>CAVPIE010000022.1:0-337423 GCA_963704865.1 uncultured delta proteobacterium | reverse complement strand
GGCAGCGGAGAGATGGGCGGCGTTCCCCTTCTCTACGCGTGTGCCGCCATCGCATTCGGCGTGCAGTGGCTGGCCTTCGTGCCGGCCTACTGGAAGCAGACTGAACACTTCTACGATCTCGTCGGCAGCCTGACCTACATGCTGGTCACGGGCTTCGCGCTCTTCGCTTCCAGTCCGAACGACGCGCGCTCCGCGATCCTTGGGCTTCTGGTCTTCATTTGGGCGGCGCGCCTCGGTAGCTTTCTGTTCCAGCGCGTCCGGAGCGCGGGCTCCGATCCGCGCTTCGACGAGATCAAGCCCAGCGCCTCGCGGTTTCTCGTCGCTTGGACCCTTCAAGGACTTTGGGTGTTTTTGACGCTTTGCGCGGCGCTTGCTGCCATCACAACGGTGACGCCGGCGCCGCTAGGCTTGGTCGACGCCCTGGGCGTTGGGGTCTGGCTGATCGGTTTCACCATCGAGGTGGTCGCGGATCGCCAGAAAAGCAGGTTCCGCACGAGCAACCCGGGGCACTACGTCCACACCGGCCTGTGGGCCTGGTCTCGGCACCCGAACTATTTCGGAGAGATCGTGCTTTGGTTCGGCGTGGCGCTGATCGCGGCCTCCACACTGGGGGGCTGGCAATGGGCCACGATGATTTCTCCGATCTTCGTGATCGTTTTGCTCACGCGCGTCAGCGGCATCCCGCTCCTCGAGAAGCGATCCGATGAACGGTGGGGCGATGAGGAAGGCTATCGCGAATACAAGGCCCAAACGCCGATATTGATTCCCCGCCCACCTCGCCGATGAGCCTGTGGTGGTCCAGAACTGGCCGGCTAAGTCCACGAGCCTTAGATTCGGTGAGCCGATGACCGAGACCGATTTCCCGAGTCGCTATGAGAATCGAGAGGAAGCTCGACGGCGCTTCGGAGACGATGCCGATCGCTACGCCGGGTTCTATGGGGTCGGCGATCCGCTCGCCGACGCGCTCGTCGAATCGATCGAACGCGAGGGCGATGCCACCAAGGCGCAGTTTGAGCTCGCCCTTCGCAGCGGCCTCTCGGCGGTTCCGGAGGCTCCGCCCGAGCTTAGGCGATTTTTCGAACGCGCCGACGCGCTACCCAGCTGGGTCGACTTCGATCAGATTCGAACCGGCGCACTCGCGTATCAGCGATTTGGAATCCTCGGCATGATCGTCCTCAGCGCTTGGTCTCTCATCAACGGGTATCATTCGAGTGCAGCCGTCAAGCCTCTCGCGTTCACGGGAGAGCTTCGCCACCGTCCCCAGCGACGCCTGGCCGAAACCGCGCGGTTTGTGAGTGAGGCAACCCAGGTCGACGGCCTCCGAGCTGGGCGCCCCGGTCGAGACATCGCGCTGCGCGTGTGTTTGATTCACTCGCACGTTCGCCATGCTTGTTTGGACTCGGGCCGGTGGCGCAATGATCTCTGGGGCCTGCCGATCAACCAGGCCGACATGTTCGGAACGTTATTGGAGTTTTCGCTCTTGATGATGGATGGTGCGCAGCGCCTCGGCTTTTTCCTGAGCCCGCAAGAGCGAGAAGCGATTCTGGCCATGTGGCGATACTGCGGACACTTGAGCGGGGTCGACACATGGCTGCTGGGGCACCTTGGAAGCGAAGCCAAGACCCGTCGCCTCGCCGAGCTCCTGCGTCTGGTTCAGCCCGGTCCCGACGAGGATTCGCGAACCTTAACGGAACAGCTTCTGCAAGTGCCGGGGCAGAACGCGAAGGGCAAAGGCCCTCCGTTCCTCGCGCTGACGGTGAGCCGAATCCACAACGGGCTGGCCCGTGCGTTCAACGGCCCCGAGATCGCGGACGACCTAGGCATTCCCGATGACCTCTGGCAGTACTCGCTTTACCCCATTCGCGCGGCCGTGGCGCCGTTCGAATGGCTTCGCCGCCGCGTACCGGGCGCAAGTCAGCTTGCCTCTCAGGTTGGGAACCGGGCGGTTCGAGGCGACCTAACCCGCATCCTGCGCGGCGAAGAGCCTTCGTTTACGATCTCGTAGCGGCTTCTTGGCGAGCGGCTCAAGCGACGGGGTGCCAAACGAACACCAGCACGTCCCAGACCAGGTGCGCGACGAACGGTGCGGCAAGGCCCTTGGTGCGCACGCGCAGAGCTCCCCAGAGAAGGCCGCAGCAAAGAGCAACGATGATGAGCAAGGGCGACCGAAGCGCAACCTGCGGAAGGACATAGAGAAGAGCTGAGACGAACATCGCACGCCATGGACCGAGTGATCTCGAAAAGAGATCGATGGCGACCCCGCGCCAGACCAGCTCTTCCGCCGCGACGACCAAGAACAGCAGGGGGAAGGCGCGAACCGGCCCTGGCGCCTGACGAAGCAGCGCGTACAAAGTCTCGACCTCGGTTTGAATCGGGGCAAACACCGAGACGCTGATGGGATAGAGCCACCAGGTCGCCAAGGACATCAGCACCCCAACAGCGATGCCGACCATCAGATTCGTCGCGGCCGGCGGGCCGAGGTTCGACCGGAGCGCAGGACGCGCGCCGAGCCATAGCGCGAGCACGGAAGTCAGCGCCGCAGCCCCGGTTCCGATCCAGATATTGAGGACTTCGCGCAGGCCCATGGCCACGCAAAACGCCGTCACGCAGGCGGCGAGCGCTACGGCCTCGGCTCTCTCGACGCGCTCCACCTAGCCCTTACCCTTCACCCGGGCGCGCAACCGCTGGACCAGCTTCGGTGTCGGGGTCTTGGTGGCGGTCTCGTCTTCCAGCGCCTGGTACACCGAAGTCTGGAACTCCGTCGGATGCTCGTCACCGAGCCGATCCCAAATCAACTCGCCGCTGGGATCGAGATCGCTTTGCAGACCTTGAACGAGCTCTTGCGCAAGCGCCAAATCGGCCCTCGTCACCAGGGCGATCCAATAGCTCGAGAGCCTTGGCGTGATGACGGGAACGCCGATGAGCCTCGGATCCTTGCCCATGCTCTTGGCAATGCGAGAAAGGAAATCGGCATGGGTCATGCGTTCCTTTCCCGGCACGTCGTACCAGACGCTCCCCTCGTCGGGCAAATCGAGCGCGCGAACAATCGCCAGCACCACGTCTTCGATCCAGACCGGCCAAGATGAAAACTGAAGCCAGCGTGGAAGAAGCATCGCGGGAAGACGCGCGGCAAGGTCGCGAACCATCATCCAAGAGCTGCCGCCCGCGCCGATGATCAGCCCGCAACGCAGCTCGATCGTGGAAACCGTCCCCGAGCGCAGGATTTCGCCGGTGTGCAATCGGCTCAGAAGATGTCTCGAGGCTTTCGCCTTGGGCTCAACGCCGCCCACGTACACGATGCGGCGGACGCCGGCCCGCTCGGCGGCCGCGAGGAACGCCTCGGCTCCGCGTGCTTCGCGCGCTGGGTAGTCCTTCGTGTCATCGATGGAGTGGATCAGGTATACGGCCGCGCTGCAGCCTGCGATGGCCGGTTGGATCGAGCTCGGGTCCGCCACATCGAGATAGACCCAACCCGGTTCAGCTGCCTGTTTTGGATCCCTCGTCGCACGAACGACGTCCCAGTTGGTCTCTTCGAGCGCCGCATCGAGATGTCGGCCGACGAAACCGGTGGCACCGGTGAGGAGCAATTTTCGAGATTTGGCCTGTGCTTGAATCATCGGCTGCTAGCTGCGCCCGCACGTTCGATCGAACGCGCCGCGCACATCGAACTCGAGGTCGAGTGACTCGAGCACGTCGTAGAGACATACCAAATAGATGCCGAGCGCGAGGAAATTCCGATGGAGCGCCACCCCTCGATCGCGACAGGCCAAAAAGGTGTCGTGAAAGCTGGTATGAAATGCGCTCGTCTCGAATCGGACGCTTCGCTGATCGCCGCTGCCTAGATGGCTTACCAGCGCGTCCCCGGAGTCCTGCAGGCCCAGCTGAAGCAAGCCCGATTCAAAGCGCGGTTGGTCATCGAGGTAGAAGCCGGCGTAAAGGTCGCGAAGCCCTGTCAGAAAATCGGACTGCCATTGAACGTAGAACGCCTTGGGTCGCCAATGAAGCTTGGAACCTTCGGACGCCGAGAACGAATCTGCGCGCAAGTCCAAAATCGTATCGTCACCTGCGAAGATTTGCGTGAAGTAGATTTCGAGAATCCGGTCGCCTGTTTGACGCCGCAAAGGTTCGGAGAGATCAGAGGGCACGAGGCCGGTCGCATTGTTTTCTTGGGGCGCAAGCTCGACTTCTAGCCGTCGCGCGGTCAGTGAAGACGCGATGTTTTCGCGCACTTTCGCGTAGCGTCGCGCGTCCGAACCATTGGAGACGAACTCTTTGCCTTGCGCCAGAAGCGCCCGCAGCGGCATGACTTCAAACAGCGCAGGCGACGCGTAATCCATGAAGTGCGACCACGAGCTGCCCTTGGCAGCCCGCCGGATCACGTCACGTACGCCCTTGGCCATCACGTTCCTCTAAGGCCCAGCGAGCGGTTTGCCAAATCTCTCCTGCGCGACTGCTCATTCCTCGAGCAGGCTTCGGAGCATCCAGGCCGTCTTTTCGTGGAGCTGTAGGCGCTGCGTCCCGAGGTCGGCGGTGGCCTGGTCGCCAGCCTCTTCGGCGGCGCGCACGACTTGGCGCGCGGTGCGAATTACGGTCTCGTGCGCTTCGACGAGCAGCTTGACCATCTCGAGCGCTTTCGGAACCCCATCGGTGTCCGGAACGCTCGCAAGTCTTCCGAACGCGGCGTAACTCCCTGGTGCCGGAAGGCCGAGGGCTCGGATCCGTTCGGCGACCGCGTCCACGGCCACGGCAAGCTCGGTGTACTGCACCTCGAACATGGAATGAAGCGTCTGGAACATGGGCCCGGTGACGTTCCAATGGAAGTTGTGCGTCTTGAGGTACAGGGTGTAGCTATCGGCCAGAAGCCTCGATAGCTCGGCTGCCAGCTTTTCGCGGTGCTTGGATGAGATGCCGGTATTGAGATCCATGGCGAGCTCCTTTCGAACCAAGCTCTTAGGCCCTCGCTCGGCATCGGCAAGCCCTCGCGGCGCGGACCACCGAGGGGCCAAGCTAGGGAACAGCCCCGCCGCACTGGACCCGGGTGGTCGTTTCCCAACGGGTTCGCTCGATCTCGGCCAGCGCGACCGCCTCGATGTACCGCATCCGGGCCATGGCGGCTTGCTGCTCGCGAAGATTGACGAAGATCAGGTTGCTCGATCCGACCTCGAATCGTCTGCGCTCTCCCTCGGCAAGCTCGGCGGATGTATCGACCACCTCGTCGGTCAGCTCGGCGCGGCGCTGGGCGGCCTCGACCGCAGAAGCCGCGTCTAGGGTTGTGGCGCGGAGCTGGTCGGACACGAATCGCAACCGTGCCTCTTTCTCGGCTACTTCTGCCCGTGCGGCCCCGGCCCTGCCGCGCTCCTTGCGAAGCAGCAAGGGCATCGACAACTTCACGCCTGCCTCGAACACGTTGCCCGGGAGTGTGAAGTCGAGGTCCGTGCTGGTGAGATCCCCGAGGTCGCGGGAGTACGCAAAGACGGCCTTGAGCTCGGGAGCGACCTCGTTGCGGCGAAGTCTTTGATCCACCTCCGTTGCTTGGAGCTCGGCGCGTGCTTTTTCGAGCTCGGGGTGGCAGGCGAGAACTTGGTCGATCGCACGCTCTACAGCGAGCTCTTCGATGGGCGCCACGGACACTCGCGCGGGAACACGCTGGGCGCCAGGAATTACGGGCACCCCCTGCGCATCACGCAGAAACAAAGACAGCTCGAAAGTCGCCTTTTCGAAGGCGCGCTCCGCGGCGACGAGCCAGGCCTTTCGCTCGAGCAAGATTCTCTCGTTGTCGAGGACGTCAAAGGACGCGATGGAACCGGCCGCTAGGCGGCGACGGAGCTGGGCGTCGCGCTGCTCGGCCAGGTCGAGCAAGGCTTTGGCGACCTCCCGGTTCTGTCCCGTGCCGACCCAGTTCCAATAGCTCCGCGCCGCGGCGAGCTCGAGGTTGAGCTTCGCGGCCGACAGGGCCTGATCGGCAGCTTCTTCGAGATGGATGGCGCGGGCACGCTCGGCGCGCTCCGGGTCGAGCAGCCCACCCCGCCAGATCGGCACCTCGATCCCTGCACGAACCTCGCCGCCCGAGAGGGTTTGATCGTCCCGATAGGTCGGCCATCGCTCGTTGACGCCAAGACCAACGCGGTAGCCTACGAAGATCTCCGAGCCCCATAGCGTCGTGGGCTGACGAAGCTCCACATCGGCTTGTCGTAGGTCGTAGTACGCGCCGGTGAGAATTTTCCCGTCGCCCTCGAGCCTCGGATCAAATGCACCGCGGGCCGAGGTCGTCTTGGACTCCGCCTTGCGTAGCTGCGCAACCGCTTGTCGTATCCGCGGATCGTGCGCGTTCACCGATTGTAGGACTTCGTCGAAGTGAAGAGGCCGTCCTCGCTCCTCGCTCGCCAACGCCAGCATCGGCGCAAGCGAGCTCAAAATGAAAACGCTCAAACGTGTGGCAAGGCTCACGGGGCCTCCTTGCCGCTCGTCGCCATGGGCGGTGGGTCGGTCGTCGGCGGGAAACCATTAAACTGCCGCCAGATCTCGAAGCCGAGCGAAACCCGATTGAGCAAGACCCAACCTTTGGCAAGGACGCCCTGCCGCAGATAGCTGGCAGCGGGCCAGGGGCTGTCCTCCGGGTCGGGAACGACGACAATACGGAAATCCCCGCGCCCATCGTCGGTGGCATCGACAAAGGCTACGCGCCCGCCAAACGTCCCGACCGCGACCGAGGGCCAACCGGAAAACTGCACCGCCGGCCAGCCTTCGAACTGAAGACGCACGGGACTGCCTGACTTGATGAGGGCGGCATCGTTGCCGTCGACGTAGAGCTCGACCGCGCGATCTTCGGTCTGGGGCACGAGTACGGCGAGCACCTCCCCGCGGTCGACCTGCTCTCCGCCGAGGCGACCGACGACACGAAGGATCGTTCCGTCGATCGGCGCTTTGATCGTTTGGGCCTGTTGGCGCGAAATGCCAACGTCCAGGCGCGCGAGCGCCGCATTGGTCGATGCGACCTCGGTCTCCGCGCTCCGCCAACTTGCCTCTGCGTTTTCGATCTCGGCCTCGGTCGACGCAATGACCCGGCGGAGCGCCGCGCGGCTCTGAGAGAGCTTGTTGCGGGACGCCGATAGCCTTGCATTGGCCGATGCAAGCTTGGCCCTGCTCTGTCGCGCGGCGAGCTCCGCAAGCTCGAGCTCTCGTTCAGATGCTAGGCCATCGTTAAAAAGGTCGCGCTGACGACGAAGGTTCAGCTCGTTGGTTTCGAGCTCCGCGGTCGCCGCAGCCACATCCTGCGCCGCGGCCTCCACGCCGCGCTGCGCGATCTGGATGTTCGACTCGGTCGCTGAGATCTCCGCCCGCTGCGAGCGGCGAATGGATTCAATCCGGCTGCTCAGCGTCTCGGTGCGCTGCGCCTGCGCGATTCGCCGGACCTCGATCGCGGCCCGCTCCGCGCCAAGACGGTCGAGGATCGATTCGTCATTGTCGGTCAGCTCTACGATGGGGTCACCCTTCTTGACCTGCGTCCCCTCCTGCACGAACCACTTCTCGACGCGCCCCGAGATGGTCGCCTCGATGGGCTGCTGGCGCTGATCGGGTGCATAGGCGAGGACGCGCCCGCTTCCACGGATGTTCTGCGTCCAGGGCGCGAGGGCCGCGGAGAGAGAAAACAATAGGAAAACGGAAACCAAGACTTTGGCCACCACGACTGTTCGCTGCGGCGCGGGTACACCCAAGGCCTCCGGAAGCGTATCCCGCTCGAAGCCAGACCAGTGATCGGCGTTGACCGATGTCTCCTTCACGCTGCCTCTCCTTCCTGCCTGATCGACTCGGAAACCTGAAGGTGACGATCCATCCGTCCTCGAATGGCGGAGTCTTCGGAAACGATCAACACAGAGCTATCGCGCTTCGCCGCCAAACGATCGGCGATGCGAACCCCCGCTTCGGAGTCGATTCGCTCCAGGGTGCGGTCGAGGATCAACAGAGACGGCTTTGCAGCAATGGCTCTTGCGATCGTGAGGGCAATCCCCTGGCTTCGAGAAAGTGGGGCTCCATCCCTGAGGATCGGGGTTTGCAGCGCCGCCGGCAGAGACTTCACGGCCTCCGCCAGGCCCACGCGGCCCAAGGCCTCCCATGCCTGCTCCGCGGTCAGGTCCGCGTTGGCGGCGCGAAGGTTGTCCAAGATGCAGCCAGGAAAGATCTCGGCACCACGAACGAGCGAGACACGGCTGCGCAGCTCGCGCAGAGCCAGATCACGAACGTCGTGCCCGTCCATCTCGATGACGCCTGCGCTCGGGACACGCAGCCCGAAGATCGAATCGACGAGTGCAGAGGTATCCCGCTCCGCGCCGGCGATCGACAGGCGCTCACCGGGTTCGACTTTCAGCGAAATCTGGAGCGGCGCCAGACCCGCTTCTCGATTGACCTCCACGTTCTCGAGTAGGAGCCCGAGCGTGGCGCCGCTGTCCGGAGCAAGAATCTCGCCATCTGGGCGTTCCAACGGGAGGTCGAGGATTTCGCCCAGCTTGTCGACCGCGGCCACGAGGTCGTAGAAGGTCTCCACCTTGCCTCCGAGCTTTGCGATCGATGCGACGACCGCGGTCACGATGAGCTCGGCAGCGACGAGTTGACCGATCGAAAGTTGACGCTCGATCACGAGCAACCCGCCCACCGCCAATAGCGCGACGCTGGCCACGACCTCGATGGTGAAGGCGCCGATCAGCTGGCGAAACACGATGCGGAAGTGTCGATCACGCTTGTCGAGGTACGATTTCGCCAGAGTCTCGACTTGGGTCCTTGCAAGCTGTTCGCCTCCAGCTAGCTTGAACGACAGCGGATGCCGCGCCATCTCTTCGAGCCATCCGGCGACGGCGTACTTGGCCTTCGACTCGGCGACACTCGTGCCGGTCCCGCCACGCCCAAGCGGAATCAGGACGAGCGTCGCACCGATGATGAGCACGAGGTCGAACGCGAGCAGCGCCGGGTGATAGAACGCCAGAACGATCAAACCGACCAGCGCGATCAAGACCGCGTCGACGCCACCGAGGAGCAATGAGGCCACGCTCTTCTGAATCGTGAACACGTCGAAGAAACGGTTCAGGAGCTCGGGCCCATTGGCATCCCGAAGCGCCCTGCCGCTCACGCGCGGCAGACGGGCGCCGATTTCCGTGACGATGCGGACGAACAGCCTGCGCTGCAGCATCTCTGCGACCCGTACTTGGAGCGCGCGAAGAATGGCGGCCCCCGTGAGTGCGACAGCCAACAGGACCGTCAACACGACGAGCGGCTGAATCAAAGAACCGAACGCGACCGTATTGACGAGCGACTGAACCGCGACCGGCACGGCGAGCGAAAGGAGCCCGAGCGCCACGCCGTAGACGACGATGACGCCGATGTCCTGCCGGTCGAGCGCGAGGAGCTGACGGGCGCGGCGAAGCGGCGACGGACGCAGCGGAGCTGTGGCGGCGGGCCCTTTATTCATGATATTCATAACGTGATATCAAATACAGGCTTGTCAATGCCTGTATTCTGTTTTAGGTAAAAGAAGTCATATGAATACCAACGCAAGCCAAGAAGGCTCCGCGGCATGGGCTTTCCTGAGTAATCACGGGCATGTCCTGGTCTGCGTCGTGCGAGACCCAAACGTCCGGGTCCGCGAAATCGCACAGGCTGTAGGCGTCACCGAGCGTGCAGTGCAGCGAATTCTAAGAGAGCTGGAGGAGGCTGGTGTCATCGTTCGAACGCGCCAGGGGCGCCGAACCCATTACGAGGTCAACGAGCACGTGCCCCTGCGCCACCCGATTGAGGCCCAGCACTCGGTGGGCGAGCTCGTGCGGGTGGTCCGGTCTTGAGGGGATTGACGCCGTCTATCTTTAGACCATATCTAACTGCATGAAGCTCGAAGATCGGGCGCTCCTGCAAAAGCACGGCATTCAGCCTTCCGCGCAACGAGTCGCCATTGCGAACTACGTCCTTCACACCGACGAGCATCCCTCGGCTGAGGAGGTTTGGGCCCGCGTCCGACGCTCCTTTCCGATGGTCTCCCGCGCAACGGTTTACAATACGCTCAATCTGTTCGTCGCGAAGGGATTGCTCCGGCATCTGGTCCTAACGGAGGGCAGGCTCGTCTTCGACCCCAACGTCGACAAGCACCACCACTTCATCGACGAGGAGACCGGCAGAATTTACGACCTCCCCTGGAAGACGCTGGACGTCGCGCGGGTCGATGAGATCGAGGGCTTCGAAATCCATGACTACCAAGTGCTTCTTCGTGGAAAGAAGTGCGACACACCGTAAGGAGACAATCATGCACACCGTTGGCGACCCATTCCCCGAGTTCAAGTTGCAAGGCAATGTGAGCACGGAACCCGGTCACGAGTTCGAGGAGATCACGAGTCAATCCTACCCCGGCAAATGGAAGGTCGTGTTCTTCTGGCCGATGGACTTCACGTTCGTTTGCCCAACCGAGATTGCCGAGTTCGGACGCAAGAACGCTGCATTCGCAGAGCTCGGTACGCAGGTGCTGGGGGCCAGCACCGACACCCACTACGTGCACTTGGCGTGGCGGAACGATCACCCAGACCTCAAGGACCTCCCCTTCCCGATGCTCGCCGACACCAAACGCGAGCTCGCGACCGCCTTGGGCATTCTCGACAGGGAGGCAGGCGTCTGTCTTCGGGCGACGTACATCGTCGACCCCGAGGGGATCATCCGCTTCGTCAACATCAACGACCTCTCCGTCGGACGAAACATCGACGAGGTGCTTCGGGTGCTCAGCGCCTTACAGACCGGAGAGCTCACGGCTTGCGGCTGGAACCCAGGGGAGCCTACCCTGGACGCTGCGTGACGCTTCTCATCCAAGTCGCGACCACCTGGGCGATGACGGGCATCATCTGGTTCGTGCAGTTGGTGCAATATCCGTCTTTCGCGCAGGTGGATTCTGCGTCTTTCCCGGCATTTCATACCCATCACTCCAACAGGATTTCGCTCATCGTCGCACCGTTGATGCTCGCCGAAGCGATCTCCGGGCTTGCGTTTCTCTGGATACCCCTGCGCGCCCAAACCTCATGGCAAATCTGGCTCGGAGTCGGCTTGATCGCGTTCATCTGGGCCTCGACCTTTCTGCTCCAGGTTCCTGCGCACGGCCAGCTCGCGTCCGGTTTCGACGAACGAAGCTGGCGCATGCTCGTGCGCTCGAATTGGCTCCGGACGATCGCCTGGTCGACAAGGGCCGGCCTGGTGACCTATTGGCTGCACCAGACGCTCGATGCGGGGACAGCAATGGGGGTCTAGCGCTGGATGGCGCGGAACTCGACGCCGAGGCTCACCGTGATGAAGTGAAGCCAGTTCTTGGTGTAGCCGTCGCTCCGAGGGTCCGGGCTGCTGTCGGTTCCGACGGCGCCCCCGCCCAAGTAGCGCAGGTTGAAAAAGCCCGCGACTCGGTCGGTGAAGTCGTAGCCCACCCTTAGGCTCGCATCGAGCAAGGCACCTGTAATCTCGTTACTGCTTCCGTTGATCCCGCTGATCGGCGCATAGATCCCGTCGATCTCGGTCCCCCACCAAACGCCGTTCTCAAAGCCCCAGCGGCCCCGAAATTTGAGAGCCGGCACCGGCCCAATGTTGCGTCGATCGGCGCGGAGCGTGCCATCTGCTGAGGTGAAGGTGATCGTCGAGTTTCTGATTTGAAGCGAAAAGCCGATCGACACCTCATCGCCCGACCGTCGCAGAAAGTCGTACAGGTAGCTGATTCGCCAAAACGGGAAACCGTAGGTTGAATTCAACGGCGTTCCGGCAGGGAAGAGCACGTCGTCGAAGGTCGTGTCCTGACTAAGCACGGTCTCCCCGGTGAGCTTCAATGGCTGGTAGAGGAACACAATCGTGTGCCGACCCTTGAACTTCAGATCCGTGCTGAGCCGGAAGAACGGAAAGAGCACGTCTTGGCCGCCGTCATCTCGATAGTTGAACCGAGTGCCGTCGTTTCCGAGCTGCACGATGTGGCTGGCCACGGCCAGAAACCCGAGCTCGGCTCCAAGGAACCATTCGACGTTGGGCGGCTTCTCGAGCGTCGCCTTGTACTTCGAGGCGATGTGACTCTCGTCGACGGGCGGCAGGTCGTAGATGGTCTTCTCGTTCTCGGTGTCCTGGGCAAGTGCGGACACCGACAGGAGAGATGAAAGGATGGCGGCAGCGAGCCAGCCACGGCGAGCGCGTCGTTTTTCCTTCATTCGCTCGTCACGCTAGCACATCCGCGAATGAGCCCTGCCGTTTTCCTCGTTCGGCCTTAGAGCGTTCTCGATGAAAAATCCCGATGTCGTTGTGATTGGCGCTGGCTTCGGAGGACTTGCGTCCGCGCTCCGGCTTGCCGAGCTCGGCGCCGACGTCGTGCTTTGTGAAACACTTCGCTATCCGGGTGGCTGCGCGAGCACCTTCACGCGGAGCGGCTACCAGTTCGAAGCGGGCGCCACCCTGTTTTCTGGCCTCGCCGACGGGCAACTCTTTTCGAACTGGAACGACAAGTGGGACCTGGGCGTTCGCTTCGACCCGCTCGACCCGCTGGTCGAGCTTCGAACCGGGCAATGGTCGCTCGCCATCCCGCCCGATGCCGACGCGTTCGTTCGTCGGTTCGCGGAGCTGCCGGGCGCTGATCCGAAAGCACTGCGCGCCTTCTTTGGTACGCAGCGCGGTGTCGCCAACGCGCTGTGGAAGCTGTTCGAAGACCCGGCCCTCCTCCCGCCACTGAGCGGCAGCGCCGTCTTGCGACATCTGGGCCGCTCGTTTTCGTACGCGCCCGTCGTCCGTTGGATGGGACGACCGCTTTCCGACGTCGTGTCGAGTCACGGTCTCACAGGCTGGGAGCCACTGCGGGTCTACCTCGACGCGGTCAGCCAGATCACGGTGCAGGCCAGCTCTGCAGAAGCCGAAGCGCCGTTTGCCATGGCCGCCGTCGACTACTTCTTCCGCGGCACCGGTCACGTGCACGGAGGCATCGGTAGCCTTGCCTGGGCTCTAGCCGAGGCGATCGATCGGGCTGGAGGCAAAGTCTCATTTGCAAATCGCGTTCGGGGGCTACGGCGCGAAGGCGGAGGTTGGCGCGTCGACACACGAAACGGGGAGCTCCAAGCGCGAACCGTCGTCGCCAACGTCCTGCCTCAGTCACTCCCTGGGATGGCCGGGCCCGAGGTCAATGGAACGCTGCACGATGTTGAAGCTGCGGTGGAGTCCGGATGGGGCGCTGCCATGCTTTACCTCGTCATCGACTCCAACGCACTGGGTGGACCGCACGCAAGGCACTTACAGCTCGTCGATGACGAAACCGCGCCGTTCATCGAGGGGAACCACGTTTTCTGCTCGATCAGCGCAGCCGACGAACACGAACGGGCTCCCGTCGGACAGCGAACCGCAACGATTTCGACTCACGTCCCCATGCAGAAGCTCCGCGAGCTCGAGCCCGAGGACCACGGCTTCTACATCGCGGGCGTTCAGAACCGAATGCGAGAGACCATTCGCCGCCGCGCACCCGAGCTGCTCGCCAGTGCGACGTTCGAAATGACGGCGAGCCCTCGCACCTTCGCGCGCTTCACTGGGCGGCACTTGGGGTACGTCGGAGGGGTGCCGAGGCGTGTCGGCTGGACGCACTATCGCCCTCGGGCGCTTTGGCCGCGCCAGGCTGCGCCGGGCCTCTATCTCGTCGGTGACTCCGTTTTGCTCGGGCAGAGCACGCTTGCCGTGGCTCTCGGCGGCGTGCGAACCGCCGAAGCGATTGCGAACGCTTAGCCGTGAGGCCCAAAGCAGCCTCGCGGAAGAGTCAAAGCTCTAACCAGACCGCGCGATGATGCTCGAGGACGAGCCCATCGAACGAGCGCAACTCCGCTGCCCGCTCAAGTGATCGAGAGCTTCACCTTCGGGAACCCAGGGGCAGCATGTAGCGGGCGTCTGACGTTTGGGTCGACTCGGAGAAATTGGCAACCACGAGCAACCGCTGTTCGCCGTGCGACCGAAGGTACGCAAACAGATGCGGATTGCCCGTATCGACGACTTCCATGCCACCGTCGTAAAGCGCTGGTAGCTGCTTGCGGAGCTTGAAGAGTTTCGAGGTCTCACGGAAGAAGCGCCACTCGATCGTATCGACGTCGGCGAGATCTTCCTGGGCCTCCCAGCGCTTCCGGCAGCGGTGTACCCAGCGGCTGTCGTTGACCTTGCGGGGATCGTGAAGATAGGTGTAGTCGTTGATCATCCCGTACTCGTCGCCCGCGTACAGAAGCGGAAGGCCGCCGATGCTGACCTGGATGCCCATGAGCAAGGTGATGCGCCGAACAGCGCGCTCGATCAGCTCGCTGTCGGCTCGTTCGATCGCCTCCTCGAGGCCGGCGAGCGAGGACAGCGTCCCGGCGACGCGGACATCACCCGTCAACGCGTTTTGCTGAAACTTGGTTCCTCGCGCGTAGGAGCCAGGGAACTCGCCGGTGTAGAACTGGCTCAAAAACCGACGATGTGCTGCGGGATCGATGCCGACACTGCGCGCATCGTCGTCGTCGAAGGTCCATCCGATGTCGTCGTGGCAGCGCAGGTAGTTCACCCAGGCGCAACCCGAAGGAAGCCGGTAGCGGGTGCGCATCGAGTGGGCGAGCAGTCGCACGTCCTGGGTCGCCAGGGCCTCCCAAAGGAGCGCCATGAGGAGCGGGTTGTACGAAAGCTGGCACTCGTCGGGGTGCACGTAGCGAATCACCTCGTTCGGATGAACGATCGCCTCCGATTTGAAGAGCAAAGCCGGTGCGGCGATACGGGCCATGGCGTTGAAGGCCCGGATGATCGTGTGCGCCTCGGGCTGGTTCTCGCAGTCCGTGCCTAGCCGCTTCCAAAGAAACGCAACGGCGTCGAGCCGCAAAACCTCGACGCCGCGGTTCGCGAGAAACAGCATCTCCTCCGCCATCGCGCGAAAGACCTCTGCGTTGGCGTAGTTCAGGTCCCACTGGTAGCTGTTGAACGTGGTCCAGACCCAGCGCCCGAGCTCCTCGTTCCAGGTGAAGCTGCCCGCACGCGCCTCCGGGAAGATGTCCCGCAGGTAGCGCTGGAACTGATCGGGGAGCTCACGGTCGGGGAAGGTGAAATAGAAGGCCATGAAGTCTGGATCGCCAGCCTTCGCCCGTAGGGCCCACTGGTGCTCGTCGGAGGTGTGGTTGAAGACCAGGTCGAGCACGACGCTGATGCCCTCGTCACGCAACACTGCAGTGACTTCTTCGAGCTCGTCGATGCTTCCGAGGTCGGGGTTGATGGAGCGGTAGTCGCTGACCGCGTATCCGCCGTCGTTTTCTCCATGGGGGGAGACGAAGAGAGGCATCAAGTGCAAATAGGTGAGCCCCAATTTTTTGAAGTAGGGGATGTGGTCCTTGAGCTTCGCCAAGCGGTCGCTGAAGAGATCCACATAGAGGACGATGCCCACCATCTCCTGGGACTGGAACCACTCTGGGTCCGCTTCCCGCCTCTCATCGAGGCGACGCAAGGCTTCGGGACGCTCGAGCCAGGACTGAATCAATGAGCGAAGAACGCGCTCCAAGGTGTAGTGAAAATCGTACTGCCAGCCATAGAGATCGTGCAGGTACGAGAACAAGCGCTCCCATTCGCGATGAAGCCGGTTCTTGAAGCGGTGCCAGTCGAACGCCAGCGGCTCGAGTTGCGTTGCAAAGGCAGCTTCGAGCTCCGGAAGCAAACGGCGCAAGGACTTGCGGGCCTGGTCCGGCTTCCAGTCATGAGCTCCGTCGGTCACCGCGCTGTCCGGGTGACTGGCGCGAGCACCAGGGCTGTCCGCGACGGCAGGTACAGGCTCAAGAAGTGTCGTTCGATTCGATCGGGTATCGCATGATGGGAAATCTCGGCCGCCTGTCGACTGAAGCCGCCGTACTCGGGGCGGTCGGTATCGAGGACCGTGCGGTACGTGCCCGGCGCCGCGGGAATCCTGTAGTCGGTGAAGGAGCGACTCGGGTGAAAGTTCATCGCAAAGACGAGCTCCCCGCGTATCCAGGCCAAAATCTTGTTCTCTTCGTCGCTGTGAAGCAGGAACTCGTCTTGACCGTCCGGTATGCCGTACGCCCGCGCCAACGCGATTAGGTCGTGGTCGAAGGCGGCAAGGTGGTGAAAGCGTAGCTCGGCATCGTCGGCCAACGGCCACTGCCGCCGAGCATAGGCATAAGACCACTGGTTCCCTTCACGCGGAAAGTCGATCCACTCCGGGTGCCCAAACTCGTTACCCATGAAGTTCAGGTACCCTTGCCCTGCGGTTCCCAAGGTCGCGAGTCGAATCATCTTGTGTAGGGCGATACCGCGCTCGACCGAAAGATCCTCGCTATTAACCGACATGCTGTCGTACATGCGCGGCCCGATGAGGCGGAAGATGAGTGTCTGGTCGCCGACCAAGGCCTGGTCGTGAGACTCCGCGTAGCTGATCGTCCCCTCGTCGCGCCGGCGGTTGGTCAGCTCGTGCCAAAGCCCGGAGAGCGACCATTTCTCGTCGGGCACGTCTTTGGTGAGCTCGATCCACGTGTCGGCGACCCCCATGGCAAAGCGGTAGTCGAAGCCCGCGCCTCCCTCTGAAAGCGGCAAGGCCAGCCCCGGGTACCCCGACACGTCCTCGGCGATCGTGACCGCGTCGGGCGAGAGCTCGTGGATCAGCTCGTTGGCGAGGGCCAAGTAAGCCAGCGCGTCCTCGTCGACGTTCGGACCGAAGTAGTCGTCGTAGCTCGAGAAGACGCGCTGAAGGCCGTGGTCCAAGTAGAGCATGCTCGTGACACCATCGAATCGGAAGCCGTCCATGCAGAACTCGTCCATCCAGAAACGGCAGTTCGAAAGCAGGAAGTGGAGGACCTGGGGCTTGGCGTAGTCGAAACAGCGCGAGTTCCATGCGGGATGCTCGCCGCGTGGGCCTTCGTGGAAGTACAGGCTGGGGGTGCCGTCCTGCGAAGAGATGCCTTCGACCTCGTTTCGCACAGCGTGCGAATGGACCAAATCCATGAAGATCCGCAGCCCCATGCCGTGCGCGTCGTCGACCAGGGCCTTGAGCCCTTCCGGCGTCCCAAATCGCGACGAACACGCGAAGTAACTCGATACCTGATACCCAAACGAGGCGTAGTAAGGATGCTCGGCAAGCGCCATGATTTGCACCGCCTCGTAGCCGGCATCGCGGATTCGCGGAAGAACGTTCGTTCGGAACTCTTCATAAGTGCCGACCTTGGGTTCTGCTTGCGCCATCCCCACATGGGCTTCGTAGATCAGCAGCGGCCCCGACGGGCGCGCCGGCCGCGGATGACGCCAAGTGTAGGGGCTCGAGGGATGCCAGACCTGCGCGTTGAAGCTGCCCGAGCTCTCATCGCGCACCACCCGGCGGGCCCAGGCGGGCAACCGGTCGCCGCCCCCCCCCGGCCAGCGAATCTCGAGGCGATAGGGATCCCCATGCGAGAGCATCCCCTCGTGAAGCTCGATCTCCCAGACGCCCTCTCCTCCTCGACGAGCGAGTGCATAGCCGGGATCCGCGCGCCAATCGGAGAATGGCCCCTTCAAGTGGATCGAAACCGCGTTCGGAGCCCACTCGCGAAGCACCCAACGGCCGTCCTTGAAGTGCAAACCGAAGTACTCGTGCCCCGATGCAAGCTCGCGGAGATTGATCCGACCCTCGGTAATGCGAAGGCGCGTCGCCTCTGCCTTGTGCACGCGGTGCGAAAGGACGGAAGCGTAGCGCTCGAGAAGCGGATCCCGCCCGATGAGGCGCGCGACTCTCTGCTCCGGCGATTCGAATTTTGAAGCGTCCACGCTCTATTACTCGAGCAGGTGCTCAGGCTCTTCGCGCCGCGGTTGGAGGCCTTCGCGCTCGATGGTCCGGGCGCAGGCATTCCACCTCAGGATTGCGTCATCGACTCCGGCCGGCTTGAGCGCCTCCGCCTGCTCGTAGTGCTGCATCGCCTCGTAGAGCCCTTCATAGGCGAACGTGCGCGCCATCCCGCCGCGCAACAAATGAGCGCGGCCCTGACGCTCCGCCACGAGGCCAGCGTAATACGCGCGCTCGTAGGATCCCGAAAGCTTGCCAACTTGCTCCGTTGCCCTGCGGGCGGCGTGCGTACCGCCTCCTCCGCGGAACTGGTCGGTGAGCGACAAAATCAACTGTACCCGAGCCGGCTCGTTGCGGTCATCGACTGCCAGGATGTCCAGGCAAATGCTCTCGGCCTGTTCGGGGTCGTTGAGCAGACGGTAGTGTTCGGCTCGCTCGACCGAGCGTGCGATTGCATCCGGGGAAATGCGTTTGAGAGGGAAACGGGGTGTCATTCTGAGTGCTCCTCCGAACGAGTCTTTGTTCGCACCTTACGCCCTGCGAAGAGACGAGCCAAGCGGGCGAGTGGGTCGTAGTATCGATCCACGACTCGCTCTTTGAGGGGAATGATGCCGTTGTCGGTGATGTTGATGTGCTCAGGGCACGTTTCCGTACAGCAGCGCGTGATGTTGCACATCCCAGAGCCGTATTCCTTTTTGATCTCCGGGACGCGGTCGTCGTCATCGAGAGGATGCATCTCCAAGCTGGCCAGACGAATCATGAACCTCGGGCCTACGAAAGCGTCCTTGCGGTCGCGATCCCGAACCACATGACAGACGTCCTGGCAGAGAAAGCACTCGATGCATTTTCGAAACTCTTGCACCCGATCGACGTCCTCCTGGTACATCCGATGTTCTCCATCGCGACCGCGCGCCTTGGGCTTGAACGGTGCAATGCGCTTGTTCTGCTCGTAGTTCCAGGAAACGTCGCAGGTGAGATCTTTGATGATCGGGAACGCCTTGAGCGGCTGCACCGTGATGGCCTCGTCCGGCCCAAAGCTGTTCATGCGCGTCATGCACGCGAGCCGGGGCCGGCCGTTGATCTCCATGCTGCACGAGCCGCACTTCCCAGCTTTGCAATTCCACCGGATCGCCAGATCGTTGGCTTGGAGGGCCTGAATTCGATGCAACACATCGAGGACGACCATCCCCTCGTCGACGTCCGCGTCGTATTCGTTGAACTCTCCGCCGTGCGAGTCTCCGCGCCAAATCTTGAACTTGCGTGGGCTCATTGGACTTGGCCTCCTTCGAGCTCTTCGAGGGTCGCGTAGGCAACCGCCGCGAGCTCCTTCGGCGGATCGGGGCGCTCGACCTTCTCAACTTGCATTTCGCCGTTCGGTCCCTTCTTCGTGACGACGTTGAAACGTGCGCACTCTTCGCGCTCGCCCTCGAAGTCGAGCCGTGTGTGTGCACCTCGGCTTTCCTCGCGAATGTACGCGGCCCGCGCAACGGCCTCGCCAACGACCAGCAGCGACTTCACCGAAAGCGCCTCGTGCCAGCCTGGGTTGTACTGGCTGGTTCCGGGGGCTTTGAGGTCCTGTGCACGGGCCTTCAAAGCCTCGAGTTGCTCGATCGCGATTTGCAGCTCTTCTCCCGTCCTCACGATGCCAACGTTGGTGCTCATCACGTCCTGGATCGCCTCGTGCATGAGGTACGGATTCTCGCCCGATTCTCTGTTCAAAATGTTGGTCGCCTCACGGAACGCCCCAATGATTTGCTCGTCATCGGCTCGCGCGGTCGTGCTCTGTTCGGAGAGATAGGCAGCCACACCGATGCCGGCGAGCCGCCCGAAGACGATGAGATCGGAAAGAGAGTTACCGCCGAGACGGTTCGCGCCGTGCAACCCAGCCGCACACTCGCCGCAGGCGAATAATCCCGGCACATTGGTTTGCTGCGAGTCTGCTTCGACGCGAATCCCGCCCATGAAGTAGTGAAGCGTCGGGCCCACCTCCATCGGCGTCGTGGTGATGTCGACTTCCGCGAGCTCTTTGAACTGGTGGTACATCGAAGGAAGCTTTCGCCGGATCGCATCAGCGGGCCGGCGTGATGCGATGTCGAGAAACGCGCCGCCATGGGGTGAACCGCGCCCAGCCTGCACCTCGGCTCGGATCGCCCGCGCCACCACGTCGCGCGTCAGAAGCTCAGGGGGACGGCGCGCGCTGGGGTCGTCGGGCCACCTGTCGGCTTCGAGAATCGTGTCTGCCGTCTCCGAAGCGAAGCGCTTCGGGATGTAGTTGAACATGAAGCGCTCACCCTTGTTGTTGAGCAAGATCCCACCGTCGCCGCGAACCCCTTCGGTGACCAAGGTGCCGCGAACCGAAGGCGGCCAGACCATGCCGGTCGGGTGGAACTGGGTGAACTCGAGGTCCATGAGCTCGGCGCCCGCTTCGTACGCGAGCGCCGCTCCGTCACCGGTGTACTCCCAAGAGTTGCTGGTGACGTTCCAGGCCTTGCCGCCGCCCCCCGTCGCCATGATCACGCTGGGAGTACGAAACAGAACAAATCGTCCGGTGTCACGCCAATACCCGGCCACGCCCGCAATGCGGCCCGCGTCGAGCAGGAGTCGAAGGGCCGTGCACTCCATGTGGAAGTGGATCCCCTGGTGGACCCCATGGTCCTGAAGCGTACGAATGAGCTCGAGACCGGTGCGGTCGCCGACATGCGCAAGCCGTGGGTAGCGATGGCCGCCGAAGTTGCGCTGATTGATCAAGCCATCAGGGGTGCGATCAAACACCGCCCCCCACTCTTCGAGCTCGCGAACGCGCTCGGGCGCCTGCCTGGCGTGCAGCTCGGCCATGCGCCATTGGTTCAGGAACTTGCCACCTCGCATGGTATCGCGGAAGTGGATTTTCCAGTTGTCGCGCCGGTCGACATTGCCGAGCGAAGCAGCCATGCCGCCCTCGGCCATGACGGTATGCGCCTTGCCGAGCAAGCTCTTGGAGATGACGCCCGTGTTGAGCCCGCGCGCGCTGCACTCGATGGCAGCGCGTAGGCCCGCACCGCCTGCGCCGATGACGAGCACGTCGTGTTCAAAGGTCTGGATCTCGCCTACGTTCATCGATCGCTAGTTCGTCCAAGTATTGAGGTCGGTGATCACGCCCGTCGAGACCAACCGGACGTACACGTCGGTGAACCCGACCCAGCAGAGGCTGATCCACGCGAAGTTGGGATGCCGGGCGTTGAGCCAGCTCACCTTTTTCCACGCGCCGTAGCGGACGGTTTGTTCGCCGCACGACATGCAGTCCATCCCGCCCCCGACCAAATGCCGAAGCGCATGGCAACCAAAGGTGTATCCTGCGAGAAAGGTCGCGTTCAGGAACAGCACGACACTGCCGACGCCGATCCCGAATTCCCCGTTGCGGAAGAGCGAAATGAAGGCGTCGTAGTAGAGGATGAAGATGTACGCCACGGCGAAGTAGAGCGCGTAGCGATGAAGGTTCTGGAAAATGAGCCAGGCGGTTTCACCTCGGTACCTGCGAGTCGTAACCGGATTCACGGCGCATGCAGGCGGGGACCCGGTGAACGCGCGGTAGTACGCCTTGCGGTAGTAATAACAGGTGAACCGGAAGACCCCTGGAAAGAAGAGGATGAGGAGCGCGGGCGACGCCGGCAGGAAACTCGGCCACCAGGCGGGCCATGCCCCCAGCCAAGCATGGGCGATGGGCGCCGCGCCTGGGACGGAGGGGTCGGTATAAAGGACGGGAGAATAGAGCGGGCTCAGGTAAGGATTGGCGTAGTAGTTCTCCCCTTGGAACGCGGCCCAGGTGACGTAAACGGAAAAGATCGTCAACACGGCCAGCGTTGCCAGTGGCGAGACCCACCAGCTGTCTTTGCGGATCGTTGCGGCGGGGCCTGTGGGGTGACCACCGAGGACGGTGAGTTGTCGAGCCGGCATGATTCGGCGGACTATACCGAAACCGCGGAGCTGTGAACAAAGATTTCCGTGGGGAAGCAGTCCCTACTAGCCTTCGAGCAGTTCCTTCGCATTCAAGAGCGAGGACTGGAGATCTCGTTTCATGCGGCGAATCGTCAGATGCTCGGCCAGCTTCCCGAGCACCGCTCCTGGGAGCGTGTACTCGACTTCGACGGTCAGCTTGGTGCCGTTTTCGTGACACTCGACGATGTTTGTCCAGTCGCTGCTGAGCATGCCAATCGATTGATGAGTGCACCGCTCGTTCGGCACGCAATCGACGACGACGGCCGCGCCGCGAAGCTGGACCCCTATCATCTTGAACGTCCACTCGCACTGCTGTCCGACGCCAGTTCCAATCACGTTGCGAACTTCGACCAGTCCTGTGAGCCAGTCGGGCATCGTGCTGAGCTCGTTCACATAGGCGAAGACCTCGCTCACCGGGGCCTCGATCACAATGCTGTCGTCGTACGCGATCATGGGGCCCACCCGTGCTTGGCTGGTCGGGCGGTGAGAATACAGGCCCGGCCAAGCCTGTCCAGATAGATTTGAACGATCTCGTTCGGATGGGCGCTGGCGGATTCGACCGCCTTTTTCACTTCATCCGCAAGATACGGGATGAACCTCCTCCCGGGTTCGTCTACTGAACTTGCCTCAGTGAAAAGGAGGGTCTCGTGCAAGAATACGAGCTGGTGCCCCGACCATCGATACCATCGAGCAAAGATCGCCATGATCCCCGATGGCAGGCGGTCTTGGACAGGATACGGTGCACCGAGATCCGATACGCGTTCGGAGAGTCGTCGCTCGGCCTCGTCGCGATTGCGGCAACCGACAGGGGTATCTGCGCGGTTCTGTTCGGTGCATCTCGAGATGCGCTCACCGAGGATCTGAAAGGGAGATTTCCCAGGGCTGTTTTCGAAGCGGCGGATCCGGGCTCGGACTTCGAGCAATGGGTCGAGCAGACCATGGGCTACCTGGACGGCAAGTCGGAGCTTTTCGAGCTTCCACTGGACCTGCGCGGCACCGCTTTTCAAGAGCTCGTCTTGCGGACCCTCCGTGACATGCCGTCGGGACAGACCGCGTCGTATGCGGAGATCGCCGCGCGGATCGGCCGTCCCAAGGCGGCACGGGCCGTGGCCGGAGCCTGCGCAGCCAATCCGGTCGCGGTGGCAGGGAACGATCACTGCGACCTCGGATACCCCTACGCGAGCGGCTCGGAAGCGCAGAGCACTTGAGCACGCTTGACCTCCAAATGAGAGGGGGATACTGGGCCTCCTATGGCAAGATTTTATAAGAAGCGCGACGAGAGCCGTGGTCTCGCGCCCGGCTCGTTGGTGTTCATCGGCGAAAAGAAGACCGACGAGATCCGCATCCGGTTGATCGACTACGACGGAAGTGAGCTCCAGGAAGAAACGCTCCAGAGCGTCGCGAAGGGTGCCGACTTTGCGAAGACCAAGACAGTCACTTGGATCAATGTCGACGGCCTGCACGATACAAAACTTATCAAGGAGATCGGAAAGATCTTCGATCTACACCCCCTGCTCATGGAAGACATTTTGAACACGGGGCAACGCCCCAAGATGGAGGAGTTTGACGACTACCTGTTCATCGTGCTCAAGATGCTTCGCTACGATGAGGAGCGTCAGATGATCAGAGCCGAGCAGCTCAGCATCGTGGTCGGCGCGACTTTCTTGTTGACGTTCCAAGAACGGCCCGGAGATGTATTCGAGCCAGTGCGCGAAAGGATCCGTAAACGAAGAGGTAGGGTTCGGGTCTCTGGCGTCGATTACTTGGCCTACGCTTTGCTCGACACCGTCGTCGACAACTACATCTACATCGTCGAACGGGTCGGGGAGAAGATTGAGGATCTCGAAGACCGGGTCCTGAGCGATCCGGACCCCTCGGTGATTTCTGAGATCAACGCGCTGAAACGGGAAATGGCCTTCATGCGGAAATCGACGCGACCGGCCCGTGAAGCCATCACCATGCTCTCGAAGCTCGACAGCGACCTCATTCGGGAGCAAACGCGTCCGTTCCTCAAGGACCTCCTAGACATCGTCTCTGGCGCTTCGGAGGCCATCGACACCTACCGCGACATGCTTTCCGATCAGCTCAACATCTACAATTCGCTCGTAGCCAATCGCATGAACGACATCATGAAAGTCCTCACGATTTTCGCCGCGATCTTCATCCCGCTGACCTTCATCGCCGGCATCTACGGAACGAACTTCGAGTACCTCCCCGAGCTACACTTCAAGTACAGCTATTTCTATTTTTGGGGCGTGCTGGTCGCGGTCGCGGTGGCGATGCTTTACTTCTTCCGACGCAAGGGCTGGTTATGACTCTGCGGCGGCGACACGAGCGCCAGCCTCTGACCAGGGAGCTCGAATCGCGTTCGGGTGCCAGTCCGCATGGCGTTCAAGCAGGACCGGCTCTAGAGTTCCACCCGGCATGCTGCAACGAACACGACGCGCGGTCTTGGCCTCATCGATCCTGGCTTCGATCACCTTGACTGTTTGGGTGGGCGCGATCGTCGCGCGCTTCGTGGTCGATGGATGGTGGCTTGCCGTCCTGATCGCCCTCCCCCTCGGCGTGGCGACGATCGATTTGCTGAGCGGAGTCGTCCACTGGGCCTGCGACCGGTTCGGAGACGCCGCCACCCCGGTCGTAGGCCCGCTCCTGATCCGCGCCTTTCGGGAGCACCACGTCGACCCGAAGCAGATGGTCGCGCACGACTGGGTCGAGACGAACGGTGAGCCGTGCTTCTTCTCCGCGCTCGCCCTCGCGGTGCTGGCCTTCTTGGCGCCCTGCGTTCAGTCCGGACTTGGCGCCGCTGCCGTGGCGGTCGTTTGGACGATGGCCGCCGTCGGGTCCTGGGCGAATCAGGTCCACAAATGGGCGCACATGTCACGCGCTCCGAGGCTGGCGCAATTCCTTCAGCATGTAGGTCTCGCTTTGCGCCCGGACGAGCATGCGTGCCATCATCGGGCACCCCACGATTCGGGCTACTGCATCAGCACGGGCTGGTTGAACCCTTTTCTCGATCGCATCGGACTTTGGTCTTGGCTCGAACGCACGCTTAGGAGAACGGCTTGAAAATCACAGACTGGCTGACCGAACACATCACCGACGACCCGCGGGCCTTGGGCTGGTTCGACAGCCCCGAGGCCGAGGACCGCATCGCCCGTTGCTACAAAGAGCTGTTGAACGGCTACGAGATCGACCCGTCGACGATTCTCAAAACGACGCGAATGGTCGGCCCGGGCGAGCCGCGAAGCACGGTGGAGGTTCGAGACATCGCGTTCTATTCGATCTGCGCGCACCACTTCCTTCCCTTCTTTGGGCACGTCAGCATTCGCTACGTCCCTGGAGATCGCATTCTCGGGCTCGGCAAGCTGCCCCGCCTGGTCGAGGCGTACGCGCGCCGTTTCCAGATTCAGGAAGACCTCGTGCGAGACATCGCTCAGGAGATGATGCAATCGGGCCATGCGCGAGGCGTTCTGGTGCAATCGGAGGCGCGGCACCTCTGTATGCTGAGTCGCGGCCCCCAAAGCGCCGCCTCGGTCACGCGCACCGAGATCGCACTCGGATGCTTCAGCGACCAGGGTGGATGAGGTTTGCCCATCGGCGCGATGAGAGCCTGGTGAAAATCAGAAAGTCGAGTGGCCCGGCAGCCAGGGTGTTCCTTGCGATCGCATTCGGAGCCTGCAGCCTGCTTGGTTGTAGCCGCGGCGACCTGGGTCCAGTGCCTGACGGCAAGTCCGCCGAGGATGAAACGGCCCCCGCCGACGATCCCGGCGCGCGCTCTCTCGCTTTTCTGCTCGAGTCGAAGCCGGTGAAGTCGCTGACCGTCGAAGAGCTGAAGAACGAGTTGAAGCCTCTCCGCGTCGAGGTGTTCGAGCCCTATGAGCATGCCAAGGTCATGTTCACCGCAGTTCCGCTCGAGCGGGTCCTCGACGAAGCGTACGGGCCCTCTTGGCGAACGCATGAAGCCATTCTTTTCCACTGTCTCGACGGCTACGAGCCTACGATTCCCGTGCGACGTGTCTTGGATCACCATGCGTTTCTGGCCCTTGATCGGCCCGGCGACGCAGGGTTCACGATCCTCAAAGACCAGCAGGGCACGAGACGGCGGATCCCGCTGAGCCCGTTCTACGTAATTTGGGAGAACCTGGACAATGCCCGTGTACGCATCGAGGGCGACTACGGTTGGCCCTACCAGGTCGTCCGAATCGACCTCGTGTCGTTTCGTTCACGCTTTCGAGACATGGCGCCCCCGTCCAATTCGGCGGCCGAAGTTCTGGCAGGGTTCGACGCCTTTGTCGCTCACTGCTCGAAGTGTCACACGATCAACGGCCACGGTGGCGCGATAGGTCCGGAGCTGAACTACCCCGCCAATCCGACCGAGTACATGACCGACGAGTGGCTCCACAAGTGGATCGATGATCCGACCCTCATGCGCCACGCGCCGCGGATGCCACCGCTCAATCCCGACTTGCCCGACCGTGCGCAGATCATCGATGAGATCGTCGCCTATCTCGGCGCGATGGCGTCCCACAAAGTCGAGCCCAGCGCGCCATGAGCTACCCCGAGTTCTACGATTCACTCATTCAGCATCCGCTGCTCCTTTGGGCGGCCGCGATCCTCGGGCTGCTATTGGCGCTGTCGGGCCCCGCCCTGTCCGTCACGGTGCGTAGGTATTGCATCGCGCTTACGACCATTTCGCTTCTCGATGCCTGGCTGACCACCAACGATGTTCCTGGCATGGGCCCGCTGACCGGCACAGCAGCCTCGTTCGTGCCGATGGCCTTCGTTCTCCTCGGTGATTTTCGTTTCTTCCTGTTCATCGAAAGCGCGAGGCCCGACGGGACCCTTGCCGCGAGCGCAGGTGCGTGGATGCGAGCGTCTGCCTGGACGCTGCTCGTGCCACTGGCGTCGCAGCTCTTCGTGTTCGGGTTGGGCTCGAATGAGCCTCGCATCCTGTTCTTCGTCTACGAGACGCTATTCGTCTTGCTGTCGGTTGGCTTGGCCCAGGTGTATCTTCCTCGCCGAAGCCGTGCGCTTCGGTGGACGCGCCGTGTGACCAGGTTCGTCATCGCATACTACGCCCTGTGGGCCGCGGCCGACGCGATCATTTTGACGACCGGCGCGGACGTTGGATTCCTGCTGCGGCTGATCCCGAACGTTCTTTACTACGGAGGCCTCGTTCCCGCGATCGCCTGGGCCGCGCCGCGCACCCCGATGCCCTAGCTCATTGGACGACGATCGTGGCTGTGCATCCCGCGACGACGTTGAGCTCCGCGCCGTCACCAGCCGCGCCCACCTCATCGCATGCGTTTTCGCAAAGGATGATCTTGGTCGGCGCGCTCGGGACGTCATAGGACCAGGCCGGCTGATCGGAGGGACAGTCACCGGCGCTACCGACCTGCGGTATCGTCGTGACGGTCCCGTCCTGGGTCAGCGTCACGTTGACCCGACGGTAGTCGAGCTCCTCCCCCACAGGTGCGGTGAGGCCGGTCACGTCGATTTCGCAAGGTAGCGGCACTGCCTGCTGGGAGATGGCCTGCAAGGCGTTGGCCAGCACATCGCCCGAGCCGTTGCCTACGTTCCAATAGTGACAAGGGGCAGCGATGCCGCCACAGAAGTCGTCGTGCGGGTCGGCGCCCCCGGCGATGGCGAGCTCTTCGAGCTTAGACTCGCTCGCCCCGTCCATCCCGATGATGAAGGTCCGCAGGCCCGTATTCGTGAGGTGGTCTGCGATGATCCCGGCGAGGTTGGAGTTGTTGGTATCGCAATTGGTCGCGTCGCCGTCGGTGATGAGCACGCCGATCATCTCCCGTCCCGCGGTCTGGTTGCGGTCCGTGTAGTTGGCGATACCCCGAAGCGCACCCTCGATGCGGGTACCGAATCCACCACTGAAATCTTCATCGCTGATGCGTTGAACGAGGGTGCTGTTTGACGCGACCGGCAGCGAGGTCTTCGCAATCAGCGCGGGGTCATAGCTCGAGCCCGTGCAATCGTTGGAAAGCGACATGACGTTGAATGCCAAGCTCGTGTCCACGGCAGGGGAGACCTCGACGAGATAGTCGGCAAGCGCGTAGGTGGCGAAGCATGCCTTCGAGCTGACGGGCGGCGAGCTCCCCGCAACGTAGGCGCAGTCGGTGCCCATGCTGCCCGTTCGATCGAGGACGAGGTAGATGTCGAGGGGGCTGCCTTCGAGCTGACGTTCATGCGCGACGCCGCTGCAGCCGCAAAACCCGTTGAGACACTCTCCATCGCAGTTGTCGTGGCCCGCGCACGGAGTACCCACGGACGACGGCAGGCAGAGCTCCGCCGTTGCCTCGCAGTAGGTTCCACCAGTGCATTCAGCTTGGCTCGTACATGGAACGCTGGCGGGCACGCAGGTCTGAGTGACCGGTGCGCAGACTTCGGGGGCTACACACTGGTTGCTCGTCGTGCACTCTGGGTTGCCGCCCACGCCTCCGCCTCCCCCGACGCCAGCGTTTCCGCTCCCACCGCCAGGGCTCGAGCCGCCACAGCCCATGAAGATTGAGAGAAGTATCGCAAGGCCAGCACACTGCGCCGTCTGCATACGAAACCGTCGAGCCCCACCGAAGTCCGCCATGCCCCTCAGTGTAGCGGAGCTGATATGCCCACCCAAATCGCATAGATTCGCCACGATTCCGCGTTCATGGTCGAGCGGGTCATCGCAATCATCGTCTGGCGAGAAGGGACTCTGATTGATCGCGGATGGGGATCGGCCATGCTCCCCCCTCCTATGGCGAGGCATTGGCCCGCCCGGAGGGGTCATGATAGACCTCGCTGACTCGAAGGAAGATCCCATGAGCGTTGCCCGTCGCGTTCGTCTCCCAGAGCACACCGTCGAAATCGTCAGCGACGCCGGCGAAGGTGCTCAAAAAGCAGCCATTGCGTTTGCCCAGCTCTGCGCGAAATCAGGCAACGGCCTTTGGACCGTGGAGATCATCCCCTCCGAAATCCGGCCTCCGCCGCACACGACTGGAAGCGCGAGTGGCAACCGCATTCGCTTGGCCGAGCGCGCGCGGGTCACCAACGCGGGCAACCGCGCAGATGTGGTGCTGGCCTTCAACGAAATGGCCCTACTCTCGCGCCTCGAAGCAGGAAGCCTCGCCGACGACGTCCTCGTGCTGATCGACGATCAGTGGGCAACGCATGACGACGAGCAGTATCGCCGGTCCTACCGCAAGGTGCTCGACGAGTTTCGTTCGCGCGGGGCAACCATCATCGAGGTCCCGCTCGAAAGGGAAACCCTCCGCCACGCCGCAGATGCACAACAGGGCAAGAACATGTTTGCGGTTGGCATTTTGTGTGCTCTCTACAGCAAAGACCTGGACCTGCTCGACGATGTGATTCGCGAGATCTTCAAGGCAAAGAACCGCGAGGTGATCGAGCTGGCGGTGAGGCTTGCAGCCGCCGGTCATGACTACGGAATTGCGCACTTGGATCGATGCTTCGAAATCGAGGCACATCCAACCGACGTTGCCAAAGTGGCGATGAACGGAAACACCGCGCTCGCGCTTGGCGCCGTTTCGGCGGGATTCGAAATCTGTTCGATGTATCCGATCACACCGGCAACCTCCGCTTCGCACGCCCTGTCCGAAATCTTCGAAGATTTTGGCGGCTTCGTGCATCAGGCCGAAGACGAGATCGCCGCCATCGGAGTGGCGCTCGGGGCCTCGTACGCCGGAAAGACCGCGCTGACGATCACATCGGGGCCGGGCATGGCCTTGAAGACCGAGTTCCAGGGCTTGGCCGTGATGACCGAGACACCGCTCGTCATCGTCGACGTGCAACGGGGTGGACCCAGCACCGGCCTGCCGACCAAAATCGAGCAGTCGGATTTGCTTCATGCGATATACGGCGCTCCAGGCGACGCGCCCAAAGTCGTGATCGCACCGAGCACTATCGAAGAGTGCTATTACATCCTGTCGATCGCGCGAAAGATCGCCGAAGAATTCCGGATGCTCGTCATCGTCCTGTCCGATGCAAACCTCGCGACAGGCCAGCAGCTCTTCGATCGCCCCGATGTTTCCCAAACGCCACGGCGTCCTCCGATCGACCTCAGCCCAGTGACGCCGGGAGCCCTGCCCTATGACTGGGATCCGACGACGGGCCTTTCGCAGCGCCTGATTCCCGGGCAGCCCGGTGGCATGGGC
Source organism: uncultured delta proteobacterium (assembly GCA_963704865.1). GTDB lineage: Bacteria > Myxococcota_A > Polyangia > Polyangiales > Houyiibacteriaceae > SG8-38. The sequence continues at coordinate 307,486 of CAVPIE010000022.1, read as the reverse complement.
GTGACGACCTCGCTCAACCACGATCGCAATGGGAAGGCCTGCTACGACGCCGAGCGCAACCAACGCGGCCACGCCATGCGAAGCCGGAAGCTCGCCGCGTTGCAACAGACCCTGAACCCGCCAAGCGTGCACGGTGCGCCCGAAGGCGACCTCCTCCTCGTGGGTTGGGGCAGCACCCGAGGCGCAATCGAAGAAGCCGTCGACACGGCGCGCAGCGAAGGCCTCTCGGTTTCTTCGCTCCACATTCAGTTCCTCAGTCCCCTGCCCCCGGGTCTGCATGAGATCTTCGCGGCGTTTCGCCAGATCATCACGGTGGAGCTCAACTACAGCGACGACTGGAATGACCCGCTGATTACAAAAGAGAATCGCCGCTACGGCCAGTTGGCCTGGATCCTGCGGGCCGCCACCCTGCAGGACATCGACTGCATTGCGCGGGTCCCCGGCCGCCCGTACATGCCGGTAGAAATCCTCGACGAAATCAAGCGTATCCTAGGCGATCGAGCGGAAATCCCGACTCCGGCTCCGACGCTCGCCGCACTCAAGGGAGTCCACTGACGATGTCTACGCTTACGGAGTTATGCCTCATCGAGAGCCACACGAGTGAAGCGCACACCCTCGACGACTATGAAGCCGAGCGACCTCGCTGGTGCAGTGGATGCGGCGACCATGGCGTGCTCGCAGGGCTACAGCGCGTGCTGCGCAAGCACAACCTCGATCCGGAAAATGTCGTCTCGGTCTCCGGCATCGGATGTTCGAGCCGCCTACCGCACTATCTCAAGACTTACGGATTTCACGGCATCCATGGGCGCGCTTTGCCGATCGCCACGGGCGTGCGCCTCTCGCGTCCGGAGATTCCGGTCATCGTCATCATGGGCGACGGCGACTGTTTCAGCATCGGTGGCAACCATTGGCTGCATGCGATTCGATACAACATCAACGCGGTCGTGCTGGTGCTCGACAACGAGGTGTATGCGCTCACCAAGATGCAGGTTTCACCGACGACCCCGGACGGATGGAAAACCAACACCACGCCGCGGGGCACGTACCTCAAACCGTTGAACCCTCTGAGCGCGGTGATGGGAATGACCAACGTTTCCTTCCTCGCCCAAACGGCTACCTGGCTGCCCGCGCACCTCGACGAGACCATCGAAAAGGCTTGGGAGCATCACGGTCTTTCCTTTGTCCGTATCCTCCAGCGCTGCCCGGTATTCATGCCCAAAGCGTTTGGCGAGGGCGGGGTCCACTTCCCGGTTGTGTTTCTCGACCACGAAGACGGCATCCCCGTGCACCCTTCGCTCCTCGCGCGGGGCCCCGTTCAGGCGCACGACCATCGCGACATCAACGAGGCTCAACGCGTCGCGGTTTCGGTAGACCCTTGCCCAATGGGTCTCGTTTATCAAAACCCCGATGTCCCTTCCTATGAGGAGATTCGATGGCAACGCCAGGAGCGGCCCGATCATCGGACCTTCCTGCAGCGCCTCGACGCCGCGATGGACCGTTACACCGTCGGCTAATCCCTGTGTCCGTCATGAAAGAGCAGATCCACCAGTCCATCGAAGATGTCTTGCATCAGACCAGCGCCGCCCTGGTGGACGCTTTTGAGGAGAGCATCGGCGAGCTGACGGCGCTCGTCCGTCTCGACGAGTATCATCGTCATGGGCACGATCCCGAGCAGCTCGAGCGCGCGCTTGGGCCCCTTGCGGCGACCAACATGGACATCGGTTCCTTGTCGCGCGTGCTCGGCGACAGCAGGCGCTCGCGTGCGATGACGTCGAACCGGCTCCAGCGCGTCGAGCAGCTCATCGAAGCGCTCCGCGAAATGAAGGAGGCCTGGTCGAAGGACCCACTCGGTTCCGTCTCTATGGAGATCGAGAACCAGGAGCGTGAAATCCTGGAGCGCGCCGAGGAGCATTTTGATCGAATCGCGCGGGTTTTTCGAACCTTGCGCATCGCCCAACTCGAGGTCCACGGCAAGTACGACTCTGAGATCCACGACGCAGTCTTTGCTGATTTCACCTGGCGCCAGCTCGGCCCAGCGGAGCTTCGTTCGTGCCCTCCATTTCTCGTGATGGCGCGCCTAGATGGCGGACGGGGCGCGCAGTTGGGCAAGGTGATGTCGCTACTCCAAAGCGGAATGCCGCTCAAGGTCGCAGCTCTCCGCTCGAGCTTGCGCGACGTGCACTCCGCTTCGGTCGACGGCGCCGTGCCGTCCACGATGACCATGGAAACGCTGCCGCTGGCGATGCGCGGTGTATACTTCGTCCAGACCTGCGTGGCAGCGCCCGGTTTTGAACGCCAGCTGTTCGAGGGCCTCACCGCCCCGCGTCCCGGCGTGATTTCGGTCCTCTCGAAGCGGGGTGACGAAGACCAGGCCGCTTTTGAGAAGCGCTCCGAACGCGCCGTCCGCGCCCGGGCCTTTCCGATGTGCACCTACGACCCAGATCGCGATAGCCGATTCGTCCTGTGCTTCGACCTCTCCTCCAATCCATCGCCCGAAACGCTTTGGACGACCGACACGCTCTCCGCTCGTGACTCGCAAGGGCAAACCATCGAAGTCGAAGAGCCTTTCACCTTTGCCCACTTCGCTGCCTCCGAATCGGAGTTCGCTTCAGAGCTCAGCGACCCGCCTGCAATCGCCGACAATCTGGTCTCGTTGACCGAGTACCTAAACCTCACGCGACGGCAGCGCCTCGGGAAGCTGCCCTTCATCTGGCTCCCCGGCAACGATGGCAGCATCGATCGCAAAGTCGTTTCGACGAGGCTTGCCTTCCAGTGCTCGGAACGCCTCCACCTCTGGCGCACCCTCCAGGAGATCTCCGGTATCGATAACCCGTACGTGAGCACCACAAGAACGACCCTGCAAAAGGAGCTCGGCGCTCAGCAAAAAGCCGAGCTAGAAACTCTGAGGCAGGAAATGGAGCAGGACGCTTCCCGCCGTGAACAGACCGCCGCCACCGCCGCGATACGCAAGCTCGTCGCCCACCTCACTGGTATCGAACCTCCTGGCGGGTCGTGAGCGTGAAGTGATTCGCGGGCGCTTGTACGAGCGCCTCGTGTTTGAACGAGAGCGTGAATGTCACCAGCTTCGGTTATGGCTGCGGATTTTGACTCCTATCCTCGCTGGCCGGCCTCTGTTCGATCGCGACGTAGTCGCGGCGCTTGGCCCCGATATAGATTTGACGGGGCCGGCCAATGCGCAGCTCCGGATCCTCCATCATTTCTTTCCAGTGGGCGATCCATCCTGGGATACGACCGATCGCAAATAGGACGGTGAACATCTCCGTCGGGATGCCCATCGCGCGATAGAGGATGCCGCTGTAGAAATCGACATTCGGATACAGTTGGCGCTCGATGAAGAACTCGTCCGACAGGGCCACCGCTTCGAGCTGGCGAGCGATGTGGAAGAGCTCATCGTCGATGTTGAGATGGCTCAATAAACCATCCGCATAGGTCTTGAGGATCGACGCGCGAGGGTCGAAGTTCTTGTAGACGCGGTGGCCGAACCCCATGAGCCGGCGCTCTCGGTTTTTGACCTGTCGCACGAACGAAGTGCAGTCACCACCCTCGGCCCGGATTTCCTCGAGCATCTCGATCACAGCCTGGTTGGCGCCGCCGTGAAGCGGCCCCCACAAAGCGGAGATGCCGGCACTGATCGCCGCATAGAGGTTTGCGCGACTCGAGCCCACCAAGCGCACCGTCGAGGTCGAGCAGTTCTGTTCGTGATCCGCGTGCAAGATCAGCAAAACGTTCAGGGCCTTCACGAGCGCGGGGTCCGGCTCGTAGCGACGTTCGGCAGGATGCGAGAACATCATGTGAAGGAAGTTTGCACAGTACCGCAGATCATTTCGTGGGTAGGCCAGGGGCCTCCCTTGCTGCTTCTGAAAGCTGAACGCCGCAATGGTTCGGACTTTCGACAGAACGCGCGCGATGTGGTGCTCGTTCTCCGTGTCGGGGGTCAGGCTGTCGGGATAGTACGCCGACAGCGCGCTCACCATCGAGGAGAGGATGGCCATCGGATGTGCGTTCGAGGGGAATCCGTCGAAGAGATGACGCATGTCTTCATGCAACATGCTGTGATAGGTGAGCAGCTCTGAGAACGCTTCCAGCTGCGTCGGCGTTGGAAGCTCGCCGTAGATGAGCAGGTAGCTCGTCTCGACGAACGTCGAGGCCTCGGCCAGTTGCTCGATCGGGTAGCCGCGGTACAAGAGGATGCCTTCTTCGCCGCTGATGTAAGTGATTTCGCTCGTCGTCGAGCCTGTGTTCATGTAGCCGGAATCGAGGGTGATGAGACCGGTATCCTTACGAAGGCTTCGGATATCGAACGCCCGCTCGCCGTACGTTCCTTCGACGATGGGCATGGCATAGCGCTCGTCGTCGTAATCGAGAGTTGCTTTCCGACTCATGGATTTCCTCCGGCTTCTACCGTGAGCCTACCGGCCGGCCGAAAACAATGCCAACCAAACGAAGTCGCAGACTTCGGACCCTTCCAGGGAAGACGGTGAGTGCAAGATTTGCACTCAGGAGGAGAGCAAATCTTGCACTCTGAGTCCGCCAGACTCTGCATTTCCACCGACCCAAACGTCGTTCCGAATTTGGTATCGATTGTGCATGTCCGCGCGACGATTCGACGATTCATCGAAGGGATTCCAGGTCATTTTTTTTTGTGAGCCACAATCATGATTCATCCGTCCACTGAGCTCCGACATATCGACGCCGAGCTGGGCTATGGGGTGTTTGCAACCTCTCGCTTGCCGAAGGGGACCATCACCTACGTGTGGGACTCGCTCGAAGTCGAGGTTTTCCCCGACGACCCCAGGCTGGAGGAGCAGGCCTTGCGCGAACCGATCGAGCGCTACTCCTACATCGACTCGCGGGGCGTGCGAATCATGAGCTGGGACCACGCCAAGTACGTAAACCATTGCTGCCAGTGCAACACCATGAGTACGGCCTATGGATTCGAGATCGCGATCCGCGACATCGAAGCGGGTGAACAAATCACCGACGAATACGGGATGTTCAACCTGCGAGAGCCGATGAAGCTCCGGTGCTCACGGGGCCCTTGCCGCGGAAAGGTGCAGGCTGCGGATCTCGACCGGCTGTGCCTCGTCTGGGACGAGCAAGTCAAGGCGGCCCTTGGAGTTGTCGAGCTCGTCGAACAGCCCCTATGGCCGCTCGTCGACTTGGCGACAGCCACGGCGGTGGAGTGCTTTGCTCGATGGGGCGAAGGGTACCGCTCGGTTCGAGAGCTCGGCGAAATCAACGACCGCAATCAAGCCCATTCGGGCTGATGGATTGACGTCGCGCCAGGCCCCGCTGCGCCCAAAGGATGGGGTGATTCGCAGTGGCATGAAACGTGCTTCCGGATTTCGAGTGGGGGGTTCCCCGTGAGAAAGCGAGGTCTACGATGCGAACGCACCGCGAGAGAAGGAAGGGCGGCCGGATCCGCCGCCACCGCAGCGAGCTGGACTGGTTTGCGGAGGACCCTTGGGCCGAAACCGAGGGTCCAGCCGCAACGCGAAGCCTGGAGGACTGGCACGAAGACTTCGATGACCTGATCGAGAAAGAGCTCGACGACGTGGACTTGTCTGAGGATGAGGAATCGGATGACGACGAATACGGCGGCTGGGGCGCGATCCGGCCGCGACGTGGAGGCACTGGTCGTCGTTGAGCGATCACGCGCTCCCGGTACTGAATCCTGCTCCTGAAACAGGGGCTCGCCTCGTCCTCGGCGTTAGTGCCGCTCGGTTTTGCGACCCGTTTTGTGAAGTACGGCGTAGAGATCCTTGCGGCGGTCTGGCCAGGTTCGCACCGTGCCTGTCCCTTCCGTGCGACGCAGAAGCGCGAGATCCAGATCATGGACGATCATCGTTTCTACGTTCGGCGTTGCTTCTGAAGCGATGCCATCCCGAGCGAAGGGAATGTCGGACGGAGTGAGGATCGACGCCTGACCGTAGTGGATATCGGCACCTTCGACTTGGGGCAAATTGCCGACGGCCCCCGCCATGACGACATACATGTGATTCTCGATCGCGCGCGCATGGGCGCATGCACGTACCCGCACATGACCGGAACGAATGTCGGTGTTGTAGGGAACGAACAACACGTCCGCGCCCTTGGCCTTGCTGATGCGCACCACTTCCGGGAACTCGACATCGTAGCAGATCGCAATGGCGATTTTGCCTCGGTCGGTCTCGAACACCTCGAGCTCGCGACCCGCCGTGAGCCCCCACCAGCGAGCCTCTGAAGGGGTGATGTGCGTCTTGTACTGTTTGTCGATGCGACCATCGCGATGGAAGAGATACGCGATGTTGTAGAGGCGCTTCTTTTCAACCGCGAGGTGGGTCCCCGCAATGATGTTGATGTTGTACTGGATCGCCATGTCGGCAAAGAACGCGGTGTACTGTTCGGTGAATGCATCAAGCGCGCGCGCGGACACCGCCGGGCTCGACTTGTCGACGAGTGCGAGGAGCTGCGTCGTCAGGAGCTCGGGAAAGAGCAGGAAATCCACTCGATAGTCGGCCGCGGAGTCGATGAAGAACTCACATTGTGTCGCGAAGTCCTCGAAGCTCGTGACCCTGCGCATCTGGTATTGGACCGCAGCAACGCGCATCGAGCCTGCGGCTCTACGCCTTGGATCGGGCGGGACGAACGAGGGGTTCCGCCACTCCATGAGCACCGCATGCCCACTCGACTCCGTATCGCTCGGCAGGTAGTTCTCGATCACTTCCCGTGCAACGAAGCCGTTGGCGATCTGAGCGAGGATCACCGGGTCGCGGATCTCTTTTCGCAAGACCTTGGCGAGATACTCCTGGGACGACATCTCGCTGGCGTAGCGACTGTACCGCGGCATCCGGCCCCCAAACACGATGCCGCGCAGGTTGAGCCGCTGGGCGAGCACTTTCCGTTCGTCGTAGATACGGCGTGCAAAACGCTGCCCTCGGAAGTCCGGATCGACGGCGATGTCGATTCCATAGAGCGTGTCGCCGTCGGGGTCGTGGGTCCGGATCATGCCGCCTTCGCAGACGTCTTGGTACGTGTGGTTGTCCGCTAAATCGTGCAGGTTGACGATGAGCGAGCTGGAGGTGGCGACGACGCGACCATCGACCTCGACGCAGAGCTGTCCCTCGGCAAATAGATCGAGCTGGCTCACGAACTGATGGAGATCCCACGACTCCAGATTCGGGTAGGCGCCGTGATGGATATGCTGGACCGCGCGGAAGTCGGACTTCTTGAGTTGCCTGACGACGACGCGGGCCTTGTCGCCTGCTGGGGTGCTGCTTGCCATGGCGGACGCTAGCAAATGGGCTGAACTGAGTCACGGAGCGTTTTACGAATGGATTCGCCCGGCCCGGGTGCCCTTCACGAAGCCAGCGAGCCTTGCGTCAGGCGGGTCTCACTCTGGCTAGGCCGGCATGGTCCCCTGCCCTTCAAGCGGTGGCGGCAAGGTGCACTTCAAAGGTGCCTTCGTCGGGCAGACCCCGGAGGATGTATCGGCTCGCATGAATGCGGAGCCCGACCCCAGCACCGCTGTCAGAGGCTTGTTCGAGCGTCCAAAGGAGCGACTCTGCCTCCGGGAAGGCCGCGCCGTTTACTTGGTCCCCAAACATGCGCATCAAGATACTCGAGGAGTCCATGGCCCCAGCCAACAGTCGAAGGACGGTGGCTTCGCTCAGCGCCCCTGAGAGCCGCTTGCGCGCAGGCTCGTTGAGCGGCGCCAGGCGGAGGTCGACCCGGGCGATCGTCGGGGTCGGGAAATCCTGTGGGAACGCTTTCGATACGAGCCAGGCCCCTCGAAAGAGCGGCTCGTGCGCCTTGAGATCCGGATAGTTCTCCCAGAGGGCTTCGTCTCGAAGCTCATGGGCCGCGTTTCGAATCTGGCCATCTTTGAGCATCCCGTGGAGGCAAACATCGAGTGTGAGCTCGGAAGCTTCGAGCGGCTCGAGGTCCTGCAGCGCCATGATGCACATCTCGGCGAGTTCCTCGGGCGGCAGGTCGCCAACATCGGGAATCTCGAGACGCGTCAAAATTTCGCGATACTTCTCGTCGGTCCACGTGCCCGGGAGCTCGTCTACGACGTCGAGCGCATCGATGGTGAGCTCAAATGACGGCTTCATGCGCAATTCCAAAGGTTGATAGTACGAATGGCGGACACGGAGGGATTCGAACCCACGACTTCTCACTCCGGAGAGCGAACGGACCTCCTAGCCCATTGGGCGCATTCAGGAAATCAAATTGCGCGATGCCAGATGTGATGTCGACTTGCTCCCAGCGCAGAAAGAACCTTTGACTCTGCCAGGCTCAGCCCAATACAGGATAGTTAGGAGACCGTATGGACATCGATCATACATGCCCCGTGATGCACGGGCCTCATCGACAGATGGCCGGTGCTTCGTTCTCGAACAAACACTGGTGGCCAAATCAGCTGAGCTTGAAGCTTCTCCACCAGAGCTCGCCTGTGTCCGATCCCATGGGCGCCGAGTTCAACTACGCCAAAGAGTTCAAAAGCGTGGACCTCGATGCCCTGAAGAAGGACATCGAAGCACTGATGACGAGCTCCCAGGACTGGTGGCCGGCCGACTGGGGCCACTACGGACCGTTCTTCATTCGCATGGCGTGGCACAGCGCAGGCACGTACCGCATCAGCGACGGCCGAGGTGGTTCATCCTCTGGCGCCCAGCGCTTTGCACCCCTCAACAGTTGGCCCGACAACGTGAACCTCGACAAGGCGCGTAGGTTGCTCTGGCCGATCAAGCAGAAGTACGGACGCAAGATTTCGTGGGCCGACCTGATCATCCTCGCGGGCAACTGTGCCATCGAGTCGATGGGGCTCGAGACCTTCGGTTTCGGCGGCGGCCGCGAGGACGTTTGGGAACCCGAAGAGGACATCTACTGGGGTCCCGAGACGACTTGGCTTGGAGACGAGCGCTACAGCGGTGATCGCGAGCTTGCGAATCCTCTCGGCGCCGTTCAAATGGGTCTGATCTATGTCAATCCGGAGGGGCCAAACGGCAAGCCGGATCCGCTCGCTTCAGCCAAAGACATTCGAGAAACGTTCGCTCGGATGGCCATGAATGACTACGAGACGGTTGCGCTCATTGCCGGCGGACACACGTTCGGCAAATGCCATGGCGCTGCCAATCCGGGCCAGTACGTCGGTCGAGAACCCGAGGGTGCCAGCATCGAGGCACAAGGCCTCGGCTGGGCCAGCAGCTTTGGTAGCGGCAAGGGTGGCGACACGATCAGCAGCGGGTTGGAGGGCGCGTGGACCAGCCACCCGGTGACATGGGACAATGGTTACTTCGACAACCTCTTCAACTACGAGTGGGAGCTCTCGAAGAGCCCTGCGGGTGCGCACCAGTGGACACCGAAGGATGCATCTGCGGCGGGCAACGTGCCGGATGCGCACGACCCGGCGAAGAGGAAGGCCCCCATGATGGCCACGACGGACATCGCCCTCAAGGTGGACCCGATCTACGCCCCGATCTCGAAGCGCTTCCACGAGAACCCGGACGAGCTTGCGGATGCCTTCGCCCGCGCGTGGTTCAAGCTCACGCATCGCGACATGGGGCCGGTATCGCGGTACCTCGGTCCGGAGGTTCCGAAGGCGGAGCTGCTGTGGCAGGACCCCGTTCCTGCGGTCACGCATGAGTTGATCGGTGAGCAAGACATCGCCGCGCTCAAGGGCAAGATCCTCGCTTCCGGCCTGTCCATCGCCAAGCTGGTCTCGACCGCCTGGGCGTCGGCTTCGACGTTTCGCGGCAGCGACAAGCGCGGTGGGGCGAATGGGGCGCGTATTCGTCTCGCACCGCAGAAGGACTGGGAGGTCAACCAGCCGGCCCAACTGGCGACGGTGCTGCAGACCCTGGAGCAGATCCAGGCAGACTTCAATGGCTCGCAGCCCAGCGGCAAGAAGGTCTCGCTTGCCGACCTGATCGTGCTGGGTGGGTCCGCAGGCATCGAGCATGCGGCGAAGAACGCTGGGCACCACGTACAGGTTCCCTTTACGCCAGGCCGCACGGATGCGTCGCCGGAGCAAACCGACGTCGAATCGTTCGCGGTGCTGGAGCCGACCGCAGACGGGTTCCGCAACTACGCCGGCCGGGGACACAGCCGATCGGCTGAGGAGTTGCTGGTGGATCGGGCACAACTGCTGACGCTGACGGCGCCTGAAATGACGGTTCTCCTCGGCGGCTTGCGCGTCCTGAACACAAACGTCGGCCAGTCCAAACACGGCGTCTTCACCGACCGGCCCGAGACCTTGACGAACGATTTCTTCACAAACCTGCTCGACATGAACACGAAGTGGCAGACGTCCGCCGCGTCCGAAGACGTATTTGAGGGGCGCAACCCCGCAACGGGCGAGCTCAAGTGGACCGGCACACGCGTCGATCTGGTCTTCGGTTCACACTCCCAGCTTCGAGCCCTCGCCGAAGTCTATGCGTGCGACGACGCGAAGGAGAAGTTCGTGCGTGACTTCGTGGCCGCGTGGGACAAGGTGATGAATCTCGACCGCTTCGACCTTGCCTGATCTCAACTAGCTACAACCGCACCGTGGTTGGCGGTCTTTGCGCGCCGTCACCGATTTGCTGCATGATCCCCGGACCGGCGGACGCCGGCGGGTTGCCGAAAGCCGCCAACCTGGGTAGCTCTGTACAGCACAGACCCCGGCACCGATCAAACCTGGGAAGCCCGGGCTGCGATTTCATCCCAGGATTCCCGGCGGACACGGAGGGATTCGAACCCACGACTTCTCCCTCCGGAGGGGAGCGCTCTATCCAGCTGAGCTACGCGTCCTCGTTGGCCTGCACCTACTCAACCCTTCGCCTGGGCGCAAGGGGGACAAACTGAGGGGTGCCCGCGCCGGTCTCGCCCCGCGGCAAACTAGGCTTCCAACTTGGGTATTCTGGGCCGCTGCGATCTTTGCCTGAAAGGATGTGTAACTTCGGTGTCTTGCGTACCCGGAGAGTGTCCACTTCGTGGTAGAGAGGCTGGATGAATTTGTGGCAGGCCATCGTGGTGTTTGTCCTGAGTGCGGCTGTGCTGGTGCGGGCGGGGGCTTCGCTGGCTGGGTATGCGGACCAGATTGCGGACCGGACGAAGATGAGTCGGCTTTTCGTCGGGACGCTGCTCCTGGCGTTTGCGACCTCGCTGCCGGAGCTGGTGACGGAAGTGACTGCCGCAAGAGCGGGGGCGCCGGACCTCGCGCTTGGCGATCTGTTTGGCTCTTCGATGGCGAACATGGCAATCCTCGCGTGCATCGACCTGCTCTACCGCGGACGGGTTTGGCCATCGGTCGAGCTGGGCCATGCACGCGTGGCTGCCGTGGCGATCGCGCTCACCGCGATGGTGGCGCTGAGCATCTTCACGCAGACGACCATCCGCATCGGATGGGTTGGCATCACTCCGATTCTGATTGCCGGCCTCTACGTGGCATCGATCGCGTGGTTCCGCCGCATGCCGCTCCTGGCGCGGCCGGGACTCGAGGTGCCCAAGGTCTCCGTCCAGAAGCCCACGGGCTGGAGTGCGAAAGCCGCGGAGCGATCGACCCGGAGCCTCTGGGCCCGTTTTGCAGGGGCGGCCCTCGTGATCCTGGTCATGGCGCCCGTGGTCACCCTCAGTGTCAAAGTCATCGCAGACTCGACGGGCATTGCGCAAACATTCTTAGGCGCTGCGCTCTTGGCGGTCACAACCTCCCTACCCGAGCTCATCGCCTCCATCGCGTCGGTACGGATCGGCGCCTACGACATGGCGGTCGGCAATCTCTTCGGCAGCAACGTCGCCAACATGAGCGTGCTCCTCTTCGCCGATATTGCGTACACCGAGGGGCCGATCCTCGCTGCCGTCTCCCAATCGCAAATCGTCTCGGGGATCGGCGCGATCTTGCTCATGGCCATCGCAGTGGCCGCCATCGTCGGCGAATCGGAACGGACGCGTTTCCGGCGGCTCGAACCCGACGCCATCGTGCTGCTGATCGCCTACGCCGCGACCCTGACGGCCATCGCCTACTACGGCTAGAAGGCTCTTGTCGAGGGCCCGCGGACGGCTTACTTCTCGGCGCGATTCCTAAGCGCAGACTGCGCGGCGGAGAGTCTCGCGATCGGCACGCGGTATGGAGAGCAGCTCACGTAGTCCAGGCCCAAGCGATCGCAGATGGCGATCGATGCCGGGTCGCCACCGTGCTCGCCGCAGACGCCGGTTTCGATCTCGGGACGGGTCTTGCGCGCCTCGGTGACGGCCATCCGCATCAGCTTTCCGACGCCCGCCTCATCGAGGGTGGCGAACGGATTCGCCGGAAGGATTCCCTCGCTGAGGTACCGCATGAGGAAGCCGGACTCGGCGTCGTCACGACTCATCGCGAACGTGGTCTGCGTGAGGTCGTTGGTCCCAAAGGACAGGAACTCGGCGTACTCAGCGATTTCATCAGCCGTCAGCGCGGCACGAGGCACTTCAATCATGGTGCCGAACTGGTACTTCACGTCGACACCCTGCTCTTCCATCACCTTCTTGGCCTCGGCCTCGAGCACCTCCCTTTGGCGACGCAGCTCGTTCACGTGGCTCGTGAGCGGAATCATGATTTCCGGAATCGCTTTGTGACCTTCACGCGTGACCTCGCAGGCCGCCTCGAAGACGGCCCTCACCTGCATCCGGGTGAGCTCCGGAATCAGAATGCCGAGTCGCACCCCTCGCAAACCAAGCATCGGGTTCTGCTCTTTCAGAGCCGCGACCTTGTCGAGCATCGCCTTTGTTTCCATCAACTTAGCGGTAATTTCTTCGACTTCTTCGAGGCTGCGCGCGTTGGTGATTCGAATCTGATGGTCCGTCAGCTCGCGCGACAGCTCTTCGAAGCCCGGAAGGAACTCGTGGAGCGGCGGATCGATGAGCCGGATGATGACGGGAAGCCCGTCCATCGCCCTGAAGAGACCTGCGAAGTCGGCCCGCTGGAACGGCAGGAGCGCGTCGACGGCCTCGCGACGTTCGCCGGGTGAGCGGGTCGTGATCATCCACTGGACGGTGGGAAGCCGGTCTGGCTGGAAGAACATGTGCTCGGTGCGGCACAGGCCGATGCCCTCGGCGCCATACTTCCGTGCTCGCTCCGCGTCTTCCGGGTAGTCTGCGTTCGCCCGAACCCCGAGCCGGCGAAACTCATCGGCCCAGCCCATGAGACGCGAAAGCCACTCGTCGTCCATGTCAGGGACGACGGTCTCGAGCTGTCCGCTAAAGACCTCGCCCGTCGTCCCATCGATTGAAATCCAGTCGCCTTCCCGAATCTCATCTTGACCGACCGTCATGATCCGTTTGCCGAGATCGATGCTGAGCCCCGAAGCACCGACGACCGCCGGCTTGCCGAACTGCCGGGCGACGAGAGCAGCATGGCTGGTTCTCCCGCCGCTCGATGTCAGGATTCCCTTGGCTGCAAGCATCCCGTGGACGTCGTCGGGTTTGGTCTCGGGCCTGACCAGCACGATAGCACGCTTGTTCTCCTTGGCCCAACGCTCCGCGAGATCGGGATCAAACGCCACCACCCCGGTCGCCGCACCGGGCGAGACGTTCAAGCCCTTGGCGATGACCGCGTGCCCCGCCTTCGCTGCAGCCGAAAACTGCGGATGGAGGAAGAACTCGATCTGCTCGGGCGCGACCCGCATCACGGCCTCTTCTCGGCTGATCAGCTCTTCGTTTGCCAGCTCGACTGCGATTCGCACGGCCGCCTGTGCAGTGCGCTTCCCGTTGCGCGTTTGGAGAATCCAAAGCTTGTCGCGCTCGACGGTGAACTCCATGTCCTGCATGTCGCGGTAGTGACGCTCCAGCCGCCGCGCGATCTCCTCGAACTCAGCGTAGATCTTGGGCATCTCGCTCTTGAGCTCTTCGAGCGGTTTCGTCGGCCGCGTTCCCGCGACGACGTCTTCGCCTTGCGCATCCGTCAGATAGTCGCCTTCGAGCACGTTCTCCCCGGTGGTGGCGTTTCGCGACATGGCGACGCCCGTCGCCGAGCTTTCGCCGAGGTTTCCATACACCATGGTGATGACGTTGACGCCCGTCCCCAGGTCGTGCGCGATGTTGGCTGCTTCGCGGTAGTCGCGTGCGCGCTTCCCATTCCAACTGTCGAACACGGCCAGAATCGCCATTCGAAGCTGCTCTTCTGCGCTGGACGGAAAGTTGATGCGCGCATGACGTCTCACGATTTCTTTGAACTCGCCCACGACCGCACGAAAGTCTTCCCCGTCCAGATCCGCATCGCTGGTCACGCCGCGGCGCTCGCGGTGGTGCGCGAGCACGTCTTCAAAGGGCTCGTCGCGCACGCCGAGGACCACCGTGCCGTACATTTGAATCAGCCGCCGATAGGAATCGTACGCAAAGCGCTCGTTGCCGGTGAGCTTGATCATGCCCTCGGTGACTTCATCGTTGAGCCCGATGTCGAGGACGGTGTCCATCATGCCCGGCATGGAAAACTTCGCACCGGAGCGGCACGACACCAGCAGCGGGTTGACTGGATCTCCAAAGCGCTTCCCGGTCTTCTGCTCCATGGTGCGGAGCGCCGCCAATGCTTGCTCCCAAAGCCCTTCGGGAAGCTCCCGGCCGCGAGCGAGGTAGCTGTTGCAGGCCTCGGTCGTGATCGTGAATCCGGGAGGGACCGGCACACCCAGTCGGTTCATCTCGCCTAGGTTCGCACCCTTGCCGCCAAGCAGTCCGCGGACGCGATCCCAATCGCCATCCACGGCCGCCTCGGCCTGATCGATTTCATCGAGTGTGTATACCCACTTGGTCGTCATTGGAGCCCCTTCTGACGCGCGCCGCGTCCCGCCCTGGGCTTTAGCAAGGGCAGATGCGAGCGCAACGGACCGTGGCACTACTGATATCATCGAGCCTTCGCGCGTCGCCGCCAGACCGCCACGCCGCCGCCGTCGGCCGCCAGCTGAAGTGAGAATTCCGCCCCTGTTCCGCCGTGTTCAATCTCGGCACGCAGCTTGCTCGACGAACCGCTGTGCTGGCGTGGATCGCGACCGGATGGTTGGGCGGCCTGTTCCTGGGTGCACAGTGGCAGCCTGGTTGGGGTCCGCTCTTGGCAGGCTGCGGCCTCGCCGGCTCGTTCCTGATCGCAGCAGGTGGTCGCGAGCTCGGCGCCCGATTGTGGGGTGCGCCACTTGCCCTGCTCGCTTTCTGCTGCGGTTTGGGTGTTTCGCCCTCGCGCCCTCCGCCGTGCTGGGTGCGAGGCGACGCCCGGCTGAGGGCCCAGGTCGAGTCGGTGCGGTATGGATCGGAGGGCAACCGTGTGCGGATGCGCGTACTTGAAGGCCGTCTCCTCGGGTCGAGCCAAGCCGTGCCGAGCGGCCTGCAACTGAGCACGGAGGTCGTCGGCGCAGCTCCGCCCCCGCCCCACAGCACGATCGTCATCGAAGCCGAGCTCCGTCCCCGCACCGAGCTTCGGAACCCATCGCCCCATCCAAAGCTCTCTCCTCCACGCGGCCGGGGCTGCTGGGCTCAGGGGGTCGACCCGGCCGCCCTCGAGCTCGTTGCGGTTCCCAGGTGGGCGGCCGGCATCGATCGGGCCCGTGCCGGCGTGCGCACACAGATGGACGACGCGTTGCCGCCCGAGGTTGCGGGCGTGGCCCGAGCATTGGTGCTCGGCGACGGCGCCGCGCTTGGCTACGAACAGCGCAAGACCATCGCGGCCGTGGGTCTCGCCCACCTGTTTGCCGTGTCTGGGCTCCACATCGCCCTCGTCAGTGGAACATTGGTTCGTTCGATGCACTGGGTTGTGCGCGGTCTCGCGCTTGGTTTCGATCCACGCCGCGTGGCTGCAGCGGTCGGCATCCCGCTGACCTTGCTGCACTCCCTCTTTGCAGGTGGCTCGCCGAGCGCGTGGCGCGCCGCGATCACGGCGGCGCTCGCATGGTGTTTCGTCGCCCTTGACCGTCGCCCATCGGCGACCGCCGTGACCGCGGGAGCGGCCTTGCTGCTCTCCGCTCCGGATCCAGCCATGGCCCTACGACCGGCGTTTCTTCTTTCCATCGTCGCCACGGCGTCCATTCTGAGCGCGCCGAGGATTTCGCCAGCCGCACGCTGGCGCCGGCTTCGCGCTTCGGCGGTCGTCAGCGCGCGAACCTTGGTCGCCACCACACCGATGGTCTGGTGGTGGTTCGGTGGCGTGCCGCTCATTGGTTGGCTCACGAACATCGTGGTTCTTCCATTCGGAAGCGTGATCGTGATTCCGTTGGCGCATCTCTTCGCTCTGACCGCCTCGATGCCCGGAGCTGCCGAGCTCGTGGGCGGCGCACTGACGGTCGCCGTCCACGTCCTGCTCTCGATCTGCGACGCCTTCGTCCCTTTGACGCTCACCCGACGGCTTCCGCCTCCCGACGTCGCGCAGGGTCTGATCATCTTGGCAGCCAGCGTGCTCCTCTTGCTCGGCCGAACCTGGCATCAGCGCGTTGCCGTTCTCGCTTCAGCGGCGCTCGTTTGGATCGCGGCGGACCAAGTCCTCATCGCTCGCGAGCAACCGCAAGGCTCGCTTCGCGTCTCATTCGTGGACGTCGGTCAAGGGGACGCGACACTCATCGATCTCCCGAATGGACAACTGGCGCTCGTCGACACTGGCCAGGGCGGACGTCATCCCGCCGCGCGGGAGCTTCGTGCCCTCCTAGACGCCCGCCGCCGCTCGAGAATCGACCTGCTGGTGATCACGCACGGGCATCCCGATCACTTCGGCGGCCTGCACGACTTGATCGGAGAAATCGAGATCGGCGAGATCTGGCTCAACGGCCAGCTGGTCAGCGAAGAGCGCGACGGCGCGATGACAGAGCTTCTATCCTCCGCCATGGCGCAAGGCAGCAGGCTTCGATTCGCTCCCGAGCTCTGCGAGACGATCCGGTATTTCGGAGGCGCGGAGCTCGAAGTCCTGTGGCCTTGCCCCCGCTATGACGCAGCCTTCGGGCTCAACGACAATTCGATCGCGCTCAGGCTCGCCTACGGACGACGCGCCTTTCTGTTCACCGGTGACCTCGAACACGAAGCGGAGCGAGCGCTCATCGCATCCGGACGCGTTCGAGCGGCGGACGTCTTGCAAGTCGGCCACCATGGGTCCCTGACATCGACCTCGCCTGTCCTGGTATCGGCCGTCCGCCCTTCCTTCGCCGTGATCAGCTGCGGCGCGGGCAATCGCTACGGCCACCCCAGCCCTGCGGTCATCGCACGGTTGCGCGAAGCGGGCGCATCAGTGTTTCGAACCGATCTTCGCGGCGGCGTGATCATGGAAACCGACGGCGATCGACTCGAAATCCGCCGCTAGGCGCCGATCGGCTTCTCGAAGATGCGATAGCGCTTGTAGATCGTCGAGCCCATGCTCCGGATCGCCGCATTGATGAGTCGGTTGTCTTCGAGCGTCCAACCGAGCTCGGCCCACTCGTAACCTTGCTTGAGGCCACGTCGCACCAACTCGGCGATCACGGCCATCGCCAACGGGGCATAGCGCTTCTTGCCGCGTAGCTCCGTGCGGATGCCGAGCAACATCAGGCGCGCCGACTTCGGGTGCCGAATCTTCAATCGCCAGATCAGCTTTGGAATGGTGACGGGCCCCAGCTTCCCCTTGAAGTCGAAAATCGCTTCGTTGAGGTTCGGCAGACAGATGCAGATCGCAACAGGCTGCCCGTCGATCTCGGCAAAAAACGAGAGCTCCTTGTCGAGGATGAGCTGCAGGTCCGCGGCCATCTTCTTGGCTTCGGAGTCCGTCGCAGGAACGAACCCCCAATTGTGCTGCCATGCGTCGTTGAAGACGTCGAGAATGTCGTGGACTTCCTTCTTGAGCTTGCGCGGGCTCACCGAGCGAAATCGAACCTCGGGCAGGCTGGTGATCGCTTCCCAGGCCCTTTGAGCGCGCGGAGGCGCAGGCAGGACTTGGTGCTTCCAGCCGTAGCAGTCCTTCACCTTGTGAAGCCCTGCCCCTTCGGCAAGCGCCGCTTGGTAGGTGCGATGGTGCGGCGACATGATCGTAGGAGGCGAATCGAAGCCTTCGACGAGCATCCCGGTCTCCTCGTTGATCGAAAGCGAAAACGGGCCGCGCATCAGCGTCATCCCACGGCTTGCAAGCCACTGCTCCGCGGCAGCGACCAAGGCCGACGCCACCTCTTGGTCGTTGACCGTGTCGAAAAAGCCGAAGAAGCCAGCGTTGTCCTTGTGGATTCGCAGATGCTCGTGGTCGATCTGCGCCGAAATCCGACCCACCGCCTTTCCGTCTTTCCACGCAGTGAAAAGCGCGACTTCCGCGTGCTCGAAGAAGGGGTTTTTTTCGGGCGTCAGCCGGTCGGTGATTTCCATGTTGAGCGGCGGCACCCACGCCGGGTCGTCCGCGTACACGTCGAATGCGACCTGAATGAAGTCCCGGAGGTCTTGGCCCGGCTGATGCTGTTTGATCTCGACGCTCATACCTTGAGGGGCCCTACCATATCTTTGGGCTGCACGGCTTCATCGAACTGCTCCCCGGTCAACAAACCAAGCTCGATCGCGGCCTCTCGGAGGGTCGTATGCTTCTTGTACGCGTGCTTCGCGATCTTCGCGGCGTTGTCGTAGCCGACGAGCGGGTTCAACGCCGTCACCAGCATCAGCGAGCGGCGAAGCTTGTCGTCGATCGTCTCGAGATTCGGCTCGATCCCCACGGCGCAGTGATCATTGAAGCTCTGAGAGGCGTCGCCGAGCAGCCGAACCGACTGAAGCAGGTTGTAGGCCATGACGGGCTTGAAGACATTGAGCTCGAAGTTGCCCTGCGACCCGGCGATTCCAATGGTCGCGTCGTTGCCCATGACTTGGGTGCAGACCATCGTCATCGCTTCGCACTGCGTAGGGTTGACCTTGCCCGGCATGATCGAGCTTCCGGGTTCGTTCTCCGGAATACGGATTTCGCCGATGCCCGACCGCGGGCCTGAGGAAAGCCAACGCACGTCGTTTGCAATTTTCATCAGCGCCACCGCGAGCTGCTTGAGTGCCCCACTGGTGCCGACGAATGCGTCGTGCGCGGCAAGCGCCGCAAACTTGTTCGGCGCCGACACGAACGCCGTCGCACTGAGCTCTGCGATTTTCGCTGCAACCCGTTCGGCATACTTCGGGTGCGTGTTGAGGCCGGTCCCGACCGCCGTCCCGCCGAGCGCTAGCTCGCGGAGCTGAGGCATCGTGGCATCGACCGCCGCCAAGCCGTGGTCGATTTGGGAAACCCAGCCGCTGATCTCCTGCCCGAGCGTCAGCGGAGTGGCGTCTTGGAGGTGGGTCCGGCCGATTTTCACGATGTGCGCGAACGACTTGGCCTTGCTGTCGAGTGTGTCGCGAAGCAGCCGAACCTTGGGGATCATCGCTTCGACGGCGAGGACCGCTGCGATGTGCATCGCTGTCGGAAAGGTGTCGTTGGACGACTGCGATCGATTGACGTGGTCGTTGGGATGCACCGGTTTTTTGCTGCCCATCTCGCCGCCAGCAAGCTCGATTGCTCGGTTCGAGATGACCTCGTTGACGTTCATGTTGGACTGCGTACCTGAGCCCGTCTGCCAAACGACCAGCGGAAAGTGCGCGTCGAGCTTCCCATCGATGACCTCGTCGGCCACGCGCACGATCAATTTGCAGACGTCGTCGTCGAGGTTGTCCAGGTCGCGGTTGGTGAGTGCGGCAGCCTTCTTGAGGATTCCAAATGCGTGAACTAGTTCGATCGGCATGCGCTCGGTGCCGATTCGAAAGTTCATGCGCGACCTCATCGTCTGCGCGCCGTAGTATTTGTCCGCAGGCACCTCGATCGGGCCCATCGAGTCGGTTTCTACACGCGTCGTCATATAGCCTCCGGGCGCTCCCTTACCGCGTCCTTGACCCCATGTCGATTCCTCGTAGGAGCCCTGATAGATGCAACCGGCACGGCCGCAGCTTCCGACTCAGCCTTGCCCCGCCTGCGGGCGGGCGGTCGACCCGCTTCGCGCCCACCGTGTGCTTTGGCTGCAGGACGGCGTCCGGTTCTTTTGTGGCGAGGCGTGCCAGGTTCGCTTCGGACTGGGCGATCGGGAATTCGACGTGCCCGTGGGCGGGCCTTCCGAACGAACCCGCGTCGAGCGCCCTTCAATCCCGGATCTCGTGCGAGAAGCCACTGTGCCAAGGGACGATGCGACCGGAAGCGACGCCGATGCCGGCGGCACGGGCCAGTATGACCCGATCCTCGCAACCGGCCTTGCGTTGTTGGCCCTTGCCTTGATTGTGCTGACGCCGGGCCGAGAGCTCGGATGGCTGGCTGCGTTCCTCATCGCGCTCTGCGCAGCGGTGAGCGCACGCATTCCACTCGGCAACATCCAAGGGACCCGGTCTCTCAGGGTCGTTGCGCCGATTGGCCTGGTGCTCGCGTCCGTCGCCGCAGTGATGTCCACGGACGCGGAGACGCAACGCTGGTCACTCGTCGGCGCGGGCATTGCCGCCTTCGCGGTTTCGATCCGGAACTGGCTTCATGCCGCATTCTCCGCGCCGTTGCGAAACGCGGCGCGGGTGCTCCGGGAAACGTTGCCGCGCAACGCGCGAGTCCCGACCGGTGACGCCTCCGCCTACAAGGAGGTGCCCGCTGCCAGCCTGCGCCAAGGAGATCTCGTCGTGGTGCTCGAGGGCGAACGCGCGCCGGCAGACGGAGTGATAGAAGAGGGCTCTGGGCTGGCCTTGCGCTTCCCGAAGGCGGCGCAGTCACGGGCGTACACCGAAGGTGACTTCATTTTGGCGGGCACGCGTGTCCTCGAGGGCGCCGTCACCGTCCGCCTTCGCCGTACGGGTCAAGAGTGCGGCATCGTTCGGGCGGTCGAGCTCGGGAGACGGCTACGGCAAGACCTAGCCGCAGCCTCCCGTCTGCGCTTTGCGGTCACACACTGGAGCTGGCTGCTACTGGCGCCCGCGAGCATTGCAGCATTGCTCTGGGCCGGACCGGCCGGGGCCGCGACCTTTCTGCTTGGAGTTCCGACGCTTGCTCTGCTGGCGTCGCTCGACGTTCCTTTGGACGCCGGCGCGCTTGCTTCGGCCCGACGCGGCATGTTTTTCGGAAGCTCGCTCGCCCTCCGCGATGCGGGGCGGGCAAGCACGACGGCCATTCTCTTGCGAGGGTCGCTCACCGCGGGCGAACCGATCGTTTTGCAGGCGCATTCGCTCGGTGAGACTGACCTCGCCCTCGTTCTCGGGCTCGCAGCCGCTGCCGAGAAGGCTGCCGGTGATCACCCCATTGCTGGAGCGATCCGTCGCTACGCAGAGGAGCACGGCCAAGCCTCGGCCACGGTGCGCAAGCAGCGCGTCCGGGAAGGCCTCGGCGTCACCGCGGTCACCTCTCATGGAGTCGCGGTCGTCGTCGGCCGCCGCCAGCTCCTTCTCGATGAAGGCATCAGCGTCGCCACGGCGGACAGCGACGCCGAACACATCGAGAACGAAGGCTTGACCCCGATCTTCATTGCGATCGACGGCCGGCTCGAATCGCTGCTCGCAGTCCTCGACGCGATGCACGTCGGCGCGCGGGACGCCGTGCAACGTATCGAAGACTTGCCGTGCGAGGTGGTCATCCTCTCTGGAGACGACCGCCGAACGGTCGAGCGCATCGCGGCGCATCTGGGCTCGCCGCGCGTCAAGGCTCCGCTTCTGCCTCACGAGCGCGTCGCTGAGGTTCGAGCGCTTCGCGAGACCGGCGGCGTGACCGTGACCATCGGCCGTGGTGGAGAAGACGATCCCGTGCTGGCCGCCGCCGATGTTCCAATCTCGCTGAGGCTCGTCGGGTCCGCCTTGGAGGACCGGGGCGTGGTTGTGGCAAGCCGCGACGTTCGCGATGCGGCCGGAGCGCTCTGGATCGCACGGGCGGTGCGCCGGGCGTCCTGGAGGAGCATCGGCGCCTGTATCTTGGCCACCGTTCTCGTGGTGCTCGGTGTCGCTTTCGGTTGGATGACACCCGTCATCGCCGCTCTGTGTGCCGTAATGACCGAGGCATGGACGCTTCGGGCTGGCTCCCGCCTGCTTCGCCGTGTAGATCTGCGTGTGCCTATGCAGCAATAGCGGAGATCGATCGATGAGTGACAAGGCATGGGGCGGCCGGTTCGAAAAAGAGCTGGACGCCATCGCAGCAAGCTTCAGCGCCAGCGTGGACGTCGACGGCCGCCTTTGGCCCCAGGACATCGACGGATCCATTGCGCACGTGCGCATGCTCGCCGACCAGAAAATCTTGTCCAGGCAAGACGCCGACAAAATCGTTAGTGGCCTCGAAACGATCCGCACCTCGATCGAACGGGGCGAGTTCGCCTGGGATGAAAGCAAAGAAGACGTCCACATGAACATCGAGGCGGCGCTGACGGACGCGATCGGCGACGCCGGCGGACGGCTCCACACCGGTCGAAGCCGAAACGACCAGGTCGCCACGGACATGCGACTTTGGACGCGACAGGCCTGCGCGTCTGTCGCCGCGGACATCGACGCGCTCCTCGAGGTCTTGGTCGACAAGGCGGATGGGCACCTCGACTTCCTGATGCCGGGGTACACGCACCTTCAGAGGGCGCAGCCGATTCGCTTGGCGCATCATCTCTTGGCCTGGGCCGAGATGCTCGACCGCGACCGAGGCCGGCTCCTCGATGCCTCGAAGCGCCTGAACGAGTCGCCGCTTGGCAGCGCGGCTCTTGCGGGCACGACGTTTCCGATCGACCGAGAGGCCACGGCCAAGGCGCTCGGATTCGACCGTGCGATGCGTAACTCACTCGACGCCGTCGGCAGCCGGGATTTTCTCCTAGAATCGGTGAGTGCGCTTGCGATCTGCTCGGTTCACCTTTCGCGAATCGCCGAAGAGCTCGTCCTGTGGTCGAGTCAGGAGTTCGCCTTCATTCAGATGAGTGATGCATTCACCACGGGCTCGTCGATCATGCCGCAGAAGAAGAATCCGGACATGCCCGAGCTGGTGCGAGGCAAGACGGGCCGCGTGGTCGGCTCCCTCGTCAACCTGTTGGTGATGCTCAAGGGGCTCCCGCTCACCTACAACCGAGACCTTCAAGAGGATAAGGCCCCGGTCTTCGATGCGTTCGACACCGTCCACGATTGCCTGGCGGTTTTGAGTGGCGCGATCGGCTCGGCGACGTTCGACAAAGATCGAATGGCCGCTTCCCTTCGGGCTGGCTTTTTGGATGCCACCGAGGTCGCCGACTGGCTTGCGCTGCGAGGGGTGCCGTTCCGAGATGCGCATCATGTCGCGGGCAAGTTGGTGCACAGAGCCGTGCAGGAGGGCAAGACACTCTCGGAGCTGCCGCTCGAGGCCTACCAGGACGAGCACGAAGCCTTCGACAACACGATCTTCTACGCCTTGGACATGGAAACCGCGGTCGAGCGGCGGGATGTCGTCGGAGGACCGGCGCGCGGCAGGGTGGCGGCCGCCATCGCAGAGCTCCGGGGTCGACTGCAGGCGCGCCGGGACTCATAAAGGACTGCCGTGTCCAACGTTCACATTCCGGAATCGCCATGGTTCTCGTATCGAGACGGGGCGCTCGTCTGCGAAGACGTGGCGCTGGAATCGATCGCCAACGAGGTCGACACCCCTGCGTTCGTCTACTCAGGCGGAGCGATCGATGACGCCTATCGCTCGATCGACGAAGCGCTCGCCTTTGCGCCGCACCTCATCGCGTATGCCATCAAAGCCAATGGCAACCTGTCCCTGCTTGCGCGCCTCGCCGCCCAGGGATGCGGTGCGGACATCGTCTCTGCAGGAGAGATGCAGCGCGCGCTCAAGGCAGGCTTCCCGCCCGAGCACATCGTGTACAGCGGAGTCGGCAAGCGGCGCGAGGAAATCGTGGCGGCTGCAAACGCTGGCATTCGGGCGCTGCACGTCGAAAACATCCAGGAGCTCGATGTCGTCGAAAGTGTCGCACAGGAGCTCGGTCGTCCCTTGGCGATTGGCCTGCGCGTCAACCCGGATGTCGACGCCAAGACCCATCCTTACATCGCGACGGGGCTCCGCGA
This sequence comes from uncultured delta proteobacterium, assembly GCA_963704865.1. GTDB lineage: Bacteria > Myxococcota_A > Polyangia > Polyangiales > Houyiibacteriaceae > SG8-38. The sequence goes on along the minus strand of CAVPIE010000022.1, from coordinate 283,516 downwards.
GTCGAAGTTCGGCCTATCGATTCCGGTCGCCGAGTCGATCGTTCCCCGGGTCCTCAGGAGCCCCCACCTCGACCTCGAAGCGGTGGCCTGTCACATCGGCTCCCAGCTTTCGTCGCCGCGGCCGCTTCGCGAAGCAATCGAGATTCTCGGCAACTTCGCCGGCCATTGCATCGACCGAGGGGCAAGGTTGCGTGCGATCGACGTAGGCGGCGGCTGGCCGATGCACTACGGGCAAGAAGTCGACCCCTATCCGCCCGCCGCCCGATTCGGCGAAGCGATCCGCGAAGGCCTGGAAGCCTCCGGCATGTTGCGCCCGGGAATCGAGATCATCACCGAGCCCGGACGAGCCTTGGTGGGTGATGCTGGTGTGCTTTTGACGCGCGTTCTGTACACCAAGATGCAAGGCGATCGCCGCTTTGTGATTGTCGATGCGGCCATGACCGAGCTGATTCGCCCCGCGCTTTACGGCGCATACCATGCGATTGTGCCCATCGCGGAGCCGGACCCCGGCGCCGATCTGGTTTCGGTCGACGTCGTCGGACCCGTCTGCGAGTCGGGCGACTTCGTTGCGAAGGATCGCCCGCTACCAGAAGTGAAGCAGGGAGACTTACTTGCCATTCGCGGAGCTGGCGCATACGGACGGGAGATGCAGAGCATGTACAACGCACGCCCCCTGCCCCCCGAGGTTCTCGTCGACGGTTCGCGCTCACGTCTGGTGCGCCGCCGCAGTGGTCCAGAAGCCCTCTGGCAAGGTGAGATCCTCGCATGAGCGGCGTCACGATCATCGGGACCGGACGCCATCTTCCTGGCGAACCGGTGCTCAATGACGCCCTCGCCCGCGTGATGGACACCAGCGACGAATGGATCGAGGCACGCACTGGAATCAAGCAGCGCTACTTCGCTCGTGACGGTCAAGGGCCGAGCGACCTCGCCGTCGGGGCGTCCAAGCAGGCGCTCGACGATGCCGGTCTCGATGCATCGGACATCGACTACATCATCTTCGCCACCATGACGCCTGACCACTTCTTTCCTGGCTCGGGCCCACTTCTCGGCGCGAAGCTCGGTATCTCCGGCATCCCGGCGCTCGACATTCGGCAACAGTGCGCAGCGATCCCCTACGCATTGCAGTTGGCCAATGCCCTGGTCCACTCCGGCGCTGCAAAGACCATCCTGCTAGTGGGCGCCGAGGTTCACGCCGGCTTCATGCCTTGGTCGGACTGGGACCTCGTGCGTTCCGAAGCCGAGGGGCAAGCCTCGCCGGAAGCCTACGAGCGCGCGAACCGGCACCGAGGCCTGGCCGTGGTCTTCGGGGACGGCGCTGCTGCGATGGTGCTCCGGCAAAGCCAGGCGACAGACGGTGGTTTCCTCGGCGCTGAGCTGCACAGCGACGGAAACTCCTTCGACCATTTGTACGTTCCGGGCTGTGGCTTTCGAAGCATTCCTTACATCACGCCGGAGGCACTGCTCGCCGAGGAGCACATTCCGCAGATGCGTGGTCCGTCCCTTCTCAAAAAGGCGGTTCAAACACTTTCGCGCACCGTAAAGTCGATCTGCGAAACGCACGGCGTATCCCAAGACGAAATCGACTGTTTCATCGCGCACCAGGCCAACGATCGAATCAATCGGGCCGTCCGGGATTCGCTTCGAATCCCTCCCGAAAAGATCCCTTCAAACATCGCGCGCTACGGCAACACCTCTGCGGCCACGATTGGTATCCTCACCGACGAGCTGCGGCGCGAAGGCCGTATTCGCGAAGGCGATCTATTGTGCTTCCTCGCCCTCGGGGCCGGCTTGAACTGGGGCGCCGCGCTGCTTCGACTTTGAGCTAGACGCGCCCCGTAGAACGGGGCTTCGGTGAACGAAGGGTTCAGCCTCGCAGGACGTCTGGACGCTCGCCGATCTTCGGGTGGATGACCCCCCGCTCCGTATAAATCGCATCGACGAGGCGCGCTGGCGTGACGTCAAACGCGGGATGCCGACACGGAATTCCGTCCGCTACCAACAAGGTGTCGCCAATGCTCGCCACTTCGTCGCGGGAGCGCTCCTCAATCGGAATCTCGGCCCCCGATCGCGCTCGAAGGTCGACCGTGCTCCACGGCGCTGCGACCGTAAACGGCACCTCGTGTTGATTGGCAAGCACCGCCAGCGGGTATGTGCCGATCTTGTTGGCCACGTCGGAATTGGCGGCGATTCGATCGCTGCCGACCACTACGAACTGTATTTCGCCCCTCTGGAAGAAGTGCCCTGCCATACTGTCCGTGATCACTTCGACGGGGATCCCGTCCTGATGAAGCTCCCATGCGGTGAGCCGCGCGCCCTGCAGGTAGGGGCGCGTTTCGTCAGCTAGCACCCGAATGCCCTTGCCCTGCGCGTGCGCGGATCGAATGACGCCGAGCGCAGTGCCATACCCTCCCGTCGCCAGCGCCCCGGCGTTGCAATGCGTGAGAATCACGGCGCCATCGGGAACATCAGAAGCGCCGAGCGCCCCTATGGCGCGGCACGCTTCGACGTCTTCCCGGTGCATGGCTTCTGCCTCTTCGAGCATGCCCTGGTAGCGGGCCTCCCGAGCAAGCTCACAAACCTCGCCGGCCTTTCGGGACATCCTGGCGATCGACCAGGCAAGGTTGACCGCGGTCGGTCGCGTGTCGTTGAGGATCCGCCCGGCGGTTCCGTTGGCCACCAGAAACATCTTCGCGTCACCCTGCTCGTCGCGCGCTACCATCGCGAGCGCGTAGGCCGCCGCCACTCCGATCGCCGGCGCCCCACGAATCACCATGTCGCGAATCGCCCTGGCCACGTCATCGGGCTTGCGACAACGATGATACTTCACCTCCGCCGGCAGAAGACGCTGGTCGAGCATCACCACCTCCTGGCTGGCAGGGTCGAACTCGACTGCAAACCAATCGGCGCCACTCAAGGGTGCGCGCGACAGGTCCCCCCCAGTCATCGCTCGTCCAACAGCCGCCGGAGAATCTCGTTGACGGCCTTCGGATTTGCAGCGCCCTTGGTCGCCTTCATCACTTGCCCAACGAAGTAGCCGATGACGTTCGTCTTGCCTTCTTTGTACTGAGCCACCTGCGCGGGGCTGGCTTCGAGAATGCGAATCACCTCGGCCTCGATGGCTCCGGCGTCGGTGACCTGCGCCAAGCCCTGGCTCTCGATGATGACCTTCGGACCCGTGCCCGTCTCCACCATCGAAGCAAACACGGCCTTCGCGATCTTCCCGTTGATCGTGCCATCTTCGACGCAGGCGAGAAGCTCCGCCACCGCGGTCGGCGCGACGGGAAACAGGGCCTCCAGCCCGTCGGTCGTCACGTGGCGCAAGACTTCCGCCTGCACGAAATTGCCCACTTTCTTCCCAGCGTCCTTCGCCTTCGTGCCCGACTGTTCCACGAACGAGTGGGTGGCCTCTTCGAAGTACTTCGCAATTTCGGGATGCGCGGAAAGGACGCCCGCGTCGTACTCGGTCAGTCCGAGCTCTTTTTGCCACCTCGCCTGCTTCGCTTCTGGGAGCTCCGGAAGCGCTGCGCGAAGGGCTGCGATGCGCTCCTCGGTCACGACGACCGGCGGCAGATCTGGATCTGGGAAATAACGATAGTCGTGCGCCTCTTCTTTGCTGCGCATCGAAATCGTTTTGCCCTGGGCCTCGCTCCAGGTGCGTGTCTCCTGAACGACCGTTCCGCAGTTTTGCAGCACACCTTCCTGGCGCGCGATCTCATGGTCGATCGCCTTCTTCACGAATCGAAACGAGTTGATGTTCTTGAGCTCCGCGCGCGTGCCGAGCTCTTCTTGGCCAACGGGGCGTATCGACACGTTGGCGTCGCAGCGAAACGAGCCCTCTTCGAGGTTGCCGTCATTGACTCCGATGAACATCAGCAGGTCGCGCAGCTTGCGAAGGTACGCCTCGGCCTCCTCGGAGCTTCGCAAGTCGGGGTCGCTGACGATTTCGATCAACGGCGTGCCGCCCCGGTTGAAATCGACGATCGTGACCGCGGTCGCCCCAGAACCGTGAATGTTCTTCGCCGCGTCCTCTTCGACGTGGATGCGCGTAATTCCGATGCGCTTCGTCTCTCCAGCCACTTCGATGTCCAGGTGGCCTGCCCCATTGAGAGGAAGCTCGAACTGCGAGATTTGATAGCCCTTGGGGAGGTCGGGATAGAAGTAGTTCTTCCGCGCGAAGACGCTGTGGGTCGCGACTTCACATTCGAGCGCCAGCCCGGCCTGGACAGCAAGCTCGATCGCCTTTTCGTTCGGCACGGGCAAGGCGCCAGGAAGGGCCAGGCATACTGGACATGTGTGCTCATTGGGGGGCGCCCCGTACTCGGTCGGACACCCACAAAACAGCTTCGTCCGTGAACGCATTTGGGCGTGCACTTCGAGGCCAATCACCGGCTCATAAGCGGTCATGCGCGCGGGTTATAGCGCACCGAGGACGGAAGGCCATGGCGCCGAGACCCCAGATACATTGGCATTTCGACAGGGATTTGGCCATCATGGAGACGGGTGGAAATGCCTTCTGAGACTGGGCAAGGGGAAAATGCGTCCGAAATCTTTCGGGTGCTCGTGGTCGACGATAGTCCGTCGATCCGCAGTCGTGTCGTGCAGAAGCTCGAGACGCTCGGACTCCAAATCACCGAAGCCGCTTCGGGCGAAGAAGCGCTGGCGCTCACCCTCGAGCACACCTTCGATTTGGTCGTGAGCGACATCGAAATGGGTGCGATCACCGGTGTCCAACTCTGCCGCGTCTTCCGGGGCGACCCGGGCATGGCCGACATCGCTTTCATTCTGCTAACCGCGGCCAATGAAGCGAAGACCCGCTTCTGGGGTCGCAACGCGGGTGCAGATGCCTACCTCGCCAAAGAAGACATGGACGAGAAGCTCCTGCCCGCCATCGAGCGGATCATGGCGGGCAGGACCCCGCGACTCAGCATGCGACCCGAAGTTACCGGCACGCCGCTCGAACGCGTGAGCGCGGTGCTCGACCACCATCTGTTCGACGTCGTCGTGCAATCCGAAGTCCGCCGCTTGATGGACCACGTGCACGATCGACACGAGTTCAGCGACAAAGTGTTGGAGCTGGCGGGAGAAGTCGTCGGCTGCCCGTATCTGGTCCTGCACCTCCTCGGACCGGGTGGGCCAACCTACACGATCCGCGCGCGGGGCCCGTGGCCCGAAGACACGCCCAACGCTGGGCTGGCGGCTCTCGGGATTCCGGAGAAGCGCATCGGCGCGACCCGTACGACGGTCGATCCGGACCCGCGGTACGGCACCGGCCCCCATGTCATCGGCGGTCGGTCGCACAGCTGCAACATCGGTGTCCGTGACGAGACGCTGGGCACCCTGCAGGTCTTTGGTGGCGCCAACGTTTGCTCCGCGCCGGATCTTCGCAGTTTGGAGCTCATCGCGGATGCCTTGGGCATCTTGGTGAAGTCTCTGTTCCTGGTCGAAGAGACCCAGCTCCTCGCGCTCACGGATGGGCTCACCGGGCTCTACAACCGCCGTCACGCGAGCAAGCGCCTCGAAGAGGAGATCGCCCGAGCGCGTCGCAACAACACCGGGCTTTGCGTCGCTATGTGCGACGTCGATCACTTCAAGGCGATCAACGACGAGTACGGGCACGCCGCGGGCGACCAGGTCCTTCAGCAAATCGCCAAGTCGCTCACCGAGTACGTCCGCCGAAACGACATCGTATCGCGCTGGGGCGGCGAGGAGTTCCTGGTGATCTTCTCCGAGATCAAGCTGGCGGCTGCGCGGATCGTCGCGGAACGTCTCCGGGGACGGCTCGCGACCACTGCGCAGGGAGAAGAAGGGCCGGACCAAATTAGCGTCAGCATCGGCCTCGCGATGCTCCGTCCCGGCATCACCCCCGACATCCTAATCGAGCAGGCCGACCAAGCCCTCTACCGCGCAAAGGCCCGAGGCCGAAACCGCGTCGAGGTCGCCGGCGAAGAACGACGTCCGAGAGCGTCGATACGAACGCTGCATGCGGCGACCGAAGCGGAACAGAAGCAGGCCGGTCCCAAATAGTCGTCAGGGCAGCGCCGCGGGACGCTTGCTGAGCAGCCCGCACTGGTCTTCGACAGCCTGCGCCACGGTACACAGAACCTCCTCCTCGAACGGAGGTGCGACGAGCTGGAGACCGACCGGAAGCCCTGCCGCGGAAAGACCGCTCGGCGTGCTTATCGCAGGCAAGCCGGCAAGGCTTGGAGGCAAGGTGAAGATGTCGGCAAGGTACATTTCGAGCGGGTCGCCGGTCTTTTCACCGAGCGCGAACGCCGGCGTCGGCGTGGTCGGCGTGCACACGACGTCGCAGCGTTTGAACGCGGTGTCATAATCGCGCCGGATCAGGGTTCGAACCCGCTGCGCCTTGAGGTAGAACGCGTCATAGTAGCCCGCCGAAAGCGCGTACGTGCCGAGCATGATCCGTCGCCGAACCTCGGGACCGAAGCCCTGCGCGCGCGTCTTGGTGTAGGTCTCGGTCAGATCTTTGCCCGGAACCCGAAGACCGTAGCGGATCCCATCGAATCGAGCGAGATTGCTCGACGCCTCGGCCGTCGCGATCAGGTAGTACACCGAGACCGCATGCTTGGCGTTCGGAAGCTCAACGTCGACCAGCACCGCGCCTTCCTGCTCGAGCGCGCCGAGTGCCGCCTCGACGCTCGAGCGAACGTCTGCGTCCTGCAAGCCATCGATTAGATCTCGCACCACACCGACGCGGAGCCCCTTCACTGCTCGATCGCAGGCAGCGAGGTAGCTGCCGGTGTCGCGCTCGGCCGACGTGGCATCGCGCCGATCGTGTCCGGCCACCACCTCGAGCAGCTGCGACGCCTCCCGCACCGAACGCGCCATCGGTCCCACTTGGTCGAGCGACGATGCGAACGCCACGAGCCCATAACGGGACACACGGCCGTACGTCGGCTTGATCGCCGTGATTCCGCAAAACGCCGCAGGCTGACGCACCGAACCGCCCGTGTCGCTGCCGAGTGCCAATGGCACCAAGCCGGCGGCCGTTGCGGCGGCCGAGCCACCCGAAGAGCCACCGGGCGCGCGGTCGAGCGCCCAGGGATTGTGCACATTGGCGAATGCAGAGTTCTCGTTGGACGAGCCCATCGCGAACTCATCGAGATTGGTCTTTCCGAGGAGCACCGCGCCCGATGCGCGCAAGGCCTCGACGACGTGCGCGTCGTAAGGCGGGATGTACTCGCCGAGAATCTTCGATGCGCATGTCGTCCGAACGCCGCGCGTGCAGAGGTTGTCTTTCACGGCGACGGGAACCCCCGCCAAGGGCCCCAATGCTTCCCCGGCCGCTCGCTCGTGATCGACCTGGGCGGCGGCCGCGAGCGCACCCTCGTGATCGATCGTGAGAAAGCAGGCGAGCGTTGGGTTGAGCTTTTCGGCGCGCGCGAGGTACGCCCGCGTGACCTCCAGCGCGCTGACGGAACCGGCAGCGACCTGTGCGCGAATCTCGAACGCACTCTGCCACGGAAAGGCGCTCACGAATCGACCTCGAGCACGAGCGGCACCGCATAGCCGCCAGCTTCACTCGCCGGCGCCTGCGCGAGGGTCTCGGAACGGTTGCTGCACCGCTCGGGCACGTCGGGCCGAAGGGGCGCGTCCATGGGGATCGAATGGAACGTCGGCGGAACCTCCGAAACGTCGAGCTCGTCGAGGCCCGCCATGTATCCGAGGATCGCGTCCAGCTGCGCCTGCATCTGGCGTGCCTCCTGATCGGACAGGGTCAGCCTAGCCAGCTTTGCAACGTGCAAAACCTGCTCTAGCGTGATCTTGGGGTCCGCCATGGGGCGCCGAAGGTAGCAGATCCGTCCATTGAGGCGAGGTCTGCGTCCTCACTCACCAAAAGTTGCGATTCGATTGACGGATCAGTCCAAAACCGCTTACCTTTTTGCTTGAAACGGACATTTGCGGTGACATTAGAACTAATCCGTTGGATGGCTAACCAACTCCGCCTGACCTTGCTCGAAGAGAGGGAGGACGGCACGGTGCACGGCAACCCCGGCGCGCTCGTGGCCCTTCAAGGAGTGGTGCCCGCCGATCTGATGGCCGCCGCGATGCAAGTGCTCGGGAGCGTCGATGAAGCCGGGTTGAGAGACGCTATCGAGAACGCACGCTCCGGAACGCAGGCCGCATTCGCTCCACGACCCGGCATGCAGCTGCTCGCGATTCCGATCGACAACGGCCGCGCGGCGGTTCTGATCACCTCGCAAGAAAGTCCGCTCGCCGAAAGCATTCAAGCGAAGGCGGCCGCCGCCGATCTCGCCGCAGGTGTTTCGCACGAAGTCGCCAACGCCCTGAGCGCAATTGTCGGCTGGGCACAGGTCGCGCGCGAGCGCCCCGACAAAGCGCCTCCCGAAGAAGCGCTGGGCTTGATCGAGAAGAGCGCGCAGGTCGCCCGTGACGCGACCCAAGACCTCTTGCGAATGGTGCGGCACACCAACCACGAACGCACGCGCACCGACCTCTCGGTCGTCATTCGGGACGTCGTTCGTCTCATTCGACCCGAGGCGCAGAGCAAGCGCGTGAACGTTCACGCCGATGTCGAGGACGCTTGCTGGGTCGAGGGCAAGCGATCGCAACTCTTCTCGATCGTCTGGAACCTCGCCCACAACGCAGTCCAGATGGTTCCGGCCGCGGGCAACGTGTCCATTCACGCCTACGCACGTGGCTCTCTGATCGAGCTCGAGGTTCTCGACAACGGCCCGGGGATGTCCGAAGCCGAACAAGCGCGCGCGTTTGAGCCCTACTACACGACCCGAGCGGAAGGCACGGGCCTCGGCTTGGCGATCGTTCGCGGCACCGTCGAGTCTCTGGGCGGAAGGATTCGCCTCGACACATCACCGGGGAGAGGAGCGAAGTTTCGCATCGAGCTGCCCGAGGCCGGCGTGAAGCGCGAGTCCGACTTGGTGCCCAAGCGACCTCGGATCAGCCGCGTCGTGAAGCCGGAAGAGGCCGAACGCAGCCACATCTTGGTCGTCGAAGACGACGAAGGCGTGCGTGGCCTCATCGCAACGACCCTGATGCTGACTGGCGTTGCTTCGACCTGCGTCGGCAGCGCCGAAGAGGCGCTTGCGAGCAAGGGGCCCTTCTCTGCAGCGATGATCGATCTCACGCTTCCCGACGAGCGGGGGGATATCCTGCTCGGGCTGCTGCGCAAAAAGGGCCTGGTGACCCGCGCGGCGATCATGAGCGGGGCGCCGCCTCCCGACGATGCCGATCCGGACGGCAAACCGGAGCGCTGGCTCCGCAAGCCGTTCGATCCCTCCGACTTGCTGCAAACCGTGAGCGAGCTCATCGATTCGGAATCGACCGCGCGAACAGCCGCCAACCACTAAGCAAAGCGATCGGACAGGGCTTGGATGTGCAGCGGCCCCGTTCCGCAGCAGCCTCCAATCACCGACGCGCCGGCCTCCTTCCATTGCTCGGCAAGGGACGCGTACGCATCCACGGCCGCTGGGCTCGTCGCACCCCAGCCAAGCGCTTCTTCCTCCCGGCCGGCGTTTGCGTACACTCCCGTTGGAACGCCAAGCGAGCCGATCGCGCCCACGTAAGCTCCGATCCGCGTCGCGGCGATGCAGTTCACCAAGAGCCGGTCGACACCGATCGACGCGGCGTCCTTCCCAATCCTGGCCAGGTCGAGCGGCGTTAGAAGCTCGCCGAAGGGTCCAGCTGTCAACGAGAGCCAGACAGGCAGACCTGTCGCCATCGCTTCTTCCACGGCGACGAGCGCTTCTTCTCCATTGGCAAAGGTCTCGCAGAGCAAGACGTCACACCCCGCGTCTGCGAGCGCGGACGCGACCTGCCGATGCTCCGGCCGTGCCGCCTTACCGGGGCTCAGGTCAGGCCGATAGCAATCCTCGACCGGCGCCATGCTCCCGAGCACGGCCTGCCCAGACCCGACGGCGCCACGGGCAATCCGAACTGCGTCTGCCAACGCGACGAGCCAGGCGTCCCCGAACGCGCGAGGCTGCGTCCGAAACGTATTGGCGGTATGGAGCGTCGCGCCAGCCTCTACGTAGGCGGCATGCACCTCTGCGAGCAACGTGGGCGCCTCGCAAACCGCGCGAGCACTCCACGTTGGCGCTTCGAGCGTCAGGCCGCGTGAAGCCAGCTCGGTCCCGATCGCCCCATCGAGGATCTGCAACGCCATTGCAGGACCTAGTCTAGCAACTGACCAGGCCGGGGGGAGCTGTTACGCTTCGACCGTGGACGCACGGACCCAAACCTCGTTCATCGCCGCGCTTTTGTGCTTTGCGCTTGCGGCGAGCGTCCTGTTGCGGACCCAGCGCCAGCGCGATCGCTGGCTCTTTGGCATCGTGGCCACGAACACCGGCCTTTGGTACGTAAGCACCTTCGTGCTCGGCGTCGTCGGTCGAGTGCCGTTCTGGGAGCGCTTCAATTTGATTTGCGGGGTCTTGCTCCCGCTGGCGGCGGTGCGCTTCTTCAGCGTGTTCGCGCCTGGGGAGACCGGTCGTACGCGCTTCCTCAAACGCGCCTCCGTCGTCGCCGCAGTCGTTCTTCTCGGCGCAATGTTGACTCCGTATTACGATCACGCAGTCGTCGTCGGAGGCCTGCTTCTCTACGCGACGGTCTTCCTCTCCCTGGCCCTCGGCTACCTCTACAAGCTTGGATTCGAAACCGACTCGCGCGTCGAAGGCGCGCGCCTTCGGTACATCGCGTTGGTCGGCGGCTTCGGCGGACTCTTCACATTGGTCGAGTACCTCCCGTACGTCGGTCTGGACATCCCGCCGGTCGGCACGATTCTAATTCTCGTCTTCCTGTACGCACTCTCGCAGTCGATTACCCATTACCGGCTGTTCGACCTCTATGAGCTGGCCGGGCGTCTTGGCGTCCTGACCGCCCTCGCCTTCGTGCTGGCCTTGATTTTGTGGCTGATGCGCCTCGTTTCGGGGGAACAGCTTTTCCTCCATGTCGTCGTGTCGGCGTTCGTCGTGCTGATTCTGTTCGACCCTGTTCGAACCAAGGTGCAGGAATGGATCTCACAGGTGTTCTTCCACGAACGCTTCGAGCTCGAGCGAACCATCCTGGCGCTTCGAAGGTCAATCGCGCACATCCTCGACGTCGACGAGCTCGGTCAAGTCCTGATCGATGGGCTCGGTGCGTCGCCTCGATTCACCCAGGGGGCTCTCTACCTGCTCGAGCCCGATGCGCGCGTGTTCAAGCTGAAGAACCACTTTGGCCCCAAGCCGACCGAGCGGGTCGAAATGGCGCCAGCGCGACCGCTCCTGGATCGACTCTCGAAAATAGGCACCTCGGTGCTCGAGAACGCCGAACGCGAGCTCGAGGAGCGAAGGCTGGTCGGCGACGACCGGGAAGCCGAAACCGCGCACGACATCGCGGTCACGATGCGCGCGCTTCAGGCCTCAGTCTGCCTGGGGCTCCGCGGCGAGTCCGAGGATGACCTGTATGGCTTCATCGCCCTCAGGGACGACCGGCTCAGAGACGCCTTCTCGCGCGAAGAGGTGCAGCTACTGGCCGGCTTGGCCAACCAGGTCGCCGTCACCATCGAGAACTCTCAGGTCTATCAACAGATGAAGGAAAAAGACCGGCTCGCCGCGCTCGGTGAAATGGCGGCCGGTCTCGCTCACGAAATTCGAAACCCGCTGGGATCGATCAAGGCGAGCGCCCAGTACCTGACCGAAACCTCCGGGTTACCCGAAGATGGTGCGGAATTCCTCGACATCATCGTCGACGAGGTCGATCGGTTGAATCGCGTCGTGAGCTCGTTCCTAGACTACGCGCGACCCGCCCACAGTGACCCGGAGCCAATTCACGTGAACGCGGCCGTCGAGCTGACGCTTCAGTTCCTCCGCCCCGAATGCGACTCGGTCGACGTCACCCTGCACGTCGCGATGGCGCAGGACTTGCCCCGGGTGCGCATCGACATCGAGCACCTCCGGCAGGTCCTCATCAACCTCGTTCAGAACGCCGTGCAGGCCATGACGAGCGGCGGAGACATCTTCGTCGAAACGCTCATTCAGGAAAGCTACCGTCTCGGCGACAGAGCGCGGCGCTGGGTGCAGATCAGCGTGCGGGACACGGGCCCGGGCATCGCACCCGGCCTGCTGGCCAATCTGTTCGTGCCTTTCGTCACCACGAAGCAGCAAGGAACCGGCCTCGGTCTGGCGATCTCCCAACGAATCATCTCCGAGGCGGGCGGCCGTATCGGTGTGCGCAGCCGTGAGGGGGTCGGCACGACCTTCGTGATCTTGCTCCCCGCCGAAGGGGATGCGGCGCTCGGCACGTTCGAGGCGGAAAGAATCGTCGATCCCGCACCCGAGCAGACCGGCCCGTCCGCTCACCTCGAACCCGTCGAGCCTTGATCGATCGACACCGTCTGCATCCGAATGCGATACAAGCGCAGGTCCCTGCGTCCGAAGCTGTCCTCGGGAAGGCCGTTGTCTCTGAATAGCCGCTTGTAGGCATCGGTCGGGCTGTCCGCCATGTGGGTGGCGCGAGGCAGCAGATAGCGCCAGCGCGACGGCTGCTCGTAGGCCACGCCGTGCTGCGGCTTGACGAGCGCATCGATCAAAGAGGTGGCTCCCGGGTCGAAAGTGCCGTCATCAAACAGGAACGCGACCTCGACGTCGAGCCGATCGAGTCGCTCGTCGAGCGGTCCCCCCATCGTCTCCGCCCGCTCCTCCCAGCGTTCTCGCGCCGCGAGCGATGCGGTGATCAGCGCCTCGGCAATCGAGTGTGCGCGCGCCGATCGCCACAGCCGCGGACCGGTGCCGCTACTGAGTAGGACCAACACCTCGACCGCCTGATCCTCGGTGAGCGCCTCGGGAAACGCGTCGATCGGCGGCGGCGCACTCCCTTCGAGAATGCGTCGAGCGACACGGGCGAGAACCCGATCCGAAATGACGACCGGCCACTTGGTCTCGTCCACGACGTAGAGAAGGCCCTGAGTCGTGAGCGCAGCTCCTCGAAACCCGCGTACCACAGAGCCGGCCGCGAAGCGTTCGGCCAGGGGGAGCTCCACCCCCAATCGCGGCTCAACCGAAACGCCGACCCAGAGACCCTGAAGCCCGTCTGCTTTGAGCGCCTCGCGCAAGCGAACTGGATCGCTGCCCGCAAGGGCCGCCTTCACCTCGGGGTGGGCATCGAGACGGTCCCAGTCCAGACCAGCCGGTGGCGCGACGACGGCCGCGACGTGGGTCCACTGGAGCAAGGCCGGAGGCACCTCCAGCCGGCTCTGCCGCCACAGCAGCGTTGCCCCAATGACTCCAAGGATCGCCAGCAGCCAGCTCCGCTTTGCCATGCCGCTATCCTCTATCGTAAGAACCGGCATGCCCCAAGGCCTCAAGCTCCGCGCCTCGCCGACGACCAGCCCATTCCACGTGGTCCTTGTCGAGCCCGAGATCCCGCCAAACACCGGCGCGGTCGCCAGGACCTGCGGAGCGACCCAGTCGCCGCTGCACTTGGTGGGGCGGCTCGGCTTTCAAATCGATGCGCACGCGGTGCGCCGCGCTGGTCTCGACTACTGGGATCTGGTCGAGATCCACCGCCATGAATCATTCGAAGCATTCGAGGAATCCGACCCACAACGCCGAATTCATTTGTTTTCTGCCACTGCCTCGCGTTCGTACCTAGAAGCTGCCTTCGAGCCGGGTGACGCCCTGGTCTTTGGACGGGAGTCGGTTGGGCTGCCCCGCGAGCTGCTTGGGGACCGGCAAAATGTCTGGGCCATCCCGACCATCGGCGCCGTCCGGAGCCTGAACCTGAGCAACGCCGTGGCCATCGTGTTGTACGAGGCATTGCGCCAAAATCAGGCGTTCGAGCACACCTTTCTGGGCTAGCCGGCTCGGGCATGAATACCGCCGTCCGGGGCGCGTCCGAGGTTCATGGCCCATTCACGCGCAGTCTCTTTCCTTCCGTTTCTGCTGCTCCTCGCCGGCTGCCCCATCTATGGCTCCGGGCCGGTGCAGCGTGAAGTCCAAGTCTCCTGCCAGAGCGACTTCGATTGTCCTTCGGACACGTTCTGCGATCCGGAGGCGAACAGTTGCATCGGCTACGATTTCGGAATCTGCCTCACCGACGGTGATTGTCCGGTCGGGAGCTATTGCGACCTCGCCGACGGCGGATGCTACATCCCGGCGGTTGCCGAATGCCGCGCCGACCCCGATTGCACGTCGGGCTTCGAGTGTGACTTCCGCGACACCTGCCGGCCCGCCACCGCGGGGAACTGCTTGGCCGACGAGAATTGCTCCGGAACCGAGCTCTGTCTGGAGAACCTCTGCACCGCGGTCGCCGAAACCTGTCAGTTCGATTTCCAGTGCTCGGCTGGATTCACCTGTGCCAACAACCGCTGCCGCCTGCTCTGTGGCACGGATACGATTTGCCCGAGCGGCACGGCATGCGAGGCGAGCCTCTGCCAGCCGATCATCGGTGAGTGCATCGACAGCAGCGAGTGCCCGGACCTTTCCACCAACTGCGTAGAAGGAACCTGCCTCCGCCGCTGCGACGAAGGCTGCAACGATGCGATCGAGGTTTGCGATGCCGAGGGCTTCTGCCGGCCGCGCACGAGCCCCGACCCCGCAGCGCCAACGCCCTATTGCCGCACCGATGCCGACTGCGACGGCAGCATCTGTGTAGAGGGACTCTGCCGCACCGAGTGCGACATCAGCGCCCCGGAACCCGATTTGATCTGCACCTCGCGCGACGGTCAGGTCCCGCTCTGCGGCCCCGACAACCTGTGCTACGCCGAAAGCGAGCTTCAGAGCGACTGCCGCGTCCAATCGGACTGCCCCGGTGGGGAGAACTGCATCGACGGCAAGTGCCGCTAGGCCAGCTGGTAACGCAACCGCCGGACGTCCCGAAGGACGCGGCTGATCGAGTGCACGGGCTCGTACCCCAATTCGGCGCGGGCCCGTGAGTCGTCGACCATGCAGACGTAGCGCAGATGGTCGAGCTCCTCGGACGGAAACGAGCTGAGCCGGAGCCTCCAGAGCTGGTCGAGGGCGATCTTGGCGAGCGGTGAAGGGACGATGCGGGGACGACCGCCGGCCTGACGAACCAGATGCGAAAGCGGCATCTCGCCAGGCCCCCGGATGTTGAAGATGCCGCGGACGCCGGGCCGCAGGGCGAGCTGGATCGCCCGGGCGACGTCCCGTTCGTGGACAACCTGCATCATCGGGTCGAAGCCCATCACCATCACAGGACGCTCGAGCCGGAGGTAGTTGCTGGCGGCGTTGTGGACCCGGCCGACGATGTGGCACGGCCGAAGGACGACTGTCTCGGTTTCGGCCTGCCTCCAGAAGAAGCTTTGGGCGAGCATGTCCAGCTCGACCAGGTCGCGCATGCCGCCAAACTGCTGGGCACCGAGCAAGGGCGCGTCCTCGGTCAAGAACTGCGGGTTGTTGGGCTGAGGGCCGTACACGTTGGCGCCCGAAAGCACGACGAGCTTCGGAACGTCGTACTGCGTCATGTAGTCGAGCAGCTTCTGGAAGGCGACGATGTTCCAGGAGTGTCGCTCGCGATCGCTTTGCCGCAGGTCGTGAAGGATGCCCAGGTGAACGACTGCGCGAATGTCGCGGCCGCGGAAGATGTCTTTCATCTTTTTGCGCCGCATGTCGATTTGATGATGGATGATGTCTTTGGGACGGTCGTCGAAGGAGCGTCGATCGACGCCAACGACGCGATCGGTTCGATGGAGCTCCCGGACCAGAAGCCTTCCGAGACGCCCACAGACCCCGGTCACCAAGACCGCGCCTTCGGTGGCGGGCTTGGCGCGCTTGCCGGTCCTAGGCTCGGCTTGGCGTTGCGGTTCCGGCTGGGGCTGTACTTGAGGCTGCACTTGAGGCGGCGAGACCGGGATCGCCGGGTCAGCACCGTAGCCGAAAACGCCGCGCGCGACCGGTGCCCTCGCAGACGGACGTTCCCGAACGGGCTCACGCCCCCGGCGCGCGCTCGGCTTGGTTCGGTCGCTTGTGTGAGGGTGACTCATGGCTAGGGTCTCGGTCAGATGAACACGCCTTTACGCTCGCGCAAGCCGCGATTCACCATGCTCTGAATCGTGCTCTTCACGAGCCAGACTTTTTCTTCGATTTTGGAGTCGTCATCGTCGGGGTCGCCTTCGAAATGGAAGGGATCGCCGAAGTAAAGACGGTACTTGGTGGGCAGGGGCGCGAGCATGCCAAAGAAGACCTGCGGCATGACCGGAAACGCGGGCATCTTGAGCAGCCGCGCCAAGGGCTTGAAGTCGGCAATCGACGGATACTGCTCTTCCCCACCGATGACCCCGACGGGGACGATCGGCGTATTGGTTTCGAGCGCGAGACGGACGAAGCCCAGGCCGAAATCGGTGAGCTGATAGCGCTGATCGAAGGTCTTGCTGATGCCCCGGGCGCCCTCGGGAAAGACGATGAGGCTTTCTTCCTGCCGCAGCAGGCGCCGGGCGTTCTCTGGTGAGCCCACGACCTGGCCGAGGCGGGGGTAGAGCGTGGAAATGAAGGGCAACTCGGCCGTCCAGGTCTCGACCATGCTCCGCGGGAACCGAGGCGGATCGGCGTCGAGCATCATGGCGCTGCCGATCATCACCGCGTCGACGGGCAGCTGGCCGGAGTGATTGGCCACGATGAGCACCCGGCCCTGAGGGACCCGGTCGATCCCAAAGACCTCGGTTCGGAAGTAGCGTCGGTGCAGAAGGGCCGCGACGGCCAGCGCATAGCGGCTCGTTTCCGGATCAAAGCCAAACGGATCGTGACCGACCTCGTTCGGATGGGTCTTGATGCCGGCGATGCGAGCATCGAGGTCCTGGCCGACGACCTCTTCGGCGAATCGCACGGCTCGATCGCCGATGGACCTCACCGCTTGGCGCAGGGGAGACTCCCCCAACAACCGAGTCCGCCGCCAGCCGGCGAATGGCACGATCGACCCCCGTTGCGCCATAGGGGCTATCGTGGAGACAGAAGACGGAACCGTCAATTGGAAACGGTGGGGCGAGAGGTCATGCTCCGCCTATGAGCAAAGCGTTCGACATCAGTCGTATTGGCGGACAGGACGGATTGCACGCGTTGGAGGAGGTTGTCCGCCGTGCAGGGGATGCTGCGTTGAAGCATTTTCAACAAGGCGTCGTGCCGGAGAAAAAGCCGGACCGAAGCCCGGTGACGATCGCCGATCGCGAAGCCGAGCAAATCATTCGTGATCACATCGTCTCGGCCTTTCCCGACGCGGGCTTCCTCGGCGAAGAAACCGGCGTTCGCAAAGGCAGCACCGGGCTCCGCTTTATCGTTGATCCGATCGATGGCACCCGTGCCTTCGTCCGCGGCTGGTCGACGTGGTCCGTGCTTTTGGGCGTGGAGGCGGAGGGCGTGCCGGTCGTCGGCATCGCGCACATGCCTGCCGCAGGCGACTTCTTCATCGGCGTGCAGGGCAAGGGCGCGACGCACAACGGCAAGCCCGTGCGCGTTTCCAAGATCGCTCCACTTGCCGACGCCACCGTGACCCACGGAGGGCTTCAGCAATTCACGATGGCGGGGGTTGGAGAGGCGCTTCTTCGATTGTCCGACGCCTGTGACATCGCGCGCGGCTGCCCCGACTTCGACGGCTACCGGCAGATCCTGCTCGGACGCTCGGATGCGATGGTCGACCCGGGCGTTCAGCCCTATGACATTTGCGCGCCCGCCGTGCTCATCCGCGAGGCGGGTGGAAGGCTCACATCCTTCCGTGGCGAAGAAACCATTTATGGCGGCGGCGCCATCGCGAGCAACGGAATCATTCATGACGAGCTCGTCGCGGCGCTCACGGCGACTCCTTACAAATAGCAGCGCAAACCGGGTGATCGACGTAACGGCTTGCTTTCGGGCGCGTCTTGCAGAAAGTTCCCCGCCCGAACCTCAGGAGAGAAGTATGACGAAACCAGTACGGCGAGCAGGTGTGATCGGAGCGGGCGTTATGGGCAGCGGCATTATGGCGCATTTTGCCAATGCCGGGGTCGACGTGGTGATGCTCGACATCGTGCCACCGGGGCTGAGCGACCAAGACAAGAAGAACCCTGCCAAGCGGAACCAGTTCTCGGCGGGTGGGCTCCAGGGCGCGCTCAAGGCGAGGCCCGCGGCGTTCTTTCATCCGAGCTACGCCAAGCGCGTCACGGTCGGTAATCTCGAAGACAACATCGACCTGCTCAAGGGTTGCGACCTGGTGATCGAGGCGATCATCGAGAACGTCGACATCAAGCGCAGCCTGTTCGAGAAGCTCGAGAAGACGCTCGACGAGGGAACCGTCGTCGCTTCGAACACCTCCGGGCTTCGCATCGCCGACATGCTTCAGGGCCGCGGGGAGGCGTTCCGCAAGAACTTCCTGGTCATGCACTTCTTCAACCCGGTTCGTTACATGAAGCTTCTGGAGCTCGTCGCCGGCGAGGAAACCGACCCGGCCACGATGGAACGGATGAGGGCCTTCGGGACGGATCAGCTCGGCAAGGGCATCGTCGTCGGCAAGGACACGCCGAACTTCGTCGGCAACCGAATCGGTTGCTACTCGATGTCGCTCACGATGAACCAGATGCTCGAGGATGGCCTCACGCCCGAAGACGTCGACGCGATCACCGGGCCGCCGATGGGGCATCCGAAGAGCGCGAGCTACCGGACCGCCGACATGGTCGGGCTCGACACGTTCAAGCACGTGTCCGACAACTGCTACGCGGCACTGCCCGGCGACCCGGAGCGAGATGTCTTCAAGCTGCCCGAGTTCATGAATGTGATGGTCGAGCGAAAGATCCTCGGCAACAAGACCCGGGGTGGCTTCTACAAAAAGACCAAGGAAGGCATTCAGACCTTCGACCCGATCAAGCTCGAGTACCGGGCCAAAGCCGGCGATGCGGACATCAAGAAGTTCTGTAAGGGCCTCAAGGGCTCGCCGGCGGACCGCGTGAAGGCGCTGGTCGAGAACGACGGCCCGGCCGGGAAATTCGCCTGGAAGGTGCTCTCACGCACACTCGCCTACTCGGCCAGCAAGATCCCGGAAATCACCGACAGCGTCGAAGCTGTCGATGACGCGATGAAGTGGGGCTACAACTGGGACCTCGGCCCGTTCGAGACCTGGGACGCGATCGGCTTCAAAACCGGCTACGAGCGCATGAAGGCGGACGGGCTTTCGCTGCCCGCGTCGATCGACAAGATGGCCGCGTCGGGCGCCGCGAGCTTCTACACCGAGGACGGCCGCGTCTACAATCTGATCACGGGCAAGTACGATGCGCGCGACCTCGACCCGCGCAACGCGAGCCTCACGATCATGCGCCGGGGCGATGCGGCGGTATTCAGCAACCGCGGCAGCGAGGCCTGGGACCTCGGCGACGGCGTTCTGGGGCTGACCTTCACGACCAAGGCCAACAGCATCGACGACACGGTAGTCGAAGGGATTACCCAGGCGGTCGACCTTGCCGAGCGGGATTTCCGCGGCATGGTGATCTTCAACGAAGGCGACCACTTCTGCGTCGGAGCCAACCTGTTTGCGGTCGTGATGGCGGCGCAGCAGAAGGCCTGGGATCAGCTTCGCGCCACGATCAGCGGTCTGCAGGGCGGCCTGCAGCGCATGAAGTACTCGACCATTCCCGTGGTGGCGGCCCCCTTCGGCATGACCGTCGGCGGCGGCTTCGAGGTCTGCATGGGCGCAGATGCCGTCCAGGCGGCTTCGGAAACCTACGTCGGTCTCGTCGAGGTGGGCGTGGGCCTGCTTCCGGGAGGCGCTGGCAACATGAACATGCTCTGGCGGGCGCTCGAAGGCATCCCGGACGGCACCGACGTCGACACCCTTCCCTTCGTCTCGCGCACGTTCCAAAACATCGCGATGGCGCGGGTCGCCACAGGTGCCGGGGAGGCGCGTGAGTTCGGCTACTTCCGCAAGTCAGACGGGATCTCCTTCGACAAGGCGCGCTTGTTGACCGAGGCCAAGGGCCGCGCGGTCGGAATGGCCGAAGCTGGCTACCACCCGCCGCCCCGCCGATCGTACCGGCTCCCGGGCGAGAGCGGCATTGCCACGCTCGGGATGATGATCGACTCGCTCGAAGCGGGCGGTTTCGCGAGCGCTCACGACGCGCTCATCGCGCGCAAGGTCGCCACGGTGCTCTGCGGCGGGCCTTCGGGAGCTGCCCACGAAGTGACCGAAGAGCAGATGCTCGAGCTCGAGCGCGAGGCATTCATCAGCCTCTGTGGCGAGCCCAAGAGCCAGGAGCGCATGCAACACATGCTCACCACCAACAAGCCTTTGCGGAACTAGGCCAACCCGAGACGCACGAGCCAACAAGGAATCAGGAGTAAAGACATGGGTAAGATTGTCGTCGTAGATGCGGTTCGAAGCGCGGTTGGTCGCGCCAAAAAGGGTTCGCTTGCGAACCGGCGTCCGGATGAGCTCGCGGGTGAGGTCATTCGCGCGCTGATGGCGCGCAACCCCGAGGTAGACCCGGCTACGGTCGAGGACTTGGTGCTCGGCTGCGCGTTCCCCGAAGGCGAGCAGGGCATGAACGTGGCGCGCATGGTCGGCAGGCTCGGAGGGCTCCCAGAGGAGAGCTCGGGCATGACCATCAACCGTTTCTGCTCGAGCGGGCTCCAGGCGATCGCCTTGGCCGCCGGCTCGGTCAAGGCCGGCTTCGACGATGTCGTCGTCGCAGGCGGCATGGAGTCGATGACCATGGTCCCAATGACCGGCAACAAGCCGAGCGCGTCGCCCGAGGTCATGGAGAAGTACCCCGAGACCTACACGCCGATGGGCATCACAGCCGAGAACGTCGCCAACCGCTTCAACATCAGCCGTACCCAGCAAGACGAGTTTGCAGCGTGGAGCCACGAGAAAGCGCTCGCCGCGATCGAACGGGGCGCCTTTGTCGACGAGATCGTGCCCGTTCACGGCGTGAACTTCGACAACAAGGGCGAGCGCCAAATGTTCGAGTTCAAGGTCGACGAAATGCCCCGCCCCGGCACCACCGTCGAAGCGCTTTCAAAGCTTCGCCCCGTGTTCGCCGCGAAGGGCAGCGTCACGGCGGGCAACTCGTCGCCCCTTTCGGACGGGTCGGCCGCGGCCATCGTCATGAAGAAGAAGCGGGCGAAGGAGCTCGGCATCACACCCTTGGGTATCTTCAAGTCCTTCGTCACCGTCGGGGTCGACCCTTCGATCATGGGGATTGGTCCGCTCCCAGCGGTCCAGAAGCTCCTCCGAAAGAACGACCTCACGATCGACGACATCGACATCTTCGAGGTCAATGAAGCCTTCGCGAGTCAGGCGGTCTACGTCCAAAAGGAGCTGGGCATCCCCAACGACAAGCTCAACGTCAACGGCGGCGCGATCGCGCTCGGTCATCCGCTCGGATGCACCGGCGCCAAGCTGACGGCCACGGCCCTCCACGAGCTCAAGCGACGCGGCGGCAAATACGCCGTCGTCACGATGTGCATCGGGGGCGGCATGGGCGCAGCGGGCCTGCTCGAAGCCCTCGACTGAGCGACCGAGAGCGACTGAGGGACACGCTAGGCCCAAAAAAGTGCCATTGTTTTGATGGGTTAGCGGGCACACCGCGAAAACCGAGACAATCACACGTTCGACCGATCGGAACCACGGGTTTTCGCGGTGTGGTCGGTAAGTGCGTGAAATAAGAGCGATCCTAAGGGTGGAGCGTGTCCCCAATGAACGCGGCGCGATCGTTTGGTAGAGGTTGGGCTTCGGGCGGCGATTTCGCGGGGGCGGGGGCGCCACTGGTGTGCATCGCAGCTCGGGTTGCGGTGGCGCGGAGGAACTGGCCCGCGCCGACGGTTCGGCCGATTTGGGGCAGAACTTCTCCGTCTTCGGCGACCAGGGTGCCGTTGACGACGACCGCGGGGACTGCCTCCGGGTTGCGGCGCACAAGTCGAAGGAAGTTGCCGAACTCGGGGATTTCTTCCTCGTGGATTTCCTCGACGTGGTAGTCGAGGTGAGCGGGGTCGATGACGACCAAGTCGGCGCGTTTGCCTTCTTCGAGGGTTCCCGCTTCGATTTGGAACCAGTCGCCGAGCTCGCCGGTGAGCTTGTGGACTGCCTTTTCGAGCGGCATGACGGGCTCGCCCCGCTGTTCAGCATCCTTGACGAACCGGAGCATGCGAAGTGGGAAGTTGTAGAAGGCCATGTTGCGCAGATGCGCACCGGCGTCCGAGAAGCCCAGCAAGCTGGAGTCGCTGTTCATCATCGCCGCGAGGGGCTTCGGGCGGTCGTTGCCGGTCACTGTGTACCAGCGCAATTGATTCCCGTGCTCGATCAATAGATCCAAAAACGCGTCGACCTCCGATTTCCCTTGCATCGTCCCGATCTCGCGGAAGGTCTTACCCACCAGCGAGCTATCTGGGCAGTCCATGACCGTCGCTTTCGCGAAGTTGCGATGGAACACTTTTGGAATGAAGGGGTTGTTCCACTGGCGGTTGAACGTTCGCCGGTAGCCCTCGTCCTGGAAGAGCTTGCGGCGCTCGGCCACCGTCTCCAAGTGGAGACCGGCCGCCCCCGCGCCGAACTCTTCGAAGACCACGTTCTCGAACCCGTCCGCCCACAGGTCGAACGGAACCGGCAAGAACTGGTAGCGAAACTTGCCACCCAGCAGCTTGTTGACGAGCCAGCCGAGACCGCTCAGCACCCGCCAAATCAAGCGGTTCGAACGGATGTCCATGATCGAGACGATGCTCGTCTTCAGTGCATCCCGAACGAAGAGCCCAGCGCTAAACGCCGCATAGATGAAGATCTGGTACTTGGTAGAAATGTTCGGAATCGCTTGCAGGTTCAGACCGCGCTTTCGAACCCCACGCACCATCCGTCGAAGCTCCTTCCACGATGCATAGGTCGAGGGAAGACACTTGCTGCGGAAACGGTCGCCGCCCATCTTGTCCCAATAGAGGCCGTTGAGCGAGAGCCCGAGGAAGCCGGCTTCGTACCCCTCCTCGATGACCTCTTCCATTTTTTCGAGCTCCTCTTCGGTCGGCTTCGCCTTTGCGTCGAGCGCGCGCTCGAGGCCCATCGCCTGCGCGCGAACCGCGGAGTAGCCCACGAACGAAGCCACGTTGGGGCCGAGCGGGAGGCTGTTGAGGTGCTCGACGTACTCGGCGTGCGTCTCCCAGGTCTTTCCCTCTTTCATGAGGGGGAGCAGATGCTCGTAAGGGATCGCCTCGACGCGTGTGAACATGTCGGCGATGTCGACCGGGTCGCCCACCGCCGCGCTGAGCGAGCAACTCCCCATGAACACCGTAGTGACGCCGTGGCGCAGCGATTCGTGAAGCGACGGCATCGCCTCGACTTCCGCGTCGTAGTGCGTGTGGATGTCGATGAAGCCGGGCATGACCCACTTGCCCTCCGCGTCGATCACCTTGGCGCTTGCGGGGGTCGGGATTTCTTCGTCTGAGATCTTCACGACGAGGCCGTTCGAAATCTTCAGGTTCTTGGTCGCGGCGGGGCTGCCCTTCCCGTCGAAGAAGCGACCGTTCTTGATGATGATGTCTTGTTCCTGCATTGGCGTGCTCCGACTCCCAAGCTGACGTCAGCGATTCGATGGATGATGGCACTATCGGGCCGATGCAACTTGACTTTTGACGACAAACTCTTATCTTTTCGCGACTGGAGGACTGCTGGTGTCGATGGTTCGCGCGTCCGCCCTGAGCGGGTACCGAGAGCTGGTGGAAGAGCTCGGCGGGCGGGCCGAGCCTCTGCTCGAACGGTTTCGGATCCCCGCGTCCGCCCTGGGCGAGGCCCAAGGCTTCGTGAGCTACAGCTCGCTGATTCGACTCTTGGAGCAGAGCGCCAAGGAGCTCGACTGCAACGACTTCGGTCTCCGTCTCTCGACCCGCCAGGACCTTGGGATCCTCGGTCCGCTCGGCGTCGCGGTGCGGAACTGTGAGACCCTGGGCGAAGCGATGCAATGCGCTTCGCGCTACATGTTCGTCCACAGCCCGGCGATTTCGTTCAGTCCGCATGCGGCCGAACGAAACGACCGGGTCTTGCTCGTCTTCCAGATCCTTCTCGACCAGAACGTCGGCCCGACCACGCAGGTCACCGAGCTGAGCATCGGGCTGGTCGCGCGGATCATCGCCATGCTCACCGAGGAGGCAGAGCCGCTGATGGGGGTTCGATTCCGGCACCTGCAATGCTCCCCGATGGCGAGCTATCGGGCGTACTTCGGAGCGCCCGTTTCGTTCGGGTCCGATGCCTCTGCCGTCGAGCTCGACACCGCCAAGTTGGCGCTGCGGATTCACGACGCCAGCCTGCCGCTTCGAGAGCTCGCCGAGGACTACCTCGAGCTCCGGCACGCCGATCCACACACCCCTTTTTCCATCCGCGTGCGCCTCGTCATTCAGCGATCCCTCGGGACGGGCGCCGCGTCTTGCGTCGACGTCGCATCGGCGTTTGCCCTTCACCCGCGAACGCTCCAGCGTCAGCTGCGCAGGGAGGGCACGACGTTCGAACGGCTCAAGGACGAGGCGCGCTCCGAGCTCGCACGCAGCTACATCGCAAACCCGGACCTTCCGTTGTCCCGGGTCGCGGCGCTCCTCGATTACAGTGAGCAGTCCGCGCTGACGCGAAGCTGCCGACGCTGGTTCGACCAAGCGCCTCGGCAACTCCGGACCGGGCAGCTGAACCCCTGAGAGATTCGGTGCGCGCTACCAGCTTCCGATGTTCTGCATCGATGCCCAGGGCTCTTTCGGTTCCAAGGCCTCGCCGCTCTGGAGCAGCTCGATCGAGATCCCGTCGGGCGATCGAACGAACGCCATGTGCCCGTCTCGGGGCGGGCGGTTGATCGTCACACCGGCGTCCATCAGGTCCCGGCAGAGTTTGTAGATGTCTTTCGTTTCGAACGCGAGGTGACCGAAGTTGCGACCGCCCGTGTACTCTTCCGGATCCCAGTTATAGGTCAGCTCCACCAGGGGCGACGCCTCACCCATGGCACGCCCTTTGTCTTCAGGCGCCACCAAGAAGACGAGCGTGAACCGCCCCGCCGCGCTCTCACGCCGCCGGTGCTCGACGAGCCCGAGCTTATTGCAATAGAAATCAAGCGACGCATCCAGGTCGCGCACTCGAATCATCGTGTGGAGGTAGCGCATGTACGGAGTCTAGCGCCGACCTAGCCACTGTCACTCGCACTGGCACTGGCCACTACGCTGACGCTGACACTGACCCCGTAGTCGACGTATGGAGGGGCTCGGGAAAAGGCGCGTCATGGGGTGGAGTCGACGTCGCAAGTGACAATCGGCAAGACAGTAACCAGCCCCGATTGGCGCGCGCGCCGAGGCGAGGCTTGCGTGGTCAAAGCTCTCAAGACCATCCGACCACATTTGCAGGCCGAGCCGTTCGACGGAACCCCGTGTCGCGCCTTTTCCTGAGCCCCGGTACACTGGCGCTGTTCCTGTCGGTGGGGCAGACTCCCCGCCATGTCGAACGACTACGAAGCAATCGTCATCGGTGGGGGCCCCGGGGGGTACGTGGCTGCCATTCGGCTCGGGCAGCTCGGCGTGAAAACGCTCTGCGTCGAAAAGGAGGCGATGGGTGGGGTCTGTCTGAACTGGGGCTGCATTCCATCCAAGGCCCTGATCGCGGCGGCGAACCTCGCCAACAAGGTGCGCAACGCGGGGCACATGGGCATCACGGTGAAAGACCTCGAAGTCGACGTGGCCAAGATGCAGGAATGGAAAGAAGGCATAGTCAAGAAGCTCACCGGCGGCGTGTCGAGCCTCGTGAAAGGCAACGGCGGCACCATCGTGATGGGCACCGCGAACATCACCGGACCCAACTCCGTCGAGGTGACGAGCGCAGACGGAACGCGAGAAACCTACACGGCGAGCAAAGCCATCATCGTCGGCACCGGCACGCAGATGATCACCATCCCGGGCTTCGAGCCCGACGGCGACGTCGTGATCACCGCGCGCGAGGCGGTGAGCCTTCAGAGCGCGCCACAAAGCATGGTCATCATCGGTGGCGGTGTGATCGGGCTCGAGCTCGGCATGGTGTATCAGAAGCTCGGCACCAAGCTCACGGTGGTCGAGCTGATGGACCAGCTGCTTCCGGGCACGGACCTCGATCTGGTTCGTGTCGTGCAAAAGCACCTGAAGAAGGACGGCGCCGACATTCATCTCAAGAGCAAAGCGGTGAAGCTCGATAAGAGCGGCGGAACGGCCAAGGTGACGATCGAAACCGATGGCAAGGAGCAAATCGTGGAGGCGGCAAAGGTGCTCGTTGCGGTGGGCTTCAAGCCCAACTCGGCGGGCCTCGGCCTCGAAGGCGCGGGCGTGAAGCTCGATGCGCGCGGCCACATCCTCATCGATGATCAGATGCGCACGAACGTGCCCTCAATCTACGCGATCGGCGATGTCGCCGGGATGCCCTACCTCGCGCACAAAGCCTCCAAGGAAGGCGAAATCGCCGCGGAGGTCATCGCCGGGCACAAGTCGGCGCGCGACTATCGCGGGATGCCGGCCGCGATCTTCACTGACCCGGAAATCGCCACGGTCGGGATGACCGAAATTCAGGCGAAGGCCGAGGGCAAGAAAGTCAAAGTCGGCAAGTTTCCCTTCGCGGCATCCGGCCGTGCCATGGCGGTGAGCGAAACCGACGGCTTCGTCAAAGTGATCGTCGACGAAGCCGACCATCAACTGCTCGGCGTCGCGATCGTCGGCCCCGAAGCCAGCGACCTGATCAGCGAATCGGCGCTGGCAATCGAGATGTGTGCATTTGCCGAAGACGTCGCGCTCACCGTGCACCCCCACCCCACCCTCGGCGAAGGCGTTATGGAAGCATTCAAACACGCGTTGGGTGAGGCTGTTCACATCATGAATCGCTCGTAAGCCCGTGCTGTTTTGCCGCCTCGGTACAGTCGATTACGCCGAAGCGCATTGTCTTCAAAAGGAGCTGCAGGGCCAACGGGTTCGGGGCGAGGTCGACGACGTCGTCTTACTGCTGGAACACCCGCCGGTTTTGACGATGGGTCGCTCTGCCAAGGCGCAGCATGTCCTCGCAGCGCCTGAGCTCCTCGATGCGCGCGGGATCCAGGTGCACGAGGTGGGACGAGGTGGAGACGTGACCTATCATGGACCGGGGCAGCTCGTTGCGTATCCGATCATCGATCTCAAACCCGACCGGAAGGATGTACGTAAGTATGTGGCGTCGCTCGAAGAGACGATGATTCGCACCTGCGCGGACTTCGGATTGGCGGCAGGGCGCATCGAGGGCCTTAACGGCGCTTGGATCGGTGAGCGCAAGGTGGGCGCGGTCGGCGTACGAATCAGTCGATGGGTCACGATGCACGGGCTCGCGCTGAACGTGAGCAGCGACCTCCGTCAGTTCGAGATGATCGTCCCCTGCGGCATCGAGGACAAGGGAGTCACCTCCGTTTCCGCGGAGCTCGGCCGCACGCTCCAGGTCGCGGACGTAGTCGAACCGCTCGCGCGACATTTCGCCGAGATCTACGACGCCGACATCGAATGGAGCGACGCGCTCCCCGGCGGCGTCAGCGCTTGAGGAAGTACCGAATCGCGCTCTGACCCATCGCGGTCGTGCCCGCACCGGCCACACCGGCAGAGACGACATTGCCGGCGCCCGGCAGGAGCTTTGCGATGGTTTGGGCGGAAAACCGAAGGCCGATCCCTAGGCCACCGACGACCCCGAGGCTGCTAATCCACTCCGCCGCCGTCTTCTTTCCCAAGCTGCGGCCGCTCAAGTACGCCAACGAGCTCACCATCATCGCTTGGAGCGGCCCGAGGACGACCATGTCGGAGAACGGAATCGGGGTCACGCCGACCGTGACCGAGACCGCCGTGCAGGCTTGAACGATTTCGTTTCCAATACGAACGCGAGCTTCCTTGGCGCGCGTCAGCGCTCTGGCCGCTTCGAGCCTGGCTTCTTCGGGCAGCGCCAAGACCATTGCCTCCGAAAGCCCTTCGAGGCCGTGCCCGCTGATCGCGGACACCGCGCGCGGCGGATCGGCGTGGAGGCCGCAATCCCGGATCTGGGCCTCGAGCCCGCTGCGCTCCGTTTCTACATCGAGATCGCCCCGCCCGATCAAATCCGCGTGGGTCAGCAGCGGAAACACGCGCAGTGCGGAGGTTCCCTCCGGCAGGTCGGGAAGCAAGCTCTTCGCCCGTTCGACGATGCGTTTGGCGTCCTGCACGTTGCGGGGCTCGAACGTGAGAAACACCAGGTCTGGAATTTGCTTCTCAAGCGCGCCCTTCCACTGCGATCGCGCGGCCGGATCGTCCAGGTCAACCTCGAGCCAGTGAACCTTCGCGCCTTCGTGTTCGATCCGAACCCAATGCCCATGGTCGGTGTCCAACGGATCGCGATCCGGCCGCCGTTCGATGAGCGATCGGAGCAGGCTCGATCGCCCGCTCCCTCCAAGCCCAAGCGCCACGATACGGGGCGGTCGACGCTGATAGAGCAGCGAGCGAAGCCCGAGCAGGTCGTTCTTGACGCTCGAAACCAGGGGCACGCGATCGAGAACTTTGACGAGCTGGTCCAAAGCGACCTCTTTGGCGCGTTCCTTCATCGGTTCCTTCATTCTGCCTGCCGTCTATGCGTGCAAGCCGAGTCATGTTAACGTCGCTCCGGGGTAGCTGGTGGGGGCAGATTGGCTCAATGCGCTGGAGGACGTCGGGGGGCGTCTGGTGCCTGCAGCAAGGGATTTCCTGCTCTCACAGCTCCCTCCCTTACCTGACAAAGGGCCGCCGGGCATCCGCTGGCTCGCCGATCTGCTGGAAGATTTCGTCGATCGCGATAGCGACGGAGCCGAAGACGATCGCTTTGTGGAGGGCGCAGGAGCGTTCCTCGGCCTTTTGTTGATCGACCACCTGGGCGGCAGCACCCACGAGCGTGACGGCTGCCATCGGGTGCAGCTGGGGCGCTTTGGCTGGTTCGATCCGTTTGGTGCGATTCAAGAGGCCCTGGATGCCGACGACCCGCGAAGCTGCCTCTCCGAATACCTCTCGGCAGCAGAGCGAGAGGCCAGAGCGGACGGCCCTGTCTCCCGCATCGTTCGGGTCTTTGCGGAAGAGCTGAGCCGGGTCCGGCCCGACCTTGCGATCGAATCGCAATTCGAGCTGACGGTCGACCTCGACAACGGTGCAAGCGTCGACCTGGCGCGGCTCGAGCGGGTCGCGCGCGATCAAGACGACGACGACGCCACCGAAGCCGCCCGGCGCATCATCAGCATGCTTCCGGGCGCCGAGGCGAAGGAAGCCACGCCCTGGAGCGAAGCCGCGCCGCGATTGCTGCCCCGGCTGGTTTCTCGGAAGTTCATGGACTCCTTGCCTGCCGAGCAGGATTTGTATCTCCACGCCGTCGGGCACGACGTTCTGTTCGCGCTTCAGCTTCGATACGGAACGCGGGCGCGCTATGTGCGCTGCGAAGAAGTCGCCGATTGGGCATGCGATCGAGACGAGATCCGGCAACGGTCGATCAAGAACCTCGTCGCCAAGTCGCGCGCCCTGCGCCTCGAACCGGTCAGCGACTCGATTTTGCGCGTGCGTCAAAGTGACGGATTAGACGGTGCACGCCTGCTTCTGCCGGATCTCGCCGCGCGACTCGAACGACTGAGCGGAGGAGTCTGGTTCGCCGCAGCCCCGCACCGCGACGTGCTGCTCCTCGCACGCAGGCCTGCGCTCTCCGAGCTTTCCAAACGGGCTCAGGACGCAGCGCAACGCGCACCGCATCCGGTTTCCGCTTCACTCTTTGCCATCACCGCCCAAGGCCCTCGCCCCCTGCACACGTAGATTGTGGGGCGTCAGAACCGCGACGGGTCGAGCGGCGTGGCGCCCATGTCGAACGGTGTGTCCGCGGTGGCCTCTGCGAACTTGGCAAGCTCGTCGGCGAGCAGAGCGGTGACTGGCGGCGCTTGAGTCCGCCGGCTTCTCTCCGCACGATGCTGCTGCACGGCCGCTGCAACGTCTTTTGGACCCACGTCCCAACCGTTGCGGCTGACGAGCTGCCGGAGCTGCGATGCAAGAACCGCGGCGTCGTTGATGCGATCGTCCGGATCCTTCGTGACGAGCTTGCGGACGATCGCATCGGCCTCGTCGCCACCCGGCATCGTGCCGGCGAGCGGGGGCACTTCACAGTGGGAAATGGCCCGAATCGTTTCGCGATCGCTGATTCCGACGAACAAGGAGCGACCCGCCAACATTTCCCAGAACACCGCGCCGAGCGCGAACAAATCGGCCCGGTGATCGCTGCTCTCGCGCCGAACGACTTCAGGGGGCAAATAGCCAAGCTTGCCGCCGACCATGTCATCTCCTCGAACGTGCTCGTGAACCGTCGCATCCGCGAGCCCGAAGTCGGTGAGCTTGACCGTCCCGTTGGCACCGAGGAGCACGTTCTGCGGAGACACGTCCCGGTGCACGATCCCCAGGCCACGGCCGCTCGTGTCTCGCGCCCGGTGCGCGTACGCAAGCGCCTTGGCGACCTCCTGGATGATGTGCACGGCGAGCGGAAAACCCATGGAGCACTTGTCCCTGTGTGCGGCGCGCGTCAGCGAACGCAGGGACTCTCCGTCGACGAGCTCCATGACCATGATGTAGGTCCCGTCGATGTCGCGCGCGTCGTACACGCGCACGATGTTTGGATGGCGCAAGAGCATGCCGAGGCGCGCCTCGTCCAGAAACATCGTTCGGAACAAGGGGTCCGCAATCGAAGGCAGAACGCGCTTGATCGCAACCGGGTGTTCGCCCCCGTCGTCGAAGAGCGCATTGGCCCGCCAGACCTCGGCCATGCCCCCCACCGCGATTCGCTGGGTCGGCTCGTAGCGCGTAGGCGCCCGGCGGAGCTGCATGGACAGATTGGGTTGCGGCTTCGAGGCCATGATGCGAGCGTGGCAAACTGTCCGGAACACGTCAAACTAGGCTCGTTCCCCAGCCTGCCGTCATGCGAGATCACCCCTACGCCCCATTCATCGATCGCGTGCAGAAGCCAGCTCAATATCTGGGCGGTGAGCAGGGAATGGCACACAAAGCTTGGGAAGAGGCGAGCTGCCGCATCTGTTTGGCGTTCCCCGATCTCTATGAAATCGGGATGAGTCACCTCGGTTACAAGATCCTCTATGACATCGTGAATCGGCGGCCGGATCTCTTGGCCGAGCGCGCGTACGCGGTTTGGGACGACATGGAGCAGGAGCTGCGTTCACACGGACAGGCCCTCTGCTCGCTCGAGAGCGGGCGTCCGCTCCGCGATTTCGACGTACTGGGCTTCTCGCTTCAATACGAGCTGACCTACACCAACATCTTACAGATGCTGGAGCTCGGGAAGGTCCCGCTTCGGACGGACGAGCGCACGGACCAAGACCCGCTGGTCGTCGCCGGTGGTCCGACGGCGACACACGCAGAACCCATGGCGCCTTTCATCGATGTGTTTCTCATCGGCGATGGCGAGGCCAAGCTTCCAGAGCTCATGCAAGCGTGGGCCGAGATGAAGCAAGAAGGGCTTCCCCGAAGCGAACGCCTACTCCAGGTGGCCAAGCTCGGAGGGTTTTACGTGCCCTCGCTCTACAGGAGCGTGCCGACCGAAGATACGAAGATCCATGTCGTCGAGCCCGACCATCCGGAGGCGCCTTACCCGATCCAGCGTTCAATCGTCGAGGACCTAAACGACTACCCCTTCCCGGTGGATGGTCCGATCGCAAACTGCCAGACGGTCTTCGACCGCGCGTCGATCGAGGTCGCCCGCGGTTGCACCGAAGGGTGCCGATTCTGCCAGGCCGGCATGATCTACCGGCCGGTCCGAGAGCGGAAACCGAAAGCCATCATCGATGCCATGGTGCGATCGGTTTCCGAAGCTGGCTACGACGAAGCCTCCCTCACCTCTCTTTCGACTGCGGATTACAGCGCGATTGCGCCCCTCGTCCACGAATCCATCGAGGCGCTCGCGCCATATCAGGTGTCCTTGAGCGTTTCGTCGCTTCGCGCGTACGGGCTGAGCGAGAACGTGCTCGACGACATGAAGCGACAACGCGCAGGTGGACTGACGTTTGCGCCCGAGGCGGGCAGCCAGCGGATGCGTGATGTGGTCAACAAGAACGTCACCGACGAGCAACTCATGGAGACTGCCGAGCGCGTCTTCTCGCGGGGCTGGAACAAGATGAAGCTCTACTTCATGATCGGGCTCCCGAGCGAAGAGGAGGAGGACGTTCGAGACATCGTGCGAACGGGTGCCCGGGCTCTCGACGTGGCCCGGCGGGTTCAGCGCAACCGGCGCGCGCGTGTGACGGTCAGCGTCTCGACGCATGTCCCCAAACCGCACACGCCCTTTCAATGGTGCGCCATGGATTCGCACGAAGAGATCCTTCGCAAGCAATCTGTGCTCCGGTACGAGGCCGCCAGCACGCGCGTGCAGCTGAAGATGCACAAGTCGGACGGGTCCTGGCTCGAAGGAATGCTCGCGCGCGGAGACCGCCGTTTGGCCGACGTGATTCAAGGCGCATACCGGCGAGGCGCGCGTTTCGATTCCTGGGACGAGAAGCTCGACCTCGGGGCCTGGACGGCATCTCTCGACGAAACGGGCATCGAATCCAACTGGTTTCTCGGGACGATCCCTGTGTCCGCAAGGCTGGCCTGGTCGCACATCGACGTCGGGCTCGAGCAAGGGTTCCTGGCCCGGGAGTACCGCAAGGCCCTTCGCAACCGATTGAGCCCGCCTTGCGGCAAGACGGTCGGCAGCTTCGTTCACCACAGCAACGTTCGGGACGCCGAGGCGGAGAAGCGCCGCCTGGTTTGCTACGACTGCGGCGTCGCCTGCGACCTCACGAAGATGAAAGACGAGCGCATTGGCTACTTGAAGAGCATGAACGCACTCGAACCGGTCCAAGCGCCGGCTCCACCGGATGATGCCGAAGAGGAGACGGTCGATCGGCGACCATTCCATGGGGTCGATCAGGGTCCGGCGATACGCATCCGGCTGGGTTACCGAAAGCTCGGCCGAACGGCCTACACCTCCCACCTCGATCTCGTCCGGGCCTTTCCTCGAATGCTGAGGCGGGTGGGGCTTCCTCTCTACTACAGCGAGGGCTTCCGTCCGCTCCCGCGGCTCACCTTTGGCCCCGCGCTGCCCGTTGGAACGGCAAGCCTTTGCGAGCACGTCGATGTCCGACTTCGTGCAAACGAGAACCCAGACCTCGAGCACCTCTGCGAGCGGCTCAACGAGGCCGCCATCGACGGCATCGAGTTTTTCGAGCACCGCGTCCTTGGGCCGCACGACGCCGCCCTCAACCGAGTGATCGAAGAAGCCGAGTATGTCGTCGCATTGTCGAGACAAGAGCTCGCGAGCCTCGGCATCGAAGACGAGGCCATCTTGGCGGCAATGCTGAGCAAGCGACCCAGCAAGCTGTACCTCGACCGCGAGATCAAGGGTCTCAAGAAGCGCATCGACGTTGGCGCTGCGCTGGTCGACATTCGCGCAGGCAAAGGCGCCGACGCGCTACGGCTGGCCGGCTTCGAAGGAGCGCTGCTGCCCATCACCGTCACCCTTCGGCTTGGTGGAAAGACGACGCCCCGGCCTGGCGAGGCGCTTCAAGCACTGACAGGCATCGATGAGCTTGCCCCTCGGGTCGTCCGCACCGGCTTCTTCGCGACGCGGAGCGCAGGTCGTGTGTCCCCCTTGCAGCTCGAGGCCCTCCGGAGCAAACCAAGTTTGCAGGCTGCAGAATGACCGATCGTTTCGACATACTCCGAAGTTGGGTCCGCGCCGCCGCGGACCGGGCCCTCGACCGACTCACGGGCACCAAGGTGGCTTCCGCGACGAAGCAGATCGTCGAACGCCTGACCCAGCAGCGATGGCGTCTGAGCGACGAGACGCTGACCGCAGCGGCGGCTCATGCCGAAGGCGTCGATTCGGCCATGGTATCGTGTCGCTCCGGAAGGATGTTCGTCGATGCGTCGATGACGAGCGGCAAGGAGGTCCAGTTCAGCCTGGCGCCGTACGCGGTGCGGTTTGCTCCGCGAGGCGCCAAAGAGATTTCCTTCGACGTCGAGCCGCCGGATGCCCACGACACTTCGGTGGTCGGCGCCCTGGCCGCCTGCATCGCCAAAGCCACGTGGCCCATGATCGCGTCTCCAGATTCGATTGACGTCGGCGGCGCAATCGTCGAGCGCGAAACCGCCGGCCGCCTGCGCGTGGATCTTAGAAGCGTGCCGGCCGTGCGTCGTTTCGCCTCCAACCAAACGGCGGCAATGGTGTTCGACATGCTCGAGCTCGAGTCGATCCGCGTCGAACCCGGCGCGCTCGCGCTCAAGCTCAAGCTCCCACAGCTAGGGCCTTGATCGCCCTCCTCTACGCATGGCGTCGAGTTTAAGGGGAGAGCTCTTCTCGCCATCGCTGCGAGAGCGCGACATCGGCCTTGTAGCCGTCGATCGACTTCTGCCGCTCCTCGTCGGACCAGCCAATCAGCTGTGCCATTCGCGTCGCGACCTTCTCGACCGAGCCGAGCCCTTGCTCGAAGTCCCTGAAGAAGATCTGTGTCCGCCGAATCATTACGTCGCTCACGCTGGCGGCCAGCTCTTCTCGAACACCGAAATCGACCTGCGCCATGATCTCCA
Organism: uncultured delta proteobacterium; assembly: GCA_963704865.1. Classification (GTDB taxonomy): domain Bacteria; phylum Myxococcota_A; class Polyangia; order Polyangiales; family Houyiibacteriaceae; genus SG8-38. The sequence continues at coordinate 248,975 of CAVPIE010000022.1, read as the reverse complement.
CTCGACCGGGCACGATCGGCTCCGCCAAAGAAGGATCCGCCTCGCAGAGCTTGGCGAGTTCCAGCGCCCGCATGCCGTAGGTATCGACCAAATGGCGAACGACGTGTTCCGACAGGCCGCAGTCGCACTGTTCGGCAATCTCCGCCGCGACCCGTGCGTGGTTGTCGTCTGCGGGCCAACCCACGGCGCCAGGGAGTGGAAACTTGAAGGTTTGGCCGGATTGGAGGTTCGGAGGAAGCTTGTCGGAGAGCTTGAGCAGGTTGACCGCGACATCCACGCATTCTTTGGCCATTTTGCGGTACGTCGTGAGCTTGCCGCCCGCGATCGTGATGAGGCCATCCTCGCCGATCGTGATCTGATGCTCCCGGCTAACCTGCGACTCCGACATCTCGCCGACTTCGGGCTCAGGGGCGATGAGTGGGCGCAGCCCTGCCCAAGTCGAGATCACGTCAGCCCGACGAATCTGTTTGCTGGGGAAATAATGGTTCGACGCGGTGATCAGATAGTCGACGTCCGCTAGCGTTGCCGCCTCGTCGCCTGGCGCGCCATCGTAGTCGGTGTCGGTGGTGCCCACATAGGTGCGCTCGCCCCAGGGCAGCGCAAAAAGAACGCGCTTGTCGGTGGGGTGGAAAAGCACCACCGCATGCTCGACGGGCAGCTTCTCCCGCTCGACGACGATGTGGATGCCCTTGGTCGGCCGCAGCACCTTGCCCTTTCGCGGACCGCTCATCGCGAGGACTTCATCGGTCCACGGACCGGTTGCGTTGATGACGGTGTGCGCGCTCACTTCCCGAAGGGACTTGTCACGCTGGTTTTTCACGACGACGCCCGAAATGCGGCCTTGGTCGTCTTTGGTTAGCGCGTCGACTCGGGCCCAGTTGACCACGATGCCGCCGTTTCGGGTTGCATCGATGATCGTTTCGAGCGTGAGCCGTGCGTCGTCCGTGGAGCAGTCGTAGTACACCGGAGCTCCTTGCAGGTCCTCTTGCTTGAGCAGCGGCTCCTCTGCGGCAACCTCACTGGGCTTTAGAGTTTTGTGACGCTTCGGGGAACGAAACAGGGCGAGGCCATCGTAGAGCCACATTCCGGCGCTGATCATACGTAGGCTCTTGCGCGCGCCTTGATATACGGGAAAGAGAAAGGCGAGTGGATTCACGAGGTGCGGCGCGAGGTCCATCACGACGCGGCGCTCGCTCACCGACTCGAACACGAGACTGAACTCGTAGCTCTCGAGGTAGCGTAGGCCGCCATGGATGAGCTTGCTCGAACGAGAGCTCGTCCCATACGCGATGTCGTTTTGCTCGAACAACACCACGCGGAGGCCGCGCCGCGCCGCATCTCGGACAATCCCGGCTCCTGTAATGCCTCCGCCGATGACCACCAGGTCGACTTCTTCGGGAATTTGCTCCCACATCTCTTCGCGAGTAGGCATCACGGATCTCCAAAAATGTGTTGTTGTTCGAGATAGCGAATCACGCGACCGGCGGCTTCGTCCACGCTGAGATTCTCGGTTTCGAGGTGGACCTCCGGGCTCGTCGGCGCTTGGTAGGGAGCATCGAGCCCGGTGAAATTGGAAATCTCCCCGGCCCTGGCTTTTTTGTAGAGCCCCTTGGGGTCACGCGCCTCGCAAATCTCGAGTGGGGTGTCGACGAACACTTCAATGAACTCGCCGGGGCCCATCAGCCGGCGCACTCGGTCGCGATCTTTGCGGTAAGGTGAGATGAAAGCCGACAAAATGAGGCCACCGGCGTCTGCGAAAAGCCGCGCGACCTCTCCAATGCGTCGAATGTTCTCCACGCGGTCCTCCTGGGCAAAGCCCAGGTCACTGTTGAGGCCATGGCGGATGTTGTCGCCATCGAGAACGTAAGCGAACGCACCGCGCTCGATGAGCATCCGCTCTACCCGATGCGCGATGGTGCTCTTCCCGGAGCCGGAAAGACCGGTGAACCAAAGGACGGCTCCACGATGCCCGTGCGCCGCAGCGCGGGCGTCCCCGTCGACCTCGCCGATGTGCCAGGTGAGGTTTTCTGCCTTGGGCGCGCTCATGGCGAGGAACATAGCCTCGCTCCCCCGGGGAGCAAGCTAGTCGACGAGCAGCTCGGCCAGGGCCCTCACCGTCAGTGGCGAGGAGCCTTCCGCTTTGTTGTTTACGATCACGTAGCACTCGAGGTCGCGTTCGAGCGCTGCGCGGACCAGCCTGACGACGTCCTGCCGCATCTCGGGCTGTGGCGCGACCAATCGGTCGAATGGGGCGTAGGCTTCTTTGAGGTCGGCGTAGCGCTGCCCGGGGGGGAGCAGCAACCGAACGACGACCGGTGTGGCTTCCAGCGTCCCATCCATGCGCATTTGATCCGCGATGCGGGGCATCCGGGACCAGTAGTTGAACACATGACTGGCACGGTGCCTCTGAAGCGTCTTGGTGTAGGCGGGCGTCAGCAGCTTGCGATCGCGAAGCTCGACCGCGAACGGAAAGTCTCGGGGAGCCGCCTCGAGGAACGCGTCGAGCTTCTCGCAAAACCAATCTGGATCGAGCGGCGATGGAGCCGGCGCAATCTCGACGATCCAAGGGCCCATGTGCCGACTGAATCCTGCGCGGGCCGGCTCGTAGACGGCTTGCGCGAAGAGCTCCGGGTCGAGAAAGCTCGGGTTCTGCTTGCCCGCATCCGCCCCATAGCGGGGGTGCTTCGGAAACCCGGGCATCGTCACACGCTGCCACACTTTCATTGCCGCGCGGAAGTCATCCGGCAGCTGCTTCGAGTACGCGGCCAACTCTTCTTCAGACACCGGCGTGTAGTAGCCGCGATCCACGCCCACCGTTCGCATCAGCGGGTGCTGCGCGTATTCCCCGAGCGAATCCCGAAGGAAGGCGCGTTGATTGGCATAGCGTTGCCGGTAGACGAGCCCTGCCCATCCGGGAAAGGTCCAGCTCGAGGTGCCGAAGCGAAGCTTCGCTGGAAGCCGGTCACGGATCGATTCGAGCTCGCCTTGCACGTCGTCGCTCACGCCCGTGGCTTCTTCGTCGGCGCGGTCGAAGAGGCCGAGTTGCGGGTCCTCTCCAACGAACAGAGGGCTCTTGGGGCGCCGACGCTGCGTCATTGCTGACCGTTACGCCGGACTGCGATGTTGTGCTGACGCAGCGTCTTGCTGAAGTGGTGCTCCCCTCCGCCGCGCGCCACGAAGTAGAAGTAGTCGTGCTCTTCGGGGTCGATCACTGCTGCCAGGGAAGCGGCGCCTGGATTGCTGATCGGGCCGGGCGGCAGCCCGGAATGACGATACGTGTTGTATGGGTTATCCGCGTCATCCAGCATCGCCCGCGTGATTTTGCCGTCGTACCCCGAACAGGAAGACGCAGCTTCGGGGACCGCCATGCAGCCGTATTGAACGGTCGGATCGGCCTGCAGCCTTCGACGTGGAAGGAATCGCTTGGAATTGAGTCGGTTCCAGAACACGCCCGCGATCCTCGAGCGTTCGGCAGGCACCGCCGCTTCTTTTTCGACGATCGACGCCAAGGTCACGATGTCGTGCGTCGTCCAGCCCTTCAGCTTCGCGAGCTCCGCGGCGTACTTTACCTCGAGCTCCTCGTTCCTCCGGGTCCAGTTCGCCAACATCCGCTCGACGACACGCCTGGGTTTGGTCTGGTCGTCGAACTCATAGGTATCGGGAAAGAGGTACCCCTCTGCGTCGTTGGCTTCGACACCGTAGCTGGCGAGGATCGCGGCGTCCTCAGTCGCATCGAGGAATTCCTCCGCATCACAGACGCCGTATTCGTCGAGCCGATCTGCGATTTCAAATCTCGAAAAGCCCTCGGGGATCAAAAGCCGAATCTGGATCCGCCCGAGGCGCGTCGTTGCGTAGCGCGCAACCTCCTCGGGCGTCATCGGCACACGGAATCGAACCTTGCCTTGTCGTAGGTTCCGGTCGAGGCCGCGCATGCGCATGTAGAGCGACCAGACCCTCGGGTCTTCGATGACTCCTTTGCTCTTCAACTCACCGGCGAGCTTGCGAAGCGTCATCCCTTCGGAAACATCGATCACGACTTCTTCGACGTACCCGGACGGACCCCTACTGTCCGGATAGACGACGAACAGCCAGCCAAGCAGGCCAAGCAAGCCGAGCACGGCGATCAGCGTGACGAGACTCAGGGCTCGAGCGATCGTTGCTCCAACGTCGCTCTCGACCTCGATGGGCTGTTCCGGTCGTTCCACGCTCCGTCCTCAATTGGCGTCTAGATACCCTTGTAGCAAGATAGTGGCCGCAGATTGATCAACAACGTCACGGCTCTTGGCGCCCCGCCGGCCCATGTCTCGGAGCGATCGCTCGGCCGCCACGGTAGTCAGGCGCTCATCCCAGAATACGACCTCGACGCCGAGCGCCTCGCCGAGGACTTCGCCGAAGGCCCTTGCCCGCCGGGCCGCCTCCCCTTCGCTGCCGTCGAGCCGCAGCGGGAGCCCGACGACGGCCAAGGAAATCTCGTCGTCCGAGAGCGCCTCCCGGATTCGTCGTGCGGCGTCCTGGTAGCCGCCCCGTGCCTGGATGGTTTCGCGTGGAAAGGCGATCGAGCCCTGCTCGTCCGAGATGGCGATGCCGATTCTCGCCGAGCCTGGGTCGACCCCTACGATCCGGCTCATCTCAGCCACCTGCCACCGGCTGCGATCCACCGTCGGAGGATGAAGCCGGACGAGTCGATGCGATGCGTTGGCTGAGCAAAGGCAGCACGTAAGGGAAACCGACCTTGAACTGATCGAGGTCAGGCGCGATTTGCCCCGCCAGCCAGAACATCATCACGGCCGCTCGTTCGACGTAAAACCAACCGTCCGGGTAGTGAAACGAGCGCATCAGTGTCCGAAGCTCGCGACGTTCGACTTCGGGGTCGGCCAGCGCTTCGAGCTCCCTCGATTTCGCATTCATCAGCGCCGCCGGCGTGCGCGATTCGAGCTTGAGGAGCTTCTTGAAGTACATCTTCACCGTCTGCTCGAGCAGCGCGCGATCACCGCCCTCGGCGACGAAACCGATCTCCTCGATGCCCTGCATGACCAAGGCGTCGTTTTGCTCGAAGAAACCGCGCAGGATGTCGACCATCCCGAAAACGGTCTTGCTGTCGACCTCGCTGATTGCGCCAAAGTCGAGCACCACGAGCTTGGCATCGTCGGAGCCTTCGACGGGCTGGACCAGGAAGTTCCCCGGGTGCGGGTCGGCGTGGAAGAAACGGTCGACGAAAAGCTGCTTGTAGAAGCTTTTCACCAAACGCTCTGCGATCTTGGGCAGATCGACGCCGCGTTCTCGAATCGCGTCGAGGCGCGTGATCTTGATGCCCTCCATGAACGTCATCGTCAGCACATCGCGAGTCGTCACGCCGTCGACGACCTCGGGGAAAAGAATATGATCATCGTCCGCGAAATTCGCGGACATGCGGCGCATGCAATCAGCCTCGTGCAAGTAGTCCGTTTCACGACGCAGCAGGTCGACCAGGGACAAATGAACCGCCTCGATGTTCTGTACGGGCACGAACCATTTGTAGACGCGGACCATCAGCTTGATGACACGCATGTCAATTCGGACGACGTCGCGAATCCCCGGGTACAAAACCTTCACCGCGACTTTGTGACCGTCCTCCAGGTAAGCGACGTGCACCTGGCCCAGCGACGCAGCCGCCACCGGCTCGCGCTCGATGCTTCGAAAGAATGCCTCGGGAGGAGCGCCGAGGCTGTCGATGAAGGCCTGCTCGATTTCGGCAAAGGAGTGTGGCGGCACCGCGTCTTGCAAAGTCTCGAGCCGCTTGATGTAGACCGAAGGCAGGAAGCCCCCCATGATCGAAAGGACCTGCCCCAACTTGATGTAAACCCCCCGGAGCTTGAGCATGCCTACCAGCATCCGTTTGGAGTTCTTTTCATCCACCCGTGCCTGACGTCGCGTGAGCCAGGCGGGCAGCATGGGCTCCTCGTGGCCGGTCTTGGGATCGTGACGCCAGCGTCGGAAGACCTTCACCAGTGCCAATTGCAGGAGGTAACTGGCGAGAATGACACCAAAGGTGAACTGAGCACGGACGAGGCGGATGAATAGACTCATGCGGATGGGCGTTGGGGCAAGCGTAGCAGTGTTCGGGCGGTGTCCCACCGCGTTGGCTGCGGGGCTCATTCGGTATAAGGTGCTCAGGTCGTGTCGGGTAGTCAAAGCCGAAAGCTCCGGGATAAGCTCAACAGCGCCCTTCGAAGGGAGCGGCTGGCCGAAGCCTTGCGGCAATACGAGGCCCTCCAAGAGGTCGAGCCCGAGGAGGCACGTTGGCCCCATCGCAAAGGCGACCTCCTCAAGCGTCTAGGACGGCCGAACGAAGCGGTCGAGGCGTACGAGCGGGCGATTGACCTCTACGCGCAACAGGGTTTTGTCGCTCGCGCGGCTGCGATGGCGAAAGTCGTCATGGGGATTGCGCCCGATCGCGTGGACGTGCTTGCGCGGGTCAAGCCAGACGCCGCGCGGAAGCTGCATCGGTCGACGAGGTCGGCGATCGTCACGGCCGATCTCGAGGCGGCGCCTGAGGGTGAGGAGATCACCCATACGAAGAAACGGATCTCAACCGATGCGCTCCCTCTGATCGCCGACCCATTGGCAGTCGATGACGCGCTTCGATTCTCGAGACCACCGGGCGCGCGGCGTCCCACGCTCGACCTCGACATCTCCGACCTGGAGTTGCAGGACCGCCCTCCGCTAGACGACGACGGCTTGGACGCACGACCGACGCCGGAACATCTCGCCCAACTTCCCTCGATGCCTCTGTTCGCCGAAATCCCGCAGGCGATGCTGGCGAGGATCGTTCAGGAATCCCGTCTGGTCGTTCTCGAGCCGGGCGAGAACCTCATCGAGCGGGGCACCACCGCCGATGCGCTCTATGTGCTCGTCGAGGGAAGCGTGCAGCTCATTCGCACCATCGACGACGATGCGCTGGTCCTGTCGGAAGGCGACGTCGTCGGCATCTCCTGCTTGCTCGAGCGGGTCAACTACGAAGGGGATGTGACCGCACGGACGGACGTCAGCGCGCTTCGAATCAGCAAGATCTTGTTAGACCGGCTCGTCGCGGAGCATCCGCCTATTGGCGACGTCCTGCTGGAGATGCTGGGGCGGCGGCTGGTTTCCACCTTGGTGCGGTCCGCCCCCATGTTTTCGGCCTTCGACAACGGAACTCGCGCGGAGGTGGCTTCGATGTTCGAGATTCGCCGCGCCGATCGCGGGACCAAAATACTCGAGGCCGGCAGGCGTGCCGACGGCGTCTACATTCCGATGATCGGCGGGCTGAGCGCGATCGGCGCAGATGGCGAGGAGCTCGGCCGCTTGAAGCTCGGGCGCGCGCTTGGGCAGCATTCGGTTTTGACAGGAACTCCATCGCCAGTGACGGTCATGACCGACTCCGACGTGCTCGTCCTGCGGATGTCCGCCCGGCGCTTTCACGAAGTGGCGTCCGAGCACCCGGCGATGGTCACCCTCCTCGAAGAGCTCGCCCTAGGGCCCGACACCCCGACCTTCTCGCTCGTGCCGGCCGCAAAGCGAAAACGCCGCGCCTGAGGACCGGCGGGGGCGAGGTGCGCCCTTTGACGAAGCGCCTATACTGTGCCCCTCATGAGTTACAGCGCATTCTTTCGTTGCGTCGCCGGCTGCGGTGGAACCTATCCGCTCACGGAGGTGATCTACTCCTGCCCAGAGTGCGGAGAGCTCCTCGAAGTTCAACACGACATCGAGGCCTTGAAGAGCCGAAGCGGCTCTTCTTGGAGCAAGCTTTTCGATCAACGCTGGATGACACGGGATTGGCCCTACGGCAGCGGTGTCTGGGGCAAGAAGGAATGGGTGCAGCCAGGATTGCGCGAAGAGAACATCGTCTCGACCGCTGAGGGCGGCACCAACCTCTTCTGGGCTGAGCGCTACGGCAAGACACTCGGCCTCGACGACGTGTGGATCAAGAACTGCGGCAACAGTCACACGGGCTCGTTCAAAGACCTCGGAATGACCGTGCTGGTGAGCACCGTGAAGCAGGCGATCGAGGAAGGGCAACCGATTCGCGCCATCGCATGCGCCTCGACGGGTGACACCTCGGCCGCGCTCGCCGCCTACTGTGCATCGGCTGGCATCCCATCGGTGGTCCTTCTGCCCAAGGGCAAAGTCACCACCGCCCAGCTCGTTCAGCCCTTGGCGAACGGGGCCCTCGTCTGTGCCCTGGACACGGACTTCGACGGATGCATGGAGATCGTCCAGAAGCTGACGACCGAGAAAGGCATTTACCTCGCCAACTCGATGAACTCCCTTCGACTCGAGGGACAAAAAACCGTGGCCATCGAAATCGTTCAGCAGTTCGACTGGAAGGTGCCCGACTGGGTGATCATCCCGGGCGGCAACCTCGGCAACGTCGCCGCGCTGGGCGCCGGCTTCGACATGATGCTCGAGCTGGGGCTCATCTCGAAACGACCGCGGATCTGCTTGGCGCAGGCCGAGAAAGCCAACCCACTGTACCTGGCGTACAAAAAGGGCTGGGACAGCTTCGAACCGATCACGGCGGGCCAGACGGAGGCAAGCGCCATTCGAATTGGCAATCCGGTGAGCGTCCGTCGCGCAATCCGCGCACTGCAGGCGTTCGACGGCGTGGTCGAGCAAGCGAGCGAGTCGGAGCTTGCCGAAGCCTCGGCGGCGGCAGACCGTGCAGGCAGCTACACCTGCCCGCATACCGGCGTGGCGCTGGCCGCACTCGAGAAGCTTCGGGCCAAGGGCATGGTCGAACCCGGGCAGAAGGTCGTCGTCATCTCCACGGCCAACGGCTTGAAGTTCACGCAGTTCAAGATTCGGTACCACGAGAACGAAATCCCGGGGGTGGAAAGCAAGCACCCCAACCGTCCGGTGGACCTTCCAAGCGAGTTCGAGGCGGTGAAGGCTTCGGTGTTTCGAGAGCTCGAGAAGCGCGCCCTGTAAAGTCAGCGCTTCGCGCCGACCACGGGGCTTTGCTCCCGACATCGACGGGGATTCAGGGGTGGAGGGTGCTAAGGAGCAGCTCGCGGTCTTGTCGGCGTAGGTTGACCAAGCGCAGTTGGACTTCGAACCGTTCGTCTTGCACACGTTTCGAGCGGAGCACCCTGCCCTCGAAGTCTCGGTCTCCGTGCTCGCCCATTGCTTTGAACCGGATCGGCGACCCCGGGGCGAAGGCCACGGGGCTCGTGATTTTCAGCACGTTTCCGTCAAACGCGAGCCCAACGGCATCCTGACCGCTCTCCAAGCGAAGGTTCACGACTCACCCTTTGCGACGCTGCATGGCAGCCCGTGCTTCTTTGAGATCTTCCTGCCGGCGAATCGATTCGCGTTCGTCGCCCTTCTTCTTGCCGCGTCCGAGGCCGAGTTGAACTTTCGCAACGCCGTTCTTGAAGTAGACTTGAAGCGGCACCAGCGCGTATCCACGCATCGTCAGCCGGCCGCGAAGCTTTTCGATTTCGCGCTTGTGGACCAGTAGCTTCCGGCGGCGCTGAGGCAGGTGACCCGCATGACCGCCCTGCTCGTAGGGCGCGATGTGCATGCTGTAGAGGAAGAGCTCGTCGGCGTCGATTCGGCAATACGCGCCTTCGAGATTGGCACGGCGCGCGCGCAGGCTCTTCACCTCGGTGCCAAACAGCACCATCCCGGCCTCGAGTCGTTCTTCGATGTCGTAGCGCTTGGCGGCCATCGGGTTGCGGCACACCAAAAGCTCCATTCCTGGAACGCCCTTATCAACGCGCTTCTTCGCCATCGCCTGCCGGCTCTAGCACGGGCTCTTGGGCTTTGCGAAGCTGTCCGAGCCAATCGAGCTCGGACTCGAGCCGATCGGAGGAGAGCAAATCACCTCGCTTTTTCGCTGCTTTGAGAGCCTGCTTGCGCGATTCGATTTGGCGATCCCAGTGCGCGATCGCCGAGGGCGAGTCGTCGAGCGCCCAACTTCGGGCGGTCGCTCGAACCGGAACGCGGACGCGCGCATCGGGGGACGTCGCACCGGGAACCGACACCTCGAGAAGGAGCCGTGGCCAGTTCGGGTCGACCTCAATGACGCACGGCGCGTCACCCCAATCGCGGTTCGACCGAAAGACCTCCGCGACGAAGCCATCGAGATTCACCTGAACCCACGCGAGGCAGGTTCGCTCTTCCTCTCGAATCGCCACGACGACGTCGCGCCTCCCATCGCGGTCGAAGTCGGGACGCGGACCCGGCGCGAGCCTGAGCCAGCGTCGCTCGGGCCAACGCACATCAGGCACTTGAATCGACAAAGAAGGTCCCCGCGTGGTCACGAGACGGACCGTCGATTCCGAGCCATTCACCGCGTCGAAAGCCACGTAGCCGGGCTCCTCGACCTGCTGGCCGATCGTGTAGCCGTGCCTGTGGAGGTCCTCGATGATCGCAGTGGCTTCTTCCCTGGGATCGACGCCGAGCCGGAGGTAGTCCAAGGGATCTTGGACCGGCTCGGACTTGGCGCATCCAACCAGGACCGCACAGGCAACGAGAAGACTCCGCACAGGGCTACTTTAGGCGGCTTAGACCAGAACGCGAGCGGCCAGTACGAAGGTGTGCAACTCCGAGACGCCGCCGGCTCGGAGGGCCTCGGATGCGGCCCGAAGCGTCGCCCCGGTGGTCCGCACATCATCGATCAGAAGCGCTCGCCGGAGCCCGCGCAGGCGCCAGGGTGCAAAGGCTCTAGCGACGTTCTGCTGCCGTTCACCGTGCGGGAGATCGACCTGGCTCGGTGTGTTGCGCACACGACGAAGGCCACGGAGCACGGCGGGGATGCCCAATACGTTCGCCACGGGCCTCGCGAGAAGCGCAGCCTGGTCGTAGCCACGCGATCGGCGCCGTCGCCAATGAAGAGGAACCGGGACGACCGCATCGACCTTGCCCGCCCATCGACGCGCGTCCGAGGCCATCAGCGAACCGAGGACCGCGCCAAGCTCACTCCGCCCATCGTACTTGAATCGCTGAATCGCATCCGCAACAGGACCGCCGTACTCGAAGACCGCACTTGGATTGGATGTGTGCTCCACGAGGGCCGAACATGCGGCGCAAAAGACGTCGGCGCCTTCGGCCGCTTCGTCACAGCCCGGACATCGGGTCGGCGCAAGAAGGGTCAGCAGGCCGCAGAGAAGATCGAGCATGACCCTCTATCGGCCGTTCCCACTGGCGGTTACCTCGGCCGGCACTGGCCTGTGGCTGGCGCTGGCACTGACCCATGCGCGGCAGCGCGAGCCCGCAGGGCGAAGCCCGGCGCAACGCGCCGCCAAGCCCCAGCGAAGCGCCGGGCGCGGCAGGGAGGACTACGGGTGGGGGTGGGCGGGCGGTGTAATTAAACCAAACCACCCGACCAGCTCACCCCACGGACACCTAATGGTCGTAAGGCTCCCCGCGCAAGATCGAAAAACCCCTATAGATTTGCTCCGCTAGAAACAATCGCGCGAGCCGGTGCGGGAGGGTCATCGCCGACAACGACAAGCGCAGGTCGGCCTTCTTTGAAAGCTCCGGCGGAAGCCCGTACGCCCCCCCGATCAAAAACACCACGCTCTGCACCGATTCGTTTTCGGCGCGCTCCAGCCAGGTCGCGAGACCTCTGCTGCTCAACGACTGGCCGTCGACCTCGAGCGCCACGACACGCGAGCGGTCTGGAATGCTTCGTGCCAACCGCTCTGCGACGTCGTCGACCTTCCCGTCCTTGATCTCGATTTCTTCGAGCTTCGCGTAGCGCCCGATGCGCGCGTAGTAGTCGCCGAGCAGTGACCGCAAATCGCGGTCCTTGGCTTTTCCAACGGCGATGATTCGTACGCGCACGACACGAAGGTCTATGGGAAGTTGAAGCCCTCGTCGGCCCCTTGGCCTTCGAACTCGACTCGATCCGCGTCGAGCCAGAGCCCCTCGAGGTCGTAGTAGCCGCGGGTGTCCTGATGGAAGATGTGCACGACCACATCACCGAAATCGAGAAGCACCCAGTTGCCCTGCGGCAGGCCTTCGATGCCCGAGCAGCGCGAACCATACTTGTGCTTGAGGTCCTCTTCGATGCCACGGGCAATCGCGGCGACCTGGCGATCGCTTCGCCCGCTCATCACCACGACGTAATCGGTGTAATCGACCTTGCCTTGAACATCGATGATTTCGATCTTCCCTGCCTTTTTGTCGAGCCCTGCCTCGGCGACCTTGAGAGCCAGCTCGCGGCCGACTAGCTGGTCCTTGCTCGTAGGGGAGCTCGGGTTCGTCTCCAGTTGTGCGCCTTCTGCTTGTTTGGCCAACTAGCCTCCTCCTTTACTGCCGGACCTGGCCCTCGCCTCGGCCGATCCATTTGAGTGTGCAGAGCTCCGCCAAGCCCATTGGACCATAGGCGTGCAGCTTTGTTGTCGAAATTCCGATTTCGGCGCCCAGACCAAGTGCGAATCCATCGTTGAAGCGGGTCGATGCATTGACGAGTACCAGGCTCGCATCGACTTCGCGCAACCAGCGATCGGCGTGGGCGGCGTCTTTGGTGACGATCGCCTCGGTGTGATTCGAGCCGTGTTTCGCGACGTGCTCGAGCGCAGCGTCGATTCCATCGACGACCCCTACATTGAGAATCAAGTCGAGGTATTCGGTGTCCCAGTCGGCTTCGCTCGCCGGCTTCACCCCATTGAGGTGCGCCGCGGCGCGATCGTCGGCGTGGATCTCGACGCCTTGGGCACCCATCGCTGCACCCAGCTTGGGCAGAAACGTAGGCGCCAGAGCGGCATCGACGAGAAGCGTCTCCATCGCATTGCAGACGCCCGGACGCTGGACTTTCGCGTTCAGGGCGATCTCGAGGGCCATTTCCGGATCGGCGCTTCGGTCGACAAAGATGTGACACACACCTTTGTAGTGCTGAATGACCGGGACTCTTGCGTGCTCGGCGACGAACCGAATCAATCCTTCTCCACCTCTCGGGATGACCATATCTAGAATACCATCAAGACCAATCATCACCAAAGTCGCTTGTCGATCGGTGGTAGGCAAGAGTGTGACAGCTTCCGGGGGCAGGCCCTCGGCTGCAAGCGCCCGGGTGAAGACCTCCGCGATTGCCATGTTGCTGTGAAAGGCTTCTTTGCCACCTCGAAGCAGGACTGCGTTGCCGCTTTTGAGGCAAAGCGAGGCCGCGTCCGCCGTCACGTTCGGGCGGGACTCGTAGATGATTCCGATGAGACCGAGCGGTGCGCGCATCTTTCCAACCCGAAGGCCGTTGTCGAGCACGCGCTCTTCGACGACGGTGCCTACGGGGTCGGGAAGCGCGGCGACCTGGTCGAGGCCATCGGCGACGGCGTCGAGACGCGTTCGGCCGAGCTGCAAGCGATCGAGCATCGCCTTGGAGAGCCCCATCTGTGCGGCGGCGACCATGTCTTTCGCGTTCGCCTCGATCACACGATCCCCGGCCTCGCCGCGCAGCGCTTTGGCAGCGCGGCGCAAGACGGCGTTCTTCTGCGCCGTACTTGCGTTGGCAAGCACGCGCGAGGCGTCTTTGGCTCGCTGGGCCAGGCCCGTCACGAGCGCGATCAGCTCATCGCTCATAGCCCGTGACGGTAGCACCTTTTCGCCCGAGCGGGAGCCGGCCTGCTCACGCGCTATTCTTGGTTAAAACGATGTCGTCCCGGTGCACGACTTCGTCGCCGGTGTGGCTTCCGATCCGCTCGGCGATTTGGTGACTGTGTCCGCCGGCCAGCATGCGAACCTCGTCGGCGCCATACCTCGCCAGACCGCGTGCAAGCTCCGCTCCCGATTCGTTGACGATCGAGACTGCATCACCGACCTTGAACGAACCGGTGACCGAAACGATACCCGCGGGCAAGAGACTCGAATGGCGCTTCTCGAGCGCGCGGCAAGCCCCGGCGTCGACCACGATGCGGCCGCGCGGCTTGAGCGTGTACGCGATCCAATGCTTCCGGCTCGGCAGGGGCGAGCCAGCCGGCAGTAAGAGCGTTCCGACGTCGTCCCCCCGCATCAAGGCGTCGAGGAAGGTCGGCGATGCCGCGGGACCGACCGCGACCGGCAGGCCATGAAGCGTGGCGCGGCGGGCGGCCTCGACTTTCGATTGCATCCCGCCAAGCCCCACATCGTCATCCGGAGGCTTGATGTAGACTTCGACGTCCGATACGTCGCGCACCAGCGAGATGCGCGCGTGCTGGTCGTCGAGGATGCCCACGACGTCGCTCAACAGGACCAGCAGATCCGCGCCAACGAGCGTGCACACCATTGCGGCAAGCTGGTCGTTGTCACCAAACCGAAGCTCGTCGATCGAGACCGTGTCGTTTTCGTTGATGATCGGAACGACGCCGAGCTTGAGGAGCTCGTCGATCGCCTCTCGCGCGTGTAAGTAACGATCGCGATCCGTCACCGCATCGTGGGTCAGCAAGACCTGTGCGACGTGGATCCCGAATGGCTCGAAGGCGTCTTCGTACGCCCGCATGAGCAGGGACTGACCCGTGGCTGCGGCGGCCTGAAGCAGCGAGATCTTCTTCGGGCGCTCGCTCAGCCCGAGCCGCTCCCTGCCTAGTTGGACGGCGCCGGAGGAGACGAGCACGACCTTGCGCCCTGCCCTCACCTGAGTCGCAACCTGCTCGGCCACCTGCGCGAAGCGCCCCCCATCGGCGCAGAGCGCGCGGCTGCCGATTTTGACCACCATTCGCTTGCAGTCGCGAAGCGCGGTTCTGGTCGGGTCCTTTGTCATGTCGTGCATCTGAATCGCATTCCCGCCCCCGCCCCGCAAGCTGGGGCCGATAAAGGGGACAGTCCCCTTTTTGTAGCGGGCGCGAGGTATCGAGTCGACTCCGCCTCCTCGCAAAAAGGGGACAGTCCCCTTTTCGCTGGTAGCATGGACCGATGCTTGCAGCGGAGGTAGCGCGCTGGTTCGTTTGGCTCGTGGCTTTCGTCTGGGGCGCGGCGTGGGGCAGCTTCTTCAATGTTGCGATTTACCGATGGCCGCGGGGCATGTCGGTCGTGCGCCCGCCGAGCCACTGCCCGGGCTGCGGCGCGCCGATCCGCGCCTGGAACAACGTGCCGATCGTGGGTTGGCTCTTCCTGCGCGGAAAGGCGTCCTGTTGCGGCACCGCGATTTCGCCGCGCTACCCTCTCGTCGAGCTTGTGACCGCTATCCTCTGCGTCGCGATCGCGGAGCTCTGGATCGTGCGAGCGGCGCCGGGCACCTTGCTGCTGCACGCGACCATCGAAACGATTCTATACTTCGTGTTTGCGGGCGGGCTCTTGATCGCCACGTTCGTCGATCTCGAGTGGATGGAAATCCCCGACGAGGTGAGCCTTCCCGTTGCGGCGCTCGGCCTCATGACCGCGCCGTTTCGAACCGAGCCCGGGCTCTGGTCGTCGGCGGTCGGAGCGGGTGCTGCCTATTTGTTCGTGCAGTTGGTTTTCGTTTGGGGCTACGAGCACATCGCAGGACGGCGGGGCATGGGCGAAGGCGACTCGAAGCTCCTCTTGATGATCGGCGCGTTTCTCGGATGGAGGGGCGCGCTGTTCAGCGTCGTCGCGGGCTCCCTGCAGGGGCTGGTTTTCACGGCCTTTGCACTGCTCACCGGACGGAAGCTCACGCCGGACATCGACGAGCGCGTCATCGACGGCGAAGTCCTCGAAGCCCCGGCGGAGCCCGACCACAGCCGCGTCGGACAACTCAAGCTTCCGTTTGGACCGTTTCTCGCGCTTGCGGCGCTAGAGTACATGCTCGCAGGAGACGCGATTCTCTCGTGGTACTTCGGCCTGCTACAGCGGTGAATGCTTAGCGTCGGTATCCACCACCGCCACCACCACCACCACCACCACCACCGCCGCCGCCCTGACGCTCACGCGCGAGGTCGACGCGAATGGTCCGGCCGCCAAGCGAGGCGCCGTCCATCTGGTCGCGGGCTGCGGCCGCAGCCTCTTCCGTGGTGAACGTGACGAACCCGAAGCCGCGGGAGCGTCCGGTTTCACGATCGGACACGACCTTGGCATCGGTGACCTCGCCGAACGGCGCGAACGCCTCCTGAAGGTCTTCAGTGGTCGTGGCCCAGGCGAGCCCCCCGCAGAACAGTCTCTTACTCATGGTCAACTCTTTCACTGTGCAGCCGACACGGCGCCATGCCGTGGCGGTGCTTCAAGTCGAACCCGGCTTACCGGATTTGCTCGATTGTACAGCTTGGAACCGATCCCACAAGGCCGGTGTAGACTCCTCGCCCAGACGCGCTTTGTAGTCGTCGTCTTTGGCCCGACCCTGAAGTTTGGCGATTTCGCCGATGAGCTTGTCCCGGGACCCGACCTTCTTGCTGACCGCCTCGAGAACCTGCTCGAGATGAAGAAGCTTCTTGTTGGACACGTGATCCAAGCCCTTTTCCTCATTCAACCGGTCGAGCCAGAGGTCCTTGCCTGCAGCCTTCTTCACGGCCGCGACCAGCTTCGCTTTTGCCTTCTTTGGATCGTCTCCAAAGCGCTCTTTCACAATCGACAGGGGGGACTTGCTCATCACGTGCACCTTTGCTCCGAAACGCCGGTTTTTCTGGGCTTTGGAGCGCCCGGAGTAGCACGGAGGCCCTCCGACGCAAGCGGCCATCACCGATCGTAATCGGTTGGGTCTTGGGTCGAGATGCGCCGAGCGCGACCCGCTTGACAGTTATTAACACTACTGTTACTAACAGTACTGTGAATAACCAACGACTCAGCCGGGTCCAGGCCGTTTCGGGACTCCTGTTCTCCCTTTTTGCCCTCGTCCACCTCAGCAACACCGCCCTCGCCGTGCTTGGCCCCGACCTGTACAACGGCTTCCAGAGCTCGGTTCGGCGCGTTTACCAGTGGCCGCTCCTCGAGGTCGCCCTCGTCACGACCCTGATCGTGCACATCGCCTCAGGCCTTCTGCGGATGCGAGGCCGGCGCGGCTCCAAGGCCAAGCCTCCGCTTCGTCTTCGGCTCCACCGGTATGCGGCGTATTACCTCGCCCTCTTCGTCTTCGGCCACATGGCAGCGACCCGACTTCCGGCGCTGCTCGCAGACGCACCGCCGTTCTTCGGAGGCGTGTCCTTCTCGCTCCACTTCATGCCGTGGTTCTTCTATCCCTACTACGCGCTGCTCGGCGTCGCCGGCCTCTACCATCTGTTTTACGGCGTTCCCGTGGCACTCGGCGTCCTCGGCGTCGGCGCGCCGCAAGCGATTCGTCGAGGCCCCGGGTTCTGGATTCCGGTCAGCGCAGGGGCAACCATCATCGTCGTGGCTCTGCTGGGCTTTGGTGGCGCGCTTTACGAGATCGACGATCCCTTCGACAACGACTTTGCGCGCGCATACGAAAAAGCCGCCGCGTACTTCTCCGGCGAGGCACGGTAACGATGGGACGACCCAAGGACGCGAACCCGGAGCTTACCCGGGTCACGATCCTAGACGCCGCCGAAGACGAGTTTGCGGAGCACGGGTTTCATGGCACGCGGATGGTGGCGATCGCCAAGCGCGCCGGGGTCACTCACGGGCTACTTCACTACTACTTCGACTCCAAGGATCGCCTGTACGAAGAAGTCGTGGGGCGTCTCTTTCGCCGCCACCTGGGCCTGTTCGAGCAGCTAGCAGCGGACGGAACCGCGGTTTCGGCGCGCGACCTCGTCCTCCAGAGCTTCGATCTGTTCTGGGAGCACCCCAATCAGGTGCGGATCATGCTTTGGGAGATGGCCTCGGGCGATGACCGCGTGGAACGCGCGATGAAAGACTTTTACGACGGGATGGCCCGAGCGCTCGCGACCCTGCCGGCGAAAGCCCCATCTGCGAAGCCCGGGCGAGACCCGCGAGATGTATACGTGTCGATACTGGGGGCGCTGGTCGTCTACTTCTTTCGCGATCCGGCCATCAAAAGGCTCTTTGGAGCGAAGCGTTTCACCGAGGCCGACCGAAAACGCCGGCGAGCGCACATGGGTGCCCTCCTCGACCTGATGCTTTGAGCGAATGTCCGGTGGATCGGGTCTGCCCGGCGAAGTAGAGTCAGCCCGTTCATGGGCGCCGAATTCGTTCACCTGCACGTTCACAGCGAGTTCTCGATGTTGGACGGGGCCATTCGGATTCCGCAGCTCGTCGAGAGCGTCGGGAAGATGGACATGCCCGCGGTCGCCCTGACCGACAACGGCAACATGTTCGGCGCCGTCCAACTGGTGCGCGCGTGCAAGAAGACCAAGGTCAAGCCGATCCTCGGCTGTGAAGTGAGCTTCACCTCCGGCGATCGCCGAGACCCGAACAACCACGAGCTCCATCACCTGCTGCTGCTCGCCAGCTCGCAGGAGGGCTACCAGAACCTGGTGCGCTTGGTGAGCACCGGCTGGGTCGATGGGATGGCGGTCCATGATGAGCCGCGCATCGATTTCGAGGTACTTCAGAAGCATAGCAAAGGCGTCGTCGGGATGAGCGCCTGCATGGGCGGCCACGTCGCTCAAGAGATCCTCAACAAGGGACCCGAAGTCGGTCGCGAAGCCATCGCAAAGCTGCGGGATTCGTTCGACCCCGGCTACTTCTTCATCGAGATTCAGGACCACGGCTTTCCCGAGAACCGACCGCTCAACCAAGTGCTAGGCCGGCTAGCCAAGGAGCTCGAGCTTCCGCTGGTGGGGACCAACGACTGCCACTACCTGGAGCGTCAGTCCGCGCACGCGCAGCTGGTGCTTCAGTGCATCGGCGCGGGGCGTAGCGTTCGGGAAATGGAAGCGGTTCATCACCACTCCTCCGAGCTCTACCTCAAGACGCCCGAACAAATGCTCAACCTCTTCGCCCATGTCCCCGACGCAGCGAAGAACACCCTTTTGATTGCGGAAATGTGCGCCGGCCAGGCTACCCCGCTCGCCAAACCGAGGCTGCCGCGGTTTTCGGTACCAGGCGGCGCGAGCGAGGAGGACTATTTGCGCGCCCTCGCCGTTGCGGGCCTCGGGCGGCGCATGATGGAAATGAGGGAGCGGGGAGAAACCCTTGACGACGGCGATTATCACGCCCGGCTCGAGCTCGAGCTCGACGTCATCTTGAAAATGGGGTTCGCCGGCTACTTCTTGATCGTCCAGGACTTCATCAACTGGGCGAAGGACAACGGCGTTCCGGTTGGGCCTGGGCGAGGGTCTGGCGCGGGCTCGCTGGTGGCCTGGGCGCTTCGCATCACGGACCTCAACCCGATCATGCACGGGCTTCTCTTCGAGCGCTTCCTCAACCCCGAGCGCGTGTCGATGCCCGACTTCGACATCGATTTCTGCATGGATCAGCGGGACCGCGTCATTCAATACGTGCGGGACAAGTACGGCCAGGCGAGCGTCGGGCAAATCGCAACCTTTCATCAGCTCAAGAGTCGTAGCGTCGTGCGAGATGTGGGGCGCGTGATGGGCATGACGCCGGGCGAAGCCGGATTGATCGCGACGATGATTCCAGAGCCGGTGGGGGGAAAAAGCGTTTCGATCGGTGACGCGCTTGAACAAGAACCACGGCTCAAGGCCGCCTACCAGCAAGACAGCCAGGCCCACGAGCTGCTCGACACCGCGCAGGCGCTCGAAAACCTGACGAGGCATGCCGGGATGCACGCCGCGGGAGTCGTCATCAGCGAGGGTCCTATCTGGGACCACGTCCCGGTCTTCTGTCCTGAAAAAGACGTCTACGTAACACAGTACCACAAGGACGACGTCGAAGCGGCTGGCCTGGTGAAGTTCGACTTCCTCGGGCTTCGCACACTCACCGTCATCGACATCGCGGCCAAGCTGATCGACCGGCGCCCCGATCACCAAGGGGAGCCCTTCCGCATCGAGCAGATTCCGATGGACGACGACGCGACCTACGCGCTTCTGCAATCGGGCGAAACGACCAATGTGTTTCAGCTCGAGTCGAGCGGCATGCAGAATTTGTTCAAGCAGCTGCGTCCAGATCGGTTCGACGACATCGTGGCCGCCGTTGCGCTCTACCGCCCTGGCCCGATGGGCGCGCAGATGGACAAGGACTTCGTCCATCGCAAGCACGGACGGCAGCAGGTGCAATACCCGCACTCGTCGCTCGAAGGTATTCTGCAGGAGACGCGCGGCGTCATCGTCTACCAGGAGCAGGTCATGCAAATCGCGCAGGAGATGGCCGGGTACTCGCTCGGTGGCGCGGATCTCTTGCGGCGGGCGATGGGCAAGAAGAAGGCCTCCGAGATGGACAAGCAGAAGGCCATCTTCGTCGACGGCGCGACGGAGCGCGGGCACACGCGGGAAAAGGCCGAAGAGGTGTTCGACCTGATGGCGTACTTCGCAGGATACGGCTTCAACAAGAGTCACTCGGCGGCGTACGCGCTCATCACCTATCAGACGGCCTATCTCAAGTCGCACTATCCGGTCGAGTTCACCTGCGCGACGCTGACAGCCGACAAAGAAAAGATCGACAAGGTCGTTCGCACGGTCGCCGAGGCGCGCTCGATGGGCATCACGGTCCTTCCGCCCGACGTGAACGAGTCCGAGATCGAGTTTACCGTCGTCTACAATCCCGACGATGCACAAGATGTCGTACGTCTTCGGCACAAGCCGGTTTGCCACAACGGCGAGGTTCACGACCCAATGGGGCCGAAGATTCGCTTCGGACTCGGGGCGATCAAGGGCGTCGGAACCGGGGCGGTCGAAGCGATTCTCGAAGCGCGTCAGGGCGAGGCTGACGAAGAAGGCGGACAGGCGCACGAACGCCCGTTTATAGACCTCTTTGATTTCTGCGCGCGGGTTGACCTGAGGCGAGTGAACAAGAGCGTGATCGAAGCGCTCGTCCAATGCGGAGCATTCGATACCGTTCACCAGGCCATCGACGTGCATCGCTCGCAGTCATTCGTGGCGATCGAATCGGCGATCGAACGTGGTAAGCGCATCCAGGCAGAGCGCTCGAGCGGCCAAGAGAGCCTGTTCGGCTTGATGGGCGGCGAAGGTGAAGGTCAGGTCTACGAGCACCCCGGCGGAAGCTTTCCCGTCCTCGATCCCTGGGATTCGCGCGACCAGCTCTCTAGGGAAAAGGGAACGCTCGGTTTCTATGTTTCGGGGCATCCGCTGGACCGCTATCGGGGCGAGCTCCTTCGCTTCTGCGATGCAACGACCGAGAGCGCAGCCCAGCTCCAGAACAACCGGCAGATCACGGTCGGCGGCACCGTCGAAGGCTACCGCGAGCGCCGAACCAAGATGGGGCACACGATGGCGTTCTTCCACATCGAAGACGCGCTCGGCCGTATCGAGGTGATCGTGCGCCCGAAGCCGCTGGAACAAGCTGGCATCCGCGAAGCGCTAAAGTCCGGCGAGCCTATCTTGCTCGGCGGCCGCGTGAAGCACGAACAGGATCGCAACGATGAGAGCGCTGCTCCCGAAGCCAAGATCCTTCTCGAAGAGGCCACGCTTCTGAGCGAAGCCCTTCAGGAACGCACCAAATCGATTACGGTGCGCCTCGCTGTCGAAACGATCGATCGAACCAAGCTCGACTCCCTGCGTTCGATGCTCGAACAATACCCCGGGCCCTGCCCCGTGACCCTCGAGCTCGACTCCCCCGGCGACTGGTGCGTCAACCTCGCCGAGACCGGCCTCTACGTCGACCCGAGCGATGCCCTGCTCACCGGCCTCGAGCGCCTCTTCGGCACCAAAGTCTGCGAGCTCCACTGATGGAAAAGGTAGGCGATAGTGTGGGGGCGGTGGGGCGGTACCCATTGCGGGGCCGCAGGCCCGACCGGGGCAACGAAACGCGTGCCCTTTGAGCCTCAAACAGAGAACGAGTTACTGGCCCGCGCCTGGGACGTCGCGGGTCTCACCCTTGGTGAGCTGGGGGCGCGGGTGGGCGTCGAGGTTCCGGATGAAGCTGCCCGAGCGAAGGGGATCGCTGGACAGATTCTCGAAAAGGCCCTCGGCGCAACTGCGGGCTCGCGGGCGGAACCCGATTTCGTGACGCTCGGAATCGAGCTCAAGACGATTCCACTCGATGCAACGGGCAAGCCCAAGGAGTCGACGTTCGTCTGCTCGATTTCGCTCTCGGCCATGGCCGACACCGATTGGGAAGGCAGCACTGTTTTGAAGAAGCTCGCAAGGGTGCTGTTCGTTCCCGTCGAGGCTGCCTCGAAGACTTCGCTCCGCGATCGGAGGGTGGGACGCGCCTACTGCTGGTCGCCCAACGCGGAGGAGCAGCAGCGCATGCGCACGGACTGGGAGCGCCTTGCCGACATGATCGCCGCCGGTGACGTCGAACGGATCACTGGACACCTCGGCGAAGTCCTGCAAGTGCGCCCGAAGGCCCCTCACGGGCGCAGCCGACGAAGAGCGCCCGACGAAGAAGGCGCCGTCCAGTGGACGATGCCGCGCGGTTTCTACTTGCGACCGGCGTTTACTCAAGCGGTTCTCGCACGGCTGCGTGCCGCGGAGTGATTGTTGCGAAAACCGAGGGTCAACCGGCGAAGGGCGATGGGGGCGGCGGGTTGCTGCTGCGGTTGCGAGCAACCTCGGGCGGGAGCTCGTAGACGCGAGAGATGTCGTCCCAAAGCGTGGCCCCCGGCTCGATCGCGTTCTTTCCTGTGTATGGCGAAGCTGCCATGAGGGCGCGCGAAACGAACGGCCGGAACGGTGACAAGGCGACCTTGCGAACCCGAGAACGACTGCGGAGCTCGTCCATGTAGGCTGCTCGGGAGATGCGCTGGAAGCCGAGCATTTGCTCGCTGTAGCTCTCGTCCATCCAACATTCGTAGAACCAGCCATTCTGAGTCGAGAGCTTGGGGCTCGGCCGAAACGCCTTTTCGGGAGGCATGGCCATGCCAACCGCGCTGAACACCTCCCCGCGCAGCTGACGAGCGGTGACTTTCCAGGATTGGTCGCCGCCGATCAGGAAGAGATGGCCGTCGTGTTGTTGCGCGGCGGCCGAAGCGATGGCGCGCGCGGCATCTCTGACGTCGACGCCGTGCTCGGGCTGATCGAGCGACACCATGAAGACGAAGGGCCGATAGCTCGGGTGCTCGGGCATCAGATTGCGGAGATCCATGACTGCGCCAAGCCGCAACGAGCATTGGCGGAGGCCGGAATGGCGAAGCCAGCTCTCCGCGGTGAGCTTCTGCAAGCCGTAGTTGTCGTCTGGCGCGCAGGGATCGGTCGAGCGCCGCACCGGATTCTCCGGTGAGCATGGCCCGAAGGCGGCGTAGCTCGACACGAAGACGAAGAACGCACCCGGCGCATGCCGTTTCGTCGCAAAGATCAGGTGCTCCGTGCCACCGAGGTTGACCGCTTCGGCCAGATCAGGCTCCGCGTAGGAAACTGGCGCCACGATCGCCGCGCAGTGCACGACAACATCGGGCTTCACACGCGCGACCAGCCGGGTGACCGCACTGGGATCGGTGAGATCGCAGGACTCGAAGCGAATGTCCGTCGGGATGCCGCCGGACCGGACGTCGGTGGCCACGACTTCCATCCCCCGCCGTGCCAGCGCGCCGATCACATAGCTGCCTACCTTGCCCGCGGCCCCGGTCAACAGTGCGGTCTTGCTCATGGTCTATGTTCCGGCACGAGGCCGGTCTGGAAAGCGTTCCCCATTGCCAGGGCGTCCTAGGGGGAGCAGGCCCGGTTGACAAGGTGGCTTCACCCCTAGAAGTGTGGATGCGGGACTGACGTTTGGGATTGGACTTCGGCGGACCCCGGCATCCGGAGTGCCTTGTGGGGGAGGCTCGTGTATGTTGGCGAAGCGATCGAGGCCGTGACTACGAAACACGCGATTCCGACCCCGGGAGCCGTCGAGGAAGCCGGCGAGCTCATGATCCGCTTTGCAGAACGCACTGGGATCAGCTCCGACCTCTCTCCGCAGCGCTACGTCTGGACGGACGCCTTCGCGGTTTGCAACTTCCTAGGCTTGGCCAAGGAGACCGGCGAGCAGCGCTACTCGACGCTCGCGCTTCGCTTGGTCGAGCAAGTGCATCACGTGCTTGGAAGCTATCGTGCGGACGATTCACGAACCGGATGGATTAGCGGACTCGGTGAGCAGGAAGGCGAAGCTCACCCGACTCGAGGAGGCCTTCGAATCGGCAAGCCGCTCCCCGAGCGAGCCCTCGGTGAACCTTCTGACGACCAGCTGGAGTGGCAGCGAGACGGTCAGTACTTTCACTACTTGACGAAATGGATGCACGCCTTGGACCAGATGTGGCTGCATACCAGACAGCCGCGGTTCAATATCTGGGCGCGGGAGCTCGCCAAGGTGGCGCACGATGCCTTCACGTATGCCGCTCCGGGTGGTCGACGGATGGTTTGGAAGATGAGCACCGATCTTTCACGCCCGCTCGTTCCCTCGATGGGTCACCACGATCCACTGGACGGTTTCATCACCTGCACACAGCTACGAGCGACCAAGTCGGCCCAAACGACTACCCCACAAGGCGCCAGCTTGGACGACGAAGTGGCGGGCTTCGCAGCCATGATCGCCGGCCAGGACTGGGCCACTGCCGACCCTCTGGGCCTGGGCGGCCTGCTAGCGGATGCGTCGCGCATTGCGCAACTGATGCCTCTCGGAGCATTCGCGGGGACGGATCTGTTGCACGCCGTACTCGATGCGGCGCTCCGCGGTCTTGCCGAGTACGTGAAGCAAAATGAGCGGAGTGATTCGGCATCGCGTCGCCTGGCTTTCCGAGAGCTCGGGCTCGCAATCGGGCTTTCGGCAGTTCCACTGATCGAAGCGCAAATCGAAGCAAAGCGGCAGGACTTCGCTCCGGCCGCAGGGGTACACGGACAGCTGCGAGCACTGAGGCCCTACGTTGCGCTCCGTTCGCAGATCCAGGCATTCTGGCTCCGTCCCGAACATCGAGACGCGCGCAGCTGGGCGGAGCACTGCGACATCAACGAAGTCATGCTGGCGACCAGCCTCGTCCCCCACGGTTTCCTATCTATCCGCAACCGCGGTTCACTATGACGGTCACGATTGATGACATCCGGAGTGCTCAGGAGCTCATCCAGCCAAGCATCATCCACACGCCGTTTGAGCTTTCCGAAACGCTGTCGGCCATGATGGGCATGCAGCTGTACCTGAAGTTCGAGAACCAACAATTCACCGCGTCATTCAAGGAGCGGGGGGCTCTCCATCGTTTACTCGGCCTGAGCCGCGTGGAACGCGGTCGGGGCGTGATCGCCATGTCTGCCGGCAATCATGCACAAGCGCTTGCCTATCATGGAAGGCGGCTCGGGATCCCGACGACCATCGTCATGCCGCTTACCACCCCCAATTCCAAGGTGGAGCAGACCCGTGCACATGGGGCCGAGGTGATTTTGCACGGAAGCCGGTTCGACGAGACACGCCCCTTCACCAAAGAGCTGGCAGAGGAACGGGAGCTCACACTGGTGCACCCTTACGACGACCCAGCGGTCATCGCGGGACAGGGCACGCTCGCACTGGAAATGCTCGCGGCCGGGAATCGAATCGACACCCTCCTCGTGCCCGTCGGTGGTGGCGGGCTGATTTCGGGAGTGGCGGTTGCAGCCAAGGCGCTCAACCCCAGCATTCAGATCATCGGCGTGCAGAGCGAACGCTACCCGGCGGCACACCATGCTTTTCACGGTCTGGATCCGAGTGACGTCCCAAATCATGACACGGTTGCGGACGGCATCGCCGTGAAATCGCCCGGCGTGCTGACCATGGATCTCATTCGACGCCACGTCGACGATATCGTCCTCGTGGCGGAAGACGACATCGAGCAGGCGATCTTCGTCCTGGCCGAGATCGAGAAGACCGTTGTCGAAGGCGCCGGCGCGGCGGGCGTCGCAGCGGCGATGAGCCACAAAGAAAGATACCAGAGCCAAAGCGTTGGAACCATCCTGTGCGGCGGCAACATCGACATGATGACGCTGTCCTCGGTCCTGCAGCGCGGGATGGTGCGCAGCCACCGGCTGGTGAGGCTCGAGGTCGAGGTGCCCGACACTCCGGGCGCCCTCGGCCAAGTCACCCAGCTGCTCGGCGAGCTGCACAGCAACATCATGGAGATCAGCCACCAACGTGTGTTCGACGCATCGTCGGCTCGCGCGGCGATCGTGAACATGGTGCTGCAGCTTCGCGGCGAAGAAGAGGCAGAGCAGGTGTTGGAGGCCTTGTCGGCCCGGGGTTTCGACGCACATTTGCTCAATTGAGCATTCCTCGAGTGACCAGAGACGAGTTGGGCGGTCGAAGTTTTCGAGCCGCTGGTGGTATAGTGCGCGCATGACGACGAGCACACGCGCTGTAGCCGTCGCGCTATTGGTCGACTTGGTGATCGGAGCGGCCAAGTTGATCGCCTTCTTGCTCACGGGCTCGACCGCGATCATGGCGGAAGTGCTTCACTCCGCCGCGGACCTCACGAATCAAAGCCTCTTGGTCGTCGGGATTGCGCGGTCCCGACGCCAGCCTGATAGCGACTACCCGTACGGCTTCGGCCGATCTCGCTACATCTGGGCGCTCCTGTCTGCCGCTGGGGTGCTGTTCGTCGGGGGCGGCGTGTCGGTAGTGCGTGGGGCGCAGCAAGTCTGGGCGCCGGAGCGGCTCGAGCACCTGGGCTTGGGCTTTGTCATCTTGCTGGTGTCGCTCGCGGCGGAGAGCATCTCGCTCGCGGTCGGCTTGTCGGCCGTTCGACGATCGGCCCGAGAGGCGGGCCAATCCGTATGGCAATATCTACCCAAGGGTCCCGATCCGATGGGCGTGGCAGTGGTGCTCGAAGACGCGTCGGCCATCCTCGGCGTGCTGATCGCAATGACGGGACTCGGCTTGGCCGAGCTGACCGGAAACCCCGCCTGGGACGGCGCTGCGTCTGTCGCCATCGGTCTGCTGCTCGGCGCGTCCGCCATCTTTCTCATCAATCGAAATCGCCGCCATCTTCTCGGGGCCTCCCCGCCCTCTGAATTGGTCGCCCGAATGACGGCGGTCCTCGAAGGGAGCCCACTGGTCGCCCGAATCCAAGACGTGAAAGTTTCGCAACTCGGAGCCGATGCAGTCCGATTCAAAGCCGAAGTCACCTTCGATGGTCGTGAGCTCGCTCGGCGTCTCTTGGCCGAACGCGATCTGGATGCGACCTGGGCTACACTGAATGGACCGCAGGCGCTCGAGCGCCTCTTGGTCGAGTTTGGGGGCGAGGTCACTGCCGCGATCGGCGATGAAATCGACCGTCTCGAGGCCGAGCTTACCGAGGCTGCGCCAGAGGCTCGGCACGTCGATCTCGAGCCCGACTGAGACAGGAGGTTTCAATGAGGTCAGGTGCTGCTCGCCTGCAGCAGCGAAGATGAGATCTTTGTTCTAAAACAGGCGCGGCGCCTGGGCCTACGCTAGTCCGATGGCGCAATCTCTTGGGTCTCTCGGAGCTCTTTCTCGAGCTCGGTGACCCGAGCTTCGAGCGACTCG
Organism: uncultured delta proteobacterium; assembly: GCA_963704865.1. Taxonomy (GTDB): domain Bacteria; phylum Myxococcota_A; class Polyangia; order Polyangiales; family Houyiibacteriaceae; genus SG8-38. The sequence goes on along the minus strand of CAVPIE010000022.1, from coordinate 221,642 downwards.
AGCCGTTTTCTCAGCGCGACCAGCTCGCTGTGCAGCGCTGGTCCTTCCTGTTGTTTCTGTTCTGACATGATGCCTCCCTCGTGAGCAGGGCCTCTCAACCATAAACGCTCGGAATCGCAGCGCGTGCCGCCTCCGGGTCGAGTGGGTCCACGGCGCGGGTCTCGTCGAACCAAACATAAGCATCGAACTGCCAGGGCAGCGCGGCTTGGAAGTAGTGGCTTTGCAGCTCGGTCTCCGGTCGATAAATGACGCCGATGGCCCGCTCCAAGCGCGGTGACGCCAGCTCCTCGCGAACCGCGTCACGCGACGGATAGCGTAGCGCGAGCAGAAACGCGGGCACGCCGCTGTCGTGGCAAAGGCGCTCGTAGCTGCTGGGATGCGAGGGTCGGACCTTCTTGATCTCCATCGGGCCGTCCCAATCCGTCGCGGCCGCGACTGTGCCCGTATGGGTTCCAAAGCCGATCGAGAACACGGCATCCCCGAATTTCTGGCGGCAGAGCTGCCCGATGTTGTGTTCGCCTCGGGCGGCCCCCATCTCGGTCGCCCGAGCATCGCCGACGTGCGAGTTGTGGGCCCAAACCACCGCCTTGCCATTCGAGCCTCGAAACTCCAAGAGGCGCTCCAAGGTGTCAAACATGTGCTGGTCGCGAAGGTTCCAGGACGCTGGCCCTCCGTAGTACATGACGCGATAGTACTCCTCCGCGGCGGCCACCAAGTGCGCGTTCGATGTCGCGTCGAAGAACCGATCGCCGTCGGCCCTTGCATAGTCGAGCCGGCGCCCGAGCAGGTCGCGAAGGACTGCAACGACGGGGCGCTCGCATTCAGCGTATCCTCGGCTGATCGCTGCGCGTCCGTAGAGAGCCGGGTCGCGCTCCCAGGGAGACAGACACGCATATCGCTCCCCTGCGATTTTCGCCGCCTTGGGATCGACGTCATTCAAGTAGTGAAGAACCGCGTCGAGTGACTTGTACAAGCTGTAGAGATCGAGGCCGTGAAATCCAACCCGACGCTGAGGATCTTTGCTCAGCTCGTTGTGTGATTTCAGCCACGCGACCAGCTCGAGAACCTCTCGGTTCCGCCACATCCACGTCGGGAAACGGGTGAACGGTGGATCTTCGCGAACGGGAAATTCCAGCCCGCGAATATGTTGATCGACGCGAGCTGCGTCGGGCCAGTCCCCCTCGATCGCAACGAGGTTGAAGCCGCGCCGCATCACGAGCTCCGTCGTGAGGCGGGTCCTCATTCGATAGAACTCCGACGTGCCATGGCTGGCCTCGCCGAGCAGCACGACGCGTGCATCGCCGATCTGCTCGAGCAAGGGACCGAGCTCGATTTCGCCGATGTCCGCGATCGGCTGGCAGGCTTCACGAATCAGGTGCGCGACCGGGCGCTCGGGACGCGGGACGCGCTTTGGGCTCGGCGCCTCAGCGCCCTCCGCAAACCCTCCGGCGCCGATCAGTGGCACGAAACGGACCCCACCCAGATCTTCGATATCCGTTTGTCCGTTGCTGTCCTTGGTGACGCGGAGCAAGCGTTGGTCTCGCAGATCGGGTCCAATCGGGATCACGATTCGGCCGCCCGGGGCGAGCTGCTCGACGAGGACGCGGGGGACTTCCGGCCCTCCCGCGGACACGAGGATGGCGTCGAACGGCCCATGTTCGGGCCATCCCAGCGTTCCATCGCCGCATAGAACGTGCACGTTCTGATAGTCGAGCTCTCTGAGCCGGCGCTCGGCCTGGTCAGCCAGCACGCGGTGACGCTCGATCGTATAGACCTCGTCGGCGATTTCGGCGAGAACCGCCGCCGCATAGCCGGACCCGGTGCCAACCTCCAGGACCCGATCATGCGGCCCGAGCTTCAACGCCTCGGCCATCGCCGCGACGATGAAAGGCTGGGAAATCGTCTGCCCTTCTTCGATGGGCAGGGGCGTGTCATCGTAGGCGAACTCCGCCAAATTGTTCGGAAGGAACGCTTCGCGCCGCACGGTGCGCATGGCGTCGAGCACCGCGGAGTCATGAACGCCGCGCGCCTCCACGTGACGTTCCACCATGCGACGACGCTGTTCACTAGTATCCATATCTCTCAGCCGAACTCCGGCATCGCCGGGCCAGCATCGCGGGTCTTCTCCTCGATCTCGGTGAGCGTACCCTCGGTCAACAGCAAGGTGCCTGCCACCGAAATGGCGTTCTCCAGGGCCACGCGAACCACCTTGGCGGGATCGATGATCCCAGCCTCGGCGAGGTCCACGTACTTGCCGGTACTGGCGTCGAATCCAAAGTCACCCGAGCCCGAGCGGAGACGGTCGACCACGACGCCCGGATCGACACCGGAGTTCAGAGCGATCTGGCGCGCCGGGGCCTCGAGCGCGCGACGCAGCACGCCGAGCCCGGTCTTCACGTCGCCACCGGAGCTCTCCTCCTCCTTAGCAAGCGCGTCGGCGAGTCGGAGCAGCGTGAGTCCCCCGCCCGGAACGATACCCTCTTCGACCGCCGCCTTCGTCGAGCTTATCGCATCGTCGAAGGCGTCCTTGCGGCTCTTGAGCTCGGCCTCGGAAGGCGCTCCGACGTGAATCACGGCGACGCCCCCGGCCAACCTGGCCAGGCGCTCTTCCAGCTTTTCGCGGTCGTAGTCGGATGTCGTCGTATCGATCTGCGCGCGGATCTCGGCACACCGACCCTCGATCGCGGCCTTATCTCCACCGCCACCGACGATCGTGGTGGTATCTTTGTCGACGACGACACGCTTGGCTGAGCCAAGGTCGCTCAAGGTCACCGCCGAGAGCTTCACACCAAGCTCCGTGGAAACGACCGGGCCTCCGATCAACACCGACAGATCTTGTAGCATCGCCTTGCGCCGGTCCCCGAATCCCGGCGCCTTCACGGCAGCACAGGGGAACGCGCCCCGAAGCTTGTTGACGACTAGAGTCGCCAAGGCCTCACCGTCGACATCTTCGGCGACGACGACGAACGCCCGCCCGGCTTGCGCCACCGTTTCGAGTACCGGCAAGAGGTCCTTCATGGAGGTGATCTTGGCGTCGTGAAGCAGAATGAATGGATTCTCCAGATCGACTTCCATGCGCTCGGGGTCCGTCACGAAATACGCCGAGAGGTAGCCGCGATCGAACTGCATTCCATCGACGACCTCCAGCGAGGTCTCCGTGCCCTTTGCTTCCTCGACCGAAACCGTGCCCTCGTCACCGACTTTGTCCAGGGCCTCCGCCACGAGCTCACCGATCGCGGAATCGCCGTGCGCCGAGATCGTGGCCACTTGGGCCTTCTCTTTGGCGTTCGTCACCGGTCTCGAGAGCTTGACCAGCTCCTCTATGGCGAGCTTGGTGCCGCGGTCGAGCCCGCGTTTGATGTCAATCGCACTCGCGCCAGCGGTCACATTGCGAAGACCGTCCGCGTACACGGCATGCGCCAAGACCGTGGAGGTACTGGTCCCGTCGCCCACGAGGTCTCCCGTGCGGACAGCCGCTTGTCGCAACATCTGCGCGCCCAGGTTCTCCTCGGGATCTTCCAGGTTCACCTCTTTGGCGATGGTCACACCATCGTCACAAACCAACGGCGAACCCCACTTCTTCGCGATGAGAATGCTCTTGGCCTTGGGCCCCAACGTGACGCGGATGGCATTGGCCAAAACCGTCGCGCCCGCCAGAACCTTGGCCCGGGCTTCGTCACTGAATCGAAGTTGGGTGTGGGTCATCGGCTATTCCTGCCTTACGACTTGATCTCGACCGTCCGCGCCTTGGATTCCTTGAGCGCCGTGCGCGGAATTCGTACCTTCAAGAGGCCGTCCTTGTATTCAGCGGCGACCTTGTCTTCATCAGCGTCGGCGGGCAGCGTGAAGCTCCGCATGAAGCTCCCATAAGAGCTCTCGACACGATGATATTTCTTGCCCTTCTCTTCTTTTTCCTCGCTCCTTTCTCCGCGAAGCGTCAGCACACCATCGTCAACCTTCACTTCGAAATCGTCTTGCTTGACGCCGGGCAACTCTGCCTCGATTCGGTACTCCTCGGCAGTCTCGGAGACATTGCAGGAAGGCGCCCAGTCGGCCATCGATAGTGCCTCTCGCTCCCCGAAGGGCCAGGTCGCCAACATGTCACGAACCACTTCTTGCAGGTTTCCAAATCCGGCTAGTGGGTCACGCCCTCTTTTCATGAGTGTCATTATCACTTTCCCTCCTGCCCCGGGACGCCCGGAGCAAGAACAGATGAAGCAACAATCAGGCCACATGCTGGCCTTGAGATCCGCGGAGCTGCGTCGGTCGACAAAGCCAACGCAAAGTGGCCGTCCCGGGCTCCCGACCCTTTGGTGCGACCCCGACCACGTTCCGCCGGAGCGCATATTCTGCGCAATGCCTTCAGGCTCGGGCCAGTAGCCTCTTGAGCTCGCGCCAAGGTCGGGTGTTGAGCACATCCTCGGGCTCGAGCCATCCCCGACGACCCTGATCCACGCCAAAGCGCATGTACTCCAAGTTGCTCGTCGAGTGGGCGTCCGTCGAAATGGCAAGCTTGAGACCCATATCCTTGGCCATGCGGCAATGGACGTCGTGAAGATCGAGGCGATCGGGCTGCCCGTTCAGCTCGAGATAGCAGCCGCGTTCGAGGGCCGCCTCCATGACGCGTTCCATGTCGACCTCGTAGCCCGGTCGTTGGTTGATGAGACGCCCCGTCGGATGGGCCAAGATGTTGAAGTATGGGTTGTCCATCGCACGGATGATCCGTTCCGATTGCTCGTCTCGACTCATCGTGAAACCACTGTGGATGGCACCGATGGTGAGGTCCAAATGCCTCAAGACCCCGTCGCTCAGGTCGAGCGTGCCATCGGCTAAGATGTCCACTTCGACGCCCTTGAGGACGCGAATCCCGTCGAGCTTCGCGTTCAAACGATCGATCGCGTCGAGTTGCCGTCGGAGACGCTTCGCGTCCATTCCATGGGCGATGGTGACGCGCTTCGAATGGTCGGTGATCGCTAGGTACGCATAGCCCAGCTTCTTGGCCGCTCTTGCCATCTCCCGTAGCGAATCGTGGCCGTCCGTGGCATCGCTGTGCACGTGTAGATCCCCCCGGATGTCGCTCACCGAAACCAGGTCCGGCAGCCGGTTCTTCTTTGCGGCTTCGATCTCTCCCCGGTTCTCTCTCAGCTCGGGTTCGATGTAGCGAAGTCCCACGGCCTTGAAAATCTCATTTTCGGTCTTGCCCGCAACCCGCTGGTCGCCCTTGAAAACACCGTATTCGTTGATCTTCAACTTCTTCTTCACCGCGATCGCGCGGACCGCGACGTTGTGCGCCTTGGAGCCCGTGAAGTAGTACAAGGCTGCGCCGTAGGAGACTTGTGCGACCACCCGCAGGTCCACCTGAAGACCCGACCGCAACAAGACGGTACCCCGCGTCGTCCCGCGTGAGACGACCTCGTCCACTTCATCGTACTCGACAAAGCCCTTCATCACGGGTGAGCCAGTCTTGCAGGTGACCAGAATGTCCAGGTCCCCGACGGTTTCCTTCCGGCGACGATAGCTCCCGGCGACGATGACGTCTTTGACGCCGGGAATGGCTTGGAGAAAGTCAACGTAGGAGCTCGCTGCCTCCTCGACATCGGCCAGCTGCCGTCGTCGTTCTTCTGGCGCATGCCTCGACAGCGCCTCGAGAATCCGTTGCTCCGTCTTTGCTCCGAATCCTGCGAGCTCGCGAACTCGGTGCTTTCTTGCAGCGCCTTCCAGCTCCGTGAGGTCACGGATTCCCAGTTCCGCGTGCAGAGCCTTGACGCGCTTCGGGCCCAGTCCTGGCAGCCGAGTCAGATCGAGAAGCCCCTCGGGCACCTCCTTCTCCAGCTCTTCGAGCGCAGCGAGATGCCCCGTGTCGATGAACTCGGCGATCTTCCCGGCCAGATCCTTTCCAATCCCGGGTAGTCTCGAGAGGTCTTCTTCCTCTGCGAGCATGTCGGCGACGCTTCGCGGCGAGGCGTCCAGCGTTCGCGCAGCGTTTCGATAGGCGCGAACCCGGAATGGGTTGGCCCCTTGGATCTCAAGCAGGGCGGCCATCCGATCGAAGAGCTCGGCGATTTCGGCATTACGAACAGGCATGACCGCGCCGCAACGCTCAAGGCGTCGCCGGCTACTTGTCCCTCTTCGTTGCTAACGGGGCAAGGAGGAATCGCGCGCCGCGCTCGACGAGCTCACGCAAATCCTGGTGCTTGGATCGGTCTATTCATTCCAGCGCTGACGCTGGGGCCGCCATTGCGCTAGGCTTCCCCAATGCCTAGCTGGGAGCACTTTCCCCACGAGGCTGACATCGGTGTGCGCGGCCGAGGGGCGACGCCGGACATCGCCTTCGAGCAGGCAGCGCTCGGACTCACCGCCGTAGTCACCGAACCGAGTCTGGTGCGCAACGACGAGCAGGTGATCATCTCATGCGAGGCGCCCAACGTAGAGGTGCTGTTCGTCGACTGGCTCAATGCGCTCATCTACGAGATGATGACGCGATCGATGTTGTTCGGCCGCTTCCGCGTGACCATCGACGGGCTTCGGCTATCCGCAGAGGCTCAGGGTGAACACGTCGATCGTCTGCGGCATGAGCCCGTGGTAGAACCCAAGGGTGCAACGTTCACCGAGCTTCGAGTCGGCCGTGACGATGACGGCCAGTGGGTTGCGCAGTGTGTGGTCGACGTGTGAGCGAGGAGCGGGAGGGCACGATGGACATCACCCCACTCGAGCAGATTTCCGAAGACGAATGGCGCCTGCCCGCCATGGGCAAGATGCGTGCTCCGGTGATCCTCTACGCCGACCGGGCACTGATCGAGGGCATGGACGACAAGGTCCTCATGCAGGCAAGCAACGTGGCGACGCTGCCGGGAATCGTGAAAGCAAGCTACGTCATGCCCGACGGGCATTGGGGCTACGGCTTCCCCATTGGTGGGGTGGCCGCCTTTGATGCAAACGAAGGTGGCGTCGTGTCTGCTGGAGGCGTCGGTTTCGACATTTCCTGCGGCGTCCGCTGCCTGCGGACCGGACTGCAGGCGGCAGACGTCGAGCCGGTGAAAGAGCAGCTCGTCAATGCGCTCTTCACGCACATTCCGGCCGGCCTGGGAAGCACCGGCAATATTCACCTCGATGACGCTGAAATGACGGAGATGTTGCTCGGCGGAGCTCGCTGGGCGATCGATCGTGGCTGGGGCTCAGCAGAAGACCTCGAGCGGATCGAAGAGCACGGATCGATGCGGGGAGCTGAACCAAAGCATGTCTCTGCGAGGGCGCGCAGCAGACAGCGAGATGAGATGGGCACCCTCGGCTCGGGAAACCACTATCTCGAAGTGCAGCGCGTAGCGGACGTCTTCGCCCCTGAGGTGGCCTCCGAGCTATCCATTGCCGAGGACGACGTGGTCGTCAGTATTCATTGCGGCTCGAGAGGCCTTGGACATCAGATCGGCACAGAGTACCTTCGCGAGATGGCCATCGCCGCGGCCGACCACGGCATCGACCTGCCCGATCGTGAGCTCGCCTGTGCGCCGCTGCGTTCCGAGGTGGGCCGTCGATATCTCGGCGCCATGCGCGCGGGGATCAATTGCGCGCTCGCCAACCGCCAGATCATCACGCATCTCACGCGCGCGGTATTCAGCGACGTGTTGCCAAAGGCCGAGCTTCCACTTCTCTACGATGTCTCCCACAACACCTGCAAAGAGGAAGAGCACGTCGTCGACGGGGTACGGAGGCGCCTGTCCATTCATCGAAAGGGAGCCACCCGCGCATTCGGGCCCGGGCACCCGGAGCTCCCGGAGAAGCTTCGGGGTATCGGTCAACCCGTATTGATCGGAGGCAGCATGGGGACCGAGTCATGGGTGCTCGTCGGCACGGCAGAGAGCATGGCGCTCTCTTTTGGGTCGGCCTGCCATGGCGCGGGGCGGCGGATGAGCCGGCACCGTGCGAAAAAGCAATGGCGTGGCAGCAAGCTGATCAAGAATCTAGCGCACCGCGGCATCCTCGTTCGATCGGTCAGCATGCGAGGCGTCGCAGAGGAGGCGCCGGGCGCCTACAAGGACGTTCGCGCCGTCGTGGACTCAGCGGATCGTGCCGGGCTCGCCCGCAAGGTCGCACGCCTCGAGCCCATGCTGTGCATCAAGGGCTAGTCGCGGCTTACGATTCTGACTCGCGTTGCTGCTCGCGCGAGACCAGCTGAGCGAGGTCGGTGAGCTCTCGTGCCATCCACTCCACCATATCGTCGAAGGCGATGATCCCCTGCAGGCGATCCTCAGCGTCCACCACCGGAATTCGTCGCACTCCACGCGCGCGCATCTTCTTGCGCACGTCGTGCACCTCTTCGGTATCGCGTGCTGTCGTCAGGCCGTCGCTCATGACTCTACTCACCGGCATGGCCTCGAGATCACCGGGAGCCTCCGCCAAGCCTTTCACGACCAGGTCCCGGTCCGTGACCAATGCGATTGGAAACCGCTCTGTACCGCGCTCCTCCACCACCACGAGGCAACCCACATGGTACTTCTTCATCAAACGAGCCGCCTCCAAGACGCTCTCGTTTGGACCAATGATGTAGACGGTTCGGTTGCAGTGCTCGCCAGCGGTCATGGTGGATTCGGCGAGCTTGCCGGGCCTAGACTTCGGGTGCAAGCTCCATGCAGAACGACGTCGCGTTGGCACACTGTACCGAGAAGCGCGATTGCGCGAGATCCAATGAAAACTGCATACACGACGACGCTTTGCAACGGCGAGGGATATCTGCCTGGCGTCGAAGCGCTCGGGAAATCGCTCGAGGCCCACGGCACGAAGGTCCCGCGGATCGTTTTGGTGACGGCCGATGTGGGTGCCGATGCCCGGACGCGTTTGACCGAACAGGGCTGGCAGGTCCGAGAGGTCGAGCCGCTCGAGAACCCCAACCCGGACACCGCGCAGCTCTTCGAGCGCTTCCGAAACGTGTTTACGAAGCTTCGGGCCTGGGAGCTGGTCGATCTCGACAAGGTCGTTCTGCTCGATGCGGACATGATCACGCTCCAAAACATCGACGAGCTGTTCGAGCGGCCTTCCATTTCCGCCGCGCCTGATTTTTTCCTCCCCGACCGATTCAACAGCGGGCTGATGGTCATCGAGCCATCGGCCGAAACCTTCGAGCGAATGCTAGAGGCGCTTTGGGACACCCCGAGTTACGACGGCGGCGACCAGGGGTTCTTGAACGTGTTCCACTCGGATTGGTATGCAATGGACGTCTCGCACCGCCTGCCAGCCGGCTACAACCTGCAGAACTTCATTTTTCAATTTCTCCATGGGCACCCAAGCTTGAAGGAGACGCTTCTGCGCGAGGCCAGGGTCATCCACTACTCGGTGCAAAAGCCCTGGCTCACCAAACCTGCCCTCACGGGCGGATCGGAGGCATGGTGGAACGCCTACTTCGGCGCGCATCCCGAGAAGGCAAGCGAGTGGAGGCGCCGCTGGCATGCGATGGAAGATTGGACCTTCGACCATGCGGTCGCCGCCATCGTCAAGTGATGAGCAGGAGCAAAGCCCTTCCAAGTGAGCTCCCGTGGTGGAAGCGGACCACCGTCTATCAGATCTATCCACGCTCTTTCGCCGACCAAACCGGTGATGGAATCGGCGACCTGCCCGGAATCATCGACCGGCTCGACTATGTGAAGTGGCTCGGCCTCGAAACGATCTGGCTCTCGCCCTTCTTTTCAAGCCCTCAGGCGGATTTCGGATACGACATCAGCGACCATTTCGGCATCGCGCCCGAGTACGGGTCCCTGGACGATTGCCGCCGCTTGATCGACGAGATTCACGCGCGCGGGATGAAGGTGGTGTTCGACATGGTCTTGAACCACACCTCGGACCAGCACCCCTGGTTTCTCGCGTCTCGCAGCTCGCGCGACAACCCGTATCGCGACTTCTACCTCTGGCAGGATGGACGCAAACCCTATGGCGCCGCACCGCCGAACAACTGGCGCTCGATGCTCGGGGGCTCCGGCTGGCACTACGACGCGGAGACGGATCAATGGTACTGGGCCAGCTTCCTGCCGTTTCAGCCGGACTTGAACTACCGGAATCCGAAGGTGAAACGCGCGATGCTGGATATGGTCAGGCACTGGCTGCGCGAAGGCGTGGACGGCCTGCGCCTCGACATCTTCAACGCGATTTACAAAGACGCGGCGTTCTCGGATAACCCACGGTCTCTGCGTGCGATCCCGTCCGAAGACAATCCCGGCGGTTTCTTTCAGCGGGCGCTGCACACCCAGAACCACCCCGACACCCTTGCGTTTGCGCGCGAGCTGCGCGCCGTCGTCGACGAGTTCGACCAGCCGTCTCGCTTCATCGTCGGCGAGGTGTTCGGCTCGGCCGATCTGCTCCGCGAGTATTGCGGTCCGTCGGGAGAGGGTCTCAACCTCGTGTTCTTGTTCAAGAGCCTTCGCACTCCGTTCCGGGCCCGCGCGTTTCGAGATCTCGTCGCTGAGTTCGAATCGGCTTTTCCCGAGCCCTTCCATCCCACCTACGTCTTCGGCAACCACGATCGGCCGCGCCAGATGGAGCGGCTCGGCAATGACTTGGATCGGGCCCGCTTGCTCGCGGCGTTTCAGATGACCGTTCGTGGCGTGCCCTTCGTCTACTACGGAGACGAGCTCGGTCTTTCGCACCACCCGATGCCTCGCGACCAAGCCCGCGACCCACTTTCGGAACGCTTTCGTTTCATTCCGAAAGTCCTGCTGCCGGCTTTGCGGAAACGAGGGATCCTCACGAATCGAGACCAATGCCGAAGCCCGATGCCCTGGCACGGCGGGCCGCATGCGGGATTCGCGCCACCCGACTCCGCCGAACCCTGGCTGCCGTTGCACCCGCAAAGCGCGGTTATGAATGTCGCCGCGCAACGAGAGGACCCGGCCTCGGTCTTGGCATCGTATCGGCGGATGCTCCGGCTGCGCAGCAGCAGCCTCGCGCTTTCGGCGGGCGAGCTCGCGATCGTCGACTCACCTGCGGACCCGAACAAGGTGTTTGCGTATCGGCGGGTCTACGAGGACGCCGACAGCCGGGAAGTCGCCGACATTTTCCTCAACTTCTCGAAGGCGGACGTGCCGATCGATCTGCGGCATCTCCGTCGGGGTGCCGATGTCCTCCTCTACTCGAACCTGCACGATACCCCGGTAGAAGCCAGTGGGCGGCACGTCTTGCGTCCGTGGGAAGGCGCCGTCGTATTGCGGGATCAACGCAGATGAGCGCCCGCCGACTGCTGTCCCTGGTATCGGGGCTTCTGTCGGCCGCGGCTCTGGTGGCGTGGTGCGGCCCTTCGACTACTGCAGCGGATGCTCCCGATGCTGCGATCCAGCAATTCGTCGGGACCTATACCTACGTCGGCGGCGATCCGGAGATCAAAGCACTGGATCGAGCCATCGACGAGGTGGTCGACCAGATGAATTTCTTCATCCGAGGCATCGCGCGTCGGCGCTTGCGCGCGCCCAACCTGCCCTCGAAGGAGGTCAGCGTGTTCGTCGAGAAGGAGCAGATTCGCATCGAACGGCCCGGCCAACCCGAGGTGTCCGCGCCCGCGGACGGCCGACTGATCACCTGGCGCCATCCCAGCGATGGCGACGTGTTCCAAGTGAGCCACGGGATCGACGACGACGGCGTGCTCTACCAGCGCTTCGAGGGAGAACGCAGCGTCTCGCGCAACCGATTCATCCTCGGCAAAAACAAGAAGCGCCTGACGATTCACACGGTCATTACGGCCGACCGCCTGCCGGCGCCGCTGCGATTCAAAATGACGTATGAACGGACGACTGATCGCGACTAGATGGCGTGCAGCACCACCAAAACCGTCATCCAGAACATGCAGATCAGCTGAACGAAGAAGAAGCCGAAGCGCAGAGAAGCGAGGAGGTTCGTCTGCTCCCGCGAAACGTGAATCAAGGTCTGCACGACTCGGGCCCCGAGCAGCGTGAGGGCCAAGATGTCCAACGCAGAGCTGCGCGCACCGCTGACGACGATGACAAGGACAATTGCGCCATAGATCGGCAGATTCTCCAGGCAGTTCAGGTGGGCGCGCATCGCACGGCGATACCGATCTGAACCTTCGATCTGATCTGCGCGGAATTCCTTAACCTCAACGCGGCCGGCGAGGATCAGACCCCAGCGGTAGGTGCCGACTGTCAGCACCAGCACGAGCATCGACCACACCGCGAACGCGAGCAGCACCCAGACCGGAATCGACATAGCCATGTTGCACTCTTATCACGGACGCAGTCGCAAGAGTTGGGTGGAAAATCGAGACGCAACCTGGGTTGGGCTGAATGGACCGCAGGCACTCGAGCGTCCACTGGTCGAATTTGGAGGCCAGGTCACAGACGCACTCAGGGATGAAATCGACTCGAGGCGGAGCTCAGGGAGGCCGTCCCAGAGGCTCGGCACGTCGATTTCGAGCCCGACTGACGCAGGAATCGCGCACGGGCGAACGCGTTGCGCGGCTTAAGCTTTCCGTCGCTCCAACGAATGGTGTAAGAGCGGAAGGCGTTGGTAGCGACTGGCCTCTTCGAGTTGGCTCAAGATCATGCGAGCGACCGGCTCGTCCACCTCGTCGAGCAAGCGCTCGCATGTGTCAGCCGTTTCGGTCTCGGCCGCGATCGCCTCGAGGCATGCTTGTTCGGACGTAGGCGGAAGCTCGATTCGCCCCATCGATTGATCCGCTGGTGGCTCGATCTGATGTCGTTGAAGAAACTGACGCAACGCATCAACCTGTCGTTCGCTCGTCTTTGCGAGATGGACGAAGGGCTCGACATCGCCGAAGCGTTGGCATGCCGCTCGGTAAATCGCGCGCGCTTTGTACTCGGTGCACAGCGCTTCAGAAAGGGTGGCAAGGTTCTTCGGATCCATCGCGAAGCCATCCTCGAATCGAGCTCTGCGTGACAATCGGACGCCCACTGAGTGAGGCGGGGCGCAAGCGCTGCGCGACCGCGACAAACGACCCCTGAACCGCATCGTACGGATCTTCGGAGCGGGCAAACTCGGTGATCTGGCGCCCATCAATGCTGAGATCGACCTGTACAGTGGTCGAAGCACCCCATCGCGGGGCACATCGATGAATGAAAACGAGGGCTTCTAGGGAGCGTGTCCGAGGCAGCCCATCACGAATGGCGGCGGTCCACGCCTGCGCCGAACGAACGAGATCCTCCCTCCGCTCCATACCCCGAAAAGTGACTTTCACTTGGTCCCGCACGCTTGGTTTCCAAGCAAGCATCGGGCCAACACCATTCGCCCTAGGTTGATAGTCCTCCCTTAGTGTAATAGTTTCGCCTGTACGTCGTCACAATATTTCGGACAAGAGGGCGCCCTTCTTCTGCTTCAGTGTCAGGAACTTCACGCCTACACGCCCGTGGTGGCCGGGAACCTGCTTCTCGTAGCGATGCGTATGGACGGCACGCCGTCCCACCCGGTTCGGAAGTCGGTTGAGGCGATGCTGCTTACAGACCCGATAGACATTCGCGTCGGACGTCCTGATGCCGTGGCAGCGATGCAGGTACCAGACGATACGAATCGGCCTCATGTGACGGGTCCGACGCAGGTGCAGGAACTTCTCCACCACGTCATCGGGCGTCTTGATCGGGTGGTTGTGGGGGGCGCATCTCCGGCTTCTCAGTCCCTCCTCACCGAGCTCGCGATACCTATCCCTCCACAGGTAGAAGGTCGATCTTGCAACGCGCTGGTACGAGGAGCTAGTGCAGTCCTGATCATTGGAAGAATCGGATTCGCTAGCCATAGAGGGGCGTGGATTCGATGGGGTCCGGCCCATCGGACCCCGCGTACGCTGCTCCAGCGGCACCGGGGACAACACGGCCCCGGTCCTGGAGCGTTGGGGCGATCGAGCGCCCCTCCGTCGCCGTGGGCGGAAACTGGACGCTGCCCTGACCTCGACGACGCCAAATCCCCCGATACCGGCGGCATTCTCGCATGCAGCTACGAATGGCTGCGGCTTCCGGAGTGGACATTTTGGCGACTTGGCGTGTATGGCGGGCCGCACCGACGAGCGCCGCGGGCGTCGGTACGTCACCCGCAGATCGACAACTCAGACGAGGTAAAGAACGAGGGCTTTTATCCTCTACGAATCATGCTGTCGGCGAGGTAGTTCGAAAGCGCATACACCGTCATCTGTGGGTTCACCAGAAGCGATGATGGAAACAGACTCGCGTCGGTCACGTACACGTTGTCGAGATCATGGCAGCGACCATTCGGTGCGACGACGCTGGTCTTGGGGTCGCGACCCATCCGCATCGTACCCTGCGGATGATACGAGAACATTCGATAGAGCTGAGTTTCGTTCCGGAGCCCGTCGATCGTCGAATCGACTTCGTCGGCGCGCTCGATGGTGATCCGTCGATTCGTGGGCAGGAACACCCGCTTCGCGCCAGCCGCGAAGAAAACGTTTGAAGCCGCCTTGAACGCGTTTTGCATCGATACGAAGTCACGATCGTCCAGATCGTAATCGATGCGCTTGCGATCTCCGTCCCAGTAAACGCGCCCCACGTTGTGGTCGTGGATCAGGGTGATCGCGGACTGATACTTCTTCGACCTTTGCGAGAACTGAACCAGCTCGCTGCCGATTCCGCCGTCGGTCGCGCCATTGATGGTCTGCGGCCCCAACATGAGGGCTTCGAGCAGGTATCCGCTCTCGAGCGGATTTTCGAGATCACCCGCGTAGGCACTAGAAGTTGCGCCCACCCATCCGTAGATGTCCTGCTCGTGCTCGGCGAGCATGAACACGGACGGATGACAGGCGAAATTTCGCCCGACGAGCCCGCTGCTGTTGCCAAGCCGGTTCTTTTGGAAAAGGAGTGGAGTCTGCACGGCGCCCGCCGCTACGACTACAGTCCCGGCTTCGACGTGGACCGACTTTTGTTGACCCTGGCGATCGGTTGCGACGGCCTGGACGCCGGTTGCTCGCTTGTTCTGAACTTCGATCGTCTCTGCCCGAGTACCGCTCAGAATCTTCGCGCCGTGCTCGCTCGCCCAGGGTAGGTACGTTACCAACATCGACTGCTTGCGGTCGGTTTTGCAGCCCGCCCCGCAGTGGCCCGTGAGCGCGCAATGCCGAACGTTTCGCGCGACTGGTGCGGCGTGGATGCCGAGCTTTTTCGCACCCTCGATCAGAAGCTGTCCGTTCTTGTTGACTTCGTGAGGCTCGTTCACATGGACGCCGAGGCTCCTTTCCACTCGGTCGAAGTAGGGTGCAAGGACCTCCGACGAGAGGTTTTCGAGCCCGTGATCTCGGCCCCAACTCTCGAGCACCTTGTCCGGGGTCCGGAAGCAGATCGCGCCATTGACCACGGTCGATCCCCCAACGCAGTTGCCTTGAAGGATCAGGAGGTCGCCGGCCTTGTTCACCTGATCTCCGCCATCGACGTAGATGGTCTCCGTTGTGGTCGTCAGGATCTCGGTAAACTCGCTCGAGGGGTAGTACGGGCCAGCCTCCAGCACGACGACCTTCGCTCCGGCTCGGGTCAGCTCGTAGGCGACAACCGCGCCGCTTGCTCCGGAGCCAACGACGCACACGTCGGCTTTGAGTTTGAGGCCAGCGGCGGGGATCTGGTCTGGCTCGAGGATCTGGAGTACCGAGGGCGCTGCCTGCATGGGGCCGGAGTCGCTCATGATCTCACCCAGCCTTCGGTGGGGGTGCGTAGGTCATCGGCGCGTTTCCTAGGCTTCGGATTCCTGAGTCTTTCGACACCGGACCTTGATACCCGACGGCACGACCGGCTTCGACGTCCTGCCAATAGCCGTTGATGACCAGGTTCTTCATCAACGCGGAGATGCCACGCAGCATCCCGATGCCGTCGTCGAGTCGACGGATGTACGCGTCCCGCGCCGGAAGCCCGAGATTCGTGAACGTGCTGAAATGAAACCCGATCGGAATCGCGCCGTAGTTGAAGAGTTTGAACGCGATACGAACCTCCTGCATCGTCGGCTCGTCAAACAGGGAAAGTCGCCGGTCGATGTTGTCAAGGTACGGCACCTCGGAAAGCGGCTTGAGCTCGGTACCTTCGGTTGGCACGTAGACCTGGGCAAAGCGTTCGACGATCAACCGCTCCTCGGAAGACATCACCCCCGTCGTTCCGCCAGCGCCCGACGGATGCCTGTTGCAGGCGGGCAAGAACAACGCGCCGCTCGATAGCAGAGAGAGTTTCGTAAATGTTCTTCGGTACATCTATGCCACCAAAAACCGAAGACGAACCATATCACGACTAGCCCTAACGATGGTCCCAACAAATCGAGCGTCAGGCCCACGGACTCGAGACTGAGAACACCGCCGTGGTCGTCCACGAACCCTAGTCGATTACTCAGCTCCTCGGTCGCGCAGAACGCCTGAGACGTAAACTCGTCGACGCCAAGAAAGAACTTCACACGCTACCCCCGCACAGCGCGGCTCGAGCGCGTCCAAGATGGTGTCGGCTCAGGCTCTGAGGTCACCGCTGCGGGCAGCGAGCGCGAGGTTGTGGCCCGTGGCTGCATCGAAGAGGTGCACGTGGCAAGGGAGCATAGGAAAAACGAACGCCCTGTCTGCGCCACGAGCCACGGGACATAATATCGAGTACCGCGCAATTGCGCTCCCGAAATGGTCCCAGTGGGCTACGAGAGCCAACCACGGCGGGGTTGTCTCTTTTCTAGTCCACTGCGTCGCCCTACTTCGTGCAGGACTACGGACCGAACGGTGCGTCACACGGCTCGGGGGGCGCGGTCGGACCAAGCGGGCCGCCACAAATCGCGCACACGCCACCACGAAGCCACGTCTGGTCGGAGGCGTCCCCTTGGGCGACGCCGATCGCGATGATCTCCCCGTCGAACGGTCCTCCACGAAGCTCGAGAGTCTCGCGCGCATTGTCGAAAATCTGACCGTCGATCCAATTGAACGTGGCTTCCCCCTCCGCCGGAGAAAGCACGACGCGGCCCGGCTCGGAGCGCCATTTCCCCTGACTCAAACCGCCAAAATCGCACCCGGAGATGCCGATGCGAAAGGTGCCGTCTTCGCGAAGTTCGAGGACGACGGCATCGATGGTATTCGGGAGATGGTAGATGCCGGTGAGCTCGGCCGTCGGAGCAAGCGCATGCGAGCAAGAGCGGGAGCGCGAAGGTAATTCGACGTGCCACGACACGCAAACCTAGCACGGGCGCGACTTTGGTGCGTGGCTCGCGCGGCAACGTGGCCTAAGCTCCACCGCACCTACGGGAGCTCAACCGTGACCATCGTACCCTCGTCACCGACCGAGAGGGTGATCTTGAATCCCTTGTCTCGATTCCAGGTGTAGAGGGTCGCCGACAACTGCTTCTCCTTGGTGTTCTCCGGGCCCATCTTGCCGGCGAGATATTCATAGGCGTCTCCCCTCGTGGTTTTGACGCCTGCCATGCCTTGTCGGCCTCCACCTTTCGTGGCGACCTTACGCAAAGTCATGAGTCCAACAACGCAGGTGTGGGTGTCTCCTTGGACGTGAAGTTTGCCATCGTCTTTGCGGCAGCCCTCGTCGAATTGGCTAACACTCATCTCCGCCGTCGCAACAGCGGGAAATAGGAGGAACGCCTCTTCGACTGATTCCTCGATGTCGTCGCGTTGGTCGGCCGCGACGCCGCTGGGGAACGGGACAAAGGCCAGAATGCCCACCATGAATAGTCTTTTTCGCATCTCCTCCCCCTAGGTCAGGGTAGACCGACGGCCGAGATGAATCGCCCGAAAGTGGGCCTTCGGATCGAGCGCCCTGATGTCAAGTTGGATTTCGAGTTCTCCACTTTTTCTTGGCAGTGGGATCCGTTCAGCACGCCACCGCGACACGACGCCCCTCGTTGGCCCCAAAGCAGAGACGCCCAAACCCCTAGATTTTGGAGCCTTTCCGCATGTTCATAGGGACGGCAGGGTCTGCCAAGAGTGGACATCTCAGCGAGTTATCGTATATGGCGGACCGCGCCGACAAACACACGATCAATCGCGACATTCAACCTTAGATTAACGACGCACCGGAGGTACCGGACAAAGGATTCCAGGCTATTGGCACACCGTAAAGTGTACCAAGCCGCAGGGGGCTGATGAAAACCAAAAGGATTATCGGCACTTGGGCTGTTAGCTCAGTTGGTAGAGCAGCGGACTTTTAATCCGACGGTCCAGGGTTCGAATCCCTGACGGCCCACCCTAGAGGCGCAAGCCTCTCTTGCTTATTGTCCCCATCGTCTAGTGGCCCAGGACCCCGGCCTTTCACGCCGGTAACCGGAGTTCAAACCTCCGTGGGGACGCCCCGAACGAGCCCGCTCCGAAAAGAGCGGGCTCGTTCTTTTCGGGGCCTCACCAATGAGGTTCCGCTCGCACATGAAACCGTCCAGCTCTGTCGACTAGCGTCCACTACGCCATCGACGATTTTAGTGGACGAGGGCAAACCCCGAAACTGCGCGCAGCGTGGCGAACCCGGCTTCGGCGGGGCTTCTCCGCTGCACGTCGCGCGAGGAACCCGCTCACCCACCTGTCTCAACACGAAAGCCCGCTTGATCGGGTTGGAGTTCGATCCATGTGGCCAATGCCGAGGCGCAAGCGTTTCCGTCTTCATCGAAGATCGCGGTGCCCGACCAGAGCTTTCGACCTTCGCCGCCGACCTTCCAGCCGACGACCACGTAGCGTTCACCGACTCTGGTTTCGCGAAGGATCTGGGCGTGCAGCCGGCCCAGCACGGCCTCTGCTGGGTAGTAGGGGAAGTAACTCGTGCAGTCGAGCGCAGCCCAGACGATTTCGTCTCGGATTCGATTGTTTTCGTTAGGCATCGAGGCATCCGGCGTCCACGGCGTCGCGACTATCGAGCGCTCTGGGACCGCCCCTGGGTACAGCCGCATCCCGTCGTCGAGAGGCCGCCCCGGCCCGCACACGAAGCACGTCGGGAAGATGTGCGCCTGGAACCCCACAAAGTGCTTGCTTGCCTCGACCGCTTCATCGAACGACGGCGGCTCGGGCAACGCAAGACTCAAGGGTTTGGAGACTGCGTCCCCGATCACGGTGTCCCCGTCTCTTAAAACCACACCGCCTTCTGTGGGCGTTTGCAGGATGAGCTCCCGTCCGAGCGGCGGGGGCTTTCGTAGCGTAGAGATGGCCGGTCCGTCGATCGCATTCGCAATCAAACCACACACATAGCCCCCGTTTCCCGAATCGGGAGGCCCGTTGAACCGACTGTCGATGATGATCTGAGGCATCCCAGATGATGCAACCACGCGGCGGACACGCAAGTCGCCGCGACCGACGCGGCCTCAATCCCTCCACTTGGTCCGAGAGCCCGCGCCGACCAAGCCGAGGTCGAGCAGCACCGTCACGACGACGAGGACCATGTACATGCCGTCCACCGAGCCGTTGCTGTGGATTGCAAATGCATAGGACAGCGTCGTCAGCGGCATGAAGAAGAACCCGAGCAGCGGCCAGATTGTCGATTCATATGCCGTCCCGATGTAGTCGCTAAAGAGGACGACCAGGATGATGGCGAAACGCGGTGTGCCCAGGGCCAAACAGCCCACGAGAAATGGCATCGCACGAGGATATCACGGGAGATGTAGCGGAGGCGCTGGCCGTTTGAGCAGACTGTGCCAACGGCGCCACAGGGATCGTGCCTTAGGGTCACACCCACACCCCACGCTTCGCGGATCTACAACGAAACCCCCCGGCACGTCTCTTGCGTACAAGGCGGGCCATGCCCCGAGCTCATCCCCAAAGCCACTCGACCCTGATGGTCATGCGAGAGCGGCTCTTGCTGTGGATGTGGAAGCACGGCTGGGTTTCCCGGCCGCTCTGAGCCACCCACCCCAACGGTCGTGATACCGTCCGACGCTCATCGGAGGAGCGGATGCGCGCGGCGTGGTACGAAAAGCAGGGGCCCCCGAACGAGTCTCTCGTCGTCGGAGAGATGCCCGAACCGACTCCGGGCTCGGGTGAGCTTCGGATTCGGGTTGCCGCTTCCGGGGTCAATCCCGGCGACGTGAAGAAGCGACAGGATACGTTTGGGGTTGGGATGCCCTACCCGCGCGTCGTGCCGCACAGCGATGGGGCAGGAACCGTCGACCAAGTCGGGGACGGCGTCGATCCCCGGTGGATTGGGAAGCGCGTTTGGTGTTTCGGCGCCCAGAGCTATCGACCCTTTGGAACCGCCGCCGAGCTTTGCGTCGTTCCGGCAGCGCAGGTCTCCAAGTTGCCAGCGGACGCGAGCTTCGAGCAAGGCGCGCTGCTGGGGATCCCCGGGCTCACGGCACATCGGGCGATTCACGCGGGTGGATCGGTCGATGGACGCACGGTTCTAGTTCAAGGGGGCGCGGGGGCAGTTGGCGCCTGCGCCGTCCGACTTGCGCGGCTCGCTCGGGCTACCGTCATCGCCACGGTGCAGCGCGCGGGCCAGTCGGACATCGCGAAAGAAGCCGGGGCGCACCATGTGGTGCGGGCCGGAGAAGATACCGTCGACCAAGTGATGGCCCTCTTGCCGGACGGCGTCGACCACATCGTCGAGGTAGCCTTCGCGGCAAATATCGCCGTCGACGAACAGATGCTCAAGCTCGGCGGCTCCATCGCGGCCTACGCCAGCAACGCGCCTGAGGCGACGATTCCTTTCTGGCCGCTCGTATTCAAGAACGTCCGCGTGTTCTTCCTCGGCAGTGACGACTTCCCGCTCGAGGCCAAACGCCAGGCAGCGCAGGACTTGAGCGCCGCGATGGAGCAAGGCTGGGTCGGCCTACCGATTGGAGCACGCTTTTCGCTCGAGGACATCGCCGAGGCCCACGCATTCATCGAAGAACGTCGGGGACCGGGCCGCGTGGTCGTCGTCCCTTAGGAGCGCGGAGGGAGCAGTCTTCTCAGCGGCTCAGCGCTGCTGCTCCTGCATCTTCTTCATCCACTCTTCGCGCATCTTCTCGGCTTCTTCTTTCGTGGTCGGCATCTTCATGTTCGGCATGCCCTCCGGCATGTCGGGCACCTCGGTCACCTTGTAGCTGGGCGGAACCGCGAACTTCCCCGCGGCCACCTTCGTCTCTTGCATACGAGTCACTTCCAGGCCGCTTTGCTGGCCACCCTTGTCGTTGGACAGCATTTTCATGACGAACCCGGGCTTGAAGCCGTACTCCTTCTCCATGATTTGTGTCCATCCACTCGACGGGCTCTTCCCGCCGTCGCCGCCAAACGAAAAAATCCTCTGCCAAAGCCCCGCCGGGTAACGGTCGCTCAGCCAGAGGTCGGCCGTGCTCCCCTCGTCCTTGTCGATCACGCGGAGGTGGCGGGTGCTCTGTCCGGCCACCGTGTCCGTCCCGAGCTTCTTCACCTCGATGTTTGGCTTCTCGCTCTTCTGCTTCTCCGATTGGCTCTGGGCCATTTTCGTGATCGTGTCTTTTGGAATCTTGGTGGCCTGTTTTCGTTCGTGGTCGAGCGCGTAGTCGTACTTGCCCTTGGCGGGTTTGATGTACGAGGCACGATTAGCCTGCCCCCTGGCGCTCTTCGCCGAGGTATCCACCCGCACGTCTCCACCTTTGGCGACATAGATTTGGAGCTGAACGGCCCCAGTGGACGTGTCGCCGATCGACTTTGCGTCGATTTCACCTTCGAAGGCCAGCGCAGGAGCCGCAGTCGCCAAGACCAGAAAACCCATCAACCAACGCATCCAACGCTCCATGGCTCTTCCCCCCTCGAATCTTCGTCAGCGCTCCGCAAGCTGAAGGCCAGCGACCTGTGCATCCGGTATTCGTTTAAACTGAACGCGCTTTTTGAAGATCAAGATGTGCGCGGTCAGCTCGAGCGCGTTGGCGTGAGGGACCTCGATGTCGATGGGAACCTCGCGCTTGCGCTTGATGGAGTACGCCCGGCCATGCCAGGTGCCTCCTGCCTTGTCGTACCGGAGCTCGCGAAACACTTTGATGCCTACCGTCTCCGGCCGCCTTTCGCTCCTCACGATAACGCCGTGGTAGCCATCGGCGTGGCGCCGAACTTGGATGATCGCTTCGCCCTCGCCTCGCTGCCAATAGCCCA
Source organism: uncultured delta proteobacterium (assembly GCA_963704865.1). Taxonomy (GTDB): domain Bacteria; phylum Myxococcota_A; class Polyangia; order Polyangiales; family Houyiibacteriaceae; genus SG8-38. The sequence goes on along the minus strand of CAVPIE010000022.1, from coordinate 199,645 downwards.
GGATGTTGGCGTCGGATCTGGGCTGGTCCGCCGCGTAGACCACTGTGTGGAGCCCCCCTAGGATGAACCACCCTGCGAGCAACACGAGCGACACTGCCTTGGACCGTGAGATGGGGCTTCTCCTTTTCGAGGACGGGAAAGGTCGAGGTTCCCGCAAACGGATGGTTTTTGCACTAGAAAAATGAAATCCATGGCCATTCAAGTCAGATTGCGAATGTCATCGATCTCACAACGAGACGTTGCGACGCGTCCTTCCCTCGGCGTAGCATCGCCGCCGTGAAGAAGATCATTCGGGGAATCGGCTGGGTCCTCGTCGCCGTTCTAGCGCTCGTCCTCGTCGTCGGTGGCCTCGCCTGGCTGCGACTCCATCCCTCACCGCCTGGGCTTCAGGTCTGGACCAACGGGCGAATCCTCACGATGGACGCCGAGGGTACGCAGGCGACGGCACTCGTGATGGAAGACGACCGAATCGTCGCGGTCGGCAGCGATCGTGACGTGCAAAGTTGGCTGCCAAACGCGGACGTCGTGCTCAATCTCGACGGGCGAACGGTCGTCCCTGGGTTCATCGAAGCGCATGGCCATTTTCCAGGAGCCGGGCTCGTCGCGGTTGCGGCGGACTTGAACAGTCCTCCCATCGGCACCGTACGGACGATCCCAGAGGCGCTCGATGCGCTCAGACGGACAAACACCGACCAACCCGGAGATGGTTGGCTGATCGGCTTTGGCTACGACGACACCATGCTCGAGGAACAGCGACACTTCACGCGCCAAGATCTCGACAGCGTCTCTGCGACCCGCCCAATCCTCGCGATGCATATTTCGGCGCACATGGCGGTCGTGAACTCCCTGGCCCTCGAACGCTTCGGCATTACCGCGGAAACGCCGGACCCGCCGGGCGGGGAAATCCGCAAGGCCCCGGATACCGGAGAGCCCACGGGCCTGCTTCTCGAAACCGCCTCACGCCCCCTTCAGCTGGAGGCGCTCAACATGCCGCCGCTCCAGCAGATCGCCGTCGTCCGTTCGGCTGCGGCTCTCTACGCCGCGCAAGGGTTCACGACCGTCCAGAACGGTCTCGCGACCCTCGTGCAAATCAAAGGAATGAGCGGCGGCTCGAAGCTCGGTCTGATCCCGCAGCGATTGGTGATTTGGCCGAAGGACGAGCTCGGCCTGGAGGTGGCGGAAGGGACGCTGGACCTCGGGCCGTACGCCAGCGAGCGCGTACACATCGGCGCCGCGAAGTTTGTAGGCGACGGTTCGATCCAAGGGTACACCGGCTTCCTCAGTGAGCCCTACTACCGACCCGGCGAGCACCAGGCGGACTACCGCGGCTATCCGAACATCGATGCCGACACGCTGAAGGCGCAGGTCAAAGCGATTCATTGCTCCGGCCAGCAGGTCGCGGTGCACGGCAATGGGGATGCTGCGATCGATCAGTTTCTCGACGCCTGGGAAGCGGCGATCGGCGCCTGCCCCGCGGAAGACCCTCGGCCGGTTCTGGTGCATGCGCAGATGGCGCGCCCTGACCAACTCGCACGGATGAAGAAACTCGGCGCGACCCCGAGCTTTTTCAGCGCGCACGTGTACTACTGGGGCGACCGGCACCGCGACATCTTCCTCGGACCTGAGCGCGCCGCGCGAATCAGCCCGGCGGCGAGCGCGGCGGCCCTCGGGATTCCATTCACGACCCATCTCGATACGCCCATCGTTCCGATCGACTCGATGCTGCAGCTCTGGACACCTGTCGCGCGTGAAACCTCGAGCGGCGAAATCGTGGGCCCCGACGAACGCATCTCCGTCGAACAGGCCCTTCGCGCGATGACCTCCGACGCGGCCTGGCAACTGCGGCTCGAAGAACAGCTCGGTTCGATTGAACCCGGCAAGCTCGCCGACCTCGTGATCCTATCCAAGAATCCACTCGACGACGGAGATCTCCGTGATATCGAGATCGACCAAACGCTCGTGGGCGGCGTAACCATCTACGAGAAGCCCCGCTGAGGGTCGCCCGGCCCGAGCCCAATGACTGATCCCTCCCAGACCCGACTTCGAGCCGGTTCCATCGGACGCATGCTGCGCTTCGGCCTAGTCGGGCTTAGCGGCGTCGTCGTGAACCAGGGACTTCTCATGCTGCTGCACGGCACATTCGCGGCTCCGCTGCTGCTCTCGAGCATCGTCGCCATCGAAGTGTCGATTCTCACGAACTTCGTGTTGAACCACACCTGGACGTGGCGCCTGCCGCTGCGCGAGCCTGGATTGATGCGCCGAACCGTTCAGTACCACGCAGCCGCAGTCATGGCTGCGTTCGCCGGCAACGTGATCGTCTTGATGAGCGCGGTCGAGCTCTTTGGGGTCGACTACCGAATCGCGAACCTGGTGGGCATCGCCGTCGGAACGGTGATCAACTTCACCGCGGGAGAGGTTTGGATTTTTCGTTCACGGTGAGCAGCGCGCCCTCGCGCTTGGAGTAGACTCCCAAACATGATTGGCAGCGTTCTTCTCTGCCTGGGCGGACTGGGCCTGTTCCTGTTGGGAATGACCGTGCTCACCGACGGCCTCCGCGCCCTAGCGGGCCGTGCATTACGCCGCTTGCTGAGCCGTTTCACCCGGAGTCCGCTCTCTGGCGCGATGACCGGCGCGGTCACCACCGCCGTCGTGCAGTCGTCCAGCGCGACCACCGTCGCGGCGGTCGGATTCGTCGGCGCCGGCCTGCTCACGTTCCCGCAAGCGCTCGGCATCGTCCTCGGCGCCAACGTCGGCACGACGATGACCGGTTGGTTGGTCGCGTTGCTCGGATTCAAGCTCGAGCTGGGTACCGCGGCGATGCCGATCGTGCTGGTCGGCGCACTCATCCGCCTCTTCGCGCGCGGTCGTGCCTCGGCGGTCGGCTTTGCAGTGGCGGGTTTTGGCCTGATCTTCGTAGGCATCTCGCTCTTGCAACAAGGCATGGGCGGTTTCGTCGGCATCATTACGCCAGACAGCTTTCCCGACGACACCTGGGCGGGGCGGCTGCTTCTCGTCGTGTTCGGGATCGGCCTGACCATCTTGACGCAATCGTCAAGCGCCGGCGTGGCCATGGCCTTGGCTGCAGTCAATGCGTCCGCGATGACGGTACAGCAGGCGGCTGCGGCGGTGATTGGAATGGACATCGGCACGACCGTGACCGCCGTCCTCGCTGCCGTTGGCGGGTCTGTCCACGCGAAGCGCACCGGCTATGCGCATGCCATGTACAACGTGTTCGCAGGCATCGGCGCGTTCCTCATCCTTGTTCCATTCATGCAGGGGCTCGAACGAGTTGCACCGCGACTGCTTGCTTCCGAGCCAGAGCTCGTCCTGGTCGGGTTTCACACTTTCTACAACGTCCTCGGCGTAAGCGTAGCCCTGCCCTTCTCAGCCAAGTTCGCGGGGCTCTTGGTTCGACTCGTGCCGATCAAGCCCACACCGTTTACTCAGAGCCTCGACCGGAGCCTCCTCGATGCGCCCGCCGCGGCCCTTGACGCGCTCGGCACGACGCTTTCGGACCTCACGGCCGGCACACTCGAGCTGGTGCTCCAACTCCTGTCGGTGACACGGGCGCACGGCGCAGAGGCACGTGTCCTGCAACTACGGCAAGCCTTTGGCGAAACGCGAGAATACGTGGAACGAATTCGCAGCTCGCCAGATCAAGGATGGACCTACCATCGACACGTGTCCGCAATGCACGTGATCGACCACCTCGATCGCTTGGCAGATCGGTGCGAGGAGTCCGACCGCTGGGCTACCTTGAGAGAGGATCCGGAGCTGGCGATCATCGCAAGGCGGCTCGAACCCGCAATGAACGAAGTCCGAAAAGCGCTCGTTCACGGAGAACGAACCGTCCGAGAAGAAGGGCTCGAGGCCGCATGGCAAGTGCTTCAAGACCAGGGCCGCGAGTATCGCGAACGGGTCTTGGAACAGGTTGCCGTCGGAGGGTTTGATGCGGTCGAAGGCGTCGAACGTCTTGACGCGGCACGAGGTGCACGACGTGTCGCGTACCATGCCTGGCGAATCGCATTTCACCTGAACCGCTGTCGCGCCCACGAAGCACCGGCACAAGAGCCCGAAGCCACTCTGGTCCCTCCGCACGCCGAAGCGGAACCGCCGGAAGCTAGCTAGGCAGCCGGGCGCGAGCCGACGTCGCGCTTGACACAAAGTCGCGAACGTCGTTGACGCGCGTACACGCAAGCACTACGTTTCGCAGCCGAAATCAACACGAGGAGACGTTTGAATGATTGTCGCGCATCTGAGATCCGCACTTCTTGCCTTGGCGTTTTTGAGCGCCGCAGGTCCTGCAGCCGCGGAGAGCCAAGCCAAGCCCAACATTCTCGTCATTTGGGGTGACGACGTCGGCCAGTCGAACATCAGTGCCTACACGATGGGGCTGGTCGGTTACCGCACGCCCAACATCGACCGCGTCGCCGCCGAAGGAATGATCTTCACCGACTACTACGGCGAGCAGAGCTGCACCGCGGGCCGCTCGTCATTCATCACCGGCCAGAGCGTCTTTCGAACTGGTTTGAGCAAAGTCGGGATGCCCGGCGCCGATCAGGGCCTGAGCGCCAAGGACCCCACAATCGCCGAGCTTTTGAAGCCGCATGGCTACGCAACCGGACAGTTCGGTAAGAACCACCTCGGTGACAAGGATGAGATGCTCCCGACCAACCATGGCTTCGACGAGTTTCTCGGCAACCTCTACCACTTGAACGCCGAAGAAGAGCCCGAGAACGCCGACTACCCGAAGAACCCCGAGTTCAGGAAACGTTTCGGGCCGCGCGGGGTGATCCACAGCTACGCCGATGGCCGCATCGAGGACACGGGACCCCTGACCAAGAAGCGAATGGAGACGATCGACGATGAGACCGTCGCAGCGGCCATTCGTTTCATCGAGCAAGCCAACAAGGCAGGGAAGCCCTTCTTCGTCTGGTGGAACGGAACGCGCATGCACTTTCGCACCCACGTCAAGGCAGAGCACCGCGGAATCTCCGGTCAAGACGAGTACGCGGACGGAATGGTCGAGCACGACATGCACGTCGGACAGCTCCTCGGCCTTCTGGACAGGCTCGGCATCGCAGACGAAACCTTCGTGATGTACAGCACCGATAACGGTCCGCACTACAACACCTGGCCCGACGCGGCGGCGACACCGTTCCGCGGCGAGAAGAACACCAACTGGGAAGGTGGGTGGCGAGTTCCGGCGATGGTGCGTTGGCCCGGCAAGATCAAGGCCGGCTCGGTCTCCAACGAGATCATGCACCACATGGACTGGTTGCCGACCTTCGTCGCGATGGCAGGGGACCCCGACATCAAGGACAAGCTCAAGCAGAAGAAGAAGCGGCGCCAAAAGGGCTTTCGGGTGCACCTCGACGGGTACAACTTCGCGCCCTTTCTCACGGGCGCAGAAGCCAAGGGGCCTCGCAAGGAAATCTTCTACTTCTCTGATGACGGTGATTTGACGGCCGTTCGTTATAACGACTGGAAGGCCGTCTTCATGGAGCAGAAGACCGAGGGAACGCTCCGGGTTTGGATGGATCCGTTCGTTCCGCTTCGTCTGCCTTTGATTTTCAATCTGCGCCGTGATCCTTACGAGCGCGCCGAAATCACGTCGAACACCTACTACGATTGGATGATCGACCGCGCCTACATGCTCTACGGAGCCCAGGCCATCGTCGGCAACTTCCTACAGACCTTCAAGGAATTCCCGCCGCGCCAAAAAGCCGCGAGCTTCACGGTGGACCAGGCCATGGAAAAGCTGAAGCCGCAGGCGCACTGAAATTGCCCTGCGGAAATAAATCCAGGGTCCGCTGAACCGCTAGCTGCCGCCGAGGCGCTCGTATTCGTCGAGCAGCTCGTCGACGAGCGTGTCCATCCAATGCTGGGCCTGCGGGCTGCCAAGCAGCGCCGTGAACGCGGGCCAGGTCGCCTCGGCCAAGGCGTCGAGGGGAGGACGTACGTCGATGCCTTCTAGATGGAGGGCTTCGCCGAGGTTCATGCGTTCGGAGTATGCCATCGCGCGATCGATCCAGGCATGGACGTCCGCCCGTACTTCGGGCATGTCGGCGACGTGCCGCGCAGTCAGCTCCGCGACGACGCCGACATCTTCGAGCAGCTCGTCGTCTGCGGCTCCCACCAGAAAGGCTGGAGACTTCGAGAGCACGAACTTGATGAAGTTGGCGCGGAACTCGATCGACGCCGGCTCGTCGAGCTTGGCGATGGTGAACTCGGCGGAACGCTTCAAGATCTCCTCCGAGCGAGCGGCGAGAAACGACTTGATCTCCGGTTCGATTCGTCTCTCCAAGTCTTCGATGAGCTTTTCAGCCAAGGCACCCGCAGTGCCAAGCATTCCGAGGCGTCCCATCGGCGAAAGCTTCACCATCAAGCGCGGCAGCAAGGTGGAGAAATCCTTCAGCGCGCGATAGAGGGCGTCATTGAGCACGGCCTCCGCGGCCTCCCCGCGAAACATGGCTCGAACCCAGTCGGGGTGAACCAAGCCGGGTCGAGCGATCGCTTCTTCGAGCTTGGCCTGTGCGTTTTCGGGCAAGAAACGTTTGAGCGAACGCTCGTCCCCTCTGAGCTCCTGGATGATCACGGGCGCGACGGCCGCCACGATGGGGCGCGAGAGCTCCGTAATGAGCTCGGCGTTCATGAGCTGATCTGCAGCGACCTTGGCTGTCTTGGCGTCGATCAGGTCATGAACCGGCGTGAGCAAAAGAAAATCCCACGTGGCCTCCAGTAGCTGGCGCCACTCCTTTTTGGGTTGCTCCCCTTCGGTCAGCCGACCACGAAGCCATTGCTTCAGCGCAACGCGCTTGTCCGGTTCGGCGCTCATTCGACCGACCCTAGCCCGGGCCACGGAGAGAACAAGGCAAGCGCGTCAGGTCCGGGAAAAAGTCGGCCGGCGAGCGTCACGCTTGATGTAGGCTGCGGCCCGATGAGGACACGATGGATCAGTTGAGCTATCGCTCTGCCTCGGAATGTCTGGCGGCGTTGCGAAATCGGGAGGTCAGCTCTCTGGAGCTCGTCGACGCGAGCATCGCGCGCATCGAGGCCTTGAACCCAGAGCTGAACGCGGTGGTCGCGACGGATTACGACCGTGCCCGGGAGACGGCGCGCGCAGCTGATGCCGCGCGCGCGAACGGAAACGTGTGGGGCGCGCTGCACGGCCTCCCGATGACGATCAAGGACTCATTGGAAACCGCGGGTCTCGTCACGACCTCGGGAGCACCCGAGCTTCGCCATTACGTGCCCGAGGAGGATGCCGTTGCGGTTCACCGCGCCGTCGAAGCGGGCGCGGTCGTTCTCGGGAAAACCAACCTGCCCATCTATGCCGGCGACTGGCAGACCTACAATGCAGTCTACGGGCGCACCAACAACCCCTGGGATGTCACACGGACGGTGGGCGGCTCCTCGGGTGGCGCCGCCGCAGCGATCGCCGCGGGCTTCGTGCCCTTGGAGATCGGCAGCGACATCGGCGGCTCGATTCGAACTCCTGCTCACTATTGCGGGGTCTACGGGCATAAGCCTTCATACGGGATCGTTCCGGGGCGCGGGCACATTCCGGGGCCGCCGGGGACGAAGAGCGAGGCCGATCTCGCGGTGGTTGGGCCGCTCGCGCGAACGGCGGGCGACCTGAAACTGGCGCTCGATGTCATCGCGGGCCCGGACACGCTCATGCGCGATGGATGGTCGCTGAACCTACCGGCGTCGCGGGCAGATCGTCTGAGCGATTTCCGGGTCGGGTACTGGCTGGACGATCCGCTCTGCCCCATCGACGCCAGCGTTCGGGACGAGCTCGAGGCGACGATCGAGGCGCTGCGGCCACACGTCAAGCTCGTGGACATCGGCGCGCCGCTTCGACTGGACCGAATCGTTCCCTTGTACGTTCAATTGCTGCTGGGCGTCATCGGGGGAGACATGCCGCTGCCGCTCCGCGCGATGGGGCGCATCCTGTTGCCCTTCTACGCGCTGGCCGACCGCCTCGGGATCCAGGCCGACCTCGTCACCAAGAATGCCGTGCGCGGCATGCTGCAGTCACACACGGATTGGAACCGGGCGAACGAGGGGCGCACGAAGCTGCGCTGGCAATTCCACGAGCTGTTCAAAGACATCGACGTGCTGCTCACCCCGATCGTCCCAGTCACTGCCTTTCCGCATCAGACCGGGGGCAACCCTTTGTCGAGAAGGCTCACGGTGAACGGAGAGAAGCGCCCGTATATGGATCACCTTTGCTGGGTCGCGCTCGCAAGCGCCGCATTCTTGCCGGCAACCAGCGCGCCCGTCGGGGTCACGCCGGACGGCCTTCCGGTCAACATTCAGATCGTGGGTCCATTCCTCGCGGATAAGACGACGATCCGATTTGCAGAGCTCCTCGCCGAAGTGCGGGGTGGATTCCAGCCCCCGCCCTCCCTTGGCCGCGTACACCGACGCTGACGCTCGCACTGACGCGGGCACTGGCACTGCCGCTGCCGCTGCCCTATGAGTCCCGGATGACCAATCTCCCGCGCACCCGCGATCGCTCTCGTGACTTCGACATCGTGCTCTGGGGCGCGACCGGCTTTACTGGGCGCCTCGTAGCGGACTACCTCGTTCGCAACTACCTGGGCGGCGACACCGGGCTGCGCCTCGCGCTGGCGGGTCGCAACAAAGAAAAGCTCGAAGGCATCGCCAAGGAGATTGGGGCCCCGCAGCTTCCGATTTTGGTCGGCGACAGCTTTGACAGCCCATCGCTCGATGCCATCACTTCGAAAACCGAGGTCCTCATCAGCACGGTGGGGCCCTACGCGAAGTACGGCGCCGAATTGGTCGCTTCGTGCGTCCGCAACGGGACCGACTACTGCGACCTCACCGGCGAGACCCATTTCGTCCGCGCGATGATCGACGCCCATCACGAGGAGGCGCGGAAGACCGGCGCAAGGATCGTGCACTGTTGCGGCTACGATTCGATTCCGTCGGACCTAGGCGCACTGATGGTGCAGGAAGCGTTCAAAGCGCGGCACGGCAAGTACGCAACCCAGGTCAAGATGGCGGCGGTCGACATGCGGGGCGCGTTCAGTGGCGGCACGATCGCCAGCATGATGAACATCCTCGACGAGATGAAGGAGAACCCGAGCCTACGAAAAGTGCTCGGCAATCCCTATGCCCTCAATCCCGAGGGCATGCGGGGCCCCGACAAAGGCGATCAGGCCGGCGCGCGCTTCGATAAGGACTTCAATATGTGGACGGGCCCGTTCGTCATGGCGGCCATCAATACGCGCATCGTTCGCCGAAGCCACGCGCTCATGGGTCAGCCCTGGGGACAGGATTTCCGCTACTCCGAGGTGATGGGGACTGGCAAGGGTGCGAAAGGGTTGTCGGCCGCGGTCTCGATCGCGGGCGGCATGATCGCGTTCATGGCGTCCCTCGCAATCCCGCTCACGCGACCGTTCGTCGAGAAGCGCCTGCCTTCCCCCGGCGAAGGACCAGACGCCGAGGCCCGTGCGAAGGGCCGGTTCAAGACCGAGTTCGTGGCGCTTGGCGACGGCGAGTCGCTGCGCGGCACGGTGGCCGACAAGCGCGATCCCGGATACGGCTCGACCGCGGTCATGCTCTCGGAAGCGGCGCTTTGTCTCGCACTGCAGGGCCAGGAGCTCGAGACCGAAGGCGGCATCCTCACGCCGGCATCCGCGATGGGCATGCGTCTCGTCGAACGCCTTCGCGCAGCGGGCCTGACTTTCGAAGTCGAGGGTTAGGCCCAGAGTTCGCCACGAATGCGATACGAAGGACAGATCTACCGGCCGCCCAGCGAGGCCGACGCGTACATCGTACAGGCGACGGTCGGCTGCTCGTGGAATCACTGCACCTACTGCGACATGTACCGAAGCAAGGCGTTTCGCGTGCGGGACCTCCGCGAGACGCTAACCGACATCGAAGAAGCCGGGCGAAGCTTCGGCCGCAACGTCAGCAAGGTCTTTGTCGCCGACGGCGACGCGCTGGTCCTCGACCTCGATCGCTGGGAGGCCATTCTGGCGGCATGCCGCGAGGCGTTTCCACGTTTGAAACGAGTCAGCGCATACGCGACCGCGATGAACGCAAACGCGAAGCGCCCCGAGGAGCTTCGGCGGCTTCGCGAGCTCGGCTTGTCGCTCCTCTACATGGGCCCTGAGACCGGCGACGACCCGACCTTCAAGCGAATCGCGAAGGGATCGAACTTCGAGGAGCACGTCGAGGCGGCCCGGCGCGCGCACGAAGCCGGCATGAAAATTTCGGCGATTTTCCTGCTGGGCGCGGGCGGAGCGGAGCGCAGCAAAGAGCACGCCGCCGGTTCGGCCAAGCTCATCACCGAGATGGACCCGGAGTTCGTCTCCGCTCTGACCCTCACGATCATTCCCGGCACGCCGATCGACAAGATGCAGGCGCAAGGCAAGTTCACCCTCCCCTCGGTCAACGGCCTGCTCGAGGAGCTTCGTACCATCGTGGCCGAGTCCTCGCCGACCAATGCGGTCTTTCGTACCAACCATGCGTCGAACTACCTCCCACTGGCGGGTCGCCTGCCCGCGGACCGCGAGCGCATCGTGGCCGTGCTGGACAAAGCGCTCGCCGGCGGCATTGCGCTCCGCCCTGAATCGTCGCGGGGCCTCTGAACATCCTTCACGGTTGCGCGTGCCCCCGAAATGGACGTATGACTCCTGCCCTGGGAGCCAACTCGATGCGAAAACTAGGCATAGCGCTTGCGGTCTTGGTGACCCTGCTCTTCGCAGGGACGCTTTACTATTTCATGCCGCGGGCGACCAAGGTCCTGATCACGGGCACCGAGGTCAAGCGGATGGACACCAAGGACCCTGCGACCGGCGATCACCGGAGCCGCGACGTTCGGTTCATCTACGCGAAGGATCAGGACACGCTGAAGGCACGCGTCTTTCGCAACGAGGACAACGGCTGGTACCTCAAATGGGACTCGGGTGACATCGCCGCGGAGGCCTCGAAGCTTGCAAAAAACGAGGTCGATGAGATCGCCCTGCTCACCTACTACGGCGTCCGCATCGCGATTTCCGACTCGTACCCCAACGTCCTTTCGCTGAGGGAGGTCGAGCCGGACTACGTGTACGTCCCGTGGTTCAACATGGTCGTGCTGGTCGTTCTGCTGATTCTTTTCATCTGGGCGGGCGTGAAGTTCCGGCGAATGTTCGCCGGGGCCAAAGCCAAGCTCAGCAAGCGGCCCGAGGGCTCATAGGTCGAAGCGCTCGCAGTAGCCGGCCAGGCGCTCCCGAATCTCATCGGCGCGGAGCCCAAAGCCCTCGGGGCTGTGGATGTGCACGTCCCGAACTTTTCGATGCTCGGCGTCGACCATCGCAGCCATCGCCGCGCGCGCCGGCTCGCTCAGCTCCATCCCGAGGTCTCGATAGGCCTGCGCCATCGTGCCAATGGGATCGCGGCGCACGTCCCTGTGACGCATATGGGCCACCCTTCCCGGCGCTAGTGCGTCGACCTTCTGGAGGGCGGTTTGTAGCGAAGCCGGAAGGTCGCTGTGGAGGAGCTCCGGCCCGAGCGCGTGGGGGTCGACGTCGTCGCTGAAGAGGGCGCGGGTATAGGCATAAAGGCTGCAAAGCGAGCTCATCGTCGTCGCCGGCTCGCGATGCGTGAATACGAATCGCGCGTTGGGAAAAAGCTCGAGAATCGTGTCGACGAACACCGAATGGGTTGGGTCCTTGAGCGCGAACCGGCTGCCGTGCGGCCGGTAGTGCTGAACCAGTTGAAGCTGTTCCCGGTATTGGCCGTACGCGATACCTGGATCCTGCGCACGAAGCCATTCCATGTAGCCCGGGACACGATACTGCACGTTGTACTGCAGCGTCCGGAAGACGTTCGTGAAGAGTGCGACGCATTCTTCGGGCTCACGCGCGCCCATTGGGTGAATGGCCTCGTAGTTCGGGGAGATGCTCTGCAGCTGTGCGAGCAGGTGCGCGAGCTGCGCCGGGCGATCGTCCTTGCCGCTCCTCGGAGGCACCGGATACATGCTTTCCCAGTAAGGCATCGTCCGCGTGTCCGGGTCTTGGGCGAGCAGGCGGTGAACAAACGTGGTCCCGGTCCGCATCCAGCCGACGAGAAAGATCGGCGCCGGAATTTCGGTGTCCAGAATCCCTGGCGTCTCCCGAAGGGCTTGTTCGATTCTCAGGTGCTGACTTGCCATCCGTAGGCAGTCCATTTGCGCTGCAATCCGGCCCGAGAAGCTGAGCGCCGCATCTTGTTGCACGGAGCGAAGGAGCGCATCGAGCGCGGCCACCGTCTCGGGCCGCGGGTCCCCGACTCCCGGGTTCTTTCGCTGCGCCTTCTCGAACCAGGCCTCGGCCGAGGGCTTGCCAAAGCGCGGCAGGACTTGCCCCACGCGGTTCACCGAACGGTACCAGAACGGCTGCGCAGCACGCGCCGTGGTGAACTGCTCCGCGCGGAGGGGCTTTTGGCGCTCTGCTCCCATGCGCAGGAGATCTAGCACGTGAGCCAACCTGGACGCTGACGCTGGCACGGAGGGTGTCGCCGAGGCCGTCCTTGAGGTACAAGCGGAGCTATGCCCGGCTTCAAGCTCGCCGCTCTGTGGTTGCTTGCGATCCTGATGGTCGCAGTTGGCATCCTTCACTTCGTCCAGCCCAAGCCGTTCGTCCGAATCGTCCCGAAGTTCCTGCCGGCGCCTCTTGCGCTGGTCTACATCAGTGGCTTCTTCGAAATCCTCGGTGGCATCGGTCTACTCATCCCTGACACACGAGCGTGGGCCGCCTGGGGCCTCATCGCGCTCTACGTCGCCGTGTTCCCAGCCAACATCTACATGGTCACCCACAACATCTCCCTGAACCCGAAGAAGCCCATCCCGCGCTGGGCACTCTGGGCGCGCCTTCCTTTTCAGTTTCTGTTCATCGCGTGGGCATACTGGTTTACCGGCTGACCTCCGCCGGACTTCTTTGGATCGGCGACGGCATCTCCTTGATTAGCGAAGTGTCCCCAAGCGCCCAGAGCGAGTATATGAGCTCCGTGGTCCCGTCGTGGCTGCAATTCCCGCGTGAGGCTCCTGGAGATCCCCAGCTGCCGCGGTGGTCGTTTCCGGTTTGCGCGCTGCTCGCTTTGATAGCGGTCTGGTGGCACCGCTACCCGGTGGGCGTTGATCTTCCTCAGCACGCCAACCTTTACAAGCTCTGGTGGCAGCTGCGAGAGGGCCCAATCGAGTACCAGCAGCTCTATCGCTACAACTTCTTCACGCCCTATCTGCTGCCTTTCGCGCTGGGCGCATTGCTCACGAAAGCCGTCAGTGCGCTCTTTGCCGTCAAGTGCATCTTATCCCTATCGGCGGTTGCGACGCCGCTGATGATGGCGCGCTGGCTAAGGACGATCGGCGCGAACCCGATGTTCGGCCTCTTCGGCTTCGTGCTGGCTTTCGACCTCACCTACCTCTGGGGCTTCCTGTCCCAGGGCTTCGCGATGCCGCTTCTCTTTTGGTACCTGGCGGTGTTCGAGCGGCAGTACGAGAGACCCACGAAGCGTGGCGTCTGGTACACTACCGTGCTTGGTCTAGCGCTGTTCCTGAGCCACGGCATCGTCTTTGGGATGGCCATGCTGGTGTCGGGCGTTAGCTACCTATGGCGACGTGAGCTGCTCGACAAATGGCGCGCTGGCATACACCTCGTTCCGCTAGCACTCCTCACGGTGGCATGGGGGCTCATGCGGCGAAACCCGAACAGTTCGCCCCCCAGAGACTGGTTCATCGATACCGATCGTCTGCTCTCGTTGTTTTCGGGCCCATTCATGCCAACGGGGGATGGTTCTTGGGCAGCAGTCGGTGTCGCGATCCTGCTGATCCTGGCGATCGTTGGCCGACCGCGCTTGGTCTTCAGCGTTGCCCGGACGGTCCCCCTCGGACTCAGCGCGTTGCTCTTCGTGGTATTGCCCGAATGGATCGCGTCTACGTTTCTCGTGGGCACTCGGTTCGCCGTCTTCGTGCACGGCTTCGCGCCGGCGGTCTTTGTGCCGCGGACGGGTGACCGGCTGGGTCGAAACCTGCCACGGCTGGTCGCTGTGCTCGTCGTGGCGCTCCTCGTCGTGTTGAACGTTCGCCTCCAGCAGTTCAACGAGGAGGCGAGCGGCTTGGATGAGCTGGCAGCCGACCTGGACCGAGAAGGTGACGTCATGCAGCTTGTCACCAAGACCGAGCACAGCAGTGCGTTCTTCGGAAGAGCGCAATTCGGGCAAATGCCCGCGTGGCTGACCGCAAAGAGTGGAAACCTGCTGGAGAACGACTCAGGACTGTACTTTCAGCTGCCCGTCCGCCGACAGCCCACAGGCCGCCCAACGCGTTATCGATACGTCATCGCACGCGGAGACCTGGGCCGCGCCAAACGGATAGTGCGCCGCTACCGGCCTCGTGCACGGTTCGTGAGAGCGTACGGCAAGTGGCTGCTGTTCGAAGACCCACCCCGCAAAGTCGGTCCGCTCACGGTCGTGCGCGACGCTCAGGGCTGGAAAAGCCTGCAATACAATCGCTCGGTAACCGGTGCCGCGCTGCGAATCAATGGCCGCGTCTACTCGCAGGGTCTTGGAGCGCACGCGCCGTCCTTCATACGTGTTCGAGCGGAGGACCAAGGGGGTATGACGCTCGCCGGCCTGGTGGGTGTGGACGATGGTTCGCAAGGGAAAGCCGCCATGAGCTTCCGCATTCGCGACTCTGACGGCAAAGTGCTGTTTCAGTCAAAGGAGATGACTTCGAAGGTCGATGCTGTGCCTTTCTCCGTCCCCCTCGACGAGAGCCGCGAGTTCCTGCTGGAAGTCCTGATCACAGGCTCGACCAACCATGCCCACGCGTCTTGGGTCGATCTTCATCTCGAGTGAGCCGCCCCAAGAGCTCCTCGGAGCGTCCCCGGGCTTTGCGGTCTCTACTTCGGTCGCTGTTTCCGCGGCTTGCGAATGCGTTTCAGGGCCTCGGCATTGCCTTCGGTGGAGTGCCCGCGCTTGGCGAGAACGAAATCTCCAGCGACTTCGACGACGCCGAACGTTCCATCGCTGATTGCCGGGTGAATGTGTTCGACATCGGCTCCACCGATGCTCGTCTGGAACAAGATGTATTCGGCATCCTGGACGCCCAGGTACCGAATGGTGTACGCATCGGGACGATTGGACACGTGGGACAATGTCTTCTCGGTCCCCCCGACTTTCGCCTCCGGCGGAATCAGGGCACACAGCGACCTGAGCTGCTCATACCGCTCGATGTCTTTTTCCGTGCGTTCGAACTTGAAGGCCGAAAACCCGCCGCGTGCAGTGTTGTGCTGAAGAATTGCGCCATGCTGATAGGACGTAGCGGCCATCGCGAGGGCCAACGCCATCAACCAGGATCGAAGGCGCGTTTCACCGCGCTGGTCTTTGGGCTGCGTAGGCTCCTTGATCATCGTTAGAACCACAACGGTGGCGAGAAACATCTCGAGCGCCCAGTGCGTGGTGTACTGAAACCCGATGTTGTAGAGGGCCGAACGAGTTGCCAACAAGGTCATCAGGAGTCCGGGCAAGCCAAACACAAGGCCGATCGGTCGTCGAAACGGCAGGAACACGAAGGGAACCATGACCTGCAGGAAGTACTTGACCTTTTCGGCTTCGAGCAGGGTCCCCACGGTGTAACCCGGGTTGCCGAAAATGGTCGCCAGCACGCCGCCAAAGCCCCCGGGCCCGCCTTCCGGAACCAACTTCTCGTAGTACCAGACGAACGTAGACTTGCCGTCGCGGAAGTAAGGCATCACCCCCATCTTCATGATGAGGAAGTAACCGATACCGATCAGCGTCAGCGCCAGTCCAGCCCGGGGACGAACATTCGATAAAAGAAAATACGCGCCGAGCACACAGACGGAGAGAGCGATGTCCTCGCGCACCGAGAGGCTCAAGACCAGCGGAATGATGGCCCATCGATACTTGCCTATGTCGACGAGATACGCGAGCCAGAACACGAATCCGATCCCTAGCGGAGGGTAGTGAAAGTCGTACAGGTTGCCGCCGTGCAAGGGCGCATAGAACACGTACATGGCCGCGATCGAGACTGCTTGGTAAGCACCAAGGCGATTGCGTGCGAACAGGAAAAGCGGGATGACTGCCGCACCAATGAGCGTCGCTTGAATGATCAGTAAGGTTTCCGCACGCGGCGCGATCGCGTAGATGGGCACGAGCAGATACGCGAAGAACGTCGCGTGGTGACCCAAATGCGTGCCCTCGGGGCCGAAGATCGGCGACGCCTTCAGCAATTTACCGCGCATGGCATTGAAGACGACATTGTCTTCGATCCCCATGTCGTACGCGGATGTCCCTAGGTTCCAGTGGTTGCGCAGGGTGTAGAACGAGAAGTAGGACGCGTAGAAGAAGAACAGCCCGATCACGAGGACCCATGGGAGCCAGGTCGACCATCGATCGAGCGCGTCCGCGGTCCGTTGGCGGGCCGAGGCAATGGGTCCTGAGGTGGTGCGGAACAGCGGCGGCTCGACGAGTGATCGATAGAACAGCTTCTGCGCTGCGAAGGCCGTGATTGCGGCGATGGCCAGGAACTGGATGTCGCGGCCCTTCCAGATCTGCCAACGAAACAGGATCGGAATGGCGATCGCTAGGCACAACGGCGAGATCTTCCACGCGAGCGACTCGATTCTGCGCGCCGCATCGAGACACCGCGCACGGCGAGTCCACAAGTAGATGGCAATGCCGATCAAAGGAAGCGCGATTCCGACGCCCGCGAATAGAAGCAGCAGCTTTCGGGCGGAGGGCTCAATCTCGTTTGATGCGATGTAGGTGACCAAGCGATCGCTGAAGACCAGTTCCCAAGTTGCGAGGCCCAAGCTGGCTCCGGCCCCGAGGATCAAAGCGCTGCCGCGAGCGAGGGTCGACAGAAAGGCGCCGCCTAGCGCTGATACGATCCGCTGCTCGGCGGCGGCAACTGCAGGTGCGGGCGTGTCCTCAGAGGGCTTCGACTCGTCTTCCACGCCGCGAGGGTAGTCATCTGGCGGGTCATGTCCAACCGGCAAACGACGGTCTATTGCGTGGCACCGAGATCCCCCCGGACATCTGAGCAGGTGGGTTGCTGGCTACTGAAAACGCCGGGCTTCCCATAGGTTGCCGGTGGCCGACGCCCCCAACAGCTGGCGCAGGTCTTCGGCGACCTGGGGACTGCTTGATGCGATGTCTTGGCGCTCGCCTGGGTCTGTGATGGCGTCGTAAAGCTCGACGCGATCCGACAAAGCTTCGTAGACCAGCACGTGTGTATCCGTCCGAACGCTGCGCGTGAAGAAATTTTTTCGGCCGCTCAGAAGCTGGAAGATCGAGCAGAAGATCGGACGGTCGGCGGGCACCCTCCCAGGTGCAAGTGCAGGAACGAACAAGCTTTGGCCATCGAAGGGAAAGCGATCCGCCGGGAGGGACATGGCCTCGACCAGCGTGGGAGCGAGGTCCGTGAGCGCGACGCGGCTCGAGATTTGCTGCGGCTTGAAGCCCGGTATTCGCACGATGAGCGGGACATGGACCGACTCGACATAGCACGTCACGGAATGGATCGCGCCACCGTGTTCTCCAAACTCTTCACCATGGTCTGCGGTGAGGACCACGATGGTGTCGTCCCACACGCCCGCCTGTTTTAGATGCGATGTGAGAATTCGAAGCATGTTGTCGAAGTTGGCAACGCAGCGGTCATAGGCGGGGACGTTCCGGTTCGGACTCGGGAAGTTGGGCACCGAGCGCCCGAGGTGTGCTCGATACGGGTGATGCACATCATCGAAATGCGCCATGATGAAAAAAGGGCGCCCGGTCCGGCGTGAGTCCTCCACCGCCGAAATGACATTCGAGATGATGAACTCTCCGCTCTTCCAGTCGGAACCCTCCGGCACCGAGAGTATCTGCTGAAAGTCTCGCTGCAGCCCCTTCAGATGCCGGACCACGTAGCGGTTGATTGCGAGCGTGGTGTCGTACCCCTGTTGGCTCAGGAGCTGGGGGAGCATCCGCTCGCTTTCGACCGTCTCCGGATACCCCCCCTTCCATCGCATGCTGCTCGGCCTTCGACCGCTCAGCATACTCGGCATGCTCAGTGAGGTGGTCGAGGACTGTGAATACGCGCGCGTGAACAGCCATGCGTCCTTGGCGAGCTCGTCCATGTGCGGTGACGTCTTTTTGCGGTAGCCGTACGCGCCCAGATGGTCTGGGCGAAGTGAGTCGACGACCAGCAGGAGCACGTTGAAGCGCTTCTTCTGAGAGTCGAGGAGCCCACCGTAGTACGGAGCCAGCTCAGGCACGACCCGCACCGCCGTCGCATCCCGGCCGTCGCAATTGTCGTCGATGCCGTTGTTGGGGATCTCGGTGTTCATCGGCGACCGGCTCGCGTCAAAGGCTGCACAGTCGTTGCCGCCGAAAAGCGAAGAGACGCCATCGCCGTCGGCATCGGTGAGACGCTGCAGCTCAACAGCGACCGATGGCATTACCCGGCCGGCATCCATCGCGGCACTGGCGCCGGGCCAGAGCTCGAAGAGTGCAACGCTGCTGACGACTGCGGCGACCAGCAATCCACCCAACGATCGAATCGCGCGAGCGGTGCGTCGCCCCCCCGGCTCGAGCCACTTTTCGCTGATCGTTTGCACGAGTTGCCAAAGGAGACCCTCAGCGACGAAAAACAAAGTCAGCGCCAACGGAGCCGCGAGGATGCCCAGTTGCACCCCGAACGCGTTGAACATGGGTGCCAAGAGTAGCGCCGCCGGTAGCGCGACGAACAGGACGTACCGGAACAATCGCGAGCGCGGGCGTGGCAGCCCCCAAGAACGGTCGATTCTTTCACAGGCGCTTACGAACGTCGGGCGGACGATCGTCGACAGGATGAGAGCCATGACAATTGAGCCCGTCACCCCCAAGATCAGGACCGTGTCATGGAGAGCAACTTCCTTGATGCGCTCCGATCGTCGAAGCAGCCAGACAAACCCGAAGACCAGCGGTGTACCCACGGTGACCGCCGACGCGATCCAGGCATGGAATGCAACGACCGGGGTACGGTCTGCATTCGCGTTGGTGCTCAATGCGGCATGCCATCGAGTCCGCCAGCGGTGCCTCTCCGCGATCGGCTCGACGAAGATGACCAGCGCGGCCTGAACCAAGCCCACGAATGCTCCGGCGATGGCGAGGGTTCCTGCGCTCAGCCCAGCCGAGAACAGTGGATTGTGGCCTGTGCCGCGCGCGCTCCATGCGCCGTCGAACGCCCCTACGAGGAGCGCCGTCGTCGCGGCCAGCATGACATGCCGAACAACGGTCGCCCGGCGGTTGAATCCAGTAGTGGACATGCCTCGTTAGGGTCTTTCGGGGGTCACGGCAGGAGGTTCCGCTGGCGTTGATATCCCATTGGCCGGCGGAAGGTTCAGCGTGCCGGCCACGACGTAGAGCGGGCGGCGCTTTACTTCTTCATAAATTCGGCCGATGTATTCGCCGAGGATTCCCGTCATGATGAGCTGAGCCGACGCGGCCAATGCGACTGCGATCATGATGGTCGCCCAACCTGGAACCGTCTGCTCCGTGATCGCGGCATAGAGCGCCCAAGCCGACGTGACGATCGCAACCAAGCCAGAAAGCAGACCGAGCCAAGTCGCGACCCGAAGCGGAACGATCGAAAACGAGGTGATGCCGTCGATCGCAAAGCGCATCATCTTGCGAAACGGGTACTTCGTTTCGCCGGCAAAGCGCTCGGGCCGCTCGTATTGAACTGCAGTTTGCTTGAAACCGACCCAGGACACCATGGCGCGCACGAATCGATGCTGCTCGCGCAGCGCGCGCATCGACAGGACCACGCTCCGACTCATCAGCCGAAAATCCCCGGTATCCAGAGGTATCTCGATCGGCATCAGAGCACGCAACAAGCGGTAGAAGGCGGCGGCGGTGGCTCGCTTGAAGACGCTCTCTCCGTGGCGAATGGATCTCTGCCCGTACACGACGTCGTATCCCTCGCGCCACTTCTGAATCATCTCGGCGACCACCTCGGGTGGATCTTGAAGGTCGGCATCCATGATGACGACGGCGTCCCCTTCGGCGCGGTCCATACCTGCCGTGATCGCAATCTGATGCCCGAAATTGCGCGAAAACGAAATCACTTTGTAGCGAGGCTCAATCGCCGCGAGCTCGCTGAGTGCCGCCGGCGTGCGGTCTTTGGAGCCGTCGTCGACGAAAACCACCTCCCATGTCTCATCGAGCTCTCCCAAGAATGCCCTGAGCCGACGGTCGAGCTCCCCGATGATTGCTTCCTCGTTATAAACGGGGATGATGAGAGACAGCGCTGGTCGTTCCATGAGTCGATCCGAGCCTAGACGGCGACAGCGGGCCTTCTACAACGATGTCGTGTATGGTTCAAGCCACGGATCAGACGTGCAATTCGAAGAATACAAGCAAAGCTATGTTGCCGAAGTCGAGCAATCGATTGACTTTGCTGGGCAGAGCCATGATTTCTTCATCCGCGTCAAGGCAGACGAGCTCGTCGCTTCCTGCGATAGGCAGCTCGGCTCGTTGAAGGAGCGCAGCGTGCTCGACGTTGGATGCGGCGTTGGGCTCATGTCGCACTACGTCGGCGAGCACTTCGGCCAGCTTCACGGTATCGACATCGCCCCAGGGGTGGTCGAGCGCGCGGCCTCGCAAGCTCCGCGGGGGAATTTTCAGCTCTACGACGGCAAGCAAATCCCCTTCGCGGACGAGACCTTTGACGTGACCTTTACCGTCTGTGTTCTGCATCACGTGCCACCCGCGCAGTGGGAATCGCTGGTCGCCGAAATGGCCCGCGTGCTCAAGCCGGGCGGGCTGCTCTACATCTTCGAGCACAATCCCTACAATCCGCTCACCAGGCGGGCAGTCAGCAACTGCCCTTTCGACGCCGACGCGACGCTGCTCACGCGCAGCCGGTCGAATGCCCTGTTGCGAAGCGCTGGGCTCGACGCCGCCGAAGAGCGGTACGTCCTCTTCTTTCCGTGGGACGGCTCGGGATTTCGAACGATCGAATCGGGTCTACGCTGGTTGCCGCTCGGTGCGCAGTACTTCGTCTCGGGGCGCCGCGTCGATTAAGGGCCGAGCGCTTCACCTCACCAGCGGCGCTGGCTCAAACCTTTTCAGACGCTGGAGCGCGCTCTTCGCTGCATGGAAGCCGCACATGCCATGCACACCGCCACCCGGTGGTGTCGATGCGGAGCAGATGTACACGCGTGGATTTGGCGTGGTGTAGGGATCGAGCCGCGCGACAGGCCTCGTGAAGAGCTGGAACGCGTCGGCGACGCCGCCCGTGATCGCTCCACCGACGAAGTTTGGGTTGTACCGATGAAAGTCGTGCGTGTTCATGGTGTGCCGGGCGAGGATTCGGTCCTTGAACCCAGGCGCAAAACGCTCGACTTGGCTCTCGATCGCTTCAGTCATGTCCACCATGGAGCCGCCAGGAACGTGGCAGTACGCGTATCCGGTGTGCTTCCCCTCGGGCGCGCGACTCGCGTCGAACTGGCTCTGCTGGCAGAGCAGCACATAGGGTCGCTTGGGATGCTTCCCTCGAAACACCGCTGCTTCCCCGGCTGCGATCTCTTCGAGCGTGCCACCGAGGTGGACGGTCGACGCCTCCAGGCAATGGGGGTCGCGCCAGGGAATCGGCCCGTCGAGCGCCCAGTCGAGCTTGAACGCGCCGGGGCCATATCGATAGCGGCCGAGGCGCCGCCGGTAGCCACTCGGAAGCCCGTCCCCGGCGATCGAAGCGAGCTGGTCCGGACTGGTGTCGAACAGGTAGACCCGAGCGGCCGGAAGCTCTGCGGGCGACGACACGTGCACCCCGGTACGAACCTCGCCGCCGAGCTGTCTCAACAGGCTGCCAAGCGCGCGCGGGATCGCGTGCGAACCTCCGGACGCGATCGGCCAGGGCTCGACGTGGCCTGCGATCGAAAAAATGAGCCCAAGGGCCGCCGTGAACAGCTTGTCGAGCGGCAGGACGCTGTGGCCCGCGCAACCTGCGAACAGCGCCCTGGCGCGTGACTGCTGAAAACGCCACTTGGCAAACGCGGTCGCCGGCCACATTGCCTTGAGTCCAAACCGAACGAAAGGCCCCGGATGACGAGGCCAGCCGAGCGGCCCGAGCGCGTCGTCGAAAAACCCTTGCGCTTGGTGGAGAAAGGGGGCGATCAGGTCGCGGTAGCTGCCCGCGTCGGCGCCAAGCCCCAATGCCGTGTCCTCGAGTGAGCGCCACATGATGACGGCAGGCTGATCGTCGAGCGGATGCGCGACCGAGGCCGGTGGCGAGACCCAGCGAAGGCCGTGGTCTTCGAGCGGAAGAGTCCGAAAGAACGGCGAAAGGATCCCCGTCGTGTGCACCGCCGAGCACACATCGTGGTGGAACCCGGGCAGGGTCAGCTCGGCCGTGCGCGTCCCGCCGCCGATCTGTTCCATCGCCTCGAGCACCAAGACCGACGCGCCAGACTGCGCCAAGGCGACGGCGGCGCTCAGGCCGTTCGGGCCTGAGCCAATCACCACCGCATCGAACGTCTCTCGGTGCTCGCTCACCGCCTCACTGTTCTACTCGAACGCGGTCGTGTTCGTCATCCGAATCTCGAAAGCCTCGTCTACCTCGATCTTCTCGTTGCCTTCCGGCGCAGTGACCAGGAGCTTGTCGGTGGCGGCGCCCGACGCAGCCGCATCGGACTCGAGGGCGTTCAAATTCAGAATGATTTCGCCGTTCGCGTTCGCCGACATCTGCTCGACCGAGATCGCAATGCCTTCGTCGGGGAAGTCGACCGTCTGCGGCAGCGCGTTCTGCGTGACCACGACGTTCAGCTTGATTTCGTCACCCACGCGCTCGACCAGCGTGTATGTGTCCACCTGTTGGACCTCGAAGCCATAGAGCTGAAGCTCCTTGCGAGCCTCCCAGCGGGCCCCGAGTCCCACGGCCTCGGCCGGCAAAACGACACGGGACAGCGTGGTGCGCGCGTTGACGATCATCATCAAGAGCCGGAGCGGAATGTCAGGGCTCTTAGCCCTGTCGTTGAGCTCCGTCGACAAGGAAACACCACGGTCGTTCATCTCGACCGTGCCACCGACATCGTCGAGGATGGCGGCGCTCGCCTGCAGCTCCTTGGCGACCTCCGGATCGAGGCCTTGTGGAATGGCCGCTTCGGCCTTCGCGATTTTGACTTCGAACTTCACTCCTCGCTCGGTCGCCGTGGCAGGCCCCGAAACGATGTGAAGCCGGACGCCCGGCACGACCGAAAGCGCAGCGGACTCGGAGGTCTTCGCCAAGGTCGCCATCGTGAAGTCCATGTTGGACTTGGTCGTGGTCCCTTCCGCGATTTTGTAACGAAGAAGCGCCTGCGGTTCGGCGCCTGCGTCGAGAAGAAGCACCGGATCGGTATTCGCATCGGCCGCTGTTGCCGAAGCCCCGTCTTTCTTACAGCTGCTCAGCGCGAGCAACACGGACATGCACATCAATCCACGTACCAGATTTTTCTTCATCGAATCTCCTCCCGACCGCCAACCGCTGCCAGCCCGAACGCGCTTCTAGTCGCTGAGATTGTCCGGTGCAACCGCACGAGAATGCGAGGCGAGCTCTCTTCGTCGTGTGTGTCTTCGGATCCATGCGCGTGCAATCACGAACGGAATGATGAAGATCACGTGCCGAAGCCGTATTCCGCTCTGCTCTGCCCCGTACACCGGACGCACTGGAACTTCTCGCACGCGGAGCCCGCAGAGCGACAACGCGCTCAGAAGATCGTTTGGATAGCCGTAGCCATTCCACAGCCCGTCCCAGTCGAGGGCTTGTTGCGTGCGTCGATTCATCGCCGCATAGCCGCACTGCGAATCCTGGACTTCGACGCCCAGGGCGTATCGGGTCAGCAACGAAAAGAGATGGTTCCCGAGCCAACGGTGCCAAGGCATCGTTTCTCTTGCCGCCGGCCAGCCGAGGCGGTTGCCATGTGTGTAGTCGGCCTCGCCCGCGATTAGGGGCGCAAGGAGGGCGGGCAGATCCGCAGGGTCCATTTGCCCGTCTGCCGCCATCACGGCCGTGAGGTCTGCGCCGAGCGAGAGGGCACGCCTGCAACCCGTCGCGATGGCCGCGCCCACACCCTGATTGACGGCATGCTCCGTGAGGTCGGTCGGCCGCGGGAACGCCCGGACGATCTTGGAAGTGGCGTCGAGGCTCGCGTCATCGACCACGATGATGTGATCGACGAAGCTCGGAATGCCGTCGAGCGCTCCCGCGATGAGGTTCGCTTCATTGTAGGCCGGCATCACGACGGCGATTCGCCTACCGGCCAGCATCGTCTTCTCCTGGATGGCCATGGGGGTCGGACATGGAGCGATTGGCTATCGCCTGCCGCTTCGCGGGTCAAGCGCTTGCAGGGCGCCGCGGCACCGCGTAACACCTCGGCGAATGGCCGAAGTCCTCTTCGTATCCAAGCCGGTCGCCCCCCCTTGGAACGACAGCAGCAAGAACCTCGTCCGCGACGTCGCAGGGCACCTCCGGCGCCACTCTCCTGTTTTGATGGGGCGCGCCGGTCAACCGAACCCGATCGACCAGGGGCGGGTCGAGCCGGTCTACCGCGCCGCGTCCTCCGGTGGCTTTGCACCCAGCGCCAGAGAGAACCTGGGGGTTTTGCGTCATTTGCTGTTGGGTCGCTCAAGCGATGTTTGGCACTTTTTTTTCGCACCCAACCCCAGGAGCTCGGCCGCCGGCCGGCTGGCGACGGTGGTTCGAAGAGTGCCGAGCGTCCACACCGTCTGCAGTGTGCCGGCCGAAGGCGTCGACGTGAGGAAGCTACTCTTTGCCGATGCGACCGTCGCACTGTCACGGTCCGCGTACGATCGATTTGTTGGAGCGGGGGTTAGCGAGCGTGCCCTGCGCATCATTCCGCCGTCCGTCCCGCCTCTCGGGGAACCGACTTTGCTTGAACGCACCCAGCTCCGCAAGAAGCACGAGCTTCCCGAGGCTGCGACCATCTGGATCTACCCTGGGGACTTGGAGTTCGGCGGCGGCGCCGAGATCGCATTGGAAGGCTTTGCAGCCTGGAACCGACCGGATTCGATGCTCTTGATGGCCTGCCGCCGGAAAACCGCGCAAGCGGACGAAGCGCTCTCCAGGCTTCAAGCGAGCGCCAAGCAGTGGGGCATCGCTGCGCGGGTCGTCTGGCTTGGAGAAACCGAGCACATTCACGAGCTGCTCGCCGCGAGCGACTTCGTGGTCATGGTCAACCCGGCGGCCTACGCCAAAATGGACTACCCCATCGTGGCGCTCGAATCGATGTGCCTCGCACGCCCGGTGCTCGTCGGGAAAGCGACCCCTTCTGCCGAGCTTGCCGAGGCCGGCGGCGCGGTCGCCGTCGAGGCCAGCGGCGAAGCCTTGGCCGAGGCGATCGAGCGTCTCAGCGGCGATCGAGCCGCCATCCGGGCGGTCGGATCGAAGGCGCGCGCACTGGTGACATCGAGGTTCTCACCGCAGGTAGTCGCAGAAGCATACGAAGTGCTCTATGAGGAAATCCATGGGTGAACGATTGGAACAACAGGCGCGCCAATACTACGACGACTTCAGCCAATCGTACGAACGCGAGCGGGGCCGCGGCTATCATCAAATGATCGACGACCTGGAGCTTCAGGTCACGACGCCCTACGCCCGGGGCGCGCGCGTCCTCGAGCTTGGCTGCGGAACCGGTTTGATCCTCGCGCGAGTCGCAGAGGTCGCGGAGAAGGCGGTCGGGATCGACCTGTCCGAAGGGATGGCGCAGCACGCGCGGAAGCGTGGCCTCGACGTGCACATCGGAAGCGTCTGCGACCTCCCCTTCGACGATGACGAGTTCGACCTCACCTACAGCTTCAAAGTCCTTGCGCACGTTCCCGACATCGGCGCCGCCCTTCGAGAGGCGGCGCGCGTCACCCGGCCAGGCGGGCATCTGCTGCTCGAATTCTACAATCCGTGGAGCCTTCGCTATCTCGCAAAAAAGGTTGCGGGCCCTCAGCCGATCGGTGACGACCGAACCGAGGCGGACATCCTGACCCGCTGGGACTCGCCCCGCTCCATTCAGAAACTGCTGCCGCCGAACCTCGAGCTCGTCGACTACTACGGCGTTCGCGTGCTCACGCCGGTTGCCAGCGCGCACCGCATCCCATGGGTCGGTCCGGCCTTGAGCCGGGTCGAGCACCTTGCCGCGCGCTCACCGCTTCGCTACTTCGGTGGCTTCCTGGTCGCCGTCCTGCGCAAGTCTTAACGACGGCGCTAGACGCCGAAGCGCTCGTTGTACGCCTTGAGCGTCTCGCGCACCCGCTCGTCGGTGAGCCCGAAGTCCTCGATCGCGTATTCGTGCTCGCCCTCCTGTGAGGTCGGCTTCTCGGCAATGCGCTCCTCCATGAGCCCGGCGATCTCCTCGTTGAACTCCAGGTCGAAGTGCGCGTAGATGTCCTGCAGCACGGTCATCGGGCTGGCCATGAGGTCACGAAGCCGGACATCGTAGAGCTGGGACTCGGGAATCTTCTTGCGTGACTCCATCGCTCGCTCCAAACCGATCCGCGTGTAGTCGAGCCAGAACTCGCCGAGCTCGTTCACGTCGAGGCTACGCTTGAGCTTCGACGCCATCTTAGCGGACAAACTGCAATGCGAGGCCAGCGCCTTTGTGATGTCGCGATGGGTGAAGATGATCTGCGCATCGGGGTACACGGCCATGAGCGCATCCATGTTCCAGATGTGCCAGGGACACTTCAAAACCCAGCGCTTTGCGGACTGTTGCGCGTTCAGGATCTTGAGCTGCAGCTTGTGGAACTCATAGGGCTCGACCATGTCCCAGTCGAGCATCGCGTTCGCGTAGCTGTAGGCTGCGAAACCCACCCAAAACGTGAGGACCGCCATGTCATTCTCGAGCAGGAAGAAGTCCTCTTCGTAGGAGTCCGCGGTGACGTTGTGGGCGACGCCCTGATCGGGAATGGCGGCCTGATTGAAACCAAATGTGAACTTGGCCTGCGCGCGCCGCCAGGCCGCGTCACCGAGCGGATCCCCGAGGCGGCCAACCGGATAGGCAAGCTCCCAGGCTTGCGCCACGCGATTGTTCGGGTCGGCGGCGAGAACGTTGTGAAGGAACGTGGTGCCGGTCCGGAAAAAGCCAGTGATGACGACCGGACGCTCGATGTCGACCTCCTCGAGCTCCGGATGGCGCTTCGCGAAGTCGACGACGCGAAGCCGGTTCCCAAGGTGCCAGTTGAGGACGTAGCGTGCGCCGAAGAGCCCGGTCGTATTCAGGTTGGCGTCGTTGACCCCATCGACCGCTGCGTCGAGCCGCGCGCGAAACCCTCCATCGCCCCAATCGTCGAGCCCGGTCACCCGCTCCGCCATCTTCATGACGCGCTTCGAGTCGATCGGGATCATCTTCGCGCTGAGCCCATCGAGCTTATTCACGAGCGAAAATGGCAGGCCGGGCTTCAGGTCGTCGGGGGTCTCGCTCATCGAGGGTCTAGTAGAACGTAGACGCGCGAACTGTCAAAGCGCGCCGGGGGCCTCGATCCCCAGTGGTCAGAATCACGGCCCCAACGGTCGCGAACCGTCGTTGAGCGGTAGCTCCATACGGAAAATCTGTGGCATCGTTGGCCTCGATGGGGTTTGTGCTCTTCAGCATCGGCAACGCACTTGCGATGACGGGACTGGTGCTGGCAGCGCTGGGCTACGCGCAGGGAGCCGCCGGAGCGTGGATCGTCGCGCTCGTGGCAATGGGTGAGCTCACGGTTCTCGGCAGTATTCTCATGCTGGGAGACGACGGATACCAAACCCTGGAGGCGCGCGGTTCGGCAATCTTGCGGCGCGAGGCGGCAGCGAAGACCGACTCGACTTCGGCGAGGCGCCACGGCGCCGGCATGGCGCTGCTCCTCGCTCACCTCATCGCCTACTTGCTCGTGTGGATCACCGGCATCCTCGGCTACAGCAGGGCAAGCGCAGTCGACCCGTTCCCCACTGTCTTCGGCTTGTCGTTCGAGAGACAGGGGCCGACACTGGTCTGGGGCGTCATCGCAGCCGAGTTGCTGTTCGTGGTTGCGATCTATGTCCTCGGGCCGGCTTGGTGGGGTCGCTTCGAGCAGCTCTTTCACTACGCCCCTGCCGCCATGCCACTCAAATCCGAAGCGCCCAAGCCGCCGCCAACCCTCCGATATCGAATTGGCCTCGGGGTATTCATCTTCGGAAACCTCCTGGCGGTGACGGGGATGGTCTTCCCGGCCTTCGGTTTGGCAAGTGGTCGCATGGTCGGCGTGATCGCGGTGATCCTCGCTGCAGGCGAGATCACCAGCGCCAGCAGCATCTTTCTGCTCGGCAAAGAGGGCTTCATCGAGCTCAAGACGAAACTGTTTGCGCTGCTGAAGCGCACACCATCGGGCCAGCCAGTCTCGCTTCGGCGCCACCACGTCGGGGTCGTTCTTCTCGTCCTGCACGTCGTGGCTCAGTTCGCAGCGCTGGTCGTTCCCATCGCCTCACACTACGGGGTGGCAGCAAACGCAACCTTCCCGACGGTTCTCGGCCTCGGCCGCCCAGAACAGCTGAAGTGGTTCGTCGGGCTGCTGGCCACTGCGGAAGCGCTCTTTTTCGCCGGCGTCTACGCGCTCGGTGCCGACTGGTGGGGACGGTTCCGCGCCCTGTTCAGAAGCTGACGTTGGCGCCCAGGTTCAGCGCGATTTCATTGATCCTGCCGTTGGTGCCCTCGAGTGCAATCGACGACGGGTCATACTGTGCGGGTATCTTTAGCCCCAAGGCCTGCCCACGCCCGTACGAGTAGCGGATGCCAATCGCGATCGAGAAGCCGCCTCCTTCCTTTGCATCACCCTCGGCGTCGGCGCGTTCTGGATGGACTTCGCGGTTGGAAAACAAGAAACCGAGATGGCATCCGTAGAAATCGATCTCGCTCGTCGCGAACGGCGCCACAGCGAGCCGGTCGATCGGGCTCAGATCGGTGAACAGCCCCAGGCCAAGCTTCACGAACTTCGTCAGCCGAAAAGAGCTCCCGATGCGGCCGTTGATCGTTGCCCGCAAGTCGATGTCGAGCTCGGCCGTGCGAAGCCGCCACTGGGCGATCAGATCCGCTTCGACCCAGCCCCAGTCCCCGACATAGGCAATGCCGAAGCGAAAATTGCCCGGCTCGACCCCCCACCAACCTCCTCGTGCCCCGCGGGACTCCGAGCCGCCCGAGGCTTGGGCGCTGCAATCGGGCTGGTTCGGAGGGTCGCAGATTGGAGGTGGTTCGTTCGGGTCCACCGACGGGCTCTGCCCAAACGTGCTTGCGGAGCGCTCGAGGATCACGAACGCGAATGACGGCGAAGCAACGGACAAGCCGAGTCGGACCTCCGGGATCGGGACCCATTGGATGCCTCCCTTGAGCTGCAAGCCGAAGCCGGTCTGCGTCTCAGTCACGCCGTTGGTGATGAAGCCGGCCTCTCCTTCGTCGTAGAAGATCCCCTGCGTCGCACCTAGGCGACTCGTGGCGACGACGATATCGAACGCACCGCCGACGAGCACCTTTTGCTTCGCGCCGAACTCCCCCGCCAAGCCGGCGCTGATGTGATAGAAGTCGACCTTGGAGTTCTGGCCGCCGGTCGCTTGGGCCTCGGGCGAAAGGCCGGGCGCCGTCGTGACCTGCTCTGTGACGAACGAGCGGCGTATCGAGCTGTTGAAAAGACCGACTCCGAGCTTCAGATTTTCTTGCAACACAATCGTGAATGTGATCGCTTGGGGGACGACCGTGAAGTTCACCGTCTTGCCTTCGCTTTGCGCTTGGGGGTCGGTCTCGATCGTCAGGAGTCCGGGGATTTTAACGATCTGGATTTGCATCGTAATCCCGGTGAGCTCGAGGGAAGCCTTGTTGATCCTCGCGATGCCTGCGGGATTGTACCAAAGGGCCGCACCGGTATAGGTTGTGGCGACTACGGCGCCGCCGGTGAGCGTGACGTCGAGCCCCGCATTAACCTCGTCGCTGTTGCCCGCCCAAGCTGTGGCGGGGCTGAGCCATAAGACGACCGACGCAACCCATGTGGCCCACCGCATGTCGGAACACTACTCGATAACCAAAGGCATCTCTGCTGCAAATTTTGCGTTTCCAATTCAGTGCTCAGCATTGTAGGCATGCGGACAGCATCATGAACCATCGCTACCTGCGTACGTTTCTCTTGGTCGGCCTCGGGCTGGTTCTCGTCAGCTGTTCCATCACCCGCGTCAAGTGGCGCATCAAGTGGAACAAGGCGATGGAGGAGAGCAAGGCGGCCTTCATGGACGCCCCTCTCCCGATCGAGAAGAAGCGTCCACCGAACATCATCCTGCTCGTGGCCGACGATCTAGGCCCGTACGAGGTGAGCGCCTACGGCGTCGAGCACATCAAGACACCGAACATCGATCAGATCGGCAAGGATGGCGTCGTCTTCGAAGAGGGCTACGCCACGGCGCCCACCTGCGCGCCTGCACGCGCGGGCCTGATGACCGGACGGGTGCAGAACCGCTACGGCTTCGAGACCCAGGTGATGGAGTTCTATCCGAGCAACTACGTCGAGTACATCTCGGGCCGATGGCTGGTCGACACGGGCGAATTCAAGGTCAAGGCCAAGCCCTCGTTCCCGTCCGCGTGGCAGGTGCACAAGCAAGGAGTCCCGCCGTCCGAGATCATGCTCTCGGAGATCCTCCACAAGTACGATTATGACACGGCACTCATCGGCAAATGGCACCTCGGCGTACACCGAGAGCAGGTTCCCTCGGCTCGGGGCTTCGACTATCAGTATGGCTTCTACGGCGCTTCGTCGCTGTACACGCCCAAAGAGAACTGGTCGGGCGTGATCAACCACAAGCAAGAGGCTTTTAGCGCGCAGCACCAATGGAAGACCGGGCGCAAAGGCGAGGCGGCTATCCTGCGCAACGGCGAGAAAATCATCGAAGATCGATACCTGACCGATGCCTTCCGCGACGAGATGTTGCAGTACATGGAGGAGAAGAAGGACGAGCCCTTCTTCATCTACGGCGCGTTCTCGGCGCCTCACGTCCCCTTCCAAGCGCCGGTCGAATACTACTGCATGTACCCGCAGGTGGAAGACGAGAACAAGCGCGTCTACTACGCGATGATCTCGTCTCTCGATGACGCGATTGGTGCGATCAACCAGAAAATCAAAGACCTCGGCATCGAAGACGACACGCTGATCTTCTTCATCAGCGACAACGGCGGCGCTTCATACACCCACGCGACCGACAACGGCCCACTCAAGGCAGGGAAGCTCACGCAGTTCGAGGGCGGCATCCGGGTGCCCTTCATGATGAAGTGGAAGGGCAAGATTCCGGCCGGCACGCGCTACAAGTACCCCGTGTCTGCAACCGACATCTTCGCGACCTCGGTCGCCGCTGCCGGAGGCGTCTTGCCAGACGACCGTGAGTACGACGGCGTCGACCTCGTTCCTTATGTCACCGGGAAGAACAAGGCACGTCCCCACCAGTCGCTCTTCTGGCGCGCCGATCACATCTGGGCGATTCGCGATGGCGACTACAAGCTCATCTTGAGCACCCGCGATGGCTGGGCCGAACTCTACAACCTCATCACCGACCAGTCCGAATCGATCAACCTAAAGGAGCAGATGCCGGAACTCTACGACAAGCTCCATGAAGAGCACGAGGAGTGGCAGAAGAACAAGCTCAAGGTGAAACCGATGTGGCCCCGCATCATGGACAAGCGCTTCGTCATTGACGGCAAGGACTACTACTTCCCGGCCTAAGGGACTGATTCAATGAAGAGACTCATCCCTGCCCTTGCCCTTCTCACCCTATGCACTGCGGTCTGGTCCCCGCCGAGCTCGGCGTCCGCCGTCCCGAAGATGGACGTCAAGGTCGCCGTTGGGGTCGGCAGCACGACGCTCGTACCCCGGGTTCCCAGCATCGACCTGTACTCCACGGGTCCGCTAGGCCCTGGTGACAACCCCGTGTACGAAGGAACGGTCGGCGGCCGCAGGCGAGGCACCTTCGCAAACTGGGGCATGCAACTAGCGGCGCGGGTCACCGCGGGGAAGATCTTCGGGGAGATGGCGATCGGTTTCAGTCGCTTCTATTTCACCGTGGGCGAAGAGCTCGAGCTGATTGCTGAGCTCGAAGGCAACCCATTGCCCATAGAGATCCGTGGCCAGCAGGCGAGGATGAACCAGCTCGAGATTCCGCTGACAGCGGGCTACGTCCCGTACAAGAACCCCTATTTCAAGATCTTTCTCTATGGGGGCTGGGTGAGCACCTTCAACCTCCGCGGCTTCGTCGATTACAACGGGAACCGCAAAGCTCTGAAATTCAAGCCCAAAGACATCCCGGGTTATCCGCTCGCAATCTACCTCGCGGGCTTGCGTCTTGGCACGCAGTTTGATCTGGGTCCGCTGAACTTCGACTTCAACTACACCATCGGGATGAACAGCCTCACCAAGACGGATTTCCGGACGAACACGCACGTGTTCAAGTTCTTCTTAGGATGGCTCTTCTAGAGCCGCAGTTTGTCCCGCCCCACCACCCCCAAACTAGCGCCTAGGATCGCTCTTCTAAAAAGGGGACAGTCCCCTTTTCATATGGGTTAATCCTTTTGAAAAGGGGACTGTCCCCTTTTTAGGTTTCGGAGCCGGTGGCGCCGAAGAAGGACTTTACCTTGTCGTGGAGCTCGTGAAGGTGTTTGCTGGCGTGGTCGCGCTGCCCGGCATCGAGTAGGCCGTAGACGAAGAGGAGGGCTTGGCGCCCTTCGGCTCGTCGCGCTGCAGGCGGCCGAGCGTTGGGGCCCCAGTCTTCGCGGTTCTTCCACTCTTGCCAGATGGCGTCGCGGATTGTCGGCGCGTCGGGGTGCGTTCGAGCGAGCTTTCCGAATCGCGCAACGCGCCGCTCATCGGCCTCGAGACGCGCGGCCGCTTCGTCCGGCAGGTTGGCCACGTACTTGCGAAGCGCCGCTTCTTGCCGGTCCGTGAGGCTTCCTGCCCAATCCTCCACGGCATCAACGAACTGGTCCTGGCGCTTTTCGACGCGGTTTTCGGAAGGCTCAGCGAGCTCTTCGCGGGCCTCTTCGAGCCGCTTCTCGATCCGCTTTTCGACGAAACGGATCTGATCGTCTCGAAGGGTGGCCATGATCGGCGCGGCTTCGTCGATGATGGCGCCCGCGACGGTGTCGATGAGGCCGTCAACCTGGCGCTCCAGCCGCATTAGCTTCTCTTCGGTGAGTCCCTTGGCGATGGCCACGTCGACCGTGGCGACCAGCATGTCGATCTTGCTTCCAAGGGCGGCGGGCGCGGCAGCCATGAGCTTGTCGACCGAAGCGCGCGTGGCGGCAGTCTGCGCTTCGTCGAGATTGAACTCGACGGCAATCTGCCGAGTGACCCAGCGAGCGCCGAGGTTTTGAAGAAGCCCGGTACAGCCCGCGGCCAGAACGAGGAGGAGACTCAGCGCGACGACGAAGGAACGCGGCGAACGCGGGGAATGACGGGAGGGAGAAGTCATGAAAGGAAGCCGGACATCTGGCCGAACCCTGGAACTCTGGGGCTTGAACGACCGGACCGCAATCCGTGGCCACTTTCCGTGGAAAAACGGCGCAGGGCAGCCGACCCGGTTTAGAAAATCTCGGGGACGAAGTTCTGATCGTCGAGCGGGGGGCGGATGTATTTCTGCTTGCTCTGCCGCTCGGGAAGCTTGAGGTCGGGCTGGTGCACTTCTTGGTAGGGAATCAAGCTCAAGAAGTGTGAAATGACATTGAGGCGGGCGCGGCGTTTGTCGTCGCCGTGCACGACATACCAGGGCGCCTGCTTGATGTCGGTGTGCGCGAACATCTCGTCCTTGGCCCTCGAGTAGTCGACCCAGTACTTACGCGACTGCAGATCCACGTCGCTGATCTTCCAACGTCGAATCGGGTCTTCGATTCGCTTTTGGAAGCGGCGCTCTTGCTCCTCGTCGCTTACGGAGAACCAGTACTTAATCAAGATGATCCCGGAGCGGACGAGCATGCGCTCGAACTGAGGGCACGAACGGAGAAACTCGCGATACTCCTCCTCGGTGCAGTAGCCCATGACCTTTTCGACGCCGGCGCGGTTGTACCAACTTCGGTCGAAGCAGACCATTTCGCCTGCACCAGGGAGATATTCGACATAGCGCTGGAAGTACCACTGGGATCGCTCGCGCTCGGTGGGCTTTGCAAGCGCTTCGACTCGGCAAACGCGTGGATTGAGGCTCTGGGTGATCCGTTTGATGGCGCCACCTTTGCCTGCAGCGTCACGACCTTCGAAGATCACCACGACCTTGAGGCCTTCGGTCTGAATCCACTTCTGGAGCTTCACCAACTCGACCTGAAAGTCTGCCAAGACTTTGTTGTACTGAGCCTTTTTGATTTTTGGCCTTTTTGAAGCCTTCGAGTCGCGTCCCACATCCGGGGACGGCACGCTCTCGACTTCGGACTCCTGCTCTTCACTCTTGCCCATCGCACCCTCGCTCCGACTCAACTTCGCACAGCACCGTCGATAGAGGCAAATCCCCAAAAGGACCAGCCGCGCAATCTTTGCGCCGGTCCGCGACCGTTGACCGTGACAGGCGGCACTCCGCTCGATAGCATGCGGCCGGTGCCTCTGCTGAACCCCATCCGGCCTCTGTATGACATCGGGGAATGGCAACGCAAACCATTCCCAGAGCGCGTCAAAATGGTCTGCCAATCCTGGGCGCTCCAGGGCTACGGCACGCCCTCCCCGATCTACATCGTCTACCTCCTCAAGATCGCCCTCTACGTCTGGCTCTGGACCGTGTTCTGCTCCGTCACGCCCGGCCTAGGGGACCTCGGCAGCTTCAGCTCCTGGTACTACGAGCCCATTGCGTTTCAGAAGGCCGTGCTCTGGAGCATGGCCTTCGAGGGACTCGGCCTCGGATGCGGGAGCGGTCCGCTCACAGGCCGGTACAAGCCGCCGATGGGCGGGGCGCTCTACTTTCTCAGGCCAGGCACGACGAAGGTTTCGCTCTTCCCGGGTATCCCGATCTTCGGTGGCTCGAAGCGCACCATGCTCGACGTGTCGCTGTATGCGGCACATCTGTTCTTCTTGTTCCGTGCGCTGATGGCGCCGGAGCTTTCAACCGAGCTGCTCCTGCCGACCATCGTTCTACTTCCACTCCTCGGCCTCTCCGACAAGACGATCTTCCTCGCGTCGCGAGCCGAGCATTACTACACCGCGCTCGTCTGCTTCCTCTTTGCTGGCGACTGGCTCGCGGGCTCGAAGCTGGTTTGGGTCGCCATCTGGATGTGGGCGGCGACCTCGAAGCTCAACCACCACTTCCCGTCGGTCGTCGCGGTGATGCAGAGCAACAGCCCACTCACCCGCATGGGGTCGATCCGAAAGCTGTTCTACCGAAGCTATCCGGACGACTTGCGCCCTTCCCGCCTGACCCACCTGATGGCGCATGCGGGAACCGCCGTGGAGCTCGTCTTCCCGGTGGTCCTGGTCCTGAGTGACGGTGGGATGCCGACGACCGTGGCGCTGACCGTGATGCTCTTCTTCCACATCTTCATCACGAGTAGCATTCCGATGGGCGTGCCGATCGAATGGAACGTCATCATGGTGTACGGAGCGTTCGTCCTCTTCGGGCACTACGCCGACGTCAGCGCGTTCAGCATCGATTCGCCACTGCTCATCGCCTACCTCGCTTTCGCGCTCATCGCCGTCCCCCTCTTTGGGAACCTGGTTCCCTCACGCGCCTCGTTCCTGTGTTCAATGCGGTACTACGCGGGGAACTGGGCCTACAGCGTTTGGCTGTTCAAGGGCGACTCTTGGAAGAAGATCGACGCGCACATCACCAAAGTCGCGCCGGGCCTCCATGCGCAGCTCGAGGGCATGCTCGAGGAGGACGACATCATCGCCTCGATGTCCAAGGTGCTCGCTTTCCGCTCCATGCACCTCCATGGCCGGTGCCTCCAGTTTTTGCTTCCAAAGGCCGTCGACGACATCGACGCGTACGAATACCTCGACGGTGAGCTCGTCACCGGCATCGTCGTCGGCTGGAACTTCGGCGAGGGGCATCTACACAACCTGCAGCTTCTGCAATCCGTTCAGGAGCAGTGTGGGTTCGAAGATGGCGAGCTCCGATGCATCTTTGTGGAGTCGCAGCCAATGGGCCGCGGATTCCACGCATGGACCATCGCCGACGCAGCCACAGGGGTGCGCGAGACCGGGAAGATTGCCGTGAAAGATCTCCTCGATCTGCAGCCCTGGCCCGCAGCGTCGAGTGATTCGCTCTAGCGCGGCAGGTTGAGCGAAAGCTTGATGACGACCAGGTCGCGGATGAGGTCATCCGGCATGCCGGGATATGCGATGCCGAAGTCCTGACGGTTGATGGAGAACTCCGCGTTGGCGCTGACTTGGGAGTCGGTGGCGCTGATCGTGGCCGGAAAGCTGATGCGCTTGGTGACGCCGTGAAGCACCAAGTCGCCGCTTATCGTGTGGCCGGCGCCGTCCTTCTTGATCTCGGTGGAGCGGAAGGTCGCGGTTGGGAACTTGCCTACGTCAAAGAAATCTGGCGACTTCAAGTGCTTGGTGAGCTTTTCCTTGTCGGCAAAGAGCGAGTCCGTTTGGATGGTCAACTCGATGGTGCTCGCCTCGATGGGGTCGCCGACGTCGACTTTGCCGGAAAAATCGCTGAACCCTCCGACATGGCTCGCTGTGACCTTGGCGCCGACGAACTCGATCTTGCTGTTCGAGGGGTTGATGGCCAAGGAGCCTGCGGCCCCCTTGTCGGGCTCGCCGCGGGGAACGGCCTCTGCCTTGCTGTCGGTGGCAGGCTCGACTTTCGCAGGCGCCACGTCGGCTCCGGGGTTCTTGCAGCCCACCACCAAGAGACCGGTCACAAATAGAAGTGCTGTCGTTCGCATGAATCCTCCGTGAGCCACTTATGGTGATGACGCAACCATGGTCAAGTTCGGCGGTCGCTCTGGCTACATCGAGGGACGATCGCCGGAAATCGCTGAAACCACTATGAAAATTGGGAATTGAGGTTCGGTCGATTTGGCCCTGATATTTGCTAGCTATGTGGGCACTTGTCATCTAGGCTTCGGCCAGTTTCACGGGGAAGGAGCAGCTGGAAATGACAGCAAGAGCAATTGGTGTATTCGTCCTGGTCCTGGCGATGGCGAGCCCTGCATTGGCGGGGCCGAAGAATTCGACCATTGGTGCGAAGAAGCTCGAGAACGACATGGTCCACAGTGGTGGCGTGGGTTACCCGAGCATGTTCTACGAATGGTGGAACAAGGGTAAGAAGAAGCTGGACTGGGGATTGAGCGGTGATCTCGTGTACGGCGGAAGCTGGGGAGTCGCGACCACCGGTACCCGATACAGCGCGTTCGGCGTGAGGGTCCGATCTGGAAGCCGATTCATCAAGATCGGCCTTGGCATCAATGGCCTGCTCCGGTGGCATCTGTCGGAAAAAGAGCGGCCCAAAGTTACCAACGACGTGGGGATTCTATTCAAGCCCGGTATTCTGCTTTCCAGCAATGTCAGCGATTCGTTTACGTTTGGGATCAAGACCGAAGTAGGCGCCCCCGTCTCGATCGACGTTCACGAGCGCGTCAGCGTGGTCACGGGTGGCTACATCCCGTTCACCTACTTCTTCAACAAGGGCGACAACTTTGGCGTGATTCCTCTGCTCGTTCGCATGGGCGTCGAGATCAAAGCCAACGAGAACGTCGCGCCTTGGTTCTTCTTCGACCTCGGCCCGGGCATCAATGTCGGCAAGGGGGTTTCCGGCGCGTCCTTCGCGTGGCGGATCGGCGCCGGCACGGCGTTCTGGGGTGTCCTAGGCAAGAACAAGAACAAGTCCAATGTGGCAGAAGCCGAAGTCATCGAGGTTGAGGTCATCGAATAGGCCTGGGCTCGAATCCTCGAACGTTCCAAAGGGACCGTGATGCGAAAGCGCGCGGTCCCTTTTTCGTTAATCCGCGGTTTTTCTCGGGCCCGGCGTCCTGGCGGGAAGCGCCCGCTGACCCTAGAGAGGCTTCTATCGGGGGCCATGGACGCACCGCTGCAAGGCGTGCATGATGGGCCACCTCGAAAAAGGAGTGACCAGTGGCCGACAAAGACACCACGAGCTTCATGCGATCCCTATGCATGGGTCGCATCGAACAGGACGTCATCTTTCCGTTCCCGACGCTCTCCGATGCAGAAAAGGAAACCCTCGGTGATGTTTCCGGCGCGCTCGAAGGCTTGCTCGGCACCCGCACCGAAGACTTTCGGGCATGGGACGTCGCCGGCGAGCTGCCTCAGGAGTTCATCGACGAGCTCAAAGAGTTTGGCATGTTTGGCTTGGTGATTCCCGAAGACCACGGCGGCATGGGGCTTGGCAACAAGGCCTACTCGCGCACGCTCCAGGAGGTTGCGAAATACGATGCCTCCGTTGCAGTGACGATCGGTGCACACAGCTCGATCGGCATGCGTGGCCTGCTGCTCTTTGGAACCGAAGACCAAAATAACCGCTACATGGAGAAGCTCGCTTCAGGCGAAATGATCGCGGCCTATTGCCTCACGGAGCCAGGCGCCGGCTCGGATGCCGCTGCAGTGAAGACGACCGCCGTCAAAGAAGGAGACCACTGGGTGATCAATGGCAACAAGCTTTGGATCACCAACGGCGGCATCGCGGACTTCTTCACGGTTTTCGCAAAGACGCCCGAGGAAGGCGGTCGCGGCAAGATGACCGGCTTCATCATCACGACCGACATGGAAGGCGTGAGCATCGGCCCCCACGAAGACAAAATGGGGCTTCGCTCCAGCTCGACGACGACGGTCCACTTCGACAACGTCAAAGTGCCGGACGACCATGTCCTTGGCGAGGTTGGCCAGGGGTTCAAGGTCGCAATGGCGATTCTGAACAGCGGACGCACGGGGCTTGGTGGTGGCTCGGTCGGCGCGATGAAGAACCTCATCAAGATGGCGACCGTCCAAGCGAACGAGCGAAAGACGTTCGGTCAGCCCATTTCGAGCTACGGCCTCGTCAAAAAGAAGGTCGCCCGGATGGTCATCGACTGTTACACCTCTGAAGCGGCCGTCACCATGGTCGGCGGGCTCATCGACGAAGGCTACCAGGAGTACCAAGTCGAGGCGGCCATCTCCAAAGTATACGCCACCGAATGCCTATGGCGTACGGCCGATGAAGCCCTTCAGATCGCGGGCGGCAACGGCTACATGCGCGAGTATCCGTACGAACGCATCGTCCGCGACTGCCGAATCAATCGGATCTTCGAGGGCACCAACGAGATATTGCGCCTGCTCATCGCTCTCACGGCGATGAACGATGTGGCCAGCCAGCTCAAGGAGCTCGCGTCGACCATGAAGGGCATCTTCAACGAACCGATCAAGGGCTTCGGGGTGCTCTCGGACTATGCGCGTAAGCATGCCGTGCTTCGGACCGGCATCGGCGGAAATGCGAAGTTCTCTGGGATCAACGCGGCCATTCAAGATCAGGCGCAGATCTTCGAAGAAGAGACGCGGTACTTGGCGCAAGCGGCCGACCAGATTCTTCGCAAACACGGCAAAGCCATCATCGGCAAGCAGTTTGACAGCCACCGACTCGCCGAAATCATGATCGACCTCTTCGTCATGGCGGCAACGATCAGCCGCGTCCAGGCCTCGATCGAGGCCAAGGGCGTCGAGGCTGCGGCGCTCGAAATCGACATTCTCAGGACATTCACCCGCGCGGCCAAGGTTCGCATCAAGCACAACTTCCGGCGCATCGACACCAACGACGACGAGATGTTGAAGACCATCGCCGACGACGCGTTTTCGGCGGAAGGGTTTCGCTGGGACACGCTCTAGCCGTGAAGCAGTATTCGCGAGACGAGGTCGAAGAAATCTTGCGGCGCGCGCTTGAAACGCAGCCGCTCGAAACGCTCTCTCATCGAGACCTCGTCGACTCCGCGGTCGAAGCCGGGATCGACGCGGCCGACGTCGAAGCTGCGGCAACGCAAATCGAAGAGGAGCGCGAGATCCTCCGCGAAGAAGAGCAAATCGTCACGGCACGAAAGAAGCGCTTCCTTCAAAGCATCTACACCTACGTGGTGGTCAATGCC
Source organism: uncultured delta proteobacterium (assembly GCA_963704865.1). Lineage (GTDB taxonomy): Bacteria > Myxococcota_A > Polyangia > Polyangiales > Houyiibacteriaceae > SG8-38. Next base: position 159,584 of record CAVPIE010000022.1, on the reverse strand, counting down.
GGCTTGTTCGTCATCGACATCATGTCGGGGCCGGGCTGGTGGGTGCAGTGGGTCCTCGCAGGCTGGGGCATCGCCCTGGCTTTGGGCGCCCGTCGGGCATTGATGCCTGACCGAGAGCGGCTTCGTGCCCGCGCTCGCCGCCGCATCGCTAGGCGGAGCCGTGGAAAATGGGAGAAGCAAGTTCGCAAAGAGGTCGACCGAGCCATTCAGGTCGGAGTCGACGCCCTCGTGGATGCCGCGTCCCGCAAGCTCTCCGCTCGCCAGCAGGCGGCGTCGCCGCCAGGCCGGCGAGTGAGGGTGGAACGAGCGGACTCCGAGGTCGCGGAGGTCGAAGTCATCGAGCGACCCGAGCGAAAGCAGCGCCGTTGAAACGAAGCCTGAGCCCGATCACTAGTCGAACTCGAATGCCGCCTGAGCGACCGGCTCCGTGCAGTCGGGGTCGTCATTTTCGATCCGATTGATTCTCGCCGAGACTGCCGTTCTGGTCAGCTCCGGAGCATCGGAGAGCTCACCCGCATGCAACCAATGCTGCGCTCGTTCACGGCTCAAAATCACCGGCATTCGATTGTGAATCTCCTCTACCTCGCCGGCCGAGTCCCGGGTTAGGACGACGTAGCGGCCCTCTTTCCAAAGGCCGGCCATCGAGAACAACGAACGGTCGTGGGTCCGGAACAGGTAAGGCTGGTTGACCCGCCCTTCCTTTCGCCATTCCAGGAATCCGTCTGCCGGAACGAGGCATCGTCCAGTGCGAAAGGCATCGCGAAACATGGGCGTCCGTTCCGCGGTCTCCGATCGCGCGTTGATGGCGAGGATTCCCGTCGATCGCGCAAATCCCCAGAGCGCATCCGCTAGGATCGGCTTCCCACCTTCCAGATAGATCACCGGGCTTCGTTGCCCTGGCGCGATGTTGTATCGTGGCCGGAATTCGATTCGTGTCTCGCTGAACGCGTCGAAGGGCAGGTTCGCAATCAGCGTGTCTTCGTCCGGGCAGGTCAGCGTGTATCGCCCGCACATCGTTGGTCAGGACGGTTCGCTGCGAACCCCGATGCCCGCGTACTCGAAGCCTTGCTCGGCTAGCTTGTACGTGACCCAGATGTTGCGGCCATCGAAAATCACGGGCGTCCGCAAGAGATCGCGGATCCGATCGAACTCGGGGTATTGATACTCACGCCATTCGGTCAGTAGCACGAGGGCGTCGGCGTCCTTTACCGCGTCGTAGGCGTCGTCGACCAGGGTGACGTTGTCGCCAAACAGCTCCTTGATGTTTTTCATGGCTTCGGGGTCGTGGCCGACGACCTCGCAGCCTTCATTGAGCAGAAACTCGATGGTGGTGATCGAAGGCGACTCGCGAATGTCGTCGGTGCCCGGCTTGAACGCGAGTCCCCAGATTGCGATTCGCTTCCCAGCAAGGTCGCTCCCGAAGTGGCGCTTCAGTTTGCGCACCAAGAAGCTCCTATGTCGCACGTTCACCCGGTTCGTCGCGTCTGCAAGCTCGAGCTCGATGCCGTGGCGCCGAGCGGTCGCCACCAGCGCTTTAACATCCTTCGGGAAACAGGACCCCCCGTATCCAGGGCCCGCGTGCAAAAATTGAGAGCCAATTCGCGGGTCACTGCCCACTCCCTTGCGAACGCTCTGCACGTCGGCGCCGACCTCTTCACAGAGCACCGCCAACTCGTTCATGAAAGAGATGCGCATGGCTAGCATCGTATTGGCGGCGTACTTGGTGACCTCGGCGCTCTCCGGATTCATCCAGACGATCTTCGTGCTCGAGAGATTGAGTGGATGGTAGACGCGATCCATGAGTCGGCGCGCTCGCTCATGCCCGGAGCGCACGCCGACCACGATGCGGTCTGGATACATGAAGTCGTTGATCGCCCCGCCCTCTTTCAGGAACTCAGGGTTCGAGGCTACTTGAATGTCGTGCTTGGCATCGGCGACGAGCTTCTGGACCTGTGCGTTCGTGCCCACGGGCACCGTGCTCTTGTTGACGATGACCAAGTCGTGCGTCGCATGCTTTGCCAGCTCCTGGGCGACCGCAAAGACGGCGCTCAAATCCGCCTCCCCGTCATGTGTGGGAGGCGTGCCCACCGCGATGAACGCCAAATCGACGTCCCGAACGGCGGCGGCGAGATCGGTCGTGAACGTGAGGCGGCCTGAGATCGCGTTCTCCCTCACCATCTCCTCGAGTCCGGGTTCGTAGATGGGAATCTCGTAGTTCTTCAGGCGCTCGATTTTGTCGGCGTCCTTGTCGACGCAGACGACGCGCTGCCCGGTCGCAGCAAAGCATGTGCCGGTGACGAGGCCGACGTAACCTGTACCAATGACGCAGAGTTTCACGGCGCAGCCATAGCACGTTTTCACCTTCCCGAAAAATGCGACTTCCGCGTCTTCGGGCTAAGCTCCGCACACGGAGGGGCGCATTTGATTCTCACCAACATCGACAGCGTGCCGGGCCGGCAAATCGTTCAGCACTTCGGCCTGGTGCAGGGGAGCACGATTCGGGCCAAGCACTTCGGGCGAGACTTCGCCGCCGGCCTCAAGAACATCGTCGGCGGAGAGCTCAAGGGCTATACGGAGCTGCTCCAAGAGAGCCGCGCCGAAGCCACGAGCCGCATGGTCGCGCAGGCGAGCGAGCTCGGTGCAAACGCCGTAATCAACGTGCGCTTCACGACTTCCTCGGTTGCTCAGGGAGCCTCGGAAATTCTTGCTTACGGCACCGCCGTCTTCATCGAGTAGCCAAATGGAGTCAGCCGAGCTTTGGATATCCATCACAATCCCCCTGGTCCTGATCGTCGTGGGCAGGGTCGTCGGCTCCAGAATCGAACGCAACCACTATCGCGACATCATCGCGCGTGAAGCGCGCTTTCGCACCCGCCCGGCGTTCTCCACCAAGGAGCTGGACGCAGCTGGTCCCATTCGGTCTGCAAGTCTCGCGATCGGTTCCGTGGTGGTGTCCGTCGACCACTTCAAGCGTTTCTTGAGTGGGTTCCGAATGATCTTCGGCGGAGAGATCCGTTCTTACTCGTCGCTCATCGATCGCGCGCGTCGCGAAGCCGTGCTCCGTATGAAGGAATCCGAGCCCGACGCGGATGCATACCTCAATACCAGGCTCGAGACTTCGACGATCTCGAGCACGACGGGAAGCGAGGGCATGGGTACGATCGAAGTGCTGGCCTATGGAACGGCAGTCCACTACGATCGCGGCCCATGAACCACGAACGACCCCGTGTGCTGACCGAACGCGACGGACGCATCTTTCACATCGTCCTCGATCGCCCGAACAAAATGAACGCCTTCGACGTGCGCATGCTTCGGGAGCTAGCTGAGGCCGTGACCGAGTACGAAGCCGACGAATCGCTCTGGTGCGCGGTGTTCTACGCCAACGGTGAGCATTTCACCGCAGGCCTCGACCTGGCCGAGGTGGGCCCGGCCGTCCGAAGCGGAGCGGCGCTGTTCCCGGAGGGCTCGGTCGATCCGCTCAATCTGCACGCCACGATGCGTGAGAAGCCACTCGTCATGGCCGTGCAGGGCTGGTGCCTGACCATCGGGATCGAGCTGCTGCTCGCCGCCGATATTCGCCTGGCCTCCGAAGGCGCCCGTTTCGGACAGATCGAAATCAACCGAGGCATTTTTCCATTTGGTGGCGCAACGATTCGGCTCCCGGAGATCGCCGGTTGGGGCAACGCGATGCGCTGGCTTCTCACCGGCGACCGGTTCGATGCGAACGAGGCCTTGCGACTCGGCTTGGTCCAAGAGGTCGTCCCCGAGGCCGCGCTGCGCGAAAAGGCCATCGAGATCGCCCGGACTGTCGCCAAGCAGGCCCCTCTAGGCGTCCGGGCGACCCTCCGCTCCGCACGAACCGCCCAGCTCGAGGGACCGCAGGCGGCAGTTGCCGAGCTTCTCGTCATTGCGCGCGAGCTGATGGACAGCGAAGACGCTGCTGAGGGTATCCGCTCGTTCCTCGAGCGGCGCGAAGGCGACTTCAAAGGTCGCTAGCCGCTCGCGGATGTTCTGATCCGAATCGTGCCGTGCCCCGACACCTGCGCCGTCAGCTGCGCCGCTTGACCTTCGGAATCGCCTTCTCGATTCGGATCGTGCAGTCGTTTCCGACGACCTTTCGCAGGGCCGGCTCGATGACGCCGCTGCGAACGTACTCTGCGCCAACACCGAAGGCCGCCCGCCCTGTCACTCGAACCACCACCTCGTCCTCGCGAACGTCCAACAGCTCGATACTGCTCGCGTCTTTTTGAAGGAGCGGCTCGAGAACGTCGTCAATGACTCGCTGCACCGCCTCTTGCACCTGCCGAGCATGCGGAATTGCTGCCCTTGACGCAAACCTCCCAGATTTGCAGCGCCAAAGCAAAGCTGAGCTATACTCGCGACCGCACGATGCAGCCCGTACGCACACGTCTCCAAGTCGACGTCCGCCGACAGCAATTGCTGGAGCTCGGGCTTCAGCTTTTCGGGAACCAAACCTACGACGAGCTCTCCATCGACGAGATCGCCAAGCGTGCAGGCGTCTCCAAAGGTCTTCTTTATCACTACTTTCCGAGCAAACGGGCATTCTACGTCTCGTTGGTCCGGGAGGCTGCGCGTGAGCTCTTGGAGGAAACCGACGTCGATGGGCAGGTCGTGGGACACGAGCTAGACCCCGTGGGGATCCGCACCAGGATTCGCGCCTTTCTCGAGTACATCTCCCGCCGGCGCTCCTCGTATTCCTTCCTCCTTCGCGGAGGCATCGGAACCGACACGGAGGTCGCCGAGATCGTCGAACAGACGCGACAGGCGGTTCTGAATCAAATGATTTCGCGCCTGTCTCGCTTTGGCGCAGATCCGGAAGCCCCGACCACCCGGCTGCGTCTCCGGGGATGGCTTGGGTTCCTCGAAGCCGCAAGCCTCGACTGGGCAGAACGCGAAGAGCTCGAGCTCGAGGCCTTTCTCGAGCTACTCGTCCAGATGGCAGGCTCGGTCTTCGCTGCCATTCTCAATCCTAGTGAACCGTGATGGGGCGACATGACGTCTTTGCCGCTGCGCTCGTAGCAGCGGCGGTGACCGCTTGCGGCCCTCCGCAAAGGCCCGTTTCGACGCCGGCGACCGAAGCCGAGGATGCTACGCCGGTTCCCGCGAAAGCCGAACCCGGGGGGCAACACTACCCGATGGACTGGAGCGCCTTCGACTCCACGTCGCTCCGGAACCCAAACGACGGCGAATTGCGTGGCGGTGTGCCGCTTCCTCTCAACGCTCCCGGCCTGCGCTTCAACCCACACCGCGATCCGAGGGCTCGCTACGGAACCGTCGAAGTCGTTCGGGCCTTGGTTCGCGCCGGCCGACGGGTGGACCAAGAGGTGGGAGGGCTTCCAGTCACGATCAACGACCTGAGCCTCGAGCGGGGCGGGCCAATTGCCCATCATCGCTCCCACCAAAGCGGCCGCGACGTCGACGTGCTCTTCTACCAGCTCGGCCCCGACGGCGAGCCCATCGAGAGCGTCGGTGCATTCTTCGACCCAGACGGTGTGGGCGTCGATTTTCGAGCGCTAGCCGACCCGAACGACGACATCCGCTTGCAGTTGGACCTCCGTCGAACTTGGCTTTTTCTTCAGGCGCTCATCGAGGACGAAGAGGGACAGCTCCAGCAGATCTTCGTCGCCGAGCACCTGCGAACGCTTCTTCTCGAGTACGCCCGTTCAACCGACGCGCCGTCGACAATCGTAGAGCGCTTTGCGGCGATGAGCTGTCAGCCTAGCTATCCGCACGACGATCACTTCCATTTCCGCTTCTTCTGTACCCCCGAAGACATCGTGAAGGGCTGCCGTGATTCTGCTCCGCTGTACCCCTGGCACCGAAAGCGGCTCGAGCGAGCCGCCGTGCAATCGCGCCCGCTCGCATCCAAACGCCCGAGCGCGAATGCCAAGATCGTGACGCACGAGGAGGCCCGTGCGGCGGCAGGGCCGATGGATTCCGAAGTCGAACGTTGGCTCAATCGCCGCAAGCAATGGGCTGAGCAACCGCACCCGGGCCGCCGCTATTGTCGGTGATCGGGCGGCCAGGCCGTGATGCGCTAAGGTAACGCCGTGACCGACTTCGACTGGATCACTGAACAAGTAGCGTTCGATCGCCTGGTGGACGAGCTCTGTCGGACGGACGCCTACGCTCTCGACACCGAGTTCCATCGCGAACGAACCTACCTACCGCATCTCGCTCTGGTTCAGCTCGCCACCGCAGACCGAATCGCCTTGGTCGACCCGCTCGAAATCGACGTCCGAACGCTCGGCAAAGCATTTCAAACCGAAGCCGTCTGCGTGATGCATGCGGGCTCTCAGGACCTCGAAATCCTCGAGCTCGAGTGCGGCGCGGTGCCAAACCGTATGTTCGATACCCAGATTGGCGCTCTTTTTTGCGGATATCGAACCAGTTCGCTCGGAAAGCTGGTGGAGGGGTTTCTTGGGATTCAACTCGACAAGAGCTCCCAGCTCAGCGACTGGACGCGGCGTCCCCTGCCCCCGGACGACCTCCGGTACGCCGCCTCGGACGTGGCACATCTACTGGAGCTCCGTGGTGCGCTGCTCGACCGCCTTCGTGAGCGAGGTCGGGTCGAATGGGCGGAAGAAGAGATCGACCGCCTGCGCTGCAAGGACCGTTCGCCACCCGAGCCCGAGACGCTCTGGTGGAAGCTACGCGGCAAGACGAAGCTCAACGGAAGGGCGCGCGGGGTTGCGCAGGAGCTCGCTGCCTGGCGCGAGGGCGTCGCCAAGGAAAAGAATCGGCCGCCACGAACCGTGCTGTCCGACATGGCTCTTTTGGCCCTGGCCCAACGGCCCGCGCGCAACGCCGAGCAGTTGAGCAGCATCCGAAACTTCGACGCCCGGCGCTTCAAACACCGCGACGAGCTTTTGCTGGCCATCGAACGGGGAACGCGACTCCCGAAACACGAGGTCCGGCTGCCGCCGAGGAAGCCTGAGAACCTGCCGAGCGTCGAAGGCGTCATCGCGCTTTGCCTGGCTTGGCTTGCGCAGCGTGCCGGGCGAGAAGGCTTGGACATGACCGTCCTCGGCACGCGTGACGACGTGACCAACCTCGTGCTGGGTCAGCCTTCCCGCCTCGCGAATGGCTGGCGGGATGCCCTCGTCGGCCACGAGCTGCGCGCCATCATCGACGGAACGGCCGCGCTTCGCGTCGACGGCACGGAGCTCGAGCTGCTGGATCGCACGCCTCCCTGATCCGCGCTACATTGTTATGGTGGCTGTCACCAAGACCGGACGCATCATTCTGATCGTTGCCTCGATCGTCGTGGTCGGAGCGGGGATCAAGCTGGCTGCGCCGTTGCTGGTTCCAGTTCTCGTCGCCTCCTTCATCGCGATTGTCACGGCGCCGCTCGTGATGTGGCTTTGCGACCGCGGCGTCCCGCGCCTCATCGCGGTGTTGTCGGGCCTGCTTCTGGACGTGGCCGCCGGCGCCGCGCTCGGCTTTCCGCTCGCCGGCGCGGTCGGAACCTTCACCGCGCGCGCACCGACCTATGCCCCGATGCTCTCCGGCCAACTTGGGAAGCTCGAGCTCTGGTTGGTGGGCAACGGCGTTCACCTCGAATCGATTTACGACTTTTCGGAGTCGACCTGGATGCTGAATCTCGCGACGACCATGGCCCAGTACGCCGCCTCCTTCGTGTCCCAGATGGTTCTCGTCTTGCTCATCGTCGCCTTCATGCTTTTCGAATCCACCGGCCTTCGTGAAAAGCTCGCGAAGATCGCAACGCCCGGCCAAATCCAGGAGCTGTCTGCCGCCGCCCGCGAGGTCAATACCTATCTGGTCGCAAAAACGGTGATGAGCCTCCTCACCGGCGCCCTCGTGTTCCTCTGGTGCCTGTGGCGGGGTGTCGACGTTCCGGTGCTCTGGGGCCTACTGGCCTATCTGCTCAACTACATCCCGACCGTGGGCCAAATCATCGCCGCCGTACCGGCCATTGCGCTCGCGTTGATCCAATTCGGCCCCGGCCAGGCGCTGGTCGTCGCGGCCGGGTTTGGTGGCATCAACCTGGCCGTCGGCGCGATGGAGCCACGGGTCATGGGGCACGCCCTCGGGCTGTCGCCGCTTGTGGTGCTGGTTTCGATGGTGGTCTGGGGTTGGTTGCTCGGGCCAGTCGGTGCGCTCGTCTCCGCGCCGCTTACGATGGTCATCAAGCATTCGCTGGCCCACAGCGATGACCTTCGTTGGATGGCAGAGCTTCTCGGGCCGTCACCCAGGCCGGCGGGCAAGGCAAAACAAAAGAGCTCCGACGCAGCCGACGAGCTTAGTCGCGCTTGAGCAAGTCGCCGGCCCGCTCGGCGAATCGGCGAAGAACTTTCCGCGCGGCAGCGCTCGCGGTCGTGCGGCCTTCACCGACGGCGTCCTCGAGCTCCACGATGATCGCCGACAGCTCCGAGTCGCTGCGGAGCGCGCGGCGAAGCCCGTTCTCGACCATGTCCCACATCCATCGAACTTGTTGGGCGCGCCGCGTTTGCTCGAGCTCGCCCGAGGCTTCCCGACCTCGCCGACTCTCCACGACGAGCGCCCAGAGCTCGTCGAGGCCGGTCTTTTCGAGCGCACTGCATGTCACGACCGGCGGTACGCTCTCCCCTCGCATGAGGCGCAAGGCGCTCTGGTACGAAGCCTGAGCCCGAATGGCCCGCGGCCGATTGTCGCCGTCGGCCTTGTTGATCGCAAGCATGTCCGCGACTTCGAGAATGCCGCGCTTGATCCCCTGGAGCTCATCACCCGCCCCGGCGATCAGCAAAACGAGAAAGAAGTCCACCATCCCCGCGACGATGGTCTCGGATTGACCGACGCCCACGGTCTCGACCAGGACCACATCGAAGCCGGCGGCCTCGCACAGAAGAATCGTTTCACGGGTCTTCCGGGTGACCCCGCCAAGGGTTCCGCTCGTCGGCGACGGACGAATGAAGGCATTGGGATCGCTGCTGAGGGCGGACATCCGGGTCTTGTCCCCGAGGATGCTGCCTCCGCTGACGCTGCTGGTCGGGTCGACGGCGAGCACCGCGACGCGATGGCCTTTCGCGGTGAGCTGCGTCCCCAGTGCGTCGATGAATGTGCTCTTCCCGGCCCCGGGCACGCCGCTGATCCCAACCCGATAGGCTCCACCCGTGTCCGGCAAGAGCGTTTCAAGGACGCGTTGTGCGAGCTCGGTATGCGCCTGCTGCTCGCTTTCGATCAAGGTGATGGCTCGGGCCAGAACCGCGCGGTCTCCGCCGCGAACGCCATCGACATAAGCCTGCGCGTCGAGACGGTTCACGACCCCCCGAGTTGCGCGTCGAGCCGCTCGAGGAGCTCGACTGCGGCGTCACCGATGACCGTCCCCGGTCCGAAGATCGCAGCGGCCCCCGCCTCGCGAAGCGCGTCGTAGTCTTCTGGGGGAATCACGCCTCCGACGACCACCAGGATGTCGTCGCGACCCTGGTCCCGGAGCGCTTGCTTGAGTTGCGGAACCAGTGTGAGGTGGCCGGCCGCGAGCGAGCTCGCACCGACGATGTGAACATCGTTTTCGATCGCCTGCTTTGCGCTCTCTTCGGGCGTTTGAAAGAGCGGCCCGATGTCCACGTCGAATCCGAGGTCTGCAAACGCCGTCGCGATCACCTTCTGGCCTCGGTCGTGCCCGTCTTGGCCCATCTTTGCGACCAGGATGCGCGGCCGGCGGCCGTGCTTGCTCAAGAACTCGTCACTTCGCGCTCGCACACGATCTACCGCGTCCGAATCTTTGCCGACTTCACTTCGATACACGCCTTCGATACTCCGAATCGTCGCTTGGTAGCGGCCCCAGACACGCTCGAGCGCGTCGCTGATTTCGCCCACGGTCGCCCGTTGCCTGGCGGCGTCGATCGCCAGCTCGAGCAGGTTGCCCTCACCAGTTTCGGCGCACTTGGTCAAAGCCTCAAGTTTCGGTGCGAGGGCCGCCTCGTCGCGCTCTGCCCTCAGCTCACTCAGCCGCGCGACTTGGGCCTCCCGAACCGCGCTGTTGTCGACCTTGAGAACGTCGAGATGGTCCTCTTTTTCGAGGCGATACTTGTTGATTCCGACGATGGTTTGCTGCCCGGAATCAATGCGCGCCTGCGTTCGCGCAGCCGCTTCTTCGATGCGAAGCTTCGGCAGACCCGCTTCGATCGCCTTGGTCATTCCACCGAGCTCTTCCACCTCTTTGATGTGCGCCCAGGCCCGGAGAGCGAGCTCATGGGTGAGCCGCTCGACGTAGTAGCTCCCGCCCCATGGGTCGATGACCTTGGTGGTGCCGCTTTCGAGCTGGAGGTAGAGCTGCGTGTTGCGGGCGATGCGCGCGCTGAAGTCGGTGGGCAGTGCGATCGCTTCGTCGAGTGAGTTGGTGTGCAGGCTTTGGGTGTGCCCTTGGGTGGCAGCCATGGCCTCGATGCACGTGCGAACGACGTTGTTGTAGGGATCCTGGGCGGTGAGGCTCCAGCCCGAGGTCTGGCAGTGCGTGCGAAGCGCCAGGCTCTTGGGGTTCTTCGGATTGAACTGCTCGATGAGCTTTGCCCAAAGAAGCCGCCCTGCCCGAAGCTTGGCGATCTCCATGAAGAAGTTGGTGCCAACTGCCCAAAAAAAGCTGATCCGCGGAGCAAACTCGTCGACGCCGAGGCCGGCCTCCATCCCGGTGCGCACGTACTCGAGGCCGTCGGCCAAAGTATACCCGAGCTCGAGGTCCTGTGTCGCACCGGCTTCCTGCATGTGATAGCCGCTGACGCTGATGCTGTTGAAGCGAGGCATGTTTGCCGCGGTGTACTTGAAGATGTCCGCAACGATCCGCATCGAAGGCGACGGCGGATAAATGTACGTGTTGCGGACCATGAACTCTTTCAGGATGTCGTTCTGAATCGTCCCTGTCAGCTGGCTCGCGTCGACGCCCTGCTCTTCTGCCGCCACGACGTAGAGCGCGAGTATCGGAAGCACGGCACCGTTCATCGTCATCGAAACACTCATCTTGTCGAGCGGGATGCCGTCGAAAAGGATGCGCATGTCCTTGATCGAGTCGATCGCCACGCCCGCCATGCCCACATCGCCAACAACCCGGGGATGGTCGGAGTCGTATCCGCGGTGGGTTGCCAAATCAAAGGCGATCGACAGCCCCTTTTGACCGGCTGCGAGATTCCGACGGTAGAAGGCGTTGCTCTGCTCAGCCGTCGAGAAGCCGGAGTATTGCCGGATGGTCCAGGGACGTCGCACGTACATCGTCGAATACGGGCCGCGCAAAAAGGGCGGCATTCCCGGCATCGTCTGGAGATGCGTCACCGGATCGAGATCCGCGGCCGTGTAGACGGGATTGACTTCGATTCCTTCGGGCGTCTCCCAACGCTGTTCGGCTCGCTCGCCAGCAAGGAGCCTCCAATCGGCGAGGGGCGAAGTGCTACCCCCCGCAACGGCGTCGAAGTCGATTTGGCTGAAGTCGGGCAGGCGGCTCATCCCTGCAACCCCATCGCATCGAGGACCCGTGTCATCACACTGAGCACGTCGGCACCGGCGAAGATGAACTCACTCGCGCCAAGCGCGCGAATCGCGCTTTCGCGCTCGCCAGGGCGGCCAGCGACCAAAATCACGTCGCATCCGGCCTTCTTCAAAGCTGCGACGGCTGGCTCGAGCAGCGTTTCGTAGTCCGCATCGCTGCCGCAAACCACCGCAAGCCCGGTCGCAGCGCTCTTCCAGGCGGCGGCCAGCGCATCCACGCCACCGAAGCCGTCATTGGTGACCGCGTCGACGCCTACCGCTGCAAGAAGATTCTGCGCCCAAGTCGCCCGAGCCGTGTGGGAGGAGATCGAGCCGAGATTGGCTAGGAACGCCGTTGGCCGAGTCGGTTGAAGATCGCTCCGCTCCCGCTGCCGCTCCCAAATCTCCGATGCTCTCCACTGCAGAATTGGCTCCACGTGGAAATCCGGCTGGCCGTGCTGGAGGACCGTCGCGACGCTGTACATGTCGGCTCCGTTGGTCGTGGCATCGACGCAGGCCTCTGTCAGCGAACCTGGCGCGCGCGCTTCGTCCTTGACACTGCGAGCGACCGCGAGAAGTCGATCACGATTGGCGCCCAGATCGAGCGACTCGAGGGACGCTTTGAGCAGGGTCTGCAGCTCTTTGTCCGACACGGACGCGCGCTTGATGGCGTCCTCCTGCAGATTCGGGAATTCACTCACGCCGACCAAGGCGGCCTTGCGCTTGGAAAGAACCTTCTCCCGTTCGTCCGCGACGTCGCGGATCGCATCGACCATCTTGCCGGAGCCGAGCGCCCTCACCACGCCGCCGCCTGCCTCGATCGAACGCAGCTCGGTCCACGCGGCCCGAGCCAAATCGCTGGTGATTCGCTCGACGAACCAACTGCCGCCGGCCGGATCCGCCACCTTGCCAAGATGTGATTCCTCGCGAAGCACGACCTGCGTATTGCGCGCGACTCTGCGTGCAAGCTCATCGGGGGAACCGATGACACCGTCGAACGGGAGCGTGGCGATGCTTTGAGCGCCGCCCAGCACCGCGGCGGTGCACTCGGCGGTCACTCGCAGCATGTTCACCCAAGGGTCGAGGCGTGACTTGGTGAAGCGCGATGTTCGACAATGAATGTGCATGGCTGCGGAGCCTGCCTCGCCCCCTGCGCTGAGCACCACCTTGGCCCAGAGCCATCGAGCAGCGCGAAGCTTCGCCACCTGCATGAAGAAATCGCTCGAAACCGCATAGCTAAATCCGATTTTCCGAGCCGCTGCGTCTATGCTCAGGCCGGCATCGGTGAGCTGGCGGAGATACTCGATGCCCGTGGCGATCGTGTATGCGAGCTCTTGGACGATACTGGCGCCGCCGCCGTCGTAGGGATCGCTCGACACGTTCGCAGCGCGGAGGCCGGGCGCGTTTTTGGAGCACCACATCGCCAGGTCTCGGAGCTCGGCCGAACGCGCGCGAAGCCCGCCGTGGATGCATCCTTCTGCGGCGAGCAGGCCGATCGGGTCGAAGCCGAGGCCACCTTCGAGCTCACCGTACCCCACCCCACGGCGCTTCGCGACGGCAAGGAACCCCGAGGCAACGGCCAGTGCGTCCGAACCGCCGTCGAGACAAACCGACGTCGTCCGGAGATCGACGGCGGCCAACAGCTCGTCGAGCTCGTCGATCGTCAGCACGCGGCATCCGCGGCGCGGACCCAAGCGCAACCAAAGCGCCTCCACGCCACGTTCGAGGTCCTGCCGGATCATCTCCTTGCAGACGCCAGGACGGGGCTCCTCGTATTCCTGACGAATCATCCAACCGCCGAGCGGCGACGCCCCGCGGAGATAGGGAACAACGCCCGGCAACCCAGGATCGCGGAGTCCTACGACGTCCTCCGCCGCGTAGAGCGGTTCCAATGCCGGGCCCCCTGGGGCGGCCGAGCGGAGCCCGGCGTAGGAGGCGCCCTTGAGGTCCGCCTCCACCTTCGCAATCCACTCCGACTTGCTCACGGGTGGAAAGACGTTCATTCGCTCATCGGAGTTGGGCACCGCAAAGCTAGATAGACTAGAGAGATTGCGGCCGCAATGCGCCCCTAGGGGCGTTTTGAATCCTGGCTCTCCGCCTCGCTAGTGCTCTCCCAGAATTCTTCGACGGGCCCAACGCGATCCTGCAGATCCACATAGGCATCGCCCACGTTGACGAGCACATAGCCGACGCCTTTGACGCGCCCCAGGCGCGTCTGGATGCGCGCCAGGTCGACCACGCTGACGCCTGAGGACACCACCACCATCACTCGGTGCGCGAGCCGCGCGGCGCGGCGCAACACCGGGCCGCTCAACGGGCCGTTCCATGCCAGCGCCACGCCCGTCACGGACCCAGGACCCGGGATTGCGGGTCGGTTCGGTGGGGCGGATGGTCGGATCTGGTGGGAGCCTTCTTCATCGCTCCCGAGCAGCCTGACCGCGGCGCTCATGACTGCATCGGAAGCGCGCGAATTCTGCGATTCGGTGCTCGAGTGAACCCCAGGTCCGGCCTGTGACGGGGTTTGCTCGGTCGTCACGGGCACGGGCCGGGTCAGCAGGAAGGCCTCTTCTTCGGCCGTTGGTCCGCTGGCCGTAGACTCCCGCGCGGATGCGTCGGCGGTGGGAACCGGCACCATCATACGGACGGTCGCTCTCGCGCCGCGCTTGCGCCGAAACGGCTCGGGGTCACTCGAAGGCCGGGGCCGCTCGCTCGAGCCGATCGCGGACACCGTCGCCGCAGAGGGGGGCGACGTCGAAATCCGCGGCATGCCGGACGACTCCACCGCGGGCAAACCGATCATGGTCTTCCTGCGCGGCGGCCTCGAGGAGTATGGCGTCTTCACTTGGGCCTTCGGAGGCGGCGTGACGACTGGGGGTGCTGACGACGAGCTCCCGATCGGCGGAACGAAACCTTGAATCGTAGGGCGCGCCGACGGCCTCGTCTCAGGGGGCACCGACACGCTCGCTTGCGAGGAGAGCCGCCGCGGGGGCACGGATGACGGCGGTGCGGAACGTCGCCCCGATGGTGCCGGCGTGACCACCGGACCAGCGTTCGAGCCTCCACCTGCCCGATCTCCGACGTCCAGAATCGCAACCGCCAACCAGGGCGCATCGGCGAGGCGCATGGCAAACGAGCATGCGATCTCGCGCTCGACCTCGGTCGCCGGTACGACCAGGGTGCGCCCTGCCCCGTACATACCGTAGTCCTCCAGCTCGTCGACGAAGGTTTCTAGGGCGCGCGGGTCACGCGGCCACACGCTGGTGCCGAGCACGGGGCCGTTGCCCCACCACGCAACTTCGCGCGGGGCTTCGACCGTGAGAGCCCGCAACTCGCGGACGATGATGACGAGCGCAAAGATCAGCGCCGTCAAGATCGGGAGCAGGACAAGCACCAACACATGCGGCACGGAGCGATGCGACTCCTCTGGCAACATCGGGGACGACAAGACGCGAAAGCCCGTCAGCTGCCCGTGCGACGCATCCCGAAGCTTCGCAGCGCGCTCGGTGAGTTGCTCGAAGCGATCGTCGGCGGCCTCCACCGCTCCGACCAGCTGACGAGCCTCCTCTTCGTCGGGCGAAAGCAATTCCATTTCGGCTTTGATCGACTTGACCAGCACGAGTAGCGCTGATTCCCGCTCCTTGGCCGCCGCCAGCGCTGCGCGCGCGCTTGCGAGCTGCTGGTCGACGGCGGACCGCGCCGGATTGACGGCCATGGTCTGCTCGCCAATCTCCGCCTTCTGGCCCTTCCTTTGTGCTTGTAGGCTTGCAACCCGTTGTTTGAGTGCCTGCACCCTAGGATGTTCCTCGCTCAGCGAAGCGCGGGCGGAAGCAAGCTCGGACCGCGCCTGCGCAAGTGGCAAATCGACGGGCGAGCCTCTTGTCGCGCTCGCGACCATTTGACGCGGCAGCTCCTGCTGCGCCTTTTCGAGCTCCCCGATGCGGGCCTGCTGAGCCACAGCCTCCACCGAGGCCTGCTCAGCCTGAGTGCGAAGCAGGTCTGCGCGAGCCAGGAGCTGCTGTTTCGCTTGAATCACGTCAGGCTTGCCGCTCTTCTCTCGAAACACCTGATAGGCTGTGGCGGCTTCGTCGCGCTTTTTCTTCGCCTGCGCTAGCCCCTGCTCGTTCTCCGCCGTGAGACGTTCGAGCCTCGTGTGGTTGAAACTGGCTTGCCGCGAAAGAAACACATCGAGGACCGCTTGGGTCAGTGCATACGCGCGTTCAGCGCTCCTTCCTTGTCCGACGATCCGCATCGCCGCCTCGGCCTCCAGCGTCACCTCAACCCCGCTTTCGAGCTCATCGAGCGAAATGTCCCAACTCAACTGATCGCGCACCTCTCGAAGCCGGCTCGGTGCCACGGCCGCCTCGACGAACGCGCCAGGCGTGCGCTCTGCGCGATCGTGCTCCAGCTCGGGGGTTCCTTCGTACAGAAGCAATGCGGAAGACTCGAAGGTCCGCGGCACGAAGAAGGATCCAAGCAACGCGAATACGGACGCGATCAGAAATGCCTTGAACAAGCGCTTTCGATTGTCTCGCACGATCCACAGCAAGCGCCGCGGCTCGACCGGCAAGCCGGGACGCCCTGGCTTCTCAGCCGACGCCTCCTCTTCACCGAAGTCGTACGTTGCGTCGTCCAATTTGCGTCCTCTGCTTCAATGAGCATGGCCGTCGGGGCGCCCCTTGGGCAAGTCGACAAGCCATGTGAGGCTGCTAACGTCGCCGCCGAAGATGCGCCGGTGGGTGGAAAAACTATTGGCCGCCTGGGGCATCGCCTGGGTTTCGCTACTGCTCGGCAGGGCGATTTGGCGACTCGCGCCGCTCGCGCTCGAACCGTGGACTGAGGACCTGATGACCAACGGTCAAAAGGGCATCTACATCGCCTGGCTCGCCGCGAACGCCTATCTCGAGGGCTACCGCGGGTTCCAGTTGCGGTTCTCGCCGCGTGTCGTGTCCCGCGCGATCTATCTCGGGCAGAATCCTCGGCCACTCTGGGTCGTTCTCGCGCTCCCCTTTTGTATGAGCCTCTTTCACTCGACCCGGCGTCAGATGACGGTGAGCTGGGTGTTCGTCGTGGCGATCGTTCTGCTGATCTGGTGGGTGCGTTCGCTGCCGCAGCCGTGGCGCGGGATCGTCGACGGGGGCGTCGTGCTTGGCCTCATGTGGGGCCTCGGCGTCATTTGGTGGATCTTTCTGCGCTATCTCATGGGCGCGAAAATCCCCCCTCCGGGCGATATCCCGGTCGAGAAATCCCCACGAGAGCAGCCGGCGCTCGGTTGAATCGTCGTTTTCTTCGTAAAAAGTCCAACCAAGGCTACAGAAACCTTGTAAAACACAGGCTGAACGGGCTCTCAGCCTTGGCATGAGGGTAGTTCAACCCGCACACTGGCACTTGAGGGGATTCGGGCCACACTTGGCGTCGCGAAAATGGGGAAGCAGAATTCACAGAGGGAAACGCAATCCAGGCTAGTGCCATGGATCTGTGCGCTGATCGCGACATCTCTGGTGTGGCTGTCCGGCTCGTTTGGTACGTCTGCATCCGCTGAGCTTCCCATGACCGGCAACCCGGTTCTTCGCGAGGCGCAACACGCTGAGTCGCACGCGGAACCTTCCGACGCAGACCTCGAAAAAATCGCGCGCATGCCGCGCAGCGTTTCACCTTCGGACATCGAGCCGAACCCCAGTGTTTCGGTCGGCTACCCGAATCGCGGCCTCCTCAGGTTCGGAATGCGGATCAACGATGATAGGGCCCTCAAGGTCAAGGTCGGTTCGCAAGACTCGCGCCACGCGACCGGCGAGCTCATCCGACTGATCGAACGCGCCGCACACGAAGTTGCATTTCGGTACCCTCGCGCCGAGCTCACGGTCGGTGACCTCTCGCGACCCGGCGGCGGCCGATTCCGCCCGCACGTTTCGCACCAGAGTGGCCGCGATGTCGACATCGGATTCTACCTGCTGGATCGGCGCTCGACGCCGATGAACGCGCAGGTCTTCGTCCGGCTCAACAATCAGGGGATGGGCAAGCAGTGGGGTAGCCTCTACAAGTTCGACGCCGCAAGGAACTGGGCGCTAATCGAATCATTGCTCAGCCACCCGACGACCGACGTTCAGCACATCTTCGTGTCGAATGCGATCAAGCGTCGCCTGCTCAACCAGGCCATCAAGGAACGCGCGAATCCCGAGCTCTTGATGCGCGCCCGACGCGTCATCACGCAGCCCCGGCATGGTGCGCCACACCGGAGCCACTTTCACGTCCGTGTTTACTGCGCCGACGACGATCGGCCGATGTGCAAGGACCGCCCGCCTTTCTATTCGTGGCACCAAGGGGCTGAGCAAGCCCCGTCCGTCAGCGCGCTCAAGCCCAATGATTCATGAGCTGGAGGGGTCACTTCTGGACCCTCGGCCCATTTTTTCGCCATAGCCTGCTCCCGCCGAGGGTCCCGGACTGGCGGCATTGGCACACCAGCCTCAGCGATGCGGTGGTCGGTACGCTCGAGCTGAGCGGGCGGCTGAGCGGGATCGGCGCATCCGACACCATCGTGGTGATCGTCCACGGGCTCGGTGGCAGCGCGACGAGCTACTACGCTCGCCGGGCGGCGCTTGCCGCAGCGCGCGCCGGGATGGACAGCCTTCGACTCAACCTCCGCGGCGCAGATCGCAGCGGCGCGGACTACTACCACGCTGGCCTCACCGAAGATCTCGATGCCGCGCTGCGAAGCCCCGCCCTCGCCGGCTATGACAAGATCTTCCTGCTCGCGTACTCGCTTGGGGGAAACATGATGCTTCGCTATCTCGCCGACCGGCCGGAGCCGCGCCTGCGAGCCGCTGCCGCGGTCTGCTCACCCATCGATTTGAAGCCAGGCGCACGCGCGATCGATCGGCCGCGTGGCCTGTTCTATCGGCGACACATCTTGAAGGGGCTCAAGGACATCTATCGCAACGTTGCGGAGCGTCGTGACGTGCCTCTCTCCATCGCGGAAGCCGACCGAATCGACTCGATCGAGCAGTGGGACGAACGGGTCATCGCGCCGCGTCACGGCTTCGCAGGCGCCGAAGACTACTGGGCGCAGACCAGCGCCTGCTTCGTCCTTGGAGACATCCAGACACCGACCCTCTTCATCGCGACCGAACGGGACCCAATGGTGCCGATCGACACGGTGCGGCCCTGGCTCCAGAATGCGACCAGTCTGCGACGGATCGTCACCCAGCGGGGAGGCCACGTCGGCTTTCCGCAGAACGTGGACCTTGGGCTTGGGTCCGAGGGCTCCGTCGAAGACCAAATCCTCCAATGGATGCCGGCACCCACATAGCGTTTCGCCTGGCCCTTGCGGCAGCGCTGTGCCTCGGGTCGTTGTCGGGCTGCAGCGATGATCGGCCGCGCGTTGCGGAGGAGCCACCTCGCCCCGCCTGGTGCCCTGAATCGCGCGAAGTCGAGCCTCCGTTGGCCAATGTCGCGCCCGCCCAGGAGACGCTCGACTACTGGCTTGCTCGAAACGAGGCCTACGGGCCGCTCGACGAGCCGCTCATGGACGCAGCGGCGGTCCGGCGCCACCAGCTTGCGCTCCGAGAGCCGCGAGGAGGCGAGCCGATCGGTCAGACCGACCTGCTGGCACCGGTCGATCCGGATGCGCTGCAGACCCAGCTCGATGAGCGTCTGGCATACATGAGGCAAAGGCTCGAGGCCGACGAGCTCTTCGATTCAAACGGGAAGATGATCCGGACAGACCTGCTCGCTTCCTTCAGGGCACCGGCTCCGATCGACGCGATAGACGAGTGGCGAGTCGTCGAGAAGCTCGAGGCACTCCGCTGTGGTCCGTACGACGGCGGGCTCTACACCGCTCCGATCGACCCGGACTTCGACCGCAACCGCTGCAGCACCATGCGCGAAGGCGAGCTCGTTCAGCTCCTGGCCCGCTGGCCGAACGGCATGTACCTCGCACGCACACCATACGCGCTCGGATGGGTTCGCCGCGAAGCGCTCTCCTCGGCGATCGGCCGCGACGAAGTCGAAGCGCGAAGGCAAGCCGGCGAGCTCCGCCCCTTTACCCGGCGCGCGCTCCTCACCGAAGCGTTCTCCGTCCTGGGCGAACCTTATGGCTGGGGCGGCAAAGGAGGCGGCTACGATTGCTCGCGCTTTCTACTGGACGTCTTTGGCCGCTTCGGGATTGAACTGCCGCGGCACAGCGCGCGGCAAGCGATGGCGGGCACCTTCAGCGTTGATGTGTCGAGCGTCGAGGACCTCAACGAGAAGCGGCTGTTGCTTGAAGCCTCTGCGCACCGCGGAATCGTACTGCTCCACTTCCCCGGCCACATCATGCTGTACCTCGGCACGAGCGAGGAAGGTGTGCCGATGGCGATCCACGCGTTCTCCGAGTACCTAACGCCCTGCGTGGGACTCGACTTGGAGACGGTCAACCGCGTCGATCTCGTAGCGGTGAGCGACCTCTCCTTGGGCGCCGGAAGCTCCCGCCGAGATTTCTTGAGCCGAATCACCCACATCACGGTGTTGGGCAAGACGCCCGGGCCGGCGCTGATCGCGGACGCGGAGCTTCGTCCGAACGCGCCCGTATCCGTCCCGCAAGGACGATGCGCCGACAGCGAGCAAACGGCGATCTTTCGATCGCCGCAGCGGCCGGATGCCTCGAGGCCCCTTCGCGTCATCGTCACCGGCGAGCGGGACCCTGGTCTCTCCTCGCTCGTTCTCTTTGCGCCAGACGGCTCGCGAGTGACTCCAGCCGAGCACGTTCTCGATGGACCGCCGTACAGCCGGTGGGTCGAGGTGCCCAAACCGGAAGCAGGCCGATGGACCGCCGTCTTTGCCGACGGCGATCTCGTGCGCGCCTGCGAGTCCATCGCGGTTGCAAAGCATCCAGCATCACCGGCAAGACGCAGCTCCGGTAGCCCAGCCTGGGAGCCGAGCTGGAAGTGGGAGCGGGATACCGAGAATCTCTTCGCCGCATTTGTCGAGCAGCTTTTTCGTGAGCCGGACGGCGACGACGTCACCTGGTCTCGACTCCAAGAGCTGATCGGCGTGCGTGATCGCAATCTGCTCTACGACTATCGCTCGGTTGGAGAGGACGCGAGGCTCGACCTCGAGCCCGACTGCGCGGACCTGCCCTACTTCTTGCGCGCGTACTTCGCATGGAAGCTTCAGCTCCCGTTCGTCTATCGCGAATGTACGCGTGGCCGAAAAGACACGCCGCCGGTTTGTGGGCCCACGGTGCTGAGCAATCTCGACCCCGTTCCGGACGCGGACGATGTCGGCGCGTTTCGGAGGCTCGTACGCCGAATGGCCGGCACCGTTCACTCGTCGAGTCCGCGCACCCTGCCTGATGACGACCAAACCGATCTCTACCCGCTGCGCTTGAGCCGGCGCGCCATGCGGCCGGGCACCGTATTCGCCGACCCGTACGGCCACGTCTTGGTCGTCGCGCGCTGGAAGCCGCAGGGCGTCAGCGACTACGGGGTACTGATCGGTGCCGACGCACAGCCGGACGGCACCGTCGGACGCCGTCGCTTCTGGCGCGGCTCCTTCCTGTTCACCCCCAAGACCGAGCTCGTCGGCGCAGGATTCAAAGGCTGGCGACCCGTACGATACGCGCCGAGTCGTGTCCCTGGCACTGACCCTGGCACTGACGCTGGCACTGACGCTGGCGCTGACACTGACACTGACACTGGCACTGACACTGGCGCTGACACTGACGCGGCCCCTCAACCCTGGCGCATCGCGACCAACGACGAGCTCCGCAAAGCCGGCGGAATCCGGGCCTGGTCCGACGCCCAGTACAAAGGCAGCGCCGACGACTTTTACGCCGCGATGGAGGGCATGATCAACCCGCGCGCCCTCGACCCGGTGCGCATGCAGACCAGCCTGGTCGACGCCCTCGAGGAATCGGTTCTGCGACGCCTGAGCTCCGTCCAAAACGGCGAAGACTTCATGAAGGCCCAAGGCTACGCCCAGATCGACATGCCACACGGCGCTGCTCTGTTTCTGACCACCGGCCCCTGGGAGGACTACTCGACGCCGTCGCGGGACATGCGCTTGCTGATCAGCATCGACGCAGTCGTGTCATTCCCTGACAGCGTGTCGTCCCATCCGGAGCGCTTCGGAATTCTCAGCGCGGATCGTGACGCGGCGGTCGAGGAGGTGCGCGTGGCGCTTCAGACCGAGCTCGAGAAGCGGTCGTTCGAGTACCGCCGCTCGGATGGAACTGCCTGGAGTCTCACACTGGCGGATCTACTCGCTCGCAAAAAGGCGATGGAGCTCGCATACAATCCCAACGATTGCGTGGAGATTCGCTGGGGGGCCCCAGAGGGCTCCGACGAGAGGTCGACCTGCACACGACGCGCGTCGCAGGGGCAGCAGTCGCGGATGCAGAGCTACCGGCAGTGGTTCGCAAAGCGCGAGCGCCCGGGTTAGGCGGCGTCAGCGCCACTCCTGAGCGTTTTCATCGATTTCGTATCCATCGATGGGGCGAGGCTTCGGACCGCTGACCTTCTTCGTTTTCGGTCCGTCGGGGTGCTTCACGTTGCCACCTTCGAGCCAACCTCGGAATGGATCCTCAATCGGTACGCCGGGACCACCTTGGCCGATCAGCGGGATAGTTGGTCGCTTGGGCATGGATTCTACGACGTTCTTGAGCTCTGGCGCGGGCGTCGCCGGATCGGCCTCGACGACGACCGGAGGTTCATAGTTGATTTCGATGACTGCGGACGCCGTCTTCGACTGGGTCGTATCCTCGAGCGGTTTCAATACCACGGTGCCGAGGCGCCGCTCGATGCACTTGAGGGCGGCTGAGGAAAGGCCGGCGCCGTACGCCTTAGGCTCGATGCACATTCCGGTGGGGCGTACGATCGCGCTGACGCTGATGCGAATCGTCTTGGCGCTGCTCGACGTGAAATCCCGGACGCAATCCGTCGGCAAACCCACGGCTACCTTCAGCTCGGATCCTAAATCGCGTTCCACCGTTTCATTCGTCGTTGTCCCTACCAGCACCGGCACGACCTCGGGCGGCGAGGGCATGTCGCGTGGCACTCGGGCAGGTGCCGGCGGCAGTGAAGAAATGGGCGCTTGAATGACACGCTTGCGCGCGCCGCGAACCGGCTCTTCTCCGCTCTGGCAACCGAAGACCAGCATCGAAGCGGCGCAGACAGCCCATGCGCGAATCATTCGACTAGTCTACCCCGCAATGTTGCGTAGCGGTACTTCGTGCACCCCGCCCGAGCTAGTAACGCCAAGCCACGCCCAGCGCGCCGCCAAAGTACTGGTCGAGCGCGCCTCCTGCGACGTATGGCGGATCGGGCGGAACGGGGTTCAGGTCGAAGCCGTAGCGGCGATAATCGCCGCTGAGCCGGACCTCAAAGCCCTTCGGAAGCGCAAAGCCCATCATCAGCAGCGCATCCATGCCGTTTGCCGTGGCCTCCGGGAACCAGACGTTCGTGCCAATCCCTCCGACTGCGAAGGTTCCACGGAAGGCGACGCTCGCGGCCAGAATGAAGAGATGCTTCTTCCCGATTTCGACCCGAAAGCCTCCGCCCACTCGAACGAATTCGTACTTCACGCTGGGGATGCCCGCGGTGTTGTCTTCGCCTGGCACGGGTGGGCCCGACAAGCCGAAGCTAAACCGGTGAACACCGTAGTCGATCACGATCGACGGCTCCCAGCGCCCCTTCGGGTAGCGCCAACGAAGGCCAATGAGGAATTGCTGAGACTCCGTCGGAAAAGTCGCGCCATCGGCTCGGGTCGAGTCGATCTTGAATAAGCGCTCCCATTCGAAGTCGATCCCGAACTGCGCTCCAACGCCGGCCGTGAAATGCGCGCCAGGGAAGTACTGAAACTTGATGCCTACGCCTGGACCGGCGGTGAGCTTGTAATCGCGCAAGTCCCCGCGAAGGTCATCGTTGTAGTTGAAGGTGCGATGCACGACACGGAAATCAAGCTCGATGTCGACCGCAGCGGGGCGATCCCCTTTCCGTCGCTTCGACTTAACCTTCGGCTTGGGCTCGTCTTTCTCTTGCTGTTTCGATTCGGTCGACTCGCCAACAGTTGGAGTCGCCGCAGCGATGGGCGCGGCCACCGCATCACCGGGAACGGCGACACCGAGCTTTTTGATGTCCTTACGGAAGTCAGCCCCGATATTCGCCTGCACGGACTTGGCCAGGGCCGCCGACGTGCTGGCATCGTAGTAGTGCTGGCTGACCACCTTGGCGCTGTCGCCGTCGACCAATCGGATGTACGCGGACCAAACACGGTCCTCGTACAGCACGTCTCCGTCGATGAGCCCGCTTACGGCGAGAGCGGAAGCCGGGGCGACGTGTCCGCCTTCGGCCTTGAGGTTGACGCCCATGTTCTTGGCCTTCGCTTCAAACTGCTTGTTCGGAAACATTTCGACCGATTCCGGGCGAAGCCCGCGCACCGTAGCGCCCCTAATTTTGCCTGCCTGCGCGCCGCTGAAGCGCCTGATGACGAGCCGTGGCTGGGTCGGCGCAGGCGTCTCGGGTTCCGGGTTGGTAGCGGAAGCCGCGGCTCCGGCAGCGCCCGCCAGTGGCATCCGTCCGGTCTTCATCAGGCCAGCGACGATACGATTGGAAAGGCGCGTTAAGCTCGACGAGGTGCTACGAAACTTCTCGACCCGCTGTCCATTGGCGTTTCGCACTTCGGTGTCACCGACCCATCGCCCTTCGACACGCCGAACGCGCGTTCGCACGAGCGTGCTGGCGTCGAGCTTGGCAGCCTGCTTCGCGTAGCCCTTCGTGCTCCTTACGACGGCAGTGACTCGTTTGAGTGAAACGAGGTCGACCTCCGACGAAGCCAAACCTTTCTGGACGTTCTGGCGGACCTTGGCCGCCTGGGCACCCTGGAACGGCAGCAGCGCAACCCGGCCCTCATCGGCGGAGGCAAGTCCTGCCGACGAACACAACCCCAACAACAGTGTCATCGCGCCGAAGCGCAAGATTCGCATCCACTATCCCCCGTCTGGCGTTCCTTGGCCGGAACCACCCAACTCGATGATCCACTCCCGAATCACCTCGACGTCACCGTCCGGGAGGATGCTCAAGAGCGGCATTCGCGAACCACAGATGCCAATCGTCCCCAGAATCTTGTCGAAGAGGTAACTGCCGTTCGGATCGCCCGCCACGACCAGGATCCTGCCTTCACAGCCGATCCCGGTCGCGTTGACGTTCAACACGCGACTCTCGACCCCAGGCGACAGCAGGTTGAGATTCGACGCCGTGGTGACGTCGTCGTGACATCCAATCGTGGCACAGCTATCAGCGAACACCGTCTGGGCGTCTTTGGGAATCGTGCCCCCGTCGATGAAGGCGTCTGGGTCCGCGAGGCTCCCCACACAGCCGGCACCCCCCAACGCCCCCGCTAGCACAAACAACACTGAAGCAAGGCGTTTCATCCCGCTCGTTGATCCCCCCGAATCATTCATAAAGCTTAATAGCCTATGGCACTTCTCGTCGAGTTCTGCCGTATTTTTGTGTAATCCGATGGGCTCAGAGGCGATTGAGCGCCCAGTCGTAGGGCTGAAAAACGACGTCGAACTTCGCGCCATGGGCCCGGGCGAGCTCGGCTCCGACCTCCGGCGTGGCGAACGCCATGATGAAATCCTCGATCGTCGCTGGACGGCCCAGGCGCCGCGCGTGCTCCTCGAAATCCGGCTTGTACCAATCGAAGATCGCCGATAGCTGAATCTCCTCGGCCTGGTCGTCGACGCGCACGTGGACCGGGCTCGAACAGAATGCCCGCGTCACGGCGTCTAGCTGCGCGTCGAGCCGCGCCGGTTCGAAGGCGAAGGGCATGAGCGCGGGGCACGACTTCGACGCGCAGTTGATCGCCGCATGAATGCGAGCGTCGACAAACCCGCGGATCCGCTCGTTTTCGAGGTCGTAGAGATTGATCTCACCGCCGTCGAGCGGCAATCGAAGCCCGTAGAAGAACCCGAACCCTGCCCTCGGGTCCAACCAGCCGTGAACGTCGTGCACCGTGTCGATCGGCCAGTTGTCCACAACCGCAAGTACGACGAGCGCGTTGTAGGCGTTGATGTAGTAGCTGAGGCGCTCGGGGTCGGTCGTAAAACGCTCCGGAGTCGTCCGCGGGCCAGTCGTTCCTAGCGTCGCGATGAAGCGCCGGAGCTCGGCCTCGTCGGCTCGCACCGCGTCGTAGTCGACACCCTCTGCTTGCACCCAGCGGCCGAGCGCGGCGTTCCACCAGCTGTAGTCGAAGTCGCCCGGCTCTTGCGCGAAAGGTTCGGCATCGACCTCGATCGAGCGCATGCCGAGCGCCTTGACCGTCAAGATCCCGGTCACACCGATGACGAGCACGATCAGGAGCGCAATCGCCCACCAGCGTGCATACCAAGGCTTCGACTGCGCATTCATCTCGGAAGTATTGCACGGGCGGGCAAATGGTTACACGCGAGCTTCTCGACAAGGCCCGGGTCCGCTAGTCCGAGGCGCCTCGATCGAAGGCCAAGCGGACCGCGGAGGCCCGCAGGTCGGACACCACGACGGATGCACCGGCGGCGTGCAACGCCGAGGCCTCGTAGCCACCCGTGCTCACCGCAACGCAGTGGGCTCCGATCGCGCGGGCCGCCGCAACGTCATGTGGGGTGTCGCCGATCACGACCACTCGAGCGTCCTCCATCTGGGCACCGGTTCGCTCTAGACCTCGGTGGAGCGCAGTTCGCAGAAGCTCGGGACGCTCGGCGTGGTCGGAACCAAAGCCTCCGAATGCGAAGAACGAATCAAGACCACCTCGCGCGAGCTTCGCATAGGCAGCGGGCTCGGTATTCCCGGTCCCGAGACCCAAGACGAGGTCGTCCCGATCGCTGAGCTCGGCGAGCAGGGAAAGAACACCGGGCAGGACTTCAAACGCGCTCGCGCGCTCGAGCTCGCGTGGCAGATGCGCGATGTAGCGCTGGAGAACGTCGCGAATCATCGCTTCGTCAGCAGCCACGCCATATTGCATGAGCGCCGCGCGCACGATCCATGGATCGGTGCGCCCTGCAAACTCGACCGATTGCAAGCTCACTTCCTCATCGAGCCCAGCGATTTCATCAAGCACTTCGCCCAGCGCAAGCTCGACCGCACGCCGGCCGGCGCCACCGGCGCGCAAGAGTGTTCCGTCGATGTCGAACAAGGCGATGATGCGCTGCATCGAACGAATGTAGCAGGCCGGGGTTTTCATAGTAGGCTCCGCCCGACCGATGGACCTTCACCTTCTTGCCAAGCTCCCTCTCTGGCTTGCCGCGTTCCTGCTCTCGCTAACCTGCCACGAGGCGGCGCACGCGCTCGCCGGCAAGGTCGGCGGTGACTCGACCGCGGCGGCGCAGGTGACGCTTGATCCCTTGCCGCACATTCGCAGGGAGCCCTTCGGCGCGATCGTGGTCCCGATCCTGTCGTTCCTCTTGCAGGGGGGCGGCTGGATGATCGGTTGGGCCAGCGCGCCTTACGATCCCAATTGGGCCAGTCGACACCCGAGGCGAGCTGCGGGGATGGCTGCCGCCGGTCCAGCGGCGAATTTCATCCTGGCCTTGCTTGCCGCGCTGGCCATGCGCATTGGAATCTCGGCCGGCTACTTCACGCTGCCCGCCGGCGGCCTGAGCCTCGAAACCCTCGCGGTGGCGCCCGCAGGCGTTGCGCAGGGGCTGGCGCTCTTTTTGAGCGTACTGTTCTCGATCAACTTGATTCTCGGCTGCTTCAATCTGATCCCCCTACCGCCCCTGGACGGCTACGCGATCGTGCCGATCGTCCTCAACGACCGAATGCGGAAAAAATGGTTCGGGATGTTTTCAGGGGGCGGCGCGCTGATGGGCCTGATCATCGCCTGGGTTCTGTTCGACCGCTTGATGCCGCCGGTATTCCGAACGGCGATCGGTGTCTTGTACACCGGCCTCTGAGCGCCATCTCATGCTATTCTGTCCTCGTGCGGTGGATCGGGGTGGCTTTGGCGTGCGCGATGTGGCTCATGACGCCCTTTGCCTTGGCGGATGAGGCCGACGCTCACTACCGGCTCGCGAAAACGCTCCGGGCGGAGGGGCGCTACGAAGAGGCGCTCGCTGAAATCGACCTCGCGGTGGCGGCTCGCCCAAGCTCCGCGCAGGGGCATTTCACGCGCGGCTCGATCCTGCGGCGGCTCGACCGCTACGAAGACGCCCTGAGGTCGTTCAAAAGCGCGATCGCGCTCGAGCCCAAGGACGGCAGGTCCTTCGGCCTGGCGGGCGCCGTCCTGCTGCGGCTCGACCGGCCCAAGGAGGCCGTCAAATTCTTGAAGACGGCGACCGAGCTCGAACCGAAACACAGCAACCACTGGCTCAACCTCGGCGTGGCCTATCGAAAGTCGAACGACAACAACGCCGCGATCGCGACCTACCAACGTGCGCTGAAGGTCATCCCAAACGACCCGCGTCTGCTCAACAATCTCGGCGTGGCGCTTCGCAAGGCCCAACGCTATGACGCCGCGATCAAAGCGCTCGAGCAAGCGCTTGCCGTCGACCCGTACGATGTGGAGGTCACCCGCAACCTCGCGATCGCGTACCGCGGCGCCAAGCGGTACCAAGAAGCCATCCCGATCTACATCAAGGCGCTCGAGCTGGGCGACGGCGGGCCGCCCGACCTGCTGTTTGACTTGGCGTCGTGCTACGAAAAACTCGGTCAAACCAAGTCGGCGATCGCGACCTTCGAGCGGTACATCAAAGCCACTGAAAAGAAAGACCCCGACGCGGCCGAGCGCGCCCGGCACGCCGTAGAGAACCTCCAGCATCGATAGCAGGGCCCGGCGATCAGTCGATGAAGAAGCTGAACCCGGCCTCGATGCTCCAGGCGTGGTTCGGAGCGTCGGGTGGCATTTTGAAGTACCTTGCCCAGCGGCCGCGTACTTCGAGCCCCATCCAGGACAGGAAGCCGTAGCCGATCCCAACAAACGCCCCGATCGTCCCGGAGCCTTCGACATAGGTCGGCAGCGGGACACCGAGGTAGCCGCCGGTGAACGCGCCCGAAAGCCGCAGGTTCTTGATGTTTCCGCGCAGTGCGATCATCGCGCCGCCGCCAAAGCCAGGATTGTCGAGGGGCCAGGATCGGCCGATCCATTGAAAGTAGGCGCCCAGATGCAGCGGCCCCGCGACGCCATAGGAGCCATCCAACCACAGGCTCGGCTGCCACTTCCGTTGGCCGGCGAACTTGGACACGGTGCCACCAAAAACGCCGTCGAACGCGACGAGGTCGGCATCGGCCGAGGCCGGATGCGCGAAGCCCAGTACCCCTAGCGAGCACAGCAGAACGAACACAGGCGCGAATCGCTTCACGCCCATGCCTGTTACCACAACTCATCGACGGCCCCGCAAAACCTGCGGAGCGGAGCGGCCTCAGTTCATCGTCGCCGCGATGATGGCGTCCGCAACGTCGAACTTCTTGAGGAACTCGGTGCGGGCTTCCTTCATGTGGCTGACCCACTGCTCGTAGTCGCTGTGCCTTCCGCGAGCGTCGTAGAAGCGCTGCGGGTTGAGGATCTCGGGCGGGACCTTTTCGACGAGGTTTGCATTCTCGGGGGCATCGACATCGACAATCTCGTAGCCGAAGTCCGGATCCTTCTTCCACTTGATCTTTTCGCTCAAGAGCGCCTCGAGCATCGCGCTCGAATGTGCAATCTTGATGTTGAGCGCCTTGCCCTCTTTGACGTCGTTGGCCTCGCCGCCGATGTAGCCGGTGTTCATCAGCCACATGGTGACACCGGGCATCGTCGCGGCGAGCTCGGCAAAACGCTTGGCCTGAAGCCCGTGTTTCGCCGGGAAGAAGGGCTGGGTGAATGGCGAGCGCGTTTTGCCGCGCTCCTTGCCCGCCGCGCTGGTCTTCGAGGTCTCGCCGAGCATGAAGTAGCCGGCCGCTTGCTCCGGGGACGTGAAACGGACGATGCCCGGCGTTGCTGCGTCGTAGCCCTCATCGCGATTGAGGATCCCCATCGACTTCACTTCGGGGATGCGCTGGAGGTCCGCAGCGTCGGGAATGGAGCTCAGCGGAACGATCGAGCGGCCGTTCTGAGTCCAGACGACGAAATCCCAGCCGTCGGCAGGAATGCCATGGCTGTCGACCAACTCGTCGATTTTCACTTCACCGGCGGTGTACTGGTCGACCTTGGCGGCGTCCGCGCCGGTCGCAATCAAGATGTCACGTAGCCGGCGGACCTCCTCGGTGGACAGCACGCCCTTGGTGAAGTGAAACGAGCCATCAGCTTCGAGAAAAACGTTTTCGACCCAGGCTTCGGGACCGATCGTTGCTTCGTACAAAACCGGCTCCGTCTCGAGCGACAGGCCGTCGGTCTTGGCGAAGCATCCGTTTTCGGTGATCGTCAACGCGCCATGCGGCCAGAGGGTCACCATGTCGTCCTGGATCGGCTCGGTGAGGTCACCCTGCTTCGAGAACGTCGTCGTGGTCTTGCCGGTGCCCGAGAGCCCCATGATCGTCATGGTGACGGTCTCACCACTGGTCGCCGTGACCGCTTTGGCACCCGCATGGAGAACCAATCCGCCCTTTTCATAAACGAAATGGTTGAGCATCCGAAGGACACCCTTCTTCGACTCGCCGAAGTAGTCCGCGCCGATGACGTACGTCGTCCAGTTCGCCATGTCGACGATGATCGCCTGACGGCCCGGCATGTCGTCGAGCATCAGGTCAGGGGTGTAAATTAGACGAAACGTCGGATGGAACGGCTGCGCCAACTGCGCTTCGCTCTCCACGTCGGAACGCGGAAACGCGAGGATTTGCTGCATGCCCGCGATGTTCGAGCCTTCGAGCGTGTAGAGCCAGGTCGTGCCAAACGCGCCGTTGCCTAGACCGGAGTACCCATCGATGGCGATGAGCTTGCCCTTCTCAGCGATGTACTTTGCCTGCCGCTCGATCAAACCACGGGCCTTCGCCGGATCGATAATCTGATGGCTCCACCGATCTTCGGTGTCGATGATGTACGTATACTTCGCCATGCGCGCTTTGTTGCGCGTGACTTTGTTGATGCTGCCGACGGCGGTCTTTTGAACGCACGGGGTGTGTGCAAGCGCAAGCTTACGCAGCTCGGGTTGGCTCGGATTCTCGATGTACTCGACGTCGAAGGGACGGGGGTCTGCGGTCGCCATAATCTCTCCGTTTTCGTCTTTAGCCAATGGGAGCAAAACGCCGATTAGGCAAGCTCCGACCATGCCATATGACCATGTTTTCCGGCGGTGTCCAGACCTAGGGCCAGTTGCCGCGCGGAGTACAGCCACTAAGCTGCACATCGTGCGCTCGTTGCCGCTAGATTTTCGCGAATCCTCGGGTTCGGAAGAGCCTGCATGGAACGACTGGCGTTGGCAATCGCAGCACGCAGTAACGAATTTACAAGCTCTCGACAAAGCGCTGATCTTGACCGATGCCGAGCGAATCGGAGCCAGCCGAGCGGAGGCTGCCGGGCTGCCCATTTCGATCACCCCGTACTATCTCGCGCTGTGTCACGCGACTGACCCCGCGTGCCCCATTCGCCGGCAGTGCATTCCCCGAGCCGAAGAGGCGATCGCGACCAAGGGGGACCTGCGGGACCCGCTCGGCGAGGAGGCCCACGAAGTCGCCCCTCATTTGATTCAGCGCTATCCAGACCGTGTTCTGCTGATCGCCACCGATCGCTGCGGGGTGTACTGCCGCTTCTGCACGCGATCCCGGCTCGTTGGAGATGGTGGTGGAGCTCGCTCCATGGCGGCGCTCGAGCCCGCGTTCGCCTGGCTCGAGGCTCACCCCGAGATTCATGACGTCATCCTCTCGGGCGGCGACCCTTGCCTGATGTCCACAGAGCGAATCGCCCGATTGCTGCGGCGAATCCGAGACATCGAGCACGTCGACTACGTGCGGCTCGCCACTCGGGCGCCCGTCACCCTCCCCCAGCGCATCACGGACGAGCTCTGCGGCGCAATTCGCGAAAGCCACGAGCGAACCTGGGTCATGACCCATTTCAACCACCCAAGGGAGCTCACGGAGGACGCTCGAGTCGCGTGCGCGCGTCTCGCGGACGCGGGCTTGCCGGTGATGAATCAGACCGTGCTGCTTCGCGGCGTCAACGACGAAACCGATACGCTCGAGGCGCTTTTTCGACGCCTGGTCCGTTCTCGGGTTCGACCCTATTATCTCCTGCAGATGGACCCTGTCGGTGGCACCGGGCACCTGCGAACGCCATTGCATCGCGGGGTGGAGCTGATGGCGGCCCTTCAAGGACGCCTAAGCGGGATTGCGCTCCCAAAACTCATCGTCGATACCCCGGGCGGCCTTGGCAAAGTGCCGATTGGGCCCAATTACATAGTAAGCGCAAAGGACGGGGTCACGGTTCTCAAAACGTTCCGCGGAGAATTTGTCGAGTACTACGACCCCACGGAGAACTGAAACGCCCGTGTCTTTCGGCCCGCCTCTGGCAAGCGGCGGCCGGTGGATGTATGAATCGGCCGCCCGCCGCGCAGGGCACAGAGGAGAACCCATGCAACGAGCCCTAACGCTGCATCAAACGACCATCGGAAAGAAAGTGGTCATGGCCTTGTCTGGGCTCATCATCGTCGGTTTCGTGATTGGCCACTTCCTGGGCAACCTGAACCTCTACCGCGGCCAGGAAGCGCTCGATGGCTACGCTCACCTCCTCCAAAGCCTGACCCCGGTTTTGTGGGGTACGCGATTGCTTCTCCTCTTCGCGTTTGGGGCTCACATCGTGTCGGCGTTCTCACTCTGGTCGCGGAACCTGAAGGCGCGCGGTTCGCGTTACAAGAAGCGCCAAGACATGGCGACCGACTATGCGGCACGAACGATGTACTGGTCGGGCCCGATTCTCTTGCTTTTCGTGGTGTACCACCTGCTGCATTTCACGATTCTTCCGGCGCACCCGGGAGAGGTCTATCGAAACGTGGTCGAAGGCTTTCAAAACCCTTGGATCGCAGCTGTGTACATCACGGGCAACATCGCCCTTGGCGTTCACATCTTTCACGGCATCTTCAGCGCGGCCCAAACACTGGGCGCCAACCATCCGCGATACAATGCCTACCGCCGCGATGCGGCAATCGCGATTTCCGCCGCGATCACCCTCGGTAACCTGTCGTTTCCGATTTCGGTGCTCGCTGGTTTCGTCACCTTATAAGGGTCTTCATGCAACTTCGATCGAACGAACCGACCGGTCCCATCGAACATCGCTGGGAAAAACACAAAGAGTCGAGCAAGCTCGTCGCGCCGGCCAACCGCCGCAAGTACACAATCATCGTCGTGGGCAGCGGCCTCGCCGGTGGCGCAGCGGCCGCCTCGCTCGGGGAGATGGGCTACAACGTCAAGTGCTTTTGCTACCAGGACAGCCCGCGTCGCGCGCACAGCATTGCCGCGCAGGGTGGAATTAACGCCGCGAAGGACTACCAGAATGACGGCGACAGCGTTTACAGGCTGTTCTACGACACGGTAAAGGGCGGGGATTTCCGCTCCCGCGAGTCGAACGTGTACCGGCTCGCGCAGCTCAGCGTCAACATCATCGACCAGGCCGTTGCTCAAGGCGTCCCGTTCGCACGCGAGTACGGTGGCCTTCTTGCAAACCGTTCGTTTGGGGGGGCCCAGGTTTCCCGGACCTTCTATGCGCGAGGGCAGACGGGTCAGCAGCTGCTTCTCGGTGCGTATCAGGCGCTCTCCCGTCAGATCGAAGAGGGCACCGTCGAGATGCTGCCGCGAACCGAGATGCTCGACCTGATCGTTCACGATGGTCGCGCACGTGGCATCGTGACGCGCTGCTTGAAGACCGGCAAGATCAGCCCGCACATCGCCGACATGGTGGTCCTGTGCACCGGCGGGTACGGCAATGTCTTCTACCTGTCGACCAACGCCAAGGGCTGCAACTGCATGGCGGTATGGCGCGCGCACCGCCACGGCGCGGCGTTTGCGAACCCCTGTTACACGCAGATCCATCCGACCTGCATCCCGCAGTCCGGTAGCTACCAGTCGAAGCTGACGCTCATGAGCGAGTCGCTTCGAAATGACGGACGTGTTTGGGTCCCTCGAAAGAAGGAAGACGTCACGAAACGTCCCGAGGAGATTCCCGAGGAGGACCGCTACTACTATCTCGAGGAGCGCTACCCTGCGTTTGGTAACCTCGTCCCCCGGGACGTGGCGTCGCGCAACGCCCTCTACGTCACAAACGAAGGCCTCGGCGTAGGCTTGGAGGTCGACGGCGAACGGCGCGGTGTTTATCTCGATTTCAGCGATGCCATCAACCGGCTGGGCGAGCAGACGATTCGGGAGCGATACGGGAACCTCTTCGAGATGTACGAGCGCATCGCGGGCGATAGCCCGTACAAGACGCCGATGCGCATCTACCCCGCGACCCACTACACGATGGGCGGGCTTTGGGTGGACTACAACTTGCAGACCACGATCCCGGGGCTCTTTTCGGGCGGCGAAGCGAACTTCTCCGACCATGGCGCGAACCGCCTTGGCGCCTCAGCGCTGATGCAGGGCCTGGCCGACGGCTACTTCGTGCTGCCGTTCACGGTAGGCAACTACTTGGGTGAGGTCCGCACCCTGCCCCCGCTCGCGGAAGACCATCCGGATGTAACGAAGGCAGTCGGCGCGGTCGAGGAGCGAATCCACAAGCTCATGAACGCACCGGAGCCCAAGCACGCACCGGAGCACTTCCACCGCAAGCTCGGCCGAATCATCTGGACCAAATGCGGCATGTCGCGGAGCAAAGAGGGCCTCGAAGAAGCCCTGCGTGAGATTCCAAAGCTGCGCGACCAGTTCTGGCGCGAAGTGAAAATCGTGGGAAGCGGCGCGGAGCTGAACCAGACGCTCGAACGCGCTGGCCGCGTCGCCGACTTCTTCGAGCTCGGCGAGCTGATGTGTATCGATGCCTTGCAGCGTGAGGAAAGCTGTGGCGGTCACTTTCGCGAAGAATACGAGGAGAACGGAGAAGCGCTCCGTGATGACGAACACTTCACGTACGTCTCGGCCTGGGAGTGGACCGGAAACCCCGGCGAGCCGCGGCTCCACAAAGAACCACTGACCTTCGAATACGTCAAGCCCAGCAAGCGGAGCTACAAGTAAGGGGCCTATCGATGAGCGAAGAACTACTGAATCTGACCCTTCACGTGTGGCGCCAAGACGGCCCCACCGACGCAGGCCGCTTCGAGACCCATCAGGCGAACGGCATTTCCACGCACATGTCGTTTCTCGAGATGCTCGACGTCGTGAACGAAGACTTGATCGAGAGAGACAGGTCACCGATCGCCTTTGACCACGATTGCCGCGAGGGCATCTGCGGCAGCTGTGGGATGGTGATCAACGGCGTCGCGCATGGCCCACAGAAGCTGACGACTGCCTGTCAGCTTCACATGCGGCAGTTCAAGAACGGCGACGAGGTTTGGCTCGAGCCTTGGCGAGCGAGCGGCTTTCCCGTCGTGAAGGACCTGGTGGTCGACCGGTCCGCCTTGGACCGGATCATCCAGGCAGGTGGCTACATTTCGATCCGAACTGGAAGCGCATCGGAGGCCAACGAGATGCCGATCGCGAAAGCGATCGCGGATCAAGCGATGGATGCGGCCGAATGTATCGGGTGCGGTGCCTGCGTCGCAGCGTGTCCCAATGCCTCGGCCAGCCTCTTTACCGCTGCGAAGATCTCTCACCTGTCGTTGCTCCCGCAGGGGCAGGCGGAGCGTCAGGACCGCGCTCGCAAGATGGTCGCGCAGATGGACGCCGAGGGTTTCGGCGGCTGCACCAACCACGGCGAGTGCGAAGCGGCGTGTCCCAAAGGCGTGAGCCTGCGATGGATTGCCCGGATGAATCGCGAGCTCGTGCGCTCGATGGTGAGGTCCGATTCGGGGAGCAAGAGCGGCCGGCGCTAGGCGCGTCGGCTGTCCCAGATGAAGCGGGCAACGACACCGGCCACCGTGATGACGACGAGGATCAAGGTGGCTGCGGCGTATCTTTGCGCTACGTCCCGGAGGACGTCCCAGTTGTTGCCGATTGCATAGCCTGCGGCCATCAGTATGGCGTTCCAAACCGCGGCGGAGATTCCTCCGTAGAGAAGCACCGGCGCGGCGTTCATCCTCGACAAGCCGGCGCCGACGAAGAAGAAGGCGCGGAGCGCGGGCAGGAAGCGATTGGCGGCGAGGTACATCGCGCCATGTCGTGCATAGCCTCGACGCACTGCGTCGAGAGCCCGCGTTGCGCCCGGAGTTTTCAAGAACGAGGGCCAGCTGTCTTCGTGATTCGCGAGCCAGACACCAAAGCCCCAGGCCGCAACGCCACCGAGAAGCGCACCCGCGGTCATCGCTAGGTATACGAAAGCCCAATGCAATTGCGCGCGAACCGCGAGGGCCACGGCGAAAAGCGCGACGGTGTCTCCTGGGATGGGCGGAAAGACATACTCGACCGCAGCCGCGGCTGCGACGAGGGCATACGCCCAGTACACCGGACCGTGTTCCAATGTGTGCAGAAATTCGTCAAGCATTCGAACAGGACATAGGCTTGGGATCGAAGTCGGTGTAGCACAGCGCTCGGCTCGACATCAGCGCTCGATGGGTCAGTCTACTTCAACGCAAGGTTAGAAAAGTGGCGAGTGGAGATCCCTTGGTGTCAGTGCTTCAACGTCCCAACGCACGGGTCGAGGACGTTGCCATTCTCATCGCCAAAGAGGCCAGCCCCCTCCTCGACGAGCACGCGATGCGGCGCAGCCTCGATGGCCTTGGAGCCGAAGCGCTGATTCGCCGCGGACTGCGCTCGAACCCAGAGCGCGACGGGCGGATCCTCGCCGAGCTGCTCTTCGAAGAGCTGGGCTTCGAAGGCGAGCGGGAAGACTATTACAACCCATACAATAGCTACCTCGACAAAGTGATGATTCGCCGCAAAGGGATTCCGATTTCACTTTCAGTGCTCACGATGGCAGTCGGCGAGCGCGCGGGGATGGATGTCGAAGGCGTGGGATTCCCGGGGCACTTCTTGGTTCGGGTCGGCGGGTCAGACGGCGTCTATCAGGATCCCTTCCACAGAGGCGAGTTGCTCGACGGTCAAGGTTTGCGAAGGCTTGCAGCGGAGTTCCTTGGCGCGGAGATGGCCTTGCATCCGAGCTACCTCGAGCCCGTGGACTGCCTGACAATCACGATCCGCATGCTCGCGAATCTCAAGAACGCGCATCGACGTCAGGGGGACTATGCGCGGGCCATGCTCGCCTGCGACCATCTGGTCGAGCTCACGCAGGCGCCCGAGCACCGCCGCGATCGCGGTCTTTTGGCCCACGCCCTTCGTACCTACGGAGCCGCCTCGGAGGATCTGGCCGCGTATTTGGAAGCCAGGCCGGACGCAAAGGATGCCCGTGTCGTCAGCGAAGCACTGGCCGAGGCGCGGCAACAGGCTGACCTGGTTCTGCACTGATCGACCTCCTTCTCCTTGGCCGCTTTACAGCGGCCTCTGGCGTGCAATGACTCCGCCCGACC
The DNA here is from genome assembly GCA_963704865.1 of uncultured delta proteobacterium. Classification (GTDB taxonomy): domain Bacteria; phylum Myxococcota_A; class Polyangia; order Polyangiales; family Houyiibacteriaceae; genus SG8-38. The sequence continues at coordinate 122,644 of CAVPIE010000022.1, read as the reverse complement.
GGTGAGGCGCATGTCGATCCAATCTCTCAGAACCCTCTTGCGGCCCGAGCTCGCGCAGCTCTCCCCATACCGGGCGCCTCCGGCACCGCCCGAGGTAAGGCTCGACGCGAACGAAAGTCCGTTTCCGCTACCTCCCGAGGCGCGCGCCCGAATCGCCGCAGCCCTGCACACGACCGAGATGCACCGCTATCCGGATGGTCGCGCGACGCGACTTCGTGAGGCGCTCGCCCGCGGCCTGGGCGGAAGCGCTGATGAGTACGTCCTCGGCGCGGGCTCCGATGAGCTCATCGCTTCGTTGGCGACGGCGATGTCGAAGCCGCGCGCGGGCGCGAAACGCCCCGTCGTCCTGGTCCCGGAGCCGACGTTCGTGATGTACCGAATGACGAGCCAGGTACACGGCTGGGAGCCGCTCGGCGTACCTCTAGACGAGGACTGGGATCTCGATGCGGATGCAATGGCCCACGCAATGGAGCGGACGCAACCCAACCTCGTCTACTACGCCATCCCCAACAACCCCACGGGCAACTGCTTTTCGCGCGACAAGGTGGAAAGCCTCGTCGACGCATTTCCCGACACCTTGCACGTGATTGACGAAGCCTATGGAGCCTACTCCGGGCAGTCGTTTGCAACGTTTGCAGAGGAGCGGCCTCACTGCGCCTTGTTGGGGACTCTTTCAAAGGTCGGCTTTGCGGGGATCCGTGTCGGCTGGGTCCGCATTGACGAGGCGCTCTCCGCGGAGCTCGAGAAAGTTCGTCAGCCGTTCAATCTGAATACGGCCTCGCAAATCATCGGGACGCTCGCACTGACCGATCTCGCGCCCCTGCTCGAAGAGCACATCACGAGCATCGTCGCAGAGCGAGAGCGGCTCGGAGGCGAGCTCAGCCGGTACGAGGCGCTCCGCTGCTATCCGAGCGCGGCGAATTTCTTGCTCGTCCGATATGCGGGCGACGTTCCCACGCTCTGCGGGGCGCTCTTAGAGCGCGAGATCGCAGTCCGGCAGTTTTCGAGCGGTGATTCGCGGCTTCGAAGCTGTGTTCGAATCACCATTGGGACCCCTGAAGAGAACGGGCGCCTAGTTCAGGCGCTCCACGATATACTAGGCTGAGCGATGTCCGTAGCACGAGAGGTGACGCCCGAGCGGGCGATCGAAACGTTGAGCTGGGCCGCCGATGTGGCGCAGGACCCGGCGCTGCTCGAGCAGAATCGAAGCCGCCCTGCTCCCCCGGAGTGGCGCGCAGTGCCGCTCTCGGTGTTTCGCGAACAGATGGACAGGCTGCTCTGCGGAAAGTTTCCGGAACCGGGGCTGGACGCGGTCGAATCGGTCGGCGGCCTCGACGCATGGATACCCGAAGTCGCAGCCATGGTTGGCTTCGGGGACAACGAGTGGCGTCACAAAGACGTTTGGAAGCACACCAAGCAAGTCGTGAAGCAGTCGGTCCCGCGTGTCGAGGTTCGCTGGGGCGCGTTGCTGCACGACATAGGGAAACCCAAGACGCGTCGGATCGATGAACGCGGCAATGTTTCGTTTCACGGCCACGCGGAAGTGGGCGCGGCGATGTTTCGAAAGCGTGTCGCCGATCGCCTCGGCTTCGAAGGAGAGCAGCGCGAGCGGATTCACTTCCTGATATTGCACCACCTTCGCGCGGCGCAGTACGACGATAGTTGGACCGATGCCGCCGTTCGTCGATTCTACAAGCAGATGGGTGAAGGCCTTCGTGACCTGCTCGACCTCAGTCGTGCGGACATCACGACGAAGCGGCCCGAGAAGCGCCGGCGTGGAGTCCGCCAGATCAGCTTGCTGGCCAAGCACATTCGCGATCTTCAGGAAGAAGACAGCAAGGTCGCTCCTCTGCCGAAGGGCTTGGGCACCGTGATCATGCAAGAGTTCGGGGTGCCGCCTTCGAAGCGCCTCGGTGACCTGATGAAGCAACTCATCGCTGCCGTGGAATCCGGGGACGTCGAATCCGAGCAACCGGCCGAGTACTACATTGCGTACTTGGCGGCGAACCGGGACGCGTACGGGCTAGACTGAGACCCTCTAGCGAAGCAGGGACTCGGCGATGGCGTCCATGACCTCGTCGAAGTCGTCTTCCCGGAAGCGGGCGCCGCTTACGAGCCAATCGGTGTGGGATGAGCCGCGGCCGCCGTGGAAGTGGCCGAGGACGTCGAGGTGATCGGCTGTGCCTGCCCACAGCATTTCGCCCCAGATCATGCTCGTGGTGGGGACCAGTCCGTCGTTGAACGAGCGCTCGAGCGCCAGTCCGAGACTCTTTTCGATAACTTCGCGAACCTCGGGCTTGGGGTTGGGCGGCGGATAAACCTTCGACGTGCGCCCCGCACCGATGTAGAGCGGGGTAAAGATCGCGGCCGAAAGCGCGTTGAGAGGAGACCGGAGATTCTCTACGATTCGAAGCGGCGCAGGTGGGGGGGTCCGGGTGACGACGCAGCCATACCGAAGCTTGGGATTGTCCTCGACTCCGGCGTTGAAGATGTCCATCGACTCCGGTGTGAGTTGAATGACGGCACCCTGATCGCTACGAATGCCATCAAACCAGTCGAGAACCTCGGCCCGACCCTCGTCCCCGAGGAAGCTCAGAAGCAGCTTCGTCGACTGATCGAGCAGCTTGATCTCGATGCCGAGCGCCTGGTCCAATCGACCCAGGGCCGCGATGATCGGAGCCAGGATGGTCAGCGGCGGTCCGCCCGCGCGTAGCGTCACGTACGTAAGGAGCGAGAGCGCTTCGAGGAGCCGAGTTCCCGCCAAGGTCGTGAAGAAATGCGCAAGCGGCGTGCCATAATGGGGGGTTGCGATCGTGGTGACGGTCCGCACGCGATCAAACCAGGCTGGGGGATCTGGCCAAGCCGAGGGCGAGGCCAGAAGCCGAACATCGAGCCCACCGGTCGAATGCCCGACGAGATGGATGGCCCCTGCGTCGTCCGCGCAGCTACGCTGAATGGTGTCCATGAGCACCTGCGTGCGGTGCACGATGGAGCCGGTGGGCGGTGCGGACACGAGCACGAATTCGCAGTCCGCACCCTGTTCCAAGAGCCGGCTCGCAAGCGCCTCTTCGACGTGCATGAAATAGTCAAAGCCAGCGAGCCGCGCGAACCCGAACAGACCGGGAACCAAGACGATGTGATGCCGGGGGCGTGCCACGAGCTCCGTGGGTACGCGCTAGCGCCGATAACAGATCTGAAGAACGCCACCAACACCGCGGGGCTTCACGCGAAGCTGCAGTTTCTCGGTATGCGGAAGCTTGCGCTGGTTCAGATCGACGCCGAAGCGGGCGAGCCGCTCCACGTGCGCCGCCAGGTCGCGAATGTCTCGTGAAAGCGTGAAGCCGATCACCTCAGGCTTCTTCGCGGCGGCTGCAATGAGATAGGGATTGGTCATGCCGAGCACGGCAGCAGGCGCTGCGATCGGCATGGTTTTGATCGCGGGGAGCGGAGCATCCGCCGAGGCGCTCTTGGCGCCGAACAGGGAGGAGACGAATGCGCACAGGAAGCAGAGAACCCCAAAGCAAGGGCACCTCCGCGGGCCACCACGCCCCAACTGAACACTTTTTCTCAACTTCTTCCCAGTTACACTCTGCCAGATGGCGAAATATTAATCTAGAGGGGTCAATTCGAACAGAATTCACGACCCCTGAGGCACCAAGCTACCCGCTTTGCCCCTCGTTGCAAAGTGAATTGGGCTCATTTTGTGTAACGTTACGGTGCCGCGCACGTATCCCCGCCCTCCAAACGCCAAAGATCGCCCAAGCAAAAAGCCCGGGCGAAGCCGGGCTTGAAGCTAAGTGTATGAAATAACTCTCAACTCACTCCGCGCGGCGGGTTCCGCGGCGGAGGTAGGCTGGGATATCGAGCACCGCTTCGTCGTGGAGCGCGCTGGCTCCGAACGCGCGGCTACCGACGGGTTGGCTGACCACGGCAGGAGCGCCTTCCAGCGTCGATGACAAATCGTCCGCGCGTGCGGGCGCGCTTCGCGTAGCCCTATTGGCTGAACCATTGCTTGCGCTTTGACTCGCGCTGTGATGGGAGGACGCGGAGTGGCGCAACCCGAGCGGAATGGGCGTGTGGCCGCTCTTCTCGAAGCCTGTGGCGATCACCGTGACTTTGACCGTGTCCGAGAGATTCACGTCGGTGACGACTCCGAAGATGATTTCCGAATCGTCGTGGGCCGCCTGCTGAACCAGGCCTGCCGCCTCGTTGATCTCACGGAGCTTGATGTCCGGACCTGCCGTGAAGTTGATCAGGATGCCCGTCGCGCCCTGCACCGAAACTTCGTCCAGGAGCGGAGAGTTGATCGCCATCTCAGCCGCCTCGAGCGCCCGTCGGTCGCCCTTGGCGATGCCGGTGCCCATCAGCGCACGTCCGTTGCTCGACATGATGGTCTTCACGTCAGCGAAATCGACGTTGATCATGCCGGCGTTGATGATCAGGTCGCTAATGCCCTGAACAGCCTGCAGCAACACGTCGTCAGCGCGCGCGAACGCGTCGAGCATCGTGATGTCGTCATCGCCCAGTGACATCAGCCGCTGATTGGGAATCGTGATGATGCTGTCGATGACATCGATCAGCTCCTGAACACCGCGCTCGGCATTTTTCGAGCGCTTGCGCCCTTCAAACAGGAATGGCTTGGTGACCACTCCCACCGTCAGGGCACCCAGGTCTTTTGCAATCTGAGAAATGATGGGAGCCGCACCGGTGCCCGTGCCGCCACCCATGCCGGCCGTCACGAAGACCATGTCGGCGCCTTCCAAGACGTCGGACAGTCGCTCCACGTCCTCGAGCGCCGCCTTGCGACCTACGTCGGGATTGCCGCCCGCTCCGAGACCCCGTGTGAGGTTCGGACCGAGTTGGATCTTCACGGGGGCGAGGCTGCGATCCAAGGCCTGCGCGTCCGTGTTCGCCGCAATGAACTCGACTCCTTCGAGCCCGCCCTGAATCATCGTGTTGAGCGCGTTGCCGCCGCTGCCGCCGACACCCACGACCTTGATGCGCGCCTGAAGCTCTGCGTCGTCCGCAAACTCGATCGAGATAGCCATCGATTCCTCCTAAAAAACTTCTCTGAACCACGCACCGATCTTTCGACCGAAACCGCGGCTCGTAGTCACTTCCACTGTGCGTTCGGGCGCGGACGCTCCCGCCAATTGTTCCGCTCCGTGCTTCACCAGTCCCACTCCAGTTGCGTAGGACGGGCTCTTCACGACATCGATCAAGCCACCAATGCCGGTGGGTGCCCCACGTCGCACCGGTAGGCCAAGGACTTCCTCAGCCAGCTCTGGCAACCCATCGAGGAGCGTCGTGCCACCAGTTACAATGGCGCCAGACGCCAGCATATCCATGTAGCCAGTCTCGGCGATGACGTGACGGCATGCCGCGAAGATTTCTTCCACTCGCGGCTCGATGATGTCGCAAAGCACCCGGCGCGGAAGCGAGCGCGACGGCCTACCGCCGACCGACGGCACTTCAATCGTCTCGTCGTCATCGACCATGCGCGATGCAGCGCAGCCGTACTTGATCTTGATGCGTTCGGCCTCGGCCATCGGGGTGCGAAGCCCAGTGGCGATGTCGTTGGTGAGATTGATGCCGCCGATGGGAATCGAGCTCGTGTGCACGACCGCGCCGTCGACGTAGATGATGATGTCCGAGGTGCCGCCGCCGACGTCGATGAGGACTCCGCCGATCTCTCGCTCGTCGCCGCTCAGCACTGCGTGCGCACTGGCAAGCGGTTGCAGGACGACCTCTTCGACGAATAGGCCGCAGCGCTCAGCGCACTTGATGACGTTGGCCACACAAGTCGACGCAGCGGTGACCATGTGCACGCGTGCCTCGAGACGAACGCCTGCCATTCCGATCGGCTCTTTGATCCCGTCTTGATCGTCGACGATGTACTCTTGAGGGAGCACGTGGAGGACTTGGCGGTCGCCGGGAAGCGGCACTGCCTTTGCCTGCTCGAGAACGCGCGTCACGTCTTCGGCGGCGACCTCGCGGTTTGCAATCGCAGCTACGCCGTCCTGGTTCATGCCGCGCACGTGGCTTCCGGCGATGCCCGCATACACAGTGTTGATCTCTACGCCGGCCATCGTTTCGGCTTGCTCGACTGCGGCGCGAATCGCCTGCACAGTCGACTCGATGTTGACGACCACGCCCTTCTTCAAGCCCTTTGAAGGAACGGAGCCTATCCCAATGATGTCTAGGCCTTCTTCTGACTGTTCGGCCACGATCGCGCAGACCTTCGTCGTCCCCAGATCCAACCCAGCAATGATCTCGTTTTCCGCCATCCCTCGCCTCTCACTGACCCATACCGAAACGGGATTTAGCTGGACAACTTTTGTGCAGAAAAAAATGGGGTGAAACGCACTTTTCCCCCCAGCAAAATTAACCCTTTGCAAAAGGGGACAGTCCCCTTTTTCATCAGGGCAGTCGAACGGTGACGCGCTCAGGACTTCGAACGTTGTCGAGGTATACGTAGGAAGGTCGCGTATTCTCCTTGGTAAGCCGCTCGAGGACTTGGCGGAGGCGACGTAGCTTCTGACGGTGCTGCCCATTGCCGAGGCGCACGTTCATGCCGTCGTCGCCAACGAAGAGCTCGATTCCGTTGGCGCCTTCAAAATGAATTTCTGACACGGGCTCCCGCTTCGCGAGGCCCGCGCCTTCGTAATCTTGAAGCAGCGCCATCGAACGTAGGAGGATGGCCTTGCGATATTCGAAGTCGTCGTAGAAGCGCTCCGATGCGATACCGGTGATGACCGGCAGGTCGACGGGGTCATCGACGCCAAGCCGCTTGAAGACCGCCCCCTCCTCGCTCACCAGATAGAGCTGATCGAGCGCGACCAAAGCGACCGGGTTACGCTCCACGATTTCGATCCGAACGCGCCCGGGCAGCTTGCGAACGACCTTTGCCTCTGCGACCCACGGGTGCTGAAGCAAGTGATTACGAGCATTTTCAGCCGAAATCTCGAATATATTTGAGCCAATTTGAAGCCGCGCGGCCCGGCGCACATCGATATCTTCGAGCTGATGGTTGCCGTCGATGACAATCTCCTGAATCGCGAACGCGTCGGCCTGATACGCGTAGCGGACCGTCTGCTCCCCAAGCCAAATCGCCGCGGCCACGAGCAGCCCGCCGAGAGCCACCTGTCCCCCGCGGCGCAGCCAAGCCCTGTGGGCAAGGAGCCATCCGCCCAGCCGTTTTCGGGCCCCTGCCGCCCTTTCACGCCAGGTCCTCTCGGCCTTGGCGCGACGCGGCTTTTTGGCAGTTGGCCGCCGCCGATTCTGGCTGCGGTCGTTCGACGCGGTCTTCCGCGCAAGCTGTTCGCGAGCCGACTTTTTCGCGGCGGCCCTCCGACTCAACTTCTTCGGAGCGACCTTTCGCGGGGCCGCCTTCTTGGCAGCCGCATTCTTTCGAGCGGGCCGCTTGGGAGCGGGTTTCTTCTCGACCGGCTTCCTTTGTATCGACTTCTTGCGCGCCGGCTTCTTCCGGGCATTCGATGGAGTCCGCCGGTTCATCGGCGGAGCACCTCGAGGAGCTCCGGGCCTGTGCGTGTGATGTCTCCGGCCCCGAGCGTGATCACGACGTCACCCGAGCGAACCCGCTCGCCAATCGCATCGGCCAAATCGTTTCGGTCTTCTACCAAGGTCACATCGCGATGCCCGTGCGCACGAATCGCCTCGGCGAGTCGACGCGCATCGGCCCCTTCGATTGGTTTTTCGCCTGCCGCGTAGACGTCGGTCAAGAATAGGACATCGGCCTGGTTGAAGGCTCGGGTGAGCTCATCGAAGAGGTCTCGCGTTCTGGTGTATCGATGTGGCTGAAAGGCGACGACGATTCGCGATCGATAGGCCTTCCGCGCGGCCTCGAGGGTCACTTCGACCTCGGCCGGGTGGTGTCCATAGTCGTCGATGACCGTGACCCCGCGCTGCTCGCCGACGATGGAGAAACGCCGCTGCACACCTTCGAAGCCACGCAGCGCCGAACGAACCTGGTCGTGGTCTACCCGCAGCTCGTCGGCGACCGCAATGGTCGCAAGCGCGTTCAGCACGTTGTGGATCCCCGGCATCCGAACCTCGAACTGACCCAAGCTTTTGCCGTGATGCTCGACATCGAAGCCCACGGTGAGACCCGAAAACACGGGATTTCGCGCTCGATAGTCCGAGTGTACCGAAAAACCGTAGGTGACGATGCGCTTGTCGAGCCTCGGCAAAACGTCCTGCACGTTCGGATGATCGAGACAAGCGACCACCAGGCCATAGAAGGGCACGCGATTGGCAAAGTCGACGAACGCCTCTTTTACGGCCTCGAGGCTACCGTAGTGGTCGAGGTGCTCCGGATCGATGTTGGTGATGACGGCGATCGCCGGAATGAGATGGTGAAACGAGCCGTCGGACTCGTCGGCCTCCGCCACGAGCAAGTCTCCAGCGCCCCTGGCCGCCCCAGAGCCGAGCGCGTTGAGCTTGCCGCCAATGATGACCGTTGGGTCGAGCCCTGCGCCACGCAACACCGTGGCAACCAAGGAGGTTGTCGTCGTCTTGCCATGCGAGCCGGCGATCGCGATGCCGTCCTTGAGCCTCATCAACTCGCCGAGCATCTCTGCCCGAGGAATCACGGGCACGCCTGCCGCCCGCGCTGCGATCAGCTCCGGATTGCTCGGTGGAACTGCCGACGAGAACACGACGACATCGGCATCGGTCACCTGCTCGGCTTCGTGGCCGATGTAGACTTTCGCGCCCTTCTCCTCGAGACGCCGGGTGTAGTCGTTTTGGCGGAGGTCGGAGCCGGTCACATCGAAGCCCGAGTCGAGCAGCACTTCGGCAATCCCGCTCATTCCGACACCGCCAACGCCAACGAAGTGAATGGACCGAATTCTGCCGCGAAACATGGTCGCTTACTCCCACACGGCTCCGTCGACGACAACCGGCCGGCGCGGGCGATGCGCAGCGCTGCGAAGAGCCACCTCCGGGGAGCCCAGCCGAAGCATCGGCGCCGTGCCAAGGCCGCTGTAGTGCATACCCGAGGGGGGATCGCTTTCGGTCGCCGGGGTACTGTCGCCCGAGGGCTCCAAGCCGCCGATCCAGCCAATCATGTCGTCCACGATGGCAGCTGCCGCGTCTGGCCTACCGTGTTCCCGGGCCGCACGTGCCATGGCTTGACGCTTGACGGGATCGTCCAGAAGGCCGGCGATGAGCTCTGCCAATCGGCCGACCTCGAGATCGGATTCTCGGATGCAGATCGATGCGCCCTGTGCTTCAAGGGCATCGGCGTTCTTCGCTTGATGGTCGTCGGCTGCAAAAGGGAACGGGATCAGGATCGACGGTCGGCCGATGGCGCAAAGCTCGGCCAAGGTCGTAGCTCCCGCCCGCGCTACCACGAGCGCGGCGTTCGCATACGCACGCGCGATCTCCTCGATGAAGGTGACGACTCTCGCTCGAATACCGAGCTCTCGATAGATCGCCTCGACCTCCTCGCGCATCGCTTCGCCGGTCTGGTGCACGACCTCGAGGTTCAGATTCGCAACGCCGGCCTGGGCCAGCGCGCGAGGCAGAGCTTCATTCAGCTTCCGCGCGCCCTGCGAACCGCCAAGGACCAGCACCGTGCGGGCGCGCGACTCGAAGCCTTCGGGGTCGGCCAAGGCGAGGCGTGCATGCTCGACGAACTGTTTTCGAACGGGGTTGCCCGTCAGCCGCGACTTGCTCGCTCCAAACACCTGTTCGGTCTGCTCGAAGGCGACGTACGCACGATCGACGAAGCGCGCGAGGATGCGATTGGTCATTCCGACGTAGGCGTTCTGTTCGAGAAGCGCGGTGGGCCGTCCCGACAGCGACGCAGCGAGGAGCACCGGACCGGATGCGTAGCCGCCCACGCCAAGTACCAAGTCTGGTTCGAATCCCCGCATCAGGGACGCCGCCTGTTTCATCGCGGTTGGGATCCGCGCGAAGCTCTTGAATCGCGCCCCGACGCCCTGCCCCTTGAGTGGCGTCACGTTCAGAAGCTCCAGTGATTCACCGCGGCTCGGCAAAATGCGGGCCTCGATACCACGGGCAGTCCCCACGAACTTCACCTCGAGGTCCGGAATTCTTCGACGAAGCTCCTCGACGACCGCGAGCCCAGGGAACAGATGCCCGCCGGTGCCTCCGCCGGCAACCATGATGCGTCTGATCATCGTGCACCTCCTCTCGCGGTCTGGAGCTTCGGCTGGCGTCGTGAAGGCTTCACTTTTGCCGGCGACTGTTCCCTTCGGGACACACCGAAACGCGACGTGTTCAATATGATGCCCGCGGCGGCGGCATTGACGAGCAGCGACGAACCTCCGTAGCTCACGAACGGAAGCGCGAGTCCTTTGGTCGGCAGCAGCCCCATGGCGACCGCCAGGTTGGTGAACGCCTGAAGGCCGATGAACAGAGTCATCCCCGCCGCCAGGTAGCCAGCGTAATCGTCTTGGGACCGCCACGCGGCACGAAGGCCCCGAAACACGATCCATGCGAAGGCCGAACTCAAAAGGATGACCCCAATGAACCCGAGCTCCTCGCCGATGATCGCGCTGATGAAATCGGTGTGGGCCTCGGGCAAAAAGAGCAACTTCTGACGGCCGTCCCCGAGCCCGACACCCGTCCAGCCACCGGAGCCGAAGCTCATCAAGGATTCGGTGATCTGGTAGCCGGCGCCCTGACGGTGCTCGAAGGGCTCCAGGAACGCCTTGATTCGGCGCATCCGATACGGGGAGGATGCGATGGCTGCGTAGCCGACCGGAAGGGCAATCAAGACGCAGCCGAGCAGGTACCCCGCCTTTGCGCCCGCCGCAAAGAGCACGACGAACGTCAGGAGCGCGATCATCACGGCGCTGCCGAAGTCGGGCTGCGCGAGGCAGAGCAGCATCAGCAGCCCCGCCACGAGCACGTGGGGAAGGAAGCCTATCGAGAAGGTTTGAACGCGATGGGACTTTTTCGCGAGCGAGTGGGCGAGCCACAGGATCATGGCCAACTTGGCGAGCTCTGCGGGCTGAACGTTGACCGGGCCCAAAGCAAGCCAGCGCGTCGCGCCCCCCGCGCTCCGCCCAAAGCCGAGGGCGACCGCAATCATCAGCAGCACGGCAACCAAGAGCACCGGGTACGTCGAACGCCGGAGCAGGTCGATGTTGGCGTGAGCAAAGACGAAGAGGATGACGAGGGCCACCAAAGCAAACACCGTTTGTCGGATGAGGAAGTGAGTTCCGTTTCCGAACATGTTGTTCGCGTAGACCGCGCTCGCGCTGTAAACCATCACCACGCCAAATGCGATCAGCCCGATGAGGGTGGCCGCAAGCGTGACGTCAATCGGTCCGGCCTCACTCCCATGCCCGGGTTTCGAAGAACGACTCATGCTTGCCCTCCAAGGCTGTGGACTGCGCGTTGGAACTGATCGCCTCGCTCGGCATACGAACGAAACATGTCGAAGCTCGCGCAAGCGGGCGCCAGGAGCACGATGTCTCCCCTGCGAGCTAGCGCGGCGGCAGAGCTGACCGCTTCGGTCATCGAGCCGGCCCGGCGAAGCGCCACCGACGAGCCGGCGAACGCTCGCTCCAACAACGGGGCAGCTTGCCCCAAGACGACGAGGGCTCTTCCCCCGTCCGCCATTCGTCGGAGAAGCGGCTCGTAGCTTCCGCCCTTGTCGACGCCGCCCGCAATGAGGACGATCTTGCCCTTGGATCGTGCCAGTCCGTCGATCGAGGCCACGGCTGCGCCCACGTTGGTCGCCTTCGAATCGTCGATGTACTCGACGCCTGCGACCGAGCCGACGTACTGCATGCGGTGAGCTAGCCCCTTGAACTCACGAAGAACCAACGCGATGTCCACGTCGGGTACGCCGAGGAGACGAGCGGCGAGCGCAGCGGCGCAGGCATTCGCGACGTTGTGTGAGCCCCGGATACCCAGCTCCTCGATCGGAACGCGGAGCGAGCTTTGTGTGTCGGTGAGCACTCCGTCGACCACGCGCACCTCACCGTTTCGACCGCCGAACAAGACGACGGTTCCGCCGTCCTCGATGAGCTCGCGAAGGTCAGGGGAGTCGGCCGGCAAGACCGCGAAGTCGTCTGCGGCCTGTCGCTCGAAGACCCGTGCCTTGGCGGCGGCATAGGCTTCAAAGGAGGCGTAGCGGTCGAGGTGGTCGGCCGTGACGTTGAGCAAGAGCGCGACGTGGGCCCTCATCTGGGACACCCGCTCCAATTGAAAGCTCGACAGCTCGACGATGACCAGGCCGCCCTCGTGACCCGCGTCGGTGCCGGCAGCCTCGATCATCGGGCGGCCCAGGTTGCCGCCGACGAAGATCGGCCGACCAAGACGGCTGCACATCTCCCCAATCAGGGTCGTCACCGTGCTCTTCCCGTTGGTTCCGGTGACTGCGACGATCGGCGCATCGATGAAGCGCGACGCAAGCTCCACTTCGCTGATGACGGGCACGCCATGGCGCTCCGCTTTGTCGAGCTCTGCAAGAGGCGGCACGCCGGGCGAGACGACGATCAAATCCAAGTCTTCAAAGGCGCTCTCCGGGTGACCGCCGAGCACGAGCTCCGCGCCCAGCTCCTCAGCTTCGATGGCAGCCGCTCCGAGCGCGATCGCATCGCGTTGGTCGTTGACCCGGACGCGTGCACCTCGCGCGGTCAGAAACCGCACGACCCCGAGCCCACTTTCGCCGAGCCCGACCACCATCGTGTTTTTCTGCGAAAGGTCCACGGTCACCTCAGCTTCAACGTGGCGAGACTGAACACGGCCAATACGATCGCGATGATCCAGAACCGAACGATGACCCGCGGCTCGGGCCAGCCCTTTTTCTCGAAATGGTGATGAATCGGCGCCATCAGAAAGATGCGTCTGCCGGTCATTCGGAAATAGCCGACTTGCAGGATCACACTCACCGCCTCGACGACGAAGATGCCTCCTAGAATCACCGAGAGGAGCTCGTTCTTCGTCAACACCGCAAGCGCGCCGAGGCCTCCGCCGAGCGCCAGTGAGCCCACGTCACCCATGAACACCTGGGCCGGATACGTATTGTACCAAAGGAAGCCGAACCCCACTCCGACGACGGACGCGGCAAAGATGCTGAGCTCGCCTGCGCTTTCGATGTGCGGGATGTCCAAGTACCCGGCGACCACGTTGCCGAACAGCGTCAGTCCCGCAAGGTAGGCGAGGATCGCATAGGTCCCCGCCGAGATCATGACCGGGCCGATCGCGAGCCCATCGAGCCCGTCGGTCAGATTGACCGCGTTCGAAGTGCCGACGATTACGAAGGAGGCGAAGATGACGTAGAGCCAGGGCGGCAACTCGATTGGGTACTTCGAAAATGCGAAGAACGGCGCGGCGAGGCGGTGGCGAATTTCGAGCCAGTCAGTCGGGAGCCCAGCTTCGCCGTAGTAGAGCCAGCCGCAAACCACGATCGCGGTCGAGAACTGCAGGAGGAGCTTGTACCTGCCCGAGAGCCCGCCGGTCGAGCGCGTTCGAATTTTCGAAGTGTCGTCGATGTAGCCAACGACGCCGTAGGCTACCGTGATCAGGGTCACGACCCAGACCATGGCGTTCGAAGGGTCCGCCCAGAGCACCGTGGAGAGGACCAGCGCCAGCAGCATGAGGGCGCCACCCATCGTCGGTGTGCCGGCCTTGGAGAAGTGCGTCTCCGGACCGTCGGCCCGAATGACCTGCCCAATCTGCTTGCTCTGCAAACGGCGAATGAACCAGGGATAGAGCCCGAACGTCAGCAAGAGCGACGTGATCGTGGCCATCAAGAAACGGAACGGCACGTAGCGCAGGACGTTGAGAAACGAGAGCGAGTCGTACTCGTGCAGCGGGTAGAGCAAGTAGTAGATCATCCCTCCGCCTCCTTCAGGAGTGGGGTGATCACGCGTTCCATCTGCATCGCTCGGGAGCCCTTCACGAGGATGACCGCGTTGAGCGGGAGTCGGTCGGAAAGCTCGCTACACTCGGCCGCATCCTCGAACCAAAGCGTGTCGGTGCCGCGCGCATTCGCCGCCGCTACGGCCTCATGCATGCCATCTCCGCAGCCAACGAAGAGAAACGCATCGGCATCCGACACGAGCTCGCCAACCTTGCGATGGGCCTCTTCGCGATGCACGCCGAGCTCTTTCATGTCGCCCAGGATTGCAACGAATGGCGCGTCTCGCTTCTCGGCGATCGCGCGCGCGGTCTCCATTGCGACTTCCATGGATGCCGGATTCGCGTTGTAGGAGTCATCGATGACGAGACGGTCGCCGATGCCCGTCCGAGGCTGCAAGCGGCCGGACGAAGGCTTGACGTCGGCAAGCCCGCGGCCTGCTTCTTCGAGCGGCAGGTCCAAGCCGAGCACGATCGCGAGCACACCGGCCGCATTGAGCACAGCGCCCTCCCCCAACAAGGCCAGCGTGATCTCGAAATCCCTTCCGCGAACCTGAAAACGGGCCCGGGTGCCCTCGGCATCGACGTCCCAGTCGATCACCCGGACGTCGTTGGCCGCGGATCGGCCGTAGAAAAGTTTTCGTTTGGCGGCAACGACCGATGCCCGTTTCTTGAGTGGCGGGTCGTCGCCGTAGGCGACCGCTACACCGTCGGACGCCAGCGCATGGAGCAGCGAAACCTTTTCATCGGCCACCGCTTCGACTGACCCGAGCCCTTCGGTGTGCGAGATGGTTGCCCGAGTCACGATGCCCAGGTCGGGCGATGCGATTTCGGCGAGGCGCGCGATCTCTCCCGGCTCACTAGTGCCCATTTCGATGACCGCGGTGTCGACCGTCTCGTCGAGCTGGAAGAGCGTCATGGGAACGCCGATTCGATTGTTGAGGTTCCCACTGGTCTTGAGCACTCGGCAACCGGCCGATTGAAGCGCGGCGGCGCAGAGCTCCTTCGTCGTCGTCTTGCCTACCGACCCGGTGATGCCGATGACCTTGCCGACCCAGCTGGCGCGATGGGCCTTCGCCAAATCGCCGAGCGCGCGGAGCGTGTCGTCCACCTCGACCGCACTCACGTGGGCTGGAAGCGAGGTTCCCCGATCCACCAAGACCGCCGCAGCGCCTGCGTCCATTGCCTGCGCAGCGAACCGATGCGCATCGAACTGCTCTCCGCGAAGCGCGACGAAGAGATTGCCCCGTTCGACGGCTCGCGAGTCCGTCACGACACCCGAAGCGCTCTCCCAGTCAGGGCCACTGGCATCGCCCTCGGTTACAGCAAGAACCTGCTCTCGATGAAGTTGAACCTTGTTGGCAGGGATTGGCGTCGCCATCATTTGCCTCCTGCCAGGCTGGCGATCACCGCACGGGCCTCTTCGCGATCGTCGAAGTGCTCTCGCGTCGTCCCAATGACCTGATAGTCTTCGTGACCCTTGCCCGCCAAAAGGACGGTGTCCCCCGCGCGGGCCGCTCGGATTGCAGCCGCAATCGCTTCTTCTCGCTCGAGCACGACGCAATAGCCACGAGTCGCGGCCGCAAGCTCGGCCGCTTCGATGAGGAACCCACCGGCTTGCTTTGCGCCCGAGGCGACCTCGTCGAGGATCCGTCGTGGATCTTCGGTTCGAGGGTTGTCGCTGGTCATCACGCAGAGGTCGGCGTCCTCGACGCCGACACGGCCCATCTCCGGCCGCTTTCCCTTGTCCCGATCACCACCTGCGCCAAACACCACGATCAATCGATTCGGGGTCACCGCACGCATCGTTTGCAAAACCCTCCGGAGCGCGTCTGGCGTGTGTGCGTAGTCCACGAGCACGGCGACGTCATAGGGGTGTGCAATCCGTTCGAGTCGTCCCGGGCATCCAACGGCGACTTGCCATGCATCCGACACGGCGTTCAAATCGAGCTCGAGCGCGTACGCGCAACCGAGGGCGACTAGAAGATTCTCCAGGTTATGCTCTCCGAGCATCGGACTACGAATCTCGACCGTCCCTGCGGGTGTCTCGACGGTGGCGCGAATCCCGGCACGGGTCACCGACCAGTCGGTGGCCAGGATCTCCGCAGGACTCCCCATGCTCCGGGAGCAACGAATGACGGGCTCCGTGATTCGATCTGCGAGCGCGGCTCCAAAGGGGTCATCGATGTGAATGACGGCGCGTTTGGGTCTGAGCTCGGTGAAGAGCCGCGCTTTCGCTTCGCCATACAGCTCCATGTTCTGATGAAAGTCCAGGTGGTCGCGGGAGAGGTTGGTGAACGCGGCGACCTCGAAGTCGATGGCGTCGACGCGATGCATCGCCAAGCCGTGGCTCGACACCTCCAAAACCAAGTGCGTCGCCCCAGCGTCGAGGGCTTGCCTGGCAAATCGGGAAATGTCGTCGCCTTCCGGCGTCGTGTGAAGCGAAGGGCGTTCCGCGCCAGGCGCAAGCCAACCCGTGGTGCCAACGAGCGCAGGCTTGGCCGACACGCCTTCGAGCGCGGACTGTAGAAGGTAGGCCGTCGTCGTCTTCCCGTTGGTGCCGGTGATCCCAACGGTGTGAAGAGCGCTCGTCGGCTCCTCGTACACGAGCTCCGCTGCACGCCCGAGCCCCGCGCGCGCGTCCGTCACGATGAGCTGGGGGACCGCGACCTCGACCTGCCGTTCGGTCATGACTGCGGCCGCACCCCGTGCAACGGCATCGCCGATGAAGCTAAGCCCGTCATGGGTCTCGCCTGGCACCGCCACGAAAAGATCTCCACCGCTCACCTGACGCGAGTCGTGCTGCACCCCGCGGACGGTCTGCGTCGCCAATCCATGGATTCGGACCCCGACACCGCGGCTCTGGAGTTGCTGGAGCGTCATGCCTTGGCTCACCTCAGGGGACATGCGGCCTCCGGGGCACCGCCGCTGCAAGTGTTTTCGCGCGCGCGTCTGGCGCACCAGCCTCCGTCTCAAATCGCCGCCGCTCCAGCTGTAACCGAACGACAGCACCGTGCGCCACCGCCTTACCCGGCGCAGGGTCTTGGTCGACGACGACCCCCGCGCCCGTGACCTCCGCGACCAATGACTCGGCGTGCAGGGCGATGACGGCCTGGCGCAAGGGCAGCGACCGGACGTCGGGAACCGCACTCTGCCCCTTCTCGACCGCTTCTTCCTCGGGCGGAGGCTCGGCTTCGGCGGCGACGATCTGCTTTTTCTTCTGCGCGAGCACCGCCGGCCTGCCCTCGGGGGCGACGCCCATGTGCCTCAGGGTGACCTCGGCAATCCGGCGGAACACAGGCCCCGCGACGGTGCCGCCGTAGTGCGCAATCACGGGCTCGTCGATGACCACCGAAATGACGACGGCCGGCCGTTCGGCGGGGGCGAACCCGATGAACGAAGCCAACCACTTGTCTTTGGCATAGCCACCGTGAATGTAGTCCGCTTTTTGCGCCGTGCCGGTTTTACCGGCGACGAGATAACCGTCTATGGCTGCTTCGATCGCAGTTCCTCCAGGCTCTGTCACCGCGGTCAGCATCTGGCCCACGAGCTTCGCGATCCGCCTGGGCACCACTTGGCGGCGGACGCGAGGCGTGTTCTCTTCGATGGTAACGCCGTGCCCGTCCGACAGCCGGCGCACGAGCATCGGTTGCATCAAGCGCCCTCCGTTTGCAATCGCGCTCATGGCAGTCGCGAGTTGGACATTCGTCACGCTCATGCCCTGCCCGAAGGAAACGGTGGCCGCATCGACGTCGTACCAACGCCGATAATGGCGAAGGATTCCCGCCGTTTCACCAGGGACTCCGAGCCCCGTCGGCTCACCAAAGCCAAAGCGTCGAAGCCCGCGGTACAGGTTCTTCTTGCCGAGATCGAGCGCGATCTTCGCGATGCCGATGTTGCTCGAGTATGCGAGGATCTGCGTTGGAGTCAGCCACTCGTAGGGATGGGCGTCGTGAAGGACGCGTCCTGCGATCCGCGTCACCCCGTTCTCGCAGTTGATCGATTGGTTCGATTTGACCGCGCCAGCGGCAAGGGCTGCGGCCATCGTGAATGGCTTGATCGTGGAGCCCGGCTCGAAGCGGTCGACGACGGCGCGGTTTCGTCGATGCGCGGTCGGGTGTTTCGATGGCTCGTTTGGGTTGAACGGAGGATAGTTCGCGAGCGCGAGGATCTCTCCGCTCGACGGGTCCATGACGACGACGCTCCCACCGCGTGCCTCGAACGTTCGCACGCCTAGCGCAAGCTCCCGCTCGGCGATGTGCTGGATCGCCTTGTCGATCGTGAGGACTACGCTCTGCCCTTGCATCGATCGATCGTCTTGCATGTCGTCGGCAAAGACGACTTGGCCGCGCCGGTCGCGAATCGCCTCGACCCGTCGATCCGAGCCTCGAAGCCGGTCCTCGTACGCGAGCTCGACTCCTTCGATCCCTCGTCCGTCGATGTCAGCAAAGCCGAGCAGATGAGCAGCGAGATGCCGGTTGGGGTAGTAGCGGCGCGCTTCCGTCGTCAGCTCGAGGCCGGGAATGTCGAGCGCGCGGATCTGCGTGGCTTCGTTGGGCGTGACTCGGCGTTCGATCCAGACGAAATAGCGGTCGGCCGACAGTCGCTTCAGCAACACCTTCGGGTCGAGGTCGAGGATCTTGGAGATCCGCCTCGCAACGGTCCGAGGGTCTTGCTCCATGGCCTTGAGGCGCCGGGGGTTGGCGTACACGCTCTGCACGTCGGCGCTCACGGCAAGCTCTGCGCCGTGCCGGTCGTAGATCGCACCGCGACGAGGAGACACGCGAAGCTCACGAAGGTGCTGCCCTTCCGCCATCTCGCGCAAGCGATCGCCGCTCGCGATCTGTACATGAAACGCGCGAACCAGAACCAACACTGCGACGACGGCAACGCAGACGCCAAGCAGGGCGATCCGCGCTCGAAACCATCGCTGATGCCGGTTTTTCACCTCACCCTCCCCGCTGCCGTGCGCTTGCGGTTCTCTTTCATCGTTACGATGCGAGTCGGCTTTGGAACCTCCATGCCGAGCGTTCCGCGCGCAATGGTCTCGATGCGTCCGCTTTGTCGAAGCGTGGCGGCTTCGATCGAAAGCAGACGGCGGTCTTGAAGGAGGTCGTGCTGTCGGCCACGCTCTTCGCTGACCTCGTAGCCGAGCCGAACCGTTTCGAAGCGAATCGACAAATGCACCACGAACGCAGCTGCCGTTGCGAAGACCGCAACACACCACAGCGGCAGGAAGCGACCCTTCATGCCCCGACCTCGACGCGCCGGGCTGCGCGAAGCTTTGCGCTGCGCGACCTGGGATTGTTCTCGCGCTCTGCATCGGAAGCGATGATTGGTCGCTTGGTCAGCGGCGACAGCTGCTCGCTGTCCCGGAATGCGTGCTTTACCATTCGGTCCTCGAGCGAGTGAAAGCTGATCACCGCAACCACGCCACCCGTGCGCAAGAGCTGTGGAGCTTGCTCGAGTAAGGCCTCGAGCTCTCCGAGCTCGTCATTGACGGCGATGCGCAGCGCCTGAAACGTCTTGGTCGCAGGATCAATGCGCCCTCGACGGCCCCCGATCGCTCTGTGCACGGCGTGCCGCAGGTCGCCGGTGGTCTCGAGCTCTCCATCTTCGTATGCGCGCCGAAGCGAGCGCGCGATCTTGCGCGAGCGATGCTCTTCTCCGTAGCGGTAGATCACGTTGGCGAGCTCGTCGGCATCGCTGCGACCGATCAGCTCCAAGGCAGTTTCGCCTTCGGTCGGATCCATGCGCATGTCGATAGGTCCGTCTTTGGCGAGGGAAAATCCACGTTCTGGACGATCGAGTTGAACGGAGCTGACGCCCAGGTCAGCGAGGACGCCATCTACGTTCTCGATCTCGAGTGACGCCAAGATGTCCCTCAGCTCGCCGATTCGCGCTTTGCGCAGCGTCGCGCGTTCCCCAAAGCCGGAGAGCGCTGCGCGGGCCGCTTCGAGCGCGCTCGGGTCGCGGTCGGTTCCAATCAGGCGGCCATCCGGGGAGCTGCGCTCCAAGATTGCTTTCGCGTGCCCTCCGCCGCCGAGCGTCACGTCGGCGTAGACACCGCCTGTAATCGGATCGAGTTGCTCGAGCACCTCGTCGAGCAGAACGGGAGTGTGCTCGAACGCGATCACAGGCCAAGCTCCGCCAATCTTCTGGCAATCTCCAAACGGCGGTCCTGGTCGCTGAGCACTTCCTTGCGAAGGTCTTCAAAGCTCTCTTTGGCCCAGAGCTCGATATAGCTGCCCATGCCAGCCCAGAGCGCGTCACGCTGAAGTCCTGCGTGCTTTCGGAGCGCCGCCGGAATGAGAAGTCGTCCCACCTTGTCGACCTCGCACTCGACCGCGCCCGAGACGTAGATCCGTTTGAGAGTGACGACGTCCGCGTCGAACTGCGGAAGCTCAGCGAGCCGTTTCTCGAATGAAAGCCACTCGGCCATCGGGTAGGCCACGAGGCAGCTGTCCAAGCCCGTCGTGAGAACCAGCTGCGAGTCACCGTGGGCGGTCATCACCTCCCGGAACCGAGACGGCACGGAGGTACGGCCCTTGGCATCGATCGCGTGCTCGTAGCGCCCTCGGAACAAACTAACCCTCTCGTCCTAGTTACCGGCCATTTGGCACTTGATCCCACTAGTTCCCACTAAGGCCGGAAACTAAGGCCCCGGCCGCTCCGCTGTCAACTTCTTTCCGCAGCCCAAGTGGCAGAATTAAAAAGGTTTTTTGGGCCGATGTAGGTTCGAAATCCGAGGCCCGAGCCATGGTGGGAACGCCTGCCCCCATTCTGCAGAACGCATCTCGCCTGACTCGGTGTTCCCCGGCAAGGTCGCTGGGGCGAAATTGACACTAATCAGAGGTATGCATGCCTATATTGGCCAACACGCTCCGTGCTATTCTTCGCCCTCGTGGATCCGATCGACGAAGCCTGGGAACGAGTCGAGGCCGAGTGGGGAAATCACGATGCGCATCGCCGCTTCGTGGGCGTTTGCGTAGCCTTGGACCGGCTCCCCGAGGCGGGAAAACGCTATCGCACGGTCCGCGAGACGGACCCTGCACGCCGCGAAGTCGCCGCAAAGCAAATCGATGGCTTGATCGCAGTGGCGTCGCAGCAATTGCAGGATACCCGGGTCATCCCCGCTAGCCATGAGCACAAAAGGACGCTGACATGGGTCGCGTTCTTTATGATGTTGCTGTTGATGGGGGCGGGAATTTTTCTCTTGTTGCGGACCTAGCTCCGTAGCGGGCGACCCGCGGTTCGAAATGCAAATCGACTTTGCCGCGAAAGAACTGACCGTGAAGCTGGTCTACTACGGGCCGGCGCTCAGTGGGAAGACGAGCAACCTGCGAGCGATTCACTGGCTCGGCACGTCGAATGCGTGCGGCGAGCTCATGACGCTCGAAACGCAAAACGACCGAACCCTGTTTTTCGACATGCTGCCGATCACGGTGAGCTCCGGAAGTGGGCTTAGGGTTCGGCTGAAGCTGTTTACCGTTCCGGGTCAAGTGATGCACAACGCAACCCGGCGACTCGTCCTGCAGGGGACGGACGGCGTCGCCTTCATCGCGGACTCGCAGCGAAGCGAGGCCGACGCAAACCGGGAGTCTTTTCTGAACCTGAAATGCAACCTCGAAGAGAACGCAATCGATCCGGAGAGAATCCCGATCATCATTCAGTTCAACAAACGTGATATGGCCAGTATTCGGACGGACGAAGAGCTCGAGCTGATCGCGCAGCGAAGCAAAGAGCCGATCTACAAAGCTGTCGCTACCCGCGGCTACGGTGTGATGCAAACCCTTCGCGGTTTGATTCGAGACACCTGGGCGAAGCTCGAAGATGATCACCAGCTCGAAGAGAAGTTCGGGATCAGTCCGATCCGCTTCATGACCGAGGTGGAAGCAAAACTGAAACACGATCCGGGGCCACGGGGGCGATGATGCAGGACCAGACAAACGCCGCCGACATCATGATGGGAGACGTGGTTCGCCTCGAAGACGTGCTCAGCCGGGATTCGGTTACATCCGTGTGCAAGTCGTTCTTTGGCCTCTTCGGTCTCCCGGTGCGCGTCATCTCTCACGAAGGGGACCTCCTCGCCGACGTCCATCGCGACCAGCCCCTGTGCAACTACCTCAATACGCTCGGCAACGGCGAACGCGAGTGCGCCAGGACGGTAGGCGTCGTACGGGACTTGGAGCCTGACGAGAAAACCATCGTTCATCCCTGCTTCACAGGCGCGGTGTACCGAATCGTGCCCCTGGAATACCAGGGCCGTCCGATCGGCCGATTCATAGTTGGACCCTACGTGCCAGCTGAGACGACGCAGCCACCCGCATCGCTCCTGTCGATCGATGAGGCAATCGATGCCGCGACGACCTGCGCGCACTTCGACACGATGCCGCGCGTACGCGAGCCCGTCGCCGAGGAGATCTCGGCCCATCTCAAAGGTGTGCTCGAGCTGCTTCTGTTTTCCGGCCACCGTGCGCAGCTCGCGTCGACGATGCAGGTTGCCAGCGTCCGGGAGAATTATCGCGAGCTCGCCGAAAAGAACGAGGCGCTCAAGTCCTCGTTTGAAGAGCTGAAACAACTCGATCAACTCAAGAGCACGTTCTTGGCCACGGTGAGCCACGAGCTTCGGAGCCCGCTCACGTCGATCATCGGCTACACCGAAATGCTCGAAAGCGGCGCAGCAGGCGCACTCAGTGATGGCCAGGCGGAGTTCCTGGGCACGATCCGCAGCAAGGCCGATCAGTTGCTCCGCTTGATCAGCAGCCTGCTCGACCTCGGCCGGCTCGAGGCCAAGAGCTTGGACCTCAAGCACGAGCCGATCGACCCGCACGCCCTCCTGTCCGACCTGGCAGCGACGATTGTCCCGACCGCCAATCGGCGAAACGTTTCGCTCGACATCCAAGTCGGCGACGAGACCCCGAAGGTATGGGGAGACCCGGTTCGCATCCGTCAGATTCTGCTCAATCTCGTCGACAACGCCGTCAAGTTCAGCGACGAACGGGGCACCGTGACCATCCGCGCCGAGCGCGGTGAAATCGACGCCGCAGGCGTCTCAGGCCTGGGCGCTGCGCTTTTCGCGGAAAGCCAGCCCGCGGTCGTACTGACCGTGGAGGACGGCGGCACGGGCATCGCGGAACACAACCTTTCCAAGATTTTCGACGCGTTCTATCAGGTCGACGCCGGGACCACGCGCGTTCATGGCGGCGCCGGCCTGGGGCTTTCGATCGTGAAACAGCTGGTCGACGGCCACGGGGGCAAGATCGAAGTGACGAGCACGCTCGGCAAGGGCACAATCTTCACCGTGACGCTCCCCGCCGCCGACGAAGATGCGTGATGAGTTCGCCAAGATCGAATGGCTGAAGACCCGATTTGCCCTCGATGGCGAATCGAAGCAGGTTTTGGTCGGCATCGGCGACGACGCCGCGGTGATCGACTTTGGCAACCGACCAACCATCGTCACGGTCGACACCCAGGTCGAGGGCGTCCACTTCCGGACGGATCTACTCTGCTGTCGCGAGCTCGGGTACCGCGCCATGGTTGCCGCCGTCAGCGACGTTTGGGCGATGGCTGCGACGCCGACCGCTTCGGTCATCGCACTCACCCTGCCCGCCAATTTGTCCGACGACGACTTTCGCGAGCTGATCGACGGGCTTGCCGACGCGGCGCGCACCACCGGCGCCTGCGTCATCGGCGGGAACTTGAGCCAGGGCCAGGACTTGTCCGTGACGACGACGGTCTTCGGAATGCCGATCTCCGAACCCCTCACGCGGCGAGGCGCACGGCCTGGGGATGCGATTTACGTGACCGGGACGCTGGGCTCGGCGGCGCTTGGGCTTGCCATTCTGCAGGCCGGCAGGCTCGATCTCGAAGGTGCCGAACGTTTCGCGGAACGCTGGAAGCGGCCGCCTCTCAACGGACGAGCAGCAACGGCGCTCGCGCAAATCGCAACCGCGGCCGTCGACGTCTCCGATGGATGCCTCCAGGACTTGAAACACCTCGCGGCCGCATCGGGGGTTGGCGCGATCGTACACGCCGAGGCCATCCCGATGGCGCCTGGCTACCAGGCGGCCTGCAAGGCGCTGTCGGCGGATCCGAACGTCCTCGCACTGAGCGGCGGCGAAGACTACGAGCTGCTGTTTACCGCGCCGGCCTCCTCCTCCGAGGCTGCAGCGCTGGGCACCCCGATCGGGGAAATCGTCGAAGGCGCCGGTGTCCGCGTTCTGGACGCGTCTGGCCGCGCAATCGAAATCGGCCAAACAGGCTTTCGTCACTTCTCGTAGAGCCAGACGGCGCGCCGCTCATCGTCGAACTTGGCCGCGCCTCGCGCTTCATCGGCCAGCACTTCGTCGAGCGATGCACCCCGATCGACCGCACTGCGAAACTCGGGACCGCCCGTGAGGAGATCGATGGCAGGCCGGTCCGATACGAATTCATACACTTCGGTTCGCCAACGGCTCGCGGCGGCTTGTTGAGGGAGCGCGGCGCCAAGCATACGCAGGTAGGCCTCGTAGGGACGAAACACCCAAGCGTCGGTGACGTGCACCTGAACCCCGGCACATGTCCGTCCGGCGTGTTTTTGAAACGTGGGGGAAAACTCGACCGGCCTCAGCGTCGCACCGTGGAGATCGAGATCCAAGAGCGGGCCGACATCCAAACCCGGCGCACCCCAGAGCTCGAACGGCCTGGTCGTGCCGCGCCCTTCCGAGAGCGTGGTGCCCTCGACCACGCAGCCGCCCGGATAGACCAGCGCGGTGTCGAACGTCGGCATGTTGGGCGAAGGCATCACCCAAGGAAGACCGGTCTCCTTCCACTCCATCGCACGCATCCAGCCGTCCATGGGGACGATGTGCAGCACGCTCCGGTCGATCCGGTCGCGTTCGCAAACCAAGAGCAGAAGCTCGGCGATGGTAAGGCCGTGCCGCACCGACACCGGGTACAAGCCCACGAACGAGAGATAGCCTTCACGCTGCGCTGCGCCTTCGACACGGACGCCTCCAAGGGGGTTGGGCCGATCGAGGAGCACGACCTCGATGCCAACCTCTGCGGCGACCTTCATCGTGAGGGCAGCCGTCCATACGTAGGTGTAGTAGCGGGACCCCACGTCTTGCAGATCGATGACGATAGCGTCCAAGCCCTGCAGCCAATCGTGGGTCGGGCTCAAGTTCTCCGCATCGTCCCCATACAACGAATAGACGGGAACGTCGGCCTCGTTGCGGCTCCCAACGCCGACCATGTCCTGGGCCGCGCCTGCAAAGCCGTGTTCGGGACCGAAGAGCGCAGAAATGCGCGCGCCCGCCTGGTGGAGGACCCAAGACGCCGAACGAAGTTTTCGGTCGACGCTTGGCGCGTGCGCGAGCAAACCAACGTTGCGGCCGGCGATTAGGCGAAGCGCGTCAGCGTCACCGTCGGCGATGCGGTCCAGCCCGGTCCTAACCCCAGTCAATGAACCTCACCTACGGCCGGCGGCTCGGTCGCTTCGCCAGCGAGGAGATACAGCAGCGCCATGCGCACGGCCACTCCAGCTTCCACCTGCTGCAGTACGACACTGCGCTCACCGTCGGCGAGGATGCTTTCGATTTCGACGCCGCGGTTCATCGGACCCGGATGCATGATGATCGCGTCCGGCTTCGCCGGCCCAATCGTTTGCGGGCCGATGCCGAACGTGCGCGCGTATTCACGAAGGCTCGGCAGGAGCGCCCCTTCGAGACGTTCACTCTGAATGCGCAGCACCATGACGACATCGGCGCCCTCAAGGCCGTCCTCGAGTCGATCGAAAACACGTACGCCAAGAGAGTCGACCGCGGCTGGCAGCAGCGTGCGCGGGCCGACGACCCGGACCTCGCAGCCGAATAGGTTCAGCAGATGCGCGTTCGATCGGGCGACGCGCGAATGCGCGATGTCTCCGACGATTGTCACGATGAGATTGTCGAGTGTGCCCTTTGCGCGCCGAATCGTAAATGCGTCGAGCAAGGCCTGAGTTGGATGCGCGTGCATCCCGTCGCCGGCGTTGATGACGCTGCAGCCGATTTTCGAGGCCACATAGCCCGGCGCGCCCGACGAGGCGTGTCGAATCACGATCACGTCGGGGTGCATCGCCTGGAGCGTTCGACAGGTGTCTTGTAGGGTCTCGCCCTTTTTCACGCTCGATGCGGAGACGCTCATGTTGATGACATCCGCGCTCAAACGCTTGCCCGCGAGCTCGAACGAAGTCCGGGTCCGCGTCGACGCTTCGTAGAAGAGGTTGATCACCGTTTTGCCGCGGAGCGTCGGAACCTTGCGAACCGGCCGGCGGGAGACCTGCAGGAACGCCTCCGCCGTGTCGAGGATACGCTCTATGTCCACCCTCGTGAGCCCTTCGACATCGAGGAGGCTGTGGTGGGCGAACGGCTCCATCACTCCCCCTCGGTGAGCACGACGCGATCCGGTCCGGCCGCGTCGACCCAAACGTCGAGGCGCCCGCCCGATCGCACCTCGACGACCCGTCCGACGAAATCGGCGGCGATGGGGAGCTCGCGGCCGCCGCGGTCGCAGAGGGCCGCGAACCAGACGCGCGCTGGACGCCCGTGATCTTGGAGGCATTCGATGGCGGCACGGACCGTCCGCCCAGTGTGCAGGACATCGTCGACGAGCACGACATGACGGCCACTCACGTCGAATGGAATGTCGCTCGGCCCAATTTTGGGATTGGGAAGCGCAGTGGCCGCATCATCTCGGTAGAGCGAGATATCGACGGCTCCGACCGGCGGCGGCCGCCCTTCGACATTCGCGATCTCTTCGGCGATACGCTTTGCAATCCCGACACCACCGCGGCGGATGCCGATCAGGGTCAGATCTTCGATGCCCGAGGTCGCTTCCAGAATCGCAACGGCAATGCGTCGAATGCTTCGTTGGATAGCGTCCGCATCGAGTACGACCTTCTGGGTTCGAGCCACGTTCGGCGGAGTGTGTGAGAAAACGCCGAACCCTTCAAGCCTAGGCGAGCGAGAGGCCGCCATCGATGGTGACCAGGCTTCCCGTCTGCCAGGTTTGATCGAGGACGCTGATGATGACAGCGGCCACTTCCTCAGGCGTGCCCAGCCGACCGAGAGGGTGGAGGGCAGCCAGCCCGGCAAGTTGGGACGCCACGCGAGCCTCGATCTCGCCTGGATCGAGGGTTTCACCCGGCCGGAGACGGGGCATTCGAAGCATGTCGGTCTCCACGCCTCCGGGGAGCACGGCGTTGACCCGCACGCCGGCTGGAGCGAGCTCGAGCGCCAGGCCCTTGGTCAATGCGTTGAGGGCAGCTTTGGTCGCCGCATACACGACCGTGTGCGGGGCCGCGCGCTCCGAGAGGGTGCTCGACACGTTGACGATGGAGCCGCCGGGAGCTCGAAAATGCACCGCCAGCGCTTGAGAGAGAAGAAGCGGCGCAACGAGATTGACCCGAAGCTGCGCTTCGACGGAGTCGAGGCGGATGTCGCCGACCGGTTCGTATCGAGCGATCCCGGCGCAGTTGACCAAACCGTCGACGCTTCCAAACGCATCGTTCGCGCGGCTCGCCAACTCGGAAATGCGATCGAGGTGTTCGAGGTCAGCCCCGAGCGCGCGAATGCGATTGGGCGCCGACGCTTGGAGCGCACCGAGGAGCCGCTCGTCACGGGCGATGGCCACGACCTTGCCCCCTCGCTCCAAAATCGCGTCGACGGTCGCGCGTCCGATCCCTCGAGTCGCACCGGTGACGACCACCGTGCCCTGCGAAACCATCATTTCAACCGTGCCCTGCGATTGGACCCCAAGGGGGCTCGGCGGGAACGTCGGCCGGCTCTCCAGCCACTTCGATTTCGTCCTCCGGCATGAACCGAGGCGAATCGACGCAGAGGATGGTCTGGTAGCGGTCGGTGGGGTTTGCGTAGCTGTGCGCCGCGCCTCTCGGCCAGCGATGCACCGTCCCGGGCGCGCAGGGCTCCCCTTGGCAGAGCAGCCCGTTGCCGAGCACCATCTCGGACTCACGCATCTGTTGATGAAGGTGCAGCGGAATGCCTTTGCCGGGGGCGACGTTGAGACGATAGATGCCGGCGCCCTTGGTTTCGTAAATCACGTCGACGGTGCCAAAGGGCTTTTGCTCGACCTCAAACGCGCACCAAGACGCGCTGCGCTCGATCTCCAGCGAGGGAATTGCAAAGCTTCGAAGCGCCCCGGGCTTGCTCAGTCGAATGACGGCGGAGTCCACCTGAGCGCGTCTCTCGTCAGGCGCGGGGGGCGCGAGAACGTACCGGGCAAGCACATGCGCAGCGGTTTCGAGGAGTCGGAATCGGCAGCTTCGAAGCAGGAACACCAGCTGCGATGCAGTGGCCGCGTAGTCGATGGTGGCACGCAGGCTTTCCTTGACGGCGGAGGTCTCGGTCTGCAAACGCATCTCGACGTCGACACGAAGCGGCTGCGAGGCGTTGCGCTCATGCGGATACACCCCGACCACGCAGTCGACCATCAGCTCTTCGATGCGCAAGACATCCATGCGGCAAGGCTATCGCATTTCGAGACTTCTGCTAGAGTCACGCAGCTCATGAGCCAGCCTAAGTCCGACCCTGTGAACGAAATTGCGGAGGTCACCGCGTTTCGACCAGTTCCGCGCACGGGCGTGATTTACGTCACCGTGGAGGCACAGAAGCGTGGATTCAGTCTCGACGCGCCCGACTGGTGCAACCTGGGCCAAGGTCAACCGGATACCACGGCGCTTCCGGGCGCCCCCGAGCGGATGACCCAGATCACCGTGCGCCCGGGTGACCTCGACTACGCACCGGTTCCGGGGGTCTGGGAGCTTCGCGAAGCGGTGGCGAGCCTATACAACAAGCTCTTTCGCCGCGGGATGAAGTCGCAATACTCCGCCGAGAACGTCTGCATTGCGGGCGGCGGTCGGGTGGCGGTCATGCGCGCGTGTGCAGCCATCGCGCCCATCCATCTTGGGCATTTCCTTCCGGACTACACGGCCTACGAAGAGCTGCTCGACGTGTTTCGGCGATTTCTGCCGATTCCGATCTTGCTCGACCCGAAACACGGATATGAGTTCACCCGCGAAGATCTCGAAGAAGAAATCTTGGGCCGCGGGCTTAGCGCCATCCTGGCGAGCAACCCATGCAACCCGACGGGCAAGGTCGTTCAAGGCGATGCGCTGGCAAGCTGGGTCGAGACCGCCCGAGACTTGAATTGCGCACTTTTGCTCGATGAGTTCTATTCGCACTACGTGTGGACGGGAGAGCAATCGATCGTCAGTGCGGCGCAGTATGTGGAAGACGTCGACCAGGATCCGATCGTCGTATTCGACGGGCTCACGAAGAACTGGCGGTACCCCGGCTTTCGGGTGAGCTGGATTGTCGGCCCGAAGCGGGTCATCGAATCGGCCGCAAGCGCCGGCTCATTCCTCGATGGCGGCGGAGTGGCGCCTATGCAGCGCGCGGCGATCGACCTGGTCCAGCACGAGCCCACACTCGCCGAGGCCAAGGCCGTCCACAGCGAGTTCAAGAAGAAGCGCGACTTCCTCGTGCGGGGCCTCAAGGACATCGGGGTCAAGTTCGACCTCGAGCCTCAGGGGACCTTTTACGCCTGGGGAAACCTGAGTGGCCTACCCCGTTCGATTCGAAACAGCGATGATTTCTTCAAGGCGGCGCTGGAGCGACAGGTGATCGCGGTGCCCGGGCACTTCTTCGACGTGAATCCGGGCAAGCGCCGGACTGGACGGCCCTCGCGTTTCGTCCAACACATGCGCTTCTCGTTCGGGCCACCGATGCCGGTGCTCGCCGAAGCGCTCGAGCGGCTCCGAACGATGGTCTCCGAGGCCGAGTAGCTCCGCCCCTAACCAACCGAAATTCGTCGGATATTCGCCTGGTAACCGCTGCTTTTTTCCGTTCTCCCCTTTGTGTAGGTGATCATACTACACATGACGACATTGGCGGCGGTCGCGGCTCGGATAGAGCACGAGCCACGGGAGGCAGCTCCCTTCGTGAAGTGGGTCGGGGGCAAGGGACGATTGCTCAGCCAGCTGCGACCGCTGCTCCCTCAGGGGGTCGAACAGATGCGCCACGTCGAGCCCTTCGTCGGTGGTGGTGCGCTGTTCTTTGCGCGTCGTCCAAGGCGCGCCCTGCTAACCGACATCAACCCCACGCTGGTATCGACTTACACGGCAATTCGCGATGACGTCGAAGGTGTCATCGGAGGACTGCGAAGGCTTGCCGGGCAACACTCGAAGGAGCGCTACTACGAGGTGCGCGCGCGCTACAACCAAGACGGTCGAGTGTCCACCTCCAAGCGAGCGGCCATGTTCATCTACCTCAACAAGACCTGCTTCAACGGCTTGCATCGCGTCAATCGCAAAGGGGAGTTCAACGTACCGGTCGGCTCGTACAAAAATCCACGGATCTTGAACGAAGATGCTTTGCAGGCGGCAAGCAACGTCCTTCAGAATGCAGATCTGCGATGCGCGTCCTTCGACACGCTCCTCGAGAACGCGAAGCCGGGCGACTTCGTCTACTTCGACCCGCCGTACGAGCCGGTGTCGGCTACCGCGAGCTTCACGTCCTACGCACGGGACGGGTTTTCCCAGGAAGATCAAAGACGGCTGCGCGACGTCTACAAGGCGCTCGACCGGCGAGGGTGCAAGCTCATGCTCTCCAACAGCGATGTCCCCTTCATTCGAAACCTCTATGGCGAGTTCAAAGTCGAAACCGTCGCCGCACCCCGCGCCATCAACTGCGATGCGACTAAGCGCGGCAAAGTGAGCGAAGTCGTGGTGCGGAACTACGCCTGAGGGGCTGGCAGCGCCACGGTCAGCTGCGGATTATCGGACGCCCAGCCGCCTGCTGCTCTTCGGCGGAGTACGGGCAATGACGACAGCCCGAGCCGCAGCAAGCGCCGCGAGCTCGAAGTGCGTCCGCCGTCATCACGAAGAGATGCGTCTCGGGATCGAGGTAGCCCTCGTCTCCACGTCGGACGGCTTCATCGTGAGCTCGACGGATCCCGGGCGAAAGAGCGGCTGGCACCGCGGCACTCTGGGTCCAGCGACGAATTCCGCAACCCCTCAGGGGCGGGCAGCGACTCGTGCGTTGCCGTCTCAGCCCATGCTGACCCGCGATGCTCGGATGAACTCCGACGTGGCGGGATGATCGGTGTGCAAAAGCTCCTCCGGTGTCCCGGTCGCTGCGATCTGCCCCTCGTGCAAGAAGCTGAGCTGATTGGCGATGCGCACGACCGAGGCCATGTCGTGGCTGATCACGATCGAGGTCACGCCGAACATTTCCTCTGCCTCGGTGATCAGCTCATCGACCATTTCGGTCGTGATCGGATCGAGGCCGGTGGTGGGCTCGTCGTAGATGAGAATTTCGCTCTCGAGGATCATCGCACGCGCGACGGCCACGCGTTTTTGCATGCCCCCGGAAAGCTGGGCGGGGAGCTTATGGGCCGCCGCCTCCACCCCGAGCGCAGCCAGGCGATCCATGACGCGATCGCGAATGTCGTTCCGGGAAAGATCGGTGTGCTCCCGGAGTGGAAACGCGACGTTGTCAAACACCGTCATCGAGTCGAAGAGCGCAGACATTTGAAAGACCATGCCGAAGGTGCGTCGCATCGCCGCCAGATCGAGGCCTTCGAGCTGGGCGAAATCGACGCCATTGACGATGAGCTGCCCCGAGTCGGGGTTCTCGAGGCGGATCAACTGCCGCATCAGGACGGTCTTACCCGAGCCCGAGGGACCGATGATCAGATTCGTCTGCCCTCGGTGAATGTCGAGTGACACGCCATTGAGCACGTGATGCTCGCCGTAACTCTTGTGCAGATCACGAATCCGGACGTGGATCGGGTCGTCTCTCATCTCCGGAGGCTGCGGGGCCCGGGTCAGGCGAACCAGGTTCCGTCGAAAGAGCTTCATCAGAACAGCCCTTGTCCCAAGACGAGGCTGGTGACGAGATAGTCGAGCATCAGGATGGCGATGGCGCTCTGCACGACGGCGCGGTTGGTCGCACGCCCCACGCCGGCTGCTCCGCCCTGCGCGTAGAAGCCTTGCCGACAAGCGATGAGCGTCACTGCCACGCCAAAGACCATCGCCTTGATGAGACCTTGAGAGACGTCATCCCAATCGACCAGCCACTTGAGTCGGTCCATGAACACACCGGGGTCGAGCCCGAGCAGCCCCACGGCGACGAAGAAGGCTCCCGCCACGCCCACGACGTTGAAGAGCATCGTCAGGACTGGGACCATCACGAAGCCGGCGACGAGCCTCGGTACGACCAAGTACTGCACGGGGTTGACCGCCATGGTGACCAGGGCGTCGATTTGGTTGGTGACGCGCATGGAGCCGAGCTCGGTCGTCATCGCGCTCCCGGCCCGGCTGGTGACCATCAGCGCAGCGAATACCGGCCCGACCTCGCGGGCCAAGGCCAAGCCGATCACGGCGCCGGTCTGATTCTCGGCGCCAAAGTCGCGAAAACCATCGACGAGCTGCAAGGCGAGCACGCCGCCGATGAAGACGGCGGTCAGCGAAACGAGGAAGATCGAGCCGATACCGATGAACTCCATCGCCTCGACGAAAAGCCGGCCGCGGTACGGCGGACGGAGCCCCCAAAACACCGACTCCCACAAAAGCTTGAAGAGCGCGCCGATCTCGACGAACGGGGAGAGGAGTAGCTGCAGGAGCCATTCACCGGCGTCACGAACGGCCGCGCCGAGCTTCGAGGTCTTGTCCGGGGTCGCGGGTGCGCTGGGCGCGGCGTCAGGCACGGGTCTTCATAGCATGGTTCCTCAGCGAAACGTCAGCCATTCAAGTAGACGCGCGGAACGCGCCGCGAGACGTTTGTCAGCACCTCATAGGGAATCGTCCCGGCCGCGAGGGCGAGGTCGCATGCGTCGAGCACGGCCCCGCCTTGCTCGCCGAGCAGCAGAACCTCGTCACCGACAGCAACGCCCGAAACGCCGGAAACATCGACGGTGGTCAGGTCCATCGCGATGTTGCCAACAATCGGACAGCGAACACCACCGATCAGCACCTGCCCGCGATTCGAAGCGGATCGCAACAAGCCGTCGCCGTACCCGACTGGGATGGTTGCCAGGCGAGTTTCTGCGCGTGCACGAAACGAGCGTCCGTAGCCGACCGACTCGCCGGCTTGCAAGGTTCGAACCCTGAGAACCTCCGTACGCCAGCGAAGTGCGGGGCGGAGGGGCGCGTCGATCGTGTCCGAGCCAGGATAGCCGTAGAGCGCGAGGCCGGTGCGAACCCAATCGAAATGGGACTCGGGGTGACGAAACAAGGCAGCGCTGTTCGCGACGTGCAGGACAGAAGGCTCGTGACCAAAGCGGCGAACGAGGCCTCGCGCTTGGGCGAATCCCGCGAGCTGCTCCGCCACGTACTGCCGGTCGGCGTCTGCGGTCGACAAATGCGTCATCAAACCGGCGATGCGAATCGAAGGGAATCGACGAAGCTCTCGCAAAAAGTTACTGAGCTCTCCGAGCGGGACGCCGAGCCGACCCATGCCCGTGTCGACTTTGAGGTGCACATCGATGCGGCGGCTCCTGGACACGAGCTCGAAGGCGCGGGCTTCGGAGATTTCGTAGAGCACGGGGGTGAGCCCAGCCGCGATAATCTCGCGGTGGGCGCCGCCGTTGATGCCATTGAGGACGAGAATGGCGCGGTCGATGCCAGCTTCCCGAAGCTCGAGTCCCTCTTCAGCCAGGGCGACGCCAAATCCATCCACGCCGTCGGCCTGAAGCCGCCGGGCGACTGGAACCACGCCGTGCCCATAGGCATCCGCCTTGACGACCGCCAAGATTTTCCGCCCGCCTGCCGCACCCTGCACCACGCGGAGGTTGTGTCCTATCGCGTCGAGCAAGATCTCGGCGCGCGTTGGCCGCAAGGAAGCGTCCGCGCGCTGGACGCGCGGTCTCGATGGCTTCGAGGAATCCGGTTGCACGACTTGGAGCTAACGGTTGGCACCGCCGGCGTCAAGCATTGGCGTCCGAACGCCCGAAGGCTAGGCTCTGGTCTGGATGGCCTGGGCTCACCGACAATCGAATTGGGACATGCTCGTAGGCGCCCTCGTGGCAGTCAGCGTTGCTCTGGCTCCCGGCTGTGGGAAGCCCGCCGAAGAAACCGTGTCGCCGGTTCACGTGACGCCGGCCGACGCGCCACACCCGGTCGGTGCGCCGGCCCCCGAAGCGCTTCGTGTCCGCGTGGTTCGTCAGTACCCGCATGACAAAACCGCGTTTACGCAGGGCCTCGTCTGGCACGACGGCGTCATGTACGAGAGCACCGGTCAGTATGGCGAGTCATCGCTGCGCAAGGTCCGGCTCGAAGACGGCAAGGTGCTCGCGCGGCGCGAGCTCGATCCCGATTTGTTCGGCGAAGGACTGGCTCGGGTCGACGACCAATTGGTTCAACTCACCTGGCGTGCCGGGCTGGCGCTGGTTTCAGACTTGGCGACGCTCGAACGGCGCGCGACACTTCGCTACAGCGGCGAGGGTTGGGGTCTGTGTTTCGACGGGACGGCGCTGGTGATGAGCGACGGGTCTTCGATTCTGGAATTTCGCGATCCGAAGTCCCTGGAGGTGCTTCGCAAGGTCAGCGTCATGAAAGAGGGGCTTGCTGTGCCGCGACTCAACGAGCTCGAGTGCGTGGGCTCCGAGGTCTACGCCAACGTCTGGCGGAGCAACGAGATTCTTCGCATCGATTCCAGGACCGGTCGCGTCACCGCCAGCATCGATGCGAGCAACCTTCTGACGAGGTTTGAATCGCTGCGGGCCGACGTGCTCAATGGAATCGCATACAAACCCGATTCGAAGACGTTTCTGGTGACTGGAAAGCTTTGGCCTCAACTCTTCGAAGTCGAGTTGGTCCCGCGTTGAGCTCCACCGTGAATCTCGAGCTCCGGCTCCCATTGGGCGAGGCGTTTACGCATGATCTCGATCGCTTCATCATGCTCGTCGATGAGCACGAAGCTTCTGCCTAGGCGCGCGGCCGCCTCACCGGTCGTCCCGCTTCCCGCAAAGAAATCCAGAACCGTGTCGCCGGGCTCGGTGTGCACTTTGATGATCCGATCCAGCACACCCAGCGGCTTCTGCGTCGGGTAACCAGTCTTTTCTTTGCCGTTGGTAGGAACGATCGTGTGCCACCAGACGTCGGTCGGCGTTTTGCCCCTTGCGGCCTTCTCTTTGCCTACGAGCCCGGGCGCCATGTACGGAATCCGGTCCATTTCGTCGAACTGGAAGACGTACCGCTTGGGGTCGAGCACATACCAGAGCAGCGTGTCGTGCTTGGCGGGCCACCAGCGCTTCGGCCGTCCTCCAAAGTCGTACGCCCAGATAATCTCATTGCGGAAACGATCCCGGCCGAGCAGGCGATCGAGCGCGACTTTCACGTAGTGAACTTCGCGGTAGTCGAGGTGGACGAAGAGAGAACCGTCGCGGGTGAGGCAGGGCAGCGCCGCTTCGATTCGACTCATCAGGAACGGAAGGTACTCGTCGTACTCGTCTTCGTACCTGGGACTGTCGAGCCGCTCGACCTGGTAGCGGCGGCCCCCAAACCCCTTTCGCTCGCCTCGTTCTGCAGCACGCACCTGCATCCGCTGGCGTGATTGCGTCCGCCCGGTGTTGAACGGAGGGTCGATGTAGATCAAGCGTGCATGCTCGCGAGGGAGCGTCTCGAGGACCTGCAAATTGTCGCCATGGACGATGCGGTTCACGCGACCGAGCCTATCATTGAGAGAGCGGCGCGCCCATCTTCGAGCCCGCTTGCAGCGCCTCTGCCCCCGCCTTACGCTCTTGGCCGATGCATCTCCTGGTCAACGGTGAAGAACGGCAAGTCGAGCCGAGCACGACGGTGAAACAGCTGCTTTCCTCTCTCGGCCTCGGGGAAACCTTGGTCGCGGTCGAGCGCAACGAAGAAGTCGTGCCGCGGGCTCTGCACGAGAGCACTCATCTCAACGACGGTGACCGGGTCGAGGTGGTCCATTTCGTAGGAGGCGGTTAGGTGTCTGAAGACGTTCTGAAGATCGGGCAGTTCGAGTTTCGATCTCGCTTGTTCACCGGTACGGGGAAGTACCCAAATCTCGAGACGGCGAAAAAGGCGCTCGAAGCCTCTGGCTGTGAAGTCGTCACGGTCGCGGTTCGCCGGGTCGATTTGAAGGCCACCGGTGCCGACTCGATCATGGCCGTGC
This sequence comes from uncultured delta proteobacterium, assembly GCA_963704865.1. Lineage (GTDB taxonomy): Bacteria > Myxococcota_A > Polyangia > Polyangiales > Houyiibacteriaceae > SG8-38. The sequence goes on along the minus strand of CAVPIE010000022.1, from coordinate 86,606 downwards.
TCCGCGACGGCAAGTACACCCTCCTCCCGAACACCGCGGGCTGCTACACCGCTGAAGATGCGGTGCGCACTGCCCGGCTGGCGCGGGAGCTTCTGGACACGCCGCTGATCAAGCTCGAGGTCATCGGCGACGAGCGGACACTCTTCCCCGACGTGCCTGAAACACTCGAAGCCGCCAAGATCTTGGTGCGCGACGGTTTCACCGTCCTGCCCTATTTCAATGACGATCCGATTGCGGCCCTGCGCCTGGAGGAGCTCGGCTGCGCCGCGGTCATGCCGTTGGCCGCGCCGATCGGCAGCGGGCTCGGCGTCCGCAATCCCTTCAACATCGAGATCATCGTCAAGCATGCGACGGTGCCCGTGATCGTCGACGCCGGCGTCGGCACCGCGTCTGACGCGGCGGTCGCCATGGAGCTCGGCATCGACGGCGTGCTGATGAACACGGCGATCGCCGGCGCCAAGGACCCGGTTCGAATGGCCCGCGCGATGAAAGCAGGCGTCGAGGCTGGCCGTGACGCATTCCTTGCGGGCCGAATTCCACGCAAACTCTACGCAACGGCATCGAGCCCGCTCGAGGGCGTCATCGGCTCCGATCAAGACGGCCGTTCCTGAGCCCGTCGCGATGACCCAAGGCCTTCCGCGGATCTGGATCATCACGGACCCCAACCACCCGGACGGCCCGGTCGCTCCGGTTCGGCGCGCCCTCGAAGGATGCCCGCCCGCTGTGCTGGGCGTGCAGCTTCGAGCGAAACGAGCGTGCGATCGGCAGATCGTGCGATGGGGACACGAGCTGCGCGAGATCACCCGCGACACGGGCAGCGCGCTGACGGTAAATCGACGGGCGGATCTCGCAGCGATCGTCGATGCGGACGGCGTACACCTGCCCGAGCTCGGCCTCCCCCCGGCCGAGATTCACGAGCATTGGCCTTCCTTTCCGATTCTTGGGGTCTCCCGGCACGATCGCCGCGGCCTCGAAGCTGCGGTGCGGGAGCGTGCGAGCTATGCGCTCTTGAGCCCGATCTTTCACGTCCCCGGCAAGGCTCGACCCTTGGGTGTTCATGGTTTTCGAGACGCGATCGTCGGTGTCGAAATGCCGACATACGCCCTGGGCGGCCTGCGTTCGGAGGATTTGACGCCCTTGCTTCGCGCGGGCGCGTTCGGTGTCGCGATCCGGCGCGCGGTGTATGCGTCCGAGCAGCCCCACTTAGAGGTGCAGCGCTTGCTTCGCGAGCTTGACAAGTTCCTCTCGAGCGGCGAATAGCCAAGGACATGGGGGCGATTCGCAGTGGGCTTGGGTGCCTTTCGTGGCTGGGCGCCATCCTCATTGTGATCGCCCTGTTGCTCAAAGTGCTTCTGTTCGACATGGCCGAGGTCGGACACAACGGAATGGCGCCCACGCTGCTCCGAGGAGAGCGCGTCCTGATCAACAAACGAGCGACCCCGACCCTCGGATCGATCGCGGTTTGTCAGCATCCAACGGAGGTCGGCTGGGTCGTCGCGCGGGTCGCCGCAACGGAGGGGATGACGATCGATTCGTTCGGCACAGAGCTCCTCATCGATGGAAAGCCCGTCGACTACCATGGAGAGGGCAGCGCCTCTTTTTACAACGTCGACACCGACCGGACGGTGCAGGTGACCTGGGGCGACGAGCACGTTGGCGCTGGCAAGCACCGAATCTTCTTGGGCGAGAATCGTCGGCACCACGTCGAAAAGGCGGACGTCCCTGCGGGCAAGCTCTACCTCCTCGGCGACTACCGCGGCTACATGGGACAGGACAGCCGTGCCTATGGACTCGTGGACGCGTCCAGCTGCCGAGGGACGATCGTGTTCCGCATGACCCCGGTGGAAGGGCTCGAACCCGAGATCAGCCATGGTTATTTCGAGCTGATCCGATAGCGACGCTTCCGCGTTGCCTGCCGGCCGGTCCGTTCTATGCTCCGCGCGCCAAGGACCACGAAACCGTCAGATGAGAGTCGCTGTCTTACAATTTCCAGGCTCGAATGCCGATTGGGACGCTCTGCACGCAGTGCGCGACGTCTTGGGTGCAGACGCCTGGTACGCTTTTCACAAAGGAACCAGCCTGGGTGACGCGGACGCCGTCGTGATTCCTGGTGGTTTCTCGTACGGAGACTACCTGCGCGCCGGCGCGATTGCGGGCTTTAGCCCGATCGACACCGCGGTCCGCGAGTTCGCCGGCCGTGGCGGACCGGTCCTCGGGATCTGCAACGGCTTTCAGATTCTCACGGAGATGGGTCTACTGCCCGGAGCGCTGACCCGGAATGCCCACCTTCGCTTCGAGTGCCGCGACATCTTTCTGCGGGTCGAAAGCGAAGGTCCGTTCACCGACATGGGCAAAGGCAAGGTGCTCCGTCTCCCCATTGCGCACGCAGACGGCCGGTATCACACGACCAAGGATGGTCTTGCTGATCTCGAGCGCCACGGGCAAATCGCATTTCGCTATTGCACGCACCGCGGCGGCGAGCCGAAGGGTAGCGACGCCAATCCGAACGGCTCCGTCGCTGACATCGCCGGCCTCTACAACCGTCAGAAAAACGTACTCGGCATGATGCCGCATCCCGAACGGGCGAGCGAAGCCATCCTCGGCAACGATGACGGGCTCGCCCTGTTCACATCGCTTCGACGTCACTTGGGGTTCGCATGAACACACCGGCGAACTTTCCTGGGGAGCCCGACAGCTCCCCCAAACTCGCCCGCGAGTTCGGGCTAGCGGCGGAGGAATGGGAACGGGTCTTGAGCACCCTCTCCCGCCTGCCTAGCTACGCAGAGCTCGGGGTCATCAGCGTGATGTGGTCTGAGCACTGCTCGTACAAGTCTTCTCGCGTTCACCTCGCGCGCCTGCCGACGACCGGCCCTCAGGTGGTTCAGGGGCCGGGCGAAAACGCCGGCGCGGTCGACATCGGGGACGGGTTCTGCGCAGTGTTCAAGATGGAGTCGCACAACCATCCGTCGTACATCGAGCCGTACCAGGGCGCGGCGACCGGCGTCGGCGGCATCTTGCGCGACGTGTTCACGATGGGCGCGCGTCCGGTGGCGTCGCTGAACTCCCTCCGATTCGGACGCCCCGATCATCCAAAGACTCCTCAGCTGCTCAAGGGCGTGGTCGCGGGCATCGGCGGCTACGGCAACTGCATCGGCGTCCCGACGGTGGGCGGCGAAGTGCAATTCGACAAGAGCTACGACGGGAACATCCTGGTCAACGCGTTTACGGTGGGGATTGCCAAGACCGAAGACCTCTTCTTCGGCGTCGCGGAAGGGATCGGCAACCCGATCATCTACGTCGGCGCCAAGACAGGTCGAGACGGAATTCACGGCGCCACCATGGCGAGCGCCGAGTTTGGCGAAGAAACCGACAGCAAGCTCCCGACCGTTCAGGTGGGCGACCCCTTCATGGAGAAACTGCTCCTCGAAGCTTGCCTGGAAATCTTTGCGACCGATTGCTTGTCGGGCGTGCAAGACATGGGCGCGGCCGGCCTGACCTCTTCTTCGGTCGAAATGGCAGACCGGGCGGGCAATGGCATCGAGCTCGATCTAGACGCGATTCCGCGCCGGACCAAAGCGTTGAGCCCCTACGAGATGCTCCTGAGCGAATCACAAGAACGCATGCTGATGGTCGCCAAAGCAGGACGCGAGCAAGAGGTCTTCGATATCTGTGCGAAATGGGATCTCGATGCGTCGATCGTGGGCCGCGTGACCGACACCGGGCGCTTCGTTTGCAAAGCGACTCCCGGCTACGATCCGTTCGACGGCACAGGCAGTCCCGATCCCGTCGTCGTGGTCGATCTGCCGGTCGACCTGCTCACGAACGCGGCGCCCAAGTACGACCGGCCTCAGCAAGGACGCGCCGAGGCGGCCACGCTGCTCTCGATGACCGGCGATGCTCCCGAAGACCTCGGCGCCGAGCTCGTGCGCTTGATCGGCTCGCCGAACATCGGAAGCCGTTCCTGGATCTGGCGTCAATACGATCACATCGTTCGAAATGGAACCGTGATTCGTCCCGGCGACGGGGACGCCGCCGTGATTCGAGCGTTCTGCGAAGATGCCAGCGGCACCCGCGAGAAGTTCCTTGCCGTGTCCGTCGACTGCAACGGCCGGCATGTGGAGCTCGACCCCTATGCCGGCGCCGCGATGGCGGTCGCCGAGTGCACGCGCAACATCGTCTGCGTCGGAGCGAAGCCGCTTGGCCTCACCGACTGCTTGAATTTCGGCAACCCCGAAGTGCCGGAACAGATGTGGCGCTTCTCACAGGCGATCGACGGCTTGGCCGCCGCGTGCAGCGCGTTGGGTGCGCCGGTCGTCTCAGGCAACGTCAGCCTGTACAACGAGACCGATGGCAAGGCCATTTTGCCGACGCCAACGGTTGCCGTGGTGGGCCAACTCGACGACCCAGATCATCGCCTTGGACTCGGCTTTGTGTCCGAAGGTGATGTCATCGCACACCTCGGGCGCCCTTCGCGGGGGGTCCTGGGTGGCTCGGAGTGGCTCGTGCAGCACAGCGGCTCGGTGACGGGCGCGCCCGTCGGCATCGACCTCGCTGCGGAAGCCGAGCTGCAGCACGCGATGCTCGAGCTCGCTCGCCAAAAGCTTCTCAAGAGCGCACACGACATCAGTGACGGTGGCTTCGCGGTGGCTCTGGCCGAATCTTGCATTGCGCACGGCCACGGCGCCCGGGTCAGCCTGCCCTCGAGTGAAGACGCACCGGCGCACGCTTTGCTCTTCAGCGAAGAGCCGACACGTATCCTGGTCAGCCTGTCCCCGAGCAAGGTCGGCGCGGTCGGTGATATTTGCGCGCGATACGGCGTGCCCTTCGAAAAGATCGGAACCGTCACCGGCCAAACCGTCGCGATTGAAGGCGTTTGTGAAGTGCCGGTCGAAGAGCTCGCTGAGTCTCATGCGTCGGCGTTGGACGCAATCGTCAGCTAGCCCGCCTCGCGCTCAGCGCATAGCCGATGAGGGCGGCGCCGGTCGCAGCACCGATCCATGGGAGGAGGCCGGTTTGCGCGCTGAACGCGCTGTAGAGCATCCAAACGGACGAGCCGGCGTAGACGGCCGCTGCGACGAGCGCCCAGGGGCGCGGTGTTTCGAGGTCCGGTCGGCGTCGCCGGGCGGAGAAGAGGCCGACCGCAACGAGGGCTGAAAAAAAGACGAGAACGCCCGCTACGTTTCGGAGCAGCTCCCCGACGCTGTGAAGGTACAGAAGGGCAATCGCGAGTGCGCCCTGAAGAACGACGGCTGCGCGGGGTGGCGCTCCAGGCGTACCGCGCAGAAACGAGGGCAGGAAGCCGTCACGAGCCATCTCCGCGTAGACACGCGGACCGACCAAGAGCATCGCGCTGCTGCTCGAGACCATGATCGCCGCGATGCCCAAGGACATGACGCGGGCTCCGACTTCTCCAAGCAAGTCCTGGGCCACGAGGTGTCCGAGCGTCACTCTTGCTTCTTCGTACTCGAAGACGACTTCCGCTCGCTCCGGGCTGAGGTTCACGACCAGAATCCAGTTCACCAGGAGGTACGCGACCCCGACCAGCGCGCAGCCGATCAGCATGGCACGCGGCACGTCACGGCCTGGTGCCTGAAACTCCTCTGCGGCGTAGGCCGCCGCGTTCCATCCGGAAAACGCGTACGCGACGAAGAAGAGGCTGCCTGCAAACGAAAGTGCAAGGCTCGGTGGCGCGCTCGGCGGCGCCCAACTCGGCCAGTGCGCGTCGCCCAAAGAAAGGCCCAGCGCCACGAAGGCGAGGATCAGCATGCCTTTGACGATCACGAGCCCGTTCTGGGTCCACTTCGAGAGCCGAAGCCCGGCGGCATGAAACACCGTCAGCGCGGCGATGAGTGCAGCCGCTCCGATGCGCGCATCGGCTGGTCCGAACACCGCGGATACAAACGCCGCCGCGGCAAAGGCGCTCACCGCCATCGGTGCGGAGAACCCCACGAGCAAGGACGCCCAGCCGGCGAGGTAGCCGAGAGCGGGGTGAAGAAGCTCGGATAGGTAACGGTACTCGCCGCCGGACCGTGGAATCATCAGGGCAGCCTCGGCATAAGTGCGCGCCCCGGCCATCGCGAGCAGGCCCCCGATTCCCCAGGCTGCGAGAATCCATCCAGCGCTGAGCTCCTGCGCCATGAAACCCGCGCTCAAAAACACACCGGCGCCGATCATGTTCGCGACCACCAGACCGACTCCGGACCATAGATCGAGAAACCCTCGGCCCGACGCGGACGCCTGCGAATCTGAGTTTTGGATGCTCACCCTGCCCCGCCGCTGACCAATCCTTGCAGAGCTGCTTGGATCCCTATTCGGCGGCTTCTACGGCTTGGGAGATGGGGCGTTTTTCGCCGCGGAGCTCGACGGAGACGAGCTTGGAGACGCCTGGCTGCTCCATGGTGACGCCATAGAGGACGTCGGCGAACTCCATGGTGCGCTTCGAGTGCGTGATGATGATGAACTGCGAGCGGTCGGTCATCTGCTGAATCGTTTCGGCAAAGCGACCGATGTTGGCTTCATCCAATGGCGCATCGACCTCGTCGAGCAGGCAAAAGGGGCTTGGCTTGTACTGGAAGATCGCGAAAATCATGGCGACCGCAGTGAGCGCTTTCTCCCCGCCGCTCATGAGCTCGAGTGAGCCGAGACGTTTGCCCGGCGGCTGCGCGATGATTTCGACGCCCGTTTCGAGCATGTCCTGCGGGTCGGTGAGCCGAAGCTCGGCCTTGCCTCCGCGGAAGAGCATGGGGAAGATGCGCTTGAACCGCTCGTTGATTGCGGCAAACGTCTCGCGGAAGAGCGCCCGGCTCTCTCGGTTCATTTGCCGAATCGCCTTGTCGAGCTTGGTGAGGGCATCCTCGAGGTCACGGCGCTGGCGAGTGAGGTAGTCGTAACGCTGCGCGTTCTCTTCGTACTCCTCGATTGCAGTCAGGTTGATCTCGCCCATGCGATCGATGAGCCGCTGCAACTCTTCGGCGCGAGCGGTCACCTCGTCGTCAGGCACGGGCCGCGCGTGGTGGTCACCGATGACGTAGGCTAGCTCGACGCGATGTTTGTCATGAACCTGCTCCTCGAGATGCTCGAGCGACAGGCTGATCTCGCGCTCGCGGAGGGTCAGCTCGTTGAGCTCCGTGGACTGAACGTCGATGCTGGAGCGCAGCTGCTTGAGCGAAACCTCCGAAACGCCGACCTGCGTCTGGGCTTCGTCGAAGCTCGCGCGTTGTCGCGAGAGCTCTTGGCGGGCCAGTGCAGCCTCGCGGGCAGTCTCGCTCAGTCGACCGTGGTGCAAGAGGATGCGACCCGCAGCCTGACCCTGGTCGCGATTGGCGATGGCCACATCCTCACGCAGACGACTTTCACGCGCGTCGAGCTCCGCGACCGCGCGATCGAGCTGCTGAATGACGGAACGCTCGCGATCGGCGCGCTCACGCGACTGCGTCGCCCCCACCTTGACTTCGGTCGCCTTCGCCAACTGCTCCTCGACCACGCGCCGACGTTCGGTCAGGACGCTCTCGGCGACCTGCACGGCTTCTTCGGCGTGGGTCACGTCATGCTGAGCCTCGCTGAGCTGGCGGCGGCTGTTGGTCTCGTCGACATCGACCTGCGACTGCGCTGCGCGCCCCTCGGCCTCGGCGTCGGCAATTTCCCGGCGGCGTTGGTCGATGCGCTGAAGCTCCATCTCGACGACGCGCAAATCTCGCTCCGACCCCAGAATCTCCAATTCGGCGTCGTGGGCCTGAACCCTCGCCGAATCGATGGCAGCTTGCCCCTCGGCGATGCCGGAACGCAGCCGGCCCTGATTGGCAATCGCCCGTTCGAGAGCGGCCCCCTGCGAAGCAGCAGACTCCTCGAGCTCACGGATCTCCCGCTTGAGCCTGAGCAGATGCGCCGCTGACTCGTCCTTGGCACCACCCACCACGGCACCGTCGCGAAGCAAGGCCTGCCCATCGAGGGTCACCAACTTTCCCTGGAAACCGTCGCGGTGAAGACGAGCCGCCGTCTGCAAGCCGTCGACCACCAAGACGTCGAACATCAGGTAGCGCACCCAGGTGTCGTCAGCCTGCGAATAGCTCAGCAGACTCAGCAGAGGCGCGACGATCCCCATCCCCGTGGGGAATTGGGGAACGACACGCGGAGCGCTCGTCGGGGAGCGCGGCAGGAAGGTCGCCCGGCCTTTCTCTTCGCGCGCGAGATAGTCGGCTGCGCGCAGCGCCGAATCCGTATCGTTGACCAGCAGGTACTCGAGCGCGCCACCGAGCGCGGCACCCAAGGCGCGGACGTGCTCCGGTGCACACTCCAAGCGATCCGCTACCAGGCCGACCAGCCCCGACCGGGATGCATCCCCAGCGGCGCTCGAATACCCCGTCAACACGGCTTGCGCGCCCGCACCCACACCCTCGAAGCGCTCGTGGATTTCGTTGATGGACCGCAGCCGCGAGCTGGTCACGGCAAGCGTCTCGCGGAGTGCGTCGACTTCGGAATCCGCCCGGTGCAGCGCGTCCTTGTCCGTCAAAAGCGATGCTTCGATTTCGGTTTGGCGCTCCGCAGTTTCCGACTTGCCACTGCGCAAGCCGTGCATCCGGGCCTCGAGCTCTCCGCGCTGCTGTTTGAACTCGACCTCGCGTTTGGCGAGCGCCTGCAGCTCATCTTGCAAGCGTTCGAGACGGCCGCGAATCTCTTCGCGGCGCGCGTCGTAGCCTTCGAGAACCGCCTCAGCACCGGCGACGCGGGCCCGCCCTTCGGCCAACCCAGCACGCGCGTTCTGCAGAGCGGACTCCGCCTCTTCCCCAGCGTTTTTGCGGATTTCCAGCTCTGCCTCGACTTCGGCCAGGAGCTGGCCAGCCTCGGTTTCCAGCGCCTCGAGCTCGCTCAGAGAAAGACGAACCGTCGAGGCTTCTCCGTGCAGGCCCTCGCGTTGCTCTTCGAGTTGGCGGAGCTCACGGCTCGCGAGCTCTTTGCGTTCGATCAACGCCGCCTGTCGATCTTGCTGCTGCCGGATCAAGCCCTCGAGTTGCCGGACCAAGTTGTCGAGCTCGTACGCATGACTTTGGCCGCGCTCGACCTCCGAGCCCCGCTGCAGCAACGAGACGCGCTCCGCTTCGACCGATGCCTCTTTCGCGATCAACGCGTGGCGGCTCGCCTGCATGTCCTCGCTTGCTTTCGACAAGCTTGCAGAGACCGATCCCATCTGTCCCGTGAGCTCGAGGAAGCGATGCGACGCAACCCACAAATCGAGGTCTCGCATTTCTTTCTTGTAGCGTTTGTAGCGCTCTGCTTTTTGGGCCTGCCGCTTGAGCGAAGCGAGGCTGCGCTCGAGCTCACCGATGATGTCCGTGACACGCAGGAGGTTCTGGCGCGTTTGATCCATCTTGCGTTCGGCGGCGCGCTTGCTCAACTTGAACTTGCTGATGCCCGCGGCCTCTTCGATCATCGAGCGGCGATCCTCGGGCTTGGACGTGACGATGAAGCCGATGCGGCCCTGCTCGATGATCGAGTACGCGCGCTTCCCGACGCCCGTGCCTAGGAAAAGGTTCGTGATGTCGAGGAGACGGACCGGCGTGCGGTTGATGAGGTAGTCGCTGTTGCCCTGGCGATCGAGACGCCGGGTCACCTGAATCTCCGCGTAATCGCTGTAGTCGGCTGGGGCGAGCCCATCTCGATTGTCGAAGGTCAGCGTGACCTCGGCGAACCCGTGGGGCCCGCGACCTTCAGCGCCGCTGAAGATGATGTCCTCCATGTGCTTGCCACGGAGGCGCGATGGCGACTGCTCGCCCATGCACCACTTGATGGCGTCCACGATGTTGGACTTGCCGCAACCATTGGGCCCGACGACACAGGTGATGTCATGGTCGAAATGGACCGTCGTCATATCGACGAAGGATTTGAAGCCAACGATTTGGAGCTTCTTGATCTTCACTCTGCCCCCCAAAGGAGTAGTTGGACGTGGCTATCACTGAACATACGGGATTGCAACGGTTTACGCGACCAGAAGCGAGGGTCAGCCCGTGACCCCCACTACATGTTGTGGGTGGGCCATGCAAGCCGGCCTAGACTCGAGGCCGTCTGGGGGTTCTATTCGTTTTCGACAGACTTGGCGGCCGTGGCGACGGAGGCCTCGGTGCCTGCCTTGACCGGAGGCCTGGAGGCATGCCGCCGATCGCGAAGCAGCTCGAGGTAGGTCTGGGCCAAGTCCATGTCTTGAGACCCGAGTCCTTCGACGAGCTCGTGAAGCCGCGTGCGCTGGGCGTCGCTGACCACCGGTCGAGCGACGGGTTCCGCCTTGGGCTGCTCGACCGCGATGGGCTGGACCTCCTGGGCCGTCGGAACATGCCAGGTGGGCCGCTCGACAGAGTGAATCCCGTGGGCGGTCAGCCAGGACTCCATGCAGGAGCGCAAGCGCTCGGAACGAAAGGCAAACCAGCGTTCCCGGTCGACAGGATGGCTCATCAGCGCGTCTTTGAAGCGCCGGAATGCGCCTTTCCCGTCAATGGCGATGTTGAGCCGGCGCCTGAGCTCTTCGTCCTCAACCGTCGCGATGAAACGTTCCATCCATCGATACTGCTCGCGCGAGGAGACCGGATCGATTCGAAGATACCGGGCGTCGTTCATGATGCGAGTGTGCATCGACGGGTCCGCAACGCCGTCCACGATGCGAATCACTTCTCCCGTATCGAAGTGCAAGTAGCTATGCACCTCGGGTGCGTTGTTTTCAAATGCGTCTTCGAGTGCCTCCCAAGCGACGGGTACCGCTAATGCGTCATCTTCATGTTTGTCTTGTTTGTCTTGCCCGACATCATTCTCATTCATTTTATTCCCATCGTACTTCGCGCCCGCCGTACCGCGTCGCGCCATCGCTCCAAGTGCCCTTCTCGTTCGTCTTGGGTGACTTGAGGCTCAAAGCTACGCTCGATACGGTAAGCATCTAAAACAGACTCCAGACCGCTGAAAACACCAACGGCCATGCCAGCTAAGTAAGCAGCTCCTAAGGCAGTCGTTTCGACATTCTCCGGACGATCGATCGTCACCCCGAGCATGTTCGATTCAAATTGCATGAGTAAGTCATTGCGGGCCGCACCACCGTCGACCCTCAAACGTTTAATAGAGCGACCGGCATCTGCCTGCATGGCGTCCACCAAGTCGACGATTTGAAAAGCAATTCCCTCGAGAGTCGCGCGCGCGATGTGCGCCGCCGTCGTGTCCCTCGTAAGCCCGTAAATGAGGCCCCTTGCGTGCGGATCCCAGTATGGGGCTCCCAACCCGGCCAACGCGGGGACGAAAACCACATCGCCCGTTTCGTCGACCTCCAGCGCTTTGGATTCGATCTCTTCTGAGGAGGAGATCAGCCCCAGCCCATCACGCAACCACTGAACGGCGGCGCCGGCAATGAAAGCGCTCCCTTCGAGCGCATACACGGTTTCGTCGCCGAGCCGCCACGCAATCGTCGTGAGAAGCCCGTTGTCGGAATGCACCAAGCTCGTACCGGTGTTCATCAGCAGAAACGCGCCCGTGCCGTAGGTGCACTTCGCATCACCAACCTCGAAACAGGTCTGGCCAAACAGGGCCGCTTGTTGATCGCCTGCCATCCCTGCGATTGGAATCCCGTCCGGCAGGCCGGGAACCCCGGAGCTGTGCGCGTAGACCTCGGAGCAGCTGCGGACTTCGGGCAGGAGCGTCATTGGCACGCGTAGCACCGCGGCGAGCTCCTCGTCCCATTGGCCTTTCCCGATGTCGTACAAAAGCGTGCGTGATGCGTTGCTCGCGTCGGTCACATGCACCTTCCCGCCGGACAAGCGGTAGACCAGCCACGAGTCGATCGTCCCGAAAGCCAGCTCGCCCTTTTCGGCGCGGGCCCGCGCGCCATCGACGTGGTCGAGCAGCCATTCGAGCTTGGTGCCCGCCAAGTAGGGATCGAGAACCAGGCCGGTTCGTTGGCGGAACATCTCCTCCATGCCGGCGTCCTTGAGCTCCCGGCAGCGGTCGGCCGTGCGGCGGTCCTGCCAGACGATAGCCTTGTGGACCGCTTGGCCGGTGTTCCGGTCCCAGAGCACGGTCGTCTCCCGCTGGTTGGTGATGCCGATTCCCAAACAATCGGTCGCTGGAACGCCGGCGCGCCCGATCGCGTCGCGAACCGCGTCGCCCACGCTCTTCCAAATCTCCTCTAGGTCATGCTCGACCCAGCCTGGACGGGGAAAATGCTGCGGGAATTCGTGGTTTGCCCGCCCTAAGACCTCCCCTTCGGGAGACAGAAGCATGGCCGTGGAACCGGTGGTTCCCTGATCGATAGACAAAAGAAAGCCCGACATCAGAGCGGCTACGGTACGAAGCCTCAGGGCCAATGTAAAGCGGCTACTCGGTGCCCGACATCATCGCCTGAAAGCGAGGCCAAGAGTCGCCGAGCCGCGCCTCGAGCGCTTTCCGAAGCGCCTCGACATCCTCGGCATCCGCACCCAACTCGCAGGCGCGCTCCGTGCAAACCATGGCCGCCAAGATCTGATCGCGAGCAGCCAAAGACCGGGCCAAGAGCGGCAGTGCTTCGCGCTCCTCCGCGCCGAGTCGAATCGCTCGCCGCAGTAAGCCAATCGACTCACCGTGTTTCTCGCTCGCTACCGAGGCGCGACCCAGGGCGAGAAACAGCGTTGCTGCCTGACCGGATTCGCCGGCCCATTGCACCCCGAGACGCAGGACTTCGTTGGCCGCTGCGAGCTCGCCGATCTTGGCGTAGGCCGTGCCGAGAAGGTCGAGGCTCATCGACAGGCGCTTGTGCACCTCGTCGGGGAGAGTCTCCGCCTCCCCCGTGCGCATGAGCATCGCGATCGGGGTCAGCCAGGGATTGAGCATGGCGATCGTCGCGCCCCAATTGCCGTGGGCGTTGGCCGTCTCCGCTTGATCCACGATCGCCAGGTCGATGGACGGCTGCTTTGCTTGGTCGAGCCCGAGCTCCGAGCGAACCCGCTCATCGAGAACTTCCCTGAAATCGTCGAGGCTCAAGACGTGCTGGACGTCATTGAATCGGACCTCGATCTCGGTAAGGCCCAGATCGTGTCGAAGCTGGAGCGGCGTCACGAAGAACAAGCTCGCTTCGAGCAAATAGCGCCCGCCGATGTGCGCCTGCAGCGTGTCCACGTCCGCCTTCTCGGGAAGGCCCTGATTCTGCAGTGGGCTCAGCAATGCTCGCGCAACGGTTTCGCGAAATTCGGGAAGCGGGACTTGGCGCACCGTCGGATCTTGACCGATGGAGAATTCGACCATGCTCAGGGTCTGCGTGTGTGGATTGGCGGTGAGGCTCAGGATGCGTGCGCCCGCAATGAGGGCGAGGCCGAGGGTGTTGCGGCCGATGATCTGACAGGCCGCGTCGAAGTCCTTGGACTGTTTGAGCACTTCATCGAACCAGCCGTCGGGGCGCGCCGCAGACAAGTCGTAGACTTGCGGAGGACGATCGGACATCTCAGCCCTCGCCGCTGAGCTTGCGCCGGTACCATTCGATGGTGTCGAGAAGCCCTTGTTCGAGCTCGACATGTGCACGGAAGCCGAGGAGCTCCTCCGCCTTTTTCACGTCGGGGATACGAAGCTCGACATCCGGGAAGTCCCATTCGACGAATTCGATGGGGGATTTGCTTTCCGTCAGGCGGACGATGAGCCGCGCGAGTTGGTAGATCGTGACCGTGCTCCGAGGATTGCCGATGTTGAAGCTTTCGCCGATGGCCTCATCGCGCTCCATCGCGAGCTCGATCGCGTCGACGATGTCGTCGATGTAACACCAGGATCGAATCTGGTCGCCCTCGTTGTGGATGAGAATCTTTTCGTCCTGCAGGGCGCGAACCACGAAGGCGTGGACTGCTCCCTCCCCGACCTGCCCTGGTCCAAAAATATTGAAGGGGCGAATCGCAACCGTCGGCAGATTAAACTGCTTCCAGTAGTTGTGGGCAAGATGCTCGGTTGCGAGCTTGCTGACCGCGTAGGTCCAGCGGGCTTCCCCGACCGCGCCGAGGCTGGTCACGTCGGCCTCTCGGACACGAAACGCATAGGAGCCGAATACTTCACTCGTGGAGAAATCGATGACCCGCTTGATCCCGGTGCAGTCGTTGGCTGCGCGGAGCACGTTCATCGTCCCTTCGAGCGAAATCTCCATCGTCATGACCGGGTTCTTCAGAACCGTGTCGACACCCGCGATCGAGGCCATGTGAATCACGTAGTCGCAACCGGTCACCGCACGGCGAACGGCCGTCATGTCGCGGACATCGCCGACGACGAGCTCCACATTGGGATGACGGTCGAGACCCGCCTTCGAAAGCGCGTTACGGCGCAAGATATCGAGCACGCGAATGCGGTTGTGGTCCGCCAGACGCGCAGCCAGCGCGGTTCCAATGAACCCCGCACCCCCCGTAATCAGGACGTGTGCCCCCTTCAACATAATCTCCCAGCTAGCATAGTCAGAAGCTGGAAGTCGAGAAACCTCAGTCCCTTTACAGGGGGCTCGCCTCGTGGGATCGTGACCCTAGTAGGGGGGCTATGGGCATCTTCAGTCGGCTCAACCGGGTGATCAAATCCAATCTGAACGCGCTGATCGACCAGGCGGAGGACCCGGACAAGATGATCGGTCAAACCGTGACCGACATGAAATCGGCACTCAAGCGCGCCCGAAAGGACCTCATCGAGGCGCTCGGCAGCGCGAAACGGCTCGACAAAAAGGAGCGGGACCTCGAGCAAGAGGCGGTCGACTGGGAACAGAAGGCGATCCTTGCACTTGAACAGGACAACGACGATCTCGCGCGGGAGGCGCTCCGGCGAAAAGCCCGCGCGCACAGAGAAGCAAAAAACGTCCGAGCGCAAGCAGCCGCCCAGGCGACCGCCGCAGACGCGATGAAGGCCCAACTCGAGCGCATCGAAGATAAGCTCGACGATCTCAAAGCCAGGCAGAAGACGCTGGCGGCACAGGTGCGGCAAGCGCGGACTGAGCAGCCCGACCCAGCGCTCACCAGCGGCGACCGGCTTGGTGGCGGCGCGTTCGCGGATCTCGAACGCATGGCCGACCAGATCGACCAATTGGACGCCGAGGTGGAAGCCCACGAAGTGCTGGACGACCCAAAGCGTGCGGCGATGGACGCGCGCTTCCGCGCCCTCGGGTCCGAAGAAGGAGAAGACGACGTCGACGACGAGCTCGCGGCTCTCAAGTCCAAGCTCGGCGGCTAGCCGTTCACCGTCATGGAACGTTTCGTCCTCTGGCATAGAATCCTACCGCTGGCCTTCGAAGAGGAGGAGACGACTGCGGCGGCCGGCCAGTGGGCGCGCTACGTCACCAACGAAGTGAAAAACAGCGGTGGCGACGTGATGTCCTCTCTTGCCGGCACGGTCGTCGCCAATTTCGGCCTCCACGAGCTCAAATCTGCGATCAACCTGGCCCTCCGCCTGCTCGCCGAAGCAGAATCGCAGCCCGTCCCCGCCGGCGGGCTCCCCATTGCATTCGGCATCGCGACCGGCGAAATTCACAGAGCGAAGGACGACGCGGGCCAAGCCACCAATAGCGGCGGCGCGATCGATCGCGCCCAGCTACTTGCCAACCAGGCGCACGCCGGGGAAGTGGTCCTGGACGTCGAGTCGCGCGAGGCCGCATCGAGGACGTACCTGTTCGGACGCTCGGTTTCGACCAACTCCTTCGCCTTGCAAGGTGAAGCGATCGACCGGAGTCGTCCGCTGCTCGAGCAATGCCGGCATGCAGTCGGTTTGCTTGCGCCCGCGCCCGTTCCGGCGAGCATTCGGCACGCGTTCGAGCCGATCAAGAAGGCCGCTGCGGGTTCGAAGTCGGCCACCTTCTACTTGAAGGGTCCGCTCGGCATCGGTGCGCGCAACGGAATTTTCGCGCTGCGCGAGGAGCTTCGTCCTCCGGCGTTTCTCGAGATCGGCGCGGTGCCCGGAGGGCTCGAGCCGCTTGGCGGGCTTCGTCTCGCGCTCCTGAAAGCATGGCGGACACTCGAATCCGCGCGGCAGGGGCTCAAGCAATCCGAGCCCGGAGTAGCCGATGCGATCAAGGCCATCGCCTGTGCGACCCCTCCACGCCGGGAAGCGACGATTCACGCGCTCAAGGCGCTGCTCCGAGCGCTGCGTAGTGAGCAAGGCCTTCCTTGGATCTACGTCGATCGCATCTCGGCGGTCGATCCGGCAACGCTCTGGGTTCTTGGCCCCGCCCTGGCGGACGAGAGCGTATCCGCACTGCTCTGCATTCGGACGACCGAGTCGACCGTTCCCGCTGGGCTTCGCTCGCTTCGGGAGTCCGTTCGCATCGAGCTACCGGCGATCGATCCAAGCGAAGCGCTCATGGTTGCCGCTGGCGTCCTCGGCCCGAATGCAGACCCGGAAATCGCCAAGCAGCTCGTGATCACGGGCGGCACGACGGTGCTCGGCATCGAGGAAGCGGCCCGCACCATGGTCGCCACTGGCGACTTGGTTCACGATGGCAAGGGCTTCGTCTGGCGCGAAACGAGCGGCGAGCGGCGTCAGTATCTCGGGCCGCGTGCCCTGCTCGAAGAACGATTCGCAACGCTCGATACCTCGTCGATGCGTTATCTCGAAGTCGCGTGCTCGGCCCTGCCCGCCTCGTCTGGGCAGGTGATCGACGCAGCGGTGGGCCTGGACGGCATTCCAGAGAACGCGCGGCGCCGCTGCCTCGAAGCCCTCGTGAACGACGGTCTGTTGACGCCACGAGGCAAGCCGGGCTCCGAGCTTCTCCGCAGGGCCGTTGTTCAACGAATGCCGCCGGCCCGTCGCAGCGAGGTCTACCGTTTCGTCGCGGAAGCGCTGCACACTGCAGAACCCTTGGTCGGCCCTGCGATGGCGGCTACGGTCGGTGCGTATCTGTGCGAGGGCGGCGACCTCGACCGGGGTGCGCACGCCATTCTCGAGGCGGGCTCTCTTGCGGCGGACCTCGGTTACACGGCCTCCGCGGTCCGGCTCGCTGCCGCCGCCGTGCAATATCAGCCCAACGTCGATACGCGTTCGGCCGCCTCGGAAATCAGCAAGGCGGTCCGACTGCCGAGCGTCCCGCCGCCTGATTTCGATGACGATCGGCCGACGATCCCCGTTCTCGAGGCGGCTCTCGAAAACACCGCCGAGGCGATTGTTCAGGTCCTCAAAGACCGCGATCATCAACAGTTCGATGCCTTGATCGAGTCTGCCATCGCAGCCGGTGGAGATCTCACCGGGGCTCATTGTCTTCGCGTCGTCTCGTACATCAGTCGTGAGGACATCCCATCGGCAACCGAAGCACTCGATGCTGCCCGGAAGAGTCCCCATCGAGAGCCGGGCGCTGCGATTCGAATTTCGATTGCGTCCGCCTGCCTGCAGCTCGCGCGCGGCCGCCGGCACGACGCCATGATCGACTCGCTCGAAGCACTCGCCGCGGCACGGGATCAAGAGGACGGCCCAGGCGAAGCCGCCGCGTTGAAGATCGTCTCGGCTACCTGCCTGGCGGCAGGCCTGAACCGCGATGCCGACCGGATCGCCGGAGTCGCCGAAGCGATTGCTAGCTGATGCCCGCGCGGCGGATGGGATACGAACCGAGAACGGTCAAGAACGTGGTCACGTCCTCGAGCTCGCGGAGCGCCGCTTGGGTCGTTTCGCGATCGATGTTGCCCTCGAAGTCGACGTAGAAGATGTACTCGAATGGCGTGTCCGGCTTCGGTCGCGATTCGATTTTGGTCAGGTTCAAGCCCCGATCGGCGAAGATGGCAATGCAGCGCGCGAGCGCGCCCTGCTCGTGAATGGTCGAAAAGATGAGCGAGGTCTTGCAGGGAACTCCAGGCTCGTAGTGCGCCGGATCTGACGCAACCACCACCATTCGCGTGTAGTTCTCCGGGTGGTCGGCGATGTCCCTCCGCAAGATGGGCAAGCCGTGCAACGCGGCGGCTTGTTCGCTTGCGATGGCCGCCTGCGTCGGGTCGGCGTCTTGCTTAACTTTGGCCACCGACATCGCGGTGTCGACGAAGGCTTCGACGTGACAGTCTTCGAGTGTCTCCAAGAACTCCCCGCACTGCGCCAAGGCCACCGGATGAGAGTACACGCGGCGGATGTCAGTGACCGCCACGTCCGCTGCGCCAATGAGGCAGTGCGCGATGGGCTGGAACTCTTCCCCGACCAGGGAGAGCCCCATCCTGGCAAGCAGGTCGTAGCTTTCGTTGATCGACCCTGCGATCGAGTTTTCGATCGGAAGCACCGCGTAGTCGAGCTCGCGAGACTTCAGCGCCTCGAGCATCTGACGAAAGCTGTGGTAGCCGACGCACCGAAGCGGCTTGGCGGCGCCCTTGAAATGGTGCTTCGCCGCAAGCTCGCTATAGGCGCCTTCGCTGCCCTGATAGCCAACACGCAACTCCCTTTTCGTCTGCGCCAATGCGTTCCGCCTCAGTCCCGGAAGTTCACGTATTGGAGCGGCAGGTCGAAGTCTTGCTCTTTCAGGAACGCAATCGTCTCCTGTAGGTCATCGCGCTTCTTGCCCGAGACGCGCACCGAGTCGCCCTGAATCGAAGCCTGGACTTTGAGCTTGCTGTCCTTGATGGCCTTGACGATTTCCTTGGCTTTCTCCTTCGAGACCCCCTCCTTGAGCTTGATGAGTTGCCGCCACATCTGGCCGCCTGCCTGCTGCGCCTGCTGCGGGTCGAGCGACTTCAAAGACACCTGCCGACGAACCATCTTGCTCTCGAGCACGTCGCGCGCCGCATCGACTCGGCCTTCGCTATTGGCGCGGATCACGATCCCGTCTTCGGTTTGCTCGATCGTGCTCTCGGTGCCCTTGAAATCGTATCGCTGAGCGATCTCCTTGCTCGCTTGGTTGCGCGCATTGTCGACTTCATGCTGCTCGATCTTGGAAACGACATCGAACGACGGCATCCTCACCTCCGAGGCCGGAACATATCACGCCGATGGCTTGCGGCGAGCCGGCTTCTGCACGTCCCCCACGGCATCCCCCCGCACCAGCGGCGAGAAGAAGTTGTCCTTCTTGATGGACTCGTCGACGCGGAAGGCGAATTTGTAGCTCGGTGCCGACCGCATGTTGCAATCGGTCCGCTCGCAGAAGGTGCAGGTCGTTCCGACCGGCACGGCCATCTTTTTGGGGTCCGCGAACGGCAGGTCGTCGGCGTACGCAAAGTGCTTCGCGTTGTCCGCGTGCGTTCCGAGGCCGATGCTGTACGTCGTCCCTTTCACCAGCGACCCCTGCTGAGGCTCGCTGACGACCTTTGCAAAGCAAAAATACGTCGACCCGTCTGGAAACGCGGAGTACTGCTTGCTGATCACGCTGGGGGTGAGAAACGCCAAGTGCACTGCCATCTTCGGGCACGAGCCACCCTGGTGGGGGAAGCGAATGCCGTCGCCTGAGTAGCGCTTGGAGATGTTGCCCGCGACATCGACCCTCAGAAAGTGCATGGGCACCCCGCGGCGACGTGGATCGGACAGATTGCACATGCGGTGGGCAACCGTTTCGTACGAGGACTCGAAGAGCTGCGCCAAGAGCTCGACGTCGTACCGCGTCTTGGTGACGTCCCGATAGAACTCCGGATAAGGAAGCAACAAGGCACCCGCGAAGTAGTTTGCGAGGTGGATCTTGATCAGCTTTCGGGTCTCGGCATGCTGGCCATGGTAGCCCTCGAGGATTTGCTTGTGCAGATTCTCCTCATCGAACAAGCGAAGGGCAATCGTGTGCGCGAGCTGAAACTTCAGCCGCTGCTCGAAGAGATCACCTGAAACCGTGAGGACCCGCGCCTCTGCGTTCCAAGTCCGGATGACCGAGCTGTTCGACCGCTCGGGAATGCGAAGCACACGCACGCCGACCTGATCGAGGAGCCCGCGCTCGAGATCGTCGCTCGTCACACGGCGACCAAACGCGCAATCGCGCCGAAACTGCTGCGCGCGCTCCTCCAGCTGCTCGAACCAGTTGTGGTTCTGCTCGAGAAAGTCCGTCACCTCGTCGTACGGATTGTAGTCGAAGCGGACGGACCCTTCGTCGGCCTGCTGCTCCCGTTCTGCCAGGCTGGTCATCACGTGGTCGAGCTGGCTGCGGGTGTTCTTGTAGAGATTGAAGAGCGCAGTGATCGTCGCCATCATGCGAGGCTCCGCGCTCATGCTGGCGAGATCTTCCTCGCTCAGGTCGAGCGAGCGAAGCAGCGGATCGTCGAGGAGACGTGCAAGGCCATCGTCGACGCGGCGCTCACCGAGACTCGACATGAAATCCTCCACCGGCACGCCGTAGAGCTCCAGCGCCTGGAAAAGCAGCGGCAGCTGAACGACGCGCTTGCCCTTCTCGATGAGGCTCAAATAGGCCGGTGAAATCTTGAGGCGTCGAGCGACTTCGCTTTGCTGCAGGCCGCGACGGAGCCGAAGCTCTCGCAGGCGCTGTCCCATCGCAGCGTTCGTCTCGGCCATCAGAGCCGTTTACCGCAAATTTACAAGATCTGCCAGAGGCGAGAAGTCCACAAAAGCCCTGCTAGAAGTGCGCTTGACCCCTTCCGGGCGTATGATAATCCAACAGGGTTCGGGTCTGACCGTGTGAAGCTGTAAAGAGCACCGCAACGGCCGCGTGGGCTTCGAGCGCAAGCAAGGTCAAAACGAGGTAGGCTTCGGCCCCCTCGGGCGATTCGCAGAGGAAAGGACCGGCCAATGGCGGAGTACGGCAAGCGAGAGCGCGAGAAACCGTGGATCATGCGGACCTACTCGGGCCACAGCACGGCCACGGCATCAAACGAACTCTATCGGACCAACCTCGCGAAAGGCCAGACCGGGCTCAGCGTCGCCTTCGATTTGCCCACCCAGACCGGCTACGACGCCGACGATTCGCTCGCTCGCGGAGAGGTCGGCAAGGTCGGGGTTCCGGTTTCGCACATTGGCGACATGCGCGCCCTTTTCGATGGGCTGCCACTCGACAAGATGAACACGTCGATGACCATCAACGCGACCGCCGTCTGGTTGTTGTCGCTCTACGTCGCGACCGCCGAGGACCAAGGCGTCGACCACCACGTCCTTCGCGGAACCACCCAAAACGACATCATCAAAGAGTACCTGTCACGCGGGACGCACATCTTTCCACCCGCGGCATCGATGCGCTTGATCACCGATCTGATCACCTATACGGTCGACGAGGTTCCCAAGTGGAACCCGATCAACATCTGCAGCTACCACCTGCAAGAAGCCGGCGCGACACCGACGCAGGAGCTCGCCTATGCGATAGTCACCGCGATTGGGGTGCTGGATGCGGTGAAAGCCACGCGCCGAGTGCCCGAGAGTGAGTTCGGAAGGGTCGTCGGCCGCATGAGCTTCTTCGTCAATGCGGGCATTCGTTTCGTCGAAGAGCTCTGCAAGATGCGCGCGTTCGTCGAGCTCTGGGACCGGGTCACCCGCGAGCGCTACGGCATCACCGATGCGAAGCAGCGGCGGTTTCGCTATGGGGTTCAGGTCAATTCCCTCGGTCTGACCGAGCAGCAACCCGAGAACAACATGATACGGATCGTCCTCGAAATGCTGGCGGTCACGCTGAGCAAGGACGCCCGGGCTCGCGCAATTCAGCTGCCTGCCTGGAACGAGGCGCTCGGTCTTCCACGGCCCTGGGATCAGCAGTGGTCCCTTCGCGCACAGCAAATTCTCGCCTACGAGACCGATCTTCTCGAGTACGACGACCTTTTCGAGGGCAGCGCGGTGGTCCAGGCGAAGACGCGGCAGCTCGTCGACTCGGCTTGGGCCGAGGTGCAGGAAGTACTGAAGCGCGGCGGAGCCGTCGAAGCAGTCGAAACGGGTTACATCAAGCAGAAGCTCGTCGAGTCCAATGCGGCGCGCCTTCGCGCTATCGAGGCCGGTGAGCAGATTGTCGTCGGTGTGAACAAGTACACCGAAGGCGCCGCCTCGCCGCTCACCGAGAATCTCGATGATGCGATTCTCACGGTCGACCCCGAGGTCGATGCCAACCAACGCGCCGCACTCGCCCGCTGGAAGGAAACCCGGGACAGCGCGGCAGTCGACGCGGCCCTCGCAGAAATCGATCGAGTCGCGAGGACCGACGCGAACTTGATGACAGCGTCGATCGCCGCTGCGCACGCCGGTGTGACGACCGGCGAATGGGCCAACACGCTTCGCAAGGTCTGGGGCGAGTACCGCGCGCCGACGGGCGTTGCCGGCGCAACGGTAAAGGCCTCGCGGTCGGGAGCCGCTGCGGAAACAATCGCCCGCCTCCGAAAACGACTCGACGCACTGGAGCAGCGAATGGGACGGCGGGCCAAGCTTCTGGTTGGCAAGCCAGGCCTCGATGGGCATTCGAACGGCGCCGAGCAAATCGCGATCAAGGCCCGCGACGTCGGCTTCGACGTCGTGTACGAGGGGATTCGTGTCTCTCCCGAACAAATCGTGGCGTCAGCGCTCGAGGAAGGCGTGCACCTGATCGGTCTGAGCATCCTGAGCGGCTCGCATCTCGCATTGGTTCCCGAGGTCGTGCAGCGGCTTCGCGATGCGGGCCTTGGCGACATTCCGGTGGTCGCTGGCGGCATCATTCCAGAGGCGGACGCCGAGCGGCTCCGCGCCGAAGGGGTTGCGGCGGTCTACACCCCAAAGGACTTCGAGCTCGACAACATCATGAGCGACCTGATCGACCTGGTGGACCACCAGCATGCCGCCGAGTGACCCGAGCGAAGACGCACAGCAGGTGATGTCGTCCGACAAGGCGGCCGTTTCGCGCGCCTTGAACCTAGTCGAAGATCGGCGGCATGAGTCGCAGGCACGGGTGGCGGCCCTCTTGGCAGCGCTCAAGGATGCGCCGAAGGCAGCCGGCGGACATCGAGTCGGGCTCACGGGTCCACCCGGCGTCGGCAAGAGCACGCTGACCTCGGCACTCGCTCGCTCCGTTCGGCGGCGCGGTCGCACCGTCGGAGTCGTGGCCGTCGACCCTTCGAGCATACGCTCGGGCGGATCACTGCTCGGCGACCGCGCCCGCATGAGCTTCGACCCGACGGATGCCGGTCTCTTCGTCCGCTCGCTCGCGACCGCGGGCGAAGTCGGCGGTCTTGCCTACGCGGCAAACTCCGCGGTCCGCGTACTGGCTGCCGCGTACGACATGGTCGTCATCGAAACGACCGGCGTGGGCCAGTCGGAAGTCGACGTCGTCGAGGTGGCGGACACGGTCGTGCTCGTGATCCAGCCCGGGAGCGGCGACGTCCTTCAGTTCTTGAAGGCCGGAATCATGGAAATCCCGGACATCCTGGTCGTCAACAAGGCCGATCAAGAAGAGCTCGCACGACGCGCGGTCGCCGACCTCCAGGGCGCGATCCAAACCGCCCAGGCTGTCGGGGCCGCGGGCGGACAGGACGCGGATTGGCAGACCCCGATCATCGCCACCAGCGCGACCCAGGGTACCGGGATTGAGGCACTGATCGCCGCGCTCGAACAGCACCGGAAGCACATCCAATCATCCCTCGCGGCGCGGCGACGGCAGGGGGAGGTGCGCTGGGTCCTCGACCTTTTCAGCCGTAAACATGGCGAACATGGGATTTCGACCCTAGGTGGTTCAGACCAGGTGGAAGCCCTCGCCAAACGGGAGCTCGATGGCGGTGAAACGCCGTTGGCCCTTTGCGAACACCTGAGCCGGGACTATGTAGCAGCGCTCGGCAAGACCTAAGAGGAAGACATGAGCGAACGTCCTGACATCGTATCCGTTGGCCACATCCCAGAGCTAGGCGTCATCCCAGAGAAGATGCACGCCTACGTGATTCGCCCCGAACGCTTCGGTGAGCCCAAGCAATCGTTTCAGGCCGAAGCGCTACCCGTATGGGAGCTCGGTCCCGGCGAGGTCTTGGTCCAGGTCATGGCCGCCGGAGTGAACTTCAACGGCATCTGGGCGGGACTCGGCGAGCCGGTCAACATCCTCAAGGCCCACGGCCTCGACTTCCACATCGCCGGCTCCGATGCGTCCGGCGTCGTCTGGGCGGTCGGCCCCGGTGTCGACGACCACAAGGTAGGCGACGAGGTGGTCCTGCATTGCAATCATCTGCTCTACCCGGGCACCAACGACCTCCAAACGATTTGGGGCTACGAAACGCCGGACGGCTCATTCGCGCAGTTCACCAAAGTGCAGGGGCAACAAGTGCTTCCGAAGCCCCCGCAGCTCACCTGGGAAGAGGCCGCGAGCTATGGTCTCACCTATTACACGGCACACCGGATGCTGATCGACCGAGCCAAGATCCAGCCAGGCGAGGACGTGCTGATCTGGGGCGCCGGTGGCGGCCTCGGGGTCTTCGCGGTGCAGCTCTGCGCGATCGCAGGCGCGCGCGCCATCGCGGTGGTGTCGAGCGACGACAAGGCCGAGCTCTGCATGCAGCTCGGCGCTCACGGTGTCATCAACCGCAGGGAGTTCCCGGCCCTTCAGTACAAAGACAACATGACGCCGGAGGAACAGAAAGCGCATAGCGCCGACCTCAAGGGCTTCGGCAAGCGCATCTGGGAGATCCTCGGCGAGCGCAAGGGGCCCGACGTCGTCTTCGAGCACGTCGGGAAGGCCACGTTCCCCGCCAGCGTGTTTCTCGCGGCGAAGTTTGGCCGCATCGTAATCTGTGGCGCGACCACCGGCTACAACCTCAACTTCGACGTGCGTCACCTCTGGATGCGCCAGAAGCAGATCATCGGTTCGCACTTTGCGGACGCCGACTCCGCGGGTCGGGCCAATCGCCTCATGATTCAAGGCAAAATCAAGCCCGTCATGACGCGTCTGTTCACCTGGGACGAGATTCCCGAAGCGCACCAGCTCATGTACGAGAACAAGCTTCACGGCACCGTCTCTTGCCTCGTCGGCGCGCCACGGCCTGGACTCAAAAATCTCGAGGAAACCCGCGCCGCGATCGCGAACGGTTAGGAAAAGGTCATGCAGAAAGTCATCGAAGCCATCGAGGCCGTCTACCAACGCGCGCACGACCACGTCAAAGCGCTCGTCTCCGAAGGCGATCGAATCAGCGCCAAGAAGCTGAACGCGAATCAACTGGCCGCGCACGCGGTCGCGTACCTGGCCACCGAGCTCGAAGCCTGCCGTCAACTGGCAGCCTGGGCCGAGCGGGTTGGGGGCGAATACGAGGCCAAGGTCGCGCGCGCCTACATCGGCGAGGTGGCGCGTTCGATCGTCGGCGGCGTCGACCTCGGGGCATGCGAAAATATCAGCCTCAGCGAGGTCGGCATCAGCGCGGGCGACCTGCGTGAAACCCTGTTTCGGCCCGAAGTCACCGCCTTTTCGCAAGAGCACGCCAGTGGCCAGGTCTATCTGGAGCTGGCCGCGCACGCGCAGGACCACGGCTTCCCGAATCGCGGCTTTGGCGACGAGATGCTTGACGAGATCCGCTCGCAGTTCTCGAAGTTCGTGGATGCCGAGGTGATTCCAAAGGCACAGGACATCCATCGCAACGACGTCTTGATCCCGATGGACATCCTCGATCAAATGAGCGAGCTCGGCGTTTTCGGGCTGACGATCCCCGAGGAGTACGGCGGCCTCGGGATGACCAAGGTCGCCATGTGCGTCGTCACCGAAGAGCTCTCGCGTGGCTACATCGGCGTAGGCTCCCTCGGGACACGTGCCGAAATCGCAGCCGAGCTGATCCTCGGCGGCGGGACCGAAGAGCAAAAACAAAAGTGGCTGCCGAAGATCTCCGCTGGCGAGGTGCTGTCCACCGCGGTGTTCACCGAGCCGAATACCGGCTCGGACCTCGCCCACCTCGGGACACGGGCGGTCAAGCAGTCAGACGGAACTTACGTCGTCAACGGAGCAAAAACCTGGATCACGCACGCCGTGCGCGCCGACCTGATGACCTTGCTCGCGCGAACGAATTCAGATGAACCCGGGTACAAGGGGCTCTCGATGTTCCTCGCGGAGAAGACACGCTTGACAGGCGAAGACGGCGAGCCCGAGTTCGTCGACGAGGGTCTCACCGGTACCGAAATCAAAGTGCTCGGTTACCGCGGCATGAAGGAATACGAGCTGAGCTTCGAAGGCTTCCAGCTCCCTGCCGACTCATTGCTCGGCGGAGAGGAAGGCGCGGGCTTCAAGCAGCTCATGCGGACGTTCGAAAGCGCGCGCATTCAAACGGCTGCGCGCGGCGTAGGACTCGCCCAGGCGGCGCTCGAAGACGCCATCTTGTACGCCACCGAGCGCGAGCAGTTCGGCGGGCCCATCTTCCAGTTCCCGCGCGTCGCTCGCAAAATCGGCCGTATGATCTGTCGCGTCGAAGCCGGCCGCCAGCTCACGTACTTCAGCGCACGCGAGAAGGACCAAGAGAAGCGCTGCGACCTCGAAGCCGGCATGGCCAAGCTCTTGGCAACCCGCTGTGCGTGGGAGTCCGCCGACGCCAACGTTCAAATTCACGGCGGAAACGGCTACGCTGAGGAGTACACCGCTTCCCGGCTCCTGGTCGATTCCCGGGTCCTGAGCATCTTCGAGGGCGCCAACGAGATTCAGGCGCATGTCGTCGCCCGACGGCTTCTCGAAAGCTGACGCGCGCCGCCCGAGCGGCCATACTGGCGAGACATGAGGCCTGATCGCGTTGGCGAGGGGCGAAGGCTCGTACGCATCGCCTTTGCCATGGTGCTCGCTGTCCAGGTCTTTTTGGCCGTGTGGGGCGTCGCCGATCAATGGACGCGTGGCCACAACGGTTGGAACGGAGCCGCGTACCACAACGCCGCTCGAAACACCTTGCGCTGGAACGTACTTTTCCCGCTCCAATACGACACGTCCAACCGGCCGCCGAACCCGGAGCGGCTCTACACGCACGCGCCGCTCGCGCTGCACCTCAACAACGTCGCAAGCGTGAAGCTACTCGGCGACCGCGAGCTTTCGATCCGACTCGTCGCGGGCTTTTGGAGCGTGGCCGCGCTTTGCATGCTCTTCGTGGTCGTGAGGCGCCTCTGGGACGACGCACACGCCCTCGCCGCCTCGGCGATCTACGTCGCGCTGCCGATCAACGCGATCTACACCAACATGGCGAACCATTCGGCTGGTTTCATTTTCTGGAGCCTGCTCACACTCTATCTCTACGTCCGCGCGAGCCGTGCGCCGCCCTGGCGATCCTCGAATTTCGTGCTCTTTCTCGCCAGCTTCGCCATCGCGGCGACCTGGGACTGGCCGGCCTATTACATCGGCTTCGCCATCGCGCTGCACTGGGCTTGGACGCTCCACGGGTCTCGAAGCGCCGAGGGCGCGAGCGGTTCCGAGAGGCAGCTCCTCGTGTATTGCGCCTGGGTGCTGCTCTTGTTCGTAGGGCACTTTGTCTTGGTGGAGCTCGTTGCAGGAAATCTCGACGAGCTCCGCGGCGCGTTCAACTCCCGGCGGGCCCTATCCTGGACTCGGTTTCGAACGCATTTGCTGGTCGTACCGGAGCTGATGTTTACGTTGCCGGTGCTCGGGCTTTGTCTCGCCTGGGTCGCGTTCTGGCTTCGCCGTATCGTTCGCCGGACGGCACGGCCTCGAGATTTGCTCCCTGTCGCGTTTTTCTTCGCCGGGGTGGTTCACTATTGGACCTTTCGCTGGAGCGCGATCGTTCATTCCTACTGGGCCTGGCCGATGCTTCCGGCCGTCGCCATTGCCGTGACCACCTCGCTCTTCGAAACGGCACGCTGGATATCTGGGCGTGCTGGACGCTTGGCCGGCGTCAGCGTTCTGCTCCTTCTGGTTCCCTTGGCGATCCGTGACGTTCAATTCGTCCCCACGGGCCGCTACGTCGGCGGCTCGATGTGGTTCTTCACGCCGGTGCGAGGCAGCATCGATCAATACGACTCGGGCCGGCCCGAGCTCCGCTTTGCAAGGCGCGTCAAGGCCTGGACCGATCGCAGCACCGGCGTCCAACTCCATACGAGCCTCAAGCAGTTTCGGCTCGAGCCTCGTTTCGACATCACCCTCGACCGCGTCACCCACCGCTGGTCACAAAACCCACGCCGGGACATCCCAAACGATCAGGGAGCGACCGGCTGGGCCTTCGTCGCTGCGGTCGAGGCCTTCTCCGAAGAGGAACTGGCTCAATTCGCATCACGCCATCCGTATCGACAGTACGGCGACTACTTCATGTTGGACCTCCGGCGTGACGCTCGCGACATCGAAGTTTGGGGCCTGACGCCGGTTCAGTTCAGTCCCCGATGGCGCCTCTTGCACAGCGCATTCGAGCCGCCCACGAGGGCGACGCGAAGGATCGGCGTCGAACAGTCCCTCAATGAGAAGGTGGCGGAGCTCGATGCCCGCTAAGCCGTTGGACTCGATTCTGATGCTCTGGTCTGCGGCTTACCTCGGCGGTGCTTTCTTCTTAGTCGCCGGTCTGCTCCCGCAGGGCACCGTTTCGATCGGCTTGCTCGCACAGCTATCTTGGCTCGCGCTCATCGGCTCGATCCCGACCACCCTCGCCTTGGCCGCGACGTCGCGCTTGGCTGGTGCGACGCGACCCACGATCATGACGTCGACCCTCGTGCTCGTCGCACTGACGATGGCTGTCGGATATGAGCACGTCGACTTTCTGCTCTCCGGACCAAGGTGGCTCGAACATCCTCGCCGCATACTCCTTCAATTCGCCATGCTGTCCATGCTCGGCTTACTCGCCGGATGCGGCTGGCTTTGGCTGATTCTCGGGGTCCGCCTTCGAAGGGGTTCATGGCAGGCGATCTGGATCGCGCTCAGCATCGTTGCAGTAGGCCTGCTGACCGCCGCAATCGTGCGCTTCCGGGCCTACGACTACTCGATGGCCCAGCTCGTCTTTCCGGCCGGGCTCCTGAGCGGCGCGATTCTATACCTCATCATTCGCAGTTCTCCGCGGCGCTTCGTTGCCGCCGGCTTGGTCACGGCCTGTCTGTTCTTTGGCGTCGGCTCACGCTTCGCGCCTGCGCTGGTAGCGACCGGTCAACGGGAAGTGATCGCCCAAAGCCGGGCCGGTGCACTGGCGACCCTGTACGTGCTCCCCCACGTGGGCGGAGACACGAGCCTTGGGAGCAGCGGAGAGGGTTGCCCGGAGCCGAAACCCATCGTCGAGACCTCGCCGATCGGCATCCTGCCCGCCGGGCGACGTAACGTGATCCTGATCACCGTCGACGCCTTGCGAAAAGACATCGTGGGCCTGGATCTGGATGGACGCCCGGTCACGCCGCAGCTGTCGCGACTGGCCGCCAAGGGGGTGTCTTTCGCCAACGCGACCTCGACCTATCCAGCAACTCTCTTTGCGGTCGGCAGTGCGTTTACAGGCCTGAGCCCGGCGGAGCTCTATCTCTCCCCGTCCCTGCCGGATACGATCTTCACGCGCTCCCGCGCTCACATCGACCAGCAGATCGCCGTCCTTCCGGATGTGAACTGGTTTCGCCTTCCGATCGTGCAGCAGTTTCTCGCGCCTGGTGTCGACACCAAGTTCGCGGCCACCGACGCGGACGCCACCGATGCGCTCGTCGCCCGACTCCGCCGGGCACGCCAAAAGGATGCTTCGGTGATGGCCTGGGTCCACTACTACGCTCCTCACGATCCCTACGAGCCACGAGCCGCATTCCCATTCGGAGACGGAAAGAAGAACGCATATCTCAGCGAGGTCGCCTACTTCGATCGAGAGCTCGGCCGTTTGATGGACTACTTGGAGCGCGACGGCTGGCTCGATGACAGCCTCGTGATCTTCTTTTCGGATCACGGCGAAGCCCTCGGCGAGAAGTCGTACTGGGGACATCACGTGTACTTGAACGGCTGGATGGTCGACGTCCCGCTGGTCCTCTGGCACGCGGCCTTTGCGCCCGCCGAGCCCCGCGTCGGTGTGAGCCTCGCCGATGTCGCGCCGAGCGTCCTGCATTTTCTGGGGCTGCCGCTGCCGTCCGACATCGCCGCGCAGAGCCTGTTCACGCTCGACCCGAACCTGCCCAATCGCGCGACCTTCTCCGAAGCCTTTCCCGTCCGTGGCCGCGAGCTTTTCGAAAGCTTTCGCCTCCCGGCGTTCGACGACGCAACGATTCGAGCGCGACTCCAAAGCATTCGCGTCTCCAGCAAAGGCTACGAGCCCAAAGGCGCGATCAGCCTCGACCGGTATCGGCTCATTCATCATCGCGGCGCGGGCACGGCATTCTTTTTCGACCATGAAACCAATCCGGGTGAGGACGCCGGCCTTCGAGACACCAACCCGGACGCCCGCCAGCTGCTCGAAGGTGAGCTGGATCGCTGGGAGCAAGCGCAGCTGAGACGCATCCAATGCCGGCTGCAGCTCAGTGGGGACCGGCGCGAGACACCTGGTCCTCAATGACGATCACCTCGTCGGACGTCTCGTCGCCGGCGTTCATCGAGAGCCGGGCGTCGTGGAAACGGATCGTCGCTGATTCGCGTGAAAGCGTCGTCGCGTAGAGCTGCACCACGAGTTGGCTGGCGTCGCGTGGAACGCGGATCTCATAGCTCAAACGCCAGCGCTCCCCACCTCGAAGCGCGAAGGCCTTTCGCTCGAACTTCACATAGCCGCTGAGAAACACGTCCTGATGGAGCTCGACTGCCGATTGTTCGCCAAGGACTTCGAGATCAAAATCGACGCGCAAGGTCGTGCCGCCGGGCACGCGGAGATACTGCCCTCCGATCAGCAGCTTCTTGCCGTCGGCGGCGGGCACCAACACCTGGTCCTCGACGAGAAGGTCGATCCCCCCGGCCTGTGTCATGTCCGGATGGCCCGAGCGGGAGAGACGGGCCACCTCAGTAAGCAACTGCCGTGCTCGCTCCGGCGCCGGCGCGTTCTGCCGATTTGGTCCGAACGGCAAACCTGCCAGCGGGACGGAGCGCGAACAAGTCTGAAACGATTCGTTGCAGACGACCGCGCTGCCGGAGGGCTCGAACATCATCGTGCTCCGGGCATAGGTGTTCCCAGAGAAAACCGGACGCGGTGATAAGTAGTCCCGGAACCAGCTCCGCCCGACGAAACCGTCGGCCTCGTCCGCCAAACCCAGGAGGTCGGTGACCGAAAGGGCGGTGTCGACGTGCGCGTACAGCGTATCGACGCGTTTCGCCAATGGCTCGGGAAGCATGACGATGGCGAAGGACCAGCTCTGGGAGAGCAGCCTCTGCGTGGCGCTCGAGGCCTGTGCGAGCCCCGTCGATTCGTCCGAGGTGATGACCACGACCGTGTCGTTCAGTACGCCGCGCCGATCAAGCTCCCCAATGAAATCCGCAAGCGCATCGTCGGCCCAACGAAATGCGCGCTCTTGCCGGGTCCGGGCGCCTTGGGCCGTCGCAGTGTCGGGGATGGTAAACGGGTGGTGTGTGCCGACCGTCAAGAGCGTCGCGAAGAACGGCCGCTCCGCGTGATGAAGCTGGAGCACAGGCCCAAGCGACTGCTCGAAGAACGCCTTGTCGTCGACGCCCCAGTCAGTGCGCGCATAGCTCCGCTCGAACCATGGATCGCCGATGAGCTCCTCGAAGCCGGCTTTTTTCATGAACTGGTCCTTGAGCATGAAACCGAGGGGCGCCGATTGAATGTAAGCGGTCGCGTATCCCTGCTCGCGCAAGACCTCCGGAAGGCAGCGGCGCGTCGGGGCATAGACCTGCTCGCTCATCTTGGACTGATCGGTGAGGAGCTTCGGGTAGTCCCCGCACAGGATTCCGTACTCCCCCCGGTTGGTCTGCCGCTGGTGTGAAACCACGTGTGTGAACAGAACATGCCGGCGCGCGAGCGCGTCGAGCTTGGGCAGCTCTATGGTGCTCCGGACGCCTTCGGCGGCTGCGACCGAAGGAAGGTGCGCGCCTGAGGCAGCTTCGATCAGAATGAGAAGTACGTTTGGCCGATCGGACAGGGGGCCCGCCCAACGCTCGCCGTCGAGATTGCCGCGGAACACCTCTCGCACCTCGGCTCCGATCGCGACTCGGTACGGGCGGACCGAAGGCGGAAAGATCCCGATATTGGCCTGAATCGCGTGACGTTCGCGCCACTCGTCGTGCTGGTACGAGGTCGGGATGACCACTTGCCCGAAGACGGAAGCCGCGAACCCGAGGGCCCACCATCGCCACCAAAGCGCGGCAGGCGGTCGCGCCCAACGCCCCCCGAGGATGGCGAGGGCCGTGATGGACAGGACCAGCCACGGGTGGCGCGCGTGCCAGACCGACCCGCGGAGAAACGTCGAATCGGCGAGGAAGCCGGCGTGACTGAACGCGTACAGAGAATCGAAAACCGAAATGAACTCGTACATCGCGAAGCTCAACCAAACGAACGCGACGAGAAGCGTCAAAGCCAGGACGCGCACCCACAGACGCCGAGTCGCCAGCAGGAGCCCCAGAAGCCCCGCCAGCAGCAATCCGACGGAAGCGTCCGCCAGAGCGCCGCGCAGGTCGATCGGCGCCAAGGTCAGGCGCTTCTCGTAGAGGAGCAGAGCGCGCGTGAGGCACGGCGTGGCCATGCAGAGCGCCACGACGAGCCCCCATCCCAGCTTTCCCCTCCAGTCGTCGCGGTTGGCTTCGATGACGGGAAGTTATGGGCTATGCAAGCGTGATGGCAAAGGGTTTCGCGCCAGCCGCCGAGCGGAATCGGCAACCGATCCTCGAGGTCCTTCGGCGTGTGTTGCCGCCCACCGGGCTCGTTCTCGAAATCGCGAGTGGAACCGGACAGCACGCGGTCTTTTTTTCCGAGCGCCTCTCGGGCCTCCGCTGGCAGCCGAGCGATGCATCGGTCGACGCCTTGCGGAGCATTCAAGCCTGGGTGGAGGAATCGGCTCGCGAGAACCTCCTGCCTCCGATCGCGCTCGACGTGTGCTCGCCTCCATGGCCCATCGCGAGCGCCGACGCCTTGCTGTGCATCAACATGATCCACATCTCCCCGTGGGAAACCACCGAGCGCCTGTTCCACGGCGCAAGCGCGCTGCTCACTGGCGGCTCGCCCCTGATCACCTACGGTCCGTACAGGCTCCACGGAGCGCACAGCGCGCCAAGCAACGCGGCCTTCGATGAAAGCCTTCGGTCGCGCAACCCGCGCTGGGGTGTTCGGGACATCGATGCGCTCGTCGAGCTCGCCGGGCGCAGCGGATTCGAGCTTCAGGAGCGTGTGTCGATGCCGGCCAACAACATGACGCTGATCTGGACCCGCGTCTCCTAGCCCGGTAGCCAGGGCAGCGATGGATTCCAAAACAGCATCACGAAGTAGCTGACGAAGACGAGGATCAGCGCGATGCCTCGTTTGCGGCCGATGTGGCTGCGCTCGTTCACCGCCATCAATAGAAGTAGCAGTGTCACGCCCACCATGATCGGGAAGTCACGGAAGATGATCGAGCGGTCTACCTCGCCGGGCGCGATGATGCCGGGTAGCGCAAGCACGCCAAGCAGGTTGAACATGTTGGACCCGACGACGTTGCCGACGGCGATGTCCTGTTCCCCTCGCCGTGCGGCAGTCACCGAAGCGGCGAGCTCAGGCAGGCTCGTCCCGAGCGCAACGAGCGTCAGTCCGACGACCAGCTCGCTCACACCGAGGTCGCGCGCGATCCAGATCGCGCCCGAAACCAGCACTCGAGACCCCCCCAAGAGAAGGACCAGACCAATGGAGAATAGGACAATCGCCTTGGCGGTGGGCAGGGAGTCCGGGATGTCATCGTCATCGAAGGCGCCGGGGGGTGGGTCGCTGTAGCCCGCGTCGGTCTTGCGGCCCTGCCTGCCAATCCAGGCGAGCAAGAGGAACAGCCCGAAGAGCAAAAGGAGGCCTTCGACCCGGCTGAGCTCTCCGTCCCAGAGAAACGCCCAAGCGACCGCCATGCTCAGAAACAGAATTGGGATTTCTCGGATCAGCAAGCGGGAATGGATGCTGAGGGGTTGAACCAGCGCGGCTGCGCCGAGCACGAGCGTCACGTTCGTGATGTTGGAGCCGACGGCGTTTCCGACGCCCATCTCTCGGCTGCCGGCCATCGCGGCCATGCCGGAGACCAGCATTTCGGGCGCCGAGGTGCCGAAGGCCACGATCGTCAGCCCGATGACCAAACGGCTTACACCGAGGTTGCGCGCCAGGCCGGCCGCCCCGTACACGAAACGATCGGCGCCCCAGACCACGGCGACGAAACCCACGATGATCGCGGCTATGGCTTGGAACAGCGTCAGGATGACCTCTTCGGCGAAACGAACAACGGCCTAGTCTTGCTCAGGAGCGGAAGCGCGCAAGCCCGGTGCAGATCGCGCTGGCAAAACCACCCCGCGGGGCGCTATACGTGTCGGACCAAAGGAGGGGACAGCATGGGTGAGCGCCTACGAGACAAGGTCGCGATCGTGACAGGAGCAAGCCGGGGAATCGGAGCGGCCATTTCGGGTTTCATGGCGGAAGAGGGAGCCAAGGTGGCCCTCGTCTCCCGAAAGATCGACGGCCTGCAGGGCGTCGCCGAGGAGATCAGGGCCCGCGGCGGCAACGCGACGCCGATCGCGTGCCACGTCGGCCACCGCAATCAGCGGGAAGACATGCTCGAGCAGGCGCTTCGGGCCTTCGGCAAGGTCGACATCCTGGTGAACAACGCGGCGACCAACCCGCACTTTGGTCCGATGCTCGGCGTCGACGAAGCGGCCTGGGACAAGACCTTCGAGGTCAATGTGAAGGGCTACTTTGGAATGATCCAGCTCGTCGCCGGCCACCTGCAGAAGCGCAAAGCGAAGGGGTCGATCGTCAACATCGCGAGCGTCGTCGGCCTCATGGGTGCGCCGATGCAGGGCGTCTACGCCATGACCAAATCTGCCGTGATCTCGATGACGAGAACCTTGGCGATGGAGCTCGGCGCGGCCGGAATTCGAGTCAATGCGATCGCGCCCGGCCTGATCGAAACCAAGTTCGCGCAGGTGCTGGTCGACAACGATGAAATTCGATCCAGCATCGTCAACAAGACGGCCCTCGGACGGGTTGGTCAGCCGCGGGACATCGCGGGAGGCGCGGTCTTCTTGGCTTCGGACGAATCGGACTACCTGACGGGAGATGTCATGGTCATCGACGGCGGTTGGACCATTACCTAGTCGTGGACGGAGGATGATCGAAAGGGCGCCCATGGGCCTAGCGGAGAGCGCGCGCAGGCGCGACTTGGTGGAATTGCGCATTGCCAACCTGCGCCGTGAGCTCGATGCGGAGACCGAGCCGCAAGCTCAGGCAGCCATCCTCTATCAAGTCGGAGCGCTCTACGAGCACGAGCTCGATCAGACGTCCGACGCGATGGAGCAATATGGGCGGGCGCACGCCGTCGCCCCAGGCTTCCAGCCGGCCCTCATCGCCCGATTGCGAATCGCGGAACGGGCTGAGAACGGTTACGACCTGGCGGCGCTCCGTTCGGAACAGGTCGCGCGCGCAACCAGCCCTCCGGTGAGCAGCGCTGCGCTCGTGGACTTGGCGATGCAGTCCGAAGATTGGGCATCGCTCCTGCGCGAGGCGATTTCGCGTTCTTCGGAGCCGGCAGTGCCTGCGCTCATTCTCGAATGGCTGGCCGAAGCGCGCGGTGATGATGACGCCGTTCGGGATGCCTTGCTCGCACAAGCGAAGCACGCCGCCGACCCAACTCTGCGTGCCGCGCTCTGGGTCGACCTCGCGCTACACGAGCTGACCGCTAGCAAACCCGACGATGCCATTGCAGCCCTCGAACATGCCTGCGAGTGCGATGGGCTCGTTTGGCAAGCCCGGTCACTGCAAGCCCGTACGGCCCGTGAGCATGAGCGCTGGGATGTGTTCGTGCGCGCCGTGACCTCGATGGCACGACTGCTCGAAGCGGCAGTCGAACCGAGTGGCGCGATCGACCCGCTGGGTCTTTCGATCGAAGCGGGTGCGCGGCGACCCATGGCTGCGCACCTGTGGCGGGAAGCGGCGACCTGCAGCGCCACGCATCTCGACGACGCCGACGCAGCGGCAGCCTACCTCGAATCGGCCTTGCGATGGTTGCCGGAGAGTCGGATGACCCGATTGCAGTCCCTGCTCGTCGCGGAGCGTCGTGGTGACGATGCGGCGACCGGGAACGCATCGGAATGGTTCCGAAGGACCGCGCCTGATGACCCGGCCTTCATTGCGCACGAGCTGCGGCGCGCGAGGTCGAGCGACGATTTGCGAGGCGCATTGGAAACGCTTCGCGATGTGGCGGCGCGGTTCCCAGATTCCGACTACGCCCAGGCGGCGCTCGACGTCGCACTGATCGGCGCCACGCGCCACGCCGAACGCGCCGAAGCCTTTCGAGAGCGGGCAGAGCGCGCAGAGGGAGCGACGCAGGCCCGACTAGCCTGGAGAGCCGCACAGCTGCGCAGCGCGGACGCGGACGGAGCGGACCATGCGCAGGCGCTCTACAGCTTGGCCATCGAAGCCTCCACGGCCTCGAAGGCTGCGATCGTCCGAGAAGCGCTCGGCGCGGCGATGCGTGCCAAGCGGCCGGACGCCGTGCTCGCACGTTGCGACCAGCTCATGCAAAGCGACATCGAGCCCGATGAACGAGCGACGCTCGCGTACATCAAGTACGACTTCACGCGGCACGCCCTTCACGCGGAGCACGACGCCGAGCAACTCCTTGCCGACGCCCTGGATGACTCCAACAATCGCGCTTGGGCTCCAGCGCTTGCGCGCGCGCAGGCGGCTTGGAAAGGCGACGCGGGTTTGCTGGCCCGAGCTCACGAGGAGAGCGCAGAGATCACGTCTGGGGATCGTCGCCTCGGACACCTGTGCGCTGCCGGACAGGCTCACGCGCGAAACCGCGACTGGGACGCGGCCGAGCGCGTCCTTCGGTCAGCGCTGGCCACCGCTCCCAACGACGGCTACCTCGTCTCGCTTCTCGATGCGGTTCTCCGTGAAGGAGGTCGCCCCGACGACGTGGTCGCCTTGGCACGCGAACGGTCCAAGGCGGATTCGCCGACGGCGCTCGGGGAGCTTTCGCTGCTGCTTGCGGGGGCGACCGCCGAGCGGACTGGCAATCTAACCGCGGCTCGCCATGCGTACGAGCAGGCGCTCGCGGATGCGCCCGGCTCGACCTCCGCCGCGCTCGCCCTTCTCGACGTCGCCCGCCGTCAATCGGATGCGAGCGCGACACGGCGCGCGTACGCGGCACTCTCGGACGGCGGTCTCGACGGAGGCGTGCCCGAGCTGTTCGCCCTGCTTCGTGGTGACAGCCTGGGCCCTGATGATGACATCGGCGCATGCCGTGCTTACGAGCGCGCGCTCGAGCACCCGAGCACAGCCACGGCTGCCGCGATCGCGATCCTGTCCCTGCCGGTGAACGTCAGCAATGCGGACCAACGAGCGGCCGCCGAGGAGCTCCTGGCGGACGCAGGGGCCACGACAATCGCAGACACGAATGGGTTCGCTGCAGGCTATGGCGCGCTTCGCGCGTCGCTAGGAGAAGAAGGCTCATCCGCAGGCGATGCCTGGTTTCAGCTGTCGGCTGCGGCGCCCACTGAAGGTTTGCGGGCGGCGGCACTCCTTCAGGGCCTGCGCGCCTCGGGGATTGCGCGCGGTACCGAAGCTGCAGATGAGCTATTCATGCTGGCGCAGGAGGCCGAAGCGCTCTCGGGGCTCCATCCAGACGCCGCCGTCGCGATCGACGAGGCCCTCGCACCAAGCGACGACGCCGCGTTGCGCGTCCAAGCGCTAGCGCAGAAGCGGCAACACAGCGAAGCCCTCGGACGCCGGGCGCTCGACGCGGCGCATTGCCGCGCCCTGGTCGAAGCCGATCGAGGCGCAGAGGCCGTTGCGCTTCTCAGCAAGGCCATCGACGAACGACCCGACGATCTGGCCCTGTGGGAGACGCTTCGCAGTGCGGCTCGGCAGGCCGGCGAATGGCCGATGGTTGCACAAGCCTGCGAGCGGCTCGCGCCATTCGTCGAAGACTCGCTCAGGGGCGACCTCTTAGAAGAAGCCGGCGTGGTACGGATGGATTGCCTCCGGCAGTACCAACAAGCCGAAGACCTTTTTCGACGCGCGCTCGAGGAGGATCCCACGCGGGACCTCGCATTTCGGAGGCTCCGTGACCTGTTCGTCGACCATGAAGACGCCGAGGCGCTCGAAGTCCTCGTCGCAGAGCGGCTTGCCCTCGGCGGCCCGAAGGATCGACCCGCTTTGCTCTACGAGCGTGCTCGCCTTCTTCGCGGCTTCAGCGATCGTCCCGGCGCACTCGAAGTGCTCGATGAGCTGTTCGCGACCGATCCAGATCATGCAGGAGCCTTGGCCTTGGCAGCCGAGGTCCATGTCTCGCTCGAACGATGGGCCGAGGCGGTCGACTGCTTGCAACGCCTGTCGAGAGCAAACATCCCGGACGAGCAGCGGCGCGTGGCGCACCTAGGAGCGGCGGGTTTCCTCGAAACGCAGCTTGGCGCCAAAGCCGAGGCCCTTGAGGAGCTACGGGCCGTCGAATCGCTCGGGCTCGCCGACGCGGAAACCTGGACGCGAATCGCCGTCCTCGAAATCGAGATCGGGCGCCCAGAAGCGGCAACCGATGCCTACAAACGCGCCCTCGAAGCGGAGCCGGCCAGCGCGACGGCAATCTCCGGCCTGGTCGAGCTCGTCGACGGCACGGAGGTTGACACCGCAGTCGCAAGCTACGAAGCCGCCATCTGGTCACAGATCGAGGCCGGCGAGCTCGGCCCGTCGCTTCTCGAAGCCTTGCGAAGTGCTGCCGCATGGCGAGGCCATGATGCACGCGCGGCCGCGGCCCTTGCCGTCCAGCGCGCGTTAGGGCTCGCCGCGCCGACCAACGACCAGCGCGTAGACCTCAGCCAGGTCTCGGTTGCCACGCTCTGGGATCCAAAAGCCGACCCAGTGCTCCAAGAGCTGGTGCTTCGCGCGGGCCCCGCCCTCGGCAGCGATCGCCTGCACGCGAAGAAGGCCGACCCGAACGATCCGATCGTCACCGAGCTCGAGCGGCTGTCCCAACGCTTCGGCGCCAGGACCGGCTCCATCGAGGTCTCGGACGAGCTGGCCACGCTGGTCGCCCGAACAGGCCGTGACGGCGAAATCCGCTGGGTCGTCCCGCGGCGCGCGCGCGCCGGTCTCGATGCGACGGGGCGTTTCAACGCCGGCCGCCTCGCCTGGGCGGCGCCACACGGAGGCGCCCAGCTCCTCGACGGGTCACCAGAACGAGCCGCCGGCATCCTGCTGGCCGTTCTTCGCGTCTCGCGCTGCGAAGTCGAGGCAGGCGATCCCCCCCTACCCGCGACGGATGTCAAGCTGAGGCGCGCCGTTCGCAAGGCCGTACACCAAGCGGTCCGAGGAACCAAGCTGCACTCCTCGTCCTTGCTCGCCTATGCTCGGAGCCTGCAGCGGAGCGCGGACCGAGCGGGATTGCTTGCGTGCGGAGAGATCGGCGCCGGGCTTGCGGTGCTGCTCAACCAAGAGTTGCATCCGGAAGCGCTGAGGATGTCTCCTCGTGGCCTCGATCTTCTGCGCTTCTGGCTCGACGCCGACTCACCGCTGTGGGGTAGCCATGGCTGAGGACGACATGTCGCCGGCAAGCCGCGAATCGGAGCCTGTGTCGTTCGACATTGATGACGACGCAATTGCCGCCTTGCTCGACTCCTTCGTGGAAACCGAGGCCGGAAGTTTGGGGAAGCACCCGAGCCGTCCTCCGGACCCCTCGGATTCGGGCGCGCTCGCGGCGCAAAGGACGGTTTTCGAGCACAGCCTGCGACACGAGGCGCTGCCTCTGGTCGGCGATACGCCCAACACGATGAAGCGGCGCATCGCACTCCTAGAAGCGCTCGGACAACGCGCGGTTGGCTCGGCGCGCGCTCGACTCTTGACCTCCGCGGGGGAGCTCTGCGAGCGACTCGGGGACTACGATGACGCGAGAAGGCACTACGGCCAGGCCCGGTCCGCCGACGCGCGCGACGTCGTCGTTCTGCGCGCGCTTCGACGGCTCGCCATGCGCAACGGCGACTGGGGCTCCGCGGCGGACGCCCTGGAAAAAGAGGCCGCGCTGGAGCTCAGCGCCGCTGATCGAGCATCGGCGCTCAACCTGCTTGCACGTATTCAGCTCTCGAAGCTCCACGACCCGGCTGCCGCTGAGCAGGCTGCTGCACACGCAGCCGAGCTTCGAAAGGATGACTTTGTCGCGTGCATGCTCTTGGCTTCGGCAAGGCTCGCGCGCGCCGATTCAGGGCGCGCAGCTGACGCCGTAACCAGCGCGGCAGAGCGCTGGCCATGCGCAGAAGCCGAGGCGGTGCTGCTCCTGCATGCAGGGGAGCTCAAGGAAAAGGCGGGCGCTCTGCAAGAGGCCAGGAGCCGATACGGCCGCGTGCTCGAGCTTCAGCCCACACTGCTCGCAGCGCATCTCGGCGTAGTTCGCACCAGCCGCGGGCTTGGCCAAGATGACGCCGCACGCGAAGCGCTGCTCGCCGCTGCAGCACAGGTCCAGGGCCGGTTCGCTTCTGCCCTTCAACGAACCGCGGCGAGCATGAGCTGGCGCAGCGGCTCTCCAGAGGCGGCGGTCGCATTACTCGAGAAAGCCAAAGACACGGCGTCTCTTTGGACGCTTGCCGAATCGGCCGCGCTTTTCGGAGACACCCAGAGCATGATCGATGCGCTCGCCGCGAGCGCTTCTGATGACACTGCGGAAATTCGAGCCATCGGATCGGGGCGGTGCGCGCGGCTTCGGGCGGAACGCGGTGAGCGAGAAGGATTCGAGCTCGCGTCCGGAGGCGCGCAAGAGGAGCCGCGCTTGGAGTCCTACCTGCAGGCCTGGAAGCGCCTGGTTGAAGCCGATTCCGGCGAGGAAACCGAGGTGCCCCGATTGCTCGAATCGATGCGGGGCGCGGAAACGAGCGTCGCCTCGAGATTGCTTCAGGCGGACGAGGCTGCGCACATGCGAGATGGCGAGGCTTTCGTTGCGGCTCTCGAAGCGGAGCTAGACGGCGCACCCAAAGAGCTCGCGGCCGGTGGAGCGCTCGCCGTCGCTGACATGGGAGCCACCTGCGGCGTGATCGACCGTGGACGCGCGCTGATTCGCGCCGAGGAAAGGGCGCCGGGCGACCCGATGATCGGCCGAGCCCTTCTGCTCGAAGACGATGACCCCCATCGGAGCGGTCGGCGCTGGAAGGACGAAGCGAACGCGGTCCGTGGAGCGCGCAGCGCCTTTGCTTCCACGATGGCTGCGAGGCTCGCTCAGCCCGGGTCCGAGGAAGCAGAATCCGCGTGCGAAGCCGCGTTGGCCGCAGAAGTCGACTACCTGCCGGCCCTGTGGGAGCTGGAGGACCGGCTCGGCGGAGACGAGGCCCGGGCGACCAGCGCATCGCGTCAAGCAGCGCTCGGTTCGACCGACCAAGCAGCGAGCTGGCTACGCGCTTCGATGTGGGCTCCGTCCCGCAGCGACCGCCGGGGGTACGCGGAAGTGGCGCTGAACCGCGCGGCGCACGATCCACTCCTCGTCGAGCACTTCATCGAAACGGTCGGAAGGGATACGGAGGCTGCCGGTGAGGTCCTGGAGCGGGCGGCGCGCGGTCTCGGCGTGTCCGCGTACCTGGAGCGTGCCGCGGCATCGTATCGAGCCGCCGGCCTTGCGGCCCGAGCCGCCCGGGTGCTCCGGGAGGCCTCGACCGAGAGTCCTGATGACGTCACAATTCGCGTTCAACGAGAGGAAGCGGAGCTTCAGGCATCGGAGTTTGCGCGCCTGTCCGACGGCACGATGAGCCGCCTGCGTGAGGCCGCTGACGAGGCCGGTCGTCTCGGCGCGTTTGCAGCAATGGCAGAAGTCGATCGACTCGCACGTCACGACATGCAAAGCGCGCGCTTGTCGCTCCAATCGATCGCCGAGCTTCGTCCCGATCACATCCCCACCGCGCGCGCCCTCGAATGGGATGCGCTCCGGGAGAACGACACCGAACGCATCCGTTCGAGCGCTCGACGCCTTCTGCAGGCCCTTCCGGAGGACTCGCCGGACCGCTTGGCCAGGCATCGACTCCACCTCGAGCTGCTCCGTGCCGATCCCGACATCCTGCAATCCGATCTCGATCGATCGCTGTGCGGCATCGACGACGCACTCGAGGCCGACCCAGGCTTGGCCAGACAAGTCCTTGGCGCGGCGTACGCGAGGGGCGAGAACCTGCGCTGCCTCCAAGCGCTACTTGCTCTGCAGGCCGCAGTCGACGACGACCTGGAACGCGGCGCATTCGCGCTCGACGCCGCTCACGTGCTTCGGCTCATGGGGGCCCCCGAAAACGCGCTCGAGCGCTTGGACGAAGCGAGAAGCCACCCACTGGCCCGCGAAGTCGAAGCGGGGCTCCTCCGTGCAGCGAAGCGCTGGGAAGACGCGGCCGCCGTCTATCAAGACGCCGCGAGCAAGGCCAAGGACAGCCAGCGCGCAGCGTCGCTCTGGCGGGAGGCCGCGTGCATCTTCGAAAAGGAGCTTGGAGACCCGCATCGCGCCATCGACGCCTGGGTGGCCGCTTCGAAGTGCGACATCCGATACCTGGACGTGTACCGCCGCCTCGCCGCGCTGTACCAAAGCCAAGGGCGACTCGACGCGCTCGCGGCACTCACCGATGCCCGGATCGATGCCGGCGCCGACACACCCACCCTTGTTGGGCTGCTCGTGCAGAAGGCGCGTCAGAGTCGTGAACGGGGCGATCTCGATGGCGTCAGCAGCGCACTGCACGAGTGTCTCGAGCTCGATCCCCTCAACTTCAGCGCGCTCAAGGAGCTGGTCGACACCCACGGCGCTGCCGAGAATTGGCAAGGTGCGGCCGAAGCGTTGATTCGCATCGCGCGTCTGCAGCGCAGCACCGAAGAGGAGATTTGGGCCTTTACGCAGCTCGCCTCGCTCTACGACGTACATCTTCGAGACCTTGGGCGCGCCGAGGCTTCGCTCCGGAGGGTGGTGCAACTTGCGCCCGCAAATTTGGAATCCTTGGATCGGCTCGCATCGGTGATGAGTCGACTAGGCAAGGCCCAGGAAGCCGGGCGCTTGCTCGAAGAGCTCATTCGACGGGCGGGCAGTGAATCCGACAAGCGCGACTATCGAATCCGGTTGGCGGGGGCCGTCGAATCGGCCGGCGAGGTGAGGCAAGCCGAGCAGATTTTGGAGAAACTGCGGACCGAGCAGCCGACCGAGCCCGACGTCGTTCTCGCCCTCGCCGACTACTACCAACGTCAGGGCGCTGCCCCCGCGGAGGCGATGCACCTGAACCGGGCTCTGAGCGACTTGCGAACGGCGATCGATCGCGAACCGGGCGATGAGACCCTCTGGACCACTCTGGTTCGCGTGCTCCACCGTCGGCACGGTCCTGGCCCAGCCTCCTGCGCGGCCAGCGCCGCGATCGCAGCCGGCCATCCTGAATCTCTCTTCGAGGGCGACGTCACCGGGCACGGCGAAGCGCTGGGCGAGGCCACGCTCCCATTGTCGGGCCTCGTCGATGCCGTCGTCGCCCCGGACGGCCTGCCCGAAACTGCACGCCGCCTTTTCGCCCTGTGCGAGCACTCCTTCGACAAGGTGTTGCGGTTCGATGCCAGCGCCTGGCGTTTGCGCAAGCCAACGGGCGAGCATCGAATTCTCCTCGAGGAGGCGGGCGCTGTCGCCGAGATGCTGGGGATCAGCGAGCCCCGCGTGCGAATCACTTACGTTGCCCCTGCGGCATGCATGCCCGTCTCCGGCGACCCGCCCACCATCGTCGTTGGTGGCAACCTCCACAAAATCACCAACCCGCGGGAGCGTCTGTTCCTGTTTGCGCGTGCCCTCAAGGTGGCCGCGAATCATCTGGCCCCCG
This sequence comes from uncultured delta proteobacterium, assembly GCA_963704865.1. Lineage (GTDB taxonomy): Bacteria > Myxococcota_A > Polyangia > Polyangiales > Houyiibacteriaceae > SG8-38. The sequence continues at coordinate 42,961 of CAVPIE010000022.1, read as the reverse complement.
CGCTCCGCGCCCGTCCCCAGGACCTGGACCTGGCTCTGTTGGCGCTGCTTCAGGAACACCAGGCGAGCCCGGGGACCGAGGCGACGAGGCCCCAAATGCTGGACCTGCGCAAGAGGCTGCTGAAGGCCGTCCCACGTCGTTCCCGCGACGAGGTCGATAGCTTGGCCCTGGAGCTCAAGGGCCACGGGGCTTTTTCCACACGAGCCGTGCCCTTTGCGATCGCCGAGCTTGGAAACCGCGCGGCCCTGACTCTGACCGGCGACGTTCCCTCGGCGGTGACAGCCTTGCTCAAAATCGCCGGGCACGATGTCCCTGCCGGCGACGACCATCGATTGAGTGCCATCAAGGAGACCCCAGAGGCCTGGGCCATGCTGCGATTCGCGATGAGCGACACACATTTTGAAGCTCGGGCCCAAGCTGGTGTAGATCCCTAGAACCATGCGGTTGGGTTTCATCGGTCCGGCGAAAAGCGACGTCGCTGCCCTCGAGCAGGCGGCCAAGCTTCTGATCTGCGACCTCGAGGTCGACACCGTCATCTATCTCGGAGAAGACGAGGCGCTGCGCGCGTTCATGGCGAAGCACGAATCCGATGCCGCCGACTCCCCGCTCGAACAACAGGTCGCCGAGGTCGCGGCCCGTGGAACCACGGACCAGATCGAAGACGTGCTGCGCAAGCTGCGCGGCGCCCGCTACCTTGGAAAGCTACGCATCGCACCGCCGCCGCCTCGCCGCGCCATGGAGATGCTCGACGACCGCATCGCCCTCATCGTGCGAAACAAGTCGACCATCGGTGAGGAAGACGTGATCAACTCCAACATCGTCGTGTACGGCGATGGCAAGGAGCTGATGTTCAAGCGGTTCGGGCCCCGCTGCTTTTTCAGCCCGGGCCCTCTCGAAACAGGGCACCTCGGCCTGCTCGACGACCAATCCGAAACCGGAGGGGTCGTCTTGGAGGCGATCACCGTGAGCGGCGAGGTTTGCTGGAGTGAGCCCATTCAGGGTCGGGGCGCGAAGGTGATGGTGGCGCCATGACGGCCCAACGTGTCGCTATCTATGGCGGCAGCTTTGATCCGCCTCATCTAGGCCACGTGCTTTCGGTGGCCTGGGCCCTCTCGGCAGCCGATCTCGACGCGCTGTGGATCGTACCGACTTGGAAACACGTATTCGACAAACAACATGGCGCCCCGTTCGAAGAACGCCAAGCGATGTGCGAGCTTGCCTTTGCTCCGTTCCGGAACGTCCAGGTCTCCGACATCGAGCGGCGTCTCGGCGGGGTCAGCCGAATGCTCGAAACCTTGGATGCACTCGAAAAGGAGAATCCGAGCGCGCTTTTTCGACTCTTGATCGGCGCGGACGTCCTTCCAACGACCGATCGCTGGTACCGCTGGCACGAAGTCGTGAAGATCGCGCCGCCTCTCGTGATCGGTCGCCAAGGCTACCCCGTGCCCGAGGGCTGCCCGATCTCGATTCCCAACATCAACTCCACCGACATTCGCACCGGGCTATCGAACGCAGCCGACATCGGCGGGCTGGTGCCCAGTGCTGTGATCGCGCACATCCGAGCTCGCGAGCTCTATCAGGGCGAAGGATGAACGTCCTGATCATCGGCAGAGGCCGAGTCGGGAACGGGCTGAGGCGCTCACTGAAAGCAAGCGGCATGCGCGAGGTCTTTGCCACGGGCCGACGCTGCAAGCCTTCGAGCGTGGCCGCGGCGGATGCAATCGTACTGGCAGTCCCCGATGACTCGATAACGATGGTCGCCCGCGCGATTGCCCCCAACCTGAAGCGAGGGGCCACTGTGCTTCACTGCGCAGGCGCTCGGGGCCCCGACGAGCTGGAGGCATGTAGAGCGAGCGGAGCCGCGGTCGGGGTGATGCACCCGCTGGTCTCGTTCGCAAGCAAGCAGCGGAGTCCGAGCCTTCGAAACACCACGTTCACGGTGCACGGATCCCAGCGCGCCATCGCGACCAGCCGGCGCCTCGCAAAAGCGTGCGGCGCCCGCGTCGTGCTCGCGAAGACCGATGCAGCGGGATATCATGCCGCCGCCGCGCTCGCCGCCAACGGCGCTGCGGCGTTGGCCTTCGTTTCGGTCGGCCTGCTCGAACGGCTTGGTTTCGAGCCCCGCGCCGCCGAACGCGCGATCGGTGGCCTGCTGCAAAGCGTCGGAGAAAACGTGCAGAGCCTCGGCGTTCCGGGCGCCCTCACAGGGCCAATCGTGCGAGGCGAGGCGGACGCCGTAGCGAATCATCGAGCCGCGCTCCGCCGTTTGAGTCTCGATGCGCTCTCGGCCTATGACGCGCTGGTCCCCACCATCGTACGCTGCGCGCGAGCCGCAGGCCTCGGGCAAGCGAAGGCTTCGCGAATACTGCGCGCCGCAAAACGCTGAACCGCGGCATCACTCGGCGGCTTCGACGGAGCCTTCGGTACGCTCGAAGCGAATGCCCTCCGCATTGCCCAGCGCAGCGATACGATCGCCGCGCTCGAACTCCCCGCCGAGGATGGCGGCCGCCAAGGGTGCTTCGATCATTCGACCGATTGCACGACGCATCGGGCGCGCGCCGAGCTCCGCGTCATATCCGCCGAGTGCGACCAATGCCTCGATCGCGCTGTCATCGATGCCCAAATCGACGCCCTGTCGCTCGTGCAGTTGCTGGATGACACCAGCAGCCATCCGGCGTGCGATCTCACGAACCTCGTCTCGGCTGAGGGAACCGAAGAATAGTGGCTCGTCGATCCGATTCCAGAGCTCGGGCGGGAGCGCTCTTCGCGCTTCGGTCAGAGCGGCGGCAAATCCTTCCCCTGCGCCTGTCGATGCTCCCTTGAACCCAATCGAGCTTTGGCTGCGCTGGGCGCTCTGGCCGCCGAGGTTCGAAGTCATGACCACAATCGTGTGAGTGCAATCGACGGTCCTCCCCTTTCCGTCGGTGAGTCGTCCGTCTTCGAGCAACGGCAAGAGCGACTGGAGCACATCCATGTGTGCCTTTTCGATCTCATCGAGAAGGACGAGCTGGTAGGGTCGGTGCCGAATCGCTTCGGTGAGTTGGCCTCCGGTGTCGTGGCCGATGTAGCCGGGAGGTGCGCCCACCAACTTAGCGATGGCATGCGATTCGCTGAGCTCGCTCATGTCGATACGAGTCATCGGGCAACCCATGAAGAAGAGCTCGTTCAGCGCGCGCGCGGTCTCGGTCTTTCCGACGCCGGTCGGCCCTAAAAACAAGAACGTTGCGAGCGGACGCTGACCGTGAAAGCCCGCTGCGCCTTTGCGAAGTGCGTCGGAAATACGCCGCATCACGTCGGCGTGGCCGACGACGTGCTCTGCGAGATGCTCCTCGAGCTCGAGGAGCTTCTGCGAGTCGGTCACCAGGATGCGCTCGACCGGGACACGGACTTTCTCCGCCACGACCTGGGCAACCGCTTCGCGATCGACGATGGCCCCACCCCGGCGACGCATCCGTGCGCCCGCCAGATCGAGAAGGCCGATCGCCTTGTCAGGAAGCGTCTGCTCCGCCAGGTATCGCACGGACAACTCGACCGCGGACTCGACCGCCGAGGCCTCGTAGGCGATGCCGTGATGCACCTCGTAGCGCGGCGTGATGCCCATGAGAATTTCGATCGCATCTTCAGCGGTCGGCTCGGCCACGTGAATCGGAGAGAACCGCCGGGCGAGCGCGGCATCCCGCTCGATGTACTTGCGGTACTCGACGTCGGTCGTCGCCCCAATGCAGGGAAGCTCTCCGCGTGCCAGAGACGCTTTGAGCTCGTGCGCCAAGTCATCGGGGGATTCACCGCCAATGAAGAGCGTGTGAACTTCGTCGATGAACAGGACGATCTTTCCATTGGCCCGCTTCACCTCGAACTGCAGACGATGCATGCGCTCCGAAAGCGCGCCTCGAACACCGGTGCCGGAAACCAAGCCTCCGGCGGAAAGCTCGATCAGGATCGTACCCTCGAGACCGCGCACACCTTCTCCACCTCCCGCGAGCCTCCGCGCGAGGCCTTCGACGATGGCGGTCTTGCCGACGCCGGGCGGGCCCACCAAAATCGGGTTGTTGGATCGCCTGCGGGCCAACACGTCCAAGAGACGTTCGATTTCGTCGTCACGGCCGATCACTTCGTCGATCCGTCCGAGCGAAGCCATTTCCGTCAAGTTGCGCCCGAGCTTCGCCAGCGTCGGATACTTACGCGCGTCGAGACTGAAAGGCGATGAGGAAGGAACGATGATCTCGTCTTCTACTTCCGCGACTGGCGTCGCGATGGGAGCGTTGATCGGCGCTTCGATCAGAATCTCGTCATCTGCTTCTTCGAGCGGTTCGACGCGCAACTCGATGAGCGGAGCTGGCTGGGCGGTCCTCCGTGCGGAAGGGCGCGATGGTTTCGTTGGTGCCTGCGCAGAATACGAAGCGACCGGGGGGACGTATTTCGAGCTGGACCCCGCCTGCGCGTCGGCCGGCCGGAGGACTTCGTGCACCGCTTCCTGGACGCGCCGGGATCCGGTCCCGATCACCTCGAGGCTTCGGTGCGCGGCGCTTCTAGTGTCGCGCGCAATGGCCAAAAGCAGATGAGCCGGCAGCACCTGCGGCGCTTCGGCGGCTTTGGCCAGCCGGTAGGCGCGCTCGACCGCTCGTTCGAGCGCGCTCAACGGCTCGGTGTCCACGACGCGGATCGCGCTCAGCAGATCGCTCTCCTTGACCCCGAGCCCCGATAGCAGCCTTCCCATCGGGCCCCCGGTCTGCAGCATCACGAGCAGCAGATACGCCGTCGAAGGGCTCTGCGCTCGCCTTTGGGCCTCGCGCTGTGCGCGGGCGACCAGTCCTTTCACACCCCCACTGACCGTCGTCATCGAGCTCCGTTCCTGGGTCGGAGTTAGCCGTCACCGCCTTGGGGCACAACTTTTCGGCCGACCGTATCAAACATGAAGGCCCAAAACCTACATTTGGGCACCTTATCACCCTGTCACTGGAAAGTTCTAGTTGTTAGTTTGATCGGGGACCCCAAGCCAGGAGCAAGCTGTGAATCCACGCCTCGCACTCGTCGCCACTGCATTGGCAGCCATCGTTTCGTCGGTGACTCCGTGGCAGAGAGCCGACGCCGCAATGGGCCTTCGCGCGAAGATTTTCCTCACACAAAAAGGTGTGCCGCGCACCCTTTCGGAGTCTGGCGTCATTCGCTTCGCTCAGTCGAATAAGGCGACCCGTCTGCGGGAGAATGTCGACGCTCCTGTGTCAGATCGCCAGTGGAAGGCCACATTGGTCGCGAACTTCAACGCTCCCCTGGGCGACTCTGAGTTCGAAGTGCTTTTCTACGATATCCAAACGGCGGAGCGGAAGTTCATCGCCCCCGCCATGACGGTCTTCGTCAACGACAGCAATCAGCGGACGATCGTGCACAAGCTCAGGCTCAAGCGCCCGCAGTTCGAGCCCAATCGACGGCTCGAGATGGTGGTCACCGTGCGTCGGCAAGAGGTCGGACGTTACCGCTTTCAAATTCTCGGGGACAGGGTACAACACGGCGGCGAAGTCACCTTCTCGGAAGACGAAGCCCGCTGAACCGTGCCAAGCTTGAATGATGTCTCCAAGAGAGCCTCGAAGGGCTCCCTCGACCCCGTCTATGTGCTGGTCGGCGCCGAACGCCTCTTAATCGAGCGCGCGGTGGATGCCGTGCGCAAGGCGGTCGACTCGATGGGCGCGCCCGGCTTCAACATCGAGGTGTTCGACGGCAAGGGGCTCGATGCGGCGCGGGTGATCGCTGCGGCACGAACCCTCCCGATGATGGCCGATACACGCCTCGTCTTGCTGCGCCACGTCGACGCCATGACGCCTAGCGAACAAACGAACCTCGCTGCATACCTGGACGATCCAAACGAATCGACTTGTCTTCTCATGACGGCGACCAAGCTCGATGGACGCGCCAAGCTCGCCAAGGTTGCAAAAAAGCAGGGCTACCTCATCGACGCCAAGCCGCTTCGCGGCGCTGCACTTCGGGAGTTCATCCGCGCCGAGGCGAAAGCTCGCGAGCACGATATTGCGCCGCAAGCGATCGAGGCGCTCCTCGATGCGGTCGGTGACGACCTCGCCGCGATCGACGACGCGCTGGAACGCCTCTCGCTGTTCGTGGGCGCAGGGCAGCGCATCGACGCCGAGACCGTGATGACTTGCGTCACCCGGGTTCGTGTCGAGTCGATTTGGAGCTTGGTCGATGCGATCGGGCTCAAGGACCGACGCAAGGGCATCGCCGCCGCCCAGTCACTTCTCGATGATCGGGAGCCGCCGCTTCGGCTTCTCGCCATGGTGGCTCGACAACTCCGAATCGTCGCTCGAATGCGGGAAGCGCTCTCGGAGGGCCTCCGCCCGCCAGAGGCGGCCAAACGCGCGGGCGCCCCTCCCTTCAAGGCGGGGGACCTCACCGAATCGGCCCGGCGATTCACCGCCGACAGCCTCGGGAAAGCGTTCACGCTGATTGCGGAAACCGATCGCGCGCTTAAGAGCAGCAAGCGGCCGCCTGACCTGATCCTCGAGGACGCGGTGCTCGCGCTGTGCGCGGACCCGGCCTGATCGAGCCAACCGGCTAGGAACCGACTGGGGCGAAATCGACCCGGAGCTGGCGCTCAGCTCGCGAGGGTGTTGACCTGGTGGGTCAGCCTGGCGATGTACCGCGAGCCGGTCTTGCGGTGGTAGATGCCCTTCGACACCGCGCCGTCGATGCGGCTCACGGCCTCGCTGAGCGCCTGTTTCGCCGCTGCGGCATCGCCGGTCTCAATCGCGGCGCGAACACGCTTCACGCAGGTGCGCACGTTGGTGCGGATGTGACGGTTGCGCGAGGTTCGCTTGATCGTCTGGCGGACTCGCTTTTTTGCTGAGGCGTGGTTGGCCAATCGAATATCCTCCCCGTAGGGACGCGGGTGGTAGCCCTGCCCCGGGGGGCTGTCAAGCCGGTCGCAAGAGCCTTGCGAGACCCGCGTCTACCAGGCATACAGGCCCGTGTCCCGACGCCAGCAAACCTTAGATTGGCTTGCCAAGCTCGTCACGGAGCGTCGGAAGCTCGTCGTCTGGATTTCGGTCCTGGTGACGGTCGCCTTCACGACTCAAATTCCGAAGCTGACGGCCGATCCGGCGCCGGAGAGCCTCCTGTCCTCGTTCGAGGGTGAAGAGTACGCGCTGATCCAGCAGCACTTCGAGGAGTGGTTTGGGAAACGGCGAGAGGCCGTTCTCATCCTGGTCGAAGCCGACGACGTCCTCGCCAGGGACACGCTTCAGCAGATTCACGACATTTCGCTCTACTTTGCCGAGAAGCCCTGGGTCGAGAAGGTCGCGGGACTCACGACCCTCAACATCCCGCGCCGGGTCAAAGCCATACCCATCGAGGCCCCAGGCGAGCCCGGTGACCTCGACGGCCTCCAAGAGGTCGGCGGGCCCGGCGATGGGGGCGACCTCGACGACCTCGACGACCTCGACGACCTCGATTCCCTCGACGAATCGGAAGACAAGTCCGATGCGCAGGGGAATCTCGAGGACGCCTCGTTCAATGCACTTCTCGACATCATCGAGAGCGACCCCGATCGATTCCCCGGCGGAATTGCCAAGGTCGGTCCCGCCCTGTCCGCAGAGCTCCAAACCGATCCGATCGTCGAAGGGACGGAGGTCACCGAAGCAGAGGCCACCGAGCTCGCGGGCGCCATCTCGAGCAACCCGCTTTTGGTGGGCCGGCTCATCGACGAGGACCACACGGTGGCGGGCATTGCCCTCCAACTGCGCGAGCTCAACCCCAAAGAGATGCGCGCGGCGATGGACGACCTTCGCGACTCGCTAGAGCGGCCGGAGTTCCAAGGCATCGATGTACACGTCGGCGGCCTTCCGTATCTTCGCAGCGTCATCGTCAGCAAGATGCGCGCGGACAACCTGCGCTTAATTCCTCTGACCGTCTTGGTTTGCTTGATTCTGTTGACCATTTCGTTTCGATGGACCCCAGGGGTTTTGCTTCCGCTTGGGGCCGTGGCCATCACCGCACTGGTGACGGTCGGGGGGATGGGGCTCTTCGGTGAGCCGATGAACATCCTCAACAACGTGATCGTGCCCCTGCTGATCATCATTGGCATCAGCGACGCGACGCATTTGATTCAACGCTATCGCGACGAGGTGCACGCAGACGACGACCCCGACCGGAAGGCCGCTGGCCGACGCACGGTTCGCGCGATCGCCGTAGCCTGCATGCTCACCTCTGCAACCACCGCGGCCGGCCTCGGATCGCTCGTCGTTTCGAAGACCGTGATGCTACGACACTTCGGCCTCACATCCGGTCTCGGTGTCATGGTCTCGTACGTCGTCATCATCACTTTCGTGCCCGCGATCCTCACCTGGGTCACCCCGCCAAAGCGCTCCGACGTCCGCAGAGAGCGAACTAGCATGTTCACCACCGTGACCAGTGGGCTCGTCGCGAGGCTGCTTCGTTGGCGCTGGGCCGTGCTCGGCGTGACCGCCTTGTTCACCGCCGGTGCCGCCTACGTCGCAAGCCAAATCACCGTCGACCACGCCTTGCTCGACCAGTTCGACGAAACCGACCCCGTCTACACGACCACGCTCCTCATCGAAGAGAAGCTCGCGGGCGTCCGACCGCTCGAGGTCGTCTTGGTCAGCACTGAACAAGACCACTTCATGGACCCGAAGATGGTGCAGAAGATCCAGCGCATTCGGAACTGGGCGGCGCTTCGCCCGGAAGTCATCCGAAGCCTGAGCTACGGCGACATGCTGCGAGAGTCCTACGCGCTGCTCGCTGACGACCCGACGGTTCGCTCGGAGTTTTTCAAAAGCGAAAAGCAGGTGAAGGGCCTCGTCACGATGATGAGCCAGCGTCAGCCAAGCCCGCTCAGCGAGTGGCTCACCTTAGACGGCAAGAAGGCGCGCATCCAATTCAAGTTGCGCGACGTCGGAGCGCAAGCGACGATGCGCTTCCTCGACATCCTCGAGAACGTCATCGAAGGCAGCCTCAGGGGCGACGACACCGTGTCGGTCTCGTACACCGGAGAAGCCTACACGGGCTCGCGCGGGCAAGCGGCGGTCGTCAATGACCTGCTCGGAAGCCTATTCGTCGCCGTCGTGATCATCTTCTTGTTGCTCGCATTCTTCTTACGCAGCATTCGGCTCGGCTTGCTGAGCATCCCTCCGAACTTGATCCCCTTGGTTGCGACCATGGCTTACATGGTCTGGCGCGAGATCCCTCTGAACGTCTCGACCGTCATCATCTTCTCGATCAGCCTCGGCCTCGCGGTCAACGGAACGATCCACGTGCTCGCGCGATTCCGCGAAGAGATGCAACACGGCATCGGGCGTGAAGCTGCCTTGGTGCGGGCTGCGCGCGGCACCGGCCGGGCCATCGTAATCTCTTGCGTGACCTTGATGGCGGGCTTTTCGGTTTTGCTGCTGAGCTCGTTCGTCCCTGTCCGAAACTTCGGCGAGCTCATCGCGATTACGATCGGTGGCTGCCTCGTGGCCACCCTCATCGTCCTCCCGCCGCTCCTCCGCGTCGCTGGGGGAAGCGGCGGCGTTCGAGAGACAGACGACTAGACGGCGATCCGCTCGATGACCGCCGAGGCGAAGCCCTTGGTGTCGAGTGCGCCTCCGAGGTCCCCCGTCTTTTGACCATCGGCCAAGGCCTGGTTGTAGGCCTCGCGGATTCGCACGGCTGACGCCCGGCAGGTCTCGTCTCCGCGCGTATCGGCGATGTGATTGAGCATCATCACCGCCGACATGATCAGCGCAAGCGGGTTTGCAACGCCCCTGCCCGCAATGTCGGGCGCCGAGCCGTGGACGGCTTCGAACACCGCGTACTGCTCACCAATGTTCGCGCCAGGAATCACACCCAAGCCACCGACGAAGCCCGCGCAGAGGTCACTCAGGACGTCGCCATACAGGTTCTCCAGCAAGAGAACGTCGAATTGCGTCGGGTCCTGCACCAACTTCATGCAGCCGGCATCGATGATGACTTCTTGATATTCGATGTCGGTGAATCCCTCTTCCTCTCGAATCTCGCGGGCGCAGCGAATGTACATCCCATCGGTCAGCTTCATGATGTTGGCTTTGTGCATCACGGTAACCTTCTTGCGGCCGCGGTCGCGCGCGTATTGAAAAGCCCAGTGGGCAATCCGCCGAGACGCCGCCTCGGTCGCAACCTTGAGGCTCGTGACGACACCTTTGGTGATTTCGTTTTCGATACCGCTGTAGAGCCCCTCGGTGTTCTCCCGAATCACGACGAGATCGACGTCTTGGTACCGCGTCTCGATTCCCGGCAGATTGCGAACCGGGCGAACGGCAGCGTAGAGGTCGAGCCGCTTTCGAAGCTGCACATTGACGGAGGTGAAGCCCTTGCCCACAGGCGTCGTGCACGGCCCCTTGAGCGCGAGCCCGTGTTCACGAACCGCTTCGAGCGTCGCCTCAGGCAACACCTCGCCAAGCGTCTCGAGCGCCGCCACTCCGGCATGATGCTCGACCCATTTCAGCGGGGCTTCGGCGGCCTCAAGGACTCGTGTGGTCGCTGCCGCTACTTCCGGGCCGATTCCGTCGCCCGGGATGAGAACGATTTGGTGCGTTGTCATTTGCTACTCCCGGCCCAAGACTAGCGCTTGCCAAACGATCGCCAATGCGCTTCAACAGGAAACATGCCCGAATCTGACTCGGTAGTGCGAGCCATGACCAACGACGGGGCTTTTCGGATTGTCGCCGCCCGTACGACCGACACCGCCCAGGCCGTGATTTCAGCCCAAAAACTGTCGGGGCTCGCCGCCCAGGACATGGCCGATTTGCTGACCGCCGCGGTGCTCTACCGGGAGACGATGGCGCCCTCGCTTCGGGTGCAGTGCATCGTTCGCTTCGAAGAGGAAGCGGGGCAGCTGGTCGCCGACTCGCACCCCGACGGCTGGACACGCGGTCTCTTCCAGAAAGGCTCCGGAGAAGCCCCGGCTGACATCCGCAAGACGCAGGCGACCCTGCAAATGATGAGAACGCTCCCGAACTCCGATTTACACCGCGGGGTCGTCCAGCTGCCTGAAAGCGGGAATCTCTCCGAGGGGTTCATGCGTTACATGCAGTTATCGGAGCAAATCGTGTCGATGATTTCCTTGGGTTCGGTGGTCGGAGAGCCGCATCCAGCTGCGGGCGGCTACGTCGTGCAGCTCCTTCCAGAGGCCGTGGAGGCAGAGGCTGCCATGAAGGTCATGACCAAGCGCCTCGAAAATTTCGTCCAGATCCACGATCGCCTGCAGGCCTCGAACAGCTCACCTTCCCAGTTGGTCGAGCAGATCTTCGACGGCATGCCGTTCACCTGGTTGCAGAGCAGCGACATTCGGTTCGGCTGTCACTGCAGCCAGGTCAGAGTCATGACGACCCTGAGCGTCTTGAATCGAACGGACATTCAAGAGCTCGTCGAAGAAGGCGAGCCGCTGAGCATTGGCTGCGACTATTGCGGCACCTCGTACACCGTCGAAATCGCCCAACTTCAAGGCCTGCTGAGCGCAAGCTGACCGGTCCTGCTTTCTTGCCCGGGTGGGCGCCTCGTGCGCATCCTTCCGCCGATGTCCGCGAAGCCAAGTAAAACGTCCGGGGGTGAGATCGTTCGCCGCGCCGGCGTCGTGGCTACGGGCACTCTATCGTCTCGGATCTTGGGCGCGGTTCGTGATGCGGTCGTCGCTGCGGTCTTTGCATTGGCGGCGACCGACGCGTTCTGGCTCGCCTTTACGATCCCCAACGCCCTTCGCGTCCTACTTGGCGAAGGCGCGGTCTCGGCGGCGTTCGTTCCCGTGTTCACCGAAGTGCGTGAGCGCGAAGGCATGGCCCGCGCGAAGGATTTTTACCGGAACTTGGTCGGCGCCATGGCGGTCGTCCTCTTCTTGGTGACCATGGTCGGCGTCTTGGGCGCTCCGTGGATCGTCAAGGCATACGCCTGGGGCTTTCAGCGTGACGATAGGCTCTTCGAAACGACGGTGTCGCTCACTCGGATGCTGTTTCCGTACATCTTTCTGATGGGTATCTCCGCGCTGATGATGGGCGCCCTCTACGCGAGCAAGCGATTTGCCGCGCCGTCGTTTGCGCCCGCGCTCCTCAACATCTCCCTCATCGCCGCTGCGCTGCTCCTCGCGCCGATGCTCGTCGAGCTGGGTTGGCCAGCGATTTTTTCGCTGGCGTTCGGCGCACTCGTCGGCGGCGGGCTTCAGGTTCTCGCGCAGCTTCCGTCGCTCCGAAAAGAAGGGCTGATGGTTCGACCGAAGATAGGCTTCAACGACGTCTATGTCCGCAAATGCGCGCGCCTGATGGTCCCGCTGCTTGCAGGCCTCGGGGTCTACCAGGTCAACGTGCTCCTCTCGCGACTCTTTGCGTCCTTTCTGCCCACCGGGAGCGTAAGCTACCTGTATTATGGCCAACGCTTGGCGGAGATCCCCCAAGGCATGTTCGCGCTCGCCATCGCATCAGCCGCCCTTCCGTCCTTGAGCGAGGCGGTCGCGCACGGCGATGAGGACGAAGCCAAACGTCTCTTCAGGCACGCATTCCGACTTTCGCTCTTCGTCGCGATCCCCGCGGCGGTTGCGCTGGCCGTGCTGGCGGAGCCGGCGGCGACGGTATTTTTCGGACGCGGGCGCTATGACGCTGCGGCCATCCACGAAACCACGCGGTCGCTCGTTTGGCAGGCAGCCGGCATCTGGGCGGTCGCCTCGGTGCGTACCATCGTTCCCATGTTCCACGCGCACAATGACACCCGAACCCCCGTGATCGCCAGTGCGCTCAATCTCGTGGCTTTCATGAGTCTGAGCCTGGTCTTGATGGGCCCGATGCAGCACGCCGGCCTCGCCGCCGCGACGACCGCGGCGGCCATCACTCAACTCGTCGCGCTCCTTTGGCTTCTGCGGCGGCGGTCCGGAAACCTCGGCATGTCCGAGGTCGGCGCCAGCGTCCTTCGGGTGCTGGCCGCGAGCGGAGTCATGGGCGTGGTCGTTTGGGCTTGCGCGAGCCTCGGCCGATGGGAGATGGGCGGGAACGACCCGCGCAACTTGGCGATCTTCGTTGCCACGGCCGTCGCGGGGCTGATGAGCTATCTAGCGGTCGTTGCGGCCCTGGGCTCGCGGGAGCTTCGTGACCTCCGAGCGGCGATTCGCCGCCGCACGCGTGCGTGACTCACAAGTGGCGCTACAACGCCCGCCATGGACGTGCTCGACGCTGAATTCGTCGCAGGAGCCACCGCGCTCGGACAACTGCCTGCGCCGACCTTTGCAGAGGTCGCGTTCGCAGGCCGTTCGAACGTCGGAAAGTCGAGCCTGATCAACAATCTGGTCTGCCGCAAGAAGCTCGTTCGCACGAGCAGCGCCCCGGGTTGCACGAGGGCGATCAACATTTTTCGAGTGCGCATCCGGACCAACGACGACGAAGCGCATTTGGATTTGGTCGACTTGCCCGGCTACGGCTACGCCCAGCGGAGCAAGGCCGAACGCCGATCTTGGGGTCCTCTCATCGAAGGCTTTCTCCGTGAGCGGCCGGGCCTCCGAGGTGCGGTCGTCATCGTCGACATTCGGCGTGGGGCACAAGACGACGACCTACAGTTGTTCGAGTTCCTCGACAGCATCGGGGTCACCCCGATTCTCGTCGCCACCAAAATCGACAAGCTGCCGGCCAGCAAGCGAAAGCCCGCCGTGGCGGCCCTCCGGCGTGAGCTCGGCCGCCCGCTGATCGCATACAGCTCGGTCACCGGGGATGGACGCGAAGCGCTGTGGAAGCGCATCCTGTCGGTGAGCAGCATCGATCAGCCCGACGTAGCCACCCCAGCTTGACGTTCTATTCGTCGAGCTCGAGCTGCAAGCGCTCGCCTGGGTCACGAAGCCGCAAGTTGGACGGGTCACCAAGCATCAAGGCCGGCTCGGTTGGAGCCTCCTCTGCGGCTTTTGGAGGCGCATCGCCCAAGGCCCCGGACCCCAGCATCCGTTCGATGAAGCGTTGAATGTCCGCACGTTTCTCGGGAGGCACCATTTGCATGGCGGCCGAGAGGTTTGCCTTTGCGGCTTCGTCGTCGTCCGCACCCTGCAGAACGCGCGCGGCTTGAAGTCGGAGCTGCCAGTTGTCGGGATCGAGACTCACCGCACGCTTCATATTGGCGGCGGCCGTGATCGGATCGTTCACCGACAGATGATACTGGGCCCAAATCGACCAGAGCAGCGGTGCATCGGGGCTCAGGCTCTCCGCAGCCTGGAGCTCCAGCTTCGCTCGTTCCAATTCGTCGTTCCCGAGATAGACCGACGCCAACAAGACATGTGCGCGCGCGTAGCGAGGCCAGCGCTCGAGGACGTCGCTGACGATCCGGCTCCCTCGATTGAACTCAGCTTTGGCCGCGTCTCGCTGGCCGTTTATCTCGAGAATGCTTGCTTGCGCGAGATGGAGTTGCACCATGTTGAGCTGGCGGGGCCCATCCGGTCGGAGCTGGGCCGCGGCTTCGAATTCCTTCACCGCCTGATCGACACCTCCGGACTCGAGAAGAATCGTCGCGTTCACCCCTCGGAGCGACGGGGAGACGGGATCGAGAAGGAGCGCGGTCTCGGTCATCGGAAGCGCCTTGGCTCCGTCTCCGGAGCGGGCGAAGATCCGCGCCGCCTCGATCCCCAGGGCAGCCCCCAAGACCTCGGTATCTCGAAGCACGCGAACCGACGACGGCTCGACCTCGCGGCCTCCCCACGGATCAAAAAACATCGGCGGCTTGGCCGAAGCGGTCGACTCGTACACCGCCACCACGAAGTAGCCGATCATGCCGGAGGGATCGGCAGGCGCACCCGTTCCCTCGAGCTCCCACGCCTCCGCCACCATCGCTTTGGTGCCGCGCGTACGCAGGAGGGCGGTCATCGCAGTCGCCGTCTCGAGTGGATAGAGGTTCACGCGCCCCTCAGCCGAGTCGATCATCGCGAGAGTCTGGTCGGCGCCGAGCAACTCTCGCGGGAGCGGCCGTTCGAGCGACCAGCGCGACGAGGCTTCCTGCATCTTCGCCGAAATCTCGGCTGCGCTCTCGGGCCAACCCTCGGGCTCACCGTGGAGCACCATCAGCGACTCGTAGGGACCGACCCGAATCTGATCGCGCTTCAGATAGGCGGCGAGCTCCGTCGCCTCCAGCGGCCTCAGCGGCGGGGTCTCATCGAGCGCCACGGTCGTCGCGACGTACAAGCCGTATCCAATCCCCGCACCGACGATCAGGAGCGCGACGACGAGAATCCATGGACGGCGCGTTTGGCCTTGGGCCCCGACTTCCTGCGCCGGTTCGACACCGCCTCTGCGCATGCACTGCGGGCAACGTGGTTTTGCCTCGGATGCTTCGGGGACGAACTCTTTGTTGCAGTGTGCGCAGTAGTATTTCGAGGACATCGGGCGCGATCATACGGCTAGGGTGCGGGCTCGTCGACCGGCGGGTCGGGCACGAAACCGCTGCCGTGAAGCCGCGCAAATGCAAAACCGCACTCCCGGGCTCGCCCTTCGCGCCACTCTCGATCCCATCGCTCGATTTCGCATCGGGTGTCACCGAAGTTGATCTCGAGCTGCGGCTTGGCCTCGTCCGGGTAGGTCCGATCCTCGGACGTCGATGGGAGCGAGCAGCACTCCAGCGCCCGCAGCTGCCCAACGAGCTTCGCGTATGCATCTTCGGTGACCGTGCGGCTGACGGTCATCATGGTACCGTCGGGAGACCGCGTCGTCGTGATGAGCTCTCGACTTGCATCGAGCACGACGTGGGTGCTTCGCCGCCCGGCACTGCGGCTGATCACGCTCCAGGAAACGACGACGGTCTCGGGCTCGACCTTAGGCAACGCGACTTCGTCCTTCGGCTCGGTCGGCGTGCAGCTCAGCAACGTGCCCACGCAAAGGATCCAAATCCGCATCGCTCCGACTAGATCACGCTTCTCACGCAAAGTCCACCACGTGCGCCTGACGTCGGCCGCGTCATACTCCCCCATCGATGAACGATCCGCTCGACTGCCTGAGCTGCGGCGCCTGCTGCCGAACCGGGACCGATGGACGCATCTTGATCCCGCCCGAGGACTTGCTGCGCTGGCGAGCGCTCGGCCGCCGCGACATCGCCGAAGCCGTGCAGCCGGGCCACTTCGGAATGCTTGGGTTTGCAACCCGCAATGACGGATCGTGTGTGCATCTGGGCACCTCCGAGAGCGCGAATGCGTGCCAGATCTACGAGATTCGCGGAACGACCTGCCGAGACTTCGAGCGGGGAGGCAAACAGTGCCTGGAGTTCCGCAGGGACGCCGGGCTCTGACGCTGAGGGTGTTGCCAGACTGCAGGCAAATCGAGTACCACCTTTTCATGCTCCGCCGAGTCAAGCTTCTCGGGTCGATCGTGCTCGGTGCCGGGCTGCTTGCACTGGCGGTTCGCGCAGGAGCCGAGCTCCCGCCCGAAGAAGTCGGCCAGGTCATGAAACTTCCAGAGGCCGCCGACGACCATTGGCTTTGGGTTCCCGATCGACTGTTTCGTCACTCTGCACTTTTCGACGGAGACACCGGGCGAATGCTCGGCGCGATCGACAGTGGAGTGCAGGTCAGCCCCAGGGCCCCACTTTGGTCGCGCGCGCGCAGCGAGATCTACAACGTCGACACGACGTACTCCCGCGGCCATCGCGGCGAGCGGCATGACTATCTGGTCATTTACGACTCACGCACCCTGGACGTGAAGGGCGAGGTCGAGCTTCCGCCCAAGGCGGCTGACACGGGAACCGGCATCGCTCTGGTCGGGATGCTCGACGGCGATCGTTTCATCGTGGTGCTCAACCAGTCGCCCGGGGCCTCGGTGTCGGTCGTGGATCTTCAAACGAGGAAAATGGTCGCCGAAGTCCAGACAGCTGGCTGCGCAGCGGTGTTCCCAGCAGGCCCGGCCCGATTCGGAATGCTCTGCGGCGACGGGACTGCCATCAACGTTCATTTGAAACCGAACGGCGAGCTCGATCGAATCCGGCGAAGCGCTCCGTTCTTCGACGTCGTCGGCGATCCCATCACCGAAAAAGGCGTTCGCGATGGCTCGACCTGGTGGTTCGCTTCGTTCGAGGGCCTGCTCTACGAAGTGAGCTTCGGAAGCGACTCCCCCACGCCGAAGGCGCCATGGCCGCTCTTCTCCGATGAAGAGCTCGAAGAGGGCTTTCGGATCGGCGGCGCGCAGCACCTCGCGTATCATCCGAGCACCAAGCGCCTCTACTCGGTGACTCATCAGGGCGGGCCGGGCTCACACAAAGACCCGGGCACGGAAATCTGGGTCTACGACCTGCCAGCGAAAAGAAAGATCGACGTATTCTCGGCGCCCAATCTCATCGCTCCGTTCCTCGGCCCGCAGGCCGGTTTCGACGCCGAGGGGACGGTCGGAAAGATTTTGAGCTTCGTCCTGCCCAACATGGGCGTCCACAGCATCGCGGTCACACAAGACAGCGAGCCACTCCTCTTCATGCGGCATGCGGATCTCGGGGCAGTCGGCGTGCTCGACGCACGCAGCGGCAAGCATCTTCGCGACATCGACGAAACCGGCCTCTCGGGCGCACTCTTGGTGGTCCCATGATCGATCCCGTCATCGAGCTCACCCTTCGCGCGATGCTTGCGCTCCTCTTCGCGACCGCCGCGTGGCACAAGGTTTCAGACCGGGCTCGCTTCGCTGCTTCCCTCGGCGCCTACGCGATACTGCCGGCACGGCTCGTGTCGCCAAGCGCGTGGCTGCTGCCTGCGATCGAATGTTCCCTGGCCATCGGGCTTCTCCATGCACCGACTCGCCAGCCAACCGCCATCGCCTCGATGACACTGCTCGCGATTTACACCAGCGCCATTGCAGTGAACCTCGCACGGGGACGGCGCGAAATCGATTGCGGCTGCTTCGCCTCGTCTGCTCGCGTGCCGCTGAGCCCATGGCTGATCGCCCGCAATCTGATCTTGATCGCAGCCGCAGCTCTCCTCGTCGCGCCGGTGCGGGCTCGGGCACTCGTTTGGGTCGACCCGTTCACCGTGGTGGCAGCCGTCCTCGTCCTTTGGCTTCTCTCGGCCGCAGCACAGCGCTTGGTGCAGACAGGACCCGGATTACGGCGATTGGGAGGCCTGCGATGATCGACGCGCTTTTGGTTTCGAACGTGCTCCTCTGGCTGCTGGTCCTCGGGCTCGCGCTGACGGTCCTCGCCCTCACGCGTCAGATCGGTTTGCTGCACGAACGCATCTCCCCGGTGGGCGCACTCAGCCCCCAGACGAAGGTCAAAGTCGGCGACCCCGCCCCGGCGCTCGCGCTGTTCGACCTTCAGGAGCGCCCGCTGCGAATCGGCGGCGCATCCAACGACGAAACGCGAACCCTGCTGTTCTTCCTGTCTCCAACTTGTCCCGTCTGCGAGACGCTTTTACCGACCGTCGAACGCGTGGCACGAACCGAGGTGCCTCGCGTTCGGGTCATCTTGGCTAGCGACGGCGCGCCCGAAGAGCATCGCGCGTTCGTCGCCAAGAAACGCATCTCGCACTTGCCGTACATCTTGTCCGCGCCGCTCGGCATGAGCTACGGGGTCGCCAAGCTCCCCTACGCGGTGCTGATCGACGAAGAAGGCATCGTCGCGGCCCAGGGCTTGGTGAACACCCGCGAACACCTCGAAAGCCTATTCGAAGCACAGCGCCGCGGGGTTTCGTCGATCCAAGAGTATCTCGAGGAGAAAGCCAAATGAGTCGGCTCGATCGCTGGTTCGAAGGGATGACCCGGCAGTCGGCCCGCCGGGTGTCGCGCCGCAACTGGCTGTCACGTTTTGGTGGCGTGCTCGTGGGCGGCGCCACCCTTCCCTTGCTCCCAGTGGCGCGCGCAGCCGAAAAACACCAGCTTGGCGAAGACGGCGTCAAAGGCCGCGAAGGCGACCCAAGCCGCTGCGAATATTGGCGCCACTGCGCCATCGACGGCTTTCTTTGCAGCTGCTGCGGCGGCTCGCACACGGCCTGCCCGCCGGGGACCGAGATGTCTCCCGTCACCTGGATCGGCACCTGCCGAAACCCCGCAGACGGCCTCGACTACATCATTTCGTACAACGACTGCTGCGGGAAAACGTTCTGCGGGCGCTGCATGTGCAATCGCAACGAAGGCGAGCGCCCCCTCTATCACTGGTACCGCAACAACGACATCAACTGGTGCGGCGGGGCCAAGGCACAAACCTACAGCTGCTCGACGGCGGTCGTCGTGAAGGCTGCAAAGGAAGCGCAGCCGGAGAAATGAAAGGCATGCTGATGGCGATGGGGTTCCTGCTCCTGGCGCTGCCAGCCGGCGCTGACTCGTATGAAGAGCACGATTACATTTTGAATTGTTCGGGCTGCCACCGAATGGATGGCACGGGCTCGAGAACGGTGCCGTCACTGCACGCCATGACCGAGCTCAGTGGAAAACCTGGCGCGCGGACGTACTGGGCGCAGGTGCCCGGGGCAGCGCAAGCGCCGCTCACCGACGCGCGACTCGCTGCGCTCCTGAACTGGCTGGTGAAGCGATTCACCGGCCAGAGTCCGAATCCGGCGTACACCGGTAAGGAGGTGAAGCGGTTGCGCAGCTCGCCCTCGAGGGACCCCATCGCGCGGCGCATCAAGATACGAGACGCTATCCATCGCTGACGCCGCACCGACGACACAGAGCCATACCGAGGCTAGGCCCAGGAATCGTCTCTGCGGCTTGCCGTCGCAGCCAGCGGCCGCATAAGCTGATTAGATAGGCACCGTGTTCGACACAAACGACCTCCTCGACAAAGCGCCACGTCGACGGTTCGAGCGAATTTTGTTCGCTCGTTGCCGTGCGGGCGAACCGTTTGCCTTGATGTTGGTCAATCTCGATGGGTTCAAGAACGTGAGCGCGCGCTTTGGCACCAACGTGACGGACCTGCTCTTGTTCGAAGTCGGCTCGCGCCTGCGTGAGAAGCTCAAAGCAGGCGACCTCGTGACCCGAAGCGGGGACCATCAGTTCGCCGTCTTCGTGCAAGGCGTCGACGAAATGCAAAGCGCGAACCGAATCGCTGAAGAGCTGATCGAACGACTACAGAGTCCGGTGACTGTCACCGGAACTCGATTCCGCCTGGACGCCAGCATCGGAATCTCATTGGCGCCGAAGCAAAGCGGCGAGTGGCGACTCCTCTTGCAAGACACCGACCGGGCTGCCCAGGAAGCAAGAACCGAGGGCCGAGGCCGAATCAGCATCAGCTTCGCCGCCCCCAAGCTGGACGACTGAGTCTTACGCTGGCGCTCGCACCCCGCGAAGGCGATGATTTGCGTCGACCGCGGGGCTTCGCTGGCGCATGATGGGCTCGCGATGGTCGAGTCCATTTCGATTTCCGTAGCTCCCGGGCGAACGCACAAGGCCGCCCTGGCTCTCCCCAGCACCGGTACGTCACCCTTCCCCGGCGTCGTCGTCATCCACGACATCTACGGATTCAGCGCCGACCTCCAGCGTCACTGCCAACGATTCGCCGATGCGGGATACGTGGCCATCGCCCCGGACCTCTATCAGGGCCGCAACCCGGCTTGCGTCGTCAAAACACTCCGGTCGATGACCACCGGAAAGGGCTTTGCCTACGAAATCATCGAAGCAACCCGCCAGGCCTTGGCCGCGAGAGACGACATCGACGCCAAGCGCATCGCGGTCGCAGGGTTTTGCATGGGCGGCGGCTTTGCCCTCCTCGCGGCCGCCGACCAATCGTATGCAGTCGCGGCCCCGTTCTATGGCGCGGTTCCCCACAAAGCTTCCCGTCTCGAGAACCTCTGCCCCACCCTCGCGCAGTATGGCGAAATGGACATCGTGTTCTTGCCTCACGCCAAGCGTCTCGCCCAACACCTCGAAGAGCTCGGCATCGAACACGAGGTGATCATCTACGAGAACGTCGGCCACTCGTTCATGAATCGACATGAATTCGGGCTCGCCGCGCTAGGCAGACACACCCCCATGCGCGCCTTCTACGACGCGGACACCGAAACCAAAGCCTGGTCCAAGCTTCTCGACTTTTTCGCGCGCCACACCAGCAACTAGGGTCGCTATTCGCTGAAGAGGTTTTCTACGTCGGCCTTGGTGAGGCCCTTGAGGGGGCTGCCTTCGGTGGAGAGGACGTTGCTCACCAGGTCGCGCTTCTTGGCGGAGAGCTCGAGGATTTTCTCCTCGACAGTGCCGGCGGCAATGAGCTTGTAGACGTTGACATTCTTGGTTTGGCCGATGCGGTGCGCGCGGTCGGTGGCCTGGTCTTCGACGGCGGGGTTCCACCAGGGGTCGAAGTGGACGACGGTGTCCGCACCCGTGAGGTTGAGGCCGGTGCCACCTGCCTTGAGGGAGATCAGGAACACCGGAACGCTGGTGTCTTCGTTGAACCGGTCGACCTTGTCGAGCCGATCTTTGGTGGAGCCGTCCAGGTACTCGTATTGAACACCGTCGGAGTCGAGCGCAGCGCGGATGTGATGGAGCATCTGGACGAACTGGCTGAAGACCAAGACGCGGTGACCGCCGCTGACGGCTTCGTCGACGATCTCGCGAAGGGCGCCGAGCTTGCCGCTGTCGTCCGCGTTGAACTCCGTGTCCGGAAGCTTCATGAGCCGTGGGTCGCAGGCGACCTGCCGCAAACGGGTGAGCGCCGCCAAAATCTGTATCTGCGCCTTGCTGACGCCCTTCTTCTCGACCTCGCTCAGGATGCTCTTTCGCACCTGCCCGAGGATCTGCTTGTAGAGCCTGGCCTGCTCCTCGGCGAGCGGCACGATCATTTCTTGCTCGATCTTGTCGGGCAGGTCTGCCGCAACGTCGCGCTTCAGGCGTCGCATGACGAAAGGCTTGATCGTCGCCCGCAACCGCTGTGCGGTCTCCGTGTCGCCACGGTCGATCGGCCGAGCGATGCGCTCTTCAAAAGTCTTGAGCTGCCCAAGGAGCCCCGGCGAAACGAAATCGAAGATGCTCCAGAGCTCACTCAGGCGGTTTTCAATCGGCGTGCCCGTGAGCGCGAGCCGTCGTTCACTGCTCAGCTTCTTGGCCGAACGGGCAGTCTGGCTCATCGGGTTTTTGATGTGCTGCGCCTCGTCCAAAATCACGTAGCGAAGGTCAAGCGCTTGCAGCAGCTCCTCGTCCCGGCGAAGCAAGGCGTAGCTGGTGATCATCACGTCGGCCTTCTCGAGATCGGACGCACTCTGACTTCGGTTCGGCCCCTGCCACACCACCGTCTTGAGCCCCGGTGCGAACTTGCGGATCTCGCGGTCCCAGTTCGGTACGACCGAGGTCGGCGCAACCACCAGATTGAGCTTGCGCTTGTACTTACTCTTGGCCCAGAGCAAGAGCGCGATCGTCTGAATCGTCTTCCCGAGACCCATGTCGTCGGCCAGGATGCCACCGCTGTTGAGCTCGTGAAGAAAGACGAGCCAAGAGAAGCCATCCTTTTGATACGGACGGAGGTCGGCCTTGAGCGTCCGCGGCTTCGGGATGCTCGGAATCTCGTCGATGTGTTCGATCTTCGAGAACAGCGTCTTGGCCGAAGCGGAGACCTTGGCGTTCTGGACCATCTTCAAGAGGTCCTGCACGCGCCCGGCCTGCGAAAGCGGCAGCTTGTCGCTCATTCCGGCGGTCGCGTAGATCTCGGCCATCCGCGTGAGCACGTCGCCCACCTTCTCCGGGTCCACCGGCGCGTAGGTGCCATCTTCGAGCTGCACGAGCCGACGCCCATGCTCGAGGCAAGCGCGTAGCTCTTCTTCGCGCACGACCGCACCGCCCGATTCGAACTTCATGTCGAGATTCAGCCAGTCGACTCCGCTCGAGACGCGAACCTGCGGGGTCACCGACTCCTTGCGAATCGTCACATCCACCAAGTCGTCCGGAATGAAACGATCCCAATCCTCGGGAAGCTCGCCGATGCCGTTCGTCCAGAACGCGATCGCGTCGTCTCCGGAAGCCACCAATTCTTCGCCAGACTCCGAAACCTCGAAATTTTGATTGAGCAGCGCCTGAACGCCCGCCATCTCAGCACCGATGTCGCGCCGCACGACTCGCGGCCGCCCCTCGCCCTTCTTTGGCGGCAGGAACGCCAGCGGCGATGGAAACTCGTCCGGCGGAACGTCGAACTCTTGGTCCTCGTACCTCACGTAGAGCCGCACGCGCGCATCGATGATGTCGCCGTTGGCCTTCAGCTCGAAGAGCGGCTTCTGATCCACCAGATCGGCAACGGCGCTCAAATCGGGAAGCTCTGCGCCGAGCAACGCGGCGACCCGCGGAATCGATTCACCGAGCAACTCCGGCAGGTCTGCGTGAGACTGCACCATGGCAGGTGATCGGTAGAGCCGCTGAAGCCAAGCCGGGGTCACGAGCTCGCTCAGCGGCCGCGCGACGCCTTCGGTGGTGTCGATCTGCCAGCCCGGCGTCCCCTCAAACCAGGCGCCACTCGACAATGCAAAACGTCGCTTGTTGCTCTCGAGGTAGAAGACCACGCGCACACGGAGGCTGTCGCCGTTCGCCGGGTCGAGCTCGATCCGCGGCTTCAACGCCTCGTTTGCAAAGCGCAGCTCCATCGAGGCCGGCTCGAGCAGCACGCGCCTATCGCTGAGCATTTCCAAGACCTCAGCAGCGTCTTCGCCGCGAAGCTCGGCCGTCGTGGCCTGCCCACGGTTCGTGTTCCTCGCCAGAGCCCGAAACAGCGGTCGCTCGTCGATCGACACCATGTTGAACGCGCCTAGCGCGTCGTTGATCGGCACCACACTCCGCGAGCCCGCCAACACAGGCGTCACCGTGATCGAAGCGGGACGAACGGTCATGCGGTATTCGAACTCGAGCGGCTTGTCGAGGGCCTCGGCCGGGAGCCAGGCATCCATGGGCCCCCGCGTTTCACCACGCTTGGCCTGGAGCTCTCGCGGTGAGAGAATCTCGAGAGCGCCCGCATCGGCACCCGTTGCTCCACGTCGTCGCCGACGGGACCGACGCCTCTTTCCACCGGCGGAAACCGTGCCGGGCACGTGGATGGGCTCGGTCTTCTTCTTCTTTTTGCTCTGCTGCTGTTGCGGCCCTTTGACGCGCGGGGGACGCACCTCGTCGCGCAAGGCCACCATCACGGCGGCGACGTGCTTGCAGTGTCCGGTGGGCCCCCGCCAACCCGGGCAGGAGCAGCTCGACTCCCAAGCATCGGAGTCTTCGCTGTACGTCGCTCGCGTCACGTAAGGGTCCTCGGCCGTGCGAACCGAAATCTCGCCTTTGACCGTGTGCTCTTCCTCGACGAGGTTCTCGACCGCCTTGCGCCGTGCATAGAGGCGACCGCGCAAGAACGCATTGCCGCCGGTCACCCGTTGAATCGCCCGGTCGCTCATCGACGCGAGCTTTTTGCCGACGGACGTCGTGGGCTCACGCCAGCTAGGCGCAACTTCTTCGGGAATCGCTTCGGGAGCGACTTCTTGGTCTACCGTTTCTTGGATCGCAGTGTCGGCCATCGAATGACGTTGGAGGCTAGCGGGACCTACACGGAACTAGGCGCGATGCGTCTTTTCCCCGAGCGGCGTCGTTGCTCGATCTACCGTAGATCCCGGTGTAGGCCGCAACCGCCGCTAATTGGTGATCTTACACACCCGCCACGAGACTGCAACTCCAACCCGCAGTTCCCCCGGCCAAAGGGCTAGCTGGAGGCTCGGACCAAGGCCTCGGGCAACAGGAGCGAGGGGCGTCCCGTCGAGAACACCCATAGCTGGTGAGCGGCGCGGGTAGCCGCGATGTGAAGCAGGTGTCGGGACTCGTCGTCGACCGGAAACGCGGCCGCATTGCACTCCACGATGACCACGTAGTCGAACTCGAGGCCTTTGACCTGTCGCACATCGGTCACATCGACGCCTGGCCTGAAGGGGAAATCTTGCTCGGCGATGCGACGAAGGTTTGGCACCTCGCCGTGCCGAAGGCCCTTGTAGTAGACGTCCGCCTGTTCGGGGTAGCGGGCGATGACCGCGATCGACGACAGCGGTTCGGAGCTGACGAGGCTCCGCAGCGCCTCGGACAGAAAGCCGACCGCCTCCCCGCTTCCGCCGAATTGGAACAGCTCGACTGGCGCCCCGTAGCGCGTCGCCTGACCTGAGACTTCGTTCCGAAGCGGACCGAGGACTTCGGTCGCAAACTCGAGAATCTCGTGGGTCGACCGGTAGCTGAGCTTGAGAGGCTCAATTTCGATGTGGTCGAGCTTCAGCTCCTCTAGCACGTGCCGCCAATCGCTGAATCCGTTGTCGAGGTGGAGCTTCTGAGCAATGTCCCCGGCAAGCGTCACGCTCTGCTGCTCGGTCGCCGTGTCGAGCACGACCGCCAACTCGACGGGGCTCATGTCCTGCGCCTCGTCGACGAAAATATGCTCGTACTCGAGCGGACCACGGCGCCCCGAGAGTGGGCCCCGAAGCGTTTGGAAAATGCGCAACAGCAGTGCATCGTCTTCGCGGTCGAGCTCCGCGGGCTCGTCGTTGTCGATGCCATCGACGCCCACGCTGCGGGGCTCTTTGTCTTCGTCTTCCTCGAGCGCCTCTTCGTACGCCATCAAGACCGCCGTCGAGTGACGGCTGCACCAGGAGTGCGCCCATTTGATCTCTTTGTCCGTCAGCGCGCCGGGTGCCCAACGCTTGAACGCGCGAACGAGCCGGTCACGGTCGGTCACCAGATCGGCCCAAGCCGTGACGATGTCGCGCGTGCGCGTCGTCCAGCGGGTGCAAATGCGTCCGACGGCATGCCGGGTGCCAAGCGCCACGTGCTGGGCATCCCCGTCACGGTCCTGAAGCCACTGCGAAAGGACCTCGAGCCGCACGCCTAGAGGCTCTGCAGCCGTGCCAAGCCAAACCCGACTTACCCGGTCGCCGCCATCGCCTCGCCTTGCTTCGCTCAGAATTTCCGACTCGGCCCGCTCGGACAGATCGGCGACATACTGATCGATCGCGCGCAGCATCGCGGGATGCTTCTTCAAGCGGATCACGTGCGTGGGCGTGTCTTCGACGTAGCGCGTGCTGAGCTTGGGAATGTGACGGCGCCGCTGCTGCTCGGCCCAGAGCTGGAAGGTCTGCACGGGAACTTCCTCGACGCCCAGGGCTGGAAGGACACGGGAGATGTACCGGACCAGGGCGTCGTTGAAGACGATGACGAGCATTTGGTCCGAACGGAAGCGCTGCGGATCCTGAAACGCGAGGTAGGCAAGCCGGTGAAGTCCGATTGTCGTTTTGCCGCTGCCGGCGCCGCCTTGAATGACCACGAGCCCGGAGGTTGGCTGGCTGATCAGGTCGAACTGACGCGGGTCGATGAGCGCGGTGATCTCGGAGAGATGCTTGTCCTCTCGCAGATCATCGTCGCCAATGCCGAGCTCGCCGGGCCGATGGTGCGACTCGGGGCGCATGGCCGCGCCCTGCCCTCCCGAAAGCCTCGTCGCCAGATCGGCAACTCGGCTCCATGAGTCGTCGCGCGAACGCCGAAACGTGCCTTGCGGTGTGCCGATGCGCCGCAACTTACGTGCAGTGATCGACAGGTTCCGACGCAGCAGCACTTCGCCCTCGACCTCCCGGTCGCCGAAGATCTCGTCGTAGTCGTCGCCTTCTTCGTATCGGTAGTACACCCGGCTCACTGGCGCGTCCCGCCAGTCGACGATGCGCACACCGGTCTTGGGATCGAGAAAGGTGGAGCGGCCGATCAGAATCTCGCGCTTGCGCCCATCTTCTTCGAGAACCATCCGGCCGAAGTATGGCGACATCGGGTCGACCGTGCCTTCGGTCACTTTCGCCCGGCGCTGCGCGACCTGCTGAAGCCGTTCCATCTCCTCGACCAGCGGAGGAATGTCTTCGAGCCGCGCCTCACGAATCTGGTCGCGGAGCGCGATGAGCTCGGCGTCGTAGTCGATGAGCTGACCCCGGTGCGTGGGACGCGAGGCCGCGGCGGTCCGGTGGACGCGGGCGAGGACTTTCTCCTCCTGGCCGACGATTTCCTCCATCTCCTCGTCTCGAGGAGGAGCGTCGAGGTCCTGGCGGGGATTGAGCTCAGCCTGCTTCATTTTGGGCGTATCAACGACGAATCATGTCCCGATTAAGCGAATTCGGGGACGAGTAGCACGATTCGCAATCGCATCCAAGCGCGAACCGAAAGCCTTGTGCTTTGGCGGAGATGCGTTAGTCGAACGGCTTCAGCAGGATCTTCGACCGGCGGCCTTGGTCGTAGTGCGAGCGCCGCGATTCGGGCAGCTCATTCAACTCGCAGTCGTCGAAGCCATGCTCCCGAAACCAGTGCGAGGTCTGGGTCGTGAGCACGAACAGGCGACGCAAACCTTGGGCGCCGCATTGGCGTTCGAGGTACTGCAGCAACTGACCGCCGCGGCCCGAGGTGCGGTAGTCGGGATGGACCACCAAGCAGGCAAGCTCGGCGATCGATTCGCCCGGATACGCGTAGAGCGCAGCGCAGGCGACGAGCATCCCGTCGCGCTCGATGACCGTAAACTTGTCAATGTCGTTCTCGAGCATCTCCTGTGGACGCCGCACCAACACGCCCTGCTCTTCGAGCGGCGCAATCAAGGCGAGAACGCCGCCGATGTCGGTTCGCACAGCCGGGCGCACCCCTTCAAAGGTCTCCGAGGTCACCATCGTGCCAACCCCATCTCGGGTGAACAGCTCGCGAAGCAAGGCGCCGTCGCTCTGCCGGGCCACCAGATGCGCACGCGGCACCCCGCCCTGGCAGGCCTCGATGGCCGCAGCGAGGTGGCGCTCCACGTCGTGACCCAGATCGCGGCCCGAATGAAGATAGCGCTCTGCCTCCTGCGGAGTGAGCTGAGACGGATTGAGGCCCTCCGCATCGAAGACCCCCTGCCCTTCGAGCAGGCCGATCAGCTTGTCGGCGCCAAGCGCAACGGCCGCCGCGGCGGCGACATCGTGACTGCTGATGTTGAAGGCCTCTCCAGTGGACGAGTAGCCGATGGGGGTGAGCACGACGATCGCGCCATCATCGAGCCGCTGCCGAATGGCCTCGGCGTCCACGCGCCGCGGCTTGCCCGTGTACTGGTAGTCGACGCCATCGAGGACGCCCACGGGCTGCGCCATCACGAAGTTGCCGGTCGCGACCCGCATCCGCGCGCCGGACATCGGCGAGTTCGGCAAACCCATCGAGAGAAGCGACTCGAGCTCGACCCGCGTCACGCCGACCGCCTCTTTGACGCATTGAAGCGCTAGCTCGTCGGTCACGCGCAAGTCGCCTTCAAATCGAGGCTGCTCGCCGCGCCGCGCCAAGGCTTCGTCGATTTGGGGGCGCGCGCCGGCCACCAAGACGATGCGCACGCCGAGCGAATGGAGCAGCGCGACATCATAAAGGAGCGTCCGCAAGTCCTTCGAGGCGACCGCCTCACCGCCGAACATGATCACAAACGTCCGCCCCCGGTGCGCGTGGATGTACGGCGCGCTCGCGCGGAAGTGTTGGACGAAGGGGTCGACTTTGGGGCTCATGGCGAGTCGGTGCAGAATCGTTGAATCAGTCTTGCGTACACGTCGGTGGCACGCGCGATTGCTGCCATGGTGACATATTCGTCAGGCTGGTGCGCGACGGCAATGTCCCCTGCGCCGAGGACGAGTGTCTGCAGCCCCAATTCCGCGAGATACGGAGCTTCGGTTCCAAAGAGGGCGCTCTTGGCTGAACACCCGCACAAGGTCTCGACAGCCTCGGAGAACTCGGCATCCGTCGGCCCGGAAAACGCGTCCGCATGCCCGCCGACCGCCCGCAGGTCGAACGTCCAAGGCCCACCATCGAGCGCGTTGGCAACCAGGTCGCGCAGCTCCGAAACCACGACGTGCCGCTCCATCCCGGGCAGCAAGCGAATGTCGACATCGAGCGTGCACTCGTCGCAGATTCGATTGGGGCTGTCGCCGCCGCTGATGCGACCGAAGTTGAGCGTCGGCGTCGGCACCTCGAAGTCCTCATCGTTGTGACGATCGCCAATCGTGTCCCGCCACGACTGCAACGCGACGAGCACCCGCTGCAGCCCTTCGATGGCGTTCACGCCGAGCGCAGGGTTGCTCGCGTGACCCGCCTGGCCGCCCACCACGACCTGCACATAGAAGACGCCCTTGTGCTTTCGAATCGGCTGAAGGCCAGTTGGCTCGCCGATGATCGCGTAGCGTCCAAAACGCTCCCCGCTCGCGGCCAGGACGCGCGCGCCGTTCATCGTGCTCTCTTCGTCCGCGGTGCCGAGAATCGTGATCGGTCGCTGAAGCGCGGCCGGGTCGAAGCGCCCCACCGCATGAAGCGCCGCTGCGAAGAAGCTTTTCATGTCGGCCGTGCCGAGGCCGTAGAGCTTGCCCTCTCGCTCGGTCAGCAGGAACGGGTCGTCGGTCCAACGCTCGGCGTTGTAGGGGACCGTGTCGGTATGCCCCGAAAGCACCAGCCCATCCTCACCCTCCCCAAGCGTGGCGATCAGGTTGGCCTTGCCCGCGTCTCCGGGGAGCGACTCGACCCGGACTGCAAATCCGAGCCCGGCCGCCCACTCGGCCAACCGATCGATCACCCCGCGGTTGGACTGGTCGAAGCGGAGGTCCGGCGAGCTGACCGATGGCGCAGCGATCAACTGGCGGACCATCTCGAGAGCAGGCGGCAGCATCTAGAGAACATAGCGCCGAACCCCGCTCCTCAAAATCCGGATTGCGGGGACGCCCAGAGGGACTAGGTTTCACGCATGAGCGACGATTTTGCGACGCGCGCAATCACCATCATTGAAGAAACCCACCGTGGCGAGCGAGCGTGGGACATTTACAGCCGGCTTTTGAAGGACCGCATCGTCTTTTTGGGCACCGCAATCAACGACTTCGTCGCCAACGCGATCATCGCGCAGCTCCTCTACTTGGAGAGCGAGGACGCGGACAAGGAGATCACGCTCTACATCAATAGCCCCGGCGGCATGGTGTCGTCGGGCCTCGCGATCTACGACACCATGAGCTACGTGCGCTGCCCCGTTTCGACGGTCTGCCTGGGGCAGGCGGCATCGATGGGGGCATTTCTTCTGGCCGCAGGCACCAAGGGCCTGCGGCGTGCGCTGCCTCACAGCCGGGTCATGATTCACCAGCCGCTGGGCGGCTATCAGGGGCAAGCGTCAGACATCGAAATCCACGCCAAAGAGATCCTGCACACCAAGAAGCGGCTGAACGAAATCCTGGCCCGTCACACCGGCCAGGACGTCGAACGGGTCCGCCACGACACCGAGCGCGACAAGTTCCTCTCGGCCCTCGAAGCCAAGGAATACGGCATCGTCGACCACGTGATCATGCCGCGCAAAGAGCGCGGCGTCGCCCCCGCGGCATGAGCGCACTCGAAGTCTGCTTGGTTCGACACGGGCAGTCGGTTTCGAACGCCGCGGGCGTCTGGCAGGGTCAGGGCGATTCGCCTCTGAGTGACCTCGGACGCACGCAGGTCGAGGCGCTCAGGGCCGCGCTTCTCGGGCAGCGATACGACCTGGTGCTCAGCTCGGACTTGAGCCGCGCCGCCGACACGGCGAAAGCCGCCGGCGTCGAGATCGAGCACGACCGGGCTTGGCGCGAGATCGACGTGGGCGACTGGGAGGGCCTGACGATGGAGCAGGTCGTCGAGCGCTTTCCGGAACAAATCGCGGCACTAAAAGACCGCCGGACCTTTGCCATCGGCGGTGGCGAAAGCTGGCCGGAGGTGTTTCAGCGGGCCGACGCCTCCCTCCAGGGCCTTCGCCAACGGATGCCCGAGGGTGGCCGAGCGATCGTCTTCACGCACGGCGGCATCATCGCCGCCCTCCTCTCGGGGCTTCTCGGGGTACGCGACCGCCTCCCATGGCCGCTCGGCCGGATGCGGAATACCGGGCGCACGACCCTTCGATTCCTCGATGGCCAGGTGGAGCTCGTCGGCCACAATGACGACAGCCACGTTCCGATCGACCTCCGCCAGGCCTATGAGCCTCGTCCTGACCAGGTCGTGGTCCATTTGACCTCCGTATCTGGCGATAATGCGACTGGTAGTACAGGCACAGCGGATTTCAACTCTGAAATCAAATCTGCACGGAATGCGGGTGCAGGTGGGGTGGTGTCGGTATCAGGCACGTCACACCAAATCGCAGGGCTTGCGCAGGCAACCTCAGGCGCTTCGGCCCGTGAATTCCGGTTCGTCGAGCCTCCCGCGGGCGGTACGAGCAGGCTCTTGATTTCCAAAAGCCATCAGATGCTCCTCGACTACGGACTCCCGATCGTGCAGATCTGAAAAATCGAATGCAAGAATGAAAAGTGTGCTGCCTCACGCCTGTGCAGCTTGAATACACTTGTAATTCATCTGTAAGGGTTATTCAGAGGGTGTCTCGTTTGTGATCCTGCCCACATCTGAACCCCTGTCTTCGGGCGATCGGGTGCAATTTAGGGTTTAAACGCCCAGAACTTCAAAAACTTTTCAGATCTGAACGGCGTTCAATCATCGCAATCTATCCATCACTATGAGATCATTCATGATTCCAAACGCCTAAAAGTTGGCACGGTAGTAGCATATACAAGGGGTGACATAAATGCTGCGGCGAAGACGTCCCCCCACGTCCCCCGTAGCGTTGTTAGACCGGCGGATTGGCTTGTTTTCCCCCACTTCATCCAACCCGCCATCTCTCTAACGGCCCGAAAGCCCCCCCTTTCGGGCCGTTACTTTTTAAACGGGACAGTCCCCTTTTCAAAAGGGTTAGACGCCGAAGGCACCCGTAGTGTGGGTAGCGGAAAAGGGGACGGTCCCCCTCGTCCAGAACTACTTCACGACCTTCAGGTACGAGGGGCGTTCGCCTGGTTTGGGCGGGCTCGAGGGCCTGGACTCGGTTTCGTCCACGGTGGGCAGGACCCTCAGCGAGGGGCGCTCTTCGACGACCGGAGGAGGTTGCCGGCCCGCTTCTCGTTCGATTTCGTCGGTGATTTCTTGGGGCATCGACTCCGGCCAGACCATACCGCGGCCGTCGTCACCGGCCAGGGCGAACACCGCTTCCCAAGGGATTTGGCAGGTAAACGGGGTGCGATTGAAGGACAAGGTTCCGTAAACACCTTCGGCATCGACCTCTAAATCCCGAATGGGCACGGGCATATCGAAGCCAATCTGCAACACCAGCTGAGGTTCGGAGCGGTACCATTGCGGCACGGCCACGGTGTCCATCCGTGGATCGAGGTGCACGAACAAGCTGCCCTGGGCCAGGAGGTAGCGGGCAACGTCGAGCTTAGGCGGAAGCGGCTTTTCTTCTTCGGCCACCCTTCACCCTTAGCGGATTCAGAACCCAATCGCCACGGACTCTCTAAAAAGGCGTCGCCCCGATACGGATGGGTTCGGGCTCCGCTAGGCCAAAGCCAAGATCGTCGTACCGGCGACCATCAAGACGACGGCGGCAACTTTGTGGCTGGTGATCGGCTCCTCGAAAAAGAAGCGCCCGAACACCACGCTTCCGAGGACACCAAAGGCCCGTTTCAGCGTCTCGATCACCGCCACCCAGAGCCACTGAAGGGCGACCATTTGAAGCGCCAGCGCCGCAACCGCGAAGGCCACCAGCCCCACCAGGAGGCCCTTCGGCGCCTCGAGCACCTGCCTGAGCTCTCCCTGCTTTCGTCGAGCGAGCATCCAGGTCCCGAGAATGGCGGCGCTACCCGCGGAGAGAAGAAAGGCATGCGAGGCCGGCGAAGCGTGCGGGAGGGCCCGCTTGTCCAGGGCCGTGGAGAACGCCCAGAGGACCGCGACCGCGATCATGTATGGCGCGCCCTTTTCGTGTGTGACGGACTTCCACCAAGAATCGCCGAGGTCGCTATTGAGGACCAGGGCCCCGAGGACGACCAGAACAATGCCCGCCCAATGCATGAGCCCCGGCACCTCGCCAAGTAGGGGAATGGCCGCGACCGCGCTGAAGACCGGCGTGAGCGACAGGAAGGGCACGGTGCGGCTCAGCGGCGAGAGCTGCACCGAGCGCATGAAGAGCACATTGGCGAGCGCGTTCATCGTCATCGAGGCGACCGCCGGCGGCCAATACCCCGCATCGGTCACCCAGGTTTGATCGTAGGCCGCCCAGGCCCCCAGAAACGGCACCTGCCCAAGCAGCAGAAAGACCGCAAGCGCCGTGGGGGAAGCCTTCCCGGAGAGGGCCTTTCGAACCACATCGAGCGCGGCCCAGCAAAGAGCCGCCGCCACACCGAAGGAAAAACCCATCATGAACGAAGCCGCCGCACCCTATCAGCCGGTTGCGTCAGGCCCAACAACGACATCCATCCAACAGGGGCGTGTCGAGCTCATCCCGTGCGACGCGTCATTAGATGCATCCAACGTCCGAGAGGTACAAGGTCACGGTTGCGCCGTTCTGTGTCAGGCAGGTGCAGGCGAAAGCGTCCGGGCCCGGCTCGCATTGCGTCGCGGGGTTTGGATCATTGACTGGCCCGGCATTGACCCCGATGCACTCATTGCAGTCGCCCCCGCTATCCAGGTTGCGGCAGGTGCACCCTTCGGCCGGGTTGTCCATCGGGTCGCGACAGGAATTGGCCTGGCAGTCGCCGTCCTCGTCGCAGGGGGCGCCTGGTGGACCACTGTTCGGGCCTTCTGGGGGGTCGTAGGGGCTGCAATCGAGGGTCCCGTTGCCGGAGTCCGCGCTCGAAACGATGTAGACCAGCTCGTTGACGGTCACCGTGGCCTGCCAGAACGTATTGGCCACGCTGGCAGGATCGGACCACTGAATCGATGCCTGATTCACCTCGATGGTTCCATTGAAGCTGCCGCTGACGGTCAGGGTCCCGTTGAAGTTCGCCTGGTACGACGAAGGAGGGATGGGTGACACGAAGAGCGCGAGCGAAGCCGTGATCGTGACGCCTCCGGCGGAACAACTGGTGAGGGTCGCTTGCCCGGTGACGAGGTCGACGACCAAGGTTCCTCCACCCGGACATGGAACGGTCGAAGTGGTACCGTCGCCCTGTTTGCGGCCCGACGGGCGCGCCGGCGCGGCGAAGGACTGTTGGTTGGCCAGCTCGGTGAACGCCGACACCAGGTCGGGGACGATCGCTTCGAAAAGACGTCGAACGTCCGCCTCGCTATTGATCTCGCCGTTGGACTCCGGCGTGCTGCTGCTATTGCACGCGACGGCGACGAGAAGGAGGCCGCAGAAGATCGCGAGAGAGAAGTTGCGCATGGTTGCTCTCCTTTCGTTCGAAAGTAGGCGCCCGGCGCAAGAAACTGTCAATACCCGGAACGGAACAGTCACGGACTGACGCCTGCGACGTGCGTGCAGCGCCATAATTCCGCGGAAAACAGTCGACGTTGCGCTGCCCTCGGCGCGACCTCATAGTGTGCAGGTCTTTGAAATTCTGGGGGCGACCGGTTTCGACGGGGATGTTGAAGGTTTGGTTGCGTGTCCGTCGGCCCAAGCACGACGTAAAAACGTTTGGGACGTACAACTGCCAACGATAACGCAGTTGCTCTCGCGGCCTAAGTAAAGCCAAGGGAGCCGTCGAAGTTAGAAGCTTGCCTGTGCTTCTAGCGGAGGCGTCATTTGAACGGGCTGGTCATCACGAGTCGGGTTCGGCGCGATGACGAGATAAAGAACCACTAGCGTTGGTGCGAGCCTGTTTGTGGGCGCAAATCAAGGCGAATTTCAAAACACAAACTACGCACGTAGATGTCATTCTGGACCGTTTTCGGACGTGGGTTCGATTCCCACCGCCTCCACCAAACAAGCGCAATGATTGCCGCGGGTTAGCGTTCTGAGAAACGCATATGTCATAAGAAATGTCATAAATCCGCCCCGGCAACCGCTCCGGATCGACCTTCAGGCAGCTCACCGCCTCGCAGAGAGCGGGCCACTCCCAAGACGTGTAGACGTCGATGATCGCGCCGCGCGCGTTGTGCGTGATCTGTTCGAGGACATCGCGTCGGGCTCCGCTGCTCCGCGCTGCCGAGATCATGAACCTTCGTAGCGCGTGTGATCCCTTGTTCGGGATGCCGATCAGCTCCGCGTCGCGCTTGTGCGACTTCGTGGCCTGCGACTGTGTGCGCGCGGCCATGGTTCTCGGGTCGGGCACGATGAAGTCGTCCGGGCCGGGGGGACGGCCGTAGACCGCCTCGAAGCCCTGCCCTTGCCAGCACCAAAGAACCTTCTCGAGCTCGGGATGCACCGGCACCGTGCGCTCTTTGGCGTCGCCGCTCTTGGCCGTCTTCAACGGCTGATCGTTGTACTGAGTGTGGACGCGCAAAGAGCCGAGAGGCTCGACGTTGGGCACCCAGTCCCGCCAGCGCCGGCCGCAGGTTTCGCCGATCCTCATCCCGGTGAAGAACTGAAGCGCAAAGACGACCCGGCGGTCCCAGCCGATCCGCGGGTCGGTGACTAGAGCCAGAGACTCGTCACGCGTGTAGGTCTGACCACCCCCCGAGCCCATGGACGGGAGCCCATCACGAGGTGTCTGCGAGACGGGATTGACCTCGACGGCGCCCTCCAGGACGGCGAGCCGAAAAATCGAAGACACGATCCCGATGCAGTTGCGCACCGACTTCGGCGAGATTTCACCGCGGGCGACCAGCGTCTCGCTGAGCTCCAATACATCGAGCGGCTTGATCTCGCCCACAGGCATGGAGCCGATCCGCGGTGACACATGGCGCCGGTAGCTCGAGTACTCGCGATCGGCGTTTCGCTTTCCGATTCGCCGCTGGCGTGCGTGCCAACGCTCGGCGTAGGTGTCGAGATGCGTGCGGGGACTTGCATCGCGAGTCACCTGAACGCCTTTGGCGGCGTCACGCTTTCGACGCGCGAGGAGTCGGACCGCTGCCTGCTTGTTCGCGCCCGCGTGCTCGACGCGCCACCTTCCTTTGGAGTCCTTGTACTGGACTCGGTAACGCTGAGCGCCGTCGTCATACGTCACGCCCCTTGGAAGTGATTTCTTAGCCACCACGATCCTCCAACCACGCGATCACCGCGTCCTCCCGAAACCGAAGTGCACGCCCCGCGCGTACACACGGACAATCGTCGCGAGATACCCATTTCCGCACGGTGTCCGCGCTGACGTCAAGCCGCGCTGCCAGCTCCTTCGTAGAAAGCAGCTCGGGGATCCGCTCGTAGCGCGCCACGGCCTCGCTGACGGCATCACGAATGATCTCTCGCAGGTCGGTTCTGGTCGTGACAATCAGATTCAGAGAGTCGCTCATCGATTGGGCTCCAGGTCGCGGTCACGGTCCATCATCCGGTCAATTTGTTCTGGCGTGAACCCTGGCGGCCGGTCGAGTGGCGGCGGGAAGCGATTCGAGCGGCCGAGCACACTGACCCCCAGAGGCTTGGGACCCCTCAACGGTCCCCGTTTCGACGGGGTCTCGTTGGGTCGCTGCGCGGGCGACGCCCGACCTCTGTCATGGGGGTCCACCTGCGTGCCTCCCTTCGCTCGGCGGGGCCCGAGCCCGTGGTCGCCGCAGTAGCGAAGAAAGGAGCTGTAGGAGCCCGGGAATGGGTCGGCAGGTCGAGTCGCGTACGCGCACCACACACTCCTGACGGAGCAGCCGCATTCGATACAAGCCCTAATCTCCTCGAGGTGCATGCGGAAATACGGGTACGCATACCGAAGTCGCGGGTCCCCTTGGATCATTTGCGTGTCTTCACTCTTGGCGGTCACACCCCTGTTATCGGTTTTGCCCCCCGAAAAGTTGCGCGAGCCACCCGCCAGCCTCCGTGGCGTTTCCTGTCACAAAGTGTCGCAGAGTGATTCGTCATGCCGCGCTTTGAATCTCTTTGCTCAACTGTGATTCGGCCTGACTCAGAATGGAAAGCTTTGCTTCAGACTTGCATCAGAAGGATTCACTTTGCTTCAGAGTTGCGCAGAAGGATCCAAAGTTGTTCATCGTGCATCAAAAGGAACCGGACTCTGTTCGGGCAAGGTGGAGTTTTGTCTGCCAACAAAACTGCAAGTGCGTCGCGCGAACGTCTTTGCGTTCGTGCTCGGCACTTGATGACGCGCTCAACGCCTTCGGCTTATTCGCGCGTGCGCTGCAACGATTCCTCCTCGACAATGCGATCGCGATGCTTATGCTCGTGAGGTGGGGGATCTCAAGCATCGAATCACGGTGCGCTTGACCGATGCGCACGCGACACACCTTCAGCAGCTAGCAAACGCAAGCGGCCTCACGCGCAACGAGATCATCCGCCGCGTGCTCGCAAACGCCGAGATTCCGAGCGCCCGTACTCGGCAGGAGGTTCAAGACATCCTCCGGATTCAACGCGAGCAGAACCGACTCGGCGGATTGCTGAAGAAGGCTCTCACTGAGCGCGCGGAAACCCATGAGCTTCGCCGCACCCTCATCGAGGTAGAACGAAACGGTGCCGAGCTTCGGCGCGTAGTCGCGCACCTCCTTCGCTCGCGATGATCATCACCCCCAAGCAGCCACGGAACGACAAGACCCATTCTCGTCTGTGCAGGCTCGTCCCTTACATGCTTCGGGGCAAGGGAGGGGAGCGTTGTACTTGGTACATGGCTGGAAATCTACCGGGCCTCGATCGACGGGACGACGCAGAACTCGCGGTCAACGTCATGGAGCTGCTGCAAGAGGGAAATCAGAGAGCGAAGGGCAACAAGACCTACCACTTGGTCATTTCGTTTCACCCAACCGACCGGCGCCTCACTTCCCCAGAGCTGGAGGACGTCGTTCGCCGGACCGTGGCAGCGACGGGCCTCGGAGAGCACCAATATGTCGCGGTTCGCCATAGCGAGCAGGAGCACGAGCATCTTCACGTCGCGGTGAACAAGATCCATCCGGAGACGCTGAAGATCCATCACCCCTACAAGGCCATTCCGGCGTTTCAAGCGCTTGCGAGCATCCTCGAAAAAGACCTTGGGCTCCACCGCGTCGACCGAGCGCGAGGTCGTTCCGGGAGTCACCGGGCCCGCGACTTCGAGGCGCACCGGAGCATCGAGAGTTTCTCCCGCTGGGCGCGGAGGACCATCGGCGCTGCGAAAGAGCTTGACGGCATTGCGTCCTGGCCGGTTCTTCACGACGAGCTCGCACGTTTTGGGGTCCTACTGGTGCGACGCGGCAACGGGCTCGCAATCGTCGACGCAGCGAGGCCGAACTTGGCGTGCAAAGCATCGACGCTTGGGCGCGGGTGGTCCAAACAGCGGCTCTGTGAGCGATACGGGGACTTCGTCCCGGGCCCCGGCGCTGCCGAAGTCACACGCGACCAAGTGCAGGCCTACCAGGAGCGACCACTTGGGCGAATGCATGAGGACGGACTCTGGCGCGAGTATCAGGAAGCACTCGCCGCCGCACGGACTCACCGCCGTGAGCTCCGTGAGGCGACGGCGTCCAGAATCGGCGCAGCTAGAAGGGCACACCGCCAGCAGTTCAAGGTGAAGCATCACGCGATTGCTGCGATGCCCATCTCACCAGGGGACAAACGGAACTTGTACAAGACGCTTTCGTTCGAGAGGAAGTGCGCCGAGCGCAGGCTCAAGGCGACCACCAGAAGCTGGCGGTCGGTAGGCCTCGACACGCACCCAGGGTCCTGGAAGCAATTCCTCGCCGCTCGGGCTGCTCGCGGCGACCGTCGAGCGATCTGCCGCTTGGAGCGAGTGCAGCGCGGCTTGACCATCAAAGGGAGAGAGAAAGCATTCGGCGTGCAGCCTCCTCGCGGCCTCCGGACGAGCCGCGGTACCATCATCCACAACCTGCCTGGTGGAGTCCGGATCCGCGAATCCGCAGGATCGATCGAGCTCCTCGGCGAAGCCCGAGATGAGGCGCTCCAGCAGCTGGCTAAGGTTGCCAAGCAGAGGTTCGGAACGAAGCCGGTCAGGCTGCTGGGATCGAGGACCGCACAAGAGCGACTGGCGGAACTGGCGGTCGAGCAGGGGTTGGAAATTGCTGAAGAGCGCCAGCGGTGACTCTTCAGCAATTTTCCAACCCCTGCTCGACCGCCAGTTCCCGCCAGTCGCTCTTGTGCGGTCCTCGATCCCAGCGGCCTGACCGGCTTCGTTCCGAACCTCTGCTTGGCAACCTTAGCCAGCTGCTGGAGCGCCTCATCTCGGGCTTCGCCGAGGAGCTGGAAATTGAAATTGTCCCGGATTGCGCACAGAATCCGGACTCCACCAGGCAGGTTGTGGATGATGGTACCAGCGGCTGGAGGCTGCACGCCGAATGCTTTCTCTCTCCCTTTGATGGTCAAGCCGCGCTGCACTCGCTCCAAGCGGGCAGAAATCGCTCGACGGTCGCCGCGAGCAGCCCGAGCGGCGAGGAAATTGCTTCCAGGACCCTGGGTGCGTGTCGAGGCCTACCGAGCCGCCGCTTCTGGTGGTCGCCTTGAGCCTGCGCTCGGCGCACTTCTACTCGAACGAAAGCGTCTTGTACAGTTCCGTTTTGTCCCCTGGTGAGATGGGCATCACAGCAATCGCGTGATGCTTCACCTGAACTGCTGGCGATATGCCCTTCTAGCTGCGCCGATTCTGGACGCCGTCGCCTCACGGAGCTCACGGCGGTGAGTCCGTGGGGCGGCGAGTGCTTCCTGATACTCGCGCGAGAGTCCGTCCTCATGCATTGGCCGAGTGGTCGCTCCTGGTAGGCCTGCACTTGGTCGCGTGTGACTTCGGCAGCGCCGGGGCCGGACGAGTCCCCGTATCGCTCACAGAGCCGCTGTTTGGACCACCCGCCGCCAAGCGTCGATGCTTTGCCCCAAGTTCGGCCTCGCTGCGTCGACGATTGCAGCCCGTTGCCACGTCGCACCAGTAGGACCCCAGAACGTGCAAGCTCGTCGTGAAGAACCGGCCCGGACGCGATCCCGTCAAGCTCTTTCGCAGCGCGATAGTCGGACCACGGCCCAGCAGGAAAGTCTCGATGCTCCGTGCGCCTCGAAGTCGCGGCCAT
Source organism: uncultured delta proteobacterium (assembly GCA_963704865.1). GTDB lineage: Bacteria > Myxococcota_A > Polyangia > Polyangiales > Houyiibacteriaceae > SG8-38. Next base: position 3,143 of record CAVPIE010000022.1, on the reverse strand, counting down.
CGTCTCCCGGAACGACCTCGCGCTCGGTCAACGCGGTGGAGCCCAAGGTTCTTTTTCGAGGATGCTCGCAAGCGCTTGAAACGCCGGAATGGCCTTGTCGGGGTGATCCGATCTTCAGCGTCTCCAGATCGATATTGTTCACCGCGACGTGAAGATGCTCGTGCTCCTGCTCGCTATGGAGAACCGCGACATATTGGTGCTCTCCGAGGCCCGTCGCTGCCACGGTCCGGCGAACGACGTCCTCCAGCCTCTGGGGAAGTGAGGCGCCGGTCGGTTGGGTGAAACGAAACGGCCCAGTGGTAGGTCTTGCTCCCCTTCGCTCTCTGATTTCCCTCTTGCAGCAGCTCCATGACGTTACCACGGTGTCTGCGTCGTCCCGTGAATCGAGGCCCGGTCGATTTCCAGCCATGTTCCAAGTACAACGCTCCCCTCCCTTGCCCGAAGCATGTAAGGGACGAGCCTGCGCGGACGAGAATCGGTCTTGTCGTTCCGTGGCTGCTCGGGGGTCCATCGTCGCGAGCGAGGAGTGCGCGACTACGCGCCGAAGCTCGGCGCCGTTTCGTTCTACCTCGATGAGGGTGCGGCGAAGCCGTCGGTTTCCGCGCGCCTCAGTGAGAGCCTTCTTCGCAATCCGCCGAGTCGGTTCTGCTCGCGTTGAATCCGGAGGATGTCTTCAACCTCCTGCCGAGTTCGGCGCTCGGAATCTCAGCGTTCCGGCGCGCGGCGGATGATCTCGTTGCGCGTGAGGCCGCTTGCGTTTGCCGCTGCTGAAGGTGTGTCACGTGCGCATCGGTCAGGCGCGCGTGATTCGATGCTTAATCCCCGCCTCACGGCATCAGCATCGCAATCGCATTGTCGAGGAGGAATCGTTGCAGCGCACGCGCGAATCACCGAAGGCGTTGAGCGCGTCATCAAGTGCCGAGCACGAACGCAAGACATGCGCGCGACGCACTTGCGGTTTTGTGGCAGACAAAACTCCCCTTGCCCTTTCAATTCCGGTTCCTTTTGATGCACGATGAACAACTCTATCCTCTGCGCAACTCTGAAAAGCAAAGTGAATCCCTCTGATGCAAGTCTGAAGCAAAGCTTTCCATTCTGAGTCCAGCCGAAAAACAGTTGAGCAAAGAGATTCGAAGCGCGGCGTGACGAATCGCTCTGCGACACTTTGTGACAGGAAACGCCACGGAGGTCGGCGGGTCGGCTCGCGCAACTTTTCGAGGGGCAAAACCGATAACAGTGGTGTGACCGCCAAGAGTGAAGACACGCAAATCATCCAAGGGCCCCGCGACTTCGGTATGCGTACCGTCTTTCCGCATGCACCTCGAAGAGAGTAGGGCTTGTAACGAATACCGCTGCTCCGTCAGGAGTGTGTCGTGCGCGTACGCGACTCGACCTGCCGACCCTCCCCTCCTACAGCTCCTTCTTCGCTACTACGGCGACCACGGGTCGGGCCCCAGCCAAGCAAGGGCGGGCACGCGAATGAACCCCCCACACAGAGGTCGCGCGTCACCGCGCAGCAACCCAACGAGACCCCGTCGAAACGGGGACCGTTGAGGTGCAAAGCCTCTGGGGGTCAGTGCCTCGGCCGCTCGATCGCTTCCCGCCGCCGCTGGACCAGCCGCCAGGTTCACGCCAGAACAAATGGACCGGATGATGGACCGTGACCACGACCTGAGCCCAATCGATGAGCAACTCTCCGAATCTGATTGTCACGACAGAACCGACCTGCGAGAATCATTCGTGATGCCGTCAGCGAGGCCGTAGCGCGCTACGACGGATCCCCGAGCTGCTTTCTACGAAGGAGCTGGCAGCGCGGCTTGACGTCAGCGCGGACACCGTGCGGAAATGGGTATCTCGCGACGATTGTCCGTGTGTACGCGCGGGGCGTGCACTTCGGTTTCGGGAGGACGCGGTGATCGCATCGTTGGAGGATCGTCGGTGGCTAAGAATCACTTCCAAGGGGCGTGACGTATGACGACGGCGCTCAGCGTTACCGAGTCCAGTACAAGGACTCCAAAGGAAGGTGGCGCGTCGAGCCGCGGGCGCGAACAAGCAGGCAGCGGTCCGACTCCTCGCGCGTCGAAAGCGTGACGCCGCCAAAGGCGTTCAGGTGACTCGCGATGCAAGTCCCCGCACGCATCTCGACACCTACGCCGAGCGTTGGCACGCACGCCAGCGGCGAATCGGAAAGCGAAACGCCGATCGCGAGTACTCGAGCTACCGGCGCCATGTGTCACCGCGGATCGGCTCCATGCCTGTGGGCGAGATCAAGCCGCTCGATGTATTGGAGCTCAGCGAGACGCTGGTCGCCCGCGGTGAAATCTCGCCGAAGTCGGTGCGCAACTGCATCGGGATCGTGTCTTCGATTTTTCGGCTCGCCGTCCTGGAGGGCGCCGTCGAGGTCAATCCCGTCTCGCAGACACCTCGTGATGGGCTCCCGTCCATGGGCTCGGGGGGTGGTCAGACCTACACGCGTGACGAGTCTCTGGCTCTAGTCACCGACCCGCGGATCGGCTGGGACCGCCGGGTCGTCTTTGCGCTTCAGTTCTTCACCGGGATGAGGATCGGCGAAACCTGCGGCCGGCGCTGGCGGGACTGGGTGCCCAACGTCGAGCCTCTCGGCTCTTTGCGCGTCCACACTCAGTACAACGATCAGCCGTTGAAGACGGCCAAGAGCGGCGACGCCAAAGAGCGCACGGTGCCGGTGCATCCCGAGCTCGAGAAGGTTCTTGGTGCTGGCAAGGGCAGGGCTTCGAGGCGGTCTACAGCCGTCCCCCGGCCCGGACGACTTCATCGTGCCCGACCCGAGAACCATGGCCGCGCGCACACGTCGCAGGCCACGAAGTCGCACAAGCGCGACGCGGAGCTGATCGGCATCCCGAACAAGGATAGCATGCGCTGCGAAGGTTCATGATCTCGGCAGCGCAGAGCAGCGGAGCCCGACGCGATGTCCTCGAACAATCACGCACAACGCGCGCGGCGCGATCATCGACGTCTACACGTCTTGGGAGTGGCCCGCTCTCTGCGAGGCGGTGAGCTGCCTGAAGGTCGATCCGGAGCGCTTGCCGGGGCGGATTTATGACATTTCTTATGACATATGCGTTTCTCAGAACGCTAACCCGCGGCAATCATTGCGCTTGTTT
>CAVPIE010000021.1:0-40900 GCA_963704865.1 uncultured delta proteobacterium | reverse complement strand
AGCGGAGGGAGGCGCAGGTCTCTCGCGAGATCGCGGGGGGGCGAAAAGGCTGCGCCCCTTCACCTGCAAAAACCTAGGTTTTCCTTGGGTTTTGCCTGGCACGGAGCTTGCTCTGTTGTCGCATGGGAGGTTCCCTCATGCGTGTTCCTCTAAGTGTGTGGTTTGCGCTTCTGCTGTTGGGGGCCTGGTTCCCGGGCTGTGGAAACGGCGGGAGCGGCGGGTCGCCGTTACCGAATGCCGAGGCGTTTGCGGACCCCGAGGTCTGCGACGTGCCCTGCGAGGTGGTCATCGACTCGGGGGTGCCGTTGAGCGTTGAAGAGCTCACGTTCACTTGGGATTTTGGAGACGGGCCTGTCGACGGAACGACGCGGGCGTTTCATGTCTTCGAAACCGCCGGCACGCATACGGTCTCGGTGACCGTTTCCAACGGGAGCTCGACCACCAGCGACTCGGTCACCGTGGTGGCGGAGGCGCAGCCGAAGAGCGTAGCGACGATTGGCGCGGACGGGGGCGCAGTGTCCCAGGGTGCGTGCACGGTGACTGTGCCGGCGGGGACGGTGACCGAGTCCATGACCCTCGAAGTGACCGAGTTGCCGTCGATGGAGCCGGCGAGCGAACGGAAGTTCGAGGCGGATGGATTCGAGGCACTTGGGAGCGCCTTCGAGGTCTCGATGCCCTTGAAGTCGACTACGCCGATGGACATTGCGGTGAAGGATCCGCAAGCAGTCGGACTCGACGCCAGTGAGCTGGCCTGGCTGGTGCGCAACCTGAGCCGGCCGCATCCCGAAGCGGACGAGCTCGACTCGCTGGTGAGCCCTGCCCTGCTCGCGAACTACCACTTGCTGCCGGTCACGCGCGTGGATCCCGATGGGACGGCCCGCGGCGACATCTATGGACACCGCCGGATGCAGTTGGTGAGGATGGCCGCACCCCTCGACGTGGCGCGGGAGGAGGCAGTCGCTGAAAAAGCGGTGGCGTCACCTTTGATCGTGACGAGCTTCGCGCACCAGCCCACGAAGTTGAGCCGGGACGCGTATCAGACGGCGGTCCGCGAAGGGCTCAACATGGCGCACGCGGTGTTTGCCCTCGGCAAGGGCTATCTCGGACCCGAAGCGATCGTGGTCTCGGTGACGAAGCTCAAGCCAGGCGTGGCGGGGACGGTCAACGTGGTCGAGCATGACCTGATCGAGTTGAGCTACGCGATCGAGACCGCCGCGCGCGTCAAGAAGGCGGTGGCGCACGAGTACTTTCACTTGGTGCAGAACATGCACCGCAACCGTGCATCGGGGCTCTTCTACTTCGATCAGGACGGCTGGTTTGCCGAGGGCACGGCGAGCTGGGCAATGGACGAGGTCTTCGACGAGATCGCGGGCCTGGACGATTACTATTTCGCTCCAAAACAGGAGCGATTCTGGAAGCCGCTGACGGCGCTCACGAACAAGGCTTCGCCGACCGACACCTATCAAACCGTGGCGTTTTGGAAGTGGGCCGAAGCGAAGAACCCGGGGATCATCAAGACGATCCTAGAGGACCAGTTCTCGCTCACACACACGGGGGGCATCGGCAGCAAGGGGCCGATCGAGAACCTGGACTGGGTGGATTTCCTGACTTCGTTCAAGCAAAAGTGGTCGGACGCGGACTTCCTCGAGTTCGTGTACAACGCGCGGTACCTGAAGGACTACGATAAGGAGGAGACCAAGCCGGCCGAGCTCTGGTCGGACGACTCCACGCGCCCGCGTCTCCATGGGCCGAAGTGGGTTCTCGCCGAGGTGGATGCCAACATGGCGCGTCGTACCTCAACGGCGCCGAATTCGACGGGCGACGCCGAGGACAACCCGACGGTCGCGCAGTTCACGCTCGTGCCGCCTTTGACGGCCCACGTGACCAAGCTCACCAACTTCGACCTGACCGGGGCGCTGCACGTTCGTTTCCCGAAGACATCGAGAGCGTTGGACGGACGCGTGGTCATCATCGAAGCGGGGAGTGGTGACTTCGTGGGGATGGACACCGTGCGTGACCTGTCGAAGGAGCACGGGGACGTGACGATGGACTTCGATCCAAACAAGGAAGCGATCGTGCTGGTCGTCGACCCGGAGTGGACGTACCCGACGAGCACGCCGGCGACCGTCGGCGACGTCAAGGCCTGGGTGGCGGACCGATGCGGCTCTCTGCCGTCGAATGTCATCGATGCGACAGACGAAGAAGAGCTTTACGCGGCGCTGACCACGGCGCCGGGAGGCTCGGTCGTGAAGTTGCCGGCGGGGACCTTTACACCGCCCATCCGAACCTGGCCGCTGCCGGAGGATGAGCGCGTCGGGAATTGGGACACCCAGGTGCTCGTCAGAAACGTGACGCTCGCGGGCGCGGGCCGAGGACAGACGACGCTGCGGATGCGCGGAAACGAATTCGGCTCGGTTGGCCTGACGACCGTCGGAACGGCGACGCTGCGCGACATGACGATCGATGCCGGTGAGTTTTGGGGCGTCACTGCGATTGCTGCGAAGGACCTCATTCTTTGCAACGTCACGGTCGAGAGCTCGGGGGCGGACGGTGTTCAGTTCTCTCAATGGCCCGGCGGCGGGGACGGTTTCGTCGGCATTTACGATTCGACGATCACGTTCACGGGCAGCGAGCGGCATAGTGGCATGGAGCTCTACTGCCTCGATGAATCGGGGAACATCGGCGCCGAGATTCTGAACAGCAACATCTCGGGCTGGTACGTCGGGGTGAGCTACACGGACTACAGCGAACAGACTTGCACGGTCAGTCTGGCGACCGACTGCGCGGGCTTCAGCAACAACGAGCTCGCCAACGTGATGTACACGTACTGTGTGCCCCCCGACTGCACGCAGTTCGATGAGCAGTGTCCTTGATGATGGCGGCGGGCGAAGGGGGTTTGTCGGAGAGGCCGTAGCCCGGGAGATCGAGGGCGATGGCGCGGTGGGTTTTGGCCAGTGTCGGGAGGATGTTGCGGTAGAGGTGGGAGCTGGTTGGGAAGCCGTGGAGGAGGAGGAGGATGGGGTCACCCTCGCCTGCTTCCGAGGCGTTCGTCACTCGGAGGTTTGTGGTATTGCGATAGGCGACTCGACTCACGACGAGACCCCCCATGAAGGCCCTACTCGATAAGCTCGCGGACCGTGTGCTCTCACGGCTCGGTCTTGGACTGGATTTCTCTGTAGACCTGCGTGAGCGCTTCTTCAGTCCGATCACTCGGACTCTGTATCTGGGCGCCCGACCGAACCGAGAGCGCGTTCAGGAGCTGAAGGGGGCCGGAGTCACCCACGTGGTGAGCTGCCTGATGGAGGATGAACGTTCGCAGATGGCGTTCTTACAGCAGGACTTTCATCATCTGTTTCTCGGTGTCCACGATGGCATGCATCAGGATATTGCAGGGACGTTTTCGCAGTTCTTCGAGTTCGCAGCGGCTGCGACGGCCGGAGATCCAAAGGCCAAGCTGTTCGTCCATTGTGAAGTCGGCGTCAGCCGATCGGCAACCCTCGTCATCGCCTGGCTGATGAAAACGGAGGGCGTGAGTTTCTTTGATGCCTTCTGTCGAGTTCGATCGAAGCGGTTTCAAGTCCTTCCCAATATCGGCTTCGCGTCGCAGCTCCAACGACTCGAACATGAATTGCAGCCGCGCTCGGTGACCAGCGTCCCGTCGTCGTTGGCTCGGTATCTCCACCGGATATGCAACGCTCCGGTGGAGATCGAGGTCCTTCAATCGGCACTGGAACGGCACCGCTACGATGCCCCGGCGGCGCTCAGGATGATTTTTGGTGGCGACATTCCCCGGGTCGTCCAAGGCGTTCGCGCGTAGCCGCTATCGCGGCCACTCTTGGGGATTCGACGAAAACCATGCAACGAGGCACTCGGCTCTAGTCTTCGTACACCTCGCGGCGGTGGCCGATCTTCACGACCAGCACGACATCGGGCGGCTCGATGTAGTAGATCACGCGGTAGTCGCCGGCGCGGAGGCGGCGGGCGCCTCGGAGGCTGTAGCGCAGGGGCTTGCCGAGCTCGAAGGGGTGGGTGGTGAGCTTGGTTTCGATCGCGCGGCGGATTTGGCGTTTGGCGGACTTGGGGAGCGCGGGGATGTCGTCGACGACGACGGTTCGCAAGTACTCGATGCGATAGGTCAATCCCAGGCCTTGTCGTGGGAGACTCGGCGCTGCTTCTTTTTCAGGCGCGCATCGGCGACCTTGGAGAAGTAGCGGTCTTCTTGATACTCGAGGGCCTCTTCGATGAGGCGAAGGCTGGTGCGTGAGATCGATTCTTCACGCTCGTCGGCGAGGCGCTCGATGGCCGCGTACGTGGCATCGTCGATGGTGATGTTGATTCGCTTCTTCTGGGTGGGCATTTGCATAGTGTAACACTTTTGCATCACCTTGCGGTATCAGAGTGGGCGCCGGGATTGGTGGTAGATGCGTAGGACGTGCAACTCGTCAGCTTCCCGCCGGTAGAAGATGCGGAGCGGTTGGACGGGCCAGCTTCGGACTTCGACGCCAGAGCGGAGCGTGGTCAGCGGACTGTCGAGGCCGCCTTCGGCGAGCATATCGATGATCTCGAACACGCGATCGGCGAGGCGCCCTGCGGCAGCCGGGTTGTCTCAGGCCACGTAGCCAGCCGCTGCCGCAAGGTCATCAAACGCGCGTGGCGCGATGACGATGCGCATTACTCGAGGCTTGCCTTGACCTTGGCGTACGCTTCGTCGCGCGATAGGCCTTGCCCCGCACGCACGGATGCAAGCGCGGCCTCGAGGCCGGCCTCTTGCTCTTCGGTGATCTCGGGCGGCTCGTCGATCGGGACGAGCACGTAGCGACCCTTCTTCAGGGCTTTGAGCTCTTCAGGAACGTCGACGCCGTTCCAGTTGACGATCAGGGCCATCGGCAAAGCATACCTTCCTTTCTGAGTGGGTTCGAGGAGTGGGTTGGGCATGCTTGGTTATCGGTCGGCGCCGACGGCAGCTGCGTGCTTTCGTTCGAATTCCAGCAGGCCGCCCCGTAAAGTGACTTCGTCACCACGGCGCAGGCGCGGCCTGTTGTTTCGTGTTGTTTTTTGGGGGTTCGCGCGGGCAGGCTTGGGTTGGGTCAATTGGCGCCGTGGGCTAGGCGAGGAGGGTTCGTTCGTGGCGAAGCTAGCGCGCTGGTTCGGCGAGGCGCTTGATTTCCAGGAGCATCTTGCGGCTCATCACGAATGTGATGGGTTCGATGGGGAAGCGTCCGAAAGCGAGCCTGCTTGCCCACCCCGGGGAAAAATCACTGCGGCCACGGGTGAGGAGTCGACTCTTGCCGGCTGATCCATGGCGGACGATGAACTGCCAGGTCGAGACCCCCCAGCTTTGCTCGGAGCCGACATCGGCCGGGGAGCCGAAGAAAACCAGCGCGTGTGGCGGGTCCACGATTTCGATCCGCAGGGGCGGTGTCGTCGGATGCAGGTAGACCTTTTGCCCGACCTCGGGATGCTGATACTCGGGGAGGAGCTCGGTGGTGTTCCGGATCCTGCAACCAACCAGGTTCTCCAGCGTCTGATAGCTGTAGAAGCCGCCGCGCCGCTGTCCGATCTGCGCGATCCAGGGCCAGACCGCCTCCGGCGGTGCAGCGACGTCGATGCCGAGTGTGTAAGACCAGTTCGGGTTTGGAACCAGCTCGTCACCGGGAAGTGGATCGGTCGCCTCGAGCTCCCGTGTGCCCCAGTGCAGGCGCTTCCGTCCTACGAACGGCGTCGCAACGAGGTGCCAGGCAATGAGGCCGGCGCCTTCGAGAGCAGCAAGAACCCCGACGCCCGGGGGACGTGTGTTTGTTGCCATGAGCGCTCCTCGATGGACAGTCTGTCCCATTGGGCCGGTGAGCGCCTGGGTGAAGCCTCCTAGGGCACTATCGAGCGCATGCAGCGTGGGCTAGTTGAGGAGGGTTCGTTCGCGGCGGGGTGCTTCATGGAGCCGATGGTAACCCGACATTCGTGCGCGCCTAGATGCCGCTGTCAGCCCAGCACGCGATTGTGTTGCACACCGAGGTCGATGACCCCGTCCCCGCTGGCGATGTGGGACTCGACGAGATCACCCGGCTTCAGGTATTCGGAGCGTTTGGCCTGCGACCTGAGGAACAGGCGCCAGCGGGTCGCTTCGGGCAGGAGCGCGGCGAGTCTTTGCATCCTCGGAGACGGAACACGGAGGGCGCAGCCCGAGGGGGTGCCCGTCGCAATGAGGTCGCCTGCGTGCAGATCCTGGAGGCCGGAGAGCTCGGTCAGCGTATCGGCGGGCGAATGGACGAGCTCGCTGGTCGACGCCTCCTGCCGGACCTCGCCATTGACGCGCAGAGTGAGCCGAAGATCGCGGAGGTAGTGCATGTCACCTGGCTCGAGCAAACAAAGATGAGGGCCGACCGGGCCGAACGTGCGGTAGCTCTTGCCCTTGTAGAACTGCATCTGCGGAAGCTGGACATCACGCGCCGAGTAGTCGTTGACGATGGTCACGCCTGCGACGAGCTCGTGCAGATTGTCGTCGGTCACGACCCGGGGCGCCGTGATGTCGCGCCGGATGACGAGCCCGAGCTCGATCTCGTAGTCGAGCAGAGTGACGTGACTGGGGCGGACGACGTTGCTATCGGCCGACACGATGCAGCTCGAGGCTTTTCGAAACACCATGTTGAAAGATTTCGCGTCGGGATCGACGCCCGAGTCGATCATGTGGGAGCGGTAGTTCGCTCCGAGGCAGATGAGCTGCTGATTGCGCGTCACGGGCGACAAGACCTGCACATCGTTTCGGCGGAGCGCGTTTCCGCGAAGGTCGGTGAGGTCATGGCTCGAGGCGTGCTGAACGAGCTCACCGCTGGTGGTGAAGTCACCGGGAATCGGGGTGATCGTTTGATCGCGCACCACGCCCCATTGAATGCGGCTCTGGTGGGCGTAGCGGACTACGTGTACGGCCATGTTCTCATCCCATTGCCTTGAATAGGCGGTAAAGCGTGCGTGGCGTCACGTCGGGGTTGCGCCCAAAGACCCGCGCGAGGGCCCTCAGGTTTGCGAGCGAGAGCTCGGGGCGGATGAAGCTTCTCGGCATCACGGGCCCCCACTGTGACATCGCTTTGCGGCTCACCTCGTGGACGCCCATGGGGTGAGCCGACGTGAAGACGTCGCCATCGCTGTAAATCTCGTGTTTGGCGCCCCAGGGATCGTTCCAGTAGTCGAACACCTGGCTTCCGAGGATGTGTCGGCCGACGCCCCATGCGTGGTGCCAGCCCCGCTCCTGCATCCATCGTTGGCCCGTCGCGACCGCATCGGCGTCGACGACCTCGTACGCACAGTGCGCGAAGTGTGGCGCGAAGCCCTGCACGATCGCCACGGTGTGGTGGTCGCTGGGCGTGGCGCCGAGATCCATGCGCAGGAACACGACCGCCGGCGACCCGTCCGGAAGCACCTGCACGTCGCTCGGAAGGAGGCCGAAGTGGCGCGTGTACCACGCGCAGCTGTCTTGAAATCGTGGCACTTCGAGAACCACGTGTCCGAGCTTCGTCAACTCGGGCGGAGCCACGGCGGAGCGCTGTCCGTCGTTGATGCGCGACTGCGTGGCAGGGCTGTTGAGACGAAGCGGCGCGCGGTGGGCGAGCGGCTCGACCTCGGACCGCCCGTGCACAGCCTCGACCACGAAGCCAGCCGGATCGTTCAGTCGAACCCGTTCACCGCCGCCAGGCGTGTCCATCGGCTCGATCGAGGTCGCCTCCGGAAGCCGGCTGAGCGCATCGAGCTCTTCGCGCGTCGCAACCGCCAGGCCGAGGCCCACGAAGCGAGCCTTGGGGGCCCGTTTCACCAAGCAACAGAAGGGCGAAGGGCCCGAGTTGCGAAACCAAAGCCCGTCGTCGGCGCGATGTGTGACGTGCATCCCAAAGTCGGTGAGAAAGCGCTCTGCTTCTTCAAGGCTCGGGTGCTCGAAGGTCAGGTACGCAAGCTCGACCGCCTTCGACGTCGGGTCGGGGCATCGACTCGGTTGGGGTGTCGCAAGCGAAATCATCGGGCTTCTCCGGTGGTGGCAGCATCGGCAATGGAGGCTCGCGGGCCGTTCGTATCCGAGCGGGACTGCGCCTTCGAGGTCCCGAGAAGATCGCACACCTCGCGAACCAGGCGCGGTGCTTCGGTCATCGGACCATGGTGCATGATGGTGCGGTCCGGACGGACAACGGCCGACCAGCCGACCGGCGCGAGCGACGGCACGAACGCACCGCTGATGTCTTCCCACACGTGCGCAGCGCTCCGCCGATGCAGCCGCTGGCCGCGGTGGCAGAGCTGAATGCAAGTTCCGCCGGCAGCGCGCCAATCGGCCGCTGCATCACCGAGGTGCGGCTCGGGATCGATGCCGAAGCCGACCAGCGCCAAGCCCTCGCCCAGTGCATCGTCACTCCAACAGCCTCGTTCGCCTTGCTGAACCCAGGCCTGCGGGAACAGGGCGCCCCGAGTCAGCTGCGTCCTGTGCCCACGCGAGGGTCGGCGCCGGGGCTCGACGAAAAGACCTCGGTCGAATTGATTTTGCGGCTTGATCTTGAGGTCTTCGAAGTACGAGCGTGCGGCTGGGATCAAGCGCAGGGTGCGCATGAGGAAACCCGTGCCCAGCGCCTGCACGCGGCTCGTGGGCATGATGATGCGTCCCAAAAACCTCGCGAGATCGATCATCGCTTTGGCGTGCGGTCGCCGCTCCTGATCGTAGCTTTGCAAAATGGCGGGCTCTGCGCGCCCTCGCAGCACCCAGGCCAGCTTCCAGCTCAGGTTCGCGGCGTCACGCAGCCCGGCGACGAGCCCCTGCCCGGCAAACGGCGGCGTGATGTGCGCGGCGTCGCCCGCCAGGAACACGCGGCCCTTCTGAAAGCGCTCCACGGTGCGTGCGTGGAAGCGATAGACCGCGGTCCGCTCGACCTCCATGTCGTCGGGGCTGCCCCAGGGCGACAGAAGCTCGCGCACCTTCTCCGGGCGTTCCATCTCCTCTTTGCTTTCGCCTGGATGCAGCATGAACTCCCAGCGCTGCCGGCCTCCCGGCGCGGGCATGTGCGGCGCGGGGCGCTTCGGATCGCAGAGAAACTCGATGTGGTCGATCGACGGCGAGTCGAGCTTCGCGTCGACGATCAGCCAGTCCTCGACGTAGGTTCGTCCTTCGAACCCCACGCCGAGCTTTTTTCGCACGATCGATTTGGCGCCGTCAGCGCCGATGAGATACTGCGCGTGGATCGTGCGCTCCGCGCCGGCTTCATCGCGAACCCGCGCGACGACCCCGTCTGGTTGCTCGGCGAGCTCGGTGAGCTCGACCCCGAGGGCGACCGTGATGTGGGGATAGTCGCGAACGCGTGCACGAAGCGATGCCTCGAGCTCGGGCTGATAGAACGTCACGAGCTTGGGATGCCCGTCCAAACAGCCACCGGTTTGGAGGCGCGCCAACTGACCGACGTACGGCGAGAGGTAACGAACCTCTGGAATCGCGATGGTTTCAAACGAGCCCTCGGGCAGCCCCGCCGACTGCAAAATGCGCAACGCCTCATTGTCGAGCGCGATGGCGCGCGGCTGCGGGAAGATCCGGGTCGCCGCGTCGATCGCGAGCGTGCGCACCCCGTAGCGGCCGAGAAGGTTTGCGATGGCAGCCCCCACCGGGCCGAAGCCCACCACCAATACCTCCGTCTTGTCGTCGAGCTGGGTCATCTCGGAACCTATGGATCGGCCGCCGGGCCGACTAAGTTGATGCTTTTATCAGAACTGATGATCTTGTCAACTCTGTTTTTTCGTGCTAGAAGTGCGTGAAGAATGGCGAGAAACACCACCTCTGCCGGCTCGGCCCCGTCCGGGCGCGCCGCCGACGCACCTGCCGAGCCCCGGGATTCGCGCCGCCGGCGGCAAACGCGAAACCGGCTGCTCCGGGCAGCGCTTCGACTGATGGCGGACCGGGGCATGGAGGGTGTGGCCATCCAAGAGATCACCGAGGCCGCGGACGTGGGCTTCGGCACCTTTTACAACTACTTCGAGTCCAAGGAGGCGATTCATGACGCGCTCGTGAGCGAGGTCTTCGAGAGCTTCGGCGCGGCGCTCGACCTCATCGCGGAGCGAGTCGAGGATCCTGCGGAGGTCTTCGCGGCCTCCGTTCGCTACACGTTGCAGCGTGCTCAGGAGGAGCCGCTGTGGGGGCGCTTCTTGGTTCGGGTCGGTTTTGGGCCCCGCGTGCTCGATCAGGGGCTTGCGCCTCGCATGCTTCGCGACTTGCAGACGGGCGTCGCGGCTGGACGCTTCCGCGCAGACGATCTGCCGATGACCACCATCGCCGTTCGCGGGGCCGTGCTCAGCGCGGTCGACCTGCACGCCAAGCTCGCCAACCGCGATGCAGGCGATTGGGGCTTCACGGAGCTCGTGGCCGGCGACCGTGAGAGAACGCCTGAGCGATGCGCTGCGGTGCTTCTCGGGCTACTCGGCCTCGATCGCGACGAAGCGGCGCGAGTCGCGTGCCGTCCCCTACCGACCATCGAGCTACCGCCCAGCAATCTGCAATCTGTGCCGGTGAGGTAATTCGCGCCACTCGGGCCGTGTGGCGAGGAAGGGGTTGAACGGGATATGTTTGCGCGCGTGAGGTTGGGTGCGCGCTGGATTCTCGGGGGACTCCTGTTGATCGTCATCGGTACCGCGAGGGCCAGTGGGGATGAGCCGCAGGCCCGTTGTGCGTGGAGAACCGGCGAGAAGCTTGGCATCGCTTTTGCCGAGATCTGCACGCCGCCGAGCGCTCCCAAAGGGCCCCTCGGAGAGAGCCCCGACGACGTCGCGCCGTTTTGGATGAGCGCTGCGCCGCTTCCGTGCTCGCGTGGAAGCCGTGGCACAATCGATTGCCCGGTGGCGACATCGATCCTGACGGCGCGATCGAGAGCGAAGGACGTGCTTGAGCCGCGCAGCGTTACGCTCGTCGATGGCAAGACGGCGTACGGGGTCTGCGGGATGCGCTTTGGGGGGCGGCTTCCGACGCGCGCCGAACGCGAGCTTGCGCGTTACGCAGCATCCGTGACGACGCTCGTGAGCATCAAGGAGCCGGGCGAGCCCGAGCCTCGGATCGGGGAGCTTCCCGAATGGACGCAGGTCGGGGATTGCACCAATCCCTCGCAGCCGGATGAAGGGTGTCGGCTCGTGATCTTTCCGCCTGTGCTGACGTGGGAGAGGAGCAAGCAGAGCGTGCTTCAGGCGTGCGGAGCGTCGTTTGCTCCTGCTTGGCTCGAGACTGCGATCCAGCCTGGCGCTCCGTGCGTGGGTGGGACGTGCACGGTGCGCATTCTTCCTGCACTCCAGCCCGAGGCGTTCGAGCTGACCTGCGAACCCGCCCCGGTGACTGCGACGCAATCTTCGGCCCGGCCCAAGGTGGAGCTCGCCGCGTTCCGCTGCGTGCTGCCGGAGTCGGCGCTCGGCGTGGTGGGTGGGAAGACCTCGCGCTGAGTTGGTGTTTTTGCCCTGTTCTCGGGGGACTATGCGGCTGTCGCGGGCTAGTTGAGGAGGGTTCGTTCGCGGCGGTGGACTTTGATGATGGGGTGGCGGCCTAGGAGCCAGGTGGGGTTGTTGCCGGGGGGGAGGATTTTTAGGCGGCCGGCGTGTTCGCCGTCTAGGTGGCAGAAGGGGCAGGGGCTGGTGAGGTTTTCGGGGGCGTCGGTGCCGCCGTTGGCTCGGTACTTGACGTGGTGGAGGGTTACGTTGCGTTGGTGGCAGACGGGGCTGGTGCAGCGGTAGCGATCGCGGCGGTAGATCTGTTCCCATTTGTCGGAGACACCGAGGGTGGGGACCCAGGTTTGCCAGAAGGTGGTGCAGAGGAACTGGATGAAGCTTTCGTTGGGGAGTTTTTTTCGGTGGAGGCGTTCTAGTTGGCGGTAGTGGAGGAGGACGTCGCCGGGGACTCGGATGCGGAGCGTGATCTTGGCGGACGGACCTACGGATATCTGGACTGGGTCGTTCGGTGGTTCGTCTTCGGGTTTCGGGGTTACGGATATCTGGACAGCGTTGTGGTGCTCGGGCGCGCCGGCTTCGACTTTGCCGGCGCGTCCATTGTGTTCAGATGGTCGATCGCGGATGACTCGTCGCAAGAGCTCGCCGCTTAGGATGGCGCGTTCGGCGGCTTCGACTTGGTGGAGTTGGGCTTCGGTTGGGGGGGAGGTGTCGGTTTTGCCTAGGTAGCGGGTGGCCATTTCTACGGCTTGGACTTCTTCGCGGAGGTGTTTGAAGGTGCGGCGGGTGGCGCGGGTGAGCCAGGCGCGTTCGGTGGTGGGGGTGGCGATGCGGGCGAGGAGGTGGGCGGCTTCGAAGCCGATGTGGCCTTGTTGGAGGGCGTCGGCGACTTGGTGGAGGCCCTGGCTGCGGCGGGCGAGGCTGAGTTTGCTGCGGAGGGAGGCGCGGGACATGCCGAGGCGTTCGCGGGCGTAGTGGGCTTCGCTGGTGAAGCCGAGGGTTTGCCAGCCGCGGAGGGCGAGAAAGCGCTGGGCCATGCGGCCGAAGAAGAGGTCGCGACTGGCGAGCTCGGCGCTGTAGTGACGGATGCGGGCGTCGAGGGCTTGGATGCCTGTTGGCAGGTCGCTCGGGTCGGGGGCTTCGCCTGCGTGCGGGTCGGTCGGGACCGCGGGGCGGCTTTGGAGCTCGGCTTCGGCTTGCTGGTGTTGGAGGCGCTGCATTTGCGCGCGGTAGGCGGCGTGTTCGGATTCCATCTGTGCGGTGACGTCGGGCTGGTCGGTGTGATCGGCTTGGTCGGCTTGGTTAGCTTGGTTGTCTTGATCGGTTGCTTCGGTTTCTTCGGTTTGCTCGGTTTGCGCGGGGTCGGTTAGGTCGAGGAGCGAGACTGTGGCTTCGGCGAGGAGTGATTCGAGGAAGTGGGCGCCGGTGTGTTTGCCGTCCATGTGCTCGACCATCATGCGGGTGGCTTCGAGGGCCCAGGCCTCTTCGACGGGGAGCGTGAGGGAAAGGGTGCGGGCGAGGTCGTCGTCGTCGGGGGTATCGCACTCGGTGCGAGGCGCGCCTTGGGCGTCGGGCGCGTTGTTGTGTTTCGCCGCTTGCTCTCGCGCGAATGCTAGGCGCATCGATTGGACCGTTTGGCCGCGTGCGATGGTGAGGAGGGCGGCTTCGGTTTGCGGGGTGGCGTGGCGGGCGAGGAGCTCGGCCATGGACCAGCCGATGGAGCCGAACTCGAGGGCTTGTGTTAACTGAGGGAGCGATTGGAGGCGGCGCGCGAGGGTGCGGGATTGGGCGGCCCAGCGAGCGCCGCGATTGCAGCGTTCGAGCGCGTATGCGCCCAAGGTTGAAAAGCCGAGCTCGTGGATGCCGTCCGCTAGGCGGTGGAGGGCTTGGCCGATGCGGAGTCGGAGGCGGCCGGCGCCGCGGGCTAGGCGGTGGAGCTCGGCGTCGAGCTGGGTGAGTTCGGGGGGCCGGTGAAGACGGTTGAGCTGGGCGGTTTCGGGGGGCGGCGGAGCTGAGTCGAGCTGGGGGAGGCCTTGGAGCGGAAGTGCTGGGTGCTGGGGATGCGCGGGTTGCTCGGTGTGTGTGGGCTGCGGGGACGGAGGCGAATGGCCGGGGATTGGGGCCAGGAAGGGTGCGGGGAAGTGCGAGGGGGAACTTCGCATGATTACTGATGTTTATAGCTCAGATACTGAACGTTTGTAAAGTGCTTTTGGGACTTTGGTGGGGGTTATCGGACGCCACAGGTCGAGGTTGCGTGCTTCTATTCGAATTCGAACTGCGCGCCCTGTTGGAGCGCCTTCGCCACCACGGGGCAGGCGCGACCAATCGATGGGACTCCCGGATATCTGGACAGCTCAAGAGCCCTGGTAGAGGCGCTCCATCTCGTCGAGCTCTTCATCCGAGTATTTGCTGAGTACTCGCGCCGTCGCGTGGAGGTCCTTCGCAATCGCGATCGCCGCCAGAGCAAACCGAACAACGTAAGGATCGGCGCTGCGCAGCAGGTCACGCGTACCGAGCCCTGGCAGGCGATGAATCGCGGCCATGTAGGACTCCCAAAGCCACGCGGGGGGCTTGGGTCCTGTTCGCAATCGTACGTCTTCGATAAGCGTTACGAGCGCCAGCGCGTTCCAGTCCGGCGACTTGGCGTGCGCCTAGATGTCGATGATGTGCGGCACCGCTGCGTAGGAGGCAGAGCCAATGTCTCCCTGGTGGTGGAGCTCGTTCCACAGCTCCGACCACGCTTCCTCCGTGCGGCCCCCCGCGCGAAGCAGCTCGAGCGCAGGACGCGGATCGTAGATGACCTTGTATCCGCCTTCGAGGGTGCTCCATCTTGGGTCGTCGAGGCTCAGCATGGTGTTCCTTCCCCTTGAGGTGTGTAAACGGAAGTATACGGTGACTGAGCTGCCCACGCGGCGTCGTTTGAGCTCCTGGTTTCAGCATCGATGGTTTATCGGACCCCGACGCGCGAAGTTGTTGGTTTGATTTGTTTGAGCTCGGCTTTGTGGAGGCGTTCGGCTTCCCAGAGGTCGAGCTCGCGCGGGGGCGAGGTGAGCTAGTATCGCGGCATGGCCAAGTTCTTGGTGATACTGGTCGTCGTCGTAGCGGCGGGCTTTGTGTTTGCGCGCTTCTTTGGCGTGGGCGGTGACGGAGCGCCAATCGAAGGGTGGCGACCGCGCCCGGTCGAGGCGCAACTCGCGGACCTCGCGGCGTGCGGAATCTCCTTGCGACCAGATCGGACTGTGGACGAGCTCTTCATGAGCTTTGCGCGAGAGAGCTACGAGACCAGCCCAACGTCCCTCATCGTCATGCTCGGGTCGGAAGTCGAAGCCGAGCCGTGGGGGCGGCGTTTCTCGGACGACGTCTGGCACTTCGACACCGAGTGCATCTACGACCACGGTGACTATGCCGAGATCGCGCGGCGCATGCAGACCTTGGCCGGAGGTGCGCTGCCGCTCGAGAAGATCGAGGATTACGTGGATCTGGAGGAGGGGGTGGCGTGGCTCGAGCTCACCCTCGATGGCGAAGCCTATCACTGGGACGCGCGGGTGGAGGACGACTGGGTCGACCCGTCGATTCTGTCGAAGCTCGCGAAACTCCTGATCGATCGCAACCAAGGCGTGAGGTTCACCTACCTCGACCTCGGTGGTCAGGACTGCATTCTCGGAGCGGCGACGGCGGAACAACTCGATTGCCTCCGATCCAGGTGCGGCCTTGGCTTCGTCTGGTTGGAGTGAGGCCGAACGGCGCGTGGCCTCGTCGCGCCGTGGTTACGCGGAGGCCGCTGCGCCGATCGCCCTACCCACTTGCTTTCGGTTTACGCCGAGGGCGAGGAGGGTGCGGATGAGGAGGTCGACCGAGACGCTTGGGTCGCCGGCTTCCATTTTTGCGACGCGGGATTGGCTGGAGCCGATGAGGTCGGCGACTTCGGTTTGTGTGTGGCCGAGGGTCTCTCGACGCTTTCTCAGCAGCGCGGCGAGGGCGAGCTGGAGCTCGATGTACTCGGCTTCCTCGTCGGTGAGGCCGAGGAAGTCCTTTGCGGAGCCGAATTTCCATCCCTGGGCCTCAAGGCGACGTCGTTTCGACGCTTTCATCGGCTCTTTCCGTCGGGACCCTTGTCGTAGCGGTGCAGGCGACGCGACGCACGGCGGATGGCCGCTGTTGGCGTGGCGCGAGTTTGCTTCGCGAACGCATCCACGACAACGATCGCGTCGGAATCGAGGCGGTAGATGATCCGCCACGTTTTGTCCCGTTCGTGATCTGCGATGCGCAGCTCATGACAGCGCGGCCCAATAGAGGGCATGGGTCGTGATTCAGGCATGGAAAGTGTCTCGCCTCTTTGTAGTTTCCTCAGGAGCAACCCCGCTCGCTTTCGCGCTTCGGTCGAGAAGGGCGGACTCCCTACCCTCTCAGCAAGCCAAACAAGCGGCTTATCGGGCATGAAGCCAGGCTTTACTTATGTCATATTCGACATACATGCGCAAGCGAACCGCCATGATTCCCGGTGATGGGAGTTATCGGTTGCTGGCAACGGAAGTTGCGCATCAGCGCGCGCCCGTGGCGCGCGCCGAAGGCGCGCGTTGCTTCGGGGCTTTGGCTGGGGCGCGCGTCCGTGTGTTCAGGGCTTTGCCTCACAGGAAGGGCGGTCTCGGTGACCGACGGGTGGAAGAGGCGTTATCCTGATCGGATGAGGATCTGGGGGGTTATTCTCGTGTTTGTCGTCGCGTGCGGGGACGGTTCGGGCAGCGACTGGAGGTCCGCGCGGGGCGCGCCGAGCGTTTTGGCGGCGATCGATGTGTGGGCGTTTTCGGCGACGGACGTGTGGGTCGTCGATGGGAGCTCGAGCGTCCAGCGCTATGATGGCGAGGGTTGGAGTGTGCTCGACTCCGGGAGCAACGGCGGGCTTTTGTGCATCTTCGCGCTGTCGCCGACCGAGGTGTGGCTTTGCTCCGGCGGCGACCTCTTGTTCTATGATGGTGCGACGTTCGAATCGATGAATGTGTCTCAGCCGACTGGGCTGAGCGGGCTGACCGACGTGTGGGCCTCTTCTGCCAACGACGTTTGGGCGGTGGGCGATGACGCCATCGTCGCCCACTACGACGGCAACTCGTGGGGGCGCACGATCGCCGGCTCGTCGTTCAAGAGCTCGATCTGGGGTTCTGGGCCCAGCGATGTCTACGCGCTTTCGACCTTCGATCTCGTGCACTACGACGGATCGACTTGGACCGAGATCGACCTCGACGCAGGCGCCGGCGACGGTCAAGTCTGGGGAACCAGCGCGAGCGACGTTTGGGTGATGACGGATAGCTCCGAGCTCAGTCATTTCGACGGCGCGCAGTGGCAAACGATCGACACCTTCGACTTCGTCGGTGACTTGAGCGCGGTGTGGGGCCCCTCTCCGGACGACTTGTGGGCGGTGGGCAGCGCCGGCGCGATCGCGCACTACGATGGCAACTCGTGGCGGCAAGTCGCGCATCAGCAGATCGGCGCGCCCTATCTACGCCTCTTCCTCGCCGTGCACGGAACGTCTTCGACCGACGTCTGGGCGGTTGGGCAACAGCTTGGCGACGGCGGCTCCACCGGCCTCATCTACCACTATCAGCCCTGAGCAAGGCGGGATGTTGCGGCCAGGGTTCTCCGGGTCGGGCGCCTCATTCCCCGCTCTCACGCCCTGCACTCTCGCAACCGAGCGCCAGCGGCAAGAGCTAGTGGAACCGCGCGGGGGTTGCCTTCGCGAACCGGGACGGGAGCTTCACGTTCAAGCTCGACATCCTTCCTCAGACGAAGTCCCAGCTTCGGGAGGAACAGCCTCTCGCGAAGGAGGGATCCGCCGCCGAATAGTGCTGGCCCTCGGCAACCAGGGCGCCCTGCCCTGGTTGCCGCTTGCACGTACAGAAAACGAAGCGCAAATGCTGCGCGATTTGCGGCGTGCCAGTGAAAAGAGCAACCGTTTCGGCGATCGTCGCGCAACCTCTGCGCGAGCGAGTGAAGTAAAGATTTACGTATAGCGACAGGTACTACGGCGACCCCACGTTTCCCATGACCGGACCGGGAGGTTGTCATGCGATACGTATTCGGATTTCTATGTGTCTGCGCGTTGGGGGTGATGCCCTTGGTGGGGTGCAGTGAGACGACGGGTGACGGCGGAAGCGGTGGCGATGCCGGAAGCGGCGGAACGGCCGGCGACGGGGGAAGCGGCGGAACGGCCGGCGACGGGGGAAGCGGTGGCATGGCCGGGAATGGTGGTTCTGCTGGAACGGGCGGCATGGCCGGCAGTGGTGGAACAGGTGGGATGCCTGAATGCCAGAGCCCGGAGGATTGCGACGACGGGAACGACTGCACCGCAAACGCGTGCACCGATGGCATGTGCGAGTACACGGCTGTTACAGACGACACCGCGTGCGACGAGAGCAACGAGTGCGCGGTAGGCCAGTGTGCTAGCGGTGCGTGCGAGTTGACGCCTGTCACCAACGGCACGGCGTGCGGCGATGACGCGGGCACTTGTCAGGACGGCACTTGCGAGGTCGCATGCAACGAACAGGGAATCCGCGATGCTATTGCCGCAGGCGGAGGACCTTACAGGTTCGACTGTAACGGACCTCAGACGGTGGTGACCGAAGCGGAAATCGTCATCGACAACGACGTCGTCCTCGATGGTGAGGGAAAGCTGACGGTCGACGGAGATGAGGGTCACCGTGTTTTCTCAATGACCGACGTGACGGCCGAACTACGAGGTTTTACGGTGACGAGAGGCGTCGTTGTCGATGGTTGCTGTGCTGCCGGCATCGAATCCGGTGGGTCGCTGACCCTGGTCGAGAGCCGCGTCTCCGGAAACTTGGGCGTCGGCATCATGACAGGTGGAGGGGAAACGCTGACGCTGACGGACAGCACGGTCTCGGACAACGATGGTGTCGGTATCGACATCTGGGGCGGCGAGACGACGTTGGTCAACAGTACGGTGTCCGGAAACTCGGGCGGTGGCATCAACGCGTGCCCACCTCTTACCTTTGGCTCGTCGCCCCTCACGCTGATCAACAGCACTGTGTCGAGCAATACCGCATTGGCCGACTCCGGTGGTGGCGGGATTTGCGGGGGCGAGCCTCTGACCCTGATCAACAGCACCGTGTCGGACAACTCCGCAGACTACGGGGGTGGTATTATATTCGGCATCGACGCAACACTCATCAACAGCACCGTCTCGGGCAATACCGCAGCCACCGATGGAGGCGGTATCCTTGCTATCGACCGCTTGAGACTGATCAACAGCACCGTGTCGGGCAACACGGCCGTCCGCGGCGATGCAATTTATGATTCAGCAATTGAGGCCACCGCGACCGTGATTGACGGCACATGTGGTCGGCTGGGACCGACCATCTCGAACGGCTACAACATCGAAAGCCCCGGCAATACCTGCGGGTTCGACCCAGACGGGACCGATCTAGTCGATGTCCCAGACCCAATGCTCGGACCATTGCAGGACAACGGCGGACCGACCGAGACCCATGCGCTCTTGCCGGGTAGTCCCGCTCTCGATCAGATTCCGGCAGTGGACTGCGAGGTGACTGAGGACCAGCGCGGTGTTGCCCGTCCACAGGGACCCGCATGCGACGTCGGAGCGTTTGAACTGGAGGTGGGCCCATGACTCGGTACTTAGCCGTGCTTCTCGGTACTGCGGCATTGACCGCTCTTCCCGCCCTAGCCGCACCCACCGCTAGGGCTCAGGCGGAGACCGATTCGGTGGTCGTCTCGCAGGGCGAACTCGAAGTCGCGCCGCGTAGCGAACTCCAGAGCCGCGTCGCGGAGTTGGAAGCCGCTTATCAGAAAGCCAACGTGAGGAAGCCGCGGGCCGGGATCGCGGTGTCGGTCCTGGTGATAACTGGCGGTGTTACAGCTCTAATGGCCGGAGTGGTCTTGGGTTCCGCTTTTGGGGGAGATGACCCACTGGCTGGCCCCCTGATCGGAGTCGGTTCGGCCACGATTGCAGTGGGTGCCGGTGGGGTCGCTTTCAGCGGCGTCCGTCTGAAGCGGGCAAAGCGGGAGCGGCGGCGGCTCGAGCCCGAGATCGAAAGCCTTCGCTCTGCCTTGGATTCCGGCACTGAGTAGCGGTGACAAGGCATGAGCGGCGTCGCGCTCCTCGGCGGCACAATGTGCGACGTGGGTGCGTTTGAACGTCAAACCGACGAGCCCTAGCGCTGAAGCTCTGCGCACGGTCAACCCGGGCGCCCTGCCCTGGTTGTCGCTTGCACCCCAGAAATCGAGGCGCAAAGCGATCCGTGTCAACCCTTTGAGACACTCGTTTCTCGAGTTTAGTGAAGTTTGATCTCGCTCTTGGTCTTGTGCTCCGGGGACTTGCGCGCCTGCAGGCTAGATTTGTCCAAGTGAAAGTAAATCTCTACATCAGTCACCGGCAAAAGGCGGGTCACCGGGCGCGCGGTACTTGTCCAAGGGACTGCGCACGGCATCACTGCCATAGTACCAACCGTTTCCGTCGAGCTCTTCGAAGAGAAGGTGCATGGCGGAGCGCGTGCCCTCTTCTGGTGGCTTCATCCCGAGGTCGGCGGGCGACTTGCCGGAGGACTCGGCGTAGGGCCGGGTCAGGTCTGTCTCAATAAACCCGGGCGTACATGCGTTGATGCGCAGCGAAGGGTGATTCTGCGCAAGGCACATGGTGAGGCTATTGGCGCAAGCCTTGGAGAGCCCATAGGCGTCTGCCTCGTCGCCGGCTTTGACTGCGGCGCTCATGAGCGCGTCGATGGCGCCCCACTCCACCTTCGGGTCCACAAAGAACCTTTGTTTGTCCTGGTCACATTTGGCCACGTACATGGGCCCGGAAGCGGATGTGATGTTCACCATGCGCCCCGAGCTTTTGTCGAGCAACGACAGGAAGGAATCGCTCACGCGTTTGATGCCGCGCACATTCACATTGAGTACCGTCTCAAGCGCGTCCGAACCGAGCCCAATGCCCGCGTTGTTGACGATGCCGTAGAGCGACTCCCCATTGACGGCTGCCTTTACTTGCTCCGCCGCTGCCGCCACGGAGTCGTCGCTTGCCACATCGAGCGCCACCACCTGCACTCGGTCGGAACCGATGGTCTCACAAGCCTTCTTGCCGCGTTCCGCATCGCGAGACCCTAGAAAAACGAAGGTATCATCGTGATTTTTTAGAATGGCCTGCACAATGGCGAGGCCGATTCCTTTGTTTGCTCCGGTTACTAAAATCCTTCGCATATCATCCTCCTGGAGTCAGAGGGGTACGAACTCCTCGAGCGAACCGCAAGGCCATGCACAAGATCCGGATCGTATTTCGTGACGGTCTTGCGAAACGCGTCCAGAGACGGGCGGCGATGCGTGCGACGTGGGTGCGTTCGAGCGGCAGTCGGACGACCTCTAGCGTTGGAACGCGACTGGCGCGACAACCAGGGCGCCCTGCCCTGGTTGTCGCTTGCACGCACAGAAATCGAGACGCAAACGCTGCGTGGTTTGCCGCCTACGGGTGAAAAGGGCAATCGTTCTCGGGCGCCATAAGGGCGATCGTGGCGCAACCTCTGCGCGAGCGAATCAAGTAAAGAATTGCGTATAGCGACAGGCTCCACGGCGACCCCACGTTGCCGAAGACCCCTGCGGGTCGGGGAGGTTCTCATGCGGTATTTGTTCGGATTCATTTGCGTGCTGGCGCTGGGCATCATGGGGTGCGGCGAGACGGAGGGCACGGATGGTGGCGGTGGTTCGGCTGGAACCGGCGGCGGAGTGGAGAACATCGCACTGACCAAATGCGCTTTGGGTGGATACGGTGACCTCGAGGCGCTGTGGTCAACGACCAAGAGCATTCTCCACTACATCCATCACGTGCAGCCTCTCGATCCGAAGATCAAGCAGCAGCGGGCCGCTCTTCCGGATCTGGAAGCGCTCCCTCCGATTGAAGAGCTGAACGACGGCACCCCAAAGCCGCGCGTTCTGTGGTCGACGTTCAGTTGGAATCTCGACCCGGACAGCATTACGCCCGAAAGAGAGATCAAGGTACACGTCTACCAGGGTCTCGATGAAGGCATCTACGGCAGGGAAGATGACCCGGCGACCACAATCGACGAGTCCTTTCCACGAAGCTTCAGTGTCGACGACGGTCTCTACCAGGGCCGGATCGCCGTCCTCGATTGGCACATCGACGACGTGAACCAGGTGCCGCCTGTCGGTGCAGGGACATTCTCGGTCGTCGGTCTAGGTCCCGTGACGATACCCCCGAGTCGAACATACTACGCGGCACAGGCGACTATCATCCGCTTTCCCGAGTGCATCGTGCCGGACAGCCCGCCGGATGTGTCCGTGCTTTGCAGCGATCCGAAGGTTCCCGACACCTCGAACGACAACCCCTATTTTGACGAGGGGAAGTGCCGCTTCGAGCTCACCTCCTTTGGCTTGCATCTGAACCTCTCGAGCCCCCTCGCGGAGCCCACGACAGTAGTCATTGGCTTCAAGGCGGGGGACGACGACGGCGTCTTCGAAAATGGATCCGTCATCAGCGGAGGCGACGGGACGACCGAATTCACCGCGAGCTACAAGGGTCAGCCGGTCAGCTTCACGGTGAACTTCGAGACCGGGGAGCTGACGCTCAGATTCACGGGTGAGCCGGAGCAAGCATGTGCCTACGACACGGTGTCGGGTGATATCAGCGACTGTGGCCCCACCACAGCACCCTAAGCCACGAAGCCCTCCAGGTCGTGACCTTCGGCTTGGTATCCGAGAGAGGAACCAGCGCCGGTAGCTTACCGCCGTTCGCACGACAGCGGCGGAAGTTGCGGGATTGTGCGTGCCCGTGGCGCGCGGCGAAGGCGCGGAGTGGCAAACGATCTGACACCTTCGACTTCGTCGGTGACTTGAGCGCGGTGTGGGGCCCCTCTCCGGACGACCTGTGGGCGGTGGGCAGCGCCGGCGCGATCGCGCACTAGGACGGCAAGTCGTGGCGGCAAGTCGCGCATCAGCAGATTGGCGCGCCCTACCTACGCATCTTCCTCGCCGTGCACGGAACGTCTTCAACCGACGTCTGGGCGGTTGGGGAACAGCTTGGCGAGGGCGGCTCCACCGGCCTCATCTACCAGTATCAGCATCGTGATCGCGATGCTCGTGACCTCCATGTTGGTGGGCTCCGACCCTAGCGAGCCCGGGTACGGCACGGGCTTCGAAAGCATGCTCCTGACCTACGGCTGGATCACATTTGCAGTGGCGGTCGTCACCCTGCTGATGATCAGAGAGAAGCCGCCCACGCCGCCGTCCAGCGAAACCATGCAAAGGCATTCATTCGTCAAGGGCGTAAAGCACATCCTGAAACTTCGCGATATGCGGATCACCCTTCTTCTGTTCTTCGTAGGTCTCGGCACCTTCAACGCCGTCAGCTCCATGACGGATTCGATTGCCGAGAATGCCGGCGGCGAGATTCGGACGGCCTGATCGTCGGCCTCATGCTGATCGGCGGAATCCTAGGCGCATCGATTCTGCCGATCCTCTCCGACAAGTTCCGCAAGCCGAAGGTCTTTCTCGTCATCTGCGTCCGGGGATGTGCCCGGCATCTTTGGGCTGACCGCGAAACCTGTACTCCGATCCGGAGGATTTCGCTGGCGTTGGGGCTTCGGTTATCTTCCGTATCATGGCGTCGGGCTCCTGTGGTAGTCGCCGATGTCGACGTCGGCTGGACCGTTGGCTGTCCTTCGGAAGGTCATGCGCCATTGGTCGTTGATGCGAATCGCGTGGAAACCGCGCATCCGGCCCTTCAGCGCCTTCACGCGGTTGCCCGGCGCATTGAGGTCCCGCTGTCAGCGGGCGTAGTGCAGGATGTCTAGCTTTCGAATCACGACTCTTTGGATTAGGTCCCACCCGGCGGGCCTGCTGAGGGTTTGGTTCGTGAAGAAGTCTTCAACCACGCCGCTCTTGAAGCTCTGAATCGCCACGTTATCTATACCTTGCTACGGTAGCAGTCGAATTAGGTATATCGCAAGCAGAGGACGCAGAGGCTTCCTTGCGGTGTTGGACAGCGGTTTGGCTTCGGCATCGATTGGATATCGACCGACGAGATCTTCGTGCCTCACCACTACGGTAGCCGCCTCCAGTACCTGGTCGGCCAGAAGTCGCTCATGCCGCTCCAAGAGACCTCTTGGGATCACAAGGGCCGCGTCTACGAATCGTACGACTACCCGGTCCTGAAGCTCAATGCCGGCCTGACGGCAAAGGACTTTGATCCCGAGAACGAGGCCTACGACTGCTAGCGGTTCACGGTGGTTTCTGCCCAGAGCGACGAGGAGCGCGAGCCCGCGACGGCGCGCATACGGCTGCAGTTCAAGCGCACCGACGTCGCACAGGCAAAGAGCTGCCCTCGCCGAGTTCCAACACATCGCCCGGGCCTGTTCGCTCTTGTGCCTCCTTGAGCAACAGCATTTTGACCTTGAGCCGCGCAGCGCCGAGATCGCTGTGCTGGATCACCATGATTTGCGCATCGTCCTTCAACAGCGTCGAGCTTTCAGCGGTTTGTTCGATCCGGAACGTTGCCATCTCGTCCGCCGAGCTAGGGCTACCGTGAACAATGAACAACCCCCGACGGGCAAAGTGATATTGTCATTGCTCGCCGCGCTGGATCACAACGATGCCCTCATCGTCCTTAATTGAACGCGCCGTCGTCGCTCAGAAGGCGAGTTGCCTCGGTTGCGGCGCCACCACGCATCGATGGTTCGGACCTGCACCTCGGCCCGAAGCGCCATGACGACCTGCATCGCCACGGAGGGCTCAGCGCTTGGCCAGGTCAGCCAGGACGTCGGCGGCGGGGCGCCCTTCCCCGGATTGGAATGACGCCCATGCTTGCCCAATGGCGGCGTGGAGTACGGCGTGCTCCGCCTCGTCGAGACCGTCGCCGGCGTCGTCGATGGTGAGTTGAGCTCGGTGCCTTCGGGAAGATCGGTTGGCTCGTTTACGATGAGATGGCCGTCTCGAACTCGGGCGCGAATCGTCGACATCATGGTGAGGGTAGAACGCGGCCCGGGGGTGGGCCTGGCACGTGTGGTTTGGGATCCTTCTCCGGACGACCTGTGGGCGGTGGGCAGCGCCGGCGCGATCGCGCACTACGACGGCAAGTCGTGGCGGCAAGTCGCGCATCAGCAGATCGGCGCGCCCTACCTACGCCTCTTCCTCGCCGTGCACGGAACGTCTTCGACCGACGTCTGGGCGGTTGGGCAACAGCTTGGCGACGGCGGCTCCACCGGCCTCATCTACCACTATCAGCCCTGAGCAAGGCGGGACGTTGGCTTCGGTTAGATCGACGAGCTCGTGAGCTCAGGGGCTTCGTTTGCGTAGCGCGGTGAGGATCACGGCGACGGGAGGCGACGGGTCGAGGGTTCCGTCGCCTTGGTCGTAGAGGCTGCATGAGCTTCCCTGGGGGTGGTCGGCGGACAGGCCGCGCTCGGCGACTGGCATCGACGGCTAGGATAGCTTGTCCTGCTGGCTGCCGACGGGATCCGGGTTGTTGTGACGTTGGCGCCGTGGGCTAGGCGAGGAGGGTTCGTTCGCGGCGGTGGATGCGCATGATGGGGTGGCGGCCTAGGAGCCAGGTGGGGTCGTTGCCTGGGGGGAGGATTTTGAGGCGGCCACCGTGTTCGCCTTCTAGGTGGCAGAAGGCGCAGGGGGTGGTGAGGTTGTCGGGGGCGTCGGTGCCGCCGTTGGCGCGGTACTTCACGTGGTGGAGGGTTACGTTGCGTTGGTGGCAGACGGGGCTGGTGCAGCGGTAGCGATCTCGGCGGTAGATCGACTCCCATTTGTCCGAGATGCCTAGGTGGGGGACCCAGGTTTGCCAGAAGGTTGTGCAGAGGAACTGGATGAAGCTGGTGCTCGGGGAGTTTCTGGCGGTGGAGGCGTTCGAGTTGGCGGTAGTGGAGGAGGAGATCGCCGGGGACTCGCATGCGGAGGGTGACTTTGCTGCCGGGGGTTACGGATATCTGGACAGTGTCGTTTGGGGCTTCGTCTTTGGGACCTACGGATATCTGGACAGCGCCATGGGGCTCGGGCGAGCCGGCCTCATCGGTGCCGGCGCGTCCATTGCGTTCGGTGGGCTCGCTGGGCTCGGAGGCAAGCTTGCACGTGAGCCTTCGCAGGAGCTCGCCGCTTAGGATGGCTCGCTCTACGGCCTGCACTTGGTCGATGTGTTCTTCGCTGGGCGGGGAGTGAGCTGATTCGTTGAGGAAGCGGCTCGTCATCTCGACGGCTTGGACCTCTTCGCGGAGGTGTTTGAAGGTGCGGCGGGTGGCGCGGGTGAGCCAGGCCCGTTCGGTGGTGGGGGTGGCGATGCGGGCGATGAGTTGGGCGGCTTCGAAGCCGATGTGGCCTCGTTGGAGGGCGTCGGCGAGGTGGTCGAGGCCTTGGGTGCGGCGTGCGAGGGCGACTTTGCTGCGGAGGGAGGCGCGCGACATGCCGAGGCGTTCGCGGGCGTAGTGGGCTTCGGTGGCGAAGCCGAGTGTTTGCCAACCGCGCAGTGCGAGGAAGCGTTGGGCCATGCGGCCGAAGAAGAGATCGCGACTGGCGAGCTCGGCGCTGTAGTGACGGATGCGGGCGTCGAGGGCTTGGAGGCCGACGGGCAGGTCGTCGGCGTCGGGGGCCTGGCCTGGGTTGGGCTCGGTGGTGACTGACGGACGGCTTCGAAGCTCGGCTTCTGCTTGCAGGTGTTGGAGGCGCTGCATCTGCGCTCGCCACTCGGTGTGTTCGGCTTCCATCTGCGCGGAGATGTCGGCTTGGTCGGCTTCGTCCGCTTGGTCGACTTGATCGACTTGGTTGGCTTGGCTGGCTTTTTGCGGTTGCGTGGGAGCGGTGAGATCGAGGAGGGAGATGGTGGCTTCGGCGAGGAGTGATTCGAGGAAGTGGGCGCCGGCGGAGTTGCCGTCCATGTGCTCGACCATCATGCGCGTGGCTTCGAGCGCCCATGCTTCTTCGACTGGGAGCGTGAGTGAGAGGGTGCTTGCGAGCTCTTCGTCGGGGGGTGGTTCATGTGGGCTCAGCGCGATGCGCATCGCTTGAACCGTTTTGCCGCGTGCGACTTGGAGGAGCGCGGCTTCGGTTTGCGGGGTGGCGTGGCGTGCGAGGAGCTCGGCCATGCTCCAGCCGATGAACCCGGACTCGAGGGCGTTGGTTAAATGCGGCAAGGATTCGAGACGGCGCGCGAGGGTTCGGCTTTCGGCCGCCCAGCGAGCGCCGCGATTGCAGCGCTCGAGCGCGTACGCGCCCAAGGTGGAAAAGCCGAGCTCGTGAAACCCGCTACCGAGGCGGTGGAGGGCTTGGCCAATGCGGAGGCGAAGGCGGCCGGCGCCGCGGGCTAGGCGGTAGAGCTCGGCGTCGAGCTGGGCGATTTCGCGTGGCGGGGGAGATGGGGCGAGCTGGGTGGTTTCGGAGGGCTGTGGAGATGGGAGGGGCCGGGCGAGCTGGAGCTGCTCGGAGGGCGGCGAAGCTGGGATTACTGCGCTGGAACTCCGCATGATTACTTATGCTTATAGCTTGGATACTGAACACTTGTAAAGCTATTTGGCATGCATGGTTATCGGACGACGCTGGAGCGTGTTGCGTGCTTTCGTTCGAATTTTGGTTACCGGCCAGCGGCGGCCGAAGTGGCGCGCGCCGAAGGCGCGCGTTCGTTTCGGCGCCGTATCGAGCTCGCGGTGGTCGCGCGGCCGGTATGGCTACGAACGTCGGGGCCTAGATTCCGCAGAGCGGGTCGTTTTCGTTGCAGGCGGGCTTTGCGAGAGGGTCGCGTGGGCGTTCGCGTTTCGTCTCGGGCCTTTGTTTCGGCTGCTTGTGCGTCGGGGGGGGCGGGGCGGCTTCCTTTGGCTGGAGCTTGATGCTCTCGAGGTCGTGCTCGAGCTCTTCGACCTTCCGGTCGAGGCCTTCGTTCTCGCGTTGAAGCACGACGGCTTCCTGGCGGATGCGCTCGCTTTCAATCGTTTGGCGCTCCATCCTGGGCCCGAGCACCAACCCGTAGACACCGACCGAAACGAGCACTGCGACGACTGTTCCGGCCATGGCCAAACGTGTTCGCTTCTTGGCCTCGTGAAGCCCTTCTTCGACCCTGGTTTGGGTCTCGCGTTCGAGGTCGGAACGTAGCTCGGCCGCGCGGGTCTGCGCTTCCTCCTCGAGCCTGCCGCGGAGCTCGGCTTCGAGGGCTTCGAGGGCCCGACGCTCTTCGGCTTCGCGCTTCGCTTGCGCCTCCGCCAAGGCTTGCGCTTCGGCCTGTCGACGGGCTTCTTGCTCTTGTTCGCGCCGCCGTTCCGCCGCGGCCTGCGCGCGCTGCCTTGCTTCGAGCTCGGCCTGCGCCCGGGCCTCCTGTTCGGCGAGCAAGCGTTCCTCTTGAAGAGCTTGAAGCTCGAGGAGCTGGTCCGCGAGTGAATCGTGCCTGGCTGCTTCCATGTGGGGTGTCCCGCTCCTCCTATGTTCAGTGTGGCAAATCGAGACGCCCTTCGCTATCGAGTTTGCGTAAGTGGGATCACGCGAATCGCAGTCTGCGCGACCTTCGGCCATACACGGTTAAGCTAGACCTCGACCTAAAGGAGCAGCCTCATGAAACGAGACCTTACGACTCTTGCACTGGGCGCCATCATTGGCGCCGCGGTGGGCATGGGCGTCGGCCCTACGCTCGCCATGGCGTACAGCGGCAACCCCTCGGAGGACAGCGTCCGCGCCCTCCAGGACATCGCAAGCACCTTGAAGTCGCGAGACAGCGGCCACGCGGTTCAAGAGAACACTCGCGCCCTGCAAGAGATTTCCCGCGCTCTGCAATCCATAGACTCAACGCTCAAGCACCAGCGGCGCTAGTCGGTTTCGTGGCGAGGAAGCCTCTGCTGGATTTGCTCGCGCCGACCTGCTCGTCGCTGGGCTTCTCTTCTTGGCACGCGACCCGCGTATTGCCTATCCTGTTCCTTGTGGGAGTTGCGAACGAAAGAAGGCAAAGGCTCGCGAGCATTGAAACTGCTCAAAACGAGCAGTTTCACGACCCCGGCTTGAGACCTCGAAAGCCTTTGGCGCATACGGCAGGTCGCGCGCTGGTCGCAACGATCGCGGGCGCGGTCGGCTTCGTCCTTTCACTTGTCACGGTTGTTGTGATCAATCTGGCGGTTTTGGATTGGCGTGCACCCTCGGCCCTTTTTGCCGCGTTGGCCATCGCGTGCGTGAACGCGTACTTGTTGGGGCGCGAAGCGGTTCGCTACCTAGATCGCCCTGTGGAATAGCCCTGAGCTACCCTACTCGCCGCAGCAGGGCTTCATAGGCAGTGCGAATCTCAATCGTCTTCTGGTGCGCGAGGTCCTGGAACTCTTTGGGCAGGTTCGACACCTTGTCAGGGTGATAGTCGCGCATCTTTCGGTGGTAAGCTTTCTTGATTTCAACCGGCGACGCTCCCGGCGAAATGCTGAGGACCGCCCAATGGTCTTCGGTTTGGGTCGAATCGTCGATTGCTAGACCCAGCAGTTCCTGTAGCTCTCGCCAGTTTTCCTCTGAGCTTCCATAGTAGTTGACCGCAATTTCGCGAATGATCGCGACCTCAAATTCCGACACCTCGCCATCGCAACGTGCGATTCCTGCGAGTGCTGCCAAGACTTGGGTCCACTCGATGTACGGAAGCCGTCGATGCACGGCTTCGACGAGATCATAGTTCGAGACACCGGGCTCTGTGGTTTTCATGGCCTTACGCAAGCCCTGCTGCTCGTTGGTGGTAAGGTCGAATTGCTCCGAAAGATAGTCGCGTAAATGGCGAATCTCCTCCCTGAGCAACTGGCCATCCGCATGGGCCACACGCATTCCTAAGGATATTAGGGGCTGGATCAAGTTGACCTGGCTCCACTCCTGCGGTTGCGGGGCGTCCATGCGAAATGGTCTTTGACCCAGCGGAACGAATGAACCGTCGGGTCTCTTCAGAACCACCCGAACCATCACGATGATCTGTCGCGGCACGCGGCGTAGTAGTGCACCCGCGGGTAGGTACGCAGTGATCACGTCATCTTGGACCTCAGCCAACGTACACAGGTGGCCGTCGCTGGTGCTGTACCCGTATCGGGTCGGAGTGCCCGCTTGGAGTGGATTCCCATTCTCGTCGTAAAACAGAAGCATGCACGAGGCGGAATCCGGCAACGGTGACGCTGTTTGGAGCAGAATCGCAACACCCGTCTCATCCTCCACGGTGGTCGCCTGCGCGCCAGACAACGGCCCTTCTCCGACCCCGCCCTCATCCCCCGCGACTGCTGAGTCAAACGCGCTCCCAAGACCGAAGCCAACGGCAGCGCCCACAGGGCCCCCGACCAAGGCGCCAACGCCACCCCCGACAATCTTTCCGAACCACCCCATGCTCCCCCCGCGTCCGTGTCGGCTTGGACGACTCTCCTATGACCAAGCTAACAACCCGTCGGACACGGCGACAAGGCTCACGCAGATAGGATCAATGAGCACTTAATGAAGTCCGTGCGGCGCGCCCCAGTCCGGCCCATCTACGCTGCGCCTCAATTCCGGCGAAACCGGGGTAGAAAGCGTCACCAATTCTCGGCATCCTGGGACGGAAGGATGGAGAGGGAGCTTTTTGAGGCAATCCCCGGACGCTTGAGTCGCGGGTGCGGATTTCTTTGGTCTTCCTGGCCGCGGGGGGGTCGATGAGCGCCGAAATTGCGGGGCGACTTGAGGAAGCTCGGAAGGAGCTTCTCGACCTGGGGCTGCGGAACCGGCTGATCAACCATAGCTCTCGAGCCAAACAGGTCCGCGTTGTTGATGAGCTCTCCCGCGAGGTCTTCCGACTACTGGTGACGGAGGGCAAGAAGATGAGCTTCGATGCCCTGCCTGAGGATGCGGCGAAAAAGCTAGCCGAACTCAACAAGGATCCGAGAGCCTCGACGAGCGCCTCCCAAATCACCGACCTCCTCACCCAACCCGACGAAGACAACGGTAGCGGCCCTGCCAACCGGCATGTTGATTCAAAGCTTCAGACGAATCTCGAAGAAGAGAAGCTGCACAAGCGACTTCTATCCATCCACAACGACGCGCGTACCTACATCGAAGAACAGGGCGTCAACATCCTCTTCTTAGCCCTAGGCTTCCTTCACTGGTTCGAATCGGATTCCGCGAGCGAGCCACGCCGGGCGCCGCTAGTTCTCATCCCTGTCGAGCTCGAGCGCATGAGCGCGAAAGAGCGCTTCCGGGTCCGCTACAGCGAAGAAGACCTTGGCGACAACCTGTCGCTCGCCGAAAAGTTGAAGTCTGAGTTTGGGGTCAAGCTGCCAGAGATGGGCGATGCCGAAGCGTTCGACATCGAGGCGTTCTTCGCCGAGACCGACCGCGCCATCGCAGGGCAGAAACGCTGGAGCGTCAAGCCCGATGAGATGACGCTTGGGTTCTTCTCGTTCGGCAAGTTCCTCATGTACAAGGACCTCAGCCCGGCGGATTGGCGTGACGGAAACGGTCCTGACAGTCATGACATCATTTCCGGACTCCTCGGCGAAGGCTTCCGGGAAGAGCCAAGTCCGTTCGGCGATGAGGACCACATCGACCAGGTAATCACGCCGGCTGAGGTCCACCAAGTGAAGGACGCTGACAGCAGTCAGATCCTCGCGATCCTGGAAGTCAACTCGGGGCGCAACCTGGTCCTGCAAGGGCCACCCGGAACGGGAAAGTCGCAGACGATCACGAACATCATTGCCGAGTGCATCGGCAGCGGAAAGAAGGTGTTGTTCGTATCGGAGAAGATGGCGGCCCTCGAGGTCGTCAAGCGGCGGCTCGATGAAGTGGGTCTGGGCGATGCGGTCCTCGAGCTACACAGCCACAAGACCAACAAGAAGAAGGTTCTTGAAGAACTCAATCGAACGTTGCATCAAGGGCGTCCTCGAGTTGAAGACGCATCCGACGACATCGCCACCCTAACCGGGCTTCGGGACCGGTTGAATGCGTATTGCGACGCGGTCAACCATCCGATCGGAAAGACGCGACACAGTTTCGTCCGAGCCCTAGGCCGAGCGCTGAGCTGTGGTCCAGGCCCGATGCAAGCCAGTGTCTTCAGCTTCGAGTGGATGAACGACTGGACTGAGGCTGATTTTGGTCATGCCCGTCGCAAGGTCGAAGTGCTCGATCGCCACCTAGCTGAAGCGGGCCCACCATCGGCAAACCCTTTCCAAGAGAGCCAGCTCCAAGAACTCCTTCCCTCACAGGAGGCCGCGACGAAGGATGCGATCACAGCTGCACGCAAAGCGACGGAGCGCCTGAAAACGGCAGCTGAAAGGCTCGCTCAAGAGATGACGCTCCCGGCACCGGCGACCCAAGATGATGTGGAAATCATCTGTCGAGCGGCACGCCGGGCGATGACCGCGCCACACCTCCAGGGTGTGCAGCTCAGATCTGCAGACTGGCAGCGAAGGCGTGACGACGTCGATCGGCTCATCGAAGCCGGGCGCGCGTTGACGCAGGCGCACGCGGAAATTGGGGACGACCTAATCGACGAAGCATGGGAAGCGGATCTCGTCGAAGTACGCAAGCACTACGCCACGAAAGGGACGAAGTGGTGGCGCATCTTCTCGGGAGACTTCCGCCGCGCTCGAGCTGTCATGCAGGGGTACCACCGCAGCACGCTCCCCAAAGACGGCACACTCGTCCTTGCCATCGTCGACACGATTCTTGACAGTCAAAAGCACCAACAAACCTTCGACGAGTTTCAAGCGCTTGGTTCGTCGCTCTTCGGTTCTCAGTGGAAAAGAGGAGAGTCGGATTGGAGCGTTCTCGAGAAGCTGCTGAGCTGGATTCGTAGACCTCTATCGAGACGTGGGCGACGGAACACTGCCCGACGGAATTCTACGGTTCCTCGAAGGCTCCCCCGAGGTGGACCGCTTGGACCCGAAGATTCAGTCGCTCGAGTCGCTCTTGCAGGAGCACGCTCAGGTGGGCGCAGCGGCGTCCCAAAGGCTCAAGCTCCCATTGGCGGATTCGAACCGCAGCACTTGGGGGATGACGCTCAACGACCAGTTGGCCTTGCTGTCCCACTTCGAGACGGACTTCGACAAACTGCAACATCTCGTTCGCTTCAATCAGCTTGCAGCCGAGCTCCGACGTGACGGTCTTGGGCCCGTTGTCGACCGAGCCCGAGATTGGCAAGGCGGACCAGGAAGTTTGGCACAGCTGTTTGATTTCAGTTGGTGGCAGGGGCTCGTGGAGAAGGCCTTTTCTGAGACCGATAGCCTGCGCCTTTTCGACCGAACCGAGCATACGTACACGCTGGAAGAGTTCTCACGGCTCGACCGGCTGCTCTTTCGACACAACCAGGTCCGCTTGGTTTCGGAGCATTGGCAGCGCCTGCCAACGCTAAGCGGGGGTGGCGAGCTGGGCGTCATCCAGCGGGAGATTAACAAGAAGCGTCGCCACCTACCCATTCGAAAACTCATCGAGCAGGCCGGACGCGGCGTTCAGGCGATCAAACCAATCTTCATGATGGGCCCGATGTCGGTGGCGAAATATCTACCACCGAATTCGGTCGAATTCGATCTGGTCGTCTTCGACGAGGCGAGTCAGGTGAAGCCGGTCGACGCCTTCGGGTCGATCGCCCGAGCCAAGCAAACTGTCGTCGTCGGCGATAGCAAGCAATTGCCCCCGACGAGCTTCTTCGATGCCGCGCTCGAAGGTGACGAAGACGTTTACGACAGCGTTGGCGACATGGAGAGCATCCTCAGCCTCTTCCTCGCTCAGGGAACGCCAGAACGCATGCTGCGCTGGCACTACCGGAGTGAACACGACTCGCTCATCGCAGTGTCCAACAGCGAGTTCTACGACAACCGCTTGGTCGTGTTCCCAAGCCCCGGGGTCAATCCCTTCGCTCGAGGGCTCAACCTGCACCACCTGCCCAACAACTATTACGACCGCGGCGCTACTCGCACGAATGTTGGGGAAGCGAAGGAGGTGGCGCAGGCAGTCATGAAGCACGCTCGTGAGTTCCCCGACCTCAGCCTCGGTGTCGTGGCTTTCAGTGTCGCCCAACGCGATGCCATCGAGGTTCAGCTCGAGCTCCTGAGGCGGATCGACCCGACGTGTGAGGAGTTCTTCAGCGCTGGACGCTTGGAACCGTTCTTCGTCAAGAACCTCGAGAACGTCCAGGGCGACGAGCGGGACGTGATCTTCATCAGCGTCGGCTACGGCAAGAACCAAGACGGATATATGGCCATGAGCTTCGGGCCGCTCAACAAAGACGGCGGCGAGCGAAGACTCAACGTCCTCATATCGCGCGCTAAGAAGGCAATGGACGTGTTTTCGAACTTCAAAGCAGGCGATATCGACCTCAACCGGTCGAAGGCGCGGGGCGTTGTCGCGCTAAAGAACTTCCTAGCGTACGCGGAAACCGGGAACCTCGAGCAGCCCTACTCTACGGACAAAGATACCGACTCGCCTTTCGAGGATGCGGTCATCCACGCTCTCCGCTCTCACGGGTACCAGCTCGAACCCCAGGTTGGCACAGCTGGCTTCTTTGTAGACATTGGCGTTGTGAACCCGGATAGACCGGGTAGCTACCTCCTCGGCATCGAGTGCGACGGCGCCACCTACCACAGTTCGCGTTCGGCTCGTGACCGAGATCGGCTGCGCCAAGAGGTCCTTGAAAGACTCGGGTGGAGACTCCACCGGATCTGGAGCACGGAGTGGTTTCGGAGGCCCCAGGTCGAACTCGAAAGAGCGATTGCGGCCATCGAGGAGGCACGTCGTCGACATGAGGCAGGAGTGGAGGCTGCGGTCATCTCAAGCCATTCTTCACGGCCCCAGATCGAACGGGAAGAGGTCTCCAAGCAGGATAGCGCCACCCAGGAGGTCGAGTACGACGCCTACGAGCGCTACGTGCCGACGGTGCAACTTGGCGGTCGGGACCTTCACGAGCTATCCCCCGGAGAGATGGCTGGTTACGTAGCCGAAGTCGTTCGCGTCGAGTCTCCGGTTCATCGGGACGAAGTGGTGCAACGAATCACCGAGGGTGCGTGGCTGAAACGCGCGGGCTCCCGCATCCAAGGCGCCGTCGACGACGGCATCCAGAGTGCGCTCCGGGCGGGCAAGATCAAGAGGCGGGGTGAGTTTCTTCGGGATCCAGAGCAGCAAACCACGCCAGTTCGGGATCGGTCGAACCTGGAAAACGCGCAAAAGAAGTTCGACCTAGTGGCCCCGGAAGAGATTGCCGCGGCGATTTTGTCTGAGGTGAAACGAGGCTTCTCCATGTCGCCGTCCGAGACAGTGAGTGCTGCTGGGCGCGCGCTTGGGTTTCAACGCGTGAGCTCGCAGGCGAGTCAGTCGATTCAGCGAGAACTCGACAAGCTCGTAGAGGCAGGCGCGTTGGTCTTCGATGGCAATTTGGTTCGCGCGGCCTAATCTGGCTGATCGACGGGTTTTCCGCAGTGCCGGCACTTCTTCGTGTCGCCAGTAGCCTCCATATAGTCGCTGAATCCCGCGGCGAGGATCCCCGCCGGGAGGGCAAAAAGGCCCATTCCGAGCAACGAGAGAACTGCGGCCAGGAATCTTCCCACCTCCGTCACGGGAACAACATCTCCGTACCCAACCGTAGTCAGGGCGCAGACAGCCCACCACATGGCGGCCGGAATGCTGGAAAACTTATCCGGCTGAGCCCCATTCTCGGCGTAGTACATCACGGAGGATGAGAGGATGATGAGCGCGGCAACGAAAGCAACGCACAAAAGCAACTGGGCGCGCCTCTCCCGAAACACCGTAATAATGATCTGGAGACCCTTTGAGTAGCGTACAAGCTTCAGACCGCGAAGGAGGCGGAACACGCGCAGCAAACGGAGGGCTCGAAAGTCAATCGCAGGGAAGACGATTGAAGGAAAGGTTGCCACGGCATCGATGATCATCATCGGTTGCAGCGCGAAGCGGACCGTGCCCCAGAAGCCCGAGTACTTGGGATTAACGCTGGCGCTCCAAACGCGCGCAAAGTATTCCACAACGAACACGACAAGGGAGAAGCCCTCAAACGCAGCGAACTCGAATGCGTAGCGGTTCGCCAGCCGTTCGACGCTCTGCAGCACCGCTACAGCGACGTTCGTGAGAATCAGCACCGTCAAGAAGATGGTGACGGCACGACCACTAAAGCGCCCGGAGCCGGGTTCTTCGAGAAGCCGATAGACGCGTGCTCGGTAGCTGAGTTTCTCCTCGGGCACGGGCATGACCGCATCTTCCGGAAGACACCGCTCCAGGCAAGTTATCAGCGCCGGAGGCAAGCGGCGCTAATGGCTGTGCCAACGAGGGCCAAAAAGAGAAGCCTTGCTTGCTGCGGGGTGGTTGTGGGCGCTACGTATCGTAGATGCGCATTCCGCAAGTCCGTGAAGCTCTCAGTTGGGTGCCGGTCAAGCTGAAGCCGTCGGTGAACGGTTTCGAGCTTTCCATCGCGACCGGGTTCGTCTATCAGCATAATGGCCGGGGCTTTCTCATCACCAACTACCACGTCGTTAGCGGTCGCCACCCGGACACCGGAGCCGTTCTGCACTCAAGCGGTGCATGCCCCGACGCAGTCACTATTGGTATCCCGACGGACGCTGGGGAACACGAGCCGTCTGGAGCAAGCATTCTTGAGTGGAAATGGAGAACGCTGCGGCTGTACTCACAAGACGAACCTACGAAACGAGTGTGGGCAGAGCATCCCCAACACGGGCATAGGTTTGATGCTGTGGCAATTGCGATGTCGGACCTCGGGGAGAATCGGACGGTAGCCGCGAATGCGGAGTCGCTCGACCTCGCCAAAATTCGCGTCTATCCAGGTCTTGAGGCGTTTGTGCTCGGCTACCCACGTGGGATGAGTGGTGGGGGCCATTTTCCGATCTGGAAGCGCGCAACGATTGCCACAGAGCCAGATTTCGATCTAGATGGACTGCCCCGATTCTATATTGACACTGCAACTCGTGAAGGGATGTCCGGTTCACCCGTTTACGCGCAGGAAGTTGGATACTGGCTACCCGAGGACGAGAACAACGAAAACAAGGCAGTGATTGGCAAAGGCCGTCGATTCGTCGGAGTGTATTCCGGCCGGCTGGGCGCTGAGGACGAGTTTAAGGCTCAGCTCGGAATCGTCTGGAAGGAATCTGGTTTGATCTCGTTGATTGAATCGATACCCATCGAGAACGGTGACGTCGCTCCGTGAGCGCTCTCAGTGAGCTCAAGATGCATAGCGGTCCCCTCTCCGACTCCGGCCCGAGATGTTGCGACTTTCGATTTTGTGCCACGTTCTTGGTCGCTGACCGGGGCTGTCTATCCAGACAGTCCGCTTCGGACCAAGGCTTGGGATTAACGTCCTCCAACGTGTTCGACGTACTGAGCGAAGGTCATGTCATATGGCACCACATGGCCAGCAAGCTCCTGCACTCGTTGGACCTCATGTTCATCAGGCGAGACGTAGGAAACAGCGGGCACCTGTCGGAATCGGTTGAACGCCTCCTCGAGAAATGGATCGTCGCCTCGCAGGGCGGCTGAGGGTGGGTGCAGCCCAATAATCAGCACTTCATCAGCCCGTGAGATTGCTTCGTGTGCGTTGGCGCGGACTTTCTCAAAGCAAAGCGGGTTTCGAACGGGTGGCTTGCCGTGACAATAGACAGCAATCAGTGGGACGGGCTTGAGTGGCGCTTTGAGCTCCAGGATGCAGTGATTTCGGGGGAGCTTTTCGTACTCGTTGTGCGTGTCTGCAACGACGACATCATCCGCTACCGGAATCAACTTAGTCGGACGCTCTGGTCGCCTGCCGTCGGCCGACACTACGATATTGCTGACAGGGAACCAATTTATGGATCCATGAGGTTTGTGGACGCTGCACCCGTCTCCTCTCGCCGTGCCAAGAACCCGCAGGCCAGGATAAACGGCATGCGCACCGTAAACACGCTCGATGGCCTCCTCGAGCAAGAGGTCGTAGTTGAAACTCACGAATGAGATCTTCGCGTACCGGCCCTTCAAGAACTCGAGGAGCTCATCGTACAGGTCCGGCCCCTCGTGGAAACGACACCCTTCTCCATTAAGCATAGAGAAGGCAAGGACACGCCAAAGGACACCTTTGATAAATCTTTGGTACTCGACCGCGGTATCGGCACTTGGTCTAATCAACTGAGCCGCGAGCTGCTCGAAGCCTGAGTCTGAGGCTGCTTTGGTCCAGTCACACAGTTCAAGAAAACGTTTTCTGTCGGAAGTCTGTCTGTCGAAGATGTCCCCACCCGGCCGCGATGTATTCGAGGGGTTGGTCTCATGGATCATCGCGAGACCAACCTTCGAATCGGTTGGCCCGTCGTATGAGACGCGACCAGCCAGCTCGTTCGCCCTGTACCAGTCGTACAAATAGGCGGCCAGGTCTTTGCCTAGCGGCGGCGGTTGCCGGTAGCGGTCGCTGAGTCGCGCTCCGTAGGAGGCTCCCGCGCCGACGACAAGGCACAGCTCTTTGCCCGGCTGTTCCGTCATCGGTTGGCGCGTTGTTCGTTGAGGGCGAAGAGGTGGTCGAGGATTTCGTCTTCGAAGGTTTGGTGGAGGGCTTTTTCGGCGGGGGTTTGGGGGTCGGTGTAGGGGGGGACTTCGATGTCGAGCCAGGTCTTGTTGCCGGTGTGTTCGGCGTAGGCCGCGAGGACGGCTTGGTCCATCTCGATGTGAAGCCGGCGGAGCTCTTCGACGCGAGGATCTCTGAGAGTCGGATCCTTGAGTCCATTGTACATCTTGGTAAGGCCCCGATTCGTATCGATCATCAGCTCGGCGCGGGTTTGATACAGATGCTCGCCGAGAACTTCAAGGGCGGGCAGAACGTTCCTCGGATCGGGTCTGGGAAACGGAAAAGTGTCGAAGCAGTCCGTGGCTGAATAGTTGAGGGTCTCGCCTAGTGTGGAAGAGACAGTCCGCGTCCAAATGTCGTGAAGGCTCGACTGAAGAACTGCAAACTGCGAATACGCGTCAAAGCAGAAGATGTACACCGTATTCGCGAAGACGTGAGCGGTAGAAAGACGAACGAATGCATTGTGCTTCTTGACACGCATCGTAGCTAGGCAGTGATCGAGGGGCGCAATGGCGGCGTAGAGTTCGGGGCGTAGGCGTTCAAAGAGCCACCAAGGCCCCTTGGAATGGCTGGCTCTGTCCCGTTCAGGCTTGACCTTGTCTCTCACGATCTCAAGTAGATCAGGCCATTGCCCTGCCTCCTCGAGCGACATCTCGCCGAAAGAGATTACGTAGCGCTCAAATGACTGCGTCGGCGATGTATTTACTTCTTGACCGCCAAGGTAGGGGAAAATCCTTTCCGCATTCCTAGGATCTTTCTCAAGTAAGGAGGCGCGTTGCTCAGGTGTGAGAGTGAAGCCCATGCCGAGAATGATTGAACCCTGAAAGCACGCGCCTTGGTTCTCTGGAAGCCGAACGGGATCGGCAC
This sequence comes from uncultured delta proteobacterium, assembly GCA_963704865.1. Lineage (GTDB taxonomy): Bacteria > Myxococcota_A > Polyangia > Polyangiales > Houyiibacteriaceae > SG8-38. The sequence continues at coordinate 2,061 of CAVPIE010000021.1, read as the reverse complement.
GCTCCGGTTTCGGGCGGAGACGCGAGTTGATGACGGACACTTCAGCCCCGTCGAGCCGAGTCTTGTCCACGCGATTCGAGCACTCCCCCTTGGCGAGGTGGACTATGGAGATCGTCACGGCCGCCTCGCCCGGCCAAGGCATGGACTGGGTCGCGTCGTAAATCGTCAGCCCCTTGCTGAGAAGCTGCTGTAGCCCGGTCGATCGAGTATCTCCTTGCGCAATGGTATTGGTGGCAATCAGACCAATGGTGCCGTGCGCTCCGAGAAGGCTCTCCATTCGGCGAAAGAAATGAGCACAGAGATCGGCGTTACCGTGAGATGAGGTGTGGACAGCTTTTAGCCAGCGCAAGACGATGGAGCTTCCGTAGGCCGCTGCAATTGAGTTCTTCCCGGCGAAAGGAGGGTTACCGAGCGCAGCGTCGAGAAACGCCGGTTCCGCCGAGGATTGCTCCACCAAAGGATCTCTGCGGCCTTCATAGAAAATTTCTGGAAACTCAATCATCCAGTGAAATGGTCGAAGGCTTGTGCGGGCTTCTCCGCCGAGAGCTGCGACCTCAACAATCGCGCCTTTGTCATCGCCGTGCCATGCCTGCAACATATCCAGGCGGCGGAGACGCTCTTGTTCTCGCGCCTTCTCGTTGCTGGACGAAAAAAAGGCACCGATCAGGAGGTCTCCAATCAGACGCAAACGAACCAAGGCATCGTCAGCATCCTCCATGGCCGTACGCATGGCTCGGTTCGCTTCCGGCGTATCTTCTAGACTCCGCTCTACAATGAGCGCGCGAGCACCGAGGGCTTCCTGCAATGCATTCTCAAGCTCGGCCTCGAAGAGGCCCATCTGGCCGTCGGGGTTCCAGTGAAACGAAGTGATCTGTTCGAAGGAGCAGCCGACGAGCGAGTCTCCGCAGCGCAAGTTGTGATCGAGGAAGGTGAACGGCTTTTCCTGCTGCAGGGTGACGAGCCAGAGGGATAGCTTCGCGAGCTCCACCGCAAAGGGGTTCTTATCGACCCCATAGAGACAGCGTTCGGCAACCAGGCGTCGCGCATAGATGAGTGGGTCATCTTCCTTGCTGCGAAGCTCTTCCGCACGGCCTTCTCGGACCCAAGCCTCAAGCAAGCGCTCACCCAAATAGCGGCATGCCTCGACAAGAAAGGCTCCCGAACCCATCGCCGGGTCGCAGACCGTGAGCGAGAGGATTTGGTCGGACGAAGGCGCGTCTCCGAAGGTGGCAAGCAAAGGCTCCAGGGTACGCGCTACGATCGGCGCGGAAAGCGAGGGAGGCGTGTAGTGCGAGCTCGTGCGCTTTCGCTCGGCCCCAGGCTGGATCACGATTCTTCCCGCCTGAGCTAAGTCGCTGCCTTTGACGCGCTCTTCTTCGAGTCGTTGGCTGGCTGCCTCGACGAGCTTCGCCGGGTTGTCGTGCTCCTTTTCGAGAGACGAGAGGTCCTGGAGTAGGTTCTTCGCGCGTGCTCCTCGGAGCCCGGCTGTCTCCTTGAGCCACTTGCTTCGCTGCGCTGGCTTGACGTTCAAGATCTCTTCTGCACTCAACCAGGTTGGCGCAAGCTTCCCGTCGCTCGGTTTGATGCGAACCGAGGGCGATTCGACGCGCATGGTGTAGTAGCCCATCAGCGCTTCGTAGACGCTGCCGATCTGCTCCTCATAGAGGTTGCGGTAGGAGAGGCGCTCGTTGCCGAGGTAAATAAGATTTCGCAGCACTTGGTAGATCGTCTCATCGTCGACCGTGGGCACCCGCGACTCCGCGCGTTCCTCTGGATCGCGAATCGGAACCACGTTGCCATCGAAACCCTCAAGGAACGGGAAGCGATGTGGGTCAAAGAGATGGCCTTCGCGCGGCGGGAGGTGAAGCCCACCATGATCGACACCGAGGTAGACCGACCTGAACAGCGAAAGAAGTTGCGGCCAAGCGCTATAGCGACGGTTCATGGCATCGGGGTACTGCCCGCGCTCTTGCTCCAAGCGCTCGAAGAGCGCGTAGAGCGAGTAGTGGTCCCTGAAGAGCGGATGCTCCGTGGGAAGAAGGCCGCTGTCCTCTGCGTATA
>CAVPIE010000020.1:0-19748 GCA_963704865.1 uncultured delta proteobacterium | reverse complement strand
GCGAGGCGCGCTGTCGGCGCCTTCGAACCAGGGCTCTTCGATGACCACGTTCATCGTGTGGCCTGTGATTCGGGGGGACGATTGAGTCGCGTTGGTCTTCGACTAGAGGCCCGTAGCGCTGCCACCATCGTTCGGCATCGGCTCGCGTCCACGGTGGGAGGTCGAGCTGGTCGAGTGCGTCGGCGAGTGCGTCTGCCGACGTGGGTCGGTCGTCTTTGTTCTTGGCCAAGCAGGAGAGGATGAGCTGCTCGAGCGGCTCTGGGACGGGCTCGCCGCGCGCTTCGCTCATGGGGGGAGGAGCGGCCTCCACCTGCTGCCTGCAGAGCTCGAATACGGTGTCGGCTTCGAAGACGGGGCGGCCGGTGAGCAAGTAGTAGCCGACTGCGCCGAGTCAATAGAGGTCGCTTCGCGCATCGACCTCGCTCGGCGTGTTGATCTCCCTCGGGGCTCAGGTACTGTGGCGTCCCTTGGATCGAACGGGTGTCGGTCGTCTCGGAGTCGTCCGCGTCTGAAATGCGCTTCACGAGCCCGAAGTCGAGGACCTTGACGAAATCGTCGGACCCACCCTGCCGCGTGAGCATGATGTTGCCCGGCTTGACGTCGCGGTGAATGAGCCCGACCGCGTGTGCTTCGTCGAGCGCAAGGGCGACATCGCGCAGGACATGGACGACGCGCGGCACGGGTTGAGGCCCGGTGGCTTCGACGATGTCTTGAAGGCTTGCGCCGTCGAGGAGCTCCATCGCGTAGTAGAACAAGCCCTCCGGAGTGCGGCCGTAGTCGTAGATCGTGATGGTGTGCGGATGCTTGAGCGTCGCCGTGAGCTGCACTTCGCGCCGAAAGAGGTCCTGCACCTCGCGGCCGCCGAGCTCGGGCCGCAGGAGCTTCACCGCCGTGGGGCGCTTGAGCATGCCGTGCGTCGCGTGATAGACGACGCCCATCGCGCCTTCACCGAGCTTGTGCTCGAGCTGGTACTGGCCGAGGCTTCGGATGCTGCTCACTTCGCTCCGCAGGCGATGAATGACGTACGACGCGATGCTCGACAGACCGACGGTCAGCGTCCACCACATGGGGGTCATCAGGGCGGTCGAGATGATGATGGTGCTCCGTTCGAAACCACGGGTGTCGTAACCGACCATGCGCCACATCGCGGGGTCGACGTCGCGGTAGTGCAGGGCCATCATGCCGACGAGCGGGACGCCGATGAGGAGACCCAACATGGCGGTGTGTCCCGCCGTGCTCGGCACGAAGACCGCGCGCGAGAAGAGGGCAAACGAGAGCGCAAACGCCGTGATGACATCGGCGCCAACCTCCGGCGGAATCGTCATGCCCATGCCGACGTAGCCCACCGAGGCGAACAGCAGGCCCATCGTCTCGGCGGTGACCACCGTCGGGAGCGGCCGCGGGCCGCCGCGGCAGATGAGCCACATCGCCAAGCACGGAACGATGGCCGACGCGTGAAGCCAGAAACCCGGCTCGCCCAACTTCTCGTGCAGCGTCCCGGACGTCAGCCCGATGACGATCCGAAAGACCAAGCCAATCGCCCCGGCGGCCGCGATGCTCAGGCCAAAGGAAGCGACGCGGCTCTGATAGAACGCTTTTGCCTCGGGGCTCGTGAACAAGGGGTTGGTGGTCACGGGGTGAGTTTATCGCGCGCCGCGTCTTCCCAGGGATGGAACCCGATCCAGTAGGCGGCCCGGTAGTTCATATCGGCCTCCGGTCGCGTCGAAGCGTACCGCCGGTCGATTCGAAACTCCAGCCCAGGGTCGAAACCGAACCGGCCGTGCAGCTGCTTGTTTTTGGCGTGTTCGGCGGGGAGCCGCCGGGCGGGCTCGCACGCTAAGTGTGGGTTGCTAGTCTGGTCCCATGAAGTGGGGAACGGTGGCGACGGCTGCTTTCGTGACGCTTGCGGGGTTGGGGGTGTTGCTTCCGTTGCCTTCGGACGCGTTTGGTTCCGGCGGCGACCCGGCGTCTAACAAAAGCTGCCGCAAAGGGCCGCTGAGCCAGCCACGCGCGAACTGCGCGCCGGCTCCGCTGCCGAGCACCGGGAACCCCCATGAAGACTGTGTCGCCCGAATCAACCAGCTGCGTTGGGAGTGCCAATGCCTGCCGCCGCTCGGACGTTGGAAGGGCGGCGAGCCATGCGCGAACAAGCACGCGAAGCACGACAGCAAGCGAGGCATTCACGCGGGCTTCAACAGCGAAATCTGCAAACCCAAAGGCATGGCGCAAAACGAGTGCCCCGGATGGCCTTCGAAGAGCGACGCCATCGGGGGATGCCTCCAAGCCATGTGGGACGAAGGGCCCGGCAAGCGATTTTCGAAGCACGGCCATTACGTCAACATGAGTAACCCGAGCTACGAGCACGTCGCATGCGGATTTGCGAAGAGCGCGGACGGTGAGACTTGGAGCGTACAGAACTTTCGCTGACTTGGGCGGTTTTGCGTTTCGTTGTTTCGCGGAACAGCCTCGAACTCGCGGCGCAGCAGAGGCGAGATCGCTAAAGAATTACGTATGGAAAGGCGGCGGATGATGACCCCATGTGGGATGCATCGGTGTAGAGGTCGAGCTCTTGAACACCAGGGAGGTTGTGATGCGTGGTTCAGCAAAGGGTTTCGCTTGAGTCTTGGCGGCGAGCATGGCGTGCGTCCTCGGCTGCGGTAACGACACGGAAGAGGAAACCGGCACCGGCGGGACGGCTGGCACGGGCGGGACGGCCGGCACGGGCGGCACGGCTGGCGCAGGCGGCACGGCTGGCGCAGGCGGCACGGCTGGGACAGGCGGCATGGTTGGTGACAACTCGCCGGTGATTGACTACGTCGAGTGGGAGTACGGGCAGGACTGCACGGGCGACGGGCCTACGACCCTCCGGGTCACCGTGAGCGCGAAGGACGCGGATGACCCAACTGGAGAGACACTGACGTACACGGGCACCCTGCAGTACTGCGACAATTTCAGTATTACATCGACCTCGTCGCCGGTGACGGAAACGCTCAACTGCGACCTCTTCACCGGGTTGGAGTCGCTCGAGGTGACCGTCACGGACCCGCAGGACAACGAAGATACGATCGGCGCACTGTTTGAAAGCGCGACTTGCGAAGGAGGCTGCGAGGAAAACGACGAGGGCACCGAGCCCTGCCCGTAGCAACTAGACGAAGGTCGGGAGCTGGCGTGTGCGGACTTTGGCTTTGTCGTCCGCAGGGTGTGCGCTCCGCGTGGAAAGCCGTCAGCACTGTGGCCCAGCGTACCGCGCCGGGGTGCCCTACTCTTCGTAGACCTCTCGTCGAGGTCCAGCCACCGTCTGGGCGCGCGAGCTTACGCCGTGGTTGAGCGCGAAAACCTAGCTAGCAGGCTGCTTTGTCTTCCCGAGCCGCTCGAGCGGATATCCCTTGTCCTCGAGTCGGCTCAGAATCGCGGCGTATGTGTCATCGTCGAGTGTTCGAGTGCGGCTGAGAATCCACAGGTAGTCGCGGCTTGGGTGGCCGACGACGGCGTATTCGTAGTCGGGCCCGAGATCGATGATCCAGTAGTCGCCCCAAAACGGCCGAAAGAACGAAACCTCGAGCTTGGCGTTGCTCGTGCGATCGACGACGCGCGCCCTTCCCTCTGCAACATCCTCAGGGCCATCGAGGCCGCCTTTGCGGCACTTGTTGAGCACGTCGATCTTGCCGTCGCTCCGCAGGGTGTAGGTGGCGGTCGTGCCCGTGCAGCCCTCCTGGAAGCGTTGCGGGTAGCTCGCGATCTCGTACCAGGTTCCGAGATAGCGCTCGAGGTTCACTTTAGGAACCGCCTCGAGCGGTGGAAGCTGTAGCCGCTCGGTGGTGGTTTCGCCGCAACCGGCGAGGGCGATGGCAAAGGCCAAGGTGAGGAGCAGACCGGTACGATGCATGCGGGGTGGCTAGCATGGAACCGCGGAGGGTGGCTAGCCGTTGCGAGGCGCGCTGTCGGCGCCTTCGAACCAGGGCTCTTCGATGACCACGTTCATCGTGTGGCCTGTGATTCGGGGGACGATCGAGTCGCGTTGGTCTTCGACTAGAGGCCCGTAGCGCTGCCACCATCGTTCGGCATCGGCTCGCGTCCACGGTGGGAGGTCGAGCTGGTCGAGTGCGTCGGCGAGTGCGTCTGCCGACGTGGGTCGGTCGTCTTTGTTCTTGGCCAAGCAGGAGAGGATGAGCTGCTCGAGCGGCTCTGGGACGGGCTCGCCGCGCGCTTCGCTCATGGGGGGAGGAGCGGCCTCCACCTGCTGCCTGCAGAGCTCGAATACGGTGTCGGCTTCGAAGACGGGGCGGCCGGTGAGCAAGTAGTAGCCGACTGCGCCGAGTGAATAGAGGTCGCTTCGCGCATCGACCTCGCTCGGCGTGTTGATTCCCTCGGGGCTCAGGTACTGTGGCGTCCCTTGGATCGAACGGGTGTCGGTCGTCTCGGAGTCGTCCGCGTCTGAAATGCGCTTCACGAGCCCAAAGTCGAGGACCTTGACAAAATCGTCGGACCCACCCTGCCGCGTGAGCATGATGTTGCTCGGCTTGACGTCGCGGTGAATGAGCCCGACCGCGTGAGCTTCGTCGAGCGCTAGGGCGACATCGCGCAGGACATGGACGACGCGCGGCACGGGTTGAGGCCCGGTGGCTTCGACGATGTCTTGAAGGCTTGCGCCGTCGAGGAGCTCCATCGCGTAGTAGAACAAACCCTCCGGAGTGCGGCCGTAGTCGTAGATCGTGATGGTGTGCGGATGCTTGAGCGTCGCCGTGAGCTGCACTTCGCGCCGAAAGAGGTCCTGCACCTCGCGGCCGCCGAGCTCGGGCCGCAGGAGCTTCACCGCCGTGGGGCGCTTGAGCATGCCGTGCGTCGCGTGATAGACGACGCCCATCGCGCCCTCTCCGAGCTTGTGCTCGAGCTGGTACTGGCCGAGGCTTCGGATGCTGCTCACTTCGCTTCGCAGGCGATGAATGACGTACGACGCGATGCTCGACAGACCGACGGTCAGCGTCCACCACATGGTCGTCATCAGGGCGGTCGAGATGATGATGGTGCTCCGTTCGAAACCACGGGTGTCGTAACCGACCATGCGCCACATCGCGGGGTCGACGTCGCGGTAGTGCAGGGCCATCATGCCGACGAGCGGGACGCCGATGAGGAGACCCAACATGGCGGTGTGTCCCGCCGTGCTCGGCACGAAGACCGCGCGCGAGAAGAGGGCAAACGAGAGCGCAAACGCCGTGATGACATCGGCGCCAACCTCCGGCGGAATCGTCATGCCCATGCCGATGTAGCCCACCGAGGCGAACAGCAGGCCCATCGTCTCGGCGGTGACCACCGTCGGGAGCGGCCGCGGGCCGCCGCGGCAGATGAGCCACATCGCCAAGCACGGAACGATGGCCGACGCGTGAAGCCAGAAACCCGGCTCGCCCAACTTCTCGTGCAGCGTCCCGGACGCCAGCCCGATGACGATCCGAAAGACCAAGCCAATCGCCCCCGCGGCCGCGATGCTCAAGCCAAAGGAAGCGACGCGGCTCTGATAGAACGCTTTCGCCTCGGGGCTCGTGAACAAGGGGTTGGTGGTCACGGGGTGAGTTTACAACACGCAGGCGATGATGGGGCGATGGGCATCGCGCCACGGCACTGCCCTACTCTTCGTACACCTCGCGCCGATGGCCGATCTTCACCACCAGCACGACTTTGGGTGGCGCGGCTGCCATTGCCGCCTTGGGTAGGCCGCTGTGTCGGCCGCTCACGAGCCAGTTGGCTGCAAGGTCTTTTGCAACCGCTGGAGCGGGTATCCCATCTCTTCGAGTCGCGTCAGGATGCCGTCATAGATCTCGGCGTCGAGCGTCGGGGTGCGGCTGAGAATCCAGAGGTAGTCGCGACTCGGGTGTCCGACGACGGCGTATTCGTAATCGGGCCCGAGGTCGATGATCCAGTAGTCACCCCAAAATGGCCGGAAGAACGACACCTCGAGCTTGGCGTTGCTCGTACGATCGACGACGCGCGCCCTTCCCTCTGCAACATCTTCAGGGCCGTCGAGGTCGCCTTTGCGGCACTTGTTGAGGACGTCGATCTCCCCGTCACTCCGAAGGGTGTAGGTAGCGGTCGTGCCCGTGCAGCCCTCTTGGAAGCGTTGCGGGTAGCTCGCGATCTCGTACCAGGTGCCGAGGTAGCGCTCGAGCTTCACTTCAGGAACCGCGTCGAGCGGTGGAAGCTGCAGCCGCTCGGTGGTGGTTTTGCTGCAACCGGCGAGGGCGATGGCAAAGGCTAAGCTGAGAAGCGGAGCGGTACGATGCATGCGGGGTGGCTAGCATGGAACCGCGGAGGGCGGCTAGGGGTCCTGGCCGCGCCGCCTGTTGTTTTTGGTGTGTGCTTGGGGCGGCTCCTTTTTTGCGCGGCTTGACCGCGTCGTTTGGGATGTCGGCTCTGAGCTCGAGCTGAAAACCGAGGGCGGCGACGTTCGTGGCGCTTGCGGCGCTTGGGGATGTTGCTTCCGTTGCACTACGTCAATATGGGCAACCCGAGCTACGAACGCGTCGCATGCGGCTTTGCCAAGAACGCCGAGGGCAACATCTGGAGCGTGTAGAACTTTCGGTGACTACAGCGCCGTTGCGACGCGGCGGTTTTCGGATCTGCTATCGGGGGTATCGCCTCTCCTCTCCGCTAGAAGTAGAGTTGGACCGCCGGGCCGAGGGTCTGGATTCGCTCGGTGAAGAACTGCCCATTGGGGGAGCGGCCGATGTGGTAGCGGATGAGGAAGTCGACGCGGTAACTCGATTCTCCGATTGGATCGAGCGTTACGCCCGCAATGAAGGACAGGTCGGGGACCCAATCGTTCTGTTGCCAGGACTGGAGGTCGACGGCCATGAGGAGCTGAACGGGAACATGGGTCGTGGAGGTTATCGGACGAACCTCAGCGCCAGCATGCAGCGACCAACGGTCGAGATCGGATGGTTCGACGCGAACGATGACGGCCGTGCCTCCGTAGACCCTCGCCCATGGTCGCGGAACATAGGAGAGCATGACGTCAAGCGCCTCAAACGAAAGATTGATGCGCTCGACTTCGTTGTTCAGAAGATACTCATCGCCGAGGTGGGAGCTTTGGTGGAAGAACCGAGCCAGGAAGACGAGCGAGTCGAGCGCGTATGAAAAGGTGAGGCCCCCGAGATAGTCGGCATTCACCAGGTCGTTCGAGGGAGCGCCGAAATCGAAGATCGAAAAGATCCCGCCCTGAATACCGATTTCCCAGCTGCCCCGGCGGTTATGCTTCTGAACGATGGCGATCGACGCGCCTGCGTCGGCCGTGCCCACATGCGTAAACTGTGAATCACCGAAGTAGCGGGTGTACCCGATCGTGAACCTTGGCCACCGAGGGTCTGCCGAGAGCGGCGCGAAAAGGGACACCCGCGGAAATACGCGAACCGACGGTTCGGCTACGGTTTGCGCCGAGGCTGAGCTGAGCGCCGTCGTGGCCAGCACAGCGACCAGGACAGCAACCAAGGCAACGAGGCCCCGAGCTCGTCGGGCGTGATGCGTCGGGGTACTCACAGCTCCCCATTTGCGCGGAACTGCGCGCCATGTCGACTTCCTAGAGCTCCGAAGGGGCGATTGTGCCTTCGGGGACGCTGACTAGGTCGGCTGCTGGTTGTTGAGGAACTCGGCGATGAGCTTGGCGACTTGGTCGGGGTCGTCTTCTTGGAGGAAGTGGCCGCAGTTTGGGAGCGCGGTGAGCTCGCGGGCGATTTCTCGAGGCTAATCCCCAACAAGGTGGACTTCGAGGTCCTCGAGTGTGACGCTCATCCTCGAGCGGGTTCCTGCTTCGTCTCCGTCGGTGTCTCCGAGGAATCGCCATTGCTTGACGAGGCCTTGGCTGCAGACCGAGGTGTCCCGAGGGAAGTCCACGTCGTGGTCTTCGTCTGTGTAGTTGGCGCAGTCGGTGGAATTCTCGCTGAGTAGTTCTTCGATGCGATAGCCCTGTGGGGCCTCGAAGACGACGAGCGTCGCGTCATCCAAGTCGGAGTCGCCCATGACCGTCGTCGTGCCGCGGCCCACTTCGACGGCGTGCATGTGGAGTTGGAGAACTAGTTTCGTATCGTCCGTAGGTTTGATCATGACCTCAGCGCTGGCCTCGATTCGGCATGCCCCCTCGAAATCTCGGTCATCCCCCGATTGCTCAGTGGGCATGAACGAAAACAAGCGCGCATCGGAGGGAATCGGAACGCTGCCGTCCTCGTCGGGGCCTGCCATGTAGATGGTCCGGAGGCGCTCCCCACCCCACCAGAGCTCAAGGTGCTTGTATTCAGAATCATCGGTGAAATCTTGGTCGACGGACCAGAGGTCGATCGTCGCTTCAAATGCGGCGGGGGCATTGGGCGGCCACTCGACGTGCCTAAGGTCTTGACCCGCGCTTGACGAAGTGAAGAGATAGAGTTGCATCTGCTCACCCGTGAGATCGGTGCGATCGAAGTCATGGCCCGAGATCTGACCCTCTTGCCAGACCACGGTGTCCGCCTCAGGAGCGAGCCAGGGTGGATCGATCTGGCAGACGAGCGGCTCCACGGGGAGGATCGTGCTCTCGCCGTGCCTCCGGGCATCGAGGACATCCTCGACGATCCTGCGGATCCTTTGTTCGGCCTGCTGCGTCGTGCACGGCGAGGCACCGCTTACCGTGGCCCGAGCGGTGCGGAGCGCAAACCCTATCTCCGTGGCGAGCGCCTCCTCTTCTTCATCTTCGAGCTCGTCGCGTGCAACCTCAAGAAGCTCGACCCAACCTTGCGGCGAATCCGGCGACGCGCTCAGGACATCGCGAAGCGCCTCCTCGGAACTCTGCGCGCAACCAAAGGCCAGGCTCAATGCAGCGAGCGCAAGAACTCTCACAGCTGAGCTTCTCGGCATCAACCTGCCTCCCTTCCGCTTAGAGGATTGAGCTCCTCAAGTGTGTTGAGATGTGCAGCAATATCTGTGCCGTGCTGTGTCGATGCGAACACCGAGGCGGTTCGCGCGCAAACTCTTGCTCAAGGCTTCGTGCGCTCCACTCCTTGCGCGCTGGTTCGCAATATCGTGGGCGCAAGGTCTGCGTTTTCGCGCAGGGTCTGCGCAGCCAAGCAAGCGTGCGTCTGTGCAATGTGCGCGTGATCGAAGGTCGCTTCCGTCGGTTCGGAATGCGTAACGGTCCGATTCGTCCGCGGCATGGGTCTTGCTGCGCGCAGAGTCCGAAGGGAGAGGACTATGTTTTCAATCTCTAAGTACGCGGGACTTGGCGTCCTGCTCGCGATTGTTTTCGCTTCGGGGTCAGCGGCTGCGGACTCTGAGTCTGACTGCCAACTCGACACGTACGAGCTGGCGCCCACGCTCAAGCTTCGCGATGAAAACCCCGCATGCTATGAGCAAATCAACACACAGATCGCGTACAGGGACGATTACGACAAGTACCACTTGAAGAAGAACCGGGCCACGCACTGGTTCTTCGGCGAGCTCCAAGCGAAGACCTATGGAACCTTCACGAACAACTTCGAGTCGTTCCAAAGTGGTCTCAGTGTCATAATCGACGACACCGGCTTCCAGTGGGGCATCGAAGGCGGCTGGGTTGATAAGAAGTGGTTTCGGGATTTCTGGGCCGCGATCCACCCCGCTAGCTATCTGAAAAGGGACGCGCGTTGGGCGATCGATGCGTGGAAGTTCACAGGCAAAATCGGCTACACCGCGGTCGCCGAGGACGTCATCTCCAGTCCCGAGTTTGAGAACAAGTTCACATGGACGGTAACGACCTCATACACACTACCGTTCGACAAACTCACGGGCGACATCGACTAGCGCGCGCGTGCCTATTTGAACTGCTCACAAAGCTTAAACCCCAGAACGTCGGGGTAGTGCTTGTTTTCGTCAGTGCCTTCGCGAGTCAGCACGATTTCGACAAAGTAGTAGTTCCTCTCGAAGTTGAGCTTGCCCTCGGGGATCTGCACGCGCATGTGCCTCGTTTTCTTGAGGCTTGCCTCGTCGTCGGCCGTTGCTTTGTTCGAATCCAACTCCACGACCTTCTTCGGGGGCGATCCCGACTGATCGATGTACTTCAGCACGGCATGGACTCGCGCTTGGTTGGTCCTCGTTGGCTCCTTGCCAGGCTCTGTTGGCTTGCGTGTGTCGATCTCCCCCGGACCATCGGGATCCTTGTAGAGGACTGAAAAGTGCGTCCACGGCACCTTTCTCTTCCCGGTTGTGTTGAAGACGGCTGCGCGCAGTGTGATCTCCGTGGTGGAAGACCCAATGAGGCGAACCCTTCCGTCCTTGACCCCGTAGCCAGCCTTAGCCTTTACCTCATCGCAAGCCTCAGCCTTGACGCCGTCGCCAGCCTTGGCCTTGACCCCATAGCATACCGCTACGGTTTCAGGCGTGTGCTCCATAGTTACCGCAGGCACGCTCAGACAGGGCGGATGCTCTGCTTGCGCGCGGCCCTGCATCAACACAATCACGACAGACATGGTGGCGACGGCCAAGCCCAGTTTCGCGATCCTCGATACGCCTGAAGACGTAGTTTGAGTCGTCTTCGATTTGGACACACACATTTAAATTTCCTCCTCGGACCTCGTCCGTTTGAGAGACTTGGTGTGCACAGGCTGTGCCAGCGTCACGCGAGAGATCCCCAGGCCGTGGTCGTGCAGGGATCCGTGGCACGGTTGTTGCTTCGATTGTTGTCAAATGACGGTGTCGACTTGCTCACGGAGGTGGTGTCATGGGCACGAATCGAGATTTCGTTGAGGTCTTTCTGGTGCCGGGTTTTCTCGGCTTTCAGCAGTTGGGGGACCTTCCCTATTTCATCGACGTCGCGGATGTCCTTTGTAAGGAGCTAGAGGCGCGCGGCGTGCAGGCGAAGCTGCATGCGGTGGACCTCAGGGCGCCGGCGGGGTCGCTGCGGCTTCGAACAGCCTATTTGGCCAAAGAAGTCGCGACGAAGCACTCGCCGCAGGCGAAGTCGGTGCATTTCATCGGGCATAGTACGGGCGGGCTCGATATTCGGTTGCTGCTCTCTCCTGACAGCACCGTCGAAAGCGGTGAGGATTTGATGGCTGGCGGGATTCTCGACGAGCAAGACCAGCTCGACGCCGACGAGATGCAGAATCTTCGCGATGCGCTGGAGAAGACTCGGAGCGCCGTGAGCGTGGCTACTCCGCATCGCGGGACGCCAATCGCCAACGCGGCCATGCGGGTTGCGTTTGACCGCCTCTTGCGGGGTACCCATGACGTGTTGGACGGCCCCACGGCGGTGAAGTTGCTCGCGGCAGGTCTCAGGGTTGCCAAGGGCGCTACTTCGATCATCACACCCTACCTCTACAAAGACTCGTTCCTCAGGTGGATCGTAGCGAAGGTGCTCTCGAAGCCCCCTGAATCGCTCATCGAATACATTCAGCAGGCGGGTGCGGACGTCGGTGCGCTCCGGAACCTCACCCAAGAGGGAATGGACGTGGCGGACGCGCTTCTCGTCGACCGGCCGAGCGTTCACTACGGGTCGATCATCACGGGCACGCAAGAGCCCGGCTACATGATCAATACATGGGACGTGTTCCTCATCACGAGCACACTGTTGTTCTGGGCTGCGTGGTACCTGGTCGCACGCAAGAATCCCGACTATCCGTATGCCGGCAAGGACGATGCGCTCTTCAAGCGCTACGATGCAGATCGGCGCGCGGCCTGGACGTTGGCGAGCTCGACATCGGTGACTGGAGTAGCGACGGGATCGTACCGACGCGGAGTCAGGCCTACGGCGAGATCCTGGGCGTGTTGGCGTCAGACCACCTCGACTGCGTGGGCCACTACCCCCACACCCAGGCGGACGACACGGAAGTCCCGGCTGGGTACGATCGGGCGCTGAGTTCAACGACGCGCGTTTTGGCCTGCTCTGGAGCAGGGTTGGTGACTTCATTGCGTCTCATGCGTCGCTGCCGGCCAAGGTGAGTCCGTCTCCGCCGCAGGACAGGGTTTGAGCTGGACTCCCAATTTCGTGGGGGCTGCAGGAGGATAATTCGTTGCCTAAGAAAGTCGACCAGCTGCTGCGCGCCGAGCGAGATTGCATCGCGTTTCTGGCTCTCATGGCGAGAGTGAGTCTTCAGTTCGATCCGCCGATTCCGGTCGAACCCAAACCAAAGGACAAGCGCCCTCCGGCCCCCACCCACTTCGCCGGGCTGAACATTCAAGCGAGTGTGGTTGACAACGAGGACGGTGAGCTACTTGGAATCGGTAGGAACGCAATCCACTCGGAAAGCAGCCCGCTCGAGCACGGTGAGCAGCGGGCGCTGCGAGCAGCCGTCGCGAGAGTGAACGCAAAACGGCCACGCGGCCGTGACATGACGATGGAGGGCTACTACCGCAGCCACATGTTCATGGCGCCCGGAGCGGACGCCGGCGCGTTTCTTCGCAAAGGCGCGACATGCTATACGACGCTCGAACCTTGCCCGATGTGCGCCAGCACTCTCCTCGTCGCCCGGATGAAGCGCGTGGTCTTCATCTTGGCCGACAATAAGTACGGACGTGCGTGGAAATACCTCAAGGAGCACTTCTATGAGGGCTACGAGCTTGCATACGAGCCTCTCGATCTTCAACGAGGCCTTTCAGGGTTCGTCAATCAGGTACACGAGATTCACACGCTGCTGGTTGACAAGACCGACGAGTTGCGAAAACAGGGCATCTACGACACACATCTCCTCGATCACTGCCGAGACGACGTTCAAAGCGCAGCAGACCTCCTGCGCGAAACGAAAGAGTCAGCTCTCTTAACAGAGGGAGATGACCGAGCGCGAAACTCGAGACTGCTCGCCGATGCCAAGGCGGCGAGCAACTTTCCACACTGGGAATAGCTAGACGACGGCGATGGCGCGGTGGGCGGTGGCGCCTAATCGGAGAGGGTTGGTCGCTAGGACCGGTTCAAGAACTCGGCGATGAGCTTGGCGACTTGGTCGGGGTCGTCTTCTTGGAGGAAGTGGCCGCAGTTTGGGAGGGGGGTGAGCTCGGCTTCGGGGTGGGCGCGCTTTAGGCGGGCCATGGTTTTGGCGACGTCGGGGAGGACGCGGTCTTTTTCGCCGTAGATGAGGCGGAT
Source organism: uncultured delta proteobacterium (assembly GCA_963704865.1). Taxonomy (GTDB): domain Bacteria; phylum Myxococcota_A; class Polyangia; order Polyangiales; family Houyiibacteriaceae; genus SG8-38. The sequence goes on along the minus strand of CAVPIE010000020.1, from coordinate 6,682 downwards.
GGTTGTTTGATAGCTGGGGAGCTCGCGGGCGATCTTGGCGAGGCCGCGGGTGCCGAGGCCGGAGCCTGCTTTGATGAGGGCTTTGCGCGCGGCGGGGGTTTCGAATGGAGCGGTGTAGGGGGTGAGTACTTCGCGGTTGAGGCGGGCCTTGTTGGCGACGCCGAATTGCATGGTGCCGACGAGGCCCTTGGGGCTGACGAGGAAGTCGCGGAGGCCGGGAGTTTTCATCGCGATGAGGAAGAGCTTCACCGCCCAGGATGTTTCCGGGTAGACCAGGGTGTTCAGGATGATGAGCTTGGGAACGCGGCCTGGGTTTTGGATGGCCCAGTAGAGGCCGACGGGGCCGCCTAGGTCGTGCACGACCAGGTTGGTCTCCCCGATGCCTAGGGCGTCGAGGAAGGAATCGAGCACGTCGGTGAAGAAGTCGTAGTCGTACGTGAGGTCGAGGGGTTTGTCGGAGAGGCCGTAGCCCGGGAGATCAAGCGCGATGGCGCGGTGGGTTTTGGCCAGTGTCGGGAGGATGTTGCGGTAGAGGTGGGAGCTGGTTGGGAAGCCGTGGAGGAGGAGGATTGGGGGAACGTTCGGATCGGGGGTGCCCGATTCTAGGTAGTGGAGGCGGAGGGAGTTGACGGTGGTGTAGTGGGAGGAGGGCTCGGTCATCGTGCGATGATGCCTGCTTGCCCTGCAATCGTCACTGGGCTCTACCCTGGGGCCTGCCGAACGATCTTCGGCGAACACGTCGTAGTTGCACGCGACGTCGAGCGGAGGGAGGCGCAGGTCTCTCGCGAGATCGCGGGGGGGCGAAAAGGCTGCGCCCCTTCACCTGCGAAAACCTAGGTTTTCCTTTGGTTTTGCCTGGCACGGCAGCTTGCTCTGTTGTCGCATGGGAGGTTCCCTCATGCGTGTTCCTCTAAGTGTGTGGTTTGCGCTTCTGCTGTTGGGGGCCTGGTTCCCGGGCTGTGGAAACGGCGGGAGCGGCGGGTCGCCGTTACCGAATGCCGAGGCGTTTGCGGACCCCGAGGTCTGCGACGTGCCCTGCGAGGTGGTCATCGACTCGGGGGTGCCGTTGAGCGTTGAAGAGCTCACGTTCACTTGGGATTTTGGAGACGGGCCTGTCGACGGAACGACGCGGGCGTTTCATGTCTTCGAAACCGCCGGCACGCATACGGTCTCGGTGACCGTTTCCAACGGGAGCTCGACCACCAGCGACTCGGTCACCGTGGTGGCGGAGGCGCAGCCGAAGAGCGTAGCGACGATTGGCGCGGACGGGGGCGCAGTGTCCCAGGGTGCGTGCACGGTGACTGTGCCGGCGGGGACGGTGACCGAGTCCATGACCGTCGAAGTGACCGAGTTGCCGTCGATGGAGCCGGCGAGCGAACGGAAGTTCGAGGCGGATGGATTCGAGGCACTTGGGAGCGCCTTCGAGGTCTCGATGCCCTTGAAGTCGACTACGCCGATGGACATTGCGGTGAAGGATCCGCAAGCAGTCGGACTCGACGCCAGTGAGCTGGCCTGGCTGGTGCGCAACCTGAGCCGGCCGCATCCCGAAGCGGACGAGCTCGACTCGCTGGTGAGCCCTGCCCTGCTCGCGAACTACCACTTGCTGCCGGTCACGCGCGTGGATCCCGATGGGACGGCCCGCGGCGACATCTATGGACACCGCCGGATGCAGTTGGTGAGGATGGCCGCACCCCTCGACGTGGCGCGGGAGGAGGCAGTCGCTGAAAAAGCGGTGGCGTCACCTTTGATCGTGACGAGCTTCGCGCACCAGCCCACGAAGTTGAGCCGGGACGCGTATCAGACGGCGGTCCGCGAAGGGCTCAACATGGCGCACGCGGTGTTTGCCCTCGGCAAGGGCTATCTCGGACCCGAAGCGATCGTGGTCTCGGTGACGAAGCTCAAGCCAGGCGTGGCGGGGACGGTCAACGTGGTCGAGCATGACCTGATCGAGTTGAGCTACGCGATCGAGACCGCCGCGCGCGTCAAGAAGGCGGTGGCGCACGAGTACTTTCACTTGGTGCAGAACATGCACCGCAACCGTGCATCGGGGCTCTTCTACTTCGATCAGGACGGCTGGTTTGCCGAGGGCACGGCGAGCTGGGCAATGGACGAGGTCTTCGACGAGATCGCGGGCCTGGACGATTACTATTTCGCTCCAAAACAGGAGCGATTCTGGAAGCCGCTGACGGCGCTCACGAACAAGGCTTCGCCGACCGACACCTATCAAACCGTGGCGTTTTGGAAGTGGGCCGAAGCGAAGAACCCGGGGATCATCAAGACGATCCTAGAGGACCAGTTCTCGCTCACACACACGGGGGGCATCGGCAGCAAGGGGCCGATCGAGAACCTGGACTGGGTGGATTTCCTGACTTCGTTCAAGCAAAAGTGGTCGGACGCGGACTTCCTCGAGTTCGTGTACAACGCGCGGTACCTGAAGGACTACGATAAGGAGGAGACCAAGCCGGCCGAGCTCTGGTCGGACGACTCCACGCGCCCGCGTCTCCATGGGCCGAAGTGGGTTCTCGCCGAGGTGGATGCCAACATGGCGCGTCGTACCTCAACGGCGCCGAATTCGACGGGCGACGCCGAGGACAACCCGACGGTCGCGCAGTTCACGCTCGTGCCGCCTTTGACGGCCCACGTGACCAAGCTCACCAACTTCGACCTGACCGGGGCGCTGCACGTTCGTTTCCCGAAGACATCGAGAGCGTTGGACGGACGCGTGGTCATCATCGAAGCGGGGAGTGGTGACTTCGTGGGGATGGACACCGTGCGTGACCTGTCGAAGGAGCACGGGGACGTGACGATGGACTTCGATCCAAACAAGGAAGCGATCGTGCTGGTCGTCGACCCGGAGTGGACGTACCCGACGAGCACGCCGGCGACCGTCGGCGACGTCAAGGCCTGGGTGGCGGACCGATGCGGCTCTCTGCCGTCGAATGTCATCGATGCGACAGACGAAGAAGAGCTTTACGCGGCGCTGACCACGGCGCCGGGAGGCTCGGTCGTGAAGTTGCCGGCGGGGACCTTTACACCGCCCATCCGAACCTGGCCGCTGCCGGAGGATGAGCGCGTCGGGAATTGGGACACCCAGGTGCTCGTCAGAAACGTGACGCTCGCGGGCGCGGGCCGAGGACAGACGACGCTGCGGATGCGCGGAAACGAATTCGGCTCGGTTGGCCTGACGACCGTCGGAACGGCGACGCTGCGCGACATGACGATCGATGCCGGTGAGTTTTGGGGCGTCACTGCGATTGCTGCGAAGGACCTCATTCTTTGCAACGTCACGGTCGAGAGCTCGGGGGCGGACGGTGTTCAGTTCTCTCAATGGCCCGGCGGCGGGGACGGTTTCGTCGGCATTTACGATTCGACGATCACGTTCACGGGCAGCGAGCGGCATAGTGGCATGGAGCTCTACTGCCTCGATGAATCGGGGAACATCGGCGCCGAGATTCTGAACAGCAACATCTCGGGCTGGTACGTCGGGGTGAGCTACACGGACTACAGCGAACAGACTTGCACGGTCAGTCTGGCGACCGACTGCGCGGGCTTCAGCAACAACGAGCTCGCCAACGTGATGTACACGTACTGTGTGCCCCCCGACTGCACGCAGTTCGATGAGCAGTGTCCTTGATGATGGCGGCGGGCGAAGGGGGTTTGTCGGAGAGGCCGTAGCCCGGGAGATCGAGGGCGATGGCGCGGTGGGTTTTGGCCAGTGTCGGGAGGATGTTGCGGTAGAGGTGGGAGCTGGTTGGGAAGCCGTGGAGGAGGAGGAGGATGGGGTCACCCTCGCCTGCTTCCGAGGCGTTCGTCACTCGGAGGTTTGTGGTATTGCGATAGGCGACTCGACTCACGACGAGACCCCCCATGAAGGCCCTACTCGATAAGCTCGCGGACCGTGTGCTCTCACGGCTCGGTCTTGGACTGGATTTCTCTGTAGACCTGCGTGAGCGCTTCTTCAGTCCGATCACTCGGACTCTGTATCTGGGCGCCCGACCGAACCGAGAGCGCGTTCAGGAGCTGAAGGGGGCCGGAGTCACCCACGTGGTGAGCTGCCTGATGGAGGATGAACGTTCGCAGATGGCGTTCTTACAGCAGGACTTTCATCATCTGTTTCTCGGTGTCCACGATGGCATGCATCAGGATATTGCAGGGACGTTTTCGCAGTTCTTCGAGTTCGCAGCGGCTGCGACGGCCGGAGATCCAAAGGCCAAGCTGTTCGTCCATTGTGAAGTCGGCGTCAGCCGATCGGCAACCCTCGTCATCGCCTGGCTGATGAAAACGGAGGGCGTGAGTTTCTTTGATGCCTTCTGTCGAGTTCGATCGAAGCGGTTTCAAGTCCTTCCCAATATCGGCTTCGCGTCGCAGCTCCAACGACTCGAACATGAATTGCAGCCGCGCTCGGTGACCAGCGTCCCGTCGTCGTTGGCTCGGTATCTCCACCGGATATGCAACGCTCCGGTGGAGATCGAGGTCCTTCAATCGGCACTGGAACGGCACCGCTACGATGCCCCGGCGGCGCTCAGGATGATTTTTGGTGGCGACATTCCCCGGGTCGTCCAAGGCGTTCGCGCGTAGCCGCTATCGCGGCCACTCTTGGGGATTCGACGAAAACCATGCAACGAGGCACTCGGCTCTAGTCTTCGTACACCTCGCGGCGGTGGCCGATCTTCACGACCAGCACGACATCGGGCGGCTCGATGTAGTAGATCACGCGGTAGTCGCCGACGCGGAGGCGGCGGGCGCCTCGGAGGCTGTAGCGCAGGGGCTTGCCGAGCTCGAAGGGGTGGGTGGTGAGCTTGGTTTCGATCGCGCGGCGGATTTGGCGTTTGGCGGACTTGGGGAGCGCGGGGATGTCGTCGACGACGACGGTTCGCAAGTACTCGATGCGATAGGTCAATCCCAGGCCTTGTCGTGGGCGACTCGCCGCTGCTTCTTTCTGAGGCGCGCGTCGGCGACCTTGGAGAAGTGCCGGTCTTCCTGGAACTCGAGGGCCTCTTCGATGAGGCGGAGACTCGTCCGCGAGATCGACTCCTCGCGCTCGTCGGCCAAGCGCTCAATGGCCGCATAGGTCGCATCGTCGATCGTGATGTTGATTCGCTTCTTTTGGGTGGGCATTTGCATAGTGTAACACTTTTGCATCACCTTGCGGTATCAGAGTGGGCGCCGGGATTGGTGGTAGATGCGTAGGACGTGCAACTCGTCAGCTTCCCGCCGGTAGAAGATGCGGAGCGGTTGGACGGGCCAGCTTCGGACTTCGACGCCAGAGCGGAGCGTGGTCAGCGGACCGTCGAGGCCGCCTTCGGCGAGCATATCGATGATCTCGAACACGCGATCGGCGAGGCGCCCTGCGGCCGCCGGGTTGTCTCGGGCCACGTAGCCAGCCGCTGCCGCAAGGTCATCAAACGCGCGTGGCGCGATGACGATGCGCATTACTCGAGGCTTGCTTTGACCTTGGCGTACGCTTCGTCGCGCGAGAGGCCTTGCCCCGCACGCACGGATGCAAGCGCGGCCTCGAGGCCGGCCTCTTGCTCTTCGGTGATCTCGGGCGGCTCGTCGATCGGGACGAGCACGTAGCGACCCTTCTTCAGGGCTTTGAGCTCTTCAGGAACGTCGACGCCGTTCCAGTTGACGATCAGGGCCATGGGCAAAGCATACCTTCCTTTCTGAGTGGGTTCGAGGAGTGGGTTGGGCATGCTTGGTTATCGGTCGGCGCCGACGGCAGCTGCGTGCTTTCGTTCGAATTCCAGCAGGCCGCCCCCTAAAGTGACTTCGTCACCACGGCGCAGGCGCGGCCTGTTGTTTCGTGTTGTTTTTTGGGGGTTCGCGCGGGCAGGCTTGGGTTGGGTCAATTGGCGCCGTGGGCTAGGCGAGGAGGGTTCGTTCGTGGCGACGCTAGCGCGCTAGCTCGGCGAGGCGCTTGATCTCCAGTAGCATCTTGCGGCTCATCACGAATGTAATGGGTTCGATGGGGTAGCGTCCGAAAGCAAGCCTGGTTGCCCAACCCGGGGAAAAATCACTGCGGCCACGGGTGAGGAGTCGACTCTTGCCGGCTGATCCATGGCGGACGATGAACTGCCAGGTCGAGACCCCCCAGCTTTGCTCGGAGCCGACATCGGCCGGGGAGCCGAAGAAAACCAGCGCGTGTGGCGGGTCCACGATTTCGATCCGCAGGGGCGGTGTCGTCGGATGCAGGTAGACCTTTTGCCCGACCTCGGGATGCTGATACTCGGGGAGGAGCTCGGTGGTGTTCCGGATCCTGCAACCAACCAGGTTCTCCAGCGTCTGATAGCTGTAGAAGCCGCCGCGCCGCTGTCCGATCTGCGCGATCCAGGGCCAGACCGCCTCCGGCGGTGCAGCGACGTCGATGCCGAGTGTGTAAGACCAGTTCGGGTTTGGAACCAGCTCGTCACCGGGAAGTGGATCGGTCGCCTCGAGCTCCCGTGTGCCCCAGTGCAGGCGCTTCCGTCCTACGAACGGCGTCGCAACGAGGTGCCAGGCAATGAGGCCGGCGCCTTCGAGAGCAGCAAGAACCCCGACGCCCGGGGGACGTGTGTTTGTTGCCATGAGCGCTCCTCGATGGACAGTCTGTCCCATTGGGCCGGTGAGCGCCTCCGTGAAGCCTCCTAGGGCACTTTCGAGCGCACGCAGCGTGGGCTAGTTGAGGAGGGTTCGTTCGCGG
>CAVPIE010000019.1:0-59798 GCA_963704865.1 uncultured delta proteobacterium | reverse complement strand
ACCGAGCGGATCTGCGACGAGGTGGCCATCGAGCAATACAAAGAGCATCGGCTGGGGCAGGTCCAGGCAACGACGCTGCGGGGCGAGCTCAGTGCCTTGCGGCGCTTACACCGTTGGATGAAGAAACGAAAGCTGCTGTCCGCGCTGCCCGAAGTGCCGAAGGTCCCGAAGCGCGCGATAGGCACGCCGCACAAATCAGGGAAGCGTAAGATCATCAAGCTGTCACCCGCTGAGATGGACGCGATCATTGCGGCTCTCCCCGAGTGCACGCGCAAAGGCTATCCGGTCCGCGAGTTCGTGACCTTCGTTCGCGAGACGAGCCTGCGGCCATCCACCGTGTTCGGCTTGCGCGCGCCCCACGACTACGAACCGGGGGCGCGTCTGCTCCGCATCCGAGGGGAAAACGACAAAGCTAGATTTGGTCGCGACGTTCCGATAACCGACCGCGCCCGGAAAGCGATCGACTCGAGGTTCCCCTGCGACGGGACGATCTTCCCCGAGTTCGATTGTCGAGACGCGCTACGGGAGGCTGCGCTTGCTGCAGGCATCAGCGCACACCGCGCCAGCAAGGTCAGCATCTATGACTTCCGTCATGGTCGCGGCACGGAGTGGGGCAGGACCGGCAACCTCATAGGCATCGCATACCTGATGGGACACAAGCACGTCACGACCACCAAGGAGTACCTCCATTCCAACCTCGAGGAAGCGCAGGCGGTCTTATTTCCCACCAGTTTCTTCACCAGTCCCGGTGAGGCCGCCCCCACGACCGCGGAGCTGATCGCGCAAGCTACCGAAATGATTGGGTGCGGAAGAGAGGACTCGAACCTCCACGAGTTTTACCTCACTAGATCCTTAGTCTAGCGCGTCTGCCAGTTCCGCCACTTCCGCAGGAATACAGGGGGCGGAAAGTAGTCAAGAGCGGCCGCCTGTCAAGTGCTGGGGTCTAGAGCCCGAAATGCCGCATGGCGAAGTCCAGCGAATCCTCGCCGCTTGGGTCTTCGATGCCGAGGGCCTTCATGTAGGCGACGTATTCGATCCCGAGCTCGTCGGCCCGGTCCGACAAGACCAAAGCGTGATCGGCGTGGTGAAACGCGAGATCTGGCGTCAGGGGAGGAGCAGCTGGCTCGAGGAAGTTGTCCACCTAGGACGGGGGATCCTCGGCATCCATCAGGCCCAGCATATCGACGCGGGCTCTGTACTCGACGATCTCTGGCGATTCGAAATCATCGACGTCGGTGATCCCATAGAAGTCGAGCCGGGCCTGCGCTAAGCTGAGTGCGTCCGCGAGCTCCAAGAGGTTCAAACGGTATTCCTCGAAGACGACGGTCGTCCACTTGCCGATGTCGTACGTGGCCTGCGTCGCGATCGCGATCAGCGCTGTGACACCCGTCGTCTGGCGCAAGACAGGGTCCTCGTTGCTCGGGTCGATGTTGAGCTGCTGAGCGTGGTTGCGAATGAACTGGAGGCACCGCGTGCTCCCCTGAAGCGATTTGATGACGCCGTCTGGGTCCGGCGACTTCAGCAGTCGACAGTCGATTGATGCGTAGGCGACGCCTTGTGCGAGATACGACCGAACCTGCTCTTCGGATCCCGAGGTGTCGCGCGAGCCACCTGTGAAGCCGCCGCCGTGGATGTAGATCAGCAACGGCGTAGGCTGGTCGGACTCTGGCAGGTAGATGTGGAAAAGGTCTTCCTCGTATGGCCCGTACTCGATCGCTTCGTAGTACTCGGCTGCGAGGGAGCCGAGCTCGATGGGCGCGGCTGTAGCCCGCAGATTGAGCGGCTCAGGCGGAAGGGTCGAGGCATTGTTGCCGCCATTGGTGCCACAGGCGGTGAGGAGCAGGGTTGCGACGAGGAGGGCGTGGGGGACCCGGCCAAGTAAAAACATGGAAGCCCCGAGAGCGCGATTGGCGGACTTCGCAACGAATCGTCCGGGTCGAATACGCCCGAGCCGCACGCTGGCCAGACTTGGGCATGCTAAACATGCCATCGTGTGCGGCCTACATTCCACTCTTCTGGATCAGTGCGGATTCCGCCACGCGTTTTCCACGCGCGTAGGCGGGGTGAGCGCAGCGCCGTACGACAGCCTCAACTTGGGCTTCCATTTGGGCGACGATGAGGTCTCCGTTCGTGAAAATCGAACCCGCTTCGCGGAGAGCCTGGGGCTTGGCATCGACCGTTTGTTCGAGCAGCGACAAGTGCATGGTGCTCGGGTGCGAGTGGTCTCAGACGTCGACCTCACGGAATCGATTGCCGATGAAGAAGGCGATGCGCTGATCACGCGCATCGAAGGCGTGGGCATTGCCGCGCGAACAGCCGATTGCGTGCCGGTGCTGATCGCACATCCACCGAGCGGCCACGTGGGCGCGGCGCACGCTGGATGGCGTGGCGCGGTCGCCGGGGTCGTCAGGCGCGCGATCGACGCCCTTTCACACGACCCCGCCGAGCTCATCGTGGCGATCGGTCCGCACATCCGAGTCGATGCGTTCGAAATCGGTGAGGAGGTTGCCCGCAAGATGGAAGACGCCGCGAAAGGCCGAGCGGTCGTCCGGTGGGAAGGCACGAAGCCGCACGGTGACCTCGCTGCGCTGATTCGATTCCAACTCCGAGACGCCGGGGTTCCGGACGAAGCCATCGATGATGTGGGTGGGTGTACACGAACCGACGCTGCGCAGTTTTTTTCGCACCGGCGCGACCTCGGAAGAACTGGCCGTCATCTCTCGGCGATCGTCGCAAGAGCCGCGCGCTGAGGTCCTCGGGCGCGTCCACCGGGGTCGCTTGCCCTTGTCGTTCATGCTAGCCACAGGCCGTGGTGGAGTTCGCAAAAACCAAGGCGGGAGTGGACGCATCGGAGAAGAAAACCCTAGGCGGAGGGCTCTTTCGAAAGTGCGATGCCTGCGGCGACGCCGTGAAGAAAGAAGACTTCGAACGCAACCTCGAGGTCTGCCCCGCTTGCGGATTTCACTTCCACCTGAGTGCAGAGCGTTGGGTCGAGCTCTTGGCCGACGAGGGTACCTGGGCGGCGCTCGACACCGGGCTGGTCTCCGAAGATCCGCTTCGCTTCGTCGATTCCAAGGCATACCCGGTCCGCGTCGAGCTGGCGCGCGGGTCCACCGGCGTGAACGAAGCGATTCTTGCCGGCACCGCACGGATCGACGGCCGCGCAGTGCAACTGGGAGTGTTCGTATTCCGTTTTATGGGGGGCTCGATGGGCTCGGTCGTCGGTGAAATCATCACCCGAATGATGGAGCGCGGCGCAGAGCACCGGCAGCCCGTCGTTCTGCTCTCTTGTTCCGGTGGGGCACGCATGCAGGAAGGCTCGCTCTCACTGATGCAGATGGCCAAGACAGTCGCTGCTCGCGGCAAGCTTCGCGCGACCGGCGCACCCTTCATCAGCATCCTGCTCAATCCGACGACCGGCGGCGTCGCGGCAAGCTTTGCGCTTCAGGGCGACGTCAACATTGCAGAGCCCGGCGCCCTGATTGGCTTTGCGGGCCCGCGCGTCATAGAGGACACCATTCGGCAAACACTTCCGGACGGATTTCAACGCGCGGAGTTTCTACTCGAGCACGGCATGATCGACATGATCTCCACGCGCCAGGAGATGCAAAGCACGGTCGCACGCATGCTCGAGTATCTCGCAGGGTGACTCGGTACCGCGAGGCGTTGCAATGGCTCTACAGCCTGGAGTCGCGCGGCATCAAGCTGGGGCTGGAGCGAATGGCGCTGGCCGCCGAGCGGCGTGGGCATCCAGAGCGCGAAGTCCCGTACGTTCACGTGGCCGGGACGAACGGGAAGGGCAGCGTCGCGACGATGGTCGAGTCGGTTCTCCGGACCGCGGGCTACCGCACGGGGCAATTCGCATCGCCGCATTTGCAGCGATACGTCGAGCGCGTGCGCATTTCGGGCCGGCCAATTTCGGAGCGCGAAGCAGCCTGCCGCATCGAGGCGCTTCGAGCCGATACACGCCTTCCCCCGCTGACGTTCTTCGAATACACGACGCTTCTTGCCTTTGAGGCGTTTCGCGATGCGCAATGCGACATCGTCGTTTTGGAGGTTGGGCTCGGAGGTCGCCTCGACTCGACCAACATCGTGACGCCGGAAGTGTCGGTCATCACGAACATCAGCTTCGAGCACGAGCGCATTCTCGGTGACACGCTTGCCAAGATTGCACGCGAGAAGGCTGGCGTCCTCAAACCGGATGTTCCGTGCGTCGTGGGAGCGCGTGGCAAAGCAGTGAGACGCGCGATCACAGTCCGGGCACACGCGGTGGGAACGCCGCTTCGTTGGATCGACCGCGACTTCGAGAGCAGCTGGGACGGTCGCTCACTTTCCGTGCGTGTAGGCAAACAGAGTTGGGCCGGGCTCCGACTCGGGCTTCGGGGGAAGTATCAAGGCGACAACGCGGCGTGTGCACTTGCCGCCTTGACCGAGCTCCGCGAACGCGGTTTCGATGTCTCCGATGCCGACATTCGCGCGGGCCTCAAACGCGCCAAGTGGCCCGGTCGCCTCGAATGGCACCGCGGGCATCCCTCGTTCCTCTTCGACGCCGCGCATAACGCGGCCGGCTGCGAGACCCTTGCACGATATCTCCACGAGCTCGAGGTCTCCGGCCGTGTCGTGCTTCTGTTCGGCGCGATGCGCGACAAAGATCATCGACGGATGCTCGCTGCCTTCGACGGTCGGGTAGACCGGCGCGTCTACGCGAGCGCTGGGGTCTCTCGCTCCGATTCTCCCCACCGCTTCGCCAAGATTCGAAAAGGCTCCGTGAGCCGGAGCGTACGAGACGCCGTCACCCGCGCCGAGCGAGCCGCCGGCCCAGACGGACTCGTCGTCGTCGCTGGCTCGATCTTTCTCGTCTCCGAGGTGCGCGCCCTCGTCAAAAACGTGCGCACCGACCCACCCATCGCAATGTGAAGAAAAAGGGGACAGTCCCCTTTTTCTCAAGTGCTTAACCCCTTCGAAAAGGGGACTGTCCCCTTTTTCGGGTTTTGCGCTACACCTCGGCGATGAGTGTCTTTTTGCAGGCTTGTCGGCGGGAGCCGACTCCGTACACGCCGGTTTGGATCATGCGGCAGGCCGGGCGCTATCAGCCCGAGTACCGCGCACTGCGCGAGAAAGTCAGCTTCATCGAGCTCTGCAAATCGCCGGACCTCGCCTGCGAGGTGACGGTGCGGGCGGTCGATCAGCTTGGGGTCGATGCCGGCATCATTTTCGCCGACATCTTGTTGATCCTCGAACCGTTGCGAATTGGTTTCGAGTTCACCGACGACCACGGGCCGAAGATCATGAATCCGATTCGCACTGCGGCTCAGGTCGACGGCATTCCGGAGCGAATCGATGCAGCCGACTCGCTCTCGTACGTGATGGATGCAATCCGGGCCACGCGTAAGGAGCTCGAGGTTCCGCTCATCGGCTTTGCGGGCGCACCCTTCACCCTGGCGTCGTATGCGATTGAAGGCGGAGGCTCCAAGAACTACTACGAAGCCAAGAAGCTCATGTACGGGGACGAAGGCCTCTGGAACGCGTTCATGTCGAGGCTTTCGAGCGCCATCGCCGATTACCTCGTCGCGCAGATCGACGCCGGTGCACAAGCGGTGCAGCTCTTCGACAGCTGGGTCGGATGCCTCTCTCCCTCCGACTACCGACGCTACGTCTTGCCGCACAGCAAGGCGATTTTCGACAGGCTTCCCAAAGGCACGCCCGCGATTCACTTCGGCACTGGCAACCCCGAGCTCTACCCTGCGATGAAAGAAGCCGGCGGTGACGTGATCGGCATCGACTGGCGCATCTCGCTCGACGATGCTTGGTCGCTCCTCGGCGCCGACGTCGCCTTGCAGGGAAACATGGACCCGGCCGCGCTCCTCGCATCGACCAAAGTGATGTGCGCGCGCGCCAGCGAAGTGCTCGAAAGTGCCGCAGGCCGTCCCGGCCACATTTTCAATCTAGGCCACGGCATCATGCCGCAGGCCACCCCGGCTCAGGCACGTGCCCTCGTCGATCACGTGCATGACGCTAGCCAGCGCTAGTTTTTCCGAACCCCGAGGAAGTGGAAGGTGAGGCCGAAGTTTCCGCCGACCTGTTGACCGAGAATCCAGGAGCTCGCTCGGGTTCCGCCCGGCAAGTCACCACGCATCGACAAACCGACAAACGACCAATCAACGGTCCCGAACAGCGACATCCAGCGAACGAGTGGGACACGAAGGCCGAAGCCGCCCGACGCGACAATGCCACCGTTGTCCATGTTGGTGAGCCCGTACGGATTGCCGCCCTTCATCCGAGCGAAACCGAGGTCGACGCGGAAGATGATGTGCACGTACGGGATGCGAATCGTGGGTTGGAACTCGACCCCGGTCTTCATCAGCTTGTACTCACCGTAGTTCGCTTGCCGATAGAACCAGCCCAAGAAGAACCCACCGCCGAAGGCGGTGCCAACCGCGAAGCCGCCTTCGGGCCCGCGGACCCTCGGGGCATTCGGTGCGCCACCAATGCTGCCGAAGGCATCGGGATCGTACGACGAAGGACCGACGACGCCTTCGATCCACAGCCAACCTTGTACCTTCTTGTAGTACGGGCCCCTCTTTTCCTCTTCTTCCGTTGCGGGGTCCGACGTCGGTGTCGGTTCGGCGGGCGCCTGCGTGGCGTCGGCGGTCGAATTCGTTGCAGAGTCGGCCGCGTCCTGTGCGTAAGCGGTCGCGGCCATGAATAAGAGTCCGCTGAACAAAAAGACGACGTACTTCATCAGTTGTCTCCCCATCTGGAATCAGGGTGGTCTGTTTCCACGCTGTAGGTCCCCTCGAACCAATTCCCCGCATCGACCAGCTTGCAGCGCGCCGAGCAGAAGGGAAAGTTCTCGTCCCGTTCGGCAAGGTCCTTCTTGCAAATTGGACAGCGTACGGCTTTCATCGGGGCGAAGATAGCACAGGAGAAACCCGCGTGCTGAGCTCAGGGCCGACACGAGACACATTCGATCAGCTGCGCGAAATCTTCGCGGGCACGGCCGGATTTGAGGCCATGGTAGCGGGCAATCACGTGACGCTGCTTCACGACGGCGAACAGGCCTTCCCCGCGATGCTCGACGCGATCGCCGACGCGAAACGGGAGATTCTGCTGGAAATGTACTGGTTCGCGTCCGACGAGGTGGGCCGGCAGTTCGCCGACGCGCTCATCGCGAGAGCGGAGGCCGGGGTCCTCGTACGCGTCATTTATGACGCCGTCGGAAGCCTACAAAGCGACAACGCGATGTTCGCGAAGATGCGCGAGGCGGGCTGCGAGGTTGAGCAGTACAATCCCATTGCACCTTGGCGCGCTCGCTTTCGCATCGGGCTGCTCAACAACCGCGACCATCGCAAGCTCCTGGTCGTCGATCGTCAGGTCGGATTCACCGGAGGCGTCAATCTCGGCAACGAGTGGGCGCCTGCGAGCGCTGGAGGCGCTGGCTGGCGCGACGACACGATTCGAATCGAAGGTCCAGCAGCGGAGCAGATGTGCGATGTGTTCAACTTCGGTTGGCGTCGCATCGTCGAGCCGCAAACCAGCGCACGGCCTCGATTCCGGCCACCCCTCGATACGGGCATCGGTGAAGGCAGCAGGGTGCGCGTCCTGGCAAACCACTACTTTCGCGAGCGTCGCGCGATCCGTCAGGCTTATCTGCACCAAATCCGGAGCGCACAGCGGTCGATCTGCATCACCAACAGCTACTTCGTTCCGGACGCACCGATTCGTCGCACGCTTTCTCAGGCGGTGGACCGCGGCGCCGAGGTGCATGTGATTTTGCCTGGGAAGAGCGACGTGACAGCGGTGGGCCACGCCGCGCGCAAACTCTACGGTCGGCTCTTGGAGTCCGGAATCCAGCTGCACGAGTGGCAGGGCACCATCCTTCACGCCAAAACCGCTGTCATCGATGGTCGTTGGTGCACGGTCGGAACCTACAACCTCGATTCCCGTTCATTGCGCTTCAATCTCGAGGTCGTCGCTGCCGTCGAGGATGCTTCGGTTGCGGGCGCGATGGAAGAGCGTTTCCGTGAAGACCTTGGGCGAACCCGGCCCGTCTCCTTCGACGGGTGGAGGCGTCGCCCCTTGCACCAGCGAATGCTAGACGACTTCTACTACCGCTTTCACAAGCTCCTTTGACGTGGAACGAAACCCTTCATCCATTTACCTGGACCCCCTCGACGCGATCTGGCTCACGGTTGCCGACCGCATCGGCTTCCGCGTCGCGCGCTCCGCCGAAGTCTATGCGTCGACGGACGGGAAGGGCGTCATGACGATTGGCGACCCGAGCACCCTCGACGCCGACGACTGCCTGGCACAGATGATCCTCCACGAGCTCTGTCATTCGTTAATCGAAGGGGAGGACAGCCTCGGCGTGCCCGACTTCGGCCTCGACAACGAAAGCGGACGCGACATCTCACATGAGCACGCCTGTCTGCGCTTGCAGGCCTGGCTCACCGACTCACACGGCCTCCGCCAAGCACTCACTCCCACCACAGATTTCAGGAGCTACTACGACGGGCTGCCCGAGGACCCGTTTGCAGACGCCGCGGACCCTGCCACTGCGAGCGCCAAGCAGGGCGCCGCCCGTTCCAAAAACCCACCCTGGGCCCCTCATTTACAGGAGGGCCTGGCGGCGACAGCAAAGGTGTTGAGCGCCGCCAGCGACCTCGGCGCTGCCGACCCAGCCTCCACCAAGCCGCCGATTTGGTCGAAATTACAAGGATAATTCGCCCCCACCCACGCTGACACTGACGCTGGCACTGGCACTGGCACTGGCACTGACGCTGGCACTGACGCTGGCACTGACCCGGCCACGGTCACGGCCCCCGTCCCCTATTCCCCTCGCCTGGCACCCCCCGGCCCCCCCTGGTATAGCTGGGCCGCTTCATCCGAAGCCGGAGGCCTTGGCTTCCGAAATCAATCACATCCCTCGGCTCGATCAGACGTTCCGGTGCCTCTTTGGAGGTTGTTCGTCTGGGGGGATGGCAGTTCAACCGAAAGGAGAAACGAGCAATGGCTGAAATTACACACCAGCCCCAGGAAGCGCCGGAGTTGGCGGCCCTGGGAAGCCCCGACGTCGCGTCGGGTGACCTACCGATTGGCCTGCGGGCCCTCATTGAAGCCGGGGTGCATTTTGGTCATCAGACCAAACGCTGGAACCCCCGAATGCGCCCCTACATCTACGGCGCCCGCAATGGGATTCACATCATCGACCTCGACCAGACGGCGGAGCTCTTCAAGCGGGCGTATTCGTTCATCGCTGACACCGTCGGACGCGGCGGACACGTTCTCTTCGTCGGCACGAAGCGTCAGGCGGCCGAGATCGTCCACGAGGAGGCCGAGCGTTCGGGCCAATTCTACGTGACCGGCCGTTGGCTTGGCGGCACGTTGACCAACTTTCGCACGATGAAGAGCGGCATCGATCGCCTTCGCAACATCGAGCAGCAGGTCGAGGACGGCACGATCGACGCGCTCCGCAAAAAGGAAGCGCTTTCCATCCGCCGTGAGGGCGAGAAGCTCGACAAGTACCTGGGCGGCATCAAGATGATGAATGGCCTCCCGTCGGTGCTCTTCGTCATCGATCCGCACAACGAGCACATTGCCGTCAATGAAGCCCGTAAGCTTCACATCCCGATCGTCGCGCTCACCGACACCAACTGCGACCCGGACCTGATCGATTTCGTCATCCCCGGCAACGACGACGCGATTCGCTCGATCAAGCTCATCGCATCGCGCGTCGCCGACGCCTGCATCGAGGGAAGCCAACAGCGACGCGACTTCCTCCAGCACGAAGGCGCCCAAGCCCCCGATGCTAGCGGTGAAGGCGTTCATGTCGAATTCGCTCGTCGGCGAGGTCCCGCCCCAGCAGCTCCCGAAGGAAGAGAATAATGTCCGAAATCAGCGCATCCATGGTGAAGTCACTGCGCGATCGTACCGGCGCCGGAATGATGGCCTGTCGCGACGCGCTTCGTGAAACCGCAGGCGACGAAGACAAGGCGATCGAGATCATCCAGAAGAAGGGTCTCAGCAAGGTCGCCAAAAAAGCGGGCGCCATCGCGGGCGACGGCCTGGTTCACGCGTACATTCACGGCGCAGGGCGCGTGGGCGTGCTGATCGAAATCAACTGCCAGACCGACTTCGTCGCACGGGGTGAGGACTTTCAGCAGTTCGTTCAAGACACCGCCATGCAGGTCGCCGCCGAGAACCCGCTCTTTGTGAGCGAGGACGACATCCCCGAGAACGAGCTCCTCGCGCGAACGGCCATCTTTCGCGGCCAGCTCGACGAGGAAGCCAAAGCAACCGGCAAGGAGAAGCCGCCAGCGGCCGTCGAGAAGATCGTCGAGGGCAAGCTGGCGAAGTGGAAGAAGGAGGCCTGCCTTCTCGACCAAATGTCGATCATGCATGACGACAAGACGATCCGTGACCTCCTCGAGGCGCTCACCGCGAAACTCGGCGAGAAGATCAGTATTCGCCGCTTTGCGCGCTACGAGCTCGGCGAAGGAATCGAAAAAAAGAAATCGGACCTGGCGGCAGAGGTGACTGAGGCGCTAAAAGGTTCCTGAGTCATGACGAATGGGGCCAAGCTCACGCGGGTACTGCTCAAGCTCTCTGGGGAGGTGCTTTCCGGCGGGCCTGCCGGCAGCAGCATCGAGCCTGAGACCCTGAAAGCGATCAGCGAGGAGCTGGCCGAAGTCCATTCCAGCGGATGCCAAATCGGCATCGTCATCGGCGGTGGCAACATATTCCGCGGCCTCAAGGGCAGCGCCAATGGGATGGACCGGACCGCGGCCGACCACATGGGCATGCTGGCGACGGTGATCAACGGCATCGCGCTTCAGGATGGGCTCGAGAAGGCTGGGGTCGACACCCGCGTCATGAGCGCGCTCGAGGTCAAGGCCGTCGCGGAGCCCTACATCCGGCGCCGAGCCGTACGCCACTTAGAAAAGGGGCGGGTGGTAATTTTCGTCGCTGGCACCGGCAACCCTTACTTCTCCACCGACACCGCGGCCGCGCTGCGAGCGATGGAGATCCACGCCGACGCGCTCTGTAAGGCCACCAAGGTCGAGGGAATCTACGACAAGGACCCGGTCCGCCACGAAGACGCCACCATGGTGCGGCGGATTAGCTACGATCGCTTCTTGATGGAGCGGGTCGGCGTCATGGACGCTACGGCGGTCGCCCTCTGTCGCGACAACAATCTGCCGGTGCGGGTTTTCAAGCTGACCGAGCCCGGGAACATTAAACGGGTTGTCATGGGCGAAGACGTCGGTAGCCTAGTCACCGCGGAGGGCTGAGCTCCGCTCGGATTGGGGAGAGCGATGCTTGCTGACATTCTAGAAGACCTGGGAACTTCAATCGAAAAAGCGCATGAATCTCTCAAGCGCGACCTGGCAAAGATTCGCGCGGGACGGGCCAACCCTGCGATTCTCGACGGCCTTCGTGTCGACTACTACGGCTCGCCGACTCCGCTCAAGCAGCTCGCATCGATCTCGGTGCCCGAGCCGCGGATGATCGTTCTCAAGCCGTTCGACCGTAGCCAAATGCAGCCGATCGAAAAGGCGATCATGGAGGCTCAGCTCGGCCTCAACCCATCCAACGACGGAGAGATCATCCGGCTCCCGATGCCGCCGCTGACCGAGGAGCGCCGCAAGGATTTGGTCAAGGTTGCGCGTAAGTCGGGCGAGGAGTGCAAGGTCGCAATCCGAAAAGCGCGGCACGATGCCAAAGACATGATCGACAGCCTTCAAAAAGATGGAGATGTTGGTGAAGACGACGCGGATCGGGCGCGCAAGGAGCTCGAAGAGGTCGTCAAAGGCGGCACGCAAAAGGTCGATACGATCGTCACCAAGAAGGAAACCGACATCCTCGAGGTTTAGGCGTTGGCGTGGGTGCGGTGGGGCGGGACAGCCTGTCGCCGAAGGCTTCCAGCGCCTCCTAGAACGGCCTTCCGAAGTTGACGTAGAACTGTGCGCCGCCGCCCTGGTCCAGGCCGTAGGCGAAGCCCAGACGCAGCGAGTACGCCTGCACGTATCCGAGGGTGAAGTCCATCAGGATTTCAGCGCCCACACCCTTTCGGAACTCGTCCAGATCGAGCGGTCCAAAATACGCGTCGCCAAAATCGAAAAACAGCGAGCCGTACATACGGTCGAAGAAGGCGGGCACCGTGCCCGGGCCGCGAAGCACGCGGGTGAGCGGGAATCGATATTCGGTTTGAAGCAGGTGGAAGCGGTCCCCGACGATCGAGAATGCCGGATAGCCGCGAAGGGCCACGCCTCCCAGCTGCTCGAAGTTGAGGATCTGATCGATTAGTGACGTATCGGGAAATCCGCCCAAGGAGAACAATCCGCGCTCCCCGCGGCTATCCTCGCCCGCGCCACCACCGTAGCGAAACGCCAGGACGTGATGCTGCGACCAGGGCATCTCGATGAATCTGCGAATGAACCAGGACGCTCGGATGCTCTTGAAGCGACTGCCGATTCCGGGGTGCGCGAACGACAGCGCCGCCCCGAGGCTACGTCCCTCGGACGGTGTGTAGTCGTAGAGGTGTCGCCGCGCGTCGTTGTAGCTCCACGAAAGGCCGATGTCTGCGTTGAGGCCCGTCGCCGGAACGATTGGCGGCGCAAAGTTGGGACTGAGTGTGCCGTTGAAGGTCGAAAGCGAGCGCGTCCAGGTGAGCCCGTAGCTCGCGCTGATGCGATTTGAATGAAACGAGCGGGGGATGAGCTGAGAAATCGTGAGCCGTCCGCCGTACGCGTCCTCGACGTAGGGCCTGCGTCGCCCGTTGACGATGAATCCGTTTCGGGGCGTCACGCGCCGGAAGAATGAAACCGTCAAGTCAGGAGGCATCCGGCGAAGCGTGTAGCTCAGGTCCGCGTTGACATAGCCCTCGGCCAAGCTGATCCCGAGTCGCGCGTAGAGAAGATGAAACTGAGCTGCGTCCTCGCCTTCGGTGAAGATTCCGAGCTGCTGACCGAACGCGTCCTCTTGGAGATCAATGCCCCAAAACCGCGGATACAGCGTCCGGGCGCCGACGTAGCGCCTCGAGAGATCCGGAATCAGGATGTCGGCGTCGCTGGGTGGCGGACGGTCATCGACGTACGGCGTTGCTGGGCGTCCGGTGTCGGGGTCGAGCTCGAGCAGGTAGATGTCGTATCCGCGGCTCGTGTAGCCGATATACGCGAGCTGGCTGCCGTCCGGGGAGGGTGCCGGGGTGTAGGCGCCTGAGACGAGGTTGGTGAGTTGTGACACCTCGCCACTCGCCGGCTCCCAGCTGTAGATGTTCGCAATGCCGGTTCGGTCGCTCGAAAAGTAGAGCTTGCGGCCATCGGGGGACCAGGCCGGTCCCGTATCCATCGCCCGGTCATGGGTCACTGCGGTGATCTCGCGTGTGCCGAGGTCGATCACCTCGATGTCGCGGTGGCCGCCGGTTCGCCATGCGCTGTAGGCCACCTTGCTGCCATCGGGCGAGAACCGAGGTGTGTACACCTGTTCGAAGCGTTGGCTTTCGACGAGAAGCTCCTGCGTCCCCTCGATGTCGTCGAGGTCGGCGATCCACAGGCTCTGGGTGCTCGTGTCGTTTCGAACGTAGCTGATCCTGTCACCGTCTGGCGCGATGTCGGGGTATCGTGCGCGAAGCCCGTGAGTCAGCCGCTTGCGCTTCCAAGGCCCACGCGAGTCCAAGCGGAAGAGGTCGTAGTACAAGTAGACGTTGGTTTTGTGTGCGTCGAACGACTCGAAGTAGAGCTCGCCGTTGGGGTGCACGGTTGGGTAGCTTTCGCCGGCGCTTCGCACGATCCGCTCGACCTCGTTCTCGTTCGACAGATCAAGCGTCCGGATCTGCGGGTCACTTCGTCCGTCGGCCGCAAAGTAGATCAACCGATTGTCGTCCGCGAAGCGCAGGCCCCGAACCAATTCGCCGCGAAACGTGATCCGGCGCCCCTGCGTCATGCCCTTCGCGCGGACTTGGGCCTCTACGTCCCCGTATTGCTGGCGCATGTCTTCTATCCAAAGCTCGTAGAGCTCACCGAAGGTCTTTCCAGTGAGCCGCTTGCCCATCCGATTGACGCTGAACGGAATGGCGCGGCGTCCATACCAGGTCGCCATCTCCTCGAGGATCTCTTCGCCATACTGCTCGACGAGCCATTTGATGAACCGTGATCCGTACAAATACCAAATGTCGCCGTGCGGCCAGTAGTCGGTTCGGTTGTTGAGGGTGTCGAAGTGCAAGATGTTGTCTTCGAGAAACGCCATCCGCATGTACATCTCGAACTGCGTCGATCGCATTCGTCCGCCTGCGGTCTCGCGCGACTCGAGGTACGTCGCGATGCCTTCGATGATCCAACGCGGCTGAAGGAGGTTCGGGGCCCACACCTTTCCCAGGATCTCGTTGATCACCGCAGGTAGGCCGCCGATGTTGTCCGTGTGAAGGATGTGAGCGTGCTCGTGAGTCACCAAGACGGTCATCCAGTCGTCGAAGTCGCCGAGCTCCGAGAGGTCGCCGGGCGCGCTCACGTAGAGCCGAATCGCGTTGTAGTGCAGTGGCGTGGCGTTGCCGTTCGCGGCGTCGATCTCGTCGATCAGAACGATCTGGACGCGCTTCTTCGGCTGATGGCCGAGCAGGGGCGCGACGCTCGCATTGGCCCGCTCCGCGATCCCGAGGACCCGCCGGGCCACCAGGGCCAGCGGCTCGGGATAGCTCACCTCGAAATGCTCGCTCCGGACCGTCCGCCAGCGCCTGGACAAGTCCCTGGTCTGAGCCTCCGCCGGTATCACCCCCAAAAGCCCCAGCAGAAAGGCCATAGCAGCCACCCCACGGGCCATCCCAGACTTTCTAGCATGGGGCCCCGGCAGAACCCATAACCGCCCGTTTACGCTCCCTTCTCGGCGAAAGGCTTGACCACATGCATGGCCAGCTCCTAGCCTTAAACGTAATTGGGGGCGGGGTTTCGTTACAATGGGGTCTGAGCGAGGGGAGTTGGTCATCGAGGGTCTGACGTTGCCGTTGGCGCTGCGTTTCATCTCTGGGAAGTACCAGGGAGGGGAGTTTCCTCTTCCGGATTCCGGTGAGATCGTCATCGGGCGCTCGAGCGAGCTGGACATGGTCCTGGTCGAGGACATGGTGTCCCGGCGCCACGCGAAGATTTCTGTCCAAGGCGGCGATATCTTCTTGGAGGACCTCGGCTCGACGAACGGTAGCTTCGTCAACGGCGAGAAAATCTCTCGGACCAAGCTCGGCGAGGGTGACCGCATCCTGATCGGCACCAGCATCATCAAGGTCGTGGCCTCCGATGGGTCTGCCTCGGTCCAGGACGCCAAGGCCAAGATGGATGCAGCCTATGCGAGCGCGCGCCCATCTCCTGGAAGCACCATGACGGGCTCCATCGCCGAGGTGGCGCTCCCCGACCTGCTTCAACTCTTCTCCGCTTCGAAGAAGACGGGCGTTCTGCAGATTACGACCGAGACCGACGTCGGCTCGATCTACCTCGAAGAAGGCATGGTCCAGTTCGCAGTCGTCAACGGCGACGAATCGGTGCCGCCTGAGAAGGCCTTCTACCGAGTGCTCGTCTGGGACAAGGGCACCTTTGATTTGCTTCCCAAGGTAGAGCGCAGCTTCCCGACCGAAATTAAAAGCAGCGTCGAAGGCCTCCTCATGGAGGGCATGCGACAGCTCGACGAGATGCGCCGTCTTGGGGACGCGCTTCCGCCACTGCAATCCCTAATCAGCGTGGCTTCCCCAATGGCGCAGCCGCTTCGCGATGCGTCACCCGAAGAGCTGGACGTGATTCAGCTGGCGCTCGACCACGACACCCTCGTCGACTTGATGAATCACGCGGGAAAACCCGATCCGGAAGTCGCCGATGTCGTCGTCGCTCTCCTCGAAAAAGGCTACCTAGTCAGCGACTGACTCGCCGACCGCGACCCGCAAACTCACGACCCGCTACTCTTGCCGGAAATACTCGCGCAGCGCCTCATACGCGTTCATCAGCGAGCTGTTGAGCTCCTGCGCCGCTTCGTGCCGTTCCGGGTGCCCTTCGTGCTTGTCGGGGCTGTAACGCTCCCGAAGCCGTTTGTACGCACGTTCGATTTCCGGCCAGGTTGCGCCCGGGCTGAGCTCGAGGTTTGCAAGGTACTGCCGAACGCGTTTCCAGGTAGGCTTCGACGGGCTTGGGACCCGTCCGCCGTGCCGGCTGGCGCGTTCCTCCAGCAGCTCCTCGTCGCTCAGGTCCGCGAGCTTTTTCCCCGAGCGGCCGAACTTCCCGTCGCTGAGCCGAGTCATGACCCGGCAGTGCCATGGAGCGTCAACAGGCGCACGAGCAGGTCTTCGGAGTACTTGGTGAGCTTCGTGAACGCGACGCCCATGCCAGGGGGGTCATCCTGCACGCGAACCACCTGGCCTGTGCCTTCAATCGTTTCGACATCGTCCATGATCACCGTGAACGTGAGTTGAACTTCCGTCCCGACCGGCAGGGGCTCCTTGGAACGGATAAAGACCCCTGACCTGGACACGTTCGTCACGTACTCGTGGACAAACGCGTCGAACGACTCGAACTCTTTGTTGATCGTGACCCGCTTCTCGCTGCGTTGGCCGTCGTCGTTGTCCATCGAAACGTCAGGCTCCCGTCAGGTCGAACTGCTCCAGATGATAGTCGTTTCTCGGCTTCAATTCGATGCGCCGCTGAAAACGCTGTGCCGCCTCGGCGACCGAAGCCTTTTCCTCGCGCTCGAGCATGTCGCAGACCGCAGGGTGGGCGCTGATGACGATCTTGTAGCCGGGTAGGGCGTCCCGCTCGCGCCGCATCTGTCGGAAGATTTCGTGGCACACCGTCTCTTTCGACTGAAGCAGGCCGGTCCCATCACAAAAGAAGCAAGGTTCGTACAGTGTTCGCCCGAGCGATTGCCGAGTCCGCTTTCGAGTCATTTCGACGAGCCCGAGCTCGCTGATCCGGATCGCCGTCGTCCTCGACTTATCGTCCTGGAGCGCGGCAAGAAGCGCCTTGAACACCTTCTCACGATGGGCGTGCCGCTCCATGTCGATGAAGTCGAGCACGATCAAGCCGCCGATGTTTCGGAACAAGAGCTGATACGCGATTTCGCGGACCGCCTCTAGATTGGTTTGCAGGATCGTCTGTTCGACATCCTGCCCCTTGCCCGTGAACCTCCCGGTGTTGACGTCGATCGCAGTCAATGCTTCCGCTTGGTCGAACACGAGATGCCCGCCCGAGGGCAGCTGAACTTTGCGCGAGAGTGCACGCGTAATCTCTTCCTCGATGCCGTATTCGTCGAAAAGCGGTTCGTAGCCTTCGTAAAGCTGCACGTCATTTGCGCGCTCTGGCAGGAAGAGCGTCAAGAAGTCCTTGAGTCGCTGGTACTCGTCACGGTCGTCGATCACGATTTCGTTGACGTCCTCGGTGAAGAGATCCCGCGCCGACTGAATCACGAGATCCGGCTCTTCATGGACTAGTGCAGGTGCCTTCTTCACGGCGTCGCGAGCGGTTTGCGTCTGTTCCCAGAGCTGCACGAGGTAGCCGATGTCCGCCTTGAGCTTTTTCTTGGTGAGCCCTTGTGCGAGCGTGCGAACCACCACGCCACCGTGCGGCGGCTTCACCGAGTCGATCACCTCTTTGAGCCTGCGTCGCTCGCGGTCGTTGCCAATGCGCTTGGAGACTCCGACATGGTCCACGGTAGGCATGAACACGACATAGCGACCGGGAAGCGCAACGTGGCTCGTGACGCGAGCGCCCTTGGTGCCGATGGGTCCTTTGGAAACCTGGACCAAGATCTGCTGCCCTTCGTTGAGAAGGTCGCGGATCGGCGTCTTTCGCGAGACCCGATTTCGCCTCAGTTTGGAAGTGCCTTTCTTCTCCGCGCCTTCGCCTTCCTCTTCGGTGCCGGGCGCCGCCTGAAGGTCCTCCACGTGCAGGAAGGCAGCGCGGTCTAGCCCCACGTCGATGAAGGCCGCTTGCATTCCGGGTAGGACACGGGTGACTCGGCCTAGGTAGATGTTGCCTACGGGGGAGCGATGATGTCGCCGTTCGACGTAGAGCTCGCGGAGCACGCCGTCCGCGATGAGACCAACCCGCGTTTCTCCAATGTCAACGTTGATCAGAATTGTGTTCTTCGACATTCGTGATTCCGTATTCAGCGTTCCTGGGGATCAGACACCCTCGACCGAGTGGCTCGGCCCAAAGAGCGATTCTGCACGAAGCGACGGGCCCGTCGCGGCATAGATCGCCGAGCACGCAGGACCGTCATGGGGGATTCCTCGGAAGGGTCAGTTCTTCTCGAAGATCTGCTCGATTGCGGCCTGCGTGTTCTCTTCGCTGTCGGAGCGCGCCACAGCGATCTCCTTCACGACCAGATTGCGCGCAGTCTCGAGCATCTTCTTCTCGCCGAACGAGAGCGACTTGTCGACCTGGAGTCGGTAGAGGTCGCGCATGACCTCCGCCACGTCGAAAACCGAGCCGGTCTTGATCTTGTCCATGAAACCGCGGTATCGGCGGTTCCAGGTCTGGTTGTCGAAGACGACGGGTTGCTCCGCGAGCAGGGAGAAAATCTCCTTGATGTCGGTTTCCGAGATCGGAGGCCTAAGGCCCACCTTCTTCGCCTGGGCGACCGCCACCCGGATCTTGTCGTTGTTCTTCGCATCCAGGGGCCTCAGCACGTAGAATTCCATCGTCGCTGTGCCGATTTTACGCTCCTCGATCGAGACGACCTCGGTGACGCCCTGTTTGGGATAGATGGCCTTATCGCCAACCTTGAATTCGTATGTGCCCGCTTGCATCGGGACTCCTTAATCTTGCGAAAAACGTGCCCTTACGCCTTATTTCTAGGCGTTGGGTAGAACGGGCGCTGCGCAGTGATTATTTCCCGCTTCAGCGTCGCACTTCGCGCGTCCCCGCTCTTTCGGTGCAGCCAGGTCAAAGCCCAGCTGGGGCGAAAGGTAGTCTCAGCCCGCATCTGGGTCAACGCGATCTCGGGCTCCATGCGGCTGCAAACGATCTCACAGTTCGCGTTCGGATCGCGCACGAAACCGAGCTTTCCGAATTTTCTTCAGCTTTTCAGCGTGGCCTGATAAACAAACGTTTCTCAACGATTACAAAGTGTTGAAGGCCGACGTTGCAAAATATTTCGCTCAAATAGAGCAAAGTTATGTATAATTCATGTGCGCTTCCGCTTGACACGTGAAGTGACGTGACAATACGGTACGTGCACCTGCAATATTGACCCACCTTGGAGGAGGTCGAAATGGCGACTGCAAAAAAACGACGAACAAAGAAGGCCGCGAAGAAGCGGCCAGCAAAGAAGCGTGCGGCAAAGAAGCGCACAACCAAGAAGCGTGCGACTAAAAAGCGCACAACCAAGAAGCGTGCGACTAAAAAGCGCGCAACCAAGAAGCGCGCCACGAAGAAGCGCGCAACCAAGAAGCGCGCAACGAAGAAGCGCGCCACGAAGAAGCGCGCCACGAAGAAGCGCGCAACCAAGAAGCGTGCCACGAAGAAGCGCGCCACCAAGAAGCGTGCAACGAAGAAGCGTGCAACGAAGAAGCGCGCCACCAAGAAGCGCGCCACGAAGAAGCGTGCGACCAAGAAGCGCGCAACCAAGAAGCGTGCGACTAAGAAGCGTGCGACTAAGAAGCGCGCCACGAAGAAGCGCGCAACCAAGAAGCGCACGGCTCGCAAGAAGAAATAACCTTCTAGGCGGTAGACCTTCGGGTCAACCGAGGGGTCACCTCTGGTGGCCCCTGGCCTAAGGCCCTGCTTTTTCGGGGCCTTCGCGCAGTCCGTCGTGGCGATCCCTCTTTCTTATCGGGGGTGTTCGTCTGCTGGTGCCCTGGCCTCCAAGCTGGGGCGCTAGCTATTTAAGCGGGTGACTTCTGTTCGTTTTCGAGGAGCCGTTTCAGCCGTTCGGCTTCCACGCGCACGGCGATCACCTTCTCGCTCCCAAGCGTGACCGAGCCAATCGGGCTTCCTTTGCGTTTGTGCACGAAGCGCCGAGGCGTGTAGAGCACGTCGACGATTGTCTCACCCCGAAGGTCGCTGAAGTGAGCCGCCAGGGTTGCGGCGTCCACGAGTGTCTCCGCTGAGCAAGACTGTCCCTTGCCGAGTGGAACGACGACATGAGCGCCCGTCACGCCCCGTGCATGTAACCAGAGATCATGCGGCCGCGCGACGCGAAGCGTGAGGCGATCGTTGTCGGCGGCACCTCGTCCGACCAGCACCGCCGAGGCGTCGCCGCTGCGAAACTCCCTGTACGGAAGGCGCACGCCGGACTGTCGCCGTTTTCGCTCTCGTTCCATCGGCGCCATGGTTGAAACGCCCATCGCATCCAGCCTCGCCGTGAGCTCCTCGGCGCGGCAGTCCGGGAGCTCGTCTCGAACTCGATGGAGCTCGGCGATCTCCTTTTCCACGGAGGCCAAGCGATTCGGCGCGACGTCCAAGCCTCGCTTGAGGCGTTTAGACTTCTTGAAGAGCTCCTGGGCCGTCTCGGTCGGGCTCTTGCGCGGGTCGAGCTCGATCCGGATCGGACGGGGCTCCGCATCCCAGCTCTCGGTCTCGAAATAGGGTGCATGGGCCGGAATTTCTGAAAGATGCGCAAGAATCAGGCTTGCCCTCTCGTGCAGCTCATCTGCCGTCGCTGCGCGTTTGACGTCATCCAGGATCGCGTCGCGCTTCTTCACCAGCCGTTTTAGGTGCCGCAGCACGAGCCTTTGGAGCTGTTCCCTGCGTACCGATCGATGGGCGTCGAGCGCCGCCGCGCCCGCGTCCCTGAGCTCTTTGCGGCCACGTGATTCGAGATGACCATCTTCAGCCGGGGCCATCGCTGCTGCGCCCGGGGAGCGAAGGACGACCGAGCCGTCGGTCTCGCAGAGCCACCATGCGCCGTAGGGTTTGCTCGGTGCTGCGATCAGGAAACGAGCCGTGCCGGCTCGAGTCAGCGAAAGCCGCGCTGCCCGGCGGCTCGACTCCACGGCGTCGATCCGTGCTCCTTCGAGGTGCCGGCGGAGCTGCGTCAGCGAGGGGCTGGCACTTGCGCCGCGTGGTCGCTCGTCCACGAGGCCGAGCCGGAGGGTTCCAGGCAGTGTGACGAAAACCAGCACTTCATTCCGGCCCTCCGTTCGGACGGAAAGACTGAGAAGCCCAGGCTCTGGTTGGTCAGCGCGCGCGATCTTCGCATTCCACCGGTTCACACTCGACCTTCGGACAGCGCTTGAAGCAAGCGAGCTTCTCGAAACGATTGACGGGATTCGATCGTGACGTATGCACGCGACGCAGCCGCACCTTGGAGCTTGTCGCAAACGTCGAGAAGCTGCGCGTGTGAGAACGACCGGCGCAGCCCCCCCGCGAGCAAGGTCGCGTAAACGACATCGACGTTCGGTGCGGGATCATCGATGGCGTCGATGCCGCCGACTACCGAAAGAGTGCGCGCCATCGCTTGGACGGACCCCGGCTCCCAAAGACCCGCCGGCTTCCAGGCGACGATGCAACCCTCGGATCGTGGGATGCGGGCAAAGTAGTCCCGCAGTCGCTGCCGATCGCGCGCACCGGTAGTGACCGCGGCGCTCGTAGCGACGACGACCATGGAAGCCTCCAGCGCATCCGCGGCCTCTGACAGCCAGAGGAGGCCGGCGTCGAGCTCCTTGCTCGGGCGCAGAGGTCCTCCGGGAGCCTGCCAGCACCGATCGGGCGCGCGCAGCGCGAGCTCGAACCCATCGGGAAGCCGCTTGCGCCAACCGGCCAGCGTTCCAGGCTTTGGAAGTGGGGCGCGCGGCGCGAGCTCGGCAAAGCCGAGCGCGGCGGCGTACTTGGGCCCAGGGGGCCGTTCCAACAAGGCGCCTGCCAGTAGCTGCATCCGCGAGAGGGTAGCCGCAGCGCCGGGACAAGCAAAGTCGGTTTGGCCTTGGAAATTGCCGACCCGAGCACCAATTGACTCGGGGTGATTCGATAGCCTACAACTCCCGGTAGGATTGGCGCCTGCCGGGGTTGGGCCAAGAGGGGAACGAGGGCATGGAGCAAGCTCGCAATTACGTCTGCACGGAGTGCGCAAGCGCGGTTCCGTCCGGGCACAAGTTCTGCGGGGCCTGTGGGGCGGGTGTGCCACACGAAGCGCAAACACTCGAGACCAAGTTCTTCGGAGCTCTGCAGATGCCGGGGAAGGCCCGCCTCATCGTCGTGCGCGGCGACGAGGCGATGGGCGAAGGCCTTAGCTACCTGCTGCAGGCGACCGAGCACATCGCCGGCCGTGAGGCCGATCAGATTCCGTTCCCGAGCGATACTTGGCTCAGTCCACGGCATGCGAACTTCCTCTACCGGGGCGAAAAGCTCGTCGTGCGGGACGAGGGAAGCCTGAACGGCGTCTACATTCGAATCCGACGACCTACCCCGATCAAGGTCGGCGACCACTTCCTATGCGGTCAGCAGCTGTTCCGCGTGGATGCGACGCCGAGGGACACTTCAGGGCCCGAAGCCGATCAGACCTATTTCTATTCGTCGCCCAAGCGGCCCAGTGCTTTCCGCGTCACTCAGGTGCTCGAAGGGGGCATGGACGGGATTGTCTGCTGTGCTCAGGAGGATACGGTTCACATCGGTCGCGAAGAATGCGATATCAACTTCCCGGACGACGTGTATTTGTCGCCCAGGCATGCCCGAGTCGAGATGTCCGGGGAATCCCTCGAGCTCTCCGACGAGAGCTCCCAAAATGGGACCTACGTTCGCATTCGGGGCGAACGGGAGCTGAGCCATGGGGACTACCTATTTTTGGGTAGGAACCTGCTCCGAGTGGAGGTGACGGCGTGATTGTCTGTTCCCGATGTAGCAAGGACAACCAGGACCACTACAAGTTCTGTCTGGGATGCGGGGCGGAGCTTCCGCGCGTGTCGGGCAAGCCGCGCTCGTTGTCTAAGGATACGCCGTCGGGCGGCTCGTCCGGAACGGGCCGATCGACGAATCGGCCACGGACGGGGGCCGCGCGGGCCGAAGCACTCGCGTCGGCGCCCCAGATGGAGTTGGAACCGACCGCCATGCAGGCCAGCCGCCCCGCGCCGGTCCAAGAGGCGCAGGTGGAGTCCTTGCCTGCGGAGCTGGCGCCGACGGGGGACAAGACGTCGCCTTGTCCCCATTGTGGTGCGGGCGTGCCCGAGAACTTCCGGTTCTGTCACGTGTGTGGGCACGACTTGCATGACGAGTCCGACGGCCGGGCGCCCGCTCATGCGCCGGCGGAGCGCACCTCGGCGCCGGCCGTTGCCGAGGCTCCCAAGCGGGCGAGTACGCGTGCTCGTCTGATCTTGATTCAGCCAGATGGTTCGGAAGGTGAGATGTTTCCACTGTCCGCGGGTCCGACCCTCATCGGGCGGAGCAGTGGTGGGATTTTCGCGAACGATGCATACCTCTCGCCCGAGCACGCAGAGTTTCGATTCGAGGACGATCAGCTCGTCGTCAAGGACATGGAAAGCCTCAACGGTGTGTATATCCGTATCGAGCCCGACGTGCCGATCGAGCTTTTTGACGGGAGCATCTTTCGCGTCGGGCAGGAGGTTCTGAGGTTCGACGCACCGACCGCGCCCGAGCCAGCCGCGGACGGCACGCGGCACATGGGCAGTCCCCACCACGGCTACCTGGGCCGAATCTCACTGCTGGTTGGCCGCGAGACCACGGGGAACAGCTATCCCATCCCACCCCAAGGCATTCATCTCGGCCGCGAGCGCGGCGATGTGGTGTTTCAGGAGGACGGCTATGTCTCCGGGCTGCACTGCCGCGTCCATTCCGAGGTGGGGCACGTGTTCCTCACGGACATTGGCAGCTCCAACGGCACTTTCGTTCGAGTCTCGAACGAGTCGTTCGTTCCCCAAGGCACCTTCGTATTGATGGGTCAGCAGCTGTTCCGCGCGGAGTACTAAACCCGACTGCGGCTGAGCCCGAGCCGTGAACACAAGAAATCCTCGATGTGTTCGGCGAGCAATTCGGGCTGCTCCACTGGTGCTGCATGACTAGCCCCTTCGATCACTTCGAGCACCGCGTTCGGAATCGCACCGGCCATCTCTTCGGCGAGGGACATCGGTGTGAAGGTGTCGTGCTCGGCTGCCACGACCAGGGTCGGAACATCGACGTCGGCGAGAAAGCCCCGTGCGTCGTGCCGGCCAGCGTGCTGGAGCATGGGCAGGAACACTTCGGGGTTCATCAATGACGCATGCTCCCAGTAGCGTTGGAAGTCTTCTTCTTGGATGCGCTCGCCGTCTAGCTCCCGACCCGCGCACGCCACGCGAAACGCCATCGCTGCAGGAACGCGTCCCCAAACCGCGCGAGCTATCCCAGGGAACATTCGCATGCCACGTACGAGCCCCGGCAAGAGCTGGTCCAGGAGGTCGGTGCCGTGAAACGTCGTGGTGATGCGGCCGAAGGTCCCGCACATCAGAACCAGCGCGGCGACGCCGTCCGGATTTTGCCGATAGAATTCCAGAGCGACCTGAACACCCATCGAGTGTGCGATGATGACGGGTCGCTCGACCTCGAGCCGATCGCAGATTCTCTTCAAATCATCAGCGAGGTCTTCTATCGACACGCGAGCGGGGTCCCGAGGAGGTCCGCTGCGTCCATGACCGCGAAAATGCCAATGGATCACGCGGTGGTGCTGGGCGAGCCCTGGCCCGAGATATCGCCAGGCAAACCCGTCACAACCGATTCCATCGGTCAGGATGACAGGGGGGTCGCCCGCGCCCATCAGCTCGTAGAAAAGTCGCGTGCCATCCGCTGCTTCGACAAAGCCTTCGCGGTCGTACTCCACGCTCTTGGAGCTTACTTCTTGGCGTTGTCGTCCGGGCTGTCCGGGATGTCGTTCACGGAGGGCAGCTTGCGGATTTCGGGAAGGGCGATCTTCACGCAGCGTTGAACGATCCACGAGAGCGACCGATCCAACCTTGCCGATTCGTGCTTGATGTCGTGTAGCATCGACTCTGGGAAGTAGAGGCTCTGCTTGCGCTTATCGGTCGTAGACATCGTGAGGAATCCTCCATGCGGACACCGTGCCATCTGGCGCGCGAGCCCCGCTCAAGTATCTGGTGGTCCTACCCAGGGATAGAAGCAGTGTCAATGATAAAGGTCTGAAGCCCATGTTCCGTCACAAAACCGGCCGCAAAACACTCCGCCTGCTCTTCGTTGCGATGTTGGCGTTGGCGTTCCTTCTGGTGATGGTATCGGACGCGCCGGCGCGGCGCAGTCCATTCGAGCCGCTGTCGATTTTTGCCCGCGCCCTTGCGTACGTCGAAGTGAGCTACGTGGAGCCAATCGATCAAAAGACCTTGGTCTACGGGGCGATTCGAGGGCTGGCCGATTCGCTCGATCCGCACAGTGTCTTTCTGGACCCAGAGGAGTACCAAATCCTCAGGAGCGACGCCGAAGGACGCTTTGCAGGCGTTGGGGTCGAGGTTTCGACACGCGATGGCTGGCTTACGATTCTCTCGGTGTTCGACGGTGGCCCCGCGGCAAAAGCAGGCCTCAGGCCCGGAGACCGATTCCTGAGCATCGAGGGCGAAGACGCCCGCGACGTTCGACTGTACGACGCGGTTCGCTGGATTCGCGGGGAGCCCGGGACGCCGGTGACGGTGAGCATCCGGCGCGAAGGGCAAGAAGAAGCCCTAGAGCGTACGCTCACGCGTGCGTTTATCGAAGTCGATCCAATCGAGATGAAAGTGCTCGACGACGGCGTGGTGTACCTGCGCATCAAGGCATTTCAGGACGGCACGACGCGCCAGCTGAGCGACGCGCTCGACGAGGCCGTGGTGGAGCTTCGCAAGGGAAGCGGCCTGCAGGGGCTCTTGCTCGACCTCCGGGACAACGGCGGCGGCTTGCTACACGAAGCGGTCGGGGTGAGCGATGAGTTCCTCTCCTCGGGAGTCATCGTGAGCACGCGTGGCCGGGGCGGTGAGATGATTGGTCAATACTCGGCGCGTCGTGCCGGCACCCGGCCGAAATGGCCCATGGTGGTCCTGATCAATGAAAACACGGCCAGCGCCTCGGAGATCGTCGCCGGCGCCCTGCGCGACCACAAGCGCGCCGTCCTCGTCGGGGTTCGTTCGTTCGGCAAGGGCAGCGTGCAGAATGTCTTCGAGCTGCCCGGCGGAAGTGCGCTCAAGCTGACGACGTACCGATACTACGCGCCGTCGGGCAGCTCGATTCAGGCCGAGGGCATTTCTCCTGACCTCGTCGCCGAACAGCCCCGCAGCGCAGACGACCCCGAGCCACTGCGCGAGGAGGAGCTCGAGGGACACCTTCGGGCCCTGTCGACGGGGGTTCCGGGAGCGCCGAAGCGGACCAGTGGTCCGCAGGCCCCTCGGGCGACTGGGCAAGTGCCGAGCATATTCGCCGACGATTCTCAGGGGCAGCGGGCGTATGCGGTTCTGAAGGCGAGAATCGGGAGGTAGGCAAGCGACAGCGACAGCGACAGTCGGCACGCGAAGCCCAGCGCCAACGCGCCAGCAAGCCAGTGCCAGCGAAGCCCCGTCGAGCTCGGGTGGGGGTCGGCGGGCGGTGTAACCAAACCGAACCAGCTCCAGTTCAGCACCCCCCGCCCCCGCGCGAACCGGGCGTCTCTACGGGCGCCAGCGTCAGCGATCACCGCTTGCTCGTCGCAGCAGTCGGAAAGTGACCGCGGCTGTTTCGCCTCGGCGGCGCTCCACCTCTTCGAATGCCGACAGGTCTGCCGGGAAATAGGTATCGCCTTCGACTTCCTCATCGATCATCGTCACGTGGAGCTCGGTCGCCATCGGAAGGGCCGCTTCGTAGAGGCTCGCCCCGCCGATGATGAAAGGGCACGGGTCGGTGGTTCGGGCTAAGGCGATGGCTTCGTCGAGGCTTCTGGCGCGATCGCAACCCGGGAGCTCCAGATCGGCCTGCCGCGTGACGACGATGTTCCGGCGCTTCGGGAGCGGCCGGCCGATCGAATCGTAGGTCTTGCGGCCCATGATGATCGCGTGCCCGCTGGTCGTCTTCTTGAAGTGCTTGAGGTCTTCGGAAATGTGCCAGGGTAGGCCGCCTTCGTTGCCGATCACGCCATTGCGCGCGACTGCGACGATCAATGCAAGCGGCGCCTGGGATGCGAGGGCATCAGTCACACTGCCACCGGTGCCTTGATGCGGGGGTGGGGCAGGTAGTCCGTCAGTCGGAAGTGCTCGTACTCGAAGTCGAACAAGCTCCGCACGGAAGGGTCGATCTTCATCGTAGGCAGGGGGCGAGGTTGGCGGGAAAGTTGCAGCCGCGCTTGCTCGACGTGATTGCTGTACAGATGCACGTCACCGAACGTGTGAACGAAATCGCCCGGCTCCAAATCGGAAACCGAAGCGACCATCATGGTGAGAAGCGCATAGCTGGCGATGTTGAAGGGGACCCCCAAAAAGACGTCGGCGCTCCGTTGGTATAGCTGACAGCTCAACCGGCCTTCGCTCACGTAAAACTGAAACAGTGTGTGACACGGCGGGAGAGCCACACGCTCGGCTTCTCGCGGGTTCCAGCCGGAGACGATGAGTCGGCGGCTGTTCGGGTTGGTGCGGATCTGGTCGAGCACGTAGCTGAGTTGGTCGAAGCCGTCGTGCTCGTAGCTGCCGTCCTTACGCTCCGTGGCGCCGAAGTTCCGCCACTGATGCCCATACACCGGGCCGAGGTCACCTTCCGTCCGACCGAAGCGAGCGGTCTGTTCGGCCGTCGCCCACTCGTCCCAGATCGAAACACCCACTTCCTGGAGCTGGCTCACTTGGGTTTGCCCGCGCACGAACCACAGAAGCTCGTGAATGATCGATTTCAAGTGGAGCTTCTTGGTGGTGAGCAGCGGGAAGCCTTCGCGAAGGTCGACGCGCATCTGATAGCCGAACAGGCTTCGCGTGCCCGTACCCGTGCGGTCTTCGCGCGTGACGCCGTTGTCGAGCACGTTTCGCAGCAGATCGAGATAGGCCCGCATGGGTCTACTCTTCGGTGACTTCGACCGGCTCGCGGGCTTCGTCGCGGCGAATCGAGTACCGCACCAGCGCCCGAAGAATGTCGTTGCGTTCGAGGTCGCCAACCAGTCGCTTGATGTCTTCGTAGACCGAAGGGTCTGTCAACAGGGCGCCGATGGTGCCCTTGCCCTCGCGCGCCTCTTTGGTGAGGAACGCGATGTCGTCGCTCGCGGTCTGGAGGTTGTCCATGAACGACTCGCCGAGCTCACCGTAGATGAGCTGATTGACGGCGCCGTCTCCTTCGCGAACGTCGGTCAAGATCGTGTTCAGCTGGCCGAAAGTGTCACGGATGTTTCGAATCGCGTCGGCGCCTTCGGTTCCGTAAATCAGCGCGTTTGCGGTGCCTTCGTTCGTCTGAATGTCCTCGCTGATCTTGTTGAGGTTCTTGCTGAGCTGCGCGACTTGTTTTCCAGCCGCCCGCAGCTCCTTCACCGCGCCTTTGACATCGCGGCCGAGCTCCGCATCGTTCATCAAGCGTCCGATCGTCCCGTCCCCGTTTGCGATGACACCGCTTGCCTTGGCAAGGTTGCGAGCGGTCTCTTTCAGATCGTTCGAGAACTCCTGGTCGGAGAACGGGTCTGTGGCGAGGCGAAGGTTGTGGGCCGTTCCTTCCACTTCGACGAGCGTACGTTCGGCCAAAGCCATGATGCCTCCGCCGGCAGACACGGGAATGGCTTCTTCGGGGTCCCACTGGGGGTACTCGTCAGCGCCAACCGTGATTTCGATGAGGCGATCGCCGAGAAGCCCTTTGCTGCCGATCGCGGCGAAGCTGGGCTCGGGCCCCTCGTCAATGAGCGCCGCGCCCGGCTCTCCTCGGATCAGATGAGTCGCGTCGTCAATCACGCGGAAGTGGACTTCGATGCGGCCGGAGTCGCCGATGACGACCTCGGTGACCGAGCCGACGTTCACACCGGCAACCCGAACCGTGTTGCCCTTCTGTAAACCTCCGACGTCATGAAAGATCGCGAAGTACGTCGTCTTGGGCGAGAAGAGGTTCTTCTGCGACCCGATGGCGAAGGCAATGCTAGCGCCGATCACCAAGGAGACCATCACGAAAATGCCCACACGAAGGCGAGTACCAGCGGTCGTCTTCATTTGTTGCCCAACGGAGCCCCTTACCCCGCACTCCTTAGCAGAGTTTCGGTGTCTTCGTCGACCGGAGCGTTGCCTTCGATGAAGTCGCGGACCTGAGGGTTGTCCGAGGCCTTCAGCTCGCCCGGCGTCCCCGAGAAAATCACGAAGCCTTCGTGGATCATCGCAATGCGGTCACTGATCGCCAGGGCTGTGTCCATGTCGTGCGTCACGACGACCGAGGTAACATCCAGGGTGTCGTTCAAGTATTGGATCAGGTCGGCGATCCGGGTGACGTTGATCGGGTCGAGCCCCGTCGTCGGCTCGTCATAGAGCAGGACCTCGGGCCGGATCGCGAGCGCTCGTGCAAGCGCAACCCGCTTTTTCATTCCAGCGGATAGGTCTGCCGGCCACGTCTCTTCGGTGCCCGGCAGCCCTACGTACGTCAGCGACTCTCGGACCCGTTCCGCGATCTGTGTTTCGCTCATGTCGAGCTGTTCCCGCAACCCGTACGCCACGTTCTCCTTGGCGTTGAGTGAGTCAAAAAGGGCGCTCGCTTGGAAGAGCATCGCGATTCGCCGCCGGACTGATGCGTACTGCGCTTCCGTAATCCCAGAAATCTGCTGGCCATCGAAGTAAATGCCGCCGCCGTCGATCTCCAAGAGGCCAATGAGCATTTTGAGCATGACGCTCTTGCCCTGCCCGGAGCCGCCGATGATCGTCAGCACTTCGCCCTCGTTGATTTCGAGGTTCAGGTCGCGGTATACGAACTTTGGCCCAAATGCCTTTTTGACCCCTCGGAATTCGATGAGTGCCATCGGGCGAACTTTAGTTGGGCTTGTGCGGCGCGTCGACTACTGTAAGCGCCATGCGCCCCCGCTTCGGATGGGTCCTCATCAGCGCTTGGCTGCTGTTACTCCAGGCACTTTTGGGCGGGTGCACGGGTAGGGCCGAGGCGATTCGGGCCGCTCAGCCCTACGTCCAAAACTTTGGTGAGCTGCGCTCGCGGGCGTTGAAGCTTCTCGAGCTGCGCACCGATGTCGCCCGGAAGCGCTTGCTCGTCGGTGCCGTGAACGGGAACGAGGAACCACTCCCCGACCACATGAAGCCGTTGCTCGAGCGATTTCGCTCATCGGGCACCGTCATCAGCGAAGAGCAACTCCAGCACGGCGAAGCGATGTTCTGGCGAATGTTCGACTTCGCATTTTCGCAGGACCCGAACGTGCTCCAGGCCGAGCTTCTCTTCATCGAGAGAGACGGCACCGTATCGTCGCTTCGATATCCACGGGACAGAGATATTCCGGTCGGTGTCGACTGGCACGGGCTGCGCCAGAACCGGACCTTCGCCGGGTTGACGAGCTGCGTGACCGATGAAGGGTCGGAGCCCTGCGTGATGCTCCAGATTCGTCCACGCGACCATCCGGGGAGCGCTGGACTGACCGTGGCCTACCGCCGGACGCCTCTCGAAGTCACGGACGAGTCAGACTCAAATCGATGATCCGATACGGGATCGCAGCGGCGCTGCCTTCGGTGTCGAAGCATCCGACCGCGCTCACGGTCTCGGTGCGGTGCGCGAAGCACAGCGTTGGGTCCATCCCGAGCTCCGACGCCAGCGCAGCTCGATCGGTTTGCCCAATCGGAACAATCGTACTTTGCTCCTGCGCCGCGAGCGCCCGAAGCGCCTCTTCATCGAGCGAACAGGCTAGGTTCCGGGTCTCCGACGGCATGTTCGGGTGAAACCAGGGCAACGCGTCCTCACTGATCACCCCGTTCGCGCAGGTCTTTCTCGTGCCCTCGAGGGCGCCGACGAGAACCACCCGCGAAATCCACCTCTGTGTACCTTCGCCCTGTCCGAGGATGAATCGCATTCCATAGGCCTGCACCCAAAATGTAAGTAGGCAGCAAGATAGGACGAGCACACCGAGGCAGCCGAGGCCGACCCAGAGTCCGATATTTCGGGATG
Source organism: uncultured delta proteobacterium (assembly GCA_963704865.1). Taxonomy (GTDB): domain Bacteria; phylum Myxococcota_A; class Polyangia; order Polyangiales; family Houyiibacteriaceae; genus SG8-38. Next base: position 28,788 of record CAVPIE010000019.1, on the reverse strand, counting down.
GGGACTGTCCTGCGTCTTCCGTCATCAGCCGCGGGAATTACCACTGTTCTGCCGACCTTGACAGGGGAGCCCGGCGGGCCTAGCGTCCGGGCGCCCTGCCATGGCTTTTGCGCTTACGCCGGAACGCGAACAACAGGTCGACGACGTATTGACCCGCTATCCCGAGCGTCGAGCGGCGCTCTTGCCAGTCCTGTGGCTTTGCCAGCGACAGAACGGGTGGATTAGCCCTGACGTCGTCGAGTACGTCGCGGAGCGTCTGGAGCTCTCGACTTCGATCGTGAAAGGCGTCGTCACCTTTTACACGATGTTCTTCGACGAACCGGTCGGGGAAAACGTGGTTTGGGTCTGCCGGACACTTTCCTGCGAGCTTCGCGGCGGCAAAGCGATTCAAGAGCGCCTCGAGAGCAAGCTTGGTTGCACTGCGGGCCACACGAGCTCGGATGGCAAGTTCACCCTGCTCAAGGCCGAGTGTTTGGCGGCCTGCGGTCAGGCTCCGATGGTGCAGATCAACGACTACTACTACGAAAACCTCGATTTTGAGCTGCTCGACCGCATCATCGATGCACACGTCAAGAGGGGCGGAGAGGCTGCCGCTGCGGAGTTCGCCACATTCGCGAGCTTTCGTGCACCGACGGGTGAAGGCACAGGCAGCCGTGACAGCCTTAGCTCGGCGCCTCCACCACCGAGCAGGGAGGCCGTCCGGCTTGCCTCGCAACCGCCGCCCCCGGCGGATGAGAAAGCCGAGGAATCATGAGCGCGCCCACCAAGCCCTTGCTCACCTCGCGGTACGGCATTGCAGAGAGCTGGAAGCTCGCGAACGCAGAGCGTGCGGGCGCCTACCGAATCGCGCGGCAAGCGTTGACGAGCCGCAAGCCCGCTGACCTCAAGGAAGAGGTCAAAAAGGCGAACATTCGTGGCCGTGGCGGTGCCGGTTTCCCTGCCGGCGTGAAGTGGGGCTTCCTCAACAAGCGGGAGGGCGAGGAAATCTACCTCGTCATCAATGCGGACGAGAGCGAGCCCGGCACCTTCAAAGACCGCAGCATCATGGATCTCGACCCCCATCGGCTCGTCGAAGGGGCGATCATCTCCTGTTTCGCAATCGATGCGCACGTGGCCTACATCTACGTGCGAGGCGAGCTTGCGTTCTCGATTGGCCGGCTCGAGCAGGCGATCGCGGATGCGCGGCGGGCGGGTTACTTGGGCGCGCGGCCGTTTGGCATCGACCACACCATCGAGGTTTACGTCCACTCTGGCGCAGGTGCATACATCTGCGGAGAGGAAACTGCGCTCCTCAACTCGCTCGAAGGACGTCGCGGCGAGCCCCGGCTCAAGCCGCCGTTCCCAGCGGTCAAAGGCGCGTTCGGCATGCCGACCATCGTCAACAACGTCGAGACGATCGCGGCGGTTCCCGACATCGTGGAGATGGGTGGCGAGGCTTGGTCCTCCCTGAGCCGGCTTCCGCTGGATGGCGGTATCCGAATCTACGGAGTGAGTGGCCACGTCAAGAATCCCGGTCTCTACGAAGCGCCAGTCGGGATCACCATGCGGGAGCTCATCGAAGACTACGCGGGCGGCATGCTCGGCGATCGCCCTTTGAAGGCGGTCATCCCTGGAGGTTCCTCGACGCCAGTGCTCGATCCGCGCCGCAAAGTCGATGCACCCGCCGAGGCGGATCCGCTCCACAAATGGCACGGCCAGAGCGAAATCGACGTGCCGATGGGCGTCGACACTTATCGGGCCCTCGGCACGATGCTCGGCACGTGCTGTGCCATCGTCATGGACGATACGGTCAACATGGTGGAGGCCTGCCGCAACCTGATGCGCTTTTACAAGCACGAGTCCTGCGGCCAGTGCACCCCGTGTCGCGAGGGCACGGGCTGGCTGGTCGACGTGCTGGACAACCTCTGCGAAGGCCGCGGCAAGGTTGAAGACGTCGAGCTTCTGGTCAACATCTCGAACAACATGATGGGCAATACGATTTGCGCGTTTGCCGATGGCACGGCGATGCCGCTGCTCGGGATGGTGCAGAAGTTCCGTGAGGAGTTCATGGAAGCCGCGACCCGCGGTGTGCCCGAGGGGGTCCGGCACGACCAGAGCGTTCGCGCCATGGTAGAGGGACGCGCGTGACGAGCCCCGGGACCATTTTGTTCGTGACGACGGCGATCTTTGCCATGGCTGGGGGCCTAGTGACGATTTCGGCGCGTCGTCCGCTGCGCGCGGCAATTGGCCTTCTCGTTCACATCATCTCGCTGGCCGGGATGTTCCTCACGCTCGACGCACAGCTCTTGGCCGCCCTTCAGCTTCTGGTGTACGCCGGCGCGGTCGTCGTCCTGTTCGTCTTCGTCATCATGCTGATCGGTCCGGCTTCCGAGGTGGGACCGATTGAGGGGCGATTTGCCTCGCGCACCTTGAGCCTTGCCGTGACGATCGCGATCGTCTTGGCGGTTTCGACCTCGCTAGCCTACTTCGATCTGCCCTGGGGGGCGATATCGGAGGACTTTGGAACGGTCGAGGGCCTCGGCATGGCGATCTACTCGAAAGCGCTCGTCCCCTTCGAGGTGATTTCAATCACGCTCCTGGTGGCCATCGTTGGCGCGATTGCGATTGCGCGGAGCCGCACGGAGTAAGGGGCGATGGGAGTTGGCACATATCTGGCGCTCGCCTCGGTCTTGTTCGGCATCGGGGCTGCGGGGTTTTTGGCCCGCCGCAACATGCTGATCCAGCTCATGTCGATCGAGCTGATGCTTAACTCGGTCAACGTCGTTTTGCTTGCGTTCAATCGCGTGCACCCGGCGAACCACGACGGGCAGGTATTCGCCTTTTTCGTCATTGCCGTTGCGGCTGCCGAGGCGGCCGTCGGCCTGGCGATTCTCATCGCGTACTACCGAATCAAGAAGACGATCGATACCGACGACGCGAGCCTGCTGAAGTACTGAACCCATGCACGACGAAGCCAATCAGCAGATTTTGCTCCTCTTGATCATCGTGTTCCCGTTGGGCGGGGCGATCCTGAACGGCCTGATCGGGCGCTACATGCCCAAGTCCCTAGTCACCCTGGTTGGCGTGGGGTCTGTCGCGGTTTCCTTTGGACTTGCCGTCACCGCGTTCATCGAGCTCTACGGGCTCAGCGGCCACGACGCAGAGCGTCCAGCGCTGACCTATCAGTTCTACGAGTGGTTCTCGCTCAGCCTTCCGCGCGGCAATGTCGTCTCGATCAACGTCCGGTTCCTGATGGACTCGCTCAGCGGCGTCATGACCCTGGTGGTCACCGGCGTCGGCGGCCTGATTCATCTCTATAGCATCGGCTACATGGGCGAGGACGAGGGCTACCCGCGCTTCATGAGCTTTTTGAACCTGTTCATGGCCTCGATGCTGATTCTGGTCCTCGGGAGCAGCTTGCCCGTCATGTTCGTCGGCTGGGAGGGCGTCGGCCTCTGCTCCTACCTGCTGATCGGCTTCTGGTACGAGAACCGCGTGTACGCGGCGGCCGGCCGTAAAGCGTTCGTCGTCAACCGGATCGGCGACTTCGGCGTCCTGATCGGCATGTTCATCTTGGTTGGCGTCGCGGGCTCGTTCGAGTTTACCGACATCAACGCGGCGGCGATGGGCGGCCAGTTCCGGGCCGACTTCCCGTTCGGGATTCTGGGCGTGATGCCCAGCCTCGCCACGGTCGCCTGTGTGTTCCTTTTCCTCGGCTGCACAGGCAAGAGCGCGCAGATTCCGCTCTACGTCTGGCTCCCAGACGCCATGGCTGGCCCCACACCGGTCTCCGCGCTCATCCACGCCGCGACCATGGTCACCGCCGGCGTGTACCTCTGCTGCCGCTTGTCTCCGCTTTTCATCACGTCGGATGTGGCGATGGCGATCATCGCGGTCACCGGAACACTGACCGCACTGCTCGCCGCATCGATCGCGGTGGTCCAACGCGAGATGAAGAAGATTCTCGCCTACTCCACCGTGAGCCAACTCGGCTTCATGTTCGCTGCGGTCGGCGTCGGCTTCTTCGCCGCGGGCTTCTTTCACGTCTTCACCCACGCCTTCTTCAAGGCCTGTCTGTTCCTCGGTGCCGGCTCGGTCATGCACGCCGTCCATGCCCACGGGGATGCCGACATCTTCAAGCTCGGTGGACTCAAAAAGATATTGCCGGTCACGCGCTGGACGTTCCTGGCAAGCTGCTTGGCCATTGCCGGCTTCCCGCTCACCAGCGGCTTCTTCTCGAAAGACGAGATCCTCCTCGGTGCGGCCGCCCAGATCTACCGCCCCGACGATGCCCTCCAACACGCAGTCGGCTGGTTCACCCTCATCGGCCTCACCTTGGCCGCCGTGATGACCGCTTTCTACATGTTCCGGCTCTACTTCCTCACGTTCACCGGCGAGTATCGGAGCGCCGACCAGTCGGGTCACCATCCCTACGACGCCCATCCGCACGAGTCGCCTCCCAGCATGACGATTCCACTGGTCGTGCTTGGCCTCGGCGCACTGTTCGCCGGCTTTCTGGGACTTCCCCACGTGCTCCCCATCACGGGGACGCATCTCTACAGTTGGTGGGGTCATTGGATGGAGAGCTCGGTCGCCGGACAGCCGGTTCCCGAGGAGATGCACATCGTGAATCTCGCGTCGGGCCTCGCATTCGGCGCGATGGCCATAGGAATCAGCGCGGCTTGGCTGCTCTACCGCAACAAGAGCACGGACGCGTTGGCAGAGAAGATGCCCAAGCGCCTCTTCGAGCTTGCGTTCGACAAGTGGCGCATCGACGAGCTCTACGCCGCGACGATCGTGAACCCGATCAAGCAGGTGGCTACGGTTGCGGGCCGCGCGGACATGACCTTCGTCGACGCCCTCATGACGAAGCTCCCAAGCCTGGGCGTGCGTGAAGCCGGTCGCATCTTCGTCCGGCTGCAGAACGGCGTCGTCCAAATGTACGGTGCGGTGATGATCGTGGGTGTGATTGCGGTCCTGGCCTTCTTCTGGGCGCCGCATTCGCACATCGAAGTGACGTTCGAGGGCAATAACGTGGGGCTCACGACTCCGCTAGGGCTTGGCTACGAGTATCGATGGGACGCCAACTCCGATGGTGAGTTCGAAACGAGCTGGGCGGAGGCCCCCGAGACGAGCTTCGAGTACCAGACAAGCGACGTCCGTGGCGTTGCGGTGTTCATCATGAACGCCCGGTCTGGCGTGGAGCGACGAATCGACGTCGGCGAGGACTGGGTGAGGCTTCCGATCGAAGCCGTGGCGCCCGCCGCAACCCTTCGGCGGGATGATGTCGGCTTCGAGGTACGGGTGGACGGGGGAGACCTGGTGTTCCGGAGGCCCAATCCGCCGACCCTGCTCGCAGGCAACAAGGAGCTTCGCTTGCCCATGGGCAAGGGCGGCCGCCTCGGCCCCGCGCGTGTCGTCGCCAGGCCGATCGTCGAAGCGACGGTCGAGGTGCGCAACGCCTTCGGCAACCACCGTCGCGCGACCAAGGAAATCACCTTGCCGTTCTGGCTCGAGGACGCTCCCTCACACGCCTCGCTGATGCCTCGAAGTCCTGAGGTCGCCCGATGACGAGCCAATCCATCAGCTGGCTCCTCGCCGTTCCCGCCCTCAGCGCCGTCGTGGTGCTTCTCCTTCCTCGAAGCTGGGAAGGGACGGTCCGGCGTTTTTCGATCGGCGCCATGCTGGTCGAGTTCGTTCTCAGCCTTCGCTTGATTTTCGCCGACTATTCGGAAGCCGGATACGTGCTCGTCGAGCAGATGACCTGGATCGAGTCGTTTGGGATCTCGTACAAGGTTGGCGTCGACGGCCTTTCGCTCTGGCTCGTGATTCTCACCACCTTGCTCTCGCCCATCGCGCTGTACGCGTCTTGGGGCAGCATCACGACCCGCGTCAAAGAGTACGCATTCTCGTTCCTGCTGCTCGAGCTCGGCATGCTCGGTGCGTTCGTCGCCCTAGATCTCTTCCTGTTCTACGTGTTCTGGGAGCTGATGCTGGTGCCGATGTACCTCATCATCGGCGTCTGGGGTGGCAAGGACCGCGTCTACGCAGCGGTGAAGTTCTTCGTCTACACCATGGTCGGCAGCCTGCTCATGCTGGTCGCCATCCTCTACGTGGTCACCAGCTACAGGGAGCTTGCGGGACACTACAGCTTCGATTTGCAGGAGCTGTCTACCTTGGTCTTGCCGGCCATCCCGCAGTACCTCCTGTTTTCCGCATTTGCCTTGGCGTTTGCGATCAAAGTTCCGATGTTCCCCTTCCACACCTGGTTGCCCGACGCGCACGTCCAGGCGCCCACGGGCGGCTCGGTCATCCTCGCGGCCGTCCTGCTCAAGCTCGGCATCTATGGATTCATCCGTTTCGCGATGCCCTTGTTCCCGGTTGCCAGCCAGGTCATCGGTCCGGTGCTGGCCGGTCTCGGCGTCTTCGGAATCATCTACGGCGCGTATGCAGCTTGGGTGCAGCGCGATTTGAAGAAGCTCGTCGCATACAGCTCGGTCAGCCACATGGGCTTCATCTTGCTGGGGCTCTTCGCAATGAACCGAAATGGCATCTCGGGCGCCATGCTGCAGATGATCAACCACGGCATCTCGACCGGTGCGCTCTTTCTTCTGGTCGGCGCCATTTATGATCGTCGGCACTCACGCTTGCTCGACGACTTCGGCGGGCTCGCGAAGGTGATGCCCTGGTACGCCTTGTTTTTCGTCATCATCACGATGAGCTCGATCGGGCTCCCTGGCACGAATGGTTTCGTCGGCGAATTCATGATCTTGGCCGGCTCGTTCTTCTCCCGTTCGTCGATCGGCTTTGGCACGTCCTGGTTCGTCATGACGTTGCTCGCGGCGACTGGCGTCATTTTCGCCGCCGTGTACATGTTGCATGCGGTGCTCCGCATTTTTTGGGGCAAGGTCGTGCATAGCGAAAACGAATCGCTGAGCGATCTCAACCGACGTGAAGTTCTATCGCTGCTGCCGCTCTTGGCGATGGTGTTTTGGATCGGGCTTTATCCCAAGTTCTTCCTCGACAAAATGAACCCCTCGGTGGACTCCTTCGTGACGGACTTCACCGTCCGCTACTACGAGGGGCGCCGGACCACCGAGCCGCATCTGATCGACCTCGACGAGCTGAAGCTCAAGCTCGAAGCGGCGCGTGGTCTCGCGATGGCCGCGCCCATCGACGAGGAGGCGGCGCGATGAGTGCGCTCATGGGAGTTTCGCCTCTGTTGCTGCTCGTTGGCGCCGGGCTGGCCATCATGCTCGTCGATGCCTTCAGCACGGAGCGGTCTGAGCTTGCGCTGGTCACTGCAGCCTCGCTCTTTGCAGGAGCTGCCCTAGCGGGCTCCATGCTCGTCAGCGGAGACGTTCCCGCGGCTCCCGAGCTCGTCACGCGCTACCTCGCCGTCGATAGACTCGGCCTGTTCTTCGATGTCGTCATTTGCGTTGGTGCTGGTCTCTCTGCGCTGCTTGCGGGGGGCTATCTGCGCGAGCACGGCCTCGAGCGAGGCGAGTTCTACGTGCTCATCATCTTCACGGCGTTTGGCGCCATGGTGCTTGCCCGCGCCGTCGATCTGCTGAGCATTTTCCTCGGGCTCGAGACGATGTCCCTGGGCGCCTACGCCCTGGTCGCCTACCGCCGGACCAGCGCCCGCGCGGTCGAGGGCGCGGTGAAGTATTTTCTCTTGGGTTCCTTTGCAGCTGCGATTCTGCTCTTTGGGAGCGCCTTGCTCTATGGGGCGACCGCCCACACCGATCTCGCTGGCATCCGGGAAGTCGTCGCCGCAGGGGACGCCGACCCGATTCTCGCGGTGCTTGCGATGGTCATGCTGATCGTCGGCCTGGCGTTCAAAGTCGGCGCGGTGCCCTTCCACATGTGGGTGCCCGATTCGTACGAGGGCGCCGTCACGCCGGTTACTACGTTCATGTCGGTATCGGTGAAAGCAGCCGCAGTGGCTGTGCTCGTTCGGGTCTTGGTCGGCGCATTCGGCGACGTGGCGAGCATGGGCCTCTACACGGGCTGGACGCCCGTCATCGTCCTGCTTGCCATTGCGACGATGGTCTACGGCAACCTCGCCGCGCTCGCTCAGTCGAGCGTCAAGCGCATGCTGGCCTATTCTTCGGTCGCGCATGCGGGCTACATCCTTGTCGGCTTCGCGGCAGTCCATGAAGTAGGTTCGTTCGCCGTGAGCTCGGTTCTCTTCTACATCGCCGCGTACACCGTCTCGAACGTGCTCGCCTTCGGTTCTCTGATTTTGATGGGGTCCAAGGGCAAGGAAGCCGTGAGCTACGATGACCTTGCGGGCGCCGGTCGCCGACATCCGATGGCCGCGTTTCCATTCGTCATCGGTGTTCTGTCGCTGCTCGGTATGCCGCCCACTGCAGGCTTCTTTGGCAAGTACTACGTCTTCAGCGCCGCGGTGCAGGCGGGCGGGCCGATGGTTTGGTTGGCGGTTCTCGGCGTCCTCGCGAGCGCCGTGGGTGCCTATTATTATCTGAAAGTCATCGTGTATCTGTACATGCGCGAGCCGGAAGAGGGACAGCCGATCGCGGTTCCGATGCAATCCGTCTACGTGGTCGCCGCGCTCGTCCTGGCGGGGTACTACGTGGTCAAAATGGGTGTCACGCCCGGCCGCTATCTCGATTGGGCCGTATCCGCGGCGTCGAGCTTCATGACCTAGCCGGCGCTGGCGCGGCCCAAACGGTCGCCCGGACGAACGAGCAGTCGGCGGGGGCGCTCTTCGGGAAGCGCGTTGAACGCGCGCTTCCAGTCCGAGAATCGGCCTCCAGCATGCACGGCCTCGAGCACGGCCCGGCCTTCGGCCCGGCCTCCCTGCGCCAGCACGTATTCCACCCAGGCCCAGCGGGAGCTGGTCGCACGCAGCTCGACGCGGCCTCGAACCCCACGACGGAGACGACGAAGCCGCGCATCGACCAGGGGCATGCCCGCGAATGGAGTGCCATCGAGCGGCGTGTTTCGCTTGGCGACGAAAGGCGCCACGCCGAGCGAGAGGGGAATCAGTGAAGACAGCTCTGCTCCAAATTCGATGAGCTCGTCGATGTCCTCGTCGGTTTCTTCAGGAAGGCCGACCATGACGTAGAGCTTGAGACGCTTCATTCCATGGCGTCGTGCGAGCTCGGCCGCCTGCCGGAGTTGCGCTTCGCTGGTCTTGCGTTGAATGATGTCGCGCATGCGCTGGCTGGCACCGTCGCTCGCCGTGGTGAGCACGCGATGGCCGCCTCTGCGAAGGGCGGCAACGAGCTCGTCGGTCAGGCGATCCGCCCGCAGCGAAGACAGACCGACCTCCCGTCCCGAGTCTACGAGGGCGTTGACGATGTCCGCGATCTGGGGGTGGTCTGTGGTGGCTGCACCCACCAGACCCACGCGTTTGGCCTCGTCGGGAATCAACGACAGGATTCGGTCCATCTTCACGATGCGCATTCCGTCGTTCGTGGAGCGGCGCATCACACAATAGGTACAGCCGCGGTGACATCCGCGCTCCGGCTCGATCAGGAACATGTTCCGGAGCTCGGTGTGTGGCGTGATGATCTGCGAGTAGGCCGGGAGGGTGTCGCTGTCGGCCTTGTCGATGGGCGGCAGCATATCGCCGTGCGCGCTCGGGACGAATACGTGGGGGTGAGCGGACAGGCTCCGCATGGCGCTGTCTCTGGAATCCGACCCGAAGATCACGCCGAGGACGTCGTGCACCGACTGGTCTGCTTCACCCATGACGACAGCGTCGACGAACGGCGCGAGGGGAAGCGGATTGCTGAAGGTCAGTGGCCCGCCGGCAAGGATGAACGGATGCTGTTCGGTCCGGTCTCCAGCGAGCGGCGGGATGCCTGCCAGCTCCAGGCACTGAATCAGCCCGGCCAGCTCGGTTTCATAGGCCACCGAAACCGCGATGACCGGGTAGTCGGAGATCGGTCGCAGCTTCTCATGCGTGACCAGCGGGGCGCGGGACTGCCGCCACGCGTCGAGATCGTCGGGCAGAAATGCCCGGTGGGCGGCCCGACCCTCCGTCGCATTAATCGAGCGATAGATGGTCTGATAGCCGAGTGATGACATTCCGACGCGATACGGGCTCGGATACAGCAGGGCGACCGCCTCAGGAGCGTCCTTGTCGATCGTTCCGATCTCGTCGCGCAACCGCGCCAAGATCTCGCCCTTCAAATCACTCACAATCCAACCCTAAAGCCCCAACCCCCCGCCGTGTACAACTTAACCCTTCGAAAAAGGGGACAGTCCCCTTTTTTGCAGAGCTAACCCTTCAGAAAAGGGGACTGTCCCCTTTTCTAGTCGACGGGGCTGCCTACGCGAGACCAACGGATGCGTTCGAGGACCGAGTCCCGTGTGTTCTTCCAAGACATGTAAATGAACAAGGATTTGCCCTTGATGCGAGAGTTCGGGACGGCGCCGATCAGCGGGTTGCGGCTGTCGTTCGAGCTATCTCGGTGGTCTCCGAGCACGTAGACATGCCCTTGGGGCACTTTTAGCGGCAGGCGGTCGAGCGGGAAGTCGTGCTTCGAATGGCTGATTCGGTGCGGATCGTCGTCGAGCGTTTCCTCATAGACCCTACACGTCGGGTCCAGGTTCTTCTGTTCATCGAGCGAGCAGGGGCCCATGTCCACCGTCTGCAGCACCTGGCCGTTGCGAGAGATCTTTCCATCGCGAATGAGAACCTCGTCTCCACCGACACCGATGACGCGCTTTACGATGTCCTCGTTGTCGGCAGGGCTGTGGAGAATGATCACGTCGCCGGGATCGGGGCTGCCCCAGTTCACCGCCGCTTCGTCGGTGAAAGGAAGAAACAGCCCGAACGGGTACTTTGCGACCACGACCCGATCGCCGTCGAGTAGGGTGGGCTCCATCGACGGGCCGTCGATGGCAAAGGCTTCAAACAAGGTCACGCGGATGACGAGCGCCAGCATCAGTGCGCCGCCGATCGTCAGCAGATTCGACTTCCAGCCGTCGCCCTTCCGCTCCCCCTTCGAAGCAGCTTTGTCTTTTGCTTTGCTCATTCGTGCGGGACTACCGGCAAGCAGCCCGAGCGGGGCACTTCGCTGGCGCGGACGCTAGTCTGCGGGTAGGCATGCGTCAAGCGAGCCTATGCCCACCCTCTGCATCGACACCGCAACCGAATACGGCACTGTCGTGGTCGTTCGTGACGACGGCGGGTTTGCGTCCGCGCGCTGGCATTCGCAGGCTCGCCACGGAGAGAACCTTTTCGGCCACATCGAGTCGGCATTGGCAGACGCCGGAATTGGCCGCGAAGCGCTCTCGCTCATCGGCGTCAACATCGGGCCCGGCCGATTTACCAGCCTACGCGTCGGCCTCGGCACCGCGAAAGGCCTTGCCTTCGGCCTCGGATTGCCCATCGTGGGGGTAAGCTCTCTTGCCGTGCTTGCCCGCGCGATCGAATGCGACAGCGAGTGTATTCGCGTACCGGTGATGAATGGCTATCGAGGCGACGTGTTCGCGGCGGCATACCTGATCGACGATGCCACGGTCGAGGAGCTCACGGCGCCGATTTTCGGTCGGCCAGAGGTCGTGTTTGGCGAGATCCGGGAACGGCTAGGCAGTCGCCCAGTGTCGGTCGGTGGCGAGGGAGTGCGACCACATGCCGAGCTCGTCGAGTCCGAGCTCGGGGTGCAACTAGGCGAAAAGCAGATGGCATTGCAAGCGCCAACGCCAGGCGCGATAGCAGCCGAGGTGCGGTACAGGTTTCGCACCGCAGGACCATCCGACCTGGACTCGCTCGAGCCCAACTACCTTCGTCCAAGCGACGCGAAGCTTCCCGAGCGGATGCAGAAGCCCGGCACTTCGAGCTAGCCCTGGTGCGCGGCGATCGCGTCGCGGTAGGCCCGCTCGTAGAGTCGCGTCGTGCGCTCCCAGGAGTGATCGAGGCGCATCACTCTGCTCTGCACTTCGCGGAACGCCTTGTTGTTGGCGAACGCCGCCGCCGCGCGTTGCATCGCGGCGAGCAACGACCTCGTGGTGGGCTCGTCGTAGAGAAGACCCGAGCCCGTCTTGAGGGAGGCTTCACAGTCGACGACCTCGTCGGCGAGGCCGCCGTCACGGTGGACGATGGGTAGCGCGCCGTATCGCTGTGCTCGCATCTGGATGTTGTCGGATGGCGCTTCACTGCCAGGCACCACGATGAAGTCGCTGGCTCCGATCAACGCGTGCTGGAACGCTTCGTCGCTGCCGGTCTTGATCTGGATGCGGTCGGGCCATTGATCCCAAAGCTCTTCGTAAATCGCTACGAGCTCACCGTCGCCCTCGAGTTGCACGACCAGCTGCACGTCGTTGCGCAAGAAGTCAGGCCCAATTTTCGCGAGCAGGGCCATACCCTCGTCATCCACGTGCCCGATAGCGCCGAACAGGGGCACATCGCTCCGTACGGGCAAGGTCAGGTCGTGCTGGAGCTCGGCCTTGCACTTGTCTTTGCCATCCATGTCAAAAGGATCGAAGCGGGCGGGCAGATGCCCATCGGTCGCGGGGTTCCAAAATGCGGGGTCGATCCCATGCCGCACCCCGGTCAGCTTGGAGCTGATTTTCCGGAACACCTCGCTCAAGGGATGGTCGCTGTCGGGTCGCTGCAATCGGTGCGCGTAGTTGGGCGAGAGGGCCGTGACCTGATCGGCCGTCACGAGGCCGGCCTTCAAGACCGTGACGCCGGCCTCGTCGATGGCTTGGTCGCCGAGCCCGAGCCAATCGGCATCGGCCGCGTCGAAGCGGCCCTGCTCCGACGCATCATAAACGGTGAACACCGTGGGTAGGTTGGGCAGCTCCGCGCGCAATCGCGCGACCACCGCGCCGGCGGCCCAGCCATGGGCGTGCACGACGTCGTAGTTGTCCGCGTTCTGCGCAATGAGCTGTGTCGCGGCTCTTGCAAAGACCCCGACCCGCGATGCTTCGAGCTGCCCCCCTTCGCCGCTGAGCGAATCCGCCGACAAAAGAACCTCTTCGTTCCCAATGAACGTCAGGTCTACACCGTCGGGGTTTCGTCCGGTGTAGAGCTCGCAGGACCAGGCTCTCCCGCCGAGATCGAACTTGAGCTTGGTGAGACGGCGCGCCAGCGCGAGCTTTACGGTGTCGATGTGGCCGTAAAGTGGAGACAAGAGGTCGACCGCGTGGTCCGCGCGACGCATCACTTTGGCCAGGGTCGCCACATCTTGGGCGTCTCGGGTCGAGGTGAATGCTTGAGGGGCGATGAAAAGGATTCGCAAAGTGCTGGACCATAGCGACTGTTGGCCCTGGCGGCCACGTGTAAAACCAGCTTGCGCCGCGACGGTGCTGGTCCAGGCTTGTTAAATGGCGGAGCGCGAAAAAATCGCCGTGACCGGGGCTTCCGGCCTGGTAGGCAGCGAGTTGGTGCCGACCCTCGAGCGGCACGGCTACGAGGTCCTTCGCCTGGTGAGGCGAGCCCCAAGGTCAGACGGCGAGGTCCGCTGGGATCCAGACGGCGGGACCATCGACAGCGAAGGCTTGCGGGGAGTCACCGGGGTGATTCACCTGGCCGGGGACAACGTGGCTTCCGGTCGCTGGACCGAAGCGAAGAAGGCGAGAATCCGCGGCAGCAGGGTGCAAGGCACCGCGTTGCTGGCGCGCGCCCTTGCGGAGCTTTCACCGAAGCCGAGGGTCCTGGTTTCGGCTTCGGCGGTTGGGTACTACGGCGTCCGGGGTAACGAGGTCCTCGACGAAACCGCCAGCCAAGGCGCCGGCTTTCTAGCGTCCGTCTGTGGCGAATGGGAAGCCGCTGCGGAGCCCGCGCGCAACGCCGGGATTCGCGTCGTGCATCCACGCATCGGTATCGTTCTTGCGGCCGAGGGAGGAGCGCTCGCCAAGATGAAAATGCCGTTCCTGTTCGGCGTCGGCGGACGGATCGGCGACGGAAGTCAGTACATGAGCTGGATCACCTTGGAAGACCTGGTCTCGGCGTTGGTTTTCGCCGTGGAGCACGACGAGCTACAAGGCCCGGTGAACTTCGTCTCGCCCACGCCGGTCACGAACGCGGATTTCACGGCCGCCCTCGGCCGCGTGCTCCGACGCCCAACCGCGCTGCCGGTTCCGAAGTTTGCGCTCCGATTGGGGGCCGGGGCCGAGATGGCCGACGAAATGCTGATCGGCGGCGTACGCGTCGTACCGGCCTCGCTTCATCTACACGGCTTTCGCTGGGAACATACCAGCATCGAGCCCGCGCTCGATTCGCTGCTTTAGCTCCGGGCTGCACCCTAGACGGCGGCGTCCCGGTCGAGCTCGATGAGCGTGATCTCAGCAGGCGCCGCAATACGCATTGGCGGCCCCCAGTAGCCCGTGCCCGAGCTGACGTAGATCTGGGAGTCGCCTCGACGGTGCAAGCCCGAAAGGAAGGGCTGCACGAGGCGCGTCAGGAGACCAAAAGGAAAAATCTGGCCACCGTGCGTATGGCCCGAAATTTGAAGGTCGACGCCATGTTCACGGGCCTCGTCGAACTGCACGGGTTGGTGTGCGAGCAGGACGACTGGCTTGTTTGCATCACGCCCCTCCATCGCACGCGCCATGTCCGCGCCATGACCGTTTCCGAACCGATGTGCGGACCAATCGTCGACACCGGCGAGGTGGATCGTCTCGCCGTTCTTCGTGAGCTCCACGTGCTCGTTGCGTAGCGCCTTGATTCCGAGACTTTGAAGGAATGCAAGCCAAGAGTCGGCGCCCGAATAGTACTCGTGGTTGCCCGTTACGAAATAGGTGCCGAGCTTTGCCCGGATCTCCCCGAGAGGGGCCACCGCCGGGCCGAGGTCATCGACCGAACCGTCGATGAGGTCGCCGGTGATCGCGACGATGTCCGGTTCGAGCGCATTGACCTTTCGGACCACGTCTTCGACGAAATCGCCACCGATCGTGAGGCCGATGTGCATGTCGGTGAGCTGCACGACACGAAGCCCATTGAGCGACCCGGGTAGCTTCTTGAGCCGCACGGCGACGCGCTTGACTTCGACGGGCCGAATCGCCGACCAAACGCCCCAGCCCGACAGAGCGAGCCCGAAGGCGCCCGCGCCACCGGCAAGCAGTTGGGCGAGGAACTCGCGTCGGCCGCCGTTGATCGAGGCGAAGCTCGCATACTTCACCCAGCTCCAACGCGCGAGCTCGCCACCCCAGAGCAGCACGAGCAAGAGAAACATCGAGCCCATCCAAACGTAGCCGACCCAAGAGACCGGGATCGCGATATGGCGAGGCAGGGTGCGCCAGGCCAGCATCGATGCGGGAATCGAAAGCGCGAGCAGGACGAGGGCAATCGTCGCCACCTGGCGCCAGGGCGACGGCCACATCGGGTCGCGAATCAGACGAGCCCAGAGATAGTAGTGCGTGCCCAGCGTCAGGCCGAAGATGACGCTGAAAAAAATGAGAATGCGACCGAGCGACATGGAAGGCTTACTCGGAGCGCATAAGGATCACGGCCTCGCGCGTCAAGTCGCTGCTTGGCCCGGCGTGGCGGGGTCGGGCGAATCGTAGCGCTTTCGGCTCTCGTTGAGATGCTCCAGCAGGCGATCCCGAATCTCCGGGTGCGTCAGGGCAACGATTCGCGCCGCCAGGAATGCTGCGTTCTTTGCGCCGTCGATCCCGACGGTGGCAACTGGAACGCCAGGGGGCATTTGGACCGTGGCCAGCAGTGCATCCATACCCTGGAGCGCGCCAGCCGCGATCGGAACGCCGATGACGGGTCGAGTCGTGTGAGCCGCGACCACTCCGGCGAGGTGGGCGGCCATCCCTGCGCAGGCGATGAAGACTTCCACGCCAAGCTTCTCCGCGGCCGCGATGTACTCGGCGGTTTGTTGCGGCGTCCGATGCGCGGATAGAACACGGACGTCACTTGGGATGCCCAGGCCATCGAGCACGTCACGACCCTTGAGCACGACCGGAAGGTCGTTCGGGCTACCGGTGAGAATCGCCACGACGGGCGTATCGTCCTTGTTTAGATTGCTGCGCGTCACGTTTGCTCCTCCGAGCAAACGCTTCTAGCGCAAAGCGGACGCAACGCCACCCACTGAAACTCACGCTAGAAATCTTTAGAACGGGTCTTTACCGCTTTCCGGTCCCAGTCTATAAAGCCGCCCAGCTATGAGGAGAATGTCGGGTCATCTCGGTCGCAGTGTCGCCCGGACCAGCTTGCTGGTCGCGGCGCTGTTCCATGTTTTTCCAAACCTCGCGGCGGCCGAAGAGCCCCCCAGCGAGGCGCTTCCCGCGTCGGGGGTGGACACGCCCGCGGAGGTGCAGACCGAGGGGAATGCCGGTAGCGATACCGTGGATGACATGATCACGGCGCCAGCAGGCACCGCGGCCGCGCCGGCATTGGCGGCGGCGACGATCGATTCGGTCCAGGAGAGCATGGCGAAGATCCAGCTGCAGGCCGCGTCGGGCGTGGGTGACGCCTACGTCCTCGAGTTCGGCGACTCCTTCGACTGGGTCCAGTTGGTCTCGGGCGAGTGGATCAAGGGCAACATCGCGCGGATGCGCAACGACAAGATGGAATTCGACAGCGACAAGCTCGACATGTTGAAACTCGACTTTGCGGACGTCATGCTCGTGCACTCGCCTCAGGTCAACACGTATGTCTTCGACGACCTCGCTTCGGCTACCGGCCCAGCGGTCATCACCGCCGAGCAGGTGATCGTTCAGACGGACGAGGGCACGAAGACCTTCCCGCGGAGCGAGCTCGAGTCGATTGTTGAAGGCGAAAAGGAGCGCGACTGGTGGTCGATGAAGCTTCGCTTCGGCCTCACGCTGAACAAAGGGAACACCGACCAGCTCACCTACGACATCAATTTCAACACTCGCCGAGAAGACGAGATGACACTTCTCGATTTGAACTACAACACCACTTTCGGTCGAACAGGCGGCACGCAAAACGTCAACCGACACTTGGGCGAGTTTCTCTTCAATGTCTTTCTCGGGAGTCGTTGGTGGGTGACACCAGCATTTGGTCAGCTCTTCAATGACCGATTCCAGAACATCCGATTCCGTGCCACGCCTGCAGCGGGCGCAGGCGTTCACATCATCGATGCTCCCAAGGCGAATTGGGATTTCGTCACAGGTATGGGCTACCAATACTTGAACTACAAGGATGCATCCCAGCTGACTTCCGGAGGTAACCCGCAGCATGATGGCTTCATTCCGCTGTTCACCTACGCGGACTTCGACATCACCGGTGACATCGACCTCACGCTGAGCTGGCTCACGAACTTGGTGTTCACCACCATTGGCAATACCAACCACACGGGTCGAGCCGAACTGGCGGTCGAGCTGACCAAGGTGATCGATCTCGACATCGCGTTCCTTTACCTTCGAACCGAGCAGCCGGCGCCGCCACCCGACCCCGTGGCCCCGGCGATCAAGAAGAACGACTACCAGCTCGTCGTCGGCATCAGCCTCGAGCTCGGCTAAGCTGCGCGCTTTGCCCTAGAAATCAAAAGCGTCTGCTCCCATTGAACGAGAAGGGACGCGATGGCATCCTGCGGCGCCGGAGAGGCAGTACGTGGCAAAGGGCATCTACATTGCATCGATACAACCTCGCGCTGGCAAGTCGCTCGCGGCGCTTGGCCTGATGGAGTTGGCCTCTCGAAGGGTGGAACACCTCGGGTTTTTCCGACCCGTGGTCAGTGGGCGCGCGGAATCCGACCGTGAGATTGGCCTGATGCGGTACCGATACGCGCTGAAGCAGGGCGCTGAGGCGTCCAGTGGCGGCCCGTACGACGAGGCACGCGCCTTGGCCGGGTCGGATCAATCCGATGAGCTGCTCGCGCGCATCCTGCGGCGATACAAAGACCTGGAGGCCCAATGCGAATTCGTGGTCTGCGAAGGGACCGACTACACGGGGGTTGGAGCGGCGTTCGAGTTCGAATTCAACGCGCGTGTGGCTGCTCACCTGGGTATCCCGGTGTTCTTCGTGGCGAATGGTCAGGGCCGCGAGCCTGACGAGATTCTCGAGGACGTCAGGGCTGCCCGTCGGGCTTTCGAGCGGGAAGGCTGCACCATCGTGGCAACTCTGGTCAACCGAGTTGCTCCCCACCGGCTCGCAGCGGTCAAGGAATCCTTCGCCGAGAAATGGCGCGGTAAAGACCCCGCGTATTTGGTGCCAGAGGAACAAACGCTCGGGCACCCCAGCGTGGCCGAGGTCATGGCCGCCCTCGACGGGAAGCTGATGTTCGGTGACGAGCAACGCCTGCAGGGGCTTGCCCGCGAGTTCGTGGTGGCTGCGATGCAGCTCTCGAATGTGCTTACGCGCTTGCGTCCCGGCTCGGTGGTGATCACCGGTGGCGACCGGGCCGACGTCGTTCTAGCCTGTCTGGCATCGGTGCGTTCCGAGTCCTTCCCGAACATCGCTGCCATCGTTTTGACCGGTGGGCTCGAGCCACCTGAATCGGTCGCTCGGCTCATCAAAGGCTTGAGGCGCACTGCGGTGCCCGTCATCGGAGTCTCTGACGACACCTTCACCACCGCGACCAAGGTCAACGCCGTGGGAGGGGCCATTCGCGCCGGGGATGACCGCAAGATTGCGACTGCGCTGGGGCTCTTCGAGGACCACGTGAACCTGCCCGAGCTCATCGAGCGCATCCAGGTGAGCCATTCGGCCCGCGTAACGCCATTGCGTTTCGAATACGAGCTGATCGAGCGGGCCAAGGTCAGCCGTCAACACATCGTGCTTCCCGAGGGGAACGACGAGCGGATTCTACGCGCCGCGGAAATCTTGCTGCGGCGGCGGGTGGTCGATCTCACCTTGCTCGGCGATCCGGCCGAGATTCGGGAGATGGCGTCCACGCTGGGCGTCCAACTCGACCGTGCGCGTTTCGTGGACCCGCTCACGTCGGACTGGCGTTCCGACTTTGCGGATACCTACTTGGAATTGAGGAAGCACAAGGGCGTAACCGAGCACCGCGCCCACGATGCCATGGGCGACGTGAGCTACTTCGGTTCCATGATGGTCTACAAGGGAATGGCCGACGGAATGGTCTCCGGCGCCGCCCACACGACGGCGCATACGATCCGTCCCGCGCTGGAGTTCATTCGCACTCGGAAGGGCGTCTCCGTGGTGTCGAGCGTATTTTTGATGTGTCTGCGCGACCGGGTGCTGGTCTACGGGGACTGCGCGGTGAATCCGAACCCAAACGCGGAACAGCTCGCGGACATCGCCATCAGCTCCGCCGAAACCGCTGCGACATTCGGAATCGAACCGCGCGTCGCCATGCTCTCGTACTCGACCGGCGCCTCCGGTTCGGGCGAAGACGTCGCGCACGTCCGGGAAGCCACGAAGATCGCGCGCCTGCGCCGACCCGACCTGATGATCGAAGGCCCCATGCAATACGACGCTGCCGTGGACGCCGGGGTGGCCCGAAAGAAGCTTCCGGATAGCAAGGTGGCCGGGAGCGCCACGGTGTTCATCTTCCCCGACCTCAATACAGGCAACAACACCTACAAGGCGGTGCAGCGCTCGGCGGGCGCGGTCGCCATCGGTCCGATCCTTCAGGGCCTCAACAAGCCTGTCAACGACCTGAGCCGGGGTTGCACGGTGCCCGACATCGTCAACACCGTGGCCGTGACGGCCATCCAGGCCCAGATTCCGTCGAGCGAGTCGTGAAGGTTCTGGTTCTCAACTCGGGAAGCTCTTCGATCAAGTACCAGCTCTTCGAGATGCGTGAGCGGACCCTGCTGGCGGGTGGAGCCGCCGAGCGAATCGGTGAATCTGGCGGGCGACTCGTTCATGGTCAGCGGGCTGCGTCGGGCGTCGTTCGCGAGGAAGTGACCAACGCCGAATTCCCCGATCACGCGGTCGCCCTGGACACCATCGTGGACTTGCTCGACGGCGCAGCCTTGCCCGAGAAGGGCGGCGAGCTGGTTGGAATCGGTCATCGCGTCGTTCACGGCGGCGAGGCGTTTCGCGAGCCCTGCCTGATCGACGATCGCGTGATCGAGACCATCGGGAAGCTTTCCCCTCTCGCGCCCCTTCACAACCCCGCGAATCTGCTCTGCATCGAGGTGTCCCTGGCCCGACGGCCGGACGTGCCACAGGTCGCGGTTTTCGACACGGCCTTCCACCAGAGCATTCCGCCCCATGCCTATCGATATGCAGTCCCTGAACAATGGTACGGGTCCCATGGCGTGCGCCGTTTCGGATTCCACGGCACCTCCTGTGCATACGTGGCGAAGCAGGCGGCTCTGCAGCTCGGCCGGCCTCTCGACGAGCTCCATCTCATCGTGCTCCACCTCGGAAACGGAGCGAGCGCCACTGCCATTGCGAATGGCAAGAGCATGGACACTTCCATGGGTTTGACGCCCCTCGAAGGCCTGGTGATGGGCACGCGCAGCGGCGACCTCGATCCCGGAGCGATCCTCTACCTCGCGCGTCAGCGGGGACTGAGCATCGACGAGATCAATGCGGACCTCAACCGGGAGAGCGGGCTCGCCGGGGTCTGCGGGATCAGCGATATGCGAGACGTCCTCCAACGCGAAGCGGCCGGCGACCCGCGCGCCCAACTCGCCCTGGACCTCTACACCTACCGAATCCGCAAGTACATCGGCGCGTACATGGCGGCGCTCGGCGGCGTAGACGCGATCGTATTCACCGCCGGTGTAGGCGAAAATTCCCCCGACATCCGCGAGCGGGTGTGCGAAGGCCTAGAGCCTCTCGGCGTACAGCTCGACGACACCCGCAACCGCACCACCGCAAAAAACGCGCGTGCAATCCACAGAGAAAACGCCCCCATTGCAGTACTCGTCATACCCACCAACGAAGAGCTGGAAATCGCCGAACAGACCCTGCAATGCATTCAAACGAGGACTTCACCTCAGACCCGTCAGGCCGAAGATCACCTTCCAGGCGGAAGTTCCTCGAGAGCTCTCCAGCGCGATGGCTTCCTTGATGGCTTCCGTTTGCTCTGCTTCATCGAGACCTTCGGCAGAATTTGATGCCGTTGTTGAAGGTGATGCTGGGCGCAGTCCTCGGGAATGCAGACCTCGTTGCGCAATCGACTCACAGAGCAGGAACAGATCATCGGCAGTTCTCGAAGAAAACGTAAGCGGTGAAACTCAGCTTCCTGTACCCCACAAGACGCGTAGCGCCGAGGTTGGGGATACCACCTGTACCGATGGGCAGTCGGCGGACCCGACTCCGCCTCCGGAATCAACCGAAGTCCAGCTCGAGGCGGATCCTTTCCGTTCCGAACGCAGGGCGCCCGAATCGGAGCGGCCGGCCCTGGCTTCGAGTCGACTCGAACTTGGCGAGGAGCCTTTGCCGGGGGGCCAGGGCCCGAGCGCTTTCGAATCCGCTGCCGAGATGCTGCGGGAGCTCCTGTTCGGCGGCAACACCGTCGCGCGCATCGGCATCATCACGTCTCGCTGGTAACGCTTTTGGTGAAGTGGGCTGTCGACAACGAGTACTTCCCGATCGAGCTGCGCATGGTCAGCGCTGCACTGATAGGGCTGGCGCTCGTCGTAATTGGCGTGATCGAGATGCGGAGCGTCCGTCCGGACTTCGCACAAACCCTGCAGGGCGGCGGCGTCGCCGCGATGTATCTGACGATCTTTTTCTCTTTCCGAACGTACGGCCTGCTTCCCGCCGGGCTCGCGTTCGCACTCCTCGCTGCCATTGCGGTATTCAGCGGTGCGCTTGCCGTACTGCAGAACGCCCTTCCACGCATGGTGATCGGCGAGGTCGGCGGATTCATGGCGCCCGATCCTTGCGTCCACCGGCGTCAGGGCAACCACGTCGCCCTGTTCAGCTACTACGTCTTGCTGAATCTCGGCATACTTGGAGTAGCTTGGTTCAAGGCCTGGCGTCTCCCGAACCTGCTCGGCTTTCTCTTCACCTTCGGCGTGGCAACGGCCTGGGGCGTTCTGCGGTACGAGCCAGAGCAGTTCGCTAGCACCCAGCCGTTCCTCATCATCTTCTTCCTCTTGTATCTCGCGATCCCGATCCTGTTCGCCTTCAAGAGCGAGGGCCTGAAGCGCGGCTGGGATCGACGGCGCCCTCAGTGTTCGGCACGCCGCTCGCTGTGCTTCGCCTTCCGGCGAGGCCTGGTCGAGAACATCCCGTTTGGCATGGCGTTCAGCACTGTGGCCCTTGCCTTGGTATATCTCGTGGCGAGCGCAGCGCTGTTCAAGCGGGCGCCCGAAGCGCTTCGCACCATGGCCGAATCGCTCCTGCCAATTGGCGTCGGCTTTGCGACGCTCGCGATTCCCTACGGCTTCGACAACCACAATCTGACCGGCGCCACTTGGGCGCTCGAAGGTGCAGGTCTTTACTGGGTGGGCCTCCGGCAGGATCGCTGGCTGTCGCGGACGGCCGGCGTAGCGCTTCAGATCTTCGCGGTGTTTGCTCTTGCCTTTGCATCCAATGGCAACACGGCCTCGACGACGCGCTCCCGTTCGCGAACACCAGGTTCCTCGGAGCCTTCTTCATAGCCGCCGGTTCCTTGTTCGTCGCACAACAGGCGTATGCGGACGGGAGAGAGCCTGGCTCAAGCGCTACGAATGGCTCGGCCTCCAGTTCCTCATCGCCTGGGGTCTCTTCGTCTGGCTCGCCGTAGGTCTCTATGAAATCGAGCGTCAGCTTCAGCCGGACTGGGCTGCAGGCGGGATGCTTCTGTTCCTCGGGTATCACGGGCATCACGCTCGAGCTGCTCGGCCGGCGCTTCGACTGGCTTCCCGGGCGCTATCCGGGGGCCCTGCTCGCACCGCTCATGGGACTGCTTCTCCTTCTTTGGTATGCCGATGTCAGGGAGCCGCTGTGGGCCGACGGTGGCGTGCTCGGATGGCCCGTCGATGTCGCAGCGGTCCTCTTCATCGTGAAAAGGCTGGTTCCAGACACGAGTGAGGCCTTCCGCTACCTCCCATGCGATTCTGGCTCTGGAGCGCCACCGGCTTTCTCGTGCTCATCGCCGCCGACGTTTCGACCGAGCTCGTCGACCTCCGCGCCGACTGGGGGAGCTCCATTGCACTTGCGACGATGGCCGCCGTTTCGGCTCTCACGCTCAGGCTCTCCCGCGGCAATGCATGGCCTTTCGAGCCCTATCGAGAGGTCTACCGCAATCCGGGACTCACCGCTCTGCTCTCTGGTAATGGCCCTCGTGATCGTGGCATTCACCGTCGATCGAAGCGCGGAGACGCCTCCGTTGGCGTATTTGCCGGTGCTCAATCCGCTCGACCTCGCCCAGCTTGCCGCGCTGACGGTCGCTCTAGCCTGGTACCTCGATTTGAGAGGCACCGACCCGGACGCCGAGCTGATCGCCGTGGCGCCAGCCGTCATCGGTGCCACCGCGTTTCTCTGGTTCAACGGCCTGCTCGCGCGCACCGCACACCACTACGCAGGAGTCGCATTCTCCTGGCCCGCGCTGTGGGAGTCGCTCGACGTTTCAGGCGGCGGTCTCCGTGTCATGGTCGCTGCTTTCTCTCACAGTAACCGTCTGGGCGAGCCGGCACAAAGAGCGGACGGCTTGGATTCGTCGGCGCTTCCGTGCTGATGGCCGTGCTGGTCAAGCTGTTCTTGATCGACCTTGCACAGCTCAGCGCTCCGGCGAAGATTGGCACTTTCCTGGTTGTCGGTGTTCTCTTCCTCATGGTGGGCTATCTTGCGCCGGTGCCACCTTCCCGCCCCGCCATCGCTCATGCCACAGAAGAGGACGCAACGTGAGCGCAGGTAAGTCATCGTGGATGTCGGCTCTGGTCGTCTGCTTGCTCGCACGCTCGGCGTGCGCCCAACCGAGCGCAGAGCAAGCTTCTCGGCCTATCAGATTTCGCATACAGCGTGCCGCTGACCGGGTGAACCCGGACGCGCCGTGCAGACGGTGTTGGTTCCACTCGAGGTTTACCTCAACGTGCTTCGCAAGGACCTAGGCGACGTGCGTGTCTTCTCCGAAAGCGGCCAGGAAGTACCGCACGCGGTTCGAAAGCTGAGCGAGCATAGCGAGCGCGAGCTGCCGCCGCAGACTCTTTCCGCTCTTCCCACTCAGAGAAGCGGACGGAGATCTGCTTCGGTGAACGACCTCGAAGGTTCATGTGACACACGGCGCGGACGGAAGCATCGTCGACATCCGTTCCTCTCGGTCGGATGCCTCCGAGGAGGCAGAGCTGGGGCCCATCGTGGCATACGTCCTCGATGCGAGCGCCGCGCAACACCCCATCGCCTCGATCATCATCACACTGGACGAAACCGAGGAGAGCTATGTCTTTGCGATCGACGTGCAGGCGAGTGACGACTTGACTCATTGGCGTGCAGTCGCGAGCCAACAGTCGCTGGCTCGGCTGGAGTTCAAAGGAAACCGAATCAAGCACGAGCGGATCGCCCTGGACGCCGAATCGGTCGAGAAATACCTGCGTCTTAGTCTGGGGCGGCGACGCTCCACCCGCGGCCGTAGTCGCTGTCGAGGCGCAGTTCCAACGCGAGCGTGTTCGGCCCGAAGCGCCTTTCGGCGACCGTGCGCGGCCAGCGCGTAGACGGGGACGGACGAGACCTATGCGTTCGACACCCCTGGCCTCGTTCCAGCCGACCGCCTCCAGGTTCAACTTCCGGACAACCCATACTCTCATCAAGGCGACGCTCAGTTTCGCTGACAAGGCGGAGGGCCCCTGGCAGGAAGTGATGGACGGTCGTGTGTACAGAATCATCGAGCAGGGCCAGGAGCTGACGAGCGCTTCAGTCGCGATTCCAACGACATCTGCGCGATTCTGGAGAATGGAGGTTCACACTGGCAACGGTGACTCGGAGCCCTAATCCACCGAGCTTGAAGCTCGAAGTATTTAC
Source organism: uncultured delta proteobacterium (assembly GCA_963704865.1). GTDB lineage: Bacteria > Myxococcota_A > Polyangia > Polyangiales > Houyiibacteriaceae > SG8-38. The sequence continues at coordinate 4,037 of CAVPIE010000019.1, read as the reverse complement.
CCGAGCAGCTCCTCTTCGCATCCGAAGAGGAGTCCGTTCACCAACTCGCGTACGGCAGTTACAAAGCAGAGCACTCCAAGTTCACAGTCGCCGACATTCTCTCCGCTCTGCCCCTGGACGAGAGGAAGAACCTGCCCTTGGAAACGGCGAGGTCGGGTTCCGCGCAGCGGCCAGGGAGGACGAGCAGCCGTCACCCATCCGCCCCCGCCTGCGCCGATCAAGACCTACATCCTCTGGGCGGTGCTGGATTCTCAGCGCCCTGATCCTAGGCCTGCTAGCCCTTCGACTCTCCCGCAACGCGTGCAGTAAGACCCCAGTCCGAAATTCAGTTTCGGCGCCCGCGCCCAGTTTCCTGAACCGAAGTGGCTCCCCTGCTGCAACCACCCCACTCCTCTTGACTCGCTGACAAGACACGTAGCGGACGAAGTCCGCGATGAGCGATAGGACTCGCGTGGCATTGGAATACGACAAGGCGCAGCGGACGAAAGTCCGCGAAGCTGTCGAATTCCAACGCCAGTACGCAGGCCCGCAAGAGCGGGCCGAGTACGCCGTCGGTCCGAGTCCCTGCCCTGCCCACACCTCAGAAACAGAAAAGGCCTCCTAGCTCTTGAGAAGGCCTCACTACTGGCTCCAGCGATAGGACTCGAACCTATGACCGAGCGATTGCAAACAGTCGCCCGCTCTACCAACTGAGCTACGCTGGAATGGCTGCGAGGGATAGGCGCGAGAGTAGCGCCCCTGTCAAGCAGCCGATTTGCTCCGAATCGTGCCCCAGAGATTTCAATCCAGCGGCGGCGACGTGCAGCCCGCGGACCCTAGATTTGGAAGTGAACGCCCGTGAGCTCTTCGGAGACGTTCCTCCGAAGGCGTTCGGCGACGTTCCGGTCGTGCGAACGCTTGTTGGACTTCACCTTCTTGGGCGGCCCGTTCATTTCCATGAAGCCGCTCGGGCCGATGTACTCCGCGCCACGCACGCTCGGGTCGGTGGCAGCGTAAAGACTGGGTAGGGCGCCCATCAATGCATCCTGCGCAAAGAATCGATTCATGAACTTCACTGCCGTGGCGTGCGCCTGAAGGTTGGTTTCGGTCCAACCGGGTGTGCCGCGACGGCGAGGGTGCCTTTGCCAGCAGCCGCCAAGCGGCGCTGCAGCTCGTAGGTGAAGAGCAAGTTCGCCAACTCGCTTTGTCCATACGCCGCCTGCGCTTTGTAGCCGTTCTCCCAACTGAGATCCGTGAAGTCGATCTTTCCCATGAGGTGGGCGACGCTGCTCACGGTCACGATGCGCGAATTGGGCGTGTCGGTGATGAGGTCGAGCAAGGATCCGGTCAGTGCGAAGTGTCCAAGATGGTTGACCCCGAATTGGGTTTCGAACCCCTGGGCGGTCTTCCCGTAGGGGGGCACCATGACGCCCGCGTTGTTGATCAACAGATCCAGGCGCGAGTGCTTGGCCCGAAACGCTTCGGCGAAATGGCGGACCGAGTCTAGATTGGAGATGTCAGCCGCATCACTTCTACGCTGGCGCGGGGGTGCGCTGCGCGGATTGTCCGCTTTCGGATTGGCCTTCTCGAGATTTCGGCAGGCCATGACCACGCTGGCCCCTTTTCCGGCAAGCACGCGGGCGGTTTCAAACCCAATCCCACTGTTCGACCCGGTTACGATTGCGACGCGGCCGGATCGATTACCAAGCGCTTCAGCGCTCCAATCGTACTCGACCATCTTCAACTCCTCGGGGCTTCCAAGTGATGTGTCGAACGTGCGTCGAAGCTTTCAGACCGAGCCACCCGGCGCCTCAGCGATCCTTGCGCGCAGAGCTCGAACGGTTCGGCCAGCCGCTCGCTCGTTCTCTCTGCTGAAGACGGACGAAGGAAGAGGGAGCGCTGGGTCGACGTAGATCTTGAAGTCGATCTCGGTTCGAGTACCGTCGTCGACGGGGGTGAGCGTGAAGGTCGCGTTGAAGGCGTCGATGTTACCGTCCAGAAGCCGTCCCTCGACCACGCGCGTCGCACCGTCTTGGGGACGCTCCGCGAGGTTCAGCTGCCCGTATAGCGTGTACATTCCCTTCGCGACGCTCACTTCCATATACACCATCGCCCGGCTGCCTCGCTGCGCAAGGACCCTCGACTTGGTGAAGTTGGGCATGAAGCGCACGTAGTTGGCGTAGTCGAGCACAATGGGAATCACTTCGTCGATCGGCCTGTCCACGACGATCACCGCGCGGCCGCCGGCGATTTCGGAACCCTGCTCTGGGATCTGCATGGTGACGAATCCGCGTTTTCCTCTTGGACCTCTGCCGCGGCCGCATGACCCGGCACTGTGCCGATGATCCATGCGCTCGACAAACTGCCATTGCAAGGGTCTGGCTCATCACGCTGCGGCCAAATCTAGAGCTGTTTCGCATCACCAATCTCCTCGATCTTCCCGGCTCGAACACTAAGAGCTTGCCTTCGGGCTCTTCTGAATTACACTACACAGTGTAGTTCCTCTTCCAATGGGGTCAAGAGGAAAATACACTGCTCAGTGTAGTTTGTGGCTAACATCATGGAAATACAGAGAGAATCACGGATTATTGCCAAGCGGGAGACCATTTTGGCAGCTTCGACCGCCGCATTTCGGGACGAGGGCTACGAGTCGACGAGCATGGACCGCATCGCCGAGTTGGCGGGAGCTTCGAAACGCACGGTCTACAACCACTTCGGCAGCAAAGAGGCGCTTTTCCAGGCTGTGGTGGCGAGGCTCTTCGATGAAGCGACGGCTCTCAATCAGGTCGCGTGGGACCCCGCCCGTTCCCTCAAGAGCAACTCAGCGACTTCGTGCGCGCCAAAACGCTCCTCTCGGAGGACAAGGCCGCGCGCTGCCTGACTCGCGTGGTGCTCGGCGTGTACATCAAGCAACCGGAGCTCTTGAGAGAAGTCATCGCAAGGGTCGCCGAGGATGAGAGCGTCCTCGCCACGTGGCTCCGCGAAGCCCACCAAGCCGGGCGTCTCCAGGTTCCCGACCCGGAGCTCGCGGCCCACATGTTCGGAAAGATGACGGCCGGCGTGCTGTTTTGGCCTCAGCTTCTAGAGGGGCAGATGGTATCCCGGCACCCGGGAGCGTCTCGACTGCGAGCCTGACAACATTCCTTGCGCGCTACCGCTCGGCTTCGGCCTGATCGCTGCTCGCCGCTTGCTCCCCCGCTTCCGGCTTGGCCTCGCGGTGTCTGCCCGTCCAGTGCGCCATCGATGTATCGGCCCCGAAGAGATGAGAGATTTGGTCGTAGAGGGCTGTCGGCAGCAGCTCGCGTAGGAGCGGGGTGATTTTCACCATCCAGGGCTCTTTCACGTACACCGAATTGTTGATGGCTTCGACGACCTTTTCGGCGATGAAGTCCGGCTCGAAGGATCTGTGTCGCCTTGGGGGCTTCGGCGCCTTTGAACATGCCGGTGCCGATGTAGCTCGGACACACGATCGTCACGTGCACGTGCTTGTGGCCTTCCAAATTGAGCTCGGCGCGAATCGATCTGGAGAAACCAATGACCGCCCACTTGCTCGATGCGTAGCTGGAGCCGTAGGGCAAACCGATGAAGCCCGATGCGTCGAAATGTTGACCAAGTGTGCCTCCGGCCTCGTCACCAGATCGTCCAAGAACGCATGCGTCATCGCCACGACGCCAAGCGTATTGACCTCGTAGGTTTTGAAATGGTCGTCCAGGGGCGTCTTGGTAACGGCCCGCCGAATACGACCCCCGCGTTGTTGACCAGGATGTCGACCGGACCCGCCTCGGCGTCGACCCGCGCCTTGAACGCTGCAATGCTAGCCGGGTTGGCGACAACGTCCACCGGGAAGCCCCAGGCTGGAACGCCGAGTGCTGCGATCTTCGCGGTGGCCTCGGCGAGCTTTTCCTCGTCGAGGTCTGCGAGCACGATGCTGGAACCACGCCCTGCGAACTTCATCGCCATTTGCAGGCCGATGCCCTGCGCTCCGCCTGTGATCAATACGCGTCTACCGTTCAGCTTGCTCATGGCGACCTCGAGGGACTAGCCGCCCGGACTGATCG
>CAVPIE010000018.1:0-14091 GCA_963704865.1 uncultured delta proteobacterium | reverse complement strand
TGCGACTAAAAAGCGCACAACCAAGAAGCGTGCGACTAAAAAGCGCGCAACCAAGAAGCGCGCCACGAAGAAGCGCGCAACCAAGAAGCGCGCAACGAAGAAGCGCGCCACGAAGAAGCGCGCCACGAAGAAGCGCGCAACCAAGAAGCGTGCCACGAAGAAGCGCGCCACCAAGAAGCGTGCAACGAAGAAGCGTGCAACGAAGAAGCGCGCCACCAAGAAGCGCGCCACGAAGAAGCGTGCGACCAAGAAGCGCGCAACCAAGAAGCGTGCGACTAAGAAGCGTGCGACTAAGAAGCGCGCCACGAAGAAGCGCGCAACCAAGAAGCGCACGGCTCGCAAGAAGAAATAACCTTCTAGGCGGTAGACCTTCGGGTCAACCGAGGGGTCACCTCTGGTGGCCCCTGGCCTAAGGCCCTGCTTTTTCGGGGCCTTCGCGCAGTCCGTCGTGGCGATCCCTCTTTCTTATCGGGGGTGTTCGTCTGCTGGTGCCCTGGCCTCCAAGCTGGGGCGCTAGCTATTTAAGCGGGTGACTTCTGTTCGTTTTCGAGGAGCCGTTTCAGCCGTTCGGCTTCCACGCGCACGGCGATCACCTTCTCGCTCCCAAGCGTGACCGAGCCAATCGGGCTTCCTTTGCGTTTGTGCACGAAGCGCCGAGGCGTGTAGAGCACGTCGACGATTGTCTCACCCCGAAGGTCGCTGAAGTGAGCCGCCAGGGTTGCGGCGTCCACGAGTGTCTCCGCTGAGCAAGACTGTCCCTTGCCGAGTGGAACGACGACATGAGCGCCCGTCACGCCCCGTGCATGTAACCAGAGATCATGCGGCCGCGCGACGCGAAGCGTGAGGCGATCGTTGTCGGCGGCACCTCGTCCGACCAGCACCGCCGAGGCGTCGCCGCTGCGAAACTCCCTGTACGGAAGGCGCACGCCGGACTGTCGCCGTTTTCGCTCTCGTTCCATCGGCGCCATGGTTGAAACGCCCATCGCATCCAGCCTCGCCGTGAGCTCCTCGGCGCGGCAGTCCGGGAGCTCGTCTCGAACTCGATGGAGCTCGGCGATCTCCTTTTCCACGGAGGCCAAGCGATTCGGCGCGACGTCCAAGCCTCGCTTGAGGCGTTTAGACTTCTTGAAGAGCTCCTGGGCCGTCTCGGTCGGGCTCTTGCGCGGGTCGAGCTCGATCCGGATCGGACGGGGCTCCGCATCCCAGCTCTCGGTCTCGAAATAGGGTGCATGGGCCGGAATTTCTGAAAGATGCGCAAGAATCAGGCTTGCCCTCTCGTGCAGCTCATCTGCCGTCGCTGCGCGTTTGACGTCATCCAGGATCGCGTCGCGCTTCTTCACCAGCCGTTTTAGGTGCCGCAGCACGAGCCTTTGGAGCTGTTCCCTGCGTACCGATCGATGGGCGTCGAGCGCCGCCGCGCCCGCGTCCCTGAGCTCTTTGCGGCCACGTGATTCGAGATGACCATCTTCAGCCGGGGCCATCGCTGCTGCGCCCGGGGAGCGAAGGACGACCGAGCCGTCGGTCTCGCAGAGCCACCATGCGCCGTAGGGTTTGCTCGGTGCTGCGATCAGGAAACGAGCCGTGCCGGCTCGAGTCAGCGAAAGCCGCGCTGCCCGGCGGCTCGACTCCACGGCGTCGATCCGTGCTCCTTCGAGGTGCCGGCGGAGCTGCGTCAGCGAGGGGCTGGCACTTGCGCCGCGTGGTCGCTCGTCCACGAGGCCGAGCCGGAGGGTTCCAGGCAGTGTGACGAAAACCAGCACTTCATTCCGGCCCTCCGTTCGGACGGAAAGACTGAGAAGCCCAGGCTCTGGTTGGTCAGCGCGCGCGATCTTCGCATTCCACCGGTTCACACTCGACCTTCGGACAGCGCTTGAAGCAAGCGAGCTTCTCGAAACGATTGACGGGATTCGATCGTGACGTATGCACGCGACGCAGCCGCACCTTGGAGCTTGTCGCAAACGTCGAGAAGCTGCGCGTGTGAGAACGACCGGCGCAGCCCCCCCGCGAGCAAGGTCGCGTAAACGACATCGACGTTCGGTGCGGGATCATCGATGGCGTCGATGCCGCCGACTACCGAAAGAGTGCGCGCCATCGCTTGGACGGACCCCGGCTCCCAAAGACCCGCCGGCTTCCAGGCGACGATGCAACCCTCGGATCGTGGGATGCGGGCAAAGTAGTCCCGCAGTCGCTGCCGATCGCGCGCACCGGTAGTGACCGCGGCGCTCGTAGCGACGACGACCATGGAAGCCTCCAGCGCATCCGCGGCCTCTGACAGCCAGAGGAGGCCGGCGTCGAGCTCCTTGCTCGGGCGCAGAGGTCCTCCGGGAGCCTGCCAGCACCGATCGGGCGCGCGCAGCGCGAGCTCGAACCCATCGGGAAGCCGCTTGCGCCAACCGGCCAGCGTTCCAGGCTTTGGAAGTGGGGCGCGCGGCGCGAGCTCGGCAAAGCCGAGCGCGGCGGCGTACTTGGGCCCAGGGGGCCGTTCCAACAAGGCGCCTGCCAGTAGCTGCATCCGCGAGAGGGTAGCCGCAGCGCCGGGACAAGCAAAGTCGGTTTGGCCTTGGAAATTGCCGACCCGAGCACCAATTGACTCGGGGTGATTCGATAGCCTACAACTCCCGGTAGGATTGGCGCCTGCCGGGGTTGGGCCAAGAGGGGAACGAGGGCATGGAGCAAGCTCGCAATTACGTCTGCACGGAGTGCGCAAGCGCGGTTCCGTCCGGGCACAAGTTCTGCGGGGCCTGTGGGGCGGGTGTGCCACACGAAGCGCAAACACTCGAGACCAAGTTCTTCGGAGCTCTGCAGATGCCGGGGAAGGCCCGCCTCATCGTCGTGCGCGGCGACGAGGCGATGGGCGAAGGCCTTAGCTACCTGCTGCAGGCGACCGAGCACATCGCCGGCCGTGAGGCCGATCAGATTCCGTTCCCGAGCGATACTTGGCTCAGTCCACGGCATGCGAACTTCCTCTACCGGGGCGAAAAGCTCGTCGTGCGGGACGAGGGAAGCCTGAACGGCGTCTACATTCGAATCCGACGACCTACCCCGATCAAGGTCGGCGACCACTTCCTATGCGGTCAGCAGCTGTTCCGCGTGGATGCGACGCCGAGGGACACTTCAGGGCCCGAAGCCGATCAGACCTATTTCTATTCGTCGCCCAAGCGGCCCAGTGCTTTCCGCGTCACTCAGGTGCTCGAAGGGGGCATGGACGGGATTGTCTGCTGTGCTCAGGAGGATACGGTTCACATCGGTCGCGAAGAATGCGATATCAACTTCCCGGACGACGTGTATTTGTCGCCCAGGCATGCCCGAGTCGAGATGTCCGGGGAATCCCTCGAGCTCTCCGACGAGAGCTCCCAAAATGGGACCTACGTTCGCATTCGGGGCGAACGGGAGCTGAGCCATGGGGACTACCTATTTTTGGGTAGGAACCTGCTCCGAGTGGAGGTGACGGCGTGATTGTCTGTTCCCGATGTAGCAAGGACAACCAGGACCACTACAAGTTCTGTCTGGGATGCGGGGCGGAGCTTCCGCGCGTGTCGGGCAAGCCGCGCTCGTTGTCTAAGGATACGCCGTCGGGCGGCTCGTCCGGAACGGGCCGATCGACGAATCGGCCACGGACGGGGGCCGCGCGGGCCGAAGCACTCGCGTCGGCGCCCCAGATGGAGTTGGAACCGACCGCCATGCAGGCCAGCCGCCCCGCGCCGGTCCAAGAGGCGCAGGTGGAGTCCTTGCCTGCGGAGCTGGCGCCGACGGGGGACAAGACGTCGCCTTGTCCCCATTGTGGTGCGGGCGTGCCCGAGAACTTCCGGTTCTGTCACGTGTGTGGGCACGACTTGCATGACGAGTCCGACGGCCGGGCGCCCGCTCATGCGCCGGCGGAGCGCACCTCGGCGCCGGCCGTTGCCGAGGCTCCCAAGCGGGCGAGTACGCGTGCTCGTCTGATCTTGATTCAGCCAGATGGTTCGGAAGGTGAGATGTTTCCACTGTCCGCGGGTCCGACCCTCATCGGGCGGAGCAGTGGTGGGATTTTCGCGAACGATGCATACCTCTCGCCCGAGCACGCAGAGTTTCGATTCGAGGACGATCAGCTCGTCGTCAAGGACATGGAAAGCCTCAACGGTGTGTATATCCGTATCGAGCCCGACGTGCCGATCGAGCTTTTTGACGGGAGCATCTTTCGCGTCGGGCAGGAGGTTCTGAGGTTCGACGCACCGACCGCGCCCGAGCCAGCCGCGGACGGCACGCGGCACATGGGCAGTCCCCACCACGGCTACCTGGGCCGAATCTCACTGCTGGTTGGCCGCGAGACCACGGGGAACAGCTATCCCATCCCACCCCAAGGCATTCATCTCGGCCGCGAGCGCGGCGATGTGGTGTTTCAGGAGGACGGCTATGTCTCCGGGCTGCACTGCCGCGTCCATTCCGAGGTGGGGCACGTGTTCCTCACGGACATTGGCAGCTCCAACGGCACTTTCGTTCGAGTCTCGAACGAGTCGTTCGTTCCCCAAGGCACCTTCGTATTGATGGGTCAGCAGCTGTTCCGCGCGGAGTACTAAACCCGACTGCGGCTGAGCCCGAGCCGTGAACACAAGAAATCCTCGATGTGTTCGGCGAGCAATTCGGGCTGCTCCACTGGTGCTGCATGACTAGCCCCTTCGATCACTTCGAGCACCGCGTTCGGAATCGCACCGGCCATCTCTTCGGCGAGGGACATCGGTGTGAAGGTGTCGTGCTCGGCTGCCACGACCAGGGTCGGAACATCGACGTCGGCGAGAAAGCCCCGTGCGTCGTGCCGGCCAGCGTGCTGGAGCATGGGCAGGAACACTTCGGGGTTCATCAATGACGCATGCTCCCAGTAGCGTTGGAAGTCTTCTTCTTGGATGCGCTCGCCGTCTAGCTCCCGACCCGCGCACGCCACGCGAAACGCCATCGCTGCAGGAACGCGTCCCCAAACCGCGCGAGCTATCCCAGGGAACATTCGCATGCCACGTACGAGCCCCGGCAAGAGCTGGTCCAGGAGGTCGGTGCCGTGAAACGTCGTGGTGATGCGGCCGAAGGTCCCGCACATCAGAACCAGCGCGGCGACGCCGTCCGGATTTTGCCGATAGAATTCCAGAGCGACCTGAACACCCATCGAGTGTGCGATGATGACGGGTCGCTCGACCTCGAGCCGATCGCAGATTCTCTTCAAATCATCAGCGAGGTCTTCTATCGACACGCGAGCGGGGTCCCGAGGAGGTCCGCTGCGTCCATGACCGCGAAAATGCCAATGGATCACGCGGTGGTGCTGGGCGAGCCCTGGCCCGAGATATCGCCAGGCAAACCCGTCACAACCGATTCCATCGGTCAGGATGACAGGGGGGTCGCCCGCGCCCATCAGCTCGTAGAAAAGTCGCGTGCCATCCGCTGCTTCGACAAAGCCTTCGCGGTCGTACTCCACGCTCTTGGAGCTTACTTCTTGGCGTTGTCGTCCGGGCTGTCCGGGATGTCGTTCACGGAGGGCAGCTTGCGGATTTCGGGAAGGGCGATCTTCACGCAGCGTTGAACGATCCACGAGAGCGACCGATCCAACCTTGCCGATTCGTGCTTGATGTCGTGTAGCATCGACTCTGGGAAGTAGAGGCTCTGCTTGCGCTTATCGGTCGTAGACATCGTGAGGAATCCTCCATGCGGACACCGTGCCATCTGGCGCGCGAGCCCCGCTCAAGTATCTGGTGGTCCTACCCAGGGATAGAAGCAGTGTCAATGATAAAGGTCTGAAGCCCATGTTCCGTCACAAAACCGGCCGCAAAACACTCCGCCTGCTCTTCGTTGCGATGTTGGCGTTGGCGTTCCTTCTGGTGATGGTATCGGACGCGCCGGCGCGGCGCAGTCCATTCGAGCCGCTGTCGATTTTTGCCCGCGCCCTTGCGTACGTCGAAGTGAGCTACGTGGAGCCAATCGATCAAAAGACCTTGGTCTACGGGGCGATTCGAGGGCTGGCCGATTCGCTCGATCCGCACAGTGTCTTTCTGGACCCAGAGGAGTACCAAATCCTCAGGAGCGACGCCGAAGGACGCTTTGCAGGCGTTGGGGTCGAGGTTTCGACACGCGATGGCTGGCTTACGATTCTCTCGGTGTTCGACGGTGGCCCCGCGGCAAAAGCAGGCCTCAGGCCCGGAGACCGATTCCTGAGCATCGAGGGCGAAGACGCCCGCGACGTTCGACTGTACGACGCGGTTCGCTGGATTCGCGGGGAGCCCGGGACGCCGGTGACGGTGAGCATCCGGCGCGAAGGGCAAGAAGAAGCCCTAGAGCGTACGCTCACGCGTGCGTTTATCGAAGTCGATCCAATCGAGATGAAAGTGCTCGACGACGGCGTGGTGTACCTGCGCATCAAGGCATTTCAGGACGGCGCGACGCGCCAGCTGAGCGACGCGCTCGACGAGGCCGTGGTGGAGCTTCGCAAGGGAAGCGGCCTGCAGGGGCTCTTGCTCGACCTCCGGGACAACGGCGGCGGCTTGCTACACGAAGCGGTCGGGGTGAGCGATGAGTTCCTCTCCTCGGGAGTCATCGTGAGCACGCGTGGCCGGGGCGGTGAGATGATTGGTCAATACTCGGCGCGTCGTGCCGGCACCCGGCCGAAATGGCCCATGGTGGTCCTGATCAATGAAAACACGGCCAGCGCCTCGGAGATCGTCGCCGGCGCCCTGCGCGACCACAAGCGCGCCGTCCTCGTCGGGGTTCGTTCGTTCGGCAAGGGCAGCGTGCAGAATGTCTTCGAGCTGCCCGGCGGAAGTGCGCTCAAGCTGACGACGTACCGATACTACGCGCCGTCGGGCAGCTCGATTCAGGCCGAGGGCATTTCTCCTGACCTCGTCGCCGAACAGCCCCGCAGCGCAGAAGACCCCGAGCCACTGCGCGAGGAGGAGCTCGAGGGACACCTTCGGGCCCTGTCGACGGGGGTTCCGGGAGCGCCGAAGCGGACCAGTGGTCCGCAGGCCCCTCGGGCGACTGGGCAAGTGCCGAGCATATTCGCCGATGATTCTCAGGGGCAGCGGGGGTATGCGGTTCTGAAGGCAAGAATCGGGAGGTAGGCAAGTGACAGCGACAGGGACAGTGGCAGTGCCAGCGCCAGTGCCAGTGCCAGTGCCAGCGAAGCCCCGTGGACCGCGCGAACCGGCGTCTCTACGGGGCGCCAGCGTCAGCGATTCACCGCCCGTCGTCGCAGCAGTCGGAAAGTGACCGCGGCTGTTTCGCCTCGGCGGCGCTCCACCTCTTCGAATGCCGACAGGTCTGCCGGGAAATAGGTATCGCCTTCGACTTCCTCATCGATCATCGTCACGTGGAGCTCGGTCGCCATCGGAAGGGCCGCTTCGTAGAGGCTCGCCCCGCCGATGATGAAGGGGCACGGGTCGGTGGTTCGGGCTAAGGCGATGGCTTCGTCGAGGCTTCTGGCGCGATCGCAACCCGGGAGCTCCAGATCGGCCTGCCGCGTGACGACGATGTTCCGGCGCTTCGGGAGCGGCCGGCCGATCGAATCGTAGGTCTTGCGGCCCATGATGATCGCGTGCCCGCTGGTCGTCTTCTTGAAGTGCTTGAGGTCTTCGGAAATGTGCCAGGGCAGGCCGCCTTCGTTGCCGATCACGCCATTGCGCGCGACTGCGACGATCAATGCAAGCGGCGCCTGGGATGCGAGGGCATCAGTCACACTGCCACCGGTGCCTTGATGCGGGGGTGGGGCAGGTAGTCCGTCAGTCGGAAGTGCTCGTACTCGAAGTCGAACAAGCTCCGCACGGAAGGGTCGATCTTCATCGTAGGCAGGGGGCGAGGTTGGCGGGAAAGTTGCAGCCGCGCTTGCTCGACGTGATTGCTGTACAGATGCACGTCACCGAACGTGTGAATGAAATCGCCCGGCTCCAAATCGGAAACCGAAGCGACCATCATGGTGAGAAGCGCATAGCTGGCGATGTTGAAGGGGACCCCCAAAAAGACGTCGGCGCTCCGTTGGTATAGCTGACAGCTCAACCGGCCTTCGCTCACGTAAAACTGAAACAGTGTGTGACACGGCGGGAGAGCCACACGCTCGGCTTCTCGCGGGTTCCAGCCGGAGACGATGAGTCGGCGGCTGTTCGGGTTGGTGCGGATCTGGTCGAGCACGTAGCTGAGTTGGTCGAAGCCGTCGTGCTCGTAGCTGCCGTCCTTACGCTCCGTGGCGCCGAAGTTCCGCCACTGGTGCCCATACACCGGGCCGAGGTCACCTTCCGTCCGACCGAAGCGAGCGGTCTGTTCGGCCGTCGCCCACTCGTCCCAGATCGAAACACCCACTTCCTGGAGCTGGCTCACTTGGGTTTGCCCGCGCACGAACCACAGAAGCTCGTGAATGATCGATTTCAAGTGGAGCTTCTTGGTGGTGAGCAGCGGGAAGCCTTCGCGAAGGTCGACGCGCATCTGATAGCCGAACAGGCTTCGCGTGCCCGTACCCGTGCGGTCTTCGCGCGTGACGCCGTTGTCGAGCACGTTTCGCAGCAGATCGAGATAGGCCCGCATGGGTCTACTCTTCGGTGACTTCGACCGGCTCGCGGGCTTCGTCGCGGCGAATCGAGTACCGCACCAGCGCCCGAAGAATGTCGTTGCGTTCGAGGTCGCCAACCAGTCGCTTGATGTCTTCGTAGACCGAAGGGTCTGTCAACAGGGCGCCGATGGTGCCCTTGCCCTCGCGCGCCTCTTTGGTGAGGAACGCGATGTCGTCGCTCGCGGTCTGGAGGTTGTCCATGAACGACTCGCCGAGCTCACCGTAGATGAGCTGATTGACGGCGCCGTCTCCTTCGCGAACGTCGGTCAAGATCGTGTTCAGCTGGCCGAAAGTGTCACGGATGTTTCGAATCGCGTCGGCGCCTTCGGTTCCGTAAATCAGCGCGTTTGCGGTGCCTTCGTTCGTCTGAATGTCCTCGCTGATCTTGTTGAGGTTCTTGCTGAGCTGCGCGACTTGTTTTCCAGCCGCCCGCAGCTCCTTCACCGCGCCTTTGACATCGCGGCCGAGCTCCGCATCGTTCATCAAGCGTCCGATCGTCCCGTCCCCGTTTGCGATGACACCGCTTGCCTTGGCAAGGTTGCGAGCGGTCTCTTTCAGATCGTTCGAGAACTCCTGGTCGGAGAACGGGTCTGTGGCGAGGCGAAGGTTGTGGGCCGTTCCTTCCACTTCGACGAGCGTACGTTCGGCCAAAGCCATGATGCCTCCGCCGGCAGACACGGGAATGGCTTCTTCGGGGTCCCACTGGGGGTACTCGTCAGCGCCAACCGTGATTTCGATGAGGCGATCGCCGAGAAGCCCTTTGCTGCCGATCGCGGCGAAGCTGGGCTCGGGCCCCTCGTCAATGAGCGCCGCGCCCGGCTCTCCTCGGATCAGATGAGTCGCGTCGTCAATCACGCGGAAGTGGACTTCGATGCGGCCGGAGTCGCCGATGACGACCTCGGTGACCGAGCCGACGTTCACACCGGCAACCCGAACCGTGTTGCCCTTCTGTAAACCTCCGACGTCATGAAAGATCGCGAAGTACGTCGTCTTGGGCGAGAACAGGTTCTTCTGCGACCCGATGGCGAAGGCAATGCTAGCGCCGATCACCAAGGAGACCATCACGAAAATGCCCACACGAAGGCGAGTACCAGCGGTCGTCTTCATTTGTTGCCCAACGGAGCCCCTTACCCCGCACTCCTTAGCAGAGTTTCGGTGTCTTCGTCGACCGGAGCGTTGCCTTCGATGAAGTCGCGGACCTGAGGGTTGTCCGAGGCCTTCAGCTCGCCCGGCGTCCCCGAGAAAATCACGAAGCCTTCGTGGATCATCGCAATGCGGTCACTGATCGCCAGGGCTGTGTCCATGTCGTGCGTCACGACGACCGAGGTAACATCCAGGGTGTCGTTCAAGTATTGGATCAGGTCGGCGATCCGGGTGACGTTGATCGGGTCGAGCCCCGTCGTCGGCTCGTCATAGAGCAGGACCTCGGGCCGGATCGCGAGCGCTCGTGCAAGCGCAACCCGCTTTTTCATTCCAGCGGATAGGTCTGCCGGCCACGTCTCTTCGGTGCCCGGCAGCCCTACGTACGTCAGCGACTCTCGGACCCGTTCCGCGATCTGTGTTTCGCTCATGTCGAGCTGTTCCCGCAACCCGTACGCCACGTTCTCCTTGGCGTTGAGTGAGTCAAAAAGGGCGCTCGCTTGGAAGAGCATCGCGATTCGCCGCCGGACTGATGCGTACTGCGCTTCCGTAATCCCAGAAATCTGCTGGCCATCGAAGTAAATGCCGCCGCCGTCGATCTCCAAGAGGCCAATGAGCATTTTGAGCATGACGCTCTTGCCCTGCCCGGAGCCGCCGATGATCGTCAGCACTTCGCCCTCGTTGATTTCGAGGTTCAGGTCGCGGTATACGAACTTTGGCCCAAATGCCTTTTTGACCCCTCGGAATTCGATGAGTGCCATCGGGCGAACTTTAGTTGGGCTTGTGCGGCGCGTCGACTACTGTAAGCGCCATGCGCCCCCGCTTCGGATGGGTCCTCATCAGCGCTTGGCTGCTGTTACTCCAGGCACTTTTGGGCGGGTGCACGGGTAGGGCCGAGGCGATTCGGGCCGCTCAGCCCTACGTCCAAAACTTTGGTGAGCTGCGCTCGCGGGCGTTGAAGCTTCTCGAGCTGCGCACCGATGTCGCCCGGAAGCGCTTGCTCGTCGGTGCCGTGAACGGGAACGAGGAACCACTCCCCGACCACATGAAGCCGTTGCTCGAGCGATTTCGCTCATCGGGCACCGTCATCAGCGAAGAGCAACTCCAGCACGGCGAAGCGATGTTCTGGCGAATGTTCGACTTCGCATTTTCGCAGGACCCGAACGTGCTCCAGGCCGAGCTTCTCTTCATCGAGAGAGACGGCACCGTATCGTCGCTTCGATATCCACGGGACAGAGATATTCCGGTCGGTGTCGACTGGCACGGGCTGCGCCAGAACCGGACCTTCGCCGGGTTGACGAGCTGCGTGACCGATGAACGGTCGGAGCCCTGCGTGATGCTCCAGATTCGTCCACGCGACCATCCGGGGAGCGCTGGACTGACCGTGGCCTACCGCCGGACGCCTCTCGAAGTCACGGACGAGTCAGACTCAAATCGATGATCCGATACGGGATCGCAGCGGCGCTGCCTTCGGTGTCGAAGCATCCGACCGCGCTCACGGTCTCGGTGCGGTGCGCGAAGCACAGCGTTGGGTCCATCCCGAGCTCCGACGCCAGCGCAGCTCGATCGGTTTGCCCAATCGGAACAATCGTACTTTGCTCCTGCGCCGCGAGCGCCCGAAGCGCCTCTTCATCGAGCGAACAGGCTAGGTTCCGGGTCTCCGACGGCATGTTCGGGTGAAACCAGGGCAACGCGTCCTCACTGATCACCCCGTTCGCGCAGGTCTTTCTCGTGCCCTCGAGGGCGCCGACGAGAACCACCCGCGAAATCCACCTCTGTGTACCTTCGCCCTGTCCGAGGATGAATCGCATTCCATAGGCCTGCACCCAAAATGTAAGTAGGCAGCAAGATAGGACGAGCACACCGAGGCAGCCGAGGCCGACCCAGAGTCCGATATTTCGGGATGGGGACTGTCCTGCGTCTTCCGTCATCAGCCGCGGGAATTACCACTGTTCTGCCGACCTTGACAGGGGAGCCCGGCGGGCCTAGCGTCCGGGCGCCCTGCCATGGCTTTTGCGCTTACGCCGGAACGCGAACAACAGGTCGACGACGTATTGACCCGCTATCCCGAGCGTCGAGCGGCGCTCTTGCCAGTCCTGTGGCTTTGCCAGCGACAGAACGGGTGGATTAGCCCTGACGTCGTCGAGTACGTCGCGGAGCGTCTGGAGCTCTCGACTTCGATCGTGAAAGGCGTCGTCACCTTTTACACGATGTTCTTCGACGAACCGGTCGGGGAAAACGTGGTTTGGGTCTGCCGGACACTTTCCTGCGAGCTTCGCGGCGGCAAAGCGATTCAAGAGCGCCTCGAGAGCAAGCTTGGTTGCACTGCGGGCCACACGAGCTCGGATGGCAAGTTCACCCTGCTCAAGGCCGAGTGTTTGGCGGCCTGCGGTCAGGCTCCGATGGTGCAGATCAACGACTACTACTACGAAAACCTCGATTTTGAGCTGCTCGACCGCATCATCGATGCACACGTCAAGAGGGGCGGAGAGGCTGCCGCTGCGGAGTTCGCCACATTCGCGAGCTTTCGTGCACCGACGGGTGAAGGCACAGGCAGCCGTGACAGCCTTAGCTCGGCGCCTCCACCACCGAGCAGGGAGGCCGTCCGGCTTGCCTCGCAACCGCCGCCCCCGGCGGATGAGAAAGCCGAGGAATCATGAGCGCGCCCACCAAGCCCTTGCTCACCTCGCGGTACGGCATTGCAGAGAGCTGGAAGCTCGCGAACGCAGAGCGTGCGGGCGCCTACCGAATCGCGCGGCAAGCGTTGACGAGCCGCAAGCCCGCTGACCTCAAGGAAGAGGTCAAAAAGGCGAACATTCGTGGCCGTGGCGGTGCCGGTTTCCCTGCCGGCGTGAAGTGGGGCTTCCTCAACAAGCGGGAGGGCGAGGAAATCTACCTCGTCATCAATGCGGACGAGAGCGAGCCCGGCACCTTCAAAGACCGCAGCATCATGGATCTCGACCCCCATCGGCTCGTCGAAGGGGCGATCATCTCCTGTTTCGCAATCGATGCGCACGTGGCCTACATCTACGTGCGAGGCGAGCTTGCGTTCTCGATTGGCCGGCTCGAGCAGGCGATCGCGGATGCGCGGCGGGCGGGTTACTTGGGCGCGCGGCCGTTTGGCATCGACCACACCATCGAGGTTTACGTCCACTCTGGCGCAGGTGCATACATCTGCGGAGAGGAAACTGCGCTCCTCAACTCGCTCGAAGGACGTCGCGGCGAGCCCCGGCTCAAGCCGCCGTTCCCAGCGGTCAAAGGCGCGTTCGGCATGCCGACCATCGTCAACAACGTCGAGACGATCGCGGCGGTTCCCGACATCGTGGAGATGGGTGGCGAGGCTTGGTCCTCCCTGAGCCGGCTTCCGCTGGATGGCGGTATCCGAATCTACGGAGTGAGTGGCCACGTCAAGAATCCCGGTCTCTACGAAGCGCCAGTCGGGATCACCATGCGGGAGCTCATCGAAGACTACGCGGGCGGCATGCTCGGCGATCGCCCTTTGAAGGCGGTCATCCCTGGAGGTTCCTCGACGCCAGTGCTCGATCCGCGCCGCAAAGTCGATGCACCCGCCGAGGCGGATCCGCTCCACAAATGGCACGGCCAGAGCGAAATCGACGTGCCGATGGGCGTCGACACTTATCGGGCCCTCGGCACGATGCTCGGCACGTGCTGTGCCATCGTCATGGACGATACGGTCAACATGGTGGAGGCCTGCCGCAACCTGATGCGCTTTTACAAGCACGAGTCCTGCGGCCAGTGCACCCCGTGTCGCGAGGGCACGGGCTGGCTGGTCGACGTGCTGGACAACCTCTGCGAAGGCCGCGGCAAGGTTGAAGACGTCGAGCTTCTGGTCAACATCTCGAACAACATGATGGGCAATACGATTTGCGCGTTTGCCGATGGCACGGCGATGCCGCTGCTCGGGATGGTGCAGAAGTTCCGTGAGGAGTTCATGGAAGCCGCGACCCGCGGTGTGCCCGAGGGGGTCCGGCACGACCAGAGCGTTCGCGCCATGGTAGAGGGACGCGCGTGACGAGCCCCGGGACCATTTTGTTCGTGACGACGGCGATCTTTGCCATGGCTGGGGGCCTAGTGACGATTTCGGCGCGTCGTCCGCTGCGCGCGGCAATTGGCCTTCTCGTTCACATCATCTCGCTGGCCGGGATGTTCCTCACGCTCGACGCACAGCTCTTGGCCGCCCTTCAGCTTCTGGTGTACGCCGGCGCGGTCGTCGTCCTGTTCGTCTTCGTCATCATGCTGATCGGTCCGGCTTCCGAGGTGGGACCGATTGAGGGGCGATTTGCCTCGCGCACCTTGAGCCTTGCCGTGACGATCGCGATCGTCTTGGCGGTTTCGACCTCGCTAGCCTACTTCGATCTGCCCTGGGGGGCGATATC
>CAVPIE010000017.1:0-103439 GCA_963704865.1 uncultured delta proteobacterium | reverse complement strand
TCGGGAGTCGTTGGTGGGTGACACCAGCATTTGGTCAGCTCTTCAATGACCGATTCCAGAACATCCGATTCCGTGCCACGCCTGCAGCGGGCGCAGGCGTTCACATCATCGATGCTCCCAAGGCGAATTGGGATTTCGTCACAGGTATGGGCTACCAATACTTGAACTACAAGGATGCATCCCAGCTGACTTCCGGAGGTAACCCGCAGCATGATGGCTTCATTCCGCTGTTCACCTACGCGGACTTCGACATCACCGGTGACATCGACCTCACGCTGAGCTGGCTCACGAACTTGGTGTTCACCACCATTGGCAATACCAACCACACGGGTCGAGCCGAACTGGCGGTCGAGCTGACCAAGGTGATCGATCTCGACATCGCGTTCCTTTACCTTCGAACCGAGCAGCCGGCGCCGCCACCCGACCCCGTGGCCCCGGCGATCAAGAAGAACGACTACCAGCTCGTCGTCGGCATCAGCCTCGAGCTCGGCTAAGCTGCGCGCTTTGCCCTAGAAATCAAAAGCGTCTGCTCCCATTGAACGAGAAGGGACGCGATGGCATCCTGCGGCGCCGGAGAGGCAGTACGTGGCAAAGGGCATCTACATTGCATCGATACAACCTCGCGCTGGCAAGTCGCTCGCGGCGCTTGGCCTGATGGAGTTGGCCTCTCGAAGGGTGGAACACCTCGGGTTTTTCCGACCCGTGGTCAGTGGGCGCGCGGAATCCGACCGTGAGATTGGCCTGATGCGGTACCGATACGCGCTGAAGCAGGGCGCTGAGGCGTCCAGTGGCGGCCCGTACGACGAGGCACGCGCCTTGGCCGGGTCGGATCAATCCGATGAGCTGCTCGCGCGCATCCTGCGGCGATACAAAGACCTGGAGGCCCAATGCGAATTCGTGGTCTGCGAAGGGACCGACTACACGGGGGTTGGAGCGGCGTTCGAGTTCGAATTCAACGCGCGTGTGGCTGCTCACCTGGGTATCCCGGTGTTCTTCGTGGCGAATGGTCAGGGCCGCGAGCCTGACGAGATTCTCGAGGACGTCAGGGCTGCCCGTCGGGCTTTCGAGCGGGAAGGCTGCACCATCGTGGCAACTCTGGTCAACCGAGTTGCTCCCCACCGGCTCGCAGCGGTCAAGGAATCCTTCGCCGAGAAATGGCGCGGTAAAGACCCCGCGTATTTGGTGCCAGAGGAACAAACGCTCGGGCACCCCAGCGTGGCCGAGGTCATGGCCGCCCTCGACGGGAAGCTGATGTTCGGTGACGAGCAACGCCTGCAGGGGCTTGCCCGCGAGTTCGTGGTGGCTGCGATGCAGCTCTCGAATGTGCTTACGCGCTTGCGTCCCGGCTCGGTGGTGATCACCGGTGGCGACCGGGCCGACGTCGTTCTAGCCTGTCTGGCATCGGTGCGTTCCGAGTCCTTCCCGAACATCGCTGCCATCGTTTTGACCGGTGGGCTCGAGCCACCTGAATCGGTCGCTCGGCTCATCAAAGGCTTGAGGCGCACTGCGGTGCCCGTCATCGGAGTCTCTGACGACACCTTCACCACCGCGACCAAGGTCAACGCCGTGGGAGGGGCCATTCGCGCCGGGGATGACCGCAAGATTGCGACTGCGCTGGGGCTCTTCGAGGACCACGTGAACCTGCCCGAGCTCATCGAGCGCATCCAGGTGAGCCATTCGGCCCGCGTAACGCCATTGCGTTTCGAATACGAGCTGATCGAGCGGGCCAAGGTCAGCCGTCAACACATCGTGCTTCCCGAGGGGAACGACGAGCGGATTCTACGCGCCGCGGAAATCTTGCTGCGGCGGCGGGTGGTCGATCTCACCTTGCTCGGCGATCCGGCCGAGATTCGGGAGATGGCGTCCACGCTGGGCGTCCAACTCGACCGTGCGCGTTTCGTGGACCCGCTCACGTCGGACTGGCGTTCCGACTTTGCGGATACCTACTTGGAATTGAGGAAGCACAAGGGCGTAACCGAGCACCGCGCCCACGATGCCATGGGCGACGTGAGCTACTTCGGTTCCATGATGGTCTACAAGGGAATGGCCGACGGAATGGTCTCCGGCGCCGCCCACACGACGGCGCATACGATCCGTCCCGCGCTGGAGTTCATTCGCACTCGGAAGGGCGTCTCCGTGGTGTCGAGCGTATTTTTGATGTGTCTGCGCGACCGGGTGCTGGTCTACGGGGACTGCGCGGTGAATCCGAACCCAAACGCGGAACAGCTCGCGGACATCGCCATCAGCTCCGCCGAAACCGCTGCGACATTCGGAATCGAACCGCGCGTCGCCATGCTCTCGTACTCGACCGGCGCCTCCGGTTCGGGCGAAGACGTCGCGCACGTCCGGGAAGCCACGAAGATCGCGCGCCTGCGCCGACCCGACCTGATGATCGAAGGCCCCATGCAATACGACGCTGCCGTGGACGCCGGGGTGGCCCGAAAGAAGCTTCCGGATAGCAAGGTGGCCGGGAGCGCCACGGTGTTCATCTTCCCCGACCTCAATACAGGCAACAACACCTACAAGGCGGTGCAGCGCTCGGCGGGCGCGGTCGCCATCGGTCCGATCCTTCAGGGCCTCAACAAGCCTGTCAACGACCTGAGCCGGGGTTGCACGGTGCCCGACATCGTCAACACCGTGGCCGTGACGGCCATCCAGGCCCAGATTCCGTCGAGCGAGTCGTGAAGGTTCTGGTTCTCAACTCGGGAAGCTCTTCGATCAAGTACCAGCTCTTCGAGATGCGTGAGCGGACCCTGCTGGCGGGTGGAGCCGCCGAGCGAATCGGTGAATCTGGCGGGCGACTCGTTCATGGTCAGCGGGCTGCGTCGGGCGTCGTTCGCGAGGAAGTGACCAACGCCGAATTCCCCGATCACGCGGTCGCCCTGGACACCATCGTGGACTTGCTCGACGGCGCAGCCTTGCCCGAGAAGGGCGGCGAGCTGGTTGGAATCGGTCATCGCGTCGTTCACGGCGGCGAGGCGTTTCGCGAGCCCTGCCTGATCGACGATCGCGTGATCGAGACCATCGGGAAGCTTTCCCCTCTCGCGCCCCTTCACAACCCCGCGAATCTGCTCTGCATCGAGGTGTCCCTGGCCCGACGGCCGGACGTGCCACAGGTCGCGGTTTTCGACACGGCCTTCCACCAGAGCATTCCGCCCCATGCCTATCGATATGCAGTCCCTGAACAATGGTACGGGTCCCATGGCGTGCGCCGTTTCGGATTCCACGGCACCTCCTGTGCATACGTGGCGAAGCAGGCGGCTCTGCAGCTCGGCCGGCCTCTCGACGAGCTCCATCTCATCGTGCTCCACCTCGGAAACGGAGCGAGCGCCACTGCCATTGCGAATGGCAAGAGCATGGACACTTCCATGGGTTTGACGCCCCTCGAAGGCCTGGTGATGGGCACGCGCAGCGGCGACCTCGATCCCGGAGCGATCCTCTACCTCGCGCGTCAGCGGGGACTGAGCATCGACGAGATCAATGCGGACCTCAACCGGGAGAGCGGGCTCGCCGGGGTCTGCGGGATCAGCGATATGCGAGACGTCCTCCAACGCGAAGCGGCCGGCGACCCGCGCGCCCAACTCGCCCTGGACCTCTACACCTACCGAATCCGCAAGTACATCGGCGCGTACATGGCGGCGCTCGGCGGCGTAGACGCGATCGTATTCACCGCCGGTGTAGGCGAAAATTCCCCCGACATCCGCGAGCGGGTGTGCGAAGGCCTAGAGCCTCTCGGCGTACAGCTCGACGACACCCGCAACCGCACCACCGCAAAAAACGCGCGTGCAATCCACAGAGAAAACGCCCCCATTGCAGTACTCGTCATACCCACCAACGAAGAGCTGGAAATCGCCGAGCAAACCTTGAGGTGCATTCAAACCCCGCCAGCAGCCAGCAGGCGATAGGACTTGCGTGTGGCTCCAGCGATAGGACTCGAACCTATGACCAAGCGATTAACAGTCGCCCGCTCTACCAACTGAGCTACGCTGGAATGGCTGCGAGGGATAGCGTGCCTTGCGCGGCTGTCAAGTGCGGGATTTTGCTCGACTAAGGCGCGAAGAAGATCGGGTTGGTTACCCCAAACGGAAGTCGGCCTGGGTGGACCGGTTTGAGGGTTTGCTGCTGGTCGTTACGATTCCGAATCGTCGGGTCGTATGCGCCTCGTGCGTGAAAAACGACCCATTCCGCACCATCCGGGACCTCGACGGAGTCTGAGAACCGGCGCACCACCGAGTTGTTAATCGCCGCGTCCATGCCGGTCGCGAGCGTGGTATTCGTGACGACTCCGCCGGAGCTTACCCACATCTCGATCAGCTCGACGTTCCCGACCCAAAGCGGGGCCTGTACTTCCAAGTCGATCTGGTAGGGGCCGGCACCTTCGATCGTGTCTCCGGGGCCCTTTGCTGGGCCGAAGGCGGTAATGTAGAAGCCGCCGTTGATTACCGACCGACCGTTTCGGACCAGATCCTTGATCGTCTGCGGGGCGCTCGTGTCCGCACGAAGCACCTCCGGGTCGTCGGTCCCTACGAGCAGACAGGTGCGTGGATAGCCAACCGGGCTACCACTCATCACGCTATGGCTGTCCGAAGAGCCCACAGCGAACACACCGTCACGTTCATCGCTGTTGAGCAGACCAAACCAATCGTCGACCGTGCCAATCTCGAGACTGGCGTCTTCGTCCAGTGGGTCGCCCGGATAGATTCGGCCGTCGTTTTGCTTGTTCTCTGCAAAGGAGCTGTCGTTAAAGACCTCGACCACCCTGAACTCCCGGTCCCACCAGGTATCGGGATCAATGTCCGTTCGCAGAATCGTATCGGTGGCAGGGTCGTATTCGACGCCGCCCGCGTTGCTGAAACCATTCGAGCCCATGAAATAGTTTTGGCCCGAAATCGCACTGAAGCCGCCACCGATGCCGGGCGGGGTCCGAGGGTGAAAAATGATCACCTCGGGGTTGCCAGGCCTGCTGCGCGCTTCATCGAAGACGGGAATCGGTTCGAAGGTTTGTACCGTACCGGCGCCCGTGACGCCGTTCCACATGATTGCGCCGTCGTTTGGAAGACTTGGATCAGGCACCATCGGGAAGACGCCGAAATGACCCCAGGAGAACGTGGTGAGCTCGAGCGCCGTCAGTCCATACATCCACGCACCGAGGCCTGTTGCAGCAACGACAGGCTCGAAGGCTACGACAAACTCGTGATCGGTACGTACTGGGAGCTCGACGCCGTCGCCGGCTGCCGCCCTCAGCTTGAATTCAGGTGCGTCCGGTGAATCCGGTGAGCGGTGCGTGTGAATGTGGAAGTCTCCGCACATGACGCTCGGTGAATCGACCACCCGCGTGAGTTGGGCGGAGACGGATGTTTGGTCGCCGGCTGTGACGGTGACTTTGGTGTCGAGGAGATCGTACTCATAGCCTCGTGAGACGACGACCCGATGCTCTCCGGGCGGTGCGCTCAGAACCGCGTTCCCGTCGGTTGGAAAGACCAGGTGGAGGCGGTCGTCGCGTGGGACAATCGGCTCGCCGAAGTTGGCGGGCGGCTGAAACGCCTCGGCATCGGGGATGACTTGCACACGGACGGGCAACGGCGTACTCGAGCCAGCGTCCGTAGCGGTCACGCGAATCGTACCCTTTTCCGGGAGCATCACGTCGGCTGACGTACTCGAGGCGTCCACCACCTGCGCGACCGAGATCCCATCGCCCCGCCGGTAGGCACGGAGCTGAACGGCCTGGCTTTCGGGCACAGTCACTGCGTATGCCCCATCAGCGTCGCTCAGAGACCGCGTTAGATAGACCGGAGCTGCATCGGTCGTCTCTGCATGCACCCGGACACCTTCAGCGGTGGAACCATCCGCGTTCCGTACCGTGCCGGTGATCGTTCGGGTCGCCTCGCCCTTTGTGCGCGCAATGGCTTGCAGCAGGCCGTCAATTCCGGGGCCGCCGATATGGATCCGCATCAAATGTTCCCGCGTCCCCGCTGCGAACTCGATATCGTCGCGAGTAAGGGGCATCACGCCCGAGATTTCCGGGTCCGTGATCCCGACCAGAGGGGCAGCAGTCTTGAATGACGACACCATCGGACCGGACGCGCCCTCGATGGCGTAGCTCGCTGCCTGATCATCGGCATACGCCATGTACGGATAGGGCGCCGCGAGGTCTCCGGTACCGAAGCCTTGGCCAGGCACGTACGGGTCCATGCGTTCGCTCTGGATGATTAGGTACACCGGCGCAGCGGTGAGGGCGCTGTCGAGCGTATAGAACACGTCCACGTACTCCGCGCCGGACGCGAGCTCGTAGTCGACCTGGACACGGGTGCTTTGGAACGTCTCGTCGGCTGGCGGCGGCGCTCCCACGAGAAGAGCACCAGCCGTCGTGTCAGCCAGCAGATCTTCGAGAAACGGAATTGCCCGAAGCGGCCCTTCGGCTCGCACGACCGCGGGATTGCCGTCAGTGCCGTCGTTGACCAACGACACCTCTTCGGCTGCTACGAGAAAGCGCCGCAGACCGATCCCGACCTCGTTGTAGTCCGCGCGGTCGACGAGCGCGCCGTCTTTGTAGCGCGCGATGCCTACGACGAGCCCGCCAAATGGCTGGTAGAGATCCGAGACCTCACCATCCTCGATGACCACCGCGATATGCTCATTGACCAGCGCGAAGTCGCCTGCTTCCCAGACCGCCAGGCCGTTCGGGTCGTCGGGGAGCTGCTGCTGTGCGAGACGTCCCGCTCGAACCTCTCCGGGCCCAATGTCGAGATCGAGCGCGTCTCCGCCGCCGCCGGAGCCGCCGGAGCTGTCGTTACCGCATCCGAGTACGGCAAGTCCGATGGATAGAATTAGAGCCAAACGCATAGGCCCTTCTACCATCGATCGGGCGAAAGGTGGCGACTGAGTCGCGTCAAAAGGGGAGGTCACTTGTTCGAGTCGCGAGCCTAGATCTGAAAACGAACGCCAGTCAGCTCTTCGGATACGTTCCAAAGGCGTTCGGCGACATTCCGATCATGCGAGCGCTTGTTGGACTTCACTTTCTTGGGCGGCCCGTTCATCTCCATGAAGCCGCTTGGACCGAAGTATTCCGCGCCGTGCACGCTCGGTTCGGTGGCAGCATACAGAGTGGGTAGGGCACCCATCAGGGCGTTCTGCGCAAAGAATCGATTCATGAACTTCACTGCCTTGGCGTGTGCCTGAAGGTTGGTTTCGGTCCAACCGGGGTGTGCCGCGACGGCGAGGGTGTCTTTGCCTGCGGCGGCCAAGCGCCGCTGTAGCTCGTAGGTGAAAAGCAAGTTGGCCAGCTTGCTTTGGCCGTACGCCGCTTGCGCCTTGTAGCCGTTCTCCCAGTTGAGATCCGAGAAGTCGATCCGTCCCATGAGGTGGGCGACGCTGCTCACGGTGACGATGCGCGAATCAGGCGTATGGGTCATCAGGTCCAACAAGGATCCCGTCAGCGCGAAGTGCCCAAGATGGTTGACCCCGAATTGCGTCTCGAAGCCCTGGGCGGTCTTGCCGTACGGAGGAACCATGATGCCAGCGTTGTTGATCAAGAGATCGAGGCGCGAGTGCTTCGCCCGAAACGCTTCGGCGAAACGCCGAACCGAGTCTAGATCCGACAGGTCGAGCTGCATCACATCCACATTGGCGCCTGGGCGCGCAGCTCGAATTTCGTCGGCTTTTGGATTTGCCTTTTCGAGATTTCGACAGGCCATCACCACGGTGGCGCCGTTTCCGGCGAGCACGCGGGCGGTTTCGAATCCAATTCCACTGTTCGAGCCGGTTATGATTGCGACGCGGCCGGATTGATCGCTTATCGCCTCTGCGGTCCAGTCGTGCTTGCTCATCATGACTCCTCGAAATTCCTAGGTAGTGTGAAAAAAGTGCACAGGGCGTTTAGACCGAGTCGCCTGGTGCTTGAGCAATCCGAGCGCGCAAGGCTCGAACCGTTCGGCCAGCGGCGCGCTCGTTTTCGCGGCTGAAGATGGACGAAGGAAGAGGAAGCGCTGGGTCGACGTAGATCTTGAAGTCGATCTCGGTACGAGCGCCGTCGTCGACCGGGGTGAGGGTAAAGCGCGCATTGAACGCGTCGATGTTACCATCCATCAGCCGTCCTTCGACGACTCGGGATGCTCCATCTTGGGGACGCTCCGCGAGGTTCAGCTGTCCGTAGAGCGTGTACATGCCCTTGGCGACGCTGACTTCCATGTACACCATCGCCCGGGTCCCGCGCTGTGCGAGGACTCTGGACTTAGTGAAGTTGGGCATGAAGCGCACATAGTTCGCGTAGTCCAGAACGATCGGCAGCACCTCGTCGATTGGCTCATCCACGACGAGCACCGCGTGGCCGCCAGCGATTTCGGAGCCCTGTTCCGGGATCTGCGCGGTGAAGATCCCTGCGTTTTCATCCTGTGCTTCGGTTGCGGACGCGTGGCCGGGCAGCGTGCCGATCATCGATGCGCTCAGGAAAAGGGCCATTGGCAGCGTCTGGCTCATCACGCGGCGGGTAGGTATCGAGCTATTTCTCATCGGAATCTCCTCAATCTTCCCAGGTGGGGCAATCAAAGCTTGCCTGCAGGCTCATCCAGAGTACACTACACAGTGTAGTTCCTCTTGCGATCGGGTCAAGAGGAAAATACACTGACCAGTGTAGTTTTTGGGTAAGTTCATGGAAATACAACGAGAATCAAGACTTATCGCGAAGCGCGAGACCATTTTGGCAGCCTCCACGGCAGCGTTTCGGGACGAGGGATACGAGTCGACGAGCATGGATCGCATCGCCGAGCTCGCCGGCGCTTCAAAACGCACCGTCTACAACCACTTCGGCAGCAAAGAGGCCCTCTTTCAGGCGGTGGTCGCGAGGCTTTTTGAGGAGTCGATGGCGCTCTATCAGGTCGCGTGGGACCCGAGCCGCTCCCTCGAGGACCAGCTCGGCGATTTCGTGCGCGTCAAGACCCTCCTCTCGGAGGACAAAGCCGCCCGCTGCCTCACTCGCGTGGTGCTCGGCGTCTACATCAAGCATCCGGAGCTTCTGAAAGAAGTCATCGCGCGGGTGGCCGAGGATGAGAGCGTCCTGGCCAATTGGCTCCGCGAAGCCCACCGGGCAGGGCGCCTCTCGGTTCCTGACCCGGAGCTTGCAGCCCACATGTTTGGGAAGATGACGGCTGGCGTGCTGTTCTGGCCGCAGCTCCTCGAGGGGCAGATGGATCCCAACACCCGCCAGCTCCTGACGCGGGAGCTCGTTCAGACGTTCCTTGCGCGTTACCGCTCGGCTTCGGGCTGATCGCTGCTCGCCGGTTGCTCATCGGCTTCCGGCTTGGACTTGCCATGACGGCCCGTCCAGTGCGCCATCGATGTGTCGGCGCCGAAGAGATGGGAGATCTGGTCGTATAGGGCCGTAGGTAAGAGGTCGCGCAGCAGAGGGGTGACCTTCACGATCCAGGGTTCTTTCACGTAGACCGAATTGTGCTCGACGGCTTCGACGACCTTTTCAGCGATGAAGTCCGGTTCGAGGATGTGTGTCGTCTTAGGAGCTTCGGCGCCTTCGAACATGCCGGTGCCGATGTAACTTGGACAGACGATGGTCACATGGACGTGCTTGTGGCCTTCCAATTTGAGCTCGGCGCGAATCGATTCGGAAAACCCGATGACCGCCCACTTGCTCGATGCGTAGCTCGAACCGTAGGGGAGCCCGATGAAGCCCGATGCGCTCGAGATGTTTACGAGGTGCGCTTCGGGCCTCGTCACCAGGTCGTCCAAAAACGCGTGCGTCATCGCCACTACGCCAAGCGTATTGACCTCGTAGGTCTTGAAATGGTCGTCGAGCGGCGTCTTGGTAAATGGCCCGCCGAAGACGACTCCCGCGTTGTTGACCAGGATATCGATCGGACCTGCTTCGGCGTCGACCCGCGCTTTGAACGCCGCAATGCTTGCGGGATTGGTGACGTCGACCGGAAAGCCCCACGCTGGAACACCCAGTGCCGCGATCTTCGCGGTGGCTTTGACGAGCTTTTCCTCGTCGAGGTCCGCGAGGACGATGCCCGAGCCCCGCCCTGCGAACTTCATCGCCATTTCGAGGCCGATGCCCTGCGCTCCGCCTGTGATCAATACGCGTCTACCGTCCAACTTACTCATGGCGACCTCTTTACGGACTAGCCGCCCGGATCGATCATCAGCTTGACTCGGGCGGTGTGGTTGTGGGGGTGAGCACTTGGAGAATGTCGAGGTTCGCGCCCCTTGTCCAGCGGCAAGCTCGGACGCCAAGGCCCGGGAACCCGAGGACACGGCCCTGCTCGCGGCCTACTCCTCTGGAGGAAGCAGCACGGTGTCGACGACATAGAGCATTCCGTTCTCGGCGGGGATGCGCGCGATGATCTTTGCATCGTTGAGCGAAAGCTCTTCGCCGTTCACGTGCATCGTCGTCTTCTTGCCGTTGGCCATCGAAAGCGTCTGTCCTTCCTTGAACCAGCTCGGTTGAATGGCGGAAGTGGTGACATGGTACTTCAGGATTTCCCGAAGAGTGCCCACGTTCTCTGGCTTGACCAGGTTCTCCACGGTGCCTTCGGGCAGCTTCGCAAATGCGTCATTCGTCGGAGCGAATACGGTAAGCGGGCCCGACGCGGCGACCGAAGTGACATAGTCCGCGGCCTTCAGTGCAGCGACCAGCGTCGTGTGATCTTTCGAGCCGATGGCAATACTGACGATGTTGTTCTCGTGCAGCGGCGGAACGTTGGACGCCTCCTTTGCGGGGGCTGCCGCCGCGCTCGGGGCGGGCGCAGCGGGCGCGGCCTCCTGCTTTTGGCAGCCGGCGATCACGAGCCCAGCGACGAGCCCTCCCATGACCAGGATTCTCAAAAGATCTTTCATTACAACCTCCCCGCAGGAAATGCCTCCAAGCGCGTGCGGAGTATAGACGCGCGATTTCCAATGAGGAATTCCAAATCGACGGTTTCGCGTCGACGCGCAAATCATGCGCGCCAGGCTAATTTCGCGAATTTTTTTCTCCTAGCGGGGGTTTGCTCCCCGTGTGGGTGAGCCTAGACTCCGCCTCAACAAGGAGGGTCTATGCGTGCACAGTGGATTGGTTTGCTCATTGGATTGGTCGTCGGAATTTCGGGCTGCACCCCGAAGGAAGCCGCGCCCGCTGAGCCCAAGGCTGCAGAGCCCGCACCTGCGCCGACCCCGGCCGAGGAACCAGCGGTCGACCCGGTTGCGGCGGCATCGGAGATTTTCCAAAGTCGATGCACCGTTTGCCATGGCGAAGGCGGCAAAGGGGACGGCGCCGGCTCGGCCGCACTCGACCCGAAGCCACGGGATTTCACGTCCTCAGAATGGCAGGCCTCGGTGACCGACGAGCACATTCACAAGATCATCGTCTACGGCGGTTCCGCCGTTGGCAAGGCTGCAACGATGCCGGCAAATCCCGACCTGGACGCGAAGCCCGAAGTGGTCGCCGAGATCGTGAAGTACGTTCGCGGCCTCGAGCAGTAGCCTGCTTTTTCGCGCTATCTGGCGTAGTTATTGCAACGCGCTTCGGCGCAGAAGGCCCCGGCTTTTCCGGAGGGCCACCCATGAGTGAATTGTTCTCTCCCCGTTCTGAGGAGAGTGATGTGAAGAGCGACCCTTTCGCTGAGGGAGCTCGCTTGGAGGATTTCCCTTTCACTGAGGGAATTGAGGAGATGCAATGAAGTTCAACAGGATTGGTGCGTTTGGCGCATCGAGTATCGGGGTTCTGTTGGCTGCGATGGTCTGCATTGGATGCGGCCCACAGCAGACAGCACAGGTGTCACAGGCACCCGCGAGCTCAACGGCCGACTTGATGAAGCAGCGCGGGCTCAATGAAGCCGATGTCAGTGCGGCGCTTCAGACCTACATGCCCACGGGCAAAAAGGACGCGTACCTGACCTTTGCGTCGGGCGGTCACGGCGGCAATATGGTCGTCATCGGCGTCCCGTCGATGCGTATCTTGAAGTACGTCGGCGTCTTCACCCCGGAGCCGTGGCAGGGCTACGGCTACGGCGACCAATCTGGTGCGGTCCTTGACGGAGGCAGCCGCTTTGGCAAGGAAATGACCTGGGGTGACATGCACCATCCGGCGCTCTCCGAAACCAAGGGTGACTACGATGGCAAGTTCATCTTCGTGAACGACAAGGCCAATGCCCGCATCGCGGTCGTCGACCTGCACGACTTCGTCACGAAGCAGATCATCACCTCGCAGCTGATTCAGAGCGACCACGGCGCGACCTTCGTGACACCGAACACCGAGTACGTCGTCGAGTCGAGCCAGTACCCGGCTCCGCTCGGTGGTGGCTATGCCCCGATCGAGGAGTACCAGGACAAGTACCGCGGCGCGGTGATCTTCTGGAAGTTCGATCGCGAAAAGGGGAAGATCGATCGCGCGAACTCCTTCGCCATGGAGCTTCCACCCTACATGCAGGACCTCGCCGACGCTGGAAAGCTCGAAAGCGAAGGCTGGGTGTTCATCAACTCGTTCAACACGGAGATGAGCTGGGGCGGCACGATTGAAGGCAACCCGCCCCTGGAGTCCGGCGCGTCGCAGAACGACATGGACTACCTGCACATCATCGACCTCAAGAAGGCCGAGGCCGTCTACAAGGCTGGCAAGACGACGAAGATCGCCGGCATGGACGTCATCTCGCTCGAGACCACCAATGCCGAGGGTCTTTTGCACCTCGTCGGCGAGCCGAAGAGCCCGCACGGCGTGGACGTGACGCCAGATGGCAAGGAGCTCGTCGTTTCCGGAAAGCTCGACACGCATGCCACCGTCTACAGCTTCGAGAAGCTCAAAGGCCTCATCGACGCCAAGAAATACGACGGGAAAGACCAGTACGGTGTTCCGATCCTTCCCTTTGCCGACAGCATTCGAGGGCAGGTCGAGATCGGCCTTGGTCCGCTTCACACCCAGTACGACGACAAGGGCAACGCCTACACTTCGGTCTTCATCGAGTCGACGGTCGCCAAGTGGTCACTCAAAGACCTCAAGGTGCTCGAGAAGGTCAAAGTGCACTACAACGTCGGTCACATCGTGGCGGCCGAGGGAGACACCGTCAGCCCCGATGGCGGGTATCTCATTGCGATGAACAAGTGGGCACTCGATCGCTTCTCTAAGGTTGGTCCCCTGCTGCCGCAGAACTTCCAGCTGATCAACATCAACAGCGAACCTATGCAGCTCCTCTACGACATGCCGCTTCCACTTGGCGAGCCGCACTACGCCCAGATGATCAAGGCCGATAAGCTCAACCCCGTCGACGTGTACAAGCCCGCTGGCTACGACGTCGTCACCGACGAGCACAGTCCGAACGCGGTCACTGCCGGCGAGGAGCGTATCGAGCGCGAAGGCAAGGTAGTCCATGTCTACATGACCTCGGTGCGAAGCCACTTCACCCCGGACATCGTCCGCGTGAAGAAGGGTGACACGGTCCACCTGCACATCACCAACGTGGAGCAGGCCCACGATGCGACCCACGGGTTCACCGTCGGCTCGTACAACGTTCACAGCAGTCTCGAGCCCGGCAAGCACGTCGACATCACGTTCATGGCGGACAGAGAGGGAACGTTCCCGTTCTACTGCACCGAGTTCTGTTCGGCCCTCCACCTCGAGATGGCGGGCTACCTCCTGGTGGAACCCAGTTGATCCGAGGCGCCTCACGCGTCGGCCGCGGGCTGAACGCTCCCGGCCGTGCGTGCTGGTGCGTGTTCGGGCTCATCGCGCTTTCGGCATGTGCGTCTCAGGAGGCGCCGCCACTCTCGGCTCAGGCGGCGCTTCCGGCGCCCCCGAAGCCGCGTGATTGTGTGACGGTCGCCGCAGGGTCGAACCTGCAGACGGCTGTCGACGGCGCCCAAGAAGGGGTGGCGTTTTGTCTCGAGCCAGGGTCGTACGCTGGGCCTTTGACAATCGACAAGCGG
Source organism: uncultured delta proteobacterium (assembly GCA_963704865.1). GTDB lineage: Bacteria > Myxococcota_A > Polyangia > Polyangiales > Houyiibacteriaceae > SG8-38. The sequence goes on along the minus strand of CAVPIE010000017.1, from coordinate 89,534 downwards.
GTCGAGATTCTGGGGTCCTCGCGAGGCGGTCATTCGGTCCGCGGGCGAGGGGACGACGATACAAATCGAGGGGAGCGGCTCGGCGCTCGCTGGACTGACCGTGGATGGCAGCGGTGGTCGCTTCGACACGCTCGATGCGGCTGTTCATGTCGTTGCCGACGATGTCCGCGTGGAAGGCGTGCGGGTTCAGGGGGCGGCTTTTGGGCTGCTGATCGAAAAGGCCAACCGTGCATCGATTCTGAGCAACGTCGTGCAGGGTCCCGACGATGGCCCACTCGGCCTTCGAGGAGATGGCATTCGACTCTGGGAGACCCGTGACTCGGTGGTTCGGGACAATCAGGTCATCGGATGCCGCGACATGGTCGTCTGGTACTCCAGCCGCAATCGACTCGTTCGAAATACGGTCGTCCGAAGCCGATACGGCACACACTTCATGTACAGCCATGGCAATCACGTCGAAGGGAATCGCTATATCGACAACGTGGTCGGGATTTTCATCATGTACAGCCGCAACTTGGTGCTGCGCGACAACCTCCTCGCTCGGTCGACGGGCCCGGGTGGCATGGGCCTCGGGATCAAAGAGTCTGGCAACTTGACGGTGTCCGGCAACGCGTTCATCGCAAACACCAAAGGCGTCTACATGGACACCGCACCGCTCGAACCCGACGACTTCAACACCTTCGAGAACAACGCGCTCTTTCATTCGGAGGTGGCCGTGCTCATGCACTCGAGCGAAAAGCGAAACGCGTTTCGGGGCAACCAGTTCGTGAGCAATCGTAGCCAACTCCAGGTGGAGGGAGGCGGTGACGCACTAGCCGTCGAATGGGACGGGAACTCTTTCGACGACTATGCCGGCTACGACATGGATCGCGATGGTTACGGCGACATTCCCTACGAGCTTCGTCGACTGAGCAGTCAGCTCGAGAGCACGTATCCGCAGCTGCAGTTCTTTCGAGGCGCGATCACGCTCCAGCTTCTCGACGCCATCAGCTCCCTGTTTCCCATGGTGGAGCCAAGAACCACGATGATCGACGCGCGGCCCAAGATGGGCACGGTCGACTGGAGTCGCTTCGATGCGCGTTGAGGGCAGGGCGATTCGAAAGCGTTTCGGCCGAGTCGAGGCGCTGCGAGGGCTCGACTTCAGCATCCCGAGTGGCGGGAAGGTGGGGCTCATCGGCCCGAATGCGTCCGGGAAGTCGACGCTAATTCGGATCATCCTCGGCCTGTTGCGCTGTGACGGGGAGCTCCTGCTCGACGGGGAGAAGAAGCGGCACATCGAGGCCGCCGACCGGATTGCATACGTTCCTCAGATCGCGCCCAAGTTCAACGCGTCCGTGGGCGAAGTGATAAAGGCGATTACCCGCGTTCGGGAGATCTCGCCGGACGCCGTGCTGAGCGCCGGCAAGGAGCTCGGCATCGATCTAGCCGCTGTAGGGCGGCAGGCGTTCTGCAATCTGTCTGGCGGCGCCAAGCAGAAGACCCTGATTTCGCTGGCCCTCGCGAGCCAAGCATCGCTCTACGTCCTGGACGAGCCAACCGCCAGCCTCGACACGGAGTCGCGCAGAGACCTGTTCCACCTACTCGCCGAGCGTACGGAGGGCGCCACCTTGATCCTTTGTTCCCACCGGCTCGAAGAGATTCGCACCTTGGTCGATCGGGTGATGGTCCTCGACGAAGGTCGGCTCGCGTACTTCGGGCCGACTGAGGATTATCTGGATCGAATGACCTTGAGTACGATCGACATCCAGCTCCGCAACGGTGTCGACCACGAAACGCTACTGGCGATGGGCTTTCAGGCAGGGGTCGCCGGCTGGTGGAGCCGCACTGCAACCCGCGCCGAGAAGCTCGACCTCGTCGCGCGACTCTCTCAACGCTTGGAGGGGCAGATCATCAACGTGCTAGTGCGTGACGCCGATGCCGTGCAGCTCGAAGAAGAGGAAGACATGGACGATGTCTACCAAGATCGTTAAAGCACTCTTATTGGCGATTGCCTTCGTTGCCGCGGTCGTGGCCTTCGTCCGCTTCAACCAGGTGACGCTCGCAGAAGGTGCCGTGCCGGTCATTTGGGATGCCGAGGTCTGCGCCCACTGCAAGATGCACGTGGGCGATCCGCGTTTTGCAGCGCAACTGCAAACCACGGAGGGCGATGTGCTGAATTTCGACGATCCCGGTTGCCTCTTCGACTACCTTCAATCGAACGAAGCTTCGATCCACGCGCTCTATTTTCGCAATCACCTCGGCGATGGCTGGCTGTCCGAGCCTGAAGTAGGCTTTCTGTCGGCCGAGGACTCTCCGATGGGTTACGGAATCCGCGCGGTCCCAAGAGGGACGCCTGACGCGCGAGACATCGACTGGGCCAAGTCCCGAGTGCAGGACCGCCCTCACCAGCCGCACGGGGGGCCATGAACCGGCATCTGCGCTCCTATTTGGCTGTTGCCCAACTCGATCTCGCCGACGTACTTCGATCGCGTTGGCTGCTGTTCTGCATCGTCGTCTATGCGGTGCTCGCCGCGGTGTTCTTGCTGGTGGGCATGCGCGAATCGACGGTGTTCGGATTCACCGGCACGGGTCGGGTTTTGGTCTCGTACGTCCATGCGCTCCTGGTCCTGTTGCCCTTGATGGCGCTCGTCGCGACGGGCTTGGTCGTCAACAAGGCGCGGGACGACGGCACGCTGGAGCTCCTCTTCAGTCAACCGATTTCACGGGGCGCCTTTTTCGCCGCCATCTCGAGCGTGCGTTTCCTGGTGCTTCTGCTGCCCCTGGCCGTGCTCATGGCCGCCATCGGCGTTTTTGGCCGCCTGGCCTTTGGACAGCAAATTGCCTGGAGCTTCATCGGGCACTGTCTCGTGCTCTGCTCTGTTCTGGTCTGGTCGTTCTGCGGAATCGGCCTTTGGGTGTCGACGACGGTACAGAACTCCGCGCGTGCGACGATGTACTTGCTGCTGATCTGGGTGGCCGGAATCGCGTTCATGGACTTCGCGCTCGCCGGCATGATGCTCCAGTGGCGGGTCGAGCCGAGGGTGGTGTTTGCGTTGGCGGCTCTCAACCCTGTCCAGTGCATCCGAATGGCACTGTTGTCGTCCGCCGACCCCGAGCTCAGCGTCTTGGGGCCGGTTGGCTTCTATCTCGCGAACCGGATTGGCGGCACGGGGCTCTACGCGCTCGGTGTCGCATGGCCCATGCTGCTCGGGTCGCTTGCTTGGATGGGCGGGCTTTGGAAGTTGCGCCGAGGAGACGTCGTTTAGGAACGGAAGGCCTGGAGGAGGCGAAATGTCAAACGCAATGGACGCATTCTATCGATTCTTGGACGAGCCCATCTTTCCATGGGCGCGAATCGTGCTCGCTCTGCTCACGATCTTTGTCGGGCTGAGCTTCACGGCTCCCATGTGGCACATCAACATGAAGGCACCGCAGTACCCGCAAGGGCTCGACCTCTACATCTACTCGTACAAAGTCGACGGCGGAAACGATGGCAATGACGTCCAAGAGATCAACGTGCTGAATCACTACATCGGTATGGCGCCGCTCGATCGGGCTGCGCTCAGCGACCTCGACTGGATCCCATTCCTATTTGCCGCGATGATCATTTTGGCCTTGCGAACAGCCGTAATAGGAAAAGTGGGGTCCATGCTGGACCTGTTGGTGATGACGACCTACGCAGGCGTATTTGGCTTCGGACGCTTGTATTACAAGCTCTACACCTTCGGCCATAATCTGGATCCCAGAGCGCCAGTCACTGTCGAGCCATTCATGCCGGCGATGTTGGGTAAAAAGCAAATCGCGAACTTCTTGACCGAAGCGGGTCCTGGGCTCGGCACTTGGTATGTGGCGATATTCGCGACTGGGCTGACCGTGCTTCTGGTGATCCACCTGATCGTCGGTCGAAAGCGGCACGTAGCCTCTGCCGGCGGCTGAGCAGCCCACACCTGCGGAGGTAACCCGCTGCTGGCTGGAGTCCTGCTCCGAGGCCTGACACAATGGCCGGGCCGATGGAACCGAACCTTCACACGTTTGTCGTCTCCGACATGCACCTCACCGAAGCGGAAGAGCCCGACCCGGGACGTCCGCTCTGGATGGCGTACAAACGCCGCGAATTTTTCGTCGACGACGAATTTGCGGGGTTCCTGGACCACATCGAGCAAAAGGCAGACGGACCGATCGAGCTGATCCTCAACGGCGACATCTTCGATTTCGACAGCGTCACCGCCGTGCCCAGCAAGGACCGGCATGTCGAGTGGTTGGAGCGGGCCCGTGGACTAGGAAGCGAGGAGTGGAAAAGCCAGTTCAAGATGAAGGTCATCATCGACGATCACCCGCGCTGGTTCGAGGCCTTAGGCGCGTTCATCGCGCGAGGGAACCGGGCGGTCTTCATCGTCGGCAACCACGACGTCGAGATCTATTGGCCTTCGGTTCAACGGATGATTTGCGATGCACTCAGCGCCGCTCTCCCATCGAACATCGGTGAAGAAGAAGACGACGATCCGATCGTGTTCTGCAATTGGTTTTACCTGAGTGGCGGTGACACCTACGTCAGCCATGGGCACCAATACGATCCCAACTGCGTCGTGCGTGACCCGATCGATCCCTTGGTCGAAGTGAACGGGCAGCCGCGAGTACGGATTCCGTTCGGCGACCTTGCAGCGCGATACATGCTCAACGGAATGGGGTACTTCAATCCCCACCAGTCAGAGAACTACATCATGAGCGGCACTGCGTACGTGCGTTTCTTCTTCCGGTACATGTTGCGTACTCAGCCGCTGTTGATTTGGACCTGGGTTTGGGGTGCGTATGTCACGCTGTGGATCTCGCTTCGCACGCACTGGCTCCCCGCCATGCGCGATCCAATGCTCGTCGACGACAAGGTGCGATCGATAGCCGCGCGTGCTCAAGCCACGCCCTCGATGGTTCGCAAGCTCAACGTGCTTCACGTCCCGTCCGCGACGAACAATCCATTTCGAATCGCGCGCGAGCTGTGGCTCGACCGAGCGTTCTTCCTCTTGGTCGCGCTCTTTCTCTCCTGGCAGGTGGTACTCCACATCAACATTGCCTTGCCGATCAGCCCGCTTTGGGTGTTCGTGCCGGCGCTGATCTTCATGCTTCCCTACGCGGCCTATGCATCCTCGGTTCGGGCAACCGTCTTCGAAACACCGCTTCTCACGCCCACTCTTGCCGAGCTGATCTTCAAGATTACGGGCGCGCGTCGCGTCGTTTTTGGGCACACCCACGAACCGAAGTGCGAGCAAGTGGGTCCGATCACGTTCTACAACGGGGGGTTTTGGTCCCGGGCGTTTGCCGACCCGGAGTGCACGATCCGCCTGGGGGAGCAGACCTTCGTTTGGATTCGCCCCGCGGACCGAGGGTCGGGCCGGGTAGGGGAGCTCTGCGAATGGATGGCTGCCGAAGAGACGCCGATGCGTTCGATTTGCGCGGAAACGAAGAGTCCCTTGGCCGAGATCAGCCTTGGTGTGGGAGCCAGTGCGTGAAGAGACCGTTCGTCTACACGATGCGGGTCCGATTTCGCGACACCGACATGCAGGGCCACGTCTACTTCGGCAACTATTTCGTCTTTTGTGACGAGGCCCTCGGCGCATACATGCGCGCCATAGCGGTTCCGTGGCAGGACATGGTCAAGGCCGGCACCGACATGTTCTACGTGAATGCCAATTGCGACTACCTCGGAAGTGCCAGGTTCGAAGAGGACGTTCACATCGAGACCCGTATCTCCCGATTCGGAACATCGAGCTTCACAAGCTCGTTCGTGATTCGCAACGACCGAGATGAGACGCTTGCGAAGGCGAGCGTCACCAGCGTATGCGTCGATCCGAAGAGTCGGGAGAAAGTGACGGTGCCCGTCGCTCTCCGCAAGGCGGTCGCTGCGTTCGAGGAGGGCCGCAGCGATGGCTGAACGCTGGCCGGTCCGGGCAAGCGACGGTCATTCCTTCGAGGTCTTGGTGGACGCCCCAAATGATCCGCATGCCGCACTCCTCTTCATTCCTGCGATGGGCGTAGACGCGAGCTACTACGCGCCGTCTCCTGCGGCAACTCCAGCAAGCCGGGGCCAACCAGACCCCAGTGTCGGTCTGCATTGGCCCGGCTGGCTGAGAGCGAGCTTCGCGAGGCGCCAAGCCCTCAAACTGCGATCCCGTTGAGCGCGAAGCGAACGATGACACGATTTGGCGTCGTCACCGCTTCGTAGAACGCGATCACCAGACCCACTGCCGTCTCCCAGGGCTCGAGGGCGAAGGAGGGGTCGGGCCAACGGATGCCGGCCGCGATTTGGTTGACCGCGCTTGCGAACTCGGGGTCTCTAATTTCGGTATTCATGGTTCTCTGCCTTTCTCGGTTTACGCTGCTTGCGGCGCTCATATAAAAGCGAACGTTCGTGCTTTTATGGTGAGAGGTCAAAATCTCTTCGCTTGTCGTGCTCATGGTCTCTCTCCCTAGTGGGAGCGTGCGAGCAGTCCGTCGAACGCCTCGAAGGCGTGCTGCTCGGCTTTTGGGTCGCCCAGGAGGCGACCGAAATGATGGTAGGCAGCGGTGATCGAGCCCATCTCGAACACGAACTGATCGAGGTCCAAGTCGCTGCGAAAGTCACCCTCTTCGACCGCGATGGCCGCGGCGCGCTTCACCGTTTCGCCATAGTCGCGTTGGGTCGCGATCAGGAAGTCACGCGCCGGCCCCGGCTGGTCGTCGAGCTCCGCCGAAACCGCGTAAAAGATGCATCCACCGGGGAGATCGCCCTCCCATCGCGTCATGGTGGACTCGAAGAGCGCCCGGATGCGGGCCTCGCCGCGAGGCTTCTTGAGCGCCGGCGCAATCACGATGTCGACGAAGCGTTGACGCGCCTCTTCGAGCACCTGCAGCTGGAGTTGCTCCTTCGAACGAAAATGGGCGAAGAGGCCGCTCTTCGACATCCCCGTCGCGCTGGCGAGCGCGCCGATGGTGAGCTTCTCGAGGCCGACGGTGCTCACCAGCTCGAGTGCTTCGTCGACGATGGCTGCCTTGGTTTCCTCTCCTTTGCCCATGGGCAATTAATAGCACGACCGTTCGTCTTGTCAACGAAAAGATCTCGATTTTGTAATTCAACAGTGAATTCAGATGCTTCAGTTGCAGCTCGGCACCGAAGCTCCCTGAACGAGCTGGGGTGGGAAGTACTCGCCGGGGTCGCTGAACGCTAGCGCGACGCGTTCGGCGCTCGCTCCGAAATCGCCCTGGATTCGAAGGTGGTTTGGCCCACCCACCTCGTCGTATTGCATCGAGAAGACGGTCGGCTCCGTCCATTGTCCGAGGACGCCAATCGCGATGCCGATCGGGCCCGTCTCCGAAAACCTCGGCACGCTGTCCATGCCGACGGGAAGCTCGAATCCGTCGCTCCCGAGCGTGAGATCGAACCAGACCTCCGAAGGAGAGTCAAAGCGGAGCGAAATACAACGCACGCCGAACTGGTTCTCGTCCAGTCGGTACACCTTGCCGGAGATCTCGGTGGCGATGGGTGGAAGGGCAGGGACCGGCTCAGCCTGCGGCGGCTCGGTTGCGTTCCGGATGGCCTCGTTCAACTGAGCGAACGCCTCCGGATTCGGATCGAGCGCCGAGTCGGATTTCAGTCCCGCCACCAAGAGCGGAGCCACGTCGCCTCGGACGTCGAGGCCACGTCCGGTGAAAACCGCGACGACGTCTTTGTCTGGCCAGACGATGATCGCCTGGCCGCTACGGCCGCGCGCTTCGTACACGCCCTCGAACGCTCCGCCGAGCACCCACCATTGAAAGCCGTAGCCCGTTTCACCATCGTCGGTGAGCACGAAGGACTGCGATGCTAGTTCGACCCAGTCCTTCGAAACAATTTGCACGCCGTTCCACGAGCCCTCCTTCAAAAAGAGTTGGCCGATTCTTGCCATGTCGCGCGGATGAAGTTGCAGATCTCCCCAACCGCGATTCACACCCTGCGGATCGGTAGGCCAAGTCACGTCCATGATTCCCAAGGGGCCAAATAGGTGCTCCTTGGCAAACTCGAGTGTGCTCGTTCCGCTGGCGTTCGCGATCATCGCAGACATCAGGTGCGAGCCCGGGCTGCAATATGCCCACTCGGCGCCCGGCGCGACGGCCATTGGAAGCTCCAAGGCGTATTGCACGTACTGATCGCTTCCGATCATTTCATTGAGCTCGGGCTCTCCCGGGGTCCGGCCGCAGCTCAGGCCGGATGTCATCGTCAGGAGATGCAGCAGGTTGATGTCGGACTTGCCGTCGAACGTCGGCGCAGGCGCGAGGTCCGGGAACGAGGCGAGCATGCCCTGATCGAGCGTCATCGAGCCGCGGTCGACCGCAATGCCGATCAGCGTCGATGTGACGCTTTTGGTGACCGACGCGACGTCGTGCTTTTGCCCTCCCAGGTAAGGGTAGAAGTACGCGTCCAATATCAGAACGCCGTTCCGAGCTACCTGCACGCTATCGATGGGCAAGCCTTGCACGTCGATTTGCTCGATGACCTCGGCAAGCGCCGCCGAGTCGAAGCCCTGCTCTTCCGGAGGCGCGGTAGGCCAGTCTGCTCCGACCGTGACCGACTTGGATTCGCCGCTGGAGCAGCCGGAGTAAAGGCAGATGAAGGAGAACACCAGAACCAAGAAATGCCATGTCCTGAGCATCGAAGGTCCCTTTCCACGCGCTCGCGTCGAGGAGGGCATAGGTCCATTGTGCGCAAAAGTCTACGCACCGGCGCGAGGCCGAACATGCGCAAGCATTTGGCAAAATCCCCTGCCTCGTCTAAACATTTACAGCATCTCTGCGTCGAACTGGCATGAAGACGAGCCGGACGCGCAGATGGGAATCCGGAGAGCATTCGATGGTTTGGACGAAATTGGCATGTGCGGCCTCTGTCGCTGTCGCGCTGATTGGCTCGATGTTGCTGACTCCCTCTTCCAGGGCGCAAGTCGACAACGATCCGGCTTCCAAGAACATCCTCTCGCTCGAAATCACCGGGGTTCGAGAAGGTACTATGGGCCAGATGGCCTGCGCGCTGTTCTGGCAGAACAAAGGCTTCCCTCGTAAGCATCGTCGTGCGCTGCGCCGAACCTGGGTTGATGTCAAAGGGGAGAGCGTCACCTGCGTGTTCAAGCGAACGGGCCTGGGGGATTACGCCGCATCAGTATTCATCGACACGAACGGCAACGGCAAGCTCGACACCAATGCGATCGGAAGTCCGAAAGAGCCTTGGGGCGTATCCCAGAACGCGAAGTCAAAGAGGTTCGGCCCGCCGCTCTACAAGGATGCGAAGTTCACCTATCAGGGCGGGCCGGTGACGATTCCGATCGAGCTCGTCTACGACTAGACGAAGATGATCTGAGCGCCTTCGCTCATATCCATGAAGTCCATCGCCGTCAGCACGTCTTTGACCTGCGGCACCAAGTCGTCCTTCGTGAGCTTGAACATGTCGAGTGCCATCTGGCAGCCGTAGAGTTCGGCGCCGGCGTCATCGAGCATTTCGATGAACTCGCGAATCGGCGGGATCTCGAGCCGTTCCATTTCCTTTCGCATTTGCGCCGTGGCCAAGGCTTCGACCCCCGGCAAGCCTGCAATCATGGCTGGAATGGGCGCCGACGGGTTGCCCACGAGGTTCAGGTGAAGGTGGTCGATTTTCTTCTTGTTGACGATGTCGAGCCCCCAGAACGTGAAGAACAGACGGGCGTCGACACCCGACATCCGCGCGGCGTTGGCCAAAATCAGGCCTGGGTAAGCCATGTCGAAGCTTCCTTTCGAGCAAATCACGCTCAAGCTTCGTTTCTTCTTGGTTCCTGTATCGGTCATGGGTTTCTCCTACAAGGCGCGGCTACAGGCACGACTTGGGTTTGGGGATGCCGGCGATCTTGGCGATTAGCTTCGCGGGACCGTCGGGGAAGAGCTTGTAGATGGACTTGATCGGCGTTTCCGATCGCTTGCTGATCTTTCGGAGCCCAGGGCTCGAGCCGGACTCCCCTTCGATCGCTCGAGCCGTTTTGAGCACCTTCCAGTGCTCGTCTCCGAGCTGTATTCCCATTTGCGATGCAAGCTCTTGCGCGAGCTCTTCAGACCAGTCGTCGCGATTCGCGAGATAGCCCTCTGCATCGGTTTGCAAAGCCTCGAGTGACATCATTCGCCTCCTAGTTCCGCTGCGGCGGAGAGTTGTTTGCCTGCCAACGACATCGTTGGGGAAATGGGAATTGGCCGCGCGGGCAAGAGCGCATGCCAATAGACATGTCGGAACATCAGCTTTGCCCAGTGGTTGCGCCGGCACTCTTTGAGCAGGGGCAGCGGACCGATGCCCGGAATGGGGAACTGCCCTGGAAGCGGTTCCGTCTCGTAGTTGAAGTCGATCAGCATGGCCTTTCCGTGGCCAGTTTCGACGAAGCAGTTGGAGTGCCCGTCGAAGCTCGGCTCCAGCTCCTTGCCGTCGATGGCTCCGAGGATGTTTTCGGTCATCAGGTCGGCCTGGAAGTGCGCAACCGAACCTGCCTTCGAGCTCGGCAGGTCGGTGGCATCTCCAATGCAGAAGACGCGCTCGACGTTCTTGGCCGCCAATGTGTGGGGGTCGGTCGGCACGAATGCGAGCTCGTCGCCGAGGTCGCTGTCCTCGAGGAAGCTGGCGCCCATGTGCGGAGGGATCGTGACGAGCAGGTCGTAGGGGACCTCGCGTTCATCGTAGGAGCGGATCACGTTCTTCTCAGAGTCGACTTCGCCGGTCATGAACTCGGTTTCGACCTGAATGCCTTTTTCTTCCAGGAGGTAACCGAGGGTCTTGGAGGCGAGTGGTTTCGTGAAGGCGCCGTCGAGCGGTGTTGCGTAGACCAGTTCGGTCTTGTCGCGAATGCCACGCTTCGTGAGATAGTCATCGGTCAAGAACGCAAACTCGAGCGGCGCGACCGGACACTTGATGGGCATTTCGACGATGTTGATGACCAGGCGGCCGCCTTCGAAGTTGGCGAGCGCGTCTTGGAGGGCCTTGGCTCCGTCGAGCGTGTAAAAGTCGAAGACGTTCTTCCGCCAGCCCTCGCCCAGCATGCCGTCGATCATGTCGGGTCGCACCTCCGTGCCCGAAGCAATGATCAAAAAGTCGTACGAGAGCTCGTCTCCTTCTTCGAGCTCGACGAGGCGGCGGTCGGTGTCGATCGCTTTGACCGTCTTTTGATGCCACGTGATTCCCTTGCCGAGCGTAGATCCGCGTTCCCGGAGGATTCGCTCTTCGGTTTCCTTTCCGAAAGGCAAGAACAGCAACCCGGGCTGATAGAGATGCGCCCCGGACGGGTCCACGATCGCGACGTCCCAGTCCTTCGGGAGACGTCGTCGTAGCTTGTGGGCGATCGTAGTGCCGGCAGTCCCAGCACCCAAGATGAGAATGGTTTTCATGTCGCGGCCTCGTCTGAGCCCGGCAAGTCTGCAAGCAGTGTGCCCGGCTCGACCAGGGAATCGTGGATACGATGACTACACCCTCGCCAAACGCGACGGCCTGGCTTTTCTTGGGCTTCGCGTGTCGACGGGCTCGCAGTCATCTGCTCGAAGTGACGGACCTGTCAGACGTTGTCAGACACAGCGGCGGGCGCGCGCTCCGAACGCGAAAAATGTTCGTCCGATAGAGGCGCGTCTGCATTTTGTGCGCCGTTGCGCATGGCGGTCAGAAACCGCAGCGTGCCGTCGAGCATGCGGGCTGTGCGTGGCGACGCGAATATGTCAAACGCGTGCTGCGCGCCTCGGAGCTCCGTGTAGGTGACCGGAGCACGTGAAATGTTTCGGAGTGTTTCGACGAAGAGACGTGCGTCTTCCACCGGAGCCAAGGTGTCGCGATCGCCGTGCACGACGAGAAAGGGTGGTGCGTCCGGGTGAACCCGATCGAGCGGGGAAGCGCGATGGAATTTCTCGGGCTCTCTTTCGAAGAATGCTTTCATGATCATCGGCTCGAGCATCTGAGAACGAAAGCGTGGCAGCATCGTGTTCAGCCGGTTGGTGAAGTCGTACACCCCGTATACGGGCACGGCGGCCTGCAAGCTCGTATCCGCATCTTCGAAGCCGGGCTGATACTCGGGGTCGTTCGCGGTCAGGGCCATCATCGCGGTGAGGTGCCCGCCTGCCGAGCCACCGGTGACTGCGATGAAGCTCGGGTCGATCCCATACTCGTCGGCGTGCTCTCGGATCCATTTTAGAGCGTACTTGAGGTCGACCAAATGGTCGGGCCAGGTCGCGGCCGGGCTCAATCGATAATTGACGTTGAAGCAGACCCAGCCATTCGCGGCGAGGTGTCCGATGAGAGGCCAGCCTTGCTCGCGCTTGTCTCCGATGATCCAGGCGCCGCCGTGAATCTGCATGATCGCCGGACGATTGACGCCCGGTTCATCGGGCATAGCAACGTCCAGCCGTAGTGTCTTGCCCGCGACTTCCCGGTACGTGACGTTACGGCGCACCTTGACGCCGGCGCGGCGGAACAGAAACGGCACCATGAGTTGCGTAAGCGGGAGGCGCGCCGCGTTTTCGGGCTTGGCGAAGTCTGCGAGTGCATCGTCGAACGTGTGCCGAGTATTGTGGCCATCGCGAAACAGGATGAGAAGGCCGAGCCAGGAAGCGATCGTGATGCCCATTCCGAGGAGCCCCGGCCAGTGCGAAAGGGCGCCGAGCTCCAGGAACAGGACGGTTGCAATCGCTTGCCAGACGATGTGGTGGAGGGCTAGCTCGGCCGTGAGCCAAGAACCGAAGAAGCTGGGTACGAAGAGCGCGGGAATTCGTCGCACTGGCAGGAAGGCGTTCAGTGTGAACACCGCTCCAAGTAGGCTCACCGCAAGGAACAACCAGGCAACGTGAGTTTCACTGAACCACATAGGCTCTGGCCTTCTAGCACGTTCCGAGATAAGGCGATGCCGATGGGCAACGAAGAGCTCTCATATTCGAGCATTACCCACCTGCCGAATCGTCCGATTCAGCACCTCCAGCGGCCCTTTCAAGCGTTTACACACATCGAGTCGGCGAGCGGGGTCGTCCTCTTGATTTGCACAGCGATCGCGCTGCTTGCCGCGAACTCGCCCTACGCTGAAACCTACGACGCCTTCTGGCACCAAGAGCTTCGCTTCGCCGTAGGCAACCTCACGCTCTCGCACTCGCTCGCGCACTGGATCAACGACGGGCTGATGGCGATCTTTTTCTTCGTGATTGGCCTCGAAATCAAGCGTGAGATGGTCATCGGCGAGCTCAGCGATCGTCGGAAGGTGGCGCTGCCTATCGCAGCGGCACTTGGCGGTGTCGTTGCTCCAGTGTTGATTTATCTCGCGCTTCAACACGGCGAGGCCGGGGAGCGAGGCTGGGCCGTGCCGATGGCGACGGACATTGCGTTCGTCGTGGGTTGCATGTCGCTCCTCGGAAACCGTATCCCCCGCGGGCTGAGCATCCTGATGCTTTCCTTGGCGATCGTAGACGACCTCCTGGCGGTATTGGTGATTGCCGTCTTCTACACCGAGTCCATCAGTGGAGCCTGGCTGGCCGGCGCCGTCGTTGGAATCGCAGTGATCGTCCTGTTGAGCCGGCTCGGCGTTCGCTCGATCGGCATCTACGTCATCGCCGGCGTCTGGGTCTGGCTCTGCACACTCGAATCGGGCGTGCACCCCACCATTGCTGGTGTGGTGGTCGGCTTGCTGACGCCCGTCCATGCTTGGCTCGGTGGGGAGCGGTTCCTCGGCTTCCTACGGCATGTAAACGACACGCTCCGAAAGCCAGAGACCAGCATCGAGCGCGCCAGAGAGCTCGTCGCAGACCTTTCGTTTGCCTCCCGAGAGGCGGTGTCGCCCCTGTTTCGGCTAGAGACTGCGCTTCACCCATGGGTGGCGTTCGGCGTCATGCCCCTTTTTGCGCTCGCCAACGCAGGCGTCGCGGTCGAACTCGATCGCATCGCGGAGCCGGTTTCCCTCGCCGTGGCTGCAGGGCTGCTCCTCGGCAAGCCGATCGGAATATTCGGCGCTTCGTGGTTGACGGTGAAGCTCGGTTGGGCGGCGCGGCCCGAAGGCGTGACCTGGCCGGTCCTTTGGGGCGCCGCATTTCTCGGTGGCATCGGCTTCACGATGGCGCTCTTCATCGCGTCCCTGGGCCTTTCCGGAGAGCTCTTGGTGTCGGCCAAAATCGGCATCATACTCGGCTCGTTTGTGAGCGCCGTCCTCGGCATGCTGATTCTGTCCATCGTCACCAAGAAGAGCTGATGCGCATTCTCATCGTAGCCTCGGTCCTAGTGCTTGCGGCAACTGCGCAGGCCCAGTCGGCGCCGGTATTCTACTCGTACACCGCCGGCTCCGGCCGCACCGTTTATGTGAATCGCTTTTCGATGGTGCCTCCGGAGAAGCGTTCGGAAGCTCGCGCGGTCGACCTTTCGCGCGTCAGCCTCAACGAGGGACTAGCCGAGGATCTCGCCGATGCAGTCGAGGACGAGCTTCGCTTCCTGAAGGAGTCCGATCCGTGTAACGAAGCGCGCATGGAGCGAACCGCTGGCGCATGGCGGCACGTTTGGCACCGCCACGGCCCGTGGATTTTGGCCAGCTTGGCGGCGATTCTCTTGATGTTGATGACCCCCTGGATGGTTCGGCGAACACCCCCAGGGGTGTGGTCGCGTCTCTTGATGATTGCCTTGCCGGCCCTGGCCATGTCTGCGCTGGTGGCGATTTCAGCGACGCGCGCCAGCAGCTCGCTCGAGGCGGTCGAGCAACTCTCCAAGCTCTGTGACGCGAACGAAAGAGAGGCTACCCCAGAAAAGCAGATCGTGAGGCTCAACGAGATGCACTCGTACATCGAAGAGCTCTACCAGCAGCGGTTCACCGAAATGGAAGCCATCACGGAAATGGAATGAACGAGCGTCCAAGCTACAATGATGCAAACAAGTGTCCTCTCTGCGGAGAGAGCAACGATTGCGCCGTCGCCGCAGGTCGCGATCCGGGTTCGTGCTGGTGTATGACGGCGACGATCAGCCCAAGCGCGCTAGCGTCGATTCCTCCCGAAGCACAGGGGAAAGTCTGTATCTGCGCGCGATGCGCCAGCGGTGGCACCTCAAAGGGCTGAGGTGGGTCTAGCCCGCGGAGGCGGCGGGGCCGCACGGATTGCATTGGCTCGCCAGTGCGTCGTGCTCGACCTGGATGGTCGCATGCTGGATGGCAAAGCGAATCGCCAGGGTTCGATTTGCCGCATCGATGATGCCCTGGTGGTCGGCGTCTTGTGCGATGATCAGGTGGGCGGTCGCAACGTTTCGCCCGCTCGTCAACGACCAAATGTGCAGGTCGTGGGTATCCAATACGCCCGGAAGCTCCCTCAGCGCTGAGGTCACGTCTTGGATGGAGATGCCCTTTGGCACGCCTTCCATGAGTACGTCGAGGGTCTCACGCACGAGTCCCCAGGCGGAGTACAAGACGAGCGACGCAATGACGAAGGATGCGACGGGGTCGGCCCACCGCCACCCAAAGAAGTAGATCACGACGCCAGCGGACATGGCGCCGACGCTTCCCAAAGTGTCGGCCATGACGTGCAGCCATGCGCCACGTACGTTGAGATTGCTCTCACGGCCCCCGCTGAGGATCATCAGGTTCGCCAAGTTGATCGCTAGACCGCCCGCTGCGACCGCCAGCATCAAACCGCCTTGTACCTCGGGAGGTTGGGCCAAGCGCTCCCAGGCCTCACGCGCGATCAACACGGATAGGGCGAGGAGCGCAGCGCCGTTTGCGAGCGCGGCGAGAATCTCGGCCCGGTGAAAGCCGTAGGTACGCTGGGTGGTCGCTGGGCGCTGAGCCAGCGTCACCGCCATCACAGAAAGGCCGAGCGCGGCAGCGTCTGAAAACATGTGCCCGGCGTCGGCGAGCAACGCCAAGGAGTTCGCCGCGAGGCCCCCGACGATTTCGGCAACCATGTACGTAGCCGTCAGCGCAAGCGCCGTGGCCAATCGTCGACGGTTGCCCTGGACATTCGTCTCGGTGGCGTGATGGTGGTGGTTGTGTTGCCCCATCTGGACAGCTTGCCTACCACGCCCTCGCGCGTCGCGCGATCTAGCGTCAGTTCGCGGTAGTGGTTTCGGGTTTGCTGTAGTAGAAAACCGACTTTGGGGTTGTGCCCATCAACGCCGTACATTGAGGAGAAACCCCATGAGCGAAAAGAAGGTTTTCACGTACCCCGGCGCCAAGTCCGACGTCCATTGGGATGAACGCCTATGTATTCATATTGGCGAGTGCGGCCGAGCCAACAACGAGCTCTTCGTTGGTGGTCGGCAACCCTGGTGCCAGCCCGACTTGGTGAGCCCGGACGAGGTTGCCGAGGTCGTCGGTCGATGTCCGACGGGCGCCTTGACCCACGAGCGCAAAGACGGAACCAGCCGCGAGGTCGCGGACGCCGAGAACGTCGTCTCCGTGATGTATAACGGTCCGCTTTATGTTCGGGGAGACTTGGAGGTGGACGGTGCCGCCGAAGACATGCCCGGAGTCCGGTTCCGGGCGGCGCTCTGCCGCTGCGGACAATCGAAGAGCAAACCCTTCTGCGACAACAGTCACGAAGAGGCGGGCTTCAAAGACTATGGAGCGGTTGGAGACAGCGGGGAAGGTTTCGAATCGCCGGGCGGGACTCTCAAGGTCGGCCACGCGCCGAACGGGCCGCTCTTGCTCAGCGGCAACTTCACCATCGTCGCGGCGAGCGGGCGCAAAGCGTGGACCGGAAAGAAAGCGGCCCTCTGCCGCTGTGGGCATTCGCAGAACAAACCGTTTTGCGACGGTGCGCACAAGGCGGCGGGCTTCCAGGCAGACTGAGCGCACTCGCTGAGCCGAAGGAGGTCTAGGTGAGCTTTTCAACGATGATGGACCGGCCGCTCTTGATCTCGGATTTGTTCGAGCACGGGCGGCGTTTCTACCAAAGCAGCCGTGTCATCACCGTGGGTGAGGGCGGGGACCGGGTGGCCAGCTATGCCGAAGTCGCCAATCGCACGGAGCGACTCGCCAAGGCGCTGATGGAGCTCGGCGTCAAGCGCGAGGAACGCGTCGGCACCTTCTGCTGGAACAGTCAGGAGCATCTGGAGGCCTATTTCGCGATCTCTTCGATGGGCGCCGTCATGCACACGCTCAACATCCGACTGTTTCCCGAGCAACTGGCCTTCGTGATCAACCACGCAGCGGACAAAGTCATCATCGTCGATGACTCGTTGGTGCCCCTGCTCGGGCTAGTCGCCAAAGAGCTGAACACCGTCGAGCACATCATCGTCGTCGGCAGCGGCGACGATTCGCCCTTGCGCGATGCAACGCGGGCCTCGCTTCACCGATACGAGGATCTTCTGTCGTCCCAATCGCCGGGTATCGATTGGCCGGTGCTCGACGAGCGCGCGCCGGCGTCGATGGCGTACACGAGCGGCACCACAGGAGATCCAAAAGGTGTGGTCTACAGCCACCGCTCGACGCTGCTTCACTCCTATGCGCTGACCTCGGGTGCGGTCGCGGGCCTGAACGAAAGGGACATGATCCTCACCATCGTGCCGATGTTTCACGCGAACTGTTGGGGCCTGCCTTACGCCGGCTGGTGGGTCGGCACCGATTTCCTGCACCCCGCGCAGTATCTGCAACCGGAGGCTTTGGTGGGCATGATCGAGCGTCATCGTCCGACACTTGCCGGTGCCGTGCCGAGCATTTGGACGGGCGTTCTCCACTATGGAGAGCGCCAGGACATCGATTTGTCTTCGTTCCGATTGGTCATCTGCGGTGGCTCAGCGGTCCCCGAGTCTTTGATGCGCGCGTTTGACGAGCGCTATGGGGTCACGCTGCTGCAGCTCTGGGGCATGACCGAAACCAGTCCGGTCGGGACGATCGCGTCGGTGCCGCGCGGTATCGAAGGCGAGGAGGCTTGGCGATATCGAAGTCGAACGGGGCGTCCCGTTGCCGGCATCGAGCTGCGCATCGTCGACGATGCGGGTGGCACGCTGCCCTGGGACGGCAAGTCGGTGGGCGAGATCGAGGTCCGCGGGCCTTGGGTGACCGGCAGCTACTACGGCGTCGAGGACCTGGAGAAGTTTCACGACGGCTGGCTGCGAACCGGCGACGTTGGCTTCGTCGACGAACGGGGCTACGCGCAGATTACCGACCGCGCCAAGGACGTCATCAAGTCGGGTGGTGAGTGGATCTCTTCGGTCGAGCTGGAGAACGCCATCATCGCGCACCCCGAAGTTGTCGAGGCCGCAGTCGTCGGCATCCCGGACGAAAAATGGGATGAGCGCCCGTTGGCTTGCGTCGTCCGCAAAGAGGGCAGCACCATCACCCCCGAAGAGATTCGCGCCTACCTCGGCGACAAAGTCGCTAAATGGTGGCTCCCCGAGCGCTGGGCCTTCATCGAAGAAATCCCCAAGACCAGTGTCGGCAAATTCGACAAGAAGGTCCTGAGAAGCCAGCACGCGGCGGGGAAGCTGACCGTCACCGAGAGCTAGACGGATCCAGCGACAGCGCCAGACTTAGTTACACCGCCCGCCCGCCCCCACCCGTAATCCTCCCTGCCGCGGCATGCGCTTCGCTGTGCCTTGGCGGCGCGTTGCGCCGGGCTTCGCCCTTCGAGCTCGCGCTGCCGCGGACGTTGGGGAGCCGGAGGGTCGGTGGGTTGGGTGGCTTGGTTTGATTGCACCGCCCGCCCACCCCCACCCGTAGTCCTCCCTGCCGCGGCATACGCTTCGCGTTGCCTTGGCGGCGCGTTGCGCCGGGCTTCGCCCTTCGGGCTCGCGCTGCCGCGCATGTGCGGGTGCCAGCGCCGGTGCCAGCGCCAGTGACAGCGTGGGGGTCGGCGTCCTTGTTCAGCAGCAGTCCAGTTGCGTTCGGGTTTGTTCGGCTGCTTCGCGTAGGAGGTGGATGCTTCGCACGGCTTGGTCTCGCTCGGCGGGGGGGATTCGCTCGAGGATCGTGGCGATGCTCTTCTCCGTGAGGCGGAATAGGCGCTTGGCTTCCCTTTTGCCCTCGCCCGTCAGTGAGACGAGCACACGTCGGCCGTCGTCTTCCGCTCGTTCGCGGGCGACCCAGCCTCGGCCTTCGAGTCCGTCGACCAGTCTGGTCATCGCGCCTTTGGTGACCCTCGCTTGCGCGGCTAGGCCACTCACGTCCCATTCCCCGTCCATCAATGTCTGAAGGAGCACGCACTGCGCCGGGCTCACCGTCCCGCAGCAGACCTCCTCGCGCTCGAACGAGGTGAACATTCGGCAGAATGCGATGACGTCTTCGACGACGGAGCTCATCGCTTCTCGGCGGTCACCGAGTAGCTGAACACGGAGTCCGCAAGCTCCACGATTCGTTCTTCGCCGACGAGCTCCAACGCTGCCTTCCACATCGGGTCCTGCAAGCTCGAGGTCAGCATGGGACCCGCTGGCTTTCGTGTGTGCTCGATGCTCTCGAAGCCTGCCGCACGCATGTGGCCGAAGTATTCGTCTTCGACCAACGCGCCGCCGACGCAGGCAACCCAGCTCTCGGCAAACTTGGCGATATCGGCCGGCAAGGGCTTGCTCAGCACGATGTCAGTGACGGCGAGGCGTCCGCCGGGCTTCAGCACGCGATACGCCTCTCGGAACACCTGGGCCTTGTCGGGGCTGAGGTTGATGACGCAGTTGGAGATCACGACGTCCACGCTGTTGGAGGCGACTGGGAGGTTCTCGATGAGACCCTCGCGAAACTCGACCGTCCGCGCGTAGCCCGCCTTGACCGCGTTGGTCCGAGCCCGCTCGAGCATCTCAGGGGTCATGTCGACGCCGATGAACCGGCCCTCTGGCCCGAGCTTTTCCGCTGAGATCAGGGCGTCGAAGCCGGCGCCGGAACCCAGGTCCACGACGGTTTCGCCTGGTTTCAGGCTTGCGAGGGCCGTTGGGTTGCCGCAGCCGAGGCCGAGATTGGCTTCGGCCGCCGCGCCCTTGATGTCCTCTTCCGCGTAGCCGATGAGGGCTGCAGCTTGCCCGTGAGAGCTCGTGGCGCCGGCGCCGCAGCAGCCGCCTCCTTGGCGGGCCACCTCTGCGTAACCCGATTTCACCACGTCATGTACTTGGTCTTTTTCCATCGAAGCCTCCGATAGTTGAACGATGCAACTAATTGATTGAGGCTGTCAACCAAATTCGTCAAGACGCCGAACGCGCTTTTTCGTGGAGCCCGTTCAAGAATCCGAGGAGCGCGTCCGTGAACTGGGACTCCTCTTCGCGGTGGGGCCAGTGTCCCGCCTCCGGCATCACGAGAAGCTCGCCGCCGCCACCAAGGAGGCCTTGCGACTTCTTGTACGGCCCGAGATGACCGCCAAAGTCGTGGCCCCCTGCGACGAGCAGGCCACTGCACGTGATTGGCCCTAGCAGGCGCCGGTCGATCTTCGAACTGAGTGCGCGGTAATAGTCGATCGAGGCCTCGAGCACCTCGGGCGTTGAAAAGGCCTCCTTCGCACGCGCCAGCGCAGCGTCCCGTTCGTGCCCTTTCCAGCCCGGCGCCCAGCGCCGATACAGCGAATCGATATAGCGAAAATCCCCGCGCCGTGTTCCCGCTTCGGCCCAGGGCAAGCGGAAGTAGAGGAAGTGCCGTGCCATGATGAGAAGGCCGACCGCTTGAAGCGCGTTCTTGGGCTTCAGCGTTCGCGGATGGGGGATCGCGATCGGAACGATGCCGTCGACCCGACCGGGCGCCAATGCGGCCGCGCCCCAGACCAGCGTTGCGCCCCAATCGTGTCCGACAAAGACCGCCCGCTGCAGGTCCAATGCGTCGAGCAGCCCGATCGCGTCTTCGGCGAGGTGCAGCGCGTCGTACGGCCGACCGGGCATCAAGGTGTCCGGATGGTAGCCACGAAGGTAAGGCACGATGGTCCGGTAGCCCGCGTCGTTAAGAGCGCGTGCGATACTGCCATAGGACTGCGGAGTGTCGGGGAAGCCATGAATCAGGACGACGACCGGCCCTTGGCCGCGGTCGGCGTAGCGCCAGGTTTGCCCGCCGCGCGTTACATTATTGAATTCGGATTCGGCGAGCATGAGCAATACGTGGCCGACCCGTGTCGACTGTAAGGGTCATACCCTCCCGGAACCGATCCGTTCAAGGATGAGTTGACCTGGATTGGCACAAAGCGTACGAACGAGCACGCTAGTTGGACGCCATGATGCCAGAGCTCAGCCCAAGCAGCGAACGCACCTCCATTCTCACCGCCGAGAATGTCAGCAAGGTATACCAGATGGGCGACGTCGAAGTGCACGCTTTGAGAGGCGTAGACGTGCCGCTCTATGAAGGAGAGCTCATGGTCCTTCTCGGCCCTTCGGGCAGCGGGAAGTCGACCTTGCTCAACATTCTCGGCGCGCTCGATGTGCCGACCTCCGGCCGCGTTCTCTACCGGGGCACCGACATCGCTGGCCACGGCGAGCGCGAGCTCACTAATTTTCGTCGCGACCACGTCGGCTTCGTGTTCCAGTTCTACAATCTCATCCCTAGCCTCACCGCGCGCGAAAACATCGCCCTGGTCACCGAGATCGCAAAGAACCCCTTGGACCCTCGAGAGGCTCTCGAGCTGGTCGGCCTGACCGAACGAATGGATCACTTCCCCGCTCAGCTCTCCGGTGGCGAGCAGCAGCGAGTCGCGATCGCGCGCGCCGTTGCAAAGCAGCCAGAGATCTTGCTGTGTGACGAGCCGACCGGGGCGCTCGACTTCAAGACGGGGATCCGCGTGCTCGAGGTCATCGACGAGGTAAACCGATCGCTTGGTACCACCACGGCGGTGATCACCCACCACGCGCCGATCGCTTCGATGGCCGACCGCGTCGTTTCATTGGCCGATGGCATGGTGGCCAGCGATCAGCGCAATGACGAAAAGGTGTCGCCCGCCGAACTGACATGGTGAGCGTTCTCGATCGGAAGCTCCTTCGCGATTTGATGCGCCTCAAGGGGCAGGCGCTCACGATTGCGCTGGTGGTCGCGGTCGGCGTCGCGAACTACATCACGCTCAAGAGCGCCTGGCGCGCACTCGGAGATTCCAAGGCGGTGTACTACGAGCAGTATCGCTTCGCTGACGTCTTCGCGAGGGTCAAGCGAGCGCCGGATTCGGTGACGGATCAGCTCGGTGACGTTCGTGGAGTAGCGTCCGTCTATCCTCGAATCGTCGAAGAGGTGCTCCTTCCGATCGATGGCATGCTCACGCCTGCACACGGCCAGATCATTTCGTTACCCAGCCACGGCAGGCCCCCGATGAACGACGTTTATGTGAAGTCGGGGCGCTTCCCGGAGCCCGGCCGTGGGGACGAGGTGCTCATCTACGAGCCGTTTGCCAACGAGCACCACCTCCGAGCCGGATCCACGATTCCCGCAATTCTCAACGGGAAGCTTCACGAGCTCATCATCGTGGGCCTGGCGCTCTCTCCGGAATACGTTTTCGCGATCGAGCCTGGCGGTATCACCTCGGACGACGAGCGTTTTGCCCCGATGTGGATGTCGGGCACCTCCGTTGCGGCGGCGTTTCAAATGGAGGCAGCATTCAACGACGTCGTGCTGCGTTTGGAGCCGGGCGCCGACGAGAAGGCCGTGCTCATCGCGGTCGATCGAATCCTGGAGCCCTATGGGGGCCTAGGCGCCTACGGACGAGATCTGCAGATTTCCAACTCGATTCTAGAAGGAGAGATCGCGCAAATCGAAGCGGAGGTGGTCTTTCTTCCGGGCGCGTTTCTCGCGGTGGCAGCGTTCCTGTTGAACGTCGTGTTTTCTAGAATGGTGACGATGCAGCGCGGCCAAATCGCCGTGATCAAGGCCGTCGGGTACAAGAACTCCACGATCGCGCTGCACTACTTCAAGATGGTCTGCGTCATCGTTGTGTTTGGCTCGGCGGTCGGCGTGGCGTTTGGAGCCTGGTTGGCCGACGCCATGCTCGACCTCTACGCCGGCTTCTTTCGGCTCCCGATGACTCGTGGGCGGATCGACCTTCCCGTTGCCATCAATGCCGTCATCGCGAGCCTGCTCGCCGCGGTCGCTGGAATTGCGTTCGCGGTCCGCAGTGCGGTGACGCTTCCGCCCGCGGAGGCCATGCGGCCCCCCTCTCCCGCGCGCTACCGGGCTTCGCCCATCGAGCGGATACCGGGGCTTCGTCGACTTCGCCAAACCACGATGATGGTTTTTCGCGAGATTTGGCGGCGCCCGCTTCGCACCGTGCTCTCCTCTGCAGGAATCGCGTTCGCGCTGGCGATCATCATCCTCGGCCGGTTTGGAAAGGACGCACACGGGCCGATCCTCGATCTGCAGTTCGGGCGCCAGCAGCGAGAAGACATCAGCGTGATATTCAAGAATCAAGTTGAGGATCGGGCCCTCGGATACCTCGCGCATCTCCCGGGTGTCGATCAGGTCGACGGCTATCGAACGACGCCTGTGCGCTTTCGTTTGGGCCCGCGCTGGCGGGACAGCGTCCTCATCGGTCTTCCGCCAGACAGCCATCTCAGAAGGTTATTCACGCGCCAGTTTCGGCCGGCGCGGATTCCGCACAGCGGCGTACTGATCACGGATGTATTGGCCGACATCCTCGACGCAGAGCCCGGCGACCTCATCGACGTCGAGCTCAAGGAGGGCGACCGAGGGACGAGGCAAGTCCGCATCAGTGGAACGATCGACGAGGCGTTTGGAATACAGGGCTACATGCAAAAGAGCAGCCTTCATGGCCTGCTCCGCGAGAAACCAACGGTCAACACGGCCTTGCTTCGCGTGAACCCGGCGCGTGAAGCCGAGCTCCACGCGTACCTCACCGACATTCCCACTGTCCAGAGCATCCACAGGAAGCGCACGATTTTGGAGAAGTTCGAGGGTCAAACGAGGAGAACAATGCAGGTCATCACCCTGATACTGACGTTGTTTGCCACGGCGATCGCAGTGGCCGTGGTCTACAACAACGCCCGGGTGAGCCTTTCGGTTCGAAGCCGCGACCTTGCCACGCTGCGAGTCCTCGGGTTCACCCGTGCCGAGATCTCTGCGATCTTGCTCGGCGAGCAAGCCATCCAGGTTTGCTTGGGAATCCCGGTGGGAATGGTATTGGGGACTTGGGGAGCCAAGGCGCTCATCGAGCTCCAGGCCGACCCGGAGCAGTTCCGGTTGCCCATGCTGATCTCGTCCCAGACCTATGCATTCTCGGTCGTGGTAATCTTGGCTGCGGCCGTCTTGAGCGCGCTCCTCGTCCGGCGGAGGCTCGATACCTTGGACTTAATTGGCGTGCTCAAGACGAGAGAGTAAGGAGAGATGGCGCATGGAAAAGGCGTCCGGATTGAAGAAATGGATTCGACGGGTTCTCATCGCATTGGCGGTGCTTGCCGTGGTTGGGCTGATCGTGGTCGCTTGGATTCCGAATCCGGTCGAGGTCGAGGTCGCAGCGGTGAGTCGAGGGGCGCTCGTAGTCACCGTCAACGAGGACGGACGGACACGCGTCAAGGACCGGTACACGGTCTCTGCTCCGCTCACGGGCAACTTGGCTCGGCCCGACCTCGAGGCAGGCGATTCGATCGAACAGGAACAAGTGCTCGCTCGGCTGGTGCCGCTTCCTCCGCCGCTTCTCGATTCACGAACGAGAGCTGAAGCGAAAGCGCGGGTCGATGCGGCGATGGCAGCACGGCGCCAGGCCCAAGCTGCCGTCAATCGCGCGAGATTCCAGCGTGACTTCGCCAAGCAGGAGTCTCAACGCGCGATGGCGGTCGTGCAGCAAGGAGGTTTGGCGCGGAGCGACGCGGATCGCGCGGTGTCGACGTACCGGAGCAGTGAGGAAGAGCTTCGGTCTGCGGAGTTTGGCGGGCGTGTTGCGGAGCACCAGCTCACGCTCGCGCAGACGACCCTGATGCAGCTTAGCGGGCAGGGCGAAGAAGGAGAGCAGCTGGAGATCATCTCGCCTGTCGCAGGCCAAGTCCTCAAAGTATTTCAGGAAAGCGAAGGCGTGGTTCAAAGTGGTACGCCGATCTTAGAGCTGGGTGATCCTGCCGCGCTGGAGGTTGTCGTGGATGTCCTGAGCCAGGATGCCACCCGGATTCCACCGGGAGCCCCGACCCTGATTGAACGATGGGGAGGAAAGAATCCCTTGCGAGGCCACGTGCGAATCGTCGAGCCCTCCGCGTTCACCAAACTCTCGGCCCTCGGCGTCGAAGAGCAGCGGGTGAACGTAATCATCGACATGGATGACGAACGCGAGCTTTGGCAGAGCTTGGGCGATGGCTACCGTGTCGAAGCGCGCATTTCGGTCTGGGAGGGCAAGGACGTCCTTCGGGTGCCCGCGAGTGCCGTCTTCCGCTCGGAGGATTCCTGGGCGACCTTCGTCGTCGAAGACGGCACCGCAGTCATTCGAACCGTGGAGCTCGGAGAGACCAACGGGCTCGAAACCGAAGTGCTATCCGGGCTCGACGAGGGCGAGATGGTGATCGCCTATCCGAGCGACAGCGTGCGGGACGGCGTAAGCGTCGAGGCGAGGTAGACGTAGGATGAACCCGATCATCGAGTCGATGACCGATCCGACTGCACAGTCTCGGGTCGCCAATTTCTTTCAGAATCCGCAGCTTCTAAGTCACCTCATCGCGACCTTGGTTCTGCTGGTGTCCGTGCTCGTCGTTCGCTACGTCGCGCTTCGTTTCGTTCGCCGGGCGCTGCCGAGCAGAGATAAGCTCCGCCTGCGCTGGTCGTCGCAGATTCGGGGGCTGTCCTATGCGATCCTCGCGTTTGGTCTTCTCACGATCTGGGCGGCGGAGCTGCAAACCCTTGCCGTCTCTTTCGTCGTTCTCGCGATGGCCATCGTCTGGGCCACCAAGGAAACGATCGCCTGCATTCAAGGCGCCATCTATCGGGTGAGCGCGAATGCATTCGAGGTCGGCGACCGGATCGCGATCGCATCGATCCGCGGTGATGTGATCGATACCGGCCTTTTGAGCACCCTGGTGCTCGAAGTCGGACAGGGGCACCAACGTACGGGCCGCACGATCAGCATTCCCAACAGCTTGCTCATGACCGAGGCCGTGCTCAACGAGAGCCTCGCCGGCGAGTACATGCTGCACTTGATGAGCATTCCCGTCGACCGAAACGCCGATCTCGCCGCGATGGAGCAAAAGGCGCTTTCGGCGGCGCGCGAAGCTTGTGCAGAGTTCATCGACGACGTTCGCCGGCCTATGGCCGCACGCTATCGCCGCCACGGCCTGGTCCCCCCGATCGTCGACCCACGAGTCACCTACCAGCTCGTCGACAAGAACACGGTGAACATTCTGCTCAGGATCCCCACCCCCAGCCGTCTCGAACGGCAGGTCGAACAGCGCGTGCTCAGGGCTGTGCTTGGCGTCCCGAAAGGCCGCGACACCTTGCCCCCGCCTGGCTGACTTGCCAAGGTGCGCGCGCAATGGACGGATTACGATTAGTCGACGGGCTGCGCTGCATGGTGACCGGCAGCGCTGGCTTCGTCGGAAGCAACATGGTTCGAGCGCTGCTTGCGCGCGGCTGCGTGGTGCATGGGTTCGATAGGGCTCCGGCGCCTTTCGAGGATCCGAACCTGGTTTGGTTCCGTGGCGACATTCGAGACAGGAATGCGATTCGGGAGGCCTGCGAAGGGGTCGATACGATCTTTCACACCGCAGCGATGATCGAAACGCTGACCTACGCGCCCACGCACTTCGTGGAGCTCGTTCGCAGCGTCAACATCGAGGGGACGCGAAATCTACTGAAGACTGCGGAACAGTCCGGGGTGCGACGCTTCGTGCACACGAGCTCCATCATCACGACCTCGGGAGCTGCCGAGGCCGGGGGTGGTGAAGCCGCGCCCTACAGCAAAGCGTCGGATCTCTATTCCAGCACTAAGGTCGAATCGGAACAGCTCGTTCTTGCGGCGAACGGAGAGTCCGGACTGCTCACGTGCGCCATACGCCCCGGCGGAATTTACGGGCCAGGTGAACGCAATACGATCGTCGGGCCTCTGATGAAGGCGCTCAAGCAAGGCGCCCCCATCGTGATTTTCGGCGATGGCAGGTCGCGTATCGACTACACCTACATCGACAACCTCGTCGACGCTCAGATACGGGCTGCGGAACGGCTCGTTGATGGCTCTCCGGTCTGCGGCCAGGCCTACATCGTTACAGATGGCGATCCCATCAACACCGGGCAGTTCAGTCAGACGCTCGTGCACGACATGGGGATCGATGCGCGGTCCGTTCGCATCCCAGCTGCGTTGGCCCGGGCCTTGGCGACTGCGGGCGAGCGGGTGTTTCAGTTTTTCGGTAGGCCAAAGCCGCCGGTGAGCATCGTCGAAGTGCAGTTGTGCGTGGATGACAACTATTTTTCCATCGATAGGGCGAGGCAGGAACTCGAGTATCATCCGATCGTCGATACGCGCGAAGGCCTACGTCGGACGGCGGTCGACGCACGGGAATACTACGACAGCCTTTAGAGCAAGCCGCTAGTGTTCGCGGGGCCAGCGCGGACGTTGGCGCGCTTCGAGCTCCGTGGCGATTTGTCCGAAATGGCGCCGACGCTTTCCCCGGGCAAGAACTTCGACGGGTTTCGGAAGGCGGCCGCGTGCGGCTTTCAACGCAAGGCCGAGCCCTTCTTTGGACACGCTCAGCGCCTGGCTTCCAACGCGATGAATTGCGCTCACCCTGGGGACTTCGTAGCCCAGAGCCGCGAGCTCGCGGTGCGCGATCTGATTAAACGTCTGGGTGCGCCACCAACCGAGCTCTCGTTGGTGCTTGTTGAAGTTCTGCTCCATGATCGGCTTCGACAGGTTTTCCCAATCCCGAACACCTTCTGACTGGGCACGAATCTCGTCGCGGCCGTGAAACTCGAGCATGGATTCTTCGAAGTCTGCCCCGACGAAGCCGCACAATGATTCGACGATTTCGCGAGGCGTGGAGACCAGGTCTTCGTAGTGCACCACTCGGATTCGGTCCGAGAGCTCGGGGTCACATAAGAGCGAGAGACAAGCGCGTTGCTCGTCGCGCCAGGTGCGGGCGATGTGAGAAATGCCGCCAAAGTGGTTCGGAGACTTGAGCCATGACAGGGCCGCGTCGCGCCCGTCCCGAACCAAGTACACAAAACGAACGTCCAGGTAGCGGCTGGACAAGCGATGCGCATACCGGAACGCCTCGTTCTCCTTCAACAGAATGCGCGTGGCTCCGCTGGAGCGCATGACGAGGTGAAACGCGACGTCCATCAGTCCAATCAAGCTTCGCTCGCGGGCGTTCTCGAAAAGGGCGTCGGGCTCCGGTGGTTCGGCATGACCCGCGATTTGGTATTGAAAGAATCGTGACACGTCCTTGCAGGCCTCGCGGAAACTCGCATCATTGGAGAGGTCTCCGTAAAGCGGTAGCAATGGATCGATGCTGATCAGGAAATGAACCGGACTCGGCGCAACGATTTGTGAATGGCTCCCGAGTACCGCACGGAGCAGGTTTCCTCCGCTCCGCTCCGAAGCCAGCAGGACGATCGGTCGGTCGATTAGCAATCCGTCGGTACTCATGTTCCCCGGCCCCATGCCGACAAGCTTAGTCCAGCTCCGCGATTCACCGCATCTCCTCGACCGAAGGCAGCTCGCCAGAGCCCCCAACGGCCCCCGGAGGGACTCTCGCCTCGTCGAGCTCGGAAAGCGGCAAGAAGGCGGGCGTACACTGAGACGTCCAGAGCATCACGACAGCCCTCCTATCCGGATAGAGCTCCATGAGCTTCTCGTCGTGCTCGAGCGTGAGGTGATTCACCCAGAGAATTCTGTTTTGTAAATCGGGGTCGTTGTTCGGTCGCCAGAAGTTGAAGTGGTGTGTGCCACTGCAGTGCTTGGGAACGAAAGGTCGCGGCACGAAGACGACTGTAGGCTCTTCTAGGGTGGCCGCGGCGGTGCGCCAAGGCAGCCCGGTGATCGAACCAATATCGTGCAAGCCCATGGCGCGCACAGGTGCGTAGCCGAGCGCCGAGGCGGTGATTAGCCCAAGACAAAGTGCGAGGGGTGCCCTCGCCGAGAGCCCTCCTTGCAGCGACCTCGAGCGAGCCGCGCGCAACCACGACGTGAGTCGAGTGATACCGAGCGCCGTGAGGAGAACCATCGGGAGCGCAGGTTCGACGTAGTGCACCGGTCCAAACGTATCGATGCCGCCGTTGCGCATGTAGAAGTGCGTCACGACGAAGCAGAGCAGCATGGTCCACGGGATCCAACTGCGATGGCTACGCCAGCCCGCAAACGGTAGGAAGACAAATGCGAGCGGCCAGCCAAAGAGCGCGTAGTTGAATCGCGTCAGAGACACACCCGTCTGGGCTGCGGCTAGGCCAATTGGCCCGAGCTCGATGGCCGCAGTCCTATCCTTTGGAAACCAGTTCCAAGCCGCAAAGCGGAAGCCATTCTCCCTCGCATAGGTGATCGCCCGTTGATAGGAGACGGTGGTGAAGCTTCCGTTCTGAGCCATGTTGATCAGCAAGAAGACTGCGGCGAATGCAAGCGCTGGAGCTGCGAACGCCCCCAGCGCCTTCCATCGTGATTTGCCGTGAATCGACGAGAGGGAGAAGAGCCACGCTCCGAGGAGAGGAAGCCCAATGCCCAGTGCGGAGCTCGGGCGCACGAAGAAGGCGAGTGAGAACGACGCTGCGAGCGCGGCGTGCAACCAAAGCCTCTCATCTCCCGTGTAGATGCGGACTGCGAAGTACGTCGCCCAGGCGAGTGCAAAAACGCAGGAGGTATGCGAGAGCTGCGTTGCGGCGCCGAATTGCAGAAGAGGTGCCGACAAAAAAATCATGGCGCCGATCGCTGCACAGCCTCGTCCACCAAGCCGACGAAGTGTGAGAAAGATTGGCGGGACGGTGAGTGCCGAGTACAGCGGATTCATCAACCAAGGCGCGCCGAGAGCGACACCGGGAGCGAGTAGTGCGGGCCACCCAAGGAAGTACTGCGAGTAGAATTTCCCGTCATTGATCATGAACGCACGGTCGAAGAAAAGCTTCATCGGCGGCGACTCGGCGTAGAGTCGCCCGCTCGCGATGAGCTCGGCCATGAATCGATACGCTGATTCGTCGTCGGCGATGTCCGCGCCCTGTAGGAGACGCCAGCGAACGAGAAGCGGAATGCAGAGGCCAAGAAGGCTCATTGCGAGGATCAGGTTGCGATCCGAGGTCTCCCGCAGCTGGCGAACGGTGCTCGCGGCCCAGTCCGAATCGCTGGCAACGCTGAAGGCGCTGCCGAAGAACAGAGCTGCAAGCGAGCCGAGCATGGACCAGAAGAGAAGAAAGAAGGCGTAGCCCCGACTCATGAACACGGTCGAGCCCAGCCCGAGGCTGAACGACGAAAGGTTGTGATGGCCGACCTCCCGGAACATCCAAAGAGAGACCATCCCGGCCAACATTAACGCCGTGATCTGAAGCTGCTGCACGCGTTTAGGAGAACGCATTTCTCATTTTCCTACGCGCTGAGACGGCAGGTCAACAGATTGACGTTTGGGATCCGACAGGGCAATTAGAGAGGAACGATGTCCCACAGCACCGGCGCAAAAACCAGCGATAGAGGCGAGAAACTCTGCGTTCTCGTTCCCTGCCTGAACGAGCAAGGGCTCGTGCGGCGCACCGTCAAAGAGGTGCTCCAACACGCCGACAGGATCTCGATCCAAGTCGAGGTCGTCATGATCGACGACGGCTCGACGGATGGCACGCGAGCGGTGATGCAAGAGCTCTGTGACGAAGACAGTCGATGCAGGCTCATCGCGCACGACGTCAACCGCGGCCTCGGCCGCTGCGTGACCGAGGCCTACGAGACCATCGAGGATGACACCTGGGTTACGGTGTTTCCCGGTGACAGCGAGTTTGTGTTCGCAGAGTCGATCGATAATTTGTTGGCGGCCCGCCACGGTCACGACGTCGTGCTGGGGTATTTGTACAACCCCGTCGTTCGCAAATTGTCACGCCGAATTGCGTCCACGGGTTTTCTCAAGTTGACCAAGACGCTCTACGGGTTTCGCTGGCGATCGCTCAATGGGATGAAGCTCTATCGGGCAGGTGCTTTCAAGGGCATTCACGTCGAATCCGGTGGGCATGCCTACGTCGCCGAGCTGCTCGCCAAGGCGCAGTTACGTCGGCCCGATCTTCGCATCGCCGAGGCACCCTACATTTCGCGCGGACGAGCGATTGGGGACTCGCACGCCATCAAGCCGATGGCCGTGATTCGCGCGGTCCACGAAACCTACAAGGGCGCCCAGGACGTGGGCAGGTACAGAGAAAAGATGGTGCGGCGGTACCACGAGGAGCAGGAACGCGGCCAGCAGCCCGAAAGCTTCTTCCCACCTCCGACCAGAGACTGAAATTCGAGAGGCTCGAGGTGCTCACTGGATGCAGCGAGGGTATCGGGGGCCCCCAGTGCTCGGCCACGTATTCGGAAAGCGGCGCACACTCCCTGGGCTTCTTCGTGAAGAGTCGAACGAGGCGGCACGGATCTTCGGGCTTGAGGATGGCCGAGAGCGCGACGAAGCGCTCCGCTGCCCAGAGCGAGCTCATGGACTCGATCTCTTCCCATGGCACCGGCTCGGGAAATCGATCCACCAAATAGACATCGATGAACCGGTGGTAGGCGCCGAGATCGAGGTCATTGGCGCGAAAGAACGTGTTGGACGCGTTGTGATGGTGCAGGGTGGCTCTCGGCTCTAGCCTGACGGCGTACAACCAGAGCGAATCCTCGTCGACCCGTGCGCGCCGTGCGGAAAGGCTGGCCACAAGAGACGCCGCTCCAAGCGACGCGACGGCCGGTGTCCGGCCGACGGGCCGCCTCAGTGAGGCGGAGATACCGATGCTCGCGATCATCGAAATACCGAGAGTCGAAGGGTAGAGCAGTCGCTCGGCAAGGTTGGTAGTCAGCGGAACGAACCAGTGCAATTGCAGGAGGCCGGCGCGTAGAGAAGCGACAGGGCAGCGATCCATTCGATGCGTCGTTGCTTGATCACCCAGACACCGCCGATGAGGCCCACGACGAGCAACAGACCTCCGACGGCTGCGTAGGGAGCGAGAACCCCAGCTGGAGCTCCACCGCTTCGTATCCGTGATTCGGCGCGATCGGCCAAGGCCATACGGTCATCCACAAGGAGCGCCCGATGTTGTGAACGCCCAGAAGCAAGCGAAGCTCGCCATGGGCCTGTTGCGCCAGGTTACTGGTGATCATCGCCACACCGGGCGCCCTCGGCCTCGGTGTTGAGGGGATGGAGCGCGAATGAGGTTCCGACTGCCACGGACCACGCGTACGAAGGGCGGAGTCGATACACGAATCGCATGCTCAGCCCGACAGCCAAGACGTGCAGCGTTGCGCTGAGGATGTGAAACGGTAGGGGACTCGAGGGCCACAGCTTCCAGATCAGTGCCGAAAGGACCGGCATCAGCGGCCGTGACGAAGTGAAGCCGTGACTCGCGGGGCGTCCCCAGAAATCTCGGACGAAGGCTTCCCAGGCCGGAGCCGTCCCGTTCACGACGGGATTTTCGAGCAAGGCAGATGGATCGTCATAAACGAAGCCCGCAACGATGACGACGACCCCGACGACGGCCGCCAGCACGAGAGGAACGATGCGGAGCACGGACGCCGTCACCTTCGGCGTGTCTCGACGAGCATCGCGCGAAACGCTGGGAAATAGGTCGAATCGGAGACGCCCACGGCCTCGCAGAGCGCCGCGTAGCGGGGTTCGTCGATGATTCGCTGCACGACGCTGTACGGAACCGTCCCCGTCGCGATCTGTGATTTGAAGTCTCGAAGAGACTCGCCGCCACCGCCCAGGTGAAGCGTTCGCAAGCCCTGCGACTGCGCGTGACGGATGGCTGCGTCAAAGACCGCGTTGTTCGTGCCTGCTGGGCGATCGCCAGCCGACGCACCCAGGTAGTAAAAGAGATCGTCCCCGGAGCGTAGAAAGAGTGCAGCGCCCAAGACTCCGGCCCCGCTCGTCGCTCGCACCAGGAAGGTCTCGTCAAGCGACATCACCGCCGCGAGCGTTTGTGCCGTGAATCGATAGTCGGTGCTCGCCGCGACCCGATTCATCGTAAGGTGGTACAGCTCGGTGAACGTCGATGCATCCTCGGGCGAGATGTTGGAGATCCACTGAGCTTCGTGATTGCGCCGATGGAATGCCCGAACCGCTCGCCGATGTCTTCGATGCTGAGACCCGAACATCTCGTCGTATGGAAGGGTCAAGTCGACGATGTAGTTCTCCGCATGGACTCTTGCGTCAGCCGGTTGACCACCCTTGCGCAGCGGGTGGATCCGCGCGAACTCCGAGACGACGTCACGGCTTCGAAGCCAATCGATGAGCGCATCCCGAAATTCGCGATGAA
Source organism: uncultured delta proteobacterium (assembly GCA_963704865.1). Taxonomy (GTDB): domain Bacteria; phylum Myxococcota_A; class Polyangia; order Polyangiales; family Houyiibacteriaceae; genus SG8-38. The sequence goes on along the minus strand of CAVPIE010000017.1, from coordinate 56,280 downwards.
GCCCATGCAGATCCGAGCCAACGCCCCAGGGGCCGCCGAAATCGTATGGAGTGCGCGCTTCGAACAGACCCGAACCTCCAGGCAGGGAGTCGAGCGGAACCAGCAGGAGCGGATAAAAGATTCGACCGCTCGTCGATTCATACCGGACTCCGACGAAAGTGCCGTGCTCCTCACGCGCCCAGATCCGGGCATATGCAGCGGAGTAGTAGACGTCGTCGACTCCGGCTCGAGCAAGCCACGCCGACCAGGTTTCATCGTCCGGAGTGATTTCGAATGAAGACATCTACCGTTCAAGCACTGTCTGGATCTGGGTCCAGGTTTCGTCGTCGACCATCTGATGGTTCTGCGGCTTTAGCGCGACTGCATCGAGCCGCACCTCGTCGGCGACCTTCGCTCCGATGAACCTTGCGACCCGTCGCAATATGTCAGCCGGCTCCTCCATCAGCTCCTCGTAGTCGAGGGTCAAGCGATCCGCTGAGGGAAGAACGTCAAACGCGGTCTCGATCGCGCGACTTATATCATGAATCTGATGGGCGACCTGCGCTACAGGCGACTCGTCTCGCCAGGCGTTCGCGTCCCTTGGCCGAACCGACCACCAAACCCGCTGATCGCCGTATTCGTTTTCGCGAACCCGAAGTATCGACTGAACGGTGTAGCGGTCGTCACGCCGAATCCAGATGAACTTCGCGGCGGGCAGCAATCGCTTGAGCCAAGCGACTTGATAGGAGACGAAGTTGATGTTCTTGAGCACGAGCGGGCGCTCGAAGTGGCCGGCCAAGCCCTCCAGGGCTCGCTTGACCGGGCGCCAATCGATGCGGGAAAGCTCTTCGTCGATCAGGTCGTCGTGGACGCGAAAGTCGCCGTAGTAGTGCCAAAACCAGGAGAACTCATGGGGCGAGCGGTCTCCAGCCGTGCGGCCGTACTCCGAGGAGAGAGCAAGCTGGTGCCCACCTCCAGTATGACCGTGAAGCATCGCTCCGAGGACCGGTGCAGCGAAGTAACGGGCCATTCGATTGTTGATGAACCCCACGTCGAGGTGCTCCGCGATGAGCTGGTACAGCACCGTCGTCCCTGATCGAGGGGCGCCCACGATGAAGACGATGGGCACGTCGGCTCGCCCACGCTTCGATTGGAGTAACGCGTCGAACGGTTCGAGGGCACGGTTCTTCAAATAGAGCGTCAAGTCACCAGGGAAGCGGCGTCGATTGCCGCCGCGCCGCAGCTCGTTGTCGCGGTACACCGCTTCGAAAAAACGACGGGCTTTCACGAGAAGTCTCTTGCCGCGGTGGGGAGACAGAGCGCCAGGACGTTGGCGCTGTCCAGCGTTGCCACGAGCTCGACGCCCGCATCGGCCCAAGCGGGGCGTCTGCTGGCAAGGAGCACTACGCGCATGCTGGCACGACTTGCGGCCAACCAGCCATCCAGTGAATCTTCGAACGCAATACAGGCTGTCGGCGGGACGCCCAAGCGCTCCGCAGCCAGTAGATAGCCTTCGGGGGATGGCTTCGGCGCCGACACGTCGTTGCCCGTGACCACGACGTCCATCAACTCCAGGACTTCGACCGCCGCCAACCAGATCTCGGGAGCGACACTGTTCGTGACCACGCCCGTCGAGACTCCGCGTTCTGCGAGAGCACGCACCGTCCGAGTTGCGCCGGGCATGCTCACATCCGCTGCGGTGCGAACCAGTTGGGTGACGGCGACCGGTTTGGCGTCGAACAGCGCTTGCCGGACCGTCGAGCTCGCTTTCGGTGCGGCAATCTCGATCACCTCCGACCTGGACTTTCCTTCATGAACCGCGCCCCGAGCCGCATCCGAAAACTCGATTCCAGCCTCACGGAATACCCGTTCGTAGGCCCGCACATGTAGGGACGCCGAGTCCACCAGCACACCGTCCATATCGAAGAGCACGGCGGATGTCGTCATTTTTCATTCATCCGGGGATTAGGATATCGTATCGACGACAAGAGGCGGAAATGACGAACCAGAAATTACTCGTGACTGGGGGCGCCGGGTACATCGGCGCGGTCCTCGTTCCAGAGCTCCTGGACGAAGGACATCATGTCACCGTCTTCGACGCCTTTCTATATGGAACGGACCCCAGCTCCGATCCCGTCGTCCACGAGCGTTGCGCAAAGATCCATGGCGACATCCGAGATTTCGCCGCAGTCGACGCCGCGCTCGAGGAGGGTGGCTTCGATGCCGTGATTCATCTCGCGGCCATCTCGAACGACCCTAGCTCCGAGCTGGATCACCACGTAACCGAGTCGGTCAACCTCCGTGCGGTCGATCATCTCATGCGTGCATCGAAGAGATTCGGGGTGAGACGCTTCCTCTACGCCTCTTCCGCTAGCGTATATGGGATCAAGGACGACGAGAATGTGACCGAGGAGCTTTCCCTCGACCCGATCACCATCTACGCCAAGTGCAAGGCGGAGGGAGAGAAGATCCTCAAGAGTTTGGTCGACGCGTCGTTTGTCGGTGTCTCGGTCCGCTCGGCTACGGTATGCGGCTACTCCCCTCGCTTGCGGCTAGACCTCACCATCAACTTGCTGACCGACCAGGCCCTGACCGATGGGCGGATTCGGGTCTTTGGCGGCTCCCAGATGCGTCCCAACGTCCACATCCTGGATCTGACGGCGTTTTACCGCATGCTCCTCACGGCGCCCGCCGAGAAGATCACGGCTCGAGCGTTCAACGTGAGCAGGGAGAACGCATCGGTCATGGCCTTGGCAGAAATGATCCGAGACGAGCTCGACCCGTCGCTGCCGATCGTCACCGTGCCGACCGATGACCCGCGTTCTTACCACCTCTCCGCCGATCGGGCGCGCAGGGAGCTCGGCTTCGAGCCGCAGCACGATTTGGTCACTGCCGTCCGAGAGCTGCGAGAAGCCTATGGCTCGGGCCGGGTTTCGGACAGCCGCTCCAACGTCTACCGAAACGTCGCATGGATGAAGGCCCGCCCGGAGCTTTGGCGACCGGCCGCGAAGCTCGTTTCATGACCCCGGTTCCATACGTCGACCTGGTCAAACAGAACCAGAGCTTAAGATCTCGTATTCTAGAAGCAGTCGATCGCGTGTTGGGGCATGGGCAGTTCATCAACGGGCCTGAAGTGAGCGAGCTCGAGGAGAAGCTGGCTCAACGCCTCGCCGTAGAGCAAGCGGTCGGCGTGGGCTCGGGTACTTCTGCGCTCACCTTGGTCATGCGGGCTCTCGACATCGGCCCCGGGGACGAAGTCATCACCGTCTCTCATTCGTACGTGGCCACCGCGACTTCGGTTTGCTTGGTCGGCGCGATGCCGGTCTTTATCGACATCGATCCGGCGACGGGCCTAATGGACCCGGGGCTGATCGCCGCGGCGATTTCCTCACGAACAAAGGCCGTGATTCCCGTTCACCTCGGCGGCGTTCCCTGCCTCATGGGTCCGATTGAGGAGCTATGCAGAGCACACGGGCTCCATCTCATCGAAGACTGCGCACAGGCGATCGGAGCAACCCTGCGCGGACGCAGCGTGGGGTCATTCGGCATGGGCTGCTTCTCGTTGCACCCGTTGAAGGCCTTGTCTGCCTGCGGCGATGCGGGATTCATCACGACCGACGACAGCGACCTGGCTGCGCTCCTACGGCGACTCAGGTCCCTCGGCCACCGCGACCGCGATCACGTCGATGTGCCGAGTGAAAACGCCCGTCTCGACACGCTGCAAGCGGCGATTCTTCTAGTGAAGCTCCCGCATCTCGACGAGTGGATCGCAAGCCGTCGCGATCATGCGGCGGCGTATGAAAACGCATTACGACCCTTTTTCGAGCTGACGCGCATCACCGACGGCTCTGAACCTGCCTACAGCGCATTCGTCATCCGTCATGACAAACGCGACGCCTTGATTGCGCACCTCGCGTCCCGAGGCTTCGATGTCAAAGTCCACTATCCAATTGCGATCCACCAGCAGCGTGCCTTCGAGCAAACGAGCGCTACACCGCTGCCGCACACCGAGGCGTTGGTCGGGCGCATCATCAGCCTTCCGGTAACGCCCGAGTTGGAGCCTTCGGACCGGGATGCGCTCATCGACACATTGATCAACTGGAGCCGCAGCCATGCGTAGCGCGGAAGCCGACAAGAAGATTCACTCGGTTGAGAGCCTCAAAGCCGAGAGAGCGAGGCTTCGCAAAGCCGGGAAGACGGTAGTTCAGTGTCACGGCTGCTTCGACATCGTTCATCCGGGACACATCCGCTACCTCCGCATGGCCCGCAGCCTCGGCGACGTTTTGGTCGTCACGGTGAGCGCGGACGATGCGGTGATGAAGGGATACGACCGTCCCTACATCCCGGAAGACCTCAGGCTCGACAATCTGGCCGAGCTTGGCTGTGTGGACTACGTGGCGCTCAGCGGAGATGACTGGGCGGGCCCCGTCCTCGAGGCCATCCAGCCCGACATTTACGTCAAGGGTCGAGAGTACGAGTCCAAAAATGACCCTCGCTTCGCAAAAGAGAAGAAGATCGTCGAGGCGTACGGCGGTCGCGTGGTGCTCGGCTCGGGAGACGTCATTTTCTCGTCGACCGAGATCGGCCGACGCAAGGGCAACACCCTGGATATGGAGCAGCAAAAGATCCAGCGATTCTGCCAGGTCAATGCCATCCACCCTGCGCGACTCAAGAATGTGATTGCTGCATTTTCGGATCTCAAAGTCTTGGTGCTCGGCGACGCCATCCTCGATCAGTATTCACATTGCGAAGGCGCGCGCGTCGCGTCCGAGAGCCCGATCGTATCCGTTAAGCCCCTGAGCGAGGAGTGGTTCATCGGCGGCGCCGGCCTGATCGCTCGTCAAGCAGCCATCCTCGGCGCAAAGCCCACCTTCATCACCTGCTGTGAAGAGGACGAATCGTTTCAGCGAATCAGAGGCAGCCTCGAACGGTCGGGCGTCGAAGTGCGCAACTTGCCTGCGCCGGGCCGTCGAGCGTATACCAAGACCCGGTACCTGGTTGGCGGCAAAAAGGTCTTCAAAGTCGACCGCGGGAATCCGGCGCCGATTCCCATCGAAACCACGGATGAGCTCATCGTCATGCTGCAAGAGCAGCTCGACGAGCACGACGGGCTCATCGTGACCGATTTCGGATATGGCTTGTTTGGTCCCACGCTCGCCAATGCGATTCCAAAGATCGCCGAACGATGCGGCAAACCCTATTTCGCGGATGTGAGCACGAACGGGCAAGCCAACATCCTCAAGTTTGGCAAGCCGCAGCTGGCAACGCCGACCGAGGACGAGCTGCGGTTTGCCCTGGGTGATGCCGAGAGCGGCATCTCCAACTTGGCGAGCCGGTACTACGCGGCCAGTGGCGCCAAGGGGCTCATCGTCACGATGGGTCGGCGAGGCTCGCTCTGTTTTCGGCCTCCTCGAGGCGATGGCGACCGGTTGAGGACCGACTATCTACCGGCGCTCGAAGTCCATGAGGTGGACGCGGTAGGCGCCGGAGACGTTTTCCTAACAGGCGCGAGCCTCGCACAGCTCGCGGGCGAGCCGCTTCCCGTCGGGATGTACCTGGGAAGCTCGTTGGCCTCCATCTCTTCGGGGATACTGGGCAATGAGGGCGCGCCGCTTCCCGACCTCTACGAGTTCTTCGAACAGCGTCTGGAGCTCGCCGGCGAGTAGCGATGCGGCCGCGCCTGACCAAGGAACGCGTCCTTATGACCGCGGGCTTCGTTCTGTCCGCGGTTCTCGCGGTTTACTTCTTGAGGCGCGTAGACCTCGGGGAGCTCGGCCCGATGCTGGCTTCGGTCAACCTCTGGATTCTATCCTGTTGCCTGCTGACCAAAGGGGCTGTCTTCTCGCTCGGCGCGCTTCGGACCAAGGTATTCCTGCGGCCGCTCCGCAGCTATCGCTTGACGGAATGTTTTACTGCGATTGTGGCTGGGTACGTCACCAACAACATCTTCCCGTTTCGGCTTGGCGAGCTCGTTCGGATCGACCTTCTTGCGAGGGCTGGCGAGATCTCACGAGGGTCCACCGTTGCGGTCGTAGCGCTCGAACGTTTGCTCGACCTCATCTCGTTCATGATTTTGTTTGCGGTGGTCGTGCCATTGCTTGCCATCGATCTCTCGGGCAACCGTCGTCTCGCATGGCTGCTCGGAGCCATCCTAGCGGCGCTCCTTGCGGTGACTTGGCTCGCGGCCAACCCGTCGAGGTTTCCTGGGATCGTCGTGTTCTTCTCGCGTCCGTTCAGCCCGACGCTTCAAGCCTGGCTCCTCCAAAAGTCGCAGCGGTTCGTCGACGGGCTGAGCGCGCTACGGTCGAGTAGGGCGGTGGCCCAAGCGTTGATGCTCACCGTCGCCATACGTCTGGTCGGGATGCTCACCATTCAGTGTTGGCTCTGGGCTTTTGGCCTCGAGCTACCGTTGTACGCCCCGCTCATCGTGATGGTTTTTCTTTCGATCGGAACGATGGTTCCCTCATCGCCGGGCTTCATCGGTACCTTTCACGTGGCGGTCGCCTCGGCGCTGGAGCTCATGGGGGTCGATCCGAGCATGGCGGCCTCCGTTGCAATTGCGGGCCATTTCATGGCCACCGTTCCCTGGACGATCATCGGCTTGTTCGTGAGCTTGCCGGCGATTCGCAGCGTCTGGAAACGAGGCGGCGAGGGAAGTCAGCGCGCCGAGCCCGTGTTTCGGGCATAGCCGACGCTGACAAGCGTGGAAATTCTTGGTAACACCGACGCTCTTGACCCGTTCAAGGTGGTACCTATGAATGGCCAGATGTTGCGCGAGCGGCTTGCAGACGATTTTCAGAGGGTGCGCGCGCAAACCGAAGCGCTCGTCGCGCCGCTCTCCGCCGAGGATCAATGCGCTCAGAGCATGCCGGACGCGAGTCCGAGCAAGTGGCACCGGGCGCACACGACTTGGTTCTTCGAGACCTTCGTGCTCGGCCCGGCAGGCGTGGAGGGCCTTTCGCCCGAGCCCTACGCCATCTTGTTCAACAGCTACTACAACGCCGTCGGCGAGCAGTATGACCGCCCTTCGCGCGGGCTTCTCACCAGGCCAAGCCACGACGAGGTGAAGGCCTACCGCGAACGCGTAGACGCTTCGGTCCTCGATCTTCTTCGGACAGGGATCGACGATGAGCTCGCTAGATGCGTCGAGGTCGGTTTGCATCACGAGCAACAGCACCAAGAGCTGCTCGTCACCGACATCAAACATCTCTTTTCGTGCAATCCGCTCGATCCGGTTTACGCGCCCGACGAATCGCTGCCGGCGCACGCCGCTTCTGCCCCTGCGATGCGTTGGGCTGGGCACGCGGGAGGCATCGCGCGCATCGGCTGTGAGCCGACATGCTACCACTTCGACAACGAGGGTCCGGTCCACGACGCCTTGCTGCACCCGTTCGAGATTGGCCAACGTCTCGTGACCAACGGTGAGTATCTAGCGTTCATCGAAGACGGGGGCTACGAGCGACCCGAGCTTTGGCTGAGCGCGGGTTGGGACACGGCGCAAGGCCGTGGCTGGGGTGCCCCGCAGTACTGGCGCAAGGGAACCGATGGCTGGAGCCAATTCACACTCCACGGCCGCCGGCCCGTTCGCGATGCCGAGCCGGTCGTACACGTGAGCTTCTATGAAGCAGACGCGTACGCTCGCTGGACCGGCGTTCGTCTACCTACCGAGCAGGAGTGGGAGGTCGCGACCAGCGAGCCCGAGCCCGCGCCCCTCGGCGGTCGCGCGGCGAAGGTACATCCAACCAGTCCCAGCCCATACGGAGCCGCATGGCAGTGGACGAGCTCTAGCTATGCTGCCTATCCGGGCTATCGTCCCGCCGAAGGAGCGCTCGGGGAATACAACGGTAAGTTCATGTGCAACCAACAGGTGTTGCGGGGTAGCAGCTGTGCAACGCCCGCGGGCCATGCACGCCGAAGCTACCGAAATTTCTTTCCGGCCGATTCCCGCTGGCAGTTCAGCGGCATTCGGTTGGCCCGGGATGGTGGTTGAATCGATGATTGCATTTGATCCGTTGAGCACTGATGAGCGCGTTCGCGTCGTCGACCTTCACCCGAAGCTCGGCGACTTGCGGCAAGAGTCGGTCAAGGGACTCCGCAGTTCGCAAAAAGCACTTCCCTGCAAGTATTTCTACGACGCATTGGGCGCGCGGCTGTTCGAGGCGATCACTGAGTTGCCGGAGTATTATCCAACCCGGACCGAGCTCGGGATCATGAGTCAGGCCGTTCATGAGATGGCTGATTCGATCGGCGCGCACGCCACACTGGTCGAGTTCGGCTCCGGCGTCGGCCTAAAGACTCAAAGACTCCTCGACGCCTTGATCGAACCAAGCGGTTGCGTCCTGATCGACATCAGCCGTGCCGCCCTCGAGGCATCGGCTCATCAGCTCGCGGGCCGCTACGAGGACATGGAGGTCATTGGGGTCTGCGCCGACTACACCCAAGCCTTGCGTCTGCCACGGCCTCACCGCCCGAGCGCTCGGACGGTAGCGTTCTTCCCCGGAAGCACGATCGGCAATTTCACCCACGACGAGGCTGTGCGCTTCCTCGGGCGCGTTGCTGAGCTCGTAGGCCAGGGCGGAGGCCTGCTGGTGGGCATCGACCGGAAAAAAGAAACCAAGGTCATCGAGGACGCCTACAACGACTCGCTGGGAGTCACCGCCGCATTCAATCTGAACATCCTCCGCAGGCTCAACGAAATCGGCGCCAACTTCGACCTGACCCAGTTCCGTCACCACGCTCCGTACGTCGAACGCGAAGGTCGAATCGAAATGCGTCTGATCAGCGAGCGCGACCAGATTGTTCGTATCGGCGATGCCCAGATTGCTCTATCCGCGGGCGAGCACATCGTGACCGAGCACTCGCACAAGTACGACCTCGACCAATTCGAGGAAATGTCGCAGGCGGCGGGCTTCCGGCTGGCGAAGCAATGGAGCGACGAGCGCGACTGGTTCAGCGTCTGTCTACTCGAGGTCGACTAGGCTCAGCGGCTGGACAGCTTCTCGGCTAGGTCAAACTCTGCCGAGTACACGATCGCGCTGTGTCGAAAGCTGTCGTTGCCGTCGGTGTACGTCAGCTCGAAACGGAAGGTTCCGACCGTCGCGGCTTCGCCCGAGGGCTCCCTGAACTTGGCAAGGTTGTCGATCACGAAGGGCCGGTTCTTGCCGGGCGCGATTTCCAACGAGCCCAAGCGGCATTTGACCTCGTGGAACGGCTCGTAGCCCTTCTCCCAGGCGTCTTCCTTTTTGCGCAGTCGATAGAAGGGGGTTCCGCAAACGGTTTTGATCCAAATGGTCCGCTTCGAGTTGTTGTGGACGCGAGCCTTCACATCGTCGGAGTGATTGACCACCGAGGGCCGCGTCTCGACCAGGATGTCGCGCGCCTCGGTTTGAACGACGGCCCGGCATCCCTTCTTCGTCCAGCGATGGCTCGATGGGCATTCACAGGGAATGCAGGACTTGCAGCGTTCGTTTGGCGGGCACTGAGGGCAGCCGAGGTATTCCCCGCGCGAGCCTTCACAAAGCACCTGAACGCTGCGGCCGCCGCGAAACAGCTCGGGCGGCTCACTGGTCATCACGCAGGCGCCTTTGAAGCATTTGCCGAACGGCGTCTCGCATTCGAAGTCGTCGCAGGTCGCGAGCTCATCTTGGCCACGGCACTCGGCGAGCTGCTTCTGGTAGTCGAGCAGGTGTTTTTCGTTGACCGCGACGCCGCACCGGCAGCCCTGTGACGTACAGCTGGTTTCGACGACCCCGCATGCGTCGCCCTCTTCGCAGGCCCGATGGGCAGCTGCGACATCAATACGCTCGAGGCGTGGATTCGTTTCCTCGCAGCCTGCAACCAAGACGCAGGCCAGCGCGACCCAACACAGCGAACCCCGCTTCCCCATGAGATCGGTCCTACCCAAGGTCGCGTGTTCTGGCAAGAACGCTGCCTGTGACCTCGTCGATCAGCGGGCCTGGAGCCGGGCGATTCGCTCTTCCAGCGGAGGATGGGTCGCCATGAGCTTGAGCATCCCTTCACCCCGGATGCCAAATGCGGTTAGGGCGTCAGGAAGCTGGGACGGCGCATCTCGCATGGACTTGAGCCGATTGAGTGCCGAAGCCATTGCGGCGGAGCTCTCGAGATCGGCCCCTCCGGCGTCTGCCCGGAACTCACGACGGCGCGAAAACCAGGCGACGATGATGCTTGCCAGGACGCCGAACGCCATTTGAAGCCCGATGTAAATGAAGAAGCGGCCGCGCTCGAACTGGCTGGCGATGATTCGCGCGATGAAGAGGACGAAGGTGTTGAGGACACCTTGGATCAGCGTCAGCGTCACCATGTCACCGTTGGCTACGTGGGAAATCTCGTGGCCCAGAACCGCTTCGACCTCGTCCTTGTTCATCAGGCGCAAGAGGCCCGTACTGACCGCCACTAGGGCGTTGTTTCGAAACATGCCCGTTGCAAAGGCGTTGGGATCTGGCGAATCGAAGATCGCGACCTCGGGCATGCCGATTCCGGCCCGCTCCGCTTGGCGCTGAACCGTGCTGTGCAGCCACTGCTCGATGTCGTTCGACGGCTTCTCGATGACATGGGCGCCGGTGGACTTTTTCGCGACCCACTTCGAGATTGCCAGGGAAAAAATTGAGCCACCAAAACCAAAGAGCGCGCACCAAATCAGCATGGCGACATAGGGCGCGTCCGGCGGGATGACCCCAAGGGCGGTGAGCACCGACATCGCAATCGCCGCCATGAATAGAACGGCGAGGTTTGTCCCCAAAAACAGCAGAATTCTCAGCATGCAAGTACTCCTAAGGCCTGATCGTAAGACTCCTCGGCCCTTCCCACAACCACCGTTCGGACGGTTTTCCAATTCCGTTCGATTTGGCTAATCCGCGTTTAAATCTTCGGCGAGCGCCTCTTGCTGAGGCCCGGAAAGCTCGGTTTCCGCTTCGATTCCAGGCATTCCAATGCCGATGGCGTAGGGCGCTTCCTCGCCGATGCCAAACGAGAGGTATTGGACCGAAGAGAGGCGATCGTCGCCCACTTGGCGCGCGTCCCAGGTCGGCCTCCGCAGCTCCCCGTCGGGGGTCTTGGCGTAGATGTGCTCGTTGAGGCCCAGCCAGGCCCGGAGCTTCCCGGCCCGTTCGGCCTCGTCGTCGATGCCTACCATGAGCGTACAGCCGACCGTACCCTTCGGATGAATCAGCTCGTTGTACGTGTCGAGCTCGTGCTGGATGTCGTCTTCTTTCACGATACGCTCGATGCGCATCATTTCTTGAATCTGGTAACGCACGGTTTCGCGGTTCTCGAAAAGGAACGTGAAATATTCACCCACGAGGATTCGACGCAACGATTTGGCGCGCAATGCCGAAGCGCGAATCTCTTCGCGGTGCTCGCCATAGGTTACGTAGTCGAGTAGCTCTGATCGATCGATCGGCTTCACGCCGGGCCTCCTTCAGCCTGGTTCCCGGAGGGTAACGCCTTGGGGGCATCGAATCCATCGTCGCGATACGCGCGTGCAAGAATCGACATGGGATGCATGGGTTTCACCCCCGCATGCTGCTGAAACTGAATCGCCGCCAGGGGGCAATCGGTCGCCCAGATCTCCGAATCGGCGGCTTTCATTTCGTTGAAAGCCTTCTGCCCGACGCGAATCGAGTACTCGAACCCTTCGACGGTCATCGCGTGCGTACCGTCGTGCCCGCAGCACTCCATCACGGTTGTCGGAGTGACCCCTGGAATCTTCCGAAGCAAATCGCGCCCCTTGAAGCCGACGCCCTGCGTCCGCAGATGGCAGGGCGCGTGATAGGCGACTTTGTGGCCGGGTGAGCTCTTGAAGTCCGTGTTGAAGCGTGCTTCTTGGCGCAACGACCAGAGATATTCGCTCGGGTCCGCCACGGCCTCGGCCAGCATCCTCGCGCGTTCGCGGTCTTCTCCCTCGAGCAGCTCCGGGTACTCGCGCCGAAGCATCATCGAGCAGGTCGGGTTGAGCGCGATCACTTTTGCGCCTGCTTTCACGTAGGGCATCAGGAGGTCCAGGTTGCGGTGGGCCTTCGTTCGGAGAAGCTCGAGATTGCCGCCTTCCCAAGCAGGCATGCCGCAGCATTCGAGGCCCTTCTCGCAGCGAACGTCGACGCTGTTTTTCTCGAGCACCTCGACGGTGTCCATTCCGATCTGCGGCTCGTTGCCCTGGACGTAGCAGGTTTGAAAAAGCACAGCTTCGCCCCCGACCCCCTTGTCCATCAAGCCGGCGCCATTCGCCCACGACTCGAAGGTCGTCTGTGCGAAGTCGGGGAGGAGCTTGCGTCGATCGATGCCGACCAGCTTCTCCATGAACCAGCGATGGATACCGACCCGGTTCATGACATTGGCCACGCCGAAGCTCGCGCGCGCCATGGTGCTTGCGCGATCCGGGTCTTCCAGCAGCTTGAGTCGCAGCTTGTGCGGCTGCTCGTGTTTGCGGTGCCGGATGGCGTCGTAGCGATGCACCAGCTTTGGAAAGTCGACTTGGAACTCGTGCCCGTCACGTGGCGTGTACGGGCACTGCACCTCACAAAGCTTGCATTGAAAGCACGCGTCCATGACGTGCTTCGTGTCGAGTGCCGTCAGTTTGCGAACGTCGCCGTCGTGCTGCTCGTCGATCGCCGAGAACAAGGTTGGAAATGAGTCACAATACTTGAAGCACATGCGGCAGCCATGGCAGACCTCGAAGACGCGCTCGATTTCTTTGCCGAGCGCGTCTTCATTCCAGTATTTCTCTTCACTGGGGTCGTAGCTCAGCCCATCGGTGGGCTGGTACGAGATCTGCCTATTGGCTTCGTCGCTCACTCGCGTCTGTAGCCCCGGTTAAGAGATGTCGTTGAGTAGCGACTGGAACCGGCCCGCATGCGACTTCTCGGCCTTGGCCAAGGTTTCGAACCAGTCGGCGATCTCGCCGAAGCCCTCTTCACGTGCCGTCTTGGCGAAGCCGGGATACATGTCGGTGTACTCGTGAGTCTCGCCGGCGACGGCGGCTGCGAGGTTGAGCGCGGTATCGCCGATCGGCAGACCGGTGGCCGGATCGCCGACCTTCTTGAGATAGTCGAGATGACCGTGCGCATGGCCGGTCTCGCCTTCGGCGGTCTCGCGGAAGTTACCGGCAACCTCGGGGTACCCTTCGACGTCCGCAACCTTTGCAAAGTAGAGGTAGCGCCGGTTGGCCTGTGACTCACCCGCAAACGCGGCTGCGAGGTTTTCGTGGGTCTTACTGCCCTTGAGCTCTGACATAGCTTCTTTTTCCTCCGATGTGATGCTTCCTTCCGACTTCATAGGGCGCGCTCGGCGCCAGTCGAGAGGGGAAGTTATCCCGGTCTTTTCGTCGCTCGTCAACGGGACGGTGCGACTATTCCCGGACGGTCGCCAGCGCATCTCGCAGCGCTTGAACCATATGAAAACTAAGCTATTCCGACGCCCATGCACGGGAACCAGCCTTGAGCCCAACCGCGCGGGCCATCGCCTTTTATCTTCCGCAGTTCCACCCGATTCCGGAGAACAGCGATTGGTGGGGAGCGGGCTTTGCGGAGTGGACGAACGTCCGCCAGGCCAGACCGCTTTTCGCGGAACACTATCAGCCGCGCATTCCCTCTGAGCTGGGCTACTACGACCTTCGCTCTTCCGAGACCCGCGAAGCCCAGGCGGAGCTGGCTCACTCCCACGGCATCGAAGGTTTTTGCTACTGGCACTACTGGTTTGCCGGCCGCCGGCTGCTCGAACGCCCGTTCAACGCTGTATTGGACAGCGGTAAGCCCGATTTTCCGTTTTGTCTCGCTTGGGCCAATCACAGCTGGACCGCGGCATGGGTTGGCCGGCCCTGGGAGCTACTCGTCGAACAAACCTATCCCGGGCGCACCGACCACGAAGCCCACTTTCGCGCGGTGCGGGACGCGTTCGCCGACGATCGCTACATCACGGTTGACGGGAAGCCGCTCTTCCTGGTGTTTCGCCCGGACAAGCTCGCCGACCCGCTCGCGTTTGCCGATTGCTGGCGGGAGCTCGCGCTCAAAGCTGGCTTCAAGGGTCTGTATCTCGTGGGCATATTGAACGCCGGCGCCGATGCGAGAGCCCTTGGGCTGGATGCAGGAGTCCACAAAGGCCTCGGGAACCTGTTGACGTTCCTGCCGTCGCGTATCCAGCAGAAGGCCGAGGTGCGTCGGCGCGCTCAGGTCTTGCTGGAACGCCCAAGCCTAGTGCACCTGCATCAAGCCATCGCGCGATCGCGACGGCCCTCTTGGCTCGGGCCGCTCGACAATTTGCACGACGGGATCAGTGAGCGGCTATTGCTGCCGTCGGTCTGCTCGTATCGAGAGCTCGTGGACGCCGAGTATCGGGGGCTGCGCGTTGGTCCCGACGAGTTCCCCTGCGTGATTCCGAACTGGGACAACACCCCCAGGGTTGGTCGCTGGGGCTGGGTTTTGCACGAGTCCTCGCCAGAGCTCTTCGCCGGGCATTTGCGTCACGCTCTGAGGTTCATTGCCGATCGGCCCTTCGATAAGAGGCTCGTCTTCATCAAGTCCTGGAACGAGTGGGCCGAAGGGAATCACCTGGAGCCAGACGAACGGTACGGGCGCGGCTATCTCGAAGCCGCGCGGCGTGAGCTGGTGCCGAACTTCGGACTCCCGATGGGTGAGATAGGCAGTTAATCAGCAGTCCCAGGCCAAAGAGATGTCCCTGGGATCGCCTCAGGCGGCGGACTGACTGTGTCCGGGCGGCTCGTTTTCGCTGGTGTATTCCTCGCCCCGGTAATAGTGATAGTAGCCACCCCCGCGGTAGCCTTTTCCTCCGCGGCTTGGCTCCACGTCGTTGAGCACGCCGCCCAGCAGGTTCGCGCTAACGTCGCGGAGGCTTCGGATGGCTGAGGTCACCGCGTCTCGGGTTGTCGCCTGCGCCCGTACGACCAGCAGAGTGCCACCGCACTGGGGTGCAAGAATCGCCGCATCGGTGACGGCGTGGAGCGGCGGGCTGTCGAAAATCACTCGGTCGTATTGCGCGGCCGCTTCCTCGAGAAAACGCGCGAATTGCTTGGTGTGGAGGAGCTCTGCGGGATTTGGAGGCAGAGGCCCGCAGGTCACCACCGAGAGCTTGTCGATGCCAACGTCGCGGGTCACTTGAGCAATCGTGTGTTGGCCTAGGAGCACGCTCGTGAGGCCGATCCGATTGTCGAGGTTGAACGCCTTGTGGATGCGTGGGCGGCGCAGGTCCGTGTCGACCAGGAGTACGTGCTGGCCGCTCTGTGCCATTGCGATTGCGATGTTGGTGGCGACGGTCGTCTTCCCGTCTTTCGGGTTTGCGCTCGTGACGACCATCGTCTTGTTGGGCGATTCCGCCGCCATGAACATCAGGTTCGTGCGGACGGTGCGGCAAGATTCGGCGGCCATCGACATCGGATGGCTGTGAACGATTTGATCGAGATTCTCGACCTCCCCGACCCGTTCCCGCTTTCGTCGCGCAGAGTAACCACTCGATGAGCCGGCACTTGATCCCGCGACCCGTGGAAACACTCCGAGGATCGTCACGCCGAGCCGTTCGACGTCTGGGACGTCTTGTATTCGCCTGTCCATTTGATGCAGGACGAATGCAAGGCCGAACCCTAGGAGAAGGCCACCGAGCACGCCACCGACGACGTTCAGGCTCACTACCGGCGAGATTGCTGCCTTGGGAACCAGCGCTCGATCGACCACGCGAACGTGAGTCGTCCGGAGCAAGCGCGTGAGGTCGGTTTCGGCCGTGCGCTGCAGGAGCAGGTCGTAGAGCTTCGAGTTGCTCTCCTGCTGGCGGTTCAGGCGCGAGTACTCGATTTCGCGCAGATTGAGGTCCATGCCGGCCTTCTGCGCCTGGTTCTGAACCTTGCTGAGCCCGGTCTCGACCGCTTGGGCCTCTTTGAGATCGTCGGCTGCGATTGTGATGAGCGTTTCGATTTGGTCGTTTATCGATGCGCGAATGGCCGCAATCTCTCCCTCGAGCTCGAGCATCGTCGGATGCGAATCGCCATATCGAACCGCAAGCGCCGCGCCCTCTGTCATCTTCGAGTGGAGCTCCGTCCGCAAGGCATCGAGCTCACCATCCTCGCCGCCACCGTTGCCTTGAACGGCTTCCGGATGGGCGCGTGCGGCCTTCAGACGCCCGAGCCTGGCCTCGAGCTCGATGCGACGCGCCCTGATAGCGGTCAGACGCTCGTTGTATTCGCGAATTTCTTCTGCGAGGAGATTCTGACGATTCTCGACCGAAACCGAAAGCACATTGTACTGCTTTTTGAATTCGTGCAGAGCGTGCTCGGAATCGTCGAGCTGTGTCCGGGTCGAGTCGAGTTGCTGCGCGAGCCACTCGGCGGCCGCCGCCGTGGAGCCCAGGCGATCCTCCATCGTCTTCTCGATGTAGGCACTGGCAACCATGTTGGCGAGCGTCGCGGCACGTTCAGGGTCGGTGTCGCGAACTTTCAGCCGCACCAGCCGCGTGTCTTTGATCGGGTCGAGCGTCAGCTTGCTTTGAAGGCGCTGTGCGGCGATCTCTTTGGCCACGGGTGCCCAGTCTGTGCCCCGCTCTTGGCCAAAAAATGTCGGGTCGTCGGCCAGCCCCAGATGCTCGACTACTCGCTCTGCGACCGCGCGACTTTGGATGATCAGATTCTGCGTCTCGAAGAACTCGCGCGACATCAGGAAGTGCGAAACCTGCCCGCCGACGTCCTCGACTGAGCTGCCGAGCGGTGAGGTCGGATTGGGGTCGTATTCCAGCGTGACCGTCGCCTGGTAGACCTTTGGAAGCCGAAAGGTCCACAGGGTCACCAACGTCGTCACGGCGAGCGCGGTGAAGATGATCCACCAACGATATCGCAGCACTGCGTCCGCCAGGCCTCTCGGAAGAAGCGACCCCTCCAAGGCTGGAGCGCCCCCTGGCTCAGTCTCGTTTGTTAGATGTCTCACGGCCCCGCTTCATCAGCGTTTCCCATCGTCACGCCTCCGTCAAGCGCGCCAGAGTCAGGGCCATGAATTTGCGGGCTTTGCGAGCTCCTCGGCAGAAGCGCAGGCCGCTCCTTTTCCGCCGTCGAAGCGACATAGGCGCCTGTAGGTGAGGAGCGCACGTTCCCGGTTCCCCATTGCATCCGCAACCCTTGCCATCGCAAGCAGGGCCTGCCGGGATTCATTCGCCCGAAGTGAGTCCTCGAAAGCCTTCAACGCGAGTGCGTGCCTGCCTTGTGACTCATAGAGCTTGCCCAGGAACATTTCCACGTCCGCAAGGGGTTTCGCTTTTCCTGCGGTTTGGCCGCGCAGGCGAGCGACGACACGCTGAAGCTTGTCTTGGTCGCCATTCTTCACATAGATCGAGGCCGCGGTGCGCAGCACGCTCGACGGAACGTCCCCCGTGCTGAGCAGCGGGGCTATTGTCTCTGCGGCCGCGCGCAAGTCGCTCCCCTGCATGTACGCTTCGGCGAGGATCCGCCGTCCGTCCGGATCTAGGTCTCGGAAACCGCGCAGCAGATCGATCGCTTCGAGAGGCCGATGCTCTGCCAGCAGGCGGCGCGCTTGTCGGCTTCTCGGGCCCGGCAGACTCGCATCGCGCGCGCGGGCAGCCTCGTCGATCTGCACCGCTGCGCTGGACTGCAGCGGAAGACAGAGTGCCGCTCGGTCGAGGAACTTGGCGCCATCAGGACCCTCGGGCGCCGCGCGCAATGCGATGGCCGGATTTTCACTGGGGCGGAG
This sequence comes from uncultured delta proteobacterium, assembly GCA_963704865.1. Classification (GTDB taxonomy): domain Bacteria; phylum Myxococcota_A; class Polyangia; order Polyangiales; family Houyiibacteriaceae; genus SG8-38. Next base: position 38,587 of record CAVPIE010000017.1, on the reverse strand, counting down.
CAGTGAGCACACGGTCGTCCGCGCGCTTCCGGGGCGAAGGGCCTCCGCCTCTCGAATCTCGATGAGCGCTTGATCCAACTCACCCAATGAGAACAGCCATCGCGCCGCCAACAAGTGAGGCGCGCTCCATAGCGGGGCGAGGACTTGGGCGCGGTTGATCCAGCGACCCGCCGAAGGGTCGCGTTCGCGCACCGCGACCTCGGCTCCGGTGAGCGCGAAGATTGGCTCGGAGGGGTGCAGGGAAAGCCCCTCCATCGCGAGCTCCCGGGCTTTCATGTTGTCACCCTCTTCGAGCGCCGCGCGACTCTGCATCTCGAGCGTGAACACATCGCCGCCTGCCAGCGAGAGCGCGAGAGCGGCGGCTCCAAGGCTGAGGATTGAGGTCACGGTGCAGAGCTGGCGAAGAGGCTTGCCGCGTCGAACGGAAACAGAGTCCGCCACCGACCCCAGTGTTGCGGCCGCCACCACGGCCAGCCCGACGAGCTCCAAGGAGAAGTCGGCAAGCTGATGGATGCCTATGGCGATCAGCCCACACAGGCCGCCGAGGTGCGCGTGGCTTCGTTTCAATCGGAAGCCACGGCCGATCGACCAAATTACGATGACGAGGAGAGTCAGCGCGATCGGAAGCCCCCACTCCGACGCCCATTGCACCGGCAGGTTCTCCGGGTAGAAGAATCGCTTGTTGGTGCCTTGGTCATTGACGAATGCCGCTGAGAACGCTCCGCGGCCGACGCCTGCGATCGGATGGTGTGCGATGATGGGCAAAGCCGCGACGGCTCCGGCGAACTTTGGAGCGATGTTGTGACGATGGCCCAGCTCGCGTGCGAGGTCGCTCCCCTGGAGGGCGATGGCAATCAGCATGATCGCAAGGGCTCCTGCAGCGAGGACGGGCACTGTTCGGCCTCGCAGAATCGAGCCATTGCTCCGTTTCAGACGGATCGCGTACACCGCTGTGAACACCGTCATGCCGATTGCGAGCGCGAGGATACCGCCGCGCGAGAATGACAAGACGCCAGCAAGAGCGCAGAGCGCGGCTCCGACCGCCCAGCCGATCCGTCGCTCGAGCGCTTTTGCGTCCATCGAGAGCCCGATGGCAATCGGAGAGGCCATCGCCATCATGCCTCCAAGGTGGTTCTCGTTCATCAATGGAGCGAGCAAGCGGCTGCTTGCATAGACCGGTTTGTAGATGCCAAACACCTCTGTTGCGCCCGCGAGCTTGTGCGCGAACGCCACCAGCGCCATCGCAATCGCGCTCGCGGCAACCCCCTGGAGCACACGCCGACGCTGGTGGGATGCAGCGAATACCCGCGCAGCAAGAAAGACGGCCACGATCGCCGACCCTTTCGCGACTTCCAGTCGTGTCGCACCAGGGTCGAGAGACATCGGGATCAAGGAGCGGGCAGCCTCGCCAAAGAGCGGCGCGTTGGATCGCCATGCGTCCACGGCTTCGGGAACCAGGGTGCCGACCAGGGCCGCGGGGATTGGCATGATCTGAAAGGCCGTCCACGCTAGGGCGATCACCATCATCCAATCGAGCAGCGTCGCGGAACGACGGCGAACGCTGATGATTTCGATCCGACGGCTCGCGAGGATTCCGGCAGCGCCCGCGAGGACGCAGATGGTCGCCACCGCCCAAGGAAACACCCCGCCGAGCAGCTGCGGTGCGACGATCAGCGTGACCGTCATCGGAATGAGCGCGGTCTGGATGACAGGGGGGGCGATGCTCGGCCCCCACCGAAGACGGCCGGTGTCGCGGCGCTCGGGCCTCACTGTCTCGCTATCCGAGCCCAACCCCACCCGAGGTGGATTGCCATTTATCGGAGAATTGGTCAACGGTTGTCTAGGATGTGCCTCAGCTGCTAACACCGAGGTGCGAGCATGGGGTTGGGGGAGATTAGCGCATGTCGAAGCCCTTTTTAGTCGCAGGCCGTTGTCGGGTGATTGCCGAAGTCGGGCAGTCCCACGACGGAAGCTTGGGCACTGCGCATGCGTTTTTGGATGCAATCGCCGACGCCGGTGCGGATGCGGTGAAGTTCCAGACGCACATCGCGCAAGCAGAGAGCCAGCCGGACGAGCCCTGGCGAGTGAAGTTCAGCCCCCAAGACGATTCGCGCTTCGAGTATTGGAAGCGTATGGAATTCACGCCAGCGCAGTGGCGCGGTCTCAGAAAGCATGCTGACGAGCGTGGCCTCTTCTTCTTGAGCTCGCCGTTTTCAGAAGAGGCGGTCGACTTGCTGACCGACGTTGGGGTTGCGGCTTGGAAGGTCGCTTCCGGGCAGATCACCGATTTGTGGATGCTCGAGCGGCTCGCCAAGACCGGCTGGCCCGTGCTCTTCTCCACCGGCATGAGCCCAGTTTCGGAAATTGACTGGGCGGTAAGTTGGGCCCAAGAGAAGGGACTCGACGTCGCCGTGATGCAGTGTACTTCGGCCTATCCGAGCAGCCTCCGCGAGGTCGGCTTGAACGTCATGACCGAGCTTGCCGAGAGATTGGCCGTTCCGGTCGGTATTTCCGACCACAGCGGGACGATCTATCCCTCGCTGGCAGCAGCGGCTCTGGGCGCGCAGCTTCTCGAGGTGCATGTGACGTTCAGCCGGCAGTCGTTCGGGCCCGACGTTCCCGCGTCGATCACGTTCGAGGAGCTTCGAACGCTAGTCAAAGGCGTGCGGGCGACCGAGACGATGCTTTCTAGCCCCGTCGACAAGGACGCCATGGCCGCAAAGATGGCGGAGATGCGCGACCTCTTCATGAAGAGCATCGTGCCACGTCGAAATCTGGCCGAAGGCACTGTGCTGCGCGTCGAGGATCTCACCACCAAGAAGCCCGCTCGCGGAATTTCCGCGCGGCGAATGCACGAGGTCGTCGGCCGGACACTCCGCCACGAAGTTCGTGCCGGACATTTCCTTCAAGAGGAAGACATCGAGGACTAGTTCGTGAGAAAAATTTGCGTCGTCATCACTGCTCGACCTAGCTACAGTCGGATTCGCACCGCGCTCGAAGCATTGCGCGCCCGCGACGATATCGAGCTCCAAATCGTTGCGGCCGCTTCGGCGCTGCTCGATCGCTACGGCTCGGTCGTAGACGAGATCGAGCGCGATGGCTTCGAGGTTGCGAGAAAGGTGTACATGGTTCTCGAAGGCGAGCAGCCCTTGACCATGGCGAAGACGACCGGCATCGGGATGATCGAGCTGGCCACGGCTCTCGACAATCTCAAACCGGACTTCGTCGTCACTATCGCCGACCGGCATGAGACGCTCGCCACCGCGGTTGCGTCGGCTTACATGAACATCCCACTCGTTCACATTCAGGGCGGAGAGATCACCGGATCGATCGACGAAAAGGTCCGGCACGCGGTCACCAAGCTTTCCGATTATCACTTGGTATCGACGGCACAGGCAGGGGAGCGGGTCGTGAGAATGGGTGAAGAGCCGGGCACCGTCATCATCACTGGATGCCCGTCGATCGACATTGCCGCCTCGGTTCTTCAGCAGCCGGAGCTCGACTTCGACCCCATGCAGAAGTACGGCGGCGTCGGTGCGGAGCTCGATCTATCCGGGGGGTACCTGGTGGTGCTTCAGCATTCGGTGACGACCGAGCACGATCTAGCGCGCAATCAAGTTCAAGAGACATTGCACGCGGTGGCCGAGCTCGGGATGCCGACGCTTTGGTTCTGGCCAAATCCCGATGCGGGATCCGACGGCACCTCCCGTGGCATCCGCGCATTTCGCGAAGCCCAGAACCCGGGCAAGCTGCACTTCTTCAAGAACATGTCGCCGACGGACTTCCTCCGCGTCGTTTATCACTCGCGCTGTCTCGTTGGAAATTCGAGCGCAGGCATACGCGAATGCTCGTTCCTCGGTGTGCCGGTGGTGAACATCGGCAGCAGGCAGGCTGGACGCGATCGCGGCGTCAACGTGGTCGACGTGGACCACGATCGAGTCGCGATTTCCAAAGCGATTCGCGATCAAGCTGCGAAGGGCCGCCATCCAAGCGACCCACTTTATGGCGATGGAAACGCAGGGCCTCGAATCGCCGCTGCCCTCGCGCGCATCGAACCGCGGATCGAAAAGCGCCTCGACTACTAGTTGAGGCGCGCAAGGCCCGCGCCCCATGCGAGTGCGTCGGCGATGCGTTCGACGTTCTTCGGTTCCATGACTGCTGGAAACGTGTTTGGGTTCTTGAGAAAGCCCGGCCGCGAGCTTGCTTGAATTGCCGCCACGAACTCGAGGAGGCGTTCTTCGTCGTGCTGATGCTCGAAGATTGCCCGCCGAAACACCCCGTACCACTGATCCTTCGGAACGAGCCCAGCCTGCTGGGTCAGGGAGCAGTCGTTGTAAAACACGTTGCCGAAGGTCACCACTGGCTTACCGAACAGCAGGCCCTCCCAGCCGACCGTGCCGGTGATGACCGTGACGGCCGCCGCGTCCCGAATCAGCGTCCAGGTGTCTTCGTCCGGGCCCAGGAGCCGGACGCCGAATGTTTCCCGCAGCTCTCTGTAGAACGCGAGCGGCCTCCGTCCCCGATTGCTGACGTGCTCCTTGACGTAGAGTTGGTAACCGACCGGAAGGCTCTTGCTGATGTCTGCGATGAGAGCCGCCTGGTCTAGATAGTAAGGAGCCTGCACCAGAGTCGATGCTTCAGGCTGGAGGTGAATGGGGTACAGCACGTACTTCTCGCCTGGCACCGGACGGTCGAAGTAGTCCAGTGACTTCGATGCTTGGTTGCGCGCGAGGCGCACGGCGCGCTGGCGCAGCGCGCTCATGGGCGAGGTGAGCGTAGGATTTTGCGGGTCGGTCCGATAGCGCTGACTGAACTGGGCAAGACGCTCCACGTCTCCCATGTCGGCAACCGGAAGACGATCCCGGGTTCGCATGCCGGTGGGGCGCTCAGGGCGCTCTCGAAAGCCTTTCACGAAGGCTTCCGCCGCTTCTCGTTCTTCGCTGCTGAGGCCGCGCTCGCGAATTTCGGCGAGCTTGTCCTTGGTGAAGTTCCATTCTTGCGGCCCGCCGTCGTAAACGGAGAGCAAGCCTTTCATCCGAGCGCTGCCGATGCGCCAAAACGGGATGCCGCGCCCCCGTGCAACCGCGTAGTGAATGTAGCTGGTCAGGCCGCCGACGTCTTCGCTGAACAAGAAGGTCGGCGCAAAGCGTTCGAATGCGTCTTCCACGACGCGAAACACCCGCTCCGTCAGCGCGAGGACCTCTTCGTAGCAACGGCCTTGGAGAAGGTGCCGCTCCGACCAGATCATCCGATGAATGGGGACCCCATAGCGCTCCTCTCGGTCACGCAGAAAGTCGATGTCCGGAACCGTGCCAGCGCTCGGACCGAGAACGTCCCTCGTGAAGACGACCAGCGGATCGTAGTCGATCTCGCTTTGTTCCAGAAAGGAAGCCTGGTCGTGCCCCCAGACCGTGCCCGCGAAGGCGCCGACCCCGTATCGGTCTCGCAAGAGGCGGTGCACCGGCAAGAAAAGGCGCTCGTGAACGGAGAAGAACGTATAGATCCGGCTATGCGAGGTCATCGTGGCCCCGTTGCGTGACCAAGGCTTCGGCTCGGGCCCAGTCGTCCATGGTGTCGATGTTGCAACTGTCCTCGGTCGGCGTTTCGTAACCGACGGTACGCGCGCCGTAGAGTGATCGGTACTGGCGGATCGTCGCCGTGCGCGACACATAAATCGAGCCGGACCGATGGAATGCTGGCGGCAGCTCTTGGCGTCTGGAGATTGGTTCGGACTCGCCGGTCGAGAGCTGGAGAGAACCATCGATTCGCTCGAAGTAGACCCAATGTGGGTTGAAATGCGCGGGTACTCGGTGAACGGAGATGACGCAGTCGGCCTCTTGCGTTTCGAGGGCTTCGATGCACGCATCGATGTCTTCGGGCCGCCGGAACGGGAACGTCGGTTGCAGTAGACAGACCGCGTCCGGGACCCATCCATCGGCAACCACCGATTCGATTGCGTGGACGATGACGGGCAACATCGGAGTGTCGTCTTGGGCCAGCGAAGCAGGTCGAAGGAAAGGGACGTCGGCACCCAGTGACTTCGAGAGGGACGCGATCTCCTCGTCTTCGGTGCTCACCAGGATTCGATCGACTTTCACGGCCTTGCGGGCGGCGTCGATCGTGTATCCGATGAGCGGCGTGCCGCCGAGCGGGCGGACGTTCTTGCGTGGCACGCCCTTTGAGCCGCCACGGGCAGGAATGAGACCTAGGATACGCACGGTACCACTCCTGCGTTTGTGCGCATCGCGATGTTCAAGATGCGTTCGTACTCTGGATACAGCGCCTCCATCGTGAAGTGACGTTCGTAGACGGCGCGTGAGCCCTTGGCTAGCCGCAAACGGAGCGCATCGTCGGAGACGAACTCGTCGAGAAGCTCGGCGAAGTGTGCTGGGTCGCGGGCAGCGAGGCAGTCGACCCCATGGGTAAACTCGTCGGAGCACTCGAAGGTTTTCTCGTACGCGATGTTGACCATCCCGTAGCCAGCGCTCACCGCGAATTTCGCACGGCCGCCCGTGTCGAACGGGTAGGGCATGACCGACGCGTCGCCTGGCAAGAACACATCTTCGAGGTTCTCGACAAAGCCGTGAATGACGAAGTGTTTCTCGAGCCACTCCCAAGATGGGTCGCCGCCTGTGCGCGGAATTTTGCCCAATTGGTGCCATTGGAGCGCGAGCTTTCGCTGCTCGATCTCGGGCCAAACCCGAGTCCTGAGGTCGTGACGCGCGGCTCTCATCGCGGTGTTGGGATTGCCAAACAAGAACAAGCGCCCTTCGGAGAGCTTGCGGTAGTCCGGTTCACGCGTGGTTGGGCCGGCGACGGGCAGGTAGGACGCTGAAATGCCGAGGTCATGGAGAAAGTCGGCTTCGGACCGGGACGCGCACATCGTGTGAGCCGAGCGCCGACAAGCGTCGACTTCGACCTTTTCGAGGCGTTTGATCGTGAGAGCCTGGGGTCTGCGCAGCCTTTTCGAAGCAAAGGAGCGGCCACGTACGGAGTGAAGCTTGAAGTGGAAGTCCAGGTGACTGTGAAGAATCGGCGGGCCATTTGGGGAGAGCAGGACGGCGAACGCCTCTTCAGCCCAGATGAGATCGGGGCCGATCTCGAATCCCTGCATGGCGGACGAAACGGACTGTCGGAGGCCTCGCAGATCTGGGTAGGCCAGTGCAAGCGATGTCGGGTTGAAAACGCGGCTCAGCAGCCAGCGAGGGCTCCCCAGGAGCATGCTCTTGGAACGAACTACGGTAACCGAGCTTGCGACCTGGTGTAGCTCAGGGGTCGGCTCGTTGCTCGGGTCGCAGACGACGACGTGGACGTCATGTCCGAGTGCGCGGATCGAGCAGAGATCCTGCCATCGGCGCACGTCCCCACCTCCCACGTGGCTGGGCGAAGGGTATCGTTGAAAACACAGCTGAGCGATTCTCATCCCGAGCTGCATGCTAGCGCAGCGCGAAGCCCTGGCGCGAGTAATCACGAGTAATCAATAGGAGTTGAACCCTTGGCCGAATTCCGCCATGGTCGCCGACCATAGCCGGAGGGTGGAATGAAGACGGCGCTGATTACGGGGGTCACGGGGCAGGACGGAAGCTATCTGGCGGAGCTTCTTCTGCGAAAAGGGTATGCGGTTCACGGCGTCAAACGACGGGCATCCTCCCTGAACAGCCAGCGCATCGACCACCTCTACGTCGATCCACACGTACCCGACGCTCGCTTTTTCTTGCACTACGGGGACATGACCGATTCGACGAATCTGCTTCGGATCGTCCAGCAGACCCAGCCCGACGAAATCTACAATCTGGCGGCGCAGTCACACGTTCGTGTGTCCTTCGAGACACCCGAGTACACCGCCAACGCGGACGGGATTGGGACCCTCCGAGTACTGGAGGCGATCCGGATTCTCGGCTTGACTCAGAAGACCCGATTCTACCAGGCCAGCACCAGCGAGCTCTTCGGTAAGGTTGCCGAGGCGCCTCAGAGTGAACGCACCCCCTTCTATCCACGCAGTCCGTACGGTGCAGCCAAGCTCTACGGCTACTGGATTACCGTCAACTACCGCGAAGCCTACGGGATTTACGCCTGCAATGGCATCCTGTTCAATCACGAGTCTGAGCGCCGCGGAGAAACGTTCGTGTCGCGCAAAATCACCCGGGTCGTTTCGCGAATCGCGCACGGCATCGAACGCACCCTCCACCTCGGCAATCTCGACGCCAAGCGTGACTGGGGACATGCCGAGGAGTACGTCGAGGGCATGTGGCGCATGCTGCAACAGTCTGAGCCGGACGACTACGTGCTCGCCACCGGCAAGACTCACACCGTGCGCGAATTCGCCGAGGCGGCCTTCGCGCACATCGGGGTCGAGCTCGAATGGCGGGGTGCAGGTGTCGCTGAAGAGGGTGTCGACCCTAAGACCGGGGAGGTTCGCGTCCGGATCGACCCGCGCCTCTATCGGCCCACCGAGGTCGATCTGCTGCTCGGGGATCCGAGTAAGGCGCGCGAGAAGCTCGGCTGGGAGGCCAAGGTGTCGTTCGAGACGCTGGTCGACCGCATGATGAAGCACGACTTGTCCCTCGATCGACCGGCCATGGGTGAATGATGAACCTTCGGGAAGCAAAAGTGCTCGTCACCGGCGGCCATGGTTTTCTAGGACGCCACGTCGTCGAGGGTCTGAAGGCTCGTGGCGCGGAGCCGGTGACTTTTCGGTCAGCTCAGTGCGACCTCCGGGATTGGAAACAAACCGAGGCCCTGTTCGCCGAGACACGTCCCGACGTGGTGATCCACATCGCATGGACCGGGGGGGGAATTGGCTACATGCGAAGCCATCCGGGAAGCATTGCGCGCGACAATACGCTGATGGCCTGCCACGTCTTCGAGGCCTCGCGCGCGTTTGGCGCTCAGAAGGTGGTTGGCGTCGGTTCGGTTTGCTCGTACCCGAAGTTCACCAAGGTCCCTTTCCGCGAAGAGGATTTGTGGCTCGGGTATCCCGAAGAGACCAACGCGCCCTACGGCATCTCAAAGAAGATGATGCTGGTGCTCACGCAGTCGTTTGCGGACGAGTTCGGCCTCAACGGCGTACATCTGCTCATGGTCAACATGTACGGCCCGTGGGACAACTTCGACCTGCAGAGCAGCCACGTGATCCCGGCGATGATGAGGAAGTTCCTCGCCGCGAAAGAGCGCGGCGATGCAGAGGTGACGCTGTGGGGCGATGGCAGCCCGACCCGCGAGTTTGTGTACATCACGGATGCAGCCGAAGCCATCGTGCTCGCCACGGAGCGCTACGACTCGCCCGACCCGGTCAACATCGGCTCCGCAACCGAAGCCTCGATTCGCGACCTGGCGACCAAGGTCCAGGCACTCGTGGGGTTCGAGGGCACGATCGTCTGGGACACCTCCAAGCCCAACGGCCAGCCGCGGCGCAAGCTCGACGTTACGAAGGCCAAAGAGCGTTTCGGGTTCGAAGCCAAAATGCCGTTGGATGAAGGTCTTCGGCGAACCTATGAGTGGTACCTCGACCAGGGCCGGGCGCTCTGGGAGATGTGAGCGGCTAGAAGCGACCATCGAGCGGCCGACCTTCGACGTGATGTTCGAGCCACCACTCCAGCACGAGTAGCGCCCAGAGCAGCTGGGCGTGGTCGTGCGTGCCGCGCAAATGCTCTTGGACCAGGTTCGAGACACGGTTCGAGTCGAAGAAGCCCCGTCGGACGACGGTCTCCTTGCCGAGCGAGCGTTCGAGCTCGTCTCTTAGCTCGTGCCGAAGCCAATGCGCCACAGGCGCGGTGAACCCTCGTTTGGGACGGTCGATCAGCTCGGCCGGCAGGTAGTCGCCGAGCAAGCGTCGAACGATGTGCTTCTTGTGCCGGCCTCGAATTCGCATCTCGAGCCGTAAGGAGAACGCAAGCTCGAGAACACGGCGGTCGAGGAAGGGTGAGCGCGCTTCGAGGCTCACGGCCATGCTTGCCCGGTCGACTTTGTGGAGCCACGCGTGCGGAAGCGTATGTGTTGCGTCGTACAACATTCCGGCTTCGACTGTGCTTCGGAGTGGATGCGCCCGGAGGAAGGCCGCCACTCGCTGCGGAGCGACGTTCCGCTCGCCAAGCAATCGATTCACCCCGTCAACGGTGGCGCCTCGGTAAAACCCGCCGAGCCCGAAGAAGAGCGCGGCGTCTTCGCTGCCTGAACGGGTCACAATTCGTCGGGCGCCTGCGCTTGGAATCAGCGGCGCGAGCCTCGCAAGCGCCGCCCGTGCGGGGAAGGGCATGTGGTCCAGGTAGGGTTCCAGCCACTTCTGCGCGAGGTAGTACTTGTAGCCTCCAAATTCTTCGTCGGCGCCGTCCCCCGTCAGTGCAACCGTCACGTGCTCGCGGGCGAGCTTGCTGACTGCAAGAGTCGGGAGCACGGAGTAGTCGGCCATCGGCTCGTCGAAGTAGCGCACGAGGTCGGGCAATTGGTCGAGCACGTCTCGGCCCTGAAGCACTCGGACCGTGTGCTGCACCCCGAGGTGCGAGGCGATTCTCGCGGCGTGCTCACTCTCGTCGAACTCGGCTTGGTCGAACCCAATCGTGTACGTCTTGACTGCTTCGGGCTCTCGTTCAGCCATCAACGCGACGACTAGGCTCGAGTCGACCCCTCCAGAAAGAAACGCTCCGAGCGGCACATCCGCCACCAATCGAGACTGGACCGCAGCGCGCATCACCTCACGAAACGCTTCGAGCTGCGCTTCTTCGTTTCCTCGACACCGCGGTGTCTGCTCGGCATACGCAACGAGGTCGAAGTAGCGATGGATCATCGGCTCTCGATCGCGCTCGATGAGGGCGAAGCTTCCTGGCGGAACGGTGCGAACGTCCTTCATCAAGGATCGGCCATCGGGAGGAAAGCCAAAGCGCACGTAGTCGTGGACTACAGCCTCGTCGACTTGGAGCGCGCCCTCGGCGTATTGAATGAGCGGTGCAAGCGTCGACGCAAGGAGTAGCCAACGGCCCGGGCGGTAGGAGTAGTAGAGAGGCTTTTGGCCAGCAGCGTCCCTTGCGAGGACCATGCGCCGCTCGCGTCCGTCCCAGATCGCGACCGCAAACATGCCGTGAAATCGCTCGAAGCAGTCGGCGCCCCATTGCTCGTAGGAGCGAAGCACGACCTCGCTGTCGGATTCGCTGTGAAAGGCGTGTCCTTTGGCCTCGAGCTCCGTTCGGAGCGCGCGGAAGTTGTAGACCTCTCCGTTGAAGACAGCCTGCACGCGGCCATCAGGACTGGCCATCGGCATTCTGCCGGCTTCGGACAAATCGATGATCGAGAGTCTGCGATGGGCAAGCGCCAGCGACCCGTCGACCCAGAGTCCTGCGTCGTTGGGCCCCCGATGCGTGAGCACGTCGCGCATGCGTTCGACTGCGATCGAATCCACCGCTGCTCCGTCGAGTCGCCATACGCCAACTATTCCACACATGGATTCAACGATTTACGAGTGAGGGGACGGCCTTGTTCCTGGCTCTGGCCGCTTCGAGGGACGTCAGCACTGCGATACCCAGGGCGGCAGACAAGAGCAACCAAAACGGACGCGCGCGCATTCCCTGATGGAACAAGCTGTACGAAAGTGCGGGAATCACGAGTAGCGTCAGGCGCAGGCCCAAGGTGACGCTGAGCCAGCGCAGAAAGACCAAGAACAGGGTCGTGCCAATGATTCCGTAAGAGAAGATGAGGTTCGCCGCGCTGGAGTGGATCTCGAACTTGCTGTGATGAAATCGCAGGAAGTACCCTTCACCCGCACCAGCGATCAGGTATTGCGGGTGATCGAGGATTCGGTCTAGACCCCGGTCGGTGAGGTAGTCGTCGGTCGTCGACTGTTCCACGGTGTCGAATCGAGCCTCCCAGAGGTCCGTATCGAGGGCCTGAAGGTCGAGGTAGAGGGCCAGTACGAAGACAGGCAGCACCAGCAGGGTGACCAATGTCGGCCGATGTGCGATCTGAATTGCAGCAAGCAAGACGATCCCGAGTACGCCGGCCCGGGAATAGGTGCGCAGCTCGACATAGAACGCAAGGAGCAGCAGAAGGTACAAGACCAGGCGCGGGACCTCGTAGCGCGGGGCAAGTACGACCACGATCGTGGTGCACAAGAGGACGTGATAAGCAAGCTGATTCGGGTTCACGAAGAAGAGCTCGAGGCGCCCACTCTCGACGCGATCGGAGAACACGATCGACAAGAGGACGAGCATCACCAGCGTCGCGGCAAAGCCGTATAGGGTCCAACGCAACCAATCGTCTCCGCGCTCTCCGAGCATCACGAGGTAACCGAGAAAGACCGTCAAGTTGAATGTGTAGAATGCGCTGGCTTTGAGGAAGTCCCACTCGCTGGTCATTGCGACCCAGGCAAAGTTGCACGCGATGACGTAGACCACGAATACCATGAGGGAAATCACCGGCCTGCGAATGACCGTCGGCATCCGAAAGGGCACGATGAGAATCGGCACGCAGATCAGTCCAACCAGCATGAAGTCGCCGGGCTGTGGCTTGCCCGCGCCGAACAGGTTGAAAGACAGGGCCAGGATGACGAAGAACCACAGATACTCGGGCCATCCTCCGCGAAGATCGATCCACGACGTGAGGGTTGCGAACGTTCCACGGCTCGCTGCGCGCGCCATCACCCGGCCTCTATTGTGGCCGCTGCCAGGGTCACCGTGTCTCTCGCGCTCTCGTACGCCGCTCTGGCATCGGGCGTGATCCCTTGCCAGCGCATCTCGAGCAACCGTTGTTCGGCGCCAAGCCAACCGGCCAATTTGTAGGCGCCAATCCGCGCGTACGTCTTCCCCATCTCGACCCGCGAGCGCAGTGGATAGCTCTCCGTGTACTCCCCGTAGGACCGAAGCCTGAAACGGTAGCCTTCGAGGGTCTTGTCCAAGCCTGCGGCTTCGGCCTGTGAATAGGCATAGACGGGAATGGAGGAAACGGCGTAGCGTTTGCCCAGCATCACCCGGATCAAGAAGTCCGAGTCCTGGGAGCGCCGGAATTCGGGATTGAAGCCGGCGGCCCGGGCCGCACCCATCCGCACCATACAAGGTGGGAAGGTCAGAGGTGGCGGACCGGGGTGCGAGAAAAGGCCCGTAGCGAGACGCTTCCCCGGCGCGACGCCTCTGTGCGTGAGTCCCACGGCGTCACCTGCAGCATCGGTGATGATGGACGCCCCGCTGACGACCGCTAGGTCAGGGTGCTCCTGCATCAGGGCGACTTGCTGAGCGAGCTTCCCGGGAAAGAGCCAGTCGTCGGCATCGAGAAAGCTCAGAAGCGCGCCGCTTGCCATTTCCAGGCACCGCTGGCGTGCCGCTCCGCGACCTCGATTGCGATCGAAGCGCTCGAGTCGGAGCCGTGGGTCGCCAAAGGCCTGAAGAATCTCCCAGGTTCGATCGCTCGAGCCGTCGTCCACGACAAGCGTCTCCCAGTTTTCATAGGTCTGCGCCCTGAGCGACCCAAGCGCCATCGGCAGCGTCCGCTCCGCATCGAAGCAGGGCATCATGATCGAAACCAGCGGCTTGCCCCCCATTCGAGATTCGTTACCACACAAGCCCCCTGCTACAAAACTCCGGGGATCCCTCGATGCCGCGCTCTCGTATCCGCCCAGGGCTGGTTCGATCGCGGACTCTGAATCGTTTGGACAGGCGATCATCCCGACCTATGCTTCCGCCCGCGTGGCTTGGTGGAAAAAGGGGTGTCTTACGGTCGTCCTCGGCCTCGTGCTCTTGGTATTGGCTTTCTGGCTCGTCTATGGAGGAGCCAAAGAGCAGCTCGACGGCGAGATCGCGCGCGTCCCGCTCGCACCAGAGCACGTCGCCGCCCGTGTTGCCGGACAGAAGCGGGCAGCGCCCGAGGAGAGCAATCGAATCCTCTTCGGTGACCTTCACGTCCACACGACGCTATCGGTGGATGCCTTCATGTGGGGCCTGCCGCTCATGGGAGGCGAGGGCGTTCATCCACCGGCCGACGCCTGTGACTTTGCCCGTTTCTGCTCTCAGCTCGATTTCTACGCACTGACCGATCACGCCGAGGCACTCAATCCTCGAACCTGGAAGATGACGCGGGATTCCGTCCGTCAATGCAACTCGGTCACCGCGGGGAGCGAGCAACCCGACACCATCGCGTTCACCGGCTATGAATGGACTCAGGTCGCGCTCACCCCAGAGGAGCACTACGGCCACAAGAACGTCCTGTTCAAGTACGACAGCGACGACGAGCTCCCAGCTCGCCCGATTTCGGCGCCCGGCCTCGCTACGCGAGCGTTTTCGAAGCTCAGCGCGCTTTGGCCGCTCCTCGCCATTCCGGCGCGCTCGTTTCCAAACCAGCGCGACTATCTCGACTTCGCGCGACACATTCGCGAAAACGCCCAGTATCCGTTCTGTCCGGACGGTGTGAACAGCAAGGACCTCCCGGCGGCTTGCCGCGAACGGGCTGCGAACCCCGCTGTGCTTTTCCAGAAGCTCAATGAATGGGGCCTCGACACATTGGTGATTCCGCACGGCACGACTTGGGGCTTCTATACGCCGCTCGGCTACACCTGGGACAAGCAGCTCCGTGCAGATCTCGACGACGCGAACCTTCAACGCCTGGTGGAGGTCTTCTCTGGACACGGCAACTCCGAAGAGCACCGGGACTTCCGCTCGGCGATCGTGACCGAAGACGGACTGGTCTGTCCCGAGCCGACGGGAGGCTACGAACCCTGCTGTTGGCGCGCCGGCGAGATCATCCGCGAGCGGTGCGAGGACCCAGGCTCCGACCTCTGTCAGCAAAGAGTGGAGAAGGCGAGGGCGGACTTCCTTCGGGTCTCGCTTGCCGGTCACGTGACGCTGCCCGGCGAGGATGTTCCCGACTGGAAAAACTGTGGCCAGTGCTCCGACTGCTATCTGCCCGCCTATCAATACCGGCCCGGCGGTTCGGTGCAGTACATGTTGGCGAAGGGCGACTTCGAGGACCCGGAAGCGCCGCGGCACGCGACGATGGGCTTCATCGCCTCGAGCGACAATCACACGGCGCGTCCGGGCACCGGCTACAAAGAGTTCGCGCGACGTCGAATGACCGAGGCGCGCGGTGCGCCCAGCGAATCCTGGCGCGCGCAGATGTTTGGCGCTCGGGGTCTCCGCGAGCCAGAGTCGGTCTCGTACACGCTCGACGGCTTGATGGAGCGGCCGCCCTTCGAGCTGATGTGGATGGAGCGGCAGGCTTCGTTCTTCATCACCGGCGGGCTCGTGGCGGTACACGCGACGGAGCGGACGCGCGAAGCGATCTGGGACGCCATGCTGACCCGCAACGTCTACGGCACCTCGGGTGACCGCATTTTGCTCTGGTTTGACTTGAAGAACGGACCCAACGGCGCGCTGCCGATGGGAAGCGAGCTCCCGTTCACCGGCGTCCCCCAATTCGAGGTTCGCGCCGCGGGTTCGTTCGAGCAGAAACCCGGATGCGCGCCCGACGTGATTCAGTCGCTCGGTGAGGCGCGGGTCGAACGGATCTGTGCGGGCGAGTGTTACAACCCTGGCGACCGACGCCGTCGCATCAGCCGCATCGAGGTGATTCGCATTCAGCGGCAGCAGAGCGAGGATGAGCCCGTCGCCACCTTGATCGAGGATCCCTGGAAGACGATTCCGTGCCCCGATGGGCCCGAGCTCTGTGTCGTCGAGTTCGAGGACCCTTCGTATGCGGAGCTCGGCCGGGACCTCCTGTACTACGTTCGCGCCCTCCAAGAGCCCACGCCGACCGTCAACGGCGGCGGCCTTCGATGCAAGGGCAGCCAGTGCGAGCCCTGCTACGGCAATTTCCGCACGCCTGCGGTCGACGACTGCTTGACCGATAGCGAAGAGCGGGCGTGGTCCTCGCCGATCTTTTTGCAAAGCGGTTCGGTGCCATGAGCCGACAGTGGCTGCTTGCCGGTGGGATGCTCGCCGGTGCCGCCCTGGCTGTCT
This sequence comes from uncultured delta proteobacterium, assembly GCA_963704865.1. Taxonomy (GTDB): domain Bacteria; phylum Myxococcota_A; class Polyangia; order Polyangiales; family Houyiibacteriaceae; genus SG8-38. The sequence goes on along the minus strand of CAVPIE010000017.1, from coordinate 22,655 downwards.
TTTACATCGCGCGCCTCCCGCAAATCGCGGAGCCTGCGGCCGATGCGGTCGCCTGGGTGAACGACCGTCCGATCGCTCGAGGGTCGTACGAGGCGGCCCTTCAAGCGGTCGCTGGAGACCGCAAGACGGGAACGCTGCGCCCCGACGATCGCCAACGGGTGATGCAGCGCTTGATCGACCAGGAGCTGCTCATCGATCGGGCGATCGAGCTCGGCCTGCACGAACGCGACCCGCAAATCCGAAATCAGCTTGCGACTGCCATGATCGATTTCCTGGTTCGCCGTACCGAGGACGAGGCAAGAAACGTCGACGAGTCCGCCCTCCGCGCGTTTTACGAAGAGCAGAGCTTTCGCTTTCAGCGGAGCGCCCAGTACCGGGTCGTCGTCGAAGGTGGATCGGTGCCCTTGCCCGGCGGATTTCTGCTGCTCAAGGAGATCGAACAGCGCCTCGGCCCGAGTGCGGCGCGACGCGTGGCCGAGCTCGAAGTCGATGAGTCGTTTCTCGTCGGTGAGGCAGACCGCGGGTACACGGTCCGTTTGCTCGAGCGGCGGGACGGGCTGGTCGCGCCTTTCGAAGAAGCGCGCGAGGCAGTGGAAGCGGCCTACCTTCGGGATCGAAGTGAAGCCGCAGTGCGCGGGTACCTCGAGCTTGCGCGCCAACAGAGCGACATCCGCATCGAGGCCAAGCCGTGAGGCGATTCGGGGCGTATGCGTTTGTATTCGGCTTGCTGATCCCGGCATCTGCGCTGGCGCATCAAAAAAGCGTTTCCTATTCGAAGTGGACGCTCTTCGACGGCGGCGCAGTTGCCGAGGTGAGGGTTCGCTGGCTCGAGCTCACGTCACTCCCCGTCACGAGCGATCAAGCCGACGGGCCCTTCGATCGCTCGGCGGTTCGTTCGTATCTGCAGCGCCACCTGTTGCTGGAATCTGAAGCCGGCGCGTGTGAAGCGATTCCGTCGAGCGCGACCTGGCTCCCGGCCGAGCGCGGCTGGGTTCGGCTCGAATGGCGAGTGCGCTGTGATGCTCCGCCACAGAGGCTCCACAGCGAGCTCTTCACGACGCTGACGAATCACGTCCACCTTTCCACGGTTCTGGGGCCCGATCCGATCGACGTCGTCCTTTCCCCAACGGCGCCGACGGCCGCGATCGCATCGGAGGGCGAGCGTGGCCGCGCCGGGGGGCTCGGCAGCTACCTCCGTCTGGGCGTCGAGCACATCTTGAGTGGCTGGGATCATCTCGCGTTTCTCGTCCTGCTAATCGTGGTTGCCGGGCGGCTTCGAGAAGTCGCGGTGCTCGTCACGGGTTTCACCGTCGGGCACAGCGTAACGCTGGCGGCCGCCGCGCTTGGTTTCGTGGTTCCGCACGCGCGCGCGGTCGAAGCCACCATCGCTGCGTCGATCTTGCTGGTCGCGCTCGAAAATGCGGGCTTGGAGCAACTTCGCGGTGGCACGCTCCTGATCCTCGGCGCGGTACTGCTCTTTGCCGCAAGCGCGGCGTTCGGAGGGCTGCCCGCGTTCTGGGGGATCGCCTTGTTTACCGCTTGCTACTTCGCGCTGCTCCGAAGCTTAGGGGGCGGCGGCCGTCTCCGTTGGCTCATCGCTTGCCTCTTCGGCTTCGTCCACGGCCTTGGTTTTTCGGGCGTACTCCTCGAACAGGAGCTTCCGCGCGCACAGCTCGTTCAAGCGCTGTTTGGCTTCAATGTCGGCGTGGAGCTCGGGCAGCTCGCCGTCGTCGCGTGCATTTGGCCAATTCTGCGGTGGCTGCGGCGCCGCGACCTCGACACGGCGGTCGTCGATGCGACTTCGTTCGCCGGCGCCGCGGTCGGCACGTTCGCCTTGATCGTCCGAGTCTTCGCCTAACGGTCTAGATCCAAACTAGATGAAGAACGGCCCCGTCGCCTCGTAGGTGATGCGGCTCATCCCGAGACGGTCGGCGCCTTCCGCACCACGCTCGGAGCTGAAGTAGAGGCGCTCGAGCGATCGGCCGAATGCAGGCCCGGTGATCTCCGCGCCGTCCTGGCCGCTGACTTGAACGAGCGGCGCGATCGGGCCCTCCGCGCTTATCGCAACGACCTGCATGTCACCGCCGTCCTCGCCCACCACGACGTCCCCGGCCGGCGTCACGGTGAGATTGTCCACGCCCGTCAGAATCGGCGTGCTCGACGCCGCTTGGGTCTGGCACCGTGCGCCATTCGACGACGCGCTCCGGCCCGCCACCCAGGACCTCGGCCAACTGGAGCTCACCCGCGCTCAGGTCTTCGGCGTTCTCGTAGACGAATCGATAGAGCCGTCCGTCCGCGACGTCTTCGGTCAGGTACACGTGCCCGTTGGCTGCATCGACCGTGGCGGCCTCGTGCTTGAACGCGCCCATGATGACGGCAGCTACACGGAGCAAATGCGAGATGCTGCGGTGGCCGTCGAATTCGTGGCGCCCGGCATCAGCTGACCGCTCGGGATTCCTCCGGACGTCGCTGAACTTTCCGCACGTGCAACGCACGCTGGGGACTACGAGAACGAACGTCGTGGGTACCTCATCCTCGACCTCCAAGCCGACAAAGCCCAGTCCGACTGGTTCCTGCTCGATGGGGTCCGCGAGGGCGTTCAAGCACTTTGGGCGTCATGGGCGTCATGGGCGGTGATGGACGGCGAGAGCAGTCTCGTCGAAATGAGCAGCCCGGAGGCGGACAACGCCGACGCTCCGGATCTTGCGCCTGCTTAGTCTGGACATCGTCCGCAGCCGCGCTAAGACAACGATGAACGATTCGTAGGAATCTACCTTTGTGCCCCCAAGGCCCGGTCTGCGGGCTCCAAACCAAGTACGGAGATGAGAACATGGCGATCGAACTGCCAGCCCTTCCGTGGGCCCAAGATGCCCTCGCGCCCCACATCAGCGCCGAGACGATCGAGTACCACTACGGCAAGCACCACGCGGGCTACGTGAGCAAGCTCAACGCCGCGATCGAAGGGACCGACCTCGCAAGCAAGTCGTTGGTCGACATCATCCGTGAGGGTGGAGCGACCTTTAACAACGCAGCTCAGGTTTGGAATCACAGCTTCTACTGGAACAGCATGAAGCCAGGCGGCGGCGGTCCGCCGACCGGCGCGATTGCTGACGCCATCAATGGCAGCTTTGGCGGCTACGAGAAGTTCAGCGAAGCGTTCGCGAGCGCCGCGGCGACACAGTTCGGCTCGGGCTGGGCATGGCTCGTGGCAGAGGGCGACAAGCTCGCCATTCAGAAGACGCTCAACGCGGAGACACCGATCACCACGAGCGCCAAGCCCCTTCTCACGATCGACGTCTGGGAGCACGCGTACTACATCGATTACCGAAACGCGCGCCCAGACTACATCAAAGTATTCCTCGATTCGCTGGTCAACTGGGACTTCGCGAATGAGAACCTGAACAGCTGAGCCGAATCACGTGACTGCGCCACGCTGGAGCCGTCGAGCCTCGTTCGCTTGGTGGGGCGCGGGCTATCTTTCGGCCTTTGCGGTCGCTTGGGTCTCGCTGCTCTTGGTTCCGGAGGGCCTCGACTCCTTTTGGACCGTGGCGATTGCCGACCTCGCCGCGACCTTCGTCATCTTCGCGTTCTCGCGGGGGCTCAAGTGCTCCAGCATGTATGACGCATACTGGTCGGTCGCGCCGATCGTCATCGTTTTCTACTGGGTTTTCCACGCGGCGGAAGCCGTCAACCCGGTTCGGGCGGGCGCGGTCCTGTTCTTGGTGACCTGGTGGGGCCTGCGCCTCACCTACAACTGGGCGCGAAGCTGGCCGGGGCTCCATCACACCGACTGGCGCTACCTGATCATGCAAGAGAAGGCCCCCAAGGTTTGGTTCTTCTCCGACCTGTTCGGGATTCATCTCTTCCCCACCGTCGAGGTCTTGTTCGGGCTGAGCGGTGCTTGGGTCGCGCTCACGCAGGGCACCGATCCGCTTTCCTGGATCGATCTTCTGGCCCTCATCATCACCGCGAGCGCGATCACGATCGAGACGGTGGCCGATCAGCAGCTCGTGGCCTTTGCTAAGGTCAAGCGTCCGGGCGAAATCATCAAGACCGGGCTCTGGAAGTACTCGCGCCACCCGAACTATTTTGGAGAGCTCACGTTTTGGTGGGGGCTCTACGTCATCGGGCTGGCAGCGGACCGGAGCTTCGTGTGGACTATCGTAGGTCCCCTCATGATGACCGGCATGTTTCTCGGCGTTTCGATCCCGTGGATGGACCGGCGCAGCTGCGAACGGCGACCCGAGTATGCCGAGCACATGTTGCAAGTGAGCGGGCTCGTGCCCTGGTTCCCGAAGAAGGCGCAGTCGAGTTAGAAAAACTGCGGCCAGACGATCGGGTCGAGGAACGCGGTCTGAACGGCAAAGAGAAGAAGTCCGAGTAGCGCCAGCACGCCCGCCAAGCCTTCGGCCCGCGGCTTCATCGTGAAGAGCGCGATCGTCAAACCGATCGTCCCGACGCCCACGAGCAGCAGGTCCGCCCGCACTAAGAGCCAGGCTCCAGGGGTGGGATTTTCGAGATACGCGAAGGTCAGCGGCATCCAGAGCGCCGAGGTCACCATCACCAGCGCGTAGAGGGCATTGATCAGCCCAAAGCCGAACCGACCAAATCGGGCCTGCTCGGCGTCGGTCCGCACCAGAAAGTAGTACGAGAAAAAAAAGTAGCCGCCGGCGGCGAGCCACATGGTGACGCCGTAGACGGCCTGCAGCTCCGCAGGCATCGTGCCCCAGAGCGCATTCCGCGTCTCCGGGTGGGTCATGATCCCGTGAGCGTAGCTACTAAGGACGGCCACACCTCCAACGGCGTTGATGGCGAGCCATGTTCTTTGCTGTGAGTGCACCCAGGTCTTCTAAGGCAGCTCGTCTGGAATGCACAGGTCTTGGGCGTCGGTTTCGTCCAGGAGGCACTGATTGGACCCCGTTCCGTTCTTCACGAACGGGTCGAGCTGCCGCCGCGAGGTCTGGCGCTTTCAAGGAAGCTCGTGCGGGTCGTTGCACGTCGACATCGGGACTTTGCAATACGGTTGACCATCCCAACAAGGTGAATGATTGCCGTCGATTCAAGCGCGGACTAGAACCGCCTAGATGAGCTCGAGGAAATGGATGTACGTGCTGCGTGGCAACGGGGAGCGCCATGCGGCTTGGGCGACGCGCATGCGACGCGATCTAGGCCAACGCCTGTTGAGTCTCGGGCCCTCGAAGCTGCAGCTGACCGTGACGGAGGCGCCGCCACCGAAGCTGAGCCTGTTCCCATTCAAGGATCAGCCGATCGCGATCTTCAACGTGTACGGCGACTCGAATGACCCGTCCCATTTCAACGATGCGTTGCAAAACGCCGCGGGCTCGGTTTCGGGATACGCGGTCGAAGAGGCCTATCCGGTCAGCTACGTGAAAGACTGGAGTGACGGCGAGCCGACGCCGTCGCCGATCCTCCTCACGATGCTCCAGAAGAAGCCGGGCGTTGCGACGCCGGAGTTCATCGAGCGCTGGCACGATGGGCATACGCCCCTCTCGCTCGCAATTCATCCGCTGTGGTATTACCAGCGCAACGTCATCCGCGAGCCGGTGATCGAAGGGTCGGAGCACTCCGACGGGATCGTCCTCGAGGCCTGCCGGACGCGAGGCGACCTCTTGAACCCCACTCGCTTCTTTGGCGGGGGGCTCAAGATGGTGCCCAACATGCTGCGCGTCGCAAAGGACATCAACGGCTTCCTCGACATGAAGAAGACCGAAACCTATTACGCAACCGAGTATCACCTTAGGAGTTGACCCTTGAGCGTTCGATACGAGCTTCGTGATCAGATTGCCGTCGTGACGATCGATCGCCCTGAGGTGCGCAACGCGGTGGACGTACCGACCGCACGCGCGCTTGCAGCTGCGTTTCGACGCTTCGACGAAGACGAGCAGGTGCTGGTTGCCGTGTTGACGGGCGCCGGAGGGACCTTCTGCGCAGGCGCGGATCTCAAAGCCGTCGCCGCGGGCGAGCAGCGCGACTTCTCCCCGGAGGCGGACGGACCGATGGGCCCGACGCGGCTGCGCCTCCGGAAGCCGGTCATCGCCGCGATCGAAGGCCACGCGGTGGCCGGTGGGCTTGAGCTCGCGCTCTGGTGTGACCTGCGCGTGGTCGCCGAAGACAGTGTGTTTGGCGTGTTTTGTCGCCGATTTGGGGTGCCGCTCATCGACCTCGGCACGATCCGCTTGCCGCGCCTGATCGGCCACAGCCGCGCCATGGACCTCATCCTCACCGGCCGGCCCGTGCCCGCCAAAGAGGCCGCCTTGATGGGCCTTGCCAATCGGGTCGCGCCCAGCGGCAAGGCGCTCGACGCCGCGATCGAGCTTGCCAACCAAATCGCGCGCCACCCGCAGCGCTGCATGCGCAGCGACCGACGCTCCGCCATCGAGCAATGGGGAATGCCCGAAGACGAAGCGATGCGGAACGAGCTCCAGCTCGGCGTCGAAACCATCGAGAGCGGCGAAACGGTGGCCGGCGCCACCCGCTTCCAAGAAGGCAAAGGCCGCCACGGCGCCTTCAAGGACGAGGACTAAAAAAAGGGGACAGTCCCCTTTTTCGCATTCCGCCGTGGTACGGTAAGGCGTGTGTGACTCGGTGGTCGTAGTGCCTGAAATCGGGCCAGTCTGGTTTGCCAAGAATAGCGATCGGGAACCGACGGAGGCCCAGCTTCTCGAATGTCACGACGGCACCTCGCGGAACGTCGCGCCGGACGGCCTGCCCGACACATCGAGCGATACGATGCTCTTGCTGAGCCGGCCAGCGTGGATGTGGGGCTGCGAGATGGGCGTCAACCAGCATGGCGTTGCGATCGGGAACGAAGCGGTGTTCACACGCTTGCCCGTTCCCAAAGTCGGGTACACAGGGATGGACTTTCAGCGCGTCGCGCTCACGAGCTGCCGAACCGCCGACGACGCCCTCGAGCAACTCATCGAGCTCACCGAGCGCTTCACCCAAGGCGGCCCGATGGCACACCGACATCGGTCGTTTCGCTACCACAGCTCGTTCATCGTGGCGGATCCATCGACGGCCTGGGTTTTCGAGACCGCTGGGCAGTATTGGGCCGCCAAACGCGTCCATGGGGCTCAGACGATCTCCAACGCACTCACCATCGAAAACGATTTCGATCGGGTCCACGGCGGCGCGTACGAGCTCGCGCGAAGTCGGGGCTGGGCGAAGTCTGCCACGGGCTTCAGCTTTGCGGGCGCGTTTTCGGACCCCTTCATGACCTTGATGGCCGGCGCGGAGATTCGCCGTGCGTGCACCCTCCGTTCCCTTTCGGGCATCCTCGAACCTAGCCCCCGGGACTTCATTTTGGCGCTGAGCGATCACGGAGGGCTCGAGCCCGGGAAGGGGCTGCGCAGCGAGTCCCCCTGCGCCCATGCGTCTTGGTTGCCGACGCGGACCTCCGCGCAGACGACGAGCTCGATCATCGCGCGCCTCGACGCAACGGGACCGATGGTGTGGGGCACGGGGACGTCGTCGCCATGCCTGAGTGTGTTCAAGCCGGCGCCGTTCGATCCCAAGGTGTTGCCGCCCCACGCGGTCGATGACGTTCGCTTCGACTCGAGAGAGCTCTGGTGGGCCCACGAACGCCTCCACCGAGCCTGTCTCGCGAACTACCATGGGCGACGGGTCACGTTCGCGGACGACCGCGAGCGCTTTCAAGACGAATGCCTTCAGCCTTCTGCCGACCCGCATCAAATGTGGCGCGAGCACCGCGCCTACATCGACCGCTGGCGCGAAGCCGCGCGCAAGGTGCCGGCAGCCCGCGTGCCGTTGGCGATGCGCCGGTTCTGGTCCAAGCAAGCGCGCGTGACGTCGATGCCGGCCTAGCGACTGTGCCTGAAGAGCCAGTCGGTCGTCATGTCCGCAAACTCGGTCGAAAACAACGGGATGTGCCCGCCGTCGTTGATCGTCCAAAGCGCAGCATCGATGCCCTCATCACAGTCGGTCGAGTAGGCGAGCTTGTTGGTTTCCGCGCCATCCAGGGCGGGAACCAGGTCGACCGACCCCTCGTCGGTTGGTGAGCCTATATCGCAGCCGCCAGCGGTCGCGGCGCGTTCGGTCGTCTCGCGCGCGCCGGGATAGAGGTTTGGCCGGCCGTCATAGGGGATGGTGGCGTCCGAGGTGCCATGGATGGCAAGCACGCTGACCGGTACCGTTGCAGGGGCACAGTCAGCCGGGTCGTCGAAGGTGGAGCCCGCGAGGCTCACTATCGCCGTAATGAGCTCGGATGCCTCGCATGCCATTCGAAACGACATGAACCCGCCATTCGAGTGGCCGATCAAGTACACGCGCTTCGGGTCGATGTTGTACGTTCGCTGCGCGTCTTCGATGAGCCCGCTCAGGTAGCCGACGTCGTCCACCAACGAATCGTTGAAGTCGCAGCAGGCTGGGGTCCCATTCCAAAATCTCTGGTCTTGGTCGTTCAAGGTGCCGTCCGGGTAAACGAGCACGAACTGCTTTTCGTCGACGAAGTTGAAGAGCTGCATGTAGCCCGTCTCGACGCGCCCATCGGCGCCAAAGCCGTGAAGGACGATGACCAGAGGATGGGGTACGGTTGGGTCGTAGTCGGTGGGAATGTCCACCTCCGCAGGCCGTTCATCGCCGCCGATCACGAGCGGTGGGTCCGGAGAGAAGTCCTGACCGCCAGTGCCGCCATCGCTACAGCCGAGGAGCATCGCAAGCACAAGAAAGAACATCAGATTCTTCATGGACTGGAGCCTAAGGCGGAGCGTCACCCCCGTAAAGTCCCCCGATCTGGTCGCTTGCCCGTCGACGGTATAAGCTCCGCTCCATGGCGGACACGATATTCAGCAAGATTCTCCGCGGGGACATTCCTTGCCACAAGGTGTACGAGGATGACCTCGTCTTCGCTTTTCTCGATATCGGCCCTCTGAGCTATGGGCATACGCTGGTGATTCCAAAGGAAGAGGCGGCCACTGTCGACCAGCTCTCGGACGAGGCCGCGGCCGCGGTGGGTCGTGTGTTGCCCAGGCTTTGCCGCGCCATCAAGGCCGTCACCGGCGCCGACCAGTTCAACATTCTCCAAAACAACGGCCCAATGGCACACCAAGCCGTGTTCCACGTTCACTTCCACATCATTCCCAAGCCCGGTGTCAGCGAGGGCCTGGTGATCGAATGGGGGCCCGGAAAGCTTGACCCAACCGAGGGTGCGAAGCTCGCGGCCGCCCTGAGCAAGGAGATTGGGGCGTAGGATGGGGGGACCAAGCTTCGACGAATCGATTCCGTTCAAAGGGCTGCGCATCGCCGTGATGACGGTTTCCGACACGCGCACCGAAGCGACCGACAAGTCGGGCGCCTACCTCGTCGAGAGCGCGCTCGAGGCCGGCCATCAAGTGATGGACAAGGTGATCATCACCGACGACCGCAAGCGCATCGAGGTTCAGCTTCGGCGCTGGGTCAACGAGCCCAACGTCGAAGTGGTCCTCGCGACCGGCGGCACCGGCGTGACCGCCCGTGACGTAACACCCGAAGCATTCGAAGCGGTCTGGGAGAAACCGATTCCCGGTTTTGGAGAGCTGTTCCGCACACTGAGCTATGAACAAATCGGCACCTCGACGATTCAATCGCGCGCCTGCGCCGGAGTCGCGCGGGGCACCTACCTCTTCGCGCTCCCAGGCTCGACCGGCGCCTGCAAAGACGCCTGGACCGGCATCCTCAGATACCAACTAGACATCCGCTACCGCCCCTGCAACTTCGCAGAGCTCATCCCCCGCCTAGTCGAAGGCTGACGAGAGGGGCTGGCCCCAATACGGCTTTCTGTCAGCCGACTTCCGATCGTATGTTTGGTCCGGCTAACGAGCTACGATCGTTTTGGGAGCGGGCATGATGTTCCAGGTCATGCGGGACATCGGAATGTCTCGCCTCAGGATGACTTCGCGCTTGGCGCGGCCGCGGATCCACACGTAGCGGCGGAGCTCGCCTTGGACGTCGGCTGCGACGTAGAGCTCGTCGGTGCCGTCTCCGTCCAGGTCAGTCAGCAGGGCGGCGTGCTCGAAGCCGCCCGAGTCGCGGTCGATGCTTTCGACGCCCCACTCGGACTTCGGGTCCTTGCCGGGGCGCAGGAGCCACAGGCCCTTGCTGAACGATGCGGCGACCAGTTCCTTCTTCCCGTCTCCGTCGACGTCCCCTGCCGTCAAGAATCGGCAGAGTCGGTCGGGAATCGTCGCGATGATCATCTTGGCGTCGGGCGGCGTGTCCGCATCGTAGCGCCGGATCTCCACCGGCTCGACGATCTTCAGGCTCGATCCGCTCCCCGTGGTCAGCGCTTCGACCGCGACGTATAGCTCGTCGGTTCCGTCCCCGTCGACGTCGCCGACGTAGATCTCCTTGGCGTGCCGCTTCCCGAGGTCCGCGACGATGGTGGGTCCTTTGCCGTCCTTGGGCACATAGCGCACCACCTCGCCGTGTTGCGCCTCGGCGCTGAGCTTGTTTGGCTCGCTCGGCGTGGCGTAGACCTCGAGCGTCCCGTCCTTGTCGAGGTCACCGATTTCGATCTCGTGAACGAAGGTGTCTTTCTTCGCGTCGATCTGCTCGACCTTCCACTCGTTCGCGCGCTGCCGAAGGATGGCAACCACGCCCTGGTCGTGCGTTGCAACCGCAATGGCCGGCGTACCGTCACCGTAGAGGTCCGCGACTTCGGCATCGCGCATGCGGTTGAATTTCCCCCCGAACTTGGCCTGCCAGAGCGTGCTCGGCTGGAGCTTGCCCTTGGCGCGACGCCAGAGCTTCACGTAGGCGCCCGATCCACCAAGCGTCAGGATGCCGGGCGCCTGCCCGCGCGGAGTCAGCATCATCGCCTTGTGGAAGACGTTGCTCTGCGCGTCTTGCAGGGTTTCGGTTTTCCACTCGCCGCCATCGCGGGTTAGGATGTCCAGTCGGGCAGGGCCGGGCTTGGCGGTCGCTTTGCCGTCGACCACCTCGAACTGCGAGTACGACAGCAGCAGGCCGTTCGCGAGCGAGTCGGGCAAGCCGGCCGATGCCTCGGTCTTGCTTGGAGCCGGCGCCGGCTTCGTCTCCTTCGCAGGGCTCGACCCTTGCGCCGCCGCGGCCGGAGCCTGTGTAGGGGCTGACTTCTCGCCTCCCTGACAGGCCAGCACGAAGAAGAGCGCCCAAATCCCGAATCGAGTCACCGCTTGATATCGCATGGGGCGTCGCTACCAACCGTTGCCGCTCCGCGCAACTAAGCGCCGGAACCCCTCATCGGCGCAGGCAATTTGACCCTTTAGCGTGTACCGGTTAACCCAGGCCGCAGGGGACGTGAGCGCAAATCCAAAACGAATCGCCTTCTTCGTTTTGAAGCTGGTGTTCTCCGTCGGCATGCTGGTGTTCATCTTTCAAAAGGTGCTTCGCCGGGACGGTGCGGAGGAGCTCCTCGGACGATTGGCCGATCTGAGGTGGAGCTGGGTAGCCGCCGCCGTGCTGATGCAGCTCGTCGCGATCGCCTTCAGCACGGTGCGCTGGCAGCGCCTACTCGTCGGCCAGGGAATTTTCGCGAAATGGCGATTCCTCGGTGGCTCGATCATGATCGCCCGCTTCTGGGGGGCCTTCACACCCGGTGGGTTCACGGGCTTTGGCGGCTGGCGCATCTACGACGTCGCCAAGCATACCGGCAAGACCGCCCGCGCAACCGCGACGATCGGCGTCGAAATGATTCTCGGCCAGCTCGCCTTTGGTGTGGTCGTGATGCTCGGCAGCATCTTTGGGATGCGGTTCATCGGCACCAACGGCGTGCTCCTCGTCAACGCGCTCTTCTTGTCGATCATCGTGGTCGGCCTCGCCTTCCTCGCGCAGCCGCAGCTCTTTTTGTTTTTTACCCGTTTCGTCCCGGAGGGGATTCGCGCACGGGTTCAGACCCTGATCGACGCCGTGGGCGCCTACCGCGGCAAGGCGGGCTTGCTGATTCAGGCCGCGGCACTGGGTGTTGGCACGCATGCCTTCAACAATCTCATTTACGTCTGCGCAGCGCGCGCGCTTGGCGTCGAGCTCGGCATCGGTGAAGTGTTCTTTGCGTCGTCGCTGCAGATCCTCGCAACGCTCATCCCCGCCTCGATCAACGGGATCGGGCTTCGAGAAGCGGCCGCGGTCGCGCTCTACACCTCGCCTGCCGTCGGCTTGCCGCTCGCGGTTGCGGTTCTCATTCCAACGCTCGGCTTTGCCTGCGAGATGTTCGTCTCGTCGTTTGGTGGGGTGTTCTTCCTCCTACGGAAGTCGGGATACAACCCCGAGATCCGCGTCGAGGACCCCAACCGCGAAGACCTCGTGAGTCAGGCCATCGCGCGGGCGCCCCGGGAGGCATGGCCGCACCCGCTGCGTGGCCTCGTCGTAGGTTTCAGCGCAGGCGTCATGGGCGGCATCTTGGTGGGTCTGGGCGAGGCGCTGGCCATCGCCCTCTCGTCGGCAGGTGCGACCGGTGCGCGTGTCTTCGTCTATGGCCCGCTTGCCTACGGGCTTTTTTGCGGTGCGTTTGGCGCGGGCCTCGGGCTCGTGACGGCGCTGACCGGTCGCTGGATGAAGCGCTACGCGCTGCACGAAAACCAAGCCTTCGGCTACTTCGCTGCCGCGATTTTTGGCATGTTTGCCTTTGCGCTCGGCGCCTTTCGGATTCGTCGAGACCTCTTTCACGAAGAGCTCGTCTGGAAGAGCGCCATTGGGCTCGCGGTTCTGCTCGGCTGCGCCTTCGTCGCCGCGGGCGTGAGCGCCCTGATCGCACGTGGGCTGTGGAAGCTGTCCCAGCGCCCCGGGTTTGGTCGCCTGGTTCATGCCTCGACGGCGTTGGGCTTGCTGGTGGTTTTCGGGTTGGCGCTTGCAGGTAACCTCGCGCTCGGCGACCGAATGTCGCGCGCCGGCACTTCAGACACTGTCGCGGCCGCCGACGACCAGGCGGGCAATGTGCTCTTCATCGTGGTCGACACCCTGCGCGCCGATCACCTGTCGATGTACGGCTACGAGGCGGGCAGCACGCCGAGTCTCGATCGCCTCGCTGAAGACGCGATTCGTTTCGATCAGGCGTTTGCCAATTCGAGCTGGACGCGCCCGAGCTTCGCGTCGATTCTGAGCGGGCGTCTACCGTCAAGTCACGGCGTCATGTCGAAGAGCGATGCGCTCCCCGACGCGGTGACGACGATGCCCGAAGCCTTGAAAGCCGTGGGCTACACAACGGCCGGGTACGCGACCAATTTCAACGTCGCTCCGTACTTCAACTTCCACCAGGGCTTCGATGAATACGTCTACCTCGAGCCGGAGTTCGTCCTCGGCGCCGACGACGCCAGCGCCAAGCTCCTGCTGATGCAGTTCATTCGCCAGCGCGTCGAAAAGATGCGCGCGATGCAAGGCGAGGTGCTTCCCGGCACGGCATATCAAGACGCCGAAACCGTCAACGCGGCCCTCTCCGCGTGGATCGACCGGCAGGCCGCGGCCCCATGGTTCCTCTTCGTCGGCTACATGGACCCGCATGACCCGTACTTTGCCCATCCCTACGATGGCAGCGGCTACGCGCGCGCCGCGCACCAACACCCCGATCCGTCCGAGGCGCCTGCGCTTTCTGCCCTGTACGACGGCGAAATCAGCTACTGGGATCGCGAGCTTGGCAAGCTCCTCGACGTGCTTCAGAAGCGCGGGCTCTACGATGAGCTGACGATTGTCGTGACGAGCGATCACGGCGAAGAGTTCAACGAGCACGGGGGCTTTTGGCACGGTACGACGCTCTACGACGAGCAGGTTCGGGTGCCCCTGCTGGTGAAGCTTCCGCAGAGTCGGCGAGGTGGAACCGTCGTGCGTCACTGGGTGCAAAGCATCGATTTGATGCCCACGGTGTTGGAGCTCGTGGAGGCGCCAGTTCCCGAAGGCGTGCAGGGCGGCGACCTTTTCACCGGCACCGATGTCGTGTATGCCGAAGAAAGCCACGAGGGCAACGTCCTCGAGTCGGTTCGCGAGCTCGACGGCACCGATGAGTACAAGCTCATCACCGCAAATCGCGACAACCCGCGTGGCCTTGCGCCGGTCGAGCTCTATCGCGTCGACCTCGATCCGAACGAGCGGGACAACCTCGCCCAGTCGTCACCCGATCAAGTTCGGATGGCGACCAAGGCGCTCCTCGAGCAACGCGCACTTGCGCAACAAGACGCGGTCGTCGCCGATTCCGTTGAGCTCGACGAAGACGTCGCCGCCCACCTAGAAGCCATCGGCTACATCGAACGCTAACCAATTAACCCTTTTGAAAAGGGGACAGTCCCCTTTTTAGAAGGGCTAGCGGGGCGTGCTCTTGCGGTGCGGTGGACGAGGTAGGCGAGGGCGGCGACCGACCCGGTGGTCAGAATTCCGATGATGTAGGGCCAGGCGGGGATGCCACGCTCGCGGGCATCGGGCACCAACCAGACCATGAAGAGAGTCAGTGCAATGCAGAGGTCAATGAAGACCTGGGCGCCCCAGCCACCGGTCAGGGCCAGCTCGATGAACCCGGTGTAGCCGTGGTTCACGACGACGATGGCGGTGTAGATCGAGAAGGCCGCGAAGATGGCGATGATCGAAAAGAGTCGTAATTTCATGAGAACCTCCCTGTAACGACCAGTCTGGAGCGCCAACTGCGTGGCAGCCATGACCTCGGAGGTCATAGGCACCGCGAAAGCCGGCGTTACAATCCGATCATGCACTCTACCAGCACCGCACCTGCCGGCTTCGGCCCTTTGCTGCGGCAGTGGCGAACGGCCCGGCGAATGAGCCAACAGCAGCTCGCGATCGATTCCGAAGTCTCGACCCGGCACATTAGCTACGTCGAGAACGGCAAGTCGTCGCCGAGCCGCGAGATGGTGCTCATCCTCGCCAGCGCGCTCGACCTGCCTCTTCGTGAACGCAACGCGCTCCTTTCGGCCGCCGGCTTCGCCCCGGTTTATCGTGAGACGAATCTATCCGCGCCCGAGATGCTCCCCGTGCGCCACGCCTTCGATACCATCCTCTCGCACCACGAACCGTATCCGGCGATCGTCCTGACACGCGCATGGGACATCGTGAGCATGAATGACGCGTTCACGCGACTCTTCGCCTTCTTTCTCGATCCGCCTTTCGATTCAATCGTCGCTCAGAACGTCATGCACTCCCTCTTTCATCCGCAGGGCGTGCGGCCCTACGTCGCCAACTGGGACGAAGTGGCCGGATTCCTGATCGAGCGCCTCTACCGCGAGTCGATCGTCGAGCTCGAAACCAGCGAGAGCCGAAAGCTCCTCGACGCCCTGCTCGCGTACCCGAACGTGCCCTCACGCATGCGTGAGGTCGATCTGTCTCGGGCGCCACGCGTCTGCGTCACCGTGAACCTCGAAAAGGGCGCCACGCGGCTGAGTTTGTTCTCCACGCTCACCACCCTCGGCACACCGCTCGACGTGACGGCGCAAGAGCTGCGCATCGAATCCTATTTTCCGGCCGATGATGCGACCGGTGAATGGCTCCGAAAATCCGCAGCATCCGCCGCGAACTAGGCTAGAGTGCAGCCCAGGCGTGAATGGAATCACTGGCTGCAGTAGACCTGGGGTCGAACAGCTTTCACATGGTGATTGCGCGGGTCGATCACGGTGGTCTCCAAATCGTCGATCGAATTCGCGAGCCTGTGCGGCTGGCTGCGGGCCTCCAAGACGACGGCTCGCTCGATGACGAGTCGCAGGATCGCGCGCTCAAGTGCCTCTCGCTCTTCGGTCAACGGCTCAGGGACTTCGGCGCCGAGCAGGTCAGGGCGGTCGGAACCAACACGCTTCGTAAGGCCCGCAACTCCCGCAAGCTCTTGAGGCAGGCCCGGGAAGCCCTCGGCCATCAGATCGAGATCATCCCCGGTCGTGAAGAAGCGCGTCTGATCTACCTCGGCGTCTCCCACGGCATTGCGGGCGCCCCCGCCCGGCGCATCGTCGTGGATATCGGTGGCGGGAGCACCGAGTTCATCGTCGGCGATGCCTTTGAGCCGGTCTCCGTGCACAGCATGTACATGGGCTGCGTCGGCTTCACGAAGCAGTTCTTCGGCGACGGCAAAATCACTCGCAAACGCTTCAACAAAGCCAAGCTCGCCGCCGGCCTCGAGCTTCAGCCGGTCGAAATGCCGCTGCGCATTGCTGGATGGGATCGCGCCTACGGTGCTTCGGGCACGATTCGCTCCGTTGCGGCCATTCTCAACGAAGCAGGCTGGGCCCACGGTACCATCACCGCCGAAGGGCTCGCAAAGCTCGAGCAAGCCATGGTCACCGCGGGCCGGCTAGACAAGCTCGAGCTTCCAGCGCTCGATACCGATCGTCGGCCGGTTCTTGCCGGAGGGGTGGCCATCCTAAGCACGGTGTTCGAGCAGCTCGGCATCGAGGAGATGTGGGTCTCCCCCACGGCGCTTCGCGAGGGTCTCCTGTACGACATGCTCGGCCGCATCCAGGACGAAGACCCCCGCGACCGCACGATTGCCATGCTCTGCAACCGATATTCCATCGACCAGGGCCACGCCGACCGCGTCCAAGCCACGGCGCTAGGCCTGCTGGGCCAGGTCGCGCAAGATTGGGACCTGCAATCGGTCGACGCCGCGCATGCGCTCGCCTGGGCGGCGCAGCTTCACGAGATTGGCCTGGCCGTGAACTACACCGGGCATCACAAGCACGGCGCCTATTTGGTCGCCTCCTCTGACCTGCCGGGTTTCTCGCGCGACGAGCAGGCCTTGGTTGCGGCACTGGTTCGCGGCCATCGTCGAAAGCTCGACGATTCGTTCTTCGAGGCGCTTCCGACCGAGCTTCGCATGACCGCCATGCGTCTTTGTGCATTGCTTCGGCTTGCAGTGCTCCTCAATCGCAACCGCGATCCGGAAGTCGTCTCGCTTCCGCATCTCAGCGCCGACGGCATCAAGCTCAAGCTCACGTTCAACGAACAGTGGCTCGACGCTCACCCGCTCGCGCGCGCAGACCTCGAACGCGAGCAACGGCTCGTGAAACAATCTGGCCTGAAGCTCACTGGCTTCGAAGAGGAATGACGAAGTATGGACCTATTCCTAATACGCCACGCGATCGCAGAGGAAAGAACCGGAGAGTTGCCCGATGTCGAACGTGCGCTCACCCACAAAGGCCGAGCCCGGTTCAAGTTGGTCGTTCGGAGTCTCGCGCGCTCGGGGTTTCGATTCGACCGCGTCTACCACAGCCCGTGGCTCCGCGCGATCCAGACCGCCGAGCTCCTCGCCCCTCTCAACGATGGGGCCTTGGTCGAGGTCGAGGGCCTGGCCGGCCCGCCGCATCCGGAGTTCTTCGCCTCGCTCGAAGGGGAGCACGTGGCCTGCGTCGGACACGAGCCCTGGATGAGCGACGCCCTCTCCCTCCTCACCACCGGCAACGCCGACGGCCAGTGGCTCCGCTTCAAAAAGGGCGGCGTCGCCTGGCTGCGAGGCACCCCCGCCCCCGCCGCCATGCACCTCCGAGCCCTCCTCCCCCCAAGAGGGACACTCTCCACGGAGGAAACCGACTGAGACTACAGAGCGTCTCAGCCAAAGATCGCAGCGCTGGGCTTTGGTTGGCGGCGACCTGCACGAAGTCGGCCAACACGTACTTGATCGACACGCTGCGCAGCACCTTAGAGGCGGGCGGCAATCTGCTCGACGCCTCGCTCTAGGGGATTGCGCGGCAGCCGGCGGAGACCCATATCCCTCGCATGCTCGACGCGGTTTGGCAGGTATGGCTGCAGCTTTCGCCCTGGCTTCTTCTGGGAGCCGCGGCCGCCGGTGCGCTCCACGTCCTGCTGCCTCGCGACTTCGCGCGGCGTCAGTTCCGCGGTTACGGCGGCGTTGCCAAGGCCGTTGCGCTGGGGGTGCCGTTGCCCTTGTGCTCCTGCGGCGTCATTCCCGCAGGGCTCGGCCTCAAGAAGGACGGCGCCAGCGATGGCGCGGCGGTCGGCTTTCTCATCAGCACGCCGCAAACCGGCGTCGACTCGCTGCTGGTGAGCGCTTCGTTTCTGGGTTGGCCGTTCACGGTCTTCAAATGCGTGAGCGCGCTCGTGATGGGGCTCGCGGGCGGTGCGGTCACCGAATCGCTACACACCGAGGCGCGAGGCCTCGAGGGATTCGAAGAAGCGCCAGCTCCGCAGAGCACGGTCGGTTTCTTCGAGCACATGGTGGACGTGATCCGGCCCATTTGGAAGTGGATCGTCTTCGGCGTCGTGGCATCGGCCGCCATCACGGTTTGGATTCCGCCGGGCGTCATCGCCGGTTGGTCCAACGTCCATCCCGCTGTTTCGGGCCTTGCCGCCCTCGCAATTGCCCTGCCTCTCTACGTCTGCGCGACCGCATCGGTTCCCATCGCGGCTGCGCTGATCGCCCAGGGCATGCCCACGGGCGCGGCCCTCGTGTTTCTGATGGCGGGCCCGGCCACCAACATCGCCACCATCGGCGCGGTGAAGCGGGCCTTTGGCGGCCGCGTCCTCGGCGTGTATCTCGCCACCGTCGTCATCGGAAGCGTCGGGCTCGCCTACGTGTACGATGCCTTCATCCCCTTCGAAGCGCTCGGCGGCATGGCCCACGAACACGGCCAACCCTGGTGGGCCTGGGTGTCCGCGGTGCTGCTCGGGGGCCTCTTCGTCTACTTCGTCGTTGATGACCTCCGAAGCGCATGGCTCCGGCGCAGCGCGCCTGCCAGTCCTGCCGTCGTCACCCTCGAGGTCGAAGGCCTCACGTGCAACAACTGCGTCCGGAAGCTCGAGCGCGCCCTGCGCCACGCCGAAGGCGTCACCTCGGCCATGGTCACCCTCGAGCCCAGTCAAGCGATGGTCGAGGGCTCGGCGGGCACGTCCGACCTCGAAGCCGTCGTCCGCGCCGCCGGCTACGCTGTGAAGTAGCAGGCGTTCGTCCCCAGCGTGCTAGCTGCGCCCTGCGAGCAGCATCTCAATTGCGGGCGTCATCGGGATCCGCCGTTCACCGAAGATGTCACGCAGCCAGGGGGCCGCATCCGCAATCGAGCCAAACGGCATGATCGGCACCGGAACGGGCTTCACCCAGGTCACGGCCTTGAGGGCGCCGCGAATGAGCGCGTTGTTGATCAGCACCGCAATCCCGAAGTGATACTGGCCCGCGAGCTCTCCGGTCACCTCGAACCACTCAGTCAATCGCTTTCGCTGGTGGGCCGTGATTGCAGTCGTAAGGCCCCTCGAGTCCAGAATGGTCGCGAAAGGGATTCGCCGCTCGACCATCGCCGTGTACCGTTCGATGAAATACTCGAAACCGTCATCGCTCAGTGGCTTGGAAGGAAACCGGACATAAGCCAGCGGCCAGGCGTTCTCGTCGAAGATGAGCCCGAACTCGTGCACCACCGGCCTCGCCCCCGCGATCATGTTCCGCTGGTTCCGCTCGGGACGCTAGGCAGGATCAGCCGAAACAGCATTTCCTGATCGTCGGTCGCGCTCACTTGGATTCGGCCACCAAGCTCTTCGGCGATGCGCTTCGAAATCGCCAAGCCGACACCGGCGCCATGCAAGCGTCCACCGACGCCAAACGGCTTGAACACGGTTTCCATCTGCTCGGCCGAGAGCGGAGGCCCATTGTCTGAGACGTCGAGCACGGCCTCGTCGCCAAGCATGGCGGTCGTCACCCGTACAACGCCTTGGCCGCCCGGCCGTGCCGCCGCCCGCTGAATCGCATTCGCCAACAAGTTCAGGGCGATGTGCACGATGTTGGTGCGCGTCGCCATGACCTTGGGCTCGACGCCGGTGGCCACCTCGATCAGGGCGCGACCCCGAAGCCCGCTGTTCTCCGCCTTGCGAAGGGCCACGCGAACCGCATCCGCCAAGTCGACGACCTCGACGGCCGCTTCCTCCGGCGCCTGCGCCATCTTTTCGGTGAGCTCCAAAATGCGCTTCACCCCGTCACGCGCATCGCCGACCGCGCTTTCGACCTGCGCAAGCGTACCTCGCGCGCGCGTCAAGTTCGGGCTCGGATCGGCGAGCGTAGCCGCCGCGGCTCTCACCGAGGTCTCGATGACCGTCAGGTTGTTGCGAATCCAGCCGAGCGGATTGCGAAGCTCGTCGGCAAGCCCTCCGGCCACGACGCTGAACGAATACGCGCGCTCCGATTCCAGCAAACGCTGCTCGAGCTCGCGGACCCGCGTATTGAGTGAGTAGAGGTCGATCGCATCGCGCAGCTCGGCCCGCAACGTCTCTGGCTCCCACGGCTTGCGCATGTAGCGCCGCACGTGCCCGCGGTTGATCGCATCTTCGGCCGCCTGCAGATCCGAGTAGGCCGTGATCAAAAGACGAATCGCATCGGGGTACTCGACTTCGACTTTCTCGAGAAGCTCGATCCCCGTCATCCCCGGCATCCGTTGGTCGGTGAGCACGACCCCAATCTCGTGCTCCTCCATGAGCTGAAGCCCCTGCGCCGCGCTCGACGCTGTCAGGACCGGAAAGACATCACCACAGACCGCCTCAAAGACGATCAGATTTGGCTCTTCGTCATCGACGAATAGTACGTGCGCTGTCATGCCGCTATCCCCCTGGCGGTTGTCTTGATCACGAAGCGAGCCCCTCCCCCGGGCCTCTGTTTACAGCTTAGCGTACCGCCGCAGCCCTTGGCGATTCTTCGGCTCACGTGACGCCGAAGCCGCTGCCATCGCCCCACGCGGTTGCCGAAGAAGGGGTCGAACGTTTGAGCAGGTGCGATGAGGTCATCCAGCCCTCGGCACGTTCTGTGAGCCACCTCACCCTGCTGGTGGTCGCGACGCCGTTTGACCTCCAGTCGGGGCGCGGACGCCCCGCGAATCAGGCCGCCAACCCCATCGCCGGAATCTCCATCACGAAGCGCGCCCCGCCGCCAGGCCGGGGTTCGTACCTCAGCTCTCCGCCGCACTCCTGCGCGATTCGCCGGCTGAGATGGAGCCCGAGCCCGGTTCCCTCGCCTTCGACCCGAGTGGTGAAGAAGGGGTCGAAAATACGATGCACGACGTCGGGTGGAACCCCGGGCCCATCGTCCGCGACAGCCACCGATATGGTCTTGTCGGTCTGTTCCAGCTCAATCCAGATGTTTTTGGCATCCGAGCGAATCGAATTGTCGACGAGATTGAGCAACACCTGATTGAACGCCCGGGCGGATGCGAACACGTCGCCACTCGCCCCGTAGCTCTGATGCACGGTGACCCGATTCCTGAGCTTGTGGTCGAGCAGGTTCAGGGTCGACTCGATCGCCTTCCGGACGTTGCAAGGCGCGAGGTCATCGCCGTCCGCCGGACGCGCATGCGCGTCGAGCGCAGAGATGATGCTGTCAATGCGAGTCAGAGCATCGATCACCACACCCATCAGCTTCTCGCTCGAGACTCGCGAAGAGCCGCCTTTCTCGAGGACCTTCACGGCATTTATCGCTGCGTTGAGCGGATTCTTCACCTCGTGTGCAAGGCCCGCAGCCAGTGTCCCGGCCGATGCGAGGCGCGCCTGATCGGCAAGTTGCAAGCTCAGGCCGCGCATCTTGAGATGGGCGCGAATGCGCGCCTGCAGCACTTTCGTGTGAAATGGCTTCGACACGAACTCATCGGCGCCGGCCTCATAGCCCTCGAGCGCCGCTTCGTTTTCCCCACGGGCGGTGAGCAGAATCACGGGAATGTGACGCAGGGAGGGGTCTCCTTTGATCGCGCGGGTCAGATCCAGGCCGCTCACTCCCGGCATCATCACGTCGGTCAGCACCAAGTCCGGCCGGTTCTGCTTCAGAAGCTCCAGCGCCTCGGTCCCGTTCTTTGCGGCGTCGACGATGTGGTTGCCCTTGAGGACCCCTACGATGAACCCACGAAGATCGTCCTCGTCTTCGGCCACCAAGATTCGGGGACGTCGACCCCGGTCGAGAACGACACGCTCGGGAGGAGCTTGGCTCTTGCGCAACTCGAGGGTAGCCACTTCCATGTCACGCGACGGAACCTGGGTGCGCCGGTCATCGACGCGGCGTCCGGGATGCAGCTCCGTCTGGAGTTGACGGCGTTCCGTGACCTCGGTGTGAAAGTGATCCTTTCCGCTCTGCAAGAACAGAGTAAATGTAGAGCCCTGACCTAGAGTGCTCTGGAGCGTTAGCGAGCCACCGTGGAGCTGAGCGAGCTCGTGCGCCAGCGCGAGCCCGATTCCCACGCCGCCTTGGCTGCGCCGCTCGGACGTTTCCGTCTGGTGAAAGCGGTCGAAGACGCGCTGCTGCTCTTCGCGCGAGATCCCCGGCCCAGTGTCGGTCACATCCACGGAAGTTCCAGCGGAGTTGTGGAACACCGAGACCTGGATGCGACCTCCCGATGGCGTGAACTTGATCGCGTTTCCAACGAGATTCGTCAGGATGATTTCGATTCGATGCGGGTCGCCGAACACATTGCTTGGCTCGCCTTCCGTAGAAAAACCCATCTCGATGCCCTTGGACGTCGCGGTTGGCAGAGCGTTTCCTGTCACTTGTTCGGCAAGTTTGGCAACGTCGACCTGCGAGACGCGCAAGCGTAGTCCCCCTGCTTCGAGCCTCGCCAGGTCGAGCAAGTCGTCGATCATTCGGAGGAGCCGGGTCGCATTGCGTCGCACAACCTTCAGCGCATCGCGTTCGGCGCCTGGACGCATATTTGCGAGCAGCTCGTCGACTGGCGACAGAATCAGAGTCAATGGCGTGCGCAGCTCGTGTG
>CAVPIE010000016.1:0-28434 GCA_963704865.1 uncultured delta proteobacterium | reverse complement strand
CGCGCGATCCTCCCTTCGTCGCGAAGGTTGCCGAGTTGTTCGAGCGCGAAGAGGAAGGACGGCAACCGCCGTACGGATCGGCGCTCGACATCGGGACCGGAAGTGGAATCTGGGCCGTCGAGCTTGCCAAACGCGGCTGGCAAGTCACCGGCATCGACATTGTCGACAAGGCGATTCGTCGAGGGTGCGAACGCGCCACGATGGCGGGGGTCGACGTGAAGCTCGTCCAAGGCGACGTCACGAAGCTCGAGCAAGCGAACGTCGAAACCGGTTTTCGCCTGGTGCTCGATTCCGGCACGTTTCACGACTTCGACGACGCCGGGCAAAGGGCGATGGGGCGAGGGATCACCGCGATCGCCGCGCCCGACGCAACGGTGCTGCTCCTCGTGTGGCCGAAGCGCAGGCGTCCATTGATCCGCGGCGCAAGCCGACCGGAGATCGAACGCGCCTTTCCAGACTGGAACATCACGCACGTCGAGCCCTCGCACTTCCGCCTGCCGAAGCCGATGCAGTGGTTGCTGCGCCCGGACGAGCACTGGTACCGTCTGCGCCGCGTCTGAAGCCGGCCGCGCTCAGCTCCCCCGCCTCATCATCACCGCAATCGGCACGCTCGCTCGCTGGGCTTCGTCGCGGTTCCCAACGATCCAAGCCGCGGCGGGCAGGGCATCGTGAAGGTTCCGGGGATGGCGAGGTTGGCGCTAGAGCTTCTTGTCTTTGGCGCCGGCACCTATGCGTTCAAGGCTGTCGGCAGGCCGAATCTCGCGGTCGGGTTCGCCGCCCTCGTCGCCGTGCACTACGCCTGGTCGTACGAGCGGGTGGCTTGGCTACTCAAGCAGTAGACTGCTCTGTCACCCGGCCCGACCCGGCACCCCCCCCGCACCCCTTGCGCCTCCTCCGGCCCAAACGCAGATTTTTCGGTCTCTGTTCTGTGAGACCATCGGAAACCTGCGGATCTGCGCTGGCACGCCCGATGCACTAGCAGAGTCCAACTTCGAAACCCCACGAAGGAAGGGGAGGCCATGAGCAGTCATCGCGTTGTTGTCGTCGGAACTGGCGCGGGCGGCCTCTGTGCCACCGCATTTCTCGCCAAGCAGGGCATTGAAGTGGTCGCCCTCGAGCGTTCGAGCCACGTCGGCGGGTTACTCAATCCCTATTCGCGCGAGGGTTATGTCTTCGACCCAGGGGTGCACTACCTCGGCCAGTGCGGGCCGGGTCAAGCGATGGATCGGCTTCTCGATGCGCTCGGCCTCAGCAGCGCCGAGCTCATGGCGGAGATGGACCCAGATGGCTTTGATGTGTACCGCTTCCCGGACTTCGAGGTTCGCATGTGCCGCGGCGCCGAGGCGTATCGCGATCGCTTGGCCGCACAGTTCCCGGGGGACGTCCGCGGTGTCGACAAGGTATTCGAAGCCGTCCGCGAGTTTGGCGGCTTCAACAAGGTGCTGGAGCACCTGCAGCCGACGGGCAAGCTCGAGCTCTCGGACGTATGGGACGGGCTCAAGTCAGCGCCGCTTCTCCGCTATGTCAAGGCGACGTACGGGGAGTTCCTCGACCATGCCGTGACCGATCCCCGGCTCAAAGCCGTCTTCGCGGCAGCGTGCGGCGACTACGCGTTGCCGCCATCCCGGGCATCGGCGCTCGTGGGTCTGGCAGTCCTTTACCACTACATGCAAGGGGCGTCCTTCCCACGAGGTGGCAGCGGCACGTTGCGGGACGCGGTCCAGCACGTCGCGACCCAAGGAGGCGCCACGTTCCGTACGAGCGCCGAGGTCGAGCACATCGAGGTCGAGGGCGAGCGCGTGATCGGCGTCCGCTTGCGGGGCGGTGAGCGCATCGAGGCCGATGCGGTGGTGGCCGCCGTCGATCCCCGGCACGTGTTTGGCCGGTTCATTCCAGAGAACGCGGTGCCCAAGAAGCTTCTGGAGCGCGTGCGCGGCCTCGAGTCGTCGATCTCGGCGATGGCCCTCGGTCTCGGTGTGAACCGCGATCTGCGGGAGGTCGGGCTCGGCGCCTTCAACATCTGGGACTACCCGAGCATCGACATCGATGCGCTCTATGATCCGATTTTCCACGGTCGTCTCCCTGAGAAGCCCGGCATGTTCATCTCGGCAAACTCCTTGAAGGACCCCACCGGCCAGATGGCACCCAGGGGGAAGACCTCGCTCGAGGTCGTCACCCTGGCGCCCTATTCGATCTTTGGCGCCTGGGCCAACGTGCCAGCCGAGGAGCGTGGTGAAGACTTTCACCTGCTCAAAGACCGGCTGCGCGATCAGCTTCTCGAACAGCTCGATGCACGACTGCCCGGGGTCGTCGATCACGTCGAAGTGATGGACTTCTCCACACCGCTCGCCATGGAGGGATGGGTCAACTTGATCGACGGTGGGCTCTACGGACCCGCGATGACCCCCGACCAATCGATGTTCTTCCGTTTCCCGAGCTCGACCTTCTTGCCCAACCTGTTCCTGGCAGGCGCGGGCGTCTTCGGCGACGGGGTCCTGCCCTGCATGCAGTCGGGGCAGGTTGCGGCCAAGATGGTCGAGCGTGCACTCTCCAAGTCGTCAGGAGCGTCGCTGCGCTGAAGATTCCGCCCGCATAGATGAAGGTATACCCATGACCACACAAACCAAACAGATGTCGCCCGTCGATTCGGCCTGGCTGCACATGGAAGAGCCCACCAATCTGATGATGATCACGGGCGTCTCGCTGCTCGACAAGCCGCTCGACTTCGAACGCTTCCGCAAGACCTTGGAGGTCCGCCTGCTCACCCTGGATCGGTTCAAGATGCGCGTGGTGGAGCCGGCTCTACCGGTGGGCACGCCCCACTGGGAGGTCGATCCCAACTTCGATCTGGATACGCACATCCATCGCGTGGCCCTGCCGGCACCGGGCGACATGGTGGAGCTCCAGCGCCTCATCAGCGATCTGGCGAGCACGCCGCTCGATTTCTCCAAGCCACTGTGGAACATCCATCTGGTGGAGAACGTCGCGGGCGGCGCGGCCATGGTCCTGCGTCTCCATCATTGCATCGGCGATGGCACGGCCATGAACGCGGTTCTGTTTCGCCTCATGGACATGGCGCGGGACGCGCCCATCGGTGAAGTGGAAGAACCTGCAACCGAAGCGCCGGAACGGCATGATTTCATTTCGACTGTGTTTAGGCCCGTGCGCAGCATCGGAAACGCCATTCGCTACTTGGCGCACGAAGGCAGCGAAAGCCTCCGCCACCCCTCACGCATCGTGGAGGGCGCCGGCGCCGCGGCCGAAGCGGCGAGCATCGTCGGGCGCGTGCTGCTGATGACCCCCGATCGGGAGACGCCGTTCAAAGGCCCTCTCGGTGTGCAAAAGCGCGTCGCCTGGTCCAACAACGTTCCCTTGGCCGACGTCAAAACCGTCACCAAAGCCTTGGGTGCCAAGGTCAACGACGTCATGCTCAGCGCGCTGGCCGGCGGATTGCGCGACTATCTGATCGCGCGCAGCGCCGATGTGAGCGATCTCGAAATCCGGGCCGTGATTCCGGTGGACCTGCGCCCGCCTCAACGCGGCATCGAGCTTGGCAACGCGTTCGGCCTCGTTTTCTTGTCTCTCCCGCTGAGCATCGCCGACCCGGTCGCAACGGCTTCGCGAGACGAAGAAGCGCATGGATGCCATCAAGCAGTCGATCGAAGCGGTCACCTTCTACAGCTTGCTCAGCCTCTTTGGCGTGACGCCCCGGCAGGTCGAAGAGCAGGGCCTCAACATCTTCGGGTCCCGCGCCACCGCGGTCGTAACCAACGTGCGCGGCCCCGGTCAGGCCCTCTACATCGCCGGCAGCAAAATCGAAAACATCATGGGCTGGGTCCCACAAGCAGGGCACCTGGGCCTCGGCGTCAGCA
This sequence comes from uncultured delta proteobacterium, assembly GCA_963704865.1. Classification (GTDB taxonomy): domain Bacteria; phylum Myxococcota_A; class Polyangia; order Polyangiales; family Houyiibacteriaceae; genus SG8-38. The sequence goes on along the minus strand of CAVPIE010000016.1, from coordinate 24,562 downwards.
TCTTCAGCTACGACGGCAAAGTGAGCGTCGGCGTGATCACCGACGCCGGCCTCGTCCCCGATCCAGAAAAAATCACCGCTGCATTCCGCGCCAGGTTCGACGAACTATTGGCCATCGCCACAGCGACGCCGGCCGACTAACGGGCAGCGAGCTTCGAGGCGATCGCGCGTGCGACGGGGTTCTGAGGGGGCGCAGCAAGCCTTGCGGTTTTCTGCCGGCGAGCAGAGCTTTGTGCCACTGTAATCAGCGCCCATGTCCAAGCCCGTACTGGCTCTATTGATAGTCGGATTTTGGTACAGCATCTACGCGTCGATCCGCGCCTACCGTGAGTCGGGCAAGGCGTGGATGTTGTTCCTCCCGCAATGGATCGACAAGAACAGCGGCGTCTCCGCGCTGACGCGCCGTCACGGAATGGCCGCCTTCGCGATCCTATTGGTCGCGCTGGTCCTGTTCATGCAGGGCTAGGCATGAAGTTCGAAGACCTTTGCCACGAAGAGATGAGCACCCTCGCGGGTTTACTGCCCGATTTGGTTGCGTCTGAATCGTGAGCGCGTCGCGCCCACGTGGATCAGATCGCTCCGTTGCCGTCGGATCCGCCGCTTCCAGCGAATCCGCCGAATCCATCAGCACCGCCCTGGACGCCACTACCGCCGGCGCAGATGCTGATCGGTGCATCCGGACCGTAGGCGATCGGCGTGCAGGGATCTGGAAAACAATCGTCCTGGAGTTTGCAGTACGTTACGCAGACGCCCCGCAGGTCGCAAAACAGATTCGCTGCACAGGTGTCTCGTCTGGCGCTAACCGTGTCGCCAACGGACTCCGTCAGAACGGAGCAAGGTTCTCCCTGCAAATCGGGCTGAGCGGCATCGGCCACACACTCCGTGGTCCTGGTGCCGTCGCTTCCGTCCAATGCCGGCAAGTCGTATTGTGGAAACCGACCCGGGGGACCTTCGATCAATCGAAGTGAGCAGCTTTCGCCGGGGCCGCAGGATGGGCCCTCGGTCGGGAAATCGCCGAACGGGTAGCATTCGCAACGATCGTCGGTCGAAGGATAGACGCAATCAGCGAACCCGCTCACGTCGTTTTGATCGCAGAAGTCTCGTTCTTGCTCCAACTCGCACTCGGGGCGGGCTCCATAATTAACGGAGCACGAGCCTCGGCAAACGTGCCCGCAGTCGTCCGTCCACCAATATGCGGCCACCAGCGTCCCCGAAGCGTCGAAGAACTCGAGATGCTCTTCGTGGGGAGCCCTGTGAACGTACCGCAAGTCCCCGCATCGTCCGGCGGTGGAACGAACGCCGAAGTCGCCGACGCAGTACCCTTGAGCGGCCGACGTCTCGGCCGCGGAGAGGGCCTGTTCATAGGTGGGGCAACTGGAGCCTTCGCAGTATTCATCGAGCGGGCGCTGGCACGGGCAGCCGAACCCCCAGTCGCAAACGTCGTCGCCAGCGCGTGTGCCACTGAGGGATTCCGACCCCTCACAGTTCTGCAAACCACTGGTCCAATTCCACGTGTCGGAACCTTCCACGGAATTTCCATCCGCGGAGATGGTCAGCTGTAGGTTTGCCGTCGTGGTCCCTCCGGAAAACAGCCCCGGAATACCTCCCAGCCCGGGAACACTTCCGCTCATCTGAATCCGGTCGCCGCAGACGGTTCCGGCAAGAGTTCCGCCGGGGTTCTCACCGGATAAAGCATTTCCGTCCTGTGCGATCGTCACCGGAAACGTGTACGCACCAAGGCCGCTGCAGCTGTCCGAGATGGCTGTGGCGCGGAACTCCCATACACCCGCGACGTCAGACGGCTCGGCGCACTCACCCCCCTTGCCGTCGCAAGCCCCAAGCGCCATCGCCGTTAGCCCCATTAGACATCCAAATAAGCAACGCATGACCCAGCCTCTCCTGCTTTGGCCTTGAGCGCAACCGACACACGCGACCATCAGGCGTGCCCAGTTGAAGCCTGTTTTCGCGGGGAATCTCGGACCGAGACTCGCCGCTGCGCCTTCTCACGAGACGAGGTGCCTGGGAAAGTCCTCGACGCGTTCGCATCCCAACTGCTCCATGACCTGCTGAAGCTGGCGCTTGAGCATCGTGATGGTGTGCAGCCCTCCGTCTTTTCCAAGCGCACCGACCCCGTACATGAACGAGCGGCCGAGGAAGGTGAGCTTCGCGCCGCTGGCCAACGCGCAGGCCACGTCCGGCCCGGATCGCAGGCCGCTGTCCATCATCACCGTGGTCCGGTGCCCGTATTTCTTTGCGAGCTCGGTCATCGGCTTGATCGTGGATTGCCCCGCGTCGAGTTGGCGACCGCCGTGGTTGGAGCAAATGAAGCCGTCCGCTCCGAGCGCGAGGACCTTTTCGGCGTCCTCGTCGGTGACGATGCCCTTCACGACCAGCTTGCCTTTCCACTGGTCGCGGATGGCTTTGATCTTGTCCTCGTTGAGTCGGCCGGAAAGCGTCTCGATGCTAGCGGTGCCCACCGTGCTCAGGACGAAGGGGATGTTGTGCTCATGGGCGGCCTCGGCGAGGATCTCGCAAGCCTTGGGCCACATCAGCCCCTGCAAGCCGATCGGAGCGATGCCGAGGGGGCCTCGTAGGTCACCCCGAAGAGCTCGGTCCGAAGGCTCGATCCCGCGAAGTCGCCGATGTAGTACGGGCGCAATTGCGCTTCGCGGATCTCGGCGGTGTTGCGCGCGAGGTTGATGTCTGAGTTGCAACCGCTCTCGAGCTAGTCGAACGCGAATCCCGGCATGCGCCGACGGGCCTTTTCCCGCAGGTGCTCGATCGATGGATAGTCGGAATGGAATGCGTCGTTCATGAGTGCCCGACTTGTACGCGTCTTAATTGCGAGCCGCGCGGCCTCACCACAGTTGATTCCCGGCCGCGCCCGAACACCACGCGCGTATACCCGAGCTCGAGCAGCAGTCCCTCGATGATCGCGCGCGCGTTCTTTTGCGCGCGGTCGAGGATCCCCGCCTCGATGGCAGCATTTCGGAGGACCTGTTCGGCGACCTGCCTTGCGTCGGACTCTAGCTTGGGGTCGCCCTTGGTGAAGAGGCCGGTGTCTCGGTCGATGACCTGCGTTTGCGCGTTGTCCATGGCGACGTAGGTGATCTGTGCGGGGGGCATCTGGACGAAAACGGTGCCGGACTCGATGTCGACCTCGAAGCTCTCCGTGTAGAACTGCTCGAAGTCGATTCCAGCGCCGATCTTCGCGACGACGAACATGAAGACTCGGTCGCCTCGCGCCCAGTTGAGCCAGCCGAAGTCGTTGCCTTTGTCGACGGTCGTGGACTCGACGACCTCGACCGTGGTCAGCGCCGCAAGGTCGCGCACTTTGTCAACGACGGACTGGCCTACCTTCGAATAATGTTCGCCATGTCCGAGCATCCTCGGGCGGGGCGAGGCGTTCGAAAACGAAGAATGCCGCGACCATCAATAGGCTTGCACCGATCACGAGTCCCATTCGACTGGATGTCGAGCTGTTCGCCATGCCAGGTTCCCCAACCTCCGATCCAAAAGTCTAGCGGGCGAGCCACAGGCACTCCAGCATGCAGGCTCGATCGTGACGATTTCTGTTCGGCATCGCACCAAACGCTAGTTCAGCGCACGGTTGCGGACATAGTGCCCGTCCTCGAACGAATCGAAGAAATGCCCAAGGAGCGGGTGCTCGATGGGCGATCCCACGCGGTCTTCTTCGAGATTCCGCTCCGCCACGTACGTCTCGTGCATCGAGCCCCCAACCAGCACCCGATACCATGGCGCGTCTTTGGGCGGCCGGCTCTTTGCGACTTGATCGTACCACGCGTCGCTGAGCGAAAACGTTGCATCGATGTCGACGACGACCCCGCGGTAGTCGAACAATCGGTGATGAACGAGCTGTCCAATGGCGAACTTCGGTTTGACAGCGGTCATGAAGACAATAGTTCTACTCGATGGAGGCGCCAAGCGGTACCCTCGCGCGCAGGGACCAATGAAGATCGGCATCGTGGGTATGGGCTGGGTCGGGGCGAGCGTGGCGTCGTCCATCCTTCACAGCGGGCTCGCCACGGAGCTGCTCCTCGACGACGCCAAGCCGGGGCTCGCGGAAGGTGAAGCGATGGACCTCGCGCAAGGCGCGGCCTTCTATCCGACCGCGTCGGTCCGCGCCGCTTCCCTCGACGAGATGCTCGACGCAGACGCGGTCATCATCGCGGCAGGCAAGGGGGGAGGCCCCAAGGACAGCCGACTCGATTTGCTTCGGGTCAACGCCACCATCGTGTACGACATCGCGCAGCGATTGTCCGCGATGCAAGGGATGTTGGTCATCGTCACGAACCCTGTCGACGTCATGACGCAAGTGGCCGCCGAGGCTTCGGGGCTGCCGCTCCCGCGGGTCATCGGCACCGGAACGATGCTCGACACCGCGCGTCTTCGAGAGGCGCTTGGACGAACGCTCGATTTGGAGCCTCGCTCGATCCACGCCCAGGTGGTGGGCGAGCACGGCGACTCGTCCGTGGTGCTTTGGTCGGGTGCCCAGCTTGGCGGGGTTCGGCTTCGCGCGCGGCCAGGTTGGAGTCGCGAAAAGGAGCTCGAGATCGCACATGAGGTGCGCAATGCGGCCTACGAGATCATCGCGAAGAAGGGCTCGACCAACCACGCGATCGGTCTGGTGACCGCAGCGCTGCTCCGTTGGACGCTCCGAGCAGGAGGACGACGCATCCTGACCATCTCGCGCGTGCAGGAAGGCGCCGCCGGCATTCATGATGTTGCGATCTCACTCCCGACGATCGTCGGCCGAACGGGCGCCGTCGAGGTCATCGAGCCCGAAATGGATGCCGAAGAACGAGAAGCTCTGAACCGCTCGGTCGAAGTCCTGCGGAAAGCGTATCAACAGGCGCGAAGCAAGCCTTGAGGGCGGGCGTGACGCGCTCGGGCGGGTTTTTGCTCAGGCAACCGCCGACGCATCCGTACGCCGACGCACCATCCCCAACGTGCCCTCGAGATACTGATCTCGAGTCGCCGAGCGCTGGAGCTTGCCGCTGGTGGTCTTTGGCAAAGAGCCCGCCTCGATGAGCACGACCTCCGACACCGTCAGGCCGACCTCGCGCTGAACGGCGCGGACGATCTCCGACTCGATGGTGTCGGCCTCGCCCTCACGGTACTCGGCGGCCACGATGATTTGCTCGGTGAGGTCGCCCGAAACGGAGAACGCGGCCACGTTGCCCATCCGCACGCCACGGACGCGCCCTGCCGCGACTTCAATCGGCGTCGGATCGAAGTTGCGGCCGCGGACGATGAGGGTGTCCTTCAAACGACCCGTCACGTAGAGCTCTCCCTCCAACATGTAGCCGAGGTCTCCCGTCTTGACGCCGCCGTCGACGAAGACGCCGTTTGTCGCCTCTTCGTCGTTCCAATAACCGCCCGTCACGCTGGGCCCCTCCACGAACACCTCACCGACGCGACCTTCGGGAAGCGCTTCGCCACGTTCACCGAGGATCGAGACCTGATGGCGGGGAAGGGGGCGTCCGCAAGACACCACCGGGACGCGATGCTCCAGCAGATCTAGCCCTGACACATCCTCGTCGGCCGGTTCGGCTTCGAGCTCGAGCTGGTCCACCTTGATCTCGTCGTCCATCCCCGCGAACGTGACGGCCAGTGTGGTCTCGGCCAAGCCGTAGCACGATAGAAACGCCCTGCGTTTCAAACCCGCGTCAGCAAAACGCTCGAAGAAGCTATGAATTGCATCGGGCTGGATCGGCTCCGCGCCGCACCCGAGCACGCGCACGGCGGACAGGTCGAGTCCCTCCGTCGACGCGGTGCGCCGCGCGGTCAAGGCATAGCCGAAGTTGGGCCCAAACGAGATCGTTCCGCGGTCTTCCGACAGGGTCCGGACCCACAGCTCCGGTTGCTTCAAGAAGTCGAGCGTCGAGAGGAACGTGATCGGCGTGCGCGTGACCAGCGGCGCCATCACGAAGCCGATCAAGCCCATGTCGTGGTAGAGCGGCAGCCAGCTCACGCCGCGGTCATCCGAGCTTGCGCGCAACCCGTCCACCATGATCGCGTGTGCATTCGCCCAAAGACTTCCGTGCGTCACCCGAACACCGCGAGGCGCCGACGTGCTGCCCGAAGTGAACTGAAGGAACACGACATCGCCATCGCTCACGCGACCAAGCGGCAGCTCCCCACCCTCGGGCAGCTCCGCCATCGAGACGACTTCGCGCATGGACGGCACTTTATCGCGAAGCGCGCGGAGCGTATAGGCGACGGGCGGGTCGGCAAGCAGCAGGCTCGCCCCCGCGGTCGCCAACATGCGCCCTGTCGTCTCCGTCCAGGAGGCGAGCTGCCCCAGCGTCAGTGGTGGATACAGAGGCACCGCGATGAACCCCGCACGAACGCAGCCGAGGAACGCAGGCACGAAATCCCGCGCACGATGCAGCACGAGCCCAACGCGATCGCCACGTCGAACCCCGAGCCCGCGCATGCCTCGCGCCAGCCGGTCTGCTTCTGCAATGAGCTCCCCGTAGGTCAGCTCCGCGACCGAACCGTTGTCCCGATATCGATGCGCATCGCGCTCCGACCCCGCGAGCTGTTCCAGAAGCTGTGAGAAGTCGTTCGCTTGCATTTCTCGGCCTCCGTTCGCACTGCGCGCACACTGCCCAGTGTGCCTCGCAACCTGCGTATACGTGCATCAGGCATGCCAATCGCAGACCTGCAAATCGTCCCCGTTTTTCGACATTCCGGCCGCCCGACCGAGGCACAGCTGTGACTGCCGCGCACACAAAGCGTCACACGTAATTTTGCACCCCTGTGCGTCCATTCAGATCCAACCGGCCCCTCACTCGATCGCAGAGCGCTATTGGATGGCGACTGCGGGGGCTTCGCTTGGCGCCAACGGGTTTTTCGGCCGCACCCCCCCTGCCAGGTATCCTCGCCGCATCCATCCAGCCAACCCGACGCTCACTCTGCGAAGCCTGACCTACCTCGCAGCGATCACCGCAGCCTCTTTCGGGGGCTGGTCCCTCGGCGCGAGCGCACAGACCAGTCACAAAGGCCCGGTCAGCGACCCGAGCCAAGTGCGTGTCTCCGCCAACCCCGAGTCCACCGGATCCGAAGCGGCCGCCAAACATCCGCGCACCCGAACACGTCGAGGCGAAGTGTTCTCGGACATCTACCTCGGCGCAGCGGTCACGACCGATGCCACCGTCACGCTCGACGGCGTCCTTCAGGAGGAGAGCCTGCTCTGTGGCGCGGAATGCTCGAGCACGAAGTCACCCGTTGGGGGGCTCAGAGTCGGGTGGTTCGCTGGGCGCTTTCCGTGGCTCGGTGTTGCCGGCGACTTCTCCGTCTTCATCCAATCCTGGGGCATCCAAAGCCCCTACCAGGTCAGCGTCATCCCGATCTCCGCGCTCCTCATGTTTCGCGCACCCTTGGTCCGAAGCCCAGCGCATCCAAACGGCCGCGCCCAACCCTACCTCGCCATCGGTCCGTCCCTCATCCTCTCGACGGCAAAGCTCGCCGAAGGCCTGGCTGCACTCGGCACCGCGCGCATCGACAGCGACACCTCGGTCGACCCCGGCCTTGATGCGCGCGTCGGGATCAGGCTCATCGCATCCAGCTGGATTTCGGTCATCCTCGAATACCGTGCCACCTACTTCACCCCCGCCTGGAAGATCCAAGGTCGAAGGGTGGCCACGTCCGTTTGGACGAATCACTACATCATCGGTCTCGGCATCCACTACTGAGCCGCGTCGAACGCCTCGACGATCGCATCGGCATACGCGCCGTACCCTGCAGGATTTGGATGGAGCCCGCCATTCTTGTCGCCCTGAAACTGAAAGGTGTTTTGCAAACGCGTGAGCCAAGTCACGTCGGAACAGTAGCCGTGGCCAGCGAAGCGCGCGTCCACGCCGTCCACGAACTGCCAGCCATGTTTGGTGGCAGAGGCCCGCATCGCGGCGCGGAGCTCGGTCAACACGTAGGTGCTGGCCCATTCCATCTCCGCCTCCGTTACCCCGGGCACTTGCTGCGCAGCGATGCGCAGGCTCTCGAAATAACCGGGAAGCTCGGTCGGCCATGCACAAAGGTCGCCGAACTCGTCGCGGGTCACGTCGGGAATCTCCGTTAGATAGACCCGCGCCGGGTCCATCCCAAGCGTCCCCACGATCGCCTGGGCGAGGGCATCATAGTTGGTCTCCAGGTCGTCGAGACCGTCCTGGTTCAAGTCCACGCCGTCGACGTATTCAGCCTTGGAACCGATGTCGAAGATCGTTCGCGCATCGAGTGAGTCGGGATTGATCACCTCCGGGTCCAGGTAGGACTTGCACTCCTCTTCGAATGACCCGGTAAAACCACAGGCCCAAGAGGCCGTGCTTTCGAGAAGCGGATCGATCGCGGGATTGCCCAAATGACAGTCCGTACCGAGGATGCAGGCTTCGACCACGCTCGAGAAGTTGATGTCATTGCCACCGATCGACACGAAGAGCGCGTCGATCTCGTCGTCCGCCGCAAGCTCTTCAACGCGGTCGATCTGCGGGGCAGCCGGGGTGCCGTCCGGCACGATGCCATCGTAGGGCTCGAGCAAGGCCCGGTGGATCCGGCCCCCGGAGCAGGCCAGGTGCACGAAGGTCACCGACGTGTGCGGGTCCGCCTCTTCGATCATTCGCGCCGCGCGCACCTGCGCCGACTGCGCAGACCGGTGACAGCGCGTGTTCTGCCACTGCACGCCGCCTTCGTCGAAGTCGTTCACGTCGGGGCTGCCTTCCCCCGACCCGTACGAGTCTCCGAGCCCAAAGATGAGCAGGTCGCGCACCACGATGACTTGGGTCTGCTCCATCTGCTCGCCGCCCCTGTCCTCGACCACGAGCGAGACCGAATACTCCCCCTCCGCAGGGAAATCATATTCGAAGCCGTCACAACGCGTCTCCACGCCAACCCCTGCGCCGTCGATGCGCCAGCGATACGCAACGATCGACCCCGTCGACGCGCACGCGTTGAGCTGCACCCGCCACGTGTCCGGCTGGAGCGGGCCGTCGGCATAGACCTCATACTCCCCCTGCTCATCCGGGGGTTGAAGGTCGGGAACCACGAAGCGCGCTGGAACCACGTAATCGAACGAGGCACTCAGCCCGGGCGATTCGCCACAGCCCTCGAGGAAGACCGCCAGACCACTCACACTGACCAACAACCCGATCCATCGAGCGCGCATGTTGCAGACCACTGCCCCCCTATACCAGATGCAGCCCAGATCTAAACCTTGTGGGCCAGCTGTCTTCGATTCGCGCGCTTGCATTACGCAACCATCCGTGTGTTCGATCCCTACGTGCTCGCGAGCTCTGCGCGAGCGCCAAGGAGGATGCATGCCTGAACGTACCAATCGCCAATGGGTCTTGCGGGCTCGGCCCGAAGGGATGGTGGATGCATCGTCATTCGAGCTCCGCGAAATACCCGTGCCCGCGCTGTCCGCTGGCCAGGTCCTTGCGCAGACGATGTATCTCTCGTTCGACCCGACACAGCGCGCGTGGATGGCGATGGAGACGTACATGCCCATCGTCCCGCTCGGGGAGCCGATGCGTGCCGGCGGCATCGCGCAGGTGATCGAATCCAAGCATCCGAAGTTCAAGCCCGGTGACATCATCAACTACCTGTGCGGCTGGCAGGAATTTTTCATCTTCGAACCCGATGGGGAAAACCTCGTTCCTCCAACCAAGCTGCCGGGGCACCTCGACCCCGCGCTCTTGCTCGCGCTCTCGCTCACGGGCCTGACCGCGTATTTTGGACTCCTCGAAGTCGGGGAGCCCAAAGCGGGCGAGACGGTCCTGGTGAGCGGTGCCGCAGGCGCGACCGGATCGATCGCCGGCCAGATCGCGAAGCTCAAGGGCTGCCGAGTGATCGGGATTGCGGGCGGGCCCGAGAAGTGCGCCTGGCTCACCCACGAGGCGCATTTCGACGCCGCGATCGACTACAAAAACGAAAACGTCGGCGAACGCCTCGGCGTGCTCTGTCCGAAGGGTGTCGATGTCTACTTCGACAATGTGGGAGGGGAGATACTCGACGAGGTCTTGCTGCACGTGGCGCTGCGCGCGCGGATCGTCCTATGCGGCGCGATATCCGAGTACAACACCCCAGAGGATGAACGGTACGGGATCAAGAACTACACCTCGCTGATCATCAATCGCGGCACGGCACGAGGCTTCATCATCATCGACTACCTCGGCCGTGCCTTGGAAGGTCTGTTGAGTCTCAACAAATGGGTCGAAGACGGCAAGGTCATCCAAGAAATCGATATGCAACACGGCTTCGATCAAATCCCCGCGACGCTCACGCGCCTCTTTACCGGCAAAAACCTCGGCAAACAGCTCTTGAAAGTCTCCGACGCGCCCCTGCCCCTGCGCACCAGCGCGATCGAGAAAACGGTCTTCAAGATCATGACCGCCTACATGGGCTGGCGCAGGGGCTGACGCTCCTCACGCGGCTGAAACCCCCGCTCCCGAAAGCGCCACCGACTGGCCGACGTACTCCGGCGCCTGCGCTGCAAGCGCCAAGAACTCCGCGACGCCTTTTCGGGAGATCTTCCACTCCCGCACCTGCCCATCGGCCGACGCAAACGGCATTCCGTCGCTGTCCTCATCGGTCAGATGCACGGGCTGCGCCAACACCCAGTCGACCCCGCTGTCCCGCACTTCGAGCTCTTGGACCTCGGTGTCCGCGATCTGCGGCTTGAGCAAGAGGCCGAAGAACAGTCGTTCCACCCAGCGCAAGCTGCCGCGTGTCTCCCCGACCCCATACGACGACTGCACGACGAGCCGTCGCACGCCGTGCTTGCGCATCGCCGCGATCACGTTGCGCGTGCCAGCTGACCGCACGTCGTTTGGCGTCTTTGCCGCGCCGAACAAACGAACACGGATCGGGTTCTCGTTGATACCGAGGGTGATGATCACCGCATCGTGCCCTGCCACCGCCTGGTCGACGTCGTCCGGGTTGGTCGCGTCGCCGTTCCGCAGGGTTACCCGGTCCGAGTCGATCTCGAGCGACTCGGCATGCCGGGAGAACGCGGTTACCCGGTGCCCGCGCTTGACCAGCGCGTCGATGGCGGCGCGGCCCGTGCCGCCTGTGGCTCCAACGACCAATACGTTTTGTGCATTTTCCATGTCTGCCTCCTTTTGGCAGGTCTCACTCTGCGGCCTCGGTTGACATGAATCCAATGACTTGGTTCCATGCGGGCATGAGCGGCACTCATACTGCAGACAACCTCCACCGCATCGACCTGAACCTCCTGGTGGCCCTCGACGCCTTGGCCCGCGAGCGGAGCGTCACGAAGGCCGCCGAACGCACGGGCGTGACGCAGTCCGCAATGAGTCACACGCTTCGTCGCCTTCGCGCGCTCTTCGACGACCCGCTCTTGGTCCGAGGCCGAGGCGGCATGGTGCTCACCCCCCGCGCCGAAGCCCTCGCCGTTCCCCTTCGCAGTGGTCTGGTCAGCCTCGCGCGCACCCTTGCCGAACCCGCAGCGTTCGAGCCCGAGCATGCAAGCCGCACGTTCCGCATCGTCTCGCCCGACTTGTTCGATGCGCTGTTCTTGCCAGCGCTTCTCAAACGCCTGGGCCACGAAGCCCCGTCGGTCGATCTCGCCGTCGTCCCCACGCCGAAGCGTCTCTCCGACAGCCTCGAAACCGGCGACATCGACCTCGCGATCTACCCTGTGCTCCTCGACCCCCAACCCTTCGACCTCGGGACGCAAGTCGATGACGAGCTCCAAAGCCGGACGCTCTTCCGCGACTCGTTCCGATGCTTCGTTCGAAACGACCACCCTGCGATCACCGGCCGACGCAAACTCACCCTCGAGACGTACACCCGCCTCAATCACATCCTCGTCTCACCGGGAGGCGAGGGCCCAGGTCTCGTCGACCGCATCTTGCAAGCACGAAGTCTCAAACGCCGCATCGCCCTCCGCGTCCCTCACTTCGCCACCGCCCTCGAAGTCATCGCCCAAAGCGACCTCGTCCTCACCGCCCCCTCGAGCCTCAGCAGGTGTTCCACCGCGTCGACCCTGGCCTCCCGCCCCGCACCCGTAGACATCCCGGAACACGCCATCACCATGATCTGGCACCCCCGCTTCACCGAAGACCCCGCCCACCGCTGGCTCCGCCAGCGCATGATCGACGTCACGGCGCCGAGCGAACGGAAGTTCAAGAAGTGAACGAGAGTCCGGGCTACCATGTCGCCATGAAGCACCGCGCCGCGCGCCTCATCCTCCTCAGCCTCGGAACCCTATTCGTCATCGCCCTCGGTGCCGCGGCCTTCCTCCTCAACAGCTACCCACCGCCCCCGGTCGATCCCGCGTGGGCGGTCGAGCCCTCGGAGGCAATCCCCGACGGCGCCGTGACCGTGCGCTACACCGGCACCGCCACCCTCGTGTTCTCCGACGGTGAAACGACCTGGATGACCGACGGCTGGTTCTCGCGCCCCAAACCCCTCCGGGTCCTCTTTGGAAACATCGAGCCTGACCTCGACGCGATCACCGAAGGCCTCGAGCGCAACGAAGTCACCGAGCTCGCGGCCGTCTTCCCCCTCCACTCGCACTACGACCATGCGATGGATGCCCCCGAGGTCGCCAAGCGGACAGGCGCGCTCCTCCTCGGTTCGGAGTCGACGGCCAACATCGGTCGCGGTTGGGGCCTTCCCGAAACCCAGATCCGTGTGGTCACAGACCGCGAACCGATCGTGCTCGGCAAGTTCACCGTGACTCCAATCGAATCCCGCCATTTTCAATTCCCCGACCCCAAGATGGCCGCGCGCGCCCTCGGAGACCCGGACATCGACGCACCGCTCACCCCGCCCGTCGGCGCCTTCGACTACAGGCTCGGCAAAGCCTACGCGCTCCACGTCGCCCATCCGAAGGGCACATGGCTGATCCTAGGCAGCGCCGGCTTCATCGAAGGTGCCCTCGAAGGCTACGACGCCGACCTGGTGTTCCTGGGCGTCGGCGCCCTCGGCTCCCAAACCGAAGCCTACCGGGAGAGTTATTGGAAAGAGTCGGTCGAGCGCACAAACCCCAGCCGCGTCGTCCCCATCCACTGGGACAGCCTCACCGGCCCCATCGACGGCCCCTTCACCGGCATGGTCCGCGCCGCGGCACTCCTGTCCGAAGGCTCCGACCAACTGCTCCCGTTCCTGCAAGCCAAAGCGGCGGCCAACCCCACCATCGACTTCCTTACGCTTCCTCGATTCGCCCCGGTCGTCCTTTTCTAATCGCGTCGTCCAGTAGGGGCGTCGCCCACAAAGAGGCCTCCTTGCTCTTTGGGTTTGTGTACCGCGCGTAAACAGCCAGTTTCCATCCGGAAAAATCCGCGACGCCTCATCCCCGATCGCCGCTGAGACGCCGCCGACCTCCTACACTCCGCCCAGATGTTGAGCGCCCTCGATCCAGCCCATCGCCGCATCGCACGAGGATTTCTCGTCCTTGGCGCGGTCTGCGCGATCGCTGTGTTTGGCTATGTCCTGATGGGCTGGAGCCTGTCGGATGCAGTCTACATGGTCACGATCACCATCTTCGGCGTGGGTTACGGCGAGGTCCGGCCCGTCGTGGGCGAGGTCCGTTGGCTCACCGTCGGTGTCATCGTCGTCGGCTGCTCATCGCTCATCTACATTCTGGGCGGCTTCTTTCAGCTCATCGCGGAAGGGGAGCTCAACCGACTTCTTGGGAGCCGAAAAATGAAAAAGACGATCGAAGAGTTGAACGACCACGTCATCGTGTGCGGCCTCGGCCGAATTGGGCGGGTCCTGAAAGCCGATCTCGAAGCCGCGGATGCGACCGTGGTCTTCGTCGACATCAATGCCGACCGCGTCAACGTGGCCATCGAGCAGGGTTCCTATGCACTGACCGGCAATGCGACCTCGGACGAGGTGCTCCTCGAAGCGGGGGTGACACGCGCCCGGGCCTTGGCGACCGTTTTGCCCGACGATGCGCTGAACGTCTTCATCACGCTCACAGCGCGTAACCTCAACCCCGACCTCCGGATCATCGCACGCGCCGAGGACCCAGCATCAGACTCCAAGATGATCCAGGCCGGGGCGGACAAGGTGGTTCTGCCTTCCGCGCTCTCGGGCGAAAGGGCCGCACAGATGATTCTGCGCCCGGCCATGGTCGACTTCTTCACCGACCAAGACCTTTCTGGGCTTGAACACGAGCTCCGCGTGCTTGGCCTCGAGATCGAACAATTCGAGGTCGATGGCCAATCGTCTCTCATCGGCCGGACGGTCGGCGCGCTCGAATCGAGTGGGGACGGGGGTTTTCTCGTCATTGCGATTCGACGGACCGGCGGAATGGTGGTCCGCAACCCGGAGAAACACTTCACGTTCGCCGAAGAAGACAGTGTCCTGTTCATGGGACACGCCGAGGACATTCCAAACCTTCGGGAGGCCTTTGCGATCGCGAATCTCCGGCCGGCAATCAGTCGCCCACTCGTCTACCGAGGCGCCACGCAGCGTAGCTGACCGCTTCGGTTCCGGATTCACACGATGGAAACGAGGCGTCCATTCCTTGGACATCTGGCGGTCCTAGGTTCCCTCGGTGGAACGCGATCCGGCGATTTCACCAATCAAGGAACGGTCATGAGCGGCAATGAAATTCGTCTCCAGGCGATCAACGAAGTCACCAACCGGGGCGAAGTCCCGACCGGATCGCCGCCGAAACCGCTGAGCGAAATCTGGGCGAGCGACGTCTTCAATCTCGCGACCATGGAGGAAGCTCTTTCGAAGAGTGCCTTCAAGGCGATGAAGAAGACGGTGCAGACGGGGGCGCCGCTCGACCCGTCGACGGCCGATGTCGTTGCCGCAGCGATGAAGGATTGGGCGCTTTCGAAGGGGGTGAAATTCTTCTCCCACATCTTCTACCCCATGACGAACATCACCGCCGAGAAGCACGATGGCTTCATCGTGACCAACGCCGACGGCAACGCGATCACCGAGTTCACCGGAAGTCTCCTCATCAAAGGCGAGCCCGATGGCTCCTCGTTCCCGAATGGCAGCCTTCGTATGACCGCCGCCGCCCGCGGTTACACGGCCTGGGATCCGACGAGCCCGGTCTATGTGATGAACACCCAAAACGGCGCAACCTTGATGATTCCGAGCGTCTTCATGTCGTGGACGGGCGAGGCCCTCGACAAGAAGATCCCGCTTCTGCGTTCGAACGCTGCGATGGACAAAGCCGCCCAGAAGGTCCTGAGGCTGATGGGCGAAACCGACATCGCGCCACTCAACTCGAGCTGTGGCGCCGAGCAGGAGTACTTCTTGATCGACGCGCACTTTGCGAACAGCCGCCCCGACCTGCTCCTTGCGGGGCGCACCCTCTTCGGCGCCCCGTCACCCAAGGGCCAGGAGTTCGACGATCACTACTTCGGGGCCATCCCCGGGCGCGTTCAAGTCTTCATGCAGGCCTTCGAAGACAAGCTCTTCAAGCTCGGCATCCCCGCCAAGACCCACCACAACGAAGTCGCGCCGGGGCAGTTCGAGATCGCACCCTACTTCGAATCCGCAAACGTGGCCGCCGATCACCAGCAGCTCATGATGACGATCATGAAGAGCACGGCGCTCGAGCATGGCTTCGTCTGCCTGCTCCACGAAAAGCCCTTCGCCGGCATCAATGGCTCGGGCAAGCACGTCAACTGGTCGATCGGAAACGCGACTCAGGGGAACCTCCTCGACCCGGGAAACACCCCGCACGACAACCTCAACTTCCTGCTCTTCTGCGGCGCGGTGATCCGAGGCGTCCATCTTTTCGGGCCGCTCTTGCGCGCGGTCATCGCGACGGCCGGAAACGATCATCGCCTCGGAGCCAATGAGGCACCCCCTGCGATCCTATCGGTGTACCTTGGCGATCAGCTCGAGGGCGTCTTCAACGACATCAAGGACGGCAAGGTGTCTGTGTCGAACGGTGGTGGCATGATGGACCTCGGCCTCGCGCAGATTCTCCCGTTCAACCGGGATCCTGGCGACCGAAACCGCACCTCGCCCTTCGCGTTCACCGGCAACCGCTTCGAGTTCCGCGCCGTCGGCTCTTCCCAGTCGGTTTCCGGCCCACTCGTCGCGATGAACACCATTCTCGCCGACTCCCTCGAGTGGATCGCGGAGAAGCTCGAAGCCGAGTTGTCGAGCGGAAAGAAGCAGCCGGCAGCCGTCGCCGCCGTGCTCCAGGAGTTGATGCAGGAGCACGGCAACGTGATTTTCGGTGGCGATGGCTACTCGCACGAATGGCACGTCGCCGCGGTCGAAAAGCACGGCCTCAAGAACATCCCCACCACCGCGGATGCCCTGCCGGTTCTGAACGAACCATCGGTGATCGACCTCTTCAAGCGCACCGGTGTCCTTTCGCCGGTCGAGCTCGAAAGCCGATACGAGGTCTACGCCGAGCAATACATACTTTCGATCGGCGTCGAGGCCAAGCTGGTCGTCGAGCTTGCCAAGACCGTCCTGTACCCAGCCACCATGTCGTACCTCTCGAACCTCGCCGCCACGCTCAACAGCGTGTCGGCCCTAGGCGTCGAGCTCGAATCCACGGCCGTGAAGAAGATCGCAAAAGAAACGAATGCGATGATGTCCGCCGTCGGCTCACTCGAGGAGGCCTTGGCGAACCATCACTTCGACTCGACGGAAGCGCATATGAAGTACTGCGCAGGAACGCTGCGCGAGCTGATGGACCGGGCCCGCGCCCACGCCGACGCCCTAGAAACCATGGTCGCCGACGAGTACTGGCCGCTCCCCAAGTACCGAGAGATGCTCTTCATCAAGTGACCGCTACTCCAGCCCCGAGTGCCGATACCGCTTGAGCTTCGGCCAGACGGCCTCTAGCGAGGCATGCTGCCGACAAACATGGATCGGAACATCCGTCTCCATCGCGACCGCGTGCCGAATCCGCCCCGCCTCCTCGGGCGCATCACACAAGGTCGCCAGTTGTTTCGCAGATCCACCCACCACCACGACCGGCCCGGTCCTCGCGTCGTCCGGTCCCCACAAGTAGTGGGTCATGTACCCAGACGTCGCTCGCGGCAGTCCGTACGCTCCACCGTGAAAGTTCAGAGCCGACGCCTGGCCGTAGTTCGCGGTGAAGATCGTGGCGGTCGTCTGTTCCTCCGGCGACAACTCCTCGAACACTCGAGCGACGACCTCCGCCTGCTCGGCCCAGCCCAGCTCGTCGTGCATGTCGTGCGTGAGATCGGTGGGACGGACGATCCAACCCAGCGCTTTTCCTAACGCAGCGTCCACGGTCGAAAGAGGCAGCAGGGGCAACGTGAACGAAGCGAGCAAGCTCCCGCTTCCGACCAGCACCACCGTGAACCCCGCTCTAAGGCCGCGGTGTGGCTCGAACCACTTCCCAAGCCAGGTGCCGCCCGCGGCAAACACCAAGGGATAGGCTGGAGCGGAGTAATACGGCTTGGCGCCGGTCACCGTGAGCACGACGATCACGGTGACAAACAAATACCCAAACAACCGGTAGCGCCTGCCCGCGTCCGTGAAGAAGTAGACGAGCCCGGCAAGCCAGATGGGGAGCGCGAAGATACCGAAGTAGAGAACCTGCCCGGCCAAGAAGAGTGGGCGAGGAATGTCGGTGAGAACCGTCGCTCCCATGGTTCGAATGAACTCGACCGTCGCCCAGTCGTGCTCGGCTTGCCAGAGCAAGTTCGGCGAAACGATCAGCAAAGCCACGACCGCACCCAGCCATGGCCACGGGCTCTTGAGCTGAGCGCGGAGCGGAGTCGCCAGCACCCCGACGCCGAGGCCGAGCGCCCAGAGCAGCATCGTGTGTTTGTTGAGCAGCCCGAGTCCCGTCACCAGCCCGACCAGCAACCAACGCTTCTTGTCGGCGCCGTCGATGAGGTCGGCGACCAGGAGCGCCGCCGCGGTCCAGAACAACGGCTCGAACGCGACGATGTCGAGCATCCCGTGCATGCGAAGGTACGCGGGTGCAAAAAGCAGGGCCATTCCCGCAAGCGCCTGGCCGAACACGTTGGCGCCAAAGCGACGCGCGAGCAGGATGGTGAGCCACATCGCACCCGCTCCGGCCAAAATCGACGGCATCCGAAGCATCACCAAGCTGTCGCCAAACAGCCTCGTCGACGCCCCCGCAAGCCAGGGCACCATCGGCGCATGGTCGACATAGCCAAACGCCAAGTGCTTCCCACAGTCGATGAAGTAGTACTCATCCCGATGCCGGCCGTACCGCGCTGCCAGCGCCAGATGCGTTCCCAGCTTGGCCAGAACGAGCACGACCAAAACCGCCTGCGCATGCCTTCGACGAACGCTCGCAACCTCCACCCGAATCGATTCGCCCATCCGCCCGCATCACCCCGGAACCGCTGGCACGGGCACCTTGCTATCTCTGCCTTCGTGCTCGAGCGATACGTGAAGCGAGCCAGTCAGCACGCCTTCCCAAGGCCCTTGCAGCGCCTCGAACACGCGCTCATCGAGCTCGATCGACACCTCGAGCAGCGCATCGACCAGCAACTGACGATGGTCGTCCTCCATGTCCCAGTGGACCACCAAGGCCAGTCCGCCGAGTTGGTGCGCTTCGGTCAAGAACACATGCGCCTTCGCAAATGCGTGCTCCACCGCCTGGAGCGCCTCGGTGGGCGTCGCATGCATCGTGGCGGTCAGCGCACAACCTTCAGACATGACGCGTCAGTTTACCAGCGAGCCCCTCGACTTCCCTAACCCGATTCGGAACCAGCCCTAGGGGGTGGCCGAAGAATTCGCCGGCGCGACACTTTGATGTGAGCCGGCCGAGTCGATTCGATGAACTCGGTGAGCGCGGTGACGAAACGGTCGGGCGCTTCGCAGTGCGGATAGTGCCCCACGCCTTCGATGATCTCGAGCCAGCTCCCGGGGATGACCGCGTGTGCCGCATAGGCGTGCTCAACGGGGATCACGCGATCGTCCTCCCCCCAAATGATGAGCGTGGGCATTCCGGCGGCCAGGTACAGCTTGTCGTTTGCGCTCACCGACTGGCCACGTGGGTCAATGACTGCGCGTAAGGTGCGCAGAAACGCGCGACGCGCTTCGACATCCCCGAGCGAGGAATAGCTCCGCCAGAGCTCGGGAATCACAGTCGCGCTCTCGAGCTTTCTGCGGAGCGCAAGCCGGCCGATCGCTTCGACGATGCGCCGGACGGGCGGTGCGCAGGCGACGAGCAATATCGCTTCTGACCCCGGAAGCGTCAGCAACCGGAGGAGCGGATTGACTTCGGTGCCGAGCCCGCCCGCATTGACGAGCACCAACCGCTCGCAGCGCTCCGGGTATTGATACGCAAGCTGCATCGCAATCCCGCCCCCGTACGACTGCCCGACCACCGTGGCACGCTTGTATCCCAGAGCTACGATCAAGTCGCGCAGAACGGATGCCATGGCGCCGAGCGAGTAGTCGCCCTTCGACTTGTCCGATTCGCCATGCCCAAAAAGGTCCGGGGCCAGCACGGTGAAGCGCTCGCTCAGCGCCGGCATGACCTGTTTCCAAGTCGTCGCGCTGCCCGCCATGCCATGAATCAAAAGCACGAGCGGTCCCTTGCCAGCAAGTCGATAGGTCAGGCGCTTGCCATGGATGATGAGCTCTTTTTGCTCCATCGCGTTAGGTTCCTACCACAGTGTTGCTCCCTGGCGAGTGCGAAGAGAGGGCCGACATGAAAACCGGAAGCATCATCCGCTGAAGGTCCATGGTCGGTCGGTAGTGCATGATGAGGCCGCCGAGCGTGGCGACGACCCGGCCGATCATCACGAAGTGATCGGGAACGCGCACGACGGGATCCTGTTCGACCGCCCGTAGAAGACGAATCCACTCGTCGATCATCGCCGCGCTCGAGGCCCCTCGTCGAAACGCGCTCCCCTCGGAGCGCAGCTCGTCCAGCATCAACTCCGCGAACCAGAGCAACGTGTCTGGCCGTCCGCTTTGTGTGCGAAACCCAAGCCGCTGAAGGGTCTCGCTTACGCGCTGTGTGTCCTGCACGAAGAACGCCTGGAGCAATTGGGCGTAAGCACGGCGGGCATCGGCTTCGAGGATCTTCGAGCATCCGAAGTCGAGGATGACGAGCGTGCCGTCGGGCTCGACGAGCAGGTTGCCTGGATGCGGGTCGGCTTGAAATCGCCCGAGCTCCAGCATCTGGCGGGCGTATGCTTCGATCAGCTTGTTCACGAGGCGCGAGAGCTCGGCGTGGGCGCTTTCGTCGCCTGCGTCCCGTGCTTCGGCGAGTCGGTCGAGGGTCGAGGTGATCTTCTCCCCGCTGATGAACTCGGTCACGAGCACGCGCCTGCTTTGATACGCGCCCGCTGGCTTCGGCGCGCGGACTCCCTCTAAGGTGGCAAGGTAGTCGCCAACCGCGGAGGTATGCGCTCGCTCCGCGTCGTAGTCGACTTCGGCGCTGATGGTGCTGCGCACTTCTCGCACGATGGTTTCGTAGTCCGCGGGCGGCAGCGAGGTCTTCATTGCATCCAAGAACGACGCCAAGATCTGCATGTCGAGTTGAATGACCGCGTCGATCGATGGGCGCTGCAGCTTGACGGCGACGACGGTTTCGTCGTTCAGGACGGCGCGGTGGACTTGCCCAATGCTGGCCGATGCGATCGGCGTTCTTTCAAACTCGACAAAAGCCTCGTCGAGCGATACTCCCATTTCTTGCTCGAGGATCGCCACCATGCGTTCCTCGTCTTCGGCCGGGACGCTGTCTTGAAGGATGCAGAGCGCTTCGATCCAAACGCGCGGCATCAGGTCCGGACGCGACGAGAGCAACTGACCCACCTTCAAGAAACCCCCGCCGTGCGAAATGCAGACCTCGGTGAACCGCTGCGCGTTCTTCGCATGCAGTCGCTCGAGCATCGCGCTGGCCTGTCGCCGGCTCACAAACGCCGCCCGCGTCAGGTGCAATCGGTAGCTCGCGGCGACCTTGGTCAGCACCCAACCAATGCTCAACAGACGCGCGGTTTGCTGCTGCCAGCTCTGCACAGCGCCCTGCGCGTCCCGAAACCCGCCCAGCCAATCGGACCACTCCTCGCGGCCGGCATGGCATGCGTCCACGGCTTCGCGCCGCAACCGCCAGACCGTCTCCTCGACGGCCCGCAATACAGCATCGACCGCGGCCAACCAGTGACGCAGAGACGAGCTTGCGTCAGATGCTCGATCTTCCTCAGGTTTTACCGGGATCACGGCGTTGTGTGATACATCCATACGCCTGATGTATCACAATGTGACTCACTCGGCTACCTGCTTGTCGCCGATGAGGCGTTGCCATCCCCGGGTCATTCGCGATGCTGCAGCTCGGTAGCCTAGGGAAGGAAGCGGACGTGGAAGCCACAGACATGTTGATGAACGAGCATCGCCTCATCGAAAGGGCGCTCGATGCGATGGGCGCGTGGATCGGCACGCTGGGCCCCCGGAGCGAGTCGGACGACAAAGCGGAGCTAGCGCGATTCGTCTCGTTCATTCAGGGGTTCGCCGACGCCTACCATCACGGCAAGGAGGAAGACATTCTGTTCGTCGCGATGGGCGAGCACGGTTTCCCACGCCATGCAGGCCCCATCGCCGTCATGCTGCACGAGCACGATCTAGGGCGTTCTCTCGTCCGCGTTCTCGATGGCCTCGCGCGACAATCCGCGACCTGGACCAAGGAAGACCGCGATACCCTTGGACAGACCGTGCGCGAGTTCTCCGACCTGCTCCGCCAACACATCCGAAAGGAAGACCAGATCCTCTACCCCATGGCCGACGCTCGACTGCCAGAACCCGTCAAAGAAGAGATGTTTCGACAATTCCAAGCGTTCGAAGAGCAGCAGACTCGTAGCGGCGAGCAGCAACGACTCCGCGCACTCGGCGATGCGCTGATCGAAGCCCACACTCCGTAGAACGAGTCCTTGCGCAGTCGTTTCACCTGGGCGCCGCGTCGTCGATCCGAACCAGCTTCGCGATGAGCTCCACATGCGGGGTCTGCGGCAAGGTGTCGTAGGCGCGCAGGCTCTCGAGCCGGTAGCCCTGGGCAAGCGCCCCGATGTCTTTCGCAAGCCCCGCAGGTCCACACGCCATCACGTGAATGCGCGCCGGACGAAGCCGAAGCAACTCGCTGGTCACTGCCGTGCCGAGTCCCTTGCGCGGTGGGTTCGCGATCACCCCATCGACCGCGTCGGTTTGGCGCGCGAGAAACGCTTCTGCCGTTTCCGGATCGACGTCAAGACTCCGCGCCGCTTCCGGATGCGATTCACAGGGCACGACCTCGCTCGCAATTGCCCGCAGCCGTCGCGTGGTCGCGCCCGAACCGGCATAAAGGTCGAAGACGCGTCCGCCACCGATGCCGTCGACGAGGTCGTCGTACATCTGCTCGGCGACCTTGGGATTGGGCTGCAGAAATCCAAGCGGACCGATCGCTGTGCCGTTCACGTCGAGCACTTCGATGCCACGAAGCACGGTCGCGTCCGCTCCCCGCAACACGTTGCCGCCATCGCGGTAGAAGCTGACGGCAAGGCCGTGGCAGAGCGTGAGGCGAGGGCTCAGTCGAATCAGCTCGTCCGCATTCGCTTCGCTCGTCACCAGGGTGGCCAGCACTTGCGTTCCGTTGGTGCGAAGCCAAACGGCGCGCAGTCCGAGCCGCTTGCGTTCTTCGTCGTGCGCTGCGATACCGAGATCCCGAGCAGCTTCGGCAAGCTCATCGGCGGCCGCGGCGATGAGCGGATGGTCGACGAGGCAACCCTTCATGTCGGCAGGGCGGTTCGTCCCCCGCATGAAGCTCCCGAGGCGCAGCTTCCCAGGCCCACCGAACGCAATGCGCTTCGCACTCCAGCGATAACCAAGCGATTCGGGCGCTGGCACGACTTCGCTGACCTCGAGCCCGTGTTGTGCGAGCAGCATCTCCCGGAGAAGGGTCCGCTGATCGGCTTCTTCGAGCGCCATCAAGGCACAGCCGGTGCAGCGCCCGTCTTTGGTATCCACGTGACGCAGGCAGGGGGGCGAACGCCTGCCCGGGCGCCCGCGCTCCACCTCCACCGTCGTCGCAAAGGTCGCGTGCTTCCCGACGTGGTCGATTCGCGCCACGACCCGTTCCCCCGGAAAAGAGCCCGCGATGCGGGTTCGTCCACAAGCGGCTTCCCCCGAAGGCAACAGCGATTCGACCTCGAAGCTGACCCGATCTCCGGCGTTGGGGCGAGGCTCCGCTTTGCCTTTCATAGCCGTACGTTTGCGCGACCCATCGCGGATGGGCAAGGTGCGGCATGGCCCTCGTCCCCCTATCGCGAAAAGGAGCTCGGGGTCCGAGCAGGCCGGACAGGAGCGCGTACCTGCCCACCACGCGCGAGGAGATGGACGCCCGCGGCTGGGATGAGCTCGACGTGCTCATCGTCAATGGGGACGCCTACGTCGATCACCCGGCGTTTGGCGGCGCGCTCATCGGCCGTTTCCTCGAAGGCCGCGGCTACCGTGTCGGCATGATCGCCCAGCCCAAGTGGGACGACATCGCCGAGGTCTCCCGCATGGGCGCGCCGCGTCTTTTCGTCGGCATCACCAGCGGCAACTTGGACAGCATGCTCAATAAGCTGACCGCCCAGAAAAAGGTCCGCTCCGACGATCAGTATTCCCCAGGCGGCCGCACCAACATGCGCCCGAATCGGGCAAGCATCGTCTATGGCAACCTTTGCCGGCAGGCGTTCTCGGACGTGCCGATCATCCTCGGCGGCATCGAAGCCTCGCTCCGGCGCATCGCCCACTACGACTACTGGAGCGATTCGATTCGCCGCAGCGTCTTGCTCGATTCGAAAGCCGACATGCTGATCTTCGGCATGGGCGAACGCCCCGTCTGGGAAGTCGCAGACCGGCTCGCGGCCGGCGAAGCCTTGCAAGACTTGCGCAGCGTACGCGGCACAGCCCACGTGCTCCGCAAAGGGCAGTGGGAGCACATCGAACCAAGCCGTTTCATCCCCGACGGAAAGCCCGTCTTCTTGCCGAGCCACGAAGACATCCAAGCGAGCAAAGAACGCTTCAGCGAAATGAGCGGCGCGTTTCAAAAAGAAACGAACCCAGGCAACGGACGCCCGCTCATCCAGCCGCACGGCCACGAAGCTGTCTACCTCAACCCTCCTGCAGAGCCCCTCAGCACCGACATCATGGATGGTCTCTACGACCTTCCGTTCACACGCTACCCGCATCCGTCTTACACAGAAGGCATCCCGGCATACGAAACGGTCAAGCACAGCATCGTCACGATGCGCGGCTGTTTCGGCGGCTGCAGCTTCTGCTCGATCACCGAGCACGAGGGCAGGGTGATTCAGTCGCGCAGCGCAGAGAGCGTCCTGCGTGAAGTGCGCGCCCTTCGCCGCATGGACGGTTTCGCAGGCGTGATCAGCGACGTCGGCGGTCCGACGGCGAACATGTACCAGATGAAGTGCAAGGACGAGCGCATCGAAAAGGCCTGCCGCCGCCTGAGCTGCGTGCACCCCGGTGTTTGCGAAAACCTCGTCACCGACCACGGTCCGCTGATCGAGCTCCTGAGCAAAGTTCGAAAAGAAAAGGGCGTTAAAAAGGCCTTCATCGCATCCGGCGTCCGCTACGACTTGGCCGAGCGAAGC
>CAVPIE010000015.1:0-446879 GCA_963704865.1 uncultured delta proteobacterium | reverse complement strand
CCCAAGTACCTGGAGTTGGAACAAATCTCTGCCTTTATTGAAGCCTGGGAGGGGCTTCGGAGGCTCGCGGCGTGATGCGCCCCTCCGCGAGCAGGTCACGGCGTCAACTTGGCTCCTTGTAGGCCTCGATCTACACTCGCCACCGATGTTTAGAGTTCAGGTTTGCTTTCTTGGTGGCCATGCTGTCGCTCAGCGGCTGCGGCACCGAAGCTAGCAACCCTGGTGGGTCGGGAGGAGCGGCAGGAGACGCGGGGAGCAGCGGCGGAAATGGTGGTTTGGGCGGCGGCGGCGTGCTGGTCTGGCCCTGCACGGAACAGGGTATTCGCGACGCCATCGTCGTTGGCGGCGGCCCGCACACGTTCCTCTGTGACGGCTCAACAAGGGTGGTGACCGAGGCTCCGCTTCAGAATCGACGGCAACGTCATTCTTGATGGTGAAGGGAAGCTCACGGTCGATGGAGACGGTGACCATCGCGTGTTTATCGTGGGCAACCCGGGTGTCGTCCCGCCCGACCCGATCGTCGTGGAGCTCCGCAACATGACGATCGCGGGCGGGTTCGCCGAGCTCCCCGAGATTGGCGGCGGCGGCGTGCTGACTGCCGGCGAGCTCACAATCGCAGGCTGCACGTTCAGGGACAACGTGGCGCCCGGTGGCAGCGCCATCGAGAGCTTCGGGGATCCTCATCATCGAAGACACCGTGATCACTGAGAACGAAGGCACGTGGGCCGTCAGCTATCAGGGGTCCGATCTGACGATTCGCGACAGCACGATCTCGGACAACGTGGGTGGCGGTCTCGCAATCTTCGGTCTCCGTGCGCAGATCTCCCGGCTCGACAATCTCCGGGAACTCAGCGGTCGACGGCGAGTATGGGGGTGGCATCTGGAATGGAGGTGAGCTGTATGTCTGGACCAGCCAAGATCCGGGGAAACGACGCGGCACGCGGCGGCGGGATTTGGAACACAGGGGACTTGAGCCTCGTCGACAGCACGATCGCGAACAACAGCGCTGGGGATGGCGGAGGCGTCTACAACGCGGACCCCTACATTGCTGACCGGCCAGTGTTCAGGATCGGTCTGATGACACTTCTCCGGAGCACGCTGTCCGGAAACCTGGCGGAGAGGGGCGGCGGCATCTACACCGCTGGACTCTGGCAGCGCATTACGAATAGCACCGTATCGGGCAACGTCGCCGACACGGGCGGCGGCATTGCCATGGTGGGGACTCTCGAGGGACCCTCAAGCCTCACGCTCGCGAATGTGACTATCGCAGACAACGAGGCGTCCGAAGGGAGCGCGATCTGGGCAGCTGGCGACTCGCCCGAGCTTCGATTGCTCGGCACCATCGTTGCGGGCAGTTGTCGAGGAGGGCACAGGGACGGTGACCTGGGAGTCGCTGGGAAGCAACATCGAGAGCCCCAACGATACCTGCAACCTCTCCGAGGTGAGCGATGAACCCAACGTCGCGGCTGATGAGCTGAAGCTCGGCCCGCTGGGCGACGATGGCGGATTCACCGAGACACACGCACCGGAAGCCGGCAGTGCAGCGATCGACGTGATGTTGCTGGAGGACTGCGCTCTGTCTCTGCCAGAGCCCCTCGGGGACCAACGCTTCGTGAACCGCCCGGTCGGCCCGGCATGCGACGCGGGCTCCGTCGAGTTCCAGCCGTAAGCTGCGCGCATAGAAAGAGCCCGGCCGAAACCGGGCTTCCTGATGGTGGCCCGTATCGAGAGGGGGGCGCAAGCCTCGTGGTAAGCTAGGCGACACAGCATGAAATTCGATCGACTCCCAACGCTTCCGACGCCCAAGAAGCTGCCCTACCTCAGCGGCGTCGAACGACTGGTCGACGGTACGCTTCACGTCGCGGTACTCACTCGAATACCGGATGTCTCGCCGCGAATGTTCGGTTGGTGGTCTATCAGGAGAACCGCGTGATGGGTTTTTTCTCGGCGAGGACTGCACGCCTGGTTCTCGCGCTTTTCGTGGCGTTGGCCTGTGGATGCGGCAACGACGCTGGTGATGACGCCTCCAGTGGGGACGTTTGTTCCGAGCTCGGGTCGGACGGCGACAGTTGCTACGCTTTTTCGGCTCTGCTGGTCCAGCTCGATACACGTGGGGCGGACCCACTGCCTTCCACCCGCATGGTTGAGGAACGGTTACCCATCGAACTGTACGAGGCGACGGGCGGGCTGATTGGTCTACGATTTGACCGAGTGGAGTATCACGGCACTCCGGCACGTGACTACAGCGAGTTGGCAGCTGGCTACGCGAACCTTCTCGAGGCTGATCTGCCGCGCGTCTGGTATTACTACGATGACGAGATCCCCTTTGACCCAGACAGCTACAGCGAACTCGTTGCGCGCGACCGCTTGCTCGATGATCTCCGCGCAGCGCTCGATCTCGGGTCGCAGCAGTTTGACCTCGTCGTGGTGCTTTCTGACGCTCTGTCGAGTCTTGGCCTTGCCCTCAATGACACCGTTTCTATAACTCTCGTACACGCGGTCGGAGGCTGGGGGAGCGGGGGAACATACACAAGCGAACCGCAACCCGACGCCGTCATCTTGGACGTCGCGATCCACGAAATCGGTCATAACTATGGCCTTATGCATCAGTGTACTTCCTGCCCGCTCCCCATTTCACAAGAGTGCTGCGACGCGTGCCCGAGCCGGGATGACGTCATGTCCATCTGTCGCGATCGGGGCGAACAAGTGCATTCGTTTGGTCCATGCACACATGGCCCGCTTGAAGCCTCGGTCCGAGAGCGATCAGGCAACATCGACTATGTCGCGCCGCCCAGTCAGGATTGCGACCCGGTACAGCTTGCGCCAGCCCTGTAGCGCTGCTGCGCGGGCAAGAATCCCGGCCAAAGCGGGGTCCGGATCGCGCCACATGATGAAACGCCCCGAGACCATTTTCTGATCTCGGGGGCTGGTGACCCCAACGACGCGAAGTTGGAACGATCTTTCGCTTTCATCGAAGAGTGGGACGAGCTTCGGATGGCCGCAAGATGAGTTTCGACGACGGCAATCCCTGGACAGCTGCGTGTAGTGCTGGACTCACCGCGCCGTGACACCGGGCTAGGATTGCTCACGTTTCGACTTCTTCTGATCGACGTTTGTCATCCATATCAAAATTCGCTTTTTGACGAACGCGTTCTCGGTTTGGGCCCCGACAACTGGCGCGGGGTCTCGCGGGTAGCCTCTGGTGCCATCTCGTTCTCCTCTCTCCAATGGCAGCGAAGTCCCAGTTTCTTCCCTACGTCAAAGGCGAGGCACCCCAGAGTCTCCGACATTCCCGGCCGATTCAGTTCAACGTCGTCGTCCGCGCCTCGCGGGGCCGCGGTTGGCTGTCTAGCGAAAGAGCTCGAAAAACATGCTGATGGTTGAACGAACCCCTGGGAAAAAACGGTAGCCGACCCGCAATTGCTCCAAGAGTGACTAGCGCCGCGTTGACGCGCCCATATCCGCACTTGCAGTCGAGACCAGGGCGCGAAAAAGCCGAGCCGTTCAGAGCAGCCAAGGAAATGCTCAGCAGGAGCGCCACGAGAAAGGCACCAACGACTCCGAGGATGATGTAGATGACTCCGTAAACCATGGGCGCAGCGGAGTGCGCCTACTACCGCTAGCTGTTGTGTCGGACAGGCTGTCGGACACGCGAGATTGGAGAACAAGGAACAGACCCAACATTCCAAGGGCCCACACGCCGGCTGTACCCAGAACAAGCAGGAGCAACTTTTTGTCCGGCCTCATAGGGGAAGATGATACCCAACCGCCCGCACAAAATGGACCCCCTTCGCGGCGACACGGCCCAACTGGGCCCGCGTCTTAGCCGGATAGGGACCATGTCAGAAGCGTAGATGCGCGGTACTCGCTGACACGAGCGTGCCACAGGCCAAAAGAGGACCGCGTCCTGCGACGCAATCCCGTGTTTTTCGGTGACCCCAACGAGATTCGAACTCGTGTTGCCGGCGTGAGAGACCGACTCACCCCCTAGGGCGTGCGAGCCCAAGCCTGGGAACGCGTCTTGGGTCGACCGGTGACGCCCCCAAGTTGCCAAGCAAGAGGCGGAACAATCTCGGTGTTCAGACGAAAACAACGCGCCTTGCCACATCCATGACTTCGAGACTTCGGGGCCCTCGCCTCAAGGAAACGTGCCAGCCGAGGTGCTGCAGGAGTCACTTCTCAGTCGGGCACTTCAGACACTCGGGACAGCGACGGATGAGCTTCTCCAACTCTGCGATCAGCTCCTCAATGCGTTCTAGCGGACACGATTGGTCATTAGGCACCCTAACCCCTTGAAAGCATTGACTGCACCTTGGGTTTCGTAAACCGTAGGTCATCAGTTCGACTCTGATCGGTGGCTCTAGTAATGACGGGGAGTTGGCCGTCAGTGCCTTTGGGCCTATTGGCTGGAGAGGAAGGTTCCGATGAGCGACGTTTCAGAACGCGTGTTTTCGACAGCGGAAATCGACGGCATCGATGCGTACTGGCGAGCATGCAATTATCTCGCCGCCGGTATGATCTACCTTCAGGCGAACCCTCTCCTGCGCGAGCCGCTGAAGCCCGAGCACATCAAGAAGCGGCTGCTCGGCCACTGGGGCGCGAGCCCCGGCCTCTCGTTCATGTACGTGCACCTCAATCGGCTGATCCGCGAGCACGATCAGAATGCCATCTTCCTGGCGGGACCCGGCCACGGTGCGCCCGGCGTGCTCGCGCCCGTATATCTGGAGGGGACGTACTCGGAGCGCTACCCAGAGAAGAGCGAGGATGCCGACGGCATGCGCCAGTTCTTCAAGCAGTTCTCGTTCCCGGGCGGTATCGGCAGCCACTGCACACCCGAGACGCCGGGCTCCATCCACGAGGGCGGCGAGCTCGGCTATAGCCTCTCGCATGCCTTCGGCGCCGCCTTCGACAATCCGGACTTGCTGGTGGCGGTCGCCATCGGCGACGGTGAGTCCGAAACCGGTCCGCTGGCGACGGCCTGGCACTCGAACAAGTTCCTGAGCCCTGTTACCGATGGCGCAGTGCTTCCGATCCTTCATTTGAACGGCTACAAAATCAACAATCCCACGATCCTGTCGCGCGTCTCGCACGAGGAGCTCGAGCAACTCTTCCGCGGCTATGGCTGGACGCCGCATTTCGTGGAAGGTGACGACCCGGCCGACATGCACCCGAGGATGGTGCTGACGCTGGAACGCTGCCTCGCGGAGATCCGCGACATCCAGGGCAAGGCGCGGGCGGCCGGGAAGGCAAGTCGCGCGCGCTGGCCGATGATCGTGCTGCGCACGCCGAAAGGCTGGACCGGGCCCGCGGAGGTGGACGGCCATCGGGTCGAGGGGTTCTGGCGCGCGCATCAGGTGCCGCTCACCGGCGTGCGGGAGGACCCGAAACGCCTCGCCCAGCTCGAGGGCTGGCTGAAGAGCTACAGGCCGGATGAGCTGTTCGACCAAGACGGCCGACTCGTGCCGGAGCTCAAGGCACTCGCGCCTGTTGGTGACCGCCGGATGAGCGCCAATCCCATCGCCAACGGCGGACTACTCCGCAAGGCACTACGGATGCCGGATTTCCGGGAATACGGACTAAAGGTGGAGCGCCCCGCGCAGATACGCGCGGAAAACACACGACCGCTCGGGCGGCTGCTGCGTGACGTGATGCGCCGCAACGCAGACCGCTTCCGTGTGTTCGGCCCGGACGAGAACACCTCGAACAAGCTGGATGCAATTTACGAAGTCAGCAAGAAGCTCTGGCTCGCAGACTACCTGCCGGAGGACGAGGATGGCGGTGAGCTCGCCCCGAACGGCCGCGTGCTGGAGATGCTCTCGGAGCATACGCTCGAGGGCTGGCTGGAGGGCTATGTGCTCACCGGCCGTCACGGCTTTTTCTCGACGTACGAGGCCTTCGTGCACGTCATCGACTCGATGTACAACCAGCATGCGAAATGGCTCGCCATCTGTAACGAGATCCCCTGGCGAGCGCCGATCTCCTCGCTGAATCTACTGATCACTTCGACGGTGTGGCGCCAAGATCACAACGGCTTCACCCATCAGGACCCAGGCTTCTTGGACGTTGTCGTGAACAAGAACCCAGAGGTGACTCGCATCTATCTGCCACCGGACGTGAATACACTGTTGTCGGTGTCGGACCACTGCCTCAGGAGCATGAACAACATCAACGTCATCGTCTGCGACAAACAGCAGCATCAGCAGTACATGGACATGGACGAGGCGGTGAACCACTGCACAAAAGGCATTGGCACCTGGGACTGGGCCAGCAACGACCAAGGCGCGGAGCCCGATGTGGTGATGGTCGGCTGCGGCGATATCCCCACGCAGGAGGCCTTGGCCGCCACCGCAATCCTCCGCGAGCATTTTCCGGCGCTGAAGATCCGCTTCATCAACGTGGTCGATTTGTTCAAGATGCAGCCCGAGCACGAGCACCCGCACGGCCTCTCCGACCGCGACTTCGATGGCCTGTTCACCAAGGACAAGCCGGTTATCTTCAACTTCCACGGCTATCCATGGCTAATCCACCGACTTGCCTACAGGCGCACGAATCACGCGAATCTGCACGTGCGTGGCTATAAGGAAAAGGGCAACATCAACACGCCGCTGGAGCTCGCCATGGACAACGAGATCGACCGCTTCAGCCTCGCGATTGACGTCATCAACCGCGTGCCAGAGCTGCAGGTAGCCGGCGCGCATGTGAAAGACTCGCTGCGCGATCGGCAGATCGAATGTCGTGCGTATGCCCACCGGCACGGCGTCGACCTGCCCGAGGTCAGCAACTGGTGCTGGCCGTATTGACGACCACCGTCTGGCGGTGCCGCGATCAAGATGAAACAGCAGCCCGTTCGCTCGAACGCATCGCCTCGACCTCAGGAACGGGAGCGAGCGCCTCGTGCCTGAGCCAAGCCTTCGGAAAGTGGATCGGCTTATCGAGCAGCTGCTGGGCGTAGGCTTTGCCCTGTGGATCGAAGCGCAGCGACGAAATGCCGCCTCCACCGAGCGCGTCCCGTAGAACGAAGTTGAGGGCAGCGATGCCCGGCAGCTCATAGCGCTCGACACACCCTCGAATTCGATGGGCAAACCAATCTGCAACTGCATTGGTCGTAAGCTGGTCCCGAAGCAGCGGCAGGAAGTCGGGGTGGCGCGCCCGAACACCGATGTTGGCATCCGCACCCTTGTCGCCACTTCGCGCATGGGCGATGGCGACGAGCGGAAGCTCGACCGCGTCGTCGACGGGATACGGCTCGGCGCGGCGCGCTGGATCGGACGGACGCGCGACGGACCCGAGGGGGTTCGGCTCCTGGTACCGAATCGGCTCGCCGTCGACGTAGATCATCGGTGTAAATCGAGCGCGGGGAACCAGGTAGCTCCGCAGCCGGATGAGCGGCGTCGGCTTGGGCAACCCCCTCCCCCCGGCGCTGAGCCCCGTCACGGCCATGGCAAACGAGCCAAGCTCGCGAACGATCGCGACCAGCGCGGACCTTTCATCGTGGTGCATCGAGATTTTGATTACGACTTCACGGCTGTGTGCGGTTCGTGCGTGCGGTCCGTACGTGCTCTCGGCACCGAGAACCTCGACGTCGACATTGCGCAATGGCGGATATCCATCCCGCTCGAGAAGCCGCACGGCGCGTTTGGTGAATTCACTACCCAGCCGAGACGCTTTGGCCGCGGCCTCGCGGCCTCCAATCATCAGAAGCGCGGTGATCTTGAATCCATCGACGACCTGCGCACAGGCTTTGAGTGTCCCAGGCGGAGGCCTTCCGATCGCGCCTTTCACCTCGACCCGATCGACCCCCACTTGGGTCAGCTCGACCTGTCGCCAGTCGCAGGTGACATCGGGCAGCAGGTAGGCTCCAGGGTCGCCGATCTCGTAGAGCAACTGCTCGGCTGCGCTCCGAACATCGACCAGACCTCCGGTCCCTTCGGCTTTGGTGAGGACGAACGAGCCATCCGATCGGCATTCGGCGATTGGGTATCCGATGTCGTGCCATGACGCGACGTCTTGCCAATCGGTCAGCAGGCCGCCGGTCGATTGCGGCCCACATTCGAGAAGGTGGCCGGCCAAGCTTCCCTGAGAGAGGGCGTCGAGGTCTTCGAGGCCCCAGCCGAACTCGTGCAGGAGAGGCCCAAGCGCGAGCGCCGAGTCGACGCAGCGACCGGTAATGACCAGCTCCGCGCCGGCGTCGAGGGCTGCAGCGATTGGGCGAGCCCCGAGATAGGCGTTGAAGCTCACAGGATTGCTGACGAGGGGCGAGCCGTCGCTCATCTCGGCGAGATCCAAATCCGAGAGCTCATCGAGCCGATCGATCAAGCTGTCGCCCTCGACCCAGGCGATGCGGATCGCCACACCCGCTTCGGCGGCCGTAGCTTGAAGCGCTTCGGCGGCCGCCCTCGGATGGACGCCGCCAGCGTTGGTGACGATACGCACCCCCTGCTCAGCGATGCGCGGCAGCTCTCGGCCAATCATGGAAACGATGTCGGTGGCGTAGCCAAGCGCGGGGTCTTCTTGGCGCGCCCGCGTCAGGATCGCCATCGTGATCTCGGCGAGCGCTTCGAGGAAGATGTAGTCGCAGCGCCCAGAGTCGAGAAGCTGGGGCAATGCAAACGAGCTGTCTCCCCAGGCGCCGGCCGCGCCGCCCAACACCACCAGGGAATCTTCGCTACGCCCCATCTCCCAACCTCCCGGACCTCGCAAGGACTACCACGAACACGGGAGCCTCGTCGCCATCGACAAGCTGAGCACGAACGACTACGGTCCTTCTTCGAATTGAATCCGGAGACCCCACGATGACCAACGAGCTTCTCTTCGACATGCCGCTGCTTCCCCATCTGATCATGAATGGGCTGAAACGCTACGACGATCGACCGTTCGTATTCCTCGGAGACGAGGTCGTCACGTACAAACAGGTTCGAGAGAAGACCAGTCGCTTCGCCCAGGCGTTGCAGTCGAAAGGCGTCCGGCAAGGTGCGCGCGTTGCCCTGATCTCCGCCAATCGTGCGGAAGTTCTGTATCAGATCTTCGCGAACATGGCGGTTGGCGTCGTCTATACGCCACTTCATCCGATGGGGTCGCTCCATGACCACGCCTATGTCCTCGAAGATGCGGAGGTCGATACGCTGGTGTTCGATCCAGCCTTATTTCAGCAGCGCGCCGCAGAGCTCAAGGAGCGCGTGCCTGGGCTGAAGAACCTTCTCGCGCTCGGCCCCACCGAAGTTGGCGAAGACCTCACCGAGATCGCCAAGCAGTTCGAGGCAGAGCCGCTGGTTGCCCCAGACATCCGGCCCAACGACCTCAACACCATCGTGTACACCGGAGGTACGACCGGAAAACCCAAGGGCGTCCGTCAGCCCTATCGCGCAGCGGCGTACATGACGATCGTGCAGATGGCCGAATGGGAGTGGCCTGAAGAGATGCGGTTTCTCATCGCAACGCCGCTATCGCATGCCGCTGCAGCATTTGTGGTGCCGACGCTTCAGTCGGGCGGTGCCTTCGTCGTCCTGCCGGGGTTCACGCCGGATCTCTATTTCGACGCCATTGAAAGGCACAAAATTACGTCCACGTTTCTGGTGCCAGCCATGATCTATCCGCTGCTCGATCATCCGCGCGCCACGACCGCAGATCTGTCGAGCATGGAGACGCTGTTCTATGGAGCGGCGCCAATGAGCGCTGCACGCCTCAAAGAGGGCCTCGAAAAGTGGGGGCCGATCTTTTTTCAGTGCTTTGGTCAGTCCGAAGCGCCGATGGCGATCACCCATCTCAAGAAGGCGGAGCACGATCTATCCAAGCCCGAACGTCTTTCGTCCTGCGGCCGCCCGAGCCCCTGGGTCCACATCGCGCTTCTCGACGCCAACAACCAGCCGGCGCCCGACGGCGAGTCGGGCGAAATCTGCGTGCGGGCGCCGTTCGTGATGGAAGGCTACAACAAGATGCCCGAACAAACGGCTGAAGCGTTTGCCGGCGGATGGCTTCATACCGGCGATGTGGGTCGGTACGACGACGACGGGTTCCTGTACATCGTCGATCGCAAAAAGGACATGATCGTCACCGGCGGCTTCAATGTCTTCCCTCGTGAAATCGAAGACGTGATCGCGGCCCATGCGGCTGTGGGTCAAGTCGCGGTCATTGGCGTGCCCGACGAAAAATGGGGCGAATCGGTGAAGGCCGTGGTCGTCCTGAGGCCGGGCCATCAAGGAAGCGAGGAGCTCGCCGCGGAGCTCAAGGCAGCGGTCAAGGCGGCTAAGGGGTCGGTCCAGTCGCCCAAGTCCGTCGACTTCGTAGCATCTCTGCCGCTTTCACCCCTGGGCAAGCCCGACAAGAAAGCGCTCCGAAATCAGTATTGGGGCGACCGAGATCGCGGCGTCAATTAGCCCGGTTCACACTCGGCGCCAGCGGTGCTTCGCAGAAGCCCGCGAAACGCCTTGCGAGCGTCGCTTTGTTTCTGAACCGTCTCGTAGACCTCGCGCGCGATCGGCATTTCCACTTGGTACTCGTCGGCCAATGCGATCACCGCGGGCGCGCTCTTGACGCCTTCGGCGACCATGAACATCTCATCGATGATCTCTTGGATCGTCCGCCCTTTGCCGAGCTCGAAGCCGACGGTTCGATTGCGGCTTTGCGGGCTGGTACAGGTTGCGACCAAGTCCCCCATGCCCGCAAGACCCGCGAACGTCTGCGGCTCACCGCCCATGGCGACGCCGAGACGCGTGATCTCGGCCAAGCCTCGGGTGATCACGGCCGAGCGGGTATTGACGCCGGCGCCCTGACCGTCGCCCATACCGGCGGCGATCGCGATGATGTTCTTCAGGACGCCGCCTAGCTCGCAGCCAATGACATCGTGATTGGTGTAGACGCGGAACAGACCGCTGTGGAAGACCTTCTGAAGCTCTTTGACGATGATCTCGTCTTCCATGGCGATGACGCTGGCCGCCGCATAGCCGGACATGATCTCACGGGCGAGGTTCGGGCCAGTGAGCACGCCGGATGGATGCCCTGGCAGGACTTCATTGATGATTTCCGTCATGCGCATCCTCGTTGAGAGCTCGAGACCCTTGGTGAGGCTGACGACAGGCACCCAGGGCCGGATGTGCGCTTTCACCTGTTCGAGCACGCCGCGGAAGTTCTGTGAGGGAATCCCCATCACGACGAGATCGGCAGGCACGACGGCTTCTTCGATCTCACAGCTGGCCACCAAGCGTTCAGGAAGCGTAGCGCCAGGAAGGTACTTGCTGTTCGAATGCTGGGCGTTGATTTCGTCGACGGTCGCCTGGTTGCGAGCCCAAAGGGTGACAGGCGCATTTTTCGCGACGAGCGCGGCAACGGTGGTCCCCCAGGAACCCCCTCCAAGAAGCCCAACTTTCAGATCCATGAGCACTTATATCCCGCAATGCGGCCTTTGCGCCAGGGTCCCCATAAAAAACACCTCCCCGTTAATCCAAGCGCAAGTCCCCGGCGTAGGGCTGGTTGAAAGGCGGATTTGCTCCGCTGGGACTCGCGGTACTCGCGAGCAACCAAGACCAACCAGACCAAATGAGGAGAAGACCAAATGACTAAGAATAGACTAGCCATCCTTTGCGTGACTTTGCTTTCCCTGTTCGCCGTCGCTTGCGGCGAGGCCGGCATGGCCAACGTGGAGAAAGACCCGGGCGTTGGTGGCCAGGGGGGCAATGGCGGCGTCGGCGGCGACCCGATTGACCCGCTCGACCTCATCGCGCCGTTCGACAACGACAGCGCAGACAACCCGTCGATGGACGAGTTTCTGAGCATCACGGGTGACCGTGAGCTCGTGTACAGCGACCTGATCTCGGCTGAAGACGGCGACCGCGAGGACTTCGTTCAGTTCGAGCTTCCGAACAACAGCAACCCGAACCAGAACATCAGAGTCGCGATCGACTGCATTGTCGAGGGTGACACCGAGGTCTTCGCGCGCGTCGAGATCCTCAACGTCGGCAACAACGACACCACAGCGGCCACTGGCGGTCCCATCGACTGCAACGACGGATTCAGTAACATCACCATTCGCAACGATCGGGTGCAAGCGGTGCGTATCTACGTGCAGGGCGTTCCCGAGACACAGACCCTGATCGAGTACACGCTCACCGTGGACCCCTTCTTGTTCTAAGCGAATCCAGGTTCACAACCCAATCGGTACGTTCAGGCCGGCCCTCTTCGGAGGGTCGGCTTTTTCGTGTGCTTGTGCTACCAGGAGCCGAAGGATTCAACATGATCGCTTCATCTCACGCCCGATCGGCAACACTCTCGGCTCTGGCATCAACGTTCATCTTACTGCTCGGTGTGGGCTGCTCATCCGAATCCTCGTCGTCCAGCGAACCGCAGGTTCCCGCAGGAGTCACCCAGTGGGCCCCGGACGGCGCGCGGACAGTCGGCAACTACGGCTACGAGATCATCCCTCAGCCCAACGCGTTCCACACCATGCACACGGGGCCCAACAACACCGACAATGTCTGGGTTGCCGTGGCGCCGCGGCTGGAGCTCGATTGGGTTTCGGAAACGAGCTTCTTCGTGCCGGAAGGGCCGACCTACGACAACGAGGGCAACCTCTACTTCAGCCCGTTGTTTCCCCAAGAAGACGTCTCGCTGGTGTCGCTCGATGCCGAGACCGGCGAACGCAACTGGGCGATCGAAGGGAATGGAAGCAACGCCGGCAGCGGGGCGATTCTGATCTTGAACGACCCCGACAATCCGGGGAAGCAGATCATCTATCACATGACCTACACCGAAGCGATGGCCCTAAGGCCCGACGGCACCGAAATTTGGCGGGTGGATACGGGACTCATCGTGCCCGTTCCCGTACCCGGTGTGCGCTCGACCACCCACTCCTTCGGGTTCAACTACCATCCGCAAACCGACTCGTTGGTCGGCCTGACCTTGGACGGTGTGTTGCTGGCTTTCGACCGGTTGACCGGCGAGCAAATCCCTTCGATGGGACAAGTCCCAGGCTCGCCAGCCGTCAGCGAGGTCCCGATGCTTCCCCAGTTCGTCGTCGACGCGAGCAATGACCTCACCGACGCGGTCTTCGGCACGACCCCGAGCGGGTTGAGTTTCTTCTCGCTGATCATCGAGGTCATCTTTGGAGGCGGGTCCGTCATCACCAACTTCTTTGCGATCGATCCCAACACGGGTCTGATCGTCGTTGCCGCGACCGCGGCCGACGAAGCCGACGGTACGATGGACGGCCTTTCGGAGTTCGGCGCGATCTACTCGTTCGAGCTGGCCGACGACAGAAGCGGCGGAGTCGCGTTTCGAATGCTCAACGCGGCCGAGTTCACGGGAGGGACCGGCTCCACACCGTCGATCAGCGAAGACGGCGGCCGGATCTATGTCTCCGACAATGTCGGAAACGTGATTGCTTACGACACCGGACTCGAAGAGCTGTGGCGCTATGACGTCGGCGATCCGCTTGCCGCGTCCGTAGCGGTTTCTCCGGACAACGGTGAGCTCTATGCGGTCACTCGTACGGACATCTTCAAGCTGACCGACCTAGGCGACAGCGCGCGCCTGGATTGGACAGCCCAACTGGACGCCTTCGCCGACGATCCGGACATCGAGATTGAGTTCAATGCGCTTACCCCAACGATCACGGCCAACGGCGTGGCGATCAGCGTCGGTGGGGGATACGCGATCGGCGCCACGGCCATCATGTTGAAGGTCGGCGTCGGCCTGCTCGATCGGGACACTGGCGCGCTTCGCTCGTTCGCCGAGGGCCGCGAAGAATCGATCGCCGTGACGAGCGTCGGGCCTCAGGGCGGCATCTACACTGCGAGCTCGCCGGTGCGGCGTGTCTCTGGTAAGGCGCTCAACTCCGACGATCCGGGCGTGGCCGACGTCATCGGAGGCATCAGCCGATACAAGCCCGTGCGAAATGATCTGCTCGTTCGGGATGCAAGCTGTGCGGCCGGTGTGCGTGCGCGGAACGCAGCTTCGATCGCCGACAGCGCGCCCAATTCCGCGATGCAAGACATTCGTCAGATCCAGGTGTTGATCGACCAAAGCCGTGCAGCCATCGACCGCGCCGTGGCCGATGCGGACCTCGATGCGGCTGCCGCAGCGACGCTCGGTTCGGCACTCGACCGTGCGGAAGAAAATCTCAACATCAACGGGCTTCGGAGCGTCGCATCCGAGCTGCTCACGGTGTGCAACGCGATCTGAGTGACGCGCTCAACCCTTCAACCAGGTGTAGGCGTCCCTCAAGACGTCGCGTCCATCGCTCTCGATGACGTCGCCGTGTGCGAGCACGATTCGGTCGAAATCCCAGCCCAAGACCTCGTCGATGGAGCGCCGCGCGCGCTTCTTGTCTCGGAAGACCAGACGCAGGGGAAGACTCAGACCCGGCCTCCCGTGAATACCCCCCAACTTGAGGTACGCACGGGTCGGCCAGTGAGCCGAAGTCTCGAAGTTTTCGATGAGGTCCGCAACGATTAGTGATCGCGACGCCCGATGAAAGAACACCGTCTCGTTGAGCATGGTGCCGTCGAG
The DNA here is from genome assembly GCA_963704865.1 of uncultured delta proteobacterium. Lineage (GTDB taxonomy): Bacteria > Myxococcota_A > Polyangia > Polyangiales > Houyiibacteriaceae > SG8-38. The sequence goes on along the minus strand of CAVPIE010000015.1, from coordinate 432,380 downwards.
AAAGGCTGTCGCGAGGTCGCCTCCCCAGTCGGCGTGGGTCTCACCCCTCAGCTCGAGATCGATCGCCAGATCTTTTCGCCGCTTTGCGAGGCCCACCGCCCCGTGGAGCAAGGCGCCCGGATAGGCGTTCTGCCATTCACCGGCGTACAGGTGATGGGCCACATTGGGAGCGACAATGTGGCGGACGGGACCGATCGCATCGACCTCGGCCTTCAGGCTGGCTGTGAGCTTGATGGGTGAATGGACCAGCAAGCTACCGTCGCGAAGACGCACGACCGTCATCCGGGTTCCAAGGTGCAGGCCAAAAAACGACTGAGGCGCCGCCTCCGTCCAAAGATCGTGGGCCCTCTGCTCCATGTTCGGCTCCTACGACATGCGCGGGCTCGGGCCAAGCCGGAACCCTGGCGGACTGGCATCCCAATGGAAAACTGATAGGCCTTCGCCATGGCCAACCCGACCGCAACCCTCGAAACCTCGCTCGGCAACGTTGAAATCGAGCTCTTCACCGACCTCATGCCCAAGACGGCGGGGAACTTCATCGAGCTCGCCAAGAGCGGCTTCTATGATGGGCTTCACTTCCACCGGATCATCAACGGATTCATGATTCAGTTCGGCTGCCCGCACAGCCGCGACCCGAACAGCCCCCGGGCCGGCACAGGCGAAAGCCCGAACGGCACCATCGAGGACGAGCATCCGGACAACGCCAAGATTTCAAACGAGCCCGGCACGCTCTCGATGGCCAACATCGGCCGTCCGAACAGCGGCGGCTGTCAGTTCTTCATCAACACCGTCCACAACGCCTACCTCGACTGGTTCACCCCCGGTCCCTCCAAGCACCCGGTGTTTGGCAAAGTGACGGGCGGCATGGACGTCATCGAAAAGATCGAGTCCACCCGAACCGGCGCCGGTGACCGGCCGGTCACACCGGTGCAGATGGTGAAGGTCACCGTCCACGACTAGGCCGGCATGAGGTTGCCATTTCACCTTCTCTTCCTCGCTGCGATCGTCGCTAGCGGCTGTGGCGACGACTTCGTTCCGCCGCCTTCGACCGGCGGAGCGGGCGGCAGCGGAGGGTCGGGCGGCACAGGCGGCTCATCGGGAACTGGCGGCACGGGCGGCAGCGGCGGCACGGGCGGCAACGCGGGCACGGGCGGCACGGGCGGAACCGCCGGCGTCGGAGGCTCCGCAGGCAGCGGAGGTGCGGGAACCGGTGGAAGCTCCGGCACGGGCGGGGGCGGGTCCGGCGGAACCGGCGGGTCGGGCGGCACGCCGCCGATGGGCGCATGCGACAACACGGGCGACGTTAGCGCCTTGGCAGGGCTCCAGCCGACAAACGCGCGTCAGATTGCAGCAAATTGCGGCATCTCTGAATGTAGCAACCTCCTCAGCATGGAGGCGGCGTTCAAAACATGTGTGGATGGCTGCGTTGATCGAGCGGTGAGCGGCCTCTCGAGCGAATGTTCGAGCTGCTACGGCGACCTGGCCTGGTGTAGCGGAACGGACTGCTTGACCGCCTGTCAATCCAACTCTTGCACGACTTTCTGCCTCGCCTGCGTTGGCTACGACGCGTGCGTAGTTGCGCTCGATGCTTGCGCCGGCCGCATGTCGATCGACTGCGCCGACGATACCTGAGCTCAGCCCCGCGAGCCGCCCTTCCCCTGCCAGCGGCTCTCGGTCAGCGTCAGGCCTTCGATCGACTTGCGTGGAATCATCTCTTCGTAGGTGCGCTCGTAGCCGGTTTTGGAGATTCGCCAGACGCCGTCGTCGCCCTTCTGGTACTCGTCGTCGTAAAACGCAGCGCCTCGAATGCTCATGTCGAAGCTAGTGTCGATGACGTAGTCTTGGAGACACCAGCGACCGGTCGCGTGCCGTTCGTCGATGAAGTCGATCTCGGGTTGGCTGACCACATGGCTCGAGTGAAAGCTGTCGGCCCCCATGGCGCCTTCGAGGAACTTCATGATCGCGTCACGGCCGTCGAAGGAGAACTTGCCGCCGCTGTACGCCGCTTTGGCATCCTCGGTGAAGCACTCGCGCAGCTCGTCCCAACGCTTCGTATCGAGGCAACGCTGGTATTTGTACTTGAGCCGTTTGATGGCCTCGAGGTCGCTCCAATCGATGTCCGCCATCAGGCCACTGTAGATCGGCTGCGCTTTGATTGCCATCGCGTCAAACAGCGGCTTCCGCAAAGGCCGGATCGTTCGCAAAGCGCGCGACGTGGTGCTCTTGATCCCCGAAGAGGGCGTTCAAGGCGTACATGCGCTTGAAGTAGAGGCCGATGTCGTGCTCGTCGGTGACGCCGATGCCGCCGTGAAGCTGCAGCGACTGCTGCGCGACCCAAATCCCTCCGGTGGCGAGTTGGTACTTCGCCGCGGAGATGTCGCCGCGGCGAGCGCTCGCATCGTCTTCGTCGGCTCGGACCATCGCGGCCATGGAAATCGAGCGAAGGAGCTCGGTTTCGGCGTACATGTCGACCGCCCGGTGTCGGAGCGCTTGGAACGAGCCGATCTTGACGCCGAACTGCTCGCGCGTGCCGAGGTAGTCCACCGTCATTTGAAGCATGGTGCTGGCGATCCCGACGCCCTCTGCAACTGCCGCAGCCGCAGCGAAGTCCATCGTCCGGTCGAGGACTTCCGTCCCTGCACCTTCGTCGCCCAGCCGACCGTCTTCAGCGACCGCAACGCCTTCAAACCGGATGAAGCCTGCTTTCTTGCCGTCGATGGTTTTCGCGACCCTGACACTCACGCCTGCTGCGTCCCGCGGCACGAGGAAGAGCGTCACGCCCCCGGGCGCTTTGGCGGACACGATCAGCTGGTCGGCATGGTGCCCGTTGAGGACCCAGACCTTTTCACCCGAAATCCGATAGCCGGCGCCATCCGGCGTGGCCGTCGTCTCCACCGCGCCGACGTCATAGCGGCTTTGCGCCTCCGAGTAGGCCAGGGCCAAGCTCGTCTCGCCTTCGATCATCGGCGTGAGATAGGCATCGTGCTGGGCCTCGTTTCCGGCCCGCGCGAGGGTCATCCCGCCGAGGACGACCGACGCCAGATAGGGCTCGGGCACGAGCGTGGTGGCCAGGTTTTCCAAGACGATTGCGCACTCGACGAACCCGCCGCCAAATCCACCGACCGATTCGGAAAAGGGAATGCCAAGCCAGCCGAGCTCTCCCATCTTCCGCCACGCCGCGGGGTCGTAGCCAATGTCGTCGTCGCGCAGCGCACGAAACCTCGCGACGGGCGACTCGTTTTTGGCGAAGTCCGCCACCGTCTTGGCGAGCATTTGTTGATCTTGGTCGAGCTCAAAGTCCATGTTGGAATCACTCCTGAGTTGGCTTCGCCGTTCAGCTGCTCGGCAGCTGGAGGATCATCTTCGCGATGACGTTTCGTTGAATCTCGTTGGAGCCGCCGTAGATTGTTGCGGCGCGCTCGTAGCAGAAGTAGGGCCCGATCGATTCCTCGACGGGGAGGCAAACGCCTTCGTTGTACCAAGTCAGGGAGCTCTCCCCCATGACCTCCATGGCTAGCTCGGTGAGCTCTTGGATGAGCTTGGTGCCGACGAGCTTCAGAATCGAAGACTCGGGGCCTGGCATCTTGCCCTTCTGCTGATCGGCAAGCGCCCGGTAGCTCACCATCAGGTGCGCACGAAAACGCATTTCGAGGCGCGCGATGCGAGCGCGCCAAACCGGATCTTCGAGCATCGGGCGCCCGTTGACCGTCTTGTGGGCTGCAATGCGCTTCAACTTCTGCAAGACGTTTCGCGACGGCCCGATCATCGCCAAAAGCGTCCGCTCGTGGCCGAGCAGGGCCTTGGCCATCGTCCAGCCCTGGTTGATGCTACCGACCACGTTCTCCTTGGGAACTTTCACGTTGTCGAAGAAGGTGTCGCAGAAGGCCGGTGTGTGTCCGAGCGTCATCATCGGCTTCACCTCCACGCCCGGGCTCTTCAAATCGATCAGCAGAAAGGTGATCCCGGCCTGCTTCTTCACCGACTGGTCGGTTCGCACGAGACAGAAAATCCAGTCGGCGTACTGCGCGAACGAGGTCCAAGTCTTCTGACCGTTCACGATGAAGTGGTCGCCGGCGTCTTCCGCGGTGGTCCGCAGCGAAGCGAGGTCGCTTCCTGACCCCGGCTCCGAGTACCCCTGGCACCAGAATTCCTCGGCGCTGAGGATCTTTGGAAGGAATCGCTTCTTTTGCGCGTCGGTCCCGTAGCTGATGATCAACGGGCCCACCATCCCCAAACCAAAAACCGAAAGCGGAGGGGCGCCGGCAAGCTCCATCTCCTCGGCGAAGATGAAACGCCGCGCAGCATCCCAGCCGGGCCCGCCCACTTCTGCAGGCCAGTGGGGCGCAACCCAACCCTTCTCGTAGAGAATCTTGTGCCAGGTGGCGGAGTCCTCCGGCGTGAAGTCCCCGGACCCTCTTGCGGTTTCAAGCATGTCTTCGGGCATCGCATTCGGAATCCAGGCGCGAACCTCCTGCCGAAATGCCTCTTCTTCGTCGGTGAAACTCAAGTCCATGGCCGTATGCGTGCCACAGACCATGCCGAAACACCAACCTGTACGAATGCAGCCAAACCCTGTAGGAAGCTCTGCACCGGAATCCCCACGTGACGATCGAGCTCGCATTCCTGCTGTTCGCTCTCGTCGTCGTCGTCGCCTACGCGGTCCAGACGGCAACGGGCTTTGGGGGCATGCTGGTCTGTGTGACGCTCGGGGCCCAACTCGTCGGTCTCGAGGAGGTCATTCGATTGATTGTTCCTCTCTCATTCCTTCAGACGGGGTACATCGCGATTCGTCATCGCGACGGGATCGACTTGGGCTTGCTTCTCGGACGCGTCGTGCCGCTGATGGTCCTCGGTATGGGCTGTGCGTTTTTGCTGCTCACCAAGGTCGGAGGGCCTTGGCTCGGGCTCGCGTTCGGGGTGATGGTCCTCTCCCTGTCCGCGCACGACCTGCGCCAGCTTCGCGCCGGGAACGCCGCGCTCCACAAACCGGTCTCCAAGGCTGCTTCGATGGCGGCGCTGCTCAGCGCTGGCGTCATTCACGGCATCTACGCCTCCGGTGGCCCGATACTCGTATACGCGATTGGACGGGAAGGGCTTGCGAAGAGGGCGTTTCGCAGCACTCTCAGCATGGTCTGGATCATCTTGAACGTGATTCTGGTCGTGCGCTTTGTCCTCGCTGGGGACTATGACCGGAAGGTCGCGCTCGACATCCTTTTGCTGGTACCGGCAGTTCCCTTTGGAATCATCGTCGGTGAGTGGGTGCACCACAAAGTCGACGAGCGGCGCTTCAAGATGGCGGTTCTAGTGCTTCTCATCGCGGCTGCTATTTCGTTGATCGTGCGATATAGTGTGCAGTTGCTTTGAGCTCGGAGGCCCGGCATGTATGACCTGAAAATCGTAGGCGGAACGCTCGTAGACGGAACCGGCAAGGACCGCTACACCGCCGACCTCGGCATCAAGGACGGCAAGATCGTCGACGTCGGGAAGTGCGACGGGAGCGCCGCCGCGACGATCGCAGCGGATGGCGCAATCGTAACACCCGGTTTTGTCGACATGCATACGCACTACGACGGCCAGATCAGCTGGGATGAAGAGCTCGCGCCATCGTCCATCCATGGTGTGACCACCTGCGCGATGGGCAGCTGCGGGGTTGGCTTCGCGCCGGTGCGACCGACCGATCACGCCAAGCTGGTCGAGCTGATGGAGGGCGTCGAAGACATCCCGGGCACGGCGTTGGCCGAAGGGATCAGCTGGGGCTGGGAGAGCTTTCCCGAGTACATGGAGGTGCTCGACCGGATGCCGCACACCATCGACTTCCTCGCGCACGTCCCCCACGATGCACTGCGGGTGTACGTGATGGGTGAGCGTGCGGTGCATGACGAGGCCGCGACCGCCGAGGACATCGCGGAGATGCGACGGCTGCTTCGCGAATCCCTCGAAGCGGGTGCGATTGGGTTCAGCACCGGCCGAAGCGACAATCACCGAAGTGCGGTCGGCGACTGGACGCCCGCCTCGGAGGCCGATGGTAAGGAGCTGGCGGGAATCGCCGAGGCATTTCAGGGGCTGAGTCACGGCGTGCTGCAGGCGGTGAGTGACTTCAACGTCTTGCATGGCGACGATCACTTCGATGCCGAATGGGCCGTGCTCGAACAGATGCTGACGGCCGCCGGCGGAAGGCCGATGAGCGTCTCGACGATGCAGCGTGACCACAGCCCCGAACAATGGAGGTGGATTCTCGACCGCGCTTCGAAGGCCAACGAGAAGGGCTTCGAGGTCCGCTGTCAGGTGGGCGCCCGCGGCATCGGAGTCATGTTGGGGCTTCAAGCGACCTTCCATCCGTTCATGGGCTTCCCGAGCTACAAGGCGATCAGTCAGCTGCCCCTCGCCGAGCGCGTGAAGGCCATGCGTGACCCGTCGCTAAAGGCGCGCATGATTGCGGAGAAGAGCGAGCCCGTTGCCGGCGACGGCAGCATGCTCCCGCCGCTGGCCGATTACTTTTTGTCCAACCTCGACATGGTTGCGATGCGTCTTTTCCGGCTCGGTGAAAAACCCAACTACGAGCCCACGCCTGCCGAGAGCTTTGGTGCAGCTGCGATGGGCCGTGGCGAGGCCGTGCTGAGCCTGATCTACGACGCCATGCTCGAGCAGGACGGAAAGGCACTCCTCTACTTCCCGGTCTACAACTACGCGGGGATGAACCTCGACGCTGTCCACGACATGCTCACCCATCCTCTTGCGCTCCCGGGCTTGAGCGACGGCGGGGCACACGTGGGCACCATCTGTGACGCGAGCTTCACCACGTTCTTGATGACCCACTGGGCACGCGACCGCGACCACGGCCGGATTCCACTCGAACGCATCATTCAAATGCAGGCGCATGACACAGCCCGATTCCTCGGGCTCCGCGATCGCGGGCGGCTTGCGCCGGGCCTCCGAGCGGACGTCAACATCATCGACTTCGACAACCTCGAGCTCCTCCCCCCGACGATGCTCAAGGACTTGCCAGCTGGGGGTCAGCGCCTGATGCAACACGCCAAGGGCTACATCGCAACCTTGGTGAACGGCGAGGTCATCACCAAAAACGGGAAGCTCACCGGAGCGCGGCCGGGTCGGCTCGTTCGAGCCGGGGCTGAGAGAGTCTCGTGATCGAGATTCGCATCGCAAGCCTGCTGGTTCTCGGAACCTTGCTCTCGAGCGCATGCAGCAGTGAACCTACGACGTCTGCCGCCGGCATCGACGGCGGAGCGCTCGACCCCAAGTGTAACGGCCACGAAGAGCTCTGCGGGCGACGATTCGACGAAGTCGCGTTCCCCATGACCCACAATGCGATGTCGAATGCCGAAGCGGGCTGGAGTATCCCGAATCAGAACTTCGGTATCACCCGGCAGCTCGACGACGGCATACGCGGGCTCATGCTCGACACGTACGACGAAGACGGCACGCTGCTCTTGTGCCATCTGCTCTGCGGTCTGGGCAGTCAGCCGCTCGTCGCGGGCCTCGCGGAGATCAAGGCCTTCCTCGATGCCAACCCCAGCGAAGTGGTGTCGATCATCTTCGAGAACGACATCACGCACGCCCAAACCTCCGGCGCGTTCGACGAAAGTGGCCTGATCGATTTCGTCTACGCCCACGAGGTCGACGCGCCATGGCCTACGCTTGGAGAGCTCATCGACGCCAACACGCGCCTCGTCGTTTTTCAGGAGAAGTCGCCGCAGGAGGCCGAGTTTTCCTGGCTGATGAACGTCTGGGACCAGGCCGGGGAGACGCCTTTCTCCTTTGCCGCCCCGGAAGACTTCAACTGCGACCCCAATCGGGGCGACCCTGCCAACCCACTGTTCCTTCTCAACCATTTCCTGACTAGCTCCGTGGGCGGCAGCCCGGAGCTCGCCCAGATGGTCAACTACGATCCGCTCTTCATCAACCGCGCCCGCCAGTGCGAACAAGAGCGCAGCGCCCTTCCGAACTTCGTCGCAGTCGACTTTTACCACATCGGCGACCTCTTCGACGTGGTCGACGCACTGAACGGCCTATAAAATCATCACCATTGGCGGCGTGTCGTCACATGCCGATCGAGCGGGCCTGAGGTAGGCTTGGCCCACACCCAAAGGAGGCCGATCCATGGCGATTATTCGCTCGTTGATGAAAACCGAAATGATCACAGTGAAGCCGGACGACAGCGTCGCGGACGCCGCCCGATTGATGGCTCAGAACCAAGTGGGCGCCGTCCTGGTGGTCGAAGGCGGAGCGATGAAAGGGATTGTCTCCGAGCGTGACGTGGTGACCCGGGTGGTGGCCGAAGGGAAAGACCCGGCGGCAACGAAGATCTCCGAGATCGCGACTGAGGCGGTCGTCGGCGTGGATGTGAACACGCATGTCCGCAAGTGCGCGGAGCTGCAATCTGCGATGGGCGTACGGCACCTGCCCGTGACTGAACACGGAGCGCCCGTGGGCATCCTGTCCAGCCGCGACTTCCTCGCCTATGTGGTCGAAGGGCTCGAGCAGGTCATCGACAAGATCGGCTACGAGGACGCACTCGGCAAAGGCGAAGACCCATACGACCACATGGGTGGCTCGTACGGCAAGTAAGCCAGAAGAACGCTAGTCCGCCCTCTGTACGGCACTGGCGCCGACGCCTCGGGGAAGGCACAGTAGCTGGGCGGTGAAGGCCCTCGATCGCAAGCTTTTTCGCGAAGTAGCCCGGCTGCGTGGGCAGGCGCTGACCATTGCCGTCGTAGTTGCGTCCGGCGTCGCCTGTTACATCGCCCTTCAAAGCGCCTGGCGTGCGCTCTATCAATCTCGAGACCTCTACTACGAAACGAACCGGTTCGCGGACGTGTTCGCACACCTCGAGCGGGCGCCGAAGTCGGTCGCCGGGCAAATTGCGGAGCTCCCGGGAGTAGCCAACGCGTATCCTCGAATCGTAGAGCAGGTCCGTCTGCCGATGGACGATCTGATTTCGCCTGCAAGGGGCGACCTCATTTCCGTCCCCCCCAGGGGAAAGGCGCCCCTCAATGGCTTGGTCCTTCGCGCGGGGCGCAACCTCGAACCAGGACGCTACGACGAAGTATTGGTCAACGAGCCTTTTGCCAAGGCCCACGGGCTGGAGCCCGGCGATCACCTCTCCGCGGTGATCAACGGCAAGCTGCGCAAGCTGCTGATCGTCGGACAAGCCCTCTCCCCGGAGTACGTCTTTGCCGTCGACACGGGCCTGCTCATGCCCGATGACGAGCGATTCACACCCCTGTGGATGCTCGAAGACGCGATCGCTGCGGCCTATCAAATGGAGGGCGCATTCAACGACCTGGCGGTGAAGCTCGAACCGGGCGCCAACGAAGATGCGGTGTTGAGCGCGATCGATCGCCTGCTCAAACCTTACGGTGGCCTCGGCGCCTACGCGCGCGAACATCAGCTTTCCCATTCAATCCTCACCAGCGAAATCCAAGGGATCGAAACGCTGGTCATCTTTCTACCGGGGGTCTTTCTCGGTGTGGCGGCCTTTCTCTTGAACGTCGTGTTCAGCCGCCTGGTGACCTTGCAGCGACCGCAGATCGCCGTGCTGAAGGCCATGGGATATCGCAACGCAACCATCGCCATCCACTACTTCAAGATGGTGGCCCTGATCGTCAGCTTCGGCGCCCTGATTGGGCTCGGGCTCGGAGTCTGGTTGGGCAAAGGAATGCTCGCGATGTATGCGGAGTTTTTTCGTCTTCCGCAGATGCCGCAGCGGGTCGACCTCACTGTTAGCGCGAACGCGATCTTGTTCAGCCTGCTGGCCGGCGCCCTCGGGGCGTCGCTAGCCGTTCGCGCTGCGGTGACCCTCCCTCCGGCGGCAGCGATGCGACCGCCTGCGCCTGCCAAATACAAGACTGCAGCGATCGAGCGCTGGGGGCTGACGCGCTGGCTGAACCAGACGACTCTCATGGTGTTTCGCGAGATCTGGCGCCGCCCCGGAAGGACGGCTCTTTCGTCCCTCGGAATCGCGCTGGCGCTCTCGATCGTCATCCTGGGGCGCTTTGGCTACGACGCATACGGTCCGATGATGATGGTTCAGTTCGAGCGGCAACAACGAGAGGACCTCACGGTGAGCTTCGTCGACGCGATGCCAGAGCGGAGCCTGGGTTACCTGGCACACGTCCCAGGCGTCGAGGAGGTCGAGGGGATTCGGTCGACTGCAGTCCGAATGCGATCGGGCCATCGCTGGCGGGACACCGTCCTCATGGGCATTTCGAACGACGCCCGGCTGCGGCAGCTCTTCAGTCTCGACTTCAAACACGTCCCGATCCCGGACGAAGGCGTGCTTCTGACCAGCGTTCTGGCGGAGATCCTCGACGTCAAAGCGGGAGACGTGATCGAGATCGAGCTCAAGGAGGGCGATCGCGGTGATCGCGAGCTGACGGTCGCGGGGCTCATCGAGGAAGGGTTTGGCCTTCAAGGATACATGTCGAAGCCGAACCTTCATCGCCTGCTGCGGGAGTCTCCGAGGTTCTCGTCGGCTCTGGTGCGCATCGACGCGGCCATGGAGAGCGAAGTCCAGTCACGGCTGAACGACATCCCGGCCATCGAGGCCGTCGCGCGAAAGAGCGATGCGATCGCGAGCTTTGAAAAGCAAACCGACGAGACGATGAAGGTGATGACCTTCATCATGACCTTGTTTGCCACGGCGATTGCGATTTCGATCGTCTACAACAATGCTCGCGTCAGCGTGTCGATGCGAGGCCGGGACCTAGCAACGCTTCGGGTGCTCGGCTTTACCCGCGCCGAGATCTCGTCCATTTTGCTTGGCGAGCAGGCCGTGCAAATCGCAATCGCCATCCCATTGGGACTGATTCTCGGAACGCTCGGCGCCAAGGCTCTGATCGCGAGCTGGGCCGACCCTGAGATCTTCCGAATCCCGTTCATCATCTCGGACCAGACCTACGCCTTTTCCGTGGCCGTGGTCCTCGCGTCGGGTATCGCCAGCGCGCTTTTGGTGCGAAGGAAGCTCGACCGCTTGGACCTCATCGGCGTTCTGAAGACGCGGGAGTGATCCCGAGTCCGCGATCACCAGAACCGATCTCATCGGATGGAACTCATCCCAGATCCCCGTCGGAATCACTCACGCTGACACTGGCATTGACACTGACACTGGCACTGGCACTGACACTGGCACCCCGAAGAGACGCCGCTCCGCGCCGTCCACGGGGCTTCGCGGGCGCCCGGCTGGGATGGGGTGCCGAGATGTGATACCCGTTGCGCGGTTTCGATCCGATGCTTCTGCGCGCAACATCGACGATGGTCCTCGCCCTCGCACTCGGCTTCAACGTGACGGCATGGGCCCAGGACGTGGGCTCCGAGGAGCCATCGGCCGAGCCTGAAGACAGGCCCGAAGCTCGCCCACCGACAGCGGGCGCTCTCCCCTACGAGGATCCGACGAGCCAACCGGACGACGTCGAGGATTTGCAGGAGCTTGGCGAGCCTGAGGACGTCACTGCCGTCGGGGAAGCCGAGCGCGAAACCGCCGAGGTGGATCGAGCCCAAACGACCGGTTCGCTCCCGGTAGAGGACCCCATGCTGCACGCGCCCGAAGAGCCGGCAGCGTCGGACGAAGGCAAGACGGAACCCGCCGAGGCGCCGGAGCTCGAGACTCGCAACGAAGACTCGAACGTCAAGGTCTACTACGGATATGAGAGCGGCCTCCTCGTCGGGGTCGACGATTGGTTTTTCCTGTCTGTCGCCGGCCTGGTGCAAGCCCGGTACACCGTCAACTACCGGACCAAGCCACCGACGGACCCAGACACCCTCGTGCGTGAAAAGCAAGTCACCCAGGGGTTCGATGTCGCGCGTGCCCGTTTTCAGTTGGGCATCGGGCTCACCGAGTTCGTGGCCTTGTACATGCGCATCGGTGTCGTGGCCGGCGGTGACTTTTCTTTTCAACGCGCCTTCATCGACCTGAAGTGGAGGTGGTTTCGCATACGGGCGGGCCTGTTCATGAACGAAACGATTGCCGAGTCCCTGATCAATCCCAACGACCTGTACTTCTTGGACTATTCGATCCTCGAGAACGTCTATTCACCCGGCAGCTCCAAGGGCGTGATGTTCACCTACCTCCGCCGTCGCTTCTCGATCAACCTCGGTTACTCCGACGGCCTTCGAACTGGTTTCTCCGAGATCCGATCGCCACAGAGGGCAGACTTCGCCGTCACCCTGCGCGCCCAATACGGCTGGGGCAAAAATGGTCTCGCTGGATTCAATCGGCTGACCTCTCGACGCGGCACTCCGTTTGGCGCTCGCCTAGGCGCCGCAGTCCACTATCAGGACGGGGGGCGAAGCCAAGGAACCGCGCCGGTGAAGATCGTGCTCGGCACGATCGACCTCTCGATGCGTGGCAACGGCTGGAGCGCGCTCGTCTCGGCAGCGGCCGGCCAGGACGGCAAGTCTGCATCAGCAACGACCACGGCGGGCGAGGTGTTCACTGCTGGAGTGAGCGCAATGGGTGGCTATTTCGTGATGGCCAGCCTCCAGGTCTTCGCTCAGTACAGCTTCGTGGCCAAACCGAAAATTCAGGGCGCGCTCCCCTCGGACGTACCAGGCGAGCTCTCCGGGGACCTCAGTGACTTCCATTCCTTTGGCATCGGTGTCTCGTACTTCGTCATCCCGGGTCGCGACAACGTCAAGCTGTCGAGCGACTTCCAGTACTTTCTGGGCAGCGAACAGGGAAGCACGGTTCCTACGTCCCCGCTCAACTCGATTCAGCCCAACTTCGACGGAAGCCAGTTTGCATGGCGAATTCAGCTCAGCGCCGCGTTCTAGACGCGCGCCGAGCCTGACCGTTCCAACGCAGGCCTGACGGATTCATGCAGCGCGAAGTGCGCTCGCAAAGCCGCGTTGAGCTCTGCTGCTTTTTGAAAGGTGACGCCGTGTCCTGCGTCGTCGAAACGCAGCACGCGGGACTTGGGAATGCGCGCGGCGAGCCGGTCGGTCTGGGTGGGGCGAATCAAGATATCTTTGCCGGGACGGACCAGAAGCGTGGGTGCTTCGATCTGCGAGAGACGCGACTTCGTAGAGTGGCGCGAAACCGCGTAGAGCTGTCCGAGGATGGTTCGAAGCGCGGGAGGCCGATCCAAGCGGACGCGCAGATGCTCGCGCATCGGTTCGGCACCGACCGAATCGAGGAACTCCGGGGGATAGAGCAAGCGTGGAAGTGAATTCAGGCGAACCTTGCGGCCGCCGAACAGTCCTTTTAGAAACAGACCCATCCCTTTGAGCGTCGGAAGCGAAGCGATCGGTGCACCATCGTGAGTGGCGATTAGGGTGAGACTTCTGCAACGGTCCGCGGAACGAAGCGCGATTTCTTGCGCGATCATGCCCCCCATCGAAACGCCGACGACGTGGGATCGATCCCAATGAAGATCGTCCATGATCCGAACCGCATCATCCGCCATCGCCGGAATGGTTCGAAGCAACGGCCCAGGATCGCTCTCGCCGACGCCGAGGTGATCGTAGTGGCAGCAGCGATGGTCCACCCGAAGCTCATCGACCTGCGGACCCCAAACGGCGCCCCCCATGCCAAACCCCATGATGAAAAGGACGGGCGGCCCGTCCTGGCCGAAGGTCCGATAGGCCAGCCGCGGCCCAGACTGGGTAAACGACGAGCTCAAAGCCCCGGCCCCAGGCACGCCGTCACTGGCGCTCGCACTGGCACTGGCACTGGCACTGGCACTGGCACACTAACACTGGAACTAACACTGGAACTAACACTGGTCCTGATCCTAGCACTACCCCTAGAACCCGCACTGGAACTATAACTACCCCTATCCCCTCATCCCCGGACCCCTTTCTATGCCCTCGAACTTCTTCGACGACGTCAACCAATACTTTGATGCGGCGTGCCGCCACACCGAAGTCGCTCCGGATATCCTCGACCAGATCCGAGCTTGCAATGCCGTCTACCGCTTGCGGTTTCCCGTTCGGCGGGACGACGGCACCATCCTCGTGGTCGAGGGCTACCGCGCAGAGCACAGCCATCACCGGCTCCCAACCAAGGGCGGGATTCGCTATTCGCTCGATGTTTCCCAGAGCGAGGTCATGGCCCTCTCTGCGCTCATGACTTACAAGTGCGCGGTCGTCGACGTTCCCTTCGGGGGCGCCAAAGGCGGGGTATGCGTCGACCCACGAAACGAATCTGTACCGTTTTTGGAACGCGTGACGCGACGTTACACCAGCGAGCTCATTCGAAAACGCTTCATCGGCCCCGACGTCGACGTGCCGGCGCCCGACGTCGGTACGGGTGAACGGGAAATGGGCTGGATTTATGACACCTACAAGGTCTTAGGGCCAGACACCTTGAACGCGTTGGCCTGTGTCACCGGTAAAGCAACGAGTGTGCACGGCGTGTCTGGGCGTCGAGAAGCGACCGGACTTGGCGCGATCATCGCGCTCCAGCACTTCTTGTCGGAAGAAGAAGACGTGAAGCCGCTCGGCTTGGAAACTGGGTTGGCGGGAAAGCGCATCATCGTGCCTGGGCTAGGCAAAGTCGGGCTTCATGCCGCGCTCGCCGCGATCGAGCGGGATGCCGTCATCGTGGGTGTCTCGGTGAGCGACGGCGCACTCTACGATGAGGGTGGACTCGACGTTGAAGCCATTCTCCTCCACCGCTCGGAGACGGGCTCCCTTCGCGGTTTCCCGGACGCCCGCTACCTGGCCAATCCGGACGCGATCCTGGAAGAGCCTTGCGACGTCCTGATCCCATCCGCACTCGAGCATCAAATCACCGCCGCGAACGCGACAAAGATCCAGGCGAAAGTGATCGTCGAAGCCGCAAACGGCCCGGTCGATCCGGACGCAGACGCGATTCTTCGCGAAGCCGGAACCGTGGTGCTCCCCGATATTTACGCGAATGCAGGCGGCGTCGTGGTGTCGTACTTCGAGTGGATCAAGAACCTTTCGCATGTGAGCTTCGAGCGCATGACCCGCCGCTATCAACAGATATCGAACAACCGGATTCTCGATGCGATCAGTCGCCTGACCGGAAAGAGCCTTCCCCCTGACGATGCCGCGCTTCTGCTCCAAGCGCCCAATGAGATCGACTTCGTTCGCACGGCGCTAGAAAACACGATGGCAATTTCGTACGAAAAGATTCGTGAGCCTTGGAAGCGACGGTCGCTACCCGACCTCCGGACCGCTGCTTACCTCATCGCAATCGAGTCGGTTGCGAGCGCCTATTCGCTGGACGGGATTTTTCCGTGAAGAGGCCGCGTCAACGCCAGCGGGCGTCGAGGAACGCCGCGATCTTTTCCATCGCTTGGTCTGCCTCCTCGAGGAGCCCCGCGTGGGTTTGGAAGTCGTGCCAAAGCCCGTCGAATACTTGCAGGGTGACATCTCCGCCCGCTTCGCGGCAGCTGACGTCGAGCCGGATCGAATCGTCCACGATGATCTCGTCGCTCCCGGTTTGAATGAGGATCGACGGCAGGCCTTGGTGGTTTGCGAAGAGCGGAGAGCAACCGGGGTCGCTAGGGTCACGGCCATCGAGGTACATGGCGGAGCATGCGCGCGACCAACTTGGTCTCAACATCGGGTCGACGCGCATGTTCGCGGTCATCGACGGGGTGTCGCCACGCAGGTCCACCCAGGGCGAGATCAAAACAACGGCCAATGGTGAGGGAAGATCCGAATCGCGAATTGCGATGGCCGTCGCGAGCGCAAGGCCCCCGCCAGCCGAATCACCCGCCAGCGCGATGCGCGACGGCGACAGCCCTGTGGCGAGCAGCCAGCGATACGCCGCCAAGGCATCCTCTAGGGCAGCGGGGTACGGATGCTCGGGCGCCAAGCGATAGTTGGGGGCGTACACCTGTGCGTTGGCGGCCACGGCCAGGTGCGTGATGGGACCCCGATGCGATTGCCAGCTGCCGACGCAGTAGCCGCCTCCGTGAAGATACAGAATGGTCCGCTCCGAGTTGCTTTGGTGGGGCCTCGCCCGAACCGACTGCATGCCTTCGATGTCGAGCCGCAGCATTTCCGCCGCCCTCGACGGCGCGTTGACGGTCGACGCGAGCCGCAACCAGACCCTCTGAAAAAAGACGGGAAACGGCGGCCCAAGAAAGGGCCTCAGCGTGATTCGCAGAAGGCTGCGAAGGAGCCCGGCGGGGAGTCGAAGCGCCATGCTGCTTGATGTACACGAGCGAGCGCGGCCTCGCTACGAGAGCAGCAATTCGCCCGCCCCTCGGACCAAGTCGAGCTCCCCGTTTCGCAGAATCGGCTGACCGTTGACGAAGACCTGTTCGATCCCGGAGGGCCTGGCGTTTCCCGCGTCGTTCGCGCGATCCCGAATCCCGTTCCAATCGAAGACGACGACATCGGCCGCCGCACCCTTTTCGAGGCGCCCCCGATCGGCCAGGCGGAACCGCTTCGCAGCGGCACCGGTCATCTTGTGCACGGCGGCCTCGAGCGAGAGGCTCCCTCGCTCACGTGCTTTGCGGAGAAACCTCGGAAACGTTCCAAAGGCCGCTGGGTTTTGATGACCTCCGAGCTCTGGCCAGGAGTCGGAGGCAAAGATCGCGGCCGGATGCTGCATCAGTCGATCGATGATCTCGTCGTTGTAGTAGTCGTGAAAGAGCACCCGTGCCTGGGCGTTGCTCTTGTCGAGGATGTCGAGCATCGTGTCGAAGCGCGACTTGCCGACCCGCGCTGCGATGTCGGGAAGGAAGCGGCCGTTGTGCTCGTCGTACTCGGCGCAGCTCGCGTTGGTGATCTGGATCTGTGGGTAGCCGAAGCCGACCAGCCTGAACCCCACCTCGGCTTCCAGTCTCAAGCGGGCTCGCGCGAGAGGTTTGTGGAGCGTGCCAGGCATGCCGGCCATGAACCACTCGGGGAGCAGGGTGTTGAGCAGCGTCGCCCCGCAGCCGTACGGGAACATGTCGAAGCAGACGTCCACACCGTCGCCGATTGCGTGGTCGAAGAGCGCGACCGCCTCATCGAAGGTTTTCCAAGTTTGAGAGCCCACGAAGATCAAGTGCGAAAACTGAAGCCGGACACCGGTGCGCCGCGCAAGCCCGAGCATGTCATCGATCGCCTTGAGGTTGTGCGGCCGGCCGAATGGAATCATCGGGTACGTTCCGGAGAACGACGAATACGCCTTGGCGTGCACCGTCAGCAGCTTGTCGTGCCGCTCGACCAATCGGGCCACGTCATCGAGCTCCTCGAGCTTGGCAAAGACCCCGGGCTTGTATTGCAGCCCAAACGAGACGCCCGCGGCTCCTTCCCTCAGCGCAAGGTCCAAAATCGCGAGCATCTGCGCATGCTCCGACTCGCTGAGCGGACGCGCCTCGAAGCCTGACAAGGAGGTTCGCGCAGCCCCGTGACCGACCAGGTGCACGAAATTGTGGGTCAGTCCGAGGCCGTCGAGCACCACGCGGTACTCGGCGAAGCTATCCCAGTCGAGTGTCTCGCGCGCCGCTTTGAATAGTGAGTTCTCGAGCAGGCTTCGGTGCTTGGTTTCTGGCGCAAAGCCGAAAGGACTGAACCCACAGTTGCCGGCGACGAACGTCGTCACCCCCTGCGCGGTGAACGAATCGAAATGATGCAGGTTCTCGCTCGCGGAGAAGAAGTCCATGTGCGAGTGGGCGTCGATGAAACCCGGCGCAATGACCTTGCCCTCGCAGTCGACTAGGGTACCGGCGTCATCGGGCAGATCGCCGAGAGCAGCGATGCGTCGTCCGTCCAGCAGGACCGACCCCGGCCGTGCGGGTCGACCCGTCCCGTCGACGATCAGACCGCCTCGCAGAAGCGTTCTCTGGTCCTGTACCCGGGCGGTCATGCAGGAGCGTCGAGTACATCAAACCGGAGTGCTAGACAAAGCCTTTCGCCTTTCCCGGACGGCGTGGAATCCGCTATCGTGGGCTCGAGCATGAACGCTTCGGGACGAAACCATTTTCGCATCGTGCTGACCGGCGGCCCCGGGGGCGGGAAGAGCACGGCCGCGGACCTATTCCGCCGCGAGATCGGCGAGAAGATCGTCATCGTGCCCGAAACGGCCACGATGCTGTTCACGGGCGGCTTTCCTCGTGTCGGTGAACCGAAGGCCCGTGCTGCAACCCAGCAGGCCATCTTCCACGCCCAAGTCGCGCTCGAAGACATTCAGGGCGCGCTCTACCCAGGCCGCGTCTTGCTCTGCGACCGTGGCACCATCGACGGCGCCGCTTTCTGGCCTGAAAGCGCACCCGTAGGCTTCTTCGAAACCCTGGGCACCAGCCTCGACGAACAGCTCCGCCGCTACGACGCCGTGATCTTCTTCGAATCGGCCGCGGTCGGCGACATCTCGATCGAAGGCGGGAATCCGGCCCGGACCGAGAGCAACGAGGAGGCCCGGGACCTCGACATGCGCCTCCGAGAGCTCTGGTCCGAGCACCCGAGCTTCCACTTCGTCCCCCACACGGCCTCGTTTTTTGCGAAGCTTCAGGACGGTCTCCGACAGCTCCAGGCCATCGTGGACCACAACGGCCTGCTTCCCGAGGACTCATAAAATGGCCCGACTAACCCATCTATACTAAATGGTTTGATCATGGGGATGAATTCACTTTTCGGCGGCACGCGCTCGGGCTTCGCCTCGGGGCTCATCGCGCTCGCGCTCACCCTCGTCTCGGCGCCGGCCTGCATCAGCCAAATGCAGACCGACATCGCCGCCAACCAAAAACGCCTGGACTCGCTCGAAGAGGACCTGGAGGTCAAACGAAAAGAGCTCGAGGAAGCGCTGGCCGAAGCGAGCCGAGTCCTTCGCCGCAATAGCGCCGACCAAGGGCTTCAAATCGAAAAGATCCAGCAGCGACTCGCAACGTTGGAGGGCCAGATCGCAGAGCTTCGCCATGAAAGCAGCGGCACGAGCAAAGCGCAGGCCGAACAGAGCCTCGCGATGCAGCGCCAGCTGAGCGAAGTCGCGCGCGCTGCCGGCATGGACGTCCCGATCGACGCCGACGATATTCCAAAGAGCAAGAGCGCGCACTGGGAGGCGCTCACGAAGGCGTATCGCATCAACAAGTATTCCTACACCCGCGGGCTCGCGCGAGCGTACGTGGAGCGGTATCCGAAAGACGAGCACGCGGACAACGCGCAGTACATGATCGGCTCGAGCTATTTGAAGCAGGACCAGGCCGCCGCGGCACTTGGAGAGTTCCAGAAGGTGCTGTCGACCTACCGGAAGGGCGACGCCCTCGACAAGACGCTCTATGAGATGTCGAAAGCATTCTTGGACGTGGGCTCGTGCAACGACGCAAGCACGGCGCTCAAGGCTCTGCTGAAGAACCACAAGAAGTCGAAGCTCGTGCCTGAGGCGAAAAAAGAGCTGCGTAAGATCCGTACGCTCGGCGCCGCCGACTGCGAAGACCGCTAGGGGCGCGCGGGCTCAGCCTGGGAGCTGAGATAGATCGGCGAGGACCAGGCCCGCTCTTGCGTCATCGACAGGCAGTCGTCGTCGAATGGCGTCCGGTAGTCGCCGTAGCAGGGGTCGCAGTCGTCGCCTTCGCAGCGAAGCAGGCCGGCGTTGACCGCGGCCGTGGGCTCTTGGATGGCCCGAACGTAGTAGAGCACCTCTCGGTCCGCCGATGCGTACCAGGGGTCGTCAAACTCGACCTGGCAAACCGTCGCATCCGTCGGGCACGGTATCGTCAGCCAGGGGTCCTCGATGAGATCTTCGACGACCTCGGTCTCGTCCAATTGCCGCTGGATACGGACCACCTCGATGCGGGTGATGCGACGCCGCTGGTCCGAGGGGTGGTAGCACTCGTCGGCGCAAATTCGGTCGATTCGCTCCGCCCCCAGCGCTTCGGTCACCTCGTCAGGGCAGCCGGGGAGCTGGGCGAACGCGCCCGCGGCGCGCACCCGAAACTTCGGAGTTCCGTCGAAGGCGAGCTGACTACCCATCGGAACGCGGTCCTGCGCGGCATTGATGAGATCGAACCAGAGCAAGATCCGGTCGCCGGACGTCCCGTAGATCTCTCGATCAAACAAGGCCTGCCAAATCGCATCGCGCGTCCGCTCCTTGGCATGCACCGCGACGAGCCCACCGGTGAGGAAGAACGATGCCTGACGCTCGAGCCACACTCGCCGAAACGGCGGCCTGGCGAACACCGCTTCCGGGGAGAGCGCTACCGACTCTTCCGTCTTCTCCGTGTCGCCAAACAGCAGCTCTCGCCAGTCCTCATTCACGACACCGCGCGCCTCGGTCATCTTCCGACGCTCGTACTCCTTGTATCCCGTGCCAGGTCGAGCCGAGTGGTTGTCGCTCGACGCGATCAAACCCAGCGTCGCATGCCGTGGCGCTTCGCCCGCTTCGAAGCTTCCGCGCGCGAGGATGTACTGCACCGAGCCACCTGGCCGGTACGCATAGCTCGGCTGGAAGCAATCGGTGCACTGATCGCAGTTGCCCCACTCGCCGACATCGGTATCTGGGAGAGTGAGAAAGCCCGCGACACCGACCCGCAGGTAATTCGCGCGGGCAGCGGTCACCCGTTCGTCGCATTCCTCCGAAAGCGGCTCATCACATCGACTGCGGATGATCTCGCCGGCGCGCCAGCAGCAGGGCTCGAAATCATCCGTCGGCTCGGGGCAGACCCAGCCTTCGCCGGCCTGCACGGCGGCGCGATACGTTCGATACTCCTCGGAGTTTCCGTGCCCGGAGAACACTTCGATCGCCGGCTGCCACTTCGGATTGTCGTGCTTGGCCTGGAGCTGCTTGTCGTAGTCGTAGCCCGGAGGCGTGTAGAAGCCCCAGGTCGTGCCGTGGGGAATCACCATGGCATCGAAGCCCCATTCATCGAGCTTTCGGAAGAGCGATTCCGGAGTCTTCGCGAACTCACGGCAGTCGGCTGGAAGGTCGGGCGACGCTTGATCTTCGGCACAGCTAGACACGCGCGCGATCTCCCGAACCTGTTCTGCTGCATCGTTGTAAGGCTGGTTGTTCGGAAACGCTTTGAACGGGATCCTCCAGTTGGCTCGTAGCGTCTCGCGATCGCGGAAGGCCTGCGAGGCGAGGCCTGGCGCGGAGATGGGCCGCCTGGGCAACTGCTCGTCGGAAGTGTTCTTAAAAATCACGTTGCGGTGCCCAAAATGTGTCTCGGGCCTGGTTCCGATCTGCGTCCATTCGAAGCCGGTGAACGCGACGACATCCGGTTGCGCGCTCTGCGCATCGACGGCATTGCACTGCCGAATCGACTCACGCACCATTTCCCAGGTACGTGGAGTCAGCGCCTCGGAATGGTCGGTAAGCGAATAGAAATCGAGCTGCGAGCAAAAGCGCGCGAAGTCACAGGCGTCCGCAGGGGGATGGACGCCCTCGCCTCCCATCAACGGCAGGCTCCACTGGAACGCGTCCACGGAGAGAGTCGAGTGCACGTGCAAATCGCCGAAGAGCACGCGTGTCTCCGAGCTGTCCGCGATGGCGCTCTGCGCGTCCTGGCGCGCGTTCACGATGCCGCGGTCGAGCGGGGTCGCCGTGATTTCACCGTCGGCATGTAGGTTTCCGCCACCGTAGACGCGCCATAGCCCGAGAGCAGCCAGCGCAAGGACCGCGACTGTGGCAAGGCAGCCCAGCTTCCAAATCGCCATGCGGCCGGAGCATACCAGATCCGGACGTTCAGCGTGCCCAGCGAACCGTTTCGGCCACGCCGTCGATGATCTGGTTCTGGTCGAGCCCGTCTTGACCCGAAAGATAGACCCCCGGTGAACCGCGACGGTTCGATGTGAACGCGATCAGCCGGCAATCTCGCGAAAAGGCCGGGTCCTTGTTGTCGCCCTGGCCTTGGGTGAGCCGTACGTACTCTTGGGTCTCGACGTTGACGGTGAAGATGTCGAAATTGCCATCGCGACCGCTGAACGCGATGAGTGGCTGCTTCGCATCGGCGCACCAGACGGGCGTTTGATTGTGGTTGCCGCGGAACGTCACGCGCTGAACGTTCGACCCATCGCGGTTCATGCTGAAGATCTGCGGGCTTCCGTGACGGTCCGATACGAACGCCAGCTTGCCTCCGGGTCCGCAGGTCGGGCTCACGTCGATCCCCTGGCTGCGGGTCAGGCGCCGCAGGCCTGACCCGTCGAGGTTCGAGCTGTAAATCTCGTAGTTCCCGGATCGCGATGAAGAGAAGTGCACTCGATCGCCGCAGATCGCCGGAGCCATGGTGATGCCCTTGCCGCCAATGACCCGCTTGCCTCCGACGCGGGTGTTGGTGATAAACATCCCCTGCTTCGACATTCGCGTGTACCAGATCGAGCCATTCCCAAAGGAGGGAAGCATCGAGACCCCACCACCGCTCGACACCCGTCGGACGCCAAAACCATCCATCGCGGCGGCATAAACGCTCTTTTGTCCGGGCCCATGCTTCCGTGCGAATGCGATTTCGGTACCGAACGGGCCGTACGTACCAGTGATGACGCCGATCACCTGGTTGACGAAGTCATGCATCCACTTTCGGAGCTCGGTCGAAGGCCCTCGATAGGTGCGACGAAGCGCGGGCACCGCTCCTCCGCTCGACTGATAGAAACGAAGCTCGACGCTCATTCCGGCGTTGGTCCCAAAGACTTGGCCCTTGATGACGCCGTTTGCCCCCAACACGGCCCAGGCGCCGAGGTCCACGCCAAGGCCGAGGCTTGCGGAATCGTGTCGGACCGCGCTCGGACCGATGACGCGAAAGCCGGGCATCAAGCGGAAGTCGTTTTGCAAGATGGCTCCGCCACTCGCCGCGAGCTCCGCGTTGTCACCGATCAGGTCCGGAATCCCGATTCGGAACACGTCTTCGTCCGGCGCATCGATCTCGACGACGATTTTGTCTTCCGGCAAGGGCGGGGCTTCGTCTTGGCCGATGACCGGCAAGGCCGAGAGGACGAGCAGGCCAACGGCAAACGCGACGATTCCTGCGGCACGAATCCCTACTCCAGCGATCCGTCGATTTCGAGCTTCAATCCAAGTCATTTGCAACCTCAACGAGCGTGGCGCCCAACGAATACCAGAGAGACCGATTTCCCCAGTATCTGGTCGGCCACCGATTCCGGAGGCTCCGGAAGCTTCGCCCCCTCTGTCTGATGCAACCTCCGACGAACGGACTCATCGAACGCTTCATTCCCACTCGGGCGCTTCACTTCGTACTCACCGGCCCGTCCGTCCTGCGTGATCGAAAGCTCGACCATACAGGCAAGCTTTTGAAGCTCCTCGTCGGTGATCAGTGTGGGCACCTGCCAACCTCTTCGGAAGTACGAATAGAGCTTGCCGATGTAGATTTCGCGCTCATTCCCGCTGGCCTTGGTGCCCTCGACGATGCCGTCTGGGTCGCCTTCGAGCTCCGGCGCCTTGGAAAGGTCCGAAATCGCGCCGGCCCGGGCGCCAAGCTGGGACAGGAGATCTTCGTCGCGCTTCGTGCGCTTCTCCTTGGGCTTCGCGAGGCCTTTCTCGTTCTTCCCCATGGCGACCGCAGCGATCGGATCGGAGTCCGGTGCCTGCGGGACTGGCGCAGTTTGCTCCACGTTTGGCACTTCTTTGCTCGGCATCTTTCGCGGCGGCTTCTTCTTCCCAAGCCGGACGAAACGCGTTTCGATCACTTCGATCGGTGGGGGCGGGAGCTCCTGGACCCCTGCGCCAAAAATCGTCCCCATCCCACCGAGCAAGAATGCGCTCAGCAAGGCCAGAGAAGGAGTCAGGACGAACGCCGCAACCGTGAAGCCGATGCCTCCCATGATTTCGGGCAGCGTGGGCTGCTCCGTCTCGAGAAGAGAGAGTGCTCGCCAGTCGCTCGCCCCGGGCATGGCTTATCTCGGCTCTCGGGTGAGCGGGTCAGTGACCAGCCCCATTTTTCCAATGCCGGCCTGGCGCACGAGAGCCAGCACCTGTGCGACCACCCCGTACGGAACCTGCTCGTCCGCTTGCACGAACACCTCGTCGACCTCGCGAATCCGCTCGTCCGTCACCAGGCGCTGCCGCAGGACGTCGAGCGAAACCTCTTCGTCGAACAGAAAGATGCGTTGGTCGCGCCGCACGGTGATCAGCGGCTGGTCCTGATCGATGTCCATTCGGGGCGCATCCGCTTTTGGAAGCTCGACGTCGACCCCTGTCGTGAGCATCGGCGCAGCGACCATGAAGATGATCAGCAGCACGAGCATCACATCGACTAGCGGCGTAACGTTGATTTCACTGAGCGCGCTGTGGTGTCCCCCGCCATCGTTCGAAAAAGACATCGCCTAGTCCACCAACAAGTGACGACGGATGATATTCAGATAGTCGCTTGCGAACGCAGCCGTCTCACTGTCGACGACGCGAATGCGCCGCACGAAGTAGTTGTAAGCCATCACGGCGGGAATCGCGGCGGCAAGCCCGAGCGCGGTCGCGATGAGGGCCTCCGCGATGCCTGGCGCCACGACGTCGAGCCCGGCGCTCTTCTCGCCATGGATTGCGATGAACGAGTTCATCACGCCCCAGACCGTGCCGAAAAGCCCAATGAAGGGCGCGGTCGAAGCGGTGGTCGCGAGGAACGAAACCTTGGTCTCGAGCCGGGTCAGCTCGGCGCTCTGCGCCCGGCGAAGGGCCCGCTCCACGTTGCCGATATCCGCTATCGAGGGGCGTCCCCCGCGAGCGATGCGCGCAAGCTCGCGATAGCCCGCACGAAACACGGTCGCGATCGGCGAGCGATCATAGGCCGCCGATTGGCCGTGGATCTCGTTCATCGCCTTGCCGTTCCAAGTGCGAGTCCGCTCCTCAGCCCAAAAAAGCGCGAGAAACCCCCGGCTCTGGTCGGTGACCTGCTTCAGCCGGATCCACTTCGCGCCGATGATGTAGAGGCACATCACCATCATGAAAACGAGAATCAGCAGGACGAACTGGACGACCGGCGAAGCGCCGACCACCAGTTGCCAAGGATTGAGTTGTTCCGGTGCGCTCGTCTGAAGGAAGACCGAAAGCATCAATGGCTACCCCCCACGAGCGCACCCCCCATGCGCGTCAGTTCTCTGAGCCGGACACGTTACGGTCGCGAGCCCAGCCGGCTTCGTCGGAGCCGGTCGCCATCTCTTCACCCACGGAGGTGATGGAGATTCGACTGCCGTCCAAACCAAGCGACACCAAGTAGCTGCGAACCGACTGCGCACGTCGCTCGCCGAGAGCGATGTTGTACTCCTCGGTGCCACGTGGGTCACAGGCACCGGTGAGTAGAAGCGAAAGCCCAGGGTCGGCCTGGCCGCGATAGCATTCCACGGCTTCTTGAAGCGCAGAGCGCGCGCTGCTGTCGAGCTCAGCCGAGTCGAACGCGAAGTACACCGTCTCGAGGGCGCAGGGCTCTTCGACAGGCTCGACCGCAATTTCGGGCTCGGGCTCGGGAGCCTC
The DNA here is from genome assembly GCA_963704865.1 of uncultured delta proteobacterium. Lineage (GTDB taxonomy): Bacteria > Myxococcota_A > Polyangia > Polyangiales > Houyiibacteriaceae > SG8-38. Next base: position 407,050 of record CAVPIE010000015.1, on the reverse strand, counting down.
GTAGCCGGTCGTCGGCTCGGGCTCGGGCTCTTCCGCGTCTTTCTTGCAGCCTACCAACATGGTCGCGAAAGCCGTCAGGCACACCAGGACGGTGAAAGATGAATTGAGATGTCTCTTCATGGAGTTCCTTTTCCTTCCCCTCTGAACTCAGAGAGCACGGGCGCCAGCATAGTCCCGAGGTAGTTACACGCAATTTTTCTTGCAGCTGCGTGGGGTTAAGTAGCGCACTTTTTCGTCGTCTAAATATGCGAAGTCATTTACCCGGGTCAAAGATGTCGCTAATTGTAAGGCCACGAAACCGAGGAATCCGGATGACCCTGAAAGCAATTCCCCTCATCGCGCTTGTGACAGCCCTAGGCGCGGGATGCAACGGAAGATCGGCCGAAAATCCGACCAAAGGAGCCGGCCCCGGTCGGACCCATGAGCACTCGACGGGCTCTGAGCACGGGTTTCCAGATCCCCAGACCTATGCCGACCGCCTCGATGACCCCGGGCGGGATGACTGGCAGATGCCCCGGGAGGTCGTCGAGCACCTCGACTGTCGACCAGGCATGACGGTGGTCGATCTCGGGGCGGGCACAGGATACTTCGTCGGCTACCTGTCCGAAGCGGTGGGTCAGCAGGGCCGCGTACTGGCCCTGGACACCGAACGCTCGATGGTCGATCGGATCGGCGAGCGAATCGAGCGAGACGGGCTTCGGAACGTGAAGCCCGGCATCATCGGCGCGGACGACCCGGGTTTGGCGCCTGGCTCGGTCGATCGGATCCTGATCGTCAACACTTGGCACCACATCTCCGATCGGGTGGCGTACGCCGAAACACTGCGCGCCACGCTTCGCCCCGGCGGCCTGCTCCTGATCGTCGACTTCACGATCGAAAGCCCCCATGGGCCACCTCCGCAGATGCGACTCACGGACGATACGGTTCGAAGCGAGCTCGAAGCGGCGGGGTTTGCGACCGAGCTGCGGGAGGAGCCCCTCCCCTATCAATACATGGTCGCAGGACGCTCGCCCTAGCTCAATGAACCGCGCGCCGTAGCCCGTGGCCAAGCTTGGTGCCGAGGAGCGTGGCAAACATCCCCGCGCGGCTACGCTGCCGTCGCAGCTGCGAGGTCAGGGAGGCTCCTTCTGGTAGCGAGATCCAGAGCCGTAGAAGGTGACGCTTGAGCTCCGGCTCTGGGTGGTCTTCGTAGTCGGTTCGCGCGTGGAGCACGGTGTGGTTGGAGAGGAGCTGCACATCGCCCGGCTCGAAGTCCATGTCGAGGCAGAAGTCTGGGGACTCTGCGATTTCGTTGTAGAGATCGAGCACCGCACGGTCCTCCGAAGAGAGGATGAGCTTTCCATCAAAGCCGACCGCGGAGCGAAAATAGTCGGTGTGATAGAAGGTTCGCAATCGGCCCTCGTCGAAGCGGCACGGGCGGATCGGAATGTACCGAACGCCGCCCTCGCCCTTGGTATCCATCATGAATGGCTCGTACAAGCGATCGACCAAGTCGGGCCGCCGGTGCAACAGCTCATTGTAGACCGAAACCGAGCTGGCAATTCGGCTTTGACCCCCACGCTTGGCCTTGCGGAGACAGAGGAGCCCCACCACGTCAGCGGCGTCGCAGTGAAAGTTGATATTCACCCGGGTTCGGTAGTGGCGCACTTCGTCCGGGCTTTCGCCGCTGTCGCGCACGTGTCCCAGCAGATCTCCCTGCGGGTTCTGTGCGCCAGGGATTCCCAAGTGCTGGCCGAAGCACCAGAAAAAAAGCTCGCTGTCGCTTTCCCGCCAGCGGTCGACGGGAATGCCGCGGAGCACTTGAACACCGCGCCCGGACCGGACTTCTTCTCTCCAGCGAGCGATCTTCTTCGAGAGCGTCGGCAGAGGAAAGTCGGCGCTGCTCAACTCCCCCATCGGCTTGCCTGTCCGGTTGGCTGCGTCGATGGCACGCTCAATCTCGCTGATGTCGGAGTCCGTCAGAGTCTCGCGCCAATCGTCCCGTTCCCGAAGCTCACTCCCTTTCCAGGCCGCTGCAACGTCGAGTTGCTCGCGCAGGACGCATTCCTGCGGCCGGGCAAAGTAGTGAAGGGTCTGAGCGGTGAGGGTCTTGTACAGGTCGAGACCTTTGGGCGGGTGAGGCGCATACTTTGCGGCACCATTGGCTTCTCTACAAGGAGGTCTTATAGGACCAGAGGAGGCAGACGATGAAGGATCCAAGCTATGCGTTTTCCAAACAGCTCGATGGCGTTTCGGTGGACGAAGCGCTCCAAAAGGTCGCCGAAGCCCTCAAGGCAAACGGCTTTGGTGTGCTCACCAAGATCGACGTCAAAGAGACGTTGAAGAAGAAGATCGACGTCGACTTTCGGCCGTATGTGATCCTCGGCGCTTGCAACCCGACGCTCGCACACAAGGCGCTGCAAGGCGAGTCGTTGATTGGATTGCTTCTGCCGTGCAACGTCGTGGTCCAAGAATCGGAGGGAGGCGCGCTGGTCTCCTTCGCCGACCCCAAGGCGATGTTCGAGCTGGTGCCCGACGCCCCGATCGAAGAGGTCGCGACCGAAGCGCGGCGGCTCCTGGAAAACGCCAGAGACCAGCTCTGAGCTAGACGAGCGCTTCGATGCGCGCCGCCACGTGTTTGTGCCACGGCGTGCCCGCGAGCCAATCGCGATCCTCGGTGGCGGTCAGCTCGTTGGGCGCCACGCCGGTTTGAACGCGGTCGCCGCCCTCGGTCGTGTGGTCGAGGCCAAGCCCGTTGGGCAAGGACACATGCCCTGCTTGCATCATCTCGGAGACCTCGACCGGCACCTCCACCGACCCGCGCTTGGTGGTCAGGCGAACGCGATCGCCATTCCCGACGCCTAGTTGGGAAGCGTCGTCGGGACTGATGCGAAGTGAGCCATCGGGGTCCTTCTTTCGCCACTCGGGGTTCCGCAGGATCGTATTGGCCGTGAACGAGCGCCGTTCGCCCGCAGACAACACATACGGAAATGCGCTGTCGCCCGTGCCGGTGCCCGCATCATCGAGGCGCGCGAGCTCCTCCAGCAGCTCTGGGATGGAAGCCTGGATCTTGCCATTTGGGGACTTCACGCGGGCCCAGGTTTCGTCTTGTTCGTCGACGGCAAAGACGACCCCCGACGGGCTCTCCAAGATCGCGTCGAAGAGTTTCTCCGCGGGCTCGAAGCCTTGGCCGTCGAAACCGGCGCGACGAAGGGACCCCGGATTCGCCCTCGCGGCTTGGTGTGCGAGCCCCCAAACCACCGCCGCCGATTCGAGCCCGGCCGGAAGATGCGGACCCAGGGTCCGATACAAAATCACCGGGGCCATCGGAGCGAGCTTGGGATCGCTGAGGACCGAACCGAAAAACACGGGCAAGAGCGCGGCTCGTCCTTGCGCGGCCGCGGCATGTAAGGGGGCGAGATCTTCCTCGCTGTACGCGCCAAGCGCCTCACAGAGCCGGGCATGGATCTCGGCTTCGGGAAGGACCCCGTCGGGCGCCTCGAACACCGGCCGCCGGACATGGAAATAGTTCTCCGGGAACTCGAAGTTGAAGAAGGTTGCCTCGGCCTTCTCGTACTGGGTGGCCGCGGGAAGGATGTAGTCGGCCAGGCGGGCGGTTTCGGTCATGGCGATGTCGATGACGACCAGGGTGTCGAGAGCCCGCAGCGCTTCGCGCATGCGCTTGCTATCGGCCAGCGAGTGGGCCGGGTTGCCGCTTTCTACGATCATCGCGCGATAGCGCTTCGGATGATCGCTCAGGATCTCGTCGGGAATCGAATTGCAAGGGGTCAGCCCCGAGATGATCCGGTCCCCAGTGACAGGCGTTCGCTTGCATTCCGCTCCAGCGGCGAGCTTGTCGAGCTTGCCCGTGATGGGGACGATGTTCGCCGGCACGTATTGCGCGCCGCGCTTCGCGAAGTTGCCCGTAAGCACCCAGAGCAGCTTGTTGAGGTAGCTATTGAGGGTCGAGTGGCGGTTCATCTGGATGCCCAGATCCTCGAAGATCGCCACGCTCTCCGCCGCTCCGATACGGCGAGCCGTAGCGCGGACCAGATCCTCGGAGACACCGGAAATTCGACAGTGCTCGGCGATGCGGATGTCACGAAGGGCAGCCACGACGTCGTCGGCGCCATCCACGTGCTCCTCGATCCAGGCCTTGTTGGTCCGATCTTCCTGAACGAGGACGGCTCCGAGCGCCGAGAGCAACCAGGCATCGGTTCCCGGCTTCACCTGCAAGTGGATGTCCGCCATCTCGGCGGTTTCCGTTCGACGCGGGTCGATGACGATCAGAGTTCGCTTCGGGTCCTTGGCCAGTTCCTTGAGGGTGACGCGCGCGCGAGGGATGCCATGGGACTGCCAAGGGTTTTTGCCGATGAAGAGGCCGACTTCGCAATGCTCGAAGTCGGCGCGGGTCATGTTTCCCATCAGTCGCCCACCGACCCAAAACTCGCCGGTCTTTTCCTGCGCCAAGGCGCTCGAGCGGTACCGCGATCCGAGCGCACGGCGCGTCGCCGTCGAGTAGGCGCCGGGCAGGTGGTTCCCCTGACCTCCACCGCCGTAGTAGAAAATCGTTTCGCCACCGTGCTCGTCGCGCACGGCCGATAGGCGCGCGGCCACTTCGCGAATCGCGGTGTCCCAGTCGATCTTTTCGAACGTGCCGTCGTCCTTGCGGCGAAGGGGCGAGGTGACCCGATCGGGGCCGTTTTGATAGTAGTCGAGCCGGTGCGGCTTCTCGCAGGCGTAGCCCTTCGAGGAAGGGTGGGCCTTGTCCCCACGAATCCGGGTGAAGTGGCGGTCGCCCTCTCCGCCGATCTGCACTTCGAGGCCGCAGTTGCACTCGCACAGGATGCAGGCTGTTTTTTCCCAGGATCCGGACATCGCTAGACCTCGCTCTTCCGCCGGCGGAGCCGACCGCACCAGCTTAGTCCCGGCCCCTGCCGAGCGTAAGCTGCGATTCATCCGCGAGGGCTGCGGACGCTCAGGCGGAGAGTGACACGTGGAATTCGCCGCAGTAGTCCGCGAAGCGCTCTCGAATCTCGTCGAGGTCGAGGTGGAAGTCCTCCGGAGTGTAGCGGTGCACGCCGCGACTCCCCCGCGGATGAGCCGCAAGAAAGGTCGTCATCCGGTCCCGCGCGGCGTCGCTGAAATCGATCCCGAAATGCGCGTACGCACGGCGCAAGAGCTCGATCGGATCGCGCAGGGTGTCTTCGAAGTGCGCGTCGAAAAACTGACCGGGCTTGTCCCGATGCCTCCGTCGCGCGTCGACCGCGCGCTGCAAGTAGAGCGACCAAACATCCATCACGTTGCGACCGATGCGAGCCGGGTCGACCGAATCGGAGGTCATGCAGCGAAACGCATAGTGAAGACTAGACAGGGATGGCATCACCCGCGCAGGGTCGCGGTGGGTGTGAATGATCCGCGCATCGGGGTACACCGCCAGCAATTCGTCGATCGCGGGCAGGTGGGCCGGGCTCTTCAGCACCCAACGGTCCAACATGTACTTGCTCTGCAGGTGTTGGAGGAACCTCTTATGGAACTCGTAGGAGCGCAACATGCTCTGCCGGTTGAGCCAGGCTTGGTAGCTCGGCACGTGGAACGTAATGTTGAACTGGACGGTGAGAAGCTCGTGCGCATTGATCGGCACGCACTCCTGCGGAAGAAGCGCGCCGAACTCGTGAATTGACGGCAGCGTCGGAATGATGCGGTCGAGATTGCCAAAGAGCTTTTCGGCATCTTTGATCCGTGGGTCACTGTGATAGCTTCCCGGCTCGGGAGGCGGCACGGGCCACTCGACTTCCCAGCTCAGCGGAGCACGGTTCCCGGGGTCCTGTGACAGCAAGTTGAACAAGATAGTGGTCCCGGTGCGCGGCAACCCAATGATGAAGATCGGCCGCTCGATCACTTCGTCCGCCACTTCGGGGTGCGCGGTCCGGTACGCCTGCAGCCGCAGGCGATTGGTCAGGTAGCGAAGCAAGGTTTCACGGCAGCTGATGCGACCGAGGGTGCTCAGCTCGCCCTCCCGCTCCACCGACTCGACGAACACCTCGAGACCTTCGCGAAATTCGTCGCCCCCGAAATCGTTCGATCCCGCTCGGCGGATCGCAGTGTCGATCAGGTTCTTCGGCTCGAGTGAAGGAGGGTTCCAACCGATGCCCCGAAGGCCTGCGCCCACGCTATTGAGCGCTTTGATGCCAAACGGCCGATGGGGTGGAGGCAGCGACATGAGCGTACGGGAAGTTCGCGCTTGACTGCGCAGCGCGCGGGCGTGCTAGCACGCGACCATGGGGACGGTAAAGAGGCGGTGGATTCGTTGGGGCCTACCCCTGGCGTTGGCTGTCATCGCGGTCTCGCTCGTGAGTCAACGCAGCGGCAAGAAGCGGAGCGAGGCGCCGCTGCCGCCACCGATTCTCGCCGACGGGCCACCTGCGTTTCGGCAGAGTAAGACAGAGTCGAACCTCAGCCCGCAGTACTTCGACAGCGTTTGGCCAGCCGGGCACCGGGATAGCTCGAACACCGACTTCGTCCCGCTCGAGCTGGGCACCTCATTCGAGCTCGAGAAGCACCTTCTGCAGGGTCATCCGATCTTCTGGCCGCCGACCGTGGGGCTCGACGGCACGGCGTATGTGGTGACCGGCGCGCCTCCTGGCAACAGTCACCTCTTCGCGATCACGCGCGAGGGCGAGGTTCTCTGGTCCTCGAAGCCACAGGAATCGCTGGACGACCTCGACTCGTTTGCGATCATGAACGCACCGACCATCGACGCCGAAGGCGATCTCTATGTCGGAGACCGCGACCAGCTCTGGGCGTTCAAGCCAAACGGCGACGTCAAATGGGTCGTCGATTTGAAGCCATACGGCGTGGCGTGGGGATTCATGACGGTCGTGCTCAGCCGGCAGCGCTACGTGGGCGGGGTGACGACCGACGGCAAGGTCTTGTTTTTCTGGTCGCACAACGGCGAGCTCGCGATGCCTCCACTGGACCTTCCTGGCGGGGCGGGGCCCGCCGCCGAAGACGCTCCGCCCGAGTCCTTGTGGAAGGGCTTGATGGACCCGGACCTGATCCCATTCCTCTTCAACTTGATTCAGGGCTGGGAGCTCGAGGTCGCGAACACACCTGCGCTTCATCCCGAAACCGGCCGGCTCTACATCACCGCGGCCGGCGCCAGCCCCGACACCGGCATGCTCTATGGCATCGACATCACCGATGACGCGCTTCGCATCGTCTTCCAAGCGCCGATGGGCGATGGGAGCGGCACGAGCCCTGCCATTTCACACGACGGGAGCGCGGTCTACGCCGTCGACGGACTAGGACGAATGATCTCGATCGACGCGCAGACCGGAAAGCGGCTCTGGCAGAGCGGGGAAGGCGGAGGCGGGTCCGCATCCCCGAGCATCGGACCGGACGAGACGATCTACACGCCGTTTCAAGGCCAGATCACCGCGTACACCTTGGATGGCGAGGTGCGCTGGGAGAAGTCGTACGACGGGCTGTGCAAGGAGCGCTTGCCCGAGCCCGGGGGCATCTGGAGCTACCTGCTGTCCGAACCGGCTGCCTTCGTCGACAGCATTCTCACGGTCGGCATGCAACGCGGCTGGATGAATGTCGTCTGTGGTTATCACCTGCCGAAGTTCCTCTCGCGGAGCGATCGAACCCGGGTTCCGATTCCACGAGAATCGCTCTTCGTCACCTTCGACCTCGCGAACGGAAATCCCGTGGGCGCGCCCGTGGTGCTTCCGGAAACCAGCGAAGGGTTCGTCACGCCGCTGCCAAACGGCAAGGTGATGATCACCACCTCCGGCGCGATTACCTCGATCTTCTACGACCGGCTCAATCCCTACCTCCCCGAGCGCCTGCAGGTCGCCGGGCCGCCCAAGGCCGGTCTTCTGCTATTGAAGCCTCGATGACCGAGCTCCCGCCGCACGTGCTCTTCTACGATGGTGTCTGCGCGATGTGTAACGGCATCGTCCAAGGCATGCTGCGCGCCGACACCGAACGCATCTTCCACTTCGCACCCCTGCAAGGTGAAACCGCAGCGCTCGCGCGGACGCTTCATCCCGACTTCCCAAGCGAAATCGAAACCCTGGTCTACCTGAGAAGGGGCGAGGTCTTCGTCCGTGCACGCGGCGCGGCCCTCGCGATGCAGGAGCTTCCCTACCCAGCCAAGGCCCTCTCCTGGTTCCGTTTCTTACCCGTCTGGTTTACCGATTTCTTTTACAGAATCATCGCCCGCGTCCGCTACCACGTCTTTGGCAAGTACGAGCACTGCCCCCTGCCACCCGCCGAAGCGCGGAACCGATTCCTGCCCTGAGTCACCCCGAGCAACTCGATGTAAGGAAGTGTCTCACCCATTTGGGCGAAACTCCATCGATTGCTAGGTTGAACGCAGGATGGGGAATCGATTCTTGCTCGTGGCGCTGCTCGTGCTGACCGCGGGGTGCGAAGGCGCGATCTCGGACGAGCCGCCGCGGACGGGCGACGCGGGCACGGACGCGGGCGCTGGCACCGACGCTGGCACCGACGCTGACACCGACGCTGGCACTGACGCTGGCACTGACGCTGGCGCTGATGCTGGCGCTGATGCTGGCACTGACGCTGGCGCGGGTGGGACCGGGGGCACCGGCGGTACCGGGGGCGATCCCGGGGACTGTGCCGGCGGGCCGCTCGCCTCCCCGATTCCAGACTGCACGCCCAGCCCCGTCCCCAACACCGGCGACATTCACGCCGACTGCTTTGCCCGTATCAATCAGTTTCGCTGGGAGTGCCAGTGCCTTCCTCCGCTCAGCCGATGGGTCGACGGGGAGAGCTGCACGGACAGCAACGCCGAGTACGACAGCACGAACGGCGTGCACGCCAGCTTCTCCGCCATCCCGTGCGGAAGCGGCAGTCGCGCGCAGAACGAGTGCCCCAACTGGCCGTCGAACGCACAGGTGATCGGCGGTTGCCTTCAGGCGATGTGGGACGAGGGGCCGGAGGACGGGAACCCCAACACGGTCAACGGCCACTACGAAAGCATGGCGACGAGCACGTACACGCGGGTGGCCTGCGGGTTTTTTACGACACCCTCGGGGGATGTCTGGGGCGTTCAGAACTTTGACTAAGGGGGCGCGAATGCGCGGAATGACGACGACAGTGCTGACGGTTTGCCTGCTTGCTGCGGGATGCGGCGAGTTCCTCGTGGCGCCGGGCGCCGGCGGCTCGGGAGGCGGCAGCGGTGGAACCAGCGGGACCACCGGTGACCCGCGCTTCATCGCGGACTGCAGCAGCGGCCCGCTCGCGGCGCCTCTGGCGAACTGCCAACCGGAGCCTCTCTCGAGCACGGGCGACCCGTACGCCGACTGTGTGACCCGGATCAACCAGCTTCGCTGGGAGTGCCAGTGCCTCCCCGCGCTTCAGCGCTGGAACGCGGCCGAGGGCTGCGCCGACCAGCACGCCGAGTACGACAGCACCCGAAGCGCCCATGCGGGTTTCCGGGACGACATTTGCACGCCGCGGGGCTGGGCTCAGAACGAATGCCCGGGCTGGCCGTCCGAAGAGCGCGTGATCACGGGTTGCCTCCAGGCCATGTGGGACGAGGGCCCCGGCGAGCCCTTCTCGGTGCACGGCCACTACATTAACATGACCAACCCCGAGTACGGCATGGTCGCGTGCGGCTTCTACGAAACCGCAGACGGGCAGTTCTGGTCGGTGCAAAACTTCCAGTAAACGGACCCGCGCCCGACTACTGGAACGGGCCGATCAGGCGACTATTGAGCACCGTGCCGGTGTTTGGATCGTCGTCGACGAAGTCCAGCGCTGACACGCTGCAACCGTCGGTGCAGCTGAAGGCGGGCGCAAATGCGCCCCCAATGCCTGCCGGACAATCGCTGCCGCCAAGCGCATCATCGAGACAGACTCGGAGCGGCGAGGAGACGCTTTCGTTGCCCCCGTTGTCGGTGGCCCGCGCTGCGACGCATGCGAAACCGGGGTTGATGCCAGCACCCGGAAAATCGAATCGGTCGCCGATGCACCGGAGTGGGGTAAGCGGAGCCCGACCAAAGATCGCCGGCCGCAAGCCGTCCGGATCCGTGTTGTCCGGAATGACCCGCGTGAGGCTGGTGCCTAGGCAGACCTTCTCCGGCGGGTCCATAGCCTTGCCGGTCCCGTTGCCGTTGTCGCCTCCGAAGCAAAATGGAGAACCATCGTAGGGGAAGGGGAGCGTCTGCGGAGGCGGGAGCGCTTGAAAGAATGCGGTCCCCGACGCGGCGACGGGGGTCATGTCGATCACGACCGCAGGCTGATTGCCCAAGGGATTGTTGGGTAAGAAGGCCGGATTGATCGAGTCGCAAACGCCATTGCCATCGGTGTCGATCAGGAGGGCCTGCGTCTCGTCGTCGAGAATGTACACTTGAACGTCGTCCTTGTTCACTCCGGAGATGGCCGAGACACGATTGGTTCGGTCTTCGATCCGAGCACGGAAGGACGGCACCGGCCCGAGGACCGTGGCATCGTTGGCGGCTTCCCCTCCGACGGGGTCGAACGCGTTCGAACAGAGTTGCCCGGTCATGTCTTCCTGGGCCTCTCGGACGGTGGGCGGATCCATGTCGATGATCGGCGGCTGCGAATCGAGCTGCACCGAGACCGACTGAGTGCGGTCGTTGCCGGAGAGATCGGCGGCGGTGACGTTGATCGTGATCTGACCAATCGTCTGCGGATATTGGTTCGCGTCGAAGGAGCCGCTGTACCGATTCGTCCCTCCTACCGTGGTCATGCTGAACTCCTGCGCGTCGATCCGGTACCGCACGGTCGAGGCGTCGACACCCGATGGGTCGGTGATTTCGGCGATGACATCGGTCGCACCGGCGATGATAGAAGCGAGCTCGGGCTCGATGATGTTGATCGTTGGACCGCCGGCATCCACCGTGAAGCTACGCGTCTCTCGGCGGGTGACGCCGCGAGCGTTGGCGACGCTGACGGAAAACTCGTAATCGCCGTTGAGCGGCGTCTGGTACAGGCTCGGGTCGTCGAAATCCACCGTTCCGATGAGGATGCCGTCTTCGCTGACGATGTTCGTGATCTGTGCGCCCGCAACGATTAGGCGGCCAGTCCCCGCGAGGTTCGGCTCGGCCCCGGTGTCCGAATCACTCACCGGGTCCGCCATGATCGTGAACTCGACGTCCATGCCTCCCGCCTGAACCGAGCCATCGTCGGGGGAGAGGATCACGACGCTGGGCCCCAAATCGAGAAAGGTCATCACCGTGGCGCTCGAGCACCTCTGAGCGGCAGAGGAATCGGACGCCTCGCAAGCGACGGTGAGGGTTCCGTTTGGATAGGAGCCGAGGTCGACCGACGCCGAATAGGTGCCATCCCCATTGTCGACGACCACCGGAGTCTCGGTGGAGCCGGCGTCGTCGCGCACGATGATGCTGACCGAGGAGTCGTCCACCTGCCCGTCGGTGGCCGCGACCGTGCATTCCACGCTGAGGCTGGGCTCGGTGACGAGCTCGTCCGTGTTCGGGTCGGAGGCGGGCGTCGGCATGAGAATCGCAACGGCCGGTCCGCCCTCGTCCGAACAGACGTCGATGCCGCTTCCTCCACTGCCACCGCCCCCGCCCCCGCTCGGAGGCGGCGTCACGATGTCGTTGCAGCCTAGCTGAACAAAAAGAAACAAAAGGCCAAAACCAAGCCCTACTACTCGATGCGTCATCCGGTCTTCCCCCGCTGGAAGTAATTGAGAACAGGGTCGCCCAGAACCTGGACGACGGCCAATTTTCCAGCGGAAGCGGTGGGCTGCCTCGCCTACTCGCTGGGCGGGGTCCAGGCCGTCGCAGCGAGGTCACCCTCTTCGAGACCGAGCCAAATTCGCAGCTGTTTCAACATGAACTCGGTGCCCTCGCGCGAGGAGAGGTCGACCCGGTAGGTGTTGATGTAGCGAACGCTCTCCTGGAGCCACTGGTCCCAGCCTTCTTTGGAGACCTTCTCGAAGACGAATTGCCCGATTTCGTTCGAGAAAGGCGGCTTGCTGAGCCCCGGAAGCTCGCGGTCGAGCTTGATACAATGAACGAGGCGATTTGGATCGGCTTCAGGCATGGCTGCCGGAGAACTTAGCACCGGGCCGGCGGCTGGCTAGCCCAGAATCCGGAAGAACGAGCGCAGCATTTGATAGGTGAGCCCCCAGACGACACGGCCGCCCACGTCGTAAGCGGGGAAGTCGATGTTCGTGCCGTGCCATTGATAGGGGCGGACGGTGTCGACCTCGCCTCGGTATAGCGGCAGGAGCGGTGTCCAGAGCGCCTCGGCGACTTCGCGATCGTCGACTTGGAGCGGCGACTCGCGGTGGACTTCGAAGACGAAGGGTCGAATCACGGTCTCCTGGGGCTTGCCGCGTGCGATCGCCTGAAGGTCGTCGAGCTGCCCGATGTGCTCGGCTTCGATCGACAAGTCGAGGCCAACCTCTTCGCGGGTCTCGCGCATCGCGGTCTGTAGGAGCGTCGCGTCGCCCACGTCCTGCCGGCCGCCGGGAAAGGCCATGTGCCCCGACCAGGGGTCTTGCGGTTGCTCCGCCCGCCGGATCAAGAACAGTTCAGGCCCCGCGACGCCTTCGCGAAGGAGCATCGCCACCGCCGCCCACTTCTCGTGCTCCGCAAGCTCCCGTGGCGTTCGCTCCACGAGCACATTGCGAACATCCGGCAGCCCGAGAACCGTCACACCGATCGGCTACCTCCCACCCTCCCCCGCGTCAAGACCACGGAACCAAAAAGGGGACAGTCCCCTTTTTGAAAGGGTTAATTTAGAAGCAACTGACGCGCTCCGCTGTCGATAATCGAAGCGATGCCCCGGATCGCGCGCCAGCTGCAGCATGGCTACTGCTATCACATTCTCAATCGAGGGAACGGCAGGGCGCCCTTGTTTCTTGATCGCCTCGACTACCGGGCATTCGTAGAACTGCTCGCAGGCATGAAGGCCGGCTACGAGATCGGCCTTTTGGCGTTTTGCTTGATGCCAAACCACTTCCATTTGGTGTTGCAGGCAGGTGCAACCGGCGCGGTGAGTGCTGCGATGCAGTGGGCTCAGACTTCGTACGTATCGCGGTTTCGCGTCAAATACGCAAGCAGCGGCCATATTTTTCAAGGCCGTTTCAAATCATTTCCGATCCAGAACAACGAGCATCTGCTCACGGTCATGCGCTACGTGGAGAGAAATCCGGTGCGTGCGAAGTTGGTCAAGCTCGCGACCGATTGGTCTTGGTCGAGCGCACGTTGGCGAAGTAGAGCCCACCACTGGCTCGATGACAGCCCCGTAGACTTGGGGATCGATTGGGCCGCGTACGTGAACGCCCCGCAGACGAGCGCTGAACTGGCGTCACTGAGATCCAGCGTCAATCGGGGTGCACCATTCGGTTCGCATCAATGGCAGCATGAGACCGCAAGCTTGCTCGGGCTCGCGAGCACGTTGAGGCCTCGCGGCCGACCACCCAAAAAGTGACACTTTGAGAAAAGGGGACTGTCCCCTTTTTCTAGTCGACGATCTCGTAGCGGAAGTCTTCGATCACGGGATTCGCCAGGAGCTTCTCGCACATGGATTGGATGTGGGCGTCGGCGGAGGCCTTGTCTTTGCCGTCGAGCTCGAGCTCGATGAACTTGCCGACGCGCGCGGATTTCACCTCTTCGAAGCCGAGGGAGCCGAGGGAGCGGCGAACGGCGTCGCCCTGCGGGTCGAGGACTTCGCGCTTCAGCGTGACGAAGATGTTCGCTTTCATGATCTCTCCAAACCTAGGTTCTTTGCGATTCGCGACAATGGGTCCGTCGTGTCCGGGGCGAACGCCGTGCCGCGGATCTCGTCGCAGGCCTGAATGTAGCGCCGGGACGCTTCGACCCGTACTTCGTCGGGGATCGTGGGCACGGGGCCGTCGCCTTTGTAGCCATTGCTGGCAAGCCAGCGCCGGACGTACTCCTTGTCGAAGCTCTCCGGGTCTTCGCCTGCTTCAAATCGCTTCGGGTAGCTGTTGGCGTACCAGAACCGCGACGAGTCGGGCGTGTGAATCTCGTCGATGACGACGATTTTGCCTTCGGGCGTCTTCCCGAACTCGTATTTGGTATCGACCAGGATCAAGCCACGGTCGGCGCAAACCTTCTGACCGTGCGTGAAGAGCGCCATCGCGTAGCGAGCCGCCTCGTCGAAATCCTCGGCGCTGATGCGACCCATTGCGAGAATTTCGGCCCGGGAGACCGACACGTCGTGATCGCCTTTCGCCGCTTTTGTGCTTGGCGTCAGGATCGGGTCCGGGAGCTTCTGGTGCTTCTCCAAACCGTCTGGAAGCTCGTGCCCGCAGAAGATGCGCGTGCCCTTCTCGTAGTGGGTCCAGATGCTCGTCGAGGTGACGCCGGTGATGTAGGCGCGAACGACCATCTCGACCGGCAGTGGCTCGCACTCGATGCCGACCATGACGTTTGGATCCGGAACGTCGACGACGTGGTTGGGAACGATGCGCTTGGTTTCTTCGAACCACCAGGCAGCGAGGCCGTTGAGCACCTGTCCCTTGTAGGGAAGCGTTCCAAGCACGCGGTCGAAGGCGCTGATGCGGTCGGTGACGACGATGTAACGCTTGCCGTCCGCGATGTAGCAATCACGAACCTTGCCCTCGTACTTACGCCCAAGCGATTCGAAGTGGGTGCCATCGAGGGTTCGGGTGAGCCCCGCTTGCAGGATCTCCGGTGAGACCGTCATCTCAATCTCCTTTCAGTACGCGATCGATGATCGTGTCAACGTGTGTAAGTGCGTGATTCAAGTCGAACTCGCGGTCAATTTCCTCGGCCAAGAGCCGTGCGCGAATGTCCGCATCCTCTTGAAGGAGCGCGCGGAACTGGCCCTCCCCTTCGAACGCCTTCATCGCGTTTCGCTGAACGAGCACGTAGGCCTCCTGCCGGCCCAGTCCTTTTCCGATGAGCGCGAGCAAGATGCCCTCGCTCGCCCAAAGTCCGCCGGTCTGGTCGAGGTTCTGCCTGAGCCGTTCGGGGTAAACGACTAGATCGGCCACCACGCCGCGGAGGCGGTCCAACATGAAGGCCAGCGTCGCCGTCGCATCCGGGAGCATCATGCGCTCGGCCGACGAATGGCTGATGTCACGCTCGTGCCAAAGGGCGACGTTCTCGAGGCCCGGAACGACCGCGGCCCGCACGACCCGGCCGAGGCCGCAGAGGTTCTCGGTCAGCACCGGATTGCGCTTGTGGGGCATGGCGCTCGAGCCCTTTTGGCCCTTCTTGAAGTGCTCTTCGGCTTCACCGACCTCGGTTCGCTGCCAATGGCGGACATTGGTCGAAAAGCGCTCGATGCCTGCGGCGACGATGCCGAGCGCCGCGACATAGGCGGCATGACGATCGCGCGCAACGACCTGCGTCGAGGCCGTCTCGGGCCGAAGTCCGAGGGAGTCGAGCGCTTCGGCCTCGATGTCCGGCGTCAGGTGTGCGTAGGTCCCGACGGCACCGGCGATCTTGCCGACGGCGATTTCGTATCGCGCGACCTCGAGCCGCTTTCGTCCGCGGGCGAGCTCGGCGTAGTGGCCCGCCAGAATCAATCCAAAGGTGGTCGGCTCGGCGTGAATGCCGTGCGACCGGCCGATCGCTGGAGTGCGTCGATGCTCTTCAATGCGGCCGCGCAGCGCTTCGAGCACCGCGTCCAAACGAAGCAAGAGCGCATCGGTCGCCTCCACGAGAAGCAGGGCCAGGGACGAGTCGAGCACGTCCGACGAGGTCATGCCGCGGTGCAGCCAACGCGCGGGCTCTCCGGCGAGGCCTTCGACATGGGTCAGGAAGGCGATGACATCGTGGCGTGTCACCTTCTCGATTTCGTCGATCGCGTCGGGATCGAGCTGCGCGCGAAACGGAGCCACGGCGTCGGCCGTTCCAACGGGAACGAGACCCCCGCTTTCCATGGCGCGGCACGCGGCCACCTCGATATCGAACCAGGTCTCGTACTTGCGTTTTTGCGACCAGAGATCTTGAAATTCGGCGGGTGTGTAGCGTGGAATCATCGTTGCGCGGCGAAGCTAGCAGACCGGCAGCCCGGGCGCGAACGCGTCTCTCCGGCTGCTTGTGCTCCGCAAATTAACCCCACTAAAAAGGGGACTGTCCCCTTTTTAGGTGCGGAAGTTCCAGGCTTTGCGGACTTCGATGCGGGGCATCGCGTAGCCGTCGACGTAGGCGCGGTGGGCCGGGTCGACGATGTATTGTTGGACGTCCTCCATGGAATCGAACCGAACGACGATGCTGATGTCCCAGCTTGCTTTGGACGCTTCGTCGGCCGGCACTCCGACGTTGACGCTTCGGACCCTCTCGAGCGCGCCGAGGTCGGTTCGCGTTCGTTCAGCAAACTCGGCGCGCGCGGCGTCGTTGCAATGCTCTTCTTTCAACTTGAACAACACGATTCGTTCGATCATCGCCCTATCCGATCCCTGCAAGACCACAACCGATTCCCGCCAAGTGCGGAACGGCTGCGCCAAACATCGCGGCCTCCGTCGAGCTGGCGTTCCCGTCGAGGCTGCGCTTGTACACGCCCTGCGCGATCGCAGCTAGGCGGAAAACCGAAAACGCCTTGTAGTAACTCAAGTCCGGCACGCCATCGCGACCCACCAGCTCGCAGTAGCGTGCGACGAACGCTTTTTCGTCGGGAATGCCGCTCTTCTCGAAATCCACCCCAGCCAGGCCGCCGATCTTCGGAAGCATCACATCGTACAGCATGCAGGTGTACGCCAGGTCCGAAAGCGGATGGCCGAGCGTCGAGAGCTCCCAGTCGATGACGGCGAGCGCCCTAGGCTCGCTTGGGTGGAAGATGATGTTGTCGAGCCGGTAGTCGCCGTGGACTAGTACGGTGGCCTCGTCGTCCGGGATGTTGGCCGGCAACCAGTCGATGAGGGTGCTCATTGGCTCGACGTCTGCGGTCTGAGAGGCGAGGTACTGCTTGGTCCAGCGTTTCACCTGCCGCGCGACATAGGCATCGGGGCGTCCGTAGTCGGAGAGACCCACCGCGTCGAGATCGACTCTGTGAATCGCAGCCAAGACCCGAGCGAGCTCCTCGTAAATGGCCCGCCGCTCCGGCCGCTCGAGCTCGGGGAGCTGCACGTTCCAAAAGATCCGCCCTTGAACGTACTCCATGACGAAGAAGGAGGTACCGATGACCGCATCGTCCTCGCAAAGCGCGTACATGGTTGCACTGGGCACGTCCGTGTCGCTCAGCGCACGCATCACTCGGTATTCGCGGTCGACCGCATGCGCCGACTGAAGGAGCTTTCCAGGTGGCTTCTTGCGCAGGGCGTACTGGCGTTCGCGATCGGCGAGCCAATAGGTGGGATTCGATTGACCGCCCTTGAACTGGCAAACCTGAAGTCCACCCGTGTAGCCCTCGACGTTCTCCGCCATCCAGGCATCGAGTCGTGATTGGTCGAAACGATGCGCTTCTCGAACGGGTCCAGCATTTTTGGGGGGCACCGGGGGCATCGATCCTCGCACGGGAGAGGTCGGGAGCCTATCACGGCCGGCCCGTCCTGAGGCACTGAACGTACGCATTGAGCACGGGTCCCAAGGGCGCTAGGTTTCCCGCTGTGAGGTGGGCACAGTATCCGCGCTTGAGCTTCCGCGGCTTTCTGATCGCCAGTGTGATCTTGTGCACGGCACAGGTGACCCTGGGCCAGAAGCCCGACGATGACGACGATCCGGGTTATCGGCCGCAGCCGAGCGCCAACGTTCAAAGTGATGTCCAGGCCCTACCAATCGACGCACCTGCCGGGAGCAAGGTCGTCGTCATTGCGATCGACCGCACGGTCGAGCTCGGGCTGGCTGCCTTCGTTCGGCGCGAGATCGAAACCAATCCCGACGCCGCGGCGATCGTGCTCGACGTCAACACGCTCGGTGGGCGCGTTGACGCGGCAATTCAGATTCGAGACGCGCTGCTGGAAGCCAAGCCTCGCACCGTTGCCTTCATCCACCCACGTGCGATCAGCGCCGGCGCATTGATCAGCCTGGCCTGTGACAACGTGATCATGACCGAGGGCGGGACCATTGGCGCCGCTACGCCGATTCAAGCCGGGCCCGGCGGGCAGGTCGATGCGGTTGGCGAAAAGATGGTGTCGTACATGCGGACCGAGATGCGGGCAACCGCCGAAGCCAACGGAAGGCGGGGCGACATCGCCGAGGCGATGGTCGACAACGAGGTCGTCATCAAGGGCATCGTCGATGCGGGCAAGCTGCTGACCCTCGATACCGACCAGGCCCTCAAGTTGGGCATGGCAGACGGCAAGGCCGCCAACCTCGACGAGGTGATGGCGATGCTCACCCTCGAGAACCCCAAGATTGAAAAGGGTGAGCTCAACTGGGGCGAAGAAATCGCGCGCTGGCTCACCGAGCCGACGATTAGCGGACTTCTGCTCTCCGTCGGCATGCTCGGGCTGATGGTCGCCTTCTATACCCGAACCGTCGGCGCATTCACCCTCGTCGGCTTCGTCTCGCTCGCCATGTTCTTCGGAGGTCACGCGGTCGTTCATCTCGTCGGCTGGGAAGAGGCTCTCCTGTTCATTGCCGGCGTCGCGCTCGTCGTCGTTGAGATCTTCTTCGTTCCCGGACTCGGTGTGCCGGGCGTGCTCGGGCTGGTCTTCGTCATCGCCGCGCTCGTGCTCGCCCTGATCGGCATTCCACTCGATGTCTCGTTCGAGACGGGGGTGCTTGCCGACGCGATGACGCGGGTCTTGCTGTCCCTGCTCGGGGCATTCGTCCTGGCCCTCGTCGTGATGCGCCTGTTTTCGCGGACCGCGATGGGCCAAGCACTCGTCTTGCAGGACGCCGAGACAGGCTTTCTCTCTGCGCCGAGCGCATCGGATCTCGTCGGGCAGACCGGCGAGGCGCTGACCGACCTGAGGCCGGCCGGGAAGATCATCATCGACGGCGTGCGCCACGAGGCAACGAGCGAGCGTGAGTTCATCGCGCGCGGCACCAAGGTCGTTGTGATCGGCAAGGACGGCCCCGAGCTGGTCGTTCGTCCGGCGGGGGAGAAGTGACTGCGGTCGTCATCGTCGTCGTCCTGGTGATCGGTTTGATCCTGTTGTTCACCGAGGTGGCCGTGGTGCCGGGCTTTGGCGTCGCAGGCGCCCTGGGCCTGCTGGCCCTTGCAGCGGGCGCAATCGCCGCCTGGACCGAGCTTGGCCCTTTTTGGGGCGGCATGACGGGCGCGGTCTCGGTCGTCGCTGCAGGCATCATGCTCATCTGGCTGCCGAAAAGCCGGGTCGGGCGACAAATGGTGCTCGAACATAGCCAAGCACAAACGCTTTCGCAGGAAGACCGCACCGGTTTAACCGGCCGCCGAGGGGTCACCGTCACCCCACTCCGGCCGATTGGGCGTGTCCGCTTTGGTTCGGAAGAGGTCGATGTGGTGACCGAAGGGGAGTACATCGACCGCGGACAAGAAGTCGAAGTCATGACGGTAGAGGGGGCACGGGTCGTCGTGCGAATCCCCAATGCAACCTAGGAAGGAAGTCCCATGCAGTTCGCTCCAGTCGCCCTAATTTTTCTTCTCTTCATCGTCGTCTTCGTGCTGTTCGTCTGGCTGATCCCGGTCCGCCTCTGGATCGCGGCCTGGTCGAGCGGTGCGCGGGTTGGCTTCGGAGAGCTCATCGGCATGCGCTTGCGGCGGGTGTCCCCCGGCGCCGTCGTCAATCCTCGCATCACTGCGGCAAAAGCGGGCATCGATCTCGCGACCAATACCCTGGAGTCGCATTACCTTGCAGGAGGCAACGTCGCTCGCGTTGTCAATGCGCTGATCAGCGCGGACAAAGCGGGCATCACGCTCGGCTTCCAGCAGGCGGCTGCGATCGACCTAGCGGGCCGCGACGTGCTCGAAGCGGTGCAGACGAGCGTCAATCCCAGGGTCATCACGACACCCAAGATCACCGCCGTGGCCAAGGACGGCATTCAGCTCTTGGTGGTCACGCGAATCACGGTTCGGTCCAACATCGACCGGCTGGTGGGTGGCGCGACCGAAGAGACGGTCGTCGCGCGCGTTGGCGAGGGCATCGTCTCTACGATCGGATCCTCGCTGAACTACGCCGAGGTTCTGGAGAACCCGGACACGATTTCCAAAAACGTACTCTCGCGCGGCTTGGACAGCGGCACGGCGTTCAACATTTTGTCGATCGACATCGCAGACGTCGATGTGGGGACGAACATCGGCGCCAAGCTGATGACCGAGCAGGCCGAAGCGGACAAACAGGTTGCGCAGGCGCGAGCCGAGGGGCGAAGGGCGCTCGCGGTGGCGGCCGAGCAGGAAATGCGCGCGAAGGTCGAGGAGATGCGCGCGCACCTTGTCGAGGCCGAAGCCAAGATCCCTGCAGCCATGGCCGAAGCGCTCAAGGCGGGCAACCTCGGCGTGATGGACTACTACAACCTTCGCAACGTGGCGGCAGACACCGAAATGCGTGATTCGATCAGCAAAGCAACGGGCCGATCGGACGATGACGACCAAGCCTAAGGCCTTGCCTTTGCGCAGTGTGATCGCGAAGCCTCGCACATTCGTGGCGCGGCTGGTGCTCGCGGACCTGATCGCAAAACGCGGCGACGGCCCGCTCGAACGGAAGCGCCTCATCTACGGGCGGACAAAGCGCTGAAGGCCAATGCAGGAGCTGCTCAAAGAATATTTCGGCGAGATCGCGCTCCTGATCTACATCCTATACCCGCTGCTCAAGCGCGCTTGGAACCGGCTCAACAAGAAGGGCGACCCGGCGCCCAAGCCGAAGAAAGCGGCGCGCAAGACCCGTGCACCCAAGCAGGCCAGGCCGTCGCCTCAAGCTCCGCCCCGCACGCCAGCCGTGGCCAAGCGAGCGCCGGAGGCGGACTTCCTCGAGGCGGCTCGCAGCAAGCTCCTGCGACTGAAGCAAGAGGCGACGCCGTTGCTCGTTCGCGCGGAGGGCGACCCGCGCCTGCAACGACTCGTGCCGGCGCTACGAGAAGACCTCCTCGGTAGGCTCGAGGTGATCGAACGCTCACTGAGCGGCACGCCCACGATGTCGACGATCGTGGACGAGACGACGGTGCTTCGCGGGCTCGCTGCGCTCCTTCGACACCTCCAGGCGATGGCGAGGCAGCGCGGCTACGGCGGATCTTCGTTTCAGGCCGACGCCGACAAAATGGCCGACGCCTGCTACGCGCCGTTGCTCGAGCTCGCGCGCGTGCAGGGCATGAAGCTGAGAACGAGTCAGCCGATCACGGTCACCGGCGACTGGGATCTGTCGATCGTGCCTCGCTTTGCTTCGACGCGGGTGGCCCCTCTTCGCTTGCCTGTCGGCTTCGAGAACAGCCTGTGGCGCTGGCCGGCGATCGCGCACGAAGTGGCCCACGACTTCTACTACAGCCTCGAAGGCCTCGAGCAGAGTCTGCACCAGCGAACCAGCCTTCCCCATGAAGTCGAGATGCCTTCGTCCTCAGCGGATGTCGACGGGGCCTGGCTCCGAGGGCTCTTCGGGGCCTGGCTCTCGGAAATTTTCGCCGACGTGATCGGCACTGTCAGCTTGGGTCCTGCCTACGTCGAAACGATGCAACGCGCGTTCCGGAACCCGGGCTCGCCTCAGCAGACCGCAGCGATCCTACAGGACCAAAGCCTGATGGACGAGCATCCCCCTCCCCGCCTGCGGATGTTCATGGCGACGCGCGTCTTGCACCACCTGGGCCGTCACGACGAAGCAAACGACCTGTGGGAACGATGGGAAAGCGACCACCCCGGTGTGCGCCTCTACTACTTGCCGCTCGGCGGACAATGGCTCGGCCTCGCGGACGAAACGCTCCATACCATCGCGAGCTCGGTCGTCGACGTCTTTGCCCAACGGGCCTGGCCGGAGCTCGAAGGATTTCACCTGCTGAACATCCCCGGCTTCGCGTACCTGCACGGCGAGCACGCCGAAGTGCAACGACTCATGCGCGGGCTTGCGCGGGGCGAAACGGTGAACGGAGACGTACGCTGGATCATGGCCGCAGCCGTGCTCGCAGCCATGGCACAGCCGTCGCGTCACGATTCGATCCTGGAGGCGGCGAGACGATCGATCGTTGGGGTTGGGGAAGAGCGAAAGGCGGTCAGAAGAACGCGCCGACGCAGTGAACCGGGGTCGATCGCTGCCAGTCTGGTTGCGTCGTTGAGGCAGCCAGCCGAAATTCAAGAGGCGATCGTCCTCGGCGCCGCACTGACCCCGTACAAACGTCCTCGCTGACGCTGACGCAGCAACCGGGGCACGGAAAAAGGCACGACACGGGGCTGCGTCGAACGGGGCGGCCTGCAAAGGTGGCCGGAAGGGCTGGGAGCCTGAGGCCACGCAAGCCGCCCCTCGGAGCTCGCGCCAATCGGAGGTTGTTGCTGTCTTGCCGATTGTCACTCACACGTCGACTCCGCCCCATATCGCGCCTTTTTCCGCGCCCCTCCGTACGGAGACAGGACCCACAACGTTCCCAACCGGCAGGCGGCAGCGCGAGCCCGAAGGGCGAAGCCCGGCGCATCGCGCCGCCAAGCGCGAGCGCAGCGATGCGCGCGGCAGGGAGGATTACGGGTGGGGGTGGGCGGGGCGGTGTCAACAAGCCGTACCACGCAGCCCACCCAACACCCCGCCCCCCCAACACCCGCGGCAGCAGAAGCCGAATGGCGACGCCCGCCCCCAGTGCTAAGCCTAGCCACGTGCCCCTTTCCGGCTTTCACCCCGCGGTCGCTCGCTGGTTCGTCCGGACGTTCGGCGAGCCCACGCCACCGCAAGTCGAGGGCTGGCCGGCGATTCGAGAGGGTACGCACACGCTGATCGCTTCGCCGACGGGGTCGGGCAAGACGCTCGCGGCGTTTCTTTGTGCGATCGATGAGCTGATCCAACGCGGACTGTCGGAGGGCTTGGAGGATCGCGTCAGCGTCCTTTACATCTCACCGCTCAAAGCACTCAGCAACGACATCGACAAGAACCTCCAGGCGCCGCTCGAAGGGATCCGGCGCATGCTCGCGGAGCTCGGCTACGACGACGTCGAGATTCGAACGGCCGTACGCACCGGCGACACCCCTTCGCACATGCGCACCAAGATGGTGAAGAAGCCGCCACACATCTTCGTCACCACCCCGGAGTCGCTCTACATCTTGCTGACCAGCGAAGGTGGGAGGCGCATGCTCTCGGGCGTACGCACCGTCATCGTCGATGAGATTCACGCCGTCGTGACCAATAAGCGCGGCGCGCACTTGGCCCTGTCACTCGAACGGCTCGAGGCCCTGGTCGGTCGTGAAATTACACGGATCGGCCTGTCGGCAACGCAGAACCCAATCGAAGACGTGGCACGCTTCCTGGTTGGCGCGCGCGGCTCAGCTAGCGACGCCGGCCCCAGCTGCCGAATCGTCGACGTCGGGCACCAGCGCGAGATGGATCTCGGCGTAGAGCTTCCAGGCTCGCCGCTCGAAACGGTCATGTCTCGCGAAGTCTGGGAGGAAATTCACGCCAAGCTGGCGGCGCTTATCGAAGCACACCAAACCACACTGATTTTCGTCAATACGCGGCGTCTCGCCGAGCGCGTGACTCGACACCTGAGTGAACTCATCGGCGAAGAAGCCATCACGTCGCATCATGGCAGCCTCGCGCGCGCGCACCGGCTCGATGCCGAACGGCGCTTGAAGTCGGGCGAGCTCCGCGCCGTCGTAGCGACGGCATCGCTCGAGCTCGGGATCGACGTGGGGGATGTGGACCTGGTCTGCCAGCTCGGCTCGCCGCACTCCGTCGCGACCTTCCTGCAGCGGGTGGGCCGCTCGGGTCACTGGCACGGCGGCACGCCCAAGGGCCGACTCTTTCCATTGAGCCGGGACGATCTCGTCGAATGCGCCGCCCTGATGCGCTGTGTCCAGCGCCGCGAGCTCGACCGGATCGAGATTCCGGAAGGTCCGCTCGACATCCTTGCACAGCAAATCGTCGCGTCCTCCGCGGCCAGCCAAGAGTGGAGCGAAGATGCGCTCTTGGCTTTGGTTCGGCGAGCCTGGCCCTACCGAGACCTCGGCGACGAAACGTTCGGGAAGGTCCTCAACGTGCTCGCGGAGGGCTTCGCCACGAGCCGCGGCAGGCGGGGCGCCTTTTTGCATCACGACGAGGTCAACCGGTTGATTCGTCCGAGGCGAAGCGCGCGCCTGACCGCGATCACCAACGGCGGCGCAATCCCCGATAACTTCGACTACGAAGTGCGCCTCGAGCCGGAGGGCCTTCGGGTCGGGTCGGTCAACGAGGACTTCGCCATCGAGAGCATGGCGGGGGACATTTTCCAGCTCGGCAACGTCTCTTACCGGATTCTTCGAGTCGAGCCGGGCGTCTTGCGGGTCGCCGACGCCAAGGGCCAGCCTCCCATGCTTCCGTTCTGGTTTGGCGAGGCGCCCTCGCGCGCCGATCTCCTCTCGAACTCGGTCAACGCCATTCGCGAGGGCATCGACGAACGGCATCGAGACCTCGAAAACGTCGGCGACTGGCTGCAGGTCGAAACCGGGATCGGCAAGCTCGCGGCGCAGCAGGTTGCGGAGTATCTGGTCGCGGCACGAATGGCCCTGGGCACGATGCCGACGCGCGAAACGGTCGTCCTCGAGCGCTTCTTCGACGAAACCGGTGCGATGCACCTGGTCGTTCATTCGCCATTCGGCAGCCGAGTGAATCGCGCCTGGGGCCTGTCACTCCGCAAGCGATTTTGTCGAAGCTTCAACGTCGAGCTTCAGGCCGCTGCGACCGAAGACGCGATTGTGCTTTCGCTCGGCCCCACGCATAGCTTTCCCCTCGAGGACGTTTTCAAGTTCTTGCGCGCGGAAAACGTCCGCGAAGTGCTGGTCCAAGCCCTGCTCGACGCTCCGATGTTTCAAACCCGCTGGCGATGGAACGTGACCCGGGCGCTCGCGGTCTCTCGATTCCGAGGCGGCAAGAAGGTGCCGCCGCCGTTTCAGCGCATGCAGGCGGACGACCTGCTCGGGCTTTGCTTCCCCGATCAGGTAGCGTGCCTGGAAAACGTCGCCGGCGATCGCGAGGTTCCGGACCATCCCCTGGTGCACCAGACGATCGAAGACTGCCTCCACGAGGCCATGGACATTGAGGGGCTCGAGGCGCTCCTTCGGCGTTTGCAAGCCGGTGAGCTGACGCTGGTCGCGCGAGATCTCACCGAGCCATCGCCGCTCGCCCAGGAGATTCTAAACGCGAAGCCTTATGCGTTCCTCGACGATGCCCCGCTCGAAGAGCGCCGGACACAGGCGGTCATGTCGCGCCGATGGCTCGATCCCAGTCAAGCTTCGGACCTGGGCGCCCTCGATGCTGCAGCCATCGAGCGCGTGCGCGGCGAGGCATGGCCCGAGCCTCGCGACGCCGAGGAAATGCACGATGCCCTGCTGCTGCACCACTGCTTCACCGAAGAGGAATCCGCGCGGGGCGACTGGCTGGGCTGGCTGGGCGGGCTCGTCGAAGCCGGCCGCGCCACTCGTTTTTTGACCGATTGCGGAGCGCTTTGGACCGCTGCCGAACGCGTTCCGTTGCTGGAGGCCGCCTGGCCCAGTGGGCATGCGGAAACGAAAGTCGAGGTTCCGAAGCGCCACCGCGACGAGCACTGGTCCCGAGAAGACGCCGCGCGAGAAATCGTGCGAGGCCGATTGCAAGGTTGTGGTCCGACGACGGCCAACCAGCTTGTGGGGCTGCTCGACTTGGACTCGGGCTTGGTCGACGCCGCGCTCGGCGCGCTCGAAGGAGAAGGCTTCGTCCTTCGCGGATCCTTCACGTCGAGCTCGACCGATGTCGAATGGTGTGAGCGCGGGCTGCTCGCCCGGATTCATCGCTACACCCTCAACCGCCTCCGAAAAGAGATCGAAGCCGTTTCGGCCGCCGACTACATGCGGTTCCTCCTTCGCTGGCACCACGCTGCGCCAAGTACCCGAATGGAGGGCCCCGAAGGCTTGGCCGCGATCGTCGAACAGCTCGAAGGCATGGAAGCCGGCGCGGCGGCTTGGGAGGCCGACCTATTGCCGGTGCGAATGGAGGGCTACGACCCAACCTGGCTCGATCAACTCTGCATCTCGGGTAGGGTCACCTGGAGCCGGCGCACGCCACCGGCCGGCCGCGCATCGAGCCCTATCCGCACGAGCCCCATCGCGTTTTGCCGCCGCGAGCACGCGCGCGCCTGGCGCTTCCGCTCGCTGGCCGAGGAGCCTGCGTCCGCAGACGCCGCGCTGGCTTTGGAGATGCTTCGAGCGTCGGGTGCGAGCTTCTTCGATGACATCGTTCACCACACCGGCTTGCTGCCGACGCGCGCGGAGTCGGCCCTCGGCGAGCTCGTTTCGCTCGGCTTGGTGACTTCGGATGGCTTCACCGGACTGCGGGCACTGCTTGCGCCCGACCCCAAGCGCCCGCGTGCGGGCCGGCGCGCAGTAGCGGCGTACAGCATGGAGGCTGCGGGCCGCTGGACGGTCTTGCCCGACGCTGCCGACGATCACGACGTCGAAAGCATCGCCTGGGCGCTGCTTCGCCGATGGGGCGTCGTGTTTCGTCGCCTTGTCGATCGCGAAGGAGACCTGCCGCCCTGGTATACGATCCTTCGTGTGTACCGGAGGCTCGAAGCGCAGGGCCGTATCCGAGGCGGTCGCTTCGTCGCTGGCTTTGCCGGAGAGCAGTACGCGCTGCCCGAGGCCGTCACCGCGCTGCGCAAGGCACGGCGCCAAGACAAGACGGGCGAGCTGGTCTCGATCAGCGCGGCCGACCCACTCAACCTGGTAGGCATCGTCACCCCTGGCCACCGTGTCCCTGCGACCCCGAAAAACCGCATCCTCTTTCGCGATGGTGTCCCGATCGCGTTTCGCGAAGGAAGCGAAATGCATTTCATCGAAGACCCCGAAGACGAACGCTGGGCACTCAGCCAGGCACTCAGGCGGCAGCCGATCCCGCGCGCGGTCCGAGCATACCTTGGAAACCGACCCTAGAAGCCTCGCTCCGCCTTTGATGCGACTACCGGCGCATGAGGGTCGATGGTATGACCCCGGCACTGCATGGCCGACTCGCTCGATAGATGCTTTTCCGAGGCTGCGATCAACGGGCTCACCCTGCGCAACCGGCTGATCAAGGCCGCGACCTTTGAAGGCAAATCGCCTGGTGGAGTCCCGAGCGAGGCGCTCGTCGGCTTTCACGAGCGAATCGGGAAGGGCGGCATCGGGATGACGACGGTCGCCTACTGCGCCGCCGAATCGGACGGGCGAATCCACGAAAACATGATGTACATGCACGAAGGGATTCGGTCCGAGCTCGAGCGCTTCATTCGCACCGTGCAGGCCACCGGTGCGAGGGTGTCCGGGCAGCTCGGGCACTGTGGTGCCTTCACCAAGAACGCGGAGTTCAGCGGAAAGCGACCGCTCGGCCCTTCAAAAGGGACGAACGCCCTTGGCTTCACGCACGGCCTCTCACGCATCGCGGAAATGACCAAGCCGCAGATCCGCGAACGCGCACAGGTCATCGGCCGAGCCGCGGCGTTCATGAAGTCCGTAGGTTTTGATGCCATCGAGATTCATTTCGGCCACGGCTACGGGATCAGCCAATTCATCAGCCCAAAGACGAACAAGCGTAAGGACGAATACGGGGGCAGCCTTCAAAACCGCATGCGGTTTGCACTCGAAGTGCTGTCCGAAGTTCGGAACAACGTTGGCGACGGCTACCCGCTGCTCGGCAAGATCAGCATGACCGACGGTGTCCCCGGGGGCGTGAGCTATGACGACGCGGTGGAAATCGCGGCGATGCTCGAAGCCGGTGGCCTCGACGTGATCATCTGCAGCGGGGGCACGAGTAGCATGAACCCGATGCTCCTGTTCCGGGGCGACAGCATGGTTCCCGGCCTGATCAAGCACGAGAAGAGCCGACTCATGAAGGTCGGCATTCGGCTCGCAGCACCCTTCATGTTCAAGGACTACCCCTACGAAGAGACGTATTTCCTCGAACAAGCGCAACGGATACGCGACCGTGTCCAGTGTGGTGTTTGCTACATCGGCGGGGTTTGCACCAACGACAGCATTCGCACGGTGATGGGCGCGGGCTTCGACTTCATCCAACTCGGCAGGGCACTGATCTTCGATCCCGACTTTCCGAAGCAGGCACGGGCGCGAAGCACCTACAAAAACGGCTGCAGCCACTGCAACCAGTGTGCGACCTTGATCGAGGCCCCGGGCGGCATCTACTGCGTCGAACGCCCTGCCAACTTCAGCTAAGAGGGAAATCAATGTCCGGATTGAAAGTCTCCACGGACCAGAGGGTGACCAGGATCGTCTTTGATCGGCCCGGGGCGCTCAACGCGCTCTCGCCGAGCACGCTGAGCGAGCTGATCGACGTGTGCGCAGACCTCGGAAAGAACGACACGATCAGGGTCGTGGTCTTTACCGGCGCAGGAAGCTGCTTCTCGGCCGGGGCCGACCTACCGGCATTCCTCCCGTTTCTATCGGGCCCGGACGCGAACGCCACGGCGGACCTGGGCCGACGCACGACCAATGCAATTGCCGAGCTTCCCCAGATCACAGTCGCGGGGATTCGCGGCCATTGCATCGGAGGCGGGCTGGTCCTCGCCGGCGCCTGTGACATCCGGATTGCCGCAAGCGATGCCCGCTTCATGATTCCGGAGCTCGACGCCGGGATTCCACTTGGCTGGGGCGCGATGGAGCACCTCGTTCGTCTCGTCGGCGAAACGCTGGTGGCGGACCTGGTTTTGAGCGGCCGGCCTTTTGCGGCGGAAGAAGCGCTGCAATGTGGCTTGGTGAGTCGCATCGTTCCGACCGATCGCCTAGACGCCGGGCTCGAAAGCCTGATCGCCACCATCACGCGCAAACCCAAGATCGTGCTCCGAATCACCAAGCAACAGATCCTGGCGATTCGCGATGGCCGCTTCGATGCACGTGAAGACGCGGAGGCCTTGCTCTCGTCTCTGAGAGATCCGGAGGCGCTCCAGGCCGGCAGCGACTACATCACCAGGCGTCTTCGAAAAAACGACGGGGCCGGCCCCAGATAAACGCTTTTGCCCTCTGAAACCGTTTGGAAGCCGACCTCACCCGGGCAGGGAGCTCCTCTGTACAGAGGTCCGTCGATGCGGCCCCCACGTCAAAGTCTCGCCTCGATGAGGCATTGGGTCTATCCTCAGCCCCGATGTTTCCCTCGCCTGGTGGCGCGTATCCCCCGCCAGAAGAGCTCTTCGCAGGGCGTTATGCGGTCGACGGCACTTTGCCTTGGGGCGGGGTCGCGTCGTACTACCGCGCGACCTCCGAAGGCACGCCTCTCATCCTGTGTGTCCTGCCGATCGACTTGAGCCGATCGAAGCGGGCCGAAACCGCTTTCTCCGAGCTCGCGCACGGACTCGGGTCGATTCGCTCCGACGCCGTACCGCGCGTGCTCGACGCAGGCATCATCGACGGGGTTCCCTACCTGGCCTTTCAAGACATGCGGGGCACTCTACTCGGGCACCTGCTGCGCGATCGCCCCCTGAGCTCGCTGACCGTCCTTCGTTTGGGGTCCGAGGTGCTCGATGCCCTCGGTGCCGCCCACGCGCAGGGCCTCACCCACGGTGACCTGACCCCGCAGAACATCGTGGTCAGCCGACGGCGAGACGGGCAGCTTGGCGCACGGCTGGTCGGGCTGGGCGTCGTCCCGCTGATCCGCTCCTTTCCGGAGGCGAGCCCCCATGCCGCTCACACCGGCTCGGGCAAGCACGCGGTCGCCTACATGGCGCCCGAGCGATTTGGCGGCGGATCGATCTCCCCCTCCGCGGACCTGTATTCCGTTGGGGCATTGCTGCACCACATGGTGATCGGCTCACCGCCGGTCGGCTCGGAAGCCGGCGAGGGGTTTGACGATGTCCCCGGTCTGCCCGATGTGATCAGACGGGCGATGGCTAGGCATCCACAGAACCGATACGCCGACCCAGCCGCGATGCGCGCCGCCTTGGACTGGCTCGAGGTCGAATCGGCCAGGCAGAATCCCCGAACTCAAGACATCGCACCGTGGATGGAGACGTCGAACATCGGCTCCATCCCCGTGCCCTCGCTCAACTCGCCTCTCCCTCAGGCCCTGGCAACCAGCAGTCATCCTCCTGGCAAAGTCCTCAGCACGTCCGGCGCGCGTCCGATCCCCATCAAACCCGTACAGGTTGAAGCGCTCCGCTCCGACCGCATGCTTCGTTGGCGTCAAATCACCCTGCTCTCGATCCTCTTGGGCAGCCTCCTGTTCGCGGGTTACTGGTGGGACTCGCAGCGCGGCTCAAACGACACGACGCGCCCCTTGGGCCTCGACCCCGGCGGAGAACATGGCGAGTAGCGCACCCAAGTCCGAACGGACCGACGAAGAGCTGATGGATGCATACGTCGATGGGGACGATGCTGCGTTTCGACTCTTGTTCGAACGGTACGCGCCCATCCTTCTTCGCCTCACTCGACGTCATCTTCGCAACGACGAGCTGGCCGAAGAGATCGTTCAGCAGACTTTTTTCCGTCTTCACGGCGCGCGAAACGACTTCCGGCGCGGCTCGAAGCTGCGCCCATGGGTCATGACCATCGCGATGAACCTCGTCCGTGAGCACTGGCGTCGAACGAAGCGACGCAAGATGACCAGCTTGGAGGTCGAGACCCAGGCCGCCCCGGAAGCGGATTTCATGCCTCTGGAGCTGCGCCAGCGCTCCGAGCTCCTTCACGTGGCCCTCGAAAAGCTTCCCAGCAGCCAGCGAGAGGTGGTGGAG
Source organism: uncultured delta proteobacterium (assembly GCA_963704865.1). Lineage (GTDB taxonomy): Bacteria > Myxococcota_A > Polyangia > Polyangiales > Houyiibacteriaceae > SG8-38. The sequence continues at coordinate 376,340 of CAVPIE010000015.1, read as the reverse complement.
CTTCATTGGTTTCAAGAACGGCCATACGCGGAAGTTGCCCAAATTGTAGGCACTTCCGAGGGTGCTGTACGTGTCCGCGCACATCGTGCCTACACAACTTTGAAACAATTGTTGGTTCTGGAAATACGTGGTGATGAATGACTAGTGGCAGCAACAGGCCCGAGGCCAGCCTCGAGGAGCGCTTGCGCGAGCTCGAGGCTCCAGAGATGCCGGGCGACGCCGAGCGGATGGACCGGATGTTCGGCAGCATGAAAGCGGAGTGCGAAAAGAGCGACCGTTCGATTGCTGGCTTCCTGAGGAGCCGCTCCACGATCGCACGACGGATGATCGTGCTCGGTGTGTTCGCGACGCTAGCAGTCGTCGGCTGGTTCGTATTCCCGTTGGTGGGCGACCAAGCCCGCACGATTCAATGGGCGATCAGCCTGGCGACCTTCTGCGTCCTGTTGGTGATCGCGATGTTCATGGTCACGCGCCCCGTACACCTCCCTGCCCTCCCGCATTGGCAGTCCCTGTGCCTGGTTTGCATCGCGCTCGGGGCAACCGTCTTGGCGGCGTTCTGGCCGCACCCCGCGGCGCAGGCAGCGACCCCTGAGCACGTTGGCAGCGTCATGGCTGGGGCTTGCATGGGGGTCGGGCTGCTCCTCGGGGTCCCGGTCTATGCGCTGCTTCGCCTCGTCGATCGCGGCAACGCGCTCGGAAGTCTCATCGCCGCAGCGGCCGCGGGTCTGGCCGGGAACTTCGTGCTCAAAGCGCACTGTTCAGTCCCAGGCACCTCACACGAGCTTTTGGGCCACGCGTCGGTGGCGATCCTGTTCGTGGTGGGTTTGGGCGTGGTTCACCGCTTCGTTCCGGCGAAATAGCCTACGCCGGTCGCTCGGGAGGTTCCCTGCTCCTCGGACCGAAAAAACAGGTATGCTTCCGCCGCCGAGGAGGATTTGTGAGCGAAGAGCTACGTCGCGACTTCAACGAGAAGGGTATCCGGAAGGTCAAGGTCGGCGGTTTCGACGTCGACGGGCTGCTGCGCGGCAAGTACATCAGCCTCGAGAAGTTTTGGTCCGCCCTCGATAAGGGATTCGGTTTCTGCGACGTCATTTTTGGTTGGGACATCTGTGATCGGCTCTACGACAACGCGACGGTGACCGGATGGAAGACCGGCTACCCGGATGCGTTGGCCCAAATCGATGCGTCGTCCTTTCGCGTGCTTCCCGACGCGCCGGACACTGCAAGCTTCCTCGTCGATTTCTATACCCAGGACGGCAAGCCCCACCCGGCGTGCCCGCGGAACTTGCTCAAGAAGGTCATCGAGAAGGCAAGCGATGCGGGCTTCACGGCCAAGTTCTCCGCCGAGTTCGAGTTCTGGGTCTTTCAAGAGACGCCGGAGTCGATGCACGAAAAGGACTTTCGTGACCTCGATCCGTTGAGCCCGGGCATGTTTGGATATTCCTGGCTGCGTGCGGGGCAACATCAGGCGCTGGTCGATGACATTTTGGACACCTGCGCCGAGTACGACATCGAGATCGAAGGGATCCACACCGAAACGGGACCCGGTGTCTGGGAAGCAGCGCTGCGCTATGACGACGTGCTCGCGGCGGCGGACAAGGCGGCGCTCTTCAAGACGACGCTCAAGCAGATCTGCGCGCGGCACGATCTGTCTGTGACCTTCATGGCCAAATGGAACGCGGACTTGCCCGGCTCGAGCGGGCACATTCATCAAAGCCTCTGGGACGCCGGAGAGCAGATCAACCTCTTCGCGGCCGCGGGAAGCGACAGCTTGAGCGAGGCCGGGCGTCACTACTTAGGTGGTCTGGTGAACCTCGCTCCGGAGCTCACCGCCCTCTATTCGCCCTTCGTCAACAGCTACAAGCGCTACGTCCCCGGAGTCTGGGCTCCGTTGAATGCATCCTGGGGGATCGAAAATCGGACCTGTGGTTCGCGGGTCATCCTCGGGCCGACCGATCACGCGACGCGAATCGAGTTCCGGCAGACCGCCGCGGACATCAACCCGTACATCGCGATGGCCGCATGCCTCGGCGCCGGCTTGTACGGAATCGCCGAGAAGATCGAGCCACCGGCAATGACCAGGGGCGACGCGACCAGCGACGGCGACCCGGCGCTTGCCCTTCCCCTGACACTCGAAGCCGCCGTCGATCGCCTTCGAGGAAGCGAGGTCGCCCGGATGGCGCTCGGCAACGATTTCATCGATCATTTCATCCGTACCCGAGACTGGGAGTGCCGCGAGTACCGCAAGGCCGTGACTGACTGGGAGCTCCGCCGTTACTTCGAGGGGGTTTAGGGTGTTGCAATGCTGAAACGCTTCCTATCGGAACGCCCCCTTCGTCTGCCGCATTTCAAGCCATACGTCCCGCGGCCGAGCGACCCGTCGATCTTCTGGTTCAACAGCGAGCGGGACGATGTCATCTCCGACGTCGTGAACCGAATCTGTGCCGCGCACGAAACCGATCGCGACCGCTTGGAAATCGCGCTCAACGATGCAGCGTTCCACGAAATTAGGCGACTCGAAAAGCAGCGAGACGAAGAGGCGCGCGACCGGCTCGGGTATTGGCGCTCGATGATTCGCCGTATCGGCAAGATGGACGACGTCGAGCAGCGACGGGTCCTGCACACGATCGTGACCAATATGGCCCGCGACATCGCCGGCAACTTCGACCCTCGCGTCTATCGTTTCGCCCGTATGGCCGCGCCGCGATTGATAGGCGGTGTGATGGAGCCACGGCGCCTCACCGAGGGTTTGGTGGCGGGGTCTCCGGCATCGCTCGATCGCGTCCTCAGAGTCCAGGGAGACCTCGACCACATTCGGAACCTGCAAAACCGCGGAAGCTTGGTCTTCGTCCCGACCCACTCTTCGAACCTCGATTCGATCGTCCTCTCCCAAGCGCTCGAGACATCCGGGCTGCCGCCGGTCGTTTACGGGGCCGGCAAGAACCTGTTCACCAACCCGATCATCAGCTTCTTCATGCACAACTTGGGGGCCTACCGCGTCGATCGGCGGATTCAGGTGGGCTTATATAAGCGCGTATTGAAGTTGTACTCCCAGGTGATGATCGAGCGCGGCTATCACTCGCTTTTCTTCCCTGGCGGCACCCGAAGCCGCTCCGGCATGATCGAGCGCCACCTCAAGCTCGGTCTGCTCGGCTCTGCGGTCGGGGCATTCACGACCAACCGGGTGCGACGGGTCGACCGTCCGGTCTGGTTCGTTCCGACGACGATTAACTACGCCCTCGTCCTCGAAGCGGAAACGCTAGTCAAGGACTGGCTCACCGAAGAAGGGCAGGCTCGGTACATCATCGAGGACGATGAGTTCTCTCGAATCGATCGCTGGTTCGCGTTCTTCCGCAAAATGGTTGGAATGCGCGGCGGCTGCATCATTCGTTTCGGCGAGCCGATCGACCCGTTTGGCAATGTCGTCGACGCCGAGGGGCAGTCGCTGACGCCGACCGGGCGTTCGATCGACGCCGGCGGCTACGTCGAGCATCGAGGAAAGGCCGTGGTCGACCCAGCGCGCGACGCGGCGTACACGCGGGAGCTCGGCGAGGTGCTGGCACATCGCTACCAGCAAGATACGGTCCTGATGAGCACACAGGTGGTGGCCCACGTGCTGTTCCGCGAATTTGTGCAATCGACCCCGGGTATGGACCTATTCACGCGGATGCGACTCCGCGGCGAGATCGGGGTCGACAGTGAGGCCCTTTGCCGGGCGCTTGGTGAAGCCCGCGATCGCCTGCTCGCCCTCGAGCGGCAGGGCCGTTTCCGAACGAGCGAAGTCGTCAAAGAAGACTCCCCGGAGGAGCTGCTCGAACGCGCCCTGAGCTTCTGGAACGGTTACCACGATTCGACCGCCGCAACGCGGGAAGGGGATCGGATCGTCATTGGCGACCCGTCGCTGCTGCTCTACTACCAAAACCGATTGGTGCCGTTCGCAGAGGACATTGCAAGCCCGGAACAACTGAAAGCGGCGTGCGAAATCGGGCGATTGTGGGGTCGCCAATGAGCCTTCGAGTCGGCGTGGTCGGCGCGGGTGGATTCGGACGCGCAATCGCGCAGGCCTCGGTGCGACACGGACACGAGGTCGTCGTCTGGAGCCGAAGCGATCGGGCGCTTCCCGATCCCATCCAAACCTCGACGGACATCAGGTCGATCAGGAATTGCGAGCTCATCTTCATGGCGGTGCCGGCGCGTCACGCGATCGGGGCCGCCGAGCAGCTGGGCGAAGTCGTGGATGGCCGACACCTGATGGTGCACATCAGTCGCGGCCTGATCGGGCCCGAGCTCAAGACCATCACCAAGGTGATCGCCGAGAAGACGGTCTGCCGACGCCTTGGTGCGCTTGCGGGCCCACTCGTTGCCGACGCCTTGGCCGAAGGCCGCCCGAGCGGCGCGATTCTGGGCACCGGCTTTCCCGAGCTCACCGAGATGGTTCGCGACGCCTTGGGCGGCTCGGAGCTTCGTGTCTACGACACACCGGATGTGGTTGGCGTCGAGCTTGCAAGCGCGACCGTCGGCTTTTTGACAGTCGTCCTAGCGTACGCCAAAGAGGTCGGCGTCGGTCCCAGCACGCTTGCCGTGCTCGCGACGCGCGGGATGGTCGAAGTTTCCCGCATCGGGCAGACGCTGGGCGCCGAGGAGTCGACCTTCATGGGCCTGGCCGGCCTCGGCGACCTCATCGCCGCCGTCGCAGGAGACGAACGCCCCGAGATCCGGCTCGGTCGCGCGATGGCCAAAGGGGCCACGCTCAGCAACGCGGTCGGCGAAGCCGGGGCGTACATCGAGGGCATCGAGGTCGCAGCCCAAATGATGGAGCACGCCCGGCGCCTAGGCCTCGAAACGCCCATCTCATCGACATTTGTTGAACTGTCCCAGGGTCGCATGAGCTCCAATGATGCTATTCAGGCGCTCATGGGGAGGCGCGTAGGCAGAGAATGACCGACACACCAAGCTTGGTTTACTGGAGCTTCCCGACGCGGGTGGTGCTCGGCGAAGGGGCTGTGACGCAATGCGGGAACGAGGCGCAGCGACTCGGAGCCGAGCGCGTCCTGCTGGTTTCCGACCACGGCGTCGAAAAGGCGGGCTTGCTCGAACCGGTTCGCGCCGCGCTCGACGCCGCTGGGCTCCCGCACGAATCGATGCTCGACGTCTCATCCAACCCGCTCGAGACCGAAGTCCTAGGGGCGGCACGAGTCTACGACGACTTCGAGGCCAATCTGGTGCTCGGTGTCGGGGGCGGAAGCGTGCTCGATGTGGCCAAGCTGGTGCGCCTCGCCGCGACGCACCCTGGCCCTCTTGCCGACTACGACGATGCCATCGGAGGCAGCGCAAGAATCAATGCTCCGCTTCCACGGATGATCGCGATCCCCACGACCGCGGGAACAGGGAGCGAAGTCGGCCGCAGCGGCGTCGTGACGATTCAGGCCACGAACCGAAAGACGGTGATCTTCTCGCCGCTCTTGCTGCCCGAGGTTGCGATTCTCGATCCTGTCATGACGCGAACCATGCCTCCGGGGATGACTGCGGCGACCGGCATGGACGCCCTCACCCATTGCATCGAGGCTTATTCATCCATAGGCGATCACCCGATGGCCGACGCGATTGCGCTCGGCGGCGTTCGACTCTGCCATCGCTCGCTCAAGGCGGCGACCGACGATGGCGACAACCTTCGGGCGCGCGAAGACATGCTGAAGGCAGCCATGATGGGAGCAGTCGCATTTCAGAAGGGCCTTGGTGCCTGTCATTCTCTCGCGCATCCGCTGTCGGCCGAGCTTGGAATGCACCACGGGCTGGCAAACGCGATCTGCCTACCCGCCGTGCTCGACTTCAATCGCGCAGTTGTGCCGGAGCGCATCGCAGAGATCGCACTGCAACTCGGCGTTCGCGGCAGCGACGAAAGCACGATGGCGTTCGAGTGTGCAGGTGCCGTGAGAGCCTTGCGGAAATCGATCGGTTTGCCGTCGGACCTCCGCTCGCAGGGCATCGAAGAAGTCCAACTGCCACGGTTGGCAGCGCTGGCCTTTGCCGATTCCTGCCATGCACTCAACCCTCGCCCCTGCACCCAAGACGATCTCCTCGCCCTTTACAAGGCGAGCCTCGACGATGGCTAAGCGAAAAAAGGGGAAGCTCGAGTCCGTCGCCAAATTGCTCAAGGGCGTCTATCCGGCGCCTGACCAGCTCGAAGCTGCCAAGGCCTTTTCCTGGTGGAGTCGCTCGGTCCCCCCGCGCATCCTCGCGCACGCGCGCCCCGTCCGGCTTTCGCGCGGGGTTCTCGTCGTCCACGTCAGCTCTTCGGTTTGGGCCAACGAGTTGCACTACCTCAGCGACGATTTGCTCACCCGGCTGCGCAAAGCCGCACCGAGCAGCGGCATTGAGAGGATTCGTTTTCAGGTCGGGCCGTTGCCGGACATCCCCAAGCGCCCCGAGGCTCCGCCACGCCCACCAGAGCCAGTGCGTCTGGCGGCCTTGCCCGAGGAGCTCGGACGAGCGCTGAGCCGAGTCGAAGATGATGATCTGAGGAAGGCCATCACCGAAGCGGCCACCACCAGCTTGGCTAGGGTAAGGAAGCCAAAGGATTGACGCGGTTCGCGGATTGCGCCTAGCGGGGATGTCGCGCGGCGCGGATCATGGCTTCGAGTGTTTGCGGGCCTTCGGGGGACGCTAGCAGGGTGCAGACATCCTCGGGAAGCGCAAGCGTCACGGCCTGCAGCAACCGCTCCGTGAGTACCGGGAGGGTCACTCCGAGCTCTGATCCGATGCGTGTCATCAGGTCGACCCCAGGGTCGGCGACTTCGGCTTTCTCGAGGCGGGCGATGGTGCGCCTCGAGACCCCAACCTTCTGTGCGAGCTCGAGCTGACCGATGCGGTCGCAGAGCTCTCGGAGAATCGGAAGGTTGGCTGAAATGACATCTACAGCGGCCATGGAGGGACAGTATCGTCCTAACACAGCCAATTCAAGGCCATCATTGCCGACCAAGGCCCCCGGCGAGCTCCGAGACGAGTGCGCGGACCGTCGCCACCGCCTCATCGGTGCTCGCTGCGGCCTCGATCGCTTGAACCACGGCGCTGCCGACCACGACACCGTCGGCGTGCGGCGAGACGGTCGCTACGTCTGCTTTGGTCTTCACACCGAAGCCGACTGCGAGCGGGCGCCCAAGCTCCCGCTGCAATGCGCTCGCCCGTTTGGAAGCGCTTGCCAAATCGGTGGCCGTCGAGCCGGTCACACCGGTCATCGATACGTAGTAGATGAACGAAGTCGACATTTCCCCCGCTTGCTTGATGCGATTCGGATCGCTCGTAGGAGCGACGAGGGGAACGAAGTCGAGGCCTCTCGCGATCGCCGGCTCTCGGAGCCCCGCGCTTTCCTCGGGCGGGAGATCGACGACGAGGAATCCGTCGGCGCCGCTATCTGCCGCGTCATCGACGAGCTTCTGCTCGCCGTAGGCGAGAATCGGATTGTAATAGCCGAAGAGCAGAATCGGCACGTCGGTACGGCCACGAATCACGCGCACCGTCTTGAGCACGTGGGCGAGCGTGGTTCCGCCACGCAGAGATCGCTCCGCAGCACGTTGAATCGCCGGCCCATCGGCGGTCGGATCGCTGAATGGCACCCCGAGCTCGATGACGTCGGCGCCCGAATCGGCCGCGGCGACCACCAGCTCCACGGTCGCGTTCAGATCCGGATCCCCGGCGCACAGGTAGATCACGAGGGTGGCGCGATTCTCATTTCGAGCGTTCTCGAACGCGTCAGCGATCCGGCCCATCGCGGTCAGCCCCTTTCCGCGAGCTTCTCGATGACTGTTTCGAGGTCCTTGTCGCCCCGCCCGGACAGGCAGACCAAAATGTTCGCGTCCGGCCCGAGCTCTTTGGCCAGCGTGGGAAGGTACGCCAATGCATGACTCGTTTCGAGCGCGGGGATGATGCCTTCGGTGTGGCATAGCTGCTGAAATGCGTCGAGTGCGGCGTCATCGGTGACCGCCGTATAGGTCGCACGGCCGGTGTCCTTGAGCCAGGCATGCTCGGGACCCACACCCGGATAGTCGAGCCCCGCGCTGATCGAATGCGCTTCGACGATTTGACCGTCCTCCGTTTGGAGCACGTAGCTCTTCGCGCCATGCAACACGCCCACCCCGCCTGCACAGAGCGGCGCGGCGTGGTGACCGGTGGCAATTCCATCGCCTGCCGCTTCGACCCCGATCAAGCGGACCGCCTCGTCATCGATGAAGCCGGCAAAGATGCCCATCGCGTTCGAGCCGCCGCCCACGCAGGCGACAACCGCATCAGGGAGCTCGCCCGCCTGCTCCAGCATCTGCCCGCGCGATTCACAGCCGATGATTGCCTGAAAGTACGCCACGATCATCGGATACGGATGCGGACCCGCCACCGAGCCCACGCAGTAGTGTGTGTTGCGCACGTTGGTCACCCAGTCGCGCAGCGCCTCGTTCATCGCGTCTTTCAGCGTCGCAGAGCCCGAGGTGACCGAGTGCACCTTCGCGCCAAGCAGCTCCATGCGCTGGACGTTGGGCGCTTGGCGGCGCACATCCTCGGCCCCCATGAACACCTCGCAGGGCAAACCCATCAGCGCGCAGGCGGTCGCGGTCGCCACGCCGTGTTGGCCGGCGCCCGTTTCCGCGATGATCCGGGTCTTGTGCATCCGCTTGGCCAGCAAGATCTGCCCGATGGTGTTGTTCACCTTGTGAGCGCCGGTGTGGCAGAGGTCTTCGCGCTTGAGCCAGATCCGAGCGCCCACCTCTTTGCTGAGCCGGGAGGCGAAATAGGTTGGCGTCTTGCGCCCGGCATAGTGATGGAGAAGCGAATCGAGCTCGGCCTGAAACGCCGGATCCCGCCGAGCTTCGTCGAAGGCCTGGGTGAGCTCGTCGAGCGCCGGCATGAGGGTCTCGGCGACATAGCGTCCGCCATAGGGCCCGTACCGCCCGGAAACCGATTCGAGGGGTTGCATGAGGCGCGGAACGTAGCGCATAGATGAGTGGGGCGCATGCGTATCACAGAGCCGAGCCAAGCCAACCCGCAACCACTCGACCGCGAAGCCTACGAGCGGCTGCTGCAGCGGGTTTCGTTCCTGCATCAGTGGTTTCAGCCGACCATCGAAGGCGTCGAAAACATCCCGCTCGACGAAGGCGGTCTAATCGTGACCAACCATGGCCATTTCGGCATCGACCTTCCGGTGCTCTTGCGGCTCATCCTCGAAGGGAGGGGCCGAACCGTTCGGTCGCTCGGAGATCGCGTGGTCTTCGCGCTGCCGATCTTTCGCGACCTCGCTCACAGCATGGGCGCTATCGAAGGCGAGCCCAATGCCACCATTCGGTTGCTAAGAGATGATCAGTTGGTCCTGGTGTACCCGGGCGGAGCGAAGGAGGCGCTCAGCGACCCGGAGGATGCCTATCGATTGCAGTGGGAGAGCAGCCACGGCTTCATTCGCACCGCGCTGCGTGCGCAGAAACCGATCATCCCAATCGCGGGGCTGGGCAACGAAGAGCTCTACGTGCAAGTCGTATCGCAAGACCGCGTTCGGCAAAGCGGTTTCGGTCGATTCATTTCGCAACTGCTCGGCGACAAGTACGTCACGCCCATCTACATGGGTCTCGGCGCGCTCCCCTTCCCCACCGAGCTGCACTACATCGTCGGCGAGCCAATCCGCCTGCCCTATGTCCAGGAGGCGGCCGACGATCCGGAAATCGTGGCAAGCCTTCACCGTCAGGTGACGGAGACGACGCAGCGATTGATCGACCAGGGACTGGAGCAGCGGGACAGGGCTGACGCTGGCACTGGCGCTGTATCTCGGGCCTCGACGTGATGGGGTCCGGCCGGGATCTGGCGATGCGAACCAAGCTCTACCGCAGGACCTTCAACAAGCTCACGCTGCTGACTGGCGCAAGCGTTCTGGTCCTACCGGCGTGCAGCGATGACGCCGTTACTGCGTCCAACGGGGTCACGCTCACGAGCGACGAGCGCAATCTCCTCGAGCGCTTCGCGGAGGTGTTCTTGCCGACCGATGGCACCTCGCTCAAACCGCGCTCCGAAGTTCCCGTCGTCGACAACATCGAGCACGCGTTTACCTTGATGGACGCGCCGACCCTCGAGCAAGTCCGCATCGGCGTCAAGCTATTCGACTACGGCTCCGTTCTCATCGGCCTGCACTTCGCGCGCTTCGTCCACCTCTCGGCGGAGCAGCGGCTCGCCTACATCAAGCGATGGGAAAAAGGAATCGAGATGCAACGCGGGATCTCTACACTCCTCAAGAAGCTGGTCTGCTACGGGTACTGGAAGGACATCGAGGCCGGCCGCGCCATCGGCTACCAGGGCCCCGTTTCCGAAGCCGGCGGCATCGCGAGCCTGGGTAACGCGCCCATGCCCCGCGCCGGGGACGGGTGACGGCCATGGCGGAGCTACGCAAAGCGACGATCCACGGTCTACCCATGCTGAACGTGACGACGCCGGAGCAGATCCCCGAGGCGGGCCTCGATCTGGAAGCGGATGTCCTGGTCATCGGCTCGGGCGCCGCCGGCGCAGTCACGGCCTACGAGCAGGCGCGCTCCGGCGCGCGAGTCGTGGTTCTCGAAGCAGGGCCGCACATCCCGTCTAGCGAGTTTCAGGAGCACGCGCCGACGGCGCTCGAGACTTTGTACCAGGACCATGGGAACCAGCTGAACACGACCGGTGACCTGGCCATCCTCCAGGGCAAGTGCGTTGGAGGCTCGACCGTCGTCAATGCAGCCGCCTGTTTCCGCGCGCCAAACCAGGTTCTCGCGCATTGGGCCGAGGAGCACGGCCTGGAGAACCTCTCAGCCGAGGCGCTTGGTCCCTACTTCGAGCGCGTCGAGCGAAACCTTGCCGTCCATCAAAACGAGCCGCACGAGGTCAACTACAACGGCCGGCTGTTGATTGAAGGCGCCAGGAAAGTCGGCATCCCGGCGTCTCCGATCTCTCGCAACATCCGGGACTGCGCGCTCACGGGCCACTGCGTCTCCGGCTGCAAGACCGATCGCAAGCAGTCGATGCTGGTCACCTACTTGCCTTGGGCCAGCGAGCTGGGCGCAACCATTCTCAGCGGCACCCGAGCCGAAGCCTTCGAGGTCAGGGACCGACGGGTCACCGCGGTCCGCGCGGTTGCCACCGATGCGGCCGGGAAGGAGAAGCCCGTCCGCGTGCGTGCCGGCCTCATCGTCGTCGCCGCTGGCGCGGTGCAGACCCCGCTTCTGTTTCAGCGGAACAAGGTCGGGAACAGCAGCGGCCAAATCGGCCTCAACTTCGCGTGCCATCCTTCGCTCGCGGTATTCGGGGAGCACGAGAACGACATTTACGCCTGGGTTGGCGCAACGCTGAGCGCGCAAGCGGGCGACATCGAGAACCCCCTCAAAGGCGGCTACTTGCTGGAAGCCGGCATGGTTGGCCCCGTCATCACGAGCGCCTGGATCGACGGAGGCGTCGGCAGCGACTTCGTCGAGTTCATGGAGAACAGCAAGAAATTCCAGGCCGCGGTCACCTTGATTCACGACCACAACGTGGGCCGAGTCTATCTCGACGGCGATCGCAAGCGCATCGAGTACGACCTGGACGACCGCGATTTCGAGTCGATGCGTGAGGCACTTCGCGGGACCGCCCAGATCTACTTTGCCGCAGGCGCGCGCCGTGTGTATCTGCCGACGACGCGAAAAACCACCATCGAAAGCGCGGACCAAGTCGACTCGGTGATCAACAGCCTTCAAAACGGCAAGCACATGTATCGCACCACCTCGTACCACCCGCAGGGGACGATGCGGATGGGCGCCGACCCCAAAAAGAGCGTCGTTGGTCCGAACGGGCTCTGCCACGACCTCGACAACGTCTACGTCCCCGACGCGAGCCTGTTCCCGTCCTCGCTCTTGGTGAACCCTCAGATCACCGTCTACACCATGGCCAGCTACATCTCGGATCAAATCCTCGCGCGCGCGTAGCCGCGCCAGCACGCAACCCGTGCTCCGCGAGACGCGCTACTCGGTGCGCTTCATGCGGCTGAAGCACCAAACCCCGCCGTCGGCCTCCAGGAGCCTCCATCCTTCATCGCCGAGCCCGGAGAACTGCGCGGTCATCGCTTCGGGCTTCTTGGCCGGGCGAATACATTTGTATTCCCATGTGTGAGCGCCCCAGTGGCCGTGATGCGGATGGCCTTTGCCACATTGCGCACACGCCTTGCCCTGCTTGCAGTGAGGGCAGGCCTTGCCCTCGGTGCAGCGCGGACAGTCTTTGCCAGCCGCGCAGTGCGGACACGCGGCGCCCTGCCCGCAAGTCTGACAGGACGCGGCCTTGCCGTCGGACTGGGATTCGGCCGGGGCGCTGCCAAGGGCGAGCCACATCACGCCGGCGGTGAGAGCAGAAGCTAGAAGCACAGAACGCATGAATCCTCCTAAAGTTGAGCCGGGCAACCTAGCACGCGTGGGGCGTACTGGGGCGCGGAAAAAGCCGCGACACGGGGCTGCGTCGAACGGCTCGCGCTGCCGCGGGTGTTGGGAGGGGCGGGTCTTGGGTGGGTTGGCGGGTACGGCTTGTTTGCACCGCCCCGCCCACCCCCACCCGTAGTCCTCCCTGGCGCGGCATTCGCTTCGCTTTGCCTTGCCGGCGCTTCGCGCCGGGCTTCGCCCTTCGGGCTCGCGCTGCCGCCTGCCGTTGGGGAGTTGGTTGTTCCTGTCTGCGTGTGGAGGGGCGCGCGTTATGCACCCTTCGCGACGTCGATGAAGCGTTTGACCAAATCGGGGTCCTTGCGACCTGGCTTCGATTCGACTCCTGATGCGACGTCGATGCGGAACGGCTTCACGGTCACCACGGCCTCGGCGACGTTGTCCGGGGTCAGGCCGCCGGCCAATGTCAGCTTGCGCTCTTTTGCCACCTCGGTGGCGATCGCCCAGTCGAAGGTTTTGCCGGTGCCACCGGGCATGCCGGGGACGCTCGCATCGAGGAGGAGATGCTCGCCCGGGTAGCGTCGTGCGAGCTCGATGGCGGAGCCGTCCTTCACCCCGATCGCCTTGTACGCATTCGGCAAAAGTGCAGCCAGTAGCGCCGGGGGCTCTGCGCCATGTAGCTGGGCCCAACCGATGCCGGTTTCGGATAGGATCGGACGAATCTGCGCCAAGCTGAAATCTACGAATACCCCGACCATTTGGGCATGATCCCCGACGGCGTCCACGATCGCGCGGGCTGTCCGAGCATCGACACACCTGGGCGAAGCCGGCCAGAAGTTGAGGCCGATCGCGTCCGCGCCCGCCTCGATGCAACGCAGTGCGTCGTCGACGGTGGTTAGGCCGCAGATTTTGACTTCCGTCATGTGCGGAGGATGGGCCGACACCGTCTCCTCGTCCAACCCGCAGGGCTGCGCTTGCCGATCGTGTACCCCGGTTCTAGAAGGGCAACCAGTTGGACCCGGAACACGGGCGCAGGGCCTCCTAGAGGACTAGAATCGATGATAGAGCATGGAAACAACTGCCGCTGCGCGCGTTCAGCCCAGTCCGCGTGAAACCCTAGACTCCGTGGTGATTCGCTTCGCCGGCGACTCGGGCGATGGAATGCAGCTCACCGGGAGTCAGTTCACCACTGCCACCGCAGACGCCGGAAACGACCTTGCGACGTTTCCGGATTTCCCGGCAGAGATTCGCGCTCCAGCCGGCACCACGTACGGGGTCTCGGGCTACCAGATTCAATTTGCATCGCACGATGTGCTGACTCCGGGGGACGCCCCCGACGTGCTGGTCGCCATGAACCCAGCAGCGCTCAAAGTGAACAGTGATGCCCTCAAGCCGGGCGGCCTCCTGGTCGTCAACACAGGCGCGTTCAGCTCGAACAACCTCAAGAAGGCGGGCTACGACGGCAACCCGCTCGAAGACGGCTCGATGGATCGCTTTCGCATCTTGTCTCTCGACATCAACAAGATGACGCTCGACGCGGTCAAAGACGTCGGTCTCGGCGCGAAGGAGTCCAATCGCTGCAAGAACATGTGGACCCTTGGGCTCATGTATTGGCTCTTCGGTCGCGAACGCGACCAGACCATTGCTTGGCTCAAAAACAAGTTCGCGAAGAATCCCAAGGTGGCCGAGGCGAACATCGCCGCGCTGAACGCCGGTCACATCTATGGCGAAAACGCGGAGTTGCCACACGGAATCCACGCCTACGAGGTGCCGGCCGCCCATCTGACCCCGGGCGAGTATCGAAACATCAGCGGCAACGAAGCCACCGCCTGGGGGCTCGTGACGGGTGCACGGCTTGCGGGCCTGAAGATGATGTACGGCTCCTACCCGATCACGCCAGCCTCGAGCCTGCTGCACCAGTTGTCGCGCCTCAAGCATTTTGGCGTGACGACCTTTCAAGCCGAGGACGAAATCGCGGCGGTTGCCGCGGCAGTCGGCGCGAGCTTCGGCGGCTCGATCGGAGTGACGGGAACCTCCGGTCCAGGTATCGCTTTGAAATCCGAAGCGATCGGTTTGGCGATCGCCGCCGAGCTCCCCTTGGTGATCGTCAACGTGCAGCGAGGTGGGCCGTCGACGGGGCTGCCGACGAAGACCGAGCAGTCTGACCTCTTCCAGGCTGTCGTGGGGCGCAACGGCGACGCTCCGCTCGTGGTCTTGGCCGCTGCAACGCCCGGCGACTGCTACTACATGGCAATCGAAGCGGTTCGAATGGCCGTGAAATACATGACGCCGGTCATCCTGCTGACCGATGGCTATCTGGCCAACAGCGCGGAACCTTGGCCGCTTCCCGACCTCGACGCGCTCCAACCATTTCCGGTCCGGTTCCACACTGATCCGGAGGGTTTCCATCCGTTCCTTCGAGACGAGCAGACCCACGCGCGCGTTTGGGCGGTTCCGGGAACGCCCGGCCTCGAGCACCGCATCGGCGGCCTCGAAAAGGACTGGCAAACCGGACACATCTCGTACGACCCGCACAACCACCACCGGATGACCAAGATTCGTCACCAAAAGGTCGCTGGAATCGCCAGGGACATCGAGCGGGCAAAGGTCGACCAGGGTGAAGGTGAAGGCGACTTGCTGGTGGTCGGCTGGGGCTCGACTTACGGCGCGATCAGTCAGGCCGTGCAGATCCTACGCGACAGAGGTCATGACGTTTCTCACCTCCATCTCCGCAACATCTGGCCGTTTCCCGAAGGGCTGGGCGATCTACTTCGCTCCTTCAACAGCGTTTTGGTCCCGGAGCTCAACTACGGGCAACTCACGATGCTTCTTCGGGCCGAATTCCTGGTTCCCGCCGAGAGCCTCACGCGAGTGACAGGACAGCCTTTTCGAGTCGCCGGCCTCGTCGCATCGGTGGAAGAGCGACTTCAACGGAGCGCAGAATGAGCCCCAACTCTCCCAAAAAAGAATACTCGCGCAAGGACTTCACGTCCGACCAAGAGGTGCGCTGGTGCCCCGGCTGCGGCGACTACGCGATCCTTGCAGCCGTGCAACGGACCCTTCCGAGCCTCGGGTCGACGCCTGAGAACACGGTGTTCATCTCGGGCATCGGCTGCTCGAGCCGCTTCCCCTACTACATGAACACGTACGGGTTTCACACGATTCATGGGCGAGCCCCTGCGGTGGCGACCGGCTTGAAGCTCGCCAACCCGGAGCTCGACGTATGGGTCATCACGGGTGACGGCGACGGCCTGAGCATTGGCGGCAACCATCTGCTCCACGTCCTTCGACGAAACATCGACCTCCAGATCATGTTGTTCAACAACCAGATCTACGGCCTCACCAAGGGCCAGTACTCGCCCACCTCGCAGGTTGGGAAGGTCACGCCATCGAGCCCGCTCGGCTCGATCGATCAGCCGGTCGTGCCGACTCGATTTGCGTTGGGCGCCGGCGCGACGTTCGTTGCGCGCGCATTCGACATTTCGAAGAGACTTCCTGAAGCATTGACGGCGGCGCGAGAGCACAAGGGCGCCGCGTTCATCGAAATTCTTCAAAACTGCCCGGTGTTCAACGACGGCGTCTTCGATCTCGTCACCGATCGGAAGACGGGCCCCGCCTACCAACTCTGGCTCGAGCACGGGCAGCCCATGAGGTTCGGTGCCAACGGTGAGAAGGGCCTGCGCTTCAACAGCAAGGCACTCAGCCTCGAAATCGTGACCATCGGCGAGGACGGCGTCACGGAGCAAGACCTCGTCATCCACGACGAGACCAATCAGCAGCTCGCCTGGATGCTAACCGACCTGCCCGACGTCGTCGCCCTGGGCATTCTGTACCGCCACCAGGGTCCGGTTTACAACGAGAGCGTCGAAACGCAGCGAGAGCTAGCCGAAGGGCGTTTCGGACAGCCCGACCTACACGCCCTGCTGCGGCAAGGGCACACCTGGACGGTCACCTGAGCGCGCACCGTCGTCGACGCACAGGGTCAAGACGATGCGAAGGCCGTGCGGTTCGCGCACGCCCGCGGCGACAAAACCAGCCGAGCGGAATGCCAAGTCCGCCATCTTGGCGAGCCCGAGCTTAGCGTTGGGGCGGCGATCGATCTTTGCGAACGGCGTGAATATCGTTCGAAGGTCTTGTTCACTCGGGCTCACACCATCGTCTTCGATCGTCAACACGGCCGCAGAGCCAACCACGCGAGTTGCGAGTCGGATCGATGCGACGGTCTTCGTCGCTGCCATGAATTGAATCAGCCTGCCGAGGGCGTCCTGGGCTAGCCAGAGGTTGAGCCGGGCCACCGGATCTCGGGCACTCAGGTCGAGCGTGACGGCGAATTCGAGGTCCGATACCGCGTTTCTCACGAGATCGTTCAGCGAAAGAACGCGCGTTTGAATCGGATTGTCGCCGGCGAACGCACCGAGGTCACGCATGAGGTCGCGACCCTCTTCTGCCGCGTTCCGAACCTCGTCCAGGTACTTCTCGATCGCAGCGGGATCGGAAGCGTTCTTCTTGGCGAGATGCGCGTTTCCGATGACCACACCGAGGATGTTGTTGATTTCATGGACGATGCCGGCGGCAACGTCTCTCGTCGCTTGCATCCCCTCGGGATGCAAGATGCCTTTTCCCTTGGGAGGGGCGTTTTCATCACTCATGATCGTCAAACCTCGAGCAGCTTCTTGACCGCACGGATCACTCGCGGCGCTTGAATCGGTTTCTCGATGTAGGCGTTCGCTCCGAGCGCCAGCGCGCGGTCACGATCGCTGGGCGCATGCTCCGTCGTGATAATGACGATTGGTGTTTTCTCATGTCGCGGGTCGCCGCGGACGTGCCGCACCAACTTGAGCCCGTCCATCACCGGCATGTTCACGTCGGTCAAGACGAGATCGAACTGCCCGGCAGCCAATGCGCGGATGCCGGCTAGCCCGTTTTCGGCCTCGACCACTTCCATCCCAGGGATTCGCAACAGGGACTCCGCCAACATGTTGCGCATCGTCTTGGAGTCTTCGACTACGAGGCAGCGGTACCGTCGCATGATCATCTCAATCCTACGATACGAACCGACATGCTCAAAGTTCGAGCCTCATCGCCTGCCTGGTCGGGTGAGCTCCGAGAGCATGTTGCCAAGGGCCCAAATCCCGAGTGAATGATGCTGGACCCCGGTCCGCTGCACGGCCGTGGGCATGCCCGACACCACCGCGGTTTCCGGGGCCTCGACCAGAACGCTTCCTCCTTGGGCGAAGATGTCGCGCGCTCCCTTCGCGCCGTCGTCTCCCATGCCGGTGAGCACGACGCCGATAGCCCTGTCACCGAGCACACGAGCTGCGGAGTTGAAGAGCTGATCGACCGAGGGGACATAGTGAGAGCCTTGCTCGGGCGCAACGACTCGGATCGCCGGGCCGCGGTCGGATGGAACGACCTCGATGCAACGGCCTCCCGGGCAGACGTACGCATGTCCGCGAGCGAGTCGCTCATAGGTTTTGGCCTCTGAAACCTTGGTAACGCCGGTCTTGTCTAGCCGATCTGCAAACGTGCGCGTAAACCGAGTGGGCATGTGCTGGGCGATGACCAGGGCGGCGTCGAGATCGTCGTGCAGGTGACGGAATAGCGTGACGAGCGCGTGCGGCCCCCCCGTCGATGCACCGATCACGATGACCTTGGAGGGCGCCCTCTTGAGTACGATAGGCTCCCGCATTCGACTCGCCGGTTTACCGAGGTCCGCGGCGAGGCCAAGGACATCGGCGAGGTCATGCTGAAGCGCAAGTGGGGAAAGTTGCTGGACGACGCGCACCTTCTCGACGAGCTGGTCCCGCAAGCTCTCCAGAGGAGCGTCCACCCCGTGTGGCTTTTCGATGAAATCGATCGCGCCGAGCTCGAGCGCGCGGAAGATGTTTTCTTTTGCCGAAAGACCTGAAACCACGACGACTGGGAGTGGATGACGGTCCATCAGAAGTTGAAGGAACTCGAAGCCGTCGAGGCGCGGCATGTCCAAGTCCAAAGTGATGAAGTCGGGTGGACTGGCTTCGACCACTCGGAGGGCGTCTGCTCCATCACGTGCAACATCAACCTCCGAGATTCCAGCGATATCTCGAAGGATTGCGGCGATTGTTCGGCGATTCAACGAAGAGTCGTCGACGACGAGTGCGCGGAGCTCTTTCACCTAAAGCAGCCTCGGGGGCAGGTCTGTGAATGGAATCGGGCGCCGGTAGACGATGTCCGTGGTGAGCTGTGTGATCTCGAACGCCGTGCTCGAACGAAGGAGCGACTCGCTGTGGCCCAGCAACAAATAGCCTCCACGGTTCAGACGCTGGTAGATGGTTTCCAAGACCTTCGTGCGCGAAGCATCGTCGAAATAGATCAGGACGTTTCGACAGAACGTCACGTCAACGCGCCCCACGATCGCGGCGCGCCGCTGATTCATCAGGTTCAGATGACCGAAGTGGCACATGGCCCTGATGCGCGGGTGTACCTGCTTGCCTTCATCGCTCTCGATGAAGTACTTCGCGTAGTGGGGAATCATGGCCCTGAAGCTCGCCGAGCCGTAGGTCGCCCCACGCGCCTTGCTCAGGACTCGACGCGAGATGTCATTTCCAAATATACGGACGTCCCAGCCATCGAAGAGACCGCTGGCATCGACGAGCATCGCTATCGTAAAGACCTCTTCGCCGCTCGAGCATCCCGCGCTCCAGACGTCCAGCCGCTTCGAGCCGCGCGCAAGCGCTCGCTCCCGCACAGCCGGGAGGATCTCATCGGTGAAGGCTCGAAGCTGGTACGCTTCGCGGAAGAAATAGGTCTCGTTGGTCGTCAGCACCTCCGCCGCGGCTTCGAGCTCTCTCTCCGCCTTTGGATGGTATTGCAAGTAACGGTAGTACTCCCCGAAATCTCCGACGCGCAGCTCGCGAAGACGCTCGCGAAGACGCCGTTCCACGACGTACGAGGAGTCATCGGCGAAGTAGATCCCACAGAACTGATTGATGAAGTCCCGAATGAGACGGAATTCCCTCAGCTTCAGACTCGGCCCTGCGTCGTGCAACAAGGTCACGTCACGCACCTAGCCGAAGGCCGCTCTCGATCGCGTGCCTGACCATGGAATCGGTCTCGTCCGTCAAGGCCTGGCGCAGGAGCTGCCGCGTGTGCTCGGTGTCGAGGTCGAGCAGCAACTTGGTCGCCAACATTCGGACGTTCCAGGCCGAATGCACGAGGCCTCGGCCCACCAGCCGCTCGGCGTCATGAACGGGCAGTGTGCGGGCGGCCCGAAGGCCGGCTTGAAAAATCTCTTCGTCCGCATGCGAAAGCGCGCGCTCGACGGCAGTCGCAACTTCCGAATCTCTCAACCAGGCGAGGGCATCCAGGGCTGCGGATACGACGACCGGCTCCCTGTCTTCCAACAGCGCGCGAATATGGGGGATGGCCCCATTGGCGTCACGTCGTCCGAGGGCCAGAGCCGCTTCCGCGCGCGTCGAAGCAAATGGGGAGTCGAGCGCGGTACGAAGCGGGCCATCGGCTTCCCTCGTGCTCATTTGGCCGAGCGTTCGTACGGCGGCGATTTGAACGTCGATGTCTTCATCGGCAACCGCGTATCCGATCAACTGGGTCATGTCGCTTCCGCTTGCGTTGGCGATCGCCAGCGCCTGCAAAGCGGCTCTGCGCGTCCGTGGCTCAGCGCTGTGCAAGCCGCGCTTGAGAAGCTCCTCGGCGCGAGGCGAATCGAGCCGTGCGAGTATGTGGGCGATGTCGGCGCCGCCGGGTCCATCGAGATCGGCCTCTTGAAGCGCCTCTTCGACGGCGTCGGGCACTCGCTTGGCAAGCCCTTCGAGCGCTCTGGTCGCCGCCGCGCGAACCTGATGAGACGGACTAGCAAGGCATTGAACGAGCGCTCGGCAATCGCGCGGGTCGCCCCACCACAGAAGGCTCTCTGCGGCCGCGGCCCGGACGGCGTCTGTTGCATCCGTCAGGTCCCGCTCGATGAGGCTTCGAATGCGATCGCGGGTGGCGGTCGGCACCTCGTCCAGATGCCGGTAGCTGAGCTCGGCAGCGAGCTCGAGCGCGATTGCCCAAACCCGAGGCTCCGCGCCTCGCTGCATCAGAAGCGGATCGATGAGCCCACTTCCCGACGCCCGCAGGGCTACAACCGTTTCCGGGCTGACCACGTCATCGGCAACCGCTTGCAGGACGGCTTCGAGCGAGCTCGCGTCGCGGCACAAAACTGCGAGGTAGGCGGCCCCCTGCCGGGTCGGAGTATCCCCGTGGAGCAGGGCCTCGTGAAGCGCGCGCCGGAACGATGCGTTCGATGCGCTCAATCGGTCGATCAGCTCTTTGCGGTCTGCCTGGGTTTCGAGGGCAAGCACCGCAATGGCGCGAAGCGCGGCGGAAGAGGTTGGAGGGGATGGGTCGGTGGCGAGGTCGAGGAGGAGCTCCAGCGCCTGGGGCTCGCCGGTCCTCCCGAGAAGCTCAGCGGAGATTCTACGGACGATCGCATCGTCCACCGCCGGCGCGAGCTCGGTCCAGGTCAGTCGTGTGCCCAGTCGGGTCAGCCCTTCGAGAATGGAAATCCGAAGAAACAGATATGGCGTCGAGAGGCGCGCCTTGAGAAGACCCTCCGCACGGCTGCCACCGATGCAAACCAGGGCTTCGACGGCCGCAGCCGCCACGTTCCCGTCGGGACCCAGCACCAGCGGTTCCAGGTGGTCGATCATCCGAGGGTCGCGGGTCTTGCCCATCGCCTCGACGACGAACTTCTGGGCGCCTTCACCCGCACCAGCCAACGCATCGGCAAACTTCTGCGCCCGCCCTTGAGCCACCATCCCAAGGACTTCGATTGCCGCGTTGCGGAGGCCGGTGTTGTCGGTATCGACGAGGCGAGCGAGAAGCGAATCGATGAGCGCGTCTTTCTCTGCCGATTGAGCGGCCAAAGAAATTGCTTCACGGCGCACCCGCCAGTCCGAGTCCGACAGCGCATCGACGATCAGCGCCAGCGGCGTGCCCCGGGGACGAAGGCTCATCCCCTGGACGGCCCGACGGCGCACGTCCGGATCGGCAGAGTGGAACGCCTCGTCGAGCCCGTCTTTGCTCACGGGGTCTCCGATGGCAGGAACGGTATCTCGTCGGGCCCGATGTCGAAGCCTGGCTGGGCCACTCGGTCCGCATCGAGCAGAAACACGAGCCGCTCGTGATACCGGTAGGCCGACTTGATTCCTCGCTCGAGATGGCGTTCATCCAAGATGGGAACTTCGCGCTGCCGGTTGTTCTGCGACGAAAAGACGTCGTGTACCGCATCCACGACGACCGCGACCAGCCCCCTACGAGTCTCGAGAATCAGCCATTTGGTGCGACGCGTTAGCTCCTGAGGCGCCAAGCCAAAAAGGCGCCGCAAGTCGACCACGGCCACGACTTCCTCGCGATAGTCGGAAACTCCGAGAACCGCCTCATGCTCGTGGGGCAGCTCAATGAGCGGAAGCGGGTTCACGATTTCACGAATGCGCGAGATCTCGAGCGCGTAGTCGACCGAATCAACCTCGACTCGGATGAGGTCTCTAGCGAGCGCCAGACCGTAGGTCCTGCTCTGGCTCACGTCAGCCCCCCCAGCAAGGCTCCCGGATCAATGAGAATCACCATCTCATCGCCGTCGGTCGACGACTCGGATGGAATACGGGCCACTCCGACGACGTACTCAGAGAGGTCAGCGCTCATGGTGCTGGCGTACTCGATCTGATCGGGCTGCAAATGAGACACCTGAACCACGCGATCCACTGCGACCCCGATGAGCTCTTCACCGACATCGACCAAAATGACGCGCCCGAGCGGCTGCCGGTCGAGCACCTCGAGATTCAAGAGCGTGGGCAAGTCGACCAGTGTAATGATTTTGCCTCTCACGGCGATGACCCCGAGGAAGTGCTCGGCCGAACGGGGGACTTCCGTCAGGGGCGGCGGCATCAGAATCTCTCGGACCGCGGACAAGGGAAAACCGTAGGTCTCGCTCCCCGCAGACACCGCAAGCACCGGGATCGCCGCCTCATCGCTAGCCGGGTCGGGGACCAGAGTGGCTCTTTGTGCACCAGCGGTCATGCGCGGGCCTCCACCGAGCGGCGGGCCTCAGCACCATCGAAGTACTCGGAGAAGAGCGCGGGCGCGTCGAGCACCAGCGCAAGCTTCTGATCCCCCAAGTCCGCGGCTCCAGCGAACCCGCGAACGGAAGACAGCGTTGCACCAAGCGACTTTGTGATCACGTCCTCTTGACCCACGAGCTCGTCGACGACGAATCCAAGCTCCCGATTGCCCATCTCGCAGATGATCACGAATCGGCTTTCCTGCCGCTTCGCCCCTCGAAGACCGAACAACCGGGCGAGGTCGCAGATGGGAAGCGTCTCGCCGCGCATTGTGATCACTCTGCGGCCTTGGATCGTGCGGACGTCTTGCGGCGCAAACGGGACGGCTTCGCGAACTGCACTAATTGGAAGCGCAAACAGGCGCGAGCCCACTGTGATGATGAGCGCGCGGATGATGGCCAGTGTGATCGGAAGCGTCACCGTAATCTTGGTTCCGATCCCCTGCTCGCTCGCGATGGAAACCACCCCACCCATCCGCAGGATGTTGGTCTTCACGACATCCATACCCACGCCGCGGCCGGACAAGTCGGTCACTTCGGCGTTGGTGCTCAAGCCTGGAAGGAACACCAGGTTCAACATGTCCTGGCGAGTGAGATCTTGGCTGGCATCCGCGGTCAGCAAGCCGCGCGACACCGCCTTCTCGCGTAGCTTCTGCGTATTCATTCCGCCACCATCATCCTCGACTTCGATGACGACGTTTCGGCCCTTGTGGTATGCGTTGAGAGCCAGCGTGCCCTCCGCCGGCTTGGCGAGCCGCATTCGCGTTTCGACCGACTCGATGCCGTGGTCGATGGCATTGCGGACCAAATGCATCAGTGGGTCGGCCAGCTCCTCGACGATGAGCTTGTCCATCTCCGTATTCGCACCGGTCACCACGAGGCGAACCTGTTTGTCGTGCTCCCTGGCGGCTTGCCGCACGATGCGGGCGAACTTGCTGAATACCTGCCCCAACGGGACCATGCGGACGTCGAGGATCCTCGTGCGCAGCTCGGATAGCTGGCGTTCGAAACCCCGGCCGAGGCGATCGAGCTCCCGAAGCGACTGCCTGTGCTTGGGGTCACCATCCAGACCGGCGACCGCGCGACCCACGGCCGTGCGCACCAAGGCAAGCTCGCCCACGACGTTCATCAGGTCGTCCAGCTTGCGAATGTCCACACGAACCGAGTTCGCCACCGACCGAAGCGAGGCCTGACCCATTTCGTCCTCGGGCTGAGGAAGGAGGCTTTGCGAGCCGGGAGGAATCGAGGTGAGAGTCGGGGGAATCGTGGCCAGATGCTTTTGCTCTTCGATAGCCTCGACCGTTCCGTACCGGCCTTCGAAGTGTGCCTTGAGCTCCGGCTCCGGGACCCGGCTGGCAAGGAGCACGACGAGCTCGATGGACTCGTCGTTCCCGCCTTCGAGGCTTGGCAAGTAGGTGATAATCTCAGCGTCGTCGTGTACCACGTCACGCAGGGCTTCGATGGAGTCGTCGATCGCAGTCAGATTGAAGGTCGCACGCAGGCGATAGAGCTGCATCCCCTCACGGATGCACGCGCGAAGCCGATGTTCTTCGTACTCCGTCAGGACGGAAAGGACCGCCTGGCCGATCGCGTACTGATGCAGAGGATCACCGTCCTCCACGACGGGCTGCGTGCCAACCGAACGGACGGCTGCCACATAGGCGTCGACTCCCGGGGCTTCGTCGGGCGCCTGTGGGTCTTCGAGCGCCAAGAGCCGTTGAAATCGCTCGACCGAATCGAAGAGCACGTCGAGCAATGGGTCGCCGACGTCGGCGCGGCCGAGACGCAAGTCGTCTAGCAAATCCTCGAGCGCGTGGGCGATGGTGCCCACATGTTTGTATCCGAACATCCCGGCAATGCCTTTGAGGGTGTGAACACTGCGGAAAATCTCGTTGATCAGGGCCGCATCGGGGCGCTCAGTGCGCTGATGGGCCTCGTCGAGCAGCAAGAGGTCGCGCGACAATGCCTCGACGAGCTCTTGGGCCTCGGCCAAAAACTCCTGCTGCACGTTGTCGCGCGGATCGCTCACACCGACACCTCGTCGGTTCGATCGACCAGGCTCTGAATCAGCTTGCGAAGGTCGTCTACCTCGAACGGTTTCGCTAGGAAGGCGTCTGCACCGAGCGTGGCGCCCCGCTTGGCATCGCGGCCATCGGCTCGCGTGCTGATCAAAATCTTGATGGCCCCCTGCTGCCGGGGACTCTTGTTCATGAAGGCGAGCAGCTCGAGCCCATTGATATCGGGCATGTTGACGTCGACGATGACGACGTCGAACGCGTTCGAGGCGAGCAGCTGGAGGGCTTCGAAGCCGGTTTCCGCCTCTTGCACTCGCGCGAAATCGGCGTCCTCCAAAGCCGCACGGACGAATGCCCGCACGGCGCTGCTGTCATCGACGATGAGTGTGTGAAATGTCACCCGAAACCCCCACGGACAGGATAACAGAGACAAAGAGGGGGGGACCTGCCCTATTCACGCCAGAACGAGCGAGATTTGGGTTCATCTGCGGCGCAGGATGAACAGGCGCACAGGCTTCGTAGGAAGCGATGGCTGTAGATCCCCGTCTGGTGACCGTCGCGCCAGACGAGTCGGACCGCGTAATTCCCAACCGATTGGATGTCACTCAACTCCAGGTCGCCGCCCTCCACGAACCGAATCGGACCTTCATGACCCTGGCAGTGCGCGCAAGGACAGAAGCCGCGCAAGAGCTCGTGCGGGTAGACACTCCGGTGCCCGTCGGCCCAGTCGATTTCCATGACTCGAGCACCACGGGGCGCGCGCAACTCGACGGGCTCCAACGTGTCGCTCACGAGAGGCGCCCTTCCCAGCTGCTCGACGCTGCCGCGGTGCGCTCTCGAACGGTGACCGTGGCATGGCTTGCGTCAAGCTGTGCAAGTGCGTCGCGGATCTCTTGGCGCTCTCGATCGGGCCAAGGCTGCTCGGCGAACTCGGAAGTCGCCTGAACCACGACCCAGCGACGAAGCGATGCCGCTGACAGAACCAGCCGCCCGCCACCGCAGGCTCGGCACACGATTCCCCCCCGCGCAGCATCAAACGACGCCGAACGCCCTGGGGCCGGCGTCTTGCCGCACAGGACGCAGCGATCGAGCGTGGGTGCAAAGCCCAGTATTGCGAGCGTTCGAATCTGGAGCGAAAGCAAGGCTTCTTCGGGAGGCGCGCTCTCATTGAGCGCCGTCAGCAAGCGCACCGTCGCGTCGAAGACCGCCGGCTCGGGCTCGTGGTCCGGCACGCGCTCTCGAATGACCGCGAGGGCTGCACCGGCCGCCCCAATCGCCTCGAGGTTCCGGAGGATGGCGTGGAACGAGCGGTCGACCGACACCCGTTCGAGATGCGCGAGCTCACCTCGGCCTGGGCGGAAATGCGCGTGCATCAAGACGTAGGGCTGCAGGGCCCCGCCGAATCGGCGCTGACTCTTTCGCGCACCCCGGGCAAGCGCAGAAATCTTGCCGTAGTCCTCGGTTAGGAGCGTGACGATGCGGTCGGAATCGCGATAGTCGACGGACCGCAATAGGAGCGCTCGGCTTTGGCGGCTTCGACTCGGCACGGCAGCGCAGAGGATAGCTCAATCGGATCGTCCTGTGCAGGCGCGCGGCGAACGAGGGAAAAGGTGGCCACGATGATGGCAAAAAGTGCGACCGTCGTGATTGCCAGCACCAAAGCCCCGTATCCGCGGCGGCTGTGCACGGTTGCGAGCGGCGCAGGAGGCAAGGTTTCCGGGCGCTCCGAGTCGAAACGGGCAAGGACCTCGTCCGCGTCAATTTCGACCGCAGTTGCGTAGGCCTTGATGAAGCCACGAACGAACACGCCGCTAGGCAGATCTTCGAAGCGGTCTTGTTCGAGCGACTCGAGCGTCCTGCGCGGTATGCGTGTGGTGCTCGCAACCTCTTCGATGGAAAGGTGGCGCGTCTCGCGCTCCTTCTTCAACCAATAGCCGATCGAATCCGCCCTCATCGCGCGTCCTCGAGCAGGGTTTGACACATCCGTCCGTCGTTCGAGTAAGGGTCGAGCTCGACGCAACGTTCCAAATCGGCGACGGCATCCCGACGATGACCCAAACGCGCGCGGACCTCACCGCGCAGCCGCCAGGCTCCCTGAAGCTCCACGCTCTTTGAACAGGACGCGTCCGCTTGGAGTGCGCCGACCAGCGCGCGCTCGGCGTCTTTCAACTGCTGCAGATGCCAGAACGCACGCGCCATGGTGTAATACCCGACGCAGAATCGTGGCTCTATGCGGACCGCCTCCATCGTCGAGGTCACCGTCTCTTGATATTCCTCCAGGTGAAATTGTGCCAGCCCTAGATTGCCCCAGGCCAGGTGTGGAGCTGTGTTCAGCTCATCACTTGCGGACGCCCGGAGCACGACGACAGCCTCGTCGTAACGACCGAGCTCGATCAGACACAGCCCGTAGATGTTGCGCGCCTCGGCAAGCGTGGAGCCGCCGCGCTGCTGCTTTTCGAGAAGCTTGATCGCCGTGGCCAACTGCGGCTCGGCATTTTGGTAGGTCCGGCGTTCCATCTGGATGAAGCCGAGTAGCAGGTGGGCCTCGGCATTCTCAGGGTCGAGCTCGAGCGCCATGCGCAGGTGTTCAATCGCGCTCGCCGTCTGCCCCTCGTTGCGAAGGCTGGCTGCGAGCTGAAATTCGCGATACGAGCGCTCGCCGTCGGGCGTGCCAGCCGCCGACGTCGTGACACAGCCCATGGCTAGGCAGGCCAGCCAAACGAATCCCCAAGTACGCACCACGAAATGGGTCTACTTAGTGCTTGGAGCCCGGTCAAGAAGGGTGTCGGATTACCGACAGCTCAGGCCATGCCGAACGTCCTCTTTACAGCGCGAGTAGCCTCTGAAGCGGGCGAAGTGAGGACGGATGATCAACGGTGATCGTTTGATCACCTTCCGAGAGATGGCCGCGATCGCGCAGCTGAGCGACCACGGCTTTGACCTGATCGAGGCCCAGTGCAGTTTGGGTGGATAATTCGAGGGGCGCTTCTTCGCCGAGGGGACGCCACGCTATTGCGCGAGGTGGCACGCAACCTCGTGGCCGGCCTCGATGGTACGAAGCCCAGGAACCTCCCGATCGCAGAGTCCTTTTTGGGCGATGGGACAGCGAGGATGAAAGGCACAGCCGCTCGGTGGATCGAGGGGGCTCGGCACGTCGCCCTTCAGCAAGAGCCGATGTTGACGCGCGGTCGGGTCGGGCTCGGGCGCTGCGCTGAGGAGAGCCTGGGTGTAGGGATGACGAGGACGCGCGTAGATCTGTTCTGATGTCGCAAGCTCGACCACGCGCCCGAGGTACATGACCGCGACGCGACGGCTCACGTGCTCCACGACGTGAAGGTCATGTGCGATGAAGAGGTAGCTCAGCCCGAGCTCTTCTTGAAGATCGCGGAGCAGGTTGACGATCTGCGCTTGAATGGAAACGTCGAGCGCGCTGACCGGTTCGTCGGCCACGATGAAGGTGGGGGACACAGCCAGCGCTCGTGCGATGCCGATGCGCTGCCGCTGTCCACCCGAGAATTCGTGCGGGTAACGGCGCATGTGCTCGGGGCGCAGGCCCACACGCTCGAGCAAGGCCGCGATGCGCTGCTCTTCTTCGGATCCGGAGCTCACCTTTGAATGAACACGCAGTGCCTCGGACAGCGCCGCGCGCACGGTCATGCGTGGGTTTAGCGAGCTGTACGGGTCTTGGAAGATGATCTGCATCTTGCTACGGAACGGTCGCAGCGCAGATTGCTGCAGGTGGGTAATGTCTTGCCCTTCGAAATAGATGCGACCCCCGGTGGGATCCTGGAGTCGAAGGAGCAAACGGCCGAGTGTGCTCTTTCCACAGCCCGATTCGCCGACCAGCCCCAAGGTTTCGCCCGGCATCACCTCGAGGCTGACGCCGTCGACCGCGCGAAGCTCAGCGCGTCCACGCCCGATGCCGCGTGAAGGGCCGCTAAACGACTTGCGCAGAGATTCCGCGCGAATGATCGGCTGCTCGCTCACCCCGAAACCTCGGCGTGAAAGCAGGCGACGTCGGACTGCTCGAGCCGCTGAAGGGCCGGTTCTTCGACACGGCAGAGGTCGGAGACCAGGTCGCAGCGGTCCTGAAAACGGCAGCCGCTCGGGAGCTTGCGCAGGTCGGGAACCATTCCGCGAATGGTCGGCAGGCGCTCCCCTCGATTGCGCACGCTCGGGAGACTGCGCAGCAGCCCACGGGTGTACGGGTGCTTCGGGGTTCGAAAGAGAGCCGGGGTTTTCGCATGCTCGACGATCTTACCCGCATACATGACGGCAATCTCTTGCGCGAACTCCGCCATCACGCCGAGATCGTGACTGATGAAAATAATGCTCATGCCGAAGTCACTTTGAAGCGAGCGAAGCAGGTCCAGAATCTGCGCTTGGATCGTCACGTCGAGCGCTGTCGTCGGCTCGTCCGCAATCAAGAGGCGAGGTTCGCAGGCAAGCGCCATTGCGATCATCGCGCGTTGGCGCATGCCTCCCGACAGCGTATGCGGATACGAGTCGATGCGCTCGGACGGCGCCGGGATGCCGACAAGATCCAAAAGCTCGACCGCACGGTTCTTGGCGGCACGACGGCTGACGCTCCGGTGAAGCCGAATCGCTTCTACGATTTGCGACCCGACCGTGTAGACCGGATTGAGCGAGGTCATCGGCTCCTGAAAGATCATCGAGATCTCGTTCCCTCGTAGACTTCGCATCTCGGTCTCCGAAAGCTGCAAGAGGTCACGGCCATCAAATAGCGCCTCCCCCCCTTCGATGAAGCCGGGCGGGCTCGGGACGAGGCGCATGATCGACAGAGCGGTCACGCTCTTCCCGCAACCGCTCTCACCGACGATGCCGAGAGTCTGGCCCGGGTACACGTCGAACGAGACGTCGTCGACGGCTCTCAGATAGCCCTCATCTGTCTCGAATGCCGTGACCAGGTGGCGCAGGCTGAGCAGCGGTTCCGTCATGCGGCGCTACCTTAGCACCAGTGGAGAAATGCCGTGCGTTTCAGGGGCACGGCGCGAGCTCAATCGACATGCCGGGACTCGGCGCTTGCTGGAACGCGCCGTCCGGAACCTCGGGGTTCACCGAAATCGACTTCACCCGAACCGACGTGTCAGCATCGTTGACCTGATCGACGAACCGTACCTTGGTTGGAAACGATTGGCCGTCGACCTCGATGTATTCGTCATAGGTCGCTTCCCACCGTGTATCGCCGTTCGTAGCTCGCTCGACCGAGCGTCGAAGGGTGAGGCGCTGCTCGGCCGGCGCCTTGTCGACGTCGTCCTCGTGTATGGAAAACGAGACTTCTTGCGTCGTTCCATCGGCCGCGACGAGAGTCACCACATAGCGCCCCTCGCGGCACTCCATGGACTGTTCGGTGGCTTCGATCACTGGCGTATCGCCGGTCAGTAGACGAAGCACGTTCTCGGCATCGACCGAAATCCCCAGTAGGCGAGCGATGTTCTCCGGACACGTCGGACCGTGCATGAACGCCCCCTGCCGCAGATCGCTCAGCTGAAAACTCTCTCCATCACTCGTCAACACGGCCGCTGGCCCGACCTGGGTCATCACATCGAACCGCACCCGGTTCGGCCGCTGTAAGAACATCAAGACGGTGCCTCGAATTCGGCCGTCACGCGCCCACTGCGTCACGCGGGCTTCGGCTTTGATCGACTGCCAGCCGTCCTGTTGATTTCTGTGATCGTCGAGGGCCTTCCCCGCGTCGCTGCGCATTTGGAGAGGACAGGCGGGAGCCGACTTGCAGCCCGCGGCGGTCAGCAAGAGCAGAAGCGACGCGGTGAGACACGCGCGGGTCACTAGTTGTTTAGCGCTCCCCTGACGTCGATCCACTCCTCGACGACCTGTACGAGCGAATCGCTGACGAAGCTTCCAAGCGGCATCGAATCGCCGCAAGTCTGCACCGCACGCATCTTCTGAACCATGATTGAACCGGCTGAATCGTTGGGGATCACGAGGGTGCCCTGCCCCGCACACACACCGGGGTCCGCCGTCGGCGCATTGACGACCCCCGACCAAGATTCGTTTGGCCAATTCGACGTGTCGGTGGGGTCCGAGCCGGTCAGATCCAACGCGGCGAGGCCCACATCGCTGGAACCGCCTGGGATCGGCCGACCGAGATTGAGCGGATTCCGGTCGAGGTTCTCGTTGAGAGGGCCGTGACAGCTCACACACTGAGTAAATATCAGGCACGCGTAGATCGCACTCCACGATGGGTCATCACATACTGGGCCGGTGTAGATACAAGTGGGCTCGTCGTCGTCACTGCAGCTTTCAAGCTGCTCGTTTACGCCCGTCTCCGTGCGCGCGATGACAGGTGCTTGACACGCGAGCCAGTTGCGGATGATCTCCGTTGCTTCCTTTGAGCCCATTCTGGGCAGTTCAGTCTCAGGCCACGGAGCCTCGGGGTCGGCGGCACGCGGCCCCTGGATCCAGACCGCTGGGTCGCCAGCAGTTCGGCCCGCCTCGCCGGGCGGCATGTCACCGGCGCGGATCTCTTGGATCATGCCCTCCGCCCAATTCCGAATGTTGCTCTGGTTGCCACGAAGGCTGCGCAGGCCCCGGCAGTACTCTGTGTCGGTCTGACTGCCTTCACAGCTTGGGGGCGAAGCACAATCCGCGGTGGTGCAAGCGAGCCTGACGTCGAAATCCAACTGAGCTGGTACGCCAATCCGCGCGGCCCCGACCGCCTTTGGAGAGTGGCAGAAGGCGTTGACCCCCCCCGCGCAACTCGATTGCACGAGGGCCTGGCCTTCGTACATCGGTTGACCATCACCGAAGCGATACGTGATGTCGAACGCGGCCGGACCATCGATCGGGAACCCGTCCGGGGTCTGGCCGTCGAGGTTGCACTCGCCGAGGTCACGCTTACAGCCAACCAGATTCGAGATGCAAAAGGCCGATACGAAGAGCAAAAGAAAGGAAGGACCCGTGCGGACGCCAAGCATACGAGCCCGAAAATGCGTCTGATGCCCCGCGGAGTCAAGCGAGTTGCATGTCGGCTCAGGCGGCAGGTCGAAGGTGTTCCAAGCGCTCGCGCAGCTTTTGGCGGGCCCTGACCTCGAGCTGGCGCACCCGCTCTTTGCTGACTCCCATTTCCCGGCCCAGCGCCTCCAGTGTGCAGGGCTCGTCGGAAAGGATGCGCGCCTCGATGATGCGCTGCTCGCGGTCTGTCAAGCTCTGCATCGCGGAGTCGAGGGCCGCACGCACGTGGTGCACCGCTTCGGAACGCGCCACGGACTCTTCCGGCGTCGGCTGCTTGTAGCTCATCCGCTCCATGGCGGTGGGCGCATCGGTCACGCTCGCGTCGAGAGAAAGGTCGCCTCGAGCCAACAGAGGCCAAAGCTGTTTGGCCCGCGCGAGCGGCATGCCGCTTTCTTCAGCGAGTGCGTGTGGGGACTCGACCGACTTTCGCCTGAACGCCCTCATGGCGCGGCGCTCCGTTCGTGTCGTTCCCAATCGGACGATACGGTATGAACGGACGACATAGTCGCGAATCTCCGCACGAATCCAATACGCCGCGTAGGTGATGAGTCGGCACTTCTTTTCCGGATCGAATTTGGATGCAGCCTTCAAGAGCCCGAGGTTGCCCTGCTGCACGAGATCCTCGAGCGGCACTCCCCAACGCCGATACTCGCGCGCGATCGAGATCACGAACGGCAGGCTCGATTCGATCAAGCGGACGCCTGCCGCTTCGTGGCCTTCGGTCCAACGCTGGGCAAGCTCACGTTCGGTTTCGGCATCGAGGATCTCGACCCGCTTGAGCGAAGCGCGGTATCGGTCCAGCGCCGTTGCCGTGATGACGGTCGACATGCCGCGGAGTCGATGCAGTAACCGTGCCGAACGAAGACTTCGCAAAAAGCCGGGGAAAACGATCACACGGGCCCCACAGCTGTGGCGTTTCGCCACATGCGGCAGCCTGATCGCCGCGGCAGGCCGCGCGCGCGTTGCACCTGAGGCGCAATTCTCGCGGATGCGCAAAAAGGCTGGATTTTTCCGTGGCTGCTTTGCCCAGGGAGGCAATTATGCTAGTTTCGGGGCGTGGAAGTCGTCCTTCGCAAAGTTGGCCGCAAGTCGGCTCGAGCCGTCGTCGGACGTCTGCTGCGACCTCCGCGCAAGGGCTCGGTCGTGGTGATCGAGTTCGCTGACGGTCTGCACGAGTATGTCACGACTCCTGTGAAGCGCGTTCTTCAGCTTTGCGGACAGGATACCTATTACCTGCAGACGGCGAACAGCCGCTATCGCCTGGAGGTCCGCTCCAGCGAATCGGGTGTGGTCGATCAGCCAGTCGCGAACTGACCTGAGCCCCGCAGTAGCTTGCCGAGCTTGCCGACGAGCTGCTCGAGCACGGATTGGAGCTGCAGGAAGTCTTCCTTCTTGATTTCGCTCGTGCGCTCGTCGACGTAGAGGGCACGGTTGAGCTCGATCTGAACGGCGTGCTGCCCTCGTTTGGGGGCTCCGTAACTCGAGGTCGTCCAGCCACCCCGATACGGATCGTCATGCTTCACGCTCAGGCCTGCTTCGCGGAAGTGCGAGTCGATTAGATCGATAATACGTCCATCGGCAGTGGAACGGCCGCGCGTCCCGGGCACGATGTCCGCTCGGCGAAGCTTGCCTCCGCCGAGGGTCCGACGGCCCGAGGAGGGCATCGAATGCGCCGCGAGCACAAGCACCCGGCCGTGCTCCTGGTGTATTTGCGCCGCGACGTCGCGGAGTGCTTGATGGTACGGGTTGTAGAAGAGCTCGAGCCTTCTACTGAACTGCTCGATGCTGAGGGGAGCCCTCAGCAGCGGCGTCCCATCGGTCCTCGCACGCCACACGACGCCGCGCGCAGGAATGTGACGCCCTCTCGGATGCCTCGGCACCGCAGCGGAGTCGACGTCGTCGGGCCCGCGGTTGAGATCGACGACGTACCGCGACACGCGGGACACCAAGAGCGTTGCGCCTTTCTTGGGTGCGCCCTGGTAGAGTTGATCGACGTAAAGGTCGGAGTCGCGCAGCACGGCCAGCGGTGTCGACTGGATTTCAGACTCGACTTCCGGAGGAACCTGCAGGCCCGAATGCGGCACCTCGACGAGAACAGGACTCGGGGTCGTGTGTGGGCGGGTTATCTCGACGTAAGACACGGGGGGCTCAAGCGCTGAACGATTCACGGAACGGCATCTGCGAAGGAGTCACCTTGGTCCGAACCAGCCGACACGCAAGCCCTAGATAGAGCGCTCGGTAGGCAGGCTCCAGATCGGCCCCTGAACCACTCTGTCGCGCCAAGATGCCTCCGAGTGTCGTATCCCCCGAAACCGAGTCCAACACGCTGACCCAGCGGCGGTCCATGCGGAAAGTTTGTAGTGGTGGCCCGTCGTCGCAGCGCTCGAGCACTCGCTCGCGAAGCGGATCGAGGACGGACTCGATCTCCTCGAGGTGCGCTTCGCTTGCGGCGTCTCGGATGAGCTCGTACGGGTCCAGCCCCATGGGAAACGTCTCCTCGTGACTCCGCGCTCCTCGGACAAACGCCCACTCGCCCCGCCTCCATCGGAACGACTCCATCAGACGCCCTCGGACCTGATCGCTAATCGCCCGGAACAACTCAACGGGGCGTAGAATCCCGAGGCCCACGAGCGCATCTCCAAGACGCCCACCGTGCTTGGGCAAGAGCGCCAATGCCATTTCGATCTCCATGCGCAAGCATTGACCCGTCGCAACGAGATACTCTCCCAGAAGCTCCGATTTGTCCGTCGATGCAACGAACTCCGGCCTCCCCTCGACGAAATAGATCTTCTTGCGCCGATTGCGTTGCCATAGATGAAGAACGCCAGTCTGCTGGCGCGCGACGATGTCGTAGAAGATCGGCAAGAGAGTTGCCGCACGAAGCTGGCCCTGCTTTTCGGCCTGCGCGAGCTCCTCGAGCTTCCACTGAAGGCCTGGCGACGTGACGAAGCGAGTGAGCTCGGGAAGGCTCGATGGATCGATGTAGGTGCCGTCGGATTTCGATATCTTGCTGCTGCGGCTGTCGATGACGCCCGTCGTCAGGAGCTGAATGAGACGCGGGTAGCTCATCGGTCCCATGACGCTTCCGTCCGGCAGCTGCACCCGGTAAATCGTCGGCGATGTGACGGCCTGCGGCCCGATGAGCTCTTGGCCGGCATGGTGCATGAGGTCGCTGTCTATCAACGACGGCACGTTCGCGTCCGGGAGATGGGTGTCCGGAGCGTCTCCTTCGATCAAGTTGAGCTGCGAAAGGAGGCGAGCGACGCGATCGGGCCCATGCCCCATCCCCCGGCGGCGCATCACTTCGGCGCATGCTTCTGAAAAAGCACCGGCCGTTGGGCGCTCCTTTGGATCGCGTTGAAGGCCTCGAAGCACGACCGCGCGGATGTCCTGGGGAATGCGACGCTCGCATCGAGCCAGCACTCGAAGGTCCGCGTCTCGAATTTGGAGCAAGACGTTGAGCTCACTCTCGCCTTGGAACAGAGGCTCGCCGATCAGCATCTCCGCAAACACCGTCGAAAGCGTGAACACGTCGCTCTTACCGCTGAGCTCCTTCCCAAGCACCTGTTCAGGAGACATGTAGCCGAGCTTGCCGCGAACCTGGCCGTCCTCGGTCGTCGGCGCGCGGCTTCGAACGGTGGCGATGCCAAAGTCGGTCAGCTTCACGTGCCCGGTGCGACTCAGAAGAATGTTTGCCGGGCTCACGTCGCGATGGACGAACTCCAACGGCTCGCCGTTCTCGTCGACCGCATGGTGCGCGTATTCGAGAGCTTGGGCCGTTTGGTAGGCGATGTGAAGCGCAACGTCCCAGGGAATCGGTGAATCCGTAGGGGCGGCTCGCAGCAGACGGCTCACGTTCGACCCGTCGACGAGCTCCATGACGAGCACGAGATCGTCGCCCATCGTGCCGAAGTCGAACACCTGAACAATGTTGGGGTGTTCGAGGAGCGCAGCGAGGCGAGCTTCGTCGATGAACATCCAAACGAAGTCCGGATCGCTCGAAAACTGCGGAAGAATGCGCTTGAGTGCGACTCGCTTCTGAAAGCCATGCAGACCTTCGCGAAGCGCAACGAAAACCTCGGCCATCCCCCCCGCCGCAAGGCGGCGCTCGATGTGGTACGGCCCGAGCAGCGGCCGTTCTTCGCTCACACATCCCTCCGTTAGTGACCGACCCCTCCATGATAGGCAGCTCGGGCACCTGATGTCAGCTTACTCCACGTTTCAGCCAGAGCGGAACACTTGGGGCTTCGCTTCGTTCCTGCTTATGATTGAGTTTGCCCACTAGTTACGGGGGAACGATGGGGATTGTTCGCAAAGCATCGCGCTCGAAGAAATCGAAGGATCCGCTTCTCGGGAAGGTCGTTGCGGGTCGATATCGACTCGAATCGCTGCTCGGCGAAGGGGGCATGGGTGTCGTCTACCGTGCACGCCACGTTCTCATCGACCGCGTCGTCGCGCTGAAGCTCATTCGGCCCGACCTTCGTGGGGAAACGCATTTGCGCGCTTGGATGGTGCGAGAGGCTCGAGCGGCAAACCGTGTCGACCATGCACACATCGTCGACATTCACGACGTAGGCGAAACCGAGGAAGGCGAGCTCTACCTGGTGATGGAGTACCTCATCGGTGATTCGCTTTCGTCTCAGATCGCAAAAGGCCCGATGCCCATCGCGCGTGCAGTCGACATCTTGGAGCAGATGACCGCTGCCCTTGCGCGTGCGCACGACCTTGGTGTCGTTCACCGCGATCTCAAGAGTGACAACATCATGGTCACCGCGCGCGGCGGCCGAAAAGACTTCGTGAAGATCTTGGACTTCGGTCTTGCCGCGCTCACGCGTGACCCGCGCCTCGCTCCGAAGGGCGCTGTGTTCGGAACTCCGGAGTACATGTCGCCGGAGCAAGCACGAGGCGAAGATGCGATTTCGTCGAGCGATCTCTATGCGCTCGGGGTTTTGTTCTTCGAGATGCTGACCGGGCGCCTTCCGTTCCGTTCGGGCGACCGCGACGAGCTGCTCGACATGCAGCGGACGGCGAACCCGCCAAAGCCCAGCAAGTACCGCGCGGATATTCCGGAGCATGCCGAGAAGATCATCCTGAAGTTGCTCGAGAAGAAGCCCGAAGATCGTTTTCGCGATGGGCACCATCTCAAAGAAGAGCTCAAAGAGATGCAGCGCACCCTTCCATCGCGGGAGTGGGACCAGCCGACGGACGTGGCTCCTGTGGCGCCGCCACCACCGCCACCGGCTCAAACGCCAGGCGTCGTCGAGTGGAGCCGGACCGCGGCGAACTTCCTGCGAGCTGTGGCGCGTGCATACCCCGACGGAAACGCGCCAAGCGACGTGCAAGGCGCGTCCGACCAGATCTGGGAGCTCGCATCGCGGGCGTCCAGGCTCGAGGGCGAGCTCGAAAGCCATTCCAAGAAGCTCGAAACAATCGAGAAGCGCGGCCGGGCGCTCCGCGCTGAAATCGGACGTAAGGTCGAAGATCTCGCCGGAGAGGAATCGCGCGCCTTGCGTGATGCCTCATCGGAGCGCGACTCCCTGAGTCAGCTGATTCTCAAGCTCAAGCGTGCCAAGCGAGCGCAACAGTCGGCCGAGGCCGAAGTGAAACTGGCGGGCAGCAACATGGAACGCATTCGGCGCGGATATGAAGCGCTCGGTGTGGCCCGCGCTCAGTGCGAGGTGCTCACGGAAGTCGCGCGCGACTACGAACGTCGCGCACGCTCGAAGGAAGAGACCGCGTCGGAGCGCCGCAAGCAGATCGAGGAGCTTCGCGCTCAGTTGAAGCGATACAGCGAGGCCCTCGAGCATGACCTTCAAACCGGCCGCGAACGCATCGCCAGCCGAGTCGGCGAAGCACTCAGCTACGAAACCGCCTTCGGAACGGCCTCGAGCCTCTTACTCGACCACCTTCGCGACAAGCCAGAGTGCCGAGAGCTCCTCGAAGACATCGACAAGAGCCGCAACGGCAAGGATCCAGACGAAAAACCGTCCGAGCTCCAAGAGCTAATGGAAAAACACGTCGCCGCGCGCTGAATTGTAAGAACCGGGTCACGGCGGAACGCGAGGCAGCTGGGAGCTCGTAGTAGCCGAGGTCGGACTCGAACCGACACATTCTTGCGAATACCGGATTTTGAATCCGGCGCGTCTGCCAATTCCGCCACTCGGCCGGAGCGGCGGGTCTTATAGCAGGCCCGCGCAAACGTGCATTCCCCTCGGAGGCGGACGCAGCCTCGTGGGGGACGCGCCGCGTCGACTTTGACGGTGGCTTTCGCTAGGCTCCGGCGCAGATCTGGAAGGGGCTCGATTTATGACAAGGACCGCAATTCTGGGGCTGGGCCATTACGTGCCTTCGAAGGTCGTCACCAACGACGACCTCGCGAAGATGTTCGATACGAGCGACGAGTGGATTCAGCAGCGTAGCGGCATCAAGGAGCGCCGATACATCGAGGAAAGCGGCATCGGGGCGAGTGACCTCGCGGTGCCAGCCGTGAAGATGGCTTGCGAAAACGCTGGCATCGACGTGTCGGAAATCGACGCGATTATCTTCGCGACCCTCTCACCCGACTTCAACTTCCCCGGCAGCGGCTGTTTCCTGGGCGACAAGCTCGGTCTGGCCGGCGTGCCGGCACTCGACGTGCGCAACCAGTGCAGCGGTTTTCTCTACGGCCTTCAGATCGCCGACGCCTGGATTCGCTGCGGCATGTACAAGCGCATCGCATTGGTCGGTGCAGAGGTTCACTCGACCGCCCTCGACTTCAGTGACGAAGGCCGCGACGTGACGGTTCTGTTCGGCGACGGAGCCGCTTGCGCGATCCTGGGGTCGACCGAGGACGAGAACCGAGGCCTCATCGACGTCGAAGTCCACGCAGACGGAAGCGGCGCGAAGGAGCTTTGGCTCGAGGCGCCCGCAAGCGCATACATGCCTCGCCTCACGCACGAAATGATCGACAACAAGATGGTGCATCCGGCGATGAACGGGCGCAATGTGTTCCGATGGGCAACCGCGAAGATGCCTGAGGTCAGCCTCTCTGTGTTGCAACGCAACGGCGTGTCCGTCGATGATCTGGACCTCATGGTTCCCCATCAGGCCAACAAACGAATCAACGAGTTCGTGTCGCAGAAACTGAAAATCGCACCCGAGAAGGTCGTGCACAACATTCAGAAGTACGGGAACACCACGGCGGCTTCCATTCCGCTCGCGCTGAGCGAAGCCGTGCAGGAAGGGCGCGCCAAGCGCGGCGACCTGATTCTCATGCCTGCGTTTGGTGCTGGATTTACCTGGGGCGCCGCGCTTCTGCGGCTCTAGCGTCTTGTCGTCCAAGGCCGATCGCGTGGCCGTCGTCCTGAACGGCAACGCCAGGCAGGTGACGGACGAGCTCGTGGACAGCTTCGACCAACTCGTGGGGAGCGGGGATCTGTTCCTGTCGCGAAGCCTCGACGAGGCACACGGAATCGCACTCGAAATCGTCGAATCCGGCTATCCGGTGGTGCTAACGGGAGGCGGCGACGGGACCTTCGTGCAAATGGTCACGTCGATCAGCAAAGAGGCGCGCGGCCGCAGCCAGGAGCCGCCGAGCTTCGGTCTTCTTAGACTGGGCACCGGGAACTCGCTCGCCTGGGCACTCGGCGCTGGGACCTCGCGAAAAGGCGTGTTTGCCGACTTGGCCCGACTGCGCCACGACAGCGCTCACCGGGACGTGCGTCTCATCGAAGCGCAAGGCCTACTCACACCATTTGCAGGCGCTGGGTTCGATGCACTCGGTCTCAAGCACTTTCACGAAGTTCGCTCGGTTCTGCGTCATCTCCCCTGGGTCGGGAAGCGGGCGACTGGTGCAGTGTCCTACGCAATCTCGATCCCGATGCTTACGATTCCCAAGCTCGCGCTTCGACCACGAATGGAAGTTCGGATCGTCAATCGGGGAGTCGCCGAACGTCTTGATCTTCACGGCTGCCCCCAGGGGCCGCCGATTGCAGAAGGTGAGGTCATCTTCGAAGGCCCGTGTATCGCGGCGCTGGTGTCGACGATCCCGTACTGGGGATTCGGAGTGCGGGTCTTTCCGTTTGCCGAGAACCGGCCCCCTGATCGATTCTGCCTCCGAGTCGTCGCGGCCAACCCGCTTCACGTTGCTGCACACATGCTCAGCGCATGGAAGGGCACGTACCGGCATGAGAAGCTCATTGACGTTTACGCCGAGGACATCGAGCTGCAGTTCGACAAGCCGACCGCCATCGAAATCGGCGGTGATCCAGCCGGGATGACGCGCTCGATGCGAGCCCGACTCCACCCCGCCCCGGTCAAGCTCATCGACTACTCGGACGCCTAGCCAGAATCGAAAAAAAAGGGGATTTTTGTTAACTCCCTCTCAATGGAGCTGTAATAATACAGAAATACCAATGGGGGAACGGAAGAACTGGATCAAGTTGGGGGCCGTCTGCGCCACCGCCATGCTCGTCGCGCTCGGAGCAGCGTCTGCGGAATCGATCGGGGGATCGGTCCGGGGCAGCGCCGCGGACACGAACTCGGAATCCGATCAGAAGGACTACTACTGGAAGGTCTGGAACGGCGCGCTGCCCGAACAGCCGGTGACTGACGATCGCAACGATATGATCGCGGTCTTGACGGGCAAGTTCACGGGCCCGGCGATCGGTTGCAAGTTCGCCTTTCGCGGAGGCGGGCTCAGTCCTTCTACGATCGTTGCGCGCGCTGGGACGACCATTCGCGTCGAAAATCGAGATGCCTTCACGCATGAGCTTTCGGTCAAAGGGCTAGCGGGGTTCACGCCGCTCGAAGCGGGTCCAGGCAAGGCTCGGGTCATTCCTGTCCCTGCTGGTGGGCCGTGGGAGCTTGGTGACCGAATCTACGGGCACGTCGAAGGTTACCTGCATTCGATGCGCGAGCTGGTTGCCTGCGCAATTGTCGATGCGAATGGGAAATTCAACTTCCAAGACGTTCCACCAGGGCCCTACTCTTTGAGAATCTTGCGCGGTTCGGAGCAAGTCGCATCGCGTCGCATCACGGTGCCGGCGGGTCGAACACTGCAGCTCGACCCGGTCAGCATCAGCAAGAGTCGGGGGAACTAACCGATGTTATCGCGCCTTTGGTACCTGATTCTAGCTTTGGCCGTGGGAGGGACGCTTGCCGGTGCGTTCTTGAACAAGTCGGCGGCGAGCCGAGAAGCCGAATTCCAACTCGAGGAGCAACTTCGCCGGGACCATGTCGAGGCGGAGCTTTGGCAGCGCCTCGATGCCCGACTTCGATTGGACGCCTTGGCCTCGATTGCAGTCGATTCCGAGGTTCGCCAAACGCTGCGGAGCTCGAGCGGACACGCGGGAACGCCAGGATCGAGCACCCGAAAGCGCCTCAGCCAGAAACTCGACTCCCTCAACACCAAGCTCGAGGAGGGCAAGGGAGACCTGGTCTTCGCGATCGATACAGAGGGTGAGGTCGTCGCCACCCTCGACAAGAACGACCTGGATTCGGTCCAGCTCGACAAGATGCCGCTCGTACGAGATGCGCTTCGGGGCTTCATGCGAGACGACGTCTGGGTCTATAATGGTGAAGTCTATCGGATGGCTGCGCGCCCGGTCTTCGACGGTGGGAGATACGTCGGTGCGGTCGTTCATGGGATGGCAATTGGGGACGGGCTCGCCAAACGTCTCGCGGCCAAGCTGCCGAATGCGACCGTGGTGTTCTTCCTTCGTGATCGATTGATCGCGTCTCACGTCGGCGGAGCCAAAGCGCCAAGCAGCGCAGAATTGAAAAGCGGTCTCGCGTCTGCGCTTGCCAAGATGGAAAAGGGCGAGGGTTCGGTGGAAGTGGGCGAGCGAACTCGCGCCATCGCAACGCGAATCCGAGGTGAAGCCGCCGCCGCAGGGGTCGGCTACATCATCGGCCGCCGGGGAAGCACCGTCGGGCTCGGTGGCCTCTTCGCAAACACCTTCAAAGAAGACGTCGCTTCGCTTCCCTGGCTATTGGTCATCGGCCTTCCGCTGCTGCTCCTCGTTCTGGGCTTGGCCCTTCTTTATGTGGAGCATGACAAGGGAGTCGTGATCCTTCGGA
The DNA here is from genome assembly GCA_963704865.1 of uncultured delta proteobacterium. Lineage (GTDB taxonomy): Bacteria > Myxococcota_A > Polyangia > Polyangiales > Houyiibacteriaceae > SG8-38. The sequence goes on along the minus strand of CAVPIE010000015.1, from coordinate 334,773 downwards.
AGACGAGCGAGAGCCTATCCAAAGCGGAGATCGACAGCCTTCCGGCCGGTCAGCTCCGGCGTCACTATCGGAAGATCGCGGAGAACCTCAACACGGCCTTGCGTGCCGGCGTCGGCTTCAAAGAAGAGGCCGCCAAGCGCGCTTCGGTCGACCTAGACCACATTCTGAGCTCGACGCGCGACAGCGCGAACGCAGGCTACTTCGGCATATCGACCGAAGCGCCGACGGCCAAGCAGGTGGCGCTCGAAGCGGCGCCATCGAGTACGCCGGGCGACAAGACGCCACAGATGGCGCCGATCGTCCCAGCGGATCGAATTCCTACTGCAACGCCGCCGGTTGGTCCTGCCGCCGATTCGCGTACGCTTGCAGCGACGGCGCGTCCCGCGCGCTCGCCTTCGTCGCGGCCCCAGCGCTCTCCATCATCTTGGCCGAATCGATCGACTTCATCGCGGCATGCGGTCGCTGCTACCGTTCGACATGGCGGAGAGGCGATGATCTCTGAGGTCAACGACCCGCCGACCCGGCCGAACGCGATCGTTGACTCGTACTCGGAATACGGGGACGAAGGCGAGGAGTCGACCCAAGTGAAGCACGTGCCGCAGGCGCTCATCGAGGCCTCTGCACCCGCCGACCAAGGCGATGAAGGGCACTTCCGCGAAGTCTTCGAGAAATTCATCGCGACGCAACGAGAATGCGGGGCATCCGTCGCTGGACTCACCTTCGACAAGTTCGTACGCAAACTTCATGCCGCGCGTGACCAGGTCATGAAACGCCACAATGCGCCATCGGTACGCTTCACGGTGTACGTGAAAGAAGGGCGCGCGGCGCTCAAAGCCAGCCCAGTGAAGCAGTGAGTTGACCGCCGGGAATCCCGGCTCTACCTTTTCTCCTAGTCCCTCTGTGGTTGCAGGTGAGGAAGGAGTAGTGAATCCCTGACTAGGTCGATTAGGGTGCTTCAACGTGCGTGGTGTGCGGACCCGGCTAGCGTCATCGGGGGGCCTGAAGCGTACGAAATCCGCTCCCACCTACTAGTAAATTGTAGGGGTTCGACTCAACATTAGTTCCCACGGCAACCACGGTCAGGACTGTCTTATGGGGCCCCGCCAAGTCGACGCTCGCGTCGTCCGCGGGGCTCCGGGGCTTAATCCGCTTTACTGGATGGGGGCTGTGAGGCGGGCGAAGCGGACGCCGAGGCGAAACCACCATGGCTTTCGGTCGTACTCGCCCTGCTCCATCAGCCGGGCGTGTTTGAAGTCGTTCTCGAACATCTCTTCGACTTTGGAGACGAAGGTCGGATCGGCGATGGCTGCCGTGATCTCGAAGTTCAGCCGGAACGAGCGATTGTCGAAGTTGGCTGTTCCGATCGTGGCCACACCGTCGTCGACCAACATGGCCTTCTCGTGCAGGAAGCCGTCCTGATACCGATAGAACTTCGCGCCGGTGCTGCCGGCGTCATCGAAGTACGAGTACGCGGCCAAATAGACCAGCATGTGGTCGGGCTTGTCCGGGATCAGAATGCGCACGTCTACGCCTCGCATACCGGCTAGTTGCAGTGCAACGATCACCGAATGCTCTGGGACGAAATAGGGGCTTGCGATCCAAATGCGCTTTTTGGCCGAGTTGATCGCATGAACGAACATCAGATTTGCCGTTTCGAGCTCGTCAGCGGGGCCGGTGGGAATGATCAGCACGCGGCTGTCGCTTCCATCGGGAGCGCCCTGCGCAACCCAGTTCAGCTTCGGCAGCGTCTCGGTCGCCCAGAACCAATCCTCGGCAAACGAGATCTGCGCCTTTAAGACAGCGGGCCCTTCGATGCGGACGTGGGTATCGCGCCAATGACCAAACTTTGGATCTTTGCCCAGATATTCGTCGCCGACGTTGTGGCCACCAATCCAAGCCACTCGTCCGTCCGTGACCACGATCTTGCGATGATTGCGAAAATTGAGTTGGAAGCGGTTGCGACGCCCTTTGCGCGTATTGAACTCGTAGATTTCCACGCCTGCATCGCGGAGCTCTTGCGTGTAGCTGCTCGGAAGATCATGGCATCCGATTTCGTCGTAGAGGAAATACACGCGCAGGCCCTGCTTTGCCTTGGCGAGAAGATGGTCCTTGAGCGCGCGCCCCAGGCCGTCGTCGTGCACGATGTAGAACTGCACCAAAACGTACTCTCGGGCCCCGTCGATACCGTCCAAGATGCTCTTGAACGTCGCGTCGCCATCGATCAGCAGGTTCACTCGGTTGCCGCGAAGCACCGGCATCTCCGCCAGGCCTTCCGCGGCGCTGGTGGCTTCTAGCCGTTCGCTCTCCGGCACTCGATACGGAGCTACCGATTCGACCGCTTCCTGCTCGATTCGCAAGGTACGATTGTCGGTGCTCCGCCGGGCGACGACGTAGCCTTCGAACTTGCTGCGTCCGAACACCCAGTAGGCGGGGACAGCCAAATACGGAAACGTGTTGAGGCTAACCGCCCAAGCGATCGCCCCTTGCGAGGTCCGCGTGCTCATCACCGCGTGAATCGAGGAGATGAAGCCCAACACATGAAAAATCACGACCAGCGCGGCGATCATTCGTCCCCTCCGAGTTTTTCTCTGCTCTGCCACCGAGCGCGAATCGTACTAGACCGAGTGTGAATGGTCATGCGAGTAAGCTGAGCCGTTTCGCGCTTCGCAAGTTTACAGACTGTGTACTCCCCGCGCACCCGTAGAGCCGAGTTCGTTGATGTTGACGTGCGCAATTCATGATATCGGATCCGCCTCATTCAAAGAGGGGTGTCATGCAAGAGCAAGCAGTCAATCGTTTCTATTCAGACGAGCGAACTCGCGGCCGCGTCCGCGGCGCGATCAACGAGTACCTGGGTTTCTTCGACGAGTCGAACGGCGGCGACGTGAAGGCTCGCCAAGATGGCTACACGACGATGATCAACCACTACTACGATCTCGTCACCGATTTCTACGAGCACGGCTGGGCCAAGTCATTTCACTTTGCGCCACGTTTCAAGGGTGAGTCGTTCGACTCCTCGCTCGCACGCTCGGAGCATTCGTTCGCGCTAAAGCTCGGCCTGAAACCAGGCATGAAGGTCCTCGACGTCGGCTGCGGCGTGGGTGGGCCCATGCGCAGCATCGCTCGGTTTTCGGGGGCCACGATCGAAGGCATCAACAACAACGACTACCAACTGACCAAGGTGCAGCAGTACAACGAAGAAGCGGGCCTCGCCGCCCGATGCTCCGGCTTCAAGGGGGATTTCATGAACCTCCAGGTGCCGGACGAAACCTACGATGCCGCGTACGCATTCGAGGCCACCTGCCACGCGCCGGACAAGGTAGGTGTGTTCAAGGAGATCTACCGCACGTTGAAGCCGGGCGGCCTGTTCGCGGCCTATGAGTGGTGTATGACGAGCAAGTTCGACCCGAACAGCGCCGAGCACCAAAGGACGAAAAAGGGCATCGAAGAAGGAGACAGTCTTCCGGACATCGCGACGATTCCCCAAACCCTCGAGGCGGTTCGCGCCGCAGGGTTCGAGGTGGTCGAAAGCCATGATGCTGCGGGCACCTGCGACCCCGAAACACCCTGGTACCTGCCGCTCGTCGGCGAAACCGAGAGCCTGCTCGCCCTTCGACGCGGCCGTGCCGGACGATTCATGGCACGCCGCACCATTCGAACGCTCGAAGCGCTACGGATCGCGCCGAAGGGTTCGACCGAGGTCAGCAAAATGCTGGGCGCCGCGGCGGAGGCTCTCATCGCCGGCGGCGAGCTCGGGATCTTCACGCCCAACTACTTCTTCTTGGCACGACGACCGGCGCAGTGATGATCGCTGGTGTTGAGGCACCGCTGCGGGCGCTGGCGGGACGGCTCGGCCGACGGGATCCGAATCCTTTGGTGGAGTCGGCACGGGAGGCTACCTATCCGCCGCCATATCCCGAGGGTTGGTACGTCGTTGGCCGATCGACCGACTTTCGAGACCGTCCGACGTTCGTGCAGTGCGTGGGGAACCAATGGGTCGTGTTTCGCGATGCTGCCGGGCAACCCACGTGTCGTCGACGCCTATTGCCCGCACCTCGGTGCCAACCTGGCCGACGGCAAGGTCCGAGGCGATTGCGTCGAGTGCCCGTTCCACGGCTGGAGGATCCGCGGAGACGGGTCCGTCGTCGGTCAGGCCAAGGGTGAGCGTCCAGACCCCCGGCATCGCACGAGATCCTGGGCCGTCGAAGAGCTTCACGGCTGGGTGCTCGTCTACCACCGACATGGAGCATCCGAGGGCGGCCCGGCACCCGAGCCACCCTACCGCTTGCAACGCGTGCCCGAGATTGACGATGGGAATCTCGTTTGGCGGGGAGAGCACGATGCAGGGCTTGTGCACATGCACTTGCTCGAGTTCCTGGAGAACAGCGCTGACTTCCAGCACTTCGCCGCGATCCATGGACGCCTGCGCCTGCCTTGGACCGAGATCCCCGTACCGGGGATGACCCTCCACCACGAAGCGACCTGGCGTCGAGATGAAACCGAGAAGCACGTCTGCTGGTTCGGGAACGACGCGAATCTCGAATTTCGAGGGAAAGCGATCGAGGGATCGGGGGCACACGCGGAGGTTCGTATCGAAGGTCCGGGAAGCTTCATTCGATTCGACTTCACGTTGAATCGAGGGGGCGGCCGCGTAGTGCTGTACCAAAGCCATACGCCGATCGGTCCGATGACACAGCACGTTCGCTTCCGCTGGTTCAGCGGGCCAAACGTGCCAAAGCCCCTGGCCTCGTTCATCGTCGGAAACTGGGTTTCGCAGTGGCGCCAGGACATCGGCATCTGGGAGAGAAAAATCTATCGTCAGAAGCCGATGCTCACGCGTGCTGATGGTCCGATTCATCAGCTTCGCCGCTGGTACGGGCAATTTTACCCTGCCACCTCTTGATTGGCCGACAAAACCCGTGAGGAAAGACATGTCGATACGAAGCAAGCTCGGTCAGTCGAAGCTCGCCAAAGGCGCTGCTCAATGGATGACCGACAATCGTGGATTGGTCGTCGCGGCCACGGCACTGCCCGCCAGCTTTCTGTTCGAGCGCGCCCGTGTGACCCGCGACGTGCTCTACGCCCGCTTTGGCGCATCACCTGAAAAGCACGACGAACGGGTGCGTCGCGTGCAGGAGCAGGTGCGCGCGTGGAGTGCGTCTGGCTCCGAGCGTCCCATGTGCACGGCCCGCCCGCCTTGGCTGACCATGTCCACGCGAACCTCCACCTACAAGAAGGACTGCAATCGTATTGAGATCGACCTTCGCGACATCCTCGAGGTGGACACCGAGCGGATGGTCGTCCGCGTCGAGCCGCTCGCGAACATGGGGCAGATCAGTCGATACCTGGTGCCCATGGGCTACGCGCTCAAAGTCATGGTCGAAATGGAGGACCTCACCGCAGGTGGTCTTTGCATGGGTCTCGGCATGGAGACGACCTGTCACCGTTACGGCTTGATTCAGGAGACGGTCGTCGCTTACGAGATCGTAACGGCTGACGGGACTCTTCTGCGGGTGACCGAAGAAAGCGACCCCGAGCTCTTCCATGCGCTTCCGTGGTCACACGGCACGTTGGGGTTTTTGGTGGCGCTCGAGCTCGAAATCGAGCCGGCCAAGCCGTACATCCGGATGAAGTACATCCCCTGTCACAGCATGGATGAGCTTTGCGACAAGACTTATGCGCTTTCGGTGGCCGACGATGCGCCGGAGTTCTTGGAAGCCACCATTTATTCCAAAGACAGCGGCGTCATTCAATGTGCATGGTACGACGACGCGCCTTTGGATCGCTCGAAGATCAACCCCATCAATCGCTGGTACAAGCAATTCTTCTTTCACCACGTGGCCACGGCGCTCGAGCGCGGCGAGTTCGAAGACTGGATTCCGCTCAGAGACTACTACCACCGCCACACGCGCTCGATCTTCTGGGAGCTCGAGGAGCTCATGCCCTTTTCGAGCAAGCCTTGGTGGCGTTGGGGCTTCGGCTGGCTTGGCGCGCCCAAGATTTCACTGCTCAAAGGCACCATGACCCAAGGAGTGCGTTGGAAGCTCGTTCACAAGCACGTGGTGCAGGATGTGATCGTCCCGATGCGCGAGCTAAAGCGCGCCGTCGAAGAGTTCGACAAGCGCTTCGAGGTGTACCCGCTCCTCGTCTACCCCATTCGCATTTACGACCACGGCGAATACCAGGGCCTGCAGCCCAAACCGCGCCAACTACAAGCCGGCGAACGCTGGGACATGTTCGTCGACCTCGGCGCCTATGGGATCCCACCCGCCGTCAAGCGAGGCGAGGACTGGGACGCCGAAGAACACGTCGCCGCCACGGAGCAGTTCACCTACCAAGTCGGTGGCTTCGTCCCCCTCTATCAGGACGTCTGGATGAATCGCAGCCAGTTCGAGGAGATGTTTGACCACGGACTCTACCGGCGGATGCGGGAAAAGCTCGGCGCTGTCGGTGCATTCCCGGAGGTCTGGGATAAGGTTCGGCTGCAGCCGGAGCTGAGGACGGCGCCTTCCCCAATTGCGGAAGGCGAGGCGATACCCGACCCGACAAGCCACCGAGCCATGTCACCCGACGCCTGAGTTCCGGGCGGCCGCTGCAGCTTGGGTCCCATCCATGCTAAGTCGCGACACGATGCTTGAGAGGTCCAATCGCGCTTTGCTCGCACTGACCGCGCTCGCGCTCATGTTCGGTGTCGGCCTCATGGGCACGCAAATCGCGCACGCCCAGGCCCCCCCGCCTACATCCGACACACCTAGTCCCCAAGCGGCTGCACCCGAAGCGCCCAAGGAGCTGACGGGCGCGGATTTCGCGATCGAAGCCGGCGCCGTGGAAGAGCGACTCTTGCGCATCAGGACGGAAATGTCGCTGATCGACGTGCTTGCGGACGTGACCAAAGCGCTCGACGAGGTGGACGCACAGGGGGCGGCGTTCGGCGAGCGCTTCGATGCGCTCGAGACACGACGAATGATGAGCTCCGAGCTCAACAACTTGCAGGCTCAGCTGGAGTACCTCGACGCGCGGAACGACAGGCAGATCGCGAAGCTAAGCACGTATGGGGCTGATCTCGAAACGCTGTCGACTCAGAATGACGAAGACATCGAGGCCTGGACCGTGGCGCTGAAACGAGCGCGACGACGGTCCGTCCCCAAGGAAGTTCGCGATCGCACCGCGTCGATCCTGCAAGGGCTTCGCGAAGGCGGGAAAATGCTCCAGGCCAAGACCGGCGAAGTGCTTGCCGTGCAGTCGCGGGCCCTGGATGTTCGCGACAGGCTCCGCGTAGCCCAGCAGAAAGTTAGTCTCGCTCAACGTGCCGAGGCCGACAGCGTCTTCGAACAGCAGGAACCGCCTATCTGGAAGGCTGGCGAACGCTTGGACGAACAGAGCGCGCGCGCAGGCTACGAGATGAAATTCTCCTGGCCGGCGGTCCAGGATTACCTGCTTCAGAAACGCGCGTTGTTGATCTTCCAGATTCTCATGGCGCTCCTGCTCGGGATTCTCTTCAGCAGAGCGCGCGCGGCGGTGGCCGCAAGAATCGAAAAGCGTCAGCAGGAGGGCGGCATCGCTTGGGAGAACCAGGCGAGTGAGGCGCTGTGTCATCCCTGGGCTGCGGCCCTTCTCGTGAGCCTCGCGATGGCGCGCTTCTTCCATTCGGACCGCACGGTGGAAATGATCCTGCTCACTTGGATCGTCGCGCTTCCGCTCTGGTTCGTGGTCTACAAAGAGATGGTATCCGCGAGCTTCCGCCCTGCGCTCATCGGGCTCGGTGTGCTCGGAACGTTCCATTTCGTCGTGGCGCTGGCCTCAGGACACCCGGAAATCGAGCGGGCCTTGCAGCTCTCGGAGTTACTCCTCGCGGGCGCAGGCGCTGCATGGCTCATTCGCTTTCTGCGCGGAGCAGATGTTTCGAAGCGCATGCGCGAGGGCCTATGGTTCTCGGTGACGAGCCTTTGGGCCAGGCTGGTACTGTTCACCACCGTGATTGGCGTGGGCGCCGGCCTGCTTGGGTACATCTTTTTGGCAACGGAAGCGGCAGTGCTCGTCGTCCTCGGAACGATCGGGGCGACGGCCTACATGGCCCTGGAACGAATCGTCGAAGCGATCGTCTTGACCGGTGTGCACACCGGCCGCTTCGATGCCTTTCGTATGGTCAGGGCCAATCGAAACGTCGCCGAGAAGACCTTGAGCCGCACCATACGTTTTCTCACGGCTGCAGTCTTTGTCTGGTTGTTGGCGGACATGACCTCGGCCTGGCGACCTTTGGGACGGGTCCTTGGGCGCTGGCTCTCCTCCGATTTGGGGATGGGCTTCGCCGAAACGGGCGTGACTTTTGGAGACTTTTTCGCCTTCTTCATCGTCTTGTGGGTGAGCTGGATCATCGCGCGATTCGTGAGCTTTGTTCTCAAGGAAGAAATCCTGCCGCGCCTTCACATGCAGCAGGGGGTCCCGTTCGCCCTCACGACGTTCACGCGCTACGCGATCATCGCCATTGGATTTGTCGCCGCCGTATCGGTACTCGGGGTCCCGCTCGACAGAGTGACCATCGTCCTGAGCGCGCTTGGCGTCGGCATCGGTTTTGGACTCCAGAACCTCGTCAACAACTTCGTGTCGGGCTTCGTCCTCTTGACGGAACGGCCAATTCGCTTGCGGGACAAGGTCGAAATCGACGACATCCTCGGGAACGTGAGCAGTATCGGGATTCGTGCAAGCACGATTCGCACCTTCGACGGCGCCGAGGTGATCGTTCCCAATGGCGACCTGATTTCAGGCCGCGTCGTCAACTGGACGCTGGCTGCGCGTCAACAGCGGGTTACGATTCCCCTCGGCGTAGCTTACGGCACCGACCCCAACCAGGTGCTCGGCATCCTGAGGAAGGTCGCAGACGCCAACGAGAAAGTCTTCAAGAGCCCCGCACCGCTCGCGCTGTTTCGGGGGTTTGGCGAAAGCTCCCTCGATTTCGAGCTGCGGATCTTCATGGACCCTTCGGATGTCCTGGACGTGCCAAGCGCCGTCCACGTGGCGATCAGCGAGGCTTTGAAGGAGGCGGGGATCGTGATTCCGTTTCCGCAGCGGGACTTGCACGTACGGGGGCTGCCGGAGAGGATCTCCGGCGCTGGCACTGACACTGACACCCCGTAGAGACGCCGCTTTGCGACGTCCACGGGGCTTCGCTGGCACGTAACGTCAGGCGGCCGCTTGGCCGTAGGTCGCTTGTAGGTATCGAACGATGTCCGCCGACTCCGGCATCCAACGCTCTTCGCCATCCGCGCTCGTGATTCTCAGCACGGGTACGGTCGTTCTACCCCGCACCTCACGGAGCGCCGCGAGATGGACGGGATCGGAGTAGATGTTGCGGAGCTCGACATCGAGTCCGAGCGTGTCGATCGCACGGAGCACCCGAACGCAGAACGGACAACCGTCGAAATAGTAGAGGGACAAGCGATCCTTGGCCGGCTCCTCCGCAGGACCGAGGCATTCGAGAAAGCGCCGAGCATAGTACTCAGGCCACGGTGTGTCCGATTCGGTGGCGCGGTGCTCGTCATCCGCACCGATCAGGCAGAACACCAATCGACTCCGGGTCAGCGGGGCTGCCAAGAATGGAGTTAGTCGACCCTCCAGATACTCGGCATACCAGAGCGGCCACTCAGGGTCGTCTCCGTCGGTTTCTAGGAACGCCTGATGATGGGCTTCACCGGTTTGCTTGAAAAGTGCGGCGAGCCGCTCGACCTTGACCTCATCGCTCATCGTTCTTTCCTTTCGCCAGATCGAGTATCGCCCGGTCCGGCAGCTTGGCAATGCCCTCGTAAGCGCGTATCGACTAAACCATGACCAGGACCCGCTCCATCTTCATCTTCCTACTCGCCGCGAGTGCATTCCTGTTGCCGGGCGCCGTGTCCGCGCCGCCAGTCAGCGCCAACGGCCCGATCATCATCCGTTTCGCCTCGCTCGCCCCGGCGGGCTCCGGCTTCATGAAGATCTCGAAGGCCTGGAATCGAAGCGTCAAGAAGGAGACCAACAATCGTGTCCAGCTTCGCTTCTATTCTGGGGGCAGCCAGGGTGACGAACGTGATTTCGTTCGGAAGATGCGCGCCGGGCAGATGGATGGTGCGGGAATTTCAACGACGGGGCTCGGGATGGTCGCGCGTCCGGTCTTGGTGCTCACGGCGCCAGGCTTACTCACCGAGTACGAGCAGCTGGCGCGCGCCCGGACCGAGCTCAACGACCGATTCACCAAGATGTTCAAAGACGCGGGCTTCGTGCTTCTGAATTGGGGAGAAGCCGGCAAGAACCGGCTCTTCTCGACAAACGCATTTGCCAAGCCCGACGACCTCAAGAGCTTCCGACCTTGGGCCTGGAAAGACGATCCCGTCTTCGCAGAATTCATCAGCGCGATTGGCGCGAACGCAGTTCGGATGGGTCTTCCCGAGGTCTACGGCGGATTGCAGACCCGCATGGTCGACACCGTTCCCGCATCCGCCCTCGCAGCGGTCGCGCTCCAATGGTACACGCGCCTAAAGTACATGACGACGGACAACTTCAACATCATGGTCGGCGGAGGGATCGTCACGCAGGAGAAGTTCGACGAGCTTTCGGAGCGCGATCAAGAGATCTTGCTCTCGACCAGCATGCGCGCCTCGAAGGCCAACGATGCTCTGGTACGGCGTGACGACGCGAGAGCCTACGCATCGCTGGTCAGCCGTGGCATGATCGAAGTCGACACCTCACCGTACAAAGCCGAGTGGGACGCGGTCGCGAAGAAAGCACGCGACAATCTGGCGGGCCGCGTCTACAGCAAGAGCCTGCTCGAAGCAGTCGAAAAGGTCGTCGCAAGTAGTCCTCAGACGCCGAAATGATTCGAACCGGACAAAGCTATCCGCTGGGTGCGACGCCACGACCCGATGGTGTGAACTTCAGCATCTATTCCAAGCATTGCGACGCACTCGAGCTTCTTCTCTTCGACGGCCCTGACGCCCGAGAGCCTTCGCGTGTCATCCGGCTCGACCCGTCGCGAAATCATCGAACCTTTCACTACTGGCATGCCTTTGTGCCGGGCATCGGACCAGGCCAACTCTATGCCTATCGCGCCGAGGGCCGGTATGCACCGGAGGAAGGGCTCCGCTACGACCGCGAAAAGGTGCTGCTCGATCCTTATGGTCGCGCCGTCGCGGTTCCGGAAGGCTACAACCGCGAAGCGGCACGCCGGCCCGGCGATACGGCGGCGACCGCGATGAAGAGCGTCGTGGCCGACTTCAGCGAATACGACTGGGAAGGGGACATCGCCCCAGCGCACGCCTTTTCGAACACGGTCATCTACGAGATGCATGTCCGCGGGTTCACACGGCATCCGAGCTCGGGGGTTTCTTCCGAAAAGCGCGGAACCTACGCGGGTCTCGTCGAGAAGATTCCGTACTTGACCGACCTCGGTGTGACAGCGGTCGAGCTCTTGCCCGTGTTTCTGTTCGACCCGCAGGAGGCGCCACCCGGCCTCAGCAACTACTGGGGCTACAACCCAATTTCTTTTTTCGCGCCGCACTACGGCTTCGCTTCGTCCAACGAGCCACTGGCGGTCTTGGACGAGTTTCGAGACATGGTGAAGGCACTCCACCGCGCTGACATCGAGGTCATTCTCGACGTGGTCTATAACCACACGGCGGAGGCAGGAGACGACGGCGCGACCCTCTCGTTCAAGGGCCTCGACAACAGCATCTACTACAGCCTCGAACGAGGAAACCGGTCACGCTACGCGAACTACAGCGGCACGGGCAATACGCTGAATGCCAACCACGCAGTCGTGCGTCGCCTCATTCTCGACAGTCTGCGCCATTGGGTGAGAGAGATGCACGTCGATGGTTTCCGTTTTGACCTCGCGTCCATCCTTTCGCGCAACACCGAAGGTGAAGTGGAGGCGAATCCACCGGTGCTCTGGGACATCGAAACCGACCCGGTTCTGAGCGGCACCAAGCTCATCGCAGAGGCATGGGACGCTTCGGGCCTCTATCAGGTCGGCAGTTTCTTCGGCGACCACTGGAAGGAATGGAACGGCAGGTTTCGCGACGACGTGCGAGGGTTCTTCCGGGGAGACGAGGGACACGTCGAAAAGCTTGCAGCACGGTTCCTGGCGAGCCCCGATATCTACGGGGGCCAGGGGCGCGAGGCCGAGCAGAGCATCAACTTCGTGACCTGCCACGACGGATTCACGCTCAACGATCTCGTCTCTTATGACGAAAAGCACAATTGGGAGAACCAGGAAGAGAACCGCGACGGCTCGGACTATAATCTCAGCTGGAACTGCGGCATCGAAGGGCCGACTGACGATCCGGCGATCGAGAAACTCCGCATCCAGCAAATCAAGAACTTCTTCACGACGAACCTTCTCTCGCTGGGTGTCCCGATGTTGGTGATGGGCGATGAGGCGCGACGGACCCAGCGCGGAAACAACAACCCCTATTGTCACGACAGCGAGCTCACCTGGTTCGACTGGGGCCTTGTCGAGAAGCACCCGGGTCTTCATCGCTTTGTGAAAGAGCTGATCCACCTGCGGCTGAGCGTAGCCTTCGAAGTGCCGGGGTTGACCCTATCGGACTTGCTTCGTGCCGTTCCGGTGCACTGGCACGGCGTGAAGCTCAATGAACCCGACCTCGCGCCGCACTCGCGAAGCCTGGCCTTTTCTGTCGAAGTGTTTCAGTACGGGTGGCACTTCATGTTCAACGCGTACTCGGAGCCCTTGACGTTCGAGCTTCCGTTGCTTCGCGAAGGTGAGCCCCGCCTGTGGCGACGCTTGATCGACACACATCGGCAGTCGCCTGACGACTTCGCGCACCCGGACAACGCGGAGATCGTCATCGGAAGCGAACACGTCGTGCAACCGTACTCGACGGTCGTCCTGGTCGCAGAACGCATTCCGAGGTGATGGTGGAGCTCCCGAGGCGCAGCGGAGTTCTCTTACATATCACCTCGCTTCCGGGTGGGGCGTACACCGGCGACCTCGGGCCGTCCGCGCACGCGTTCGCAGATTTCCTGGCGCAAGCCGGCCAGGGCTGGTGGCAGACGCTCCCACTCAACCCAATCGGTGACTCTGACTCACCGTATTCCAGCATCTCGGCGTTCGCATGCGAGCCGCTGATGATTTCGCCCGAAGCGCTGATAGAAGACGGCCTGCTGGACGAGCGGGCACTCCGCGGTCTCCCCACCGGCTCGAAGACAGCAAAGGCCGAGTTCGTCGATTCCAAGCGTGTTCGGTCGAAGCTGCTCACGGAAGCGTATCGGACGTTCGGCCAGCGAGGATCACGAGACATGCTCCGGTCCTTTGGGGAATTTCGAGATCGTGAGCAGGGCTGGCTCGAAGATTACTGCCAATTCGTCACGCTTCGATCTCGCTACGGGACTGCCGATTGGACGACCTGGCCCGAAGACCTCGCCCGGCGGAAGCCATCGGTCCTCTCTGCGTTGCGCGAAGAGTCTGCGGACGACATCGACTATTTCGCGTTCGAGCAATTTCTTTTCGACCGACAGTGGCAGGCCCTTCGACAGCACTGCGAGGATCGGCGAGTTAGGATCTTCGGCGATGTTCCGATGTTCGTCTCCCATCAGAGCGCGGACGTCTGGGCGAACCCCGAGGCTTTCCTACTGAATGCAAAGGGTCGCCCCAGGTTCGTCGCAGGAGCTCCGCCTGACGCATTCGCCGCGGAGGGGCAGCGTTGGGGAAACGCCTTGTACGACTGGGAGCATCACGAGCGCACCGGCTTTGCATGGTGGAAGTCCCGCCTGCACCGCCAGCTCGAGCTGTTCGACCTGCTACGGCTCGACCACTTCATCGGCTTCGCACGATACTGGCGCATTCCTGCCGACTCCGAGACGGCCATGGATGGGCAGTGGATCGACGCGCCCGGGCGCGCGTTCTTCGACGAGCTCACACGAGAATACGGCGAGCTCCCGTTCATCGCGGAGGACCTCGGTGCGGTCAGCCAGGAGGTATGGGACCTGCGCGACCAGTTCGACCTCCCGGGAATGAAAGTGCTGCAGTTTGCGTTTGGCGGCGACCATGGAAACCGTGTGCACCACCCGGACGAGTATCCCCAAAGGAGCGTGGCCTTCACCGGGACCCACGATAGCAACACGATGCTCGGCTGGTATCGTGACCTCAAGCGCCAAGCGGAGTCAGGAGACGCGAGCGCGGAGGCGGATCTTCAGCGCGTTCAGAGCTACTTCGGAACGAGCCGCGACGTCGATGTCGTCGACGCAGCGATTGGGGCCCTTCTCGAGTCCCCTGCCGACACCGTGATCGTCCCGCTTCAAGATCTGCTTCACTTCGATGAACGTCACCGAATGAATCGTCCCGGGACGACGAGCGGCAATTGGACGTGGAGGCTCGAGCCAGGTCAGCTCAATCGGGCGTTGGCCACGCGACTGCGAGCACTCGCAGAGGCAACCGGTCGGCTTTAACCGATTGAAGGACGTCCTTCCGCGAGGACCCCCTTGCCATCTTCTGGGCGAGAGTCGACACTCGTAGGCCCCCAACCTGCTGGGCTGACTCCTGGAGGAAACGGATATGAACGCGAAGGGCTCGCCGTCACACAAACGCGCGGTCGTCGATGACGACCGAACCGGAGTCGGCGTCGACACGCTGCGCCGGGCCATTCAGGAAAACCTCTTCTATCGCTGTGGCAACGTCCCCGCGCTGGCGACCCGGTCGGACTACTACCTGGCTGTTGCCTACACCGTGCGAGACCGGCTGATGCAGCGCTGGCTGAGCACCGCCAGGTCCTTGCTGTCTCATCCGACCCGCGTCGTCTGTTACCTTTCTGCGGAGTATCTACTGGGTCCTTCGCTCGGCAACGCACTGTTGAACCTCGGCATTCGCAGTCAAGTTGCGGAGGCCGTTGCGTCGCTCGGGCAGAACCTCGATGAGCTCATCGACGCAGAGCGTGAGCCGGGCCTCGGCAATGGTGGACTTGGGCGGCTGGCCGCGTGCTTCATGGATTCGCTTTCAACGCTGCAGATTCCAGCGGTGGGTTACGGCTTGCGATACGAGTTCGGCATCTTCCAGCAGCAGATCCACGACGGCTGGCAGGTCGAGCGCACAGATAAGTGGCTGCGTCAGGGGAACCCCTGGGAAGTTGCTCGGCCGGAGTACAGCTATCCAGTGGGCTTTGGCGGTCATACCGAATCCTACACCGATGACAATGGTCGCTACCGGGTGCGCTGGCGTCCAAACACCATGGTCAAAGGAGTTGCCTACGCCACGCCGATTCCTGGGTACAAGGTCAACAACATGAACATGCTGCGCCTCTGGGCCGCAGAGGCCGCAGAAACGTTCGACTTCGGAAGCTTCAATGTCGGCGACTACTACGGTGCGGTCGAACGCAAGGTCGCCTCGGAAACGCTGACCAAAGTGCTCTATCCCAACGACGAGCCGGCGCAGGGCAAGGAGCTCAGGCTTCGGCAACAGTACTTTCTGGTTTCCTGCTCGCTCCAGGATTTACTGAGGCTGCATCAGCTTCGTGGCGGCGGGCCCGACACTCTGAGTGAAGGATTCGCAATTCAGCTCAACGACACCCATCCGGCGCTCGCCATACCCGAGCTGATGCGGCTGCTGCTCGACGAACACGGGATGAGCTGGGAGACCGCCTGGCGGATCAGCTCGGAGACGTTTGCATACACGAATCACACCTTGCTTCCGGAAGCTCTCGAAACCTGGCCGCTATCGGTGTTTGGGCGATTGCTACCGCGTCACTTGGAGATCATCTACGAAATCAATGCCCGGTTCATGGTCGAGGTTCGCGAGCGCTTCCCAGGCGACGGCGAGAGGCAACAGCGCATGTCCCTCATCGATGATCACGGCGGCGGCTCGGTTCGCATGGCCAATCTCGCCACCGTGGGCAGCTTCTCGGTCAATGGCGTCTCCGCCCTGCACACCGACTTGCTCAAGACCCGTGTGATGCGGGATTTCCACGAGTTCTACCCGGGCAAGTTCAACAACAAGACCAACGGCGTCACCCCGCGACGTTTTGTGGCCCTTGCCAACCCGGAGCTCGCGGAGCTGATCACCGATCGTATCGGCGAAGCGTGGATCACGGATTTGACTCAGCTGCGCCGGCTCGAGGGGCTTGCCGATGACCCCGAGTTCCACGCGCAATGGCGGGCCGTCAAGACTGCACGCAAGCGCGCGGCCGCCGAGCAGGCGCATCGACTGATGAAGGTCGAGGCGGATCTAGACTCGATGTTCGACGTCCAGGTCAAGCGCATCCACGAGTACAAGCGTCAGCAGTTGGCGGTGCTCCACATCGTGCACTTGTACCGAATGCTCAAGGAGAACCCTGGCTTCGCGACGGCGTCACGAACTTTCATCTTTGGCGGCAAGGCAGCGCCCGGCTACACGATGGCCAAGCTCATCATCAAGCTCATCAATTCCGTAGCCGAGGTCGTGAATGCCGACCCGGACACTTGCGAGAAGCTGAAGGTCATCTTCATCCCGAACTACAACGTGAAGACGGCTCAACTGGTCTATCCCTGCGCTGACCTGTCCGAGCAGATATCGACGGCCGGCAAGGAAGCCTCGGGGACTGGCAACATGAAGTTCTCCATGAACGGCGCCCTGACCATCGGCACCCTGGATGGCGCGAACGTCGAAATTCGAGATGCCGTCGGCGCCGAAAATTTTTTTCTCTTTGGGCTCACCACAGACGAAATCCAAGCGTTGCGGGAGACGGGCTACCGACCCTATGAATACTACGAGCGAAACGCGCCACTCAAAGGCGCTCTCGATTTAATCGCTTCGGGCCATTTCTCGCGGGGAGACTGGGCGCTTTTCCAGCCCCTGATCGAAAGCCTGATCCATCACGACGACTACTTCGTGTTGGCCGACTTCCAGTCCTACGTCGACTGCCAAACGGAAGTCAGCCAAGCCTGGGCGGACCAGGTCCACTGGACCAAGATGTCGATCCTCAACACGGCACGAATGGGGCCGTTCTCCTCAGATCGCACGATCCTCGACTACAGCCGGGACATCTGGCGAGTGGAGCCGAATCCGGTGCAGCTGACCGACGTCGACTGAAGCGGGTCCGTCTCCCAACCACCTGGATTTGCTGTCGCGTTAGTAGCCATCGATCGGCTTGGGTGTGGGACCCTCGATCGGGACGCCTTTGGGCCCGTCGATTGGCACACCGCTCGGCCCGTCGATGCGGTCGGGCGCAGGTCCTTCGATGGGCTTGCCACTGGGAGGGATCGGCTTCTTCTTCGGAAGGGCTTGAACGACGTCCTCGAGCTTTGGCGTGGGGGCGCCGACGTCGTACTCCTCGACCCGAGAAGGCTGGTAGCCGATGTTGACAACGGCAGTGACACGTTCCGATGCTGCCACGCTCAAAGGCGACAGGGTCACGTCTACGGCCCGCTGCTCGACGCATCGAAGGTCGTTCGCCGACAACCCTCCGCCGCTCGCGCTCGGCTCGATGACCATTCCGGACGGGCGCACGAGGGCGCTGATGTTGACGCGGATGGTCGTCGGGCTGGCCGGTCGATAGTCGTGGAGGCAGTCCGCGGGGCTTCCGATCGCGGCGCTCAATTCGGCTGCGAGGTCACGGGCCGGTTGCACGGGTTCAGCCGCGGGAGCTTCGGTAGGGGCCGCTGCGGGTTGAGCTTGGAGTGCTTTGCCGGGTTCCCCCTGGGCGACCTCGCCGAGCTCCTGCATCGCACCGGTTGCCCCGGATTGCTCCAATGCCTCGGCGTTTTCGGAGGGCAGTGTGTCCGCAGGTTCGGGTGGCAGCACTTCCTCCACCTCCGATGGCTCTGTGGACGTGGTCGGGCTCCTGCAACCCAAGGCAAGGGTCAGGAAGCAACAAACCAGGAGGCGAGCCATGTCGACAACTTATCCCGAACGGCCGACAAGAAGCAACCAAAGTTCTCAGGGTCGGGAGGGCGCCTCTGTCGAACCGGAGGCGGCCATCATCGGCGCGCCACCGCCGCTGTGCATCCATCGTTTGATCACTCCGCCCGAAGCTCGAACTGGTGCTCTGCTGCGAGCGCTTCTAGCGCCGCGGTGTAAGGTCTGGCGCGCCGCTCCGCAAAGCCGTCGATCAGAAAACCCATCGCTCCGATCAAGATGAGCGCCGGGCCGACCCCGTGCGCCCAGTCTGCCTTCAAGCCAAAGCGCAACCCAAGACCGACCAGCAGCAAGGTGGTCCACATCCCGATGTACATCGGCCAGTTCGCATTGACCTTGTGCATGCGCGGGAGCTCATCGGCCAGCATGACGCCGGGGTCACCCTGGAATCCGGATTCGATCGCTGCGACCTGCCCGGCTGTTCGAAACCCGACCGCCGCCCCTGCACCGATCGCGAAGAGACCGAAGACGATCAGAGGAATGGCCAAGCCCCAGGCAAAGCCACCGCGCTCGGCTCGAAGCGTGATCGCCGCAAACGCGAGCATTGCAACACCGATTGGAACGATGAAGCAGAGCGCTTCGACGCGCTCGCCGCGAAAGTAGGCATGCATGATTTCGACGAAAGGCATGGGCGTCTTTCCGTCTCTCATGCAGCGTCGGCATCCGTCAAGACGCAAACGCCATCGGCGATCATGGGCGCGCACATCCCGGGCGGGCCGAGGCGTCGACGCTAGGGCGCGTTGAGCTTCCGCAGCTCCGTAGCGTATCGCTCGGCGGCCTTCGCGCGTCCCATCTGCTGGTTATAGCCGGCGAGCAGCTGGAGCACGTCTCGATTCGCCGGGTAGCGCTTGCGCATTTGTTCCAGGGTGCGGAGGGACGCTTCGCGCTGTCCTCCGTCGAACTGGGCCACCGCATAGACATAGCCGAAGCGGATGGTTTCAGGGCGGATCTCGGATGCGCGGCGAAGGTGCAACATGGCCTCGGAGTATCGTCCGAGGCGCACCAAGGCGAGGCCGAGCGCAAACTCGATCGCGGCTCCATCGGCCGCCTTATTCAGCCCCTCGCGGAGGGTTGACTCGGCCTCGTCGTCCCGATCTTGAGATCGATAGAGGTCGGCAAGGTTGACGTACGCCGCCGTAAACGTTGGATCGATGTCGAGCGCCTCGCGGAGATTCTCCTCGGCATGCTTGGCGTCGCCGGCCAACATTGCGACGTGCGCCATGTCGGCCAAGCCTTCGCCCCGGTCCGTGTTGAACGAACGAGCCTCGATGTACTCCGCGGTCGCGCTCTTCAGCGCGGCGCGATCCGCAGTGCTCCAGTCGCCTGCATGAACACCGAGCAAAGCGGCCACGGCCTCGATTCGGACGGTTCGCGTTTCGTCACGGACCAGTGGACGCACGACTTCGACCCGCTGCTCGGGCGGCATGTCTCGAGCCGCGACTGCAACCGAGCGTCGAACGATCGGGCTTGCGTCGCTGCTGGCGCGCATCAGCAAAGCGGGAAGCGCCGGAGAACCGAGATTGCGGAGCTCGAGGATGGCCGTCGCGCGGACGATGGCCGGCGCTCGGCCCACCGCTACGAGCTCCACGAGCCTTGGCTCGCCGTCCGGCCGCTGCCTCCGGGCTGCGTGAAGCGCATCGGCAAACGGGTGAGGCATGCGGTTTTCGAAACGTTTCTCAATCTCGCGTTCAGCCCAATTCGGGCTCTTGGCTGCATGGCAATCGGTGCAGGCGTCCGGCGCGCCGATCTTGGCCGCGAGCGCCGGGCGCGGAATGCCGAAGCGGTGATCCGCTCGGTCATCGTTCACCATGTAGGTGCGCTGGGGCATGTGGCAGTCGGTACAAAGGCTGCCTGGGGTCCCCGCCGCGTGAAAAAGATGCTTCGGCGCGTCGTAGACCTCGGCCTGATGGCATCGGCTGCACAAGGCGTTGCCCTCCAAGCGAAGCTTCGTGCTGTGCCCGTCGTGGCAGTCGCTGCAAATGACCCCGGCGGCGTGCATCTTGCTCTGGAGAAACGAGCCATAGACATAGACCTCATCTCGGATCTGACCGTCGTCGAAGTAAAGCAGCTCGTCGAGGGCCGCGACACGGTAGCGATCGTGGAAGCTGGTACTCTCGCCGCCCAGATCGGCGCGTCGAGAATGGCAGGGTGCGCAGGTTTCGATTTCATCACTCGGGGACGAAGCGCTCAGCGATGCGATGGATTTGCCTTCGTCAAACAACCAGATGCGCGTAGCGGGCGCAGGTAGGCGTCGACCGAAGCCTGCATTCGCCGGAAGCTCGTCTGCTGCAGCATCGGTCGCCCTCGCTAGCTCGACATGCCGTGACCCAGCGCCGTGGCAAGCTTCGCAACCGACGTTGATCTCGAAGTACTCCGTCGAATAGCGCTTGGTCGTGCGATCATAGTTCTTCTTGAGTGCAGTCGAATGACAGTCGGCGCAGGAGTAGTTCCAATTGTAGCTAGGCGCGGTCCAGTGTAGCGCGTCGCCGGGTTCTACGAATTCGTCGGGCTGGAGGTGAAACCAACGCTGGCCGCCCTGCTGTTTCGGCCGCGTATCCCACGCGAAGAGAAACGACTGGAGACGCCCGGGCTCGATCTCTACGAGGTACTGTTGCAGCGGTTCAACACCAAACGTGTAGATGACCGGAAAGCGCCCGGGCTCGCCGTCGGCGCCAAGCGCCTCCACAAAGAATGCATCTCCGTCACGAACGAAGCGCGCGGTCTCCTTGAAGTGCTTGACCTTTGCATCGTTGAAGTCGCCAAGCACCGTTTCCGGTGTCGCCTTCTGCATGGCGAGATCATGATGCGATCCGACCCAGGCCTGGTGCTGTGTCTCGTGACAGGAAGCGCACGTCGCGGTGCCCATGTAGCTCGCCGGCCCTCGTGGCGCGGGGGCCACGGCCGCCTGTGCCGGCTTCGGATCAGACGCTGCCACTCGCTCTTGCGTCTTCTTGGCGCACCCTGATCCGATTGCCGCAAACGCAATGGACAAAAACCAAGCTAGCCCGCATCGCATGACCCGTGCGGTCTAGCGCGGAACGGGAAAAGGGGACAGTCCCCTTTTTGTCGGGATACAATCAGAAGGTGAAGATCGAGCGGAGCAGTGCGGTTCGCCTGGTGCGGTTTCTCGTAGGACTGTTCTTTCGCCGCTTTGAGGTGACCGGGGTCGAACACGTCCCGAAGACGGGCGGCGGGATTCTCATTGCCTGGCATCCAAATGGGCTGGTGGATCCGGCGCTCATCATCAGCGGTTTCCCGCGTCGGGTCGTGTTCGGAGCGCGGCACGGGCTTTTCTCCTGGCCAATCGTTGGACGCTTGATGCGCGCGCTCGGCACCGTCCCGATCTTTCGAGCGACCGATTCGAAAGACGGAGACGTCGAAGCGCGACGCGAGGCGAACCGAAAGAGCCTCGACGCGATGGCCCAAGCGGTCTGCGACGGCGGCTTCGCGGCCTTGTTCCCCGAAGGCGTTAGTCACGACGATCCGTTCCTACAAGAGCTCAAGACCGGCGCGGCGCGGCTCTACTATCGTGCCAAGCAGCTCTGCGGGGAGAATGGCGTGCCCCCGGTGATCATCCCCGTCGGCCTTCACTACGACGACAAAACGATGTTTCGCTCGGATGTGCTGGTCGAATTCCATGCGCCCTTGGCGCTGCCCAGCGAGCTACTGGCACCTATTCAGGAAGGTGACGACGAAACCTTGCGCGCTCGAAGCGGCGAGCTGACCCAGGTTCTGGAGCCGGTGCTTCAAGAGGTGACCCATGCGACCGAAAGCTGGGAGCTGAATCAGCTGATGGGCCGTGTCCGCAGCCTGGTCCGTGCCGAGAGGGCGAAGCGGGCCGGCACAAACCTGAAGGCGCCCGACATGGCCGAGCGCTCCTTGGGAATGGCGAGGGTTTGGAAGGCGTACTACGCGCGGTTGCAAACCGATCCCGACGGGGTGCAGGCCTTGCTCGATCGCGTCGAGGCCTACGATGCCGCGCTCCGCGAGGTGAAGCTAGAGGACGACGATCTCGACAAACCACCACCGATCGAATCCAAGTGGCTCCCCGTGCTCTTGGCTGCCCAAGCCGCCGTCGTGTTCCTGGTGATTCCCCCCGTGCTGGTCTTGGGTCTGTTGATCAACGCTGCCCCTTACTTCCTCATCAACGTGGTCTCTCGCATCGCTTCGAGGCAGTACAAGGACACAGCTACGATCAAACTGCTCACCGGCCTGATCTTGTTCCCGCTCGCGTGGTTGATCTTCGCCCTGCTGGTAGGCCTCGGGCAGATCGAGCTCCACAACTCGTTTGAAGAGATCGCTCGCGCGCCCTGGCGAGCTGGGATCACTACCTTTTTGATTGGCGCGTTCGGCGGCGCGCTGGCTTTGATCTACCTCGAGTTGGTCAGGCGAACCTGGACGTCGATCAAGATCCGCGCAAAGCGCCAGTGGGGTTCCACGATCATTCGGCGACTGTCGGCGGAGCGGGCCGCCCTCTACCAGGCGATTGAAGAGATGCGTGCGGGCCTCGACTTGCCCGGGAACGTGCTTGGGGACGGTCGAGTCGGAACGCGCGACTTCGCCCTCGACCCAGAGGACATGCCTTAGCCGCCCAGGCCCTTCCAGGGGACGTCTTCGACGCCTGCGCGGTGGTTGGCGTAGCGGGCCAGAACGAAGAGCAGATCGCTCAACCGGTTGATGTAGCGGAAGAGCTCGCCGCGAAGTGTCTCCTGTGCGCCGAGCGCAACGAGCGAGCGCTCGGCACGGCGGCAGACGCAGCGCGCCATGTGAAACCTTGCCGCGCCTTCGCACCCGCCTGGCAAGACGAACGAGGTCAGTGGGGGCGGGCCTTCTTCGTATTTGTCGATCGCACGCTCGAGGGCTTCGACCTGCGACTCGGCAATCAGGGGCATCGTGCTTTTCTGTTTTCGCTGGGCAGTTGAGCCGAGCTCCGCACCCACTTCGAACAAATCGTTTTGGATCTGATTGAGGAGGGCATCGAGCTCCGGATCTGAGGCCGCGACGCGTGCCCAACCCACGGCGCTGTTCAGCTCGTCCACCTCGCCGTAGGTTTCGACCCGAAGCGACGCTTTCGACACGCGATCCCCGCCAAAAAGGCCGGTCTCACCAGCGTCGCCTGTCTTCGTGTAGATCTTCATCCCTCGGTCCCTTCGCTCGAAAAGCAATCGCCGACTGCAACCCCGCGCCCGCTGGCGAAGGCACGCGCGTCAACCCGCTTCCGGCCACTCTCTTGAAGCTCCTGAATTTCGAGCGTTCCCTCGGCACAGGCCACGAGGATGCCTTCGGGATCGAGCGCGATCACCTCGCCGGGGCGGGCCCCTTCGGGATCAAGCGTCGTCGCGAGCGTGCGATGCACTTTGATGCGCCGCTCACCGAGGACCGTATGTGCGCCCGGCCAAGGATTCATGCCGCGGATCTGGTTGTGCACTGCTTGCGCCGGTTTGTTCCATTGGATGCGGCCGTCTGACTTATCGAGGAGAGGCGCCATCGTCGCCGCCGCGTCGTCCTGTTGCTTTGGCGTGAGCTCGCCGGCGAGGTAGCGTGGCAGTTGTTCCCGCAGGAGCGCCGCACCCATGTTCGAAAGCCTCTCGCTGAGAGTCGCGGCATCGTCAGCGGCTTCGATGCGGGTCGCAGCGGTTGCAACAATGGGACCGGTGTCCATGCCCTCGTCCATTTGCATCAGCGTCACCCCAGTCTCCTCGTCGCCATGAACGATCGCCCATTGAATCGGCGCAGCGCCTCGCCAGCGTGGAAGCAGAGAAGCGTGAACGTTCACGCAGCCTGCGCGGGGAGCCTCGAGCACGGCAAGCGGGAGGATTCGTCCGTACGCGACCACGACGGCCACGTCTGCCTCGAGCGTCCGAAGCCGTTCGGCAAACTCGGCGGTCCGCAGTTTCGTCGGTTGCCAGACATCGAGCCCAAGCTCCAATGCGCGTTGCTTCACGGCAGGAGGCCGCATGGAGAGCCCGCGCCCCGCGGGCCGGTCCGGTTGTGAGATGACCGCCACGACCTCGCTAATCCCGTTGAGTGCATCGAGGCAGGGCACCGCGAACTCGGGGCTGCCAAAAAAAATCGTTCTCACAGGCTGTCACTGCGCGGCGTCGACCGCTGCGCGCTTGCTCATTGCGCGATGCACCAAACGACGGCGCAAGACACTGAGATGGTCGATCATCAGCTCGCCATTGAGGTGATCGTTTTCGTGTTGAATCGCAATCGCCAAGAGGCCCTCGGCCTCGAGCTCGAAGGGCTTACCGTCCTGGTCGAGCGCGCGGACGGTGATGCGCTCGGCTCGGTCGATGTCTTCGCGAATGCCAGGGAACGAGAGGCAGCCTTCGTTGAAGGTGGTTTCGCCCTCGGCGGCGATGATCTCGGGATTGATGAAGACGCGCAGGTCGCTTGGCTCGTCCTCGTCAGAGGCCACATCCACGATGAAAAGGCGCTTCGAAACGCCGATCTGCGGCGCGGCCAATCCGACGCCCGGGGCCGCGTACATCGTCTCCGCCATGTCGTCGATCAAGCGGCGCAGCTCAGCGTCGAAGACCTCGACGTCTTTGCCGGGCCTACGGAGCCGTTTATCTGGGTAGAAGAGTATGGGGCGAATCACCTGGACCTCCGAGCGGCTGGGCGCTCAGAACCATCGAAATGTAAGCATTTTCTAGCGCTGAGCAACCCCGGTCGCAAGATCGGGGGCGTTTGACAGGAGTGCAACGCTAGAACATGTTCTATTTTCAAACCGACCCGTAGCAAAGGAGCGCCGGAATGGCGGAGTGGGACCGTACAGTCGATTTGCTCGTGATGGGAAGCGGAGCCGCCGGCATGGGCGCTGCGGTGCGCGCGCGCGACCTCGGCTTGGACGTGCTGCTGGTCGAGAAGAGCGAGCTCTACGGTGGGAACTCGGCGATGTCGGGCGGGGTCTGTTGGGTCGCAAACAACCCCGGCATGGCCCGTGAAGGAATCGCGGATTCGGACGAAAAAGGTTTCGAGTACCTGAAGCACATCACCAAGGGCGAAGTGCCCGACGAACGCCTCTGGCTCTACATCCGCGAAAGCAAGCGCGTGCTCGCGTACCTGCACGAAAAGACGCACGTGCGCTACGTCCCGCTCGCGAAGTACACCGACTACTATCCCGAGGCTCCGGGTGGGCTGCCCGGCGGTCGATCGATGGATCCAATTCCCTTCGATGGGTCTCGGCTGCACGAGGACTTGATTCGACTGCGCAGGCCGCACCCGCAGTCGCAGATTCTCGGCAAATTCGGCATCACGGCGAAGGAGGCGCAGGCCGCGATCGGTGTCGGCTTCAAGACGATGATGTTCATGGCCTGGCAGATGTTCCTGTACATGCTGCGCTACTTCAAACGCAAACGCTGGGGGCGCGATACGAAGCTCTGCGCCGGCAACTCCTTGATGGGTCGCCTTCTGCTTTCGCTCAAGGAGCGCAACGTTCCCGCTTGGCTCAACACCAGCGTCGAAGAGCTCGTATTCGAGGACGGCAAGGTCGTGGGGGCGGTGGTCCGAAAGGACGGCGAAATGATTCGCGTGAAGACGAATCGCGGCGTCGTGCTGGCGGCGGGCGGGTTTTCGCGCAATCTCGAGATGCGCAAGCAGTATCAGCGGCAACCGATCACGACCGAGTGGACCGCAGGAACCCCGTCGAACACCGGCGATGCGATTCGCATGGGACATGATGCCGGCGGCGCGCTCGACCTGATGGACGAAGCCTGGTGGACGCCCGTCTCGATGGTTCCGAAGTCGCCGTTTTCCTGGGTGCTGGTCGTCGAGAAGAGCCTGCCGCACGGGCTGTTCGTCAATCAGGCGGGGAAGCGATTCACCAACGAGGCGGCTCCTTACATCGATGTCGTCAACGGCATGTACGACGACGTCGCAAAATCGCGCACGACCGACCCGCGCTGGTTTCACATCTTCGACGCGACATACCGGAAGTCATCGATCGCGGGGCCCGTTGCGCCCGGCAAGGTCATGCCGGACAAGCAGCTCCCGCACCGCTACCGTGACGGCAAGTTCCTCTACAAAGCCGCAACCCTCGACGCGCTGTGTGAGCAGCTCAAGATTCCAGCTGCAACGGCGAAGTCGACGATCGCGCGGTTCAACGAATATGCGCTCAAAGGCGAAGACCCGGACTACAACCGCGGTTGGAGCGCGCAGGACCGCTACTACGGCGATCCGAGTGTGAAGCCGAACTGCTCGCTTGGTCCGATCGAAACGCCTCCGTTCTACGCCGTACAGATCTACCCGGGGGACCTTGGGACCAAGGGTGGGCTCGTGACCGATGAGCACAGTCGCGTGCTGAAAGCGGACGGTCAGGTGATTCCGGGGCTCTATGCGGCGGGTAACTCGTCGTCGTCGGTGATGGGGCGCAGCTACCCGGGCGCCGGAGGCACGATAGGCCCCGCGCTGACCTTTGGATTTCTCGCGGCGGAAGACGCGGCGCGAGTGCCGAGCAGTCAGAACGAACAGGAAGCCGCCCAATGAAGGGACACTCTCCACCCCCGTAAGCACTTGAAAACGCTGCGCTTCTCAGGCAAGGACCGCAGCGGCACACAGAAACCTTGTCAGGGGGACGCTGCGATCTTTGCCGCAGAATGTGTGTGGTTTTGGGGCTTGGGGGGGCGGAGAGTGTCCCCTAGAGCGGGTCGATGTCTAGGGTGGCGTGAGCGTGGGGGAGGCCGGCTTCGATTCGGGCGGCTAGGTGCGCGGTGACGTTGCGGAGGAGCTTTCTGTCGGGGGACTTCAGCAGAAGACGGTAGTGGTAGCGGCCTCGAAGACGAACCAGCGGTGCGGGGGCCGGGCCTAGAACTTGGACCGCACCATCTTTGACGGACTGGTGTTGACGCGCGGTGTCGGCGAGTAGTTGGGTGGCGCCGCGGGCGTCGTCTTCGGCGCCAGCGTGGACACGCACACTCACGAGGCGCGCAAAAGGTGGATAGCCGACCTCTTGCCGCTCTCGGATCTCTTCGGCGAAGAAGCTTTCGTAGTCATGCTGTGCGGCCAGACGCACCGCGGCGTGATCGGGCTGGAAGGTCTGAAGGATGACTTCCCCTGGGCTGTCGGCACGGCCTGCACGACCGGCGACCTGCGCGAGCAACTGGAAGGTGCGTTCGGAAGCGCGAAAATCTGGGAAGGCGAGGCTCTGATCGGCAAGGGCCACACCGACCAGGGTAACCCCGGCAATGTCGTGTCCCTTGGTAACCATCTGCGTACCCACGAGGACGTCGACCTCGCCGCTCCGCAGCCGATCGAGGACCCGTTCGACCCCATCCCCTGACGCGGTGTCGCGATCGAGCCGCGCGACGCAGGCCTTCGGGAAACCCTCTTCGACGGCTTTTTGCAGCTGTTCGGTGCCGACGCCAAGTCGTTTGTACTCGGTGCTCCCGCACGCGGTGCAAGGAATGGCCACCGCCCGATGGAAATCGCAGTAGTGGCATCGAAGCGCGCCCTGCCCCCGATGCTCGGTCAGAGCGACGCTGCAGGCAGGGCACTCCGCCACTACGCCACAGGACGCGCACCGCAGGCTTGGCGCAAAACCGCGCCGGTTGAGAAAGATGATCGCCTGATGACCTTCTTTCAAACAGCGGTCGAGCGCCGCGAAAAGGGGCCCGGAGACGAGGGGATGCCCCGTCGGGCCGATTCGGTGTCGACGCAAATCGACGATTTCCACGTCAGGCATGGTTGCACCGGTCGCTCGCGTGGGCAGTGAAAGCAAGCCGATGAGCCCTTGATTTGCGCGATGATAGGTTTCGACCGAAGGCGTGGCGCTCCCAAGCACACAAACCGCTCCAGCGTACCGCGCCCGGAGCAAGGCCATGTCCCGAGCGTGATAGCGAAAGCCCTCGTCCTGCTTGAACGACGGGTCGTGCTCCTCGTCGACGACAATCAATCCGAGGTCTGCAACGGGGGCGAACAAGGCGGAGCGCGCCCCGATCGCAACCTGCACCCTCCCCTTGCGAAGCGCTTGCCAGGCGTCCTCGCGTTGCCGTGCGGTAAGCCCGCTGTGAAGCACGGCGATGTCGTCACCAAACCGCGCACGAAATCGTCCGACGAGCTGTGGGGTGAGCGCAATCTCGGGCACGAGCAAAATTGCGCCGCGGCCAGCCTTACGCACTTCGTCGATCGCGCGGAGGTAGACTTCGGTTTTTCCCGACCCGGTCACGCCGTGCAGAAGAAACGCCTGACCACTACGTTCGGCGAGCGCCTCGACGACGGCGT
Organism: uncultured delta proteobacterium; assembly: GCA_963704865.1. Taxonomy (GTDB): domain Bacteria; phylum Myxococcota_A; class Polyangia; order Polyangiales; family Houyiibacteriaceae; genus SG8-38. The sequence goes on along the minus strand of CAVPIE010000015.1, from coordinate 306,674 downwards.
CAATCGCGATTTGCTGCGCGGCGGTCGGAGCATGTGGCTCGTCGCGCCTGACCGGGATTCGAAAGAACGGATCACGAATGGCTTCGACCTCTTCGAATTCGAGGAGCCCCTTTTCCGCGAGCGAACGCACGACGGCACGGGGTTCGTTGACCTCGCCGCGCAGCTCCTCGAGGAGGATCGAATCGCGATCCGCGAATCGATCCATGAGCTTCTTCTGCCGCGCGCCGAGACGAATAGCCGATGCGTCTGTGCCGGTCGCCGTCACCTTCCAGGTTCGATGGTGTGCGACGCGCTTCCCGGGGAGATTCTCGGTAGCTTGCAGAAATCCATCTTTGCGGAGCCGTCGCATCGCCCCCGACGGCAATGCTGGCGCCGCGGCACGCAGGACCTCGCCGAGCGGGTGCATGTAATACTTCGCAGCCTGGTCGAGGAATCGCAGCAACTCGGCGGTGAACACCGGCTCCGATTCCAGAAGGCCCGCGACGGGAAGCGCCCGGGCCACCCCATCGGGAAGGTCGTTGCGCCCGCTCACCACGAAGCCGGCTAGCTTCCGACGGCTAAACGAAACGGCGACGCGGCTCCCCGGCTGCAGCGTGCCCCGCAGTTGGCTGGGCACGTCATAGGTAAACAGCTTTCGAAGTGGAACCGGAAGGGCCACTTCGACGTAGTGCGATTCGATCGACTCCGACGGGCTCGCAGACATGGGCCGCCTATGTGCGCTCGACGAGCGTTCCATCTCGGCGGAACTTGCCGCGGCGTCGGTCGGGGTCGCGTGAGTAGACGGCAAACGAAAAGTCGTCTCGCTCGCCTGCCGTCAGGCGGTGTGCTGCAGCGATCGCGATCATGGCCGCGTTGTCGGTACAAGAGACGGGAGGGGGAACGAAAAGCTCGACCCCGTTCGCGTCGCAGGCCTCCTTGGCGCGAGCACGCAGTCCGCGATTCGCTGCGACGCCTCCGCTGATGACCAGACGGCCGAGCTTTTCGTGCTTGCAAGCGAGAATCGCCTTCCGAACGAGGCTTTCGACGATCACACCTTGAAAGGAGGCGCAAAGGTCGGCGAGCGCTTGCTCGTCGGCAGGGACACCGTGCTGCTGAACATGGCGCGCGAGGGCCGTCTTCAAGCCCGAGAAGCTGAACTCCAAGGTCTTGCGCGACGCCATGGGAAGGGGAAACGAAATGACGCCGGCGTTCCCACCGGCAGCCAAGCGATCGATCGCGGGGCCGCCGGGGTACCCAAGGCCGAGAAGCTTGGCAGCCTTGTCGAAGGCCTCTCCCGCAGCGTCGTCCCGCGTCTGCGCCAGTAGCGCGATGTCACCGAAGCCTTCGACGCGGTAGAGCGCCGTGTGTCCCCCGCTCACGAGCAAGCCGACGAACGGCATTGCGGGCCCCTGCCGGGGCTGATCCTCACCTGGCCGAGTCAAATAGACGGCCAAGAGGTGGCCATCCAGATGGTTCACGCCGACGAGCGGCTTGCCAATACTCCAGGCCAGGGCCTTCGCGACCTGGACACCGACCAGAAGAGAACCCACCAAGCCGGGGCCCTGGGTGACGGCAATCGCATCGACCCCCTCGAGCCCACCGGGTGCTTTGGCGAGCGCTTCACGAATGACCGGAATGATCGCCTGCATGTGCGCCCGTGAGGCGAGCTCAGGGACGATGCCTCCGTAGGGCCCGTGCATCGCAACTTGGCTCGCCACGACATCCGCCAGCACCTCGCCCGCGTCGGTAACGAGCGCCGCGGCCGTTTCATCACAGGAGCTCTCTATCCCAAGCACGCGCATCAGAGCGTCTCTCTGTGGAGCCCAAACACACCGAAGTAGTCACAGGCCCCGGCATCGATCACGCCGCAATCCGACGGGTCGCAAATTTCCAGCCCCGGGCCAGCAACCAAGCGCACCTCGATATTGCCGCCCCGAAGGAGCGAGAGAAACACCATCACGTCCCGCCCGACAAGCGGGCCTGAATCTGGCCGCGCGACGAACATGTAATTCCGAATCCTACCGCTCCCCGGAAACTCATAGAGCCCGAGCTGGTCGTGCGCGAGCGGAGGAATCGAAAGGAGCGGCGTATCGGTAAACGTGGGGCCGCAGGGTTCACCGCTGGTCGAAATCGTGCCCGGGTTCTCGTACTGCCGCTCCGGATCGAACGTGAGGCCGAGGGTCACGCCCGAGGGAAAGCCCCGGCGAATGAATGAGCAGTCTATCCCGCCGGGACAGTTGAGCGGGTCGTTCACGCCGACGATCTCGCCTCGGTAGATTTCCCCCTCCCCGGTGCCAAACTCACCCAGCGGATCGCAGCCAGACGTAGCGATCAGAACGCAGATCCACCAGCAGCGCGACATGTGGTGGAGCATAGCAGAGTGCTAGATGCTGGCCCGGAGCGTTTTGCTGGCTGAAAGCCAGCGCCGATGGCCGGGCGCATCACCCGCCTCCGCAGCCAGAGTAGCGGCCTCCTCGTATCGCGTCTGGGCGTCCCGCGCGCGGCCGGCCAGCTCGTCGATCGAGCCGAGCATTCCAACGGCGCGCGCCACGAGACTCGAGCTGCCGTTCGCCCTTCCGTCCCGCTCCACGCTCGCGAGCTCGTGAGTGGCGCCTTCATGGTCGCCCGCCGCGGTCAGCGCATCGGCGAGCTCGAGTCGGGCGCGCGAGATCGTGTCGGCGGGCGCGCCGATTTCGCTAAAGAGCTCGAGCGCACGCCGATAGGCGTTGGCTGCATGCTGTGGGTCGCCTTCGATACGGCGAATACGGCCGATGGCCACCTGCAGATGGGATTCAACCGACGGTTCGACACCGGCGACCAGCTCGAGCGCTTGGCCGTAGTGCCGCATGGCATCCCGAGGCCGGTCCCGACGCGCGGCAATCCGACCCAGGGACAAAAGCATCTTGGCGCGGTCGGCGCTGTTGGGCACCGTCAGGTCGAGCGCCTCGCGCAGCACTCCGTCTGCACCGGAGGCATCGCCCGATCGAGCAAGCGCCTCTCCAAGCTTTCGACTGAACGTGGCGATGGCCCGGTCGTAGACGGTATCGCCGCTCTCCAAGGTTTGGCGCCGAGCGAGTTCGAGCGCGCGTCGGTATTGCAGAACCGCACCGATGTGATCGCCGCGGCTCATGGAAGCATCGCCAGCCTTCTCGAGGACGACGAGGCTCGTCACCGGATCGACGCCACTATACGCGTGCACGGCACGCACCTCTTGAGGCGCTCGAAGCTCGCTCAGTACGTCGAACGCGCGGCGGTGAAGAGCACGGCGCGCCTCGGCGGGAATCGACGCAGCGATGAGGTCCGCGATGAAAGGATGGACGATGCTCACCCTGCCCCCGTCGAGTTGCACGAGCGAGTTTCCGGCCAGCTCGTCGAGGCCGTGCAGCTCATCGTTCTCCGAAACGCGGCGCAGGACGTCCAGATCGCAGGTCCGGCCGAGAACCGCGGCGGCTTGGAGGAGGCGCTGGGCATCGACTTCGAGACGTTCGATACGCTGAGCGATCGCATCGGCCATGCGCGGCAACGGTCCGTCGTCCGGGGTAACCCCAAGCGCCTCCAACTGCTCCAAGTGTAGTGGCAGGACCTGTCCGCCCACCGACTCGGCGAGCTTGTCGAGGCCCGATACCAAGCGAAGGTGGAACGACCCAGCCAAGAACTGTTCGGCCTCCGCCGATTCGAGACCTTCGAGATGAATCCGTTCATCGGCGAGGATGCCGCGATCGTCGTCACCGGCAGTCACCAAGAGCACCGGCTCTGTCCCGAGCGCACGCGAAAGCTCCACGATGGTCCGCTGGGTGAGGCCGTCGCAGTACGAGAGGTCATCGACGATCAACATCACTCGTCCACTGGAGGCCCGCGCGCGAGCGTTGCGAACCGCAGAGGCCAGCGCTTCGCCCACGGCGCCTGTCCTCGATCGACCGTCGCCGCCGAGCAGGCCGGCAGGGTTCATCACCTCGTCGACCCCCGCTCGAGCGAGTGCCGACCCCAGATCATCTCGGCGACCCGCCATCCTCGCCAGCTCCGAATCATCGACTTCGAGGAGCTCGGCCAAGATGGTTCGAATGGCCGAGTACGGGACCGGAGAGCCGGTCGAATGTGCGCCGGCGCCGATCACGAGGTCACCTTCGGCCGCAGCGACCTCGGCGATTTCGGTGAGAAACCGTGTCTTGCCCACGCCCGGTTCACCGAACACGTGAACCCAATGCGCCCCTTGCGTGGCGGCATGACGATGCTCACGGATCAGGCGGAGCTCATGCTCGCGCCCGACGAAGAACCGCTGCGACCCCAGCGGTGGATAAAATGACGGCCGAAGCGAACGATTGCTGCCAAGAGCCGGTTCGGGCCCAGTAAGCCGTGCGCCGCACTCGCCACAGAAGTTTTGGGCGTGCGACGTGGCCGCGCCGCAGCTCGGGCAGGGAACGACCGAGGCGCGGAGGACCAGCGTATCTTCGAGGGCGCCACGGAGCGCATGCTGCATGTCGCGGGCGACCTGATAGCGGTCGTTGGGATCCTTGGCCAGCGCCTTCATGGTCACTTCGGCCAATCGATCCGGCACCTCGCGCGGGGGATTCGCTTCGCGTGGGTCGGGGATCGGGTCATTGATGTGCCTCAGGACGACCCGGGTGGGCGTATCGTCGATATACGGAAGGTGCCCGGCCAGAAGCTCGAAGAGCACGACGCCGAGCGCATAGAGGTCGCCGCGCCCATCGACGCTATCCCCGCGGCCCTGCTCTGGAGACATGTAGTCAGGCGTTCCGCAGACCAAGCCGGGTTTCGTGATCGAGCTCTCTTTCCCGACGATCGTGGCAAGCCCGAAGTCGACGACCTTGACCAGGTCATCGCCCGATCGAAGTGGACGCAAAATGATGTTCTCAGGCTTCAGATCTCGGTGCACGATGCCGAGCTCGTGCGCTTCGCCTAGCGCATCGAGCGTGTTGATCAGGATCTTGCAGACCCTCTCCACCTCGAGCGGCCCTTCTTCGTGCATCACCAGCGCCAAGTCCCTACCGCTCAGGAACTCCATTGCGAGGTAGAGAATCCCATCGTCGGTCCGGCCGAAGTCGATGATGCTGACGCTGTTGGGGTGATTTAGTCGGCTCGACGCACGAGCCTCCTGATAAAACCGCGCTACGGTTTGCTCGTCGCTGAGGAGATGCGGGTGGATGACCTTGACCGCGACGGTCCGGCCTAGCGTCGATTGTTCCGCCTTGTAGACGCGGCCCATGCCCCCGACGCCGACGACCTCTTGAAGGAGATAGGTTCCGCCGACGACACGGCCGACGAGCGGGTCCGCGCCACCGCCGCCCTCTTGTTCGTCAGAGAGCGCACCGCAGGCAGAACAAAAGCGCGCGGCATCTTCTACCGACGCGCCGCACTGATGGCAGAGACGCACCTCACCAGCATATCCCACGGCGTGCCCGGCTCAAACTGGCGGAGCGCTGAACACCTGACAGGTGCTAGCGCTGGTCTTCGTCGAGCCGACGCATCGCTTCGAGCAGGAGGTGGTGCGTCGGAATCCCAATGACGTCCTGCACGGGCGTGGTTTGGGGCTCCAGGGTGAAATCTCCATCCGTGAGGCGAAGCAACTCATAGACGGCTTCAGCCCTGGAAAGCTCGCCGAAGCGCGCGTCGTGAATCGAGCCGTCCTGGAACATCAGCTCACCCTGTGACGCGCCGTTGCGAACCCTCAAGATCCCGTTCTTGCGACCGTTCGCGATCATCTGAATCAAATCGGGCAGCGCCATTTCCTGGAGCGAGCCCGATACACCGCGGGGGCCAGGCTTCCGAGTTCGACTGTTCGCAATCATTCGACCCGCCTTGGCCGCGATCACGGCAGCAGACGTAGGCTTGACCACGTAGTCCGCTGCTCCGAGCTCGAGCCCGCGATCGACCGAAGACTGAGCGCGGTCGGAGCTCACGAACATCAGCGGCATTTGGGTATGCCCATGGTCGCGCATCAGCTCGAGAAGCTCGAAACCTTGGCCGTCCGCTAGGTTTATCTCGCTCACAACGACGTCGTATCCGTCGCTGTCCAAACTCCGCAGCGCACCTTTGATCGATCGCTCGATGCTGACGTCGTACCCCTGACCAGCGAACTGCACCTCGAGAACCGCAGTTTCTTCCGGGTCCGGATCGACGATGAGCACGCGATGGCGCGCAGACATGATTTGCGTGTTGAGCCCGTTGTCGAGGACGATGTGGCGCAACCAATCGACGACCGCCGGGTCGAAGCTCGTTCCCTTGTGAGGCTCGAGCGCGTTGCAGGCTTCCTCGGCGGAGACGCGCCGCCCGAGCCCATTGGCTGTGCTCTGCGTCAGATCGATGTAGCTCTCTGCGACCGCGAGAATCCGAGCGCCGAGGGGGATGTCCTTTCCACTCAGACGCTCCGGGAAGCCCTTGCCATCGAAACGCTCAAAGCGGTGCCGAAGCGCATCGACCGCCGTTTTGGGAAGATCGACGGACTCCAGAATTCGAAGCGGGGCGCTGTAGAATCGGCGTGCGATCTCGGTTTTGCTCTCGTCGCGCACGACATCGAAGGGCGTCGAATGCGACTCGGTCGAAACGCCGACATCGTGCAGGTACGCGGCAACCAAAATGCCTTGGATCTGAGCCTTGCTCAGCCGAATCCGCTCACACACTTGCTGACACATACGCGCGACACGCATCGAGTGCGCACCGCGATCGGGATTGAGCTGTTCCATCAGAGTGACGAGTACGCTAAGCGTCTCGAGGTAAACCTCTGGGTCGACTGCAAGATCGCCCCCCTGCTCAGATGCCGATAGTTGCTCGATGAGCGTCTCGCCTGCTGGAATCTTCGGCTGCGTGTTCGGCGGCAGCACGTCGACGTCATACTCGATCAACTGATCGTTGGCTGGCTGCTCACCTTCGAGTGATTCTTTTCTACGACGACGGATCAAAAGCCCGTCCTTGTCCTCGAAGACCTGGCCCCATCCCGGCACGGGGTCAGAATCCCGCGACGATTGCACGTCACGCGACGAGGCGCCGCTCAGCAGCAACTCGAACGGTCGGTTGTCCTGGTCGTAGTGCTTGGCAATGGCTGCGCGAATGGCGCCCTCCCGCGCCACGTAGACGTGGACACCGCGTGCACCCGTGGCGAACGTCATTTGCTGACGCACGTCCTCGTCCGTCATATCCGCTGCGACGACCGAAACCATCCGGGTCTTCGCGTCGTACAAGATCGGGAATGCCGTCAGCCGTTTGGCAAGCTTGCGGGGCACTTTTTGGAGCAGTCCGAGGTCGATGGCCGCCTTGGCAAGCCGCTCGGAGCTCACGAATCGGGTCTTGTAGATGCCCGCGATGTACTTGAGGAGCGCCGTTTCGCTCATCAGACCCAGTTGAAGAATCGCTTCTTCCGCGGTCGACTGCGTTCGCTGGGCATGGATGACGACCTCGTCGTAGAGGTCGGGAGGCACCTGCCCCTCCACGACGAGCCGGTCCAAAGTCGCTACCCCGCGAATCTGCGTCGGCTGTTCTGGTTGAGCCCCCCAACTCACAGTCCCTACAGTCTAGCGAACGAAAACGGACCGGGCCCGCCTGGAGCCCGAAAAGCGCAAATCGACAAGAATGCCCGGCGTGTTAGAGTCCGGCGCAGTGAGGCGGTGGCTGGCAATCTGGCTCTTGATGAGCCCGGCAGCGATGGGCTGTGCGACCACCGGCACGCTCCAAAACGGAGTCTACCGGGGTGAGGAGACGTCCTATCGAATCGGTCCGGTCGGCGAGGGCTGGACAGCTGTCACGGTCGATCGGCAAAACGACCTCGCCTGGCACAACAGTTCGAAGGAGGCCGTCATTCACGTCGACTCCGACTGTGATCCTACACTGGACATCCCGCTCACCGCCCTTCGAAGCCACCTGATGATCGGGTTCACCGAGCGAGAGCTGGTCGAAGAGGAGCGCGTGCCGATGGACGGTCGCGAGGCTCTGCGGACGCGATTCAACGCGAAGCTCGACGGTGTCCCGCGTCTGATTCTTCTGCAGATCCTCAAGAAGGACGGCTGCGTATACGACTTCGGCCTGATCACCCCGCCCGGCCCGAGCTTCGAAGAGGCATTGCCGGATTTCGACCAGGTGCTCGCGGGCTTCACCACGACGACGGGCCGGCCGTGACTTCGGCATCGCCATCGACCCGGCCTCGCAATCTCACGACCTGGGCCGACTTCCAGATACGGCGTCTTCGGACCTTCGTCGAAGAGGTGGGCGCCTCGACGCTCCTCGCCGGACGCACGTTCCGAACGATGTTCACGACGCGCTTCGACACGAGCGAGTTCATCTACCAACTCGAGCAACTCGGCGTCCGGAGCCTCGCGATCGCAGCGGCGACGGCGATCTTCGTTGGCATCGTAATGACCATTCAGTTTGCCGTCTCCATGGAGGCCTTTGGCGCCAAGGACACCCTCGGCCGCGTGATCGCGGTTTCCGAGGCCCGCGAGCTCGCGCCTTCGCTGACGGCGCTCGTCGTCGGCAGCCGCATCGCGGCGGGGATTGCAGCGGAGCTCGGTTCGATGGCCGTCACCGAGCAAGTGGATGCCATCCGGGCCTTGGGTGCCGACCCCATCCGCAAGCTCGTCGTGCCGCGCCTGGTCGCCTGCATCGTAATCATGCCTTTGATCACGTTCGTCGCGTTCATCCTCGGAATGATCAGCTCCATGCTCGTCGCGGCGCTGTCCTACGGGATTCCGATGGAGTTCTTCTTCTCGACGGCGCTCGACTCGCTAAGAATCAACGACTTCATCAGCGGCGTCTCCAAGACACCTTTTTTCGGCTTTTTGATCGCCATTTTGGGTTGCTACTTCGGCCTGCAAACCCGTGGCGGCACCGAAGGCGTCGGCCGCTCGACCACCCGTTCGGTCGTGGTGGTCTCGATCAGCATTTTGATGGCCGACGCGCTGCTCACGCAGATTTTCGTGAGCTTCGGCACGCTCTGAGCAGAATCAGATCCGAAAGGGGGCGTCGAACGTCCTAGACGATATGACTCGCTGGCTTTTCATCGCGTTGATTTGGATCGCGGGCTGCTCGTACGCGCCGGAGCCCCTTCGCTCCAGCGGGCAAGACCTGAGCCCTTCGCTCATGAGCGCTCCGGCATTGGACGTCACAAGGCTGGCCAAGACCGACGATTGTGCCGACTGCCACTCCGATGTGGCGTCGCACTGGACGAACAGCGCGCACGCGTATGCATCGTTCGACAACCCATGGTACCGCGCAAGCATCGATCAGTTCCGCGCTGAGCGGGGCGAGGACGAAAGCCGATTCTGCGCAGGCTGCCACGACCCGCTTCTCCTGATCTCTGGGGATATCGACCGGGAGGTCACACCGGAGAACGAGCTCGCGTACGCCGGCATCACCTGCCTGGTCTGCCACAGCGTCGAGTCCACCCGCCCCGACGGCAACGCGAGCTTCGCACTCACGAATCGGGCCGTCCTCCTTCCTGACCCGGCCAACCAGGAAGAGATCGAAGCACACCGCGCGCGGCTCACGATGAAGCCGCTCCGCACTGCAGCGCTTTGCGGTTCGTGTCACCGGTCTTTTTCCGGCCCGTCGATCGGAAACGAGAACCATCTTCCCGGAATCGATGATCTCGGCGACTGGGCTTCGTCGGCCTTTGCTGGAGCGGTGCAGGATCAACTCACGTCGGTCGAGGAGAACAGCTGTCAGGACTGCCACATGCCTGACGAGTTGGCATCCGACGCGGAAATGGCAGGGGCCATCGACGGAATCGTGAGCAGTCACCGCTGGACGGCATCTCACACGGCGATGGCAATGCAGCTGCCGGACCCGAGACACGCCGAACAGGCCAGCAGACAGCTCGCAGGCGCCGTGGTCGTCGACATTGGGGCTGTGCGCGCGGGCCCGCGACGCTATCTGCTCCCTCAGGAATCGAGGTTCCGGGGCGCAGAGCGACTGGTCTTCGACGTTCTGCTCCAAAACCGAGGCGCCGGGCACCGATTTCCCGGCGGAGTCCGCGACATGCAGGATGTCTGGGTCGAGGTCGAGGTCCGCGATGCGTCCGGCAAGCTGCTTGCGCTGTCGCGTCCGAACGAGGACGGCAACGACGATGTGTTCATGCTGCGGGCTACGCTTCTCGATGCGAAAGCCACGCCCGAAATCCTGCATCAAGTTCACCGCTTCTCCGCTCCAGCGTTCGACCGCACGCTGCCCGCACACGATGCGCAGGCTGTTCGCTACTCGATGACGCTTCCGCGCCAGATGGAGCTGCCGTTGAAAGTCGATGCACGCTTGCTGCACCGCAAACACAGCCTGCAGTTTCAAGCCTTGGCCTGTGCAGCGAGTCTCACCGAGCGAGGCGTCCACTTCGCTCAGGGCGCTGAAAAGCGCGGCAAGGTCGCGCTCGATCCCTGCCTAGAGCAACCCGTGACCGAGGTCGGGGCTGCGACGGTCTGGATGGGGCGCGGGGCGGACGAACAGAATCCAACAGGAGGCGCGGGGCGACCGATCATCGAACGGTTGCTCACGCAGGCGCTCGCGCTGCTCCATTCCAAACAGGAGCACGTACACGTCGCCAAGCCGAGCATCGAGCGCGCATTACGCTTGGCTCGCGAGTCGAAGTCGGCCGTTCTGAGCGCTCGGGCTCTCGTCTTGCGCGCGCGGCTCTCCTCGGCGCAGGGCCGACCGGACGAAGCGGCGGCGTTTGCCGATCGTGCCAAAGCATTGATCGGGGAAAATCCGGTCCTCGATCGCGTCCGGGCAGACGCGTACGCCCGCGTGTGGCGCTGGAGCGCAGCGGCCGAAGCCTATCAGCGGGTCGCCGACGCTTCGCCCCTCGACCCGCGCGCCTGGCGAGACCTCGCGCGTGCATATGGCAGCCTATCCCAGGACCTGAACGCCCTATCCGCTGCCGATGCCGGCCTCCGACTGGCGCCCCGGGATGAAAGCTTGCTGCGGAGTCGGGCCTTGGCCCTCGAAAGCATGGGCCGTCCGGAAGCCGCATCTGCGAAACAACGGTGGCTCGCGCATCGGGCTCCGGACGCGCAACCGCAGCTCCTCGCGGCTTGTGAGCAAGAACACCAGAGGTGCCGTCGCGACCGACAACCGATACCGCACTACACCCTCGCACCTCCGCGAAAAGCAATTCACGCGAGCATCAATCCCGGATAGAATGGCGCGAATGTCGAAGCAGTATCAGAAGAAGAGCGCCAACACGAAGAAGCGAGAGAAGAAGGGCCATGGCCCGTCGCGCAACACGGTTGGCGGCCAAACCACGGGGGTCATGGGAAACATGATCGGCGGGTTTCGGCGTGCCGTCGGCTCAGAGAGCTCGAAAGATAGCAAGGGCGGTAGCCTGCTTTGGACGGCAGTCCTCGTGACCGCCGCCATCGCGATCATTGCCTGGAACTTCGCGCGCTAGAACCGTATCGCTTGCCAACGCAACCAGTGATCGGCCAGCACGAGCGCAACCATCGCCTCGCCCATTGGAACGAACCGCGGCAACAGACAGGGATCGTGGCGCCCGGTCGTCCGAATGGTCGTCCCGTCGCCAGTCGATGTGACCGTGTCTTGGCTTCGCGGAAGACTGCTGGTCGGTTTGACGGCAGCCCGAAGGACGATGGGCATCCCGCTCGAGATCCCGCCCAGCATGCCGCCATGACGGTTGCTACGCGTTCGGATGACACCCTCCGCGTCGGTTTCGAAGGCATCGTTGTTGTCGCTGCCACGCGCAGTCGCGACCGCAAAGCCGGCGCCGTACTCGACCCCGAGCACAGCGGGTAGACTGAACAAAGCCTTGCCGAGGTCAGCCTTGAGCTTGTCGAAGACCGGCTCGCCCAGGCCCGCAGGCACGTTGCGCGCGACGATCTCAGCGACACCGCCGATCGAGTCCTGGTCTTTTCGCATCTTCTCGATGAGCTTGACCATGCGCGCTGCAGCTTCCGGATCGGGACAGCGGACGATGTTTGGCTTGCCGTCGGGAAGCTTCTCCACCTGATCGAGCGTGACCGCCGACGGAATCGTTGCTTCGATATCTCCGACTTGCCTCACGTAACCGACCACCTGCCCGCCGAATGCCTCTAAAATGAGCTTCTTCGCCACGGCGCCAGCCGCCACCCGCGCCACGGTTTCGCGCGCGCTGCTGCGGCCGCCTCCGCGGTAATCGCGGCGACCGAACTTCGCGTCGAAGGTATAGTCGGCGTGCCCCGGGCGGTACACGTCCTTGATGTTGGTGTAGTCGCGCGAACGCTGGTCTTTGTTTCGGACGACGATCGCAATGGGGGTTCCCATCGTCTCGCCCTCGAACACGCCAGAGAGAATCTCGGGGCTGTCCGGCTCCTTGCGTTGCGTGACGATCTTGCTCTGCCCGGGACGACGGCGCTCGAGGTCGGGGATGAGGTCTTCCTCCGAGAGCGGAAGACCAGGAGGACAGCCGTCGATGATGACCACGTTCGCTGGGCCATGGCTCTCACCGGCCGTGGTCACACGGAAAAGACGACCGAACGTACTACCGGACATGCGGGCTCACTTGTCGGAGCCCGCGTGCCGGCCGATCGCGCGCCCGACGAAGAACGGACCCATCTGCTGAATGTACTGCGAGGTCTGGACCGTGCCCCGCATCGACTGAACGACATGCGAAAGCGGATGAAGGGTCGACCCGATTAAACCAATCAGAAACTCGTTGTCGTTGGCGTCGAGGCCATGGCAGGCGAGGCGCACATCGTGCGCGAGATCCTGGTCTCCGTAGGCCCGCCCGATCGTGGCATGCTCCCGGAGGATGCCGCCCTTCTCTCTTCCTTCGAGCTGCTCGAATGCCCCGGTGCGACGAAGCGGATACCATACCGCCCAGTTCCACTCCGGGTTGAGGACCGTCTGCCTGGGCCGATCGAGGAGCCAGAACTCGAGATCTTTCTCGTAACCGCTGCTGTAGGTGCGGCCGATCATCGTCAGCTCGGGGCGCAGGGTCCAGTCGCGCAAGGGCGCGGCCTCGAACAAGGGGCGGACCGAGTCGACAAAAAGTGCGGGATCCTCGCCGAAGGTCAGCAAAGCCACGCCGCGTGGGTCGTTGGTGTCTGCGTAGACCACCGCAGGGATGTCAGCTTGTTTCAGGGCCGATAGCAATGCGTCCTGGTTGGCCTCGATCGACGTCCCCGCGGGCACCTGAAACACCAAAAGCTGCATGAAAAGCCTGCGATCCATGAACTGAGGCTCCCCGTCCTTGGGGGCGCCACGCTCGCGCGTGTCGATGGTTGGCGAACCGGCTTCTGCGCCGCCGTGTTGTCCGTGCGAATGGGCCATGGGGAGACTCATAGCGCTTTTGCCCCCTCTCTGCACAGTGTAGGCTCGCCGCTGTTCTCATGATGCGCGCGTTCAAGATCCTAGCGGCGATTCTCATTCTCGGGCTTCTTGGCTTGGTCGTACTGGGCTACTCGCTCAACGAGCCGAGGCCTGAGGGCCAGCCCGGGCCCGAAGCCGATGCGCTGGCGCGATCGATGGAGGCGGCGGTCAACAAGGAAGCTTGGGACCGAACCGGCGCAGTTCGATGGTCGTTTTTTGAGCGACATCACTATGTCTGGGACCGTGATCGCGACCTCGTCGAGCTCCGCTGGGGCGATTCGCGCGCCCTATTCCGCACCGGTGATCAAACAGGCAGGGCGTGGCATTCCGGCTCCGAACAAACGGGCGAGGATGCAAAGGAAGCGCTGAGCGCAGCCTACACGTACTGGGTCAACGATTCTTTCTGGCTCAACCCGGTCGTGAAATTTTTCGATCCTGGCGTCGAACGCTTGCTGGTGAAGCTCGACGACGGACGCGATGCCCTCCTCGTCAGCTACAGCTCTGGCGGCGTCACGCCCGGCGATGCGTATCTGTGGATCCCCGGCGCTGACGGCCTTCCTGAAGCCTGGCGCATGTGGGTACAGATCATCCCGATCGGCGGCATCGAAACGAGCTGGGAGGGCTGGACGGCGCTCGACACCGGCGCGAAGGTCTCCACGCAGCACGAAGGCTGGGGGCGTACGATGACCTTCATCAGCAACGTCGAAGGCGCCCAAAACCTCGAAGGCCTCGGCGTCGACCCTGGCGTGTTCGATCCCTTGCTTCAGGACTGAGGGCGTCGGGTCAGGCTGAAGACGCCGAGCACGACCAAGAACGCACCAGCGATGCTGATCGTGTTCGGGTACTCGCCGAAGAAGAGGACCCCCCAGGTGTATGCGAGGACGATCTGGAGGTAGGTAACGGAGGACGCCCGGCCGGCGGTCTCGAGCTTGAAGCCTTTGGTGATCTCGATTTGGCCGAGTTGTGCCGTAACGCCAATCCCCAACAAGAGCAGCCACTCAATCCCCTGGGGAAGCACCACGCCTTCGAAGGCCAGGAGCGGCAAGGAGGCGGGACCGGTGACGAGGGGAAAGTAGAGGACCACGACCATGTGGTGCTCGGTGGAGCCGAGGCGGCGGATGACGACGTACGCGATTGCCGAAAAGATCGCGCCCACGATGCCGACGACGACCGCGACCGGATCCAAGTGCAGGCCGGTGGCGAAGAGAAAACTCGGCTGGGCGACGAGCACGATACCGGCCATGCTGAACAGAGTCGCGAACACATCCAAGCCACGCAGCTGCTCCTTGAGCGCAACGGCCGCGATGAGCGCCGCGAGCATTGGGTTGCAGAACTGAATCACCGTGGCGTCGGCGAGCGGCAGGTGATTGATCGCATAGAAGTAGCAACTCAAGCCCATGAAGCCGGCGAAGCCGCGCATCAGGAGCAGCTTCTTATTGTTGCCCCAGGGGTAGATCCCGAGGCTGCGGATCGCCCACCAGCTCATGACGAGCGTCACGAGCACCCGTGCGAGAACGAGCTCCATCGTCGGCAGCCGCTCGCCCGCGAACTTCGCGAACACGCTCATCGCGCTGAAAAACAGCGTGCCCAGCAACATGTGGCGAATCCCGGGCGTGATGCGATGCCAATGTGGGAAGAGTGCCGCCACCCGGCGCGTTCTGTCTGGTAATGCGCAGGGCGCAAGCGGGTGATAGGAGAATCGCATGAGAACGCTGACGAGAAGCTTTGCGCAGGGGCTCTTGGTCCTTGCACCGGTCGCCATCACCATCTGGGTCGTCGTCTTCACTGTGACGACGCTCGATAAATGGCTCAATACGCGAATCCCCGGGCTTGGAATCGTGATTGCCGCTGCTGGGATTACGCTGATTGGCTATCTGGCCGGCAACGTTGTCGGTGACAAACTGATCTCGGCCTTGGAGTCGGGTATGCGGCGTGTGCCGCTCGTTCGGATCCTCTACAACTCGCTCAGAGATCTGTTCGGGGCGTTCGTCGGAAGCAAACGCAAGTTCGATAAGCCGGTCGCGGTCGAGGTCAACAAGCACGGACTCAAAGTGCTCGGCTTCCTCACCAACGAGCGCTTCGACGACCCGCATCTAGCCGGGCACGTCTCGGTGTACCTTCCGGAGTCCTATAACTTCGCGGGCAACTTGATCGTCGTCCCGCGCGAACGCGTGCACCTCCTCGACGCCGACGGCGCGGAGTTCATGGCATTTATCGTGTCGGGTGGCGTGACCGACATGAATGCCGCAAGGACGGTGATCGACGGCCAGACGGTGTGACACTGGCACTGGCACTGGCGCTGGCACTGGCACTGGCACTGGCACTGGCGCTGGCGCTGGCGCTGACACTCGCGCTGATGCGGACACCCGCACATGCGCGGTAGCGCGAGCCCGCAGGGCGAAGCCCGGCGCAACGCGCCGCCAAGCCCAAGCGAAGCGACGGGCGCGGCAGGGAGGATTACGGGTGGGGGTGGGCGGGCGGTGTAACCAACTCTGGCACTGAGACTGAATGAGGGTATCCTCCAGCCCCATGGCTGCAACCATCTTCGAATCCCCCCACGACCTCAAGGATGCCGTCGGCAAGCACTTGGGCTACAGCGGCTGGCTGACCATGGAGCAGGATCGCGTCGACAAGTTTGCGGATGCGACCAACGACCATCAGTGGATTCATGTCGACGTCGAGCGCGCAAAGGCCGGGCCGTTCGGAGCAACGATCGCGCACGGCTACCTGACGCTCTCGCTCGTGAGCTCCTTCATGCCCGAGATCTTCGAGGTCCGGGGCTTCGAGTTCGCGGTGAACTACGGCACGAACAAAGTTCGCTTCCCCGCCCCTGTGAAGGTCGGCTCCCGCATTCGCGGAGGCGCCGAGGTCGTTTCAGTCGACGAGGCGAAGGGTGGCATCCTTTCAGTGGTGCGCGTGACCGTCGAAGTCGAAGGCGAAGAGAGGCCGGCGTGCATCGCAGAGACCGTGAGCCTCTACTTCCCCAAGAAGTAGGGATCAATCCCGACACCAAGGTGCGCGCGAGCGCCGGCACTGGCGATGGGGCGGCTTCATAGCGGGGCGCGGAAAAAGGCACGACACGGGGCTGCGTCGAACGGGGCGGCTTGCAAAGGTGGCCGGAGGGGCTGGGAGCCTGGGGCCACGCAAGCCGCCCCTCGGAGCTCGCGCCAATCGGGGGTGGTTGCTGTCTTGCCGATTGTCACTCACACGTCGACTCCGCCCCATATCGCGACTTTTTCCGCGCCCCTCCATTCATATTCATTTGTGGATAAGAGCGGCACCGAAACACCCCCCTAAGACAGCAGGCGGCAGCGCGAGCCCGAAGGGCGAAGCCCGGCGCGAAGCGCCGGCAAGGCAGAGCGACGCGAATGCCGCGCCAGGGAGGATTACGGGTGGGGGTGGGCGGGGCGGTGCAAGCAAGCCGTATCACGCAACCCACCCAACACCCCCGCCCCCCAAACACCCGCGGCAGCGCGAGCCTGAAGGGCCAAGCCCGGCGCGACGCGCCGGCAAGGCGGAGCAAAGCGAATGCCGCGCCAGGGAGGACTACCGGTGGGGGTAGGCGATAGTGTGGGGGTGGTGGGGCGGGACTCGCCGACCGCGGAAGGCGTCCGGGCGGGCGGTGTAACTAAACTGACGCTGCCCTCCCTTTTTCCTTTTTCCCCGAAAAATGGTACAAAAGGTGTCGCTCGCAGGCGCTTTGGCGGCTTGCAGACGGGGAATGGGAGGGAGAGCGTGATGGAGACGAATAACCCAAGGAAGTTCAACTGGGGTTGGGTTCTGATTTTTGCGGCTTTGACGATGGGGGGGTCTTCGGGCGCCGCCGCACAAGGTGCTCAGATCGACCTCAATCAGTTCCGCCCGGCCGAGCTCGCGACGGACGGCTTCGCGTCCAGCACGCCCGACGGCCAAGGCCATGCGCGCTTCGGTTTCCAGGTCTGGCTCGACTACTCCGATGATCCGCTCGTGGTCGATGGCCAGAAGGTCGTTCATCAGCAGATGACCGGGCACCTGATGTTGAACATCGGTCTGGCGGATCGGATCGTGCTCTACGTGGACATGCCCTACCACTTCATCATCCAGGAAGGGGACGGGGTCAGTACCCCTCCCACGCCGGCCAATATGAAGCCTTCGAACCTCGGTGATCTCTACTTCGGCGGTCGATTCAACTTCTTCGGAACGCGAGACGACGTCTTCCAGATCGGGGCACAGGCTACGCTCACGATCAACACCGCCTCGCTGGCCAGCAGCCGGCAGTCCTTCGCGGGTCAGGCCGACCAGACGCCCTACCTGGGCGGCTGGTTCGAGCTCCTTCTCAACTTCAACGCGGGCGACTACGTGCGGATTCCCATCCAAGCAGGCTACAAGATCGGCCCCGAGCGTCTCGTTGGCAGTGCCACCACACCGTACTTCGTCGGAAACGAGTTCACGTACGGCGGCGGTGTCTTAATCATGCTGGGCGACGACCATTTCATGATCTCAGGCGAGGTTTTCGGCCGAACCGCCGCGAATCCCACTATAAACATGTGGTCGAAGAACGAGACCCCGGTCGAGGTGCTCGGTGGCTTCAAGTGGCTTCCGGACTTTGGGTTCACGCTCGGCGTGGGCGGCAGCGCCGGTGTTACGGCCGGATACGGGGCGCCCGATTGGCGCGTCTTCGCCATGCTCGGCTACACGATGCCGGCGGACACGAAGGCGCCGGACGCTGACGGAGACGGAATCCCGGACGAGCTCGACCAGTGCCCGACCGAGGCGGAAGACGACGACGGCTTCCAGGACAAGGACGGTTGTCCGGACTTGGATAACGACGGAGACGGCATTTCCGACGCCAACGACAAGTGTCCCGACGAGGCCGAAGACATCGACGGCTTCGAAGACAAGAACGGCTGTCCGGACCCGGACAACGATGGTGACGGCATTCTCGACGCGGACGACCAGTGTCCGAACGACGCGGGAGCACCCGAGAACAACGGCTGTCCAGACCCGGATCGAGATGGCGACGGCGTCCCCGACCGCATCGACAACTGCCCAGACGATCCCGGCACGGTGGAGAATCAGGGCTGCCAAGGGAAGCAGCTCGTCGTCATCGGTGCGGGGAGGCTCGAGATTCTCGAAAAGGTCTACTTCAAGTCCGGAAGCGCCAAGCTACAGAAGCGCTCCTGGGCACTCCTCGACAACGTCGCGGCAGTGTTGATCGCTCACCCGGAGATCAAGAAGATCCGAGTCGAAGGTCACACGGACAAGACGGGCAGCCTCAAGTACAACATGATTCTGTCGAAGAAGCGGGCGAACACCGTGGTGCGCTACCTCGTCGGCAGAGGCCAGGTCAGCAGGTCACGCCTGGTTGCACAGGGCTTCGGGCCGAAGAAGCCGCTCGTACCGGACGCCACGTCCAAGGAAGAGCAGGCGATGAACCGCAGAGTCGAGTTCCACATCGTACCGAAGAAGTAAGTTCTTCGGCCGACACACTGGGCGGGCCCCGAGCGAAAGCTTGGGGCCCGTTTCGTTTAAGGGGACTTTGTTTAGTGCGAGTCCAGAGGCGGCACCATCGACTTGGAGCCCTTTTCGAGTTGGGCGTTGATGAAGCCGGGGGCGATGCGTGACATCCAGTAGAGCTGGTTGGCCTGGCCCGGACGGATCTCGGGGCGGCCGGCGCGAAGGCCCTTGAAGGTTTCCTCCATGAGCTGGGCGGTCGTTAGGATCTTGAAGTCTCCATCCTCGGGCATGTCCGCAGTCAACTCGGTGTGCACCGCAGGAGGCATGAGCTCGATCACCTCGACCCCTTCGTCCTTCAGCTGCTGGCGCAGAGAGATCGTGTACGAGTGAAGCGCAGCTTTGGTGGCGCAGTAGATGGGGCTGAGCTGTAGCGGCACGAACGCTAGGCCCGAAGACACATTGATGATGGTCCCTCGGTTGGCTTTGAGCCGATCGATGAGCACTGACACCATGCGTATCGGACCCGCCAGGTTGACATCGAGCTCGGCGGTCAACGAAACGAGATCGTCGGCGGGCCCCGTATGGTTTCTCGGGATCATCACACCCGCGTTGTTCACCAGCACGTTCATCGCTGGAAAACGATCCCCTACCTCCGCGGAGAGGGCCTGCACCGCGCCAGGATCCGCCGCGTCCGCCGAACCCCCGCGTCGCGTTCCGCCGCACCCCTGAATCCATATCCATTCAATAGGAGAACGGCTCGGGATGGGCAGCACAGGGATTGGGTCGAGCCTAGCCGTGGGCCGTATTAAGGAATAGGGGGCGAGTGGGTCCCAATCCCGAGCACGCCCGTCGCGAGCCGTTCTCCGGTTGTGTGGTTGACCGTTGCTCGATCGGGGCTACTTCGAGGCGTCGCCAACTAGCGAGAACGAATCGGCGAACGTGCGCAGCAGGTCCAGCGCCATGTCCATGTCCTCGTACGTGTGGCCGCGGGTCACGTTCAATCGGAGGCGCTCTTCGCCTTCTTTCACGGCCGGGTACATGATCGGCACCATCAGCACGCCATTCTCGAAGAGACCCACGTGCGTCATCATGGCCTTGGTTTCATCGCGAATCATGATCGGCATGATGTGGGTATTGCTTTCGCCGAGGTCGAAGCCGATCTCGGTGAGGCCCTTGCGCATGTACGCCGCCTTCTCGTGCAGCTCGCTGACCAGGGCCTCGCCGTCGGCCTCGAGCATGTCGAGTATCGCAGCGGCTGCAGCCACGATGGGCACGGGCAACGATGCGCTAAACAGGAACGAGCGTGCCGTGTGCTTGATGAAGTCGACGACGTCGGCCTCGCCGAGGAGAATCCCGCCAATGCCCCCAAAGGTCTTCGAAAAGGTACTGATGACAACCGGGATCTGTCCTTCGAGGCCGTACTTCTCGATGATGCCTCGGCCTCCGGCGCCGAGCGTGCCGGTGCCGTGCGCATCATCACAGACGATCGCGACATTCTCGTGCTGGGCGCAGACGTCGATGAACTCCTGAATATTGGCCTCATCGCCATCGAGCGAGTAGATGCCCTCGATCAGGACCAGTGCGTTCTTGCGGTCCCGTTTCCTCAGGACGCGATCGAGCGCCTTGGCGCTGTTGTGATTGAAGAAGCGAACCTCGGGCGCGCGCATCGGCGTTCCGGCCGCCAAAAACGTGCCGTCGAGGATGCACGCGTGGCTCAAGTTGTCGAGGACCACCGTGGTGTCTTTGTCGGCCAGCGACATGATCGTGCCGACCATCGCCTGATAGCCAGTCGTGAAGATCAACGACTTCTCGAATCCGAACCAGGCGGCCAGTCGCTTCTCGAGCTCGACATGCAAGGTTGCGGTGGCCTGAACACGCGATGAGCTGAGTCCGCAGGCGAACTGATCGATGACGGCCTTGGCGGCCTCCTTGACGTTTGGATGGGTCGTCAGGCCGAGGTAGTCGTTGGAGCTGAAGTTGACGATTGGCTTCCCGGCGATCGTCGTGTGCAGCCCTCCCGACTCGAACGGGCGGAAATACGGATAGATCTTCTTGGCTTGCGCGTCGCGCACGCGCGCTAACTCGGCGTGCGCCTTTTCGGTAATCCAGCTCATATGACCTGCGGGCCCAAATGTACCGTAATTTCGGTTCCATACCACATTCGAAACAGGCCGATCGGCCAGTTTTCAAATGCTTGACGCTGTTGGGGAAGGCAAGCATATACGGGCGGCATGTCGGACAAGCTTAAAAACGAGCTGAGGCAGATCATCACCGAGGTGACGGAAGTCGAGGATATCCCCGAGGATACGCTGTTCGCGGACTTGGGAATCGACAGCATGATGGCGATCGAGATCGTTGCAGATGTCGAGAAGGACTACGAGATCACCATCGGTGAAGACGAGCTCAGCGAACTAACCAACCTCAAAGCGGTCTACGACAAGGTCAAAGAGAAGCTCGGCGAAGCCGGCTAACTGGCCCGATTCGCTACTTTGCGCGGCCGAAAATCTTCGACCCGGGCGGAACGGATTTGGTGAGCCAGACGTTGCCACCGATCACCGAACCTTTCCCGATGATGGTGTCGCCACCGTGAATGGAGGCGCCGGCGTAGATCGTCACGTCATCTTCGATGGTCGGGTGCCGCTTCGTGGCATGGCATCCGCGCGCCTCGTCCCAAGCAACGCTGAGAGCGCCTAGGGTCACGCCCTGGTAAAGTTTTACGTTGCGGCCGATGACGGCGGTTGCACCGATGACCACCCCGGTGCCGTGGTCGATGAAAAAGCTCTCGCCAATCTGCGCGCAGGGGTTGATGTCGATGCCGGACTTGCTGTGCGCGTGCTCCGTGATGATTCGGGGAATCATGGGAACGTTGGACATGCAGAGCTCGTGGGCGACGCGATACGCAGTGATGGCCTGCACGCTCGGGTAGCTGAAAATCACCTCTTCGATGCTGGCGGCAGCCGGATCTCCGTCGTACGCCGCTCGAATGTCGGTATTGAGGACACGCCGAAGCTCGGGGATTTTCTGGAAGAGACGTAAGACGACATCTTCGCTCCAGCCTTCGGGCTTCTTGTCGGACACCTGCCCCATGCGCTCTTGGTAGCGAATCGCGCGATCGATCTGCTCGACCAGTATGTCTTGGGCCGGGTAGAGGTGCTCGCTGATCGCGTAGCGGAGATTGGTCCGGTTGAGAGCACGGGTGGTGTAGAAACCCATGTAGAGCACGGGCGTGATGTGATTGAAAGCCGTGACGACCGCGCGCTTGTTTGGAAGGGCGGCGCTATCGAGGTTGTTGATTTCCTCGTCGCCGTTGTAAGACCCAGCGATCACGTCGATCACGTCCTCGAGGTCTTGATGGCGCTTGGGCTCTCTTCCGCTCATGGCTGATTCATGTGTAGCACGAGCCGCATGTCAACGGCGAAACCCACTTCATACGAGGAGCCAGCCCCGTTTCCGGTACCAAGCGACCGCATCGGTGAGCGACTCGCGGAGCGTACGAATCGTGTACCCGAGCTCGCGATGCGCCTTGTCGTGCGAGACCACTTCATTCGAAACGCTGGCCCTGAGCATGTCGGCCGTGAGGAACGGCTGCTTCTTGGTAATGGCGCTACCGAGCAGCGAGAATGGCAGCAAGGCCCAACCTACCCACAGCGGCAACGCGCGCGTCGGAACCTTGGCGCCTGTGAGCTCTCCATAGAGCGACACCATTTGCATGATGGGAATGACGTCGCCGGTGAGGAAGTAGCGCTCCCCGCGCCGGCCCCTCTCCGAAGCCGCGATCATGCCGTCGGCAACGTCTCGCACATCGACGTAGTCGCTCAGCAGGTCGAGCAAGACGGGGACGCGGCCGAAGTACATGTCGATGAGCGCTGCACCGATCATGGACGGCTCGTAGTCGTGCGGGCCGATCATCGACCCGGGGTTCACGATGAGCGCGTCGAGCCCGCGCTCACAGGCGTCGAGGACGATCGTTTCGCCGATGGCTTTGGAGCGGTGATATTCACACTTCTCGTCGAGTGCGAGCGGTTTCTCTTCGGTGAGCGGCTGATCGAGCGGCTCGCGCACGAGCGCATGGTGGGAGCTCGTGTGAACCAACCTGAGATTGCGAGCCAGACAAGCGTCGACGACCTTTCGCGTCCCGTCGACGTTGATGCTGTACATCATCGGGTCTTTTTTGGGGCTGAGGTCAATCTTCGCGGCGAGGTGATAGACAACGTCCACGCCATCCACGGCGCGGGCGACGTCCGCTGCATCGAGCACCGAGCCTGACAAGAAATCGATATCGAGGTCGGTCAGGGACTCGGGCAAGGAACCTGGCTCCAAAACCCTCACCTGTTGCCCTCGCTCGAGGAGCGTTCGAACCAAGACATTGCCGAGACGGCCGCCTCCACCGGTTACGAGGGCTAACACGCGGCGGAGTTAGACACGATTGGGCTAGCCCCTCAAGCCGTCGCGTTCTTTTCGAACACCCGGCCGATGAGATCCTTGGCTTCCTTTTGAATCAACGCGAGGTGCTCGCGGCCCACGAAGCTTTCTGCGTAGATTTTGTAGATGTCTTCGGTGCCGGACGGTCGAGCGGCGAACCAGCCATTCTCCGTCGTGACCTTGAGGCCACCAATTGCAGCATCGTTCTCCGGCGCCATGGTGAGCACTTGTCTAATGGTTTCGCCGGCGAGCTCCGAAGCTTCGAGATCCGACTCGCTCATTCCCGTGAGGGCAGCTTTCTGTTCCGGCGTTGCGGGCGCGTCGATGCGCTCGTAGACCGGTGCGCCGAACTGCCTCGTGAGGCTCTGGTAACACTCGCCTGGGTCTTGGCCGGTCGTGGCGGTGATCTCCGCGGCGAGGAGGTTCAGAAGGATGCCGTCCTTATCGGTCGTCCAAACGCTGCCGTCCTTGCGCAGGAACGAGGCGCCTGCGCTTTCCTCTCCGCCGAAGCCGTAGGAGCCGTCGAGCAAGCCCTGCACGAACCACTTGAAGCCGACGGGCACCTCGGCAAGCCGTCGGCGCAGGTCTTTGGCGACCCGGTCGATCATCGCGCTGCTCACGAGCGTCTTCCCGATCGCCGCTCGTTCATCCCAGTTTCGCTCGGTAAACAAGTAGCTGATCGCGACGCTGAGATAATGATTCGGGTTGAGAAGCCCCCAGCTGCTGGTGACGATGCCGTGCCGATCGAAATCGGTGTCGTTGCCAAACGCGATGTCGTACTGATTTCGGAGATCGACCAAACTCGCCATCGCATACGGCGAAGAGCAATCCATGCGGATTTTCCCATCGCGATCGAGCGTCATGAAAGAAAACGTTGGGTCGATGACATCGTTCACGATGTCGAGCCGGAGATCGTAGCGCTCGGCGATTCGAGGCCAGTACTCGATACCGGCACCGCCCATCGGGTCGACGCCGATACGAAGCCCCGCGCTTGAAATCGCATGCATGTCGAGGACGGTCTCGAGCCCTTCGACGTAGGGCGTGATGAAATCGTGAAGGTGGGTGGTATCCGCGCCAAGCGCTGCCTCGTACGGAATTCGTCGCACATCCTTTAAACCGGAAGCTAAGAGCTGATTGGCCCTGCGTTCGATCCACGAGGTGACCTCGGTGTCGGCGGGACCACCGTGCGGCGGGTTGTACTTGAAGCCACCATCTTCGGGCGGATTGTGGGACGGCGTGACGACGATACCGTCGCCGTCGCGCGAGCTGTTTCGGTTGTGTTCGAGAATCGCAAACGAAATAGATGGCGTTGGCGTGAAATGACCTTCCGGCGCCATGCAGGTCTCGACGCCGTTGGCGGCGAGGACCTCGAGCGCGGTCCTGCCAGCAGGCTCCGATAGCGCGTGTGTATCGATGCCGATGAAGAGCGGCCCGTCGATCCCTTCGGCCAGGCGGTAGTCACAGATCGCTTGCGTCGTGGCGAGGATGTGAGCCTCGTTGAAGCTGCGGCGAAACGACGAACCCCGGTGCCCGGAAGTGCCAAAGCTCACTCGGTGGCTGGGCTTATCGAGGTCTGGCTTTTGCTCGTAGTACGCAGCGATGAGCTTTGCCACGTCGACGAGAACGTTTGACGGCGCGGGCTGACCAGCGAGCGGATGCGCGTTCATCGCTAAGCTTTTAGCAGGCAGAGGAGCTGGGGCTAGGCGCCGTCGCCCATCTGCTCGGAGAGGTATCGCTCCTTGCCAATGATTTCGACGAGATGGAGCTGCGCTTCGAGCCAGTCGATGCCCGCTTCTTCCTCCTGAAGAATCATTTCGAGAAGGTCGCGTGTACCGTTGTCACGCTTTTCCACGCAGGTGGCGATGCCGGCATTCAGCCGCTTCACCGCGTCGTACTCGACCTCGAGATCGAGCCGGTGCTGCTCGATGGCATCCTCGCCAACCTTGACCGGAAAGTAGCGCTGCATGTTGGGAACGCCTTCGAGGAAGAGAATTCGGGCGATGATGATGTCGGCGTGCTTCATCTCCTCGATCGACTCTTCGCGTTTTTTCGCGGCGAGCTTGTGGAAACCCCAGTCTTCACACATCTTCGAGTGAATGAAGTACTGGTTGATGGCCGTCAGCTCCGAGGTGAGCACCTCGTTGAGCACGGTGATGACTTCGTCGTTGCCCTTCATGAATCTTCCTTCGAGCGAGCATAGAGACGGCGATTGCCCATGGCAATGCGCGCAAGCTGAACTTGAAATGCGTTATCAGTGCGAGGTCAGCCCTGCGCGCCGCTGACGTCGATTCCGCTCTGTGAGTCGTGGTGAAGCTCGATCAGGCGGTCGATCGCCGGCCTGCAGCTCCCACAGCTAGAACCCGCACCGCAGGCCTGGCGCACCTCGTCCTCGCTTCGCGCGCCGTTGTTCACGCATTGGCGAATCGTTCGGTCGTTGACCGCATGGCAGTGGCACACGAGCATGGTTCCTTTATAAACGATAGATGTTGCAAATCAAATTCAATAGTGCGACGCCCCGAAAGCTCAATGATTTCAGTCCGCAAGCCCTACTCGGCGGCGTCAGACGCCGGCACCAGGGCGGAAAGCCCTGCATCGCGGAGCAGGCTCATATCCGCGTCGTGGTCCGGGTTCCCGGTCGTCAGCAGCTTGTCTCCAAAGAATACGCTGTTGGCGCCTGCCATGAAGCAGAGCAGCTGGGCCTCGCGGCTCAATGAAGCCCGCCCGGCCGAGAGCCGCACACGCGCCCCAGGAATCATGATGCGCGCGGTGGCGCACATGCGAACGAGCTCGAGTGGATCGACCGGCTTCCGTTCGCCCAGGGGAGTGCCAGGGACGGCGACGAGAGCATTGACCGGAACGCTCTCGGGCTGCGGGGAAAGGTTGGCGAGTGTGACGAGCATGCCGACGCGGTCGTCGATGCTTTCGCCCATGCCGATGATCCCCCCAGCGCAAACGGAAATCCCTGCGGCTGCGACTCGAGCGATGGTGTCGAGGCGGTCTTTGTACGTGCGGGTCGTGATGATTTCGCCGTAGAACTCCTCGGACGTGTCGAGGTTGTGATTGTACGCGGTGAGGCCGGCGTCCTTGAGCTCTCGAGTTTGTTCGTCATCGAGCATTCCGAGGGTTACGCAAGCTTCCATGTCGAGCGCGCGCACCCCACGCACCATTTCCAGAACCTGCTGAAACTGCCGGCTCCCCTTCTTTGGGCTCCGCCACGCCGCACCCATGCAAAAACGGCTGGCGCCCGCCTTTTTGGCCTCACGCGCCTTGCCGAGCACGTCGGCGACATCCATCAGGCGCTCGGCTTCGACGCCGGTGTCGTACTTCGAGCTCTGTGGGCAATACGAGCAATCTTCTTGGCAGGCTCCGGTCTTGATCGATAGAAGCGAGCAGAGTTGGACCGCGTCGCGTGGCTGCGTGGCACGATGGACTTCCTGCGCCCGAAACAGGAGGTCAGTCAGCGGCAGATCGTGAAGCGCACGGGCCTCTTCTCTTGTCCAGTCGTTGCGGACGGTGGTCATCTGCCAGGTTCTAGCAGAGAGCCTTGAATACGCTAGATTGCCCGCGTAGGGTCCCTGAATCTTGACCGAGAGCATCGACTCATCGCTAGCCGCCGTGGCCGCCGTCACGCCCGTAGAAGAGCAAGGGTCGCCCTACCTCGCTGCCACCCCTCCGCTCGCGTGGATGGCAGGCGCCGCGGCCTTCGCCGACCTGATCCTCAATCGGGTCCTGATTCTCCTGGGGCACGAAACTTGGTCGACGGAAGCGCTCGTTCGACTCGACACCTGGGGTGGCTTCGCACGCAATCTCAGTGTGGTGAGCGCCCTCGTCGCTTTGGGATTCTGCCTGGCATCGCTTTCATCGCCCAGGAGCGGACTGCCGTTTTCCGCACGCGTGGGCATCGCCAGTTTCGGCTGGCTTCTGATTCCCATCGTCACCCTGATGACGTTCTTGCCACGCGCATGGACCCGACCCGAGCTCGTCATCGTGGTCGCAGGCTTCGCCCATGCGACGATTCTGCTCCTAGTCCTCGCTGGCATGCACTGGCGCTCCACCCGTCCCGTCGCGGTGGCGTTGGTGCTGACGCTCGTCGCGGCGTTGAGTGGCATCGTCTCGACCGTGGTGAACCTGGTCGGCGAGCGCACGTACTGGGAGCACACCGAGCGTCTCTCGAACGCGTTTCGTTGGTCTGGCGAGATGGCCTATCTGGCCACACCCATCGCAATCGGGTTCGCGATCTCGATTCCCTGGCGGGAGCCGCGAGGCAAGACGACGATCGCCGGGGCCGCCGTGGCCGCAGGCGCCGTCGCGGCGGGGATGATCGTCTGGAAGCACGCGGTCGGGCGAGACCTGCCCGATTTACTCTATGGCGCACTGCGACTCGACTTCTTGCCCGACCGGGACTTCATCCTCTATGCGATCCCGTTGAGCGTGGGCGCGGCGGTGACCGTCGCAGCGATCATGTCGAAATATACGGTTCGCCGGCAGCTGGGCGGAGCGCTTTTGTTGCTGCTCAGCGCCGGCTACGCCCCGAGGACGCCAAGCGCCATGCTGCTGACGGTGCTGGGGGTCGCGCTACTCGCGCGAGCGGCGATCGCGCAGGCCCGGCGCCACTGACACTGTCGCTGCCTACTTCAGCTTCGCAACCGCTTCGCCAATTCGCTTCAGGCCCTCGCGAATCATGTCGTTCGACGCTGCGTACGAAATGCGCAGAAAGCCGGGTGCGCCAAATGCAGTCCCGGGTACGACGGCGCAACGCGCTGCCTCCAGCAAATAGCCAGCGACGTCGAGGTCGGTTTCGAGCTTCTTGCCACCGCCCTGCTTGCCCATGAGGCCCTGCGCGTTGGCGAAGGCGTAGAACGCGCCTTCGGGCATCCCGCAGCTGATCCCGTCGATCGCGTTGAGCCCTTCGACGATGATGCTTCGGCGCGCCTCGAACGCTTGGCGCATCTCTTCCATCGGCTCCCAGGGGCCGCGGAGCGCAGCGATTGCGGCACTTTGAGCGACCGAGCTCGGATTCGTGGTCGACTGGCTCTGGATCTTCTCGCATGCCTTCGCGACGTACGCCGGGGAGAGCATCCAGCCGATGCGCCAGCCGGTCATTGCAAAGGTCTTGCTGACGCCGTCGACGATGATGATGCGATCCTTGAGCTCGGGTGCGACCTCGACGATCGATTTCTGCTCGAACCCTCCGTACACCAGCTGTCCGTAGATCTCGTCGACGATGATCCAGAAGTTGTGCTCGGCCGCAACATCGGCGAGCGCACGAAGCTGCTCGCCAGAGTACGCCGCGCCGGTGGGGTTGGACGGCGAGCAGAGGATGAGCGCCTTGGTCTTGGGGGTAATCGCGGCGCGCAACGCTTCGGGCGTCATGCGGAAACCTTGTTCTTCGGTCGTCTCAACGATCACGGGCTCCGCACCGGCAAGCCGGACTTGCTCCGGATAGCTCACCCAGTACGGCGCCGGGATCAGAACCTCGTCGCCTTCGTTGTAAAGAGCCAACGCCAGATTGAAGAGCGTGTGCTTGGCGCCGACCGAGACGACGACGTCGGAAGGATCGTAGGTCACCCCCGAACGGCGCTTGGCCGAGGCTTCGCAGATCGCTTCGCGAAGCTCAACCGTCCCCCGCGCCGCGGTGTAGCGGGTGGCTCCCGAGTCGATCGCCTTCTTGGCGGCTTCGCGAATGTGCGCGGGCGTATCGAAGTCCGGCTCACCCACGCTGAAGGAAAGCACATCGATGCCCTGCGCCTTCAGCTCGCGCGCTCGCTGGGCAACCGCGACGGTGGCAGAAGGTTTGACGACGCTGAGTCGTTGCGCGACGGGGATGGGTTCACTCATGCCGCGGGCTTAACACCGAAGCGTGGCGCTATCAATGCTCGTTGGATGGCACGGGGGCGGCCAGAGCCCTGAGATCGCGTTCGAGCTCGCCAATACCGTCGTTGTTGGCGCGGTAGTAGCCCCGGACCCGAGCCTTGTCGTCCACCAATACGAAGGAGTTCGAGTGCATGATGTCCTCGGCGCCCGCCGCCTTGCTGTCCGCGTCCCCGAGCCCGACCCGGAAGCCGTCGACGACGACGTGTCGAATCGCCTCGTCTTCGCCGGTTACGAAGCGCCAGTTGCTCTCGTCGAGCTCGTTCTTCGTCATGTAGGCTTTGATGACCTCCGGGGTATCGTTCCGGGGGTCCACGCTGACCGAGACGAAATGGGCACTCGGAACGTCCGAAAGCCGGGACTGAAGCCCCTTCATGTGGGCGGTGATCCTCGGGCAGGTCGAGCGACAATGGGTGAACACGAAGGCCGAGACCCATAGATTGCCTTCCATCGCGTCGCGATCGAAGGCCTCCGCGTTTTGGTCGACGAGCGAGAACTCTGGGAGCTGACCGAGAACGGGGACGTCCTTTGCGCTTCGCTTCGAACAGCCAACGACGGCGAGGACCGTGAGCAGAGCGAGACCGAGTGCCTTAGAGCGCATCGACAATCAGGGCCGAAAACAGACCGGTGAGGTAGATGAGGGAGGCAAAGAAGAACTTCTTGGCCCAAGCGTTCGTATCCTCGGCCTTGAAGCCACGCAGCGCCATCCAAAAGAAGTAGGCGCCGAGAACCATCGCAGCCGCGAAGTACAAGCTGCCGGCCAGGCCATAGGGAACGAGGAGGAGCGAAACTGCCCAGAGCAGGCCTGCGTTGACCGCGGATTGCACCTTGGCCGCGCGAATGCCGCGAACGGACGGCAAGACTTTGAGGCCGGCGCGTTCGTACTCCTCTTGCCTGAAGATCGAGATCGCGATGAAGTGCGGGATCTGCCAGAAAAACAAAATGCCGAACAAGACAAGTCCCGGCAGATCGATGCTGCCAGTGACCGCCGTCCAGCCCATGAGGGGTGGTAGTGCACCGGGCACTGCTCCGACGAAAAGCGCGGCCGGGGTGTATTGCTTCATCGGCGTGTAAATCGCCACGTAGCTCGCCAGGGCGATGAAACCGAGCAGGCCCGTCATGGGGTTGACCGCGAGGGTGAGGGTCGGCACCGCGAAGAGGCCCATCAGAACCCCGAGGATCAGCGCCCAGGAGGGTTCGAGCCGGCGATCGGGCAGCGGGCGACTCGCGGTCCGGGTCATCAAGCGATCGGTGTCGCGCTCCAAGTAGCAGTTGAGCGTGTTGGCCGCGCCAACGACCATGCCGGTCGTGAGCAGCATCACCGTCATCGAGCCCAGGCCTAGCGAGCCCGGCGCAAGCCACATTCCGCCGGCCGCCGTCACCAGAACCATCAGCGTGATTCTCGGCTTGGTCAGTGCGATCAGGTCGCGCACGGTCAGCATCATCGTGGCTTGTCGAATCGCTACGGTCATGGTGGTCCCTGGTTGGAAGCGGGCGCGGACTCTGACCCTCCGCTGCGAAACGGTCAACTCCCAGAAGTCAGCGGCCTAGGGCCAGGGCGCCGGCGGGTCAAGAATGGCTTTGGAACCGCTCAAGAACCTGGGCCGAAGACCGCCAGAAGCGCGACGACACCGGCCACCGCGAGGACGATGCCGAGGCTCAGCACGACCCAGATCGGCGTGCGTTTTCTTCCGCTCCGAGGCGCTCCGATGGGCGGTGCGGGCTCGGGCACGGGCGCCGCTGGAATGGGGGTCGGAAGCGTAATCGAGCCCCGCTCCCCAGCCTCGAATTGGAGGACACGCTCGAGCGCCGCGGCAAACTCGGCTGCTGACGCGTATCGCTCCTCGGGCTTCTTGGCCAGTGCGGTCATGACCACCTCTTCGAGTCCCGGCGGAAAAACCGCATCCGGAAGGCGCTGCGCAAACGGAATGGGCGTCGCGTTGACGTGCAGCTGGATGTACTCGATTGGCTGCTTCGCATCGAACGGCAGCTTTCCCGTGAGCAGCTCGTAAAGGATGACCCCCAACGAGTAGATGTCCGAGCGGGCATCGAGGGTCTTTCCGTGGGCCTGCTCCGGGCTCATGAACTCCGGCGTGCCGAACACCATGCCTTGCTGAGTGAGCACCATCGAGCCAGGCCGCATCTGCCGCTCGGTCACCTTCGCAAGGCCAAAGTCCAGGACCTTTGGGAAGTCGCGGATGCCCCCCTGGCTCGTCACGAAAACGTTCTCCGGCTTGAGATCGCGGTGGATGATCCCCGCCTGGTGCGCTTCTTCGAGCGCACCGCAGACCTGCGCCATGATGCGGACCGCGCGCTTGGGCTTCATCGCGCCTTCCGAACGGACCAGCTGAGCGAGGTTTTGGCCGACGAGGTGCTCCATCACGAAGTAGCAAGCACCGTCGTCGAGCTGACCGTAGAGAAACACACGCGCGGTGTTCGGATGCGAGAGCTGGCTCATGGCCCGTGCTTCACGACGAAATCGAGAAACCAAATCGCTTCGTGTGAGATAACGTGAGTGGAGAATCTTGATCGCCACGTAGCGATTCATGTCGGGCTGCTCAGCCCGATAGACCGCGCCCATGCCGCCCTTGCCGATCTTCTCGACGATGCGGAACTGCCCTGCCACCTCTTTGCCGAGATATGGATCGCTCACGGCACCAGGTTAGCACTGGAGATGGGGGGCAGTGAGGAAAGTGCAAGGAGGGTTAAGGTAATCCACGTGGCGTCGGCGACGAGGAGATGCGCGAGCTGCATTGGCACGGGCGCAAGAAGTGCGACGTTGAGTAGCCCCACTGCTATTTGGATCAGCACCAGGCCACCGAGGATGATTGCCAACTTCCGTACCGGCGGATGAGGCCTGCGTCGAAGCAAGTCGGCGGCTAGCCAAATCAAATAGCCCGAGCCGAGTACTGCAATCACCGGATGCCAGAGGCGAAGGCGCAAGAAGATGTGCGCGGTCGGTGAGAAATCTTCACGCAACCCGACGCGCAGGCTCGACGCCGGAAAGAGCGTGTCGCCCAGCGCTGCAATCGCGCCACTGACGCCCACGAACAAGACGACTGCCGCCGCCCCGCCAAGCACCCAGCGGGACCTCGTGTCGCTCGGGAAACGCGCCCCTCCTTCACGCCAGGCGCTGTAGGACATCCAGGTGAGGGCCGAGAGCAGTAGGAAGGTATTGATCAGATGGGCCGCCATCCAGGCCCCCCGCGCCGTCGAAGGGTTGTCGGCCACCATGCGAAACAAAACGAGGCCTGCGCCAACCAGAGCTTCAGTCGTCATGAAGAACAGGCTCCAACCTGCGGCGGAACGAGTCGCCCGACCGCGCCCGAACACGCGCAGCGCGACGACCCACATCACGAAGGTCCAAATCCAGCATAGACCTGACGTCACCCGATGGGTGAGCTCTATGATCGTCTTGAGTGAAGGGTCGACCGGGATGGCCACCCCATTGCACAAGGGCCAATGGTCGCCACAGCCGTCACCGGACAGCGTCGCACGCACGTAGGCGCCCCAGAGCACGACCGCGACGGTGTACGCCAGAAGCGCGGAGGCCCCGATGGCGAAACGACGATTGACGGCGAAATGATTGGCGGACCGCACCGCGGAACGATGGAGTCGAACTCAGCCCTCGTCAACGATTGCAAATCGCAGCGCGTGGGCCTCGCCATCTCGCCGATAGTCGACGATGAGATCCGAAGCGGTGCGCAGCGCCTCCCAGACCGCAATGGCCTGCTCGGGCCGCTCGATCGGCTTGCCATTGACGTGCGTGACCGTGTCCCCGGGACGAAGGTCGAGCGATGCGAACGCCGGCTCACCGGGAAACAGGCTGAGGATGCGGAAGCCCACGAAGGCGCCCTTGTGGAACTTTGGTTCCATCTGAACATTTTGTAAGAAGCGGCCAAGGCCATCGTCGAGGACGGGCAAGAGCGCGGTGCGCGCGATGACGCCTTCGGTCACGCGCTGATACGGCTGATCGAGATTACTCTCGGGCTTCGACTCTTCAGCGGCGGGTACCGCCTCCATGGGAGCGTTCTTCTTCTCCCAAGCCTCGTCTTGCTTCCTCTCTTTGCGACTCCGACGTTTGGTCTCAGCGTCCCAGTCCTCCTCGCCCTCCGAGGTCTCCCAGGTGGAGTCCTCCAGCATGTCTCGCTGCAGCTTGGTGGTTTCGCAGCCCGCAATGCTGGCGACCAAGAGAACGGCGAACGGCAGAAACAGGTAACGGCTCATGTGGATTCTCCTCGCAGTGCCATGACCTCAGCCCAAATCGCCTCGGCCACTGCTTCGATGCCGCAGTTCGCATCGATGTGTCGAATGGTATCATTTGGAAAAAGTTCGTCGATTTTCCCGTAGAACTCGGCAAGCTCGACCTGCATTTCGTCGACTTCGTACAGCTCCGGGCTGCCGGATCGCGTCTCGCGACGGCTTGCTGCAGCAGCGGGGTCGACTTCGAGCAAAAGTGTCAGGTCGGGACGCTTGGCGTGCCGATTGAGCTCGCGCACCCAGCTGGAAATGTCTTCACCGCCCCCACCGCTCACCGTTTGGTAGGCGACCGAGGAATGGTCGTAGCGATCGCAGATGACCGTGACCCCGTCGGTCAGGTTGGGAATCACCTCGGCCTCGAGGTGATCGAGACGGTCGGCCGCAAACAACGTGGCCATGGTCGCCCAGTTGAACGGCCGGGCGCCTTGGCGGCCCGAGACGACTACCCGCCCCGTCAAGACCTGACGAATGAGGACGCCGATGGGTCCGTCGCTCGGCTCGCGCGTGGTGTGGACGGGAAGTCCTCTCTCGGTGAGGCGGTCTGCGAGGAGCGCGCACTGCGTCGTCGTTCCCGATCCATCGATGCCTTCAATTACGATGAAGTGGCCGTCGATCACGAACCCTCCTTGGGACTACCGAACTTGAACGTCGCGCCCAACTGCCCATAGACGAGCGAGTCCGGGTGGCTGCCTCCGAAGATGTCACCGAGAATGGGCCGGCGTTTTCCGGCCACGATACCCTCGACTTCAATCCAAACGTTCCACTTCTTCGTCACGACAATTTCCAGTGAGCCGCCGAGCCTGGCGCGCAGGAAGTTCTCCCGGGAGCTTCTCACGGCGTCGTTGCTATTGCGACCGTTGAAGTCCCATCGATCGCTGTTGAAGTCGCCGGCGATCCAAACCGAGAAGGCGCCATGAGGCGGGAAGTGAACACTGAAGATTGCGTCCAAGCTGATGAAAAAGTTGTTGGTCGGATGCCTGTCGCCGCTCAGGTCCCGCCGCGCGGGCCCGATTCCGCCGCCAATTTGGAGATCTCCACCTACGGAGAAGTTTGGGGAAACCCGCCATCCCGCCTTCGTGCTGAGCGTGAAATCCGTCAGTCGCCCGAACGTTTGCACAGAAATGCCGACGTCGAGGAAATCCGTCAGCCCGGCGCGCAAGCCAACCCAAGCCAACCAGGGCCATCCCGTCGAGAAATTGAGGGTGGCCACGCCCGGCGGATTCGGCGCGCCTGCGTGGGTGACGGTGTCGCGCAGGGAGTCTTTGCGGTCGACTGCCCTGTGTCCCTTTGTCGGCTCGGCGGGGATGACGGCAGGGGTGAGAATCACCTGTATCAGTCGGACGCGCGGCGACTTCTGGAGCCGAATCTGCTCGACGTGGTTTCCGTGGCCCTCGGCTCGGACCTCCAGTTGATGGATTCCGGCAGCCAGATCCCCTTCCCAGGGCACGGGGCCACGAAGCTCGCCGTCGACGTAGAGCTGCGCATCGTACACGTTGGCCTCGACTCGAACCGGGACGCCAAGCACGTTGAGCTCGGCGTAGATCTCGCAGTTGCGGCTCCGCCCGACGGAACAAGTACGGCGCACCTCACGATAGCCCGGCGCCCGCACGACCACGGAATGGGTGCCGATGTCTGCAGGCTCGATGGTGATCGGCGGGTTGCCGTATTCCTCTCCATCGATCGTCACGAGTGCCTCGGGAACGTTGGCGCGAACGAAGATGCGTGGGATCTCCGTGCTCGGCGTCGTGAATCTCAGTGAGACGACCCGCTCGCGACCGGCGATCACCGTCACGGTTTGCGTGACGCTCTCGTATCCGCTCGCCTCGGCGGTGACGAGATACTCGCCAGGCGAGAGGCCGCCCTTGGCAGCAGGGGCTACCCCGATCTCGATCCCGTCGAGACGAATGATCGAACCCGGCACGTTTGCGATCACGCGGAGACTACCGAGGTCGGGAGCAAGTCGGATCGTGGCGTCGACTGTCGTTCGCTCGTCGGGCTTGACGGTGACGACCTGGGAAAAAGCTTGGTAACCCTCTCCGGGGCTCTTGATTTCGACGACGTGCTCGCCCTCGCTGAGGCCGTCGATGACCAGGGGCGTGCCCCCTCTTCGCTGTCCATCGATGTACACGGCCAAGCCCGTGACGTCGGCTGTAATCAGGAGCGAGCCCGTTTTCGGCGCCGAGGGCTGAAGTGCGACAGGGATCGTCACCACCTGCCCAGCGACGAGATCCACCCATTTCGAGTACGTCGTGAAGCCGCGCTTCCCCACCTGTACCAGGTGCCGGCCAGGCGTTAGCGTCTTTCGCAGTGGCACGTTGCCGGATGGCTCACCATCGATGCGAATTGCCGCGCCCGAGCTCGCGTCGTCGCTCGCGGTGATCACGATGACGCCCGGAGACTCCTCCTGGGCCGCCGCTTCCGAAGAAACGATGAGTAAACCGAGTACGAACACGAGCCGCACGAACCCACCAACGCCAAGCAACCCTTGCATAATCCCTCGGACGCACCGAAATAGGGTCGATTCATCGACGACCCAAGCGCCTCGAACGTGTTTACCCCCAGCGTTGGGGTCGGCCCAATAAATGACGGGCGGCGCCTCCGGTGAGGCGAGAATTTTCAAACTCGGACGCGGCTAGGGCTCGACGAATAGGCTCTCGAACGGATCGAGAGCCTGAGGATCGGGAAACTCGGGTGCGCCGAGCGGTGGGAGTATCCGAGCGGACGGCAGGGGGTCTCCCGTCCGACGGAAACGGAAGTCCTCGAGCTCCGCCAGCCCGTAGTCGAGCGCTTCGGGGCCGATGCGTTCCCGCTTCGCCATGTGCTCGAGGAGCCGCCGCATCTTGCTCTTCATCGAGTGGCTAAGCGCGCCGCGCTCGTAAGAAACGTGATAGCGCTTGGGCGACGGCAACATGCACGCGAGGAAGGCCGACTCTGCAGGGCTGAGCTCGATCGGATTCCGGCCGAAGTAGTAAGCCGCTGCGTGCCTGAGCCCGTAGACGGCCGGACCATACTCGATCACGTTGAGATAGAGCTCGAGGATCTCGTCCTTGTTGAGTGCGTTCTCGAGCCACCACGTGAGAATCACTTCTTGGACTTTGCGCGCTACGGTCTTTTCGCGCTGCAAGTAGAGGTTCTTCGCCAGCTGCATCGAGATCGTGCTCGCGCCCACGACGTACCGGCCCTCTTGTAGATTCCGTACGAGCGCATCGCGAATCGCCCAGGGTGCAAACCCACCGTGCTCGTAGAACGCTCCGTCCTCGTGACTGATCGCTGCCGCGGTCATGAAGGGGCTGATGTCAGAGAACGCGACCCAGTTCGGAGTTCCGGGACCCGTGCGCATTTCGAACACGCTCTCGTCTGGCTCGATCGCGCGGTGCCGAAACGGTCCCTGAAATCGCTCGACACGTACCCAACGGGGTGTCTTTTCGAACTGGCAAAGGTTTCGAACCCGAATCGAGAGCTCGGCGGCCTCGAGCTCCCTCGAGTCCAGCGAGACATGCACCAGCGCACTCCAAGTGCCCGACCATTCGAAGCGAGCGAGTGATCCGAGAACGTCGTCGGGGATCGCTCCGATCACGTCATTGCACCGGGTGGGTGGAAGCTTCGCGGTGAGGTCGACTCGGTAGTGCTCGGGGGTTCGTTCGAGCTCGCCGTCGATCAGGACGCCCACCTTGCCCATGCGGACCTCGCCCCGCTCGACTTGAAGAAGGCGCTGGCCAGGGTACCAGCTGCCCTTGCCTTTGATATCCATGTTGATGTCGCCCACGGGCTCCGGTGCGATGCGCTCGGAATTGAGCGCGAGCTCGCGTAGCCGTAGGCGCCCTTCAATACTGATCTGCTCGGGAGAGCTTGCTTCGAGCTCGAGCTCGGCGCTCAGTGTGCCTACCTGGTCGTCGTACAAAGGGACGTCTGGAACGAAAGGTGCGATGATCGAGAGTGAGATTCGGCGAAGCTCGATGCTTCCCTCGGCGCGCGCCTCGCTGGGCATGACGCTGAGGTCGATCCTCAAAGCCCCGTCATTGGAGGTCTGACCGCCTACCACCACGCGGTACCAGCCGTTGTCTCCTCCGCTCAAGTCCCATCCGAAGTCGCGAATTCGCTCGACGTGCCCTGCGGGCGTTCGGCTTTCGATTTGAGCGCCGGAAACGGAGACACGGGCATCCGGGGTCAAGCGCGCGAACAGGCGGGCGCCGCTCGGAGCGGCAGCCAACGGGAGCGCCTCAGTCTCGGTCCCGTTCTCGGTCTCGGTCTCGGTGTCGGTCTCGGTGTCGGTCTTCGTCCCGGTGCCCGTTGGCAGGGCGCGGAGCTGGCTCAGCGCATTTCGCAGCCGGGTCGCGAGGTCCGTCGACTCCCCATCGCCGTTGCGAAGAGAGCGTACACTCGCACCTCGGATCTCGAGCTCGCGAAGCTTCCACGCTCCCTCACTGCGCCTGAGCTCGAGCTTGGTGGGCCCGATGCTTGCGTGGTCCGCGCGTTGCTCGCCGAGCAGCGCATCCCCGAAGCGCGCCAGCATGTCATCACCGTTCTTGTGCAGACTGACATCGTTCATCGATACGACCTGCCCGTCTGCGTCGATCACACGCAGGGTCAAGCCGTCGAGAGCGTACGTCCTTCCCTTGGGATTGCTGCCGCGCGGTGCCGGCGTAGACTTGGATCCGCGCTCTTCTTTCCGAAGCTGAGCGATCGAGTCGCGGAAACCTTCGTGACTGAGGTCCAGTGTCACTTCGAGGCCGCGCGCAGAGAGCGCGCGAACGGACCGCGCACCGTTCAGGACCGCACCGAGGAGGCTCATTCGCGCTTCGACATGCTCGATGCGTGCGACGAAGCCGCCGTGTCGACCTCGTAGCTCGACACCCCGGAGGTCGACGCCGCCAAAGGACAGGCTCGTTTCTTCTATCTGCGTGTCGACACCGAGGCGCTCCGCAATGACGTCCGCAGCACGCGCAGAAATGCGGGGCATGCCCCAGCTCCAAACACCAAGCAGGAGTGCGCACGCTAGGAAGGCCGCGACCACCCAAACGCGTCGCTCGCTGAGGAACCGCAGCATCGAGTTGGGATTATGCCGCGTCTAAAACGCGAAGCCTAATAAAGCTTGCGGCTGTCGATTTGAATCGTGACAGGGCCATCAACCGTGGACTGAACGAGCATCCTGGCGCGAAAGGTGCCCGTTTCGACGGGCACGCCCTTGCCACGCAAACGCTGGACCAGCTCCAAGTAGAGACGCTCGGCGTCTTTCGGGTCGGCCGCGCCGTCGAACGAAGGTCGCCTACCGCGCCGCACGTCGCCAAAGAGCGTGAACTGGGAAACGACAAGCACGGCGCCTCCGACGTCACCGACAGACAAAGACATGCGCGCGTCGTCGTTCGGGAACACGCGAAGACCGGCGATCTTTTCCGAGATGTACTCCACGTCTTTTGGCTCGTCACCCTTCGCCGCGCCGAGGTACACCAGTAGGCCTCGCCCGATTTCCCCAACCCGCGTCCCCTCTACGGTGACGCTGGCCCCGTTGACCCGCTGAACGACCGCACGCATGCGGCATGCCTAGCACAGGACGAATCCTCTTGCCCGAAGGAGACGATGCTCAATACTGGGCAGCGATGAAACCGGTTGTGGGTCTTACGGGTGGAATTGCGTGCGGGAAGTCGACCGTTGCGAGCATGTTTGGCGACCTCGGAGTTTCGGTGATCGACGCCGACGACTTGGCGAAAGAGGTAGTCGAGCCGGGGACGCCCGGCTTGCAGATGATCGTGGACGAGTTTGGCAAAGAGGTGCTTGACGACGCGGGCCGCCTCGATCGCAAGAAAGTCGGCGAGATGGTCTTCGGCGACGAGGAAGCCCGCGAAACCCTGAACGCGATCATGCACCCCCTGATCGGGGCAGCTGGCGCCAAACACATCATGGCGCGTCAGGACAGCCCCGCGCCGTATCTGCTCTATGAGGCCGCGCTGCTGGTAGAAACCCGCGCATACGAGGCGTTTTCTGCCCTCATCGTGGTGAGCGCCGAAGAATCGCTCCAGCGGCTTCGGCTGATCGCGCGCGACGGCTTCTCGGCGCCCGAGGCCAATGCTCGCATCGAATCTCAGCTTCCACTCGAGCGAAAGGTCGCCGTCGCGGACTATGTCGTGACCAACAATGGCGACCTCGACTCGACGCGAGAGCAGGTAGCGGCGATTCATGAGCAGCTCGTCGCGAGGTTCACTTCAAAGGAGTCGGCATGATGGGCAAGCTGATTCGCTCGGTGCTCGTGACGGGCTTTCCGGGAAGGCAACCGGCCGTGCACCTCGTGCGAGAGCTCGCGAATCGCGGCGAGCGCTCGGTGTGTTGCCTCGTCACTGAAGGGCGGCAAGAGCGCGCGATGGAACTGCTCGACGCACTTCCTGAATCTGCACGAGAGCGAGTGTCGATTTGGCTAGGCGACCCGCGCTCCATGGACCTCGGATTGAGCGGCGAGGAGTTCGCGGTGCTCTCCGAAGGTGTCGAGGTCATTCACCACTGCGCGTCGATTACCGATCCGGCTGCAACCAGGGAGGAGGCAGCCGGCAATGTGCGCGCTGCGGCGGAGATCCTCGAGCTTGCTGAGGCCGCTCCGCGCTTGAAACGACTCGTTTGTTGGTCGAGCGCCACGGTGTCGGGCAATCGCGAAGGGTTCGTCAAGGAGACCGAGCTGGACGACACGATGGGCTTTCGAAATCCAGTCGAAGAGTCCCTCTACCACATGGAGCGGATGATTCGCGAGTCCGCCGAGGAGCTTCCGATCGTCATTCTGCGGCCCGCGATCATGGTCGGTGATTCACTCACCGGCGAGCTTGAAGATCTCAACGGCCTGTATCTCTTGATCCGGTTTTTGCTGAGCGCTCCCGACGATTATCGCATCCCGACGACGAGCCGAACCGGGGTGCGAATCAGCGCCGTGCCTGTCGACTACGCGGTCCGCGCCGGTTTGCGCATCGCTGACGACGAGCAGTCGGTCGGGCGCACCTTCCATATCGTCGACCCG
The DNA here is from genome assembly GCA_963704865.1 of uncultured delta proteobacterium. GTDB lineage: Bacteria > Myxococcota_A > Polyangia > Polyangiales > Houyiibacteriaceae > SG8-38. Next base: position 266,410 of record CAVPIE010000015.1, on the reverse strand, counting down.
AAGCCGGTCACCGTGCAACACGCCCTGCGCCTCTTCGCCGAAGCGACCGGCCGCCCCAGTCCTCGCGAACACGACCCGCTCAACCTCGCCACCGCCCTGATGCGAGCGCCGGGTTTGCAACGCTTCCAGAACACGACCCGCGCATTTCTCGACCACTTGAAGACGGACGTGATCTACGACGACCGAAACGCGCGGGAGCTGCTCGCAGGCACCGGAATCCAGTGCCCAGAGCTGGAGAGCTACGTCGACGCCATGGTCGCGAGGGCGCAGCGGGACTAACCCCTGATCTCCGGCATACCGGCGCACGGTTCACGAATTGTCGTCGCTGCTCTCTCTAAGAACCTGCCAGGGTCATGGAGGAGACTCTGAATGTCGGAGAGGCGACGGCGGTGCGGTGATCGAGGTCGTTGGCGACTGCGTCGATTCGTTGCAGGAGTTCATCGAGGTTTAGCGAGATGGTGATCTCGGAGACTGGGTGGCTCAGTGTGCCGTCTTCGATGAGGAAGCCCGAGGCTCCGCGGCTGAAGTCGCCGGTAACGGCATTGAAGCCGAAGCCCATCATGCCCGTGACGTACAAGCCGTGTTTGGTATCGGCGAGGAGCTCGTCTCGGGACTGGCTGCTGGCCTTCAAAATGAGATTACTGCTCGACGGTGAGACGCCGCCGGACGGGGAGCGAGCCGCGCTGCCGGTGCTCCTAAGTCCGAGCTTGCGAGCGCTGTAGGTGTCCATCAGGTAGCTCTTGAGAATCCCAGATTCGACGACAGCGTTGTGCCGCGATAGCAATCCCTCTCCGTCGAATGCACGGGAGCCCGGCGCCCTCGCGAGCAGCGGATCGTCTACGATGTCCACGAGGTCGCTCGCTACCCGCGTGCCGACGCGATCGACCAAGTACGAGCTCTTGCGCCAGATCGAGCCGCCGAGAATACAGCCTGCAAAGAGACCCAAGATCGAACGCGCGGCATCTTTGTCGAAAACCACTGGGAGCTCTTGGGTGGGGAGTTTCTTCGCCCCGAGTTGGGCAATCGTGCGCCGGGCCGCTTCCTCCCCGACAGCCTGGCTTTCTTCGAGGTCCGAATCGTGTCGGGCCGCCGTCCAGTGATAGCCGCTCCGCTTCTTTCCGCCTTCATCATCGGCGACTGGATTGACGACCATCGACGCGTAGGTCCCATAGTCGCTCCCGACGAACCCGGCGCTGGTGACGAGCGCGCTGACGCCTCGTGCGCGGGTGAACGAAGCGCCTTCGCTGTTGCTGATCCGAGGGTCGAAATCAAACGCCGCACGCTCGCCTTGAAGCGCCCGGTCGAGGGCCTCGTCGGCGGAAATCTGGCTGACGCTCTCGTCGAACGTGTCCAAGTCCTTCCATTGCGACGGCGAGGACAGGTCTGATGGGTCGGGCGGACCTGCAAACTCATCCGACTCGCTGAGCCGCGCCAGCTCGATCGCGTCTTCGATCAATCTGCGCTTCCCAGCCTCGCTCAAGTCGCTGGTGTAGGTCGAAGCGACGCGCTTTCCAACCATCACCCGCAGTCCGAGAGCGCGCGAGCCGGCCTCTTCGACGAGCTCTGGCTTACCCTTGCGGACCTTCACAGAAAGATGAGATCCGCTGTGTACACCCACCTCCGCAACATCGGCGCCCGCCGCGGTTGCGCGCTCGACCACCGAGTGCCCAAGGTCGCGCAGGGCTCTAGCGTCTTCCTCAGCCCTGGTCATCCACCTGCCATCTGCGTTCCGCCCACGGTCATCGAGGCGATCTTGATGGTGGGGCAACCCACGCCGACCGGAACGGACTGGCCCTCCTTACCGCAGGTCCAAATTCCGTCGGACACCTGGAAGTCGTGACCCAACATCACCACCTTGCGCATGGCCTCCGGTCCATTGCCGATCAAGTTCACGCCTTTGAGCGGTGCGGTGACCCTGCCGTCTTCGATCAGGTAGCCCTCGGTCAACGAAAACACGAAATCCCCATTGGAGATATCGACCTGACCGCCGCCAAATTTTTTGGCGTAAACGCCGCGGTTGACGCTGCGAATCACATCCTCTGGCGCGTCCGTTCCGCCGAGGAGCATGGTGTTGGTCATCCGCGGCATGGGATGAGAACGGAAGCTTTGCCGACGGCCGTGTCCATCGGGACTCGTACCGAAGAACTCAGCGCTGTGCCGGTCCTGCATGTACCCCTTCAAGATGCCGCCCTCGATGAGAACGGATCGCGCGGGAAGCTGCCCTTCGTCGTCGACGTTGATCGAACCGCGCGACCCCTGTAGCGAAGCGTCATCGACGACGGTGCACAGCTCGCTTGCGACTTGTTCGCCCACGCGGTCCGAGTAGTTGCTTGTCTTCTTGCGATTGAAGTCCGCCTCGAGCCCATGGCCGACGGCTTCGTGCAGGAGGATGCCGCTGTCGCCGGGGCCTAGCACGACGTCCATCTCTCCGGCCGGAGCCTCGCGAGCCTCGAGCATCACCAGGGCCTGCTGCACGGCCTGCTCGGCGTGTGCCTCGGGGGTCTTGTCGTCGAAATAATCGAGCCCCATCCGGCCACCGCCACCGGACGACCCCGACTGACGATTTCCGCCGTCCTCTGCGATGACGCGAATCCCAAATCGGATGAGGGGCTGACGGTCACGCGCCATGTGCCCGAGGCTGTTCGCGATCAAGATCTCGCGCAGGCTTTCGGCAAACGAGGCCTCGACGCGAATGACGCGGGCATCGGAGGCCCGCGCAGCCCGATCGGCGCGCTCGAGCAAGGCCTTCTTCGCTTCGCCTTCGACGTCGAGGGACTCGACCTCCACGGGATAGCGGCTGGGGATGTCACGCATCGACACCCCAAGCGGCGCAACCGCTTGCCCGCCGGCTGCGATCTGAGCCGCGGTCTCCGCCGCCTGCTTCATCGCATCGAACGAAAAATCCTCACAGTAGGCATACCCGGTCGCATCGCCCTTCATGACTCGAACTCCAAGGCCCATCGACACGGCGCGCCTGGCCGATTTCAGGATCTGTTCGTCGTAGATGTAGCTCCCGCTAACCGAGTACTCGAAAAACAAGTCGGCGTAGTCGCCGCCCTTGACAAGAGCGATCTTCAACAGGCGATGGGCGATGTCCGAATCGATCGTATGTGACCCTTGCTCGGCGAAGGGTGCATGGTAGCGAGCTATCATCGAGTGCTGCTGACTCTAGGGCGCGGGCGCCGCGATGGCCACTTCTATCGCTTCAGGAAGGCAATTACGGTGTCGATGATGCGGCTCTGACGCGCTTCACCGAGCCCCGCAAAGATCGGAAGCGCTAAAACTTCGCGACTGGCCTGCTCCGAAACTGGGAGAGAGCCCTCCTTGTAACCGAGCGACGCAAAACATTCCTGGCGATGAAGAGGCACGGGATAGTAGATCGTCGTCGCGATCTTCTGCTCTTGAAGATGTGTGAGCAGCTCGTCCCGCCGCGAGCTGCGGATTACGTACTGATTGTAGATGTGACCGTCGAAACGTCTTCGAGGCGGACTCAAGAGGCTTTCATCCAAACCGGAGGCTGAAAACGCGGCGTCGTAGCGGGCGGCGTTCCGTTGACGGCCCGAAGTCCAGCAGCGGAGCTCGGTGAGCTTCACGCGCAGCAGCGCCGCCTGCAAGGCATCGATGCGAAAGTTGCCGCCAACGACGGCGTGGTAGTACTTCGGCTTGCTTCCATGCGCGCGTATGACGCGAGCCTTTTCCGCCAAACCCGAATCCTGAGTGGTGACGAGCCCGGCGTCCCCAAAGCCGCCGAGATTCTTCGAAGGGAAGAACGAAAAACAACCGTAAGCGCCGAGGCTGCCGACGGGTCCGATCGGGCTCTTCGTACCGATAGCCTGCGCGGCATCTTCGATGACGGGCAGGTCGTGCTTTCGGGCTACCTCGACCAGGCCTTCCATGTCGCAGGCCTGACCATACAAATGGACCGGAAGGATTGCGCGGGTGCGCTCCGTGACGGCTGCCGCGGTCTGCTCGACGTCGATGTTGAAGGTGTCTGGTCGGATATCGACGAAAACGGGCGTCGCTCCAACGCGCGCGATGCACCCGCCGGTGGCGAAGAACGTGAACGGAGTGGTGATGACCTCGTCACCCTGCCCGATTCCGAGGGCCATCAAAGCCACCATCAGGGCATCCGTTCCGCTCGAAACACCGATCGCATGTTCGACGCCGATATACTCGGCGACCTCCTGTTCGAGCGCGGTAACCTCGGGGCCGAGGATGTAGCGGCCCGATCGAATCACCTCGGCCGCCTTCTCGGTCAATCGATCGATCAGCGGCTCGTTCTGGCCAATCACGTCGAGCATTGGGATGGTTTCTTCACTCACGGCTTTTCACCCATCGACAGCCCTCGGCCGTCACTTCGTATCGATCGCCACAGCGGGCGCAGACTCCATCGCCGGGCAGAATTTCTCCGCAGCGGCATGCCCAGGCAGTGCGGCGCGCTGGGTTGCCCACCACGACTGCATGCGGAGGGACATCCTTCGTCACCACGGTGCCCGCTCCGATGAGCGCGTACTCGCCGAGTGAATGTCCACATACAATCGTTGCGTTGGCGCCCACGGTGACGCCCTTACCAACCGGCGTGGGCGCGAACTCCTCCTTGCGCTCGACGTGCGCCCGCGGCGTCAGGACGTTCGTGAATACGCAGCTTGGCCCGAGGAACACGTCATCTCCGAGTACGACGCCAAGATACACCGACACGTTGTTTTGAATTTTGACGCCGTCGCCAATCTCGACGCCCGGCCCTACGAAGACGTTTTGCCCTAAGACGCAACGTGCGCCAACGACCGAACCGGCCGACACATGCGTGAAATGCCAGATGCGCGTGCCGTCTCCAATTCGCGCGCCGTCGTCGACGATCGCCGTAGCATGAATGAACGGAGCGCTCATCAGCGTCCCCTTTTTAGCTCGATGCGCGCGCCTCCCTGGGCCAGGGACGCAGAGCCACCTTCGAGCGCCCGAACGACGTGAAGACCCGAGACGCCGTCTGCAACGGGCGCTCTTCGCGTTCGGATGGCTTCGAGAAACGCAAGGCATTCCCGGCGCAGCGGTTCCGCCATCTTCAGCGCCGGAATCAAGATGTCCCCAGTACGGATACGAACGCCTTCCTCGTAGGAAAGCGTCGCGGGCGGCTCGACGCCCTTGTCGAACACAGCCAGCTTTTGGTCAGCGGAGGTGTCGTCGAACACCGCCATTTTTTTGTCTCCTACTACCGTGAGCTTTCGTGTCTTGTGCGGATCGAGCCAGCTCACGTGGATGTGTGCCATGCGGTCGTCTGGATAGTGGAGGGTCGCGAACACGACGTCTTCGATGCCGCGCTCCGACTGCAGGTAGCATGAACCCGTTGCGCTGACGGCTTTGGGGGAGGACCCGAGCAGGTAGTTGGCGACGGAAATGTCATGCGGGGCCAGCGACCACCAAGCGTTCTCGTCTCGGCGAACGACCCCGAGGTTGACCCGCTGCGCGTAGATGTAGAGCACGTCGCCAAGCTCGCCGTCATCGATCAGGCCTTTGAGACGCTCGACGGCAGGATGATAAAGGAGGAGATGACCGACCATGAGAATCCGGCCGCTCTCTTCTGCGAGCCTGCACAGCGTGGCGGCTTGATCTCCCGATAGGCAGAGCGGCTTCTCGACGAAAACATCGCGGCCGGCGCGCAGCGCGGCTTCGGCTACCTCGAAGTGAGAAGGCGCGTGCGTGGCCACTACGATGGCAGCAACTGCCGGATCCTCGAGAATGATGGGAAGATCGGAGACGACGTCGACGCTCGGGTAGAGCGCAGCCATCGACTCCCGAATCCCGTCGTGCCTGTCGCAGATGTAACGAAGATCGGCCTCCGGAATGGCCGAGTAATTGCGAACGTGGTTCTTGCCCCAACCGCCCGCCCCCACGACGGCGATCCCTACTGCTGCTGACCGATTCACGAGACCCCCCGCTTCATCGGGTCAGCTTAGCAGGACGAGCGCCCTACTCGGAAACTTGTGCCGGAACTCTGGAGCGTCAGCGCAGCATCGCTCGGCATTCAGACACGTATTGCCCCTCGCCGAGCTTCACGCAGTTCTGATAGGCCTGCCGTGCGCCTTGCCGATCGCCCCGCATCTGCCGCGCGGCGCCGAGCGTGACCCAGGCTAGCGCATTCGATGGGTCCACCGCGGTCGCGCGTTCGGCAAGCTCAGACGCCTCTCGCGTGTGGCTCCTCGCCAACATGAGGCGAGCAAGCTCGGCGAGTGCTGGGCTCGAGCTGGGCTCGAGCTCGATGGCGCGTCGATACGCGGCCAGAGCCCGCGCGCCTCGCTTGAGACGACGAGCCAAGTCGAGCTGTGCTTCGTAGGTATCGATCGCTCCGGTCGGAGGGTAGATGGCGTTGGGTGGATCGGGGATCGAGGGTTCCGGGACCGGAACGGCGTCTGGCGCTGGCACTGGCGCTGACACTGGCGCTGGCACTGGCACTGGCACTGGCACTGGCGCTGGCGCTGCCACCGGCGCTGCAACCGGCGCGGGCTCCCCTACCGACTTCCAGTACGCCAAGGCGACCACGCCGCCGCCAAGCACCAAGATCAAAAGCGCCCAAGGCAGCATCGATGGCCGGGAATCAGACGAAACGACCGCCCTTGGCTGAGGCGCGCCGGGCGCAGCGACGTTTGCTTCGGCTGCTTCCGCCTCGAAGACCTGCTCGTACGTGAGCGGGGGCGGGTCGACTTCGGGGGGCTCGTGATAGTCCACGACGGCATCTCGGTGCTCTTCCTCGCCCAACTTGGACGTGGGGACACTCGGGCCGGCACCGGGCGGCGACGAGCGTACGAACGCAGCCGGCGGGGGATCGGAGTCGATCGCGACGATCGCCTCTTCCACCTCGGGGTCTTCGCGCAGCTCTTCGAGCGAGTGATCCCACCGCCCTACCTCGACGGTCTCGCGACCTGATATCTCTTCGATCTTGTCGATTTCTGGAACACGACCCGACCAGTTGAGATTCGTTCCGCCCTTGTACATCGAGCTGTCCGGTCGCGCCGCTTGGAAACCCCCGAGCGTATTTCGACGAGACCGAGGTGGCAGCAGAGGCGGCGCCGGCTGCCATCCCGACCCGACCTCGAACGGAACTTCGATCGCTGACGCAAGGGACGTCGGTTGATCGGACGGTTCAATGAACTCATCGACCAATACCGGCCCGTCCTTTGACCCGGGCGACGGAAAGGAAACGGGTGTGGACATCCGCTCGGACCAGCGCCCCGGCGCTTGCTCTAACGCTGATTCTGGGGCTACCCCGATGTCCTCCGCATCGCCCGGCAAGCGCGGCGCAGCGGGCACGGCGACTGGAGGCCGCGGCAATCCCGCGGGTCCAGGAATCGTGTGCATCCCTTCTTTGGGAGCCGGGGCCGACGAGCGCACCGACACCTCGGTCAGGATGGGGATGCTGTCTTGATTTCGCCCGACCTCCCGGACCATCCCCTCGAAGTACAGGTCCACGACTTTTCGGAGCCCCTCGACGTGGTCTCCTCCGTGGGCGAGCAGGATTTCGTCGATGGTCCGTTCTCCGTCGATGAGCCGGAGCATTTCATTCTGCTCGTCGGGCATTTCCTGCAGCCCTTCTCGGAGCACTTCGGCGTCGACCTCGAGCACTGTGTCGAATACAGGCAAGAGCTCCGACAAACGGCTCCACTCATCGAGCCTGCGCATCCCTTCCATCAAGAGCGCCTGCGTCGTTCGGTGAACGGTTCGCTCACTCAGACTCACGCTTCTGAACTCGAGGTCGAAGGTACCCTCGTGCCAGAGCAGATGCCGGTAGACCGCGTCCTCGCCAACGAGATCTTCGACGGTCGCATTGATGACTGCGCCTGAATCGAAGGAGATCATGCCCTCCTGACCGTCGTCGGCCACGAGCGTGAGTACGCCCGACTTGCGGCTCACGTCGATTGTCTGCAGCAGGTCCACGACGCTCATCTCGGATAGTGCGCCGCTGAATCGCGTCCTCGAATCGCTGCTCTTGTGCGCCAACCCTGCGCGTGCCTGGCGCGCAAGCTCGATGCCGACTCTGGCGATCACCTCACGGATGTAGATCGGCTTCGTGAGATAGTCTTCGATGCCGAGCTCGAGGCCTCGGATCTTGCTTTCGATCGACCCGTCGCTCGATAGAAACATGAACGGGATCTCGGCCCAATCCGCATTCTGCCGAAGCTGCTCGACGAAATCGAAGCCATTCATGTCGGTGAAGGCCGTGTCCGAGAGGATCAGGTCGGGCTTGTTGGCATGCAAGATCTCGAACGCCTTCCCAACGCTGGGACAACCAGCCACGTTGTAGCCCGCGTTTCGCAAGCTCACCTCGAGCACACGGAGACTGCGGGGATCGGCATCGACGACGAGGAGGTTTTGCTTGGTCACTGCAACCTTTTTTCAGCGTGAGTGTGCGAATGGGCACAGTCCCATGTCAAGCATGCCTTCCGATGCCCAACGTGATAAATTGACATGGATTCTATGAGAAGGCTCGACGGCATCCTAGGCGTGATCATCGGCGCAGTACTCGTACTGGCCGCCTGCGAGAAACCCCAGCCCGCGATGGACTTCCAACGGGTGGATCCAAATTTTGGAGGCCTGCAGGGTGGTAAGACCATCCGGGTAGTTGGCGCGAACGTTCGATTGGACATTGGCTACGCGGTCTATTTCGGCCAGCTGCGCTCCCCGCAGGTGTCGATTCAGAACGACAAGGCGCTGCTGGCGGTTACGCCCCGGCAATGGAGCCCTGGGATGGTGGACGTGACCATCCGCGCGGACAACGGATCGGTATTCGTGATCCACAAAGGATTCGAATACATCAACCAAAAAGGCCAACTCTTGGAAGCGCCCCAAGAGCCCTAGCCCTCAGGGGCAGACGACCGAGCCAGCATCCACATCCCCATCAGGTGTCCGCGTGCAGACACCCGCACAGCAGAACAATCCCTGACCCTGATCACACTGCGCAGTCCGGGTGCATGGCTCGTCGAGCTGTTTCGAGCGAATCTCACTGCCGCACCCCAAGAGGACCAAGAAGAAAAAGCAGAACGGCAGCCACCAAAGTTGGCAGGTCATCGGAGCGACGATAGCGCAGGCAGCAATCCTAGACCACGCCCGCGCTCCCAAACGCTGCTAGGCTCCGGCCGTGGACATCCGGCTGCTGATCCCGGAGCTCTTCGAGAAGCTCAGCCTCATCGCAACCGCTGGCCTGCTCGGCGTGCTCGTGCCGCCGTTGCGTAACCGCCTTCTGGGCGTAGGCCAGCCGCGGGACATTGCAGTCGTCGTGGTCTTTGGCCTCTTGTTTTCGCTTTGGGGCTCGACGATGGGCTTCGAGTGGCTGGGGCATCATCTCAATCTTCGCGCGATAGGAATCATGATCGCGGGGATTCTGGGGGGGCCGCGCGCCGGCGCCGTGACCGGTTTGCTCGGAGGCGGATTCTACGTGACGCGCGTCGCTCCGGAGGCGTTCCCCTGGGCCATGATCGCGTCGTTTCTCGACGGCTGGTTGGCGGGGCGCATGTCGGTGCGGCGGGAGCAGATGTTCATAGGCTGGCGGGTCCTGGGCTCGGCGGCCGTCGTCCAAATCGCGGGCCTGACGGTGACAGCGGCGGGGATGGCGTTTTCCGGCTCCGATCCCATCGAGGCGCTGCCGTCGCTGGCCACTCAGCTCGCCGGGGTCGCCGTTGGCGTTGCCCTATTCATCAACGTGGCCCTCGTGGTGATTTCCCGTCAAGAGCAGGCCGTGGCGCTGGTCGAAGCGCAGGCTGCCGCGAACGCCCTTTCGCTCACCGCGTTGCGCAGCCGTCTAGAGCCACACTTTTTGTTCAATGCGCTCAACACGCTTCGAGCGACCATTCGCAGGGACCCAGAGCAAGCACGAAACCTGGTGTCAGACCTCGCCGATCTGTACCGATACCTGCTGCACCATCCGCACGACGCGTCGGTGATGAACGAGGTCGAGCATGCGTGCGCCTATCTCGCAATCGAGAGGGCGCGGCTTGGTGACGAACGGCTCGAGGTTCAAACTTCGATCGACGAGACCGTACGCGATGTGCGCATCCCGGCGCTACTCCTTCAACCGATCGTCGAAAACGCGGTCAAACACGGGATCACGCCGAAGCAAGGTTTAGGTCGAATCACCATTCGGGCATCAGACATGGGCAAACGGTTGCGCATCGAGGTTGAAGACGAAGCTGACGGCCCCCATCGGGGACCATCGACCCACGGCTCCGGCCTTGCGCTCCAAACGCTCCGGAAGCGGCTCGACCAACAGTACGACGGAAAGGCCAATCTCCAGCTTTCTTCGATGGAGCGCGGTACTCTGGTGACCGTGGAGCTCCCCATGCAGACTAAAACCAAAGGAGAGCCGGAATGAGCATTCGTGCGATCGTCGTCGACGACGAACCCCTCGCCCGTGACGAGCTTAGATTCATGCTCGGTCAGTGCGAAGACATCGAAGTCGTTGGAGAAGCTCGTAACGCGCCCGAGGCGCAAGGGCTCTGTGACCAAGAACGGCCCGACGTTGCCTTTCTCGATCTACGAATGCCCGGACCGGATGGCGTTGCGCTCGCCGAAACGCTCATGGCCAACCATCCGGAGCTCAAAGTGGTGATCGTCTCTGCGCACGACGAAGGCGCGTTGCGAGCATTCGAAGCGCGCGTTGCAGACTACCTGCTCAAACCGGTGCGGCTGGATCGGCTGCGTCAAGCGGTCGAGCGGGTTCGGGGCGAACCGGGAGTGGCTGAGAGCGGTCACGAGCGATTGGAGCGGATCGCCGTGCGTCGCAAGGATGCATACGTGGTCGTCGAGCTCGGAGATGTGATCTACTTCGAAGTCAAAGACGAGCTCGTATGGGCGGTCACCGCGGACGACCGGTTTGCGATCGACAAAACGCTGGCAACCCTCGAAGGCGAGCTCGACGCCGAGGCCTTCTTCCGTTCGCACCGCGGCTTCATCGTACGCTACGACCGGATTCGAGCGATCGAGCCGACGGGCGCGGGCACCTATCAGCTACTTCTTGACCATCCGGAGGAGCCGAAGATCCCCCTTGCGCGCGAACGCGCCAAGAAGCTGCGTGAGCGCATCCCATTTTCGGGCTGAGCGCTCATTACGGGATGCGATGATCGAAAACACTTAGCGTTTGGGCCTGCGGGTGGTAAATCCCGACTCATGAGGGGGACAGAAATCACTCGCGTGTTCGTACTGAGCTTGCTCGGCGCGGCGCTCGCAATGTCTGCGTGTAAAAAGGGCAAGGACACCGTCAACGCGGCTGAAAAGCGCGAACCTCCACCCCCCTCGGGGACGATGAGCCTGCAGGGCATGTATTCGTACATGGCTGACGCCGGCATTTTCGAAGACTGCGCGACCCGCCAACGCTGGCCAGTTGCCCAAGAGGGGGACAACGCTGCCTTGGAGCAAGCCTACAGCGAAGCCGAAATCGCGTCGGGCTCGCCGCTGCTCGTCACGCTCGAAGGTGGATTGGACTCCAGGCCCAGAGTCGACCGCCGGGGCAAAGAAACGACCTTGATCGTTCAGCGCTTCGTGCGCACTTGGCCTAGGGAGACTTGTGGAAACATGGGACCCGCCACATTGGAAGACACGACATGGGCGCTGCTCGAGCTCAACGGAAGAACGATTAGCGTCGAGGTGAATGACAAAGCTCCGTACCTCGAGCTCAACTCGAAGAAGGCCAGCGCGTACGGTTTCGGTGGCTGCAACCGCTTCTTCGGCACGTATCAAACCTCGGGCCAATCACTCACGCTCGGTGCGATGGGCGCGACGCGTATGGCCTGCCCCGATGGCATGGGCCAGGAGCAAGAGCTTTTCACCGTCCTCGGCTCCGTCACGCGATACGAAATTCACGGTTCCAAGCTCATGCTCTTCGCGGACCAGAAGTTGGTTGCACGTTTCGAGGCGAGAGCTCCGGTGGAGTGACGTTCGTATTGGACGAGCTCGAGAAGTTGATTAGGCGCTAGGAGATTCGGGATGAAAATTGGAATCGTCTCGATCAATGTCGGCGGGCCCTCCACGGCGGAGAACATGATCGCGGTCGCTCAGCACGCCGAGGCTGCCGGGATCGAGTCGGTTTGGACCTTCGAGCACGTCGTCGTGCCGACCGACTACGACTCGACCTACCCATACGCCCGTTCTGGGAAGATGGGGATTCCGCCGGAGGCTTGGTTTCTCGATCCATTGATTTCGCTCGCCCATGTGGCGGCCGCGACGAAGACAATTCGCTTGGGGACGGGCGTAAACATCTTCCCGCAGGGCAATCCGCTACTTTTTGCGAAGCAGACGGCCAGCCTCGACGCGCTCAGCGGCGGACGGCTCACACTAGGCCTCGGCATCGGTTGGCTCGCCGAGGAGTACGCGGCGATGGGAACGCCATTCAAACGGCGCGGCGCGCGCTTCGACGACTATCTCGCAGCGGTGAAAAAGGTTTGGAGTGGCGATGTGGTCGAGCACGAAAGCGAGTTCCTTTCCTGGCACGGCTTCAAGAGCCATCCGACTCCCGCACAGAAACCACATCCGCCGATTCTGATCGGCGGCACGTCGACCAAGACCCTACAGCGCGTCGTGAGCGCCGCAGACGGTTGGTACGCGCCGAGCGATTCGCAGAAAGAGCTCAACGAAAAGATCAACCTGCTCAAAGAAATGGCCGCCCAGGCGGGGCGGCCATTTGAGTCGATCGACATCACGACGAACTGGCGAATCGCAAAGTGGCCGGACGCCCTACCCGAGCTCGAAGAGCTGGGGATCAAACGTGCCGTGGTGTTACTCGGCGCGACCGGTGAGTCCGATCCGAGGAAGGCGATCGACCTGATCGCCTCCCGGTCCGGCCTCTGACGCGCGGGAAACCAACTAACCCTCTTGGCAAGTGGTGTACGCTAAGGCTTGGGCCAGGCAGTCCAGCGAAGCAATGTTGCAATCATCGCCCACGATGCAGCTGAGATAGTTCTCCAACTGCGGACCACAGTTGTCGTTGAGCTCGGGCGCTTCGGTCTCGCAGGTGTTGACGCACGAACCAAAATCACCGCCGGGAGTGATTCCCCCGAAGAAGCACGTGGAGCCGCAGATGGCCTCACAGCTGCTCGAGGCAGTGCCGTTAGAACCAGCCGAGCCGCCTGTGCCACCGGAGCCTCCTGAGCCGCCCGAGCCTGCCGAGCCGCCCGACCCGGCTCCGCCGCCGTTCTCGACGGGGTCGTCGCCACAGCCCGTGATCGCCAGCATCGAGCCGAACACGATCGCCCAAAGAATCTGCTTTTTCTTCATTACCCAGCCTCCTTCGCCATCGAGTCGAATGGCGTCCGCAAACGTGGGTAGCAACTACTGGAGGTATGTTCAAGAATTTAGCGGGCCCGTGACGGTGGCATGGTCAGTGTCAGTGCTAGCGCCGGCGCCAGTGGCAGTGGTAGTGCCAGCGGCTAGATATTGGATTTGATCCACTGGAGTAGTTGAGGAAGATTCATCGCGCCGGGCTGCCGGGCGACCTCCCGGCCTCCTTTGAACACTGCGGTGGTCGGGATACTGTTGATTTGGTAGCGCATCGCGAGGGCTCGATTCTCGTCGGTATTGACTTTCGCAAGCCTGACGTCGGGTTCCAACTCTGCAGCGGCTTGCTCGAAAAACGGCGCCATCATCTTGCAGGGCCCACACCAGGGGGCCCAGAAGTCTACGATGAGGGGAATACCGCTTCGGGATAGGTGCTTGTCGAAGGTCTGGTCGGTGAGGGCGATGGGATGCCCGCCGAAGAGCGGCTGCTTGCACTTGCCGCAGCGGGCGCCGTCGGCCAAGCGTGAGCTCGGAATCCGGTTAGGGGCCTGGCAATCAGGGCAAACGAGGATCTTGGAGGGGTTGGCCATTTCGAAGCAAAGTAAGTCGTAATTCGCCGATGACCAGTGTATCAGGACAGATTCACTGGCGCTGGCGCTGGCACTGACGCTGGCGCTGCGACTGACCCCTCCAATCGGCTCCTTGACGCCCCCCAGGCCCCGGCCCATATTCCGCCCCCTTCAGGCATAGAAATACCCATCTTTTCAAGAGAATTAGCGCGAGTAACGCATGGCACTGACCGCCGATAGAAAGTCCGAGCTGATCGGTCAATTCCGCAACCACGATACGGACACGGGTTCGCCCGAAGTCCAGATCGCCATTTTGAGCGAGCGGATCACCTACCTGACCGACCATTTCAAGACGCATAAAAAGGACCATCACTCCCGACGAGGCCTGCTGAAGATGGTGAGCCAGCGACGCCGGCTTCTCGATTACGTCCGTGGCCAGGACGTGGAGCGATACCGCAAGATCATTTCAGAGCTAGGCATTCGGAAGTAAGCTGAGCGCCGGGGCGTTGTCCCGGGTAGAACGTTGGTTGCATTGCGTCGGGTCCGGAGTTCGCTCTTCGCTTCGATGGTTTGAGCCAGGCTCAAATCCTGGAATCGGGGACCGAGACCGCTCTCGATGGCAACGCGCACCACATGCGCGGTTGTGCCGCGCGGAAGGCGAAGAGAGCGATGATAATCAGAGAATCCGTTAAGATTGGTGACAAAGAGATCACCATCGAAACGGGCCGTATTGCCAAACAGGCAGCCGGCTCGGTCCTGGTGAGCTGTGGCGAGACCATGGTGCTCGTGACCGTCTGTGGAAACAAGGAGGCACGCCCTGGCGCGCCGTTCTTTCCACTGACCGTCGACTATGTCGAAAAGACGTACGCCGCAGGTAAGATTCCTGGCGGCTTTTTCAAGCGTGAGGCCAGGCTGCGCGACCACGAGGTCCTCACCTCGAGACTGATCGACCGGCCTTGCCGCCCGCTCTTTCCCGATGGCTACATGTGCGAGACACAGGTCATCGCGACGGTGATGAGCGCGGACGGGAGCAATCAATCCGATGTCCTCGCGATGGTTGGCGCTTCGGCTGCGATTCACATCAGCCCGCTTCCGTGGGCAGGTCCGATCGCTGGCGTCCGCGTTGCACGCGTCGACGGAAAACTGATCGCGAACCCGACCTACCAAGAGCAAGAGAACAGCGAGTGTGAGCTCATCATTGCTGCGTCCAAGGACGCGATCGTCATGGTCGAGGGCGAAGCGAACGAGATGTCCGAATCGGACTTGATCGCGGCCATCCAGTTCGGCCACTCATCCGTTCAGGGCGTGCTCGAGCTGATCGAAAAGGTCCGTGAGGCGGTCGGCCACGCAAAATGGCCGTTCGCGCCGCATCAGCGCGACCCGAAAATCGACGCACGCGTCAAAGAGGTCGGCCTCAAGAAGGTCATCGAGGCGTGCAACATCGCCGAGAAGCACCCGCGCTACGATCGTTTCAGCGAAATCAAGAAGGAAGTCGTGGCCGAGCTCTCGACTGAGTTCCCGGACCTCGAAGGCGACATCAAGAGCGCGTACGAAGATCTTCGATACGATACGATGCGTGCGCAGGTGCTCGACGACAAGCGCAGAGTCGACGGACGTGACTACAAGACGGTTCGGCCGATCGCGATCGAGGTCGGTCTGCTTCCACGCGTGCATGGCTCATCGTTGTTCACGCGCGGGGAAACCCAGGGCATCGTCACGACGACCCTCGGCACGCGTCAGGATGAACAGAAGATCGATGGACTCATCGACGAGTACTGGAAACCGTTTCTCCTTCACTACAACTTCCCGCCCTACTCGGTCGGTGAGACGAAGTTCCTTCGCGGCCCCGGCCGTCGAGAGATCGGCCACGGAACCCTCGCCGAGCGCGCGCTGACCAAGGTGCTGCCCTCGCGCGAAGATTTCCCGTACACCATGAGAATCGTCTCGGAGATCACCGAATCGAATGGTTCGTCGTCGATGGCAACGGTGTGTGGTGGAAGCCTGGCGATGATGGATGCGGGCGTTCCCGTCAAAGCACCGGTCGCCGGCGTCGCGATGGGGCTGATCATGGAAGGCGAGAAATACGCCGTCCTGACCGACATCCTCGGTGATGAGGATCATCTGGGCGACATGGACTTCAAGGTCTGCGGAACCGACAAGGGCATCACGGCCATCCAGATGGACATCAAGATTGCTGGCTTGCGCCAGGAGATCATGCACGAAGCCCTGGACCAGGCGCGCGAAGGCCGGCTCCACATCCTCGAGAAGATGAACGAAGTGATGGCGACGCCGCGGCCGGAGCTCTCGAAGTACGCGCCTCGCATCGAGACTCTCAAGGTCAAGCCCGACCAGATTCGCGTGGTCATCGGACCGGGCGGCAAGATGATCAAAGCGATTACCGAGCAGACCGGCGCCAAAATCGACATCAGCGACGATGGCACGGTCAGCATCGCGTCGCCGGATGGCGAGGCGCTCAAGAAGGCGATCGAGATTATCGAGAGCCTCACGCTCGAGCCGGAGATCGGCACCAAGTACAAGGGCATCGTGCGTCGCGTCGAGAACTACGGCGCATTCCTAGAGATTGCACCGGGCAAGGATGGGCTGCTCCACATCACCGACATGGACTGGGGCTTCGTCGAGAAGGTCCAAGACGTGATGGACCTCGGGGACGAGGTGGAGGTCATGATCAGTGACATCGATCGTGAAGGCCGCATTCGACTCTCGCGCAAGGCGCTCCTCGAAAAGCCGGAGGGCTACGTCGAGCCAGAGCGCAAGGAGCGTCGCGACGGTGGCGGCCGCGGACGTGACGGCGATCGAGGCCGAGGCCGAGGTGGACGCGATGGAGATCGCGGCGGACGAGGCGGACGCGATCGGGATCGTGGCGGCCGGGGTGGCGCACGAGCGGGCGGACGTGACGGCGACCGCGACCGTGGACCGGGACGCGATCGGGATCGGGACCGCGGCCGGGATCGCGACCGCGATCGGGACCGCGGGAGCAGCCGCGAGCGCGGAAGCAGCAGCGAGGGTGGAGGCAGCCGCGAGCGCGGAAGCAGCAGCGAGGGTGGAGGCAGCCGCGAGCGCGGAAGCAGCGACCCCGAGCGAAAAGACTAATGTCGACCCTGCGCGTCTACAAGATGCGCGCCAACGCGGTCATTCCGCGGTACGAAACCAGTGGCGCGGCGGGGATGGACCTCGCCGCGTGCCTCGACGATCCACTGGTCATCGCGCCGGGCGAAACCGCACGGGTGCCGACCGGATTGAAGATAGAACTGCCAGCGGGACACGAGGGGCAGGTCCGCCCTCGTTCAGGCTTAGCCGCAGGTCACGGGGTCACGGTGCTGAACGCGCCGGGCACGATCGACGAAGACTATCGAGGCGAGGTGCAGGTGCTTCTGATCAACCACGGAAGCGCTGACTTCAAGATCGACTCAGGCGACCGCATCGCCCAACTCATCGTGGCGCAGGTCAGCCGAGTCGCAATCGACGTCGTAGACGACGAAACTGGGCTCGGGGGGACCGAGCGCGGCCGCGGTGGTTTCGGCAGCACCGGGATTTAGAGCGCGCGGTCCATCAGCTGGGCGATGGTCGTCTTGGGCGCGGCACCCACGTGCTGCGCAACCAACTCACCGCTCTTGAAGACCATCAGCGTCGGAACGCCGCGAATGCCGTACTTCGAAGCGGTGCCAGGACTCTCGTCGATATCGAGATGGGTCACCTTGACCTTGCCAACGTACTCGTCCGCAAGTTGATCGATGAGCGGCGCAATCTGCTTACACGGCCCGCACCAGACCGCCGAAAAATCGACGAGCACCGGGTCGTCCGATTCGAGAACCTCCGTGTCGAAGTTCAGGTCGTTTACTGCGTGTACGTTTGCGCCAGCCATCTCAGCTCCTCTTGGGGTTGTTCGAGATGGTCTAACTAAGGACGCACGGTCCGCTTGTCAACGTGCCGCCGCTCCCGGCTACCGCGTAAACCCCCACCATGGTAGGCTTTTTCCGGACCTGCCACACGCTGTTGGGGGCCTCGAGACGACCATGAAAGCCGGCCTTTTCATCGCCACTGCGCTGCTCTACGCGATCGCCTGCGTACTTTACCTGTTCCTGCTGACGCGTGGCTCCGACCGGGCACAACGGGTGCCGGGCACCGTGTTCGTGGCCGCCCTCGGCGCACATCTCGCCTTCCTACTACTGGAATCGCCAGCCCCCGGCGAGTTGCCCCTGGCCGACATCGCGGAGATCCTGAGTGTTTCGTCGTTCGGCATCGGCATCGCATTCCTGATCGCGTCCTATCGATTCGACGTCACGATCTTGGGTGCGTTCGTTGCCCCGCTGTCGCTCATGCTTTTTCTCGCATCGGGGCTTGGCAGTAGCTACGCACCCGTGCCTCAGAGAGTGCAGTCGGTCATGCTCACGCTCCACATCGCTGCCAACATGATCGGCTTGGTCGCCTTCGCACTCGCGTTCGTCGCCGGTGTTGCTTACATGGTTCAGGAAGGGCTTCTTCGACGCCGCCAGCTGAGCGGGGTCTTCCAGCGACTGCCATCACTCGACGTCCTCGACACGATGGGCCTACGAGCGGTCTTGGTCGGCTTTCCACTTCTGACCTTCGGCATGGTCACCGGCACGTTCTGGCTCCTGCGTGCGGGCGGCTCGGAATTCTATGTCAGCCAAGCGCTCGGCCTGGTGGCCTGGGCCATCTTCGCAGGCGTCATCGTGCTTCGCGTAGCTGCGGGCTGGCAGGGTCGAAAGGCCGCGCTCGGCACGATGATGGGCTTCTTATTTACCCTGCTGGTCCTGGCCGGCTATGCGCTTCGGGCTGCCGGAGGCCACGCCTGATGCGCGACTTCGTGGTCGTCGGCCTCTCCCATCGTACGGCGCCCGTGGAGGTCCGAGAACGCCTCGCCGTCGCGCCCGATCGCCTCGAGCAAGAGCTCCGCGAAATCGCCAGCAAGGGACGCTTCGACGAGGCGCTTCTCATCTCGACGTGCAATCGCGTGGAGCTCTACGCCACCAGCGTGGACCCGACGGCAGCCGTGCAAAACGCAAAAGAAGCGTTTGCTGGGCGCCTCTCCGACCCAGTCGGGGACAACGTCCTCTATCAAGAGCGCGGCGTCGATGTCATCCGTCACGTCTTTCGCGTCGCTTCGAGCTTGGACTCCCTGGTCGTTGGCGAGCCTCAAATCTTAGGCCAGGTGAAAGATGCCTTCGACGCCGCGAAAGGGGCGGGCACGGTAGGCACGCTACTCGGGCGCTGTTTCACGCAGGCATTTGCAACCGCCAAGCGGGTTCGACACGAAACCGGAATCGCCGAGGGCACGGTGAGCGTCAGCTCGATCGCATGCGAGCTGGCCAAGAAGATCTTCGGGAACCTCGAAGGCCGCCGCACGCTTCTGCTTGGGGCGGGCGAAATGGGCGAGTCGGCTGCGCGTAGTCTTCGGCAAACCGGAACCCAGCTTCACGTCATCAATCGCAGCGAAGAACGCGCGCAACAGCTCGCCAAAGTCTGCAACGGACGCGCTGTTCCCTACGAACGACTCAGCCTGGAGCTCGCGGATGCCGATGTCGTCATTGCGTCGACGGCGAGCGATAAGTTCATCTTGACTCCGGAGCTCATGAAGGGAGTGGTTCGAACCCGTCGCCATCGACCGCTCTTCATCATCGATATCGCCGTTCCCCGAGACGTCGATCCGCGGGTCGGCAACATGGACAACGTCTTCGTGTACGACGTCGACGACCTTCAGCAGGTTGCAGAAGAGAACCTATCGGTTCGAGCGAGAGAAGCCGCGCGAGCCGAGCAGATCGTCGAGGAAGAGGTCGAGGCTTTCCTGAGCTGGCGTCGCTCACTCGAGCTTGCTCCGACCATCGTCGCGCTTCGCAAGCGGTTCGGGCAGATCGCGGCGGAGGAGCTGCAACGGGCCCTACCGCGACTCGACGGCGCGAGCTCGTCCGACCGCGCGGTCCTCGAAGCGATGGGCCGATCGCTGGTCAACAAACTGCTGCACCAACCGATGACCCAGCTCAAAGCTGGCGCAGGCGAGCCAGACGGCGCCCTCCTCATCGACGCAGTCCGGCGGCTGTTTGCGCTCTCCGACGAAGAGGCGACGACGAAAGAGGCCTCGACGGGGGATACGCAGGAAGCCACAGTCACTCAACTGGCGACGGCCGCAGCAACGGGGTCTACAGGCGAATCGAAGTGAAACTACGCATCGCAACACGCAGGAGCAATCTTGCGCTCGTCCAAACGCGTTGGGTGGGCGCCCAACTCCGGGGTCACTTTCCTGGGCTCAGCGTCGAAGAAGTACAGGTCAAGACCAAGGGCGACCGTATTCAGGATCGTCCACTCGCACTGGTCGGCGGCAAAGGGCTGTTCGTGAGCGAGGTCGAGGCGGTGGTCGTCCGCGGCGAGGCGGATTTTGCGGTACACTCCCTGAAAGACGTCCCGGGCGACGTTCCGCTAGCCGAGGGGATGGGTATCCTGAGCGTACCGGTCCGCGAAGACCCACGCGACGTTCTGGTCACCGTCGACGGGACGGATTTGGCCTCGCTGAAACGCGGCGCGAAAGTCGGCACCACCTCCCGCCGCCGTGTGGTGCAGCTACAGCGACAACGCCCAGACCTCGGCTTCGTGCCGCTCCGAGGCAACATCGAGACACGCCTCCGGAAGCTTCGCGAAGGGCAATGCGATGCGATCGTCTTGGCCGCGGCAGGTCTCGCGCGGACAGGCGTGCTCGCACAGACGCCCCATGTGGTTTTGCCAACGGATCTTTGCCTACCGGCGGTTGGTCAGGGAGCGCTGGCGATCGAAGGCCCACTCGCCAACGAATCGCTCCGCGCGCAGCTCAAATCGATCGAAGATCCAACCGCACGCATTCAAATTACTGCGGAGCGCGCGATGCTCCAGAAGCTGGAAGGCAATTGCCACTCGTCGATTGCAGGTCATGCAAGCGCGGCAAACGGCAGGCTCCAACTCGAGGCGATGGTGGCCTCGTACGACGGCGACCAGATGCTGTCGGCGATGTCCGATATCTATCTCGACCTTGCCTCCCCCGACGCGATGGAAATCGCTCATCGGTTGGGCGAAGAGGTCGCCGACCATCTTCTGGCACAGGGCGCCCAGGATTTGATCGAGCAAGGGGAGCTAGCCGCCTTGAGAAATCAGTTGATCAGCAACTGAGGGTCGGCCCGCCAACTCGAGTCGAGAATGCGGCGTACTCCGCCCATCGATTGCTGAAGCCATTCATCACCACCGCCGCGGCCTACGGTTGCGACGTAGACGGTTTCGCCTTCGAACGACATGGAATGTACCGCGACGCTCTGCCCCTCCAGCGCACTCGGCAGTCGACCATTGAACGAGGGCGACCCCACCAGCGGAGCAACGGCGCCGAGCGCTTCGCAGATGGAGCGCTCGCCAGCCCCTGCGACCAGCAGGCCGTTGTCGATCGCCAGGACGACGGCATCGAGCTCGCCTTTCACGCGGGAGCTCTCGAGCTGAAGGCACAGCGCGCTGTATGGATCCTGACTTCGACATATGCGGCGTTCGTACATGGACACTCCCCGATTGATGTAGGTAAATGTAGACTATTATCCCACGGCATACGGGGCAAGAATCTGCGGAAAAGCTGAAATTCCGCCAAATCGACATGGCAAGCAAGGCTGCTAGAGTCGCGCTGAAATGACTCTCGCGGAGGTGCTCGGCAGTCACCGAGTGGTGGTGACCGTCGGCAGCGGCGGAGTCGGAAAGACCACGACCGCGGCAGCCATGGCGGTCCAGGCGGCGATGGACGGCCGCAAAGTCCTTTGCCTCACGATCGACCCGGCGCGGCGCCTCGCCAACAGCCTGGGTCTCGACGAAATGACGACCAGCGAGCAGGACGTGCCCTCCTCGCTGTTCGAGACCCATGGATTGCAGTGCAAGGGCTCACTCTCGGCGATGATGCTCGATACCAAGCGTACCTTCGATGACCTCGTGGCGAGGCATGCGTCGGACGAAGAATCGCGCGACCGAATCTTGAACAACCAGATCTACAAGTACGTGGCGAGCTCGCTGGCGGGCACGCAAGAGTACATGGCGATGGAGAAGCTCCACGAGGTGCGCAAGGATCCGACCTGGGATCTGGTCGTCCTCGACACTCCGCCAACCGCAAGCGCCCTGGATTTCCTCACCGCGCCGGAGCGCCTGATCGACGCGATCGACTCACCTGCGATGCGATGGTTTCTCCAGGTCTTCGAAGGCGCCGGCAAGGAGGCATTTGGCCTGGTCGGCCGCGGCGCGACGGTCTTGCTCAGAGGCATCGGCAAGATCACCGGCATCGAGTTCTTGGAGCAGGTGGCCGAGTTCGTGAGCGGAATCAACGACTTGTTCGGAGGCTTCAAGGAGCGCGCAGAACAGGTTTCCGATGCGCTCCGGAGCCCAGAGGTCGCGTTCGTATTGGTGACCAGCCCCGATCCGCTGGCCATCGGCGAAGCCCGATTCTTCAGCGATACATTGCAGAACGCGGGCATGAAGCGCGAAGCGATCATCATCAACCAGGTCCATACGCTGATCCCGGAACCCAACATCTCAGCCGAAGCTCAGGTGGAGGAGCTGCGGAAGGTGCTGCCCGAGTCGCTAGACGCGGCCGACGTTCATCCGCGGCTCACCGAGGCCCTGACGCTGGAGCGCCGCTGGGCGGTGGCGGACCGGGCGGAAGTCGAACGATTGATCGAGCAGGTCGGCTCGGACACCAATGTTGTGGAAGTACCTGCCTTCGACGAAGATGTGCACGACCTCGCCGCTCTTGCAAAGGTGGCTTCGTTCCTGACCATGGCTAGCTGAGCCGCCATCATGCCGACCGAATCCACAGCGCCCTGGAGCGCGATCATCCTCGCAGCCGGCGAGGGGACGCGAATGAAGAGCACGCGACCCAAGGTCTTGCACGAGATTGCCGGACGAGCGCTGCTGTGCTGGGTGGTGAAAGCAGCCCTCGACGCGGGTGCGTCGCGCTGCCTCGTGGTCGTAGGTCACGGTCGCGACGATGTCGAGCGGGTGCTCGTCAACCGATTCGGTGAACGCGTGGAGATGGTGCTCCAACCCGAGCAGCGGGGCACGGGGGACGCTGTCCGTTGCGCGATGGAAGGGGACGCTGCGATCGAAGGGCGCGTATTGGTGCTCTACGGCGACTGCCCTTTGATCCCGGCTGCGCTGCTCCGGGATTTGGTCCAGCAGTCGGATCGAGCTGGGGCCGACCTCGGTCTGGTCACTGCCACGTTGAGCGATCCGAGCGGCTACGGCCGCATCGTGCGGAACGCCATGGGCCGGGTGCAGCGTATCGTCGAAGACCGCGACTGTACTGCGGCTGAGCGACACATCGAAGAGGTGAATCCCGGGCTGTATGCCATTCGCGCGGGCTTCTTGCGAGAAGCCATTTCGAAACTGACACCGAACAACGCCCAAGCTCAATTGTACCTCACGGACGTGGTCGCCCTGGCGGCCAAGGAGGGCGAGGTGCTAGACCTAGGAGGTGACATGACCGATCTCACCGGCGTCAATGATCAACTGGACTTGGCACTCGCTTCGGCAACGCGCCGACGACGCATGGCGGAAGAGCTCGCGCGAAGCGGGGTCCAAATCGCCGACCTCGATGCCTTATACGTCGACGCAGAATGCGAGATCGAGCCGGGCGCATCGCTCGGCGCAAACGTGCACCTACGCGGCCGCTGCCTGGTTCGAGCCGGGGCTCACATCGACGTCGGCTGCGTCCTGACCAATGTGGTCGTCGACAAAGATGCCAACCTGCTGCCGTACACCGTCGCAACGGACTCCAGTGTTGGCGAGGGAGCCCAAGTCGGCCCGTTCAGTCACCTGCGGCCGGATACCAGGCTCGGTCCTCGCAGCAAAGTAGGCAACTTCTCCGAAACGAAGAAGACCACGCTCGGCGCGGGCTCGAAGGTCAATCACCTTTCCTACGTAGGAAACGGCGAAATCGGCGAAGGTGTCAACATCGGCGCGGGCACGATCTTCTGCAACTACGACGGCGAGCAAAAACACACGACGGTACTCGAAGACGGGGTCTTCGTCGGCAGCGACACACAGCTCATCGCGCCGGTGACGGTCGGGCGTGGCGCATACGTGGCCAGCGGCACCACCGTCACCGAAGACGTTCCCGCCGACGCCTTGGCGATCTCGAGAACGAAGCAGGAAAACAAGGAGGGCTACGCGGCTCGTCTCCGGGCGCGCCTCCGCAGCAAGAAGAAGCCTTGAGGCGCTTCGGCCGGGCTTTGCTCAGAACGTGATCTTGAGGTTTGCGCCACCGGGCGCAACGCTGAAGTCGAAGTCGGCGCCCTCTTCACTGCGTTCGTAGTACTTGCTCGAGCAAGCAATGCCCCGGTAGGCCTCGTAAGCCGCAACCGAACCGCGCGGTGCGGTTGCGGTCTGGAGCCCCATTAAAACCGGCGGTGCCACGTAGAGAGCCGCCGTGAGCCCCCGGCTCGAGCCCGTCCAACTGGTCGCTTTGATGGTGCCGCCGACGACGCCGTAAATGAGTGCACCGCCCACGCCGAGCGCGCCACCCATCATCTCCTGTGCCCCTGAAGCATTCTTCAACGTTTCGGTTGCGTATTGAAGCTTGGCCCGCCGAGCTTCTTCGGTGCTCTCGTCCATTTTGCGAATGCGCTTCGCGCCCCAGACGTCAGGCGCCGGGAGGACAGCATGCATGAGGCCGAAGAAGTACGCGCCGCCGGCCAGATAGGCCCAACCAAACTTGTTCGCGTCGTTGTTGTCTCGCGCGGCGTTGACAGCAGCGTAGGTCATCCCACCGCCACCAGCGAGCCAAAGGCTCATCCAGATGTACCGCCAGCGGGTCGCCTGAGGCTTGCCGTCGTCCATCTTTTCTTGGATGTAGCGGATGCGGTAGCGCACTTCGTCATCGCTCAGCTCCTCGATGCAGCTGAACGCGTCTTGCGCCTGGGCTGCCCGCGGGGGCGCCAGGATGGAGAACAAGACGGAGAAAGCGAGTACACAGGTGAGGACCCGTGCAACGCGCGGAACTGCAGAATTCAGGATTCGATGATGTTCAGCCACAACCTACCCCTGTTCGCCAGGTGGCCGGGATAGTACGCAAAACCTCCGCAGACTGCGATAGTGATTCGCATCGCGAGCCACTTTTTTTCTGGGACGGGATTCGCCAGTGGATTGTAGGGATCCAGCCTCACTAGATGGCCGCGGGCCAGCTTTGCCGCCCCCCTGGCCCGGCTCGCTGCCTCGACGGGCTGGATCGGAGCGTTATGCTGGGGGCGTGGATAGCGTCGTTTTCAAGGTCCTCATCACAGTCGTTGCGCTGTCGGTGCTCATCATCATTCACGAGGGTGGCCACTATCTGGCCGCACGAGCCTTCGGGATGCGGGTGCTGCGCTACAGCATCGGATTCGGCCCAACGCTGTTTCGATACCAACCGAAAGGCAGCCCGACGGTCTTCCAAGTCGCGGTGATTCCGTTCCTCGCCTACGTGCAGATTGCGGGAATGAACCCCAACGAGGACGTCGACCCCGACGATCCTGAGCTCTACCCGAACAAAAGCCTTTTTGCCCGAGTGACGACCATCGCCGCTGGGCCGATCGCCAACTACCTCACCGCATCTGCGATTGTGTTCGCGCTCGGCGTCACCAATACCTTGCCGCCGATGCAGCCAGCGGAGCCGATGCAAGTCGGCCATGTCGTACCGGATTCGCCCGCCGCACAAGCCGGCCTGGAAGAAGGCGACGTCATCCTCATGGCCAACGGTACCGAGATTCGCAACGTCTCCGAGCTGATTGAAGCAACTTCGTCGCGCGCGGGCGAGCCGACGGACTACGTGGTTGAACGCAACGGCACAGCGCTGCCACCGATCACGATTACGCCTGCCGATCACGGGGGACGTGGACAAATCGGCGTGGGCGCCAAGATGTTGCCTCTCTACGAAAACCTCGGGGCCTGGGACTCGGCCAAGTTGTCGATCGCGCTGCCTTACCAGATGACCGTAGCCCAACTGACCGGCTTGGCTCAGATGGTCGAACGGCGCAGCACCGAAGGCATTGGGGGGCCGGTCATGATGGGCAAAATGGTCGCCGACGCGGCCCAGGCCGGGCTGCCTGCGTTTCTTTGGATCTTGATGTTCATCTCGGTGGCGCTCGGCATGTTCAACCTTCTGCCATTTCCGGCCCTCGACGGAGGGCGGCTCATCTTCCTTGGCTATGAAGCGGTCACGCGCCGGCGGGCCAACGAACGGTTCGAAATGGCGGTCCATGCCTTGGGCATCGTCTTTCTTCTCGGCGTCATGATCCTCGTCACGTATCGCGACATCTTCGGCTAGGCGCTTGCGGCGACACGCGGACCGAGTAGCTTTGCCCGATGCGTCCCGATGTGATCGTGGTCGGTGGCGGTTTGATGGGCTGCAGCGTCGCCTATCGGCTTGCCAAAGATGGGGCCCGAGTCTTGGTCCTCGAGCGAAGCATTCCCGGAGCCGAGGCCTCGTCTGCGGCCGCCGGGATTCTCGGACCCTCGGTAGAGTCATTCGAGAACGCCTTGGCGCTTCAGCTCGGTCGGCGGAGTCGGGAGCTTCACGCCGAGCTCGCGGACGAGCTCGATGAGCTGTTCGGAGTCGACGTTGGGTTCCGGCGTTGTGGGGTCATCAAGCTAGCTTTCGACGAACAAGAGCTTGCCGCGCTGGACGCGCAGGCCTCGACTCTTCGACTTCATGGGGTTCGCTCCGATCGCTGGAGCCCCGAGGAGCTCATCCAAGAGGAGCCCGCCGCGAACCCGGAAGCCTTCGGGGCGTTGTGCATTCCCGAAGATGCGCAAGTCGAGCCCAAGAAATTGCTCTCGGCGATCGCGCTAGGCGCGGAGCACGATGGCGTGACATTCCGCAGCGGCTCGACCGTCCACTCGGTGAATGTCGAAGGTGGACGGGTGCGAGGCGTCCAGCTCGCCGACGAAGCGATCGAGGCGGATCGGCTCGTCGTCGCGGCGGGGAGCTGGACGACTCTGATTCCAGGGCTGCCCTTCGATTCCAACACGATCTTTCCGGTACGCGGCCAGATGATCGCGACTGAGACTCGGCCGCGAATCTTCCGCCGTGTCGTGTTCGGTGCCGGCGGCTATGTCGTGACGCGGCCCGACGGCCGGGTGCTTTGCGGCTCGACCATGGAGCGGGTCGGATTTCAACGCGGAATCACATTCGGAGGCATGGCCAACGTCATCAGCAAGGCGACTCGAATCGCCCCGCGCCTGCGGGACGCTGCAATCCAAGCGCACTGGTCGAGCTTTCGGCCGGGCACGCCCGATGAGCTGCCTCTGGTCGGCGAAACCCGAATCGAGGGCTTGTTCTTGGCAAGCGGACACTATCGCAACGGTATCCTGCTTGCGCCGCTGACCGCCGAGCTGATCGCGGAGGCGATGGCTGGCAAGCCGAGCTCGAGAGAGTCCGAAGCGCTTTCGCCGACGCGATTCGAGGAGCCGCGTGAATGACGGCCGTCGTCGAGGAAACGCTGACTGCCAACGGCCTCCGGCATCACGTGATCCGTTGGGGCGAGCGTCCGGTGGATGTCGTCCTGTGCCACGGCTTTCTCGACATCGGCTGGAGCTTCGACGCGCTCGCGCGAGAGTTGGTCGACGCAGGGCATGGCGTCGCTTCCTTTGATTGGCGAGGTCATGGGCAAACCGACTGGATCGGCACGGGCGGTTACTACCACTTCCCCGACTACGTGCTCGACCTCGACGGGCTGCTGCCACAGCTCGCGGAGGCACCGGTTCATCTCGTCGGCCATTCGATGGGGGGCTCTGCATGCGCGATGTACGCGGCTGCTCGCCCCGAGCGATTGCACTCGCTCACGCTGATCGAAGGGATCGGACCGCCGGAGATGGAGCCGAGCGACCCGACCACCCGATTGCGCGCCTGGCTCGATGGAGTGGCCAAGGTTCGCAACAAGCGCAGCAAGCCCATGGCCGACACGGAGGCCGCGCTCAAACGCATGCGGGCTCAGAACCCAGAGCTCAGCGACGATCTCGGCCTGTTCCTGGCGAGCAAGAGCACGAAGAAGGTGGAAGGCGGGCTCGAGTGGACGTTCGATCCGCTCCACAAGACCTGGGCTCCTCGGCCCTTCCAAGTCGAGATGTTCGAAAAGCTTCTCGAGTCCATCTCGAACCCGACCCTCGTCGTGGCCGGCGAGCGGGGCTTTCGCTTGCAGGACGAACGGAATCGCATGTCGAAAATCAAGCAACATCGCTTCGTTGAAATCCCCGATGTGGGGCACATGATTCACTGGTTCGAGCCGCAGATGCTCGCTGCGGAGCTTACCGAGTTCTTTGCCACGCACCGGCCTTGACCGGCTGCAGGGCGCGTGAAACGCTGCCGGCCGATGCTACGGATTTGCCTGATCTTTCTAGCTCTGGGGGTGCTCGTCACGGCACAAGCGCTCGCGGAGAACGAGCCCGCGACCCTCGACGAAGCCCGACGGGCGAAAGTCGTTGCCACCGTCGGCACCGAAACGATTACGGTTGGTGAGCTCGAGGACTCGATCCATGCGCGCTCGGTATACGCTCGCATGCGGTTCGCCGATCCGGCCGTGCTCCGAGAGTTCGTCGATGAGCAAGTCAAAAACGAATTGTACTATCAAGGCGCCGAAAAGCTCGGCTATGCGAATGACCCGCTCGTCCGGCAGTTTCTCGATCAGACCCTCGTCCAGCTCTACGTCCGAAAAGAGTTCGAAGAGGCCACAACGCCTGAGAGCGTGCCCGACGAAGCGGTCGCGAGCTACTACGACGAGCATTCTGAGGAGTTTCGTCGACCGGAGATGCGCCGCGCGCGACACATCTTGGTAGCAAGCAAGAAGGAAGCCGCAGAGATCCTCCGGCAGCTCGGTTCGGGCGAAGGACCAGCATTCCGAGCGCTTGCGACGGAACGGAGTCTCGATACCGAAACCAGGCTCCGCGGAGGCGACCTGCTGTACTTCACCGCCGACGGCGCTCTCGTTGGCAAGCCCGATGGGACGGGGATCGACGCCACGCTGGCGAAGTCTGCGTTCGAGCTCTCGAAGATCCGAGATCTGAGCAAGCCGCTCGACCTTGGGGACGGGAAATGGAGTATTCTCGAGCTCACAGGCATCCGGCCCGAGAGGATCCAAACCCTCGAGCAGGCTAGCGCACTCATCCGCAGGAAAATTTGGCGCGACGATCGCGAGGCGGCGCTCACCAAGACCATCAACGATCTGCGTGCCGAGCTCAAGCCAGAGACCTTCCCGGAGCGGATGAGCGCCGTGGTCCTAGAGCCGAGCCGCGAGCCGATCGAGCCGCCGAACCAGTAGAAAACCCCGGCCGCGCTGAGGACTTGCCAAAGAGCGAGGCTCCGGCTACTAAATGAACGTTCATTCATTTTGGAGCGAGAGAGCCATGTCGTCTAGATTCCAGCCCTTTCAGGAAGAGCACCAGATTTTCCGCCAGCAAGTTCGAACCTTCGTCGAGAACGAGCTCGTGCCCAATGTCGACCTCTGGGAGAAGGAAAAGCTCTTCCCCAATTCGGTGTTCAAGAGGGCCGGAGAGCTCGGAATCCTCGGCGCCCATTACCCCGAGGACGTCGGCGGAAGCGGCGGAGACTTCTGGATGAGCGTGGTGAAGTCCGAAGAGCTTGCGCGCTGCGGCTCTGCGGGTGTGACCATGGGCTTGCTGGTACAGGCCGACATGGCGACCCCAGTCATCGCCGATCTCGGTTCCCGCGAAGTGAAAGACGAGTTCTTGGCACCGGCGATTCGTGGCGACAAAGTTGCCGCGCTCGGTGTCAGCGAACCCGGTGCGGGCTCCGACGTCGCAGGGCTTCGAACGACAGCGCGAGCAGTGGGCGACGAGTACGTGATCAACGGCTCGAAGACTTACATCACCAATGGCACCCGAGCGGACTTCATCACCTTGATGGTCAAGACCGACCCCGACGCTGGTCACAGCGGCATCTCGATCATCGTTTGTCCGACGGACGTGAAGGGCTTCAGCGTGTCGAAGAAGCTCGAGAAAGCGGGGAATTGGTCGAGCGATACCGCCGAGCTCTTTTTTGAAGATGTTCGCGTTCCGAAGCGCTACCTGCTCGGGCAGGAGGGAATGGGCTTCGTCTATTTGATGCAGAACTTCCAGTCGGAGCGCCTCGTCGGATGTGTGAGCGGCCTCGAAGGCTCGAAGTTGGCGCTCGATCGCTCGGTGCAGTTTGGTCGCGAACGCGTCGCATTTGGAAAGCCACTGATCAAGCGGGAATACTGGCAACAGAAGTTCGTCGACCTGTACACGAAATACGAAGCGGCCAAGGCGCTGACCTACAACGCCTGCGCTGCGTACAACGAGGACAAGTTCGTGAATCAGGGCATGCTTTCGATGGAGACGACACGGATTGTCTCGATGTCGAAGGCCTACGTAGGCGATGTGACCGGCGAGATCATGGATCAGTGCCTCCAGTTCCATGGCGGCATGGGCTACCTCGAAGACCTTTGGGTCGCTCGCGCCTGGCGAGACGCCCGCCTGTTCCGGATCGGCGGCGGTGCGACGGAAGTCATGCGCTACGCGACTGCGAAGATCATGGGGTTCTGATCGGCGTGGCGTTTTCGTTGACGGCCTTTCGGCGAGGGCTCAATCTCAACCCCATGAAATGGCTTCTAATCTTCGCGCTCGGCCTGATCAGCTGCGGTGACGACCCCCCGCCTACCGTCAGCGGAGGCGGCGAGAGGGTTCCGATTGGGAGCAGCGGCGGCACTGGTGCCACGGGTGGCGCAGGCGGTGCAGCCGGTGCGGGCGGTGCGGGCGGCGCCGCGCCCAAGGGTGCGTGTGACAACGGGACTGATCTCGGCGCCATCGAAGGCGCCAGCGTTCGCAATATCGCTCGCGACTGTGGCGTGTTCGTTTGCGCGGCCAGCGTCGGGAACAGCAACGCGTACGGACAGTGCGTCGATGACTGTGTCAACGCCCGCGCCCCGGGCATTTCGCCGGACTGTGCCAACTGCTATGGCAGCTTGGAGCGCTGCGGACTGCTGGGGCTGTGTCGGTTTCAATGCCAGGCGAACACCTGCAGTGCCCTATGCCTCGACTGTCTGAACGACGCGAGCTGCATTACGGAGTTCGAGCAGTGCCGGGGGCTCCCAGGCGACAGCTGCGCCTGATCCGCCGGAAGCACCGGCGCTGACGCTGGCACCGGCACTGACGCCACCCAAAAGCAGGCGGCAGCGCGAGCCCGAAGGGCGAAGCCCGGCGCCAGAGGCGCCGCCAAGCGCGAGCGTAGCGAAGCGCGCGGCAGGGAGGACTACGGGTGGGGGTGGGCGGGCGGTGTAATTAAAACTGGCACTGGCACTGGACACTGACACTGACACTGACACTGACACTGACACTGACACTGACACTGGCATCTGCGACTTCACACTTTGCGATCGCTTGTCCTTGGTTTGGGTTTGGGCCGCACTGAAGTGAGACCCAAACCCAAACCAAGGAGTCGCTGATGAAAACAAAGACGAACGTATACGACAGAGCACGAGCAGTGGTGCGAGAGCTTGCTCCGCTGGTTTACGCGATTCGCGAGCAGGATAGGTCGCTGGCCGATCAGCTCAAGAGAGCTGCACAGAGTGTGGTGCTGAATATCGCCGAGGCGCGCGGCAATGACGCGGGCAATGCGCGAGCGCGGTTTTCGACGGCTTGCGGCTCTGCAAAAGAAGTCCGAGCCGCCTTGAACGTCGCAAGCGATTGGGACTACATCGAGAGTCACATGGCAACCCACCTCGACGCGAAGCTCGACGAGGTGTGCGCCATCACGTGGTGCTTGGGTCGAAAGCCCTAACGGCCCGAGAGCCCCCAGGACATCGCGCAGATTCAGGAGCTCGCGAGGATCGAGTCACGTCACAGGAGCGCGCATCGCCGACATTGGCCCTGGCACTGGCGCTGACACCGGCACTGACGCCACCCAAAAGCAGGCGGCAGCGCGAGCCCGAAGGGCGAAGCCCGGCGCAACGCGCCGCCAAGGCAACGCAAAGCGTATGCCGCGGCAGGGAGGACTACGGGTGGGGGTGGGCGGGCGGTCTAACCAAACCAGGCGGTGTAGCTAAACCAAACACTAGCTCCCTCAGCCGAACCCCGCCGCTACGGCTCCGGGATCGCCTCTTGAACCTTTTCCCAGGCGTCCGTCGTTCCAATCACGTCAACGATCATCACCGCCTCTGCGGCCGAAATGTTGTCTTGCTTCGGCGTGCTGATGTCGAGCCAGCCGGCGATGCGTCGTGCGATCGCGAGCCGGGTGACGAGCTCGCTGCGCGCTCGGGCCAGGCTCCCAAACCGCGTCCAGCGCATCGACCAGATGTCGTCCGCGATCCAATCGCCAAAGACTTTGTTGGGCGACACCGGATCGACAACACGCGCGGCGGCTCTCTCGAAGGAGTCTGCCCAGGGACGCCCGCGCTCGGTGCGTTCGCGACGATCCACCAAGAAGGCAATCGCGTCGCCGAACCATCGCGCCGCGAAGGCGGCTCGCGTGGGGCCGTGAAAGTCGTGCATTTCGTCCGCGACTTCAGCCCAGCTCATGCCCCGAAGCGTTGGAAACGGCTGAGCATCGAGCACAGTCATCAGGTTCGTTCCTTCGACTAGGGCCTCGATGAGCCCTGCCTCGCGAGCCGTGTATTGAGCAAAGGGAAGCGACTCGTCCTGCGACCAAAAGACCTCGTCGAAGACCGCATGCTCCGGGTTCAGCTCTCCATTCGAATCGACCAAACAGGCCTTTGCTTCTTCCGCACGGACCGGCGGCAACGGCCCCAGGGTGCGGCAGGTGCAGCGGTGCTGTGTCGAGATCCGTCCGCCCGACGGGGTTGCCGTCAGCGCGTAGGGAAACTGGATGCACGGCGTCGGCTTCAACTGAGGCCCGACCTGGGCGTGAATCGCGCATCCCTGCTCGCTCCAGAAGACGCATCGCCCCGTATCGCTTCGCATCATGAGAACCGCCGCGTCCTCCGCCTCGTGCCGGTCGACCGCGTCTTCGGAGATCATCTCGAGCATCCGGCAGTCTTCGTCGCTCAGCGCGCCGACTGCGTGGATGTCACTGCAGCACAGGCCGTCTCCCACGCAGTCGAACCGTGCGCCAGCGCGCACGAGCAGCGGCTCCCGTCTCGCATGCACGGTCATGCACTCGCCAGATGTGGCTTGGAGGAGAGGTAGAGAAGCTCCGTTCCTGGCATGACCAAGAGATCGCCCCCGGGGTTGATCTCCTCCTTGCCTGAGTCGGGGTTCCGGACGCCAATCACCAAACAGCCGGTGGAGGCATGAACCTGCCGGCTCACCTCGTCGAAGGTCGCCGGGGCCGTCATGTCCTTCGGCAGCGGGCCCACGTAGAGATTTTGATTCCCGGCGAAGACCATGCGGCTGGTCGCATCGGCTACACCCGGATAAACGACCGTGTGCGCCAGCAGCGAGTATCCCACTCGACGTGTTTCGATGACCTCATCGCTTCCCGCCGTTCGCGCATGCTGAACATTCTCGGAGTCCAAAACTTCGGCAATGATCCGCACTGGCTTCTTGCGCTGCTGGGCCTCCAGGTTCTTGGTCAATGCGGAGCGAATCGTGAAGACAGTGAGGATCGTCGTCGCGTCGGCCTGTTGGGGCTTCACGCGGCGCGAACCCGTCACGATGACCGTCGAAGAGTACGCAATGCGCGCTTTGGCGAGCTCACTCTCTTTGGTGGGGTCGCCCTGGACCCACATGAACTCGGGGGCGAGCTGGCGTGGGCGCTCATAGGGACCAAAAAGCACGACGCGCTGCTCTTCGAAATCGATCTCCTTGCTGAGCACGTCGAGCAGCATTCCGCTGCCGAGCTCGTAGCCACAGACGACGATGTGATTGACATAACCGCTCATTCGAAACTGCTCCTCTCGGATGCTCAGGACCGCGTGTAACAGGCTGTGGCCGATGACGCCTGCAAAAAGAGCCAAGGTGAACAGGCCGCCGACCATCATCACGCCGCCAATGAGGCGGCCCAGTGTTGTCACAGGCGTGATGTCGCCGAAACCGACCGTGGTGATCGTCACCAAGGCCCACCAGAGCCCATCGCCGATTGTTCGGAGCTCGGGGTTCGAAAAACGTTCCACGAGAAAAAGGCTGATCCCGCCAAGAATCGTTTCCACGCCGAGGACGGAAAACGCAAAGGTGAACAGGAGCCGATCCTCTTCGAAGGCGTGCATCAATCCGCGGAAGGGATTTGCATAGCGGAAGAATTTGCGGGTGCGTAGGAGCCGCAGAAGGCGGAGAGCTCGGAGACCACGAAGCGCGGGAACCAAGGCGAGCACCGTGACGATGTCGATGAGCATCATCGGCGTCAGCGCAAATCGAATCCGACCCAAAACCTCGGTGCGCAGCCTTCCAAGCGGCGGCTTGTTGAACACCTGCAGCACCGGCGGGCGATAGGTGAGGATCCTGGTGCTGACCTCGATGGCAAAGAGCCAGAGAAGAACACGGTCGACCCGCCGAAGGACCAGATCGCCCGTGGAGCCCTCGGGGAAGAAGGGCTCGGCGATCAGCACCACGATCGACAAGACGATCAGGATCCAAACGATCGATTCGACCACGCGATACGCAGGAGTGCGCGGGTTGTGAAACGCAGCATGCAGATGGTCACGCGCGGTCATGCGACGCGAGGATCTATGGAGGGAACGCTGGTGTCAACCGCTGCGACGGGTGTCGCCAAGCCGCCTACTCCGCGGCCACCGGTGTCTGCTCGACCTCGTTGAGCTCGATCGCGTCGGCGAGAATCTCGGCAATGTCCCGCTGGGCGATCTCATCCGCCTTTTCCTCGTCCTTGATACCGTCGGTCAGCATGGTCATGCAGAATGGACACGCGCTCGCGACCATGGTCGCGCCCGTGTCGAGCAGCTGCAGCGTTCGCTTGTTGTTCACGCGCTCTTCGCCCTGCTCTTCCATGAACATCTGCGCGCCACCGGCACCGCAGCAGAGGCCCTTCTTGCGGTTCCAGTACGGGACCTCGGTCAGCTCCAGGCCCTCGATCGACTCGAGAATCTGACGCGGTGAATCGTAGACCTGATTGTAGCGGCCGAGGTAGCAGCTGTCGTGGTAGACGACCTTGCCCCTGACGGCCTTTGACGGGATGAGCTTGCCCGCTACCAGCAAACCGTTGAGAAACTCGCTGTGGTGCACCACATCGTACGTTCCGCCGAAATCGCTGTACTCGTTGGCGAGGGTGTTGAAGCAATGCGGACACGCGGTGATGATGGTTTTCTTCGAGACTTCATAGCCGTTGAGCGTTTCGACGTTCTGCTCGGCGAGCATCTGAAAGAGGTATTCGTTGCCGGCGCGACGTGCTGGGTCGCCGGTGCAGGTCTCCTCGGTGCCAAGAATCGCAAAGTCGATGCGTGCTTTCTTCAAGAGCTTCGAAACGGCTCGTGCCACCTTCTTGGCACGGTCGTCGTAGCTGGCCGCGCAGCCGACCCAGTAGAGGACATCGGCGTCAGGCTTGTCACTCAGCAGCGGGATGTCGAGGCCGTCAGCCCAGTCGGCCCGGTCCATCGCGGAGATGTTCCACGGGTTGCCATTGGTCTCGATACCGTTGAACGCGCCCTGAAGCTCACCGGGGAATTCGTTCTTCATCATGACTTCCTCGCGTCGCATGCCGATGATCTTGTCGACGTAGGAAATCATGACGGGACACTGCTCTTCGCACGCACGACAGGACGTGCAGCCCCAAATCACATCTGGGTGGAGGATGTTGGGAACCAAATCGACGACTGTTTCACCCACGAAGTAAGCGCCTGCCGGCGCCGCTGGGAAGGTGTGAATTGGCTCCTCTCCGGCGCTCGGCTTGGGATCCGCTGCAGGCGCATCGCCTGGTTCCTCGACCAGAGAGTCCTTGCCAAACATCTCTTTTTCGGTCGCGTAGAGATGATCTCGAATCGCGAGCGTGAGGTGCTTCGGCGAGAGCTTCTTGCCTGTGATGTATGCCGGGCAGTTGTCGCTGCACCGCCCGCACTCGGTGCACGTGTACAGGTCCATGATGTGCTTGTACGTGAGGTCGCTGAGCCGATTGATACCGAGCGACTCTTCGCGCTCTACTTTGCCTTCGAGGTCGTCAACCTTGGGAAGGGCATTGGGCCTTCGCTCGTAGGCGAACACGTTCGGAATCACGGTAAGCACATGGAAGTGCTTCGAGTACGGAAGGATGTTCAGGAAGATGAGAACGAACGCGGAGTGCCACCAGAATCCAGCGTGCTGGAACGCGCGCACGACGCCGTCGTTGTCGGCGCCAGAGAGAATCTGCGCGACGATACCGCCGAACGGCTCCCACCAGCCCGCATGAATCGCCTCCCCGTACGCACGGGAATCGATCACCAGCGAGGCGCCGACATAGAGGAAGTCCGCGGCCATCATCGTGATGATGATGAAAAGAATCAGGATGGGCTCGGTGAAGATATAGCGGTTGGCGTGGTGGCCGAGCGTCATGCGAGGCTTGTCTTTGACGGCTTTGGGGTCACCGCTGTCGAGACCGCGCTTCACCCAGCGGAGGTAGAGGAAGAGAACCGAGCCGACGATCGCGGCGAACGCTGCGAGCTCCTTCACGAACGAGTAGAGCTTCCCGACCAGGTGGTCGGTGCTCAAGAGGCCCCAGAAGTCGAACCCAGGGTCGAAGCCACGGCCCCAGAGCATGAGGCTGTTGAGCAAGAGTACCTGGAAGGCGATGAAGATCCCGACGTGGGCGAAACCCGCCATCGTGTAGTTGGGCATCTTTTTCTGCCCGAAGGCGTAAACCAGCAGTGTCTTGGTCCGGTCGGCAATTTGCTCCGGGTCCCAGCCAAATCGAGGGTCCGGCACCCCCACTTTGACCTGCCTCAGCCGCCGAAACGCGGACCATGAAAAAAATCCGAGCGTGCTCACCAACAGCAGCGTCATCCAAATCGGACCCATCGTTTTCTCCCTGAGTTCAAGCGCGGAATCGGTACAACGGCAGGCTCGCGCTGCGCAAAGATGTAGGGGTGCGGCGCGGCGAAGTCAAACCCCATGCGAGGGGGGGAGTCGGGCTTCGCATGACCCTGTCGACTATGATTCGAGGGTGACTCGTTTGGCCTCGCTAGTGCTGCTGGGGATGACTGCATGCACGGCCCCCGCACTCCGTACGGTTCCTCGCGTCGTGGATGGCGAGTTGGAGCACGGGCCGTTCATCGCGCCCTACGCCTACGAGTGGTTCATCGAGGGCGAGGCATCGGCCAGCCAAGGTCGTCATGGTGAAGCCGCCATGGCCTTCGAGAATGCGACCGCAGCGCCAGCGGAAGACGCGCTTCTCATGACGCGCTTGGCCGAGGAGTACGAGCTCAGCGGCGACTCGCGTCGCGCCGATCGCACGCTCACTGCGGCACGTCGCTCCTATCCCGGTTCGCCGTGGGTCGCGCTCGCACAGGGTCGCATCGCGCAACATCGGGGCGAGGAACGAGAGGCGATTGCAGCGTTCCTCCGCGCTCGAGAGCTGGCGCCCGGTTGGGATGCGCCGGTCATTGCACTGGCGGAATCACTGATCGCGTCCGGCCGTCCCGAGCGGGCGAGCGCGATCTTGCTCGACCATCTCAGCTCTTCGGGCCATGCGCGTTCGGAGCGCGCCTGGGGCGTACTGCTCGACCTGGCGCGACGCAGCGGAGACGCGGATACGTTGGTGCGTGCCCTTGCGCTCGATCCGGATTCGACCCCTGCTGCTCGCGCCCGGGAGGCTGGGAAGCTCGCACTCGAAAGCGGCCAACCCGCGTTGGCGGCTCGGGCGCTCGCGGCAGCGCTGGACACAACGGAAAACGTCGCGCTTTGGCTCCAGGCTCTCCTGAGAAGCGGCGACCGCGCGAAAGTGGCGTCGTACTTGGCGGGCGCCCCTAGCCAACGCCTGGGAGGCTGGTCCGAGCGCGTCGATCTGCTGCTGAAAGTCGGTGAAGTCGACAGTGCGCTGGAAATCTTGAAATCGACGGCGCCGTCTCCGAAGGTCGAGTATGCCAAGGGGCGTGCGCTTCTGATCAACGGCAACTACCAGGAAGCGGCTGCCGCCCTCGCAAAGGTCCCGTTCGGCACGGCGAGCTTCGAAGCTGCACGATTGGCGTTCGCGGAGTGCTCGACGGCTCAGAGCCGACCTGGCGCCGCCGCAGAAGCGTTGAGCCAGGCTCCGTACGACTCGCTTGCGGTTCGAAAGACACTCGCAGGAATCTATCTCGAAGACGGAGCGCTCAGAGCCGGCCTTCGTCTATTCGATCCAAAACGAGACCGCGAGCGGGCTGCTTTGGCGGCACTCTTCGAGCGTGCGGGGCATTTCGAGGAAGCGGCGGCTTACTACGCAGCCATCCAGGCGACCGGGTTCGACGACCTTGGGCTCCGCGCACGGGTTTTGGCCGAAAAGCTCGCTTCACGGGGCAATCGTCGAGCGGCAATCGCGGTTCTCGATCGATGGACGGTTGCGGCCCCTGACGACCTCTACGCAAGGGTGCGCCTGGTCGAGTTGCTCGCGGCCGACGACCAGCTCGTGGATGCGCAGAAGAGAGGCCGCCGCGCGCTCGAATTCGTCGACGAGCCGCGACTCCGCACCCATCTCCTCGCCGTGCTCGAGCGTTCCGCGAGCTCGAAGTAGCCAGCGGCGATCAGTACTCGCCGAAAAGATCTTGAATCCGCACGTCGAGTGCGGTTGCAATCTTATAGAGCGAGCTGATGGACGCGCTCGACTCGGCGCGCTCGATTTGCGAAAGGAGTGACACGCTGAGCCCGGTACGGCGGGCCATCTGCTTCAAGGTCAAGCCGCGGTCCTTGCGGAGCCCCCGAATGGTCTCGCCGATCACGCGGTGGAGGTTTTCTTCTGGCGTACGAAGAAGGCCCTTCTTGCGCATCACGCGATCGAGGACCTCGCGGAACTCGTCGGGGTTGAACGGTTTTTTGAGGTAGTCGACCGCGTCGAGCTTCATCGACTGCACGGCGGTATCGAGAGACGGATAGCCTGTGAAGATCACGACGGCGACGTCACTGTCGACCCTGCGGATCTGCTCGAGGACTTCGACGCCACCGAGGCCGGGCATCATGAGGTCGAGCACCACGAGGTGGTATCCGCCTTCTTTGACTTCGCTAGGCGCATCTTTGGGATTGGCAAGGGTGGTGACCTCGAAGCCGTCCTTGGTGAGGAAGGTCTCCATGAACTCCAAGATCGCCTGGTCATCATCGACGACGAGTACTCTTACCGGTGGTAACGCCTTTGCCATCCTGCCTCCGCCACAATTGTAATTGCAGTGTTCAATTCTAGTCGGGGCGAGAGGATTCGAACCTCCGACCTCACGGTCCCGAACCGTGCGCGCTACCAAGCTGCGCTACGCCCCGTATTTCAAGCTCGGCGGAATCTAGCGTTATCGTCGAGTGCTGTCAAAGAGCTAACCTACATTCACCCACATGTAGACTTGATACGCATCTGCCCAAGGGCCTGCGCCTTCGATCCACGGGCCGAGATCCAGACGGCCGGATGATTCGAAACACCGTGATTTCAGAAGTGAAGACCGCCCCACTTGGAGCTCGAATCCCGGCAAGTTTGCGCGTGCTGCGACCTCTGTACCCTCCTCATTCAGAGGTGAGCAGACCGCGTAGAGAAGGGTGCCGCCTCGCCGAACCAATGGGGCCACGGTTTCGAGGAGACGACGCTGCGTCTCACCCATTCGGGCGGGGTCTTTGGGGCCGGTTCGCAGTAAAATTTCAGGCCTACGGCGCAGGGTGCCGAGCCCCGTGCATGGGGCGTCGACGAGGACGCGATCAAACTCACCCTGGACCCCACCCCTTCCGACGGTCCAATCGACGGCCGCGGTTTGGAGCTTCGTTGGGTCGAGTCGAAGCCGTGTGAGCTCGGCGGGGATCTGCTCGAGACGATGTTCATGAAGGTCGGTGGCCACGACGCTGCCCGAATCGCCCACCGCTTCGACCAGCTGAGCGGTCTTGCCCCCACGACCTGCGCAGGCATCGAGCACACGGTCGCCAGGCTGTGTGCCCACCATGAGGCCGATCAATTGTGCGCCCTCTTCCTGAGCGGCAAACGCGCCCTGTCGATAGCCGGGCAAGGCTCGGGGATCGCCCGCCCCGCGGATCCGCAAGCCGTGAGGCGAGAGGGCGGCGGTTGTGAGCGAGGCATCGGGTTGCGCGGTGGCAATCGCGTCCGCGACGGCGTCTCGTTTGAGGTCCGCGCGCACCCGCAGATCGATCGATGGAGCCTCCTCACCGATACGCAGAAGGGCCTCCGCGTGCTCTGACCCGATCGACGATCTCAGGGAGTCGCACAGCCAAGTTGGAACCGCCAAAGACGAAGGCGGCTGCGGAACCTCTGGGCGATCAGAGGCGACCTTTCGAAGCACCGCGTTTGTAAACCCCGCAAGCCGCTTCCCGCGCTTCATCCGAACGAGCTCCACCGCATCGTTGACGACGGCATGCGGAGGCACCCGATCGAGGTAAAGCAACTGGAAGACGGCGCCGAGGAGCACGGCCCGGGTCCAGTTGTCGACCTTGAGCGGCCGCTGCAGGTGGCGGTCGATCACCGCTTCGAGTTGGGGCGCCGCCCGCAGCGAGCCGTACACGATCTGGGTTGCAAGCGCGGCATCGGCGCGTTTGACCGAAGCACGACGAAGCTCGGCGTCCAGGGTGGGTGTCGCCCAGGCATCATGGCTGGCAACCCGCTGGAGCACGCGGGTCGCGATCAGTCTGGCTGGAGCTACCACGCCGCAGAGCTTACTCCCCTACCCCTAGCGGGCACGGAGATTGGAGGCCGCGGGAACCCCGTGATACGGTAGCGACCGTGGGACGGGGCAATACGCGATCAAGCGCAAGCGAGCCGGCGTGATGAGCGCCTTGGTTCTCGTCGGGGACCCCGATCCATTCAACCTCCGTTTGCTTCACGAAGCTTGCGAGGCCGCAGGGTACGACGTCGTGACTGCGGCGGACGGCCCTGAGGTGCTCGCCATGGTCGCACGCCGGCCGCCGGACCTGCTCATGCTCGACGCAACGATGTCGGAGATCGACGGCTTCGAGATCCTGCGCATACTGAAGGCAGACCCCAGCCTCGTGAGCATTCCGGTCTTGCTCGTGACCGACGAAGGAGACGTCGACGGGCGGCGTCGCGGAATTGAGCTGGGCGCCGAAGACTACCTGACCCGCCCGTACCGCGTGTTTGAAATTCAGCAGCGCGTGCGCAACGTCTTGCGCGCTACGCGGCGCGACCGCCTCGGCATACCCGAGAGCACGCCGCCTGCCGATCAACGTGATCCGGTAACCGGCGCCGGAACGCCATCACAGCTCCTCATCAGCTTGGACTACGAACACACGCGGGCCGAGCGCTACGGGCATCCGCTGAGCTGCATCGTCGTGAGGCTTGGCAACTCGTCGGGAATCGCGGCGACAAGCGAGGACGGTACCGCGGATCGCGCGATGGCCAGGATCGGCAGCGGGCTCAAGTCGTGCATCCGCGCGGTCGACCATCTCTTTCGCTTGCGACGCGACGAGTTCTGTATCCTGCTTCCGGAAACCGATGGAGAAGGGGCCGGCTACGTGCTCCGGCGCTTGGATGGCCAGATCGAAAGCGGCGAGCTCTGGGGCGGAGACATTTCACCACGGCCCGAGGTGCAGATTGGGCACAGGAGCACACCGGAGGTCAGCGTCAAGAGCGGTGAGGACCTCCTGAAGCAAACGCGACATGCGATTGCGCGCAAAGCTTAGAGCGCAACCGCGAAGCGGACGACCCAGGCCACGACGGCGCAGCCCGCGACTGCAAGAGCCCAGCGGTTGAGCCCGAAGCGATCGATGACGTCGCCAAGAGACCAGCTGCGCAGCGCAGCGGTCACGCCGAGCGGTATGCAAGCGCAGACCACGAAAAACAAGGCCAGGCCGAGCGGATTCGCGCTCGCCGCCATGGCCCATTGGCCGCGCACGCCATGCGCAAACGCCGTCGTGAGCCCGCATCCCGGGCACGGCGAACCGGTGAGCAAGAGAAAGCCACAGGGAGGTAGGCCGAGCTGAGTGTGCGTGCCGTAACCGCGAAGGTCGGGTTCTATCGCCACGGCCAACGCCAGCACCGCGACCGAGCCCGCCACGATGCACAACCAAAGCAGGCGCTGTGAGAGTGATCCCGGAGGGACGTCATTGCGGGTCGAGGTCATTGGTCGGCTCTCGCCAGTCTGGGTTACGTTGGAGCTCGCCGTCAATCTTCGTGACGCAGGGCAACTCACAGCAAGGCTCGCCAATCGCCTCGTGCACATCGCGACCGATCGGATTCTGGTTGCCCGCGGCAAAGTCCGCGTAGTGCGCGTGGAGGCACTTGACACCGGTGGATGAGCCACCGACTCCTCCGGTTGGACGAGGGCGGGCATCGGCGGAGAGCAGCGCTTCGCGTTCGCGAGCGTACCGCGCATGAGCGGCCTCGAGCGCGCGCAT
This sequence comes from uncultured delta proteobacterium, assembly GCA_963704865.1. Classification (GTDB taxonomy): domain Bacteria; phylum Myxococcota_A; class Polyangia; order Polyangiales; family Houyiibacteriaceae; genus SG8-38. The sequence goes on along the minus strand of CAVPIE010000015.1, from coordinate 224,153 downwards.
TCGCTCGGGGTCAGCGTCGATCTTGGACTGCGCCGCACGAACTCCGCCCTTCGCCTCGAGCCGGGCGATGCGACGATGCGCGAGAGGGCACGTGAGCCAGTATCGCGTGGGGAACGGCTCCCCCGTGTCGAGAATCGGAGGGACTTCGGCGACGATGGGCAAACCAAGCCTGCACCTCCGAACGACCGTCGAGGTTGCTCGTAGAGGTCGGTCAATCTGGAGAGCGAGGACGTCGCCGTCACGTTCCATCGTGCTCATGAGGGGCGCATGCAGTCCTTGACCTCGGTCCAAAAATCGGATTCGCCGACGAGCTCGAGCATCATCACCGCCTCGGCCGCAGCGCGGTCTGCCCTCGCTCCAGTGTCCCGCAATCGACCACAGATGTTTTCGGCAATCGTGAACCTCGTGGCGAGCTCGCTGCGTGCCAGCGCGAAGTCGTAGTCCTCGGCCCACTTGAGCGACCAGACCTCGTCAGCAACCCAATCACCAAAGACCGCGCGACTCGTGCGAGCTTTGGGTGAGCGTGCCTGAGCGCGATCGAAGGCAGCAGCCCAGGGGCGCCCCGGGGGTCTCGGGATCCGGCCGTTTCGGAGCGAGGCGATCGTGTCGCCGACCCAAGCCATCGCCACGCCGAACTGTGTGCCATCTCGTGCGTCGATGAACTCCTGCGCTTGCTTCTCCCAGCTGCTGCCGCGGAGCGCCGGGAAAGGTTCGGCATCCAAGATTGTGAGGAGGGGCTCCCGGCTCTGAAGTCGATTCAGATACTCTGCTTCGATGCACTCCCATTCGGAGAAGCTGAGCACTTCCTTTGCAGCGAAGGGGATCCGCTTGATGCGTCTATCGGCGATGGGCCGGCTCCCCCCGTCGGATATCGAAGGCTCCACGTCTTCGGGCCGGATCTCGGGTCGGTCACCCATCGTACGACATGGGCAGCGATGGTCCGTCGTGATTCGACCGCCCACCGGAGTCGCAGCCAGCCCCAAGGGGAATCGCCGACAGCCATCGGGCTTGGCGTCGGGGCCGAGCTGTGCGTGCACCGAGCAACGCTGATCGGACATCAGAAACAGGCAGCCGCCATCGGCCGCCGTGTTGAGCATGTAGTCGTCGTGATCGTCGTTCCAGCCGGCCGAACCTCGGTAGATGCGGCGCATCTCGCCGACTTCCTTCTTGGTGAGCGGCCCGATGCCATGGATATCCGTACAGCAGAGGCCGTCGCCGAAGCAGGTGTATCGAGCGCCCGGGCGGGGAAGCAGTGGCCGCACTTTCGTCTTTTTCTTTTTGTTTCCAGCCATGAACCAGCGTGGGCTTCCTTAACCCCAGGCAAAAGGGGACTGTCCCCTTTTTCTGGGATATGATTTTGGGATGGGAGCGAGTCCGTCACCGCTCGTGGGTTACAACACGAACGTGCGCCATAAGGGAAAGCTGTATCACATTCAAACCGAAGATTCGGGTGTGAAGCGGCCGCACGTCATCACCCAGCTTTTCGCGGACGGCGGTCGCATCATCGCCTCGGAGAAGATTTCGTATGAAGAGCACGTCGGGTCCGACGGGCTCACCGAAACCGTGAAGCAGCTCATGCGCGAACAACACAAACGCGTGTTCATCGGGCTGCGCGATGGTGTCTACGACGAAGGCGACCCCGCCCAAGCCGATGGCGAAGGCGCAAACGGGGACGCGCTCGTTTCCGAGGTGAGCATCGAAGTTCTGGAACACGCCGCAGCGCGCCTGGTCGAAGGCTCACCGCAATACGAGCAGTTGCGTCCAAACAGCGCGTCCGGTCAGCGGATCTCACGCGCGCCCGCCGCTCCTTTCGGGCACGAGGTGCTGAGCGAAAAGACGCTCGACGAAGTCATTTTGGCCTATCTCGCGCGAGACCTGGAAACGGGCACCTGAGACCGCTCGGCTTGACTCCCTCTCGAGCACATTGTTAGCTCAGCCACCGGCAAAAGAATCCGGTTATGGGAAATCCACGATGCCTAACGCGAAAACTTCCTTCACCGAGGACATCCCGCGGTCAATCGACAGCGATGTCGATAAGGCGAAAGCCGTCGACGCGGTCTTCTTGTTCATCGTCCATGGAGATGGCGGCGGCGTGTGGACCGTCAACATGAAGGACGCGCCAGGAGTCACCGAAGGTGATGCTGGGAACGCCGAGTGCACAATTGAGCTGTCGACCGAGGACTGGAAGGCGATGACCGACAAGCCTGGAGCCGCGATGCAGTTCTTCATGCAGGGCAAGATCAAGCTCAAGGGCAATGCGCTACTCGCCACGAAGCTCCAGTCCGTGATTGGCTAACCCCCACTCGCCACGATGACTGCGCTCAAAGACCGCCTTTTCAAGCTCCTCCAGGATCCGAGGGTTGCAAAACTGATGCAGGATCCGAAGGTTCAAAAGGCCGTGGTGCAGAGCCTTCGTTTCCGTGGGCGAGTCCAAGGGGCCATGGACCGGCGGACTCAGCAAATCGCCAGCGCGCTGAACCTTGCGACCCAGCGCGACCTGCGCTCCCTCCAACGACGAATTCGACAGCTCGAACAAGAGCTTCGCAGAGCCCAAGAGCGAATCATCGAAGCCGAAGATGCTCGAGAAGCTCAGGCCCGTAGTTGAGCCCGAAGTAGAACACGGCAACCAGCGGCACAATGATGCTGAGAACCGCGAGGCTCACCCCCAGCGTGGCGATTGCGTAGTCCCAGCCCGTTGCCTTCGACCCAGGGGTTTCGTGCTGGCGGATCAACTCGAGATTTCGCCGGTTCGATTTGTATGCGAGGTCGAAGATATCTCCGACGATCGGCAGTGCGCCGGCAAGCACGTCCACGACGATGTTGAGTATCATCCGAAACAAGATCACACGAGGCACGCCTCGGCGCAGCGCCAAGGTCATGAGCCCAACCGAGCCCACGCCGGTCACCGCATCGCCAACTCCCGGAAACAGAATGCCGATGATCGGGTCGAGGCCAAAGCGTACGTCGGTACCCGGAATGCGAAACCGGTCGTCGAGCAGCGTGACGAGATGCTCCGCCCAACGCCGAAGCGTCGAAACCGACCGTTCCGAGTCCACCATGCCCGAACTCTAGGGGCGCGACTAGTCGTTCGCCAGGACTTGGTCGCCACAGACTTCGGCGATCACCGTTCGAAGTCGCTCTCGCAGGTTCGAGCCCTTCTCGACGAAGTGATGAATCCCCAGCTGATGAAGAAGCTGAACATCGTGCTCCTGTGCACCGGCACTCACAGAGATGATGGAACAGCTCTGCGCAAGCCCTTCGCCTCTGAGCTGCATGCAAAGCTCGACGCCGTTCATGCGGGGCATGTGCAAATCGAGCAGCATGACATCCGGCTCTTCCTTTTGGACTTCGCTCAGCGCCTCTTCGCCGTCATGGGCAACCCGAATCGCGGTCGGACCGAGAATTTGCCGGACATAGAACGTGAGGATCTTCGCGAGGTCCACGTCGTCATCGACGATCAACACCGAAGGCGTCTCGCGACTGGTCTCCTTCGAGTCTTGGCTTCGGGGTCGCTCATCACGGACCGCGCGCAATTGCCACGCAACGGCTTCGGCGCTTTGGTTCCGCATCTGCGGGTTGGGGCTGAGCATTTCGTGGACGAGCTGATACATTCCCACCGGGCAGTCGGGTCGGAGCTCGGCGAGCGCCGAGGGTTGACCGCGCTCGTGCGCCGCGACCACTTCGCGAATCGTCATGCCGTCGTACGGTCGCGAGCCGGTGAGCAACTCGTAGGCGAGCACGCCGAGCGCAAAGATGTCGACGAGATGACCGCTGCCCGGCGCCGCGGTGTTCAGCAGAGCCTCCGGCGCCATGTACGGAGGCGAGCCCGCGACACGCTGCTTTCCGTTGACATCGAACTCCGGCAAGACGAGCCCGAAGTCCATCAACACCACACGATGAACTGGAGTCAGCATGATGTTGTCCGGCTTAATGTCCCGATGGACGAGCCCTGCGCGGTGAACGACGCTGAGCCCTTCGGCGGCCGGCAAGAGAATCTGCACCACTTCAGACACGCTAAACGGCTGGCCGCTTCCCCAACGGGTGTCGGCGTGCTGCGTCAGCGACACGCCGTAGACCCGCTCCATCACGAGGTAGTCGATCCCGCGGTGCTCCCCCAGCGTGTGAACACTGACCAAACTGGGATGCTGGAACGCGGCCAGCGCGCGAGCCTCGTTTCGAAGCGGCGGCGTCAGGGGATTCGGCCAGGCGGCCTTGATTGCGACTCGTCGATTGAGCAGGTGGTCGTGGGCTTCGAAGACCTGACCCATCCCGCCGCGGCCGAGAAGCTTGATGACCTCGTAGACACCGTCGAGCAGCTCACCGGTTGCGAAAATACGATTTTCGCCGTCATCTAGTGGCTCGCCCGAGGCGATTGCCCGTCCACCGCCCAAATCCCGCATATCAGTATTTACATAATATATTGATGTTACTGTAAAACGCAAGCTCAGAGATCGATGACCTGGATATCGAGAGCAGCAACCGCTTTCCCGAGAAATCGGGACGCTGCCGCACCAAATTGGCCCGGGAGGTCGGTGACTAGGATTTCTAGCGCTCCGGTGGCTTGATCCGGCGCCGCGGGCGGGTCGAGCATCTCGGTGAGGGCTCTCGCGGTCGCCTCGGCGCTGTCGACGATCGCCACGTCATGTCCGAGCAACTCGGCCGCGACCTCGTGGATGGTCTCCGAGAGCAAGGGGTAGTGGGTGCAGCCGAGGACGATCGTGTCGACATCGACGTCGACCAGCGGTTGGAGGTAGCGATGGGCGGCGAGCCGGGGCACCTCGCCGGTCACCCAGCCTTCCTCGGCGAGCGGCACGAACAGGGGCGCGGGCCTTGCGAAGACGTTCATCGACTGGTTTTCGGCGTGAATTGCTCTCTCGTAAGCACCCGACGCCACCGTACCCGCGGTCGCGAGGATTCCGATGCGCCCGGTTCGGGTCGCCTTGACCCCAGCCCGCGCGCCCGGCTGGATGACGCCGATCACCGGGATGTCGAGACGGTCCTGAAGCTCGCCTAGCGCGACGCCACTTGCGGTGTTGCAGGCGACGACCAAAAGCTTGATGTCGAAGCTCAGCAGACGCTCGGCGCAGGCGATGGCATACCGGACCACGGTCTTGGCACTCCGCGTCCCGTAAGGAACCCTTGCGGTGTCCCCGAGGTACACGAGATTTTCGGCTGGAACCGACCCAGCAATGGCCCTGGCTACCGTGAGGCCGCCCAAACCCGAATCAAAAATGCCAATCGGCTTTGTCACGTGCCCCGTCCGGGCCAAGGTTACACGCCCGTCCCGAAAGGGCCACCGGCAGACTGGTCTCTGGTAGGGTACGAACAAGATGCCCTCACTGGCACTCATTTCGAGAAATCCCGAGCTCTACGAGGAGCTCGTCGCGGCCGTGGAAAGAACGGATTGGTCGGTCGAGTGGCTGGGGCCCGAAGTCCTGGGGAGTGCTGAGCTGCAACAAGAAGTGGTGGTGCTGGACGCTGCCCACCCGGGGGCAACGGCCTGGGAATCGGTGCGCGGGAAGCCGATTCTTCTGGTCGTGGAGGGCGAGTATCCCGAGGACCTCGATCTACTCGCGAGCGATTTCGTTTTCCGGCCGACACGCCGCGAGCCACTGCTGGCGCGTCTCGAGCGCCTGCGCACACGTAGCCCGATCGGGGACTTGCCGAGCCGATACTCCGAGGCGTTTGCATCGATGGCAATGGGCATCGTCGTGCTGGGCCCTGACCTCGAGATCCTGATGACCAACCCGCGCTCCGACGAAATCACGGGGCACCGCGAGGAAACCATCGTGTCGCAGGACGTCGGGCACCTGATTTCCGCCGAACATCTTCCGCGGGTTCGAGAGGCCCTCTCGCAAGGCCAGTATCCCCGCGGGATAGACATCCATCTCGTCCGCCGTGATGGGACGAACATCGTTTGCAGCGCCTCGTTCGCTCCGCTGATCGGCGCGGAGGATCACACCGTGATCTCGTTCGAAGACGTCACGCCGCAACGCCGAACCGAGCAGGAGCTCATCCAAACGATGGAATTCCTCGAATCGTTGATCGACGCCAGCGTCGACGCGATCATTGCAACCGACATGGAGCAACGCGTGCGCTTGTTCAATGCCAGCGCGGCCCGAATCACCGGGTATCACGAATCGGACGTGATCGGATCCGTGACGCTCGTAGATCTTCTCGGGCGCGCGACGACTGAGCTCGTCACCCAACGCGTGCTCTCGACAGAGCACGGCGGCACAGGCCGACTCGAGCCCACCATGCTCGACCTTCTCGACATCCACGGCACGCGAATTCCGGTGCAGCTTTCCGGATCGCTGATCTACGAAACGGGCGAACCCTCTGCGATTGTCCTCATTTTCGCCGACTTGCGCGACCGCATCCGAGTCGAGGAGCGTCTGGCCGAGGCACAGAAGAAGTTGGCGTTCACCGAGAAGCAAGGAGTCCTGGCCGAGCTGGCCGGCACTGCCGCGCACGAGCTCAACCAGCCCCTGACCAGCATGATGGCTTATGCCGAGCTTTTGTTGCGTCAATCCGAGCCGGAATCGAGCGGGGCAAAAGCTGCAAGGGTGCTGATCCGCGAGGCGGAACGAATGGCGGAAATCGTCCGCAAGATCGGGAAGATCACCCGGTACGAAACCACGTCTTACGTCGGTCATCAGAAGATTTTCGACCTTGATCGCGCGGCCGACGGGCCGAGTGAACCAGGAGCAAAGGGCTGAGCGATGGACGACTCCGCGCACAGAAAGCCCCCTGCCCCGGAGCAAGGCCCGGAGCCGCGAGTATCCTCGGTAAAGTCGATCATTTCGCCACGGCGAGGTCGGAGCCGGCACTCTGCAGGCCCAACGCTCCCGGCCGTGCTCGCCTCGCTGACCGAGGCACAGCGCGAGACGACGGGGCCGACGACTGACGAGACCATTCTCCGGTCGTACGTGCACGCGCTCGAGCGCCTCTATCCGACGGTTCGTTTCGCGATGAGGCTGTCGAGCGGACTGCTGGAGCGCAGCGCCATCGTCCAAGCCACCACGCATCACATTCGACCCGACGCCCTGGACCAAGTCTCGATCACCGAAGCGGGCCTCGTTCGAGCGGGCTTTGCGGAAACGGCCGATCCGCCGCCAGGGATGGTCTTGCGGCGAACGTACGAGCCCATCTTGCTCGCGGGACCTGGCGAAGAGCTGGTTCCGACCGATGGGTTGGATGTTGCGTTAGCGCGCGCGGGCGAGGTCTTCGGAGTCCTGGCGGCCGAGTTCGAGCGGGGCGCCGAGGTTCCGTCTCGCTTCGAGGACGCGCTCTTGATGGCGGCCACGCAGGCCAGCGCGGCGATCGAAAACGGCCGTCTTCGCCGCGAATCGCTACACTTGCGCGACTACCTCGAAAAGCTTCTGGAGCATGCAAACATCCCCGTCTTGGTGATCGGCCGTGACCGCAACATACGCGTCGTGAGCGGCGCCTTCGGTCGCATCACCGGCCTCGATCGGGCCGAGCTGGTCTCGAGTGACCTGCTGCAACTGGCGGGGCAAAGCGAGCGTATGCGCGTCTTGTCCGCCTTCGTCCACGCGCTTCGCGGAGGAGACGTGCCTCCGTTCGAGCTGAGGTTGCCGAAAGCCGGAGGCGGAAACGCGCGCCTCCAGTTCACGCTAGCACCGATTCTCGATTCAGAAGGCAGCGTGGCGGGCGTCATCGCGATTGGGCAGGACCGAACCGAGGTGCGCGAGCTCGAAGGCCAGGTCATCCACGCCGAGAAGCTCGCGACACTCGGCCAGCTCGCCGCGGGTATCGTGCACGAAATCAACAACCCTTTGACCAGCATTTCCGTCTACGGCGAGTACCTGATGAGCAAGTTGTCGCGCAGCGGCGCCGAGCAGTCGGACCTCAAGCGCATGGAGCGCATCTTGCGAAGCTCCGATCGCATCATGTCGTTCACCCGAAATCTATTGACCTACGCGCGCCCTTCGAAAGAAGAGGCACAGCCTGTCTCGGTCAATGCCGTGATCGAAGAGGCGGAAGATTTTTGCGAGCACAGCATTCGCGAGGCAAACGTGACCGTGATACGCAACTACGGTGAGAACCTTCCCGACGTGAAGGCCGTACACGGGCAGCTTCACCAGGTCTTCGTGAATCTCATCACCAACGCGTGCAACGCGGCCCCCGAAGAGGGCGGACGCGTGCGTTTGTCCACCAGACTCCACGGCCACGACCAAATCCAAATCGAGGTCGAGGACAATGGCGTCGGAATTGGGCCGACAGAGCTCAGCCGGGTATTCGAGCCCTTCTTCTCGACGCGGCGAAAGGGCAAGGGGACCGGGCTTGGCCTTTCGATCGTGAAAAACATCATCGAAGAGCATCGAGGTAGCATCGAGATAGAGAGCGAGGTCGGCCAGCGCACCCGCGTCCTGATCACCCTGCCCTCCCTCCGGGCCTAAACGCCTGCAATCACAAGGGGTTTGAATATCGCTCGCGCGCCTTACGTTTAGCCATGGAATCAACCCCGCGCCTCGGAGGTTTAGGGGTGGCAAAGGGAGGTACGTTGATGTTTCGAACCACGCTACGGGGACCTGGGCTCATGGCAATTGGCGCGATGCTTGCCGCGATCACGCTGGGCACGGCATCGGCGTCACCGAGGAAGTCGACGGTCGACGAAAACGCGATGTCGGGGGCGGTCGCATTCGAAACCGCCGTAACCGGCGTGGCCGAATCGGTGTCTTCTTCAGTCGTCAGCATCCAAGTCGAAGTCAGCAGGCCGGCGAACAATGGTCTGCCGTCGTTCTTCGGAGGCCAGGGCCAGGGGGGGATCATCCGAGGGGGCGGCTCGGGTGTGATCTTGCGCTCGAACGGGTACATCCTGACCAACAACCACGTCGTCAGCGAAGCAAACCGCATCGACGTCCGTTTGAGGGATGGGAAGCGCTACCCTGCAACCCTAGTCGGCGCGGATACTGCGACGGATCTCGCGATGCTGAAGATCGACGCTCGAGGCCTGCCTCAGGCCGAGTTCGCCTCTTCCGAAAAAGCGCGCGTCGGCCAATTCGTCATCGCCATCGGCTCACCCTTTGGGCTCGACTACACCGTCACCACTGGCGTCCTCAGCGCGAAAGGGCGCGGAGGTATCGGTGCAAACGAAATCGAGGACTACCTTCAGACCGACGCCAGCATCAATCCTGGAAACTCTGGTGGACCGCTGGTCGACCTTCAAGGGCGCGTGCTCGGGATCAACACGATGATCATCGGCCGCGGCTCCGGGATTGGCTTTGCGATCCCCGCTGAAATTGCCCAGCGTGTCGCGAGTCAGCTCATCGCCAATGGCTCGGTCAAGCGGGCATGGCTCGGGGTCTCCTTCCAGGAAATCACGCCCGAATTGGCCGCGCATTTCGGCGGAAAATTTGATGGAGGAGCTTTGGTGAATGCCGTCGTCCCCGGCGGACCCGCACAGAAGGCAGGCCTGCAATCCGGAGACGTGATCACGGCAATTGGGGATCAGCAAATTCGAGAGGGACACGACCTCTTGCGCGCGGTCTTGCGACATGGGGTTGGGGAACGCCTCACTCTCGAGGTGCGTCGGGGCGAAAAGACCCAGGAGGTCGCCGTGGTCGCCGGCGAGCGACCGAGCGAAGACTCCGCCCGAGCCACTGAGCAGAGCGTCGAAGAAAATGGGATGCTCGGCCTCGCGCTCGAAGAGCTGACGGCGCGGCTTCGCGATCGAGTCGGCTACGAGGGCGAAGGCCGGGTGTTCGTGCGCGCGGTGAAGCCTGGCTCGGATGCAGATCGGGCGGGCCTCCGACCAGGTGACATCATTCTTCAAGCCGACCGGCAAGCGGTTCGTACAATCGCGGACATGCGTGCGGCCCTACGCGACGGCAAGGCCCTGCTCTATATCGAGCGGGATTCGCAGCGGTTCTTTCAACCGCTCAACCGTTCGAATCGGCGTTAGCGCGCGACCGTGATCTCGATCGCGGGCCCGCGGGCTTCGACGCGGTAGGCCGGGTGTCGGCCTGCAACGAAGCGGAGCGTGAGCTCGGAGAAGTCCCCGCGGTTCAGGATGCTTGCGTGCTCCACGTCTGGATGTGCCGCAGCGATGGGACCGGCCCGAGAAAGAGAAAGGCTCCCGGGGATCGTGATCGAAAACCCGTCCGCCTCGATGATCCCGTCCAGCTCGGACACCGGGTTGCTCATTCGAAGCACATACTTCTCCCCACCGACCACTGCATCGGCTCCAAATGCGGTCCCGCGCACGGTCTTCGGGGGCAAGGGAGCGCCTTGGGGCACGTAGGCGGGACTCGGGGTCACCTTAGCGGTCGCGATCTCCGCCCGCGTTTCGGTCTCGGCCTCGGTGTCGGCCTCGGTGTCGGCCTCGGTCCCGGTGTCTGTCCCGTTGTTTGCCTCAACGTCGGTCTCGGTCTCAGTTCCGGCCGCCCAGAGGTAGACACCCCAGCCGGCGGCCACGATTCCACAGACCATGCCCGCTAGAATCAAATACCTGCGCCCGTTCCGTCGCGTGTTCTTGAGGTGCGCGCGCGCCGCCTCGCTTCGGGGCACCTGCTTGCGTCGAGGCTTATCGTCGAGCTGGGCGCGCAGGGCAGTGATGAATCGCCCGGTCAGCGCGAAGAGCTCTTTCACGTTGTCGCTGATGCGCGGGACCAGCCCATCGGTGAGCGCGGAGCGTGCGTTGCCTAAGCCGCTCGAGAGCCACTCGGACGCGGACGTCGCGTAGGCCCCGAGCCGAGCGCGGAGCGATTCCTTGCCAGCCGCCTCGGCTTCGCGGTCATACCGAACGATGCGAGGCGTATCGTGGATACGTTCTTCACCGCCGCTCTCGCGCACATGAATCTGCAAAGGGGCCACTTCGGGGAGCGTATCGCGGTCGCCGTCGATGGCCGCCAAGCCTTTGGAAGCGCCGTCGAGCTCGTAGCCGATGCTCATCACGAGCTTCGGCGTGCTCTCGTCCATTTTGAGCTCGACGGCCTCGAGGTGTCCGCGCCGGCCGGAGCTCTCGTTTAGCACCGAGGCTCCAATGGCCAGAAACGGAAGGGACTGCTCTACCCGGAGCGCGTCGTCCGTTTCAGAATGAACCTCCGCCACGATCGGACTGCCGACCCCCTCGAGCTGCAGCTGAACGAGCGGAGCCTTGGCGGTCGCGCGACCCCAGCGCTGAATCAGTGCCTCGATGTGTGTCTGGTCCCGGTCCGACAGATGCGTGAAACGGATACCAAACTCCCCGACGTGCGGACCGCTCTCGTGCGCCCAGACAACGCGTCCGATCATCCCAATCGCCTCTCCACCGGCAGGGTCGTCCAACTGGCAACGAAGCATCGAGCCGACCTCGGGCAATACCGATGCCCGCATCGAGAGCCCACCGGCCCCCACATTGATTCCGTCGGCTTCGAACTCTTGATGGAAACCTTCGGGGTGGAGCTTGATCAGAACCTCGTCGAGCGGCACGCGCGGCTGCCGAGGTGCTTGATAATAACCCGCGGATGTGTTCATCGAATGCTCTCCTGCGCGACCGTGGGCCGCTCCCATCAAGACTGGTCCCAAAACTCCGCGAGCCCGTCCACTTTTCTGCAACCCAGTTCCTTGACCAGCACGTAGCGGGACTCCAGTCTTGGCGGCCACGATGGGCGTGCGAATCACGGTGCGGTCACTTTGGACGGAGCTTAACCCTTCGACTTTCGTCTACGAGTTCGCCCAGTCTCGCATCGTGATCGGGCGCTCGCGGAGCGCAGACGTTCAGCTACCTCATGCCGCAGTCAGTGCCTTGCACGCAAGCATCCGAGAACAGGACGCGGGCTATGCGCTGATAGACGAAGGGTCCACGAACGGCACGCGTGTCAATGAAATCCGGGTCGCCGCGGGGCGCCCCAAGGTGCTGCGAACGCACGACTTGCTCGACCTGGGCGGCTATCGGCTCAGCATCGATGTCGGCGTTCCGGTTTCCCAAACGATGTCGGCCAGACGCACGTCCGACTTCGCGCGGCGAATGCTGGCGGAGCAACTGGCGGTCGAGGACGGGGAGCGCGTCGACGCCGAGCTGAACAGCATTCAGAGCGGGCCCGATGAGCGCGTGGATCTGCTGCCGATCCCGAAGGAAGCCGTGAGCGAGCCCCCACCTCCTCGAAGGGAGTCCAGGCCATCGCGACCGCGCGCGTCCAGGCCCGATGGCGAAAGGCCGACGGAGCCTGTTGGGCTTCTACGGAGCGAGTTGGCCGTCTACGCCCTGGCGGCGCTCGTCGTCACCGCGAGCATCATTGCAATGACCTTGCTGATGGGGCCCTAGGCGTTGCGAAGGTGGATCAGGCGAAGACCTTCGAGCGTGAGGTACTCGTCGACATCTTGGATCGTTTCGCTGTCGGGCTCGATCAAGCGCGCGAGGCCTCCGGTTGCAATGACCGAGACTTCGGTGTCCATCTCCGAGGTCAAGCGGCGCACGAGGCCGTCGACCAATCCGACGTAGCCGAACACGATGCCCGCCTGCATGGAGTGGACCGTGTTGCGCCCAATGGCGCGAGGTGGCCGTGCGATCTCGCTGTGGGGTAGCCTGGCCGCATGGGCGAAGAGGGCGCTCGCGCTGATCTGAATGCCAGGCGCGATTGCACCTCCGAGATACTCACCCTTCTCGGAGATGCAGTCAAACGTGGTCGCCGTGCCGAAATCCACCACGATGGCCGCACCCTTGACGCGTTCGTACGCCGCGACCGCGTTGACGATACGGTCGGCACCGACCTCTCGCGGGTTCTCGTACAGCACGGGCATGCCGGTCTTGATTCCCGGACCGACGACCATGATCTCGTGATCGAAGGCTCGATCGATGGCCTCGACGACGATGTCGTCGAACGAGGGCACGACGGAGGCCAGGATACTGGCGTGTACATCGTTGCGTTCGATACCGGCCAGCGCCAACAGGTTGAGGAGGAGCGCGTGGTATTCATCACTCGTCCGGCCCTTCGACGTCTCGATTCGAAAGTCGTGAACGAGGCGTTCCCCGTCATAGAGGCCAAGCACCGTGTGGGTATTGCCGACGTCTACGACGAGGAGCATCTAGCGAGGCCGCAGCGACAGGGTCAGCTCGAGAAGCTCCCCGAACGTCTTGGGGCGCGGAAACTCCGGCTGATCGGTTGCGTAGACGACCGGCTGCCCAGTCGGCGCGACGCTCTGAGCACGAATCGGCGCCGGTCGCTGCGATTGTGGCGGCGCCACTGCGGGCCGCGATGGGGGCTGTGCCGACCGAGCCCGAGGCTCGACCGAAAGCGGACGCTCCACCGTGGGCGGCTGAGACGAATACCGCGTTGGGCTTTCGACGTGGGGTGAGGTTGGCGGCTCCGAAAGCGCTGCGGCCTGAGCGGTTGCCGCAACGGCGGCAGTCCCGGCCCGAATCCGATCGACGGCCTCCGCCGCATGGGTCTCTCGCTCGCCTGGGCGTTTGGCCCTCACCTTGCTGAGCAAGGATCGAAGCCTGTCTTCGCGATCCGTCATGATGCCCTCTTCGCTTCGAGCATGCCTACGATTGCCGGCAGGTCTGCTCCATCCTTGAACCAACCCCAGACCGTCTCGGCAACCTCGAAGTCGACCATGATGAACTTCGAGTCGCCGGTCGGAACACAGGAAACCTGTCGTTGGGAAACCTCGGAAAACATGCCCCCGAGCAACGCTGCTGCGCCCAGCTCGTCTTCGTCGAGCTCGGGCTTGTCACGAAGCGCAACCACCAATGCAGAGCCCCAACGTTCGAAAGCCAGTCGACCCCAACCAAAGAGCGAGGTCACCGCGGACACGTGTCCGAGCACCGCCTCGGCCGAGAGCACCGATGCTGGCCTATCCAAGCTGGCCAGCACTTGCTCGCCGAGGAGCTCGCCCAAGCGCCGGAGCGGCGTGAGATCTCCATCGCGAGCTGCTGCCGCAACCAGCGATGAGAGCACATCCTCGCTGAGGATCACGACTCGCTCGCCATTGCGCGTGCGAATCATACCCCCGGTAAGATTGAACTCGTAGAAGCCGCCAGGATCAAAACGGCCGTCGTGCATAGGCCCCCCTTGAGATGGGATGTAGAAGGTACAGGCGGATCGTGTCAAATGCCCCGGGTGAAATCAAACCTCGTTTGCGTCGTGGTTGTGATTGCCCTGCAGACGCAAATCGCGCAGGCGCAGGGCGATCTGCTGGATGCTGACGGCATCGCCGAGGCGATCGTTTCCATGACCTCCCGGGTCTGGACGGGGCCCCGAACGCCCGCTCCAGTGCCCGCTGCGCGGCCTGGTAGTGCGTCGCAGAGCATGGGCTCGCCGTACGCCCTTCTCCACGTTCATGCCGATTCGGGGGTCAACCGGCGCTCGATGCGGATAGCCCTTGGCGCGTTAGAACAGGCTAGGGGCCAGCTCGACGTGATGGGCTGGCCCTGGCCGATCTCGGATGGCGACCTGGGAGGCGGGCCCGAGCTAGACCTCTACCTCAGTAGCGCCCTACCCCCGGACGCGTACTCGGATGGCATGGCGATCTGGTCCTACCTCGATCGGGCCTCGACGTTTGCCGTCGTCAGTCCGGTAACGCCGGACGGAAAGCTCGAGGCCTGCGCAACAGCCGCCTATGTCGAGGCGCTTTTGATGAGTATCGACCCTGGCGAGGCCAGGGCTTGGCGGCGCGCGACCGCGGCCTGGCTGACCTGGGAGCTCACCGGTGAGTTCGGCTGTGACGACGCGCTGCCCCTTCAACAGGCGGAGCCCTATCGATCTTGGGTGGCCGGCGCTGCCGGTGACGGCGCTGCTGGGGCGCTCCTACTCTCCTATCTCTCGGCGCGTCACGACGCCGTGCCTGGGCAGTTCGTGCGTGACGCGTGGGGGCTGGCTAGCCAACGCACCTGGGAAGGCGTGGGCCTTCGCGCGGACCCAGATCTTTGGTCCGCCATCGAAACCGCGGTCGATCGAAGCGGCGATCGTTTGGTCGACAACATCGAGGAGCTGGCCGTCCTGCGATGGTTCGTCGGGCGTGGCGATCGGGCCGACGCTGTGGTCGCAATCCTCGACCGTGACGCGATGGTGCCGATATCGAGAGAAATGAAGCGTCTTCCAACACGCGTGGTTGCCTCGCAGCCCCTTGCGACGTTTGGGAGCGCCTATCTGATCATGGACGCGAGCATATGGGGCGATGAGAGGCTCCTTCGCGCATGGCTCGAGGGGGAGTACGGCGTCCACTGGTCTTTCGTCGCGCTTCAGCTCGACGGCCGTGGTGATGAGATTCGTCGAATCGCAGCACCGCACAGCGGTACGGCCCCGCGCGCATACCTGCCGATCGAGCTCGACGATGCCACCGAACGACTCCTATTCGTGGTGACCAACCTAGCCAACGGCTTGCCCGACGCCGACGAAGCCGAAGTACACGAACGCGCCTTCGAGCTCATTGTAGATCGCGCTGCCCCCTAAGCTCGGGGGCGGCGGCGGCGGCGCCTGCGGCGAGTACGCGGCTCTCCATCGTAGACGGCCTCGGTAGGCTCGTTCGCCCACGAAGGAAGATCCTCGCCACGAGACATGCGATCGAGCGCGAACAGGGTCGCAGCATCGGCAAAGTACTCACGGCGTGCGATCGATTGAATGCGCCCCGTTCGTAAGCGCCTCTGCGCCATGATGAGCAGGCGAATTCGGTCTTTGAGTCGTCGCGGCAGCGACAGGCGAAGCGAGAGCTCCCGAACGAACTCCTCGTACGCGACCGGGACGTCGGACACGCCCTCGAGCGCCTCATCGACCGGCCCTAGCAACAGGGCAGCGAGCAGAACGGCATCGCCGGGGAGCCGGTCCTCGGCAGCCAAGGCGTCCACGGCCTTGAGACGTCCAAACGTGAGCGACGCGCCCTCGAGCTCGTCGTCCAAGAAGGAAGCCAGCTCTGGAAGAATCTCGCTCAGCACGCCGACGTCCCAGGCAAGGAACACCGATCGCTGTGCCGCCCCTCCGCGAAGGAAACGATGGATCTCCTCGAGCACCCGAGGCGCGGCCGCGCGTCTGAGCTCGCTCCGCTGCCGCACCATGGCGTCGTAGACGTCCGGATCGAGCCCCATGTCCAGGCGCGCGCTGAACTTGATCGCGCGAAGGATGCGGATCGGGTCCTCACGAAAGCGAACGTTGGGGTCGCCAATCGTACGGAGCAGATGCTCTTCGAGATCGGCGACGCCACCCACGAAGTCGATCACCTCGCCGCGCTCGAGGTCGTAGAAAAGGCCGTTGATCGTGAAGTCGCGCCGAATCGAGTCTTCGTGTGGCTCGCCGAAAACATTGTCGTTGGTGATTAGAAGGTCGGCATCTTCGGCTTCGGTGATCGATTGCCGCGAAGGAATCAGACGCACCGGATCGGGCCCTGCGCAAAGCGGGATCTTCTTCGCGAACTTCGGCTTGATGACCTCGTAGTGTTGCGAAGGATCGCGCCGGAAGGTGGCAACCTCGATGATCTTCCCGCCCGAGAACAAAACGTGCGCCAAACGGAACCGCCTGCCAATCACGCGGCAGTTGCGAAAGAGGTCGCGCACCTCGTAAGGACGGGCGCTCGTCGCGAGGTCGAAGTCCTTTGGCTTTCGGCCAAGCATCAGGTCGCGCACACCGCCGCCAACGAGATAGGCGGTGTGTCCGTGTCGGTTGAGGCGGCGAATCACCTTCGCAGCATCTTGGTCAACGAGCCTACGCGGAATCGCGTGGGCGTAGACGATAGGCTCAGGCGGCTCGTCGTCGAGGGCGCCTCGAGCTTCGTCTTCTCGTCGACCGAAGTCAGAATCTATAACTCGGGTCATCGGTTTCCAATGCCCATGTCGGGCAAGAAGTAGTAGTCCCCTTGTAGCAACAACCCGTCCTGACGGCAATCTAAGACCAATGCTACGGTCTCCCAATAAAATGAACGAGTTGGAACGAATGGCCGGCAACGTGATTGTCTGCGGTTTTCCCGGTACCAGCGCTCCGCCCACCATTCACGCTTGGTTACGGGAGAACGCCGTAGCGGGTTTGATCCTCTTCAAGCGGAACATCGATGACCTGCAGCAGGCTACGGCGCTGATCGCCTCTTGCGTCGAGGAAACCGATCCTGCGAATCCCATCCTGGTCTGCGTGGATCAGGAAGGCGGACGCGTGGCGCGTTTCGGCGAGCCGATGCTTCAACTGCCAGCGATGCGAATGCTGGCGGAAGCCGCAGACGTTCCGCTGACGCGGGCTGCAGCGAGCGTCCTCGGCCGGCAGTTGCGCGCGGTGGGCGTCAATTTGGATTTTGCACCGGTGCTCGACATCGACACGAACACAGACAATCCGGTCATCGGCGATCGGGCGTTTGGTCGAACAGCTGGAGCCGTGATCGAACACGCGCTCGCATTCGCCGACGGACTCCACTCCGGAGGCGTCTTGTCCTGTGGCAAACATTTTCCCGGTCATGGCGACACCGATCTCGACAGCCACCTCGCTCTTCCGACGCTCCGCCATGACCGTGGCCGCCTCGAAGCGGTCGAGCTCCAGCCGTTTCGTGCGGCGGCCGGACGAATACCCTCCCTCATGACGGCACACGTCGTATTCGAAGCCATCGACCCCGAGGTTCCCGCGACGATGTCCCGGGCGGTGATCGCCGAGCTCCTTCGCAACGATATTGGATTCGAGGGTACCGTGTTTTCGGACGACCTGGAGATGAAAGCGATCACCGATCGTTATTCAATCGAAGAGGCCGGGGTCCGGGCGATCGAAGCCGGGTGCGACCTGCTCCTGGTCTGCTCGGATCTCGAGGCATCAGCCCGGCTCCGCGAAGCACTTGCGGCCGAGGCCGACCACAGCGAGCTGTTTAGGGCGCGGCTTGCCGAAGCCCAAGCGCGCGCCAATGTACTGCGCCGAAGGGTCGTCGAGCTGCCCCCTGCCCTCCCACTCGAAATCGCGCTAGAGAGCGCCGAGGCGCGTTCCGTGAAGGCTCGCCTCCAGCAACTCGAATGACCGCACCGCGCCCCATTCCAAACGCACCTGCCGGCCCGGTGAGCTGAGGCTTCGTTGGAGATTTACGGCGAGACGAGCGGGCTCAGTCCATCGGAAACGAAGGCACTGCAGCGGATTTACCGCCGAAAGGTTCCGCTCGATCAGCTGACTACGCCCGAATTGACCCGTGCCCTCGTCGGCGTCTCACATGCCACGGGGCGACAAGTTGGCGTGCTCGTCGACCGCCGCGGAGCGGTGCACCACGTCGTCGTAGGAGATGCATCCAAGCTCATGTTGCCCGACCTCGGTCGTATGCGCGCCGGTGCCGGACGGCTTCGAGGCCAAAGGCTGATTCACACGCACTTGCGCAACGAACCACTGAGCCGGGACGATTTGGTCGACCTCACGCGGCTCCACCTCGACATGGTGGTCGCCATCTGCCTGGCCCCCGGCGAAGAGCGCGCCCTCTGCGTGTACTACGGTCACAACTTTCCCGTCGTCGACGGCAGCAACGAACCCCCGTTCCGGACTTTCGGACCGATTCCGTACGCGAAGGTGCGGGACAACCCGGCCGAAATCATCGCAACGCTGGAGCAAGAGTTCGCCCGTGCCGCACGGGCGCGTGGTGTCGCTGCCAAAGACGGTCGCGCCATCCTCGTCCACGTTTGCGACAAGCGAAGCGCCGGCCAGGCAGAGGATTCTCTTCGAGAGCTCGAGGAGCTTGCGCGCACGGCGGGTGTCGAGGTTGCCGACCGAGTGTTGCAAGTGCGCGACCAGGTGGACCCTCGCTATGCGCTCGGCCGTGGCAAGCTAGAAGACGTGGTGATCCGTGCAATGCAGCTGGATGCAGAGACGCTGATTTTCGACCGCGACCTTCGACCTGCGCAAGCCAACAATATCGCCCGAATGACCGATCTCAAGGTCGTCGATCGCACGCAGCTCATCCTCGACATCTTTGCGCAGCATGCCGAAAGCAGCGACGGCAAGCTGCAGGTCGAGCTCGCTCAGATGAAGTACCTTCTGCCGCGCCTCGGACAACGTGACGATGCTCTCTCGCGGCTGACCGGTGGGATCGGCGGTCGTGGACCGGGTGAGACGAAGCTCGAAGTCGGACGGCGCCGGGCACGGGAACGCATCACGCGACTCCAGTCGCAGCTCAAGCAGCTTGGCAGGCAGCGAGAGCAGCGGCGAGCGCGCAGAAAGCGGAGCGGGACTCCGACTGTGGCGATCGTCGGCTACACGAATGCGGGCAAGAGCACGCTTCTCAACGCGCTTACGGGCAGCGACGTGATCGCCGAGGACAAGCTCTTCGCAACACTCGACACTCGCTCGCGGACGACGCGGCTTTCCTCGGGGCGCGATGTCATCATGAC
This sequence comes from uncultured delta proteobacterium, assembly GCA_963704865.1. Classification (GTDB taxonomy): domain Bacteria; phylum Myxococcota_A; class Polyangia; order Polyangiales; family Houyiibacteriaceae; genus SG8-38. Next base: position 204,877 of record CAVPIE010000015.1, on the reverse strand, counting down.
GGACACCGTCGGTTTCATCCGTGACTTGCCGAAGGATTTGTTCTCCGCTTTCCGCGCCACTTTCGACGAGACGCAAGACGCGGACCTCCTGCTTCACGTAATCGATGCATCGGACCCCTGCCGCAGCGAGCACATCGAAACCACGGAGCAGCTCCTGGTCGACCTCGGGCTAGAGCGAGTCCCACGAATCCTCGTCTTCAACAAATGCGACAAGCTAGGTACGCCCTACGCTACCCTCGGAGACCGTGGAGTCCCGATTTGCGCGCTAGACCGCAGCACCCTCGCGGTGCTCGAGGAGGCGATTGAAAAGCGCATCGAGGTCTCGCACCCCATGCTTCAGCGAGACGAGCCTACTTCTTCACGACCGGCTTGATGCCGACCTTGCCGTCCTTCACGACGACCTTGAAATCGATGCGCTTTCCCTTGTGCTTTCGATCGAGCACGGGAACCATTTTTTTCAGGCTCTTGGCAACGCGCTCATAGTCGATCTTGTCGGTACGCTCGTTGTTGCTCCGTTTTGCCTCGACATAACTCTCGTAGATTTGGCGCATTCTGGCCTCGCCGGGCCCTTTGGAGCGCGCGGTGATTTCCGGTGGCGCGCGACGATGCGCGGACGATGCCGTGTTTGGCGTTTCCTTTGGTGCTGCAGGCGGACGTGATTTCGGTTTCGAGAAGCGTGCCGTCGGAGCCTGGGAGTCTTGATGAGCCGGCGGTCGTGCGCGCCGCGCCTGAATGTTCTGCAGTGTCGTGGCTGTGTCTCCCGGGTCGGCTGTAGCTGCCGTTGCGGCGACGGCCGGCGCCCGTTTGAGCTCGTCGATTCGTTCGCTCGCTTCCGCGATGAGCTCATCCAGATTGGCATCGTCGTTGGGATCGAGCTGGAGCGGGCTGCTGCTTCGACGCCCCTTTTCTTGCTCGCGCTCGGCCCGCCCAGCTTCGCGTCTGCGCCTGGCTCGGAGCAGGTCGCGTCGATAGGTTCCCTCTTCGATCTGACGTCCAATGCGACGCCAGTAGGTCTGAAGCGTGGTGTAGCGCTGGATCAGGGTCTGAAAGCGAAATCGAAGTGCGGTGTTTCTGGGTTGCTCCTTGCGAAGTGCGTGAAGCGTACGGTCGAATTGCTTCCGCGGAATCTGCGGCTCGATACGCTCGATGCCTTGAAACCACTGCTCGTAGAGATGCTTGACGCGCGAGAGTTGAATCTCGGCGTCAGACAACATGATCTCGAATTCTTTTGGCGTCATGACCCCACCGTCAGAGCGGTGTGACCTTCAAATTGTCGAAAAACAGCTCAGATTGCCAGTTATTGAAGCCGAAGTGGTCGTGTCCCCGGCCTTTCAAAGGCTCCGAATCGCCCATTTGCAATAGGACTTCGTCGTCCACCCAGACCGTTAGAATGCCATCGATTCGCTCGATTCGGAACCGGTAGACCCTGCCGGGCTCGACTTTTCGTGGCTCGCCAACGACTCGATCTCGACCGTGCTCATCCATCCGAGCCAGCACATTTCGTGTGTTGTTCCAACCTCCGAAGATGATGACATAGCTCGTCGCCGTATAGCTATCGCTGTCCGCGTAGGATGCTCCATCGCCGAAAATCTCGACCTTGATGTCCCCTTCCGGACTCTCGCTTCGCACGTCGAACTCGACTCGCACGTCCCGCGGAAGGGTCCGCAGGAGCCAGAGCGGATGGTTCTTTGCCCCCTGCACACGAAGCTCTCCTGCTTCGATTCGCCAGTTCCCCCCGGTCTGTTTGTACGCAGTCCCGATCTGAGGTCGCTCGAAGTCGTCGACAAAGCCAGTCCCAATCCCAGGGTCTCCCTGCGGGGTGCAGGCCGCCGAGAACAGGAGCACTAACACTGGCGCTGACACTGGCGCTGACACTGGCGCTGACGCTGACGCTGACGCTGACAACGCCCCTCTTCTACGGATCCGTGCATCCATCTTCATCCAAGTCCCGCCCTTCGATCGCCTCTTCGTTGGGGCACTTGTCGTCTGCGTCGGGGATGAAGTCGTTGTCGTTGTCTGGGTCCATGCAGCCGTCGGCATCCTCGAAACCATCGACGTCTTCGGGCAGTCGCGGGCACTCGTCGCGCGAATCCGGGATACCGTCGGCGTCCAGGTCGTCGGTTTGCGGAGACCAGGACACACCGAGGATTGCACGAAAGCGCGGTTGCCCGAGACCTCGAACGAAGCCCATGCCGATCGCGGCAGTCATCGTCACGTGGTTCTTGGTCCAGCGCACGCCGATATCGCCTTCGAGCGTATTGGTGGTCTTCCCCCGAAACGAAGTGGTGCCGCGGAGCTCGAGAAGCCCGAAGAGATCCTTGGCCGGGGGAATCGGCGGCTTAAGCGAGAATCCGTACTGCAACTCCTGCCCCAGGGTGTCGACGCCGAAGCTGCGGGGGTTCACCCGGTAGCGCCATCCGAGCATCATGCCTGCGCCGGCGCCCAGAAGATGAAAGTCAGCGAGCAACTGAGCGTCAAACGAGAACTGGCCTTCGCTTGCGTAAAAGCTCGTGCTTCCGATCGGAACCGGAAATGTGAGCAAGAGACCGAGGCCGGGACCGTCGGGGCGGTTCTGGGTTTGCTCGGTCTTCTCTCCGAAGAACCGAACCTTGGTCGTGAACCGCGGGTCTTCGACGGCAAATCCGGTGAAAGACCTCGGAACGTCGTTCGTAGGGTCTACGGTCTCTCCGTTCTGATAGAGAACCAGCGGCACTTCCAACGCGAGTGACCAACGCCCGAAGAGGCCAACCTCGAAGAACAGGTCACCGGTCAAGCGATTGTCGATGAGCTGATCGCCCGGTGCATTGGCGTATTGAATGCGCAGCGGACGGTTGGAGTACCAGGTGGAGAGGCCAAGATTGTAGCGTGCGTGCCCCAGCGTCGCACTACCGTTGAAACCGAGAAAACCAAAGCGGTCGAGCGAGGGCCGGAAGCGCTCGATGTTGATCTCCTGCGCCGATATCTCCACCGAGGCTGTGAGCATCATGAGCGCACCAAGCAGGGCCGTCCACCGCGTCATTGGGCCTCGGTGCCGCCCAAGAGGTGAGTCGTGCGAACGTTCTTCAACGCTGCGAGCATGCTTTGGCGTACCTTGGGCGCGCGCTTTTCGACGTCGTCGAGAAGCTCTTTGACCTGCTGTCGCCAGAGGTTCTCCTGCGAGCCGCAGAGGTTGCAGGGGATGATCGGGAAGTCCAAGTGCCCGGAGTATGCCGCTATGTCCCGCTCCGAGGAGTAAAGCAGCGGACGAATCACGGTGTTGCGTCCGTCGTCGCTGAGGAGCTTCGCCGGCATCGCGCTGAGCGCCCCATTGAACATCATGTTCAGCATGAGTGTTTCGATCGCATCGTCTCGATGATGGCCAAGCGCGATCTTCGTGCAGCCGAGGCTCTCCGCAGCGTTGTAAAGGATGCCTCTCCGAAATCGCGAGCACAGGCTGCAGTAGGTCTTGCCTTCGGGGATGCGCTCGGTCACCAGTTGATAGGTGTCCTTGCGAATGATTTGGTGCGCGTAACCGTGCGTGCGCAACCAGGCCTCGAGCGCCGCCCCGTCATATCCAGGCTGGCCTTGATCGAGATGAACCGCGATGAGCTCGAACTGCACGGGCGCTCGTTGGCGCGCCCGCTCCAAGAGGTGCAGCAAGGTGTAGCTGTCCTTGCCACCGCTGATCGCGACCAGCACACGATCGCCCGGAGCAATGAGCCCAAAGTCCGCGATGCACTGCCCCATCTCACGACCGAGTCGTTTTTCCAACGCGGCTTGTCCCACGCGAGATGGGTACTCGGCGAGCGCCGAGCCTGCAAGGCCCTCGGTCACTTCGCTCTTCGGAGGGCGACGGCGCGCGCATGCGCCTCTAACCCCTCGAGCCGCGCCAGCCCCTCGAGGAGATCGGCTTGGCGAGTGATCGCAGCCTGAGAGTAGCGAATGAGTGACGACCTGACGACGAAATCGTAGACGCCCAAGGGCGACGCAAAACGGACGGCGCCACCCGTCGGCAGGACGTGACTTGGCCCGGCCGCGTAGTCGCCTGCGGCTTCGGGCGTGTGATAGCCGAGGAAGATGGCCCCTGCGGCGCCGATTCTTCCGAGCATGGCTTCGGAATCTGCAACAGATAGACTCAAGTGCTCGGCCGCAAGCATGGTCGCCGCGCGGCCTGCCTCTTCGAGGTCGTTCACGATGAAGCAGTAACCGTTGTTGCGTACAGACTGCTCGGCGATCGCTCTTCGGGGAAGCGACGCGAGTTGTCGCCCGAGGGCGGCATCTACCGCCTCGGCCTGGGCGCGAGAAAGGACGACGGCAAGTGGATAGGCCGCCTCGTCGTGCTCCGCCTGCGACAGGAGGTCCGCCGCGACGATCTCTGGGTCGGCGCCGTCGTCCGCCACGACCAGGATCTCGCTCGGGCCGGCAATCGAGTCGATGTCGACGACGCCGAAGACGAGACGCTTTGCGCAGGCGACGTAGATGTTGCCCGGACCGACGACCTTGTCGACACGGGGAATCGACTCGGTGCCATAGGCGACCGCCGCAATGGCTTGCGCGCCCCCCGCGTCGACGACCTCGGTCACTCCAGCAATCTCTGCAGCCGCCAAAATCTCGGGAGTCGGATTGGGCGTGATCAACACAATGCGTTCGACCCCGGCAACGGTCGCTGGAATCGCGGTCATCAATACCGTGGACGGATAGCGGGCTTTGCCACCAGGCGCGTACACGGCCGCCGCGGCCACCGACTTCACGCGCTGACCGAGCTCGATCCCGTCTTCCTCGTAGCGAAAACCCGGGTCCCGCTGATGCTCGTGGTAGCGCCGAATCCGCTCGCCTGCCGCTGCCAAGGCCTCGCGGATGGCGGGGTCGACCGCACGCGCCTCCTTCAACCAGGCTTCGCGATTCAACACGAGTGACGGAGGACGCCGGCGGTCGAAGCGCTCGGTGTACTCGAGCACCGCCTCGTCACCCCGCTCACGAACCGCATCGAGGATCGCACGCACGTCGGGCTCGACGCGCGCGAGATCTTCGTCGCCACGCCGGCTCAAAGACGCTAACGTGTCTTCGTAGCCCGGTTGGCCCTGTTCGTAGATCGTGAGCATTCGCTAGTTCTAGCGGGCGTAAGAACGGGGTCAACCTCGCAACCTTGCCCTCTGGGCCGGAAAGTGCTCAGACTTCGCCGATCATGAATGTACGCCTGTACAACACCCTGACGGGCCAAAAGGAGCCCTTCGAGCCAGCCGACCCCACGCACGCCCGCGTCTACGTCTGTGGTCCGACGGTCTACGACTACGCTCACCTGGGCCATGCTCGTTGCTATGTCGTCTACGACGTGCTGGTTCGCCACCTGCGCAGCGATGGCATGAGGGTCACGTACGTCCGAAACATCACCGACGTGGACGACAAGATCCTCAAACGTGCTGCAGAAAGCGGCTCGGAGCCGACAGAGCTCGCAACACGGTTCGCCGCGGCCTATTCGGAGGACATGCATCGGCTCGGCAACCTCGACCCGGACATCGAGCCGCGCGTCAGCACGCACCTCGAAGATATCGTAGCCTTGGTGCAACGGCTGATCGACGGCGGTCATGCCTACCTGGCGGATGGGGACGTCTATTTCTCGGTCGAGTCGTTCCCCGAGTACGGCAAGCTCAGCCACCGTGACCTCGGCAAGATGAAGGTCGGTGCAAGCGACCGGCTCGACGATGCGCAAACCGCGCGCAAACGGCATCCAGCAGACTTCGCCCTCTGGAAGAAGAGCGAAGACGATGCCTGGGGTTGGGAAAGCCCCTGGGGGCGCGGTCGTCCCGGCTGGCACATCGAATGTTCGGCGATGTCGATGAAGCACCTCGGCGACACGCTGGACCTGCACGGGGGCGGACTCGACCTGGTGTTCCCGCACCACGAAAACGAAATTGCCCAAAGTGAGGCTGCAACGGGCCAACCGTTTGCTCGATGCTGGATGCACAACGGATTCGTAGAAGTCGACAAGGAGAAGATGAGCAAGAGCCTCGGAAACTTCTTCACGGCGCGGGATCTCTTTGATCGCATCGAGCCCGAGGCGATCCGTTACTTCATGATGACGGTGCACTATCGAGCCCCGCTCAACCTCGACTGGACGCTCGACGAAGCCGGCAACGTGACCGGCTTCCCTCAGTTCGAGGAAGCCGAGCGTCGGCTCGCGTATCTGTACAAGACGAAGCAGAGGTTAGAAGGGCTTCCGGCGAAGCGAGTGGTCGAAAGCGACGCGCCGAGCCCTCCGGAGATTGCGGGCTTCGGCGCTGCGCTGCGCGAGTCCTTGGACGATGACCTCAACATGCCGGTCGCACTCGCCAAGCTGGCTGACTTCCTCAAGGCCGTGAATGAGCTCTGCGACGAGGCGATGAGGAAGAAAGGAAAGGCTCCCCGCAGCTCGGTGGAGCAGGCCAAGGCCGGGTTCGGCGCCTTGGAAGCGGAGCTGGGGCTTGGCGCCGAGGCGGCAAACGTGATTCTTCTTCGAATCCGCGACCGGAGGGCCAGCGCGTTCGGCTTGGAGGCCGCCAACATCGAACGGCGAATCGCGGACCGGACCGAAGCCAGGAAATCCAAGGACTTCGGCGAAGCGGATCGGATTCGGGACGAGCTGGCGGCACAAGGGGTGGAGTTGCTGGACGGCCCCGAGGGCACCGGCTGGACCATGGCGGACTGATGAAAGTATCAGGTGAGATGCGCTGATGCGCGCAAAGTCCCGGTTCGTGGCTGGATCGGGCCCGCAGGGATGTGTCACTGGCCCGCGCCCTATGTCACCCTGATAGTTCCTTGGAGCAGGAAGCGTTGACGTCGTCAGTCCCAGAGCCAGTGGCAGAGGGTACCTTGGGTGCCACCCCACTCGGCCACGTATTGCTGTCCATTCAGAAGAAGGGGCTCTCCGGCACCCTCGCGATCTGGCCGGACGCAGAGCGACCCGGACAAGACCGCATCCTCTTTCGGACGGGCATCCCCGCGATCGGCCGCTTCATCGACCCGGCCTCCGACCTCGAGCACGGCCTGCTCCACATCTTCAGCCGACGAACAGCACCCTACGCGTTCTACGAAGCCGATTTGGTCGGCGAGGGCGAGGGCACGCTCCGAGGCACGGTCGACATCTTCACGCTCATCGCCAACGCGCTTCGCGCTGAGGTTCCGAAGGACGCGTTGGTGCGGGTCATTCGAAAGCTCGGCGAAGGCGCCCACCGCATCACGTCGGGCTCGCCCCTCGCCAGGTTCGCGCTTCAGGCCAACGAGATGGCGTTCGTCGAATTGATGCGCGCGGAACCAGCGTCGGCGGGAACGCTCATCAAACAATTCGGCGACCCGAAGGTTGCGCAGCGGATCCTGTACCTGCTCGCCATCACGGATTGTCTGGAACCCTACGCACCGGCTTCCCAGCAGAAGCTCAAAGCCGTGAGGGCCGCGTCACCTCCCAAGCCGCGGGTGTCCACGCCACCTGGTCCGCGCGCGTCGGTGAGGGCTCCGAAGCGAAAGTCGGAGAGGGGCCGGTACTCCACGCCGCCAAGCGAGCGAGATTCTGCTCTCCCTGGCGCAGATTCGGTCTTGCCGGCTTCTCTGAGTAATCTGCCGCCGTCGCGAACGCTTTCCGGCGAGATCGTCGCTCCCCGTTCGATGCCGTCGAGGCCTCCGCCGAGCCTGAGCCCCGCGCTCACGAAACGATGGGATGAGGTTTCCCGGGTGATCTCGATGATGGACCGGCAGAACTACTTCGAAATGCTGGGCGTGAGGGAATCGGCCGACAGCAGCGACATCAGCAAGAGGTACATGACTCTGGCCAAGACTTGGCATCCGGACCGTCTGCCCGCGGAGCTTGCGACGCTCCGTCCCTGGGTCGAGGAGATCTTCCATCTGTTCACCGTGGCCAACGATACGCTGAGCGATACCAAGAAGCGCGCGGAGTATCAGAAGGCCGTGATGCAGGGTGGCGGCACGCCCGAATCCGAACGCAAGCTGAGCGTCATGGTCGAGGCCGCGATCAACTTCCAGAAGGTCGACGTGCTCGTGAAGCGTCGACGTTACGACCAAGCATTGGGGATCTGCGAGGCGGCGATGTCGGTCGTTCGCAAGGAAGCCGACTACCCGGCGATGAAGGCGTGGATCCTGCTGCTGCGGGATGGGATCGACGAAGAGGAGACGGCGGACGAAATTCGCAGCCTTCTTCGCACAACGTTTTCGATCAACCCGGACCATGTCCACGGCCATTTCGTACGTGCCCATTTCTTGAAGAGGCAAGGCAAGCACGACAAAGCACTGAAGCACTTCATGAAAGTCGCCAGGCTCGATCCGCAGAACCTCGAGGCTGCCCGCGAAGTGCGGATCGGTACGATGCGGCACGCCAGAGGACGAAGCAGCGCCCCACCGCCGGCAATCGAAGGCAAACTCCCAAACTTCCTCGGCAAGTTCTTCAAGAAGTGAAGCGCGCGCGTACCGGGGCGCGGCGGAGCGCGACACCGGAGCTCAACGGACGGGGCGCCGGCGAACGGCTCGCGCTGCCGCGGATGTTGGGTGGCCGGGGGGTTGGGTGGGGTGCGTGGTTTGGTTTAATTACACCGCCCGCCCACCCCCACCCTTAATCCTCCCTGGCGCGGCGGTCGCTTCGCTTCGCCTTGCCGGCGCTTCGCGCCGGGCTTCGCCCTTCGGGCTCGCGCTGCCGCCTGCCGTCTGTCGCCTGATGCTGGCGCTGTCGCTGTCGCCAATGTCTCCGTATGGAGGGGCGCCGGCGAACGCGATGCGGGGGTTCGCCGGGGCCCCGGTACGCGCGTGAGCCGTTCTCCGATTGGGTGGTTGATCGGTGCGGGTCAGAACGTGGCGATGGTGACGTGGACGCGGGCGTCGTGGGCGGGGACGATGACGAGCTTGGGGTTCGCGCGCTGAAGCTGGTGCAACAATACCAATTGTTCGCGGACGCCCGCCGCATCGAAATCGACCATGCGGCGCGCCAGCCAGGGCTTTTCCGCGGGCCAGTCGACTCCTTCTCGGGTCCAGGACGTGTCGCCGATGACCAAGAACCGTTTGCCGTCGGGCAAGGTCAAGAAGACGGCGATCGAGCCTGGAGTGTGCCCGGGCATCGGTACGAGCACGACACTGCCGTCGCCGAAAAAGTCGTGGCTCGCAGAAAACGGACCATAGCGCTCGTCGGCGAACCTGAGCTCTTGCAGCTGGAACTGGCCGCCCGCCTCGAGCTGGCGATAGAGCTTCCCGCCCTCGTCAGCCGACCGGGCATGCGCAAGCTCCTCGGGGGTGATCCAAACGGGCACCTCGCGTAGGTCCTCGAGACCACTCACATGATCCCAATGCGAGTGTGTTAGCACGATCCCGCGGAGGTCTTGGGGGCCCAGGCCCCGGGACGCGAGTGCGTCCAAAGTCGGCGCCTTCACAGTGAGGCTTGCCAAGGCTCGCAGGAGCAAGGGGGTCGTCTTGAGATGCTCCGCGACCTGGCGACCCACGCCGGCGTCGATCAACAAGCGTCCCCGGGGATGCTCGACCATGAAGGCGACGACCCCGGTGATGAAGGGCTTCGTCAAGGACCCACCCCGAACGCTGAAGCCCTCTTGGCTCTTCATCTCTGCGCCCCGAATCACCGAAAGCGACACGCCCTCAATCGAAACCGGTGGCGGAAGCGCAGGCCCGATCGCCTTCGGGACGGCCAAAGGCCGCTTGACGAAAGTCCATGCAAAGGCAGCGAGAAGGACGACGACGAGCAGGAGCGCGATCCGTAACTTCATGGGGAGCCGAAGATAGTACCGAGCCGCTCCGCTGTCCCGATCAGGGTCACGGCCAACCCGCTGGTGGCCGCCGGCGGGCAGGCGATCGCGCCGATGGGCTCCGCCCTCAAAGGCTCGAATTTGCAAGCCCCGCAATTGGCACGCCCACTGCAGCTGCCGCTTCCTCATGAACCGTCCCCGAGAGCGACTCCGCCGGCTTGGCTCGACCAGCCTCTCGGATCCGGAGCTCCTCGCGTTGATTCTGGGCACCGGGCGAACGGGCGAGGACGTCGGCTCCTTGGCCATCCGTATCGTGAGAGACTGTGGAGGGCTTTGGGCGCTCGCCCGCATGAGCGTCGTCGAGCTGGTTCGGATCGCCGGAATCGGTCCGGCCAAAGCAGCCCGCCTGGCCGCGGCGTTCGAGCTCGGGTCACGCAGCCTGATTCGGCCTGATCTCGGTGGGGAGCCGCTTTCAAACAGCGAAATGGTCTTCCAGCGGTACGGCCGGCGGCTGATGGCCAGCCCAGTCGAGCGGTTCATGGTCGTTTGCGTCGACGCGAAGAACCGCGCACGGGCAGAGCGCGAGGTGGCGCGCGGTGGGCGCACGAGCTGCCAGGTCGATCCGGCCGAGGTCTTCCGGGTTTTGGTATCCGAATCGGCCTCCGGGGCGATCTTCGTTCACAACCACCCCAGCGGGGACCCCGATCCAAGCCGACAGGACCTCGAGCTCACTCAGCGCCTGGTCTCGGCGGGGTCCTTGTTCGATATCCGCATCCTCGATCACGTCATCGTCGGGAGCGGGAGATACGCCAGCCTCCGGGACTCTGGCCTTTGGCCAACTAGTGCTGTGAAATCAAACGGTTCCGTGGGCACCTTGGGCTGATTGGGGCGACTTGACACCCCCCCTACCCCGTGCTTTCTTCCCGCACTCTTATTTCTCGGGAGCATTGCAGTGAAGCGGACCTATCAACCACATCGCAAGCGCCGTCTTCGGACACACGGGTTCCGCGCGCGTATGAAGACCAAGGGCGGGCGGAGCATCATCAACGCCCGTCGTCGCAAGGGGCGTAAGCGCCTCACCGTGTCCTGTTTCAAGAAGTAGCCTGAAACCGTGCGATGATGCCTCGCACACCAAAAATGGCGGGGGCGATCGGCGAAAGACCGCAGCGGTTTCGACGCGTTGATCGGCTCAAGAAGCGTTACGAATTCAAACGAGCACAGCTCAGCGGGCGACGAATCCACACTCCCCACTTTCTCATCGTCGTCCTACCTAATGCACTACAAAACACGCGACTTGGGATCACCGTGACGAAGAAAGTGGGAACCGCCGTTCAGAGAAATCGCATCAAGCGGGTGGTTCGCGAGGTATTTCGGCGCAACCGGCAACTTTTTCCCGCCTCGCACGACCTGGTGTTCATCGCAAAACGCGGCGCGACTGAGATCGACTACGGCTCGCTGTTGAATGAGCTCGGACGCGCAGCGAAGAAGCTCCAGATCGAGGCGGCGCGATGATTCGGGCGGCGCTTCTGTTCTTGATTCGCCTCTACCAGCTGACGCTCTCCCGTCTGATCGGCCCATCGTGCCGGTTTGAGCCATCTTGCTCGCACTACACAGCGACGTGCATCGAGCGGTTCGGCGCGATGCGAGGCTCATGGCTCGGCATCAAGCGAATCGGACGCTGCCATCCCTTGAACCCAGGTGGATACGACCCGGCGCCACACCCCGAGCAATCACCGCAGCACTCGCACGAGGCGCCGCATGGATGATCGCAAGCAACCGCCGGTTGCCCTCATGCTGCTGCCCCTCTTGGCACTCGGTGCGATGCTGGCCGTTCAGTATTTCGCCCCACCCAAAGCACAGACTGAAGAGCCCGTCGCCGGCCAGGCTGCAGTACAAGCTCCCGAGGATGCTGAGGGCAGCACCGACGAGGCGCTGCCGGCCCAGCTCTCGTCGGCCGACGCGCGATCACGCGCCGGCTCCCAGAATCTCTACCAGCTCGAGAGCGATCGCTTCGTCGCCAAGTTTACGGACCTGAACACCGCCTTGGTGAGCCTGCAGGTCAAGGGCGAGCGGTACCTGAACAAAGAGGGAAAGCCATTCGAGCTGGTGACGACCGACAAAGAGCAGTACCTGCCCCTCGCACCTTCGTTCTCGGGCGTGCGGATACCGGCAGACGCGCGGTGGCGACTCGTGGAGTCGTCGAAAGAGAAGCTCCGACTGGAGTGGACCGGCGATGGGGTCTCGGTCACCCGTACCTGGGAGCTCGCCGAGCCGCCCTATCAGCTTCACTCCTCGATCGAAGTTCGCAACGACGATTCCACATCGAGATCCGTGGGCTTGGGGATCACGTCCGCCCACTACGTCCGACGTGCCGAAGAAAAAGGCGGTATCATCGGAAGGCCGTCACCCGTTCTCAGCCACGGCATCTGCCAACAGGGCGACGAAACGATTCGCGAGGATCGCGACGGCCTCCTGAGCGAGGACGAAACGCGACCGATGCAGCCTCACAGCTACGGCCCGGGAATCGAATTCGTAGCGCTCAGCAGCGTGTATTTCGCCATCGTCGCAGCGCCCGAGGGCGGCACCGCCGAGCGATGCGACCTGCTGACGACCGAGCGCGGGGGCACCAAGGAAGATCCGGACGGAAGCCTGTTCGAGGCGAGGCTCGCCTATGCGCCACAGGAGATCGGCCCCGGAGAAGCGGCGACGTTCCGAACCGCGGTCTACGCTGGTCCGAAGGACTACGACGCCCTTCAGGAGTTTGGGCACAGCGCCTCGGACGTCATCGACCTCGGCTGGTTCAGCTTCATCGCACGGGGGATGAGCTGGCTGCTGCGGACGATTCACGGTTTCATCGGAAACTGGGGCGTTGCGATCATTTTGCTGACACTTCTGGTTCGGGTGCTGCTGTTGCCGTTCGTCATTCCGCAGTTCCGGAACATGGCCAAGCAGCGCGCGCTCAAGCCCGAGATCGACAAGATCAACGAGCTCTACAAAGACGATCGCGAAAAGAAGGGCGCCGCGATGATGGAGCTCTGGCGCAAGCACAAGGTGAACCCGCTCGGCGGCTGTCTCCCCGTGCTGCTGCAGATGCCAATCTTCTTCGCCCTCTATCAGACTCTTTCGACGAGCATCGAGCTCTACCACGCACCCTTTGTCCTGTGGTGGACCGACCTCTCGTCGCCCGACCCGCTCTACGTGCTGCCGATCGTCCTCGGCGCCCTGATGTTCATTCAGCAGAAGCTCACGCCGGTCCAAATGGATGCGACGCAGGCCAAGGTCATGCTCTATGCAATGCCGCTGATGATGACGTTCTTCATGCTACTTCTGCCGACGGGCCTTTGCTTGTACATGGTGACCAGCTCCGCCATCGGCATCACGCAGCAGCGATACATGTACTGGAAGATGGACAAAGAAACCTCGGCCCTGGCGACCAGCTCGGACGACAGCGACGACGACAACGATCAAGCGGCACAAGAATCCGAAGCCGCCGCCCCCAAGCAGGCCAAGCCCCGCAGAAAGAAGAGGACTCGCCGTGGACGAGCTTAAAAGTAAACCCCGTGACGGAGCACTGATTCTCGATCAGCAAACGCAAGAAGATCCCGGCCGATACGCCGGGGACGGTAAGGCGGAAGAGGCTGCAGAGATTCTCGAAGAGCTCATCAACCTGATGGACCTCGACGTTCGAGTCGACATTCGTTCCGACGCCGAGCGAATCGAGCTCGACGTGACGGGGGAAGACTCCGGCCGTGTGATAGGCAAGAAGGGCGCTACCCTCGACGCGCTTCAATTCTTGATCAACAAGATGGTCAATCGTTTTCCCGAAGCGCGCCGCCACGTCATCGTCGATTCCGGCGACTACCGCGAGCGGCACGACGATGGTCTCGTTTCGATGGCCAAACGCCAGGCGGACCGAGCCATCACCGAAGGCAAAGTGGTGACTCTTCAGCCCATGAACGCCCGCGACCGGCGCGTCGTCCACATGTCACTGGCCAAGTTCGAAGGCGTCAGCACGATGTCACAGGGCGAAGGAATGCGTCGTCGAATCCAGATCATCCCGGCCCGCAAGCGCCGGTGACGATTCAGAGCTAGCGGCCGAAACCCAAGATGCACCTCGGTGCGCCGCTGGAAGGCACCGCGTAGTCCAGTCGGCGAGCCAAAACCAGGCCAGGCGGCGGATCGAGATCCGTCCCCGCGGTCAGCACCCAAACCTCGTCCGCTAACTGTGCGCCAATCGGCAGCCAGTCTTTCGGTGCAAAGGTCGCGCGCGAAAGGGCGATTTCGAAAGGGGCGCCGTCGACCTTCGGGTTTTCCGGATCGACCTTTTGTTCGAGCATCGTGGCGCGGCTCGAAAGGCCGAGCGTGCCGGCCGCAGTCCTCAGGAATGCCGTTCGTATTCGCCTCGGCTCGACGAGGGTTGCGCGCAAGGTCGCGTCCGCGAGCAGGATCGGGATCGTTGGAGCGCCGACGCCAGCGCCGACGTCGACCAGCCGTGCGGGGCCCCCGATCCACTCCGCGCGAATCACCTGGGCTGCATCGAGAAACAGGATTTCGGCGAGCTCGGTGTCCGATCGCGCCGAGGTGAGATCCGTCCGTGCGTCCCAGGACTGCGCGATGTCGAAGTACTTCTCCCAGCCTTCTGGTTCGGAGATCCCTACCTGCGCACAGAGCAACCCAATCGCATCGGCAGCGCTCATCCGCCACGAGCCCCATGCCAGGCCGCCTTGAGGTCGGCCATCTGAGCGTACCTGTCGTCCTTGTTGCGATGCATCGCTCGTTCGATCACACGCGCGATCGCCGCGGGAACCTCGGCTACGGCGTCTATCGGCAGGCAATCACCGGCGTCGATCTTCATCATCAATCGGCCCAGATGCTTGTCGTAAAACGGTTTCGTCGCGCTGAGGGCTTCGTAGAGCAGAACGCCAAGTCCATACACGTCGATGCGCTGGTCGACGTCGGTTTTGCCCGTCAGGACCTCGGGCGCCATATAGGCGGGGGTCCCGCTGACTTCACCTGTCGCAGTGAGCCGATCGAGGCCGAGGATCTTCGAGGCACCAAAGTCCACGACACGCGGACTCCCTTCCGCAGGCCAGATGACATTGGCCGGCTTCAGGTCTCCATGAAGCACGCCATGTTCGTGGGCCGCGCCCAAGCCGCTGCTGAGCGCATCGACCAAGGCATCCGCCTCGGTGATGGCGACGCGGCCCTTCAGCAATCGTTCGGCCAGCGTTTCGCCTTCGACGTATTCGGTCACTAGAAACACGAGCCCCGCGTCGTCGATTCCGAGCTCGAGCAGGCGAACGATGGCCGGATGGTCGAGGGCCTTGAGAACCGCCCCCTCACGTCGAAACCGTCTCCGCATCGATTCGTCTGCAAGGTACTCTGCCCGGAGCAGCTTGACGGCCGCCTTGGTTCCGCTCCGCTGATCCAAAGCTTCGAACACGTCGCCCATCGCGCCTCTGGCAAGCTCCGCTACCAATTCGTAGCGGCCGGCCAAGATGGTTCCGATGCCAATGGCAGTTGGGTTCGTCATGACTTGGTGGAAAGATACCTCTCTTCGCAAACGCGCCCAACTGACGTACGCTCCGCCCGCCGATGACGCAGCCCAACCTCGACGACGCCCTCGCCAAGCTATACGGGCTCCCCCTGCCCACCATCGAGCTGATCAAGCTGCGCGGGGATGCGTCGACGCGGAGCTACTTCCGCGTGCGTGTCGCCGAAGCGGGGATTCGCAGCCCGCAAAGCGTCATCGCGATGCAGCTGCCGGAGGATGCGTTCCGCAGCGACGAGGGAGGCAAACCGGCCGACAGCAAACGCCTTCCGTTTCTCGAAGTCGCCGAGCTGCTCGACTCCAAAGGCCTACCGGTCCCGTCGATTTACGTCGAAGATCTTGCGAACGGGATCATCCTGCTCGAAGATCTCGGAGACGTGACCTTCGAGCAGAATCTGCGCGGCACGCCGCGCGCGGACTGGCATCGGCTCTACGGGAAAGCCGTCGACCTTCTCGCCGAGCTGCACGAACGCTGTGCCACGCTTCCAGAATCCTCGATCGTCTCGCGACGCCACTTCGACCGTGAGTTGATCGACTGGGAGCTCGATCATTTTCGCGAATGGGGACTCGAGGCGCCGTTCGGCGTGCTCGACGCGGCTCAAAGTGCGACTCTTCACGGGGCCTTCTCCAGGATTGGTTCTGCGATCGAGGCCATGCCCCAGGGCTTCGTCCACCGGGACTATCAATCGAAGAACCTGATGGTGGGGCCCGACGGCCAGCTCACCCTCATCGATTTCCAGGACGCGCTCCGAGGTCCCCGCGTGTACGACCTCGTTGCCCTTCTCTGCGACTCCTACGTTTCGCTGGACCTCGGGCTGCAAGAATCCATGATCGATCGCTATGCCGCACTGCGTCGTATCGAGCAGACTGAGCTGCGGCGTGAATTTTGGCTCGTCTCCCTCCATCGGAAGCTCAAAGATGCGGGGCGTTTCATCTTCATCGATCGCGTCCGCAACAACCCGGATTTCCTCCAATGGTACCCTCAAAGCCTGCTCTACGTGGGCCGCGCCCTTGGGCAATCCCCTGGCTTCGGGGGGCTGGGTCGCCTCTTGGTGGGGGCGATCCCGGGTTTTCCCGATGCCGTCGCGAAACCTGCCTCTGCGCTGGAATAGACTCGCGAGACACGGCGTTGACCCCATGAGCAAGGGGGGTGAGACCGAGTTCCAAACTGTACGCTCTTCTCTCCCACTATCCGACATCCAACACCAGCGGTTTCACCCCCCTCGCCGTTCCTACCGGAGTCGGGATTTGTTGCGGGCTCCCGGAGGAGCGGTAGACTCTGATTTCCCTTTCATGAGAATCCCCCTCCACGCGCTCGCCCTCGCCGCGATGCTCTTGCTGGACGCTGCATCGGTCAGCGCTGCGGACTGCTCGTGCGAGCGCTTGTCTGCGGAGGGTTGCAGCGACAGCGTGCAGCTCCGAGAAGAGCCTGCCGGTCCGCCTTTGTGGTGCGAACGGAGCGACGACCCGCGCTGTATGCCTGCGAACACGCACGGCACCTCGGTTCACACTCTGGTGCCGGTGGCCATGAGCTGGGCTCAACCGATTCGATGGGACGCGCCTCCCCGCGCCGGCAGCCGTTTGGATGTCAGTGCCGACGGAGAACCGCGAACCGAGTACTCACGAAGAGTAGAACGACCTCCGCGCTAGCGCCGGCCGCCCTCAGCGGGCGGTCGTCCCGGCATTTGGTTCGTTCACTTGAACGTTGAGTTTGTTTCAAGCTCGCCGCTCAGTCGCGGCGCGAGGATAAGATTATGAGTAAAGGTTCATCAGTTCTATTGGCCATCGTCATGGCGATCGCTGGATTTGCGGTCGGGCACGTCGTTGGCTCACGGTCCGATTCCGAGGTCGCCGATGCAGGCGGTACGGAGGAGGCGCAGGCCGCAGACGTCGCCGTCGCAGGCGACGTCGAGCGATACAAGGTCCCGGTCACCGACGCGCAGCCCTCGAAGGGGCCCAAGGATGCGCTCGTCACGATCGTCGAGTTCAGCGAGTTCCAGTGCCCCTTCTGCGCTCGGGTTCTACCGACCACGAAGCAGGTCATCGACACCTACGGCGACAAGGTCCGCGTCGTGTGGCGCAATAACCCTCTCGGGTTCCACGACAATGCGGGCCCGGCAGCTGCGGTGGCCATGGAAGCCTACGCACAGGGTGGTAACGACAAGTTCTGGGAGGTCCATGACACGCTGTTCGCCAACCAGAAGGCGCTCGGCCGCCCAGAGCTCGAAGGCTATGCGGAGAAAGCCGGCCTCGACTCGGCGAAGGTCAAGAAAGCTCTCGACGAGGGGACACACAAGAAGGCAGTCGAGGGGGACCAAGCCCTCGCAGCCCAGCTCGGGGCGGGCGGTACCCCGTACTTCTTCATCAACGGACGACAGCTCCGGGGGGCGCAGCCTTTCGCGGCTTTTCAGAAAGTGATCGATGAAGAGCTTGCAACCGCCGAGACCCTCCTCAAGCAGGGCGTGAAGAAGGAACAGATCTACGCCACCGTCACGAAGAGCGGCCTCACCAAGGCTGCGGCTCCCAAGCCACAGGCTCCGGCGGCCGGCCAGCCCGACCCCAAAGCGGTGTACAAGGTTCCGCTCAAGGGTAACGAGCCTCAGAAGGGCCCAAACGACGCGCTGGTCACGATCGTCGAGATCAGTGACTTCGAGTGTCCGTTCTGTGGCCGCGTGGAGCCGACCCTCAAGCAGGTAGAGGACAAGTACGGCAAGGACGTCCGCGTCGTTTGGATGAACAATCCGCTTCCGTTCCACAAGAACGCCAAGGGCGCGGCGAACGCGGCGCTCGAGGCCCACGCGCAGAAGGGCGACAAGGGCTTTTGGGCGATGCATGAAAAGATGTTCGCGAACCAGAAGGCTCTGACGACCGACAACCTCGAAAAGTGGGCCAAGGAGCAGGGTCTGAACGTCCCGAAGTTCAAAAAGGCCCTCGCGGATGACAAGTACGGCAAGACCATCCAAGAGCAACAGGCCCTGGCCAGCAGCTTGGGAGCCCGAGGAACCCCGGCGTTCTTCATCAACGGCCGCAACCTCCGGGGCGCCCAGCCGCTGGCGGCTTTCACGACCGTGATCGACGAAGAGATGGTGAAGGCCAAGGCTCTCGTCGCAAAGGGCACGCCCCGCGCGAAGGTCTACGAGACGACCATCGCCAAGGGTGAGACCGGCCCGAAGACTGCGCCCGCAGCGCCAGCACCCGATGCGAACAAGATCTACGACATCCCGGTTCCGAAGGACGCCCCGACCAAGGGTGGGGCCAAAGCAAAGGTGGTCATCCAGGAGTTCAGCGACTTCCAGTGCCCCTTCTGCAGCCGGGTCAACCCGACCGTCGCACAGGTCGTCAAGGAGTACGGCGACAAGGTCCAATTCGTTTGGCGCGACTACCCGCTTCCCTTCCACAAGGACGCGCAGCCGGCGGCGCAGGCAGCACGAGAGGTCTATGCTCAGAAGGGCAACAAGGCATTTTGGGCTTACCACGATCTCCTCTTTGCCAACCAGAAGACTCTTTCGCGGGAAAACCTCGAGAAGTTCGCGGAGCAGGTCGGAGGAATCAACATGAAGGCCTTCAAGGCCGCCCTCGATTCCGGCAAGCACAAAGCTGCGGTCGAGGCCGACATGGCAGCCGTCACCAAAGCCGGTGCGCGAATCGGCACGCCGTCGTTCTTCATCAACGGCAAGCTGGTTCAAGGCGCGCAGCCCTTCGCGGCGTTCAAGGTCGCGATCGACGACGCGCTCAAAAACTGAGCTAGCGAATCACAGTCAGGAAGGGGCAGGACCGCATGTCGGGCTTGCCCCTTCCTTTTGACACGAAGGGGTCCGCACACTACATTCCGCCTCGTTCTGAAAACTAAAGTATTTTCAAGGTGTTGACGCATGGTTCGAGCGAAAGCTGCCGCCTCTAAGCGACCTCCGAAAAAGCCAACGGTCGAAGAGCTCTACTTCAGGAGCGACAGCGCTTACCTTTGTCTCCTGCTCAACCGTCGAACGCGATTCATTCGCGTCATCGACTTCCGAGCTGGCGCGCTTCCGGCAAAGCGGCTCTACATTCAATCGGTCGCGACGCAGGAGAACGTCCAAAAGGTGATCACGCTCGTCGAAAAGGACGAGGTTTCGTCGTGGACGCGCGTAGGCTTCGTTCGCGAAGGGACGATTCCAGGCTTCTACAAGCGCAGCGATGGCCACCTCTGTGGATGCGTCATCGGCGACAAGACGGCCTCGGTCGAGGTCAGCGACGCGTCTGCGAAGCTCACCGAGCGGACCATCAACGCGGCCAAGAAGGCGGCCAAGGACATCCCTGAGAAAATAAAGGGAGCCTCGGTTCGGGCCGCGACCGAGAAGGAAGCCCTCGCGGCTCGAGACGCCGCATGGAAAAAGAATCCGGCCTTCGGCTCCTTCGACATGTTCGGGCGCGACGCGAAGCGCATCTATTTCGATGCCAGCGTGCGGCGCAGCAAGACCAACTACATCTCCGCGGAGTTCCAAGATTGCTTCGGGCACGCCCTGGTCGAGGTTTTGCGCCTTCCGACGAGCGAGAACGAGACTCTTTCGGTGATCGCCGCCCTTCGGACGCTCGCCGACAACCTCCAGGAGCGCGGGATCGTGGCCATGTTTGCGTTCGCACCGAACGACGATGTGGAGATTTCCACCGCATTCGTTGCTGCAGGCTACCGCAAGACCGGTTTGCTGGCGCAAGCGATTCTCGACGCGGACGGTGGCCGCAAAGACGCCATCTTGTGGTCTCACAAGTTCGTGAGCGCCAATGGTGATGAATACGAGTGAGCCTTGACCGTCTCGGTTCGAGGCCGCTAGGCTCGTGAACGAGCAAGGAGAGGCGCATGCGCTCACGCGATGACATCGAATCGTATCTCACTCGCGCCGACGTCCCATACGAAGAGGTTGGCGACGACGGGATGTGGCTCATCCGCGACAGCAGCCTAGGCGAGAACATCGCCATCCAAACTGCTGACTCGCTCCTGCTCTTTCGTGTGAAGGTCCTCGAGCTGCGTGAGGTCAAAAACAGGGAGGCGCTTTACGAAGAGCTTCTTCGACTCAACGCTTCGGACCTGGTGCACGGAGCCTACGGAATCTCGGACGCTGCAGTGGTGCTCACGTGCACCCTCCAACTCGAGAACCTCGACTACAACGAGCTGCAGGGCGTTCTCGACGACTTTTCGCTAGCGCTCGCAAATCACTACGAGCAACTGAGCAAGTTCCGGGTCGCCAGCTAAAGGACACGAGCAATGGGGTTCCTCAGCCGTCTGGCACAACTGATCAAGAGCAACATCAACGACCTCATCAACAAGTCGGAAGATCCGGAAAAGATGCTGAATCAAGTCATCGTCGACATGAATCAGCAACTGGTCGAGGCGAAGAAGCAGGTCGCGGTGGCCATCGCCGACGAGAAGCGCCTGAACAAGCAGTTCGGGAACGAATTGGCGAAGTCCAAAGAGTGGGAAAACAAGGCCATGCTGGCGGTCCGGGCAGGAGACGACGAGCTCGCGAAGGAGGCTCTGCTCCGGCGCAAGGAGCACGATGCGATCGCTGCGCAGTACCAAGAGCAATGGGTGCGTCAAAAGGCGCTCACCGATCAGCTGAAGATCGCACTCAAGGCGCTGAGTCACAAAATTGGCGAGGCTCAGCGCAAGAAGAACGTCCTGATTGCGCGTAAGCGCCGTGCCGAGGCGATGAAGAGCATCCAGGAAACGATGAGTGGCCTCTCGGATGCGAGCGCGTTCCAAACCTTCGATAGAATGGCCGAGCAGATCGACCAGATGGAAGCCGAGGCCGAGGCAGGCGCGGAGGTCGCCGAGCAGTACACCGGCGATATCCTGAAGCATCGTTTTTCAGAGCTGGAGGCTACCGCAGGCGCCGACCTAGAGCTCGAGGCGCTCAAGCGAAAGATGGGGCTGGTCCCTGCCGAGCAGCCGCCGGTAGGCGCCCGAGTGGCCACCCCGGAAGAGGAGCACGAAGAAGAGGAGCTCGCCGAGCTCGAAGAAGCCCTCGAAGAGCTCAAGCGCAGGGAACGCTGAGCTTGACAGGAGGCCTCCGCCGCTTAAGTTGGCGGCCGAATCCGAAGCCATGCCGACCTACGACTACAGCTGTGACAACTGCGGGCACTCGTTTGAGCGTGTGCAACGCATCACCGAAAATCCAGTCAAGAAGTGCCCCAAGTGCGGCAAGCTCAAAGCCCGCCGCATGATCGGAGGCGGCGGCTTCATTTTGAAGGGCGGCGGCTGGGAGTCCGACCTCTACTCGGGCCCTTCGAACCGATCAGCGAGCGCCCCCAAGAGCAGCGACTCGGGTTCGAGCGGTGGCGAGTCCTCATCGACCAGCAAGCCGGCCAAGGCCGACGCCAAGCCCAAGTCCAAGACAGCCTCAAGCGGTAAGTCGGACTCGTAGGCAGTGGCGCTGGCGCTGGCACTGGCACTGACACTGACACTGACCGCTGACCCCTAGGCCGGCTCGAGATACGACGCGATGATGGTGCGCGTGCCCCAGCCAGCGAAGCGCACCGAAACGCGTGGCGGCGAGCCCTGCATCACCTCTCGGACCTCCCCTACTCCGAACTTCGGGTGCCGAACCTGCATTCCGCGCTGCAGCCCTTCGAGATCCGAGAGGTCGGAGCCTTCGCTGTAGTCGATGTAGCTTTCGCTCGGCTCACTGTGGCGCTCCTCGGTCACCGACGCGTGCGACGGTGAGCTGGCCCTTGCGCCGATCCACTCGATGTCTTCTCCGGGCAGCTCGGTCAGGAAACGTGAGGGGATGCCGACGCGCTGCTGGCCGAAAATCCTTCGCACCGCAGCGAAGCTGAGCACCAGCCGCTGCTCGGCGCGCGTGAAGGCGACGTACGCGAGGCGCCGCTCCTCTTCCAGCTCCTCGGGATCTTCCCAAGGATCGATTCCCTTGAACGGAAACACTTGCTCTTCGAGGCCTGTGACCATCACGACCGGAAACTCCAATCCTTTGGCGGCGTGCACCGTCATCAAGGTCACCCGGTCGCCGCCGACCTGCTCGTCGGCCGAGGTCTGCAGCGTCACGTTTTCGAGGAACTCGGCGAGCGTGGAATCTGGACGCTCGCGTTGGAACTCGTCCATCGACGCCACCAGCTCCTGGATGTTCTGGAACCGTGCGTCCGCTTCGGGCGTGTCGTCGTGCTGAAGCATCTCGGCGTAGCCGCTTCGATTGACGAGCTCGGCGCCGATTTCACCGAGGGGTGCTCCTGACGCCGCGACCTCCCGCAGACCGGCCATGAGGCCCACAAAGGCGCCGAGACGCTTGCGTGCCGCGTTCCCGAACTGGGTCAGCGTTCCATCGTCGTCGAGCAGGTCGGTCAGCCCCTGACCGTATTGTGCCGCCAGATCGAGAAGGCGCGTGATTGTGCCCTTGCCGATCCCCCGCGACGGCTTGTTGATGATCCGAAGTAGGCTCATGTCGTCCGCCGGGTTGGTCATCACGCGCAGGTACGCGAGCAGGTCTTTGACCTCGGCGCGATCGTAGAAGCGCATCCCACCCACGATTCGGTAGCCAATGTTTCCGCTTCGGAGCGACTCTTCGATCACGCGTGACTGCGCGTGCGTTCGATAGAAGACCGCAACGTCCGATAGCCTATGCCCTTGAGACGAAAGTTCACGGATGCCTCGAAGCACCAGCCGCGCCTCGTCGCGCTCGTCCATCGTGCGGACGACCAAAATCGCGTCGCCCTCGGGATTGTCTGTCCAGAGCTCTTTGGGTTCGCGGTCGGTGTTTCTGGCGATCACCGCATTTGCAGCGCGCAGGATACGTTGCGTCGAACGATAGTTCTGCTCGAGCTTGACCAGCGTCGCATCGGGAAACGACGCCCGAAAGTCCAGGATATTTCGGCGATCGGCGCCTCGCCAGCGGTAGATGCTTTGATCGTCGTCGCCGACCACGCAAAGGTTTCGGTGCCCCTCCGAAAGGAGGCGAACGAGCCGAAATTGCGCATGATTGGTATCCTGAAATTCGTCGACGAGAACGTGCGAGAAGCGGCCGACCACCGCGTCTCGAAACTGCTGGTCCGATTCGAGCGCGCGCACCGTGCGGTAGATCAAATCGCCAAAGTCGAGCGCGTTGGCCAGTCGAAGTCGCTCTTCGTAGGTCGTGTACACGCGGCGAACGACCTCCGACCAAGCGTCGGGGGTTTCGATCTCGTCGGGCGCCTGGACCTCTTGCTTCGCGCGGTTGATGCGGCCCGCCATCGCCTTGGGTTGATAGCGCTTCTCGTCGAGGCCCAGATCTCGAAGGACGCGCTTGACCAGCGCCTGCTGGTCCTGGTCATCGTAGATCGTGAAGTCCTTGCTGACGCCGGAGGTTTCGCCGTGTCGACGGAGAAGCCGGGCACAGGTCGAGTGAAACGTGCCAACTTGAACTGCGGCGCCCTGCTCACCGAGCAGGCTCGAAAGCCGCTCGCGCATTTCGCCCGCGGCCTTGTTGGTGAAGGTGACAGCGAGAATCCTCCACGGCGCGACGTCGTGTGCGGCGATGAGCTGGGCAACCCGAAACGTGATGACGCGGGTCTTTCCGCTTCCGGCGCCTGCGAAGACGACGAGCGGCCCACCCTCGTGAATGACTGCCTCGCGCTGACGAGAATTCAGAGAGCTGAGGTCCAGCACCCGCTCAACCTAGCTGCCTGCCCCCGGAAAACCAGGCAAAAACCAGGATTCCGCGGATGCTTCGGGGTCGAAAGCTGGCCTTCCCATCGTTTTGCGCGTAGAGATCTGTGGTAGGTCGCGACGGCGACTAACCCCTTGAAAACGTCGAGGATCTTGGGTGAATCAACCGCTGTCCAATGCGTCCAAAACCAAGGAGGCCCAAGCTGGTTCCTCCACAAAGGGCGATCATGACCTGGTACAACGCGTACAAGCAGGAGATACGGCGGCTTTTCGGGAGCTTTTCGATAAGTATCATCGTCGCGCGTTCGCGGTCGCCATGGGCGTCGTCAAGAATGAAGATGACGCCTTGGATGCCGTTCAAGAGGCATTCGTCAAGGTCCACAAGAACATCCACAAGTTTCAAGGGAGCTCGAGCTTCTACACTTGGCTCTATCGTATCGTCATGAATGTCTCCATCGACCACGTCCGACGCACCAGCAGGCGCAAGAACCTCGACTTCGACGAGCGCGCGCTGCACGAGGAGAGCGAGGTCGCAGGCGATGGCGCGCTGGTTCCGAGCGTCACCAACGCCAATCCTGGGAAGGCAGCGCTGCGCCGCGAGCTCGGCGGTGCGATCCAGGCGGCCCTGCAAGAGTTGCCTGAGCACCATCGGGCAGTAATCATCCTTCGGGAGATCGAGGGCATGAGCTACGAGGAGATGGCCGAAGCGCTGGAAGTTCCCAAAGGCACCGTGATGAGCCGTTTGTTTCACGCCAGAAAGAAAATGCAGGCCTCGCTTGCGCCGTATCTTGCGGGGGAGGCCGTTCCCGAGGACTAATCATGGAGAGCGCAAAGACAGAGGACGAGACGCTTCAGATGTTCTTCGACGGGGAGCTTGCGCCGGAGGAGGAGGCTGCGGTGCGCCGTAGCCTAGAGGCCTCGCCTGAAGGTTCCGCCCAGCTGCGCGAATGGGAGCAGCTTCGCGTGGTCATGAAAAGCGTATCGGCTGACTGGGGCGCGCAGATCGACTCCGATGCGCTCTTCGCTCGGATCGAGGCCGACCTCAGCGCGCCGGTCATCCCGATCGATCGACCGGCGCCCGCACCTGCATTCCGCGAGGTTCCGGGTGGCCGCGAGCGCCGTGTCTGGGGCGCAGCGGCGATTGGATTCGCGGCCGCAGCGGCGATCTTCTTGGCTGTGTTCGCCTCGCCGAAGGGCGCCCCCGAAGAAGGAGCTCCGGCCGTCGCGCGCGGGTCGGAGGTACTCGAAGTCGATTTCGGGGCGAACACCGGGACGATCTTCGAGGTCGAGGGTGGCGCAGGGGAATCTTTGGCTGTGGTTTGGATCGATGACGAACAGGTAGGGCTCCCATGACTATCATGCGACATTTGCTGCTGATTGCGGTGCTGTTCGGCGCTTCGACGGCTTTCGCGCAGGGGAGCTCCTTGGCGAGGTCGGACCGAGCTGCGACCGTCTCGAACGTGCCCGCTGAGGTGCTCGTCGTCCTGGCCAAAGAAGAGCCAGGCGAAATCGACCCGCAGCTCAAAAAACTGACTGCACTCCGGAGGCCCCCGTTCAATTCCTTCCGCTCGATGCAGATCTTGTCGCGACCCAAGCTGACGCTGATCCCCGGCAAAGATGCGTTGGTTTCGTTGCCGAACGGCAGGCGGGTGAAGCTCACGCTGCTTCGGGTCATGCCCGACGGGCGCTACAAAGTGAAAGCCGCCATCAACCGGCCCGACAAGTCAGACTATTTGCCGCTCCTGCAGGTCGTGGCCTCCGCCGGCGACCCATTTTTCGTCGCAGGGCAGACGTATCAGGGCGGGACGCTGGTCGTTGGCGTCATCATCGACCCGAAAAAGACCACCCAATAGGTGCGCGCGGACGATCCAGATTTAATTGAGATCGAGGGACCTCCGTCGCTCGAACGACCGGCGGAATTGGTCATCGAAGCGCTGTCACCCGTCGTCACGGCCGAGCGCCTCCAGAGAATCTCCGACGTCGTTCGCGCTCGCACCGACGACCTGGTTCTGGTGCTCGATCGGATTTCCGATCCGCACAACTCGAGCGCGGTCCTGCGGAGCGCAGATGCGTTTGGCCTACAGACGGTACATGTGATCGCCGGCGAGCATGGGTTCAAGGCGTCCAGAGGCGTTTCGAAGGGCACGCAGCGCTGGCTCGATGTCATCCGATACCAAAGTGCCGAAGCGTGTGCGCGACGCCTCAAGCGGGACGGCTATTCGATCTACGTCGCAGTCATGGGAGGCGACACCTCGTTGGAGGACCTGCGCGCGAGGGAGCGATTGGCCGTTGTGTTCGGGAATGAGCATCGAGGGGTGTCGCAAGAGATGCGAACACTTGCGGATGGGACGTTTTCGATTCCGATGCGGGGCTTCGTCGAGAGCCTCAACATCTCGGTCGCAGCCGCGATCACGATGCAAACACTCGCTCTAGACGGCCGACGCGGTCTTCCCGCGGCTCGACAACGGGAGCTCGAGGCTAGATTTCTGATGAATTCCGTGAAGAATGCAGACCAGGTCATCGACCAATTTCGCGGGAATGATTGAGCAGCCCCGACTGTCGTGAATTAGGGGAGAAGGCGCCAAGCAGGGGATGCTATAGGCGCCGGCGGACCAGATGGCAGGCAAGAGAACCCAGAAGAAGAAGAGCAAGGGGACCCCGCGCAAGAAGCGTCGAACGAGCAAGCTTTCGCTCGTGCCCAAGCTAATTGGCGCAGCACTCATCGTTGGCGCGCTGCTGGTGTTGGGCGCCTACGCCTACTTCAGCCGCGATCTCCCGTCGGTGAGCTCGCTGCGGGACTACACCCCTCCACAGACCACGCGGGTGTACGACCGCAACAAGAATGTGATTGGCGAGATCTTCGCCGAGCGCAGGACCGTGATTCCGATGTCTCAGGTTCCGCGCAATGTGGTTCTTTCAGTACTGGCCGCCGAGGACGCCGATTTCTACGAGCACGAGGGGCTCGACTACACGGGCATGCTGCGAGCGATCGGGCGGGACATCCTTGCGGGTCGCGCCGCGCAAGGTGGGAGCACCATCACCCAGCAGGTGGTCAAGCTGATGCTTCTGACACCGGAGCGAACGCTACAGCGAAAAGTCCGAGAGCTGATCTTGGCCCGGCGGCTCGAAAGCGAGCTCACGAAGGACGAGATCCTCCACCTCTACCTCAACCATGTGAACTTCGGACACGGCCGCTACGGAATCCAGGAGGCGGCGCAGTACTACTTTGCCAAGAACGCGCGCGATCTGACCTTGGCGGAGGCGGCGATGCTAGCCGGCGTTCCCCAGGCCCCGGCGCGTCTTTCGCCTCGCGAGAACCCCAAGGCCGCGAAACGCCGCCAAGGGTATGTGCTCTCGCAATTGCAGGCAAAGCGGGAGGTCTATTGGCCCGACTTGAGCGAAGCGGCCATCGCCGCCGCCCGCAAAGCAAAAGTCGAGCCGGTGGCCCTGGCCGAGGGATCGGGCAGCGCTCCGGAGGTCTTGACGATCGCCAAGCGCGCGCTTCGCGCGGCGGTCGGAGACGAGGCGCTTGGCACGGGCGGCTACGAGGTTCACACCACGATCGACCTTGCACTGCAGAAAAAGGCGCGGGAGGCGCTCCAACGAGGGCTTCGCGCGGTCGATGAACGGCAAGGATACCTCGGGCCGTTTCGCCGCACCAAACGAAGGCGCGGGCCCAAAGCAACGAAGCCAACGGACTCCCTCCGAATGGGACGAACGTACGTCGCGCGAGTGACCGGCACCGACGAGGAGGACGGGGAAGTTCTGCTCGATGTCGCGGGCCATCCGGCGGTGCTTCGAATGCGCGATGCCGCCCGATTCAACCCCGAGCGCCGTTCGGCGTCAGCGTTCACAAAGAGGGAAGACCTCTTGCCTGTGTCGATTACGCAGTTCGGTGCCGACGAGGTCCCCGCGATGGCACGGCTCGAGCGGGGACCCGAAGGCGCCGTCGTCGTCATCGAGCCGCGCTCGCGGGCTGTGTTGGCGTTGGTCGGAAGCTATGCCGCCGTCAGTGGCTTCAACCGGGCGACGCAGGCCATTCGACAGCCAGGCAGTACCTTCAAGCCAATCGTCTACGCGAGGGCGATTCAGTCGCGTCGATTCACGGCGGCGTCATTGGTGGTGGATGCGCCCGCCGTGTACGACGAATGGAAGCCCCGCAACTACGAGCAATGGAACTACCAGGGCGCCGTTCGCCTGCGAGAGGCGCTCGCCCGCTCGATCAACATGGTCGCGATTCGAGTGGTGGAGGAGATCGGGGTTCAAGACGTGGCGCAGTTTGCCCGGCAAGTCGGAATCACGACCAAGCTAGAAGAAGACATGGCGTTGGCTCTAGGGGCGAGCGGAGTGAGGCCGATCGAGCTTGCCAATGCCTACGCAACGTTCGCGGCGGGTGGGCGCTGGGCGCCGACGCGAATCGTGAGCCGCATCGTGGCTCCAGATGGCGCGCAGGTGCCCATCGCGGCCAGCGAGCCCGCTCGCGACGTCATGTCTCCCGACGAAGCATACGTCGTGACCAGCATGCTTCGAAGCGTCGTCACCGAAGGTACGGGCACGCCGGCGCAGCGCCTCGAGCGCGCCGTCGTCGGCAAGACCGGCACGAGCAACGAGGCGCGTGACGCTTGGTTCGTGGGGTACTCGCCCTCGGTTGTCGCTGGAGTCTGGGTGGGCTTCGACGACCAACGATCGCTCGGCAAGCGGGAGACGGGCACCAGAACGGCGCTACCGATCTGGATCGACGTCATGGCGGCGGCGGATCAGACGCCGAAGGAGACCAACTTCGCCATGCCGAGTGGAGTGATCAGGGCTCGGATTGACCCGGCCTCCGGCCTGTTGGCCTACGACGGACAGCAAGACGCGTTCGAAGAGGTTTTCCTGTCAGGCACCGCACCGACGGAAGTGGCGAGGTCCCCGGACGTGGCCGACCCGAATCTGTTCCTCATGGAGCAGTTTGATGAAGAAGGCGACAGCGGCTCGACGGAGTCCCCGCGGCCAGCTCGTGAAGATCGCGTTCTCGGTGGCGTAGCGCCCCCATGAACGGGTTCGGCGCACGCATCGTGATTCTCTTCGCGCTCGTGGCAAGCTTCCCGGTCGCACTGACGGCACTGGTTTGGTTGGGCGTGTCTCAATGGGGAGCAGCAGAGGCGTCTACGGAAGCCCAGATGGCCCGTGTGCAGCTCCGTGAGCTCGATGCACAGCGGACGGCCGCGGTCCAGCGCCTTTGCCGTGACGATCTGGCGGTCGACACCCTGCTCGACGAACGCGGACGAGACGCGCCACCGACCCTCGACTACGAACGACTGTTTCGCGGCTCGATGGACGCGGCCGGGCTTCAGGCACTGTGGGTGCTCGACTCGCTGAGCGGCGAAGTCCTCGCAACCGGGCATCGCAACCGAATCCTTGGCAATGAGGGCGCCGAGCTGACGCACCAGGCGAGAAGCGCGGGGGAGCGCCCATTTGTTTTGCTGTTGGGGGCTCAAGAGCACCAACGATTCCTGGTGAGCGCCTGCTCGATTGCACGCGGGGGAGCTCGATTGACGCTCGTCGCGGGTCATCGTTTCTCGGAGCTTCGAAGCCTCGATCCTCGGCAGCTCGTGATCACCGGACAAGCCGGCGGGGGAGACGAGTTGGTCGCCGAGCTGATGGACGCGGACGGCGTGACGCAAAGCGTCCTCGTCTGGCGCCCAAAGCTCGACCGCCGAGACCCACCACTTCTATTGTGGATTGCCTGCGTTGCAGTGTTGGCGCTCGGATTCGCACTTCTTTTTGGCGGCTACCTCATTCGTTGGCTGCGGTCGTCGATCGACGCGCTGACCGAGGCGGCGACGCGGGTCGGTCGAGGCGACCTCGACACGACGCTCCGCGATGGCGCCGGTGCTGCGTTTCCCGCGACGGCAACGGCCTTCAACCGGATGACGCGCGACCTCAGGGACGCGCGCGAACAGCTTAGGCAGACCGAACGAATCGCGGCGTGGCAGGAAATCGCGAAGAGCCTAGCCCACGAGATCAAGAACCCGCTTTCGCCGATTCGCCTTTCGGTCGAGACCTTGCGGAAGGCGCGTGAACGATCGTCCGAAGACTTCGATGCGATGTTCGACGAATCGACCAAGACGATTCTGCAAGAGGTCGAGCGGCTGCGGGTCATCGTGGACGAGTTCAGTCGATTCGCGCGACTGCCGGCTCCAAAGCGCAGGAATACCGATCTTCGCGAAATCATCACGCAGGCGACATCCCTGCACGCCAAGGGCGAGGCATCGCTCAGCGCGGCCCTTCCTGAGGGGCCGTTGATGGCGTTCGTGGACGCCGATCAGATGACGCAGGTGCTGCACAACCTGCTCCAGAACGCGCAACAGGCCGCGACAGAGGCCCACCCGGGTGGAGGCGGCGCGGTGCGGCTGAGCCTCGAACAGGGCGCTGGCACTCTGTACATTCGGGTCGAGGACAATGGCGCAGGAATCTCTGCGGACCAGACGGAAGCGATCTTCGAGCCGTATTACACGCGCAAGGAAGGGGGCACCGGGCTCGGTCTGGCCATCACGCAGAGAATCGTGACCGAGCACGGGGGTCGCATCGACGTCGAGTCGAAGGCAGGGCGAACGGTTTTTACGGTGGTGCTGCCAAGGGGTTGAACGGAACGCCAGCGCTGGCACGGGCGCGGATGTTGGGGGGGCGGGAGTGTTGGGTGGGCTGCGCGGTACGGCTTGTTTGCACCGCCCCGCCCACCCCCACCCGTAATCCTCCCTGGCGCGGCGGTCGCTGCGCTCCGCCTTGCCGGCGCTTCGCGCCGGGCTTCGCCCTTCGGGCTCGCGCTGCCGCGGATGGTTGGGGGGGCGGTGTTGGGTCGGGTGGGTGGTTTGGTTTAGTTACACCGCCCCGCCCACCCCCACCCGTAATCCTCCCTAGCGCGGCGGTTGCTGCGCTCCGCCTTGCCGGCGCTTCGCGCCGGGCTTCGCCCTTCGGGCTCGCGCTGCCGCCTGCTGTTTGGGAAGGTTAGTGGTCATGTCTCCGTGTGGAGGGGCGCGGAAAAAGGCGCGATATGGGGCGGAGTCGACGTGTGAGTGACAATCGGCAAGACAGCAATCCGCTCCGATTGGCGCGAGCTCCGAGGCGAGGCTTGCGTGGCCTCAGGCCCCAAGCCCTTCCGGCCACCTTTGCAAGCCGAGCCGTTCGACGCAGCCCCGTGTCGTGCCTTTTTCCGCGCCCCGGTAGCGTCCTAGACGGTCGGCAACGACGCCTGCCTCTGCACCGTCGGTTGCGTCAGGATGGGAGCGTAGCGCCAGGCGAAGCAGATGAACCCTAGACACCATGCCGCCGCGGAGGTTGCCAATAGGACGCGCGCCGCCGGACCGAAAGTGGCGGCCACCCGGCAAATCGCTGCGACCGTGATCAACACATACGCGGCCGTCAGAAGTGGGTGGCTCTCCAAGGGTCGGCCGGTGTGACCCAAGGCAGCCCGACTGGCAACGGCAAGAATCATGGTCGTGACGGCGCCGCTGGTCAGCGCGTGGATGCCCGACGTCTGCGGAAGCAGGTCGACCTCCGCGAAGGACAGAAGGAGGACCCCAACCGGGAGCCAGAGGTAAGCGATGTGAAGCACCCAGACCAAAGGCTCCTCGCCACCCCGGATACCGTGCCAGCGCGCAAGCCGGATGAACAAGAGGACACTGGTCAGCAAGCCGAGGACCGCCGTCCACCTCGCGGGAGCGTCTACAAGTTGAAATATGGCAAACCCAACCAGGAGCCCGCTGCTGATGAGATCGAAGCGATCGAACATCGGCGGAAGGTTCATCGGCTGGTACATCTGATCTGCAGCTCGACGTTTCAACCAATTCCTCGTGAACGCGGGGATGATTCTGCCACCGATTAGATTGATGAGCAGCACGATGAGCCAAAGGCCGGAATGGAGCGCGGTCATGCTCCAGCCCGCGCTCCGTGTCACTCCCACGAAGAAAAAGGCGTTGCTCACGACGAGCAGGCCGAGGATCAAGAGCACTTTGTAGTTGCGCTCATTGCGTGCGGTGATCACCTCGCGGCTCATCAAAGCGAAGAGCAGCCCCCCGTACCCGAGGTCGGCGATGATGGCGGGCGCCAGCAAGCTTGGGGATGGCAGCGAAAGCAAGATACGTGCGATCAGCCAAAGGGCGCTGAGCACCAGCAGCGGAGCACCCGAAACGGGTGGGCGATTGGTCCAAGTGGCAACGGCGGTCAGCGCGAAGCCACCGACCGCCGCTCCGGCGAATCCAAAGATCATTTCGTGCGCGTGCCACCAACTGGGCGCGCCGAGCATTCCCGGGAACGGCAGATACCCGAGCCAGGCCCCTACCCAGAGTGGCACCACCACAATCGCGTAGACGGTAGCGAGCAGGAAAAGAGGGCGAAACGCGTAGCTGAAGAACACCGGCACACTACTGCGCTTCGATCCCGTAGGATCTGAGCTTCCGCTGCAGCGTCCGGCGGTCGATCCCGAGGGCTGCCGCCGCTTTGGTGATGTTGCCCTCCTTCTCACGCAACACACGCTCGATGTGGTCGCGTTCGACGTCCGCAAGGTTGGTGCGGCTGGGTGGTTCGAGCCCCGGCGGGGGTGCCGACTCTCTCGCATTGCCAAAGACGCTGGCCGCGATCATCCGGCGGACCAAGTCGCCGTCTAGTGTGTCGGAAATCGCGAAGAGCGATGCGCGTCGCAACACGTTGAGAAGCTCTCGAACGTTGCCGGGCCAGTCATACTCTCGAAGCGCTGACAGCGAGTCCGAGTCGAGTGTGAGATTGTTCTTGCCGAGACGGGCGAGCAGGTGCCTCGTCAGCGGTTCGAGGTCTTCGGTGCGCTCTCGCAGAGGGCGAACCAGCACGGGAAAAACCTGAAGTCGAAAGTACAAGTCTTCGCGAAACCTGCCAGCCTGGGTCTCGATCCACAGGTCTCGATTGGTCGCTGCCACGATACGGACGTCGACCAGAATTTCGCCAGACTCACCGACGGGGCGAATCTGCTTTGTTTCGATCGCTCGGAGCAGCTTCGCTTGGCTTTCGAGGGGGAGCTCGGCGAGCTCATCGATGAACAGGGTCCCGCCGTCGGCCTCTCGAAAGAGCCCTGCCCTGTCGTCGTGCGCTCCGGTGAACGCGCCGCGCCGGTGGCCAAAGAGCTCGCTCTCGAACAGCTCGCGCGGGACGCAGGCCGCGTTCATCGCGACGAACGGCCGCTGTGCACGGTTGCTTTGGGCGTGAATTTGCCGGGCGACGACCTCCTTGCCGGTGCCAGTCTCTCCAAAGACCAAGACCGTCTCGTCGGTGGGCGCGACGGTCCGAATGAAGTCCTTCACTTCGTCCATGGCTGGGCTCTCACCGACCAACGGCGTCGCGTCGTCGAGGGCGCCGCCCGGCTCTGCTCTGCCTTTTTCGACGAGCGCCTGCCGGAGCAAAGGCCGAAGCATGTTGGCATCGACCGGCTTCTCCAAGAACGAAAACGCCCCGAGCTGCATGGCTTCGACGGCGGCCTTGACCGTGCCATGGCCGGTCAGGACGATGACCCGCGTCGAAATCGAACCGCAGCGCCGGAGCACTTCGAGCCCGCCTATCCCCTTCATCTTGAGGTCCAGAAGCGCGACGTCGGGGGGCAAGCCGTTGCTCAAGACGTCGACCGCTTCTTCTCCGCTACTCGCCTCCGAAACCGCATAGCCGGAGCGTCGCAACGCCTTGGCCATCGCGAAGCGAAAGGCCGTGTCGTCGTCGATGATGAGCACGCTGCCGTTCATGACTAGGGCGCACGGTGATGCACCCCGGGGTCTTTTGCAAGCGTCTCCTCGCCGACGGACAAACGCACCCGCGCGCTGGCGCCGCCTTTGTCGCGGTTCTCAATCGTGAGGTCTCCCCCCATCGTCTGAATGAGCATGTAGGATGCATAGAGGCCAAGTCCTGTACCCTCTCCGGGTGGCTTCGTCGTGGCAAACGGCTCGAACAGGCGGCCCTCGATCTCGGGATCGATTCCGGTCCCTTCGTCCTCGACGATGATCTCGACGACCGAGCCGCGTAGCTCCGCCGAGAGCCACACACTGCGACCGCCCGCTGCGCGATTCGCATCCAGCGCATTCTGCAGAAGATTCACGAGCACTTGGAGCAGTCGATCGGGATCGGCCACGACCAGCAAATGGTTGACCGAATCGCTGACCTTGAGCTCTGGCCCAGACTCGCGCGCACCCGCAAAGACGAGAGCCTGCGCGCGTTCGACGATCGGAAGCAAGCGGGTCGACGAGCTCAACATGAGCCGCGGCAATGTCCCTCCAGTCAGCAAGGAATGCGTGATGCGGCCGAGCCGGCCCGTCTCGTCGCGAATGAGCGCGGCCGATTCGGCGAGGTCCGACTGGAGTGCTTCATCTCCCCCAAGCGAGCGAATCGCTTCTCGCATGTCGGCTGCAAGGGTTCGGATCGTTGCAAGTGGCGTGTTGAGCTCGTGCGCGACGCCTTGCGCGACACGACCGAGGCTTGCCAGGCGCTCGGCATGAAGGAGCCGACGCTCCGAGTGGAGAATCTGGGTGCGGTCGACGTAGAGGTTCATGATGCGGGGAGGGCCCTGTCCCGGTGAGGCCAAAGGGAAGGAGAGCATCTCGTAGGAGCTTTCGCCTACCGTGAACCGGCAACGACCCTCCGCACCCTCGTCGCGCGCTCTCCAGACGGGACAAAGACCCGCCGGCTGGGTCTTGCAGGCCCGCGCGTCGACCGGGCATTCCCAGGATCCTCCCGCGCTGGGCGCGGGAGCGAGCTCGTCCGCCAAACGATTGCGCCACTCGATCTTGCCGTCGGGAGCGACGACCTCGAGGCCTGCTTCGAGCTCGTCGAGCGTATTGGAGATGACCTGGTACTCCAGCTCTGCTTGGTCGCGC
This sequence comes from uncultured delta proteobacterium, assembly GCA_963704865.1. GTDB lineage: Bacteria > Myxococcota_A > Polyangia > Polyangiales > Houyiibacteriaceae > SG8-38. Next base: position 170,116 of record CAVPIE010000015.1, on the reverse strand, counting down.
GAACGGGCCAGGGCGCGCTCTCGATCGCGGAGCTCGCGCACGGCGTGAAGAACGAGGTACGCCGCGGCGCCCACGGTCGTCGTGAAGGCCGCGACATTGCCGATGGTGTCCCAGGGAGGCGCCGGATTCCAGGCTCCAATCTTCAAGGCCGGCACCCATTCGCTCAGGGCCAGGAAGCCAGCGCTCGCAAACGCTGCGGCCGTGGCAACCAGCGTTGCACCCGGTCCTCCTAGAATCCCAATCAGCGCCAGGTGAAAAACGTAGAAGCCTATGAAGGGGGTGGATATACCCCCAGCGGCCCACAGCACGACGGTCAGCATGGCCAGATCGACGAGCGCCTGAGACACCGCGGCTCGCTGCCCGGCGCCAGGCCCGGGCTCGCGCCTCAGCAAGATGACGTTGTAGACGCTCCCGGCACCCACGACGACCAACAAGACCGGCCAGGAAACACCAGGATAGAAGCCCGCCGCCGCAAACCCCGTCGCCACCAAGACGCCGGCCATGGCAATCCAACGTAGATTGATCAGCCAGCGAATGCGGTCAGCGCTGAAGTCGTCCCGCTGGTGGGAGTCGGCGAACACACTCGAACGACTCGGTTCTGGGGCCATCATCGCTTCCTAGGTTTTGGGGTCGATCGCGTCCCCCGGCCAGGGTACAACGACTCGACCCGCGGATGGCAAGCGAATCAAACGAGCGAAGGATGATCATTGCCATCCTACTGACGTCGACCTTGTTGACGATGCTGGGCATCGCCGGGGTTCTAACCGGCGCCTACGACCTGTCGATGGCGCCTCTGCCTGAAGATCTTCGTGAGCTCTCCGAGGTGAATGAAGAGCTCAGCGACGCCGAGGTTCAGCTTTTCGAAGCTCGCGTGAGCAATCCATACCGAAGACCGATGGCCGCAGCCAACGTGGTGGTGTCGGCCTTGGTGCTCATCGGAAGCTTCCTCTTGAGCTGGCGACGCAGGCTCGCGCAATGGTGGATCAAGCAGGCGGTCGCGGCGAAGTTGATTTGGATCGCCGCTTACACCGCCACTCTAGTCTCCCATGTCAATTTGACCTTCGTGCCATTACCCTCCGAGCCGCAGAGCGATACGCTATCGGCCCTCATCGGCAGTGTGGTCGTCCTGAGCACGGTCAGCGCCGCACTGCACGTCGCAGCGGCTTATAGAGCGACGCGACCGGACATCGCCGAGTTCATCCGCTCCTCCGCCCCTAAAAGTTGAGGCGACGCATGAGCGCGCGTGGCAGCGCCCGGATCACGGCCATGATCAGCCGCCACGGCGCGGGCGCGTAAACCACCGGCGCGCCCCGGTCGATCGCGGCAAGCACGCGTAGAGCCACCGCATCGGGCTCGCCAGCAAACGGGGGTGGTTCGAGGCCGGCGGTCATGCTCGTCTTGACGAAGCCAGGCTTGACTGTGACCACCCGAAGACCGTTGGCTCGGTGTTTGTGATCCAAGCCCTCGAGGTAGTGAGTCAGGCCGGCCTTTGCTGCGCCGTAAATGATGACGGGCTTGCGACCTCGTTCCCCGGCAACCGAGCTGAAGACGCACAAGGTGCCTCCTCCTTCTTGGAGCAGAGCCTTCTTTGCGGCCTCACAAAACAAGACCGTATTCGAGAAGTCGATTCGCAGGAGCCGCTCCGCGAGGTCGGTATCGGCTTCGAGCTCTTCCTGGCTGGCGAAGATTGCAGCGGTGACTACGACGGCATCCAGACCACCGAGCGCTCTGCGAGCTGCTTCGATTGCCGGAACGAACATCTCGGGTTCCTCGAGGTCACAAGCCACCGAGGCGACCGAATCACCGGCGCCGCGCACGCCGAGGTCCGCGACGCTGCGCTCGAGATCGGCGCGGTCGCGGCCAAGAATACAAATCTCGTCTCCGCGCTCCGCGGCCGCACGCGCGAGCGCGCGCCCCATCCCCTTGGTCGCACCCAAAATGGCAACTCTCATCTCAGTCCCCTAGCAAGCGCACGGACTGTGCGCTTCGAAATCTGCGATTGGGGTCCCAACGATCTCGGATCGCCGTGAATTCGTCGAGGCGAGGCCTTTCCATCGCTTCGAAATGCTCACGCCGCGTGAACGAATCTTTGGCGAGATAGATTCGCCCGCCTTCCTGAAGCACCTGCTCGTTCAAGGCGTCAACGAGGGCTTGGGTGTCATCGCGAACTGCAATGTCGAGGGCCAACGTGATGCCTGGTCGAGGAAAAGAGAGAACACCACGGCCCTCGCGCCCGAAATCCTTGATCACGCAAAGGAACGAAGCGCCGCCGCGGGCGGTCAGCACCTCGAGGACGCGTCTTGCGGAGCCTCGGCCGGCCTCACGCGGCAGGACGCACTGATACTGAGTAAACCCGCGTCGGCCGTACATTCGGTTCCAAGACCCGATCGCATCGAGCGGATAGTAAAAGGACTCGTGGTTGACGATGCTGCTCGAACGCTGTCGCCATTGCTTCCGATAATAGAGCTCGTTGAAGAGCCGAATCGTGAAGCTGTTCAGGACCCAGGCGGGCCAGTCGAATCGAAGACTCGGTCGAAAGCCTTGCTTGGGGGGCCGGGACGGAGCCTCTTTGGCATCGGCCCAGCGACCGGTCATGAGGACCCCGCGTCCCATCGTCTTGCCGCGCGCGAGGCAGTCGATCCAGCCCATGGTGTAGGGCCAGTCTGGGGCCGCCTCTTCGAGCGCATCCTGAAACTCGTCGATGTCGTGGATGCGCCGGCTCTCCTGCCAGATCCACTGCGAAGGGATGCGGTGCAGGCCGAACTCGACCTCTAGAATGTGGCCCGTCAATCCCATTCCACCAATCGTGGCGCGGAAGAGGTCGGGATGTTGCTCAGGCGAGCACTCGAGCACACGGCCGTCCGCAACGCGCATTTTGAGCGACGTCACGTGGTCGCCGAAATCCCCGTCCCGGTGCTGGTTCTTTCCATGAACGTCGGCGGCCACCATGCCTCCGAGCGTGACGAACTTGGTGCCCGGAGAAACCGGCGTGAAATAGCCGCGTTGCATGAAGAGCCGGTTGAGCTCGCTGAGGGCAAGCCCGGACTCGGCGCGGAGAAGCGCCGTCTCCCCATCAAACCGCAGTATCCGATCGGCAAACCGGGTGTTCAGGACGTCGGGCTGATCGGCGGGCGGCAAGGACGCGTCGCCGTACGAACGCCCGAGCCCCCGTGAAAGATGAACCTCGCCGCTGATGCGCTCGAGATCCTCGCCTAGACGCTCCCGCCCCGGAGCCGAATGCCGGCCCCAGCCCTGGAGCATCGAAAGCGGTGTCTCAGGCATGGCGTCGTCAGTGTAGCGCGATGCCAGTGAGAGCCCTAGCGCTTGGGCACGAGGGCCTTGCGCAGCTCGTCAGCCCGGTCGGTACGCTCCCAGGTGAAGGTCTTCTCGGTGCGGCCGAAGTGCCCATACGCAGCCGTGGGCGCATAGATCGGACGTAGAAGGTCAAGCGTCTCGACGATAGACGCGGGGCGGAAGTCGAAAAGCTTGGATACGACTCTGCTGATCTTCTCGTCAGGAACGACACCGGTGCCAAAGGTAGTTACGTAAACGCCCATGGGCTTCGCAACGCCGATGGCGTACGCCACTTGGACCTCACAGCGTGATGCGACCTTCGACGCGACGATGTTCTTCGCGACGTAGCGGGCGAAATAGGCTGCGCTGCGATCGACCTTGGAAGGGTCCTTACCGCTGAAGGCGCCACCGCCATGCCGGCCCATGCCACCATAGGTGTCGACGATGATTTTGCGCCCGGTCAGGCCGGCGTCACCGTAGGGCCCACCCACGACGAAACGTCCCGTCGGGTTGATGTGGATCTTGGTCTTTTTGTCGAGCATCTTCGCCGGAAGGGTCGGCTTGATCACCTCTTCGATGATCGCCTCACGGAGCTTACTCTGCTTCACGCTTTCGGCGTGCTGCGTGGAAACGACGACGGCGTCGAAGCGAACCGGCTTGTCGTTCTCGTACTCGACGGTGACCTGCGTCTTGCCGTCGGGACGTAGCCCTTCGATGATGTTCTTTTTACGAACCTGGCTGAGCCTGCGCGCGAGCTTGTGCGACAAATCGATCGGCATCGGCATCAGCTGCCGCGTCTCGTCGACCGCATAGCCGAACATCAAGCCCTGGTCGCCGGCCCCCTGCTCTTTACTCGCGCTCGAATCGACGCCGCGGGCGATGTCGGGTGACTGTCGCTCGACCGCCGCCAAGACACCGCAGGTACCGGCATCGAAGCCCATGGAGGAGTCGGTGTAGCCGATTTCCGTGATCGCTTTTCGGACGACCTTCGCGAGGTCGATGGTCGCCTTGGACGTGACCTCGCCGCCGCAGACGACGAAACCGGTCTTCACCATGGTTTCGACCGCGACACGCGACCTTGGGTCTTGGGCGAGGTAGGCGTCCAGCAACGAATCGCTGACCTTGTCGCAGATTTTGTCGGGGTGACCTTCGGTCACCGACTCGGAAGTGAACAGGTATTGGCTCATCTTGGCGATGCCTCTTATCGTTGACGGTGCCGGTAGTCAATCGGTCGGCAGCAGGGCTCAGAAACCGCCGGGGAGCTCGAGCTGATACGTCGCGAGAACCTGGAGCTGGTAGGTGTCACATTTCCCGCCGAACTGGTTGGACGCCACGATGACCCGTACGGTGCCGATCGCCGGCTCCGTCCCGCCACTCGAACCGGAGCTGCACCTGCGCTGGATGACGATCGGCTCGCCCTCCGAGATGCAGTACTTGATGCCCTCGACCTCTTCCTCCCAACCGGAGCACTCGTCCAAGCCGCTTTTCCCGTCGGGGCACAAATAGGTCAGGAAGAGAAGGCGGTCGCCAAGCCCACCTGGGGCCTGAGCGATGACCGGTGTCGGCGCATCGAGCACCTGGAGCTTGTAGTAGTCGAGGTCTTGCGAGTCGTGCAGCGTCGCCTGGACCTCCACGCCCCAAACGTCCTGCATGCAGTTGGAGCTGGCGCCGGGTCCGCAGAGCGGAGTCGCGTCCTTGACCTGGTCATTGGTCTCGAACTGGTCTGCGCAAACACAGCGACCGCTTTGGCAGCGGAAGCCATCTTCGAAGCCGTTGTCTTGGCAGGTGCCGCAGAGGGTCGGCGATCCGCAGACGCTCGCGTTCCCGCATTCGACGCCCTGCGCCTCGCAGGTGCAGTCGCCAAGACACTCGAAGACGAGCTCGTTGGAAAGGACGCAGTCCTCGCCGTCTCTGCACGATGGGCATTGGGTAACGCCTCCGCAGCCGTCTGGAAATCCGCCTGGAGGCGAACATTCATTCTCGGCGCAAGGGTACGTGGGCTCGCAGCACTCGCCCTCCACGCAGACCTCTTCGGGGCTGCAACGATTGCCGCAGCCCTCGCCGCAGTCTGCGCCAGTCGGACAAATACACCGGTTTTCAACACACACCTGACTCCCGAGGCAAGCGCCACAGAAGACGGCCTGCTCCTCGCCGCCGCAGCGGGTCGGAATCACGCCGCACTCGGCACCTCCGGCAAAGTTCGCGCAGCTGTTCTCCTCGCATCCGCAGACGAAGTTCTGGCCATTGGCGCCACAGGCTTCACCCTCCGGGCAACCGCCGCACTCGATCGAACCTTCACAGCCATCAGGCAGAGCGCCGCACTCGATGGGAATTCCCAGGGAGGCGAAGTCGGCGATGATCTCTTCGCAGCTTCTCGGTGCACACTCTGGCTCCTTCGAGTCGTAACAACGGCTGTCGCTGCTCCAGCAGAAGTAGCCCGAGGGGCAGTCTGCTGGCTGCCCGCATCCAAAGAGGCCGTTTGGGATCGATAGGTTGCAGCCGCCGAGAAGGACGATGCCGAAGACGAGAGTCAAGCGAAGCCGCATCAAAACGTTCCTTTCACCGAGATCCCCGTGGGGCCGATGCTCACTTCGGGGATCGCTTCCTCGTGGCCGCCCGTGAGCTGCCAGATCAGGCCGCCAATGATGCCGGCGCCGCCAACGGCCATCAGAGCCACCCCGGCTTTGCTGCGCTTCGGTCCCCGGTCCGCCATCTCTTGGACTAGTGAGTAACTCGAGCCTGCCGGTGCGTTCTCAACGTCGTTTTGGTCACGCTTCCCGAGCCCGACAAACACCGCTCCGGTTACGAGCGCCGCGCTCCCAACACCAATCGTGATCCAGGGTCCCGGGCCGGGTCCTACGTGCTGAGTGAGAGGCCGTTCCGCCTTGACTCTCGCCGCAGCCTCGACGGCGGCCTTGCGCGCTTCGAGCTCGGCTTCGAGCTCGGCCCGCCGACGCGCTTTGATGGCTTCGCGCAATACGGCGATTCGACTCTCGACGTGCTCTCGGTCCGAGGACGTCGGTCGTGCCTCTAGGTAGCCCTCGTACGCTTGCAGGGCATCCGCGTCGCGCCGCATCCGGTCCGAAACGGTAGCGATGTTGTAGAGAAGGTCGGGACTGCTCGTCAGCTCGTATGCACGGCGAAAGCTCGCGAGCGCAGCTTCAAACTCACCATCGGCATAGGCTCGCGTACCGAGGTCAAACGCCTCTTTAGCCTCAGCGATTCGCTCGTCGCGCGTTTGCGTGCTCTGGGCGTGGACGCCCCTCGTAGAGACCAAAAATGCAAACGAAATAGAAAGAATAAGAAGGAAACGCATCTCTCCCCCGAAAGTAAGGCTGCGCACGAAGCGCTCCCCTACAAGCTAGCAGGACGAAAAAGCGAATGCTCACTCGTGGGCGATGTGAGGGGCGCTGTCCCTGGACACGCGGGTGTCGCCCTGCCACTCGGCGCCGGCGTGGGGGTAGTCCAAATTGTAATGCAGACCACGGCTCTCTTTGCGCGCGCTAGCGCAACGGATGATCAGCTCGGCGACGTCGGCAATGTTTCTGAGCTCCAACATGTCGCGATTGACGAGGTGCGCCCAGTAGTACTCGCGAATCTCCTCTTGCAGCATTGCGATTCGGCGTGAGGCACGCCGCAGGCGCCGATCCGTGCGCACGATCCCGACATAGTTCCACATGAATCGGCGTAGCTCGTCCCAGTTCTGAGAGACGACGACCGCCTCGTCGCTCGGAACTGCCTCGCCCACGTCCCAGTCGGCGATGTCGGAGAGCTCCAGCTCAGTCGTTGCCTCCATTGCCTCTCTAGCCGCGATCGCCGAGCGGTGGCCGTACACGAGGCCTTCGAGAAGGGAGTTGGAGGCCAGGCGATTGGCCCCATGGAGACCCGTGAAGGTCACCTCGCCAACCGCCCAGAGGCCGGGAAGCGTCGAGCTACCATTGTCGTCGACCACGACGCCTCCGCACATGTAGTGCGCCGCTGGAACGACCGGAATGGGATTTTTGGTCATGTCGATGCCGAACTGAAGGCATCGCCGGTGGATGTTCGGAAACCGCTCGAGGATGAACCGTTCGGACTCATGGCTCATGTCGAGGTAGACACAATCGTCGCCACGGCGTTTCATCTCGTAGTCGATGGCTCGCGCTACGACATCACGGGGCGCGAGGTCCTTCATCTCGTGGTGACTCTCCATGAACGCCTCACCGCTTTGCAGGCGCAGAACTCCGCCCTCCCCACGCAACGCCTCACTGATGAGAAAGCTCTTTGCTTTGGGATGGAACAGGCAGGTGGGGTGGAACTGAAAGAACTCCATGTTCGCCAGCTCGGCACCGGCACGGTAGGCCATCGCCACGCCGTCGCCCGTCGCCACGTCTGGGTTCGAGGTGTAGAGATAGACCTTCCCTGCGCCGCCTGTGGCCAATACGGTCGCTTGCGCGAGATAGGTCTTCACCTCGCCGCTGGCTTCGTCGAGCACGTAAGCACCCACGACTCGGCGTGGACCTCCGAACTTCGATGCCTCGACGAGGTCAATCGCCATGTGGTCTTCCGCAATGTGGATGTTGGGCGAGGCGACCGCTGCCTGCACGAGAACCCGTTGGACTTCTTCGCCGGTGATGTCCCCTGCGTGGACAACGCGTCGAGCGCTGTGACCACCTTCGCGGGTGAGATCGAGTGAAAGGCCTTCTTCGGTTCGACTGAACTTCGCGCCGAGATCCATCAGCTCGCGAATTCGGTCGGGGCCATCGCGCACCACCATCTCGACGATGTCGCGGTGCGAAAGCCCCCCACCGGTCCCCATCGTATCGTTGACGTGAGCCTCGAAGGAATCCGTTGGATCGAGCACTGCGGCGATCCCGCCCTGTGCCCAGTTGGTTGCCGAATCCGTGCGGCTTCTCTTGGTGACGACGGTCACGCGGCTGTGGCGGGCCGCCTCGAGCGCGAAGCTCAAGCCAGCCACCCCACTTCCGAGCACAAGATAGTCGCACTCCGCACGCATGAACCGCGCAGTCTAACAGGCTAGGCGGCAGTCGCGAACGTGGTTTTCGTCAAAGCTCAAAGGGCGTTCTCTCGGCTGGGGTGCGGCCCCGCAGATGGAACAGAGTACTGGAAATAGCTCACCTGGTAGCCATTCACGGGATGAACGACCCGGTCGACGAGCTGATAGCCTTCAATGGCGAGGTCGGGCCGCGTTTTGGGCAAAAACGTGACCACGTCGAACGCGCGCGGCCGAAACAGGTCGACTATGGACTCGACGAGGCCACCAAGCCGACCCCGGAAATCGTAGTTGGTTTCGAAGCTCACGTAGCTCCCCGTCTCCTCTGGGGTGACGTGACAGGTGTAGAACTCCTCGCCCTTCACACCATTGAGGGAATACCCCGCCGGTTTGAAGACATGTTCAGATGTAGTGAAACCCGGAAGGATTTCATCGATACCCGAACAGCGCGCCAGCGACCCCTCCTTGGGGAGTCGTGCCCGCGCAAACTGCCGGGCGACGTCTTCGTCGATCACGTGCATGAGTACTTCGAGCGTCGGGTCGTTCCGCTCCGGCTCGTACGGGCGAGTCGTATGAAACAACTGGATGCAGCGGCCGTGTTCGTTGCCGAAACGAAGCACTCGTCCGGGAAGCATGCCCTCGAGCCGCAGGGCGTCTTCCTCGAATGTAGTCGGTTGATGCTCGGGGAAATGCTCGCTCTTTCGCTCGTACACCAAAAATGCGATGGACTCTTTCGGTATCGACTGGAGGACCACGGGGACGGCGTCGACGAGAGTCGTCTGACCGCATGTGATCAAAACAAACCAATCGTCGAAAACGAACAGGCTCGACTCCGACAGCAGATAGGCGTCACAATGCTCGCTTCGGAGCACCGAGATGACCTTAGCCCCGGCGGCCGCGACGACACCCTCCCACACGCCGTCGCCCAGGGCGCGCAGTGACGGGAAGTCCGGAGTCACCACGAGCTCCAGCTTCTTTTCGGGGCCTTCGAAAAAACTCTCAGTGGCCATTGGAGGTGCCATCATGGGCAGAAGAGCGAAGAGCGCAACCAAGCGAGGCGCATTTTGGCGCGACTTGGGACACGGGGATACACTTCCGAGCGATGGTTTTACGGCTCTTGGCGGCAGTCGGTGTGGCAGGTCTGATCCTGGTGGCGACCTCGCCCGCCCGCGCCGACATTTATCGTTGCAAGCGCAAGGACGGAACGCATCACTACACGAACATCCGGGAGCCAGGTCGAGGATGCCAGCTGGTGGTCCGAGGCAGCAAGAGGTCGAAGGCGAGCTCAAGCGCGAGAAAGAAACACGCAAGCACGTCCGGGACGAGAAGTGCGCGGAGCAAGGACCCTGCTCGATACAGCCGCTACAGCAGCCTAATCGACGAGGCCTCGCAGCTCTATGAGTTACCTCATTCGTTCATTCGAGCGGTCATGCGAGTCGAAAGCGACTTCAACCCCGAGGTGGTCAGCAGAGCCGGCGCAATGGGACTCATGCAGCTGATGCCGCAGACCGCGCGCTCGATGGGCGTGGCGGATCCTTTTGACGCGCGCCAGAACATCCTCGGTGGCGCGCGCTACCTGCGGATCCTAGCCAACCGGTTCAAGGGCGACCTGGTGTTGACGGTTGCGGCGTACAACGCTGGAGAGGGCGCGGTCGAGAAACACAACGGCATCCCGCCCTACAAAGAGACGCAGCGCTATGTTCGCCGCGTCCTCAAGCACTACTACGCCTACCGCGGCGGAAGCGCGCCATAGCCGATGGCCCTCACGCTCATCGTCGCGGTCCTGGTAGGCGCGGCGGCTCCGCTCATCCGAGCCTGGATCTGGGGCGTCCCGTTCGGCCTCTTGTCGATCGCCACGGCGCTCAGGTCGTTTTTTGGCTCGATGCTGACGGTGCTGGTGATCGGCATTGTGGCTCTTTTTGCGCTCCGCGTGACGCCCATCGATCAAGCGCAGATCAACTGGCTTGCCGGTTCGATCGGCGGCGTGGTCGCCCTGCTCTTGTTGCTCGCCTCCGCACGACGGCTTCGCGATGTCCGCGGTCTTTCAATCCTGTGCCAGCGCTTGCAGGAAGAAGATGCAAGGCAACAAGCGGCGGCGGCGCTCGACCGGCTCCTCGACCGGCAGCGCAGCAGAGACGAGCAGCGTCATATCGCACTGGTGCTCATGGCGACCGGACCGCTCACGCAGGCCGGCATGTGGGCAAACGCGCGGGAGCGGTTGCGAGGCTTGGACGAGGTTGCGCTCTCGGAGTCGCAGGCGGTTCTGCGCGACCAGGCTCTGGCGGCTTGCGAGCTTCAGTTCGACGATCCAGAGGCGGCACAGCGGGCGATCGATCGGATTCGGCGGCCGACCGAAGGCTCGATCGAGGTCTGGTTGGTCGCGATGGAGGCTCTCCTCATGGCCGTCCGGGGCGAGTCGGAAGAGGCGCTTGCGCACCTCGGCGGACAGAACGCCGACGACAATCCTTCGCTTCGTGCGTCCCATCGCCTGGTGCACGCACATGTCCTAGCGAAACGCGGTCGCTCCGAGGAAGCGCTCGGAGAGCTGCGTTTGCTGCAACAGGAGGCCGGGCGCGCTGGTCTCGCGCGCGTCGTATTGCCGCGCGGCCCAGCGAGCCCACTTGCGGAGCAATTGTTGAACGAAGCCGATCAGTCGGATTGAAAGATCACCTGCTGGGTCGGGTCGTCGTCGTAGAACTGTTCGAAGCGGTCGAAGGTCACGGCTCCGAAGGTGTTCACGACGATGGCGAAGAACGCGCAGCAGAGAAACGCGACGCCGAACCGCCGACCGCTCAGAGCGACCAGCACGAAGAGAAGCGGTAGATAGTCCAAGGAGAATCGGTACCCGAACTGAATCCAACCAGTGTTCTGGTAGAGCAGCGTGCAGATCGCCGTCGGCAGAACGCCCGCCCAGAGCGCGAAGATCGTCGCATCGAGCCTCTTCGGCCATAGGCTCCAGAGCAGGTTCGGGCTGCTGAACCAAAGGGCGAGGCCGTGCCGACTGATTCGAACGAAGGGGCTCGATTGCATCAGCCAAGGCACCGAGAGCATGAAGACCGTCAGATTTCTCGGAAGGTAGTGTGTGCTGAAGAGACCCCAGGTTTCGATTCTCGACCTCCAACGAATCTGCAGGAATCGATGTCCAAACTCGAAAGGGTCTCCAAAGCGGGCGGCGTTGTGCCACATCGTGAGGGCTACGATCAGGGCGAGGGGAAGCGCGAACGTGGCGAAGGCCTGCATGACAGGGGCTTGGGGGCTCGACGTTCCCCGGCTTCGTTGATTTTCTGCGCTCACCGCTTGAAGCAAGAAGAACGGGGCGAGCAAGAGGGTTGTCGGGCGGCAGAGGAACGCGAGCCCGAGCGTAAAACCCGCGGCCGTGGGGCGCCGCGCGCCGAAGGAAAAGAGCAGGTACAGGCAGACGAAGGTCGTGGCCGCGACATGGGCGGCAAACCAAACGGTGCCCTGGACGGCAACGAAGTAGTAGACCGACCCGACTGCGAAGAGCGCGGTGACCAGGAGGTTTTCTGAAGGGCTGCGCTGGCTCTGCCCGGACTCGCGCAGGAAGCGCAAGACCAGGAACAGGACCATCGGCCCAAGTCCGGCAAAGAGCACCCAGAACAGAGCGTCCAAGGTACCCAGTCCGAAAACCGCCACGAAGGGCAGCAAGAGGATTGCCGGCAAGGGCGGGAAGGAGACGTACCAGCGGTGGCGCTCGGCGTCGGGTCCAGAGAACGAATAGCGTCCCTCGGGACAGGGCCCGCGATCCAAGGTGTCGAAGCAGGCCCAGTCGTTGGTGCCCGGTGGGTCGCCCCCGATGTGGAGGCGGCCGTGCAGCCACGCGTCCGCCAAGTGGACGTAGTGATTGTTGGGTGAAGGTTGGAGGAGCCTGCCCGCAGAGGTCGCGCCGTACACCCCCGAGCAGAGGACGAAGATCACGAGTGGAAGTGCCCACCGTCGCTCCCAAACCGACACGGCGGCAGCATACCCGGGCCAAGCGGCGAACCGAAGTTTGTCCACCTTGACTGCACCAAACCGCCGCCCTAGAGGATTCCGGTTGCACCGACCTGGAGGTTTCGATGGGGTCCCCTACCCTCGACGCAGTCAAATACGCTATTCGCAAGGTCGAAGATCCCATCTTTCGGAAACCCCTCGGCGACTTGGGAACGCTCCTCGATGCACGCATCGAGGATGGTCGAGTCTGGGCAAAGGTGCGCTTGAGCTCGCCTTCCGAAGATGCGCGGCAGACGATCAGCAGGCGCATCGAAGCCGCGCTCGAGCCGCTCGGGGTCGAGTTCGTCGAGCTGGAAATCGAGGTGAGCGTGCCCACGCGCGAAGCGACGAGCACCGATCCGATTCCGGAGGTTCGGAATGTCGTGCTGGTGATGAGCGGCAAAGGCGGCGTAGGCAAAAGCACCGTAGCGACGAACCTGGCTCTTGCTCTGCGGCGGCTCGGTACGCGTGTCGGCCTCCTCGACGCAGACATCTACGGCCCGTCCATCCCGACGATGCTCGGTATCGAAGGGCAGCCGACCTCCAAGGATGGCAAGCGAATCCAGCCGCTGCAGCGCTTTGGCATCAAGCTGATGAGCATCGGCTTTCTGCTCGAAGACCCAAAGCAGGCAATCGTGTGGCGCGGGCCAATGCTTCACGGCGCGCTACAGCAGTTCGTCACCGACGTGGACTGGGGCCCGCTCGATTATCTCATCATCGACTCGCCGCCTGGAACAGGCGACGTCGCCCTGACGCTGGCGCAAAAGCTTCGAATCACGGGCGCCATCATCGTGACGACCCCCCAAGAGGTGGCGCTTCAGGACGTCTACAAGTCGGTGTCGATGTGCCAGAAGCTCAACATCCCGATACTGGGCGTGGTCGAGAACATGAGCTACTTCATCGATAGCGCCGGCGTGAAGCACGAGCTCTTCGGTAGTGGCGGGGGTCAGAAGATTGCAGAATTCGCCGAGGCCCCGCTCTTCGGTCAAATACCGATCGACGGCCTGGTCCGCGAATGGGGCGACCAGGGCACCCCGATCGTGCAGGCGGCCCCTGCGTCTTTGGCCGGACAAGCGTTCGCGACGGTGGCGGACGCGCTTGCCGAATGCATCGCGAAAGTGCACTTCGACCGCGGTGGGGGCGAAACCGCTCCGGAAGGCGAAGGTCCGAAGAGACTCCGCATCCTCCGCTGAGTTATAAGCTTGGCAGTGGACCTCTTCGAGCGACAAGCGGAAACCGGCTCCCCTCTCGCTGACCGAATGCGGCCTCGGCGCCTCGAAGACGTGGTCGGCCAGGCGCACCTTCTTGGAGACGGTCACATCCTCGCGCGTGCAATTCGCGCCGACCGCATTCCTTCGATGATTCTCTGGGGACCGCCGGGCACCGGGAAGACCACGGTCGCCCACGTGATCGCCAACGAGACGCAGTCGCTTTTCGTTCCCTTCAGCGCGGTCCTCGGAGGTGTGCCGGAGCTTCGAAAGATCATCGCCGCCGCGAAAGAGCAGAAAAACTACTACGGCAAAAAAACGATTCTTTTCATCGACGAGATTCACCGATTCAACAAGGCGCAACAGGATGCGCTACTTCCCCATGTCGAGAATGGCACGGTGACCCTAATCGGCGCGACCACGGAGAACCCATCATTTGCGGTGAACTCCGCTTTGCTGTCGCGCGCGCGGGTCTTCGATCTGAAGCCACTCGAGGCTGCCGACTTGCGCCAGCTGCTCGAACGCGCCCTCGCAAACGAAGAGCATGGCATCGGGCATATCGCACAAGCGGTCGACGACGAAGCGCTGGCCGCAATCTCGCAAAACGCGGGGGGCGATGCCCGACGCGCATTGTCGGCGCTCGAGCTAGCCAGTGATTTCGCGCAGTCGGCCGGCGTCGAAGCAGTCACCGTGTCGATCGTTCAAGAAGCGTTGGCGACCCAGACACTGCTCTACGACAAGTCAGGCGAGGAGCACTACAACGTCATCAGTGCGTTCATCAAGTCGATGCGCGGTAGCGACCCGGACGCGGCGGTCTATTGGCTGATGCGCATGCTCGAGGCGGGGGAAGACCCGCTGTTCGTTCTTCGACGGATGCTGATCTTTGCAAGCGAGGACATCGGAAACGCCGATCCGCAGGCACTGGATGTCGCGGTGGGCGCCGATGCTGCGTTCCGGCGGCTGGGAATGCCCGAAGGCATCTTTCCTATCGCGCAGTGCTGTACGTATTTGGCCAGCGCGCCAAAGAGCAACGCGGGTTACAAAGCCTGGAAGATGGCCCAAGCCGACGTGAGGGAGCACGGGGCCTTGCCGGTGCCGCTGAAGCTCCGCAACGCGCCAACCGAAGCGATGAAATCCTGGGGATACGGCGACGGCTATCGATACCCACACGACGAAAGCGGATTCAGCGCGGAGGAAACCTATCTTCCCGACGCGCTGGTCGACCGCCAGTACTACCACCCAACGGACCAGGGCTTCGAGGCCCGCATTCGCGAACGGCTTCAGGGGCTCCGAGGAGCGGCTAAGGCGAAGGGGGACGGGTCGGGCGGGCCCCAGGGAGGAAAACCCTGAAGATCGCTGCGCCCTTTTTCCCGTCGGCCTCGATCGTGCCGCCGACACCGTCCAGCACCACGGCCGCCGCAAAGAGCCCGACGAACCGGCTGTAGCGGCCGTCGATCCGTCCCTTGAGCGCTTGCTGTCCCTCGAGGGTAAACGCGGATTTACGCAGCTCCGGCGCGATGGCTTCACCCTCATCTTGCACCTCGATCACCACGCGGCTGCCTCGCTGATAAACGCGAACGGTGGCCTGTCCATCGGGGACGTTGGCGCGGGTGTTGTGAAGCAGAAGGTCGACGACTTCCACGGCAACCTGTGCACCGTGTGCGTAGAGCTGATCTTCCCTGGCAATCTCGACTGTCACAGGAACCGGGGTATCGGCCCGCTCGAGCCGCTCCAAGAACACGCCCACGTCTCCATTGGCGGCCTCTAGGGGCACATGGCCCGTGAGCCAGCGGCTGATCCACGCGAGCATGTCGAGGCCACGCCGCAGCTCTCCCACGCCGAGCCTCACGTCTTGCAAGGCGTCGTCCGAGTCGTCGTCGGCTAGACCCACCTCTTGGAGGAAATCCACGTTGGCGCTGATCGTGGCCGCGGGGTTGCGGAGGTCGTGAACGAGAAGACCCAACACATGGCCCATCTCGTTCGCATCGATCTCCTTCGGCTTCACCACCCGGTGCCCTTACCACGGCGTTTAACTCAAGGGAAGAAGAGCACTTCAGCCTCGCCATGCTCTTCGATGAGCGCGGCGATGTACGAGAGAATTGCGCCCCGGCGGTTCAGAACGTCTGCGATCTGGTCGTCGCTCAAGAGCGGCGTCGACTGCTGACTCGGGTCCCGGGCCAGCTCGCTGCGGATCGATGCTTCGTCGAGGGCTTCGAGGTGACGCACCAGATCTTTCGAGAATCGCTTGGTGCCCGTGAGGGCTTCGAGCAGCTTCTCGTAGCGTCCTCTGAGAAGCGGCGTCGAAAATGCGCGATCGTTGTCTCGCAAGAACGCACGCTGCCGCTCCTGATCCGTGGGGAGGTTTCCACCGCTGAACCGATCCCAGTTCCCGATGAGCAAGTCGAACACCGTCATCGTCGACAGGTCGCGGGCGAGCTCGAATTTGCCTCGAGGGATGTTGCCGTCCTGCAGCCAGCTCTGCCAGCGTGCTTTGTTTTCGAGTCCGAACGAGCGGAGTCCTTTAATCCAATAGACGGCAGCACCGGGCGCCGAGCCGTCATCGTCCCACATCACTGCTCGTCGAATCGCCGCTCGGCGATCGAGCATGTCGTCGTGAAACCGCTGATTGACTTCTTTCCAGCTCGCGCGTCGGTAAATCGCGGGGGGAACGTTGTCTAGACCGAGCAGTCGGCTGATCCGGTAAGCAGCGATCTCGCAGCGATAGCCGTCCTGGATTTCGTGGCTCCTAATCCTCAAGGCGGCGGTCACGCGCTCGACCGTCCGCATCCGCAAGACGACGGAGCTGTGACCGACGGGCTTGAAGCTCCGCGACTCAGCAGACGAAATGACTTCGAGAATCTCGTCTTGTTCGACGTCGGTTCCGACGAACCTCGGCAGCCCGAGGTCGGCGCTTGCTACCGAGCTCAGCAGAACTACCGCGACCGCCGTGAGCCCGAGGCTAGCGGACGCCTGCGAACAGGTTCTTCGCAATGACCATCCGTTGAATCTGGGAAGTGCCTTCGTAGATTTGGAGGATCTTCGCATCGCGCATCAGCTTCTCCACCGGGTACTCGGTGATGTAGCCATTGCCGCCGAAGACCTGAACCGCATCGGTGGCGACTTGCATTGCACTGTCTGCGCCGAACGCCTTGCTATACGATGCCACCAGCGAGTTTCGGCCGCCCTGGTCGATCTGCCAGGCCGCCTTCCAGACGAGGAGTCGGGTGGCCTCGTACTTGATGCCCATTTCGGCGATCATGGCCTGAACCATCTGGTGTTCCGCGATTGGAACGCCGAAGGTCTTCCGCTCGAGCGCGTAGGCGATCGATTCTTCGAGGGCGCGCCGCATGAGACCGCAAGCGCCGGCACCGATGTCGGGCCGGGTACGGTCGAAGGTTTGCATCGCCAGCTTGAAGCCGTGCCCTGCCTCAGCGAGCACGTTGTCAGACGAAACGCGGACGTCTTCGAAGTTGACGACGGCGGTGTTGCTGGCGCGCTGGCCGAGTTTGTCTTCGGTCTTTCCGATCGTGACGCCGTTTGCATCGCGGTCGATGACGAACCCCATGATTCCGCTGTGGCGGAGCGACGGGTCGACAGTCGCGAACACGATGTACCAGCTGGCCCATGCGGCGTTGGTGATGTAGACTTTCTCCCCGTTGATGATCCAGTCATTGCCGTCTTTGCGGCATCTCGTTTGGATTCCAGCGGAATCGCTTCCCGCGACGGATTCCGTGATCGCGTATGACGCGAAGATGGGCTCGGAAGTCAGCATCCCGAGATACTTCTTCTTTTGCGCTTCGTTACCCGCAATGAGGAGCGGCGTGGCAGCAAGCACGTTGGCCGTCATGCTGGTCTGGATGCCGGTACAGCCGAACGCGAGCTCCTCGGTGAGAAGCACATGATCGACTTCGCCCATGCCTGCGCCGCCATACGCTTCTGGAATGTTGGGCCCGACGAAGCCGAGCTCCCAGGCCTCCTTGAAGACGTCCATCGGGAACTCGTGGGTCTTGTCCGCCTCACCGGCGATGGGGATGATCTTTTCGCGCGTGAAGCGGCGGCTCGCCTCCACGAGGGCCTTCTGTTCGGCGGTCAACTCGAAATCCAACATGTTGCTACCTCTCGATCAACTGCGCCGTGCCTGCTCGCGACGCTCCAGCTCGGCCCTGACGGCCTTCGCTCCCATTCGAAACCCGAGCGCAAAGCCGATCAGCAATATGCCCGGAATGTAAATGATATGGCCGACGGATGGCATCAGCTGCCACCGCTGGCTCGAATCTCGGCGCTGAGCCGCTCGAGCTCCTCCGCTGTGTTGCGCTGCAGGCCACGCATTCGCATCAGATAGAGAAACAGCAGCGCCCAAACGATCGCATAGGCAGCGAGCATGAGGGCCCCGCCCGGAACGCTCTCGGCTTCGGGCCCGCGGACTCCAACGAATTGTGCCGCCCTCTCCTCGGCCGCGTCTTCCTTGGTTTCAGCGGATCCGCCATCCGGCTCGGCCGGCTGCACATCTGCAAGAGCGAGGGGAGTGATGAGCATCGTGCATCCCAGCACGAGCGCGGCGATCAGAGCTCGCATGTCAGTTCCTTCATCGGTGCATCAACTCGAATCGTAGCTTCGCGGTTTGTTCGCGTTGTCGTTCCGCAGAGGCCCGCGCCCAAATCAAAAGGACGGCCAAGCCGGTGAACGCAATGAAGCTTAGGCCAAGCGCCCAGTACATCTCGGACTCGAGCCCGCCCCCCTTACCGGTGATGACGGTCGGGTGAACGCCCCTCCAACGCTGCACGCTGTAGTGAATCAACGGCAGGTCTATCAGCCCGAAAAGCGCCAAGCCGGCGGCAAAACGCTTCTCGACTTCCCCCGCATTGCCCATCGATCGAAGCGAGAGGTACGCGGCGAAGATCATTCCAGCCAACAACGTCGTCGTGAGTCGGGGGTCCCACGTCCACCAAACTCCCCAGGCCTTGCGCGCCCAGAGAGGACCGGTGAGCAAGACGATGAGGCAGAACAGAGAGCCGACTTCTGCGCCGGCCACTGCGAGGGCGTCCCACTTGGGGTCGCGCTTGAGGAGATACACCGCGCTGCCGACGGCTGATACGCCAAAGCCAATGTACATCGCGTAGGCACTCGGAACGTGAAAATAGAAGATTTTCTGAACGATCCCCATCTGTTGCTCGACAGGGGCAACGACGAAGATCGTGTATAGGGTCACCGCGAAGAGCGCGAGGGTCGCGAACGAGATCAGCGACCAGACGGTCGAGCTACCAGATTGGCGTGGGCGGTTCATCAGCGTTCTCGGTCGGACGCTAGCATGCAGCCGCTAGGGCGTCAGCCTCTCCAGGCGCCCAATTATGGGAATAGATCCGACCGGGCTTGCTGCTTTTCCAGTGCGCCGCTAAAGACGGCGCTGATGGATTTGCTCGACCGGCGGTTCCTTTTCGTTGTGGGCAAGGGCGGCGTCGGAAAGACGACCGTGGCTACCGGGCTTGCGCTTGCGGCAAGTCGCCGCGGCAAAAAGGTCCTGCTGGCACTCGTCAACTGCCAGGAGCGCGTCAGCGAGCTCCTCGACACCGATCCGATCGGCTCGGAAATCGTAACGATTCGCGAGAACCTCGACGTGGTGAACATGACCCCGGATGCGGCCCTCGAAGAATACGGACTCATGATCTTGAAAGTGAGGGCCGTCTTCAACGCGGTCTTCAGAAACCGACTGGTCCGGGCATTCCTCAAAGGAACCCCCGGCCTCGAAGCGTGGTCGATGCTCGGGAAGGCATTTTATCATGCTTGCCCGCCCAAGGGAGAGCCGGACTACGACCTGGTCATCGTTGACGCACCCGCGACCGGACACGCGCTCGACATGCTTCGGGTCCCGTTTGTCATCGAAAGCGTCGCACCGCCTGGGCTTTTGCGACGGGATGCGGCCCGCGCCGTTGATATGTTCCGTGACCCCGAACGATCCGGCGCTGTCCTGGTCACGCTCCCCGAGTACATGCCCGCGAGTGAAACCATCGAGCTCGCGGACGCCTTGTCGAACGAGCTACGGATCCCGGTGCTGCAACTCGTGATCAACCGTGTGCTCAACGTGCTCTTCGCCGAAAAGGAACGACCGGTTCTCGAAAGCCTCCCATCGGAGCTCACAGAGGATAGCGAGATCCGCGGGCTGGCCACCGCCGGAAAGCGACGCGTCCTTCGTGAAACGGTTCAGTCGCGGGCGGTGCGGCAGGTGTGCACCCACATCGACGCCCCTTGTAGCGAGCTGCCCTACTACGACGGTCTGGAAAAAGACCCGGCCACCATCGAGGCGCTGAGCGAAGCCCTCCTGCAGACGTTTTGATCGCTTGCGGGCAGTCGACAATCCACTAGCTTGGGCGTCGAGGTGATCATGCCCGGCTCGGCTACGTCAGGTCTTTCATTCCAGACACCGCTCATTTTCGAGCAAGGCTCGCCCGGTCGCAGCGGTGCGTCGCTAAGCACCGACGACCTTCCGGATGTCGACCCGAAACGCGCATTCGGCGACATGGCGCGACAGCGCCCGCCCCAGCTTCCCGAAGTGTCCGAGCCTGAGGTCGTTCGCCACTACGTGCGGTTGAGCCAACAGAACTTCGCGATCGACATTGGGATGTACCCGCTTGGCAGTTGCACGATGAAGTACAATCCCAAGGTCAACGAGTGGGCGGCGCGCTTGGGTGGGTTCGCCAACCTGCATCCGTACATGCCGGACGAGCTCGTCCAGGGCGCCCTCGAGCTGATGTGGCGGCTCGAGCAAGGGTTGGCCGAGGTTTGCGGAATGGATCGCGTGTCGCTGCATCCCGCCGCCGGCGCACAAGGCGAGCTAACGGGCCTCATGATGATTCGGGCGTACCACCGTGCCCAGGGTCGCGACCCGAAGAAGGTGCTGATCCCGGACACGGCCCATGGAACCAATCCAGCTTCCTGCGCGCTCAATGGCTTGCAGGCGGTGCCCTTTCCGGTCGGCGAGGAGGGGATCGTCACCACCGAAGCCCTCGCGCCGTTCGTCGACGACGACGTCGCGGCCGTCATGACAACGAACCCGAACACCGTCGGGCTTTTCGAATCGGAGATGGCCGCGATCTCCGAGCTCGTGCACAGCAAGGGCGGCCTCGTCTACGGCGATGGCGCCAACCTCAATGCCTTGATGGGCAAAGCGCGGCCGGGCGACCTGGGAATCGACGTCATGCAGTTCAATCTGCACAAGACCTTCACGACCCCTCACGGCGGCGGCGGCCCCGGATGCGGTCCGGTTGGATACAAGGCGCTTCTCGATCCATTCGCGCCCGTCCCGGTCGTAGAGCAGCGCGACGGGCGCTTCGTCCTCGACTACGACAGCCGTCCGGCGTCCGTCGGTAGGCTGCGCTCTTTTCAAGGCAACTTCGGCATGATGGTACGGGCCTACGCCTATCTCCGTGAGATGGGCGCCGAAGGTCTGAGGCAGGCCACGGAGCTAGCGGTTCTCAACGCGAACTACCTCCGCGTTCGCCTAGGCGAGGTTTGGCACGTTCCTTACGAGCGAATTTGCATGCACGAAGTGGTGATCAGCGATCGCCATCTCAAAGATTCGCACGTCACCACGATGGACGTCGCGAAACGGCTCATGGATTACGGCTTTCACCCGCCGACGGTGTACTTCCCGCTGGTGGTGAAGGGCGCCATGCTCATCGAGCCGACCGAAACCGAGAGCCTGCAAACCCTGGACGAGTTCGTAGACGTCATGAAGACGATCAGCGACGAGGCGCACACGGAGCCCGACCGTGCCAAGTCGGCGCCCCAGATCACGCGTTTGCGTCGGCTCGACGAGACTCAGGCTGCTCGGAAGCCTGTGCTGCGCTGGACAGCTCCCGAAACACCGCCCGAACCATAGTCTGCTTCTGGTGAAACGGCAGGAACGCCGCCTTGAAACCGTTGATGATCATGCGGTGAATGTCTTCGCGATTCATGCCCATTCGGCTGTGGCAAAGCCAGAGCTCACGTGACACGGTCGTGTCGGCGATCAGACGGTTGTCCGTGTTGATCGTCACCCGTAACCCGAGGTCGTGATAGAGCTTGAGCGGGTGCGTTCGGAGGTCTTTGACCGCGCCCGTCTGCACGTTCGAGGACGGACAGCATTCGAGCGCAATGCGATGATCGTTGACGTAGTGGAGCAGGTCGCCGTCCTCGCGAAGCCTGCAACCGTGGCCGATGCGGTGCGCGCCACAGACGTGGATCGCCTGGTGAATCGAGGCGGGACCATAGGCCTCACCGGCATGGATCGTCACCGCGATGTTGTTGTCGCGCACCAACTTGAACGCGCGAAGATGGTGTTTGGCCGGGTGATCGTACTCCGCGCCCGCCAGGTCGAACGCGACGACCCCGCGGTTCTTGTAGGCGACGGCCAACTGGGCCATTTCAAAGGACGACTCCGGCGAGATGTTTCGAATGCCGCACAGAATCACGTTCGCGATGATTCCGTGGTCTTTTTGTGCGTCCCAGAGCCCCGCTAGCACGGCTTCGACCACCGTCGTGAGCCGGAGCCCGCCACGCGCGTGCAGGATGGGAGAGTAACGCACCTCCATGTAGCGAACGTTTTCAGCGGCAGCATCCTCGCTCAGCTCGTAGGCAACCCGGTGCAGTGCCTCGGCGCTTTGCAGAACCTTGAGCGTCGTGTCGAACGCCTTGAGGTATTCGACCAGGGAGCCGGCATGCTCGCCGCAATGCAGCGCCTTCTTCAGAGCATCTGGATTGCCTGCAGGCAGCTTGATGTTCTGCGCCTCCGCGAGCTCGAGCATCGTGGACAGCCGCAGGGAACCATCGAGGTGAACGTGCAGGTCCGTCTTCGGAAGGGCTTGAATTTGGGAGAGCGTCAGCTCCATCCCTTTTAGTATAACGCGTTTGAACGCCTTTAACCCGCGGGCTCGGAACCGCCCAAAATCTCAATGACTTCGCCGAGTCGCTTGGCTGCGACACTCACCCGTGTGGGCATGCCCCCGTTGAGGCCGAGGGCACGCACAAGATCGATTCCACTGTCGAAGCGCGCAGCCACGGTGACCGTGGTCTCGTCGTGGACCAAGGAAATGGGCGCAAGACGCTGGCCGATCAAGAGCAGCTCGGTCTTATCGTACGGGCCATCCCGCCGGGTCGCGTCGCAGATCGCGAGCCTGCCGCGAACTTCGTAGCGGCCCGACAGCCGCTTGGCCTCGCGTTCCCTCTCTTCGAGGGCTTCGGCCACCATTTGAAACTCGCGGTAGATCGCCGGGTCCTGTGCGCCGTCGGCCAAGTAGCGCACCATCAAGCCTCGAAGACCTTCGTCGCGCGGCCTCGCACGCAGCGCGCGGTCAAGCACCCGAGCGCGTTCACCTGGCTCGCCGAGGCGTGTGTCGATCGCGCGAGCATCGTCATCCGCTCCTTCATAGGGCTCGACCCCGCCGCGAATCCATTTGGCCGCCGAGCAGAGCCCGTCGAAGTCGACGTGGCAGCAGATGGTATCGACGTCACCCGCAGCCGTCACGCGCTCCGGCGTGACCAATTCGGGGCAAGCCCCGTGCTGTGCCTTGGTCGTCAGAACGAAACGGGGGTCGTCGGCATAGTCCACGTGCCGATCGTGGTCATGATGATCGATCCACATCGCCAGCCGAGAGCCGAGGCCCACGATGAACGGCAGCGTCGTCTTTTCGTAGCTTGCACCTCCTGCATTTGCAGCGAAGGCCACATCCAGCACCACGACGCGCCCTGGAAGACTGCCAGGCTTAGGCAGCTTGCGGGGCGTTCCGTACGCCAAATGCGGGAAACTACTCATGATCCGAGCATGTGGCCCAGTCGACTGGGGCGCAACTCGCGGATAGTTGGATCGGTTTTTCCCAAACCGATGCCTCGGGGAAACACATCGGAAATATGGCGCCTCCATAAATCCCTCGTGCCGCTGCCGAGGGTGCGCCGCGGCCATGACTAAGAGGTGCAAAGATCATGGAAGAACAACTTTCGGAACTGACAACGTATGCAAACGCATTGTGGGTTCTCGTTAGCGCCGCACTCGTTTTCTTCATGCACGCGGGCTTCGCTCTCGTCGAGAGCGGGTTCTGCCGCAAGAAAAATGCGGTGATGGTGTTAATGAAGAACTTCGGTGTAGTCGCGATTTCGTCGATCATATTTTATTTGGTCGGCTACGGCGTGATGTTTGGCGAAGGCAACGCCTTCGTGGGGCTCGCGAGCTTTTTCCCGAACAACGGGGGAGCCGACGCGGACCTGCCACCCTATGTCTTTCTCTTCTTTCAGCTCGTCTTCGCGGCGACTGCCTGCACGATCGTGTCGGGCGCAGTGGCCGAGCGCGCTCGGTTGCTGACCTTCTTCTTCTTCACCGCGATCGCGACCATCATCATCTACCCGGTGGTCGGTCACTGGGTCTGGGGCGGTGGCTGGCTCTCTGAAATGGGCTTCATCGACTTTGCCGGAAGCACGGTCGTTCACGGTGTCGGCGGAGGCATGGCCTTGGCAGGCGCCCTGGTCGTCGGCCCGCGAATTGGGAAGTACAAGCCGGATGGTTCGGTCAACCCGATGCCCGCGCACAACTTCCCGCTCGCCGCGCTCGGTGTGCTCATCCTATGGCTCGGATGGTTTGGCTTCAACGGCGGCTCCGAGCTCGCGATGGACGCCGAGGTGGGCCGGATCGTCCTGGTAACCAACCTCGCGGCGGCCGCCGGCTTCTGCGGCGCCCTTACCTGGATTCGAATCCGCAGCGGCCTGCTGGACCTGTCGATGGCCCTGAACGGCGCGCTCGCGGGCCTCGTGGGCATCACCGCGGGTTGCTACAACATCACCGGCGGTTGGTCGATCGTGGTCGGCATCGTTGCTGGCATGCTCTGCGTCGAAGGCGTCCTGCTGATCGACAAGATGAAAATCGACGACCCGGTCGGTGCGATCACCGTTCACGGCGTCTGCGGTATCTTCGGTACGCTTGCCGTCGGCCTCGTCGGCTACGGCAGCGCGGGGACGGGCGAAGAGCCGATCGGCTTGCTGGTCGGTGGCGGTGCCTCGCAGTTGGTGAATCAGGCAATTGGCGCCGGAGCGGGCGTGGCGTTCGCGTTCGCCGTCGGTTCCGTCGTTTGGCTCGCGCTGAAGTTCCTCGTGCCTGGCGGCGTCCGCGTCTCCGAAGCGCACGAGCTCGAGGGCCTCGACATCGCTGAGTGCGGGGTTGAAGCGTACAACGAGGAGCTCAAGGGCTATCACACCGGCGGCGGGACGGGCATGTCGGCAGCGCCGGCGGAGTAGTGAGCTTCGAGAGGAGGGGTGGGGCGGCTCCCCGGTCTGCTTTGCCCCTCTTCTCGACCCTTTTTTCAATGTTGAATTTTGGATATGGATTTTGAGCGTGAAGACACGCTGGGAGTGGAGGTAGTGATGAGGAAGTTTCTTTCCCTGGCGGTGATGTGCAGTTTGGCATTTCCCGCAATGGCCCTTGCGCAGCCGGAGTCGCCAAAAGAGGCAGCCGAAGACATGGACGCGGATCTCGGTGAAAGCACGACAACGGCAGCCGAGGCCGCCCCAAAGGAAGCGTTGATGGCCATGCCAGAGTCACCGAAGACGGCGGCTGATGACATGGGCGAGGAGGAGTCCGCGGAGGCCGCTCCGTGGAAGGACGGCCTCTCCTGGATGGTGATGGCCAGCGCCTTCTACCGCGTCGGCGGTTACACCAGTGACGGCGTCGTCGCCGGGCCCTACAATGACATCGGGTACCCTTACACGAACTACAACGGCTTCGGCCTCAACTTCGCCGGTGGTGACCTGATGTACACCGGTGAGAAGTTCGCGGTTCGGTTGGACCTCCGCTTCGGCGAGGGCGCTGCCCTGTTGAGCCCTATCGCACCGATCAAGCAGGGCTATGTCAGTTGGATGCCGAGCGACAAGGTGAGCTTCGACTTCGGCTTCTTCGACACGGTCTTCGGCGGCGAGGTCGTCGATGAGTGGAACAACGCCAACTACACGCGCGGCGCGCTTTACTTCCTGCGTCAGCCGTTCAACCACATGGGTATTCGCTCGGCGTTCGCTCTCTCGGACATGGTGGGCCTGACGGTCATGCTGACCAACGGTGGCGTGCTCGGCGGGACACCGGTCGACAACAACGAGACGCCCACCATCGGCTGGCAGCTTGCCTTCAGCACTGAGAAGGAGAATGTCGGCTTCTTCGTCGGCGGCCAGCACGGCGCGGGCGGCGACAGCGACAACAAGAACTGGGAGAACTTCTTCGACTGGGTCTTGAGTGCCAACGCGGGGATCTTCACGCTGATCGCCAACGGTGACTACCAGCTCAGCCCGACCGGCACGGTTGATGACCCCACGGGTGTGTTGGACGGGAAGATCTTCGCTTACGGTCACAGCCTGCAGCTGATCTTCGATGCGAGTGACAAGTTCTCGGTCGGCGTACGCGGCGAGCACTTGAGCGGAAACGGCAACTTCCGTGCATTCGTGCCCGACTCGGATGGGGGCGTGAACTTCGTATCCGACTCCGGTCTCGCGACCGCCACATTGACTCTGCGCTACAAGCCTGTCCAGTATCTCGTGCTCAGCCTCGAGGGTCGCGGCGAGTGGAATACCCGAGAGATCTACTTTGCTAGGTCTTCCGTCTTGGAGAGCGGCCCTCTCAAAAAGCAGAACTACGCCGCAATCCTGGGCTTCACCGCCTACATCGGTAACTAGCTTCACGTAGGGTTCACAGGTGGAAGGCCGGCTCGAAAGGGCCGGCCTTCTGTCGTTGACAGCTACAGGGGCAGTGGCAGATAGGTTGAGCGTGGCTGTGGCGCTGGCGCCGACGGTGCGACAAGCCATGCGCGGCAGCGCAAGCCCGAAGGGCGAAGCCCGGCGCGAACGCGCCGCCAAGCCCGAGCGAAGCAAAGGGCGCGGCAGGGAGGACTACGGGTGGGGGTGGGCGGGCGGTGTAATCAAACCAAACCACCCAACCAACCCGCCCCCCCCGGCCCCCCCAACCACCCCCCCTGGCGGTATAACCAAAACTGGCACTGGCACTGCGATGCCCCTAGTTACTGGGCCGTGCTCGACGACTCCGTCCAAGCGCTGCTCAACCGGCCTCACACGCTGGTGCTCTGGCTCACCGGTGCCGGCATCTCGGCGGAGAGCGGAATCCCCACCTTTCGCGGCAAAGAGGGGTACTGGCGCGTCGGCTCTCGGAACTACCAGCCCGAAGAGTTGGCCACTCGAGCGGCGTTTCAGCGGATGCCGGAGGAAGTTTGGGCCTGGTATCTGTATCGGCGGGGGGTCTGCCAGGGTGCGCAGCCCAACGCGGCGCATCTCGCCCTGGTCAACGCCGAGCAGCGCTGCGGTGACCGCTTCTTGCTGGTGACCCAGAACGTCGACGGGCTGCACCTACGGGCCGGCAACACGCTCGATCGCACCTACCAGATTCACGGCAACATCGATTTCATGCGCTGCACGAAAGAGTGCCTTCCCGCGCCCGTGCCAATCCCGGACGGTGTAGAGCTGGGTTGGGAAAAGGGCCGCGCGCTCGGCGACCAGGAGCTCGATCTGCTGCGTTGCCCTTCCTGTGGCGCCATGACTAGGCCCCACGTCCTTTGGTTCGACGAAATCTACGACGAGCCGAACTTCCGATTCCAAAGCTCGATCGAAGCTGCCCGACACGCCTCGCTGGTCATCGTCGTTGGCACGACCGGGGCCACGTCGCTACCGATGCACATTGGCACGATTGTAGCGCAGCGCGGCGTTCCGATGATCGTCGTCAACCCGGTGCCGAATCCGTTTAGTGCCCTCCTACAACGCACAGGCGTCGGCGCATTTCTTCCTGGCACGGCCGGCAACTGGGTGCCGGAGCTCGCGGACGCCCTTCCTTCGCGCTGAGGGGCCTTGCCTCCGTCGCCCTTCGGAGATACCTATCAGGAGATGACACGACTTTGCGTCTGGGTCTTTTGCTTGGGTCTACTGGCTGGTCTTCTGACCTCTTGCGCGAAGCAGAGCGAGCCATCGCGCTACCCCGATCGTCCGGCCGGGCAATGCAGCCGCGCCGCGGGGGCCACGTGCGACTCCGGCTTCGTCTGTCACTACGCACCCAACGCGGAGTGCGGAGAAGCCGGTGCGCAAGGCGCCTGTTTCCCAATGCCCTCCAGTTGCACCAAGGACTACAGCCCGGTCTGTGGCTGCGATGGCCGCACCTATCTCAACATCTGCGTGGCTCACTCGCACGGAGTGTCACCTCGCCAATCCGGAGAGTGTCCGAGCGCGGGGGCGCCAGGAGTGCCCGCCGGTCCCGTCGGCAGTTGTGGCCCGGGAGGCGCGGCCGCGTCGTGCGCAACGGGTCTATTTTGTCGGTATGCCGAGGTGCAGTACTGCGGCGAAGTCTCCGGCCCAGGCGAGTGCGCGGAACAGCCCACGGTGTGCACCAAGGAGTGGGCGCCAGTCTGTGGCTGTGACGGGCGCAACTACAGCAACGACTGCGTGGCGCACTCGCATGGTGTCTCGATTCGGCACCGCGGCCTGTGCCAGGACCCTACGCAGGCGGCCGCCGGGGCGGTTGGTGCCAGCTGCGGGATCGCAGGCAGTGCGAGCTGCGCCACGGGCCTCTTTTGCCAGTTCGCCCCGGCCGCACAATGTGGCGCGACGAACAAGCCCGGGAAGTGCCAGCCTCGCCCACAGGCGTGCACGGCTGACTACAACCCCGTCTGCGGCTGCGACGGCAATACGTACTCGAACGCCTGCTCGGCGCAGGCAGCCGGTGTATCTCTCAAGAGCGAGGGCGCCTGCTCGGCTCCCTGATCGAGCGAGTTAGCGTCCCGAAAGAAGAGAACCGAGCATGCCGCCGAGCTCGTCGACGATCGAGCCGTCGTCGTCCTTGTCGAGGAGCGATGCGAGCATGCCAAGCGCCGGATTCTGCGCCTGAGCCCGGGAAGACTGTGCGCCGAGAAGCTCCCCCAGCATGCCGGCGCCCATTCCCTGTTGCTGCTTCTGGCGGCCGAGATACCCGAGCACAATCGGCGCAAGCATCTGCAGCAGCTGTGCGATTTGATTGGTCTGCAGCCCCGTCGCCTTACCGATCCCGGCCTCCACGGCGGGCTCCCGCTTTCCGAGGACGTGACCCAAGATCGCTGCGCCGTCAGAGCTTGCGCCCGAGCCCAGGAAAGCCCCGAGGTCGTCCAGGATGCTTCCGTCATGGTCACGATCGAGCGCACCAGCCAGTGCCTCGGCGCCACCGCTATTCGCGCTGTTCTTAGCGAGTGCACCCAGAAGCAAGGGCAGAGCCGCTTGCACCGCGTTCTGCGTGCTGCGGCTGTCGGTTCCTAGTTGGTTGCTGAGCTGCTCCATTGGGGCGCCGCTGAGTTGAGCCGCAATCGACTCCATCAAATCGTCCATGCTGTCTCCTTCTCGAGCGAAGGGGTGATGATGCGCGTTCTAGGAAACGGACACAACAGCGAACTCTTGCAAGCAATTTCAGGCATATTGGGATCCAATAGGCAAAAACGCCTTGCACTCGATGAGAGCCCATCCGTATGCTCCGGCCCCACTCATTGGAAAAGGGGAGTCCATGAAGAAAACCACACTTGCATTGCTCGTCCTCGCGATGGCCTCGACGTCCGCGTGCAAGAAGAAAGAAGCCCAGCCCGACGCGCCCGCGCCCAAACCCAAGGCAGCAGAGCCTACCGCGCCAGCCGGACCCGCGATCCCCGAGGTTGCGCTCAGCGGAAGTGCATCCGAAAACCTCGTTGCTGTCTTCGGGGCAGGAGTCAACGCCCTAAAAGGAGCCGGCGATGCGGCAACGGGAGCGGCAATCCTGACCGGCATGCTCGAGAAGTATGACGTCGCGGACCTCCGCGCGAAATCCAAGGCCGCCAAGGCGGCAGGACAAGGCGCCTCGGACGAAACGAAAGCGAAGTTCAAGGCACTGAAGGCGGAGTACGCTGAAGTGTCGACGAAGCTTGGCGCGAGCGATCCTCAAGCGTTTGGAGAGGTCGCCAAGGCCTGGGCCGCGGCTTGGGGTCTCAACTAGGAGTGAATCATGGCATCAGATGACAACACCGCAGCATTGCAAGAGGCACTCGACATTTGCGGGTACAAGCCCGGAACGCACGACGGAGTGATGGGCAAGCGAACGCGGAATGCGATTCGCGACTTCCAAAAAGACGCTGGTGTCGACGTCGACGGCGACGTCGGTCCCCAAACCCGGGGGGCCCTGGCGCAAAAGCTGAGCGAGATCTCGGTTCGGGCCCAGCACCTCGCGGGGTTCTTTCAAGGCGGCGGCCAAAGCGTCGAAGACGAGCTCTAAGCGGAACCGGAGACCTGAGAGGCTCATTTGCGCTGGAGAGGTCGAAAGCAGAGTGCGCACGTCGAGGATCGCCGCGGCGTGCGCGCCGGGCCGAAGCTGGCTGGCGGAGGCATCGGGCTCCTGGTCTTGGTAGGTGTCGGCTTGTTCTTGGGTGTCGATCCGCGCACGCTGATGGAAATCGTTCAGACGCAGCAAAGCGCTCCAGCACCGTCCGCCGCAAGGACCGAGCTCGAAGATGAGCAGGCGCAGTTTGTCGCAGTCGTCCTCGCGGACACCGAGGACACCTGGAACGAGGTGTTCCAAGCCTCTGGGCACAACTACCAGGAGCCGAGCTTGGTGCTCTTCAGCGGCTCGGTGCGCTCGGCCTGCGGGTTCGCGCAAGCGGCGATGGGGCCCTTCTATTGCCCCGCCGATCAGAAGGTCTACATCGACTTGAGCTTCTACTCCGACCTGCAGAATCGGTTTCAAGCGCCCGGAGACTTCGCGCAGGCGTATGTGGTCGCCCACGAGGTCGGGCATCACGTCCAAACATTGCTTGGGATCTCCGAGCAGGTGCAGCGCAGGAAAGCCCAACTCAGCGAGGCGGAGGCCAATCAGCTGTCCGTTCGTCAAGAGCTCCAGGCGGATTGCCTGGCCGGGATTTGGGCACACCACGCTGACCGGACCCGCGCGCTGCTCGAACAAGGGGACATCGAGGAAGGGCTCAACGCGGCGAGCGCGATCGGAGACGACCGTCTACAGAAGCAGTCGCAAGGGTACGTCACGCCGGAGTCGTTCACGCACGGAAGCTCCGCGCAACGCGTGAAGTGGTTCAAGCGCGGGTACGCCAGCGGCAATCTGAACGCCTGTGATACGTTTGGCGAGGCGACGCTATGAGACGATTCGCGGTCACCGCCCTGTTGGCGCTGATCTGAGCGTCGACTTCGACACCGACGAACAGAACTGCGGCAGCTGCGTACCCGGCTGAGCGGTTTGCGGTGCCCGGTCGCTGACGCTGGCGCTGGCACTGGCACTGGCACTGGCGCTGGCACTGGCGCAGCCCAGAAGCAGGCGGCAGCGCGAGCCCGAAGGGCGAAGCCCGGCGCGAACGCGCCGCCAAGCCTAAGCGAAGCGCCAGGCGCGGCAGGGAGGACTACGGGTGGGGGTGGGCGGGCGGTGTAATTAAACCAAACCACGCACCCAACCCAACCCTCGCCCCCCCACCCCCCTGCGGCCGCCCTTCGCTTCATTCAGGCGCTTGGGTGAGTCGAAGTACGTCTTCGAAGCTCGTCTCGGATGGCGGGCCGTTCGAAAACCAATACTGCTCGACACGCCCGGGGCTCACCGCGGCTATCGTGGACGAGACCGTGCCGTACACCGGGGTCTTGACGCAGATCGCTTGAAGGTAGCGCGCGACTTCTTGGTCGAAAGGCGCGTTTGGCGGAATTGGAGGCACTTCCGAAGGGTCCGGCAATGACCCATCCGAGAGAACGTCCACGAGTTGCCGTTTCATTCGTGGCCACGTCTCGGGAGGCACCGCCAAGACGCGCGCCCGTGCCTTCTCGGCCTTCGGAAACTCCGGGGAGCCAAGTCGATCATTACAAAGGACATGGACACCGTTCGGAAGTGTTTCGATCTCGACTTCCCGCGCGTCCCTCCTCGCGTACGCGGCGCGCAGCGCTTCGCCGTCGCCGAAGATCAGGTTGAACTCGTTGTAGGCTGCGGGATCGACGCGTCTGAGATAACGCTCGACGCCTTCGAGCGACCCTTCCGCAAGCGCATCGACCACGAGCCCGCCTCGCGAGCGAAGTGTGTCGTCTCGCGAGCCGAAGCTTCGTTGATTGGTGAGCCCCACGAAAAGGCCATCCCGACTGAGCCCGAACCACGTCCCGCCTTCACGCTCGTCGCGCCCTCCGACCACGAGCGGGTCGACGCGCAGCACCCGGGGACCGGATGCCGCGCGGTCATAGAACTCGTCCCGATTCGAGGCAATGATCGTCGAACAGAAGTCATCCATCCCGTGGCGAACGATGATCGTACACATCGCTCAGCCCCGCCTCTGCACGACCGCGAGCCGCTCAGACAAAAAGCTACGGGAAGCATTCGCGGTCGAGCCCGTTAGTGTTCGCCATCCGCGCGAGTTCTCATCGAAGGTTACCTCCCAATCGGGGGCGACGGCCGATGCGAGCTCATGGGGCTGGAGGGTCGCCTTGAGCGGCTCGCCGGCAGCGGCGAACACCGCGGGGATCGCGACACGCCCCAACCTCCCATACGGAAGCAGGTCGGGGACGCGATAGGTCATGGCGAGCTCGCTCCCCACGGCCGCAAGTGACGTCAGCTGCGCCAAGGTGTCATGAACCGCAGCCATGGGCAGATACATCGCGACACCCTCCCAGATCCACGCGCTCGGCGCGCCGGGGCGAAACCCCGCTCCTTCGAGGGCGTCTGCGAATCGCTCCTTCTCGAAATCGACCGACACATAGCGAATGTCCGCTGGCGGGCGCTTCCGCGACATCCGCTTTCGTTTGTATCGTTGCGTCGCCGGGTGATCCACCTCGAAGACGGTCGCATCCTTCAAGGCTTCGATTCGCCAGGCTCGCGCGTCGAGCCCGGCTCCGAGAATCACGAGCTGGTCGATGCCGGTTTGCAGGGCGGAAGCCAGATGTGCATCGATCGCTTGGGTCCTCAACACCATGTGATCGATCAGCCCGAAGGTCGTTGCACGCACCGCAGCCCGGTACGGCCGAGCGGCCTTTCCGAGGTGCCGAGGCGCAGCAGCAAGTTGTGCGAGCACAGGAGGCAGAAGCTGGGACGCAAGCGGGTCGATCGGTTGCTCGTCTACACCCAGTCCGCGCGCGAAGGAAACCAAGAGCGAGGTCCCACTTGGTAAGCCGGGTCGCATCGCTCAATCCCAGGCTGCCACGAGGGCCTCGCCACCAAGCCGTCCGAGACCACGCACGCTGGTTGCATCGGCCGCAGGTCCCCGTTCCGTTTCCAGGTGGTGCTTCAGCACGACCGCATCGGTGCCGATTCGACCGACGCGTTTGCTTCGGACCGTCACACGCTCGCCCGGCAAGACGGCGCTGCGAAAGGTGACTTGCTCGGCGATGGGCCGCAGCAACACGGGGTCGAGCCCGGCCGCGAGCATCCTCCGGCTGGTCGCCTCGTCGCACCAGTCGATGTATGCAGGGTGATTGGCGTGCGCCAACGGGTCGGACCAAGTCTGCCACATGTCGAATTGAAAGTCGTCTTCTGCGCCAGGAAGTGCGTCGAACGAAGGCATCGCAACCGAGGGCTCGACCTCGATTTCAGCAAACGCCGAAGCCGCTTCGATCGAGCCCTGCCTCGGCTTGAGCGTCTCGAAATCGACATGGACCCACTCCTGGGTCGCGGCGGCAATTCGTTGCCCACCGCTTCGAACCCGCACCTCACGCGTGCAAAGCGTGCGGCGTCGCAGGCGTGACACCCAGGTTTGGGCGTTCAGCGGGGCGCCGTAAGCCGATTCGGCATCGTGCAGAAGGGTCATCTTGTAAACGACGAATGCCACATTCTCGACGCGGAAACGCGAAGGCGGCCAACCTGCCTGGATCGAGGCAAGCGTCGCGACGTCCTGACAGAGCCGCCAAATATCGCCCGCACGGGGAGTCTCACGCGACGTGAAAGCGTTGCGAGGCAAGGTGAGCGGGAATTCGCAAACCGCGGTCATGGCGAGCGTCCAATAGCATCTCGGGGGGTTTGTGCGACTGCCCAACTCAGCCCGACGCGCGGGGGCGATTCTGACGGCACCACTCGCTCCAAGAGCCAACGTAGAGCTGCGCACCACGAAGCCCGCAAGCTTCCATGGCCAACAGGAGGTGGCACGCGGTGACGCCGGAACCGCAGTAGCAAACCATCTGCTCGGGCGGCACGTCCCCGAGGATCTCGGCGAATCGGCCGCGAAGCGTATCGACCGAATCGAACGAACTGCTGCTGTCGAGTTGCGACTGCCAGTACAGGTTGCGCGCCCCTGGAATGTGTCCCGCTACCGGATCGAGAGGCTCGGTCGTGCCGTCGTATCTCTCGGGAGCGCGGGCATCGATTAGACGCCAACTCGGATCGCTGCGAACGCGTTCGACAAACCCGGCATCGACGGTCGGCCAACGATCGACCGTGCTCGGATACGAGCCGACGGAGCGGGTACCTGAGTCACCGGCTTCCGTGGGCGCATGAAGCTGGCGCAGCGCTCGCCAACCACCGTCGACCACGGCAAGGCGCCGGTGGCCAACCGCTCGCAGCATCCACCAGGCGCGAGCGGCCGCCATCCCGCCGCCCGCGTCGTCGTAGACGATGACCTGATGCGATGGCGTAACGCCCCAGTCTCCGAGACGGGAAAGCCAGACCTCGAGGGGCGGTAGGGGGTGCCGGCCTCCGGCCGCCGGGTCTGCGGGGGTCGAAAGATGGGATTCGAGATCGACGCGAACGGCGCCTGGCAGATGGGCGGTTTCATAGGCCTCGGTCGTCCCGGGTCCGGCGCGAGCGTCGAGAAAAACCGCGCCGCTCCGCAACGAAATGGCCTCCGAGGCCGTGATGAGGGGAGGCGAAACCATTGGTTTTGCTCACTCTAGCCTACACTGTAAGTCAAGTGTCTAGTCACACTTGACACTTCGCCGCTGCCCGGGCACTCTGCTTTTCATGGAGGGCAACCAACGCCGCCGCGGGGGCCGCTTTGATGCAGCGTTGTCGCTTGCGGCACGCGCACTGCCAAGTGGATTCACGCCGTGGATCGAACAGGCTCGTCTCGACGCGACGATGATCATGGACCGGGCGAGCGGCCGATCACCGACACCGCTGGTCAACGAGGTCGAATCTCCGACACCACTCGGCGAAGTCGATCCCTTGAATCTACTTCCGCGCCGGGTCGCAGAACGAGTTCGCGCCGCGCAGCGTGACGTGCGGATGCTTCGCGACCGCCTGATCCTGGGGAAGACCCCTCCCCCGGTAATCGAGCGTCCGCGGCCCTCCGCCGGTTCCGTGGTATCGCTGCCGCGCAAGTCGCCGAACATGGCAAGGCCGCTCGAAGTGGTCGATGTCGTTCGCGAAACCAATGACGCGGTTTCGATCTATTTGACCGAGGCGGATGGATCGGCATTGGGGTTCAGGCCGGGCCAGTTCCTCAGCGTCGACGTAGTCCTCGATGGGGAGCGCCTTCGACGCGCCTACTCCTTGGCGAGCGCCTGTCTGCCCGACGTTCCTCGGCACATCACCGTGAAGCGCATCGAAGATGGACGGGTCAGCAACCACTTGAACGATACGATTCAGATCGGCGACCAGCTCGCCGTTCTCGGTCCCTCCGGTAGCTTCACCGTTGAGCCCCGTTCGGTGAACGAACGAAGCTTGGTCATGGTCGCCGGCGGGAGCGGGATCACTCCCATCATGAGTATCCTCGAAACCGTCCTGCGCGTGGAGGCCGGCAGCCGTGTGACCTTGATCTATGGCAACCGCGGCTGGGATGACGTGATCTTTCGGGACCGACTCGAGGCGCTTTGCCGCGAGTTTGGAGATCGATTGGTCGTCGATCACGTTCTCGAGCATCCGCCCGAATGGTGGTCCGGAGAGCAGGGGCTTTTGGGGAGCGAGGTCCTCGAATCTCGCCTCCAAGCGCTAGGCGTCATCGACGACGGTATGCTGCGGTACTTCGTATGTGGGCCGACGCCCATGATGGAACAGACGCACGAAGCGCTTCAACGGCGTGGGGTAGACGCCAGCCGAATCGCCGAAGAACGTTTCACCAGCCCCGAAGCTCGTTCCCGCAATGCCGGCAGCGACAAGACCGAGCTCGTTCGGGTCTCCAGAGGTGGTCACGAGCACGGCATTCAAGTCGCGCCGGGCCAAAGCATTCTCGAAGCGGCGCTGGCCGCCGGAATCGACATGCCGTTTTCATGCGCCATGGGTGGTTGCGGAGCCTGCCGCGTTCGCCGGCTGGAAGGCGACATCCAGATGGAAGAGCCCAACTGCCTCAGCCGTGGCGAGCGGGAACAAGGCTACGTCTTGACCTGCGTCGGCCGCCCGCTGACCCAATGCCAGATCGAAGTGGAGCGTGCATGACGGCGAGCTCCGAAGCCATCGACGTCGACGAAGCGCGGTGGATCTATCGCATGAAGGATCTCTGCGAGGCGACCGGCCTGCCCCGCCAGGCGATCCACTTCTACATTCAACAGGGGCTCCTCCCACCAGGACGCAAGACAGGCCGGAACATGGCTTGGTACAGCGAAGAGCACCTGGAGCGGCTCCACCTGGTCAAGAAGCTCCAACACGAGCGATTCCTTCCCTTGAAGGCAATCAAAGCGCTGTTCGACGGTGAGGACGGTGTGTTTTCGCCGCGCCAGCATGCGTTTCTGGCCGGTGTCAAAGAGCGCCTCGCCGAATCGCTGAAGACCAGCGAGGATCGCAGCCCCACCCTCACCCCCCGCGAAATCGCCGAAGACACGGGCGTGGACCCCGAGGACGTCGAACGCGCCTTCGAGCTCGGCTTGGTCGGCGGCGCGCACTCGAACGGTGCGCTCCGAATCGCGGCGGCTGACGTTTGGGTGTTCGAAGTCTTCGGCAAGATCCGCTCGATGGGCTTCACGCCGGACCTCGGCTTCCGCGTGGAGGACATGGCGCTCTACCAAGACGCCATCACGACGCTGTTGAACGAAGAGGTGCGCTTGGTCTCCTCGCGGCTTTCGGAGCTCCCGCCGGAAAAGGTCGCCCTCATGATCGAAGCGGTCGTCCCCATCCTCGATCGGTACATCATGCGCTTACATTCAACGAAGATTCGGGAATTCTTCGCCAACGTGCTCTAATAGAAGGAACTGACCATGCTCAGTGACAAAGTACTCGACAACCTGCCCCACGAAATCCGCCGCCGCATCGAGCCGTACGTTGAAGCCGTGCAGCTGATGACTGCAACCAAGAACGCCAAGGTCTTGAAATCGATGGCGCCGTCTGGTGTGCGCGGGCTGATCCTTCAGCGTGGCAAGCAGGGCGTTCCGACGAAGATGCCTTCAAACCACGAAGTGTACTTCGACTGGACCTACCCGAACGACCAGCCCGAAATGCGGGAGCTCTACACGAGGGCCAAAGAGCAGCAGTGGAACGGGGACGACCTCCCCTGGCACATCGATGTCGACCCGGAAAATCCCGAGAAACCGATCATTCCCCGCCAGTTCATGGATTACGACGCTCTGCGTGGGAAGGGGATCAAGCTCACCGACCTCGAAGAACGGCGGCTCAACTCGAGTGTCGCCTCCTGGATGCTCAGTCAGTTCTTACACGGCGAACAAGGCGCGCTTTTCGCAGCGGCCCAGGTGACCGAAGCAGTGCAGTTCTTCGATGGCAAGCTGTACGGGGCGACCCAGGTCGTCGACGAAGGCCGCCACGTCGAGGTGTTCCACCGCTATCTCGACTCCAAGATGAACAAGCTCTACCAAATCAACGACAACCTCTTCGTCATCATCGACGCCCTCATCCAGGATTCTCGGTGGGACGTGAAGTTCTTGGGCATGCAGATCATGGTCGAGGGCCTGGCCCTCGGTGCCTTCGGAACGATGTATCAAATGACCGGGGAGCCGATGCTCAAGCAGCTGCTGAAGATGGTCATCCAGGATGAGGCCCGGCACGTCCACTATGGGGTCCTCGCCTTGCGTGACCATTTCCGGCAGGAGCTGAGCGACCGTGAACGGCGGGAACGAGAGGACTGGGCATTCGAAGTGGCGCTCCTGATGCGCAATCGCTTCCTCTCCTTCGAAGTGTACGAGGAGTGGTTCGAGCACAAGCTGACACGCAAGGAGTGGGCGCAGTTCGTGACCGACTCGCCCGGCTTCGCGATTTTCCGCCAAGTGATGTTCAAGCGTCTGGTGCCTAACCTTCGCGAGATTGGGCTGCTGAGCGACCGGATCAGGCCGCACTACGAGCGAGCGGGGCTCATGAAGTATGCCGACGGCGCATCGGCAACAGAGCTGAGCGGCGACCAGATGATCGCCGAGCTGGACGCCGCCTGATCGAGGCGATCAGGATTCGGCAACGACGATGAGCAACGCGTCGGCGTCGACCTGATCACCAGCTCGGACCCAGACCTCGGCCACGGTGCCGTCCTGCGGCGCGGTGACCGTGTGCTCCATCTTCATCGCTTCCATGATCAAGAGCACCTGACCGGCCTTCACCGGATCGCCCTCGGCGACACGAAGCTCGACGACTTTGCCCGGCATGGGTGCGATGCAGCCGCCGGCTGGAATCTCCTTGGATTTGTCCGGGAAGCGTGGCTTGCGCTGAAGGCCAACGCTGAACTGCGAGCTGTGAACGAAGGTACGATCGCCATCGAAGCTGACCCTTGCGCGCCAACGACGCGGGCCCTCTTCGAGGGTGAGCACTGGGGCCTCCCAGGAAACGACCCGCACACTGCGCTGCTCTTCGCCGACCCAGACGGTAAACTCGTTGTCGCCCAGATGCCGGTAGCTCAACCGCAGATCTCGGCCGCCGACGGCGTATTCGACCCATTGCGGCGTGTGGTAGTTGTTTCGCCAGCCCGACGGAATTCCGCGAACAAGAACCCGGCGGTCATCACGCGTCTGCTGTTCGGCCAGCGCTGCCGCGACGGCCGCGCGCTGTTCGTCGGGTTCCGGGACGCCGTCGCCGAGCTCGTCTTGAAGGTGACGGTCGATGAAGTGTGTGTCGATCTCGCCCGCAATGAACGCAGGGTGGTCGAGCACGCGGAGCAGGAAGTCCCGATTGGTGGTCACTCCCTGGACGCTCAGCGAGCGCAGTGCGCGGCGCATCCGCTGAAGGGCGAGAGGGCGGCTCGCGGCAGAGGTGATGATTTTCGCAAGCATCGGATCATAGTGGATGCCGACCTCGCTCCCGGCCTCGACGCCACTATCGACCCGCAGACCCTCTGCCGCAGGCAGATCCCAATCGACCACCCGCCCGCTTTGAGGAAGGAAGCCGGCAGCCGGGTCTTCCGCGTACAGGCGCACCTCGATCGCGGCGCCCTCGAAGCGGACCGCCTCTTGCGCGGTGCGAAGCAACTGGCCTTCGGCAACCAGGATCTGCTCTTCGACCAAGTCGAGCCCCGTCACGCACTCGGTGATCGGGTGCTCGACTTGAAGTCGCGTGTTGACCTCTAGAAAATAGAAGCTCCGATCGGGCGCGAGGATGAACTCGACCGTGCCGGCGTTCGTATAGCCGATCGCCTTGCCACAGCGCAGAGCCGCTTCTCCCATCCGATTTCGAAGCGCTGGATCGAGCGCCGTGGATGGTGTCTCTTCGATGATCTTTTGATGCCTGCGCTGGATCGAGCACTCTCGCTCGTTGAGATGAATGAGGTTGCCGTGGCTATCACCGAGGATCTGGATCTCGACGTGCCGCGGATCGTCGATGTACTTCTCGACCAACAGCGTTCCATCCCCGAAAGAGCTCTGACTCTCTCTGGCCGCAGATGCGATTGCATCGGGCAACTCGCTCGCCTGGCGAACGCGCTTCATCCCTTTGCCGCCGCCACCTGCGCTTGCCTTGAGCAAAACGGGAAAGCCAATCTTGATGGCTTCCGCTGCCAGAACTTTCGGGTCCTGGTTCGAGCCGTCGTAGCCAGGGATCACAGGAACGCCTGCCTTCTCTACCAAGGCCTTGGCCTCGCGCTTCGAGCCCATCGCGCGGATTGCATCGGGGCTGGGCCCGATGAAGATGACCCCAGCCTGGCCACAGGCGTCCGCGAAGGCGGCGTTCTCGGCGAGGAAGCCGTAACCAGGGTGAATGGCGTCGCTATGGGTGATTGCGGCAGCTTCGAGAATCCTATCGATGCGAAGGTAGCTTTCAGCGCTCGGGGCAGGACCGAGGCGAATCGCTTCGTCGGCCTCGTCTACGAAGGGCATCTCCGCGTCTGCATCGGAATACACCGCCACCGTCGCGATGCCCATCTTGCGGCACGTTCGCATGATCCGACGCGCGATTTCGCCACGGTTGGCGATGAGGATCTTCTGA
Organism: uncultured delta proteobacterium; assembly: GCA_963704865.1. Classification (GTDB taxonomy): domain Bacteria; phylum Myxococcota_A; class Polyangia; order Polyangiales; family Houyiibacteriaceae; genus SG8-38. Next base: position 130,389 of record CAVPIE010000015.1, on the reverse strand, counting down.
ATCGTCTTGGTCAACGCTGCTTCTTCTCTCAGTGGCGAAAGACGCCCCATGACGTGGTCCCTTCGACGGGAGCGTTGTATGCGGACGAGAGGCAAATCGCGATCACGGTTCGCGTATCCCGCGGGTCGATGATGCCGTCGTCCCAGACCCGAGCGGTGGCGTAGAGGGCAGTCGACTGATCCTCGATCTGCTTCTCGGTCATCATCTTGGCGACCTCCAGCATCTTTTCGTCGACCTCGATACCCTTCTTTGCGGCAGCACCGCGCTGAATGATGTCGAGCACTCCGGCGAGCTGCTTGCCGCCCATGACTGCGATCTTGTGGTTGGGCCAGGTGAATAGAAACCGCGGACGATAGGAGCGACCCATCATCGCGTAGTTGCCGGCGCCGTAACTCGAGCCAGTCATGATGGTGATCGCCGGGACTGTGCTGTTGGACACCGCGTTGATCATCTTGGCGCCGTGCTTGATGATCCCATTCTGCTCGTACTGCTTCCCAACCATGAATCCGGTGGTGTTCTGCAGAAACACGAGCGGGATGTCACTTTGATTGCAGAGCTGAATGAACTGCGCTCCTTTGTTGGCGCTGTCACTGAAGATCGTTCCGTTGTTCGCGATGATTCCGACGGGGAAACCGTGAATGTGAGCCCAGCCGCAAAGCATCGTTTTGCCATACAGCGGCTTGAATTCGCTGAACCGCGAGCCATCGACGATTCGCGCAATGACCTCGCGCTGATCGAAGGGGACACGCACATCGGAAGACGCGATGCCCAGCAATTCCTCGGCGTCATGAATCGGCGCCTCTACCGGGCGGGGCCGAAACTCTCCGCGCTTCTGCCACTGAAGATGGGCGACGATTTCCCGCCCGAGACGAATCGCATCGACTTCGTCCTCCGCGAGGTAGTCGGACACCCCGCTGATCGTGGAGTGCATTTCAGCACCGCCTAGCTCCTCGTGGTCGGTCTCTTCGCCGGTTGCCATCTTCACCAGGGGCGGACCAGCGAGATAAACCTGCGCCTGCTCTTTGACCATCACGACGTAGTCACTCATCCCAGGCATGTACGCGCCGCCAGCGGTCGAGCTTCCAAAGACCAGACAAATGGTCGGAATCTTGTTTTCCGATCGCTGAGTGAGATGGCGAAAGCCGGCGCCGCCAGGAACGAAAATCTGATCCTGTTTGGGCAAGTCTGCGCCGGCGGACTCGATGCAAGCGATGCCCGGCAACCGGTTCTGCTCACAAATCTCGGCAAGCCTCCCGGTCTTCAACATGCTGATGGGCGTAATCGCCCCACCCTTGACGGTCGCCTCGCTTGCCGTGATGCAGCACTCCACGCCGCTCACCGTGCCTACGCCACCGACGACCGAAGAGCCGCTCACCTCCCCTTTCATGCCGTGGCCCGCCAAGGCAGCGATCTCCAAAAAGTAGCTGTCTCGATCGAGGAGCATCTCGATGCGTTGGCGCGGAAGGATTCGGCCGCGCGCGAGATGGCGCTTCACGTACTTTTCGCCGCCCCCCCCGTTGGCGATGGCAAGCGCCTCGTCGACCGCTGCGAGCGCAGAGAGATTGCCCTCGCGATTGGCCTGGTAGGTCTCCGACTTCGTATCGGCCTTCGAACGCAGGACTGGGTAACGCTGCTCGGACATCCCCGCGAATCCTAGAGGCTGCCCGCAACAAGGAGCAACCAGAAAATGAATGAAGGTTCAATCAGCTACTCCATAAGTGTGAGGTATCCAACAGTGATGCCACGTTCACAGTATTTATATATTTTTTTGATCATATGGTTGCTACTTTTCCAATTGGGTGGTACCACACGCTTAGAGAGGCGAGAGAAACACCAATGTCAGCACAAACTTCTAGCACTAACGTAACTATGGACGAAGTCATCGATGCGGTGAAAGCGCGGGGATGGATCACGTACGACGAAGCGTCAGCGGTCATCGCCGGGATTGGGGCTACCCAGGGGAACGTTCGGAAGTTCCTTCGTCGACTCGAGGCAGCCGGTGTCGAGGTCACGGTCAAGCAGGGCAAGAACCGAAGAGGGGATCGCCGTCGCTCGGCCAAGCCGACCGAGAAGACCAACGTCCTCAGCGCAGAGCCAGTGCAAACCTATCTGGATTGGATGGGTGCAGTGAGCCTCCTCACGCGTGAAGGTGAAGTGGAGCTCGCCCGCCAGATCGAGAAAGGTCGCCAGACCATCTACGACGCGGTCCTCGAGGCCAAGCTTCACCCCGACGACCTTACCGAGGTTTGTGAACGCGTCGCCACGCAGGACCTTGCAGTCCGCGAAGCGGTCATCGAGCCGGCTTTCGAAGCGGTGATCTGCGCGCTCGATTCGTACGTGCAGTCCTGCGGCGAAGGAACCAACACTCGAAAGAAGGCCGAGGCCGACTCGGGGCTCACCGCGAACAAACTTCGCAAGCTCCACGAAGTCATCACGGCGGCGCATGCCGACGTCGAACGGGCGAAATCGGAAATGGTCGAAGCCAACCTCCGACTGGTCGTCGCAATTGCAAAGAAGTATCTGAAGCGGGGCCTGCCTTTCATGGACCTCATTCAGGAAGGCAACATGGGCCTAATGCGCGCGATCGACAAGTTCGACTACCGCCGCGGTTACAAACTTTCGACCTACGCGTCGTGGTGGATTCGCCAGTCGATGGCGCGTGCAACGACCGACCAGGCTCGAACGATCCGCATCCCTGTTCACGCCTGCGAGCTGCTCACGAAAGTCACTGGCATGACTCGCAAGCTCACCGGTGAGTTCGGCCGGGAGCCCAGCGCCGCAGAGATCGCAACGCGAATGAAGCTTCCAACCGATCAGGTGGCGAACCTTCTCATGATCTCGCGAGATACGGTGTCCCTGGAAATGCCGGTCGGCAACGACGGAAATAGCGAGCTCCGGGACTTGATCGCAGACGAAGACGCCGGAACGCCGATGGACTCGGTCATCGGCGAGGACCTTTCGAAATCGGTCGAGCGGGCATTGGAAACTCTGAACCCACGCGAGCAGCGAATCATTCGCATGCGCTTCGGGATTGGCGAGAAGGAATCACACACTCTCGCTGAAATCGGACGCGAGTTCGGGCTCAGCCGAGAGCGCATTCGTCAGTTGCAGGCGCTTGCACTTCGCAAGCTCCGCAGCGTACACGGTGACGCGGCCTTGAAGCAGTTCGTCAGCGCCTGACGATAGAGCGCTCAGAGCCGCGTGACCGACACTAGGTGCCGTTTTTGCGGGGCGACATCCCTGCAGCCCGGTAGATTGCGTCCACCAGCGTCATCGTCTTGACCGCTTCGGCTGTGGTCGTGAGGAACGGCTTCCCCGCGACGACGGCATCTCGGAAGGCCTCCAACTGATAGGCGTAGGTCGGCTTCTTCGGAAACGTTTCTTTGGTCCATGCCCCGCCGGTCTTCCGCCACTTCAAGCGGTGGTAGAATTGGGGGACCACGGGATTGGTGACGCTAATTTCGCCGCTCTCGAGCTTCACCCGCGCTGCGACCTTGGCCAGTTTCCACGACCAAAGGGAGCAGTTGATTCTGCCTTCGGCGCCGCTTGGAAACCGGACCGCTGCGGTCATGGCACGATCGACGCCCTCGGAAGCAAGCTTCGCATGCGCCGAGAGGACGACCGGCTCCTCTCCGGAAATCGTCCGGGCAAGGTGGATGGCGTAGCAACCGGTATCCATCGTCGCGCCACCGGCGAGGTCCAAACGATAGCGAATGTCCCCCGGGAGCGGCAGCGGAATACACATCCAGGTTTCGATGAACATCGGTTTGCCGAGATCCCCGGAAGCGACGAGGTCTCGAAGACGCTGCGCCAGCGGATGATATCGATAATGGAACGCCTCCATGACGACGCGATCGCTTCGTTCGGCCGCCTGATGAACTCGCTGCGCTTCCGAGGCATTCGAGGTGAAGGGCTTCTCGCAGAGCACGTGCTTCCCGGCGTCCAGGGCGCGGAGTGTCCATGCGGCGTGAAGGCTGTTTGGCAACGGGTTGTAGATCGCGTCGATCTCAGGATCGGCGAGCAATGCGTCGTAACTGTCGTGAACGGTGGCGATGCCGTGCTTCGCCGCGAACTTCTCCGCCCGTGCCCGGTCACGCGCGGCTACGGCGGATACCCGCACGCCATCGATTTGCCGAGCCGGCCGAATCAACGCCATCGGTGCGATTCGCGCAGCTCCCAAGGTCCCGATCCGAAGATCGGAAGCGGTCACTCGAGCTCTCCGTTCCTTGCCTTGTCAATCCACTTCTCCATCGTCCGCTGCACGACATCGAGTGCCATGTTCTTGAATGGACGGAGGAGCAACGGAACCTTCTGCATCTCGATGACGGCTTGCCCGGGCAGCATGTCGACGGTTGCCGCCACGTGGACGCCTTTGACGTGGAACGCGATTTCGGCTCTGGTGTCCGTGACCCAAGTCGACTTGGCGTCGTACTTCTCCCACTTCTTCGTGTAGTGCTCCGCGGCTTTGTCTGCAGCCTTCTTTGCCAACTCCGGACTGAGGTCGTGCTTGATGATGTGCTCCATGAGGCCTCTCGATGGGCGGAAGGATTGCACGAAACCGAGGTTGGACGCTACGTGTTGGGCGAAACGGGTCGCGCTTGCTCGATCCAGGCGGCCAAGGCCGAAGGGTCCCCGAGCGGTCGCCTCGCTTCCGGGAGGGACCAGGCCCCGACGCCATGCTGCTTGCAGAACGCCACGATGTTGGAACGCTTCTGCTCTTCCTCTGCGCTCGACAGCGCTCGCATTCGCTCGAGCTTGGGGGCCAGCGGGGCAAGCCTCTCGGGGTAGCTAGTCGGACCGACCGACGGACGGGCAGCTTCCGGGATGAACGCGCGGTTGAAGACCAGCTGGGCGAGCTCGAAATCCCGGCTCCGGACCTCTGCGGCCACCGAGTTGGCAGCCTCGATCCCCACCGCGTCCGCCGACGAGACGAGTACGAAGCTGGTGCTCGGCGATCGCATCAGATCGCGAACCTCCTTTGCCCGCTCTGAAAACCCTTCGCGCAGAAAGGCCATCTCGCTGAGAAACTCGGTGAGAGCGGAAACCAGGGATTCTCCGGCCACGATTCGCAAGAGCCCCTGTGCAATCGCGCCACCGCGTAGCTGCGGCGACTCATCCGAGGCCTGCAGAAACCATCGAACGACGCGCTGATCGAGGAAGCTCACGAGACGCGCCGGCGCATCGAGAATCTCGATGGAGCTCTGCGCAGGCGGCGTGTCGACGACGACGAGATCGTAGCGAGCGCCATGAACCGCTTCATGAACCCGCTCCATCGCAGCGTAGGCATGGGAGCGCGCGAGCGTGTTGGAGAACGCTTGATAAATTCGATTGTCGAGTACTCGCTGTGCCCTTGCTTCATCGTGCGCGGCGCGTCGGATGATCTCGTCGGCGCTCGATTTAGTCTCCAACATGGCGGCATGAAGCTCGCCTTGGACAGGCTCTCCGGCGCCCGACGTTGTAGGCAGCGGAATGTCGGATGCCTGGTCGGAGAGGTCGCGGATGCCGAGCGCGTCTGCCAAGCGTCGCGCTGGATCGGCCGTCAGGACGAGGACCGACCTCCCGCGCAAGGCCTCCCCAAGCCCGAGCGCTGCTGCAAAGGTGGTCTTGCCTACGCCGCCTACACCGACGCAAAACGCCAACTTGCAATCGTCAGAAAGCTGGATCACCGAAACCCCGCTCGTTCGATGGCGGCTGAAAGCTCCGCGATGGTCGCGGCGCTATCTGCGTCCTGTGCCTCGAAGGTCATCGTTGGCAGGTCGATGTCGTGGTGAAGCCCCCGTATGCACTTGTCGGCTGTTTGACGACGCTCGGCGAGATACTGGGCAAGCGCCAGGTCGGGCGCCCAAGGCTTGCCGGCGCTCGCTCCCGCGAGCTCGTTGTCGACCAGTCGTTTCTCCTCATCGTCGAGCCAGGCCCGCGGGACGCGGTTGATGAACAAGTAGCCCAGGTGCAAGTCTTCGCGTTTCCGCAGCTGGGCGTGAAGGTGAATCGTTTCGTTGACGGCCAAAGGCTCGGGCACGGTCACGATGTGAATCGCGCATCGTTGCGCATCGGCAAGCAGCTCGGTTGCGCTATCGACCACCTGGCGCAGAGGGCCGTCCTTGAGAAACACCTCGAGAACGCTCGGTAGATCGAAGAACATCAACGCATGCCCGGTGGATTCGAGGTCGACCAAGATGGGACCCCAGCGATCATCCGCCGCGAGCTGCGCCACGCGATGAAGGGTGACGATCTCATCCACGCCGGGAGCCGCCAAGAACAAACGGCGCAGCGAGCTGTTTTTCGCAACCAGGCGCGCGATCGGTCGGAGCTTGAGCCGTGAGGTGATGTAGTCGATGAGCGCCGGCTCGAACTGAACGCGGGTCGCGTGCACGCCTGGCGCGACCTCCGACGGTTGGTATCCGATGTCGGGACTGTGAAACAGATGTGACGACGAGGTGTGCGTCCCTAGCTCGACGATCAACGGTTGTCTTCCGGCGCGCGCCGCAGCCGTCGCCAGCGCGGCGACGACGGTCGATTTGCCCACCCCTCCCTTGCCGGTGAAGAACTGGACCTGCCGCGTGAGGGGCTCCCCGATGGGCGCGTGCACCTCGCAGACCTAGCAGGATCGAAACGTGATATCGAGGAACCTATCGCCATGAAAGCCTGGATTCAAGCGTCGCGACCGCTCGCCCACATCAACATCGCCGTGCCCTTGATCTTGGGACAAGTGGCTGCTTGGCACGTCACCGGACGCTTCAGCTGGCCCTGGCTGGCCGCCGCAATGCTCTGGGGCGCGTTGGATCATTTGTTCGTCGTCTTCGCGAACGATTTCGCGGACCACGAGGCGGACAGCGGCCGGCGCACTTTGCTCTCCGGGGGCTCGGGCGTGATTCCCGAAGGCAAGCTCACCGCACGGCAGGTCGAACGCGCCGCTCAATCGGCCGCTTCGTTACTCCTGGTCTACTCCGGCGGGCTCGTTTTTCTCGGGCGAGAATTGACACCGCTTTACGCAGTCGCGGCATTGCTCCTGATGTGGCTCTATAGCTTCAAGCCGATTCGCTTGAGCTATCGCGGCGGCGGCGAGCTGCTGCAGGGGATCGGGGTGGGCATCGGCCTTCCTTCGATTGGCTACTATCTGCAGACCGAAACCGTTTTTGCGCCAGGCTGGGTGATCGGTCCAGCCGCGCTTCTAGGCGTCTGCAGCAATGTGCTCACCGCCCTCCCCGACGTCGAGGACGATGCTGCGGCCCAGAAGCAGACCTGGCCCGTTCGGCAGGGCATGCGGTCCGCGAGGCGTTTTGCCTCCGCAGGGATCGCGTTTGCCGCCCTTGCGATCTTTCTATGGACCCCTTCGGTTCCAATCCCGGCGAAGGCTGGCGTGTCGATCGCGCCGCTTCTGCCCCTTCTGGCGGGCGCTCGCGCAGCAGACCCTTTTCGGGCCGCCTGGTGGTCGAGTATCGCGCTCAACCTGCTGGTTGGGCTCTGGGTGCTCGCGATGCTGCTAGCGGACTAGCCACTCAGGCCGAGCGACGCGGCTAGATCCTCTCGAAGAGCATCAAAATCCCGACTGGAATCGGCTTGGGCGTCGATCCGCCACGCTTTTGTGGGAACGCAATCTCTCTCGGCGAGCAGTCGATAGAGTGAAAGCTCTTGCTCGGGCTCACGCGAAAAAGGAAATGGATTTCGCGCAGCGCCTTCGGCGAGCTTCGGGTACCAGTCATCGTCTGCCTTGATCAACTTCAGAATCTCGCGCCCGCGGCTTTCCGTACGCCGAAGGAAGTCGATGCCGAATGGCGCGATTCCATTGCGTGCGTCGGGGTCGTGGCGAACCCAGCGCGCCCAGTCGAAGCCATACATGAAGTCGTGCACGTACCGAAATCGAATCACCGACTGCTGACCGTAGAGCGTCATCAAGCCGACCGTAATGCGCGTGACTTCCTCGAGATAGCCCGTGTAGTCAGAGGCGGCGGATGCGTCTCGGTGGATCGACGCCAGATAGAAGTCGAAGTCCCAGAAAAGATTCTCGGGAAAGCTGCGAAGTTGTGCCTCTGCGACCGCCGCGGCTGCTGAAGCCAGGTGCGGCAACTGGTGTGAGTCGGCAAGGGCAGACACCAGCTCGGTCGGTGAGCTTGCGGTCGTGCGACCCGGATCGAGGCTCAATGCGCCGAACCGGCTCGTTTGAATCCTGGCCTCGATCTCGAGCAATGGGGTGATCGTTTCGTCTATCGCGCGAGCCGTCATGTCAATCCCAGTCTTAGCCACAGGAGCAGCGCAGCCACCACCGTACTATGCCAAATCGCGCGATGAAGGAAACGTTTGTAGTCGCTCTGCTCGCGAAACGCGTTCGTCACGGCATCATTGCTGACCTTTCGCATTGCAGCGAAGCTCCATAGTAGGGTGGCCACCGCAGGCGCGACGGCCCAGAGCGGCAACCATTGCGGTTTCGCGACTGACGCGCCCAGCCAAACCGCGGCTCCCAGCAAAACGCTGGTTTCGATAAGCTTTCGCGCAGCGGCGTTTCCAAAGACAGAGGCGAAGGTGCGCTTTCCTCCGACGCGATCGCTCTCTTCGTCGGACAAGCCGCTTGCGACGCCGCTCCCGAGGCTGAGCAGCGAAAACCCGGCGACCCAGAGCCAGACACTCGGCGTCAGGGTGCCTGACTGCAGGTAACTGTTGTAGAGGGGGAGCGCCACGCCCACGCCAAACATCTCCAAAAGCTCGCCTCCGCCTCGGTAGTTCAAGCGAAGCGGCGGCAGCGTGTATGCGACGAAGACCAGCATGCTGGCGACCCCCGCTTCGAATGCCAGCGGCCGTCGGAGTGCCAGCTCCGCACCGGCAGCAACGAGCAGCGTGGCACCGCCAAAGAGGAGCCCAGCGACCCCAACCGCCCGCGCATCGAGGATGCCGTCGGGGATGGTCTTGGGAGAGCAGCCATCGGGAAACATCCTTCGCTTGATCGCGTCGACCTCGCGGTCGCCCCAGTCGTTGAGCAGGACGATGAAGCCGAGCCCGAGCACGGTGAAGCCGACGCCGTATCCGAGCGCACGCGCGTCTAGCTCATTCGACGAGCTCGCTCCGATCAGCTGCCCGAAGAGCGCCGGCACGAACAACTTGGGCCAGCTCGCGGGCTTCAGCGCATAGAGCCATCGCGCGAGAGAAGAGCCGGGAAGATCGCCGTCTGTAAGCGAAGCTTTCATCAGCGCTCCGTGGAATCCACGAGCTTCGCCGGGCCGGGCACCTTGCTCTCGATGTGCTTGGCCCGGGCTTCCCACTTGGCGCGGGCCATGGCGCGCATGTCCTTGACCGAGTCCATCTCGTCGACGATTTCGAGCCCGATGAGGGTTTCGAGAACGTCCTCCATCGTGACGACACCATCCACACCACCGTACTCGTCGACCACCACCGCGATGTGCTCCCGGTGGTCGAGGAGCTTTTCGAAGAGAGCCGGCAGGGCAAGCGTGTCGGGCACCATCAAAGCCTCTCGGGCAAAGGAGCGAATCGGGATATCCAGCTCGTCGCGCGCCGCGCGGAGAAAGAGCTGATCTTTCAAGATGTATCCGGTCATCTCGTCGGAGGTCTTCTTCCAAATGGGGATTCGCGAAAAAATCATGGAGCCGCGTTCGGCGATCGCATCCCGCACGGTCGTGTTTTCTTCCAATGAGAACATCACCGTGCGGGGCGTCATGATGTCTCTCGTCCGTAGCGAGCCGAAGTGAAACAAATTGCGGAGGATTCTCATCTCCGATTTGTCGAAGACGCCCTGCTCTCCCCCAACGCGCGCTAGGGCCGCGAACTCTTCGCGCGACAGCGTCTCTGCGACCCGCCGTCGCCTGAGAAAGCCGGTCAGCTTCTCAGACAACCAAACCAGTGGCAGCAGGATCAAGATCAGCGGCGGTAAGATGGCCGACATGAATCCGGCCAAACGTCGCCAGTACATCGCGCCCAGCGTCTTGGGAATGATTTCGGCGAGAAAAAGGATGAGGAGGGTCAAAGCGGCCGAGGTGATCGCCAACACCTCGGAACCCCACAAGCGTTGCGCCTCGGCGCCGACCCCTGCCGCGCCGACCGTGTTTGCAGTGGTGTTGAGCGTCAGGATGGCAGCGAGGGGCCTGTCGACGTGGGCCTTGAGCGCTCGCAAGCGCCCGCCAACCTTGGGTCGATCTTGTTCGAGCTTTGCGAGGTGAGACGGCGTGACGCTGAGTAGCGCCGCCTCGAGGATCGAGCAGAGGAACGAGACGCTGAGCGCGATCCCGGCGTAGACGAAGAGAAGAGTCATCCAGAGGCCCGTGTTGGCCTTGGGTCCGCGTCACCATGGCGCCGAAACGGACCATGGTGACGGAGCTCGCTGATCTGCTGTTGTACCGAGAACGCCTCTCTCGGAAGGAAATCAGCGACGGCTTGCTGCAGCACCGGGTTGCGAATCCAGTGCGCGCTGTGAATGGGAACAGGCATCAATCCGCGCCTCAGCTTGTGTGTGCCCTGGGCTCCGGCTTCGAAGCGGCGCATGTGATGGTCGATCGCGTGCTCGATGAGACGGTAGTAGCAGAGCTCGAAATGAAGCATGTCGTGGCGTTGCGTCGCTCCCCAATATCGTCCGTAGAGGTGCCCGCCCTTTGCGAAATTGATCGAGGCCGCGACGATGCGGCCCTCGTCTTTGGCGGTGAAAACCAGCGGGGTGCCGTCGAGCCGGCTGGGCGCGAGCTCGAAGAAGGCGGGCGTCAGGTAGGGATAGGAGCCTTTGCGGCCGCAGGTCGCGCGATAAAGGCGCTCGAGGGTGAGCCAATCTTTGACGCTGAGCTCGTCACCGCGGAGCTCCTCGATCTGGAGCTTGGCCTCTGCTGCCACTCGGCGCTCTTTTCGTAGCTTCTTTCGCATCGACGAGCGGAAGTTGCCGACGAAGTCTTCGAAATCGTCGTACCCCTCGTTCCTCCAATGAAACTGGAAAGAGAGCCGACTCAGCAGTCGACCGTCGCGTGCAACCCAGTCCTGCTCTTCAGGGTTCAAGAAAAGAAGATGGATGGACGATGCCCGCGTCGACTCTCCAACCTCGAAACAGCCGTCGATTAAGCGGCGCACGACCTCGGCCGGATCTTCGTCTGCTGCGAAGAGGAAGCGCCGTCCGGTCACGGGCGTGACCGGCACCATCGCGACCAGCTTGGGGTAGTAGCTCAGGCCCAATCGCGAAGCCGCATCGGCCCAGCCCCAGTCGAAGATGTACTCGCCATAGCTGTGCGTCTTCAAATAGAGCGGCAGCGCGCCCACGAGTCGCTTGCCGCGCCAGGCCGTGACGTGCGTCGGCTCCCAGCCAGAACCTCGCCCAACGGATCCGCTTTCTTCGAGCAGCGACAGAAACGCGTGCTCGACGAACGGATCGTCGTCTCCGACCAGTTGATCCCAGGGGTTCGGGTCTATCGACGCCAGGGACGACGAGATTCGTATGTCAATCGACTCACGCAAGCGGATGGCAGAGTCTGCACCGCGAGCGCGGCTAGATCCAGCCGCGGTAGCGCGTCGGCCCCTGCTTGCCGCGAATTCGGTTGATCACGCTCTTTGTGATGGCGTAGCAGCGAAAGAACCCGGCCACTTGTAGCCGCTGGAAGCGGCTGAGTGGAGCATCGGCGCAGACCCACTTTGGATCAAACCTTCCGCCGTCGATGAAGTCGACGCGGGCTCTCTTGGGAAACGTCGCGGTGCTGCCGAGCCGCAACCTCGGACCCAGGACTACTGCATCGAGCGCGTCGCCGTCTTCTGCCAAGGTACCCGGCACATGGCCATAGTTGAACGGACACGGGATGGGCGAAACGAAATCGAGACTTCGATTGTCGTCCCGCTTGATGAAGCTGCCGCGAGGGACGTCGATGACCACCGTCAGATCGTCGCCGCTCATCGAGGGAGCTCGCACGCCGTGGCCACCAGCCCCTCTTCGACGAGGTAGCGACCCGAGATCACGTCGCCGGGTTGAAACGGACCGGCTTCCTGTTGGAAGACCGCTTGGAAGGAGTCATCCCCGAGCTCGACCTCGACGGCGTGGAAGCCGAGGAACTGGTTGCTTAGCGGATACTGGCACTTGTAGACCGCTTCTTTGGCGCTGAAGAGGATTTTGCCGGTCGCGCCGGGCGCGGGCAGCTGGTGGAGCCAGTCGCGTTCCTTGGGAGTGCAAACCCGTTTTAGGAGTGCTTCCTTCAAGGGCGTCGACGATTCCAAATCGATGCCAAGGGCTCGAATGTCCTCGGTCCGCGCCACCGCGGCAGCACACCAAGTGTCGGTGTGCGAAATGCTGCCGATGAAGCCTGGGGGCCAAATCGGTGCTCGATCTTCGCCGCGCGGGATGGGCGTCGTCGTGGCAAGGCCAAGTCGACCAAGAGCGATCCGGCTGCAGACGCGACCGGCGGTGAACTGCTCGATGCGTGTCCGCGCAGCGCCTTCCACCAGCGCCTCCTCCGCCTTCAGGAGCCCACCTTGCACCGTGTGCGGATCAACTTCCTGGGTCTCTACCTTGGGACCGAGCAAACGTTGAAAGAGCGCCTGGCGCATCTACCTGGTGCCAATGGCGCCGGCGACAGCAAGGATCGCCACCGAATTGGCGAGCGAGAGGACCGGTGAGAGCGCGTTGAGCACGTCCGCAGTGCTCGCATACCAGGCCTTGGTGACGTACACGATGTCGCCTGGAGCGAGCTCGACGTCGGTGGCCTTTCCACTCATCAGCGCTTTCAAGTTGGTCGTGTAGACTTGTGGTTCCCGCAGCGGCCCCCGGACGATGCGAATGTCTTTGCGGTCGCCGCGTTCGCTGACGATCCCCCCTGCGCGCGCCAGAGCCTCGGACAAACGAATCCCGGTCCGGTATCCCATGGGCTGCGGCCTCCCAACTTCGCCCAACACCATGATCAGCTGGTCCGTGATGGGAGGAACGTAGAGCTGATCACCAGGGCGCACGCGGATGTTGTGCTTCGGGTCACCCTGCCGGGCTAGCGGCAAGCTGACCGGGACCGTTTCGCCGTTTCGCACCAGGCGGGCCAGCTCCAGACTTCCGAGCAAAGTCGGTATCTCCAGGCTTCGGGCCTCCTTGACGCCGCCAGCCAGTGCAAGCAAGTCAGCCAGCCGCATACCCGGGCGCGCCTCGAACCGACCGGGCTTGTCCACAGCCCCCACGACCGCCGCGGTGTGGCCGTCGAGCTTGGTGATGATCAAGTTGGCCCGTACGAACCGGTCGTACCTTCGAAGTCCATTTTCGACGGCCTTTTCGGCTTGGTCGAGCGTCTTGCCACCAACCTGAACATCGCCTGCCAATGGCACGTGAAGCAGACCCATCGCATCGACGATTAGGCCGTTGAACTTCTCGGTCTTCGCCGAAACCGCTGTGAGCTGGACCACATCGCCCGGAAGCAACTTGAGCGCCTCGGGCGGATCGGATTCGAGACCCCGCAGGTCGATGCGCTCTGGCGCCGAGAAAGCAGGGTCGTCCGTAGGCACGGTGGGCGCCTGGTTGTGGCGGTTTCGGGCGCACCCGGTCATAAGCGCGATCGAGAGAAAGAGTGCCGTGCACCGACGCATAGTTGTGGTTAGTGTGCTCAAGGGCCGTCCGCAAGGTCGAAGTGAGAAACGCCGTCGCTGTGCTTATAATGTCCCTGAACCCTCGATGACTCGCAAGAAACCCACCGAATGGGGCGGCGCTGCGGATGCCGAGCTGGCCCCCATCATGCGCGTCGTCGATTTCGCATTGATTTACGCGGCGCTCTGGCTGCCGACTTATGCCCGGGGCGAAGCCTGGGACCAGAAGTCCTGGACCGCCGCAACGATCGCCGCCGTGCTCTTCATGGTGATAGGACAATCGCTCCGGATCTATCGGAGCGCCCGCTCGACCCGCTTGAAGCCTCAGCTGGTACGCATCTGGGCCGGCTGGTTCGTAGGCGTCGTGCCGGTTCTGCTTTTTCTCCTCTTCATCTCCAAACGGTCCGAAGACTACTCGCGCGTCACCGTTTCGACCTGGTTCGTGCTTGCGCCCTTGCTGGTGGCCGTCTGGCGAACGGCCACGACGCTAACCCTGCGAGAGCTGAGAGCACACGGGTACAATACGAGGGCCGTCGCCATCATCGGAATGACCGAGCTCGGCGAACGGCTCGCTCTTCAAATCAAGGCCGTGCCTTCTTTGGGTCTCGAGGTACACGGTTTCTACGACGACCGCACCGAGGAGCGCTGTCATCCAATCGCGGAGTCGCTGGGGCAGCGCGCGGGCGATTTGGCAGACGCCGTCGAAGCCGCGAGGGCCGGCGAGATCGGTCTCATCTACATCGCTTTTCCTCTGCGGGCCGAACCGCGAATCGCCGCGCTCCTGCGGAAGCTTTCGGACACGACCGCTTCGGTGTATCTCGCAGCCGACTTCTTCGCCTACGACCTCTTGCACGCTCGCTGGGGAACCCTCGGGGGCGTGCCCACCGTCAGCCTGCACGAGACCCCGTTCTACGGAGTCGATGGCTGGCTGAAGCGACTCGAGGACGTCGTGGTCGGGACCCTCATTCTGATGACCATCTCCATCCCGATGCTGGTGATCGGCATTTGCGTGAAGGTTACCTCTCCGGGTCCCGTTCTGTTCAGGCAGCGGCGATACGGCCTGAACGGAGAGGTGATTCACGTGCTGAAATTCCGCTCGATGACGGTGACCGAGGATGGCCCCGAGATCAAACAAGCGACTGCGGGGGACGCCCGCATCACCAAGCTCGGCGCGTTTCTCCGGCGGACGAACTTGGACGAGCTCCCCCAGTTTCTAAACGTGCTGGAAGGCACGATGAGCATCGTCGGTCCGAGGCCGCACGCCGTCGCTCACAACGAGCTCTATCGCAAGAAGATCCAAGGCTACATGCTCCGGCACAAGGTCAAGCCGGGCATCACTGGCTGGGCCCAGGTGAACGGCTGGCGCGGCGAGACCGACACGCTAGACAAGATGGAGCACCGCGTCGAACACGACCTCGACTATATTCGCAACTGGAGTCTGCTGTGGGACTTGCAGATCATCTTCATGACGGTGTTTGGTTCCGGCGCCAAGCAGAACGCGTATTGATCGGACGGACGCATGTCAATGGTGGATGAGACGGGCTCAGCACAAGCGGACGCGCAGTCTGGGGGCACTGGATCGCGAAGGCCAGGCGTCCCGGTGGATCCGTATCGGCTGCGACGAGCTCTGTGGACTGGCCGGCGCCTGCTGATCGGGGCCGCCGTTGGCGGGCTGTTGGTCGGTTACCTGTGGGTGAAGCTGGTGATGACCAGCGACTACGAAACGACCGTAATCTTGAAATATGAGGGCGACCTAATCCTGGACGCGCCGGGCGAAACTGCCGATGCGCTTGGCCCGGCCTCCGATGCGTTGATGCACCAATCCGTTCTGCGCAAGATTCGCGAGGAGACAGGATTCGAGGGCGATCTGACGGATCTCGCCGCATCGATCGCCTACCATGCAAATCAGCGGTGGGACACCTTGGAGTTCAGCGTCCTTGGCGACACCGGAGAAGACGCCTCGGAGTTTGCGCGGATAGTCACGAACGTATTCTTGACCTATCACAAAGAGCGTCAGTCTCGCCGCATCGATACTGAAATCGCACGAACGTTGAAGCGGATCGAAGCGGTAGAGCACCAAGCTGAAGCGGCGCATCGCCGCTACAACGCGTTTCGCGAACAGCATGGGATCTCCAATCTTCCGACCGAGCAGCAATCCATGATGGAATCGGCTGCCCAGCTTCGTGCCGATAGCGAGTTCGCAGTGTCGGAGATTCGTGCCCTGGAAGGCCAGATCAAGAGTCTGGAGACCCAGTTGGCGAGCACATCAAAGACGAGCTTCGTCTCTGACAGTGGCTCGCCGGAGCGGGCTGCGTACAACCAGTTGCGAGTACGGCTGGCGAGCGCAAAAGCGACCCTATCTGCGGATCACCCCGAGGTCCAATCGCTCCAACACCAGGTCGATCAAATGCGCGCTCAGCTTCGGTCCGGTGGGGGCGTGAGCTCCGGTGGCGACGGCGTAGTCTCCGTGAACGCTCTGTATCGAGGTCTGGAGGATCAACTCCGACAGGCAAAATCGAATCTTGCTGCAGCTCGAGAGCGTCAAAGAGGGCTCACCGAGATGGCCGATAGGGCCCAGAAGCGCGTCGAGGGTTTCTCAGGCATCGAGGGTGAAGCGTCCGCGCTCCTGTCCGCGGTCAAAGTAAACGAGAACTTGCTCGGCGAATTGCGTCGCACCCACGCTCGTCTCGACGATGCGTTGCGTGATCCCCCAAGTGGGTTCGTCGTGTTGGATCCCGGGGCGATACCGGAGCGTCCGATCCGAAGCAAAATGAAGCTTGTCGTGTTTGCGGCAATCCCAATGCTGTGCTTTGCCATCGTTTTACTCCTCGTCCTGTGGCGCGAGTTCCGAGGGCTGGTGGTGGAGACACCGGCTGAGGCCGCGTATTGGGGAAACGGGCCCGTGCTCGCCGCCACTTCTTGGCCGAACGATTCGCGAGGGCTGGACGAGCTGGTCGCAGGTCTCGACGATGTCGTGCCTTTGGCCAATGGCGACCTGTTGGTCCTCGGCACCACCCCGGCTGAGGCAAGGCTGGCGGGTGAGCTTGCAAAGCGAGTGAGCGACGACTGGTTTCTCGTCAAAGAAGATGGGACGGCCCCGGGCACGCCGGAGCCTGGACCCCTCAAAACAGGTCCGCTGCAAACACCGCCACCCTCGGGTCCCTATCCCCTTCGCAGTACGGGCACGACCTCAACTGCCCTCGTGCGAGTACCGTCGACGCGATCCGCAGCGTCCATTCAACTGGCCCGCCAACCCGATCGCCTGCGGCTCGAGGCCTGGGAGGGGCCGTTCGAAGGTCAAGCGCTCCGACGCGCTGCCCGTCTGGCGACTCGGGTGGTGGTGCTCGTCCCGTCGGGTGAAATGTCTGCGCTCGAGCTCAACCGAATTGAGGGCCGCCTCGGTCGCAAGCAGGGGATCGGATACATCGTGGTGGGGCTCCCCGAAGCGCTCCGGACGCTCCCCGACCGTGTCGGAGACGTCGCGGCGTTCTGGCGAGGCTGAGCTCAGCCGTAGAGGCGAACGGTCTCTTTGCTGAAAATACCGATCGCCGCTCGTCGCCCGATGATCCTGTGAAGGAGTGCATAGGCAAGGCGATTGCCATGCCCCGAAATCCGGCTCGGGCGACGTCCCAAATCCTGGAGAGCTTGCGCCGTGACGTCGTCTGGATTCATGGGTCGCGCCGGTCCTCGGGTAGGGATCTCTTCCGTAGCGGCTTCGTAGCTCGGAGTCAGGGTGGCGCCTGCGATGCAGGCCAATACATCGACTCCGTGGCCTCGGAGCTCGTACCAGAGGCCTTCGGCGAGAACGGTGTCGTAGGCCTTGGTGGCCGCGTAGTTCGCAACCATGGCCGTGCCTTGATAGCCGCTCATCGAGGACATGAGAATGATGCCGCCCTTCCCGCGCTTGGCGAAACGGCGTCCGAAGTAGTGCGAGAAGCGCAGGGGACCTTGCACGTTGACCGCGACGGCCTTGAGGTGCTCTTCGACGTCGATGTCGATGAACGCGCCGATCGGCGCGTACGCCGCGTTGTAGATCAGCAGCCCGACATCCAGCCCTTCGATCGCCGCGCCGAGGTTCGAAACCGCATCGGCTGAGCCGAGATCGAGCGGCTGCACCCGGACCTCGACACCGTACTGGTCGCGTAGCTCGGTCGCCAAGGTTTCGAGTGGCGCCGCCCGGCGGGCCAGCAGGACCAGGTTCAAGCCGCGCGCGGCGAGCTTCCTCGAAAACGACGCGCCGATCCCTTCGGAGGCGCCAGCAACGACCGCCCAGGGCCCGTAACGCTCGATGAAGCCGGTCATTCAGACGGTCTCAGTGAAAGGCGTCTCGGTGTTGTACATGCGTTTGATCACGTACATCGGCACGAGGAGCCAGGGCGCGTTTAGCGCGAGCACGAGAAGCGGAGCGGGCGTCGGGTGCGACCCCATGAACTCTTCGCCGAGAATGATCGTGACGTTGGTCATCATGACCGAGGCCCAGATGATGCTTGGGATGCGAATCCAGTTCTTGCCCTTGGTCCAAGCATAGATCGCAAAAACGTAGAAGGGCCCAAAGAAGATCGAGTCGATCCAAATGGTCATGCGCCACCAGACGGGACGGGCAATGAGAACGGGATCGAAGTTCCTGCCGTACCAATGGATGATGTCCACAAAGAACGCTGGCGGCCACAGGGGATACTCCCAGTCGCCGCTGATGTCGGGTAGGACGTTCTGCTCGACGTCGACGATGTAGGTGATGAGTAGGATGTTGATCCAGAAGTAGACCAAAACAACGATGTCGCCTTTGCGGCGAGACAGCGGGATGACGCGTTCCATGGAGATCCTCGTTCGGCGAAGTTTCGCGGAGGGTACTCAGCGCGGCCGAAAAATCTACCGCTTATCCGCCGTCGGCAGCTCGCTCTGCGGAAGAAAGCCCCGTCCGACCATGAAGCGCGCCATTTCCGTGAGATACGCCCCGCGGTCCATGTGGATAATGTGACTGCCGGGAAACCAATGGATGCGGCATCGGCCCCAGTGATCCCAGAGGATTCGAGAATGCTTTGGTGGGGCGAGCCGATCCCCGACTCCGGCAACGATCATGAGGCGTTCGGTCGGGAGCACCGGTGGATAACTGAGCGGACAGCTCGCGGCGACGAGCCTTCTCGCCTCCGAGAGCTCCATCCCTAGGGTGGCGAGCGCCCCGCGCAGCAGCACGCCAATCGG
Organism: uncultured delta proteobacterium; assembly: GCA_963704865.1. Taxonomy (GTDB): domain Bacteria; phylum Myxococcota_A; class Polyangia; order Polyangiales; family Houyiibacteriaceae; genus SG8-38. Next base: position 111,657 of record CAVPIE010000015.1, on the reverse strand, counting down.
CTGCCATTCGAGCACGAGGTCGGCCAAGCTCACCACCGGCACGTTGGGAATCGCAAACGACAGTCGGTCTTCGACGCTTGCGAGCATGGCGGTCGTGAAACCTCCGAGGCTCAACCCGGTCACGCCAATCTGTTCCGCACCGCGCTCGCGTTGCAACCAGTCGAAGAGAATCCGGAAGTCGAACACCGACTGCGCCACCGCCTCGTTGAGCCGAGACGGACCGCCGGCGAAGTAGCCGTGCCCCGAGAATGGTGAAAACCGTGTTTGCCTCGGACCGTGGAAAGGCAAGGTGAACAAAACGATGTTGCAACCCATCCGATAGAACCAGGGCAGTGCGAAAAACCATTCGTTGATCAGATACCAATCGGCGGTGAAGCCGTGAATCGCGATGATCGTCGGGCGCGGCTCGTCCCCTCGATGGCGAAGCAGTCGCGCGTGCGCGACACGATTGGCGCGGTGACGCAGGTACGGCTTGTGCTGATGAGGATTGACGGGTTGGAACGGGCTGTCGAAGCTCAGTGCCTCGCAGGTCCCGTCTTTCGGCTCGAACCGGGGCAGCCAGCGCCCCTTCTTGGCGCGGACCCGGACACCTGAAGGCGGGGTCGCAAAGAAGCGCCTCGGGTCAGCCGATTTGGCGATGTCCGCGTAAAGCTCGGAATCGCGGATCGCTTTTCGAAGCTGGATCGGGTTGTAGCCCAGCGGGAGCGCCATGCTCGAGATCATCGAAGCGCCGGCGGTGCGGAACACGGTATCGAAACCCGCAGCGGCGCCGACGCGCAGCCGGTCCGCAAATGCGAGATCGAAGCCTTCAGGGCGGCGCGCAAAATCGCGGTCGAGCTCCTCCCACCAATGCCCCTTGGCGAGTAGCGACGGTGCGCGCGCGCAGGATTCGTGCGCGATCCGGGACACTACGGAGGATTTGTCCACCCCTTCAGCATACCGGATCGCAAACACGATGCCTCATTTCGGCCTCAGCAACCGTTCTCGACCTCGAACGGCAGCGCACCGATCAGCGTTCCGTCGTCGCTTCGGATCTCGACTCGCCAGATTCCCGGCTTCGTCGCGTTCCGAGTGTAGGCCCAGGTCCTCCAGCGCGGGGTCGAAGCTGGAATCCGAAGCTCGATGCCTCCGCTCACCTGCCCCTCCGGGCCGATGAAATGAACCAGCAAGGTTTTGTCCTCTTCGGACTCGTTACGGACCTCTACGAACGCGTACACCCTCTCGTCGTGCGGTCCGAAAACCGAGGACGAGCCAAGCGGCTCGCGACGCTCCACCTCGGGCGCCGTGACCAGGCGCTGGATCGTGAGTCCGTCGAGGCTCTCGAGCTCGGGCTCGAAAGACGGCGATATCTCGATCGGCTTCGCTTCGGACGGTGGCGCTTCGGCGAAGTCGGTACCAGGCGGTTCGGGCTTCTTCTCTTCGATGGGCTCTGGCACCACGGCCGGCACGGTCGAAGTCAGCATGGTTTGGGTTGGTTTGTCTCGATCGATCGCCTCGGACTTCTGCGGCTTTGCTCGGGTGCAAGCCGGGGTGGCCAGCAGGGCGACGAGGATGGGAATGGTGATTTTGGGCGCAATGTTCATGGGACCTCCTGCCGACGGACAGAGCACGCTCCATGCCAACCGAATTTCCTGGGCTTTTCGGCCGCTGGCGCCCGCTCGCCGTGTCAGCTGCGACGCGGCCGTGTGTCAGCGGCCACGCTTCATCTCAGCGCTGTGCCCCGGCGGATTCCGAAACGGCACGAACGACTCGGCGCCTCGCACCCGTTGAAAATGATCGATCGCCCAGTGGACCGATGGAAAGGCCAGTTCGGTGGCCGGCAAGTCGTCGAAGCGGAAGAGCCCTACCTCTTCGCTCTCGATCCCGACCGAAACATCCGGCGATATCAAGCGGGCACGATAGAAGAGTTGAAGCTGGCTGATGTGGCGTAGGCTGTACACCGCGAGAAGGTCGATGATCTCGAGCCTTGCACAAGCTTCTTCCCAAGCCTCGCGCGATGCGCCTTCTTCCGGGGTCTCGCCGAGCTCCATGAAACCCGCGGGCAAGGTCCAGAAACCGCAGCGCGGCTCGATCGCGCGCTTGCACATCAGCAACTTGTCTTCCCAGGTCGCGACCACGCCGACGACGACCTTGGGATTCTCGTAGGCAACGTACTCGCAGTCTGGGCAAACCAGTCGCGGGCGGTTATCCCCAGCGGGAACCTTTCGTATGCGGGGACCTTTGTCTCGCTCCGTCATGAACCAAACGCGCCTGCGGAGTGGTACCACGGTGCTTGCGGGCGGGCTATGGCGCGAAGCGACGGGCGCCCTAGACTCGGCCGATGGATGCACGACCCCGGCTCGATCGGCCGCAGCTTCTCGGCGTGTTTCGCCAGCTGAGGCAGGGGTTTGGTCTAGTGTGGACGACCAGTCACGGCTTGAGCTTCGCGCTCGGGCTGTTGAGCTTGGTCGCCGGTGTGATCCCTGCAGCGGCCGCTTGGGTGGGGAAGCTCATTGTCGATGCTGTGGTCCGCGCCGCCGAAACGGGCGCCACCGAAGACCAGCAGGCCGCGTTGATTTGGGTCTTGTTGGAGCTCGGGCTGGTGGCCGTCATGGCAGGCGCGCAAAAAGGGCTGAGCACCTGCAACCAGCTCCTGCGTGCACTGCTCGGCCAACGGGTCAACGAGATGATTCTCGAAAAGGCGCTCACCCTCGACCTGGCCGCCTTTGAAGACTCGGAGCTTTACGATCGAATGACGCGCGCTCGACGCGAAGCATCCCAGCGGCCGCTCAGCTTGGTGATGCGAAGCTTCCAGCTGGCCCAGCATTCGTTCTCGTTGATCGCATACGGTGGCCTTCTGTTGCAGCTCTCCGTCTGGGCGCTGGCGGTCCTGGTGGTTGCAGCCATTCCTTCGTTCTTCGTCGAGACTCGGTTTTCGGCAGACGCATTTCGGCTCTTCACCTGGCGCGCTCCGGAAACGCGAAAACAGAACTACCTCGAGATGCTGCTCGCCCGCGAAGACTTTGCCAAGGAAGTCAAGCTCTTCGACCTCGGCCCCGTCTTTCTCGATCGGTACCGCGAAATCTTTCGTGTGCTCTATGTCGAGGACCGCGCGCTCACCCTGCGTCGCGGCGCTTGGAGCTTCGTGCTCGGTCTGCTGAGCACGGTGGCCTTTTACGGCGCGTACGCCTGGATCGCCATCGAGACGATCGCCAAACGCATCACGCTCGGTGACATGACCATGTATCTCCTGGTGTTCAAGCAGGGGCAATCCGCGTTGGCGTCGATCCTCACGTCCATCGGCGGGATGTACGAAGACAGCCTCTACCTCTCGAACCTCTACGAGTACCTCGAGTACGAGTCGCCGGACGAAAGCGGCTCCGCTACCGAAGGCCCCAAGCCCGGGGACGGCATTCGGTTCGAGAACGTGAGCTTCACCTACCCCGGCATTGAAACGCCGGCGCTGCGCGACGTGAACTTGCACCTGAACCCCGGGCGCAAGCTTGCCTTGGTCGGCGAGAACGGGGCTGGGAAAACCACCCTGATCAAGTTGCTCACCCGGCTTTACCAGCCGACCGAAGGTCGAATTACCCTCGATGGGCTCGAGCTCAACGCCTGGAGTCTCGATGTCCTTCGAAAGCGCATCGGCGTGATCTTTCAGGACTTCGTCCGCTATCAACTCATTGCAGGCGAGAACGTCGGCGTTGGGGACGCGAAAGGCTTCAGCGACCCGGAGCGATGGCAGACCGCCGCCGAAAAGGGCATGGCCCACGAGTTCATCGAGCGTCTCCCATCGGGTTACGAGACACAGCTCGGTCGTTGGTTCGAAGACGGGCACGAGCTCTCGCTCGGCCAGTGGCAAAAGATCGCGCTCTCACGGGCGTTCATGCGCGCCGAGGCGGACATTCTGGTCCTCGACGAACCGACGGCCTCGATGGATGCGGAAGCGGAGGCCACCGTTTTCGAACGCTTCGGTCGCCTCGCCAAAGACAAGATGGTGATTCTGATCTCGCATCGATTCTCGACGGTCCGCATCGCCGACGAAATCGTGGTGCTCGAACGCGGCCAAGTGACCGAGCGAGGTACGCATGAATCCTTGATGAAGCAAGACGGCAAATACGCCCACCTGTTCACGCTCCAGGCGGCGGGCTATCGCTAGAGACCGACGCAGGCATTACGAATAGAACGACCGGCCCTCGGCGGCCATGTCGCGGAGAAGCTTCGGCGGCTCGAAGCGAGCGCCGTATCGGGCGCTGAGCGCGTCGGCGTCGCGAACGAACTCTGGGACGCCGTAGTTGTCGATGAACGTGAACGGCCCACCGGTGAACGCTGGGAACCCGACCGCCATGATGACTCCGACGTCGCCGTCGCGGACGTCGGTGATGACTCCCTGCTCGAGACAGCGGGCGGCTTCCAAACACTGCGTAAACAAGTAGCGCTGTCGCACGACCTCGGTGCTCGGCTGGTGGTCGTTTCGCGCTATCCAGGGGCTCATCGCAGTGCTGAGCTTGGGCCACAGATGCTTCCCCGACTCGTGGTAGTCGTAGAAACCGCCCGGCGCGCGGGGCGTTCCGTCGTCTTTCGGGGGTGGGTGGGCGCCCCATCGATCGTGGTCTTCGATCAGCGACGCGACGATCGCCTGCGCCGGAGACGGCTCCCACTTCGTGCCGGCGGCACTGGCGTCCTTCTTGGCCTGCTTTGCGACCTTATGCATCGTGCCGAGCCCGACCTGGTCCGAGATGCCGAGCGGCGGCATGGGCATGCCCGCGGACTTCGCCGCGTTCTCGATCAAGGCGGGCTTCACACCTTCGACCAGAAGGTGATTGCCCTCCGAAATGAACGTGCCGAAGACGCGGCTCGTGTAGAAACCAGGGCTGTCGTTGACGACGATGCCAGCCTTTTTGATTTTGAGAATGTAGTCCCAGGCCTTCGCTAGCGTTTCCTGTGAGGTTTCTTTGCCCACGACGATCTCGACCATCTGCATCCTCTCGACCGGCGAAAAGAAGTGCAGGCCGATGAAACTCTCTGGGCGGCTGGACGCCGTTGCGAGATCGGTGATCGGCAGGCCCGAGGTGTTGGACGCAAAAATCGCGTCGTCGCCGAGCTGCTCGTCGCAGGCTTTCGTCACCAGGGCCTTGATGTCGCGGTCCTCGAAGACGGCCTCGACGACGACATCACAGCCCTTCAAATCCTGGTACTCGGCGCTTGAATGGATTCGACCGAGAATCCCCTCCATCCGGTCGGGCGTGGTGCGGCCCTTCGCGAGTCGTCGGCCGAGGGTATGGGCGACCTTCTGCTTGCCACGCTCGGCGCTCGCCAGGTCCCGATCGAGCAAGACGACGTCGATCCCCACCTTCGCGGAAACGTGAGCGATGCCCTGCCCCATGAGGCCTGCGCCGATGATGCCAACTTTCTTCACGTCGAAGGCGGGCACGCCCTTGGGTCTGCGCGCGCCCTTTTGACACTCCTGTAGGCTGAAGAACAGCGTACGGAGCATGCTGCGGGCCGTCGGGTCCTGAAGGACGCGAATGAACTGTCGCGTCTCCACCTTGCCGGCCCGGTCCATGGGAAGGCCGAGGCCTTCATAGACCGCCTGCAGGATCGCTTTCTGGGAAGGCATGTTGCCGAATGTGGCCGCGTGGGTCATCGCGTTCGAGCCCATCAAGGTCTGCGCAAAGGTCACCGAGCCGGCGCCGCCGCCAGGCACCTCGTAACGCTTTCGGTCCCAAGGTTGCGTCGCGTTGCCGTCCTCTTGGATCCATTTCTTAGCAGCGGGGATCAAGTCCGCGGGTTCGACGAGCTGGTCGACGAGGCCCTGTTCGAGCGCCTTGTCCGGGCCGAGCTGCTTCCCCTGCATGATGAGTCCAAGTGAGCTCTGCAAACCGATCAGGCGCGGAAGCCGCTGCGTGCCACCGGCGCCCGGCATCAGGCCGAGACCCGCCTCTGGCAAGCCAACTTGTGCGTGCCGCTGATCGACCAGAATCCTGCGATGGCAGGCGAGCGCAATCTCATAGCCGCCGCCGAGCGTGACGCCATTGAGCGCAGCGACCACGGGCTTGCCGCATGTTTCCATCCGTCGAAGTTGATCGAGAACCGCGCCCGTGCGCTTCAAGAGGTCGGCCGCATCGATGGGCCCAGAGCCCAGCGATTCGATTTGCTGAAGGTCACCGCCGGCGACGAAGACGCCCTGCTTGCCGGACGTGAGAATGATGCCCTTCACGTCGTCGTCCGCCACGGCCTTCTCGATCGCCGCGCTGAGCTCGGCGAGCGCGTCGCCGCTGAGCACGTTCATCGGGCGCTCCTTGTCGTCCCAGCTGAGGATTGCCGCTCCGTCTTCCACCCGATAGTCGATGATCGCCATTGCCCTAGACCCGCTCGATGATGGTTGAAGTGCCCATGCCGGCGCCGACACACAGGGTGATCAGCGCGGTGTTGAGGTCGCGCCGCTCGAGCTCGTCGACCATGGTTCCGAGGAGCATTGCGCCGGTGGCCCCCAAGGGATGCCCAAAGGCAATGGCGCCGCCGTTCACGTTGGTGACCGAATGGTCGATACCCATCTCCTCCATGAAGAGAAGACAAACCGCGGAAAATGCCTCGTTGATCTCCCAAAGGTCGATATCGGACGTCTGCATGCCGGCCTTTGCGAGGGCCTTCCTCGTGGCGGGCATCGGACCCGTCAGCATGATGCAAGGCTCGCTACCGACAGTCGCAGACTTCACGATCTTCGCGCGCGGCTCGAGCCCAAGGCGCTTGCCAGCGTCCCTGCTGCCGAGCAAGACCGCCGCGGCGCCGTCGACGATGCCCGAAGAGTTGCCTGCATGATGGACGTGATCGATCTGCTCGACGTCCGGGTGCTTCTGAATCGCGACCGCATCGAAGCCAAAGTTCCGGCCCATCATCTCGAAGCTCGGTTTGAGATGCGAGAGGTCGTGCAGGGTCGTGCCTGGGCGCATGTGCTCGTCGCGCTCGAGCATGGTGACGCCAATGCAATCCTTCACCGGAACGATCGACTTGCCGAAGTGATCGCCGTCCCACGCGGCTGCCGCGCGGCGTTGGCTCTCCACAGCGAAGGAGTCGACTTCGCGACGGCTGTACCCATGCTTGGTCGCGATCAGGTCGGCGCCAATCCCCTGAGGCACGAACGATGTCCCCCAGGCGAGCTCAGGGTCGGTCGACCAAGCGCCTCCCGCAGCCCCCATTGAAATTCGGCTCATGCTCTCCATCCCGCCACCCACGATGAGATCGACATCGCCGGCTTTCACCTTGGCCGCCGCGATGTTCACCGCTTCGAGGCCCGAGGAACAAAATCGATTGAGCTGAACGCCTGGAACGCTGTCGCCGTATCCCGAGATCAGGGCGGCCATTCGACCGACGTTGGCGCCCTGCTCCCCGACGGGCTCGACGCAGCCGAGAATCACGTCTTCGATCTCCTTGCCGTCGAAGTCCGATCGCTCCGGCAGTGCCCGGAGGACGGTCTCGGCCATGCGCAAAGGCGGCGCATCAGCGAGCGCGCCATCCTTTTTTCGACCTTTGCCGCGAGGGGTGCGTACCGCATCGTAGATGAAGCAATCCGTCATGGAGGTTCCTTTCGGCGGTTCCGAGCGCGAGGCTTCGGACGCCTAGCCCGGCCGGGCAGGCCGAAACTGAAACGTGTTCTAGTTTGAGCGGGGCCGAAGCGCAAACAGGCGGGAATTCACGGCTCGAGCGCCCAGAAATAGTCCGCCGAACGTTGTTCCGGGGGCAATTTCAGCTCCGCTTTGAGCTCTTGCTTAGTCACTGGGAAGACCACGGCATAGGGAGCCGCGCCGCGCTTTGCCGCTCGGTCCGGGATCCCCAGTCCCCGCTTCACGTGCACCCGGCCGGCGAACACGATCATCTTGGCAGGCCCATTGGCCCGCCCGAGCGTCTCGGCCACGCGCGAACCCATGGTCTCATCCCAAACGACCTGCGCCTCGTAGTACCGATCGACTCCGTCTTCCGCCGCGTGCTCCCCTACGTCGAACTCGGAATCGAAAAGGCCGCGGTGTTCCTCGTTCGCGAGGTCGAGCTCCGGCAAGTCCGCCGCCAGCTCCGGAGACAGCCCGTCGACTCCTTCCTTCGCAACGGCAAACGCAAGCTCCTTCGGCGCGTTGAGGGCGACGACCTCGATACCCCGGTTCCGCGCGTACTCGAGGATTGGACGATACATGCTGAAGTCGAAGCCCCAGCGCTTGTCATACTCGGTCTCGCGCCGAAGCACCGTCTCGTCGATTTCGCCGGCGCTCCATTTGTCAAGCGGCTCCTGGAACGGAACTTGGAACATCTCCATTCCGATCGCCAGGGATGCCTCGTCCCGATGCAGTTGTCGGAGGATCGCATACTGTGCGCCGTGGTCGCCGGGATGGTCGTGGCGCTCACCCACGTAAATCACTGCCTTCGTTCGAAGGACTGCGAGAAACGCCTCCGCTTCGATCGACTTTCCCGTTGCCGCGTCGATGAGGGAAATGGGCGCCGATTGACTGCGGACGATCGACTCCGCCGTTTGCGGGTCGGGCTTCACCGCTCCGGCGCAGCCAACACAGACCAGCAATAGAAGCGCCCCGAGCCTCATGATTGTGAGGGAAGGAACAAGGCCTTCCGGTAGTACTTGAGCTCTTCGATCGACTCCATCAGGTCGTCCATCGCGCGATGGCTGCCCTTCTTGGTCGGGCGCCCCGCGTATTGCGTCGGGTACCAGCGCCGTGCGAGCTCCTTGATCGTCGAAACGTCGACGTTGCGGTAGTGAAGCCAGTCCTCGACCTCGGGAAGGTAGCGGGCGACGAAGCGGCGGTCTTGATGAATCGAGTTGCCGGCAAGCGGCGCTTTCTTCTTCTCGGTGTGCTCCGAAAAGAAGCCGAGAAGCGCAGCAGACGCTTGGGCCTCATCGACGGTCGACTCGCGAACACGCTTGGTCAGACCTGACTCGCCGTGGTGCTTCGTATTCCAGTCATCCATCGCGGAGAGGACCTCGTCGGACTGATGCAGCACTAAATTGGGCCCCTCCGCGACGGCGTTGAGCTCGCCGTCGGTGATGAGGACCGCGACCTCCAAAATGCGATCGGTCTCGGGCTCGAGCCCAGACATCTCCATATCCATCCAAATGATAGCCGACATTTGATGCAGACCCGTTCTTAGCATGAGCGCGCGCGCACTGCTTTCACCAGGGACCTTCGGGATTGAACTCGCACAAATCTCGCGTATAGACTGGCGTCCAATCGACGTCTGCCCTAGGAAAAGCCGGTGCAAGCAAGCGCGCGCAAACTGAGCCAGCTCCGCCAACTCGAGGCGGAGAGCCTTCAAATCATCCGCGAGGCGGCGGCCGAGTTCGACAACCCCGTCATGATGTATTCGGTCGGGAAAGACTCCTCGGTCATGCTTCGCCTCGCCGAGAAGGCGTTCGCGCCTGGGCCACTTCCCTTTCCCCTGCTCCACGTCGATACCACCTGGAAGTTCCAGGACATGTATCGGTACCGCGACAAGATCGAGGCCACCGTCAAGGCCGAGCTGATCAAGTACACGAATGCCGATGGCGTCGCGATGGGAATGAACCCCTTCGACTTCGGCAGCAAGAAGTACACCGACGTCATGAAGACCGACGCGCTGAAGCAAGCGCTCTCGAAGTACGAGTTCGACTGCGCATTTGGCGGCGCGCGGCGCGATGAAGAGAAGTCCCGCGCCAAGGAGCGCATTTTTTCGTTCCGCGATAGTCACCATCAGTGGGACCCGAAGAACCAGCGCCCGGAGCTCTGGAACGTTTTCAACGCGAAAATCAAGAAGGGCGAAAACGTCCGGGTCTTTCCATTGAGCAACTGGACGGAGCTCGACGTGTGGCTTTACGTCTGGCTCGAAGACATTCCCGTCGTCCCGCTGTACTTCGCAAAAGAGCGGCCGGTGGTCGAGCGCTCGGGAACCTGGATCCTGGTCGATGACGACCGCATGCGCCTCGAACCGGGTGAAAAGCCGCAGATGAAAAACGTGCGCTTTCGGACGCTCGGTTGCTATCCGCTCAGCGGCGCTGTCGAGTCGACGGCCGATACGGTCCCCAAAGTCATCCAAGAAATGCTCCTCAACCGCTTCTCGGAGAGGCAGGGGCGTCTCATCGACTTCGACGAAGAGGGGTCGATGGAAGTCAAAAAGCGCGAGGGCTACTTTTAGACCCAGCGCGGGGCTCTTCTAGGAAACGCCATGACGGACGAAAAAGACCTGATTCGCGACGATATCGAGGCATATCTCGCGAAGTACCGAAAGAAAGAGCTGCTCCGGTTCGTGTCGGTCGGCTCGGTCGACGACGGCAAATCGACGCTCATCGGACGCATTCTCTACGACACCGGCATGGTGTTCGAAGACCAGATGGCCGCCGTCCGCGCTGCATCCCAGACAGACGAGCCGGACCTCGCGCTACTCACCGATGGGCTCAAGGCCGAGCGCGAGCAAGGCATCACCATCGACGTGGCGTACCGCTACTTCGCGACCGACAAGCGGAAGTTCATCATCGCGGACACGCCAGGGCACATTCAGTACACGCGCAACATGGTGACTGGCGCTTCGACTGCCGACGTAGCCTTGATTCTGATCGACGCACGACACGGCGTCCTTCAGCAGTCGCGCCGGCACGCATACATCGCTTCGCTGCTCGGCATTCCGCATCTTGCGGTTTGCGTCAACAAGATGGACCTCAGGGACTACTCGCAAAAGGTCTACGAAGAGATCAGCGCCGACTTTATGGAGTTTGGCAAGACGCTTCGCTTCAAAGACATTCAGTTCTTCCCAGTGAGCGCTCTGGTGGGTGACAACGTGGTGAGCGACAGCGAGAACACGCCCTGGTACGACGGGCCGAACGTTCTCGGCTATCTCGAAACCGTTCCGGTTTTCGAAGACCGAAATTTCACTGATTTTCGCTATCCGGTGCAGTACGTCATACGGCCAGATCTCGACTACCGCGGCTTTGCTGCGGAAGTCGCTGCGGGCGTCATCGCCAAGGGCGACGACATTGTGGCCCTTCCCTCGGGCAAGACGTCGAAAGTCAAAGCCATCGACACCTACGATGGCGAGCTCGACGAGGCATTCGCTGGCCAATCGGTGACGATTCGACTCGAAGACGAGATCGACATCAGCCGGGGCGACATGATCGTGAAGCCGGACAGCCTGCCTCGGGTCACGCGTCGCTTCGATGCACATCTGGTATGGATGCACGAGAGGCCGCTCGACACCGAAAAAGCATACCTCGTCAAGCACACTACGCAGACGGTCCGCGCTCAGATCGACAAGATCTATTGCGAGATCGACATGGATACCCTCGAAGAGAAGGCGACCGACGGCATCGCGCTAAACGACATCGCGAAAGTACGGCTGAGCTGCCACCGGGCGCTTTACGTCGACGACTACCAGCGCAACCGTGAAACGGGCGCTTTCATCGTCATCGATTCGCTGACCAACAACACCGTAGCGGCGGGCATGATCTCGCTCGAAGGCGCGGATCAGAACATCGGCGAAGTCATGAAGGAGCTGCACGCCGAATCGGCGATGGAGCCCAAGACCTTCGTCAGCAACAACGAGCGCATGGAGCGCTTCGGCCAGCGAGGCGCGACGGTTTGGCTCCAGGGGCTTCCCGGCTCGGGCCGCTGGACTCTGGCGTACGCGCTGGAGCGGAGGCTCTTCGATGACGGTCGTACGGCCACGGTGGTCAACCCCGTCGGTGAGGACCTTCGATCGATGATTTCCGCCGCGAAGGCTGTAACGGACGCAGGTCTGATCAACATCTGCGCCTTTCCAAGCCCTACGCGTACGGACCGAGACAAGCTCAAGGCGCGCATCGGTGAAGATCGCGTCATCCAGGTCTACGTCAACACCGATGAAGCCCTTTGCCGCGAGCGCCGGCCAGACGCCGACTTCTCGAAGTTCGAGGCTCCTGAGGACCCGGACATCACCGTCGCGCTCAATGAAATGAGAATCGACAAGGCCGTCGAGATCATCATGGACGCGCTGAGAGCGCGCGGCCAGTTCGAAGACTAGGCACCTGCGTTGCACGTCCCGGCGCTTACGAGGAAATCTGATCCAAGGGCATCTCACACTCCGCGCGAAGTCGGCAGTCGGCGCATTCCGCACCTCGCCAAATGCGGTCGTAGCGTTCTTGGACTTCATCGATGGTTTGTTCATCGGACGTCAGGATGCCCATTTCGAAGTTGCGGCGCCCGTCGCCCTTGGCGCCGAGACCCGCTCCGGTCCAGTTGGCGCTTCCAAGGTAAACCAGCCGGGCGTCGATCACGACCGTCTTGAGATGGACTCGTGGACAGACACGCATTTCGATACCGCCTGCGACGAGGTCGGGCTGGGCGTCGAAGCTTCGGCGAAACGCCCGGGACGGCACGGAAGCGTGGAGGATTCGTAGCTCGACCCCACGTCGTGCAAGCTCGGCGAACAACTCGAGAACCGATCGGTAGTTCCCACGGCGCCCCCGACGCCGGCCCGGAACGACCCGAGGATCCTCGACCATGACGTCCTTGAGATTGGCGGTCGCAACCCAGACACTCCGCTCGGCCTCCAACACGGCCTGCATGACCTGCTCATAGTGGTCTCGGTCGGAAAGGAGACGCAGGGGGATCGAGCGGGGCATGCGGGGGGAGGATAGGGGAAGCATCGGAGGGGTCCGAGAAACCCGCGGCGGCTGTTCGCGGGCACGGCCTCCGGCACTGGCGCTGACAATGACGCTGGCGCGGATGTTGGGCAGCCGGGGAGTCGACGGGTTGGGTGGTTCGGTTTGGTTACACCGCCCGCCCACCCCCACCCGTAGTCCTCCCTGCCGCGGCGGGCGCTGCGCTTCGCCTTGGCGGCGCTTTGCGCCGGGCTTCGCCCTTCGGGCTCGCGCTGCCGCCTGCCGTTTTGGGAAGGTTCTTGGTCCTGTCTCCGTACGGAGGGGCGCGAGAAAAAGCGCGATATGGGGCGGAGTCGACGTGTGAGTGACAATCGGTAAGACAGGAGTTCGCGTGGGGGCGGCGGGGTGGGGAGCGCGGGTCCGTGCTTCCCGCTATCGGCTTGTCACGCGGACGTACGAGAAGTGTTTCGTGCGAGAGTGAACCCTTCATCCCCACCCCGCCGCCCCCACGCGAGCACCTGAGCCGAGCCGTTCGACGCAGCCCCGTGTCGCGCTTTTTTTCGCGTCCCGGTCTAGTCCATTTCCCTAAACTGCTCCTCTTCGGGATTCTCGTCCGCGTCCAAGAACGCCAAGTTTCTTTGGCTGTAAATCCGTCCGAGGGAATGGCGAATCGGAACGAGAAGCGCGATGCAAAGCGGAAACAAGACACCCAACGATGACTCCTTCACGAACCAGAGCACGGCCAAGCAAGCGAGCTGGACCAAGGTGAAGCTGTGAAGCACCGTCCGGGAGACGCGGCGAATGTAGTGTGTGGGCGGATACAGGGTCGGGTCGGTGACCCAGAGCTTGAGGCGGTCGACGAATTGATTGCTTCTGAGCGAGGCGATACCCATGAAGAGAAACAAGCCGAACACGACGGACATCGGAATCGCGCGAAGCACGTCGAGGACGAGTAGCGACGCCCCGATCAACAGGTGAACGACGAGCGGAGTGAGCCGGTTCTCCATGACCGAGATGATGTGCTCGCCTCGGGCGTGATGGCGGACGGTTGCCAAGCTGCGAGTGTGATTCAGCGATCGAACCGTCGCGGCAACGACCCAGGGCAGGCCGATGGTTGCGCAGATCGCAACGAGGACGGCAATCACCGCCATGTCCAGGTTGTAGCCGGCGCCCTTCTTGAGCCGGTGCTGAGGGCTATTGACGAGGCGAACGGTGATGTTCTGATCCAAGAAAAGGAGCACCGCGGCCAAGCCTGCGATCGGTATCGCTGCCAGCGGAAACCAGCCCGGCACATCCATCGGATTGACCAGCCAAGGTCGCCCGCTCGTCGTGGTGAACTCGTGCGGAACCGCGAGGTGCTCGAGCTCGATGGGGTGCATCGCCCAGGCTGCCGCCGTCATCGTGAGGATCGCAATCGTCGGTCCGAAGTCCGCGAGGAACTCTCGCACGTTCTTGGTGAGAAGCGGCTTTTGCCGGACCCTGGAGAGCTGCTGGGCGATCATGTAGGTCCCGAGCGCGAGGATGAGCGCTAGAAGCTCCCCATTCGTCGGCACCTCGGGACCAAATATGTCGCCAAATATGTCGCGGAAGGCTTCGGTGATGAAGATCAGCGCGATCAGCGCCCCGAAAATCTCGTCCGTGAAGCGTGTGAAGTGTTGGATGTAGCGACTGGCGTTGGTGAAGGCCAGGACCATGATGATCAAGGCGGTCCAAATGCCGATCCAGAACAAGCCGGGGAGGAAGGGAACGCCGAGCTGCTTGCAAAGAACGTACAGGAGAGCGAGGAAGATGGTGACCGGGCCGGTGCTGCCTAGAAGCGTCAGGGGCTGCCCGGAGAGCAGGGCGTAAACCACGCCTCCAATTGCCGTGGCGAGAAGGGCCTCGACAGCGCCGATTTCACCGTTGGTCAGGAACGCCAGAAGCCCACCAAAGGCAATCGACGGCGCCAAACACGCAAAGAACAGAAATAGGATCGTCGCTAGGCTCTTGACGTTGAATCCGTCGACGAAGTCGCTCGAATAGAAAGGAAGCTTTCGGCGAATGTCCGCCACGAGCCCCGCAGCGAAGCCGGTGACAGGTGCCGGTATGCTCGGATAGCTTGGAACGAGCGAAGGCCTTCGCTCGTCGGGCGGCGCTTCGACGTACTCTAAATAGAGCTGGTACGTCGCGAGCACCTGCAACGGATCGTTGGCGCCGATGATCGACGCGCTGAAGCGCTCGTCGTGCAACATCCATCCGAATGGCTCCAGGTCTTCGTTGGGCGGAGTGGAAGCGCCGTATGGCGCCACGATGAGCCAAACGTAGTGAACCTTTTCGTGGTCGCTCGCGCGGACACCTTCGGGAACGCGTATGAGCGAGCAGCGGTAGACGTCACCGTTCTGGGCCTCGTAGTGAACGCGAAGCACGCCGACCCCGCCGCCGAGGTCGTGAAGCTCCCCCTCGCCCCTTTCGTCGAGCGTGGCTTGAATCGCCCCGCGCTGGCGCTCGCTCAGCTTGCCCAAGCGCACGAGCTCGTCACCCGCTTGCTCGACCAAGCCCTGCAGATCTTCAGCAGTCAGGTCGAGTAAGATCTCACTGTCGTGAAGACTCTTCTGCAAGGCCACCCCGGCCGGACCGGTGGGAGGATCCCTCATCTCGGCACAGATGGAAAGCGCGAACTGGGCTGCGGCAGGCTAGGGGGCGTAAACTACACGCCGATGCAGCGGCGGACGACTTCCATCAAGGTTTGTGTCCCCCAGGACAGGCCATCGACCGGGATTCTTTCGTTGTGCCCATGGAACATGTCTGCGAAGCGGAGCGCAGGCGGAAGCTTCACGGGCGCGAAGCCGTACCACTTGGCCCCGATCGAGGTGAACGCTTTCGCATCGGTGAACCCCTGCAGAATGAACGGAACCATGGGCGCGTCAGGTGCTCGCTCCGCCATGACCTCGTGAATCAGCGAATACAGAGACGACTCCTTTGGCTCGGTCACGACCGGCGGAAGCGAATGCATCACCTCGAGCTCGATGTTTTGGCCCAGCACGTCCCCGAGCTCGCGCAGAAAATCATCTTGGCTCTGGCCCGGTAGAATCCGGCCATCGATTTCAGCTTCGGCGAAATCTGGGATCACGTTGGTCTTGTTTCCCGCACGGAGCACCGTCGGCGATGCCGTGTTGCCAAGAAGTGCGCGAAACGCGCGCCGTACTCCGGGGTCGGGCAGTACGTTCAGCATCGCGGGACCGACCGTCGGATTGGCCAGCATCTTGATCAGCGGCCGCAAGGGAGCGGGTAAGTGCGATGCGATCGCGCCGATGAAACCCTCCACGGACTCCGACGCATGGCGCGGCAAGCCTTGACTACCCAGACGTGCAATCGCCTCACTCAGTTGAACGACGGCGGAGTCTTCGCGCGGCATCGAACCGTGACCCGGTTCGCCTGTCGCACGCGCGCGAACCCAACACACGCCCTTCTCGGCAACTTGCACCGTGAAGAAGCTCTTGCCGGCAACTTGGATGTTGAAGCCACCGCCCTCCCCGATTGCGAACTCACTCTGAACCAGGTCACGGTGGTTCTCGCAAAGCCAAAGCGAACCGTGACGGCAACCCGCCTCCTCGTCGGCTACCCCAGCAAAGATGAGATCGCGCTTGGGTTTCACCCCTTCGCGCGCAAGCCGGGTGATGATCGCTACCGACATGGCTGCCATGTTCTTCATGTCGATGGCCCCTCGCCCCCAGAGGCAGCCATCGTGAACCTCACCGCAAAACGGTGGATGCTCCCAGGACGAGGGCTCCGCCTCGACGACGTCGAGGTGGGCCGTGAGCAGCAGCGGTGGCAGCTCGCCCGAGCCGCGCAGGCGGGCGACGACGTTTCCCCGCCCGGGCGCGCTCTGCATCACGAGGGGGTCTAAACCGGAACTGCTCAGCTCGGCGGCAAGCAGCTCCGCGGCAGGCAACTCGTTGCCCGGAGGGTTGGTCGTGTCGATCCGAATCAGTTGCTGGCAAAGGCCAAACGCATGCTCGGACAGCTCGCGGTCATCTTTGGTCATGACTCGCCTTTCGTGTTAGGTCGGCGGCGACCATCGCGCAACTTGATCGACGGGCGACATTGGCTCAGGGTCATCGATTAGATGGGCTTATTCGAACAGCTTGGCGGAGAACCAAAGTTGCGCGCAATTGTCGACGACTTCGTCGATCGATGCTTCGACGACCTGATGATCGGCTTTCTCTTTGCGCGCGCAGAGCGCCAGAGAATAAAGCGCTTCGAGTACGAGCATGCGGCGAAGAACCTCGGGGCTGCGATCGAGTACCGCGGCCGACCGCTCGACGAAGCCCACCGTCCGCACAGGATATTTGGCGGGCAATTCGACCGCCGCAGGCAGATTCTGCTCGAAACCCTTCGCGACCACGGCGCTCCCGACGAGGTGATCGAGGCCTGGATCGCTCACCAAGATTCGCTTCGCTCGTTGATCACCCGTGACCCGGATTCGAACTGCCAGGGCTGATCATGGCCGAAACGATGGAAGGACTCGTTGTTCGCTCGACTGCTGGCTTCGTCGACGTCCGCCTCGATGGGGGTGTTGTGCAGGCACGCTTGCGCGGACGGCTCAAGAACACGCCGCGAACGACCGACCTATGCGTCATCGGCGACCGTGTGCTGCTGTCGCGGCCAGACGCGCGCAGCGTCGTCGTCGAGGAGGTCTTGCCGCGGCACAGCCGCTTCTCGAGACGCCAACCGGGCAGAGGGCCGATCAAAGAGGACGTCCTCGTCGCAAATCTCGACCAACTGCTGATCACGTTTTGCCACGGCCGGCCGGTGCTCAACACGCGGCTGCTCGATCGCTTCCTCGTCATCGCGGAGTACCAGGATGTTCAGCCCGTCATCGTCATGAACAAGGCGGACCTACGAGAACGAGGAGACCCAACTTGGCAGCGAGCCTACGAATCCATCGGCTATCCAATCCTGACGGTGAGCGCTGGAACCGCGGAAGGATTGGATTCCTTGGTCGACGCGCTGCACGACAAGATCTCCGCGTTCGTGGGCCCCTCGGGCGTCGGGAAAAGCAGCCTGATCAATCGCATCGTTCCGGGGCTCGATCTCAACATCGCGAGCGTCAGTGACCATCACGGCAAAGGCCGCCACACGACACGGGTCGCTTCACTCCACGCCCTTGCAGGCGGCGGGTTTCTCGCCGACACGCCCGGAATCCGAGAGTTGGGAACTTGGGCATTGCCGATCGAGCATCTCGATCGATGCTTTCCCGAGTTCAGCTCGTACCGCGAGCAGTGCGCGTTTCGCAGTTGCAGTCATACACACGAGCCAAAATGCGCCGTCGTCGACGCCATGAACGAGGGCGACATCGATCGGGAACGATACGAAAGCTATGTCCGACTGCGCGAAGAGTCGAACGCCTAGCGCTTGGCTTGAGTGAGGTCGAAGCGCGCACGGGCAACGCTACCGGATTCGACCTTGACCTCACGGCTGAGGTTGCGGCCATCGGGAAGCTTGAACTCGAACGTCACGCGGCCGAGCGGCGCATAGACCGTCTGCATCGGTGTCCGACCAAGCAGATCACCGGCGATGTACACGTCCGAAGGCGGCGTGGTTTCGACATTCACGCGACCAAAGGCCCCCGGCTTGGCGCCCCCCTGCTTCCCGAGAAGCTTCGCGGTCACCCCTGCCGTCTCACCCTGCGCAACCTGAACCTTCGTCGACCAGGAGGCGAATCCCGGGGCTTCGACGCGAACCCGATAGTCGCCCTCCATCAATCCGGTCAACGCGACCGGCGCAACGCCCTGCTCGATCCCATCGAGAAAAACTTTCGCCCCCGGCGGCGAAGACGCGAGCAAAATGCGAGCGCCATGTTCGCGAAGGAGTGGATTTTCGTCGATCGCAACCTCGGGCGGCCCCTTCTCCTCGAACATCACGGACAAACCGTCGACCGCCTCTTTGACAGCGTCGTTTTGATCGTATGCGGCGGCGGCAGCACCAAAGAGTATGACGAGAAGCGCCAGAGACTGCTTCCAGCCGAAGCGAGAGGGTTTCTTCGGGGCAGACCGTAGCTTTGGAGACGCGGCCTTCTTTGGAGGCTTGATCTCGGCCGCCTCGGTCGTGCGCTGGCTCAGTACTGGCTCGGGCGAGGCTTCCCTGTTGGCGGGCGCGGCATGCGGCAAGACGACCGGCGCATCGATCAGGTGTCCCAGGTCGACGCCGCCGGCCTCCCCATCGATCTCGAGATCCCGAATCGCGCCGGGCACCTGCGACACGTAGGACTTCTGCGAGTCCAGTCCGTCCGCATTGAGTGCGTTGACCGCGATCGATGCGCCAAAAGGCACCGTGTCGACACGCGGTCCGCGGTTGAATTCCTCTGGAAAGACTTTCTTGATGAAGTCGGCGACTTCGCGCTGCGTGGCGAGCTGATTCGTCGACTTGCCGAACGATTCGAGCTCGGCCGCAAACTCCTCTGCGGTGGCGAATCGATCGTTCGCCTCTTTGGCGAGAGCCTTCTGCAAAATCCGCTCTAGCTCGTCCGGAGCGTCCGGGAGACGCTCCTTGAGAGAAGGAACGGGGTCCATGATCACCGCGCGCATGGTCGCAGCCTCGGTCTTCCGCCGGTAGAGCGATCGACCGGTCATGGACTCGAAAACGCAGACGCCAAGCGCAAAGATGTCGAGCCGATGGTCTGACGGCGCAGCCGTGCATTGCTCGGGAGCCATATAGGCGAACTTGCCCTTCACCACGCCGGCTTGGGTCTTGTGAGCACGATGGTCGGCCTTTGCGATGCCGAAGTCGAGCAGCTTCGCCGTACCGTTGTAGCCGATCATGATGTTGTGTGGCGAGACGTCCCGATGAACGATGTTGAACGGCTCGCCGTGCTCATCGTTCGCGATGTGCGCATAGTGAAGCGCCCTGGCGACGTCGACCGCGATGCGGATCGCGATTGGAAGACCCACTCCACCGGAGTTGCGCGCCTTGCGAATCAATCGCCCGAGCGGCACGCCGTTGACCCATTCCATCACGATGAAGTGCGACCCTGCGTCCGCACCAAACTGATGGAACTGGCAGATGTTCGGATGCTTGAGCTGCATCCCGATGCGCGCCTCGTCGAGGAACATCTGCACGAAGTCGCTGTCCGCCTCGAAATGCGGAAGGATTCGCTTGACCACCAAGAATCGATGGTCGCCGTCCGTGTCCGCGTGACGGGCGAGAAGAATTTCCGCCATTCCGCCGAGCGCCAATCGCCCCAAGATGTCGTAGCCGGCAAACTTCCCTAGAACGGGCAGGTCCACCGGTGGCTTTGGCAATTGGCGAGCTCCGGATTGTTGCGTCAATGCTTCCCCCAAACACTGTCCCCGCCGGCTTTCCCCCCGACGAAAAGTGTCACATCGCACAGCATAGCCGTTAGAAACATCCTCCCGCTACTTAGCGAGGCGAAAATACCGAGGAAGTTCCGATGATGTGGGGATGATCACAAAATGCGGTCGATGCGACCGAGCTCCCTGCACATGTTCTTTTGGTGCGCTTCCAGGGTGCCGCCTCCGATTTCGAGAAGCTTGGCATCACGCCAGAGCCGCTCGACCCCATACTCCGCAACGTAGCCATACCCCCCTAGCACCTGAATCGCGCGGTCGGCCACGTCCTTGGCCATGGTCGAGGTGAAGAGCTTCACGCCGTCCGAGTCGAGACGCTGGCCAGGGGTCTCCAAGCGCATGGTCGAAGCCGTCCAATACGTGTAGGCGCGCCCGGCCATGTACTCCGCGTAGGACTGCGAGATGTAACGCTGGATTTGGCCGAAATCGCGCAGCGGTTTGCCAAAGGAAGTCCGCTCACCGGCATACCGGTTCATCACCTCGATCGATCGGCGGGCGATGCCCAGGCTCATCGCAGCGAGGGCGACACGCTCGAGCTCCAAGTTGCGCATCATGTGGAGTGTCGCCGCACCTTCGCTCCCCACCAGATTCTCCGCCGGCACTCGGCAATCTTCGAAAACGAGCTCGGCTGTCGTCGAAGCGCGCATGCCGAGCTTACCCGTGATCTTTTGGCCAAGGCTGAACCCTGCAAATCCCTTCTCGACGATGAACATCGACAGTTGGTTGCGCGCGCTGCCTTCCATCCGTGCATAGACGAGGTAAGTATCACCAAGCTCGGTGTCGTTGATCGCCCCGTTGGTAATCCACATCTTGGCGCCATTGAGCACGTACGTGTCGCCCTTTCGGACCGCGGTGGTCTGCATGCCGAGGACGTCGGTTCCGGCGCCGGGCTCGCTCATGCACATTCCACCGACCTTCTTCCCGCTGCACGCGTCGGGCAGGTATTTGCTGCGTTGCGCGTCGCTTCCGTTGATCTGCAGGTTGTTTGCGAAGAGCATCGAGTGCGCGAGATACGCAAGGGTAAAACCGGGGTCCGCCGCCGAAAGCTCCTCGTGCACAATCACGGCAGCGACCGGGTCCAAGCCCGCGCCACCAAAACGCTCTTCCACGGTAACTCCGAGGAGGCCGAGCTCGCCGAGCTTGCCGAAGAGCTCGATGTTGAACCGCTCCTCGTGATCCGACGCCTCGGCCTGCGGGTCGACTTCTCTTTCGGAAAATGAACGAACGAGCTCGCGAAGCGCGCGATGCTCGGCGGATGGATTGAAGAGGTCAGTCACAGCTGGGGCCTAACATGCGAGCAACCCCATCGAAAGGTGACCGGAGCGCTGGGCATCCGTGATCCGAAAGCCGGGCTGCGGCGGCCGGAGCCGTCAGGCAGCGTCAGCGACGGAGGAGGTCGTCAAAATGCTGGTGACAATCGCGCGCGAAGCCGTCGCGGTGGCACGGTCGAGATTGTCGATGCGCCCGTCCAGCTGGGCTTCAGCCAGACCAAAAATGATGCTGACCAGCAACTCTGCGTGGAGCGCCGCGTCGGCTGACGTCGCGTCGGGGCGGACCTGAACGACGATCTGCCTCATTCGCTCGCGCAGGCTCCCGGTGAGCACGCCCCAGCGTCTCCCGAGCGCAGAGGTCTGATCACGTCGGTTACTCAGGAAGACCTCGGCCATCTTGCGATCGTGGACCAGGGAGCGCGTGCACTTGCGTACGGCTTCTTCGAGCACTTCCGCGGCGCGATCGAGCTCGGCCGATGCCTCCGGGTTGAGGCCAGGGCTGAGCTCCTGGGCAACCCACTCGGCCACCTGCTCGAGGGCCTGATCCATGCTGCGAAAGTGAACATAGAAAGTCGGCTGTGCGACTCCGGCGAGCTGAGCCACTCGTCCGGTGGTCAGGGTCCCGTGTCCGTACCGCTGGATCGTTTTTAGAATCGCCTGAAGCAGGCGACGCCGAGTACGTTCCTTGTTGATTTGGCGTGACATGGCATGCGTGTAGCAGTGGAACCCACCTGGTTCCATCGAAACTTGGGCCGCGTTCGTGCTAATTACGCAAAGGAAACAAAACTGATTTCCGTGAGACGCAGAAATTGCGCAGAACAGCATGAGCGAAGAATCACAACCGCCGTCGGATGCCAAGCCAAATACGGGGTTTGCGCCGGGTTGGTACGTCATTGCGGCCAGCCGGGACGTGGAATCGAAACCCAAGCCCTTTTTGTTGAATGGCTTACCACTCGTTACATTTCGCGACTCGACCGGACAAAGTGTGGCGCTGTTGGATCGCTGCGCGCATCGCAACGCACCACTGTCCGCAGGCCGTGTGATCCGCGGCAACATCCGGTGCCACTACCACGGCTGGGAATTCGACGGCGCCGGGACCTGCAAGGCGGTGCCTGGGCTGTGCGGTGAACCGGATCATCCAGGGCGGCGCGTTCCTTCCTTTGCGTGCCGCGACTCGCAGGGCTGGCTGTGGGTTTACTCGGAAGCCAACGTGACGCCAGGTCGCGACCCGTACGAAATCCCGTGCGCGGATCGAGACGGATACCTCACCATCCGAGAGCGGCTCGAAATGCCAGGTCCACTCGACGCCGTGGCGGAAAACGCCTTGGACGTCCCGCACACCGCGTTCGTGCACGCGGGGCTTTTCCGCAAGAACAAGAACCGCAAGCCCATCGATGTCGTCATCAGGTCGATCGACGACGGCGTCGAGGCTCAATTCATCGGAGAGGAACGCCCAGAAGGTGTGGCCGGCCGCATTCTCGCGCCGCAAGGGGGAGAGGTATTTCACTGGGACCGCTTCATCCTTCCTTGCATCGCACAGGTCGAGTACCGGCTGAGCGACCGCAGTCACATCGTCGCCACCACCGCGCTGACGCCTCGAACGCCGACCGTCACGGACATGTTTGCCACGGTTGCCGTGAAGGCTCCGGTCCCGAACGCGATTCTGCGGACGATCTTCAGGCCCGTGGCGATGCGCATCCTTCGGCAGGACATGGAAATCCTCAGGCGCCAGACCGAGCAGGTGGCGCGCTTCGGCGCCGAGAACTTCGCATCGACCGAGATCGACGTCCTCGGGCTCCGCATCAAGAAGCTCCTGCGGGAAGCGGCGAGCGGCAGAGCCAGCAGCCCACAGGATGAGCGTCAGATCAAAATGCTCGTTTGAGGCCGATTGGTGTACCCTTGAAATCGATGGCGTCAGGCAGCAAATCGGACTCGACGTATCTGATCAAGAACGCGCCGTCAGACCGCGTCGAAGCGGTGAATCCCAGCGACGCGCCCGAGTCCACTCCGCCCGATGGCCGTTGGCGCACGTCGAGCCCGCCTCCGGGTGACGGCCTCGAGGCCAAGTGGTGGCCTGACCGCGAGCTTGGGAGGGCCTTTCGCCGCTGGACGGGAATCCCCCCGGCACGAGGCGACGCAGCCAAAGCCAGCACCATGAAGTTCCTGGTCGAGCACCTGAGTGTCGGCTCGCTCAGCGCCGTGGGGACCGCTCCGCGAAGCCTCTTGCCTCCCGAACCGCCCGATTTTACAGCGCGCGTCCACAGCACCGTCACCCGGCTGGGGACGTACGGCCCAAACGAAGAAGCGCCCGAGCATGCCGCCCTCCTCGGGATGGGGGAAGAAGTCCTTCCGATCTTGACCGAACTTTTTCCCGGTCGGCTCTGGTTCAATCGCTGGGAGCCGCATGTGCAGTCTCCACGTGGACGGAGCGTATCCGCTCTGTGCAGAACGTTCGTGGCGTTTGGCGATACGGCAGCGCCCTACGTCGCCGGGCTGCTGAAGTCCGACGAGCCCGAAATCCGGTACTACGCGACACTGGTCGCCGCAGAGCTGCCCCATCCCTCGGTGATCGAGCCGCTGGCCGCCGCTTTGTTCGATGACGATCAAGGTGTCTCTCGGAGCGCCCTCTATGCCTTGGAGGTCTTCCACGAACAGGAAGGGGTGGAGGGGCTCAAGGAGTCGCTGCGCGCGCTTGCAGTCGCATCGGATTCGGACCAGCGCTCGCGCCTGCTGGCGATGCGGGCGCTCGCGGTTCTCCGCGATGAAGGCTGTGTCGAGGTGCTCATCCCGGTTCTATCGGCTCACAGCGTGTTGGGCGAAGCAGCATGGCGGGTGCTCCGCATGCTGACGGCGCAGGATTTCGGCGCCACAGAAACCAACTGGAGCGCCTGGTATTCAGACCATCGCGATCGGGCTCGGGTCGAGTGGCTCATCGACAGTCTCGATCACGAAGACCCCGAGATCCGTGCCATCGCAAGCCGCGATCTCGCTCGCGCATCGGTTCAGGATTTTGGCTACCGGGTCAACATGCCAGGAGACCAGCGTCGAGCGATTCAAGAGCGATATCGGCTTTGGTGGTCGACTCAGAACCAGCCGATTACCTAGGCCTCAGTCGAGCAGCTGAGCGGCGATCGAAGAAGCCAGCTTACCGTCGACCTGGCCGGGGAAGCGAGCCTTGATCTCTTTCATGACCCGGCCGAGCTCCTTCTTGCTCGACACCCCGAGCTCTGCGACGATCGCAGTGATCGCCTCGCGGGCTTCCTCTTCGCTGAGCTGCTTCGGGAGGTAGCGCTCGATCACCTCGATCTCGGCTTGCTCCCTGTCGGCCAGGTCCTGCCTGCCGCCTTCGATGTAGCTCTTGATGCTGTCGCGCCGCGACTTCACGGCGCGAGAAAGCACCGCAAGGTCGTCGGGCTTGTCGAGCGTCAGCAGCTCGGACTTGACCATGCGAAGGGTGTCGCGCGTCAACTCGTCGCGCTCGAGCATGGCCTTTTTGAGGTCGGCGTTGATCTGTTCCAGGAGTGACATGACCAAAGCCTGGGCGCGCACGCTTAGCCGCGCAACGCCTCGATCGCGCGCAGCGCATTCCCGCCGAGGATTTTCCGAATCCGCGGCTCGGACCAGCCGCGATCGAGCATTTCTTGAACCAGGCGTGGAAACGCCCAGATTCCCGGCAAGTCCTTCGGTGGAATGATGAATCCGTCGTAGTCGGTGCCGATCGACGCGTGGTCTTCGCCAACCGTGTCTACGACGTGTTGGAGATGGTCGACCACGGTAGCGACGGTGACGCCGCGTCGGCCGAGGAAAGCGCTGTGCATCATGACTCCGACGGTGCCCCCGCTATCGGCGACCAGGACGAGCTGTTCGTCGGTGATGTTGCGCCAATGCTCGTAGACTCCGGCCAATCCGGTGTGGGTCACGAACAAGGGCAGCGTCTTGTCGTGAGCTTCAACCGCGTCGAAGAAGCCCGGGCGGCTGATATGGGCGAGATCCACGCCGACGCGAAGCTCGTTCAAGCGCTTGACGTACGCTATGCCGAAGTCGGTCAGTCCCGCGCCTCGCCTCCCACCCGGGGCGCTCGTCGCGCCGAGGCGCGAGGAGGTCAGATGAAGCAACGTCACTCGCAGAACCGAGCGGTCGGCAAGCACCTCGAGCGCGTCGATGCCGTCGTCGAGCGCGTTTCCGCCTTGGATGCCGATGAAGGCCGCGTGGTCGCCGGCAGCTCGCGCTGCGCGAAACTCCGCGGCGGTCCGAACGTGTCTGACGCCGGGCGCATCCTCGAGCAGCGTTCGGAGGGCGCGGAGGTTCTTCTCGAATGCATGCCGACGGCCGCGCGCGGACCGGGCCGGATTGGTCGAGATGACCCAGGTCGCGCCGGCGAGCCCGACCTGCCGCGCCGTCGGGAAGTCCGCATGGCCGAAGAAGCTGCGTCCGAAGAATCCGCCTCGATGAACCCGGTTCAAGTCGTAGCCGAAGATCCGGCGCCACACGAAGGATTCGAGGTGCAAGTCGATCGCGTCCGAGCTGCGAAAGAGCTCGACGGCCTGCTCGGTGACTCCGAGCTCCTCAGCAACGCTGCCTGCCTCCATGAGGGGCTTCCCTAACACGGCCCGGAGGAGATCGCTTTCATCCCGGCTAGTTGGCCGAAAAGCGCCGAACAGCCTGTTTGTAAATCGCTTGTAAACGCCTGTTATTGCACGCTTTCGTTTGACTCGACACGCCTCTGCACCCACATTGACTGCTCCCGGCTAGTTAAGTTGTAAACAGTCGAGGCAGCGAAAGGAAAAGAGATGTTGGCGGCGACCAGAGCAGCGGCAGGTGGCAGGTCCTCGGATCTGCTGAGCTCACGCTCGATCAAACACGTGGTGGTCCTCGGTGCCAATGGCGCGATGGGTCTTGGAAGCGGCGCGCTGTTCACGACGGCGGTACCGCGGGTGACCTTCTTGGCGCGAACCAAGGAGAAGGCCGACGGCGGGCTTTCCGCGGCGGTGAAGATGGTTCGGTCGAGCACCGTGGCCAAGAGAGTCGACACCGGCAGCTACGACGCGGACTTCGATCGCGTGGTCGGAGAAGCCGACCTCATCTTCGAGGCGGTCACCGAGCAGCTCCCCCTCAAGAAAGAATTTTTCGATCGCATCGACAAGGTGCGCCGCCCCGATTCGATCGTCGCGACCGTGACGTCCGGTTTGTCGATCAATCAGCTCGCCGAAGGTCGAAGCGATTCCTTCCGCAAGAACTTCCTCGGCCTGCACTTTTTCAACCCGCCGAACGTCATCGTCGGGACCGAGCTGATCGCTGGGAAGGACACCGACCCCAAGCTGGTGGACTTCATCGACGAGTACTGCACGAAGCTTCTCGGGCGCGCGATGGTTCGAACGGCGGACACCGCTGGCTTCGCCGGCAACCGAGTCGGCTTCAAATTGCTCAACGAGTGCGCAATCCTCGCCGAGGAGCACGGCCCACTGCTGATCGACGAGCTCGTCGGTCCGTACACCGGGCGTGCGCTGACACCGCTTGCCACGGTGGACTTGGTTGGCTGGGACATCCATCGCGCGATCGTCGACAACATTTACGAGCTCGCCCCGGATGAAGCGCACGAAACCTTGAAGCTTCCTAGCTACATGGCCGACCTGATGGAAAAGGGCGTCCTCGGTCGCAAGACGGGCGCGGGCTTTTTCGGTAAGGACGACGGCGGACAGCGCATCGTGCTCGACCCGAAGACACGGAAGTACGTTCCGAAGGCGTCGATTGCGCGGCCGGACCTCAGCTTCATCGACGAAATCGCGAATCTGCACCGGGTCGGCCGCTACGTCGAAGGCATGCAGGCCTTCGCGGCCGCAACCGGTCCGTACGCCGCGATCGCGCAGAAGGTGATCGCTGGGTACATCAGCTACTCGTTCCATCGCGTCGGCGAGGTCACCGACGACATTTCCGGCATCGACCGCATCATGGGCTACGGTTTCAACTGGGCGCCACCGAGCGTCTTGGTCGATACGATCGGGCTCCGGCCGACCATTCAGATGATTGAAAAGGCTGGCCTTCCGGTGCCGGCTGCACTTGCAAACGCCCGAGAGGGCACGACTTTCTTCGATGACCCACAGGTCAATGTGGGCAAGTTCTTCGTCGCTGCGTGAGCGAAAGGTTTGGTGAAAGAAATGGCACAGGTTCCAGAAGTCTACGTTCTCGGCGGCTACCAGACCGACTTTGCTCGCAACTGGAGCAAAGAGAAAAAGCACTTCGTCGCGATGATGCGCGAAGCGGTACTCGGCGCGCTCGAGCAAACGAAGATCGAGCCGGGCGACATCGAAGTGGCCCACACCGGCAACTTCGCCGCAGAGCTCTACAGCAAGCAGGGGCACCTCGGTGCGTTCTTCCTGGAGATCGACCCGGCGTTCAGCGGGCTTCCGACGGCACGTCACGAGGCGGCCTGCGCATCGGGCAGCATCGCGATCCTAGCGGCCTCGGCGGAAATCGAAGCGCATCGTTACGATTTGGCGTGCGTCGTCGGCGTCGAGCAGATGAAGACCGTCGGTGCGGGAGAAGGCGGCGACTTCCTCGGCACAGCGGCCTGGTATGAGCTCGAGGCCAAGGGCATCGAATTCCCGTTCCCCAAGCTCTTCGGGAAGCTCGGTGACGAGTACGACAAACGTTACGGGCTCAAGGACGAGCACCTCGCGGAGATCAGCACGATCAACTACGCGAATGCCAAGCTCAACCCGAACGCGCAGACCCGCACCTGGTACATGAACTACGAGCATGCGATGAGCCGGGACGAGTTCAACGGCAGCATTGGCGGGCGCATCCACATCTCGGATTGCTCGCAGGTGACCGATGGCGCCGCCGCGCTGCTTCTTGCGTCGCCCGCGTACGCCAAGAAGTGGGCCGACCGTATGGGCGTGCCGCTCGAGTCGATCCCGCGCATCAAAGGCTGGGGCCACAACACCGCCCGGATGCGCTTCGAGGACAAGGTCGCGGAGAGCAAGGGCGCGGAGTACGTCCTGCCGCACGTGCGGAGCACGGTCACCAGCGCCATGAAGCGCGCTGGCATCGCCGACGTCGGCGGCATCGACGCGATCGAAACCCACGACTGCTTCACGACCTCCGAGTACATGGCAATCGACCATTTCGGCCTCACCGCGCCCGGCGAAAGCTGGAAAGCAATCGAAGCCGGCGATATCGCACTTGGCGGCAAGACCCCGATCAATCCGAGCGGCGGTCTCATTGGAGCCGGACACCCAGTCGGCGCTACGGGCGTCCGGCAGGTGCTCGACTCGGTCAAGCAGGTCAAGGGCGAAGCCGGCGACTACCAAGTCGAAGGTGCCAAGAACGTCCAGACCTTGAACATCGGCGGTTCCGGCACGACCAGCGTCAGCTTCGTCCTCGGAACCTGATTCCCAACGAGAGACACCGGGGCAGGGACCCCGGTGGAACCCCCCCGCCCTGCCTGCTAGGACGCCGCGATGCGATACTCGCGCGCCTTCATTCCGACGCTCAAGGAAGTTCCCAAGGACGCGACCATGCCGTCGCACGTGCTCATGCTTCGCGCTGGGTACGCACGCATGGTTGGCGCCGGGATCTACGAGCTTCTCCCGCTGGGGACGCGGGTGCTGCATAAGATCGAGCAGATCATCCGTGAAGAGATGGACGCAGCGGGAGCACAAGAGTTGCTCATGCCGACCTTCGTGCCAGCGGAGTACTTCAAGGAAACCGGGCGATGGGACCTGTACGGCCCTACCCTCTTGCGAATCAAGGATCGCAAGGGCGGCGAATACCACCTGGCGCCAACGCACGAAGAGATCATCACCGACCTCGCACGTCGCGAGGTCAAGAGCTATCGGCAGCTGCCGCTGAATCTGTACCAGATTCAGTTGAAGTACCGCGACGAGCCACGACCCCGAGCAGGCCTTCTTCGTTGCCGCGAGTTCATCATGAAGGACGCGTACTCGTTCGATGTTTCCGAAGAAGCAGCGTTGCGGAGCTACGAGCAGATGCGCGACACCTATCACCGCATCTTCAAGCGGCTCGGGCTCGAGTACCGTGTCGTCGAGGCCGATAGCGGGGCGATTGGCGGTAAGCAGAGCGCCGAGTTTCAGGTTTTGGCACAGACCGGGGAGGACTGGATCGTCGCCTGCGGCGCCTGCGATTACGCCGCCAACGTAGAGGTCGCGCAGGCCGGCTCGGCAGCGCCCCCGGCGAGCAGCTCGACCGAACCGGGGGAGCTCGAAAAGGTCGAGACGCCTGACACGCGGTCAATCGACGAGGTCGTAGGCTTCTTTGGCGGTGAAACCACGGCAGCCCATACGCTCAAGTCGCTGCTCTACGTGGCTGGCGAGGAAGTCTGCCTGGCGGTCGTTCGCGGCGACCACGAGGTCAACGAGCTCGGCTTGGCCCGACACATGGGGGTCGAAGAGGTGCTTCTGGCTTCCGATGCTGCGGTGAAGGAAGCAACGGGTACCGAGATCGGGTTCGTCGGCCCGGTCGGGTTCGCCGGGCGCATCGTCGCAGACCCGGATGCGGTCGCCGTGCCAAACGCCATCGCGGGTGCCAGCGAAACTCCCTACCACTACAAGAACGTCAATCACGGACGGGACTTCGAAGCGGAAGTCGTGCCGATCCGGCAAGCCGCCTCAGGCGACCCCTGCCCCAATTGCGACGGCGAGCTCGAGCTCTACCGTGGGATCGAAGGCGGCCACATCTTCGTCCTTGGCACCCATTACAGCGACAAGATGCACGCAAGCTTCCTCGACGAAGAAGGGAGCAGCCAATCGATCGTTATGGGCTGCTATGGTATCGGCGTCAGTCGCCTGATCGCCGCCATCATGGAGCAGCATCACGACGAGCACGGAATCCGTTGGCCGGTCCACGTCGCGCCCTATCCGGTGATCATCACGCCGATTGGCAAGGAGGACGCGCCTCTGACCAAGGCGACCGAGATTTACGACGCGCTCCGTGCAGAAGGGGTCGACGCCCTCCTCGACGACCGCTCCGAGCGGCCAGGGGTGAAGTTCAAGGATGCCGATCTGCTGGGGATTCCACTCAGAATGACGGTGGGCTCCCGCGGCCTCAAGCAGGGCACCGTCGAGCTGAAAAAGCGTACCGAGGACGAGTCGCAAGATGTGCCGATCGACGGCGCTGTGTCGGCGGTTCTCACGGCCATGGCCGACCTCGAGGGCTGAGCAAATGGGCACCCGCGAAGGAAGATACGAAACGCCAAAACGGCGCACCGCGTTGCTCTTGATTGGCTTTGCCCTGCTCGTCGGAATCGGGGTCGTGACCGTGCTCGGACCCGAGGTCGAAGACGAGTCGAGCGAAGATCGGGCTGGCGAAATCGAGACGAGCGATGAGCAGGGCGCGGACGAACCTTTGCAGGAATGAAGCGCTCTCGGGCCGTTTGCGTATAAAGAGTCGTGACTGCAACGCGATCTTTGCTCCTTACCGCAAAAATTTGCAATGTTATAGGGAACTTGGCCCTTCGCGCTCCCATAGCAGCGGCCCTCGCGGCGCTGATCTTCGCATGGCTTCCGGTGCCGGTCTACGCATCGCCCGACGTCCCGATGTGCATCGCTGAAGCGCCCAACGCGAGCGCCGCACCGATCGACCGGAGGCCATGGCGAGGACCCATGTGCGGTCCGTACTTCAACGCATTTGCGGTCGCTGAGGCTCAGCCGCTCACGACACGAGCCATCGAGGCCTATCGCGAAGCCGGTGAGCAGATCCTGGCAGCGAACTACGAGGAAGCCCGGCTGCAGCTCGACCTGGCCCATCGGGGGCTCCCCCGAATCGGCGACCGCATCGCGCTGCAGATCGCGCGGCTCGAGCTTCTTCGCAATCGACCGGAGCGGGCCGCGGAATTCTTCCGAGAGGCCTCGCAGAGCCCCCACGATTCCGTCCGAGTCGAAGCCGAATTCGGCAGGTCGCTGGCGCTTCTTCGCTCGAATGACCCAGGCGCGGACCAGGCCCTCTACGACCTCTTGGCGACGTACCCCTCGGTGCCCAATGCGGCCGAGCTTCTCGTCGAGCAGGCGCGGAGCCTGATGCGCCGATCGCGCTACGGGGAGGCGATGCAGGTGATGCACGCGGTTCGCGTCGATTACCCGGGAGCTCGCACGGCGGCCTGGGCCGAGTCCGAGCTCGCACGCCTCAAGGCACGAGGCCACGACACGCCCTCGATGACCGAAGAGGAGCAAGTGCGCCGGGCGCGTCTCCTCGTTCGCAACGGCCCGCTCGACGTAGCCAAGGCGACGGTCCAAAAGCTCCTCGACAGCCCTCTGTCAGGAACCTCGCACGCAGAGGTTCACTACTTGGCGGGTCGACTTGCGCGAGACGAGGGGCGTTGGCAGGCGGCGGAATCGTACTTGCGAACTGCGCAACTCTTCCCGATCGAAGACGTCGCGAGGGCCCAACACATCGAGAACCGTGCGAACGACATGGCGGAAACCGTGGGGGCCCGCGACCCCGAACGTGCGCGCCTGCAGCTCGTAAACTTGCGTGCGGGCCGCTCCGACGCGTCGATTCCGACCAACCGGCTCGTCGACATGGTTCGCGCAGCTTCGGCGGCGGGGCTTCAAGACGAGGCCGACGCTCTCCTCATTTCTTTGAGCAAGCGAGCCGCGGCGCCATCCGCCATTCTTTTCGAGGCTGCGATGGCTGCCGTGGGGACGGGTGGCGAAGAACCGATCATCGGGCTCCTGCATGAGATTGCGAAGCGCCCCGGCTCCCGCTACCGAACGGCCGCCATCTATCATCTGGCCAGAGCTCACGAGCGTGCCCAGCAGCCGGCTGAGGCGGCCCTGTTTTTCGCCCGAGCGCAGGCCGAAGCCGGGCTCGCCGGGGACGACTACTACGCGCTTTGGGCCAGCAACGGGCTTTTGCGCGTGGAGCAAGGCGCCCCGAACCCGGCAGAGGAGGGGCTCTCGAATCCCGAAGACCAGGTCGTGCCTCGCCCTCCGCGAACATCCAACCGCGCGCTCGCCAAACAGCTCCGGCCAATCGGCGAACGGCACCTGAGCAGCTACCCGTGGATCGCGCGCGCGGTGGACCTACTTCGACTGGGCGAGCGAGACGCAGCCACGGCCGAGTTGTTCGAGGCGTAC
This sequence comes from uncultured delta proteobacterium, assembly GCA_963704865.1. GTDB lineage: Bacteria > Myxococcota_A > Polyangia > Polyangiales > Houyiibacteriaceae > SG8-38. The sequence continues at coordinate 79,358 of CAVPIE010000015.1, read as the reverse complement.
CTGACCTGGCGAGAGGCACTTGGGAAGCCCGTCGCGCGGGCTGGACTGAACTGTGTGGCGCGTTCAGACGGGCGACCAAGACAGGCGATCGCGAGTGATGTTCGCGCCGCGCGCCTCGATCTCTCCGACGATGACCGCGCGACGCTTTCGATGGTGGCGGCGACTCTCGGCGACATGGGTACCGCCGGTGGCTTTGCGGGTCCGGGCTTCATCGAAACGCTGCCACGCGCGTACGAGTGGCTCGTCGTGCCGGCTGCAAAACGATACGGACTCGACCCCAATCTCTTGCTCGCCGTGATGCGCGTCGAAAGCGCCTATCAAAAGCACATCGTGTCGTACGCAGGCGCTGTGGGTCTGATGCAAATCATGCCCCGGACAGGACAGCTGATCGCCCATACGCTCGGCCACGACGACTTCACCCCCGCCGATCTCTTGGACCCAAACCTCAATCTGGAGTTCGCCGCCTGGTACCTGACCTCCCTGATTGAGCGTTTCGACGGCCATCTTCCGCTCGCAATCGCCGCATACAACGGCGGGCCACACAACGTGCGTCGCTGGATTCAAGAGGGTCCGGCGGAGGCCCCGCTCGACGTTCTGCTCGAGCGGATTCCCTTCACGCAGACTCACCGATACGTTCGCAAGGTTTTGGTCCACTACGAGGCCTACAGGAAGCAGCGTGAGCTTCCGATGCCGCAGCTCTCGGTCCACCTGCCGGAGCCGCGCATCGATCCACTGGCCTTCTAATGGCATTGTAAGGGGTGGAAATGTCCGAAGCGGTGGATGCGGTGGTGATCGGCGCAGGCGTGGTTGGCCTCGCCTGCGCATACGAGCTCTCGAAGAGGCTCGAATCGGTGCTGGTTCTCGAGCGGGAAGTGGGTCCCGGACGCGAGATCTCGAGCCGGAATAGCGGAGTGGTGCACGCGGGGATCTACTACCCTCAAAGCTCGCTGAAGACGCGGCTCTGTATCGAAGGAAACCGTCGCCTCTACGCCTGGTGCGAAGCGCACGACGTGCCTTACAAGCATACCGGCAAGCTCATCGTCGCGACGAGCGCAGAGGACGAGGAACGTCTTCGCACGATCGCCCGCCATGCACGAGACGTGGGGGCAGGCGACCTTCGTCTCATGACCGGGGCTGAAGCACGCGATCAGGAACCAGAGCTCCGCTGCGAGCTAGCGCTTCACTCCCCGACCTCCGGCGTCGTCGACGTGCACGAATTCATCGCGAGCCTCGTGCACCAGATCATCGAAGCCGACGGCATGGTCGTCTATCACACGGGGGTCGACTCGATCCGGAAGACCGAAGCTGGCTGGCTCGTTCAAACCACGGACAGCACGGGAAGCCAGATGGAGGTCTTGGCTCGGCGCGTGGTGAACTCGGCGGGTCTTTCGGCGCTCGATGTCGCGGAGAGGTCCGGCCTTGCCGAGGCTGAGCGACCGTGGCAGCTGTACCCGTGCAAGGGCTCGTACTTCGCGCTCGGCTCCGGCGCTCCCAAGACGCGCAACAGCTTGATCTATCCACTGCCTTCGGGCGGAGGGCTTGGTGTTCACATCACTGCAGACATCACTGGAGCGCGACGCGCCGGCCCGGATGCCGAGTTCATCGATACGATCGACTACTCGGTCGACGAGTCGCGCGCCGAACGTTTTGCCGACGCCGTCGCGCGATACCTGCCGGCAATCCGCCCGGAGCACCTGACGCCGGACTATAGTGGGATTCGGCCGAAGCTGGTCGGTCCCGCGGGTGGATTCGCGGACTTCGTGATTCGCCGTCCTGAGTCACAGCCTGGTATGGTGCATCTGATAGGCATCGAATCTCCAGGACTTACCGCTGCCCTTGCGATCGGCGCCCACGTGTCCAATCTGATCCCTTAGGGGTTGCGCTCCTGGCTGGGGGTATGCATAAACCGGGCGTCAAAAAGGAGCACCATGAGCCATCGACTCTTGATCATCGGAAGCGGACCTGCAGCCCACACGGCAGCGATTTACGCGGCGCGCGCCGAGTTGAAACCTGTGCTCTTCGAAGGCTTCATGGCCGGAGGCATCGCCGCTGGCGGCCAGTTGACGACGACCACCGACGTCGAGAACTACCCGGGCTTCCCCGAAGGCATCATGGGCCCGGACATGATGGATCGCTTTCGTGCGCAATCGGAGCGCTTCGGCACGACGATCTACACCGAGACGGTCAATGAGATCGACTTGTCGAGCCGGCCGTTCCGCTTCAAAGCCGACGCCCAGGAGGGTAGCGCCGACTCGGTCATCATCGCGACCGGCGCAACGGCCAAGCGGCTCGAAATCCCAGGCGCCAACGATGGCGAGCTCTGGCAGAAGGGCATCTCGGCGTGCGCGGTCTGCGACGGCGCGCTGCCGGCGTTCCGCAATCAGCCTCTCGCGGTGATCGGTGGCGGCGACTCCGCGGTCGAGGAGGCGTCCTTTCTCACGAAGTACGGCTCGACGGTGTACCTCGTTCACCGTCGCGACGAGCTCCGCGCCTCGAAGATCATGCAGCAGCGCGCGTTGGACAATCCGAAAATCGAGATCCTCTGGTCGCACGTCGTCACGCAGGCCAAGGGCGCGGATTTCCTCGAGGCGGTTCGCGTCAGAGACCTGAAGACGGACGAGGAACGAGACATCCACGTGGCAGGCCTCTTCTTCGCGATCGGCCACACGCCCAACACCGCGTTCTTGAACGGTCAAATCGACACCGACGAGCAGGACTACATCGTGACGAAGCCCGATTCGACGCAGACCAACATTGCAGGGGTGTTCGCCGCAGGCGACGTCCAGGACAAGAAGTGGCGCCAGGCGATTACCGCGGCCGGAAGCGGTTGCATGGCCGCCCTCGAGGCCGAGCAATTCTTAGCCGGCCATGGCTAGACCATCGCGGCTCAGGAATTGAAGCCAGCGTTGTTGCCGTTGCCGTTGCCGTTGCCGTTGCGGCGCTCGCGCTTTTGCTGCTTGCGAAGCACGGCCTGCGCCCGGCGTTCCTTGGTCTTCTCCGAAGGAACGCGTCCCGGATGGGCCTCCTGCTCGCCATGGTGTTCGTCGAAGGCGCCCGGTTGCGTGCCGAGCTCGAAGAAGGCGACCTCGCGCTTGGCGCGCTCGCCCAGTCGGAGAGGAACGATCGCGGCCCCTACCCCGGCGCCGACGTAAACTGCACCCTTCGGATCCTCGGTGCCGCGCGAACCGTAGAGCCCGTGGATGTACTTGTGTCCGGCGAGCTTCCCGACCGAGAGCTCATGCAGACGCGCGACCGTGATCTGCCCGGCGTGCGTGTGACCGGAAAACACCAGCGGAACCCCAGCTTCCCAAAGCGCATCGGCTTCCTCAGCGATGTGCGAAAGCCCAATGACGGGCAAATTCGCGCGCAAGCCTTTGAGTGCCGCACGCCGGTCCGCATGACCGGTATAGGCATCGTCGAGGCCGACGACCTGCAGCGCCTGGTGTCCGACGTGAATCGTGGTGTTCGCATTGTCGAGCACCTCCGCTCCACCCCGTTGAAGCGCCTCCCGCACAGGGCCCGCCCCCGCCCAGTGATCGTGATTGCCGAGGACGGCGAACACCGGCGCGTCGATCTGGCCGATTACATCGGCGAGATCGTCGAGATACACCTGGCTGTGGCAAACGAAGTCGCCGCTGATGACCACGATGTCCGGCTTGCCCGCGTTGGTCATCGAGACCGCGTCGTACTGGACCTCCATCGGCGTAACCCGGCCGACGTGCAGGTCGGTCAGGTGCGCGACCCGTACCGCTTCGAGATGCTCGAGAAAGCACTCGGGGCCGGCAAACCGACGAATGCGGAACCGGCGGGAAGTATCGTGCCAGGGGTCGCGCTCGCGCAGCAGCTTCGTTCGAAACTTCCGCAGTCCTTCGATGGTCGCCGATCGGCTCATGCTTAACTCAATCTAGTTCTTCTGCTCAGTGGTCGCACGAATCTGACGGCGGGGGTTTTCGCGTCAGTCTCGAAAGTGGCACGTCCGGGCCGCCCGGGCGACGCCGACGGGGCTTCTTGCCGCGAAATCGCCGGATGACGTAGACACAGGCAAACGCGACAATCAACCCTGCCATGATTTGCTGCCACGGCATACTCAAACCCTAGCCGTAACCAAGAAGCTGGCCACCCTGATAAACCGCGAGAGAGGCCAGGTACGCGAGTACGGTCATGTAAGCGAACAGGAAGACCGGCCATTTCCAGGAGCCGGATTCCTTTTTCACAACGGCGATGGTGCTCATGCACTGACAGGCCAGCAAGAAGAAGATCATGAGTGAAACGCCGCTGAGCGGGGTCATCACTGGGCTTCCGTCCGCATGACGCGCATCGCGAAGCGCTTGCCGCAAAGGCTTGTTTTCCTCGTCCGCCTCCCCGATTCCAAAGACCACCCCGAGCGTCGAGATGAACACCTCTCGTGCTGCAAACGCCCCGATGATCCCAACGCCAATCTGCCAGTCGAAGCCGATCGGCCGGAGCACAGGCTCGATCGCATGGCCGAACCGACCGCCCAAGCTGTAAGCGAGCTGCTCACCGGCTTCTTGGGCATCGAGCGCATGCAAGGCCTCAGCCTTCGTCGTCTCGGACGATGCGGACTGCAGGACCTCTACGCGCTCCGTAGCGAAGCGCTCGGACACCTCGGTTGACTTTGGAAACGACAGCAGGGCCCAAAGGAGAATCGTCATCGCCAAGATGATCGTGCCGGCGTCGACAAGGAAGACGCGGAGACGGCGCCAGGCGTTGATCCAGAGAATGCGGGCGGATGGCCAGCGGTAGGGCGGCATCTCGAGCACGAAGGTCGGAGCGGGGCCCCGAAGCACCGTGCGACGAAGAACCGCTGCAGCGGCCAGCGTGACCAGGACCGACAGGGTGTACATCGAGAAGAGCGCGACGGCCCCTGCACTGAACCATCCAAGAGACTGCCCGGCAAACACCGTGCCGACGACGAGGATGTAGATCGGCAAGCGCGCGCTGCAGGACATCAGCGGAAGCGCCAACATGGTAACCAAGCGATCCCGGCGGCGTTCGATGGTCCGTGTGGCCATGACGGCTGGAACCGCGCAGGCGAAGCCGGAGAGGAGAGGAACGAACGCCTTACCGTGCAAGCCCACCCCCTTCATCACTCGGTCGATCACGAATGCAACGCGCGCGAGGTAGCCCGAGTCTTCGAGAAAGCCGATGAAGAGGAAAAGCATCAGGATCTGGGGTGCGAACACGATCACGTTTCCGACCCCGGCGATGATGCCCTCGACGACCAAGTCCCGCAGGACGCCCGGAGGCAGAATCGCTGCCGACTGCGCCTGCATGAACCCGGTGAAGGTCTCGATCGCGCCGATCAGTGGCTCAGCCCCTGCAAAAAGCGCTTCAAAAATGCCAAACATCACGACCGCGAAGATCGATATTCCGGCGATTGGGTGCGTTAGCACGCGGTCGATGCGCTCGCTCCAGCTGGGTTTGGGGCCTTGTGCAGAGCAGGTCTCGGCAACGGCTCGGTCGAGCCAAGCGTAGCGAGAGGAGATGATCTCGAGGTCGGGGTTTCGTCCCCCCTCGGCGGCTGCTCGACGAATGCTGCCAACCGCGTTCCGCAAGTCATCGGGGACACCACGAAGACTGTCATCGTCGAGGGAGAGCAGGCACCAGAGTGCGAACACGCGATGCTGACTTGCTGGCGTCTGGGGACGCCACCTTGCAATCACCGGCGCAAGCGTTGCCAAATCGGCCTCGAGCTCTGCTGGGTAGGCCACCTCAGGTTTCGTAATCCCGCGGCTGGGCTCGAGCTGCGCCTCGAGCGCTGCCAGGAGCTCGTCCAGGCCGCGCCGCTTGGTTGCAACGACGGGGATGACGGGCGAAGCAAAGAGCTCCGACAAGCGTTCGGTGTCGACGCGGAGTCCGATGCGCGCGGCAGCGTCCATCATGTTGAGCGCAATGACGACCGGCACCCCCGACTCGATGAGCTGCAAAGGTAGATACAGCCCACGCTCCAAGGTGGTCGCATCGACGACGCAAATCACGGCGCGCGTATTGCTTTCGGTCAGTGCGTCGACGGCGAGCTGCTCCTCTGGCGAGCTCGCCGTCAAACTGTACATGCCAGGCACGTCCACAAGCTCGATCTGCTCCGACCCCAGTTGCAGGCTCGCGCTCGTTCGGTCGACGGTCACGCCGGGGTAGTTGCCGACGTGGGCGCTCCCGCCCGAAAGGGCATTGAAGAGGGTGCTCTTCCCGCAGTTGGGGTTGCCGGCGATCAGCACCTGCGGGGAGAGCTCCTCGCTCACACCGCTTCCTCGGCCCGGACAGCGATTTTGGCCGCCTCGGCGCGGCGCAGCGACAAGGAATAGTTGCGGACCCGGAGCTCGATGGGGTCTCCGAGAGGCGCCACACGCACGACTCGAACCCCCGTCCCGGGGAGAAGCCCCATCTCCATCAGGCGCCGCGAGAGGCGGCGTTCACAGTTGATCGACGCGATTTCGGCATGCTGGCCGAGGGGCAAATCGACGAGGGAGCGCTTCATCTACTATTGATAATGAATTTCTTTATCGAAGGCAACCGCTTGGTAATTTGGGTGAAGTCCCTATAAGACCGGCCTACTCGAGCCTCAGAAGGAGAATCATGGCCACCACCGCGCTCAAAGGAACCCCGGTTCACACCAATCGCGACCTGCCTGCCAAGGGCAGCACCGCCCCCGACTTCCTCCTCGTCGCCAGCGACCTCAGTGAGAAAACGCTCGCAGACTTCGTGGGAAAGAAAAAGATCCTCACGATCAACCCGAGCTACGACACGCCGGTTTGCCAAACCGCGGCACGCACGTTCAATCAACGCGCAGCCAGCCTCAGCAACGCCGTTGTGCTGGTCGTGAGCTCCGACCTTCCGTTTGCTCAGAAACGCTTCTGCGTCGCCGAGGGATTGGAAGGTGTGGTCCCGCTTTCGACGTTCCGGGGGAGCTTTCTTCAGGACTACGGAGTGGAAATGGTCGACGGCGCCATGAAGGGACTCGCAGCGCGCGCGATCGTCGTCGTGGATGAAAACAACAAGGTGGTCCACACCGAGATGGTCGCCGACATCGTTCAAGAACCGAACTACGACGCCGCGATCGCGGCGGCCAGCTAAGACAGCAATCGCTGTGCTTCGGCGACGACGCGCTCGACCGTAATGCCGAACTTCTCGTAAAGGATCTCATAGGGCGCCGACGCACCGAACTGATCCATGGTGACGAACGCCGCGTCGTTGCCGACCCAGCGGTCCCAGCCTTGGCGAATCCCCGCCTCGATGACGACCTTAACCGCGTCGCCCCGCGGAATGACTTCCTGCTGGTAGGCTTCGTCCTGGATTTCGAAGAGCTTCCAGCAGGGCATGCTGACGACACGGACCGCCGCGCCCTCTTGCTCGAGAATATCGGCGGCGGTCATCGCAATGGCGACTTCGCTCCCTGTGGCGACGAGAATCACATCCGGTCCGCCCCCTCCCGCCTCACGCAAGGTGTACGCGCCGCGCTTCGCCTTCTCGGCGCTCGCAAGCGCGTCTCGATCGAAGATCGGCACGTTCTGCCGGGTCAGCGCGAGCGCCGCCGGCCCGTCCCATTCGAGGGCGGCCTTCCAACACTCGCGAACCTCGTTGGCGTCCGCCGGCCTGAACACGGCGAGATTCGGGATCGCACGCAAGGCGGCGACCTGCTCGACGGGTTGATGCGTGGGGCCGTCTTCGCCGAGACCGATGCTGTCGTGCGTGTAGATGTAGCGTGTGTGGAGCTTCATCAGGGCGGCGAGCCGCACCGAGGGCCGCATGTAGTCACTGAACACCAGGAAGGTTGCGCCGAAAGGGATCACGCCGCCGTGAAGCGCCATGCCGTTCATCGCGGCACCCATGGCGTGCTCGCGAATGCCCCAATCGACGTTGCGTGGAATCCCCTCGGCCCCTGATAGGAAGCTCGCAAAGCCCTTCAAGTGGCTGTTGTTCGAGCCCGCGAGATCGGCGGAGCCTCCCACGAGCCCATCGAGCTTGGCAGCAAGCGCGTTCAGCACCGTTCCGCTCGCCTTTCGGGTTGGCATGCCTTTCGGGTCAGCGGCGAAGGTTGGAAGGTCGGCATCCCAACCCGCCGGAAGCCCACCCGCCAAGGCACCCTGGAGGTCCTTGGCTGCTTTCGGGAACGCCGCGCGGTAGCCTGCCAGACGCGCCTCCCATTCCTGAAAGCCTTCTGCACCACGCCCTCGAATCGATTCGGCCGCAGCGGCAAGCTCGTCAGGCACGAAGAACGAGTCGGTCGGCCATTCCATGAGCTGCTTGGTCGCGATGATTTCGTCCACGCCCAGTGGCGCACCGTGCGCAGCCGACGAGTCGCGCTTGTTGGGCGCCGGGTCGCCAATGATGGTTCGCACCCGAATGAAGCTCGGACGTTCGTCGGCGACCGCTGCTCGGGACGCCGCGAGAATGGCGGCGATGTCATTGCCATCGTCGACGCTTTCGGTATGCCATCCGTATGCGGCAAATCGGGCGAGGACGTCTTCACTAAAGCTCAGGTCGATCCTGCCGTCGATGGTGATCCGATTGTCGTCCCAGAACACGACGAGCTTGCCGAGCTTCAGGTGACCGGCGATCGACGCGGCTTCGGACGCCACGCCTTCCATGATGTCGCCGTCCGAGGCGATCACCCAGGTACGGTGATCGAAAAGCGTATGCCCCGGCTTGTTGAAACGGGCGGCGAGGTGCCGTTCCGCCATCGCCATCCCCACACCATTGCCGAACCCCTGCCCGAGCGGCCCGGTCGTCGTCTCGACGCCTGGCGTGACGTGGGACTCGGGATGCCCGGGCGTGAGGCTCCCCCACTGCCGAAACTTGCGGATGTCATCGAGGGAGACCTCGTAGCCACTCAGGTGAAGCAGCGAGTACTGCAGCATCGACGCATGCCCGCAGGAGAGGACGAAGCGGTCGCGGTCCGGCCAGTCGGGATGGGCCGGGTCGTGCCGCCGCAGCTCGGAGAAAAGCGCCCAGCCAAGCGGCGCGAGCGCCATTGGCGTCCCGGGGTGACCCGAACTGGCCGCTTGCACCGCATCCATGCTCAGGCCTCGAATCGTCTTGATTGCGAGCTCGTCGAGCTTCGCGCGGTTCCCCATGGTGTTGTCCTCCTGTGTGGCGCGCCCGATCTAGCAGGCCACACCCAAACGCAAAAGGTGCGCCGATGGTTTTTCGACGGCCGCTGGACATGAGCCCAAATCGCCACTAACACCCCGGACGCGGGCGGCCGGTTGTTGACTGTTTCAATCGGGTTTGCTTCATCACGGGGCTCGCGCGGGAGGAATGAATGCCTCAGGTTTTCGTGCCCAAGGAAATCGCCGAAGGTGAGACTCGGGTCGCCTGCACACCGGAAACGACGAAGCGATACGTCAAAGAAGGCTTCGACGTCATCGTGGAAAGCGAAGCTGGGAAACACGCCCACTTCACCGACGAGCACTATCGCGCTGCCGGCGCCAAGGTCGTCTCCGGTGCCGACGCCGCAGCGGCTTGGGGAAGCGCGGACATCGTGTTTCGGGTCTACCCAATCACCCCGGCCGAGGCGTCCAAGATCAAGGAGGGCGCGCTGCTCATCGGCTTCATGTCCCCTCACAAGAACCTGGACTCGGTACGCATTCTGCGCGACCGCAAGATCAGCACCCTGGCGATGGAGCTCGTGCCGCGCATCAGCCGCGCCCAGTCGATGGACGCGCTGAGCTCGCAGGCTTCGATCTCCGGTTACCAGGCCGTGCTCATGGCTGCGACCTACCTCGACAAGTACTTCCCGCTGCTGATGACAGCGGCCGGCACGATTCAACCCGCGAGGATCGTCATCATGGGTGCGGGCGTCGCCGGGCTTCAGGCCATCGCGACGGCCCGGCGTCTCGGCGCGGTGGTCGAGGTCTCCGACATTCGACCCAGCGTCAAAGAGCAAGTCGAGTCTCTCGGAGGACGCTTCATCGACTTCCCGATGGACGAAAGTGGTGAAGGCGAAGGCGGCTACGCGCGTGAGCTGACTCCAGAGCAGCTCAAGGCCCAACAGGCCATCGTTCGGAAGAGAGTCGTTGCCGCCGACGCCGTGATCACCACGGCACTGGTCCCAGGGCGCCCGGCGCCGAAGCTGATCACTAAAGATATGGTCGAGGAGATGCGTGAGGGTGCGGTGATCGTCGACCTGGCCGTCGAGCAAGGCGGCAACTGCGAGCTCAGCAAGAGCGGTGAAATGGTGGTCGCGAGCGGCGTGACCATCATCGGCCATCCCAACCTGCCCGCCTCGACCCCTGCGGACGCGAGTTTGCTCTACGCACGCAACATCCAGGCTCTCCTGCTCAGCACGCTGTCCGAGGGACAAGTCGCGTTGAACCTCGAGGACGAGGTCGTCGACGGCGCCCTACTCACCCACAACGGCGAGGTCCGGCACGGACCAACCGCCGAGGCTCTCTAGGAAAGGAGACCGAACGTGACTTTGGGACCTCTGCTCATAGGCATCTACGTATTCGTGCTCGCTAGCTTCGTCGGCTTCGAGATGATCACCAAGGTTCCGCCGACCTTGCACACCCCCTTGATGAGCGGCGCAAACGCCATCAGTGGCATCACGATCGTCGGCGCAGTCGCCGCCGCGACCACTGCCCCGCCGACCATCGCCAACATCCTGGGCGCACTGGCCATCGTGACCGCAACGATCAACGTCGTCGGCGGCTTCCTCGTCACCGACCGCATGTTGCGCATGTTTGGAAAGAAGAAGAAATGAGCCACGAAGTCATCAAGTCGACCGTGGTCCCGATCATCTATTTGCTCTCCACGGTTTTGTTCATCTTCGGGATCAAGCGGCTGTCGAAGGTCAAGACCTCCCGTCAGGGCAACACTTTGGCCGCTGTGGGCATGCTCTTGGCCATCGTCGGCGCGCTCTTGGAGCTCGGCACCGTCGACTACCGCTGGATTGCCGGCGGCATGATCCTCGGCACGATCATCGGCGCGGCGTTCGCCATCCGCGTCCAAATGACGTCGATGCCCGAGATGGTCGCGCTCTTTAATGGCTTTGGCGGCATCGCATCGGCCCTCGTGGCGACCTCGGTGTACTGGAAGCTCGTCGTCCAACAGGGCGCTCCCGGTACCGTCGCGGAAGTCGTCGGCACCGACGAGGCGATCACGGTGATGCTCTCGATCCTCATCGGCGGCATCACGTTCACGGGCAGCATCATCGCGCTGATGAAGCTTCAAGGGAACCTCAAGAACGGCCAGCCGATCCTGCTGCCGGCGCGCCATTTCATCACCTTTGGTCTGCTATTTGCGTCGATCGCGTTTGGGGTCATGGCCGTCCTCGCGGCGGGCACCGACTCGATCCTCTGGGTCCTGCTGCTGGCCGGGGCTGCACTGATCCTCGGTATCCTGCTCACGATCCCGATCGGCGGCGCAGACATGCCGGTCGTCGTCTCGCTCCTCAACTCGTATTCGGGCGTCGCAGCCGCGATGGCGGGCTTCGTCATCGGTAACCCGCTTCTGATCATCGGCGGCGCGATGGTCGGCGCGGCGGGTCTGATCCTCACCCAGATCATGTGCGTGGCGATGAATCGTTCGCTTCTCAATGTCTTGGTCGGCGGCTTCGGTGTCGTGGATGGCACCAGCGGCGGCGGAAATGACGAGTACACGAACGTGACGTCCTGCGGCCCCGAGGAGGCCGCGATGGTTCTCGAGGACGCCGAATCGGTGATCATCATTCCCGGATACGGCTTGGCGGTCGCACAGGCACAGCACGCGGTCCGGGAGCTTGCAGATATGCTCAAGGCGCGCGGAACGAAGGTCACGTACGGCATTCATCCGGTCGCGGGCCGCATGCCCGGCCACATGAACGTGCTCCTGGCCGAGGCCGACGTCCCCTACGAGGAGCTTCTCGAGATGGACGTGATCAACCCCGAGTTCAGGAGCACGGACGTGGTGATCATCCTCGGCGCGAACGATGTCGTGAACCCCATAGCCAGCAAAGACCCGAACAGCCCCATCGCAGGCATGCCCATCCTCAACGCTCACGAGGCGCGCTCGGTTTTCGTCGTCAAACGAAGCCTCAGCCCAGGCTACGCCGGCATCAAGAACGAGCTCTTCGAGTACGACAACACGATGATGATCTTCGGCGACGCAAAGAAGGTGTTGCAGGGGCTGATTGCTGAGGTGAAGGCGCTTTAGGCGGCAGCGCGAGCCCGCAGGGCGAAGCCCGGCGCGAAGCGCCGCCAAGGCGGAGCGCAGCGACCGCCGCGGCAGGGAGGATTACGGGTGGGCGTGGGCGGGGCGGTATAAACAAGCCGTATCAGCCAACCCACCCAAGATCCGCCCCCCAAACACCCGCGGCAGCCCGATCCTTTAGTTATCTAGCTATCTAGTTATCCCGAAAGTCCGCAGCCCCTCGCGAGGCGCCGCCGTAGTAATCGGACTCCGCGAGGTCGTCGAACCTGGTGTACTCGTTGAAGAACCGCACCCGGCATGTGCCGGTCGGGCCGGCGCGCTGCTTGCCGATGATGATCTCGGCAATGCCGCGGTCATCGCTCTCGCGGTTGTACACCTCGTCCCGATAGATGAACCAGATCGTGTCGGCGTCCTGCTCGATGGCGCCGGATTCACGAAGGTCGGACAGCTGGGGCCGCTTGTCTTTGACGCCGCGGGATTCGACGCCCCGGTTGAGCTGCGAGAGCGCAACCACGGGAATCTCGAGCTCCTTGGCGAGGGCTTTCAAGCTGCGGCTGATTTCGCTGATCTCCTGCTCGCGTGAGTCGTTTCGCGACCCCGAGCGCATCAGCTGCAGGTAGTCGACCACGACCATGCTGAGCCCAACCTCGGATTTGAGACGGCGGGCTTTCGCGCGAAGCTCGAGCAGCGTGATTGCCGGCGTGTCGTCGATCCAGATCGGCAATTCGCTCAAGGTCCCGGCGGCGTCGGCGAGCTTCGGCCAGTCATCCTTGTGAAGCTGCCCAGTTCGAATGCGGTTCCCGTCGACGCGGGCTTGACTGCCGAGGAGGCGGCGAACCAGCTGCCCCTTAGGCATTTCGAGCGAAAACACGGCGACCGGCGCCTTGGTCTTGTCGCAGGCGTTGTGCGCCACGTTCAGCGCAAACGACGTCTTGCCCATGGCAGGACGCCCGGCGACGATGATCAGGTCGCCGGGGTGCATACCAGCGGTCAGTTCGTCGAGCTTCTTGAAGCCCGTCGGAAGGCCCGTGATCGCCTCGCCGCGATTGGCCGTTTCATGGATCTCCTGAAACGTCCGCATCACGACGTCCTTGACGTGCTCGTAGGGATTTCGTGCGCGCTCTTTGGCAACCGCAAAAATCGACGACTCCGAGTCATCGAGAAACTCTTCGATCGGGCCGTAGTCTCCATAGCCGCGGGAAACCACTTCGTGGCAGGTCTGAATGAGCGCGCGAACGACCGATTTTTCGCGAACGATCCGCGCGTGCGACTGAATGTTCGAGACGCTGGGGATGGTGTTGCTGAGCGAGAGCAGATACTCGTCGCCGCCGATCGAGGCGAGCTTGCCGCCGTGAACCAGGGATTCACGCAGCGTGACGTGATCGACGGGCTGGCTCCGGCGGAACAGCTCGCTCATCGCCTCGAAGATCTTTGCGTTCGCCTCGCTGTAGAAATCGTCGGCGGAAAGCACCTCGACCACGAGGTTCATCGCATCGTTTTCCAAAAGGATGCCGCCGAGCACTGCACGCTCCGCCTCGAGTGAGTTAGGTGGGACCTGCCCGGTTCTATGCTCGGAAGTGATTGTCTTGCCCCCTCGAGCTTCTTATTAGCGCCTGGCGCCAGCAGGTGGAAGCGGTATTGCGATGTGTGCGCCCTGGGGGCTACAGATCAGCGACCCGCTCGACTCTCCGAACGCCTATGCGCGGGTCTTGACCTCGACACGAACGATCCCAGTCAAGCCATAAGGGAGCTTCACGCCGACCTCGTAGCTGCCAACCTCTTTGATGGTCTGAGCAGGCATGACGAGCTTCTTCTTGTCGACTTCGACACCCTTGGCCGTGAGGCCCTCGATGATGTCGCTCGAGGTGACCGAGCCAAAGAGCTTCCCATCCTCGCCCGCTTCTTTGGCGATCATGACCGTGACCTTGGCCAGCTCGGCGACGATCTTCTCCTGCTCCGAGCGGAGCTTGGCGATCCGTTGAGCCTGAATGGCCTTCTCGTGCTCGATCTGTCGGACGTTTCCGCGGCTTGCGACCACCGCAAGGCCGCGAGGCAACAAGAAGTTGCGAGCGTAGCCGCGGCGGACGCGCACCACATCGCCGATCGAGCCGAGATGCTCGAGGTTCTCTTTCAGTACGATTTGGACGGTAGATGCCATGACTGCCTCACTTCGTCGCCGTGTAGGGGAGCAGCGCGATGTTGCGGGCTCGCTTGATCGCGCGCGTGAGATCGCGCTGCTGCTTCGCGTTCAGGCCGCTGATCCGCCGGGGCGTGATTTTCCCACGGTCCGTGATGAAGTTCCGCAGTTGCTGCGGGTCTTTGTAGTCGAACTTGAAGTCGGGAGGGAGCGAATGACCTGGGGGCTTCTTGCGTCCGCCACGTCCGCGCCCGCCAGCCTCAACGTCAAAGTCCTGTCGAATATCATCGGCCATGGTTTAGCCCTCCTCGCGATCGGGGTCAGCCGATTTCGCTTCGGCGGGTGTTTCGGCCGATTCTTTGGCGGGCGCTTCGGCAGGTGCTGCGGCGGATGCTTCGGCGGGTTCTTCCGCAGGGGCTTCGGCGGGTGCTTCGGGGGATGCTTCGGCGGCCGGGGCCCCATCCGGTGCGGCTTCAGCGCCCGGAGCAGCGGCGTCCGCTTCAGCTGACTCTTTCGGCGCCGGGGCGTCAGACGGCATCCCGCGCGGCGCCCGCGGCACCATCCCTAGGCTGCGGGCACGCTCGAGCTCCGCGTCCTCGGCCAGCTCCTCTTCCTCGACGTGCAGGTACTGAACCTCTTCGGGGTCCACCGAGACCGAAGCCGGGTCGATGTCTTCTTCGAGAAGAACGGTCTGGAATCGCACGACCTCATCGAGCAAGCGCAGGTTTCGCTCGAGCTCTGCGACGAGGTCATTGAAACCCACGTACTTCAGATAGACGAAGAGCCCTCGGGTGTTCTTCTGGATGGGATAGGCGAGCTTGCGCTTGCCCCAGTTGTCGAGCTTCGTCAGCGTGCCGTCGAGACGCGCGATGACGTCCTTGACACGTTCGACAATCTTCTCGGCCGCGTCGTTGCTGACGTCGGGCCTGAGAATGTAAATCGTCTCGTATTCACGTGCCCATCGCGTGACGGGCGCTGCCGCTGTGCTTGCCATCTGTCCTCCTGGTCTAGTCGGCCCCAGCGCATGGCTGGAGCGAGGGAGGCCGAGGCATAGCCGATCTGCATCTCTACGCCAGTCGTCAGGATCGGCTGTGGTGACGATTCATCGACTGCCGCGCCCCTTCGCGAACCGCCGTTTCGGCCATGTCGGCGGCAAGCTCGAGGACCAGACCGAGCTCGACCCGTTCCAAGCTGTTGAAATCACTGAGAACGTAACCCTCGGGCCGTCCTCTGCTCGGCCTTCCGATACCCACCCGGCAGCGCACGAAATCCGGACCGCCGCAGTGCTCGACCATGGAGCGGAGCCCGTTGTGCCCCGCGGTGCCGCCACCGACCTTGATGCGAACCACGCCGAACTCGAGGTCGAGCTCGTCGTGTACGCACAGGACCTGGTCGACGGGCACCTTGAAGAACCGCATCGCGGCCTGCACGGACTCGCCGCTCAGGTTCATGAAGGTCATCGGCTTGAGAAGCACGAGATCATGGTCGCCGACGCTGACCTTGGTGAACTCACCCTTGAATTTCTCTCGGAAGCTGGGCGCACCCCAGCGCCTCGCCAGCTCGTCGACCACCATGAATCCGACATTGTGGCGATTGCCGGCGTATTTGGGCCCTGGGTTCCCGAGGCCCGCGATGAGGTGCGTGCTCACGGCCGGCCAGCTGCTTAGGTGGCGGCCTTCTCGGGCTCAGCGACAGGTTTCGCGGCTTCCGCTGCCGCGGCTGCGGCCGCGTCCTCTTCGGCTTCGGCAGCAGTGGCCTTACGCGGCTCCAGGATGATCACGAGGGTGAGCTTGGGGTTCAAGCTGCACTCGACGCCCTCGGGGAGCTCGATCTCCTCGACCGAAATCGTGTCTTTGAGAGCAAGATGCGTCACGTCCACTTCGATGGACACCGGAATGTTTGCCGGAGTCGTGCGAAGGGGCAGAACACGCCGCGTGACGTTGAGCACCCCGCCTTGAACGACGCCCACCGAGCGGCCGTATGTGCGGAACGGAACATTCACGTCGAGCACCTTGTCCTCGAGAATTCGATACAAATCGATGTGAAGCAGCTCCTGCGTGACAGGATCGGTCGTCAAGTCCTTGACCATGGCCAGCTGGTCCTTGCCATCTAGGGACAGCTTGAACACCACGTTCCGCCCTCGCTCGCCTCGGAGCGCTTTGGTTAATTCTTTGGGGGACAGGGTCAGCGGCGTGGGCTCGACGCCCGGGCCGTAAATGACGCCCGGGACTTTTCCTTCTGCACGCAGCCGACGCGCTGGCCCCTTTCCGCGCCCGGCGCGGACCTCAGCCTGCAACGTCGTCGTTTCCATTCTCAAATGCTCCAATCATACAAACAGCGAGCTCACCGAGTCGCTGTGGTGAATCCGTTTGATGGCCTCTCCTAGCAAACTTGCCACGGAAAGCACGCGGAAGCGGCCGGTCGCGATCGCTTCCTCCCGAAGGGGGATGGTATCGGTCACCAGGACCTCCTCGAGCGGGGAATCCACGATACGCTCGAGGGCCGGACCCGACAAAACCGGATGCGTGGCGGCTGCCATGACCCGCTTGGCCCCCTGCTCCTGCAGGGCGCGGGCCGCGTTGGTCATCGTGCCGGCGGTGTCGATCATGTCGTCCAAAATCACGCATTCGCGCCCGTTCACGTCGCCGATGATGTTCATGACTTCGCTGATGTTCTCGACCTCGCGCCGCTTGTCGATGATGGCCAGGTCAGCGCCCAAGCGCTTTGCATAGGCGCGCGTGCGCTCGACCCCGCCGGCATCGGGCGACACGAACACAGGCGGCGTGCGGAACCTGGGCCGGAGATGCTGCAGGAAGACCGGCATGGCGTAAAGATGGTCGAATGGCTTGTTGAAGAAGCCCTGAATCTGCCCTGCATGCAAATCCATCGAGACGACGCGATCGACCCCAGAGATCGTGAGTAGGTCCGCGACGAGCTTCGCGGTGATCGGCGTTCGCGGGGCAGCCTTCCTGTCCTGCCTTGCGTATCCGTAATATGGGATGACCGCGGTGATGGAACCGGCGGACGCACGCCTCAGCGCGTCGATCATCACCAAGAGCTCCATCAGGTTGTCGTTGACCGGGGCGCAGGTCGACTGGATCAGGTAAACATCCACGCCGCGGACGTTTTCCTTAATCTTTGCGAACACCTCGCCATCCGAAAAGCGTGAGACCCTCGCGCGGCCTACCGGCAATTCGAGGTAGTTGGCGATCTTCTCGGAGAGGCTCGGGTTTGAGTTGCCCGAGAAAATGCAGGTCGACTTGAACATCGCGCGGTCCCCTTAACTGAGCGAAGAGTTGCCACCCGGTAGAGGCGCACGGGGGTAGCAAGGCGAGCGTCGAGTGTCAACCACGGCGTGTGTCCGAAACCACTGGACAAAACGGGTTCGGCGGTTTCCCGCGATACACAGTTGAGCTTCCTGTGCTGGGAGTGTACACCTCATCGCTCCGGCACCCGGAGGAATGATGACGTCGAGCGTGACATTGTTGACGGAGCGCGAGCGAGTGGCGCAGCAGTGGCGAGATGCCCTGGGGAAGCACGGCGTTGAATCCAAGGTCGTGGCGCCCTCCGATCTGGTAAATGCGGCCGACGGCCAAACTGCAGTCGTCGTCGATGTCGATAGCGCGCAGCTCGATGCCGACGAGCTCCTCTGCACCTTAGGTTTTCTTCGCGCCTCTGGGGTGTTGCCGATCGCCCACATCGAGCACGGTCGCAGCGAAGTCGAAGACATCATCACGGAGCTCTGCGATGGCCTGATCACGAGCGGCGAGCCGGACGTCGTACGCGTCGCTGCCGCCATCGCGCGACGCGCAGATCGGCGACGGCACCTTCGATTGGAGTTCGTGACACTGAGCCCTTGCGGCGACGATGTCTTGGCCATCTTGGGCAACGGCGAGGCTTCGCTTCACCGCCGACCGATCGACGCCTCCGATGACGGCTCCGAGATCACCAGCATCACGATTGATCCGAGTGCGACCAGAGCCGTTCTCCAATTGGAGGGCGGCGGGATTTGTCAGCTGACGATCGCGTCCGTGCAGGCTTCCTCCAGCACGACCAACGGGCAAGGCGACATCGCTATCGATGGCGAGAGGCTCGGCGCGCGACTTCGCGAGCTTCGTCTTGCGGCCGGGCTCACCCAAGCCGAGCTAGCGCGTCGCACGGGCATTCACCGCCCGAACATCGCGCGCGTCGAAGCCGGGCGGCACACGCCCTCGCTCGAGACATTGGCGCGAATTGCCAACGCGATCGGCGTGTCGACCACGCACGTGTTGGTCTCGCACGAATCATGAGCGCAGACGCGGCTGGCAAACCGATCCGGGACGCATCAACGGTCATCGTGTTGCGCGAGACGGGGGCCGGGATCGAGACCTTCATGCTTTGCCGACACCAGCAAAGCGGCTTCATGGGCGGAGCACACGTGTTCCCCGGAGGTAAGGTCGACCCGAGCGACAGTGCGCCCGGCTGGATCGACCGAGTCGACCAAGCAGGCGCATCGCTCAGCGACGCGCTCGGAGAAGCCGACGCCGAATCGGGGCTTGGTCTGCTCGTCGCCGCGGTGCGCGAGACCTTCGAAGAAGCGGGCGTGCTCTTCGCGGCTACCGCACCAAACGCCGACCTGTCGCAGGCTCGCGCGCAACTTCACGGGGGGGGCTCTTTCCTCGAGCTTGCAAGCCAGCTCGACATGAAGATCGACTCCACCGTACTGACACCCTACGCACGTTGGATAACGCCCAAGATGGAGAGCCGACGTTTCGATACACGCTTCTACATTGCGGTGATCCCCCAAGGACAACGTGCGTCTCATGACGGGACGGAAACGACGTCTGCCGTGTGGCTGCGGCCCGCCAACGCGATTGACGACATGTTGGCGGGACAAATCAAGTTGGCGCCGCCCACCGTGCGAACGCTGCAATGGCTCGCGGGCTTCGACGATGCGGAGGCGGTGATCGCCGCCGCGCTTTCGCGGAAGCCCCCCTTGGTGCGCCCCCGCATCGTGACCAATGACTCGGGTTGGTTTCTGGCCTTGCCTGGTGACCCGGAGCATCCGGAAGACGATGCGGTGCTGCCGGGCGCGACACGAATGGTCTTCGACGATGGCGCTTGGCGAGATGTGCCCTCGCCTGTTCGCTAGGGTACAGTTTTTCCAGTTTCTTCGGATTCTTCCTTGTCTCGGTGCGCGCCAAGCCGTTACCCAAAGGGGATGGTGGCTCGATCCCAGAGGCCGAAGGACTTGTTCACGGCGTCGCAGATCGCGCGCTTCTGCCAGGTCGACCTGAAAACGATTCACAACTGGGCCGATCGAGGTCGAATCGCGCACTTCCGAACTCCCGGCCGACACCTTCGGTTTCGCCGGCCACACGTGCTCGATTTCCTGCGCAAGTACGGCTACCCGATCCCAGACGAGCTCGACGCAGCGCGACCCCGTGTGGCGTTGCTCGTCGATGGAAGCGAGACGCAAGAACGGCTTCTCGAGTATCTGCGCGGCGCGTTCGATGTCGCGCACTACCCCGACCCGCTCGACGGTCTTCTTCGAATCGGTGAGCAACCGCCCGACGCCGTCGTCTTGGCCGCCATGGTCGGACACCTTAGCGGCCCCGAGATCATCGAGGCCCTCAAGCGCGGCAGCCATACGAAGCACGTGCGCGCGGTCTTGTTCGCCGACGGCGAAGCTGACCGGCAAGCCGCCCTCGACGCGGGCGCCTCGGCCCACGTCGGCGAGTCTGATTTGACCGGCTTGAGGGACACCCTCGAAGCTTTGATGGGCGTCCGGCACTGATCCGCTGTCGCTGCCACTGCCACTGCCACTGCCACTGCCCCTGCCCCTGCCACGGTCGCTACCACGGTCGCTACCACTGACACGGTCGCTGTCCCCCAGCCCCCACCCGCAGTTGCCAACCACTCCAACCTGGCGTACCCCCCGCAAATGTCCCTCGACACCCTCAAGTTCAACGACCAGGGCCTGGTCGCCGTCATCGCGCAGGACGCGGAGACCGGTGAGGTGCGGATGATGGCGTTCGCGAACGAGGACGCGATTCGGCGCACGCTCGAGACGGGGTGGGCTCACTTTTACAGCCGCTCGAGGAAGCAGCTTTGGAAGAAGGGCGAGACCAGCGGCAATACGCTCGCCGTCGGCGGAGTCTGGGTCGACTGCGACGGCGACACGCTGATCTACATGGTGGATCCCACCGGCCCTTCCTGTCACACGGGCGCCGACACGTGCTTCTTTCGGCGGCTGGACCGCGATGGCAATTTGGTCGAATCCGGGGGCGAGGTCGCAGGGCCTACGCTCTTGCGCCTCGAGCGTACGCTGCAGCAGCGCAAGGCCTCGAATGCGGGTGAGAGCTACACCAAAGCCTTACTCGACGCAGGCCCAACGAAGATCGACGCTAAAGTTCGCGAGGAAGCCGCCGAGCTCGGCCAAGCGCTCATCGACGAATCGGACGAGCGAGTCGCCGCTGAGGCAGGCGACCTGACCTATCACATGCTGGTCGGCCTGGTGCTCCGCGACGTTTCGTTGCGCGACCTCTTCCGGGAGCTGTCGAGGCGCTTCGGCCGGTCCGGCCACGATGAAAAGAACAGCCGCTAGAAAAGGGGACTGTCCCCTTTTTCTCAGTTGAGGATGTTGTCGATGTCGCGCTCGATGGTCTCTTCGCGGACTCGGCGGGCCAGAGCTAGCTCGGTGATCAGCAGCTTTCGCGCTTGCTCCATGAGCTTCTTTTCGCCGTAGCTGAGCTCACCCTTGTCGGCCCGCACTTTCGCCAAATCGCGCAAGACCTTTGCAACCTTGATGGGCGAGCCGCTCTTGAGCATCTCGGTGTATTCGCGGTAACGCCGATTCCAGGGCTGTGACGTGACGGCCATCTCGTCTTTCTTGAGCTCTTCGAGCACCGTCTTCGCGGCGCTCCGGGACATGACCTGCCGAAGGCCGACGCGATCGACCGCGTTCAACGCGACCCGGATGGTCCCCGATTTCCCATTCACGAGCTTGAGAGTATAGAAGTCGATTCTATCGGAACCGATGAGCCGCTCCTCGATTTGAGTGATCTCGCCAACACCATGGGCAGGATGAACCGCTTTGTCGCCTACGCTGAAGCTCATGAAATCACTCTCCTCCGGGGCAAAAACGACGAAAACCCGCGCCGTTAGCGCGGGCAGGGAACCGTTCGTCACGGGCTGTGCAACCAACTCCGTGCACCTGTTCTGTATAGCAAAACCCAGCCCGAAAGTCAATGCTTACTTTTCAGAAAAACTCTGTAATTTCAGCATCTTGAGGGCTTTTTCGTGGCTGATTTCTGGATTGGGGGGCCGGCGCCTCCCGGCGTTGAAAACGCGTTCAGTTCGGCCGCGCGCGTTTGCTCGCGCCGCTCTTGGCGGGCGCCGGCGAGGCGGCTGCGTTGGTTTCCTTCGCCTCTGGCACGGCGGGCTGGTCCTCTTCGATGAGACCGTGTTGCTGCAAGAGCTTGAGCTCTACCGCCGCAAGAACGTCGGGATGCTCTTCGAGGAAGGTGCGCGCGTTGTCGCGGCCCTGGCCGACCCGCTCCTCACCGTAGCTGTACCAAGCGCCGGACTTGTTGATGATGCCGGCTTCGACGCCGAGATCGAGCACGTCGCCAGTGCGGCTGATGCCGTGACCGAAAAGGATATCGAACTCACATAGACGGAACGGAGGCGCGAGCTTGTTCTTGACGACTTTGACGCGGCAACGGTTGCCGACCGCCGCGTCGCCGACTTTGATCGTACCGATGCGGCGAATGTCGAGACGCTGCGAGGCGTAGAACTTGAGTGCGTTGCCACCGCTGGTCGTTTCGGGGCTTCCGAACATCACGCCGATCTTCATGCGGATCTGGTTGATGAAGAAGAGGCTGGTCTGACTCTTCTGGAGGTTGCCGGTGAGCTTTCGAAGCGCCTGACTCATCAAGCGCGCCTGCAGGCCGACGTGGCTGTCGCCCATCTCGCCTTCGATCTCGGCGCGGGGGACCAGGGCCGCCACCGAGTCGATGACGATCATGTCGACCGCGCCCGAACGGACGAGGGTGTCGGCGATCTCGAGGGCCTGTTCGCCATTGTCGGGCTGGCTGACCAGGAGCTCGTCGACGTTCACACCCAGCTTACGGGCGTAATTCGGGTCGAGGGCATGCTCGGCGTCGATGAAGGCCGCGATGCCGCCCTTTTTCTGACACTCGGCGATCGCATGGAGGGTCAGCGTCGTCTTGCCGCTCGATTCCGGGCCGTAGATCTCGATGATGCGGCCCCGCGGATAGCCTCCGACACCCAGGGCGAGGTCGAGGGAGATCGCCCCACTCGAAATCACCGGCACCTGGATTCTGGCGGATTCGTCGCCCAGACGCATGATCGCGCCCTTTCCGTAGGCTTTCTCAATGGTTCCGAGGGCTAGGTTGAGGGCTTTTTCGCGGTTCGAGTCGGCCATGGCGTGAATTCCTTTGGGTGAAACTAACTGAACACCCGTCTAGTCGGCTTGCTTGCACTAGTCAAGTTTGTGCCCAGGGAGGGGTGCGAAAGCAGCCCGAGTGTCCCCCTGGGCCTGCTTAGGGCCGTAGCCTACCCCGACCAGCCCTGGGCAGCGAGAGCAGAGCGACTTGGTCCATGCGATATTCGAACATGACCAGCAACGTCTCCATCCTAGACCGCTCCGATCAGTACTGCGTGATCGGAGCCGGCCCCGCCGGCCTTCTCGCCGCCCGCTCGCTCAAGCACGCTGGCATCCCCTACGAGCAGTTCGACAAGAATGACGACGTCGGCGGGATCTGGGACATCAAGAACGATTGGTCCCCCATGTACGAAACGGCACACTTCATTTCGTCCAAGACTGTGTCGAACCTTCCGGGCTTCGACATGCCGGAGGACTATCCCGATTATCCGAACCACCAGCAGATCCTCAGCTACCTGCGTAGCTTCGCCCGCGCCTACGACCTCTATCCAAAGATTCGATTCGAGATGCCCGTGGAACGGGTCGAGCCAGAAGACGACGGCAAGCGTTGGCTGGTGACTTTCGGAAACGGAGAGACGCGGCGCTACCGGGGGCTGTTTCTGTGTAGCGGCAATACCTGGGATCCGAGCGTCCCAGACTATCCGGGAGAGTTCACCGGCGAGACGATGCACTCGGTGCGCTATCGTACGCCCAAGGCGTTTTCCGAAAAGCGCGTGCTGATCGTCGGTGGCGGCAATTCCGGCTGCGACATCGCCTGCGACGCGGCACTTCACGCCGACCGCGCGTTCATCAGCCTGCGTCGTGGCTACCACTTCATCCCGAAGTACTTTTTCGGAATCCCCACCGACCTCTTCGCCAGCAAAGTCGCGCTGCCGCGCTTCATCGAGCGCCCCATGTTCGAGCTCCTGCTGAAAATGGCTGTGGGAGATCTGACCCACTACGGCCTGCCCAAACCCGACCACCCTGTGATGGCCAGCCACCCGATCATGAACACGCAGCTGCTCCATCATCTGGGTCATGGCGACTTGGCCTACCGCCCCGACATCGAGCGCTTCGAAGGCAATCGGGTGTTCTTCGTGGACGGCAGCAGCGAGGAAATCGACCTGATCGTCTTCGCAACGGGCTACAAGGTCACCTACCCGTACATGGACAAGACCCTCTTCGAGTGGATCAGCAAGTACCCGGACCTCTACTTGAGCTCGCTCCACCGTGAGTTCGACAACGTGTGCTGCCTCGGCCTTCATCAGACCGACGGCGGCGCGTACGACTTTTTCACGCTTCAGGCTGACATGATGTGCAACTTCATCCTCGACCAGGAGCGGAGGCCGAAACGGGCTGCGAAGTTCCACGAGCTCAAGAAGAACGACCGCCCCAAGCTCTCCGGCGGGATTCACTACGTCGACTCGCCCCGTCATGCGACGTACGTCAAGAAGTCGATCTTCAAGGCCTACTCCGACAAGCTCATGCGCAAGTTCAAATGGAAGTCGTTCGGAACGATGCGGCCGCCCGCTTCCGGCTCGAACCTCGGAGCGGGTGGAAAGCGGAGCGCGACGCAGGACTCAGCGCTCGCCGAGGTCGAGGTCGCGTCCTAGCGCAGCGCGCCGCACGAGCTCGAGCGCAACGTAGGACGCCAAGATCTGAACCCGTTCGCGTCCCCAAGGAAGCTTTCGATGTTTGGTGATCGTCCTCTCGCCTTTGCGAGCTAGGCCAAACCAAATCGTCCCGACTGGCTTGTCCTCGGTGCCGCCGTTGGGTCCGGCAATCCCGGTGATCGAAACCGCGATGTCGGCGCCTGCCACTCGCAGCGCCCCTTCGGCCATGGCCGCCGCGGTTTCCGCACTTACCGCACCATGCGCGCGCAAGATCTCTTGGCCCACGCCGAGCACCGCCTCCTTGGCGCTGTTGGCATAGACGACGGCATCGAGCAGCAGGTAGTTCGAGGCGCCGGGCACCCGGGTCAGCATCTCGCCCACCCTTCCACCGGTGCACGACTCGGCCACCGCCAGCGTCTTGCCCTTGTCGCGAAGGACTCTGCTCACCGCTTCGGCAAAGGAATCCGCACGGCCTCCGAATACCGCATCGCCGAGAAGCGCGCGCACCTCATCGGCAATCGATTCAGATCGCCGCTCGGCTTCCGCCACGGAATCGGCGCGGACGTGAACCTTTACCTCGATTTCGGGAAAGTGCGCGCGATAGCCGAGGGTCAAGCCTTCGTGCTTCTTCTCGAGCCCGTGAAGCGCCTGAGCCACGCCCGACTCGGTCATTCCGAAGGTGCGGATGTGCACTTGATGGGTTCGGGGCTCGGCTAGCGCGGCAATGGCGGGCAGGATCGATTCGTTGAAGAGGTGCTTCATTTCGCGCGGCACGCCCGGAACGAAAAAGAACCGCGCGTCACCCAGACTCAAGGCAAATCCCGGCGCGGTGCCCACCGGGTTCGGCAGGACTTGTGCGCCCTCCGGAAAGTCGCCCTGCTTCGCGTTCGACTCGGGCATCACCCGACCAAACGCTTTGAACTTTTGCCGGATCCCTTCGACGACGCGTTCGTCACGGTGGAGCGCGACGCCAGCGGCCGACGCGGCCGCCGCAGTGGTGAGATCATCGGACGTCGGCCCGAGCCCGCCTGTCACGACGACGACCCTGTTCGTCTCTGCAAAGCGTCGGATGAGCGTCACGATTCGCTCGAGCTGATCGTCGACGGTGGCGTGCTCGACGACTTCGAATCCGAGCTTGGTCAGCTCTTCGCCGAGCCATGCTGCGTTTGTATTCACCAACTCACCTCGGGTGAGCTCGGTGCCAATCGATAACACTGCGGCGGTCATGCGGGTCGGGGAGTGTCGCAAAAGCCGGAGCGCGGTCAACCGCTTTGCCCTCAGGGGTGAATGTGGTAGCGACCGTGGAAGCTTTTTCGCGTTTCTCGTGTTGATGGGAGTCAGATGAACCGGGTATGGATGGGTACACCATGGGGGGTGCTGGTCGCCGCTGCGACGCTCCTCATAGGAAGCGAGGCAATCGCAGAGCAAAACGAGGTTGCGCTCTCCAATCTGCAGGTGAGCCGCGCGTCGCTCGAAAACGGCCTGCGCGTCGTCATGAACCCGGACCATACCGTCCCGACGGTAGCCGTCTCGGTTTACTACGACGTCGGCTCACGAAACGAAGCCAAGGGTCGCTCGGGCTTCGCGCATCTGTTCGAGCACATGATGTTTCAGGGCTCGGCCAACGTCGGCAAGGGCGAGCACTTCAGCCTCATCATCAACCGCGGAGGCAGCGCCAACGGCACCACCAGCAACGACCGCACCAACTACTTCGAGACCCTGCCCTCGAACGAGCTCGCGCTCGGGCTCTGGCTCGAGGCGGACCGAATGCGATCCCTTTCGATCACCCAGGAGAACTTCGAGAACCAGCGGATGACCGTCATGGAAGAGCGCCGCCAGCGAATCGACAACCAGCCCTACATCCCGAGCATGCTTCGCATCAACGAGCTGGCCTACGGCGATTACTGGCCGTACGCGCACTCGACCATTGGCGACATGCAGGACTTGCTCGATGCGCCGCTCGAAGCCGTCCAAGCGTTCTTCGATACGTACTACGCGCCAAACAACGCCGTCCTGAGCATCAGCGGCGACTTCAGCCCCGAGGAGGCGATGCGGCTGGTCAAGACGTACTTCGGCGAGATTCCGTCGCGTGAGACGCCCGCGTTCGTGGAGCCGGCACCGCCTGTGCAGAACGCAGAGCGCACCGAGACGATGTACGACGCCAACGCAACCCTTCCGGCATTCCATTTTGCGTATCACATCCCGCCGGACCGCACTGCCGACCACTACGCGCTCGAGATTCTCGCTTTGGTGCTCGGCGATGGCGAGTCGAGTCGACTCTATCAATCCCTCGTGAAGGAGAAAGAGATCTGCCAGGACGTCGCCATCGGCACCGATGACCGACGCGGTCCGGATCTATTTTCGGCTTGGGCTGTGATGGCGAGCGGGCACGCTCCCAAAGAAGCGCAGGATGCGATTTTGGCCGAGCTCGCGGCGATCGCCCGCAAAGGCGTGACGGAACGGGAGCTCGAAAAGGCCAAGAACCGAATCCACGCAGCGTTCGTCTTCGGCCTCCAGTCGAATATGTCGCGCTCCCAACGGCTCGCCGAGTACGAGCTCTACTGGGGCGACGCGAACCTGCTCAAGTTGGAGCTCGACTACTACCTCGCGGTGTCCGCCGAAGACGTCAAGCGCGTGGCGGCCACGTATTTCGAGGCGAGCCGACGTACGGTGCTCAACGTCCAGCCCGGCACAGCCCCCGATTCGAAGGAGAAATGATGACCTGGCATCGATTTCGTATTGCCGTCGTCGGCTTGGGCGCCGTGCTGCTCCTGGCAGCGTGCAGTGGTGCCAAGGGGAGCGGCAGCGCCGCGCCTGAATCCGCCAAGGATGCAAACGCCGAAGCGCAGCCCGAGCGTCAGTCTCCGCCGGCGCCGACCGAGGCCACGGACATGTCGCTTCCGACGGTGCACGTCGCCGAGCTGAGCAATGGGATGCCGGTCAACACCATCGTCGCCGACCAACTCCCGGTCGTGTATGCGACGCTGGTCGTGCGAAGCGGAGCCGAATCGGACCCGGCGAAACTTCCCGGGCTGTCGGGCCTGGTTGCCCAGATGCTCAAGGAAGGCACGACGAAGCGCTCGGGTGCAGAAGTCGCCGAGGAGATCGAGTTCCTAGGAGCCGACCTCTGGGCCAGCTCGGATGAAGAGAACACCTATGTGGGCGTCCGCGCGCTCACCGAACAGTTCGATCGGGTCATGGGCATCCTGGCCGAAGTCGCAGGCACGCCTGCCTTCAGCGCTGCAGAGCTCGTGAAGCTCAAGCGGCGTGAGCTCGATCGCTTGGCGCTCTCCGAACGGGAGCCGAGTTACATCGCGCGCCGCACGTTCTACCGACAGCTCTACGGGAAGCATCCCTACGGAACGGTCGACACCAACCCCCGGGCGGTGAAGAGGGTACAGCGCCAGGACTTGGCGCGCTGGCATCGCGAGCACTTCGTGGGCAAAAACGCGTTCTTGGTGGTTGCGGGCGATGTCGATCCCGCCCGGGTCGCCGAGGCTGCGCAAAAGACGCTGGGATCTTGGAACGCGGGAAGGCGCGCAGCACCGACCTACGCCGAACCGCCGCGGCCCTCCGATCGGCAAATCTTGGTCGTCGATCGGCCCGGCTCGGTGCAATCGGTGATCTACCTCGGGAATCTCGCAATCGCGCGAGCAAACCGCGAGTGGATTCCGCTCGTCGTCGCAAACCAGGTCTTGGGTGGCTCGGCGGCGTCAAGGCTCTTCATGGACCTTCGCGAAAAGCGGAGCCTTACGTACGGCGCGTACAGCGCGATTAGCGGGCGCGTGGAGATCGGCCCTTTCGTCGCCTATGCGTCGGTACGAACCGAGGTGACGAACGAAGCGCTCGGCGCGTTCTTCGACCACCTCGAGCGAATCAGCCAGGAGGCCGCCGAGCCCGAAGAGCTTGTGAACGCGAAGCGATACCTGAGTGATTCGTTCCCTCTGAAGGTCGATACGCCTGGCAAGCTTTCCGAGCTGGTGGTGGAGCTAAGGACCTTCGGGCTGCCCGACGACTACTGGGACGGCTACCGCCAGGCGATTCGAAAGACCAGCGCCTCGGAGGCCCTGTACGCTGCACGCAACTACGTCCGGCCCAAGGACGCCCTGGTCGTGATCGTCGGCCAGGCAGCCGATTTCGCTCAGTCCCTTCAACAATTCGGACCGGTGACGGTGGTTTCCCCCGACGGCGAGCTGAAAGCGAAGTTCGAGGACAAGCGGCCGAAAGAGGGCAGCTCTGGTGCACAGCGCGGCCCCATCCAGTAGAGTCAGACCATGTGCGGAATCGTTGGTCATGTAGGTGACGAACAGGCCACACCGATCCTGCTCGATGGGCTTCGGCGGCTTGAATACAGGGGTTACGATTCGGCGGGCCTAGCCGTTCACGCCAACGACGGTATCGAGATCGTCCGCGCGGTCGGAAAGCTTCGAAATCTCGAAAAGGCACTTCTCAAAGAAGGGCTCCCTGGCACCGTCGGGATCGGGCACACCCGGTGGGCGACGCACGGCCGCCCTTCGGAGGTCAACGCGCACCCGCACGTGGCGGGCCCGATAGCGGTCGTCCACAACGGGATCATCGAGAACCACCTGGAGCTGCGGACCGAGCTCGAAGCCAGCGGCTTCACGATGAGCAGCGACACCGATACCGAGATCATCGCGCATCTGATTCACCGCGAGACCAAAGCGGGACATGATCTGGTGACCGCGATTCGGCGCTCGCTTGGGCACGTCGCGGGGGCATATGCGATCGCTGTTCTCTCGGAGAAGGAGCCAGACCGCATCGTGGTCGCCAAGAGCGCAAGCCCCCTGGTGATCGGGGTGTCCGCTGGCGCAACCTATTGCGCCAGCGACATTCCGGCGCTGCTTCCATACACGAACCAAATGGTGTTCATGGAGGACGGTGAAATTGCCGTGCTCGAAGCGGAGGGTTTCACGCTGACCAAGCTCGACGGCACCGAAGTGAGCCGCCGGCCACGAAGCATCTCCTGGTCGCCGGTGATGGCCGAAAAGGATGGCTACAAGCACTTCATGCTCAAGGAGATCTTCGAGCAACCCCGCGCGCTCGAAGACACCTTGCGCGGCAGGCTCGACCGCGAGAACGCCGACATCGCGACGCCCGAGATCGGCCTCAGCGACGAGGACGCCAAGAGCATTCGACGGGTGATCTTGCTTGCCTGTGGCACCAGCCATCATGCGACGATCGCGGGGCGGTACTGGATCGAAGCGCTCGCAAAGGTACCGGCCATCACGGAGCTCGCAAGCGAGTTCCGTGGTCGCGACGCGGTCGTCGGCGAAGGCGACCTGGTCATTGCGGTCAGTCAATCGGGCGAAACGATCGATACCTTGATGGCAGCCAAAGCAGCCAAGGAACGCGGAGCTAAGGTCCTGGCGATTGCGAACGTCAACGGGAGCGCAATTCCCCGGATGGCCGACGCGAGCTTCTACACGCACGCTGGGCCGGAGATCGGCGTTGCCTCGACCAAATGCTTCATCACCCAGTTGGCCAACCTGCTGATGTTCAGCATTTGGCTCGGCCGGCGTCGCGGTGAGATCGACGACGCGCAGGCCGGCGAGCTCGTCGAAGGGCTAGCGCGGATTCCGCAGGTGATCAGTGAGCGGCTCCGGATGACGCATCTGACGATCAGCGACATCGTTCGAGACTTCGCCGATGCCCGGGACGTACTGTTCCTCGGCCGCGGCCTGAGCTACCCGATGGCGCTCGAAGGCGCTCTCAAGCTCAAAGAGATTTCGTATGTGCACGCGGAGGGCTACGCCGCGGGCGAAATGAAGCACGGGCCGATTGCGCTTCTCGATGCGCGCGTGCCGGTGATCGTGATCATGCCGAAGGACACGCACTACGAACGCGTCTCGAGCAACCTGCAAGAAGCCCGTGCGCGCGAGGCGAGGATCCTAGGCGTGACCGTCGAGGGCGACACGCAGGGGCAGGCACTTTGCGAGCGTTTCATCGAGGTCGCACAAACCCACGAAGCGCTCAGCCCCTTCGTCACGGTGGTCCCTCTGCAGCTCTATGCGTACTGCGTGGCGGACCACAAGGGCACCGACGTGGACCAGCCCCGCAACCTCGCCAAGACCGTCACAGTGGAGTGAGGCACGGGATGAACGTCGGCCTCGTCACCACGGGCTTCCCGCGCTTCGAGGGTGACTGCAGCGGTGTGTTTCTCTTGACCGCGGCGCGGAGGATGGTCGAGCAGGGTCATACGGTTCGCGTCTTGGCCCCGGAGCCGCGGGGTTCCGGCGCAGCACCGCGCTGGCCCGGTATCGAGGTGCGCTGGGTACCGTATGCACGGCCTCGGGCGCTTCAGCAGTCTTTCTATGGGAGCGGGGCACCGGACAATCTGCGTCTACGGCCGGTTCGGTGGCTCGGCGCGCTGGCCTTCACGGCTGCGCTCTATCGCGCATCGAGGCGCGAGCTCGCGGACTGTGATGCCTTACTGAGCTCCTGGTGCATTCCAAGCGGCTGGGTCGCCTCGAAAACGGCGGGAGGGCGCCCGCATCTTTGTCTCTGCCATGCAACCGACGTTCGCTGGCTCTCGAAGATGCCGAGGGGCCGAGCGGTTGCACGGGAGATCGCCGGCGGGGCCAGCTCGATGTGGTTCCTCAGCGCTGGGCTCCGCGAGCGCTTTTTGGAAACGGCGGGGCTCGATCCGGATCGGGTTCGCAGCCACGTCGGCCCGATGCCGATCGAGCCGCCGCAGGAGCTGGCCGAGCCCCGCCCAGCGCTGCGCCGCCGACTCGGCATCGAGGGCTTCACATTGCTCTTCTTGGGGCGCCTCGTTCCCGTCAAGGGCCTCGCGGGGCTTCTTCACGCCATCGCCGCGTTTCCCAGGCCGGTCAGCATCCGGGTCGCCGGGGACGGCCCGGAGCGCGACGAGCTGCGGGCGCTGGCGCACCGCCTTCGCGTGAACGCGATCTTCGAAGGCTGGGTTGCGGGCGAACGAAAAGAAGCACTCTTTCGCGCATGTGACGCCATCGTAGTGCCCTCGAGTCCGCTTGACGGTCTACCCACGGTCCTCTTCGAGGCCCAGGCACGTGCGCTTCCGATCATCGCGAGCGAAGCAGCTGCGATCCCAGCGCGGATGCGGAGTCACCCGGACGTCGAGCTGGTCCCAGCAAACGATCCCCTCGCCCTGCGGCAGGCGATCCTCCGGGCGCATGACCGCAGCGTTGCCGAGCCTTTGCTCAGGGCTTGACCTTCTGCGTGCCTCGTGGAGCACGGTAGCTGAAGCGCTTGTCGGGAACGTCGCGGTTGAACTTGATCTTCGAAAAGTCGAACCGGTTGCGGTTCCCCTCCGAGTCGATGATCAAAACGCGCTGTACGATGCCCGCGCGCTTGCCGTCGGTCGTCAATGTCCGCACGTAGAAGATCAACTGCTCGTAGTTCGGTGTCGGCCGGCGCGGAATGAGCTGCAGCACATAGCCGCCTTTGAACTTCTCGTTGTCGTGCTCGAGGAGGCGGACTTCGAAATCCTTTTCGAGCTTGCCGCTGCCGATCAAAAATGAAAACGCGGATGGGAGTTGATCCTGGTCCAGCGCGCGCTCGATGAGCTGGCCGTTTTTCTCGCCTTCCTCGGGCGGCTGGTAGATCAGCAGTGTCTTGCCGTTGCTCACGAAGACCTGCCCGTTTGGCTTCGCATAGTCCCAGCGCATCATGCCGGGCTTTTTGAAGACCACCTTTCCCTTCGCCCGATCGTATCGGTCGTAGAGGCGGGTGTAGCGAGTCTGCTGGAACTCCGCGTTCAAGGTCTTGGTTTGGTCGTAGAACGATTGAACCAAGCCGACGACCACAGCGGGGTCGAGCGGTGTGGCCTCTTCTGCGCCGGTGCCGCCGGGCTGCGAAACCAGCACGAAACAAAAACTCAAAATCCAAAGAAGTCTCGTGACCATCAAGTTCTGAAACGCTCCCAGTCGCGCAGTATTCATCCCGATGGCGCAGACACAAGGCAAGCTCAAATCCCCAATGTGGGATTGATCATTTTGGGCGACGACCGTACTATGAAGACAAGGCGGAGTCGCGCGCTCCCATCTCGCTTCATTGGCGTTCGACCCGTTTTGGTTGATATCTTTGTGACGTCTTGGCTTGAAAACCCACTGGAGACCTCGGAGGTGACATGCCCAAGCACGCAGCTCGAACCATCCCGCCGGAGCGACAGAAGTCGCACCTCGAAAAGAAGCATGCAGCGCTCTCGGAGCGCGTCGCGGCGCTAGATAGCCGCATGAGTCTCACTCCGGACGAAGAGCTCGAGCTCCATCAACTCAAAAAAGAGAAGCTTCATGCCAAGGACGCCCTGAGCGAGGTTGGCTAACCGCCCGCAGCGCCGGAGAAGGCTCTCTTGACCATCCCGTGCGAACGGCCCGCTCCTTCAGCTTTGTCCAGTTTGTCCTTGGGGGGCGGGCCTTTCTCGTTGGCGATGGTTTTGTGCTTAAAAGCAAATGGGCCACCAATCGGTGACCCATTTCAAACGAAAGAATCGAGGCTAGAGTCGATAAGCTAGGGCAAGTAAGCTAGGACGAAATTTCCCAATGTTTCGTGAAAAGAGCGACCCAACGCCGTGCGGATGCCGGGCAAGCTGGAAAGTGCACGGCGAAGGGTCATAAGCAAGCGATACGGAACTTTGCAATCCCGATGCCAACTCGAATTTCCCTACAAAACCGAGGTTTTCTTCGCCACCGACCTCATCGGTAGGACATTTGTGTCATAGGCTCGCACCCGATTGTCGTGGTTCGCACAACCGCGAGCTCGACAAGGCCGATAAGCGCACATTCCCCTACCACGCAGGTTGAATTGCGCTTGCTCTGCCGCGTATGATCTCAACAACGGTGTAGGCCGGACTCCATGCCCAAGTGCAATAGCTGCGAAGAAAAGGTGCTCAGGACGGACGCGTTCTGTGGCACGTGTGGCGAGCCGGTTCCTGGCGGGAAGCCGGTGGTACCGATCTCTCGTGAATTCAGACTGAGCGATGCGCGGACTGAGCCCGACCGCCCACGCGGGACGCCGCCCCCTCAGGCAGGGGCCCCGACGGCCGGCCGGGCGGCCGCGGTTGTCGCGCTCTCCGACCCGGAGGCCGCCGAGCCCAAAGGCCTCACCGTCAGCCAAACGGCGATTCGCGAGCGCGAGCCAGTGAGCGAGCCCGCGCCGGTCCTGCCACTTCACCGCAAGAAGAACGGCACGGAGAGTAGTCGCCAAGTGGAGCCCGCCGCGACCGAATCGCGAAGCGAGCCCGTGGCGGCGTCGACGCCCAGGTTGGAGACCGGCGGGAGCCTTCCAAACGTGCCGATTCCGCCGGGGCCGCCCATTCTCGCCTCGGATTTGCTTCGCGAACAAATGCGGCCATCGAGCCCGGGCGAAAAAGCGCTGCGCGCGACGACCGTGGTGCTGAGTGCGCTCGGTGCGCCAGCCGTGCTGCTCAGCGGTGGCATCCATCCGCTCACTTTCGTCTCCCTGGCCCTGCTGATCATGGCCGCCACCATGGCCCTCACGCCGATGTCCTATCGGGGGCGCGCGATTGCGATTTTCGCGGCGGGCGCGCTCGCGACCGGAGTCGCTCTTTGGCAACAAGCGCAGGAGGGGATCGCACCCGACGGCGTGCTCCTGGCCAGCGCTACGATCCTGCTCAGTGGAAGTTTGCTTTTTCGGGCGTACTACCGGGGCGCACGGCTGGCGCGCCTGGCGGTGACGCTCGGCGTCCTAGCCTTGGGCGCGTGGTTTTTTGCCTCCGAGGGTCACGAGAGCCTCATCATGCTGGATGGCCATTGGCAATCGTGGGCGCCAGCGGTCACCCATTTGGGCTTCGGGCTCTTGGCGCTGCTCTCCCTCATGGCCTTCATGGACAGCAGCACCAGAGGCGGCTCCCACGTCTGGGCGGTGGCCGTGCTCGTGCTGTATGCGGTGCACATCGCTCTGCTCGTTGCGAGCGGGCTCTGGCCGGTCGACCACGGGTCGGCGAGCATCGAAGGACCGACGATCGCGGCCATCCTGGCCGGTACGGTGGGCAGCATCGTCGCGGGTCTGGCGCTCGCGCAGATTCTCGTCGCCGCGCACAACGCCGGCTCGAACCGGGTCAAAGAACCCAGCTCGATCGCGCCCTGAGCTCAGGGGACTTTGCGCGGCCACGATGCCAAGAGGATGACCGCGCACGTGCGGCCTTTTTCATCCTCGGCTTTGCCATAGCCGGCGTCGGTGAATCGCGGGTCGGTCACCGTCATGCGATGACTCGGGCTGTCTTCGATCGCGTGGAGCGCTTCGCGCATGGTGGCCGCCCGCGCCACCGCCTCTCCGACGACGCGCGCTTCGATGCCACGCTTGAGCAGGCGCGCTTCAGGGTCGCCATTGGGGTCGAGCTCGTGACCAAATCGGCCTGAATCACAGACCATTTGTGCGTGGCTGGTCGCTTCTTGACTCAGCAGTCGGTTCGACCGCAGCGAGCGAGCGTCTGCCGCGCGCCGTAGCTGCATGAGCCATGCCTCTGGGGATTGAGAGCCGCTTCGCGTCGCCGGCCCCTCTGGGATCTTGCCGACCCAGCGCTCCGCGACCGGTCGAGGTCCGTTGGGACCGGTTGCAACGAGTTGGACGAAGAGCGGACGCCCCCACTCGACCGGAACCGAGATCGTCGAACCGAACTCGCCACCGTCGACCGCGATGCGTCGCGAAGAGCCGGTGGAGTCCCGAACGACGAGGTAGGGATCTCGGAAATCCTCGATCACCTCGGCGTGAAGATAGTTGCGTCCCGCCTCCGCGAGCGCACCGGCCCGCACCGCGGCGACCAAAACGATACGTTCCCCCGATCGGGCGCGGCCGCAGATCAGCGGCGCGTCCGAAGTCTCGTTTAAATCTTCGAGCCAGACTTTGAAGCTGTCGAACTCACCGGTGACGCCGAACTTGGCGTAGACCGGATTCGCGTCGACCCCAGCTTCACGCGCGGCCTTGATGAGCTCGGGCGAAGGGGGAATTTGTTGAAGCTCTGCCAGCTGACGGGCGACACCTTCGAGCTTCTGGTCCTTGATGCACAAGCGCGCGGGCTTTGCTTCGGCGGCAGGCTCGCTTTTGGCGGGAGCGTCGTTCTTCTTGTCGGCACCGGCGGTCGCGTGGATCGCGAGCAGCATGGCACAAAGGAGGGTGATTTTTTGCAGCATCGTTTTGAGTCACGTCCGGTAGTCGGCGTTGATCCGAACGTACTCGTGACCTAGGTCGCAGGTCCAATAATGACCGAGCCCCCGCCCAGGCCCAACGACGACCGAGATCTGGTACTCCTTGCGCTTCATCGTCGCAGCCGCTTTGGCCTCGGTTTTTGGCGTCATGATGGGCGTTCCGTCCCCGAAGATCGAAACTTGGCCGATTTGTACCGAAACGTGATCAGGATTGAAACGTGCGCCTGAGCGGCCGGCTGCCGCGACAATACGGCCCCAGTTCGGGTCGCAGCCGTGGAGTGCGGTCTTGACGAGCTGGGAGCCGGCGACGGTCCGGGCGATCTGTACGGCATCGGCGTCGGTTCGGGCGCCGCGAACCTCGATCCGTACGAGGTGCTCGGCGCCCTCCCCGTCGGCGACGATCTTCTTGGCCAACGATTCGAGTACCTCGATGAGCGCGCCACGGAAGCGCTGACCGGCCGCGCTCTTCTCGTCGATGGCTCGATGGGTCGCTGCGCCCGATGCAAGCGCATAGATCGAATCGTTCGTGCTGGTGTCGCCGTCGACGGTGGCACGGTTGAAGCTGAGCTCGGTCGCGTGTCGCAAGAGCTTCGAGAGCGTCGCCCGACGAACGGGAATGTCGGTGATCACGAACGCGAGGGTCGTCGCCATGTTTGGATGAATCATCCCGGCGCCCTTGGCGATGCCTAGAACGCGGCATGTCGTTCGGCCGACTTTGACCTCGGCTTGCGCGACCTTGGGTCCGCGATCGGTCGTCAAGATGGAGCGGGCGAACCGCGATGCACCAGCCTCCGAAAGATCCTCCACGAGATGAGGAATCGCCCTTTCGATCTTCTCGCGTGGCAGCTGCACGCCAATGACGCCGGTCGAGGCTGGAACCACGAGCGAGCTCGGAACGTGAAGCGATCGGGCAGCGGTGCGAGTCAACGCCAGCGCGGCTTGCTGCCCTTGCTTTCCAGTACAGGCATTCGCGTTTCCGCTGTTGACCAGGACCGCTTGGCAGAGCCCGCTCTTCAGTCGGCGCTCGCTGACCGTCACCGGAGCAGCACGCACGCGATTCCTGGTGAAGACGCCCGAGGCGACGGCAGGTTCGTCGGCAAAGATCAAACCCAAATCCAAGGCATCGCCTGCTTTGACCCCGCCGTGTACACCAGCGAAGCGAAACCCCTTCACCCGTCCGCTCATGGCGTGCCTCTTACCAGAAGCTGCTTACTGCGGCGAGGCCGCTGCCTGGTCTTCGCGGTAGTGACAGTTCTTGTACTTCTTGCCGCTGCCGCAATAGCAAGGATCGTTACGACCGAGCTTGGGGCGGTCTCGCTTGACGGTCGCTGCCTGTGCGGGGCCCTGCGGAGCAGCCGCAGCTTCGGCACCGGGGCCACCTGCGCGCCTTCCTCTCCTGGCCGCCGCACGGCGAGCCTGCCTGCTGGGACCTGACGGCTGCCCCCCTCCGCCCTGCTCCCCACCGGCCTGATGGCTCGTGCGAATCTGGCGCTGGCGCTTTTCGGTTGCCTGGCGACGCTGCTCTTCGAGCTGCCTGAGCTCCTCTTCGCCCGCGCGCTCGACGGTGAACATCGCGAGGGTGACCGACGACTTCACGCTCTGCACCATCTCGAGGTACATGTCGAAGCCCTCGCGCTGGTATTCCTTCTTCGGGTCGCGTTGCCCGTAACCGCGCAGGCCAATGCCATCACGCAAGTGGTCCATCCCTTGGAGGTGGTCCATCCACTGCTTGTCGATCTCCTGAAGGTACAAATCGCGGAACAAGCGAAGGAAGTTCTCGGTGCCGAACTCCTGCTCCTTTCGCTCGAGGACGGCTGACGCGTCGGCGTAGAGCTTGCGAAGGAGCTCGTCGCGGTCGCTGATCTCGTGAATACCCGTTGCACCAATCGAGAATTGGTCTTTGTATGCGCGCTCGAGGCCGTCGAGGTCCCAGTCCTCGTAGTGCTTGCCGGGTGGGCACGCGTGGTCGACCATCGTGACGACGATCTCGTCGACCAAATCGAGCAGGCGCTCCTTCTGCTCGCTCAGGGACATGCCCACGGCCTGCTCGACGCGCTCATAGGCGCCGACCGGATCGCTTCGGAACTCCTCGAGCGGCACCACGCAGCCGAACCAGAGATAGATGTCCTTCTCGAGGTACTCGACTCGCACGTCGGTCAGCGAGGCGAGATCGGACTCGTTTGCTCGCTTGCGGTGCCCAGGCAGCTCGGCTTCGGTGAGGCCCGCATCCGGAAGTGGATGCGAATGGAACTTCACGATGTTCTCGATCACCTTGGTGACCCGGGAAAGGAGCGCCGTGTCAATCTGGTCGACCAGCGGCTCTGGTTCCACACCAGCCTTGCGCTGCTCGTCGGAAGGAACGGTTCGGTATTCGCCGCGCAAGACTTGCTTTCGCAGCGCGTACATGCTCTTGCGCTGCTGGTTCATCACATCGTCGTACTCGAGCAGGTTCTTTCGGACGTCGAAGTTGCGTTCCTCGACCTTCTTCTGCGCGTTTTCGACGGCGCGGGTCACCCAGCGGTGCTCGATCGGAATGTCCTCTTCCATCCCGAGCCGGTCCATCATGGACTGCACTC
The DNA here is from genome assembly GCA_963704865.1 of uncultured delta proteobacterium. Classification (GTDB taxonomy): domain Bacteria; phylum Myxococcota_A; class Polyangia; order Polyangiales; family Houyiibacteriaceae; genus SG8-38. Next base: position 41,292 of record CAVPIE010000015.1, on the reverse strand, counting down.
GCTCTCCTGCGAAGATCCGCATCAGGTCATCTTCGAGTGAAAGGAAGAACCGCGAGGCGCCCGCATCACCCTGACGGCCGGAGCGGCCTCGGAGCTGGTTGTCGATGCGGCGCGATTCATGTCGCTCGGTCCCGATGATCCGGAGGCCGCCGGCGTCTTTGACGGCCTTCGCGTCTTCCTTGCACTTGGCAATGAAGTGCTCGGTGGCCTTGGCGATCTCGGCGTCTCGGCGCTCGGGATCGGCGAGCACATCCTGCGGTAGGTTCTCGAGCACCTCGATCCTGGCGAGCATCTCAGGATTGCCACCAAGCACGATGTCGGTGCCTCGGCCGGCCATGTTCGTCGCGACGGTGACAGCGCCGGACGTACCGGCCTGCGCGACGACGTAGGCTTCACGTTCATGTTGCTTGGCGTTGAGGACGTTGTGCGGAACGCCGCGACGGTTGAGGAAATGCGCGACGGCATCCGACTTCTCGACGCTCGTCGTACCAACCAGCACGGGCTGGCCCCGCTTGTGCGAGATTTCGATCTCTTCGCAGAGCGCACGGAACTTCTCGCGCTCCGTCTTGTAGATCAGATCCTCTTCGTCCAAACGCGCGATCGGCTTGTTGGTCGGAATGACGACGACGTCGAGCTCGTAGATGTTGTGGAACTCGGTCGCTTCGGTGTCGGCGGTGCCGGTCATGCCGGACAGCTTCTTGTAGAGCCGGAAAAGGTTCTGGAAGGAGATCGTCGCCAGCGTGAGATTCTCGCTCTGAATGAGCACCTGCTCTTTGGCTTCGACCGCCTGGTGAAGGCCGTCGGACCATCGGCGCCCGGGGAGCACGCGGCCGGTGAACTCGTCGATGATCATGACCTTGCCGTCTTCGGAAACCATGTAGTGCTGGTCCCGGTGATAGAGGGCATGGGCGCGCAAACATTGCTGTAAGATGTGGAGGGTCTCGAGGTTGGCCGGGTCGTAGAGGTTGCCGTCGCCGCCGAGAAGGCCGCGCTCGCCCAGCAGCTCCTGGGCACGCTCCATGCCATCTTCGGTGAGCGTCACGCTGCGGTTCTTCTCATCGAGGTCGAAGTGCTCCTCTTGACGAAGCCTTGGGATGACCTCGTTGATCAATTTGTACTTCTCGCTCGCGGTCTCGCCCGGGCCACTGATGATCAACGGCGTGCGTGCCTCGTCGATCAGAATCGAGTCGACCTCATCGACGATGGCGAAGTTCAGATCACGCTGCGCGTAGTCGTAGATGCTGAATTTCATGTTATCGCGCATGTAGTCGAAGCCGAACTCGTTGTTCTGGCCGTAGGTGATGTCGCAATTGTACGCGCGCTTCTTGACGGGATTACTCTGCCCCGGGACGACGACGCCGGTGCTCAGACCGAGGAATCCGTAGAGCTTGCCCATCCACTCGGCGTCACGACTCGCGAGGTAGTCGTTGACGGTCACGACGTGAACGCCCTTGCCTTCGAGCCCGTTCAGGTAGCAGGCAAGCGTGGCGACGAGCGTCTTGCCTTCGCCAGTTTTCATCTCCGCGATCTTGCCCTGGTGCAGGACGATGCCGCCCACGAGCTGAACGTCGTAGTGGCGCATTCCGAGGACGCGCTTGCCGGCCTCCCTTGCTACCGCGAAGGAGGGAACGAGCAAATCATCGAGCGGTGCGCCGTTGTCGAGTTGCTGCCTGAACTCGGCGGTCTTGCCGCGTAGCTGAGCATCCGACAGCTTCTGCATCTCGCCTTCGAGCGCCGAAATGGCAGCAACCGTAGGTTGCATGCGTTTCACCTCGCGCTCGTGCTTGGTGCCTAGCACCTTCTTCAGGACGGAATTGAACACGGCTGCAATCTAGGTCGGCCGGGCGAGCGGCGCAAACGACAGTCAAAACCAACGCTTAGAGAGCGCGAGCACCGCCATCAGCACGAAGACCAAGAGCACGAAGGCCCAAAGACCGCGGCCCGAGGAAGGGACTTTCGGTGCGGGCGAGGCCCCGTCGCCAAGCGCATCGAGGAGCTGGCGCGCGCGCGCTTGTGCAAGAAGCTCGACCCGCAGCAAGACCGCCGCGACGATCAAACCGATCAGGAAGATCACCGCGGCCGCTAGCCAACGCCGGCGTTCTTGCTCGAGCTCGACGGCTTGGTCGACGCCCAGCCGGGAGCTCATCCCAGACCCGACCGCGACGACGTCGAAGCTCGGCACCGCAAACAAGGCCGCAATCGCGTCGTCGACGGACGCTTCCGGAAGTGCACCATCGAGGATCGCCAGGGCAAGTGGATCGAGCCCTCGCCGATCGGCATCCGCGAGGACGACCGTGGCCGCGGCGCGCGCCCGGTCGGGACCAGTTGGGTCGGCGACCACGAAACACGAGACGCCGGCCGTGTTGTCCGAGAAGAGATCGGCTCGAATCTGGAGGCGCCAGACGCCCGGGCCTGGGGCGGCGAGGTACGGGTCATCGGGGCTGAGCGAGAGCGCGTGGACCCACCGGCGGCCCTGAAAGACGTCGACGAGAACGGCGCGCCGCTCTCCGAGCTGCTGCCAGTCCACTCGGATGCGGTCGCCGTTCGCCGATGCGCGAGCCACGATGCCGCCCGGCACCAGCGGGAGCCGAACTTCACGTGCCGCGAGCAAGTTGCCGTCCGGGTCGAGCGCTTCGACGTCGACTCGGCCCTCGCTGCCTGACACGACGATCGGAAAACGCGCGAATCCACTGGATGCACGGATGACGCTTGGGTCTCCTCCCACACCCGCGAGGGATCGAAGCCGCACGCTGACGTCCTGCTTGCCGACCCAGACCGAAAGCATGCAGCGAAGCTCGGGGACGCAGGCGCCCTCCTCTACGCGAGGGTCGAGCAACTCGAGGGCGTGCCTCGAATCCGACATGCGGATCGGCCCGAGCTCGTAAGCCTGAAAGGCGGTGACTGTGCGCCCAATCGGCAGGCGGGAGTCGATCGATTCGCGCACGTAGAGAGCCCGCGTCACGGTCACCTCTTCCCCATCGATCTGGGCGGTAGCCAGCAGCGACAGCGTTTCGTTCAATCCGGTCGGGATGCGAAGCTGCCCCTCCCGTCCATGAACGAGCGACTGGGCGAGCTCCGTGCTGGCAAGCGGCATCCCTGCCGCATTCCGAAGCTCGACGACGACCGGCGGAGAAGCGACGACGGTGTAGCCCTCGTCGTCCTCATCGAATTGCCATACGCGTAGACCAATCGTGGTGCCGGGGCGCGCGACGACGGGCGCGCTGAAACGAAGATCAGGAATCGAGCTCGGCGCACCGGCGATCCAAAGCACCGCGAGGATCAGCGCGGCGAGCAAGGGCGACAATCGAATCGCCCATGAAATTCGGTCGTCTTGGGGGTCGTGTTTCGCCATGGGGATGGACAAACTCGGGATGTTACCTTAGGAGAGCTATGGGTAGAGAGCACGAATGGGAGCCACCGCCGAACACGACGTCGAGCAACTCCGTGCTCGCCTGAACGACTACATGGCCAAGCATGGTCTGCGGTCAACGGAGCAGCGGCGCCTGGTGACGGAGAAGTTTTTCGCCAGCTCCGACCACCTTTCGATCGAGGACTTGCTCGAGGAGGTGCGGCTCGACGAGCCGAAAATCGGCTACGCGACGGTCTATCGAACGCTCAAGCTCCTGAAGGACTGCGGGCTCGCCTTCGAGCGTCACTTCGGCGACGGGGTGTCCCGCTACGAGGTTGCCTGGGCGGATGAACACCACGACCACATGATCTGCGTGGAGTGCGAAAAGATCGTCGAGTTCGAAGACGACGCCATCGAAGACCTCCAGCACAAGGTCGCCTCGAGGCTTGGCTTCAAGCTCGTTCGCCACAAGCTCGAGCTCTACGGCCTCTGCGCCGACTGCCAAGCCAAAACCTAGCAAGACCTAGGCCTGGCAGCGGGTAGCTGCGCGGGCTCAGACGGTCGCGAATGCTTCGTCGGGGATTTCCACCGGGAGCGTATCGATGGCGCTCAGCCGCTTCACGCGGCTCGGCAAAGTGGTGAGCACGTTGTTGGCGAAGTACTGCGCCGCGAATTTCTTGCCCAAGTAGAACGCGTGGTCCGGGTGTGTTTCAGAAGTCTCCGGCAGCTTCTTCAAGGCGATGGACGCCTGGTCTAGAAGCAGCCAACCGACCGCAAGCTCACTCATGATGACGAGAAAGTCCTCGGCTGCGAGGGGGATGTGCTCGAGCTTGCCGCCCTTGTACCAGCCGATGAGCTGCGTGACCGATGCGGCCACCGCTTCGTGCGCGTTCTGCAGGTGTCCGATGCCCTCTTTGAGCTCGGGCGTGTCCTTGTTGTTGGTGATGAAATTTTGGATGTCGGTCAAGAACGCCTGGGTGTTGGCGCCGCCGGCTTGGCCGAGCTTTCGGCTCACCAAATCCATCGATTGGATGAAGTTGGTGCCTTCGTAGATCTGGAAGATCTTCGAGTCACGGCAGTACTGCTCCACCGGGTAGTCCTTCAGGTAGCCGTGGCCGCCGTAGACCTGAATGGCTCGGCTCGACACCTCGAACGCTGCATCGGTGCCGTAGGCTTTCACGAGCGGGGTGAGGAGATCGACCTGGCCTTTGTGGTAGGCCTCGGACTCGTCATCCTTGCCCTGCGTAGCGCGCAAGCGGTCTCCGTGATTGGAGAGCTTCATCACGAGGGCACGCACGCCTTCGACGCGGGCCTTCATGCCCAGAAGGTCTCGGCGGATGTTTGGATGCTCGAGGATCGGAACGCGGGGAGCGTTGGCGTCTTTGAACTGCTTGACGCTCGCGCCTTGTTTGCGCTCGCGCGCGTATTCGAGCGCGCTGAGGTACGCGGCCGAGGCGACCGCGAGGCCTTGGATGCCGACGCCAATGCGGGCCGCGTTCATCATGTGGAACATTTGGCGAATGCCTTGGTGCTCGACGCCGCCGACCACCTCTCCTACACACTTGCCTTCGTCGCCGAAGTTCATCACGCAGGTAGCCGACCCGTTGATGCCCATCTTGTGCTCGATCGAAGGCACCGTGACGTCGTTGCTGTCGCCGAGTGAGCCATCCTCGTTGATTCGGAGCCGCGGCACGATGAAGAGCGAAAGACCCTTCGTCCCAGGCTCCGCGCCTTCGATGCGCGCGAGGACCAAGTGGATGACGTTCTCGCCGAGATCGTTGTCGCCGCCGCTGATGAAGATCTTGGTGCCCTGGACGCTGTAGCTGCCGTCATCGTTTCGGCTAGCGCCACTCGACGCGGAGCCGACGTCAGAGCCGGCATGCGGCTCGGTGAGACACATGGTCCCCGTCCATTCGCCGCTCAGCATCTTTGGAACGTATTTCTTCTTCTGCTCCTCGGTGCCGAACTCCACGAGGAGCTCCGCCGCGGACAGACTGAGGCCGGTGTACATCGTGAACGCCGTGTTCGCACCGCAGAGCATTTCCTCGACGAATGAGCCCACCATGCTTGGCGCGTCCTGGCCGCCCCAGCGCGAAGGGGCCGCGACCGTGCGCCAGCCCGCCTCCCAGAGCTTGTCCCAGGCGCCCTTGAAACCGTTGGGCGTGAGGACGCGTCCGTCTTCGATTCTGCAGCCCTGTTCGTCCCCGCTCGCGTTGAGGGGGCCGATCACGTCGCAAACGAAGCGGTAGACTTCGTCCAAGACCATGTCGCACTCTCCGGCGCCCCACTCGGCGAAGGGTTGCTTCCCGAGGACGGACTGCAGTTCGAACTGCTCGAAAAACAGGAACCGAAAGTCTCGTAGATCCGCACGATAGCGATTCATTGCTTGTGCCACGACTGCCTCCAACTCTGAGCAGGTCACCCTCGGGCATAGGCACGTGATTACGTGATGAGGCCCCGATGGATGCCAGCCGTAAGAAACGTGAGGTCACCTCGCCTTTTCGTCAAGGAGCCGATAGCCCTATTCGCGGGTGCGATTCCTCACAAACCAACCAATCCAAGCGACCGCGCGCTGCCCCTCCTCAGCTTGGGGGTGAGGTGCACAGCACAGAAACGCTGGGCCATCGAAGCAACGCGAAGGCGGGTGAGGTGCTCGTCGTGACGGTTGAATTGCATGGAGCCACTGCGACGATCCAGCCCGAAACGGTCCACGAATCGGGGCGCAGTGGCGTTGATGCTGTCTACCTCGTAAGCCTGCGCCGATGCTCCTCGAGCGCTACCTGGAATCCCTAGGCTCCCAAGCCATCGCAAAGGCGCTCGACCTCGACGGACCGCGGCCCGCGCTCATTCGGCCTACGCAGGATGCCAAGTTCGGAGACTTCCAAATCAACGGCGCCATGCCGCTTGCAAAAGAGCTGAAGAAACCGCCCCGTGAGCTGGCGCAACCGATCGCAGAGGCCTTGGCGGGCATCGATGCGATCGAGAAAGCGGAAGTCGCAGGGCCTGGCTTCGTCAACATCCACCTCGCGCCGGCGTGGATCGGCTCGAAGCTCACCGACGCGCTTCGCGATCCGAAAAGAGACGGGGTGCCCGCGGTCGAAGCCGTCGAACGAATCGTCGTCGACTTCTCGAGCCCGAACATCGCCAAGCAGATGCATGTGGGGCACTTGCGCTCGACGATCATCGGCGATGCGATCGCGCGGGTCTTGTCGTTCATGGGCCACGACGTCGTTCGCGACAATCACATCGGAGATTGGGGGACGCAGTTCGGCCTGTTGATTGTCGGGATGCGCGAATGGGGGGACGAAACTGCTCTGGGGTCGGACCCCATCAAGGAGCTCGAACGCGTGTACAAGCTCGCCTCCGAACGGGCCGGCGAGGACGAGGCCTTTGCGGAGCGGGCACGCGCCGAGCTTGCAAAGCTCCAAAATGGCGACGAACAAAACCTCGAGCTCTGGAAGCATTTCCTAGAGGTGAGCCGCGGCTCTCTCGACGCTCTGTACGCCGAGCTGGGTGTCTCGTTCGACCTGTGGCTCGGCGAAAGCGCGTACCATGATGCACTTCCAGGCATCGTCGACGATCTTCTCGTGCGAGGGATCGCGCGCGAGGACGACGGCGCGGTGTGCATCTTCTGGGGCGAGATCGACGGAGCACCGAAATCGCTGCGCAAGCAGAAGACACCGTTCATCATTCGAAAGAAGGACGGCGCGTTTCTTTATTCGACGACGGACATCGCCACCGTGCAGCACCGCAAGCGCCAGCTGCGTGCCGACCGCGCGCTCTACGTGGTCGACAATCGCCAGGCACTGCACTTCCAGCAGCTCTTTGCGGTGATGAGCTTGCTCGACACCGACATGGAGCTCGAACACATCGGCTTCGGCACGGTGCTCGGAAAGGATGGCAAGCCCCTACGGACGCGAGATGCCAGCGGTGAAGTGATTACGCTCGCATCGCTTCTGAAAGAGGCGAAGGAGCGCGCGCGGCAACGAATCGACGAAGGGATTGCGGAGGGACGACTCCGGGTCCAACTCGAGGAAATCGACGAGGTGTCGCGGGTGGTCGGGATTGGCGCAGTGAAGTACGCCGACCTTCGGCAGAACCGACTCAGCGACTATCAGTTCGACTGGGACAAGATGATCTCGTTCCAGGGAAATGCCGGCCCCTATCTGCAATATGCCTACGCGCGCTGCTCGTCGATCTTCGCCAAGGGCGGGCTCGACATGGCCGCAATTTCGAGCAGCGCGACCATCACCCTCGATGCCCCCGAGGAGCAAACCCTCGGCAAGCACTTGCTGCGTTTTGCCGACGTCGTGTACCAGGCGGGCGCAACCAGCCAACCCCACCTGATCTGTGAACACATCTACGAGCTGGCGCGGGCGTTCAACGGCTTCTACGCAGCGTGCGCGGTGCTCGATGCCGAGGGCCCGACGAGAGAAAGCCGCCTTGGCTTGACGGCGCTGACCGCCAGGCAGATCCGCCGCGGGCTCGGGCTCGTCGGCATCGGCGTCGTCGATCGCATGTAGCGAAATCAGGGTATTTCCCGTCGCGGCAGCGCGAGTGTGCTATGCGAATGCCGCAAATGAAGGGCCGCGTCGTTCGAACATCCCACGAGAGTTTCTGTCTGCGCGACAATCCGCTCGGAGACCCCTACGAACGGGAGCTGTACGTCTATTTGCCGCCGCAGTATGACGGGACCCGCCGATTCCCGGTGGTGATGATGCTTGCTGGTTTCGGCTCGACCAATCATTCGATCGCGGGCTGGAGCCCCTGGAAGCCGAACAGCATCGAGCTCTTCGACCGGCTGATCGCCGCAGGGACGTGCAAGCCCGCCATTCTCGTGCTTCCGGACTGCTTCAACCGATGGGGCGGCTCGCAGTTCATCGATTCAGAGGGGACCGGTCGGTACCAGACCTATCTGGCCGAAGAGGTCTTTCCTCTCGTCGACGCGGAGTTCCGAACGATCCCGGACCGTGAGGCGCGCGCCGTCGTGGGGCGCTCCTCGGGTGGCTTCGGTGCGCTGCGTCTCGGGATGGACCGGCCCGAGATCGTGTCTGTGATCGGCAGTCACGCGGGCGATGCCGCTTTTGGCGTCAGCATGAGGCCGATGCTCACGAGTGCGGCGATCGCAATCGACAGGGCGGGCGGCCTCCAACCCTTCGCCCGAGAAATCCCGGTGGCCGGCCCCGAGAATGCGACCGAGTTCGACGCGATTTTCGTGCTCGCGGCCGCCGCCGCGTATTCGCCCGACCGGACCACCTTCCCCTTTGCGCAGATCCCCATGAACCCGGCGACCGGCGAGCTCCGAGACGATATCTGGGCAAGATGGCTCGAGCAGGATCCGCTTCGGCGAATCGACGGCTCCGCAGCTGCTTTGCAAAGAATGTCGCTTATTTACGTCGATGCAGGCAACAGGGATGAGCACGGGCTACACTTCGCAGCGCGGGCGCTCAGCGATGCACTCACCCAGCGTGGGTTGCCGGTTCGATACGAGGAGTTCGACGGTGGACACCGCGGCACCTCGTGGCGCTACGAAATTTCGCTACCGCAAATCGTTGAAGCACTTCGAGGACCCGAATGACGACCAAAAAGCAGAGCAGGGAAGAAGGAACGGACACTCCCAACGAAAAGCCCACCAAGAAGGCTGCATCGGGTGGTGCTTCGGGGGTCGCGCAGAAGATCCTTGGGGACGAGAGCCCCCAATCGAAGATCGCCGAGCACGGTGAGACCATGATGGAAGGTCCACGCACCGCTGCTACGCAATCCGCCCGCGTGCTGAGTGAAGTCATCGTCGAGAAGCCGGAGCTCGTGGTGCCGCTGGTCGCCAAGTTCGCAAAGGGCATTTCCTCGTCCAACAAGCGCGTCGTGCAGACCTCGGCCGAAGCGCTTCCCGCGATTGCCCGGATCGCGCCCGCCCGAGTCGCTCGCCAACTCGACGTGCTCAAGGGCAGCTTCGAACAGGCCAACGACGTGGGCAAAGATGGCCTCGTCAAGACGTTTGCGGCGCTCTGCACCGCCTCGGTCGCCTATCAGAAGCGCCTCGAGCCGGTGCTCACGTTCGCCCTGAACGGCGCCGATGGCAAGACCCTATTGGCCTGGAGCCAAATCGTGCTTCCGGCGCTCAAGGGCGAGCCACACGCCAGGGCCCGCGCCGTGGTCGAAGGCCGACTCGATTTGATTCCACGTGCGCACGCTCAGCAGATCGCCGACTTCCTCGGTATCAAGCTGCGGACGCGTTACCGCTGATTCCGCCGCGCGGGCTTGCGGTTCATCGCAAGATCGAAGGTTCATAGCCTTCGGGCCTCTCGAACCCCAGGAGCTCGAAGGTCGTTGCGGAGATGTTGGCGATGCCTGGGTTCTCGACTTGGTCGTTCAGACGAAGGCTGTCGTTGCCCGGCACGTAGACGTAACAAGGAACGGCGTTGAGGGTGTGGCTCGTCTTGTTTCTGAGCTCGCCGGTGCTGCTGCGCTTGAAGTCGCCGGACTTCTTGTCGACCTCGAACATTTCGTCGCAGTTGCCGTGGTCGGCCGTCACGATGAGCGCACCATCGAGCTTCTCGATGGCGGGGATGATCCGCGCCAAGCAGAGGTCGACCGCTTCGACGGCAATGACCGACGCATCGAGGTTCCCGGTGTGGCCAACCATGTCGCCATTCGCGTAATTGATGCGCCCGTGCCGCAGGCCGCCCCGCCGCATGGCCGTGAGGGTTGCGTCGGTGATTTCCGCTGCTTTCATCCAGGGGCGCTGTTCGAATGGAACCAAGTCGCTCGGTATCTCGACGTACTCTTCGTAGACTTCGTCGAACATGCCGCTGCGGTTGCCGTTCCAGAAATATGTCACGTGACCGAACTTCTGCGTTTCGCTGCAAGCGAACTGGCTGACCTGGTTGCGGGCCAAGTACTCGCCCATCGTCCGGTCGATCTTGGGCGGCTGGACGAGATAGTGACGCGGGAGCTTGAGGTCGCCGTCGTATTCCATCATGCCGACGAACTCGACGTCTGGAATCGGGCCGCGGTCGAACTCGCTCAGCTCGGGCTCGGTGAATGCGCGGGTGAGCTCGAGCGCCCGGTCGCCCCGGAAGTTGTAGAGTACGACGGCTGAGCCATCCCGAATCGGGCCGATGGGCTTGCCCTCCGCGTCGACAATCACGAAAGCCAAGAGGTCCTGGTCGATCATGCCGGGATTTTCGTCTCGTATCGTTTGAATCGCCTCGGTGGCGTTCGAAAAACCCCTGCCCTCGCCGAGGACGTGATGCTTCCAGCCCCTCTCGACCATCGACCAATCGGCGTTGTAGCGATCCATGGTGATGAACATTCGGCCGCCGCCCGATGCGATACGGTAGTCGCGGCCGCCTTGCTCGTTGAGGTCGTGAAGCACTTTTTCGAGCGCTTCGACGTACTCGAGCGCGCTGGTTTCGGGGACGTCGCGCCCATCGAGCAAGATATGAACGCGCGCGTGTTGCACGCCCTCTTCGTTGCAGCGCCGCAACATCGCAAAGAGGTGCTTGATGTGGCTGTGGACGTTGCCGTCCGAGAGCAGGCCAATGAAGTGCATCGGCTCCCCGCTCTCGCCGACGCGGAGCACGAGCTTCTTCCACTCTTCGCCTTCGAAAATTTCACCACTGTCGATGGCCATCTGAACGCGCTTGGCCCCCTGATCGAAGACCCGCCCGGCGCCAAAGGCATTGTGCCCGACCTCGCTGTTCCCCATGTCGTCGTCGCTCGGCAGACCGACGGCGGTGCCATGCGCACGAAGGCGAGTGGTCAGGGACATCCCGGCGAGCCGATCGAGGGTCGGGGTTCGAGCAAGCCAGACCGCATCGCCCTCGTTCGAGGCGCCGCACCCCACCCCGTCCATGACAACGATGAGCACGGGACCAGGGACACCCGGGAAGGTTGGATGCTTTTTGAGCTGCCAATCGGTCACGGGGCCTTCCTAGCACAGTCGCTCCGATGTTCGACGGCGAGGAAGCAGGGTATGCTCCGGGCATGATCGTCGTGACCAATCGCATCCCGGTAGCCGAGGGCTACGAAATCGACTTCGAAGACCGCTTTCGGAAGCGCGTTCACCTGGTGGATCAAGCCAAGGGTTTCATTCGAAACGAAGTGCACCGGCCGCGGCCGATGGAGCTGGACCACCAGACCGGAGAGTGGACGCGTGGGCAAGCCAGCAGCGGCTACTACGAGGTCAAGACCTGGTGGAAATCATTCGACGATTTCGTCGCTTGGACGACGAGCCCCTCGTTCGCCGAAGCGCACCGAAACCGGCCGCCCAAAGAGATGTTTCGTGGGCCGAACGAGCTCACGGTTCACGAAGTGTTCTTGAGCACCGACGACAAGGACCGGCCATGAGCGAAATCGCGACCGACAATCTCGGGTTCGTTGAATGCTGGAACGAGATCCTGACGCCCAAGTGGATTCGCTTTCGGCACCTGCTCTCGGGCAACGGAAAGATTCACAGTGACATTGCCTATGATGCCTTCGGTTTTCGCGAAGGCGACAAGGTCCTCGACATCGGCTGTGGATTCGGCGAAACGGCCCTCGAGATCGCGAAGATCGTGGGACCCAGCGGTGAGGTCGTGGGCATCGATTGCACCGACGCGTTCCTCGACATCGCGAACCATGAGCGAGACGAAGCAGGCGCCGCAAACGTTCGCTACGAAGTAGGCGATGCACAGATATGCGACCTTCCGGAGAGCTACTTCGACGTAGTGTACTCGCGCTTTGGTGTGATGTTCTTCCAGAGCGCTGTGCGGGCCCTTCGAAACGCCAACCGCGCGCTCAAGCCGGGAGGCAAGGTTTGTTTGATCGTCTGGCGCTCGCTTGCCGAGAACCCTTGCTGGGGAGCCGCCAAAGAAGTCGTTCTTCGACACCTCCCGCCCCCGGGCGAGGCCTCTTCGACTTGCGGCCCGGGCCCCTTTTCGATGGCTGGCGAAGAAACCGATCGCGCGATGCTTGAAGCCGCCGGGTTCTCGGAGGTCGATGTCTTCAAGCGCATCGACGCGGACGTCTGTGTAGGGACTGACCTCGAAGAGGCGATCGACTACCAGATCCTGGTTGGCCCCTCCGGCGAAATCGTCCGCGAAGCCGGCGCCGAAGGCCAACGCAAGCTTCCCGAAATACGGCGCGACCTGCGCGAGCTCATGGAGCCCTACTTGCGCGACGACGGCGTCTTCATGCCGTCCAGCACCTGGGCGATCATGGCCCGCAAACGGTGAAAAGGGGACAGTCCCCTTTTTCGTCATCGTCGCAAACGGCGAAAAGGGGACTGTCCCCTTTTTCGTCGTCGTTTGGTCATGGCTGGTCATTGGGCTTGACCGGAATAGAACTTGTTCTAAACTGGTGTTAGTTTACATGAAGTAAAGTTATATCTGCCTCGGCCGGTATACGGAGGATCCTTTGGAAAACAAGTGCCCAGCGAAGTTCAAGAATGTCGATTTCTGCGCCCCGTCGACGCACGACAACCCGTACCAAATGTACGACCACTTCCTCGAGAATGAGCCGCTCTACTTCGACGAAAAAAACGAGGTCTGGGAGGTCTTCCGGTACGACGACATCGTCGCGATCGAGCGCGACACCGAAACCTTCATCAATGGTGAGGGTGTTCGGCCGAACATCCCGCCGGACCCGGGCATGATCTACCAGGACGGTGAGCAGCACAGCAAGCAGCGCGCTCTCGTCTCTTCTGGGTTCACGCCACGTCAAATGCGCAAGATGGATGACCGGGCCCGCGAGATCGTCACCGAGCTCGTGAACAACATGCTCCAAAAGGACGAGGTCGACATCGTCGAGGACCTGGCGGCCGCGCTTCCGATGCGACTCATCGCCGACATGCTGGGCATCCCGGAAGAGAAGCGCGCTTCGGTGCAGCAGTGGATCAACCAAATCATGATCGGCGGATCTGGCCCCGACTACGTCACCGACGAGGTCAACGACGCGTTCGAGAACTTCTGCATCCATCACGAAGAGATGTATCAGGATCGCATCAGTGCGGGTTGTAAGGGCAGCGACCTGCTCACGATCTGGATCAACGCGGAAATCAACGGCGAGAAGCTAGACGAATCGCAGCTGCTGTTCGAGCACGTCTTGCTCAACGTCGGTGGAGCGGAAACGACGCGCAGCGCCATCGCTGGTGGCCTCGAGCGGCTGTCCGCAGATCCGAAGCAATACAATGCGCTCTTTGAGGATCCGTCCCTCATTCCGAACGCGGTCGAAGAGATCATTCGCTGGGTCTGCCCGTTCGTGAACATGTATCGCACTGCGACGCGGGACTACGAGATGCACGGCAAGGTCATCAAGGAAGGCCAGATGGTCGGCCTCACCTATCCCGCCGCGAACCGGGATCCACGCAAGTACAAAGACCCTCATACGTTCAATATCTTTCGCGATTTCACAAAGGACGCGAAACATCTCTCGTTCGGTCTCGGCCCTCACTTTTGCTTAGGCGCTTCCCTTGCGCGCCTCGAAGTGCGCCTTTCACTCGAAGAGATGACCGAGCGGGTCAAGAGCATTCGGATCCCCGTAGGCAAGGAGCTGCAATACGTGTCCTCATCGTTCACGCGCGGCCTTAAAAAGTTCCCGGCGATTTTGGAAGCTCGATAGGAAGGAAGCCCCGTGGCCTTCGCTCGGCCAAAGACCTCGGAAAAGGGTGAGCCATGAAAATCATATTCGACAGAGAGAAGTGCAAGCTACACGCGCAGTGCCGCGGTGCGGCCCCGGAGCTTTTCTCGTTTGCCCCCAATGGGAGCCTGGTGATCCTCGAAGAGAACCCACCCGAGGAGCTCCGCGAAGCGCTCCAGGACGCGGTCGACGCTTGCCCAGAGCAGGCGATTTCGATCGGGGATTGAACTAAGCTCGGCATCCATGCCGCGCTTGCCCCAAGGACTGGTTCGTGGAGACGACGGGCTTGCTCGCTGTTGGTGGGGTGCGAGCACGCCGGACTACGCCGCCTATCACGATGAGGAGTGGGGCTGGCCCGTGCACGATGATGTCCGGCTCTTCGAGAAGATCTGCCTCGAAGGCTTTCAGTCAGGCTTGAGCTGGCTGACCATCCTGCGAAAGCGCGAGAATTTCCGGAAGGCATTTGCAGGTTTTGACTACCAGCAAGTCGCGCGGTTCAACCAGCGCAGCGTGGAGCGGCTGCTAAAGGACGCCGGAATCGTCCGGCACCGCGGCAAGATCGAATCGACGATCAACAACGCCAAGCGAGCCATCGACCTCGCAGAGGAGTACGGTTCTCTGTCCGCGTTCTTTTGGGAACATCGGCCGCCCGCGGACGAGCGCCCGCGGAGGATGACCAAAATCGCTCTGATGAAGCTTTCAAAAACGCCCACGTCGGCGGCTCTCAGCAAGGAGCTCAAGCGCCGTGGCTGGTCTTTCGTCGGCCCGACGACGCTCTATGCCTTCATGCAGGCGATGGGGCTGGTGAACGACCACTTGGAGGGTTGCTTCACGCGGCAACCCATCGCAAAAAGCCAGGGTGTTTGAGCTCACCGATGCGTTCTACGGAAACGAAGTACGAAGCTGGCTGATCGCCCTCGCAGTCGCCGCTGGCGTTTTGATGGCGCTGTGGCTCGTCGAACAAGTTTTCGTCGTTCGCATGCAGCGCATCGCGAAGAAAACCCAGACGATGATCGACGACATCGTCATCGGCTCGCTACGAAAGACGAAGCTGCTCTTTTTGTTGGTCGTCGCTGTCTTCGCCGGCTCGCTTTCGTTGGATCTCGAGCCCGACGTCCGCTCGATCGTTTCGAGCGGGTTGATGATTGCGTCCTTTCTCCAGGTCGGCGTTTGGGTCAGCACCGGGCTCCAAATCTGGCTCGAACACTACCGAAAGATCGAGGAAGACGGCGCCAACCGAACGACGATGAATGCGTTGAGCTTCGTCGGGCGGCTCATCCTCTGGGTGGTGGTGTTCTTGCTGGTGATCGACAATCTCGGAGTCGACGTCACGGCACTCGTCGC
Source organism: uncultured delta proteobacterium (assembly GCA_963704865.1). GTDB lineage: Bacteria > Myxococcota_A > Polyangia > Polyangiales > Houyiibacteriaceae > SG8-38. The sequence continues at coordinate 25,982 of CAVPIE010000015.1, read as the reverse complement.
CGGCATGGGCATTGGAGGCATCGCCGTCGCCCTCGCGGTGCAGAACATCCTCGGCGACTTATTCGCCTCGCTCTCGATCGTCCTGGACAAGCCGTTCGTCAATGGGGACTTCATCGTGGTCGGCGACCTGGCGGGCTCGGTCGAGCACGTCGGCATCAAGACCACGCGCATTCGCAGCATCTCGGGCGAGCAGCTCGTGTTCTCCAACTCGGATCTGCTGCAGAGCCGGGTTCGCAACTTTGGACGGATGGAGCAGCGTCGCGTCGTTTTCTCGCTCGGGGTCACCTACCAAACGCCCGCGGATAAGCTCGAACGGATTCCGTCACTCATTCGTTCGGCGATCGACGCCCAACAGGGCGCTCGCTTCGACCGCTCCCATTTCTCTTCTTATGGCGATTCCGCGCTGAGCTTCGAGACGGTCTACTACGTCGAATCCTCGGACTACATGCAGCACATGGACATCCTTCAGGCGGTGAACCTCCGGATCTACCGTACCTTCGAGGACGAGGGGATCGAGTTCGCCTATCCGACGCAGACCCTATTCGTCGCCAAGGAATAGCCCCGGGAAATCAGCTGCCGCGCTGTTTTGTGAAACATCTGGCCAGCTCTGGCGTTAAGGAGGCTGAGCCTTAGATGAAGGACTTAGCAATGAAGAGCTGGCGTACGATTTCATGGGGGATTCCGATTCTTCTCGCTGCCAGTTTGGTGGCGGTCGGGGTCGCATCGACGCGGGCGGATTCGCCGCCGAAGCGAGGCAAGCAAGCCAGCGGGGCGGCGATCGATGGCAAGCTCGCCAAAGCGACCTTCGCAGGCGGGTGTTTCTGGTGCATGGAACCGCCGTTTGAGAAACTCGACGGCGTGGTCAGCGTCACATCGGGCTACACGGGCGGCAAGGAGCGTGCACCTTCCTATCAGGAAGTGAGCGCTGGCCGAACGGGGCACCTCGAAGCGGTTCAGGTGAAGTACGATCCGACGCAAGTTTCTTATGAGTATCTGCTCAAGGTGTTCTGGCGACAGATCGACCCGACCGACGACGGCGGCCAGTTCGCGGACCGCGGGAAGCAATATCGCACGGCGATCTTCGCGTACGACCCCGAACAGCGCGAGCTTGCTGAGGCGTCGAAACGCGAGCTCGAGAAGAGCAAGATTTTCAAGGCTCCGATCGTGACCGAGATTCGATGGGCTGAGCCGTTCTATGCAGCCGAGGCGTACCATCAGGACTACTACAAGAAGAACCCAAGCAACTACAAGCGATACCGAGCCGGCTCGGGGCGCTCAGGCTTTCTCGAGTCCATCTGGGGAAAGCGACCGATCGAAGCACCGAAAAAACCAAAAGCCGCAGGGAAGAAACCAATGTCCGACAAGAGCAAGTCCTTCGACAAGCCCGCCGACGCGGAGATCCGCAAAGAGCTCACGCCGCTGCAGTACAAAGTCACTCAGGAAGAAGGCACTGAGCCGCCGTTCCGGAACATCTACTGGGACAATAAGAAAGACGGAATCTACGTCGACGTCGTCACCGGAGAGCCTCTGTTCAGCTCGACCGACAAGTACGACAGCGGCACGGGCTGGCCCAGCTTCACCAAACCGCTCGATAGAGCGCACGTCACCGAGCACGTCGACCGGAAGCTCATGTCGACGCGAACCGAAGTCCGGAGCAAGTCTGGGGACAGCCACCTCGGCCACGTCTTCGAGGACGGGCCGGCGCCCTCGGGGATGCGTTACTGCATCAATAGCGCCGCGCTGCGGTTCATCGCCAAGGAAGACCTCGCAAAAGAAGGCTACGGCGAGTACCTGGCGCTGTTCGAGTAGTGACCTGAGCCCGGGGTGCTAGTCTCCACGGGATGTCGTTGCTTCGCCGAGGCTTGTCGCTCGCTTGGGAGGCGCCGCAGACCGTACTCGGAGTCGCGATACTCGGGGCCGAAGCCGCCCGAAAACGCATCGTGAACGTCGAGGTCGAGGACGGGCGTCTGGTCGTCGAGTCCGCCGGAATGGGGATCTCCCTCGGTCACATCGTGTTTTGGAGCCGTGAAGACAGCCGCTGGCACGACCTGGACGTTCGAAATCGCGCCCACGAGCTCGGGCACTGCCAGCAGTCGCGCCTGCTTGGATGGCTCTACTTGCCGTTGGTCGGCTTGCCGTCTATTTCCCGCGCAGCGTACGCCCTCGTGTTTCGCGAGATGACCGGCCGGCAGTGGACCCGGTACTACGAAGGCTACCCGGAGAACTGGGCCGACCGCCTCGGTGGTGTGATTCGCAGAAGAGAGCTGGGCTGATGGAGCTTCAAACCGTAGGAACCAAGTATCAGGGATTCATCTACCGTCGACAGCCGCGGAATGTCTACTGGGAGACGACGATCTCGTGCGACCTGGCCTGCCAACACTGCCGGGCGAGCGCCATCCCGCATCGCGACCCGAAGGAGCTGACCACCGAGCAGGGCAAAGCGCTGATGCGGAGCGTGCAAGAGCTCGGCAGCATGCTCGTGCTGACGGGCGGCGACCCGCTCAAGCGCCCGGACATCGCGGAGCTGATCGAGTACGGGCGCTCGCTTCCGATCCATGTGTCGATCACGCCGAGCACGACGCCGCTTCTGCAACGCGAGACGGTGGAGCGGTTTCACGATCTTGGAATCACCGCGATGGGCGTGAGCCTCGACGGGCCGACCGCCGAGACGCACGACGCGTTTCGGAACGTACCGGGGACCTTCGCGTACTCGATGCGTGCGCTTCAATGGGCGCGGGAGTTCGACATTCCAGTGCAGGTCAATACGACCGTCACGGCAAAAACGCTTCCGCATGTCCAAGCGATGTACGAGCTGCTCCGCGACCAGGCCGCGCCTCCCGTGCGCCGCTGGAGCCTTTTTCTGCTGATTCCGGTCGGCCGCGGGGCCGAGCTCGACACACCGAGCGCCGATGACGTCGAGAAGCTCTTCGCCTGGGTGTACTCGATCTCCTCAGAAGCCCCGTTCCGTGTCGGCACGACCGAGGCCCCGCACTATCGTCGCTATTGGATTCAGCAGAAGCTCAAAGAGGGCATGCCGCTCGAAGCCGTTCAGGCGCGCGCGCGGCAGATGTCGTTTGGCATTCGCGACGGCAACGGTGTGATCTTCGTCTCGCATCTTGGCGAGGTCTACCCCGCTGGCTTTTTGCCCTACCCGCTGCTGGGCAACGTCAAAGAGCAGCCGCTTCATGAAATCTACCGTGAGTCCGAAGCGCTTCACGAGATTCAGGACCCGCGCAACTACAAAGGCCGCTGTGGACACTGCGAGTTCAAGTTCGCATGCGGCGGCTCCCGAGCGCGTGCGTATGCGATGACGGGTGACCCCCTCGGTGAGGATCCCCTCTGCGCTTATCAGCCCGGGGCTGAGCCCGCCTGAGCGTCTCGTTGAGCGACCGGGCTACTTTTTGGGAAGGCCGAGCGCCCGGTCAGCGATCAAATTCATCAACAAGTTGTTGAAGACGTAGACCGTCCCCTCGCGAAGCTTACGCTCGACGTGATACTCCGAAGCGAGGCCCCAGCCGCCAAAAGTGGTCAACGCCGCGCGCGACGTTTCCCAGGCCGCTTCAGAAGCCAAGACTTTCGCCATTGCGGAGCGCGGCACCGCGTCTTCACCGCGATCGACGAGATCGAGAACGTCCCAGCGCATCAAGTCCGCAGCCTCGACCTTGGCGTACGCCTGCACCAGCGGATACTGGATGCCTTGGTTGACGCCGATCAGCTGATCAAAAGTCTTGCGAGTCTTGGCATAGTCGATGCTCCGGTCGAGCAGGAAGCGCGCGTTGCCGATCGCTTCGGAGGCGGCGAGCACGCGTCGAATCACGAAGCCCTTCATCAGGCAGGGAAGCCCTTTGCCAACGGGACCGATCCGCGCGCTGTCCGGCACGCGCAGGTCGTCGACGAACAGGCTTGCGGTCATGCGGTGTGCAACGAGGTCGATCGGGTGCATCTCGACTTGGTCGCCCACTTCGTCGAGGTCGAGCAGGAAAAGCGTGGTGCCTTCCGCCGCGCGGGCCAGAAGAATCAGCAGGCGCGTATGCCCGGCGAAGGAGATCAGCACTTTGCTCGCCGTGATCAGCCATTCGTCACCATCGCGGCGGGCGCTGCTCGCAAGCTCGTTCATGTTCGCACCGCTGTCGGGCTCGGTGGCGGCCACGGTCAGGAATCGAATGTCGCCGGAGGCGACGCCCGGCAGGTAACGCTGCTTCTGCTCTTCGGTCCCGTGAAGGACGAGGGTCCGGCAAATCGCCATCTGCGCGTTGACCGAGGCTGCGTCACCTCCCGCGCGGTTGATCTCTTCGACCAGCACGGAAGCCACGCGAGCGCCCGCGTCCAGGCCACCATAGGCCTCGGGAATGAAGGTGCCGAAGTAGCCCGCCTCGCCCATCGTGTCGAAGAAGGCGGTCGGAAAGGTCTTGGCCGCGTCCTGTTCGCGCCAGTAGTCCGGCCCGAAGCGCTGAAGCGCGGGGCCGAGCGCGGCGCGGACTTCATCCACCGCGGAATCGGAGGTTTGCTTGGGCGCCATTCGACTCCAGCTTTACATCGGGTCGCGTCAAACGCCAAAAGGGCGCAACGGCACCCGGAAGCGGTCTCCGAATAGCCCTGGGGGCACGTCGATGCCGACGCGGCGATAAACCTCCGCTGGGATGCCGAGGTCAGCCAGCCAAAGATCGCCGCTCGTCTCCCCGTCGAGGCCGGTCTTGGGCAAGGCCAAGGTCAGCGTCACCGAGGCTTGCACCTGGGAGCCAAATGATTCGCCCGTCGCTGCGTCGATGCCCGACGGAACATCGAGTGAAATCACCGGGACGGACTTCGTGCCAATCCAGTCGATCATCCGTCGCGCGACCCCGCGCGGCGCCCCGTGCAGGCTGTATCCAATGACCGCGTCCACGATGAGCCCCGGCCGCAAGGTGTCGAGGGCCGCCGCATCCGTCACCCTGCCCGCGGTGCCGCGATAGATCGCGAGTTGCTCTTTTGGCATCGGAGTGAGGCCACCAGGATCGGAGACGACGACGGTGACGTCTGCGCCACGGTTGGCGAGATGGCGTGCCGCGCAAATCCCTCCGCCGCCGTTGCCGCCCGTGCCCGAAAGAACGGCAATCGGTGTCTGGCTCCAAGCGGCGCCAAGCGTTTCGAGGACCGTGACCGCGAGATTGCGGCCTGCGTTCTCCATCATCTGATAGAGGTTTGGGCCCAGCTCTTCGATCGCGACTCGGTCGACTTCGCGCATTTGGTCGGTGGTGATGGCCGGGACGCGTACGCCGCGGTCGGTCGCGAACGCTTCGCTGGTCATGAGCGAGGCGCAGTATCGGTGATGAGGACGGCGCGCTCTTGGGGCACTCTACCCGCAGGAATCGTCGGGTCCGCCGCAAGCAAGCGCTCGATCATGGGCACCTTGCTAGATCCCGACACGATCCAGATGATCGCTCGGGCGCGCTCGAGCGCGGGGAAGGTGAGCGTCATTCGGCGGTGACCTCGATAGGGCTGGGTGACGGCGACCGGACGGTCAGCGACGTCGAGGACGGGGTCGCCCGGGACGAGGGACGCCGTATGCCCGTCATCGCCGATGCCCAGATGCACGATATCGAGCGCTTCGGGGAGGTCTGCGGCGTATTGCGCGGCGGCAACCTCGAGGTCGGCGGCTTCGACGCGCATCGGGTGGAGCGATGCCGGAACGTGGTCGAGCAGAGCGGTCGCGAGACCGACGAGATTGCGAGACGAATCCCCGGCCGGAGCCACCCGCTCATCGACTTGGTAGATGTCGACGCGAGTCCAGTCGAGATCGGCACGCGCAAGCCGCTTCAGGGCGCCCCATGGGGTGCTCCCCCCTGAGAGCGCCAAAGAGACCCGCGGCTTGCGCAGGAGCGCACTTTGGAGCGCACGGCTCAGCGCGCCGGCTGCGGCTTCAGAAAGGTCGTCTTGTGCGCAAATGACGTGCATCAGGTCACCGAGCTCCACGTCACGTCGTGAGCCAACGCCAATCGGTGCCAAGCAAGGCGTCCGCCTCGGCCGGCCCCCAGCTGCCTCGTGAATAGGGTATGATCGATCGACCATCGGCCAACGCCCGATCGACGACCCTCCACGCTTGCATCACGCCGTCTTGACGCGCGAACAAGCCGGGGTCGCCGCGAAGCGCGTCACCGATCAGCCGGTCGTAGGCATCGCGGCCCTTCGGACGATCGTGCTCGAGGTGCAAGTCGATGGGGTGGCTGACCATGGCAGGCCCGGGCTTTTTAGTCTGCATCGACAAGCTGATCCCATCGTCGGGCTTGGTGCGGAAGGTCAATCGGTTCGGGCTTGGGCGACAGTCCGCGTCGGCGAAGAGTGGGCGTGGAGGACGGTCGAACTCGACGACCGCTTCGGTCACCGTGGAATGAAGCCCCTTGCCCGCGCGAATGATCCAAGGCACCCCGGCCCAGCGCCACGAATCGAGCTCCAGTCGCACCGCGGTGAAGGTTTCGGTATCAGAGTCGGGAGCGACACCCGGCTCTTCACGGTATCCGACGTACTGCCCGCGCACGACCGCATCGGGGGTCGGCGCCACAATCGCACTCAGGGCTTTGGCCCGTTCGTCGCGCAAGGAATCCGGGTCGTCGGACACCGGGGGCTCCATCGCGAGCAAGGAGAGGACTTGCAGGAGATGGTTTTGAACCACATCGCGCATCGTACCCACCTTGTCGTAGAACGAGCCCCTTCCCTCGATACCGAAGTCCTCGGCCATGGTGATCTGTACGCCGCGCACGTAATGGCGGTTCCAAATCGGCTCCAAGACGGTGTTGGAAAAGCGAAAGATCATGAGGTTCTGGACGGCTTCCTTTCCGAGGAAGTGATCGATCCGGTACACCTGGCCTTCCGGGAAATGACGGTGGATGATGTCGTTCAGCTCGGTGGCCGACTGCCCGTCGCGACCAAACGGTTTCTCCAACACCAGGCGCCCGCCGCGATTGAGGCCCACCGCGGCCAGGCCCTCGACGACGTCTTCAAACAGGCCTGGGGGGATGGCGAGATAGGATACGGCGCGGACACTGCCAGATAACTTGTCGAGAATCGCTTGGTAGGTACCCGGCTCGCGGTAGTTGCCGGAGACGTAGGAGAGGTTGGCGGCGAGCCGCGCGAAGACCTCCTCGTCGATAGGTCGGCCTGATGCTTCCAAGGCCTCCCGAGCTTTCTGACGCAAAGTCTCGTCATCCCAGCCGCGAGACGCCACGCCGACGACGGGCATGTCGAGGTGACCAGCGGCGGTGAGGTCGTAGAGCGCGGAGAACAGCTTCCTGCGCGCGAGGTCACCCGTGATGCCAAAGAGGATCAGTGCATCGGCGTAGCTCGTATCGGTCATTTCGGGTCCGGCTTCTCGTGATGGCCACCAAACTGCTGGCGCATCGCGGAAAGAACCTGATTGGCGAACTCGTCGCGGCCGCGCGAGGCGAAGCGACTGAAGAGCGCCGCGCTTAGAACCGGCGCGGGAACACCCTCTTCGACCGCGCTGAGAACCGTCCACCGACCCTCCCCGGAATCCGAAACACGCCCGGTGAACCCGTCCATCTCCGGGTTCTCGACGAACGCCGCCGCAGTGAGGTCGAGCAACCAGGAGGCGATGACGCTGCCGCGCCGCCAAAGCTCGGTGACCTGCGGAATATCGAGCTCGTACTGATAGTGCTCGGGCCGCCGAAGGGGTGCGGTTTCCGCATCGACGGCGCTGTCACCGAGGCCGACCCCCGCGTGCTTGAGAATGTTCAAGCCCTCGGCATAGGCCGCCATCACGCCGTACTCGATCCCGTTGTGGACCATCTTCACGAAGTGGCCGGCGCCACTCGGCCCGCAATGGAGGTAGCCATGTTCGGCAGGAAGAAGCTCGCCGTCCCGCCCCGGGGTTCGATCCGCCGCTTGCACTCCGGGTGCAAGCGACTGAAAAATCGGCTCGAGATGCTCAAACGCGTCGCGATCGCCGCCGACCATCAAGCAGAAACCGCGTTCGAGCCCAAACACACCGCCGCTGGTCCCGACGTCTAGCAATCGAATGCCGGAGGCCGAAAGCGCCGCCGATCGATCCAGGTCGTCCTGATAAAACGAGTTGCCGCCGTCGACGATGATGTCGCCGTCGCCGAGGCACGACGCGAGCTCGTCGATGACTCGACCGGTGATCCCGGCCGGCACCATCACCCAAATGGCCCGGGGGCCATCCAGTTTGTCGGCGAGCTCGGCCAGGCTTTGGGCGCCCTCGGCACCCTCCGAGACCAATGCGGCCACCGAAGTGGGGTCGAGGTCGTAGACGACGGCCCTGTGACCGTCGCGAATCAACCTGCGTACGAGGTTCGATCCCATTCGGCCGAGGCCGACCATTCCCAAATCCATGTTGCGGGTTCTCCTTGCCGACGGCCCGAGAATAGCCGGCCTCCGACCTTGGAGATAGGTCCGGTCTTCGGACCCGCAAGTGGCCGACCTAGACCTCAAGCAGGTCGCGCAAGGCTTCGTAGACGTCGGGGTGGTTGGCGATGTGGATGTGATTCATGCCGGGGAACACGGCACCACCCGAAAAATGAATGCGCCTGGCAGGCTCGGGCGCCTCTCCAGAGGCGCTCGGGAGCTGAACCAGCAGGTCGCCGAGCAGCTGACCAAGCGGATGCTCGGGGTCGCGCGTGATCGTCGCTGCCAAGAAATAGTACCCGACCCCATCGACGAGGGGGATGTTGCGCCGTGCATCGGCAAACACCTCGTCCGGATCGCGCCCAAGCCATTCCTCGTCGACCGTGTAGCCGTAGCGGAGGTCTTTGACGCCGGCACTTCGGGCGTCGAGCAGCGCAGCCGGAACCTGTGCGCCGGCCGCATCGACTTTTCGAAGGGCGCCGGTGAGCCTGTTCACGGCCCGTTCGAGGGGTGCGCCCAGATGCGGCGTGCCGATACAGGCCACGTGCCGGAGTTGTGCGACCCAAGGTTCGTCGTGCTCGCGCGCGTAGTGCGCAGCGCTTCGCGCCACCAAGCCGCCCATGCTGTGACCAACGAGCGCGACCTCTTCGACCGGGACCGGGTAGGCTTCGAGCGCCTCGGTGATCAGCTTGGCGAGCGCGCGCCCGTTCTCGGAGATGTGGCGGCCGGTGTTGTAGCGAAGATAGATCGGCGTGTAACCGAGGTCGTCCGCGAGGCGCGTGCCGAAGGTCACGTCCGGATCGCCGTAGTGCTCTTGGGAGGAGAGGCTCCAGAGCCATTCAGTCGCGGCGAGGCTGTGGACGAAAATGCAGACCTTGTTGGTCGGGGTCGGAAACGCCGCTGCAAACGCTTCCGGGGTTGCAGGAAGATGCCGCCCGTGGTGGCGAAGGGTCATCCCCAGATCGAGGCGGCTATTCTTTCGGTTGAGGTAGTCCCCCCAAAAGCCGTTGATCGAGGCCTGGAGGTAGTCGACGTACCAGGCCGCAGTACCCGCCGCGCTCGACCGAACCGGCGTGGCGAGCTCGAGATCATCGGGGTCGGACGCCTGGGCAAGGCCGGCTTCGGCCACATCGGCGACGGCGTTCACCGTGAAGCGGCTGACGCCGTTGAGCACGCGAATCGACTCGAATACGCCGCTGGAAATCGCGGTTTGGACGCCCGTGACGACCTTCGCCGTACTCTTGGCAGGCTCGACCGGTGCAAACCGCCGCACGGATCGCTCGACGACTGCGTCGTGGGTGCGTTCAACCAAATTGGTCGTTTCCTCGACCAAGTCGAACACCAAATCCACAAACCCGCGTACGCGTCGCATGCTTTGGGCGCACCATGGGCGCTCCCGGAGCCGGTGTCGAGGACTTGAGGGGCGGCCCCCAAGGTGCTCCACTACGGTCATGATGAGTCCATCGTTTCATGTCTTCACCATGTCCCTGGCCCTGTGCGTCGCCGCGGGCTGTCAAAACAAAGGTCCCGCCCCGAAAGAAGGAAGCGGCGCGGCCCCCCAAGTCGGGACGACCGAAACCAGCGGCGCGCATCCGGGCGCGGCCCAGGATCCACACGCCGGGATGGCACCCACGGGGGATCCGCATGCGGGAATGGATCCAAGGCAGGTTCCGGCGGGCGCCAGTGCGACGTCCGGTCAGCCTGATGCTTCGGGCATGATCGACCTCGGCGCAGTGGCATTCAAGGTGCCCGCCAAGTGGAGCGCCCAAGCTCCGAAGTCCGCCATGCGGCGCGCGCAGTTGAGCGCACCGGGATCGGCGGGCGCCGCGGAGCTGATCGTCTACTTCTTCGGACCGCAAGGCGCGGGGACGTCGCAGGAGAACCTCGACCGCTGGATTGGGCAGTTCAGCAATCCGGACGGCTCGGCGGTGTCCAACGCGAAGCAGGCGAGCAGCAAGGTGTCGGGAATGGACATCACGAGGCTCGAGGTCGCGGGCCAGTACGCCGGCGGCATGAACCCCGCGGGCCAGCAGCAACCCGGGCAAGCGAATCAACGCCTGATCGCGGCGATCGTGAACACTCAGAGCGGCCCCTACTACTTCAAGTTTCTGGGACCAAGCGCGACTGTAACGGAAAACGCCGCGACCTTTGACGGGCTGATCTCGTCGATCGTCGCCTCTCCCTGAGCAAAGCGCATCTGGCTTCGCAGGGGGCTTTCGTCGGATGCGTTTCCCCGATAAATTGGGCACCGAATGATGACGGAAGCACGCGAAGAACGAAGCATGGTGCGGCCCACCGACCTCCGCCGCCGGTCTCGCTTCGTGCAGGCGCTGGCTTTTTCGCATTCGGCATCCGTCTCGCCCACCGGTCGGCGACTCATGACGGTGTCGACGTATACTCTCCTCTGGGTCGCGCTCACCGCCCTCAGTCCGCTTTGGATCCCCGGTGCCTTCGTGGTTGGAATCTTTCGCCGGCGGTCGTTTGCGGTGTTGCGTCTGTTGATGTTCTTCTGGTTCTACCTCTCCATCGAGCTGATGGGATTGACCGCAGCCGCCGCGATCTATCTGGTGACGCCTGGCAGACCCGAGCGCCGGGAAACGCTCTTCTTCCGCCTCGAATGCTGGTGGGGTAGCTCGCTTTTCGCCTGGATCGCTCGCTTTCTTTCTCTGTCGGTGTCGATCGAAGGCGAGGACCAGATTCTTCCAGGCCATGTCGTGGTGTTCATTCGGCACGCGAGCATCATCGACACGGCGATTCCGGTCGCCTTCATCTCGAACGCCACGGGACTTCGGCTTCGCTACGTGTTCAAACGGGAGCTTCTGGTCGACCCGTGCATCGATGTCGCCGGTCATGCGTCGCCCAACTACTTCATCGACCGCGGCGGGCTCGTTCATGAAGAGCTCGCAGGGGTTCGGAGGCTGGCGGAAAATCTCGGCGATCAGGGCGTCTTGCTGTACCCGGAAGGCACCCGCTTCACCAAGCGGAAGCAGGAAATCGCCCTCAAAAGGCTCGGCAAAACGCACCCGGACCTCGCGGCGATCGCCGCGACCTTCAAGCACTGCCTTCCGCCCAAGACCGGTGGCGCGCTGGGACTGCTCGACACCGCACCCGATGCCGATGTGCTCATCGTCGCGCATCGCGGGCTCGAAGGCCTCGCGAACGCAAGCGATTTGCTCAACGGCACCGTGGTCGGTGCGAAGATTCAGATACGAATCTGGCGTGTCAGCGCCGACGCGATCCCGCGCGGGGAAGCGCGGAGGCGTTGGCTCTTTGATTGGTGGAAGCGCGTGGACGACTTCGTCGACGGGGCGGGTTGACGCGCAGCGGCTCATCGGGATCGCGCGGCGGCAGATCAACCTCGATTTCCGACGGCGAAAACCGAATGAGCCGCTCGACGGCGCGCAGTCTGCTGCGCTCCGATGGATCGACCAGTGACCAGGCGGCGCCTGTCGCGCCCGCGCGGCCGGTTCGACCGATCCGGTGCACGTAGCTCTCCGGCTCGTGCGGCAGCTCGTAGTTGATCACATGGGAGACCGCATCGATGTCGATGCCGCGGGCGGCGATATCCGTCGCGACGAGCACCCAGGAGTCCCCATTTTTGAAGTTGCTCAAGGCGCGCTGCCGAGCCCCCTGTGACTTGTTGCCATGAATGGCCTCGGCGCCAATGCCGGCGTTTCCGAGCTTCTTGGCGACCTTGTTGGCCCCGTGTTTTGTCCGTGTGAACACGATGGCCCGGGACACCTCGTCGTCTCGGAGCAGATGCTCGAGCATCCGTTGCTTGTCGCTGGTTCCGACCATGACGAATCGCTGGTCGATCTCCTTGACGGTCACCTGTTTCGGCGAGACGTCGACACGAACGGGATCGTCCAGAATCTCTCGGGCAAGTGCCGCAACGGCATTGGGCATCGTCGCCGAAAAGAGAAGCGACTGACGGGACTTGGGCGTCTGCCCAACGATGCGCTTCACGTCTCGGATGAATCCCATGTCGAGCAGCCTGTCGGCTTCGTCCAGCACCAGCACCTCGACCTCCGAGAGATCGATGTGACGCTGACCTGCCAAGTCGAGCAGCCGGCCCGGAGTCGCGACGACCACATCCAGGCCCTGTCGGAGGGATTTGATCTGAGGGTTCGCGCTCACGCCGCCGAAGATGAACGCGTGGCGAAGCTTCGTGTATTTGCCGAAACGCTCGAGCTCATCGTGAATCTGAAGGGCAAGCTCGCGAGTGGGCGCTAGGATGAGCGCGCGCGGCCGCCGGGGCTTTGCTGGAGAGTTTTCCTCATCCAGACGCTGTAACAGGGGCAACGCGAACGCTGCCGTTTTGCCGGTCCCCGTTTGGGCGACGCCCAGGAGGTCTCTGCCCTGCAAGAGGTGCGGGATGGCCTGGGATTGGATCGGCGTGGGCTCTGTGTAGCCCACGTCTCTCAGGGCTCGGCGAAGCTTTTCGCCGAGCCCGAGAGATTGAAAGTCACTAAGACTCGTGGTCATTCGGAAGTACCGCTTACCAACGATTGTCGGAGCGGCGGTCGTTTCTCGGTCGATCGTTCGCTGCGTCGACTCGGATCGTGCGGCCGTCGAGCGTCGAGCCGTTGAGCTCCTCGACCGCGCGGCCAGCGCTCCCCTCGTCCTCGAACGTCACGAAGCCGAAGCCCCGCGAACGACCGGTTTCCCGATCGGTGATTACCTTGGCCTCTGCGACTGTGCCACATGCCTCAAAAGCCTGCTGGAGCTCGCTGTCGGTCGTGTTCCAGCTCAGGCCACCTACGAATAGTTTCTTGCTCATTCTGTCTGTCTCTCTCTGATCGATGTGCGCAGCATTCGCCGGGAACTGTCCCGAACGTCTACTCCGCGTCACTTGCTTGCCGATGTCTTCTACGAACCGTTTAACCGTTGTTTTTTGTCACGGTGCGGGTCTGGTAGGAACAGGTCGGCAGCGTGCTGGCAGCCCACGATGGACCACCGCGTCCTTGATGGACGATGGGCCTAAGGTAGCAGTTGGCCTGAACTTGTCCAGCAAGCTGAAAATTGTGCCTATCGGCGGCGTTTTCGGCGACTTCGCGCTGGGCTCGGCTCAGGCCCGAGGTAGCGATCCTCGGAAATGCCGTAGTCGGAGAGGATTTGCCCATTCGCTCGCCGTGCGGCCTCGCGATCGAGCGTGAGCACCCAGCCGTCTCCGGTGACGACCCGCAGCCATTTCCCCTGCGCCTGGTCGATGATCGTCGCGAGCTGGTCCAAGTCGCGGGGAATGACGCCGTTGACGAGGCGAACGGTTTCGCCCCCCCAGTCTTGGTAGCCCCGATTGACCGCATGCGGCAGGACCTGGGACAGGATGATCACTTCGCGGCGCTCCTTGGTGACCAGGTTGTTCACGACCGCGTAGCTGAGCGCGTCGGGATAGACGTTCTTGGTCTCGTCGATGAGGTCCTCGCTGAGTGGCTGAAACAACAAACCGGCAAACTGGAAGTACCGCGGCCAACTACTGGTCCTCCGCCCCGGTACCAAGGGTGTGTGTGGCGTAAGCTCGATCGACTTCTTCATCTTTTTTCCGTTGCGCAGGATGGTCGCGGAGATGGTGTCCCCGATCTGTTTGCTCTGACAAGCGAGCTCGTAGTCGACGCGGCCCACCCCAGGCCAAGCGACGGTGAGGTCGTTGGCAATCCTCCGGCCGTCGATCGCAAGCAGAACGTCGCGCGGCTTCAGCGTACCGTAGGAAGGCCCGCCATAGTCGACTCGACTGATCAGAGCGCCGGTCGCCGAGGGAGCCATTCGCGCGGCGCGGCGTTGTGCATCGCTCTGCATGTCTTGAACGTCGATGCCGAGTCGAGGGAAGCCTTCGTAGCGCCCGTCGGATACGTCTTGCAGGAAGTGCCCGATGACCGGGCTGGGGATCATGTAGCCAACGTTGTCGGCATCATCCATCCCTTGCATGGCGATCCCCACGACTGTGCCGGCGCTCACGACTGGGCCGCCGCTGTTGCCCTCGTTGATCGCCGCATCGATTTGGACCGAGAGCAGCTTGCGACCGGATTGGGTATAGGTGTCGAGCTCGACGCGGGAGACGATCCCCGAGGTGATGGAGAGCGTCACGCCGCCAATGGGAAATCCGTAGACCACCACGTCCTGCTGAAGCTTGGGCATCTCGCCGATGGGTACCGATGGCGCACTTTCGAAAAACCGCGGATCTTCGACCTCGACCAGTGCCAGATCTGCATCGTGGCTGATGAAAACGACCTTACCCACGAATCGTTCGCTCGCGTCGGCACGCTTCACCTCGATGCCGACGGCACTCTCGACGACATGTGCATTGGTGAGGATGCGGCGGCCTTCGATGACCACCCCGGAACCGTAGGAGAGCTCGGTGCCTTTGGTTTGCCAGGGCACCGTGAGGTCAGGGGGATCGGCATAGACCGAAAGCTGCACCACGCTCGATGCGATGGAAGCGTCTTGTGCATGGCAGGTGACCGACGCGCCCCAGCCGATGGCCGTAGCCACCGCCGCGACGAGAACGTGCGTGTTTGCGTTCATGGCTGCGGATTTTCAGGGCTTAGCTCGACAGCGGTCAAGCCGAAACCGTGATAGATACGGCGAATGCGCGTCGACACGTTCAGTATGGAAGTCAATGACTGGTCCAAGATGGCAGCGGCATGCCAGCGGGCCGAGGCCTGCGGCTTCGATGGGTTTGCGATTCCAGAAATCACGAACGATCCGATCCTCAACGCCGCAATTGCAGCGAATGCAACCCAGCGGATTCACGCGAGGACGGCGATTGCGGTCGCGTTTCCACGGAGCCCGATGGTGGTGGCCGAGCAAGCCTGGTCGATTCAAACGAACTCCGGCGGGCGCTTCGGGCTCGGGCTCGGCACGCAGGTCAAAGCCCACAACGAGCGCCGGTTCAGCACGCCTTGGAAGGCGCCTCGCAGCCGAATGGTCGAATACGTGAAAGCGCTTCGCGCGATTTGGCGCTGCTGGGAGCTCGGAGAGCGCTTGGACTACCAGGGGGAGCACTATCAGTTCTCGCTCATGACGCCAGAGTTCACGCCGCCGAAATCGAATCTGCCCATGGTGCCGGTCTATCTCGCCGCGGTTCGGCCGAAGATGATCGAGTCGGCTGCCGGCATCGCCGACGGGCTCCGGCTTCATTTCTTTTGCACCAAGAAGTACCTGCACGAAGTCACCTGGCCGGCGATCGAACGCGGCTTGGCGGCAAGTGGGCGTTCCCGAAGCGAGCTCGAAGTGTGCGGCGGCGGCTTCATCATGACCGGCCCCGACGAAGAGGCCGTCATGAAGAATCGCGAATGGGTTCGCTACCGCGTGGCATTCTACGGCTCGACACCCGCGTATCTGCCGGTGATGTCGCTTCACGGCTGGGACGATTTGGCGCAGAAGCTCAACCAGATGTCGAAGACCGGGCAATGGAAGAAGATGGCGGCGGAGGTCCCGGACGACGTAGTCGACGAGTTTGGCGTGTTCGCGACCTATGACGAGCTCCCAAAGGCGATCGAAGGACGATTTGGCGGGATCTCGGACACGGTGGAATTCAGCTTTGAAGGCGACACCGACCCGGCCCAAGCGAAAAGCATCATCGAACGGGTCCACCAGATCGGCAGCCGCTTCGAAGCCCACACGAACCACTACGGCTAGCCGCTGTTTTTGCTCAGGACCAGAAGCGCGGTTTCGGCGACGAGGTTTGCGTCCTCGTCGTCGCCGATGATTCGGCCCTCGGTGTCGTCGTAGTAGCGCGCCTTTTCGACGGTGACGCCCATTTTTTCGCAAAGGTCGAGCATGTCTTGAATCGAGGGGAAGCGGCGGTTCGGCGTGTTGTACCACTCGTAAGAGTACGGACCTGGCGCTTTTGGCGCGCGGCCTTCGAGGCCAAACATCTCGCGTAGGGTTCGATGCGCAAAGTTGGTGAAGCCTACGATCGCGCGTCGGCCTACCCGAAGCGCGTCTTCGAGCAAGCGCTCCACGTTGGGAACCGCTTGAAGCGTGGATGAGAGCACGACGTAGTCGAAGCGATTGTCGTCGAACTCGGGGAGGCCGACATTCAAGTCGTAGTCGATGGCTTCGACGCCTTGCTGCATGGTCGCCGCGATCAGCTCGGTGCTCACCTCGACGCCACACAGGAGCGGCGCGCCGCGTGCCTTGAGCCTTCCAAGGAGGTCGCCCTCCCCGCAGCCGAGGTCCAACACCGAGCTGTTTGGGGGGATCAGCTCGAGAATCCGATCGTCTTCGGAGCTCGCTCGCGGTGGATGCGGCTTTGGCGCGCCGAGCTTGGCCGCAACCAGGGGGCTAAACGCCTCGATGTCGTCGGGCAGCAGAAAGCTGTCGTGCCCGCCGTCGGTTTCGATTTCGCAATACGACACCGGCTGACCCAGCGTGGTCATGATGGCGACGAGCTCACGCGACTGGGAGGGGGGAAAGAGCCAGTCGCTCGAAAACGACATGACCAGCCAATCGCATCGTGCGGCGCGAAACGCCTCGAGACGCCGCTCCCGCGTGTCACCGAGATCGAAGTTGTCCATCGCGAGGGTGACGGCCACGTAGGAGTTGGCGTCGAAGCGCCCGACGAACTGCTTGCCCTGATAGGCCAGGTACGAACCGACGGAAAACCGCTTCTCGAAATCGGTGACGATGTCGCGGGGCGCATGCCGGTCGAGGTCGAACTTTCGGGTCATCGCTTCGGACGACAGATAGGTGATGTGGCCGAGCATCCGCGCCAGCGCGAGGCCAGTCTGAGGAAAGTCGCCGGTGCCGTAGTACTGGCCGCCGTGAAAGTGGGGGTCTGATTGGATCGCGTTTCGGCCGACGACGTCAAAGGCGATGGCCTGCGCCGTGACCCTCGCCGAGGCCGCAATGGGGATCGCCGTTTGAACGTACTCCGGGTAGCGCGTCGCCCAGCAAAGCGTCTGATGACCTCCGAGTGAGCCGCCGACGACGGCGCGCAGGCGCTTGATCCCGAGCAAGTCGATGAGCCGTTTCTGGACGTCGACCATGTCCTCGACGGTGACGAGTGGGAAGTCGCTGCCGTATGGAATCCCGGTGGCCGGATTGATCGTCCCCGGCCCGGTCGTCCCGCGACAGCCGCCGAGCACGTTCGAGCAGACGACGAACAGGCGGTCGGTGTCCACAGCCTTTCCTGGACCGACGAGGCCTTCCCACCAACCCGGGTCATCCTTCTCGTCGTGCCGCGCGAGGTGCGAATCCCCGGTGATGGCGTGGCAGATCAGCACCGCATTGCTGCCCTCGGCGTTGAGCGTCCCGTAGGTCTCATAGGCGATCTCTACGCTTGGAAGCATGCCGCCGTGATGGAGCTTCACCGGCGTCGGGAAGACAGCCGACTGCACGTAGCGAAGCGGCTTTCCGCTCCGCATCGAATCGGTGCTTTCGAACTCCGCGACCACGAGAGTCGGTTACCCTACCCCACGGCAGCCGCAAGTGCTTGGTCGATGTCCGCGATGATGTCTTTGACATCCTCGATGCCGACCGAGATGCGCACGTATTCCGGCACCACGCCCGTCTGCTGCTGCTCCGCCGGGCTGAGCTGCTGATGCGTCGTGGACGCCGGATGAATCACCAGCGTTTTCGCGTCGCCAATGTTGGCGAGGTGGGAGCAGAGCTTCACCGAGTTGATGAACTTCTTGCCCGCTTCCATGCCGCCCTTGATGCCGAAACCGAGGATCGCGCCCTTGCCGTCTGGCAGGTAGTGGTTGGCGCGCTCGTTGTCCGGATGGGATGGGAGGCCCGGGTAGTTCACCCACTCGACCGCATCGTGCTTTTCGAGGTGCTCGGCGACCGCCTGGGCGTTCTCGCAATGCCGGGGCATCCTGAGGTGGAGGGTCTCGAGCCCCTGAAGGAACAGGAAGGCGGCAAACGGGCTCATGGCCGCGCCGGTGTCCCTGAGCCAGTGGGTTCGCATTTGAATTAGATACGAAATGTTCCCCATGGGCGCGAGGGCATCGGCAAGCACCGCGCCGTGGTAGTTCGGCGACGGACCGCAGAGCTCCGGCCACTTGTCGCGGTTGTCGGTCCACTGAAACTTGCCCGAGTCGACGATTGCGCCGCCGATGTGGGTGCCGTGACCCCCGATGAACTTCGTGGTGGAGTAGACCGTGATGTCGATCCCGTGCTCGAAGGGCCGAAACAAGCACGGCGTCATGACCGTGTTGTCGCAGATCAGCGGAATGGCGCCGTGCGGGGCGCTGTGTGCGGCCTCGGCAATCGCTTTGAAGTCCGGGACGTCGTTCTTGGGGTTGCCGATCGACTCGATGTAGACGAGGCGCGTGTTCTCATCGACGAGGCCGTGAATTTGCTCAGGGTGCGCCGGGTCGAAGAAGCGCACTTCGATGCCGAGGTTTTTGAAAGTGTTGTTGAAGAGCGTCCAGGTCCCGCCGTAGAGGCTCGTGGCGGACACGAAGTTCTGCCCGGAGTGACAGAGGGTGAGAATCGCCGCGTTGATCGCCGACTGCCCCGATGCGAAGCCGAGGCCGGTGACCCCGCCATCGAGCGCTGCCAGACGCTTCTCGAGGACGTCGACCGTCGGATTCATCAGCCGGGAGTAGATGTTCCCGAACTCGGCGAGCCCAAAGAGGGCAGCCGCATGGTCCGTGTCGTTGAAGACATACGACGTCGTCGCGTAAATCGGCACGGCGCGCGAGTTGGTCGTGGGGTCGGGTACCTGGCCGGCGTGAAGCGCACGCGTGCCTAAGCCGTAGTTCTCTTCAGTCATGTCGCTTTGCCTCGTTGCTAGTGCTCGAATGGAGGTGCTGGGGCCGGCGAGGATACCCCGACTGGGGCGCAGAGTCAGCGCCGATTGGGCGTGGCCCGCAACGAATGCGCGGCGGAATAGCCAAAACCCTGCAAATGCGGCGCGATCTTTGGCATGGCAGTTGCACTCCATTAGGCAGCATTGCGTTTACCGCAAGTTCGCGAGGAGGTTTCCATGGCAAAGCGATTTTGGTGGTTTGTCTTGCCCTCGGTCTGTTTCGTCGCATTGGCGATGGCTTCGGTTCACTGTAGTGACGTCCCGGCCGATGCTCAATGTGTCGATGCAAGCGATTGTGGCGATGGGTTTGGCGTGATTTGGACGAACAACCAGTGCACGAGGGAAGAAGGACACTGGGAGTGCAACAGTGGAATCTGTTTTCCCGTCTGCGACGAATGTTTGGCCGTGTCACAATGCATCGGAGAATGGACGCAGGACTGCAATGGGCACTTCGCCTGCACGGAGGGCCAGTGCGCGCAAATCTGCGATTCACAGGGCTGCGGAGATGGCACCTGTGCAACAGCAGGCGGCGAAACCGTGGACAGCTGCCCGCCCGATTGCGGGGCGCCGTGCGAAGTCGCCTCCGACTGCATCGCAGGTCATGAGTGGGATGCCCCGTGTGAAGGTCACTGGGATTGCGAATCGCAATCCTGTATCGAGATATGCGACTACCAGTCCTGCGGCGACGGAACCTGCGACCTGGCCATTGGCGAAGGCGAAGGTACCTGCCCGACCGATTGCCTCGAGGGCTGCAGCATCCCGGGCGACTGCTTCTCCGAGAATTGGACCCAGATCTGCCAGGGCCGATGGAATTGCCTGCAGGGGACCTGCCAGGCGATCTGTGACCAAAACAACTGCGGCGATGACATCTGCTGGGGCCTCAACGGCGAAAACGAGGATTCCTGCTTCCAAGACTGCTTGGGCGGGCCCTGTGAAGAGCTGATCGACTGCATGGGGCAGCGTTGGTACGACCCAAACCACCAAGCATGCCAGGGCCACTGGCAGTGCAACCCGGCCGATCCGCCGGGCCAACTCACGACGGGTGCCTGCGAAGCGGTTTGTGACGACGCGCCCGGAGGCGCCTGCGGCGACGGCACCTGCGACACCCTCAACGGGGAAACACCGGTGAGTTGCCTGGTCGACTGTGGCAGCGGCTATTCGTGCACCAAGAGCGAGGACTGCAACGCGCTCACGCTCCCCAGCGGCTGCACCGGTAGCTGGATCTGCTCGAGCCTCATCTGTGTGCCGGAATGTGAGTAGCTCGCGCGGACCCCGATCGCTAAATCGGTAATCCAGCTCACGCCTTAGATCGTTTCAGCGGTCGGCGCGTCTTCGAATGCATGGCTGTTCGAAAAGTCGTGGGCAGTGGGCCTCCGGATTTGCCAGAATCTCTTAGAAGGCGGGAGACGGGGATGCAGGACGGACCGAGGAAGGATTCACTCGCGGATCAGCTCTTGGAGCTTCACAACATTCAGGCGGCACGTGTCGTAGCGGAAGAGGAAGCACGGTTTAGAGCGGCCGAGGACGCGCGACTGCGAGCGGAGGCGGAAGCCCAGCGACGGCGCGAAGTAGAGGAAGCGCGCCTCCGGGCCGAAGAGGAAGCACGCTTGGCCGACGAGCAAGCTCGCCGTGCAGAGGAAGAGCTCCGCGCACGCCAAGCCAAGCAGGCCGAGCTCCGGGTTCAGCTGCAAGAGGAAGCCAAGGCTCGCGCTGCCGAACAGCAGCGCATGCTCGAGCATGAAAAAGAGATGGCGGCGATCACCGCAGTCGAGAGAGCGAAGATTCGCGCCCGTCGCATCATTGCGGGCGGTGCCGTGTTCCTCGTGCTCGCTTCGCTTGGCGGTTATGCTTTGGTCCTCAAGCCCGCGCTCGAACGGCAGGCGATGGCTGAAGAGATGGCCAAGCAAGAGCAACGCCGGGCCGCGATGGACAAGGAGCAGGCCGAGGCAGCCCTGCTGACCGAGACGGAGCGCGCACAGGCAGCCGAGCGTGACAAGGAAGCGCTGAAGGCACGCCTCGAGAAGAAGGAACAGGCCAAACAGAAGGCCGCGGCTTCCACCAGCAGCAAGCCGAAGGCGCGCCCGGTAAAGAAGGCCGGTTGCGCGCCAGACGACCCGCTTTGCGGGATCCCGCTCGACTGAGCGGTCTAGTCGTCGTCCGTGCCGGAGCGCGTCGGAGGAATGCTTCGGCGGGCGGCGCGGATGCCGCCACGGGTGTAGCGGCCCATGAGTGAGGGCCATTCCACGATGACGCTGCCGCCGGTTTCCTCATGACGCAATTGGAAAGCGGCGATGAAATCGAGGCAGGCATGGTCGACGTAGTCGAGCTCGTCGAAGCAGAGGTGTAGCTCGGAGCCGGGCGGAATCTCTTCGAAGGCGCCTGCGAACGAAGGGAGCGAAACGAACGTTGCAGCGCCGTGAAGGTGGAGCTCGATTTTGTCGTCCAGGTCGACGCGGTGGATATCGAGATGCGCCAAGGAGTAGACCAGAGCTCCGGTCGAAAGGACGAGCCCGAGGATGATGCCGCTCAGCAGGTCGATCGCGACAATGCCGATGACGGTCGCCAGGTAGATGCCAACGACCGCCCTGCCAAAGTCGAGAAAGTTTCGCGGCGTGGAGAGTTGAACCAGGCGGAAGCCGACGTAGATCAGAATGGCGGCGAGGGCCGATTCTGGAACCAGGCCGAGCAGCCCCGGCAAGAGCGCGGCGAACAGAAACACCCAGATGGCCTGCATGACCGAAGACGCGCCCGTCTTGGCGCCCGCTTCCACGTTGGCGCTGCTCCGGCTGATGACGCCGGTGATCGGCAGCGCCCCAAGAAATCCACATGCGAGATTGCCGATGCCCTGGGCTGCGAGCTCGCGGTCGTAGTCGGTGCGATCGCCCTGGTGCATCCGAGAGATGGCCGTGGCGCAAAGCAGGGTCTCGGCGCTTCCAACGAAAGCGAGAGCGAGCGCGGCGGTCCAGACCTTCGGCTCGAGGAACTTCGAAAGGGAATCGAGCGTCGGCAAGGTAACGTACGAAGCTAAAGAACCGGTGACGTCGACGTAGTCGATGGGAAGCTTGAGCCAAGCGGCAGCGATCGTGGCGACCAGCACGCCGGCGAGCGCACCCGGCAAGACGTGAAGCTTTGCGGGGCGAAACCGATCCCAGACGAAGATGGTGAGCAGTGTGGCCACGCCGATCGACGCGGCGATGTAGTGGGTGCGGTCGCCGCCCGTGGTCATCGCCTTCATGACGCCTGACGGGATTTTGAAGATGCTGTGGAGAACGCTGCCTTGGATGTCGTTGTCGATCATGACGTGGAACTGCTTGGCCACGATGATGATGCCGATCCCGGCGAGCATGCCGCGGATGACCGCCGGTGAGACCGCTCGGAAATACGTGCCGAACTTCAAGCAGGCCTGCGAAGGTTTGAATCAGTCCGGCGAGGATGACGACGATGCCAATGCTGGCAATGCCATAAGGGTCTGCATCGGTGCGAAACGCGACGACCCATTCCAGAAGGAGCACGCTCAAGCCAGCCGACGGCCCGGCGATGATGAGCGGCGCGCCGCCGAGGAACCCTACGACCACGCCCCCCACGAAAGCGGTGATCAAACCAAGCGAGGCCGGCATCCCCGACGCGCGTGCGATCCCTATCGAGAGAGGCAGCGCTACAAGAAACACGACGATCGACGGTGGGATGTCCTTGACGACGGACCGAATTTTGTCGCTCAAGGAAAGCGCCTCACGTCACGCTCTACTTCGCTTCGCCGCCATTGCCGTGTGAGTAAATGACGAAGGGAAGCTTCTGTTCGTCGGTCACCGGGGGCGCGTCGAGTGCGATCTGCGCGGGCAGATCGATGATCCCGCCAACCGCGTAACGCGCCGCGCCCGCTCCGGAATCGCTCTGCGCCGGATACCAGACCCGCAAGATCAGCTCGCGGTCTTCTAGTGTCGCTGCCTCGCTGTAGGTGATCGCGAGCTCGCGGTAACCGACTTCGAACGGCCCGGGCGCGAAGAGCTCATCGGCGGTGACGTTCGCGGTACCCGACGACGAAGTCGCCGCCGCAGCCGATGGTGGTGAAAACAAAGATCGCCACCGCGCCCACGGCTGCGCCAAAGGAAGAAAGAGAACGCATCCGGCGGAGGATAGTGGGAAAGCCACCGTCGGGCGAGGGGGAACAAAATTGACGGGCCTGTCCTTGTGTGCACGTATGGCACGGAGAGTGTGGCCGGAGGGCCACGCGCACTGGCAATCGCAAGCCATTTCCGAATTCTCCGCGGCTTTTTGGGGGGCACAGGTCTTGCACGGCAATACGCTCATGAACAAGTGGATGTTTCTCCTCGCCCTTGCATTGGTGGGAGTTGCGGCACCGGCGCTCGCGCAATCCGAGGTAGTCGTCGTTTCTCCGTCAGAAATCGAAATGATGCCCGCATCGACGGCTGAGGTGCGGCTTGCCGAGCTCGAGAGGGAGTATCAGGCGGTGAAGATACGCGGCCCGAGGGCGGGGGTGCCCGTATCCTCCCTGATCATCGTGGGGGGCGTGCTGACGGCGTCGGTGGGAGGGGTTGCAAACTCCTGCATCTTTTCGAGCGCGAGTACGTGCCGAACTCGCCAAGGCAATACCCTGGTTGGCGTTGGCGTAGCCGCCATCGCAGCAGGCATAGCCGGACTCGCCATCAGCTCGGTTCGCCTCAAGCGCGCCAAACGAAAGAGGCGCTACCTCGGGTATCAGATGAAAGAGCTAGAGCGCGCGCTGCCCTGAGGGCAACGAGGCGAATGACCGGTCGTGTCGATGGACGCGACTCAGTTCAGGCACTCGGGGTGTTCAGCGCAATCGGCGCAAACACAGCCCTCCACAAAGCTCTGGCAGTTCCCGTTGTCGAAGCAGTTGGCTGGGTCGCTGCAGAACGGGTCGGTGTCGCAATCGGCGCAGACGCAATCGTCGCCGTCTTGGCACTCGCCGTTGTTGGTGCAGAACTCGCTGTTGCCGCCGAAGCCGCCTCCTCCACCCGTACCGGCTGAACCGCCGCTGCCCGCGTCACCGCCTGTGCCGGCGCTACCGCCTGTGCCCGCTGTGCCGCCGGTTCCGCCAGTCCCAGCGGTGCCACCGCTGCCAGCTGCTCCGTCTCCCGAGTCTCCGCTGCAGCCCGCCAGGATCAACGCAAACACAAAACCACAAAGTCGAAGCGAGTTGCCCATGATTCCTCCCGCTGTCCAATACTGAGGCCAGGCTATACCCGGGGTGAATTCCTTACAACGTCGGCGGTGGAGGGGTGCCGCGTGGGTTGCGCTCCGTGCACTCTAGACCGCAGCTCCGCGGCCCAATCGCAAGGAAAGGGCGTGTCATGTGGAATTTGTGCCGAATTGTCCTTGTTTGCGGGCTTGGCTTGGCGACGGGGATCGGTTGCAGCGAGGCCAGCGGCTCGGCTGGAGCTTCCGGGAATGGACGCCGATTCGAACGGGCCGGTTCTCAGGTTCGCGCTAGTCTTCATTCGCGGGTCGCAGTCCGGCCGGGGGTCCCTCATAGACCACTGCGCCGTCCACGAGCTCGATCACACGCTGGCATCGTCGGGCAATGTCCCAATCGTGGGTGACGATCAAGAAGGCCGTCGAGCTGTCCGCATTTTGTTCCCGCAAGAGATCGAAGACTTGGTCAGAGGTTTCCGTATCGAGGTTTCCGGTCGGCTCGTCGGCAAGCACGAGCGGCGGTTCGTTCATCAGGGCTCGGGCGACCGCGACGCGCTGCTGCATGCCTCCCGAAAGCTGGCGCGGCCAGGCCTCGGCCCAGTCGCCCGAGCCCCATGGCGTCGAGAAGTGCGCGTGCCGGCGGTTTCATACCGGCTTGGAAGCCTCCCCGAGCGGCTGCGCTCGGAAGCATGACGTTTTCGATGACGCTGAGGCCGGGCAGGAGGTGATGGGATTGGAAAATGAACCCGAGCTTTTCGCCACGGAGCGCGGTGAGCGCTTGGTCGTCGAGGTTTTCGACCGCACGGCCGTCGATGGCGATGCGTCCCTGTGTCGGGCGGTCGAGCAGCCCGATCAGATTCAGTAGCGTGCTCTTGCCGGAACCCGACGGGCCGACAAGCGCGACGAGCTCTCCTTCGCCGATGCAAAGATCGACGCCGTGGAGAACCTCGGTCGTCACGCCATCCCCATACGATTTGCGAACACCCTCCAGTTCGAGCAGCTCGGGCCGCGCGTTCATTCGTCGCCTCGAATCGCTGCAGCGGGGTCTAGATTCGCCGCCCTGCGCGCCGGCAGGTAGGCCGCGAACACACCCGTCGCGACGGAAACGGTCAGCGCCGTGAAAAGAAGCCGGGGTGTCACGCTGATGTCGAAGAGGGCGCTCGACTCGATGAGCTCGCCCGCGACAGCGCCGAGCATCGCCCCGAGCAGAGCGCCAGCCAAACCGAACAGCAGGCCTTGCCAGAGAAAGACCGCGAGCACGACACGGCGCGAGGTCCCGACGGCGCGGAGGATTCCGATTTGACCTCGTCGCTGAACGACAGTGACGCTGAGGACGCTGGCGATGCCCATGGCCACTGCGAGCAGGACGAAAATGCGAATCATCGTCGTCGAGGCGTCCTGGGAACGCAGGCCAGTCAGCAGGTCGCGGTTGCGCTCCATCCAACTTTCCGTTGGGACGCCGGTCCGGGCTTCGATCTCTCGCGCGATCCGCTCCGCGTCGTAGACCTCGGCGACGCGTGCGTCGATCTCGGTGATGTCGCCGACGCGGTTGAGTAGCGTTTGGGCGTTGCGTAGGGACGTCACCAACCAACGTCCGTTGACCATCTCGTTGCCGAGGTCGAATACGCCAACGATTCGGAGCAGGCTTTCTCGGTCGCCGCTTCGCACGCGTACCGGATCGCCCACACGC
>CAVPIE010000014.1:0-334399 GCA_963704865.1 uncultured delta proteobacterium | reverse complement strand
CTTGACTTCGCGGGGGTCGGCACGTAGACCAGCCGCCGCCGTCATGCTGGCGTAGCTCAATTGGTAGAGCACCGGTTTTGTAAACCGGCGGTTATGAGTTCAAGTCTCATCGCCAGCTCTACTCGAAAACACGAATGACCATGGAGGGTTGCCCGAGCGGTCAAAGGGAGCAGACTGTAAATCTGCCGGCTTATGCCTACGGTGGTTCGAACCCACCACCCTCCACCAGGAGATGAAACAAACGATTACGCGGGTGTAGCTCAGTTGGTAGAGCCTCAGTTTTCCAAACTGAATGTCGCCGGTTCGAGCCCGGTCGCCCGCTCCCGCAAATCAGACTATGCCCAGGTAGCTCAGTGGTAGAGCACCCCCTTGGTAAGGGGGAGGTCGTGAGTTCAAGTCTCATCCTGGGCTCCGCAGGTTTCGTGGGTTCAAGCAACCACACTCAGAAGAACGACGAAGTAGGGAACGAACGATGGCTAAAGAAAAGTTTGTCCGGAACAAACCACACATGAACGTCGGCACGATCGGTCACATCGACCACGGCAAGACGACGCTGACCGCGGCGATCATGAAGGTGATGTCCGATAAGCACGGTGGCGAGGTCAAGAGCTACAAAGACATCGCCAAAGGCGGGACCGTGCGTGACGACACCAAGACGGTGACGATCGCGACGAGCCACGTGGAGTACCAGACGGGCAACCGTCACTACGCCCACGTCGATTGCCCCGGTCACGCCGACTACGTCAAGAACATGATCACGGGCGCGGCGCAGATGGACGGCGCGATTTTGGTGGTGAGCGGGGTCGATGGACCGATGCCGCAGACCAAAGAGCACGTGCTTTTGGCGCGCCAGGTCGGTGTTCCGACGATGGTGGTGTTCATGAACAAGTGCGACGCGGTGGACGACCCGGACTTGCTCGAGCTGGTTGAGATGGAGGTTCGCGAGCTTTTGTCGAAGTACGAGTACGACGGGGACAACATCCCGGTGATCCAGGGCTCGGCGCTCGGTGCCTTGAACGGCGAAGAGAAGTGGGTGGAGTCGGTCGTCAACCTGATGGACGCGGTGGACGAGCACATTCCGGAGCCGCAGCGCGACATCGACAAGCCGTTTTTGATGGCGGTCGAGGACGTGTTCTCGATCAAGGGCCGCGGGACGGTGGTGACGGGCCGCATCGAGCGCGGGATCATCAAGGTGGGGGACGAGGTGGAAATCCTCGGTGTCACAGCGCCCCGCAAGACGGTGGTGACGGGCGTGGAGATGTTCCGCAAGCTGCTCGATCAGGGCCAGGCGGGGGACAACGTGGGCTGTCTTCTTCGCGGCGTGGAAAAGGACCAGGTCGAGCGCGGGCAGGTGCTGGCGAAGCCAGGCTCGGTGAACACGCATACGAAGTTCGAGTGCGAGGTGTACATCCTGAGCAAGGACGAGGGCGGGCGGCACAAGCCGTTCTTCAGCAACTACACGCCGCAGTTCTACATCCGCACGCTGGACGTGACGGGCAAGATCGAGCTTCCCGACGACGTGAAGATGGTCATGCCGGGCGACAACGTGAAGATGAAGGTCGAACTCATCACGCCGGCGGCGATGGAAGAAAAGCAGCGTTTCGCGATTCGCGAAGGCGGCCGGACCATCGGTGCAGGCGTCATTTCAAAGATTATCGAGTAGCGCGGTGGACGTGAGACAGACAGGGACCCCGTAGGACATTGAGTGACAGGCGGGTCAAGGTCGCGCTCGCGTGCGAAGACTGCGGGGCGCGCAACTACCAGACGACGAAGCTGAGAAAGCCCGGGCAGAAGGAGAGGCTAACGCTAAAAAAGTTCTGTCCCAAATGCAACCGGCGCACGGAACACAAAGAGAGTAAATAGGACCCGCATCTAGGCCAGTAGCTCCAATTGGTAGAGCAGCGGATTCCAAATCCGCGGGTTGTGGGTTCGAATCCCTCCTGGCCTGCCGCGAGGAACAACGATGTCGATTACGAACGAACAAGACAAAGCGAGACCGACCGGGACGCTCGGCGTAGAGCGCTGGGTGCAATTCGCTTATGCCGCGTGCGCCATCACGGTGGCTTGGTTTCTCATCAAGAGCAGCACGGCGGTTTGGACGATCTTGGCCGACAACGTCGACGCGGTTCCCGAGCCGAACAGCACGATGATCGCAGTTGGAGCCGGCCTCGTAGCGTTCATTTCGGCGGTCATCGCATATCGCTCCAGGAAGGTTCATACCTTTGTCCTCGAAGTCTGCGTCGAGCTTTCCAAAGTGAGCTGGCCTACGCGCAAGGAAACCTGGTCCCAGACGGTCGTCGTCCTCATCGTGTCCGTGATTGCGGCAATCATTCTCGGCGTATACGACGCGGTTTGGTCCCACATCACCGACCTCATTTACAACGTGTGAGTCCAATGAAGTGGTATGTCGTTCAGGCCTATTCGGGTTACGAAAGCAAAGTGAAGCTCTCGCTGGAAGAGCGAATTAAACAGGCCGGTATGGAAGGGCGCTTCGGGAACATTCTCATTCCGAAGGAAAACGTCCAGGAGAGCCGTGGCGGAAAGCGGCGGCTGAGCTCGCGCACGTTCTACCCGGGGTACATCTTTGTCCAGATGGACCTCGATGATCAGACCTGGCACCTCATCAAGGACACGCCCAAGGTCAATGGCTTCGTCGGAGGTCGGCACCCGTCGCCGGTTCCCGAGCGCGAGATCGCCGCGATCGAGCAACAGGTCGAAGAGGGCGCGGCCAAGCCGAAGCCTCGCGTCGAGTTCGAGAAGGGTGACCACGTCCGGGTCACCGGCGGCGCATTTGCCAACTTCACTGGCGCAATCGAAGAAGTGAACCACGAAAAGCACAAGGTGCGTGTCTTGGTATCGATCTTCGGCCGCGCCACACCGGTCGAGCTGGACTACGCCCAGGTCGAGAAGACGAATTAGTCAGGCTCGTTGTCCATCCCTAAATGGGGATGTATCCAACGTGATCCAGATTTCACAGAAATCGGCTTGCATTATTCGTGCCCTGAGGCATGACTCGCCGCTCCGGAGAAGCCCGAATCCATGAAAAAGGTCATCGGACAGATCAAACTTCAGCTCCCTGCAGGGAAGGCGAACCCTTCTCCGCCGGTCGGGCCTGCGCTCGGCCAGCATGGCGTCAACATCATGGCGTTCTGCAAGGAGTTCAACGCGAAGACTCAAAAGGATGCGGGTCTGATCATCCCAGTGGTGATCTCGGTTTACCAGGACCGCTCCTTCAGCTTCATCATGAA
This sequence comes from uncultured delta proteobacterium, assembly GCA_963704865.1. Lineage (GTDB taxonomy): Bacteria > Myxococcota_A > Polyangia > Polyangiales > Houyiibacteriaceae > SG8-38. Next base: position 331,151 of record CAVPIE010000014.1, on the reverse strand, counting down.
GACGCCGCCTGCGGCCATCTTGATCAAGAAGGCTTTGAATTTGGAGTCGGGCTCTGCGCGTCCGAACAAAGACAAGGTCGGCAAGATCACGCGGGACCAGGTGAAGGAAATCGCTCAGGTCAAGCTTCAAGATACCAACGCGGGTTCGCTCGAGACATGCATGCAGAGCATCATCGGCACCGCGCGTTCCATGGGGGTCGAGTTAGCCGACTAACTCTGCGGAGCGATTGATTTCGCTCACCTGGACCACCCAGGCACCCAGTTGGTGGTAGGCGGCTTCGAGTCGCCGCAAGGAGTCACGATGAAACCCGGAAAAAAGCGCGCGGGCGCATTACAGTTGCCCGACAAAAGCCAGCGCTACGCATTGAGGGAAGCCGTCTCGCTCGTGAAGGAGTTGGCGTTCGCCAGCTTTGACGAGTCGGTCGATGTTGCCGTTCGGCTTGGTGTCGATCCGAAGCACGCGGACCAAATGGTTCGTGGCGCTGTCGTCTTGCCTCACGGGACGGGAAAGACCAATCGCGTTCTGGTTTTTGCGAAAGGCGAGAAGGTGAGCGAAGCGGAGGAAGCCGGCGCCGATTTCGTCGGTGGTGATGATCTGGTCGCCAAGATTACCGAGGGCTGGCTCGATTTCGACACCGTCATCGCCACTCCGGACATGATGGGGCAGGTTGGCCGTCTCGGTCGCGTCCTCGGTCCTCGTGGCCTCATGCCGAACCCCAAGGTCGGCACCGTGACCTTCGACGTGAGCAAGGCCGTTCGCGAGGCCAAGGCCGGCAAGGTCGAGTTCCGCGTCGAGAAGGCGGGCATCGTCCATGCACAGGTGGGCAAGAAATCCTTCGGTGTGTCCGAGCTCGCGGGCAACGTGAAGTCGCTGGTTGGCGCGCTCGTGAAGGCCAAGCCGGCCGCCGCCAAGGGGACCTACCTTCGAAGCATCACCTTGAGCTCCACGATGGGCCCCGGGATCAAGATTGACCCCGGAACCATCGAGGTGGAGGCGTAATCATGAGGCTTACACGAGAAGACAAAGCGGCGCAGGCCGTCTCGGTCCGCGAGAGCTTCGCGAACGCAACAGCGACTGTCCTCGTCGATTTTCGTGGCGTGAACGTCGAGCTCATCACGGATTTGCGCGCTCGTTTCCGCGACGCCGGTGTCGAGTACAAAGTCGTCAAGAACAACGTCGTTCGAAAAGCACTGGAAGGTTCCGAGCTCGCCGACAACGACGAGTTCACGGCGCATCTAACTGGCCCAACTGCGATCGCCTGGAGCTTCGAAGACCCTTCGGCTGCGGCCAAGGTGATCAAGAACTTCCGTAAGGAGCACACCGACGTCCTTCAGCCCAAGGACGGAAACGCCAAGCTCCTCGTCAAGTGCGGCCTTCTCGAGGGCCAAGTTTTGGACGCGACGCGCGTCGAAAAAGAGCTCGCCTCGCTTCCGGGCAAGGATGAGATTCGTGCCTCGCTACTCGCGCAGCTCATGGCGCCCATGCAGAACCTGGTCGGCCAAATCAATGCACCGGCCCAAAACCTCGCTCTCGTTCTCGATGCGTACCGGCGCAAAGAGGCAGGCGAGTAACCCAACAACAACTTTAGCCGTGTCGCACGCACGGTTAGCGGAGAGTCAAGAATGCCAAATATGAATGTGGAACAGATGGTCGAAGAGCTCAGCTCCTGGACTGTCATGGAAGTTGCAAACCTGGTCAAAGAGCTCGAAGAGAAGTGGGGCGTTTCGGCAGCACCGGCAGCGGTGGCCGTAGCGGGACCTGCCGGCGGCGGCGCTGCAGAGGCGGCCGAAGAGCAGACCGAGTTCGACGTCGAGCTGAGCGAAGCGGGTGCCAAGAAGATCAACGTGATCAAGGCCATCCGTGAGATCACTCAGCTGGGCTTGGCGGACGCCAAGGCTTTGGTGGAAGCAGCTCCCAAAGTCGTCAAAGAGGCCGTTTCCAAAGAAGAGGCCGAAGAAATCAAAAAGAAGCTCGAAGAAGCTGGCGCGAAGGTCACCGTCAAATAACCCTATGGGGTTATTTCTCGGAGCCCTGTGTCGCGACTTGACACATGGTTCGGTCGAGTTAGGTTCTCGGCCGGGGCAGCACCGGTTCGCGCAGCGCAGCATTCATGACTTTCCGCAACACGGCGGGAGGCCCAAGGGTCTCCTTGTCGTGCACTTGTCTCTTAATTCTTGGCTTTAGGGTTCCAGCAGCAGTGGTTCGGTAGGAGTCTCTCTCATGGCGGCGACGATTCAGACGAACTTTCGAATGCGACACTCTTTCGGGAAGATCGAGCACATCCTCGAGATCCCGAACCTGATCGACATTCAAAAGCGCTCGTACGATAAATTCCTTCAAACAGACGTACCCCGAGACGAACGGGAAAACACCGGTCTTCAGGGCGTCTTCAACAGCGTGTTCCCGATTCGCGACTTCAATGGGACGAGCGAGTTGGTTTTCAGCGGGTACACGCTCGAAAGGCCGAAGTACGACGTCGACGAGTGTCGGCAGCGTGGGATGACCTACGCCGCGCCGATCAAAGTGACGATCCAGCTCATCATCTACGACGCCGGCGGTGACAGCACTGAGCGAGCCGTCCGGGACATCAAGGAGCAGGAAGTCTACTTCGGCGAAATCCCGCTGATGACGGTGAACGGCACGTTCATCATCAACGGGACGGAGCGCGTCGTCGTCAGCCAGCTTCACCGAAGCCCCGGTGTCTTTTTCGACCACGACCGTGGCAAGACACACTCCTCCGGCAAGCTCCTCTACCAGGCTCGCATCATTCCTTATCGGGGTTCGTGGCTCGACTTCGAGTTCGACCCGAAGGACCTGCTCTACGTCCGCATCGACCGCCGTCGCAAGATGCCGGCCACCGTGCTGCTCAAGGCGCTCGGGTACAACACCCAGGAGCTCCTCAACTACTACTACGACACCGAGACGATTTACATCCTCTCGAAGGATCAGTACGCCAAGTCGATCGAGTACGAGCTTCTGCCCGGCCAGCGCGCCACGCACGACATCACGGTTGGAGACGACGTCTTGGTCCGGAAGAACCGTAAGTTCACCCGGGCGGCGATTCGCAAGCTCAAGTCGGCCGGCCTCGACTACCTGCCGATCGACTTCACCGAGGTCATCGGCAAGGTCGCCGCCGAGGACGTCATCGATGAGGACACGGGCGAGATTCTGCTCGCGGTCAATGAAGAGGTCACCGAAGCTCGCATCGATGCGCTCAGCGAAGCGGGCGTCAACGAGTTCAAGGTGCTGTTCATCGACGGACTCAACGTCGGGTCGTATCTCCGCGACACGCTGCTCGTCGATAAAGTGCAGTCACAAGATGAGGGCATCCTCGAGATCTACCGACGCCTGCGTCCGGGCGATCCGCCCACGCTCGACACGGCGCGAAACCTCTTCAACAACCTGTTCTTCAATCCGGAGCGCTATGACCTGAGCCAGGTCGGGCGTCTCAAGTTGAACTACAAGTTCTACAAGGACGTCCCAGAGGACGAGCGGCCGGACCTCGATCATACGGTCCTCACCAACACCGACATTCTCGAAACGGTGAAGAATCTGATCGAGCTCAAGAACGGCCGCGGCTCGGTGGACGACATCGACCACCTCGGCAATCGCCGCGTTCGAGCCGTAGGCGAGCTGATGGAGAATCAGTACCGCATCGGGCTCGTCCGCATGGAGCGCGCGATCAAGGAGCGCATGAACATGTCTCAAGAAATTGAGACGCTCATGCCGCACGACTTGATCAACGCAAAGCCGGTGAGCGCGGTCGTGAAAGAGTACTTCGGTTCGAGCCAGCTCTCGCAGTTCATGGACCAGACCAACCCGCTCAGCGAGGTGACCCACAAGCGGCGTCTGTCCGCGCTTGGGCCCGGGGGGTTGACGCGTGAGCGCGCGGGCTTCGAGGTTCGAGACGTTCACACGACACACTACGGTCGTATCTGCCCGATTGAGACGCCGGAAGGTCCGAACATCGGTCTCATCGCGTCACTTTCGACCTATGCGCGCGTCAACGAGTACGGTTTCGTCGAGACGCCGTACCGTAAGGTCGAGGACGGCATCGTGCTCGATGACCACGTGCGTTGGTATTCCGCCCTCGAAGAAGAGGGGCACTACATCGCCCAGGCGAACGCGAAAATCGCGCACCTGAGCCGCAAGCTCGAAGGAACGCTGATCAGCGCGCGCTTCAACGGCGAGTTCGTGATGGTTCCGCCAAAGACCGTTCAGTTGATGGACGTCTCGCCGAACCAGCTGGTTTCGGTCGCTGCTTCGTTGATTCCGTTCCTCGAACATGACGATGCGAACCGCGCCTTGATGGGTTCGAACATGCAGCGTCAGGCGGTTCCGTGCGTTCGAACGCACGCGCCTATCGCGGGCACGGGCATCGAGGCACGGGTAGCCCGTGACTCCGGCGTTTGCGTGGTTGCGCAGCAGGATGGTGTGGTCGAGTCAGTGGATGCGACACGGATCGTCGTCAAGGCCGAAGGGCTCGCGGGCGCCTTCCCCGACATCTACCGCCTCAACAAATTCCAGCGTTCCAACCAGAACACCGCCTACAACCAAACGCCGATCGTTCGCCCCGGAGACCGGGTCAAGGCCGGCGACGTCATCGCCGACGGTCCGAGCACGGATCGCGGTGAGCTCGCACTCGGCCAAAACGTAATCGTCGCGTTCATGCCCTGGGGCGGGTACAACTTCGAGGACTCCATTCTGCTGTCCGAGCGGATCGCCAAGGACGACGTGTACACCTCCGTCCACATCGAGGAATTCGAGTGCGTCGCTCGCGACACCAAGCTTGGCAAGGAAGAGATCACGCGAGACATCCCGAACGTCGGTGAAGAGGCCCTCAAGGACCTCGACGAGTCTGGCATCGTTCGAATCGGGGCCGAGGTCAGCTCCAGCGACATCTTGGTCGGCAAGATCACGCCAAAGGGTGAAACACAGCTCTCGCCCGAAGAGAAGCTTCTTCGCGCCATCTTCGGTGAGAAGGCTGGCGACGTCCGCGACACGTCACTCAAGGTTCCCCCGGGGGTGACCGGCATCGTGATCGACGCTCGCGTGTTTGCTCGCAAGGGCACCGAGAAGGACGAGCGTTCGCTTCAAATCGAAGAGACCGAGCGAGCCAAGCTCGAAAAAGACATGGCGGACGAGATCAAGATCGTTGTCGACTCCGCACATGATCGCGTTCGCAAGTACTTCGTAGGCAGCACCACGACAGCGAAGCTGGTCGGCGACAAGGGCGCAGAGCTCCTTGCCAAGGGCGCCAAGATCACCAATTCGGATCTCGATGGGATCCCGCACAAGCACTGGGCTCACATCGAGGTCGACAAGGACAAAGAGAAGACCGACGCGATTCTCGAGCAGGTCGACGATCAAGTCGATGCCGTCAAGATGCTGTTCCAGGAGAAGATCGACAAGCTAGGCAAGGGCGACGAGCTTCCACCGGGCGTCATCAAAATGGTGAAGGTCTACGTCGCCATCAAGCGCAAGCTTCAGGTCGGCGACAAGATGGCCGGTCGCCACGGTAACAAGGGTGTCGTCAGCCGGATTCTTCCCGAAGAGGACATGCCGTACCTTCCAAACGGAAAGCCGGTCGACATCGTTCTGAACCCGCTGGGCGTTCCAAGCCGTATGAACGTCGGTCAGATCCTCGAGACGCACCTCGGCTGGGCCGGCTATCTGCTCGGCACACAGCTGCAGGAGATGGTCGAAACCAAGGCCAGCGCCTCGGAGCTCCGCGAGCGGATCCGGTCGATCTTCAAGGGTGGCGACATCGTGAAGGTGCTCGATGCGATTCCCGATGGCGAGGTCGCGGCAATGGCCAAGAGCTGGAAGCACGGCCTTCAACTGGCCACGCCGGTCTTCGACGGCGCGAGTGAGGAAGAAATCAAAGATCTGCTGAGGCTCGCGGGAGTGCAGGACAACGGTCAGACGGTGCTCTTCGATGGGCGTACCGGAGACGCGTTCCACGAGGACGTCACGGTGGGCATCATGTACATGCTCAAGCTGCACCATTTGGTCGACGACAAGATCCACGCACGAAGCATCGGCCCCTATTCGCTCGTCACGCAGCAGCCGCTGGGTGGCAAGGCGCAGTTCGGCGGGCAGAGGCTCGGTGAGATGGAGGTCTGGGCGATGGAGGCCTACGGCGCGGCATACGCGTTGCAGGAGTTCCTCACCGTCAAGTCCGACGATGTGCAGGGCCGAACCCGCATGTACGAATCGATTGTGAAGGGGGACTACCAGCTCGAAGCCGGACTGCCGGAGAGCTTCAACGTCCTCATGAAGGAGCTTCAGGCACTTTGCCTGAACGTCGAGTTGGTCGAGACCAGTCAAATGGGGCGCAGGTCGGATGACGTCCTTGCCGCGGAGGAAGAGTAAGTAATGAAGGATATCTTCAGCTTCTTCGAAAAGCCGAAAGACCCGCTTGCGTTTTCAGCGATTCGCATTTCGCTAGCGTCGCCGGAAAAAATCCGCGAGTGGTCGCACGGCGAGGTTCGCAAGCCCGAAACCATCAACTACCGTACGTTCAAGCCAGAGCGCGACGGCCTCTTTTGCGCGAAGATCTTCGGACCCGTCAAAGATTACGAGTGCATTTGCGGCAAGTACAAGCGCATGAAGCACCGCGGCATCGTCTGCGAAAAGTGCGGCGTCGAAGTCATTCAAAGCAAGGTACGGCGCGAACGTCTGGGCCACATCACCTTGGCAACTCCGGTTGCGCACATCTGGTTCCTCAAGAGCCTCCCGAGCCGCATCGGCGCGATTCTCGACATCACGCTCAAGGACCTCGAGCGCGTCCTCTACTGTGAGAGCTACGTGGTTCTCGATCCCAAGGAGACTGCGCTAGAGCGCGGTGAAATCCTCACCGAAGATCGCTACCACGACATGCTCGACGAGTATGGCGATGACGCGTTCGAAGCGCGCATGGGTGGTGAGGCCGTTCTCGAGATGCTTCGGGATCTCGACGTTCACGCCATGGCCGAGCAGCTTCGCTTGGACCTCAAGGAAGCGACCAGCGAAGCCAAGCGCAAGAAGCTCGCCAAGCGACTCAAGGTCATCGAGGCTTTCCGCGATTCGGGCAACCGTCCCGAGTGGATGATGCTCTCGGTGATTCCGGTGCTGCCGCCGGATCTTCGTCCCTTGGTTCCGCTCGATGGAGGGCGCTTCGCGACTTCCGATCTCAACGATCTCTACCGTCGCGTCATCAACCGAAACAATCGCCTCAAGCGGCTCATCGAGCTCAATGCGCCGGAAATCATCATCCGGAATGAGCGTCGCATGCTGCAAGAGGCCGTCGATGCGCTCTTCGACAACGGCCGTCGCGGCAAGACCATTACCGGTCCGAACAAGCGTCCGCTCAAGTCCTTGTCCGACATGCTCAAGGGCAAGCAAGGGAGGTTCCGTCAGAATCTTCTCGGCAAGCGAGTCGACTACTCCGGCCGTTCGGTCATCGTCGTGGGTCCGGCACTCCGCTTGCACCAGTGCGGCCTTCCAAAGAAGATGGCACTCGAGCTCTTCAAGCCGTTCATCTACAACAAGCTCGAAGAGCGCGGCTACGTCACCACGATCAAGAGCGCCAAGAAGCTCGTCGAGAAGGAGAAGCCCGAGGTTTGGGACATTCTCGAAGAGGTCATCACCGAGCACCCGGTGATGCTCAACCGTGCACCGACGCTCCACCGCTTGGGCATTCAAGCCTTCGAGCCCGTCCTGATCGAGGGCAAGGCAATCCGGCTCCACCCGCTCGTTTGCACCGCGTTCAACGCGGACTTCGACGGTGACCAGATGGCGGTTCACGTTCCCCTTTCGGTCGAGGCTCAGATGGAGACGCGCGTGCTCATGATGAGCACGAACAACATTTTGTCTCCGGCAAGCGGCCGCCCAATCATCAACCCGACCCAGGACATCGTTCTCGGCCTCTATTACATGACGCGCGAGAAGACGTTCGGTAAAGGTGAGTACCGTAAAGGCCAGGAGAAGGACGGTCAGTTCACGGGCATCTTCGCCTCGGCAGACGAGTTGCGGATGGCGTACGACCAGAACATGGTCGGCCTACACAGCCGCATTCGTTACCGCTACAAGGGCAAGATCTACGACACCACCGTCGGCCGCGTGCTCGTCAGCGACGTCTTGCCCCCGGGCATGGAGTTTCCGGCTGTCAACAAGGTGCTCGACAAGAAGGCGCTCAGCGGGCTCATCGACGAGTGCTACCGGTCCAGCCGCAACAAGAATACCGTTCTACTTGCGGACCGGTTGCGCACGATGGGCTTCGAGATGTCGACCCGCGCTGGAATTTCGATCTGCATGGATGACATGATCATCCCGGACTCGAAGAAGGACGTGCTTGCCGCCGCCCAGGAAGACGTCACGACCGTCGTCGAGCAGTATCAGGAAGGCCTGATCACCGACGGCGAGCGCTACAACAAAGTCGTCGACATTTGGGCGGAAGCCTCCGACCAGGTCGCCCGCGACCTGATGGAATCGATTGGCACCGACGAGGTCACCGATCCGGAGACCGGCGAAAAGACGACACAACCGAGCTTCAACTCGATCTTCATGATGGCCGACTCGGGCGCTCGTGGCTCGAACCAGCAGATTCGTCAGCTCGCCGGCATGCGCGGACTGATGGCCAAGCCGTCCGGCGAGATCATCGAGACACCCATCACGGCGAACTTCCGTGAGGGACTGACCGTTTTGCAGTACTTCATCTCAACACACGGCGCCCGTAAGGGTCTGGCCGACACCGCTTTGAAGACTGCGAACTCCGGTTACCTGACCAGGCGTCTCGTCGATGTGGCGCAGGACGCCGTCATCACCGAGTACGACTGCGAGACACTCGACGGAATTTGGGTCAGCAAGCTCGAAGAAGGCGGCGAGGTCGTTACGCCGCTCGGCGAGCGCGTTCTCGGCCGAATTGCGCTCGAAGACATCACGGATCCCGTCACTGACGAAACGCTCGTCGAAGCCAACCAGGAGATCAACGAGGCTCGTGTGGCCCGCATCGAAGCGGCCGGTATCGAGCGCGTGTTGATTCGATCGGTCTTGACCTGCCAGAACCGTCGCGGCGTTTGCGTGATGTGTTACGGCCGAGACCTCGGGCGCGGGTACGAGGTCAACATCGGAGAGGCCGTTGGCATCATCGGCGCTCAGTCCATCGGGGAGCCTGGTACGCAGCTCACCATGCGGACGTTCCACATCGGCGGTGCGGCTGCTCGCGGTAAAATCGAGCAGAGCTCCATCGAGTCACGCTCGGGCGGCGTCGTGAAGTTCGACAACGCCAAGCTCATCACCAAGAACGACGGTTCGGTCGTCGTGATGAACCGCCATGGCGCGGTGACAGTCGTCGATGAGTCGGGTCGCGAGCGCGAGCACTTCACACTCACCTATGGCGCGTTCGTGAAGGTCAAAGAAGGTGATCACGTCGAGCGAGGCACGATGCTCGCCGAGTGGGACCCTTACGCCATCCCGATCCTCACCGAGGTGCACGGTCTCGTGAAATACGGCGACGTGGTCGAAGCCGTGACCATGGACGAGAAACTCGACGAGGTTACCGGCCTTTCCCGACGTGTCGTCATCGAATCCCGCGATCCCAGCGCGCGGCCGCGTATTTCGATCAAGGATCCGAAGACGGGCGACACGCAGAGCACGGGCGCAGGCGAGAACATGGCCCGGTACTACTTGCCAGTTGGCGCGAACATCATCCCCGCGGATGGTCAGACTGTCGAAGCCGGTGAAATCATCGCGAAAATCCCGCGCGAGACCACGAAGACCAAAGACATCACCGGTGGTCTGCCGCGTGTTGCCGAGCTCTTCGAAGCTCGCAAGCCCAAGGACCACGCAATCATCAGCGAGATCGATGGCATCGTGACCTTTGGCAAGGACACCAAGGGTAAGCGAAAGGTCATGATCACACCGGAGGTCGGTGAGCCGAAGGAGTACCTCATTGCCAAGGGCAAGCATCTGACCGTGAAAGACGGTGATCACGTGCGCGCCGGCGAGCCTTTGATGGACGGCCCTGCAAACCCGCATGACATTCTCAAGGTCAAGGGTGAAAAAGAGCTTGCTGCTTGGTTGGTCGACGAGATCCAGCAGGTCTACCGACTGCAGGGTGTTGCCATCAACGACAAGCACATCGAAGTCATCGTCCGCCAAATGCTTCGACGTGTTCGGATCAAGGAAACGGGTGACACCCGGTTCCTGCCGGACGAGCAGGTCGAGAAGACGGTGTTCGAGCGCGAGAACGAGCGAGTCATTGCCAAGGGCGGTCAGCCTGCGGTCGCAGAGCCGCTCTTGCTTGGCATCACCAAGGCCTCGCTCTCGACCGAATCGTTCATCAGCGCTTCCTCCTTCCAGGAGACGACCAAGGTGCTCACCGAGGCCGCGATCAGCGGTAAGCTCGATGAGCTTCGAGGTCTCAAGGAAAACGTCATCATGGGCCGCCTGCTTCCTGCCGGTACGGGGCTTGGTGCGTACAACAAGATCGACATGGTGGTCGCGGACGATGCGGTGAAGTCGCTTCCACCGGCGCGAGCCTTCCTCGAGCCGGAGCCCGTTGCTGCCGCTGCCAGCGAAGAGTAAGCTCTCACCACTTTGGTGAAGAGCTATCTATTCGAAACGGACGAGCATCGCGCGCTGCGTGAACAGGTGCGGCGGTTTGCGGCTTCCGCGATCGCGCCGCACGCGCATGATTGGGAAGAAGCCAACGAATTCCCTCGCGAGCTCTATCAGCAGTCTGCGGCGGCCGGCTTCTTGGGGACGGGGTATCCCGAGGAGTTGGGCGGTGACGGTGGGGACTTGAGCCACGTCCTGGTGGCCGCTGAAGAAATGGTGATCGCCGGGAAGTCGGTGGGGACCTGCGTGGGGCTCGGCAGCCACGGCATCGCCCTGCCGCCGATCGTGAAGTTCGGGAACGACGCGCAGAAGGAGCGCTATGTTCGACCCACCCTACGCGGTGACAAGGTTTCCGCGCTGGGCATCACCGAGCCGGGCGGCGGAAGCGACGTCGCGGCCGTGACGACCAAGGCGGTCCGAGACGGAGACCATTACATCGTAAACGGTGCCAAGACGTTCATCACCTCCGGCACGCGCGCGGACTTCGTGACCACAGCGGTGCGAACGGGCGGCGAAGGTCATGGTGGCATTTCGATGCTCATCATCGACAGCGACGCCCCGGGCTTCAGCGTGGCCGGCAAGCTCAAGAAGACCGGCTGGTGGGCCAGCGACACGGCCGAGCTCGCGTTCGAGGACTGCCGCGTGCCGGTGGAGAATCTCATCGGTCAGGAGGGCGCTGGCTTCCTGATAATCATGACCAACTTCGTCACCGAGCGCCTCATGCTCGCCGGCCAGTGTGTTGCGATCGCCGAGCTCGCCTATCGTGAGTCGGTCGCGTACGCCAAGCAGCGACACGCGTTCGGCAAGTCCCTATCGGGCTTTCAGGTGGTCCGGCACAAGCTCGCCGACATGGCTACCGACATCGCGGCCGCACGTGCGCTCACTGGGGAATGTGTCACGCGCTTCCTCAATGGAGAGCAAACGCCTTCCTTGGCGGCGATGGCCAAGAACACGGCAACCGACATGTGCTCGCGGGTCTGCGACCAGGCGGTTCAAATCCACGGTGGATACGGCTACATGCGCGAGTACGTCGTAGAGCGCCTCTACCGCGATGCACGCCTCTATCCGATCGGCGGTGGCACCCGTGAGATCATGAACGAAATCATCAGCAAGGTCGAAGGCTACTAGGAAGGGGGGCGAGAACGCCCTCCTATGATGAAGTCCGCGATGATGGCGGAAAGCTTTTCTACGAAGGCTGGGCCGATTTCGGTGTGGTGCTGGGCGGCGATGCGTTGGACCGACTCTGCGACGGTTTCATCGGCGCGTTTCCAGGCATCGAGGAGGTCGGCCGCCAAGGCGTTCAGCGCTTTGGTCGAGGCTCGGTGCTTGGCATCCCGATAGACACACAGGACGGTTCTATGGGGCTCGTACCCTGCGGCCGGCGTGGGCTTCTTGTGGACCGGATACTCGAGGCGGATGACCTCGAGCGCAGCACTGAGCACCGGCCTTCGGTCGAACGCGAACTCCGATTCGGGTTTTGGGTCCCGGGGTGCGTGCCGCACGTTCCAGCTGGCGATCTCGAAGCGCGCCAGCTCCGCCACCCAGGGTGCTTGCTGACCTTGCCAGATTGGAATCGCGAAATCTGCCAGCTCGACGGGCACGTAGCGCAAATATCGGGTTTTGGGTCCGCCCGTGCTCAGCCACTCGGAGACGGCACGACCAAACGCCTCGTCTCCGAGCGCCGCTTTGGTGCGAGCGAGGGCGACGTTGATCACCTGGACGAGCCTGTTCTGCACCAGCTCTCGATACACCAGCCATCGCTCGCGCGATCCCAGAAGCTCGAGGTCGGCTTCACTCGGTTCGGCGTCGAAGCAAACACGCTGCATGGCTTTGGCGCGATCAGCGAGCATTTCCGTCTTCCGTCGCGCGCCGATAGATCTTCCAGAGCTCATCCACCTCGGCCAACAGCTCGTCCAGTGGTGGCACGTTGTTGTCCCGCTCGAGCAGGACTGGCACGGGACCGATCTTTCGCAGTGTGTAGTCCAGGAGTTGATAGACGTCGTTCGGCACGGGTTCGCCATGGGTATCGATGCGAAGTCCATCGTCGCGAATGAAATGACCCGCGACGTGGATTTGCACTACGCGATCGGGCGAAATCTTGTCGATGTAGGCTTTGGGATCGAAGTCGAAGTTTCGACCGTTGACGTAGATGTTGTTGACGTCCAAGAGCAGCTTCGCATCTGCGCGTTCCAGCACCTCGACCACGAAATCGGCCTCGGCCAATCCATCCTCGCATTGCGGCGCGTAGTAGCTCGCGTTCTCCAAAGCCAGAGGCAGGTCGATCGCGTCCCTCACTTCGATCAATCGTTGGGATGCGATTTGCGCCGCCTCGTCGGTGAACGGAAGCGGAAGCAAGTCGTGAAAGAAGCGATCTTCGACGCCCCCGAGACATAGGTGCTCGCTGTGCCAAGGAACCTCGACGTCAGACAGGAACGACCGCAGCTCCCGGAGGTAGCTGGCGTCGAATGGCTCCGGCGCGCCGAGGCAGGTGCTGAGCCCGTGTGTGACGATGGGCCAATCTTGCCGCGCGAGGTCCAGCATCTCCTGGTAACGGCCGCCTCGATTGACATAGTTCTCCGGGTGAATTTCCAGCCACGAGACCATTTCCGGCCGGCGTTCGAGCAGCTCGGTTGCAAGGTCGTAGCGCAAGCCGAGGCCGATTCCATTTACCCTGTTCTTCACCTCAGCACTGATGTTTCGACTCATGCGGGTCCCAAAAAAAGACGAGCCGCGGCGACCAGTGCCGCCGCGGCTCGAAATACCGTGCTGCCCTTGTCGGGGCAGCTCGACGCGCGTGGACTGTTACTTCGCGCCGCCGCAGCTGCCTTCGCCGCAGGAAGCTTCTGCCGCGTCGCCTGCCTTTTCGGCAGCGTCGTCTTTCGCTCCACCGCAGCTGCCTTCGCCGCAGGAGGCTTCGGCCGCGGTCTCGGCGCCTGTCGTCGCCTCGGAGGCTTCCGGACCAGCGTCCGACTTGCATCCCGCCGTCACACTGAGTGCCGCAGTCGCCATCGCGATGATCGTGTGCTTGAGTGCTGAGTTCATGTTTGTCTACCCTCTATTTGTTCGTAAGACCATCGAGAGCAGTGAAGCCGCTCCCCGGTGATGCAACGCGGCGTCAGGGACCAATCCCATGCCCCCGCTTCCCATGAAAGCACGCTAGCCAAAGCGATCGTGGGTCGCAATCTAAAAGCGAAGCGTGCGTCATGACATGCTCTACGTCCGTCGCGCCTAGATGTTTCGCCTGAATCGTGACGTCAGCCCACTGGCGATTTGCGTCGAATACACCATAGATTTTCGGGACTTAGATCGTGTTGAACATCGGAAAGCTTGCAGGGTTGATTTGCCTCGTTTCCTGCGCTCACGGAGCGGATCGCGCGCCGATCGAGCCGCATTCGGGTGGGGTCGCTCACTACACGGTTACAATCTTTGACAACCTCGGCGGTGCTCGCGTTCGCGCTTGCTTCTCCGGCTTGGCTTTGGCGGCGTTGGTTCCCATGGATAGGAGCGCTGCGAGGCAACTGCGGGGCGCTTGGATCGATGGCATCCCTCTCGAGACCCGTGACGGTCGAATCTCGCTCAGTCAGCAGTCCCGGCACATGTGCCTGGAGTACGAAACCCAGTTCGAAACGAGCCGGTTTGGGCTCGAGGCTTCATCGGCTGTGGTCCTTTCGCAGAGCCAGTGGCTCTGGCGGCCCGAACCGTTTCCCCCGCAGGTCAACACCTCGGTTCGTTTCGCGGTTCCGGGCGACGGACAGGTATCGTTGGCATGGCCACGCTCTAACGGCGCATACCAGCCGAACCGAAATGCCTTCTTCGTCGAGACGTTTGGCGTCTTTGGGGCCTTCGACCTGCAGGCGTTCTCGGTCGCCAACACGCGTGTCGAAGTCGCACGTCTCGGGGCTACGCCACTCGACCGGGACGTTCGCCGCTGGCTCACTCGGGCGGTTCAGACCACTGCGTCGGTGGGCGGGCGATTCCCCAGTGACCGTCTTCAGTTCGTCATCATCCCCGTTGACGACCCAGGCGCCGAGGTCGCCTTTGGGATGGTGCGACGGGGCGGTGGCTCGTCCATTCTTCTGCTTCCGTCCGTCCTTGCCCAAGTGGTCGAGCTCGAGGCGGATTGGGTGGCCATTCATGAGCTCTCGCACCTCTGGCTACCGCGGTTGCACGCCAAAGACCGCTGGCTCTCCGAGGGGATTGCGACCTATCTCCAGGAGGTGCTCCGCGCTCGATGTGGCCTGCAGAGCAGCGACCGCGCTTGGAGCCGCATCCGTGAAGGCTTCGAGCGCGGCCGGCGTTCCGGCGACGCGCAACCCCTCGCCGATGAGAGCCGGAGCATGAACCGGACTGGAGCCTACCAACGTGTGTACTGGGCAGGCACCGCGTTCGCGCTTGAAATCGATCTCCGGCTTCGTCGCCTCAGCAATGGAGAGAGCACGCTCCTCACCGTGCTCAACGATGCGCAGCACAATTGGCGAGAAGAGGCCCGCTTGGTCAGCGCATCGCGCGTCCTTGCGGCACTCGAAAAGGCAAGCGGGGTAGACTTCATCGCGGCGCTCGGCGACCGGTATGCCGCAAGCTCCGATTTCCCCGACACGAGCTATGCAGATTCGCCCGAATACGACGAACTTCGCGCTCAGATCAGCGCGCAAGTCGATGGAAGCTGCACGGTCAGCGGCGAATCGTCGCGATGATCCGATCCCGAGGGGTAGGGCGGCGGTTTGCAATTCCAATTGCTGAAGCGGCGCGGTCGGCGCCTGGCCCTAGCAACGCAACGCGCGACGCATACAAGGTGGCTAGCGCGTCACCCTCCCGGACTTGGTCGCCGCGACGCACGTGCAATCGGATCCCGGCTCCCCAGTCTACCGCGTCCTCGGAACGGCAGCGGCCTGCGCCCAGACCCATCGATGCATACCCGAGCTCGAGGGGATCCAGCTCCGCGACGTAGCCAGCTTTGGTCGCACGAATGGTCGATCGGTGACGCGCAAGCGGGAGTCGATCGGGTGCGTCCACCACCGCAGGATCGCCGCCTTGTGCGGCGACGATTTGCCGCATCTTCTCGAGGGCGCTTCCGTTTTTGACGGCTAGCTCGACGCGTCGTCGTGCCTGGGCCTTGGTTTTTGCGACGCCCGCGGCCCGCAGCATCTCGACCGCTAGCTCGTAGCTCAGGTGCCGCAGATCGTCGGGCCCTTCTCCGTGGAGAATTTCGAGCGCCTCGCTGGTTTCGAGCGCATTCCCGATCGTGTAGCCAATAGGGCTGTTCATGTCGGTCAGGAGCGCGGAGACCCGTTTGCCAGCGAGGCTTCCAACGCGGACCAAAGATCGCGCCAGCGCCCTCGCATCCGACACGGTCTTCATGAACGCGCCGCGACCGACTTTTACATCCAATACCAGCGCGTCGATTCCCTCCGCCAGCTTCTTCGACAGAATGCTCGAGGTGATCAGGGGAATCGATTCGACCGTTCCGGTGACGTCCCTCAGTGCGTAGAGACGCTTGTCGGCCGGTGCTAGGTCGCCGGTTTGCCCGATCAGCGCGCAACCGATCTTTCGGAGTTGAGCACGGAACTCCCGCACCGAAAGATCGACCCGAAATCCGGGAATCGCTTCGAGCTTGTCGAGTGTGCCTCCTGTATGTCCAAGGCCTCGACCGCTCATCATGGGTACCGCCACCCCGCAGGCCGCGACGATCGGTGCGAGGCAGATGCTGACCTTGTCTCCGACGCCGCCCGTCGAGTGCTTGTCCACCTTGGGAGCATCGAGCTCGTCGAGGCTCAGGACTGTGCCGCTGTCTCGCATGGCGAGGGTCATCGCGACCGTCTCGTCGAAGTCCATGCCCCGAAAATAGATCGCCATCGCCAGGGCGCTCATCTGGTAGTCAGCGACCGAGCCGTTCATGAAGCCGGCGATCAGAGCACGGATGTCCTCATCGCTGAGCCTGTTTCCCTCACGTTTGCGAGCGATCAACTCCGGGACGGCCAGAAGGTGTCGCTTCGTTCGAGCCATCACTTCCGTCGTGTGCGCCGCGGCCGTTTCCTGGGTTCGGCGCTCTGCGTCTTCGAATCGTCGCGCACTTTTTTCGGTTGCCTGCCCCGTCTCTTTGAAGGGCCGGTCCGCTTCCCCGGCGCCGCCTTCCCTTCTTGGCGCGCATCGCCACGCTTCTTGGGCGCTCGGCCGCGCTCTTTGCCGCCGCTGCGTTGCATCCTGCGGACCTGTGTCGGCGCCTCCGCGGGCTGGTGCTCCAGCAGGGAGCCAATGACATCCCTAGCCTGGACATTGGCGTCCTCGATCCGCACTCTGACCGGATCGTTCATCGTGAAGATCTTCGCCGTCCTCGCTCCGATCAAGCGAATGCCCAAGTCGTCTGGTTCGTAACGATCTTCGAGTTGCTCGAACGGCAGCAGGACGCTCACGAAAGGATCTGCGATCTGAATGTAGATGCCAAAGGGCGCAAAGCCCGAGATTCGCCCCTCGAACTCGTCTCCGATGTGCTTCTGCATGTAGATGGTCCGGTAGACGTCCATCACATCGCGCTCCACGATCATCGCGCGGCGTTCGGATTCGCTCGCTTGTGCGGCAAATCGCTGAAGGCGCGGCCGAAGTGAAGCCGAGTCGAGGCTTTCGTTCCGAATCATGCTCCGAAGGACGCGATGGACCAGTAAGTCCGGATATCGTCGGATCGGAGACGTGAAGTGCAGATAGTCCTTCGCCGCGAGGGCGAAGTGACCGGTGGTCGGGTCGGTGTCGTAAATCGCTTGCTGCATGGCTCGCAAGAGCAGGTATCGGAGCAGCGAGGCTTCGTCCGTGCCTTCGATTCGACGAAGGAACTGGCTGAGCTGCTTTGGAGTCGATGCAGCCTCTTCTTCGAGCTCGTAGCCGAAGGACTTCGCGACCTGGCAGAACATCGAGATCCGCTCCGGGTCGGGCTTGCCATGGACTCGAAACACGCCGGGCGCAGCGTGCCGCTTGATGTGCGCAGCAACGGTTTCGTTGGTCACCAGCATCATGTCCTCGACGATGCGGTATGCTTGTCGAATGCCTGGGTCTTTGCGGGACTGGACGATTTCCTTGGGCTCTCCGTGCTCGTCCAGGACGATCTTCCCCTCCGGAAGGTCGAAATCGAGCGAGCCGCGTTTCTGTCGGCGAGCTCGAAGCCGCTGCGAAAGATCGAGGAGGATTTTGAGGGTCTCGACCCGCTTTTCGGCCGAGGGCTGATGCGGGCCCTTGTCGGTGAGGCGGAGCGCGCGAGCCACGCCCTCGTAGTAGAGCTTCCCGTGCGAGCGCATCACGGCTTCGAAGATGCGATGGGAGCCCATATGCCCCTTCTCGTCGATGTGCATTTCGACCGCCATACAGAGGCGGTCGCGGTTCGGCACGAGCGACGCAAGATTGGTCGAGAGCTCGGGTGGCAGCATTGGGATCGCGCGGTCCGGCAGATAGACGCTCGTGCCTCGGCTGATCGCTTCGCGGTCCATCGGGCTGCCTTCGATGACGTAGTGAGATACGTCTGCGATCGCGACGATGAGACGGAAGCCGTTTCGTGTGCGCTCGACCCAGATCGCGTCGTCGTGGTCGCGCGCGGTTTCCGGGTCGATCGTGACGAGATCGACGTCTCGCAGGTCCTCGCGATTCTTCAGCACTTCCCGGTCCACGCGGGCGGGGAGGGCGGCGGCCTCTAGCTCGACGTCGTCCGGGAAGACCTCCCGGATCCCGTCGCGGATCTTGATCTTCTCCACCTCGGTCCGTGCGACCCCTTGTGCGCCGAGCACTTCGACGATGCCCACCTCGGGACGGTCCTCGCTCCGCTGTGGAAACGTGACGATCTCTGCGAGGATGACGTCTCCTTTTCGGACGGACTTCGGGACCTTGCCTACCACGCGCATGGGCGAGCGCAGCCGCTCGTCGTCGGGCTCGAAGCTCATCCCCCGGCCGCGCGGGTGCAGCATTCCGGTCACGTTCTTCAGTCGCCGCTCGACGATGCCGACGATGAGACCTTCTCGGCCTTTCGACGAAGGGCGGGCCCTGAGCTGGACCGTGTCCCCATGGAGGGCTGGCCCCACCGCATCGGGCGGAATGAAGACGTCGGAGCCTCCGTCGTACACGTTGACGAAGCCATACCCTTGGCGCGTCATCGTCAGCTTGCCCTCGATCACGGGAGTCAGCGGTGCAGCAAGCTGCTGCCGCTCCTCGGCCTTGCGGCCGCGTCCTCGTGTGGTCTTCGCTTGCTCGCGACCTCGCTTCTTATTTTTGTCGACAGCGAGCGCACGAAAGCGCAAGCCCGGCATCTCGGTCACGAGGTTCTCGTCTTCGAGCAACAGAAGGCGCCGGACGATCTCGTCCTTGGCGCTGCGCGGAACATTGAGCCTTCCGCAGAGCTCTCCAACGTGCATCGCACGGGGAGCGTTTGCCTGCAGAACCTGCAGGATTTCGTTCTTCTCAGGAATTTCTTCGTTCATCATTTCTATCGCAGGGCGTGAACCCCGCCGTCATCCGATCCGAAATACAGTGTGCCGTCGGATCCGATCTCCACCGTCGAGTCGACGTCCTGGCCGACGTTGTATCGCCAGAGCACAGAACCGCTGGGGTCGATGCAGTAGAGAAAATTGTCTTGGGAGCCCACGTAGATGCGACCATCCGCATCGATTCGGGCTGAGGCACGTACTCGACCTCCGGTCGCGACCTTCCAGCGAAGCGCGCCCGAGGGGCTTATGGCATAGACGTTGCCATCGTACGAGCCGACGACGATCGTGCCGTCTCGAGCGATCGCCGGGGTTGCTCGAACCTCGTCGCCGGTCTTGAATTTCCAGCGCACGGCGCCCGTCTCGTCGACTTGAACGATTTCCCCGCGACCCGTGCCCGTGTAGATGTGCCCCTCGTCATCGACCGACGCTGAGCCCTCGATGGCGCCACCGAGTTGTACCGACCAGGCGAGCGATCCGTCGGGCCGAAGCGCGATCAGCGAACCTTCCGTCGTGCCGATGATGACCAGGCGCGTCGGGTGAATTACCGGAGCGCTCCGAACGTGGTCGGCCGTCGGTTTGTGCCAGTGCAGCCGGCCGAGAAGATCGACGGCATAAGCGCCGTTGGCTACGACGTAGACCCGTCCGTCGGGGCCCAAAGTGGCCGATGCATCCACGACGTCGTGAAGGGGAAGCTTCCAGCGGGGCTGTCCTTGGAGCGAAAGCGACACGAGCTCTCGCTGGTGCGTTCCAAATATGATCGACGAGCCTGCGACGAGCGCGCTCGGGTAGATCTTTTGCCCCGCCGCGTACCGCCACTTGAGCGTGCCGTCGGCATTCAACGCGACGAACTGCCCATCGAGCGAACCGATGTAGACGGTGCCATCATTTCCCGCGACAGGTGATGCGAATACGCGGGCGCCGGTTTGGTAGGTCCATGCCGCCGAGGGCCTCCCTGACGGGCCGCGGTTTTCGCTTCGACCGGTGTGCGCCGCGTCTCCCATGAAGCCGTTGGCGCTTCGAGGTGCTGCGCCCGATTCAGCGACGTCCGGCCCGACCACCGGTGTCGCAAGCTCAGCGAGCACTTCTTCGACGAAGCGGCACTTCCCTTCATGGCAGATTCGATCTGCCCGGCACTCCGCGTCCGACATGCAGGGCGTAGACGGACGCGAGCGGGGACCGCTACAGGCGGCGACCACCAACAGCACGACCAGTGCCAACAAGAGTTGCGGGCTGCAGCGCAATGCGCCGGCACTATACCATCGCGGATCGATCGTCACAGTCGCGGCCTGCTACCAGCTCAGAAGCCGGATCTCACTTCCTTTTTGTAGCGCGATCTTCCTGCCGTCGGGGCTGATGGCGATGCTCCGGAGCTCGCCGGGAACTTTGTCCCAATCCGCCGGCCGCAGCCAGAGCCCCGTACCGCCGTTGCGCCAGTCGCGCACGACGACGCCCTCCGGATGCGGAATCACATAGCGCGCACCGTCGGCGGTGATCCGAGCGCCACGGATTGGAGCGGGCAAGGGGCTCGTCGTGCTCAGGTCGATGGGCCGACCGGCCGGCTTCGCGAATTGATTGAGTGGCACGACCCGAAGTACGTCTCCCGACGCGGCGACGAGCCCTTGGGGCGCCCAGCCGAGCACTGCCCATTCGAAAACGGTCGCGGGTCGATCGATTGGAGTCCTGCATGGAGCCTTGCTCGACCGCCTCTCGATCGGCGCTCGATGGCTTTGCTTGCCTCGGATCGGACCGACCTCCGCTTCGAAGCCGGCGCAGGTAGCACGCACCGAGCGGACGGCGAAGCGGCCACTTGGGTCACGAATCGCGGGAACGAGCTCAGCTTCAGAGAGCGCCGTCTTGATTCCCGAGCTGAGCTGGACCTGGCGAGGTGCTCGCCCATCGATCACGAGGGTGTCAGCGTCTCGGAAATAGAGTGAAGTCTGGCCGCCCTCGCTGTCGACCGTACGCCAAGTCGCGACGGAGTTGGCTTTCGCCGAGCGCCAAGCGGCTTGAACGAGGTTCCGCTCATCCGGGCTCGGTTCGAGCGTCGGATTTTGCCACCAGCGCTGCAGCTCGAGCGCCCGAACGAAGCTACCTTGCCGAATGGCGGCGGATATTGCCACTGAAGCAGCGCGCGCCGTTGCTGCCGACTGCTGACATTGCAGGCCATGAGTTCCTGAAAGCCCGACTCGGGCAGCACCGCTTTCGCGGCAGAGTGCGACGAACGCATCGAGAACGGCAAGTGCTCGTGCGTTCGCGCTGGCGGGATTCGCGCTGAGCGATTCCCAGGCGGCGTCCGCGAGCTCTTTCAGCCTTGCCTCGGGTTGCGAAGCATCTCTTGCGAAGCCACCTGGCCTGTTCAGCCACGCCAAGGGGATGCCCGTCTTGCCGATGCGCAGGTTTGCAACCACGTCTTCGTAGCCGTCCGCGTCGCGGTCTTCCGCGACGAGCTCGATTTCGATGTCCGCGCTTGATTGCTCATTCGGGGGCAAGACGGTGATTCGTTCTCGCACGCGCGGCTGGGCCTCGATCGTGACGAGCCACAAGTTGGTTCGTTTTCCCGTCTCGCAGCGGTGCTCGACGCGAGCTGCGACCAAGGAGCTAGAGAGCTGACGGATACTCGCGGTGGGTTCGACGCAATGCGCAGGCACGAGGAAGGAATCGATGGCTCGTGAGGAGACGTCGAGGCCGCGAGGGTAGGCGGCCTGGAGACGGACCTCCTGTGGATCCGCCGAAACGACGAGCGCATCGACCGGCTCTCTTCCGTCGAGATTCAATTGCAGCGCAGCCAAGGCATAGCCCGCTTTGAGAACCAGGGTGGACTCGGCAACGCGAACCTCGACCTGGTCGGGTCCGTAGCGCTCCCCAACGGGCAGCTCGGGCGCTCCCTCTTCGACTCCGGTTGCGGGCTCGCCTGCATCTGGGCCTGCATCACGC
The DNA here is from genome assembly GCA_963704865.1 of uncultured delta proteobacterium. Classification (GTDB taxonomy): domain Bacteria; phylum Myxococcota_A; class Polyangia; order Polyangiales; family Houyiibacteriaceae; genus SG8-38. The sequence goes on along the minus strand of CAVPIE010000014.1, from coordinate 309,155 downwards.
AGGCCGAAAGGAACCTGCTTGCGGCCAGAGCAACCCCAAATGAGCGCCCCGGCAACAAACATGAGCAGGACGGCAGCCCGGCGCTGCGATCGGCACAGGTTCATGCGAACGGACTAGCACGCGCTTGCGGGCGAAGCTTCAAAAGCGTCACTCAGGCCCCGGTACGCAAATCGCGTCGTTTTGGTCAATGGGGCATGGGTCGAGATTGACTCCGCAGAGGCCTGCTGCGCCGAGGCAGCGGAAACCTGGCTGACAGTCCCCGTCGACGAAGCACGGATCGAAGCAAACCAAAGTATCGTCGATACCACCGGCGACGCTGGACGGGTAGCAACTCCCGAAGAGCCCCAGATAGGCTCGCGGGCAGTCGGCGGAAACGGAGCCTTCGGCCACGCAGGTCAAGGTGCAGATGGAATTGACGTAGTCGAAGCCGGCGAATTCCACGCTGAGCTCTTCGCAGAGCGTTGCGGTTTCCACACATTCGTTGACGCTAAAGCAAGCGTCGTACACGGGTATGAAGAGCTCGCTCCTGGGGGAGCTGCCGCAGCCCTGCAATGTCGCGAACAACACTGCAGCGAGAAACGGCACCGGGATCTCCGCGGTTCGAGGCATCGCGCTAGTTTAGCCAGCGGGGCTCGTCGGCGCGACCACCCTTCACCACATCCAAGGAGCCCTTCTTTTTGCGCCGTTTTGGCCGACGGCGCCGGCTGCTCGGGGGCCGCCGAAGCCACTCGATGAAGGCCATCCCTCCGCAAATGGCGCCGATGTCTGCCGCGAGCGCAACCGCGTCGCCGGAGGTGATGAACATCAAGACGCTCAACGCGAGCACCAAATAGATGATGTGCACGGGCTTCATGTCGACGACGCCGAACAAGCTCATGCGCCCTTGCCCGCGGTACGACCATGCGAAGGCCGCGATCGACCCCAAGAGCATGGCCTGCGCTCCGTACAGAGGCGTTGGGTTGGGAACCATAAGCCCGACGATGAGCGCGAAGATGGCGGATGAAAGCACCGCGACGGCGCAAAGCTGAATGGTGCGCTTTTCGCCGAAGCGCTGCTCGAAAGGTGCAAGCATCCACCAGAGAAAGACCAGCATGATCAGCATGGAGAAGACGGCCTGGGGACCGGTAGGAAAGGCCAGCACGTGGGTGCCGAGCTGCCAGAGCGTTGCGACTCCTGGCTGTGCCGTGTCGAGCGCGAGAAATGCGAAAATCGGTACGCCGGCCCAGTTCTGAAGCAGGATCTGCAAAATCCACGCGCCAAAAAGCGCGACCAGCAGCTTCTTCACGAACGGGGTCAGTGGCGGAAATCGGAACACTGGGTTGGTATCGCTATCCTAGGGTTGGTTTGCAAGGGATCAAGGCGCTGGGCACTCCACGCCGGCATCAATGGTTCGGAAGTCCACGGTGCCCACATCCAGGATGCGGTCGGTGCCGCCATCGATGGTCGAGATCGGGGTGGTTTGGATCTCTGAGCAGTCGACGACGAACTTGAGGCCAGTGGTCGCACGCCAGCGCGATTTGTACTGCTGCGGCGCCGGGTCAGGCGGTTTCGCGAGAATCTTGCCCGTTCCATCGCAGCGATTGCGCGTGACCTGGATCGTGTCGAGGTACGCGCCTCCGTCGATGACCGCGGCGTTGGAGTCGCTCAATGCATCGCATCGCAGCGTAAACTCCGGCGCTGCCCAGAACTGGCGCTCCGATTCGTCGATGATCGCGAGCTCGACCAATGCGATGTTTCGGCAGACCTCCGCGGTTGGATTCTGGCCGTCGACGAGCCAGCGTCCCCGGACGTGCACATCGCAGCCCGACGGATTGAAGCGCACATCCTGCACGCAGCCAGCCGGTAGCGCGCCACCCATCACGGCCAGCAGGAGCACAAGCGTTGAAACCCTCATCTGCGGGTAGCCTATCGCGCCCGAAAATGCAGTCAATTCGAGAGTTGACACCGCGGTTTCCATGCTTAGTTTGCGTCCATCGTTGGAAGATGGCTGAGGCGCGATGGTGGCGCTTCGGCTTGATCCCACCGTTACCGGGCCTGCGAACGCAGGCTGACGGAGGAGTACATCATGTTGGTTCGTTGGGATCCATTTGAAGAGATGAATCGCCTCCATGACCACTTCCTAGGTGGCAGGGGGCTTGCAAAGCAAGCGTTTCAAGTCGCGGTCGACATCCGCGAAGAGGCTGATGCTTTTTACGTAGACGCTGAGGTTCCGGGCCTGACCGCAGATGAGGTCAAGGTCGACGTCGAGAACAAGGTTCTGACGCTCAGCGGCGAACGCAAAGTCGAGAAGGAAGAGACCGAGGGCAGCTATCGTCGCGTCGAGCGACAGTACGGCAGCTTCACCCGATCGTTCAGCCTTCCTGAAACGGTCGACGCCGACCACATCAGCGCCGACCTGAAGGACGGGGTGCTCGAGCTCCGGCTTCCCAAAAAGGAAGCGCCATCGCCGCGGAAGATTTCAGTCCAGGCCGGGTCGAAGTAAGTCGAAGTAAGGCTTGCATGGAACCATCAAGCGGCCTCGTCGTCGGACGGGGCCGCTTCTGATTGCTGCGTTGCTCCTCGGGCTCGCGGTGCCGCGGGTGTTTGGGGGCGGCGTGTTGGGTGGGGTGCGTGGTTTGGCTTTAATTACACCGCCCGCCCACCCCCACCCGTAATCCTCCCTGGCGCGGCGTTCGCTGCGCTCCGCCTTGCCGGCGCATTCGCGCCGGGCTTCGCCCTTCGGGCTCGCGCTGCCGCCTGCCGGTTGGGAACCTTGTGCGTCCTGTCTCCGTATGGAGGGGCGCGGAAAAAGGCGCGATATGGGGCGGAGTCGGCGTGTGAGTGACAATCGGCAAGACAGAAACCAACCCCGATTGGCGCGAGCTCCGAGGGGCGGCTTGCGTGGCCTCAGGCCCCAAGCCCCTCCGGCCACCTTTGCAAGCCGCCGCGTCCGACGCAGCCCCGTGTCGCGCCTTTTTTCGCGCCCCGGTAGTTGCGGTGCCCGTGCCAGTGTCCGCTATGTTGTGGTGTGCTTGCTAGGCGCTGCCGACGGGATCGGCATGCCGTCTGGGTTTCTAAACCGTCCTACCCAGCGATCCATCCCGGCCAGCGCGGGCTAGTGAAAAACTTCGTCGACCAGCAGCCGTTGTTCGAGCTTGTGCGAGGCGCCGGAGCCCGTCGCAGGGCTCGCGCTTTCCGGGCGGGCAATGCAACGCAGAGGTTGCTCGTTGCCTAGAATTTCTGGGAGCCGCGCACGCATGAAGTACCAGGCGCCCATGTTCCAAGGTTCCTCTTGGACCCAGACCAAATCGACGTCTTTCGGATACGGGGCCAAGCGCGCTTGGAGCTCGCCTGCACGGAGCGGATACAGCTGCTCGACGCGGATGATTCCGATGTCGTCGGCTTTGGTTTTCTCCCGCCTCTCGAGAAGGTCGTAGTAGATCTTGCCGGTGCACAGGGCGAGGCGCCGAACCTTGCTCGGCTCCACGGAGGGGTCGTCGGGGATGATTCGTTGGAAAGACCCGTCGGCGAGCTCGTCTAGGGTGCTGACGGCGCGGCGGTGTCGAAGCAGGCTCTTCGGGCTCATGACGATCAAGGGCTTACGCCAGGGACGAAGGACCTGACGCCGCAGGCAATGAAAGAGCTGCGCGGGGGTCGTGAGGTTGACGACCTGCATGTTGTCCTCGGCGCAGAGCAAGAGGAAGCGCTCGAGTCTCGCGCTCGAGTGCTCGGGCCCTTGGCCCTCCATGCCGTGAGGGAGCAGCATGACCAGGCCGCTCAGGCGCTGCCATTTGTCTTCGGACGAGGAAATGAACTGGTCGATGATCACCTGGGCGACGTTGACGAAGTCGCCAAACTGAGCCTCCCAACACACCAAGGCGTCCGGCGAGTCGAGTGAGTACCCCCATTCGAAGCCAAGGACGCCGACTTCCGAAAGCGGGCTGTCATAGATCTCCAGGTGTGCCTGGTCGGCGCTCAGGTGCCCGAGCCGGGTATATCTGCGGCCGGATTTTTCATCGAAGATCACGGCGTGCCGGTGGCTGAAGGTCCCGCGGCGGACATCCTGGCCGGTTAGCCTGCAGCGGACGCCCTCGAGGAGAAGACTTGCGAATGCGAGGTTCTCGGCGGTGCCCCAGTCGACGCCTTCGCCGGTCTCCATGACTTTGATTTGCTTGTCGAGAACGAAGCGCTGAATGCGCGGGTGCGGGGTGAACCATTCCGGGTAGCTCGTCAGCTTGCCCAGGGCATCGATGAGCTTTGGTTTCGGAATTCGTGTATCCGCGTCCGGGACGTCCAAATCGCTGCCGCCCCTGTAGCCGGTCCAAAGGCCCAGCATCGTTGCTGGGATGAGGTCGTAGTTCCCGTTGTTGCGCGTATCCTCGAGCGCACGTTCTAACTCTTGTTGGCGCTGGACCTTGATCTCGTCGGCTTGCTGAGTGGTCAGCTTCCCCGTCTTGATGAGATGGTCGATGTAGACCTCGCGGACTGTCTTCTTTTGGTCGATTGCCTCATACATCTCGGGCTGTGTGAATCGCGGCTCGTCGCCTTCGTTGTGGCCGTACTTGCGGTAGCAGAACAGGTCGAGCACCACGTCTCCGTGGAAGCGCTGCCGGTATTCGGTCGCCAAGGTCACCGCCTGGGCCACGGCTTCGGGATCCTCGCCGTTCACGTGGAACACCGGGCAACGAAGCATCCGAGTGATGTCGGTGCAATACGCGGTCGAGCGCGAATCTTCGGGATTGGTGGTGAATCCAATTTGGTTGTTGATGACGACGTGAATCGTGCCGCCGGTTTCATATGCCGGGAGCCGGCTCAGGTTCAGCGTCTCTGCGACGACCCCTTGGCCCACGAATGCGGCGTCGCCATGGATCAAGAGAGGCAGCACGCTGACCCGGTCCTCATCCCCTTTTCGATCTTGCTTGGCGCGGACGCGGCCTTCGACCACTGGGTTCACGAACTCTAGATGGCTCGGGTTGAAGGCCAACGTCATGTGCATGTTGTTGCCGCTCGCCGTCTTGCGATCGAGCGAGTAGCCGAGGTGGTATTTCACATCGCCGGTGCCGACGTACTTCTCCGGGTCGTCATCCTCGAACCCTGCGAAGATCTGCCGCACGTTCATTTCCATGATGTTGACCATCACGTTGAGCCGCCCGCGGTGCGCCATGCCGATAACCATTTCCTCTACGCCCAGCTCGGAGGCGCGCTCGGTGAGGATGTCCAGCATGGGAATCACGCTCTCGCCGCCTTCGAGCGAGAAGCGCTTGGCGCCGGTGTACTTCGTATGCAGAAATTGCTCGAAGATCTCGGCATCTGTGAGCTTGGTGAGGATGCGAACCTGTTGCTCGCGACTGAGGTCGATGTGGTTTCCGGTGAGCTCCATGCGGTCGCGGAGCCAATCGCGCGCCTTCCGGTTCTCCAGGAAGGTGAACTCGGAGCCGATCGTTCGCGAGTAGGTGTCTTTCAAGCGTGCCAGAATCGAGCGCAGCGATTCGTTCGGCGGCCCCGCCAGGTTGCCCGTCGCAAAAATGGTGTCCGGGTCGACATGGGCGAGCCCGTAACGCTTCAGAACGAACTCCTCTCCGGACGGCTTGCGATGCAAGCCCAGCGGGTCCAGGTCGGCGTAGAGATGACCGCGTACGCGGTGCGCATTGATCAGCGTGGAGAGACGGGCCTGAAGCTCGTTGGCTGCGAGCAACTCGGACGAAGGCGGGAACGACGTGCGGACGTCGGTGAAGACGGGCTCGAGCGGAGTTTCCGCGGTGGGTGGCAAGAGGACTGAGTTCCGTACGCCGCCCATTACCTCGGTGCCGTCGACGAGCGCGACAGCGTGTGGCACGGCCAGTGCGGGCGAACCATTTCCATCCGAGGGCAGCGGGTCCGGACTCCGAAGGCCGGTGGCCGTGACGGGCGCCATGATCGTCCCTGCGCTCGAGATCTGCGGCCAGTCGGTTGGCGCGAGGCTTTCGAAGTACGCGCGCCAAGCCTCGTCCACTGCAAGCGGGTTATCTACCCACTTGAGAAACTGCTCTTCGACCAGTCCTTGGTTTACGCCGAAATTTGCGGTCATCTACGAGTCGTGGCTCCAGGAACCCTGGTCGCTGGCGAAGCCTAACGCGATCGCCTGCGAGGTGCTAGCGCGCGGCCTGGTCCCAATGCAGGACTTGGCACATCATGGGCTCCCATGCCCAGAATTTTCATCGTTCTTTCCGGCTTGCTCGGCTTGAGCGCCGTGGCTCTCGGCGCGTTTGGCGCGCATGGCTTGCAATCCCGCCTCGCTTCGCTGCCCGACGCCGTCAAGCGCTTGGACTGGTGGAACACAGCCGCCCACTATCACCTGACGCATGCGCTGGCTCTCGCAGTGGCGGCCTGGCTCGTCCATCGCGGTGCGGGCGCCTCGGCGCTGATTGCGGGCTGGTCGTTCGTCGGCGGAGTCACGCTCTTCAGCGGGAGCCTCTATGTGATGGCAGTGACCGGCCAGACAAAGCTTGGAGTCATCACGCCTTTGGGTGGTCTGCTCTTCTTGGTCGGCTGGGGTGCCATCGCGGTCGCGGGCTGGCGGCTTGGGGCCGGAAGCTAGCGCTGCTGTCCCTGTTGCTGTGCCCGGATCTGCTCGCGGAGTTGCTCCATGACTTCCGGTGGAAGCTGAGGCTGCTGCTGGCCCCCCGCCGCTGGTCCCAACGGTGGCTGTACGGGCGATGCGGGAGGCGGCTTACTGGGCGCTTGGAACGCCGTGGCGTCGGGCTGTAATCGGTCCGCGAGGTGCTGCGAGATCACATAAACCGTGGGCTCGCCCCTGCGCCGCAGGTAGAGCTCGTCCCCTTGTTCCGTGGCGGCACCGAGCTCGAGCACGATCGGATCGGGGTTCTCGGCCAAGGTCAAGGTCACTGTCGCTCGGGGCTCGGTCAGCCCGGCCCTCGCTTCGGAAATGTCTGCCGCCGCGAAGTCGGACGCCACGAGCCGTGCGGTGGTCGAAACCGTGCCCGCCACTTGCTTTGGATCGAAGTCTCCGAGGGCTTTGTGTCCTTTGCGGGCGGCCCAACCCTCTCCTTCGCGCTCGAAGACGAACGTCCCCTTCGGACCTTCGAATTGGATTGATTGCACGTCCGCGGGTTCTACGCTGACGACCTTTCGATCGCGCCAGGCCTTGAGCTCACGGTCGAACGCATAGCGAAGCGAGCCGCTCGCTCCGAAGACCTCGCTGCGTTTGTCGATCCGAACCATGGTCATCCCGTTGCCGTACTTTCCGACCATCAGCTCGCTGAGGGTCTCGTTTCCGGCCTTCACCGTGACCCGCACGGCGCTCGCTTCGTCCACTTGGAGCCGTGCGTAGTGGTCCGGTTTCGTTGCGACGATACGGCTGATCTCGAGGTCGGCGAGCCGCGTAAGCGCAGAATCGACGTTGTTCTGATCTGCAGCAGTCTCCAAGGGCTCGATGACCCGCCAGGAACCGTCGACTTTGGACAGCACGACTCGCCCGTTTTCGGGCCGCGTGATCTCGAGCGCGGTGATCGCGGCCTTGTCGAGCTCGATCGTCGGTATCTCTCCGGAGCTCGTGGGTCGACGGTTTCTGTTGTTGACCGCCCAGGCCGTCAGGCCGAGGAGCACGAAGAACACCAAGGCTCCAATCGCAACTCGATTCTTTCGCCATTCCATTGCGAGCATTCCCCCAGCTTAGAGTGTGAGCGTCCTCTTTTTGTTCAAGCGTTGCCGCCAGCGCAAGAGTCCAAAAAGGGCAACCAGGAACGGAATGCCGAGGGTGTTGAGCCAGCGATAGCCGAGTTTCTTGGAATCCCAGGACTCGATCGCAGCCCTGCGTTCCGCGAGTGCCGCCTCGACGCCGCCTTCGTCGCCCTGCTCGGCAGCCGAAAGCGCGGTGCTTTCCGCGACGAGCACCGAGTCGGGAATGTCGAGCGCGGGCTCTTCGGTCGTCTTGGCGCGAATCGCAATCAAGTCCGAGTCGGCGGCCAGCCAATCGATCGCGTTCAGCGCCAGAGCAAGCGCGGCGTTCATCTGCACGTCGCCTTGCTGCGGACGTGGCGGCATGAACGCGTCTTCGAGAAACGAGCCAGTACCCACGACCAGGACGCGGACATCCTTTTCGGCAACCGGCGGGGCCGGGATGGCGTTGGCCTCGTCTTCGTTGATCGGGGCAGCAAACGCCGAAGGCAACTTGCCCTCGATGGCGACCACGAGGTCGAACGGGCCGGCGTCGCTGCTCATCTGCCAGTCCCTTGGATTGCGTGGCGCGAGTGAAATCGTCGCTCCGGACATCGTCCAGGAGTCTTGCGACGAGCTCGCGAGCACGGTGAGCTTGGTGTTCGCGGGCGGCTCACTCAGCTCGAGCGGTGCGACAAATGGAAGCATCGGCGAGGCGAGTCGGAACATCACCGGATGCTCCTTTTGCGCTTCCTGGAGCTGGAGGACGGGGATCGGCGGGTATGGGACGAGCACTTGCAGGCCCAAAGGCCCCGCCATCGGTGCGCGGCTGCACTGTGCATCGGCGACCAGCTTCGAGCCGAGGCGAACGCCCCAAGCGCCAAGCAGGCCATCCATGCGCAAGCTCAAGGCCCGCGCCGAGGGTCCAGCTTGACCGCCGAGGTCGACCGCGATCCCGCCTCCGAATATGCCAAGCGAGCCGCCACGCATCACGAATTGATCGATGCGCCTCAGCTCCTGGTCGCTAAACGGTTCTTGGGGCCCGATGACCAAGAGTGCAGCAAGCGCGGGGTCGATGTCTTGCGTGGCGTCGACCTCGCGGACTTCGTAGAGCGAGAGCACGGACCTGAGGCTCGTGAGGCCTTGCTCGAGGCTGGGGCCGCCGTGGCCTCCGACGACCCCGATCGGTTTGCGCTCGCCAACCAGCTCCTTGATCGCCGAGGTGATGATGTACTCGAGCCCGGTGGTGTCTTGGATGATAGGAATTGCTCGAGTCTGATCGAGATAGCGGAGCACCATGCCGCGGTAGCCTTCGACGACGGCGACCTGATCCTCCTCGATTTTCTGATGGGCGACGCGTTGGACGCCGTCGGCGCGCGCGGCCTCCTGCTCGTCCTCGTCGTTTGGATTGACGAAGCGAACGATGATTTGGCCGTTCGACGCGGCCGAGTACTCTGCGAGCAAGTCACGCACCTGACGCTCGGTGGCGTTGAACGGAGGTGGGAGGTTCTCGGTGAAGTAGGCCGTGACCTCGAGGCGGTCGTCCAGGTTCGAGGCGAGCCGCTCGGACCCTTCAGCCAAGGAGAAGAGCTGGTTTTGCGTGAGGTCGATTCGCGGCGACCGGAAGTACGCGGCGAGCACGTTGAGCAAGATCAGGATGCCACCGACGATCAGAAGAAAAATCAGGGATTCGCCAGCGGCGCGTTTTTGAACACTGGATGACATCGTTCAGCTCCACCGCCGCGATTCGAGCGCCCGAAACGCGAGCGCCAGCGCGAACACGACCACGGAAACGAAGAAGAGAACGTCACGCAGGTCGATCACACCGCGCGCCATGCTTTGGAAATGGTAGTCGAACGAGAGCCACTGCAAGGCCGACGCGGCGTTCGTCGGGAGCAGCGCCAAGAATTTGTCGAGGACCCAGAAGAAGACGCTCAAGGTCAGCGCGACGAAGAGCGCGATGAGTTGATTGCTCGTCCAGCTCGAGGCCATCAATCCGATGGCCAACACCGCCGACCCCTGCAGCAGCAAGCCGAGGTAGCCGCTCCAAACCGGGCCCCAGTCGAGGTCGCCGAGCGTGGAGACGCTGAGCGGGTAGCTGATGGTCAGCGCGAGGAGGACTGCATAGAGCCCCAAAACGCCCAAGAACTTCCCTAGGATCACCTGCGCCTCGGTCACCGGCAAGGTGATGAGCAGCTCGATCGTGCCGGTTCGCTTCTCTTCGGCGAGAAGGCCCATGGTGAGCGCAGGAAGTGAGAAGACGAGGATCAAGCCGAGCCATCGAAACATCTCTCGAGCGCTTGCGCGACCGAATAGAAAGAACGTCTTCCAGAAGAAGAACCCAAGCGTCAGCAAGATGATGCAAATGACGATGTAGGCGACCGGGCCGTTGAAGTAGCTTCGGAACTGGCGTCCGGCGATGGTGAGAACCGATCTCATGATGAGGCTCCTCCGTTCCCCGTGGTGAGCTGTCGAAAGATGTCTTCGAGGTTTTCGCCGCGCTGCTCGAGGCCGAGGAGCACGAGCTTGGCGGACACAGCCGCCTGAAAGATTTCGGCGCGCAGGTCTTGGTTGCCTTTGGGGACGACTTCGACCAGAAGCTCTCCAGGCGCTCCGCCAGCCTGCTCTTTCACGCTCTGCGCATCGCCGATGACGGAAAAGACTTCGCGGACTTCGCTGGCACTGTGGCCGTTTTGCTTGAGCGTCGCGATGAATCGCGGTTTCCCGGCGCGCGCGGCGAGCTCGTCGGGGGTGTCGTCGGCCACGAGTTGCCCCTGCGAGATGATCAGAACGCGACCGCAGGTCACCCGAACTTCCGCGAGATTGTGGGTGGATAGAATGATGGTCCGCTCACGACCAATCTCGCGGATCAGCTCACGGATCTCGGAGGCCTGGTTCGGATCGAGGCCGCTCATCGGCTCATCGAGGATCAGCACAGGAGGCTCGTGAATCAGTGCCTGCGCAAGACCCACACGTTGACGAAAGCCCTTAGAAAGCTCGCCAATACTCTTGCCGATGACTTCGCCGAGGCTGGTTTCCTCGACCACCCGGCGGAGTCTCGCCTCGAGACCTGCACCGCGAAGGCCGCGCATCTTGCCCACGAACTGCAGGTACTCGAGCACCAACATCTCGGTGTAGAGCGGGGTGCTCTCGGGCAGATAACCGATGAGCTCGCGGACCGCGATGGGGTCTTCGAAGATGTCGGCCCCGCCGACCCGAGCCGTCCCTCCGGACGGCGCGATGAAGCAGGTCAGGATCTTCATCGTCGTGGTCTTCCCGGCCCCATTGGGTCCTAGGAACCCGACGACCTCCCCCCGATTCACTTGAAAACTGGCGTTCTTTAGCGCGGCGACCGTACCGTAGTGCTTGGTCAAGTCCCGCGCATCGATCATCACATCGCCCATAAACTCCCTCGCGCGTGATCCGTTGCTTTTCCCAGGGCTGGCGGAGGTTAGCCCCGGCTCTAGGGCTGTCAAGACACCTCCGGAGACCCAAACCCGGGTCCCCGTGGCCTTATTCCAATGGTTGAGCTCGACGACTCCCGTGGCACGATCGCACTCATGAGCCCGCTCCAGGCAGTTTCGCCGCCCAAAGTGCCGCCGATGGCGCGCATCCGGGGTGTCGCTCGCCGCGTCTCCGATCTTTGGCCGCTCACCTGGCTGGGACTGGCCCTCGCCCTCGTCGCGTCGGTGGCCCTCATCAGCTTCGGCTTCAAGAAGCTCGATTTAGTCCTCCTAGTGCTTGGCTATGGGGGAGCCGGCCTGCTGCTGATCTCGACTTTGCTGGTCGTGTCGAGCGCGCTCGGGCTTTTTTTCTGGCTCCGGCGCGCATCGTTTTCATGGCGCACGTCGACCTTCGAGACCGGGATGCCTTTGCTGACCGGATTTTCGCTCCCGTCCATGTGGTGGTTGCCCTTGGTGCAGTTGCGCTGGTCGTGGGAGGCTCCGGACGCGCTGCCCGTCGAGCCAGAGCCAGGTGCCGGACGTCTCAGAGAACGGGTGACCCTTCGTCAGCGCGGCATCTTCGAATCCGTCACGCGGCGATTGGTGATTCAAGACGCCTTCGGTCTGGCGCGGATCGTGTTGAGGCATCGTCAGCTAGGGCCGATTCAGGTGCTTCCCCACCTCGGCGGCATTCGGCGTCTACCGGTCCTGACCTCTCTCACAGGCGGGGAGGAGTTTCCGCACCCGATGGGGCTCGAGGACGGCGACCGGGTCGAGCTCCGAAGATATGTCCCGGGCGATTCAGCACGCTTCATCCATTGGAAAGTGTTCGGCCGCACGAGGAAGCTGATGGTGCGTGTTCCGGAGCGGGCCTTGAGCCGTGCTCGAAGGACGGTGGCCTATCTCGTCGCTGGCGTCCACGACGAAGCCGCCGCTGCAGCGGCGCGGGCGGCCATCGAAGAAGAGGCGCTCGGCACGGAATGGCAGTTCGGAGCCGATGGCTCACCGGACGCGACCTCCGATCGCTCCGAGGCCCTCCACAAGGTGATGACCTCCTCACGACATGCGGTCGCGAGCGGCAGCGGGATGAAGCGCTTCCTGGCAGAGGTCGACCCGCGCGGGCCCGCAGCGCTCGTCGTGTTTGCGCCTCCGACCATGGGCGCCTGGCTCGATGAGATGCGCTCGCTGACCATGAGGCGCTACGGCCGCGTACGCGTGGTCATCGCGGTCGACGCCGTTCACGACCCGGATCGTCAGCCGGGTTGGCGCCGATTTTTGCTGAGGCCATCTCAGGTCTCGGGCATCGACCGTGCTGATCTCGAGAGAGTCGGGCGCGCGCTCGGTCAGCTTCGTTGCGAGGTCGTCATCATCGACCGCGTCAGCGGGCGCCTGCTCGGAGACGGGACCCATCTCAGCTCGCCGTGGAGAAACGCCGCATGACGGCAGACCCCCATCCGGAAACGAGCGGGATCGCCGCCGCCGTCGCCGAGCTCGGTCGGGCCATGATTCACGGCCTCGCCTGGGCGGTTTTGGTCGCCACGATGGCTCCATTGAGCTCGGTGCTCGTCGCGTTTGCAGGAGGCTTCGGTGGCTGTCTCGTGGGATCTCAGCTCGGACAGTCGCGCATCCGTACGCCCGCGATCTTCGCAGGAGCCGTGATTCTAATCGCCTTGGCTGCCTGGTTTCGTGCTTCGCTGACGCACAGCTCGTTCTTGGCGGCCTCCTTCGGTCCGGCTGGCGCCCTTCGCTTGGCCGGCATGCTCGCGGCGCTGCTGGTCGCTGCGATCGGCAGCGCCGCGATCCGAGCGGGTTCCACGCGTCGGGCGATCTTTTCGGTTTTGGAGTTACTTCTCGTCGCCGTTGCGTTCGGGCAGCTCTTCATCGCGCACCGACACGGCGCGATCAATCGACCTTTCTACTTGGCCGACTGGATCATCGCGCTTGGCTGGGACCCGACCTGGCTCTTCCTCCTCATGGGTGGGGCGGCAACGGTATTCGGCCTCGTGCTCTTGCTGAGAGAGCAGCGCTTCGGGCGGGCCGTTCTCAACCTCGGTGTGATCGGGTTCCTGCTCGCGTTGATCGTCGTCGCCACGCCCCTCGTCGGAATGCCACCACCGCCCGACGGTGGAGGCGGGCTCGGTCTTCGTCCCGACGAGTCCGAAGCCAAGGAAGGCAAAGGTCAGCAGCAAGAGCGAGGCGGGGCTTCCGCCAGCGAGCTCGAGTTTCGGGACAAGTACAACCCCGGCGGTGCCCGCGTTCCCGTTGCGGTCGTCCTTTTCCACGACGACTACTCCCCGCCGAGCGGCGTCTACTACTTTCGACAGGGCGCGTTCAGTCAGTACAACGGGCGAAAGCTAGTGGTCTCCGGGCGCCAGGACGTCGATACCGATCTCATCCCGTATTTCCCAGCACGACTCACCGAGATCGAAAACGCGCCCGAGGTCAATGAGAATCGCGGGCCACTCGAGACGACGATCGCACTCATGGCCGACCACACCCAGCCGTTTGCGCTCGAGTCGCCAATCGAGGTCGAGCCGATGCAGAACCCCTCACCGAATCGATTCCGTCGCGTCTACCGCGCGCTGTCCGGCGTGCTCACCGCCGACTACACTTCCATGCTCGACGCAAATCCGGGGTCTTCAGAGTGGTCCAAAGAACAATGGGCGCACTACACCGAGACACCGCCCGATCCGCGCTACGCCGAGCTGGCGAACGAGCTCACCGCCGAGCTGCCTGCGAGGCTAGCGAAGAATCCGGTCGCGAAGGCCTTCGCGGTGACCGGCTGGCTCGGGCGCGAAGGCATCTACAGCCTCAAGAACGAGCACAGCAACGCCGAGGATCCCACTGCGAGCTTCTTGTTCGGCGATCGAACGGGCTATTGCGTACACTTCGCCCATGCCGCGACCTACCTGATGCGAAGCCTCGGCCTTCCGGCCCGGGTGGCAACCGGCTATGCAGTAAGCGAATCGGCGCGGCAGGGCGGCTCCTCGTTGCTTCTGTCTGGCTCAGCGTCCCACGCTTGGCCCGAGATCTTCATCGATGACTTCGGCTGGGTGGTCTTGGATGTGTATCCGGAACGCGCGCTCGATCCTCCCGAGCAGCCCATGGACGCCGACTTGCAGCGGCTCCTCGGAGAGCTTGCCCGCGGTGCGTCTCCCATTCCGCTGTCTGCGACCGACTTGCCCAAGCTCAAAGAGTTGGCGCGGCGCATCTCGTTGACGTTCGGGACGTGGGTCTTGGCGCTTTTCGCCTTCGTACTGCTCCTGCTCTACTTGGGGAAGCTCTGGCGCCGAATGGCGCCCAGCTTGGCTCCGGCTGCTTCGCTGCCCAGGGTGATCTACCGAGCCGAGCTCGACCGCATCGGCGAGCTCGATGTTCGAAGAGGTCCCGGCGAGTCGCGAGAGGCCTTCGCGCGACGTGTGCGGGGCCGATTCCCTGCATTCCAGCCGTTGACCAATGCGCACCTTGCAGCGGCATTCGGCAGGCACCAGCCCGATCCCGGCAGCCTGCGCGATCAGGCAGCGGAGGTGCGCAGCGACATTCGCAAAGGATTCCCGCTTTGGAAGCGGTTTTTGGGGCTCCTCACGCCCTGGTCTTGGTTACGGTCAAAATGATGCCATCCTTCTCAACTGGAGACCGGAGCTGAAATGCAGCAAGCGATTCAATCACCCATCGATGACAGCCTCAGTGGCGCGCGCGAGGTCGCCGAACGCCTGGGCGCCCGCCTGAGAGCCGCCGTTCGAGGTCGGAACGAGGTGGTCGAGCTGGTGCTCGTCGCGCTGCTTTCCGACGGCCACGTGCTTCTCGAAGACTATCCGGGCTCCGGCAAGACGACACTTGCACGCGCGCTTGGCAATGCGCTCGAAGAAGAAGACGGCACCTCCGGCGTTGCCGCGTTCCGCCGCATCCAGTTCACACCGGATCTGCTTCCCAGCGACATTACGGGCACGAACATCTTCGACGTGGAGACGAGCCGCTTCGCATTTCGTCGTGGCCCCGTGTTCGCTCACATCGTACTGGCGGACGAGATCAACCGCACCTCCCCAAAGGTGCAGGCGGCCATGCTCGAAGCAATGGCCGAGAAACAGGTCACGGTCGACAACCACTCGTATCTGCTCGACGACCTGTTTTTCGTCATTGCCACGCAGAACCCGCTCGACTTGGCCGGTACGTACCCGCTTCCGACGCCGCAGCTCGATCGTTTCCTCTTCAAGATCGAGATGAAGCACATCGACCGCGCCTCCGAGCTCGAGGTGCTGGATCAGTATCCACGGGCCAGCCTCGAAGTCGCCCGCGATCATCCCGGCGTGACCCGCGGGGAAATTCTCGCGGCGCGGCGGCAGACCCGCGGTGCAGTTCACGTCGCCCCTGTCGTGAAGGAGGCCTTGGTGGACCTGGCGCGCCTGCTTCGAAGCGATTCCCGTGTCCTTCAGGGGGCGTCGACCCGCGCGCTGGTCTTGATGCTGCCCGCACTTCAGGCTCGTGCCGTCATCTACGGGAGGGACTTCGTTTCCCCAGAAGACATTGCGGCGCTGGCGCCGTACGTGTTCAAACACCGACTCGAGTGTGCGCCCGGCGTAGAAGACGTGGACGCGCTCATCGAAGAGGCTACCGCCGTCGAGGTCGAAAAGCTCGCGCGGGCGAGCCTGCGTCGCGGTTGACGATGCCCGCCACCGAGTCAGCTCGCGTCGTGCAAGTGATGCTGGCAGCGCTGCTGGCGGCGATCTGCGTCGCCGTCCACCCGGCTTCTCCTGCGGCCGCGGACGATATGATGGCGCCGCTGCTGCTCGAGGGGGAAGAGGCCGAAGTCGAAGAGCTCGCGCTGTGGGAGCTGATCGAACGCGAGCGCTATGTGAGATCTCGCGAGGAAGCCGAGAAGTACTTGCAAGAGCACCCGAGCTCGTACGTTGCACACCTCGTTCTCGGCATGGCGCAGCACTACGGTGAGGCGAATTTCCCCAAGGCCCTATTTCACGAAGCCCGCGCCCTCGCGCTTTTCGAGGCGGCCGAAGGCGTACAGCCGACGCCGAGTCAGCCCTGGCGATGGCACGCGAGAATCTTGACCGCGCTGACCCGGGCGCACGGCGACCTCGAGCACTACGACGAGCAGCTTGGTTTCATGTACCGGTACAACGAGCTCTACACCCCGCAGCTCAAGGCCGAGCTCGCCTGGCCCTTGATGAAGAAGCGAGACTTCGCAAAGGCGCGACTCGCAGCAGAAGAGGGATTGGCCACCGCCGATCCCTATCAAATCGAGCGCGCAAAGAACGCCCTGTGTGCCATCGAGTATGAGGCCGGCGACGACGAGAAGGCCTACGAGGTCTGCGCCGACGCAGTGGAGTACGGGCGCACGCATTTCGGCAGCGCGACGGCGGTCGACCTTGGGAACTTCGCCGAAGCGGCCAGGTCGGTCTTTCGGTTCGACGAAGCGGAGCGCCTCTTGATGGACGCATCGAAGGGCGGGCTTTCCTGGTATGGGAACCCCTGGCTCGAGCTAGCCGATCTCTACATGAGAGCGGGCCGCTTTGCCGAAGCCTTGTCGGCCCTCCGGGAAGTCCCACGCCATCGGGCAGCTCGGCCGGCGCACGTGCGCGACTCGGATCGCAACGAGGCGCGCCGGTCTCTGGCGGCGTTTCTTCTCCTGATGGGACGGCCCGACGAAGCGCTGCGCATCACCGACAAGGCTGCCGTGCTTCCGGACCGCCGTGCGCACAACAGCCGCGATCCGGAGCAAGATCGGAGCATCGTCGCA
The DNA here is from genome assembly GCA_963704865.1 of uncultured delta proteobacterium. GTDB lineage: Bacteria > Myxococcota_A > Polyangia > Polyangiales > Houyiibacteriaceae > SG8-38. Next base: position 292,325 of record CAVPIE010000014.1, on the reverse strand, counting down.
CTGCTCGATCGGCAAGCGCGCTTGATGTTGGCCGAGATGACCTTGGAGCGGGCCGCTGCCAAGCCGTTTCACTTGCGCTGCTGGGCGCATGGAAAAGCGCTTTTGCTGCGGTTCCAGGCCTGGATGAGCGCTCAGCAAGTCGTTCGCTTCCTCGACGACGAAGCGAGGCTGGTAGGTACCTTTGCTCTCGGGACCGCGCGGAGCGCAGTCATGCCATCTTGGCTTTTGGGCGAGCTCATTGGTGTTCTCGGTCCCGGAGTGGTCAGGGCGGCGGTGACCGAGATGCGCCGTGAAGACCGGAGGCAGGGCGCGGCCCCCTACTATGACGCCGTGCTTGCCGAGGTGTCGTTGGCGCAGCGTGAGTACGACGAAGCGATCGAGCACGCGGAGAAGGCGCTCCGCCAGTTGCCGCCGGGAGACGCGCTCCTGCGGGAACGCGTTCGTGCGGTCTTGGGGAGGTCACTGTCTGATCCACGCGAAACGACGTCGCTCTACGAAGAAGTTCTCGGAACCGACCCAGGTTTGTTCCGTCGCTTGGGCTGGGCGCTTCCCGCCGAAGTCGAGTCGGGCGACGCTGAAATCGACCGGACTCTGGCAAGCGCGGTGATGCGATCTCCGCGTTTCGAGCGATCGAGCAACGGCCTTCGCATCCAAATCGACAGCGCACGAATTTGCTTGTTCGGCCGCACTGGCGCGGCTTGGGGCTGCAGCGACGTGGGGCTTCAAGAGGACGAAAGCGCGGAGACCTACGCGGAGCGCATCGTCGACTCGTTTCACGCCGCGATCTTTTCGCCTCGCGTCGACCTGAGTCGCATCGACATCAATTCGCTCGATGGCTCGAATCGGGTCACCCGCAATCCGCTCGATATGCTCCTCCCCCCATGAAGTCGACCCCGTAGAGTCGTCGCTTTGCGTCGACCACGGGGCTTCGCCTCTGGTCTTGTGGGCAAGGGTGTGTCTTACTGCGGGCCGTGAGCAATACCTGGGTTCGTCTCGCGCTTCTGGCGGCCTTTCTGATTGGCGTCTACCTGATCGGTCGAGCCACCGGTTTCACCGACCAGCTCACTGTCGACGGCATTCGCGCATCGATGCGGGCCGCAGGGGTCGGAGGATTTGCCGTTTTCGTGGCGGTCTTCTGCGTGGGCCAGCTGCTCTACATCCCGGGTTTCGTTTTCGTCATGGTGTCGGGGCTTGCTTACGGTCCATTCTGGGGTTCTCTCGCCTCGGTGATCGCAGCCACGATATCGGTTGCCGTTTCGTTCTTCATCGTGCGCACGATTGGTGGTCAGCCCCTCAAGAACCTCAACATCAAGCGCCCGTTTCTCCAGAAGCCTCTGGACCGCCTCGAGCAGCAGCCCATTCGCTCGATGATCGTCATCCGGCTCTTCCTCTGGGCGATTCCCCCGGTGAACTACACTCTGGCCATGTCCGGGGTGACCTTCCGCGACTACATGATCGCTGCAATCATCGGGATGACCCCGCCTTTCGTCGCGCTTTCGGTGGCGGCGGGCTTGGGGTTCAACCTCTTGTAGCGACTATTTCCGCCGGGTGAGGGGGATGCTGGTGTCGGGGAGGGTTTGTTCGGCCGAGTCGGCTTTCTCCAGGGCGTCCCGGGCAGCGAATGGCTTCGTCGGTGGCTCGCTGAGCTGCGCGCGCTCGAGTTGGGCAGTGGCCCATCGCACGCTTTGCGCGATCACATGGGAGTCGGTGACCTCGTCGGTCGCGCGCAGAAGCATCGCGAGGTCCCGCGCCATCTCCCGGCTCGAGGTGTAGCGTTCGATTGGGTTTCGGCGAAGTGCCTTGTTGATGATCTCGACGAGGCGCTCGGGCAGGTCGTCGCGAAACTCCCCGAGGTCAGGCGCGTCCGACGCGCGGATCGTGCCGAGGACTTTGAGCGGGTCCTCGCCCTTGAAAAGCTTCTCACCTGCCAGAATCTCCCAGAGCACGACGCCGGCGCTGAACACGTCGGTCTGCGCGCTTGGTTCCGCTTCGTAGGTCAGCTCGGGTGCCAAATAGGAAATCTTGCCCTTTACGAAACCGGGCTTGGTGATCGAGCTGCGATCCATCGCGCGAGCCAGACCGAAGTCGGTTAGCTTCACGACGCCGCAGTTGCTCAACATCACGTTTTGCGGAGTGACATCTCGATGAAAGACCGGGGCCGGCCTTCCTTCCGCATCCAGGCGCGCATGCGCTGCGTGAAGAGCCTCGAGGACTTCGATTCCGATCGCGGCGGTCAGGCTCCAAGGGGTATGGTGCCCGTGCGCCCTGTGGGCTCGACGCCACTCGGAAAGCGTCAGGCCTTCGACCCACTCGAGAACCAGATAGTACTCGCCGTTGCGATCCCGATCGAAGTCGTGAATCTGAGCGATGTTCGGGTGATCGAGCTCGGAGACGACGCGCGCCTCTTCGACGAACATCTTGAGAAACTCGGGGTTCTGACTGAGCGGCGCAAGCACGCGTTTGATCGCGACAGGCCGCGTGAAGCCGGCCGCTCCGTGCGTCTGCCCGCGATACACCTTGGCCATCCCGCCTTCGCCGGCGAGCTCTAGGACCTCGTATTTTCCGCCAAGCAGTTCCACCATAGGAGGGCGGCTGAACCCTCAACTTTCTTTAGCAGAAAGCAGGGCCTCGAGTTCACCCTTCTCGTACATCTCACGAATGATGTCACAGCCGCCCACGAACTTACCCCGGACGTAAAGCTGCGGGATCGTTGGCCAGTTGGCAAACTCCTTGATTCCCTGCCGGATGGCCTGGTCTTCGAGGACGTTCACATCCTGGAACTCCGAGCCGGAGCGGCGCAGGACCTCGACCACGGTCGCGGAGAAGCCGCACTGCGGAAAATGCTTGGTGCCTTTCATGAAGAGCACGACCTCGTTGCCTTCGATGATGCCCTGAATCCGTTCTCGCAAGGTATCTTCCATCGTTTAACCCTCTGCCTTAGCCCAACTCTCGGGCGAGTAGGTCTTGAGCGCAAGTGCGTGGACCGGCCCGGCCATCAGCTCGCCCAGGGCAGCGTAGACCATTTGGTGCTGCTCGATGGGGGTTTTTCCAGCGAAAGCCGCCGAGACGACCAGCGCCTCCCAATGGTCCTTGGTGCCGGTCAGGTCCCTGATTACCAAATGGGAGACCTCTCCGAGACCTTCACGAATTCGCTGTTCCAAGACCTCTGCTTCAAGCATCGCGGCGCCTCCACTGCAATCCCCGGGCTACGGCCCGTGAACGTGCTTGTCAATCGCCAAGAAAGTCACTGAGCGAGTCAATGCACCCCGAACAGCCGCTTCACCGAGGGCCGCGCAAGGACGATGATCGTGAAGATGCCTAGAACCGTACCAAAGGGAAACATGAGGCATTCGCCCCAGCCCGTGAGGTAGCAGAACGTCCACCAGCGACGTTTGCGGATCTGAACCCCGACCAGGGCGAGGTGCACGGCGCTGATCAGCGCGAGCAGGAGCCCGGCGACGATCATGGTCGTGATCAGGGTGTTGAGGTCTTGAGCCATCGCTTCGGGGCTGCCTCCGAATGTGTCGGTGACGACTTGTCCCGGGATTTCACCCATCGCCATCCCGAGATCACTTCCGACCTCATCGATGAGCTTCGCGCCGGCTACCCCGAACATCAGCGTCGGAATTCCACCGAGCACGGCCACCCCGGCCAAGATGAAATGGCCGATCGAAAGCGCGCTCAGGTGCTCTCTGTCTTCCGCGGTTGGCTCTTCTTCCAAGCGATCCCCTTTTCAGATCGTGCTATGCCGCCAGCCCATGGGCAAGGTCGCATTTGTTTTCCCGGGTCAAGGCAGCCAAAAAGTCGGCATGGGTCGCGACGCATTCGAGGCGTCCGATGCAGCACGCAGTGTCTTCGAAGAAGCCGATGAGGCGCTCGGCGAAAGCCTCTCGCAGCTCTGTTTCGAAGGTCCCGAGGAAGACCTGAAGCTCACCTCCAATACCCAGCCCGCGGTTCTGACCGCGTCGATCGCGATCCTGCGTGCGCTCGACGCGCCGTTCGACGTCGTGGCCGGACACAGCCTCGGTGAGTACTCGGCGCACGTTGCAGCGGGCACGCTCGAGCTTGGCGACGCGGTGCGGCTCGTGCGAAAGCGCGGCGAGTACATGCAAGAGGCCGTGCCGTACGGCGAGGGCTCGATGGCCGCGGTGCTCAAGGCTGACCGCAGTCTCGTCGAACGGATCTGTGCCGAGGTCCCCGGCCTCGTCGAGGCCGTCAACTACAATTCCCCTCAGCAAATCGTGATCGCCGGCGAGACGTCCGCTGTGAGCGAGGCCGGGACGAAGCTGCAAGCCGCCGGCGCACGAGCGAGCACCCTTCCGGTCAGCGCGCCGTTTCACTCCAGCTTGATGGAGCCCGCCGAAGCGAGGTTGCGCTTAGACATCGAACAAATCGCGCTCTCGGATCCGCGCGTGCCGGTGTATGTCAATGTGGACGCCAAGCCGATCCGCGATTCCGCCGCGGCAAAGGACGCGCTGGTCCGACAGGTGAGCCGGCCGGTTCTTTGGGAGGAGAGTGTCCGCAAAATGATCGACGACGGGGTTTCGCTCTTCGTCGAAGTGGGTCCGGGTAGGGTCCTGACCGGTCTCTTGGCTCGAATCGACAAGCGCGCGGGCCGGGTCAGCGTCCAGGGCCCGTCCGACTTCGCCGCGGCCAGAGACGCCATCGCGGAAGTCCACGGTGGCTGATTTCGCTGTAATTCCAAGGCCGTGACCGAAACGGGCCGGCTGCGTTTGACCTAATTTCGAAATCTTGTAAAAACGCGCCGCCCGCCAGCATTTAACCGGGGTCGGGCTCGAATAGAGGTTCAGCGGATATGCAAAATCTGATTTACGCAGCCCCAGCAGCGGGTGTGCTTGCTCTGATCTTCGCCTGGGTGAAGGCGAACTGGGTGTCTCGGCAGGATCCTGGCGACGCCAGCATGGTTGAAATCGCTGGCCTGATTCAGGAAGGTGCCCTGGCATTCCTTCGGGCGGAGTACCGCGTGCTTTCGATTTTCGTGCTCGTCGTCGGCGCGATCCTGGGCGTTGCCTACTACGGCGACCCTCAGCGCGGCTGGCAGATCGCGGGCGCATTCGTCCTCGGGGCGGCGGCGTCGGCCTTGGCAGGCTGGGCCGGCATGAAGGTGGCGACCAACGCCAACGTGCGAACCACCGCCGCGGCTCGAATCGGGCTCTCGCCCGCGCTCGACGTCGCGTTCTCCGGCGGCACCGTCATGGGCATGACCGTCGTCGGTCTGGCGACCATTGGTCTCAGCGGGCTCTACCTGCTCTTCACCAACGTGCTCGGCTGGGAGCTCACCCGCACGGTCAACGTGATCACCGGGTTCTCGATGGGTGCTTCCTCCATCGCGCTCTTCGCGCGTGTCGGCGGCGGCATCTATACCAAGGCCGCGGACGTCGGCGCGGACCTCGTCGGCAAGGTCGAGTCCGGCCTCCCTGAGGATGACCCCCGCAACCCTGCGGTCATCGCCGACAACGTTGGTGACAACGTTGGCGATGTCGCCGGGATGGGCGCCGACCTTTTCGAATCCTTCGTCGGCGCGATCATCGGCGCCATGGTCTTGGCGCTCGGCTTTGCCGCCGTGAAGAGCGGGGCGAGCGTCGGCCCGGTCGTCCTGCCGCTGGTCATCGCTGGAGCGGGGATCCTCTGCTCGATGGTGGGTACCTTCTTCGTGCGCACCAAAGAAGGCGGCAATCCCCAGCACGCCCTGGACATGGGCGCGTTCGGTGCAGCGGGCGTCATGGCGCTCGCCACCTTCGGCATCGCCAAGTACATGTGGCCGGAAGGCGGCACGATGAACGCCGCGGGCAAGGTCGTCACCTGGATGAATGTGGGTTGGGCGACGGTTGCAGGCCTTGCCGCAGGCGTTCTCGTTGGTCTGATCACCTCGTACTACACCTCGATGGAGAAGCCTCCAGTCGATAGCATCGCCGAGCAGAGCAAAACCGGCACCGCGACGAACATCATCGCGGGTCTGGGTGTCGGCATGCAGTCGACGGCCCTGCCCATCATCGTCATCGCAGCCGGCGTGGTCGTCGCAGCCGAGGTCGCAGGCCTTTACGGCGTCGCGATCGCGGCGCTCGGCATGCTCTCGACCACGGGCATTCAGCTCGCAGTCGACGCCTACGGCCCGATTGCCGACAACGCTGGCGGCATTGCCGAGATGAGCCATCAGGCACCTGAAGTCCGTCAGCGCACCGACAAGCTCGACGCCGTGGGCAACACCACCGCTGCCATCGGAAAGGGCTTTGCCATTGGCTCCGCAGCCATGACGGCTCTCGCGCTCTTCGCGGCATTCGCTCAGACGGCAGGCATCACCGGCATCGACATCTCCAAGCCGCTCGTCATGGCCGGCCTGTTCCTTGGCGGGATGCTGCCCTTTCTCTTCTCTTCGATGGCGATGAAGGCCGTCGGTGTCGCAGCGATGGACATGATCGAGGAGGTTCGTCGTCAGTTCCGTGAGATTCCAGGGCTGCTCGAGGGCAAGGCCAAGCCGGACACTGCGCGCTGCGTGAAGATCTCCACCGAGGCGTCGCTCAAGCGCATGATTGCGCCTGGCGCGCTTGCCATTCTCACCCCCGTTCTCGTGGGTTTCACCATGGGCGCGGAGCCGCTTGGCGGCTTGCTGGCTGGCGTGACCGTCTCGGGCGTGACGATGGCGCTTTTCATGGCGAATGCCGGCGGTGCTTGGGACAACGCCAAAAAGTCCTTTGAAAGCGGCGGCTACAAGATGAAGGATGGCACGGTCCACCCGAAGGGCAGCGAGGCTCACAACGCCGCGGTCGTCGGTGACACCGTCGGTGACCCTTTCAAGGACACCGCGGGTCCGTCGCTGAACATCCTGGTGAAGCTGATGAGCATCGTGGCGCTCGTTCTCGCGCCGCTGCTCGTCTAGACCCTCGTAAAGCCGATGCTTTGCATCGGCCGCGGGGCTTCGCCCCAGTGCATGCATGAGAAGACCCCGTCAGCCTCTGGCCTCGCGGGGTTTCTCTTTGGGCCTTCCCGGGGTTAGGATTGTCCGATGGTCGACCCAAGCCGAACCGCTGCCTGGAAGGCCCTGCGCACGCATCACGAAGCGGTTGCCGACCTCGAGATGCGTCACCTCTTCGGCGAGGATCCCGAACGCGCATCGCGCTTTTCCCTCATGCTCGGTGATCTTCTTTTCGATTACTCCAAAAATCGGATCACCGATCAAACGCTCACTTTGCTCGCCGCGCTCTGTGAACAGTGCGGAGTGCGCGATTGGATCGCTCGCATGTTCTCGGGCGATCCCATCAACGAAACCGAGGGGAGGGCCGTCCTCCACACGGCCCTTCGTAATCGCGGCGAGCGCCCGGTGATGGTCGGGGGTGTGGACGTCATGCCGGACGTGCGACGTGTGCTCTCGCAGATGCGTAAGTTCGCCGTCTCGGTTCGAGAAGGAGCCTGGCTAGGGCACAGCGGGCGCGCGATCACCGATGTCGTGAACATCGGGATCGGTGGTTCCGATCTCGGTCCGGTCATGGTCACGGAGGCGCTGCGCCCCTATTGGAAGCAGGGGCTCCGCGCGCACTTCGTGTCGAACGTCGACAGCAGCCATCTGAGCGAAGTGCTGCGCCGAGTGCAGCCTGAAACCACGCTTTTCATCGTGGCCTCCAAGACCTTCACCACGCAAGAGACGCTCACGAACGCGCGTTCTGCGCGCCAATGGCTCGTCGAGCGACTAGGCAGTGAAGACGCCGTGGCAAAACACTTCGTCGCGCTTTCAACGAACCGCGACGCGGTCGTGAAGTTTGGAATCGACCCGGAGAATATGTTCGAATTCTGGGATTGGGTGGGTGGCCGGTACTCACTCTGGTCGGCCATTGGCCTTTCGATCGCCACCGTAGTCGGCATGGACAACTTCGAAGAGCTGCTCGCCGGGGCGTACGAAGTGGACGAGCACTTCCGAACTGCTCCGCTGCAGGAGAACATTCCCGTCGTCATGGCGATGCTCGGGGTCTGGTATCACAACTTCTTCGGCGCGCCTTCGCATGCGGTGCTGCCCTATGACCAGTATCTGCATCGCTTTCCGGCGTACCTTCAGCAGGCGGACATGGAGAGCAACGGCAAGAGTGCGTCGCGCGATGGGAAAATCATCGACGACTACACGACGGGGCCGATCGTTTGGGGGGAGCCGGGGACGAATGGGCAGCACGCGTTCTTTCAACTCCTGCACCAGGGAACACATTTGGTTCCTTGCGACTTCATCGTAGCGGCGCAGAGCCAGAATCCGATTGGCGAGCACCAGGACATCCTCGTGGCCAATTGCATTGCGCAAGCCGAGGCGATGATGCGTGGCAAGACGTCTGTCGAGGCCCGCGCCGAGCTCGAGGCGAGTGGTGCTTCTGCAGAGCGGGTCCAAGCGCTCGTCCCGCACAAGACCTTTGCGGGCAATCGTCCAAGCAATACGTTCATGCTGGACCGGCTCACACCGAGAGCGCTCGGCCGATTGATCGCGCTCTACGAGCATAAAATCTTCGTGCAGGGAGTCATCTGGAACATCTACAGCTTCGATCAGTTCGGGGTCGAGCTCGGGAAGCAGCTCGCCAAGGTCATTCTTCCCGAGCTCGGTGGAGCCGACGGAGAGCATGATGGCTCCACCGACCAGTTGATTTCGTACTATCGAAAGCATAAGAAACCCGACCAATGACGACGCTTGCAGTCGATATCGGTGGGATGAGCCTCAAGCTTCTCGTGCTTGACGAACAGGGCGAGCCGCAATCGGAAACCGTGGCGCGACCCACGCCCGTGCCATCGAGTCCGGAAGCGCTATTCACCTTGATTGACGACATGGCCGACACGCTGCCGCCCCACCAGCGAGTTTCGGTTGGTTTTCCGGGGGTGGTCAAAAACGGGGTGACCTGGAACGCGCCAAATCTCGGAGACGAGCTCTGGCATCGCGTTCCATTGAGCGAGACATTGGGCTATCGCCTCGAACGCCCCGTTCGCGCGGTCAACGACGTCGATCTTCAGGGGCTCGGTGTCGTCCAAGGCGATGGCGTCGAGCTGGTGTTGACGCTTGGAACTGGAATGGGTGCGGCGCTGTTCACCGATGGCGCGCTCGTTCCAAACCTCGAGCTCGGGCACCATCCGTTTCGGGACGGACAAACCTACGAAGATCTCGTACGCGACAGCGAGCTCAAGCGCATCGGTCGGGTCGAATGGACGGCGCGGGTCCTCGATGCAATCGAGCAAATCGAGCCGATCTTCAACTACGATCGGCTCCACCTCGGCGGGGGCAACGCTCGGAACATTCAATCCGAGCTTCCCGGGAACGTCCGCGTCTTCTCCCTGGCAGAAGGGCTTCGCGGTGCGTTGAAGCTCTGGGACGACGCTTAAGCGCCGCCGACGAACGGGTTCAAGCGGCGCTCTTCGCCGATCGTCGTGTTGGGGCCGTGGCCGCAGATCACCAGCGTTTCATCGGGCAACGCGAAGAGCTTGCGTTTGATCGAGTCGACGAGCTGCGACGCGTTGCCGCCCCAAAGGTCGCTGCGGCCGACGCTGCGCGCGAAGAGGGTGTCGCCTGCGATGACAACGGGTCGATCCCCCTCCAAGGTGAGGCAAATACTGCCCGGCGAGTGCCCCGGCGTGTGAACGACGTCGGCCTCGAGCGCGCCCGCCAAGACCGTGTCGCCGTGTGAAAGAAAGCGGTCGACCGCCGCCACCTCTGGTGCGCGAAAGGGCGCCCCGAAACCATCGAGCTGCATCTGCACGCCTTCATAGAGGAACAGATCTTCTTCGTGAATCATGATCGGCGCATGGGTCCCGTCCTGAACCTCTTTGGTGGCGCCGATGTGATCGAAGTGCGTGTGCGTGTGGACGATCCCCTCACATTTGAGCCCCAGCTCCTCAAGGCGAGCAAGAATCCGGGGCGCCTCGCCCCCGGGATCGACGACGATCCCCGTCCCCCGCTCCTCGTCGCCTAGAATCACGCAGTTGCAGCCCAGCGGCGCGACGGAGAAATGCTCGATGATCATGGGGGGGCCATAGCATCTTGGGGGTGACAGCGTCAGCGTTGGTTACACCGCCCGCCCACCCCCAGCCGTAATCCTCCCTGGCGCGGCATTCGCTTCGCTTCGCCTTGCCGGCGCGTTGCGCCGGGCTTCGCCCTGCGGGCTCGCGCTGCCGCGGGTGTTGGGAGGTGGGAGTATTGGGCGGGCTGCGTGGTACGGCTTGTTGACACCGCCCCGCCCACCCCCACCCGTAATCCTCCCTGGCGCGGCGGGCGCTTCGCTCTGCCTTGCCGGCGCGTTGCGCCGGGCTTCGCCCTGCGGGCTCGCGCTGCCGCCTGCCGTTTTGGGCAGGTTGTTCGCCCTGTTAGCTGCACTGTCAGCGCCAGCGCCACTGCCGCGCCGGTACTGACATGGCGCCGGGGTCGTGCTACGCCCGCGCTCGATAGGCGGCAGCGCGATGGAGACCGCGGCGCCGATGATCCCGGGAGAGTGAGCATGCTCGACGTCAATGAGTACTTCGATGGCAAGGTGAAGTCGATCGGCTTTCAGACCGAAACCCTCCGCGCCACGGTGGGCGTGATGGCCCCCGGGAACTACGAGTTTGGAACCACTGACAAAGAGACGGTGACCGTCGTCAGCGGGGCGCTGACGGTGAAGCTTCCAGGCTCCGACGACTGGGCGCGATACGATGCAGGTGCGAGCTTCGTGGTCGATGCACAGCGGAAGTTCCAGCTGCAGGTCGCCGTCGACACGGCCTACCTCTGTACCTACGAGTAGGAACGCGTCCTCGTGCGACTCCTATTCGTCTCCCATTCGTTTCCGCCGTCCGACGCTCCATTGAGCAACTTGGGAGGCATGCAGCGCGTGGCGACGGAGCTCCACAGCGTGCTCGAAAAACGCGACGACGTGGTGATGCGAACCCTGGCACTTCGTTCGAGTTGGAAGTGGGTGCACATCAAGGCGGTACCGTTCTTGGCTTCGCTTGCGGTTCGACTTGGGCGCGAGGCCGCCGCGCACCGGGCCGACGCGATCCTTTTCACCAGTATGACCACCGCGCTTCCGCTTCTGATCGCCGGTCCCGCACTGAAGAACAGGGGCATCCGGCTCGCCGCGATTGTGCACGGACTGGACGTCACCGATCCGAACCCGATCTATCAGAAGGCGGTGCGGCGTCTCTGCGGAATGCTCGACGCCGCCATGCCGGTCAGCCACGCCACCGGCGAGCAGTTGGTGGCGCGCGGGTTGCCGCGTGAACGCGTGCATGTGGTTCCCAACGCCGTCGACCTCGATCGCTTCGAGGGGGTGGCGGCTGCCCGCATGGAGCCCGTCAAGCTGCACATTGCCGGCGCGCCTCCGCTGCCAGATGACGCCTTTCTCCTGGTCACGGTCGGACGCCAGGTCCGCCGCAAGGGATTCGCCTGGTTCATCGAGAGCGTCATGCCGAAGCTCCCAGACCGCGTCGTCTTCTGGCTTGCCGGTGACGGGCCGGAACGGGAGAACATCGAAGCGGCGATTGTACGTTCCGGTCTTCGACGACGTGTTCGTTGCTTGGGCAAGATCTCCGAGGACGAGCTCGTCGAGCTCTACCGAAGAGGCCAGCTGTTCGTCATGCCGAACATCGTCGTCCCCGGCGACATGGAAGGCTTCGGCATCGTGATGCTCGAAGCGGGCGCCTGCGGTCTTCCCACGCTCGCCGCCGACCTCGAAGGCATCCGAGACGTGATCGACGAAGGCATCAACGGCTGGTTCGCACCGACCCAAGACGCGGATGCGTTTGCGAGACGGATTCAAGCTCTAGCGGATGACCCAGAAGGCCTGCGCGCCGCAAGCGAACGCACCGCCGAGTACGTCACCTCGACGTTCCCCTGGGACAGCACGGCGGAACGCTATCTAACCGTACTGCGCGGACTCTGACACCGCCCCCAAGACATGCGCGGCAGCGCGAGCCCGAAGGGCGAAGCCCGGCGCTAACGCGCCGCCAAGCGCAAGCGCAGCGAAGCGCGCGGCAGGGAGGACTACGGGTGGGGGTGGGCGGGCGGTGTAACCAAACCTCGACACGACCAATTGACACCGCCCATTCCCGGTGCTGATCTTCGCCCCATGAAGCTCCGCAGCGACAGTTTCAACGACCGGGATTTCCTTCCAATCCAATACGCATTCGGCAAAAGAAGCGCCGACGCGCAGATCGATCTTTCCGACAATCGCAACCCTCACTTGGCCTGGTCGGACCTGCCGCAAGGCACCCAATCGATCGCGCTACTCTGTATCGATGGCGACGCGCCGACCAAGCCCGACGATGTGAATCAGGTCGGCCGTGTCGTCCCTGCAGCGCTGCCGCGCACCGACTTCAGTCACTGGGTTCTCATCGATCTCAAACCGGATGCCACCGTTGCCGAGGGAGCGTTCTGCGACGGCATCACGGCAAAGGGAAAGCATGGGCCCGAGGGTCCTCAGGGCAGCCGTCAGGGCATCAACGACTACACCGGCTGGTTCGCGTCCGATCCCGACATGGCCGGAGACTACTACGGCTACGACGGACCCTGTCCGCCGTTCAACGACAGCATCGTGCATCACTATCGCTTCACCGCCTATGCGCTGGACGTCGACCGTCTCGGCGTAGACGGCAAGTTCACGGCCACAGACGTGCTGGCTGCCATGGAGGGCCACATCCTGGGCGAAGCGACCATGGTCGCGAAGTACGCGATCAACGCCGATGCCGAAGAGCTGTAACCCCCCGCGATGACCCGTCGGGAAAAAGCCGACCGCATCGGAGAAATCCTCGACACGCTCTACCCCGAGCCTCCGATTCCGCTCGATCACCAGGATCCATTTACGCTCCTCGTGTCGGTCTTGCTGAGTGCGCAGACCACCGATAAGAAGGTCAACGAGGTTACCCCGGCTTTGTTTTCCGAGGCTCCGGATCCCGAGTCCATGGCTGCCCTGCCCGTCGATCGGATCCTTGCTCACATTCGCACGGTGGGACTCGCACCCACCAAGGCAAAGAATCTCAAGTCGATGGCCGGCTTGCTGGTTGCGCGCCACGGTGGCCGGGTTCCCGACGACATCGACGCGCTCGAGGCGCTTCCGGGGGTCGGGCACAAGACGGCCTCCGTCGTCGTGTGCCAAGCTTTTGGACGACCGGCGTTTCCGGTTGACACGCACATTCATCGCCTCGCCGCGCGCTGGGGGCTCTCGGACGGAAAGAACGTCGTCAAGACCGAGGCCGATCTGAAGAAGCTTTTTCCCGAAGACACTTGGATTCGTCGCCACCTGCAGATCATCTACTTCGGCCGCGAGCATTGCCCCGCGCGAGGACACGACCTCAGCGAGTGTCCGATCTGCGGCTGGGCGGCGACCAAGAAGCGAATTGCGGAAGAATCGCGTCGCCGCTGACTGCCGGCACTGGTCGTTGGCCCGGCCGCGACCCATATTCGGAGCGATGAGTATCGAATTCAGCCTGTTTCGAATCCCAATCCGCATCCATTTGTGGTTTTGGCTGATGGCACTCTGGCTTTGGACGCTGAACAGCGAACAGGGCTGGGCGGGGCTTCTGATCTGGGTCGTCGTCGTATTCCAGGGGATTCTCATGCACGAGCTCGGCCACGCCATCGTCGGGCGCGTGTTCGGCAGGCAGCCGCGAATCGAGCTCATCGCGCTCGGCGGTCTGACCTGGTGGGAGCAACAAGAGCCGATGAGCCCTGGGCGAAGCCTGATGGTGAGCGCCGCGGGTCCCGCCGTGGGCATTTTCATCGGGTCGCTCGCCCTGGTCCTGATGGACGCGCTACGCATTCCCGACCCTTCGCTTGCGCGCTATGCGTTTCGCTCGCTGATCTTCGTCAACCTCGGCTGGGGAATCTTGAACCTCTTGCCGGTGCTACCGCTCGACGGAGGCAACATCGTGGCATCGCTCATGGAGCTTCTAGCCCCGTCTCGCGGGCGATTGCTTGCCTGCTACGTTTCCTTCGCAGTCATTGGCTTGCTCTTCGCGGTGACGGTCACCTTGCGACAGTACCCGATGACCATTCTCCTTTTCCTGCTGGCGTTCAGCACGTACCAAGCGTTTCGGATTGAACGGCAGCGCCTCGCCTCACCAGCCGAGCAGGGTGCGCCACCCCCGGGCTTGGTGCAGCAAGCGTTCGAAGCGCTCGAGCGCGGCGACGGCCAGGGCTTGATTCGCGCAGCGTCGGAGCTCATCGCCAAAGCCGATTCGACCCCAGAGCTCGATGAGGCCTTTCACCTCTTGGCCTGGGGGCGGCTCATCAATGGGGAGCCGGGCGAGGCCCATCAAGCGCTGTCCTCGATGTCTGGCGAGCGAAGCGCCGATCCGGCTCTCGAAGGCGCCGTTCTCGTGGAGCTCGGGAAACCCGCCGACGCCGTGCCCTTCCTGGAACGGGCCTGCGAGCGGGGAGGGGACTTCGCGCATGCATACTACCTACGCGCACTAGAAGAGAAAAACGCATAATTTCAGATGTTTGTACGAATTGTGGGTTCACCTAGCTTGCATCCATGCGAATGAGGGAATATATGATCTCCGATGACTGTGGCCCTCGCCGAATCCCCGCGCTGGGAGCTCTACCGACTTCTCGGCGAGCCGAGGCGGCTCCGTTTGCTCGGCCTCACTTCTGAAGACGAGCTCTCGATCGGCGAGCTCGCGGAGCTTACCCGGGAAGCGCAGCCGAACGTCTCCAAGCACTTGAAGCTGCTCCGTGAGGCGGGGCTGGTTGCCGTTCGGCGTCAGGGCACGCGCGCGTTTGCGAGGCTGTCGCCCGACTTGAACGGGGATCCCCTCTTGGCGGACGCGATTCGGTCCGGCCGAGCACTTTGCAGCGAAGATGGCAGCCTCGAGCGCGTCGCCACGGTGATTCGGGCGCGCGACGAAGATGCGCGCGAGTTCTTCGAGCAACCGGCGGACGATGCATCTCCAAGGTCGGTGTCCGAATGGTCTGCCTACCTCACGGCGATTCGCACTCTGCTGCCCCGACGTTCCCTCGCGGTCGATCTAGGCACCGGCGACGGCGCCCTCGTCGAGCTCCTGGCGCCTCTGTTCGACCGGGTCATTGCAGTTGACCGTTCCGCAAAGCAGCTTGCAGCCGCGCAGCGCAGGCTTTCGAGCCATGGCTACGATCACGTCGAGCTCATTCAAGCCGAGTACGACGATCCAGCCGTTTCGGATCGGGTTTGCGAGCTCGGCGGGGCCGATGCGGTGTTCGCCGTCCGCCTGCTCCACCATGCGCCGAAACCCCAGCAGGTGATGTCGCTTCTGGCCTCGCTCGTTCGCCCAGGCGGCCAGGCGGTGGTCATCGACTACTGCTCCCACGATGACGAGCTCATGCGCGAGCGCCAGGCCGACCTCTGGCTCGGATTCGACCGCGATGAGCTTTCTGGTTTCGCGAAGTCAGCGGGGTTGATTCACCCCGACATATTTGAAATTCCCGCGGCGCGCTACGGGCCTGGGCCGGACGCCCATTTGAAGTGGCAGGTGCTCGCAGCGCGACGTGGACCGAAATAGGAGACAACACGATCATGAGCCCAAATCCAGATCTGAAGCACAAAGTTGCCGACCTTTCGTTGGCCGACTGGGGACGAAAGGAAATCGCAATCGCCGAGCATGAAATGCCCGGACTGATGGCGCTTCGGCGCGAGTATGGCGCTCAAAAGCCGCTCGCTGGCGCGCGGATTGCTGGCTGCCTTCACATGACCATTCAGACAGCCGTTCTCATCGAGACGCTCCGCGAGCTCGGCGCCGAGGTCACCTGGACGAGCTGCAACATCTACTCGACTCAGGACCATGCTGCGGCGGCCATCGCCGCAACCGGCGTTCCCGTCTTCGCCTGGAAGGGGGAGACCGAGGAAGAGTACGACTGGTGCATCCAGCAGCAGATTCGCGCGTTCGACGGCGGCAAGGCGCCGAACATGCTGCTCGACGACGGCGGTGACCTCACGGCCATTGTCCACCAACAGTATCCAGAGCTGTTTCAAGGCCCCGATCGCATTCTTGGCCTCTCCGAAGAGACCACGACCGGCGTGCATCGTCTCTATGAAATGGAGCGTGACGGCGTGCTCAAATGCCCCGCCATCAACGTGAACGACTCGGTGACGAAGGCGAAGTTCGACAACCTCTATGGCTGCCGCGAGTCACTCGTCGACGGCATCAAGCGGGCGACTGACGTCATGATCGCCGGCAAGGTGGTCGTCGTCGCTGGCTACGGCGATGTGGGCAAGGGTTGCGTCCAAGCCGTGGCCCGCGCAGGCGCTCGCGTTCTGGTGACTGAAATCGACCCGATTTGCGCGCTTCAGGCGACGATGGAGGGTCTCCAGGTCGTCACCATGGAAGAGGCCGCTCCCATCGCCGACATCTTCGTCACAGCCACGGGCTGCTGTGACGTCGTGACCGGCGAGCACATGAAGCAGATGAAGAACGAGGCCATCCTCTGCAACATCGGTCACTTCGATTCGGAGATTCAAGTCGCCTGGCTCACCGATCCTGCCAACGGCATCACCGAAGAGGAGATCAAGCCGCAGGTCGACCACTTCATCTTCCCCGACGGCAAGCGCATCATCTTGCTTGCACGCGGTCGCCTGGTGAACCTCGGCTGCGCCACGGGCCATCCGAGCTTCGTGATGAGCAACTCGTTCAGCAATCAGGTGCTGGCCCAGATTTCACTCTGGACCGAGCGCGATCGCTACGAGGACGGAAAGGTCTACGTGCTCTCGAAGGAGCTCGACGAGAAGGTCGCCGAGCTCCATCTCGGGCAGCTCGGCGCCAAGCTCACCAAGCTCACGCCGGCCCAATCCGAGTACCTCGGGATCTCACCTCAGGGTCCGTTCAAGCCGAGCTACTACCGCTACTGAGCCACGATGGTCTCGCTTTTGATCGAGACTTGGCGTTACTTTGCGTCGCATGATGGGCGATTGCTCTCCGGGGCAATCGCCTTCTATGCGTCTTTGGCGATCGCTCCGCTCGGGGTCGTCGCCTTGCTGATCGCCTCGCTCGTCATGTCGGAGTCGGCGGCCCGGGAGGAGCTCGTCGGGCAGGTCGGGGCCTTTCTCGGGCCCGACCTGGCTGCGTTCCTCATCGACACGATCGTCAAGCTCGGCGATGAAGCGACGAGCTTCGCAGCTCCCGTACTCGGCGCGATCTTCATGCTCTACATCTCCGCGCGCCTGTTCTCCATGCTCCGGCGCGCGCTCAATCACATGTGGGGCATTCGACCCAAGCTCTTGGTTCACGCCAGTCGTTCCGAGACCTTGCATCTGGTACAGCGGCGACTGCTCGCGTTTGCAATGGTTCTGGTGTTCGGAAGCTCGCTGATCGCCTTGGTCTTGCTGCACTCCGGCGCCGCAGCGGCGGCCCACCTCTTCGGCGACAGCCGCTACATGCTGACCTTGGCCGAATTTGGCAGCGCGTTCGCGGTCATGGCGCCCCTGATCGCCCTGGTTTACCGCTGGCTTCCGGACGCCGTCATCGCCTGGCGTGACGTCTGGGTGGGCGCCGCGGTGACTTGCCTGTTCGTCCTTGGCGGCTCCTTCTTGATCGGCATCTACCTCGGCTACGCAAGCCCGGCTTCGATTTACGGAGCGGCTGGATCGCTGATCGTCTTGCTTCTGTGGATCTACTATACGACGCAGATCTTCCTGATGGGCGCGGTGTTCACGCGGGCCTGGGCGCGACGGCATGGGAGAGCGATCGAGCCGCTACCTTTTGCCGAAGCGGTCGAAACCCGCGACTACTCGGCAAACGTCTCGGCCAGCGAAACGTAGTGCGGCGCATGCTTGGGCGCTTCCGTCGAGCTGCCGTGCATGTGCTTGTCGAGGAAATCAAACAGAGCGCCCCATTGCTCGCGCGCAGCGGTGCGCCAGAGCAGAACGTTGAAGGCGTGGATCTCCCCGCGGAATACGTGCATCTCGCAGTCGGTGCCGCGTTTGGCAAGCGCGTCGTTCAGGCGAATGGTGTCGCCCAAGAGCGGGTCAGCCGTGCCGACGGTAGTGAAGAACGGCGGGAGCGGACGGCTTCCAGGCACTGCTGGCCTTTCAAACAGGCGCAGTGGGCTGGCCAGCGGGAACTGAAGCGCTCGCTTCACACGTCGGCCCAGGTAGGAGTAGGCGGTGCCTCGTATCTCGCCCTTGATCCAGCTTGCCATGCGCCGGCTCTTTTCTGGGTCGCGCCAGAAGCGTCGGACGTCGTGAACGTCGAGCAAACCGTACAAAGGAGCGACGCAGGAGATCTTCGCATCACGCTCGAAGATGCTCCGAGTGAACGGCTCGGGGCGTGGGTGCGTTGCGCAATACGCGAGTGCCGCGGTGAGATTCGCGCCGGCGGACTCTCCGATGATCGCCAGCCGCGAGGTATCGGCACCGTACTTCGCCCCGTTGTCGAGCACCCACTCGAAAGCTGCGATCGCATCCTTGAGGGGTTTCGGATAGGTGTGCACCGGGCCGAGCCGGTAGTTGATGTTGAAAACCTGATAGCCCTGGGCCGCCAGGACGTAGGCCATGATTCGGTGGGTGTCTTTCGACATCATCGAGAATGCGCCGCCGTGGACATAGACGATCGTCGGCAGGGACCCAACGGCGTCTCTGCTTCGGTAGATGTCCAAAAGGTGTGAGCGCCTACGCGTGTTTCGGTATGGCACGTTGTGTTCGACGTGAACACGGCGCCAACTCTGAATCACCCAAGGAAGCACGCCGTACCCGAGGTGCGAAAGGCGATTCGCTGCCTTATCCACGCCGTTGCGCACCAACGGCATGAGGGAGTCACGGGGACGGGCCATGCCTCAATGATAGGGGTAGAAGCCGCTTACGAAAAGAAGCCGAGCTTCTTGAGCGCACTCCCATAGATGAATCGAATCATTCCATCGATTTCCTCTATGGTTTTCGCGGTATGTGGGTACCAAACCCGCTCTTTGTTTGTGGCCCAACGGTCGATGAAAATGGGCTGCTGATGGGTATATCCGCGAAGCCCTCCGAGGCCGTTGACCTGGCCCACACCGCTGTCCTTCATGCCGCCGAATGGCGCTTCGGGTGCGCCATAGGCCATCGACGCATCGTTGATCACGACCGACCCCGTTTCGAGTCGCTTTGCGATCTCGATGCCCTTCTCAATGTTGCGCGTCCAGACGCTGCCGCTCAGCCCGTATTGTGAATCGTTGGCAAGACGAATCGCCTCTTCTTCGTCGGCGACACGCATGACCGAGACGATCGGACCAAACGTTTCTTCCCGCATCAGCTCCATCGTGTGGTCGAGTTTGCGCACGAACGTTGGCTTGTAGAAAAGGCCCTTGCGCGTGTCGGCTTCTCCACCGACCACGATCTCAGCGCCTTTTGCTTTCGCGTCCTCGATGTGGCGCTCGATGATCGGCAATTGGCGATCCCAGAACACCGAACCCACATCGACGTCATCGCCAGAGCCGTATCGGAGCTCGCTGACAATCTTTCGTACGCGATCTTCGAACTCGTCGGCCACGGATTCGACCACGTAGACCCGCTCCACGCCCATGCAGACATGGCCCGAATTGAGCATGGAGTTGAAGACCGCACCGCCAGCAGCGCGTTCGAGATTGGCGTCCTCGCAGACGATCATGGCGTCTTTTCCGCCGAGCTCCAGAGTGCACGGGATCAGCTGCGCTGCGCACGCCGCCGCGATCTTCTTGCCCGTCCGGACGCTGCCGGTAAACGAGATCTTCTGTACCCCGCCCTGAACCAGCGCTGCTCCCGTTTCTCCATCCCCGTGCAAGGTCTGTACGACGCCTTCGGGCACCCCCGCTTCCCTCAGGAGTCGGATAGCCCAGTCGCCGGAATACGGTGCGACTTCCGAAGGCTTCAAGATGACCGCGTTGCCCGCGAGTATCGCCTGCACCGTCGGATTCATCGCCAAGGAAAAGGGGCCGTTCCAAGGTGTGATGATGCCGACCACGCCAAGCGGTCGGTAGTGCATCATGAGCTTTTTGTAAGGGCGCAGATAACCGTGGAGCTTTCGCTTCTCGTCCGAGAGCTCCTTCAGCGCGCGCCCGCACCAGAAGTTGATGTAGTCGCAGGATGGAAGGACCTCCATGATCAAACACTCGAGCTTCGTCTTGCCCGTTTCGTCGATGATCGTCTTCACCACCGCTTCGCGCTGCTCGACCAGAACGTCGATCGCGCCTCGGACGATGCGCGCACGTTCCGCTATCGGCACCCGAGCCCATTCCCGCTGCGCATCTCGCGCCTTGGCGATCGCTGCTTCCACATCGGCTTGGCCGTTGACGAGGATCTCGCCCACGGATTCGCGCGTTGCCGGGCTCCGAATTCCGAGCCTGCGGCGCCCCTCGGAAGTTGGGGAAAGTGGTTCGACGATGGCCATCGATCTGCTCCTGTTGATTCGCCTCGCCGGGGGCGACGACTGAAACATGTTCTACTGACCAGCCGCCCAAACGCAAGCAGGCCCCTAGAGTTGGCATGGCTGTAATATTACACTTATATTTCAAAGCATGCGCGCATCGATTTGTGTGGCCCTGCTTTGCGTGGCCGTGGCTGGCTGTGGAGATGCTTCAACGAGCTTTCCCCCTCGTCTCGGCACAGCGGGGAGCAGCGGGACGCCCAGCCCCGATGGCGGCATTCTCTTCGGTTGCAACTGCCCGTTTGGAGAAGCGTGTTCTCCCGAGGGTCGATGCACTTCGATCTGCGGCGACCAAGCCGCCTGTGTCTTCGGTGGGACGGCTCAATGCTGTGGTGCCGGCAGCGTCTGCCAGGACGGGAGCTGCGTCACGGATTGCGGAAACGAAGTCGAGTGCAACGGGTCGTGCTGCGAAAGCACGGAGATGTGTTTCGAGGGAGCATGCGTCGCGCAATGCGATGATCCGTTGCAGCTCTGCGGAAATGACGAGGAGCTCTGCTGTGCGAGCGGCGAGGGCTGTATCGGCAGCGCTTGCGTCCCGCTCCTGAACGACTGCACGTTCAGCGAGGATTGCGAGGTCGACGAGCTTTGCGAGCCCAGTCTAGGCGTGTGCATTCCCCGCGATTCCGTCGACGTCTGCGAGTATCGGCCTCCAGTTGGGGACTTCGCGCCGACCATCGCCTGCAGGTGGACACCTCCCGAGGCACCGTCCGGCGCCAACGCCGAAGCCATCGAGCTCGCGAGCATGAGCGACGTCGTGATGACGCCGTCGGTGGCCAATCTCACCGACGACAACGGAGATGGCGTCACCGACGTGTTCGATACCCCCGACATCGTGTTCGTGAGCTTCAACCGCACTGCGAACGGCTGCTGCACGAGCCGAGGCGTGCTGAGGGTCGTGTCCGGCGCCTGCAACGGAGACGGAACGATGAACACGCACGCCACGCTCAAAGGCCTAGGAGCGGGGGATTGGATTGGGAATTCCACGGGTATTGCACTGGGCAACCTGCACCCCGACGACATGAGCGCAGAGCGTGTTCCTGAAATCGTCGCCACCTTCAAGAACGGGGGCACCATCGCCTGGCGGCGAACCGCGGATGACGGCTCGGTCTGGGAAGTCATGTGGCAAAACGACGAGCTTCCAAGTAACCAGCACACCCGCGGCGGCGCTCAACCGTCGATTGCCGACTTGAACGCCGACGGAAGGCCTGAAGTCATCGTCGGTAACGTCGTGCTCGATGGTCTGACGGGAAAGGGGCCAAACGACGCCGACTTGCCGGCCGAGGCGCTGGCCTGGGATGGGCGCGATCTCGAATCCGCGACCCCCGGGTCCAATCTTGGAATCGGGAACAACGCGTTCCTCGGGCCGGTGTCGACCGTCGCGGATCTCGACCGGGATGGGCTCCAGGAGGTGATCGCCGGGAACACGGTCTACAACTACGACGGGAGCCAGCGCTGGACCTACGAGTACACGACGGTCAACTCTAGCTGTGGGGGTTCGCTCGATTGTGACGGCTACAATGCAGTCGGCAATTTCGATGGCGACGACGACGGAGAAGTCGTGATCATTCGACAGGGTGAGCTCTTCATTCTCGACCACGATGGCTCTCCCGTTGCTGGAATTCCACTGCCGATTCGCATTCCCGGTGCTCCGGCAGACGTCGCGGAGCCCACGTACGCGCCGGCCGCCTACGTGCCCTCGGCCCCGCTCTATGACGAGGACGGGGACCTTCTTCCACCGGAGCGGATTCTCTGTGGCGGAGCGCTGCATCTGCCCGCTTTCGACTCCGCAGGAAATCCAATCATGAGCGGGGGTTCCCAGGTCGTGGTCGACACGGCGGGTGCGAACGAAAGCGGACCGCCGACCGTGGCGGACTTCGACGGAGACGGCTTTGCCGAGGTCGGTACGGCGAGCTCGACCGCCTACGTGGTTTTTGATTTCCAGTGTACGGGGGACCCGCTACCCCCCGAGTGTGAACGCGAGTGGGTCCGCTGGATGGTCGAGAACGACGACTGCTCGAGCCGCGCGACCGGGTCGAGTGTCTTCGACTTCGAGGGAGATGGCTCCGCCGAGGTGGTGTATGCGGACGAAACGACGTTTCGCATCTTCAGAGGGTCCGACGGTACCATCCTCTATGAGGACTCTACCCACAGCAGCAACACGCGTGTGGAAATGCCCATCGTCGTCGACGTCGACAACGACGGGAAGTCCGAGGTCGTGATTCCCGAGCCGAATACCAATCCGGGTCTCGGTGGCATCGAGATTTGGGAAGATGCCGACAACAATTGGGTCCGAACCCGGCGCATTTGGAACCAGCACGGCTACAGCGTCACCAACGTCACCGAGGATGGTCAGATTCCACGCGTTCCAGCGACGAACTGGACGCGCTCGAGGCTCAACAATTTCCGGCAGAACGTTCAACCCGGGGGGCTTTTTGATGCTCCCGACTTCGTCGTTCGCGAGATTTCGAGACTCGATTGTGACGAGAGTCATTTCGTCTTGGCGATCGTCGTAGGCAATGATGGCTCGTTGAGCGTCCCGCCGGGGATTCTCACCCACGTCGTGGTGACCAGCGACGATGGGCGGGTCTTCGACCTCGGCACAGCTGCGACTTCTGGATGGTTGCTCCCGGGACAGTCCGAGCAGCTCGAGGTCGTGTTCGCAATCCCGGATGGGCCCTCGATTGGCACGATCGTCGTTTCGGCCACGGTGGACGAAGACGGGCTGGGCGGCCAGCAGTACAACGAATGTGACGATGAAAACAACGCTGCGGCGTCGAATCCGCTGAGCTGCCCGTCGGTCGAGTAGCCCGCAACTCCCAGTTTTTCCAGCAAGCGATCATGGCTATTGTTCAAAAGGGCCATCTAGGCGCATACTCGTCGATCCGGTGCTTCGTACATCCACGATCCCGCCGGCAAGCCGGCTGATTATCCGACAGGGAGGGGTTTCTGACCTCGGCGGGATCGTCCGGCTCTGCGAAAAGCATGCGGAGTATTGGGATGGCCTGCTCCCCAGTGCGATACGGTTGACTCGCTTTTTCGAGCGCGCTCTGAAGTCACAGGACGAGATCTTTCAGTTCTGGATCGCTGAAAGCGGGCGCGGCGCGATGGTGGGCTGGGAGATGCTGTCCGCCGAGACTGCTGATCCGGCGAATCGACGTCTGACTGCCCAAGCGACGACCTGTCTTGGCCGGGAAAGCTCTGCACTTGGTCGCATGTTGGCGACCCACGCGATCCGACACGCGGTTCGTACACCGCTTCAGTACGTGTTCGCACGGGTGCCGACTCGCAACACGCTGATGCTCAGCGTGCTCGAAGCGGTGGGTTATCAAGAAGTGGGTCTGATTCCCGAAGCGGCCAAACCGCCCAAGCGTCCCGAGCAGCTCGAGTTCGTGTACGTCGTCGAGCGCTAGGGGCATCGTCCTCGCTTGCCCTCGGCACTGTTTCGGATAAGGTGCCCGATCTGGGAGGCGCCATGGCGACGAAGCGAACGCCGAAGAAGAGAACCCCGAAGAAGGCGACGAAGAAGCGAGCGAGCAGAGCGCCCCGCAAAGAGACCGCGACGCGCTCTCCGCGGGGCCAGGAGCCCCAGAAGAAGAGTGCGAGCAAACCGTCGGCCAAGAAGCGAGCGAGCAAAGCGCCCGCGAGCCGGGCTACCGTGCCCGCAAAGCCACGGGCGAAAAAGAAGGCAGCGGGAGTATCAGGGCCAGTGTCCGCGCCAGTGCCAGCGTCAGGGCCAGTCTCAGCGCCAGCGCCAGCGTCCGTGTCCGCGCCAGCGTCGGGGTCTGTGACAGCGGCCTCGTCTCGCCCGCCCTCTTATCTGGAGGGGGTGCCTCAGGATCCCGCTGAGCTCGTTTCGGGCCTCTTTCAGGTGTTTCGGGGGGCCGCCAAAGACCTCAAGACCCTCGTCACGCAGGCGATTGCCATCAGCAATCACAAGGACGATCCCTTCGATCGATGAACGGAATGAAGCGGATCGTCGTCGTCGGGGCATCCCTGGCGGGGTTGCGGGCAGTCGAATTCATTCGGCGCGCGGAGTTCGACGGCGAGCTCGTCTTAATCGGAGAAGAGAAACATCGCCCGTACGATCGACCGCCACTCTCAAAAGAAGTGCTCCGGGGCGAGGCGGAACAAGAGCGCCTATCGCTTCGGCGGAAAAGCTACGATGAGTTGAACGTCGACCTGAGGCTCGGGCACCGCGCTCAGTCGCTCGACACCCGCGCCGGCGCGGTGCTACTTCAAAGCGGCGAGGTGGTTTCCTATGATGGCTTGGTGATTGCAACTGGCGGTGCGGTGCGTGCGCTTCCAAATCAGCCACCGCTCGAGGGCATCCACGTGCTTCGAACGCTCGATGATGCGTTGGCAATCCGCGCTGCGCTCGATGCCAAGCCTCGGGTGGCCGTGATCGGTGCCGGTTTCATCGGCGCCGAGGTCGCCGCGTCGGCCCGGCAACTGGGGCTCGACGTCACCATGATCGAAGCCTTGGAGACGCCGCTTGCCCAGAGCTTGGGGCCGCGGCTTGGACGTATTCTGCAAGGAGTGCACGAGCGTCGCGGTGTGCGGGTGCTCTGCGGACGGCGCGTCGAACGGTTTGGCGGTGCTCGCCGTGTCGAAAGCCTATGGCTCGACGATGGCAGCCGAGTGGATTGCGACCTGGTCGTGGTTGGCGTCGGGGTCGCCCCTGCGGTGTCCTGGCTCGAGGGCTCTGAAATAGAGATCGAAGATGGCGTGCGATGCGACGCAACGCTCGCGACCAACGTTCCTGGTGTCGTTGCCGCCGGGGACGTCGCGAGTTGGTACAACCCACTGTTCGAGGAGCGGATGCGGGTCGAGCATTGGACCAACGCTGTCGAGCAAGCGCGTCACGCCGTCTCGACGCTGTTCGCCGCGCCTGGCGAAGCAAAACCGTTCGAATCGGTGCCGATGTTCTGGTCCGACCAATTCGACCTGAAAATTCAGGGCGCCGGCAAGCCCAAGCCTGGCGATGAGCTCACCATCGCCAAGAGCGGGCCCGACGATGAGAAGCTCGTTGCCCTCTACAGCCGCGTTGGCCGCGTGGTTGGTGCGGTGGCCTTCAACCAGCCTCCCAAGCTCGTCCAGCTTCGCATGCTGATCGGAAAGCGCGGTGGACTTGATCAGGCACTAAAAATCGTGGATTCTTAAGCCTTGAGCGTTCGCCAGGTCGATGTCGAGATTCGAAGCGGTGACGACGTCTGCCGTGCTTGGTTCTTTTTTCCGGTCGCCCGGAACGACTCCAGCGCGTGCATCGTGATGGGGCATGGGCTTGGCCTGACGCGCCACTGTGGCTTGCGCGAGATTGCGGTCGCCTTCGCCACCGCGGGGTATGCGGTCCTGCTCTTCGACTATCGTGGCTTCGGGGACAGCGGCGGTGAGCCTCGCCAGCTGGTCTCGCTCGGCAAGCAACTCGTGGACTGGGCGGCTGCAATTGACTACGCGCGCTCTCGAGAGGAAGTCGATGCGAATTGCATCTTCACTTGGGGGTTTTCGCTCGGTGCGGGTCATGCGCTGACGGCCGCTTCCAGGGACGAAGGAGTGGCCGCTGTCGTTGCGGTGGCCCCGATGTTCGATGGCCTCGGCAGCACCCTGGCAGCCATGAAGAGATGGGGCCCGCTCAACTTCCTTCGGATCATTGCGCGAGCCATGAAGGATCTTCTCGGTTCATTCCTCGGTCGCTCTCCGACCTTGGTCCCGCTCACTGCGCCTCCGGGTGACCTCGGATTGCTCACCTCGCCTGATGCTCATCCAGGTTACAAGGCGCTCGTACCGTCAGACTTCAACTACGACACCGCCGCCCGTATCGGTCTAGTCTTCTGGAGCTACTTCCCCGGCTTGCGGCTCCGTCGATTCTCTCGCCCGATTCTGATCCTTCCTTCGAGCGTCGATCGGATCAACCCACCGGGGCCGACACTTCGTCACGCTAGCAAGTGCAAGTCCGCCACCATCATCGAGCTCGATTGCGAGCACTTGGAAGCGGTGATCGAGCCAACGCGGAGCCGGGTCGTGCGCGCCACCCTCGACTTTCTCAATCAGCGCGCGCCGTCAAGACAAGTCCAGTAGCCAGAGCGGCGCGAGCTCGGCCGCGTGACGCTCGACTGAGATTCGCGCTAGGTTGAGCCAGTCGTCGCATTCATCGAGGATCGCGCTGTCGGCGCTTGCGACCACCGCAGTCGAGTCCTTGAGGATTTCGTCGACTCGGTCCGCGGTCGTCGCTTGAATACACGATCCTTTGCCGGCTGCCGTCGTCCGTACAATCTCGGCAAGTCGGCCTGAGTTCGAAACCGGGCGGTCGATGTACACCGTCACCCCGGACGGCCGCAGCGAGTCGACGACGTCGACTAGGATTTCGACGGCGCGCTCGCTCTCCTGGACCAAGCGATAGCTGCCGTGGAAGCTTGCCATGTCCCGCAAACAGGTGTCGCGGCCGAGCAGCAGAACGCCTCGGGCCAAGGCCACCTCGATCGTGGTGATCACGTTGAGGCCGTCGATCAGCAGATGCCGCGCGTTCATCATCTCGGGGGCGCATCGCCTCGACGCTCGGTCCCGTTGGGCCGAATCGGAGCAGGCACACCTCTTTGCCGCGGTGCGTTGACGACTGCGCAGTCGATAGCGGTCCCCGACGAGCTTGACTGCCGAGCCGTCGGAGTATCCTCGCGTCCGGAGCCAGCTCAGGTCCGCGACCGCCGGTATCAATGCGGAGAGCGCTTCCTTGGAAAACAATTGTGCATCGGTGGGATGCGGCCCACGGTGACGCCGGGAATCACCCATGCGCGAGCTTAGCCCTCGAAGCGTCCGGCGCAAAAACTGCGTATTTGGAACTTTGCCCGCAAGTATTTCCGAACGGCGAAAGACCAACGTGCTCTCGCACAGGGTTTCTGGAGTGGCACGCACCTTGCTGGAGGTCTGACTGGGTTCCATGTTTGATATGGCGGCCAACATTCTAGCGGTTACCGATCTGACGTCTGCGAGCTACAAGCTCGTGAGCTTTGCCGCGCTCATTGCAGGCACGACCGACGGCGAGGTCATCTTGGTTTCAACCTACGGAGGCGGTGGGAGCCGGCGCTCCGAGCCTCCCGCTTCGATGCGGGACAATGCCGACGGCTGGCGTGACCGGGTCGAGTCCAGGCTTCGCCAGGAGGGACAGCTGCTCGAGCGACAGCGGCAATGGTGCGCTGATCGTGGAGTTCGATGCAGGGCGGAGCTCTACGAAGAGGGGCACTGGCCGGACTACGTACTGCAGAGCGCCAAGCGTTCCCACGTGGACCTGATTCTGCTTGGCATTCAGCTCAGCGGCGGTGCCGATCAGCTCAGTCCAATCGACATTCGGAGGCTCGCCGAGGACGCTCCCTGCCCGGTGAGCATGGTCAGGCTCCCAGCGCTTGCCTCCTTTTGATGGGGGTCGCGGCCTGCCAACGCTTGACAGGAGGCTCGCAGTTTCTTAGCCAAGCCGGATGGTCGACGCCAGCCTGCTCCCCGCTCTCAAGGACTACGTCGGGTTCGACGCCGAGTGCGCCCGTCGCCTTCAGGCGATGAGCGCTCGGGTGGAGCCGTATCACCGTCGCATCGTCGATCGATTCTACGAGGCCATCCTCGAGGACCCGAGCACGCGCGCAGTCCTCAAGAGCGAAGATCAGGTCCAGCGCCTCCGGTCGTCCTTGCTGCACTGGCTCGAAGGACTTTTCACCGGTCCGTACGACACCGCGTACTACGAGAAGCGCGCCCAAATCGGACGCGTTCATGTGAAGGTTGGGCTCGAGCAGCGCTACATGCTCGGCGCGATGAACTTGATTCGAATCGGGCTTCATCGCGCAGTGTCGGATTCCGCTCCCGATGGCCTCGGGGTTT
The DNA here is from genome assembly GCA_963704865.1 of uncultured delta proteobacterium. Classification (GTDB taxonomy): domain Bacteria; phylum Myxococcota_A; class Polyangia; order Polyangiales; family Houyiibacteriaceae; genus SG8-38. The sequence continues at coordinate 264,113 of CAVPIE010000014.1, read as the reverse complement.
TCGAAGATCACAGCGTCATCGATCAGATTTGCGACATCGAGCTCGCGATCATGCTCGAGACATACCGAGAAGACTATGTGCTCAAGAAGACCGCCGAAGCGGAGTCGCTCGCGGTCATGGGGAGGCTGACGGCGGGGCTGGCCCACGAGGTCCGAAATCCTTTGAACGCTGCCAAGCTTCAGCTCGATGTTCTTCGACGCACGGCCTCCCACGTCGAGGACGCTTCGACGCGCCGGAAGATCGAAAGGCGAACCAACGTCGTGCAGGACGAGCTCCGACGCTTGTCACTCTTACTCGACGATTTCCTGAATTTGGCGCGTGCGCAGCGGATGGAGCCCATCCGTTGCAATGCCAGAACGCTGCTCGGCGAAGTGCTCGAGCTGCGAGGTCCCGAGATCGAATCGCAGGGGATTGAGTTCATCGAAGACGTCGATTCGGTTTCCTGCATCCTGTTCGCAGAGCGCGATCGCCTCAAGCAGGTCGTCAACAACCTGATCACCAATGCAGTCGAGGCGGTGGCCAGCTGCGATCGGCCATCCATTCAGATCGCTAGCCGGATGCTCGGCGATGACCGGTGGGAGGTCGCGGTGATCGACAACGGTCCAGGGGTTTCGAGCGAGGTCGTCGGGCGGGCGTTCGAATCCTTCGTCACGACCAAGGAGGCTGGCACCGGGCTCGGCCTTGCGATCGTCAAGCGAATCGTGGACTTGCACGGAGGCGCAGCGAAGCTCAGCCCAATCGCCGAGGGCGGCACCTGCGCGTCGTTTTGGATTCCGACAGGGACCTAGTCCATGATTGGATTCTGGTAGCCCCATTCCTTGACTCGGTATTGGATCTTCCGCTGGCTGATCCCGAGGATCTCCGCTGCGCGAGCGGTGGAACCATCGACTGCATCGAGAGTCCGTAGGATCGCGACCCGTTCGAGCTCGGACATCGTGATGCCTGGAATCAGCGCCATCACCGAACCGTTTTGCAGGTCCCCGTGAGCGGAGGTGGGCAAGTCGTCGCGTTGGATCAGCTCGTTTTCGCACATGACGACGGCTCTTTCGATCGCGTTCTCCAGCTCTCGAACGTTGCCGGGCCAGGGATAGATCATCAGGTGCTGCAATGCCTCTTCGGAGAGACCTTGCACCGGGCGGTCGTTCTCCCCTGCGTACTTGCGCAGAAACGCATGGGCTAGCAAGGGGATGTCGCTTCGGCGAACGCGGAGTGGCGGCACGTCGAGCTGGACTACCTTGAGCCTGTAGTAGAGGTCTTCGCGGAATCGTCCTTCGTCTACCCGATGCTTCAAGTTGCGATTGGTTGCGGCCACGACCCGGACATCGACCTTGAGCGTTTCATTGCCTCCGACCCGCTCGAGCTCGCGCTCTTGAAGGAAGCGCAGGAGCTTGATTTGAACGCTCGCCGGGATTTCGCTCACCTCGTCGAGAAAGAGCGTGCCGCCATCGGCCTGCTTGAACCGCCCTTCACGCCGGGTCATCGCGCCCGTGAAAGAGCCGCGTTCGTGGCCAAAGAGCTCCGACTCGAGCAGAGTTTCGCTCAGGGACGCGCAGTTGAGCTTGATGAAGGGCTTGTCTTTGCGCTTCGAGTTCTGGTGGATTGCCGCGGCGATCAGCTCCTTGCCTGTCCCGGTTTCGCCGTGGATCAGTACGGTCGCGCGGCTCCGAGCGACCTGCGCGATGTTTTTCATCAGCCGCTGCATCGAGGGGTGCTCGCCCAGGATGTTGCCGAGTTGAAAGCGATCGTCGAATCGTTCGCGGAGCTGCGCAGCTTCCCGCGAGAGACGAGTTCGATCGAGTGCGCGGTCGACGATCGCCATCACTGCATCGAGCTCGAGGGGCTTGGTGAGATAGCTTTCGGCGCCGAGCTTGATCGCTTTGACGGCGGTGTCGATGGTTGCGAACGCCGTCATCACGATGAACGTGGTATGGGGCGACATCGGTCGTCCGCGTTCGATCAACGACAAGCCGTCCATCCCCGGCATCTTGAGGTCGGTCAAGACGACATCGGGGTCGACCTGCTCCAATTGCAGGAGCGCCGTACGGCCGTCAGCAGCGGTGCTCACGGAATAGCCGGCGTCGTCCAAGAGCTCGGCGAGCGCATTTCGCGCGTTCGCTTCGTCGTCGACGATTAACACGCGACCTTTGGAGATTGCGACGTTTGCACGTCTAGCGGTGTCGGAGAAGTCGGATGCGGTGTTTACACTAGTCATGATTACTCTGCTTCGCAGTTGCGGTGCCAAGATTTGGCACTTCGATTTCTAGGCTTGGGCGGTCGCGTCTTCGCTTCCCGAGAGTTTTGCCGCGCGGCCGGCGGCGAGCTGTGTGTACTCCGCGAACGAAGCTTCGAGATCCTCGACGAACTCGTGGACGTCCGGAAAAGACTCCCAGTCTGCGTTCAGACCAAAGTGAAGTCCACCGGCGTAACTGAACAAAGCGATGCCGAGATTCTGGTTCTGCATCAACGGCACCATCGGATAGATCGACTTCATGGGAGAGCTGAGCAAGTAGAGGGGGAACGGCGGCCCGGGCACGTTGGTGATGATCAAGTTGTAGGTGCGCAGCTTCATCGCCATCAAGTAGAGCTCTGAGACGATCCGTTTGGTCGTGAGGTCTGCGACTTCTTCGATCAGCGCAGCTCCACCCGTTTGGTTCGACTCCTTCTTCAGCTCGGTCGTCACATGAATGACCTTCCGGAGTCGTTCGATGGGATCTGGTTCGGACACGGGCAGGTCTGCGAGTAGGAGGGCCACCTGATTGCCGACGGTCGACCCTCCAGCTTTGCGAATGTTCACCGGCAGAGCGGTGCGAAACCCTTCCATCGAATCGACGTCCGAGCCCCTCCGCAACAGGAAGCGACGTACTGCGCCGGTCACCGTGGCGACGACCGCGTCGTTGATCGTTCCACCCAAGGTGTTCTTGACCGCCTTGACGTCGTCGAGGGCGAATCGCACCCAGTCGAATCGGCGGTAGGGGCTGATGTCCTGCTCCGTAAAAATCGTCCTTGGCGCTGGCTTCATGCCGGAGCGAAGCAAGCTCGATAGGCCCTGGAAGTTCTGCCGAACCCGCGGCAAGAAGTGGCTGAGCTTGCGAAGGCCGTCGATGCGGTGGTTGGTTTCACCGACGAGAAGCTGTGTTCGGCTGGGGGCCGGGCGCGGCTTCCATTCGTCTGGTTCGCGTTCCGGAGCGTCTGGGCTGACCGTCAACAAGGCTTGCAGCAGCTCAACGCCTGCGATGCCGTCGACCATGCAATGGTGCACTTTGATAATCAGGGCAAAGCGGTCGTTCTCGACACCCTCGACCACCCAGAACTCCCAGAGTGGCCGGCTCCGATCGAGATGCTGCGAGAACAGCCGACCCACCAGCCGTTTGAGCGAACGCTCATCGCCGGGCAGAGGCAGGCGCGTGTGGCGCAGATGGAAGTGCATGTTGAAACGGTCGTCATCGACCCAAACCGGGTGTCCATACCCTGGGATCCACTCCACCCGCTGTCGGTAACGGGGAATCGAGTCTACCGCCGCCTTGGTGTATCGGGTGAGGCGTTCGATATCGAGGCCTCCGTGCTTGAGCGTGAGGGGCTTCGCGTCAAAAATCAGAGCGGCGCCGACATGCATCGGGGCGGACTTGCTCTCGACGTCGAGAAACGTCGCGTCCAGAGCGCTCAAACGCTCGTAGAATGTTTCCGGCATAGCGTGAAGAGGACTAGCAAGATGTGAGCCCACGCATCTGGGAGCCAATAACCCAATACGTGGGCGTCAGAGGCTTTTGGGAAACGCATATTATGCGTTTCTGGTCTAGGCAAGCGCAAAATATGCGCCGCTGGCTGCTGGGGTTGACCATGGCACAGAACATGCTTCGAATACAGGGCATGACGCAGCTCTTGGTCCGAGATCTCATGACGCAGCCGGCGAAGACCGTTGGTCCGACGAGCCCGCTTCGGGAGGTCATTCAGCTGATGGAGGCGAGCCATATCCGCCACGTGGCCGTCGTGGAGGACACTGGGCGCCTGCTGGGGCTCATTTCGCACCGCGATGTCCTACGCAGCCAGGAAGGAAGTTTGTCTGGCGCCTTGTCGACCGAGCAGGCCCACATGAACCGATGGATCGAAGCCCGATGGGTCATGACGAAAGACGTGCGCACGGTCCATCCCGAGACGCCTGCCTTGGAAGCTGCACAGATCCTTCGGTCGCACGCCTACGGTTGTGTCCCCGTGGTCGAGGATGGGCGTCTCATAGGCATGTTAACCGACTCGGATTTCGTCGAATACGCGATTCAGACGCTCTCCGATCCTGGTCTGTGAACGGGCGGACGGCCAACCACCAGATCGTCCCGCACCAACCTGGCACGTTGCTTGCTCTACGTTGGACCCATGGCCATCAAGACGATCGTTGTGGGGACAGACCTCGGAGAGTCTGGCCATCGGGCGATGCGGCTCGCGATTGCAACGGCTAGGGCGACCAACGCTACCCTTTGGCTCGTGCATGCGAGCGAGATGGGCTTGGAGCATCCATGGTCCGACCTTCCCGTCGGGGCGAGGTCGGCTGCTCAAGCGCTTCGCGAGCGATTGAAGGGCCGCTTCGAGAACTCGCTTCAAGAGCTCGAACGCGAACGCAAGGCATGCGAAGACCTAGGCCTGAGTTGCCAAACGTCCTGTGAAGAAGGGCGTCCCTGGGAAACGATCCTGCGCACCGCCGTTTCGGTCAATGCCGACCTGATCGCCGTGGGTGATCCCGTCGGAGCCATCGGCCTCCCGGAGCGCTTGCTTGGCTCGACGGCGGAACGCGTCGTCCGGCAAGCCCCGTGCTCGGTGCTGGTTTCATGTGGCCGCCTTCGCGCGGACTATAGCAGGGCGCGTATCGCCGTGGGTGTCGATTTCTCTCCGCACGGGGTCGAGGCCGTTCGCTGGGCGCGCGACGTGGCCAACGCGATCGAAGGCGAGGTGTCGCTGCTCCATGTCGTACCGCACCCGATCACCGAAAGTAGGATGCCGACGGAGTGGCCAAGTGTGCTCGAAGGCCTCGCGTCCATGGCACGCTCGCGGCTCGAGCAACTCGTCCTGACCGAAGGTCTGAAACCGAGTACGACCATACAAGTATTAGACGGATCGATAGGAAAGACGATCTGCAATGCGGCGGCGAGCATCAACGCAGACCTGGTGTTTGTCGGCTGTAGGGGGCAGGGCAGGCTCCGCGGCATGATGCTTGGCAGTGCCTCGCAGTACTGCCTTCGCTATTCACCGGTTCCGGTTCTCACAGTTCGTCCGGGACTTCAGCGCTAGCCCTTCAATGTTGCTTCGAGCAGGCTCCGGATCTCGTCCAACGGCCGGGACGTATCCAACCGGAGATGCTCGGACGCCCGAAGCTCGTCGATCGGATCGAAGTGCGTTTCGAACTCCGCCAACAGTTCGGTTCGCGCGTCACTCTCATGTGGTCCCCCTCGTTCGCGCGCGGCCAGGCGGTCCAAGATCAGAGCTCGGGGTGCACTGCACTCGACCAGGATGAATGGGACTCCGTGCTGGTTCGCCAAGCGGTAGGCTGCATCCCGCATCGCCGCTGTGCGAAAAGAAGCGTCGATCACGACTGGACGTCCGGACGCGAGCACGATGTCGGCAAGCCGAAAAAGCTCCCCGTAGACGTCTTTGGTCGCGCTTGGCGAGTAAGCTCCGGACCAAGCTTTACCCGCGAGGGATTCGGTCGGCCGGTGGCTCATGAGCTGCTTGCGCGTCCGGTCGGAGCCGAGCACCGGAGCGGCGAGCAAGTCGCCGATCGTCGCCGAGGTCTGGCTCTTCCCTGCGGCGATCATCCCTCCGACCGCGACGACCCGCGGTGGCACGAGCGGTGGGCGCTCGAACGCCAAAGCCAAAACGAAGTAACGCCTGGCCTCTCGCCGCGCCCGCTCCCTTGCCTCAGGGGATGCCTCGGTGTCCGAGGCTAGCAGTGATGCAACCTTGCCGCGCACGTATGCGCGGTAGCTCTCGTAGAAATTGACCACCGAATAGAGCTCATAGTCATTCGATTCGCGGGCGTACCGCGCGAGAAACCGTTCGGCGAGGTCCACCCGCCCGTGCCAGGCGAGGTCCATCGACAGGAACGCGATGTCCGCGCAGACATCTCCGTATCGGAAGCGGTCGTTGAACTCGATGCAGTCGATGATCGAAATCGAGACGTCGGACTCGAAGTACACGTGCTCGAGCCTCAAGTCACCGTGTCCGTCACGGACACGCGCGGCCTCAATTCTCGCCATGAAAGGAGCATCGTTCCGGAGTGTCCGCACTTGCCAAGACTCGACCTCGAGAGCCTGGTCCGGCGTCAGATAGTCCCCGATCGAGGCCCGTGTTTGTTCGAAGTTCTCCTCCACGTTTTTTCGGATCGTCTCGATTCGCCCGTGCTCGGACGTTTCCGCGTCGCAGCGTACGCCTTCGTGGAATCGCGCGATGTGAGCCGCGAGGGCGTCGATGTGTTTCGGCATCAACAAGCCGGCTCGCAGGAGCGCGTCTGCACGCCGTTCAACTGCGAGACGACGCATTCGAACCGCCCAGTCCACGGCCGCGCCAGCTCCTGCGATCCGGTGAACGCCGGAAGCGTCGACCGTGATGGGCACGACATCGAGGTAGACGTCCGGTGCGAGCCGCCGGTTGAGCTGCAGCTCTGCGTCGCACGCGGCTCGGCGCTTCTCGAGCGTCGTGAAGTCGAGGAAGCCCAAGTCGACGGGTCGTTTGACCTTGAACACCTCGTCCGCACCCAAGAAGATCCAAGAGATATGGGTCTCGACCAGCTCGAAGCCGCTTGCCTCGAGATCCGCTTTCAGCTTTCCCATCACATCCCTGAGGGCGAGGCTGCTAGTATACCCATCCGGCAACTCCCGCCCACGCGCTAGGCTTCCGCGCTACGCAATTCTATCGCCAGGTCCGCAATTCGCGCATCATTTGCGTCACTCGTCTGGAATGGCGGCCAAAGCAGGAGACTCCACTGGGCACGGGGTTTGCTTCCTCTGAAGCATCAGCACTGGAGGCAGCGATGACGACACGGAAGTTAGAGAGCCCGGAGTGGCAACGGTACTTCGACGAGGTTTCAAAGCACCTCCCCACGATGCGGGTAGGCATTTCGGTCATGGGTGAGAAAATCGGCGTCCAGCCCGAGAGCGAAGGCAGCGTGTTGGTCGGAGTCAGTTACGACCCGAACGACGACGTTTTCTCGGTCGATGCGGCGAATATTTCGCACCGAGTGCCCAAGCCGAAGGAAATCTTCGTTCGCGAACAGGCTGGAAGGCTTTCGAGCATCGAGGTCATTGCGCAGGACGGGACGAAGCAAATTATCGAGCTCCGGCCGCTCCCCTCGTTGCCTGCTTCCTAACTTGCGACTACGGAGGTCTGAATATGGGACAGACATGGATCTTGGTGGCACACGAAGCCGGCGCGCGACTGTTCGCGAACGACGGGATCGGAAATGGCTTGGCACTCGTCGAATCGATCGACCACCCCGAAGGCCGGGCGCGCGACCGGGACATCGACTCCGATCGTCCCGGCCGCTCGTTTCACAAGAACAGCGGTGATCCCCGGCGCGCTTCGATGGGACAAAGCGAGAGTCCGCACGATAGGGTGGTTTCCGACTTCTCGAGAGAGCTGGCCGACAAGCTCCGGCACGCCCGTGTCCAAAATCAGTTCGATCGCCTGGTTCTCGTCGCGCCTCCGAGATTTCTGGGATTGCTACGATCCGCGCTCGATGGACCGACTTCGCAGCTGGTGATCGGCTCCATTCACAAAGACCTCGCGACCAGCAACGAAGCCGAGCTGATCCAACACCTCGGTGAAGTGATCGTCATTTGACCGGGCGCTCGTTCGTCGAACGCATGACAGCAAAAGGTAGATGAGATGGCCAATTTCGAAATGCCTGTGATCGAATATATGACTAGCCCCGTAGAGACGATTCGAATTGGCGAAAGCCTGGTTGCCGCCGACGCGATGTTCACGGAGCAAGGCGTCTCTGCGCTCGGCGTCGTCGACGACGCCGGTGAGCTCAAGGGCGTAGTCTCGCGGACCGACATCTTACACGCAGCGGTGTTCAGCCATGGCGTGACCTTTCGAGTCCCCGATCGTCCTGTCGAGGAGATCATGCAATCTCCGGCGCTTCAGGTTCCGAAGGATGCGTCCGTGGCCGAGGCCGCCAAGCTGATGCTGAAAAAGCACGTTCACCGCGTTTTCGTCACGAGCGCCGGCAAGGTCGAGGGCGTCATCTCTACACGCGACCTGATGCGAGCGGTTGGCGACAAGCGCATCAAGACGCCGATTTCCGAGATCGCCTCCGGCTCCGTCATCAAGATCAGAGCCGAAGATCCGATCGCCATGGCCGTCGACCGCCTCGAGCTGTCCAACAAGCATGGTCTGGTGGTCGTCGAAGGAGACTTCCCGGTTGGCATCTTCGATCAGAGTTGCGCGCTGCAAGCGCGCCGATTGGCCCCGACCACCGCAGTCGAAAACGCGATGAACGTTTGCATTTTGATCCTTCCCGCTGCGATGGGTCTGGGCCGAGCCGCCGCGCAAGCCTTGGCGATGAACGTCCGCCGCATCTTGATCGAGAACGATCGAGGGGTGATCGGGATTGTTGGCGGGCTCGATTTTGCGCGGGTGATGAAATGACAGCCCCAAGTGTGGCTCACTGACTTCGAGCCGTCACAGCCACTTTTGGATATGCATGCCGAGGGCTGCTGGCCTGAGTGGGCTCCTATCCTTCGGCCTGACTCGGAACCGCAGCTCGTGGCCGCCGCTGGACCGAACGGTGAAGGCGCCCTGCCAGGTGCTCCGCTCTTCGCCGTCCTCCGATTCGAATGGGACGACGATTCTCGACGAGAGGTCGTGTAGGCGGCTGCCGTAGGTCACCACAGCTTCGACGACCAACTCTCGGGCGTCGAGCCCCGGGTGGTGAAGCGAAAGCTGGGCGGATACCGAAGTACCGACGATCAGCTCGTCGCTGCTCAAACCGCCGAAGCGGACGCTTTCCATCGTGATCTCGTTCCAATGGTTTCGGATCGCTTCCGCCAAGTCGGCCAACGCAAAGAGAGGGCGGTAGTTCGAGTCGCGAAGGGCGACGGCATCTTGCATGGCCGGCTCGTAGAAGTTGTCGGCATAGTCGGTGACCATTCGGCGAGCAGAGAACCGCGGAATGATGCTCGACATGCTCGCCTTCATCAGGTCGACCCAAGCGACCGGGACCCCTTCGGCGTTTCGATCGTGGTAGGTCGGCAGGATCTCGCCTTCGAGGAGTGCCATCGTCACGGCGCGGTCGTAGGCGCTCGGGTCGTGAATCGAAGTGGCCGGCAGGTCGATCACCCAGCCGTTGTTCTCTTCGTAGCCCTCGAGCCACCAGCCATCGTCGACGCTGAGGTTGAGGCAGCCGTTGATGGCTGCTTTCATTCCGGATGTCCCGCTGGCTTCGAGCGGACGGGTCGGTGTATTCAACCAGACATCGCAGCCGGCCACCATTCGGCGCGCCGAATCGATCGAGTAGCCCTCCATGAAGATGACCCGGCCTGCGAGGTCGGGGTGCTTCGTGGCTTGGTAGACCCGTTGCAACAGCGCCTGCCCGTGACCGTCGGCCGGATGCGCCTTGCCGGCATAGATGAGCGTTGCGCCGGGGTTGCCGTTGAGCAGCTTGGAGAGCCGCTCCGGCTCGCTCAGGAGCAAGTCCGCGCGTTTGTAGGGCGCGAACCGTCGGGCAAAACCGATGAACATACGACCTTCGTCGAGCCGCCCGAGGATATCGCGGAGCAAAGAGAGGTCTTCGCGGCGTCGGGTCCACGTCTCGGTGAGGTGTTCCTTCAACCAATCGATGTAGTTCGCGCGCAGCTCGCAATGCGTCGCCCAGATCTCGGCTGGATCGTGATCGCGCAACCATTGCCAGCTGTCCGGGTCGTCGATCTGGTTTTGCCAGTCGTGCCCCATTTGCCGTTCCATCAGCCGTTGCCACGAAGGTGCGAGCCAAGTCGAAACGTGCACGCCATTGGTGATGCTCGTGCATGGCACGTCGTCGGGGTTGTCGAACTCCGGAAAGAATTGGAGGAACATGTCCCGCGCGACTTCGCCGTGCTTGGCGCTGACGCCGTTGATTCGCCCCGCGTTTCGCACGGCAAGCGCTGTCGTTCCAAACTTGTTGGCTGCGTCATCGGGCGTGTTTCCCATCGCCATCAAGCGAGGCCAATCCATGCGGAGCACGTGCTCAAAGCGCGCCAAGTACGGGCGTACCATTTCTTCGGGAAAGTGGTCATGACCGGCGGGCACCGGCGTGTGCGTGGTGAAGACGGTCGTGTTTCGGATGTACTCGAACGCCTCTTGGGACCGGAGGCCGTGCCTCTTGATCAAGTGGGCCGCGCGCGCGAGGAGCAGGAAGGCGCTATGGCCTTCGTTCATGTGAAAGACGTCGGGTTCGATGTCGAGCTCGGTGAGCAGTTGGTAGCCTCCGAGCCCTAGGATCATCTCCTGTCGCAGACGGTGCGTAGTGTCCCCGCCATACAGGTGATTGGTGATCGCCCGGTCTTCGGGTCTGTTTTCCGGCAGGTTCGTGTCGAGCAGGAATAGCGGGACTCTGCCGACCTTCAGTTGCCAGGCCTGTATTTGGACCGGGCCGGTGGGCAGCGGCACGGTGACTCGCAGCGGCGAGTACCGTCCAACCATGACCTGCTCGAACGGAGGGCTCTCGAAATCGTTCGTGTCTCCGAGGTGCTCTTGCCGTCCATCACGATCGATGATCTGGCGGAAGTATCCGTCGCGGTAGGCAAGGCCGACCGCGCAGAGGGGCAGGTTCAAATCGCTTGCCGCCTTGAGGTGGTCTCCTGCGAGAATTCCGAGACCTCCAGAGTAGAGCCTCAAAAAGCCCGCAAGGCCGAACTCCATGCAGAAATAGGCGATTCTTGGGTCCTGCGATTCGGTCGCCTCGATCATCTCTCGATGGAGCCTCGTAACGTCCGCGACGTACTTCGCGTCGTCCGCTGCCGCCATGAGCCGACCTGGTTTCACCCGATCGAGGAGCGCATGCGGGTTCTCTTCGACCTTGAACCAGAGCTCTGGATCGATTCGTTTGAAAAGCGAGGCGACTTCAGGGTGCCAACGCCACCAGAGATTGGAGGCGATCTCCTTCAAGGCTTCCAGCTCGACCGGAAGCGCGTTCGCCACGACGAAGGTTCGGGTGTAGGGCGCGCCCTCTTCGCCTTCCGCCACGGCAGGCTTCACGAACGGGCCAAAAACCCCAGAGGAATCGGAGGACCGCGCAGGCATCGAAGGAACGCTCAAGCGTTCCATTGGCAGCTCCTTGCGCCGCGCAGCGCCCGCTGCGAGGGCTCGGCGGTGCGCCTCCTCGTAGTGCTCCATGAAGTTGGACCAGTCGGTCAGGGCAGCGGTTCTCAAACAGGCTTCACCAAGCGCCGAACGGTCGTGTTCCGAAAGATCGATGAACTCGAGCAGCGCCGTCTTGAGCGATTCGGTGACTTCTGGTGTGGGCACGCCCTCGCGTTTGAGCACGCGGACGCCCGTGCGGTCCCCATCACCCTGCGCCGCAACCCAGCGGCCGAATCCAGCGCGGTCCGTCGTGATCGCGGGGACTCCAAATGCGACTGCCTCGAGCGGCGTATATCCCCATGGCTCGTAGAAAGAGGGAAAGACGCCGAGGTCGGCGCCCGGAAGCAAGTCCCAGTACTTGTGACGGATCAACGGGTCGGTTCCGTCGAGGTAGATTGGCACGTGCACGACGTGGACCCGGGCCCCAGGCGTGTTTTCGAAGCCGAGCGCATTCAGCTGCTTCGTGATCGGGTCGTTGGCCTCGTCCACGAGGTCGTGCGTACATCGCAGCGGGGGCCCGGCGAAAGTGCCGTGCGCGCGATCCCAGAGCTGACGCTTCGGCTCGGCATGGCCCGCAGGCAACATCGCATAAACGAGCACTCGCTTGCCGTCGCGCGATTCGAGCTCTTTTTGGAGGTCGGCCGCGGCGTCGAGGTACACGTCCACGCCCTTGTTGGTGTATTCGTAGCGGCCGGCGAGCGCGAAGATGAGCGTGTTTTCGCGATCGTACTCGTCGCCCGTGGTGAGCTCGGCGAGCTTGAAGAGCTCGTCGCGGGCGCGTTGCCGCTGTTCGGGCCCGACCGGCCTGGCGCCGAAGCCATTGGGCAGGATCACGTCCGGTTTTCTCCCGAGGAGATGTTCGCACTCCAGCGAGGTGATCTCGCTGACCGTGGTGAAGACATCTGCTTCATGAGCTGCTACCGATTCCATCGAGTGCTTCGACGAAACGCTCAGCTCCTTGGCCGCAACCTCGGGATCGATGCTTGGCAGTGATTCGTAGAAATTGGGATCGGCTCGCTGACCAGCGAGCGAGCGTCCGAGCATCGTGGCATGCGTCGTGAACACCGTCCCGATTTCGGGCGCCGCGGTCTGCAGGTGTAGGATCGCGCCGGCCGACATCCACTCGTGCGCCTGAACGATCGCCGTCTGCCGTGCCGGAAGCAGAAACCGATCGCGGATGTGCTCGATGATCATACCCGCGCCGTGCGCGAAGAGCACCGGATCGTAGTAGTCCCAAGCTCCGAACAAGGAATCGAGCCCGTAGCGCTCCCAGTATCGTCCGAGGATCTCGTCCTTTCGCTCGTACAAGCGGGACTGGTTGATCAGCAGACAGCGCGGTTCTCCTGGAACCAGCCAGCGCCCCATCTCCACGCCCACCTCGTGGTCCTGGAGCGAGTCTGCGAGCTCCCGATCCCAGATGTCAGGCCGAAACTCAGGTGCGACGCCTTCGCTCCGCGGAACGTCCGGCCCGATGGTGATGTATCCGTCTTCCCCGTGGCGTTGTTGCACGTCCGGGACGCGGCTCGCCAGCACGGTGTGGATACCGCCCACCATGTTGCAGACCTCCCAAGAGATCTCGAAGAATACGGCCTTACTCATACGTGAGCTTGTCTGTCTGCCGGGGCTAGCACCGAGAGGTTCAAGTCTTTCATGACGTTCATATAGTGGATGAACGCGTCGTATGGACCCTCATAAGGACTGAAATAGTCATGCACCGCCGCGTCGGAGGCCGATTTCGTAGCCATATAGTAGAAATGGTCTGAAGTCTGCAAGCGCCGCCAGAGCGCCATCAAGTGAGAATTATTGCGTCTCCGAATGGCGCTGCCCAGCGAATAGACTTCGGCCAGGGCCCGCTGTTGCATGGCGTTGCCCTGCCAGGCGCTGATGTCGCGAGCCTCGTCGGCCCAGGAAACCGTCCGGTTGAACGAGAGCTCCCCAAGCGCCGAATACCGATCGATGACCTGGCTCGGCGTGAGGATGTCCCAATCCGGATGCGTGAAGAGCAGGTCCGGCAAGCGCTCGAGGAAATCGAAAATTCCGGTTTCCTTCCACTGATGCTCGCCAAACGTTTCGTAGTCCATGAACAGGTTGATGACATCGCCAGCGCTGCTGTGCCCGTGGACCCAACCGGCGAACTTCTCAGCGGTGAGCGGATAATCGCTCCAGGCCTTGTTCGAGAAGCGGAACGCGATGTCGTCGGAGAGCTTGTAATTCTTGGCCAGAAGCTTCATCTCGCGGCCGGCGACGCGGTAGATGAAGTTCGGGCTTCTCCAATCGAGAACGTCGTCCGCACCCTCGATGAGCATCGCATCGAAGCCCTGGTCCGCGATGAACTGGCCAATCTCGTCGTTGTAGATGAGCTCGGTGTTCCGGAACACCCGCGGCACTTGCCCAAATTCCGACTTGATGAGCTTCAGCTCCATGTCGATCTGCTCCCGGTACTCGTCCTTGTCGTACAGGGCAGCGAGGCTGTGATAATAGGTCTCCGCAATGAGCTCGACCGCACCGGTCTCTACGAGCCGCACGAAGCTGTCGAGCACCTCGGGCGCGTAAAGCTTCATCTGCTCGATCGCCACGCCCGTCACTGCGTAGGAAACGCGAAAACGGCCTTCGGTTCGCTCGATGATGCGAAGCATCGCCTCGTTGGCGGGCAAGTAGCACTTTGTGGCCACCTTGCGGAGAACCTCGGCGTTGAGCTTTTCGTCGAAGTAGTCGTGGTCGCGACCCACCTGAAGCGCTCCGTAGGGCCGCAGACGATAGGGCTGATGCACTTCGAAATAGAAACAGACCGACGACATGGCTCACCTCATCCGCGCAGCACGGACTCGTAGACTGGAATGAGTGTTTCAGCGGCGGCATCCCAGTGGATGTGCCGGATTTCTTCACGGGCTCGTTCGACGATGACCCGTCGCAACTCCGGAAGCTCCAAGAGCGCAACGATTTGGCTCGCCATCTTGTCGACGTCCCAGAAGTCGACTTTGAGCGCGTTGCGCAGCACCTCGGAGACGCCGGACTGCTTCGACACGATGACTGGGCGGTCGTAACTCATCGCTTCGAGCGGAGCGATGCCAAACGGCTCCGAGACCGAGGGCATGACGTACACGTCCGCGGTGGAAAAGGTGCGCTCGAGCTCTGCGCCGCGGACGAATCCAGGGAAACGGAACGATTTGGTGATGCCGAGCTCCTCGACCATGCCCTTCATTCGCGGAAGCATGTCTCCGGAGCCCGCCATGATGAACACCGCGTCGGGGACGTGCTGGAGAACGCGGGCGGCGGCTTGGACGAAGTACTCGGGCCCTTTTTGAAACGTGACCCTGCCGAGGAAAAGCACGACCGGCCCCTTGGAGCTGCGCTGTTCGGTGTAGGCCTCAACCGTCTCGCGCGTGTACACGCCGTTGTGCACGACCGAGATCTTGTCGAGTGGCGTTCCGTGGACTCGGTTGATGAGGTTGCGTGTGTAGTAGCTCACCGCGATGACCCGCGCGGCCGCCTCGAGCCCCTGATGCTCGACCGAGACGATGTCGTGGTCGGCTCCGTGCCCCGCGCGATCGTATTCGAGGCTATGGACGTGAATGAGCAGTGGGGCACCAGCGCGGCGCGAGATTTCGATGCCCGCCGGGAAGGTCATCCAGTCGTGCGCATGCACCAGGTCGTATTGGCGCCCCTGGACGCGGCGCGTGGCCGACATGGCGTAGCGAGCCACCTCGGAAAACAGATCATCGCCGTAGTGCGCCCCACTCGACGACTCTTGGGCATACGAAAAGTCCGCGCCGGGAACGTGAGCATGCTCGAGCCTCGTGAGCTTGCCCGGTGGGCCGGGCAATGGATGCAAGATCTCGGACGCCAGGATCTCGGCAATGGCGGTTTCGTGAAGCGCTCCCGTCGCGATGAGCTCCCGGTACGTCTTTTGGTCCAGGTACGGTTTCAGCATGGCCGGCACGCGGATCATCTGGACTCCCGCCTCGCCGAGCGCTGCCGCCTCTGCACGCGCGGCCTCGGCAGCGGCGGTGAAGATCGGGTCGGTGGCGAGCGCGGGCTCGGCAGCGATCAATCGACTGAGCGGATGGTTCGGTCCGAAGGGAACCTGGGCCGGAGCTGGGGCCGGAGTTTGAGCCTCAGCAGTCGAGTCCGCGGACGCCGCCCCCAAGATCTGCATGTGCGGCGCGTCTTCCTCGCCGTACAGCCTCGGTACCAGGAAGTCGATTTCGATGCCCCGTCCCGCAAGCGCTGTCGTCAGCCCTTCGCACGCAGTCCCAAGCCCTCCACTAATGTGGGGAGGATACTCCCAGCCCAGCATCAAGATCTTCATCGACTCGCCATCTTAGCGACCCGCAAGACCTCTGCCACACTCCAGGCTTGTGCGGGCGCGCCTCCGGGCCGGTGGGGCGCGTCTCCGTCGAAGACCTCGCTGATTTGTCCGATACAGCCCTCGGTCCGAAGGTGCGCGGAAAGCGATGCAAGCACCGGGATCATCTCTTCGGTGGCTGCCTGCGGGCCTTCGATCGCCTCGACCGCATCAGCGTACAGGCCGAGAAGCCAGGGCCAGACGGTTCCCTGATGGTAGGCGCGGTCCCGCTCCGACTGCCCGCCGCGGTAGAACGGCTGATAGCTGGGATCGTCGGGCGAGAGCGTCCGGAGCCCCACCCGGGTGAGCAGCTTTTCCCGCACTGCAGCGAGCGCCCGCATTTTGTGGGCCTTGTCGATTGAGATACCGGGCAGGGAGAGCGCCCAGAGCTGGTTTGGCCGCAGCTGTTCGTCAGGGTGGTTTCCATCGTGTGTGTCGGTCAAGAAGCCCTGATCTTGAAGCCAGAACTTTTCCTCGAAATGATCGGACAGTTTCTTCGCGGTTTCGTCCCACTTCTCCACGAAGGCCGGACGTAGCTTCTTCGCCCATCGAAGTGCGGTAGTGAGCCCGAAAAGCCAGAGCGCGTTCAGGTCGACGGCGTAGCCCTGACGAGGGGTCACCGGCCAACCATCGAGGCGCGCATCCATCCAGGTGAGTGCCCAGGGCCCGTGATCGACGAAGAGGAAACCCTGCGCGTCGACGTGCACGCGGGGATCTGCGCCCTCGGCGATGCGTTCGATGAGGTCGAGGCAGACCTGTTGTAGGGCAGCGATGCGCCGGCTCCGCGTTCGCTTGGCGGTGAGGGCCGTCGCTCGGATGAAGAGCAGCGAGGCGTCGATCGACTCCGTGTTCGCTGGCACGTCACCACTTTGCGGCATGTTGGGCACGAGGCCGTTCACCAGGCGATCCGCAAGTGACTCGAGGATCGCAAGCGCCTTGTCGACCTCGTTGCGGGCTAGGCAGAGGCCGGGCAGGGCGATCAAAGAATCCCGCCCCCATTCTCCAAACCAGGGATAGCCGGCGATGATTCCGGTGCGACCCCCGGAAAGCTCGACCAGGTACGCATCGGCCGCGTCGTCGAGCTCTTGAACGAAGGAACGGCGTGAGCCCAAGACCGAGCTGAGCACCTGAGGCTCGTGGCTGGCTGCCGGCGTCGTACCGAGTCGAATGCAGAACGCGCCGTCGTGCGTGAGGACGAGGCGGAACTCGCCCGGCGTGAAGAGGTCTTCCACATCGTCGTAACCGCGCTCGCGTTCCCAATCGTAGTGAACGCCTTCGTACCAGTGGCCGTCCGGGCGAAAGACGCCTGCGGCGCCATGCAGGCTCGCGATGAGGGCCGGTACGTTCTTATAGGGGTGCATGGCCACGCGAAGCGACTCGCCGTCTTCGATGTCGAGCTCGCCGTTCATGAAGGGGTTTGCAACGGTCAACGCATGGAGCGGCCGACAACGGATCAGCGGACGTAGGCGCAGGTCGGCCGGCTCGGTGAGCCCTTCGATCGTGTACCGAATCCAGACCGCGTCGGCGTCGTCTTCGAGCCAGAGCTCTCGCGTGAACGTGACCCCGCCAAACTCGTAGGACCAGCGGGGCAAGGGCTCGAAGCGGTTCAGGTAGTCGACACCGTTCGGCTCGACTGTGTTGCCCCAATTGTAGCTGTGCAGGGCGACTCTTTCATCGCCGACCTTGAGCCACTCCTCGACCTCGGCGACCATGTTCAGCGGTTCGCCGACCCCCGGCTCCCGGACCGTGAGAAGCCCGTGGTACTTCCGGCGAGGGCATCGATCGATCGTACCCATCGCAAACGAACCGCGTGAATTGACACTCAGCCACTCGGCGTCCGGTGTGGTCGCTGCGGTTTCGAGGGCATCCTCTTCGCTTCCCTGCGCCTTGCTGAGCAGACGCAGCCCCGACGCACTGTCGGAGCGAGATGGGAACCAGCTTGGCAAAATCACAGTAATCCCCTTAGACCCAATTCCGGCTAGGGTCGAAAGCAGCTCCTAAGCAGGAGGCGTGCCAAAGCCTGGCAGGTGAACCTGCCTGTTTCCGTCACAACTCGTCAACATTTGCCGCCGGGCGGCGCAACATCTGCGGGGCTGCGCCCCAACAGCGCATTGGCTGCGCCTGCGGTTCACGCGCGGGTCTCGCGCCATGCGCGCGCCAAGGCCTCTTGGTCGTCGGGATGGGCGATGGAGATGAGCAGCTGCGCCCGTTCGTTCAAGGTCTTGCCGTACAGGTCTACCGCGCCGTTCTCCGTGATGATGAACTGGACATGCGCCCGCGTGGTCACCACACCGGCTCCCGGCCGAAGGGTGGGCACGATTCGCGGAGCTCCTTTGCGGGTCCGGCTCGTCAGGGCGATGATGGGCTTGCCCCGCTCGGAGGTCATCGCGCCGCGGATGAAGTCCATCTGGCCGCCAACCCCGGAGATGACGCGGTGGCCGATCGAGTCGGCGCAAACCTGCCCGGTGAGGTCGATTTCGACCGCCGAGTTGATCGCGGTGACCTTGGGGTTCCGGTTGATGACCGAAACCCGGTTGACGTAGCCGATATCGTACTGGGTGACGGTTGGATTGTCGTCGATGTAGTCGTACACCCGGCGTGTTCCGACGATGAACCCGGAGACCGTTCGACCCGGGTGAACGGCTTTTTGGCTGTTGTCGACCGCGCCGCATTCGAGCAAGGGCAGCAAGCCATCGGACCACATTTCAGTGTGAACCCCCAGATGGCGATGACCTTTGAGCGAGGCCAGGACCGCGTCGGGGACGGCTCCAATCCCCATCTGGAGGGTGGCCCCATCTTCGATGAGCTCCGCAGCATGGTGGCCGATCGCCTGTTCTTCCTCGCTCGGCGCCGTCGCTGGGACCTCGGGGAGGGGCTCGTCGTTCTCGACCAGCCAATCGAGTTGGTCGATGTGCACGAAGCCGTCCCCATGCACACGCGGCATGTGCCGGTTGACCTGAGCGATCACGATTTTGGCGGAGTCGACCGCAGCCCTGGCGATGTCCACCGAGACACCGAGGCTGCAGTAGCCTCCCTTGTCCGGCGGCGAGACCTGAACGAGCGCCGCGTCGAGCGCCCGGCGTCCAGACCGGAACAACTGCGGGATCTCCGACAGAAAGCAGGGCAGGTAGTCGACCCGGTCGCCATCCAGCAGGTGGCGCATGTTCTGGCCGACGAACAGGTTCGCCACCCGAAACGAGCGTGCGTGCTCCGGCTTGGCGTAGGCCGCGTCGCCCGAGGTGTGAAGGTGGATTAGCTCGACGTTGCGAAGGCGGCGCGCGTCTCGAACGAGGGCGTCCACCAGGGCCGTCGGGGTGGCCACGCCCCCGTGGACGAATACGCGTTGATTGGAATTGATGTGGTTGACCGCCTCGTCAGCAGTGCAGAGCTTGGACATCGCACCTTTTCTATTCCGGGACGTTCCCGGGTTTGGGTTTCGGCTCAGGTTCGGGCTCCGGCCCGGGGCCGGGCGCCGGGCGTCTCCGTTCGAGGTCGACTTCGAGGAGCGCAGGGGGGTTGGGCAAGGTAACCGGTCCCGACGTGCGGTCGACGTTGCCCTCGGGCGGGTCGACCTTGCTGCTGGGCAGGTACTCTTCCTCTTGCTGCATCTCGGTCCCCTGGGCCCCGCGCACTCGGCCCGTCGCGCAGGCGGAGAGCAGCGCCAGGATCAGGAGCAAGGCCGCGATGATCGAGGTTCGGGCGAGTGGGCTCATGGCGCCTCCCCGCGGCGCTGGCTGGGGGTCATGTCGGGTTCGCACGTCGACCAAGCTATGGCACTGGCTGCAGGCCGACAAGAGTCGCCCAAAAATGTCGGCCTGCCCTAGCGTGCTGGGCTTGCCCTCCAGGGCTTCGCCGGGCTTTGGCACGTATTCGTCTTCTCTGGCTTTACCCTCGACAGCGGCCGCGAACGCCAAGTCGTGGACCTCGTAGGCGAGGCGGGTCGTGCCAGGAGGTCTCTCGCTGTCGGGCGATGTCGGCCCGTGAAGCGGCGACTCGGCTAGAATCCCGGCGGCAGCTTGGAACGCCGACGTCGAGTCGCTGAGCAGCGCCTCCCACATTCGTTCCACCGCCCAATAGTGGCGCCGCATGTGCATTTTCAGGTCTCCTCCTTCGGGCGCGGGCTCGAGTTTCATCGCTGGCCCTTGGTCGAGGGCATGGTGGCATTGACCGCAGGCGTTCGAGAGCAGGGCGAAGGCCATGCATGCTTCTTCGAGGTCGACAGACTCTCGCACCTGGGTCGCGAGCTCCCGGGTGATGCGCGCGTATTCTTTGCCGTCTTTGGGAAAGGGCACGTGTTCCATGAAAAACGCGAGCTTGCGCATCGACTGCTGGGCGACCGCGAGGTCTCCTCGGATCAGGGCGTTTCGCGCGACCAGCGAGAGCGCAGCGTGCTCCTGCATGACTTCTTCGAAGCCATCTGGCGTCGCCGGGTCTTCATCGGCGCGCTTCAGCTCGCAATCGCAGCCGCTTGCGAGCGCAATCGTCAACCCTAGCGCAATGACCCGCCCAAGCATCAAGCCCCCATCATGCGCTGTCCAGGCGCTCATTCAAGCAGCTGCGCCTTCAACCGTCGTCGTGGGTGAGAAGGAGCGGCACCTTGCTGTCATGAAGAAGTCGCCTCGCCACGCTGCCGATGAGGAGCCGCTCGATGCCGCTCTTGCCCGTCGTCCCTGCGCAAATCAGCGTCGCACCCACGTCCTCGGCGACCCTGAGAAGACCCTCCGCAGGGTCTCCGGTGACGAGGTGGGTCTCGATGCCTTTCGAGTCGCTTGAAAAGAGCTCCGCCGATTCGCTCTTGAGCATCGCTTCGAGCCCGAGACGGAGAGCTTGGCGGCGCTTTTCGGCGGCCTCTCCAACGACGGCGCCCCGGTCCGTGTACTCGCCCCACACGTCCAAGTAACTGTGAACCATGTGCAGCGGCCCTGGGAAGGAACCGTGAATGGCGCGGGCCACCTCGGCGGCGCGCTTCGCCGGAGCCGAGAAGTCGTAGGCCACGACGATCGAGCCCGGCATCTTGCCGCCTTCTGGTGGGATGATGATGATCGGGGTGTGGACCGTCTTGATCACGCGCTCGGTCACGCTGCCGTACATCAGCTTCGAAACGCCTCCGCGACCGTGGGTGCCGACGACGACCAGGTCCACGTCGTGTTCCCTCGCGTAGTCCCGAATCACCTCGTGCACCGTTCCTTCGCGAATCACCGTGAAGTACTCTATGCCGGCGGCCGCAAGCCCTTTGGCCTGCTGATCGAGCGCATCTTGGGACTCGTTCAGGATGCGCGTGACCGCCTCCGGGCCTGGGCTGTAGGACAGGTCCATCAGCAGGTACGTCGGAATGACCGGCGTGTGTAGAAGGTGGAGCTTGGCGGAGCACCGCTTGGCGAGCTCGGTGGCGTAGCTCAGCGCCTGCTGCGCATTCTCCGAAAAGTCGGTTGGGACCAGGATCTGTTTGATCTGCATTTGGGCTTGTCCGTCCTCTCAATCGGGGCTGGTTAGCCGCCGAATGGGTCACTGGGGATCAGGCTATCGCTGAGAAGCTTCTCGGTCACGTACTCGCGCTCTTCTTGTTCGATATCGATGCGAAGCATTTCGGCGAGCTTGGTAACGCTCGAGACGAGGCCATCCGGCGAGCTGGCCTCCCGAATCGCATCGACGAGCCGGTCCAGCTCTCGACGCTGTTCGGCATGCTCGGCGTGCAGGTGACGGACCCGCTCAGGGCCGAACCCATCGGCGTCGTTGATAGCGGGCACCATGTGGGTCTCTTCGAAGTTCATGTGGAGCTCCAGGATGCCGCGAAGCGCATAGGCGGCGCGCTTGACCTGCGCAGCGGCCACGCTTCCCTCTCCGAGCTTGGCAACCCCCGCCTCGAGCTCCGAGAGCATGAGCTCGATCTCCCGGTGCTGGCTCAGCACCTTCCTACGAACCTCGGAAGGCATCAGGGCTTCGTTGCTCATCTTGTCCTCCTGTAAGGCATCCGTGCGTTGGGTGTGTGCAAGTCCCGCGCCAAAGGTTTAGCAGCATTTCGCGTCAGCGGACACGCAAGTTCTGCGCCACTCGGGAAACATTCGCAGAACCTGCGTCGTTTTCGCTATGCTCGCAGGGCAAAAGCCGTGTCGATCGTCTGGCACGAAGCTTGATAGTGAAGGGTACAAGCATGGACCAGCCACAGACCATTCTCGTCGGCACCGATTTCTCTGACATCTCGGACGAGGCGCTTCGGGCCGCAGCCCTCTACGCCAAGACCTTCAACTCGCGAGTGCTGGTCACTCATGTGTTCGACCCGACGCCCAACGTGCCGCCCGTCGTCTGGTCGCGTCCGGACCTTCTCGAGCGGAGCATTCGCGTCGAAATCGAAGAGGCGATTCGGGAGACGCTCACCGGCAAGACCGCGGAGCTGCTCCAAGGGGTCGCCGAGGTCGAGCTGAGCGTGGTTCAACACCCCTCTCCGGGTCGTGCCCTGGTCGAGATGGCCGAGGACGAGGGCGTGGACCTCCTGATTCTCGGCTCGCATGGTCGAAGCGGCCTGTCCCGCGCGTTCCTCGGTAGCGTCGCGGAACGTGTCGTCCGTCACGCGCCGTGTCCCGTCTTGGTCGTGCGTGGCCGATGTGACCACAAGCCGAAGGATGGAGAGTAGCCAGTGTCTTTGATTCCACGTTTGGTCGTCGCCTATGACTTCTCCGATCCCGCGCGTCGCGCGTTCGAGCTCGGCGTCTTCATGGGCCGTCAACTCGATGCAGACGTCCACATCGTGACGGTCCTCGACTCGAGTGAATCCAGCGGGTCCACTCTGGGCAAGGAGCTCGACGACCTCGGTCAGCTCCTCGAGATGCGAACCTGCGGGACCATCAAGGCGGACACCGTACGGATCCAGTGCCACGCGGTGGCCGGCCATCCGGCCGATGCCGTCGTGGCACTGGCGCGCGAGCTCGACGCGCCGCTCATTCTCTGCGGTACGACCGGGAAAGGCGCAGTCGCACGCACACTGCTTGGCAGCGTCTCTCACGAGCTCGTGCACAAGAGCGGTGCGATCGTGATGTCGGTGCCCTGACGCCTAGCCTTTAGCGGCTCGGCCCGACGAAGGGCGCCCCGACGACACGGCTGCCCTTGCGGTCGTCCCGCCCCTCCATGGAGATCGTGAGCTTCAGCGCGAGGCCAGGGCGCATCTGGTCTTGCGGCAGGATGGCTAGAATCGGCAAGTAGGTGCTGCCAAGCGATTCGAGCTCGATGCGCTTCTGAGGAATGATGTATTCGATGGCGCTTTCGGACTCTGGCTCGATGATGAAGGTCTGCTTGTCGCCGGTCTTGTTGACGAGATGCACCCGCAGGGAGTTCCGCACCTTTCCGTCGACCACCATGAATGGTGCCCCCTCGAGGCGCAGCACGTTGGCTTCGAACGCGGCGCTTTGCGAAAATGCGAGCGTGGCGCCGAGCAGCCAAAGCGTGACGATCCCCCCATAGAAAAACAGGCGAGGCCGCCCGAAGTGCTTGGGCTTGCCCTCCAGGCCATTGAGCGAGTCGTAGCGAACCAGACCCTCCGGTCGGCCGACTTTGGTCATGATTTCGTCGCAGGCATCGACGCAAGCAGCACAACCGACGCACTCCATCTGCAGCCCGTTGCGGATGTCGATGCCGGTCGGGCAGACGACCACGCAGCGTTTGCAGTCGACGCAGTCGCCGTTGCTCGGATCGCTGGCCTTGCCCCTAGGTTCGCCTCGGTTGAAGTCGTAGCCGATGACCATCGTGTCCTGATCGGTCATTGCCGACTGCAGACGGCCGTAGGGACAAATGATTAGACACAACTGCTCACGGAACCAACTGAAGTTGAAGTAGAGGATCGCCGACATCACAATCACCCAGGTGAATGCGGTCGGATGCTCGGCGGGGCTCCTCTGAACCATTTCGACCAGCGACGGAAGCGAGACAAAGTAGCTGATGAACACGTGCGAGAGCAAAAGTGCGAGCACGATGTACACGCCATGCTTGAGCAACTTGCGCCAAACTTTGTCGAAGCTGAGCCCAGCCGCGTTGCGCCGCATCCGTTGGGCTCTCGGCCCTTCGATTAGACGCTCGACACGTCGAAATACGCCTTCGAGGAAGACGGTGTGTGGGCAGGCGTAGCCACACCACAAGCGCCCTTTGATCGCGGTGACGATCAGCAGGGTTAGCCCAACGCCGCTCAGCAAGAAGAACACGAGCCAGAAGTCCTGCGCGTTGAACACGGCACCGAACAAGTAGAAACGCCGGTTCACGATGTCTAGGAAGACCGCCGGGTGCCCTCCGATCTTGATGAAGGGCAACAGGACGTAGATCGCGATCAGGACGGTGAAGATCGTGTATCGGAGGCGCGTGAATCGGCCCTTCACATCGGCTGGATGCACGTAGTTGCGACTGCCGTCGGAACGCAGTGAGCTGGCATGTTCTTCAACGACGGGCAGCTTTGAAGTCATCGTGTGCTGTCTTTAGGGTTTGAAGCCCATCCGGCAAGGCTGGCTCAGGGTTCCCAGACCTTCGCGTTCTCTTCGACCGGCTTGCCGCCCTCGACCTTCGTGTTCCGCAGGGTCAGCACATAGGCGACCACTTGGTTCACGCCTTGCTCGCCGAGGATTGGTGCCCACGGGGGCATTCCCTTCTCTGCGATGCCGTTGGTGACGATCGCGTGAATGTCGGTCGGCGCTCCTCCGTGCACCCAATACTCGTCGGTGAGGTTGGAGCCGAGGCCAAGGCGTCCCTGAGCTTGTGTATCGTGGCACGCGACGCATTGCGCCATGAAGGTGGTCTTACCGGCAGCCACCGCGCTTGCGTCGAGGGAGAGTGCGTCGAGAGAGTCGTCGGTGACGATGCTGCGCTCCGCTTCTGCCGCGGCGACCGCCTCGGCATAGATCTCGGGCTGCAGCTTCCCAATGTCATAGACGTGATAGTTGAACCAGTAGACCAGCCCGAAGGCGACCGCTCCATAGAAGGTGAGCAGCCACCAGATGGGCAGGTTGTTGTCGGCTTCCTCGATGCCGTCATAGACGTGCAGGATCTCACCTTGGATTTCGTCGGTTCGTCTTTCATCACTCATGGGGTACCTCCGACTCCTCTTCGAGCGGAATGCGTGCGTATTCGTCCACCTCGGATGTCTTCATCCGCATCACGCGAACGATGACGATGAGAAACACGATGAAGAACAAACCCAGTGCGAGCAGCGGATAGAGTAGCACGGGGCTCTGTTCGAAAAACTCGGAAGCGAATCGGCTCATGGCGCCACCTCCGTCGTTTCGACCCGGGCGAGCGACTCGGCTTCGGGGATCCGCCCCAGCCGCTGCAGGTAGGAGATCAGCGCCACCAAGCGGCTGTTGACCAGGAGCTCGCAGCCTTCGGCAGGGGCGTCACAAACCTTGACGCCTTCGTCCGTCGCCAGACCGGCCGCGATTGCTGCCGCTGCAGTCTGCGCGTTTTGCTCGGCCATTTGAATCTGCTCGGCCTTGTACGGAACGCCGATGTTCCGCATGGCCCGCAGCTTCACCTCCGTGCCCGCGAAGTCGATCGTTTCCTTCGCGAGATGCGCGTAGGGCGGCATGTTCGAGCCGATCGAGATCTCGCGCGGGTTGATCATGTGCTTGTAGTGCCAGACGTCGTTGTACTTGCCACCGACGCGCGCCAGGTCCGGACCGATGCGGCGGGAGCCCCACTGGAACGGGTGGTCGAAGATCGAGTCGTCCATCGTGGAGACCGCGCCGTACCGAGCTGTCTCCCAGGTGAAGGGGCGAATCATCTGCGAGTGGCAGGTGTAGCAACCTTCTCGAATGAAGACATCGCGGCCTTCGAGCTCTAGCGGCGTGTAGGGCACGTTCTTCGTGGTGCGGATCGTCTCGGGCACGGAGATGACCATCGGGATGATCTCGGCAACGCCGCCGACCAATACACCGATGACGACCAGAACGGTGAAGACTCCGGCACGCCCTTCGATGGCGTGGTGCCAGGAAAGCTTCTCGTCATTGCGATTACGCATCGACACCGCAATCGCTGCAACGCCCCACATGACCGCGGCGATTGCAAGGATCGTACTGATCAAGCCGTCGAAGAAGGCCGTCCCAAAGAGCAAGGCCATGATGATCATCGACGCGATGACCGGCTGACCGAAGACGAGCTTTGGCCACGGGATTGCCCGCTCCCGAGGCTCGGTGACCACGGCAACTTCGACCTCGCCGTCCACGGGGGCGCCGCTCCTGGCGGTCGCGATGAGGTTCCAGGCCATCAGAAGAATGCCGGAGAAGTACAGGAGCCCGGAGATGAGCCGCGCCCAGTACATCGGCCGAATCGCCAGGTAGGTTTCCACGAAGTTCGGGTAGAGAAGCCCGCCGGTCTCGCTGACCGCGCGCCACATCAGGCCCTGCGTGATGCCGGCAACCCACATCGAAATGGCGTAGATGAGGATACCCACGGTCGCGATCCAGAAATGGAAGTTCGCGGCCGAAACAGAGCGAAGCTTCGTGCCGTAGAGCCTCGGAACCAGCCAGTAGAACATGCCGGCGGCCATCAGGCCGTTCCAGCCCAAGGCGCCGCTGTGGACGTGACCGATGATCCAGTCGGTGTAGTGGGCGAGGCCGCTGATGCTCTTGATGCTGAGGAGCGGGCCTTCGAAGGTGCTCATGCCGTAGAAGGTCACGCCGGCGGCGAGGAACTTCAGCACAGGGTCGGTGCGGAGCTTGTCCCAGGCGCCCCGAAGCGTGAGTAGGCCGTTCAGCATGCCGCCCCAGCTCGGCGCCCAAAGCATCAAGCTGAAGACCATGCCCAGGCTCTGCGCCCAGTCGGGGAGGGCGGTGTACAGCAAGTGGTGAGGGCCGGCCCAAATGTAGAGGAAGACGAGGCCCCAGAAGTGGACGATCGAGAGTCGGTACGAGAAGACCGGCCGTTCGGCAGCCTTCGGGAGGAAGTAGTACATGATGCCGAGAATCGGCGTCGTGAGGAAGAATGCGACGGCGTTGTGGCCGTACCACCACTGCACGAGCGCATCCTGCACGCCGGCGAACACCGAGTAGCTCTTGAACATGCTAACCGGGATTTCGAAGCTGTTCACGATGTGCAGAACCGCGACCGTGATGATCGTCGCGATGTAGAACCAGATCGCAACGTACAAATGCTTCTCGCGTCGATTGGCAAGCGTCCAGAAGAAGTTCACCGCGAAGACGACCCAAATCAGGGCGATCGCGATGTCGATCGGCCATTCGAGCTCGGCGTATTCCTTCGCTGCGGTGATGCCGAGCGGGAGGGTGATCGCCGCGGCGACGATGATCAGCTGCCAGCCCCAGAAGTGGACCGACGACAAGATGTCGGACGCGAGTCGTGCCTTCGCCAATCGCTGCGTCGAGTAATAGATGCCCGCGAAGAGCATGTTGCCCACGAACGCGAAGATGACCGCGTTGGTGTGCAAGGGCCTCAGACGCCCGAACGACAAATACGGCGGCAGGTTGGCCGGCCACCAGGCCAACTGCAGTGCGATGATGATCCCCACCAGCATGCCGACGATGCCAAACAGCACCGAGGCCCATAAGAACTGGCGGACGACCTTGTCGTTATAAACGATCCGCTGGGTTTCCATACTCGTCCTCTTCCCTCTCCGTCGTTGGGGTCACGGGCTTTTCATCGTCAAGCGGGAGCAAAGCAAGGCGATCGGCTTGATCAAACGTTCCTTGCCGCACGGTCCACGCGAAGAACGCCACAGCGACGCCAACCAAAATCACGCTAATGAAAATCAGTAAGATCAAGACCTCCATCGGAGCCTTTCTCGGGACAGCATCATCACCGTGTACGCGAGGGTGATGAGCGAGCTGAGCGGCATTAGCACAGCTGCAACCCAAGGCCGCATCAAACCTGCCAATGCAAGGGATACAGCGACCAAATTGTAAGCAATTGCAAAAGCAAGGATACGACGCACGACGTGCGCGAGCGTATCGGACGCGCGCAGAACTTGCGCCACAGGGTGCAAGCCCGGAGACACGAAATAGAAATCACATCGTGAGGCCATGAACGGTCGATTGACTGCAGGTGTGCCCGAGCAGGCCGCCGCTCGCATGGCGATCTGGTCGTTCAAACCGTCGCCTACCAGCAAAGTTCGTGCCGGTTCGTGCGCCCGCACGTACGCTGCCTTTTGCTCTGGATCTTGACCCCCGATGCAGAGCTGCTCATCCATCCCCAGGCTCACGCCGAGGTTGACGACGCGAGCCGGCGAATCGCCGCTGAGAATGACCAGCTCGTAGCCAGCGGCTTCGAGCCGTTCGATCTCGGCCCGTGCGCCCGGGCGCAGCTGCTCGTCGGTGTGTAGCGCGACCCGAACTTTCCCATCGATCGCGAAAACGACGTCGCCCCCGTCTTCAGAAACATGGGCGGCCCAGCGGGGCGACCCCAGTTTCAGTGCTCGGCCGTCGTGCTCGGCGCTCGTGCCGTAACCGCTCTCTTCTCGTGTATCGAGCTCGATGAGACGGGCGGCCGGGTGCCCTTCTAACGCTCGCCGAACCGCGACGCTTTTCGGATGCGCGCTTCGGGCCGCGATGCTGTAGAGCAGAGTGATGTCTTCATCGGAGAGCGATTCAAGCGCGGCTGGGTTGGCGACTTCGAGCATGCCGGTCGTGAGTGTGCCGGTCTTGTCGAACACGATTCGTGTCATCGAGCGAACGCGATCGAGGAAGTCACCGACGCGCACGAACACGCCGGCGCGGCGCAACTGTGTGAGCACGAGCTCATAGGCGAGCGGTGCGGCGATACCAAACGCGCAGGGGCAGGTCACGACCAAGACCGCCGTGCCCACCTCGATCGCGAAAAGCGGCTCTCCAGTTCGCCACCACCAGTAGCCGATGCCCGCAGCTGCAAGCCCGACGACGCCGATGACGTAGAAGCGGGAGAGCCGTGACCACCAGCGTGTGGCCAAGGGCCCATCGCCCCGGGCGGCGGGGTCGCGTCCCAGCAATCCCACCAAGGACGACGCGGCGAAGTCGGTGGAGGCAATGCCGGAAAAAGCCCGATCACCCAGGTTGAAAGCACCTGCGGGCACGGTTTGTCCTTGGTCGAACCGTCGCGGCCGGCTTTCACCGTCGATCCAGTCGAGGGAGCAACTCGCCGCACGGTCGAGCACCAGGAGGTCTACCGGAACCAGATCGCCGGGCGCGATGAGCAAGCGGTCTCCATCGCGGATGCCGATGCAATGCACGATGCGAACGACGCCATCTTTGATCTCGCGCGTCAGCAAGCTTTGGGTCCCATCGTCGGCGAGGAGTTGCGCACGATTGCGCTCCAGCATTCGCTGTTGAAGCCAGCGTCCAACGAGCATGAGCGCAACGAAGACGGTGAGCGTGTCGATGTAAGCCGCGTGCCCAGAGGCAAAGAAGAACGAATAGGTCGAGCCGGCAAAGGCGAGCGCGATCCCGAGGGCGATCGGCACGTCGAGGTGTAGCACGCGACTGCGAACGGCGCGGAATGCAGAACCGATGAACACCGAACCGCCCACGAGAACCGCAAGGACGCCAGCGGCATAGCTCAACTGGTTGAGCAGCACGTAGACCGGGCCTTCGCGGAGGCCCAGATACATCGCAGCGCCGAAGAGCATGACGTTGCCGGCCAACGCGGCGCAGATGCCGACGCGCATCAGCAACTCGTCCGAAGCCCGAGCACCGCTCGATCGCGCCGGGCCCAGCAGGTATCCGAGGCTCTCGACTGAATCGACCCAATCACCGAGCGGGAACTCGGGCGAGACACGAAGCTCGACCCGGCCCAGCGCAGGATTGATCGACATGAGGCCGGTCTGTGTGCCCCCCTGTCGCCGGAAGAGCTCTTCGATCAGCCAAACGCACGCCGCGCAGTGAATTCCTTGGATGTCGAGCTCCACGCGCGTGACCCCAGGCTCCGTCGCGCGCGCCTCCTCGATCAGCTCCAGCCACTTGTGATCGATCCGGCGAGATTCGAGATCTGCAGGAGGAAGGCCCGGTCCACGGCGCAGGTCGTAGTATCGCGTGAGGCCCGCCTTGGTGAGGATTCCGTGGACGGCGCGGCAGCCACGACAGCAGTACGGAGCGAAGGTGTCGCTCGCCATCGGCTGCGCGCAGTGGATGCAGCGCGGCACCAACGGCATCGACCGCCCGAGGGAAATTTCGCAATCCACTGGCTCCGGGGCAGTCACGGTGCGTGGGAATGCGGATGATGCGCGTCGAGGCCGACTTCGTCCGCTCCCGGCGCATGACAGGAAGAGCTATCGCCCGTGCGCAAGGCGTGCACGGGACGAATCACGAACAGGATCGAACCGAGCGCGAGGACGACGGCGAGGACGCGCGATGTCGTTGGACGCGGGCGTCGCGCGAATCTCTCGAAAAGCCAGGCCGCGCCCACCAGGCCCACGCCGCTCACCACCGCGAATGCAAGCATACTCAGCGAGCCGAGCGCGGTGGACCCGGTCGATGCAGCGATCAAGACCGCCGCCGCCAACGCCCCGCACGGAAGGAGCGCCGTGCCGAGACCGACGAAAAAAGGATGGCGTCCGAGGCCTCCAAGCGCTCGGGCGACCAAAGTCGGCGCCTGCGCGTCTTGCTTTGTGCGTAGCGTGACCAAGGGCTGGTTGGGCCTGCGCCAAAGGCGAAGCGCCGCCAAGCCGAGCCCGAGCGCCAACGACCAGCTCAAAAGCGCGCTCCCCCATGCATGAGGAAGGCTAACCGCCGTCGCGCCCCCGATGGTGCCGGCCACTGCGCCCAGCAGCGAGTAGCTGAGGAAGCGGCCGAGTTGGTAGCGGGCTTGCCCGGACGCTCCTGGCTTCCCACTGCACGCGTATGCAGCCAGGGGCCCGCACATCGCCGTGCAATGCGGAACCGATGCGAGGCCTGCGGCGGCCCCGGCAATTACAGCCGTCCACATACGCTCGCTCTAGGGTCGATCCTTGAAGGGGTCACGCTACAACTCGCCTGTCGCCATGCGGGGGTCACTTATAGCCGAATCCGCGGATATTGCGCGCCGTTCGTTCGGGCACCGAGGAAATACGATGGATCGTGGGTCAGCGGGTGCTATCCCCATGACCGATGGGCTCCGCACAACGCAAGATGGTCCCAAGAGAGCACGGCGCCTACGCGGAGCTGCTGTTCCCGATCGTCTCCGTTCTTCTGGGTGGAGCCCCCACGACCTCGACCTGGCTCCTCGCGATTGGCGCGATTGGTGCGTTCCTCGCAAACGAGCCTCTCCTGGTCTTGTTCGGGCAGCGGGGCACCCGCATGCAGCGCGAAGAGAGCGACCGCGCCAAACGGGCCTTACTGATTTTCTCGCTGCTGGCGCTCGGCGCGGGCATCACGGGACTCGTGCTCGCGTCGACACAGGTCCAATACGCCATCCTCGTGCCTCTCTTGCTTGGTGTCACCCTCGTGCTTCTGGCCATCCAGGGGCTCGAGCGCAGCATGTTTGGAGAAGCCTTGGCAGCGGTCACGCTTTCCTCGATTGCGATACCCCTGGGCCTTTCCGCGGGCTTGGGGCGCACCGCGACGATCTCCGTTGCGCTGCTCTGGCTCACGGCCTCCCTGTTGGGGACCGCCGCGGTGCGGCTGACCGTCGCACGCACAAAGGCCAAGACCGACGAAGACCGTCGGCGCGTGGCTTTCAAGCGGTTCGTCCTGATTTTGGTCTGCGCTGTGGCCATCGTCGTTGGGGTGATGGGGCTCAGCGGGACCCGGGCAGGGCTCTCGATTCTCGCGGCGGCGATGCCCGTGGCGCTCGTCGTCCTAGTGGTGGCTGCCCTTCGGCCGACCGCTCGCCGGCTTCGTCTCATGGGCTGGAGCCTCGTCGCCGCAAATCTTTGTTCGTTGATAGCGGTGGTCACCACGCTAAAGATCCTTCAGGATTTCAATGCGGTCGAACCGACCCTACCGTTCCCCATGTTCTAGCTCGGTCGCGGACGACCCTGAGAGGAGAAGCTTGTGCTCGTAAAAGACATCATGACCGAAAACCCCGCGACGGCGACGGAGCTCATGTCGGTCGCCGAAGCGCTGGGGTTGCTCTATGAGCTCGATGTCCGGCACCTTCCGGTGGTCCGGGGGCGCGAGCTCGTCGGCATCATCAGCGACCGGGACCTTCGAAGTTTTTCTGGCGCCCCGGACGACGAAGCGATGGAGGCTGTCGAGGGCGCGCGTTCGGCGAACGTCGGCAACTTCATGAACACCAGCACCGTCAAGGTCGATCCCGAGACCAACGTTCGTGAAGTGTTGGAGCTGATGCTCTTACATCGTGTGGGCGCGATTCCGGTGGCCGATCTCGACACTGGCGACCTGCTCGGAATCGTGAGCTACATCGACCTGTTGCGTGTGCTCCAGGAGACCTTGGACCCCGGCGCGTGAAGCTTAGCCCCCGCTAGTTCAGAGATGGGTCGTTCACTGGCCGAAAGGTGACTGCATAGTCGCCGGCGCATCGACCTTGAACAGACAAAGTCCCGGTCATCGTTTGCTCAGCCGGGGAGACCGTGAGGACGTTGCCTTCCGCTTGGATGCCCACCTCTTCGGCGGAGTCGTCCTCGTAGCAGAAGCCCTGCTCGTCCCTCACCGGCAACCACCAGCCACCACGAAGATAGAGCTGGTCGTCGCAGAGACGGCCCTCCAAACGATACTCCTCGTCGACGACGATACTCACCTCGTTGCCATTCTGGCTGAACGCCCAATTCAGGGCGCAGGCCTCGAACTCGTCGTTGGGCATCGCATCGGCGCAACCCGCTGTACGAATTGTGACCGTGCCTTGGTCGAACCAGAGCGTGCCATTCAAGTCGGCGACGGGAGCTTCGTCACACACTGGCAACACTCCCGTTCCCGGGATGAAATAGATCTCCTCTTTGCAGCTCCCCAATGCAACGAGAACGCAGAGGCAAACGAAGAAACGCATGACCCCTTCTTACCATGATTGCGGAGCGCACACAGCTGCCCAAGAGACGCATGTTTTGCGCCTCGTTTCGCACTTCACGCACTGGGATTCTGGGCTAGACTCCGCCCACACGAATGCACGTTCGCATCCGCAGAGGCCTAAACATCCCCATTTTGGGAACACCCGAGCAACGCATCGAAGATGCAAACGCGGTCGGCTGGGTTGCGTTGGTCGCCATGGACTTCGTCGGCCTGCAGCCTCGACTAAAGGTGGATGTCGGTGACCGCGTTCGCCTTGGGCAACCCTTGCTCATCGACAAGAACAACCCGGAAGTGATGTTCACCTCGCCCGGCTGCGGGGAAATCGTTGCGATCCATCGCGGAGCTCGGAGGTCACTTCAATCGGTGGTCGTTCGCTTGGAAGGCGACGAAGAAGAGGTTTTCCCCTCGCATGAGCGCTCCCTGCTCAGCCAGATCGATCGCAACGCGGTGCGAGCAGTCCTGCAGTCGTCCGGCCTCTGGACCGCGTTGCGCACGCGGCCGTTTGGAAAGGTTCCCAGCGCGCACGCGTCACCGCATTCGATCTTCGTCACGGCCGTCGACACGAATCCGCTCGCCGGCGACCCACGTCTGGTCATCGCGGAGCGCGCTCAGGAGTTTCACGATGGCGTGGCCGTGCTCAGCCGGCTCACCGACGGCAAGGTCCACGTTTGTCACGCCCCAGGGCACGGCTTCGAGCTTCCGAACCTCGAATCGGTGAGCTTGGCGACGTTCGAGGGCCCGCACCCCGCCGGCCTGCCCGGGACCCATATCCATTTCCTCGATCCCGTGAGCGAGAACAAGAGCGTTTGGTACCTCGGCTACCAAGACGTGATCGCGATTGGCTCGCTATTCACCACGGGCCGACTCCGCACCGAGCGCGTGATCGCGTTGGGGGGGCCTTTGGTGAAGAGGCCACGTCTGCTGCGCACACGCATGGGCGCAAGCACCGAGGATCTCTTGAACGGAGAGATCGACGCGGGCGAATGCCGCGTGATCTCGGGTTCGATTCTGGGTGGACGACGAGCAGCGGGGCACGCACGGTATCTCGGCCCGTATGACGTGCAGCTGAGCGTGCTCGCTGAGGACCGAACCCGTCGCTTCCTCGGCTGGATCGCGCCCGGTTTCGATCGATACTCCGCGATTCGTGCCTTCGTCGCCTCGCTGCGTCCTCAGCGCTACCGCTTTCCGCTCAGCACCAGTCAGAACGGCAGCCCCCGTGCGATGATTCCCATCGGCAACTTCGAGAAAGTCATGCCGCTCGATATTCTGCCCGCGCCGTTGCTGAAGGCGCTCATCGTCGAAGATACGGAAACCGCCAAAGCGCTCGGCTGCCTCGAGCTCGAAGAAGAAGACCTCGCGCTCTGCTCGTTCGTCTGCTGCAGCAAGTACGAGTACGGCGAGTTTCTTCGAGCAAACCTAAATTTGATCGAGAAGAACGGCTGATGCGCCCACTGCGAAAGCTCCTCGACAAAGTCGAGCCCCATTTTGAAAAGGGCGGGCGCCTCGAGAGCTTTCAGGCGATCTACGAGATGCTCGACACGCTCTTCTACTCGCCTCCGGACGTGTCGCGCCATGCACCGCACGTGCGCGACGCGATCGATCTCAAGCGTGTCATGGGCCTGGTCGTCGTCGGGGTTTTGCCCTGCGCGCTTTTCGGCATGTGGAACACGGGCCACCAGGCCAACCTCGCGATCGAGCAGCTCGGCTTGCCCGCGCCGAGCGACTGGCGAGGCGCTCTGATGGCCGCGATCGGAATCGGACACGACCCGCAGAGCGTCGGCGCCGCGACCTTCTATGGGCTCCTCTACTTCGTTCCGATCTACGCCGTCACCTTGGCGGCGGGCGGCGTATGGGAAGTCCTTTTCGCCGGCATTCGCAACCACGAGGTCAACGAAGGGTTTTTCGTCACTTCGATTCTCTACGCCCTGACCCTGCCCGCTACGACTCCCCTGTGGCAGGTGGCCATTGGAATTTCGTTTGGTGTCGTCATGGCGAAGGAGGTCTTTGGCGGGACGGGCAAGAACTTCATGAACCCGGCGCTCGCCGGCCGGGCGTTCCTCTACTTCGCGTACCCCGTCGAGATGTCCGGCGAGTCGGTCTGGACACCCCCGATCGATGTGATCACCGGCGCGACGCCACTTGCAATCGGCGCCGAGAGCGGAATCGCAGGCATCGTCGATCAGGGCGTCACGTGGATGGATGCGTTGGTCGGAAGCATCCAGGGTTCGCTTGGCGAGACTTCAGCCCTCGCGTGCCTCCTCGGCGGCGTCTTCATCGTGTACACCGGGGTAGCCTCATGGCGGATCATCGCGGGAGTCATGTTGGGCATGTTTGCCACGGCCATGCTCTTCAACGCAGTCGGCTCCGACTCGAATCCGATGTTCGCCATGCCCTGGTACTGGCATCTCGTCCTCGGCGGCTTTGCGTTCGGAATGGTGTTCATGGCGACCGACCCGGTCAGCGCCTGCGTCACCAACCCCGGCCGCTGGGTCTTCGGGGTTCTGATCGGAGCGATCACAGTCGTCATCCGCGTGGTCAACATCGCGTTCCCGGAGGGAATCATGCTTGCGATCCTCTTCGCCAACATTTTTGCGCCTACCATCGACCACTTCGTCATGCGGGCCAACGTCACCAGGAGATTGCGCCGAAG
Organism: uncultured delta proteobacterium; assembly: GCA_963704865.1. Taxonomy (GTDB): domain Bacteria; phylum Myxococcota_A; class Polyangia; order Polyangiales; family Houyiibacteriaceae; genus SG8-38. The sequence goes on along the minus strand of CAVPIE010000014.1, from coordinate 228,898 downwards.
TGCCTGAGCCTTCCCAAGCATCCGGCGCCAAAACGGACACGGTCGCTCGGACCCTGCTCGTCGCGGTTTTCGTCAGCCTGCTTTGCTCGTCTCTCGTGGCCTCGGCCGCCATCCTGCTCAAACCGCGACAGGTCGAGAACGCAATGGTCGAGATGCGCCGAAACATCCTCGAGGTGGCAGGGCTTTGGGCTCCAGAGGCCGAGGTCGACGAGCTTTTTGCGAGCATCGAGCCACGCGTCGTCGACCTCGAAACTGGCGCCTACGCCGACGACATCATTGCGAACGACTACGATCCGGTGGAGGCCGCAAAGGATCCCGCCCAGAGCGTCGAGATCCCCAGCGAGATCGACGTGGCCAAGGTGGGGCGCCGCGCCAAGCATGCCCTGGTGTATCTCGTTCGCCGCGACGGCGAGATCAGCAGGATCATCCTCCCGATTTCGGGCCACGGGCTCTGGTCGACCCTCTATGGCTTTCTCGCTCTCGAGGCTGATGGCAACACCGTTTCGGACATCACGTTCTACGCGCACGGGGAAACCCCCGGCCTTGGCGACTTCATCGTCAAGCCAGCGTGGCGTGAGCTCTGGCACGGCAAGCGGGCGTTCGATGATTCCGGTGCGCTCGAGCTTCGCGTCGTCAAGGGCCGCGTCTCTGCCGACGACCCGCTCGCCGACTACCACGTCGACGGGGTCTCCGGCGCGACGCTCACGGGGAACGGCGTCTCGAACATCATCAAGTACTGGCTCGGCGATCACGGCTATGGGCCATTCCTCGAGCAGATCCAGGCAGGAGAAAGCCCATGAGCACCGCAACCAAGCGCGCTCTTCTGAAACCCATCATTGATGACAACCCCGTCACCTTGCACGTGCTCGGCATCTGCTCGGCGCTCGCCGTGACCACGTCGCTCCTGCCGTCCCTCTACATGTGCGTTGCCCTCACGGTGGTTGCCGCCTTGTCGAACGCGGCGGTCAGTGCGATTCGCCACATTCTTCCGAGCAGCATCCGCATCATCGTGCAGATGACGATCATCGCCTCGCTGGTGATCGTCGTCGACGAGTCCTTGAAGGCGTTTGCGTTCGAGACGAGCCGAGAGCTTTCGGTCTTCGTGGGCCTGATCATCACGAACTGCATCGTCCTCGGCCGTACCGAGAGCTTTGCTTCGAAGAACCCGGTCGGCTTGAGCTTCCTCGACGGCATCGGGAACGGCCTCGGCTACAGCACGATTCTGATCCTCGTGGCGACGAGCCGCGAGCTTCTCGGCGCGGGGACGCTTCTCGGCTACACGATCTTCCCGAACGCGGCCGATGGCGGCTGGTACAAGCCCAACGGCATGATGCTCCTGCCTCCGAGCGCGTTCTTCGTGATCGGCCTGATCATCTGGGCTGTCCGGACTTGGAAGGCCGAGCAGGTCGAGAAGCCCGAGTTCCGGATTCACGAAGTGCATCGAACGGAGGCCTTGTGATGGGCAGCTACGTCGAACTATTCATCAAGGCCGTCTTCGTCGAGAACCTCGCGCTTTCGTTCTTCCTCGGAATGTGCACGTTCCTCGCGGTCTCCAAGCGGATCGAAACCGCGTTCGGCCTCGGGGCGGCGGTGGTCGGGGTGCAGCTCATCACCGTTCCGGCAAACACGTTCCTTTACAACTACGTCCTCAAAGAGGGCGCGCTCGCATGGGCGGGGCTCCCGGACATCGACCTGAGCTTCCTCGGCCTGGTCACCTATATCGGCGTCATCGCCGCGATGGTGCAAATCCTCGAGATGGTGCTCGACAAGTATTTTCCGAGGCTCTTCCATGCGCTCGGCATCTACCTGCCTTTGATCACGGTGAACTGCGCGATCCTCGGCGGCAGCCTGTTTTCAGTGAGCCGTGACTACACGATGGGCGAGAGCGTCGTGTACGGAGTTGGGAGCGGATTTGGCTGGGCCTTGGCTCTGGTCGCGCTTGCGGGCATTCGGGAAAAGCTCAAGTACAGCGACGTGCCCGCGGGCCTCCAAGGCCTCGGGATCACCTTCATCATCGTCGGTCTGATGTCTTTGGGCTTCATGGCCTTTGCAGGGATTCAACTCTAGGAGGACAGGAGCGTGGCACTGCAAATCGTTCTGGCCGTCGCCGTCTTCACGGGCATCGTCGTCTCTCTGTCGGCGCTGATTTTAGCCGCGCGCTCGAAGCTCGTCGAAACCGGCGGCGTCCACATGCTGGTCAACGGCGACAAGGACTTCGAGGTATCCGCGGGCGCAAAGCTCTTGGTTGCCTTGGCGAAGACCGGCCTCTACCTGCCCGCAGGCTGCGGCGGCAAAGGGACTTGCGGTCAGTGCAGGGTGAAGGTTCTCCATGGGGGAGGTCCGTTGCTTCCCACCGAAGAGTCGATGGTCTCACGCAATGAGGCGTCGCAGCACGTCCGGCTCGCCTGTCAGGTTTCGGTTCGAGAAGACATCCGCGTGGAAATCCCCGAGGAGGTCTTTGGTGTTCGGAAGTGGGAGTGCGAAGTGCGATCGACCCACGGCCTCAGCACCTTCATCAAAGAGATTTGCCTGGAGCTTCCGGCCGGCGAAGAGGTGCCGTTTCGGGCGGGCGGCTACATCCAGGTCGAGTGCCCGCCGTACGAGGCGAAGTTCTCCGATTTCGACATCGAGGGGGCGTACCGTGACACCTGGGATGAGTATAAGCTCTGGCGGTTCGAAGCGGGCTGCAAGGCCGAGACAACCCGCGCCTACTCGATGGCCAACTACCCGGAGGAAACCGGAATTATCCTCCTCAACATCGGCATCGCCCTGCCACCGCCGGGCGCGGGGCCGAATGTGCGGCCGGGCATCGTCTCGTCTTATCTGTTCAGCCTGAAGCCTGGAGACAAAGTCACGATCGCCGGACCCTACGGAGAGTTCTTCGCGAGGGAAACCGAAAACGAGATGGTGTTCATTGGGGGAGGCACGGGCATGGCGCCACTTCGGTCGCACATCTTCGATCAGCTCAAGCGCCTCAACACCCAGCGCAAGATTTCGTTCTGGTTCGGCGTTCGAAGCAAGCGCGACCTTTTCTATCACGAAGCGTTTCAACGCCTGGCCGACGAGCACCCGAACTTCACCTACGTCGCGGCCCTCTCGGAGCCGAGAGACGACGACGGCTGGGAGGGCCCGACAGGCTTCATTCACCAGGTGGCGTACGACATGCACCTTCGTGATCACAAAGCGCCCGAGGACTGCGAATATTACATGTGCGGTCCACCCTTGATGATCTCTGCGGTTCAAGCGATGCTCAGGGATCTCGGTGTTCCCGAGGAAAGCGTCATGTTCGACGATTTTGGGAGTTGAAGGGATGACCTATGTGCTCAGCTTCTTCTTGTTCGCGCTGGCCCTGAGCGGCTTGAGCGCCGGGCTGCTCCTCGGCAGGGGAGGGATTCGCGGCACATGTGGCGGGCTCAACAACCCCGACGGAACGGGATGCGGGGCCTGCGGCCGAGCTGCAAGTGGCGACTGTCCGAGGAAACGAGCCGCATGAGCCCGGTCAAAGAAATGCGGGTCCGTGACATCATGGTCAAAAAGCCGGTGGTCTTCACGAGCGACACCGATCTGCTCGACGCGGTTTCGACCTTGGTTGACAGGCGTATTACAGGAGCTCCTGTGGTCGACGCGCGCGGAAACCTCATCGGCCTTCTCACCGAGCGTGACTTCTTGAGAGCCGCCCTGGTCGCGGGATATCACGGGGAGCGTGGGGGATGCGTCGGGGACTACATGTCTCGCGACGTCGAAGCCGTGAACGCGGACGACAGCCTACTCGACATCGCCACGCGCTTCGTCGAAACGAAACGCAGGCGATACCCGGTCATCGAAGACAACCGGGTCGTCGGCGTGGTCGTGAGAAGAGACGTGCTGCGTGCCGTGATCCGCGCCTTTGATCTGCCTCCGTCGCGGTGAACAAATACGTATTGAAGGTGGTGTAAGACCCTGCCACAGTGCCTCCCGCCAATGGACCCGGTTACTTCAGACGCGATCGATCTCATCGAAGTCGCCTACGACCTCGAGAAGTCGGACGCCGATTGGCTTTCTGGCCTGATGGACGCGGCCGCGCCGATGATCGATCAGGGCCATGGTATGTTTGGCTTTGCCTTCGTTCACCGGAAAGGCGGCGGAGGTCGAGATGCGGTCATTCAGGACATGCAGCTGCGGTCGCTTCCGCCCGATTTCCAGGAGCGATTCATCGCTGCCACCCAAGCGCTGTCCCCCGAGTTCATACGAGTGGTCACGCCTCCAGGTTATGCCGGGATCTGGAGCGAGATCGCACGCGATCATCCCAAAGAGCTCCATGCTCTTCTCGAAAAGCTCGGCTGGGCGGACGTGTTCGGCATGACCGCGATCGACCCGGACGGCGTCGGAGTCGACATCAGCGCCCCGCTCCAGGAGACCATGAAGCTCAGCCGCAAATCGCGGGAGCGCTGGCAGATGCTCGGCGCCCACATCGCCTCCGCCTATCGTCTTCGTCGTGCGTTGATTCGTAGTGAAGGCGAATTGGACAACGATGCTCATGAGCTTCCGTTGGGCGCCGAGGCGGTGCTCGACGCACGTGATCTCCGTATCATCGACGCCATCGGGCTTGCCAAGGACCGCAACGCCGGGGAGATCTTGCGGAGGGACGCGCGGCGTGTCGACAAAGCGCGCGGAACGCTACGCAAAGACGACCCGCGCAAAGCGCTGGAAACCTGGAAGGCGCTCGTGAGCGGACGTTGGAGCGTGGTGGACTGGTTCGACGGCGATGGTCGGCGCTTCGTGCTTGCAAAGCCCAATCCGCCAAAGGTGTTCGACCCTCGTGGGCTGAGCGAGCAGGAATGCCAGGTCGTCACCTACGTTCTTCTCGGCGATACGAACAAGCTCATCGCCTATCGCCTCGGTCTGTCACAGGGTCGTGTCTCGGTCCTGCTGAAGTCCGCGATGCACAAGCTCGGTGCGAAGAGCAAGGCGCAGCTGGTTCAGAAGCTCGGGCCTCTCGGCGTTCCTACGTTTACGAACGAAGAGCGGGTGGCCGAGCTCGCGACCGCCGCGTCTTAGTCCTCGAGTGCTTGCCGTCCTCGGCGCTCAGCAGCGTCCATGCCCCGGGAAAGCAGGCCCGGAAACAAGCCGATGAAGCGGATCAACTTGCCGCGCGCATTGGGCACCAGAATTTCGCTGCGTGGGTCCCGAACTGCGTCGACGATGGCCGCCGCAACTTTCTCCGGAGCCATGGGTTTCTCCGTGAAGACGACGACGCCGGCGCGGCGCTTTCGCATGCTCTCCAACATCGGTGTTTCAACGGCGTTTGGGCAGACCACCGTCCAATGAATCGGAGCGTGCCGGTGATCGAGCGCGCAGCTGTGGGTATAGGCGCGCACGGCGTGTTTGGTCGCACAATACGTCGCCAGCTCGGGCGCCGGCGCGAACGCTGCCATGCTGGCGACGTTGATCACGTGACCGCGTTGCCGCGCGAGGAATCGAGGCAGGATGGTGCGCACGCCATTCATCACACCGATGAGGTTCACTTCGACCGTCAGGCGGTCATCCTCGGCGGACACCTGATCACAGGGCCCTGGCAGACAGATCCCCGCATTGTTGATCAGGACGTCGATCGGACCCCCTTGCTTTTCAGCGTCGTCGACGACTTTCTTCCAAGCCGTGAGGTCGCGTACGTCGAGGACGGCCGTCTCGATGCAGGGGAGCCCTTCGCGCAGCCGGAAAAGCGCTTCGATGTCGATGTCGACCGCAATCACACGGTGGCCCGCCTCGACGCAAAGCCGCGCAATCGCGGCGCCGATGCCTTTGCCTGCGCCGGTGACGAGGGTTCGCTTCGGCGCTTCGTTCGTTGCTGCCTGGCTCATGCCCATGGGCCCCACTTGTACATCTTCAGCAAGAGTCTGTCGGCCATTCGATCGGGTAGGGCGCCGAACATGCGCGCCGCGGTTCGCGCGCCCTTCGGGACGAAGTAGCGTGTCTTCGGGGACGGAGCCGTGGCTGCTTGGACCACGGCGTTGCCAACCTCCTCGGGAGAAACGGCGCTCTTGAGCTGATCGGTGACAAATGCATCCAAATCTTCCATCAGCTGTCGGTAAGGATTGCCCGGATCATTGCGCAGGTGTTGCCCAGCCGCCCGAGACTTGTCGAAGGTCGGGGTATCGACGAAACCGGGCACGATCACGCTCAGTTTGATGTTCCAGGGCGAGAGCTCGAGCCGCATGCAGGCCGTGAGGGCTTCCATGCCGCCTTTGGTGGCGGCGTATGCCGACGCGAGCGGTGCGCCTACGTATCGGGTCAGCGAGCTGATGTTGATGATCCGCCCACCGCCCTGCTCGCGCATCGTCGGTGTCAGCTCCGCGATCAGTTGCATTCCCGAGAGCAGGTTCACATCGAACACATGCCGCATCCCTTCGCGATCCATCTGCTCGAGCGCGTAGGAAGGGCCGTATCCGGCGTTGTTGACCAGGACGTCTACCCGGCCAAACGCATCGAGCGCTCTTTGCACCAGCGCCGACGTCTGCTCGGCGTCGCTCAGGTCGGTGGGCACGCTCAGGGCCGTGCCTCCGTCTGCGCGGATGCGAGTGGCGAGTTGATCGAGCAGCTCTGCGCGGCGGGCGGCAACGACCACCGAATAGCCCGCTTTGGCCAGGCAATGCGCAGTCGCCTCACCAATGCCAGAAGATGCGCCTGTGACGATCGCCACACGCAATGGGTTCTCTTTCTCGCTCATTCGCTCTCCGAGTTTTGCCGCCTATGGAGGGGCGTGCTACTCGACGCAACGCGACGCGATGCCTGTAGCGCCTCCCCACCGAACCCGCATGATGCGCGTCCTCAACCGTGTGGGACCCGTCTTGGCGCCCGGATGGCCTTCGCTCGACCCCGACCGGATCATTCGCGCGGCGTCGGACGCTGCAGAATCCGAAGAAATCGGCGATCCACATTTCCTCAAGGCGATCCCGGTGTTTTTTGACGCCATCGCGCGCGAAGCCGACTTGAGTTGGCTCGGCCGCGTGATGTGTCGTCAGTCGCTGCTGGGCTTTCTCCAAAATCGATTCAGCGTCTACCGGCATCGCGCCGCATATCCCGAGCTCGCCGGGGTTCCGATCGAGCGTCCCCTCTTCATCGTGGGGTTCCCGCGCACGGGGACGACGATTCTCTTCAACCTGCTTGCCCAGGACCCTTCAAACCGGGTGCCGTTGGGTTGGGAGGTGCAATTCCCTGATCCGCCGCCACAAAGCGTGACGTACCGAAGCGACGCCCGCATCCCAAAAGCTCGCACGTATTTCGGTCACATGGATACGATGGCGCCGTCTCTCGCGTCGATCCACGAAGTGGGCGCGGAGCTTCCACAGGAATGCATGCCCATCCTTGCGCAAAGCATGCTCGGGCCTCAGTTCAACGTGACCTTCAACGTGCCGAGCTACCAAGCTTGGGTCGACGCGCAGAGTCACGCTCCCGCCTACAAGTTTCATCGGCACTACCTCGAACACCTGCAAAGCAGGCACATGAAGGACCGATGGGTGCTCAAGAGCCCGGTGCACCTGCGCTCGCTGGACGCCCTGCTCACCGAGTACCCCGACGCGCGGATCATTTTCACGCATCGCGACCCGGCGAAAACCGTTCCTTCGCTCGCAAGTCTCTTCTACGTCATTCGTGGAATGGCTAGCGATTCGGTCGATCCAATCGCACTCGGGCAACAGCAGATGCACTGGTGGGCGGATTCGCTCGACCTGGCGACCGCAGTGCGGAAAAAGCATGGGGACAAGTCCGAACAGTTCGTGGACATTCAGTTCGAAGAGGTGGTCGCCGACCCGGTTGCCTCCCTCGGGCGCGCCTACGATCAATTTGGCATGCCTTGGTCCAGCGACGTCGAACGGCGCATGCGCGCGTTTCTCGCGAATAATCCGCGTGGCAAGCACGGCTCGCACCAATACGCAATCGAAGACTTCGGCATGACGCTCGGCCAGATTCGCCAGCGTTTCGAGGGCTACTGCAAGACCCACGACGTCCCGCTCGTCGTCTAGCGAAGGATCTAGTCCAGCGCCTGGAAGTCACCCATCCGCTTCACCAGCTGCGCGCGGGTACGAAGCCCCAGTTTGCGCATGGAGCTCCGGAGGAGCGTCGAAATACGAGACCTCGACAGGCCCAGGCGATAGGCGATCATCTTGTTGCTGTGGCCGAGCACCGCATAGGATACGACCTGGCGTTCGCGTTCGCTGAGGCCCCGCGGGTCGGTGACATCCGGCGAGTTCGGCATCGCCAAGACAAACCGCCTCCGGTCGGTATCGAACCAGTCGACCATCGACCAGCGCCCCCGGACCAAGGCCCTCCAGATTTCGAGCGCATTGTCGGGATCGGTGTTTCGCATCTTTCCGCGCGCGCGATCCACCGCGACCGCCGCATCGCGGAGCCTCTTTGCGGTCGTTCGATTCCTTGCAGGCCCGACCGCCTCGGTGACCCGGAAGTTGCCGGCGTCGAGGATTGCCTCGGCGTGGTGCGGCAAGGCCTGTTTGCTTTCTCGCTCCGCGTCTCCATCGGCAATCCCCTGCCGCAGTCGATGTCCGGCTTCGACGTGCGCCGCGAGCATCTGCCACCGCTGCGCCTCTTGCTGTGGCAGCGTCGTGACTTCTGGGAGAGGTGCGACGACCGCCACGCCGACGCCTCCCGGGTCGACCGCCGTCAGAAACAGCACGTCCTTGCAGTAGTCGACGTGCGAGATGTAGTGGGCGAGCTGCCCAGGGTCATCCTTGCAGTACTCCGACCCCGTCGTTGCGGCTCCGGGGCGCAGTTGCGTCCGGAGCAGCTCCGGATCGGTGGTCGACAGAGCACGCAGGTGCCGCTCGGCGAAGTCCTTGGGTCCCGACGCAACGTGCACGTCGCGGAGCTCCACCCCCCCTGCATCGGTAGGACGGCCATACTCGTAGCCCGCGACGCCGAGGCCGTGGTCGAGGATCGGTAGGCCGCGTTTCAGCAGCTTCGGAAGCCATTCCTGGTCGCTTTGCTCGAGGTCGTACGCGGCCTCGGTGAAGTCGATGATGGCCGAGGCTACGCGGTCCATGCCTCAGCCTCCGGCTGCTTGGGGCCTGTTGAAGGAGGCCCACATTGACTTACAAGCATCTTCGCAGAATCGCGGAGACTGGCGGCACGGTCTATAAGTAATTGTTTACCGCCCGCCTAGTCGTAGAACTGGAAGTTTGCGTTTCAGCTACATCTGGGCAGCACGGCAGTCAGCGCTCTTCTTGCTCGAAGGGATTCAGGAGCTCGTTGTCGTCGAGGCTCCAGGCCGCGGAGTCCGAGGTCTCGTAGAAGGTCGTGATATCGACGTCAGCGATGCGGGGGAAGATGTCCTCCCAGGGGTCCACGAGCGGGTCGCTCCCCAGCAGCGAAACCCAAGCCATCATCGCGAGCGCGGTCACAGTGGCCTTCCTCCAATCCTTTTCAGGGTAGCGTCTCGACCGCTGAACGCCTGTATGAAACCTCGCAGTTCGTGCGGAAAGAGATGGCCGAAGGTTGCGGAGCGGGCGACGGGATTCGAACCCGCGACAACCTGCTTGGGAAGCAGGAACTCTACCACTGAGTTACACCCGCAAAGAGGTGGAAGAACTAGCCCTGCTTGCTCGGGCCGTCAAGCAAGGGCGCCGCGGGGACGGAGCCCTCACCCGGCGGTCGTCTAAGGGGTGTGAACGAGCGGCAGTCCGTTCGAGCCAACGGGAATGTAGACTGTCGTGTGGTTTGGCGCGCTCGCCATGCTGCGCTGGGCTTGGATCGCTTCGTGCTGCAGGTAATTCGGAGTCAGTGTCGCGTTGATGATCTTTTGCGCTGCGGCAATGCCCTTGGCTTCTTCGACTCGGATTTCCGCGTCGCGCTGCGCGATCTCCCGCTGTGTTTGCTTTTCTTCGAGCAGCTGCTTCGCTGCGAGCTTCTTTTCGACCGCTTGCGAGACCACTGCCGGGTAGTCGATGTTACCAACCGCCAGCCGAACGACCTCGAACGGCGCGTTCTCTAGGTACGCGCCCACGGCAGCTTCGATCGAGGTTGCGATATCGTCGCGCTCCGACTTGAGCTCGCGGCTCGAGTACTCCTGGACGGATTGACGCACGATGGTTCGAAACGGTTCTTTGACGAATCGCTCGTACCATTGTGGTCCGCCGAATGCCTCCACGACCGACCGAACCTGGCCCTGTTGGACCTTCATCACGGCGTGGACGTCGAACGCTACGTTGAGGTCGTCCTTGACGAGGATGCTGAACTGCTCGGTATAGGTAGTGGGCCGCGTGTCGATGTTAATGCTTCGGTTACGAAACGCGCTGATCCCGTAGTTCCCCGGGCCCTGCACGACGCCACGGAAGCCGCCCTCGCCGATGATGCGCGGTTCTTCGAAGACGTAGCCTTCATGGCCCGCCGGGGCATGCGGGTTCGTACAGGCGACGAGTCCGAGCGTGGCAGCCATCACGGAGCTGAGTCCGATGATGAGGGTGATGATGATGCGGCGCATGATGACCTCCTTGATTGCTGTGCTCTTGAGTTTTTATATCATAAAGCATAAGTTTATATATACAAGCATATGTTTGTACTTTTGTATATTTTGGTGTACAAGTGCACAAATCCGGAGGGACGCATGACCGAGGAGTTTCGACGCATCAGCCTGATGATCCGGGAGGATCAGCACGTTCGGCTTCTGGAGCTCGGCGTAAACATGAGTGGGCTCGTTCGCAGCCTGATCGACGATCACCTGAGCGAATCGAAGATTACACTCGCCGTCTCCGAAGAGACGTCACACCTGTACCAGCAGATCGTCTCGCATTCGGGCAGCACGGACGCCGACATCGAGCCCTACCTGCGCGCGGCACTCAAGAGAATGCTCAAAGATCGGATCGCCCAAATGGAAAAGCTCCACCGCTCGATCAAATAGAGACGCTCGATGAGATTCTGGCTTGGCTTCATTTTGGGTTTCGCTGCGTTTGCGGCGGTGGCGCTGGCCCAGGATGTGCTGGCGCCCAAGGTGAAGTCGCTCCCTGGCATCGAGGTGCCAGCTGGCGTGGAGACGCCGGAGTCAGGTCTCGTGCGGGTCATGGTGCGTATTGATCCAGATGGGAAGGGAGTCGTAGAGAAATGCGACGCTGGCCGCGCGCTTTGCGACCTGGCGATCGAGGCGATTCGGCAGGCGGAGTTCGAGCCTGCGACCCGCGACGAAATCCCGATGCCCTCGGAGATAAGCGTTGAGCTTCGCGTGAGGAAACCCGTCGCCGAGGAAGTCCCCGAAGGGGCTTCTACAGAAACTTTCCTCGAACCCGAGAAGATCGAAGTCGAAAAGGAGTTGGTCTTCTCCGAAACCGCCGAGGTGGACGCGCGTGTCCAGGTGCCCATCAGGCTGGAGCTGGATGGAGTCCGGAGTATCCCGGGGACCTTTGGCGAGCCGTTTCGAATTCTCGAGATGATGCCGGGCACCGTGCCGGTCGCCAACGGCCAACCCTACGTTTACGTTCGTGGCGCCCCGCCGTCGGGGACGGTCTATCTTTACGACGGCATTCCGGTTCCTTTGCTTTTTCACTCCGCCCTTGGCCCCGCGACGCTGCACTCGGGTCTCATCGGCGGGATCGAGCTCTACTCCGGCGCGGCGCCCGCTCGCTACGGGCGAAGTACCGGTGGTGTAGTGGCTGGGACGGCTCGCGGAATCCCACGCGATAGAGTCCATGGGGAAGCCGAGCTTCGCGCGATCGACTTTTCTGGCTTGCTCAACGTTCCGATGCCCAAAGAGGGATCGATGACGTTTGCGGGCCAGTACGGCTTTCCGAACCTCTTGCTCGGCGCGATCGGTGTCGATGCCGACGTGAACTACTGGGACTACCAGTACCGGACCGGCGTTGCGATGAGCTCCCGATCACGCTTTGAGATGGTCGCGTTTGGCGGCAGGGACAATTCGGTCTTCGACGCCAGCAATGCCCAAGAACGGCTCGGCTTCGACCTTCAGTTTCACCGGGCCGAAGCCCGCTTCATCGGAAAGCTCGAGAAATGGGACTTCGTCGGAACGATGCTCTACGGATACGACTTCTCCAATGTCGAAGATGCTTCGCTCAGCGCGGTCTCCAACGCGGGCGCGAACATTCATCGGTTTGGGCCGAGGTTCTGGGCGACCTATGGTGCCCCCAAAGTGCAGGTCCGCGTCGGTGGTGACCTGGAGGGCCTCTTTGGCCCGGCGGATTGCACTGAAACCGGCGAAATCGGTGAGCTGCCGGCCATCCCGAGCGTATCGACCCCGTGTGACCGAGAGTTCGCCCAGCAAGATCGACGAGTCATCGCTGGCGCGTTCGTCGATGCAAATCTGTCGTTGGTCCCGTGGTTGGATCTTTCGCTCGGCGTCCGCGCGGATATGTGGAGCACCGGTGGCTTCCGGAACGCGGCGGTCAATCCACGCGCTAGAGCGACGTTTCACGCGTACGAAGTCGCGGACATCTTCGTTGGATGGGGGCTTGGCGCCAGGCCCGCGACCTTTGCGATTCCACTCCCTGGGCTTGGTGACGTGCCTCTGGAGGCCGGCCTCCAGTACGCCAACCAAACCGAGGGCGGAGTTCGATTTTACCTGCCACACGACCTCACGTTTGAAACGCGCGGCTATCTCAACATCTATCGGGAACTTCGCTTCGTCGACATCTTCACCAATCCGCAGATCACCGGGGGCACCCCTCAGAATCCCTTCCCCGCCGGCACGATCGACGACTCCGCGGACGGGAAGAGCTACGGCTTGGAAGTGCTGCTTCAACGTCCATTCGAGGTCGGATTTTCCACCCTCGTGAGTTATACACTTGGCTTCAGCGACCTCACCGCCACAGGCGCGTTGCTCGACGGAAGCACACAGTCCTTCGATTACACCCCGTCTTACGACGTTCGCCACGTCATGAATGGTGTGCTCGCCTGGAGAGCCAAGTTTGGTCTCATGATCAGCGCGCGCGTGTTTGCCAGGTCAGGCCGAGCGGAAGGGTGGCTCTGGCTGGACCAGGCAGGCGCCATTCAGCAGTACGTGCAGCGCGTCCCCTGGTTCGTGCGGCTCGACGCGAAGATCGCCTACGAATGGGCTAAGCCCGACCGACGCATGCGCGTGGCGCTCGAGTGGATCAACATCACCCGGGCGCGGGACGCTCAAGAGATCGACTCGTCGGTCATGACGGCGCCTCCGCAGTGCCAGTGGCGTGTCGGCGTTCCGGACCAGCCGTGCCCGATCCGGTTTACGACCGCCATCTGGTTTCCGAACCTCTCGTTTCGTGCGGTTTTCTGAGACAGCTCAGCGCTCTGCGACACCGATGCCGGACCAATGCCCGGTGTCGAGCGCGCCGGCGGCCGGTGTCACATCCACCAAGAAGCCAGTGAGGTTCGCCATGCCGGAGACCCGCTCGAGCTTGTCGGGGCCGTCCGCAGCGAGGAGGTTGACGTTGACGCCGGTCGTCTTGCTTGCCACGCCCATCTTGCTGTCCTGATGGCCCCAGCCGTGCGGTAAAGCGACCGAACCCGGCATTAGCTCCGAGAGAAGCTTCACCGGGACGCGAACCGCGCCCGTTTCGGTCGACACGTCGGCCAGGTCGCCCTCGGCCAGCCCCGCGCGAGCCGCGTCCTCGGGGTGCATGTACAGATGATTCGTCCCGCGTTCTCGCGAAACGAACTCGTCGATGTTGTGGGTCCACGAATTGTGCGTGGTGATGGCACGCTTGGTGATGAGCTTGAGCTTGTCTTTGGTGTCGAGCTCGAGCTGAAAATCGGCTTCGAGCTTTTGCGCCTGTGTTACGAACACGTTGGGTGCGAGGTGCACCTTTTTATCGCCGTGAATGACGCGCTTGCCGAGGAAACTACCCGGGTCGTGCTGGGGTCGTAAGCGTCCGTGCTTTTCCTTCAAGAGCTTCTTGAAGCTGCCTTGTTTCGTCGCGCGGAGCAGGCCCGAGAGCAGGAGCTCTTGTGGGATCGAAGGCTGCTTTCCCCGTTTGCCGAGCGAGCTCAGCGTTTTGGCGGCTTCGAAGGTTCGCTGGGCGGCCGCGGAGCCCCACAAATTGACCCCACTTGCTTTGGCGATGTCCACGTAGATGCTGGCCTCGTCGCGCTGCTCCCCTTGAGGGGGAACGACGGCGCGTGTCGCCTGCAGATAAGGCTTCATTTGGAGCCCGAGCATCAGGGGGAAGACGAAGGGAAGGTCCGGCCTCTGAAATGGTGAAGTGCAGGGAAGGACGTGGGTGGCGACCGATGCCGTCTCGCTCGGCTGAATGTCGAGGACGACGAGCAGCTCCAACTCTTTGAAGGCATCGCGAAGGCGTTCGGAGTTCGCCATGGTGATCAAGGGATTGCCGCCGGTGACGAAAAGGGCTTTGATTTGCCGGTCACCAGGGGTGAGGATTTCGTCCGCCAAGATTCCGCCGGGCATCGAATCGTTGACCGACTGGAACTTACCAATGCGGCTCTGTTTTTCGCTCAAGAGCACGCCGGTCTTTTTGCCAAAGGCGGCAAAATCGATGATGCCGGTGCTCACGAGCGTCCCGCCCTTGCGGTCGAGGTTACCGGAGATCGCATTGATGCATTCCTGCAACCAGAACGCGAGCGAACCGTTGGTGCCCATGTTGACGCCGGTCGAACAGTAGAGCGCCGCGCCGTTGGCTTCGCGGTAGGCACGCACCAATTTGCGCAGCGTATCGGCCGGAATGCGCGTGACTTCGGCGGTGCGCTCGGGAGGCCAGGCTTCTGCGACGCGGCAGAGCTCGTCGAAGCCGGTCATGTGCTCGTCGATTCGCGCGCGATCGATTTCGGCGGTCGCCAGGAACTCGTGCAGAAACGACAGATAGAAGAATACGTCGGTGTTCGGACGGATGAACACGTGCTCACCGGCGACTTTCGCCGTCTCGGTGCGGCGCGGATCGACGACGAAGATCTTTGCACCGCGGGACTCGATCTCTTTGAGACGCCGAATTGGGTTCGACACCTGAAGGAAGCTCCACTTCGAGATGGCCGGATTCGCGCCGACGATGATCAGGCAGTCGAGGTTCTCGAGGTCTGGAAACGGTTGGGTGAACGGAAATCCGTAGACCTCGCGGGCAACCGAAAACTTGTTTGCGCAATCTTGTGTCGCCGATGAAAACATGCTGGCCGAGCCCACGCCCTGCATGAAGCCCTGCGCAAAGACAGGATGCAGCACACCGAAGCCGGCCGCCGTGCCGACGTACATCGCGATGCTGTCACTGCCGTGATTGTCGATCAGCTCGCGAACCTTGGTGCCGATATTGCCGAGCGCGTCGTCCCAGCTCACACGCTGAAGCTCACCGTCGACTCGCTGCATCGGGTAGAGCAGACGGTCGGGCGTGTCGTACATCCGATGCTGCTTGAGCCCCTTGAGGCATCCGAATCCTCGCGTCGCGACGTGGTCGTCGTCGGGCTTGATGTCGACGACCCGGTCGGCCTCCACCGTGACTTCGAGCCCGCAAAGGGCCTCGCAAATCCGGCAAAACGTCTGCACTGTCTCGGCCATGATCAGCCGAGTCTATAGGGCCTAGTCTTGGTGGATCAACTCGTCGAAGGCCCGATTGACGTCGTCCATGGATTCTAGGAGCAAATCGTCGCCAGAGCTCTCGCGTGGGCCGCCAAGACGCTCCAAACGCTGATCGACCTCTCTGTATCGTGGCTCCCGCTGGAAAGTGTACTGATAATGCAAACGCGCCTGGTCGGTCAGTCCACTGGCTTCGCACGCCATGCCGAGCTCGTAGTGCAAGCCCACGGACTCGGCCGCGGTCTTCTCCGGACTTTCGAGACCGGATTGGAAGGCTTCGATCGCGTCGCGGGGCTGACCCTCTTCCATGTAGATGAGGCCGATCATCGTCCAGCAGAGGCAGCGTCGCCGCGGATCGGACATGGCTACCTGGAACTCTCGCCGTGCGTCGGCGTGCAGGCCCATCTCTTTGTAGGCGATGCCGAGGTCGAAGTGTGTGTCGCTGTCGTCGTCAGCCACCTGCTCGGCAACGCCCGCTTTGAACTGCTCGAAGACGGTTTCGACGTCGATCATCTCGGAGCCATCGTCGAGCGGCGCAAGCTCGGAGACTTCGGCAAGCTCCTCGGCGAGCTTCTCCGCGAAGTCGAAGCCCTCGTCGCCCGGTTCCAGCTCCTCGTACTCGAGCTCCACATCCGGCGCGTCCGATATCGAATGTGCCGGAGCCGAAGGCTGGATGAGTGGCTGCGCGACTGCCGAGATTCCCGAAGAGGCGGCAGCGAGCGCTTCGATTTCGCGCGCTTTGTCGAGCACGAGTGGATGGTCGGGCAGGGTCAGCTGAAGCTCGCTCACAATCGCGCGCGCCTGTGTGAATAGGCCGTCGACCAAATAGGAATCGGCGAGCTCCAGCGTCTGCTCCATCAGGCTCGGGGCAAGTGCACCGGTGGCTGGAGCGACCTGGGTGCTCAGCAGCGGAAGCGCCAGGAACTCCGAATAGCTCATCGGGGATGTGATTCGCATCGGGATCACACGCGCCCCGGTTGGCGTGCGCGGGGCCGATGGCACCGACGGGTAGGACCCTCCCAAGTCGGTAGGCTCCTCGGAGAGCGCCGGCAACGAACCGGTCATCGTGCTTCCTTCTTCGATGTCCTCGTCGACATACATGATGCCCGAGGTACCGGTCAGGCTGGAAGCATCGCTGAGGCCGGTCGCGTCGCTCACGCTCGATACGGCGTTCAGGCTAACCGACCTGCCGCTCAGCTGGGAACCATTGCTCAGCTGTGCGGCCGAAACCGAGCTGGAAGGCCTCGTGGGCGGACGCGCCGCGTTCGAAGGAATGAAGTGTTGTCCCGACGCCGACGCTGTCTTCTGCAACGCTGCCTGTGCCTCTTGATCGTTTGGATTGAGCTGCAGAATGCGGTGCAATGCGCTCATGCGCTCCTGAGGCCGATGCGCCTCCCGGTGAATGCGTGCGATTTCGCGATAGACGCTGATGGCCTTGTCGGTCTGCGACAGCATCAAGAAGGCCTCTGCGAGCAGCGAAAGGGTCGAAACGTCACGTGGATCGGCCTTGAAGCAGATTTGTAGCTTAGCGAGCGCGCGCTTGGGATCGCGACGCTCGATGTACGTTTCCGCAAGCTCCCGTGCGACTTGGACGTCGTTGCTGCGGTGATACAGCAGCCGCTCAGCGACTTTGAGATAGTCCTCGAGTCGGCCTTGCTCTTTCAATAGCAACGCGCCTTTTTCGAACTCGTTTGCGGCGTCTTGCGTCCGGCCCGCTCTCGAAAGAGCCTCGGCGTACTTGATTCGAACGGGAATGTGCTCCGGATCGATGTCGACGATCTTGCCCAGCATCACCAGGGCTTGCTCGGTGTCCCCTGCGCGCGCGAAGGCGTTTGACACGTCTTCGAACACGCTCATGGCGTCGCTCACCAATTGCAGCTGCTCATACATTTCGCCGAGCCGCACTTGGGCGTCGAGTCGCGAAGGGTCGAGTTTCAGGATCTGCTTGTAGACTGCGATGGCCTTCAGAAAGAAGCCCTGCGCGGCGTAGTGTGTCGCGACGATTTCGTACGTCTTGATCGCCGTGCCGCGGTTGCCGGCGCGCACGTGCAGATCGCCAATCTTCAGCAGGGAACGAACGTCGCGCTTATCCGCAGCCACCAGCTTTTGGTACTGCGCGATCGCCTTGTCGTATTGGCCGCGCGACTGGTACTTCCGCGCCGCGTCCAAGACCTTATTCCTGTTAATAGCCAAAGCCCCTGCTAAGCCCCCGTGCGTTCAGTACACCCACACAAGTCTACTAATGCCGCACGGGCTCGGTCAACATGCACTAGGAACGAAGCTCATCGAGGAATTTCGTGGAGATCCGGCCTTCCTCGAAGGCGGGGTGCTCCAGAATCCTTTGGTGAAGTGGGATGTTGGTGCGAATCCCTCCGATGATCGTCTCGCTGAGCGCTCGCCGCATCTTGGCGATTGCCTGCATACGTGTCGGTGCATGTACGATGAGCTTCGCGACCAAAGGGTCATAGTGCGGCGGCACGCGCCCCCCGCCATAAATACCGCTATCGACCCGCACCCCGGTTCCGCCGGCCATGTGAAGCTCGGTGATGACGCCTGGCGAAGGCGCGAAGGTGTCCGGATCTTCGGCATTGATTCGGCACTCGATCGCGTGGCCGCGCGGAGTGAGCGGCTGGGCTGGGAGCTCCAGAGGCTGACCGTCGGCGATGCGAATCTGCTCGTTGACCAAGTCGATGCCCATGACGAGCTCGGTCACCGGGTGCTCGACTTGGATGCGCGGGTTCATTTCGAGGAACGTCAGCTCGCCGCCCTCGTCGAGCAGGAACTCGAGCGTCCCGGCCGACAGGTAGCCGACCTCGCTCATCGCGCGGCGCACGGTGACCGACATATCCCTCCGCATCTCTTCGGTTAGCGCCACGCTTGGAGCCTCTTCTAGGATCTTTTGATGGCGCCGTTGGATCGAACACTCGCGCTCGCCCAACACATGGATGTTGCCTTGTTTGTCCCCGAGGATCTGAAACTCGATGTGTCTCGGGCGCTCGAGGTACTTCTCGAAGTACAGGGCGTCGTTCCCAAACGCGGCCCTCGATTCGGCGCGAGCAGTTTCAAACACCGCGCGCAGCGCTTCTTTCGACTCCACCACGTGCATCCCGCGGCCACCACCACCACCCGAGGCTTTGAGGAGCACCGGGAAGCCCAGCCCCTCTGCTTTTCGAACCGCGTCTTCGATGTCCTCGATGAGCTCGGTCCCATCGAGCGTTGGAAGGCCGAGCGACTTCGCCAATGCTCGAGCGCTCACTTTGTCGCCCCAGAGCCGAATCTGTTCAGGAAGCGGCCCGATGAACTCGAGGCCGCACTGCGCGCAGGTTTCGGCGAATTCGGGGTTCTCCGAGAGGAACCCGTAGCCCGGATGAACCGCATCGGCTCCCGTGATTTCAGCCGCCGCAATGATCGCAGGAATGTGCAGATAGCTTCGGCTGGGGTCGGCTGGACCGATGCAAATGGCTTCGTCCGCCAGCCGGGTGTGCAATGCATCGGCGTCGATTTCGCTGTGCACGGCGACGGTGCGTAGACCGAGCTCGCGACAGGTACGGATCACGCGAAGCGCGATCTCCCCTCGATTTGCGATGAGGACTTTCTCAAACACCCTTAGCCGATTTCGATTCGAAAGAGCCGGTCGCCGTACTCGACGGGCTTGCCGTTCTCGAGGAGCACCTCGACGATGGTGCCCGCTGCTTCGGCTTCGATCTCGTTCATGAGCTTCATGGCCTCGACGATGCAAAGCACCTGCCCCGGCACGACGGAATCTCCGATATCGACGAAGGGATCTCCGTCTGGCGATGGCGCGCGATAGAACGTGCCCACGAAGGGCGAAGTCACGTAGGCGCCATCGTCATCCTCCGAAGCCGATGCAGGGGTGGCCGGCTCTGGGCCCGACGCCGTGACAGGCGCCACCGATTCAGTTGCTGCAGCGCCGAGCACGGGCGCGGGATCACGGCGAACTCGAATGCGATCGTCGTCGTGCTCGACTTCGATTTCAGTGAGATTTGCTTCGTCGAGGAGCCGAATGAGCTCGCGCAGTTGATCCAGGTCCAGCTTCATGGTGTTCCCCGGCGGCGGTTTGATCAGCCGGCAGCGTTCAGATAGTCGATTAGTGCGCGAAGGCCAAGCGCGTAGCTGTTCTTTCCAAAGCCAATCACAGAACCAATACACACCGCGGCGGTGACGGACTGATGACGAAACGATTCGCGCGCTGCGGTGTTTGAAATGTGCACTTCGACTACCGGCAGGCCAGTGGCCGAGATTCCGTCACGCAAGGACACGGAGGTGTGTGTGAGCCCCCCAGGATTGATCACGACGCCATCGAAGGAATCGCGCGCATCATGCAGCCAATCGATTAGCTCGCCTTCTTGATTCGACTGACGGCATTCGATCTTGGCGCCGAGGTCCTTGCCGAGCTTTTTGAGCGCCTTCTCGATGTCGGCGAGCGTCGTAGCGCCATAGACGTCGGGCTGGCGAGTCCCCAACAGGTTCAGGTTGGGCCCGTTGAGGACCAAGACGCGTTTGACCGAAGCCGCCATGGCGTCAGAGGTTTTCGAGCAACTTCGGTGCACTCGTTCGGAGCAGGAAGCGCGCCTTGCCGACGTTCCCGCCAGGCGCAACAGCGAGCGCCACGAAATACTCGTCCGTGAGCATGCGGACGACGGTCGTGAGCCGCTCGGTCTGCACCGAAACCTCGCTCGTCCCGCCGGTGTCGAGCATCTCGCCTGCTCGTTGAACGCCCTTGAGGACGACGCTGTACTCCATGCCAACGGCCTCGATGTCGAACGGTCCGTCACCCTTGGAATATTGGTCGATCGCGATCCCGTCCGACGCCATCAGCAGCCCGGCCACTCCGCCATCGGTTCGATCGACGAGGTCTTGCAGTATCTCTTTGAACATCGGTCCTCCGATGCGCAATTTCCGCACGGACCGCCCTTTCGGTCAAGTATCGCGTCGAGCGATCGGCGGTGTGCTAGCCGGCGTGGATCAGCTCGACGGTGAGGCCGCCGCCTTCGGTATCTCGGAGCTCGAGGCGAAGGCCATGGCGGTTGGCGACATCGCTGGCGATATGAAGCCCAAGTCCCATCCCGTGCGGGTGCCGGGTTCGCGCTTCACTACCGCGGAACGAGGGCTCTACGACCCTCTCACGATCCGCGTGAGAAATGCCCGGGCCGTCGTCGACCACCCGCAGAGCCCATCTGTCCCCGGATCCTTCGAGGATGACCGCCACGTGACCATTGGCTCGGTTGTAGCGAATCGCGTTCTGAACGATGTTGCCCAGCGCCTGCTCGAGCAGGGTGAGGTCGCCGGGGAACTCGATCGCGGCCTCGGGCACTGCGAGGTCAAGCCCGATTTGCTTGCGCTTCGCGATGGGTTGGTGCCTATCGACCACACGCTCCACGAGACGGTTCAAGTCGATCGGGTCGCGATGGCTGAGCCCGTCGTTGGCTTCGAGGCGCGCGGCGGCGTTGAGGTTGTGAAGAAGCGAACCAAGGTACTGCGACTCCTCGAGGCTCGGGACGATCGCGTTGGCATCGAGCGCATCGCCGGCTTCGATCCTCTGCTGGAGGGACACCAGATGGCCCTGCAAGACGCTCAGCGGAAGCATCACGTCGTGGGTCGTGTTTGCGATGTAGTCGCGGAGCGCCGCTTCACGTTCACGTAGCGAAGCCAGCTGTGCTTGGATCGTCTGGCGGCTTTGCTCGAACGCTGCGCCGAGCTCGGCGATTTCGTCGTTGCCCTGGACGTGAATGGGCTCTTCGGAGTCGCTGCCGAGATTGCGGACCGAATCGGTTAGCTGGCGCACACGGCCCACGATCGGGCCCGCGGCAAAGAGCGCAACCAAGATCACCACGAGCGCTACGAGAAATGCGGGCATCAGCACCGCGCCCGAAAACCAACGAGGCGGCCCTTTGGAGCGCATGAGCAAGACCGAGCAAGGGCCCTCGGTCCAGGGCATTCGAACCGCGACTTCCGTGCGGCGCTGACCGGGCGAGCGGTCAGTCGCAACCTCGCTCCCCGTTTCGAGTTGCTTTGCTAGCGCCGACGGGAATGCGGGACTCTCGGGATTGGCGCTCACGAAATTCGCGTCGTACGCGAAGACCCGGTGCCGTGGGAGTGCCTGGTGCGGAGGCCCCGGCGGCCGTCGAAGCCGCCGCGCACCTCTTTCGCCAGGCCAACGTTCCGGGTTGGCTTCGCATCGCTCTCGTCCACCGGATTCCATGCGATGCACAGCGGCTTCGGCTAGCGCATCCACCCGCATCTGCGACTGCCAACGCGACTGCGCCCAACCGAGCAGCACCAGCAATGAAATCGCCGCCAGGCCGAGGGTCAGAGCCAATCGCGCCCGAAGCTTCATGCGCCTCCCGATAGCCGGTAACCGATGCCCCACACGGTTTCGAGCTGAATCGCATCCTTGCCGAGCTTGCTACGGAGCCGTGAGATGTGGACGTCGAGTGTCCGTCGGCTGCCGTCTTGCGCCGGATCGAGCGCGGCGTCGACCAAGGCTTCCCGGGTGACCGCCGAACCTTTTCTTCTCGCGAGGAGCGCTAGAATCTCGAACTCCACGGGCGTCAGCGAAAGGCTTCCCGCCGCGTTGCTGACTTCGCGGCGCTCGAGGTCGACTTGAATGGCTCCAACGACCAGACGTTCGGTTCCTACCAGATTCGGCCGGCGCAAACAGGCTTGGATGCGTGCGACGAGCTCTTCGGGGAAAAACGGTTTGGTTACGTAGTCGTCGGCGCCGAGCTTGAGCCCGCGAATCTTGTCCGCCGTGTCGTCTCGCGCACTCAAGATCAGAACCGGAACTTCCGACTTCACCCGGTAGCGCTTGAGCAAGTCCATCCCGTAGGTACCGGGCAACATCAGGTCGAGGACGATGACGCGGTAGTCGTCGGGGTCGAGGTCTCGCGCGGCGTCGCCGTCCTGTACCCAGTGGGGGTCGAACCCTGCTTGCGAAAGAGTCTGTACCACTTGCTGACCAAGGGCGACGTCATCTTCCACGAGCAGGATTCGATTGGACACCGAGTTCTCCAGTTAGTTCCGGTCTTGAGAATGATGACGCTCGAAGCGCTCTTCCATTCGCTCGACCTTGTGCTCTCGCTTAAGCAATCGAAGTGCCTCGCGCTGCTCACAACTGAGGTTCGCATAGATTTGGTCCTCGGTCGCGAAACGAAGATCTTTCATGGCCGTGAACTTCTCTTTGCTGCGCGGCATGTCCCGGATCTCCTTACGCTGCGCCTGCGCCCGCTCCATGATGGCGCGGATGCTCGCCTCCTGCGCGTCGTTCAGGTCGAGTCTTTGCGTCATTTCGGTCAGATGCTCTTCCATCTTTTCAGGCGACCAGGGCCCTCGTTCGCCGTGGGCGCCTCCATGAGGACCTCCGTGGGCGAACGCAACGCCTCCGACGGTCAGCGCGATTGCTGTGACGCCCCCCAGCAGGGCGGCGACGATGGTTGCTTTGTTGATGAACTTCATGAGTTTCCCTTTCTCGGAGGTTCCACCTCCTCATGAAGTAAAGGACTCGAACCTTACGCGTGTCTTAATGCGGGCAGATTTTCTGCTTTTCCGCTAGTTTTGGCCGGTGGCCCGCTCTTTTCTCGTTCTCGACATCGAAACCGTTCCCGATCCGGACCTTGTCTGGGATGCGGCCGTCGGCGGCTTTCCACCTGCGCCGTTCCATCAAGTGGTCGCGCTCGGGGTCCTGTGGCTCGACGGGAACTACGAGCTCCAGAAGCTCGGCGCGTTTGGAGGCGAAGAAGATGCACCGCCCGATGAGTCGAAGGTATTGCAAGAGTTTGCCGATTTCATCGGAAAGCGGCACCCGACCATGGTGAGCTTCAACGGGCGGCGCTTTGATCTGCCCGTCCTCGCCAATCGCATGCTGAAGCACGGTGTGCCGTTCCCCGCGTACTACGCAGGGCGCAGCGGGGGCGCCGACTATCGCTATCGTTACAGCGATGAAGGTCACATGGACTTGGCCGACGTGCTCACGGACTACGGCGCGAGCCGCATGCCAAGCCTGGGCGCGCTTGCGCAACTGGTCGGCATGCCGGGCAAAATGGAAGTCGACGGCTCGAAAGTTCAGAGCATGTTCGAGCACGGCCGCTACGCAGAGATTCGCGACTACTGCCTACACGACGTCGTTCAAACGACCTTCGTGTTTCTCCGCTCCGAGCTCTTGCGAGGCCGCTTGAGCCAGTCCGACTACCGCGAGCGGGCCACGGCGCTCTGGGACGCGCTCGAAAAAGACCAGCGCGTCATCGCCGTCCTCGAGCGCGCCAACAAGCCCCTAGCCCTCCTAAACGACTAGAAAAGGGGACAGTCCCCTTTTTCAATGGGTTAACCCTTCTGAAAAGGGGACTGTCCCCTTTTTCTCTTTTCGTCACTCCGTTAAGAGCTTCGTAAGGTCTGGCGTCGTCCGAGTGGGTGAACCGTGGGGGAAGCCCCGCAACCACTCCCGAAAAGACGAGGAATCAACATGCGATATCTACTTCACATTGGGCTTTTTGCATTTGCGCTCACGGCCGTAACCCAGGCCAGTGCGGACGACGACAGCGACTCCCGTCGCGGGAAGAAAGTCATCGTCAACTATGACGACGCTCCCCGCCAGGTTCGGCCCGTTCGCACGAGCTTCGAACCGTCAAGAGCTGTTTACGACCAGCGAAGGACGTTTCACCACACACCCAAGGCCACCCACTTCGCACGTCGTGCCTACTTCGATCAGCGGGAGGACCTCGAACAGATCGTTCGGATCAGCGAACGTTGGGAGCAGGCCACCGCCCGTAGAAACGCGGATGCACAAGGGAAGGTCAACCGTCGGCTCGACGCATGGCTCGAGCGCGAGATTCGCGAATCCGTTCGCAAGCCCGGTAACCAACGCTACTCGCAACGGGTTCGTCTGGTCCGTAACGAGCTTGTATCGCTCGAACGAAGCCGTTATCGCGGGCGTGGCCACTACGAGCGCGGTTCCCACGGTCGCGGTCACGGCGGTCGTGGTCACGGCGGCTATTTCGTGAAGAAGGCGAGCATTCTGAACGAGCTGGTGCAGTTGTCCGAGCGACAGGTGCAACGGGCTGAAGCAAACCTTCGCTACCCCCAGCGGCTTTCGTTCGCCCGTCGCTGAGCAACCGAACCCATGAAGTCGCAAGCGCCTCGGCAGTTGCCGGGGCGCTTCCTTTTTAACTATCCGCCAAATGCGGCCCGTTCCTCTTCGAGCGCCCGTTCGATGTTTCCACAGACGATTTCGCAGAGCTTGAACACCGCCGGATCCGAAACCGAGTAGTAGGCCGAGTTCCCCCGCTTCTCGCGCTTGACCAAGCGGTGCGCGAGCAGGGTGCTCAAGTGTTTGGAGACATTGGGCTGGGTGCTGCCCGTCGCCTCCACCAGGGCGGTCACCGTGCGCGGTCCGTTCGCCAGCTCGTTCAGGATCTGCAGCCGAAGCGGGACCCCGAGGATGCGGAACCGGGTCGCGACCGAGTCCAGATTCTGGATGTTTAGAGCGGTCTTAGGCATCGCCTACCTTCTATAGCTCCATTTTTAGGAAAAATCACTACTTGACTATATGCTTATGTGGTCATATGGGTGGGGTTCGAGTTCAGTCCCAGTTCAAACGGAGCGGATGTCCATGAAACGAAAGATTCTCGATTTCCCAATTCAGCACGCGCGCCTGGTCTTCGTTGGCCTGGCCGTGCTGACCCTCGGCCTCGGTGCCGCCATTCCCTCGATCCAGGTCGATACCGATCCGGAGAACATGCTCTCGGAGGACGATCCGGCCCGCGTCTTTCACAACGAGACCAAAGAGGAATTCAACCTTCACGACCTAATCGTCGTGGGCGTCGTGAACGAGTCCGAGCCCGAGGGGGTCTTCAACCCCGAATCGCTCGGGCGCATTCACGAGCTCAACGAGCGATTGAAGTCGATCGACGGTGTCATCGCACGTGACGTTCTTGGACCCTCGACGATGGACAACATCGAGCAAGCAGGGCCCGGAACCATTCGCTTCGAATGGTTGATGGAGCAAGCCCCCAAGACACCCGAGGAGGCGCTCGCGATCAAGGAGGCCGCCCTTCGGCTGCCCATGCTTCGCGGCACCGTGGTCTCCGAAGATGGCGATAGCGTCGCGCTCTACGTTCCGATCGAGAGCAAGGATCAAAGCCACCGGATCTCCGAAGAGATCGAAGCGATCATCGCCGGCTTTGGCGACAACACCGACGAGTTCTACATCACCGGCCTTCCCGTCGCCGAGGACACCTTCGGCGTCGAGATGTTCAAGCAGATGGCTGTTTCCGCGCCGCTTGCCGCTCTGGTGATCCTTTTGTTGATGTGGTGGTTCTTCCGTTCGTTCGCCTTGGTCTTGTCGCCGATGATCGTCGCCATCACCACGGTGACCATCACGATGGGCGCGCTCATCGCGAGCGGGTTCACCGTGCACATCATGAGCTCGATGATCCCGATCTTCCTGATGCCCATCGCGGTCGTCGATTCGGTTCACCTGCTTTCGGAGTTTGTCGATATCTACCCGAAGACCGGCGATCGAAAGGTCGCGATCAAAGAGGTCGTCGGGCACCTGTTCGCGCCGATGCTCTACACGTCGCTGACATCGGCCGCCGGTTTCCTCTCCCTCACGCTGACGCCGATTCCGCCCGTTCGTGTTTTTGGCGTATTCGTTGCCATGGGCATCGGGATTGCATTCGTCTTCACGATTCTCTTTGTACCCGCCTACATCGCTGCGCTGCCCGAGAAGCGCTTGGCGGCACTGCTCTCGGCCAAGCGTAATGCCAGCGAGGGCGGGTTGCTGGGTCGCGTCGTCGAAGCTGTGGGCGCAAAAAGCCTTCGCTTCGCCAAGCCGATTCTCGTCGTGACGGTCGCGGCGATCGCGATCAGCGGCTACGGCATTTCGCAGATCAACATCAATGACAATCCAGTTCGCTGGTTCAAGCCTTCTCACAAGATCCGCGTGGCCGACAAGGTGCTCAACCAAGAGCTCGCCGGAACCTACACCGCCTTCCTGATCATGAAGCAGGATACCCATGCGAAAGCCGAGATCGTCGGGGCCGGCGATAGAGCCCTCGAAGATGCCAGCGACGCGATGCGCACACGCTGGGACGGTCTCAAAGCCGAAGCTGAAGCTGCGAGCCACGAAGAGACGACGAATGTCTCCGACGCCTTGATCGAAGCGACCTCCGATCTGGTGTTCGACACGAGCGGCGAAGAGTCGGAGCAGTGGCAGGCGGTGCAAACGGCGCTTGAAAAGGCACAGACGACCAGCAAGACCTTCCAGAACCCGGAGCATCTCGCTTACATCGAGCGGCTCCAAGAGGCAGCGGAGGCACTGCCTCTCGTCGGCAAGACGAGCTCGATCGCCGACGTCGTGAAGACGGTCTACCGCGAGCTGATTAGTGGAAAAGACGAAGATTTCCGCATCCCGGGCTCGACCGAGGGCGTTGCGCAGACGCTCCTTCAGTTCCAGTCTTCACACCGACCGAACGATCTCTGGCACTTGGTGAGCCCCGACTATCGCGAAAGCGCGATCTGGGTGCAACTCAGGAGCGGTGACAACCAGGACATGATGTCGGTCAAGACGGACCTCGATGCCTTCCTTGCGGCCAACCCACCGCCTGAGGGCCTTCGCACCCAATGGGCCGGTCTCACGTTTCTCAATACCGTTTGGCAGGACGAAATGGTCGGCGGGATGCTGAAGAGCTTGATGGGCGCGTTCGTCATCGTCTTCTTGATGATGGTGATCCTGTTCCGGTCGCCGGTGTACGGCGCGCTGGCGATGGTCCCGCTCACGATCACAATCGTGTTTACGTATGGACTGATCGGTCTCGTGGGCAAGGACTACGACATGCCAGTTGCTGTCTTGTCGTCGTTGACGCTTGGCCTCTCGGTCGACTTCGCAATTCATTTTCTCGAGCGTGCTCGCGCCATCCAGGGGGAGACCGGTGACTGGCGCGAGACGATGTCGCGCATGTTCCAGGAGCCGGGGAGGGCGATCACGCGCAATGCGATCGTCATCGCCATCGGTTTCCTTCCGCTGCTAGGAGCGCCGCTCGTTCCCTACAACACCGTGGGCTTCCTGATGGCCGCCATCATGGCCGTCTCGAGCGTCGTCACAGTGATTCTACTGCCCTCGATCATGATGCAAATCCAAAACCGGCTGTCCCCTAAGAAGGAAACGGCCGCAATGAACGAGGACGAACCATCAGCGCCTCTCGCGACCAACAAGGAGCAAACAGCATGAAGACCCTCACCAAGACCTGGCTGGCGGCCGTCGCCGCAGCGATTCTTCTCTCGACCCCGGCGATATCTGCTGAGGCGGGCGACCTGAAGGACGCGAGCCAAATCGTAAATCGCACCAACAACGCTCAGTATTACGCGGCGAACGATGGGCGAGCGCTGGTTCGCATGAAGATCGTAGACAACAAGGGGCGCTCCCAGCGGAGGCAGTTTGCAGTCCTTCGGCGTGATCTGAAGGACGGCGGCGACCAGAACTACCTCGTCGTCTTCGACCAGCCCGCCGATGTTCGAAACACGGCGTTCTTGGTAAAGAAGCACGCGAACAAAGACGACGATCGTTGGCTTTATCTGCCAGGTCTCGATCTCGTCAAACGAATCGCCGCGAGTGATGAGCGCACGAGCTTCGTTGGCACGCACTTCTTCTACGAAGACATCTCCGGGCGGCATCCGGACGAAGATAAGCATGAGCTTCTCGAAACGACTGATACCGAGTACGTGGTGAAGAGCACGCCCAAGAGCAGCAAGGGTGTGGAGTTCGCGCACTACACGCTGCGTATCAATAAGAAGACGTTCCTGCCCAGTACGATCGAGTACGTAAATGCGCAGGGCAAAATCTATCGGCGCATCGAAACTGCCAAGGTGGATACCGTACAAGGGAAGCCGACCATTACGCGCCTCAAGGTCAGTGACCTGGAGTCGGGTGGATATACGCTGAGCGACGTCAGCAATGTGAGTTACGACCTGGGGATCCCCGACGACATCTTCGTCGAGGGTTCACTACGCAACCCGCCCGTGAAGTGGCTTCGCTGAGCCCAGCTCGACGACGGGCATGAGGGAGTAGCGACATGGAACCGACGATTTGTCGAACGAAGCAGTGCCGCGCTGGCGTCCCATCGCTGAGGTGCTTGGCGGTTGCCTCGTTTGTGTTCGCAGCTCTCGCGTTGGCCTCCGTGGCGTTCGCCCAAGCCGAGGAGACCCTTGAAGCGGAGGCCGAAGGACCGTTCGATGCAGCGGCAAGCGCAGAGAGTCCCGAAGAGCTGGCTGGCGACGTCGAATCCAACGAAGAGGCCGGCGACGACGAGGATTGGGGTGAGTTCGACGACTGGGACGAGGAGAATGGGGGCGATTCCGGCGGCAAATCCGGTGGCAAAGCTTGGGACTTTCAGATCGGCGGCTTCGTCGAAGGTCTCATCGCACCGCGCGTGGTCCGAAGCAGCGCCAGCGCCAATGAGCTGGTCGCGAACGAGGCGCGCTTCCGGCTGAACCTCGACGCCACCCACGAAATCGTTAGCGCGCGATTTCGGGGTGACGTCTTCGCGGATGCCGTCGACCGCCGGATTTGGTTCGACATTCGAGATGCGTCGATCTTCGTCCGTGGCGGAAGTTGGTTCAGCATGCGGTTTGGCCGACAGGTGCTCACCTGGGGAACGGGCGACTTCCTTTTCTTGAATGACCTCTTTCCGAAGGACTTCAACTCCTTCTTCATCGGTCGCGCAGACGAATACCTCAAGGCGCCGTCCAACTCGGTGCAGACGACGTTCATGATGAACAAAGTCGGATTGGACTTGATCTGGACCCCGATTTTCGAGCCGGATCGCTTCATCAACGGGCAGCGTCTGTCGTTCTTCAATCCGCTGGTCGGAGAGATCATCGGCGATCGATCTCTGCTCACACCGATCGAACCGGTGTACCCGGAGCAGCGACTGCGAAACGGAACGGTGCACGGCCGTCTTTACGGCACGGCAGGCGCGGTTGAGCTCGCTGCCTATGGCTATGTCGGCTATTGGATGCAGCCGAATGCCCTTGCGCTGACCGACCCGGTGGACCCGAACACCATCGTGGGGCTGACCTACGCGCGTCTGGCGGTTTACGGCGCGAGCCTACGCACGCCCCTGTTTGGCGGTCTCTTCAACGTCGAGGGCGCATTCTACGACTCGTACAAGGACCGGGCGGGGACGACTCCTTCGACCCCGAATTCGCAGTTCCGAGGACTGGTGGGCTACGAGCGCGAGCTCTTCCCCAAGTTCCAAATGGGCTTGCAGTACTATCTCGAGTACACGCTCAAGTACGACGAGCTGATCGCGAGCTCGTTCTGGGCTCAATACGAGCAGCACGAATTCCGGCATCTGATCACGCTGCGGCTGAACCAGCTCCTGGTCATGGACAAGCTCGAGCTCTCGCTCTTCGTGTTCTTCTCGCCGGACGAGCTCGACACCTACATCCGGCCGCGCATCACCTACAAAATCGTCGAGCCCCTGGCGATCGTCGTTGGCGCGAACCTCATGTTCGGACGCGACGACTACACCTTCTTTGGCCAGCTTCAAGAGAACACGAACGTGTACGCGAGGCTTCGTTACTCGTTCTGAGATTTCAAAACGAAAGGAACACCGTCATGAACATCGACAAATTGGTTTTTCGAGTTGCAGGGATCATGGTCATAGCCGGCGTGATTCTCGCCTACAGTCACCACATCGCCTGGCTCATTCTGCCGGCATTCGTCGGCCTGAACATGTTTCAGGCCTCGTTTACCGGCTTCTGCCCGATGGCGACGATCGCCAAGCGTTTCGGGATGAACGAAGGCAAAGCGTTCTAACCTGACGACGTCGCGCGATCGCTAGTGTCGGCCGTCCGCGTGACAGCTGAGGCAGAAATTCGGGGGCGCGGCGCCCGCCGGATAGTTGTTCACCTCACGGTGCTTCGCGTCCATCCGGGAACGCGTGTGCTCGCCGTCGTGGCAGCCGACACAGTCGGCGTTCTCACCGCCCACCGGCGAGCCGAGAGCCGCGTTGTGGCAAGATGCGCAGTCGTTTCGGTATCTCGAGTGCGCTCCTGATTGGATCCGGAAAGCGTTCTCGGGGTGGGTCCCGCCGGTGGCGGGAGTCCAGGCCGCCGTCGTGTGGCAACTCTGGCAGTCGCCGGTGGCGGGGTGCGTTGGAGTCGCGGGGCGCTGCGATTCGTGACAGTCATAGCAGCGCGTTGGCTCCGGAACGTGTGCGAACGTTGCCGGAGTCCAGGTCGGATACGAGTGATGACAGCTGGCACACTCGGGGTCGTACGTTTGCGCATGGAATGGGGTGTTCGATCTGGGCTCGTTTGCGTGACAGCCAATGCACGCGGCCGGAAGCGGCGTGTGCAGCGCGACTGGATCGGCGAGTGCCCAGTCGTTCACGACGTGACAGCCGGCACAGTCCCCAAGCCCCGCGGCCGATTGATGCGTTGGCGTCGCGGGTCGCAGATCACTGTGACACGCGTTGCAGGCGTTCGGGATCGGCGCGTGCAAGAAATCAGCTGGCGTCCAACCCGGGTATTGATGGTGACAGCGGGCGCACTCGGGCTGGGCGATCTGGGTGTGGAAGATCGTAGTCTGTCGCGGCTCGTTTTGGTGACAGGACACGCAAGACGCCGGAAGCGGCGTGTGAAGTGCGACCGGGTCGGCTGTAGCCCAGCTGGTGACGATGTGGCACGAGGCGCAATCGCCCTGGCCCGCCGCGGTTTGGTGCGTGGCCGTGTTGGGTCTCTCATCGGAGTGACAGTCTACGCAGGTGCCAGGCACTGGCGTGTGGAGGAAATCAGCCGGTGTCCAACCTGGATATTGATGGTGGCAGCTGGCGCACTCGGCGTCGAAGACCTGGGCGTGGAAGATCGTCGGTTGTCGCGGCTCGCTTTGGTGACAGGTCAGGCAGGATGCCGGTAGTGGTGCGTGAAGCGTGGCCGCGTCGGTGACGGCCCAGTCGTCCACGACGTGGCAGCGGGCACAGTCCGCGAGGCCCGCAGCCGATTGATGCGTTGGCGTCGTGGGTCGCAGATCGCCGTGGCATGCGTTGCAGGCGCCGGGCACTGGTGCGTGTAGAAAGTCTGCTGGTGTCCAACCCGGGTAGCTCCGGTGGCAGCTGGCGCATTCGGCCTCGAACACCTGAGTGTGGAAGATGTTCTGCGGTTGCGGGTCGTCTTGGTGACAGGTCAGGCAGGATGCCGGAAGCGGGGTGTGGATGGTGGCGGCGTCTGTTGTCGCCCAATCGTCGACGATGTGACAGCCGGCGCAGTCCCCAAGGCCCGCCGCAGATTGATGGGTCGGAGTCGTGGGTCGCAGATCGCTGTGGCAGCTGTTGCAGGTCCCAGGAACGGGCGCATGGAGGAAGTCGGCTTGCGTCCAATCTGGATAGTTCGTGTGACAGCTGGCGCACTCGGTCTCGACGACCTGGCTGTGGTAAATCGTCTCCGGCTGCGGGTCGTTTCCGTGACAGTTCGCGCAGGATGCCGGAAGCGGCGTGTGCAGCTCCGCCGGGTCGGTGAGGGTCCAGTCGGTGACGATATGACACGAGGCGCAGTCGCCCTGTCCTTGCGGGGATTGGTGCGTGCTCGTGTCTGGTCTCCCATCCGCGTGACAGTCGATGCAGGTGCGAGGCACTGGCGCGTGCAGGAAGTTCGCCTGCGTCCATTCCGGATACGCCCGGTGACAGCTTGCGCACTCGGTCTCGATAATTTGGGCATGGAAGCTCGTTTGGGGTCGCGTCTCGTTTCCGTGACACGTCACGCACGATGCTGGAAGCGGCGTATGAATCGTGGTGGAGACTGCGGGGACCCACTCGCGTTCCGTGTGGCAATCCTGGCATGTGCTTGGGAGGGAGTCGTGCGGTGGGTCGCTCGCTGCCTTGAGGTCTGCCGCATGACATGTGACGCACTCGGCTTGACGGATCGTCCCCGGCTCATGCTCGATGCTGCCGACCCCACTGCACGCCACGCCCATCGATACGCTGGCGCTGATTGCGACGGCCGCCGCAATGTGACCAGACAGGCGACGGCAGTTAACCCCCATGGCGTATATGATAAGCCGATCGATTCACCCTGTCAGGTTAATTCAGTGGCCGCGTGAGACCGCAGGCTAGAGGCCAAATTGGCCTCAAAAACCTCTTCTTTCCAGGATGTTAGTCGCCTTGCCAAACCGGGGGACCCGCTACCGGGGTCCGATCTGGGATGCTACCTTTCGAGGAATCCATGATCCTTCCCGGCCGAGCGGCGATACGAGCTCTGATCTTCGGAGCGTGGGGCGCGGTGCTGCTCAGCGGAGCGTGCACCGGCGGGACGCAGGACCACGATCGGGTACAGGTTCGAGGCGCCGATTGCATCG
The DNA here is from genome assembly GCA_963704865.1 of uncultured delta proteobacterium. Lineage (GTDB taxonomy): Bacteria > Myxococcota_A > Polyangia > Polyangiales > Houyiibacteriaceae > SG8-38. The sequence goes on along the minus strand of CAVPIE010000014.1, from coordinate 196,037 downwards.
TCTGTCATTCCGACGATGTTCAGCATGCCTTGAATCCACCTCATGAAGGGTTCCCGGACACCTGCGGAACCTGCCACGGTCAAGAAGCCTGGTCGCCTGCCGCGTTCACGCACACCTGGCCGCTCGTCGGCGCGCACGAGATGCTTGCCTGCAGCGCATGCCACGTTGGGGATCCACCGGTCTACCAAGGCACGCCCACACTCTGCGTCGGCTGCCATCAGGACGATTACGACAACAGCCCCTTCCCCGGTCACGCCGACTTCCCGACCACGTGTGAGAATTGCCACACGACGAGCGCCTGGACGCCCGCGGTTGGGGGTACACACCCCGAGAACGCGTTCCCGATTCAAAATGGCGCACACTCTCCCTATCGCGACGATTGCGTGTCCTGCCACAACCCGGATCTTGGTTCACCCGTGGATGGAGAAAACGCGGACTGCGTCGGCTGTCACGACGGCGAGCACACGCGAGCCTCGATGGATCCCAAGCATCGCGAAGAGCCCGATTACCCACAGGGTGCCGCGCCCCCCAACTTCTGCTTGGATTGTCACGCGGACGGTCGCAATTAGGCTTCGCCGTACTTCGTGACGATCTCGATCCCGATGTCTTGAAGCAGGGCAGTTGGGGCCGTTCCGCCGATCTGGACTACGACCGCATCGTTTTCAATGGAGAGCGGCTCTTTGGAGCCGTTGCGCAAGGTGACGCGGTCCTCGAAGATCTCTTCGACCTGCGTGCCCATGAGAGCCGTCAGCCGGCCGGCCTCGATCTCGGCTTCGATTCGCTTTCGGTTCGGCTGACGGCACCTCGCGAAGTTGTTCTTTCGATAGCTGATCGTCACCGACGCGCAGTTGCCGCCGTCGACCAACGCAAACGCCGACTCGACCGCTGCATTGCCGCCACCGACGACCAAGACGTGCTTGTCTTGAAACACCTCGGGTTCGATCACTCGGTAGGCGACTTTGGATTGCTCCTCGCCGGGCACGTCGAGCTTGCGCGGAGAGCCTCTGCGACCGAGGGCCAACAGCACGTTTGCAGCCTTGAAGACGCCGCCGGTCGAAGACACCCGCCAATCGCCATCCTGACCGCGCTCGATTTTCTCGACGAGCTCTCCGACCGCGACCTGCAGGCCGGTTTTCTCACTGATGTCTTGCCACAGCTCGACGAGTTGCTCCTTGCTCATCTTCCTCTTGGACACGCGCCCGTAGATCGGGAAGTCCAATAAGCCCGTCATGACGACTTTCGCTCGCGGGTAGTGGGTAATCGTGCCGCCGAACGCTTCACGCTCGAGCAAGAGAACCCGCAACCCCGCTTCCATCAGTCGGAGCGTTGCGCTCGTCCCGGCTGGGCCCGCGCCGATGACCAAGGCATCGAGCGCATCGCCTGCCGCCCTGCGATTCCCTGCGATGATGTGGTCGGCTGCCTGCCTCCCTTGGGACACGGCGTTGCGGATCAAACCCATTCCGCCGAGCTCGCCGACGATGTACACCCCCGGCTGGTTGGTTTGAAAATCGGGATCGACGTTGGGGAGCTCGAGCCCGCGCTTGGCAGTGCCAAACACCAAGGTGATCGCTTGCACCGGGCAAGCCGACGCGCAGGCCCCGTGTCCGATGCAGCCGAGGGGGTTGGTGAGGACACCTCTTCCGTTGACCACGGTGAGCACGCTTTTCTCGGGGCAGGCGTACACACACGCACCTGAACCGATACACTGAATCGGATCGATCCAAGGGTGAATGCTGGCGGGGACGATGTCTCCCATTGCGCGAAGCTCTTCGAGATTCTGGCGGCCCGACTCCGTCCGCACTTCTTCCCCTTTTCGCCAAAAAAGGTTGAGAGCCAGCGCCAACGCCACGAATAAGCCAATCGCGACCCATGTAACCATATTAAGTTCTTCTTAGCCCTTTTGTCCCGATACTGTCGCTTTGGTATGCTGCGAGTCTAACATGCGCGGCGGGTGGGGACCCGTCGTTAGCAGGGGGTTGTGGGGACAAAAACAACAGGAACGTCTCGACGTCGTAAGGCGCGGGGTGCGGTGCTGCTCGTCGTACTGACGCTGTCGGTGCTCGCCTACGCGCTGTGGGTTTTCGGGGACGGTTTCTATTTGTCCGACGTCCACTCCCGGGTCGAGCACAGCGACTATGAGACGCTCCGGCCGAGCGGCCTCATCGGGCACGGCTACGGCATCGTCGGCACGATCCTGATTTTGGCCAACCTCCTCTACCTCGCGCGACGCCGGCTTGCCCGCTGGTCGCTTGGGTCGATGAAGACCTGGCTCAACCTGCACGTATTTACCGGTCTCTTCGGCTCGCTCCTGATCCTCTTCCACTCGGCGTTCCAGTTCCGGACGCCCATCGCGCTAGTTACGGCGATCAGTCTTGGCGTGGTCGTGGTGACGGGGATCGCTGGCCGCTATCTCTATGCGCTGACACCGCGTCCCGATCGCGAGGCGCTCGACGGAGCGCTCTCCTCGCTCGACGAGTTGGCCCCCGGATGCAGCGCGCGCGTCTATAAGGCCCTCGCGATCCATCAGGTGACACAGGTCGACACCCATCACTGGTTGATCGCCAAGCTCGCAGCGGTTCCCAGATGGGCAGCTGAGGCGCGCTCTCGCGGTTTTCTCGTCAGCTATGCCATCGAAGACGTCCCGATGTCACGCGTCCTCGAGCGCAAGGAACGTCGACGCTTCCGAAAGGCAAAACGAGCGGTCCGCAAGTACGCGACGCGCGAAGTCGTCGCGGTCGGCGCGTCGTCATTGTTGCAGTCGTGGCGCGGCTTTCATCGACTCTTGGCGGTCATCCTCGTCCTGCTCGTTCCCGTTCACATCGCCGTGGCTTGGATCTATGGCTACCGCTGGATCTTCTCTTCATGACCGGGCGCAGCGCGGCGCTGGCGTTCTTGGCCTGCGTGATGATCGCAGCCGCCGTCAGTGGAGCGCTCATGCCACGACGAACCGGCGCCCAATTTCTCTCCCCAGGAAAGCTGACCCGCGCCCATGCCGAGATCGAAGGCGACGCGAACTGCAGCGAGTGCCACTCGAGCGGCAAAGGCCTCGATACCAACGCGTGTCTTGCTTGTCACGACGACCTCCGCGTTCGGATCCGTCGGGGCTTGGGCCTGCACGCCACGCGGGAGTATCAGGAGCAGTCTTGCGGCCGATGTCATGTCGAACATCTGGGACGAGACGCGAAGCTCGTGCGCTGGCCCGGAGGCCGAAAGGAGCGATTCGACCATCGCAAGTCGGGTTGGCCTCTCGAGGGGGCTCACGTTTCGGTGACCTGCCAAGATTGCCACGATAGCCGCAATCGACGTGGCGCCCCGACCTTCCTCGGATTGAAGACGGACTGCGTCTCCTGCCACGAAGACCCTCACGAAGGGAAGTTTGCGGGCGCCGAATGCACCTCGTGCCACAACCAAAGCGACTGGACGGAAGTCACCAACGTCAGACCCAATCATCCTGGCTTGAGCCTCGCGGCGGGCCACGCCAAAACGAAGTGCGAGGCTTGCCACGATGAAGGCAACGTCGCGCCGCCAAGCATGGGCTCGGACTGCGTCGCCTGCCATGCGCCGGTGCATGAAGCCAAGTTCGGCAATCGATGTGAGAGTTGCCATGCGAGCATCCGCTGGACCCGGCTGCCTAAGAAGATCGGGATCCGCGCTCATCCGCTCACCGTCTTCCCGCTCGAAGGTCTGCATCAGAGCGTTGCATGCAACAAGTGCCACTCGCCCAAGCTTCCCGCGGAGCGGCGATATCGTCGCTTGCAGTTCGAGCAATGCGCCGACTGCCATCGAGACGTGCATCGAGGGACGCTTGGAAACGCAGACTGCGCGTCCTGTCACGACGAGCACGGGTTTTGGCCGACGCAGTTCACCGTCGAGCAACACGGCCGGACCAAGTTCCCCCTCCTCGGGAGGCACCAGGCCACACCTTGCGCCAGTTGCCACCAGGCAAAGCGGCCGCGACACAATCTGGAGCTGAGATCGCAGCGTTGCATCGATTGCCACGACAACCCTCACGGCAATCAGTTCGCCGGCGAAATGAGCGACGGGGGCTGCGCGCATTGCCATTCCGAGCGCGGCTGGGATTCACCCAAGATCGACCACAGCACCTGGCCGCTGACCGGCGCTCATTCGGAAGCCTCCTGTGACAGCTGCCATACCCCGTCGAAAAAGGATCGGCTCAGCGGGCGAGGGGCGACGTACCGAGGGGCGCCGCGTGACTGCGCTGGTTGCCACAGGGACATTCACGCTGGGCAGTTTCGGCTCAGCGCGCCCGAGCGCGCGTGTGACGCCTGTCACGCCACCGAGTCGTTCTCCATTGAGGCTTTCGCCCACGGGGAGCTCGCCGACTATCCGCTCGAAGGCGTTCACGCCGAGCTCAAGTGCGTCGGCTGTCACCAAAAAGAGCGCCTACGAAGCGGGGTGCAAGCGGTGAGATACCGGCTCGGGTACCGCGAGTGCGCCGATTGCCATGGCAACCCTCACGCGCGAAGAAAGGGGAAGCGATGAACCGCGCCCTGTTCATCGTCCTATTCATCGTTTTGGGCGTCGTCGCTCTCGCCGGCATCGCCGGACTGGCCATCGCCAAAGACCCCGAGCGGAACGCCGCGCGAACCAGGGCCGCCAGCCACAACTCGATCACCGAAGGGCTCGATTGCGGCAACTGTCACACCCCGGCGAGCTGGAAGATGATGGGCGGCACGTCAGGCGAAGGCTTCGACCATTCCCGCACCGGCTTCCCCCTCACGGGGAGACACGAGCCCGCTGCCTGCAATCAGTGTCACAGCGGCGAGCGGCGAGTGACGAGGGAGTGCGGAGCATGTCACGAAAATCCCCACCAGAAACGATTGAGCGGTCGATGCGACAGCTGCCATTCGTCTCGACGATGGAATGACCTCGAGGCGTTTGAAATCCATCGCCGAACCCGCTTTCCGCTCACGGGTATGCACGCTCTTGCTCCTTGCACCGGGTGCCATCTTCGAAACGGGGAGAGGCAATGGACGACCGTTCAAAGTGACTGCTTCTCCTGTCACTCGGCAGAGTATCTAGATCCGAGCGTTCACCCGAATCACCGAGGCACGGGTACGTCGCCTCCCTTCCCACAGGATTGTTCGCAGTGTCATACGGCTCGGGCGTGGAGCCCCGCCTTCATCGACCCGACGAACATTGCAGGCTCCGCGACCGGCGCGGTCAGCAAGGGGATCGGCGGCATGGCGGTGCCCCCCGATCACGACAGATTTTTTCCGGTTTCGCGCGGGCCGCACCGCGGGGCTCCGTGCAATAGCTGCCACACATCGGCCCGAACGCCCCGGCTGGTCCGCTGTACGGGGTGCCATGCGCACAACGCGGTCAAGCTCCAGCAACAGCATGGAAGGCGCGTGTCGAGCAGCGGCGTTTCGTGCCTTGGCTGCCACCCCGGAGGAACCGCGCGATGACGCGGACCTGGTTCGCAGCGCTGATTGCGTGCACCGCCCTCTTGGCCGTTGCGTCTGCAGCCAACGCAGCATCTGGTCGCAGAGTGAGCGTCAAGATCATCGACATTGCGGGCGGACGCGCCTATCTGACACCAGGCGAAGCCGCAGGGGTCGGAGTAGGTTCCGTCGTGGTTCTTCGTGATCGACGCTATCGCGTGGTTGGGGCTACGGGCAAGCACGCGGTCATCGAAATGAAAGGACGCGAGCTTCGCGTGGGCATGACCGGTCGAGCAGAGGCCAAGGTCATACGGAGCGCTAGCGCATCCCTTCCCAAACCCAAGCCACTTACGGCGTACGAGAGCCAATGGCCAGACCCGGTGCTTCCGGCCACGCGGCAGACGCCCGAGTACGTGCCTCTTGGTACTTCGCCCGGCGGGGATCGAATCGACCTGGCGCTTTCGACCGACGTCGGTGGGACGATTGCGTTGAGCGACGGGGAGTCCTTTGGCCGCGCATCGCTGCGTGCACGGCTCCACGCCGAGCCTTTCGCGCAACCCGTGTCCTTCGATGTCGACCTTGCGGTGCGCTCCTGGTTCGGGGGCAACATCCAAAATCGTCCGGGCGACTCCTCCCGGCCGCTCCTCGCGATCCGGGAGCTGCAATTTGGGTATGGCACGTCGACGAGCCCTCAGGTTGGCTTGGGCAGGCTTCCTTTCGTTGCCGTCGGCGTCGGGCGGCTCGACGGGCTTCGCGTCCGGTCTCCATCCTGGGGTGGCTTCACGATCGGCGCCTTTGGCGGCACCGTGCCCAACCCGCTCGACTATTTGCCAACCCTGGATACCACGCGCTTTGGGGCGCAACTCGCGTACCAGAATGAATCGCTCGATGCCCAGCCCTTCGTCGGCCTGTCCGCGCACGCTTCGACGTTCATGGGCGAAATCGACGAGCGACGTCTCAATCTGGAGTTCGACGTGTTCCCTGGAAACGGCCACGTCGCGGGGCACTTCGAGCTCTCGATGCACGACGAGGTCAATCCTTGGCAGGCGCCGCGCTTCGAAGTGAGCGCAGCAGGCCTCGACGCATCGATTCGTGTTGGCCTCTTTCAGCTTGCCGGCCGTTTCGACATGCGATCACCCGAGCGCTCGCGTTGGCTCACCTCGTACCTTCCCTTGGGTTACGTGTGCAACACCGAGCCGGCGGCTAGCAGCGGAGACGAGCTGGTCTGCAGCGACAGCAATGACCAGCGATACTTCGGTGGCTTGGATGCAAGCTTTAGTTTCTCACGTTTCGCACTCCATGCGGGGGCCAACATCGTGCACAGCGAGACCGCCGCTGAATTCGAGCAACTCTCTGGCTACTTGCAGGCCCGCATCTTGCGTATCGCCGATATCATGTGGATGGACGTTTCGGTGGCCGCCTACGCACGCTCGTTCGTATCCGACTATGCAGCGCGTCTCGGAGCCGGGGTGGACATCCGGCGCGTCGGTGAGATTTCGGCGTACTACCGGGTTTCTCTCAATCAGTATGTGGCGTCGCCTACGAACTGGTTGCAGCACTCCGCCGGCGGCATCTTGTATTTCGCCCTCGGACACGACCTCGATCTCGGTGTCCGCCTCGACGGAATCTTTGGCGAAGACGTCAGCGTGCTGGTGCTCGGCTCGAATCTAACCTGGCGGCCGTCCTGGTGATCACAAAACACGCGGTCCAGCATCCGCGCAGCCAAGCGCTACTCGATGCGCTCCTTGAGCAGCTCAATCTCTCGTATGAAACCGGTCGCAATATCCTGCAAGTCAGGGACGAGCTCGGTGCAGGCCAGCGCGCCGAAACAAAGACGGTCCACCGTGCTCATCACCGTGATGTTGAGGCCCGATCCTTGCTGCACCGGTCCGAGCGGAAAGAGGTGAGTAAGCCTGGTGCCCGGCGTGTAGAGGGGAACCGGCGGGCCTGCGATGTTGGAAACGATCAGGTTCCAGAGGGGAGGGAGCCGGTCGGCCAGGTGTCGCGACGAAAAAAAGCCGATGAAATGAGTCGCCATCCAGGGCACGGTGATGTTGGTCACGAGGTCGGTGAAGTTCTTGAGGAGGTCGCCGCCGCCCGATTTGCCGTGGCGTCTCTTCTGCCGCGATGTCTCTTGGTGGATGGCGAGAAGCCGTTCGACCGGGTCGTCGCATTGGATCGGAAGGTGCACCCGAATCACCGAAACGCGATTCCCGGCTTGATCTCCTTCGTGCCGAACCGACACCGGCACGGTTGCGACCAGAGGGCGATCGGGAAGACCTCCGTGTGCGCCAAGCCAGGATCGTAAAGCTGCACAACAGCCCGCCAGAACCACATCGTTGACGGTCGTTCCGAATGCAAGTTTGATCGCCTTCACATCGTCGAACGAGACATCGGCGAACGCGACCGAGCGATTGGGAGTTAGAGCGCCGTTGAACATCGTCGGCGGTGCTTCGAAGAGAGGCGGTTTCTCGGAGACTTCGCTGTCGACAGGCGGCGCAGGCTGAGTGCTTCCTTTGTTTCGGGCCGCCTCGACCATTTTCGTAGCAGCCTCGACCGCACGTCGCGGCTTGCCTGCCAGGGTCCGAAGGGTGTCGGCCGCGAGCCAGGGGATCGTCGGTTCTCGATCGGGGAGCCAGGGCTCCTCTGGCGGAGGGATGACACGGCCCTCGGGACTGGTGTCCATCAGCTCGCCGGCGATGGCCGCGCTTCGGCCACCGTCCATTGCTGCATGGTGGATCTTCATCACCAGCGCGAGCTTTCCCCCCTCCAAGCCCTCGACGAGCACGGCCTTCCATAGCGGCCTGTCGCGTTCGAGACAGGTGCCGGCGAAGCTCCCAACGAAGTCGCAGAGCTCGCACATCCCCCCCGGCGAGGGCAGGGAGACGCGCACGAGGTGCTTGTCGAGATCGAAAGCCGGGTCTTCGATCCAGTGAGGGTCGCCGATTTGCAGCGGCCCCTGAACGATACGTTGCCTGAACGGCGGAATCAGATGGAGTCGCTCCGCAAAACGTTGGCGCATCAAGTTGAATGCCGAAGCTTCGAGGACGTCCCCGTCTGGCAGATCTTCTGGCTCGAGAATCAAGATCCCCATGGTGTGCATGGGCATCTCGGGCGTCTCGGCGTAGAGCATCGCAGCGTCGAGAGTCGATACTGGGGTCATGTCGTACTTCCTGGCTCCAAAAACCCGATGCCCATCATGAAGCGGGCCATCTCCGTCAGATATGCGCCACGGTCGAGGTGGATGCTGTGGCTCCCCGGAAACCAATGCATGCGACAGCGCTGCCAATGATCCCAGAGCAGCCTAGAATGTTTTGGTGGAGCCAGCCGGTCGCCCGCGCCGCCGACGATCATCAGCCGCTCGCGTGGCAACACCGCAGGATAGCTGAGCGGGCAACTCACAGCGAGGAGACGGCGCGCGTCGGCAGAGCTCAGACCCGACGCCGAGAGCGCGGTTCGCATGAGCGCACCAAGTGGCTGCCACTCCAGAACCAAGTCCGCCACGCTGATGATCGGCACGTTGGGCAGCGCGAATGCCAATTTCGGTTCGACGCTCGCCAGCATCGACGAAATGAAGCCGCCGAGGCTGAGGCCGGTCACGCCAACTTGCTCGACGCCTCGTTCACGCTGAAGCCAGTTGAGAAGGATCCTGAAGTCGAATACCGACTGCGCCACCGCTTCGTTGAATCGAGACGTGCCGCCCGCGAAAAAGCCGTGTCCCGAAAACGGCGAGAAGCGTGTTTGGCGAGGACCGTGAAAAGGAAGCGTGAACAAGGCGATGTCACAGCCCATGCGATAGAACCAAGGGAGCGCAAAGAACCACTCGTTGATCAGATAACCTTCTGCCGTGAATCCGTGAATCGCCACGATCGTCGGTCTCGGCCCGTCGCGGTGCCGCGTCATGCGCGCAAATGCGACGCGGTTTCGGTCGTGTCGCAGATAAGGGCGGTGTTGATTCGGATGGACTGGCTGGAACGGGCTGTCGAAGCGCAGCACCTCGCACACCCCGTCGTCCGGTTCGAAACGCGGAAACCAGCGCCCTCTTTCGACGCGAACGCGCACGCCCGATGGGGGATCATGAAAGAACCGGCTCCGGTCGCCCGATTCCGCCATCTCGGCGTACAGAGCCGCGTCATGCATGGATCGGCGAAGCTCGAGCGGATTGAAGCCAAACGGAATGGCCGTCGAGCCCACCATCGTGCCGAAGATGGCCCTCACCACGTGGTCAAACGCTGCGGCCGCGCCAATCTGCAAGCGATCCGCACGCGCAAGATCGAACTTCTCCGGCGTTCGCGCGAAATCGTCGTCGAGATGCTCCCACCAATGACCGCTCGGCACCAAAGGAGCCGCCCGTTCGTAAGACTCGTGCACTATCCGAGAGACAATCGCGGAGTCTTCCATCGGCGTAGCCTAACCCTTTCGACCGCCGATGGGATCGGGCTTTTCGGGCAGATTCCGCAGGCCCATCCAGGCCAAGGCCACGATGTGGCTGGCGACTTTTTCGACCGACGGCTTGCGGACGACGCTCCACCACTGCCCGACCAGCGTGACCATGCCGATGAGCGCATGCGCGTAGATCGGAGCGACGTCGGGGTCGTAACCAGCCTGTTTGAACGCCTCCGCGAAAACGTCGCTGACCCGTTCGGCGACTTCGTTGAGGAGGCTCGAAAAGCCACCCGAGCTCAATACGGTCGTCGGGGCATCGTGGGTCAGCACCGCGAATCCGTCTGGCCTGTCTTTTACCCAGATGAGAAACGCCAACGCGGCCTGCTCCGCGCGTTCGCGTGGCGAGCCGGCCGAGAGCGCCTCCGAAATCACGCCGATCACGTACTCCATCTCGCGGTCGACCACGACGGCATAGAGCCCTTCCTTGCCTCCGAAGTGCTCGTAAACAATCGGCTTTGAGACTTTCGCGCGGCTCGCGATCTCCTCGACGGAGGTCGCTTCGTAGCCTTTCTCCGCGAAAACCTGGCGCCCAACCTGAATCAGCTGGGCTCTCCGTGCCGCCGCGGTGAGTTTTTTTCTCGAGGCCATTTGACAGAGATACTACGGTGCCGTAAGTTACGCAATAGTAAGTTACTAAATCGTAACTTATCCAGTGTTTGCGCGCCGGTTGGCGCCATCTGTCTCGAGGAGAAAAAGGCCCATGTACATTCTGATCTGCGCCGCCGTCTTCCTGGCGGCCTATCTGCTCAACACGACCCTCATCGGCCCCGCACGCGGTCAAAGCGAAGACAGCGACGAGGTCCGCGACCTCGAGTTCGAGATCAGCGCCCTCAATCGAAAGGGACTCTGGTACCCGGCGTCGGCGAAGTTCTCCTATCAGTCATGGGAGGTCGACCTCGGTTTCGGAATAGCCGTGTTGCTCGAGAAGCTAGGGGTGCTGGAAATCGAGCGAGCCCTCCTGATCCCGTCGCGGGCCGTCGTGCCGAGCGGATTCGCCCATGCGTGAGCAATTCCCCGCGATGCGAGTCGTCGATCGCTTCGTCGATCACGGTGCGCCGCTTTCCTTCCGGGACCTGTGCGCGCGCGTGCTCGAGCAGGAGCATGACTATCTGATCCTCGACCTCGACAAGACCACTCATCTGGGCCGCAACCTCGGCGAGCTCCTCGCATGGGAGCTCTGCGCCGATGAAGCCTACGGCGAGTCGGCAACGGGGACTTCGGCACGCCGCTGGTTTGGCGGTCGCTTGCTTCTCGATTGGTCGCAGCCATTGAAGCTTGCTCAATACCTAGCGGCTGGCGCGCGAAGGTGGGCATGGTCAGGGATCTATTACCTCGTCTGGGGCAAGCTGGCTTCGCGCATCCCTGCGCTTCGGCGCCTTGCCTACAGTCGATTCGGTCCCGAGCCCACGACTGTGGTACAGCGTCGCCCGCAGATGGTCGCGCTCACTCATCTAGCGACGGCGGACGAGCCGCTGCTTCACGACCTCGCCCGCAGAGTCTGGCGTCGTCACGTTTCGGATCAGGTGATCGATCGTGAGGACCTCGATTGGGTTCGGAGTTGCTCCCCTGGAATCGAGATCCTATTGAGTAGCGCTTCGCCAAAAGCCATGTTGGATGTGGCGGTCGAGGAGCTCGGGGCCGACGGAGCGACGTACTCCAGCGCAGAACGTGTCAATAGCGGGAGGGCCAAGATTGCCCGGCTGCGCGAGACCCATCCCCGTGTTTTCGATCCGGACGTCAAGGTCCTAGCCATCACGGACACGAGCTACGGGGAAGACCATTGTTGGACCGAACACTTCGCGTGTGTCATCGATGTCAACAGCCCAACACCCTTTCCGCCCATCGTCACGGACGCGTCGCCGACTCGGGAAGTGCACTCGGCGATTCTTCTGACCCACGAGGAGCGACGCCGTCGAAGCAACGGAGATGAGGGCTATCTCGATGCTCGACGGCGAGACCGTCGACCGAGAGCGCCGCTCGAGCTCGATCGGGATGCTCTAGGCGTACGCCTCGACGCGCTCTTGGACGGGATCAACCGTCTCTCGAGGCGTGTGCCGAATCCTCCGCGGCGATGGGAAATCGCCTACGCGCGAACCATGCTCACCGAAGCTTCAAGGGCCATGCTGACCTGAGCAAGCGGTCCGGGGCTCCGGCGCTTGCGGCGGCGGCCACGGGCCAAGAGCCCAGAAGTCGGTGTTTCTGCTATAAAGTACGGGTGCGTCGACTTTCTTGGGTTTGCTTGGGCCTGGCTGCGGTTGGGGTTCTCGGAGTCTTCACGATTCCCGACCCCGTGCTCGCGCAAGACCCTAACGAAATCGAGGTCATCAGCGAGCCACCGGAGCAGGCCGAGCCGGCACCGCAGGTGGAGCCCCTGCCGCAGGAGGAGCCGCCCGACGAGCTCCCTCCAGCACCGCCTCTGCCCGAGCTCGAGAAGCCCAAAGAACCGCTCGGCCACCTTCGTGTAGGTGGCGGTATTGGCTTGGGCTTTGCCAATGATCTCATTGCGGTCGGCCTGTCACCCCAAGTTTCGTACATCTTCAAGAAGATCGTCGAGCCCGGGGTTTCGATTCGCTACGAGTTCACCAGGGATAGGGTCCCCATCGAACCCATCACCTGGCATACCTATGGCTCCTCGCTCTTCGTTCGGGTCTTTCCGATCCAACAGCTTTTCCTCCTCGTCGAAGGCGAGGTCATCAATACCGGTCGGAAACAAGCCGGCATCCGTTTCCCTCGGAAGACGTATGGAAACTTACTGCTCGGCGGGGGATTCATGATCGGCGTTGCCAAAGGCGTGTTCATTGCGACGTCCATCAAAGTTCCCGTCTTGAGAAACCCGTTCTACCCCACCGCCTTCCCGATCATCTCGGTCGGTGGCGGCTACGGGTTCTAAAGACGGGTTCTAGTGACGGGTTCTAACTAGGGGGCGCCGTCAAAGAGGTCTTGGAAGCCGCTGGGCTCGTGTAGGCCGAACACGAGGGTTTCGAGGATGCCGATCCCGGTCTTGTCGCCCATCTTCGCGCGCACGACGTTGTGCACGTGGATGGAGCAGTACTCGTCGGGCTCCACCTCATCGAGCTTCCAGCTTTCGTAGCCGATCTCGAGCTCATCTCGCCAAACCGCGTGACCCCACTCGGGGTGCTGGTAGCCGATGCCCATCATCTGGAATCGGAGAATCGGCTCGAGCTCGATCTCGAGCTTCGTGCCGTCGCGCTTCACGAAGCCGAGGCTCGCGCTTTCGGGCCACCGAGTCCCGCTGCGCCATTTGATCGCATGGGTTGCCGAGGCCATGACCTCCTCGTCTGCTTCGACCAGGTCGCTCGGAACCTCTTCGCCTGCGCCGTAGGTCTTGACGATCGACGCAGAGAGCTCCTGCGCCTGGCCGTCCGGCATTTCGCGTGTGAGAAAGTGCGTGCAGAAACCGTCGAAGTGAATGGGCGACCAGATCCAATAAACCGCCGGGTCGGTCGTCAGCCTGCTCGGCGCACCTTCTTCATACTCGCCGACTGGCCGCATGCCCCAGGACTTGTCCCGGAGGCCGATGACCTCGCTGCGCTTGACGTCGAAGCGTCGGCCCTTGATCGAGAAGTAGCCCTCCCAGGTCCCCAACTGCGTGAAGCGTTGGGTGTCCATGATGAGCCGGTTCCCGTCGTACATGAGGTTTTTGGGTTCTTGGACCGGGGGCGCCTTCGCGTGAAAGGTCAGGTCGCATTCGACCTCGGTTTCGTTCGGATCGATGCGCAATCGGATTCGCCGCATGGGCTGGAGCACCTCGACTCTGAGCGGCCCCGCGCTCGAGTCCATGGGGTTGTCGGCGATGCGTCGCGATGCGTGAAACGAATGCTGAACACCATCGACGGCCACGCTGAAGTGCGCGTCCTGAACGAAGCGATTCGGGTACCGTCCAAAGCCAGCCTCGAACAAGAACGTCCCGGACTTGTCGAAACCGTTGAACCAGTAGCGGTCATACGCATTGCGATTGACGATGCCCGGTTGGTTGATCGGAAATGCGGCCTGGTGAATCAGGTAGTCGTCGAAATCGGTAATCATCTCGGCTTCCTAGCTACGGCAGCGTGACTCCACAGGCACGCAGAATCTCTTCGGTGTCGGCGCCTCGTTCCCTGGCTGGCGTGGGGTCGGCGGGCTTGGTTCGGGAAAAGCGCGGCGCCGCGACGGCGTGTTTGATGCCGTCGATTTCGACGAACGAACGCCGCGCGACGTGGTGCTCGTGCTCGAACGCCTCGGCCGCCGTGAGCACCGGCGCGAAGCAGGCGTCGCTGCCTTCGAAGACTTCGCACCACTCGTCACGCGTCTTCTGACGGAAGACCGCTTCGAGCGTCGGTCGGAGCTCATCCCACTTGGCAGGGTTCAAGTGCGCACCCACGGCGGGCGCGCTGTCGGCGAGACCGAGCTTGTCGATGAGCTCTTTGTAGAACTGCGGCTCGAGGGCGCCGATTGATACGTACTTGCCGTCGCTGGTCTCGTAGACGTCGTAGAAGGCGGCGCCCGAGTCGAGCAGGTTCTCGCCGCGCTTGTCGGACCAAAAACCCTGCTGCATGCCCGCGTAGATGCTGGCCATCAGTGCGGCGACGCCGTCGACCATCGCCGCGTCGACGACTTGCCCCTGCCCGGACTTGTTGGCTTCGAGGAGTGCGGCGACCACGCCAAACGCCAACAGCAAACCGCCGCCGCCGAAGTCACCGACCAGGTTCAAGGGAATCGTGGGCCGTTCGCCTTTGCGGCCGATGGCGTGCAGGGCACCCGCCAAGGAGATGTAATTGATGTCGTGTCCCGCCCGTTTTGCCCAGGGGCCTTCTTGGCCCCAGCCCGTCATGCGCCCGAACACGAGCCGGGGGTTTGCTTCCATACAGACATCAGGACCAATCCCGAGCCGCTCCATGACCCCAGGTCGAAAACCTTCGATTAGCGCGTCGGCGGTCCCGACGAGCTTCAGAAGCGCCGCTTTGTGCGCAGGGCTTTTCAAATCGAGGGTGATGCTCTTCTTGCCGCGGCTCATGACGTCGAAGCTCGCTTGTAAAAAAGATGGCTCCGGCCGGCCAACGCGAATGACTTCGGCGCCCAGGTCCGACAACAACATCCCGGCAAAGGGGCACGGACCGATGCCTTCGATTTCAATGATTCGAATTCCGTCGAGTGGACCCATCTTCAAAGCTCCGATAGTGCGCGTCGTAAGGTGATCGATGCGAGGTTCTCGTAGTCGAACTCGTTCTCTTCATCAATGATTTCAATCTGCTTCATGTACTGCCCAACACGCGCCATGTTCATCGAGAAACGCGTGAGGGCCAAAATGAAGTAGTAGTCGAAGTTGGCCGCGCTGTGGCCCGTTGCTTGCTTCCATCGCGCGATCGATTCGTCCTTGCCGGGAAAGCCGGGGAGGCGCTCGAGCTCGAGGCCCTCGCTGAAGCAGCGGTCGGAGGCGAGCCACCAGGCGAGGTCCTGGACGGGGTCGCCGAGCCTCACCATCTCCCAATCAAGCACCGCAACGCATTCGACGCCGTCGAAGATCTGGTTCGCGAGTCGCGAGTCACCCCAGCACAGCGCGACCGGTTGCGCATCAGGCTTGCTCGCTTCGAGGTATTCGAGCGCCCTGGCGATGTCCGGGTGCCGCGAGGCCTCCATGCCCCAGCGAAAGTACTCCTGCCAGTAGTCGAGCTGCTGATCGAGCAGCGTTTCGCCGCGCTTGGGCTCGGCCAGAAAATCGAATCCCAGGGCCTGCCAGTTCAAGCGATGGACCCCGCACATGGCCTCGAAGCCGTTCCACCAAATCGCGGTTCGCTCGTCTTCGGAGGTCTCCTCCGCGATCCAGCCCTCGTCGTGCATCGGTGGATTGTCGGTGGGGATGCGTCCTTCGACGCGCGTCATCACATAGAACGGCACGCCGAGGACCGACTTGTCCGCCTCGAACCAACGCACGACCGGGACCGGAACGTCGGTGTTCTCGAGAAGCTGCAGCACCTTCGCCTGGAGCCCGACGTCGTAGTACGGAAACATCACGTACTCTTCGGGCTCCAGCCTCGCGACCAAGCCCTCGCGAATCTCAACCCCTTCCTTCGGGTAGACGAGATCGAACAGTAGGGTGTCGCTCGAGAAACCCGTGCTCAGCGGTGAGTCGAGATCCTCGATGCGAATGGCCTCTGCGGGCACCGAGAGCTTGGGGGCAAGCCACGCCTTCAACGCGCTCGCGGTTTGCTCGAGATCTCGCTCTTCATCTGCAAAGGCCATTGCCTACCTCGTGCGCATTTGACTCGCTGCGTGGCTCTGTCATTTACGTCATTCCGCTGCAGGGGTCGAGTCCCAGCGGCGAGCAACCGGGCTGACGATGACCTCTTCCACGTTGAATGACCCGCTGAGGCTGCCTTGCGGGGCCGTGCTTCCAAACCGCATCGCGAAGGCGGCGATGAGCGAGCACTTGGCGTCGCCGAAGCAGTCGCCAACTCGTGGACTCGTTCGACTTTACGAGCGCTGGTCTGCCGGCGGTGCCGGCTTGTTGATCACCGGCAACGTCATGATCGACAGGGCGCACCTCGAGGCGGTTCGCAACGTCGCCGTCGGAGCCGACTCGAACATCGAGCGATTCCGCGTGTGGTCGGAGGCCGGCACGGGCCATGGCAACCATCTCTGGATGCAGCTCAACCATCCGGGCCGTCAGACGCCTCGGCACCTCAACCCCCACCCAGGCGCGCCTTCGGCAGTCGAGCCGGTCAATCTATTTCGTCGCGCCAAGGCGTTTGGCAAGCCACACGCCATGGATGAAGCGGAGATCGGGCAGGCGATTCGGAGCTTTGCCAGTGCGGCGGCGTTCGCAAAGGCCGCGGGCTTTACCGGGGTACAAGTGCACGGCGCACACGGCTATTTGGTGAGTCAGTTTCTGTCGCCGCTGACCAACCAGCGTTCGGATCGCTGGGGCGGCGCGCTCGAAAACCGTGCCCGCTTTGCCCGCACCGTGCTGGGCAAAATCCGCACCGAGGTCGGTGATGACTTCCCAATCGGAATCAAGCTCAACTCGGCGGACTTTCAGCGCGGTGGCTTTACCGAAGAAGAGTCGATGCGCGTGCTCGGTATGCTCCAAGAAGATGGAATCGATCTCGTGGAGATTTCTGGCGGCAGCTACGAGTCCCGCGTCATGCTCGGCAAGGTAGAAGACGAGCGCGAAGCGTTTTTCCTCGACTACGCAAAGAAGGCGCGCTCCGAAGTCGACATTCCCATGATGGTCACCGGCGGCTTCCGCGCTCGATCGATCATGGTCGACGCGCTTGCAACGGGCGCGCTCGATATCGTTGGCATGGCCCGGCCGTTCACAAATGACCCGAGCGTGGCGCGAGACTTGCTCGACGGGCGCACCGAACGCGCCGCCGATCCTCCGGTCATGCCCGGGCTCGGCCGGCTGGGTGGCACCTCCGAGGCGATGATGAGCGTCGCTCAGATGGGGCTGATGGCGCAGGGCAAGAGCCCGACCTTGCGTTTCGGCGGCCTGGGCGCGGTCCTCGGTGCTCTGGTGCAAGAGAGCGCCGACCTCTTCAAGCCCAAGCGTTCCTGAGGCCCCCGTCGCGACGGTAGGACGCGCAAAATTTGCGCCACGCACGACCGAGCGCCGGTCGGCCTTGCAGTTTCGGTCGCCCCCAGTAGCATCCCGCCCAATCGTCTGGAGACCGGGGTCTCCAAAGAAGCATTCGCCAATCTTTGAGGAGAGGAGGTGACGATGCTGTCTAAGTCCGCTGCGCGCGCGTTCTTTTTGTCTGGAACGTTACTTTTCAGCGCGGTTTTCATTTGGCTCACGGTCGACACGTTCCAACGCATCCCAGCTCAGACCAACTCGGATGAACTGACCGAATCGGTGGCACGCGGGAAGCAGCTCTGGGAGGAGAACAACTGCATGGGCTGTCACACGCTGCTCGGTGAGGGGGCGTACTACGCGCCCGAGCTGACGCGTGTGTACGACCGTCGTGGGCCAGCCTTCATCGCTCAGATGCTCCGGGACCCCGAAGCAGTCTACCCAGGGCAGCGTCGGATGGTGAAGTACGACTTCAGCGAAGCCCAGATCGACGACATGAACGCGTTCTTCGAGTGGATCGGCCGGATGGACCTCAACGGCTTTCCTCCGAAACCCACAATCGGTTTGGCGGGAGCGGCTCCCATCCCCATCCCGGGCGGCGAGCGACCGGAGATCTTCTCTCAGGTCTGCACGGCCTGTCACTCCCTCGGCGGGATTGGCGGCGCCATTGGACCGCCACTCGACTTCGTGGGCGACCGCTTCGATCGAGGCTACTTGATGAGGTGGATCACCGATCCGCAAGCGGTCAAGCCCGGCACGACGATGCCGACGCTCGCGCTCACCGAGCAGCAACGCAATGAAGTCGTCATCTTTCTCTCCAAGCAACGCGAGGGCGGGCTATGAAGTACGAATCGCAAAAAGTCGCGTACTGGTTTTTCGCGACCTGCATGCTCTTGCTGAGCTTGCAGCTGGTTTACGGTTTCATCATGGCATTTGCACACGTTGGCTACGACGGGCTGCATCCCTGGGTTCCCTTCAACGTCGCGCGCGCCTCGCACAACAATCTCTTGGTCATGTGGCTCTTGGCGGGCTTCATGGGCGCCGCGTACTACATCATTCCGGATGAGTGTGAGCGGCCGCTCTACTGGCCCAAGCTCGCGTACGTACAATTGATCGCGTTCGTGATCGTCGGCGTGACTGCGATCATCGGTTTCCACTTCAACTGGTGGGAGGGGCGCAAGTTCCTCGAAATTCCGCGTCCGCTCGACTACCTCGTAGTCGTCGACGTGCTTTTGTTCGTCGCTAACATCGGCATGACCATTTGGAAGGCCCCCAAGATGACCACGACTTCGATCGTGCTCTTCTTCGGTCTCCTGATGGCGGCCGTCCTCTACCTGCCGGGGATGATCCCGACCGACCACCAGACACACGATGCGTTCTGGCGCTGGTGGGTCGTTCACCTCTGGGTCGAAGGCGTCTGGGAGCTCATCATGGGCGGCATTCTTGCGTATCTGTTGATCCGGCTCACCGGCGTCGACCGCGAGATCGTCGAGAAGTGGCTCTATGTCATCGTCGGCTTCACGTTCTTGTCGGGCATACTCGGCACGGGGCACCACTACTACTTCATCGGCACGCCGAACTACTGGCTCTGGGTCGGCGGCATCTTCAGCGCCCTCGAGCCGCTCGCGTTCCTAGGCATGGCGATTTACGGCCTCGCACTGGCGAAGAAGGGCGGTCGAAACCATCCAAATCGAATCGCTTTGTTCTGGACGGTGGGTACCTGCGTCATGTCGTTCGTTGGAGCCGGCTTCCTCGGCATCGCACACACGCTTCCGCAGGTGAACCTGTACACGCACGGCACACTGGTGACGGCGATGCACGGTCACATGGCCTTCTGGGGCGCCTACGCGATGTTGGTCCTGGCCATCATCACCTACGCTATGCCGCAGCTGACCGGTCGCAAGCTCTTCGATACACCGAGCGCGACCTATGCGTTTTGGTCGGCCAACATCGGCATGACTGCCATGACGGTCGCGTTCGGCATTGCCGGCGTGGCCCAGGTCTACCTCGAGCGTCGCGCGGGCATGGAGTTCCTCGACGTTCAGCGAGAGCTCCAGGTCCACTTCATTGGGCTCATCTTGGCGGCGACTCTCTTCACGTCGGGCATCCTCGCGTTCATCTACAATTTCATTCGCTACGGTTGGCCGGTAGGTGACGTCGAAGAGCCCATCCCCACGGGCACCAGGGCAGCGGTCCCGGCGGAATGAGGGCGACCCCGCCCTGGTATCGTCCCGTCGGCCGAGAGGTCGAGCTCTTCGAGCACGCTCATCGCCAAAGGCTACCGCTTTTGCTCGCCGGGCCGACCGGCTGTGGCAAGACGCGGTTCGTCGAGGCGATGGCGGCCCAACTCGACTTGCCCCTGATCACAGTGGCCTGCCACGACGAGACCTCGTCGATCGATTTGGTCGGACGCTTCTTGATCAGGGGCGCCGAAACGGTTTGGCAAGATGGCCCAGTCACCCGGGCGGTGCGAGCGGGCGCCGTTCTCTACCTCGACGAGATCATCGAGGCGCGAGAGGACGTGATTGTGGTCCTACACTCGCTCACCGATCATCGGCGCGAGCTCTACATCGACCGGCTGGACGAAACCTTGTTCGCCCCTGAGGGTTTCATGGTCGTCGCCAGCTTCAATCCAGGCTATGCGCGGGGCTTCAAAGAGCTCCGGCCGTCGACCCGGCAGCGCTTCGTCGTGCAGCGGTTCTCGTATCCCGAAGCGAGGGTCGAAACCGAGATCGTGGCGCACGAAGCCAAGCTCGAAGACGGCCCGGCCAAGCGACTCGTCGAGTTTGCGAGCAAGGTGCGCGCCATGGAGGAGCTCCAACTCGCGGAGACGGTCTCGACTCGACTGCTGGTGACGGCCGGCAAGCTGATCGCGAGCGGCGTGGCGCCCCGGGTTGCCTGCAACGCAGCGGTCGTGCAACCGATCACCGATGACCGTGCGCAGTTGGAGGCCTTGCAGGATTTGGCCAACCTGATGTTCTGATGGAATGGGATCAGCGAGCGTTTGCTTGGCTCTACCGATCGTTTCGGCGGGTGGCGGGCAAGAGCCCCGCTACCGGGGTCGAGTCCCCGTTGGAGTCGCTGACAGCCCGCTTCGAGACCTTGAGCAACTTGCTCACCGGCGCGAAGTGGGACGTCGTTTCTGGCAAAGCGCTGGGCGGCGCCGGGCCCGGACGGCTGGTTCTACCTGAGAGCGTCGCCTGGCTTGCGGACCCGGAGGAGCAGGCATCTTTCTATCTCTACCGTGTCGTCGTCGGGGTAACCGCGTCGGAGCTCGGGTTCGTTGCCGACGAAGCCTGGTCGAGTCAAAGGCGCGCCTTGGCGATGCTGATCGCGATTCCAAGCATCCACCGGGAGATCGAGGCTCGTTATCCCGGGGCCGAGTCGCTCGTCGATCGCGCTGCCGCAACTGCGGGCGGCCAGTTCCCATTCGATGAGCGCGTCGCCGCGAACCGTTGCTTCTCGAATGCGTGTCGAACAATTTTGCGGCGTGACTCGGTGCCATTGAGCGAGGACTCCGGAGCGCGGGTCGTAGAGCAGGTTCTCGTTGATGCGGCAATACGTCCTCACGACCAACGGAGTCTTTGCCAAGCGTCATCCGACTTCGAACGCGCACTCCAGAGGCTATCGAAGAGACGAGCCCAAGGTGAGTATCGATCACCGTGGGGGCAGCTCCTGCCGCCTTCCAAGCCCTGGAATGTCTCCCTCGAGCCCCCCGAAGACCCACACAGCAACTTGCCGAGCGGTACCGAGCGAAAGATGCGGCGCCGGCCCAGCGAGGTGGAGTACGTCGACCTCGAATCGCAAAAAGACAAAGACAATCCGCTGGTTCATTCGTTCGAGAAGGTGCACACCGCCACCGAATATCAGAGCGGCCGAAAGCAGCTCGATGGCTCCGATCAGCTCGCCCAACAAGAGGAGGCGCTCGAGGAGCTCGAGCTCAGCAAGCTCACGCGGACCGCCGAAACCGCGCAATCGGTCTACCGCGCCGATCTGCGGGCCGGTTTGCATACCGCGGACCTCGACGAAGAGCCTTCTTCGACTCGCGCCCATCGGTATCCCGAATGGAATTTCAAGCATCGCGCGTACCGCGACGACTGGTGCACGGTCAACGAGCAGATCTCACCGCCAAGTGGCTCGGCATCGAGCGTTGCTGCGGCGAGCCGCCGACTGCACGGGGAAGTGCTGCGTCTTCAGGCGGAGCTCAAACGTCTCGAGCTCGAGCGTCGGTGGCGCAACCGTCAGCTCGACGGCAGCGAAATCGACATCGACGCGCTCGTGGACCGGCAGGCGACCCTGATGGCGGGCCGGCACCCTGACCCACGGATCTACGTCCGTAGGAAGGTTCACGACTCCGAGCTCGCCATGCTGATCTTGGTTGACGCGAGCCTCTCGAGCGATTCCTGGGTTTCGGGGAAACGGATCTTCGATGTCGTCCGCGATTCGACTCAGGTGCTCGTCGAGTCGTTCGAGCCGACGTCCGCCAAGCTTTCGATCGGCGCTTTTTACAGCAACACCAGGCGCGACTGCCGATTCTTGGTCGCCAAGGGATTCGATGATTCCACGCGTCTGGGGCTGCAACGGCTCCATGGGATTGCGCCCGCGGGCTACACGCGGATCGGTCCAGCCGTTCGGCATGCCCTCGAGGTGCTGGACCGGAGCGGTGCGCGCCGCCGCCTCATCTTGCTCCTCACCGATGCGAAACCCACGGACTACGACCACTACGAGGGCCACTACGGCGTCGAAGACGTGCGCCAGTCGCTTCGAGAGGCAGGGGAGCAGGGGGTTCATTGCCTCGCGCTCGCCGTTCGCGACAAAGGGGAAGCGTACCTCACGCAGATGTTTGGACCGCACGGCTGGATGCTCTTGCCCGACGTGCATTCGCTTCCGGGGCGTTTCGTCTCGGTGGCCAGCGACTTCTTACGAAGCTAAGAGCCTGCAATGAAGCTCTTCACCGAGACGATCACGCTTTGCACGACGAGCGAGCGCGAGCTCGTCGACTTCACTCTCGAGGCCCAACGACTCGTTCGTACGTCTGGTGTCCAGGAGGGCCTCTGCGCCCTGTACGCTCACGGCGCCACAGCCGCGTTGATGATTCAAGAGAACGACGACCCCAACATCAGGAGAGACGTCGTGAGCTGCCTCGACAAGCTCGTCCCCAAAGGTGTCTGGCTCCACGATCGGATCGATGGCAACGGGGCCTCACACATTCAGGCGGGCATCATTGGCCCGAGCGAGTCGATCCCAATTCGAGGGGGCAAGCTCGATCTGTCGACGTGGCAGAACGTCTTTTTTTGCGAGCTCGACGGTCCCCGCCGAAAGCGGACGGTGGCAGTTACGATCTTCGGAACTTGAGCGTCAGCGGAGCGTCGAGACGATTAGGTAGACAGCGAGGACCGCGAGCACCAGTTGGAACCAGAACACGAAGCGCTCTTTCGAGATTCGATTCAATAAGTGCTTACCGAAGTACGTGCCGCCGATCACTGCGACCACCAAACCCGCGAGCACTGGCGCGTAGGGCGCGTAGTCGAAGCTCAACGCCAAGAAGGCCGGGATCTTCAGGAGGTGAAGCCAGGTTTGGCAAACCGCCTTGGTCGCGATGACCTGCTCGTTGTCGAAGTCGTCGCGGAGGAAGAACGGGGCTAAGAACGGGCCGGTCGCGCCGACGAAGATCGCAAGCAGCCCCGCCGCGAGACCTAGCAACGCGTATGACCAGGCTGGTGGATTGCGAAGCTTTGGTTTGTAGCGTCGCCAGAGCAAGAAGCACAAAATGAACGCGCCGACCCATGCTCGGAACCAGGCAAGCTTCAGATCAGCCCAGATGTTCGCCGCGATGGCCACGCCCGCGACGGCGGGGACCATGAAGGCGAAGAAGATCGGCCACCGGACGTGCCGGCGAAAGGCCCAGGTTCGCGTCCAATTGGAGGCCAGCTGCACGATGCCGTGCAGGGGCACCACCACGGGCGCGGGGAGTAGGGCGGTCATCACGCCGAGCAGGGTGACTCCTCCTGCCATCCCCAAAATTCCAGAGATGGTGGCTGTGACGAAGCAGGCGACGACGAGGACGACGACCGTGACCACCTCGAACATGCGCGGAGGCTAGCATCCCTTTCGCCTTGTGCTCCATGGGCAACATGGGTATTCGACGAGACGCATGCCGAAGCGCGTCCTTCGTTTTCATTTCGACTACATCTCGCCCTACAGCTACCTGGCCTGGCAGCAACTCGGCGACTTCGCGAACGAGCACGATCTGCGTGTGGAGCCCAAGCCCACGCTGCTTGCAGGCCTGCTGAACCATTTTGGCCACAAGGGGCCCGCAGAGATCGAGCCCAAACGGATCTACATGTTCAAGGACTGCATTCGGGCCGCGGTGCAACTCGGCGTGCCGTTTGCGCCCGTGTTTTCGCATCCGTTCAATCCGCTTCCGTCGCTCCGGGCGACGCTGCTCGAGATGGAGGACCAGACCCGCGAGCGCCTGGTGACCGACCTGTTCCATGCAACCTGGGCCGAGAGCCGTGACATGGGCTCCGCGGAAGTCGTTGCTGAAGTTTGCGCCGGCGCGGGCATTCCGAACGCGCTTGATCGCATCCGGGATCCCGAAATCAAGCAACGTCTCCTACAGGCCAGTCGGGAGGCCATCGAGATCGGTGTCTTCGGTGTTCCGACGATGATCGTCGACGACGAGCTTTTCTGGGGGACGGACAGCTTCCCGCACCTCTCGCGCTTTCTGCGCGGCGACGACCCTGTTTGCCCGGAAGACGTCGAAGCCTGGCGCGCGGTTCCCGCGTCGGCCCAGCGAAAATAGCCGGACTACTGGCTTTGCCAGGCGACCATGCCGCCCCGCATCGAGGCGATGCGCTTGAATCCAAGCTTCTCGAGCTCGAGCGCGACCCGCCCCGAACGCCGACCGGAACGGCAGATGGTAATGACGGGGATTTCCTTGTCCCAGGCCTTCGAGGCTTCGTCGACGGTGCCCATCGGGACGACGTCGACGCCTTCGATTTTGCCGTCGGACTGGGCCTCATCGATTTCCCGAACGTCGACCATCCGGACCGCGCCTTTGTTTTTCGCAACCCAGGCGATGGAGACCTCGGGAATCCCTTGGGGGCTGCGCTCGATCGCAGCCCAGCCTCGCTCGGGAAGCGGGTCGCCGGACATCGAGCTCGGCGGAACGATGCCGCAGTGCAGATTGGCTGGTACCGCGATGTCGAGCTTCTTCGGCGTTGGCAAGTTGAGATGGTCCATGATCTCGGCGAACTCGACTTCGGTGCGGCCGTCTCCGACGCGCGGATTCAATCGTTTTTCCTCGCCCACTGTGGTGAAGGTCATTCCTCGGTAGTCGTGACCCGGCCAGATGATCGTGTCGTCGGGAAGCGTGAAGATCTTGTCGTGGATCGAACGGAAGAGCCGTTTTGCACTGCCCTGCTGGAAGTCCGTTCGACCGGTGCCACGAATGAAAAGCGCATCTCCAGTAAACGCATGCTTGTGGTCCGCGGTCACGAAGGTGACGCAACCGTCGGTGTGCCCGGGCGTCGATCGCACCTCGAGCTCGACCGAGCCGAACTTGAGCCGGCTTCCATCGTCGACCAGCAAGTCTGCACCTTCCGCGCCAGCATGGGCGCCGATGACAGCCTTGCTGCCCAAGCGCTTGCGAAGAAGCCCGGAGCCCGTGATGTGATCGGCGTGCGCGTGCGTGTCCAAGGTGAACATCAGCTTCAAACCGAGCTCGTCGAGGAGCTTGATGTCGCGCTCCAGCTGATCGATGACCGGGTCGATCAACACGGCCTGGCCCGACTCCTCGTCGGCGATGAGGTAGGTGTAGGTCCAAGTCTCTCGATCGAAGAGTTGCCGAAGTAGCATGGGTCGCCTCCTGATGCGGTTCCGGATCGCTGCGCTAGCCGGAGCTAAGTCACTGAATTAACAGGACTCGAGCCGAGCTGCAAACCCAAGTCACACAAAGCGCTGGCGGTTTGGCACCGGTGCTGCTTTGAATGAGCACCATGGACTCCTTTACACCCATCGCCTCCACGATTGGAGGCTTGATGATCGGTACCGCGGCTGCCGGTCTGCTGCTGTTCCACGGCCGGATTGCCGGGATCAGTGGCATCGCGGGCGGCATTTTCCGTCGAGAAGCAGGCGACATCTCCTGGCGCGTCATGTTCCTCATCGGGCTGTTTGCCGCGGGCGCGGGTTGGAGCCTTTTCTACCCGCAGGACTACGTCGTCGAAATCAGTCGCTCGACGCCCGCGCTGATCGTCGCCGGCCTCACGGTAGGCGTCGGTACACAGCTCGGAAGCGGTTGCACCAGTGGTCATGGCGTTTGCGGAATCGGGCGTCTGTCCAAGCGATCGACCGTAGCCACCATCTCGTTCATGATCACAGCGGCGCTCACCGTCTTCGTCGTGAACGAAATGCTGGGAGGCTCGATATGAAGGTCAAGATCGGCGCGTTCCTTGGTGGCGCTTTGTTTGGCGTTGGCCTCGCCATCGCGGGGATGACGCAACCCGCTAAAATCATCGGCTTTTTTGACTTCTTCGGATCCTGGGATCCCAGCCTGGCCTTCGTGATGGTGGGCGCCATCCTGGTGTACACGCCGGTTTATCGATGGGCGATTCGAACCTGGCAAAGGCCAGTTTGGGCGCCGGCGTTCTCCCTCCCGACGCGCAGCGACATCGACGGACGACTGATTTTCGGTTCCGCGGTTTTCGGTGTGGGTTGGGGGCTCGGAGGTTACTGCCCCGGTCCCGCGTTCACTTCGGTCGGGGCCAGGTCGCAGGAGGCGTTGACCTTTGGTCTTGCGATGCTGATCGGCGTGGGGGCGTATCAGCTCTTCATGCGAATGCGTGAGAAGCGCAGCGGAGATGCAGTCGACCCGCAAGCCGCTGCCATGATCGACGGATGAGCCAAGCCGATCACGCAACTTCGACGCCACGCGGCGCCGGGGTTCCTGCACTGCCGATCATTGGCTGGCTTCGAACCTACCAGCGTCAGGACTTTGGGCCCGACTTCGTCGCGGGTCTCACGACGGCAGTCATGTTGATTCCCCAGGCGATGGGCTACGCGCTCCTAGCCGGCCTCCCACCGATTCACGGGCTCTATGCTTCTCTCGCGCCGCTCTTGCTTTACGCCATCCTCGGGACCTCGCGACAACTCGCGGTGGGTCCCGTCGCCATGGACTCGATTCTGGTCGCTGGGAGCGTCGGAACCATCGCCACGATTGGCACCGAGAACTACATCCTGGTGGCCGCTGCCCTCGGCGTGATGGTGGGTGTCGTTCAGGCTGGGCTCGGTTTTCTGCGCGCCGGGTTCCTGGTGAATTTCCTCTCCCGGCCGGTCGTTGCGGGCTTCACTGCCGCCGCGGCGCTCATCATTGCCGCCAGCCAGCTGGGTCACCTGCTCGGCGTGGAGATTCCCCGCACCCACCACGTTCACTTGGTCATCTGGGAAGCGGTCCGAAGTCCGTCGACTTGGTCCTGGCCCACGCTTGCCATCGGTGTGTCGTCGATCGCCGCGCTCGTTCTCTTTAAACGGCGTTGGCCGCGTCTTCCCGGAGCGCTCTTCGTCGTCGTCGCCGCAACCCTCGTTGTTTGGGCTTTCAATCTTTCTGGCCGTGGGGTTTCAATTGTCGGTGAGGTGCCCGCGGGCTTGCCCGGCTTCCGACTGCCCTCGGTCGATCGCTCCGTTCTGGTGCAGCTCGTTCCTGCAGCCGCGACGATCGCCCTCGTTTCCTTCATGGAAGCGATTTCGGTCGGCCGGACATTCGCTCAAGCCCACCGCTACGACATCTATCCCAATCGCGAGCTCATCGCCCTCGGCTTCGCCAACATGGCCGGTGGCGTGACGGGGGGTTACCCGATCGCAGGAGGCTTCTCCCGCACGGCCGTCAACGTTCGTGCAGGTGCACGAACACAGCTGGCCGCCCTCATCACCTGCGCCGTGGTGGTCATCACGCTCTTGGTTCTGACGCGCGCGTTTTTCTATCTACCCAAGGCGGCTCTGAGCGCGATCATCGTGGCAGCCGTCACGGGCCTCATCGACATTCGCGGCGCCGCCGAGGTGTATCGAGTCAAGCGAGCGGATTTCTATCTGCTCGTTCTGACGTTTTTCGCGACGCTGTCCCTGGGAATCCAGTGGGGCATCCTGGTTGGCGTCGCCGCGTCGCTGCTTCTTTTCCTGGTACGCACGACGAGACCCTACTTCGCCGTGCTTGGGCGTGTGCCCGAATCGCAGACCTATCTCAACATGGCGCGCCACCCGCACGCCGAAACGATTCCAGGCATCATCCTCGTCCGTGTCGACGCACAGTTCTATTTTGGCAATGTGAGCTTTCTCAAAGAAACGGTGCGCACCCTGGTCCGTGAATCCGAGACGCCGGTCCGATACTTCGTTCTCGAAGCGGCGGGGGTGAACGATCTCGACTCGGCGGCAGCCGCAACGCTGGCCGAGCTCGATGAGGAGCTGGCGGCGCAAGGCATTCTCCTCGTTCTCACGCGAATCAAAGGCCCCGTCCGCGACGTTCTTCACCGCGCCGGGCTTCTCGAAAAGCTCGCCGCGGAAGGCCGAGTCTACCTTTCTACGCACCGTGCGATCGAGGTCCTTCGCTCGGGCATGGCGCTCCCGGACCTCTCCGCAGAGGCCGATGACCCGCGGGAGCCTGCAGACCAAGTGGGCTGCGGCATGCTCAACCTGGAAGCGCCTGACCCTGGCAAGAACTTTTTCGAGACCGTAAAAAAGCGAAAGCAGTGAGGAAGGGTGCCGGGGTGGGGGAACGGCTTGCGTTGTTTGGTTTAATTACACCGCCCGCCCACCCCCACCCGTAGTCCTCCCTGCCGCGCGCTTCGCTGTGCTCGCGCTTGGCGGCGCGTTGCGCCGGGCTTCGCCCTGCGGGCTCGCGCTGCCGCGGGTGGTTGAGGGGCAGGGGGTGGGCTGGTGGGGTGGTTTGGTTTAATTACACCGCCCACCCACCCCCACCCGTAGTCCTCCCTGCCGCGCGCTTCGCTGCGCTCGCGCTTGGCGGCGCGTTGCGCCGGGCTTCGCCCTGCGGGCTCGCGCTGCCGCGGGTGGTTGGGGGTGGTCGTGAAGGGCGGGCAGTGTCAGTGTCAGTGTCAGTGTCAGTGTCAGCGCCAGCGTCATCGCCAGTGTCAGCGCCAGCCTTTCGGCCGGCCGGCGGAGAGGTGTGGGTCCGCAGGTGAGTGGCGTCGACGATTACCATGCGTGGCGGCGCAGGACGGAGGCCTTGGCTGAACGGGCCGATGTGGAGGCCTGGCGCGCGAAGCCCGAGTCTTCTGTCTACGCCGCCAAGCTCTTGCGCCAGCACACCGAAGAGCTGACCCGCACGCGCGAGGCGGGCAAGGCGCTTCAGCTGGTGCCCTTGCTGCGAGAGGCTCTGTACCGGCATCTGGGTGAGTTGGCGGACCCCCGGCTCTATGCGCGAACACCGCTCGGCACCAAACATCTGGTCGAGGGCTTCTACGAAGAAGCGCTTGCCTGTATCGCGTACTTGGCAGACCCCGATCAAACTGGGCTCTCCCCCGAGTTCACGCTCGCCGGCTTTCGAAGAGCAGCGCACATCTTCGGGCGTTCGGCACTCCTGCTCTCTGGGGGAGCTACGCTTGGCTTTTTCCACTTAGGAGTCGTCAAGGCGTTGTCCGAGCAGGGCCTCTTGCCCAGCGTCCTTTCCGGGGCCTCGATGGGCGCCCTCATCGCCTGCGGCGCCGGGGTTCGAACGGATGAGGAGCTCGAGGCGCTCTTCGCGGACCCACGGGTCATCCGGACCGATGCGCTCAAGCGCCTTCCTCCCAAGCGTGCCGCCAGCGAGCGCGCCGTCTATGATCCGGTGCGTCTCGAAGAAGTGGTCGCAAACAATTGCGGCGACTACACGTTCGAAGAAGCGCACGCGCGCACGGGCCGCACCGTCAGCATCAGCGTTTCACCGACTCGCGAGCGCCAAAAGCCAAGGGTGCTTTGCCACTTCACGACCCCCAAGGTTTTGATGAACAGTGCGGCAGTTGCTTCCGCGTCGATTCCCGGGGCCTTTCCAGGCGCGACGCTCTACCAACGAGACAGCTCGGGTGAGCGTATCCCCTACATGTCGACGGAACGATGGATCGACGGCTCGCTCAAAGGCGATCTTCCGATGCGCCGATTGAGTCGTCTTCACAACGTCAATCACTTCATCGTCAGTCAGGTCAACCCGCACGTCGCGCCGGTTCGCGGTGTCACGGGAAAGCGCGGGATCGTTCCCGTCGTCTCCGGCGTGATCCTCTCGAGCGTTCTCGCGCAGGTAACCCACCAACTCGAGCTCGCCCGAGACTTCACGAAGAGCACGCCGCTCTACAGCACGTTCGACGTCGCCCACTCCCTGGCCAATCAGCCCTACAGCGGCGACATCGACATCCACCCGCGCTTTCGCCCCAGCGCCCTCCTCCGCGCCATGTCGAACATCTCCCACAAGGAGCTGCTGAAACACATCCTGGAAGGCGAGCGCGCCACCTGGCCGCTTCTCGCCCGCGTTCGCGATCAGACCTGTGTATCGCGCGCCTTGGATGCAGCGATACGGCGGCTGTCGTCCGAACAGGCCGCCACGCGACGGCCTAGCTATCCACGGCCAAGTAGATGACGTCGTCTCCGACTTCGACGTCGAGGTTCGGCAGCACGGCGTAGCAGGCTCGGCTCGTACGAATTTCAGTGACGCGGTCGCGGCCGACGAGCGTGCCCGGCGCGAGTCGCTGGAAGCCCGTCCATTGGGCGCCGAAGTGAAACTCTACGCTCGGCTTGGTGATCGTTTCGACGACATGCACCGTGCGTACTTCGCTGCCGTTGGTCGGGTGTCCGTCGTCGATCGCGCCAGTCACTCGAAGGAAGTTCATCGCGATGCGCTGCGCGGTCTCCGAGATCCCTGGATCCCCGTGCGAGCCGCACTCGACCGACATGGCGGGAATGCCCGCGAGCTTGAGGAAGCCAATGATCACCTTGTCGGCGAGGCCGTACCAGGACTGCACGAGGTATGCGATGCCGATCTGCTTCGCGAGCTCATCGATGTGCGCCTCGCCGTTGCTCACACCGAATGCGGGCGTTGCGGTCCCCGCTGAGTGAAGGTCCAAAAACACGTCGAGCTCGCCAAGCACTTCCTTTAGCTCGAGCGCGCGATGGTGCTCGTAGCCCCAGGCTTCCTCGCGAAGGGTCTCGGTGAACTCGAAATCCCAGAGGCGGTTGAGGTCTTCGCCCTCTGGCGTGTGACGCCGCCCTTGAGAAGTCGCTTCAGGGTTTGCATGAACCAAAAAGATCGTGCCTTTGGCGGGCGAGAGCTCTCCGTTTTCGAACGCACCTGCGATGTGACGAATTGCCTCGGCCCCGCAGGGTTCGTTCCCATGCATCGAGCCGCCCACGCCGATGTAGGGCTTCGGCCAATCCGGAGATGCCGATATTCGCAACACGCCCGGTTTCAACTCTTCGATGTACACAGCTCACTCTTCGTTTCGCGGTCCAGCACCTGTCTCGTCCGTTCGAACCAATGGTCCGCTTCGGCTGGGCTCTTGCCCACCGCAGTAATGCCGAGCTTTCCGAATTCGCTGAGCGTGCCCGTGAAGTGGAAGATCACACCCGATTCGGAGTCGTTTTGATAGTGCAAACCGTTCGCGGTGGCAATGTCCAACAAGTCTTCGATGAGCAGGCCGCGGTAACTTTCCGAACGCAGCGAGTCGGTCGCGACGTAGAACTGCGGCTCGCCGCCTGGGGTCAGGTAAAGGCCCGCGTCCGGATCGTATCGGCCGTCCGTCAACATTCGAAGAAGCATCATGGGATGCGTCGTCCCGCCCAAACGCAAGTTGGTTTCGATCGCGTAGTGTTTCCAGGAGCCATCGTCGTCGCGCACACAGATGAAGTCGACGGCCAACCGACCGACCGCGCCCTTCTGCTGGAGGATTTCGGCCACGCGAAGCGCATCCCGCTGGATGTCCATGCGATAGGCTTCGTCGGCAGGGAATCGACACCCCGCATAGACCTGACCGTCCACCCCTTCGACGAGCTGGTCATGCGTCGAAATCATGTCGAGACTGCCTTCGGGTGAGATCCGGAGCTGACAGCTTGGTGCGCGCTTCGCCCTGTCTTCCACGAAGGCCTCGACGACACCGCCTTCCCGTTCGAGCTTCTCCCGAAAGCTCTCCCAGCTCAGTAGGGAATCGACGAAGCGCATCGTCGAGAGGGAATCTGCCAAGGCTTGCTTCCGCGCCTTGCCGCTCGCGCCGCTCCCCGGGGCGACGGAGCGCAGAGCGCCCAGGTCGAGGATTGCGTTGCCCTGGCCGCTGAAGCCGGTGTTTTGCTTCACGACCACCCGCTCGAGCTCGACATCATCGCACCAGAGGCTGTCGATGGCTTCGACTAAATCCGCTTCGCTTTTCAGGTTCTCGACCCCTGGCAACATGCGAATGCCGGCTTCACGAAACGCCCAGCGCGACCCGGTCTTGGTGCCGAGCCAGTTCAAGTCGGGATCCACGCCGTAGAGCGGAACGCCGAGCGCGACCGCCACGCTCCGCTCAAGGTCGGAAACCGTGAAGCAGGTCATGAGCCCGCAGCCGGGCCGAATCGAATTGCGGATCCGCTCGATGACCCGTGGTCGCTCCAGGATCTTCTTCGATAGAGGCACGAACGAGCTGTCGTAGAGGGAGAGCACGGTGAGCCGTTGCCGCAGCTGCTCCGTTGGGATACCGCGGATCAACGAGAGCATGTAATCGACAGCCGCCGGATGGATAGGCGCGGAGCTCACGTAGATCAGACGCGCCTGCGGATGTCGCAGCAAGTTCAGCGTGAACAGCATCCGCTCTTCGTAGTGAATCACGCCGTCGATCGCGACGGTGTCGATGCCATCGAACGACAAGGAAGGCACGACCACGATGTCTCTTGGCTCGGGTCCGTCGCCGTCGGCCAAAGCCCACCGTGGGGCCAGATGAGCCTGCAACTCGCGAAATGCCTTCATTTCGTCGCGGTCGCCACTCATTCCTTTTCTATAGCATGCAGACGCCGGATTTACTTGCAGCCAGAGCGCGGGAAGGGCACAAGATCCCCGTGGCCATCGTCATCGAGTTATTGATCCCACTTGCGGTCGTCGGCCTGATCGGCTGGGGCCTCTGGCTCTGGTACAAGCTTCGGCTTGCACGCGCGGAGGAGACCGAACGCATGCAGGAAGAGCTCAGCGAGCTCCGCGCGTACAAGCAGGACACCGAAGCCCGCCTCCAGGCGCTCGAAACGATCGCTACGCTCGGCGAAGGCCGAATCCGCGTGGACTACAAGGACGTCCCCGAGGATGACGACGAACAGCGCAAACGCAGGGGTTGATCGTCATGGCGGCAGCGAAGGAGGGACCGGAGCAGGAGGGGCTCTTCAGCTTCCTTTCGAGGCGCCGGTTCTTGAAGGTGAGTCTGGTGGCGGGTGGCGCCATCCTGGGCGTGGGTGGTGGTGGTCTTTTGGCCCTGAGGGGGCGGGCGCCCAAAGTCGAAGGGCTCCGGGTGCTCGATGCGCACGAATACCGAACGCTTCAAAGCTTGGTCGCCGTCATGCTCCCCAAGACCAACGGGATTCCAATCGACGCGGCGCCGATGGATCTTCCGCGAGCGTTCGACGGATTTCTTGCCGACGAACCCGAGCACAACGTCAAGGATCTGCAAAAAGCGCTGGTGCTCATCGAGCTCGGCCCCCTGGTGTTCGACAAGAAGCTCAATACGTTTTCGCGACTCGGCGTCGCGGAGCGTACCGAGCATTGGAACGGCTGGGCCACTAGCGACAGTTTGCTGCGACGTCAGGTAAGCATCGCCATGCGCAAGTTCTTCAATCTCGTTTACTTCGACCATGAGCAGGTGTGGCCGTACATCGGCTACCCGGGGCCGTCGATGAAACGTACCAAGGAAGTCACGCCGTGAGTGGCGCCATCCTCGACCTGTCCAAAGAGGCGACGCCCGACGGGGTCATCGCGGAGGTCTGCGTCATTGGCTCGGGCTCCGGCGGGGCAACGGCTGCGCGAATGTTGGCAGAGGCCGGTCGCGAGGTCGTCGTGCTCGAGGAGGGGCGTGATCTCGTCGGCCCAGAGCGGACGCAACGCGACGCGCCGATGTACGACCAGCTCTACATGGACCGGGGAGGGCGGGCCTCCCACGACCTTTCGGTGAGCGTACTGCAGGGCAGGGTGCTCGGCGGGGGCGGTGTGATCAACACCTGCGACGTGGTGCCGATCCCCGATGGGGTGCTGCGGCACTGGGCGGTCAAGTACGGGCTCGAAGACTACGCGCCTGAACGATTCAAGCCCTTCACCGAGGACGCGCTTGCCGATCTTTCGGCGAGTCGCATCCCGGAGAGTATGGTCAACCTCGCGAACGCCAAGTTGCGTCAAGGGGCCGAAGCGCTCGGGCTGCGCGGCGAGGTGATGCTGCACAATCGCGTGGGCTGCCGCGGGCTCGGCACCTGCCTCATCGGCTGCCCCATCCACGCCAAACGAAACCCACGCATGGTCGCGCTTCCCAAGGCGATTGAGGCCGGCGCCCGCATCTTCACGAGGGCCCGCGCCGTGAAGATCCATAAGGCCAGTCAGGAGCTCAAGGAGATCGAGGTGCGCACGCTCGACCCCGGGGGCTACCACGAACAGAACGAGCTCAAGGTCCGAGCAAAGATCATCATCATCGCCGCAAACGCCGTCTCGTCGGCACAACTGTTGCTGCGTTCCGGCATCGGAAACGCGCACGTTGGGCAGAACCTCATGCTGCAACCCCAGCTCCCCGTCATCGGGATCTTCGAAGAGCGCATCGCCGCGTTCGACGGCATCCCTCAATCATATGCCGTCACCGAGTTCGAGCAAGACGACAACGCCGAGTTCGGGCTTTGGGGCTTTCGGATAGAAGGCATCATGGGCACGCCCGGGATCGTCTCCAGCCTCTTGCCGTTTTCGGGTGCCCCCGGGATGGAGGGCATGGCGCAGTATGATCGCATGGCGCCTTCGCTTCTCCTCGCCCCTGATGCGCCTTCGGGTCAGGTCGCAGTTGCGCGCAATGGTCGGCTGACGATTCGCTATGAGCAGCGCGACAATCATCGTGAGCGGCTCCGGCGTGCGGTCGAGCTCGCCGCCAAGGTCTACCTGGAAGCCGGCGCGCGAGAGGTTCTGGTGCCAACTGTGCCACCTCTCGTCATCCGCTCGGCCCGTGAGGCCCAGCGAGCGCGGCAGCTGCCTTTCGCACCCGCGACGGCGCCGATGATCAGCGCCCACCAGCAAGGCACCGTGCGATTTGCAGCCTCGGAGCGCGATGGAGGCGCGGACTTGAACGGCCAGGTCTTTGGCACGCGCGATGTCTACGTCTTCGACTCGTCGGGTTTTCCAACCAGCGCATCGAGCCACACCATGACCCCCATCATCGCTTCCTCGCGTATGCTGACGAGCAAGCTCCTCACCCGAATCTAACCCTC
The DNA here is from genome assembly GCA_963704865.1 of uncultured delta proteobacterium. Taxonomy (GTDB): domain Bacteria; phylum Myxococcota_A; class Polyangia; order Polyangiales; family Houyiibacteriaceae; genus SG8-38. The sequence goes on along the minus strand of CAVPIE010000014.1, from coordinate 161,171 downwards.
ACCCGCCGCGGATCGCGAACCCTATTCCTCTTCAATTTGAATCGACTGGGTCGGACACATCATGCAGGCATCCCGCACCTTGTCCTCGAGGTCGGGGGGGACGTCGTAGGTTTGAATCATCAGACTGCCATCTTCAGCGAACGAAAAGACCTCCTGGGCCTCTTCCACGCAGACGCCGTAGTGATTGCAAGTCGAGGGGTTGTACATGATCTTCATAGGCCTGCTCCCACCTCAGGATCTATTCAACAGTTCCCTTTCTTCGTACTCCATGTCGTCCCGAATGGCGCGCGAGAGCTCGCGCACGCCGATGACCAGCTTCGAGCCAACCGCCGTTTCGTCGAGCTCGGCAATGATGCGATCGAAAAGCTTGCGCTGCGCTCGATGCTCGCGACGCATGTCTTCGGCGACCTGGTCGGCTTTGCCAGCCTCGGCAAGCGAAGGGAGTTGGTACTCCTCGTAGTGCAAATGCTCGATCAACAGCGCGCCGAGTTGTTGGAGCTCGTCGCGTAGCGCGATCACCGACTCATTGTCGCCGTGGTCGACGCGCTCGGTCAACGCCTCGACCCGCGCAAGCTGTGCGGAGATCTGTGCATGCTCGCTTCGGATGCGCGCTCTAATTTCGTCTGGGGTTGCGAGCATGGCTGTGTCGGAACCGCTGTCCATCTATGCTGCGACAAGTCGCTTGCGGCGCTCTGCCAGTGTGAGCGGCTTGCTCACCTCCTTGAGGCCATCATACTCGTCTTGCGCCTGTTTGTGGTACCAGTCTGGGTAGAAGTGCTTGCACCACTTGCGAAATTCAGCGACCGGCCCATCCCCTTCGCAGAGCATGGGCCGCTCGAGGAAGGTCTTGTTCTCCCAAATCGGGGCGTCCTCCTCGAGTTGCCGCGCGATCTCCTTGGTGAAGGCTTTGCCGACCCCTGCGGTGATATCGGCGCCGCCGAGCTTTTTGACGGTGAATGAGAAGCGAACGTCGCAGAATTCATCGTCGATCGGCGTGACCGAAGCCATGTTCGTGGTCTCGACGATGCCCCGAAAGCGACTCACCGAGAAGCCAAAGCCGTGGACCTCGACATCGAGCTCGCCCTTCACCTCGCCCTGCGGCGTTTCGTAGATCGTGTCCGTGATCATCTTGATGTGCGGGTACTCGAGCTCCATCGTGTGGGGCTGCGGCACGATGTTCATGCCATGCACATAGCGGAAATGCGCTTTGTCGACGACGTTCTCGCACATGTCCTGGTTGTGGGATCGGAGCTTCCAGTGCTGTCGCCAATACGGAGTCCACGCATCGTTGTCCCACTCCGGGATCACGGGGATCTCCCACTCGGGTTCTCTCCCCTCGATGTCGTGCCAGACCATGATGACACCGTTGACCTCGTGAACGGGCCAAGCCGTGATGTTGGCCTTGCGCGGAAGGTGCTGCGCGTAGGGCACTTGGATGCACTTGCCTGCGCCGCTGAACTTCCAAGCGTGAAATGGGCAGACGATGCCCTCGCCTTCGACTTTGCCCCCGTGTCCTAGGTGTGCGCCCATGTGCGGGCAGAACGCGTCGAGCACGTTGACCTCGCCGCTTTCGGTGCGGAACATGACGAGCTCGACGCCGAAGTATTTGAGCGGCTTGACCTCGCCCGACTTGATTTCATCCGAGTAGGCCACCTGAAACCACCCTCGCGGGTAGCGTGGAATCGAGAAACGCGGTTTGTTGCTCATGTTCGTTCTCCTACTCGGCAGCGTCGGCGGCCTCGTTGCGTGGCGTATAGAACTGCGCGTACCAACGGCGGAACTCTCCGATGGGACCGTCGCCGTCGCACAGCATGGGTCGGTCGAGGTAGATCTTGTTTTCCCAGATCTGCACATCCTGCAGGTAGCCGTCACGCATGTTGTTGATGAAGTGTTCGACGAGCTCGTCGGTCATACCCTTGGTGGCTTTCATCGACACCCCGAACCGAAGCATCACATTCTCGTCGTCGATTGGCGTATGCGCGTTGATGATCACGCCGAGCCCCTTACCGAACATCTTGGTGACCTGATACGCGGGGCCATAGTAGGTCGCCGTGGACTCGAACTCGTCCTTGCCGCCGTGCACGGGATAGGCGACCGCCTTGATTTTCTGCTGGCCGATGTGATCGGTGTAGGTGTTGCTGAAGGAGCCAGGGACCGGGTGTGTGTTGTGCACCGGGATGAAGTGGCCGGCATCGGCGAGGTTTTCGGCAATGGCGAGCGGCGGTGTCTTGATCTGAAGCTTCGCGTAGCGCCAGGGAATGAACTCCGGGTCTTCCCATTCTTCGAGTACCGGAATCTCCCAATCCGGCTGGCTCTTCTCACGGTCGTGCCAGACGAAAATCATCCCGTTGCGCTCGAGCACCGGCCAGCACGCAAGGCCGGCCTTCGGCGGAATGCGCTTGGCGTACGGGATCTCGACGCACTTTCCGGAGCCATCGAACTTCCAAGCGTGAAACGGGCAGACGATCGCTTCGCCGACGATTTTGCCGCCGTGTCCGAGGTGCGCGCCCATGTGTGGGCAGTACGCATCGAGAACCTTGGCCTCGCCCGACGCTGTTCGGAACAACACCAGCTCCTGGTCGAAGCGTTTCAGTGGCACGACCTGGCCGTGGTCGAGCTCGTCGGAGAACATGAGCAAGAACCAGCCCCTGGCAAAACCTGCCCAAGGCCCCGCTTTCGTTTCGGTGATCATTGGATGCTCCAACTATCTGTTCGCCGGGACCGGCGACGCGCGGCCCAACTAGAACATGTTCCACTAGAACATGTTTCATTTTGGCACCCCTGGCAAGAACGATTTATCAGGATTTCGACGTCTAGGTATTGACGGCCCAAACCTAGACAGTAGATAGACATGACTGCAACAACGCAGCATTTTGGAGGAAAAACTCATGCGAACGAAGACAATTTTGCTTACCGCCCTGGCCTCGTTGGCGCTCGCCGGCTGCGCGAAAGACGCACCGAGCACGGCGACTGCCGTTACCGCAACGGCCGCTCAAGGAGACATCGTGGCCGTCGCCGTGGGGGCTGGGCAGTTCAACACGCTCGTCGCAGCCGTCCAGGCCGCGGGCCTGGTGGAGACACTGCAAAGCCCCGGACCGTTCACGGTCTTCGCGCCAAACGATGAAGCGTTTGCGAAGCTCCCGGCCGGTACGGTGGACAGTCTCCTGCTCCCCGAAAACAAGGCGAAGCTCACAGCCATCCTGAAGTATCACGTGGTCGCTGGCGAAGTCCTCGCGGCAGACGTAGTGAACCTCTCCTCGGCGGACACGGTCGAGGGCCAGTCGGTCCAGATCAGCGCCGGCGATTCTGGCGTCCAAATCAATGACGCCAACGTGATCGGGACCGATGTGATGGCCTCGAACGGCGTCATTCACGTCATCGACACAGTTCTCATTCCCGCTTCCTAACGTTCAATCCCGGGCCGCCTCCGAACGGGGAGGCGGCCTTTTTTCTTCCCGGTGCAGGACGGGTACTCGCTGCAGGAGCACGCAAGATGGATGAACACCACCACCACGACGTTCATCGTCACGAGATTGAGCGTGACCCGACGCGGGGGGTGCTCGTCCCTGTGCCACTTTTGTCATGACAAACAACGTAAAAGAAATGAGCGGTCCATACCCCATGCGGGTCGTTTCCAGATTGACCGGCCTGTCCGCGGATACGATTCGCGTGTGGGAACGTCGCTACAGCGCAGTGGCTCCGGATCGGACAGATGGGAACAAACGCAGATACAGTGGCGCTCACGTGCGTCGCCTGGTTCTCTTGCGCCGCGCGACCGAGCTCGGGCATTCCATCGGTCAGGTCGTCCAGTTCTCGGACCCGGAGCTTCGGAGGCTCATCGGGGAATCGAGCCCCGACACTGGGAGTCAGGTGTCGCTCTACGCGGCCATCGTCGAGGACTACTTGAAAGCGGTCTTCGAGTACGACGTGCGGCGCGCGGAATCGATTCTCACTCGAACCGCGGCGATTCTACCTCCGATGACCCTGACGCTCGAAGTCATTGTCCCGCTGATGCGCCGCGTCGGCGAAGCATGGAACGCAGATGAGCTTCGCATTTCGCATGAGCACATCATTTCTGGGCAGCTTCGTAGCCTGCTCGGCACGCTCATGCGACACGAACAGCCGGCCACCGGGGCTCCGCGAATCATCGTCGCCACACCTCCGCGTCACCTGCACGAGTTCGGCGCCATCATCGGTGCGTTCATGGCTGCAGGCCGTGGCTTCGAGCCGATTTATCTGGGCACCCACATGCCCTTGGAAGAAATCGCAGAGGCCGCAGAGCAAAGCGGGGCGACCTTGGTGCTCTTGAGCATCGCCCGCGATTGTGAGCCTGGCGAAACCCAAGAGCTCATCTCTGGGATCTCGAGCCTCGCGAAGCAACACGAGGTTTGGCTGGGCATTCCAGAGCAGCACGAGCTTTCCCGGCTCCCTCTGCCCGCGAAACTCCTTCATCGCTACGAGGACCTGGACGTCGCGCTCACGAATCAACCCGCCATTGGGAGCGAGAGCTTGGGCTGACCGGCCGTTCGCCCCGTCGACCAAGAAGCAACAACGCGCTTCATGAACCGCTCGATTCCTTTATACTCACGCGATGATTCATCGCTTGGGTTGGACTTGTTGTATTCTCGGGTTGGCACTGGGGGCTTGTGATTCTTCGGCTGAGCCGGCCGGCGGCTCTCCCCGGCTCGTGGTCACTGCCGACTGGTTGAATCAGTCGCTGACCCTTCTCGACTACGGAAGGCTGGTCGATGGGGCGAGCGATGGGCCTTCATCGGTGCTCAGAACCATTGACCTTGCGGACTGGGAACCGGGTCCCATCGAAGTCGAGATCACGCCGGACGGCAAGACGGCAGTCGTAACCGTCGGGCCTGCGTATTTCGACGGCCTGCCCGGGCTCGTTGGCGGCCCCGAGATCCCGGAAGGAGGCACACTGCTGATCGTCGACTTGGAGTCAGGAGTCGCTGACGAGGTTCAAACTCAGGATGTCCCCCTTGGCATTGCGATCAGTCCTGATGGCATGACCGCCTACACCGCGAACTACGGTACAAGAGTTGCGCGTGGCAGCAGCCTTTCGGTCATCGACATTCCCGGGCGCCGAGTCATCGAGGAGGTCGACGTCGGAAGGGACCCCGAGCAAGTTGCTTTGAGCCCCGATGGGAGCCTTGGCATCATCAACATCGTCAGTGGAGGGGGCATCCGAATCTTCCAAACGTCCGACGTAGCCGGCACGATGAGCGACGTGCTCGAAACCGGTTCCGATCCATCCGATGTCTCATTTCTCGACGGTAACGATCTCGCGGCCGTGGCGAACACGCTCGGCTTCAGCGTCACGCTGATCGACACGTCCGACCCGAGCAGTCCAAGCGTTCTCAGCAGCGTCCCAGTCGCTGGTGGCGCTCCCTACGGGCTGACCTACGTCCCTTCGCGAGACGAGTTGCTCGCACCGACCAACCCGGCGAGGCCGGGTATGCTGACCAACCTGATCACCATCGCGCGAGCTGGCGACACGCTGACCCCCAGCGCGCCGCTGCAGCTTTCAGGGGAGAACTTCCCGCTAACCGCGGCCGCCGATTCGGCTGGCGACTTTGCGTTCGTGGCCCACATCGTTGACCAAAAGCTTTCGATCATCGAGCTCGAGACCGGCGCTTCGCGCGCGGTCACTTGGCTTGCAGGCCCCGGTCCATCTTACGTCGCAGTCCAACCCTGAACGGGCGATCACAAACGCACCCGCGGGTTCCGTTGACGACGGAACGCGGGCCTCCGCGGCGTGCGCTGTCTATATTTAAGCGGAGAAGAAAAGGGGGTCTTTTCTTCATGGGGGATGAATGATGTCTGTGCTTCGTGGTTGGGGACTTGCTGGTTTCTTAGTTGCTGCTGCGCTTTGGTTGGCGCCCGGTCAGGCGCGCGCGTTCCCGGCTGAGCCGTACAGCCTCGACGAAGGAATGAAGGCCCATACCAAGCGGTTTCACATCCTTGGCGAGATCGCTCTGTTTGGCGGGAAGCTCGAGGGCAACCAGCGGTCCATCGTCGTCAGCCCACTGGTCGAGATGCGTTTACAGCTGGCATACAGTGTTCTGTTTCAGGTCATGTGGGGAATGTCGTACGTCAATGTCGACCTTGCCGATGAAGACAGCGATCCGCAGAACGCCTTTCGCTCTGGCAATCCCTATGCCGCCTTTCACTATCAGGGCAAAAAGAACCAGTTTTCGTACCGCCTGGGCGTTGGCGTGACGATACCGGTCGCAACCGTCACCTCCGACTTGAATGAAGTTTTCGCACAGCAATCTGCGTACACGCTGGCCGCGGCCGTGCGAGGCAACACCAACTATTGGATTTGGGACGCCCACGCGGTGAGCGTCATCGTCCCGATCGCGTTCGAACGACGCAAGCCAAGCGGGTTTCTCTGGGGCGCTTACGTCGACACCGGCGCGATGATCAAGATCGACAACAAGAACAACCGAACCTCCAAAACCGATTTCATCATGCAGATGATGGCGATGATGGGCTACCAAGCCACCGACTGGCTTCGGGTCGGCTCTCGCTTCAGCTTGGTTCTGATTCCCAAGTTCAAGGACGCAAACACGCAACTTGCAATCGAGCCGTACCTGCGGTTCGGCAATGACAACGCGTTCGGCGCGATCCGCCTCAACATCAATCTCGACAATCCGTACGGCTTTTCCTTCGACGACCGCCAGGTCTGGGGCTTGCGAATCGGAGGCGGCGCAGCCTTCTGACGACCGTGGCGCGACCGCTGGTCGCTCACCTAGCCGAAGATCGGCAGGTCTTCGCCCGCGAGCGGGAACGCGGCTTTGAAGTCGTTCGGAACGCCCGACAGATTGCGCAGCGCGCGGTGTACGTGGGCGATCGAAAGCCTGGTTCCCTCAGCCGTGTCCGGCGAGCCGGTCGGTAGCAAGGTCACCGGGTCGATGAGCTGGAGACCATGGCGGTCGTCGGTTCCACCGACGACGCGGTTACCTGGAATCCCGGGGCCCATCATCATCATGCTGCTGATCGGCCAATGGTCTTTGCCGTTGCCGTTGTTGTAGCCGGGCGTTCGACCGAAGTCCGAGCCCATCACGACTGCGACCTTGTCGGCAATCCCCATTCGCTCTGCCTCTTGCATCGCAAAGTTGGCGCCGTTGACGAAGTCGATGAGTCGCGGCAGGTGATTGCCGTCGTGGTTGCCGTGGGTGTCGAAGCCGCCGCGGCTTACGCTGACGCTGACCGAAAGGCCGGCCTGATACGCTGCAAGCGCAACTTGGATTTGGCGCTCGAGTTGATTGTTCGAAAAGTTTTCCGGAAGCGAGTCAGAGACCCGCTTGAGATCGTCCTGGCCGAGCCGAGCCAGCATGAGCTCGTTCTGCCCATCCCAGATCCGCGGCAAGCGTTGCTTACCCTGAAGCCTGAGGAGTCGAAGCTGCTGCTCGCGCTGGACGATGCCGGGAACGTCCGGATGGCCGAAGTAGTTTTCCTCTGAGCCGGTCGGATCCGGACGAGAAGGATGCGCGAGGTTGTGAAGGAGACCACCGTCACCGAGCGGCACCGCATTGGTCACGCCTTGGGTGTCGAGGTACCCTCCGTAACCGATCAAGGGCATCGGAAGATTGGGGCCGTGCGTGGCCGCAATCAGCGCGCCAATCGGCGGATGGCCCTCGGCCGTTCGCCCGCTCCAAGTGCCGCGGGTGCCCTGGTCATGGCCGTTGGTCGTGGTGTCCATCCCGTTGATGACCAGCAGGCGCTCGTAGTGAGTCTGAAAGAACGCATCGAGCGCGGTTCCATCATCGCCGAGCGGCGCATACTCGATGTTGCCTGCCGTCCGGATGTCGCTCTTGAGGAAGCGCCCCATCGGATTGTTCTCGTTCTCCGTGGCGCGGCCCTTCGGATCGCAGAGGTGAGTGGGGTCCCAACCGCCGCCTGCGTGCATGAAAATCCAGTACGTGCCTGTGTAGGCCGAGCCGCTGATCGGCTGAGCGCTCGCGCGCAGAGGGTCCATCGCTGCCGGCAGAACACACGTCAGCCCAGCCCAGCTTGCCATTCGTATAAAGTCACGACGATCCACAGCTAGTCCTCCCTCACTCGTACAGGTATCGGTAATCAGACAGGAGATAACTCATCGCGGCCATCCAGGCGCGAATGGTGTATTCCGTGTCCCGGTTGATTCGGCGGCTGTCCGGTAAGTCCGCGCCGGTGATTCGGTCGTTGTTGAGGCGGCACTGGCCTACGAGCTGGTCCGAGACCGACTCGTCAGCCAAACCTTGGCGGCCTAGATTGTACGCCTCCATGAGAACGACCATCGTCGCTGCGATTTCCTCGTCGCCACCGGAGAGATCTTCGCCGAGAAGCCTGTCGTGGAGATGGCGAACCGCCTCCCGGACCTGGTCTGAGGTTTCCGACAGCGGCGTGTTCTGATCGATGCCTGGGAAGAGGAGCCGCTGGTTTGCGGGCTTCGAGAAGTCGTACGGAACGGCCGAGCAAGCCACCTCGTAGGCCATGCGCTGCGCGAGGCTTGCCATGACGCCATTGGGCTCCGTCACCCGTTGTGTCACCAGGTCCGAATCGATGCCGCCGTAGAAGATACGGTACTGGTCGAGCAAGTAGTCGGCCCGGTTCGGATTCGATCGCCAACGAACACCTGTGGTCGCCTGGATCTTGCGAGACAGATGCTCGGGCGTCAGGAGCCGAGCCGTGCCAAACGTCGAAAGCTCTTTTTCGAGATCGCTGGTGAGTGGGCTGGCGTTCTTGGCGCGGAAGTACGGGCTCAGGACGATTTCGCGTACCAGGACCTTGAAGTTGTACCCGCTGTCGATGAAGCGCTGCTGAATCGTGCGCAAGACTTGCTGCTGCACGTTGTAGGCGCGCTGGAGGGCCGGATCGACGGTGGGGTCGATGTTTGGATCGTCATCTGGAAGTGGCGGAGGAGGTGGAGGGGGGGTCGATCCACCGACGCCGCCCATGCCACCGACGCCAGGGTCACCACCCATGCCACCGACGCCCGGGTCACCGCCCATGCCACCGATGCCAGGGTCACCGCCCATGCCACCGACGCCAGGGTCACCGCCCATGCCACCGACGCCCGGGTCGCCGCCCATGCCGCCGACACCAGGGTCGCCGCCAGCACCGCCTGCGCCGCCACTACCGCCCGTGCCACCCATGTCAGGTGGAGTCGGGATCGTGATGTCGAGAATCTCTTGCCCTGTCAGTCCTTGGAAGACCGTCTTCACTGTGGCCTGGGCGAATCTCGGATTCTGCGCGACTCGCTGGGCAAACCATTGCAGCGCGTTTCTCCGATTCTGGTTCGGCAGCGCTTCGCCGTTGAAGCCCGGCGGCAAGATGTAGTCGGGCCCAAACCATTCGCCGTCGCCGCTGTATTCACCGTTCTCATTCCAGTTCATGAAAAGGCCGGCGACCGGGTCCATGGTGGTATGACAGACGATGCAGTCCGGGTTGTTGAGCGTCGGGTTCTCGCCGAAATCATTGCTCGCATCGACCGGTCGATTTCCGAATTGATTGATGTCGATGTCGAGAAAGAAGAAGTACGCCATGCGCGAACGGTGCCGATTGATGTTCGTGTCGCTCGTCGGAAAACGGTTGAGGAACATCGCTGACGTAAGAATGCCGGCATGAGGAATGCCTGGCACGTAGATCTCCTGGAAGCCTTCCGGATTGTCGCCGAGCCCAACTGGGATGTCTGGTAGTCCGATGAGTGAAAACGCCGAGTAGGTGTTCGCCATCGTGTAGTCCGCAGTCAGGATCTCGGTGAACGGACGCTCGGACCGAATGACATGCGCAATCAGCTCCAGCGGTTCCCGCGCCAACGAGTCGTTGGTCATCAATGCCGTCTTGTCATCGCCGGGGAACCTGTTCTCGAACCAGCGGAGATTCGGCCAAACCTCTTCGTCGAGCAGCTCGATGGCGTTTTCCCGACCGAGGTATTTGTCGGTCAAGAAATGATCGTTATAGAGCTCGATCATTCGCTGGGTGAAACCAGGGTCGCGCATCATCTCCGCGAGTGAGGCTTCGAGCCCGAGCTGGCCGTGAACTTCCGCAACGGCTCGCTGCGACTCGGTGGGAAGCTTACCCGTGAGCTCGAGGCTCGCCTTACGCAGTGTCTCGGTCCAACTCAAGAGCTCGAGCTGTCCGTCATACGGGTTGGCAAAGCCGTCCGATCGCGGACAGGCGTTGATGTCTTGGGTTGAGCAGCCCCCAAAGAGGGTGGGATCTTCCTTGCAGCCCGATACGGTGAGCACCGAACCGAGCAACAGGATCGCCAATCCGCCCTTAAGGCTGCCGTGAATGCAAGTCTGACTCATCTGCACAAACGTCAGCCTAACATGCCAGAAAACACCCTGCAGGACTAAATTCAAACTGTAATACAATAGAATACAGTCGATTTATGCACCTTAAGGGTCAAATTCTTTCGTGAGCGGGCTTGCATCTTCTCTCTAGTTTGCGAAGATCAAAGAAGAAAGTAGGGGTGAATTTTTCCTTTGGAGAAGTGATTTTTTTCCCTCATCATTAGAGCCTCAACAGAATTTTTTATCGGGAGTGACAGTGCAAATGTCTTACACACAGACGAATTGGGTGCGATTCATGGTTTTGGTAGCTTGTGGCTCGGGTCTCGCAGCCTGCGGAGAGAGCAGCACAGGGGAGCCTTTTAGTTTGAACCTCGTGTACTGCGACAATCAGGAAGTCGCCGCACCATCCTGCGATTTGCCGGGCTATTCCCTGCAGGACGACTCGGCGCTTCGCGCGAAGCTCGACGGCTGTGCAGTGGGCGGCTGCCATGTCGCACCGGCGGCGGCCACGAGTTGGACGATGAACCTGTCTGGGTCGGTCGAGGGCGCTCTTTCTGCGCTGACGATTCCCGGTGAGACACCTGGGTACGACGTCATCGACGGCGGCGATCCCGACTGCAGCCTCATGCTGTCCGAGCTCACCGAGCGGCCCATCGGGACGATCCGGATGCCCGTCACGGGCGGGTACTGGAGCCGCGCAGAGACCGACTGTTTCCGCGCGTACCTGCACGAGATGTATCCGCAGTAGAAGTCGAGTGGCGCACGGGGCTCAGCCGCGTTCGGCGCGGCGGATGCCCAAGTTGACGATCTTCTGGAGAAGATCGGTGTAGCTCATGCCGGCGGCCTTCGCTGCGCCCGCGAACTCTTCGAACTCGCCGATGTCGGGGTTCGGGTTGGCTTCCAAGAAGTACAACCCGCCCGACTCGTCGAGCCGAAAGTCGATTCGCACGCATCCGTCGGTGCCGAGTCGTCGGCAAATCCGCCGCGAGAGCCGCGCGATCCGGCGTTCCGTTTCTTCGGAAAGCCCCTTCGCTCGGCCGATGCGCACGCCGTACTTTTGCTGGTACTCCAGATTCCATTTGACCTTGCGAGTGGCGATCTTGGGCGCGTCATCGGGAAGCTTGTTTAGGAAGATCTCCCAGGTCGGAAGCACCTGCAATCGATGATTTCCGAGGACCGAGACGTAGAGCTCCCGGCCCTCGATGTATTGCTCCACGACGGCGTCCGTGCGAATTTTCTCGTGAATGAAGGCCACTCTTTCTTCGAGGGCCTTGTTGCTGTGCACTACGGAGGCCTGTGCGATTCCGTAGCTTCCTTCTTCGATTAGCGATTTGACGATGAGCGGGAACTCCAGCCGCTGGGGAGGCTTGATCTTCCGGTAGCGGGGAAAGACACGGAACCGCGGCACCTGAATCCGGTGATAAGTCAGGACCTTCTTCGAAAGTGCCTTATCGCGGGCCAAGAGGAGCCCTCGCGGGTTGCAACCGGTATAGGGCGCACGCTGAAGCTCCAGGTATCCGACCACGTGCGCATCGAAAATCGCCTCTCCGTCGAACTCCTCGAGAAGGTTGAACACGACGTGTGGCTTGAATTCTTCAATTGCAGTGCGAAGTGGCGCGAGCTCGTCGCTCAGGCCGATCATGATGACCTCGTGTCCAAGCGCCCGCAGACCCTTGCGCACCTCGAGCTCCGTCTTGAAAGGCGCGACTTGTTCGTCGGATAGGTCGCTGACGTCTTCGGGCGGGATGAGACTCTGGTGCACGAGAACGATGATTCGCCTTCGTTTTACAGTGGATGCCATGTGTCCCGCCGGTGCAGAAGGTGCACCGTGTGCACCGTCAACATGATGGCAAAGTCGAGCTTCGTCTGACGCTCCCCCTTGATGAGTCGGAGCCTCAGCTCGCGACACCGGCCGATAATATCACGAAGCACCTGGTCGACGGTGAACTGATATTCGCCCGTGAAAATCGAAATCTGTTCTCGAATTTGGCGGCGATTGCGACGCAGGAATCCAGCTGCCGTCTCGTTGTTCCGATAGCGCGGGGAGTCGCTGAAGATCTTGAGAAGGTCCCTGTCATACTCGTCGCTAAAACCAGGGCTGTAGTGGTCCTGCCGGCGTTCGTAGTGGCGGCGCAGCGTGTGGCGGAGTCGTGGCAGCGAGTACGGGCGCGCGCGTGAGCTTACCTGCGGCTTCTTATCCGCGAGGTCGGCGATGAGTGCGTCGATGTACTCGAGCTTCTCGAGCGCGGATGAGCGTGCATATTGCTTTCGCCAATTCGAGCGCGGGGCTAGCCAGACGGCAAACGTTTCGGCGAAGTCTTCCACCGGATGGGCCTGCGCGTACCAGCCGTCGAGGTGTTCCACGAATCCTTTGCTCGAGGGGTTGGGTCGGTAGAAGTCCGGGTAGGGCTCGGAAGCGCGGCCGAATGCCTGCTGCCAGAGCTTTCGCCGCTGGAGGTTGTATGCGTGCTGGAGCGCATGCCCGGCTTCGTGGCGAAGCAGACGCATGCACTCGACGCGAGTGCCCCCCTCCACCTCGAACATCATCTGCCGTTCCAACCGCATCAGCCGGGGGTGCGCGAGATAGAATGGCACTCCGACGCCGGGAATGCCGTCTGGAGAGCACCATTCATCGCTGAGCCAGAAGTGGATACGAAACCGCCGCAGCCCCGCGATGTCGAGCTCTTCGCGAAGGCGCCCCACGCAGTCTTCGAGCCACGTATCGGCAACGGTGAGACCGAGCTCGCTCAGGCGAACGTCGAGGAGCTCCTCGGTTGGCAGACTTTCCCAGTCGACGGGCACAGCGGGCGCAGCTTGAAGGATCTATCTGCGCGCGACAACAGCCTGGCGACGCTCAGTCACGCTCGTGGCAAAAGGTCCCGTTCCAACCGTCCAGGCAGTTGCACTCATAGGAACCGTACTCGTTTGTGCAGCTCTCGGTGCCGAATGGGTTGCAGAAACCGAAGGCGAACGCGCATTCGTCGAGATCGTCGCATTGCAGCTCTGACGTTTCCCAACTGCCATCGGCTTGGCAGGCAATGCTTTCATAGCCTGGCCCAAAGCCCCACTCACAGCTGATCGTCACGACGTCGCCAAACTCAGTGCCTGTGATTTCCCCAGTCTCAGAGTTGGGCGGCCCTTCGGGTGGGCTTCCGCAGCCCACCGGGACGTTGCAGTTCGTGCCTTCAAAACCCGGCTCGCAGACGCAAACCACTTGGCCGGAGCTGTCATCGCAGCTTCCGTTGATGCAGGCGTTTGGAGTCTCGCAGCTCAGGAGCCACACCGTGCACAGGCCGCCCGGGTCGATGCCCCATCCTTCATGGCAGTCGCACGACGACGAGCGAACCCGATCGACGCAGTCGCCGTTCATGCAGTCGACTCCCCGGCAGTCGTCGATCCATTCCGAACAACTGGGGCCCGAATAGTCCACCGGCTCGCAGAAGCAGTCGGTCACGAGGCACACACCGCCGTGTTCGCAAGCCGGTGAACAGCTCACGCGCGGGCCTGGACGTTCCAAGCCAGCGAGACCGCTGCGATCCACGAAGCAGCCAGCGATCGCGGTCAACGCGACCAGCGCGCAAACCCCAAGCGCCGTGTTCACGCTTTTGCCCACGCTTCAATGAAACAAAACCACACGGGTCCTACCAGGGTGACATGTGCGAAATTGTGGGTGCGGCTACCAGGGAAGCGGTTCGCCGTTCGCGTGCCAGAAGCCCCCAGTGTCCTCCAGGCGAAGCCCGTCGATTCGCGAGATCAAGCCCTTGGCCGATTCTGAGGGCGGGATGCCGTGGTGGCCGGTCATGCCCGTCGCGACGAGGCCCGGATGAAGAATTGCGACCGACACGCCCTTACTGCGAAAGTCGTGCGCGAGGTTCACGCCGGCCATGTTCAAGGCCGCCTTCGCCATGCGGTAGCCATAGTAGCTACCAGAGCCGTTGTCCCCGATCGAGCCCATCCTGCTGGTGATGAGGATGACCTTCGAGCCCTTCCCGAGATGAGGGGACAGGGTCGACGTGACCCGAAGGGCGCCCAGGGCGTTGACTTCGAACTGCTCCCGGATTCGGTCGAAGTCGAGGCCGTCGAACGATTCGTTTCCAAAGATGCCGGCGTTGTTGATGAGGACGTCGATTCGAGTGTCGCCGAGCTCCTGCGACACCGCTTCGAGCGCCGCCTGGTCGGTCACATCGACCTTCTCGAAGAGTCGCACACCGAGCGCCTCGAGCTCCGGGCTCGCTTTTCGGCAAAGCGCGATGATGTCGTCGCCGCGCTCGCGGAGCTGGCGGCTGAGCTCAAGGCCGATGCCCTTGTTTGCGCCCGTGATCAGTACCGTTGCCATGAAGCCCTCCTCGGTTTGAAGGCTATCATAGCGCCCCTATCGTCGTGTCGAGCCCAAGGCGCTCATCGAATCGGGACGCAGAGCCGGTCCCCGGCGATGAACTCGCATCCAAAGCCAGCGGGTACGTCGCAGTCGGCGTCGATCTCGCAGCGCTCCACGCAGACCCGTGCCCCGATCGGACCTCCAAGGACCGCATGATCCAGACACGCGCCTGGCAGACCGTTGAATTCGGAGAACGGACAATCGAGATCATCGAAGCAGTCGACCGTGCAGATCGCGTTCACGAAATCCGTGTAGCGATCGGCGGGCAAGGCGAGCTCTTCGCAGTACTCGCCTGCGTAGCAATCGACGTTCGAGTAGCAGACTTCGTAGGTGATCGCTTTGGGACCCGGTTCGAAGACATCGTCGTAGTCCCCAATGAAAATGCAGCCGGAAAGCATCGAGGTGAACACTGCGATTCCCAACCAGCTAGAGCGTCGAATTAGATTAAGTTTCATCGTGAAAGCCCTCTCTCTAAGCAGATAGACGTCCCTCCGTGCCTGCGATTCAACCGAGCGCGTTCCCTGTCTTTTCGGCCCGAATTTCAGCCTGATCTCGGTCTCCGCAAGTACCCCGGACCGGTGGTATCGTTCCGACCCATGGCCACCCGCGGACGCGCTCGTCTTCTATTCATCGATGGCTTCGTCAACCTCTTGTTGGGTGTCGCGCTCCTGTGCTTCGATCCCGTCGCGGGTTGGTTGGGTGTTCCAGCTTCCGATACGCCGTTCTATCCAATGATTCTTGGAGCAGTGTTGTTTGGAATCGGGATCGCACTGATCTGGGAAGGTGTCCGCGGCGATGGTCAGCTGGTTGGTCTCGGCCTTGGCGGGGCCATCGCGATCAACCTCAGTGGCGGCTTGGCGCTGACAGGCTGGCTGCTCTTCGGCGATTTGAGCTTACCCTTTCGAGGGCAGCTCTTCCTTTGGAGCCTGGCCTCGATTCTGGTGCTGATTAGCCTCGCAGAGCTCAGAATGCGTGCCTAGGCTTTTCCGCGTTTGGTTCCTTGCCTGCTAGCGCTTTTCCCAGCTCGGCGGCCCGAGTAGACGCAGTCGGCGATCGACAGGCCGCTGACGTATTGGCGGGAGCAGATGCCCACGGCGTTCCGGCCAGCCGCATACAAACCGGGGACGACGCCTCCATTTTCGCTGAGGACTTGCCCCGTTCTTTCGTCGACCGCGAGCCCACCGAGTGTCATTACCGCGCAGAGGTGGCGCTTCGAGCCGAGTGAACAGTCGATCGCGTAGTACGGTCCGCTGCTCAGCGGGTGCACGCTGTCAGGCGCTTTGTCGAAACGGTCCGCGCGAATCCCTTGCGCCACCGCGTTGTTCTCATCGAGCGTCTTTTGAAGCGCCTCGCGCGGCACATCGAGCATCTTCGCCAAGGCATCGACGTCTTCGGCCTTCTTGCAGTTGAGGTAGAGGTTCATCAGCGCGGCGGCCCGCTGAAACCACTGGAGCTCGCCCGGCTTGGACTGCTCGTGGGCGAGCTTCTTGAGCTTTTCATCGATGATGAGCGTGGCAACGCCGTGATTCTCTTCCACCATGGCCTCGCCGATCTTTGCGCCGTACCAGAATTCGTTGGCAAAGCGCTCGCCTTTGTCGTTCACCAACACACCCTGGGCAAATGCGTTTGGCGGGTAGAGAAAACGCCACGCCGAGGCTCGGTGCATCTGCTCGAGCCTCCCCCCGGCGCTTTGGCCGAGACGAATCCCCAGGCCGTCGTCACCGGCCGTTCCGAGCGGCAGGCCGGGGACGAACTCAGGCAGGTGCTCGGCGACCATCTCACGATTGAAGACGAAGCCGCCGGCGCAGAGGATCAGGCCGCGACGGGATCGAATCCGCTTTGGCTCCGAATGCCGGCGCTCGATTCCATCGCAGCGATTTCGAAGCCACCCCGCCAGGGCGGGCGCGATCTTCCCGATGGTAGTCTCGAAGTCGTGCAGCCGCTTGTGAAGGCCGCGCCAGAAGCCCGAAGCGATGCGTTGGTACTCCGCGCCGCTCACGCGGCCGTTTCTGTCAACGATCAAGCGGCTGACACGCGCCTGGAGCTCGATCCGCACGCCTTCCGCAACCGCCGTTTGGCGCAGCGGCTCGATGATGTTCGCGCCGGGAAAGGCTCCGCCGTCGGCACGGTGGCCCCGCGGCGCCGGCTTTGCGTGCTGGCTGTAAGGAGGGAAGGTCTCGTTCCCGGAATAGTAGAGATGGTACTCGTCGGTCGGATAGGAGGTCTTGATCGGGCAGAGATTCGGCAAGAACGGAACGCCACGGTCGGTCAGCCACTTCACGTTGGCCGCGCTGGTATCACAGAAGTCCCGCAGCGTTTCGTCCGACACCGCGTCCTGCACCTCCATCGATAGATATCGGTACATGTTCTCCACGCTGTCCTGGACACCGGCCTCTTTCTGAATGTGGGTGCCGCCCCCTCCGTAGAAGACTCCTCCGCTAATCGAGGTGGCGCCGCCTCCTTCGAAACGATCCAAAATAACGACCTCGGCGCCGTGCTCACGCCCTTCGATGGCAGCCGTGATGCCTGCGGCGCCCAAGCCCACGACGACCAGATCTGCAACGTCATCCCAGTGCGCGCCGTCCAGGTCTTCGACTACGATCGGGCTCAGGCGGCTCATCTGGATTGCGCAAGCTAGCATGCCGGTTCAAGTTCGGCAGCGGCACATGGAGCTCCCCGTCGATCCGAATCAAGTTGGTCCCGTCTGCCTGGTGACCGGTGGCAACGGCTACGTTGGCAAGCATCTGGTTCGCCGGCTCTTGGAGCTCGGCTGCGAGGTGCGCGCGCTCGATCTTGCGCCGTTTGAGGGCGATGGGCCGGTCCGGAGCATCGTTGGTGACATCCGGCGAATGAGCGATCTCCGTGCGGCCTGTGAGGACGTCGATACCGTCTTTCACACTGCCGCGATCATCAACACCCTCACGCTCGCGCGCGCGAGCGTCCGCCGCCACGTCTATGGCGTCAATGTTCTTGGCACCGAATGCGTGATCCAGGCCTGCCAGGCCGCGGGGGTGAAGAAGCTCATCTTCACCAGCTCGATTACCGTCGCGGTCGACCGTCCGATTCGCGAGGGAGACGAAACGGTGCCCTACGTTGGAACCGACGGCCTGCGCGACCTCTATTCGCAAACCAAGAGCCGGGCCGAAAAGATGGTCCTCGAAGCCGACGACCCTAACGGCCTGCGAACCGCGGCGGTTCGACCGGGTGGTGTTTGGGGGCCCGGCGAGGGGGCCATGATGGTGCAGGACTTCCTCGAGCACCTCGCTGCTGGGCAGTTCAAGCTCAAGATAGGCGACGGCAAGTCCGTAACAGACAACGTCCACGTCGATTCGGTGGTGGACGTTCACTTCCTCGTGGCAAAAAAGCTCGGCGAGGAACCGAAGTTGGTTGGAGGCCAAGCGTACTTCGTGAGCGACGACGAGCCGACCAATCCCGTCGGCTGGTACCGGCCAATCGTCGAAGGCCTCGGGTACTCCTGGCCGAAGCTCCACATTCCCCGCTCGCTGGCCTACGGCATCGCGTATCTCGGGGAGGTCGCCCACTACTTTGGCGGCCCGTTTCCCATGCTCACCAGGCGTTCGGTCTTGTCGATCTGCAACGACGCCTCGTTCCGCGTCGACAAGGCCCGCACCGAGCTCGGCTACGAGCCGCGAACCAGCGCCGCGGAAGGCATTCCCGAGCTGATGCACGAGTTCCGAGCGACACACGACCGCTTGAAGGCGACGCCATGATCAAGCTCATCTACTTGCTCTGGCCTCGCCAGCCGATGGAACCCGCAGCGCGCCGGCTTGCCTTGGTCGAGCGCTGCGCGCCAAGGCTTCTCGATTCCGGCGCGCGGTATCTTCTGATGAACATCGATGACGACTTCGCCACCGTGCCGTCACCAACCCCGACGACCCAGCTCACGGATCCCTTCGCAGCCGAGGTCAGTATCTGGGTCGACGATCTGAACGTGCGTGGCACGCTCGAAGCGATCTTGCTCGACGCGGACTTCGACATCGCCGGCTACCGCGTCCGCGAGCACCTCTACACCGACTATGGAGGAAACGAGCATGGCACTCCGCGTGACTGGCCCGATGGGAAGCGCTCGCCGTACGTCATTTCGGTGACTCCGCTGGAGAGACCGAAGCGCATCCCCAAGGACCGCTGGATGCGGCACTGGTTCAATCGTCAGGGGCCGATGTCCGAAAAGATGCAGCCGCGCGCCCGCTATGTCCGCAACGTCGTCGAGGAGGTCCTGACACCCGGTGCCGTACCGTACGAAGGGATCGTCGAGGAATCCTGGCCGTCCCCGGAACACATGACGAATCCGTACGTGTTTTATGGGGCTCGCAATCGATTCGAGCTCCTGCGAAACATGGGGATCATGATGCAAAGCGTCGCGGCCTTCCTCCCGATTTGGAAGATCACCAGTGTCACCACGAGCGAGTACTACATCCGCAGCCGGGGGGCCTAAAGGGTCGCTTTCTGCTGGACCCGTGGCACCATCGTATGGGTACACTGTCCGCTCCAATGCCAACCGATCGACGTGATTTTCTCAAGCTGTCGGTAGCCGGTGCCGCTGCGCTTTCGACGATGAGTGCCGGTGCGACCTTATCGGGTTGTACGTCCAGCGCGCCTGCGTTGGGGATGAAGGTCCTTCGTGCCGAAGACGTGGAGCTCTTGCGCGCCCTGACGCCTGCCGTGATGAAAGGTAAGATCGCACCGGGGGACACGACCGCCATCGACCAAACCCTGAAATCGTTCGATACCTTGCTGGTCGATCTCTCCGAGTCCGTCGTTGCAGGCGTGCATCAGGCCTTCGACGTGCTGAGCTTTGGGCTGAGCCGCGGGCTGATGACAGGTCAGTGGTCTTCCTGGTCGAAAGCTTCGCTAGAAGACGCCGAAAGCGCCCTGGCGCGTTTGCGCGACAGCGGCATCGGCTTGTTGAACGCGATCTACGCGGCGGTCATCAGGCTCACCATCAGCTCTTGGTATCTCATTCCTGAGAACGCAGCGACGACCGGATACCCCGGCCCGCCCAGGAAGGTCGCCAGTCCAGTGCCCATGGTCGCTCCCAGGGAGGAGGAGGCCGCACCGTGACCGATCTTTCCAAAGTGATTCTGGGCAGCAGCACCGACCCGTACAACAAGGCGGCCGAACACGGCTGGGACATCCGTGACGCCAGCAAGCTCACGTCTGCGCTCGAGCTCGAAGCAGACGTGGTCATCGTCGGCACCGGTGCCGGCGGAGGCACAGCAGCCGAGACCTTGAGCAAGGCCGGCTTGCGCGTGGTTCTCCTCGAAGCAGGGCCCCTCAAGACCTCGAGCCAGTTCGACATGCAGGAGCGCGCGGCTTACCGCGACCTCTATCAGGAAGGGACCGGTCGCGGCACCAAAGACGGGGGCATGGTCATCTTGCAGGGCCGCTCGGTTGGAGGCTCCACGACGGTCAACTGGACGACGAGCTTCCGCACCCCGCCCGAAACGCTGAAGTTCTGGGCGGAGCAGATGGGCGTGAGCGGCTGCTCGGTCCAAGAGATGGCGCCGTACTTCCAGCACATGGAGCAGCGTCTCAACATTCACAAATGGCCTCAAGCGCCCAACAACAACAACGGCATGTTGCAGCGAGCATCAGAGAAGCTTGGCTACTCATGGGACACGATTCACCGGAACGTACGGGGCTGCTTGAACCTTGGTTACTGCGGGCTTGGTTGCCCGGTCGACGCCAAGCAATCCATGCTCGTCACGACGATTCCAGCGGCCTTGGATAACAAGGCCACGCTCGTGCATCGCGCGCGCGTCGTGAACGTGCTGCGCAACGGCGACGTCGTGACGGGTGTCGAAGCAGAGGCTCTCACCGCCGACGTCCGGGGGACGACCGGGCAAAATATCATCGTTCGAGCCACGCGTACCATTCTGGCAGGCGGCGCGATCAACTCGCCGGCGGTCTTGCTGCGCTCGAAGGTCCCCGATCCGCACGACCTCATCGGCAAGCGCACGTTCTTGCACCCGACGACGCTCACCATGGCGATCTACGAGGAATCGATCGACCCGTTCTACGGCGCCCCTCAGTCGATCTACTCCGACCACTTCCAGTGGCAGAACGTCCACACGGGCCCGGTCGGGTTCAAGCTCGAGGTGCCCCCGCTGCAACCCGCGTTTGCCGCAGGGTTCTACGCGGCCGCAGGTGAGGAGATCACCAGCAGCATGGACCAGCTCAGGAACACGCAGTGCATGATCGCTCTGATGCGCGACGGGTTTCACGAAGAAAGCCAGGGTGGTGCGGTCGAGCTCAACGACAAAGGGCAGCCCGTCGTCGACTATCCGATCAACGACTACCTGATGGAAGGCGTGCGGCGGGCCTTCAACGTGATGCTCGAGATGCAGTTTGCCACGGGCGCCAAGTCTGCACGGCCTGCGCACAAGCAGGCGAAGCACTACGCGTCCTGGAAAGAGGCCAAGGCGGCCGTTGCCGCGCTTGATGTGGTCGTACACAAGGCCACTGTCGGTAGCGCCCACGTCATGGGTGGCTGTCCGATGGGCGACGACCCGAAGCGAAGCGTCGCTGGCAGCGATGGCAAGTTCCACCATCTGGACAACCTCTACATCATGGACGGCTCCCTCTTCCCCACCAGCATCGGCGCCAATCCACAACTCTCGATCTACGGCCTCGTCTACAAACTCTCGAGCAACCTAGCCACGCAGTTCCAAGCCTAAAAATGGGGACAGTCCCCTTTTTCACCGCCGCATGAACGAACTAACCCTTTCAAAAAGGGGACTGTCCCCTTTGTTAGACGAGGTTCTTTAGGAACTCGAGGAGGTGTTGGTTCACCGCTTGGGGCTGCTCCTGTTGGACGAAATGGCCCGCGCCGGTGACGAGCTCGATGCTCCGGAGGTCCGGGACCCGGCTTGGCATGGTTTCGAGGGTTTTGGGCGTGATGATCTGAAGGACGGGGTCTTTTTCCCCGCAGATGAACAGGGCGGGCTGCTCGATTGGGCGGCGACCGTAGTCCCGGTCGTGCTCCCAGTTGAGGTCCATCGCGCGGTAGGAGTTGAGGCCACCGATGAACGCGGCCTTGGGCCCCGCCTGCATGTACTCCTCGACCAGAAAGTCGAGGTCCTCTTTGCTGAGCCAGGGCCACGGCAAGGGCTCTTTCGGATCCGCGAGCACGTCCAAGTAACCGGTGCCTTCCCCGGGGAACTTCTTGAAGTCGAGCAAGCGTCCGCGCGCGCTCAAGGCCCAGTAGATCCGCTTCAGAAACAATCGAGGCTGACTGCCGAGCTCGGCTTCGGCCGGTCCCACTTTTTGGAAGTAGTGCAGATGAAGGAAGTGCCTCTCCGCGATGGCGGCATAGGTCTCGCTTGGTTTGCGGCCCCTTGCCGCCGCTTCTTGGCTTGCGGTGGCCGGTTTCCCTCTCGTCTTCTCGCCTCCAGCAAATCCAAGCCCGTAGGGCACGGCTAGCGATACGACCCCGCGGACCCGCTCCGGTGCGTGGAGCGCGGCCGCCCACGCTGCCTGCGCGCCGAAGTCGTGGCCGACGAACACGGCGTCCCGTTCCCCAAGCGCGTCGAGGACTCCGGTCAAATCGGCGACGATCGTTTGGTTAATATATTCCCTTGCGGAGAGGGGTCGGTCACTTCGGCCGTAGCCACGCATGTCGACGGCGATTGCTCTGAAGCCAGCGGCCGCGACCACTGGCAGTTGATGCCGCCAGGAGTACCAGAGACCCGGAAAGCCGTGACAGAACAAGACGGCAGGCCCCTTGCCGCGGCTGACCGCGTGCATACGAATCCCGTTCGATTCGAGCGTCAGGTGCCCGGCGCTGCTCACGTCTTCAGAGCGCGGCCGTTACGGCTTCGCAGCTTCTGTCACCGCATTGATGAGGCTTTTCGAGAACATCCGTCCGGTGAGGTTGTCGCGAACCTGCTTATCCGCGGCGTCCCACGCAGCTTGGGCATCCCCGGCTTCCACTGCTTCGATGCCTTTGGTGAGGACGATCTTGTAAGCCTTCTCGTCGTCTTTGCGAATGACTTTGTTGAGCAACTCGTGTGCGCGTTCGGCGGTGCTGTCGAACGCTTCTCGAAGCTCGGGTGGGAGCTCGTCATACTTGTCTTTGCGCATCATCGTTCCACCGGCGATGATCGCGGAGTTGTGCGCGGTCATGTATTTCACACGCGTGTACCACTGCAACGCCACCGCGGTGAGCGCCGAGGAAGAAATCACGTCGACCATTCGGGTTTGCAGCGCCGGGTAGACCTCGGGCACGCCGAGCCGAACCGCGCTTGCGCCGATGACTTGATAGAATTCGACGAAGATCGGATCGTCCTTCCAGACCCAGGGGCGCATGGCCTTGATATCGTGGGGCGACTTGATGGGCTTCGCGGAGAACAGGCGCGTCTTGCCAGCGTCGCCCCAGCCGACGAGCTTCATGTTCTCCTTCGCGAACATCCCTTCGAACTCAGGGGCCATCTTGCCGCGAACTCGGTCGAGCTGCTCATAGGTGGGGAGCAAGCCCGGCAGCACCAGGACATTCATCGCGGGTATTAGCAAGCTCATCCCGGTCATGGTGACCACGCCACCGTCGAGCTGTCCGACCCGCATCTTGCGGACGAAGTCGCGCTCGTCACCCTGGGAGCCACCAGGGTAGAATCGCATCTTGAGCTTTCCGTCGGTCTTCTCTTGAAGCGTCTTGTTCCAGGCGTTGAGAATCTTCATCCACGATGAGCCCGCGGGCGCGAGGGACGCGATCCGTAGCGTGTAGGCCTCTTCGGCCTTGGTGGGTGTGCTGGTGCCTGGCAGCGCGAAGGCGGCGACCAGAAGCAGAAAAATAGGTACAAAACGGCGCTTCATTCTCCAAAACCTTTCCCGTCGCGTGGGAGCCCGCCGAGAGTCACAAGTTCCCTCGCCGTCGTCAATATGAATGGTTTGCTTTCTCGAACACGCTGGACACTTCATCTCCGAATAGCTCGACGGGCCCGCCTTGGCTTTTACTCACTGCCTCGTCAACCCTGACTCCTACGATCACCTTTCCGGGCGAGCTATGCTATGTGCAGGCTCGATGGCCCGCGACCTCATCGAAAACCGTGACAGCACCGCGCGCGACCACCTGGCCAACGAGCGGACGTTCCTGGCATGGGTGCGGACGGCGCTCGGCCTCGTTGGGCTGGGGGTTCTGCTGGAACGGCTCGGGGCTGGGGGCGAAGCGATCGCGGTGGCCGCGGGACTCGGCTTCATCAGCTTCGGTGGCCTGTCCCTGATGTACGCCGTGAGCCGATATCTCTGGGTCGCGAAAAACCTCGAACGCGGCATGTTTCCGGTGGCGATTCGAGGCCCGATTGTCGTTGCCTTTGGCGCCATTCTGGTCGCGGGCGGGGCCATGCTTTACGTGCTGCTCCTCCATTGAGGTTCGCGCTCAGAAATCAGCCTCGGTGCCGCATTGGAGCATGTCGGTGCCCATGTATGGGTTTGAGACACCTTCAGACACCTGCACCCACTTCTTGTAGCCTTTCGCCATGGGGCATTCGTAGACGTGTCGGCCCTGCTGGAGGCTCGGCTCGGCGGACAGTACGGCGATGAGTGCCTGGCTCACATCGCCAAACGCCTTTCTCGCTTCGCTCAGGTCCGAGCTTTCCGAGCCGGCGAGCCGTTGCGCGGCGCTCGACAGATCCTCCAGAGGCCGGCGGAGGCTATCCGGAGCCGATGCCGAGGCCAGACGTGCCGCGTCCGCAAGCTGGGTTGCCGGCGTTTTCACGTCTCCGCGATCTTCTGCGAGTGCACCGCGCGCTAGGTCATAGGCCGCGACGGCCTCGTCGATTCTCGCGCTCGTCTCGGCAGGGAGCGTCGACGGTTCGGGAACCGCCTCCCGGCTCTTGCTGCATCCAATGAAAATGCTCGCCACACCGATTACGGCGCCTACGAGCAGAACCGCTGGTCGTCCATTCATCATACCTCGTCTCCATTTCCATCTGCGTGATTGACCTGAAGCGCAGGAAGAGAGCGACCCTTCCATGCAGCAAAAATCGCTGGATAGACCGTGAGCTCCAGCAAGAACGAAGTCACCAGACCGCCCACCATCGGCGCAGCAATTCGCTTCATGACGTCTGCTCCCGTGCCTGTGCTCCAGAGGATCGGCAAGAGTGCAATCGTGGTGGTCATCACGGTCATCAGCTTCGGCCGGATTCGCCTTGCGGCCCCGTCGACGATCGCTTCGGTGAGGTCCGCCGGAGTTTGGAGCGTTCCGGCGTCCTGTGATTTCTTGTGGGCGAGGGTCAAGTACAGCAGCATGACGACACCCGTTTCCGCGTCGAGGCCAGCCAAGGCGATCATGCCGACCCAGACCGCAACGCTCATGTTGTAGTCGAGGAAGAACAGAAGCCAGACCGCTCCGATGAGGGAAAATGGCACGGCGAGCATGACCATCGCAGTCTCCGCCCAGGACTTGGTGTTCCAATAGAGAAGCATCATCACCAAGAACAGCGTCACGGGCACGACCAACTTGAGCTTTTCCTTGGCGCGTTCGAGGTACTTGAACTGACCGGCCCAGCCCAACCACACACCCGCAGGCAGTGTGACCTCGTCGGCGATGACACGCTTTGCGTCCTCGACGTACTGCGCGATCGGTCGGTCGGTGTCCACGAAGACGAAGCCCACGAGCTTGCCGTCTTCACTGCGAACCATCGGAGGTCCCATCACGAACTTCAGGTCCACGACTTGGCTGATCGGCACCTGCGCGCCCGTCTGCGTGCTAATGAGAATCTCTCCGAGTAGCGATGGATCATCACGGAACTCGCGCGCATAGCGAACGGTGATGGGATAGCGTTCCCGTCCTTCTACGGTCTCCGAGACGGTCATGCCGCCGACGGCCGTCATGATGACCTCGTTGACGTCGGCCACGCGGAGCCCGTAGCGCGCGGCCTTTTCGCGATCGACTTCGAAATCAATGAAAAACCCACCTGCGGATCGCTCCGCAAACGCGCTCCGCGTCCCCGGAATCTTGGACACGGCCTGCTCGATCTGCACCGCGGTGTGCTCGATCGTCTCGAGGTCATTTCCAAACACTTGGATGCCCAAGGGGCTTCGAATGCCGGTCGCGAGCATTTCGGTGCGCGTTTGCACCGGCATCCAGAAGATGTTGGGCATACCCGGGTAGCGCACGGTTTCGTCCATCTCCTGGATTAGGCCCTTCCAAGTGAGGCCGGCTCTCCATTCGTCTCGCGGCTTGAGCACGATGGTCGTTTCCAACATGCCGAGCGGCGCGGGATCCGTGGCGGTTTCCGCTCGCCCCGCCTTGCCGAACACCGAGACCACCTCGGGGAAAGACTTGAGCTGGCGGTCCATGGCCTGGAGCACGTTCGAGGCCTCCGTCACGGACATCCCCGGAGGCGCCGTTGGCATGTAGAGAATCGTGCCCTCGTTCAGCGGAGGCATGAACTCGCTTTGCAGCTTGAAGAAGGCGGGAACCGTCAGTCCCATGGCGACGAGCGCAAAGACGACCACAGCCCGCCGGTGCGCCACGACGAACCGAACGACTGGCGCATACGACGCGATCAGCCAGCGGTTGAGGGGGTTCTCTTCTTCGCGGCGAATTTTTCCCCGGATCAGGAGTACAGCCAGCGCCGGGATAAGGGTGATGGAAAGGATCGCGGCAAACCCCATCGAGTAGGTCTTCGTGAAGGCCAGCGGCTTGAAGAGACGCCCCTCCGCGCTTTCCAGGGTGAACACCGGCAGGAACGAGACCGTGATCACCAGAAGCGAGAAGAAGATCGACGGGCCGACCTCTTGCATGGCCGCCACGATCGTTTGCTGTCTCGACCCCGGCTGTCCCTCGGCATCCCAAACCTCCAACTTCTTGTGGATGTTCTCGATGACGATAATCGATGCATCGACCATGGCGCCGATCGCGACAGCGATTCCGCCCAGCGACATGATATTCGCCGTCAGGTTTTGATAGTACATCGGGATGAAGGAGAGCATCACTGCAAGCGGTAGCGTGATGATGGGAACGAGCGCGCTTCGCGCGTGAAGCAGAAACAAGAAGATGATCACGCTGACCACGATCATCTCTTCGATCAACGTGCTTCGGAGCGTGCCGATGGCTCTCTTGATGAGGTCGGAGCGGTCGTAGGTGATGACCAGCTCGGTGCCATCGGGAAGGCCGGCCCTCACATCTTCGATCTTCTGCTTGACCGCGTCGATCACCGACAGCGCGTTTTCGCCGTAGCGCATGATGACGATGCCACCGACCACCTCGCCCTCGCCATCGAGCTCGGCGATTCCCCGACGCATCGAAGGGCCGATGCTGACGACCGCCAGTTGATCGAGCAAGACCGGCGTACCGCCTTCGCCGAGCTTGACCGGGATCTTTCGCAGATCGTCTTCGCTATGGATGTACCCGCGCCCCCGGATCATCTGTTCATGACCCGCAATCTCGATCGTGCGCCCTCCGGCGTCTTCGTTGGACTCGCGTACCGCCCGCACGACATCCGCGATGCCCACGTCGTAGGCACGAAGCTTCACGGGGTCGACCTGCACCTGATATTCCTTGACGAAGCCGCCGACGGACGCCACTTCCGCGACCCCAGGCACGCTCTCGAGCGCGTACCGCAGATTCCAGTCCTGGAACGAGCGCAGCTCTTGCAGGTCGTGCTTACCGCTCCTGTCCACCAAGGCGTACTGGAACACCCAGCCCACGCCGGTCGCATCCGGGCCTAGGGTGGGGCGCACGCGGTCCGGCAGGTCGGCGAGCGCGGAGTTGAGGTATTCCAGGACTCGGCTTCGCGCCCAGTACATGTCGGTCCCGTCTTCGAAGATCACCGAAACGAACGAGAGCCCGAAGAAAGACTGGCCTCGCACGAACTTGACCTTCGGTGCTGCCAGCAGAAAGGTCGAAATCGGGTAAGTGATCTGATCTTCGACCAAGTCGGGGCTTCGGCCCTGCCACTCCGTGAAGATGATGACCTGCGTGTCCGAGAGATCTGGAATCGCGTCGAGCGGCGCGTTCCGGAGCGAGTAGTAGCCCCAAACACCCGCCACGATTGCGAACAAGAGCGTCATGAAAGGCTGACGCGCACTCGCCTCGATGAGGCGGGCAATCAAAGTAGGCTTCGGGCTCGCCTCGTCTTCAGTGAGCGCCATGCCCGCCTCCCCAATACCCGGTGGCGGATCGAATGCGGCTCTCGGCCGCGATGAGAAAATTCCCGGAAGTCACGACGACATCGCCCGGTTCGAGGCCGTGCGTCACTTCGACGTAATCGCCTGCCCGTACGCCGACTTCGATCTCTTGCGGACGAAGCCTTCCTTCGCCGAGGTCGACGAATACCAGGCGGCGGGGCCCCGTGTAGATCACCGCCGAACTGGGAATCACGAGTCGTTCCCCGAGGTCTACAGCGAGCTCGACATCAGCGTACATGTCGGGCTTGAGCGTCAAGCCTGGGTTGTCGAGCGCCACACGCACACGACCCGTCCGTGTGACTGCGTCCAGCGTTGGGTAGATATAGTCCACCGTGCCCTCAAAGCTCTGTCCGGGCACATAGGGAAGTTGCACGGACACCGGTTGATTTTTCTTCACCTGGGCCAGATCGGATTCATACACTTCCGCATCGACCCAGAGACGGCTCAGGTCGGCGATTCGGTAGACGCGTGTGCCGACCTCGATGCGCCCGCCCTCCACCACATCTTTGTGGATGACGTATCCGGTAGCTGGAGCCACCACAGGAACGTTCTCCCAGGCCTCGTCCCGCCGTGCGAGCTCGCGAATCTGTGCTTGGCTCATGCCGAGCAGACGAAGCCGTTGTTCGGAGGCGCGCGTCAGCTCCGAGCTCGTGACCGAACGAGCCTCACGGTCCCGTTTCAACGTGGTCAGGTATTCGCGTTCGGCCGCGTAGAGCTCGGGGCTGTAAAGTGTAAACAGGACTTGCCCTCGCTTGACACGTTGCCCGGTCTCCTCGACATGGAGCCGGTGCACCCAGCCACTCATGCGAAGGTTCACGTCCGAGAGACGTGTCTCGTCGACCTTGACTTGGCCCACGGCACGAATCTGACGCGAGACGTTTCGCCGCTCCACGGCTGCCGTCCTGACCCCAATCTGCTGCCGGCGCACTTCGTCGACCACGATGATCCCACTCTTCAAGTCCTCCTGCTTCACCGGCGTGAGGTCCATGCCGCATATCGGACACTTCCCTGGCGACGGCTGCTGCACAGAAGGGTGCATGGGACAGGTGTAATACGCGACGCCCTCTTCGTGCGCGTGATGATCGACCTCTTCCTGGCTTGCCTCCGGCTGCCCGGTGTCCCGGCTGAACATCCAAATCGCGGCGCCAGCCATTCCGAGAAGCAGCAGGCCGAGGAGCGCCCAGTAGCGTCGCTTTCCAGTAGGTTCACGGAAGCTCATTCGGCCCTCCTTGATTTCCCAGGCCCGGTAAGATTCCGCGTGCCCGATCGAGCTCTGCAGCCCGCTGCCCGAGGCTGGCCAAAACCTGCTCGTATTCGATCTCGAGTGTTCGAAGCGAACGTTCGGCGTCGATCAGCGCCTGAAAGCTATTCCGTCCGGTGTCGTA
Source organism: uncultured delta proteobacterium (assembly GCA_963704865.1). GTDB lineage: Bacteria > Myxococcota_A > Polyangia > Polyangiales > Houyiibacteriaceae > SG8-38. The sequence goes on along the minus strand of CAVPIE010000014.1, from coordinate 131,961 downwards.
ACCGAACCCGGCTGCGTCGATTTGCGCCCGCGCCGCCGGGATCAGTCGCGTCTCATACAACCGAACCACATGCTCCGCTTCGAGCACGCGCTGGCGTGCTTGATCGACCTCGACCCGCACCTCGTCTCGCTTCACAGAGAGCTCGGCGGAGGCCTGCTCGGCACGGGCCTGCGCTTCGTCGACGGCGCCCTTCCGCGACCTGATCTGCAGTGGCAGGTTCAGCGAAACCCCGGTCATCCATTGATGCTCCGTTCGGGCCCACATCGAGTTGTATTCTCCCATGAGTCCTATTGCGGGTGAGTAGTTGCGTTTGGCGAGCCCGACCGCGGAGTCCGCAGCCCGCAACTGAGATTGCGCGGCATGAAGCTCGGGCCGATGCTCCAGCGCGTCTCGCTGCAATTCTTCCGTCTGAGGCACTTCGATCGAGGGTGGTGTCGTCCTTCGAGGCGGCGCAGGGAGCTCCAGCTCGGGGCGCTGATGGAGCAGGCCGTTGATCTGCGCCATAATCACCCTCCGCTCCGATTCGAGCATGACGCGTTGATGGATGATGTGCGCCAGCTCCACCTCGGCTTGCAGGACATCTTGCTGAGAAGCGCGTCCTGATTCGTATTGCACCATCGCGCTTGCTTTGATGTCCTCGATCAGCTCACGATGCTCGTCATTGAGCGTGAGGACACGCGTCACTCGGTGGTAGTCGTCGAACAGGGACGAAGCCATCAGGGCAAGCGTCAGCCGCACCGCTTCGTAGCCGCCGCGCATCGCCTCGGCCTCTGCGAGCGCAACCTCTCCGGCAAACCTGAACTTACCGGGCGTGGGGAAGCGTTGCTCGAGCCGAACGACCTGGCCAAACCGCACCACGTCCGAGCGTATGCTCAGTGGCGCAAGCGAATAGCTCGCCAAGGTATCTTCGAGGGAGCGTGCCTGGGGGTGTTCCGCCAGCGTGGCCCGCCAAGCCTGCCTCGCCGCTTCCAAGTTGGGGTTTCGCGCGAGGACGGCGCGAACGAGCGCCTCCCGTTCTAGAGCGGTGTCGCTGCGGAACGATGATTGCTCCTCGAGCTCCTCCCCGTCGGCACCGTTTCGTTGCTTTGCTGCGTCGAGCGCGCTTTTTTGCGCATGGTACTCACCGCGCTGGCCGTGCGCGCAGCCACTGAGGCCCATACTCCATACGAGCCAAGGCACCACGGCCGCGGCCATTGGTATTCGATTCATTGCTCCCTTGCTCCTCTGCACATACCCAGGGCCTGCTTTGAACACAGACCCGCCTCGAACGGCGATGACCGCCGCTCAGCCCAAGACGCGCAGAGGGCTCAAATCAGATAGGAGCAGTTCCAAACAAACAGAGGTGGGCCGTGTACTCCAGGAGAGCCGCGCGCCAGCGGAATCCACCCCGCGTCGGTGGGGGGTGCATCGCCGGGCTCGTCCATCTGGACGGCCAAGGAAATCAAAAGGGGCGCATCCACGCCGGCCTTGTCGCTTCCGGTCGCGACCGGCGGATGCTCGCTCTTCGAGATCAGCGCGCCGCAGCAATCGTCGACAGGCTCGAGCTGGACGGGAGGCCCCTCGTGTTCGCCGTGGCAGCAGCAGGTCCTCACGATGAGGCCTTCCATGGCGCACAGATGCAGCGCCGCCCCAGCCACCCCGGTGGTGGCCACGAACATGAGCGTCAAAAGGGCTGTGGCTGCTCGCAGCATTCGGAACTCCATTCTAGCACAGCGCCCGCCAGGTGCGGTCGCGTCGTTTTTGCCCCATAGCGGGGAGGGTAGGAAGCCATGCCTATCTCGAACGAACTGTACACCTGTCCCATGCATCCGGAGGTCCGACAAGATCACAGCGGGTCCTGCCCGATCTGCGGAATGGCGCTCGAACCCGTCGCGCCACCGCCACCACGAGCGCAGGTCGAGTGGACCTGCCCGATGCACCCGGAGATCGTGAGGGTCGAGCCGGGAAGCTGCCCGATTTGCGGGATGGCGCTCGAGCCACGCGACGTCTCGGCAGATGACGATGCTGCGAACCCGGAGCTCGTCGATATGACGCGCCGCTTTTGGGTGGCGGCCGCGTTCGCCATTCCGGTGGCTGTCATTGCGATGGGCGACCTGCTTCCCGGAGAGCCGATCTCACAGATTTTTACCCCGAGGGCGCGGACTCTGTTGGAGCTTGCACTCGCAACACCCGTTTGCCTCTGGGCAGCCTGGCCTTTTTATGTTCGCTTCGCACAGTCGTTGAAAAACAAGAGCCTGAACATGTTCACGCTGATCGGCTTGGGTGTGAGCGTTGCATATGGCTACAGCGTCGTCGCGGCGCTCGCGCCCCAAATCTTTCCCAAGTCGTTTCGAAACGAGGGTGGAGAAGTCGCGGTGTACTTCGAGGCGGCTGCGGTAATCGTCACGCTGATCTTGTTGGGGCAAGTTTTGGAGCTTCGCGCGCGTGGTCAGACGGGGGCCGCAATCAAGAAGCTCCTCGGCCTCGCGGCAAAAACGGCGCGACGCATTCGCGAGGACGGAAGTGACGAGGACGTACCGTTGGAGCACGTTCACGCTGGGGATCGCTTGCGTGTGCGCCCTGGTGAGAAAGTGCCAGTCGACGGGGTCGTTCTTGAAGGGGCAAGCTCCATCGACGAGTCGATGGTGACTGGCGAGCCGATTCCAATCGAGAAGCACGAGGGAGATCAGGTCATTGGAGCAACGATCAATGGTACCGGAATGCTCATCATACGGGCCGAAAAGGTTGGCTCGGATACGCTTTTGTCCCGGATCGTCGCGATGGTCGCCGAAGCGCAACGAAGCCGGGCTCCGATCCAGAAGCTTGCGGACGTGGTGTCCGGCTACTTCGTGCCGATCGTAATCAGTGTAGCCATCGTGACGTTCGCGATTTGGGGGCTGGTCGGCCCGGAGCCACGCATGGCGCATGGTTTGATCAACGCGGTTGCCGTCCTCATCATCGCGTGCCCTTGTGCGCTCGGCCTGGCGACCCCGATGTCGATCATGGTCGCCATGGGCAAAGGGGCGAGTGTCGGCGTTCTCTTCAAGGATGCCGAAGCGATCGAAGTCTTGCGCAAAGTAGACACCCTCGTCGTGGACAAGACGGGAACACTCACGGCGGGCCGACCCGCGCTGGTGATCGTGGAGACGGCCCCTGGGTTCGACGCGACCGAGCTGCTCAGCGCTGCATCCGGTCTCGAGCGTGCAAGCGAGCATCCCTTGGCGGAAGCGATCGTGGCCGGTGCTCTAGAACGAGGTGTTTCCATACCGCATGCGGAATCGTTCGAGTCGATCACGGGTCAGGGCGTGCTCGGCCGTGTTGCGGCCCGTGACGTGGCGCTTGGGAATCTCAAGCTGCTCGAAGGACTCGGCCTATCCGCGGGTGCGCAGGCTCGCCGGGCAGACGAGTTACGCGGCCAAGGGCAAACCGTCATGTTCGTCGTGGTCGATGGATCGGTCGCCGGGATCCTCGGCGTGGCCGACCCCATCAAAGACAATACGCCAGACGCCATTGCCGCCTTGCATGCGGAGGGGGTGCGCGTCGTGATGCTCACTGGCGACAACCGCAAGACCGCCGACGCAGTCGCCGCGAAGCTGTCGATCGACGAGGTGATCGCCGAGGTGCTGCCCGATCAAAAGGCAGAGGTCATCAAGCGCCTGCAGGACGGCGGAAGCGTCGTGGCGATGGCGGGCGACGGGATCAACGACGCCCCGGCGCTAGCGCAGGCGCATGTCGGAATCGCCATGGGCACCGGCACCGACGTGGCGATGGAGAGCGCCGGCGTAACTCTGGTCAAAGGCGACCTGCGCGGAATCGTTCGTGCCCGAAAGCTCAGTCGGGCGACGATGGCCAACATCAAACAGAACCTGTTCTTTGCCTTCGTCTACAACAGCTTGGGGGTGCCAATTGCTGCTGGCGTGGCCTATCCGGTGTTCGGCCTCCTTCTCAGCCCGATGATCGCGGCGGGAGCGATGAGCTTCAGCTCCGTGTCCGTGATCGCGAACTCGTTGCGTCTGCGCCGCTTGCAGATCTAACGTACGGCTCGACCTCGCTCGTTACGCGAAGGTGATCACACTGGCATGCGCGAGCCTCGCAGCGCGATCACGTCGTTGTGTGAGCTCGGTGGAACCCGGCGCAGCGCCGCGTCCTACCAGTGAATCCCGTGCATGATGTGTGCGAAGGCCACTGCTTCGGGCCCCGGCGGTCGGTGATCGCCTTCCTCGCCCTTCTTTGGCGAATCCGGGAATTGAACGGCTAAAGGCATCGAGGGCGGCCTTGCTCGCGACGTAGGCGCTGAACCGTGGCGCATTGGTTTGAACACCGATGCTAGAGATGGTGACGATTTGGCCGCCTTTGCGCTCACGCATGGTCGGCAAGAGGCCCAAGATGAGCTTGAGCGAGCCGAAGTAGTTGAGCTCCATCGTTCGCTCGAAGTCGTGATAGCGGTCGTACGAATGGGACACCCCCCGACGGCAACACGGGACGCGATAAAAAACATGGCTTTGCGGCGCTATTGAAGGTAGGGAACGGTCAGATGCACCCTAGGCTCGAAGCCTACATCAGCCGCGCGCTGCCGCATATCGATGAGGTTGTTGACGAGCGGAAGCGCGCGCTACGAGAAGTCTCCGCGTTCGTTGCGGCCAAGCATCGGGCAGGGCAAGTCGCCGAGCTGACGTTCGTCTGTACGCACAACTCCCGGCGGAGCCAGATGGGGCAACTTTGGGCCGCGGCGGCCGCCGCGCACTTTGGAATAGAGCATGTGCGCACGTACTCGGGTGGCACCGAAGCAACGGCGTTCAACCCGCGCGCAGCGGCCGCGATGCAGCGCGCGGGTTTCATCATCGAGAACCCGGGAGGCGACAATCCGTGCTACCAGGTGACGTTCGACGAAGAGGGTCCGGTCATCGAATGCTTCTCGAAGATCTATGATGACCCTGTCAATCCCGCGACCGGCTTCGCGGCCATCATGACCTGCTCCGATGCGGACGAGGCCTGTCCCGTGATCAAGGGCGCGGCCCTTCGCGCGCCGATTCGTTACGATGACCCCAAAGTCGCCGACGGAACGCCGGACGAGGCGTTGGCCTATGATGCGCGTTGCCTGCAGATCGCGACGGAGATGCTCTACGTATTCGCGCGGGTCGCCTAGCGGACGATGACGGAGCTGGGTTCGGGCGGGGCAGCCAGCACGTCTCGGTTCGACTTTGGCTGCCGTCCGTCGGCCTCGGAGATCCCATACTCCCGTGCAAGCTCCGCGACGATGAGAACGCGGCCCGAGCGCTCCATCCGCTTCTCGTCGCAATGCAGTGCCTCGATGACGCGGCCGATCAGATTGGGACTCTCCGCGTTGGCGAGAAACTTTCCATACGGGCCCTTCATGGCATCGGGATGCTGAAAGAGCGGCTCGTTCCGCTCGGTTCGAACGAAACCCAGCCACAGGCTCATGGCGGCCACGTCGTGATCGCGAAAGTCGACGGCCATGTCCATCGCCATCTTGTCGACTCCTGCTTTGCCCGCACCGTAAGCGGGGCCATGCATGTAGCAGCGCCCACCGTAGCTCGAGGTGAACACGACGAGGCCACCTCCGGTTCGAAGCAGGATCGGCGCAGCAAAATAGCTGGCGACGTAGTGTGAGCGTTGCCCCACGTCGAGAATGCGCAAAAGGTCGAGGGACTTCTCCCAAAACGGACCGGGCTTGGCGAGCTCCCTCGGCACCGCGGTCGCGTTGTTGACCAGGATGTCGAGGCGCCCCTGCTCGTCGCCGACGCGTGCGAACAACTGGCGAACCTGCTCGTCGTCGGAGTGGTCGCAAGTGACGGCGATGCCTCGGCCGCCAGCCTCGGTGACCGCCGAAGCCGTGGCCTGCACCGTCCCGCCCAGCGGATGCTCCTTGCCGCTTTTCTGGCTCCGTCCGCTGACGTACACCGTGACACCTGAAGCACCGAGGGCGATGGCAATTCCCTTCCCGACGCCGCGGCTTGCACCGGTGATGACGGCGACTCTCTCGTGGCTCCCGTTCATGGCGCTATGCTTCTAGCACGGCGGGGGGAGCGAAGTATCTCTTCCGAATCCCGAGGGCGACGCTGACCAGGGCGATCATGACCGGCACCTCGACCAAGGGGCCGATGACCGCCGCAAAGGCGGCTCCGTGATGAATGCCAAAGGTCGCGACGGCAACCGCGATCGCGAGCTCGAAGTTGTTCGAGGCAGCCGTGAAAGACAGCGTCGTCGCCACCGGGTAGTCGGCCCCTGCAGCCTTCGAGAGCCAGAACGAGATGAAGAACATGGCCACGAAGTAGATGAGAAGCGGTATGGCGATGCGAACCACGTCGAACGGTAGGGCGACGATCGTGTCTCCCTTGAGCGAGAACATGACGACGATCGTGAAGAGAAGGGCGACTAGCGTGATCGGACCGATGCGCGGCGCAAAGGACTCGTCGTACCAGTCGCGTCCCTTCGCCTTGATGAGCCCTGTTCGTGTCAGGAAGCCAGCAGCGAAGGGGATGCCGAGATAGATCGCGACGCTCTTGGCGATTTCGGTGATCGTGATGTCGACGACCACTCCTTCGAGGCCCAGCTGTGCCGGCAGCCAGGTGACGAAGAACCATGCATAGACCGAGAAGAACAGAATCTGAAAGATCGAATTGAAAGCGACCAATCCTGCTGCGAATTCGCGGTCTCCGAGCGCGAGATCATTCCAGACGATGACCATGGCGATGCAGCGTGCCAGCCCGATGATGATCAGCCCGACCATGTACTCCGGCTTGTCGGGCAACAATGTGACCGCCAAGGCAAACATGAGCACTGGGCCGATGACCCAGTTCTGAATCAGCGACAGCGTCAGGACCTTCTTGTTGGTGAAGACGCGCCCCATCTCCTCGTACCGGACTTTCGCGAGGGGCGGGTACATCATTAGAATCAAGCCCACCGCGATTGGGATGGACGTCGTACCGATGCTCATGGCGTTCAGCGCATCGGCAAATCCCGGTACGAGGTAGCCCAGGCCAATGCCGAGCGCCATGGCGACGAAGATCCACAGCGTCAGGTAACGGTCGAGAAATGAAAGGCGGCGCTGCTGGCTGGTCATCGTGTTGCGCTTTGCGTGGCAGGTGGCGGGAGCCTTCCATATACTCCGCGGCAATGAAAGCCGAACGGCATGAGCGCCAACCCAGCCATTATCTGATTCAGGGCCGCAACGTGACGATGCCATGTGTCGTTCGGGATGCATGCTCTGCGACGGCGACTTGGCTCGTCAGCGCGCAGGCGGCCCAGGCGCTGCTCCCCGGGCCCGAGCTCGAGATCGCCCAAGTGCTCCCAGGGCGCGGGCTGCTCAGTATCGCGTGCATCGACTACCGCGACAATGACCTAGGCGACTACAATGAGGTTTCGATTGCGTTCTTCGTTCGCAAGCGTGGTGATCGCAAGGGCGTTCCGTTCATGGGCGCGGGAATCGACATGATTCGGGGGGTTCTCCCAACGCACATCATTCATCTTCCGGTGAATCAGCCCTTCACCTGCGAGGCCGGGCAAACGATTTGGGGGTTTCCCAAGACGGTCGATGAAATCGATTTCGACACGAGCGGCGACCGCGCCCGATGCGTGTGGAACAAGGACGGGCAAAACGTGCTGAAGATCAGTTTCCCGATCGGCGGAAATCGCGCCTTTCCTGAGCAGGAGCTTTGCACCTACAGCTACATCGACGGGACGCTGTATCGGACGCCGTTCATATCGAGCGCTGAAAATCTCGGCGTTCGGCTTGGCGGCGTGAAAATGGCGCTGGGTGCACACCCAATCGCGGACGAGCTGCGTTCGCTCGGTCTTCCGAAGCCAGCACTGATGAGCTTGTGGATGGGAAAGATGAGAGGCCGGTTCGAGGCTGCCGAGAGGTGTGCCTGAGGCACAAAGGGAGAAACGCATGGAAGTTCGCGCTGCAATCGCTCACCAGGCGGGACAACCGCTATCGATAGAGACCGTACACCTCGACGGCCCACGCGCGGGCGAGGTGCTGATCGAAATGAAAGCGACGGGCATTTGCCACACCGATGCGTATACCCTGTCGGGCGCAGACCCAGAGGGAATCTTTCCGTCGGTGTTAGGGCACGAGGGTGCGGGCGTGGTCGTCGAAGTTGGGCCTAGTGTGAGCTCCTTGAAGCTCGGGGACCACGTGATTCCGTTGTACGTTCCGGAGTGTCGCAACTGCGAGTACTGCACCTCGGGGAAGACCAATTTGTGTCAAGCCGTGCGTGCAACCCAGGGGCGAGGACTGATGCCCGACGAGAGCAGCCGCTTTTCCATCGGCAAAGAGCCGATTTTTCACTACATGGGTACGTCGACGTTCGCGCAGTACACCGTCGTGCCGGAGATCGCCGTTGCAAAAATTCGGGAGGACGCGCCGTTTGACAAAGTTTGCTATATCGGCTGCGGCGTGACCACCGGAATCGGAGCGGTGATCAATACTGCGAAGGTCGAGGCGGGCGCCAACGTCGTCGTATTCGGGCTTGGCGGCATCGGGCTGAACGTAGTGCAGGGGGCTCGCATGGTTGGTGCCGACAAGATCATTGGCGTGGACCTCAATCCTGCGCGACGCCAGCTCGCCGAGAAGTTCGGCATGACCCACTTCGTCAATCCCAAGGATGTCGAAGGCGATTTGGTTTCGTACCTGGTCGACCTGACGGCGGGCGGCGCCGACTACACGTTCGAGTGCATCGGGAACGTCGAGGTGATGCGCCAGGCCCTCGAGTGCTGTCACAAGGGCTGGGGGGAAAGTGTCATCATCGGCGTGGCCGGGGCCGGCGAAGAAATTGCTACCCGCCCCTTCCAGCTCGTTACCGGCCGCGTGTGGCGCGGAACCGCGTTTGGCGGCGCAAAGGGGCGGACCGATGTGCCGAAAATCGTCGACTGGTACATGGAAGGCAAGATCAACATTGACGATTTGATCACGCACAAAATGCCGCTCGAAGAGATCAATACCGCGTTCGATCTGATGCACGAGGGGAAGTCGATCCGCAGCGTGGTGGAGTTCTGAAATGAGCACCGAGTCCGAGGTTTTCGTGCATCAGTTCGAGCTTGGCCCCTGGGACAATTTCATCTACTTCGTTGGCGACAAGGCCACGCGGGAATGCGCGGTCGTCGACCCGGCGTGGGATGCGGGTTTCATTCTCGAAGAGGCCAAGCGGCTCGACGTCGAGATCAGCAACATTCTCTGCACTCACAGTCACTTCGACCACGTGAATCGCGTGGACGAAATTCTCGAGAAGCGAGACGTGCCGGTGCACATGCTCGGTGAAGAAATCGACTTCTCAGGTTTTCGCTGCGAGAACCTGCAGCGTCACAGCCCGGGCGACATCCTGCGGATCGGCGACCATCTCGAGGTCACGATGGTGCATACGCCCGGTCACACGCCGGGTTCGACCACGTTTCGCCTTCGGGACGCCATCGTCACCGGCGACACACTTTTCATCCAAGGCTGCGGACGCTGCGACTTCGTCGGCGGCGACCCGGAGGTCATGTACCAAACGCTCAAGTGCCTCACCGAAGCACTCCCCAGAGACACCCGCATGTACCCGGGCCACAATTATGGCCCCGTCACGGTCTCGACCCTCGACGAAGAGCTCAAAGAAAACCCCTATCTCCAACACCAGACCCTAGAAGCCTTCGTCTCCCACCGAATGGAAGGCAAAACCCCCGGCACGCAACTGCCGCAGCCATAGGGACATTGCGTTTCAGGTCGGTCCCTAGCGTGTCCCCTTTTGGCGGGCGCGGGTGAGGCCCGTGGTTACGTATTGGATGGTGCTGATGGCGATCGTCGCGAGGATGGCGGCGCCCAGGAGCTGCAATGCGAGCATGGGGGGTTGGCCGCGCCAGGCGTGGCTGATTGTGAATAGGGCGAAGAGGATCTGGAGGACGGTGTTTAGCTTGCTGGCGCCGGTCGGTTCGCCGCGGACCGGCGCCACGTAGAGTTGGTAGACGATGGCTCCGGTGATGATGATGATGTCGCGACCGATGACGATCGCCGAGAACCAAATCGGCACCAGTCCAATCCAGGCTAGCGTGACGTATGCGGCGAACATCAGCAGTTTGTCCGCCGCGGGGTCGAGAAGGCCGCCCAAACGCGTCCGCCAGTCGAAACGCCGGGCCAAAAATCCATCCAGAGCGTCCGAGAAGCCCGCCAGCAGGATCAAACCCAAGGCCAGTCCATAGCGCCCCTGCAATAGGGTCCAGACGATCGGCGCTACCAAGATGATGCGCAGGACGCAAATCACGTTGGGGATGTATTTGAGCTTCACTGGGGATCCGACGGAGCTATTTGGCGCTGAACTTGGAATAACCGATGGTGATTCGCTGGTAGGTGGAAGGTAGCAGCCTCACGATCCAGTCGAATACTCTCGCGTCCGGGCCGACCAAAATTCGTCGTTGATTGCGCCGTACGCCGTCGAGGATCACACGCGCCGCTTTGTCGGCGCCAGTGATGAATGATTTCTCGAATTTCTCCCTACTGTCGATATCGCTGATGCCGAGGTCGCATACGCTGCGGTCGATCCGGGAGGAGCGGGCGATCCCCGTCTTGATTCCGCCAGGGTGGACGCTCGATGCGCTGACGCCGTAGCTCATCATGTCAAGCTCTTGGCGCAGTGATTCGGTGAAGCCGCGCACGGCAAACTTGGCCGAGTTGTAGGCGCTCTGACTTGGAATCCCTACCAAGCCGAACACACTCGAGATGTTGATGATGTGTCCGTCACCCGAGGCTTTGAGATGCGGCAAAAACGCCTTGGTGCCGTGGACGACACCCCAAAAGTTCACATCCATCAGCCATTCGAAGTCGCCATAGCTCATGCCTTCGACCGTGCTAGCAAGTGCCACGCCGGCGTTGTTGAAGATGAGGTTTGCCTTGCCGTGCTCGTCCACGACCTGGTCTGCCCAAGCATGGACTGCTTCACGATCGGCTACGTCCACCTTCTGAGACGTCACGTGAACGCCGAGCCTTCGCACTTGCTCGACGGTGTCAAGCAATCCTTCCTCGTTCACGTCGGATAGCGCGACGTCGCATTTGTGGCGACCTAGCTCGATGGCGAGCGCGCGGCCGATGCCAGAGCCGGCGCCTGTGATGGCGGCCACCTTGTTTTCGAAGCTTTTCACGACTAACCCTCTCCCCGGAAGCAGCGACCCTGCCAGACGGGATTCGCGCCGTCGACCACTCGGAATTCCGGCCAGACGGGCTGCGATTGCTGGCATACTGGCACGAGAAGAGGCCCTGGAGGAACCTTGCCGAACGCGTACATTTCTGGAACCGGCTTCTACGTGCCTGACGACGTTGTCAGCAACGACGATCTCTCGAAACGCTACGGGATCGACACCAGCCACGAATGGATCGAGAAGCGCACGGGCATCGCAGCGCGCCGTTTCGCACCCGCGGGGGTCGGCACGTCGGATCTAGCGGTTCCCGCCGTCCAGATGGCGCTCGAACGAGCGGGGCTTGCGAAGACCGACATCGGGATGATCGTTTTTGCGACGCTGTCCCCAGACCACGCCTTTCCGGGGTCGGGGGTCTATCTTCAAACCAAGCTCGGGCTGACCGACGATGACGTCGGCCACTTCGTCGGCTGCCTGGACGTGAGAAACCAGTGCTCCGGGTTCTTGTACGGCCTCGTGACCGCAGCATCGATGGTGCAGTCCGGCTCCGTCGACAACGTCGTCGTCGTCGGCGCCGAGGTTCACTCGGCGGCACTCGATCTGAGCACGGACGGGCGCGACGTCGCCTCGCTGTTCGGCGACGGTGCAGGCGCAGTCATCGTCAGCGCGACGGACGAAGACCGCGGCGTTCGGAGCTGGCACCTCGGGGCAGATGGGCGTCATGCCGATGCACTTTCTCAAAAGATCTGGGATATCAGCAAGCGACCCTTCATTCCGCGCAATGAAGAAGGCGTCGGGCAGGTCGACCCCACTCACATGTACGCACGCATGTCGGGGCGTCTGGTCTTCAAGAACGCGGTCGAGCGCATGATCGGCGCCCTCATGAAAGAGTTCCAGAAGCAGAGCCTGACCCTGGACGACGTCGACCTGTTCTTCTTTCATCAGGCGAACCTGAGAATCAATCAGTACGTTGCGAAGCAACTCGGCATTCCCGAAGACAAGCTCTTCCACAACATCGAGCGCTATGGCAATACCACGGCCGCGACCATCCCGATCATGCTGGCTGAAGCACAGGGCGAGGGCAGGCTCGAGCGCGGAATGAAGATCGCCACCGTGGCTTTTGGCTCTGGCTTCACTTGGGGCGCCGCGATCATCGACTGGTAGCTCGAGCTCAGCCCCGGGCGAGCTCGGGGTGATCGGGGTCGAATACGTCGGGCTCGAGATAGATCATGCAGCGGATTGGAACCGCTTCGCGGATGTGTTTTTCGGTTTGGTTGATCGCGGCCGCGACCCTCCTGGTGTCGAGGCCCGGCTCGAGCTGAACTTTGGCCGCGACCAAAAGCTCGTCGGGACCGATGTGCTGGGTACGCATGTGAAGGAGTCGTTTCACGTCCGGGGTCTCTTCGATGGCCCGGACGATCGTCCTTCGCATGCTCCCGAGCGCCGATTCGCCGATCAACAGGCTTTTCATCTCGAAGACGAGGACCGCTGCAATCACGACCAGGAGCACCCCGATCGAGATGGTGCCGTACGCGTCCCAACGGGAGTCGCTGGTGATGGCCGCCAGCGATACGCCGAGCAACGCAAGCGCCAAGCCCAGCAGCGCCCCAAAGTCCTCGAGGAGCACGACCGGAAGCTCCGGCGTACGCGAGTGGCGAATGAACTCCCACCAGGAAGCCTGCCCCTTGAGCGCTCGCGACTCCTTGACGGCCGTGTAAAACGAGTATCCTTCCAGAATGATGGCGAATGTGAGAATCCCGATCGCCCACTCGACGTTGGAGACCTCGTGGCTTGCCTCACCCAGCTTGTGCACGCCTTCGAAGATCGCAAAGAGCCCGCCCAGCGTGAAGAGCACGAGCGCGACGATGAACGACCAGAAATAGCGCTCCCGTCCGAATCCGAACGGATGCTCGGGGGTTGCATCCATGCTGGCTCGCCGGCCTCCGAGCAGCAGCAGCGCCTGATTGGAGGTGTCGGCGACCGAGTGGATGGCTTCGGCCAGCATCGACGAGGAAGAAGTGAAAGCGTAACCGACGAACTTTGCGATCGCGATGCCGAGATTGGCGAAAAGGGCGGCTAAAATCGCCTTGGTAGATCCGGATGCCATGGCGCGAGGCTATGTGATAATGGCTCGATGTGCGAGCTGAGCGAGTGAAGGAAAGAAGGCGTGTAAGCGCATTCTGCGAGGATGTTCTCGGGACGGCCGATGCGGTAGAAATCGCGCGGCGCATTGAAAGCCGCGAGATCAACGCGCACGAGGCCGTCGACGCGGCCATCGCCCGAGCGGAGCGGGTGAACCCATCTCTCAATGCGATCGCTACCCCGCTTTTCGATGCTGCTCGAAAAGAAGCCGGGCGGTTTCGGTCGGGGGCCCTCGCCGGCGTGCCCTCATTCATCAAGGACAACGAAGCCGTCGCAGGCGCGCCGCTCTTGCATGGTTCGCGCGGGCTCCCGAATCGCCCTTCGGAGAAGAACTCGCCCTTCGTAGAGCAGTTCTTGTCTCCTGGTCTGATCAACCTCGGCAAGACCACCATGCCCGAGTTCGGGCTCACTGGAACTACCGAGGCGCTGGTCTATGGCGCCACCCACAATCCGTGGCGATTGGGGTTCTCTCCTGGTGGCTCTTCCGGTGGGTCTGCCGCGCTCGTGGCTGCAGGGGTCGTTCCAATCGCGCACGCGAACGACGGGGGAGGCTCGACGCGGATTCCTGCGTCGTGTTGTGGGCTGGTCGGCCTCAAACCCTCGCGCGGTCGGCTCGTCGATATGGATGGAGCCAGACTATTCCCGGTCAAGATCGTCCACCAAGGGATCCTGAGCCGCTCGGTGCGCGATACGGCCGTCTTCTACCACGCCGCGGAGCGTTACTATCGCAATCCCAAGCTGCCCGAGATCGGGCTGGTGACTCACCCTGGCCGGCGGCTGCGGGTTGGCTTCTTCACGGACCTCGATGAAAGCACGCCATCACACCCGGACTGCGTGGCGGCCGTGACCGACGCGGCCAAGCTGCTCGAAGGTCTTGGCCATTCGGTCGAGCGGGTCGTGCGACCGTTCGACGATGGGTTTCTCGAGGACTTTTTCTTGTTTTGGTCGATGCTCAGTTTCGCAGTCACTCGATTTGGAACGCGAGTCGTTCATCCGGATTTCGACGCGTCGAAGGTCGAGGACTTCACCAGTGGTCTCGCGGACTACTTCAAAGCAAACATGCAAAAGGCGCCCGCGGCCATTTGGCGTTTGAGGAAGTTCGCTCATCAATACGGACGCTGCTTCGATCAGTACGACGTCTTGATGAACCCCACCGTCGCCATGCCATCGCCGGAGCACGGCTACATCGGCCCCTCTGTCCCGTTCGACACGGCGTTGGAGCGACTGAAATGGTTCATCCCGTTCACCCCGACCCAGAACGTGTCGGGAGGCCCTGCGATCTCGCTACCCCTGGGCCGTAGTGAAGATGGAATGCCTTTGGGCGTGCAGCTCGCATCGCCGCTCGGTGATGAACGAACGCTTCTCGAGCTGGCGCTGGAGATCGAAGCGGCAGCGCCCTGGCCTCGGATTGGCGCCTAGCGTCCGAGCAGCTCGGCCAAGACAGCGGGGTCGTCGGTGATGATCGCGGTCGTGCCCTTGTCGAGCTGGGCCTGCATGAATTCGGCCGTATTCACCGTCCAAACGTTGACCTGCAGGCCAGCATCAAGCGCGGCTTGAACCGTCTCGGCCGTGATGGAGAAGAGCGGATGGATCGCGTCTTGCTCCAGGCGCAACGCCGTTCCGACGAGCTCCGGGCCTGGATTCGACGAGAGGAGGGCGGAGTAGTACCCGGGGCGCGCCGTCTTGACGAGCTCCGCGACGGTTTCATCGAACGAGGAGAAGATGGTTCGATCTTCTCCACCGATGAGCGTGACTTCATCGAGTACAGCCGCAACCAACTGCTCGGGCCCGGTCGTATCGGTCAAACACTCGGAGTCGAAGACCTTTAGCTCAACGTCCATGATCGCGTTCCCGCCGATCGCGCTGTAGACCTCGAGCAACGTCGGCGGCCGTTCTTCCGTCACGGCGCCGGCGCCATCGCGCAAGCGACAGGCCCGGATTTCGTCGAAGGTCATTGCGCTGACGCAGCCGGCGCAATTGGTGGTTCGATCGAGCGTATCGTCGTGCATCACGATCACCTGCCCGTCCTGTGTGATCTCCACGTCGAGCGAGAGGCCATCGGCCCCTGCGTCCATCGCTGCGCGGAACGAAGAAATCGAGTTCTCCGGGAATGGATGGCCCGCCCGTGTCTTCCCAGTGCCACGATGACCGAGGTTGGCGGACGGCGCGAGAAGCCTGATTCGATCGCGCACCAGGTCTGCGGGTGAATCTCCCATACAAATCTCTCGTTCGTCCCACTCGGCGTCGCACGCCGTACTGTCACAGGCGTTTTCCGTTGCACAAGAATACCAGGCGCGGGTCTCCTCGGTGCAGTTGACGTTGATCGTCTCGTTGACCACACGCTCGCAGTTCGGGAATTCGGAGCACGCCGCGCAGTATGCGGTTGCCACCGGGTCGATGGGCGCAGCCCCCGAGGAAGACCCGCAGCCAAACGCAAAGAGCAACAACCCGACCCATCCCGCACACGCACGCGCCATCCGTACACCTCCACTCGACACCAGGCTGCGAGGGTAACTTAGGATGCAGGGATCGTCCCGTGCATTTCGAGATCGGAAACGTGTACGTACCAGGGGGCCCGGGAGTCGTAGTGGACGCTGAATTTGGGTTTGACTCCCGGATCGCCGTCGAGCGCACCAGCGCCGACGACCATCACTTTGCCGTTCCTCGTCAGCCAGGGCATCGCCGAGCCGCAGTCCGTACAAAAAGCCGTGGACCAATACTTCGCGGTGGGCAGCTCGAATCGGCGGACCTTGTCTTCTCCCCGCTCCCAGTGGAACTGACCGACGGGGACGAAGATGTTGGCCACGTGCGAAGAGCCGGTCTTTTTCCGACACCGGCTGCAGTGGCAGTACTGAAACCCACGGAACGGGTGTTCGATGCGAAAGGCCACGGCGCCGCAGACGCAGGATCCTCCGATTGCCTCATCCATCACGGTCACTCCTTTAGCGGCGCGAATTTGAGCTTCTGTCCGCCGACGCTCGCTTCCGCCATCAGCCCGGCGGTCGGAAGGATGATGATCGCTATGCCGTCCGCGTATTTGGCTTTGGCCGCGGCTCCTTGGTCGGCCGCGTTGGCCGTTGCCTGGGCGCTGAGCTCGAGTCTGTTCTTTTTGAAGCGGTTGAGCGCCGACTTGGTCTTGAAGAGGATGATCTCGGCGAATTTCTGTCCGCCGATCTGCGCGCCTATGGTCCCTTGGGAGAGCTTTGCGTGTCCGATGAGCTTGCCCCCTTCATACACCTCGCCCCGGCCCCCGGCGCCGCCCACGATGAACCCGCCTTTGGCGACCTCGGGGAAGATCGCGTAGCCGACCAGCTTTTCGAGGCTGGCCTTGAACGTGCTGTCCTTTTCCTGGAACCGTCCAATCGCATCCCGGACGTCAGCTGCCAGTTGGGCGTCGCTCGCGCTGTCCGCGGTGGCCGGGGTGGCGGCCGCGAGTAGAAGGAGCGAGAGGCCCAGGATTCGGGGTCCGGAGAATGCCATGCGGAGATTCTGGGCCAGACGACGCGGCGGTCAAATCCAGACACGCCCGGCGCAAGACGGGCGCTGAGAATTCCGCTAAGGTCAGCGATCCGTGAGCCGCCCAAAGACTTTGGTTCTTTATTTCCCCTCCCCAACTGACTAGAAAGTGCCTCATGCGTAGATCGATCTTCTTTTCCGGAGCGCTGCTCGCCCTATCCTTGACCATCGTCGGCCCCGCGACCGCGGAAGATCCGGAGTTCATCATGGAGGTCGGCACCGTGGCTCCAAAAGGAAGCCCATGGGCCGAACAGCTTCAACGTTTCAAGGCCGAGGTCCAGGAAAAGACCAACGGTCGGTTGAAAGTGAAGCTTCGGCTCGGGCGCGGCAACGAGCGGTCGATGGCGCGCAGGGTTCAGATGGGCAGCATGCAAGCGTTTGCTGGCTCCGTCGGCGGCATGAGCTCGATCGTTCGAGAGGTCAATGTCATCGAGGCCCCGTACGTCTTCGAGACCTTTGCCAGCGCGGATAAGGCGCTCGACACGCCCGAGGTCACCGAACAGGTCAAGAAGGTCCTTGCAAAGCGAGGGCTCATCTTCGGGATATGGGCAGAGAACGGATACCGGTCCTACTTCAGTAACCAGAAAATCCGCAAACCCAGCGACATGGCCGGGATTCGGTTCCGTTCGCAAGAATCGATGGTGCATGTCGAAACCTACGAGGCATTCGGCGCGACTCCGGTCCCGATCGACAACGGCAATACGCTGATGAGTGTGCAGACCGGAGTCGTCGACGGTTTCGACAACACGCCGCTCTTTGCGATGGCGGCCAGTTGGTACCAGGGTCTCAAGGAAGGCGAGCGCCACATCTTCCTCAGCCGCCATTGCTACCAGCCCGCGCTGCTCGTTTACTCCAAAAAGTGGTTCGACACCCTTCCAAAGGACATCCAGGAAGTAATCACCACCATGCCCCACGACCTCACCGTGTGGGGGCGAGACCAAGTCCGAAAGATAGAGCCGGTCTTGCTCAAGAACTTGGCGCGCTACGGGTACGAAATCTACGAGCCCACGGAGGCGGAGCTTGCGGCCTTCAAGGCGAAGCAGAAGGGCGTTCCGGACCGTATCGCGAAAGAGATGGGCCCCGAGGGGGTTGCACTCTTGAAGGCGATCCGTAAGACATTCTGAGCGTTCGCCCATGAAACCTCACGTTCTTCACGGCAAGCACATCGCCGTACCGACTCAGCCACTCAAAGCCCGGCAGGTGCTTGGAAAGTACCGCATTCGACGCCGAATCGGCGCCGGTGGGTTTGCGACCGTGTACGAGGCGTACGACACGATCGAGGGCATTCCCATCGCGCTCAAAGTTCCGAACCTCGACCATCTCGACAAGGAATCGCTGAACGCCATCCAGCGTGAGGTCCGTCTCACCGCACGCCTGGACCACGAGAACATCCTGCCGCTCCGAAATGCCATGATGATCGATGGTCATTTGGTGCTTGCGACTCCGCTCGGGGAGCAGACGCTGACCGACCGCTTGCACTACCGCCTCGGCGCGAAAACCGCGCTTTCGTACACCGAGCAGCTGGTCGATGCTCTCGCGTACGCCCACGAGGTTCGAGTCATTCACTGCGATATCAAGCCTGACAACGTGATCCTCTTTCCGGAGGGGCACGTGCGCCTGTCCGATTTCGGCATCGCGAAGGTCGCGCTGCGGACGCGAACGATCATGGGTTCCGGGCAAGGCACCGTTGGCTACATCGCGCCCGAGCAAGCGATGGGCAAGCCGTCGTTTCGATCGGATGTGTTCTCGATGGGCCTGCTGATCTATCGCATGTTTGCCGGCGAGCTCCCCGCCTGGCCGTTTGATTGGCCGCTGCCCGGGGCCGAAAGGCTTCGCCGCACGGTCAGCCGGGATTTCATCGGTTTTCTTCGCCGGGCGATTGAAGTTCGGGAGCGCAAACGATTTCGGGACGGCGTGCAGATGCAGCGGGCGTTTCAAGCGGTGGCGCCCAAGGCGCTTCGAAGCACCACACGAAGCAAGAGAGCGTCGCTGTGAGCAAAGCCCACATCTTCGTAGATGTGGACATGGCGCAGGGAGAGCGCTTCGAGCTTGGCGGCTGCGAGGCGGTGGTGCTCAGCATTCGGAAACCCGAACGAGAGGGCCCGAACGAGGACGCCGCGGGCTTGATCTCGATTGGCGACGAGGCCGGTGTCGCGGTGGTGTCCGATGGGGCCGGTGGTCATCCGGGCGGCGCCGAAGCGGCGAAGCTCGCGGTGCAGGCGGTCTGTGAATCCGTTGCGAAGCTCGGTGCAGAGCCCGCGGACCTGCGCGGAGCAATCATCAACGGCTTCGAATCGGCGGATCGTGCGATCTCTGCGCTCGGAACGGGCGCCGCGGCCACCCTCGCGGTCGTCGAAGTGCAGGGCCACAAGATGCGGTCCTATCACGCGGGCGACTCAATGGTGCTCGTGACCGGGCAGCGCGGACGCATCAAGTGGCGGACCATCCCGCACTCTCCGGTTGGCTACGCAGTCGAGGCGGGCTTGCTGGATGCGGGAGACGCACTGCACCACGAAGACCTTCACATCGTATCCAACCTCTTGGGCGCGAAGGAGATGCGAATCGAGCTCGGTGCGACGCTCAGTTTGGCGCGGCGCGATACGGTCGTTTTGGCCAGCGACGGGCTCAGTGACAACCTTCACGTGAACGAGATTGTGGAGCACCTGCGCAAAGGGCCGCTTTCGAGGGCCGTCGACGACTTGGCCACCCTCGGGCGTCGACGCATGGAGGCGCCGACCGAAGGCGCTCCCTCGAAGCCCGACGACCTGACCTTCATCGCAATTCGCCGCCGCCGTTGATGGTGGCGCTTGGTGCTATGGTCCGTGCCATGCTGGCTCGGCTTGGTGAGGTTTTCAGCCGGTGGGCCGAACGTTGGGTTCCCGATCCATTCGTCCTCGTGCTCGCGCTGACCTCGATTGCGCTTCTCGGAGGCTTCGTGCTCTCGGGGTCCGTCGCGACGGTGCTTCAGGGCTGGTACGGAGGCTTTTCGAGCACGCCGCTACTCGCCTTTGCGCTGCAAATGTGCCTGATCTTGGTGACCGGCCAGGCCTTGGCGGCGAGCCCCCCGGTGCAGAGCGTGGTCCGGGCGGTCGCACGCGTGCCCAAGCGGACGCCGCAGGCCGCTGGCTTGGTCGCGCTCATCGCCTGCCTAACCGGCGTCATCCAATGGGGTCTCGGAGCCGTCGTCGCCGCGTTCGTGGTTCGGGAGATCGCGCACAGCGCTGCAGAAGACGGCCGGCCGATGGACATTCCCGTGCTCGGAGCTGCTGCGTACGCTGGGCTCGCGGTATGGCATGGCGGCCTCAGCGGCTCGGCTCCCTTGAAGGCGGCCGAATCGGCGCAGTTCACGCAGGGCACGACGCAGGGGATCCCCGTCAGCGAAACGCTCTTCTCGTCGCTGAATCTCGTCGTCACCGGTGGCTTACTGATCTTGTTGCCACTGATGTGCATTGCGCTTGCACCGAAAACCGCACTGGTTCCAGAGGTCCCAGTGGTGCGTGCCGTCGCATCGCAACGGGGTAAGCACTCGGTTCTGGTACTCGGCGTTGGCGGCGCGGCCGTGCTGCTCGTCGGCTACGGCTGGGTTCGTGGGGAAGTCGCGTTCGATCTCAACTCCGTGAATCTCTTCTTCTTGGCGCTGGCGCTTGCCGCGCACGGCTCGATTCGGAGTTTTCTCGATTCGGTCTCGGACGGGGCGCGCGGCGCGGGGGCCATCATCGTTCAGTTCCCTTTGTATTTCGGCATCCTCGGCGTGATGCAGGCGAGCGGAATGATCGAGCGGCTTTCATCGGCCATGGCTTCCATCGCGTCCAGCAGCACCTTTCCCCTGCTGACGTTCCTGAGTGCGGGCTTGGTGAATTTCTTCGTGCCCTCGGGCGGAGGTCAGTGGGCGCTCCAAAGTGACGTGTTGCTCACCACGGCTGCCTCCCTCGAGCTCGATCCCGCGCGCACCGTCATGGCCTTTGCCTATGGCGACGAGTGGACGAACCTCTTACAGCCGTTTTGGGCCCTGCCGCTGCTTGCGATCACCGGCCTCAAGGCTCGCCAGATCGCCGGCTACACCGCAATTCTCGCGATCGGCATGGGGCTCTACGTCGGCTTGGTTCTTTGGCTTTTTGGTTAGAGCCCAGCGGCGACGCTGTACGCCCCCTCGGTGGTCTCGGCGATTTGCTCGAGGGTGGCGCCGTCCGCCAGCTCGACGAGGGTCATGCCCCCGCCGCCCTTCTTGTCGATTTCGAAGACACCCAGGTCGGTGATGAGTAAGTCGACCACGTGGGTGCCGGTAAGTGGCAGGGTGCAGCGCTTCAGGAGCTTGGGCTTTCCCTTGGCCGTGTGCTCCATCACGACGACAACCCGAGGCACGCCCGCGACCAGATCCATGGCGCCGCCCATCCCCTTCACCATCTTTCCGGGGATCATCCAGTTCGCGAGGTCGCCGTTTTCCGCAACCTGCATCGCCCCGAGGATCGAAAGATCGATGTGCCCGCCACGAATCATGGCAAACGACTCGGCGCTCGAGAAAAAGCTCGTGGTGGGCAGCTCGGTCACCGTCTGCTTTCCGGCGTTGATCAAGTCCGCGTCCTCGTCGCCTTCGTAAGGGAACGGGCCCATTCCGAGCATGCCGTTTTCGCTTTGCAGCTGCACGGTCATCCCCGCCGGAATGTGGTTCGAGACGAGGGTCGGTATGCCGATTCCGAGATTCACGTAGAAGCCGTCGCGAAGCTCTCGCGCGGCACGTGCAGCCATTTGGTCGCGGGTCCAAGCCATCGTCTTCTCCTCAGGCGCGCGGGCGCGTGGTCCGTTGCTCGATGTGCTTCGAGGGAGCTGGGTAGTGAATGATGCGATCGACGTAGATGCCCGGGGTCATGATCTGATCGGGCGCCAGCTCGCCCGGCTCGACGAGATGCTCGACTTCGGCAACCGTCACTTTGCCGGCGGTGGCCATCATGGGGTTGAAGTTTCGTGCGGTCTTTCGGTAGATGAGATTGCCTTCCGTATCGCCTTTCCACGCATGCACGATCGCCAGGTCCGCGACGAGGCCGCGCTCCATCACGTACGACTCGCCGTCGAACTCGCGCACCTCTTTGCCCTCGGCGACCGAGGTCCCGACACCGGTCTTCGTGAAAAACGCCGGTATCCCAGCGCCACCAGCGCGGATCCGCTCGGCCAGGGTGCCCTGTGGGTTGAACTCCACCGTCAAATCGCCGTCGAGGAACTGCTTGGCGAAGAGCTTGTTTTCACCCACGTACGATGAAACCATCTTCACGATCTGCCGGGTTTCCAACATCACGCCGAGGCCGATGCCATCGACACCCGCGTTGTTGGAGATCACCGTCAGGCCCTTTACACCTGACTTCGCAACGGCTTCGATCAGCGCCTCGGGGATTCCGCACAGGCCGAAACCTCCGGACATGAGGGTCATCTTGTCGCGGAGCAGCCCATCGAGGGCGGAGATCGCGTCTGGGTACACCTTGCTGGCCATGGCTGGTCTTTACCTCCGGCTTCGGCGGCTGACAATCTCGAACCCTAGTTGAAGCCCAGCATCTCTCTGGCTTCGGTCGGTGATGCGACCTCTCGGCCAGCATTGCGCGCGCACTCGGCCAGCGCTTCGATCAGCTGTCCGTTGCCGGTCGTTTTGTCACCGTTCGGCAGGTAGAAGGTGTCCTCGACGCCAGTTCGGAGCATGCCTCCGAGCTCGGCGGCCCGCTGGTGCGTTTTCCAGATGTCTTCGCGGCCGATGAGCGTCGCTTGCCAGTGGGCGTCGCCGCTCTTGTACTTCATGAGGAGCTCGAGCAGCTCTGGATCGCAAGGCATCCCCGATGCGACACCCATGACGAAGTTGTAGTGCATCTCCTTGGCCATCCCGGCTCTAAGATAGAGCCCGACCGAACGAACGATGCCCACGTCGAAGCACTCCATCTCTGCGGTGGTGTGCGTCTCTTTCATCGCATCCAGCATCTTTTGGACCTTGTCGACGCTGTTGAGAAACACCATCGGAGGCCAGGCCCAGGTGTTGTCCCTCTTGAGCTTCAGGTAGTTGAGGCTGCCCGCGTTGCAGGCGGCGATCTCTGGCTTGATTCGATGAAGGCAGGCGATCGGCCCCGAGACATCCTCGTCGATCACGCCCGTCGTCTGATTGATGATGATGCCAGGGCAGGCCTCGCGGATGGCATCGCTCGCTGCCGCGGCAACTCCCGGATCCCAGGACGGAAAGTGCCCCATGCCCGGCTCCTGGCGGCGAAAATGGATGTGCACGATCGAGGCGCCCGCGTTGTAAGCGTCCCGCGCCGATGTGGCCATTTCTTCGGGAGTCACGGGCACAGGGTGCTGTTTCGGGTTGGTGAGCACGCCGTTCAGCGCACAGGTGATGATCGCCTTGTCCATCTCCGTCCTCCGGCTTCGAGAGATTCAGCGCATTCCTAGTCTAGGTTTACGTATACGTCAATCTGCACCCAGCAACGTAAGTCATCTGTTGATACAGCAAGCCCGTCGCGCTATGCTCGGTGCCGATGGCCTCGGCTTCGAAGAGAACTGCTCGGAACGACACGGTAAAGGCGTTCGTCGAGGCCCACGGGGAGGGTCAGAAGACCGAATTGTTCTCGATTTCGGACCTCGCAGACGAGTTTGCGATCAGCCATCGTGCGATCCGTTTCTACGAGTCCAAAGGCTTGCTTTCGCCAAAGAGGCTGAACGGCGCTCGAATCTACGCGCGTCGCGATCGTGCGCGCCTGCACATCATCGTTCGCGCGAAGTCGCTCGGCTATACGCTCGAGGAGACCAAGGACTACCTCGACCTCTATGGCCAACACGGTGAGGGCCGCCTGAAGCAACTCGAGATTTCGGCGGCGCGAAGCGCAGAGATGATCGCCGAGCTCCAAGACAAGAAGCGGCAGATCGACGAAAAGATTGAAGAGCTGCGGCTCATCAACAAAGTGTGCCGCCGAAAGATTGCCGAGAAGAAGTCGCGCTGAGCCCTAGAACCAGTCCTGTTCCGCCCGGATGTAAGAGTCCTCGTTGGAGCGGCAGAGCTCCGCGAGCAGTGGGATGCGTGGGACCTCAGTCCGGATCCAATACTGCGCCGCTGCGTCGGTCCCATGTCTGCGCTTCTCGGAAATAGGCGCGGTACGCGCCGAAGCGGCCATCTTGAGCCATTGCCAGCCGATGACGAGGGTTGCGAACATGTCGAGGTAGTCCCAGCTGTGGCCGAGCATGCCGTCCGCATCTCCGGCCATGCCGCGCTGGCCGAGCTCCATGGTGATGGCGCCGACCGTGGCGACCGCGTCTTCGAGGGGTGAACAAAGCGCCGGATCGCAGCCCGCTTCCCGCGCACGAGCAATCGTAAGGCCGATCTCCTCGGCCAACGCCCGCAGCGGGGCACCGCCTTTGGACATGACCTGCCGGCCGAGCAGATCCATGCTTTGGATCCCATTGGTTCCTTCATGAATCGTGTTCAGCTTCTGATCACGCATGTAGGCTTCGGGAAGGTATTCGCTCGTGTAGCCGTAGCCGCCGTGGATTTGAACAGAGAGCACATTGGATTCGAAGCCTCGCTCGGCGGGAAAGGTCTTCGCAACTGGGGTGAGCAAGTTGAGCAACAGACCAGCGCGCTCCCGGTCCTCTTCCGATGCGCCATGCGCAGCGACGTCCGCGTAGCGCGAGACGGTGCCTAGCAAGGCCAGGCTGCCCTCGATGATTGCTTTTTGGCGCAACAGCATCCGACGAACGTCGGCGTGCTCGACGATCGATACCTGTTCGCCGTCGCGCCGGCCCGGCGTGCGCCCCTGCTTGCGGTCGAGCGCGTAAAGTCGCGACTCGTGATACGCAGCCGAAGCCGTAGCAAAGCCGTTGACGCCCACCATGATGCGGGCCTCGTTCATCATCTGAAACATGCAGCGAAGGCCTTGATTGGGTTCTCCGACGAGCCAGCCCCTGCAGTCGCCTTCGTCGCCGAACTCCAACGCCAGGCTTGGAAGTCCCCGCCAACCGATCTTGTGAATCATGCCGGCCACCGTCACGTCGTTGGAGACGAGGCGACCGTCTTCTTCACGAAGCCTCGGGATTGCGAACAAAGAAATCCCCTTGGTCCCCTCGGGCGCGCCTTTGATTCGGGCCAGGGTGAGGTTGACGACGTTGTCGGTGATGCCGTGATCCGCACCGGAGATGAAGATCTTACTGCCCTTGATCAGGTAGTGACCGTCGTTCGTAGGCGTTGCCGTCGTGTTGATGTCGCCGAGGCTGCTTCCGGCCTGTGGCTCGGTGAGGGCCATTGTCCCGGTCCACTCACCTTCATACATGCGCGCCAAGAAGAGCTCTTTGACCTCATCGGAACCAAAGGCTTCGATCAAATGCCCCGCCCCCAAGGTCAGACCGATGTAACCGTACGCGCTCAGGTTGGCCGCCATGAGGTACGCGCTCGCCATCCAGTGGATCAGCATGGGCATCTGCTGACCACCGAGCGATTCGGGGCGGGTCGCGGTGAGCACCCCTAGGTCGATCATCTTTTCGTAAAGCTCGGGCAGTGCGGGATGGGTACGGATTCGCCCGTCGCGGAACACCGGAGGCTCTTCATCCATCGGCTTGTATGTAGGCAGGAGGTCCTGACGCGAGAATCGCCGGACGCTGTCGATGTAGAGGTCGAACGTCTCCTTGGAGTGCTGCCGATAGGCTTCGAGCTCGCAGAGCGACTCGGCGTCGAGCACCGAGTAGAGAAGAAAATCGACGAGACCATCGTCGATCAGGGGATTGCTTCGTGTTGCCATGTGCTTCGGCTTCCTCAGTTCGGCGAAACCTAGCACCGGAACTGCATACTTCCCGCGTGAATTGTCTCGACGCATGCGGTATCAACCCCAACTATGGATTTCACGCATTCCGAGCGGGCTCAAAACGTGATGGCGCAGGCGGAGCGTTTCGTCCGCGAGCGCGTCGTGCCCAACGAGCAGACCTATCTCGACCAGCTCGTCGGCACCGACGATTGGCGAGACTGGAAGATTCCCCCAATCGTCGAAGAGCTAAAAGCCGAAGCAAAAGAGCTCGGGCTTTGGAACCTCTTCTTGCCCGACGAGGAGTACGGTGCCGGCCTGGACAACCGCGACTACGCGCCCGTCGCCGAGATCACTGGGCGAAGCTTTCTGGCGCCGGAGGTGTTCAACTGCAGCGCGCCCGATACGGGCAACGCCGAGGTCCTGGTGAAGTACGGTTCTGACGAGCAGAAGAAACGGTGGCTCGAGCCGCTCCTCGATGGGAAAATCCGTTCCGCCTTTGCCATGACAGAACCGGCAGTCGCATCGAGCGATGCGACCAACATGCAAGCCACTTGCGAGGTCGTTGGTGACGAAGTCGTGCTCAACGGCCAAAAGTGGTGGACGAGTGGGGCCGGTGATCCCCGCTGCGGCTTTTACATTTTCATGGGCGTCACCGATGCAAATGCCAGCCGCCACGAACGTCATTCGATGGTGCTGGTGCCCGCCGACGCCAAGGGCGTGAAGGTTCTGCGAATGTTGCCCGTGTTCGGTCACCTCGATGAGCCACACGGGCACGCCGAGGTGCTTTTCGACGACGTGCGTCTTCCGGTGAGCGCCATCGTCGCAGGGCCGGGCCGTGGCTTCGAAATCGCCCAAGGCCGCCTCGGGCCTGGACGCATCCATCACTGCATGCGGGCGATCGGCGCGGCGGAGCGAGCCCTCGAGCGCCTCTGCCAGCGCGCCGTGCTTCGGGTCGCTTTCGGCAAACCGCTTTCGAACCTCGGCGGCAACCGAGACATCATTGCGAACAGCCGCATGGCGATCGACCAGGCCCGTCTCCTGACGATGAAGGCCGCCTGGGCGCTCGACACGATGGGCACCTTCGGCGCCTTGGTCGACATCTCCGCCATCAAAGTCATCGCGCCCAATGTGCTGCAGTCGGTGGTCGATGCGGCGATTCAGATCCATGGCGGTGAGGGTATGTCCGACCTCGAGCTCACGCGCCTGCTGGCGATGGCGCGCGCTCTACGAATTGCCGACGGCCCGGATGAAGTGCACCGCGGCATGGTCGCGCGGCTCGAGCTCAAGAAGTACGTCTAGGCTCAGCGAAAGAGCAAGCCCACGTACGGCGTGACCCACTGCTCGCGCTGAAAGAAAAAGCTACCAGGCCCCGTCAGCGAGTATTTGACGCCGAGGTCGATGTAGCTTCCGCTCGCTACCCGGATCGCGAGACCTATCTTCGCGGTCATGCCGGGAGTGAAGCGGAAGACTGCGATTCGTGCGCAGTAATAGTAAAAGTTGCCGGTGCAGACCACGTTCGTTTCCGCTACGCGCCACCAGTTCGCATCGAAGCTGATGCCCAGATACGGCAGGAGAGGGGTGTTGTTTGGCACCTGAACGCGCACCTCGGGCGCGAGGTAGAGGCGGGTCATCGGCCGACGGTCAAAGCCCGGGTCGATGCCGGGGATGTTGTAGAAGTTGATCGGCGTCCACATTGCGCCGAGCCCGAGGCCGAAAACCACGTAGCCCATGTCGAAGCCGCCGAAGCCGTTCAGATCCGCGCCCGGTCGGACCACGTCTCTGTCGGCCTTCAACCATATGGGGACCCCAAGGCTGAAAGAGCCCTGATAGCCCCGGTGCGAGGCTCGCTGCTCGGCGGATGGCTGAGGCGGGTACTGTTCAACCGGGCGAGTCGTGTAGGGCGAAGTTTGAGAGGGCTCGTAGGACCAGGCTCCCTGCGCCGATGCCACCGAACCGAAAAGAAGCAGCGCCAGCGGCCCCAGAAGTGAAAAGAATCGCGTGTCGATCATGTTTTGTTCATCCAGCGGGCGAGTTTGCGAACCAGAAATCGTGGGCTGAACCGCACGCTGAATGCAGTCAGCCAGTTCAGCCAGCCCTCGATGGCGACGACTTTGCCCTTCATCATCGAACGGTAGGCATGCCTGGCCACTCTGTCGGCCGGCGCGGCCCCGAGCTTGAAAAGGATGCTCTTGTCGTTCCCCGCGGTGCCAGCAAAGTTGGTCACCGTCGCGCCGGGACAGTGCGCGGTCACCGTGACGCCGGCGTCCTTGACCTCTTCTGCAACTGCTTCGGAGAACAGGAGCACGAATGACTTGGTCGCGTAGTACACTGCCATGTCTGGCCCTGGTTGAAAGCCGGCAGTCGATGCGATGTTCAAGATTCGTCCCCTTTTGCGAGCGAGCATGCCTTGCAGGGCAAGGTGAGTGAGCGCGACCAACGCATCGATGTTGACCTGGAGCATGTCCATCTGTGACTGGAGGGGAAGCCCCGCGAACGGGCCGTTCGCGCCGAAGCCGGCATTGTTGACCAGATAGTCGACCTCGAGCCCCTCGCTTTGGAGTACGGCAAAGATGCGGGCCGGCGCGCCTGGGTCGGTGAGGTCCGCGGGCACGACGTGTGCGCGAATTCCATGCGCGCCCTCGAGCTCCTGCGCCAAGCCTTGAAGCTTGTCTTCGCTGCGCGCGACCAGCACCAGGTCCCGGCCGTCCGATGCGAAGATCCTTGCCAGCTCTTTGCCGATGCCCATCGAGGCGCCGGTGATCAATGCCGTTTCTCGTTGGTCCATGCTTGGCTCCCTAGCGCTCGCATTCCTGCAAGAGCATCCGCGAGTCCTGTGACATGTTACCGTGCCTCTCTCAAGACTCGATCCGGAATAGCTGGAGGAACACCCATGGCTGAGTCACGACATCCCGATTGGGAGCCGATCACCGCGTACGTCGCGGACATGTCGTATTTCAGCGGGAAGATGGAAGCTTACCTTCGTTACAAGGAGATTCCCTTCGAGCGACGGGTCGTCGACATGAAAGTCATGCGCAACGAGATCCTTCCGGCCACCGGGCTCATGAAGGTGCCGGTGCTGCGCCTGGCCAATGGGCAGTGGCTCAAAGACACGACGCCGATGATCGACTGGCTCGACTCGGCGTATCCAGAGTCGCCGGTGATCCCCCGGGACCCCGTCCTCCGCTTCATGTCGAAGCTGGTCGAGGACTACGCGGACGAATGGTGCTGGCGGGCGGCGCTCTATTGGCGCTGGCAACCGGTTGAGTCACGAAAGCTTCTCATGCATCGCATCGGGCACGAGGTGCTGGCCGATTTCCCGGCGCCCAAGTGGTTCGCCGGCTGGTATTACGGACGCCGCCAGATGGCGACATACTTGCGCGGTGACGGTCTGAGCGCCGAAACGGAGCCAGAGGTGAAGCAACAGTACCTCGACCTGCTCGACGCCATGAGCGAGCTCCTCGAGGCGCAGCCGTATCTGCTTGGTAGTCATCCGACACTCGTCGACATCGGCGTGTTCGGGCCGATGTTTCGGCACTACGCGCAGGACCCCACGCCGAGCCGCGTCATGATGGAGCGCGCGCCAGCGGTTTACGCCTGGGTCGGGCGAGTGTGGAACGCGCGGGCGCATCGCCTTGGGCGGGAGCCTATCCTGAGCGATTTTTCACAACCGGGGTGGGAGTACTTCCTGCGCGAGATCGCACAGAGCTACTGGCCATTCCTCTTGCGGAATGCGCGCGCCTGGGCAGCTGGGCAAGCACGAGTCGACCACCAAGCGCACGGCGTCACGTATCGCAATCTCAAGGTCGTGCGCTACCGCGTGTATTGTCTCGAAGTGCTTCAAAACGAGTATCGGCGTCTCAGCGAGCCCAATCGGAAGGCGGTCGACGAGTTGTTGCGGCCCTACGGCTCGATCGAGCTGGTCGACGGGCTCGATTCGGGGCTCATCGAGGAGCATCAGTTGCCGCTACGGCCCAATCGCGTCCAGCCTTCGAGGCTCATGCGAATGAAGCTGGCGCTCATGGGAACGCCGTGGGACATGCCGGTCAAACCGACGGAAAGAGAGAAAGCATGACGGACCAGGATTCCTTCACTCCGCAGTGGTTCGAGGGAACGCTTCCAAAGCGCTCTTATCGTTCGGCGTTCAAGTGGGGAGCGCCAGAGGCCTACAAGCACCCGAATCCGCGACTCTACGCCTTGATGAAAGAGACGTTCGGAATCGGGGACGAGCACTTCGAGAAGCCACAGAAGCTAGGCCTCGAAGAGGTGACAGCGGACGCTCCGATTTCGCTCAGCTCCGAGCAGGTTGGCTTCTTCCGCCGTTTGCTGGGTGATGAGAACGTGAGCGACGATGTCTACTCGAGGCTCCGCGTGTCGTACGGCAAGACGATGGTCGACGCGCTTCGCCTGCGTGACCACGAAGTAGAGAATCTTCCCGACCTGGTGCTGCACCCGCGCGACCGCGACGATGTCGAGCAGATCGTTCGCTACTGCCACGAGCAGGAAATTCCTCTCTACACTTACGCGGCGGGCTCGAGTGTCACCCGCGGCACCGAGTGCGTGAGAGCCGGGGTTTCAATCCATCTCGGCACGCATATGAAGCGCATCCTGTCCCTCAATGTCGTGAATCAAACGGTCACGGTGGAGCCCGGTATTCTAGGGCCCGATCTCGAAGCAGCCCTCAACGGTGCGCGCGAGGGTTTCAACGCACCGCATGCGTATACCTGCGGTCATTTCCCGCAGTCGTTCGAGTTTTCGTCGGCAGGAGGCTGGGTGGTGACACGCGGCGCCGGGCAGAATTCGACGTACTACGGCAAGGCCGAAGATCTGGTGCTGAGCCAGGAGTACATCACACCCGTTGGCACGATCAAAACCGTCGATGTCCCCGCGTATTCGACCGGCCCCAACCTCGATCAGATCATGATCGGAAGCGAAGGGGCGTACGGGATTTTGGTGGCGGTGACCCTGAAAATTTTTCGCTATCAGCCTGAGAACACGCGCCGCTTCAGCTTTATCTTTCCGAATTGGCAGAGCGGGACGGCTGCGGTCCGAGAGATCATGCAGGGTCAGTTTGGTGTTCCATCGGTCTTTCGACTTTCCGACCCCGAGGAAACCGACGTCGCCTTCAAGCTCTATGGGGTCGAGGGCACGCCGATCGACACGCTCGTCAGCCTGCGGGGTTTCAAAAAGGGCGAGCGTTGCCTGATGCTCGGAACGGTCGACGGAGACCGCGCCTATACGGCAATGGTCAAACGCCGACTCCGACAAGTCTGCAGCGCGCATGGCGGGATGTACACCACCGGGTTCATCACCAAGAAGTGGGAGCACGGCCGCTTTACCGATCCGTACATGCGCGAGGACCTGCAGGATTACGGCATTCTCATCGACACCCTCGAGTGCGCCACCAATTGGGACGAGCTTCCGAAAGTGCACCAGCACGTTCGGGCGTACGTCAAGAGCCGACCGCAGACCGTCTGCATGACGCACATGTCCCACTGTTATCCGCAGGGCGCGAATCTATACTTCATCTTCATCGCGAAAATGGGTCACCAGGAGTTCTTGGAGTTTCACCGCGGCATCCTCGATGCCGTCCAGGCTTCCGGCGCCACGATGAGTCACCACCACGGCATCGGAAAAATGACCGCGCCATGGCTGGAAGGCCAGATCGGACGCAATGAGCTCGAGGTGTTTCGGGCCCTCAAGCGGCACTTCGATCCCCGGAACGTGCTCAACCCAGGCGGCACCCTCGCGCTCGACCTGCCCGATGACCAACGCCGCTTGCCCTGAGCGCCGCCTATTGGAAAATTGTGCTGGCGGATCGACACAAGCAAGTGGGTTGACGCATAGGACCCTTCTTCCCCTACAATCCTCCGATGAGCTCACGAAGTGTCCTCGGCAGCGCCCTCGGAACGCTGATGGTCTTCATGACTGGCATGGGCTGTGCTTCCAAGTCTTGTCCCCCATGCGACGCGGCAGTCGTATCTGCGAAGAAGTCCAAGGGCTCGGGCGGCGAGTCGGCATCTGGTCACTACTACGCGCTTCCCGGCCTGGAGCATGGACTACTCCAGTCCCCCGTGAACATCCTTTCCGGCGAGGCCGAAGAGGGGAGGCACACCATCCATCTCAATGCTGGAGATGGCGCAGACCAGGTACAGAATCTCGGACACACCGTGCAGCTCGACTTCCGCACGGGCACCACGACGGAGTTCGACGGCAACAGCTACGAGTTCATGCAGCTTCATTTTCACACGCCTTCTGAGCATCTCGTCGACGGCATCACCTATCCCATGGAGATGCACTTGGTGCATTCACGTCCTGGTCTTTCGGCCGATGATCCGCCCAACTACTTGGTCGTTGCACTTCTCTTTCGGATGGGGAAGTCGAATCAATTCATCGATGAGTTCCTCGATGCCATTCCGACGGAGGAAGGCCGTTCGGCAGAGCTCGAGGGGGTGTTTGTCGAAGACGTGCTTGGTCCGGGCTTGGATGTGCAGAGCGTCGACGCCGGGCCGGCTCAGACAAACGCATTCACCTCGTCGAGGGCGACAACGCCCGACACATTCAACGCCTGCATGGCCGCGAGATCGACGATTAACAAATGTTTTTCGCCGCAGAGCGCATCGACTGGGCTACGCTTCGCCGGTGACCGACTCCGAAGATAGCGCCTTGCGCGAACGGGTTTCCGGCCGTGCCGTCGCGATCACCGGCGCTTCGAGCGGGATTGGGGAAGCGCTGGCCAATCGATTGGGGGACGCCGGGGCAAAGGTCCTGCTCGTCGCCCGATCCGCCGACAAGCTCGAAGATATGAAGAAGAGCATCGAGGGGCGCGGCGGAACGGCATTCGCGTATCCTGGCGACTTATCGAACGCCGAGGACACCGAGCGTCTGATCGCCGCCATTCTTGCTGACCACGGCCAAGTCGACATCCTCGTCAACAATGCAGGAATTTCGATTCGCCGAAGTGTCGCCAAGTCCTACGATCGGGTGCACGACTTCGAGCGGACGCTCGCTCTCAATTTCTTGGGCGCGGTGCGTCTCATCATGGGATTTCTTCCGGGTATGCGCGCACAGAAGAGCGGGCAGATCCTCAACGTGTCGACGATCGGGGTCCAGGTGAACGTTCCGCGCTACGGCGCTTACATCGCGAGCAAAGCGGCACTCGACGCATTTAGCCGAGTCCTGGCAGTCGAAGCGCTGAAGGACGGGGTCAAGGTCACGACGATCTACATGCCGTTGGTCAAGACGCCGATGATGAAATCGACGACGATCTACGACTCGTTTCCGATGCGGAGCGCCCAAGAAGCTGCCGACCTAGTGGCGGACGGCATCGTCCGTCAGCCAAAACGGGTGGCCACCCCTGTCGGAAATCTATTCGAATTCGCCTATGGGGTGGCGCCGAATGCCGTCGATCGCATCCTGAACGCCGCATACCAGCTCTACCCAGAGTCGGGTGACAAAAAAGACCAGCGCAAGCCGGCAAGCGGCGACGCCGCGATGTTTCAGCGCGTGTTCAAGGCCGTTGCGCGTCGGGCGAGACGTCGAGCGTCTGGACGACGGTAACGGGCTGGGCATCACCCTCGGTGACGCGCTCGAGCCGCCGAACGGTCTGCCCCGGAAACAGACCCATGATGAGGAGCGTGGCCATCAACATCGTCAGTACGGCTGCTTCACGTCTGGTCAGGTCACGTTCCCCAATGTGCTTGGAAGATCCGCTGAACAACGTGAAGAACGCTCGCATCACAGCGATCCCGTTGAGCGCCGTCGCGGCGATCAATGCAAAGGCAAGTAGTGGGAACTCATCGACCGATCCCTGAACCAAGAGGTCTTCGGCTACGAAACCGAGCGTCAGCGGCAGGCCCACACTTGCAAAACCCATGAAGAGAAAAGCGACAGCCATGCGCGGCGTTCGGGTGAAACTCCCGCCCGGGACATTGACCGAAAGATTCCCACGCCGGGCTTCGAGAGAGGCGAGCGTCATTGCGAAGCCGGCGGTTGCCACCCCTATCACTTGCCATGTGAGCAATGCGCCAATCTGGGCAACGGGAGAGCTCGTATCCAGGCCGAAGGCCACGAGCCCTGTCTGGCTCATTATCAAGAATGCGAGCGCGCGCCGCGCGTCCGTTTGTGCAATGCCGAGAGCTGCGGCGACCACCGCAGTGATCGCACCGAGAGACGCCACCCCGTGAGCAAGTTGCGACGGGAGCTCCCCTCGGAGCAACTCGAGATGCGCATAGACGCCCAGTTGTGGTGCAAAGAACGCCACAACGAGTCCCATGGGTGCGTATTGCACGAACGGGGGGAACCAACTGTGGAGCGGGATCACGGCTTCGCGAATTCCGATGCCGGCGAGGAGAAACACGAGCCCAACCGTGGACTCGCCTCGACTGAGCAGCACCGCGCCGATTCCAAGCGCGACGACACTCGGCACATGATAAATGGCGAATAACCTCGCCGTACTTCGAGTTCGTCGCATCTCTCGTAACTCGAGCCACACGATGAGCGCCGAAGCGCCCCAGAGGACGGCAAGCCCGATCGGATGGCGAATGACCAGGAAGACCAACGCGATCGCGATGAGAAGCAAAATCCTCGCGAATGTCTTTGGACGCGTTCCACGAATTGGACTGAGGACGATCGCGGCATAGCCGATCAGGCAGGTAATCAACGAGAATGCGGGAGCCCAGGAGTGCGGGTCCTCCATCGCGACCCAGTCGGCGGATCGCTCGAGCATGGGAGCTCCTAGTACGCGCCAGCTGACGTGGGTGAGCGCAAGCAAGCCGGTGAGACCCATCGCGTAGCTAGCGCGGTGACGGGCTGTTCGTGACGAGGGCGAGCGCGCGACGAACCAGGCCATGGGGAGGAGAAGAAGGAGTTGCAGAGCCGCAAATACGAGTGTCATGACGTCACCTCGTCCCGCTGCTGACGTGACTTCTTGGCCGGTGTTGGTTTCGTGAGATAGTCAACCCAGGCCCGGTCCAGTCGATCCAGCCACGAGAGCACGGCTAGCGCTCGCCCAATGACGTGGTCTTTGAGAAAAGCGTCGAAGCCCCCGCGCTCTAGAGCGACGCGATAGAGCCAGGGCTGCAGTGCCGTCGGCACTAGGCGTTCGAGATGTCCGCCGGTTCGGGGGAGCTGCTTTCCCATCGCTTGTTCGAGATGATGGTAGTCGTGAAGGAGACTCGGCGAACGGAGGATCTGGAGCGTTCGAATGGCGGCATGGCCGACGATATGGGCCACGGCGAGGTGGTAGAAGCCAAGGCCGATCTCCACGTAGATCAGCCCAACTTGGGTCATCGACGCGTATGCGAGGGCGCTTTTGATGTCGCTTTGCGTGCGGCCCACGAACGTCGCGTGCAGCGCCGTGAGCGCTCCCACGGCGACTACCGAGCCCGCTGCGACCCCGGAGAACTCGAGAATCGATGTGGCGCGAAGCAGGAGATAGGGCCCGAGATGAATGGAGAGCGCCCCATAAAAGACGGCGCTCGAAGGAGTGGGACCTTCCATCGCACGGGGCAGCCATCCCGACAGGGGCACTTGGGCCGCTTTGCCCATCGACGCCCAGAGAAGGAGCAAGCCGACCACGGTCGCCCCGAGCACGGTGTCCGGAACGACGAAGCTCGCCCATGGACCCGTCGGGGAAGGTACGACATCGGAGGTACCGACCATCTGGTGAAGTGCAACGGCGGCGGAGAGCAAACCGATATCACAGAGCCGATAGGTGACGAAGGCACGGAGGCCGTGCTCGACCGGCGCGCGCCTCTCGTGGAAGAACGCGATCAAGAGAGCTGACGTCAGGCCGACGAGCTCCCATCCGATAAAGGCCAAGTCCAGGCTTCCCGCGAGGACGACGAACTCGACCGCAGCGCCAAAAATGGTCAGCAGCAGGTAGAACCGTGAGAAACCCGGCTCGCGGTGCAAATACCTCCGCGAGAATGCCGCGACCAGGCCGAGCAAAGCAGCCGAGAAGATTGCAAACGGGATCGACAGATGATCGGCGACGAGACTCCAATCGAACGAATAGTGTTTGGCAGAGAACCAGCTGCCCAAGTGCACGCGGACTTCCGCGAAATCGCGCAGCAGAAGCCATCCCGCAGTCAGCGTAGATGAGGCTAGGGAAGCGCTGAACGCCAAACCTACGATCGTGACGGTCGCTCGCTCGCTCCACGCTCGATCGAGCCAGGCCCGCAAGCCGAGCACGAAGACGGCGAGCACCGGAAAGCCTACGATGCCAATCACCAAGCCATCGACAAGCGTTTCCATCATGCCGCACCGTATTCGAGCAACCCGGCCTTGACGTGGGCCGGGCTCAAATGCCCTCGCCGGCCGGAGTAGAAGTCGACGGAACGGCCAACTACGGCGATGGCGGGATTTTCCGGAACATACGGCTGAAATCGCCGATTCTCGTAGACCGCCAAGGCGTCGCTTCTTGGGTCCCAAGCGACCAGTTGGATCCACTCGTTGTTCACCAAGTTCGCAAGTGCCGAGTCGCGTTCGAGAATGCGCACCAACTCCTCGGTTTCCGCCTCGACAATCGTGAGTAGCCGAACCGGCTCGTGGATCTCCACCATTTGCCAAGGAAGACCCGTTCTCAAGTCCGATGCGTGCCCATCCATCACACCGACGAGCCCGACGATGTTGTGGGGAAGCTTGGTCCCGCAACCGTAGCCCGTGGGATCGACGAAGCTGAAGTAATATTCCAGGTTGATCCCGGCGCCGACCGGTCCAACCGAGCGAAGGAGCTGAGCCAGAATCGCCCCGGTCGAGTCGCTCTCGGGATCATACGACACGAGAAAGGCCCGCCGATCTAGAAACAACCCACGTGTCCGTGCTCGGCGGCCCACGATGCAAACGGCGTTGGTTGCATGCCCATACTCGGGCCTTGGCTGCGCGAGATCGTAGGCGTGCGCCTCGGCGTGTGCCAGCGCTGCCTCGGGATCCAGACCCAGGGGCGCTGACTCGAAACGGCGACAGCGCTCGTGCGCATCAAGTCGGCAGGCGTCTGCAAACGCGCGCTTCGCGTCCGCCAGCGCCTCCAGCGACTCTGCCGGGACCCGATCTTCTTCGTAGTACGTCATCGAGTCGTCGCAGGTGTTGTGATATGCGCCGACGAACCAGGTCGAATCAGGGATGACGAGTCCTCTGCTTCGAAGCCGTTCTCGAACCCGTGGTTCATTGGCCATCTCAGCGAAGGCACGCGCGTTGGGGCCCCCGCGTCCCCCACCCGTCGCACCGCAGTCGTGTGCCGCTTCGTGAGGGTTGTTGAGACTCGAGGAGCCATGCCCGACGATCAGGACCAGCGACGACAACTGTCCCGCCATCCCCATCGTCGTAAGTGCTCCGGACACGACATCCGCCATTTCATCGATCGTGTAGCCCAACGCGAGCCCGTCGGGTCGCTCGCCTGGAGCGCGTTCGAGGCACAAGCGCGTCGGAGGCATGGGTGCTGTCCTGTGCGAGATCCTGTGCGCTAGACGCTCCGTGGCGCGAGGAAACAGGCTCCTCCCAAGAAGTGGGATGATCGCCAAGAATCCGAACAAGGCAGAGAGGACCCCGCCGCGGGTCAGCATTCTGCTTCCGAGTCCGATCGAGTGAGTCATTTGTCCTCGTCTGCGACGCTTCTCGGCAAACACGGCAGCTTCGCCCTCGTCGAGGGCGCGTTCCCTGACGTAGTGGCTTGGGAGAACGGCCACAGGGCATAGCGGCCTCGGACGAATGTCCTCGATGCCCTGATACGCCATCGCGATGCCAAAGAAGCCCGCGTATCCGAAGGTCTCGACGTCCGGCCGAATCTCTTCGAGGTGCCTGCGAAGCGACTCCTCGCGATCGTCGATACAGAATACGGCTTGAAAGCGAGGTTGTGCCGCTTGCCTGCGTTTGAATCGGCAGTGACCCACGATTCCGTCGAGCACCCCGATGCGGTGCCTTCTTTCATACGCGAGGTGCAAGAGCCGGCGCCGTTCGTTCGAATCGAATCCGCCGACCTCTTCGAGCCAGCGCTTCGCTGCTTCCCGTCCTCCAAGCTCCGCCGGCCCGAGTCCGGCGAGCTGGGCCGTGATGAAGCCTTCGTAGACGAGCTCGAGATCGAGGTCGCTCTCTCGTTTGGCGTCCGTCCGAAGCGATAGCATCTCAGCGAACGCGTCCGGCCCACCAGCCCGTGTTCGAATGACGAAGCGAGCGGCGTGCAGGTCGAGGCTGAGCTGCAGCGCGAGGTAGTCGAGGAGTCGGGCGCGGGGAGGGTCGACGGGCGCCGTGTCGGGACGCAGCTCCAGCTGCCGAATCATGCCCGCCCAACCTGGAAGCGACAACAGGGTCTCTTCGATGTACCCAGCCCATTGCGCGTGGGGGACATCGAGCTCTTCCAGTGCCCAGCGCACCGTCCGGTCTGCGTCCCATCGCTCGCTTTGCTGGAGTCTCAGCTGCTTTGAAAGCCCTTCCATCCAGCGATCGGAAGGACCCGACCCGATTCCGTAGAGAGAGCGGAAGACTTCGAGCAAACCCGCATCTCGTCCCGGCATCTCCCAATACGCGATCCCCTGATCGACGAAAGCGGCGCAGACACGAATCAGAAGGGGGTGGACGAAGTGATCGGTATCAATGCCGCAGACTTCGAGGATCTGGTCGCGCCGCCTGATGCCGGTGCGGGCGCGGGGGGAGGTCGGAGCGACGGCGAGCAGCTCCCTCCAGATCTGCTCGAGGGCCTGCTCTTCACGCGCCTCTGGCGTGCTGGAGTTCCCGCCGAGGGAGACACGCTCGGCGGACTGTAGGATCGCAGCCCGGGCCGACTCCGGCACGCGACGGTGGAAGCGAAACAGCGTCCCCGTCTCTTCGAGCATCCAGTTGAGCGCAGGACCCTGTGGGATCTCGAAGAGATTGCTCAGACGTATGGCCCGCATCTCCCGTCGCGTCGGCCCTCCGGCTATCACAGGGCCTCCTGAGTCCTCGATGGACGCGTTGACTACGTTTTCAATGTCGGCCGAACGAATTCTCGCCGACTCGATGCACTCGTCGAAGGCTGCTTCGGACTGGTAAGGCTCGGTACCGAAGCGCGCAGCGGCCTCGACGACGGCTTCTTCGAAGTGAAGGTGCTCAAAGGCATGCAAGGTGTTGTGATGAACGAACATATGCAGCGGAGACTGCTGAGGAAGCAGGTCCGCTGCGTGGTCGAGCAGCTCACCAAGCGTCGCGTTCGCAG
Organism: uncultured delta proteobacterium; assembly: GCA_963704865.1. Classification (GTDB taxonomy): domain Bacteria; phylum Myxococcota_A; class Polyangia; order Polyangiales; family Houyiibacteriaceae; genus SG8-38. Next base: position 93,249 of record CAVPIE010000014.1, on the reverse strand, counting down.
TCGATTTCGAGCTGGACAGGCTGAGAGACTCGCTTGCAACGGAGGTCATGAAGCGGTCCTTCGACGGGTTGAGTGCGGATGCGGCGAATGCGGCGTCAGTGCCTCGATCCCCACCACCTCCAATTCCACATTCGGCCACTCGTTGGATAGACCCTCGAGGCGACTCAAGAACGTATGGTCAACGATCGCGGCGTCGCTCACATCGATCACCACTTTCCGGCAGGAAGGATCGAGATCCGCGAGGGACTTCCTGACCGAGATGAGGCTCGTGAAAGCCGCTGCACCGTGCAGCGTCAAGCGCAATTCGGAGCCTTGCTGACTCTTCTCGACGCGCGCACGGAAGATCTGGCTGAAAGTCGCCCCGCGGACGCGGTGCAAAATGACCTTGAGCACGAGGCCGGCTGCGACGCCAATTAGAAGGTCGGTCGCGAGAGTGATGATGAGTGTAGTGACGAAGAGGGCGAGCTGATCCAGACCGATCTGTTTGACGTGCCACAGCTCACGGGGTGATGCGAGTCGTGCGCCGGTGTAGACCAGCATTGCCGCCAAGGCCGCGAGCGGAATTTCGTGCAGCAAGCCGGGAGCCAGAGCGACGAATGTCAGCAGAAATGCGCCATGAAAAAAGTTCGCCCATCGGGACTGCGCGCCAGCATCGACGTTCGCTTTGCTTCGAACGATCTCGGAAATCATCGGAAGCCCGCCGACCAGAGACGAACAGAGGTTCCCCAAAGAAAGAGCCAGGAGATCACGATTCAGATTCGACGGGCGCTTCTCCGGGTCCATCGAGTCGACTGCGAGCACGCTCAAGGTCGACTCGATCGTTCCGACCAGGGCGAACATCACTACGTATTTCAGGGACGCGGCACTGAACACCATCGAAAAATCCGGGAATACGAACGCGTCGAGGAGCGAGCCCGGTAGTTGCACCAGGAACTCCGGCCCAACGTGGAACTGGTGCGATAGAAACTGATAGGCGTGCGAGTGGTCCAAATTGAGCCACAAGCTCAGTGGCACTGCCACCGCGAGGACCAGCACCGGAGCCGGGATGGCTTTTGCCCATCGCGTCCGAATCAGAGGCCATCCAAAAAGGATGAGTAGCGAGAGAGCACCAAGGATCAGTATCTCGGGATTGGCATGCGCGATGCTCTTCGGAATTTCGGCGAGCAACTCCAATGGTTCCTTGGCCTCCGGCGCTACGCCCAACAGGGTGTGCACTTGCTTCGAGATGATGATCACACCGATGGCGGCCAACATGCCGTGGACCACAGAGGGAGACATCGCTACGCCGATCGAGGCGGCGCCAAGGAGGGCGAACGCAATTTGCACGCCTGCGGCGACCGTCCCGACCGCTAGGGCTCGACGGTAGCCGAGCATCGGATCTCCTCCCCCAAGCTCTTGTACCGCCCCCAATGCGATGACGATGAGTCCGGCCGCGGGCCCCTTGATCGTCAGGCGTGCGCTACCGAGAAACGTGACGATGACCCCTCCGATGATCGCGGTCAGAACGCCCGCGATCGGGGGGAATCCACTGGCCATCGCGATCCCCAGGGAGAGGGGAAGGGCGATCAGGAAAACTAAGAAACCTGCCTTCAAATCGGCAACTGGGAACGGGCTGCGTGGCCCTTCCTTCGATACAACATTCGACATGACAATCCGCCTTCGTGCTCAGAACACAACGTTGCCCCGGAGATCTGGGGCAATCACACACACGGGAGACGAAACCCTCGGGGGCTTCGTCAGCTGGAAGGCGGACCGCGAGCCGGATTCGACGAAACTAGCGATTGGCTGTCGAGCGGGGCTGAGAGGCAGCCATAGCTCGCAGGAGATTCGGGAGCCTCGAAAGATGGCGCGGCTAGGGGCTCGGAGCCAAGGTGGTCATCCTCGACCGGGTCGATGAGCTCGTCGACGCTTGCGGCGAAGCGCACCACGGCAGAGCCCGGGTGCGCGTGAGATGGGGCTGCCGAGGGCTTCGCCTCGGCGCTCCGATCTGCCGTGAGATCGCCCTCCGCACGGGGAGAGAAACCCAGCACAGACACCAGAAGGAGCGCGGATAGCGCAATGCGCCGGCCTGGCCGACACCTCGCAACGCTCCAATCCAGCACCGGTTCCGTGACCATCACAGCCTCTCAACCCCCTAGACGGTAGAGTATTCCGTCAAAGTTCGGGGCGTGCAAGAAGGGCGCGGCGGACAGCCTGGTGCACCCCACGCTGGACGCGGGCGGCCAGGTCCGGGTATATGCCGTTCCGTGAACCGAGGTTTCGCGTTTGTCGTACTTCTGGCGGTCGTCCTCGTGGGGTTGCCAGGTAGCGTCCCGAGCAGTCGCGCCGAAGAGGCCGTCACCTTCCGTATTGCCTCCCTCGCGCCTGCCGGCTCGTCGTGGATGAAGGTCCTCAACGCCTGGAAGAAGACTCTCGAAAGCGAGACGGAAGGTCGGTTGAAGCTGCGTTTCTACCCGGGCGGCGCGCAAGGCGATGAGCGTGACTTCGTTCGAAAGATGCGCGTGGGGCAGCTCGACGGCGGCGTCGTCACGATGACCGGAATGAGCATGCTTGTGAGGCCAATGGTGATCTTGGTCCTGCCGAACTTCCTCGATACCTACGAGAAGCTGGACCGAGTGCGAACCAAGATGGCCGCGGACTTCGAGAAGCTCTTCGACGACGAAGGCTTCATGATGTTGGCCTGGGGAGACGCGGGAAAGACGCGGCTCTTTTCACAAAAGGCGATCGAAAAGCCCTCGGACATCAAGTCGATGCGACCATGGATGTGGAAAGACGACCTGGTTTTCATCGAGTTCTACGACGTGATCGGAGCCAATGGCGTTCGACTGGGCGTAAACGAAGTGTACCCCGGGCTTCAGACCAAGATGGTCGACGTGGTGACGTCTTCCGCGCTCACGGCGGTTGCACTTCAGTGGTACACGCGCGTCAAGTACATGACGGCTCACAACTCGGCGATCATCGCGGGTGGCATGGTGATGCGTAAAGAGAAGGTCAACGCGCTTCCGGCGGACCTCAAGGCAACGTTCTTGCGGACCTGCGAGCGCGTTGAGGTCTTGCTCAGCAAGACGATTCGCCGCGACGACCAGAAGGCCTACGATGTCGTCCTCACCAAGGGGATCACTGCGACCGATACGAGCCAGTACAAGGCCGAGTGGGACGCAGCTGCCAAAAAAGTGCGGGACCGAATGACGGGGCGCGTCTTTCCAAAGAGCTTGCTTCAGGCGGTCGAAGCGGCCGCGGCCGAATAGGTCGGCTGGCTCAAGCGAGCGCCTCCAAATGCGCGTCGACCCTGCTTGCAATCGCGTCCCGCACTCGGTCCCGTAGGCTCGCGATGTCCTGCTCGGTGAGACCTTCGGTGGCAATCGGCTCTTCTACGCAAACGCTGATTTCGTTGCCGGCGCGAATGACGAGCGAGCCCTTGTGAAGCACTTCGAAAAGGCCTGTCACCGCGACGGGCACGATGGGCACGCCGAGCTCGATCGCGATTCGAAACAGGCCGTCGTAAAAGGGGCCCACGTGACCGGTCTTGGTTCGGTGTCCCTCCGGAAAGCCGAGGATCGAATGCCCGGCATCGACTTCGGTATGAACCGCCTCGCGGAGCGCGTCGAGTGCGCCTGCTCGATCCTTGGGAACAGGAATGGTTCCGCGCGCCTTCATGAACCAGCCGTAGAAGGGGTAGTCGAAGTGGCTCTCGAGCTCGATGCCTTGTTTGAAATGCGGTGTAGACGTGTACATCGCGACGTGATCGAGATGGCTGCTGTGATTCTGAATGAAAATGTACGCGGTGCCGGGGTCGACGTCGGGATGCACGTCGTGGCGCTGCCGGTTGAACGTGAGTGCGAGTTGGAGCTTGCAGTAGAGGCGTTCGAGGGGCTGAACGCGGTCCGGCTTCACGAACTGGTAGAGGATCGTCAAAAATGACAGGCTCAGCACCAGGAAGCCGCCGGCGAAAACCCAGATGAACAGGCTCACGATTCGATCCCGAGCTGTCGTGGTCTCCGTCATGCGATGAGCTGGATTGCCGAAGGAAGGACATCGATCGCAAGGGGCGTCAGGTGGTAGAGGTCGCCGTCGATCAGCACGGCTTGAAATGCGGGGTTCACGAATTCCACCCGGTCGACTTGCCGCGTCCAGACCTGATCGAGATCGGTGTGCGTTCCCGAAAAGATGCGGGCGAACGCGCTCACGAGGGCAGCTCTGCGGAGCGGCCCGGCCCGAACGACGTCGAGCAGGCCGTCGGCGACTCGAGCATCCGGCGCCATCCGCATCGAACCACCCGTGTACTGGCTGTTGGAGAACGAGCTGAGGACCGTGCGCGCCTCATCGGTCGCGCCCGCATAGCGAAGCGTGTTCTCTTCGTACCGGAGCCGCACGACGCAAACCAGGACTGCAGCAACATACCCCGCTGCACCGAGAAATTTGAAGCGCTCGTTGGTGAGCTCGCCGGCGCGCGCGACGAAACCGGTCCCCATCGTATTGATGAAATGCAGGACGCCGTCTTCGTGCGTCAGGCGGAGCACGTCGATGGGGGTGCTCTTGCCTCGAACGATCGCATCGGCGGCGACTTGAAGGTCGGCGATACCGAAGTCGCGCAAAAAGGAGTTGCCCGTTCCGAGCGGAAGCATGGCCAGCGCGCATTCGCCAGCAACGCCGGAGGCGATGAGTCCGTTGACGACCTCGGCGGCAGTTCCATCACCGCCGACCGAAAGAAAACGCCGACAACCGTTACTGGCTGCGCGCCTTGCGAGCTCAGTCGCGTGCTTCGGCTCCTCGGTAAACGCGACCTTCAGCGACAGTCCGCGATGCTCCAATGCATCGAGGGCCTCCGGTGCGGCTTTTGCGCACCGTCCGCCAGCCGCCGTTCGGTTGACGATTGCGTAGTAGGCGTCGCTCACGGTGCGTCAGAGCTTGCCGCAGGTACCGGTTTCACGCGCAGGACTTTGCCATCACCGCTCCCGCCGTCGTTGGTAATGTAGAGTAAGCCGTCCGGGCCCTGCCGGGGTGTGCGGAGGCGGCCTTGGTCATCGATGGCGCGTTCTTCGCCGGTCACCTCGCCCTCGGCGTCGACGAAGTAGATGTGCAGGTGCTCGGCCTTCAAAGTGGCCACCGCGAGGGCCCCAGCCCAGTTGCCCCAGGCACTGCCTTCGAGGAACGTCGCCCCCGCCAGCGCGAGGGTGGGCGAGCCGCTCGACCAGACCGCGGGCACCGCAGCTCGGAACTTCTCTAGATCGGTCATCGGCACCGACTCGTTGTACCCTGGCACCGGATCCCAGCCGAAGTTGCCAGCGACGAGCCGATTGATTTCGTCGTCAATCGACGGACCGTGCTCAGCCGACATCCCGATTCCGTCGGATCGAAATGCCATCCCTTGGATGTTGCGATGCCCGTTCGAGTACCATCGAAACCCGCCAGCGTTGTCGGGAGCGGCTGCACCTTCCCGATCGACGCGGAGCACTTTTCCGCCAAGGGAGTCGTCATCTTGCGGGTTCGTCCCAATTGCCGCATCGCCAGTGCCGATCCACAGAAAACCATCCGGCCCGAAGCGCGGCCGACATCCACTGTGCCGTCCCGTGCTGTAGGGCATCCCCGTCACGATGTCCTCGCGCGCAAGCACGGCGCCTCCGTCGGGGGTGCGCAATGTGAGCCGCAGCAATCGAACATCGTTGTCGCCGCCCGCGTTTGACGTGGTGCAAACGTAGACGTAGCCGTTGTTGGCGAAGTCCGGGTCGACCTCGAGCCCCATCATGCCGCCTTCGCCCCGCGGCACGACGTCGTCTGGTGCCACGACGAAGGGCGCGGCGCCGACGCCATCGACGTAGACATGCAGACGGCCGGGCCGCTCGGTCACCAAGACAGTCCCGTTGGGAAGCCAGGCGATGTCCCAGGGCTTTTCGAGGCCGACGATGAAGTCGTCCACCTCCAAATCGATGTCGGTCGGCCCGCCGGGGCCGCTGCAGCCTCCGGCGCCGCAGCCATCACCGCCGCAGCTCGTGATCAGGAAGCACAGCGAGAGGAGGAACTGAGCAACGAAGCGCAACATCGGTCGGGTCATGTTCATATTCCCGTATCTTGAGCCGTCGCCCGCCTGCGCGCTAGAACTAGCCGATCGTGCGGGTGTCCTTGGACTCGTAGCGCACCGTCCAAACGGCCGAGCGAGCAAAGGGTTCGCTGCAAACCCCGGATCGCTGTTCAGCCTTCGAATTGCCTCTCCGCTGCGCTCTTGTTTGCGAGCTGGTGAATGCCCATCGCTGGCTAACACGAAGTGTATGATCGAAGGGTCCTTCAGATGACGGTCACGGGGTTCCGCAAGGTTCTTCGCCGACGCTTCCGCAAGGGACGTAGCCCCAGCAGATCCCGACGCCGTCGGCGCGAAGACCGCAACTATGATTTTGGCCGGCCGTGAGCCGTTCGAAGACCTCTCCCGAAGGTGGATCGAGATCGCCGGAACCGAGTCGATCGAGGCCCCAGCAAGTCGTGCTGTCATCTGCGCGGATTCCGCAGCTATGAAGTCAGCCCAGCGCGACGTTCTTGAAGGTTTGACCCTCCGGTGGGGTCGCTTGGCCGCAGTGCAAGTTGGGACCGCTACAGACGTTCCGCGTACCCGCGCCCCAGCAGGTCGCCTCGCCGGCAGCATCGAGCGCGCAATAGTGCCAAACTCCAGCGAACAAACTGACAAAGCTCCCCGAGGGCGCAATAGCCTGGCCCCAATTCGGTGAAATGGAATCATCCGTTCGGCCGGCGCCCCAGCATTCGACCGTCCCACCTTCGCGCAGTCCGCAATTGCTGTAGTGCCCCGCAGCGATCTGCATGAATGTGCCAGTGGGCGACAGACCTTGGCCGCAATTGTACTCATTGATTGCGCATTCCTCGTCGTTCGTTTGGCCGCCCCAGCAAAGGACCGTGCCATTGGCACGCAAACCGCAGGCATGGTCGAAGCCGAGCGCGAGGGTCGCGAACGACTCTCCGTCCGGAACTGCGGTCTCCTGGCTTTCGCCCCAACAAGCGACCGACTGGTTCTCGAGGACACCGCAGGAGTACGCGTTTGCGGTATGGATCTCTCGGAACGTATTGTTTGCTGGCGGCTCGACATCCGCGTGCGCATCGGACCCCCAACACCGGGCGCTTCCGTCCAGCAAGAGCCCGCAGCTGTGCTCTCCCCAAGCCGCCAACTGTGAGAACCGAGGGCCGACGGCTCCGCCCGCGCCTCCGTCTCCGCCCGAACCGCTGCCACCGGCGCTCCCCCCAGCGCCGCCGCTGCCAGCTGGGCCATCCTCCGCCGAGCCGCCGCAACCGGTCGCCAACACAAACGTGAGCACCAGCAGCATCGATATTTTCGTGAGCACGCGCATAAATCCTCCCCTTGTGAAACAACGCAAGTCGCGTGCCATCGGTAAACGCTCCGTTTACATGGGAATGGGCCGCGCAGGGCCCGCAATTGCTGCGTCTGGATGCATCCGCTACGCAGCGTCGAGCGGAACATCGACGTTGCTGAGCACGCGTTGACGGGAACGCCCGGTATTCCTGGTCTAAGCCTGGTGAGTACGCTACCCCGCTACCAGCCATGACTGCAGCCATTCCCACTCGCATCGTGCCGAGCGTCGGGCCCGCCGATCGGACCCCTCGCCAAGTGGCCCAGGAATTCCACAAGCTTCTCGATTCAGGCGCGAAGCTACGTCCAGCAGGAGAAGCGAAAGACGACCCGAACGGGCTCCTGTCTTCTGGGTACACGCCCAAGTATGAGATCTCGCTTTTCGACACTCGGTTCTTTTTGACGAACGTTCGGCAGAATCCCGCACTGCGTTTCTTCGTAGCCTACGTCGTGCAGCGTCACCCGAGGACAGGCCGAGAGGAGATCTTTCCCCGCATCTTCTACAAAGACTTGTCTCTGATCTGGCGCGCCGCCTCGCATGTGATCGCAACCGATGGTGATTTCTGGATCGGCAAAGGCGACGTCAAGGTACTGGCTCGCGGCGGTTATGAAATCACGGAGTGCGTCGAGTCGACCACAGATCTGCCTTTTGAGATGCAAACCGCGCTCGAAACGCTCAACCGCAGGACGCGACACGCGCTAAACGACGAGGAAGCGCTCTACCTTCTGCTCCGGAGCGCGCCGAGCTCGCGGACAAGGCCGTATCGAGATTTCGCCGAGCCCCGACGCAAGGCCGCGGCCAATCGCCGGAACCTCATCAACGGCGGCCGCAGCATCGCTCGGTTCACGCGGAAGAACGACCCAACCTCGCTCGAGATCGTTGCTGGCTTCGAGCCGGACTTCGCAGAAGGCATCTTGGAGATCAGCGAGCTCAGGAGTGCGATGTACGGCGGAAACCTTCAGAGGTTTCGCATCCTCTCGCGCAACCGAAAGGTGCAGTACCTGTTTGTGGCAGCCCCCAAGCACGTGTGGATCATTCCCCCTCAGGCCACGACGACCGAGCTCTCGTCGTTCGGGGTTCGCACCATCGATGTCGTTGCGGACGAAGACTTGTTCGTGCCGGGCTTCGAGTATCACTACTTCGACGAAGACGCCGATGCCTCGGAGCACTTCAGTCAAATCCCAGAGGGGTTTGCCGGGGAATTGTGTGAGCACGACAACGATCGCGCGGATGCGTCGGCTTGGCTCGACCCGATTCCCGTGATCCGGGAGTTTCGTCGCAAAGTGCTGGGATCGAATCGCAAAAGGGGGTTGTCGGTCAAAGCCTTCCAAGGGTAGAAGAGCTTGAGAGCCGCCCCCTGCCGATGTCGCACACCTTCTACGAACGCCTTTCCGCTTTGGATGCCTCCTTCCTCGGTTTCGAGGAGCAGAACACGCGCTGGCACGAAGCAGCGGTCATGGTCTTCGACGCGGGCCCCCTACGGACCGAGAACGGTGGGCTCGATTTCGAAAAGATCGTCCACAACTACGAGTGGTGTTTCGACCGGGTTCCACGCTATCGCCAACGACTCGTCAAGATTCCCCTCTTCGACCATCCCATTTGGGTCGACGACGAGAGCTTCAACGTGCGCTATCACGTTCGACAAATCGCGCTCCCGCGACCCGCCGATGAGCGCGTCCTAAAACGCGTCTGTGGGTATTTGCTGGAGCTCCCGCTCGATATCGACAAGCCGCCTTGGGAAGTCTGGGTGGTCGACGGCCTCGAGAACGACAGGTTTGCGCTGGTCACGAAGATCCATCACTGCATGGCCGACGGCATCTCGGGCGTGAGCATCATCCAGACTCTGCTGGGCCGCCGTCCCTTCGAGCGCGAGGGCCGGCCGAAGCCATGGAAACCCCGTCCCGCGCCGCAGCGCACGGAGCTCTTCGCAACCGAGCTCGTTCGCCGCATCCAAGCGCCGTTTGAGCTCCTCGCGCCGCTCAGGCGGCCGAGCGCCGCATTGCAGGAGGCGCGCGATGTCGTCCAAGGTCTCGTGGAGGCCTCGAAGCTGGGCTGGCGGGCTGCGACCAAGACGCCTTTCAATCCCGATGGCGTTGGCCCGCATCGCCGTTTCGACTGGACCGAAGTCTCGATGCGCGAGATCAAAGAGGTGAGGTCCGGTCTCGGCGGGACGATCAACGACGTGGTGTTGACCACGGCTGCGGGCTCGTTTGGACGGTACCTCCGCGAGCATGCGACCAGCACGGACGACATCGACTTCCGAACGCTGATTCCAGTCAACGTCCGGAAGGACACGGAGAAGGGCATCGGCAATCGGGTTGCGATGATCATGGCCCGGCTGCCGGTCGGTGAGCGCGACCCGGCGGCCCGTCTGGAGTGTGTCATTGAGACCACACAGGAGCTCAAGCACAGCAAGCAAGCACTCGGAGTGGCCTGGCTCGAGGGCCTTGCCGATCGAATCGGTGGCCGCTTCTTCGCCCAGCTCAGTCGCTCGGCCACTCGAAACCGACCGTTCAATGTCGTCGTCACCAACGTCCCTGGCCCGTCCATGCCGCTCTACTTCCTGGGCTCCGAGATGCAGGCGATCTATCCCATGATGCCGCTCTTTCCCAATCAGGCGCTCGCGCTCGCCGTGCTCAGCTACGCGGGCAAGGTTTTCTGGGGCTTCAACTCGGATTGGGACGCGCTGCCAGACGTTCACAACATCGTTGAGGGCGTCGGCGAGCAATTTCGCGAGCTTCACACCGCCGCGCAGGTACGAGCCTGCAGCAGCCAGAAATCGACTGCAATCCCCACCCGGAGTTGAGATGAGTGAATCAGGTACCGGTCTCCCGCTGAGCCTACGCAAGCAAGACATCTTTTTCGTCCTCTGCTTTTCGTTCTTTGCGTTTTCGTCGTTCTTCTCGGACTCCTGGCATGCGCTCGGACTGCTCGAAGGGGACGGATTCTGGCCTGCCGCAAACCGCTGGTACGGCGAACTCGCGCAGGACCATTTCTTCGAGGGCGATCACCAATTCGTCCGGGTCAACACCGGCATCTCCGGCATGATCTTCGGGCCGTTCTATCTCGTGCTCGTCTACGCGTTCATCAAGGGGAAGAACTGGATCCGGCCGATGGCGCTCGTCTACGTCGGCGCGATGTTGCACGGCTGCACCGAGTTCCTGATCTACGAATACTGGATAGGACCTCCCCCGGGCAAGCCGTTGATCTTTTGGGCGTTCAACGGGCCTTACTGGGTCGTTCCATTCCTGCTGGGCATTCGCATGTGGAAGCCCAATCCGTTCGGGGCTGCTTCAGCCTGACGGTCGTTCGCTTGGCGTGGGCGCTCAGGCGCAACGGGCGCTGCTGCTACTCTGCTGCGGGCGCTTCGCTTTCGCGCTTGGTTTCACCTTGGCGCGTGGATCCCATCGCCGGAATTGCGCGCGAGGGTTTCGCTTGTCCGGCCGGGCCACCGCTCGCTCGAAACGCTGCGCCTCGCTGGCCGAGATGTCTACGGTCGAGCTCTTCGGGGAGACCCGAATCGCGCCCACGACTTCGCTCGACACGTCGCCTCGCCGGCAGACCATCGCTAGGAGCTTTCTCGTGTCAGCGCCCGCCTGTCCGCCCCAGCTGACTTGATAGGTGATGAAATCGCCTTGTGGTCGCTGCCGCGATTGCCCCTTCGGACCCACCTTGCGAGGGCTGCGCTCGTGGCGTGCGGGCTTGGCATCGTCTCGGACGCGCTTTGGGGTTCCTTGGCTGCGCTCCGTTTCTCGTTTCAGGAGGCAGGCCACGAGCTCCGCGGGCGAATGCTCGGCGAGCAGGCGTTCGGCTAGATCCTTCGCCCGGCCGTCCGGCTCATTGGACTGATTCGCGAGGTCGCGAAGAAAGCTTTCACCAGTCCGCTCGTCGGCGGCCGCGAAAATCTCCTCTGGTGTCGGAATGGGGACCAGACGCGCATCCACGCGCGCGGCCCGCAGCGTGCTCTGGACTCGGCGCTCGGCGTGCGCGGCCGCAAACAGCACGTTGGTGCCGCGCCGTCCGGCTCGCCCGGTGCGTCCGCTCCGGTGGGTGAATACGTCGGCGTTGTCGGGGAGGTCGACTTGAATCACCCGGCCGATGTCTTGCACGTCGAGGCCGCGCGCCGCGACGTCTGTGGCGACGAGGTAACGAACGGCGCCGTTTCGAAACTGAGTGAATGTCGCGGTTCGCTCGCGCTGGGTCATTTCGCCATTGAGCGCACGCGCCGCGAGGCCGGCCGCGCAAAGCTCATCGGCAAGTCGAACCGTTTCCGTTCGGGTTCGCACGAAGAGAAGGGTCTTGTCATCCGGGTAGCGGAGCAAGACGTTGATCGCCGCATGGAATCGATCAGCTTGGCGGACGTGCATCACGAGGTGCTCGATGTCGGCGTTCGCCTTGCCGAGCGCCGTACCTTGTACCGAGACGGCGTCTTGCTGGAGCCGGTCCGCGAGTCTCACCACTTCGCGTGGAAACGTCGCCGACACCAGGTGGGTGCGACGGGCCTCGGGCGCGAAGCCGAGGATGCCGTCGAGCTCCTCCTCGAAGTTCATATCGAGCATCTCATCGGCTTCGTCGAGCGCGATGGTCTTGAGCTGATCGAGCTTCAGGGCGCCGGCCTTCAGATGATCGAGAAGACGACCAGGAGTGCCAATGACGACCTGGGGAAGGGTGGACAGCTGATATCGCTCCTGCATCACGCTGGTGCCACCGGTCACCACGAGGACACGGGCCCCGAGCGGTTCGTAGAGCCAGCGAAGCTCACGCCCGAGCTGGCCGGCGAGCTCGCGAGTCGGGGCGACGAGCAGAGTCACCGGGGCGGCCGCAATGGACTTGCGGGACTTCTTCGGCTTGGCCGTGGCAGCGGCGATCGCGACGGAGGGCGCCAGGAGCAGCCCCAGGGCCACCGTTTTTCCGGATCCCGTTTGGGAGGAAATTCGCAAATCGCGACCCTTCAACCCGGGGTCCAAAATGGCCTGCTGGATGGCGGTGAAGCTCTCAAAACCGGCGTTGCGCAAGGCGGCGCCGAGGCCCGCGGGGGCCTGCTCTAGGGAAAGTAACTCAGACATGAAGCGGCTTTTGTAGCACAGACTCCCCAAAGCACACGGCGAGGCCGCAGGGGCGCTGCTAGCGCGAGAAGCCACCGAGTTTTTCTTAGCCAATCTGGACGATGAGATACGATGGCCTGGTGGCTTTGGAACGTTGGTGGGGCGCTGCGTCGATCCTTCTCGCTCTTCTCACGGTTTTGGTTTTCATCCCGGGGCTCAGCGATGAGTTCACCTGGGATGACAACGGCCTGATCCGTACGAACGAGAACATTCAGAGTCCCGAGCGCTATGGCGAAGCTCTGACCAGTCACTTCTGGAACGTTTCGAGCGACGCCGCGCAAGCCAACGAGACCTACAATCACCTCTACAGGCCGATCGTCACGTTCGCGTACATCGCTCAGTTCCGCCTGTTCGGTCTGCACGCCGCCGGGTACCGTGCGGTCAGTCTGGCGCTTCACTTACTTTGCTGCGTCCTCGCGTTTTTCTGGCTGCGACGACGCATCCCGCCCGGCGAAGAGGCCCATCGCTTGCTTGCCGTCGGCCTCGGCGCCGCCGTCTTCGCGCTTCATCCAAGCCGCGCCGAGGCGGTTTCGTGGATATCGGGAAGCACCGAGCTCTGGATGTGCGCGCTGGTCCTCTTGGCCGCCCTCGCGTTTGACTCGCGCCGCAGTTGGCTCGCCGGGATTCTGCTCGCCCTGGCGCTGTTCGCAAAGGAATCGGCGATCGTCGGGGCACCCTTGCTCTTGGCCGATCGATTCTTGCTGCAGGGACGTCGCGAGCGCTCGGCATCGATCGCACTCATCGCGCCGGTGGTCGTCGCGCTGCTCGCCCGCGTTTGGATCATCGACGTCGCGCTTCCAAGCGGGCCGACCCGCGGCGCGCTACCGAGGGCTCTGGCGTCGTTTGGTTTGTACGCGCAGCAGATCTTCTCGCCTTGGAATCCGACTGCCTTCCCTGGAATGCGTCTCTACGAATGCGAGGGCGGCGAGGTCCTGCCGGCCGCGTGGTGGATCGGGGGGACCGTAGTCCTCGCTGTGGTGATCCTGCTTGGCGTCGTCGCGTACCGCAGGCATGCATGGCGCCCGGTGTTCGCCGACGCACTATGGGTGGTCGTTCCGCTGCTGCCGGTGGCGAACCTGATCGACCTCGGCAGCCGAAATCTCACGGCGGACCGTTTTCTCTACCTTCCGATGCTCGGGGTCGCGTCGCTTTTCGCTCGCGGGCTCCTGATGATGTTCCGGAAGCGCGCAACGCTCGGGAAGACGGTCGCTATCGTTGCTTCTGTGGTGGTCTTGGGTTTTGCAGTCGTGACGTCACTTCATTCGCGAGTCTTCGCCTCGTCGTCTTCGCTTTGGGAATACGAGGTGACGCGGAACCCGGACAACCCGTTCGCCCTGCATGCCGTTGGCACTGCGCGAACCCGCGCCGGCCTCCAAAAAAGCGGATTCGAGTACCTCGAGCAAGCGCAAGCGCTGGCGGCCCGCAGCTGTGTACGCGACGATCAGCTGCGGGCTACCAAAGATCTCGCCTGGGCCCTTGCGTTTCGGACGAGCCCGGATGAACAAAGCACCTTGCTCGCACTGCAGAGCGCGTATGCTCAGATGGCCCGCGATGGTGCGTTCGCGTATCGCGGAAGCCCGCCCTGGCTGATGCAGCTCACACCGCAGGAATCCGGCGACTTTCTAAATGACGACTTTCAATATGCCCTTCCGTGCGCCACTGTAGAAGCGCGCCTCGGCAACATCGACGCCGCCATGCAGATCCTGCAGGACCAGGCCATTGGCTCCATTTCGCTGCACCCCCTGTCCGAGAACCTTCGGCTCCGATTGGTCGCGGCGCAGGGGCGTATCGCGCAGTCGCTGCGCGAGTTGGCTCAGGACCCATCCGTCGCGGACGCCGGCAAGCTAGGCGCCGTGCTCGAAACGCTGCGCGAAACGCTTTCGCGGACGAGTCTCCCAAGTGACGCCAAAACGCGGCTGGCCCGATATGCCCTCGGGTTTGGTGAAACGCCCAACGACCTTGCCGCACTGCCTCCCGAGCTCCGAACGGTCTTGGATGCCCTTCGCGCATACGAATCCAACGCCCCCGTCGACCTCGCAACGCTCGAGCAGCAGAGCGCCAACTCCGGAGAACTTCCACGCTTCATCGAACTTGCAAAAGCCAAGGAAGGCGTCCGGAGCTTCGACGACCAGCTTCGCAGATTCGACCAATAGCGCCGGCAAAACCCGAGGGCCGCGAGATCCGCGTCAGGGAAGGCCCTCGATGTCTTTCTGTCGCCCGTCAGGAAGCCGCTGCGAGCCGACTTAGGCCCCCTTCGACGGGGGCATCGAAGTGCACATCGAGCTGTGGGAACGCGATGACGACGCCTTCTCGCTTCAGCGCCAACCAGATCTCCTCGTTGAGCTGGGACAGCCGACGGCGGGCGAGCCAGGGATCGTCCATCCAGATCGCGACCTCGAAGTCCACCGAGCTGTTGCCGAAGCGCAGCATGAGTACCTGTGGTTCGTATCGGGGGACGCCTGTGCTGTTGCGCTTCGCAACTCCTTCGAGGGTCTCGCGAACGAGCCGCATATCGGAGCCATAGGTCACCCCAACCTCAGTACGGACTCGATAGGCAGCATCGTCGAGTGTGAAGTTCCTGACCAGGGATTGCACGAGCATCGAGTTCGGCACGATCACGTCTTCTCCGTCCCGGGATCTGGCGATGGTCGCGCGGATTCCCAGGCGCAGTACCCGGACGATCCGACCGTCGACCTCGAGCACATCCCCCGGCGTAATCGCCCGTTCCACTAGAAGAATGATGCCCGAAACGAAGTTCTGGGCGATGTTCTGCATGGCAAAGCCGATACCGACCGCGAAGATGGCGCCTGCGGCAAACAAGGTGCTCAGGTCGAAGCCAACCAGGCGAAGGGCAATGCCGAACCCGACGAACAGGGCCACGTAGTGCAGGAGCTTGTTGGTGACGTCGATGACACCCTCGTCGACGACACCTCGCCGGGTCATTCCGCGCCGGACCCCGCGCTGAGCCAGAGAGGAGATCCCGAAAGTCAGTCCGATGACCAAGCCCGCGACTAGCAGCGTGCCCAATTTGACATGCCTGCCCCCGATCTCAAAAAGCTCGGTACTCAGTAGCGAGCTCAGATTTTCGATGATCTGCTTCAAACTCATGTGCCCTCCAATTCAAACGAGCGCTTGGAGCGCCCCCGGTTTCTCGTCCGTCACCAAAAACCAATCAGACCCTGAACGTCACTGCGCTCAGCAACCTGCTGGGCGAGTCCAAGATGCCTCGCATTCTCCAGCAGGTCACGCTAATCTCTCTTCAGCCGAGGAGGCATCAATGGTTGCAGACGAGACTCTGGCGTACGCCATCGCGAGTTGGGTTCGTTTCAACGAGGAGGTCCCGGATGTTCTGCTGAGTGCCCTTTCCGGAGCGTTTGCATTGGTGGCTGCTTCGGACGGCGAGCTCGCGAGGTCCGAGGTCGACGGGTTCGTCGAGATGCTCCGGGGTAAGACAGATGTATTTTCCGGTCTGGACTTCGAGGCGCTCGAAAGCACCTTTCGGGACCTGAGCGACTCCTTGATCGCAAACCCTGACGACGGCCGCCAACGCGCCCTCGATTGCATCGCTCGCGTGGCCGGCGACGAGGTCAAAAGCGAGCTGGTCCGAGGCGCGGCAGCCATCGCTGTCGCTGCGGACGGTCGGGTACGGGCCGCCGAGGAAACCACCTTGCGAGAGATCTCCACGGCCCTGGGTCTAACGGACGCCGACTGACGTTTGCCGCCATTGCCCATCACGCGCTACCTCCCGCCAGCCGCGGGGGGATCTTGTTCCGGCTCAGCCCCATGGTTGGCTTCATGACCGTCGTCACCAAGCCAGCCCTTGGAACGAAAAAACAACACGAGCCCGATCGCGGTGAGCCCCATCGCGCCGAGGGCGAAGAGATAGCCGTAGCGCCATCGGAGCTCCGGCATGTTCCAGCGTGAAAGGTCACCATCGAAGTTCATTCCATAAAGCCCCGCGATGAAGCCAAGCGGCATGAAGATCGTCGCGATGATGGTCAAGACCTTCATGACCTCGTTCATTCGCATGCTCACGTTGGACAGATGCATGTCCATGAGGCTCGAGGCGAGCTCTCGGTTCGTGTCGAGAGCCTCCATCAGCTGGACGGTGTGATCGTGACAGTCTCGGAGGAAGATGTGCGTATCGCCTTGGGGATCGCTGGCGTCTGCCCGGGCCATGGAGGCCAGGACCTCTCGGGTTGGGGCGACCGCGCGACGCAGGGCACGCAAATCATGACGAACGGCGTGAATCTCGGCGACGACATTCTCGGTCTGGTTTGCCAGCAGTCTGCTTTCAATTTCTTCCAGCCGGTCGGAATAGCTCTCTACGACCGGGTAGAAGGTCTCGACGATCGCATCGAGCACAGCATAGGCGAGGTAGGCTCCCCCGCGTTGGCGGATTCTCCCCTTCCCATTCCTGATTCGGTCGCGGAGGGCGTCGAAGCAATCACCCGGCCGCTCTTGAATGGTGATCACGAAGCGATCGCTAACGAACATGCTCACTTGCTCGAGATCGAGGTGTGGGCCCAGCGACGGCATGCGAAGCACGATGAAATCGATGTCGCCGTAGTCCTCGAACTTGGGCCTTTGATGGAGGTTCACCACGTCTTCCAACGCGAGCGCATGAAGGCCAAACATCTCGCCGAGCTGAGACAAGGTGTCAGGGTCGCCGAGGCCATCGATGTTGATCCAACTGACGCTTGTGCGCCTGTCGTGAAGCGATTTCAGATCGGAAACGTGCTCAATCGGGCGCTCCTCGACCCGATCTGCGTCGTAGGAGATGGCGCGAATGACGGCAGGCGGCGCGCCCGGGACGGCGGTGATGCTCCCCGGCGCCAAGCCGAGCGTCTGGGGTCGCCGCCTGCGCAAAGCGGTGCGCTTTCGCTTTCGATGTACCTTCTTGGCGATGGGGGTCTCCTTGCGTTCCGCGGGGTCATCTGACGTCGCCATCTTTGCCATGTCAAGCTCGTCTCGTTGCTTTCGCCCCTCGCTCTGGAAGGAATCATCTGCTACTCCCCGCTCGGGGTCTGTCTATACTTGCGCCGAATCGGATGCCGATGACCAATTCCAGCGATCGTCTGTGGCTCATGCTGACGCTGGTCGGTTGCTGCTGGGCCTCCTCTGCCGACGCCCAAGCACCTGCTGCAAAGGGGGTGGGCGGGGATGCTGGGGTCCCGACTGTTTCGCTCGAAGTCCAGGACGCCAAGGCTCCAAGTATCCGGGAGCTACGGGACCAGACGAAGCAGATCCGACAACTCATGGTTGGGCGCTTGGATATAGCGGTCGACCCGCAGACGCTCTTCATGGTCGACCTCGGCGCTCCAAAGGCCAATCCAGATCTCGAGCTGCTTCTACGAGAGCTCGAGCAAGACACCAAGCAAGCAGCGCGTCCATCCGGCCGCAAGCGAGCGCCGCGCACGCCAGGCTCCGAGGACGCCTTGGGGAAGGTGCGTCGCGAGCTGGTTGAAGCACAGGCGGCGTTTCTCTCTCTCCCGCTTTCGGAGCGCGCAGCGGTTCTTGCCAGGCACGAGGCCCGACGCCGGGAGGCCGAGGCGCAAGCCATCTCGGCCGAGGGAAAGGCCGAGATGCTCGCCCGGCTCGAGGGGCAAATCGGGGAGTTGAAAGCGTTTCTTGCGGGGGACTTGGACCCTTCGATCGATCCTCGGCCGCTTCTCGAAATCGATCCAGACGAGCTGGCTGACCTTGCGGCAGACCCTGAACGGCGCCGACGGTTTTTAGACCCGGACTCGAGGAGGCCGATTCCAGCCGCCGCTGAGGACGATGTCGACGGGCAACTAAACGCTGCGAAGCAACGGCGCGATATGCTCTGGCTTCAATTTCTCGAGCTCGACGACGCCGAGCGTGAGCGCCTGCTGTCCAAGCATGCGCAACGCAGCGGTGAACCCTCCAAAGCGCTGGCCGAGCAGATAAGTGTCGCCGAGCAGGCGGCCAAGGACGCTGCTTTGGAACGTGAAGTAGCGCTCGTCGACTCCCAGGAGGCCACGACCGAGTCACTTCGAGTGGTCGCGGACCGGCGTGCTCATCTTTTGAGCGTGAAGGAGGCTCAAGCCCGGTTCAAAGCGGAGCTTGCAAGCAGTCGGGCAAAGATCGAGACAACGACCGAGTCCGCGCTCGCATGGAACCGAAGAGTTCGAGAGTTGCAAAGCGCGATGCCGTCGGGAAAGGCAAGAGCAAATCAAGCCGATGACCTCTACCAGGGGCTCACCAGGGATCTCGGCGACGCGCGCCACGATCTGCGCGTCGCGCTCGATGCCGTGACATCCGATCCGAGTGGAGTCCCTCCGCTTCCCAACGCGGATGCCGACCAGCTTCCTGCCGACATCGACGGCGGCGCTACACGCGAGCTCCGAACCTCACTCCGCGGTTCCGCGATTGCGCTTCAGGCCCTCGAGGCTGAGCTCAGATGGGATCGCGCGAAATCGCTTCGTGATGCGATCGTCATCATGAATCACGCTCGACTTCGTCTCTTCGAGATGCTCAGCGAGTCTCGGCGTGACAGTCTCGAGGGGTTCGGCCCAGACGGCGTCGCACAGGTCAAACGCGAGCTCGACCAGATCATTCTCGAGGTCCGCTTCCACTTGCTCGTCGTGCCGCGGGAAGCGGCTCGCCGGTATCGGCAGCTCCAATCCTCACCCCGGCCGGTGGTCTTCGGCCTATTTCAGCTCTTGCTGCTGGTGCTCGTCTTTCGCTGGTGGCGAAAGCGGGCCGACGATACGCTCGAGCAATCGCGACGGTCTTGGCTCCAAAAACGGCCTCAGACGCATCTGACCCGAGGAGTTTCGACTTTCGTTTGGTACGTGCGTCGAATCCGAAAGCCACTCGAGTGGCTGGCCTTTTTTGCCGTGTTGACGATGTTGGTCGCAAAAGGGGGCCGACTACCCGAGACGAAGTACGTCGAGATCACCATTGTCTGGCTCTTGGCAGGTGCCTTCGTCGTCGAGCTGATCGACGCGACGGCCAGCCGTCAGGGTTTCTCGAGCGAGTCGTCCGCCAAGCTACGCTTTCGCTCGCTGCGCTTGGTCGGCGTAAGCGTCGTCGCGGTCGGCTTGATTCTGTCGTTGACCGTCGCCACCGTCGGCAAGGGCGCCATCTACGCTTGGGTCATCAGTACGTTTGGCTTTCTCGCAATCCCAGTGTTCCTGGTTTTGGTTTATTGGTGGAAGGACACGATCTTCGAGCGCGCGAAAGGCCGCGAGACGTCTCGCGTATTGCAGTGGGTCGTGCGGCACGACCATGGGCTGCTGACCTACCCCGCTGCAGCGATCGGCGGCGTTTATCTTCTGATCGAAGGAGTCGCTGGCTTTGTCGTTCGCCGCGTGAGCGACCTCGCGCCGCTCCGTCGGGTTTTCGCCTACTTGTTTCGACGCGGCGTCGAGAAAAGCAAGACAGCCACGCCCGCGGAGTACGGCACCGAGCCAATTCCCACCGAGGTCTACGAGGCCTTGGCACCTCATCCTCAGACTCCCCCCGAGCTTCTGACGTCGTACATGTCAGAAAGCGTTCATGCGATGCGCGCGCTCGTTCGGTCCGAACGTCATGCCATTGTCGCGGTGGTTGGAGAACGCGGGCTCGGGAAAACCACCTTTCTCAATCGCGTCACCAATGACCTCGAACCGGGCAGCCTCTATGCGGTGCAATGCAAACCGGGGGGCTTCGCCGCGCTCTTGGTCGAGTTTGCACGCGCCCTTGGGCTCCCGGAGACGGCAACCGAAGAAGAGATCACCGGGACCTTGCGTGAGCGCGCTCCCAATGTGATCCAGGTCGACGACGCGCAGAGGCTCGTTCGGCCGCTCATCGGCGGCTTGGAAGCCATCGACCAACTCATTGAGCTCACGCGCCGCGTCAGCCCGCAGACCTCGTGGCTGATCGCCATTGGGATGCCTGCCTGGCAGTACCTTCGGCGGGCCCGCGGAGACCGCGCCGCGTTCGACCAAGTCATCAAGCTGCAAGCTTGGGAAGAAAATCAAATCGCGTCGCTGATCGAGCAGCGCAGCGCGGCCGCGGGGGTCGTGCCTAGCTTCGAACGCTTGGTGGTTCCGCGCCAGGTGCGGACCTCCCCCGTTTCCGACGAAGAGCGCACGAAGCGCGACTTCTATCGCATTCTCTGGGACTACTCAGACGGCAATCCAGAGGTGGCGCTCCACTTTTGGAGGGAGTCTCTGTATCGGCGGCCCGACGATGAGACGGTGCACGTCCGGCTCTTCTCGGGGCCGTCCGCGGGTCAGCTCGACGATTTGCCCGCGACCTTCTACTTCGTCTTACGCACAGTCGTACAGTTGGAGCTGGCGGTCGAGGAGGATGTGGTGACCTGCACAGACCTGAGCGCGGCTGAAGTTGCAGACGCCCTGCGTGCCGCACGCGTCCACGGCTACATCGAGGGGCACGGTCATCTTTTCGAGATCGACCTTCAGTGGTATCGCGCGATCATCAGTATCCTTCGCAGAAAGCATCTGTTGCTGCTCTGAGGTGTTCGGCATGAAAGTATACAAAGCAATCGTTCTATCCGCCGCGATCCTCGGACAGTGGCTCGGTCCGGCGCTGGCTGCCGCGCAGGAGCCGAGCGAAGATGAAGTGATGTCGCAAATCAGCGAAGCCATTCGCTGGGGCGGAGTCCTCACGTCCGTCTTCATCATCATCGGGGTCTGGATTAGCCTTCGTTTTTTCAACAACTTCATCGAAAACCTGGGAAACCAGTTCACGACGCGTCGAATGCTCTTCCAGAAGCTCGGCACGATCGTCCAGTTCTTCGTCTACATCGGAACCATCGGCACGGTCATCGCGCTGAGTGTTCACTTCGATGCCAAGGTCCTCACCTTGCTGGGTGGCACCGCGGCCGTCGCCGTGGGCTTCGCCGTTCGGGATCTCGTCGCTTCGTTCATCGCAGGCATCATGATCATGATCGACCAGCCGTTCCAGGTCGGGGACCGGGTCGCGTTTGGTGGAGAGTACGGAGACATCACCGCGATCGGGCTTCGATCGGTACGGCTACAGACGTTGAGCGACAACACCGTGACGATCCCCAACAACAAGTTCCTGACCGACATGACGTCATGCGGAAACTACGGCGCCCTCGACATGCAGGTCGTCATGGACTTCTACATTGGGCTCGACCAAGACATCAGCAAGGCGCGTGACATCGTGACCGAGGCCGGGCTGACCAGCCGCTATGTCCATCTTCCCAAACCCGTCGTCGTGCTCGTCAACCAGGTCATCCAAGACAACTACGTCGCGGTGCGGCTCCAGCTCAAGGCTTATGTGCTCGATACGCAATACGAAAAGGCGTTCGAGACCGACGTGAACCTCAGGGTCATGCGTGCGTTCGAGCAGCACCGCATCGCCCCGCCTGCGATCCTCCACCGAACGATCTCCGCAGGCCCCGGCATGGCGCCGGTGCCGGCCTGAAGGTCGATTCACCCCCCTCAAAAGGCGTGGGTTTCGCCGATGCGGAGCAACCATGCGGCATCGTCTCCGAGAGCTCCCTCGGATGCCGCTTTCTTGAAGCGCGTGGGCGGTTCGTCCAGAGGCTCGTCGGAGAGCTTGAACGTGCCGTAGTGCATCGCGACGGCGGCGCGGGCACGAAGATCGATGGCCGCTTGCACCGCTTCTTCGGGATTCATGTGTGAAGCCTTCATCATCTCACTGGGCTCGTAGGCGCCGATCGGCACAGCGGCCAGGTCGAACGGCCCAAGCGCCTCGGCAATCCGGGCAAATCCGTCGAAGTAGCCGGTGTCCCCCGCGAAGAAGAACTTTCGCTCCGCGCCGACCACGGCCCAAGACGACCAGAGTGCTTCGCGGTCGTCGCCGATGCCCCGCTTGCTCCAGTGCTGCGCGGGCAGGCAGTAGACGCGCACCCCTTCGTGCTCGACGTGCTGGCCCCAGTCGAGCTCTTCGACGTTTTCGATTCCGTTCTCGCGAAGGAGCTCACCGTTCTCGAGTGGAACGAAGAAGCGCGTGTTGGGATCCCGCTCCGACAGCAAGACCAAGCTTGCAAGGTCGAGGTGATCGTAGTGATTGTGCGAGACCATCACGAAGTCGATTGGCGGAAGATCATCGATCGCGACACCTGGCTCCACGAGTCGTTGCGGCCCCGCGAAGGAGACCGGACTTGCCCGGTCCGACCAGATCGGATCGGTGAGAAACGTCAGGTGACCCATTTGAACGAGTAGCGTCGCGTGACCAATCCAGGTCACCGTGGGCTCGCTGTGCTTGGCATTCTCGCGCAGCCAGGCGCCATCGTTGGCGACCCGATCGAGCGCACTCGGAATCTCCGTGAAAGAGCTCGTGATGCGCCGGAGGAAGAAGGGCAGCGTCACCGCAGCGCTTACCTCGGGCATCGGACCGGCAAAGTTCGTGAACCGACCGTCATCCTCGCGAGGGGCCGGGCCGAGGGCATCCTCGAAGGGGGAGGCAGCGGCGGGAGAGACCAGCGCCATCGCAAGGATTGCGAGTACGCGGCCAAGCTGGTTTCGGGACGACGCCATGGCTGGGAGTGGATCTGGGGCTGGGATGGTCGAAACGTAAGGTCTTCAGAAGAAAAGTCAGCACTCGCGCTGTAAACGCCGTGTCCGAAGTCACCCAACCCGCCCTCAACGAGCGCTCCCGTCTTCCGTTTTTGCATCCAAGCGAAACTCGACCTATGAGCTGAATGGAGATGATGAGCTCGGAGCCGTCGCCATCGATACGTTTCTCCGGCCCCTGGAATCAGGCCCGCGTTCAGGAGTTCCTCGCTGAGACGCGCATCCCCATGCGGCTCGCCGCGAACACCGACTCGGGTTTCCCCATCGTCCTTTCTGTTTGGTTCCTACCCGAAGAGGACGAGCTCCTCGCGGTGGTCCACCAGGACGCGCGGATCGCGAAGCGCTTAGAGGCGGACGCCCGCTGCGCCTTCGAGATCGCTCCGGATCAGCCACCGTACCGCGGCGTGCGGGGACAAGCCACGGCCAGCCTCGACTCGGACGGAGCCGCTGCACTCCTTGAACGGCTCCTCGATCGGTACCTCAGCTCGACCAACTCCAGCCTCGGCCGCTTTCTGCTCGCGCGCGCCGAAGAGGAGCTCATCGTTCGTCTCCGGCCGAACTGGATGGCTTCCTGGGACTACAGTCGGCGCATGGAGGACGCGCTGCAAAGCTGAAGCAGGCTTCGCCTGGGCCGACCCGTCGGATTCGATGGGAGGCGTGGGGGGATCCCGCCATGGTCGCCATCGGGGTTCCGCCTGCATGGAGGTCGCTCAGGAAGCGGTGGCCGCCAGGTCTTCCTCTTCCTCGTGACCCTCGTCGAGTTGAAGCAGCCGGTCATCGAGCTGCTGCTCGAGACGGTAGAAAACCTTTCGGTCGACGAGCCCGTCGGCGTGGGCGCTGCGGATCGCATCTTTCTCGACGGCCAACAAATGTCGTCGCAGTGCTCGCTGCTCTTGCGCGAGGAACGCGGCCTGATCGGCGTGCATCGCCCGGAGGCCGGATTCGAGGGCCGCGATGCGCGCGAGGTAGCCGGCATGCACGTGCTCGAGCACCGTCGCCGCCACGACCCGCTTCGCCTGCATGGCTTTCAGCTCATCGACCGCAGCCTGCGCGCCCATGAGCTCTGCGGCATGCTCCTCGTATTCGGGTTTGGCCCTCGAATCGACGATCAGGCCGAGCCGCCGCAAGAGGGAAGGCATCGTCAGCCCCTGGACCAGCAGGGACAGCAACACAACCCCAAAGGTGAGGTTCAGGATCAGCTCCCGATGCACGAACTCCCTTGGAAGTGCGAGCGCCAGGACCATGGAGAGCCCACCTCGCAGTCCGCCCCAGGTCAAGACCATCGCCCACGAAAGCGGCAGCCGCTCGCTTTTGCCCAGAAGCCTGAGTACGGCGTGCTTCGCAAAAATCACGAGTCCTCGACTCGAGGTCACCGCCACCCAGGCGATCAGAATGGGCGCCCAGTGGTGGAGCAAAGAGGTGATGTGGATCTCGAAGCCGACCAAAAGGAAGACAAACGAGTTGAGGACAAACGAAGTGTATGACCAAAAGGAATCGACCGCGACTCGGGTCGAAGCCGACATTCCAATGCGAGAGCTCCAATTCCCGGTCAACATGCCGGCCACGACGCAGGCAATGACACCCGAGAAATGAAAGGACTCGGCAATGATGAAGGCACCGTAGGCCACGAGCACCGTCAGGGTGATTTCGACTGTCGGCTCCGTGATCGTGCGCGTGATGAGTCCGCCGAGGATGCCAACACCGGCGCCGATCAAGGTCGCGAAGCCAACCACTTTCACGAACTCCAATGCAGCGCCGGGCAGGGTCATGCTTCCACCCATGGCGACTGCGACGAGCATCGTGAACACCACGACCGCGGTCCCGTCATTGAAGAGCGATTCGCCTTCGACCAGGACGTAGAGTCGCTTCGGGACGCCGAGCGTCCGGAACAGCGAGAGCACGCTGATCGGATCGGTCGCCGCAATGAGGGAGGCAAAGACAAAGGCCTCCGTCAAGCTGAGGTCTGCGAGCCCTGTGTGGTTCACGCCGAGCCAGACCAACGCCCCTGTCGCTAGAATGGCGACGATCAGCCCGGGAATCGCAAGCGTGAAGATCGAGGCCGCGGCTTCCCCGAACTCGTCAAACTCCATGTGGTACGCCGCTTCGAAGAGCAACCCGGGAAGCACGATGAGAAAGAGCAGCTCCTTCGAGAGATGCGGTGCCTCGACCAGCTGCAAGCTCCCGAGGATGACCCCGACCACCACCAATGCGATCGTGTACGGTAGACGAAATCGCTGAGACGCGATTGCGACGACCGCGGCGACCGCAAACAAGGTGAGTAGGGTAACCTCCAAGTGTTCCATCGCCGCGCATAGTAGCGATCCTCATCGCCGTCGCCCAGTCCGGTGAGAACGAAGATGCCTGGTCGAGACTCGAGTCAGAGGGTATCGTCGGCCCATTCCCTCATCCCGACGTCATGAGTGAGGCGCGAACGATGGAAAAGACGATCCAAAACGTATTGAAATGGCTAGATGACCCGGTGCTCTCGAAGCTGATGACCGCATTGGTCGCGGTGGTCGTCGTCGTCGCCATCGTTCAGGTCATCAAGCGAGTGGCCACTCGGTACATCGACGACAAGGGTGTTCGCTACCGGGCGCGCAAGGCGATCGGGTTCATCGGATACTTGGTCGGAGCGCTGGTCGTGCTCGCCATGTTCAGCGACCGGCTGGGCCGCCTGAGCGTGGTTTTTGGTGTCGCCGGGGCGGGAATCGCATTCGCTCTTCAGGAGGTGATCGTCAGCGTCGCGGGTTGGGCCGCGGTTTCGTTCGGCAGCTTCTATACGGTCGGTGACCGCATTCAACTCGGCGGCATCAAAGGGGACGTCATCGATATCGGGGTTCTGCGCACGACGCTGGCGGAGGTCGGCCAATGGGTCGACGGCGACCTCTACAACGGCCGAATGGTGCGCGTCGCGAACAGCTTCGTCTTCAAAGAGCCCGTCGTGAACTACTCGGGGGACTTTCCCTTCTTGTGGGATGAGATCACCGTGCCCATTCGGTTCGGGAGTGACCTCGACATGGCTCGAGCCGTTCTTAGTGAAGCGGCGAACGAGATCTGCGCGGGATACGCCGAGAAGGCCGCAACCATCTGGGCCCGCATGCAGAGGCGCTATCCACTCGAAGACGCCAGCACCGCTCCGATGGTTACGTACGTCTTCGATGAAAACTGGGTCAAGTTCACCATTCGATACACCGTCCAATTCGACCGGCGACGCATCACCAAGTATCTGCTCAGCGCACGGGTGCTGAAAGCAATCGACGAAAGCGGCGGCGCCGTATCCGTCGCCGCGGCGGCCATCGAGCTCTTTCCGAAAACGCCTCTCGACATCCGACAGCTCACCGTCAAAGAGGGATGACACGACCCCCGGTGCACTGTGCAATTCGGCGCGGGGCCCTAGGATCGCGACATGGAAAAACCAGTCTGTGCCATCATTGGAATAGGACCGAAGAATGGGCGCGCGTTTGCCCAGCGATTTGCGCAGGAAGGCTATGCAGTTGCACTGCTTTCGCGCTCAACCGACTATTCTAGCGGCCTTGCGACCGAGCTTGCTGGCAAAGCCTACGCCTGTGACATGACCGATCCGGAAGCCATCAAGCAGGCGTTCGCCCAAGTCCGTGAAGACCTCGGTGATGTCGATGTGCTGCTCTACAACGCAGGCTCCGGGAAATTTGGCACGTTCGATGACGTGTCCGACGATGAGTTTGAAAAGGGCTGGCAGATCAACGTCCGCGGGCTCTTGCAGAGCACCCGTGAGGTCGTTGGCCCCATGCGCCGGAGGGGGAAGGGCGCGATCATCGTGACCGGCGCGACGGCATCCCTGCGTGGAAAGCCGTTCACGGCGGCATTTGCCTCCGCCAAGGCCGCCCAACGAAGCCTTGCCCAGTCGTTCGCGCGACAGTTGGGCCCTGAGGGCATCCACGTTGCCTTGGTCATCGTCGACGGCGGCATCGGGACAGACGATCAAAGCGGCGAGGAAGGCACGCACCTTCGACCCAGCGACATCGCTCAGACGGTCTACCACCTAGCCACCCAACCAAAATCGGCTTGGTCCTTCGAAGTCGACGTCCGGCCATTCAAGGAAAACTGGTAGGGACACTCTCCGCCCTCGTAAGCCCTAGAATGCGTGCCGGTCCCAAGCACGAGTTCCAATTTCGTTGCTCTCGTTGATCTGTCCATTTTCCCGGTTTCCGTGCGGAGGCAGATGACAACCCCAGCCTCAATGAAGCGTGTGTGACGTTGTGAGGTAGCGAACAAGCCGCGCGGGGCGATTGACGAAAGAGGTAACCTTCCGGTAGAGAGCCGGCATGTCGACCATCTCGACCGAGGCCGCTCCGCCTGCCGAGCGCCCCCGAGCCAACGTGCTGGACTATGTCAGGATCGCTCGGCCGGACCATTGGATCAAGCATTGCTTCATTGTCCCTGGCATCGCCCTGGCGGTGTTGTTGCGCCCGATCGCATTCGTGGACCGATTGGGGCCGATTCTGGTCGGCTTTCTGGCTGCCGCGGCTATCGCTTCGGCTAACTACGTGTTGAACGAATGGCTGGATGCCAAGTTCGACGCCCATCATCCCACCAAGGCCAATCGACCGGCCGTACGCACGCGGATGTCGCGTAGCATTTTGCTCCTTGAGTATCTCGGACTCATTGGCCTGGGACTGATGGCTGCCGCCTCAGTCTCCAAGATCTTTCTTGGAGCCAGCGTGGCCTTCGTCTTGAGTGGCTGGGCCTACAATATCCCGCCCATCCGCACCAAAGATCGGGTCTATCTGGATGTCCTAAGCGAAGCGTTGAACAGTCCCATCAGGCTGACCTTGGGATGGGCTATGATCGATGGGTCGACCCTCCCTCCCGGTAGCTTGCTGCTGGCGTTTTGGATGGGAGGAGCCTACCTGATGGGTATCAAACGCTTTAGCGAACAGCGCACCGCCTACCACGAAAAGACCGATCAAGCCCTGGGGCTCTACCGCGCCTCGTTTCGGCATTATACGAGCGAATCCCTGTTGTTGTCTTCCTTCCTATATGCGCAGCTCGCTGCGTTCTTCCTCGCGGTGTTCTTGATCAAGTATCGGATCGAGTATCTGCTCGTGTTTCCCTTCTTGGCGGCGCTCTTTACGGTCTATCTCTGGCTGGGATTGCGAAGAGCCTCGCCGACGCAAACACCGGAAAAGCTCTTCAAGAGCTCGGCCCTGCTCGCCACGGTTGGGTTGGTTACCATTTCGCTGATCGTACTTACGTTTGTGGACATTCCCATCTTGGAAAAGCTAACCCGACCTCATTTCATTCATTTGCCGGGACCCTGATGCGGCGCGATCGGTCTTACTTAGCCTTCACCTTGATTGGCATTGCTAGCTTGTACGTTCTGACGATCCGTTCTGGGCATGTCTGGGGAGACGATTTTGTCCAGTACCTTCAACATGCGGCAAATCTTGCCGCGAACGACCCCTATGGCAAACGGCTCTACATCATAAACCCCACGTTGAGCATCGGGCCTCCCGCTTATCCCCCGGTGTTTCCGATGATGCTGGTGCCCATGCTCAAAATCTTCGGCCTGAACTTTGCGGCCATGAAGATTCTCATGAGTCTGCTCTTTGGTGTCGCGTTTCTGAGTATCGCTCTAGCGTTTCGGGAAGCGCTTCCAGCAGGACAACTCGTATTCTTTCTCTTGCTTCTGGCTTTGTCTCCCACATTTTGGACTTTCAAGGAGGCGATCTTTTCGGACGTCCCCTTTCTCATTTTCAGCTTTGCGTCGTTGGCCTTGATGCAGAAGATGGTTTCCACTTCGGCTGGAAGAAATCTCTATCTTGTTTCGCTGTTGACCGCTGTACTGATCTACCTCGCTTGCGGAACGCGAAGCCAAGGCCTGCCACTCCTCCCCGCATTGCTTCTCGCCGATGTCTGGACGGCGAAACGAATTCGTTTGGCCCCGCTGCTTACGTGCGGCTTGGTCGTGCTGTTTCTGTTCATTCAGAATCGTGTTTTCCACACCGAGGCGGAACGACTCCAGTACTTGAGCCTGGATCCAGATCTAATCTGGTCGAACGTCTCGCACTATGCAGGCAGCCTGAGCACCTACTGGAACAATGGATACAGCCGCACCGTGCGATACGTTTGTTTCGTCGTGGCTCTGGTCCTGGCGGTCATTGGATACGCGCGGAGGCTACGACGGGGCTTGGGCCCTTTGGAGGTCTACCTTCCCCTGTTTCTCTTGCCGCTTCTATTTTGGGTATTTCAACAAGGTATCCGCTATCTCCTTCCCATCATACCTATCTATCTCTTCTACATTTGGGAGGGCGTTCAGGTCATTGGCTCGAGAGCAATGCCTCGAACACGTAAGATCAATTCATGGCTGTTGGCGGTCGTCGCATTTGCCAGTTTCCTCTCCATGTACACGACGATTGATCTACGGAATATCGAGGGACCTTTGGATCCCCAAGCTCAGGAAATGTTTGCGTACGCACGGACCCACAGCGACCCGGGCGACGTCTTCTTGTTTGAAAAGCCACGTCTGATGGGATTGTTTTCAAATCGGAAAGCGGCAATCCCCACTCCCGTTGAAGATCCCAAAGAAGATTCAAATGCTTTGGAATTCTATCGTTCAATTCAAGCCAAGTACCTGATCACGACGAATTCCTTGGCAAAAGACAAAGAATACCTGAAGCCTTTCCTAGCCCGGCACAACGACTGGGCGCGTGAAGTCTGGTCGAATGGTGGGTTTCAGATGTGGAAGATCCAGGACGATTCGACCTCCAGCTTGCGTCTAGATCCAGAAGCGAAAACCTATGGTCGACTCGATCCACGGGCGCGTGCGAGCAAAGACCTCGTGGCCTCGCAACGAAAGACTGTAGCCCAACCCGGGAGCTAATCGGAAGCTGTCGCCCGTCGAGCAAGCGACCAGGCTACAGCGCCGTCGGCGCGCGCGGTGGGCGTAGCTTCGGTGCCACTGGCCTCACCCTTGGGCGCGCTCGCCGCTCGCAGCCTTGGCGACGATCGTCGCGGTCCTCCGTGCCCGAGTGTCGTCTCTTGCTGCACTGATGACCCAGCACAACATCACCTTGCGTGCACTTGGAGGGAACCCGTCCCAGGCGATACGCGCGGCGGCGTTCGCGTCCAGCGCGCTTGCGAGGTTGTCGGGCTCGACAAGGTCTTCCACCGGATTGTAGATCGGATAGTCGAACTTCCAGGTCGCAGGGTGGCCTGATGAGGAACGGGGAACTGAGGTCATCGCAGCCGAGAGTACTTGATGCCCGAGTCGTCTTCCGAAGCCAGGACGTGGGAGGAGCCATGGCCGCCATGATGCAGCGACGCGCCCCTATCTTTCAAGGCCGCCAAGGCGACGCGCTTCCGCTACTCGACGATGACCTCGCAACTTTCGCTGCAACCAGAGCCGGGTACGCCGTTCTCTTCGCCGGCGTCGCAGGACTCGCCTAGCTCGGGCTGACGGATGCCGTCACCACAGAACGGGCCGCTGCTGCAGTCTGGGTTGCAACCGTTCATGCCACCGAGGTTCTCTCCGTTATCGCAGTCTTCGAACGCTTCCTGGACGATGGCATCGCCGCAGTGCGGGCCGAGCGCCGTGCATGAGTCGTTGCAGTGCCCGTACTCGCCGGTGTTCTGTTCGGCGCCGTCGTCGCAAAACTCGAAGCGCGTGCGAATTCCGTCGCCGCAGATGTCACTGCATTCCGAACTCTCGGTCACGAATCCGTCTAGGGTGAGCCTGAAGTTCGACTGCGTTACGTGGCGCTCCGCGTGAAAGATCGAGACTTCGTAGACCTTTCCCAATTGAAGTCCGAGGCTCGCGATGCAGGCGTCGACGATCGCTTGTCGCGCACTGTTTCCGTCGACCACCCCGGGGTCGAAGCTCATCACCCCGCTGACGGCAGGGTGAATTCCACCGATATCCATGCAGAGCCGGCCGTCGACGAAGACCCAGAGGTCATCGTCTCCCTCGAAGCGAAGGACCTCGTCGCCTCGATACACGAAGAAGTAGTGCACCTCGGTGGTAAAGCCGAAGTTGTGCCCGTCGGTCAGCGGCAGCTCTTGAAGCGGCGGCGACTCCAGTTCCCAGCCGTCGTCGTCGAGGGGGAAGAACGAGGAACTAGCGAACTCGTAGCGGTTCGGAATGCCTGGGTCCGGTCGCGTGAGCATGAGCTCGCCGACGACCTCGATGTTCCCGTCCGCGACCAGGCTGGGGCTTGTTCGATACCATGCGGCAAACGAAGCACCGTCTTCGGGCCAGCCGTTGGTGCCGACTCCGGCCCCACCGGTGTTGAACACGGGCTTGCCTTCTACATCGAGTTGGTCGGTGGGAATCCCGAGGTGGCTTCCCGTCCCGGGGGGATTGAAATCGGGGTGGAACGTGGGATCGACACCAGCGCCCGACTGCCGGCTCCGGAAATCGCGGTAGATGACCGGGACCACGAACTCCTCCGGAAGCTCTGATTCCACTGTGGTGCAGGTGAAGCCGTTTTCGATTTCACAGCTCTGCGAGCATCCGTCGCCGCCCACGGTGTTCCCGTCGTCGCAGGCTTCGTCAGTGCCGGGGAGGATCACGCCGTCGCCGCAGACGGATTGGCAAGCTCCGCCGGAGCAGTTGGGCTCGTTGTTGCAGTTTGGATCACAACCATCGAAAGGCGTCGTGTTCCCATCGTCGCACTGCTCGGTGCCTTCGCGTTGGTCGTCGCCGCAAGTCGTGCTTTCGCAGGGCGCGTCCGGCGTTTCGCACTTGAACCCGTCTTCGATCTGGCAGCTTGCCGAACATCCGTCGGTGTCGGACGTATTCCCGTCGTCGCATTGCTCGAATCCGGCGACGAGCCCGTCCCCGCATTCCGCTGCGCTGCACGCAACACCGGGCTGCAAGCAGACCCAGCCGGCCTCGAGCTCGCAACTCGCGCTGCAACCGTCCGAACCGTCGGCATTGTTGTCATCGCACTGCTCTGGTGGGTCGATGCGCGAGTCACCGCAGACCAGCGGCGCACAGGCCGCGCCTGGGACTGGGCAACGAAAGCCCTCTTCGATCATCATGCAGTCCGCCGCGCATCCGTCTCCACCGCTCCGATTTCCGTCGTCGCAGGCTTCGATCGCTTGGCGCTCGCTGTCTCCACACTCGTCGGTCGGATCGATTCCACCCGATCCCCCGTCACCAGCGGTGCCCGCGTTGCCCCCGGCACCGCCCGTGCCTCCGAGTCCGCCCGTGCCCCCAATCCCCGCCGTGCCGCCGGATCCACCGTCACCGCCAATCGGCTCCGCACCTCCGTCTCCGGAGCAGGCCGCTAAAGCGCTCAGAGTCAGAACGAGGCCCAGCCAAGGCAATGAGTTTTGATTGCAACGCATAATTGCAGTATATACGAAAATCGGCAATCAGGTGCCAGCCGGCGTTTCGGCTGCCGCCCTCGATCGCGGGGCCGGACCGGCTTACCCTGCGTTTCTGGCGGCGTTGGAGACCCAGCTCGGTGTCTGTCCGGTCCTCACGGGCTCGCGCTTAGCCCATCGGGCTCATCTTGAGGGCCCAATTGGGCGGTACCAGGCGTGTATGTCGACTTCTTCGGAGACCAAAGAGGGCTCGTAAGCTAGCGGTCCCGACGTAGTGCCTCGTCGCCTCACGAGCCCCTATCTAGATTTCATGAACTTCGCTCTCGCTCCTGTTGCTGCTGAGAACAACACACCCCTCAGAGGAAGGCGTGCTTCCTCGGAGCGAGTCGGCAGACTTCATTCACGCCGTCAACGGGGCTTGGTGCGGTTGCGCCCCACTTCCAACAGACGACAGAAGGGCACGGACTCGGGGTGGACGGTTGAGACCTTTCAGTCAGAGGACTTCGCTTCGCCCACCTCGAGCCGCGCGATTCAGGGGCTGAGGTGCTTTGCTCGTGCTCAGTGCATCAGTTGTTCGGCGCGCCTTCGTCGATCCAGAGACTGAGGAGGTCTACAAAGGCAGCGTCGTCGGGACCGTTCCGGTGATTGGCAAGGAGCTGCGGTATCAGGATTGCCTCCGGGGCGTTCGAGTTCCCGGGAACCAGCAGTGGGCCGTTGTCGCCGCCCGCCAGGATGTTGGCGTAGCTGTCGAGGTCCACACCTGCGGGGCCGCCACCGCTGTGGCAGTCCACGCAGTTCGCCAGTCCAGGCTCGAAATAGGGCTGAATATCGAAAGCGAACGAGATGCCCGAGCCGCCGTTACCCGCGGAGCCGCCGCTACCCGCGGAGCCGCCGCTACCCGCGGAGCCGCCGCTACCCGCAGAACCGCCGCTACCCGCAGAACCGCCGCTACCCGCGGAGCCGCCGCTACCCGCGGAGCCGCCGCTACCCGCGGAGCCGCCGCTACCCGCGGAGCCGCCGCTACCCGCAGAGCCGCCGCCGCCACCCGTGCCGCCACCATCGTGACCGCAGTCGTCGTCATAATCGTCGTCGTGGTCATCGTCGTCGTCGTCGCTGTCGTCATCGCAGTCGTCGCCATCGTCGCTGTCGCCGCCGTCGTCGCCGTCGTCGCTGTCGTCGTCGCCGTCGTCGCCATCGTCGCTGTCGTCGTCGTCGCTGTCGTCGTCGTCGTCGCCATCGTCGCTGTCGCCGTCGTCGCTGTCATCATGTCGGGCCACGCAGTCGAAACACGCTTGTTGGAGGTCATCGCAGAAAGCCATGTCCTCGGTCTTCGTGAGACAAAGCTCATGGAGCGCGCTGCAGTCCTCATCGATGTCTTCTTCGCGGACGCCCTCGCCGTCGACCGCGTTCATGCACTCCATGGCGCTGGCCTCGCAAACGTCCGCCGGCGCATCACACCGCGCTAGCTCGTCATGGCAGTCATTGATGGCCTCCTGGACAGCTGCACTGCTGTTTCCAGTTGTGTCGGATCCACAGGCGCCCAGAAAGCTGACCGCAGCAAAGGCGAGCGAGCAAATTATCCATTGTTTCGACATGCTTTTTCCTCCCGCGAGGCCGGTGCGCCGATCGCACCGAGCCCCGCTCCACTGCCTAGTTGTTTGCGCTGCTGAAACCGGCTCAGATCCTTACAACTCAATACAAATGAGCCGAAGTGACGCCCCTCGGTCACTAGTCCTATAATCAACGGATTCATGTCCGTTTCCGACTCGATGAGCTGGCTCGACAGAGATTCCGAAGGGCCGCTCGACCAAGAGGGACCCGTCCTAGACAATGCTGCGCTCGTCGAATCACTCGTATCCGGAGATCTTGATGCGCGGGCGGCCTTCTACGACGCCTACGGCGGATACGTGGAGCGGCTCTTGGCGCGCGTCCTCGGCCCGGATCCGGAGATCGAAGACCTGCTCCACGATGTGTTCGTCGAAGCGCTGGCCAACGTCGGACAGCTCCGCGACCCCGCTCGCCTCAAGGGTTGGCTCACCCGAATGACGGTGTTCGTCGCTCGCGGCACGATACGGCGCCGTCGGCGTCATCGATGGCTGGTTTTCCTCCCCGCCGAGGAGTTGCCGGTCCAAACGTCCTCCTCGCCGCCGCCGGAAGCACTGGATTTGCTGGAGCGCGTCTATGGCATCCTGAGAGCGCTTCGCCCCAATCACCGGATCGCGTTCTCGCTACGGTATATCGAAGGGATGACCCTCCCCGAGGCCGCGGAAGCAAGCGGGGTTTCTCTGGCGACGTTCAAGCGCTGGCTCAGCGGGTCGGATGAGGCGTTCCTGAAGCGTGCGGAGCGGTCCGACTATGCGCTCTACGAAACGCTTCTCGAGACACCACGTTGGAGGCCCCGTCATGACTGACCGCCTCGAGAATCTCGGCGCCGAGGTGGCGCGCGTTCAAGACAAAACGCTGGCCGATGACCGCCGTCGCGCATCGGTGCGCAGACGGTTGCTGACCGGGTCAGCCTCGGCGCGTCCACGGGCTCCTTGGAAGTCCTGGCGGCCTGCCCTTGGATTCGCCGCCGCGTGCGCAGCGGCCGCAGCCGTTCTACTCAGCTGGCCCAGCGCCCCCGGGCCTGTCGGATATCGAGTGGACGACGGAGCCGAGTTAGACGCAACCGACGAGCCCATCGTCGCGTCCAACGACGAGGCGCTGCGCGTGACGTTTAGCGACGATTCGTGGATTCGACTGACCCCCGGCTCTCGCGCCCACGTCAGTGAGCTCACGTCCGTGGGTGCATCGGTGACGCTCGAGAACGGCGAGGCGACGGTTTACGTCCGGCACCGCAAGGAGACGCGTTGGTCCGTACAAGCGGGTCCATTCCTGGTTCGCGTCACCGGAACGCGTTTTCGGGTCGGTTGGAGTGCCTCGACCCAGTCCTTCGAGCTGGAAGTCTTCGAGGGCAAGGTGGAGGCCCGTGGACCCAAGATGGAAGGGCGCATCGTTCGCGATGGCGGGAGAATGCGCATCACGCTTCAGCCGGAACCGGCGCCCGCGCCGACTGATCTAGAGGCCGAGCCCTTGCCTCCACCGCCATCGCGACCCGTCCATCGCAGCCCTGACCCCGCCACCCACGAAGATGCCCCATCCTATCGTCCGCCGGGCCCTGCCCCCGCTGTAGTTCCGGCGGCGAAGCACCTAGAGCCATCGCGCGCAGAAACGTCGACGCCCGAACCGCCGGAACCCCAAGTGTCAGAGGAGTCTCTGACCGATCCCGAGCCTGAGCCGACCTCCCCAGCCCTTGCGCCTGCGCCTGCGGCGGGACCCACATGGGAAGAGCTATTCAGCGAAGGCGAACATGAGAAGGCGCTCGCTATCCTCGGCCCAGAGAAGGTCGAAGAGGCCATCTGGCGCGGCGATTCGAAGGACCTCATCGATCTCGGGGCTGCCGCACGGCGTACCGGGGACGTCCGCGCAGGCTACATCTACAGCGCGGTTCGCTCCCGATTCCCCGGCACCGTCGCGGCCGCAAACGCGGCATTCCTTTTAGCGCGCATGGAGTTCCATACCGGAAGGCTCCGAGAAGCTGCGACTTGGATGGAAACCTATCTGCGGGAGCGCCCGGACGGCCGATTCGCTCGAGAAGCGGCAGGCCGTCTGGTCGAGGCGTACCAACAGGTCGGAGACCAGAGCCTTGCCAGAATCGCTGCCGAGCGTTACCTGGCCCGCTATCCCAAAGGCCCCCACGCGGAGCTCGCTCGATCGGTGCTGCAATGAGAGAGTCGCCCACGATCCTAGTCGCCGTGCTTTTCTCGATTAGCCAGACAGCTCGGGCCGAGACGGTGGTCGTTTCCGACGCCGGCTCCGAGAATTTGTGTGAAGGGGCGGGCGACGAGCTCGAGCAGGTCGGCATCGAGGCGTCGGCGACCCAGACGGGGGCTGCTGCAAGACGCGCACGCCGTCGTGCTTTCGCAAGCGACACCGTCCATGCGTTGGTCGTATGCCGAACGAAACCAGTCCGCATCGACGTCTTCTATCCGGATGGTTCTCGTCTCGGCGAGCTCGCGTTTTCGGTTCCTGCAGATGATGACCCTTCGAGTGCGGCGGTGTATGCAAGCGAGCGCATTCGCGCCGAGCGGTTCATCGCGGACGTTCCGCTCCCGAGCCCGTTTTCGCCTGCGGTGTGGTGGGTCGGCCTCGGCGCTGACGCCCTCTTTTCGCCAGGCGGCATCGCGCCGCTCGCGTTCATCACCCTCGACGTGGGTTACCGTTTCCATCGGAACTGGTCGCTTGGTGGATTCGTCTCGGCTCAGCCCTACATGCGCCAGCTCGATGCGGGTCCACTCCAAACGCGGTTGCGGCTCGATCAGTTCGGAGTCGCGATTTCTTACCATCCGTTGGTCATGAAGCGCGTTGACCTCGCACTTGGGGCGCGTGTCTCGGCCTCGCGCTTTGGGGCGAATGGCACGCGCGCCTCGACAGGCGGCCAGCTGTTACCCCAGAAAGATGCGGTGTGGTTGGTTTTTCCGGCTGGTCGGATGGCCCTTCGGGTCGGGCTGACAAAGCTCCTCTGGCTCCGCATCCAAGGGGAGCTCGGGGCGCTGCTGCCTCGCGCAGTCGTCTCGGCTGGGCTGATGGAGCTCGGCTCGCTAGGCGAGCTTGCGGGGCAGGCCGGACTCGGCTTGGAGGTACACCTCAGATGATCGTGCGGTGGCTGTGGATCTCGGTGGCGACGGTCTTGCTGTTCGGATGTGGCGAGGTGAGTCTGAATCCGTTCGTTGAGATCGCCGATGCGGGAACAGACATCGGCAACGATGATGGCGGAGTCGATGACGACGATGGCGGAGTCGATGACGATGATGGCGGAGTCGATGACGATGATGGCGGCGCCGGCGGCGAGCTTGAATCCTAGGACGGCGGCATTCGCAAGCCCCTCGACAATAATCACGCCCCGCATCATCGCCCTTAGATGGGGATCGTTGCTCAAACGCGGTGTCGACTGGCAGAACGAAGATCAGGTCGCCAGCGAAGTCGAGCTTCTCGCGGTGCACGAAGCGGTACCGTCGATAGAGCGGCATGTTTCCAAAGCCCGCCGAGGGCGAAAAGATGACGGGGATCAGCCCCTCATACCTCTGTTGAAGCGACGTCGCCCTCTAGAGGCGCTTCGGCTGTTCCTGATGAGAAGCCACGCGTCGTGGCAAGAGCAGCCGACCACGACCGGCCTGCCTTTTCCAGCGCGCGCGAACGCCTCTGTGGAGAGGCCGTCGACCAGAAAGAAGAGAGGCCTGTACCAGGCGCTGTCCATCCGAGGTCTGTCCGCGGTAGGGTACCGGACACGTGGCTTCGGCCGGGGGGAGGCAGCGATGCGTAGGCGACAAATGATTGGGATGATGACCATGGCCCTTGCGATGGGATTGCTGTTTGCCCCGAAGGGCGTGCAGGCGCAGACCGCTTCAAAGGGTGAAGCGCCGAAGCTCTTCGCAGATATCTCCTCCAGTACGCGCGTGTATCCAAACGCTGACGCCGCGCTCACCGGGTTCGCGTTGGGGTCGCTCTACAAGCCATCCGACAAATGCGTTCACTTGGCCGGTGAATTCTTCGCCCGCTTTGGGCGCAAGGATGGAACCCCCGAGGATCTCAAAATGCGGACCGCTGGAGGGGCTCTCGGTGCCCTCTGGGGGACTGGCGACTGGGACCGCTGGTTTGGGGCGGGCGCGATGTTCGACCTCGGCTGGGGTCGCGTGGGCCCGCAAAACAAGTTCGTCTCGAGCGCATACCTGCGAGCGCTCTTGTACTGGCGACTCCGTGGGGAGTTCTGGTTGGGCCTCGATGTACGTGCAGGGTACGTCATTGCGCCCGTCACAGTCGGCGGCGTCGGGATCAAGGGCCCGCTGCTCGGTCTTGGGATCGGCGTGTCTTGGGGTAAAGACGAAGACGAGTACGCGCCAGAACCCGAGGCAGCGCTTTAGTAGTGCAGCGCGACCGGCGACGTCGCGACCGAGCTCACCGAACGCTCCGGCAACCTCGTCGGCGTCGGCTACCTCCTCGGCCACAAGCACGTCACCACCACCAACCACTACGTGCACGCACGCCGTCGAGCCGCCAAATCGGTCCTTTCGGGACACCAGGGGGTAGGGCGACCCAACGAAGAGTCTAGTGGTGGAGCGCAACTACCCGGTATCAAACGGTGCGGAAGAGAGGACTCGTGTGGTCCTGGAAGGGTGCGAGCGTAGCGGACGAAGTCCGAGGAGCCGCGGCATTCCAGGGCCAGTACGGAGGCCCGCAG
The DNA here is from genome assembly GCA_963704865.1 of uncultured delta proteobacterium. Classification (GTDB taxonomy): domain Bacteria; phylum Myxococcota_A; class Polyangia; order Polyangiales; family Houyiibacteriaceae; genus SG8-38. Next base: position 54,650 of record CAVPIE010000014.1, on the reverse strand, counting down.
GGCCGAGTACACCGTAGGTCGAGTCCTCGTAGATATGAACTCCCCGTTATCGATGAGCCTGGTGCGGAAGAGAGGACTCGAACCTCCACGAGTGTTACCTCACTAGATCCTTAGCCGACGCTGCAGAAGAAAAAGCGCATGAATTCAAGGGCGCAGGTCGGTCCGGAACGCCCGAGAACACCCTTGGAAGGCCTGATTTCTCACCAGTGGTGAAGAATCGCGCACGCGATCTGCTCCGCGCCGTAGCTCACGGTGGCGACGTGTCGATCGCGCGGGTTCACGACTTTGCAAGAGCGGTCATCGAGATGCCGACATTCCAGGTCGCCCAAGAGCTCTTGCATGACGTCTCTCCTGAGTTTGCCGTCCGCAAAGCGTTGGAGCTCGCTTCGATGGTGCTGAGCGCCGATGACGGCGCAGCCGAAAGCGTCGCAGCGGGGACGGCGATCGTTACTCCGCGCGCCAGCAAGAGCACAACACCCATTACCGATTAGGTCTTGCCCCCTTTCGGCGCTTGTACTCGAGGGCGTTCTCGGTCGACCCGAAACACCTTCCCGGGCCACGGGCTCGACGGCCTCTTGTTAGGTCGTCCCCTCACGCCGGTTAACACGAGTTCGAATCTCGTTGGGGTCACCAAACGTTCCTTGTCATCGCAAATCGGATCTATCCAACCGAAAACACTAGCGGTTTCCTGAGTTCGAACTGCCTCTCCATCCCAAGTGACGCCAGAGGGGAACAGAAGTGCCTGAAGCCTCGTCTTTTGCGGGGGTTCGGCGCGGTTCCAACTGCCTGCGAGATCACAGAGCGTTCGCTCGGCAAACGCGAGCACCGCGCCGACGTCCAAATCTTCGAGCTCGGCGTCGTAGCGTTCCAACTTCGCAGTCGCTTCTTGCTCCCGAAGCCGGTCCATGTGATCGCGAAACGTCTTCGCGTCGATGGTCTGCTCGTGAACGTGCGCCTCGACCAGTCCATCTTTCTTCTTTTGGATGCCGTTCAGCCGCCATGTCAGCCGCGCCTGCTCGTCGGAGGCTTGCTTCTGCGCTTGCTTCCACACGTTCAAGACTTCCTCTTTGAAGATGCGCACCAATTCGGGTGCAGGCTGTAGCTGTTTGAGCAGGCCCAGAAAGCCCTCTTCGAGTGCCTCCGCCCGGACGCTCACCCGGCGTCCTTGGCATCCCTGACAACGGGACTGGCTCTGGTAGTACCGATAGCTTTTCTTGGCCCAGGAGGCGGTCAGGGGAACGCCATGGACGCAGCGGACCAATCCCTTCAAGGGAAACTCTGCGCGAGCAGGTTGATATGGTTTCCCCGCTCCAGGGCCTCTGCCATCGAGGACGGCCTGGGCACGCCAGAACGTTTCAGGGTGCACGAGCGGCTCGAAGTCGCCAGCGGTTTCGATGCCCCATTTGTCCACACGAAGGACGCCCATGTAGAGCGGATTCCGCAGCATTCGGTTCAGAACTTGTTTGTGGATGTCGAGCCCTCGTGCCTTGGCCCGGTCGACCAGAGCTGACACGGGAAAGGCTCCCGAGGCGCAGTCATCGAAGAGCTGCCGCACGACTGGGGCCAAGTCCGGGTCGTGGTCCATGCTCGCGGTCTCTCCGCGCACGTATCCGCGAGGCGGCTTCCAACACCATCGCCCGGCTTCCACCGCGGCCTTCATCCCGGCGACGGTGCGGCCCGAGCGCACGTCGTTGTCGAACTGCGCGAAGACGGACAGCATTCCTTCGAGGGCTTTTCCGCTTGGGTCTTCGCTGATCGGCTCGGTCGCGCTCCGGAGCACAATCCCATAGCCGGCCAAGAGGTTCCGGGTGTGGGTATGGTAGTAGGTGTCGCGCATGAAGCGATCGATCTTGTGGACCAGCACCACGTCGATCAGATCTCGATGCTTGCGGCAGTACTCGAGCATTTCCCCGAAGACCGGACGTTGGCTGGTCTTCGCGCTCGACCCCGGTTCAACGAAGAGCCGCTTCAGCGTCCAGCCCTTGTGTTCGCAGTACCGTTCGAGGTCGGCCGTTTGTACGCCCAAGCTGTAGCCCTCGGTCTGGGCAACCGTGGAGACTCGGGCATATGCGACTGCGCAGAGGGTCATCGCTTCACCGCTTCCGTTCCTCGATGACCGTCTGTACCACAGCCCTCGCAAGCCGGTAAACCTCCTCTCGTAGCTTGCGCAATTCGGCGTCCGATTTCGGTGCCGTGTCGCCCAAGATCTCCCGATAGCGTTCGAGGGGGAGGGGAGTCATGTGCCTTCCCTCTCCTCGTTCGATGCCTCCGTTGCCCGTTTGATCCCCCACTGCCAAACCCTGTTATCGGTTTTGCCCTCCAAAAAGTTGCGCGAGCCCATTGCTGGGCGGCCGCGTGACGGAGAGCTCGCTCAGCTCTCCCGACAGCCGGTCTGTTGGCGCGACCTGGCGCTACTTGTCCCTCGCGGTGCACTCGCGCGACACTAGTTGGCGCGCGCGCGACGCTTCGTGTCACTTCTTGTCGTTCTTGCCAGGAAGTGTCGCGGTTGTGACAGATAGCGCCAGGTCGTGACTCGCCGGCGACAACCAGTGACAGATTGTGACTCGCTCTGGGAGGGCAAGGTGGAGTTTTGTTAAACAAAACTGCAAGCGCAGCGCGCGACGTCTTCGACGTTCGCCGCCTCGCGCTTGTTGGACTTGCTCAACGCCTTCGGCTTATTCGCACGCGCAAAGTGAGATCGCCGCTCGACAAGCGTTCACTCCGGCTTACTATCTACGAGTGGGGGAGCTTCGACATTTCATCGGGGCGCGCGTGGGCGATGAGCACGTCGCCCGCCTTCGCGCCCTTGCCGAAGCGTCCGGCTTCACGCACGGAGAGATCATTCGCCGTGTGCTTCTAAGCGCGGAGATCCCGAGCGCGCGTGCGCGGCAAGAGATTCAGGATCTCCTGAGGATTCAACGGGAACAGAACCGCCTTGGTGGCTTGCTCAAGAAGGCGCTGACCGAGCGTGAGGAAAAGGCCGAGCTCCGCCGCACCTTGGTCGAGGTCGAACGCAACGCGGCCAAGCTCAGGCGCGTCCTCGCACACCTCGTTCGCTCCCGATGATCATCACGCCGAAGCAGCCGAGGGACGGCGGGACCGAATCTCGTCTCGGCAAGCTCGTTCCGTACATGCTGCGAGGAAAGGGCGAGGAGCGATGCACCTGGTACCTGGCCGGGAACCTGGAGGGCCTCGATCGGCAGGAGGACGCCGAGCTTGCGGTCGAGGTCATGGAAGTGCTCCAACAAGGCAATGTGAGGGCCAAGGGCGGCAAGACCTATCACCTGGTCATCTCGTTTCACCCCCAGGACCGACGCCTAGCGCCAGCGGCGCTCGAGGACGTCGTTCGTCGGGCCGTCGGGGCGGCAGGGCTCGGAGAGCATCAATACATTGCGGTCCGCCATAGCGAGCAGGAGCACGAGCATCTTCACGTGGCGGTGAACAAGATCCATCCCGAGACGCTGAAGATCCATCACCCCTACAAGGCCCTTCCGGCGTTTCAAGCGCTTGCGAGCATCCTCGAACAAGAGCTTGGGCTGCACCGCGTCGACCGAACGAGAAGTCGTTCCCAGAGCCACCGGGCGCGCGACTTCGAGGCGCATCGGGGTATCGAGAGTTTTTCTGGCTGGGCACGTCGAACGATTGGAGACGGCAGGGAACTCGATCGCATCGGGTCCTGGTTGGCTCTGCACGACGAGCTCGCGCGTTTCGGGGTCCGTTTGGTGCGGCGCGGGAACGGGTTGGCGATTGTGGACGCGACCAGGGCCAATCTGGTGTGCAAAGCGTCGGCGTTGGGACGCGGATGGTCCAAGCAGCGGCTATGTGAGCGATATGGCGAGTTCGTCGGAGGACCGGACGCTGCCGAGGTCGCGCGCGAGCAGGTGCAACCCTACGAGGAACGGCCTCTTGGACGAGCGCTCGATGACGGGCTTTGGCGCGAGTATCGAGAGGCCCTCGACGCCGCACAGCATCACCGCGAGGAGCTCCGCGAGGCAAGGGCCTCGAGGATCGAGGCGGCCCGCGCCGCGCATCTGGAGCGGTTCAAGTTGAGACATCACGCAATTGCCGCGATGCCCATCCCTCCGCGAGACAAGCGCAGCTTGTACAAGACGCTCGCGTTCGAAAGAAAGTGTGCCGAGCGCAGACTGAGGGCCACCATCAAGGGGTGGCGGGCAGTAACGGTCGACACGCACTCTGGGTCCTGGAAGCAGTTTCTCGCGGAGCGGGCTGCTCGAGGAGACCAGCGGGCTCTCCGACGCCTGAGACAGCAGTTTCACGGGCCGGCGATTCGAAGCGGTGAGAAGCGGCCTCGCACTCTGTCTGTTCGCACTCAGCGGACGAGTAAGGGCAGCATCGTACACAACCTTGCAGGCGGAGTGCGGCTCCGAGAGTCCGCAGGGTCCATAGAGCTACTTGGCGACACCTGGGATGACGCGCTCGAACAGTTGGTGAGGGTCGCCAAGCAACGGTTCGGAACGAAAAGCGTCACGCTGCTCGGACCGAGGAAGGTCCAAGAGCGGCTGACGAAGATGGTCGTCGAGCAAGGTCTGAAGATCGCACAAGAGCGTGAGCGCTGAAAGGGCCCTACACGCGGGCGCGATCTACACCTCCCGCAAGCCGTTTCTCATCCGAATCACTAGCTAGCTCCCGTTGCGTGCTGGCCGATGACCCCGGTCCTCTACGCCGAGAAGGAGGGTTCAAACCCTGTTGGGGACCCCGCATGACCCGCAACGACGCGCGATATGAAAAGAACCCGAACATGAGGCTTAGGACGATCATGATCGCCAGGAAACTCGCCCTCCCGTAGGGGTCACCCTGTTCAGACTGAACCACCACCCATGTATCCATGATGGTCGATGCGGTAGGACCCAACCAGAGGATCCAAGCCCTCACGAGCCATCCGGTCTGGGGGTCGTCTCGCTCCAATCCTAGTCGCAATCGGGACGGCACGTACCGTACTCTAGGCGAATGCGCTCCGTGCGCCCAACATCTGTCGTTAGCTGACAGCTCACGCCCCGAGCGTCCGGAGCCCCTCCCAATCTGTGAGGAACCCCATAACGCGGTTCCAACTTCGCATCGTTGGGGTCACCGCCATCAGAGAGCCCGGCTTCGGCCGGGCTTTTCTATCGCGGAGCGCACCCGGGCAGGGCGATTTCAGCCTTGTTTACCGGGGTGTCGCAGTTGCGAACACGGATCATGGAAATGTCTATGGACGCAGCAGGGTAGAGTGGGGCGATTTCATCTTTGCTTACGGGGGTGTCGCGGTTGCGAACATGGATCATGCCAATGTCTATGCACGCAGCAGTGCAAAATGTCTACGGACGTAGCAGGCGTGCTGGCACATGGCGGGGCTATAGCGCGTAGTCGCAACTACGAAGCCGACCGAGGTGCCGATCGTTAGGGTCAAGCGAGATGACGAGGTGATACGTACGCTTGCTTCCCGCGCGGGTATTTTGCGCTTGGACGGCGTCGACGAGCTTGCAGGCGAGCGCGAGGTCGTCTTTCCCGCTGACCCCGGGCAGATTGGCGGCGTGGAACCAAGTGCCGCGTGGCTTGGTGTTTCGCCCCTGGATGTAGCGCGCCAGATGCCGGAACCCCTTGTTCGACACCGATTCCCGTTGATGCCGGACGATCACCGCTGCCTCGCCAAGCGATTCACCGCGCGGCGGACGTCCATGGCCGAGTCGAGGAGCTCGAGGTTTAGCCGATGCGAAGTCGACCGGTCCGACACGCCTTCGCGAATAGCGAGCTTGAGTAGACCACCGATGCGATTGAGATTGGCATGCACTCTGGAGACCTCGGTGAGCGCCTGGGCATCGATCGTGCTTTTGAGCTGAACGCCGGCGAGGCAGCGTCGGAGAACCTCCCCGCGGGAGTAGCTCGTCCGCCGGGCAAGCGCATCGAGCTGGCTGAAATCGTCCTCGTCCATTCGGAGCGAGACGATGCGCTGGCCACAGCAGCCTCGAAGTTTCGCGATGCGCCTGAGGTCGAGCAAGTGGTGATTTGCTCGCCGGACAAGGACCTCTGCCAGTGCGTTCGCGGCAACGATGTCGTGACGCTCGACCGGCGGCGCGAGATCGTTTTGGATGCAGAGGGCGTGCGCGATAAATTCGGTGTCTCGCCGGAATCGATCCCCGATTACTTGGCGTTGGTTGGCGACACGGCAGATGGCAGCACCGGCATCGCGCGCTGGGGGGCAAAGAGCGCGGCAACGGTTCTCCGCAAGCTGGTTCACTTGGAGCACATTGCAGATGATTCAAAGGAGTGGGGCGTGAAAGTTCGTGGCGGGACAACGCTTGCAAAGAACCTACGTGAGCAACGCGAGGACGCGATTCTTTATCGAAAGCTCGCAACCTTGCGCACCGACGTGCCGATCCACGAGTCGTTGGAGGAGTTTCGTTGGAAAGGCGCCGACCGTCCCGCGCTCGAAGCGCTGTGCGAAGAGCTCGGTGAGCGGGCGCTGCTCGATCGGATCTGATCAGAAGAAACGCTCGTCGATCCGAAGCGCGTCGAGATACTGGCGCGCGCGGCTCACGCAACCCGCTGCGCTTTCTTCGAAACTTCCGCGGTTTTCGGGCGCGATCCGACGGACCTCCTTCCCCGGGGAGCCCAAGACCACTGCATAGTCCGGGATCTCTTGCCCCTGGGTGATTAACGCATTCACGCCGATCGTGCAGTACTTCCCAATTTTTGCATTGTTGAGAACTACGGCATTGATGCCGATCAGGCTGTAGTCGCCCACCTCGCAGCCGTGCACGATCGTATGGTGACCGACGGTCACGCCGCGGCCGAGGACGAGTCGTATGCCCGGGTCGGTGTGAAGGACAGCAGCGTCTTGTATGTTGGTCTCCTCGCCGACGATGAGCTCGTCGGAATCGCCGCGCACCACCGCGTTGAACCAGACGCTGCACTTGTCTTTCAAGACGACCGCGCCGATCAGGTCAGCCGAAGGGGCCACATACACTTCGCCTTCGATCCGCACCCGCCGTTCCCCGAGCTGGTAGATCATCAGCGAGTGCTGCCCTTGAAAAGGACCGGAGAGTAGATGTTGAGTCCGATGGTGACCTGCCAGGTCTCCGCGTTCACCGCGGACGCGCGGGTGGTGAAACCATAGAGCGTAGGAAAACGAAAGCTCGCAAAGATGTCCATCATCGTGGTGCCGGCTTCGACCGTGCCGCCGACGGTTGCTCCAAGCGGAAAGAAGTAAAACGGACCGCGGATTAACCCCGAGGGGGTCAACCCCGAGGTGGCAATGCGAATGGTGTGACCCACGTCGAAGAAAATCATCCCGCTATTGAGCTTCACGAAGACCTGATCGGTGGCATTGGCCACGAACGTGAATGGAATGTTGAGTGTCCAAACCGAAGGCCCTTGCGGATTGGTGTCGACGGCGAATTGGAGCCCGGTGTCGAACGCGAACTGCTCCTTGGCGACGAAGCGGAGCGGAATGCCCCCGAGGAAGCCGAACTCGGTCCGAGATGGAATCCGAAACACCGCATCGAAGCCGAGTTTTGCATGCTCGCGGTCGAGCGCCTCGAAACGGGCATAGAATGGAATGTCTCCGAACTTCGCCTCGGGCGACATGCTGAAGGTGATGAGCCCTTCGCCTCCAAATCCAAAGTTGGGAAACACGCATATGTCCGGATACGAGCCCATCCGGTAACGCGAGAAACCGATCTCGAAATCGTCGGCGAGCGTGATCGAGACCCCGAAGTTCATGGTCGAAATCGTGCCGGTCGGTCCGAATGGACGGTCTCCCGGAGTGTCTTCGGTCCGCTTCCCGACCACGGTGTCGAAGGTGCCGCGCATCATGCCGCGAGGCATCGTTAGACTCCGGTTCGCGTACCGGATGTCGTAGAACTCCGAGGCGCGCCGCTTGGTGTTTTCGATGACGGGCGGCGTCGTTTCCTCCACCCAGTCGGGGTTCTTTGGCGAACGTTGCTCGTATTCGGTCGGAGGCGCATCGGCCCAATCCGGATTCGGTTCCGTCCGTCCTGGCTCTACTGGCTCTGGGGGCTCGGCCTCGGGTGGCGCCTGAGGTACAGGCTCGGGCTCGGCTGGCGCGGGTTTGATGGGTGACGCGATCGGTTCCCCCCAGCCGCCCGACTGCGCGAACGAGATCGCCGGCCGTACGAGCAAGCTAAGACTGAACACCGACAAAAGACAGAAGCTTCTACACACAACCCGCCCATAAACCAATCCCAGTGCCCTGCCAAGCACGGAGCGGGGGCTGACCGGGAGCCCAGATTGCGCAGCAGGCACACATGCCTATACTCGCGCCCCTCTGGCGATGTAGCTCAGGTGGTTAGAGCGGGCGTTTCATACGCGCTAGGTCGGTGGTTCGAGAGCATAGATGAGATGAAGCGGCTGGCCACCACGACGTGGTGGCAAGATGCCCCACAGACAAAAACGCGGCGGATGATGCCTTCTCAACTTGCGGGCGGCCGAAGTCCACGACCTCCCCTCGCCAATTGGCGTTCGGCGCGAGCACGCCGTGATAGACGATGAGGTTCACATACGGGCGGGGAGTCAGCGCAGCGAGCTTTTCGAGGAGCTCCAGGGGCTGAAGGGCGACGTGGCTCGTCCCATCCCGCCATGGCGTCATTTCGTTGCAAGCCGCGCCGCACACCGCGACGCCCGTGCGATTCGACGTGTGCAGCAACGAGAGCGGGAACGCGGCGGTTCCGAGCAAGAACGGGAGTTGTGAGATGCAAGGAGACGGAGTGGAGACGCAGATGGGCGGGCCAAACGCGGCCTAGGGTGCGCCGCAAGTCGACATGTTAGGTTCAGTCAGCCAGAGCCGCCTCCAGTACCGGATCGAAGCCGGACAGGTAGTCCGCAGAAGACATCGGCACCTCGACATCCGGGACGAGTTGCTCGGTCAGGTCCGGGAATATCCTGTGGCACTGGGCATACGTAAACAGGACTTTTGAGTTTGGGAGCGTGGGGCGGACCAGAGTATAGTACATCTCCGGCGTGTCACCGACTCCCTCTCCGAAGAACACGGCATTGGTGTGCTGTTTGATCAGATGAACGCTCACGGTGGCGGCCGAGAACGTGTTCCTCCCAATGAGGACGTGGATCTTTCCCTCCTCGTTTAGACGGTGACGGCCGAGCTTCTCCCACTTCGGTTCGGGAATCGTGTAGTTCCCGCCGTTGTTGAATCTCATGTCAATGATCAGCTTGTCGACTTTGTTGTCGTCGATGAAATCGATCATGCCGTCGAAGAACGGCCTGAACGATCGCCCGTCAGGGTCGTTCTCCACGATGTTGTATTGGAAGTAGACGGCGTTCTCCTCTTCGATGAACTCGTACCAGTAGTACGAGAAAGGATCCTTCAGGGACCGGGGATACGAGTCTGCACCGAGGGGGCCCAGCGCCGATTCCCACAGCGGATTCTGGTCGTAGATCGGCGGTGAGAGCATTGAGCCGGGGTTATAGCTGTCGATGTCCCCGGCTGAAACGAGCGATCGGTCGAAGGGGCTCAGGTTCACCTCGAAGGTGGCGCCTTCGCTGTTTTCGAACTTGTATGGCGCGCTCGACATGTTGTCGATGAGGCCAAGTGCATGCAACACCTCTGGAGATACAAGGTAATCGGTGCTCTCCTTGACAACCCACTCCTCGACGCTGTGCGCTATGAGAGGTCTGATGAGGCGCATGATCTCATCAGGCGTGCTCGTGCCGATCTGGACGACTCTCGCGCCCAGCGTGTCGGCGTGCCCGGTTGTGCTCCCGATCACGAAGAGCCCGTCGCTGAACCAATGAACCCGGATAGGGTAGGAGCGTAAAATCTCACCATCAAACCAGTCGGGCAAAAGGTCTATGGATGGAAACACCAGATATAGTTTGGTATGTGCATCCCCGACCATTGCGACCAGCCTAGATAACTCCAGCTTGATCTCGTTGTCGGTCAGGGTCGGGATGGCGGCATCGAGGGCTGAGACAGCGTCGCGAAAGTCCTGCTCCGATATCTCAAGGTAGGGGTTGGTGTGGTAGTTGTTGAAGCAGTCGACAATGTACCTGAGGTCGTTTCTCCAAGCCTTGTCCCTGTCCTCCGCGTAGTAGCGTTTGGGATCCAGGTCAGTTGTCCGGCATCTGTCACATCCGATTCCAAAGCAGATGAGTGCAACCAAAATCGATGTCGTGCCGATCCGTGACACCAGGGATCCGCGTCCGCCCAAGATGGTCTTCATTTCCAGATATCTCCTTCAAGATGTTCACTCAAGTACCTGAAGCAGCGCATCCGTCACTTCATGAAGCTCCTGATCTTTAGTAGAATTCATATTGATCTGAACCGCAAGACTGATGCCTTGCGCCGGCACATACATCCACATTGCCCCAAATCCCTGTGACCTGCCCTAGAAGCGACGACCCGTCCAGTGGTCAAGAAGAAGGCTACAAGTAGGCGATGTGGCCGTACGAATACTTCCTGTCGTTCCTCAAAACCTCGTCCGTTGCGAGATGTGAGCTGCGATGATCGCGGAGGCAACCAAGCGGACAGAACTCCCATCCTCACGTGCATTGCCGACGGCTCGACATGCGCGAGTCGCTTTGCGGCATCCGCCTTAGCCCCGCGCAGTGCGTGCAGCTCGACCTCACGCCGCGAGCGTCCGAAGCTTGTCCCACTCTTCAATGAAACCGGAAAATTGGTTCCAACTTCGCATCCTTGGGGTCACCGCCATCAGAGTCCGGGGTTGGCCGGGCACTTGCTCTGCAAGAGGTCTCCCCAAATGAAGGGCCGCGCCTATCGTTCACCCACACCAACAGGTTGTGTGACAATCTTATTTTCTGCTCAACCTGGGTCGGATCTTCACACCTATCAGTCACCGCTCGAGAAACTTGGAACCAAGTAGTCCGTGCCTTCCCAGAAGGCGCACGCATCAGTTGGGCCGTCGGTTGCGGTTGTCACCTCGGCGTCGAGCACCAAGAACTCCGGGGCATCTGCATCGAACAAGGGCCAGCTTTCGGCGCCATCACCATTTGGGTCGCCGGTTCGCGCGAAGCGTACCCAGTAGCCTCGCATGTCGCGCCAGAGCTTGTCGTCGACCGAGCCGCTCGGAAACTCGGACTTCGCGGGGAGCATCGGCACGCCAAAGACATACTGGATGTCTGCCGAGTGAAAGGCGCCGTCGCTCCACCCAACGAACTGCGAGCGGTCCAAGCTCGGCAAGACCGGCACCTCATCGAGAGCAAAATCAGCGTCGGGATACCGAAACTCGTATACGTAGGTCGGCACGTATGCCGATGCGGAGCCCGCCTGGGTCAACGACGGGCAGCGAAAGATCACATCCCCCGTGATCGCGGAATAGGCATCACCCGGATCGGCGAAGCCAACAGGTGCGTACGGGCCGGCGATTGCAGTGCTCGCGAGCGCAGCATTGCCCCCGAGCACGTACTCCACTAGCGCTGGATAGTTGTCTTCCGTGATGTCAAGCCCCGCCCCGACATTTGGATCCTCGGACAACCAGCCAAATAGCCGCCCTTCCTCTCGCGTGAAACCGATCATCAGCGGAACTCGATTGAACGTCCCGTTCCCGGTGCTGAGCGCAGACTGTTCTTCAAAGAAATACCCGTCCAGGATTGGCGACCACACCAGGTACTTGCCTTCGAGGTCGATCAGCGACACTTCAAACCCGATCAGCCCAGTGTCGGCGGGGTCAGGCGCCCACGCTTCGTGCAGCTGCTCCCATGTTTTGCCGCGCATGCAGCTCAGGGGGTCGTCTGCCGTGTCACAAGCGGCAAGCGCCGCGAAGCGTTCGCCCTGTTGATGCGCCACCGCGAGCGAGGGCCACGGCCGTTCACAGGAGCCGCTTTGCATGATCGCCTTATCGAAAGCGCCTGCGGCGAGGGATGAGGTCACCAGTGCGCACACGCTAAAGGCGCCCGCAGATTCGCCGAAGATCGTGATGTTGTCGGGGTCACCTCCAAAGGCTTCGATATTCTCGCGCACCCACCTAAGCGCCGCGACTTGGTCCATCAGCCCGTAGTTCCCGGAGGTATCGTTTTCGCTCTCTTCGGTGAGTGCTTCGTGGGCGAGAAAGCCAAAGGGGCCGAGGCGGTAGTTCATACTGACCACGACAACGTTTTCGGCTTCGGCGAGCTTGGTACCAGAGGTGCCGCCGTCGGTTTGAACGCCTTCCCCAAGGCTGTAGCCACCGCCATGGATCCACACCATGACTGGAAGATCTGAGCCCTCCTTCGGTGTGACAACGTTGAGGTAGAGACAATCTTCGTCGATGGGTCCGAGAAACGACGCAGCAAGTTCGCCCCCGGTCAGAGTCTGAGGGCACTTCGGAACAGGAATCACCGCGGGCACTCCCGGGAATGCCGGCGTTTGCGGAACCGCGGTTTCCAACACATCGGTCCATGGCGCCGGCGGCTGCGGAGGTTTCCAACGAAGCTCGTCAACGGGAGGCGCGGCATACGGGATGCCAAAGTACGTGTAGAGATCACCGTCCGCCTGGCCCTGGACAGAACCCGTCGTCGTCTCCACCAGAGATGTGCGGGGAGCGGTCGGTTCACCCGTCGAATCACTGCATGAGCCAAGCAAGATTGCAGTCGCAAGGAAGACTAGTCGGTGTTTCATAAGGCGTTCTCCGGGTCGCAAGTTATAGGACCACTTCACCGGTCGCGGCGCAACATCCCTTTTCAGATGACCGGTGCACGTGAGCCATCAAGCCCGCCAACCAAGATGGACATCGGGGTGGCTCTAAGCCGCCAGCCTCCGGAGCCCCTCCCAATCCGTGAGGAGCCCGATAACGGAGTTCCAACTTCGCATCGTTGGAGTCACCGCCACCAGAGAGCCCGGCTTCGGCCGGGCTTCTTCTATCGCCGAGCGCAGCCGAGCAGGGCGATTTCACGAGCGCGGGCTCGCATGGCGGCTTCAGGCTCGATCTGGCGGTCGCGCGCGGGGCGCACAGCAGGTGAAGTATCGGGGTAGGCGAGCCTGACCTCGAGCGTGGAATCATCAACGATTGTGCGGTCCACGGGGTTTTGAGGAGGCACAGGTCTGAACGCGAACAACCGCGCACACGCACAAGCGATAAGCGCGCCCCCTAATCCGCTCCGCATTACTATTCTGGGCTGGCCACGATGGAGGCGCCGTGTTTGGATGTTTGGTGGGCTTGGGACTACAGGGCTGAGAATGGAATGGCCGATCACCGTGGGGGTTGTGCTCTGCCTTGCACTCACCGGGTGGCACGGAGTTCGAACTAAGGACTGGCGTCCCCTTGCAGCCGCGCTTGTTGCAGGTTTTATCGGACTGATTTCCGGTTTCTGCATATCGGCACTCGTTGAGTCCGCGACACCGGACTACACGTTTTATGTTGGCGGCGTGTCGATGATTGTCTCGTGCGCGTGGTGGCGTATTCATGCGAATAGTTGGCATGCGGCATGGGACAGGGTCGTCTCCTGGGTGGGTAGCCTGGAGATGGGCATTTCAATCATCATTCTCGTTGCGGCGCTTCTCGTAGGCATCTTTTCGCTAATTCGGTGACTCCCACGCAACGACCCGACCCGGGCTCAGCAGGAAATTGGAATGCTAGGCAATTGGCCGACCCGACTGACCGACAAGCGCCTGTCGTTCCTCAAAACGTTGTCCTTCGCAAGATGTGAGCCGCGACGAGCGCGCCTTCCGCCTAAGCCGCGCGCAGTGGGCGCCGCTCAAGGCCGACGGCTCAACATGCGGGAGTCGCTTTGTGACATCCGCGGTAGGCCCGCGCAGCAGGCGCAACTGTGGGTGGATTGCCGCCGTCGAAGCTCATCATGCGGCCATCCGAAGCTCGTCCCACTCTTCAATGAAGGCGGAAAATTGGTTCCAACTTCGCGTCGTTGGGGTCACCGCCATCAGAGAGCTCGGCTTCGGCCGGTCGGTTTCTTTGCGCGAGGTCTCCGCGAAGCGACCGCGGTGCTTATCGGGTGCCTAGGCCAACAGGTTGCGTGACAATGCTGCTTTCTGCTCAACCTGGGTCAGATCTTGTCGGTCAGATCGTCTCATCTATGCTCATGGACTGGCTCCTGTTCGTTGCGTATTGACGGGAAGATCGAGAGATGCCTATCGTTCGCGTACGGCATTCGGCGAGCGAAGCATCGGATCGCCGTCTCCCCCAGCCGACGGAGGTTTCATGCGCGTACGAACAGGAGCCACTTGGAGGTTGAGGGGCTTGCGGCTACTACAGCTCATCGCGCTCCTGGGTCTGGGTTCGCTGCTGGTCGCTCCAGACTGCAAATCCGACACGTCAGGCGGTGCTGGTAGTGAAGGCATGGCCGGCAACGGAGGCACGGCCGGCAGTGGTGGTGTAGGCGGTACTACTGGTACCGACCCATGTGTGGTTGACCAGGAATGCAACCCATTCGAGATTTCCGATTGCGACACTCCTTGTATCGCGTTCTGTGGCCCCGGAGGCACGGAGATCTACGGCACCTGTGGCACCAACGTCGATCCTTCAATGCCCCCGCCCGGTGGGAAATACTACTGTGAGTGCCACTGCTACACGGAGGAGTGCCCCTAACCTATTCAGGAATACCGTCGGCCGAACTCCTGTCGTTCCTCAAGACGTTGTCCGTCGCGAAATGTGAGCCGCGATGATCGCGAAGGTGATCAAGCGGACAGAGCTCGGACCCTTAGTTGCGTTGCCGACGGCTCGACATGCGGGCCTCAAGCGCGGCAATCGCCTTAGCCCGGTGCAGTCCGCGCAGCTGTGCCTGGATTGCCGTCGTCGAAGCTCATCACGCGGCCATCCGCAGCTGGTCCCACTCTTCAATGAAAGCGGAAAATCGGTTCCAACTTCGCGTCGTTGGGGTCACCCAAAAAGCCAAGGGATTGCGTCGCAAGGCGCGGCTCCTCTTTTGGCATGGGGCCCCCTCGTGTCAGCGGATTGTAGTCGCGCCTGCCGCACCTGTTCGGCTGCGAGGCGGTTGATCGCGAGATGCCGCCATGATCGGTCCCTGCGTCGTGTGTCGGAGCCGAGGTGCGGCAACGCCAGGGGCACCGTCCCGCTCTGCGCGTCGGAGGCGTGGGTGCCGCGCCAGGTGCGCGGTGTGGCAAAGCTCGCGTCGACGCCAGGAGCGCTGGACGAAGGAGACGGGCGCACCGGCCAGACCTTCCGCACGTGAGTGAGCTGGCCGGTCGAAAGGATTCTGGAAGAAGCATTCTGATCGGTCCAAGTAATCCTGTTCATGGCAAAGCGCGGATCAGGGCGAAATCGGTGCTCGCCCCGTTTACGGCGTTTCCGATTGCGACGATCTTTCCGTCCGGCTGAATGGCGACGCCATACGCTTCATCATCATCGCCGCTGACGGGCGTTGCTAGAATTCCGCCGACACTGAAGGCCGGGTCAGGCGCGCCGGCTGGAGTGTAGCGCACGAGCGCGAAGTCGTAGTTAACGCCGTTGAAGCTGCGACCGGCCAGAAGGATGTTGCCGACCGCGTCCAGCGCCATGCCGTAGGCTTCATCGCCCGCCCCGCCGATATCGGTCGTCACCTTGCCGTCGGCGTCGAAGCTCGTGTCGAGATCGCCAGCGGCGGTGTAGCGTACGAGGGCGAAGTCGTTGTTGGCGCCGTTGAAGGTGTAGCCCCCTACAAAGATTTCGCCGGTGGCCTGAAGGGCGATTGCGTGACCGAAGTCGGCGCGGCCTGCGTTGCCGATGTTCGTCGTGACTTTGCCGAGAGTGCCAAACCCGGTCGCGTCGAGACTGCCGTTCTGCAGGTAACGAACGACCGCGAAGTCGTTGTTGAAAGCGGTGTCGGCATAGCCGGCGACCACGATCATCCCGTCGGGCTGAATGGCAACCGCCCGGGCCGAGCTGTGATCGAGGTTGAAGTCGGTGGTGACCTGACCGTCGGTGTCGAAGCCGAGATCGAGACTGCCATTAACGTCATAGCGGGCCACGGCGAAGTTGAATATGTTGCCGACCAGGGTTTCGCCCACCACCACGATGCTGCCGTCGATGGGATCGATGGCAACGGCCAGGCCCCGGTCGATAATGCCGAAATTCGTCGTGACCTTGCCCGTTTGGCCTGGGCCGAAACTGGTATCCAGGCTGCCATCCACGTTGAAACGCGCGAGAGCGAAGTCGTTGTGTGCAGAGCCCGCCACCACGATCTTGCCATCTGATTGCAAGCTTACGGCATTGGCGCGGCTGTCCCCACCGTCGAAGTTTTCCGTGACCATGCCCGTGCCGTTGCCGAAACTCGTATCCAGACTGCCATCGGCGTCGTAACGCGCGAGGGCGAACTCGTATAGGGCGCCATTGGTCCGCGCGTAGCCGACGACGACGATCTTGCTATCCGGTTGAAGCACGACGGCGCGCCCGAAATCCTCCACACCGCTGAGGTCAGTCAGGGCGATGCCATCGGCATCGAAGCTCAAATCGAGACTGCCGCTGGTGTTCGGCACGATGCAGTCCACGATCACACTGGTCACGTTGCTGGCGGCAACGGTGCCGAAGCCATCGGTCACGGTGCAGGTTTGGGCCGGGTTCGTGGGCTGAACGGCCACGGCGACGATGTAGCTAGTGCCTCCTGCCAGGGCAGTGTTGAAGACGAAGCTACCATTGCCGGCGATCGTGAGGATGTCGGTGCCGTTTTTGCGTAGCGTCAAGCCCGAGCCCAGAAGTCCGTTTACGGTGCCGCCGATGTTGTAGGTGTCGGCTGAACAGTTCACGGTCACGGTTGCGACGTTCTCTCCCTCGACTGTGCCGGTGCCGCTGCTGACGGAACAAGTTGGGCCGGTGGGTTGGTTCAACACGGTAACGTTATAGCCGTCCCCGCTTGGCACCGGCGATGTGAATCTGAAGTCACCGTCGGCGGCAACGGGGAGATCATCGCCGCCGTTGTTTTGCAGCACCAGCCCCGAACCGCTCAATCCTGACACGGTGCCGCCGACCGCATAGGCGTTGGTAGTGCAATTGACTTCGACATCGGTGACGTCGGCGGTGCCGACCACGCCGTTGCTGTTGGTCACTGCGCAGGTCTGCCAGGGACCGATCGGCTGATTGGCCACCGTGACGGCGTAGGTCTCGCCACGGGCCACAGAGCTGGCGAAGGTGAAGCTGCCGTCGGCGGCAACACCAATATCGTCGCCGCCGTTGTTTTGCAGCACAAGGTTGGAACCGCGGAGGCCGGTAACCGTGCCGCCCACGGTATAGGTCAAGGGCGGAGATGGCGACATGCCACTGCCGCCGGCCCCGCTGCCGCCGCCACTCCCGCCACTCCCGCCGCTGCCGCCGCAGGCGTTGAGCATCAGCGCATTAACCACGACTGCGAAAACGATCTGCCGATTCATCGCGAAGTCTCCTCTGATGACAAGCCACCAACGAATATTCGGACACCATGATAAGTGAATTTCCTCACCCGCAGTTGCGGAGTTCTGCGGTTTCGGTTCGGACCACGCCCACTTCCAGAGCCCAAACGCGGTCCGGGCACCTGAGTCGCACGCCAAAACGCCGGAGAAACCGTGATCAAGGCCAATCGGCACAAAGATCTATGGTGGTGAATTCGCTTCTACCAACCAAGGCCGACGCAAGCCCGAGCATGCCTGGGAGGTGGTTCGCCTAGCCGCGTCTCCAGAGCGCTCCAACTCGCTTGAGAAGACCGGGACGACTCGGTCCGATCGTTTCACGCGATTCCAGGTTTTCTGCGATGTCGAGTGTACGCCTCGCACTTTCAGTCATGCCCGCTGCGCTGTACACCCGCGCGAGCGTGCGCCGGATCTGGGCATCATCGGGGGCGTTTGCGACGGCCTGCTCGGCGCGGCGACGAGCGTGTTTGAGATCGCCTCCGGATGCGAGCAGTGCTTCGGCGACCCCATGGGC
The DNA here is from genome assembly GCA_963704865.1 of uncultured delta proteobacterium. Taxonomy (GTDB): domain Bacteria; phylum Myxococcota_A; class Polyangia; order Polyangiales; family Houyiibacteriaceae; genus SG8-38. The sequence goes on along the minus strand of CAVPIE010000014.1, from coordinate 36,837 downwards.
GGCGCGCGCGTCATCAGGCTGTCCGAGCAAGACCTTTTCCCAGGTCTTCGCGGCAGCTTCCCACATCCCGAGGTTCTCCTCATAGGCGGCCTGCGCCCGGAACGTTGGCGCAAGGCTCCTGTGCATTTCCTGGCTCACCGTTGCCAAGGCGCTCTCGAGGACACTGCAATCCGAGACGATCGAGCTCGCCAGGCGGAGCGCATTGGTCGCGCCGACCAAGTTCTCCGCCTCGCGTTCGATGATGGCGCTGCGCACCAGTCCTTCGGCACGCACCCGGCTGGCTCCGCGGGGCGCGCACTCGCGAAGTGCCGTGACGAGGTAATACTCCGCAATCTTTTCCTCTGGGAGAGCCTTTGGGGCGCTGAGGTCCTCTCCCATGAGAGCGCGCTTCGATGTGCGTGATGCGGGCGCGGAGGCCTGGGCAGGTGGCGGAACGAGCGAGGCCCGACGGACGCCCTCGGAAAGCGCGTCCTCGATCGCATGCGTCTCTTGTCGATAGAGCAGGTACTCATCGTAGCTCTGTTTGCGCTCCGGGGTGCGAAGCACCTCATAGGCCGCGAATACGCGTTCGCGAACGCGCCGCGTCCCGAGTCGCGCCGCCATCCGTGCCGCCAACGTGCCCTCCTCGAGCGCTTGTGCCCGATCGTGACCGCGCTCGATGTCGGCTGGGCCGCAGTCCGCATAGAGACCGAGGAGTTGATAGTGCGTGAGTCGTTCGAAGCGATCGAGGAGCCGGGGGGCGGGGGCACGCATCGAGACGAGGTTCCGCTTCGTGCTCATGCGTGTTCCAGACAGGCGACGTTCGGGCTCTTCGGAAGTAGTCGTCGAGTCCACTGGCACCTCGTGATCCCAATGGATCAAGCCCATCACGGTCAGGCGGTTGATGATCTCCGTGACCGTCCAGGGGTCGAGACCGCAGACATCGACGATCTCGTGAGCCAGCATGACTCCATCGATGCGCGACAGAACGTAGGCGTCCCGCGAGTCGAGCGACATGGACCGGAGCTTTTCGGATGCCTGACTTACAAGTCGAGGTGCTGGTGGATGCCTCGGCGCGGCGCTGCTTTTGGTCGCTACGTTCATTAAACGCGACACTACGCAAAACCGAGCCCGAAGGTCCAAAAACGGTCGATTTGGTCTTTTCAGGCAACAAATTCGACCATAACGACACTCTCGTTCCTCAAAACGTTGTGCGGCGCGAGGTGTGAGCCGCGATGATTGCGAAGGTGACCCAGCGGACGGAGCTCGGACCCTCGCGTGCGTTGCCGACGGCTCGACATCTGCGAGTCGAGCGCGCCATCCGCCTTCGCTCCCGCGCAGCGCGCGCAGCTGTGCATGGATTGCCGACGGCGAAGCCCGTCATGCTGCCCTCCGAAGCTCGTCCCACTCTTCAATGAAAGCGGAAAATTGGTTCCAACTTTGCGTCGTTTGGGTCACTCAGACAAAGCCCGATCACTCGACCGGGCTGCTTACACTATCGAGTGAGAGACGAGGCACTAGGCGGCCTCGTGCTCCCGGCAGATCAAGGTCGAGTCCTTGACCGAAAGCGGCTCCTCGGTGAGCCCACATCGGCCGCCTGATGCCTTTGGCTGATAGAACCGGCAGCTGCGACACACGCCGAATGTCTGGAAGTCGTTTGCACGCTGGAGCTGTCGCAGAAACGACTCGAGCGCAAGTGTGGTTTCCGCAAGCGGAGCCTTGGGAAGGTCCCGGACAAGCGCCGTCGGATAGGCTTCGTCGACCATGGCGCGCCCCTGCTTCGTCAGTCGACACCGCACAACGCGACCATCGTCGGCATCGGGCCTCTTTTTGAGAAGTCCGCGGCGCTCGAGCGCCTTGATCGTCTGGCTGACCGTCCCTTTGGTCACCCCAAGGTACTCGGTGAGCGCTGCAGGCGTGTCGCTGTATCGGTTGGCCATCGAGAGGTATACCAGCGCCTCGAGCTGAACGATCTTGAGCCCGTGAGTACTTGCAGCCTGACGAAGGCTTGCGCGGAACAAAGACGAGATCCGCTCGGTCAGCTGATGGAGTCGCGGTGTTGACATGGAGAAGGCTCGAGATTGAAGGTAGCGACTAAAAACTATCTTGACAAGGGGAGCAGTCGGCACATAAGTATCGAGTCGATACTATTGGCCCAATCAAGGAGAACCTCATGAGCACCGAACCACAAGTGAATATCTCAGGCTACCGATTTGGCGACCCATCGTTGCCAGCCGCCCCGCTCTCCGAATCCGACCTCGCTGCTATGAAGGAGGCCGTCCTTCTCGATGAGGGGGAACTCGCCGCGCTTCGCCGGTCCGGGCCGATCCTAGAGCGCCAGATCGAGCAGATCCTCGACGTTTGGTACGGCTTCGTCGGTTCCAAACCATTTCTCTTGGAGCACTTCAGTGACGCAGGCACCGGAGCTCCGATTCCGGAGTACCTCGACCGGGTGCGCGCACGGTTCGGCCAGTGGATTCGAGACACCGCAAGCGCGCAGTACGACGAGACGTGGCTGCGCTGGCAGCTGGAGATGGGGCGACGCCACCACCGGGTCGGCAAGAACGAGACCGATGGCGTGCGGAGCTCGGCGCTGATCCCGTTCCGCTACCTCACCCTGCTCGCACAGCCCATCGTCGATACGCTTCGCCCGTTCCTCGAAGCGGGTGGCGACGACCGGGAAACCGTCGACGCGATGCAAAACGCGTGGCGCAAGTCGGTGTTGCTTCAGGTGACGCTTTGGAGTCACCCCTACATCATCGCGGGAGACTACTGATGACACGGGGACCCAAGTTGATCGCTGCTGCGGAAGCGCAGCCAGCGCCCCGGTGGAGCGTCGAGCGCTGGTTCAACACGACTGCCGATCTCGAGCTCGATGCCTTCCGGGGTAGGGTCGTCGCCCTACACGCATTCCAAATTCTCTGCCCTGGCTGCGTCGCCCATGGAGTGCCGCAGGCGCAGCGAATTGCTGCAAGCTTCGATCCCGATGAGGTTGCCGTCGTCGGGTTGCACTCCGTGTTCGAGCACCATGCTGCGATGGGGCCGGCGTCACTCGAGGCCTTTTTGCATGAATACGCAGTGAGGTTCCCCGTGGCCGTGGACCGGCCCTCTCCGCAAGGCCCGTCCCCGAGACCATGCAGCGCTACCCGATGCGCGGGACGCCCTCTTTGGTCCTGATCGATTGTGAGGGCAGGATTCGCCTCCACACGTTCGGTCGGCCCGAGGATATGCTCGTTGGGGCAGCAGTCGCCTTGCTCGTTGGTGAGTCCGCGCAAACGACGCGAGCGGCAGTCAGCGGTGAGACTCATCACTTCGTCGAGGGCTCCGCTTGCTCGAACGGAGTCTGCTTGGTCGACCGGTAGTGCTACGATCGAAAACCCTGCTCGGCGAGGGGCTCAGAGAGTTTTGTGGAGAGGGACGGATGGCGAAGCTGGTTTCGGTGAATGTCGGGCTTCCTCGGCCCATCGATACGCCGCGGGGCCCGGTGCAGACGGCGATCTTCAAATCGCCGACGGAGAAGCGGCTTCAGGTCGAAGCGCACAACCTCGAAGGGGACCGACAGGCCGACCTCTCTGTTCATGGTGGGGAGAACAAGGCGGTCTACGGCTACCCAATCGAGCACTACCCGCTTCGGGCTGCCGCACTGCAAAGATCGGACCTCGAGCCCGGTCAGTTCGGTGAAAACCTCACGACCGACGGCTTGCTCGAACGCGGGGTCGGCGTCGGCGACATCTTCTTGGTCGGCTCCGCCAGACTGCAGGTCACGCAACCACGCTTCCCTTGCTTCAAGCTGGGGATTCGCATGGGCGACCCACGATTCGTGAGGACGTTTCTTCGAAGTGGACGCCCGGGCATGTACTTCCGAATTAGCGAGTCGGGCACTCTCGCGGTGGGCGATACGATCGCACGCGTCGAACGGGGCGCAGCCGGGCTAGCGGTCTGGGATGTCTGGCAGCTGGCCTACGGCGGCAGTACGGATCGCGATCGGATGAACCTTGCACTCGAGATCCCAACTCTCGGCGACGAATGGCGCCGCCCAATCCTTGCCAAGCTGGCGACATGATCGCAGCGCATTGGCATGATTCTGTGAACCGAATTGCGCGGTAGATTCGTTTTGAGAAAGTTCTGCAGTATCGGCTCACATCATGGGGCACAGCTCCATCGAGATGGTGAGGCTCGTCTACGCCCAGCTCAGCGATGCCACCTATGAAGACGCCATCGGTTGTCTGCCGAGTGTGGCAAACATGTGGCAGCAAAACGCGATTGACTTCGCCAGAGCCAGCGAGAACCGCACAACGCAACAAGCGAAGAGGGCGGAACATGCTTAGTCGAAGCGCAGCGTCAGATGCCTCTCACGCCGGTAACACCAGTTCGAATCTCGTTGGGGGTCACCACTTTGCTCGTGCCAAGCACGAGGGTTGAAGACTGGGTTCACTTCCCGCACGACGGACAGCGGTTTAACGCAAGGAGTTCCAGGAACCAGCTCGCGTGAGGAGCCGTGCGCATCAAATGCCAAGCGGGCCGTGCACCGCATCGGCTACAGCGGATTGCCGCGGCCAGCCAGAGGAGCGCAAGCCCTCCGAGGCCCCTCCCAATCTGCACGGTACCGTCCGCGCGGACTGTGCAGACTCCTGCGCGGGCGGCTCATGCGAAATACGGATATCTGAAGGCGATCCTGCGATCCTAGTCGAGTCCGAGTCGACGCAAGAGTCTTCGTCGAGTAGTAGCGATCGGGAATCTGGTCGTCGGATAGGTGATCTCAGGTAACCTAGGCGAGCATGGAAAACCGAAAAGAGTTTGCTCGATGGTGGGCGCACACCTGGTCAAACCGAGATGTGGACGCCGTCGTCGCATGCTTCTCGGAAGACGTCCGGTTCGTGAGTCCGAGGGCTGCGGAGGTGACCGGCAACCCAGTGGTTCTCGGGCGCCAAGCGCTGCGAGACTACTGGCAGCGCGCCTTGGCGGGCGTCGAATCGATTGTGTTCGAGGTCGAGCGGGTGCTGGAAGACGTCGCCGGAGAAGAGATCGTGATCGTGTACACCTCCAACATCGACGGCCGACGAAAGCGAGCGTGCGAGTTCATGCACTTTGACGACGAAGGCAAGATCGTGGCCGCTGAGGCGATGCACGGTTGCCGTCTGCCGTAGACGTGTGTCCTGGCGCCGTTCGAACGGTCGCTTCACTCGCACGTTTCGGCGCACAAGTTGTCGCCCCGCTGAGCGTCCTTTCGTAAATCGCGCTAGATCACCGTAATGATGCGCCTGGTGATCGCTCCGCTCAACTACTCCTCCTGGTCCGTTCGCGCCTGGCTCGCACTCGACCATTCGGGCGCCGATTTTAAGACGCATGAGATCGCGCTCTTCGTCGATCCCGGTTGGCGAGAAAACGTTCTCCGGTTCTCGGGTGCGGGGAAGGTGCCGGTCCTCGTCGACGCCAATTTGGGAGGCGCGCATCTGGGCGCAACCTTCCGTTGCGAAGTGGACTCGGCTCGCGGAGAAGAGCGCTGCAATCCCTTTGAATGGCCTTGAGCCGCCAACTCAGACGCACCTATTCGTCGCGGGCTTGTTTCTGCGCCTGCTTCCACACGTTCAAGACTTCGTCTTTGAAGATGCGCGCCAATTCGGGTGCAGGCTGTAGCTGTTTGAGTAGGCCCAGAAAGCCGTCTTCAAGCGCTTCCGCCCGGACGCTCACCCGGCATCCCCGGGCACCGCGGCTGGCTCTGATAGTAGCGATAGCGTTTCTTGGCCCAGGACGCGGTCAGAGGGACGCCATGGACGCACCGGACCAAACCCTTCAAGGGAAACTCTGCGCGGGCCGGCTGATAGGGCTTCCCCGCGCCAGGCCCCCTGCCATCGAGGACGGCCTGGGCACGCCAGAACGTCTCAGGGTGCACGAGCGGCTCGAAGTCGCCTGTGGTTTCAACGCCCCATTTGTCCACGCGAACGACGCCGATGTAGAGCGGATTCCGCAGCATTCGATTCAGAACTTGTTTGTGGATGTCGAGCCCCCGTGCCTCGGCCCGGTCGATCAGAGCTGACACGGGAAAGGCTCCCGAGGCGCAGTCATCGAAGAGCTGCCGCACCACCGGGGCCAAGTCCGGGTCGTGGTCCATGCTCGCGGTCTCTCCGCGCACGTATCCGCGAGGCGGCTTCCAACACCATCGCCCGGCTTCCACAGAAAGCGAGCCAAGGCATCGGGCTCATCGTAAACGCACAATTGCGGGGTACTAGTCAGGATGTAGCGACCGACTCCGATCGCAGACCGTAGGTTACGCTGCGAATCGGAAAAGACCGTAGCGCAGAGCTACATACGAAGGGAGTCGGTCATGTCGAACCATACAGTAAGCTGGACGTACGTGGGATTGGATGTGCACGCGGACACGATCACGGTGGCGGTGGCGGAAGGAAGCGGCCGTGCTCGTGGTCGCGGCGTAGGGACGATTCCGAATCGGCCCGATTCGATTCGCAAGGCCATGAAAAAGCTGGGCGAGGCGAAGTCGCTTCGCGTTTGCTACGAGGCAGGACCGACCGGATATGCGCTGTACTGGCAGCTGCACAAGATGGGCATCGCGTGCGAAGTGATTGCACCCACGTTGGTGCCGGTCCGGACGGGCGATCGTATCAAGACCGACAAGCGCGATGCGCTCAAGCTGGCGCAGACTTACCGGGCAGGCGAACTGACTCCGATCTTTGTACCCGATGCCGAGCACGAGGCGTTGCGCGATTTGGTTCGCGCTCGTGAGGCGGCCAAGAAAGATCAACTCCGTGCCCGGCACAGGCTGGGGAAATTCTTGCTTCGCCTCGGCCGCCGTCGAGATACCCAGAGCCAAGCCTGGGGCCAGGTCCATTGGCGCTGGCTCGATTCGCAGGTGTTCGACCATACGGCGCAACAGGAGACGTTTCAGGACTACAAGAACGAAGTTGAGCATGCTACCGAGCGCGTGGCTCGGCTCGACAAAGCGCTCGACCGCGCGGTCGAGCAGGCGCCCCCACGGATGCAAGAGCTGGTCCTGGCCTTGCAAAGTCTTCGCGGGGTGGCGATGCTCACCGCGGTGACCGTGGTGAGCGAGGTCGGCTCGTTTGCGCGGTTTCCCTCCGCCCAAAAGTTCATGGCCTACCTGGGTTTGGTCCCGAGTGAACACTCCAGTGGCGGCAGCCGGCACCAAGGTGGCATCACCAAGACGGGCAATGCGCATCTTCGCCGGGTCTTGGGGGAGTCGGCGTTCCGTGGACGTCTTCGGCCTCGCCGCAGTCCAAGCCTCAAGCGGCGTCAGCAGGGACAGAGTCAAGCCATTGTCGACATGGCCTGGGAGGCGCAAAAGCGTCTCTACCAAAAACACGGGCGCATGAGGATCCGAGCCAAGTCTCACCAGGTCACGGTGACCGCGATGAGTCGAGAGCTCGCCGGGTTTGTGTGGGCCGTCGGGCGGCAGCGCGAAACCGAGATCAACAAGGAGGACCTACCTGTTGAACGGTTCAAAGAAGCTGGCAAGCATCCCCACGGGAAGGAGCAATCCTCGAAACATCTATGCGATAGGCACGGCCGTGCCGAACTCGCGCCTCTAGTCTGAGCGAAATCCCGACGGATGATGACCATGTCGGCGGCCTTCGGGCCGATCCACGAATATCAGATTGATCAACCGTCGCTTTGTTCGCCAGCTTCTTTGAGCCGTTCAACCAACCACAAAGGAAACCCCATCATCTCTGTTGACCGGTCGCTACATATCAGATTGCGGTGAGTCCCGTCGGGTCGACGGCGACACTCCCGGCGAGTGGTACCCCACCAGGTCGACGAACGACAAAGCTCATCGCAGTCACCGTCGCAGGGTCGAGGGCCGTGTTGAAGGTCGCTCGTACTGTCGTGTCGGACGCAACGTCCATCGCCATATCTACAGGTTCCGTAGCGGTGACCATCGCAGGTATGATCGGGACGCCTCCAAACCCTCCGAACCCGCCCATGCCACCGGCGCCGGCGCCAGCACCGGCGTCACCGCTACCCGTGCCGCACCCAACAAGCATGGCGCATAGATAGACAACCGTTTGCGTGAGCTTCACACGGGACACGTAGCATGGTCGCAGGCGTCCTGACAGGGCGGAGCTCGGCTTCGTGGGGCGGCCGCAAGTTGAAATCGATGCCAGGGCCAACGCTATCGCGGTTTGGGACATCTCGAACGGCGAGACGTACTGCGCTAGACTTGGAGGCGATCAAGAAGAAATCTGTCCGCTTCCCGGTCGGACGGCTTGTTCGTTCGAGGCCTCGGTGAGTATCGGATCTTCGGTTCCGTGCATCTGCTCTCCCTTTCTTGTCACGGGGTGCACGTCATCAGAATATCTCGGACAGGAGCGCGCGTTTGTTAAGAGACGGTTGATGGTTTTGGGCTAGGCCGCGTTGGCGACCCGGTCCTCCTTCTTTCTCCGTTGCAGCGCAGGCTGCTTGATCTTGTCCCTTTCGGACAGGACCTCGTGGTGCCAACCGTTGTACGCGTCCGCCGGGGTGCTGTTGTCGAGGGAATCGCGGTAGCGACGGTAACCATTAACAAACAAGGCCGCGGCGCTGCGCTGGGCAAAATGGGAAGCCACCATCCCAGACTCGCCGTGATATGTTTCGAATGTTCGATGCAGTGGACTCTGGTGCTCGGGAGGTGAATATGCGAATTCCCGTGATTCTGATGCTCAGCGGTGCGCTCTGCATATTGGGTTGTGGCAACAGCGACGACGGTGACGGAGGCTCAGGAGGTCCCGGCGGGTCGGGCGGCAGCGGCGGCTCAGCAGGTTCCGGCGGCTCAGCAGGTTCCGGCGGCTCAGCAGGCTCCGGCGGGGGCGGCACGCAGATCGCCCCGGACATGAGCGAGGTCCCGGAATCCATGACCCCCGGTGAAAGATACGCCGCTCTTGAAATGGTCCGACAGTATCGGCTCGGCGCCTACACCGGCGATATCGATGCGGACAACCAGGCACTGGTCGACTACATCTACACCCTGTCCACGGAATTCGCCGATGCCGGCGTTTCACCTGAAAGGACCGTATGGGCGAGGTTCGTAGACGGCTTTCCAGCCATCTTCGTTTCGAAGACTCTTCCGCCCGGTACGCCCCTACCCGCGGCTGCCACCGGCACAAGGCTGATTCCCAAAGCCCAGATTCCTCAGGGCGACAAGGCGGTTTTGATCGACGTCGATTTCCTCGCCGCCGGCTCCCTCGCTACGATCGAGCCCGCCTTGATCAAGAAGAATTACGTACCGAGCAGGCCCAAAGGGACCATCAGTGATTTCATGGGAGTCCGGGATGTCTCGGTGTTCTTCGTCTCATCGCATGGCGGATACGCTGTGGCCAAAGACGGGGTACCGACCTATTGGATTCTGACAAACGAGCAGTACGTCACTCATGATCCGAACGACGCGTACTTGGTGAGTTTAGATACACTGCGTAGGACTGGAGAGCTGATAGCCGGTGCTGTCGAAGCGCATGACTCCAATGGCACACCGATGTACTCCGCTGGGTTTTGGGCGATAACCGAGAAGTTCGTGAGAAACAATTGGGGCAATGCAGGAACGAAGGGATTCGCCACCAACAGTCTGGTGGCGATCGATACCTGCCAGATGTTCCTTGACACCCGGCTCAACACGGCGACCGACAAGGCCCCCTATGAGAGTTTCCGAGCTGCCCTAATAAGCGCAAATGCCGGCACTCTGCTCGGGTGGGACGGGCTGGTGAGCCCGTCCTTTGCGAGCAACGTCATGCGGCTATTTTTCGATCGCGTGCTCGGCGCCAATGCCTACAACCCCGAAACCCCCTTCCAGCGTCCGTTCCCGCACGCACAGATCTACGACTGGCTGGTAAACACCGGCCAGCAGATGGAAGCTGGGGGCGGTACGCTGCGCCTGCAATATCCGCAGGCGCTACCGGGTCAGCTCGTACCGACCATTCACAACGGGAACGTCATAATGCCTGCGCAGGGTGCGTCCCACGAGGGCACCTGGGTGCTGGAGATTAACGGCGAGTTCGGTACCGAGCAGGGCTTCGTCTCCGTAAACGGCACGGCGCTGGCGCTGGTCGAGCCCTGGGACAACACGCAGCTCGTTGCGGCGCTGCCGCCTTCCATGACCGGCCCCGGCTCCTTCGGCGACCTAATCGTCGAGGTGCGCGATCACCCCAGCAACGCCGTACCCCTGACTCAGTGGAGCGGCACGGTCAGCCAAGTACAGATCGGCACCGATATTGGCACCGGTGCGCGCGTCGACATCAGCTGCCCGATACACGGCACCGCCGACGTGCACGCGCCCCGCCAGCGGCCGGCGGTGACACCGAGGCGCGTCGGCTTGCTGCTTCTGGAGTTGACCGGTCCCTGCAGCTACACACTCTCCGGCACATGGAGCGACGGAACGACCCGCTATGATCTCAGCGGCTCCGGATCCGCATCCCCCATTGTGTCTCTGCCGGTGGTCGGCGGTCTTACCTATGGGGGCGGCAATGTCGCCTTGCCCGCCTCGCTCCAGGGAGGCGTGGGGTTGCTCTTGCTCGTGCCAGGAAACCTCCGGGTCACCGATACGAGCGACAAGAGCTTCTACGACGATGCGGTCAATGGCACGTGGTCCCTGGGGGAGGGCGACGCCACACTCAATGCCGACTACAGCATCACCGCCAACCGCGTGTGCCTGAACGCGACCCAGTGCTTGGAGACCTTGTCGCTGACGCCGATCGCCGCGCCGCTTGCGGACACGGAGTCCTGAGGCCGATGAAGGCTAGCGAACTTTTCGCTGACAGCCGATACAAACCCGTTCCTTCCTGAAATCGAAAGTAGACGAATGAGGCGTACCACGCGATTCGGACCGCGGGGTGCCTTTCTCAGGGCCGGCTCTGCTTTGCCGCATCGAAGGGATTGAATCTCTTGCGTTTGTTCTTTCCGGGCTCGGACTCGGGCGGCGGCTCCCCTGTATCCTCTGCGTCCGGCGGCTCTTCGTCCATGGAGGGGATGTTGCCCATTCCCTCCATGCCTACGATGCTCGTGCTCATCGACTTCACCCGGATCTGCACTTTCCACTCGGGCTCCCAAGCGATCTTCGGGTCCTTCGGCCGGGGCGGGTACGTCAGATCGAGCTCCGTGCCATAGGCGATCGCGCGCAACATGCTGCCCTCGCCGGCGGCCTCCTTCGGCACCGCGCACCGGGTCGTCGATGGCGGCAGCAGCACCTTGTCCTTGAGCCACTTGTCCACCGCGACATTGGTCTGGTAGTCGAACAACCCAAACCCGCTGTCGGGGAGCTCACTCGAGGTCCAGATCACCATCCCCTGCTTGCCGCCGGGCAACGGGCCCATGGTCCCGAGGAAGTATGCACGCGTATGAGGCACGGCCTGCCACTCGAACGCAAGCGAGCTGCCGGCGTCGTTCTGCTGAACCTTCATGGGCGCCATGATGTCCTGCGCAGCAGGGATCATGAACTTGAGGCTCTCGGGAACGCCCCCGGCAACGAACGCGTGCTCGCCGGCGATCGACGCACGTTCCCCGAGCGCACGCTTGTCTCGACGGCTCGGCCAAATCGGCCGGCCCGCGGCGGCATGCGCACCACGCTGGGTGGCCCGCCGCGACTCGAAGAACTTCGCCATGTCGCGGGCTGTGGCGGTGCTGAGGTCCACGACCTTGGGTTGGCCGGGCCTGACGGTTTTGGAGCAGCCCCAGTACATCACGAGCTTGCCCTTGGGCTTCTGGTAGTCCCATTCCGCAGGCTCGTCGTCGGACTTCGGGGCGGGTTTGGGTCGTTCCGGCGTCTGGAGCTTGAGCGTCGGCGCGAGACCGGTGCCCGCCGGCACCTTCTGGATGGCCTCGGCGAGTTTGGCATTGCGGCTGGTGTAGAGAGTCACGTCCATCCACCGACCACCAGGCCCATGGTCGGTGTAGCCGAACTCGGCCTTGCCACCTCGCCCACCGCCCATGGCAACGCCAAGCGTCTGGTTCATCATGTCCGCGCCGCCCATCCCCATACCGGAGAAGGTTGCGACGTCGATCCAGGCTTTGGCGATCGGCGGCTTGACGACCTGCTTGGGCGCCGTCTGCGCCAGGACCAACCCAGAGACGAATGCGACCGTAGCCGCGACTAAGAGCACACCCGATACGCGTGGCATCATGGCAAACCTCCTCACGAACGGTCCGTGTTAGACCATCATGATCCCGCAAGAGCTCGGTCACGGCAACCGGTTTTCACCAGCGCGCCCGTCGCGTTCCTGCCCTAACGAGCAACATGTCGGTTTAGGGCCAAAAGCGGCAGCAAGGGACTCTAAGCTTGGTCTCAAAGGCGCCCGCGAAGCCGAGGGATGAGCCCGCTGTCGTTCCTCAAAACGTCGTCCGTCGCGATGATCGCGAAGGTGACCCACTCCTCAATGAAAGCGGAAAATTGGTTCCAACTTCGCGTCGTTGGGGTCACCGAGAAGGCCCGGTCTTCGGACCGGGCGTTTTTTCGCTCTAGCGACCGCCAAGGCGTTTCGCTCGCCATCGCAAGACGGTGAGCGCGAGCAGTGCCGCAAGAAGCGCGGCCCAAAGCCCATCGGGAGGGGTTCGCGTCGCGCTGCAACCGCTGCCGCCGTCCTGGGAGCCCGCGTTCGACTCGCCATCGATCGGGAGATCTTCGTCCGGTTCGGGTTCGGGTTCGGGTTCGGGTTCGGGCTCGGGCTCGGGCTCGGGCTCGGGCTCGGGCTCGGGTGCCGGATCGTCGCACCCGATGGGGTCACCGGCCATGTTCGTCTCGCAGTTGAGCTCGAGCCCGCCCTCCGGTGTGGCGTCGCACGACGGATCGAGATCGCCGGGCGGGTAGATGTCGCAGACCGCGTCGATATCGTCTTGCTCGAGAGTGCGCTTCTCGACCGACCCTCGGTCCGCCTGAACGTGCATCGTTGCGTCCATCACATTCGAGTGGCCGATACCGATGAAGTGCCCCACCTCGTGCGTCACGATGCTTCGCAAATCCGCTGGACCTGGGGCGCTCACGGTGCCGGGCGCGCAACCGGTCTCAGGGCAGTTTTCGTACGGGCCGCCCGCGTTGAAGACCGTGGCCGGTTGGTCGTTGACCATCATATCGGCGTCGAGGATCTCGCCGGTCGTCGTGTTGTGCCATACGACCGTCACTGCGAACGCTTGTGGGTCGTAACTGCCGTAGTCCGCGTCGGCGCAGGGATCCTTGAACGGATCGAGGAATGCAATTGTGTTCACGTTCCCCGTGGCGTTGAACTCTGTTCTCTGACACGTGGACGATTGAAGCCTTTTGAAGGTCAGGCCTGGGGTGGACCCGCCACAGTCGGCTGTTTCCCAGGCCTGGAACGACGCATTGATGGCCGTCTCGACATCTTCGAAATCCATCCACACCGAGCCCCGATAGTCGATCGCGTACGACAGACACGGGTTCTTCCAGATCAAGGGCTCACCCACCTCGCTGCAGAGCGAGTCGCCAATCTGTGGGCTTCCTTGGGTGGTCATGCGGCAATACGCCGAGGCACCGTCCGCGCTCACGGAAGCGAGGAGCGCGAGCATGAGGGCCGCAGTGTACAGGCTGCGATCACTCATTGATGCCCCCCGCGCTCTGCCCGACGATGACTCGCAGTTTCGCAAGCAGCGCGTCGAGGCGCTGCTTGTCTGGAAGCGCGCCCAGGCTCCGCTCCAAGCGGCCCTGCGCGTTGCGGCGCATGAGCATCATGCCTTCGCGGCTCTGCCGGACCGTTTCAACGCCTTGCTCCGTGCGTACCCGCATAACGCCCTGTCCCATGCCGACCGGACGGAACGCGGTGTAGGGTCCCCCGTCACGCATGAACACGAGCACCCGCTCGCCGACAGTGAAGGAAGGCTCGCCCTCGATACGCATCGCGATGTCTCCGATTTGACCGCCGAGTGTTTCGACGATCACTTCCTGCTCATCCGGCACGCTTCCCCGAAGCTCACGCTCGACCAGGATGCGGTGCCAGGTGCCGAGTTGGCCATCGGGACGCCGGAATGACTCCGAAAACAGCACTCGGCCGAGTACGATTCGGTCGGCGTGGGCAACCAGCTCCTGCAGCTCGAGGGCTTGCACGACGGAGCCATTGGCGGGGCTCGCGACCACGAGGACAGCGAGCAGGGTGCCCAGGAGCCATTGAAATCTAAGCATTTGCTACACTTGAAAGCGTCCGCTGCCCTCGTCAAGCGCTTCTGTCGAGGCGTTCGTCTTGCTCGGTGTCGTTCCTCAGAACGTTGTCCGTCACGCTGCCATCCGAAGCTCGTCCCACTCTTCAATGAAAGCGGAAAATTGGTTCCAACTTCGCGTCGTTGGGGTCACCAAAAGATCAACGGAATGTGATTCCGGTCGAAGCCCCTTGGTTCGTTGAGGCAAGTATGCGTCACGCGCGCGCATTTCAGACCTCGCATCTGTTCCGGTTCGCGACAGGGTCGGCGTCCTTCCCAGCGGTGCATCGTCCTAGGACGGCAGATCGCCGCCAGGCTCTTCACTCCAAGACGAAACGCAATGCGTCCGCGGGGCTCCAGAGCTTGCAGTAGTGAACCCCCACGAACTCTTCCCCTGCATTGGCGTCGAGGGGCACCGGAAGGCTTGCAGAGGTAACCTCGAGCGTGTCGCCGTTTCGGTTCACATCCAGATCGCCTTTGGTGAGCCACTCCACGCCGGTGGCCAAGGCATTGTCGGCCTCGAAGGTCACGGTCCGACCGCTCGCGTCATAACTCGAGCGCTCAGCGCTGCTAAGCTCGGCGCGCGCCCAGCCGAGAGCGGCCTGATTGACCTCCGCGCAGGTTTGTGGACCCCCGAGTGTTGCAAGGTTGAGCTCGGCGAGGATTGCTTCTTGGTTCTTGAGCTTGCACCAGAGCTCGGAGACGAGCACCGGCGGCGCATATAGATCTTCGGCATTCCCCGCGTAGCGCAACTGCGAGCGGATCGAGAGCGGCGGGGAAGCGCTCACGTCGAGAGCGGCCTTGCTCTCGCCAAAGGCGCGGGTCTCCTGAAGCGTTTCGTTGTCGATCAGGCTGTCCGGTAGTACCGCGTCGTCCACGTTGGCGACGATGCGCTGCGCCTCGTTGCACCAGTTGGCGCCGAGGGTTTCCGCGGCAGCGAATCCGGGATGCGGCGCGACGGGGCCAACATCCACGCTCCGAATGAAGTGCAGCGTGGAGGCCACGACCATCTTCTGCTGGGACTCGCGGTCGATGAGCGCCTCGCCGTCGCCTACCTGCTCGCCGTAGAAGCCAAACTGGGCGTGGTTGCCACCCCGGATCTCGACGTAGCTCGTGGTTGCAGGGAGAAGGCCCTTGGTCGTGTCGATCTCTTCGACTGTGCTCAAGAGATCCTCCGAGCCGAAGATCGAGGAGACCGCGAGCCCTGAGCTCGAGATGTCGTCCCCTTCACTCGGGAAGCTCGCCCAGAGCACCAGCCCTTCGACCGTCGGCGGCGATCCTTTTTGGCTAACATAGCGCGCCGCGCTCACGCCACCCATCGAATGGCCACCGAGAAACCACTTGCTTACACTCGGCTCCGCCGCGATGACATCGTCGGCGCGCTGGACACCGTTGAAGGCCAGCATGTCTTTCATGGGCACGATGGCCACGAGGTAGCCTTCTCGAGCGATGGCCTTGGCCGTAGGCGCGTAGGCGCGTGGATCGACGCCAGCGCCCGGGTAGAGGATTAAGCCGGTGTCGGGCGCAGCGAGGGTCGGCGTGAATACGATCGCGCCAGCCACGTCGACGAGCGAATCGAAACAACTGCCGTCCGCGCAATCCGGCGGCTCCACGGTTACCTCTGCGTTGGAGGCCATGGCGTCGATGGCCTCCCGCATCACTTCACCGTTCATGGGAACGCCCCCGCCACCAGTCACGTTGACATCCTCGCTCCACACTCCGCCTGCGAAACCCTCGCAGGCGCTGCGCGCGGTTTCCGGGGCGCCACCGTAAAACCAGGTCACCAGCCGTAGCTCGCCGTCAGGGTCCTCGGTGCAGGTGCCGATCGCTCCCCCGGTCTCGCAAGAACCGACCGAGAGGTCGCCGACGACTCCGGTGAAGGGGCGGCTGCAGTTTTCCTCGATCGCCGCGATAGTCCAACCATCGCCGAGGTAGCCTCGGCACTCCTCAGTCTGAGAGAAAGGGTTTTGATAGCGACAAGTCGCATACGGTTCGGGCTCTGTGTCCCCGTCACCGGCGTTCGCATCATCGCTGCAGGCAGGGGCGACCAGCGACAATGCGGCCAACGCAATCCAAGAAAACTTCCAAGAATGCATTTTCAATTCCTTCATTCGATCGCGATTCCAGTCAAGCTCAAAGGCATCGATTCTCTAGATATGCTGTGCGCGTTTGCGTTTGTAGCCGGCCTCGGCTACAAAAAACCGATTCGGGCAGGCTTTCTCCGGAGGTTGATATGAGGCTGAACATAGCCGCCGTACTGTTGGTTACTGGTGCTGCGACGCTCTTCGGGAGCTCGGCGCAGGCGCACATTCCGTTTATCGAGCCCGAAGCGCTCGAGGACGCACCGGCCTCGCTGTCGGAGAGTGAACGGGCCGCCAAAGACTATTCGTTCGAGAACCCTTTCCCTTTGGAGGAGGACCTCGCCTTTCAGGCCACGATCACCACGAATGTTTTCGCCTTCGATGGAATCGACTCCATGGCGATTAACGCCTATCTCACGCCTGGGGACATCGACGTCTACAAGGTCGTGCCCGCGGCGAACGACGGCTTCCCGTTTGCGCCTGCCGCCATTTTGGCGTCGGTTCTGCCTCCGGCCTGCGCGGAGCTCGTCGACAAATACCCGGTGGTCGCGGTGGTCGGCCCCAGCCTTCCGCGAGACCCGTCTGTCCTGAGCGCGCTGCCCTTCGACATCGACGACGAGGCGCAGGTTCCGCAGCCCGCTTCCGGAATGAACGGTGCGATCTTCGCTCCCAATCCGGAGGTGGACCAGCGGGAGATCTTCGTCGAGGACGTCGTGACCGGGCTCAGCTGGTTCCTTCCCGACGGGCTCACGCAGGTTTGCCTAGAGCCGCCGAGCATCCCAGTCGTGGACTGTGAGACCTTTGAAAACACGATCTATGCCTACGACCCGCAAGACGATATCGACGTCGGCGAGCCCTACTACATCGCCGTCTGGGACCCGGCGGGTCAGGCGCAGGACTACACCATGAACTTGGGCGTGACCGACGCGCACTACGTCGACCGCCTCGACATCAACGCAGAAATCGAGTGCTTCAACTTGATTCACGGCGACTGCACGCCGCCCTACGACGAGCTGCCCGAGGGCTACATCAGCGAGGTCTGTGAGAAGGCGACGGGCGAGACTGGCGACACATCTTCTTCGGGTTGCAGCGTCCGTCCGGCGGGCGGCGGGTCGGCGCCGGTGCTGGGCGTGCTCTGGCTGCTTGGTGTGATGCTGTTGAGGCGCCGACCTCACCGCGCATCCTAATCTGGCGGAAGGAAGGAAAGACAGCTAAGCGCCGGGCTGATGCATCAGCCCGACGTGCGCTCGCTTCATGGCGCCAGAGCGAGCTCGACGGACACTTCGACCTTGCCTTGGCCAAAGGCGCGCTTCTCGCTCACTACCTGGTAGTCGATGCCCGGCTCCGGAATGAATTCGGCGCCCCCTTCGACGTAGACCGCGACCACCACATGGAACTCGCCGGTCACGCCGACGTCTTCGAATGGCAGCACCAAATCGCGGGACGGCCCCAGGAGCTGGTCGACGTCGAGCTCGCCATCAGCGTCCTTGTCGACGTTATCGATGGTTGCCAGGATTGCCGCGGGAATGCCGCTCGGCACTTCGTCTTCTGCCAGGGCCACCACCAACCTGGTGATCGTTGCGTCGAAACCGTCCGGCAGTCGAATGGTGGCGACGAGGCTCGAGGCCGGCTCGACTTGTTCCACGACAAAGGCCTGCCCGCGCGTTAGCGAGATGCCCAGCAAATCCAAATCGCCGTCCTCGTCGTGGTCACTCATTTCGAAGTCGCCGGGCAGCCGGATGTCGCGGTAAATCGAGTGCAGCTGCCAGAGCTCGTTGCTCAAGGGCCCTGGGTTCTTGTGCCAGACTCCGCGATGGGCGGTGTGGTCGGCGCTCACGAGGTCCACCAGCCCGTCGCTGTCCATATCGGCCAACCAGAAGTCACTCGGAGAGGCCAGCCCGGAGATGATGATGTCCTGCTCCCAGGCGTCTTCGATGTTGGCGCCCGGGTGACGGTAGCGGGTGACCGTCGAGTTGAAGATCTGGTTGGCGATCAGGTCCGGGTACGTGTCCCCGTCGAAATCATGGAACCACATGTCCGCCGATGCCCAGTTGTCGTCATCGATGACGACCTTATCCCATCGCTCGTCCCACCCGTCCGGCCATGGGTTCACCGCGAGCCAGATCTCGCCGCGGAATTGAGGCGGGTCGGTGTTGGCGACATCGAACATGCCGTTGTAGACGATCTCGGGATAGCCGTCTTTGTTGAGGTCGGCGCATTTGTACGCCAGCGTCCCCCGAATGTTGGGGTCGGTGTCCGGGGCCTGCTCCGTCAGGTGCTCGATCCAGGGCGCGTCGGGATCGCCGGTGTTCTCCGCCCAGCTCCCAAGCGCAGATGAGCCAAAGGCGCCGCTCAGCACGAGGTCGTCGTCGCCATCGTTGTCGATGTCGCACGTCACGACGATCATGGCGTTGTAGTTGACCTCGGTCGGATTCGGGTTGGCCCTCAAGATGGACCGCACCCACTCGCCCTCGACCCTGCGGTAGGAGAGGATGGCTCCGGTGCCGTCCTCGAGCGGCGCCAGCTCCGGAATGTTGGTGCCCACTATGATCATCGGCGCACCGCTGTGGTCAATCACTCTGACGCCCCACGGGCTGTAGAACGTCTGGTCCGCCTCCGACCATTCGTCGATAATTTCCGTTTCGCGAACCGAGAAGTCCTTGTTGAGGTAGTACACGCCTAGCTTGAGCACGGTGAGAGGCAGGTCGGGCTCCTCGAAGTGCGGTTCGCCGACCGTCAGCAGATCGTCAGTGCCGTCTCCATCCACGTCGGCCAGATCCATGTAGATCGCGCCGGGCACGAAGTCCTCGTCGCCGAGGAAGCGCTCTTTCCAGAAGAGCGAACCCGTCAGGCAGTTCGGGTTGAACTCATTTAGCTCACAGACGTCCCCCAATGGCAGCGCGAGCTCGATGTTGCCGTATTCCATCGGCGAATCTGGCTCGTAGACGAGGGTCGACTCGGAAAACCCGCGGGCATCCGTCGGTGCGACGATGAACGTGGATGCGACGCCAGTCGCAATCGCCAGCCCCATCCGCGTTCCTTCGGGGAGCTCTCCCGAGAAGGCGAACAGGTTGTTGGCCATGGGTATCCGAATTCGAATGGGCCAGCTGTCCGGCACGGGCGGAGACTCCGACACCACCGCGGTCGGAGTCGGCAGCGTCCTATACTTTTGCGGCCAGTCGCCCTCCTCGGTCGCGTAGAGAATCAGCCGGAGCTCATCGCCGGTCACGTTCTCAGCCATGACCGTGGCGCAGATTTCACCAGGCAGGCAGATTTCGTCGACCCCGCCGTCGGCGGCATCGTTGTTGGAGTCGGCCGAGCACGCTGCCAGAAGCGCTAGCCCCAAGGTCAGCGATGCAAAGTGAAGGTTAAGAGGTTTCATGCGTGTTGATTACTATCCGACCGCGGCTCTTTCAAGACGGGGTTCGCGGCAGCGACGGCGCTTGAACGCTAATTCCTGATTGGTGCGGGTTGCAGGTGAGAGTAGCTGTTTAGGCTTTGTCTAGGCGCTAGGCTTCTGCCGTTGCCCAATTTGGCTGGTTTCTGTGCCTATTTCGAAGTGTCTCGGGGACCAAAGTGCCCACGTAACGCGCGGGACTCGGTTCTGACAATCTCATGCGGCTATCGTCCGGAGCTCCTCCCAGATCGTGAGGAACGCCGCCACTTGGTTCCAACTTGGAGTGATTTGGGACGCCGGCCCCGAGATCACAAATGGTTTCGCCGCTTTGTCTATTTCGGGTGCTACCAAACTCGGCGCCCACCCCCCTCGAAGTGCGGTACGCTAGGACGAGGGAGACCGGGAGAGGACGATCGCACGGGTTCCGATAGGCACCAGCGGCACCAGCGCTCAGGGTGTATACCACATGGGCGAGGTGTACGCGCACTCTCGAATCGTCGGCGGCTACGGAGGCGCCGGCGGGACCGTCGTTCACTAGAACCTCAGAAGCGCGGCGACTGGTGTTCGTCGACTACTCGCAAGCGGCGTCGATGGCGAGCGCCACGCTCTGACAGTTGAGGATCTGCTGATCGGTCAGTGACTCGAAGTCGCAGGTTCCGAGACAACTAACCGTGTCCGAGATGGCTCTCAGGCAGCCAAGGCCGACGAAGCCTGCCTGCGCCTCGCAGCTCTGCATGCACTCCGCCGGCTCTACGGGTACACCCAGCTGCACAAAGCACGCGTCCGGCCAGCCGCAGATCTCGTCACAAACCTGCCCCGCAGTCCGAGCCCCCGCAGCGTTCGAATCCCCGCACCCGCATAGTAGCAGCAGCGCAATCCCAAATGAAGCCCATGCTCTCATCCTAACCCCCATCGCTACATGTTGAGGTACCGCTGAGGGTCACGCCAAGTCGAAGTTCTGGGGAAGCGGCAAACTGGAGGCGGCGGGAATGAAACCGTCGACGAACCACCATGTTTCGCCTGATTCAATTCGAGACGTGAAACGAGCTCGTGCTTGGTTCCGCTACTGCACGACGATCTCGGTGCAGCAACCGGTCAGGCAGAAAGCCCCGGCAGGACAAGCCGGATCGTCGGGGAGACCGCAAGCCTGCTTTCCGATCGGGCACCGCGCATCACCGCCGTCTCCACCCATGCCACCGGAGCCGCCCATGCCGCCCAAGCCACCAGTCCCAGGAAAGCAATCTTCCGGTATCGTCGGCTTGCCGAGGCAAATTTCACAACGCCCGCAGGTGTTCAGACAGTTTCCCGCTGGCGTGCAGGCCTGGCAGAAGGCGGGGTCGGTGACGGTATCGAAGGTGCAGCCCGACTCGGAGCCGATGTAGACATACCCATCGCCACCATCCGGACCCATGCCCGCGAGCTGCGGGAATGTGCAGCAGCCGAAGCAGTCACAACCGTTGGGCGTGAGTGGTACACACACGTCGTCGCAGAGTTGCGACTGGGTTTCGGGACAGTCTCTGGTCCCGAGCGAACCCTCATCGTAGGTGCACTGAACCTTCGGCTCGAGCGGATCGCAGCTTCGGCTCCAGCGGCAGTCGTCATTTCCGGCGCCGTTTCCAAAGTCGAAGTAGCAGTCGGCTTTGCACTGCTCACCGGTTTCACCTCCGACGCCGGAGAGCAGCTCCTCGCCCTCGTAGTTGTCGCACGGTCCGAGGCACTCGGGATCACTGTTGTCGATCAAGCCATCGCCGTCGTTGTCGGAGCAGTCTCCGCAGGCTGTGATGCGACCCTGGCATTCGATGAAGAAGCACTGGGTGGTCCCCCCGTCTGGAGTCTGGATGGTCACGCCGCCATCTTCGATGACGCAGACGCCCACGTCCGTGCCGTCGCAGGGAGGTGTTGCCCCGTCGACGAAGTCGATTCAGCCAGCACCGCTACGCGGGTCGCTATCCCCGGTTCTGCACGCCGAGGTGGCAAATGACACCAGAAGACCGAGTGAAAAAATAATTTTCCGTTCGTACTGCATCACCCCATTTTAGGTGACGCGCGGGCTCTAGGCACGAAGAACCGCTTCTGGCTATGCACCCCGGGCGACTATGGTATGAAATTACATCAATAAAGCAATTTTATGTCATATATGTGATGTTCTTGCTAACCTATTAAGTCAACACAGAGGGTCGCGATTGTCGGCCGAGGGGGCTTCGATGACAGAGGAAGTAGCGGAACAGACCTGGCTTGAGAGCGAAAAGATCACGGCGTTCCAGTCCAAGCTCCATGAGGGCCGACAGCGCTTTTTGGCGCACGCCATCTGTCACGCGCTCGACGTCGGTCGGCTGACCGCAGAAGACTTCATCCGCCACTTTCCGCCTGGCGCGATCATGGAGGGCCTCAAGGATCGCGCCAGCTTGCGCGCCAAGATCCTGACTACCGCGACCGGGGTGAAGTTCAAGATCGCGATCAAGAAATCCGTCGCTTCATCGGGCGAGGACCTGCTCATCGCTCTCGACGAGGGCGAAGTCGATCCCGCGACGGTCGTCAGTCTCTTCGACCCCGACGATCGCGTTCGCCATCTCGACAACCAGGCAATCTGGGAATTCGTCATCGAGGACGAGTTCTGGGAATCCACGGGCACCGATATGGGCGTGCTCGAGCGCGCCAAGGCACACCTCGCGTTCATGCTCGACCGGGCGCTCGAGGACAAATTGCTCACCCACCAGGACATCGTCGAAGGCGTCACTGTCGAACGCTTCGTTCAGCTGCTGCCGCGCGAAGCCCTCGGCAACATCATCATCGGCGCGCTCGAGGCCGGCCGTGGCGGCGCACCATTCACTGATGTCGAGTTGCTCACCCGGGCGCCGTCGACTGTGCTGGTGGAGCACGTTCCGCTCGCGCACATCTGGATCAACGTGATCGTTCCGAAAATCGCGCAAGCTCAAGGATATGCGGCTGCGCCCGCGGAGACCGACGGAAGCGACGCCCCCGACAAGGACGAGGCGAAGGCCGAGCCGGGCGTGCCGGCCATACCCAAGGCTCCTCCAGCACCCCAAGCGCATAAAAACTTTGCGAAAGTGAAAGAGAGCGCTTGAACTCACCGTGCCGAGCCGATTTGGGGGGCGATCTCTCCGGCTGGCATCATTGGAACGGGGGATGGGGACGATCCGACTGGCAGTGGTGATCACGTGGAGGATCGCGAGGCCATTCCGGACTACATCTATTTCCAGCCTCCGGGCGAGCCCCCGAGCTGTGATGGCATCGTGCTCTCTCTCGACGAAGAGGGGCTCTTCCCCGTGGGAGCTTCCGATATCGTGATCTTCGAAGGAGAGGATGCGGAGCGCGTTCCGGTATGTGACGCGAAGCTGACCGTCGTCAACGAGGAGGCGCCCGAATCAATCGACGAGGCGATCGAGCTCTGGCCACCGAACCACAAGTTCCGTACGATCTTTGGCGAGGACTGCGTCGTGGATGCCTGTGATGAGAACGTCGCAGTCACGTTCACCTCGGCCTCGAGCGACGAGCCGGTCAACGACAAGGGCGACGGCAATACCGAGCCTGACATCATCCTCGACTGCGAT
The DNA here is from genome assembly GCA_963704865.1 of uncultured delta proteobacterium. Taxonomy (GTDB): domain Bacteria; phylum Myxococcota_A; class Polyangia; order Polyangiales; family Houyiibacteriaceae; genus SG8-38. The sequence goes on along the minus strand of CAVPIE010000014.1, from coordinate 13,669 downwards.
CGCGTGCAACTTCGTTCGGAGCGGCAAGGCGGCGGCAACGGGCGCACCTACAGGCTTGGTTGGACGGCGGTCGATGACGCAGGCAACGTCACCATAGAGGGCGAGTGCGTCGTGAGGGTCCCGCACGATCAAAGCGGGAAAGACGTCGAGGATACGGACGAAGCCGATTACACGGTCTACCACGACGTGCCCGGTGAGTGCGACGACGGCGCGGGTGGCACTGGCGGCGAAGGCGGCATGGGTGGCGTTGGCGGCGGAGAAGGCGGTGCCGGCGGCGAAGGCGGCCAAGGCGGCCAAGGCGGCCAAGGCGGCGCTGGCGGTACCGGCGGCCCGGTGGTCCAGTAACTTAGCGAAGCAAGACCGGAACTCGCGACCCGACGGCCGTCTACGCAAATTTGGCCTTAGGCGTAGGAACCGATGCCCTTGCTGGGCGCAGCAGAACAAACAGCGGGCCTTGCAACCCGCTGCTTGCTCCATTGATCGTCAAACCTGCGATGGCTAAGCGCCTGGGCCGACGTGCATGACGCGCATCATCTCGTGGTCCTCGTGCGAGAGGATGTGGCAATGCCAGACATAGCGGCCCGGTTTGTCGAAGGTGGCCTTGATGCGAGTGATCTGGCCGGGCAGGGCGGTCACCATGTCCTTCGGTGCGTTCTCGACGTACTCCGCCGGTTTCGCAACCGACGCCCCATACGTGAGGTTCACGATGCGGAAGCCGGTGCCGTAGGTCTCTAAGTCGCCGGCCACCGAGTTGTGTTGCACCGTTGGCTGGGTGACCAAATAGGTACCGTCGCCGTTGGGTTGTGGGGCGGTCACACCGTCAGGATCGAGCACACGATCCTCCTCGTTGGTGGCGCTGTCCCAGACGATTTCTTGGCGTCCCAGGATTTCGAAGTTCACCAGATGCAAGTGCACCGGGTGCGCGTCGCCGGTGACGTTCCAGATCTCCCATTCCTCGGTCGAGTCGAGTGCAGGGTTTTCGGTCGTCGGGCTGTGCCAGGCGATCGAGCCTTCCATCTGACCGGCCAGGCCGACGCTCGAGTACTCGGCGGTTGCAGGCCAGTTGATCGGGCTCCCCGCATAGTCGGTGGCCGGTTCTGCGGTGCCGAGGAGCGGCTGAAGACGTCCGTATTCGTCCATGCCTTCAAAGAGGGCGACCTTGCGAAGGCGCGTAGGCGTAGGCACGACCGGGCCGAAGTTGATGCCGGTCGGGCTCACATCGGGGATCGCCGTGTCGATCGGCAGCACGACGTCGAAGGCCATGATCCGATCGGTCTCTCCAAAGACCTGCGGGCCCGGGATCTCACCGCCGAACGGCTCGTCGCCGCCGATGTTCTTCATAATGATGCGATTTCCGAACGTGACGTTCTTGAAGTCGAATACGACATCGTACCGCGACCCGGTTTCGATCAGGAGCGTGTTCACCGTGGTCGGGCTCGAGGCCAGGCCCTGGTCGCTCCCGATCACGGTGAAGGGAAGGGGTCCATTGGTTGCACCTGAGAAATCGGTCGCGCCCAGCGGCACCTCGAAGAACTGCACGGCCAAGAAGCGGCTGTCGCAGCCGTTGAGGAAACGAAGGCGGTAGTTCCGCCGCTCCACCTCCATCTTCGGCCAAATCTTTCCGTTGACGACCATGTGATCGCCGAAGAACTCCGCGAGCCCAGTGGGTCCACCGCCCATGAAGGGGGGGTCGGGCAACACCGCGCCTTCCTCCGTGATGAAATCGGCGTAGAAGGGATCGCCCGGGAACGCCGGATAGAAGAGCTCGCCGTTGTCCTTGAACATGCGGTCCTGAATCGCGAACGCGGCTTCGTATGGGAACGCCGGCAGGCCTAGCGGATTCCCCGGCAAACCGGTGTCGAAATCATCCCGAATGATGTAGAAGCCGGCCATGCCCGCGTAAACGTTGAGCCGCGTGATACCCAACGCGTGATCGTGATACCAGACCGTGCCAGCCGGTTGGCTATTGTCGTACAGGTACTTCTTGTCGACCCATTGTGGTCCGCGGATCGCCCACTCCGGGCTAAAGAAGAATTCCGGGTTCCCGTCGACTTGAAAGTCTGAATGGCCGCCGTGGACGTGCGCCACGATGGGCGTGCCATTGGCTTCCAGGTCGTACGCTTCATAGCCTTGGAGGCTGTAGGCCCAGTGCAGGGACGTGTCGACAACCGATCGGCCGGTGTAGTCTCCGAAACCAAGTGAGGTATTGTCCTTGCCCGTCATCGGGTGCAGCAGCGGGAATCCCTGCGCGTCGATCAGGCGGTTTTCCCATTTCACTTCGAGCGGCTCGTAGCTTCGCACCTCGAACGTGCGGCCGGGCCACGTATAGGTTTGTTTGTCGCCGTAGCCCCAGACCGTAGTTGGGACGGGCGTGACGCCGTCCGGGCCGACGAGCCCGGTGTCTTGAATCGTCTGGCCGACGGCGACTTTGATCTTTCCCTTTTTCGTTCGATAGATGAAACCTGGGTCTAACGCGTTGGGAACGCCGACTGCAAACTTCGGTTGCAGGGCTGGGTCCGAAAGCCCTGGCCCCTGCGTCGCGGCACGCGCACGTTTGACCCAGTGTGAAAACGGCAAGCTGGCGCTCACGCCCGCGGCTCCTGTGATCTTCAGAAAGTCGCGACGATCCACGCTCAGGAAGGAAGGTCGTCGCTTGCCCTGACGCCCGCCTCTCGTTCTCCTCTTCGACATTTCATGTCCTCCTCTCGCTGTGGTCCACCGGGAGTTAAAACACAATTCACGACATGTGTGAGTGCGAAAAACTCGCCGCTTTTGTGACAACTAGCCTCCGCGCAGATCGTGCGCGACGCTGATGTCCATCTGCTTTTTTTTCGCCGTCTCTTCACCCTTGAGTGTGGTGGCATGGACGAACGCGACCACTGGTCTGGGGGTTACTCCGTTTTTTGGCGCAGCGCCCGAGCTCGGGACGAAGACCTCGATCTCGCTCTCGTTCAGCGTCGAGCAAGAGGAAGCTGGTGCTCGCGCTACATTCTCCGAGGCCTACGCTCGCCACTTCCTGCGTTTCTTTCAGAACACCGAGCGAATCTGCGACGAGGTGGCGATCGAAGAAGACAAAGCCGTTGTGCACGTTGCCCGGGGTGCTGAAGGTTCCGAAACGTGCGGCCGGCACCGCCCAAGAGCTCGGTAGGCGCAAGGTCGTCAAGCTGTCACCCGAGGACATGGACGCGATCATTGCGCTTTTCCCCTCGACGGAATCATCTTCCCTGACTTCGATTGCCGTGACGCACTACGGCGGGCAGGGCGTGCCGCGGGCATCAGCGCGCACCAGGCCAGCAAGCTGGCCGTCTACGACTTCCACCATTGTCGAGGGACGGAATGGGGTGGGAACGACAACCTCCTAGGCATCGCCTACCTGATGGGCCACAAGCATGTGACCACGACGTCGGAGCTGATCGCGCAAGCTACCGAAATGATTGGGTGCGGAAGAGAGGACTCGTGTGTGACTGGACTACGGCAAAGTCGGAGTGGACGCGAGTCCACGGAGCTGCCGAATTCCAGACGCAGTACGCAGGCCCCGAAAGGGGCCGAGTCCACCGTAGGTCGAGTCCTCGTAGATACGCGAGTCGCGTTTACAAAGGACTCGGTGCGGAAGAGAGGACTCGAACCTCCACGAGTTTTACCTCACTAGATCCTTAGCCGACGCTGCAGATCAAAAAGCCAATGAATTCAAGGGTGCGAGTCGGTCAGGAACATCCCAAAACACCCTTGAGAGGTCGCATTTCTCACCAGTGGTGAAGAATCTCGCACGCGATCTGCTCCGCGCCGTGTCTGACGGTGGCGACGTGTCGATCGCGCGGATTCACGACTTCGCAAGAGCAGTCATCGAGATGCCGACATTCCAGGTCGCCCAAGAGCTCTTGCATGACGTCTCTCCTGAGTTTGCCGTCCGCAAAGCGTTGGAGCTCGCTTCGATGGTGCTCAGCACCGACGACGGCGCAGCCGAGAGCGTCGCAGCGGGGACGGCGATTGTTGCTCCGCGCGCCAGCAAGAGCACAACTCGCATTACCGATTAGGCTTCGCCCTCTTTCGGCGCTCTGTGCTCGAGGGCGTCCTCGGTCGACCCGAAACACCTTCCCGGGCTACGGGCTCGCCCGCCTTTTTGTTAGGTCGTCCTCTCACGCCGGTAACGCGAGTTCGAACCTCGCTGGGGTCACCGCCATAAAGAAAGAGCCTGGTTTTGGCCGGGCTTTTCTCCTTTGGACACGCAGCCCCGCGCTTGCCGAAGAGTTGGGAGGACGCAGAGCCTAGTGCTGAAGTGCCCCCAACGATACACTCGGGCCCGGTCGCGCGGCAGGTGAACGATGGAGGAGAAAAGGATTTCAAGGCTACTCAGCCGACTCGATGGGAGCGGTTCAGATTCCGAGTGGCAGGCGGTGGAGCAGCTTCGCGGGGAACTGGGAGTCGCGCTGCTTCCCTACCTTCGGTCGCTGTATGAGTCCTCCGCGAGTTGGGAAGTACGATCGTCGTGCGTTTACCACGCAGTACGACACGCGAGGGAAAGCGATGAAGCAGTATCGCTCTGAAAGCTGCTCGGGATAGATCTCACGCCGTCCGCTATCGAGCGTGCATGCTACTGGCCTATTCACTGCGGGCGGACTTGCTGGAAGAGCTGAAGTCGTTGGTTGCGGATGGAGCTCCGAGTAGAGATGATCTCCTGGCCGCAATCGACGCGATCGAGCACCAGAATCATCACTACTTTGCTGACCGAACCCACTCCGGCATGGTGAGAATGAGCATCGGGTGAGATCCCGACCGGCGTCGGCCTAACCCCAACGCTCACCCGACGATCGACGCAAGTTCGCATATCTACTCAGCGGCGCAGTGGCATCTCACGCGGCGAGTGTCCAAAGCCCGTCCCACTCTTCGATGAAAGCGGAAAATTGGTTCCAACTTCGCGTACTTGGGGTCACCAAACGATCAAGGGATTCTGACTCCGGTCAGAGTCCCTTGGTGCGTTGTGGCAAATGTGTGTCACCCGGATGCACGCTTGACCCCGCATCCGTTCAGGTTCGCAACACTTTCGGCGTCCATCTTGATCGCGCATCGTCGGAGGTCTTCTTCGGCAAACATCAAGTGCGCCTAGCAAGCGAGCTTCGAGCCGATGAATACTGTGTCGCCCGGTAAGAAACGCAGGCCTGGCCGTGCACCCCACAGCCTCCGGCAAAGCCGGACCGATTCAGGTGCGCACCAATCGGTTCTTGTAGACCGCGTTCTAGGCAAGAAGAGAATCCGCCACGAGCGGGCGCTTGCACTATCATCCTCGCGGGCCTCATAACCCGTTCGTTCACAGAACCGGATCAGACCCAGGCGAATGACTTCGATGAAAGCAAGAATCTGCTGGTCAACCGTCATATCCCGGGGGGTGCTGTTCGCACTCATCTGGTGGATTCTCACCGATGGCGCCGCGCCGTCCTGGTGGATCGGAGTGCCGGCGGTGTTGCTTGCAACTACTGCCAGTGCCGCGCTAGTCCCAGCTGCACCCTTGGTCTGGTACGAGCTTCTGAGGTTCGCGCCCTTTTTCCTCCTACGCTCCTTGCTAGGGGGCGCAGACGTGGCCTGGCGTGCGTTTCATCCCGGCATGCCCATTGCTCCGGAGCTCATTGAATACCCACTGCGGCTGCCGCGGGGACTGCCGCAGGTGTTCATGGCCAACATAGTCAGCCTGCTGCCAGGCACCTTGAGTGCTGAACTCGATCTCAGTATCTTGAAGGTGCATGTGCTCGATCGACGGAGCGAATTCCTGTCAGCTCTCGAGTCCGTGGAGCAGGGCGTGGCTCGGATATTCGGTGCATCGCTGAAGGTTTCTGAGGAACGTGAGTGAAATGAACCTGTTCGAAGGAATTCTTTCCCTGATGGCTACGCCGGCAGGTTGGTGAAGAGTTGAGCACGCGTGGAGAACCTGTACTTCGGATTGGCGCTGTTTCTCCTGTTCAATCTCGGTGCCGGGATGTGGCGTGTGCTTCGTGGTCCGACGGCCTCCGATCGCATGCTGGCCTTGCAGTTGTTCGGCACCACCGCGGTGGCCATACTGTTGCTGCTGGCACAGGCGACGGAACACGCGGCCATGCGCGATGTGGCGCTAGTGTTCGCCCTGCTGGCCGCGGTGACGGCCGTGGCTTTCGTGCGGCGAGCGTGGCCGAACCCGGAGGCGGACAATGATCCTGAGTGACTACCTCTCCGCGGCACTGCTCATAGCCGGTGCCGTCTTTTTTTTGGCCGGTACCCTGGGCCTGCTGCGCTTTCCGGATGTCTATACCCGGCTTCACGCACTGACAAAGGCCGATAACGTGGGCCTGGGCCTCATAGTGGCGGGGCTGGCCGTGCACTCGGAATCATGGGCTGCCGCAGGTAAGTTGTTGCTGATCTGGTTGTTGGTTCTGCTTGCCGGCAGCGGCGTCGCCCACCTGATCTCGCGGGGGGCATTGCGGAGAGGAATAGAGCCGTGGAGGCGGTAACCCAGTTGCCGTGGTTGTTCGATGCCCTGTTGGGATTCGGCCTGCTGTGGTTGGCCTGGCGCGCGTTGGCCTGCGCGGATCTGTTCGAGGCCATTGTGTCGTTCGTCGCCTTTAGCCTGCTGATGGCGATGGCCTGGGTACGGCTGGATGCGTCCGATGTCGCGCTGGCCGAAGCGGCCATTGGAGCAGGGCTGACCGGCGCCTTGTTGCTGGCTGCGTTGGCGAGATTGCGCTCATCAGAAACGAACGAGGATGTGGCGGGACAACTCGGAACAGGAGCGGTTGAAGTCGGCCGCACCCGGTGGTTGCCGGTGGTCGTCCTGCTATCGGTTGCGGCCGCACTCGGCCACGCGGTTTGGTCTCTACCGCCTTATGCCGCGGGACTGAGTCCAGAGGTCGCCGCGCATCTCGAAACCAGCGGGGTGAGCAACCCGGTGACCGCCGTGCTGCTCAACTTCCGAGGCTACGACACCCTGCTGGAGATGGTCGTGTTGTTGGTGGCGCTGCTTGGGGTCTGGGCGCTTGGCGGTAGACCCCTGCGTCCCGAGGCCGCGCCCGGCCTCGTGCTGGACACCCTTGTGCGTCTCCTGGTGCCGGTATTGATCCTGGTGGCCGCTTATCTGCTGTGGGTCGGTGCCCATGCGCCCGGGGGTGCGTTTCAGGCGGGATCGGTGCTGGGCGCGGCGGGGGTGCTGCTACTGTTGGCCGGTTGGCGCGTTCACACCGATCTGGTGGGATTGCCTTTGCGATTCATCCTCGTCGTGGGGCCCGGTGCATTCGTCATGGTGGCCGTGTTCACCTTACTCATCGAAGGGCAGTTGTTGGAATACCCCCCTGAGCATGCGGGAACACTTATCCTGATTCTCGAAACCTCGGCGACCCTCTCCATCGGCGCGACGCTGGCTGCCCTGTTTCTGGGTGGCCGGCCTCAAGACATGGAAAACGAATGAGTGTCGCATTCGCGTACGCACTGGTGGGCGTTGGGCTGTTCTCCCTCGGGCTGTATGCCCTGATCATTCACGCGCACCTGCTGCGCAAGGTCCTGGCGATCAACGTGATGGGAAGCGGGGCCTTCCTGGTGCTAGTGGCGCTGGCAACGCGTACCGGGGACGCTCAACCCGATGCAGTGCCCCACGCCATGGTCATCACCGGCATCGTGGTCGCTGTCTCGGCCACTGCGCTGGCGCTCACCTTGATGTTGAAACTGACTGCGGAAACCGGACGTGCCAAGCTTCCCGATGGCCAGCGAGAGTAGGGCCGATGGGCGCGGCGTTCACCGATATGCCCTGGGGCGTCGTTCTCATCTTGCTGCCGTTGGCGGGAGGGATGATCTGTTTCCTCTGGCCAAGGATGGCGAAGAGAGTGGGATTGGGTACGGTCTTTGGCGTAGCCCTGTCGGTCGCAGGTCTCGGTTGGCAGATCCTCGATGATGGCGTGTATCGTCACGCCGCGGGCGGCTGGGGCGCCCCACTGGGCATCGATCTGCGTGCAGATGGTCTGAGCCTGTTGATGCTCGCTGCTACCGCCCTGGTAGGACTCGGCGTCAGCGTCTATTCGACGGACTATTTCGAGGGTGAACATCAGGACCGGTTCTGGCCGCTGTGGTTGTTCCTGCTGGCCGCGCTGAACGCCCTCTTTCTTTCGGCCGATATCTTCAACCTGTACATCACCCTCGAGTTGATGGGGTTGGCGGCGGTGGCGCTGGCGGCGTTGCCGGGCGGCAAGGACGCGCTGAGCGGTGCCATGCGTTATCTGTTGGTCACGCTGCTGGGGTCGCTCGCTTACCTGCTGGGGGTCGCGCTACTTTTTCACAGCTTCGGCAGTGTAGACATCGCGATACTCGCCGAGCGAGTAGAGGCATCTCCGGCCGTCTGGGCAGCGCTGGGGTTGATGAGTGCAGGGCTTGCACTGAAGACCGGACTCTTCCCTTTTCATTTCTGGTTACCGCCTGCCCATGCCAGCGCTCCGGCACCCGTGAGTGCGGTGCTGTCCGCACTGGTGGTGAAAGCTTCTTTCTATCTCCTGCTCCGCTTGTGGCTGGAGATCTTCGGCCCACTCACCGAAGGCGTCGACGTATTGCTAGGCCTGCTTGGCGCCGCGGCCATACTCTGGGGCTCCATACAAGCCCTGCGTCAGACGCGGCTGAAGTTGCTACTGGCCTACTCCACGGTAGCGCAGATTGGCTACCTATTTCTGGCGTTTCCGCTTGCCATCGCCGCCGGCGTGACTGCCTGGAGCGCGGCTGCGTACTTGATGCTGTCTCACGCGTTGGCAAAAGCGGCCATGTTCCTGGCGGCCGGCAATCTGTTGCGCTTTGGCGGCCATGACCGCATCCAGGATCTGGATCGGGTGGTGCAGCGCCTGCCGCTCACCGCGGGCGCCTTCGCCTTGGCCGGGGTGAGCATCATGGGTCTGCCGCCGAGCGGAGGCTTCATCGGCAAGTGGTTGCTTCTCGAGACGGCCTTGGCACAGGGACGATGGGGCCTCGTGACGGTGATCGTCCTTGGTGGCGTACTGGCGGCGGCGTATGTCTTCAAGGTGTTGGGGCATGCGTTCACCAAGGCGACCACTACGCACGCGCCGGGAGCGGTTCCGGCACGCGTGGAATGGGCGGCGTTGCTGCTCGCGATGGGGGCGATTCTACTGGGGTTTCTGGCATCGCCGTTGTTGGAGCTGATTGGCATTGGCGATGTCTTCGGCGCCAGTGGGGTCGGGCGATGAACTGGGATGCGTCGGTTCCCGTCCTGCTGGTTGCGAGCTCCCTGCTGCCGGGTTTGATCATCTTCGGCTTGGCAGAGGACCGAGTACGCCTCCGCACTGTGCTCAACCTGTTCGGGGCCTTGGTCAAACTTCTGCTGGTAGGCTGGATGCTGTGGGGCGTCTACCGAGGGCATCTCTACGAAACGCGGCTGGCACTCTTGCCAGGTCTCGAGCTGGTGTTGCGCGCCGACGCCCTGTCGCTGCTGTTCGTCACCCTGTCCGCTGTGCTTTGGCTGGTCACTACGGTCTATGCGATCGCTTACCTCGAAGGCTCACCTCATCGCAGCCGCTTCTTTGGCTTTTTCAGCCTTTGCGTGACCGCCACGGTTGGTGTGGCCCTGTCTGGCAACCTGCTTACCTTCCTGGTGTTCTACGAGATGTTGACCTTGGTCACCTATCCGCTGGTCGTGCATCGCGGCACGGAAGCGGCCCGCCGCGCGGGGCAGTCTTATCTTGCCTATACAATCTTCGGCGGCTCGCTGCTGCTCGTCGGTACTGTGTGGCTCTATACCCTCGCGGGCACCCTGGAATTCACGCCGCGGGGGTTTCTTCATGGCCTGGGCGAAGGGCATCGCCCAGCCCTCTTAGTCATTTTCGCGCTCCTGATCGCCGGACTCGGCGTGAAGGCGGCGTTGGTGCCGCTGCATGGCTGGCTGCCGCAGGCCATGATTGCCCCGGCGCCGGTCAGCGCCCTTCTGCATGCGGTGGCCGTGGTGAAGGCGGGTGCCTTCGGTATCGTGCGGGTGATCTACGATGTATTCGGGGTGGAGTTTGCCGTAGGACTGGGTGTGACCGCCCCCCTGACGTGGTTGGCGGCGATCACCATTATCTACGGTTCGTTGCGGGCGCTGTTCCAGGATGACCTCAAGCGCAGGCTGGCCTTTTCCACGGTCAGCCAGCTGTCCTATATCGCCTTGGGCGTTGCCATCGCCGGGCCCATCGCCGGCATCGGCGGAGTGGTGCACCTGGTGCATCAGGGCTTGATGAAAATCACGCTGTTCTTTTGCGCTGGCAATCTCGCCGCGACCCTGGGAATTCACAACGTCAGCGAGATGCACGGGGTGGGCCGGCGAATGCCGTGGACCATGGCGGCCTTCACCGTCGGCGCATTCGGGATGATCGGAACGCCGCCGACTGCCGGATTCATCAGCAAATGGTATCTTGGTGTGGGCGCGCTGGAGGCAGGGCAGGGTTGGGTGCTCTTCGTGCTGGTCGGCAGCAGCCTTCTCAACGCCGCCTATTTCCTGCCGATAGTGCATGCGGCCTGGTTCCAGGAACCGCCGGACGCCTGGCCGGAGGAGCATGACTTCGGCCGTAAGGAAACGGCCTGGGCGCTGTTGCTTCCACCGCTGGTGACGGCGGCCATGGCCCTGGGCGTGGGGCTGCTCGCCTTGACGCCCTTCAGTCCTCTCGCGTGGGCGAAGCTCATCGTGGAGCGGGAGTTCTACCAGCCATGAGCGAAGCAGAGGCCTTCTTGACATTGCTGTTGGTTGTGATCTGGCCACTGCTGTTGGCGGGGGCAATGGCGTTCAGGACCACACGTCCCGCTGCATTGCGACTTGCGCCATGGGCGGCCCTGCCCGCGCTGATCCTTGCGGTGTTCGCACCTCCACCTCCAGGCATTTCACTACGCCTACCCTGGTTGTTGCTCGGCACCGAGCTGGGCCTTGTGGACGACACAGGTCGCCTGTTCCTATTGTTCACGGCCCTGCTCTGGTGGCTGGGAGGCATGTACGCGAGGGCCTACGTGTCCGACGATCGTTATCGTTTCTTCGCGTACTTCCTGCTGTCCATGTCGGGCAATCTAGGGCTAATCCTGGCGCAGGATTTGGCGGGTTTTTATCTATTCTTCGCCTTGATGAGCTTCGCCTCCTACGGGCTGGTGGTGCATGAGCGTAGCGTTGAGGCCCTGCGCGCCGGGCGGGTCTACATCGTGTTGGTGGTGATGGGCGAGGTCGCGCTGTTCACCGCGTTGATTCTGGCGACCGCCGCAGCGGGATCGACAGGTTTCGATGCGGTGCGCCACGAATTAGCGCACGCCGAGTCACGCGACCTGATCATGTTCCTGGCGATTGTTGGTTTCGGCATCAAAGCCGGGGTGTTGGGACTACACGTGTGGCTACCGCTGGCCCATCCGGTGGCCCCCACCCCCGCGAGCGCCGTGTTGTCGGGCGCCATGATTAAGGCGGGGCTGCTTGGCTGGTTGCGCTTGTTCCCGCTTGGCGAGGTGGCGCTATCCGAATGGGGCGATGCGCTCATGGTCCTCGGGCTCGCTGCTGCCTTCTATGGGGTGGTGGTAGGGCTCACGCAACGGGATCCCAAGACGCTGTTGGCCTATTCCAGCGTCAGTCAGATGGGGATCCTCACCATGGCAGTGGGACTCGGTTTGACCGCGCCCGACTCCTACCCGGCCATCCTGACCGCCATCACCGTGTACGCGCTTCACCATGGCCTCAGCAAAGGTGCGCTGTTTCTCGGCGTCGGCGTCGTTGGCGCCTGCAACACCGAGCAGCGACGCTGGGCGTGGATCGCCTTGTGGCTGCCCGCACTGGCGATCGCGGGGGCACCATTGACGAGTGGAATGGTCGCGAAGGTGTTGCTCAAGGCGCAGACGGTCAATGCACCCGACCCTTGGGGTTGGGTGTTGCAAACGCTCTTGCCTCTAAGCGCTCTGGCGACGACGGTGCTGCTTGGGCGGTTTCTTATTCTACTGGCCCAGCCGGGGGCGGAGGCAACCGGCCAATCCTCGCCCGCCGGCCTTGTTTGGCCGTGGGCGCTCCTGGTTGTGTCCGCCCTGCTGCTCCCCTGGTGGGCGGCGCCGGAGCTGTCAGGACTCTGGTCGCAAGGTGTGGTCATCGGGAGCCTCTGGCCGGTGCTGCTTGGCGCTGTGCTGGTGTTGGCCGCAATCTTGCGGAGCGTGCATCGGCCCAAGCAACTTGCTGCGTTGTCGACGAGTGATGGGCGACTGACCGCCGGCTACTCGAGTTCACGCATTCCGCCGGGTGACGTGCTGGTTCCCATCAGCCACGTCTTGGCTCTGGCCCTGGGCTTTGGCAGCCGCCTCGCCGACGTGCGATTGCCGGCTTGGCGTGATGCGTGGCTGGCGTCGCTGCGGCGAACCTGGTCCAATGTGGATTGGTTGGGGATGGTCGAGCGGATCGAATTCGTACTGAATCGTTGGCGCACCGTGTTGGTGGCTCTCCTGCTGATCGGCCTGGGGGTTGCCTGGTTGGGGAACGGATGAATCCCTCCGCGCGGATGTCGATGAGACGCCAACTCCGCTAGACTCGGTGCCTCCTGCGTATTCCCCCGAAGACAAGGCCCACCATGGAAATCAAAGAACTGCTCGTGCCCACGGACTTCTCGGACAATGCAGAACGCGCGTTGAGCTACGCACTCAACCTCGCCAAGCGTTGCTCCGCCAAGATACACGTGCTCCATGTTCCGGAGATCCCGATGTCCTCGTTGCTTGAGGCTGCCGACGCCGCGACACCGGAATTGACGAGACGTACGCTCGCCGAAGCGCAGAAGGCCGTCGACGCCGCGGCAGCCAGGCTTCGTGAAGAAGCGGTCGAGTATGAGACCGCGCTACGGGAAGGGGTCGTACACAAAGCGATCCAACAATACGCGCTCGACCACCAGATCAGCGTGGTGGTCATGGGAGCGCATGGAAGGACGGGCATCTCCAAGCGCATGTACGGCAGCGTGACAGGGCGCGTACTCAGGACTTTGCCAACCCCTACGATTGTCGTGCCTCCGCATGGCGCCCAACCGCCCCACGCTATCGTGGTCGCATACGACTTCTCTGCGCCGGCAGAGCGGGCCGCCGAGACCGCGCGAGCGATCCATGGCGTGTTTCGCGGCCAACTGTATCTAGTGCACGCTTACCTGGACGCCGGGGGCCAGCCATCCCCTGTCGATGCCATCTCTCGCAAAGCGGCCAAATCGCGTGGGGAAGCAACCAAGTCGCGTCGAGAAGCGCTGCGGCTTGGATTGAACAAGATGCTCGACGCAGCTGCATCGGACTCGTTCTCGATGGATACTCAGTCTGTACAAACGAAACTGGTCACCGGAGCTTCCCGTCCACCTCCTTCTCGCGGTTTCCAACCAGTCGGTGCGAATCTCACCTGTGCGGACCAGCGGGAAGCGGTGGGGCATCGACAAGAGGCCGCTGACGGGGAGCGTCGAGGGCGGTTGGTCGAACAGCACCCCGAGCCATGACACCACCAGGAATAGTGTCGATCTTCCGGCTCGAATGGGGAGCTGCCCAGGCGCGCTCAGCAGCGCGCTGCTGATTCACTCCAGTGGCGGTTCACGCGCGGCGACGACCGAGCTTGACCGGTGTAACGAACCCTTTCGGCTTCACCGCGAGCACGGAGCAATCCACCGACCGCAGAATGTCTTCTGCGGTATTGCCCATGAAGAGACCGGGC
>CAVPIE010000013.1:0-49577 GCA_963704865.1 uncultured delta proteobacterium | reverse complement strand
GGTTCGCATGGTCTGGTGTGCGTGTGCCCAGGCAGCTTTTTTTGGTCGTCCGTTAAGTCGATGCGCCTCTCGATGACTTGGTTCCAGCCCACCTACGCGCGAGGTCGTGATGAGCGAGGTCGCGCTAATCCGCGGGCGCGCCTACGTCGCCGGCGACTGGGTCGAGACGGAGACGCATCTGGACGTGTTGGATCCTGCGACCGGAGAGCAGGTGGGCCGCGTGCCTCGCTGTGGCGCCGAAGAAGCGCGGGCCGCGGTCGACGCCGCGTCCGGGGTTTTCCAGCAGTGGCGCAGCCTCTCCGCGCTCGACAGGGCTGCGCCTCTGCACCGCATGGCCCGCACCATGGAGCGCCGTGAAGAGGAGCTGGGTGTGTTGCTCACGCGCGAACAAGGCAAACCCCTTGCCGAGGCGCGCGCCGAGATCCGCTACGCCGCGTCCTTTTTGACCTGGTTCGCGGAGGAAGCGCGGCGCATGTATGGGGAGACCATCCCTGCGCCGTCGGCCGACAGGCGGGTCTTCGTCCTCCGGCAGGCCTGTGGGCGTAGGCGTCGCGATCACACCCTGGAACTTTCCTTGCGCGATGATCACCCGAAAGCTCGGACCGGCGCTCGCGGCCGGCTGCCCATTGATTCTCAAGCCAGCCGAGGCGACGCCACTGTCCGCATTGGCGCTCGCGGCCATCGCAGAGGAAGCCGGTATCCCTGCCGGCGCATTCAGCGTCTTGACCGGGGATCGCGACGACGCTGCGGATTTGGGTGATGCGCTGATCGGGGATCCGAGGGTCCGCAAGCTCAGCTTCACGGGTTCGACCGCGGTCGGGAAGAAACTCCTCGAAGCATCGGCGGCGACGGTGAAGCGCGTGAGCCTAGAGCTCGGCGGAAACGCGCCGTTCGTGGTGCTCGACGACGCGGATGTGGACGCCGCGGTTGCTGGCTGCCTCATCGCAAAGTTCCGAAACGCCGGCCAAACCTGCGTCGCCGCCAATCGTATCCTCGTTCAAGACGGCATCTACGTGCGCTTTCGTGATGCCCTCGCGCAGGCGATCGAGGCGCTGCGCGTCGGTCCGGGCCTCGAGCCAGGCGTGCAGATCGGGCCACTCATCGATCGTCGGGCCTTCGACAAGGTCCGCGCTTTGGTCGCCGACGCGCGTGACGCTGGTGCGCGTTCGACGGTCGGGGGTGGCCAAGCCGAATCCGGAGGCACGTTCTTCACGCCGACCTTGCTCGAAGACGTCAGCCCAGACATGCGAATCAGCCGGGAGGAAGTGTTCGGACCGGTGGCGCCACTCACGCGTTTTGGCAGTGACGCCGAAGGAATGGCGTTGGCAAACGGGACGCCCGCAGGTTTGATCGCATACCTCTACGGACGCGACTTCAGTCGCCTCGTCCGCGGATACGAGGCGCTCGAGGCCGGCATGGTCGGCGTCAACACCGGGCTCGTGAGCACCGCAGAGGTGCCCTTCGGCGGCTGGAAGGAGAGCGGCCTCGGCAGAGAAGGAAGCCGGCACGGGCTCGAGGACTGGACCGAGCTCAAGAGCGTGACTGTGGCTCTCGCGTGAGCACGAGAGACGGCCGAATGCGTCTTAGCTACGCGCACGCTTGGTTGCAACCTTCCACATGTTCGAATGGATCTTGCCCTGCGGCGCCCATCTGCTTAGATGGGCCAGACTCCTTCGACGCCTTCACACCTTCCGAGGTCATCCATGCTCGACAGTCTCGTCCGGCACACCAGCGTTCTCGACATCATTGGCGATGTCATTCGAGTTCGCGCCAGAGGCGTAGCGCTTGGGGACCTTGCGGCGGTGGAGAACACGGATGGCGAGGTGTCCAGCGCCAGCGTCGTCGAGCTGAACCGTGACATCGCCAGCCTCCAGGTGTTCGCGGGCGGCAAGGGCATCTCCACGGATGCCCGTGTTCGTTTCCTCGGACATCCCCAGCAGGTCACGTTCTCGAACCACATCCTGGGTCGCATCTTTCGGGGCTCAGGCGAAGTCATCGACGGCAAGCCGCCGCTCGACGCCGAGGAGACCATCCCGGTGGCGGGCCCCACCGTAAACCCGATGATGCGGGTGATGCCGTCGAAGATGATCGAGACCGAAGTCCCGATGATCGATCTCTTCAACAGCCTGGTCGAGAGCCAAAAGATCCCGATCTTCTCGGTGGCCGGTGAGCCCTACAACGCCCTTCTGGCCCGCGTTGGCTTCCAGGCAGACGCCGACATCGTGGTCTTCGCGGGCTTAGGACTGATCTTCGACGATTTCCACTTCTTCAAGACCGCCTTCGAGGACCACGGGGTCTCGCATCGCACGGTCATGTACGTGAACTTGGCTTCCGACCCCATCATCGAACGGCTGCTGGTCCCGGACATGGCTTTGGCGGTCGCCGAGCGATTCGCCATGGAGCAGTCCAAGCGGGTGCTGGTGCTGATGACGGATATGACCGCTTACGCCGATGCCATGAAGGAGATCGGCGTGTCCCAGTCCCGGATCCCGGCCACCCGGGGTTACTTGGGCGACCTCTATACGCAGCTCGCCCGGCGCTACGAAAAAGCGTGCGACTTCAACGGGGCGGGCTCGGTCACAATCCTGACGGTCACCACCATGCCGGGCAACGACGTGACCCACCCCGTGCCGGACAACACCGGTTACATCACCGAGGGGCAGTTCTACTTACACGATGGGGTCATCGACCCTTTCGGCTCGCTGTCGCGCCTCAAACAGCATGTGGTGGGGAAAGCCACGCGGGAGGATCACGGTCAGATCATGAACACGATGGTGCGCTTCTACGCCGCTGCGCGAGAGGCAGAGCAAAAGCAGGCCATGGCGTTCGAGCTATCGGACTTCGACATGAAGCTCCTCAAGTTTGGGGGGCTGTTTCGGCGCCGGTTCATGGACGTCAACGTCTCTTTGCCTCTGTTGGAAGCCCTGGACTTGAGTTGGCACACACTCGCCGAATGTTTCGAGGCGCACGAGCTTCTCATGAAGCAGGACCTCATCGATCGTTACTTCCCGGACTTGAAGAACGAAGAGACGGAAGGGGTCGGCTGAGGAATGGCTCGACTGAAGCTCAGCAAGGCCGCACTCCAGCAGGAGCAGACCAAGCTCAAGCTGTACGAAAAGCTCCTTCCTTCGCTCGAGCTCAAGCGCAGGCAGTTGACCATTGAGCTGGATAAGGCCCGCAAAGAGCACGCGGCCACGCGGGCCGATGTGGAGCGCTTGGAGGCGCGCGTGGGGGCGGAGCTGCCCATGTTGGCGAACTCGGAGATCGATTTGAAGGGATTGGTCAAGATGACCGCGTTCGAGCTCGCGCAGGAAAACGTGGTTGGGGTGAGGCTTCCCGTGCTGAAGGAGGTCGAGTGCCAGGTGGCCGAATATTCGCCGCTTGCAAAACCCGCCTGGGTTGACGCACTGGCCGAACGCCTTGGCGATGCAGCAGAGGCGCGAACGCGCATCCAGGTTGCTGCGGAGAGGGTCCGCGTCCTCGGGCGTGCGGAGCGGCGCATCACACAGCGGGTGAACCTCTTCGAGAAGATTCTCATCCCCAGGACCCGGAACCACATCGAGCGGATCCAGATCTGGCTGGGCGACATGGGAAGGGCGGCCGTGGTTCAGGCGAAGCTGGCGAAGGCCCGGCAAGTGTTGGATTCGGGTCAGGCGGAGGAAGAGGTGGCGACGTGGCCATAGTCCCGCTGAGCAAACTTACGTTCGTGGGGCACCAGGCTGAAAAGGAACGGGCCCTCGAGGACCTGCAAGAGCTCGGGTGCCTCGAGATCGTCTCCCTCGCCCAGGACGTCGCTCCACTCGCGGACCCCTCGAAACGAAGTCGCGAAGCGTTGAGCTACCTCGAAACATGTCCTCAGAAGCAGCGTCCGGTGACCCACGCCGCAGCGTTCGATCCGGTGCGAGTCGAAGAGGACGTCCTCGCACTCCGAGATCATACTCACCAGCTGGAGCTCGAGCGGGACGGCCTCATGCACCACATCGAGGCCCTGGCCCCCTGGGGCGACTTCGAGTTTCCGCCCGAGGAAGGCCTCAGCGGGCAGCGGCTCTGGTTCTATGTACTGCCGCAGAACCGCTTGCGCGACCTCGAAGCGTCTGACCTGACGTGGGAAGAGGTCCGGCGCGATGGGCGGGACGCCTATGTGATCGTCATCTCGGAGCTCGAGCCCCAGGGCGTCCCGGCTCCGCGAATTCGAACCGGCAGTGTATCGCGGCAGACGCTGGAGCGGAGGCTAGAGGACGTGGAGCTCGCGCTCGAGGACGCGTCGCTCGAGCGGATCCGCTTCACTCGCTGGAGCCTCCTCTTGTCACGCAGCCTGGCTGCCCTCGAGGACCGAGCTGCGCGCGAGCTCGCCGCCGATCAGTGTTACGATTCCACGCCGCTCTTCGCGCTCCGCGCTTGGGCGCCGACCGAGGCGGTGAAGGCGCTCGGCGCGTATGCCGCGAAGCACGGCATGGCCGTGGAGGTCACCGATCCCGGCCCCGATGACGAGCCGCCTACGCTTCTTCGCAACTCGGAGCGAACCGAAGGCGGCGAGAACCTCGTCAACTTCTACAAGACGCCCGGCTACAGCAGCTGGGACCCTTCTTCGGTGGTCCTCTACTCGTTCGCGATCTTCTTTGCCATGATCATTTCCGACGCTGGCTACGGGCTGGTCTTGGCGCTTGCCACGGCGTATTTGTGGAAAAGGCTGTCGAGCTCGGCCAAAGGACGCAGCTGGCGTTGGGTCCTGGTCACGCTGGTGGTGACCACAGTCGTCTATGGCATTTTGGTGGGCTCATTCTTCGGGGTGGCGCCTGCCTCGGACACGTTTCTCTCGCGGCTGGCGGTTCTTGAAATCAGCGATGCGAGGAGCATGATGGCGTTGTCGATCACCATCGGAGCGATCCACGTGATGCTCGGCAATCTCATGGACGCGCGGCGCCATGGATGGAGCCCCCGTGCCCTGCCGTCGTTCGGCTGGGCCATGTTCGTGCTCGCTGGCTATGCGCTGTTCCTCGCGGTTCAGGCAGGTGTCGACTGGTTGAAGCCGCCCGCGGTTTCCGTGGCCATCGTGAGCTTGGTCCTGGTGTTCGCGTTCTCGGGATACGGGGCGCCGCCTTTGGCCCGCTTGGGCAGGGGGCTCGTCGGATTGACCCGTCTCATCGCAGTGTTCGGGGATGTGCTGAGCTATCTGCGGCTCTTCGCTTTGGGCCTGGCCTCCGCGTCGCTGGCGATCGCTTTCAACGACATGGCCGCCAGCGCTCGGGCGGCGATTCCGAGCGTGGGTCTCCTGGTGGCGCTCATCATCCTCGTCATCGGACACAGCCTGAACCTGCTACTCGCCGTTGCCAGCGGAGTGATCCACGGGCTTCGATTGAATGTCATCGAATTCTTCAACTGGGGACTTCCGGAAGAGGGTCCTCTCTTCCGGCCCTTCAATAAGAAAGGAGTGTGATCCGTGGAACCATTGGTCTTGACCATGGGCTGGCTGGGGATCTTCGCCCCTCTGACGCTGGGTGCAATCGGCAGCATGATCGGCGTCGGCCGAGGCGGGCAGGCCGCCGCCGGTGCGATGCTCGAGGTGGAGGGCGGCTATGGTCGCTTCGTCGGGGTGGCTGCGATGCCCTCCTCCCAAACCATCTACGGCATCGTGGTGATGCTGACGCTCAACCGTTCGGTGACGCTGGGAAGCTCGCCGGGCCTTTTCGTCTTGGGAACGCTCACCGGCGTGGCGCTGCTCGTCAGCGCGACGGCGCAAGGAAGCGCCTGCGCTGCCGCCATCAACACTTCGAAGTCGAAGCCTGAAGTGTTCGGGATCTCCATTGCTCCCGCGGCGGTGATCGAGGGCTTTGCGGTCTTCGTTTTCGTATTTGCTCTGGTGCTCGCGGGCGCCATTCCGAAATGAGGTGACGCATGACCGAGCCAGATCTGAAATCCTCGGGCGTCAAGAACCTCATCGACCGGATTCGTGACGAGGGAGTCCACGCCGCCCGAGCTGAGGCGGACAGGATTCTCGCGGATGCCAAAGCGAAAGCTGCCCGAACCGTGGCGGATGCCAAAGCGAAAGCAGCGGCCATCAAGAACGAAGCGCAGGCCGCGGCGGAGCGGGAGCAGACCGCGAGCATCGAGGCCTTGCGCATGGCGGCGCGGGACACCGGCCTGGAGCTTCGCTCGGCGGTCATGTCCGCTTTCGAAGAGCACGTGCGTCGCCTCGTGACCGATGTGACCACCGACGGCTCCGTGCTTCGCGACATGATCCTGGTTTTGGCGGGGAGGACCGCCGAAGACTTCATCCAAGACAAGGACGCCGTCATTCTGGTTCCCAAGCGCTTAGCCGATGAAGTCTCCACGGAGCTCGATGCGTTTCTCCGGCGGTCCGCCGTGTCGTTCTCAGCCGATGTTCTGCGCAAGGGCATCGAGCTCATTCCGTCCAACGAGGTCCACGGCGGGGCGCGCATTCGCTTGGTCGGTGAGGACCTCGAGATCGACTTGAGCGACGAGGCACTATCCGAAATGATGCTCAAGCTGCTTCTGCCTCGCTATCGGAAGATTCTGCTCGAGGCAGGGCAGTGAGACGACGCTACTATCAGCTCGTTGCAAGTCTGCCGGCGCTTCCCGACTTCAGGCAGAGCAAGCTGCTGCCGATGAGCCGTCGGCGTCTCGAAGAGCGCTTGTCGCTCCTGCACGCGGATGACTTGGACGAGCTGGTGCGGACCGAGCGTCTCGTCAGCTGGCATCGCCAACCTGTCAGTCGGACGAACGAGCAGATCGCCGCCATGTACGAGGAAGTTGTCGCCCACAACCGCACTCCGGAGCTTCTGAACATCGTGGATTTTCGGATGAACATACGGACTTTGATGGTGGCGCTGCGCCTCAAGCGTCAGGGGAAATCCGCGCCATCGGGGCGATGGGGCACCGGTCCGTACACGCGCGTCATCGAGTCTCGCTGGGCGGACGCGGAGTTTGGGCTAAGCGCCGCCTTTCCCTGGATCGTCGAGGCGCAGGTGTTCCTCGAGCAGGGCGATGCCTTGGGGCTCGAGACGCTGATGATGGGTGAGTCATGGAAGAAGCTGAGCCAGATCTCCGATGCGCATCCATTCGGGTTCGAGCAGGTGTTCGCCTTCGTGTACAAGTGGGACATCCTCCACCGCTGGCTCTCCTATGATGCCGAGAAGGCGCGTGAGCGCTTTGAAGAACTGATCCTGGAGGTGACAAGTGACCACCAAAAACTCTTCGCCTGATCCGGGCGACGCGAGCGGCCGCGGATCTCGGCGCGCCCCCATCGTGGCCGTGCAGGAGAGCCTGGTCAGCATCAACGTCAGCGACACCCGAGTGATGAAGAACGAGGTCGGGTATGTTCTTCTTGGAGAGCGGCGTCTCAAGTCCGAGGTGCTTCGCGTCCAGAATCAAGTCGCAGACTTGCAGGTCTTCGAGGATACCTCCGGGGTCAAGGTCGGCGACCAGGTCGAGTTGACGGGCGAAATGCTTTCGGTGACCCTCGCGCCCGGTCTTCTGGGGAAGGTCTATGACGGGCTGCAGAACCCGTTGACCTCGTTGGCGGAGCAATACGGTTTCCTGCTCCCCCGCGGCATCGAAATGGACCCGCTGGACACCGAGAGACGCTGGGACTTCACACCCACGGTCACCACCGGAAAAACCGTGGAGCCGGGACAGATCTTGGGAACGACGCCCGAGGGGATCTTCGAGCACAAGATCATGGTACCCTTCGACGAGCCCTCGGCGGTAGAGGTGACCTGGATGAACCGGGGGAACCTCCGGATCCACGACCCGGTCGCCCGAATCGTCCGACCGAGCGGCGAAGAAAGGACGCTCACGATGGCTCAGCGCTGGCCGGTGCGGCGGCCCGTGCCCGAACGCATGCTCCGGCGGCGCGTGGCCGAGCGTATCTACCCCACGGAACCTCTGACCACCACCCAGCGCATCATCGACACGATGATCCCCATTGCGCGTGGCGGCACCGCCTGCATCCCGGGACCCTTTGGTTCTGGAAAGACGGTGCTCCAGAGTCTCATCGCCCGACACTCTGCCGTGGACATCGTCATCGTCATCGCTTGCGGCGAACGAGCAGGCGAAGTCGTGGAGACGATCACCGAGTACCCGGAGACGCGGGACCCCCGAACCGGGGGCTCGCTCATGGACCGCACGATCATCATCTGCAACACATCCTCGATGCCAGTCGCCGCACGGGAGTCCTCCATCTACACCGGGATCACGCTCGGCGAGTACTACCGGCAGATGGGGTACAACGTGTTGTGCATCGCCGACTCGACCTCGCGTTGGGCCCAGGCCATGCGCGAAACGTCCGGCCGCATGGAGGAGATCCCGGGGGAGGAAGCGTTCCCGGCCTATCTCGATTCTTCCATCAAGACCCTCTACGAACGCGCCGGTCTCATCCAGGGGCCCGATGGCCAGACCGGTAGCGTCACGCTCATCGGCACAGTGTCGCCTGCCGGTGGCAACTTCGAGGAGCCGGTGACCCAAGCGACGCTCGCCACGGTGAAGACCTTCTTGGGCCTGTCGGCCGAACGCGCATACAAGCGCTTTTACCCGGCCATCGATCCGCTGATCTCCTGGTCGCGTTACCTCGACCAGATGCGCGATTGGTACGCCGAGAATCTGTCGCCGACCTGGGTGGAGGACGTGAAGGCCGCCCACGCGCTCCTTCATCGGGGCGACGAAATCTACCAGATGATGCAGGTCACAGGCGAGGAAGGGACCACGATTGAGGACTTCCTGACCTGGCAGAAATCGGTCTTTTTGGACATGGTTTTCCTCCAGCAGGACGCATACGACCCGGTGGACTCGTCCATGCCTCTCGAGCGTCAGAAGAGGAGCTTCGAGATGGTGAAGGCGGTCGTCGAGGCAGACTTCGACATCGACGATCGCGACGTGGCGCAGGATTTCTTCACGCGCCTCATCAGCCTCTACAAGAATCTGAATTATAGCCCCGACGACTCCGCGGAATACGCTCGCTACCTCAGGGACATCGAAGACCTCGTGGATTCGAAGCGAATGAAGGTCGCCGCCGCGGAGGAAGAAGGGGACACCAGGTGACGAGCACCAGAAGGAGATCACTAGCCAAGCGCCGGGCTTGGGCCCGAGCTTGGCTCCGCGAGAGGATTCTCTGAATCGAGGACGGCGCTCTGATGGTCGCGCGAAACGAACAGATAGATCGCAGGAACGAAGAAGAGCGTGAAGACGGTGCCGATGGTCATGCCCCCAACCAGCACGAGGCCGATGCTGTTCCGGGCTTCGGCGCCCGGTCCGGAGACGAGGGTCAGGGGGAAATGACCGAACACGGTCGCCAGCGTGGTCATCAAGATCGGGCGCAGTCGTGTTGCAGAGGCTTGCTTGATCGCGTCTAGCTTGCTGTGACCTTCTCGCTGAAGCGCGTTGGCGAACTCCACGATCAGGATGCCGTTCTTCGAGATCAGTCCGATCAGGGTCACGAGCCCCACCTGCGAATAGACGTTGAGCGTCGTCGTCCAGCCGTCGGTGAAGAAGCTCATGTTCGGATCGGGCATCTTCAAGAACGTGAAGATCGATGCGCCAAACATGGCAAGTGGGACCGAGCCCGCGAGAATCACGAACGGATCGCGAAAGCTGTTGAACTGGGCCGCGAGGACCAAGAAGATCAGCAAGATCGCCAGGCCGAAGGCCGGAACGAAGGTGTTCGCCTCCTTGCGGAGCTGACGCGATTCGCCGGTGTAGTCGATGGTGTAGCCCTGCGGGAGAAGCTTCTCGGCCTCGCTTTCGAGAAAGCCGAGGGCTTCGTCGAGCGGCCGAATCGCGACACCCGAGAGCGTCACGGCGTTGAGTTGCTGGAAGCGATTGAGCGATCGCGGAGTGACCGTATCTTGGATGGTCGCGAACGTGCCAAGCGGAATCAGCTCGCCCGTGGGGCCGTTGATGTAGATGTCCTCGAGCTGTTCGGGGGTGAGCCTCTCTTTGCGCGCCAGCTGGGGGATCACCTTGTAGCTGCGGCCGGCAACACTGAACCGGTTGACGTAGTTGCCACCAGCTGCCGCGGCCAGCTGCTGGCCGACTTGTCGAAGGTCCAAGCCGAGCTCCGCCACCGCGTCCCGGTCGAACACGATTTCGGATTCCGGCTGGTCGATCTTGACGTCGATGATCGGCGGAAACGCGAACATCCCGCTTTCGGTGGCCCGCCCTTGAAGCTCCTCGACGAGCTCTAGAATCTGTGGCGTCTCGGCGGTGGAGGCGATGACGAACTCGACCGGGAACTGTCCGCCGCCGGGAAGTGCTGGTGGCAAGACAGGAAAGGTGCGGATTCCAGGAAGCGCGGACATCTTCGCGGTGATTTCGGGCAAAATCTCGAAGACCGTCCGGTCGCGCTGCGCCCATGGCGTCAAGCCCACACCCCAGAAACCGCCGCCGGGCGTCGTCACCTGAAACGTGAACTGGGCTTCGGCTGTGGACATCGCCTCTTCGTGGATCGCATCGACGAAGGGACCCAGCTGGTCGAGGGTCGCGTTCGACGGCGTCTCCAGAATCCCAAAGATCACGCCCTGGTCCTCGGCGGGTGCGAGCTCGCGCGCCGACATGCTGAACATCACCAGTCCGAGCGCGCTCAAGCCGAGCCAAACGACGTAGACGCTGGTTCGGTTGTCCAGAGCGAACGCGAGGTGACGCGAGTACGTCGTTCTGAGCCGCTGAAAACCCCGATCGATCCGTGCGCTCAGGCCACGGTCGCTCTTGTGCTCGTTCAAGAATCGGGCGGACATCACGGGGGAGAGGGTCAAGGCCACGACCCCCGAAATCATCACGGCCCCGGCGAGCGTGAGCGCGAACTCTCGGAACAACGATCCTGTGAGCCCCCCCTGAAACGCAATCGGCGTATACACGGCCGCCAACGTGATGGTCATCGCGATGATCGGCGTGACGAGCTCCCTGGCACCGACGATTGCGGCCTCGGTCCTCGAGAGGCCCTCTCGAAGGTGCCGTTCGACGTTCTCGACCATGACGATCGCGTCGTCGACCACGAGCCCGACGGACAAAACGACGGCGAGCAAGGTGAGGAGGTTCAGTGTGAACCCGAAGAGCTGCATCAGGAACACCGCCCCGATCAGCGAAACCGGGATCGCGACCACGGGCACGAGAACGGAGCGAAACGACCCGAGAAAGAAGAAGATGACCACCACGACGATGAGGAGCGTCTCCAGGAGCGTCGTCACGACTTCTTTGATTGCGTCCTCGATGTAGGCGGTCGCGTCGTAGGCAACTGTCGCCGTTAGCTGACTCGGAAGGTCTTTCTTGATTGCTTCGAGCTCTTTTCGCACGTCGCGAATGACGTCGAGCGCATTGGAGTTCGGAAGCACGAAGGCGCCGATGAAGACCGCCGTCTGACCCGTGAAGTTGACGCGTTCGTCGTAGCTCTCCGCCCCGAGTGCCACGGTACCAACGTCCTCGATCCGGATGATGGCTCCGTCCTTTTCGCGGATCACGAGCCTCTTGAACTCCTCCACTGACGCGAGATCGGTGTTCGTCGTCAGGTTCACTCGAATCAGCGAACCCTTGGTCTGTCCGACCGCAGCGAGGTAATTGTTTGCGACGAGCGCACGCTGGACGTCGGTGGGCGTGACCCCGTGGGCCGCGAGCCTGCTTGGGTCGAGCCAAATCCGCATCGCGAACGTGCGAGCACCCAGAATTTCGGCCTTCTGCACCCCTCGAATCGCTGAAAGGCGGGGCTGAACGATCCGAACGAGGTAGTCGGTGATCTCGTTCTGCTCGAGGAATTCGGACGAGAAACTCAGGTACGCCGAGGCGAACTGACTCTCGACCGACTCGATGTTGAGGATTGGAACCTCGGCCTCCGGCGGCAGGTCACCGCGCACCTGGTCGACTTTCGAGCTGATCTCCGAAAGCGCGCGAATCGAATCCTGGTTGAGCCGGAGATTGGCGCGAATGATCGACACTCCCTGCGTGCTTTGCGACGCGATGTAATCGATGCCGTCGGCCGCCGAAATCGCACGTTCGATTGGCGTGGTGATGAAGCCGCGCACCAGCTCCGCGTTGGCGCCCACGTACGCGGTCGTGACCGTGATCGCGGCGTTCTCGTTGCGCGGATACTGTCGGACATTGAGCGAACGGATCGCCTGAAGCCCGGCGATGACGATTACCAGGTTCACGACGATCGCGATGACGGGGCGGCGGATGAAGAGGTCGGTCAGCTTCATGACGCGTTCAATCGCCCCGTTTCATCGATCTTCGGGTGTGGGGTTCTCGCTCACCTCGGGGGCAAGCGCATTGTTCACGACGATCGCACTTCCGTTCTGCAGCTTGAACGCCCCGGTCGAGACGATGGTCTGCCCCGCCTCGAGCCCCGAATCGATGGCTCTGAGGTCCCCCCGGCGTTCCCCCACCCGGACGAACACCTGCTCGACAGTTAGCTCGCCTTTTCCGTCCGCGTCGTTCTCGGCGCCGCGAACGAGGAACACCGAGTCTCCGTAGGGCGCGTAGAGCAACGCGGTTTCCGGAATCAACAATACGTTCTGAAGATTTGGAAGCGTCACTTTGACGTCGACGAACATGCCGGGCCGAAGCCGTCCGTCCGGGTTGTCCACCAAGGCCCGGATTAGCATGTTTCGAGTGCTTGGGTCGATCCGCGCATCGATGCTGTCGACCTTGCCGCTCCAGGCACGGTCACCAAACGTGTCGCCGGTAATCGTGACTTCTTGTCCGACTTGGATCTCGGCCAAGGCTTGCTGCGGGACTCGGAAGTCGACGTATGCCGGATTGGACGCATCGAGCGCCACAATCTGTGTGCCCGGTTGAAGAAACTCTCCGACATCGACCTTTCGAATCCCGAGTCGGCCGGAGAACGGAGCTCGGATCGTCTTTTTCGAAATGACCGAGGCGACATTGCGGACGGCGGCGCGCGCCCGCGCGGCTTTTGCGACGGCAATATCGAGGTCGGCCTGGCTTCGGGCATCCCGCTCGAGCAGGCTCCTGGTGCGACCAAGCTCTGCATCCGCAAGCGTGGCATCCGCCTGAGCCGCGGTCAGCTCGGCGCGCTCGGTCGACGTATCCATCCGCAGGAGCAGGTCGCCCTCTTTGACCTCCTGCCCCGACTCGAAGTGAAGCTCGCGGACCGTCCCCGGGATCTCTGCCGTTAGCATCACGCCCATGACGGGTTGCACCGAGCCGATGGCGACGATGGACGAGCCCCAGCGTGCGCTCTCGACGGCTGCGGTGGTCACGGCCTCCAGTGGCGGCTTGAACGACTCACCGGCCTTGATCATCGCGCCGATCTGAGCGCCCTTGATCCCACCGAGGACGAGCAGCACCGCCAGTAGCGCGGCCAGTGCGATTAGAACTTGCTTCATTCGCGTGTTCATGACGGGACGTTTCTAGTTGCTCGACCTTTCCTCAACGGGGCCCTGGGGTCGGGGTCACAGGCTAGGGCACGCGTATACGGGCGACAGCCCGCGTGTCAATCCTGGGGTCGCCCGACGGGGCGCCGTTGCTTTTTTGTCGCTCCGCGCCGCTCCGGATACACCAACCCTGATGTGAACCTAGGAGGGATACAGTGAAGCAGTTCATCGCTGCCACGGCTGTGGCGGTGACCGCAGGGCTGTTCGGTTGTCCGGCGCAGGGTTTCGCTCAGGAAGTCGGTCCAAGCGGCGTCACCGACGAAGAGGTGGCCGACGACGCGGTCGAGCCAGACCAGGGCGCCGCAGAGGTCGAACAAGCCATCGATCAGGCCGAAGTGGACGCCGAAGCGGGTCTTCCTGCCGAGTTCACGATCAAGTTCGGGGATAGCTACGACTGGCTTCGCTTGACCTCGGGCGAGTGGCTCAAGGGCGAAGTGCACTGGATGCGCGAAAAGGACATCGAGTTCGATAGCGACAAGCTCGACCTCCTCACCTTTTCTTGGAGCAAGGTGAGGCAGCTTCATTCTCCTCGCATCAATACCTACGTGTTCGAAGGAAAAATCGACCTGGTGGGGAGGGCGGTCGTCACCAACGAGAAGGTGATCATCGAGACAGAGGACGGAGTGGTGAGCTACCCGCGCGATCAACTGCTCACGATTCTCGAAGGAGCGAAGAGAGAGCGCAACTGGTGGTCGACGAAGCTTGGGGTGGGCTTGTCGGCAAATGCAGGCAACACCAATCAAGGCCAGTTGAACCTCCACTGGGATCTGGCGCGGACCGACCCGCGCACCCGCTCCGCGCTCAACTACGACGGGACGTTTGGCTATTCCAACCGAGAGCAGAACGTGAATCGGCACCTCGGCGAAGCGGGCGTGACCGTGTACTATTCGAAGCGTCTGTTCTTTTCACCTGCATCCGTGCAGTTTCTCAACGACCGGTTTCAGAACCTCAAGCTCCGTGCCACACCGGGCGCCGGGGCCGGTGTCCATGTCTTGGATACGAAGAAGGTCGAGTGGGATATCGGAGGCGCGCTCGGGTATCAGTACGCTCGATTCCTGAGCACGGCGACAGGGGTAGAGAATCCGCAAAACGACGGGTTCATCAGTTTCCATACCTACGCGGATTTCGACTTCACCGACGATGTCGAGCTGAAGATCGACTGGCTTACCAACGTAATCTACACCCAGATTGGACTCACCAACCACATCGGCACCGCCAACTTCAGCGTCGAAATTACCGACATCTTCGACTTAGAAACCACTTTCAAGTTCTACCGAACGGAGCGCCCGCCGCCGCGAGCCGACGGCTCCGTTCCGAAGAGGAACGACTATCAGCTGATCGTGAGCCTGGCCTTAGAGATCGGATAGTGCTCCACTGGCGCTGGCACCGACGCTGGCACTTACGCTGACACTGCATCAGACTCCCCCCGTGCCGGGCCGCCTACTTCCTCGCCAGTTCTACGCACGCGACGCCCTCGACGTCGCCCGCGACCTCCTGGGCCAAGAGCTCTGGCACGGCGGCGTCGGCCTGCGCATCACCGAGGTCGAGGCCTACCGCTATCCGGACGACAGCGCGAACCACTGCCGCGCAGGCCTCACCAGCCGAAACGCGCCGATGTGGGGCCCGCCGGGTCACGCGTACGTCTATCTGTGTTACGGCTTGCACCAGATGTTGAATCTCGTGACCAATCGCAACGGGGAGGGCGCTGCCGTCCTGATTCGTTCCTGCGAGCCGATCGCAGGGACGGCCACGATTCGCCGCAGGCGCGGGGGCAAGGACGGCCCGGTGCTGTTGACCGGACCAGGAAAGGTTGGTCAGGCCTTGGGCCTCGACGCGAGCTTTAGCGGGCACCCTCTGTACCGCCGCGGCGGCCTCGAAGTGCGCGAAGGAACCGGCGCGAGCGAGGTCATCGTCGGTTCGCGGATCGGCATCGGGTATGCAGAGCCCCAACATCAGCACGCAGAGTGGCGTTTGGCGGTCCCGGGCTCGCCCTGGGTGAGCCACGCGCGTCATCTTCGAGGTGCACCACGATGAGCCCGCTTGCAACCAGCTCGAGCGCAGAGACCAACGGCATTCTCGTCGACGTCCAGAGCCAGTACCTCGAAGAGCAGTCGCATCCGGGGCGGCGACACTTCGTCTTCGCCTACACCATTACGATCACCAACAACGGGCGCGAAGTCGTCCAACTTCAGACCCGGCACTGGGTCATCACCGACGGTCACGGTGACGTCCAGGAGGTGAAAGGGCCGGGCGTCGTGGGCGAGCAGCCCGTGCTCAGCCCAGGGGAAAGCTTTCGCTACAGCAGCGGCGCAGTGCTACCGACCGAACGCGGGACCATGCACGGCAGTTACCAAATGCATCGAGCAGACGGAGCCCAGTTCGACGCTGAAATCGCGCCATTCCTTCTCGAGCGGCCTTACTCCCTCAACTAGAAAAGGGGACAGTCCCCTTTTCGTCAACTGGCGTTGCCGCTGTCCCAGGCCGTTTTGATGGTCTTGTAGGTTTCGATGCCGCTTGGGCTGAGGTCGAGAGCGCCTTCGCCAACGAGGTGTTGATGGATGTCCTTTGGATCGGTCTTCCAGCCCTTCGGCACCTCGAGCTTCACGTTGACCGGAACACCGCCGAGCAGGCCTTGCTCCTCGAGCGTCCACAGGGCCTCGGCGGCGAGGAACTGACCGGCGATTTTTCGGTATTCCGGTTTGAGATGGCTCGCCAAGGGAAACACATCGTAAAGGCCGACGGCATCCCCCGGCACGGCCAGCGGCTGCCGAAGAGCCTTGAACACCGGCGCGGCGATCGGGAGCTCGATCAACTCGAGCCCCGCGATCTCCTGCCCCTGGCTCGCGTTTAGCGAGCGTTCGTAGGCGTCGCCGTGGCTGCGGCTGATGTCGGCAGGGCGTGCCGAGCTGTCTAAAAGCACCGTAATCAGCAGATACGGGCGCGGGTCTCGCTCATCGTTCATTCGCGGGCGACTAGTTAGCGCATTTGCGAGCGCTTGGGTAGTCCTCGTCGACTTGACGACAACGGGCCCGATCGCTACCTGGAGCGGCGCCCGATGCGTATCGAGATTCACCCCACTCACCCACAGGCCCGACGGGTGCACCAAGCGGTGGAGGTTCTGCGCCGCGGAGGCGTGATCGTGTACCCCACGGGGACCGTCTACGGACTGGGCTGCGACATTCACCAGAAGAAGGCGATCGAGCGCATCTATCAGATTCGACGGCTCAAAAAGGACCACCCACTGAGCTTCATGTGTCCGGACCTCAGCAAGATCGCCCGCTACGCCCACGTGGACGATTTTGCCTATCGGATCATGAAGCGCCTCGTGCCGGGGCCGTACACCTTCGTGCTGCAGGCCACCCGGGAGGTGCCCAAGCTCCTGGTCCGCAAACAGAAGACCGTCGGGATTCGCGTGCCCGATGACGCCGTTGCGCTCGCGCTCCTGAACGAGCTCGGAAGCCCGATCGTGTCGAGCTCGGCTATGGTCGACGGAGAGGTTCTCAACGACCCGGACGAGCTCAACGCGCGGTTCTCGCATGTCGATGCCTTCGTCGACGGAGGCTGGGGTGGCATCGAGCCTTCGACCGTCATCGACCTCAGTGGCGACGAGGCGGTGGTCCTGCGCGAAGGCGCTGGGCCGGTCGATGTTCTCTGACTAGCTTCGAATTGCGGTCCCGCGCGCCTCGGCGATGAGGCTGCGAAGAAGCTTGGCCCACTCTTTGTAGCGGGGGGCCCGGCGCATCTGTTCGACCAGGCGCTCTGCGGTCCAGTCGTCGCGCCCGTTGTACTGCTTGACCGCCGCCCAGTTGGCGAGGTGCTGATCCCATTGCTCCGCGGTCCACGAGCCCACTTCGCCTGAGCCGAAAATGAACAAGTGATCGTCGGCGAGATCGGCGCCGGCGACCCAGAGGCCGGTGTCGGAAATGAAAGGCCCGAGTGAACGGATGACGAGGTCGCGCTCGGCCGCCCTCCCCAGGGGCTCGAGGGCACGGTCGAATTGCTCCCAGCTCCGCGTCAAAGTTCGGACGCGCTCTTCGGAGATCGGCATGTGCGGCTTGAACGCCCCCGGCGCGACGCGCGCATCGTGATCGTCGTAGATTCGAACACCGTGTTTCTCCTCGGCCTCACGGTAGGCCTGCAACGCGACCTCGCGTGACGCGTCGCCGTCGAGGTGGCTCAAGAAGGAGGCGATGAGGGGGCGGGTCAAAGTGCGTTCCAGTCAGTTGGGGGCGCCGCGCTCCGCCTCGTGTCGAGGTTTCCGCGAGGGGTGTTTCAACAGCGTTCGCACGCGGTCGAGAATCTGATCGGCGAGGGCCCGCTTGCTCATCTCAGGCAGTGGGTTGGCCGAGGTCGCGTCGACGAGGGTGGCGCGGTTGCTGTCGCCACCGAGCCCCACGCTTGCTTCATTTGCGACGATGAGGTCGGCCGCCTTTCGCTCGAGCTTGTCGCGCGCCCCTTGCTCGAGGTTTTCGGTTTCGAGCGCGAAACCGACCAGAACAGAGGGCTGCTGGACCCGCTTCGCGCCCACATCCGCTAGGATGTCCGGGTTGCGAACGAGCTCGAGCTTCAAGCCGCTGCCCTTTTTGATTTTCTGCGCGGCCTGCTGCACGGGGCGATAGTCGGCGACGGCTGCGGCCATGATCACGACGTCGAACCGCTCAAAGCGCGACATCACGGCCTCGTGCATCTCTTGCGCCGAGCGCACCGAAACGACCTCCGCGCCGGCGGGAACCGGCAGCTGCACCGGCCCACTCACAAGCGTCACCTCGGCGCCGCGACGGAGGGCCTGGGCCGCAATCGCGTACCCCATGCGCCCGCTCGAACGGTTCCCGAGGTAACGCACCGGGTCAAGGTCCTCGTGGGTCGGGCCGGCGGTGATCAAGACGCGTGTCCCCGCGAGGTCGTTGGAGTACGCCAAGTGCGACTCGACGGCGTCTGCAATGTCGTCGGGCTCCAACATGCGCCCCCCGCCGACTTCGCCATTGGCGAGCGGGCCGCTCACCGGGCCGAGCACGACGGCGCCACGCTCCGTGAGGACGCGAACATTCGATTGGGTCGCCGGATGTGACCACATGCGCTGGTGCATTGCTGGCACGAAAAAGACCTCGCCGCGGGCGCAGGCGAGCGTCGCAAGCACCGCGTCGTTGGCTTGCCCGCCGGTCGCGCGCGCCATGAGGTTCATGGTGGCCGGGGCGATGACGATTGCGTCCGCCCACTCGCCGAGCTCGACGTGGACTTCGCCGGCATAGTCTTCGGCCCAGAGGTTGGTGACAGGCGGCCTCCCGGTCAGGCCCGCAAATGTAATCGGGCCCACAAATCGGGTCGCCGCCTCGGTCATGACGACCCGGACCTCGGCACCCCGCCGCATGAGCTCACGAACGAGCTGCACCGCCTTGAACGCGGCGATTCCGCCTCCCAAGCCAACAACGATGCGCTTTCCCTGGAGGGACATCTCTGGCGCAGTCTAGCAGGGGTCGACCCGTTTGCGACGTGCCATCTGCAGCTTTCCGGACTGAACGGAAGGCCGGTGCCCTGCTGCCCGAACGCTCAGTGAACAGGCACGCCGGGGGCGGGGAACTGGTCACAAAGGTCTTTGATCTCTCCGGCTATGCGCGAAATCAGAGCTTCGTTCTCCACGTCGTCGACGACGTCGGCCATCCAGTTGCCCAGTCGCTTCATCTCGCTCGGGCCCATGCCGCGGCTGGTGATCGCGGGCGTCCCGAGGCGAACACCGCTCGGGTCGAAGGGCTTACGCGTGTCGAAGGGAACCGAGTTGTAGTTGGCGACCATGCCGGCGCGGTCGAGGGCCTGCGCGGCGACCTTGCCTGGCACGTCCTTGCCGCTGAGGTCGATCAAGATGAGATGATTGTCGCTGCCGCCGGTCACGAGATCAAAGCCGCGCGACACGAGGGTCTCGGAAAGCACGCGGGAGTTATCGACGATCGCATGGGCGTACGCCTTGAACTCGTCGGTCATCGCCAGCTTGGCGGCGATGGCGATGCCGGCGGTGGTCCCATTGTGCGGCCCGCCCTGAAGGCCCGGGAAAACAGCGCGATCGATCGCTTTTTTGTGCTTGTCGTTGCACATGATCATGCCGCCGCGGGGGCCGCGGAAGGTCTTGTGGGTCGTGCTGCTGATCACCTCGGCCTGCCCGACCGGGGAAGGGTGCGCACCGCCGGCCACGAGGCCCGAGATGTGGGCGATGTCGGCGACGAGAATCGCTCCGACCGCTTGCGCGATTTCAGCGAACTTCGCGAAGTCGACGACACGGGGGTACGCCGTCGCGCCACAGAAGAGGAGCTTCGGCTTGTGTTCGCGCGCGAGGGACGCGACCTGGTCGAAGTCGATGAGATGATCTTCGCGCCGCACGCCGTATTGAATGGCGTTGAAGTACTTGCCGGAAATCGAAACCTTCCAGCCGTGGGTGAGGTGGCCGCCGCTTGGAAGCCCCATGCCCATGATGGTGTCGCCGGGGTTGCAAAACGCGAAGTAGACGGCGAGGTTCGCGGGCGAGCCGGAGTAGGGCTGCACGTTCGCGTGGTCGACACCGAACAGAGCCTTGAGGCGCTCGATTGCGAGCGATTCAATCGTGTCGATGTTCTGCTGGCCCTCGTAGTAACGCTTGCCGGCGTAGCCTTCCGAGTATTTGTTGTTGAGGACGCTGCCACAGGCCTCCATCACGGCGGCGCTGGCGTAGTTCTCGCTCGGAATCAGGCGGAGCTTCTCATGCTGCCGGCGCTCTTCGTCGGCGATGCAATGGGCGATTTCGGGGTCGACTTCATTGAGGGGTAGATCGGCCATGTTCTCTCCAGGTCTTCTGTGGCCGGGGCCTTAGCACGTTTGTCATATCGGTGTTATTCGGAGTGCGGTGAGCGAGTATTTTCCGACCGCCAAAGAGTTCGAACGACTCAGCCGTGATGCATCGGTCGTGCCGGTGTTCCGCGAGCTCATTGCCGATCGGCTCACGCCAGTTCTAGCGCACGCGACGCTTGGTCAAGAAGCGGGCAGTTACTTGCTCGAGAGCGTCACGGGCGGGGAGACCTGGGCCCGCTACAGTTTCGTGGGCTTTGCGCCCGACGTGATCGTACGCGGCGTTGCGGACAAATTCGAACGTGTCCAGGACGGCGAGGTGCAGCAAGAGCTCGGCGTGGACCCCTGGCAACGCCTTCGAGAGACGCTTGCCGAGTGGAAGCCGCCTGAGGTCGGTTGGCTGCCTCGCTTCTGGGGCGGCGCAGTGGGCTACGTGAGTTACGACGCGGTGCGAACCTTCGAGCCGACGGTCGGCAAGGCGCTCGAACGCGACGACGACTGGGAGTTCTGCTTTTCGATCGGCGGAACCGTTCTCATCTTCGACAACGTGCGTGGCACCTTGCGCGTCGTCGTGCCGGCGCGCATCACCGGTGACCCGAAGCGCGCCTACGAACGCGCGACCGATCGTATCGAGGCCGCCCTGGCCGCGCTCGACCATCCCATCCTGCCCCGACGGTTGCATCCGCCGAGCCCAAGCGACGAGCTGGAGCTTCCCGCCTCGTCGTTTGACCGCCCGGGGTTCTGCGCGGCAGTGGAAGAGGCCAAGGAGCACATTCGCGCCGGCGACATCTTCCAGGTCGTGCTCTCGCAACGCTTCCGGGTTCCGCTCGGCGACACCGACGTGTTCGACGTCTATCGCGCCATGCGGATCATCAATCCGAGCCCGTACATGTACTTCCTACGGATGCCCGACCGCCTGGTTGCCGGCGCGAGCCCCGAAACGCTCGTCCGCCTCGAAGACGACCAGGTTCACGTGCGCCCCATCGCAGGGACCCGACATCGCGGCCGCACCGAAGAAGAAGACCGCGAGATCGCCGAAGATCTCCTCGCCGACCCGAAAGAGCGAGCCGAGCACGTCATGCTCGTCGACCTCGGCCGAAACGACGTGGGCCGCATCAGCCGGCCAGGTACGGTGAGCGTCACCGATCGCATGATCGTCGAGCGCTACAGCCACGTCATGCACATCGTCTCCAACGTCGTCGGCGACCTCGCCCCCGGCCGCGACGCCCTCGACGTCCTCCGCGCCACCTTCCCGGCGGGCACCCTAAGCGGCGCCCCCAAGGTACGCGCCATGCAGATCATCGAAGACCTCGAGCCCGAACGCCGCGGCGTCTACGGCGGCGCCGTCGGCTACATCGGCTTCGACGGCAACATGGACGTCGCCATCGCCATCCGCACCATCGTCGCACACAAAGACGAAATGTGGCTCCAAGCCGGCGCCGGCATCGTCGAAGCAAGCGACCCGGACAAAGAGTACGAAGAGACCGTCAACAAGGCGCGCGCGGGGCTGGTTGCAGTGAAGGCGGGGCAGAAGGGGTAGTTGAACAGGACGCGGCTCAAAGGTAGCGAATGCGGTGCCGACCTTTGGTTACGTGATTTTCACGCTACGGGACGGCGATGACCGAACGCATCCCGTAGTGATCGG
Organism: uncultured delta proteobacterium; assembly: GCA_963704865.1. Taxonomy (GTDB): domain Bacteria; phylum Myxococcota_A; class Polyangia; order Polyangiales; family Houyiibacteriaceae; genus SG8-38. The sequence goes on along the minus strand of CAVPIE010000013.1, from coordinate 27,725 downwards.
AGAGCGGGATGTCCATGGTACCGCCGTTGCCGTCTGGGACTGTGAGCACGTTCTGGTCGAACGTGCGCTCGGTCGCCGTCACGGCCGCGGCAGGTAGGTTGTACATTTGGATATGGTCGATCCAGACCGTTTCAAAGCGCTCGACACCGGCGACTGGGTTCTCTTGGCAGAAGGTGCAAGCGGGGGTGTAGTTGGTGGCGTAAGCCGGGGTGAAGGTGCCCTCGAGCAGGTCCAGCGTGGCCTGTCCCTCGGGGTAGATGAAGTTATTCGGGTCGTTGAAATAGCCACGGCCTGCGTTGAGGTCACCGAGAATGACCGCAGGTTGGTTGCCGCTCACGTTCTCGACGTGGGCGATCAGCTTGTCGGCCTGAAGGAATTGCTCGGCCTCCCAGGCGTCACTTCCCGACATTCCGTCTCCGTACTGTCCGGTGTACGGAAACGTGATGCCGCTGAAGATCGGGGTGAGGTGATTACAATACACATCGAGGTCGGTCCCGTTGGGGAGCTCGGCCGTGGCGCTCAAAACGACTCTGCGGTTCCACGTCCCTGGAATCACCCAGTTCGTAGCGTTGCTCAAGGGATACCGCGAGAGAATCATCACGCCATTCTGCCCCTGGAAGGCGAACTCCTGGTTGACGACGGTGGGGCACCTCTGCCGAATGGTGCCGAATGTATCGGTCGGAAGCTGGGTCGCGATACACGCATAGCAGCGTTGTTGCTGCTCGTTTCCGTACAGGAGGCCCCCAACCTCCAAGAGGCATGCCTCGGCTGCGCAGTCCGTGCTCGTGGTGCGGCCCAGGTCGCTTCCTGGGATCGTCGAGCAGAAATTTCCCTGGAGGTCTTGACCATCCCGTACGCAATCGATCGCGGCGTTCATCTGGTCCGCAATGGTCACTCCTGGTTGCGCCTCGACGTCATCGGGGCAGGGCACGGTGGTGGGAGCGGGAGGGACCTGCCCGTTCTGGTCTGTGGCGTCGTCGAGCGGGGTATCGAGATCGTCCTCGAACGAGACGATGTATGGGAAGTCTGCCAGCGCGGCGAGGCGGATGGCGTCTTTGTCCGCCTGGGTCCAGACCTCCTGGAGGCAGAGGATGTCCGATTCCGTTGCTGCAATCGCCTGAGGGAGTTCCTGGCGCCGTTCCTGTTCATACGGGATGAACGCGCCCGCAAGTGCCAGGTTGTAGGTCTCGACTCGAACGCCGGTGCAAGCGCCACTCTGACACGTGCCGCTACCAGGACCGCCGCCCGCATTGCACAAAGTGCCGTCGATCTCGTTCGGGTTGGAGCAGGTGGCCACGCCGCCGGACGGGTCGCACAAATCCTGTGTGCAGTCGTTGCCGTCGGAGCAGTCGACGCCCGTGCAGTTGTCGATACAGGTGCCGCCGCCGTCGCATGTGCCCGTGTCGCCGTTGCAGGAGAAGCCTGATGGCTGGTTGGCGAGCGGACCACAAAGGTTCGAGCCAAGGTCGCAGGTACCCGGCGCTGCGTACGTGCAGTCGTTGCCGTCGGAGTCGCATGACGAGTCGTCCAAGCAGCTCGTGGGTGTACAGACCCCACCCTGACACTCGCCGGTCGGCTCGAGGATTTCCGATGAGCAGTTGACGGGGGGCAAATCCGGCACCGGAGCGTAGTCGCAGCACGCGGCGGCTGTGCTGCCGTCGCAGGTGCCGGGGTTGCAGGTGCCAGCCTGGCACACCGAGGCCGATGCAGCCTGACATGCCGCATCGCCGCCGAAGGTCTGACAGGATGTGAGACCCGGACAAGTGACGTCGACCGTCTTGGTCTTGTCGCAGTCCGTGTCGCCGTCGGTCGTGACCGCGGTGCACGTCACCGTGGCGCCCGGGCTGATCGGAACGTCCGGGGTGCCGGGATCTCCATCGTCATCACCGAGAACGCAGGCGACGAAGAAGCCACCATCGCCCGGCGCGAGCGGGCCCGGAGCCGGCGCGCCGATGGTACCCGTGGTGTCGCCCGTAAAGACGCAGTTGGCTGCCGGTGTGCCGGTGCCGGTGCAGTCGATCACCGCACTTGGGACACAAGCGGCCGCGCCGGCGAGGCAAGGGGCGCCGCCGGCAAGGGGGTCACAAGGAGTGCCGAAGTCCGGTCCAGCCGCACATGCAAAGCCGGGGGGAGTGCAGGTGACCGTGGTGGTCACGATGGGGTCGACTGCCGAAGGAACCGGCGCACAGTCAAGCCCTTCGGGCGTGGTCACGCAGTCCTGCGGGTCGCAGGAGCTGGCCCCGTCTGGATCACCCGGCGCGATACCCGTTCCACCGCAGCTGCTGTCGCCATCGCGGAAACGCACCTGACAGGCGGTCGCTGCCACCTCGCCGATGCCGGGAATCGTTCGAATGTCGATATCGCTGTCGATGCAGTTCAGGACGAAGAGGTCCGGGCAGAAGTTCGCCACGTTGAACGAGAAGTCGCCGTCGAGGTCGAGCATGCCGACCGGTGCCTGGAAGCTGATCCCGCAGTACATCAGGACGTTGACCTTGGTGGTCGAGTCCGCCGCGATGTCGAAGCTCTCGGTCGCGGTACAAATGACTTCACCGTCGGCATCCCGTGCGCGAAGCTGCACGGTGCATCCGGAAGTCGGCGGCAGGTCCATGAAGCCCTGCCAGACGTAGACCTCGGTGAGGTCCGGCCCGAAGTCCTGGATGGTGACGCCCGAAGAAGCGGTGTCGAGAACCTCGAGCGCACCACTGATGGTCACGTCGTCATCAAAGGTGGCGTTGTTGTCCAGGAAGGGGCCGGGTGTGTTTCCATCGTTACACGCGATGGTGTATTCCACGACCTCGATGTCGAAGGCGCCGGGGTTTGACGACTGTCCGGCATTGTTCGGGATGACGACGCTTAACTGCGTGTTGCCCGGAGGTGTGCCGGAAGTCTCGCCGCACGCGGCCGCGAGCTGTACGAGGAGCAGAGCGACGATCGCTCGCGTTAGGAGTGCCGACGGGTAACGGGCCATGCGGAACTTCTGTGAGTAGTCGGGATCGCCTCTGGAGATCAAGCGAAAAAGCGGCGCCAGCGCACCTCCTTTGCGCTTCTGTGAGCAAACACACACTTCCAGTCCCGTGAGAACACAGCGCAAAGAAAACCGACCGAAAATGGCCAGCGAAAAAAGAAGAAAAGATCCAACCGTGGTTGGCGAAACGAACAACTCCAAGCGAAGCTCGAGCTCCTCGGGCCACTGCGCGTTGTTCGGGTCGAACTAGTGCTTGGGCCACCTCACCCGGATCACGCGCGTTCCGACGTCACCAAGAAGCGTATGCGCTCCCGGCCAGTCTTTGGCGTAGCGCACCGCCCCCGCTTCGACCGGGTTCGCAATGAGATAAGCGATCGCCTCGAGTGTCGTTTCGGGCGTGAGCAGCGCATGGGCGCCGCGTGCTCCTTTAGCTGCGATCCGACCATCGTTGGTTAACAAATACGTACGCTGAGCAAAGAATTGCGTAGAGACGCCGGAACGGACTGCCCTTACGTTCAAGATGCGGGAACAGGAGGTTTGATGGTTATCCCGCCTGTTCTCTCGTGTGGGGGGTACGTCATGAGGGATACACTCAACTGAAGCACGTTGTGGACCTTCGCGTTGGCGTTTGCCATTGTGTTGGCCCTTGCGTTGATGCAACAAGATGGTCTGGGCTGCCCGCGAAGCGGCGATACGAGGTTGAGGTTCTCCATGTCGCCGATATGGACGGTGAGGACATGATCGCGTTTGATCCCGATGAGCGGCTCTATGAAGTGATTCTTCCCGAAGAGCCGGGAGCCTGCGTCATCCAAGCCAACTCCATGGATCCCGAAGCCACTGTGTCGTATGCCTTGAACGACGGCTGCGAGACGGTGAGTTCCGGCGATTGTGGGATTGGTGGAGGTGAGTTCACGCTCGAAGATTGGTGGAGGTGAGTTCACGCTCGAAGAGGTGCCCGAAGGGCATAGCTTCCTGAACATCTTGGTCCAACGCGGGCCCGCCCTGGGAAAGTACGTAGTTGTCTTTGTCCAGCCGGAACAGTGTCCGTAGTGCGCTCGACAGAGACGGCCCGGCTGCGATGAGTGGCCGGGTCGTCGTGCATGAGTGAGCCCCCCGCCGCCCCCATCGCTCCGAGCCCCTGTCCAGCAAAGGTGAAGCGGACGCGCAGCCTTCAAAAAAGGTCCAGAATCGGGTTCAGGTGCCAAAACGAAGAAACCCGGGGGCCACGTAACCCCCGGGAATCATTGGCGCGGCGGACGGGACTCGAAGGACCCAGCCAGAAGGAAACGATAAGGCAGAATCGGGAATCGGGGGAAAGGCAGACGAGTCAGAAACGCCGAGAATTCCGTCCGAGGGAATCCGCGGGACGCAAAGTATGACACCTGTCACCATTGGGACGGAGGAGGTCGGCTCGGTGCATGCGAAGGAGCGGTTTCAATTATCGAGGCGTCTTTTTGACGACTCCTTCGAAAGATTCCACGAGTCTCGGCTGCGAGAAGCGAAGAAAAAGGCGCAGGAAGTGCCTAAGAGCGAGCTGCGCGGCAACGACTTGGACGATCTCGTGAGGTCGGTGACTGAGGAATTTCGAGTCGAACCGATCCGGTTGGATCTCGAAAACAAGTATTCCACGGACGAGGAGATCCGGGTCCCCGTGAACTGGTATCGCGAAACCCTGCCGCAGGGACCCGAAGAACCCCAATCGGTGGAAGCCACCCAGGTGACGATCCATATCCCGTTCTCAGGCACACGCACGCTCCTCACCCGACAACCCTTTCCCTTCAGTGTGAATCCACCCCGAGCCTACGCGCCGAGCAAGGATGTGGACGAGATCTGCATCACGGCGCACGTCCCGCGTCACCTGGAAGACAATGCGCAACAAATCATCGAAGACGATTTCAAGGGCAAGCAACAAGCGATCGAAAGGTGTTTGCGGGTCCAAGAAGCACCCATCGAGCGGCTACACGAGGCACTTGACCGAGAGGTTCGGCAAATCCTCCAGGCGCGCCTCAAGAGCCTTGGAGCCGTTGGTTCATCTCTTGAAGCGCTCGGCATCCGAGTCCGGACCGGCGCACCGCCCCTACCTCTCAACCTCAAGCGGAAGATCCCTCTGGAAAAAACCCAACAAGTTACCACGCGAGGGGCCGGGTCTGCGGAACAGGACTACTGCTTAGACGACGAACACTACAACATCATTCTCAGCCTGATCCGACACCAGTGTCGCACGTTTGAGGGCGCGCCCGCGGGGTTCCGTAAGCTCGACGAAGAGCATCTGCGGGACGTGATCAAGGCGTCACTGAACGCGGTGTATAGCTCTGCGACTGGCGAAGCTTTCCGCGGAAAAGGCAAGACGGACATCTGCATCGAAGCAGGCAACCGGTCCGCGTTCGTCGCGGAGTGCAAGCATTGGCGAGGTGCCAGCAAGCTGTTGGAGGCTGTGGATCAGCTCTTAGGTTACCTGACGTGGCGCGACGCGAAGACCGCTCTCGTTGTTTTCAACAAAGAGGTCAAGGATTTCAAAGTGCTCCGGGAGAAGATCCGGCCGACTATGGAGGACCACAGAGCCTATAAGAGCACATCGCAGAACGATACCGAAAGCGGCGAATGGCGTTTCGTGCTGGCGACCGATTCGGGTACTGACGTCGTCTGTCACGTGATGCTGTATCACCTGGCGCCGGGCACCTGAACGAAAGGGCCGTGCCCCTTTGCCACCGGGGGCGAGTGGTCGCCTGGATCGAGAACCCGGAGGCGGGCGGGACCGTGGTGACGGGTGACGAACTCGCGATCTCGTTGCTGTCGCCCGCCGGCTTCGTCGAGCGGTGCGATCTCGAGGAGCGGAATCCCGACGACTGGCGCTACCACCCGCAACGCCCAAGAGCGAGGTAGGAACATGAACCCGGAGCAAGTACGGGGGTAGTTGGCTCACAGGTCCTCAACATGGATCCCGAAAGCCTCGGCCCTTGCGGTCATCAACGTGTCGCACGTCAGAAGGGCGAAACGCTGTCCCGGCCGTTCCACCTCAAGCGAGAGGATAGACATGATGATCCGGTCGTCTTTGTGGGCTGGGTCGAGCCCAGGCGGGAAGTCCGAGTCACGAGGTACGGTCGAGACGGTTCTTATGGTGATCCCGCCGACGGAAACGCCCCGATCCAGCGGACCTTGGTTCCTCCAACCCTTGTACCGTTTCCGAAAACTACGAGCTGCGTTGCGGATCTGCTCGCGATCGGACCGCCGGTGCTCGTCGAGTTCTCTCATCACCTGAGGCACATAGATCACCTCCGCGACCGGGAAACTGACTGCGCTCGCATACTTCGTCGGGTCGAGTTCCTCGAGCACCGCGCTCGTGTCGGGAACGACTACATTGGGACGCGTCCCGCCGAGCCATCGGGAGAAGAGGCTCTCGAGGTCAGCGATAGCTTCGTCGCGTCTCTTGACCGCCTCGATGGGGCTCTTCGGGCCGAGCCCGTAAGTCTCGCTCTCGAGCTTGAGGACGGGAGTAAGCCTATCAAGGACGCCCTTGTACCGCTCAGAGAGCGACGCCGGAATGAGTGTGCCGAGCCGAGTCGCTAGCTGCTGCCAGCTGTCGACGTCTCTTCGGAGTTCGTCCAGCCGCAACGAGTCGATACCTTCGGTCTTCCAGAAGTATTCTGGCCAACTTGGGACCAAGAACCCCGCTGGCATTGATTCGTACTCGATACGGGCGTTCGGAAGGAGCACATCCACGCGAGTTCTCAGCTGCTCGACATCGTGAAGAACTCGCTCCGTAAGGGATAGCAGCACCCCGGCAGAATACGTGCGTCAGACCAGCAAAGCCAGTTGGGCCCTGCAAGCCCTAGAGCAACCTGGACTCCCGTGGTACGAAATTGGACGACCCGGCGGCGGTGGGACGCCCCGGGCATGGATCGGAGGTTCTGTGGCAAGACCGACCAAAGCCGAGAGTACAACCGGGGACGAAGAGCGCAAGGGGGACGCCGCGGACGACATCCTCCCGCGCGTAGTCTCAAACATCGAGGGTCAACGGGATCGCTACGTCGCGGCGGGGTTGAACGATGCGTCTCTCGACGATAGGGGCGAACCACTGCCCGAAGAGCCCGAGGACATCAAGGTTATGCGAGCCGTGGTGAAATACTGGGATGACCTCCGGGCAGAGCACGCTCGGTACGATCGCCCGGATCATCCGGTCGCACGTGACTTGGCCAGGATCGAAGCCGTCCATGGCGGGCACGGTCTCAGCGACTTGGGTCTTGGCTACGTCGAAGAAAACGTCCGACGGTACAGGACCGCCATCCGCGCGGAGTTGCGGCGCATGAACCGAAGAACCCGGGACATGAAGATCCCGCTTTCGCTACTTCGAGAGTTGGTGGACGACCCGGCGGGCGACCAAGGGAAATGGGGGGGCGTTCGCTCCGCGCTCACGGAGTGGATTCTGGACACCTCTCATGCCCAGAAGAAGCACCGCGCGCAGACCTTGGTTGACCAGTACGTGATACGGCGCCAGATGAGTTGGGGGTTGGGTCGGCTGAAGAGCTATTCGGACGTTTTTCGAAGCGGTCCGCGTGTCGAAGATCTACTGGCTGAGGATGACGAAATGCGAAGACGGTCAAGGAAGGATCGTCCGCGGCCCAGCGGTAAGGCGAAAGAGCGGGCTCAGCGCATCATGAAGCGACTCGAGAGCCGCTAGCCAGTTCTTGGGGTGTAGGGCTAGGCGTCGGCACCCCAACGAATCTATGGAGATGTGCTTTGAACATCTCTGATGGACAGTTCAAACGCCGAGATCACGCCATACCAAGAGCAAATGATCTGCGCGCTGGCGCGCGTTTATCCGCGGACCTGGAAGAACTACCGTGCCGGTCGCAGTCGGCACATCACCGCGGAGCGAATCGAAAAGGCCCTCCTGGAACTACAGCTGGACCACTTGATCCGAAGCAAAAGCGTTCGCTCCGAATCCGTACGCGACGAGGGACAGCGATGACTGAACTCGTCGTCATAGAAATCGACGTGCTGCGTGAACTTATTCGTGAGGTCGTTCGCGACGAGCATTGCGAGACGCGGCCAGCAAGTGAGTGGGTCGGGACGGCGGCGGCCGCGCGCATCCTACAATGCCACGCCAAGACGGTCGCCCGCATGGCGCGCCGTGGTGAGATCCCTGCAACTAGGCTGGGGAATCAGTGGAGGTTTCGCAGGGCCGACTTGGACGCGTGCCTCGCGGGCGGGATAACATGATCCTGGGCGAATGCACCAAACCGGCAGCCGGGATGTCGACCAAAGTCAACGGCGCTGGCGTTCGAGCGCTGTCCACCGTGGACAGTGACCACGCAGGCACCGACCTGGTCGACCCAGTTGAGCGCGAGGATCTAAGGCTGGTGGCGGCCGACAGCGAATCACCGGCCTCGTCGGATGGGGCGGGGCGTGGCTGGTAAGGATCGGTACAACCGAGCCTTTCTCGCGAAGCCGCAGGAGTACAACATGCTTTCGCAGCAAGCGAAGGAGTTCTACGCGTTCATCCGAGATAACCCCGTCGAGCCGGACGGAACGATCGCGCTCTTGAAGCCGAACGAAAAAATCTACCAAGCCGTTGCCAGAACATACGGCATCGAGGCACGTAAGAGGCGTGGGTACGACAAGCCCATAACGGAGTTGATCAAGTGGGGCTTCCTTCTCGTCGTCGGTAATCGCGTCGCGCTTTCGAACTGGCCGGCCCTTCTCGGGTGGAGCAAAGGGCGCCCGCCGGCGATGACTTGCAAGCCTGATCCGATGACATTGGCGCGTCTAGCGCGCGAGACGTCTACCGGACTTCTCAGGGACTGCTTGGGGACTTCTCCGACACCTCTCAGGGATTTATCGGGGACTTCTCCCACACTTCTCCGCGACTTCTCACGATCTAACGGCGCGAAATCATTGGACGCAGGTCCGGGGAAAAGTGCTTCGAACCCTAGGCTAGGCTTAGATAGGCTAGGTGTGCCTCCCGCAGGGGTGCCGCTAGAAGCCGACGAGGGTACGGGCGGCGACGACCACGACGACCACGACGAGCAGCGCGGCCGGCGGATGGCCGAAGAGGTCGACCCTGCCGACATCGTCGACGAAGCCGACGAAGTGTCGTGGTGAAGTCACGAGGCCCCGGCGGGCATACGCGCCCGTTCGAAGCCTCAGCGTCCCGGCTAGCCACCGGCACGCCGACGGAGGCAAGCGACATCGAGAGCCGGCGAGGGGGGCATCATGGCCAGGCGTAAGGGCGGCAACAGGGGCAGCCGCGGCGGGGTGACAAACGGCAGGGCGTTTCGAGTGATAGGCGCCAAGAAGCGCGAGCCGGGGCGACCACGCAAGGCACGGCGGGCGCTGACGTCAGGCTCAGCCGGAGTTGGGCCGGAGTTGCGGCAGGCACCGGCACGAGAGCTGGAGCCGGTCGAAGGTTCACGCGCGGAGACGCGCACAGCAGAAGGCGAAAGCGAATGAATACGACGGAACTGCAACTGACGATCGAGCGCGAGAAGTTTCCCGCGGGGTCGGCGACGCGGCGCGCATGTCCGCGACGGACAGTGCGAAAAAGCAAAAAGGTACTGTAGAGGCCGGGGGGTGGGCCGGGGTTAGGTTTCGCGCCGCCGCCCCAGAAGCAAAAACTCGGATCCAAAACGAAGTAAACCAAGCTCGCAAAACGCTGGCCGGTTGCGGGCTCGAGATCGCCACCAGAGTTCCAGAGCGACCAAGACCCGACCCCAACATCATGCAAGGGCGAATGGGGCGCATGCGGCCGACGAGCGGCCGACCTTGGGGGCGGTCTATTTGGTTCCCTACGCCCGCGAGGTTCCCAAAGTTCAGCCGGGGGTTATTCCTGCCGCCCGGCACTGTCACGAAGCCGTGTGGCAGCCCGTTCCGGTTCGGTTCCGTGCTTCTTGCCGGCCGGAACGGGGAAGCACGCAAGACGATCGGGTGGCCTCGCCTCGCGGGGCGCGCACCGAAGCGGAGCACGATCGCGTTGCCGGAAAAGGTCCCCGGCTTCGCGATTCCGATCGGCGGTTCGGATGCCGTCGCCGGCGGGGTAAAGACGCCGGCGGCGGCGAAGGGCTCTTGGGTTCTAGGGCGGAAGGCGAAGGCGCCCTTTGGAGGTTGGAAGAATGGAACACAGAAAAGAGACACTCCCTCTCCGGTTGCAAGCGTCATACACCTCATGGTAGCCGTGCCTACAGCGCGATGTTCTTCGACAAGAAGCGAGACGACGAGAAGCGCAGACTGCGGCTTCTGCAGGAGCGAGTTGAGGCGGCAAAGGCTGAGGCCCGCGCACGCGCTTTGGCCGCCTCTCTTCACGAGCTCCTTGGGAGGACGATCGGGGTGTACTACGAAACAGCGGTGCCCGGATGGGAGGAGACATTGCGGGAGGCGTACGCCAAACAGCAAGAGGCACAGGCCGCGTGGGCGTGCGGTAAGAGCGAAGATCTGAGCGTAGAGAGAAATGAGGCGTGGCGCGCGCTCTGCGCATGTAGGGACGAACTTTACACGAGGGGCCAGGCCCTGGCCGAGCAGGCGATCCGTGACCTCTCGGCGCTCAGACTTGATATCGACAAGGAGTACGACAGGCCGGACCCGATCATTTCTGCTCTTGGCGAGGTCTACTGGCGGCTTGAGAAGGGAGAAGGCATCAGAGACCTCACCGGTCCGGAAGAGGAGCTGACGAAGAGGTACGGGCTCCTAACCGAAGAAGACCTCGACGTGATAGCCCGGTCGGAAGCGTGGGATTATCTGGACGACCCCCACACGATGTCCCTGACCGACGAAGGCTACGCGGAGGTGAAAGAGCACATGAGGCGCCAAAGGGTTGCCGAGCTGGCCTTGATAGAATACTTCGAAGACAAAAAGGGCCGGAAGCAACTCGATCGAAAACGCGCTACGTTGCGCTCACTATCACCGTCGCTCAGCGAAGACGATCTTGAGTCCACTGAAGCCGCCACGGTCCGAGGCGAACGGTTCGAGCGTCACGTCGCGGAAGTTCTCGGCGCGGAATGGCCCGACTTCGAGTGTCAGCACCTCGGTACACACAAGCGAACGGAGCGCGGCATCGATCTCCTCTTTGTGAGCCCTGAAGGCGAGCGAATCGGTGTCCAGTGCAAGCTGCACGCAGACACTAATGCGCCCAGCTACCGCGAGTGGCAGTCCTTCCTGGGTGGTTGCACATTCCACCAGATTCCCGAGGGGCATCGTGCCTTCGTCACCACGGGCAAGCTGACGACCGCGCAGCGCGTCGAGGCGAAGAAGCTTGGCGTGGTTGTGTTCTACAAAGACGAGTTGGCGCGGATTGCCGAGGAGCACGGCATCGAGCCCTGGAGCTTTGTAGTCGATCCGGTCATTGAAAACTAGGGTGTCTGCACGAAGTGTGCGCACAGCCTAAGCACTCTGAAATCAGATCTAGGGCTAGGTCCAGAAGTGACCCTACTTCTGAAATGGCACACCGGCGCGTTTGAGGTGCAGCCGTCGTCTACGACACTTCGTCGAAGCAGTCCGAGTCGACCTGCGCGGCTTTCAACGGGCGGTGTGTGACACCTACGCCATGCTCGATCATAAGCCGCGAGAGCCGGGGACCATCGAGCAGTACGATGCCATCGGAGACGTTGGCGGCGTATTCCATCGCGCGTCCGGCGGCGATGGCAGGCAGATCGCGCTCTGCAGCTCGTGTCGGCGCTGTAGGGACGTAGCGAAGGGCGAGAAGTAGCCGAAGGTGACCCTCCAGCCGCCTAGCCTAGTGCTACGGGCCAGCAGCGCCACGTAAGACATCTTCGACATCTGCGGATACCTTGGGCCTCTGACTTGAAGCCGCACGGACGCCTGCACTAACGCCCGCCCCGTGCGCTATCCAACCAGCCCTACTTTGCGGCTCGCCAACAGCGGTGGCCTCGAAGCGCAACAGGTAGTGCGCGTACCGCTCATCCGTTTGGAGTTCCCTGTCGGCCTCGTCCACTCCGCTCCACCCACCCTCGCGCCAAGCGCGTCCCCAAGCATCGCGCATCAGCATGGGCCGGCACCTTGAGGCTACATCTGGCCCAGCGCAGCTGGACCCCATCAAATACCGGCGGTAGGCCCGCCCCTCTTCTTCGGTGAGCTCGACCGGGGGCACGTCGGCAGGCCGCTCTTCCGCGGCAACAAACAGCGCGACTGCGCCTAGGACGGAGACGATCAAAAGCGCCGCAACAGGCTTGCTCATGCCCTACCTGCCACGCTCGATGGCGTGCTTGAAGCGCCACATAGCGTGCTTGTCCTGCTTGGTGTCGAAGTACACCAGGGCGTGGGACTTCACGCCGTTGCCCTGTCGTGTGAACGACTCGCAGGACGAGATTCCGGGTCTGGGCTTGCAGTAGTACGGCCCCTGCCAGTTTCGCAGCTTGCTGTAGGGCGCAAGGAAAACCGCAGTAGTTCTTTCAATGCGGTACCCGTTGTCCTCAATTCCGCTGAACGTGTACCCGCCGAGTTCATCGCCCAGCTCGCAGCCGATCATGATCGCGCCGGGCTGCTGCTGCTTCTCAATCTTGCCCCCCACCATCTGGCACCAATCGATAGCAGCGCTCAGCGGTTCCCCAAGCTTCGGCTGAGGGGGTAACTCCTGCGCCCCCGCCTGTGCTGCAAACCCCGCGATCACCGCCACCGCCAGCAACGTGCTTTTCATGACCCGGCCCCCGTGCTTTCCACCTTAGCGAAGCGGGCAGGGCACCGCCAAACCGCCCGCCGCTAGCCTCCTTCTCGAAGCGGAGCGCCGCGGGGCGGAACGTCTCGAAACCCTTCGCGGTTGCCCACCGCCAGCTGCAGAGCTTGCCGAGTTCGGCTTGTTCGGTACGTATGACCGGCGGAAGCTGCCGCCATGCGTCCGGAGGCGATGGCAGGCAGATCGCGCACTGCGGCTCGTGTCGGCGCTGTAGGGACGTAGCGAAGGGCGAGAAGCAGCCGAACCAGCCGCCTAGCTCAACTCCTCGAAGTAGTCGCCATCGATCTGGGCGATCTTCAAAGGCCGGTGCGTTACCCCCACACCATGTTCGATCATCAAGCGCGCCAGGCGCGAGCCGTTTACCAGGATGATGCTGTCGGACACTTGGTTCGCATAGTCTCTTGCTTCTCGGGTAAACGCGCTCGTTGTAATGAACACGCCCTTCTTGGCTCGCCTACCAGCGAGCGCCCCGAAGAAGCTCTGTATCTCGGGTCGGCCTACGTTGTTCTGCCACCGTTTGGCTTGGACGTAGACTTTCTCCAGACCCAATCGGTCAAGGGAGATGATACCGTCAATGCCGCCGTCGTTTGAACCCCCGACTCGTTGCAGATCGAGTTTGCTGATTCCGTAGCCAAGCGCATGAAGCAGATCCAGAACGAGGTGTTCAAAGAACGTCGGGCTGGCGCTACCAATTAGATCAAGCAGCTCACTTGCGACGCTGTCGTTTAGCTCGCCGATCGCTTCGTCAATTCGCTCGTCGGGGCTGCCTGTGTCTCCTTCGGCCTGGGGCGGGGTGGTTGGCTCCGGTTCCTCCGGCTCCCGCAATCGCGAATCAGGCGGCACCTTTGCAAGCTTGGTGATTTCCTTCTCGCTCACTGCGTTTGGATGGCCTGCTAGAAAAGCTCGCCCCAGATCGGTGATCTGCCATGTGCCGCGCACTCGACTTCCTGAGAGTCCCGCACGTTTGAGGCGATCGTGAGCCCATCCGATGCGGTTCTGGTAGCGTGGCTGACGCGAAGCACTTGGAAGCCGGTCGTCGCGTTCGTCATCGGTCAAGCCAACCGCATCCGCGAGAGCGGCGTATACCTCGGAGGTGCGCGCTCCTTCCGGTTTGCTGCTCAGGAAACGCAGTAGCGGCTCGATGAACTGGTCGTAAGTGGGGATCGCCATTCGAGGCGTGAGACTAACCGGGAGGGCGGCAGATCGGCGAGCCCTTTCTTGAGCTGCGAAAACCGGCGCAAACTATGCTCGACCATCGGTCGCATGGTACGCGTGAAAACCGAAGGAGGTTCCAATGCGAAAGGTTGGCTTGGTGGTGGGGCTGGCGTTGGTGGCGATCGCTTGTGCGACCGGCGTAGACATGGTGGGCGAGATGATGGACTCAGGCGTGCCGGACGCGGGAGCGCAAGGCAGCGGCGGAACGAACGGGAGCACGCCGCTGAGCTGGACCGAGGTGACGTGCGACGGCGAAAAGCTGGTCAATCACTATCGGAACTACGACACACAATGCGTCCGCGATGCAGAAAACAACTGCACGAAAGACGAATACGGCCGAACGATCTCCGAGCACGTGGAACTCAACTACGAGATCAAAACGTATCAGCGCTATGCGTCGGTGACGGTGGACGATGTCGCGCGTGTCTACTGGCGTCGATGCGGCGAGCAATCGTCTACCTACTCGCCGCCGCTTCCGCCTCCTCCGGGCGAAACTTCAACGGAATACATCGTGCAGAACGACTATGCGCTCGGCGAGTGTTGGATCGGGGCCGGCAACGAGTACACCGAGAACACCGTGTTTTATCGGTGCGGCCAGCGCACTGTCCAGACGTACAACGAAGCGAGCGAATACTGCACACGCACTGACTGCACCGATCGCACTACGACGTCGAGCGGCCAGCGTTACTTCTACGCCGAGTTCTGATGTCTCGGGCAAGAGTGACTAGTTTGGTCGTGCCGAACGTGTCGCCATCGCTCAAAGGAAGGACCGAGGAATGAACCGAAAGAAATTGTTCACCGTTGCCGCGCTCGCAGTGCTCGCGCTCGCGTGCAGCGAAACGGTAGGCGGCATGATGCAAGACGCGGGAACCATGCTCGCGGACGCCGGCGACATGCTTGCCGATGCAGGCGACATGATGCAGCCGGATGCAGGGGCGCAGGATACGCCGGTGGAGTGCAACAAGAGCGTCGTCTACATCGACAATGAAGCCTACAAGCGGACCCGCTACTGGGCGGAGTTCGACGTTGTTCCAGGCTCCACCGAAGTCACCGAGTGTCGAACGACGATGCTCTTCAGCCAGGAAGGGTCGTCTCGGGATACTTGCTCCCGGCGCATCGCGTCCTGGTTCATGGGGACCAACACCGGGTTTGCCTATTGCGGCGAGAGCATCGACTGGGTTGACCCTGACACGCCTGACACCCCTTTCGGTCCACCCATCTCAATCACCGTTCACAACTAGGGCGGGGGCCGAGGCGCGACCGCGTTTTGAGCTATCGCCTATCCCCTGGTGCCCCAAACCGCACAGCGCTAGAGTGCGATACATGGGGGCCTCCGAGTATCAGTTGGCGTGCGGCGACGCTGTAGAATGGTTGCGGCAACTGCCTGATGCGTCGGTCGATCTTGTAGTCACTGACCCGCCATACGAATCCCTGGAGAAGCATCGTGCCGTCGGGACAACGACGCGGCTCAAGCACAGCAAGGCGTCGAGTAACGACTGGTTTGAGATTTTTCCGAACAGCCGCTTCGAGGAGCTATTCCGCGAAGTTTGGCGTGTGCTGAAGAAGAACACGCATTTCTATCTCTACTGCGACGCTGAAACCATGTTCGTAGCGAAGCCCATCGGGGAGCAGGTTGGCTTCAAGTTTTGGAAGCCTATCGTTTGGGACAAAAAGAAGATCGGCATGGGCTACCACTATCGAGCCCGGTATGAGTTTGTTCTCTTCTTCGAGAAGGGAAAGCGCAAGCTGAACGACCTGGGTGTCTCCGATATCATCGAGGCGCCTCGGGTCTATCGTGGCTACCCGACTGAGAAGCCACCCGAAGTCAGCGAGGTGTTAGTCACGCAGAGCACCGTTCCCGGCGAGCTGGTTGCCGACCCCTTCATGGGGTCTGGATCGGTTGGCGTTGCGGCAGTGCGGAGCGGGCGCGACTTCATCGGAAACGATCTTTGCGCCGAAGCTGTCGAGATCACGAGCGCGCGTCTGAAGGAAGCCGGCGCTCGCGACGGCGACCCACTGCGCGGGGACTTCGGAACCGACGACCCGGAACAACTGGAGCTGTTGGCAACGCCGCGATGAGCGAGGTGAACCTGTGACCGGAAGCGAATACTCGGACCTCATCGCCAACTATCTAGTCTACCACTACGGCGATCGCGGTTTGGTTGCCTACCGCGAAATCTCGCTTGGCAAGAGCATCATCGGAAAGAACCGTCGCATCGACGTGTTCCTGGTTCACGAGCCGACTCAACGGGCGCTCGCCATCGAGTGCAAGTATCAAGGAACCCAAGGCACGGTGGACGAGAAGATCCCCTACACGCTGCAAGACATGGAAGCCCTTCGCGTCCCTGGCGCCGTCGTCTACGCGGGCGACGGGTTTTCCGAGGGCGTCATCCACATGCTTCAAGCGTCTCCAATGGCGGTCTACTGCTTGCCGGATGAGGAAACACTCGCCGCAACCGCCCACACTCGCGAACTAGACCATATCGTCGCCATGACGTTCCAGTGGTGGGACTTGGTGATCAAGGGCCGCAAGCCGTTCAAAGTCGAGGACTAGGGCAGGCGCCCCGCAGAGCCACTCCAGTCGAGCACCGCTCCCGATGTCGTCGACCGGCACGAGAGCAGCCGGCAGCGCGCATGGCCGGACACCGCGCGATTAATGGTGTACTCAGCGTCAAGACCTCCGGTGAGCGTTGGACCTGTGTATAGACATATGGTATTACACACCAGCTATGCCGATTGCTATTCGGAAGCGTCAGAAACTTCTCACAGTGCGAACGAACGAAGCCGAGATGGACATGGTGCAAGCACTGGCCGACCTCGAAGGGCTCAGCGTCTCGGAGTGGGTACGGAACACGATTCGACGTGAACACACAATGGCGTTCGGCCCGCTGCCAACGAAGCGGAAGGGCAAGCGATGACCAAGGAGGCAAGCTAGCCATGCCCCGCAAACGTGAAACGGGAGGCGCTCGCAAGCGTGGCCGCGTTTGGTGGATCTACTACCGGGTCGATGGGCGGCGCCACGACGAGAGCACGAAGCAAGGCGACGAACGCGAAGCCCGACGCATACTCGCGGAGCGTCGTCGCGAGATTCGAGAGGGCACATGGAAGCCTGCGGCCGAACGTAGGGCGCTGACGGTTTCGGCGTATGCGGTGCAGTGGCTTGCCCGTAGAAGGCAAGCGGGCGTCCGTTTCGTCCGTGACGAAGAGACGCGCCTTCGTTCGTGGGTTCTTCCGCTGCTCGGCGACAAGTCGCTGTCGGCCGTGACGCGCGTCGACGTGCGTGAGGTTATGGCGAACGCGCAACAGACCCCCAACCCGAAGACAGGCCGGCCCTATGCGCCACGAACCGTGCTGCACATCTACGGCGCGATGCGGTTGATGTTCGGAGACGCGGTCGCCGACGGGCTCATTCCCTCGACACCATGCACCTTGAAGACCCGACGGGGCGAGCTGCCCACAAAGCGAGACGCCGACCCGCAGTGGCGCTCGCGATCGATCTATACCCGTGCCGAGGCCGAGACACTAATCAGCGATGAGCGCATCCCGCTTGACCGTCGCGTCTACACGGCATTGCAGCTCCTTACGGGTATGAGAGCGGGCGAGGTGTCCGCGCGCCGGTGGCGAGACTACGACGCGCGCGCAACGCCCCTAGGGCGGCTTCTCATACATTCGCAGGCCGTCAACGGGGAGGAACGCGAAACTAAGACCGGCGCGGCCCGCGAGGTGCCCGTTCATCGGACCTTGGCCGCGATCCTGGCCGAATGGAAGATCACGGGCTGGCCAATGTACTTCGGACGCCACCCCGGCCCGGACGATCTCATCATCCCGAACCGGCACGACTCGAAGAGCCCACGAGCAAAGAAGCAGCTGATCCGGATGCAAGAAGACCTCGAACGTCTCGGGCTTCGCCGGGAAGGGCGCGGTCGTCACGCGCTACGGGCGACCTTCCTCACGCTCCTACAGTCCGACGGAGCGAACATGGGGATCGCGACCCGAGCGACCCACAAGCTTCGCGCCGACGTCGTGTCGGGCTACCTTCGCGTGAGCTGGGAAGACCTCTGCCGCGAGATCGCGAAGCTCCGACTCAGCGTGCGACGGCGTGCACGGATCGTGCCCATCCATCAAGCCGTCGGACAAAGAGAAGGGGCGCCCTTCGGTGACAGTCTGAGTGACAGTGACCGAAAAGCACCCCATTCTTTCGTGAAAACTAGCGCGGCGGACGGGACTCGAACCCGCGGCCTCCGGCGTGACAGGCCGGCGTTATAACCAACTTAACTACCGCCGCATCCACCTCAGGGCATAGCCCTTCGGGACCGGCCTTGTAGCCTGGGGGGTAGGGGCTGTCAAAGAGCTTGGTTTTACCACCCGCCCTCACAGCGTTTGCGTGTTCCACGCCGGGCGGGCGACCGGGCGATGGCAGAGCTCGTCGATGGCTCTCGGCACGACCTCGGATGCCGGTGGCATGGCTTGGGTGCGCACTGCGAGCTCTTTCCTTGGCTTGTCGAATTCCGCCTCGAAGCGTCGAATGACATCGGCGGTGCAGCGATTGACGGGGGCGGCGACGCCGATGCCGGCGGCTTCGACCAGGCGCGCGTTCAATTCGTGCTCTGGATCGTGTTCGCGGTGAAGCGCGAGCATGGGGATGCCGAGCATGGCGCACTCGGCCGGCAAATGGTTGCCCGCCGAGCCCATCACGGCCTTGCATCGGCTGAGCGCCTCGCCAAACGCATTGACGTCCGGCGGCCGCAATTCGACTCCATCAGGCACGCTGCGCGGCTCACCAAACAGCTGCACGCGATGGCCTCGGCGCACGGTTTGTTCGAGTACCATCGCCCCGTTGCCGTCCCGGAAGTAAGCCAGGATGAAGTCCTCGCGCGCGAGGTGCGGATCGACTTCGCGACGGAGATCGGGACGCGCCACGAGGGTGCCTTCGGTGCGCGGCTCGACAGGGGCGAAGTGGACCGCCACTCGACGGGACGCGGGCCAAGACGAGCTTGCAACGTTGACAATCTCGCGAACGTGCCTGTGAAACGGCAAGGCCTCGGGCAGACGCGTGTGATGCAGAATCAGACCGTGTCCGACTGCGACGACCGGGATCCCGAGCGACCTCGCGGCGTTGACCGAGGGCCCGTCGCCATCGCTCACCACGAGGTCGGGACGCCATCGCCGGAAGCGCTCTCGATCACCCCGGAGCCGGAGCGTGAACGCGCGAATCATCCCCTTGCCCGGCATGCAGGGCAGGACGGGCTGGGAACAAGGAAGCTCCTGGAGCGTGTCCCAGGCCGCGCCCGCACAGAAGACGCGAGTTTCTCTGCGTCCGCGCAGCGCCTCGATGACGGCCCGAGTCCGGATGGCGTGGCCCTTGCCTCGGCCATGAACGAAATATGCGATGCGAATCATTGTCCGTACTCACGCATACGAGCGGTGGGCGTCTTGGTGACGGCTCGAAATCGCCGGGAGGCTCAGTTGATGACAAGACAAGAAATTTCCTGTTTCAGAAAAATAGCCTGCATGGTTGGCCCGGTTTTCGCAACGTGAGGGCCTGGAGCGGGAGAATGTCTCTGAAAAGCCCAAGAAGGGGCCCAAAATCACGGCAAATCGTGCTGTGGGAGGGGGCTCATGTAGTTGCCTGTAGTTATTGGGCAACAGCTTTTTTCACAGGGTGTGAATCTGATTCACGGTTGACAGTCTCATTGGTGACACACAGGGAGGCTCTTCATGTACTCGCATGAGCGACGATGGCTACGCCGATTGGCGATTCTAAATGATTACGTACGGATTCCGTACGCAAATGGGTCGTCCTACGCCTCTCAGTTCCTCTACAGAGAAATGTCCGCACGCGGTCACGAAGTCACGATCGTCGGCCCCGACGACCCCCATGCGCAGCCGAGTGAGCTGCCGCCGCGTCACATCTCGCTGCCGAGCATCCCGCTGCGCAATCATCCCGGTTTCTATCTCGCGATGCCTTCCCGCGCTTCGCTCGAGTCCTTGAAGGACGCCAATTTCGACATGCTGCTCGCGCAGAGCCCGAGTGGCCTGCTTTTCGCTGGTGGTTGGCTTCGGCAGCAGTACGGCGTGCCGCTTGTGTCGGTCAATACCGTCCACATGCCGAGCGTGTACAACGTCGTCCTTCCCGACGCGCTCCACCAAGTGTCCTCGGTCAATCGGCTCTTCGAAGAGCGGGTCATGCCCTGGGTCGAATCGAACACGACCGATGCCTACAACGCCGGCGATGCGCTCGTTTGTCTGAGCCCCGGTCTCAAGCGCTACTGGCAGGACCGCGGCGTCGAAGTTCCGATTCACGTGATTCCGCGCGCCATCGAGAAGCGCATCTTCGACCAAACAGGCCAGGATGATCCCTTCGCGCCCGAGGCCAAGCCCGGCGCCCGGCTTCTCGTCGTTTGCCGCCATGCACGCGAGAAGGAAGTCGATCGCCTGCTCCGTATCTTCGCGCAGTACGTCTACCCCCGCGTTGAAGGCGCCACGCTCACGCTCGTGGGTGACGGGCCCGAGAGCGAGGACC
The DNA here is from genome assembly GCA_963704865.1 of uncultured delta proteobacterium. Lineage (GTDB taxonomy): Bacteria > Myxococcota_A > Polyangia > Polyangiales > Houyiibacteriaceae > SG8-38. The sequence continues at coordinate 7,340 of CAVPIE010000013.1, read as the reverse complement.
TCAAGGAGCTCGCCAAGGAGCTCGGTGTCGACCACCGAACCTACTTCGTGGGCGAGCAGTCGCTTCAGCAGATGCCGGCCTGGTTCCGGCACGCCGACCTCTTCGTATACACCTCCCTGTCCGAAACCTACGGTCAGGTCATCAGCGAGGCGCTTTGGTGCGGCCTTCCGGTCGTCGCGATGGACGACGGCATGGGTGTTGCCGGTCAGGTGACCGACGGCGAAGACGGCTTCCTGGTCGACCCCAAGGGCGAGGACGCTGACCGCCAGTTCGGCGCCTACGCCGAGCTCTTGCTGAGCAAGGCCACGCTTCGCCAGCAGATGTCCGAACAGGCCACCAGCAACGCCAAGGATCGTTCCGATCCCGACTCCTGCGTGCAGCGCTACCTCGAGGTCTTCGAAGTCGCCAAGGACCACGCCAAGCGTAACCCCGGTGGCTCGCAGCTCGTCGCGTACCGCAGCCTTGCCCGTTGGGCGGGGATGCACTCTACGGTTGCCGCGATGGGCCTCATGCGAAAGCCGGTCGAGCTGAACCGCAACCACGCAGCGACGGGCACGTGGACGTTCTCGGCGGCGTCCTGAGCCGAGTCGCGATCACTCTGCCGTAAGCAGCTCGACGTCCGCGTCGGATGGCGTGATCGCTTCGGGCGGCGGCATCGTCGGCTGGCCGCGCAGCCGTGCGCCGAAGTTGCTCCCGAGGCGTCGCGCGTCTTCGAGGATGATGTAGGCGCAGGGCACGATGAGCAGCATGATCATCGTGGCCGCCAGGACCCCGAAACCGAGCGACACCGCCATCGGCACCAAAAAGCGAGCCTGCACCGAGGTCTCGAGAATCATCGGCGCCAAGCCGAAGAAGGTCGTGAGCGAGGTCAACAGAATCGGACGAAAGCGCCGCGCGGCACCGGCGACGACCGCCTCCCAGGAGCTCATGCCGTCTTCGCGAAAGCGGTTGATGGCGTCGATGAGAATCAGCGAGTCGTTGACGACGACGCCGGAGAGCGCGACCAGCCCCATCATGCTCATGAGGCTCAAGGAGAACCCCATGACGACGTGGCCCCAGACCGCGCCCACCATGCCAAACGGAATCGCCGACATCACGAGGATCGGTTGCGAGTAGCTGCGGAACACGACGGCGAGCATCGAGAACATCACGATCAAGGCCAGGATGAAGCCGAGGCCGAGGGCGCCCATGGTTTCGGCCTGCCGCTCCTGCTCGCCGCCGAGGCTGTACGAGAGCCCGGGGATGTCTGCGAGCAGCTGCGGAAGCTCGCGCTGAACGATCTGCGCGTTGATGTCATTGGCGTTGGCGTCTTCGTCCGCGACGTCTGCGGTGACGCTGATGTTGCGGCGCCCGTCGGTTCGTTTGATGATTGTGTAGGCCTGGCCGCGGGTGACGACGGCAGCCTGGGAGAGCGGCATCTCCCCGCCCGTGGGCGTGCGCACGATGAGCTCTTCGACGTTGTAAAGCGACTGCCTCTCGTCGAGCGGCAATCGGACGTAGACGCGAACCTCGTCACGACCTCGCTGCTGACGAACGGCCTCCGCGCCGAAGAATGCTGCACGAACCTGTCGCGCGAGCTCGAACTCGGTCATGCCTTGGGCCAGGGCGGCGTCGGTGAGCCGAAAGTCGAGCTGATCCTTGCCTTTGGTGACGCCGCTGTCGATGTCGCGAAGGCCGCTGTAGGCGGAGATCTCGATGGCGAGCCGCTCGGCGGCCGCTTCGAGGGTGGGCACGTCGTCGTGGATCAGCTGAACCTCGATCGGTTTGCCCGGCTCGACGCCGACTTCGAATGAAAACGTAAGCGAGTCCGCCCCGGGGATCTCGCCGATCTCGTCGCGCCAGCGCTGGACGAATTTCTGCGTAGTCAGCTCCCGTTCGCCGGCGTCGATGAGATACATCATCACCGTGGCGTAATGGCTTCCTTCGGTCGACATGGAGCCCTCGGGGCCCGATTCGAGCGCGCTCATCGCGCCGACTTCCTCGTACAAGCCGCGGGACATCGTGGGTCCATCGGTCTTGGCGTCTTCTGCGTCGACGATCGACTGAGCGACCCCGGCGATCCCGTCTGCGATGCGCTCGGTCTCGGAAACGGGCGTGCCGACGGGCATCTTCAGGTGGGCCGTGATCAGGTCGCCCTCGACCTTCGGAAGAAAGGTGAACGGAATCCGACCGGCCACGTAGCCGAGCGTGCCGATCAAAAGCGCCACGCCAGCTGCGATGGTGAAGTAACGCCAGCGCAGCGCCTTATCCAAGATCGGAAGGTAGGTGTGTTGAATGTGGTGCTGGAGTCGATGCGGCATGTCGATCTTCGAGACGAGGCGCATGAACCAGAGGTAGGGCGAGAGCACGATCCTGAGCCACCAGGGCATGGGGTGCGAAAGGTGGGCCGGCAAAATGAGGAGCGATTCGACGAGTGAAATCATCAAGACCGCAATGACGACGATCGGGACGACGCGGAAGAACTTCCCCATGGGCCCCGGGACCATCAGCATCGGCGCGAACGCGACGCAGCTCGTGAGGATCGCGAAAATGACCGGCCGTGCGACCTCTTTGGCCCCGCCGATGGCCGCTTCGAGCCGCCCCTTCCCGTCCATCCTCTGCTTGTAGATCGCTTCCCCGACAACGATGGCATCGTCGACGACCATGCCGAGCGTGATGATGAACGCGAAGAGCGAGATCATGTTGATCGAGACGTCGGTCACGGGGAAGAAGAGCAGGGAGCCTGCAAACGAAATCGGGATGCCGAGCGTCACCCAAAACGCGAGCCGCGCTTCGAGAAACAAGGCAAGCGTCAGAAGCACCAGAAGCAGACCGATGCGCGCGTTGCGCAAGAGCAGCGAAAGTCGCCCCTCGTACATCTCGGCGGTGTCGAACCAGTTCGCCGCATAGAGGCCATCGGGCAAGGTCGCTTGGAGCTCGGTGACGTACTCTTTCGCCGCGGCCGAGACGGTGAGCGGAGTCTCGGAACCGACGCGGAAGACGTTGATCATCACGGCCGGTTTGCCGTTGTACGTGGCCTCTTTGTCGATTTCCCGGAAGCCATCTCGCACGATCGCCACGTCGCGAACGCGCACCTGCGAGCCATCGGGCTGGCTGAGCAGGACGATGTTGCCAAACTCGTTGCCCCGGTCGCGCCGTTCGGTCGTCCGCAGCAAGACCTCGCCGGCCGTCGTCTTCACGCCTCCGCCAGGGAGCTCGACCGATGCGGCCCGGACACGCGCTGCGACCTCGTCGATCGTCAATCCGTGCCTTCGGAGCTCCGCTTGCGGGACTTCGATGCTGATTTCGAGAGGGCGAATCCCGGAGAGCTCGATGTAGGTGATGCGTGGGTCTTGGAGCAGCGTTCGACGGCTGTTTTCCGCGACGGAGCGCAAGGTGGATTCATCGACGTCGCCATAGAGAACGATCGAGATGACCTGTTGCCGGTTCGAAAGAAGGCTGACGGTTGGGCGCTCGACGTCTTCAGGAAACGAGGTGATGCGGTCGATGGCGCTCTTCACGTCGTTGAGCGCTCGGTCTTTGTCGCTGTTGAGCAAGAGCTCGACCAAGGTGCTTGCCTGCCCCTCCATCGCCGAGGACGTGACCTTCTTGACGCCATCGATGCCCCGAACCGCCTCTTCGACCGCAAGCACGACGGCCTGCTCGACTTCCGCAGGGCTCGCGCCGGGATAGATGACGCTGATCGAGACGACATCGAGCTCGACCTCCGGGAACACTTCCTGCTTGATGCCCGACGCCAAGGTCACGATGCCCCCGACGATCAGGATGAGCATCAAGACATTGGCCGCAACGGCGTTCTTCGCCGTCCAGGCGATGACGCCGCGCTCTTTGTCTGGGTCGAACTTGGCGGGGTCGGTCATGGCCTGGCTTGGGCGGCGGGCTCGCTTGGGTCACCGGGTGCCGCCTCAGGATTCTCCGCCAGGGTTCTGAGGAGCATGTTGGGCACGGGCGTGGGGATGCGGCTGGTGACCACGCGCTCGTTGGCCCTTAGGCCGCTTGTGACGAGCACTGCATCGGGTTCGGTCCATGCGATTTGGACGTCGCGAATCTCGAGCTGATCCTGATCATTCATGACGTAGACGCTTCGCCCGTTTCTCAGCGCGACCCGAGGGACGCGGATGGCGTTGTCGATGGGTTGGGCGCCAACCTCGACGTCCACGAAGGAGCCGAGGAGCAACGGAAGGTCGCCGGGTTTCCCAAGGGGGTTCTCGATGCGGACCAAGATGCGCGCCATCGCCCCGCCTGGATCGAGGTCCGGAAGCTGCCGAATCACTTCGCCCCGACGTACGATGGTCTCTGCGCCGACATGCTGGATGATCTTCGTTTCGGAGCCAGGGGTGTCGTCCGTGCGGGCTCGGACGGTTCGCAAAGCCGCAACCGGGACCGATACCTGCACGCGGTACTCGTCGGTGCCAACCAGTTTTGCGACTGTGGACTGAGGGCTGATGAGCTGACCGGTATCGACACTCTCGGAAACCACCATCGCGTTGAACGGCGCGCGCAGGGTGGTGCGCGTCAAATCGAGCTGCGCCTTTTTGAGCGCGCTCTGTGCAGCCTTGAGTGCCAGCCTGGTTGATTCGAGCTGTGGCTCGCGCTGGGCGAGCGCACTCTGCTCGTCGGAGGCGTCCATCTCGCCGAAGGAGCTCCACTCGCGCTTGGCCACTTCGCCGCGGCGCTTCTCGAGTGCGAGGTCGAGCTTGGCGCGGTTGACCTCGGAGCGAAACGACTCGACGGCGAGCTGGTAGTCGCGCGGGTCGATCTTGGCGATCGGCTGGCCTTCTTTGAACCGGCCGCCTGCGACGAGCTCCGGGCTCTGCCAGACGACGCGCCCACCGAGCTCGGCTTGCAGGACGACTTCTTGGGCGGGAACGACGGTGCCCTTGGCGTGCAGGTCGACCTCGTGCCGGCTCGCATCGATCTGGATGACATCGACCAGCGTTCCTTCGAGCGGCTTCTCCGCGCGCGGCGGCTCGGCCTTCGTGACGATGAGGACGTAGGCCGCCAGGATCGCAGCGACGAGCACACCGATCGACAGGCCCCATTTGAGGCGACGCTCGCTTCGCTTAGTCATCTTCAGGCTCTCCAAATTCTTCGGGCCACGCGCCGCCCAACGCTCGATAGAGCTGGACGCGATAGGAAACCAGTTGCCGGCGTGAGGCCACGAGCTGGAGCTCGGAGACCTGCCGTGTGGCCAGCGCGGTCAAGACCGGCAAAAAGTCGCTGAGGCCGGCGCGGTAGCGATCACGGGTGGCCTCGAGCGTGATGTTGGCCAAGCGGAACTCGTCTTCGAGGAACTGAATCCGCAGGCGCTCTTGGCGCTCCAGCACCAATGAGCTTTCGACTTCAAACAGCGCGGTGAGAATGGTTTCGGCATAAAGCTCCAGGAGTTGGTCCACGACCGCCCGCTGGGCTTTGATCTGCGATCTGCCGGCAATGCCGTCGAACAGCGCAACAGACAAGTTCGCACCCGCATTCCAGGTGAAGCCCTTTGCTGTGATTGCAGGCGTCGTGTCACCTGGGGCGCCACCGAAGGCGCCCGTGGAGGTGATCTTGGATCGAAGCCATGTGTACGAAGGAGTGAAGTCGAGGTTGAGTTGGGGAAGTCGTGCACCGACGGCAGCAGCGACTCGTCGATCCTCCGCTTCCACACGCGTCTGGACGGCTCGGATATCGGGGCGCGCGTCCAGCAGGGAGGCTGGAACTTGAATGACCGGCGTCGGACCGATTTCGGGTAGCGTCTTGCCATCGATCGGGAACTGTCGGCCAGGTGCCTCACCCAGCAAAATGGAAAGCCGCTGGTCGGTCAGGTCGGTTCTGCCATCGGCTAGGGCGAGGAGGGCACGTTGGCTCGCGACGCGTTGACGCTGTTGGTGTACGTCGACCGCGGAGTTCAGACCCTCGCGGTAGCGAAGCTCGACAAGCTCGAGGAACCGAAGGTCCGTGTCGAGCTGCTCCTTGACGACCGCGACTTCGACACGTGAATTGACCGAGTCGAACCAGGCTTCCGCGACTTCGGCCGAAATTAAAATGGCCAGCGCCTCTTGATCGAGCCGTGCGGCTTGGGCGTCTAGCTTGGCGCCTTGGTGCTCGCGGGCGCGCCTTGCGAAGAGGTCCACCTCGTATGAAACTGGGATCGACCCAGTTGCGTCGAGTGAAGTCGTTTCCGCAAACGGCGTGATGTTCCGGGCCGCGCCGAAAGCTCCCACCGCCCCGATCTGCGGCATGCGCGCGGCGCGAACTTGGTTGGCGATGTACCGAGCTTGCTGCACCCTCGCCCAGCCGGCGCGCACGGTTTGGTTCCGCCTAAGCGCCTCTTCGATGAGCGCCGTCAGCGTCGGGTCGCCCATCTGACGCCACCAGCGCACATCGCGAATTGTCTCCGGTCCGGTCTTGGCCTGGGGCAGGGCGTCGGGCCCGGATTCAGTCTCGGGCGTTGGCGGTGCTTCGGATCCTTCCGAGAACGTGTCCGGTACCTCCACGGGCGGCGGTATGTCGGTTTCCTTGCGATAGTTGCAACCGACAGCCAGCGCCGACACCAAGAAGATGAGAAACACTGCACGCATCACGAAGTTCCTTTGCTCGAAAGCGCCCTGCGCATTGCGTCGAGGTGTAGGGGCACCAGCTGATTCAAGTCCACTGGAACCGGAATTCGTTGCTCCATGGCTTCCCGGTTGAGCCCCACCAAGACGATGCCGAGGAAGCTGGTCCAAAGTTGCATTGCTTGCGGGAGTGGATCGACGTCGGCTCGAATGCTTCCATCGGCCTGCCCGCGCTGCAGCGTCGCGACGACCAGGGACAACATGCGGCCGACACGCCCCCGGTACGTCTGAAACGCTTCGGTCGAGTCATCCATGCGTTCGCCAGCGCTCAGCCAGGCGAGTGCGAAGCGGAAATGGTGGGGGTTTTCAACCGTTCGGTCGTAGTACGCTTGGAGCAGCGCACGAACCCCGTCGAGACCGCTCTCCGCTTCGTTGATTGCGCCCTCGATACGCGGAATGAACTCGTCGATGAGCCGCGTCGCAACCGCCGCACACAGCGCATCCTTGTTCTCGAAGTAGAGATACAGCGTCCCCTTGCTCAGCTCCGCGGCGTCGGCCACCGCATCCATGCGAACCCCGTAGTATCCCTCGGACGCAATCAACTCCTGCGCCGCATCGAGAATCGCCTCGCGCCGCGCCGTCCGTTCCCGCTCCCTACGTGCCGCTACGGCCAATGCTTGCCCTCCGTGACCACTGACCGTCGGTCAGTCACTGACTAGTAGTTAGCAAACCTAGGGCCAAAAGTCGCAAGATCCAGGGAAAAAAGACCTGACGAACCGGTGGGCGGGACAGGGGTCGAAC
>CAVPIE010000012.1:0-75443 GCA_963704865.1 uncultured delta proteobacterium | reverse complement strand
AAAATCGGTCGACGGCAAGGCAGAACCTGTGCCGGTCGAAATCGTGGCACGGGGGCGGGATGAGGTGCTGGTCAGGGCCGACGGGCTTGCGGCCGGGGACTCGGTGCTGACACGAGGCAACGAACGCGTGTTCCCCGGGCAGCCTTTGATCGTGTTGGAAGACTGAGCGGCAGATGACGGACGAGTCACCCCCGCACGACGAGCAGCCTAGTGGGCTCATCTGGGTCGCCATTCAGCGGCCGATCTCGGTCGTGGTCGGCATCGTGCTCGTCATCCTCTTCGGCACGCTCTCGGTCATGGACCTTCCGATTCAACTCACCCCCGACATCGCGACCCCCACGATCAGCGTGAGCACGGTCTGGCCGGGCGCAGCACCTTTGGAGATCGAGACCGAGATCCTCGAGCCGCAAGAGGAGGTGCTCAAGAACGTGCAAGGGCTCACCCGCATGGAGTCGAGCGCAAGCATGAACAGCGCGAGCATCACACTCGAGTTCGAAGTGGACACGGACATCGAAGAGGCTCTCGTCCGCGTGACCAACAACCTCAGCCAGGTTTCGAGCTATCCCGATTCGGTACGGGAGCCCGTCGTCGAGACCGCCAACAGCGCAGGGCCGCCACTGGCTGTAGTTGCAATTCGCGATCCGAAGAAGGGAAGTGTCGCGGCCTATCGCACCTGGGTCGAGGACGAGGTTTTGCCCGAAATCGATCGCATTCCGGGCGTGGCGGGCATCTTCTTCATCGGAGGACAGGACACCGAGGTTCACGTGCTCTTCGATGCACAGGCGCTCGGGGCCCGTGGCCTTTCGGTGCAGGACGTTGCCGACCGGGTGCGAAGTGAGCTCCGCGATCTGTCGGGGGGAGACGTCACCCTCGGGAAGCGGCGCTACCTGGTGCGGACGGCCATCGCTCCGCAAACGCCGTCCGCGCTCGAAGAAGTCGTTCTCGGCGCCAGCAGCGACGGCACCCCGATCCTCCTGGGCGATGTGGCGACGGTGAAGCTGGCGCTGCGAAAACCGGTGGGCGTGGCGCTCGTGCAGGACCGGCCCGCCATGGTGATGCTGCTCTCCCGCGAGGCGGGCACCAACGTGCTCGAGGTTACGCGCGAGGTGCACGAGGTCATCGCTCGACTTCAGCGGGAGAAGTTCGATCGCGAAGGACTTCAAATCGAAATCCTCGCCGACCAGGTCGAGTACATCGAAGGCGCCCTCGACCTGGTCGAACAGAATCTGCTTCTCGGGGCGATCCTCGCGGTCATCGTCCTCTTCTTGTTCCTGCGGACGTTTGGGGCATCGGCCGTCGTCAGCGTGGCCATCCCCGTCTGCGCGTTTGCAACGGCCCTGGGCATGCAGGCGCTTGGCCGCACGATCAACGTCGTCTCGCTCGCCGGCATCACGTTCGCCATCGGCATGGTCGTCGACAATTCGATCGTCGCACTCGAAAGTATCGACACGTGGCGGACCCGCGCCCCCAACACGAAGCTGGCGGCGTATCGAGGCATCCGTGACGTCTGGGGCGCGCTCGTCGCGTCGACCGCGACCACCGTTGCCGTCTTCATTCCCATCGTCCTGTGGCAAGGCGAAGTTGGGGAGCTCTTGCGCGATGTGGCGGTTGCCATTGCGCTCGCGGTGTCGGTCTCCCTGGTCGTGTCGGTTTTGGTGATTCCAAGCCTTGCGGCGCGCCTCCTCTCCCGCGGCAAGACCCTCGACATCGGCGGCCTAACGGACTTCGGCCGACGATTTCGTACCCGCATCACCGAGCAAGTGCGTTGGCTCTGCAGCTCGACGCGACGCTCGCTATCGACGGTCACCTTCGCCGTCGTGGCTTCGGTTCTGGTAACCTGGGCGCTACTGCCACCGATGGAGTACCTGCCCACCGGCAACCGCAACCTGGTCTTCGGCATCTTGATTCCACCCCCCGGCTACTCGATCGAAGAGCTCGAGGCGACGGGGAACCGACTTCAAAGCGAGATGGCGCGCTACACCGGTGTCGAGGCGGACGGCGAAGCCAACATCCGACGAAGCTTCTTCGTGGGAAGCCCAGACCGCGTGTTCGCGGGCGCCGTCGCCGAGCACAAGGAAGATGTAGGCCGAATGCTAGACCTCTTGCGGCGCGTGCAGTCGAAGGTCCCAGGCATGATCTCGTTTGCAACTCAGGCATCCTTGTTCGGCCGATCGATCGGCGGAGGCCGCGTCGTGGAGATCGACATCCAAGGCCCGGATTTGCAGACCCTTAGCGAGGTGGGTGGGCGTCTTTTCGGAGACCTTCGCACGGCTCTTCCGGGCGCTCAGATCCGGCCCGAGCCGAGCCTCGACCCCGGCGCGCCGGAGCTCCACGTGATCCCCCGACGCAAAGAGGCGGCGCAGCTTCAAATGGGGGGCGCCGAGCTTGGTCTGGTCGTCGACGCCCTGATCGACGGCGCGATCATCGGCGAGTACACGCCCGAGGGCTCACCGAAGCTCGATGTCGTCATGCGCGCGGTGACCGATGGCGATCGGCTTCTTCCTGACGCGCCTGCCCTTTTGTCGGCGCCGGTCGCGACCCCCAGCGGGCGCACGGTCCCCCTCGGCTCGCTCGCCGACATCGAAGAACGCCTCGGGCCTTCGGTGATTCGTCACCTCGAACGCCGCCGAGCGATCACCCTCAACGTGTCGCCACCCGAGGATCTGGCGCTCGAAGATGCCATCGATACGATCCGCAACGAGGTGATCGGCAACCTCGAAAGAGAAGGCGCCGTCCCGGCGGGCGTCCAGTTCGTGCTGAGCGGTGCCGCGGGCAAGCTCGAGCTAGCCCAAAAGCAGTTCGGGAACATTCTATTGCTCGCGCTCGTCATCTGCTTTCTGCTGATCGCGGCTCTGTTTGAAGATTTCATCTCGCCGCTTGCGGTGCTCATGAGCGTGCCACTCGCGGCCGCGGGTGGCGCCGGTGGCCTGTGGTTGGTCAATGCCCTGCTCGGCAAGCAGCCGCTCGACCTGATGACGGCGCTCGGCTTTCTGATCCTCATCGGCGTCGTCGTGAACAACGCCATTCTCGTGGTCGATGGCTCGATTACCAGGCTGCGCGCGGGCTCTAGCCTCAGGGAAGCCGTCCCGCTTGCCGTCGAGGCCCGCGTGCGGCCCATTTTCATGACGACCGCGACTTCGCTGGCCGGGCTGCTGCCCATGGTGATTTTTTCCGGCTCGGGCTCCGAGCTCTACCGCGGCGTGGGCGCCATCGTGCTCGGCGGCCTTCTGCTCTCGACCGTGTTCACGCTCTTCGTCGTACCCACCGCGTTCACCCTCCTGTGGAGGCTTCGTGGGCACGCCGATACGGATTGAGGAATTGCTTCTTGAGCTGCTGAAGCTCGTCGCGCTTGAGCTCCCGATACTCGCCTGGCCGCAGGCCATCGATGCTGATGCCCGCGAACGACTGCCGCGCGAGCCGCATCACACGGCGGTGAATCGCGTCGCCCATCCTGTGAATTTGCCGGTTTTTTCCCTCGGTCAGCGTGAGCTGGACCCAGCTGTGGTTCTGCTCCTGTCGAAGCACGAACGCCTCGGCGGGCTTGGTGCGGTAGCCATCGTCGAGCCTTACGCCGTTTCGCAGGGCATCGAGCTCCTCCACGTCGAGGTGGCCTTGAAACTTCACGGCGTAAACCTTGGGCACTCCGGAAACCGGCCGCAGAAGTGCGTCGATCATGTCGCCATCGTTGGTCGCCAGAAGCGCGCCGCTCGTGTGATAGTCGAGCCGGCCCACGGGCACGACGCGCTCGGGGATCTTCCGCAGCAGGTCCGCGATGGTCGCCCTTCCCTCCGGATCGTCGAGCGTCGTCACCATCTCCCGCGGCTTGTGCAGGAGATAGTACACCGGCTTCTCCGCAACGAGACGCCTTCCATCGACTTCAACGCGATCCTTGTGCGCGTCGACCTTGGTGCCAAGCTCGGTCACGATGCGCCCGTTCACGCGGACGCGCCCGGCGAGGATAAGCTGCTCGGACGCGCGCCGAGACGCCACCCCGGCTCGGGCGAGGACCTTTTGGAGGCGTTCCACCGCCGGACCCTAGCGCCCGAAAAGGGGACTGTCCCCTTTTTCTAGAAAAGGGGACTGTCCCCTTTTCCATGGGCGTTGCCGCTGGGCCCGTCGTCGAGCTACTGGCTGACTTCGGTTGTGCGTTGGTTGGCGAGGGCGGAGTTTCTCAGGCGTTCTTCGTCGCGGTCCCAGCGGTCAACTTTGCCGTCGCCGTCGACGTCGGTGCCGATGCGGACGGTGCGGCCGTCGACGTAGTACTCCCAGCGATCGGGGCGCCATTCGGCGACGGTGCTGCGATTCTTCATGTCACGCTCAGCTCGCACGGGCTGGCCACCTTCGTAGAAGATCTTGGTGTCGATCATTCCATTGCCGCTCGTGTCGATTTCCTGAAGGCTCACCCTTCCATTGCTGTACTGGGTCACCTCGTCCATGCGGCCGTCGAAATCACGGTCCGCCTCTTCGAGCATCGGCCTTCCTTCTTCGCTGTAGAGGCGCACGATGTCCTTGCGGCGGTCACCGTTCAAATCCGCCTCACGGCACACCAAAACCAGGCGTGAAAGGCTGCCCTCGCCCATGGTCTTGAAGAGCTTTCGCACGTCGGGCGTCGTGTCCCCAGAGGTGTCGTACTCGCTGACCTCGTAGCCCGGACCGTCAGGCATGCAGCGTCCGCCATCGGAAAACTCCCCGCCGCTCGTCGGCTCGCGTTGAGCGGAACCAGGGCTCGTGACCGGCTGGGGGTCCTTCGAACCACAACCCAAAACGGCCAGACTAAAGAGGGCCAGCAGTAGTTGTTTCATCATTTGCCGCTTTCGCATCGAAGCGCGTCCTCCGCCTGGCCCATGCTCTGCAAGGGCATGTCTTGGCTGCGATCGGGTTCGCCGTCTCCGTTGTCATCATATTGGGTCAGCACTAGCTTGCCGCCACGAAACGAATCCCACTTCTCGACGCGACCGTTGTTGTCGTCATCGTACTTCGCCTCGGTCATCAAGCCCTGTTCGTAGACTTCCCAGACGTCGGCTTTTCCATCACGCTGCCGATCGCGCTCGGCCCGGACGACCCAACCGCCCTCGCACCAAAGCCACGTATCAATCGTGTTGTCGAAGTTCGTGTCGAGCTCCTTGCGGACAAGCTGGCCAGCCTGGAAAAACGACAGCTGGTCGAGACGCCCATCGAAGTCGAAGTCGTGACGCTCCTTGGCGACCTGCACGCCATCCACTTCGTAAAACCGTTCCACGTCGACTTTGCCGTCAAAGTTCATGTCTGCCTTGGTGCAGAATCGACGGCCGTTGCGCTCGATGTGTTCAATATCGACCCGCCCGTCTTCGTTGACGTCCGTCGCGATGAACTGGTTCCCCTCGCATGGCGTGGCGTTGGCCATCGAGCCGCGTGGGACCGTGCTCGAGGAACCCTTGCCGCACGCCAGCGCCGGCAGACTCACCAAGATGGCGAGCCCAACCCACGCATGTGCGAAATCGCTCATGTTTGTGGCCACTTCTAGGTACCCCGAGAACCCGTAATCTCCTAAGAATAGTGGGGATCGAGGGTCCAGCGCAAGTCTGTGACCCTCCGATTGACAATATATATGGTGCCATGTAGCTTCATGCCACTGCTGGGGTCCGAATGGCGCGCAAAAAGATCTCGACGACGGTTTACATCACGCCCGAACAAAACGAGCGGCTGAAGCTCCTGCACGAGCGTACGAAAGTGCCCGTGGCCGTCTACATTCGCGAGGGCATCGACCTCGTCTTGGAAAGTCATCAGGACGAGCTTCCGGGCCAAATGTCGCTGGATGCCTCGCCACCCCAAAAGGGGTAACGACGGCGCATTGCTGCCGACCTGGCACGAGGCTAGACAGGTCGCACTTTGTCGCAAGATCTCCAGCATATCCGTAACTTCTGCATCATCGCGCACATCGATCATGGCAAGAGCACCCTTGCCGATCGGTTCCTCGATGTGACTGGGGCGGTTTCGGCGCGAGAGCAGAAGTCGCAGCTGCTCGACAGGATGGACCTCGAGCAGGAGCGCGGCATCACCATCAAGGCCCAGGGAGTCCGGCTTCCGTTCACCGCCGCCAACGGCAAGACGTATCAATTGAACCTCATCGACACGCCGGGGCATGTCGATTTCAGCTATGAGGTCTCGCGTTCGCTCGCGGCCTGCGATGGCGCCCTCCTGGTGGTCGACGCCACGCAGGGGGTTGAAGCTCAGACCCTGGCAAATGTTTATCTGGCCGTGGAGAACGATTTGGAGATCATTCCGGTCTTCAACAAGGTCGACTTGCCAAGCTCGGACGTGGATCGCGTGCGCCAAGAGGTCGAGCAAGTCATCGGGCTCGATTGCTCGCAGCTTCTCGCCTGCAGCGCCAAAACGGGTGAAGGCGTGCGGGAAATTCTCGAAGCGGTCGTCGAGCGGGTGCCGCCACCCGAGACCGACGACAGCGGTTTTCTGCGCGCGCTGATTTTCGACAGCTGGTACGACAGCTATCGAGGCGCGGTCTGCATGATCCGCGTCAAGGATGGGACAGTTCGCAAGGGCGACAAGATCCGTCTGATGGCCACCGGCGCGGAGCACGAGGCCACCGAGCTCGGTGTGTACACACCCTTCCAAAAGGAGGTCGACCATCTGGGACCCGGCGAGGTGGGCTACCTCGCGGCGAGCATCAAGTCGCTGCAAGACGCCAAGGTCGGCGACACCATCACCTTGGCGAAGAACCCTGCCAAGGAAGCACTCGCAGGCTTCAAGGACGTCAAGCCGATGGTGTTCTGCGGGATTTTCCCGACCGACAGCGACCAGTACACCGAGCTTCGCGACGCGCTCGAGAAACTCAATCTCAACGACGCGGCCTTCATGTACGAACCGGAGACTTCGGACGCGCTTGGCTTTGGATTCCGCTGCGGTTTCCTCGGGCTTCTGCACATGGAGATCATCCAGGAGCGGCTCGAGCGCGAGTACAACCTCGGGCTGATCACCACCGCGCCGAGCGTCGTGTACCGCGTGCATACCGAAGAGGAAACCCTCGACATCGACAACCCGTCGCAGATTCCAGACGGCCGCATTCGAGTCGAAGAGCCCTACTTCAACGTGTCGATCCACGTGCCGGCCGAGTTCGTCGGCGCGGTCATCAAGCTCTGCCAGGACCGCCGTGGCGAACAGCAGGGCATTCAATATGCCTCGCCCGAACGCGTGATCATCACTTATCTGATGCCACTCGCCGAAGTGCTCTTTGATTTCTTCGACAAGCTCAAGAGCGCAACCAAGGGCTACGCCTCGATGGACTACGAGCTCGCCGGATATCGCGAAAACCCATTGGTTCGCCTCGACATGTTGCTCAACGGCCAGAAGGTCGATGCCCTGAGCGCCGTCGTTCACAAAGACAAGGCCTACTACTTGGGGCGCGCGCTTGCGGCGAAGCTCAAGAAGATCGTGCCGCGACAGCAGTACGAGGTGATCATCCAGGCGGCGATCGGGTCCAAAGTCGTCTCCCGCGAAACCGTTCGCGCCCTGCGAAAGGACGTCACCGCGAAGTGCTACGGAGGCGACATTTCGCGAAAGCGCAAGCTCCTCGAGAAGCAAAAAGAGGGCAAAAAACGCATGAAGGCGGTCGGCAGCGTCGAGATCCCGCAGGACGCATTTCACGCCATACTGAAGGTCGATGAGTGAATGCCGGTCGCGGACCTGCGACCCATCGGTTTGTCCCGACCCAGCGCCCCCACGCGATCGCCTAGGTCGACGACTAGCGCCGCTTGCCGCGCCGACGGGCCTTCGTGTCATCCGGCACCGGCGCGCTGCTGCCGAGCGAAGTGGTATTGGCGACCTGAACCTCGAACTCTTCCTTGATGTCGATCGATTCGGCACCCTCTGACGTCTTGACGAGGAGGTGATCCTCGGCCGTACCGTTGGCCGACGCGTCGGATTCGAGTGCGCGGAGATCAAGAATGATCTGCCCATCGGCCCGTGAGGTCATCGACTGGACCGAGATGACGATCTCCTCCTCGGGGAACTCGATGGTCTGCGGAAGCGCGATCTGCTGCACGGTGACGTTGAGCATCAGCTCGTCTCCCACCCGGTCGACCAAGGTGTAGGTGTCCACCTGCTGCAAGTCGAAGCCGTATACTTTGATGGGCCGGCGGGACTCCCATCGCGCGCCAAGGCCGACCTTCTCTTCGGGAAGCCAAACGCGTGTCAATGTTTCGCGAGAATTGACGATCATGCGAAGCAGCCGCACCGGGACATCCGAGCGCTTGGTCCGTTGGTTGAGGGCGCCATCCAGCACCTGGCCGCGGTCGTCCAACTCGACCCAACCGCCGATGCGCTCGGCAAGCGCCGCTCCGTCGCGGAGCTGGTCGGCCAGGTCATCGTCGAACTCGTCCGGCACCACAGCCTCCGAGCGCACGACATCGACCTTGAATTTCACGCCGCGCTCGGTCAGCTCGGCAGGTCCCGAAACGATATCGAGGCGAAGGCCGGGCAGGATCGTCAGCGCCGCGTCCGTTTCACTGGTAGCGAGGCTCGCAACCCGAAACGTCGTCGTAGAGCTGGTAGTCGTCCCCGCCGAAACGCGGTAGCGAAGCACCGACCGCGGCCGCTGCCCCTTGTCCAGCAAGCGAACCGGGCTGTCGTCTGCGGCGGCTGGAGCGGCTGCCGTCTTGGATTCCTTGCATGCACTGACCGCCAGCATTGCGCAGGCGAGCGCCAGCCCACAGATCATCGGTCGCGACATCTTGGAACCTCTACTTCTTGGTGAAGACCGCATTCCAGTCATTCTTCATCGAGACGACGAGCCAACCCGACTCCGATGCCGCGTCGAGCGCCTGAGCGAGCTTGCCTACGCTGCTGCTGCGATCATAGGCGTATTCCCGTTCGGCGTCATCATGGTGAAGAAGCAGCCCCAGCCGCGTACCGGCGCTGCCCGTGGTGGTCCACTCCAGCATCTGGAAGTCTCCGTCGGAGTTGCCAAATGCGAGAATTGGACGAATGCCGATGTGCTGGTGAATGCCCACCGGCTTTCCGGCCTTGTCATCCACGTGGTCGATCTTGGGCAGGCGCAATAGCGTAGGCTTGCCGCCCTGAACCTCGTATCGCGTTTCGATCGACGTCCCGATCACGCGTTCTCGCGGAATCCCATACACCTCTTCCGAAAACATGCGGATGAACTCGACGCTTCCACCTGACACGATGAACGTCTTGAAGCCCTTGGCTTCGAGGTAGCGCAAAAGCTCCAGCTGCGGCTGGTACCGGAGCTCGGGATAGGGCTTTTGGAGCTTCGGATGACGGGCGTCTCGAAGCCATTCGGCGACGATGGTATCGAAAAGCGTCGTGCTCATGCCCGTGTGCGAAGCCATGACGATCTCGATGATGCCCCTGCTCCCCGCAGCCACCAGGGCCTCTCTGTCGCCCTCGATGACGGCTTTGAATGGCTGTTGATCCTTCCATTCTGGGTGGACCTTCGCGAGGTCGTTTACCCGATGAAGCGCGAAAGCGAGCTCGGCGTAGAGCGGTTGCTCGACCCAGAGCGTCCCATCGTTGTCGAAGGTGGCCACTCGATCGTCGGGGTCGACGAAAGCCGGGTCCTCAGGGTCGGTGACGGCACGGACGAACTCGAGGATTCGTGCTTTGGTGCTGTTGTCGTTCCAGGAGGGAAGCGGGTCGACAAAGGCTTGGGCGCTAGCGCTGGCCTCTGGCTCCGTCGCGCCAGGCGTTTGGGAGCTGGCGCAGCTCAAGACGAACAAAGCGGCGAGCACCGAGCCAAGCACGCGCACTCGTTTTCCACCAAGCTTCATGGCGCGAACTGTAGGAGCGAGCCCCGCGCGCGTCCAGGTCATCCCTTGAACATTGCCGCGGGCGCTGACACTGGCGCTGACACTGACACTGGCGCTGATACTGGCACTGCCGCTGCCCCGGTCTCGACCCCGGATTTTAATAAGGGTCGCCCGGTCGTTTGGAGGGGGGAGACACGACCGGGCGGGGAAGAACCGGGGGATTTATGGGGGGGATCCACCGGCAAAAAATGTTGTCTTATTGTCTTGCGACCTGTTTCGTTTGCAGCACCTACAACCTAAATATAAGGACTGAACGCGTCAATGGTACGCGTCGCTTTAGGTCCAGTTTTGCAGTGCACTAGCTTACAGTTCTGTTCGAAAAAAGATGCGAGGAGGCGGCGCCGGCGATGCTGCCGAACAGATCCGCCACGACATCGCTGAGCTCCGCGGAACGACCGGGCACGAACGCCTGGTGAATCTCGTCGGAGAGGCCCCAGAGCACGGAAACAAAGACCGCGAACGCCGCCGTTCGCCACGCCGAAGCGGAAGGCCAGCTCTGCCTGGACGCTGTGGCACAGAGCCAGCCGAGCACCGCGTACTCGACGAAATGGATACCCTTGTCCCGCAGAGGGACGTGAGAAAGGCCCGGAACTTCGACCTCGAACGACGAAATCACGAAAATCAGAGCCATGTACAGAAGCGCAAAGCGCCACGCGCGAAGGCTCTCCCGAAGCGAGTCGCGATTCAGGCTGCGCCTCCAGCACCAAGCACCGAAAGGCGCGTACGTGGGCGGAGGTCCCCGAGGGCCTCTGCCCCGGACATGTAGCCGGACAGGCTGTGGCGAAACGGCTCGTCGATCGTCACGGTGACCAACTCACCGGTCGGGTCGCGACCTTCGGGCGCGATCAAATGGACGATCTCGTTCCGCTCGCTGCGCCCTGCAAAGCGCCCAGTGTCCCCTGGCGAAGGGCCTTCGACCAGAACCTGCACATCCCGGCCGACCAACGATTGGAGGTGCGCCTGCTGTTGCGTTTCGACGAGGGCAAACAAGCGCGCGAGGCGGTCGTCTTTCACCTCTTCGGAAACCTCATCGCCGAGCTTGAGCGCCGGCGTGTAAGGCCGCGGCGAGTATTTGAACGCAAAGGCGGCAACGAAGCCGACCCGCCGCGCCAGCTCGAGCGTTTGTTCGAAGTCTTCCTCGGTTTCCCCGGGGAAGCCAACGATGAAATCGGCAGAAAGCGTGAGACCCGGCCTCGCCTGCTTCAACGCGTCGGTCCGCGCGATGTACTCCTCGGCCGTGTAGCGGCGGGCCATCCGCCGAAGGAGGCGATCGGAACCCGATTGCACCGGCAGGTGCACGTGCGAGGGAAGCACCCCGAGGTCAGCGTGCGCCGCCACCAGCTCAGCGGTGATGTGCCGTGGGTGAGGAGACGTGTAGCGAAGCCGCCAGAGGTCAGGGACCTCCTCCGCGATCCGCCGGAGCAGCCCCGCAAAGCGAGAGGTGGACGCTGCCAGCCTCGACTCGGACTTACTAGCCTCCGCATCCGCGCCGGGTTCGTGCCAGGAGTTGACGGTCTGCCCGAGGAGGGTGATCTCCCGGACGCCCCCTTGGACCAGGTCGCGAACCTCGCCGACGATCTGGTCGGCGGGCCGATATCGCTCGGACCCACGTGTATATGGAACGATACAAAATGTGCAGCGCTCGTCGCAGCCCTTCATCACCGTGACGTACGCGGTGACTTCCCGGTGATCTGCCTGAGGCTTGGCTCGGAGGAATTGCGGGTCGTCCATGTCGAACACCGTTCTGGTGATCGGCGGGGCCCCCTGTTCGACTTCGCGGATCAGCGCGGGCAGCTCGGGGATGTTGTCCGGCCCCAGAACGATGTCGACGAAGGGCGCTTTTCGAAGCAATCGCTCGCCTTCTTGCTGGGCGACGCAGCCCGTAACGGCCAAAATCGTGCCTCGACGAGCCTCCTTGAAGGGCCGAAACGTTCCTAGAAGGCTCATCAACTTGTGCTCCGCCTTCTCACGGACGCTGCAGGTGTTGACGAGCAGGAGATCGGCCAAAGCAGGCTCGCTTGCCTCACGGTAGCCGCTCGCCCGAAGGACCTCCTCGATGCGACGGGAGTCGTGGACATTCATCTGGCAGCCAAAGGTCTGGACGAAGTACTGCTTCATGACGCGGCGTCGATAGCTGTAGCAGCCGGGGGGACCGTCGCCAAATGGCCGAAATCACGCTGTTCGCTGGCGGAATTGGGGCTCCACGCGCTACAAGCCCTAGGTAGATGGCTCGCCGGCTATGCATCTGCCTCCTGCTCGTTCTGGCGAGCGGATGCAAGACGATCCCAGAGGATGCATACGGCATCGACCGGATACGTTTCAACGGGATGGAGGAGCTCGATCCCCAGGCCCTGAGGGCTTGTCTCGCCAGCCAGGAGCGGGAGCGGGTCACCTTCGCGTTCGGGACCAGCGCCGACCCAGACTGCGGGGTTCCGCCATTTGACGGGAACCGGGTGTCGTTCGACCTCTGGAAAAAGCTCCGCAAGGGCTGGCCCACCCTGGATTCCGCGGTGTTCGACCGTGACGTGCAGCGAATCGAGCGCTGGTATCGAGCGCGCGGTTACTACGACGCGGCTGTCGTTAGCACCGAGTTCGACCCGCCCTCGGCGGCAAACGACGACCGCATCGTCGTGGCGCCTGGCGGGCAAGCCCCCTGCGACCGAGAAGGCGCCGACGAAGGCTGCAAGCTCAGCATCGAAATCGACATCGAAGAGGGCGAGCCAGTCTTGGTGAAATCGATCGAGGTCAGCGGCCACGAGAACTGGGAACCTGAGAACCGGAAGAAGATCGACAGCGTCGTCGAGCTCGAGGTCGGCAAACCGTTCGACGAATCGATCTACGAGAGGAGCAAGCGCGCGATCCGGCGCCAGCTGAGAGAGGCGAGCTACGCTTGCGGTAACGTCTCGGGGCGTGTGGAGATCGGTCGGGAAACCAGAGAGGCTTCGATCGGGTTCTTCGTCGAGACCGGGCCCTCTTGCGCGCTCGGCGACATCACCGTCACCGGTAGTGGCACGCTGCCGGCCGATACGATCTTGGATGTCGCCGACCTGAAGACAGGAGAAGCCTTCCGCCTGAGCGACATCGCGGACGCCCAGCGAGCCGTGTATGCCCTGGGAGCGCTTGCGTCCGTGAATGTGACGTCGACTCCACGACGCGACGGGGAGGAACAGTGCACCGGGGTCGTCGACGTCAACATCGCCGTCGAGCCCGGCAAGAACATCCGCTGGGGCATCGGCGCCGGAGTCCAGAGCGGCACGATTGCCACACTCACCCTCGAGCAGGACACCCGCATTTCGGACGTTCACTTGTTCGGGCTGTTCGAGCACCGAAACTTCATCGGTGGTTTTCGGCGACTCCGCATCGAGGATCGCCCAAAAATCGTCGCCCGCGACCCGTTCTTTCGGTTTGGGCAAGGCTTCATCTTCGGGAACGAGGTCCGCGTCGAGTATCGGCGACCGGCGTTTCTCGAGCCACGCACGACATCCACGATTCAACTTCGCCACGACTGGGGCCCAGACCCGTACGAGCTCTTTCGCCGCCATGACGTTCAGGTTCGCGGAAGCCTCTCGCGACCATTCTTCGACGGCCGGCTCCTGCTCGTCGGCGCCTTGAACTACGACCTCTATCGCACAGTCGATCAGGACCCGAGATTCCCCACGAGCTACCAGGTCGTCTTCTTCGACGAAAGCGTCATCGTCGACCTGCGGGACGACTCGCGAAGCCCACGCGCCGGGTTCTTCTTTCAACTCGGAAGCCAGCAGTCGCCGGCCAAGCTACGGCGCTCGTGGCAGTACATTCGCGTTACCCCCGAGGTTCGCGCCTACGCGCCCTTGCCTCTTTCGTCGACGCTGGCGTTTCGCTTCGGCATGGGCGCGATGTTTCTGTTTTCGCGAGACCGCAATCGCTTGGACCTCATCGGCCAGGCGCTCGGGCCACAGAACTATCGACTCCGCTCAGGCGGGCCCACGAGTCACCGTGGCTTCTTTGGCGGCTTTCTAGGCGACCCTGGAAGCATCAATTCGCTCAACCGTGAGGGCGTCGACGCCAGGAACGACGGCGGCCTTCGCCGATGGGAGGCTGGCATCGAATGGCGCCTTCCCGTCACGCAATCTTTTGCAACAGCCTTGTTCATGGACTTCGGAGACGTGAACCGGGGTCAAGTGTGGCGATTCAACTACATTCGCGCCGCGGCGGGTTTCGGGTTCCGGTACCAAACCCCGGTCGGCCCGATCCGTCTCGACTTCGGTTTCCTGATTCCCAAGTGGCAGATCGTCGGCGAAGAGGCGCCGCCCAACGCGTTCAACATCTTCCAGTTCATTCGCGGAGGCGTGCCAGGAGCCTTCCATTTCACCATCGGTGAGGCCTACTGATGCGCTGGATCTCGCGCTTGGTGAGCTGGTTTCTCGGCTGGCCGCTGCTTGCCATCGTGTCGCTCATCTCGAGCGTTCTGTTTCACCTGGATACAGACCTCGGCCGGCGGATCGGTCGCGACATGCTCAATGAGTTCGTCTCCGACCAAATGGTCGGAACCATGCACGCTGGCTACATCACGCAGCTCCGGCTCTGGCACACGATCGTGAAGGACACGTTCGTCTACGACCCCAACGGCAATGCCATCATCTACGGCGAAACGGTGGAGCTCGGCATCGATCCGATCGCCGGTCTCCGTGGGCGTCTCCGTTTTTACTATGGCAAGCTAACCAATGGCTGGGTCGACCTCATCGACGATGGCGAAGGAGCGCCAACGTTCCTGGCGGCATTCGAAGCGGCCGACCAAACGCCCACGGTAGGAGAGCCGTTCCATGCCATCGTCGACAACATGGACCTCCGCAACCTCGAGGTAACCGGAGAGCTGCTCGGCCTCGAGAACATCCGAGTCGTCGACCTCGACACCAAGGGTCGAATGGAGTTCTACTGGATAACCGATATCGAGGTCTGGTCTGCCGAGGGCCGTATGGTTAGCCCCTTCCCGTTCGAAGCGAGCATCGACAACATCGTCGGCAGCGTGCACACGGACGTGCGAGGCACGCAGGTGACCGCGGAGGCGAGCCGTGGGAAAGAGAAGCTGACCGCCGAGCTCGTCTACAGCCCTCGCGAAGACAGCGCCCCCGAAGACCCTTGGGACCTCGATCTCTTCGTCCGCGTGGAACCGGTTCGCGCCGAAACGCTCTACCAGGTCGGCTTCGACTGGGCGGAGTCGCTCAAAGGAGACGCGACGGGCTGGGTGCGCCTTTGGGGGCCCGAGGAGAACTATCGCCTCCAAGCGGACGTACAGACGGCAGGAGGGCGCGCACGGATCAACGGGGACGTTCCAACGGAGGGCGTGACTCGAATCGAGATCGTCAGCCCTCGCCTCGAGCTAGCCGAGGTGATCGGCGGCGTACCGGAAATCGCGGTTGGGGGTCGCATCGAGATGACGAGCAACCCGAAGACCCCGGACGTCCTCGGGGTCGAGATCGAAACGGAGGGCTTCAAGTACGAAGACATCCACATCCCGGCCCTCTTTGCAAAGATCCGAGCGCGCGACGACGGGCTCAACATCGACTCGGTGGAAGCGGAGTACGCAGGCGGTGACCTGCATCTGGACGGACAGGTGGACTACGCGGGCAGGACGGACATCCACGTCGTTGGAAGCATTCCCGAGGTGAGCGGCGATCCCAACTTCGAGCAATTCGTGCCGGGCCTCGAGGGCGGCGCGGATTTCGACCTGCACATTCGCCAGACGGTGCGGGAGGACTTCGAGGCCAAGGGCCGCGTGCGCTTCGATCACTTCGAGTATGGAGCGCTAAGCGCGCACTTCCTCATCCTCGAAGGGAGGGTCTGGGGTGATCCATTCAAGCCCAAGGTTGATTTAGCGCTCGACGGCGCGGCGCTCCGGGTTGCGGGATACCCGATTGGCAACGGGCGGGCGCTTCTGAAAGGAGGTCCAAAGGAGTACACGGCGGCCGGTGAGTTCACGGCGCCCGGCGATCGCCACGCCGAGTTTCGAGCCCGAGTGGCCGCCAATGAGGGCGTCTATCGATTGGATGTCGACGAGGTCGAGCTCGCCGTCGGCGATCTCGCGTGGAGGGGTTCCGTCAACAATGCGACGCTGGACCCCGACAAGGGGCTCTCGTTTGATCGGATATTGATCGGCAACGGGCCGCAGCGTCTCGACGCAAAGGGCGTGTGGCTTTTCGACGGGCCCGATGACATTCGCGCCGATCTAGAGAACTTCGACTTGGCCGTGTTGAAGATTCTCTATCCGCGAACGGCACCGGATTTTACCGGCGGGGTGGACCTTCACTTCGAGTTCCGTGGCGACCTCGACCGAGAGCCCACAATCGTTGCGGAGGGCACGCTCACCGACGCGGTCCTTTGGGATGTCTCTCCGGTCAACGCCGCTTATCTGATAAACTACGACAAGGGCGTGCTCGACGCGGACGCGCAGGTCGACTTCGGCGGGCGCGGCAACTTCACCCTGAGCACGACGGGGTTCGTAGACCCCATGCCTGGCGGGGTGGCTGAATCCCTGCGCGAAGGCGTCTACGAGACGACGCTGAGCACTGGGGCGATGGACTTGACGCTGCTCGAGCTGCTTCTAAAGGAAGATATGCCCAACGTCCGGGGTTACGCCGATGCGAGCATTCGCTTCTCGGGCCCAATCGATGCGTCTGCATTCAAGGGGAGCATCAAGATCCCAGGGTTCATCGTCGAGCGCTGGGGCCCCGTCGAACTCGCGTCGAACTTCCGGTACGAGTACGGTGCGCTGCTCACCCAGGTTCGCATGGCAGATGACGAAGGAGAGCTGATCGAAGGCGAAGCGAGCCTGCTCATCGACTTGGTTCACTTGGCGCAGAAGCCGAGCGAGGCGGTGGAAGCGCTGGCGACTTCGCCGTGGCGGCTTTCGGTTCGCGTTCCGCCGAGGCGATTGAGCGCGTACCCGAAGAAACTCAGCAAGCTCTTCGTCCCAGATGCGGACCGTCTGCGACTCGCAGCCAGCTTCACCCTCGCCGGCGGCGCATTCCGAACCCGCGGCGATTTCCATTCCAGCATCGATTGGCTCTCGGACTCCTCGGAAGGCCTGTGCGGAAGCGAGGCACACCCGCGTGCGACGGTCCGAGCGCAACTGGAGAACGGGGTCACCGAGCTGACCATGGACGGCGTGGTGGGAAACGCAAAGGTGCTCGACTTGCAGGCATCCTTGGTGACGCCGCTCGACGATTGGTTGCAAAAGGCAGAAATTCCGCCGTGGCCTGTGACTCAAATCAGCGCCGACTTCTACGACGCACCCATGGAGAACTTGCCTTACCTATGTCGCTACGCCGCGGGCGTCCTCTCGGCGCAACTCAAAGCCACGGGCCTCTTCAGCGATGATCCGAATCTCTCATTCTCGATGGAGTCCGACGGGCTTCGCGCGCGACGCCTCGAGCCAGGCCGGCGGGCCGGGATGGTCAATACGATCGTCGAAACACCACCGTCGTACAACCGCGTTTCCGGCGGGTATGACCAGGGGGTTGGAGCCATCGACATCGACATGCGCTGGTGGAATGGGGGCTCTTCGACGATTACCGCAAAAGTGCCGCTGATTTGGGACAGCGCACACCCGGTCCCAGGGCTCCCCGAGACGGGCGACGTGGACGCGAAGGCCAACTTCGACCGAATGCCGCTACAGGCGGTGCTCGCCTGGATGGCCGGTGTGGTCAATGTCGAAGGAATCCTTCAGGGCAGCGTGACGGCTCAGGGCCGCGTGCAGGACCCGAAGCTCGTGGGAAGCGTCGACCTCACGGACGGCCGAGTGAACGTTCGGGCCGTGGGCCAGACGCTCGAGAACGTCGCTGGACGTGCCATTTTCGACGAGGATGGTGTCGCGATTACGGGTTTGAAAGTAACCGACACGAATGGCTCGGCGACGCTCGACGGCCGCGTGGGGTTCAGAGAACTGCGCCTCAATGACGCTGACTTCGTCGTGGACGCCAAGGATTTTCCTTTGCGCCAAGAGGGCTCGATCGTCGCGCGGCTCGCCGGAACCGCCCGCCTCAGGGCAAAGTTTGAAGACGAGGGCCTCGATGGAGAGGTCAGCCTGCGCAAGCTTGTGCTCGACATTCCGGAAACCTCGGCGACCCCACAAGACCTCGCGCCACATCCAGAGGTCTTCTTCATTGGGGAAGACAAGGAGCCTGCTCGAAAATCTGGCGCGTACTACGTCAATCTGAAACTACGCTCCGAGGATCGACTCGTCATCCGCAGCAAAGACCAAGGCTTCTATGTCGAGGCGACGGCCAAGTTGGATACGCGCATGGCCGAAGAGCTTTCCGTAGAGGGCACGGTGATCCTCCACACGGGCAACTTCAAAGTCTTCGGGAAACGGTTTGAAGTGCGTTCCGGCAACATGATTTTCGACGGCGACCCCGAGATGGACGCCAGAGTCGACCTCGTGGCGCGCCACTCCCTGCGCGGGAGCAACGATGATGTGACTGTCGTCGTCTCCGGTCGCCTCAGCAACCCGACGATCGAGTTCAAGTCGAGCGTGCCCACGACCAGCCAAGCGCAGGTGATCGCCCTGCTCGTCACGGGAACAACCCGTCAACAGCGCGGGGTCAACACGTCGACCGCGCAAGCATCTCAGGACACGACGGACTTCCTGAGCGGTGTGGCAGCCGGTCTGTTCTCCGCTTCCTTGCAGTCTCAGTTTGGCGGATTTGCTCCGACGTTTGGGATCACCCAAGGACAAGCCTCCGCCGACGACACCGAGGGTGACACGGCCGTACAAGTCGGTTTCAACGTTGACAGCGTGCTTCCCGACAATATTCCAATCCGTGGGCTGTACGTCGAAGGACAGTTCGTGGCGCGACGAGCCGAAGGCGGACCAAACACGACGGCACAGGCGCAGCGGCCTGGTTTCTTGATCGAGGCTCTTTGGCCACTAAACTTCGTGACGACGGGCACCTTCGCTCCGCCGTCGAACTGGAGTATCGACATCACCTGGGAGCCATGAGGCAAGCATGAGTCGCAAACTATTCGGAACCGATGGCATTCGCGGCCTCGCCAATCGCGGGGACATGACGCCGGAGGTCGCCTTTCGCATCGGCGCTGCCATCGCGTATCAAGCCGGAAAACGGGTCAAGCACGTCCCTAGGATCGTAGTCGGGAAGGACACTCGCCTTTCAGGCTACCTCTTCGAGACGGCCGTCGCTTCGGGTATCTGCGCACTTGGCGGTGAAGTGCTGCTGTCGGGGCCATTGCCGACTCCCGCCATCGCTCACCTCACGACAAGCATGCGTGCCGATGCAGGAGTGGTCATCAGCGCGTCGCACAATGCCTACCAGGACAATGGAATCAAGATCTTCGGGTCGGATGGCTTCAAGCTGCCCGATGAAGTCGAGCTGGAAGTCGAGGCTCTGATATTCGGTTCGGAGCTCGACAAGAAACGTCCGACCGGCGTCCGCGTCGGCCGAGCGGAGCGGTTGGACGATGCACCGGGGCGTTACGTTGCGTTCGTCAAAGCGTCTTTTCCCCAAGAGTTGACCTTGGAAGGCGTGAGGATTGTGGTCGACGCCGCGCACGGCGCCGCGTACCGAACCGCACCACTGGTGTTCTCAGAGCTCGGTGCGACGACCCACGCCATTGGTGTGCGGCCCAATGGCAAAAACATCAACCACAAGGTCGGCGCGTTGCACCCGGAGACATGCGCCAAAGAGGTCCGAAAGCGCGGCGCAGATATCGGCATCGCACTCGACGGCGACGCCGACCGCATCATCATGATCGACGAAAAAGGCAATCTGATCGACGGCGACGCGATCATGGCTCTGTGCGCAACCCGCATGCTCCGCGCCAAGCGCCTGCGGCGACGCACCCTCGCCACCACGGTCATGAGCAACCTCGGCCTCGAGCGCGCGATCGAAGCGGATGGTGGCAAGCTGCTGCGCTGCAGCGTCGGTGACCGCTACGTCGTCGACGCAATGCGGCAACGCGGGCTCAATTTCGGTGGAGAACAATCCGGGCACTTGATCTTTCTGGACCATGCGACGACCGGCGACGGCCTGATCGCGGCCATGCAGGTTCTCGCCATCGTGCTGCGCGAAGGGCGGCCGCTGTCCGAGCTCGCCAGCGAAGTGATGCGGCGGGTTCCGCAAGTTCTCGTGAACGTCACACTCCCCGATCGCCGCGCTCTCCAAGAGCTGCCCAAGACCCGTCGAGCGATCGCTCTGGCGGAGAAGTCCCTTGGCAAGAACGGTCGGGTGCTGGTCCGGTGGAGCGGAACCGAACCCAAGCTCCGTGTCATGATCGAGGGCCCCAAACAGGACCGCATCGAGGCGATGGCCAACGGCATCGCCGAGGAAGCCAAAAAAGAGTTCAAGCTCGCCCGCTAGCCAGCGAGCGGAGAAGCCCTGTGTTCGCGAAGCGATTTCACGGCGGGAGTGGCGGCTCGTTGAACAGGACTGTGATGGCCGACGGCTCGATGCCGAGCACCTCGATGTCGTCGGGCAGTCCGCGAAGCTCGACGGGCACTGCCACCGCGCCCTTTTTCGTCGAGGTTTCGCTCAGGCTCACGATGGCAAGCACCGAGGCCGGATTCAAGGCGTCGATCATAGCCTCAGGACCGCGGATGCGAGCGGCGACCGCTCGAGGCCGAAGCGCACGAGGTACGACGCCCTCCGCGTCGACCCGCAGCGGCGAGAGCACGCGAACCTTCAACTTGGGTTGGACCCGCAGGGTCACCAAGATGGATTGCGTCTCGAAGCTGGTGTTCGCGGGAGCCGCGACGAGCTGAACCTCTCGCTGAACTACGCCTTCTTCGAGCTCCGAAACGTCGACCTGCGTCGAGCGAACGGTGCGTATCGCGTTGACAACGTCCCTCGGCCCATCAACCTCGACCGCCTCCGGAAAAACCTCGGGCTCCCCCGCCCATTCGAGCCCAGGAGCCAGCGCGCCCTCGAGAAAGACCTCGACTGGAATATCGCGGACGGCCCTGGGCACCCATTTGAATACCAAGGATGGCGGCACGACCTGCATGACCGAAACGCCCGTTGGCAAATCGAACATCTCTTTTTCGAAATAGAACCGAGAGTCGTCGCGGGACTTGAGCTCCACGTCGACAGCAGGCAGGGCTTCTTGGCGGAGTGAATTCAGTCGGGCACGGCTGCCTTTGAGACGCACCCGTACCCGGTCCGGCGTCTCGGTCACCAGGATCATGTCCTTGGCGTCGGGTGGCGGCCGGACGACGACGTCGACGTAGATGTTTCGCTCCATGTCCTCCGCACCGTGCACGAGCGAGAACATGAGGATCGCGATGCCTAGCGCACTGGCTTTGAGGCCGATGTTCTCGGTGACGAGGAGTCGCCCGGCATTCAACGCTTCGACGAACGCGCTCACCGTGTTTCCTCCGCCTTCTTGACGGTGATGACGGCGTCAGGGCTCTGCGAACGGCTCGCCTCGGGAGGCGCGAGGGTAGTGCGGCGATCTGTGGCTTTGCGGCGACTGCGCTTGGGTGCGTAGAAGAGGCCGTAGAGCGCATCTCGGAGCGACCCAACGTCGAGGTTCCGAACGATGTTGCCGTCGAAGCAGAGAGAAATTGCTCCGCGCTCTTCGCTGACGACGACCACGACCGCATCGGTTTCTTCGGTGATGCCAATGCCGGCACGGTGGCGCGCACCCAAGGACCGGTCGCCGCCGGCAGACCCTGCCATCGGAAGGAAGACACCCGCCTGCCAGATGCGGCCCTCGCGTATCACGACCGCGCCGTCGTGCATGGGGTTCTCGAAGCTCGGTACGAACACGCTGTGGAGGAGCTCTTTACTCACCGCCGCATCGACTTCGGTACCCCGCTCGATGAACTCGTCGAGCGCGGCGGTGCGCTCGAACGCGACCAAGGCACCGATGCGCTTCTGCGCAAGCGTTCCAGCGGCTTTGATCACTTCTTCGATCGTTTGCGTCTCCTTGGCGGTGCGCTGCCCCCGAAGCAGCGGTCGCCTTCCCATTCGAGCGAGCGCGCGTCGAATGTCGGATTGGAAGATGATGACCACGATGACCGCCAGATAGGCGAGCACCGAGTCTAGAATCGTCGTGACGGTCACCAAGCCGACGCGACGCGCAAACAGGTAGCCGACGAAAACGAGACAGAGTCCAATGGCAACTTGCATCGCGCGAGTTCCACGCAAGATGACCAAGGCCCAGTAGATGAGAACCGCAACGAGGCCGATGTCTAGGGCGTCGTGAAGTACGTCCCACGGGTTTCGCTGAAAGAAGCTCGAGAAGCCCGAGCTGAGCTCGCTCAAAACGCTGGTGAGCACCTCGATCACCGTACGCCTCCGCCCGCGTCATGGAGCGCCCGGGTCACGCGAATCAACTGGCGCATCAGGAACACATCGTGGACGCGTACGGCATCGACTCCTGCAGCCACACAGATCGCAACAGCGGCTGCCGAGCCTCCGAGGCGATTGTCGGCAGTGGGCGGCTCTCCGCCTGGATTAGGCGCAAGCTCGGCGATGAAGGATTTCCGCGAAGGCCCCACTAGTACACGGTATCCGGTCTTTCGGAAACGCCCAAGAGAACTTAGCAGCACAGCCGACTGGGCGGCCGTCTTGGCGAATCCGAGCCCCGGATCGAGCCAGACCGACGCCCGCGGCACCCCGGCACGCTCCACGCGTTCAGCAGCCGCCAAGAGCTCGGCGAGCACGTCCTCGACGACGTCCCCGTAGTCGGTGTTTGGCGAGCGCAGCTCACCGCGGCCGCGGTTGTGCATGATGACGTAGTCGGCGCCTTTCGCAGCAGCGGCCTCAGCGAGCGCAGGATCCTCCGCACAACGCACGTCGTTGACGACGCTGGCGCCTGCCGCGAGCGCTGCCGTGGCAACCTCTGGCTTGACCGTATCGATGGAAACACGCGCCCCGAGCCGTCCCGCCAGCACCTCGATGACGGGCACGACGCGCCGAAGCTCCTCGGCCGCGGGCACTGGATCGAAGCCGTCGCCGTAGGTTTGGCCGGCGGGCCGCGATGATTCGCCACCGATATCGAGCACATCGGCGCCCTCCTGCAACAAGCGCCGGCCGTGTTCGACCGCCGCTCCGGGCTCCAGGTACCTACCCCCGTCGCTGAACGAATCCGGCGTCACATTGAGGACGCCCCACAGCTCGGGCATCAGGACCTCCGTCTACTACCCAGCGCTCGGGACCTCACGCGGACGGGGCTGAAAAATCGCGCCCTTTCGCTTCTCTTCGCTTTCGCGGCGCTTCTCTGCGTAGGTCGGCACGCTCACGATGACCGAGGGCGGCAATTCGTTGCCGGTCATGATCGCCTCGATCTCTTCGCGACCCAGGGTCTCACGCTCGAGCAAGGCCTCGGCAATCGCATCGAGCTCCCTGCGGTGCGCTTCGACGATCGCCTTGGCGCGATCGTATTGGGCGCTAATGATGCTGCGAACCTCGTCATCGATTTCCTTGGCCGTCTCTTCGGAGTAATCCTTGTGATAGGACTGACCGAGAAAACCAGACTCTTCCTTCTCGACGTACGAGAGCGGGCCGAGAGATGCGCTCATGCCCCATTCGGTTACCATGGAGCGCGCGAGCTGGGTGGCCTTCTTGAAATCGTCGGCAGCGCCGGTGGTGAGCTGGCTGAACACCACCTCTTCGGCCAGACGCCCGCCGAGCGCCATGGCGATTCGGTCGAGCACCCAGTCCGCGCTGTAGCTCAAGCGGTCCTCCTCAGGAAGCGCCATGGTGAGACCCAGCGCGGGACCGCGGGGAATGATCGTGACCTTGTGAATGGGGTCGTGGTTCGGCAACTTCCAAGCGACCAAGGTGTGACCGGCTTCGTGATACGCCGTCGTCTTGCGCTCGTGCTCGCTGATGACCAGAGAGCGGCGCTCAGAGCCCATCATGACTTTGTCTTTCGCCATCTCGAAGTCGGACATGGAAACGACGTCCTTGTCCTGACGCGCCGCCAGGAGCGCAGCCTCGTTGACGAGATTCTCGAGGTCGGCGCCCGAAAAGCCAGGCGAACCGCGCGAGATGATGTCGAGCTGGACGTCATCACTGAGCGGCACCTTTCGGGTGTGGACCGCGAGGATGCCCTGGCGGCCGTTCAAGTCGGGCCGGGGCACGATGATGCGACGGTCGAAGCGGCCCGGACGAAGGATCGCCGGGTCGAGGACATCGGGCCGGTTCGTCGCTGCGATGATGATGACGCCTTCGCTCGATTCGAAGCCGTCCATCTCGACCAGGAGCTGGTTCAAGGTCTGCTCGCGCTCGTCGTGACCACCGCCAAGGCCGGAGCCACGATGACGACCAACGGCGTCAATCTCGTCGATGAAGATGATGCAGGGTGCATGCTTTTTGCCCTGCTCGAACAAATCACGGACGCGTGAAGCACCCACGCCGACGAACATCTCGACGAAGTCCGAGCCGGAAATGCTGAAGAACGGAACGCCGGCCTCGCCGGCGATGGCGCGCGCGAGAAGGGTTTTACCCGTGCCGGGCGCACCCATGAGCAGCACACCCTTCGGGATGCGGCCCCCGAGCCGCTGGAACTTCTTAGGGTCTTTCAGGAAGGCGATGATCTCTTCACAGTCGTCTTTGGCCTCGTCGATGCCGGCAACGTCTTTGAAGGTGACCTTGTTCTGGGACTCGTTCAGCAAACGCGCGCGCGATTTGCCGAAGCTCATCGCCTTGCCGCCGGACGCCTGGAGCTGTCGCATGAAGAACAAAAGGATGCCAACCAGGAAGATCATCGGCAGCCAGGTCACGAGTATGCTCGTCCAAAGGCTGTTTTGATCTTCGGGCAGGTACTCGACGCTCACCTCGTTATCGAGCAGCTGCTGGTTGATCTGCTCGCCCATGATCCCAACGGTGACTTTCTCGTTGCGGACGCCACGCTGACCTTGCGCGCTTTCATCTGCAGACTTGAGCCAGTAGGTGTACTCGCCGCTGTTGTCTTGTGGACGGATTTTGACCTTCTGAACTTTGCCCGCGGAGACGTCGGTGACGAACTCACTGAACGGAACGCTCCGAGGCTGCTCCTCGCGCGCGACAAAGTTGAAGATCACGATGCACATCAGGATCACGAGGACCCAGAAGAGCAGTGTTTTTTGGCTTTGCTTCATATGGTAAGGCGGGACGGGAGGCCGAGCTGTCGAACTAGCTGGGAGCCACAACCCCTACATGTCTTTGTGAGGCCGCAGAGCCCACTTGGCAACCTTCGCCGCCGTTGGCGACGCAAGGGCGGCTCAGGAGCGGTTGCTACGTGTTCTTCGGTGCTCACGATATTCCAACGAAAGCCCGCCGCTTTGCCGACGGACCGACCAACCCGATCCTAGCAGGACCTCCCCCTGACCTGTAAGAAGTCGGCCCATTTCGACCAGGTGGCTGCGGTTTGGGGTTAATCCTGTTTCCTGCGCGATC
This sequence comes from uncultured delta proteobacterium, assembly GCA_963704865.1. GTDB lineage: Bacteria > Myxococcota_A > Polyangia > Polyangiales > Houyiibacteriaceae > SG8-38. Next base: position 50,242 of record CAVPIE010000012.1, on the reverse strand, counting down.
CAGCTCCGTAGCCATCGAATCCGTACGGGGGCGGCGAGCTCGGCCAGAGTCTCGACCGAGATCGTGCGCTCGCCCTGCGGCGGCAGTTGGGGAAGCTGTGCGTCGAGGTAGGCATTGAGCTCTGCGGCCTCTCCGCCGAGCGCGCTGAGGTGTTCGACCAAACGAATATCCTCGGTGAGCAGCACGGGCAACACCTCGTGGCGAATCCGAACCCGCTCGAAGTCTCGTTGGTGATTCGACGGGTCATCGATGAACGGAAGACCGCGATCGAGAACGTAGGCGCGAAGGTCGGAGCGACGGCAGTCGAGGAGCGGCCGGATGACGCCGTCGGCCCGTCGTGGCTCGATCGCCCCGAGGCCACGAATTCCAGTTCCACGCAAAATCCGAGCGAGCACCGTTTCAGCCTGATCGTCCTGGCTGTGACCCACCGCAATGCACGTCGCGTCATGAGACCGGGCGATCTCACGCAGAGCGTGATACCGGAGCTCGCGGGCTCGCCCCTGAAGCGACGCCCCCTGTCTCGGGACCTCGACCTGTGCGCTGTAGAAGGAAACGCCAAGGTCGCTTGCAAGCGCGGACACGTGCTGGACCTCGGACGCGGATTCAGGCCGGAGACCGTGATCGATCGATGCAACACAGATCGTGATGCCGAGCTCGGCGCGCAAGCGATGGAGCACGTGCACCAGGGCGGTTGAATCCGGCCCGCCGGAGCACGCCACCAGGACGTGATCTCCAGGGGAAGCCAATCCGCGCTCGCGAACGGTACGCCGCACCGTCGAGGTGATCATGAAGGGACGCTAAAACACGCCAGACGCGAGGGAAAGCCGCATCTCCGTTCGGTCGCGGAGGCCACCCATTCGCACGGTTTCGGCGTCTTGCACGGCCCGCCTAGAAAAGGAAAAGGCAGGCGCCGCCACACGCAGGCCCGAACGGGAACGCCGAAGTAGCCCGGGCCCGGCTTCGGCAGTCTCCAGCGCTCTTTGCTCTTTCTCGCTTCGGAGCTGAATCTGCGGCGCGGGCTCCCACCTATCCTGCCGCTCTTTTCGGACGCCTTTGACGGTCAAAAGGATGGCAGGCATCACGCCGGCGAGGCCAACGACCAGCACGGCAACCGAACCCTTGGAGCGGCCAGGCTTGTCGAGCGCAAAATACCCGGCAAGCGCGCCACCCGTGGCACCGACGATCGGAAACACCGAAAGGGCCCAAGCCTTGTTGAGGCCCGACACCGACGGGATGATGAGCCCGAGCTCGGCGCCGACCAGGCCCAGGCCGATGGTGCCCTTCGGCGTGGCCCGAAGGTCCTCGAAGACCACGGTGGGCTCCTGGGCCTCGGCTGCACGAGGCGTCGCCGACAGCGAAATCACCGTCAGCAGTGCCCATGCACATCCGATTCGTCGCACGTTCAATTCCCCCACCACCTGCTCCAGAGCGTACCTTACACGCCGGCCGAAACCGCTGCAACCACGCGGCCTTACGTGGGGAATCATTTGCCTTGATTTCGCGGGATGACCGCCCAAGAATCCCGCGATGCAAGAGCGTGACTTTCAATCCCTGCTGGTGGAGCAGGACGGCCACGTCGTCACTCTGACCTTCAACAAGCCCGAAAAGAAGAACCCGTTGAGCCAGGAGCTGGTCAACGAGCTGCTCTGGGCGCTCGACGACGCGGAGGCCGACGACGAGGTGCGTGTCATCGTGCTGACCGGCGCCGGGAATGCGTTCAGTGCAGGGGCTGACCTCAAAGGCATGACGGCGGAGCGTGGAAGGCTCGAGAAGAAGGGCGAGTTCGATGACTTGCTGCTGCGCTTCGATACGATGAAAAAGCCTATCGTCGCGCGTATTCCGGGATACGTGATGGGTGGCGCGATGGGCATCGTAGCCTGCTGCCACTTCGCAATCGCGTGCGAAAGCGCCATTCTCGGGACACCGGAGATCAAGCGTGGACTGTTCCCGATGATGATCATGGCGGTGCTCCAGCGGGTCATCCACTCGCGCGAATTGCTCAAGCTCATGCTGCTGGGGGACAAGATCACGGCGACCAAGGCCAAGGAGATCGGCTTGCTCACCGAGGTCGTGCCCGACGACCAGCTCGACGCACGCGTTGCCGAGCTTGCCGGTCAACTTGCCAAACAGTCACCAAACGCGATGCGAATGGGGCTCAGCGCTTACAATGAGCAGCGCAAGATGCCGGTCGAAGATGCGCTGCCCTACCTACGCGAACAACTGTATGCGGTGCTTGCGAGCGAAGACGCCAAGGAAGGCCTCGCGGCGTTCTTTCAGAAGCGCGAACCGCAGTGGACGGGACGCTAGTCGAGCACGTCGTTCACGAGAAGCTCGACGGAGCGCCCCCCCATCCAATGATCGGGCTGGAACTCGCCCACGAGCTTGAGCGCATCACGGCCTTCGAAGCGGGCGAACATGCCCGGCGCGAATGCTCGAATCGATTCTTTGCCGACGCGCAACTTGAGCTTTGCGTGAACGCGCCCTTTCCCGACTCCGGTTGCCTCGACGACGAGCGCGTCTAGCATGAATGTGGGTATCGGGTGAGCTTCGCCAAATGGCCCGAGGCGCTGCAAGTCCTCGACCGTCGGGACCCGGAACGCCCCCCCGAGCGCCACGTCGACTTGCACTTCTCGTGGTTCGGCACCTCCCGCCCCCTGCGTCGCGTGTAGAAACGAGGCGCGAAAGGCGTCGAGGTTGCGCTTCGAGAGTGAGAGCCCAGCCGCGGCTCGATGGCCACCCCATCCGCCTAGATGCGAAGCGCAGTCCGCGAGCGCCCGATAGACGTCGATGTTGCGGATCGTGCGAACACTGCCGTGACCGTGTTCGCCGTCCAAGGCGATGACGGCCGCCGGGACCCCGAAGGTATCCACCAGCCGGGCGGCCACGATACCGACGACCCCGCGATGCCAGGACTCGCTCGCAACGACCACTCCTTCCTCGGGCGCCTCTCCGTAGAGCTCGAGGACCTGCGCGCATGCCTCCTCGGTCGCCTGCTGGGTAAGCAATTTTCGCTCGTCGTTCCGGGCCTCGACATCTTCGAGCAAGCGCCAGGCTTCCTTTGCGCTCTTCGCAGTCAAGAAACGAAGCGTCAGGTCTGCGACACCGAGCCTGCCAGGGGCGTTGAGCCTGGGTGCAAAGCGAAACGCCACGTCGCGAGCGGTGAGCTGCACGGACTCGGGAATCTTGGCCGCCTGCCGAAGCGCAGCGAGCGCCGGCCTGCTCTTGGGGGATCCGATCGCCTTCAAACCTGCGCGCACCAGACTCCGGTTGTCACCCGTCAGCGGCGCGACGTCGGCGATGGTTCCGATCGCGACCAGATCGAGCCATGCGCGGAGATCGAGCGCCGCACCGAGCTCGGTGCGAAGCGCTGCGCCCAGCGAGAAAGCAAGACCCGCACTGCAAAGTCCTTTGTAGTCGAATCCACACTCGGGTCGATTCGGGTTGAGAAATGCGAACGCAGGCAGGTTTTCTTCGGGGACGAGATGGTGATCGACCACGATGACGTCGACCCCGGCGGCGCTGGCCTTGGCGATGCGCTCGTGGTCGCTGGAGCCGCAATCGCAGGTGATCAAGAGGCCCGGCCTCTCGGAGAGGCAGCGATCGACCGCCAGATCGCTGAGTCCGTAACCTCCCTTGAATCGGTCGGCGATGAGCGTCCGCACTTCTCCGCCGAGCGCGGCGATCACTTCACTCAGAATCACGGCCGAGGTGGTGCCGTCCACGTCGTAGTCGCCAAAGACCACGATGCGCTCCCCGGCGCGAATCGCACGTGCAATCCGTGCTGATGCCAGCGCCCGGTCGGCCATCTTGTCGGGGGAGCTGAGGCTGCGCAGCGTCGCGTCGAGGAAGGGTGCGGCCTCGTCGACGCTGCAGATGCCTCGATTGAGAAGCACCTGGGCCGCTGCGAGTCCCAATCCGGATGCATCGGAAAGCACGGCGGCCGCCGCTTCGTCGGGGGGCCGCACGCGATACCGATTCACGAAGCTAGCCCCGCGAACGACTGAAGACGCGCCGATCCATGAGCTCGGTAATCGGTGCCGCGATGAAGATCGAAGACACTGTACCCACGAGAATGCCGATACCAAGCGCGAAGGCGATGTCCTGAATGACGCCAGTGCCGAGGAAGAAGAACGCGGACACCGACAAGAGCGTCGTGAGCGAAGTGACGATCGTTCGCGACAACATCTGCGACGTACTGATGTTGATGAGCTCGCGGAGGCTCTTGTCGCGTACGCGCACCATGTTTTCACGGATTCGGTCAAACACGACGATGGTGTCGTTGATCGAATAGCCCATGATGGTCAGAAGCGCCGCGACCGTGGTGAGGTTCACTTCCTTTTGGAGAAGAACGTAGATGCCCAGCGTGATGAGCGCATCATGGAGCATCGCAATGACGCCACCGGGCGCAAATCGTAGGTCGAAACGAAACGCCACATACAGCATGATGAATGCGATGGCGTACAACAGAGACTGAATCGCAGCGTCGCGAAGCTGCTGACCAGCCTTTGGACCGACCCACTCGACCCGAAGCGCATCCGTGGGCGCACGCTCCCCGAACCGCTGCTGGAGTTGAGCCATGAGCTCGTCCGCGACGCCGACCAGTTGGGCCTCGTAACGTGGATCGCGGCTACCGGTCAGCGAGTTGATCGAGCGTACGTTCGCGCCCCCAGCCATGAGCGCCTCTTGAAGTTGCTGCTCGTTGACCGGACCCGAAACGCGAAGCGTGATCTTGTCGCCGCCTGGTGAGACTTTCATCTCCTGCAGGACGCCCTCTCCAAGCGCCGCTGCCACGGACTCCCGAATCTTTTCGACCTGCTCGTCGGGCAAGGACGACACCTCTTGAACACGGATGATGTATTCATTGGGCTGGTCTTCGACGCTGATAACATCCGGGCGTGCGTAACCGGAATCTTGCAGAGCTTTGCGGACTTCGGAGGAGGTCGTGTCACCCTTGAAGAGAAGCTGAACCTCGGTGCCGCCGGCAAAGTCGATGCCGTAGTTGGGCCCGGGATAAAAGAGTGAGACCAAGCTCAGGGTCGCCATGAGACCGAGGACGGTCATGACCGGCCCGCGGTACTTCATGAAGTCGATATAGGTGCCGGGTTTGATGAACTCCATGTCAGCCCACCCGCAGTTGCTGCACGCGGAACCCGCGTACGAGCCAGTCGAAGAGCACCTTCGAGCAGAATGTGCCGGTGAAGAGCGAAGTGCCAATACCGATCAGCAGCATCGTGGCGAAGCCCTTGATCGGCCCGGTGCCAAACTGCCAAAGGACGACGCCGGCAATGGCTGTCGTCAGCTGACTGTCGAAAACTGACGAGTACGCACGGGCGTACCCTTGCTCCACCGCGGAGCGCGGCGACTTCCCGAGCCTCAGCTCCTCGCGGATGCGCTCGGTGATGAGCACGTTCGCGTCGACGGCCATACCGACCGTGAGCGCGATGGCCGCGACCCCCGGCAGCGTGAGCGTCGCGCCAATGCCCGACATGACGCCGAGGAGGAGCTGTAAGTTCAACAAGACCATGGCGTCCGCGACCAGGCCGGCAACCTCGTAGTAGACAGCCATGAACACCAGGACGAGGATGACCCCGACGAGCGCGGCGATACCGCCCTTGCGGACGGAGTCCTGACCGAGCGTCGGCCCGATGAGCTGTTCGTTGGCGGGCCTAAGAGGCGCAGGAAGCGCGCCGGCCTGAAGCACGACGACCAAGTCTTTGGCCTCTTGCAGGAGTTCGTTGCGGTCGAGGTAGGCGCCGAGCGTGATGCGGCCCCGCGCACCGATCTGACCCTGGATGACCGGCGCGGACTCCACGCGGTCGTCGAGAACGATCGCCATGCGCTTGCCGATGCTGCGGCCGGTGAGGTCAGCCATCCGCGAAGCGCCGCGCGTGTTCATCGTGAAATCGACTTCGGGGCTGCCGCTCTGAGGGTCGAAGCCGATGGACGCGTCATCGAGGTCTTCGCCGGTCGCATCCGCGACGCGGTACATGTAATAGGTGCGCCAGCCTTCGCCGCCGCGCTCGGGGTCGGGCTCCTGCCGGCCGATGGAAAGCTCGTGATCATCGGGCAAAGGAAGCGTCGCGATGTATGCGCGCAGACGATCGCGGGCATCCTCGCCGAATGCCTCGGCAAAGGTCTGGGCGCCCTGGTTGAGGTAAATGCCCTCGGGTGGTGCCGTGAAAAGAGACCGCGAGTCCGATTCGTCATCGACGATCTTGAAACTCAGTTGGGCGGTTCGGCTGATGATCGACTTGATGCGCTCGAACGAGCTCTCCTGTGCACCGGGTATCTCGATGATGATGTCGCCATCGTTGGGCCGCGCGATGACGGTCGGCTCGAGCACGCCCATGCTATCGATACGGTTGGTGATGGTACGTTCGGATTGGCGGACCGCCGTCTCTCGCATGTTGGCCAGCTGCTCTTCCCGCATGTGCAGGTCGATTACGAGGTCGCCCACACCGCTCGCCACTCTGAGGTCGCGGAAGTAGTCTTTCACCCAGGTCTTCGACAGCTTGTTTGCGTCTTCTTGATTCGAAAACGTGATTCGAATCGCACGAACAGCGCCACCGTCCTTGTCCACGCGCTCGACTTTGCATCGCTGTCGAATCTCGTCGAGCTTGGCTCGGTCGATGTCGTCGGCTTCCTCTTCGGGGACGATCCCGATCAAGACGCCGCACTGCCGCTGTACTTGCTCGGCAATCCGGTCTCGACGGTCGCGAATGTATTCATCGACCTCGACTTCGTACATCAGTCGGAGACCGCCCTTGATGTCGAGGCCGGGGTTGATCTGATTGTCGAACGTCTCTTTGACGATGTCCGGACAGGGCAACCATTGATCTACGCTCGGCCAAAGGGCAAGAAAGCCTAAGACGGACGAGCCGACAACGATTGCCAAACGAAAATACCAGCCTCGATCCATGATCCTCGCCTGTGCGTTCAGCTTTTCTGTTCGGGGGGTTGGTCCAACCCGGCAACATGGCTCCGCAGGACCTTGATTCGAGTGCGTTCGGCGATCTCGATCGTCACATCGCGGTCGTCGAGCGCCGTGATCTCGCCGCGGACTCCGCCGTTGGTTCGGATGACGTCACCCTTTTTGAGGGCGCCCATCATCGCGTCGTGCTGCTTGGCTCGCTTTTGCTGTGGACGGATCATCAGGAAGTAGAGGACCGCAAACATCAGCAGAAGAAAACCGATTTGCTCGGTTCCCCCACCGCCACAACCAATCGGCCCTGGGGCCGGTCCGCCGCCACCAGTCGGAGCCCCCGGAACTGGACCGCCGCTTACGTCCGGCTGAAGCAAAATGTGAAATAAAGAGTAGAGCACCACTAACCCTCGATGCGTGTAGAGCCCGGATGCACACTGCTATCCGGGCCCCTTGAGCGCCGGCGTTTCTACTCCATGCCCCCAATCAGGTCAACTCACCGGAATTGTGGATTTATGCTACAAACGCGCGAGCCCCGGTCGGTGGGGGCGTAAGGAGCAGCAATGGTGGACAAAGTGGACAAGATCTGGCTCGACGGGAAGCTCATTCCTTGGGACCAGGCGAACGTCCACGTATTGACGCACACGCTGCATTACGGGCTGGGCGTCTTCGAGGGCATTCGCTGTTACAAGCTCGGCGACGGGCGCAGCGCGATCTTTCGTCTGGAAGAACACATTCGACGCCTGTTCGATTCCGCCCACATCTGCATGCTGCCGATGCCGTACAGCCAAAAGGAGCTGGTCGAGGCCTGCCTAGAAACGGTCCGGGCCAATGGGCTCGACGAATGCTATCTGCGGCCGATTGCCTTCATGGGCGACGGAGAGATGGGGCTGGGCGCAAAGTCCAACGCCACCCGAGTGTCGATCATCGCCTGGCGCTGGGGCGCATACCTCGGAGAAGAAGGCCTTCGCAAGGGTATTCGAGCAAAGGTGAGCTCGTTTCAACGCGCCGGAGTCAACACCCTGATGTCGAAGGGCAAGATCAACGGCCACTACGTCAACTCGATCCTCGCCAAGCGCGAGGTTCAGGCCATCGGCTACGACGAAGCGATCATGCTCGACACACAGGGCTATGTCTCTGAGGCCTCCGGCGAAAACATCTTCGTGGTCCGAGATGGCGAGATTGCAACGCCTCCGATGGGCGTCTCGATCCTCGGCGGCATCACCCGCAACTCGGTCATGCGCGTCATGCAGGACCTCGGGCTCACCATTCATGAGCGATTGATCTCGCGCGACGAGCTCTACATCGCAGACGAGGTTTTCATGGTCGGCACCGCGGCGGAGGTCACCCCGGTGCGCGAGCTCGACGACCGCAGCATCGGCATCGGCTCCCGCGGGCCCATCACCGAAATGGTGCAAAGCGCGTACTTCGACGCGGTGCGCGGGGTGAAGGTGCCAGACGAGAGCTGGTTGGCGATCGTCTAGCTGGGGCGCGGAAAAAAGCGCCCCTCCACTCATATCCAACTACGTAAGAGGACAGCGCCGGAACACCCCCCACAAGACAGCAGGCGGCAGCGCGAGCCGGAACGGCGAAGCCCGGCGCGAACGCGCTGCCAAGGCAACGCGAAGCGAATGCCGCGGCAGGGAGGACTACGGGTGGGGGTGGGCGGGCGGTGCAATTGAAACAGGCGGTGGAACCAAACCAGGCGGTTCAACTAAACCGGCACTCAGTCTTCAATCACATTCTTATGAATGATGATCCGGCGGCAATGCGGGCACTGGTGCACTTCGTTCGCTCGCTGGAGCTCGATCGTCAACTGGGGCGGGAGCGCCATGCGGCACGCCGTGCATGTGGCGTCGCTGATGATGATCACCGCGTTGGGAATGCCCGTCTTGAGGCGTTCGTAGCGCTTGACGATCGTCTTGGAGACTTTGGCGGCAAGCAAGTCTCGCCCGTCGAGCAGTTTGGCGCGCTGCTCCTCGAGCTCAGCGACGCGGGCCTTGGAAGACTCTTCGTCTGCCTGAAGAGAGGTTTTGGTCTCTTCGAAGTCTTTCTCACGCTCGGCGAGTGAAGCTGTCTTCGCTTCGATCGCCTGCGCGATTCGGCCCAGCTCGTCTTCGCGCTCCTTGATGGCGCGGCGATTGGCTTCGACCTCTCGCTCGGCTGCGTCGGCTTCACGGATGCTCGATGCCTGGGCGACCTTCTTGCGAGCCCGCTGCAGCCCTTCAGTTCGCTCCTTGAGCTCGCCGCTCTGCTGAACTTTCAGCTGCTCGGCTTCGCTGAGCTGCTGACGTTCCTGCGCAAGCATGGTCTCCAGCGTCTGCACGCTGTTCCGCATCTCCTCGAGCCGTTCCGGTATCTGCCTGAGCTCGGCGTCGATGTCACGCGCCGAGTCATCCATCTCAGCAAGTTTTGCAAGCGCTACGAGCTCTTCGCGCAAGGATCGCCTCCGTGGTCAGCCTGAGCTGGCGGGCCTGTAGCGTGCCTTTGCGGTGGGTGCAAGAGAACGGGATCCAGCGTGGCTCCGCGCGCCGGCACGCGGCCCCGCCGAGGGCGGAGCCACGTGACAACAACGGGCGGAGCACCCGTTGTCATTCTCGTGGTAGGCCCACCTGGACTCGAACCAGGAACAACCCGGTTATGAGCCGGGGGCTCTAACCAATTGAGCTATGGGCCCTCGGGGCACTACTAGCCCGATCCAGCCTCCAACGCGAATCAAAGACAACATACGATCGGAGAACAGCTCGCGACGGGCGTGCCGTTCTCCGATCGCGTGGTTGACGGTTGCCGGGGTGTCGCGACTTTTTCCGCGCCTCGTTAGTTGTCCATGAACGAGCGGAGCTGCTTCGAACGGCTTGGATGCCGAAGCTTTCGCAACGCCTTGGCTTCGATTTGGCGGATGCGCTCTCGGGTCACTTCGAAGTCCTGGCCGACCTCTTCGAGCGTGTGGTCGCTCTTTTCGCCGATACCAAAGCGCATGCGGAGCACCTTTTCTTCCCGGGGAGTCAAGGTCTTGAGGACGCGGCGGGTCTGGTCTTCGAGATTGCCGCCGATGACGGCGTCGACCGGGGAGACGGCGTTCTTGTCTTCGATGAAATCGCCGAGGTGACTGTCTTCCTCTTCGCCGATGGGCGTCTCTAGGCTGATCGGCTCTTTCGCGATCTTCAGGACCTTCCGGACCTTCTCGAGCGGCATTTCCATCCGCTCAGCGATCTCTTCCGGATCGGGCTCACGGCCGAGCTCCTGCACCAAGTAGCGGGAGGTCCGGATCAGCTTGTTGATCGTTTCGATCATATGGACCGGAATTCGGATCGTTCGGGCTTGGTCGGCGATGGCCCGGGTGATGGCCTGACGAATCCACCAGGTCGCATAGGTCGAGAACTTGTAGCCGCGCCGGTACTCGAATTTGTCGACCGCCTTCATCAAGCCGATGTTGCCTTCCTGAATCAAGTCGAGGAACTGCAAGCCTCGGTTCGTGTACTTCTTGGCAATCGAGACGACGAGACGGAGGTTGGCTTCGACCAGCTCGGCCTTCGCTCGCTCCGACTGCCGCTCGCCTTCGGCAAGAGCCCGATACGTGTCGCGCAATCGATCTACGGGCTGCCCCATGGCTTCTTCCACATCGACGATCGCTTGTTGCGCATCTCGGATGTGCTCCTCGGAGAGAAGAATCTGCTCCTCCGATCCGTACTTGCGCTGAACTCGCTTCTCGACGGCCTTGCTCTCCTGCATGTCGCGCACCACGCGCTTCATGTCTTTGAACCGCAGGCCACCCACGCGCGCCTCCGCTTCGTTCATCTCGCGCTCCGCCCGTTCGACGCGGCGCGTGTACGCCTTAATCGCGGCGACGACGCGATCGATCTGCTTCTTGGTGAGGTTGAGCTCGCGCAGCAAGGCGATCCGCTCCTCGAGATGTTTTTCGAGCTGAGCCGTGTGCTGCTTCCTGCTTCGGTCGGACACCTTCTGCTTGCTCTCGAGCTCACCCCGAACCTTCATCATCGAGGACTCGATGCGCTTGACCTTGTCGAAGACCTTGATGGCGCGAACCTTTGCAGCCTCGAAGTCGACCTCTTCTTCTTTGTCTAGATCGCGGACGACGTCCTTGATGCGGAGCTTGCCCTTTCGGAGGGTCTCACCGATTTCCAGAATCTCGCTCACACCCACGCGGGAATTGAGAATCACTTGGAAAATCTTGCTTTCGCCATCTTCGATTCGCTTTGCGATTTCGACTTCACCCTCGCGAGTGAGCAACGAAACAGAGCCCATCTTCCGCAAGTACATCCGAACCGGGTCGTTCGACTTCTGCGTGTAGCTGTCGTCGGCAGGAGGCGGAATCGTGGATGCGCGGCGCGCCGAGCTCCTCGTCGCTGCGACGGGAACCTCGCTCGTTCGGCTCTGGCCTTCAGGCGCGCCGTCGACCACGTCGATGTCTTCGCTCTTGAGCCACACCATGAGATCGTCGATCTGGTCGGATGTCACCATATCCGGCGGCAGCGCGTCATTCAGCTCGTCGTAGGTCAAATGCCCTTGCGTTCGCCCGCGTTCCAAAAGCATTTGGACTTCCTTGCGTTCGCGCCCCTTGAGCTTGGGCACGACGCGCGACACGGGTTCAGTATCGAACTTGGATGAAGTCGATTCCTCGGTACGTACTGAGCTTTTGCTCGCCATCTTCACCTCTGCTTAGTGTTCGACTTGAGCTTGTGTGCGCTACGCGTGAGCTCCACAAACTCTCGCGTAAGCCCTGCCGCCAGCACATCGTCGCCTACTCGGCGCGCTTCAACGATGCGCTGTTGCAAACGGGGCAGCTCATGTTCGATGTTTTTTCGTTCGAGAAGTGGAAGGCCGTCGTCGAGAATTCGACGCGCGTCTTCGAGGCCGTGCTCCTGCACAGCCAACTTCGCTTCCAACCACGGCCTGAGTTGATTGTCGGTCAACTCCTGGAGCAATGCCGTGACATTGAGCGATCCCTGCGTATCCACCATCTGCAAGATAGAATCAAAGATGGCGCGAAGATCAGGGCTCGTCAAAAGCTTCGGAAGCTTCTCCACCCCTTCGTGGTGCACCAAGGTCGGTTGATCGATGAGCAAGGAAATCAACTTCAACTGTAACTCCGACACTCGCGTTGCAATCGGCTGCTGCACTGCGTCACGACGAGCGATCCTTCGATCGGTCTGCCGACCCAGTCCGCGGCGCAACTCGCGACGCACCAAACCTACGTCTGTGATCCCAAATTTGCGGGCAACGCGTTCGACATAGAGGCCGCGTGCGATCGGGCTTTCAACTGTGGCAAGAATCGGACCAAGTTTGGCGATCGATTCCGCCTTTGCGTGGGGGTTCGATTCCGAGCTGGCGGCTACGTCATCAATTAAATACTCGATTATGGTGGGTGCGCTCACGATTCGAATTCGCAAAGACTCCGCGCCCTGCTCCCTGAGGAAGCTGTCGGGATCAGCGCCTTGGGGCAGCGTTACCACGTGCGCTTCGAGCCCGGCTTTGCCCACGACCGTATGCGCTTCGCGAACCGCCTTGCGGCCAGCCTTGTCGCCGTCGAAGAGCAAGAACACCTTCTGTGCGAAGCGTTTGAGCAGATTGGCGTGTGCTTCGGTGAAGGCCGTGCCCATCGGCGCCACCGAGTTCTGAAAGCCGGCCTGATGCAGCGCGACGAGGTCGAAATTGCCTTCGCACAGAACGCTTGCGTCTTCGCGCCGGATCTCGACCCGACCTTCGTGCAACCCATAGAGGACCTCTCCCTTGTGATAGAGCTGGTTCTCCGGGCTGTTGAGGTACTTGGCGGGAGGCTCCTTCTGCTCCTCCATCGATGCTGCCGGAGCCAGCGCTCGGCCGCTGAACGCGACGACTTTGCCGTGCACGTCTGCGATGGGAAACATCAACCGGTGACGGAAGCGGTCGTAGTGGCCGCGGCCCGAGCGGCGCGGGACGATGAGCCCCACGGCTTCCGCCTCGGCGGGCGATGCACCGGCGCGTTCCAAGAAACGCACCAGCGAGTCCCATCCGTGGGGCGCATAGCCCAGACGGAACTTGCGGGTGGACTCTTCGCTGATTCCGCGGTCCGAAAGCTCTTGGCGCGCAATGGCGCCATCAGGGTGCTCGAAGAGCTGGGCACAATAGAACTCGGTCGCCTGCTCCATCAATGATGCCAGGCGCTCGGACTGCTTCTTATTGCGCTGGTGCTCCGCCTCGCGCTGCGGATCGTGGACGGGCAGCTGCACGCCGGTTTGCTCGGCGAGGTCGCGCGCAACCTCGGGGAAGGTCTTGCCCTCGACGTGCATCAAGAACGAGAAGATGTCGCCCGACGCCTTGCAGCCGAAGCAATGGTAAAAGCCACGGCTCGGATGCACGTAGAAGGACGGCGTCTTCTCGTTGTGGAAGGGGCACAGGCCCTTGAGGCTGTTGCCCGACTTCTTGAGCGCGACGTAGTTGCCGATGACCTCTGCGATGGGCGCGCGGTCGCGGATCTCAGCAATCTTGTCTTCGGAAATCACCGCCGCGTCTCGCCCATGCTCGCCGTCCCTGCGAAGGAAAGGCAGTGTAGGCTTCGTCTGGTTCTTGGCAAGCGCCGCGGGCCACTGTAGTTGTGGCGCGATGGCTCCCGCACATGCACCGCTCCGGCGAACCATTTGGATGTATGCCTTGGTGTGCGCGTCGGTCTACGCGGTTACCCGGCTCGAGTCGGTCGCTGTCGTGGGGCAGTACGTCCATCTCGTCGTCGCGGCCATCTTTCTGCTGGCTTCGATCCGGCTCACACGAATCGACCCTTCGCACTTCGGCGTTGCGCTCGGGGGGCTGCTCGAACCGCCGGCGGACGACCGGGCAACGGGTCCGCTCGGGCTCTTCGACCTCGGTCGCGCGATTCGCGACGCGCTCCCATCCGCCGCTGTGGAGCTCGGAGTCGCGCTTGGGATCGCCGCCGTCATCTTCCCGCTCTATGCGTTCGGCTTCTACTGGTGGAATCAGCCCGCCGCTGGTTTCACGCTGACGCTCCCGCCCAATGCTACGAGCTTCGTCCTGGCGCAGCTCATCGTGGTGGCTTTGCCCGAGGAGGCATTCTTTCGCGGCTACCTGCAAACGGCTTTGAGCGACCTCGAGGCGAATCGACTTCGTGTGCTTGGGGTGAAGCTCGCACCGCGCGCATGGGTCCTTCAGGCGATCCTGTTTGCCGCGATCCACTTCATCGTCGAGCCCCAACCGGCTCGCCTCGCGGTCTTCTTTCCGGCCCTTGTGTTCGGATGGACGCGCGGATGGCGTGGTGGAATCGGCGCAGCGCTCGCTCTGCACGCGATGAGCAATCTTTATTCCGAGATTCTCGCGCGGAGTTGGCTATAACTGCGGTATGCAGGTCACTTCGCCCGCTCCCACGATTCTCACGGAAACGGTTCGTCGCGCGCTTTCCGAAGACATCGACCGCGGGGATGTGACCAGCGAGGCATGTGTCGAATCCACCACGATCGGCACGGCGAAGCTCAACTCCCGCGAGCCCATCATCGTGTGTGGGCTTCCGATTCTCGAAGAGGTGTACGCGCAGGTCGACCTTCTCGTCGATGTCGAAAGGCACGTGGAGGATGGTGATCGCTGCGATGCGGGCACGAGCCTTGCCACGATCTCCGGGCCGGCGACTTCAATTCTGCTCGGCGAGCGCGTCGCGCTAAACTTCATGCAACGCCTCACCGGCGTGTCGACCATGACGAAGCGCTTTGTCGACGCTTTGCCCGAAGGTTCGTCGACCCGAATCACCGACACCCGCAAAACGACCCCCGGGCTCCGGGCTTTCGAGCGCTATGCGGTTCGCTGCGGCGGCGGCCACAACCATCGCGAGGATTTGGGTGCTGCGGTTTTGATCAAGGACAACCACATCGCCGCGGCGGGCGGCGTCCGTCACGCAATCCAGCGCGCGCGGGCCTACGCACCGCACACCTGCCGCATCGAATGCGAGGTCGACACTCCGGGGCAGTTGCAAGAAGCGCTCGACGCGGGAGCCGACATCGTCATGCTGGACAATTTCGACGACGCGCAGGTGCGTGACGCGCTGACCCTCGTGAACTCGCGCGCACTCGTCGAGGTGTCGGGCGGCATCACACTCGATCGCGTCGCACGTTTGGGCGCGCTCGGAGTCGACGTCATTAGCGTCGGGGCGCTCACGCACTCTTCGCCTTCCTGCGATCTCGGCTTGGACTGGAGCTAGCTCGTGATCGAGGATCTGCAGCCCGAGCGACTCGGCCCGTTGATCCGTGGGGGCTGGGGCAGGTCGTTGACCCTCGAAGAGAGCACCGCCTCGACGATGGACGATGCCGCTTCGGCCGCGGCGCAAGGTGCGATCGATGGCCACGTCATCCTCGCCGACCAACAAACCCGTGGGCGCGGAGCGCACGGGCGGCATTGGGACTCGCCGCCGGGCTCCGACCTCTATTTCTCGGTCGTCGCCCGCCCACCGCTCGAACCCGCCTCGACCGCGTTGGTCACGCTTGCGAGCGGGCTCGGGATTCGAGACGCGGCGGCGAGCGTCGTCCCGGGCCGCACCGTCCAGGTGAAGTGGCCGAACGACATCTGGATCGAGCGACGTAAGTGCGCTGGCATTCTCGTCGAAAGCCGAACGCTTGGGTGGCGCATCGATTCCGTCATCATCGGCGTGGGCGTCAACGTAAACCGTACGCAATGGCCCGAGGGGCTCGAGGGCGCGGCTACCTCACTGCGAGCCGAAGCGCCCGGCCCGGAACCATTGGACCGCGCCGAAGTGCTCGCCGCAGTCCTGTTTCACATGGAGCGCTGGGTGAACCGGCTCGTCGAGGATGGCGCAGCGGTGGTCGTGGACTCCCTTCGACCGGGCCTGGCGCTTCTCGGCGAACGAATTCGCTTTGAAGGTGGCGAAGGTGTCTTCGAGGGCATCGATCACGACGGCGCAGCCCTCGTGCGAACCGCGACCGGCCTGCGTGCTCTTCACGCAGCGCACATCCAGCCTCTCGTGAGCTGAGCCCAGCGCTTGCCTGTGCGCGGCTTGCGCACCAATACTGGCCTGATGGCGCAAACAAACGAGCTCGCGTGGTTGGAACAGTCCGTCGGCGTTCTTGCCCTCCGCGACCGCACGATCATTTCGGTCGCCGGGGACGACGCGCGCGACTGGTTGCAGGGGCAGATCACCAACCAGCTCGAACACGCCCAGCCCGGGAGCTCGGTGTATGGCTTCGTGCTCACCTTGAAGGGGCGGATCTTTGCAGATCTCTACGTGCTCGTTCGGGAGGGCGAGCTTTGGCTCGATGTCCCGGCCCCGCAGGTCGACGCCCTGCTCGAAAGACTCGATCGATACATCATCATGGAGGACGTCGATCTCGAGCATCGTAAAGACCTGCACGTGATCGTCGCTCAGGGGCCTCGTTCGAACGAGCTGCGGGGCGATGGATGGCCTGTGGATCGGCTTGGCCTCGGTGGGCGGGAATGGGTGGCCGCGGACGCAGAGCTCGACTCGGAGCTGACACGACTGATTGCGCGCGCTCGCGAGCTCGGTGGCGGAGCGGTCAGCAGTGACGCCTGGGCGCAGGCCCATGTCCTTCGCGGACGGCCTCGGTTCGGGGTGGATTTCGGCAATTGGACTTACCCTCAGGAAAGCGGCCTGAACCCACTCGCCGTCTCGTTCAAGAAGGGCTGCTACGTCGGACAAGAGACAGTCGTCATGCTGGAAAACCGAGGCAAGGCCCCCAAGGTCCTTTGGCGTTGGGCCATCGAAGGCTCCGTGGCCCCCGTGGCCAAGACCCCCATCACGCTGAACGACGCGGTCGTCGGCGAGGTCACGTCCGCCGCCGTGGGTGAAACGGGTGTGCGAGCACTCGGCTTCCTGAAGCGGGGACACGAATCGGAGGGCCCAGAAAGCTTCATGATCGCCGGCCTCCCCGCTCGCGCGCTGGGGCCTGTCGAAACAGGGCCGGGAATCTGCCACGAACACAGGTGACGCAGCGGAATGCGTGGCGCTGGCGCGATCCGCCCTACGACCTTATAGTGGCGTTAATAAGGAGCACCATGCTGACCCTCACCCCCCGAGCTGCAGACAAAGTGAAAGAAATCCGAAACGCCGAAGGCCTGGCCGAACAAGGGCTTCGAGTGCGGGTGATTGGCGGCGGATGTGCGGGTTTTTCCTATGATTTGTTCTTCGAGAACGAAACATCGGATTTGGATCAGACGTTCAACTCGCACGGCATTCCGATCTACGTGGACATGATGAGTGCGCAGTACGTCGAAGGCACCGAAATTGACTACGTCGAGGGCCTCCAGGGCGCAGGGTTCAAGTTCCAGAACCCTCAGGCGAGCCAAACCTGCGGGTGTGGCTCTAGTTTCGCCACCTGATTCCCCTGTAATTCCAGACTGATGTCCTTGCCGAGCATTTTTGCTCAAATATCTACTTGCGCTTGTCTCAGTCATGTCTAAGTATTGACTCAGTTCGTTGGACACAACCTAGACAACGTTCTGGCTCGACACTGACGTAACGTAACGGTACACCGCGCATATAGGACAACACCATGCAGTCATCCGCATCACTCGATCGATACATCCAGCAAGTACGGGCCATCCCCAAGCTGTCGCGTGAAGTTGAGCATGAGCTCGCGCTTCGCGCCGGCGAGGGAGACCAAAACGCAACCGACCGCCTCGTAGAAGCCAACCTGCGCTATGTGGTCGCGATCGCGCTTCAATACCGGCGATACGGCATCACGCTCGGCGACCTGATCGCGGAGGGTAGCGTTGGGCTGGTAACGGCCGTTCGCAAGTTCGATCCGCACCGCGGCACACGATTCGTGACGTACGCGGGATACTGGATTCGCGCGTTCGTCCTCGAGGCAGTCGTGCGGTCGAGCACGATGATCGGGGCCGGTTCTGGGCCATTCCGCTCGAAGCTGTTCTTCAGACTTCGCCGCGAGCGGGCGCGTCTGTCCAACGTCATCGCCGATCCAGAAGAGCTGATCGCCAAGCTTGCGTCTGACTTCGACACGACCCCGGCGAAAATGACGGAGCTGCTCCGCCGACTCGATCAGCGGGAAATCTCGCTCGATGCGCCGGCGTACCATGACTCGGATTCGACGCTGGTCGAGATGCTACCAGGCACCTCCGAGCCGCAGGATCAGATTGTCGCTCGCCAACGCAGGCAGAGCGGGATTCAGTTGCGTCTGGCCGGCGCGCTTTCAGTGCTCGATGATCGAGAGCGGCTGATCGTCGAGAAGCGCATCCTGAGTGACGACTCGGCCTCCCTCGCTTCGCTTGGGCGCGAGCTCGGCGTGAGCCGGGAACGCGCGCGTCAACTCGAGGCCAGGGCCAAGAAAAAGCTCGCCGAAGAGCTCAAAGACCTGGCCCCTGCCGCCTAGAATACCTGCTCAAATGTAGGGTAGCTGCTCACCCCACGAGGGCCGATGCGATCTTCGCTCGGCCGGAGTAGCATGTAAGCCACGATGGTGTTCGAGGACGGGGACAGCGCTGCACTGCGCCGTGAGGTGACGCAGGCGCTTGGGCAAGACGATCTCGTCGACGAGCCCAACCCGGTCATCCCTCCGGCCCTGCCCGGCGCGCCGCGGCCTCGCGAGCAGCAGCGGCCCGCGCTATCTGACGCGGATCGCAGCCGGCGCGCCCGAGATTGGATTGCAGAGTGCGAACGCGAGTTGGGCGAACAGCCGGACGTACGCCGCGCGGCTCGACTGTACTTCGAGATGGGGCGCAGCTGCGAAGGGCCACTCAAAGATGCGCGACGCGCGCTCGAGTATTACCAGGCTACTTTGGAGCGGGCGCCAGACTACGTGCCGGCGATTCGCGCCACGCGCCGTCTCCTTCTCGGCGGGCGAATGTTCAACGAGGCGCTACCGCTCTTCGACGCCGAGGCGCGCGTAACACGCCGACCGAGCGACAAGGCAACCCTGTACCTGTTGAAAGGGCGCCTGCTCGAAGACGTCCTCGGCAATCGCGAAGCGGCCGAGGAAGCGTATCATACGGCGCGCGCATTGGATCGCTCGCACGCGGCAATCCTAAGAGCCACCGAGCAGCGCTCGTTCGCGAAACAGCTGTGGCCGGAGGTCGATCGCAATCTGGCCGAGCTCGCCAATGCTGCCACATCGGATGACGCGCACCGCGCCGCGTTGATCATTCGACGGGCGCAATTGCTCGAAAGCCGGCAACAGCGTCCCGAACAAGCGGCCGAGCTCTACGAGACGGCGTTGCAACTCGAACCAAATGCCGTCATCGCGGTGCAAGCGCTGAAACGGCTTTACTATGGGCAACGTCGCTGGCGCGACTTGATCCGGACGCTCGAAGCCGAGGCTCAGTTGGCGACTGACCCTGCCCTGAAGGCTTCGTCGCTCTACCGCGCGGCACGCATCCAGGCAGAGCTCCTCGGAAATCGGGACGATGCGATCCAGGCGCTCGAGCAAGCACGAAGCCTGCAGCCCGACGATCCGTTGATCCTCGGCGAGCTCGCCCGACACTATGAATCAGGACAGCGCCTCCAGGCTCTGGTCGAAACCCTCGAAGCACTGACCGAAGCAACCGACGACGAAGCGGAGAAGCTCACGTACACGCAACGCATCGCGCGGCTCTATGAAGAGGAGCTTCGCGACGTGGACCAGGCCATCACCTGGCACGAGCGAGCGATCGAGCTCGATCCAACCTCGCTCTCGAGCCTGCAAGCCTTGAGCTTGCTCTACCGGATTCGCGGCGCCTGGCCGAAGCTCGTCGAGATGTGTCTTCAAGAAGCGCGGTACACGACCGATGCGGAGCGGCGGGCGGACTCCCATGCGCGCGCGGCGGAAATCTACGAGACCAGGCTCGACGCAATCGACTGCGCGATCGAGCACTATCATCGCTCGCTCAACGCAATGCCGGATCACCCCACCGCATTCAAGGCACTTGCCCGGCTGCTTTCGGACGTCCAGAAACCCAAGGAGCTGATTCAGCTCTACGAAAACGCTTTGGATCGAGCGAGCGGCTCGAGAGCGGTGTCGTATCTCCTCAAAATCGCGCAGCTCTACGAAGACGCACTCGACGAACCTGCGCTGGCGGCTCAAACCTACAAGCGGGTCCTGCAGCAGGACTCCGCGCACCTCACCGCGGTCCAAGCTTGGCAACGGTCTGCTGAGCGCGCGCATAGGCCACGAGAGCTTCTCGAGGCGCTCGACTATGAGATCGAGCTCACCGTCGAGCGGGATCGATTGGTCGCGCTCTTGCACCGGGCCGGTGAGGTCCTCGACGAGCAGCTGGAGGACCGCGACGCGGCGATCGCCCGCTACCGCCGTGCGCTCGATAAGGACCCTCGTCATGTTCCGACCCTGTCGAGCCTCGGGCGTCTCTACTACGCTGCGGGGCGCTGGAACGACTTGCTCGACGTATACGGCCAAGAGCTCAGGCTCGCTCCGAGCAAGCACCGACGGGTGGCACTTCTACAAAAGATGGCCGAGATCTCCCGCGATCGCCTGGGAAGCGACGACGACGCGCTCCGATACCACCGCGAGGCGATCAAGGTCGACCCCTCGCATGCACCATCCCTTCAAGAGCTCGCACGCCAGCTTCGGGAGCGAGGCGATTGGGCCGACTTGGTGGACATCCTAGAGCTCCAGCTTCGCAACTCGAGCTCCGTTCGGATCCGAGCGCGAGCAGCATTTTTGCTTGGCCAAGTCTACGAAGAGCATCTCGACGATCGAACGAAAGCGATGACCGCTTACGAGGCCGCGATTGCCGCGGATGCGAGCTACCGGCCTGCCGTCGATGCTCTGGCACGGGTGCGCGCCGAGGAGCACGACTGGACACATCTGCTTTCTGACCTCGACCGCGAGCTCAAGCTCAGCGAGGAACCGACCCAACGCATCGCGTTGTTTGCGCGAAAAGCGCAGGTCTTGGAGCGTCAAGACAAGCACCGCCAAGCGATCCAGGCTTGGGAGCAGGTGCTCGGGCTCGACCCAGCGAATCTCGGTGCGCTTCTGGCCCTAGAGCAACTGCACCGACAGGTAGGCGCATGGCAATCGCTGTGCGCCGTGTACTCGACGCAAGCCGAGGTGCTCGAAGATCCGAGCGGGCGAGTTGCAGCTCTCTACGAGCTGGCTCGCCTTCAGGAGCATCAGGGGCTTGGGGAGTACGACGATATCGTCGGAGCCTATCGGCGTGTCTTGGAAGTTGCCCCTTCGGACTTGGGGGCTTTGCTCGAGCTCGAGCGTTTGGCCTTGGGCGGCGGAGACACTGAGCTCCTGCGCGAGGTGGACTCCCTCGTTGCGCGTTCGGCGCAGGATCCAACTGTCGCAGCCGCCCACCGCGCGCGCCTCGGTGAACGGGTCGAAGGGCAAGAAGACGCGCAGGCGATTGAGCAGTTTCGCGCGGCGTCCATGGCAGACCCCTATCACATCGGCGCGGCTCGGGGGCTCACCCGAGTTGCGGAGGAGACCGACGACCCGACCGCGCTGGTCGACGCGCTTCGCCGAGAAGCAGAGGCCGAGCGCGATGCCAAAGCTGCTTCGGAGCTCTACGTGCAAAGCGCGCAGGTCCGCTTGGAGCGTATCGGCGACCATGACGGAGCAAGACGGGACTTCGAGCAAGCGCTCGAGCTCTGGCCCGATTCGACAGAGGCCGCCGAGGGTCTCGTGGACGTGCTCACGATCGACGCGGCATGGTCGTCACTGGTAGACCGGCTTTCCCAAGCCGCTTCGAGCGCGCGATCGGTGGAAAGGGCGAGCGCGCTCTGGCTGGTGGTTGCGAGGGTGCAGAGCACCGAGCTCGAGGAGCTGCCGGCCGCCATCCGCACACTGCAACGCGTTTTGAAAGTCCAGCCCCGCAACCTCGAAGCCTTGGACCGCCTGGCACAGCATTTCGAAGCCAATGAATCTTGGCATGAGGCGGCCGCCACGATGGAGCAATTGCTCGCGGCCGCACCGGGGAACAGCCGCCTGCGAAGGGTCGTTCTCGACCTTGCCCGTCTGTATCGTGAGCGTTTGGACATGCCTGACAAGGCTCTGCGTCACGTCGAAGCCGCACTGGCGACCGAGCCGGGTGATCCCGCGGCGCTGCAAGAGCTTTCTTTGATTCACGAAGCGCTCGGGCAGCTGCCACAGGCGCTGGAGGTGACGCGACATCTACTCGACACGAGCAAAGGGGACGAACGGGGAGACGTGCTCGTTCGTCTCGGCCAGCTCGAGCACGCGACCGGCAACTCGGACAATGCGAAGGTTGCACTCCGACGCGCAGTGGTTCTCGAAGGGCCGGGGAGTGACGCGGCGCGGACACTCGAATCCCTGTGCACGAGCCCGAGCGACTGGCGCGCCTACGCAGACGCTCTGCGCGAACATCGGGCCAACGATGAGCTGGGGCGGGTGACCACCACCCTCGAAGTCGCACGAATCCTATCGGACCACTGCCGGGATGAGCATGCTGCAGTCGAGGCGCTTCGTGTCGGGCTCGAAGAGGGTGCCGGAAACGCTGACCTTCGACGCGAGCTGGCGACGCGACTCCGCGCTCGAGGCGAGCAAGCCGAGGCGGTCGAACAACTCCAAGCCGTGCTCGCAGAAGAGCCGATGCGCGAAGAGATCTGGCGCGAGCTTGCGACAACCTATGAAGCCGACGGGCGCGTGAGGGAAGCACGAATCGCAAGCTTGCCCCTATTGCAGATGGGTGTGAACGACGAGAAGGACGACGCGCGGATCTCCGCGGTCGAACCGTGGCCGGCCAGGGTTCGACCGCGGTCGCTTCGTGGCTCTATCTTGGAACAACTGGGTTCGCCGCGCGCAGAGGATGCTGCGGCCGGGGCCCTTCTCGCCGCCCTCGGCCCCGCCCTGGCCAAGCTCTACCCCCCAGACCTCCAAAGCTACGGGCTCGCGACGCGAGACCGCTTGCCAACCGAAGCCAATCATCCGCTTCGAGAGATCGCAAATCATCTCGCTGCTGCGCTCGATATTCGGAGCTTCGACTTGTTCCTCCACCGCATCCGGAATCGCGGCATCACGATCGAGTTCGGCGCCCATCCGGCCATGCTGGTGCCCGCGACCATCATGGAGAAGGACCCGCAGACTCAGACGTTCATGCTCGCGCAGCCGATGACACAAATCGCCCGCGGCTACCACGCAATCGACAAGCTCACGCCCCGAGAGCTCGATGTGCTGCTGGCGTCGGCTGCGCGAATCGTCAAGCCTGACTTCGGCTCGGGCCTGACCAGCGAAGAATTCCTGAACGATCAAACGCGGAGGTTGCAACGGGCAATCCCGAGGCGCGACCGCAAGTTGGTGCGCGATGCGGCCCTGGCGTATTCGCAAGCCAAGCGAGTCAAGTTCGACCGTTGGGTCCATGCTGCACAACGGACCGCCATCCGCGCCGCCTTGCTGCTCTCCGATGACCTCGAGCCACTGGTCCAAGACGTCCGGAGCCGGATCGCGCCGGAGCGAGAAGCCGAGGGCGAAACCTTCGATGCACATCCAACGTACATCGATGCGCTGAAGTTTTGGGCGTCACCTCCAGCGATGTTCTTGCGCGAACACATGGGAATGATTCCTTCCCGCTAATGTCAGTGCTGTCAGGTCAGACGCTGTCGCGGGTATGCCGATCGATGCGGTAGACCAACCAGCCAAAGGCCAGCACGATGATCAGCACCATCGCGAGCCCCGAATAGAACGCAGGGCTTGCGAAGAATGTGATGAGACCATAGTCGCGCGTGAACTGCCGGTACGAACCAACGACGGACAGGCGGGTCCACGCAAGCGGCCATACCGCGAGGGCAATGAAGATGGTGCCGACGGTGATTCGACGGGCCGCCAAATCCCGCGATGCTCGAGAGAGAGCCAGGCCGATCCGAAATCCGAGCGACGCCGCCCCCAGCAACAGCAACCCGCCTAGCAGTCCCCAAAACCAGGGGGCACGAGCCGTGTCGACCCAGTAGAAAAGAAACCAGTCGCCGTGAAATACATAGAAGTAGATCGCGGTTGGCAAGAGGACCAAGGCAACGAAGAGGGCATAGGCGAGGAAGGTTTCCATCCGCCAAACCGGGTCGGAGCTGTGCCGAAGCTCGTCGCGACCGGCGTAAGCCGAAAGCGCCCCAGTGGCAATGGTGATGAGCAGAAGGAAAAGTAGCGGCAAAGTGTTCCCTGATGAAAGGCTACGTCCCCGGTTCGTGGACGGTCAACCAATCGAGCACCATAGTTGGAGGATGCGTCGTGCCGCCTGGGTCGGTTTGCTGGGATTTGTCGCTACTTGGGTCGCGGAGGCGCAGGCGTCCGCAGACAGCCTGAGCGAGCTCACCGCACCCTTTTCGACGGCGCTCCTGGACGGGAGCTATCTGGGCGCGCTGGGCCTCGTCTTCGTGGCGGGTCTGGCCACCTCACTTACCCCCTGCGTCTATCCGATGATCGCGATCACGGTCAGCGTGTTTGGCGCGAGGCAGGCAGAAAGCCGCGCGAAGGCGGCGCTGCTCTCGAGCGCCTTTGTTCTGGGCATCGCGGCGCTGTTCACGCCGCTCGGGGTCATGTCGGCCCTGACCGGAAGCGCATTTGGAAGCGCCCTGACGAGCCCTTGGGTTCTCGGGGCTCTGTCGACCTTGTTCGCCGTGATGGCGTTCAGCATGTTCGGCTTGTTCGACATCGCCCTCCCCTCGTCCCTGCAGAACCAGCTCGCACAAGCGGGTGGCTTCGGCGTGCGCGGCGCGTTCGTTCTGGGCTTCGTCAACGGGATCATCGCAGCTCCGTGCACCGGGCCGGTTCTTGCCGTCCTGTTGACCTGGGTGGCGACGACCGGGAACGTCGCTTTTGGCGCGCTCGCCTTGTTCGTCTACGCGATCGGGATCGGCGTGCTGTTCTGGTTCGTCGGGACCTTCGCCGTCACGCTGCCAAAGTCGGGGCGCTGGGTCGAGTGGACGAAAAGCGCGTTTGGAATCGCGATGCTCGCCCTGGCCTTCTACTACCTCCGCGGCATTCTTCCGTACCCACGTCCGGCGGTACGCGACGAGACTTGGCTCGCCGTGGCTCTCGGGCTCCTGGCCGGAGGGGTCATCGTCGGCGCGATTCATCTGTCGTTCAAGAGCAAAGCGTGGGAAGCGCGCATTCGCAAAACGATCGGAGTAGCCGCATGCGTGGCGGGCGTTCTTGGCATCGTCGGCTGGGCGGAAGCGCTGCCCGCTGGCGCGCACATCCGCTGGATCGAGAGCTTCGACGCCGGCAAGGCGCAGGCGGTCGCCGAAGGGCGGCCCATGCTCGTGGACTTCGGTGCTGATTGGTGCGGAGCGTGCCAAGAGCTCGAACGGGACGTTCTGAGCGACCCCCGGGTCGTCTCGGAGGCCCAACGATTCGTGACGGTTAGGGTGGACCTGAGCACAGAGCAAGCGACCGACGAAAAATGGGCGCTGCTCAAGGCGTACAACCAGCCTGGGCTGCCCTTCGTGGTTCTCCATCATAGTGACGGTGCCGAGGCCTCTCGCATCACCGGAATGGTGGAGAGCGACGCGTTTCTGAAACTGATGGACGCCGTTCGCTGATCGGAGCTACGCCGTGCTAACCTCCGCGCAGGAGTGACGGGAATGACGAAGAGCACCCTTACGAGACGCCAGTTGCTGGGTCACGGCGTGCGCTTGGCGGTGATCGGCTCGACGCCTGCGCTGCTCAACGCTTGCACCAAGCCAGCGCTTCATTGCGAAGAAGTGAGCGGGCTTCACGAAGACGACTTGGCGCTGCGAACGCAGCTCGAGTATCGAGACGTCTCTCCGCACGGCGAAAGCAAGAATTGCGAGCGCTGCGCGTTCTACCTGGCCGGCAAGAAGAACGAATGTGGGCGATGCACTCTCGTCAAAGGCCCAATCCACCCAATGGGGTATTGCAACTCTTGGGCAGCAAAGGGCTGACCCGCGGGCGGCATGGCACTGTTCGAAGTACGAGGCCTGCGAAAGGCGTTTGGGCCACAGCTGGTGCTGAGTGGGCTCGATATCGACATCTTCGCGGGTGAGGTCATCACGATTATCGGGGAATCCGGCTCCGGCAAGAGCATCCTACTCAAAGCGATGATGGGCCTCATCGAAGTCGACGCAGGTAGCATTCGGTTCGATGGTGAAGACGTCACGGGCCAGACCGAGCAAGAGTGGACGCGGACTCGCCGCCGCATCGGCATGTTGTTCCAGGAGTCGGCTCTGTTCGACTCGTTCACGGTGTTCGAGAACGTCGCCTACGCCCTGCGTGAACAGACCACGATGACCGAGGACGAAATCGCTAGCCGAGTATCTGAAACCCTTGGCTTGGTCGCATTGCCGGGGATTGAATCGATGTCTCCGTCGGATCTTTCGGGCGGCATGCGAAAGCGCGTCGCTCTCGCACGAGCGGTAGCGGTTCGTCCGGAGGTCGTCTTCTATGACGAGCCGGCCGAGGGGCTCGACCCCATCAATGTCACTCGTGTAAATCGTTTGCTTCTCGGACTTCAGGAGCGGCTGAAGGTGACGTCGGTGGTCGTGACCCACAATCTCAAGGCAGCGTTCGCGATTAGCGATCGCCTGGCCCTCATTCATGACGGCGTGGTGGCAGCGACGGGCGCTCCTGAGGCGATTCTCGAGTCGGACGACCCCGTCGTACGAGAGTTCATTGGCGACCGCATGAGGAAGGTGTTGCGTGCAAGTTGAATTCGTAGGTGCGGCCGGTGGCAACGTCACCGGCTCGAGGCATATCGTTCACACCGAGAAGGCGCGCATTTTGCTTGACTGCGGCCTTTTCCAGGGGCGCCGTTCGGAAACCATCGAACGCAACCGGGATTTGGGATTCCGCGCGAGGGACATCGACGTGATGGTGCTGTCGCATGCTCACATCGATCACTCGGGCGCGCTGCCTCGGCTCTATCGCCAAGGCTTTCGGGGGACGATCTATTGCACGCCCGCGACTCGGGACCTCTGTGCGGCGATGCTCGAGGACTCGGCCGAAATCCAGGCTCAGGATGCGGCCTACATCAACCGCAAGATCGAAAAGAACGGTGCCGACATGAAACACGTCGAACCGCTTTATGATCAGAAGGATGTGGTCGGAACCCTCGAGCTCATGGTTGGCGTTCCCTACCACCATCCCCAACGGATCGCCGAAGGTGTGACGCTGACCTACTACGATGCGGGACACGTCCTCGGGAGCGCGATGGTTGCGCTCGACGTGGATGTGGTTGGCGAGCAGCGGCGTCTGGTGTTTTCAGGCGACCTCGGGCGGCACAACATGCCGATCCTCCGCAACCCCGAGGTTCCTCCGGGTGCGTCGTGCTTGATCATGGAAAGCACCTACGGCGACCGGAACCACGATCCAATCGAGGAAATGGAGGACCGGCTTCACGAGGTCATCACCCGCACGATCGGCCGCGGCGGCAAGGTCGTCGTTCCATCGTTTGCGCTCGAACGTGCCCAAGAGCTGATCTACTCGCTCAAGCAGATCAAAGATCAAGGGCGGCTCCCCGATGTTCCGGTCTATGTCGACTCACCCCTGACCGTGAAGCTCACGGACGTCTTTCGAATGCATCCGGAATGCTTCGACACCCGAACGCGCGAAAGTCTCCTCAAAGGCGACTCACCGTTCGACTTCGACGGCCTGCGCTACGTCTCATCCGTCGAAGATTCCAAAGCGATCGACCGAAGCGACCAGCCCTGCGTGATCATTTCGGCGAGTGGGATGTGCGAGTTCGGCCGAGTCGTCCATCATTTGGTCGCCACCATCGAGAATCGAAAGAACGCGGTGCTCATCGTCGGCTGGCAGGCGCAGCACACACTCGGACGCCGTCTCGTCGAGCAGCGGACCCGCGTTCGGATTTTCGGCGTCGAGCGGGAACGGCACGCCGAGGTCGTCGTGCTGAATGGCTTCAGTGCACATGCGGGCCAGGAGGACCTTCTGGCATACGCCGAAGCGGTTCGCGCGGCAGGCCCGCTTCGTCAAATCGCCTTAGTCCATGGCGAGGATCCAGGGCGCAACATGCTCAAGTCACTCCTCGAAGAGCGCGGCTTTCCGACGGTTCACACTCCCAGCTACGGCGATCGGATCGAAATCTGAAGCCCGGGGCCTTGAGACCCCCGGGCCTTGACCAGGGACGGGGTCTGCGCGCATCCTCGCGCGACTCGAAGACGGAGGAGGGTTTATGAGCAAGGGCTTGATTGGATGCGGGGTAATCGTGGTGATCGCACTGGTCCTGGTTGCAACCGGGGTTGGCAGCTACAACCGCCTCGTCCAGCTCGACGAAGGCGTCGACAACGCCTGGAGCCAAGTCGAGAACGTCTATCAACGACGTGCTGATTTGATTCCAAATCTGGTGGCGACGGTGAAAGGCGCCAAGGAATTTGAGCAAGAGACGCTCACCCAAGTGGTAGAGGCGCGCGCCAAAGTCGGGCAGGTGAATTTCGAAACGGCTCCCGACGCCGCGCAGCTCCAGCAATTCGAGGCAGCGCAGACTCAACTTTCCTCCGCCTTGTCTCGCTTGCTCGTCGTTGTGGAGCGATACCCCGAGCTCAAAGCGACGGAGGCATTCCGTGACCTTCAAGCGCAGCTCGAAGGCACCGAGAACCGAATCAGCGTCGAGCGAAAACGCTTCAACGATGCAACGCTGGACTACAACAAGACCCGCAGGCAGTTTCCGACCGTTTTGCTCGCGAACATCATGGGCTTTGCCGACAAACCGTACTTCGAGTCGACCCCAGGGGCAGACGAGCCTCCCAAGGTCGAGTTCTAGCGCGCACCGTGCCTCGACGAATCGACACCTTCTTCTCCAAAGCCGACCGAAAAGCAATCCAGGCTGCGACGACGGCGGCGGAACAAAAGACCGCAGGCGAGCTCGTCGTGTACGTGACCGAGCGCTGTGACCCGCACCCCGAGGTGGCTTGGAAGGGCGCTCTGGTCGGCGGCGCGCTGGGTGCGCTCTGTGCCAGTGTGGGTGTTTGGCGTTTCGGGGGCTGGGGGGCGCCCGATCACTTGTGGATTTTGATCGGATTTCAGCTCGGCCTGGTGGCTGGCTGGATGGCGAGCCGGTTCGATGCGGTCGCCCGAAGGCTCATCGGTGAAGAGGCGCTCGATAGCCGCGTCGACGGCCGAGCGGCTGCGGCGTTTCTGGATGAGAAGGTGTTCGCCACCCGAGAACGCACCGGCGTCCTCATCTTCGTCGCTCTGTTCGAGCATCGAGTCTTGGTGCTCGCCGACGAGGGAATCGACGAGCGCGTTGCCGACGAGGCCTGGGACGAAATCTCCGGCGAGCTTGCCCTCGGGATCCGGCATGGAACCCCAGCTGCGGCCTTGATTCACGCTGTGGACCGTTGCGCCGCCCTCTTGGAGGCACACGGCGTCCAGGCCGCGGATCAGGAAAACCAACTTTCCGACAAGCCGAGATTTCGCCGTGACTAAAGCGCGACCGATTCTCCTCACGCTCTTCCTGTGCTCGGTGTCGCTCGTCGCCTTCGCTTTGAGCGTCCCTGAGCTCTCTGGGCGAGTCAACGACTACGCGAATTTGCTCACTCCTGCGACGGAGGCCCGCATCGATGCGCTGTTGACGCAGCTCGAAAAAGACACGGGCGCGCAGGTGGTCGTACTCACGATCGATAGCCTGCGAGGCGAGCCGCTCGAAGACTACAGTCTTCGCGTCGCCGAATCTTGGAAACTCGGCCGCGACGACGCCGACGACGGTGCGCTGCTTCTCATCGCAAAGAACGATCGCAAGATGCGCCTCGAAGTCGGCTACGGCCTCGAGCCGGTACTAAGTGATGTGCTGTCGCGACGAATCCTCGATCAGGTTTTGAGGCCGAGTTTCCGCGCAGGGGACTTCGACGGCGGAATCGAGCGCGCCGTCGAAGCGATGGATGGCTTGATCCGTGGAACGAGCACCCTGCCGCCGCCGACGGCAAGCGACATGCAGGCCGATCTGCAGACACGGGTCTTCGGCCTGCTCTGGCTATTGTTCCTGGTGCCCTTCGTGTTCGTCGTGGTTGGCACCAATCCGTTCCAGTGGTTTCTGTATCTCTTTCTGATCCCGTTCGTCGGTGTGGGCGGCATCGCCACGATAGGCCCCAGCGCCGGCCCGTTTTTCATCGTCGTTTGGCTCATCGTGGCGCCAATCGTTTGGTCGTTCTTGGGCCGAAAGCGAAAGAAACAGAAACGCGGCACGGGCCGACGGCGCTCAGGCTGGTCAGGCGGGAGCTGGTCTTCGGGCGGCGGCGGCTTCTCGGGCGGTGGTGGATTTTCCGGCGGCGGCGGTAGCTTCGGTGGTGGGGGTTCCTCCGGTAGCTGGTGACCGCTAGGGATCGCTTTCCAAACGGCCATGCCAGTAGACCCAGTTCGCCCAGGCCTCGGGGATCGAGCTCGCCGGGTCGACGCGAAATGCCACGACGGGAAGCCACTTGGGTTTGACCGGTGAGCGTCGCAGGCGAAGGCCTGCCTGCCTCGGTGTGCAATTACCCTTCTTTTCGTTGCAGCCATAGCAGGCCATCACGATGTTCTCCCAGTTTGTCCTGCCGCCCTGGGATTTGGGAACCACGTGGTCGTACGTGAGCCCACGAAGCCGATGGCGGACGCCGCAGTACTGACACTTGAAGTCGTCGCGCATCGCAACGTTGATCCTGGAGAACTTGATCGCACGTTTCCGCCCCACGATGGTTCGTAGGAGCCGAACGACCGCCGGCATCTTGATGGTAATGCTGACCGAACGGACGTCTTCGTCGTATTCTTCGACGACTTCGACCTTGCCATCGAAAATCATGCAGACGGCACGCTGCCAACTGATAATTCGGTGGGGCTGATAGCCCTGGTCTAAGACAAGGGTCCGCATTCGATACGAACATTCGTATAGCGCGAACGGGCGAAGAAGTGAACCGGATACATGTTTTCGCCTGGTGATGTGCGGCGAATCACATGCTATACGCCGCCACCTAAGTCCTCGTAGCTCAGTAGGATAGAGCAGTGGTTTCCTAAACCGAAGGTCGGAGGTTCGAATCCTCCCGGGGACGCCCCGTAAAACAAAGACGGGAGGCTCGCCTCCCGTTTCTGTCACGGGGCTTGGCCCTTAGACGGTTGACGCGATCGCTCGACCTGTACTAGTCCTGGTTGACTGAGGAGCGGCATCATCTCTGGCGAACGACGATATCCGGCACCGGTCATTGCGGTTTCAAACCCTGTTGCACCGGGGAACGGGGGCCTCCCCGAGCAGCCGAAAACCAAGCGGCGGAGCACCCTACCCGACGATCTCCTTTTTCGGAGCGACGAGGAGTCCGCGCGACGCCTTGCGCTCAAAAGCCTTGCGGCCGCGCGTACCGCCGAGCGCCGGCTCGATGATCGCTTCGACCCTGAGGCGCTCCATGATTTTCGGGTCGCCATTCGACGACTTCGGAGCCAGCTACGCGCGTACCGGCCGCAACTCGAGACCGCTGTGCGAGCGAAGGACCGAAAACGGCTTCGGGCCATCCAGCAAGCGACGGGCACGGGCCGCGAAGCCGAAGTGGGGCTCGAATGGCTTGCGAAGCAACATGGCGACCTCGGACCCCAACATCTGGCAGGGCTCAACTGGCTTTCGGCACTACTGCTCGAACGCCGCAGGAAGTGCGCCGAGTCGCTCGACGCTGAGTTGAGGGCACGGTTCAGGCGCACCGCCGAAAAGCTCGAAGAACGACTGGCTGTCATGCGAAGCGAGCAGAACCTGCTCGCCGAGCAGCCCCATGTGAGCTTTGCACGAACCTTGGCAAACCAAATCGAGGCCCATGCCACCGACCTCCTGGTGAATCTAGGGCAGATTGTGAGCGTCGAGCACACGGAACATCTCCATCAGGCACGGATCGTCGCCAAGCGACTTCGCTACCTCCTCGAGCCAGTTCGAGCTCACGCTGGTGAAGCGCAGTGGGTCGTAAAGAGGAGCAAGAAGCTCCAAGAGCTGCTCGGCGACCTGAACGATGTCCACGTGCTCATGCAGGAGATCGATCAGTCGTTCGAGGATTCCATGCAAAAGAAGGCGAGTCGACTGCGCGACTATTTGCGCAAAGGCGACTTCGAACGCGCGCGGCGCGAGGCTACGGTGAGCGAATGGGCTGGCCTCGTCGAGCTTTACGGTCGCCTCGAAAGGGAGAGACGCGAGCTCGTCGCAACGCTTCGCGACCGCTGGCTTGGCGGGGACCTCGATGCGCTGGTCGCCCGAGCGCGAGATCTCGCCCAAGAGCTCCGCATCGTCGACCGGCCGCGCTAGTAATCCAGGATGGTGATGACCCGGCTCGGGGCGAGCTTTGCAGCGCCGTCGAGGTCGACCAAGTTGATGAGGAAAACGAACGCCGCGACTTCCGCGCCGCAGCGTTGGACGAGCTCTTTGGTCGCTAACGCGGTACCACCGGTGGCGATGAGGTCATCGACGACCACGACGTGGTCGCCGCGCTCGAGGGCATCTTGGTGAATCTCGACGGCATCGCTTCCGTATTCGAGGTCGTACTCGACTCGATAGGTTGCCGCGGGAAGCTTGCCGGGCTTTCGGACAGGAACGAAGCCGACTCCGAGCTTGTCCGCCAAAGCCGCGCCAAACATGAAGCCACGCGACTCGATGCCTACGACC
The DNA here is from genome assembly GCA_963704865.1 of uncultured delta proteobacterium. Lineage (GTDB taxonomy): Bacteria > Myxococcota_A > Polyangia > Polyangiales > Houyiibacteriaceae > SG8-38. The sequence goes on along the minus strand of CAVPIE010000012.1, from coordinate 17,802 downwards.
GCGTGAATGGCTTCCCCGTCGAGCGACTCCGCCATGAGCGCGATGCAGGCACGGAAAGCTTGGACATCGGCGAGGAGCGGCGTGATGTCCTTGAAGAGGATCCCCTCCTTCGGGAAGTCCGGCACCTCACGGATGCGCGCGCGCAGATGGCTCACGCGATCATCGCTCATCGTTCCTCTTTGGACCCGGCCACGTACGCTGCGACGCCGAGATGGTCGGGCTGCGTAGCCTCGATGCTGAGTGGCGTGACGGAGATGAACCCCTCTTCGAGCGCCTCGGTGTCCGCGCCTTGAACCGGCTCGCTCGTCGCGCCGCCCGGACCGCCGATCCAAAGGTAGTGACGTCCGCGTGGATCGTCACGCACCTCGACGTCATCCGAATAGAGCCGAAGCCCAAGCCGCGTCGCGCGAACCCCTTTGGGCGGAACCGACGGAAAGTTGATATTGAGCAGAATGGCTTGGCCTTGCGGAGCCGTCGTTTGCAAAAGCTGCTTGCAGAAGCGTTTGGCGTACTGCGCCGCGCCCTCCATGTCGGCTGAGGAGTTCGATAAAGCGATGGAGCGCACTCCGCGGAGCGCTCCTTCTCGCGCAGCCGCCACCGTGCCGGAGTAGTGGACGTCGTTGCCTAGGTTTGGCCCGTGGTTGATCCCTGAGACCACCATGTCCGGCCTTCGTGGCAAGAGGTCCTTCAAGAAGAATGCGACGTACACGCAGTCTGCAGGTGTGCCGTCGACCGCCCAGACGTGCTCCTCGACTTCGTGAAACCGAAGCGGATGATGGAGCGTGATCGAATGGCTCTTGGCGCTCTGCTCGGTTTGCGGTGCCACGGTGTACACATCGGCAAACGTGGCCAAGGCGGTTCGCAGCGCGAGGATCCCCGGCGCATCGACCCCATCGTCGTTGGAGACCAAGAGGAGTGGGCGGTCTGACATGCGCTCAACGACCTATCGCGGAAGCGCAGTGCGGGCAACGGGATTGGCCTACGAGGGCGTGCAGATGGGAACTACGGAATTGAGGGAGGGCCGGCGGGCTTTCGCCCTCCGGTCCGCCATTGGTCGGGGCGACTGGATTTGAACCAGCGACCCCCTCACCCCCAGTAAGGTGCGCTACCAAGCTGCGCTACGCCCCGTCCAACCTCTCTAAGAGAGGCAGCCGACTCTAACCCAGGGCGCCTGGAACGCAAACCAAAGACCGCCAAAAGCGCTCGGAAAGCCGCTTCAGGCCTCTGGACTATGCTTGACCGTGACCGGGACCACCTTGTGCACCGTGACCTGAAGCGGTGCCGCTTCGACGGGCTCGCTTCGTGCCGCGGAAAAATCTTCGAGCAGCTCGGAAAGCTGCTGGCGCAGGCCAAGAAGCTCGGCGCGCATCGCCACCTCGCGCTGTGCGCGGGGCTCCGGAGGACTGCTCCGCTGATGGCGACCCAGATCGCGGATGCGCTTGCGCGCTCCGGGGATTGTGTAGCCCTCATCATGGAGAAGTTGGCGAATGAGCATCGCAAGCTCGACGTCTTTGCGGCTGTACTGACGATGCGCGCCCCGCGTTTTCTTGGGACGGAGCGCTGGAAACTCAGTTTCCCAATAGCGCAAGGCATGAGGCTTCACGCCAACGATGTCGGCGACTTCGCCAATCTTGAAAAACAACTTATCAGGCAGTTGGGTGCGCCGTGTCATGGTCTTGCTCAGAAATCTTTCGGTGAACCCGCGCCGTCCTCGTCGGTGCGATGCGGGTTCAGCACTGTTTTGAGTACCTGACTGGGCTTGAACGTCAACACGCGTCGCGCGCTGATCGGAATGGGGGCGCCCGTCTGTGGGTTTCGGCCAGTGCGCTCTTTCTTCTTGCGCACCACGAAGTTTCCGAACCCTGAGATCTTGATCTTCTCTCCGTCGGCCAACACGTCTTTCATCGTGTCGAAGACGGCCTCGACGACCTCGGCCGCCTCTTTCTTCGAGAATCCCCCAACCTTCTCGTAGACGGCATCGATGATTTCCGCTTTCGTCATTCGGTCTGTTCCTCCCAGAGGCCCGGTATGGCGGAGAGAAGCACAAATCGGTTTGAATCTCAAGGGTTTGGCTCGCCCTCGACAATAGAAAGGTGCGTATTCTCACACATCGTGAGATACCTCTTATCGGATGGTCGCTTCGAAGCGATCGCTTGCAAGCTTGGCAAGCGACGCATGGACTTTGTCTACCCGTTTATCGGTCAGCGTTCCCTCGGGATCGCGGTATGTCACGCGGAACGCGAGGCTCCGATGTCCGTCTGGAATTTGGTCACCCCGATAGAGGTCGAACAGCCGGACCGACTCGGCCAGGCCCTTCGACGCCTCCCTCAGTGCGTCGGCGATCTCACCCGCGCTGAACTGATCGCGAACGAGCATCGCAATGTCGCGTGCCACGGCAGGATACTTCGGAAGGCCGCGGGCCTGCGTCGGTCCTAGCTCTTCGGATAAGGCGTACAGGCCTGAGACGTCTAGCTCCCCGTAGATCACCCTCCCCGTGAGCCCGAGATCGTCGCCGACGTCCGGATGCAACTCCCCGACGAAACCAACCGGGCGGGACGCAAGAGTCACGAGCGCTGCACGCTTCGGATGCAAAAAGCTCGGCACTTCGCCGACCATGAGCTTGGGATTTTGGCCGAACACGCGCTCGAGGACGGCTTGGATGACCCCCTTGCCGTCGTATAAGTCAAACGACTGCTCGCCGCCGATCCAACCCGCGCGCTGGCCCGCCAGGGTGATCGCGAGCATGGTGTCTTCGCGAGGAAGCATATCGTCAGTCGGGTGGAACGTTCGGGCGAGCTCGAAGAGCCTCACTTCGGTCGCGCCGCGACGCTGCGCGCGAGTCGCTGCAGCCGTGAGCCCTGGCAACAAGGACGTTCGCATCACGGAGCGCTCTTCGGAAAGCGGGTTGGCGAGGGGAACCGCATCGGTCGACACCCGGGAGCTCCGGAGGTCTTCGATCGACAAAAAGCCATAATTTACGGCTTCATAGAGGCCGGCGGCCACGGCTGCATCGCGGAGGCGATCGACGAACTTGAGGAGGCCCGAGGTGCCAGCCTCAGACGGGTGGACGCGGGGGACCGCCGTTGGAATCTGTTCATAGCCACGCACGCGCGCGACTTCCTCGATCAGGTCGACCTCGCGCCCTAGGTCAGGTCGCCAGCTCGGCGCGTCGGCGATGAACGCGTCGTCGCCTTGCTCGACAACATGACAGCCGAGTGATTCGAGGATGCGGAGGCTTTCTGGTTGCGGCACCGGCGTGCCGAGAAGCTGGGCCGCTCGGGCCGGTCGAAATCGAATCGACTTCGGCTCAAAAGGTATCGCGATACGATCGATGGCGGTCGTCGCTGCCGCACCGCCACCAAGCTCCGCGATCAGGGACGCTGCACTCGCGAGAACGCGTGGAACCGCGCCTGGATCGACGCCGCGCTCGAAGCGGTGACTCGAATCGGTGTGTAGGCCGAGACGCCGTGATGTCCGACGAATGGATCGCGGATCGAAGTATGCGCATTCGATGAGGACGTCGCTGGTCTCGTCGCGAATCTCCGTGTCCCGACCACCCATGACGCCGGCGACTGCGACGGGGCCGTCGGCATCACAGATCAGCAGATCGTCCCTGGTGAACGTGCGCTCGACTTCATCGAGGGTCGCCATCTTTTCGCCCTGAGTAGCGCGACGGACGACGACCCTGGACCCAGCAAGCCGTTCAAGATCGAAGGCGTGAATCGGATGACCCCACTCGAGCAAGATCAGATTGGTTGCGTCGACGACGTTCGACAGCGCCCGCAGCCCAAGATTGTGAAGCCTGTAGCGGAGCCAGAATGGAGAGGGAGCAATCTTGACACCCGAGACGAGCGCAGCGCCGTATCTTGGACAGCGATCGCCGTCGGCGATCTCCACGGAAATCGCAGGGAGCTTCGGCGTCTCAACCGCCTCGCTGGCATTGTCCCAAAGGGGCTTCAGCTTGGTCGTCGGCTCGCCAGCCTGGAACGAACCGGCGGCAGCAAACGAACGACGCGGCCCAGCGGCCTTGCGCGACGCGAAGCCCGCGCCCAAAAGCACTCCGATTTCACGCGCGATCCCTATGTGGCCGAGGCAATCGGGGCGGTTTGGCGTGAGCCCGATATCGAGGATCACGTCGTGAAGGTCTAGAGCGTCCGCCACGCCCGTGCCTGGGAGCGCTTCGGTGCCCGGGTCGACGACGAAGATCCCGCCCGCGTCGATGCCGATCTCGAGCTCCGCCTCGCTGCAGATCATGCCGTTGGACTCGACGCCCGCGACCTTGCGTGGGGCGATCTCCATCCCGTTTGGCAAAACGGCGCCGGAGCGGGCGAACAAAACCCGGCCGCCGGGCGCGGGCACATTCGCCGCGCCGCAGACGACTTCCAGCTCGTTCTCGCCGTCGAAAACGGTCACGAGGGTCAGCTTGTCTTTTTTGGGGAGCGGGCTTTTCGCGCGAACCTCGGCGATGACGACACCAGAGAGGTTTTTGCCCTTCTCTTCCATCGCTTCGACTTCGAGCCCAGCGAGCGAAATGCGATGCGCAACTTCGTCGACACCCGCATCGACGGGGCAGAGCTCTTGCAACCAACGAAATGAAACCAGCATCGCTCTTCCTAAAACTGCGACAAGAACCGAACGTCATTTTCGTAGAGGAGCTTGATGTTGGGGATACCGTACTTGAGCATGGCGATGCGGTCGAGACCCATGCCGAACGCAAATCCGGTGTACTTCTCGGCGTCGTAACCCACGTTCTCGAACACGACCGGATGAATCATTCCGCAGCCGAGGATTTCCATCCATCCGGTCCCTTTGCACACGCGACACGCGGCGGTACGCGCATGGTCGCCTTCCCACGCTCGGCAAAAGACGCAGCTCATGTCGACCTCACCGCCCGGCTCGACGAACGGGAAGTAGCTCGCGCGAAAGCGAACGGCGATGTGCTCATCGAAAAGGCGACGGAGGAACAGCGTGAGCACGCCCTTCAGCTCGGCGAAGGTGACGTTTTCATCGACGAGGAACCCTTCGAGCTGAAAAAACATGGGCGAATGGGTGGCATCATCATCGCGACGGTAAACCGCTCCGGGCGATACAATCGCGAGGGGGGGCTCGCGCTTCATCATCTCGCGGATTTGGATCGTCGAGGTTTGCGTCCGCAGCAGCACGCTTTCGGCATCCACCGAGCCTGCGGCCCCGATGAAAAAGGTATCCTGCTCGTCCGTTGCGGGATGATCCGGGGGGAAACCGAGCTTGTCGAAGCAGTTCTCGTAGAGCTCGACTTCGGGGCCGTCGGCGATGTCAAAACCCAGCGAAACGAAGATGTCGAGCACTTGGTTCCGAACGCGTGTGATCGGGTGAAGCCGGCCGGGCATCTGCCAGCGGCCCGGCAGCGTCACATCGAGCGGGGGACCGGTTAGCTCGGCTTCGCGCGCGCCGCGGTGAATGCTTTGGAGGGCCTCGTCGAAGGTCGCTTGAATTTCTTGTTTGAGGGCGTTGGCCGCCTGACCCAGCTCGCGTCGCTGCTCGCCTGGCAGCTTTGGCATGAGCTTGAGGAGCTTGGTGAGCTCGCCTTGGGGTCCGACGTAGCGCCCGTTGATCAAACGAAGCTCGGGTTCACTACGCGCAGCCTGCAAGGCTTCCGCGTAGGCGCCACGGATTTCGGCGAGCCCGTTTTCGAACGTCTGAACCGCATCAGGCTCTGCCATGGCGCGTCCTAACGGTGCTAATCGATGGCTTCGACGACGGCTTTGAACGCGCCCGGATCGGAGTAGGCAATTTCGGCGAGGACCTTCCGGTCGAGTGCAATGTTGGAGCGCTTGAGCCCCGAAATGAACTGGCTGTAATTGATGCCGTTGCTCCGGGCCGCGGCGTTGATTCGGGCGATCCACAGGCGTCGGTATTCACGCTTTTTAGTGCGGCGATGCTTGTAGGCATCCTGCCAGGCGTTGTGGACCTGTTCGATCGCAACGTGGAACGCCTTGCGGCGTGCTCCGTAGTAACCTTTCGCGTGCTTGAGGACGCGATTGCGGCGGCGTCGGGCTTTGAAGCCTCGTTTGACTCTGGGCATTTGGCCTTCTCCTTAGAAGTCTTAGAGCTCGTAAGGAACCAAACGCCGGATGCGTGGTTCGTCGCTCGGGTGGACCATGGAGTTCTTTTTGAGCTTCCGAAGTCGATTGGCGGACTTACCACGCATGATGTGCTGCTTTCCGGCCGTGGAACGACGAATCCGCCCTCCACCGGTGGCCTTGAACCGCTTCGCAGCAGCACGCTTTGTCTTCATCTTGGGCATTTGACTGTCCTCACTTGAAGCTCCCAAACCAGCGGTGCCCGCAGCCAGGGAGCGGAGAGCAGGCTGTGTAGCGCGTGCCTCCCCCCGGTCAAGGGGGACCCGCTCCACCTCCAAAACGCATGCGGTTTCAAGTGCTTGGGGAGCACAGCGCGAAAACCCGAGCCGGGATGGCCTTTCGCGGTGTGGCTCCTAAGTGTCCGAAACGACTCCAGTCTCGCGGGGGGAGCGTGTCCCCTTCCTTGCCGCGCTATGATGGCTCGGGTGACTGAACGCGACGCCGATCGACGAACGGTTCTTGCGCTTTCCATCGCGCTTGGAGCGGCACTTCTGCTGATCGCGTTCTTGCTGGGGCGTGAATCGGCGGGGACAGCGGCGCGCGAAGCTGTCTCTTCAGCGGACTCTCGACCGGCTGGCGTGGACGCAGACCAGGCCGAGGGGGCTACCGAAGAGGAGAGCAGCCGGCGCTGGCCGGAGTGGGCTGATCTGAACGACGAGGGCCATTCCGATGTTCGAGCAACGGACTTCACCCGACGCGACGTCGAGCGGATCGAGATGGAGCCCAAGGACCGGTTCGCTTCGACCCAAAATGAGAACCGACCGCAGTCCGGGGCCGGGCCAAGCGTACCGGGCGACGCACGCGCCGATCAGCGGGAGGTCAGCGTGACGGCCTACTTCCAACAGGTCGACCTCATCCAATCGGAGGAGGGTGCCGGAGATCCCAATGCATTTGCGATGGACCTAATCAAAGGCGGCCTCGAGGGCGCAACTTCGGGGTTCGACCAGCTCATTGCGGATACCAAGCAGATGGAACGGGAGATGCAGAGCCTGGCCCCGCCCCCGTCATGCGAGAGTTACCACAAAGCCAGCATCGAAGCGCTGGTTGAGAGCCGGGAAATGCTCGAACGCATGAAGGACGCCATCGTCGGTCGCGACATCGACCAACTCAATGCGATCGCGCTGCAGTCGAGAACGCTACAGGGCAAGGCACGCGCGATCAAAGAGCAGCGAAAACTGCTCCTTGCCGCGGACGGCACGTATTGACGTCCACATCCGCGACCCGGCCGACGCGCTAGCCCTCGAGCGGATCGCGATGGCCGCTATTTCGCGGTGTTCGTCGCCTTGACGCGTGGAGCGAGAATGGCGGTCATGGTGCGGCCTTCGAGGCGAGCTGAAGTCTCAATGATCCCCAAGTCGTCCACGGCTTGAACGATGGCGTCGATCTGGCGTTGGGCCGTTTCGGGGTGGGTGATCTCCCGGCCTCGGAAGCGGACGGTGATCTTCACTTTGTTGCCCTCTTCGAGGAACCGGCGGACGTGCTTCGTCTTGAAGTCGAGGTCGTGGTCGTCGGTCTTCGGGCGAAGCTTGATCTCCTTGAGCTCAATCTGCGTCTGCCTCTTTCGAGTCTCTGCCTGCTTCTTTTTCTCTTCGTACTTGAACTTGCCGAAGTCCATGATTTTGCACACGGGCGGGCTGGCCTTCGGGTTCACCTCGACCAAGTCGAGGTCGAGACCTCGAGCCATCCGGCGTGCTTCGTCGGTGTTCAAGACGCCTAACATTTCACCCTCGGCTCCGATGACACGGATCTCGGGCACTCGAATGCGATCGTTGACGCGTGGACCAAAATCCCGCGGCCGATCGCGCGATCCAAAGCGTGGTCTAGCGATGACTATCTCCTCTTGTTGAATTCGTAGCGGAAGGCGGCTTGTTCTCCTGCGCGAGGCGGTCGAACACATCCGACACCGGGATGAACCCGAGGTCCTTGTTTTCGTCTCGCGAACGGAGCGCCAAGCCGCGCCCCTCTACTTCTTTTTGACCAATCACGCCAAGATACGGAATCCGCATCATGCGTGCTTGGCGAATCTTTGCACCCAGCTTGTCGCTGCTCAAATCGGTGGTTACCCGGAATCCTCGTCCCTCGAGCTCTCGCTGCACGTTCTCCGCATACTCGTTGAACTTCTCGCTCACCGTCAACAGTGCGATCTGCTCGGGTGCGAGCCAAACGGGGAACGAGCCGCCCACATGCTCGGTGAGCACGGCGAAAAAGCGCTCGATGGACCCCAAAATCGCCCTGTGAAGCATCACCGGCCGGTGGGCGGTGTTGTCCTCGCCGACGTAGCTGAGATCGAAACGCTCCGGAAGGTTGAAGTCCGCCTGAATGGTGCCGAGCTGCCAGGGGCGACCAATCGCATCCTTGAGGTGGAACTCGATCTTCGGCCCGTAGAACGCACCTTCGCCCTCGGCGATCTCATAGGGGAGCTCTTTGGCTTTGACGGCTTCTTCCAACGCCTGTTCGGACTGGTCCCAGACCTCGTCGGCGCCAAGACGCTTCTCGGGCCGCGTGGCAATGACGATGCGAACGTCGGTGAACCCGAAGTCCCTGTACGCGTCGTGCACCAGGTCGAGGAAGCCCTTGATCTCGTCCTGCACCTGGTCGAGCGTGCAGAAGATGTGCGCGTCATCCTGCGCAAAAGTGCGAACACGCGTGAGCCCTTGCACGACGCCGCTTCGCTCGAAGCGATGAAGACGGCCGAAGTCGGCCATACGTATGGGGAGCTCGCGGTAGCTACGCTTGGTCATGCCGTAGATCAGGCAATGACTCGGACAGTTCATCGGCTTCACCCCGAAGCGCAGAGACTCGCTGAACGCTTGCGTCCACTCGTCCGCGTTCTTTGGCGGCCTCTCTTCGATCCGATGCTGCAACTTTTCGAGGTTCTCTGACGTCGCCGCCATGTACATATTCTCTGCATACGACGGCAAGTGCCCCGAGGTGTGAAACAGCTCGTTGTCGAAGATCTGCGGCGTGATCACTTCTTCATAGCCGTAGCGCGCGTAGAGCGAGCGGACGTAGCCCTCGAGGAGGTTGTAGATCGTGGAGCCGCGCGGGAGGAAAAACGGCGAAGCCGGCGCGTGAGGATGGAACGCGAAAAGCTGCAGCTCCTTTCCGAGCTTGCGGTGGTCACGCTTCTTGGCCTCTTCGAGCTGCTTCACGTGCGCGCGCAGGGCCTTGGGCGACGCGAACGCCGTCCCGTAGATGCGCTGGAGCATCGGGTTGCGCTCGTCGCCGCGCCAGTACGCGCCCGCCACACTGGTGAGCTTCACCGCCTTCAGGAAACCGGTCGACGGAACATGCGGCCCTTCGCAAAGATCGACCCAGTCACCGTGGCGGTAGAGGGAAATCGGGTCGTCGAGCCGCTCGAGGTGCTCGAGCTTGAAGCCCTCGTCGAGCGACTGCAGAATTCGGCGTGCTTCGTCCCGGGTCACGACCTCGCGGCGAAACGGACTGTTGGCTTCGACAATTTCGCCCATCTTCTCTTCGATGGCGCGCAGGTCCTCTTCGGAGAACGTCCCATCGGGCCTAGCGTAGTCGTAATAGAAGCCGTCCTGGGTGGCCGGCCCGAACGCGACCTTGGTCCCGGGGAACAAGCGCTGCACGGCATCGGCCATCACATGGGCGCTCGAGTGCCGAATGATCGCGAGTGCGTCCGCGTCATGGGCGCCAATGGCCTTCACGTCGGTTGCCCCATCGGGGACCGGGCTGTGCAAATCGTACACTCTGCCGTCAACCCGGGCAGCGACCGTGTCGTCTCGTAGCGCGCCGCGCTCTTCGAGCACCGCGCGCGCCGTATGCGCTTTCGCTTCGTTCGTCATCGGTCGACGGACCGGAATAGGTAGCTCGAGCTCAAGACCGGGTCATCTCCAAGTTGGTACGCACTGGCGGGACTGAACCACCGACCCCTACCGTGTCAAGGCGCCACGAAGGTACACCCGCCCCAGTTTCCCTTGACGAAAACGATGGTGACAAAGGGTCAGACATGGACAAATCGGGCACCAATGGGGGTCTTTTGACACACGGCGTGTCGATCGCAACCCTCCCCCGCGACGTCCTCCGCGATCCCGACGCCCCCCCGCGAGCGACCTGGCATCTGGCTCCCAACCTTCCTGCGCCCGAGACGCACGCGTATCGCCGGGGATCAGAGAATCAAACGGACGCCACCTAGCTCTTCGATCCGGTGAGGGAAGTGGTCGCCCGGGGTACCGATGAACATGTAGTTCTTGGGGATCTTGAAGCGGCGCGAGATCGCCTCGATGGTTTCAGGCGTAAACGCTCCTCGCACGGCCACGAAATCGATTCGAAGCTGTGGGTAGAGATGGTCTATCGTCTTCAAGTTGTCGCCCAGGGTCTTAGGGATTTCCGATTCGTTCTCGTAGACGTGGATCACCTTGAGGTTCGAGGTTTGCTCGTTCGCCAACACGTAGAGGACGGCCGTATTGAGGGTGACCATGTTGTCCCCACGCGTGAAGTACACTACGCCCGACTCGCTGATCCGGTGAATCTCCCCCATGATGGCTTTATGAATCTTGGTGCTGGCCGAGCCGAGTTTCTCGACGAAGGCCCGCGAGACATAGAGCGCGACCTTTAGAATCTCGCGACGTAGGAACATGAGCGCGACCAGCGCGGCGGTAGCCAGGAAGTAGGTCTCGAAGATCTCGACGTTGATGGGGTCCAAGATGATGTTCCCAACGAGACCCAAGAGCACCGCGAGCAGCCCGATCGTCACGGTGGGCCAGCTCGCACGGACCGCCCGAGGAAGCTTCGCCCGCTTGACTTTGAGGAGCATGTTTCCGATGGCGAACAGAGCCATGACACTCAAGAACGCCAGCGTATAGACGCCGGCAAGCGATGAGATTTCTCCGCGCGTGATCACGAGAATAGACACGCAGAGAACGAAGAACCCGACGAGGATCCAATGATTGGTCCCTCTCGTTCTATTCTCGCGTAGCAAGAACTGCGGGAGCACCCGGTCGAGCGCCATTCTGCGCACCAGACCCGTGACGCCGACGAAGCTGGTGAGGACGGCGCCCGACAGAACCAACACCGCATCCAGGCTGACGAGAAGCCCGAGCTCCCTTCCCATGGCGACCTCTCCCATCCGAGCGAGCAGGTCGGGCGGAACGTCTTGAATGTCCGCCAAGGGAAGCAGGCCCAGCGATAGAAGGCTCATCAGGGGGTTGAAGATCGAAACGGCGATCCACATGTTGCGCAAGGTCTTCGGAAAAACGCCCGGCTTTTGCTCCTCGATGAAGTTGGCAGAGCTTTCGAACCCACTGATTCCCAACATCGCGGCGGCGAATCCGAAGAAGAGCGCATGCGGAATGCTGGTGGCCGTAGGGAGACGCCAGTTTTCGATCAATAGCGATGGATCCTGTGCCACCACCGTTGCGCCGGCCACCGCCAAGATCGTGAGCACTGTGATGTGGAAAACGAAAATCACGACGGCTACGACCGCCGATTCTCCAATGCCGACGATGCCAAGAAGAGCAAACGCGCCGAGCACTCCGACCGTCGCCCCGAAGACATCCAACCCGCTCCAAAGGTTGTGCGCGTAGTGCATCCCCTCACTTGCACTGATGACCGCCGTTGCGATATAGGAGAGTAGTGTGAGGCAGGCTGCGGCGGCCGCGACGCGCTTGTTCGTGGTATTGAGAAGGACGGTATAGGTTCCGCCATTGAGCGGAAGCGCGCTGCCAACCTCTGCGTAAACCTTCCGGTACAGGTACAAGACCACCGCCACGATGACCAAGACAATCGGCGCGAGCGCACCGGCTTGTGCTGCGCACAACGCAGACACGTACAGGACGCTGGAGGTGATGTCGTTGCCGCAAATCGCTGTGGCTCGCCAAGCTCCGAGCGAATGCTTGCCTGGTTGATCCAGCGGCTTGAGCTCGAGATTGGCAGTGTCGAGGCCCGTAATCCGCTCGGCACGCCCCCAACCGGCAAACTCCCAGGGCTTGTCCGAATTCTCGGATGATTGTTCATTCATGTTCAAGCCCGCCGGAGCTCTGATTTGCAGGAGCCCCTCCAACGATAGGTGGAATTCTCGGTTGGCTCGCAAGATAGCCCGAGAGGTTCAGAGATGGCCGCATTTCTTGCTTCCGAGGTCAGCGGGCGCAATCCCAGGTGCCATGCGCTCGCGCGCGGCGAATATGATCGAGGGTGACAGTCACAGAAGGAGCTCCGGCGGCAGCCGAAAGCATACTCCTTCGCTAGTTTCCCCGAATTGCCGCCAGGTCGTTCAGACACTCGGCGCCCCAGGGAATGACTTCCTCGTTGTTGGCCAAAATGCGCCCCTGGAGCACGTCCATCACACCCACGCCCTCGTAGGCCCAGTGCATCACCGACTCGTCCGAGATGTCGTGACGGCCGTTGTCCGGGTCGCGATGGTCGTTGATCATCGGAATGCCGTTGTCGACGAGGCCGATGACATGGCCGATCTCGTGTGTCCAGATCGTGGCCTCGGCCAGGGGACACAGCACGTCCTCGAGGGCGACCAGGCTGCAGGTCTGCGCGATCCGCTTGGCGAACATAGCGAGGAATCGTTGGCCCCACGCCACCCCGAGAACGTTGCCGTTTTCGTACACCCCGTCGAGCCACATCGTGTGAATGTCGATCTCGCCGTTGGCGAGCGAGAGGCTGGCTCGTTCCCCAGCGAGTTGCTGAAGCTCTGCAAAGGTCCAGATGCCATCGCCATCGCCGTACGCGTCCGCCGACTCGAGATCCGTCTCATCGGTTTCAAAAACGATGCCGTTTGGCTTGTCGAGCACCTGGTTCAGCACGTCGGCGACATCCGCCGTGACCCCCGCGCGCGGGGAGAGAGCGGGGACGGTGTCCAGCTCGACGACGAGCCTCGAAAAGCCTTGGTTACGGATGTAGTCGGCCGGTCGCATCGCGGAGGTGATGGGCAGGCCCCCGGTCCCGCCATTCGAGCCGCCGGCCCCACCCGAGCCCCCCGCACCAGACATCGTGCCGTCGTCGCCACACCCCGGTCCGGCCGCAACCAAGACCAGAAGCCAAAAGAGCCCGAGTTCCTTCATATTCCCACTCCTTGTTCAGTCTAGTGAAGAACCGGCGTCGGCTGCAACGAATCAGGGGCTCCGCGGAGGGCGCCGGCAGATGAGCCACCCGACGCTTCGATTTGGGTTTGACATGGGCCCTCAAGATGGCCCCCATGGGCCAAGAGAGCATGCTGTTCGACAGCGGTGTCGCAGAGACGAGAGCGCTCGTCGCATGCGCCGAGCGGGTGCAAGGCGGCAACTGCACCATCGATCCCAACGTTGTGCACCTGGTGCAGGACATGCAGGAGCAGGAACGCTGAGCGGTTCCTATCTCTTCTTGAGTAGCTTCACGACCTTACCGTGGCCGCTCTTCTTCGCCAGCATCAGAGCCGTCCTGCCTTTCACGTCGCGGTCTTTGACCTCAGCGCCCCGCGAGAGCAGGATCTGCACAACGTCGGCTTGGCCCTTTTCCGAGGCAGCCATGAGTGGCGTGAGCCTGTCTCGATTGGTTCCGTTCACCTTCGCGCCAGCGTCCAGCAAGACGCGAATGGCTTCGATGTCGTGATGCTCGATGGCGAGCAGCAAGGGAGACATCTTGTTGAGACGCGACTCGGCCTCGAGATCCGCACCGTTGGCCGTAAGCACCTTAACCATGCCGACGTTCTGAGCTCCGACTGCGTGCAGCAAGGGTGAGACGCCACCATTGTCCTGCGTGTTGACGTCGGCACCCCGGCCCAGCAAGACCGTGATCACCTCGCCGCGGCCGCGCATCGCGGCCCAGTTGAGGGCGGTGTGTCCGGCTCGGTCCTTCTCATCGACCGTCGCGCCGCGTGCAGCAGCGCCCTTCTCATCGCGGAGGCTGAAGGAGGAGTCGGCGTTGCTTGCGGGTTGCTGGCCTCTGTCTCCGCAGGTGACGCTGCAGCGGCCCTACGAGTGGCTGCACTTCTAGCAACACTTCTGGGGCGAGCGGCTCGATGCGCTCGTCGACTACGTTCATGCGAAAGGAAAAAGAATATGACCTCTACATTCGAGCTCACATTGACCCGCACTTTCCCGGGCCGCGCAAGGAAGTCTTCGAAGCCTGGCTCTCGCCGCACGCCAGCGCTAGGAGCCTGGTGACGATCGACTTCAAAGAAAAGGGTCCCAAGGAGACTGAGGTCATCCTGCATCATGTCGGGCTTCCGAGCGAGACGTCGCGCAACAGCCATCGAGGTGGCTGGGGAGCGATCCTTTAGAAGCTGGGTGCGAACGCTCGGCCTAGGCGTCGACCGACTCCCCATCGATGACACGCCGCGCGAGCGAGCTGTAAAGCTGGATCGGCGCGAGCCGGCGAATGTCATCGTCGCTGGTGATCTCGGCGACGACCTTCTTCGTCCGAACTGACGCATACCAATGGACCGCGAGCGTCGTCGCGTCGATCACCTCCCGGCCGTCCGCCCCGCCTGGGTATGCGCGAAACCAATGCGCGCTAATCTCGGGGCTCAGTGGAAAGAACACCTTGGGGTCGCAGATGCGAAGGTCGCCGGCGCGGCTGTTCGTACACATGGCCTGCAGAAGATGCGGCCCAAGCGCGTAGCGGCGCCTTCGCCGTTCGACGGACATCTGAGCAATCTCGTCGACGCAGCCACGCACAAACGAATGACCCGCAACGCTTCCGACGACAGCGTTGTTCACCGCAAGATGGTAGTGGGATTCGATCCGTTGGAATGCACGATAGCCATGCGGCACGCGACGATACACATCACGAAGCGCCGTCATCGCGTAGGCCTTGGCCTTGACCCGGGGATCCCGGGAACGGACCACGTGCCCAGGGAACACGATCCGTTCTTGGCCAATGAAGGCACCTGCCACGCGCCGGACGTCGTCGAATGGGCGAACTGTGAGCGTGTCGGTGTCCAGGTACACGCCACCGTCCCGAAGCAGCAGTGCCATGCGTGCCACATCGGAGCGGGCCGCGGGGGACACGAGATCTCGGCTGAGATCGGCAAGCTTCGGACCTGCGACCTCGTCACACAACCGTTGGTCATCGAGCGCGACAAACTCCACGTTTGGAAGGTCGCGCAATGCGGCCACATGGGGGGCCTCCTCGAGGGGATCGGCATGATGGAGACGGACCACGTCGAATCCGCCGTGCGTCGCGGCGGACCGAATCGCCAACGCGTGCAGGTACGCAAGGCGCGTTCCGTACCAGATGAACTGCGCCGTCGAAGGGATCACCCCGAGCTCCGATGGCGGAGCCGGACGTTCATGGCGATGATCGACTTGGTTATCGCGGCAAGGGCCAATGGCTTGGGGGCATCGTGACTCAACGTCGTCCCGCTCGTTGGCGCAACCCTAGCCGACCCGAGACACCGAGCAATCGCTCGCGGCTCACCGCGTCTCGCCACGTCAACCACATGGGCTGCGCATTCATCGCCAGCCGCTGCTCGGGTCATCGACATGACGCCGTGTCATGGCCAGACTCGGCCCACGATAATCTCCTGTGCGCCCGGCGGTCCAACTGCGCCCGAGAACAGAATCCTGCCGTCGGTATCGATAGCTACGCCAAACCCACCGGTGGCATTGGTACTGCCGGTCACCCCGAAATCAACCGACGCCAGCCCGCCGGTTCCAAAGCCCGGATCCGGGCTACCATCTGGATTGAGGCGGACCAGCGAGGGCAGGATGCCCACGGCACCGACAAATAGGATCCGGTTCTGGTCATCGACCGCGATGGCGTTTGGTGAAAGGCACGTGAAGACGATGGCGGTTTCGGCTTTGCCGTCGGTGCCGTACGTTCCATCCAGCGTCCCCCCGGCGGTGTACCGTGCAGACGCGACCCTGTCGTTGACGCCATCGCTAGCAACCCCAACCGCGAGGATGGCACCTCCGGGCAATAGAGCGAGTCCGTGCACCTTGTCGTTCGCTCCTTGGAAATCGGTAGTGACGACGCCCCCGATGCCAAAACCACCGTCTCGGCTTCCGTCCGCATCGTAGCGCGCCAACCAGAAGTCTCCGCCCGACGACCCCCCGATCACGATCTTGCCGTCGCTTTGGATCACAGCCGCCTCGACCGCCGCCCCCGCATCGTTGACGTTGAAGGTGTCGTCTCGAATGCCGAGACTGGAAAAGCGTAGGGCCCGCGCACTTCGAGTCCCAAAGTCTGTGCCACTAACGACTAGGTCGCCGTTGTCTGCGACCGCGAGGGTGAGAAGCTCGGCAAAACCCGGATCGCTGGGATCGAAGACAGCGATACCGTCGGTGCCAAATGTCGAGTCGAGAATACCTGAGCTTGAATAGGCGTGCACTCCGAAGTCGTATCCGGTGCTTCCCTCCCCATTGGCGACGCCAGCGCTGATGATGCGCCCGTCATCGAGTTGCGTCACTGCGAGCCCCTCCGAGTAGGTGCCGGTTCCGCTTGCAGCGACGCCATCGGTGCCAAACGAGGAATCGAATCGTCCGTCTGGGAGAAGTCGGATCGTGACCGCTTGGGTTGCTGTGCTACCGGTGGCTAGGATCAGCCCGTCGTCCTGAATCGCAATACCGCGTCCGATGGAGGTCTGACCGTCGACCGTGTAGTTGAACGAACCATCCCCCGCAAAAGACCTGTCCGGGGTGCCCGGGGCCCCGCCGACTAGCAATGCCAAGTCGACCTGCTGTGTTTCCGCGTCGCCGCCGCTCGCATCGATGGACACCTTGGCCGATCCCTGGACCGCCCCTAACTCGGCCTGAAAGGACACCGTCCCGGTCGCATCGGATCCCGCGACCGTAACTGGATCCGAAGCGACCCCGCCCGGCAAGCCGGTCACCGCAAGCGTCACGCCAGCGGTGAAGCCCGGATCGCGCATGACCGTCACGGTCACACTCTCGGCCTCCCCCTCCCGCACAAGAAGCTTGTCCGGAGACAGTGCGATGGAGAAACCCGAAGGCCCCGCGTCCGGAACGTTAACGCACCCCGTCAGCAGAAGAACCGAAAGTGTGGAAACAGCTCTGCTATCGAACAACATGGAACGCATCGTCTTCTCCTGAGCCTCGTAGTACACGGGATTGATCGGACGCCCGCGTGCGACGCACCCTTCTTCAACCGGGCGAGCGCTGTCAAGCGAGTAGCTCCGCACGGATGGCGTCGAGGCCCTGTTGCAACCACCCATTGAAGAGTCGGACGATCGGAATGGCGAGCGGATAGGCGACGGGGGAGGTGAGCCCGAAGGTGTAGGTCCAGACGATGCGTGTGCCGCCTTCCTCTTCGGTGAAGTCCCAGTTGCCCGTCCCGCTCCGAACCAGCAGCGAGAATGGAAATTGGGCGCCCCCCGTCCAGCCATAGCGATGCCTCACTGGAGGTTCGTAGTCGAGGATGACCTCGTCGAGGACCGCACCGTCCGTCATGGTGATCCGCCGCCTCGCACCTTTGGTCAGAGTTTGCCCTTCATACAGCTCGACCTTGCTGATCCCTGCGAACGGCCCGCGCGGGCGCAAGAGATCGGCAGCGTTCGTGCTGTCGGTGGCCACTTTGAACACCTCCTCGCGCGGGCGAGGGATGAGAACCGAAGCGGAGGTGGAGATGTTCGTCACGGCGCTCGACGTTAACACGGGATCAAAGGTGCAAGACACGTGTTTCGCGAGCCCTGCAACGACCTGACGCGATTGTTTCACCGTTCGCCCCACGAGACATCACGATTCGTGCTGCGCAATTGGGCCCTCAA
>CAVPIE010000011.1:0-201386 GCA_963704865.1 uncultured delta proteobacterium | reverse complement strand
GCGAGCTGATTGCGTCTTTGGGGCTTTGGGATCGGCTGGTCGTCTTTGCGGGGCTTCGCTATCACTTCATGCTTCGGGGCGACACGAGCGGACTGCCGCTCGGATCTTTGCAGACGCTCGTTCCGATCGGCTCTGGTTTGGGGGATCTACGGATCGGAGCTCGGGTTCGAGCCTGGGGCGAGAAGAAAGATCTCGTTCAAATCGCCGCGCAGGGTGCGCTCCAGGTTCACACCGCGTCCATGGCCGACGGTGATCAGAACTACCGTGGCGGACCGACGGACAGTCCGCGTCTCGGTGGAGATGTCGAGGTCCTCGTGACCTTCAATCTCACTGACGACGTGCATCTGTCGACCAACCTTGGTTACTTGTTCCGCAAGGACGTCGTCCTGCCGCCCGACGCAAAGCTCGGTGATGCGTTCACCTTTGGTCTTGGTGCGATCTGGGAGCTACTGGACGACCGGCTTGCACTGATCGCTGAATTCTTCGGCAGCACCGGGTTCGGGAGCCGGCAGGAAACCCCGCTCGAAGTGCTTGCCGGCGCGAAGTATCACTACAAGGTCGGCTTCACCGCAGGCCTGGGTGGCGGCGCTGGCGTGTCCGGCGGAATCGGGGCGCCGGACTACCGGCTTCTCGGCATGCTTGGTTACACGATGCCCCAGAAGGTAAGGCCCCCTCGCATCAAGGACCGAGACGAGGACGGCTTGCCCGACGGAGATGACCGTTGCTCCAAGGAGCCCGAGGATTTCGATGGTTTCGAGGACGATGATGGCTGTCCTGATCCCGACAACGATCAAGACGGCATCCTCGATGCCGATGACCGCGCTCCCAACGAGGCGGAAGACCGGGACGGCTTCGAAGACGAAGACGGCGTACCGGACTATGACAACGACGGGGACGGTATCCTCGACACGGACGATCGCTGTTCCAACGAGCCCGGCGTTGCCGTCACGAAGGGTTGCCCGGACCCGGACACCGATGAGGACGGTGTGCCCGACCGCATCGACAACTGTCCGAATGAAGCCGGGCTTCGGGTCAACATGGGTTGCCTCAAGCCACAGCTGGTGGAGATCCACGACGATCGCCTCGGGATCAGCAAGAAGGTCTACTTCGGGACCGGCAAGAGCCGTATTCAGAAGCGGTCATATGCCTTGCTCGACAACATCGCGGCAGTGCTGCGCGCCCACCCAGAGATCTTGATCATAAGAGTGGAAGGGCACGCGGACCCACGTGGAAGCGAAGAATTTCAATTTGAAGCTCTCCCACCGGCGTGCGGTCGCAGTCGTTGCCTACCTCGTACGCAAAGGCGTCGAGGAGGATCGACTGATTGCCAAAGATCTCGGGGAGGCTGCGCCCGAGCGACCCGACGCCGTCACCGACCAGGAGCACGAGGCGAATCGCCGCGTGCAGTTCAAAATCTTCGCCCGCGCGACCGGACAGGTCGAACACGTTGACGACCCCACGCATCGAAAAGTCTACTGAGCGCTCGACATTCGACCGTTCAATCGACGTCGAGCGAAATGGTCTTCGTCGCATTGGCCACGACGGTGACTGGGAGAACTAGCGACTCGCCGCTCACCGTAGACTTCAGCCTCAGCTTGTGCGTTCCTGCCGGTAGCGTGAGCAAGGTGGGCGCCTTTCCGAGCAGCTTGCTGCCCTCATAGATCTCGACGGGGTGGCCCTTGGTGACAATCTTAACGTGTCCTGGGAGCCCTGCCGCAGTTGGTTCTGGCCGCGTTGGCTTGCTTGGCTTCTTTCGATAGCGTGTTCTTTTCGCGGCTGCTTTTTGCACGGAGGCCTTGGGCGGCTCCGGCTTGGGTTGCTCTGCGGCGGGCTGGATCGCCTTCGGCTCGACTGCCGTGGATGCCGGCTCATCTGAAGGAACGTCGGTCGCCAATCCCTCGGTGCCGGTCGGCTTCGATGGAAGCGGCTCCGCGGGTTCAAGCTCAGTTGGCGAGACCGTAGTCTGCACCACCCGCGGCGGGACCTCGGCCGATCGGGGCGCGTTGGGCCCCAGGTCCTGAAAACCCCAGACGACGGCGACAGAAACGAGAAACACTCCAAGCGCAATCGCCAAGCCGAGCCGCTTCCAAGTCGGCCTCGTTGTGGACACAGCGTCCGGCTGGATCTCGGCGGTGACCGTCAGCGCTCCGGTGAGCTCAGCATCCAGATCTTGCGGCGGCTGGAGGGCTTGAAACCCCTGGGTCAGCGCGAGCTCCATGATCTCTCGCTTCTGTGCCTCGCCCTGCGGAAAGAGCCCTTCCATCCAGTTGGATAGCTCCGCTGCGCCCACTACAGCCGACTGTTTCGACGCGAACGCTCGGAGGGCCTGGCCCATCTCCCTCGCGGTTTGCCATCGCTTGGCCGGATCGCGCTCGAGCGCTTTCATCACGATGGTATCGAGCTCCGGTGGGATGTCTGCCCGCCGGTCAGAGGGCAGGGGGATGTCGCCCACCAGCACGGCGTACATGGTTTCAGCTTCCGTCTCACGACGGAACAAACGCTCGAGTGTCAAGAGCTCCCACAGCACGACGCCTAGACTCCAGATGTCGAGCCTCCGGTCCGCCCCAGCGCCCGTCACTTGTTCGGGCGCCATGTAGGGCATGGTGCCCTTGAGCTGCCCGGTCGCCGTACGATGCACACGCTGACGTGCGCTTGCGATGCCGAAGTCCACGACCTGAACGACACCGCTGTAGGTGATGAACAGGTTCCTCGGTGAAACATCGCGATGAACGACGTTCAGAGGCTGGCCACTGGCGTCTCTCGACTCGTGTGCCGCATGCAAGCCTTCGCAAGCTTCTTCGATGATCCGGGCCATCTTCAACGTGAGCAGCGGAGATTCGCACTGCTCCGCGCTGGCTGAGGCGCGTCGAAAGAGCCGGGCCAGCGGCTCGCCGACCAGGTATTCCATCGCAAGGTAGTACTCGCCGCCGGACTCACCGAAATCAAAGACACTGCAAACGTTGGCGTGGGTAATGCCCGAAGCGATGCGTGCCTCATCGAGGAACATTTCGACGTAGCGACGGTCGCTCACCAGATGTGGGTGGACCCGCTTGAGGGCGACCAGCTTCTCGAATCCGTGTGGCCCATCCATCCGTGCGAGATACACCGTCGCCATGCCGCCCGAGGCAAGCTCAAAACAAAGCCGATACCGCCCGACCTGCGTCAGCTCCATCTCTCTCGGAGCTCGAGAGTCCAGCGGGACGGGCTCGTTACCCGTCATGCCGGACAATTCTGTCCACGACTCCGTCATTCCACCCCACCAACATTCTATGGGATGAACCAGGCTGGATGCACAAAGATCTGAAGATGAACCCGAGTCGGGATTCGCACGCTCATGAAACCAATGTATTTCAGGACTTGACGTGGATTTTAACCCTTGGCGCCAAGGCGTCCCGCCCGTGATGGCCAGAGCAAAGTGCCGGGCGGTCGAGCAGTGCCCCGTGGTATCTTATGCCCCTCATGCCCCGCACGAGCCCCGAACGTTTCGGCGACTACGAGCTAGTCGAACGCCTCGGTATCGGCGGCATGGCCGAGACCTTCGTCGCCACCGACGCGGCCCTGGTGGCTTCGAGCAGCGCGTTTGCCTCAAGCGAATCTTGCCGTGCTACGTCCATAGACATTCTTAGGGTCCCTGCTCGCAACTGCGACACGCCGGTAATCAAAGATGAAATCGCCCCACCCTGCCCACCGAGCCCGAGCTAGCTCGGCCCAGCCCAGTGTGGCAGACACGGAGCGATGCCGCAGCTCCCGCGAAGCCGTCGTAGCTACGACCATCGGATCCGAGAGATTGTCTGCCAGACCGGCAAGCGGCAGATCTTTCAGCGCCACCGCGTTCCGCGTTTCACCACCGCCAGTTGGCTCTCGCGCGGACGCCGCAGCGTGGTTTCGCTCGATGGGCAGCACGACATCGCGTCCCTATTGGACGAGAACGAAACGCTCAAGCCCTCGGGGTTTCGTCTCGATGAGCAACGTCTGCCAGACGGGAAAGCCGAGGCCAGAGTCTTGCGCGGTCGGCCGCTGTAAGCACGCCCTTCCTCTGAAGTTCGCCCTCTGCCTGGTCCGCCTGTCACTGGCCCGGTATCAGACTTGAAGCGAGCCGAGAAACGCTGCGAGCTCGATGGCCGATCGAGCTGCCCGCGCTCTCATCCAACGCGAGCTTCACGCTGCTCAAGGTTGATCGATTTCTACGTCCAGGTGCACAACACCCAGATGCCCCATTACGCGTTTGTCAGACAAACACCCGATGAGATCTCCGTCGACCAAGCCGATCGTGTCCGGAACCACCTCACGGCCGCCCGGCTTGAGGCTCGTCAGGCGAGAATGGCGGCAAACCGAGATGAGTCATGTCGCGTGTGCACACTACCCACTCAACAATCCATGAGTGTTATCACCGCCGTCGCAAATGCGCCGCCGTGACTCCAGAATGTTCCCAGACGCAGCACGGTTAGATCTTTCTGACTAGCGTCAGTCGGGGTTGCCCGCGACCAGTGGGTACACGATGCCGCCGATCGCGCCGCCGATGATCGGCGCCACCCAGAACAACCACAGTTGCTGAAGCGCCCAGGGCTCTGCAAAGACGGCGACGGCCGTGCTGCGCGCGGGGTTCACCGAGAGGTTGTCGACCGGAATGCCGACCAAGTGAATCAGGGTGAGGCACAAGCCGATGGCCACCGGGGCAAGGGCGGCCGGCGCGCGCTTGTCGGTGGCGCCGAGAATCACGAACAGGAACGCAAACGTGAGCACGATCTCTGCGGTGAGGGCCGCGGCCATCGAGTAGCCACCGGGCGAATGCTCGGCGAACCCGTTCGATGCAAAGCCACCAGCTTGGAAGCCATCTTGGCCGGACGCGATGAAGTAGAGGACTGCGGCGCCCGCGAGGCCGCCGAGGACTTGGGCGATGATGTAGGGCACCAGCTCCGACGCCGGGAAACGCTTGCCGACCAACAAACCCACCGAGACGGCCGGATTGAGGTGGCAGCCGGAAATGTGGCCGATCGCGTAGGCCATCGTCATGACGGTCAGACCGAATGCCAGGGCAACGCCCAAGAATCCGATCCCGAGCTCGGGAAACCCCGCCGCGAGAACCGCGCTCCCGCATCCGCCGAACACGAGCCAAAACGTACCGATGAACTCGGCCGCAATCTTGTTGCCTAGCGCCATACTTCCTCCTTCGCCCCGATGAGGAGCCGCGCGCATAGTGGCACCGGAGCCCGGTCGCTGTAAACCCACCCCAACTACGCCGCAGGGGTCGCGATCCTCGGTGCGCGATTCGGTTTTCTAGACACCAAACGAGACACCGGTCGCCAACCAAGGGACCGCGAAACGCGGTTTCCCTTGGTAGGCACGGGCAGGATTGAACTGCCGACCCCTACCGTGTCAAGGTAGTGCTCTCCCACTGAGCTACGTGCCTGTTCATCGTGTCCACCCAGGGTGGAAGCGGCGTCTTAACCCTGACCCCAAGGGGTGTCAACCCCGTAAAAACGTCGCTTCGCGTCGCCCACGGGGCTGCGCCCCAACCGCACAGAAGGTGGGGCCAAAGCCCCGCGGCGACGCAGTCGCTCTACGGGGCGGCCTTTGCTTATTGATTGGGGCGCTGATAAGCCGAGCGTTCGATGAGCGCCGATCCTTCGAGTCAAAAGGAGCCTAGGGGACTTCGGCCGCTGCCCTCGGTCAAGATGGCGCTGCTGCCGAACGAGCTTCGGGCTCGCCGTACGCGCCGAATGGTTCTCGGGGCCTTGATCAGCGCCATCGTCCTTGGCGTGCTGCTACTCTGGATCGCGCGCAGCGTCATTCCGAACGCCTGGGCATGGATGGAAGACGCCCTGGGCCGGCAGGACGCTCAGCTTGCGGCCAACCTCGGGGTCACCGACGGCATGTTGCCCGTAGACCTGGGCGGCGGAGTCGAACCAGAGCTCAGCGAAGAGGAAGTGCTCGCGCTGGCCCGATCGCGGCCGAATGCGCGCTACGAGACCCCGTTCGGAGGCGTGCCGAGCTTTCGCGGCGCGCTTCTAAACGCCGGGCTCGAACCTGACGAATGCACCGCGATCGAACGAGCGCTCGAGCACATCGTCGACTTCCGGCGCTGCCGCCCCGAGCACAAGCTGATCGTCGAGCGTGATGAGAACGCCGAGCTCGCGCGTTTCGAATACCACCCTTCGGCAACGGAGTTCGTCGAAGTCACCCGTGGCGAAGATGGCGTGTTTCGCGCAGAGCAAATCAGAGTCAAGGTCGAGCGAACGCCGATCGCACGGGCCGGCTCGGTGGAAATCTCGATCGGCGATGGCCTGCTCGAGCTCGGGCTGCCAGCTGGGCTTGCGACGTTTTTCGTCGAAGCGTTTGAGGGTCAGATCAACTTTGCTTTGCAAGCGCGAAAAGGCGACGTATTCCGAATCGTCGTCGATGAAGAACGCGTGGACGGCGAGTTCCTTCGCTATGGCCGAGTGCATGCGCTCGAATACGACGGGCAGCGCACCGGCAAGGTGCAAGCATTCTACTACGAAGCAGGAGGCACGGTTGGCCAGTTCTACGACGAGAGCGGCCGTGCAATGCAAGGCGGCTGGCTGCGCACCCCGCTCCGATACGACCGACTGTCCTCCCGATATAACCCGCGACGTTTTCATCCGATTCTCAAACGCACGATTCCCCACCTCGGGGTCGACTACGCGGCTGCCACGGGGACGCCAGTCTGGGCCGCGGCCGACGGACGGGTGACCTTCGCAGGACGCAGAGGACCGAACGGAAACCTCGTGGTGGTTCGTCACAGCGGTGGCTTCGAAACCGCCTATGCGCATTTGCATCGCATCAAGAGCGGAATCCGCCCAGGCACCTACGTGAAGCAGCGCGAGCTGATCGGTTTCGTCGGATCGACCGGCCGCTCCACCGGGCCACACCTGCACTTCGGTCTCAAGAAGTACACGAGGTCGATCGACCCACTCACCGAGCTCAATGGCCCCGGCCTGCGAATGGCCTCGCGCGATTTGCCTTCGTACAAGAACGCGCTGGCCGAATGGCAGGCCCTATTGGGAGGCATCGAAAACGTGCCGGTCGTCGTTGCAGGCGCGGATGAGCCACTCGTCGAGCAAGTCGACGAAATCATGGACTGACGCCTGAGCCGAGGCTAGGCTGGCCGCGGTGTTGGACCGGTCCGCCGCGCTCGATCGATTGGTGCTCGCGGTCGTCTCGCTGCTGACCGTTTGGGGAATCTGGTCGTTTGGAATCTGGGACCCTTGGGAGCTGGACGTTGCGAATACGGCGCGCGTGCTCTCCCAAACCGGTCGCAATCCTTCCCTTCACACGCCGCCTTCGACCCGTCTGATCGCCCTAGCGTTCGACCTCTTTGGCATTCGCGAATGGTCGGGGCGGCTCCCCGGTGTGCTCGCCGCTTGGCTCAGCTGCGCGTTGACGTTCGTGCTCCTGCGCAAAGACTACGGACGGCGCGCCGGCATGATCGGTGTCGCCGTGATCGCGTCGACCCCCCTGTTCTTGCTCAACGCGCGGCTGCTCATGGGGGCCGCGGTCGAGGTCTTCGCACAGACTTGGGTCGGGCTGGCCGCGCTCGCGGTCTCTTCTTCGCCGCGGACCAGCGGGCGGGCGCTCGGGGGGTACGTCTTCCTCGCACTCGGGCTTGCGCTGAGCAGCGACGCGAGCGGAGTGCTCCTCGGCCCTCTGCCGCCGATCCTCGCGGTTACGGCGTTGGGCCTGCTCTCGGACGACACGGGTCGCGGAAATCGGCTGGCTCGCTGGCTCGTTCCTACCCTCGCGGCCGTCCTGCTGCTCGGGGTGGTGCGCGCGGTTTCGCTCGACGCCCCGGGTTTCAGCATCTGGCTCGGAGGAGGCGCCGTGGGAGGCAACCCGCCGACCTTCGACAAGGCTCTCGAGCTCATCTACCACGGTTTCGCTCCCTGGAGCGCCGCCCTCCCCGTCGCTGCAATCTGGGTGCTCGCACCTCGGCCTCGCCGACGCGAGAGCGCACAGAACCTCGGCTGGATGCTTCTACTCTGGGCCGCGTTCGAGTTCGTCTCGTGGACCGTCGCCGCGTCGCGGTACGGGACGCCGCCCTTCCTTGCGCTGGTTCCTTTGGCGGGATTGGTCGCAATCTGGATCTGGGAGGTCAGCCGAGAGCCCTCCGCACGTTGGCCTGCCGCCGTGGTCGTCGCCTTGCTGCTTGGCCTCCTCATCCGCGACTACGCCTTGTATCCGAACAGCCCGCTTGCAGCCCTCGCCGTCGACGGGCTCGAGGCCCCGGACGTGTACCATCCGATCGCGCAATGGACGCTCGTGCTCGGGGTGAGCGCAGCGCTGCTTTGCCTGATGTTGCTGAGCCATGAGCGGATCGCTCGACCAAAGACCAGCACGGCCGTGCAGTGGTTTCGCGCCACGTGGAACGCCGGAGGAGCGCAGCGCGCTTGGCTTCTCGTCACCTCGCTGCTCCTTGCCGCCTGTTTCGTCTTCGGCTCGATGTGTTTCGTGCTCGACCTCCCGATCGCGTCCCTGGCGCTTCGGGTGGGACGCGCTCTGCTTTTCGTTCCTTTCGTGCTGGCCGGCTTGGTCTGGGGTTTGCCCTGGTTGCGATTCGCATATGGGCGACTCGGGGATCGACGAGTGTACCCAACGCTCGGAGGCGGCTTGCTGGTTGGAGGGTTCATCGCTCTTTCATTTCAGCCTGCGCTCGGCCAGCACTTCTCCCCCAAACCGGTTTACGACGCGTACGCCGAGCTGAGCGCGGGCAATCCGGAGCCGCTTGCCTCATACAAGCTTCCGTCGACCGCGGCGCGCTACTACACCAACGCGCCCGTCGAGGAGATCGACCGCCAAACCGACCTGTTCAAATTCCTGGACGAAGGCGGGCAACGCTGGGCGGTGATCGACGCCGATAGCCTGCCAGGTCTCAACCGCGCGTACCGGCGCAAGACGGGCGAGCACCTGTTCGTCGCCGACGCGCGGAGCGCGCGCCTCCTCTTGATCGCTGCGCGAGCGATCGACGGGCGCACCAACCAGAACTTCATCGCAGCTTCCATCCTCGATGCCGATCCCGAACCTCAAAACCCGGTTGGCGCCAACTACGACGACCGAATCGAGCTCGTCGGCTACGACCTCGACCTCCCCAGCGACGGCTCGGTTGGCGCAGGCCAGCGGTTCGAGATCACCTGGTATTGGCGGGTGATCGGCGAGGCGCCCGCCGGCTACCAGGTCTTCGTGCACATCGATGGCTTCGGCTTGCGGCTCAACGGCGATCACGTGCCCGTTGGCGGCCGGTACCCGATCAAGCTCTGGGACAAGGGAGACCTGATCGCCGACCCGCAAAAGCTCACCGTTCCCGCGAACTACCGGGTCGGCGACTACGCGATCTACGTGGGCTTGTTCAGCGGAAGCAAACGCCTCGAGCTGAAGTCGGGCGCGAACGACGGACAAAACCGGCCGAACGTCGGCACGCTACGGGTTCGCTAGCCCGCGCCTCAGTCCGCGAACACCGAAGCAGCCAAACCCAGACCGCCGGGAAAGCCCCGCTCGGCTCGCTCTGGTTCCGCTTCGCGCGGTGGCGTCTTCTCGATGGTCCGCGACGGCGGGCCCTCGGATTCGACTGGGAGCGAAGGGGCTGCCCAGCCGACGACGGTACGACCGGGATTGAGCGCTGGCTCGTAGGATTTCGCCACTCCGACCGGAACACCGGTCAGCGTGCGCTGATCCAGAATGAACGCCTCCTCTGCTCTGAGACCACGCATGCTCTGGGTCAGACGCCGGCGCTCGTCTCTTCGAAGTGCCTCAAATCCGATCCCCATGCCGACGGCGTTCCCATCCCCGGGTCTTCGTTGAAGCTCGACTCGCTGGACGCGGCCCGCCACGTAGAGCGGGTCCTCCCAATCGGGCGGATAGAAGGTGAGGGTCACCTGGCTACCGGTTTCGAGGAGGAGATCGGTTTGAATCCAAAGACCGTCCTCACTCACGTCGGTCACCCGATGCGTGATCGCCTCACCCCAGATATCGGAGTAAATCTCGCATTCGAGGTCGACCAGCCGTCGAACCGCCCTGCGCGCCTCGCGTTTGGCCCCAAACTGGCAAGCTGCCATACGAGGTTTGTATTCGAGCAGACCCTCGCGGACCAAATTACGGGTCGATCTCGACGAGATGCTCGGGTTCGAGCACGTAGCGAGCTTGATCCCAGCTCCCGGGCGTGGCCGTCGCGCGGCCCTCGCCGATCTCGTAAATCCACAGCCCTTCCCGGCCCGCATGGGTCGTGCTGCCCGAGCAGAACAGGCCCAACGGCGTCTCGGGCACGCGAATGTGATAGCGCCAGTGGATGTGGCCGTGCAGGATCGCGCCGTTTCGCGCCGCAGCGCTGATCTCCAGTAGCTCGTCTGCGTTCTCGAGCCCGTGCGCTGGCCTGTCCGGCCGGCCGTTGGCGAGCCGAGGCGCGTAATGGGTCGCGATCATCACGAAGGGATCGAAGAGGCGGGGATCGTCCAAGATCCGCGCCAGCGCGTCGAGCTGATCGTCGGGGATGCGCCCACTCGAATAGGTGGGCTTGGGGTTTGCGCGTGCGCTGTTGACGCCGATCAGCGCCAAGCCCTCGGCCGGAAACCAAACCTGCGGCCAAACGCCGTCGACCGAATACTCCGGGAGCTCGGTTTTCATGAGCGCGCCGAAGTGCTGGTCGAACCAGCCTGCTTCAACGGTGTCGCGCAGATAAAGATCGTGATTGCCGGGAACGGTGAAGAAGCCAAGCGGGGCGTGGGTGAGCGGCTCGATGATCTTGCGTGCGTACGCAATCTCGGGCTCCGTGCCGAGCGCGGTGTAGTCCCCCGTGCAGATCACCAGGTCGACCCCCTGCTCTTTGGAAAACCTCGCGAGGGCCTCGACCTTCTGCTCCGCATCGGCGAAGGCGCGCCGGCGCCTGAAGCTGAGATTCGCGAGGCCGACGATGCGCTTGTTTAAAAAGCTACGCAGGGGCACGCCCGGGAAGCCATCCTCGAGGTGCACATCGCTCACATGCAGGACCTTGATCACGGCCATTGCGCCGGTGCCTGCAATCCCGCCCCTTCGTCGAGGCCGAATCGGACGTTGAGGCACTGAATCGCCTGACCCGACGCGCCTTTGACGAGATTGTCGATCGCACTCATCGCCATAATCGTACCGCCACGGCGATCCTGGGCATACCCGAGGTGTACTCGGTTCGACCCACGCACCCAGAGGGTGTCCGGATGCTGGCCTTCGTCGAGCACCTGCACCGAAGGAGACCCTTGGTACAGCTCGCGAGCCGCCTCGATGCACTGGGCTGCGGTCAGGTTCGAATCCATAGGCTGCGCGTAGCAGGTGGCAAGAATCCCGCGCGTCATCGGAAGCAGATGAGGAACGAACGCGATCTGAATCGGGGCTCCAGCAAGCCGACTCAGCTCCTGCTCGATTTCAGGCCCATGCCGGTGCGCTCCGGCCTTGTAGGCTCGGACGCCTTCCGCCGTTTCCGGAAAATGGGTCGCCGTCGAAACGCCGCGGCCGGCGCCCGATACGCCGCTTTTGGCGTCCACCGCGATTCCTTCGGCCCGGATGAGACCGCTCTTCACGAGGGGTGCGAGCGCAAGCGTCGCCGCGGTGGGGTAGCACCCCGGTACGGCGACGAGATCGGCACCACGGAGCTCGTCCCTGTGCAGCTCGACGAGGCCGTACACCGCTTCGGACAGGCGCTCTGGAACGGGATGCTTGCCGTACCAGGCCTCGTAGACGGAGAGGTCTTCGAATCGGAAGTCGGCCGACAAATCGAACACTTTTTGCCCTCGTTGCCGCAGGGCGCCAACGGCATTGGCGCTGGCCGCATGAGGCAGCGCGCAAAACGCAACATCGGCCTCCTCGGCGATCGCGTCGGGATCAAAGGACTGCACATCACCCTCCACGATGCCCCGAAGGCTCGGTAGCACCTCGGCGACCGATTTGCCGGCGCTGGCGTTTCCCACGATCGAAGCCAGCTCCAAGGAAGGGTGCACCAGGACTAGACGCACGAGCTCCGCCCCAGTGTATCCGGTTCCGCCGACGATCGTCGCGCGTATGGGCTTCGAGGTCATTTGTTCAACTCCATCCTGATACTGACATGTGCGTTGTCTACAGCATTAAGCAAAAAAAGCCGCGGCACTGAAGGCGCCGCGGCTCGAGATGGGGGATCCGAAATACTCAGCGCTTGGAGTACTGGAACTTCTTGCGGGCGCCGGGCTGGCCTGGCTTCTTACGCTCCTTCTTGCGAGCGTCGCGGGTCATGTAGCCGGCCTTCTTGAGGACCGGCTTGTTGTCTTCGTCCATGCCGACGAGCGCTCGCGCGATGCCGTGCCGAACGGCCTCCGCCTGCGAAGAGACCCCTCCACCGGAGACGTTGACCTGCACGTCGAACTGGCCCTGCTTGGACAGCGCGGCAAAGGGTTGCATCGCGATGATCCGGAGGATCTCTCGGGGGAAGTAGTTTTCGAAGGTGCGACCGTTGACGGTCACGTTGCCGGTGCCCGCACTGAGGAAGACGCGCGCGATTGCGTTCTTTCGCTTGCCCGTACCGTAGTTCCGTCCATCTATGACTTTAGCGTGTGTCATCAACCAATTCTCTCGAGATCAAAGGGGAAAGGGCTCGGGCTGCTGCGCCACGTGGGGATGCGTGCCTTCGGCGTGGACCTTCAGCTTGCGAAACATCTGACGGCCAAGGCTGTTCTTTGGAAGCATGCCCTTGACGGCGCGCTCGACGACGAAGGCCGGCTTGCGCTGGAGCAGGTCACCGTAGCTCTCGGAGGTGAGGCCGCCCGGGTAACCGGAGTGACGCTGGTACTGCTTGTTCGCGAGCTTGCTGCCCGTGAGACGGACCTGCGCAGCGTTGATGACGATCACGAAGTCGCCGGTATCGACGTGCGGCGTGAACTCGGGACGGTGCTTGCCACGAAGAACGTGGGCCACCTTGGACGCAAGACGGCCAAGCGGTTGACCCGCTGCATCGACGACATACCATTTGCGTTCGATATCAGACGCTTTGGCACTCTGGGTAGCCATGAGATTCGCTCCTAAGACCCCGTTTAGGGGCGCGTTTCCTAGCCGCCGGTCCAGCTGGTGTCAAGCGGGCACAGCGAGAGAATCGTGGGGAGAAACCCTGTGTTTTCGAGTCATCCCCAATCAGCTGTCCACCCTGGGCTCGAATTGGGTTAGAAAGGGTAAGCGGTGAGAATTCTTATCCAAACGGGCGGAGAGCCACTGGCATGCTTCCCCGGGGCCTCGGTGCCATCCTTGTTGATCGCGGCCTCACTCTTCTTTGCAGCCGCAGGCGCCCAAGCGCAATCGGGGGAGATCCGCTGCTCGGTCACCGAGAACAGCGCACCCGCCCGCGGCACCGTATCGGTGAAGCAAAATGGAAAAGACGTGGGCGCGGGCTCGTGCGGAGCTGCCCTTTCGGTGCCAGCTGGAAAGTGCAAGGTCACCGTGAGGTTGGACGGCACGCTCGACAATCCATCGCAGGTCGTCGACGTCGAGGTCAGGCCGGGACAAACCGCGCCGATCTCCGTCGACTTCAAGACTGGGGTCCTCGAAGTTCGGATCGAAAGCAAGGTTCAAAGCGGAACCGGACTCGTCACGGTCAACCGCGGCGCCGAACGCATTGGCACCCTCGGCAGCGGTGTCACTGCGCGCCTGAGTGCGGGAAAGTACGAGGTGGTGGTTCGGCTGGGGGGTCAGGAGCGCCGTTACGAAGTCGATCTGCGCCCCGGGCAACGCCGCCTCGTTCGCGCGCAGTTCTAACTCGCCTTTCCATAAAAAGGCGGAATACAAACGAAACTCGGTATACTCGACCTGATCCCGCACGCTGCTAGGGTCTTACTCAGCGATGACCAATCTGCCGGAGCTCGCGCGGCGGTCACCGACGCCAGCGCCTTATTCGCCCAACGCGATCCTACGATGGCTCTACCGGCGCTTCTTCGCGCACATCCGAGTCGATGAAAACTGGAGCCGGGGCGTGCGAGAGGCCGCCAGCCAGGGCGTCGTCGTATACGTGATGCGGTCTCTGTCGTTTCTGGACTTCCTCTGCCTCGACTTCCTCTTGAAGAAGTTCGGCTTGCCCCTGGTGCGCTTCGTCAACGATCTGGGTCTGTGGATCCTCGAGCCCTTCGGTAAAGGCGAGCGTCGACTGAGTCTCAGGCGACAGATTCCAGAAGCGCAGGCGCTACAGCAAACGGTTGGTGACGGATACAGCGCGCTGCTCTTTCTGAGACGGCCACCGAAGTTTGGTAGCCAGGCGCGCCGTGGCCGTGAGCTCGAAGTCGATCTCATCGAAACGCTCGTCGCGAAACAGCGGATCAATGCGCAGCCTATCCTTCTGGTCCCGCAAACTTTCGTCTGGAGCAAACAGGCTGGGACCGCGAGCCCGAGCCTGCTCGATCTGCTGTTTGGCCCGGTGCAATGGCCGGGTCGGGTGCGTGTGTTCTGTCAATTTCTTCTGAACTACCGGGATGCCAAGCTGCGTTCTGGAGAGCCTTTCAACGTCCAAGGTTTTCTCGAGAAGAACCCCGAGCTCACGGACACCGAAGCGGCCGACAAGATTCGCTATGCGCTGCTCCGGCGAATGGAGCGCGACCGGGCAGTGATCATCGGCCCGATGAAAAAGACGACCGCTCGCATCCAGGACGAGCTCCTGCGGAGCCCTCGTGTCCGGACCCACATCGAGCAATATGCCGCGGAAAAGGGGATTTCGCACGCCAAAGCGGAGAGCGTCGCCCACAAACAGCTACGAAAGCTTTGTGCCAAGCAGAGCTTGTTCGTCGTGGACCTGATGCACCGGTTCCTCACCTGGGTTTGGTCGAAAATGTACGACGGCGTCGTGATCGACAAAGAAGGCGTCGAACGAGTTCGCGAGGCCGCCCGCGACGCCTCGCTCATTCTCCTGCCAAGCCACAAGAGCCACATCGACTACCTCGTCTTGAGCGACATGCTCTACGGCAACGCGCTCATGCCCCCGTTGATTGCGGCCGGGGAGAACCTGAGCTTCTGGCCGATTGGCGTTCTCTTGCGCCGTGGAGGCGCCTTCTTCATTCGCCGGAGCTTTCAAGAAGATTCGCTCTACCCCGTGCTCGTCGAAGCCTACATGCGGAAACTGATCGCCGAAGGCTTCACCGTCGAGTTCTTCCTGGAGGGCGGCCGCTCGCGGACGGGCAAGTCCCTTCCCCCGAAGTACGGGCTGCTGTCGATGGTCTTCGACTCCGCGTCGAAGCTCCGCGGCACCAAGGTCAAGCTCGTTCCAATTTCGATTGGCTACGAGAGAATCATCGAAGAGCGTTCCTTCGTCCACGAGCTCTCTGGCGGGGACAAGCAATCGGAGAACGTCGGGGACCTGATCAAGAGCTCGAGCATCCTCCGGTCGAAATGGGGCAGGCTCTACGTTCAGTTCGGCGAAATCATCGACTTCGATGAATTCACGGAGGAGCTGGCGAAGCGCGGGGACGGAGAAGTGCCGAGGGCCCGCGCGCTCACGGCGGACCAGAAGCGGAACGCCGTGCGCGCTCTTGCGCACAAGGTGATGTACTCGATCAACGAGGTCACCGTCGTGACGCCGGCGGCACTCGTGGCCACCGCGCTCCTGAGTCATCAGAAGCGCGGCATGACACGGGCCTCTCTACTCAGCGCTTGCCAGGACTTGCTCGCCACGCTGGATGTCATGGACGCTAGGATCGCCCATCAGCTGCGCATCGGAGACGCGCGCATCCGGGAGGATACGATCGACGAAGCGGTGCACTTGTTCCTGGACGCGCGGCTCATCGTCTCTCACGACACCGGCCCCGAGCCGATCTACACGATCGATTCGGAACGCCGAATTGCACTCGAGTACTACCAGAATACGATCATCCACTTCTTCGTACCGCGTGCTCTAATCGCGGCCGGCCTGCTCGTCGACACCGATCAATGGGTGGACATCGCGCGCCTCAACGACCGCGTCCAACAGCTGTCCCGGGTCTTCAAGCACGAATTCATTTACCGAACCGATGCCACGTTCGACCAAATCTTCGAAGATGCGCTTCGCGACATGGTGGAGGCCGGCGAGATCGAAGTTCGCGAGGGCTATGCGCAAGCGACAGAGGGCGCGATGCGGCATAGGCTCGAACGATACGCCGTGATGCTCCAGACCTTCTTTGAAAGCTATCTGCTCGCGCTGCGCGGCGCCGAAATCGTGCTCGATGGGCCAATACCAAAGAAGGACTGGTACAAGCGCACCCTCGCGCTCGGGCAACAGATGTACCTCGCCGGCGAAATCGAACGCCGTGAGTCCTTGTCCAAGCTCAAGCTCGAAACGGCGCTCAAAGCGCTCCAGGACTACCACCTGGTTCAGCTCAGCGGTGACATCCTCGAGCGCGGCGAAGGGGTCGAAGGTGCAAGCGACCTGCACGCCCTAGAGCCGAAGCTCACCGGGTTTCTTCGCTGAGCGTCTCGGGCGGGTCTTCTTCCAGACACTGCAGATGTCCTGCAGGACGCACCGCTCGCACTTGATGAGGTCGGGCCGGCTCGGGCAGTCCCGCGAGACACCCAAGTGGCAGAGCGCGAAGTCATACTTGACCGGATCGTCCGAATCGAACTTCCGAAGCGCATCCGTGATTTCATCGGCGGTCGCCCAACTCGCAGTACGGCGATTGGTCAGACCGAGATTGCGACTGATGCGATGGATGTGCGTGTCGACGGGAATCAGGAGTACTGAGGGGGAGATGGGCCAAAGGCCGAGGTCGACTCCATCGGCGGAGCGAATCATCCAACGGGCGTAGAGCACCAGGCGCTTGCATGCGCTGCCGGCTCGAGGGTTGCTGATCAGGTGGCGCAAGCTGCGACTTTCGGTGTCGCCGCGAAGCGCATCGGCAAAACGGGCGAGGCTTTCGCGAAAATCTCCATCGCTCGCCCGATGAAAGCTGGCGAACGCGTTGCCGAGGCTTCCTTGGTCGCGGACCAACGCACCTGCACGCGCCAGCATCGAGGCGAGGTGCTCACCCCGATAAATGCGGTGGGCGAACCCCCGGAGCCGATGGCGAAGCTCCGCCTCATCCGCGTTTTCGACGATACGTGCCGGTTCTGGCCCAAGAGCCCTGAGCGCTCTGTCGATGCTTCGCCGGGCGGACACCGCGTTTCCAAAGGCGAGGCTTGCCGAGATCAGGCCGACGATCTCCTGGTCGAGAGGCTCATGATAGCGGTGCACGAAATCGACTGGGTCTCGCCGGCGTGTAGACTCTGCGTCGCAGGCCGCGAGCAGTCCGTCCAGGCGTTCTTGGATGCGGTCCACTTCGCTGAGGTTCTTGCTATATTGCCGAGCTAGCTGCAATGACCAACGGCGGTATGCCCAAACGCGCCCTCTGCCTCATCGCGATCCTGGTCGTGATCGCCTCGTCTTGCGTGCGCGATTCGAGCGGCGCCCGCGGCACCACGACGGCATCGAGGTCTGGTCCGAGGCTCGACCTTGGCCTGCGTTTGACGGACGGCCGTTGGGTCGAGCTCGCCGAGCTTCGTGGCACACCGGTGCTTCTCTTCGTCTTTGCGACCTTTGACGCAGTCAGCCAGGCATCGCTCAAGTCGCTTCGACCTTTCGTGCCTCAGCATCCAGAGCTCATCGTAGTTGGGGTCGCAGCGCAGCCGAGGGCGGGGCAACTCGTCGAAGCTTGGGACTACGCCCTCGATCCACCTTTCGTGGTCGGTACAAATCCGTACGGGCGTGTCGAAAATGGAGAAAGCACGCTCGGAAAAATCGAGACCGTGCCAACGTACATCATCTATGACGCCGACGGATACGAAATCGATCGAACAACCGGCTTGCTGAGCGAAGGGGATCTTGCTCGGCTGGTGAAACCCGTGTCCAGCAAATTGGACTAAGCGAGCCCTTGGTCTTTCCACAGAGCGCCCAGCGCGGGACCGAGACGCGCGAGCAGCAGTTGTCGGACGGCGTCGGCGGAAACGCATTCGAGGGCCTCCTGCGCAACCTGGGTTGCCGCCCCGAGATCGATGTGGCGAATCACCGCACGCGCAAGCGGAACGACGCTGACCGGCACCGAGATCTGGCGGTAGCCGAGTCCCAATGCCAAGCCCAAGGAAACCGGATCGGCGGCCATGCCGCCACACATCGAGCAAGGAATTCCGGCATCTCTCGCGGCGGTGATGGCGCGTTCGAGGAGCGCTAGAACGGCGGGATCGAGCGGCCCCGCAGCAGAACGCCCGTCGTGCCGATCGATGCCCAGGGCGTGGTGCGCCAGGTCATTGGTCCCTACCGCGAAGAAATCTGCATGCGCTGCGAAGCGATCCGCCAGCAGCGCCGCAGACGGCACTTCGACCATCATCCCCACTGGAAGGGGGGCGAGCCTCGCGCTTTCATCGAGGAGCGTGACGCTGCATTCGTCGACCAGCGCGCGAGCCGCTTGGAACTGCGCCAGTGTTGCGACCATCGGGAACATCAGGGCAACCGGGCCCTCCTCGCTCGCTTGCAACACCGCCTTGATCTGGGTCTTCAGCCATTCGCCCTCGCGGCCGCCGAGGTCGTCGGCCTGCAAGCGCTTGTCTCCGCGCCAATCGAAGGTGCGGAACACGACTCGCTTCGGAGCCATCGCTCTGATGACGCCGCGGTAGAGCTGGATCTGTTCTTTCTCCGATGGCGGCTCTCGCCGATCGAGGCACATGAACTCGGTCCGGTACAGGCCTATGCCGTCGGCCGCGTTTTGCAGAGCAGCCTCGACCTCAGTCGGCAGCTCGATGTTGGCCGTGACCGAAATGGAGACGCCATCACGGGTCACCGCGCTCGTCGAGCGCTCGGCCTTGAGGAAAGCGGCGAACCGGTCTCGCCTCCGCTCTGCGGCCCGTCTCTCCTCGGGCGAAGCGCCCAACGTGACCTCGCCTGAAAAACCATCGACCAGGACCAAATCACCGTCTTCAATCTCGATGGGCAGCGGACCCAGACCGACCACCGCCGGCACGCCAAAAGTGCGCGCCAGGATCGCGGTGTGGTTGCTACCGCCACCCAGCTCGGTCACGAGCCCCACGGTCGGCGGCGCCAAGACGTGCACGGCATCGGCTGGCGTGAGGTCACGCGCGATCACGACGGTCGGACCATCGACGGGCGACTCGTCACGCTGCTCGCCGCCCAGGTGACGGAGCAAGTGCTCTTTGACATGGTCGATGTCACTCGCGCGTTCCTGGAAATACGAGGAGCTGTCTTCGAGAAGCGGCTTCTTGAGTCGCTCGGCAACTTCGGACACGGCCCACTCGGCGTTGACTCCCTCGTCACGAATCGTGTTTGAAATCGCATCGATGAGAAGCGCGTCGCCGTGCATCAAGAGGTGGACGTCGAGGATGGGTGCGTAAGTGGGACCATGCTTCTGCGTGAGCTCCTGCTTGGCCGCTTCGATCTCGGCGCGTGAGCTCGACACGGCCTTCGTAAATCGCGCGAGCTCGACCGAAATGGCTCCCTGCTCGATTCGTCGATGGGGGCGCCGGCGATGCTCCTTACCGATGACGCGCGCCTGGCCGACCGCTACGCCGATCGACGCGGCAATTCCTTTGAGGCGCGCTGGTCGACTCATTGCAGCTCCCCAAATCCATCGGCGACCAGAGCGCAAAGCGCTGCGAGGGCGGACTGCGCGTCGGGGCCCGAAACGCGAAATGTAATGCATGCGCCCTGCCCACCGCAGAGCAGGAGCACCCCCATGATGCTCTTGGCGTCGACTGCCTGGTCACCCTTGCTCACCTCGATGTGGGACTCGAATCGGTTTGCCAGGTTGACGAGCTTGGCAGCAGCCCGTGCGTGGAGGCCCAGGCGGTTTGGAACCTCGACCGTACAGGTCAGCACCGCGGTCACGAACCCGCCCGCTGGGCGTCCCGATGCGACACCACGACCTCGTGACCGCCACCGAGCTGACGTCCGAGCTCCTCTGCCATCGCCACCGAGCGGTGCCTCCCACCGGTACAACCGAGGGCAACCGTCAGATAGGCCTTCCCCTCTCGGGCGTAGTGCGGAAGGGCGAAGTCGAGTAGCGGTCGCAGGTGCCCCAGCAGCTGCTGCGTCTCGGGAGCGTTCATCACGTAGGCGGACACCTCGGGATCCAATCCCGTCTTGGGCCGCAGCGCATCGACGAAGTGAGGATTGGGCAAGAACCGGAGGTCGAAGACCAAGTCGGCATCCACTGGGACCCCGTACTTGAAGCCAAACGAAAGGAGGCGAACGACCATGGAGGGCCGGTTGGGATCACGGCCGATGTAGTCGATGAGCCGGTGGCGAAGGTCGTGGACGCTGAAATCGGTGGTGTCGATCACGATGTCGGCGCGGGCACGAAGCCCAGCCAGCCGCTCGCGCTCGCGGCTAATCGCCCCCTGAAGGTCGCCGGTGCGGGAGAGTGCGTGTGGTCTTCGCGTCTCGCTAAAACGGCGAACGAGGACGTCGTCTGCGCAATCGAGAAAGATCACCTGCACACGATGGCCAAGCGCCTCGAGCTCCGAGAGCGTTTCTTCAGCACCGCTCAGGAAGGCTCCGGTTCGAACGTCGATTCCCAGACCAATTCGTTCGAGCTTTCCCTCGCGGTCAACGAGGCTGATCAGGGCAGGAGCCAAGCCGGGGGGCAAGTTGTCCACACAGAAGAAGCCCGCATCTTCGAGCAGGCGAAGTGCAGTGCTTCTGCCAGCGCCCGAGAGGCCAGTGACGACGACGATGTGCGGGCGTGCCCTCACCGGGCAGTCCCCGGGCTAGTGTCTTCCATGTCTTCCATCAAGGTGTTGATGAATTTCTGCGCACCGTGATGCCCGGCGGCCTTGAGGATGTGATTGCGCGCCGCGACTTCGAGAATGACCGCCATGTTGCGCCCGGGTCGAACCGGGATTCGCAACATTGGAATCGGTATGCCGAAAATCTTCATCGTCGAGTCGTCGAGACCGAGACGCTCGAAAGGCTCGTCATCGCTCCAGGGACAGATCTCGACCACGAGCTGCACCGTTTTTTCGGACCGGACCGCATTGGCCCCGAAAAGATCCCGCACGTTGATGATTCCGATGCCGCGCACCTCCAGGTGATTGCGCAACAGGGCGGGCGCCCGACCGAGGATTTGCTCCGATGGAAGCAGCGAGAGAATCACCTGATCGTCGGCGACGAAGCGATGTCCCCGCTCGACCAGAAACAGGGCGCATTCGCTCTTGCCGATGCCGCTCGGCCCGAGGAGCAGCGTACCAATGCCATGCACGTCCATGAGCACGCCGTGACGGGTTTCGGAAGGCGCAAGAATGCCATCGAGCGCCAAATGAATCGCCTGAATCGCTCTGCTGGATCGGGGCTCGGCCACGGCGAGCGGTGTGGACGTTGCCTTTGCGACGTCGATCAACGCGGCCGGCGGCTCGATGCCACGCGTGACAACGACCAGCGAAAGCCCGAGCCCGAACAGTATTCGCACCCGCTCGAGTTGCTCCTGAGGCGACAAGCCTTCGAGGAACGTGATCTCGGTCTCGCCGAGGATCTGGACCCGGGTAGGAACCACGCCGTGCGTGTGGCCAACGAGCACTAGCCCTGGCTTTTGGACTCTTGGATGATCGAGCGTGCGGTCTTGCCCCTCATGGCCGGCGACCAAGCGGGTGATGGCATTCAGGCGCGGTTCGGCGAGCAGGTGTGCAACCGTAATGCCGCGTTCGACACGCATGCTCGGAAGGCCGCCGTCCCGTGAAGATGAGGACTGGGTCACCCGCCCATCATACGCGAGTGCGTCCTAACTGTCTGCCCATCAGGGCTCGGTCAGCGCGCGATAGGCATCTGCACTATCGACGGCCCGCAGAAGCGCATTGCGCTTCTCCTCGTCTCGAAGAACCCGAGAGACACCCGCGAGGGCTGCCAAATGCTTGTGAGGCATGGACTTCGGTCCTACGATGCCGACCAGTATTTTCACCGGCAATCGGTCGACTGCGTCGAAGTCGACACCAGCGGGGCAGATGGCAAGTGCAGCTCGAAGCTCCTCGACGCCGTCGAAGCGGCCATGCGGGATGGCAACGCCGCTCCCGATGCCCGTGCTTGCCAAGCGTTCGCGGTCGCCGAGAACTTCATAGAGGACTTCTTCATTGAACGCTCCCTCCGGCATCGTGAGCAGCGAAGCGATCGCGCGCAGGGCAGCGTCCTTGTCGCCAAGCGTCAAGCCAATCCGCACGCGTTCGGGATGGAGGAGGTCAGAGAGCATGACGGGCAGGCGATACTCCAGCCGTCACAAGGGCGCAACGCGGTTCAGTCTTCGGGATGGCGAAGGGACTCGCCGCTGTGTCGCCGGCGGTCCGTCTCCGTTGCCTTCGTGTCACGAACCTGACGGTCGATCTTGTCGACGACCTGGTCGATGGTCGTGTACATGTCCTCGGACTGACCGTGACCCGCGTACTGATGGCCGTCCCCAGTCAGGTTCAAATCGACCCGGTGCAGGTGCCGTTCCATGGAAAAAGTAAACTCGGCATGCAGCGGTGCCCGCATATACTTCTGAACTTTAGCAATTTTTTCTGATGCGTGATTCTTGATGGCGTCGGACGACTCCATGTTGCGAAATGTGTAGCTAATACGCATCGAACCTCCAGCAGCTAAAAGTACTTCTTCCGTTTGGATGAGCTAAGAATGCCGAGCATCTCGCGATACTTCGCGACTGTGCGGCGGGCAATCTTGATGTCGTCTTGACCGAGTATTTCAACGATTCTTTGGTCTGACAGGGGGGCCTTCGAGTCTTCAGCCCCGATAATACCTTTGATCGCCTGCTTGACGCTTTCCGAGGCGATGTCGTTCTGGTGGTCTCTTCTTATGGCGCTGTTGAAGAAGTACTTCAACTCAAAAGTGCCCCGGGGAGTGTGGACGTATTTGTTGCTGGTTACACGGGAAATCGTGCTTTCGTGCATCCCCACGGCCTCGGCGACGTCCCGCAAAATCATCGGCTTCAGGTACTCGATACCCTTGTCGAAGAAATCCTGCTGCTTTTCGACGATGCACTCGGTGACCTTGACGATGGTCTTGCGACGCTGGTCGATGCTCCGAATGAGCCACTGTGCGCTTCGGAGCTTGTCTTGAATGTACTCCTTGGCCTTCGGGTTGTCGGCCATGGCAGAGCGGTAGAAACCGCTAATTTTGAGCTTCGGCATGCCGTCGTCGTTGGCTACGACGTAGTACTCGTCCCCGACCCGGTGAACGTGGACGTCCGGGATGATGTAACGTGGCTC
Organism: uncultured delta proteobacterium; assembly: GCA_963704865.1. Classification (GTDB taxonomy): domain Bacteria; phylum Myxococcota_A; class Polyangia; order Polyangiales; family Houyiibacteriaceae; genus SG8-38. The sequence goes on along the minus strand of CAVPIE010000011.1, from coordinate 178,202 downwards.
TTCCGTCTGGAAACGGCGAGCCGGACGCGGCTCGAGCTCGGCGATGATCTGAGCCACGTCGTACACCTCGTCGAGGGCGCAGCCGCAGGCTTTGGCAATCGCCGGGTAGCGGCGCTTTTCGAGGTCCACCAGATGTTCGGAAATCACGCGGAGCACCAGCTCGTCCATTCCGTAGTGCTTCGCTTGAATCAGCAGGCACTCTTCGAGAGAGCGCGCAGCGACGCCAAGCGGGTCGAACTGCTGCATCATCATCAGGACTTCCTCGGCATCTTCCGGATCGAGGTCTGCCTCCGCTGCGAGGCGCGGCACCACTTCATCGGGCGCGAGGCCTTCGATCTTCAGATAGCCATTGTCATCGAGGTTACCGACCACGAGCCCGGCAAAACGGCGTTCGTCCTCGACGAAGTCGCCCATGCGAACCTGCCATCCGAGATGATCGTCGAGGCCTTCGGCGATCGAAAGAGTCGCTTCGAGCCCCGGCATCTCGTCGTCCGGTCCACGCCGGATCGAAGGCATCGGCGCTTCGGTCGACTGGTTCTCTAGGTACCGCTCCCAGTCGATCTCGTCTTTCTTCTGCTCGTGCGCCTTGACCTCGGCGGAAGCCAGCTCTTCGGCCCCGGGCGTATTCGAGTCTCGGGCTTCCGGACCCTCTTCGAGCACTGGATTTTCGAGCAGCTCCTCTTGCACGAGCTCGGTGAGCTCCATGCGGGACATCTGCAGCAGCTTGATCGCCTGCTGCAATTGCGGCGTCATGATGAGCTGCTGCGATAGTTTAAGTTGCTGCTTGAGCTCCATTCAGGTCCCACGCCACCGAAAGTGCGTCCATCGGCAGTATAGACTCCTCGTGCCCTCAGGGAAACTCGCAGACCACGCCTCGCGTATCTTTCCTTGCTCGGCTATTCTGTCAGAGTGGGGACTGCTCGCGCCGTGGAGAAGGCCGTGGTCGTCGTTGCCGATGACGATCGGGCTACGCGGGAGCGCATATCCAAGCTACTTCGCGCGCGAGGCTTGACGGTCGTCGGCGCGAACAGTGGACAGAAGGCCATCGATGCCGTTCGCGCACAGGCAGTAGACCTCGTCGTCCTCGAGCTCAACATGCCTGGTCTGAGCGGAATCGATGTGTGCAAAGTCGTCAAATCGATCGCGAAGGATCGTTTCGTCCCCGTCGTTCTGCTCACGTCCATGTCCGAGTCGAGCGCGCGTATTCTCCGCACTGGTGCGGACGACCACGTTGCCAAGACACTGGAAGACGAAGAGCTCCTGGAGCGTCTCGAGCACATGATTCGGGTGAAGAGAACTCACGACGACGTGCAGTTCGCCAGAAATGAGCTGAACTACGGCTCTGTTCACGAAGCGCTCCAGGAGCTGCCGGATCATCGCCATTTCCATGACTGCCTCGAAAGCGAGTTTGGCCAAGCGCAACGGCATTTGCATCCGCTGGCCTGCTGCATCGTGGCGGTCGATGAGTTCCGAGAGCTCGTCTCCGAGCAAGGTTCGGATTCCGCTGCTCGAATTCTCGAAGAGTTTTTGTCGCGACTGCAGCACACCGTGCGCGCGACAGACATCGCGGCGCGCTTCCGGATCTCCGAGTTCGGTCTCCTGCTACCAAATACCCGGCCTGCAAGAGCTCTTACGCTGGCCGATCGCATCGTGTCCGAGCTTGCACTCCGACCGTTCGCGCTGGGCAAGGCGAGCATCCAGCTGACGGTTTCGATTGGGGTCGGCCTCTATCCGAGCGGCGGGATTCGCACCCACAGCGCTCTGTTGGACGCGGCGAGCATCGCTGTCGCACGAGCAAGGGTCGCCGGAACGAACCGCGTTTGTGTGGTCCAGCAGCAAGGATACATCTACCGGCCGACTTTGCCGGGCGCAGCGTAGCGGATTGATCCAAAGCGGCGACTGCCGAGGGCTGCAACCAAGAGACCCGCAAGCATGAGCCAGAGGCCTCCGAGCCATTCCGCCGTCGCTCCCTGCAGCTCGGCCACCAAGCCGATTCGTCGGCATGTGTAGACTAGAGGCAAGAGGCCTCCGAGCGCGAGCCCAAGCACGGCGGCCCTCGCTGCGCGCATGGTATCGCGGCTTCGTCGTTGCCATAGGATCCACAGAAGCACGATGGCGGCTCCCGGAGTGAACCAGAGATTGCGAGCACCATCGATTGCAACTTCCAAGGCGGACGCTTCGAGCTCCGACGAGCGTACGAAGGGAACGATGAAGCCGAGCAGAACGAACGTCACCCCCAGCAATGGGGCTCCGCGACCGAGACGCGGGTCCACGAAGAACGTGACCTGGTCCAAGGGGCGATCCGCATTGCGCGGCAGCTCGTCGATGGGGATGAGAGTCAGCTCGTGCTCAGGGCACTCGGCGCGGCCTTCGAAGCCTTCGTGACAGAAAGGACAGAAGGAGACCTCGGCGCGCTCCGAAGACGCTTGGGACTGAGTCATGGTTGGATCGGAGTCTCCGTGCGTTCTGCTCGCGTTCGTGTTATCCGCCGTGCTGGACGATGGAGATCAGGGGACTCACCAAAGCCGACTACGACTATATCATCTCGGTGCTCGACCAGTGGTGGGGCGGGCCGGCGGGAAGACGCGCTGATCCCATGTTCTTCTACGAGTTTGGCGAACATGCGCTCGTGGCCGAGCTCGACGGGGAGGTGATCGGCTTCCTGCTCGGGGTGATGCTGCCCGGACCATCGGCAACCGGATACGTACATCTGGTTGGGATTCACCCGAACCACCGGCGACGCCAGGTGGGAAAAATGCTCTACGCCCAGTTCACCGAGCGGTGTCGAGCTGCGGGCATGAAGCGGATCAAATCCCTGGCTTCTGCGGGGCATGAGGCCCCGGTCCGGTTTCACGAGTCGATGGGTTTCGAGAGCAACGAGGTCCCAGACTACGCCGGTCCAGGCCGCTCGCGCGTCGTATTCGTGAAGGAGCTTTGACCTGCTGGCGAGTCCCGGTATCCTTCGAGCCAGGTAGACGGGGGAAGACCAGGCATGGGTTACTCATCCGCGGGCGCGGCACGACAAGCGCGTGAATCGCTCGGCAAAGCACTCGAAGCGCTGCAACAGAACACCGACGTTCCCGACGAGGTTCTCGGACTCACGCAGAACGTGGCCAAGTCGATCGGCGCCCTTTTCGAGGCGGAATACGCGTCCACCGAACCGGACGGCAAAACCTGCGTTAAGAACGCCCTCGGCACCCTCAGCCAAACGCTCGCCCTGCTCCAGGACGTGAAGAGCGAGCATGCAGCCGTGCAGAGGACGACCGAGAGCATCGCAGACGTCATCAGCGTCTTGTTTCCACTGACGACCAAGCCGACGCTCAGGCCGGAGGGAGCGTCAGAGCCCCCTTCGGGTAGCACCCCGCCGTCTCAGCGCTCTCCGTCTCAGCGCTCTCCGGCGAGCGCACCGCCGTCGAGCGCACCGCCGTCAAGCGCACCGCCGTCGAGCGCACCGCCGGGTAGCGTCGCACCCTCGAGCCGCCCTCCTCAAAGCGCCGAGCCACAGGAGCGGCCGATTTTGCTTCGTCCCGCACAACGGCGCTCGCCTTCAGAGCGCTCTCCGGCCAGCGTTCCGCCACCGAGTGTGGCGCCATCCGCACGTGCGCTGGCAAGTCGGCCTCCGTCCAGTCGGCCCGCATCGGAGAGGCCGGTTTCGGAGTCGCCGTCGGATGTTCCGACTTCGTTGCTCCCACCTCCTGCGCCGATTCCTGTGAGTGGACGGCAGCGGCTCGAGGCCAACCTCGGCGCCACCACACAATCCAACTTCTACGTGGGCTTCAGCGGGGAGATCTCCCACGGTGGCGTGTTTCTCGCCACCTACGAGGCCTTCCCGAAAGACACGTCGGTCCGGATGCTCGTAACCCTCCCAGGCGGATTCGAATTCGAGTGCGACGGCTACGTTCGCTTTGTCAGGGACCCGATGGACTTCGCATCGGAATCCGAGCCGGGGATGGGCATCCAGTTCGAGGGGCTATCCGAAGAGGCTCGCGATCTCGTGATGCGCTTCATCCGCAAACGACCGCCGATCTTTTACGACGTCTAGGACCTGCGCTCAGCCCTCGCCGAGGAGCTTGCTCATCGATGCTTCGTCGACCGGAGTGAACGAGTACGACTCCATCTCCTCCGAGGTGACCCATGCATAGTCTTTGACCGCGTGACAGTGCAGACGATCACTCAGCAACTTGCACTCGTACAGATACAAGTCGACCGCATACTTCTCGTAAGGATGGTTCACGAACGAGATCAGCTGACCCACGTCGACGCTGGCGCCGAGTCGCTCCGCCACTTCTCGCGCCAAAGCCGCTTCGTCCGTCTCGCCCGTTTCGACGCGACCGCCCGGAAAGTCCCAAAGCATCGGCAGCACCGCGGTCGCTCGACGCTGGGTGATCAAATAACGCCCGTCGCGCTCCACCAGGGCCGCTACCACGCGAATGGTCTTCATCTCCGACGACACGAAGCGCGATATAGCATCCCGGCCCCCGCGTGTTCACATGGGATAGTCGTGAACGACCGTGCGTGGAGGTCGCTCCACGTTGAGCACGGGGCTGGTGATCAGATCCCGGCCGGCGGCGATGAAGAAAAGCGACTCGCCGACGGTCGGAAGCCCCTCCGAGGCGCTGATCGCACCGTTGTCATGGAACTTGAGACCGCCCGAAACCGTGCTTCGGAGCGCGAGGTGGCCACCTAGCCACTTGCCGCTTCGACGATCCCGAACGGCCACGCACACGTTCCGACGCACGTGGTATTCACTGTTGCGAGTGACGAAGATACGATGAATTCGGCGTTCTTTGCCCAAATAGCCCATCAACAACCTCCCGGGGGCGCTACCATTAGGATTCGAAGTCACCTTACATGTGGGATAAAGTAGGACCAAGAAAATGGCGGCGCCCGCTGCTCTTGCGCCCGGATAACTTCACGCCTCCGTCTCGGACGCCCTGGGGGGGTCGCCGGATCCGCGAGAGGCTGAAAGCAGACGTCCAGCTGCCGCCGGGCGGTCCGGTCGGGGAGGCCTGGGAGCTCTCGGTGGAGCCTGATTTCCCGAGCCGGCTCGCCGACGGACCCACCCTGGACGAGGTCCTACGTGCCGACCCGGCCCTCCTCGGCGCCGAGGCGCAGAATGGATCGACCTCGCTACTTGTGAAGTTGGTGGACGCTGCCGACGATCTTTCGGTCCAAATTCATCCTCACGACGACGACCCGCAGCTGGCGGCAGATGAAAGCGGCAAGCCTGAAGCCTGGTACATCATCGACGCCGAACCGGGCGCGGGTTTGTACCTCGGGTTTCGTGAAGGCGTGTCGCGACGCGACGTCAAAACGGCAATCGATGAGCAGGGGGACGTGTCCGCGCTCATGTCGTTCGTCCGGGTGTCTCCGGGCGATCTGTTTTTGATTGGGCCGGGGACACCGCATGCAATCGGCAAGGGGGTTTTGCTTCTCGAGCCTCAGCGCGTCGCGCCGGGCAAGCGCGGCGTCACCTACCGGTACTGGGACTGGAACCGGAAGTACGATGACACAGGGCAGCTGGACCCGAACGGCCAGCCGCGCACGCTTCACCGGGAGCGTGCTCTCGATGTGACGAGCTGGGGGAGCGCAACGAACGCCGCACGGATCGATCGATTGAGTCAACGAGCGGGGCCGGCGCCCATCGATGGGCCGGCGAGCTTCGAAGTCCTCGTGAGCCACGAAGGGCCGCTCCGCTCGGAGGTGTTCTCCGTCCAACGCTTGACGGGCTCAGGCAAGCTCGAGCTCGACGCGGCCGATCGATTACGCTCGCTAACCGTTCTCGACGGACGCGTGACGGTGCACGATGGAGATGCGTCATTGGCCCTGTCGCGTGGACAGACATGCGCATTGCCCGCCTGCCTCGGTTCACTCGACGTCGTTCTCGATGCAGCGCACGCCGTGCTCTGTAGCTTGGCTTGACGTCGTCATCTCGACGTAAGACAGTGCCGCGCCTTGGCCGAGCCCGAAACCGTCCCGTCGATCTCGATCGTGATTCCTGTCTTCAACGAGGAAGCGATTCTACGCGCGGCCATACGCGACCTCCTCGATCGACTGAGCTTCCTTCCCTGGTCGTACGAGATTGTGATCGCGGAGAACGGATCCACAGACCGAACGCGCAACATCGCGACCGAGCTTGCCGGGCGTTTCGACGTGCTTCGGTGTCGCCACATCGTCGAGCCGAACTACGGCAAAGCGCTCAGGGAGGGCATCCTCGACGCTAAGGGTGAGATCGTGATTTGCGACGAGATCGACCTTTGCGATACGGACTTTTACGAGCGCGCCCTCTCTGTGCTTCGAGACCCATCGGTTGATTTCGTCGTCGGTTCCAAAGCCATGAAAGGCGCCATGGACCGCCGCCCATTCTTCCGGCGGCTCGGCACGGTGGTGATCAACGGCATGCTGAAGGCCACGCTCGGATTCAGAGGGACCGATACGCACGGCCTCAAGGCCTTTCGACGAGAACGCGTTCAGCCGATAGCCAGCGCTTGCCAGATTGATCGCGACCTCTTCGCCTCCGAGCTCGTCATCCGGGCAGAGCGCGCAGGGCTCGGCGTGCGCGAAATTCCGGTGCGGGTCCAGGAGAAGCGGCCGCCGACGGTCGGGCTGGCCCGACGAGTTCCCAATGTCCTCAAGAACTTCGCTAAGCTGTTCATCGCAATCCGGTTCAAAAGGTGATTCTGAAACTCGCTTCAATTTCGATCGACTTGGACGAGGTGCCTCGCTATGCAGCGATCCACGGCGTCGATGTGCCGGCAGGACCGGGCGCCCGTGCCGTATACGAAAAGTGCGTGCCACGACTCGCCGCCTGGCTGGATGACGAATCGATTCGAGCCACGTTCTTTGCCATCGGCGAGGACCTCGAGCGCGAGGAGAACCGCAATACCATCGCCATGCTTCACGCTGCAGGACACGAGATCGGAAATCACTCGTATCACCATCATTACGATCTCACCCGTCGAGCAGCGGGCGACATCGGCAACGAGATCGAGCGTGGCGCGGCGATCATCGAGCAGAGCTGCGGCAGGCATCCCGTCGGATTTCGCGCGCCCGGCTACACTGTCAGCGACGTACTGTTCAGCGCGCTCGAAGCGTCTGGAGTCGAGTACGATTCGAGCGTCTTTCCGTGCGCAAGCTACTACGCCGCAAAGGCCGCAGCGCTGGCTGCGATCAAGCTTCGACGCCGACGGAGCTCGAGCATCCTGGACCAGCCAGCGGTGCTGCGCGCGCCCCGGGAGCCGTACCGGATCGGGCGGCCGTACTGGAGAAAGGGCGAAGGCCTGTTGGAGCTGCCGATCGGCGTAACGCCGCTGCAGCTTCCTTACATCGGGACTTCGCTCATCCTTGGCGGGGACCAGATCGCCGAGCGGCTGAGCAGGCAGATGCTTCGGAGGGAGCTCATCAACCTCGAGATTCATGGATTCGACGTGGCCGACGCTTCCGAAGACGGGCTCGAAGCGCTCAGACCGCATCGCGCGGACTTGAGGCGAACGGCAGCGGAGAAGCTTCGCTCGCTTCGAACCGCAGTTCGTGTGATTCGGGGTGCCGGCTACGAGCTCGTTACCCTCGAAGAAGCGGCGCGGCGCTTCAAGGCGAAACCCAACCCGTAGAGGCTTTGTCCTGCACCGCGCGGACGGCGAGCCCGTCGGCCTCCTCGTTGAGCCGCACCCCCTGGTGCCCACGGACATGAAAAAGCTCGGCGTCGGGATGCGCGTCCAGCACTTGTCGCACTTTGGCGACCAGCTCCTTGTTGGCACGGGCCTTCCAACCCTTGGTCAGCACGCCGATCGAATACGTCGAATCGGTGTAGAGCCTGAGCGGCCTGCCCAGCTCCGTTGCAAGCTCTGCCGCTCGAAGAACGCCCGTCAGCTCAGCGATGTTGTTCGTCGCCTCCCCGATGTACTCGCTGAGCTCGCGGCGCTGATCCGCCCAGAGCGCGACTGCGCCGACGCCTGCCGGGCCGGGGTTGCCGCTGCAGGCGCCGTCCGCGTAGACGAGCACTTCATCACCATCCGGCTCTTCAGGGGCCGCCGATTCTCGGGAGGAGGCTGCGCTCGATCGCCCTTTGGTTGCCTTCTTTGACTTCTGCACGGCTTCGCCGGGCGCGCAAAAAGAATCTGGCTCGATCTGTGAAGCGGCTCCGGACGGCTTCAAATTGGAGGCGCTCGCAAAATACGCCCTTCCGTCCGCGGGTTTGTACCGAACCTCGACCCTGCCCTCGCGTGCAACGAGCTCCCCGCCCTCATCGCAACGCGCGAGGACCTCGGCATTGCGTAACCGCATCCGGCGCCATGGCATGGGGCACGCGTTAGCACGAGGGCTTGCCCAGTGAAAAGAACTTCCTACCCTCGACCGGTGTCTCGCTCGCTCAAGGTGGCCGCCGTCGTTTCGCTCAGCATGGCGAGCTTGCTCTTCGGGGCGATGCAGCATGCCAAAACGGTGCAGGCGAATCGGCTGCTCCACCAGCTCCCGAGCACTGCCCGTGCCATCTTGAGGATCGACGCTGCCGCGCTCGAAGACACGGCTGCGGCCAAGGTGCTGTTGGCCGCGTTCGTTGCGGACGAGCAGCTGAGCGAGATCGAAGCCGTCTGCGCTCTGGATCCGATGAAGGCACTGAGTGAAGTCATCGTTTGGGTCCGCGGGCCCGACGAACAGCCGTTTCAATCGATCGGCGTGATGTTGCAGGGACGTGCCGCAGGTGCCTCCACCCTGGCGGCCTGTCACCGTGCGCTCGTCGAAAAACGCGGTGGCTCGATCGTTCGTCTCGACGGGCCGGCAGGGCCCATGCTGGCAGACCTCGATCAGCGGAGCGCCATTGCAATAGTCGATGACCGGACGATCATCGCCGGCTCCGTAACGACCGTGACCGAGGCCATCGCGGTGCGGCGCGGTACGGCGCCCGCACTCGTCGAACGGGGCCGCATTGCCGCGCGTTGGCCGGACTTGACTCGCGGCAGCAGCATTTCAGCGATTTTGGAGCCCCCGGAGCATTGGATGTCTGCGCTCGAGCGGGTCACGAAACCGTCGGACGGGCCCTCCGCGCTAGAAGGCGCGCAAACCATCGGCTTGTTCGTCGAGTCGGGAAGCGCCGGGACCGCGACGCTATCGATCGCGGTGGGCAGCGCGGAGCTCGCGGATCGGGATGCAGATCGCATTCGCCATTGGATCGCCTTACCCCCGGAGAGCGTCGAGCCGCCATGGAACAACGTTCTGCGGTCGGCTCGCGTGTCGGTTCGCGACCGCACCATCGAAGTGACCGTCGACGTGTCTAGTCTTTCGGGGGCTCGCTAGCGCTGCTCGTCTTGGCGTTGCGCCCGACGAAGAACTCCGACCTTCGGTACCGGTTGTCGATTCGTTGGATCAGGATCTTGATGACCGCAGCGGCGGGAACCGCAAGCAGGACGCCGGTGAATCCAAGAAGCTCAGCGCCCACCAGCAACGCGAAAAGGACCGCGATCGCAGAAATCCCGACGGTGTCGCCCATGATCTTCGGCGTGATCACGAAGCCCTCCAGACCCTGAATGATCGCGTGTACACCGAGCACCCAGAGGACCTGCGTCCAACCCTGCCAGTCGAGCGCGGTCATCAGCAGAGCCGTCCCAAGCGCGAGGGTGCTGCCGAGATACGGAATGAAGGAGAGCACACCCGCCATGATCCCGATCGGCAGCGCCAAGGGCACCCCGATCGATCCGTATCCAACCGAATACAGAACAGCCAAGATGGCCATGACGGTGAACTGACCTCGGAAGAACTGCCCGAGCACCTCGTCGACCTCTTGAAAGAAGCCGTAAGCCTCCGGCCGATGGCGCGGAGGAATCAAGTCCGCGACCCGGGCCACGAGAGCATCGAAGTCGTAGAGAAGGTAGAACGCGAACACCGGGATCATCAGCGAGGCGACGATTGCGCCAACCGCCGAAGCCGTCCCACCGAGAAGCCATTTCGCAACGGCCGTGGCGGGGGTGTACCCCTTGGTGAGAACCGATTGTAGGTCGAGGTGCAGCTCCTCGAACGCGTCGCCCACCGAGTTCGGAACTTCCAAGCCATACTGGAGGAGAATCGGCTCCCACTCCGCGCGACTGCGTGCGACGAGCCCTGGCAATCGCTTCACGAAGCTCGCGATCTCGTCGTAGACCATCGGAAAGATGACCAGTAGCGAAATGACCGCGATCGCGAAGACGCCCAGAAGTAGTACCGCAATGCCGACGGCCCGGCCGATCGAGCGGTCGCGGAGCAGCCGGCTCTGCTCGATTCGATCGACCAGCGGATCCAGCATGTAGGCGATGAGGAAGGCAAAAAAGACCGGCGCCAGCACGCCGCGAAGGGTGAAGAGCAGCCAGCCGACGGCGAGGGAAACACCCAGCCACAGTACCCAGCGCGGCGCCCTGTCTTGCTCAGACATACAGGCCTTCTAGCACAGCCATCAGGCGTGCCGCTGGAAGCAATCGGGCGCAATGCCGAGGCGGTGGCGCGATCGTTCGGTCGCCTCGATGAAGCGGGTGGTGACCGGGTCGTGGTAGCCGCTCGCGAGCATCAGTCCTGGAACGTCGTTTCGGTAGAACTCGCCGATCCGGTGCATGCAGACCTCGCGCACGTACTTGCCCACGATGGAAGCCAGCGCGACCGGGAGATGCCGAGCATCTGCATCGACTTCGAAGCGAAGCTCGCCGACGCCATCAACCGCGTATCTGCGTTGGCCGCGACGGTTGGTCAGAGCCTCGACCCGATTGGAATCGAAGCAGGTGAAGCGTGAGGCGTAGTCGCGGATGCCGCCGATCATTCCACAAAGGACGAGCAGCGGGGAGCCATGGCGGACGTGGACCGAACCGATCAGATCCTCGAACAGCTCGAGATCGACGGCAAGCTTGTTCGTTCCATGGGAGAGCCTTGCGTTGAGCAAGCCGGCGCAGGCGACGCGGCTTTGAACGTCGACGATGCGGAGGCTCGATCGGCCTATCAGCTTGTCGAGCAGCTTCCGGCCGTCAGCCGCATTCCCTCCGAACATCGGCAGCGAGAGGTCGACCCCCCAGCACTGCAGCGCCGTGGCTTCGTCCGGACAGCAAGCACGTAGCCTCGGGCGGGACTGAGGCGCGACGCGGTCGAGGAAGTCATCCACCGAGGCCGGCAGCCCTGCGCCGCCTTGGTCCATCAGAGCCAGGACCAGCGATTCGGTGAACGCCATTCTCCCGAACCCACCTGCCTCCTTGCTGTCGGTGAGCCCAAGGCGAAGTCCGCGCTCGCAAAGCACCGCTCTGGCATACCGCGGGGCCTCGAGAACGACGGAGGTGGCCACCAGAGGCCCCAGGCGCGGCCCCAGGCCGTTCTCGTCGACCCCCATCACGAGCATGTCCGGGGTGTATCACGGAGGCCCCAAGCCACACCACTCGGCGGGGTTTGGCCTCGCCGCGAAATCACGGTAATATTATGATGTTGTGGTAGCTCGCATACACTCTGCGTCCGGGGACGAGGATCAGGGGCAAACGGAAAACCAAATTGCCCGGATGGTCCGAGAAGCGATCGAGAGCGTCGCGACGCCCGAAGTGCGTGTGCAGATTCTCCATCGCGCTCTGCACATGGCACGCGAGCATGAAATCCCGGCTGCGGGGGATCGCCTGCACCGCTTCGTGGACAAACACCTCCGGACCGCGATGGAATTCTTCCTCGGCAACGCGGCCTCGGACGCCGTGATGCAGAACCTCGAGCCCATGCTGATGTTCGCCGAGACAATCGGCTCTCAGCCGCCAAAAGGCGAGGGGCGAGAGGATGCAACCCGAAGGCTTGGCCGCGAAAGGGCGACCTCGAGCGTCAGCAGGAAGCAAAGCGGTCATCCCTCGGAGACCAGCACCTCGAAGTACCCCACGATCCAACCCTTGGGTTCCGCTCTACCCATGGTCCTCGTCGCAACAAGCGACCGCGCTCGATGCGACGAGATCGCCAAGAAGGTTGGCTCCGCCGCCGTGGTACAGCAAATCGAGGACGTCGTCGCGTTTCTCGACAACGTCAAGGCCACTGCATCGTTGAGCCCACTGCTCGTCATCGATTGTGTCGAGGCTTCGGTCCAACCCTCCACGATCGCGACTTTGGCGCACGAGCTCCCAAAAAACTCCGCTGTCTTGGTTTGGGGAGCCACAGAGAAGCACCGCGCTCTGACCGACCTAGTGACGGGCGATCGAGGATGGTTTCGCTGCGGCGTCGAGGCCAAGCCTGGCGATGTTGCTGCCCTGATCCAAATGCTCCTCGGCAAATAGCCAGCGAAGGATGCCAGCATCGTTGGCGGCGACGCTTGCGCCGATGTCCTCTTTGCGCGCGGGGTCGCTCAGCCACGGCCAGTGGGGAGCTTGTTCCCTGCAGCCGAGGTGCCGTTCTCTGGGCCCACAACCTACGCGAAGATGGAAGTGATCGTCGTGTGGCTCGCCGCGCGACGGCTGATGGAGGACCCAGGTGGCTCGAACCACGGCCTGCGGCGAACGTTCGTGACGCGAGGCGTAGCGAAGAAGCCGGACCTTGAGCTCATTCGAGCAGAAGAGCCATTTGACGCGGGCTTCGTCGTCCATCACCAAGCTGCGCACGAGCTGCCAATTGCGCGCTTCGTCGAAGCGGAACGACTCGCCGGGCAGGGTCGCGAACCCAAACCGGTCGAACCGGAGCCAGGCATCGGGACTCGCGGCGAGCCCGCCGGCGTCTCTCGCGAAAAATAGAAGGTCGGCGTCCCGGCCGGTGCGATGGGTTCGATGCCTCGCGTGCGAGCCGCCAAGGTGGCTCGACAGATCGCCGACCCGAAGTGGGGGTCCAGCTGGAAATGCGTAGGCTACTTCACGCGCCGCGCGCTCGATGGCGCCCACGAGCGTCTGTGTGCCGTATTGCGTTCCGTCTTGGGGCCGGAGCCGCCGATAACCGTCTCCCCGGTCGGCAAGGCGAACGGCATGGTGAAGGTAGCCGTGATCGGCCGTGCCAACCGAAATCGTCTGGCCTGCCGGCAGTGGCTCGGTCACGCAGGAACAGATCACCATGATTCCCGCAATCGGGAAAACTCTCAGCATTTCAAATGCATGATACCCTACGGTTCCGCTTGACGTCCTAAACCCGCCACGTAAGTTTCGGAATTAGTCATGTCCGAGCCAATCGAAGGATTCATGGACCGCCTCAGCGCGCACCTCGACCGCGGCTGGGAGTTGGTCACGCAGGGTGACTTGAACGGCGCGATGGCGTCGGCCGAGCAGACCCTCGAGCTCGACGGCGAATCGCCGGATGCGCACAACCTCATCGGCTACATCCATGCCGCCAATGGCAACTTGGACATGGCCCTAGAGCATTATCGCCAGGCCATCGACCTCGATGAGCACTACCTCGAGGCGATGCTCAACGCGGCCGAGCTTCTGATTCACCCGTTGGGAAGCCTGTCGGAGGCGATTCGCGTGCTCGACCAGGCGCTCGAAAGCTGTCAGTCGGCGGACGACATCGCGGATGCCTCGGTGCTCAAGGTCGACGCGCTGCTCCAGCAGGGCGACCGAGCTGCCGCTGCCGAGCTTCTCCTCGGGCTGCCCGAAGGGCCCTACGAAAACGAGCAGCTCGACTTCCTGATCGGACGGGCGCACTTCGAGCTCGACCAGATCGATGCCGCGGCCGTCTTAATCGAGCGCGCAGCATCCCGCCCGGACGCGTCACCTGACGTGCTCTACTATCTCGGACTGTTGCGTGACCGGCAGGAGCGTCACGGCGAAGCCTCACTGGCCTTCCTCAAGACCCGGCACCTCGACGGACTGTTGCCGAGCCCCCCGTGGTCGCCCACGCATGGGCGCTTCGAAAAAATCGTGCAGTCCGCCCTGCGTGCGCTCCCCGAGGGACTCACGCAGCGCTTGGAGGGCAATCTGATCATGGTGAGCGACCTGCCCGGCCTCGAGGTCGTGGCCGAGGGCGTCGACCCACGAACCCCACTCCTGCTGGACGAGATGGCCACGAACGCCGGAGGCGAAGAACAGCGACGTCTGTTCGTTTACCAGCGAAACATCGAGCGGCTAATTCGACACCCGCTGGGGCTCCAAGAAGACGTGCAGGAGATTCTGCATCGTGAGCTCGAAGCGCATTTCAACAGCCCAAAGGACGAGCCTGCGGGCACGAAGTTCTCGACCAAGCGTCAGGGCTGAAGGTCCGAGGCTGACCCGCCCAGGGCGATCCATATCCTCTGCATGTCGGGTCGTGCGGTCACTTCGAACCGCAGCTGCGCACCGCCCGACGGCGACGGAAAGCTCAGACGAGCACAGTGGAGCATCACCCTTCGCGCCGTGACGACCGTGCCGTCAGGCATGACTTCTCGCCGCTTGCCTCCGTACGCATGATCGCCGAAGAGCGGGGAGCCCGACGCGGGCTGCATGCACGCGAAGTTGGTGCGTTCGACCCGTCATGGGCATGAGCCGCAGAAGGGTCGCGCCGGGGCTGCGGGCGGCCACTCGATACCGAGTCAATGCGACTCGCTCACCACGGCCCTGCGCTGCAACGCGGAGCTTCGGATTGCTGGGATCGATTGAAATCGGCCAGGCCCAGTCTCCCGACTCGACGGGCACCTCGTCGATGGTGATGCCGAGGTAGACACGCTCGTAGGTCCCTGCGCGTCGCGCGTCGAGAAGCGTCCGGTTCGCCTCCGGCGTGAGCGCGAAGGTCACCAAGCCACTGACTTGAGAGTCGAGCCGAGAGGTGGCGTGTGCGCGAAGGTGCCCGAACCGCTTGGATACCCACTGAACGAGCGACGGGTCCTCCGCGTGTGGAGCGGTCGTCGGGAGGCCCGGAGGCTTGTGGACAATCAGGAGATGCGCGTCGTGATGGATGATCTCGGGCTCGGCGCTCTCGCCCTCAGGCACCGAGGATCTCCACCGTGCCTGCGTCACCATCGACTCGAACGATATCGCCATCGCAAAGCGAGCGGGTTGCATTGGCGACATTGACCACGGCGGGCACCGCGTACTCTCTCAAAATGATCGCGGCGTGAGAGAGAGGGCCGCCGAGCTCCGTGACGACAGCCGAGGCTGCCAGGAACAGCGGTGCCCATCCGGTGTCCGCAGCCGCCACCACGAGCACCTCACCCGCCTCGAAGTGGGCTGCCTGCTCTGCATCGCGGAGGATGCGGACCCTGCCTTCGGCGACACCCCGGCTCGCGGCCAGGCCGCGCAGACGCTTCGCCTTGGAAGCCGCGCCCAGATCATCGGGTGGGAAGCCCACGAAGGTCGTCGGCGGCTCAGGCAGCGCCCGGTTGCGATCGTACTCCAAGCGGCGCCGCTGGACGCGGATCGCGACGCGCTCGTTCTCGTCGTAGAGAACCCGCCGAACTTCCCCGAGCGTCAAAAAGAACACGGCGTCCGAACCGGCCTCGGGCTCGCGGGCTTCGATCCGACGCGAGGCCTCTAGGGCGACCCGGCGAAACATGCCGAGGACCTCGACTACGTGACCACGCAGGTGCTCCCGCATTCGGGTGAAGTGACGCACCAAGTCGAGAAGCTTTGCAACGGCGGGCCGAAGCGCAAAGGGAACGCTCTTCTTGAGCGTCTCTTCCGCCTCTTCCCGGACGAACTGTAGGTCGCGCCCGCGCTGGACCAGGTCGATGGTACCCGCAAGATGGGAGCGCAGCGTCGCAAACATGAGCGTAGGGTCTTCGGACCATCGCGGCGCGGCAATTTCCGCTTCGCGGATGCCTCGGAAGCCATAGTCTTGGAGGAAGCGAGTCAGGGCGTCTCGCGTGCGGCCGCCCGGAAGGCCAGCCACGGTGAGCTCTTTGAGGTCGGCCGTGCGGATGCGGTCGGCCAGCTCGGGCTCATCGCGCGCGAGCTGGGCGATCTGCCAAAGAATGAACCCGGGACGCGCGCTGTCGACGTCTTGCAAGCCAGAAAGCAGCTCGCGGTAGAAGCCCGAGCCCTGGCTCCCCGCAAAGGCACGCAGCAAGCCATTGAGCACGAGCACGGCGCTGAGCAGGTTCGCGTACGCAGTCAACATGATCGAGCCCGTCTCGTCCAAGAGGTGCTCGACGTCTCCGAGCATTCGGTCGAGGCCACTCGGCTCGAGAAGACGAGGGTCGATGCCGTTGATTCGCATCCGCTCGTCGGAGAAATACAGCTCAAACTCGTCGACTCGCGCCTTCAGGCGAAAGTTTTCTCGGGCATATCGTGAAACGCTCTGAGGCAAACGGAGGAAGAAGCCCGTCGAGCTCCGCTGGGCGACGACTTCATCGAGCTCGGACGCGTACTGTCCGCCCCCGAGCCGAACCAAAGTGGCCGGATGGATCCAGGGGATCTGCGACAAGATCGAGCTGAATTCGGTCAGATTGAGGTAGATCCGCCCGCGGAAGTCGCCGACGAGCTCGGCGTCACGCGGGACCGCACAGCCCATGGCGCCAAACGCCCGGCGAAAGCCCACCTCGCTGAACTGACTGAGCACAGACCAGGTAAATGGCGTGGCGACGCCGGGAAGCGCCTCTCCGACGTTTGCGTTGCTCCAGACGATCTTGCGGCGATCGATGGGACGATCGCGTCGCGAGCTGCGTCGGGTTCGCATGCTCGGAACCACGATCGGGCGCGCCTGCAGGACGTAAAGCTCGTGTTCGGCGAACGCCCACTCGACGTCGCGTGCGTTTCCAAAATGGCTTTCGACTCGGATTGCTAGCTCGGTCAATTGCAAGAGCTGCTGCTCGCTCAGCGCCGGGGCCTCGCGCTCTGCCAGAGCGACTGCAACCTCGCGAACCCCGCCCGAACGATCGAGCAAGGTTTGCTGGGCCTTCTCGCCGAGGACTCGGTCGCGTAGCTGACCCGTTGCCTTATCGACTCGATAGGTGTCCGGTGTGACGCGGCCGTCTACGACCGACGAACCCAAGCCATACGCGGCGTTGATCACGACCTCTCCGGCATCGCCGGTGAGCGGATTGACCGTGAAGAGAACCCCCGAAACCTCTGCTGGAACCATGGCTTGAATCACCACACCGATCGAGACTGGGATCTCCTCGCCGAGCGCGCGCAAGTACGTGAGCACACGAGGCCTAAAGAGGCTCGACCAACAGACCTTGATCGCATCGAGCACCTCGTCTTCGCGCATCAGGTTGAGGAGGGTCAGATGCATCCCGGCAGCCGACGCGCCTTCCTGGTCTTCGTGCATTGCAGAAGAGCGGACGGCGAAGCTGATGGCGCCCTCATCTCGCATCGCGAGCAAGGCATCCGTGACGCTCCGAACCACGTCTTGTGGAAGGGTCGCCTCCTGTACCCGCTCGGCGATCGCTTGCAGGCGCGCATCCGAAACGTGCGGTGTGCGCAGAAGCGCCCGCGGACGATCCGCAATGTCGAGAACGCTCGAGAAGAACGAATCGCCAACCCAGCCCGGCATGGCGTAAGCGGCAGGAACGGGGAACCCTGCCCGCGCCAGCGCAGCGAGGCCACGGACTTTGCCACCGTAGCCCGAGGCCCTCCGCGGCACGACTGATTCAATTCTCTTCAATACCCGTGGCATCGCAGTCGGCGGGTTCTAGCGCACGCCCGGACGGAGGGCATGCGGGACTCATGGACGCAGGGGGGGGGCGGCGCTATGAACGCGCCGTGTGGTGGATGGACGACGATCATTTTCATGATCAATGCGGCGTGTTTGGTGTGTTTGGGGCCGATGAGGCTTCGAATCTGGCCTATCTCGGCCTGCACTCGTTGCAGCATCGGGGGCAAGAGGCCGCGGGCATCGTTTCGAGCAACGGGGAACAGCTTTTCGTACACCGCGGAATGGGCCTCGTTCAAGACGTCTTTACGGCCGATCAAATCGACAAGCTGCCTGGCAGCAGCGCCATCGGTCACGTGCGCTACTCGACTGCGGGCGGCAGTCACATCAAGAATGCGCAGCCGCTTGCGGTCGACTGCGGCCATGGCTCGATTGCGGTCGCCCACAACGGCAATCTGACCAACGGTTTGGCCCTTCGTCACCAGCTCGAAAAGGACGGGTCGATCTTCTCGTCCGACAGCGACACCGAGGTTCTCGTGCACCTCATCGCGCGCTCGAAAGCCGAGAGCATGATCGACCGCGTCGCCGATGCATTGCATCAAGTCGAAGGCGCCTATTCACTGGTCTTTCTTTCCCCCGACGAGCTCGTGGCGGTGCGCGACCCCTATGGGTTCCGTCCCTTGTGCCTCGGACAGCTCGACGACGCGTACGTCATCGCTTCGGAGCCACCCGCGTTTCAACTGATTGGCGCCAAGTTCATCCGCGACATCGAGCCCGGCGAGATGGTCGTCGTCGACAAGTCGGGCCTCCAAAGCCTCCGGCCCTTCCGAACCAGCGCTGAGCGGCGATACATGTGCATCTTCGAGTACGTCTATTTTGCGCGGCCCGACGCTTCCTTCGACGGAATCAGCGTCTACGGCGCCCGCAAGCGCATGGGTCGTGCGCTCTGGGAAGACCAACCGGTCGAAGCCGACATGGTCGTGCCCGTGCCCGATAGCGGTGTGGCGGCGGCGCTCGGGTATGCGGAAGCCGCCGGTCTTCCCTTCGAGCTCGGCCTGATCCGAAGTCACTACGTCGGCCGCACCTTCATCGAGCCCGCACAGTCGATTCGGCACTTTGGCGTCCGCCTCAAGCTGCACCCGGTGCAGAGTCTGCTGGAAGGGAAGCGGGTCGTCGTCATCGACGATTCGATCGTTCGCGGCACGACCAGCCGCAAAATCGTGAAGATGATTCGGGACGCCGGCGCCACCGAAGTCCACCTCCGAATCAGCGCGCCGCCCACCATCTGGCCCTGCTTCTACGGCATCGACACCCCGACCCGCGATGAGCTAATCGCCGCGCACAGCACCGTCGACGAGGTGAACGAGTACGTCACCGCCGACAGCCTCGGCTACCTGTCGCTCGAAGGCTTGAAGCGCGCAGTCGGCGGCGAAGGATTCTGCAGCGCCTGCTTCAGCGGCCGCTATCCCGTTCCGGTGACCGACAACGTCGGACTGCGTCGGCAGCTGCCGCTAGTCGGCGTTTAGACCCGGCCCGCACGCCGCCGCTGGCGCTGACACTGGCACTGGCACTGGCACTGAAACTATCGCTGCCGCCGCTAGTGCCCCTCAAACCACCGAAGAATCGCTGCATTCACCTCGCGGGGCCGCTCCAAATGTAGGAAGTGGCCCGCATCTTCGAGCTTTACCATTTCGAAAAGAGCGCTGAAGTGCTTCTCCTGGCCCTCGGCGATCTCTGGCGCGATGCAGCCGTCGCGCTCGCCGTGCAGGTAGATCGTCGGGACCACGATGGGGTTTGCCCCGACCATCCTGCGAACATCGAGAACGACCTTCGGCGAGAGCAGCGCGCGATAGTATCGGATCGGAGCCGGCATGCTCGAACGTAGGCAGACCTTGAGCTCTTCGAAATAGTCGCTCCCTGGATCGTAACCCGGTGACCAGGCTGCCCAGAGGCGCTCGATGAAACGGAAGTTGCGGAACCGCACGATGCGATCGGACAGCACCGGCAGTTGAAAGAAACCCATATACGCGCTTCGGGCGAGCTGGCGCGGGTACCGCTCGATATTTGCTTCGACAGCCAGGACATGAGGGACCGCGAGCATGGCCGCGGCGCGAAAACGCTCTGGCTGGACCGACATTGCACATTGGGTGATGAACGACCCCCAATCATGACCGACGATTCGAATTGGCTCCGAAGGCGATAGCTCGTCGACGAAGCTGAGGATCGTCCTTGCCAGCGTAGCGGGGTCAAAGGGCCCCTGGAGTGAGGAAGGGGCATAGCCTGGCAACCACGGGGTCACCACGCGATAGCCGGCGCCGAGGAGACCCTTGGTCAGCGGGGCCCAGGTTCGCGGAATGTCGGGAAAGCCATGCAGGCAAAGCACCAAAGGAGCGTCGTCAGCCCCAAAAGCCAGGTAGGAGAGCCCGGTCCGCTCTGAGCGAAGTCTGCGCATGAGCGCAAGCCTAGGAGAAGAAGCTCGCGAGCGCTCCCGCAAGCTTCCCGGCAAACGACGGGTCGACGATCAGGTCTTGGCGCGCCTCGATTTCGAGCGCGCAACGGCCGAATTCCTGGGCGTGACGCACGGGCGAGTAGGCGAGGCCCATTTTGCCGGACCATGGTTGGTTCGCCGCCGCGTGAAAGCCTGCGTCCGCCAGGTGCCGCACGAGCCGGTAGGCCGGCTCCTCGTCGTCGTCGAACAAGACGCCGATCTCAAGGTGCCGTTTCTCGCCTTCGTAGTCGTCGGTGAAGGTGTGGATGGAGAACACGGTGTCGCAGGCGCTGCGCTCGACGATCGAGCTGACCGCTGCGTGATAGGGCTTGTAGAAGCGCTCGATTCGGCGGATTCGCTCTGCCTCGAGGAGCGCCTCGTTCAAGTGAACCGTCCTGCCCTCGGCGTTCTCACGGAACAAGGTATCCGAGTCGAGCGGCCGGTTTGGATCGATCAAGAGCCGCGAGAAACACGAAAGCACCGCTGGCGCGTTCATGAGCGTGGCGATCCGTCGCGTGAAGTCGGCGGCGCCGATGTCGATCGCCCAATGCGTGTCGATGAGCCAGTGGTCTTCCCGTGGCCAGGCCCAAGGCTCGGGAAGCGCCGCGGAGGCGTGCTCGCAGGTGAACACCAAGCGACCTTCGAGGTCGCCGTCGATCAACTCTGCTGCGTCGGTCCACTGCATGCGTCGAATTGTAAGCAAAGTCTCGAAAAGTCGAGCTCCTCGATGACACTGAACAATTGAGCGGTATACTCGAAAAAGAAGCCGAGGGGGGCGGTGGAGAGACAAAGACCCGTGCCGCACCCCGATGACAAACCGGAGCTCCCGAGGAAGGCAAGACGCCGACCGAGCCATTTCCGGAAAAAGCGCAGAGACACCACGACCAAAGTGGTCCGAGTGCTCCGAAACCCCGCCTCGGACCATCGTGGCGTCGCCGGAGGGGAGCGCAGCCACGTTGTCCCGAGGCCCCGGGCGCGCCAAGAGCACTGGAACGAAGTGATCAACCCAGCTCCCGTGCTTGCCGACCCGGGTCTGCGTCGCCCGATCCCGCCGCCCGCGCCCCTGCCCTCGGAGGCCGCGATGCACGGGTCCACCATCCCCGGCTCCCTAGACGATCAGACGCGGCGAAAGCGCGTGGAGGACACTGTCGGCACCGTGGTCCTGGCGCTTATGGTGGCCGCCATGCTGGTCGCCATGTGGTTGCGGATGACCGGGTCGTAGAACGGAACTTCTCATCGCCGGGCGCTGACGCTGACGCAGGCAATGCGCGAGCGAGATTCTCAACGGCTTGCGGGTCCGCAAAAGAAGTCCGAGCAGCCCTGAACGTCGCAAGCGACTGGGGCTACATCGAAGCCCACGAGGCAACCCACCTCGAAGAGAGGCTCGACGAGGTGGGTGCCATCACTTGGTGTTTGGGCCGCAGGCTCTAACGACCCGAGAGCCTCCAAGACATGCGCGGCAGCGCGAGCCCGCAGGGTGAAGCCCGGCGCAACGCGCCGCCAAGCCCCAGCGAAGCGACGGGCGCGGCAGGGAGGACTACGGGTGGGGGTGGGCGGGCGGTGTAAGCAAAACTGGCACTGACGCCGCCTAAAACTCCGGCCGATCCTGGTGCTGGCCGAACACTTCCCGAAACACGTCGCAGACCTCTTGTTCCGTGCAGTACGCCTTAGCGGCTTCGATGATGCCCGGCATTACGTTGCGATCCATGCGGCAGTCGTCTGCAATCGCGGCCAATGCCTTTGACACCGCCGCGTCGTCACGCTCGGCTTTGACCTTCGCCAACGCTTCGACCTGCTCCTTTTGAATCGATTCGTCGACGCGAAGGGTCGGGATGTCGGGCTGCTCGTCCTGTTCGTATCGGTTGACGCCGACGACCGTCTTTTCTCCGCGCTCGACTTGCTGCTGGAGGCGGTACGCCGAGGCGCCGATCTCGCGTTGCGGGTAGCCCTGCTCGACCGCCTCGACCATGCCGCCTAGCTCGTCGATCTTGCGGATGTAGTCCAAAGCCTCCTCTTCGAGGCGGTTGGTCATCCACTCGACGAAATAGCTGCCCGCCAAGGGGTCGATTGTATTGGTGACGCCCGACTCCTCGGCGATGATCTGTTGAGTGCGGAGCGCCACGGTGACCGCTTCTTCGGTCGGAAGCGCGTAAGTCTCGTCGAGGCTGTTGGTGTGGAGCGACTGGGTCCCGCCGAGCACGGCAGCGAGCGCTTGAAGGGCCACGCGCGCAACGTTGTTATAGGGTTGCTGCGCTGTGAGCGACACGCCCGCGGTCTGCGCATGGGTCCTCAGCATCAACGATCGGGGGTCCTTGGGGTTGAACCGCTCTTTCATCAATCGAGCCCACATCCGGCGCGCGGCGCGGAACTTCCCAATCTCTTCGAAGAAGTCGTTGTGCACGTCGAAAAAGAACGAGAGGCGCGGCGCGAATTCGTCGACGTCCAGTCCGCGGTCGACGGCCCACTTCACGTACTCCAAACCATCGGCAATCGTAAACGCGAGCTCTTGCGCGGCGGTCGAGCCGGCTTCGCGAATGTGATAGCCGCTGATGCTGACGCTGTTCCAGCGCGGCACCTCTTTTGCGCAAAACTCGATCGAGTCCGTGACGATGCGCATCGCCGGACGCGGGGGCACGACCCACGCGTGCTGGGCGATGAACTCCTTGAGGCAATCGTTTTGGACCGTGCCGCCGATCTTGTCGCGCGCGATTCCGCGCTTATCGGCCAGGGCGACGTAGAAACCGAGCAGCACCGCAGCGGGGCCGTTGATCGTCATCGACGTGGTGACCTGGTCGAGTGGGATTTGGTCGAAAAGGATCTCCATGTCGCGAAGCGTGTCGACCGCCACGCCAACCATGCCGACCTCGCCGAGCGAACGTGGCGAGTCACTGTCGTATCCCATCAGGGTCGGGAAATCGAAGGCGGTCGACAGCCCGGTCTGCCCCTGATTGAGCAGATACCGAAAACGCTCGTTGGTCTGCCTGGGCGTTCCAAAGCCCGCGAACATTCGCATCGTCCAGAGGCGGCCCCGGTACATGGTCGGCTGAACACCGCGCGTGTAGGGAAACTGACCGGGAAAGCCCAGATCACGCTCGTAGCCGTCGTCGAAGTCGGCCGGGGTCAGAAGGTCGGGCACCTCCAGGTCGCTGTGCGTGACGAAGCTCTCCTTGCGCAGTGCCTGGCGGGCAAGCGCGGGCTGCACAGCCTCGGCGCGCCACTGCGCCGCTCGTTCGCGCAAGCGCTCCTTGTGTTCATCTGACGGCAACTCAGCTGCCAGTTTCTTGGCGGGATCCGCTGTCATGGCAGGCTCCTGTTAGTTCTCTACCGTGTCCTCGGCGCCTGGAAAAGGCAAGACCTCGCCCCGAACGACCTGGAGCATGCCCTCCACTTCGAGGGCGACTTCCAACTCGGGGCTCGTTTCGAGGAAACGTTCGAGATAGCGTTTCGCGTTCTGATTCTCGCCTTTTTGGAAGTGAGCCGCGCCGACGAGGAACAAGGCGTCGCCATCGTCCTTCTGGCTTTGGAGCACGCGCTGACCCATTCGGATCGCGCGGTCGTATTCACCCATCATCCGAAGCGCCTGCCCCGCGCCCAGCATCGCGCCGACGTAGTCCGGCGCCAGCTTCAAGGCTTCGACGTAACTCTTGAGCGCCTCCGGATAGGCTTCCTTCTCGAAATAGGCATGACCCAAGAAGTGAAACGCATATTCGTTCGTCGGGTCATCACGTGCCACGCTCAAGAGCTCGTCGATCGCTTGGTCGGCTTCACCGGCGTGCAAGAGCTCCATGCCTTCTTCGGCAGCTTCCCAACGCTTGGACTGGGGGTCGTCCACGGTTCTCTCCTCAGTCGCGGTTGCCGTAGTCGATGGAGCCCGCGCGCGTTCGGTCACGCGGCTGCACACCGGAGGCCAAAGTGCCAAGCGCAAGCACGAGAAACAACACGCCTCCG
This sequence comes from uncultured delta proteobacterium, assembly GCA_963704865.1. Taxonomy (GTDB): domain Bacteria; phylum Myxococcota_A; class Polyangia; order Polyangiales; family Houyiibacteriaceae; genus SG8-38. Next base: position 154,312 of record CAVPIE010000011.1, on the reverse strand, counting down.
ATGAGAAGCGTGATGCCCATCAGCTGTCGGTTGTCGAGCACCCAGTAGCAGACCGCGGCAATCGCTAGGGTCAGCACGGCAACTGCCGCGGAAATGCGTGTCTGCAAACGACGACGTTGCCGCGCGCGTTCTTGGGCCTCGAGTTTGGCTTCTTTGGCCTCTTTGGCCCGCTCTTTGCGCGCCTGGCGCCGGTCGTTCTGTTTCTTCGCCATCGGCGAAGCATACTACTGAATTGCTCGACGGGCCCGATCCGACAAGGCACCCCTCGGCACCAGCTCCAGATACTTCTCGTAAGCTTGCCGCGCCGCCGGGCTGTTGTCGCTCGAAAGGGCTTCGCCCAGGTAGAACCAGGCCTCCGGCGGCGCGCTCGGGAGGGAAATCGACTGCCGGAACAAACGGCGGGCCGCATCCTGCTCTCCACGCTCGTAGTGCACTCGAGCCATTTGGTAGATCGCGGCGGCTTCGAGGCCAGGACGCGCGTCTACGCCGCGAGCGAGCTGCAGCGCACGGGTCGCGTTCTTCATCGCGTCGGAATAGTTCTTGGCACGCAAGATGCTCTGGCCCATGCCGACCAGCGCGGGTGCGTAGTCCGGATCGATCTCCAGCGCGCGACGGTAGTAACTTGCGGCCAGACCCGAGTGCCCTTGTGCGTACAGCTTGTCCGCGCGGCGCGTGAGCTCGCCCGGATCCATGGAGGTGAGCTCCGTGCGTACGACGACATCGCTTGGAGGCTCGTCGATCGGTGGTGCAGTGGTCCCGGGAGAGGGAGACTGGGTGGAATCAGGGCGGCGCGACCTGGACGCTCGCTTTCTCGGAGTCACTGACGCGGCCGCTTTGCCATCCAACCTCGGGGGCTTGGGAGGATCCACCACCTTTGGCGACGCGAGCTCGGGAAGCACGGCCGCCGGGGGCTCCACCATCTCGACTGCAACGGACTCTTCAGGCTCTTCAACCCCTGCAACAGCCTCTTCAGGCTCTTCAACTCCTGCAACCGCCAGCGGCTCCTCCAGCTCCGGAGCCAAGTTCGACGCTACAGGTTCTTCGACAAACGTGGCCACCGAAGAAGGGGCGAAGCCGCGTGGCGTCGAGGCCGCTTCACGTGGAGACGTCAACATCACGATGCCCGCGATCAGTAGTGTCAGCGCCAGCACCGCGACCAAGGCGAGCAAAGCCTGGCGAGGCGTCAGCGCCCCTTGGGTCTTTCGCTCCCGTTGCTCCGCAAACGCGATCAAGTCTTCGTCCGCAGCTGGCCCGATTTCATCCCGCGGCACGTCGCTCTCGCGCGCCTGCACCTCCAGCAATCGGGCCTTCGCCCACAAGAGCTCGGCCTTGTCTCGCTCGCCGCGCTCCGAGAGCAACTCGCCGAGCCCTTGCAGCGGCCTCGGGTCCTCCGGAGCAAGCCGAGCTGCGCCCTGCAAGGCTTGCTGCGCGCGCAGCGTGTCGCCATCCGCCCACCAGGCAGCGGAACAAAGCAGCAGGTACTCCGGGTCGTGGTCCAGTTGAGCGTGATGAGCGCTCAGCAGATCGAGCGCTTCGCGCGGCCGACCCGTCGCGATCAGATCGCGTGCGATCTCCAACGGATGCGGCTGCCCGGAGGTATCCAGGTCGTCGAGCGCATAGGCGTCGAAGCCGAAATCAGACACGTCATCGATACTATCAGAGTCGCTGCTGATTCGATGAATTCCCGCCAATTCCCGAGTCAGCTCGGGCCTTCTGCGCCAAAGCTTGTATACTCGCGCCCAATGTTTGAGGTCGCATGTTCCGGTTTCCCCATGCCGGTCAGCCGATATTGGCGGGAGTTTGATGCGGTGGAGATCTCGGACACCGAAATCGCCATTCCCGGCGCCGGCACCGTCCGGCGCTGGATTCGGGAGGCGCCCAAGGGCTTCCTCTTCACGGTGGTGGCGCCCGGCTCGGTGAGCGAATCCGGTTTTCGGCGTACCAAGGAGAACAAGGCGACCTGCGAGGAGGTGGCCGCGCTTGCGAGCGACCTCAAAGCCAAGGCGGTCATTTTTCACGCCGATGAAACGTTCAAGCACGGCAAGGCGAACCGCGCCGCTCTTCGAGCGTTTCTAGGTTTTCTTCCATCGAACATGCCACCGGTCGTCTTCGACTTGGAGGCCTGGAAGCCCAGCGACATCGCTGCCGCCTGCGGCGACCGGCCCGCCGTCGCCGCCTACGACCCGCTGACCGACGACCCACCCCCGGAGTCGAAGATCGTCTACCTCCGCCTGCCGGGTCCGGCGGGCCATCGGTCGCGCTACGACGAGGCGTCGGTCGCCAAGATCGCCGATCACTGCAACAGCCTCGATCCCGAGCTCGGCATCTGCGTGTTCCAAAACATCGACATGCAAACCAACGCCCACCAGCTCATCAAGAGACTCGAGTAGGCGATGTCGGCATCGGCGCCGCCGCCGACGGTCCTCACGCTCTGCGCGGACGACGCCGGAGAGCGCATCGATCGCGTCCTGGCTCGCCGCTGCCCTGAATTCTCGCGAAGCACGCTCCAGCGCTGGATCGAGCAAGGCCGGGTAGAGCAATCGGGCGAGGTCGTTTCCCGGAAAACCAAGGCTGTGGATGGCGCAGAGGTCTCGATTCACCCTGCGCCGCCCGAGGCGATGAGCGCCAAGCCCCAGGCGATTCCACTGCATGTCCTGTTCGAGGACGACCACTTGATCATACTCGACAAGCCCGCCGGCCTGGTGGTTCACCCCGCTCCGGGCCACCCCGACGGCACACTCGTCAACGCGCTGCTCCATCACGCCGAGGTGCAAGGCGGCTCCGATCCGCTGCGCCCCGGCATCGTGCACCGGCTCGACAAGGACACCAGCGGGGTGATGGTGGTGGCAAAAAGCCCCCAGGCCCACGAGCGGCTGGTCGAGATGTTTCAGCAGCACAGCCTGGAGCGGGCCTATCTCGCGATCGCCCTTGGAAGGCCGCCCCCGGCGATCCGCTACGAGACCCTCCATGGGCGGCATCCGTCAAACCGCAAGAAGTTCACCTCGCGCTCCGACCGAGGCCGCCGAGCGGTCACGGATCTAGAATCAATCGAGCTTTTGCACGGAAGCGCTTTGGTGCGTTGCCGTCTCGAGACAGGGCGGACGCATCAGATTCGGGTGCATCTCGCCGAGCACGGGCACCCTGTCCTCGGAGATCCGCTCTACGGAAAGTCGATTGGGGACCCGGAGCTGCGCCGCGTCGCCACCGAGCTGGGGCGCCAGGCGCTGCACGCGGCCGTCCTTTCGTTCGCCCATCCGATCACCGGCGAGGCGATGCGATTCGAATCCGCGCCACCGGAGGACTTCCAAAAGGCCTTGCGCTCGCTTCGCGGCGAATCGGAAGCTCCGGCCGACTAGGGTTCCGGCTGGGTCGCGCACTGCGGATAGCCAGCCAGGACTTCCTGGCACAGCGTCTGGTCGCACTGCTGCACCACCGCGTTGCAAGTCTGAAAAAAGACGGGGTTGACGAGAATCGACGTGCAGCATTCGAGAAGGTCGAGGCAATCGTTGACAGCTGCATCGTCGCATTGGCTGCTCGGCGACGCCGCCCAACCCACTCGACAATTCGAATCGCCAACGTCTTGTCGCGCGATCCCCGAGGCAAACGCACCGACGATCTCGCCGGAGAACGAATACACCGCGTCGCTGCCCGCCACCTGGATCTCGGATGCTCGAAAGGAATTCGTGTCCTGGTCGATGGTGACGAGATCCTCGTACCGAAGCCTGAAGCTGCATGGCTGCCCGTCTTGATCGACCCCGACGAGCTCGACGTCGAGATCGAAGGAGTACCCAGACTCCCCCGAGAGGCCGCAGTCGGCGCTCGCTTGGAGCGTCGAGCCGTCGCCGGCAAGGTTGAAACAGACCTCGATCCCGCGGCTCTGTCCCTCCCAGAGCTGGGGTTCCGGAGGAGTCGAATCGCCACCCATCCCTCCTTCGCCAGCTACGCCGCCCGCTCCGGCGTCGCCGGCCATGCCTCCGCTCGGGCCTGGCTCGTCGCCGCATCCCGCAATGGAAAGACAAACAAGCAAAGCAAGGCAGCTGGCCTCGGCCAGCCCCCTGGTATGGATGAGACTCATGGCAGTCGGTGGCCTACCACATCGGGGATTCGACGTGTGCCTTGGAGCGGACCAGAAGGTCGATGATCGCGCGGTCGTAGAGGTTCCGACCAAGAAGCTCGGGCGCGACACGACTTTGGTAAAGGTCGAGTCCTTCTTGAATTTCCTCTGCCATCACATCGAAAAGAGTATCGTTTCGAATCCCCTCGGCAATCTTGTCTTCGTTGTAGAGAGCAAGGTCGCTCGAGATCGCTCTGGCCAAGCGACGTGCAGCTTCTTGAGTTTCGATCAGCGCCATCGGTCCTCCGTTCGCGAAGAGTGACGCAGCAAGCCTACCTCTGTCAAAGAGCGGCGGGGTCGATTTCGATGGCGCCTGCCCGAACGATCGTCATCGGGGCCCGGGTCGAGTCGATCAAGGTCGACGGGGCCCCCCCTGGAGAGATGCCGGACACATGCCCTCCGAGCCCCTCCAAGAGCTCGCTGGACAGCTCCTCCACGCTTCGGAGCGGTGGCGCTCCGGTCCTGTTGGCGCTCGTGGCGGTCAAAGGATGGCCAAACGCCCGGGCCAGGGCTGCGGCCGGGCTCGGGCCCGGGACTCGAACGCCGACCTTCCCATCGCGGCAAAGCCGAGGATTCAAACCGGGCTTCGCCGCTAAGAGTATCGTCAGCGGGCCGGGCCAATGCTTCGAGATCAGAGCCCTCGCCGCTGCACAAGGGGGCTCTGCGACCTCGGCCACCGATCTAGCATCCGGGAGAAGCAAGGCGATCGGCATGTGGGCCGGCCGCCCCTTGAGCTCGGCGACCTGTTCGACGGCCTTCTCGTTTCGCGCGTCGGCCAGCAGCCCAAGCCAGGTTTCGGTCGGACAAGCCACGACGCCACCCTCCTCGAGAACCCGAACGAGCGCGGCGAGCTCGTCCATCAGCCGCTGCGGGCCCGCCAGCCGATGTCCCGGCGAAGCTGCTTGCCTTCGAAGTCGATCTTCTCGACGGCTTCGTAGGCACGTTCGGCTGCTTCGTCGATCGATTCACCAATCGCCGTGACCGAGAGCACGCGTCCACCCGAAGTGACCACCGTGTCGCCTTCTAGCGCGGTGCCTGCATGGAAAACCGTCACGTGCGGGAGCGCGGATGCGGCGTCCAGGCCGTGGATGGGCGTCCCTTTTTGATAGCTGCCGGGATAGCCGCCGGCCGCTAGCACGACGCAAAGCGAAGCGGGAGCCTCCCATTCAGGCGTCAGCCCTCCGAAATCACCCCGCGCGGAGCCTTGAATGAGTGGAAGGACCGAGCCCTTCCAGCGTGTCATCAGAGTCTGACACTCGGGGTCGCCGAAACGGGTGTTGTATTCGAGCACCAGAGGCTCGCCGTCGACGATCATCAGCCCCACGAACAGCGCCCCGCGAAACGGTCGCCCTTCGGCGGCCATGCCACGAAGCGTCGGCTCAACGACGCGGTCGAGTATCTTTCTCTCGATTTCGGGGGTCACGATCGGCGGGGGCGAGTAGGCGCCCATGCCGCCGGTGTTCGGTCCCTCGTCGCCGTCGAAGGCACGCTTGTGATCTTGCGCAGGCGCCAAGGGTATGAATCGCTCGCCGTCGGAAACGACGTGGTAGCTCACCTCTTCCCCGACGAGGCACTCCTCGATCAAGACGCGGTCGCCCGCATCGCCAAACGCGCGGTCTCGCATGATGCGATCGACGCCGGCAATCGCTTCCGCGGCGTTGCTCGCCACGATGACGCCCTTTCCCGCCGCCAGTCCGTCGGCTTTTACGACGAGAGGCCGGTTCGCGTCTTCGATGTAGCGCGTCGCCGAATCCGGATCATCGAAAACCGCGAAGCCTGCGGTGGGGATCGCGTGTCGCGCCATGAACTCTTTGGAGAAAATTTTGGAACCCTCGAGCTGGGCAGCCTCGCGACTGGGTCCAAAGGCCTCGATGCCCTGGTCGCGGAGTGCGTCGACGACTCCGGCGACCAGAGGCGCCTCGGGCCCGACGACCACCAGGTCCGCAGACTCCTTTTTGGCAAGCGCAACGACTTGATCGGCGTCGCTTGGATCGACGGGAACACATCGACCGATCGCAGCGATGCCCGCGTTGCCCGGCGCCCCGACGACCTCCACTCCGCTGTCCTGCGACAGGCGCCATGCAAGCGCATGCTCGCGAGCGCCCCCTCCAACGATGAGAACGCGCATCGTCAGTGCCGGAAGTGGCGCACGCCGGTGAAGACCATCGCCATGTTGGCTGCATCGGCCGCTGCGATGACTTTGTCGTCGCCCTTGGAGCCGCCCGGGTGAACGACGGCGGTGATGCCCACCTTCGCGGCAGCTTCGATGCCATCGGGGAATGGGAAAAAGGCGTCTGATGCCATGACGGCTCCCTTCGAAAGCTCACCGGCTTTCTGCGCGGCAATGCCAACGGCAGTAACGCGTGCCATCTGCCCGGCGCCGACGCCCACCGTTCGGTCGGACTTGGCAAAAATGATCGCGTTCGACTTCACGTGTTTGCACACGCGCCATGCGAAATCGAGTGCGCGCATTTCATCGTCGGTCGGATGACGCTTCGTGACCACCTTGCCGGCACGCACCTCGCTCGGCCCGGTGGCGTCGCGATCCTGGACGACCAAGCCGCCACCGATGCGTTTGAACTGGAGCGCAGCGTAGTCGGCTGGAAGCCACTCGCCGGTTGCCAGGATTCGGAGGTTTTTCTTCTTTTGGAGCCGCTCTAGCGCCGCGGGCGCGAAGCCCGGCGCGATGATGCATTCGATGAAGGTCTCGGCGACGGCGTTCGCGGTCGCCTCATCGACCTCGCGATTCAGGGCGACGATCCCCCCAAACGCGCTTTGCGAATCGGCTTCCCGCGCGATGCGGTACGCCTCTTCGAGGGTGGATGCGACGGCCACGCCACAGGGATTGGTGTGTTTGACGACGACTGCTGCCGGCCCTTCGAACTCGCGCACCGCTTCGATGGTGGCATCCACGTCGACCAGGTTGTTGAAGGAGAGCTCCTTGCCCCCTGCGCCAAGCGACTGAGCCAAAGCCAGGCTACCGTCACGGGCGTTCCGCTCGATGTAGAAGGCGCCCTGCTGGTGCGGGTTCTCGCCGTATCGAACGTCGTAGGCCTTGGTGAAGCTGAGAGTGAGCGCCCCAGGGAACTTGGAATCGGTTCCCTGCGAGGTCAGATAGGCGGAGATCGCGCCGTCATAGGCGGCTGTCTGGGTGAACGCCTTGGCGGCCAGGCGTGCACGGAGCGCCGCGTTCGGGCCATCGCCCGACTTCACGGCGGCGAGCACCTCCGCGTAGTCCCCCGGCTCGGTCACGACAGTCACGCGTGCCTGATTCTTGGCCGCGCTTCGCACCATCGAGGGGCCACCGATGTCGATGTTCTCGATCGTCTCTTCGTGAGACGCTCCGCGCGCGACCGTCTGCTCAAAGGGATAGAGGTTCACGCAGACCAGATCGATCGGCTTGCCACCAATCCCGCCGAGCGCATCGCGGTCCTCGGGGCGATCGCGCATGAGAATCCCGCCGTGCACCCGCGGGTGCAAAGTCTTGACTCGACCGTCCATGATCTCGGGTGACTCGGTGTACTCCGAGACATCGATGACCGGGACTCCGCCCTCGCGGAGCGCGCGGGCGGTACCGCCGGTCGAAAGAATCTCGACGCCGGCTTCGGCAAGCCCTTTGGCAAACTCGACGACGCCTGTTTTGTCGGAGACCGAAATCAGTGCGCGTTGGATCTGTGTCATGAGGGTCGGCCCATACCGCGCGGGCAGAATGTCGTCAATGGAATCTGGGAGAGACGCCGCTCAGGCGTCCGGGACGCCGACCTCGTCCTCCTCGCGAATCTGTGCGAGCGTCGCTTCGACCCAGGGCCCAAGCTCGCCGACGCGAATCATTTCGCGCGCTTTGCGCATCAGCGCGCCATAGAAATGCAAGTTGTGGAGGGATAGCAAACGCGGCCCGAGCATTTCATCAGCCTTGAAAAGGTGCCGCAAATAGGCCCGCGAATAGGTCGCGCAGACGGAGCAATCGCAGCGAGCGTCGAGGGCGCTTTGGTCGTCGCGGTGCCGGGCCTGTTTGAGATTTACCCGGCCTCCCCAGGTGAGGGCCTGGCCGTTGCGCGCGTTGCGGGTCGGAAGGACGCAATCGAATAGGTCCAACCCACTCGAAATCGCCTCGAGCAGATCGGTGGGCGTGCCGACGCCCATGAGATAGCGGGGTCGATCCTTGGGCATCTGCGGAGCGATGCGATCGAGAAGCTCGTACATGCGCGCCGTTGGCTCGCCAACCGAAAAGCCGCCAAGCGCCACGCCGTCGAAGTCGAGGGCGGCGATCGCCTCCAAATGCGACAGCCTCAGGTCGAGCTCGGTTCCCCCTTGCACGATGCCGAAGCGGGCTTGACCTTCGGCAGGCTGGGATTTCAGGCAGCGCTGCGCCCAGGCGGTCGTCCGCGCCATTGCACGTTCGACTTCGGCTCGTGGCGCATCGCCTCGGGGACACTCGTCGAGCACCATGGCGATGTCCGAAGCTAGAAGCGCCTGAACGCGCATCGCTTCTTCGGGTGTCAGTCGATGAAGGCTGCCGTCGAGGTGAGAGCGGAAGGTGATGCCGTCGTCGTCGATGGTTCGATGCTGGGCGAGCGAGAACACCTGATAGCCACCGCTGTCGGTCAGCAGGGCGTGCGGCCAGTTCATGAAGCCCACCACGCCTCCATGAGACGCGATGGACTCGGCCCCCGGGCGGAGCCAGAGGTGATAGGTATTCGCGAGGATGATGCGGGCGCCCGTCGAAGCGACCTCGTCCGGCGTCAGCGCTTTGACGCTGGCCTGCGTTCCCACCGGCATGAAGGCAGGGGTTTCGATGGCCCCGCGGGGCGTCTCGAGCACGCCATTGCGGGCCTCACCATCGACCGCATCGACTCGAAACGAAAATCCAGCGGTCGGAAGGCTCATCGGGTCCCCGTTCGAATCAGCATCGCATCGCCGTAGCTGTAGAATCGATAGCGCCGTTCGGCGGCCTCCCGATACGCGCGCCGCGTGAGATCCGTACCCGCAAAGGCCATCACCAAAGCGAGCAGTGTCGACCGAGGGAGATGAAAGTTCGTCAGTAGATGATCGACGACTTCAAACCGATGGGGCGGGCGAATGAAAAGACGTGTCGTCCCGACACCGGCAAGCGGATTTCCCTCCGCGTCTATCGAGGACTCGAGCGTGCGAACGACCGTCGTCCCCACTGCCACGACCGGCCGCCCCTCGGCGCGCGCGCGGCCGATGGCGGTCACGGTGGCTTCCGGGACCTCGTAGGCTTCTTCGTGCATTTCGTGCTCGTCGAGGCTGTCCGCCTGCACCGGGCGGAACGTGCCCGGACCCACGTGCAGGGTTACGTAGGCGGTCCGGTGCCCGGCCTGTTCGAGCGCGCTCACGCTGTCCTCCGTGAAGTGAAGACCCGCCGTAGGAGCCGCGACTGCGCCCGGCGTCCTCGCGAAGACCGTCTGATAGCGCGTGCGGTCCGTCTCGGAGGCTGCGCGGCGAATGTACGGCGGCAAGGGAATCTCCCCGACCTGTTCGATCAGCTCGTCCACCGAGCCCTCGGCTCGGAGCTCGACCTCCAACTCCCCATGCTCCTGCGCACGAACGACCCGCGCTTCGAGCTGACCGTCGCACAGCTCGAGCGCCATCCCTTCGCGCAGGCCTTTGGACGACCGCCCCATCGCTAGCCAATGGTCGGTTCGTGCGTCGCACTTCCGGAGCAAGAGCAGCTCCACTTTGCCTCCCGTGGCCTTGCTGCCGACGAGTCGCGCCGGAAAAACCCGCGTGTCATTGAAGATGAACAGGCTCGGCGGGAGCAAGCTCGGCAGCTCTACGAAAAGGCGATCCTCGACTTCATCGGCGCCCACGTCCAGCAGGAGGAGGCGTGACGCGTCTCGCTTCGCCAGCGGCTCCTGCGCAATCAGCTCGCTCGGGAGCTCGTAGTCGAGGTCCGAGATCCGCATCTAGTTCCGAGGGGCCGTGATGAACCGCACGCCGTAGGTCTCGTTCGGCTGCGCGACTTGGCCGCCGTCTTCCCTTGGGTCGGCCGAAACTTCGACGCAGAGCTTGCCGGCTTCCGCATTGCGCCACGATTTGCTGGTTTCGCCGCGCCCCACGCCATTGTCATCGAACTTCCCGCTGCGGTCGGTTCGCCGATCGACCACTCGAAGAACCAGATCGACCTCCGGCAGTGCGCTCACCTGCGCGATGACGCCCTTGGCGTCGGTATTCAAGCAGAAGGTGTCCACGTCACCTGGCCAACCGATCCAGCCGCGACGCTCCGCGCCGAGCTCGAGGGGCTCAGCCAGCTCCAAGGAATCGTTGAGCTCGCGCTCGAAGCTCGGATCCTCTTGGAGGAGGCGCCACCGAACGGAGTACGCATCGGACACGTTCTCGGTGGGAAGCTCACCTTCCACACTCTGCTCGCGCACGCGAATCAGGTGTGCGCCGGGCTCGAGGGGGACGTTGGGGAGCCGCTCGCCCTGCCCGAGGCCCCGAGAGTCGGCGACGATGAAAGGCTCGTCCTGGCCCGGAATCAGGAGCTCGAGCAGGACGTCCATGTTGGGGATCGCGCTGACCTCCAGCAACGCGGCGCGTCGCTCGGTCCCCAGGTGCTGAATCTCGAAGAGATCGACATCGCCCGCGTCTTCGCTGAGACGCCGCCCGAGGTAGGCTTCCATCTCGGTGTTCTCTGGTAAAGGTGTTGCGATGTTTGCACTGTGGTTGGGCTCCTGTTCCGAGGGTCCTCGCGTGGCGAGTCGCCATGCGAGCAGGCCGGCGCCGGCCAACAGAAGCAACCCCAGCGCCCACCAGAGCCTTCGCTTGGGCCGAAAGATCGAGTCGAACTTGTCGACGCGACGCGAGCCGCTCCCAAACGGCGCTTGGCCTACTCCGCTCAAACGCCAATCTCCGGAGCCGACGGTGGTGAGGTAATCGACCAAGTCCGTGCGGAGCTCCTCTGCGGTCTGGTAGCGGAGCTCGGGGTCCTTTTGGAGACAGCGCATGATGATCTCGTCGGCCTCCGCGGGCACCGAGAGAGGCGACCGCGCCGACGGGCGCAAGGGCTCTTCCGACAGGTGCTTTGAAAGGACGCCAACCGGATTGGGCGCTTCGAACGGCGGTTGGCCAACGACGCACTCGTACATGATCGCGCCCATCGCATAGATGTCGCTTCGTCCGTCGAGCTCCTGCCCATGAATCTGCTCGGGCGACATGTAGTAGGGGGTCCCAACGATCGTCCCGCTGCTGGTCACCTGCGTCCCGACGTTGCCTTCGAAGAGCTTGGCCAGCCCAAAGTCCAGAACCTTGGCCGTCTCGCCATCGCGGCCCTCGGCGATGACGATGTTCTCCGGCTTGAGGTCGCGGTGCACGATCCCAGCCGCATGCGCATCCGAGACGGACCCGGCCACCTGCGCGCAGAGGTAGGCCACGCGCCCGAATGGCATGGCCCCTTCTTTTTCGAGGACTTTGGACAGATCTTCGCCGTCCACGTACTCCATCACGAGGTAGAGGGATCCGGACTTCGTGCGACCGAAGTCGAATACATGAACGGTATTGGGGTGGTTGAGGCGGGATGCCGATTCCGCTTCGCGATGGAAGCGAGCCACGTTCTCCGGTTCCTCCTGAAGCTCTCGATGCAGCAGCTTGATGGCCATCACCTTGCTGATCTGGGTGTGTTCGACGCGATACACGGTGCCCATCGCACCGCGTCCGATCGGCGCGACCACGCGGTAGCGCTCCGCGATGATGTCGCCCGGTTTCGGCAAAGAAGAGCCGAGAGGCGCTCCGCACTTCCCGCAGAACTTCGATTCGGGCGGGTTGCTCTCGCCGCAGGCTGTGCACAGCGCCGGGCTGTCTGGCGCGGTACTAGCCATTCAACGTTAGATAGCGGTAGCCAAGCCAAGCTGCGGCAAGGACGACGAGCACCGCGAGCCCGCGCAGCGCCTTCGCTCTTCGTTGAATCACGGGGAGCGGCTCGTTGGCGCTGTCGTAACGGACGCGAGCCCGCACGCGATGACTCGGAGCGGCTGGCTCGGAGACGTCGTCGTGTTCTCCGTCCAGCGGAAGTTCTCGATTTGACCCGAACTGCCCGGATGGCACCGGGTCGGTAGCCGGAGGGATCGGTTCGACTGGGCGCATGCCGATCATCGTCTTTTGAGGCGTGCGACCGCGCTTTTGTTCTTGGCGCGCCGATGAAATCGGGGTGGGCGGAGGCGATGGAATCGGCGCCGGGGTCGGAACCCCTGCGGGGGGCGTTCCAGGCTGAATTCCTAGCACCGTGTGTTTGCGAACTCGTTGCTGAGAAGATGATCGACTTGGCCCATGATCGGCCGAAGGGTCTGGGCTCTCGTGCACACGAATGCGTGACTGGTCCAGGCGGTCCGGGGTCTGGTCGCGACGTGCATATCCGCATTTGCCGCAGAACGCATCGTCCGACGGAACTTCAGCTCCACATTGGGGACAGTCCATAACGCGCCCTTACCGTATCAGATTTCCTTCGCACCTGCGCCTACCGGGGAATCCCCATCACGTCGGCCATGTCATAAAGGCCGGCAGGTCGGCCGACGACCCAGCGCGCGGCACGCACCGCCCCTCGCGCGAAGATCGAGCGATCGGTTGCGCGATGGGTGAGCTCGATGCGCTCGCCCTCCCCGACCAGGTAGAGGGTGTGCTCGCCGACAACGTCACCGCCCCGCAACGCCATCACGCCGACCTCCTCGAGGGGCCGGGCGCCCACCTGGCCGCTCCGTCCGTGGCTCACCACGCGCTCCGGGTCGAGTTGCTTCACCGCGGACACCACCTCCGCGAGGTGGACTGCCGTACCGCTGGGCGAGTCGACCTTGTGCCGATGATGAATCTCGACAATCTCGGCATCGAATTTCGGGCCCAACAGCTCGGCTGCGCGTGCCGCGAGGAAATACAGGGCGTTGATGCCTTGGCTGTAGTTGGGCGCGAAGACGATCGGCACGCGCTCGGCCGCCCTCTCGAGGCCGGCCCGGGTCGATGCATCGAGGCCGGTCGTTCCTATGACCATGGGAATGTGCTGCCCAGCGCAGAGCGGCATGAGCTTTGCGGTGGCCGAGGGGATGCTGAAGTCGATGACGACCTCGACGTTGCTCAGAAACTCCTCGACGTCGGAGGTGATGCAAACCCCCGAAGGCGCCGCCCCCGTGAGCGCGCCCATATCTCGACCGATGAGCTCGCAGTCTTCACGGTCCATCGCTGCGACGAGATTGGCGTCGAGGTCGTCGGCCAAGACGGCCGCAATGCTTTGCCCCATGCGGCCCGCTGCTCCGTGTATCGCAACTTGCGCCATGGCCAGGGCATCGCAGATGCGGCGACGAGCGTCAATCGACTGGCTAGGTCGACGAGCGGCCTGCGCTCAGCTCGACCAGTCGGTCGATGAGGAAGCCGCTCTGTTCGAGCGCTTCGTCGGTGAAGCCGCCAAAGAATGCGCGAACGTCGTCGAAGACCTGGTCAAAGGCGTCCTGGTCACCGTCTGCGAGGATCTTCGCCAAATCGGCCGCGGCCGCCCGAAAGACTTGGATCACCCGCTCGGAATCTGGATTGAACATCTCGATCGGCCCGTAAAGGTCCGGCGACTGAGCGAAATGTCGGCCGGTCACATAGGCTTCGAGAAGGTAGGCCGGGGAGGTGAAGCGAAGTGTTTGTTCGAGCGTGGCGCCCGCGCGGCTCAAGGCCATTCCAAGCACCTGCGTCTTGAAGTGGTGCAGCACCTGAACAATCGCCATCATCGAGTCGTGATCGGCTGGGGTCGCTTCGGTGATCACCAATCCGCGCGCGCTGAACATTTGCCGAACCCAATCGAGCCATGCGTCCCCGCGTCCCGGACAGATGACCACCCTTTGACCTTGGTAGGTGTTGACGCCCGGGCCGAACATCGGATGGGTGCCTACGACGCTCGCTTTGGTCGACGCCAACATCGCGGCTACAGGGTCGGCCTTGATCGACGTCACGTCCATCAGGAGTGCATCTTTGCGGACCAACGGGCCGAGCTCCTCGATGACCGACCGGGTCTCGCGAATTGGCACGCTGATGATCACCACGTCCGCTTTCGACGCGGCGTCTGCAGGCCGCAGCTCGGTGTCGAGGTCTGCGCTCAGCACTTCATGTCCAAGATCGGAGAACAAGGTGCGAAGCGAGCTCCCCATCCCCCCCTCACCGCCGATGATCGCGACCGTCTGCGACTCGACGTCGAGCGGCACCTCCGTGCGCAGCGCCGCTTGGCGCTCACGGCTCATGAGCATCAGTTGGCGCCAAATTGACTCGATGCTCTCGGCGGAGAGGCCAAGCTCCCCTGCGCGGGCACAGCGGTCGTCGAGAACCCGGCGTTCACGCGCGAGGTCGCGGATCCGAACCCGATGCGAACGCTTGCGTGCGGCGATGTCCGCCACGATGTTCATTCGCCGGACCAGCAGCTCCAGCAATTCGTGGTCGAGGGCGTCGAGCGCTCCTCGCAGCTCCAGAAGCGGGCCTTTGTCTGGATTCTCGTCGGTCATGGCTTGGTTTTACATCGAAGGAGGGCGTACGCATAATGCGCGCCCGTGAAGCGACTGCAACTCCATCATTGGATCCTGATTGCGATGGGTCTAGGCGCCGCCCTCGGGCTGGGCCTCAACTGGGCCGGCGCCCAAGGCGTGGTCGATGCGAGCATCGTCGGCAACGTCGCCATGGTCGGCAAGAAGATCGGGGACCTTTTCCTCCGGCTCCTGCAAATGCTGGTCGTCCCCTTGATCGTTTCGTCGTTGATCACCGGGGTGACCGGAATGGGGGACCTTCGCACGCTCGGCTCGATTGGCGGACGCGCCATCGGTTTCTACCTGACGACGAGCTTCCTGGCGATCGTCACGGGCATTGCCGTCGTGAACATCATCGGTCCCGGCGAGGGCGCCGAGCTTGCGCTGCTCGAAGAGGGTGCAGCCGCCAAGCCGCTGTTGATCGAAACGCCGAGCAGCATCGGTGTCGTCCTTTGGGAGCAGCTCGAGAGCTTGATTCCGAAGAACCCACTCGCCGCAGCCACCGAAGGCGACATGCTGCCGGTGATCTTCTTCTCGTTGCTGATCGGCGTCTTCATCGGGATCGCAGAACACCGAGAAGGCTCGAAGGACGCCAGCGTCGTGCGGCGCTTCTTCTCCGGCCTCTTCGACGTGATGATGCAGATGACGCTCTTCGTCGTGAACTTCGCCCCCATCGGTGTCTTTGGTTTCACCCTGTATGCCGCAGCGGGCAAAGGACCGGCCGCGTTTCAAGTCCTCGGCTGGTATGTCCTCACCGTCTTCATCGCCCTCTTGATTCACGCAACGATCACCCTGCCACTCATCTTGAAGCTCCGAACCGGCCGCTCGCCCATCGAGTACGCCCGCCAGCTCATGACGGCGCTGGTGACCGCCTTCAGCACGGCTTCGAGCAACGGCACCCTCCCTCTCACGATGGAAAACGTCGAAAAGGCAGGGGTGAGACCGCAGGTGACCTCGTTCGTTCTGCCGCTCGGAGCCACGATCAACATGGACGGCACCGCACTTTACGAAGCCGTGGCGGTCTTGTTCATTGCCCAGGTGTATGGGGTCGACCTGACGATGGCGCAGCAGGGTCTGGTCGCATTGACGGCCTTGCTCGCAAGTATCGGGGCCGCAGGGATTCCACATGCCGGGATGGTCATGATGGTCGTCGTCCTAAACGCGGTAGGACTGCCCACCAGCGCAGTGGCCCTGATCCTCGCGGTGGACCGCATCCTCGACATGCTCCGAACGACGGTGAACGTCTGGTCGGACTCGATTGCGGCCGCGGTCGTAGATGCCGCGGAGTAGGGCTGACAGGGATCATGCTGCCGAAAGAAGCGAAGACCAAACAAGGGTGGAACGCGATTCGTGGGCCCCTGCTGCTCACGCTCGGCATCAGCATCGCGCTGATACTGCGCGTCGCCCTGGTTTGGTCGGAGCTGCCCGAGACGATGGCCTCCCACTTCGGCGCAGGAGGCAGACCGAACGACTACATGTCCAAGGTGCCCTTCTTCTGGTTCTTGGC
Organism: uncultured delta proteobacterium; assembly: GCA_963704865.1. Taxonomy (GTDB): domain Bacteria; phylum Myxococcota_A; class Polyangia; order Polyangiales; family Houyiibacteriaceae; genus SG8-38. The sequence continues at coordinate 138,189 of CAVPIE010000011.1, read as the reverse complement.
CGCCTCGGCGGGCGGGAGCGTCGCGATCGTGTTTGCAGCCGCGGGGATGCTCAAACGGCTTCCCGCACGCTGGATCAACATTCCGAATCGTGACTACTGGCTCGCAACCGACGAACGGCGTGAAGTCGCGATGAATCGCATCGCCGCCCCGATGGCTTGGATCGGGCTACTCACCGCCGCCCTCCTGGCGCTTGCCTTGGAATTCACCATCGAGGCAAATCTCGAGCGGGCCCATTTCGCAAACGATGTGTTCATCGTGATGCTGGTCGGGTATCTGCTCTTGGTTGCCGCCATCACGATCTGGATGATTCGAGACCTCGCCAAGCTGGCCAACACAGCCGACGACACCTGAGCTCAGCGTGACGGTGACGGTGACACAGTCACCGCCCCGCGACACCCTTCGCCAGCCGACTCGGCAGCCACGGGCCCTCATAAACGAAGGCCGTGTAGATCTGTACCAGGGTGGCTCCGGCATCGAGCGCTTCCCTGGCCTGTTCCGGGGTTTCAATTCCACCGACCGAGATCAAGACCATTTCGTTGCCCACTCTGGCGCGCAGTCGCTGGAGCACTTCCATCGAGCGCTCCCGCAGCGGCGGACCGCTTAGTCCGCCGGCGCCACAGCGTTCGACGTCGTTCGCAGAGCTTGCGAGCCCGTCTCTCGACACAGTCGTGTTGGTGGCGATGATCCCGTCGAGACCCAGATCGACGGCGAGGTCGGCAACGCCGTCGACGTCCTCGTCGGCCAAGTCGGGGGCGATTTTGACGAGCAAGGGGACCGGCCGTCCCGGAGACACTTCATTAAGTGCTTCACGAACTGCGAGGAGCAATGGGCGAAGCTTTTCGGTGGCCTGGAGGTTCCGAAGGCCCGGGGTGTTGGGGGAGCTCACGTTGACCACGACGTAGTCCGCGTGCGGCCCCACCCGCTTGGCGCTCGCCACGTAGTCGCCGATCGCTTGCTCCTCGGGGACGGCCTTCGTCTTGCCGATGTTGACCCCGACAATCGTTTGGTGCGGTCGCTGCAAACGCGGCACCGCATCTGCCGAACCGCGATTGTTGAAGCCCATGCGGTTGACGAGCGCCCGGTCCTTCGGAAGCCGGAACAGACGCGGCTTCGAGTTTCCCGGCTGGGCCTGCCCCGTGAGCGTTCCGACCTCGACGAAGCCGAAGCCCATCGCACCCAGCGCCTCGTAGCCTCTCGCATCTTTGTCGAAGCCTGCGGCCAAGCCGATTGGATTCGGGAAGTCGAGCCCGAGCGCTCGAACGCACGCCGAATCGCCGCCCTCGTGAAACAGGCGCCGCATCAAGATGAGCATGCCAGGAATTGCAGCGAGCAACCGTAGACAGCCAAACGCCAGATGATGAGCGGCCTCTGCGGGCAAGAGATACAGCAAGGGGCGAATCAGCGCGTTGTACACAATCCCCTCAACGGGCGAGCGCCGACCATTTCGCGTCGTCCCCCAGGCGCTGATCGATGCGCACGTCGAACGCCTCTTCGATCGGACCGAGAATTCCTGGATCGGCCGCATGGACCTGGAGCAACGCGTCCCTACAATGCGCGACCGCCGTAGCGCTCATGCGCCCGAGCGGTGCGCGCTTGATTGGGGAGATCATGCCGAGCCCCGCCATCATCGTCTTGAGCGGCACCGGGTTTCGGAACTTGTCGGTGACCTCGACGCTCTGCCCATTCGGAAGGGTCCGCACTGCGGACACAGAGCAGGTCACCAAGCGGAGCACGGGAGCAAGCGCCGTGGCGAGCCGTTCGGTCTCCTCGCTGTCCCCGGCCACCTGGGAGCGCACCATGGAACCGATGGCGCCCGGCACGATGTTCGAAAGCACGCTGATCACCCCACTGCCGCGGATCTCTTCGTCGCGCATCATCGTGAGCGTGAGGTCGTCATCGCCCGACAAGATGCTCAGCGCAGGCCCTGCGAGCTGGCGGTCCAAGCGCATGCGATCGACGTCGCCCGTCGCCTGCTTGACCGCGGGCACCCGCTGCGGGTCGTTTAGGTGCAGGATCGCGAGGTCAGCCGCGGAAAGTGCGCAGCCGCTGCGCCCCGGAATGATGTAGGGGACAACCGGAATGTCGGGAACGCCCGCCAGAATTGGCTCGTAGTACTCGGTACGCAGCTCGAGGCTCGAAGGGCCGTTGTAGTAGCAATCGACGAGCAGTACTGCGGAGGCACCGGCTTCCTTGGCTTGGGTCGAGGCGCGAATCGCTTCGTCGGTATTGTTGCTACCCGTGCCCGCCAAGACGCCCGCACGCCCTTCGACGGCTCGCACCGTTGCCTCGACGACTGCATCGTGCTCCTGCCAGGAAAGGGTTGGCGACTCGCCCGTCGTACCGCACGGAAGAACGCCGTCGACGCCTTCTTGCAACTGGAAATCGATGAGCCGACGAAGCGAATCGTAGTCGACCTGCTTGTCCGCAGAAAACGGAGTCGTCAGGGCGGTCCACACGCCATGAGGTCGGAAGGTCCCACTCATGGCGGGACCTTAGCGTTTTTCGTCGCAAAGGAAAGCGGGTTTGTACTTGACCAAAACGGGAAAAAAGCCCACCAACGCGACGAATGGCAGCCTTGGCCGCAGCTTTGATCCTGAGTGCATTCGTGATCGCGTATCGATTCTACGCGCGATTTCTGGGTGAGCGCATCTTCGAAGACCAAGAGGACCTCGTCACACCCGCGCACGAGCTCAACGACGGCGTCGATTTCGTGCCCACGCAACGCGCAGTGCTCTTCGGCCACCACTTCACCTCGATTGCGGGAGCGGCGCCGATCATCGGCCCTTGTGTAGCAGCGTACTGGGGCTGGGGTCCGGCACTCGCCTGGGTCGTCTTCGGTACCATCTTCATGGGCGCCGCACACGACTTCGGCGCTTTGGTCGCCAGCGTGCGGGAAAAAGGCCACTCGATTGCGGAGATCACCGCGAAAACGATCAGCAACCGGGCCCGCATTCTGTTCATGTGCTTCGTGCTGGTGTTGATTTGGCTCGTTCTCGCGGTTTTTTCGATGGCGATCGCGGGGCTCTTCGTCAGCCAGCCCACGAGCGTCATCCCAATCAACATTCAAATCGTGGTTGCCGTCGTGATCGGCTGGCTGGTCTACAAGCGGCAGGTGCGGATCCTCTGGCCCTCCTTGATCGCTCTCGCCGTGCTCTACTTCTTCGTCTGGGTCGGAACCGAGGTGCCCGTCGACTTCGTCGCGATGGGCTTCGACAAGCACGCGGTCACCACGGGCTGGATCTTCTTTCTGCTGGTCTATTCGGCGATTGCGAGCCTCTTGCCGGTCTGGCTGCTTCTGCAACCCCGCGATTACATCAACAGTCACCAACTCTTCGTCGGCCTTGGCCTGTTGTTCCTCGGCGTTTTGATCGCACATCCGAGCTTCGACGCCCCCATGTACCGAACGGCAGAGGCCGGCGCGCCGTCGATCTTCCCGATCTTGTTCGTGACCATCGCCTGCGGCGCGATTAGCGGTTTTCATGGCTTGGTTTCGTCAGGGACGACTTCGAAGCAGCTCGACCGCCTGCCGGACTCTCGCGTGATCGGCTACGGCGCCATGCTCGGTGAAGGCTCGCTCGCCCTGGCCTCCACCCTCGCAGCGGTGGCCGGTATTGGCCTCGTCGGTGCCTGCGCCCTCCCCGGCCAAGGCGTCGTCGATGACCTGAGCTGGGCGGTCTACTACGACAGCTGGGCACATGCCGGTGGCAACAAGGCGGCTGCCTTCGTCCTCGGAGGGGGTGCGTTTCTCGAAGCGGTGGGTTTGTCCCCGGAGCTGGCGCGCACCCTGATGGCCGTTTTGGTGATCGCGTTTGCGGCGACCTCGCTCGACACCGCGACGCGTATCCAACGTTTCATCCTCGGTGAGCTCGGCGAGGCGCTCCGAATCAAGCCGCTGACCAATCCCTACATCGCGACCCTCATCGCGGTCGTTCCAGCGATGTACCTCGCGCTCGCCGAAACTCCAGACCCAGCGACGGGCCAGGCCAAGGCGGTCGGATGGGTGCTCTGGCCCATCTTCGGCGCGAGCAACCAGTTGCTCGCGGCCCTCACATTGATGACGCTCTCGCTCTACTTCTTCGCGCGGAAGCGACCGGTTTGGCCGCTGGTCCTTCCAATGCTCCTGGTCATGCCGGTGGCGGGCCTCGCGCTAGTCACGAAGCTCCAGCAGTTCCTGGCCGAAGGCAACGCGCCACTCGCCGCATTGGCGTCACTTCTGCTCGTATTGCTTCTGTGGATGATCGTCGAGGGGTTGATGGCGGTACAGCGCCGGAGACGCGCTTAGCCTTTCTTGACTCGTCGGTAGATCCACAAGAGCGACACCGAGCCCGCAATCGCGATGGCAAAGCTCCGGACGTTGAAGCCCGTCACGTCGCCAAAACCGAGTTGCGTGCCGATGAAGCCCCCGAGCAATGCGCCGGCGACACCGAGGGCGGTCGTCCGGATGAAGCCGCCACCGTCGTCACCTGGCATGACGAACTTGGCGAGAATGCCGGCAAGCAAGCCAAACACGATCCACGAAATGATTCCCATCAGAGCCCTCCTCGTGCGGGAGTGTTGAGCAAGATCAGCGCCCGTGCCAGCAGCAGGTTTTGTTACACCGCCCGCCCACCCCACCCGTAATCCTCCCTGCCGCGCCCGGCGCTTCGCTTGGGCTTGGCGGCTCGGTGCGCCGGGCTTCGCCTTCGGCTCGCGCTGCCGCCTGCTGCTGGGCCGTGTCGGTGCGTGTTTCAGCCAAGCATGAAATAGATGACGACCCCGGTGACCGAGACGTAGAGCCAGATGGGCAGGGTCCACCTTGCGAGCCGCTTGTGTGCTGCGAAGCGCGCTCGCGCCGCCAAGAAGAATGTCGTCAGGATCATCGGAAGCATCACGATCGACAAAAGCACGTGGCTTATCAGTACCGAAAAATAGACGGTCCGAATCGTGCCCTGGCCCTGGTACTGCGTGTCGCCGTGGGCGTAGTGGTACAGAACGTAGCCCACCAAAAAGACCGCGGAGGCGGCAAACGCGGAGACCATCAGGCGTTTGTGAACTTCGCGTCGGCCGTTTCGAATCGCGAAGAGCCCGGCAACGAGCAGGGTCGCCGAAGTCGCGTTGAGCGCAGCATTGACGCCCGGCATGAAGCTCAGATCGGCGTTGACGCCGCCGCCCTCTCGAACGAGCAACAGCCAGCCGAGGAATCCAACCGCCGTGCTTGAAACGAGCGCGTTGAAAATCCAGAAACTACGATCGCCTTGGCGAGCCATCGTGCGAGCCTAGGCTCAAGCGCGAAGCTCGGCCAGCGCCTGGTCTACGGCGTCGAGGACGCGGGGGACTTCATCATGAGCGTTCGGCCAGTGCGGCGCGAAGCGCATCAGGCCGTCGGGCGTGTTGACGATGACACCACGATCGCGAAGGGCTGCGGCGAGCTTGGACAGGCGGACGTCGACCGGCACTGTCATGCCGAGCAGCGTGGAGCGAAGCGCGGGCGCCGCGGCCCGATGACTTTGAAACCCTCTCCCAACGAGACCCGACTGGAGCGCTTCGAGGTAAGCATCGACGTGTTGGCGGATGGCCGGTACGCCCAGCTGGCCGAGCAGCTCGAGCGACGCGCCGAGCGCAGCAAGCCCGATGACGTTGCTGGTGCCGGTTTCGAGCGCCGGTGCGCCTCGCTTGAGCGGATTGTCGTAGCGCAGCTTCGGCTCGTCGCTGACCAAGAAGGCTACGGGATCCTCATGACCCAGCCAACCTGCGAGCCGCGGTTTCATCGCGGCTGCGCAGCGTTCGGCCACGTACAAGAAGCCTGTTCCCTCGGCCCCCATCAGGTGCTTGTGGCTGCCCGAGCTGAGGTAGTCGATGCCCCAGGACACGTCGACCGGAGTTGCCCCGAGCGCTTGTATCGCGTCGACGAAAATCTCCGCGTCGTACTTGTGGCAAAGCGCGGCCATCTCGGCGAGGGGCATTCGAAGGCCCGTCTTGTATTGGACCGCACTCACGGCAACGAGTCGGACTCCCCGCTGCAGGACCCGGTCGAGCGCGACGAGACCTTCATCGACCGAGCGGTGAAAGCCCTCGAGCGACAGCCAACGAAGCTCCAGGCCGAACTCCTCTGCGGCCTGTTGCCAGGGCGTCACATTGGCTGGGAACTCGCCGTCGAAGAGGACGACGCGATCGCCCTTGCGCCAGGGCAGCCCGAACGCGACGTCGATGACGCCCTGCGTGGTGTTCGCCACGATCGCAATTTCAGTCGGACTTGCCGAGATGAGCGATGCGAGATCGTGCCGGACCTTCGCGAGCCGCGGCGCCCAGCGTACGAAGCCCGCCATCCCGCCGCAGGCGTAGTCCTCGGTTACTTCTCGAATGCGTTCGCAGACCGGCGCCGAGAGAGGCGAGATCGCGGCATGGGCGAGATATGCGACCCCTTCGAGGCGGGGAAACAGTGCCCGATTCCCGAGCTGGGCCTTCACCATGCGCCTACCTTAGCAGCAGGGGACACTGTCTACCCACGCAAATCCTGGAGATCACTTCAGCTCTCAGACAAAGATCGCAGCGCCAGGATGACGTCACCTCGTACGACGTCGTCGCCCTCGTTCGGCACGACCTTCTCGACCTTCGCTGCATCCGGCAGGGCGTCACCCTGGTACACCAGGCGGTTGAACGTCTTCATCACCTCGAGCAGCCCCACCGTCTGGCCCCGCTGCACGATGTCTCCTGCCGATACGAACGGCGGCTCGGAAGGAGACGGTCGGCCGTAAAAGCGGCCACTCATCGGCGCGGTGAATGCAAGGGCGCCATCCCGATCAGCAGTCTCGGGCGAGTCCGCTTCGCTCAGACTTGCCATCGAGGTAGTCGAGATCGAGAGCAAGGCCTCGCCATACTGAACGGGGACGCGCACCTGGCCGCCTCCGATGCGCTCGGAGACTCGCCCCTCGACGCCTGCCGGAACGATGAGCTCACGCCGCACACCAAGCACGTCGATCGTCCCAATCGATTGCCCCGAAGCCAGGAGCTCACCCTCGTTGACCCTTGGCATGAACACTCCAACGCCAGGAGACAAGAGCTCACTACCCTCCCCGTCCATCGCACGGGCTCGCAGAACATAGCCGCCCTCGCTCATGCACGTCCTCCGTTCATCAAGACGTCGAGGTCGTGCAGGCTCCAAATTCGTGGGTTCTTGACTCGGCGGTAGCCGACACCCTGATAACTCATCTCCACCAACACCTTGAGCCAATCGCGGAGCTCATCGAGACGCACGATCTCATCGGTGTCCATTTGCCTGGCGGCTACATAGGGATCCATGTCCGCTTCGATTCGAGCTTCGACCTCCGCCATGCGTTTTTCGATCTGTTCGCGCTCCTCCGGGTCGGTCGAAACGATCTCGAAGTCGTCGTCGAGCTTGCTGTTGTACGAAGCGATCGCGAGTGTGCGACCCTCCATGACACTGAGCCGGGAAATGGGGGTCGAAAGCTGCACGACGGGGTCGTAGGGAAGCCCCGCCATCGCATAGTAGCCAGCGCCGGATGCTTTTCGCAGGAGCACCGTGAACATCGGCGTCTCGTTGGTACTGTTGGTGTAGATGAGGTTGGAGCCGTAGGCGAGAAGCCCGTGACGCTCGGCCTCGGCGCCGATGTCGAAGCCGCTGATGTCCTGAAGCCAGATGAGCGGAATGCCGTCGCTGTCGCACGCCCTGCTGAACGCGCTGATCTTGGCGATTCCTTGCCGATAGAGAATACCCGCAGGGCGCTGCTCGTCGGTAGCCTCCGGATCGTCGATCAATCCCTGCCGGTTGACGACGAAACCCGCATACAAGCCGCCAACGCGAGCGACGCCGCAGATCATTTCACGACCGACCGAGGGCAACACCTCCCAAAAGAGGCTTTGATCGCAAAGGCGCGCGAGGATTTCGGTCGCGTCGTACGCCTGACGGTGGTCGACTGGCACCAAGCCGGGAAGCTCCGCCGGCGAATAGGCCGGCTCCATCGATTCCACGCCGCCTCGATAGAATGCCGCGCCCGAGCTTGGAAGGCGTGCGACTTCCCGGCGCAGACAGTCGATCAGAGTGACGTCGTCCGGAACGCGTTCGTCGGCGCAGCCGGACTGGTGCACGTGCACCTCGGGGCCGCCGATGTCGAGCGAGGTGATGTGTTGGCTCTTTGCACCCTTGATCAGAGCGGCGCCGGCGATGACCATGTACGCTTGTTCGGTCATGTACACGCGATCGCTGATGATCGGCATGTACCCGCCGCCGGCGATGCAATCTCCGAACACGCCGGCAATCTGCGGTACGCCTTTTGCCGAAAGAAGGCTGTTCATCTTGAAAATGTGGCCAGCGCCCGTTGCGCCAGCGAAGCTCCGACGTTGCTCCGGCAAGTACAGCCCGCTGCAATCGACGAGGTAGAGCGCCGGCAAACGAAGCCGGCGGGCCATCTCTTGAGCGCGTTGGATCTTTTCTGGGGTCTTCGGCCACCATGCGCCGGACGCCACGGTGTTGTCGTTGGCGATGACGACGCACCAACGGCCTTCGACCTGGATGAATGCGGTCACGACTCCGGCCGCCGGGGATCGGAGACCGTCGAAGTCGACGCCGTAGTTGACGAAAGTGCCAACTTCGAAGATTGCGGAGCCGCTATCCTTCAATCGTTCGAGCCGCTCGCGCGTGGTGAGCTTGTCCTTTTCGTGGACCCGAACGACGTACTTGTCCCCCCAGCCCGCTTGGACTTCGGCGCGACGCTCATCGAGGCGCGCCTCTAGCGGCTGATGGCCCGCCCGTTCGCGCCCGTAGGTCGCCTCATCGACGATCGCCTCACGTGCCTTACCAATCGGAACTACCGGAACCCGTGCCATCAGCTCTCCCAACCTGGCACGGCGCGCGTGTCGTACCGATTCTCCCGAAACTCTATTGAGCTCAGGACCGCAAGATGCATTGGGATCGTGGTCGAGATCCCGTCGCAGCGAAGGCTTTGCAGCACCTCGGTAAGTCGATCGCAGGCGGCATCGCGGTCTTCGCCCCATGCGATCACCTTGCAAATCAAACTATCGTAGTGAGGTGGAACCTCGTAGCCAGTCTCGACATGGGTATCGACTCGCACGTGCTCATCGCCGCTGAGCGCGACGTCCCATCGTTCGATGATGCCGGGGCTTGGAGTGAATCCGTTTGCGGGATCCTCCGCGTTGATTCGACACTCGATTGCGTGGCCGCGGAGGCGGATGTCTTCCTGCGAGAACCAGAGCGGCTCGCCGCCGGCGATCCGAATCTGCGCCTCGACGAGATCGACCCCCGTTCGCATCTCCGAGACGGGATGCTCCACTTGAAGGCGCGCATTCATCTCCATGAACCGAAGCTCACCCGCCTCGTCGAGAAGAAACTCCATCGTGCCTGCACCGACGTACCCGATCGCAGAGGTCGCGCGCACCGCGGCTGCCAGCGTCTGCTCGCGCTCGGAATCGCTCAAGACCGTGGCCGGCGACTCCTCGATGAGCTTCTGGTGCTTGCGTTGCACGGAGCAGTCCCGCTCTCCGAGGTGCACGACCTTCCCGTACTTGTCGGCAAGCAGTTGGATCTCGATGTGGCGCCCGCCTTCGATCAGCTTCTCGAGGTAGAGCCTGCCATCGGCGAAACAAGCAACGGACTCCGACTGAGCCGACTCATAGGCAGCTTTCATTTCGCTCGCTTTGCGGACGATGCGCATGCCTCGACCGCCGCCCCCGCTCTCGGCCTTCAGCAAGACGGGGAATCCAATCGCATTGGCGACCTCGCGCGCCTGCTGGCCGCCGTGCAACACCCCGTCGCTTCCGGGAATCAATTTCAGCCCGGCAGCCGCCATGGAAGCCTTGGCGGGTGTCTTGCGACCGAGCTTTTGCATGACCGCGGCCGGCGGGCCGATGAAGGTCACGCCATGTGCTTCGCACAGAGAGGCGAACAGTGGATCCTCGGCGAGGAATCCCCAGCCTGGGTGAAGTGCGCTGCACCGGGTCTGAACGGCGGCTTGGACGATGCGCTCTCTCGCGAGGTAACTCTCGCTCGACCTCGCCGGTCCGAGGAGAACCGACTCACGGCCGCGTAGGTACGGTGCGTCTATGTCAGCCTCGGAGACGCCAAACACCGGCGTGACGCCGAGCCGATCGCACGTCCTTGCAATGCGAGCTGCAACCTCGCCTCGGTTCGCTATGAAAAGACGCCTAAATCGCTTCACGGGCGCGCACCTTAACACCCGGCCTGCGTTCTGAACAGCAGAGGGGCGTGGCGCCACGGTTCGTGTCAAAATGAGTGAGCCATGTGTCGTTTATTCGGGTTTCGCAGCGTGATTCAGAGCCAGGTCCACCGTTCCTTGATGGACGCCGACAATGCGCTCGGCGCCCAGAGCAACGACCACCGCGACGGTTGGGGCGTGGCATTCTACGTCGACGGCGCCCCTCACATCACCCGGAGCCCGGCAACGGCGCTCGACGATGCCCTGTTCCATCGCGTGAGCGGCATCGTTGCCTCCGAAACCGTGCTGGCGCACGTGCGGCGCGCCACCAACGGTGAGCTCTCCGTGCTGAACTGCCATCCATTCCAATACGGCAAGTGGATCCTCGCGCACAACGGCGACATTCAAGATTTTCAGAAACACCGCGCGGAGCTGCTCGAGCGCATCGCGCCCAGGCTCCGGCGATACATACTCGGCGATACGGACAGTGAGGTCTTGTTCTTCTTGTTTCTGACGCATTTGTCGCAGCACGGTCCGTTGCAAGGTCGCATCGGAGTCGAAGAGACTTCGATGGCGCTTCAATCGACGCTCGAGCACGTGCGTACGATTTGCGATCTTGATCCCAAAAAGGAGCCGTCGCTGCTCACCGCGATTGTGACCGACGGAACGACCATGGTGGCGGCCGAAGGTGGCAAAGAGCTCTATTGGTCGACCTACAAGACGCGCTGCGGGGATCGCGACACTTGCCCGAGCCTTTCGTCCGAGTGCGAGGCGCCTTCCGAGAGTGGCTACGTGAACCACCTCATCTTCTCGAGTGAAACGATCATGGGTGAAAACATCTGGCTGCCGTTGGAGCCCGGCGAGCTGATTGGCGTCGACTGGCGCATGAAGCTGCTCCGAACCAACGGGCAGCGTCGTCTCGCGGTCGTAAACTGACAGCAGAACGGAGACCTTACCGTCTTCGAAGGACCGATGCCGTGATGGAGCAGGTGTACAAGAGCGAGCTAAATCGCGATGTGCCGTTGGGGCGTCCCAACGAGTTTGCCGCCATCGATATCGGCCCGCTATCCGTATGGCCTCCGGTCGTTCTGGCCCCGATGGCGGGCGTAACGAACTGGCCGTTCCGCATGATCTGCCGGCGGTTTGGCGCAGGTTTGTACATCAGCGAGATGGTGACCGCCCGCCCTTTGGTCGAAGGCCGAGCCAAGACGCTGATGCTCGCCGAGTTCGGTGAGGATGAATCGCCAAGAAGCCTTCAGCTCTACGGAGTTGACCCGCAATACGTGGGCGAAGCGGTGAAGTGGCTCGTGGGCGAAGGGCGCGTGGACCACATCGACATGAACTTCGGCTGCCCCGTCCCCAAGGTCACGCGAAAAGGAGGTGGCTCGGCGATTCCTGCGAAGCCGCGGCTGCTCTCCAAGATCGTTCGAGCTGCAGTGCAGAACGCCGGCGAGATCCCCGTCACAATCAAGTTCCGCATGGGCATCGACGATTCCCTGCTCACGTACGAGGATGCAGGCCGCATCGCAGAACAAGAAGGTTGCGCAGCGGTCGCCCTGCATGCACGCACCGCCGCGCAGCTCTATGACGGCGAGGCGCAGTGGGATGCGATCGCAGGATTGAAGAAGCACGTTCGCACGATTCCGGTGCTCGGCAACGGGGACATCTGGGAAGCCCACGATGCACTCCGGATGATGCGCAGCACCGGCTGCGACGGCGTGGTCATCGGCCGAGGCTGTCTCGGCCGGCCCTGGTTGTTCCGGGACCTGGCGGATGTGTTCGAAGGACGTGAGCCGCAGAACCCGCCCACCTTTGGCGAAGTCGCCGAGATTGCGATCGAACACGCTGCGCTTCTGAGTGTGTGGGCAGGGGAAGCCCCGGCAATGCGTATGTTCCGTCGGCACAGCAGCTGGTACACGAAGGGTTTCCGAGACAGCGCCAAGCTCCGGGCGCGCTTGATGCGCGTCAACACGCTGAGCGAGCTGAAAGCGGTCCTCCGGGCGGGCGACCGAGCCGAACCCTTCCCCCCGGACGCCATGCGAGTCCCTCGGGGCAAAACCGCCGGCCGGCAAAGAGTCTCCCTCCCGGAGGGCTTCCTCGAAAACCGCCTCACCGACGACACCTCTCCCGTCTACGTAGACCCCGGCAGCGGCGGCTAAACCGGGACGCTTTCCTCCCCTCTAACCTCTTGAAACCACAGGGGTTCTGGCGCAAAGATCACAGGACCGCATCATTCCTATGCGTTGGAAGGAACAAATGGGGGCTGCGATCTTTGGCTGAAAACGGCAGTGATTTTAGAGGGTTGAGGGGTTGGAGCGTGTCCCCGTCGTGGATCGGATCTAGGCTTCTTGTTCGAAGGAGCACGGATGTCTGAGCACAGAGCAAGCATTCATTGGCATCGCCAAGGGACTGAGTTCACGCACAAGGGGTACACGCGCGACCACGTGTGGAAGTTCGACGGGGGGAGCGAGATTGGCGCGTCCGCGGCGCCTCAATACCTTGGAAACCCAGAGCTCGTCGACCCGGAGCGAGCATTCGTCGCGGCGCTATCGAGTTGCCACATGTTGACGTTTCTCGCGCTGGCAGCGCGCGATGGTTTCGTCGTCGACGAATACACGGACGAAGCGGTCGGCATCATGGAACGAAACGGAGAGAAGCGAATTGCGATCACCCGTGTCGTCCTCCATCCAAACATCGCGTGGGGAAGCGAGCCGCCCAACCAGGAGCAGCTCGACGCGCTTCATGCGAAGGCGCACAAGCACTGCTTCATCGCCAACTCGGTGACCACGGTCGTCGAAATCGCGCCGCCCGCCTGACGGTGATGGTGAGACCGTCAGGCAGGCGATTCGAAGTACGATAGGTTAAGTCTTCAGCAGACGGCGCCCTCGGGGAGGCACTCCCAGCTAACCCAGCAGTACCCGCAGTACTCGCCGTCGCCGCAGCCGGTGGCGCGACAATCGAACTGTGAAAGGCACTCGTCGAGCTCGGGGGTTGGAGTCCAGCCGCACTGTCCCCAGGGTTGGATTTCACAAACGCCAACCTCTCGGTAACAGGCGAACTCGGGCAACGCGACACAAGGAGACGCCACGTCTTGGTTCGCACAGATTTCACCGTTGCAGCCCGTCGGGCGGCATTCGTCCGGAGGAAGGCAAGCGCCCGCGTTCGGCGCAAGACAAATCCACTCCGCCTGCCCGTCGGGCGTCTGGCAGTAGTCGCAGGTCCAGCCTGCCTCGCAGCCGTTGGTTCGGCAGTCACCCGCCGGCGGTACACACCAGCCCACGCAAACGTCGCACTCCGGGCAGGCGGGGTCTTGCAAGCAAACCTCCGGGGCGTTGCAGCGTTGCTCGTCGCCGCACTGCTCGGGCCCGTAGCACTTCGGCACGCACTCACCTTGGAAGTTTCGGATGTGCGTTTCGACGGGACAGTCGTTCTTGCACTCGCCCTCATACGCGACGCGAACGTGCGCACAGCGGGCCTCGCAGGCATTGCCATAGGACTGTCCGTCGACGCCACAGACGGGGGAGTAAATATCGAGGCAGCTGCATCGATCGCAGACGCCTCCTGGCAGCGGCGCTCCGAGAATGCCTTCCTGACAAATCCAGCCGACCGGACAGTCGTCGTCACTCTCGCAGAACGGGTCCTGCGGGATGCACTCCCCCAGCTCACAGACGTAGCCGGGCGCGCAATCGATGAGCGCGCACAAATCGATGCACATGCCGGGCGGCGGCGGCTCCGGAACGCTTGGGTCGATCACGCCATCATCGGGCCATCCGCCGAAACGCTCGCAGTAGTGGCCCGGAGGGCAATCGCTGTCATCCAAGCACTCGCCTGGATCCGTTTCCGGCAAGATTCGACACTGAACCTCCAGGTCGCCAAGCGGCGTCATCATGACGAAGCCCTCAAACCGGGTTCGCTCGCCGTCGCAGACCAGCACGCCTTCACCGAAGTAGACATCATTGAAAATCGGCGGGTCGAGCAGCTGAAAGCTTGCACCGAACGGCTCGCCTAGGCGCATCATCTCATGCGGCGAAACGGCGAGGATACCGGTGATGCCGGGAACCTGGGGGCTTTCACATTCCGCTTCAAAGCCGTCCTGCCAACGGGGATCGATTCGGCACATGCCTTCGCCGAACCGCTCCAAGCACTCCACGAGCTCGTACGTTGGCATAAAGCCACATTGGCCGTTCGGCTGCCGTTCGCAGCTGGCCTGCTGATAGCACTCGTAGACCGGACGCCATTCGCAGGTGCTAGCGATGTCCATGCCCTCTTCGACGCAGAGCTGACCGCTGCAACCCGCGCGCACGCAGCCTTCGCCAGGCGGCTCGTCGCAGTACCCTTCGTGCCGAATTCCAACCCCTGCGCAGGCAGCCTCACACGCATTGATGTAGTTGCGTCCGTCGCCCCCGCATACGGGCTCGAAAACCCCCGGGCAATTGCAGCGAGTGGGGCCCGGAATGCACCAGTAGGCGCTCGAGTCGGACGGAACGCTCGCCGGGTCTGCGCCGGGTTCGTTCTGATCGTCGCCTGCTGCCCATGGCGGTGGCATGCACGCGTCACCCACGAAACAGTCACCCGGAGATTCGCAATGCATGGGTGTGTCACAGCGACCGCGGTGCTCTATGTCGTGCTCACCACGGGCGGCGTCCTCGACTGAATAGGTCGAGCCGTCTTTTCCGCAGACGAACCCCTCGAGAGGGGCAGCGCTGTCGCTCGTCGCTTCGCCACAGCCTGCAACCATCACGACGACGGCACCGAGCACTACACAAGCCAACCAAAATCGATTCATTGCTTCTCTCCAGGCACAGGGGAACCCCACGCGGTGTCTACAAGCAACTTCGGTGCCAGCGTGAAGGCCGGAAATCCAAAGTGATTTCGCCAAGCAAACGAACCTCAGCTGTGCCAGCCCGTGCCAGAGCCGGAAGCCCGCGTTGCAAAAAGTTCAGATTGGAGCGCCCAGGCGTCGCTGGAGGCGAGCCAAACGTCGCTCGGCCGCCTCCTCTCCCTCGGCAAGCGCCGTGTCCTTCGCGTGCTCGAGAGCGCGTTCGAGGTCTTTGCGCCGATGCTCGTAGAGCTTGGAAAGTGCGAGCCGAACGACCGCACGGAGGAGCTCGTCATCGGCCGCCCGCAATGCGTCCAGGAGCGCTCGTTCCTCGTCGTCGACATCGCCCCCGCGCCGCGCCATCCGCGCGTTGAGCAAGCAAGCTTCGACGGTGCATGCGGACGCCCCACCACCTTGGGCGGCAGCGTCTGCGAACGATCGCGCGCGCGCGCGATCACCGGTGCGTTCGGCAACCTTGGCGTACGCCAAGTGGTCGCGTGGGTCATCGCTTCCATGGACCTCGTCGAAATGACCCACCAGCTCAGAAAGAAGCGCGGCCAAGGCGATCAGATCGTTTGCGTTGTGCTCGATGACTTTCGCAATGGGCGAGACGTCTCCGCCGTCGAGGTAGTCGAAGTAGAGCTGAGGGATCAACGCCCCGGAAACGTCGTCTTCCCGGTACATGCCGAGCACCCGGCGCTCGAGCTCGACCAGACGCACCGATTTCAGCCGAGGTCGCAGTACCCGGCGCGCGCAATGCAGCAAGTCGAGATGCGGTGGCAAAGCCGGCGCACGGACACGGTTCAAGACGAAACGGTTTCGCAACAGTGGCCAGTCGAAGGTTTTCCCGTTGAAGGACACGACACAGGAGCTTTGCTGCACCCGCTCGCGAAGCCAGTTCAGCATCGGCGCCTCGCGACCGAGCTCCGGAAGGAAGAGCTGCTGGATCCGCATGGATTGATCTTCGAACCAAGCGATGCCGATCAGAAAAGGCACCGTCCCCGTCCCACCCGCAAGCCCGGTCGTTTCGGTGTCCAGGAACAGGGCACGCTGAAGGTCGATGCTTTCGAGCGAAGGATCGAGGGCGAGTTGAGCCAATCGCTCGGTAGACACCTCGAGCGCCTTGGCGATGGGCGAACGCCCGTGATGATGTTGCGGCTCGAGATACTCGTCGATCAGGTGCAGCTCACCGTGCTCTGTTTCGCGACACTGACCCGGTAGCGCGCCTCGAACGCTGGCCACGTCCAGCTGCCGGGGGGTCGTTTGGGCTAGTCGCGCCAGGCTTCGTTTGATCGACATCGGCCCTCAGTGGGTGGCGCTCACGCCAACAGCGTCCAGTAAGCCGAGCACCAATCGCTTCCGCGCTGCCTCGGGCTCATCGTCACCCGAAGCATCGGGACCGATGCAGCCAGGACAACCCTCGTCGCACTCGCAGCTTTCGATCAACTGACGCGCACGACGCAGGAGCTCTTCGCGTTCTTCGAACAAGCGGGCCGCCAAACCAATCCCTCCGGCCACCGTATCGTAGAGAAAGATCGTCGGGTCGAAGCCCGGACCCTGCCCCTTGCCGGGTGGCGCCTCGTCTTCGTTGCGACTTCCGAGCGTGCGCCCGAGGTCGCGCGGGTCGATCATGAGCCCGACGGCGCCCACCAGATGCATCGCCTTCGAAAGCCCGCGCAATGCATCGACGACCACCGCCCGCGGTTCAGGCTGACTCTGCACGAAGTCCTCGGGGAAGGTGAGCCAAAACGCGGTCGTGTGCTTCTGCATCTCGGGAAGGTGCACCTCTCCGTAGCCCACGTTCTCGTGCGTATGGAACTTGATCTTCTTGTAGCCGACGACCTTCTCGATGACGCTCACATCACCTAGCGCCGCAGCGAGCGAAACTTCACCAAGCTCGATGGTCGCGCTTTGATCCTCTTCCAGCACCGCGACCTTGCTATGCGTCATCGCGGTCGTGTAGTAGTCCGGCTTCACCCGGCGGACGAAGGCCTTGTGGTTGTCGAAGTCCAGACGTTCGACCTGAAACTGCCCGCCCTCGTGCTGGTAGATCGCCTGCTCGTGCAGCATCGTGTGCGTGCTCCGCCAGTCCATCTCGGCAATGGTGCGGTTTCCATCGAGGTCGATGATGACGAAGTTGTCCCAGCTCGCGCTTCGAAGCGAAACATTGTTGGCAGGGTAGCTGTCCGAAGCCCAGTGGTAGATCGAACCGGCCGCCGTGGAGCTAGGGTGAACGACCCCGTTGTCGGCTAAGTAGTCGAGCGCTTCCCCCAGCGCATCGTCTGGTACATCGCCGTACACGTCGTCGGGCTCGAACGGGAGCTCGAAGGCCGCGCACTTGAGGTGCTGAATGAGAATCTCGATGTTGTCCGGGTCGATCCGGGCATGCTCGATGGGTGCCGAGACCAGCTGGCGCGGATGCCGCGCCATGTATTGATCAACCGGGTTACTCGACGACACGAGCACGGCCAGCGAGAGGTCGCGCCTTCGTCCTGCCCTGCCAAAGCGCTGCCACAGCCCCGCCATCGTCCCTGGATACCCTGCGCAGACGACCGCATCGAGCGCACCAATGTCGATGCCGAGCTCGAGCGCGTTGGTCGCAACGACGCAGCGAATCTCCCCAGCTCGAAGCGCGGTCTCGATACGCCTGCGAGTCTGAGGCAAATAACCGCCCCGATACGCGTGAATCGCGGAAGGGTCGATCTGGTCGCGCGATAGCTTGTCGCGGAGGTATTTGAGCATCACCTCGACCCCGTTGCGGGAATTGCCGAAGACCAAGGTCGGCACGCCAGCCCGAACCAGATCCTGAGTGAGCCGCACCGCCGTCTTGATGTAGCTCTGCCGAATCCCCAGCTCGGCATTGACGACTGGCGGATTGTAAACGACGAGTTGGCGTCGGCCCGTCGGCGCACCGCTCTCATCGATGAGCTCGACCGGCGCGCCGCAAATGCGCGATGCGTGCTCACGCGGATTGCCAATTGTCGCGGACGCAAACAGAAACGTCGGCGACGAGCCGTGAAAACGCGCGATCCGCTGCAAACGGCGCACCACGTTGGCAAGATGCGAGCCGAAGACGCCTCGGTAGCTGTGGAGCTCGTCGATGACGACGTACTTCAAGTTCGAGAAAAGTCGCGCCCAACCGGTGTGGTGCGGCATGATGCCCGCGTGCAGCATGTCCGGGTTGCTGAGGAGCACCCCGGCGCGCTGTCGCGCAGCTCGCCGCGCATCGTTTGGGGTGTCGCCATCATAGGTGATCGCGCCAACGCTCAAGTCCGCGTCGCGCATCATCGCACGCAGCCCTTCTTCTTGATCGCGAGACAGCGCTTTGGTTGGAAAGAGATAGAGCGCGGTCGCGCTCGGGTCGGAAACCATCGCCTGGAGGATCGGCAGGTTGTAGCAAAGGCTCTTCCCCGACGCGGTAGGGGTCGCGACGACCAGGTGCTTGCCCTCGGACGCGAGCTCGAACGCGCGCGCCTGATGACTGTAGAGCTCGCAGATGCCTCGCTGGCGCATTGCCCGCACGAGCGCTGGCGCGAGCGACTCGGGCATCGGCACGACGGTGGCCTCGTGGGGCTCGACGGCGTGACTCCAAGTGACGTTTCGCCAGGTCGAGCCCGACCTCCAACGCGCCAGAACCTCGGCTGCGCCCTGGGGTCGCGCCCAGGGCTCGTCTATCCGTCGAAAAGGCCGTCTTTCGCGGCTCGTATCCCCCCCCACTGTGCCCATGCACAGCACTGTACGGTTGTTTAGTCGCTCGGGTCAAGAATCTCTAATCGACTTGGGCGCACCGCGTTTGGGCCCTACTGTGCACCGAGATGAATGTGTGCGGGGGCGACTTCGTCGAGCACACCTAAACGGAGGAAGAGAATGAGAATCGTTCCATCTTTATTGATCGCGTTGGCATTGGTGTTCGGCGTGTCTGCCGCAACGGCGCCGGCCGCAAAGGCGGACCAACACGAGGAGGTCAAGGGCGCTGCCAAAAAGGGGGCTGACAGCGCGAAGGGCGCCGCGGACGCTGCCAAAGGCAAGGCCAAGCAGGCAAAGGGCGAAGCCAAGCAGGCAGAAGAAAAAGCCGAGCAGGCCGAGGAGAAAGCCCAAGAGGCCAAGTCCCTAGCTGCCGATGCCGCCGAGGAAGGGAAGGGCAAGACCGAAGCCGAAGCCCGTAAAGAAGCCCAGAAGGCCAAGGCCGACGCCCAGAAAGCCAAGGCCGAAGCTCGCAAGGCCGAGCTGAAGGCCAAGGCCGCGGCTCGCAAGGCCGAGCAAAAGGAGAGGGCCGCCACGGCCAAGGCCACTCGCAAGGAGCGCGCGCATGCCCAGGAGGACAAGCGCCACACCGCGCAGCTCAAGGAGATCCAGGGCCGTCGCGACCGCGTCAAGGCCCTCTACGAAAAGCAGCTCCGCAACATCGATGCCGCCGAGGCCCGTGAAAAGACACGGCACGAGAAGCGCGGCGCGCAGATCGACGCGCAGTAGCGCGTCACGACGAGCTCGAGCGAACGCCCGTCTCCATCGAGGAGGCGGGCGTTGTCGCTTGGAGCCGGCCTAGCTCGCGCCGCCGTGCTAGCTGGCGCCGGGAAGCGGCGCGTTCGGGTCGTACGGCATTTCCTCGCCCGCTTCCATTCGCTCCTGCATCTCGTACTTCGAGGGGCAACGCGGGATCACCTGGTTGGCGAGGAACACGCCGTCGTCACCGAGCTCGCCCTGCACCGTCACTTGGATGCCCATGCCGTCGCGGAACGTATCGGGCACGACGCACTGCGGAAAGCGGACGGGCATTTCTTTGTCCTCTTTGTAGAGAACGAAACGCCACTCGCAGGGGTCCTCCCGAAACTCGATCGAACCTTGGCGCAGCTCGCCTTCGACCCGCAGGCGGCGGCCTTCGAAGGAATCCGGGGCTCCCATCACCTCGTGCACTAGCTTGGAATACACGAACGGATTGTCGCTGCCCGACAGCAACCAAGCCGCCGCGCCGACGAGCACCACAAACACCATGCCGACTTTGACTGCACCAGGAAGCCCTCCCTTGCGGGGAGCCTCGATTTCAGGGGTCGCGTCGGACGGGTTCGTCATCGTCAGCAGTATGGTACCGGAAGTCGTTGCCCGCCAGGACGTACCCCAATTGGCACGCCCCGACGCGCGCTACGGCTTACGGCTGCACCTGGAATGCGATGACGAGCGCGTAAATCGCGAGGGACTCGATGAGCGCCAGGCCGAGAATCAGTGGGACGAGGATCTTGCCCGATGCGTTGGGGTTACGAGCGATGCCCTCGAGGGCTGCGGCCGCTGCGCGACCCTGACCCATGCCGCAGCCGAAGGCTGCGATGCCGATGGCCAGACCGGCGGCAAGCGCGCGGCCCGCGATCGCGGTGGCCTCAGCCTCTGACATCGGCGCATCTTGTGCGAAAGCGGTCGCCGTGAGAGCGAGTGGTGCAGCAAAGCTGACAAGTCGCAGAGCCAATTTCTTCATTTTCCGGAGCCTCCTCAAGCCTCTCTTCCGAGAGGGAAACTTAGTGTTCTTCTTCGTGTTGAATCGCAAGGGTGATGTAGATCACCGACAGCAAACAAAAGACCAAAGTCTGGACGGTGATGACCAGGCAGCCCATTACATAAAAGACCACCGGCACCGGTAAGAACTTCAGGCCCATGGTTGCGAACAAGCTGACGAAGATGCCGAGCACGAGGTGGTCGGCCGTCATGTTGGCCATGAGACGAATCGCGAGCGTGATCGGGCGAACGATGTGGCTGATCAGCTCGATGAAGAACATCAGCGGGTTGATGAACCAGGCGATCCACCAGGGCACCTTGGGCCCAAAGAAGTGCGAGAAGTATTTGACCGCGCCGTGCTCTTTGACGCCGTAGATGTGAGTGACCACGAAGATGATCATCGCCATGGCGAACGTGGTGTTGAGGTTGTCAGTCGGCGGAAGAAAGCCGGGAATCAAGCCGAGGGCGTTCGAAAAGAAGATCACGAGCGCACAAGTACCGATCAGCGGCAGGAAGTACTTGGCAGGCTTGGGGCCCATGAGGTCCGACGACATGTTGTAGGCCGCGCCCACGATCATCTCGATGAAGCCGTAGAAGGTGACCTTGCCCTCGGGAAGGAGGTTCGCCTCGGTGTCTTGGAGGCGCCGATTCACGTAGAATGCAACGCCGATCAGGAAGAGCACCACGACTGTGAAGGCGATGACGTGCTGTACGCCCAGGTGCTCGCTGTGCTCCATGTAGCTCGGAGGGAATGCCTCCGACATTGCGTGCTGAAGCGATTCGTAGAAGGGCAGGAAGCTGAACCATGATTCGCCGTGCGGCATGCCTTACCCCTCCCCTGCAATCTGGGTTTCACGAGCGGCTTGGGCTTCCTGGACGGACAGCTCGGCACCGCTATAGAGCATGCCGAGGACCAGCGCGCCGAGGCCCACGGAGAAACCGAGCGGGTCGACGCCCCATCGAGCGAGCAAGGCCCAGCAAACCGCCAAGAGAACGACGAGCTTCGCACCCAGAAGCGCGGCGGCGAACCCGCGGCCGATGAAGCTTGCGCCGCTGACGATGCGGCCGGCCAACCAGGTGATCGCCCAAGCGTCCAATGCAGCGACGGTGCCTCCAACGGCAGCACCGACCCCGATGCTCCAGCCGCCGAGCACGAAGGCCAGGCCGGTCAGCACGACCGCGGCAACGGCGACGTGGCGTGGAGTTCGCGTTTTGAGTTCGTCGATCACGGGGTTTTGTCTTCGTCTTCCATCATCCGCTGAGCGCGGCGGACGACCCTGTAGAGGCTTCGAGCGCCCGCGGCAAGCCCAAAGCTAAGGCCAATCCATTTGAGCCAAGGTTCAGTCCCGAGCTTGCCGTCCAACCATTCGCCGCCGAGATAACCGAGCGCGATCGAAAGGCCGAGCTCCAGGCCGATCGTGGACAAGCTGCCCATCTGTCGGAGCTGCTCCCGCTGTTCCCGGTTGAGGAGCATCGCCAGCACATCGTTTCCCTAATAGTTCCAAGGATCCACGCCTAAAGAGCGCGCGGCGTATAGCACGGGGTCCTATGGGGTCAAGGTTGGTGAAAGACCACTTCCGCGGACCAAATCGGCCGCCGTTCGGCCCTCAGACGGCTGCGAAGGCCGCTTTGAACGCGCGACCGGTTTTCTCGAAGGCCACCGCGTCGTGCGAGAGCGAGATGAACGCCGCTTCGAACGGACTGCAGGGCCAGTAGACGCCGTGTTCGAGGAGCGCCGCATGCCACCGCGCGAAGGCGACGCGATCGGTGTCGGAGGCTTCATCCCAGTTCCGAACCGGCTTGGCTCGAAAGAAGGCGGTGAGCATCGAGCCGACCCGCTGCACGGTCATCGGAACGCCAGCCGCCCCGGCGTGCTGCTCGAGGAGCGCCTGGACCTGGTCGCCCTTCTCTTCGAGGTCTTCGTAGACGCCCGGACGGAGCAGCTGCTCGATCGTCTCCAGGCCTGCGGCGACTGCCACCGGGTTGCCGCTCAGGGTGCCCGCTTGATACACGGGGCCAATGGGGGCGACTTTGCTCATGATTTCGAGCTTTCCGCCGTACGCACCCACCGGAAGGCCGCCGCCGATGATCTTCCCGAGACAGGTGAGGTCCGGTCGGATGTCGTAGAGGCTTTGCGCGCCTCCCCAGGCGACCCGGAACCCGGTCATCACCTCGTCGCAGATCAGCAACGCCCCGTGGTTCTGGGTTTGGGTGCGCAGCGCCGCGAGCCAGACCGGATCCGGCGGGATACAGCCCATGTTGCCCGCGACGGGCTCGAAGATCACCGCGGCGATTTCCTTGCCCCGCTCGGCGAAGATCTTCTCGACCGCGTACGCGTCGTTGTACGGCACCACCAGCGTCGTGCCTGCGATCGCGGCAGGGACGCCGGCGCTGTCCGGCTCGCCCAGGGTAGCGAGGCCGCTCCCCCCTTTGACCAGGAGATAGTCGGCGCCGCCGTGGTAGCCCCCGATGCATTTCACGATCAGATCGCGCCCCGTGTAGCCGCGCGCTACCCGGATCGCGCCCATCGTGGCTTCGGTGCCGCTCGAGACGAGACGCGACATCTCCATCGATGGAACCGCATCCCGAATCCGCTCGGCCATGATGATCTCGGACTCGGTCGGCGCTCCGTAGCTCGAGCCCTTCTCGGCCGCCTTCTGGATCGCGGAGACCACATCCGGCTGGGCGTGGCCGAGGATCATCGGACCCCACGAACCGACATAATCGATGTATTCCGCCCCGTCGGCCCCGACCAGCACCGGCCCATGGGCTTCCTTGATGAAGATCGGCTCCCCGCCGACCGCAGCAAAGGCGCGAACCGGGGAATTGACGCCCCCAGGAATGACCTTGGAGGCGCGGGCAAAGAGCGCTTGGGAGACGGGGTCGGACATGCGCCGCAGCCTTCCGATCCGGCCGGCCTCTGTCAAGCGTTCCCCGGTGGCAAAACCTCGAATAATCCCATCACCCCCGCTGTTGGTGGGGGGTGGGCCGCCGTGCTAGCCCGTGGCCCCAAGGAAAACACATGTCGAACGACGTCCGTGCCATCAACGAAATGGTTCAGCGCGAGAGCGCATTCATCGATACGATTCTTCACGAGGTCCACAAGGTCGTGGTCGGCCAAGACGTGATGATCGAGCGCATCTTGATCGGTCTGCTGACCGGGGGCCACATCCTGCTCGAGGGTGTGCCGGGGCTGGCCAAGACGCTCACCGTCAACACGATTTGCAAGACAATCGCGGCGAAGTTCCAGCGCATTCAGTTCACCCCCGACCTTCTTCCCGCCGACGTGATTGGGACGGTCATCTACAACCAGCAGCGCGGGGAGTTCACGGCGAAGAAGGGGCCGATCTTTGCCAACCTCGTGCTCGCGGACGAGATCAACCGAGCACCCGCCAAAGTGCAGAGCGCGCTCCTCGAAGCGATGCAGGAGCTCCAGGTCACCATCGGGGATACCACCCACCCGCTCGACCAGCCGTTCATGGTGATGGCGACGCAAAACCCCATCGAGCAGGAAGGAACCTACCCGCTTGCCGAGGCGCAGGTCGACCGATTCATGCTTCATGTCCGGGTCGACTATCCGAGTCAGGACGAAGAGAGGAAGATCATGGACCAGATCTCCGATCACCTGCTCCTCGGCAGGGACGCGGGCACGGGGGCCGGCATTCAGCAGGTCGCGACCACCGCGCAGCTGCTCGACGCGCGAAAGACGGTCGGTCACGTGTACATCGATCCGAAAATCAAGGACTACATCGTCCAGATCGTCACGGCGACACGCCACCCGGTGCGCGTCGGTCTCGGCGACCTGACCGACATGATCGCCCACGGCGCGTCGCCTCGCGCATCGATCGCACTCAACGTCGCCTCGCGCGCACACGCGTTCATGCGGCATCGCGGATACGTCACTCCGGAGGACATCAAGGCGATCGGCCCCGATGTGCTCCGCCACCGAATCATTCGCTCCTACGAAGCTGAGGCGGAAGAGATCACGAGCGACCAAATCGTGCGCCGCATCTTCGAAACCGTGGAAGTCCCGTAGGCAAGGCCCGTCGTGATCTCTCGCGAGCTCGTCAAGAAACTCAAAAAGATCGAGATCTACACGTCGAGGCTCGCCAACGATCAGCTGGCGGGTAGCTACCACTCGGTCTTCAAAGGTCGGGGCATGGCGTTCAGTGAGGTGCGTCAGTACCAGCCAGGCGACGATGTGCGCTTCATCGACTGGAACGTGAGCGCACGGATGAACGACACTTACGTGAAAGTCTTCACGGAGGAGCGCGAGATGACGGTCATGCTTCTCGTCGACCTTTCGGCAAGCGAGCGCTTCGGCTCGGCCGAGAAGCCGAAGATCGAGACCGTCGCGGAGGTGGCCGCGCTGCTCGCGTTCAGCGCGATCAAGAACAACGACCGCGTCGGTCTGATTCTATTCACGGACCGCATCGAACGATTCGTGCCACCAAAAAAGGGCCGCTCGCACGTGATGCGCGTGGTCACCGAAATTCTCAATGCGAACCCCGAGGGCGAAGGCACGGACCTGGGCGTGGCCTTGGACCTTCTGGGGGGTATCGGAAAGCGCCGGACGGTTGCGTTCGTGATCAGCGATTTCATCGCGGACCAATACGAGAAGGCGCTGAAGGTCGTGTCCGCGAAGCACGACGTCATTCCGATTCAGATCTCGGACCCCCGCGAAGACGAGCTCGCAGATGTTGGCCTTGCACTCGTGGAAGACTTGGAAACGGGGGAGCTGGTCGAAGTCGACACGTCCAACTCGAAGGTGCGCGCCGAATACGCACGCGAAGCTCAGCGTCAACGCGCGGCACGCGAACATCTGTTTCGCCGTCTGCAGCTGGACCACGTCACGGTGAGCACCGAACGGGACTTCGTCCGACCCCTGACCGAGCTGTTCCGACTGCGGCAGCGACGACTCACGGGCTATCGGTGAAACGCGCAGTTGCCATCGCCTTGTGTTCCTTGCTCGCGCCCACCATCGCCTCGGGGCAGGCGCCGAGCATCGCGCTCGACGCCCCGCTCGAAATCACGATCGGCGGCGCGATCGACGTGATCCTGACCGTGACCACCGCTGCCTCCGACGACGTGGCCATTCCGGAGCAGCCGTTCGAACCCTTCGAGATACTCGGCAAACAGCTCACGGTCGTCCCTTCGCCGGACGGCGTAACGAAGACCTTCACCTTCGAGCTCAAGTTGCTTTGCTTCGACGTTGGGGTTCACGAGCTGGGTCCGATTCGAGTGCGGGTCACGAGCGCCGGCGGCGATCTCGTCGAGCTCGATTCGAACAGCAGCCGGATCGAAGTCCGCTCACTGCTCGCGAACGAGCCGGACGCGCAGCTCAAGCCGCCGAGCCAGCCCGTCGTCATCGAGCAAGACGACTACAGGTTGTTGATCATCCTCGGCGCGCTGCTTGCCCTCGCGCTCGGAGCGCTGCTCGCATGGTTGTTCATGCGCTGGTGGCAGAAGCGGGACCGGCCCGAGCCCGCAGCGCCGCCTCCGCCACCGCCCTGGGAAACCGCCTTCGCCGAGCTGCATGAGCTCGAGCGAGGGCGCCCGAGTGCGATCGCCGAAGGCCGAACCGAGCAATGGGTCGATGCGGTCAGCGATGCGATCCGCGCCTACCTCGGTCGCCGTTACGGATTTCATGGGCTCGAAAGCACCACGGATGAAATCGCCGGTCAGCTCAATCTCGCAACGTCGCTGGCCGTCGCTCCGGCGGAGGTCATCGGGTTTCTCGGTCAATGCGACCTGGTGAAATTCGCAAAGGCCTCCTTGGCCGATGATGCGTCGCACACCTTGATCGATGACGCACTCGCTCTGGTCGATCGAACCCGCCCTGCCACCGTGAGCCGGGATGGAGGCGTCTCGTGACCCGCGCAGAGCGCCAAGGTTGGGCGTTTGCATGGCTCGGAGCGGCCGCGTTCGCCGGGCTAGTAATCAGCCTGCGTTACCTCGAATCGAAATATCAGCTTCTGATCACCGACGAGCAGTTACGCTTCGAGCGTCCCTGGGCAGCCTTGCTCCTGCTCGCCGTCCCGATGGTTTGGTTCGGCCGTGTCTGGGTGCAACGGCTTTCACGGGCACGGCTCCAGTTTAGCCGGGCCGCCGCGCTGCGGATCCCGGAGGGGAGCTGGCGCACACGTCTCGCCGACTTGCCGGGCGCGATACGTGCCGTCGCGGTTGCTCTCCTGGTGGTCGGTCTGGCCGGACCCCAGAGCATTCACGCACGCGATACGGCAGAGGTGAGCGGCATCGAAATCATCCTCACCCTCGACATGTCGCGCTCGATGGAGGCCTCGGACATCCGGCCGACCCGATTCAAAGCGACAAAGTCGGTGGTTCGGGACTTCATCAATCGTCGGCCCAACGATCGGATTGGTGCCGTCGTGTTCGGGGTCGACGCATACACGCTCCTGCCACTCACCACCGATCGTGAAGCCCTGCGCATGGCGCTGCGTGGACTTCAGCTCGACCAAATCGATGGACGCGGCACCGCGATCGGCAACGCCGTTGGGGTCAGCCTCAACCGGCTCAAGCGATCGCGCGCAAAGAGCAAGGTCATGATTCTTCTGACGGACGGTGAGTCGAACGCCGGCAACGTGTCGCCCTCGCAGGCCGCGGACCTCGCGAGCGCAATGGGCGTCCAGATCTACCCAATCCTGATGGGGGTCTCCAATGCGGCGCCGGTCCAACGGGGGACGGGCGTCTTCGGCCGCGCGTTGTTCGGCACGGGGAACTACCCGGTCAACCCGGAGCTTCTCGATGAAATGGCTCAAAAGACCGGCGGCGAATTCTTCCTGGTCAGCGACCGGGAGGCCCTCGAACAGAGCTTCCACCAAATCCTCGACGCGCTCGAGAAGACCGATATCGAGGATGCGGGACAAATGTACACCGAGCTGTTTCCTGCCTTTGTGGGCCCCGCCCTAATCTTCCTCCTGATGGAGCTCCTGGTTCTGCTCTGGCTGAGGAGGTGGCCGTGACCTGGGCTGATCCGCAGCTTCTTTGGCTTCTAGCCTTACTGCCGGCCGCAGTCGCGGTGCTTGGTTGGAACGCGGCCAGGCGGGAGCGGGCGACAGAGCTCTTCGGAAAGAGCGCCACTGTCCAACCTTTGATCGCAGGCCGTGCCAAGCGATGGCGGAGCATACGGGCCGCGCTCTTGTTGCTTGGCACCGCGCTGGTGATTGTCGCGTTTGCAGGGCCACAGTACGGAAGCCGGACTCGGGTCCTACGAAAGCGCGGAATCGACATCGTCATTGCGCTCGATTTCTCGAAGAGCATGCTCGCCCGAGACGTGCACCCGAGCCGAATCAAACGAGCCAAGGGGGAGCTCGAACGGCTCCTAGCCGATCTCGATGGAGACCGCGTCGGCCTGGTTGCGTTTGCCGGCGACGCGATGGCCTTTCCCATGACGGTCGACTACTCCGCCGTGCGATTGTTCTTGCGCGACCTAGGGCCGATGGACATGCCGGTAGGTGGAACCGCAATCGGCAAGGCGCTGATCGCATCCAAGCGGCTGATCGAAAGCTCAAACGAAAGCAGGAGCGACGAAGGAAACCCAGACCGCCGTTCCAAAGTCGTGATCTTGTTGACCGACGGAGAAGACCACGAAGGTGATCCCCTCGCCGCAGCCGAAGAACTGAAGGCTGCCGGAATCAAGGTCTATGCCGTCGGTATTGGCTCGGGCAGCGGTGAGCCGATTCCGAGCTACACTGCCGACGGCACACTCACCGGACACATGAAGGACGCAAACGGCCGCCTAGTCATGACCGCGCTCAGCCCCGAGAACGAAGACACGCTCGAAGAGATCGCGTCGATGACCGGGGGGGAGTACGTGCGAGCCGAAGAAGGCACCGTGGGCGTGACCGAAATTCGCCGCGAGCTCGCCAAGCTCCAGGCCTCTGAGCGAAAGGCTCGGCGAGTCACAGTGCACGAGAACCGGTTTGCCCTGGCGCTTCTTCCAGGTTTCCTTCTCATCGTCCTCGAAGCGATTCTTCCGGAGGCCTGGATCGTCCGCCGCCGAAGGAGGAAAACATGAGGCAATCGGCTCTGTTCGTGTGCTGTGCGGCGGCGCTTGCGCTCCCTGCAAGCGCGTCGGCTTGGGCTCCTCTTCGCGCCGAGAATCCGAACGCGAAGAAAGGCAACCAGCTGATGGCTCAGGAGCAGTACGGGCCGGCTCTGGAGGCATACGATGAGGCGGCGCGCGAGCTGCCAGAGGCGCGGGCCGTGCAGCTCAATCGTGGGCTCGCGCTCCTTGGGCAGGATTTGAGCGAGCAAGCAAAGGAAGCCTTCGTCGCCGCCGCCGACCCTTCGTCCGCGCCGAGCACCCGCGCCGACGCCTACTACGACTTGGGAATCGCGTTTGCCCGAGAGGGAGACGCGCTGTCACAGCAGGAATCCTACGAAGAGTCGTCCGCACATTTTCGTGAAGCGGCGGACGCCTTCAAGCGGTCCCTGCGCGTGCGACCCGGGGATCGCAATGCCGCGTGGAATCTCGAATACGCGTTGAAGCGAATTCGGGAGGAAGAGGAAAAGCAGCAGCAAGAAGAGGAGCAGAACCAGGAGCAGAACCAGGAGCAGGACCAGGAGCAGGACCAGGAGCAGAACCAGGAGCAGGAGCAGAACCAGAACCAGAACCAGAACCAGAACCAGGACCAGGACCAGGAGCAGAACCAAGACCAGGACCAGGAGCAGAACCAGGAGCAGAACCAGGAGCAGGAGCAGAACCAGGAGCAGGACCAGGAGCAGGAGTCCGAGTCCGAGAGCGAGAACCAGTCCGCGAACGAACCGCAACAAGCTCGGCCGATGCCCCGCGACGAAGTTCAGCGCTTTCTCGACGCCCTCGAACAGAACGAAGAAAACCTTCCGCTTCAGCGCGCCCGCCGCCGAAGCGCCGGCCGTCCGCCGCCGGACAAGGATTGGTAATGCGAATCCTTGCGCTGCTCTTCGTCGTCATCTCTGCGACCCCCTGGTCGGCCAGCGCCGCTGCGGCGCCTGAGGTGACCGTGACGCTCAACGCGACGCCCAGCGAGGCGCGTGTGGGCGATCCGATACGCCTGGAAGTCCGCGTTCGGGCCCGCGGAGGCAACATCGAGAACTTGCACCTCAGCGACCTCAGAAAACACCTCGAGCTCGAGATCGTATCGCATCAGACCATGCGCCCGATGCAGTTCAGCTTTGGCTTTGGCTCCGGTGTCCAGAAGGAGTCGAGCGTTTCGGACGTCTATGTGTTGCTCCCGAGGGCAGCCGGAACGTACGAGTTCGCGCCCGCCGAAGCGAAAGTCGATGGTAAGGTCTATCGGAGCAAAGCGCTGACCTTGGTGATCCGTCCTGGCTCGAACGACGCGCCTGATCCTTCTGACCCAAGCGCCGAACCGGACGGCTCACTCGGCGCCGATTTTTCGGGCGCGCGCTACGACCCGCGCGCGTTCCTGAGGACCGTCGTCGAGCCGACCGAGGTCTACATAGGTCAGCAGGTCAACCTCACGGTCTACCTCTACACGCGAATCCGGCTCGCTCCGCAATCCGTGGTCCCGAGCAAGCCGGCAATGGACGGGTTTTGGGTTCACGAGGATCCGATTACCAGCCTGCAGTTTGAAACCGTTACGGTGAAGGGGCAGCAGTACCGCGCCTACCCGATCCAGCGTTCCGCGGCGTTTCCGCAGCGCGCGGGCGAGCTCACGATCGGCCCGCCGAAGATCGCGTTCGATGCGGGCACGGGCAACTTCTTCGACGCTCCGCAGCGGATCGAGCGCGTCGGGGTTCCGGTCACCGTACAAGTGAAGCCCCTTCCGCCCCCCGTGCCTGCCAACGCCGTCGTCGGGAGCTATGGGATCGAGGCGAGGCTCGACCGACGCACGGTGAAGACGGGCGATGCGGTGACCTTGCGCGTCGACGCAGGGGGGGTGGGCAACGTGAACGACCTGCGAATCGACCTGCCTCCGGTTGCGGGGGTGCGTATACTTCAGCCGGCGATTCGGGACCAACAGCGACTCGCGAACGGCCAGCTCTCCGGCACGCGGTCTTGGGAGTGGATCTTGATCGCAGAATCGCCCGGCGAGCACAGTGTTCCACCTATCGAGCTCCACTTCTTCGACCCCGACACCGAGGCCTACCAGTCGGCCCGCACGGGAGCGCTAAGCTTCACAGCAACGGGCGAAGCCAGGCCTCCTGAGCCGACGATCAAACCGGTCGATGCACCTCCCAAACCGTCGACCGCGACCTTCGGTCCGATTCGGGTGTACAGCGCCTTGACACGGGACCGGACTCCGGTGCGGGACCGTGGCTGGTTCACTTGGCTTCTCGCTCTCCCTCCGACCCTGTTCGTCTTCGTCTGGTTGGGAGCAGCCGTTTCGCGGCGCCGAGAGCGACGCGGCACGACGGCCAGCGCCGTCCAGCGGAAGCTGATTCGTGACGCCGAGAGCGCCCTTCAGGCAGACGATCCAAGAGCGTTCTACGACCGCATCGTCGCGTCGATCACCCATGCGTTGGACGCGCGGCTCGACGAGCCCGTGACCGGCCTTCCGCACACTAAGCTTCGCGCGCGCCTGACTGCTGCAGGTTTCGACGAGGACTTGACGCAGCGGCTGATCAACGAGCTCGAAGGGGCCGACTTCGCGCGCTTCGCGGCGTCCGGAGTGAACCGGGACGAAATGGAGCGCTGTCTGAAACGGACCAGCGCGATCATCGAGCGAATCCAACGATCGGCGAGTGCGAGCTGATGCGCATTTGCTTCATCGCTGTCGCAATCCTCGTCGCGCCGCTCCTCGGGCGCTCGATCGCGTCCGCGCAGGAAGCGCCTCGAGGGACCGACGGATCGTCGCTGACCGAGATCTTCGAATCGGCGAACGTCGCTGCCTCGAGGGGTGACCATGCAAAGGCGATCGCGAGCTACGGCAAGCTGATCGACGCAGGGGTTCACGACCCCGACGTCTACTTCAACCTCGGGACCGCCTTCGCCCAATCCGGGGACTACCCGCGCGCCATCTTGAACTACGAACGAGCTCTCGTACTCCGCCCGAACGAAAGCAAGGCCTCGGAGAACCTCCGGGATGCCGAGAAGGCCCTCGAAGAGCAACGCGCCGAGCTCGAAGGCGAGGCCACGATTCAACGGAGTAGCTCGATCAGCGATGCAGCCTACGGAAGCGTCTCCGAAGATGCGCTTGCTTACGCATTGCTGCTCGCGAACCTCACGTTCTTCCTGGCCCTCGCGTGGATTTCCGTTGGGCGCCGACGGCATCGGTGGCTCTACCCTCTGCTGCTCGCTTCGGCCGCATTCCTTTTAATTGCGGCGCTTGGGCTCGCGACGAAAGCGGGCTTGCTGCGTGACGGGCCGCGGATCGTGACGCTCGAAGATCGCCTCGTCCTGCGCGAAGGGCCCGATCCACGCGCTCAGCTTCGCGGCGAGGCGCGGGGAGGGGACCGGGGAGAGCTCGTCGATCGGGATCGCGATTTCGTGAAATTGCGAATGGTTAGTGGACTGGAGGGCTGGACGGCGGCCTCGGGGGTAGGACTGATCGACTCGGACCACCCTCTCCATTGACAAGCCGAGTCAACAGAACGACGATGCGTCCCAAACTGGGGTATGTAGGAGTGATGAAACGATGACCACGGACGCCAAGACCAAGATCCTGGTCGCCGACGATGACTTGGAAATCTTGGCGTTGGTGGCGCGGCATTTGAGCGCGCTACCAGCCGAGGTCGTCGAAGCTTCGGATGGCGAAGAAGCGCTTCGCCTTGCCCAGCGCGAGAAACCCGACCTCGTCGTGCTCGATGTCATGATGCCCGGTATGAGCGGTTGGGAAGTATGCCGCGCGATCCGAGAGGACGAGGCCATGCGTGGCACGGGGGTCATCATGCTCACTGGCATCGGCGAGCGCCTCAACGAAATGACGTCGCCGCTCTACGGAGCCGACGGATTCCTCGACAAGCCCTTCGAGCTCGAACAATTGAGCGCAAAGGTTCGCGAAGTCCTGGACGACCGGAACTCCGACTGAACTTTGGCCCCGTTGCCGTGCATGCGGTATATGTGCTACCCGGCTGACGATGTCTTGGAAACCTGCCGTCATCATCTTGCTGCCGTTCGTCGGCCTAAGCGGCCTGGGCGGGGCAGGCTGCTCGAAGCAGGCTGAGGACGCTCCCGTCGCTGAAGAGGCATGGCCGCAGAACGGGCTGACCGAAGCCCAGGCCAACGAGGCCCTGGCGACAGTGGGGGACCGGACGATCACCGTCGGCGAGTTCGCTGACCGGCTCGCATCGCAGTCTCCTTATCTTCGCGCGCGCTTCGAAAGCCCGGAACGTCGCAAGGAGTTCCTCGACAACCTCGTACGCTTCGAGCTTCTGGTGTACGAAGCAAAGCGGCGGGGCTACGAGGACAAGCCGGAAATCAAGCGGGCCCGCCGGAACGCCATGATTCAGCAAATGGTGAAGCAGGAAATCGACGCGCCGCTCGAAGCAGTGGAAATTGCCGACGAAGAGATCAAGGCGATCTACGATGCCAACCCGGAGGCGTACAACCGCCAGGCTCAAGTCCGCGCCAGCCACATTTTCATCGAGGACCGCGCCCGGGCCCAGAAGCTTCTCGCACAAGCCAAAAAGGCCGACCTCGCTGGGTTTCGCAAGATGGCGCGCGAGCAATCCCAAGACGAAAAAACCAAGAGCAGCGGAGGCGACCTGCAGTTCTTCGCGGCCGATGAAGAAGGGTCGCCTCCCAAAGCGATTCGCGACGCGGCCTTTAAGATCGACAAAGTCGGTGTCGTGTATCCCGATCTCGTCCAAGACGGGGGTGGCTACCACATCATCATGCTCACCGGAAAGCGGGCGCCGCTGACGCGAACGTACGAACAGGCCAAGCGAGCGATTCGGCACAAGCTCAACCGAGAGCGGAAAAACGCTGCGGTGGCTGCTCTAACGGAGCGGCTTCGGAAAGACATCGATGTCGAGATTGACTACGAAGCTTTGAAATCCATCGAGATCACCATCGAGGATACTCCACAAAGCCCATGACCAGCCGCCTCGTCGTCGCCGCGATTGTTCTCATGCTCACGGCCAACTCCGCCGGCGCCGACGTCATCGAACGTGTGGTGGCGACCGTAAACAACGAGGCGATTTTCCTGAGCGACCTTCGTACGCGTGCAGTTCCATTTCTTCCGCAGGTTGCCGATGCACCGACGGAAACCGAGCGGGTGTCGCGTCTCAAAGAGCTCTACGATGAGCTACTCAACTTCCTGATCGACGAACAACTGGTTCGCCAGTTGGCGACCGGCAGCGGAATCCGCGTGACCGATGCGGACGTCGACGGCGCCATCGAGAATCTGCGGATGCAGAACAACATGACGGAGGAGCAGTTCCAAGAGGCTCTCGATGCGCAGGGCTTCACCATGGCGCAGTACCGAAAAGATCTGAAGCGGCAGCTGATTCGTCTCAAGGTGGTGAACGAGCGCGTTCGCTCACGAGTGAACGTGACGGAGGAAGAGGTTCGTGCTCGCTACGAAGAACGCGCCAGGGGCGAAGGCAACGACATCCGTTTTCACGTTGGGTACCTCGTGGTGCCCGTTGGGGAGGGAGCGTCGGCCATCCAGGTGGCCGCGAAGCGTCAGGAGGCGGTTGAGCTCCGCGCGACGTTGACCGCGGAGAATTTCGAAGCCCAGGCGCTGGAGCTCGGAGGAGGCGACCTCGGTTGGCTGACGAAGGGGGATCTGCCCGAGGAGTTGGAGCGAGCAATCCTGCCGCTCAGCGCCGGTGAGATCAGCCAACCGGTGAGGGGCTCCAAGGGGTTTCACATCTTTTTCTTGGAGGAGCGCCAGGTCGGCACGGATTTCCCCTCCTTCGACGAGATGAAGCAGGAGCTGTTTCGCGAGATGTTGGACGCTGCGATGATCCGCCAAGAAAAGATCTTCCTCGAGGAGATTCGCCGCAAGGCCGTGATCAACCGGATGCTCTAGGCTAGGCGCTCATGAGCGGACAGGTGAGAATCGAACGGAAGGGACCCATTGCGTGGATGGTTTTCGACCACCAAGAGCGCCGCAACGCCATCACCGTCGACATGTGGGGCGAGATTCCCAGCGCCGTCCAGACCTTGCAAGAGGACTCGGAGGCTCGAGTCGTGATCATGCGTGGCGCAGGGTCGGAAGCCTTCGTCTCGGGCGCTGACATTTCGGAGTTCGAGAAGACCCGGACGGGAAATTCTGGAAGAGACTATGATGCGCTCACCGCGCGCGCATTTGCCGCCTTGCAGGCGCTGGAAAAGCCATTGATCGCCTCCATCCATGGCTTCTGCATTGGAGGAGGCGCAGCGATCGCTCTGACAGCCGACCTTCGCTATGCCGCGGACGACGCCCGCTTCGCAGTTCCACCGGCCCGTCTAGGCCTCGGCTACCACACGGCGGGGATCCGCACCTTGATCCGAATCGTGGGCTTCTCCGAAACTGCCGACCTGCTCTTCACCGGACGACGAGTCGGCGCCGAGGAAGCGCGACACATCGGGCTGGTGAACGAGGTCTTCGCGAAGGATTCGCTCGACGGGAGCGTGGACGAGCTAGCTCAGATCATCGCCAAGAACGCCCCGCTCACCATCCGCAGCGCCAAGATCAGCCTGCAGGAGCTCGCCAAGCTCGAAGCCGAACGCGACACGGCGCGCATCAACGATTCGATCGAGCGGTGCTATCAGAGCGACGATTTCAGAGAAGGCGTCAGTGCGTTTCTCGAGAAAAGGAAGCCGAAGTTCCGCGGCAAGTAACCTTGGTTTCCCGGGCGGCACAGGAGAACGACTGGCACGAGCGCTGTTCGGGACCTAAAAGAATCTCTCAAGGAGCAAGGCGATGCTAGACAAGCAATCCACGGGCCTTCTGGCCTTTTGGCGTGAGTACGATCGCAAGACCTACGTCAAGGCCGCCATCTTGGCAGACCGCCTGGGGTACGACTCGTTCTGGCTCCCAGAGGTTTGGGGGTACGAAGTCTTTTCCCTGCTCACCGAAATCGCTCTCAAGACCAAGCGAATCAAGATCGGCACCGGCATCATCAACGTTTTCAGCCGTTCGCCGGCGCTCATCGCCATGCAGGCCGCTACGCTCGACGAAATCAGCGGCGGTCGGTTCATCCTCGGAATCGGCACCAGTGCGAAGAATGTCGTTGAGGGCCTCCACGGCCGCGACTTCGAAAAGCCGCTCACGCAGACCCGAGACGTCATCCGCGTCGTACGCACCATGCTCGACGGGCGACCGCTGAGCGAAGCCGACACCAAACTCCGTCAGTACCGGCCCTTCACACTCGACTTCAAACCAACGCGCCGGCACATTCCAATTTATGTGGCCGCGCTAAAACAGAAGTCGATCACGAGCATCGGGGAGATGGCCGACGGTTGGATGCCGATTTTCTGGCCGTACAACCGCCTCAGCGATGGGCGTGCATGGATCGCAGAGGGTGCTGCTAAAGCGGGGCGCAGCCCAAATGAAATCGCGACCGCACCTTTCACCACGGTCATTCCAATTCCCGGGAAGGGCGCTTCGAGAAAAGCGCGGGAGATCATCTCCTTCTACATTGGCGGCATGGGCGACTACTACAAGCAACTCCTCAGCGGCTTTGGCTACTCGGATGAATGCGACGAAATCGCTCGGCTATACACCGACAAGGCGACCCGCAAGATGGCGCCCGATGCGGTGACGGACGATATGATCGAAGCCCTCACGATCTCGGGCGATCCGATCTATTGCCGCCGCGAGATCGCGCGCCGGCGTGAGCTCGGCATGGAGCAGCCGATCATCAACCTGCCGCCCGGCATGGCGTGGCCCGGGATGGCCGCTTTCATTACAGCATTGGCCCGAGCGTAACGTCGCGCTGAACAGGTGGCACGCTGTCCGGCCGTTTCCGAGCAACAAGTAAACAATTACGTATGCAGTGTGAACAATTACGTATGGATAAGATCTGCCAGACGACGTATTAAGAATCCAACAGGGGCTAAGCAGACAGAGATCCAAATCGTGCGCTCAGCCACCTGCTCGACTCTTGAGTTGGGCATCGACGCGGTCGGTCGGATAACGGGCTGACCGACCGCGTCGTCTTTTTTTGCATCACGCTTCGTTCAGAAGTCGTAGCTCGAATGGACGGCCAGCTCAGGCGCCGTCTGCTTCGTTGGCTGCGTCTTCGGTCATGATGGCGATTAGCTCGGCCTGTGAATTGACGTTGGCTTTGCGGAAAATCGCACCAAGCTGCGTCGTCACGGTGCGCAGGGAAGCGTTGCGCCGCTCGGCGATCTCTTTGACAGTGAGGCCTTCGAGTACAGCATCGATGATTTCGTGCTCCGCCGACGTGGTGCCTTGGGGATAGTGCAACTGCGGAAGTGGGACGCTCAATACGAGGATGTCCTCTCCTCCCACCCGCATCCGGCTCACGCGCGGCCCCGCGTCCGAGCCCGGATTTGACGGCGGATCTGTGCCCTCAGGCGCGTCCTTTCCGTCCTTTGAACCGGAGTCAGTTGTCACAGCCGGACCTAAGCAAACCCCAGCCAGTAGGTCAAGATTCAAATGTCCTAGAGCCCCATCTGCTTGGCGATGATCACCTTCATGATTTCGCTGGTGCCCGCATAAATTCGTTGCACGCGGGCATCGACGTACGCGCGGCTGATCGGGTACTCGAGCATGTAGCCGTAGCCTCCGTAGAGCTGAAGACAGGCGTCCACGATGCGGCCCTGCATTTCAGTCTGCCAAAGCTTGGCCATCGAGCACTCCTTCACGAGGTATTCGCCGGCGACGTGGCGTCCGACGAGACTGTCCAAGAACGCCCTACCCACCTCGATTTCGGTCGCGCATTGCGCCAGCGTGAACTGCGTATTCTGGAACTTGGAAATCGAGCGCCCGAAGGCCTTGCGCTCTTGCGTGTAGGCGATCGCATCTTCGAGGACTTTCTCGGCGCTGGCCTGCGAAAGGATCGCCACGCAGAGCCGCTCTTGTTGAAGCTGCTGCATGAGCATCATGAATCCCATTCCTTCTTGGCCCAGCAGATTGCCGGCGGGGATTCGACAATCGTCGAAGGCGAGCTCGGCGGTGTCTTGGCTTTCCATTCCCATTTTCTCGAGCTTGCGGCTCCGGATGAACCCCGGAGCGTCCGCTTCGACGACGAACAGCGATACGCTGCGGTGCGGGTCCTCGGAGTTTGCCGTTCGGGCCGCGACGACGACGAGGTCGCAGCTCATACCGTTCGAGATGAAGGTCTTGGCTCCGTCGATCACATACTGGTCGCCCTCGCGCTTGGCGGTGGTTGCAATCGCCGCCAAGTCCGAACCGGTCCCAGGCTCGGTCATCGCCAGGGCGGTGACGGTCTGACCGCTGGCACAGCCGGGCAACCACTTGGACTTCTGCTCGGGGCTGGCAAAGGCGTGAATGTAAGGAACGATGATGTCGGAGTGAAGGCTTGCCGCCCAGCCCGATTCGTACGCTCGAGAGAGCTCTTCCATGACGATCACCGAATGAAGGAAGTCGCCCCCGGCGCCGCCGTACTCCTCTTCCATCCATGGACAGAGAAAGCCCGCCTCACCGGCTTCGAGCCAGATCTCGCGGTCGACCACCCCCTGCGCCCGCCACTTGGCTTGCTTCGGGAGGACACGGGTTTCGACGAACTGCCGGAAGTTGCTTCGGAAGATCGCGTGTTCCTCGGAAAATAGGTGTCGCTCCATGGTTCTCCCCTAACTGAATCGCCATTCATTTACCCCAGGCACCCATCGCTGGCAAGCTCGGTCCGGCGCGGCTGCCTTGCCCATGCAGACCTCCGTATCTATGGTCCCGCGCGATGCGCCGCCGACCGGCTCGGTTTTTCCTTCTGCTTCTTCTGTTCGCGGCGATACCAGCCATTGCGCTGGCCAGCGGCGATGGTCACGGACTGAGTTACGAAGTCTGGCTCATCCTCGCCGCGATGATCCTCGCAGCGAAGCTCGGCGGCGAAGTCGCGGTGCGCCTGAATCAGCCGTCCGTTCTCGGTGAGCTCTGCGTCGGCATCGTGCTCGGGAACCTGAGTCTCCTCGGCATCCATACCTTCGACGGCGCGGCCGAGCTGGTGCCGGTAGAGTTTCTTGCGGAGCTCGGCGTCGTCCTGTTGCTTTTCGAGGTCGGCCTCGAGTCGACCCTGACCGAAATGCGCGCGGTCGCTCCAACATCCGGACTCGTGGCGATCATCGGCGTGGTCGCGCCCATGATGCTTGGGTACGGCGTGAGCCTCTGGCTGCTTCCCGAGGAGCCCTTTTCGCTCCACCTCTTCATCGGCGCAACGCTAGCCGCAACGAGCGTGGGGATCACGGCGCGGGTCTTGAAGGACCTCAATGCAATGGCCCGCCCCGAGACTCGCGTCATTCTGGGCGCGGCGGTCATCGACGACGTCCTGGGACTCATCGTACTTGCCGTGGTCGCCAGCATCGCCGAGTTCGGTGCGATGCCCGGCCCCTTGGATCTCACGAAGATCATCGGACTAGCCGCCGGGTTCCTCATTGGCGCACTCCTTCTCGGCGCCTACGTCATGCCCGGCGTGTTTCGTTTCGCCTCGAGGCTTCGGACCCAGGATGTCCTGGCTGCGGTCGCGATTGGCCTTTGCCTCCTTCTCGCTGGCATTTCGGGCGCCGCCGGTCTCGCTCCGATCGTAGGCGCTTTCGCGGCGGGGCTCATCCTCGACGAGGTCCACGTCAGGCCGTTTGGCCGCAAGTCCGCACACGACCTCACCGAGATCATTGGACCCATCGTCGCCGTGATGGCCCCGATCTTCTTCGTTCGTACCGGCATGATGGTGAAGCTCGGAGGCATCGGAATGGAGCCCCTACTCCTCGCCCTCGCGCTGACGATCGTCGCGATCTTCGGAAAGCTGGTATCAGGCCTGGGCGTCCGCGGTGGAACCGCGGACAGGCTCACCGTCGGCATCGGCATGATCCCTCGCGGTGAGGTCGGGCTCATCTTCGCCAACGTCGGCGCAGGCATCACGTTCGAAGGCGAGCCGCTCATCGCAGCGGGCGTGTATGCGGCCATCGTTCTCATGGTGATGGCCACCACCGTCGTGACGCCTCCGTGGCTAGCCCAGCGCATCCGACAGGTCATGCGCAAGCAACCCGATGTCGCTTGAAGCGGCGCTAGAGAACGCGAACGCACCGATTCGTGATCTGGTGGTGGCACTCGGGTCCGATGACCGGATCGACGTTGCGTCCATCCCTCGGGGCGCCCTCGACTGGGCAATCGCGGAGGCGGCCTCGGCTCACCCCGATCGACGTTTCGTGGTCGTCTCGGCCGACCTCGAAGAAGCCTATCGCCACGAGTCGAATCTCCGTTTCCTCCTTCAAGCCGAAAACGCCGACGTCCTGCTGTTCACCGCGGCGGATACGAGCGCACTCCTCGACGTCGTGCCGGACCGACGCGCCGAGATGCAGCGCATGGCCGTCTTGGCGCAGCTCGCCGAAGAGCAACCCTGGCGCGTACTGATCATTCCCGCCCCGGCGCTCCTTCGCCGCGTTCCACCGGTCGCACACGTGAAGTCCGGCCTTCTTTCGATCGAAATCGCGCAGCGGCTCGAACGCGACGACCTCGTCCGGCGTTTGTTGGAGCTCGGCTATCTCAGAGTCCCGCTAGTCGAGGATCGAGGAACGTTCTCCGCACGTGGGGCCCTGGTCGACGTCTACGGTCCGGATGCGGCCCTCCCCTTTCGAATCGAGCTCGACGACGACCTGGTCTCCCGGATTCGTCGTTTCAACCCCGACGATCAGAAGACCGCGGACGAGATCGACTCGCTCCAGCTTGCCGCCGCACGGGAGGTGCCGGACACGCCCGTCGCCATCGCTCGAGCCAAGCGGGTTGTGCGTGAGATTTGCGACGAAATGAACATGCCCACCCTACAAGCTCGAGAGATGGTAGCCGAGCTCGACCGCGGCTCCGGTGCTTTGATTTCGAACGCGCTGCTGCCGGCTTACTTCGATCGGCTCGACACCCTCTTCGACTACCTTCCAAACGACCTGCGGCTGGTTTTGGCCGATCCTCTGGCCATCGCGAGCTCGGTTCGAGTCGAGGAGCAACAGGGAAAGGACGAGCACGCTGCGCGGCGCGACCGGCCCACGTTCGAATTGTCCGCATACTTCATGAGCGAAGAAGAGCTCGCTCAGCAGCTTCTCGGGTACCCGGCAATGGTATCGCATCGCTTGGCGGTTCATGGCGCCGCTGGCGACGACGAAGGGCCGATCGTCGCCGCTTTTGCATCACCGGGCGACGCATTGATTCGAGTGAGCGCGTCGGACCAGCAGCCGCTCATCTCGGAGCTACGTGCGCAAAAAGGACACGGAGATCGGGGGCTGCAACCCTTGGCCGACCAGCTCCGGGAATGGACGGAGCAAGGCCTGCGAGTCTCTCTGGTCGGCAGAACTCAGCACCAGGCCGACCGCTTAATCGATCTACTCAAGGGCTACGGCGTGGCAGCACGGACCTTGGATGAAACGACGTTGGGCGAGCTTCGCGACGGGTTCGTGCTTTGGAGCGAAGGCATTGCTTATGTGACCGAGGAAGAGATCTTCGGATCCCGGGTTCGGCAGCGCCGCAGCCAGCGCCAAACGCGCCGTCAACAACAGCGCTTTCTCGAAGACCTTCGAGAGCTGAGCCCAGGCGACTTCGTCGTCCACGTCGACCACGGAGTGGGAAAGTACCTCGGTCTGCAACACAAGGAGCTGAGCCTGACCGCGATGGACCGACTTCACGGTCGTACCGCTCAGACCGTCGAGGTGATGGTCGTCGAGTACGCCGGTAGCGACAAACTGTTCGTCCCGGTCACCCGACTTGGGGTGATCCAGAAGTTCAAAGGCGGCGAAGGACACCAGCCGAAGCTCGATCGATTGGGCGGCACGACGTTCGGAACCAAGAAGGGACGCGTACACAAGGCCGTGCAGCAGATGGCCGAGGAGCTTCTAAAGCTCTACGCGGAGCGGACCGCCGTCAAGCGGGAGCCATTCGCGCCAACTGGCCCCGCATACGCGGAGTTCGAGGCAACGTTCCCGTTCGAAGAAACCCGCGATCAAGAAAAGGCCATCGAAGACGTGATGGCTGACCTCGAACAGCCGCAGCCGACGGACCGGCTCGTCTGTGGAGATGTGGGCTTCGGAAAGACGGAAGTTGCGCTTCGGGCCGCGTTTCGCGTGGCGATGAGTGGACGGCAAGTGGCGGTCCTCTGCCCGACGACGGTCTTGGCGCAGCAGCACTATCGGACTTTTTCCTCTCGCCTGGATGGATACCCACTCCGCGTGGAGGTGCTGTCGAGATTCATCTCGCGCAGCAAGCAGCTCGAAGTGCTGACCGGCCTGAAGGATGGCACCGTCGACGTTGTCATCGGAACACACCGGGTTCTCTCCAAAGACGTTCACTTCGCCGCGCTCGGGCTCCTGGTGGTCGACGAAGAGCAGCGGTTTGGCGTTACGCACAAAGAGCGCATCAAGAAGCTTCGGACCAACATCGACGTGATCACGCTCAGCGCGACGCCGATTCCGCGCACGCTGCAGCTCGCGGTCGGTGGTATGCGCAACCTTTCGTTGATCACGACGGCACCCCAGGACCGACGCTCCGTGCGAACCTTCGTGTGCCGCTGGGACGACCATTTGATCAAAGAAGCGATTGAGCAAGAGCTCAGTCGCGGTGGCCAGGTCTTTTTCGTCTACAACCGCATCGACGGCTTGTACGAGCGCGCTCAGCGCATTCAAGATCTGCTTCCGAATGCGCGGATCGCCATTGCGCACGGCCAAATGAAGCCAGCGCTGCTCGATCGGACGATGACCGACTTCGTGGAGGGCGCATACGACGTCCTATGCTCGACTGCGATCGTCGAAAGCGGGCTCGACATCCCGCGCGCCAACACGATGCTTGTCGACCGAGCGGACACCTTGGGGTTGGCTCAGGTCTACCAGCTCCGAGGCCGCGTGGGCCGCTCAGACCAGCGCGCGTACTGCTACCTGATCACTCCACCGCCCAACCAGATGTCGGAGGAATCTCGAATTCGCATGGAGGCGCTCGCGCGGTTCTCCGGCCTTGGCGCGGGCTTCAGAGTCGCGACCCTAGACATGGAGCTTCGAGGCGCCGGCAATCTCTTGGGCTCGGAGCAGAGCGGCAATGCGTCGCTCGTTGGCTTCGACATGTTCGTGCAGATGCTCAATGAAGCCGTGTCGGAGCTCAAGGGCGAGCCGCTTCAGTCGGAAATTGACCCCGAGCTTTCGGTCGAGCTGGAACACTATCTCCCCGAGGATTACATCGACGATATCGGGCTCCGTCTCTCGCTGTACCGGCGCTTTGCGACCGCTGTGGACGAGGCTTCGGTCGATGATCTGGCGATCGAGATGGAAGAGCGTTTTGGAGCGCCTCCGCCTCCGGCGCGCGCCTTCATTCGCTTGATGTCGGTCAAACCACTGCTCCGCGAGCTTCGCGCCCTCGGTTGTGAAGCAGACCGCAGGCGGGTGACCCTGCACCTGCGAGAGGACACCCCGCTCGACCCCGCGAAGCTCATGCCGCTGGTTACGACGCCGGGTGCCGGCTGGAGCCTTTCACCTGACATGAAGCTGACTCGGCGCTATCGAGAAGAGGAATCCGGCGATGCGGTGGATCGCGTTCGATCCTTGATCGTCGAGCTCGAGCACTTGCGCTCGACGGGGCGTGAGCCCTGAAGGATGGTTCGAACGATGTCACTTTCCGATGAGCTTCAGCGTATCTTCGACTCCGACCGCGCACTGCGAATGGCCGAGCACGGTTTGCTTCGGCATAAGGACGCCGAGGAGCTGGTCGCACTACTCGAACGCGAAACCGAGCATGCCCTCGCGATGGAGGACCGCGGCGAAGGCACGATGCGACTCGAACGGCTGGCGGACCTCTGTGCGCAGGTTCCTGGCCCCCGGATGACAGACGCCCTCATCGCCATCTTGAACGATGCGGAGCCGCGAGTGCGGGTCGCGGCAGGCGAAGCGCTGCGAGACCTGGGCTACGAGCGCTACGCCGAGGTGGCGCGTGGCATCGAGCGAGCCTTGGATCGCAAGGCGGACGGGCTCGCCATGTCCGAGCTGCCCTGGGTCCTCGCCGAGATCGCCGAGCCGAGCGCCCTCGGATTGATTCGCCGCTTTCTCGATCACCCAAACGGGGACAT
Organism: uncultured delta proteobacterium; assembly: GCA_963704865.1. Lineage (GTDB taxonomy): Bacteria > Myxococcota_A > Polyangia > Polyangiales > Houyiibacteriaceae > SG8-38. The sequence goes on along the minus strand of CAVPIE010000011.1, from coordinate 94,589 downwards.
CATTGCAGCGGCCATCGAATCGCTTGCTCAACTGCGCGACCCCGAATCGATTGCTGACCTCGAGCGCTTTTTGGGTGATTCGCGAGTCGTGACGATCGAAGATTTCGATGACGAAACCAAGACGACGCTCGGCGAGCTGGCGGCGGACGCGCTCGATATCGTTCGTTGAGCAAAATGGAGTGCGGCCTAGGGGCTCTCACGTGTCCAGAGCGCGCGACGCTTCGCCGCCTTGGCGCGTGCTCGGTCCTTGGCGAATAGTGCGAGGTAGTCCTCGTTGACTGCATCCACCTCCACTTGATCTGGAAGCTCGGCGCGAGCGGCCTCCATGGCGTGGACGAGCGCCCGGAGCGGCCCCGACGCTTGGCCGAACGTGGAAGCCTCGATGCTGTCCGAGACTTCGGAGATCCGATCGACGACGTCCTTACTCAGGTAGCCCCGTCGGCAAAGGTCATCGAAGCTCGCGACGAGCACTTCCGGGTTGAAGGTATGGGCGACCACCAGATCCGCTCCAACCCTCAGCACCGCTTGTGCGTCGAGCGCGCCGTCTTCGAGCAGAACCAACGCGGGCTGAAAGTAGTTGTAGAAGGGGCACACGCGCCGACCGAAATCTCCAAACCCAGCGGTCGAAGAGACGCGCTCGAGATGAATGAAGATGCGTCGAACCGTGTCGCCACGAGGGACCCGGGCGGCGATGCGTACGAGTTGTGGAATGTCGTTCGGATAGACCTCGGCGGCTTCGGCGACCTTCATCAAGAGCTCCTGGCTGACGCGACCGGCCACGATGTCCGCGTACAGCGAATAGATGAACGCATCTCCTTCGGCGTCGTCACCGAAGAGGATCTCGTCGGTCTCGGGCGACACGTTGGTGCGCGAGCGAAGCAGCGCGGTGAGCTTGTAACTGAGTTGATCGCGGAGGAATCGAAACTTGCCGCGAACGAGGTTCCGTAGGCTCGGCTTGAGCGTGAACCCGTCCCAGTGAATTCCATCGAGCCTAAGCTTCGCCTCGAGCACGCTGCGCATCTGCTCGGGGCTGCCCGATAAAATGAAGATCGCCGCAGGATCGGTAGCTCGGATCTCGCGTAAGAGCGTGCTCGCACCCGGATAGGCTTGTTTGCGGGAGGCCGGCTCGAATGCCGTGCGCACCAGGTCGCGGAGCGTGTCGAACTCGGTACGAAGGTATGTCTTGTCGAGGTCCCAACGATAAACGATTTGTTGCCTGCGCTCGCTCAAGTCCGGTGCCACCGGAAGACCATAGCAGCCAAGCGGCCGGAGATGCAGACGGAGTCGAAGCTGATATGGTCGAACCATGGCTCTGAACGCAGTGCACATCGATGAGCGCACCTTGCAGCGCGGCTCGGAAGCCCAGCACACCGAGTGGGACGCGATTGTCCGAGAGCTCCTTTCGAAGGCCAAGAGCAACATCGAGGAGGCAGCGAGCCTTCTTGTGAGCGTCACGGAGCAAGGGTTCGAGATGAGTTTTCAAAGCGATCAGGAGCAAGTGATCGGGACAAGTGTGATTCCGCACCAGCTGCTGTCCGAGCACATTACCGAATACATCGATATCGTTCGCCAAATCGCCGACGCGGATAGCCTCAACCAGATGGAGGCACTGGACATGGCGAAGAAGGTGACCCACGACCGTGCGGGCCGGGTGCTCAAACGCGAGCTCCGCGACTTCGGCTTCGATTTGGAAACCTCGCGCCGCCTGTTCACGCTGCTGCTCTCGCTGCGGGTGGACACGACGAGAATCCTGGGCATCCACGGGCACCGCACGATTCGCTAGCAGCTCGCCTAGGGTTGACAATGCCTGGAAATACAGCGGTTTCGCCGCCTCGGGACGGCAATTCTTGCCACAGGTTCGACCTTTTTCGTCATTTGTTGAACACTGAATTGCGAAGGGGGTCATGACAGCGTCGCTAAAAGAGTCGGTCCGTCCGCCAGCCGGGGGACCGCATCCTCAGGCACAGAGCGCTACCCACTCCAAGCGCGACGAGGATTTCGTGCGCCTTCTCAACGCTGCAGGTCTCGCCGCCGAGCTCGACGCGGACCAGCTCGCGGCCATCACGTCGAACCTCGAGGATTGCGGAATCGATTCCCGCCGGATGGACCTCCTGGAGCTCTATTACCGAGGCAACGACGACACCTCGGTCGCTTTGCGCCGCCGCTCGAGCGATCGGTTGTTCATGCACAACGATTATTTCTCGGTGAACGCGCACCAGCTGGTGGCATCATTGGCAAGCCTGAATCCCGAGGTCGCTCCGGTCGAGCTCCAGCGAATTGGGACCGACGACGGGCCTTTGGTCCTCCGAGCCGGGGAGCACTTCAGCGCCGTGGCGGATGAAGACGACGAGGACGCCGAGCAGGGCACCGTCGCGGTCCGCGCCCTGGTCCGCGCGCTCAATGTGCTTCTATCCAAGGCCGGGGTCGCCGAACGGCTCGTTTCCCTCGTGCCCGATGATTCGCGCGAGCTCTACGTGGGCGTCACCCAAGACGGCGCGATGACTCTCCTTCAGGGCGGTTGCACGGAGCTTTCGGTCCCGGCGGCTCTTCGCGAGTTTGCAGGCTGGTAGCTACCGCCCTAAGTGAGTGACCATGAGTGAATACGACTACGACCTCTTCGTCGTTGGCGCGGGGTCGGGGGGAGTGAGGGCCGCTCGCGTGGCAAGCGAGCTCGGCGCAGCGGTGGCGATCGGAGAAATCGATCGAATGGGTGGAACCTGTGTCAACGTCGGCTGCATCCCCAAGAAGCTCTTCGTGTACGGCTCCCATTTCGCGTATGACCTGAACGACGCGAAGGGCTACGGCTGGTCGACGCAGCCTTCGTTCGACTGGGCCACGCTCAAGAAAAACAAGGACCGCGAGATTTCTCGGCTCAATGGGATCTACGAAAGTCTCCTCGATAGAGCCGGAGTCGATATCATGCGAGGACGGGTGCGGCTGCTCGACGCGCATACGATAGAAATTGGAGACCTCCGCCGCTCGGCCGACAGGATCTTGATCGCCACGGGTGGTAAGGCGATCGTTCCTGACATTCCCGGGCGCGATCATGCCTTGACGTCGAACGCAGTGTTCTCGCTCGAAGAGCTTCCGAGACGAATGATGATCGTGGGGGCGGGCTACATCGCACTCGAGCTGGGCTCGATGCTCTGCGCGCTCGGGGTCGATGTGACCCTGATCCACCGGGGCGAAGAGATCTTGCGCGGATTCGATCACGACCTGCGATGCCACCTTCACGCCGAGCTCGAGGCCAAGGGGATGCGGATTGTTCTCGAAACTCAAGTCGCGGAGATTCGAAAGACGGACTCGGCATTCGAGGCCCGGCTCAACAGCGGGGAGCTGCTCGAAACCGACTTCCCAATCTTCGCAATCGGACGCGAGCCCAACGTCGAAGGCCTCGGGCTGCAAGAGCTCGGCGTCGAGCTTGGTCAGCGCGGAGGTGTCGTCGTCGACGAAAACTACAGCAGCTCGGTCCCGTCGATTCATGCCGTTGGCGATGTCATCGATCACATCCAGCTCACCCCGGTCGCCGTCGCCGAAGGGATGCACTTCGCCCATCATTTCTACGGCGGGGGTGAGCACCGTATCGACTACGCCAGCATTCCGACGGCGGTGTTCTGTCAGCCGGAGCTCGCAACGGTGGGCATGACCGAAACGGAGGCCTGGCACCGTTGTCAGGATGTGCGTGTCTACAAGTCGGTCTTCACGCCCTTGAAGCTCGCGCTGAGCGAACGAAAAGAGCACACCATCGTCAAGCTCGTGGTGGACGCATCAGACGATCGAGTGGTCGGCTGCCACATGGCAGGCCACGGATCGGCCGAGATCATCCAGGGCCTCGCGGTGGCCATCAAGGCGGGCGCGACGAAGGCCCATTTCGACGCCACCATCGGGATACACCCGACCGCCGCCGAGGAATTCGTCACGCTCCGCGATATTTGACTAAATAAGTCAACAATTCTTCGCAAGTCTAGCGACAAAAATTGCTGTATTTTTCAGCTTTTAGAGCCTAGGCTGCCCACTCTGCCCTGGACGCGTTGCAAAAGCGCAGCAGACTTGTCAAGTTACTCCGAGTCACCATGGAAGCTGCCCGCATTGCCTCAATCGATTCCGACCTCGGTGAAGAAAATCGAGCCGTCGGGGCCTCGACCGCGGAGGAGCTCATCGGCTGGGCCTCGGACCGATACGGCGAGAAGCTCATCGCGTCGACCAGCTTCGGCGCGACCTCGGCCGTGATGTTGCATCTGGTGCACCGGGTGGCTCCTCGAACGCCGATCGTTTGCGTCGACACCGGCTACCTCTTTCCCGAAACATATCAATTCGCCGAAGCGCTGATCCAACGCTTGAATCTCGACGTTCGGTTCTACTCCGCGCAGATGTCTCCGGCTCGTCAGGAAGCGTTGTTCGGGAAACTGTGGGAGCAGGGCGAGGATGGCGTGAACCGCTACCTGCAAATCAACAAAGTCGAGCCGATGCAACGGGCGATTCGTGAGCTTGGCGCAGAGGCCTGGATGGCGGGCTTACGTGCCGAGCAAACTGAGCATCGCGCCGGGCTGCGACGAGTCGATCGCCAAGACGGCCGAATCAAGGTTCACCCCGTCTTGAATTGGACCAGCAAAGATATGACGGCCTACATGGACCGATACGAACTCCCCTACCATCCGATGGTCGAGCAAGGGTACCGCTCGATTGGTGACCACCATTCTACGATTCCAACCACGGCGGAGATGGATCCCCGCGACGGCCGTATCCTCGGCAAAACACGGGAGTGCGGCCTTCACCTTCCACTGAGCGAGGAGCAAAACCAGAGCCTCAAGTCGAGCGGCTTGTAATAAGCTGGCGCATCGCACTCCCCTCTGCGTAACCTCAATTCGAGGTGGCGAACCGTGACTCTTCTTCGGATTGTGATTAGCGACCTGCATCTCGGGACAGGTACCCGGCGTGGTCAGCTGAATCCGCTCGAGGACTTCATCCACGACGAACGCTTCGTCGAGCTCCTCGCATTCTACCAAAATCGTGCGGGCTCCGAGGGAAGCATCGAGCTGATTCTGAACGGGGACATCTTCGATCTCTTGAAAGTAAAGATTGCGGAACAGTGGCCGACCGAGGTGACCGAAGACATCGCAATCGCCAAGCTGCAGCAGTGCCTCGAAGGACACCCGAGGTTCGTCCTCGCGCTCCGCGAGTTCATTCACAAGCCGACGAACCGAGTGACTTATCTTCCCGGAAATCACGACATGGAATTTTGGTTCGCCGGTGTTCAAGAGCTCTTCCTTCGATACGTCGCGCCGGGCGAGGCTGCCGAGCGCGTCCACTTCGTGACTTCGTCCGACACCTATTACCTTCCCGAAGGCATACAGGTTCGCCATGGCCATCAGTTCGAACGCATTCACCGCGTGGACTACGCACAGATGACGCGAACGCGCCGAGACGGAACCGAAGTGCTGGCCTTGCCCTGGGGCAGCCTGTGGATCCTCGAGGTGATGAATCCGCTCAAAGAGATTCGAAGCCACATCGATCGAATCCAACCTCTGCGTCGATTCCTTTGGTCGTCGGCGCTGCTCGATCCGGGTTTCGTGCTCAAATTCCTGTGGCGCTCGACGATCTACTTCCTTCGTCACCGCGTCTTCACGATTCGAGCCTGGCGCGACCGCATCATGAATTTGCCGCGGCTGGTGCGCGAAGAGGTGCTCGAAGTCACCAGCGGCGGCTACGACGAGCGGGCGATCCGCGCGCTCAACAAGACCCGCGGCGCCCATACCTTGATCGTCGGCCACAGCCACGGCCCCCGGTTTCTGCAGCTCCCGAACGACCGCATCCTGGTGAATACGGGAACCTGGGTGAAGATGATCAACCTGGACCTTCAGTACCTGGGCCAGGACAGCGGATTGACCTACGCGGTCATCGCATACGACGACGATGGAAAACCGGAGACGACCTTGATGAGGTGGCAGGGAGCCCACGAGGCCTGCGAGGCAATCCCGTACGCGGACTAAATCCGCGAACCGTTCTTCGTTTGCCAAACTGAGGTCGCCGCGTTACTATACACGCGTTCAGTGCCTCGATCGCGCGATAACCCACCCAATCGCTTTCGAGAAGCCCATATCGACTGGGAGGGTGAGGCTCCGCCCGCGGATCTTCGGGTTCACGAAGAGCACGCCAAGAGCGCGCTATCCGAGAACAAAAGCCCGGACGTTGGGTTTCGCTGGAGCGTGAATCCGTACCGCGGCTGTTTCCACGGCTGCGCGTATTGCTACGCACGTCCGACGCACCCGTATCTCGGCTTCGGTGCGGGCACGGATTTCGAGCGGCAAATCGTCGTGAAGGTGAATATCGTCGATCGGCTGCGCGCAAGGCTTCGCCAGAAGTCTTGGAAGCACGAGCTGATTGCGTTCTCTGGAAACACCGACTGCTACCAGCCAATCGAGGCGCACTATCAGCTCACGCGACGCTGCCTCGAAGTCTGCGCCGAGTACCAAACCCCAGTGACGATCATCACGAAGGGCAAGCTCGTGCGGCGCGACGTCGACGTTTTGCAGGCCCTTCACGGCAAGTCGGCCTGCCGAGTCACGCTCAGCATTCCTTTTGCGAACGATGATCACGCACGAGCGATCGAGCCATTTGCAAGCCCGCCAAGCAAACGCTTCGAAACGCTGCGCATGTTATCGGAGGCGGGGATTGCCACGGCGGTGGCGGTCGCTCCGATCATCCCTGGCCTCAACGACGATCAGATTCCGGAGATTCTGAAGCGCGCACGAGACGCCGGTGCTTCGAGCGCGTTTAAGATTCTCCTACGGCTGCCGCTCGAGGTCGGCCCGGTCTTCTCGGCGCGGCTCGCCGAGGCCTTTCCGATGCGGCACGCCAAGATCATGAGCGCCATTCGTGACATGCGCCGAGGTCAGCAGAGCGATGCTCGCTTTGGCGCTCGCATGGTTGGGCAAGGGCCCCGTTGGGCAATGATTGAAAAGTTGTTTTCCCTGCACTGCGATCGACTCGGCCTCGAGTACCTCGCCGGTGAAGCCGCAAAACCGGCACCGCGCCGGGAGCCGGTTCAGGGGCCCCAGCTTCCCCTCCTCTTCTAACCTGGCCCATAGATTGCATCCGGCTCCCGGTGTCACGCTGCATGGCCATTGATTTGCTCGGAGATAAACCAAGTGATTACAGCTAGTTATTTAGCATCAGAAGATTTGGACGACTTGTCATCCCGTGACATAGTGTCAACACTGCTTGCCAGAGAGTCTCAAATGGCCGATTCAACCGAGATCTCGGTTCTCGTCGTCGACGACGAGGCGCCGAACGTCGACTCCCTTCGACGCATCTTCGAGCGAGAGGGGTTCAACGTCCTCACCGCGACGAGCGGGAAGAAGGCACTCGACCTGTGCCGTCACCATCCGGTGAACGTGGTCGTGAGCGACTTGATGATGCCCGGCATGAACGGCATCGAGCTGGTCAAAGCCTTGAAGACGGTGGTTCCTGATGCCGAGGTCGTCTTGATGACCGCGTTCGGGACCGTCGAAAAGGCGGTCGAAGCCATGCGCGCCGGCGCCTACGATTTCGTCGAGAAGCCATTAAAGCGGCTCCAGATGGTCAAGACCGTTCGCAAGGCAGCGGAGCGGCAGCAGCTGGTCGTCGAGAACAAGGATCTTCGCCAGCAACTTTCGCAGCTCAGCGACCGGAGCATCGTCGGGTCAGCAGCGTCGCTTCGGAGCGCTCTCGAGATCGCCACGCAAGCGGCGCCGTCCTCGGCAAACGTATTGATCCTCGGAGAGAGCGGGACCGGCAAGGAGTTGCTCGCGCGTCATATTCACGAGCGAAGCGGGAGGAAACAGTTCGTCGGCGTCAACCTCTCCGCCCTCCCCGAGACGATCGTCGAGTCGGAGCTTTTCGGTCACGAAAAGGGCGCTTTTACGGGAGCGGTGGCGCGACGCGGCGGCCGCATCGCCGAGGCTCAAGGCGGCACGCTGTTCCTCGACGAAATCGGCGAGCTGTCGACGGCAGTTCAAGTGAAACTGCTTCGCGTTCTTCAAGAAGGCGAATACCAACCCGTTGGAGGGCAAACCAAGAAGGCTGACTTTCGCCTTATCGCGGCGACGAATCGCGACCTTCACGCAGCGGTGGAGGCCGGAGAGTTCCGCGAGGACTTGTACTACCGGCTGAACGTCATCGCGCTCACGAGCCCTCCGCTTCGCGCTCGACGTGACGACATTCCATTGCTGACGGAGCACTTCGTCGCGACGTATTGTTCGAAGAACGAGAAGGAGCCCTTGGGGGTAGACCGTGACGCGCTCCAACAGCTCGTCGCCTATGACTGGCCGGGAAACGTGCGGGAGCTCCAGAACGTGATTGAGCGCGCCGTGGTTCTGAACAAGAGCGGCGTGATCAAGCTTGCGGACCTTCCAGACCCCGTCGCGCGCGCTGAGCCGCAGTTCGATGCCTTCACATTCCCGGTCGGGACCGCGCTGAGCGAGGTCGAGCGAAGCGTGATTCACGGGACCCTCAAGCACACTTCCGGAGACAAACAGCTCGCCGCGCAGCTTCTCGGAATTTCGGCGCGGACGATCTATCGCAAGCTCGGGGCCGAGAAGGGCGACGAGGCCGCCTGAACGGCCGCGCCTGTCCAAATGTCATTTTGTCAATCGTCGCGGATCTGGCCCGCCACGTTGTCTATGGACCCCGGTCAAAACCCTGTCCGGATGCACGAAATTATTCGTGTTTTACCGGTTTTGATTCGGCACGGTGGTTGCTCTACTAACCGGCGGTGGCAACTCCGCGACAAAGACGGTTCTCGGTAGCGATCGTTCTCATAACGCTCGCCCTCTGCGCTTTCTTCCTGGCGCAGGGGACAACCCGCGTCTTGGCGGCCGAGCTGCTCGCGCCCGACGCCGTTGCCCCGAAGCCGCCCGGGAAACGTTTTACGGCAGCCCCGCCAACATTTCTCCGCACGCGTGATCCCGCCATGATCCTTCGAAGGAACATCTTCGATTCGGCGCGCGGCGATCTCACCGCCGAGCCGCTCCCCGAGATTCCACTCGGCGAAGACGGACAGCCCGTCGATGAATGGGACCCGAACCGGCCACCCCCAAAGTGTACCGGCAAGCTGCGGCTCGTCGGATCCGTGGTGAGCCCGGTCGCCCCAGACTGGTCGTTTGCCGCAATCGCCGGTTCGAGCGACGGGAAGACGATGCTCTATCGCGAGGGCTCGGACGTGGACGGTTCCCGGGTGCTTGCGGTGCACTCTTCGAGCGTCGTGATGAGCGCTTCGAGTGGGGTATGCCAACTTCTGATGTTTGAAGAAGATGAGGCGATGCTACCTCGGCCACCGATCGCGCAGAAGCCCGCGGCCGCCAGGCCGGGGAACGACAGGAACGCTGGCCTGAGCGATGAAGAGCTCACTGACGGAATCGAGAAACTCAGCGACACCAAATTCAACATCCAGCGCGGCTTGGTCGACAAAGTCTTGGCGAATCAGGGAAGTCTAATGAAGTCGGCTCGCGTGATCCCGCACGAAGAGAACGGACGCGTGGTAGGCGTCAAGCTCTACGGCATTCGCCGCAACAGCCTACTTGGCCGTCTCGGAGTTCGAAACGGCGACATGCTGCGAACGATTAACGGGTTCGACATGACGAGCCCAGACACCGCACTCGAAGCGTATTCTCGATTGCGAACCGCCGACAAGCTCACGCTCGCGGTCAAGCGGCAGAACAAAGAAATTACCATTGACTACAACATCGAATGAGACGCCACCTTGGGAAATCAGTCGGGGAATGAATCGTGACTTCTAGAAACCAGCTCATTTGCTTGCTCGTTGGCTCGGTCCTGTTGGGCACCGGACACGCCGCGGTGGCCCAACGAGACGAAGCGACGCCAGCAAAGCCGCCTGCGCGGATTCCCTCCCCGCCCGTCCCACTGCGACCGGCGCAACCAAAGGCGGATGCGACCGCCACGCCCGGACCTGGCCCGCAGGCAATGCCTGAGCCCAAGGCTGAAGAAGAACCGGAGCTCGAAAACGAGCTGCCGCAGTTTGAGACAGGGGTCGAGTTCAAGGCGATGTCTCCACGCACCCGCGTGACGTTCAATCTCGAGGACGCCGAGCTTCCGGACTTGGTTCGCTTGATCTCGAACATGACGGGGCGCCGCTTCATTCTCCCAACGAAGCTCCGCGCAATCAAAGCCACCGTGTTTGCCCCAACGAAGGTGACGGTGGCCGAAGCCTATCAAGCGTTCTTGTCCGTTCTCGAGGTGAACGGATTCACGATTGTGCCGGCGGGTCGATATCTGAAAATCGTCGAGGCGACGGGAATCGAACGCCAGACCGTCCCAATATACGAGGATGGCAGCTCCGTTCCTTCTACTGATCGTTACGTCACGCGGATCCATCACTTGGATCACGTCTCGACTGAAGACGTGACCACATTGCTGGCGCGCTTTGCGTCGAAGATGGCGAACATCACCTCGTACGCGCCAACCAACATGTTGATCCTCACCGATACCGGGGCCCAAATTCGCCGCCTGCTGCGCCTGATCGTAGCGATCGACCTACCTCGTAGTGGCACGCAAACCTGGATCGAACCGATTCACTTCGCGAATGCGTCCGACCTCGCTGCCCGATTGCTGGAGATCTTCGCGATCGACACCGAAGGGGTCAAGCGCCAGGCGACCGCAAGGCCGGCTGCAGGCAAACAGAATCAGGCACCGGCGGCGGTACTGGGTGGCTCTTCGGCCGAGCCAACCATCCGCAACATCATCGCGGACGAGCGCACGAACTCCCTCATCATCATCGCAACGGAGCGAGCCTATCTGCGAATCCTCGAGATGATCCGGCAGCTCGACATCGCGCTAGAGGGTGAAGGTCGCATCCACGTCCACTATGTCCAGCACGGTGCTGCTACCGACATCGCAGCTGCGCTCACGGCGCTCGTGGGTGCCTCATCTGGGGCACGAGCAACGCCTGCCGCAAGAGGCGCTGCAGCGCGGCCCGGGGCCGCACCGGTCAATACGGCGTCGCTCTTCGAGGGACAGATCGCGGTGACCGCATACGAGCAGTCGAACGCTCTGCTCATCACTGCATCGCTTCATGACTACACGGCGCTCAAGAAGGTGATCGAGCGACTCGATGCGCCGCGGAAGCAGGTGTTCATCGAGGCGGTCGTCATGGAGCTTGGAATCGAGCGATCGTCAGACCTCGGTTTTGCTTTTCACGGGGGCGCGGGTGACTTCCCGACCGATGGCTCGCTATCCCTGTTCGGCTTCAACGCGCCGTCGTCCATCGACATCACGCAAAACGACCTCAGTGGCTTGGCACTCGGCATTCGTGGACCGACCATCGAGAACTCGCAGCAGCTCGTCGGATTCTCGGTACCAGGGTTCGGCGTCGTTGTGACGGCGCTCGCAAAGTCTGGCGACGCGGATGTGCTCTCGACACCGCACATCATTGCGATCGACAACACGGAGGCTGAGATCAGCGTGGGAGAGAACATTCCGCTTCAGACCAACGGCGTCGCGCCGGGCACCTTTGCCGGTGCAGGCAGTCTGGGCGCCTTGGCCCAAGCGTCCCAAGGCGGACAGGATCTAGGCAGCCTGGCCGGGCTGGCCGGCGGGCTCGGGAGCGTCGCGCGTCAGGACGTCGGTACGACTATCCGAGTCACGCCGCACATCAACGCAAACAACGAAGTTCGACTCGAGATCGAAGAGGAGATCTCCGAACAGGGAGCGACCTCGGGCACTTTGGGCGTCGTCTCGATCAACCGTCGTACCGCGCGAACGGAGGTGATGGTACGGGACCAGCAGACGATCGTCATTGGCGGTTTGATGCGCGACGCCATTCAGAACAGCGAAGACAAAGTCCCCGTCCTCGGCGACATCCCAATTTTGGGTGCCCTCTTTCGCAAGACCAGCAAGCAGAAGCGTAAGACGAATCTATTGCTCATTCTCACGCCGTACATCATCCGCGACCCAGGTGACCTTCGGGAAATCTTCGAGCGCAAGATGCAAGAGCGGCAACAGATGATCGACCGTTACTTCGTCTTCGGCGAAGACAAGTTCGAACCGCACATCGATTACACCCGCACGCGCGGGCTCGTCGCCGAGATCGTAAACGAGATCGACGGCGTGGAAGAGGAGATCAAGCTGGCTCAGGCTGCAGAGCTCGAGCCTCCCCCGGACCACGTGCCGCGTTCGCCGATCGGCCCGTACAGCGCGTCACTGACCGAGGGGGAGGACACGTATGTGATTGGGCCGAACGGGATCGAATTGGAAGATGGGTCCGAGCCGAATCCCATCGAGTCGATTCAACCGACCGCAGCGGACGAGCAGGAGGGAGGTGGGGCGCCTCCTCCTCCGATTGAGAGCCCGCACGGAGCGGAGCCAGAGTCTCCACCCGAACCTGACCTCCCTGATCAAGCGGGGGAAGCGACCGACGCCGAGGGGCCCGATGAGGTCATCGAGCCCGACGAGCCGGCCTCTGGTCCGGAGGAGACCGACGTCAGCGGCGAGCCTGCCGCGAGTCCAAGCGAAGAGGCACCCGAAGAGGCGCAACAGCCAAGCAACGAAGAATCGAACGGCAGCCCGCAATGAGCTTTGAGCAGCGATACATCGGCGAAATTCTGGTTAGGCGCGGCGCGCTCGAGCCGGACAAGCTCGAGGCCGCACTGCAAATGGCGGCGGATCGATCCGTCGATCTCACTGACCTCTTGGTTGCGACCCACGTCGTCGAAGAAGTGAAGCTCGTCCGCGCCTTGGCAGACGAGGTCGGCATGGAGTTCGTGGAAAAGCTCGCCACGGATTTGATCCCAGAGGAGCTGATTGACGCGGTCCCGATCAACTTTGCGCGCCAGAATCACGTGCTCCCTCTGACCCAATCGGACCACACCGTTCGAGTTGCCGTTGCCAATCCGCTTGACCCTTTCCCCGTCGACGACCTCCGAATTCTTCTGGGGAAAACCATCATTGCGGTCGCCGCGTCGGAAGAAAGCATCGATGATGCGATTAACCGGGTCTACGAGCGAAAAGATGAAACCGCCCTTGCCGAAGCGAAGGAAGGCGAAGAGGTCGAAGAGCTTGCGGACCTGATCGACATGACCGACGAGGCGCCGGTGATTCGTTGGGTCAACAACCTTTTCTACACGGCCGTCAAAGAGCGAGCGTCGGACATTCACATCGAGCCTACCGATGAAAAAGTGATCGTTCGGTACCGCGTCGATGGCCGGCTCATTCCGCGCAAGGAAGCGAATCGCGGATTCCTTTCGTCGATTGTGAGTCGCGTGAAGATCGAGGCAGGTCTCAACATTGCAGAACGGCGCCTGCCGCAAGACGGGCGCATTACCAAGAAGATTGCGGGAAAAGTGATCGATGTTCGTGTGTCGACGATTCCCACCGCAAAGGGAGAGCGCGTAGTCATGCGTTTGCTCGACAAGGAACAGGTTCTGCTGAATCTCATCGATCTGGGTTTCGCGCGCCGAGAGCTCGACCAATTGGAGAGTCTGATTCGGCGCCCAAACGGCATCATCCTGGTCACAGGCCCTACGGGCTCGGGTAAGACGACCACGCTGTATGCTTGTCTGAACAAGATCAACACGCCGGAGAAGAACATTCTGACGGCCGAGGACCCGGTCGAATACGAGCTTCGCGGCATCGGCCAGATGCAGGTTCAACCGAAAATTGGTCTGACCTTTGCTTCAGGCATGCGGAGCTTTCTTCGTCAGGACCCTGATGTGATCATGGTCGGCGAGATTCGTGACCACGAAACGGCGGAGATCGCGATTCACGCGTCGCTCACCGGACACCTCGTGCTCTCGACGCTGCACACCAACGACGCACCGAGCGCGATCACGCGCTTGGTCGACATGGACATACAGGCTTACCAGCTGTCCTCTTCGATTCTCGCCGTCTTGGCTCAGCGCCTCGTTCGAAAGCTCTGCGACCTTTGCAAGACCCCGTACTCGCCAACCAACCAAGACTTGCTGGAGCTCGGGATCGACGCAGCCATCGCCCAAGAGAAGCTGGTGGAGTTGAAGAAGCTCGCCGCTACCACCGTGATTGGAAACAGCAGCCCCCCGACCCTGCCCGTTCCTGCGGGCACAGACTCGGGTAAGCTGACCTTCTATCACCATCGCGGTTGCGACGAGTGCAGCAACACAGGCTATCGAGGCCGAATCGGAATCTTCGAGCTCATGATGATCGACGAGCCCGTACGCCGTGAAATCTTGAACAACAGCGACTCAAAGGCGATTCAGCGAGTCGCGCAACACCAGGGCATGCGGCTCCTCCGCGAAGACGGCGCCCGACAGGTCGTTGCGGGCGTGACGAGCGTCGAAGAGGTGCTGGCCGCGACCCAGGCCGCAGAGGTCTGAACCATGGGAGTCTACGCATACAAAGGCATCGACGCTCGGGGAAAGTCGGTCAAGGGCGTCCGAGATGCCGATAGTGCAAAGGGGCTGCGCACGCTCCTCAAGCGAGACGGAGTCCTGGCAACGGAGATCCTCGAGCAATCAGAGGCAGCACGCAAAGCAGCACGCGACATCGATTTTCGACGATTTTTTCAGCGTGTCTCACCCGTGGACGTGGCGGTAGCCACGCGACAGCTCTCCGTATTGCTCCGTTCTGGCGTTCCCTTGGTCGAAGCCTTGAGCGCCTTGATCGAACAGCTCGATCACCCCGACCTGAAGAATGCGTTCACCGACACTCGCAACAAGGTCAACGAAGGCAGCACGCTCGCCGACGCGCTCAAGGCACACCCCAAGATTTTTCTCTCCCTCTACGTGAACATGGTCGCCGCAGGCGAAGCGTCGGGCACTCTCGAAGAGGTGCTCGGGCGACTTGCGGAGTTCCTCGACGACCAAACCAGGCTTCAGAGCAAGGTTCGTGGCGCCCTCGCCTATCCGATTGTCATGGCCATCGTCGTGGTTGCCATCCTCTTCTTGATGATGTCGGTCGTGGTCCCCAAGGTCACCTCGATCTTCGAGAACTTCAACCAGGCGCTTCCCTGGTACACGAGCGTGTTGATTTGGGTGAGCGACATCTTCAGTAACTACTGGTGGCTCCTCGCAGCTCTGATGGGCGGTGGAATCTACTGGTTCCGTCGCTGGAAAGCGACGGATGACGGCCGAAGGAAGTGGGACCTCTTCGTGATGGACGTACCGCTCTTCGGACCATTGCTGATCATGGTTGCCGTGGCCCGGTTCTCTCGGACGCTCGCCACGCTCCTCGCGAGCGGAGTGCCGGTGCTCACAGCCATGGACATCACTCGCAACGTTCTTGGAAACACAGAGCTGATGCGAATCGTCGAAGACGCGCGCGAAAGTGTTCGCGAAGGCGAAGGAATCGCCAAACCGCTGCGGCAAGCAGGCAGATTCCCACCGATCATGACGCACATGATCGCCGTGGGTGAGCGCACCGGCCAGCTGGAGGAAATGCTCCTGCATGTCGCGGACGCCTACGACCAACAGATCGAAGTGCGAGTGGGCGCCATGACGTCGATCCTCGAACCTGTGTTGATTGTGGTCATGGGCGTCGTCGTTGGCGGCATTGCATTTGCCATTCTCATGCCGCTGCTCCAGCTCAACGAGATGATTCAATGAGAGACGAGTATGAGTCGACGATCACAAAGAGAACGTGTCTCGCTACCATGGGAAAGCCGAGGGGGACGTTGGCGCAATGCGCTCAGCAACACGCCTTGGCAGGCAGTGCTTGGGGTGCTGCTGCTGGGCATCCTGGCGGTCGGATTAGCGCGCTACGCACGGCGTCGAGTCCAGGACCGCGACACCCGGGTCGCGGTCGCTCAGGTGAAGCAAGCCATCGACCAATTTCGAGCGGACGTCGGTCGCTGTCCAAACTCGGAGACGGAGCTGCTTCACCCGCCGCTGTCTCAGAAGCACTACCTCGATTCGATGCCGAAGGACGGCTGGGGGCGGCCCCTCGCGATTCGCTGTCCCGGCTACTTCGAAGACGAGGCCGACGTGATTTCCGCGGGCCCGAGTGGCTCGCTCTCGAAGGACGACAACATTCAATGAAAGTAACGGGAGGCTCCATGCCCAACAAGACTGACACGCGCCCGCAACGACGACTGGCCCGCCGTAGGCGCCAAGAGGGCTTCACGCTGATCGAGATCATGATCGTCATCACGATCTTCGCGATGATGGCCGGTGGCGTAGCAGTGGCCCTGCTTCCGCAGCTCGAAAAGGCGCGACTCAAGACGACCAAAACCGACGCTCAGGGACTCCGTTCCGCCGTGATGCTCTACGTCGCGGACAATCCAAGAGGCTGCCCGACGGTCGAAGACTTGGTGACCGAGCGATATCTCGACGGAACGCGTCGGACGACGGACGCTTGGGACACCCCGTTTCAGATCACCTGCGAGGACGGGGATATCTCGGTTGTCTCGGCGGGGCCGGACCTCCAATTCGCCACCGAGGACGACATCTAACAGCTCATGCTCAGGCGCCTCCCATCTCGAACGAACCGTGGATTCACCCTCATCGAGGTGATCTTGGTGATCGCGATCATCGCGGTCGTGGTCACGGGGGCGACCTTTGGCCTGGGCGCGATCACGCGGACCCGGCTGCGGTCGTCTGCCTTCAAAGTGATGAGCGCGGCCCAGTTTGCCTACAACCGCTCGCTCACACGGGGCACGACGACGCGACTCCGCTTCGACTTCGAGAAGGATACGATGGCCATCGAGGAGACCCTGACACCGGTCACTCTCGCCACGAACGAACAGCTCGATGACGACGAGGGGCAGGCGGTCGACCCCTGGGATCTCGCAAGGGCGAGGCTGGAAGAGCCGCTGACTCCGGTGAAGCCGACCTCACCCTTCCAACCCATTACGAACCAAAGCGGCAAGGTCCTCGAGCGGTATACCGCCAAGCCGGTTGGTGATGCGATTTCGGTTCACGCGTTGATCACGCCGCATGAAACGGAGATTCGAACCGATGGGGAGGGCTCCGTCTACTTTTTCCCAGGTGGGCTGACTGAACACGCCGTCATCCAGCTGAGCGACGCGAGCGACACGGTCTACAGCATCGAGATTCACCCGCTCACCGGAAATGCACGGCTTCACAATTTCGCCTACGAGCCGCTGGACGAGCTCGACGACGAGGGGGAAGTCGAGGATACGCTGTGAATCGACCTGGCTTCACCTTGTTGGAAGTGATGATTGCCGTCGCGATCCTCGGCGTGTCGCTCACCGCGATCTTCTCGAGCGAGGTGGGCGCCGCAAACATCGCCGCGCGCGCTCGCCGGCAGAACGTCGCAGTGAGCCTTGCGCGCTGCAAAATGGGTGAGATTGAAGAGATCATCGCGATCGAAGGCCTGCCCGCGCTCGACAAGAAGGACACCGACTCTTGTTGTGAGCATGCGCCGGTCGAGGGCTACGAGTGTGACTGGCTTGTCGACCGGATCATCCTCCCGGAATTCGGCGCCGGGGACGACGAAAGCGAGAACGACGAGGATGGTGATGGGAACAATCCAAAGGAAATCGTCGACGACGCGGTCGACCAGGTCACCGAATCGGGCGGGCCGACCGAGCAAGCGCTCGCGGGCGACGCGGGAAATCTCGCGATGCTCGCTTTGCAAATCGGCTTTCCAATCTTGAAGCCTTTTCTCGAAGAGCAAGTTCGAAGAGCCACCGTGACCGTCCGGTGGACCGAAGGGTCCAAGCAGCGTGGCTTCGACGTCACGCAGTACCTCGTTTCCGATCAGCCCGCACCGACCGACGAGTCGGGCCAGGAGGACGAACAGTGAAGAAACTTGGTTTCACTCTGCTCGAAGTCATCCTCGCGGTGTCGGTGCTCGCCTTGGTGGCCACCATGATCTACGGCGGCTTCGCGCAAACGGCCCTCAACAAGGCGCGGGTCGAAGGGGATGTCGACGAATCGCGCGTCGTGCACATGGCGCTCGAGCGCATGGCTCGGGAGCTCACCATGGCGTTCGTTTCGACCCACACCAATCCCTCGCTCGATCTGCGCGTCGTCGAAACGGCATTCATCGGAAAGGACCGTGGAAAAGAGGACCGAATCGATTTCACTTCGTTCTCGCATCGGCGTCTGTATCGAAACGCACGCGAATCGGATCAGAACGAGCTGAGCTACTTCGTCACCGAAAGTCCGGACGACCCGGACGTGCAGGTTCTTGCCCGCAGGGAGCAAAATCGAATCGACGATGACCCGCGACGGGGCGGCAAGTCACAGATCCTCGTCGAGAACGTCGAAGAGTTCAACGTCGAGTACTACGACCCCTTGTTGAGCGAGTGGGTCCAAACCTGGGACACCGAGGACGTGCTCGCACAGCCGAATCGACTCCCTACGCAGGTGCGGATCCGGCTGGCCATCAAGCGCCCGGGTCGCCGGGGAAAGACCCAGGCGTTTGGCACCAGGGTGACGATTCCACTCAACTACGCCCTGAACCACGCAAACTACAACCCATGAACCACCGCAAAACGAAATCGCACCCGAGGCGCTCCGAAGAAGGCGTCGCGCTGATCATGGCGATCGCGACGATCGCGATTCTATCGGTGATGCTTGTGGATATGCACGAGAAGACCGGCACGGCGTTTGCGGTTTCCACTTCGCAGCGCGATGCCCTTCAAGCCGAATACATGGCCAAAAGCGCCACGAACCTCACTCGCCTGCTGATCGCAAAAGAGCCAGAAGTGCGACGCTTCGTCGATCCGCTCTACCGGGGCGCGACCGGCCGTTCCGCCCCGCAGCTGCCCATCTGGAACTTCGTCAACGAGCTTCTTTCGCCGTTTTGCACGCCTGAAGACAAGCGAGACACCTTGATGGAGCTCGGAGTCGATTTTGGCGACACGGTCGGCTTCGATGATCTTCCAGGTGAGTGCCAGGTCCGCGCGGTCAGTGAGAACGGTAAGGTCAACGTCAACGATCCGCTTTTCCTCGACGGAGAGCAGGCACGAAACAGCGTGGCGATGCAGCTCTTTTCGCTGACGGGCGGCCAACTACCAGAGAGCCCCTACGATGCGCTGTTCAACAAGGAAGACGAGACCGGCACTTTGACCACGCGCATCGACCTCATCACCGCTGTGATCGACTGGTGGGATCGCGACATTCAGCGCACGGACTTCGACCCTGGTGCAGGCGAAACACGAACGGGCGGCACGGGAGCGGAAGACGATTCGCTCTATCAACTGAGCGATGATCCCTACCGGAACAAGAACGCCCCCTTCGACTCGATCCAAGAGCTGCGCCTCGTGCGAGGCTTCAACGATGATTTCTGGGCTACGTTCGTCGAACCCATCCCAAACGACCCAGTATCTCGGCTCATGACGATCTACGCGTCGGGCCTGGTGAATGTGAACGAAGCAAGCCCCCAGGTTCTGCTCGGTAGGATCTGCTCATTCGCACCCGAGGCCAGTCTTTGCACCGATCCGCTCGAAAGCGTCAAGTTCGTCCAGATTCTAACCACCATTCGTCAGCTCATCCCGATTCCGCTGTTCAGCCGGCCGACAGACCTCATCAACTTCGTCGAAGGCAAGGGAACGGAAAAGGACTTGTACGGAATGCTCACAGGTTTTTTGGGTCCCGAAAGCGAGCTCATCTT
Source organism: uncultured delta proteobacterium (assembly GCA_963704865.1). Taxonomy (GTDB): domain Bacteria; phylum Myxococcota_A; class Polyangia; order Polyangiales; family Houyiibacteriaceae; genus SG8-38. The sequence goes on along the minus strand of CAVPIE010000011.1, from coordinate 75,044 downwards.
CACGCCCATCGAGATTCCTGCAGAGCAGCGAACCCCACTCGCTCGCTCCTTCGCGACCTCGGCGTCGATCTTCACCATCGAGGCCGTCGCATTGGTCGGGCATTCGGAGGTGCGAATCGAGTCCGTCGTCAACTTTCACTCGCGCTGGGTTCCGCCCCCGCCCAATACGGGACGCATGCCGGGACTGGGCGTGTTTCACTACTATCGGATGAATTGAAATGTCTTTGGTTTTGGGATTAGAGGTGACAACCCGGGTGGTTCGCGGCGCGTTCTTGAGGACGACGCTGCGCGGATCCGAAATGGAGCAATACGCCGAGGCGCCGCTGCCTTACTCCGCAGATTCGGAGTTGGAGGCCGGCGTGCTGCAAGCTGCGATCGCGCAAGTTCTCTCTCAGGGCGCGCGGCCGCCTGACCGCATCATCGCGTCTTTGAACGGCGAGGCCGCTTCGCTGAGGCTAATTGACCTGCCAGCCGGTGTAGAGAAGAAAGCCGGCGAAGTCCTGCCAGGCGAGCTCGGGTCCGTGCTTCCCTTCGACGTCGAAGACGCGATCATCGACTACCAGGTGGTCGGTCGTGGCGAGTCCACCATCCAGCTCATGGCCGTTGCCGCACCTCGACAAAGCGTCGCGGCTCGACTGAACGAGCTTCGGACGGCCGGCGTCGACCCGAGCGAGCTTGCCGTCGGGGCAGCCGCGTTCGACGGCCTCGGAGCGCTCCTCGGCGAGTCGCTCCAGAACAAGACGGTCATCGTCATCGACGTGGGCCCGAATAACACGGACTTCGCTGCACTGACCAACGGTCGTTGTACGTTTGCTCGAACGCTTTCGGGAGGGATGGACCTGGTCGAATCGGGGCAGCGCGCGCAGCTCGGTGCCGCGCTCCAGCGCACGCTCGCGAGCTACCGGGCGCAACGCGCAGAAGAGCCCTCCATGGTTTTACTGTCGGGGGAGACAGCGCCGATGGAAAGCGCGCGGGGCTGGCTCACCGAGCAACTCGGAATCGCCTGCGGCGTAGCTCCGCTCCCCGCCGCGCCCGGCGCCGACGAAGAAACGCGGCCGAAGTTCGCGAAGGCTGCAGCCCTCGCATCGCGAGCGATCTCGCGGAGAAAACAACTCAACTTGCGGCAGGGCGAGTTTGCATCGGCAGCGGCTGCAAGTGAGCTTCGGCAGCATGCACGCCTGATCGCCGTATGCTTCGCGGCCATCGTTTTTGCCTTCGGCGTTTCGTTGATGGCCCGGTACCGAGTCGCTCGCGCGGAGCACGAACAACTGACCGGAACGCTGGTAGAAGTCAGCAAGGACCTACTGGGAGAGGAGGCTCGCAGTGCGCTTCATGCGCGGGAGCTTCTGACCGCCGGGCCTCGCATCGACGACCCCCTACCTCGCTTCGACGCCTATGACGTCCTCGAGGCGATTTCCGAAAGCATTCCTGCAGACATCCAACACGATACCCGTCGTCTTCTGATTGAGATCGACGACGATGGCGACAAGGGGCGATTCGAAATTCAGGGCACGGTGGGCTCCATCGCCGACCGGGACAGGCTCGTCGATGACCTGCAGGCACATGCTTGCTTCGCCGAAGCCGAAAAGGGATCGATCTCGAACGCGGTAGGCGACCGCAAGGACTACAAGCTCGTCGTCAAAGTCGACTGCGATGAAGCGGCCCCCCGCCCGAAAAAGAAGGAGAAATAACGTGGCCTTTGGAGACGCGTTGGACAATGTGCGCAGCTGGGCGGATGCCTTGAGCGGACGCGAACGTCGACTGATCACCATCATGGCGGTCGTGTTCATCGCGATCCTGATCGTGCTCCCGATGTACGTTGCGATCGCCAGTATTTCGGAAATCGAGACTGAGAACGAGGAAATCGGGCTGGTCCTTCAGGACATCCGCCGCTCGGAGCCCCGACTAAGACAGCAGAAAGCCGATCGGGTCGCGGTCGAGAAGCTGTATAGCCGAAAAGCCCCTTCACTGGGCGGCTTCCTCGAGGAGCGTGCCCAGCAGTATGGTGTGATGGGCCTCGGCATTACCGACCAGCCGAACTTCGACATGGGAGCGTACAGCCGGCGCTCGGTACGCGTCTCTTTGCCCGTGGTCGAGCTTCGACCCCTGATAGAGATGCTCGCAGACATCGAGAACAGCTCCTATCCGGTCGCGATCGAGAGCATCCAGATGACCGGCGGTCGCATGCGAACGGGATACACGGTGAAGTTTGGCGTCAACGCGTACGACCGTGAAACGGGTTCGGTGGAGCAGTAGATTGTGGACCGCATTCCCATCAAGCAAATCCTGAAGTGGACGGGCTACCCCCTGTTCTTCCTCTTCTGTTTTCTCTTCTTCGCATACAAGACATTTCCCTACGAGCGCCTTGCCGACCGCATCGTTCAAGAAGCAGCCGCAAGGGGCTACGAGATTGAAATCATCGAATTGACCCACTCCGGCTTCACCGGTCTAACTTTCGAGGGCCTCCGCTGGATCGTTCCGTCAGAGGAAGAGGGGTCACCTCCGCTCGATCTGATTTTGGACGAGCTCACCGTCAGCACGTCGCTCTTTTCACTGATCTCGGGGACGAAATCTTACAGCTTTGACGCAGAGCTGGCCGGGGGTGACGCCGATGGCGACATCACCATCGGCGAGAACGACTTGGACGTCGATATCGAGATCGACGAGGTCGACCTCGGAGCGCTTCCCGCGCTGCGACAGTTCACCAAGGTTCCCCTGGGGGGAACGCTCAGTAGCGAGATCGTACTCGCCATGCCGAGCGAGGTTTCCGAGTCGACGGGCAACATTGCAGTTAGCATCGAGGCGCTGAGCCTCGGTGACGGCAAATCCAAGCTCGAGATTCCGGATTGGGGCGGCTTGACGCTCGACCGTGCGGAGGCAGGGAACCTCGAGCTGACGGTCACGATCGAAGGAGGCGTCGCGAATATCGAACGTGCGACGGCGCGAGGCAAAGACTTGGAGCTCGACGCGCTCGGCAGGGTTCGGCTCCTGCGTCCGCTCAAGCGCTCGGAGTTGAACGTGATGGTCCGAGCCAAAATCCAGGATGCTTACAAGGAACGAAGCGCGAAGGTGGCCACCATGCTCGAGCTCGCATCCTCGGGGCTCAAAGCCGCGCAGACGGCCGACGGCGCGATTCAATACACGATCGCCGGCGCGGCAGGTGGGCGTTTGCGACCGAGGGCAGCGGGTAAACAGCCCTTTCAAGCCCCCAAGTGAAGGCCGCCACTGGACGTCCCCGGGGGCTGTGCTTTAGAGAGGGCTGTCACGGGCGGGATCGATGACTGGAAACGACGCAGAAGAACCTGACGAAATCGACGAGCTCCAAGAGGTCGAAATCATGGACGATGCGCCGCGCCCGGACGAAGATGGCCGCGAAGGGCTTGCACTGTCGTCCGCCGCGCTCTCGAGACGCGACCCGCTCGGCGTCTACATGCGTGACGTGCAGCGATACCCGCTCCTCTCGAAGCAAGAGGAACACGAGCTCGCCGTGCGCTTCCTCGAAGAAGACGACCTCGAAGCCGCGAAGCGATTGGTCACGTCGAACCTCCGACTGGTCGTCAAGATCGCATACGACTATCGACAAGCCTACAAAAACATTCTGGACCTCGTTCAGGAAGGCAACATCGGCCTGATGCAGGCCGTCAAGAAGTACGACCCTTACAAGGGCGTGAAGCTGTCGAGCTATGCAGCCTGGTGGATTCGAGCGTATATCCTTCGCTACATTCTCAACAACCATCGGCTCGTGAAGGTCGGCACGACACAGGCACAGCGCAAGCTTTTCTTCAACCTGCAGAAAGAAAAAGCACGCCTCTCCGCGATGGGAATCGAGCCGACGGCCGAGATCATCGCGGAACGCCTGAACGTACCAGAGCGGGACGTCGTCTCCATGGACATGCGCTTGGCGGCCGGAGATGCGTCTCTCGACGCGCCGGTGGGTACGGGAGAAGGTCGCACGGTGGCTCGGGTGGAGCTCCTTCCATCCGAAGACGTCCGCGCGGACGACACCTTGGCCGATGCCGAAGTTGGCGACCGGTTCTCCACGAAGATCCACGAATTCGGAACGTCTCTCGAGGGCAAAGAGAAGCAGATCTTCGACGACCGATTGGTTGCCGAAGACCCCAAGACGCTACAGGCGCTTGGGGATGAGTTCGGCGTGAGCCGAGAGCGCGTGCGCCAGATCGAAAAGCGTCTACTCGAGAAGCTCAAGGCGTTCCTGCGCGACGAGCTAGGGGAGACGGTCGTCGAGGTCTACGAATCTCCCTGAGCGGCCGGGTCGCGAAGCTGTGGAGATGTGGTAACGGCAATGAATGTCAGGTCGCCTCTCCGTGGTTGCGACGCCGATTGGCTGTCTCGAAGACATCACGCTGCGGGCGCTGCGCGTTCTGCGCGAAGCCGACCTCATTCTCGCCGAGGACACTCGCCATACACGAACGCTTTGCGCGAAGCATGGCATCTCCACGCCGCTGCGTTCTTTTCACGCGCACAGCAACGACGACAAGGTGCTGCGAATCGTCGAGGAGCTCGCCAACGGCGCTCACTACGCCTTGGTGAGCGACGCGGGAACTCCGCTGGTGAGCGACCCTGGGGTCTACCTGGTCTCGCGCGCGGCTGAAGCGGGCGTTCCAATCGAAGCGATACCGGGCCCAAGCGCCGTCTTGGCGGCCCTTTGCGTTGCTGGGCTGCCAGTCCGTCGTTTCGTCTTCGAAGGTTTTCTGCCTCGCGGAGGCGGAGACCGGAGCCGCGCACTCGAGCGAATCGCGCACTCGGAAGTCACGGCGGTGCTGTTCGAATCGCCCCATCGCATCCATGCCACTTTGGAGGATCTCGAACGCGAGTTGGACAGCGGGAGGCAAATCGCGCTCTGTCGCGAGCTCACGAAGATGCATGAACAAACCATTCGCGGCACGGTCACGGAAGTCCGCGAAGAGCTCTCGAACCCGGCCCGAGGCGAAATCACCGTCGTCATCGGAGGCAAAGCCGCTGATGCCACGATCGAAGACGTCGACCTCGACGCCCTCTTGGTTGCATGGCAACGCGAGGGGCTATCGAACAAGGAGATGACCCAACGTCTCCAGCGAGACCTTGGCTGGAAACGCAACCGTGCCTACCAGGCGATCCTCGACGCATCGAAGTCGGAAGAAACCTAACGCGCCGACGTCGGGAGCGTCATACACACGCGAAGGCTTCCGGCGGTCCCCGCTTCGGTCCAGATGCGCCCGCCCTGCGCTTCGATCACGCTCCGCGCAACCGCAACCTCCAGGCCAAGCGCATCCGAGCGTGATAGCGGCGTTTCGAGCCGTTCGACGATGGCCAGCGTGTCGGTGGTCGAATCCTTGAGCGTCGCCATCAGGTCGAATTGGACGAACCCCTTTCCCACCTGGTCGCGTCGCGGCGGCGCGACACGCATGACGATGTCGGTTCCCGACGAGCGGATGACCAGTACGGCGAGGCTCACGAGCGCGTGGACGGTTCGATGCCGGTCTACGAAGACACGTGGAAGCCCGTCGGCAACCCCGCCGATCACCGAAATGCCCTCGGCCCGAGACCGTGCAAACCCGATGGCCTCTGTGATCAGGTCGTCGGGCGCCAGCCACTGCGGTTGCAGGCGGAGCGTCCCTGCCTCGATCTTCGACTGATCGACCACCGTCGAAACCAGGCGAAGAAGCCGCTCCGCGCTGGCGCGAATGGTGCGGACGCTACTCTCCTGCTCGGCATTGAGCTCACCATCGACACGGCCGAGCAGCATGTCGGAAAACCCGGTAACCGAGTTGAGAGGGTTTCTCAACTCGTGACCCAGTGCCCCGAAGAAGCGGGCACGTCGCCGCGCGGGCAGCTCCGGCTTCGCCGAGTGCGTCTCGATCGTCTCCAGCATCGAGGGCACGGGCGCAGCCATTGGGTCGAAGCGTTCGGAGGATTCCTGAGCGCGCAAAAGCCGCCCCACCGACCGCACCACACCTCCTCCCAAGAACAGGCCTGCACCCAAGACGACGAACGCAGCTGGGTAACGGTCCTCGCCGGCCAAGCAGACCCAGCAGGCGGCGAAGTAGATCGAAACAGCCGTGATGCCCCAGCGCAGCTTCGAAACCGAGATTTCTGGTACGGTATTCATCCCCCACCTTGCAGAGGCAGCCGAACCAAGAACCGGGACGGCTCATTGCCATGATAGAGTGAACCCTCGTGCCGCGAAATGACCTCGGCCGTCACCGCGACCGGCCAGCGGCGAATCTCCGCGGCGTCCTCCGACGCAAGAACCTCCACCGTAGTCGGCAGTGCATCAAAGGAGAGGCAATCCGAAGCGCCGGCAGTGATTTCAATCGCTAGATACGCCCCGGAGCGAGAGAGACTCAACTCGATGTCGGAATCCCGATGGTCCGTCGCCAAGAAGTCAGCGAGCACCAGAATGGATCGACGGAGGCGGCTCTCGTCCGCCTCCGCGACGCACGCCTCTTCGGGCAGGACGCACCTGGCGCTTCGCTTGTTTGACCAAAGCTGTCCTGCCTCGGTCGCAACGCGAGCCACGAGCGCTCGAACATCGATGCGGTCTGCGTTGAGCAGGAGATGGTCGTCTGCAAGCTGAGAGAGATCGAGCGCGCTGTCCAGCAGCAATTTCAAGCGAATCCCGGAGGCACGGATGATCTCCAAGTCTTCGCGTTGCGACTCGTTCACCTCGCCGTCAATGCCGCTCAGAAGCACGTCGGAAAACCCGAGGACCGCGTTGAGCGGCGTGCGAAACTCGTGGCGGAGCGCGGTCAGATAATCCGCCTCCTCGTCCCCTGCTACCTCTTCACCAGAAGCCGCAACCCCGGCGGAGGGCGCCGTGGTCGTTTGCTCTGGCTCGACCGATCTCGTCGGCTGGGCGAGCTCGACAGACGAAACGAGAGTCGAACGAACGAGCCAGACCAGCCCCCAGGCGGCGGCCAGGCCGCCTAAGATGAACAAGCCCCACGACGCCGCGTCGCGCATTCCCGCGTAGAAGAAGAGCCCGAGCCCCGTCAGCAGGCCGACGAAGGTCGCATACGAAGCAACCCGCAGGACCACGGTTCGTCGAAGCTTCACCCCAGCTGCATTCGGCATGCTCCCCACCTAGCGACCGATCTCGACCTCGGGAACGCGAGCGGAGCCTTCGTCCCTCAGCCGCAGCGCCAAGTCGATCCTCGCCGCCGCGTTGATGAGGCCGAGGTGGCTAAAGGCCTGCGGGAAGTTCCCAAGGAGCATCCGACTCCCGGGCTCGATTTGCTCGGCGAGCAGACCCAAGTGGTTCGAGGCATCCGCGTGCGCGACGAAAACTTGTTGCGCTTCGTCAATGCGCCCCGCCATGGCCAAAACCTCTGCCAGCCAGAAGCCGCAAAGTACGAATGCGCCCTCTTCGCCGCCGACCCCGTCGTCGGTGCGATACCGATACACGTACGGCCCATCCCCCAAGCTGGCCTGAATCCACTCGATGGTGCGAAGGATTCGCTCATCGTTCGGCGGCAAAAAGCCATGAATCGGCAAAAGCAGCAAGGACGCGTCCGGATGCTCGTGGTCGTAGGCGGCAACGAACCGCTTGCCGGTTCTGTCGCGACCGCGCCGGCAAAGCTCGGCGTGAAGCTCATCGGCGACCTGCTGCCATCGCGTCTGCAAGGACTGGTCACCAAACAATGGCGCAAGCTCCGCGCCGCGCCGAAGCGCCAGCCAGCTCATGAGCTTGGAGTGCACATTGTGCTGCTTGCCAGCGCGCGGCTCCCAGATGCCATGGTCGGGCTCGGCCCACATGGCGACGACGTTCTCGACCACGCCCCGAAGCCTCCGCCAGCCGCGCGCCGTGAGTGAGCCGCCGCCGCGCTCGTACACGTAGGCCGCGTCCATGAGCGCGCCTGCAGTGTCGAGTTGCAGCTGGTCGCGCGCGCCGTTTCCGATGCGCACGGGCTGCGATCCGCGATATCCTGCGAAGTGCTCGAGGGTCCGCTCGTCGGGGACACGGCCGCCATCGACCGCATACATGACGTGAAGCTCGCGATCGCGTTCCAGGGTATCCCTCACGAAGTGAAAGAATTCGCGCGCCTCTCGATCGCAGCCGAGCAAATTGGCCGCGCGAACCGCCATGGCCGTGTCGCGCGTCCAGGTGTACCGATAGTCCCAATTGCGAACGCCGCCGATCCATTCCGGAATCGACGTCGTGGGCGCAGCCACCATCGCCCCCGTCGGCGCATACATGAGAAGCTTCAACAGAAGTGCGGATCGAGTGACGTGGTGTCGCCACGGGCCATCGTACTCGAGCTGCTGCGCCCAATCGCGCCAGCGGCGCCGCGTCTTGCGGAGCGCGTCGAATGGGCGGTATGCCAGGATCGACTCGGACTCCGTTGCGTTCCAGCTGATGACGAGCCATCCGCGCTCGCTCGCCTTGAGTCGAAAGACAGCCTGCACGCCGCCTTCGAGCCGCTGTTCCCAATGCCCAACACCCCCGAGAACGGCTAGGAGACGCTCTCCCGTTGCGCCTTTGGCCAGAGCGGAGCGCCCATCGATCTCGAACGTCGTGCTGACACGACCGTAGTCGAACCGAGGATCGAAGACGACCTTGACCACTGCCTCACCTTCCACGCACTGCACGCGCCGATGCACTTCATGCATCGCCGATCGCGGATCGTCGGTCCATGGCATGTAGTCGGTGAGCCGAATGGTCCCGCGGCCTTCGATTTGAAATACGGTCTCGAGCACGTTGGTGCCCGGGTCGTAGCGCTGCAGGCTCTCGAAGGGATAGTCCACAGGGCTGACCGAAGTGGAGCCGCCGTTCTTCTCGTCGAGCAAGGCCGCGAAGACGCTCGGGCTGTCGAAACGCGGCAAACACAGCCAGTCGATCGCGCCGTCCGCCCGAACGAGCGCGGCAGAGAACCCGTCGCCGATCAATCCGTGGTCTGCAATGGTCAAAGCCCGCGTGGATTGTTCGTCGGTGAAGACGAACGGCCGGTTGAGCCGCTTGGCCGCGCTGTAGAGGTCCATGCGCTCCAGAGAATAGCAGATCGTGCGCTTCGCAACGCACATGCTACAGGCACGCCGTGCAGAGGCGATACACGAACTGGGCCCTGCCGCTGACCCTCATTGCCCTGACCTTTGCGTCCACCTTGTTCGTCGGCGCAGGGATGGTCCTTGGGCAGGCGCCCAGCTCGCTTGCGGAGCTCGGGACGGGCTGGGTGTTCTCATTCCCACTCATGGCCATCCTGCTCGCTCACGAGTTCGGCCACTTCTTCGCAGGCAAGTACCATCGGGTCGACGTCTCTCCGCCCTATTTCATCCCGGTTCCCTTCTTTCTACTCGGGACTTTGGGCGCGGTGATTCAAATCCGCGAGCGGATCCGGTCTCCAAATGCGCTGCTCGACATCGGGGCTGCAGGCCCCCTCGCTGGCATGGCCGTCGCGCTGCCAGTGATAGCGTATGGTTTGGCCACCTCGCCCGTTCAGCCCGTCCCCGATGGGCCCTACATTCTCGAAGGCCACTCGCTTCTGTATTTAGGACTTCTGAACGCACTCCAAGGTCCCATCCCCGACGGGTACGACATCATGCTGAGCCCGACCGCGCTTGCCGGCTGGGCCGGGCTGCTGGTGACCATGATCAACCTGCTCCCTTTCGGCCAGCTCGACGGCGGACACATCGCGTATGCCCTCCTCGGCTCACGTCAAAACCGGGTTTCCAGGTACGTCCTTCGCCTGCTGCCGTTGCTCGCGGTTGTCGTCAGCGCCTCATACGGCATCCCGAGCTATCTCGACGGACTTCGCGGGGACGCGCTGATCGCGGACGCCACCGCGGGCAGCCATTGGCTAGTCTGGGCTGTCGTTCTGTGGCTGCTCACGCGTGCAACCGGGCCCGGCCATCCGCCGACCGAAGGGGGCCCGCTTTCGCCTCGGCGCAGGGTCGTCGGATGGTTAACCCTTTTTCTGTTCGTCCTGTTGTTCATGCCATCCTGGATCCGGATGCAGTAGGAAATTTCACCGGACCGAAGGAATTCCTTAGGTTCGGCTCATGCGACCCAAGCTCGGTTCAGGCCTCCTTCTTTGCATCTTCGCCGCTGTTCTTGGTTCGTCGTCCACGGCGCAGGCCTGGACCCGTACGGTGGTCAAAGGCGCGAAGGCGACGGTGGATCTCGAGCGCGACGCAACGCTGAACATTCTGCTTCGCCTGGACGTCCAGGTCCACGCCGGGTGGTTGCATGAGCTCGAGCTCATCGACCTGGGCGACGGCGTCGAGCTCGACCGCTATCGGCCTCCGTACTTCCGTTCCGACGAAGGCGAGATCTTCCGCCCAGAGGCAGAGGTTCTCGACGATGGCCGAATACACCTTTCGTTTCCGAGGAGGGAAGCGCCGCGGCAAGGCGAATACCGGGTGTTCATGCGGTACCGGATTCAAGCGGACGTGCGTGCCGTCGAGGACACGGACCAAGCGCGCGTCGTCTGGTCGGTGCCAGCCTGGGAGACGGGTCTGCATGGCGTTTCGGTTCAGATCCGCGCGCCCAAGGGTTCATCGGTTCCAAGCGACCTGCACGACACCCCGCCTGGTGTCGAGCTCCAGGTCGCGGAGCATCCGGAACGAACCGTCGTCGAGTGGCGGCGAATTCATCTTCCGCGCTTAACCGCCTGGCCGCTCACCCTCGACGTGCCACTTCGAGCGCTCGACCTGCCCGTGTCGGCGCCGGATGCACCGACACCGGCGGGCTTTCGTCCTCTGAGCACGCCCGATAAACGCCCGATTGCATGGACGCTGCTTTTGGTCGCGATGTTGGTGCTCTTGAAGCGGCGCGCGGTACAGGTCCGCATGGGGCCGGACGCATTTCTGGTGCGCTCGCCCTGGGTCGCCGTCCTCGCTGTCAGCGGAATCGTCCTCGTCATCGGTCAATGGCTGGCGCCGAGCTACCTTCTGTGCGCCGCACCTCTCATCGCCTTCGCACTGCACCGTCCGGTCCGCTGGACCGCTGCCCCCGCGCCCCAAGATTGGCGCCCCGTGTTCGCGAAAGAGCTTCCGCGCACCGAAACCCGAGCGAGCGAGCTACTCGATGGGACCAGCACGACCGGGCTCGCGCTCCTTCTTGCGAGCGCGAGCGGTCTGATCGCTCTCGGCGAAGCAACCGCCGCGCTTCTGCTCCTCCCCGTCTTCCTGACGGGGACGCGATACCACATGCGGGCGACCGCTTCGCAGGCAGCCGACGCGCTTCGCCGATTCGCATCGGAGCTGAGCGTGCCGGCCGGAGCACCGGAGATATCGTTCTCTTGGGAGCTGTCGTCCGACGCGACGCCTCGGCTCCGCGCCCACCTAGCAACCCACCGAGCCGGGCTCACCTCGCTGAGCTTCGCACTTGCCTCGAGCCCGGTCGGCTTCGTGCTTAGGCGAAAAGTCATGCTGGTCGTCGAAACGCGTGCTCAATCGGATGCAGATGATGTCATGCGTCGCCGATCGAATGTCGAACCCGATCTCCGCGCCCCCAACGGCAGCATCCTCCGACTGGTAGACTGGGATCTGGAGGCCGTCGAGTTGCTGCGAGTCCTGGCACACAAGTCCCCCAAGCCGATGAAGGCATCGCGCGGAACCTGGCTCCTCCGCGAGCTCTCCGAGCCTGGACGCCAAGCCGCGTAAGCGCTTAGCGAGCGACGCGGGACGCGAGCGGCGCTAAAATCTGATCCACCTGCTTGAGCTCGCGAATCACATCTTCTTCATCGAAATCGATTTCGTCGATCAACGCTTCGTGAACCGCGTCATACAGCCAGGTGCTCGATTCGGGATCCTCGATGCAGTGCGCGGCTTCATACCCTTGCTGGTTCAACGTCGGAAACTTCTTGGCGACCTGCTCGAGTACGATGACGCGATCTCCGAGGTAGGCTCGCATCGCATCGAGCTCGTCGGACAGCGGATCGTACATCTCCGGCGACGCCTGGGCATGCTTGTCGAACGCGTCGGGGGATCGCTGACGCAGGTCGTGCAACACGAGCCGAATCAGCAGCGCGTCTCCCAGGTGACGGAGCACGCCACGAACGCCCGGAATGGCGCCGGTCGAAAAGATCACGTGGAGAAGTGCACCAGCCGCCGCGATTCGGCTCTCGTCGCCGACCTCGGGATCTTCGACGATCCGTAAGACCGATTTCAAATCCTGACTGAATCGAATCAGTGCAGGGGTCATCAACTCGACGAAGCGCTCGCGCGACATATCACCTCGGCACCAGAGAACGGCCGCGCGGGCATGTTACCTCAACTCCCGTGGGACCAGCGTCTGTTTCGATGATCTTGAACTCCACGCGCCGGTTTCGCTCCCAGGCCTTTGCGTTGTGCTTGGGGTCGACGGGACATCGTTCGCCGTAGCCGCCGGACCTCAGCCTCTGCTTGAGAACGCCGCGTTCGATGAGCGCATTCATGACGGAGGCGGCCCGAGCCCGCGTCAGCTTGATGTTGTAGCCGTCGCTACCCCGCTCGTCTGCATGGCCTTGAATCTCTACCAAGGTGATCTGCGGACTGGCGTTCAGCGTGGCGGCAACCGCATCGAGCAGCGGGAAGCTGCGCGCTTTGATGATGGCGCTATCAGTCTCGAAGTAGACCTTCTCGAGAATCGTGATCTGCGTGTCTTCCAGGATCACCAAACCCTTGTCAGGGCATCCATCCTCGTCTTCGTGGCCGTTGTAGGTTTCTGGGTCATTCGGACAGGCATCATCGACATCGAGAATTCGGTCGCTGTCATTGTCGAGATCCGGACAGCCATCTTCGTCTTGGAAGCCGTCGAAATCTTCAGCATCGTTCGGACAGAGATCTTTCACGTCGGGAATACCGTCGCCGTCGTTGTCTGGGTCGGGGCAGCCGTCTTCGTCTTGAAAGCCGTCGAAGTCCTCCGGCTCGTCCGGACAATCGTCGACCGTATCGGGAATTCCATCCCCATCGCGGTCGCCCTCCCTGCCCTCCGGACAGCCGTCTTCGTCGCGATCGCCGTCGTAGTCCTCTTTGACCAAGGGACAGGCATCATCCACGTCGAGGATCCCGTCGCCGTCGTTGTCTAGATCCGGACAACCATCTCGATCCTCGAAGCCGTCCTTGTCTTCCGCATCATCGGGACAACCATCATCGTCATCGGCAATCCCGTCTTTGTCGCGGTCCCCGACGGCCGGCTCGTAGACGATTCCGAGCGTTGCGCGAACGTCGGCCGCTTGAAATCCGGTCTTTGGAATCCCGGCGCCGGCCGCGATGAAGAGGAAGCTCTTGTTGGTGACGAAGTACTTGAACCCGCCGAGAACCTCCATGGAAAGCGTGCCTTTGGTCCCAATTTCACGTGCGATTTGGCTGCCGTAGAGCTCCACGATGAAGTCGAGTGAGCTCGCGATGCGGAAGGCCGAGCCGAACCCAAACGTGATCAGGTCGTCGTAGGTGAACCTCCGACCCGCGTCCTGGTCGACCGGATCGACCGCGTTCGCCGTCGGGGTCGGCCGGGGTTCGACAGCCCGTCCCAGATGAAGGTGGCGCCCTGCCCGGAAGTCCAGCGATAGCCGCCTTCGAGGGCGAGTCGGATCTTTTCGATCGGCTGAAACTCGAACACGGCCGTGGGCCATAGGGAGTAGCCCGGCTCCCCAGCGAACTGCGTCGACTTAGCCGTCGGGAATCCGGCTCGCAGGGTCACCGCGATACCAACCGGACGCTCCCCGAGGTTCAGCAGCCGCGCCTTGGCAACGATGGTCAGGTCGCCGACACCTTGTGAGCGCAATCCGCCGGCCTGGTTGTTGTAGAGACAACCCGCACCAAGCGCGCAGGTTCCACCGAGCGGCGGGGTCTGCACCGCGTCCCCTCGAAAGAACGTGATCGGAAGCTGGATGCCGAGAACCAATCGGTCGATGAGACCGATGTTGAACATGAACGTCCCGGTGAACGCCTGCTTGGCGATTCGGCTCTGACGCGCGGCGGGGTCAGCCCCGCCTTGAGGGTTGTTCACGAAGCCGTTGTATCGAAGGATGCCGAAGCCCGCGTCGAGGACGAGCCCAAAGCTGAAATCCTTGTGCGGCATGACCTCGGTGCCGTTGACGCTGAAGTACCCTCGCGAGTCGACGGCCGGACGAAACAGGTGCAGGTCCATGCCCCCGTCGGTGAGGGTCGCCACCTGGGCCTGGGCGCCGCTCGATAGGAGCGATACCCCCAAGGCGAGGGCCAAAGCCCATGCCGACCACGCGGCCGAAACTCGTCCCTCTCGTGTTCCCCCAAACACCTTGCCTCAGTTTGTCATGGGACGAGCCCATTAATCAACGATTCTGAGGCCCTGCGTCACTCCAGGGTCAACATCTGGCGGTACTTTGGGGTCCTGGGGTTGTCCGGATACCGTTTGATGAAGGTATTTATGTGCCTTCGGGCCGCCGCCAAGTCATCCGTGGCGCGGTAGGTCTCGATCAGGAGCGCGAGTGCTGCAGGGCTGCGCGCCTTGCCACCGCCCAAGGCCTCGATCACGCAGTCGTTGTCTCCTCGGGCCACGCACGCATAGGCCTTCTCGAGGGCTAGACTTGGATCGGGCGCGCGCACAGGCTTGGCTTCCCGCTTGGGACCTGGCTCGGGATCGGGTTTGGCAGCCCGCGCCCTTCGCATCAGGCGCTTGGCGTCCGAGCGCTGCTTCGACGTGATCTGGTCCAGCTCCAACACGAGCTGGGCTTTGCGACGCACCTGTTCGAAGTCCCGTGCCTCGAGAGCGCGCTCGCCTTGGCTGAGATGCGACTGCGCGTAGCGGTACCGGATCTCGCCGAACTCCGGTGTCTCTCGCAGGACGCTGTCGCCGGGCAGGCCGTTTGCAATGGCGTACGCCTCGTCGATCCCGCCGCCCGCTAGTGCCGCCCGGGCCTGGGCAAGCGTCCCCTCCCACTCCTGTGGTTCGTCGATGGTTTGGCCGTCCGAATCGCCCGCCGCGCTGGCAGCCACTCGAGGCGCGGCTTCGACTTCCGGCGGCAACACCGCTGCAGCGATCGGATGCCGCTCCTCAGTCGCGGTAGCCCCGGGCTCCGTGCGCATCGTGGTCAACACCGCGCCAGCCCCAGCAACCAGGAGCAAGCCGATGACCGAGATCGCAATCCCCACCTTGCGCGACGATGCCGGAGGGCCTTCAGGCACGGCTTCGAGAGGAATCGGATCCAAGTTTCTCGAACCTTCGGGGGGCACGAAACGGAATCGAACCTTGCCGAGCTCGAGGATGTCTCCTGCTTCGAGGATGGCGCGCGACACGGGCACGCCATTGATCCGCATTCCATTCGCGCTGTCGAGATCGAACACCGTCACGGTACCGTCCTTCAATTGAACTTCAGCATGCTCGTGCGAGATGGACTTGTGATTGATCCAGATGTCGAGGCGCTCGTCGCGGCCGATTCGCAGCACCGGTTTGCTCAAGCTGAACTCCGCGCCGGTCACCGGATCGCTGAGCACGACCAACCTGGGTGGTGGTGCGCTCTTGGGCTTCGGTGCCGGCACGGGCATGGTTTTCTGCGTGGCTGGCGTGTCGGACTGAAACGCCAAATCGTAGTCGCCAATGCCGAGCTGATCGCCGACGGCCAACTGGGCCTTTTCCTCGATTCGCTCACCGTTGACCGTGACGCCGTTGTACGAGCCGAGATCCTCGACAACGTAAGCTTGGTTACGTTTCAACAAGCGCGCGTGACTGCGAGAGACGTTTCGTTCGGTGAGCCGAATGGCGTTGCCGTCCTGTCGGCCGATTGTAATCTCGTCGCGCAATAGCGGTACGACGGTCGTGTGACCGTTGTCGTCCGAGATGACGAGCTTATACATCGTTCGGGCCTAATAGCATTTTCCGCTACAGTTTCGAGGGTTTGAGCGAATGGTACCTGGGCAGGCCCCCGTGTCAATCTTGCCTCGGTGAAGGTTTGCACTCCCGCAGAACCCGGCTATGCCCCTGCCCGAGGATGAGCCCGCAATCTCGAAAAGCCGCCGCGCTCGCACTGGGCTTTGCTTTTCTCGCTTCCTGCGGAGGCGCCGGGCGGGGGCAGCCGTCTGGCGGAATTCACGCCAAGCTGGGCTATTCCGAAGGCGGAGGCCTCCGCGTCCTCGACGCGCCCGCTGGGGGAGCAGCCGACCTCGCAGGCATCCAGGCAAACGACGTGATCATCGCGATCAACGGCGTTTCGGTTCGAGAGCTCGACTATGAGGAAATCGTAGAACGCCTTCGCGGACCGGTGGGTTCGACTGTCGAGCTCGAGGTGTTCCGTGCCGGTGAGGTAAACACGGTGGTCGTCATGCGACAGGCTTACAGCCGATGAGCGAGATGCAGCGCACGCTCGGCGTCATCGGAGGAAGCGGGCTTTACGAGCTCGAGCAGCTTGCGAACGTCGAAGAGTTGGAAATGACGACCCCATTCGGCGCACCGTCCGATTCCATCATCGCCGGAACGCTCGGAGCCACGCGCCTGCTCTTCGTTCCGCGGCACGGCCGCAAGCATCATCTTCCCCCGCACAAGGTCAACTATCGGGCAAACGTCCTCGCGCTCAAAATGGCCGGCGCGGAACAGATCCTCAGCATCTCGGCCGTGGGCTCCATGAAGGAGCACATCCACCCGAGGGACATGGTCGTCGTCGACCAATTCATCGATCGGACCCGAAATCGCATCGATACTTTCTTCGAAGATGACGGCGTCGTGGCGCATGTCGGTTTTGCAGACCCGATCGACGCGCGGCTCGCTGAGGCCCTGAGCGACGCGGCACAAAAAGCCCACGCAACGGTGCACCGGGGTGGTGTCTATCTAAGCATGGAGGGCCCACAGTTTTCGACGCGGGCCGAATCCCAGCTGTACAAGTCGTGGGGCGTATCGGTCATCGGCATGACGAACCTCCCCGAAGCGCGCCTCGCACGAGAGGCCGAGCTGCCCTATGCGACGCTCGCCATGGTGACGGACTACGATTGCTGGCACGAGGTTCACGATGCGGTTTCGGTCGACGCCGTCTTGGCGGTGATGCACGAAAACGTCGCCAAAGCGAAGGAAATCATCCTGGAGCTTGCCCGATCGGTGCCCGATCCAGCGGGCACCCCCGCCACCTCGGCGCTTGCCGGGGCGATCCTCAGCAACCCCGATTCGATCTCAGCGGCCGCTCGTGAAAAGCTGTGGCCCCTCATCCGCAAATACGTACCCTGAAAGCCAATATGTCATCGCTCCTCGTCGTCGGTTCCGTCGCATTTGACACCATTCACAATCACCTCGGCTCGCACGACCGGGTCATCGGAGGGTCGGCCACCTACGCGTCCCTCGCGGCAAGCCAGCTCGCTCCAGTTCGACTGGTCGGCGTGGTGGGCAAAGACTTTCCCCGCAAGGCGGTCGACATGCTCCGGGGCCGCGGCATCGATACCACCGGGCTCGAGGTCGCGAACGGAGAGACCTTCCACTGGGAGGGCCGTTACTCCGACGACCTCACGTCGCGCGAAACCATCAAGACGGACCTGAACGTCTTCGCGGATTTCAACCCAAAGATCCCAACCGCGTTCCGCGACTCCGAATTCGTGATGCTCGGCAACATCGCGCCACAGCTGCAGCTGCACGTGCTCGACCAAATCGACAACCCGAAGCTCGTCATCGCCGACACGATGAACCTCTGGATCGACACCGCGCTCGATCCGCTCAAAGAAGTGCTCAAGCGTGTCGACATCCTCGTCATCAACGAGGAGGAGGCGCGACAGCTCACGGGCTTCCACCACCCTCTCGCGGTCGCAGAGGCGTTGCGCACCTTCGGTCCGGACACGGTCATCGTGAAGCGGGGCGAGTACGGCGCACTGCTCTTCCTCGAAGAAGACATTTTCTGCGCTCCCGCCTACCCGCTCAAAGCCGTCGCGGATCCGACTGGCGCTGGGGACTCGTTTGCCGGCGGCTTCCTCGGCTACCTCGCGGAGAACGGCCACAGCGACCTCCGGCAGGCCGTGATCTGCGGCTCCGCGACCGCTTCATTTTGCGTGCAGGACGTCGGCACCGGCGCGCTCCAAGACCTGAGCCGGGATCATCTCGAGAGGCGAATTCACGACTTCCGCGAGCTCACCTGTTTCTAGCCCGCCGTTTTCTTGACCCCGGCCGCGCGAAACCGACACTGCGGTCTTAGGAAGGAACGGCTATGAACCTAGACGAGCTCAAGGTGACTCTTCGCGGCCTCGTGCGAAAGACGATCGAAACCCGCTTCAGCGGAGCGAACTACGCTACCCTGGCGCAGGCACGCGGCTACGCCGACGGCTACATGCGCGCCCTGCTCGACGCCGGCCTGATCGATCAGAAACAGCTGCTCGAGCTCGTCAACGCCGAACGCCGCCTCTTCGTCGACGAAGCGGGCAAGACCAGCGGCGCGACGCGCGCAGCTTAGATCGCGTTCTCGATACCGCGATCCCGAACGTGAACGCGCTATTGCCTGCGCCCAAATACGTACTCGCCACCGCCACCGCCTCCCTCCACTTGGATGCCGGTTTCTCGTGGGTTCAGCGCCTTCGCCGCCTCGAAGCGAAGCCGATTTATTCACGGTCAGTGACGCTGACATCGACGCTGTAGCGTGACGGCCACGAAAACGCGAGGTAGGGCAAGCAGGAGCACCTGCTTACGCGCTTTCCGACGGTACGCGCTCCTTCGGCGGGGCGGATCGCCACAGTCGGGGAACCACCTTCGGTACGCTCTTTCGGTAGGCGAGATAGCGCTCACCGAACTGGCGTACGAGGTCGCGCTCCTCGAAGAAGAGGCCGACGAAGACGTATGAGGACATCGCCATTGCGAACACACAGTGCCCCACGGTCATGACCGGGGCCGCCCAGATTCCGATCAAGATGCCTAGTTGGATCGGGTGCCGGACCACGCGATAGATGGCTGGGGTGCGAAACTCCAAATGGGGAACCGGTCGGCCACGGAAGGCGCTCCATGCCTGCGTGAGGCCGAACAAGTGGAAGTGATTCAGGGCGAACGTCGCCCAGACGAGGGTGGTCCAGCCGACGGCTTGGACGGCCAGAATGCCGTAGAAGGCGATGGGCTGCTCAACGCGCCAAAGCGTCGTGGTCATCGGCGACCAAAACGCGAAGGCAAGGGCGAGGCAGGCGACGGTCGCGAGGACGTATGTCGCTCGTTCGGCGGGCTCCGGAACGATCTGGGTCCAGGCTTTCTTGAATGAGCGCCGCGCCATCACACTGTGCTGCAGGCCGAAGAGCAGGACGAGACCGAGGTTGATTGCGATGGCGGCGGCCCAGGGACGCGGCGTACCCGAGTTGACGGACGGAAGGAACGGGACGTCGTTGAGGAACATCACCATCCAGAGGAAGACAGCATGGAACCCCGCATAACAGACAGCCCCGTAGAGCAATATCGCCCAGCGGCTGGGCGTCGAGAGCGGGGTGGCTTGGAGGACTCGGTCGGAATGGTCACTGTGTTTCATGGCGTTCTCCTTGGTCGCTTGGACGGTCGTCGTCCTTGCCCAAGAGGCGCCAGGGCGTGTCGCGCAGCCCGCTAGACCATTCCTAGCGGGGTCAGACCCGCCAATCGACAGCCGTTTTCGGCTCGTAGCAGCAGAATGAGCCCGTACGGACCGCCTCGGTGAAGTGCTCGCCGGCAGCCGGGTGGGCCTCGCCGATGCGCTCGATGCTCTCCCGAATCCGTGCGGTTACTGCCTTGCGCGCGCGTTCTCCTGGGTCCTTGAGCTTGCGACTTCGACCTCCAAGCCCGGTTGCCGCGCGAAGCTCGGCGAAGATCGCCTCGTGCTCCCTTTCGAGACGCTGGATTCGCCCGAGGTCGTTGAACGACTGCGCCTCCTCGAGGTCCTCCTCGATGGCCTGCAAGCGTGCGCGGTACTCGCTCCGCGCACGTTCATCCAAGACCTCATCGCTACCGCCGGGCCGCGTCGGCTGTTCGATTCCCTGCATGAGCGTAGCGGCCGCGATTTCGTGTCCCGGGGCTGCAAGAAGGGTCGCAAGGTCGGCGAGTCCCTTGCTGTGCTTGAGATGCGTTTGAATGGCGTCAAACGTCAGCGTCCAGACGTCGCCTTGGCGTAGAAGTGCGTTCCCCTCGGGGTCATTGGTTCGCGTCGCAGCTCGCGCTCTTTCGCCCGTACCGAGGAAGGCGAAGATCGCGTCCAGTACGGGGCCGGTGTCGCCTTCCCACGGTGGATGGGCCGTGCCCTCGAGCGGCGCAAAACACGCGCCGGGGAGGTTCGCAGCGAGCTCGCGCCCGGAGGCGAACGGAATGGCGCTGTCGTCGTGTCGGTGCAGCACGAGGCATGGCACTCGAACCCGAGGCGCGATCGACGCGACATCGCCCGAGTAGGTGAGCGATAGCAGCTGCGCCGCGGTCTCGCTGTCTGCGGCATCACGTTGCATTCTGGTCGTCCGCCGCATTGCCTCGGGTGAGAGGTCTGGCGTGAAAATCGAGGCGAGCGTCTTCGAGCCAAGTCCCCAGCTTGCTCGGACCAGGCCCAGCATCGCTGCGCGCACCTCCGGATTACCGATGGTGCAGCCCCGAAGATACGAGCCGTGGAGAATGATGTTTCGAACCCTCGTCGGGTTCCGAACCGCGTAGGTGACTGCCGTTGGTCCGCCGCACGAGACCGCGAACAGCGTGACCTCGTCGAAGTCCAAATGGTCGATGAGGCACTCCAAATCAGCGACCTCGCGCTCGACGGTCATGTCGCGTGCTTCGCGTATCCGATCGCTGAGCCCTACGCCCACCCGATCGTAGCGAACCACGCGGTGGTGCTGCGCCAGTGCGCTGAAGAATTCGCGAAATTGGTCGTGCTCCCAATCCTTCTCGGCATGACTGATCCACCATGCCGGAAACAGGATCGCCGGCCCCTCGCCATCGATGGCGTAGGCGAGGCGTTCTCCGCCGCTGGCCTCGCAAAATCGGATATTTGGCACGGTGGGAGCTTAACCGTCCTGTCGGTCTCGGACAACGGCCATGCGGGAGCTAGCGGCCGCTTGTTCGGTTCTGGCGCCTCGTCGGTGGAGCCGTACTCCGCAAGAACAACGCAAAGTGCACTTACGCAAAAGTGCCAACTAGAAAGGCAAGTCATGACATTTGCACCCGCTATCGAACCATCAAGCCCCGGGGAGCTCATGAATCAACGACGCGGCGCGCTCATCCGGACCTATCGGAAGCAGCCCGAACGCGCGATGATCCAAGACGGGGCCCGTACTGCGCAGACACGCTACGCGCCTAGCGATCCGCTTCACAGTGAGGTCGAAATCGGACTTGGATATGGCGTCAAGACACCGGTTGGTGTTCACCGCGGGCTCGGTGGCTTGCACGATTTCCCAAACCCCGGTGACATATTGTGCTCTGCACTAGCGGCATGCGCCGACTCGACGATTCGTCAGATCGCAGGCCAACTCCGTGTCGAGATTCGGGCGCTCGAGGTTTCGGTCGCCGGAGATATCGACCTGCGCGGCACGCTATGCGTGTCGCAGGAGGTCCCTGTGGGGTTTCAACACATGAGCGTGAGCGTACGACTCGAGCTCGGGCCGGATACTCCACCGCGAATGAAAGACAAGTTGTTGGCCGCCGCGGAGCACTGCTGCGTAGTACTCCGGACGCTTCGGCAAGGCGTGCCGGTGACGATCGATCTGAGCACCGACGCTGACGCTGGCACTGACACGGTCGGCAAAGGATAAGGCGAGCGACGGCAACGCCAACGCGAAGTGCGGGCCCTCCATCCCCACCCCGCCGCCCCCACGCGAGCGCCTGGGTGCCGGGGGCGGGACTCGAACCCACACGTGTTGCCACGGGCGATTTTAAGTCGCCTGCGTCTGCCATTCCGCCACCCCGGCAAGCCGCGAATCATCGCGTTAATGAATGAGCTCGTCCACCCGGCGCGGCATCTGCGGGCCGGGGCGCTCAGGGCCCGTGTCGACAATCTGGTTCTTGCTGTCGACCAGCACGACCTTCGGTTTGTGCGCTCGCGCCTCTTTCTCGCTCATCTCGCCGAAGGTGGCGATGATCGCTAGGTCGCCGGGGCTCATGTGATGGGCGGCCGCGCCGTTGACGCAAATCACGCCGCTGCCTCTCGGACCCTCGAGCGCATAGGTCGCTAAACGGGTGCCCTGGGTCACGTTCCAGATCTGAACTTCTTCGTGCTCGAGGATGCCTGCGGCATCGAGCAGGTTGGCGTCGATCGTCACGCTGCCTTCGTAGTCCAAGTCCGCGTGGGTGATCGTAGCTCGATGAATCTTTCCGAGGAACATTCGTCGGCGCATGTTTTGAACCTCCGTAGCGTCCCGAAATGGGTACGCTCAGATGCCTGGAGAACTTAACCCCTGATTCAGAACGCCGCAAGCATTCGCATCAATTGCGATCCCGATGGCCAAATTTGAACAAATTCAGGCGGTAGGCGCGGTGATGAACTCGAGCCCCAGCAGGTAGCCATCCGGTCGGGCCTGGGACCAGACGACCCTCGCATGCTCGACCGTCGCGTGGTTGGGCGCCGTCCGAACGCGGAGCGTGCAGACGTGATCGAGGGGCACGCCCATGTCGACCGCGACCCGCAGGCCGCCGACGCTCGCGTTGATCGCCAGCCCTGCGCCCCGCGTTGGCGTCAGCAGCTCGATCTCGGCATCGAGCGGCCAGCGCCGAAACCGACGGCGCGCACCTCGATGCACGGCAACGTCGACGCCGCCCTTCGGCAGGATCGAAGAGAGTCTTTCAGGAACGGGTGTCACGGCACCGTGGAATGTATCGAAGTGGGCGATTGGTGGCTAGCGTTTTCTGCGTTCGCTCGGTGCGAGAACAACCGCGCACCTACCCTTCAGGCGGAGACACCCCCGTTACTTGTTCGGATGCCCACCAAAACACACCGAACGCAATCGCTCCACCTGATCGCTGATACGCGCAAGCGCGCCGGAAACGCGAGTCCCATACCAAAACAAATCTTTCCCGTCGACCGGCTCGACCCGCAGCGGAGGCGACACATCGATCTCCCGAAACGCGATGGCGTCGTCCTCACCGAACGCATAGGGCTCGTCGGGCAACAGGACCGCCCGCGCACCTCGTTCGATCACCTCTTCCAACCGAATCCTCGGATATCGCGTATCGCGCCCGTCGACCTTTTGTCCGCTCCGAGGCCCGGTTTTTCCAAGATCGGCGGCCAAGGGGTAGATCCGCTGGCGTCCAGAGAAGACGTTGTGCGCGCCGCAGATCGCGAGGACGTCGCTCGCGTACGCGCCACCGTCGAACGTCATCCAAGGATCTTTCCAAATGGGGACGAACACCGGAACCGCCATGCTTCGGTTTTCGCGACGCGCGCGCTGTGCAGCAGTCCGACACCTGACCAGGATGTCGGAGTGCTCCGCGTCGACGCCGAGCAGGAGACCCAAGGACTCGAGGTACCCGAGGGACGCGTCGACGGTGCACGGAAAGCTCACGTGTACCGTCAAACCGGCAGCGATGAGCGCTTGGACCAGAGGCCGGCCGTTCTCTTCCTTGTTGGCCAACACCAAATCGGGCCGCAGCGCTTTGACCGCAGCCACATCGAAGCTCTTGGTTCCGCCCACCGAGGGAATCCTCTCGACTTCGCCGAGCGGCTCGACGCAATAGTCGGTCCGTCCGACCAGCGGCTCGACGCCGACGAGATCGGCGACCGAAGCGGTCTCGCTCGGGACGAGTGAAACCACACGCCCCGCCGGGCGCGCGAGCCGGACCTGCCGATCCATTGCGTCGACGACTTCGATCATGGGAACTTCTAAGCGCTCCAACGGGGCGCCTACCGGAGTGGTAGCACCAACGCGCTGCTGATTTGCGCGCCCAGTGTCGAGGGTGGTAGGTTTCTCGACCGAAACGCAGTTCCGCTGTGTGTGGGTGGGAGGAAACGCTGACGATTCAGGACATTCAGCAGGCGCTCGCCGACGCCGGGGTGGAGATTTACCGGGCTGGAGCCCAGGAGCTTCGAATCGCCGAACGCGTTCGCCTTCACATCATGGATTCCGGAGTCCGGATCGTGCTGAACGGCGAGCTGGTCGTGCAGTTTACCGCTCGCAGCCAGCGCTCCGATGCGCCGTCCGCGCAGTCTGCGGAGCTTTTCCGCAGGGTGCGCGAAGAGGTCGGCGGGCAGGCCAGCAGACGCGGCTACCAGGAGCTTGGCTCGGAGATCGTCGAGGTGAAAGACCCGGTCGACGAAGCCCGGGTGCTCGATGTCTGGCACGAAGTCACGTATCGCAAGCCCCTTGCGGCGGTCGACGATGCCGTGGCCGAGGTTCGCTGGGCCCTCGATCTCGAGAAATACGTACAGCCTTGAGCGCCTACGGACACAGACGGGCGACACGCCAGCCGTTGCCATCCCGTTCGTAAAGCCAGCGATCGTGCAAGCGGTCGTCGCGGTTCTCCCAGAATTCGATCGCAGCTGGCGCGATTCGGTAGCCGCCCCAAAACGGCGGGCGCTCGACCGACCCCCCCTCGAATTGTTTGGCGGCCTCGCGCACGGCAGCCTCGAGGGACTCCCGCCGATCGAGCTTGGCACTCTGATGCGACGCCCACGCACCGAGCTGACTTCCGCGATCGCGACTCGCGAAGTAGTCATCGGCTTCCTGGTCGGACACGCGGGTCACCGGACCCCGCACTCGTACCTGCACCCCGATCGTGTGCCAATGGAACGCCATTTCGGCATGGGGGTTCACGGCGAGGTCTCTAGCCTTCGCGCTCTCGAAATTCGTGAAAAAGACAAAACCGTGCGCGTCGAAACCCTTCAGCAAAACGAAGCGCACGGCCGGCCGGCCTTTTTGGTCGGCCGTCGCAAGCGCACAACGGCTCACCTCGAAGTTCTCGCTTGCACCGGCCCGCTCGTACTCGCCCGCGAATCTCGAAATTGGATCGTCACCAGTCATGACTCTCGGGAGCTCTTCAGATGGTCGTTTGCGATATCGGCCCAGGACCCGGCAGGCTCGAGCGTCAGATACTGCCGCCAATGCGGCTGCGCGGCGGCTCGTTCTCCACGCTCTTCGAGCGCCATCGCGAGGTTGAAATGGGCATCGGCAAACGACGGGTCGCTCCGGAGTGCCTTGCGGAACAGCTCGATTGCTTGGTCCACCTCGTCGCGCTCGAAACAAAGAAAACCCAAGTTGTAGAGGGCTTCGGGCTGTTCCGGGTCGCTTTCGAGCGCTTGCCGGTAGTATTGCTCAGCAGCTTCGAGCTGTTGGCGGCGGTATTCGAGGTTGCCGAGATTGGTGAGCGCGTTGGACAGTGTCGGATCGAGCGACAAGGCCTTCTTGTAAGCCCGCTCCGCCTCGCCGAAGGTTTGCTCGTCTTCGTCGAAGCGGCAGCCTTCGAGGTAGTGCTCGTATGCGCGAGCCCGGTCGTCGTGGTCGAAATGCAAGAGCCGAACGACGTCCGACGCCAAGCCGTCGATGCGGAAGTCGAGCACGATTTGACCGGTCGTCGGTTCGTAGGCGCCCGCTTCGTCCTGCACGAGAACTGTGCGTCCGTCCGCCATGACGCGAAGCTCCGACAGCGGCCGCGCCGTCTTTGGAAACGCCTCGCGCAAGGACGCCACCGTGCGGCGCACCTGGCGAAGGGGCACGCCCTGCTCGAGAAGCCCCTTGGCCGCGCGAACCCCAACCAGGTCTTGAAAGCTATAATAGTTGCGGCCGGCGACGCGGACCGACGGAGCAAGCACGCCCGAGCGATGCCAGTATCGAAGGCGCGTCGGTTTGAAGTCAAACAGCCGGGCGACCTCTGCAACGGTGTACAGTCCTTTGTGCGGATCGTTGCTGGGCGGCGCCGGCTGCGATGGCGCCGGCTCCAGGTTTGCGGCCCGGGTCAGCTTGCCATCCGCCCCAAAACCAACGCGAATTACGTTGTCCCGATCGCTGCCTTCGCTCAAGTCACGCTCCACGCGTGACAATAGGCCGACCTTGCCTCGGTGCAAGCGTCGATGCTCAGCCGCGGCGCCACGCCGACGGTGCTAGGGTTCGGCCATGGCGCACCCTCCAGCAGCAGGACCGATCGGATTTCTTTCGGATGTGCACGGCAATCTCACCGCCCTCGAGGTCGTCCTCACGGAGCTCCAACGGCTCGGTGTGAAGCGCCTCTACGTTGCAGGCGACCTGCTGCTTGGTGGCGAAGAACCGCTCGCGGTCTGGCATCGCCTGCAGGAACGGGGCGCGATTTGCACGAGGGGCCCGTCCGACATGGCGCTCGGTTCGGTCGACCCGAGCAGCCTGGTTCCGATCGACGGCGAGCAGCGCAAGCAGGCTCGGCTCTTCGCCGACACCAGGGCGGCGATCGGGGACTTGGTGGCGGAGCGCCTTCGGCGTTTGCCAGAGCAGCAGCGGATCCCGCTGATCGACGGTCGTGAAGTCTTGATGGTACACGGCTCCCCTGCAGACAGCAGCCGCGAAATCGGTCACGACCTGTCCGACGACGAAATTCTCGCCCTGCTCAACGACGACCCGGCCGACATCATCATCTGCGGCTCGACCCATGTTCCGTTCCAACGCGCAGTTGCCGAGTATCACGTAGTGAACGTCGGCTCGGTGGGCGCCGCCCCCGAGGGACAGATCGCCCACTACACGGTCCTGACACCCACGATGAGCAACGCCGAGATCCTCCAGGACTGGATCAGCTACGAAGAGCCCGAAGCTTCCTAGCCAGCCACCGCCTTGGGCTCGTCCGGCTCCTCGGTGCTCGCTCGAAGCATCTCGACCCGTCGAACCCGGCGCTCATCGGCGTCGAGGACCACGAACCGGTACGGCCCCGCAACGAGTGTTTCGCCAAGAGCGGGCACCTGACCGAGGAGGTGTACCAGCATGCCGCCAAGCGAATCAAAATCCCCTTTGTCCTCGCAAACTGGCTCGCCCAGTTGCTCTTCGAGGTCGTACACCGAGATGCTCGCGTCCACGAAGTAGTGGCCCGGCGCGCGCTCGTAGACCAGGGGCGCCTCTTCGTCGTGCTCGTCCTGAATCTCGCCAACGATTTCTTCGACGATATCTTCGAGGGTGACGATCCCAGCCGCTCCGCCAAACTCGTCGACGACGACGGCAAGATGCGAACGTCGCCGCTGCATCTCTCGAAGCAAGACACCGATCTTCTGGCTTTCGGCGGCGAAGAAAACCGGCTTTCGCAACACGTCGGCCAAGAGGACGTCCGTCGCATTGGAGCTGCTGCTCAGAAGTTGGAATAGGTCTTTGGCGTAGAGAATGCCTTCCACTTGGTCGATTTGCCCGCGGTACACCGGGTATCGGCTGTGACCCGACTCGACGATGCTCGCCAGGACTTCGTCGATGCTGGTGTCGATTTCAAAGGCCACGACCTGCGTCCGCGAGACCATGATCTCCCTGGCTACGGTGTTCTTGAACTCGAGCACGCTGCGGAGCATCTGCGCGTGATCCTCCGCGATCGTGCCGGTCTCCTCGCCCTGCTCGATCACGTGCTCCACCACCAGCTCGGCGAGGCGTCCCGGATCTTGCGGCTGGATGCTCGGCACGACCTTTCGAATCATTTGCTCCAGCCAGCTCAGCGGCGCCGCCAGGGGCGTGAGCAAGAGGTCGACGGGACGCAGCCATTTCCAGATCCGCAGAGTCGCCCGCCCCGAACGCTGGCGCATCACCGCTCCCGCAAGCGTGGCCACGATCGCGTAGGCGGCCGAAAGGACCAGCACGCCGAGCACCGCCCCCGAGACACCACTGGACTGCAGAAGCGAATAGGCGACGAATACCGCGGCGAGGGTCAAGCAGAGCACGCGCCCCACGAGGAGGCGGGACTGCACGGCCGTGAGCTCCCGCAGGACGCGTTCGGCGACCTCGGCGTTGCCGTCGTCGGCTTCCAATAGGGCCTGCAAACCCGCCTCACCGAGCGAGTGCAGACCTGCGCTAACAGCTGCAAGCAGCGCGCCCAGACCCACGCCGCCGACGATCGCGGCGGCCAACTGTATACTTGGAACGTCCAAGACCTTGTGCGCTTTCAGACTACCGAGGACCGCAATCGGCCGCAATAGGGAGGGTCAACCACCTCAGCGCTGGTCCCGAAGAGCCCGAATTCGCAGGCGAAGTGCGTTCAACCGGATAAATCCCGTCGCGTCCTTTTGATCGTAGACCTCGTCCTCCTCGAACGTTGCAAACGCGGGATCGTAGAGGCTGTTCGGGCTGCGCCGCCCCACCACCGTGGCGCTGCCCTTGTACATCTTGATGCGCGCCTCGCCAGTGACGTCTTTTTGAGCGTCGTCGATGAGGGCTTGGAGCATCTCTCGTTCCGGTGCGTACCAAAAACCGCGATAGACGAGCGACGCATACTCGGGGATCAGACCGTCACGAATCCTCAGCACCTCCCGGTCGCAGGTGATCGACTCGACCGCCCTGTGGGCCTTTTGAAGGATGGTCCCACCCGGAGTTTCATACACGCCCCGTGACTTCATTCCGACGAATCGATTCTCCACGATGTCGACTCGGCCGACGCCGTGCTTCGCGCCGAGCTCGTTCAGACGCAGGATGAGGGCAGCCGGGGAAAGGCGCTCGCCGTTCACGCTCACGGGGTCGCCCTTTTCATACCCGATGACCAGGTACTCCGGAGTGCTGGGCGCATCCTCGGGGTCGGTCGTCCAACGGAACATGTCTTTGAGCGGCTCATTCCAGGTGTCTTCGAGAACGCCGCCCTCGTAACTGATGTGAAATAGGTTGGCGTCCATCGAGTAGGGTTTCTCCGCCGTGACCTCGATCGGGATCTTCCGGTCTCTGCAGTAGTCGATGCAGTCGCTTCGCGATTTCAAAGACCAGGTTCTCCAAGGTGCGATGACTTCGATCCGCGGGTCGATCGCCATCGCCGTGAGCTCGAAGCGAACTTGGTCGTTGCCCTTGCCGGTGGCGCCGTGCGAAACCGCGTTCGCACCCTCTTCACGCGCCACCTCCATCATCGCCTTGGCGATGACAGGGCGAGCGATCGAGGTACCAAGCAGGTAGTCGCCTTCATAGACAGCGTTGGCTCGCAGCATAGGGAAGCAGAAGTCACGCGCGAACTCTTCTTTGAGGTCTGCGATGATGCACTTCGAGGCGCCGGTCGCACGGGCTTTCTCATCGAGGCCGCCGAGCTCCTCACCTTGACCGACGTCTGCGCAAAATGCGATCACCTCGGCGTCGTAGGTTTCTTTGAGCCAGGTCAAAATGACCGATGTGTCGAGGCCGCCGCTGTAGGCGAGCACAATCTTCTTCGGGGAGCCAGCCATGGGCCGGGATGGTAGTGGTCCGCTGACCGGGCGCAAGCGGGCACGGCGTCAGCCGACTCGGACGATGGCCTTGGCGTCGAGAAGCTCGGTAAACACGCGAAGCGCCTCGAGCCTGCCCATCTGGCAAATCTCCAGCACCTCGGCGACCGTCGTCTCGCCATCCACCAGCGACAGTAGGAACGCAGCCTGCGGGTCGAGGCCCAGCCACTTCACCTTCGCGGTCGGGACCGCAAGGTTGAATACGTGGTCGAGAGAGCCAATGCGGCTGACGTAGCGGGTTTCGAGCCGGGCCCGGCTGTTTACCGCGTACTGTCGTGCGTTCTCGTCTTCGGGATCTAGGCCGAGGAGCAGCTCGGCAGCGCTCAACGACCTCGCATAGTCGCCGAGCGCGAAGCAGTCGGCGATCTCGGCATGGAGGCGGGCCGGGCTCGCTTCACTGGCTTCCGCCCTCGCGGGCCGTGACGGAGGCGGTGCGGTTGGTGCGAGGCTGCGTCGACCACGATCGGCGATCCAGGCGTCTCCAGAAACCCGGCGCGTGGGCCGCTCGTGAATGTTCTGCGGATCGGGCTCCGCAGCCAGGTCAATCGCGCCGTTGTCGCCCAGTACGCTCGGGAACGACGAATCGCCTGGACCTGGCTTAACAGAAGTCATGGTTCAGGCCGACTTGCCGACGACTCCCTTGAACATGCGCTGCGTTCGACCGAGCGACTCGAGCTCGTCTTCGAGCGCTGAGATGTCGCCCCGCTCGAGAAGCGTCCGGGCGTTGTCGACAACGCCCTTGGCCTTGTCGATGGCGTCACGCCCGAAGTCACTGCCGGCAACGATCGATTCGACTTCGGGAAAAAGACGCTCGATTTCGGCAATCAGCGTTTCGGCTTCTTGGCGGACCTTCTCGGAAGCCTCGTCCTCACGCCGCGAAACGGCGAAATCCGACGCATCGACCATCATCTCGTTGATTTCGTCTTCGGTGAGGCCGCTGGTCGCCGTCACGGTGATCGACTGCTCCTTGCCGGTCTCGACGTCCTTGGCATGGACGCTGACGATGCCGTCCGCATTGATCTCGAACGTCACCTCGACCTCCACCTGACCAGCAGATGCGCGGCGAAGCCCGGTCAAAATGAACTCGCCGAGAAGCTCGTTGTCCTCTGCGCGTCGCGACTCGCCCTGCAGAACCAGAATCTTCACCGCGGTTTGGTTGTCGCGCACGGTGGTGAACGGCTTGCTGCGAGAAGTCGGAACCGTGGTGTTCTGCGGGATGAGCTCTTCGAAGTAGCCGCCGACGACCATGATGCCGAGCGTGTGCGGCGTGACGTCGAGCAGAACCATGTCGAGCTCCGGAGAGTCATCTACGAGGGCGGCGCCCTGAATGGACGCGCCAAGCCCGACCACCTCATCGGGATGCACTCCCTTGCAAGGGTCGCGCTGAAAGAATTTGCTGACCCGCTCCTGCACCTTGGGCATGCGGGTCATGCCGCCCACGAGAATGATGTCTTCAATCTCGTCCTTGTTGAGGCCTGCCTCACCGAGCGTAAGCTCGCAAATCTGAACGGTTCGGTCGATCAAGTCAGCCGTCAGCTCCTCGAGTGTGGCGCGCGTGAGCAGCCGCTGAAGGTGGAGCGCCTCGTTGCGAGCGCTCGAAATGATGAACGGAAGGTTGACCTCGGTCTCAGTGACGGCAGAAAGCTCGCACTTGGCCTTCTCGGCCGCGTCTTTGAGGCGCTGCAGCGCCATGCGGTCTTGGCGAAGATCGATGCTGTGCTCGTGTTGGAAGCCTTCGACGAGCCAGTCGATCACGCGCTGGTCGAAGTCTTCTCCACCGAGGAACGTGTCCCCGGCAGTGCTGATGACTTTGAACACACCGGTGCTCGCGATCTCCAGAATCGAAATGTCGAAGGTGCCGCCCCCGAGGTCGAAGACTGCGACCGTGCGATCGATGTTCTTTCCGAACCCATACGCAAGCGCCGCCGAAGTCGGCTCGTTGATGATGCGAATCACGTCGAGGCCGGCGATCGCGCCCGCGTCTTTGGTTGCCTGCCGTTGATTGTCGTTGAAGTACGCAGGCACAGTCACGACGACCTTGTTGACCTCTTCACCGAGGTAATCCTCCGCGACCATCTTCATCTCTTGGAGGACCATCGCGCTGATCTCGGGGATGCTGTAGACCTTGTCGCGCATCTTGATGCGGCAGTCCCCGTGCGGACCTTCCACGATGTGGAACGGCGTAGTTTGGATCGTGTTCTTGACCTGAGGGGTGTCCCACTTTCGCCCGATGAGGCGCTTGCAGGCAAACACCGTGTTCTCGGCATTGGTCACGGCCTGGCGCTTTGCGATGTGGCCCACCAATCGCTTGCCGCCCTCCGTCACGGCCACCATCGAGGGGGTGACCTTGTACCCCCCACGATTTGCGATGACCACGGGCGTGCCGCTTTCCACAACGGCGACGCACGAGTTGAACGTACCTAGGTCAATCCCGATGACTCTTTCCATGCCCCACTTTCAAGCGCTCAGATGCGTTCGTCACATCACCCCACGAGCTGCTTCCTAAGATTTTTCACCATCTCGTGCCCCGGGTCCAGCTTTGCAGCCGCATCGAGCTCTTTCGCGGCGCTGTTATCCATGCCGGCCTGGATGTAGATACGAGCCAAAATCAACCGTGCTTCGAGCGAATCCGGGGCCAAGTCGAGGCTCCTTTGGGCAAAATCCCGAGCTTTTCGGAGATCGCCGCCAGCGCTCAGAAGCGCCCTGGCCGCCCGGCGGGGAGCGATGGGGTCCTCGGGAGCGGCCTCGGCCACCTTGGCCCAGGAAATGCTGGCGGCCGACCATAGGTTGTTGTCCTCCTCGTAGGTCGCCTGCTCTCGATGGATGTCGAGGAGCTGCACGCGAAGGTGTGAATTGACCCGGCGGTACTGTTCTTGAACGTCGGAGCGACTCGAATCGAGGGTGATCGCGATTCGCAGGGCCGTGGCCGCTGCGGCCAGGTCTCCTTTGGCCTCGGCCATGCGGGCGGCCTCGATGTGATGCTCGGCGCGATCCACGCCTCCGGTAAGCCCGGCCGTGTGTTTGAGTGAGCGAGTCAGATCCCTTAGCGCGGTCTTTGCTCCGACCTTCGCGGTGGGCACAGGCATCGATCGCACCGACCCGCTCTTCTTTGGCAGCCGCATCGATCGGCCCCGAAGCTTTCTCTCGAGCAGCTCACGCTTGCGCTGCATGCGGGCGTGCTCGGGCGTCCCGGGCACCATGGAAGCGGGCTTCTTCACTGGCGCCTGACTCGGCTGCCATTCCCTAGAGGGGGCCTCTGCGACGACCGGCCCCGCCTGACGTTGGGCGATGGGCGCACGCGTGAGCGCCTTGGACATCGCCTGTGCACGTTCCTCGACGCGGTGGATCTTCTCTTCGGCCGCCGACGCCACCATGCTTCGCTTCAGGTAGCTATCGTAGGCCTCCCGCTTTTGTTGGCGGCCAACGACTTCGTACGCATCGGTCACCTTGCGAAAGATCACTTCCATCTGCGCTTTGAAGGAGCCGAGCCGCTTGCCGTAATACGAGTCGGGATGAAATGTCTTGGAGAGCGCGAAATACGCCTTTCGAATTTCGGCGCGGTCGGCGTTCATCGCGACCCCGAGGAGCTCGTAGTGGTTGAGCCGGCCGGCCCGTTTGAAGGTCTGCACGATCGTCTCCTGCAGCGCTTCGTCGATTTCCACATCCTCGATGAGTTGCGCGGCCGGTGGCGCGCTCGAGACCTTGCCGCGCACCCATTCGACGAGTCCGGACGAGATCAGCCGTTCGATCGATTCGGAGACGACCGCAGGCTCGAGCACCGTCAGGTCGGCGATGTCGTCGACGTTGAGGACCCCATCGATGCACGAATGCACGAATGCCTCCTGCGCGCTCATGGCGTGCGCGCCTACATCTGCCTCTTCGATCTGTCGCGGAATTCGCTCCTCCGACATCGACTGTCCCGCTCCCCCCTGTCTATGTAGTCTAGCGCGGCGCTTTGCTCGGCAGCCAGTTCGCCGGTGCTAGTCGATGAGCCACTCCAATAGAGCCTTCTGGGTGTGTAGTCGGTTTTCGGCTTCGTCCCAAACACGGGACTGCGTGCCATCGATGACCGCGGCGCTCACCTCTTCGCCGCGATGCGCCGGCAAGCAGTGGAGGAAGATCGCATCCGAAGCGGCCCGGCCCATGGCCGCCTCGTCGACCATGAAGCCGGCGAACGCGCCCTGTCGCTCCGGGGCCTCGTCCTCCTGCCCCATGCTCGCCCAGACGTCGGTGCTGACCACGGTGGCGCCCTCCAGGGCCTCCTCGGGCTGATCGACGACTCGAACCTTCGCGCCGCGCGCACGCGCATCGGCCAGGACCTGCTCATCTGGCTGGTATCCGGGCGGGCACGCGAGCACGAGCTCGAAGCCGGCCACTGCGGCCGACACGATCCAGGAGTGCGCCATGTTATTGCCGTCGCCGATCCAAGCCACGCGCGCGTCGTCGAGCACCGGCCCGAAGCTCTGTCGGATCGTCATCATGTCCGCGAGCAGCTGCACTGGGTGAAACTTGTCCGAGAGCCCGTTGACGACGGGGATGGTCGAATAGCGCGCTAGCGCCTCCAGGCGATCGTGCCCGAAGGTCCGGTACACCACGCCGTGAACATATCGGCTCAACATACGGGCTGTGTCTTCGATCGGCTCGCCGCGCCCGAGCTGCGTGTCTCTCGAGTTGAGTGTCACGGGCTGCGCGCCAAGCTCGTAGATGCCCACTTCAAATGAAAGGCGGGTCCGCGTCGATGCCTTTTCAAATACAACCGCAATCGACTTGCCCTCGAGCGGCGCTGGGTGTCTAGACGTGCCGCGAAGGGCCTTGAGCTCTTCTGCCCGGTCGAGCACGCCGAAAAGCTCTTCGCGGCTCAGGTCTGAAATCGTCAGGAAGTGGCGAATCATGGCTTCCTCGGCGCCTCAGCCAGAACCTTTGCCAAAATCGAAAGGCCTTCGTCGAGCTCGTCGCGGGTCACGTTCAGCGAGGGTGAAATCCGGATGACGTTCCCGCCGGCGAGCGTGAGAAGCAGCCCGGCCGAATGAACCGCCGCGATCGTTGCGCTGGGATCGACGTCGTCGGCTAAAACGATGCCCTGGAGCAAGCCGAGCCCCCGCGTACCCGCCGTGGCCTCGAGCTGTGAATCGAGCTCGCCAAGCCGTTCGGCGAGATACCCGCCGAGGCTCCGCGCGTTCTCGATGAGCCCTTCTTCGTCGATGATGTGCAGCACGGCAAGCCCGGCGGCGCAGGCAAGGGGGTTGCCGCCAAAGGTGCTCGCGTGGCTCCCGGGTGGAAGGCCTCCCGCAACTCTCTCGGTGACTGCGATGGCGCCGAGCGGAAAACCTCCACCGATGCCTTTCGCAAGCGAGCAGGCGTCCGGGATGGTGTCGAACCATTCCTGCGCGAGGAATCGACCAGTGCGGCCGTATCCAGATTGGATTTCGTCGAAGAAAAGCAAGGCGCCCCGCTCGTCACAAATCTGGCGCGCACCCCGCACGAACTCCTGGGTGCCGAGGATGATCCCGCCCTCCGCTTGAATCGGCTCGAAGATCACGGCCGCGGTTCGGTTGGTCACCGCTGCGTCTAGGGCGGCGAGGTCGTTGTAATTGACGAACGTCACGCCCTGCACCAGAGGCTCCATGCCTTTGTGGTACTTGACTTGCCCGGTCACCGACAGCGAGCCCATCGTCCGACCGTGGAAGCTGTTGTGGGTCGACACGAATTCCGTTCGCTGCTTGTCGCCCCGGTCGTAGTGGTAGCGCCGCGCGAGCTTGAGCAACGACTCGTTGGCCTCGGAACCGCTGTTACAGAAGTAGACCTTGTCGAACGGGGTCCGCGAGCAAATCGCCTCGGCCAACTCGATCGCGCGATCGTTGTAGAAGATGTTCGACACGTGCATCAGGCGAGCGGCTTGCTCGGCGATCGCCGCAGCCAGCGTCGGGTGGCTGTGCCCGACGGCAAGCACTGCAATCCCGCCGGAAAGGTCGAGATACTCGCGGCCCGAAGCGTCGGTGACGCGGCGGCCGCTCCCATGGGTCAGAACGAAGGGGGCCGGTGCGTAGTTGCCGAGCTGAACCTCTTTGGCGGTTCGGAGCATGTCTTCCTGCCTGGTCATGCGGTGCCTTTTG
Source organism: uncultured delta proteobacterium (assembly GCA_963704865.1). Lineage (GTDB taxonomy): Bacteria > Myxococcota_A > Polyangia > Polyangiales > Houyiibacteriaceae > SG8-38. The sequence continues at coordinate 39,766 of CAVPIE010000011.1, read as the reverse complement.
GGAAGCTCGCGACATACCACCATTGCTCTGGGGCGTCGACCCTGGCTAGGCAGGCTCAGCGGGTGATTTCGGTTCCGATGCCCTCGTCGGTGAAGATTTCGAGGAGCACCGCGTGACGCACACGTCCGTCGATGATGTGCACCTTCCGAACGCCCCCGGCCAAGGCGCTCAACGCGCAGTCGACTTTCGGAATCATCCCGCCCTCGATGATGCCCTCGTGCTTGAGCACGTCGATATCCGAGGCGCTCAGCGAGCTCGCCACTTCGCCGTCCCTGCCGCGCACGCCCTCGATGTCGGTGAGCAGCATGAACTTGCGAGCGGAGAGGGCCTCGGCGACCTTGCCTGCAACGGTATCGGCATTGACGTTGAGCGACCTGCCTTCTGCATCGACTGCCACGGGCGCAATCACCGGAATGAAGCCATCATCGACGAGCCGGCGCACGACGTCCGGGTTGACCTGCGTGACCGCCCCGACGCGGCCCGGGTCGACCCACTTGCCGCTCTTGGTTTGCATTTGGTCGACCTTTTTCGCGCGAAGGAAGGCGTCGTCCTTTCCCGTGAGCCCGATCGGGCGACCGCCATGACCTGCAATGAGCGAAACGATCTCCGCGTTGACCTTGCCACCGAGAACCATCTCGACGACTTCCATGGTGTGCTCGTCAGTCACTCGGAGCCCATCGAGGCGCTCCGAGACCACGCCCAATGCCTTGAGCATCTGATCGATCTGCGGGCCTCCCCCGTGCACCACGACCGGGTGAAGCCCGACGTACTTCATCAGCACCACATCGCGCGCAAAGCTATCTCGCAATGCCGGATCAACCATCGCGTGACCGCCGTACTTGATGACGAAAATCTCCCCATGGAAGCTCCGAATGTATGGGAGCGCCTCCTGCAGGGTCGCGGCTTTCTGGATCAGGTCATCCACGCCGAGGCGTATAGCATACCGCGGAAGGCTCCGATTCTCCGATCCGATGCCCCCTAGACGGGACCCCCGCGCTCCGATGCGCTAGAGAGGGTGCATGGATATGGCCAAGCCACGAGTCGTGATCGTTGGGGGCGGGTTCGCGGGGATTGCCGCCGCGAGAGCGCTTCGGCGTACGGAGGCCAATGTCGTCGTGATCGACAAGCACAACCACCACTTGTTTCAGCCACTGCTCTATCAGGTGGCGACCGCCGCGCTCCACCCGGGGGCAATCGCCTCGCCGATCCGAAATGTCCTGAGCAATCAAGCAAATTGCCGAGTGCTGATGAAGGAAGTCGACGGAGTCGATGTGGCTGCCCAGACGATCATGCTCGGCCGCGAACCCTACACCTACGACTACCTGGTGCTCGCGACCGGCCTCGAGACCAACTACTTCGGCAATGACCAGTGGAAGAAGTTCGCACCCGGGCTCAAGACCATCGATGAAGCGATCGACGTCCGGGCGCGCTTCCTGCTCGCCTTCGAACAGGCGGAGTTCGAGGAGGACCAGGCGGCCAAGCGGGCAGCGCTGACCTTCGCGATCGTCGGCGCAGGCCCGACGGGCGTCGAGATGGCCGGATCGCTCGCTGAAATCGCCGAAACCGTGCGAAGGGACTTTCGCTCTATCGACACGAGGACTGCCCGGATCATCGTGCTCGACTTCGCGGACCGAGTTTTGACCCCCTATCACCCCGAGTCGTCTGAACGTGCGAAGCGGGACCTCGAAAGCCTTGGGGTCGAGGTCTTACTCCGGACACGGGTCACCGATGTCGATGACAAGGGGCTCACCGCGCAGACGCCAGACGGGGAAATCCGGATCGATGCAAACAATGTGATCTGGGCGGCCGGCGTAAAAGGAGGCCCGCTCGCAGAGGCGCTCGGCGCCGAGCTCGATCGTTCAGGCCGCGTGATCGTGGGCGAGGACCTCACCATTGCAGGGCATCCCAACGTGTTCATCACCGGGGATTTGGCACTTCGCGTCGATCCGGTCAGCGGCGAACAGGTGCCTGCGGTTGCCCAGGGCGCGATTCAAGGCGGCAAGTATGCCGGCAAAACGATCGCCACCGAAATCAAGGCTCTGGGCAAAGGCGAGCCGGTTCCGGAACGCAAAGCGTTTCACTACCAAGATCGAGGCTCGATGGCGATCATCGGACGCAACCGCGCCGTCGTGGAGACGGGCAAGCTACGCTTCGCTGGATACATCGCGTTCTTGATGTGGGCGCTGATTCACATTTTGTTTCTGATCGATTTCCGCACCAAGTTGGTAGTCTTCGTCGAGTGGGTCTGGCTCTACTTCACCGGAGGACGCGGCGCGCGTCTGATCACGGGCGACGACCGGATGCCCAAGATCATCAAGCCCCCGCCGGACTTCCTGATTGCGGCCCGCGAATCGAACCCGCCCGCCGAGGTTACGGACTAGGCCGCGGCGCTCTGCAGCCGACTCAGCGTGTCGAGGTCATCGACGATTTGACGCAGATTCTCGGCGAATGCCTTTCGCCGTTCGTGAACCTCCCGCCCGGTGCCCAAAAGCAGGCCTCGGTGCCCTGCAAGCGTCAGGGCGTTGCGGAAGAGCTCGAGGGTCACCGACTCTGGGCTGTGGAGCTTCGCCTGCAAGACCTGCTGTTGCCCGAAGCCGAGGCAGCGTTCGAGGAGCAAGCTTTCGTCGACTTCGCGATCGTGGGGCCAGCGTGCGAGCTGGTCTGCAACCACGCGATAGGCGTCGAAGAACGGGCGTAGAATCAGATGCGCGAGGTGTGGGCGAGAGCGCTCGAACCAACGCTCGAGTTGCGCGCGGGTCACCACCGGCTCCCGCACCTCCTGACCCTCCCAGTCGGGATCGAAGAGCGCGACTTCGGCCCGCAGCTCCTCGTTGAACTCGGCGCGTGACGCAAAAAAGAACTCGAACTTGAGAAGCTGCCTGAGGCTCATCGCGTAGTTCCAGATCGATTCGCGCAAATCGCCCACGCAATGCTCTCGTGCCATGAAGGTCGCAAGCTCGGCGATCGCGCGATTCACCAAGAGGTGGATCAGGGTGTTGCGATAGAACGCGGCGACCAGATGCTGCTCGGGCGCGATGTACCAGACGGTTTGGTCGCCGCCGGTAAATCGGTTGAGCACGCCCGATTCGGTTAGCTTGTCGAGCGTACTGGTGATCCACCCTGCATCTTCGAGTTGCGCCCCCAGGGTAGTCGGCGTCGTCGGGTGGTCTCTGAGGTAGCTCAGGATGGGCGCCACGGCGTCGAGCGTTTCGTCGAGCGTAAGCGCGCGCTCGGCGCCCAAGAGCGCGAAGGCGACGATTGCCGTCGGGATGGCCGGGGTTGCGCGGTTGATCCGGTGGCACACCTCGACTGCGAAGCGCTCGACTTCCTTCCCTTCGGCGCGAGGATCGCGCGCGATTTCCTCGAGGCGCGCCCGCATCCCGATCGGCTCTCCAAAATCGATGCGGACTCCGCTCATGCGGCCCGGCTGGGTCCTCGCGAACCGGAGCAGCCAGGCGAGGCCTTCGGGCTTCTTGCTTCCGCCAAGGGCCTCGGCGGTCATCGAGGCCACCTCCGCGAGCTGCTCGTACACGACCGACACGGGAACCACCATGGCGTCCGGGCCTTCGCTGGCACGCACCGCGTCGACCACGTAGCGCAGCGCACCGTAGCGAGGTGGGCGAAGCTTTCCGGTGCGGCTCCGGCCGCCTTCGATCGACCAGCTCAAGTTTTGCCCCGTTTCGACGAGGTGCCCGAGATAAGAGCGAAGCGCGAAGCGGTACACCGGATTGTCATGCGTGTCTCGGCGAATGTAGAGAACGCCCGCGCGGCGCAGAATCGGCCCGATGGGCCAGAAGTCGAGGTTGTCGCCGCCGAGTACGTATGCCGGCCTGATGCCGGCCTCTTGGGCCACCTGCTCCACATAGAACATGTCGAGGTAAGAGCGGTGGGAGGGAAGCCAGATGATGGCATGCTCCTTGTCGAGCTCCCGCAACCTCGCCAATGACTCGCGGTCGACGTCGATCCGGTAGCGGCGCGAGAGAATCGCACCCATGCCTCGGTAGGCGGCGGTTGCGGCGGCATCATGCCGAGCGATCATCTCACCGAACGCGCGGACGGCGAGCCTCTCGAGCTTCGGCAACGGCTCTTGGAGCTCCTCGGTGAGCTTGACGAGTCCGCTGTGAAAGCGCTCGCCCTGCATGATTTTTGCGACGGTCGCCTCCACGACTAAGTTCCTTTGGACGACTCGTCGAGGATCGCCATGTAGCTGTTCCGGACTTTTCGGATTTCATCGTCGAGCGTGTCGAGGCTCCACGTAGACGTATCGACGGCTGGGAGGATCACTGCTTCGACAACCGCCGGACGCACCACGAGAGCGCCCTTCGGCAGTGCGTCGAGGACATTGCGAAACACGACGGGAACGATCGGCACTCCTGCATCCATGGCCAAGTGGAATGCCCCCTTCTTGAATGGGCCAACGGCTGTCGTGGTCGAGCGGGTCCCTTCGGGGGCAATGATCAAAGAGCGTCCCTGGCGAAGCGCTTCCACCGCGGGCCCGAGGGACTCGATGGCTTTGGCGGTGTTCGAGCGATCGACGAACACCGCGCCGGCGGCACGGAATAGGGGGCCAAAGATCGGGTTGTGACGAAGCTCTTGCTTGGCGATGCCGGTGAAATCTCGACGCAGAAGCTTGAGCATCAAGACCAGCTCGAGCCCGCTTTGATGATTGAAGATGAACACCGCAGGTCGATGCGACCACAGATGCTCCTGGCCTTCGACCCGCAGGTCGATCCCCGCAGCAGACGCGGCCAGATCTCCCCAGACTGAGCCCATCACGTTGATCGCTTCGCGCTTCGAGCGGTTGAGGAGCCCGGCAGCAACGCCAAACCCAACGGAAGGCACGAGGCTTCCATAGAGCAGCCCGGTGCGAGCGACGTCCCCCAGCGTCGGCCTGCCGCGACTCGTGAAGCGGCGCACGGGCCATTGCCGCTCCTTTGCGATCTGCGCGAGCTTTCGATTCGGATTCAATGGACGCGGACGGCCCACGATGTCGAAGAGCGGCAGGTCCTCGTGACTGTCGGAATAGAAGTAGCTCTCCGCCAGGTCGAGGTCGTACTTCGCCGCGAGGCTCCGCCCGGCAATCGCCTTTCCTTCGCCGTAGCAGGTCGGCTTCACGACTTTGCCATTCAGGATCCCATCTTCGACGCCGAGCCGGGTGTAAAGGAGATGCTCGATTCCGAGCTCGCGCGCGACCGGCTCGGCTTGGTAGCGGGTTGCCGAGGTGATGATCGCGACGGTGTGGCCCATGTCCTGATGTGCTCTCACCAAGGCGCGCGACTCGGGATAGATCTCGGTCACCAGGTGGTTTTCGAAGACACGCTGCCCTGCCTCCTCGAGCACGCTCTCGGCCATCCCGCGATAGACCGCTGACGTGGCGGTCACGAACGCAGAGAATCCGGTTCGCCCCATGGTGAACGAAAGAGTGGCGCGGAGCGAATCCGCCAGGTCTCTGGGTGTCAGCCGACCGGTCGCAAACTGGTCGCGCGTAAACGACGTCGCGGAGAAGCCGGCGAAAAGGGTCTGATCGAGGTCGAAGAACGCCCCGATCCCCGGCCCCGACGGCCCGGTTCGAATCTCCTTGGTAAGCTGCTGGTGGAGGGTCATCTGAGCCGGCGAGCATACCGCAACTTGGTTCGGTTGGTGAACCGACTCGAATCGTTTCGTGCTAATAGTCATGCGCCCACATGTACACCCGGAAGAACTACTCGCTCAAAGACATGGCCTGGTGGACACGGCAGGACACCGTCCTCTTGCTGATGGTCGCACTGGTACCCGTCATCCTGTACGAAGTGCTCGATCAGAGGTGGCTGCACCTGCCTTGGCTGCCCATCGCGCTCATCGGTACGGCCGTCGCGTTCATCATCAGCTTCCAGAACAACGCCAGCTACGACCGCGTGTGGGAGGCGCGAAAAATCTGGGGCGGCATCGTCAACACATCGAGAGCCTGGGGCATCGTGGTCAACGACTTCATCACCAAAGACTTCACCCCAGAGAGCGTCAGCGACGCCGAGCTTTGCACAGTCCGCGAAGCGCTCATCTTCCGGCACATCGCCTGGCTCACAGCCCTTCGGCACGCGATGAGGCAGCCTCGGCCATGGGAGCAATCGATGCTGCACCCTTCCAACAAGGAGTGGGGCGATGCGATTGGCGTCCGTGAGCGTAGCCACTCTCTCGAAGAAGAGCTCGAGGCCTACCTTTCGAACGACGAGCTTGGCTACGTGCTTTCCAAATCGAACAAATCGACCCAGCTGATTTCACTTCAGTCCAAACAGCTTCGCCAACTTCGAACGCGTGGCTTGATCGAGGACTTTCGGCACATGGAAATGGAGAACATCCTGGTCGAGCTGTACTCCCTCCAGGGCAAGTCGGAGCGGATCAAGAACTTCCCCTACCCGCGGCAGTACGCGACTCTGAACTCTTTCTTCCTTTGGATTTTCGTGCTCCTGCTGCCTTTTGGCGTGATGTTCGAATTCGACAAAATCGGCTCCTCGCTCAAAGACAGCTATCCAATCGTCGGCTCGCACTTCGTCTGGCTCAGCGTGCCGTTTAGCGTTCTGGTCATGTGGGTCTTTCACACGATGGAGAGGATCGGCCGGGTCAGCGAGAACCCATTCGAGGGGACGCCCAACGACGTGCCGATTACGACGATTTCGAGGGGCATCGAGATCGACCTGCGCGAAATGCTGGACGAGGACCCAGCAACGATCCCGCCTCCGATCGAGGCTAAATATCACACTCAAACTTGAGAGAAACCATGAACAAATACGACGAGGTCTTTGAAAACAACCGCCGGTGGGTCGAGGAGAGCACAAGAAGTGACCCGGACTTCTTTCGCCGGCTCGCCACCTCACAGGACCCGGATTTCTTGTTCATCGGCTGCTCCGACAGCCGCGTCCCTGCGAACCAGATCATGGGACTCGACCCAGGGCAAGTGTTCGTCCATCGCAACGTGGCCAATTTGGTCGTCGGCACTGACATCAACGCACAGTCGGTCATCGAGTATGCGGTTGGCACCCTCGATGTCGAACACATCGTCGTCTGTGGGCACTACGGTTGCGGCGGCGTCGCCGCGGCCATGCAGCCGGCCGACCTCGGGCTGCTCAACGGCTGGCTTCGAGAAATCCGAGACGTCTACCGCATGTACCAAAATGAGCTGGACGCGATCCAAGACCAGGATGCCCGCTACCGCCGGCTCATCGAGCTCAACATCCAAGAGCAGTGCGTCAACCTCATCAAAACCGCCGTGGTTCAGAAAACCTACCTACGAACCGGTCACCCCCGGGTGCACGGCTGGGTGTACGACGTATCGAATGGGCTCCTGCGCGACCTGAAGATTCCCTTCGACGAGATCCTCGGGAAAATCCAGAAGATCTACGACCTTGGCGCGAAGTAGGCGGCCGGCCCCCAAACGCGGCTCACTCAGTGCGCGGCTAGAGGATGTACCTCGCCAAGTCTTCGTCGGCGAGGATCGGATCGAGCGCGGCTTTGACGCGGCCCACGTCCACGAGGTATTTCGAGTGCGCTCGCTCCGACGCGTCGTAGGAAAGCTCTTCGAGGAGCGCTTCCATGATCGTATAGAGACGACGGGCGCCGATGTTCTCGGCCCGTCGATTCGCCTCCGCGGCGTAGCCAGCTAGCTGCTCGATCGCCGCTGGCTCGAAGACGACCTCGATGCCCTCCGTAGCCATGAGCGCCTGATACTGCTTGGTCAGCGCGTTCTTGGGCTCGGTGAGAATTTTGATGAAATCTTCCTTTTCGAGTGAGTCGAGCTCGACTCGGATCGGGAAGCGACCTTGAAGCTCGGGAATCAGGTCGGAGACCTTCGACACGTGAAACGCGCCTGCCGCGATGAACAGGATGTGATCGGTGTTGACAGAGCCGTACTTCGTGCTCACGGTCGAGCCTTCGACGATCGGGAGCAGGTCGCGCTGCACGCCTTCCCTCGACACGTCGGGGCCGCCGTGGCTGCGATCGGAGCCCACCTTGTCGATCTCGTCCAAGAATACGATGCCGGCCTGCTCGGTGCGCTGCACAGCGTCTCGCTGGACCTTGTCGTGGTCGATGAGCTTCTTGGCTTCTTGCTGCTGCAGAACCTCGAGGGCCTCGGGGACTTTCAGGCGGCGTCGCTTCGTCCGCCCTTTGAACCCCGGCATCTGCGACATCATGTCTTGCAGGTTCACCTCTTCGGTGCCCTGAGCCCCAAAGATGGTCATGAAGGGATTGTTGGTGTCGGTGACGTCGAGCTCGACCTCGGCATCGTCCAACTGCCCGCTGCGAAGCTGCTGCCGAATGTCGTTGACCTCGCTGTCGGAGTAGAACGGCTGCGGCTGCTGCGCCTGCGGGGGGGTAATCTGGAAGCTTAATGGCCCAAACTGATGGGTTTGAGCACTCGGCTCCGCGTTCTGTGGCTGGGCGGGCGGCTTTCGAGCGGCCAGGATCATCTTCGCGAGCCGCTCTTCGGCGGCGTCTTGTGCTCGTGTCTGCACGGACTCGAGCGCCTCCTTCTCACAGATTTGGATCGCGTTCTCGACGAGGTCACGAATCATCGACTCGACGTCTCTCCCGACGTAGCCCACCTCGGTGAATTTCGAGGCCTCGACCTTGACGAAGGGCGCACGCGCAAGCTTGGCAAGCCGGCGCGCGATTTCGGTCTTCCCGACACCGGTTGGCCCGATCATGATGATGTTGCGCGGTGCGATTTCGTCGCGGAGATCGCTCGTCACTTGTTGGCGGCGCCAACGGTTTCGGAGCGCAATGGCGACGGCACGCTTGGCCTTGTGTTGCCCGATGATGTACCGGTCGAGCTCGCCAACTGTTTCGCGCGGGGTAAAGTTCCCTAGCGTCATCCCCTCATCTCCTCGACGATGATCTCGTTGTTCGTGTAGATGCAAATCTCTGCTGCGATTTCGAGCGCCCGGCGCGCGATCTCGCTGGCGGACAAGTCGCTGTTGCGCATCAGAGCGCGAGCCGCGGCCAAGGCATAGGATCCGCCTGAGCCTATCGCGATCACGCCCTCGTCAGGCTCGATGACGTCGCCCGTACCGCTGATCAGAAGGGTCGACTCCGCGTTCATGACGACCAACATCGCCTCCAGCCGACGCAGATACCGATCGGTCCGCCAATCCTTGGCGAGCTCGACCGCGGCACGCTGCAGACTACCCCGATGCTCTTTGAGCTTCGCCTCAAACCGGTCGAGAAGCGTAAACGCATCGGCGGTCGCTCCGGCAAAACCGGCCACCACCTTTCCTTCGGCAATGCGCCGGACCTTTCTGGCCTGGCCCTTCATGACGGTCTGGCCAAGCGACACCTGGCCATCACCGGCCATGGCGGCGTGGCCGTCCCGGCGAACGGCGACGATGGTGGTGGAACGAAAAACGGGCGGGTCAGGCTGATTCATCTTGTGCCGGAGGAACCTAAGTCGGCCTTTTGGGCTGTCAACCGTCGCGTGCTTTGTCCTTCGCGAGCGGGTGAGCGCGATCGTAGACCTCCATCAGCCGATCGACGCTGATGTGCGTGTATCGTTGGGTCGTGGACAGGCTCGAGTGTCCGAGCAGCTCCTGAATCGACCGAAGGTCCGCACCCGCATCGAGCAGATGCGTGGCGCAGCTGTGCCGCATCGCGTGGGGATGAAGGTCTCCGCGCCCTGCCCCGTTCGTCCCATGGCGCCGAACGATGTTCTGCACCTGCCGAACGCTCAGCCGCTTCCCGCTCTGCGAAAGCCAGAGCGCATCGGGATTGCCCTGCTTGGCCTTCACGAGCAGGCTGCGCCGTGCAGGCAAATAGACTTGAAGCGCTTCGACCGAAGACTTGCCGAGCGGAACGATGCGCTCCTTGCCGCCCTTGCCCAGCACCCGAACCGACGATTCGCTGAAGTCGCAATGGTCCAGGTTCATCCCGGCAAGCTCGCCGACGCGCACGCCCGTGCCGTAAAGCGTCTCGAGCAAAGCCTGGTCGCGCACGATGAGCGGCTTAGCGCGCTTCTCTTCCCTGGAAGGCGCATCCATCACGCGAAACGCCTGCTCGACGGTGAGAAACCGAGGCAGTGATTTCGCGATTTTCGGCGAACGCAAACCCGACGCCGGGTTCTGGTCGATGAGATGGCGCTTCAGAAGAAACTTGAAGAACGAACGAACCGCGCTCACCTTCTTCTTCATCGTGCTGGCCTGATTGGTCCGGAACAAGCTCCCCAAGAACCCCCTCAGCGCGACGATGTCGAGCTCGCGCGCATCGAGAGGCAGCCCCTCCTCGCGCAGGAAGTCACGAAAACTTCGCAGGTCGCGGACGTAAGTCTCGACGGTGCGCGCCGAGCTCCTCCGCTCATCCGCCAGGTATTGCGCGAATGCGTCGATCTGCAGTTCGAGCGGGTCCGATGCGCTCATCGTTGGACCCTACCACGCCGCTCAGCCAGGCCCCGAGATCCTGCAGTGCGCGCGCCGATTGCATGTCACGCCGAGTACGCTTGTTCAGCCGACGCCCTTCGACCGCTGGGACCATGCTGAACATCACGTTGGACGGTTGGAAGTCGTCGTTGGGCTCCCGCAGATGCCCAACCATGCCCCCGAGCATGGTCGTCGCCGGTGGAAACGAAAACGCGAGCCCGCTCGCCTCGTAAGCCAGCTTCATCCCAAGAAGCATCCCGCAGGCCGCGCTCTCGACATAGCCCTCGACCCCGCTGATCTGCCCGGCAAGGTAGACACCCGGCCTCGACCGAAGCGCCAAGTCATCGTCGAGCACGGCAGGCGCGTTCACGAACGTGTTTCGGTGAATGCTGCCAAGCCTCTCGAACTCGGCGTTCTCCAAACCGGGGATCATCCGAAAGACGCGCTTTTGTTCGGGCCAGGTCATCCGCGTCTGAAAGCCGACCATGTTAAACGCCGTGCCCGCCTCGTCTTCCTGGCGGAGTTGAACCACGGCCTTCGGCCAGCGACCGGTGCGCGGGTCGGTGAGACCTACCGGTTTCATGCAACCAAAGGAAAGCGTTTTGTGGCCCCTGGCGGCCATGACCTCGATGGGCAGGCAGCCTTCGAAGTATCGAACGTTCTCGAACTCGCGCGCCGCCACCTTCTCGGCGTCGAGGAGGGCTCGGACGAACGCGTCGTACTCCTCTTGGTTGAGCGGGCAGTTGACGTAGGCGGCGTCTCCACCCTTGTCGTAGCGCGAAGCCCGAAACGCCCGGTCGAAGTCGATGGAATCCGCCGAGATGATTGGTGCGATGGCGTCGTAGTAGGCCAGGTGCTCGGCGCCCACCGCCAACGCGATGTCATCCGCGAGGCCTCCGGCAGTGAGCGGCCCCGTCGCGATGACCACGGGCCGTGCTTCTGGAATCCGATCGACCACTTCATGAACCACTTCAATAAGTGGGTGCGCTTCGACAAGCCATGTGATTTCCGCGCTGAACTTCTCGCGGTCGACGGCGAAGGCGCCACCTGCGGGCACCTCGTGGAGCGCCCCCACCTCCATCACCAGCGAACCTGCGCGGCGCATCTCTTCCTTGAGCAGACCGACCGCATTGTGCAAGGCCGCGCCGCGAAACGAGTTGGAACAAACCAGCTCTGCCATCTGATCGGAATGCTGGGCCGGCGTGCGCGACCCCGGCTTCTGCTCGATCAGACGCACCGCGACGCCGCGTTTGGCCAACTGCCAAGCACATTCGGTGCCGGCGAGGCCCGCACCAATGACGACGACATCTGCCACGGCCGAACCTTAGCCTGCGGCCGAACCTCTGGCAGGCGGGGCTTCCTCGGACTCGGCTTCGTCGAGCAGCTCGGATGGATCGTAGCTTCGCTCGAAGTCGCAGGTTTCGTTGACGCACTTGAGCTTGGGGTTCTTTTTACCGCCCATGGCGACCAGGAAGTCGGTCCCGCAGGTCGGGCACTTCTGCCCAATCGGCTTTTGCCAAACGCGGAAATCACAGGGCTCTTCGGAGCGGTAGTTGGTGCAGCCGTAAAACGGGCGCCCGCGGCCCTTGGGCTTGATCGGAACGATGTCGCCCGTTTTGCACTTGGGGCACTTGTAGCCGAGCGGCACCGCGCGGGTGTGCTTACACTCCGGATACTTGGAGCAGCCGAGGAACCAGCCGTTGCGGCCCCAGCGCTTCGTCATCTTCGCGCCGCACTCGTGGCAATCGTACTCGGTGAGCTCTGGCTCTTTGGGCTCTTCGATTTCACCGTCTGGGCCGATGTTGAGCGTGTAGCGGCACTCCGGATACTTGGTGCAACCGATGAACGGCCCGTTGCGGCCCCAGCGCTTCACCAGCGGGTCGCCGGACTCAGGGCAGTTTTCGCCGATCTCGACCGGGTCGGGCCACCACTTCCCCTTTTGCTCGACCGCGTGCGCGATCTGCGCCTGCAGGCGGTCGTGGAAGGGCTGAAGCACGTCGAGGCGTTTGGCCCGCGCCTCACCCACCGCATCGAGGTCCTCCTCGAGCTTGCGCGTGAACCCAATGTCGGCGAGGTCGAAGTTGTCCGCGACGAGCTTCTCGATGACCAGCGTCCCGAGCGGTGTCGGCACGAGCTTGTTGCCGTCCTTTTCGACATACGAGCGCTGCTCGACCTTGCTGATGATCTCCGCGTAGGTGCTCGGGCGGCCGATGCCTTCTTCCTCGAGCTTCTTGACGAGCGTCGCCTCGGTGAAGAGGGGCGGCGGCTCGGTTTGCTTGTGATGCCCTTGAACGCCCGGCGGAATCACGACGTGCAACGCCTCGCCCTCTTGGAGCTCCGGCAGGCTGTCGTCGTCATCGGTCCGGTCGTCCGGGCTCGGCTCTTCCCCGGCAAGCTCGGTGCTGGCGCCATACACGGCCCGCCAGCCGGCAACCCTGAGTACGCTGCCGCTCGCGCGAAGCCCGTAGAGATTGCTCGCCGACTTGGCCTCGATCTCGACGCCCGTCTGGTCGAACACCGCCGGGGTCATTTGCGACGCCACGAAACGGTCCCAAATGAGCTTGTAGAGCCGCCGCTGCGGATCGGTCAGGTACTTGCTGACTTCTTCGGGCGGCAAATCGAGCCGCGTCGGACGAATCGCCTCGTGGGCGTCCTGCACGTTTTGCTTCTTCGTCTTGAAGAAGTTCGGCTTCTCGGGCACCGAATCCTTACCAAACTTCTTGGCGATGTAGTCGCGGCAGTCATTCACCGCGTCCGGCGAAAGCCGCACGCTGTCGGTACGCATGTAGGTGATGAGCCCGACCGTTTCGGAGTTCTTGCCACGACCGAGCGTCATGCCTTCGTAGAGTTGTTGCGCGATGCGCATGGTGCGCTTCGGCGGCATGCTCAAACGGTTGGCCGCATCCTGCTGCAGCTTCGACGTCGTGTATGGCGCCGGCGCCTTTCGCGACGCCTTGCGCTTCGTGATCGCTTTGACCGAGTAGTCGGCTACTTTGAGGTCCGAAACGTAGCGAGCCGAGTCCTTCTCGCTGAGGACCGCGAGCCGCGAACCGACCTTGTCGAGCTTCGTGCCGTCGACGCTTTGCAGTGCAGCCATGAACGAATGGGGTTTCTCGCCCTTGAGCCGCGCTTCGACGAGCCAGTAGTCGACCGAAACGAACGCATCACGCTCGTGCTGGCGGTCGACGATGATCCGAAGCGCCGGCGTCTGAACACGCCCGGCCGAAAGCCCAAACGCAAGCTTCTTCCAAAGGAGGCTCGAGAGCGGATAGCCGCCAATCCGATCGAGCACGCGCCGGGTGCGTTGCGCCTCGTAGAGGTTCGCATCGAGCTCGCGCGGCTCGTCGAGCCCCTTCTGAACGCCGCGCTTGGTGATCTCTTCAAACAGGACGCGCTTGATCTCGGCTTCCTTGTTCGCCTTCTTCGCCACCTCCATCAGGTGATAGGCAATTGCCTCGCCCTCACGGTCGGGGTCGGTTGCGAGCAGGACCTTCTCGGCCTTCTTGGCCGCGGCCCGGATGGCTTTGACGACCTCCGGCTTGCCCTTCTCCTCGAGCAACTCGTAGGTTTCCTGGAAGCCCTTCTCGATGTCGACGCCGCCCTTCTTCGGGAGGTCCTTAATGTGGCCTTTGGACGCAAGAACCTCGTAGCCGTCGCCGACGTACTTCTTGATGGTCTTCGCCTTGGCAGGGGACTCCACGATGAGGAGGATTTTGGACATCGATCTCCTTTAGTAAGGCTGGCTCCCAGTTCGGCAACGTTGATACCGGCCGCCGGGCTTCTCCTCGAGCAGCCCCCGAACGAGCAGCCGGAGAATAGACTGCTGAACCTCGAACGCAGGAATTCCGGTGCGTTGGCAGAGGTCCTCCGGATGGCGGGCCCGGCCTCCCAGGGACTGGAGAATCGTTTGTTCTGGCTGCGTCAAGCTACTGAAATCGTGAGTTTTTTCTGTCTTCTCCGGGGAATCGGGCCGTCGGCCGCTCCCCCTCAGCGCCGTCTCCGATAGGACATCGGCGGGACGCACGCAAATCCTCGCCCCCTTCGAAAGGAGGCTGAGATTGCCCGATCCGCGAGGATCCCAGGGCGAAGCGGGCACCGCGAAGACCGGCCGGCCGAGCCGCTTGGCGAACCTTGCGGTCGAAAGGGCACCAGACCGAGAAGGGGCCTGAACGACGATCGTCGAGCGCCCGAGCGCCGCGATCAAACGATTGCGGGTGAGAAATCGCCCCGGCTGCGCGTCGGCGCCATCTTCGACCTCGGTGAGCAGACAGCCGGCCTCGCAGACCCGCTTGAACAGATCGTGATTCGCGCGCGGATACGGCGCATCGAGCCCAGTGGGCAGCACCACCACCGTGCGCCCTCCCCCATCGACAGCCCCCTCGTGCGCCGCCCGGTCGATCCCAATCGCACCCCCCGAGACGACGGTGAACCCATGGAGCACGGCCTCCCGCGCAAGCGAATACGCGAAGTCGAGCGCCTCGTCATCAGCCCGCCGAGTCCCGACGACCGAAATCGCCCGCCGAAGATCCGGCAGATCCCCGACCACTCTGAGCTCCTCGGGCGCATCAGAGAGGTCTCGCAGTCCAGCAGGAAATCCCGGGCACACAAAGCTCACCCGTCGACCCCGCACAGAAAGCTCGCCAAGCATCACTCGCGTATCGACCAGCGCTCACGACAGTTGCGCCAACGCTGACAGTCTCGCTGTCTCTCGAACGCCCAGCTCGTGAGGCGCCGATAGACGTACAACTCCTTCCTAGCGGTAGCACGGAGCCAAGATGAGCGTAGACCCAGCCGGGCGCGCAGACCCGGGTGGGAGAAACACCCGATGAGCTCTCGGTTCTACGGGAGTGGGCAGCTCACCGGATCGATGCAGCTTTGTGGATAGAACTGCGCGAACTGCCAGTCGAATGCCCGTGCAACGACAGAGAAGCAGGATATGTCCTGGCACCCGAATGGGGGCGTTCCAGTCCCAAGGTTGACGGCAATCGGCCCCGCGTCGTTGTGGACCCTGAGATCCGTCTTGTTCCCGTGGCCGAAGCGGGCCAGGTACGGGGCGAAGGCGGACGGACCCGTCACAGTACGGCATGTACACGGCCAAGTAGTCCGCATACGGATTGTCGGGGTTGCTGGAGTCGAAGACGCCAGGGAACGGCCCTTCCTCGCCGGGCGCCTGGCGGTCGGCCAGGACGTTGCAGTTGTAGAAGCCTTGCCAGCAAGCGCCGCCTCCCTGCAGGAAGATCAAAACCTTTTTGGGATCCCCCGCCTTGGTGAACACCGAGTATTCGGTGCCCGCAATGCAGACCGGGCCGTCCGGGCGGAAACCCGACGGGTAAGCGGCGTCGGGTGTGTGCGGGGGGTAGAGTGGGTGCGAGAGCCCGCGAGACTATGGGGAGGCGCTGCAACGTGTCAATTGCCGCTCGCGCGCTGTTACGTGCGCGACGATGACATCGTGAACGACAACTGGGCGGGCGCTTGGTTCAGCCAATGTCCGTTTCCGGCTAGGACGACACACCAAAGCCAGTTCTTTGCGGTTCGTTGTCCGGGACGATGACACGTTGCGTCTATTGGAAGATCCGGCCGACATTGCTCGGAAAGACATTGCCCGAAACGAAGCGAGCCTTCGGTGCCTTTTTTGTGTTGTCGTTCGTTGTGGCGGCTGGCGACGCCTGGCCGGTCTCTTGACGGTCAGATCTTCCTCCGTGCTCATCGCGCGCACGCCCGCTGGAGGAGGGGCCGTATCTTGTTGACCGCGCGACAGAGTCGCGCGCAGGATGCTTCGTCGAGCCTTCGCGCTCAAGCCAAGGAGTACCCGAAATGCACCAGCGCTCTCTAGCCCGCCCCCTTACCGTGCTCGCCGCTCTCGCCATTGCGATCGCCGCCCGTAGTGCACACGCCGACCCGGACGCTCCCGTGGTGATCAGCCAGCCTATGGTCGGCGAGAGTTTCTCTCCGGGCTTCCGGCAGATCTCCGATCTATCGACGCCCTACGTGGAGGAGGAGTACTTCATTCAAGGGACCGCGGATCTCTTCTCCTACCTGACCGACCCACCCGCCCCGCAGGACAAGGAGAAGATCGCAACTGGTGTGCCGTACGGGACGCGCTTCATCGTTCGCCGACCGGCGGACGCCAAGGATTTCAACGGCACTCTGGTGATCGAGTGGTTCAACTCGACGGTTGGCTTCGACACGGCGCCGGTCTGGGACGCGTCGGCGGAGTACTTCGACCGGGAGGGCATCGCTTACGTAGGCATCACCAACGCCAACCAGGCGCTCTTCTATCTTCTAGTTGGCTGTCCGCAGCTCGGCACCTTTGAGCCGCAGTGTGCGGGCCGCTACCAGCCGCCGAACGTGTTTCCGCTCGCGGACGACGGCCTCGCGTACGAGATCGCGAGCCAGCTCGCGAATCTGCTGAAAGGCGACGCGCCGAACAATCCGCTTCCCGAGGACTTCGTGGTGGAGCGCCTCTTCCACGCAGGCAACTCGCAGCAGGGCGGCTCCGTAACCACGTATGCCAACGAGTTCCACCAGCCCGACCTCAACGATGGGTACTTCATCCAGGTTGCGGGAGGCGGATCCCGTCGCCTCAGCGCTGACTCGCCCACCTACCCGCCCGGGGACCCGAACGGGTTCGCTCCGGACGACCTGCCGGTTCCCGTGATCCGCGCCCAGTCGGAGAACGACGTCGAGCGGCGAGCCCTTCAAACCGATGACGCCACGTTCACCCGCCAAGACGACACGCCCACCTTTCGCTATTACGAGCTGGCCGGCGTGGCCCACAATCCCGTCCACAAGGACATCGAGGTGATCGCAGCAAACGCCCTCTTCCCGGGTTCGCCCGCGATCCTGCTTGAGGACGTCTGCGCATTGGAGCCGAACACCAGCGCCGACGGCCCGGTCTTCGGCTCCTACCTCTACAACGCGATGTGGGAGAACCTCGCGATGCAGGCCAGCTTCGGAATCGAGATGCCTTCCGCCCCACCGCTGGACGTGGCGGGAGGGCAGATCGCACGTGATGCCTTCGGCAACGCGCTCGGCGGATTGCGCCTTCCGACGCTCGACGTACCGATTGCGACTTACGTCCCGATCAATGCGCCGAACCCAGCCCTGCCGACGCTCCCGCCGCCGCTCGACCAGCTCCAGAACCTCGTCTGCCTCCTCAACGGCGGCACGATCCCCTTTGACGACGCGACGCTGGCCGAACTCTACCCCAACCACGGGCGGTACGTGAATCAGATCGTCCGCGGGAGCGCCGACCTGCGCAAGGAACGGTTGCTACTCAAGGAAGACGCTCTGAAGTTGACGCAAGACGCCGTGAAGTCGGACGTTGGGAAGTAGCCGACGGACCGATTTCGAGCGATCCGTGCGCGACGGTAGCATCGTCATTTTCGGACATCTGTCACGCGCACGATCGGGCCTTCCAATTCCGGAGTGACTGCGGCATTCTCACGCGGTCCCTCACGGTGGCGCACCACCCCCGCCGCCCATCGCCTCAGACATTCCAGACCCGGAGACTCGATATGAAAACCCGCATTGGTTTCGTTGCAGCCGTGACAGCGATGGTTGCTTTGACAAGTGTTGACGCTTCCGCGAAGTCCGGCACTGAGGTGCTTGACCTTCCAGGCCTCGAGAGCTCGGTTCGCGTGATTCGAGACACCGACGGGATTCCCCACATCTACGCGAACAACGCGAGAGATGCGGCGCTGGTCCAAGGCTACGTGATGGCATCCGACCGGCTCTTTCAGATGGACCTGTCTCGACGCCAGACGAGCGGCACGCTCGCCGAGCTCTTCGGGAGTGCGGTTCTCGGCGGCGACGTAGAAGCGCGCACGATTGGGCTACGGCGAGCTGCAGAGCGCACGCTGCCGGCGCTCTCGCCGGAAGCGCAAGAGCTGCTCGAAGCCTTCGCCCAAGGCGTCAATGCCTGGGTTGCAGCAAACCCGCTACCACCTGAGTACGGGGCGCTCGAGCTGACGCAGTTCGAGGAGTGGATCCCTGAGGATTCCGTCGTAATTGCCAAAGGGTTGGCTTTCCAGCTGTCTTTCGATCTCGACATCAACAACACGATTACGTTTCGGACCTACGCGGGGACCGGCGCTGCCTTTGGCTTCGATGGTGTCGCCCTCTTCTTCGAAGATATCTTTCGGTCGGCGCCCTTCGATCCGGCCACCACGGTGCCCGATGCAATGATGGCGCGCATGACACCCGACCTTTCGGGAACCGCGTTGGCGAGCGCGTCGATGAGCTCTCCGGGGGATCTCTTGTCCCAACGCTACGTGGAGCGGATCAAAGATATGCCCTTCTTCCAAGACGCGCTTCGCCCGTCCGAGCGCGTCAAGGGAAGTAATGAATGGGGCGTCTCCGGCGACTACACGACGACCGGGCGCCCGCTCATCGCCAACGATCCTCATTTGGCCCTCAACACACCTGCCACGTTCTACCAGAACCATCTCATCACTTCGAACGACAAACTCGATGTGCACGGCAG
This sequence comes from uncultured delta proteobacterium, assembly GCA_963704865.1. Taxonomy (GTDB): domain Bacteria; phylum Myxococcota_A; class Polyangia; order Polyangiales; family Houyiibacteriaceae; genus SG8-38. The sequence continues at coordinate 20,902 of CAVPIE010000011.1, read as the reverse complement.
CAGCGTCCCAGGTGTCCCGCTGATCGTCCAAGGGCAAAACGCATACATCACATGGGGCTCCACCGTGAACCCGGCCGACGTTACAGACACGTACGAAGAGCAGGTGGTACCGTGCGCGACCTCCGCGGCTGGCCTGTGTACGATTTATCTAGGCGAACAAGAACCGATCGTCCCAGTCCCGGTGGAGTTTCGCGTGAACTTGCTCGACGGCGTGCCAGATAACGTGGTCTCCGTGCCGCCCGGTGGCGGCATCCCTCCGGTCGTACTGATCGTTCCGCGTCGCAACAATGGCCCGATCGTCGACCTCGACTTGGCGACGGGCACCGCGATCAGCGTCCAGTACACGGGCTTCTCTGCGACGCGCGAGATCGACTGCTTCCGCATCTGGAACTCTGCCAAGAACCTCGATGACTTCCGCGAGGGGCTCCAGTTCTTTGACGTGGGCTCGCAGAACTGGGCGTACGGCGACATCGACGGCAACATCGCCTATTTCACGAGCGCCGAGATCCCGATTCGCGAGGACCTGCAGGCAGAGATGATTAACGTCGAACGGCTGCCGACCTTCCTCCGGGACGGCACCGGCGGAAACGAGTGGCTTCCTGTACAGAACCCGCAGCCTGGGCAGGCGATCCCCTATGAAATCCTGCCGATGGAGGAGATGCCTCAGATCGTCAACCCGCCCTACTTCATCAACGCCAACAACGACCCCGCGGGAGTGACCCTCGACAACGACCCCTTCAACCAATTGCGACCAGACGGCGGCATCTACTACTTGGAGTACACCTACGCGGACGGCACGCGCGCCGGACGCATCACGCAGGCGCTCGAAGACAAGCTCGCGATGGGAGATGTCAGCTTCGAAGACATGCAGGAGATCCAAGCCGATGTCGTGCTTCTCGATGCACAGGTCTTCACGCCCTACATCCTCGCCGCGTTCGACAACGCCACCAACGGTGCTGCACCCGTCGAGCTCATGGAGCTGGCCGGAGACCCGCGAGTCGCCGAAGCGATCGGCCGCTTAGCCGATTGGGGCTACAACACACCGACCGGTGTTGACACTGGCTATGACTCCAGCGACGTCGACGGCGTTTTCTCGCCGCCGACTGACGACGAGGTTGCAGATAGCATTGCCGCCACCATCTACTCGGTCTGGCGCGGCCAGGCGCTGACAAACATCATTGCGGGCACGCTCGCCCCATTTGGTCTCGGTACCCCGTCGAGCTCGAGCTCGGTCAAGGCGCTCCGCAACCTATTGGACAACTTCGACACCAACCAGGGCATCGGTGCCTCTGGACTCAACTTCTTCCAGGTGCCGGGCCTGGCGGATGCCGACCACCGGCGCGACTTCTTGCTCTTGCAAAGCCTCGCCGATGCCCTCGACCTGCTGGCAGGTCCGAACTTCTCGGCAGCCTTCGGGGGCTCGACCGACCAGGAGGACTACCGATGGGGCCGCCTGCACCGCATCGTATTCGACAACCCACTTGGCGGGCCGTTCAACATCCCGCCGGCCGCTGGCATTCCACCCTCATTCCCAGACTTGGACGGGGTGGCCACCGACGGCGGCTTTGGTGTCGTCGATGCGTCGAGTCATTCGGCCTACGCGGACAACAGCGAGCGTTTTCGGTTCGGTTCCGGCCCAAATCGGCGCTACGTAGGCGAGCTTGGTACAAAGCGCGGCTCGATTCGCGGAGAGACGATCCTCCCGGGCGGCAACAGTGGAGTGCTAGGAAGCCCCTTCTACGGCAACCTCTTGCCGCGCTGGCTCACCAATGACACCTACGACATCCGCTTCAAACGAGGCGATGTGAACAAGGCCGCAGATACCAAGACCGTCTTTGTTCCAGCGAAATAGTAGGACCTTCCGGTCCCAGGTCGGAACCTTCCCACGTGGGTAGCGACCGTCCCACGGTGAACTGTGAACATGATCCGTGACCGGGCGTGGAGCGCGAATAGCTGAGCCGCACAGCGGAGGAAGTGGCCCCTCCGTCATAGCAAAGCACGATCCGTTCCGCGGAGAGGCCACCCTTCTTTTCACGCGGTCCAGCCGAACCCCGGAACGGTGACGGTGGCACTGACGCTGGCACGGTCACGGCCCGCCCCCTCGAAGCCCTCAGCTTTCGCTGCGCTTCTTCTCGAACGCAGCCTGTTGCTCCGGCGTCGCCTCCGTTTGGTACTTCGCCTTCCACTCGCTGTACGGCATGCCGTAGATGATCTCGCGCGCACCCGCCTTGTCGAGGCTCATGCCTTTGGCTTCAGCCGCCTCCTGGTACCAGCGCGACATGCAATTCCGGCAGAAGCCGGCGAGGTCCATCAGGGCGATGTTTTGCACGTCCGTCCGCTCGCGAAGGTGCGCGACCAGCTTTCGAAACGCCGCGGCTTCGAGCTCGGTTCTCGTTTGTTCGTTCAACTCCATGCTCGTAACCCTAAGGCCGTCAGCCGCCGAACGCCACGGGCACGCGAAATCGCCAGCCATGCCCGTACAGGATGCCGACCTAGACGACGGCCCCGGCCACCACGATCCGGTCGCTTGAATGAAGGGTTGCGGATCGACGCGGCGCAATCATGCTGAAGTCCATGCGCTGCATCTCAATCACGGACGGACTCGTTCGACGCGTGGGCGTCGCCGCGGTGCTCGTCGCCTTGCTCTTGGAACCGTCCAGTGGACTGGCAACCGAAGCACCCGATGCCAAAGCGCTCGTGGCCAAAGTCGTTGACGAAGCCGGGGGAGCCGACGTGCTGAAGAAGAAGATGGACGTCGAGTACACGTACCTTTACCGCCGTGGGGAAACCGGCGCGCTCGACGTGTCGGTCGAGCGATACCTGTTCGCTGGGGAGAAGTCCTGGGCGCGATACGACGTGCACGAGGGCTTCAACATGGGTGACGATGGTCCCGTCATTCAGGGGTACGATGGCCGGACGACGTGGGTGACGGTTGCGGGTGTGAAGCGCAGCGATGCCGAGAGTCTCGCGAGAGCCGACTTCCTACGCAAGACGAACTTCTACTGGTTCGCCATGACGTTCAAGCTGCTCGACCCCGGCATTCGGTACGCATATTCAGGGCGGAAGAAAGTTGGCCAGACGACGTACGAGCTCGTGAAGATCACATTCGAACAGGGCGTCGGGGACGTGTCCGATACTTACCTCCTCTACATCAATCCAAAGACGTGGCGCATCGACCAGTTTCTATTTACGGTACTCGATTTCGGAAAGACGGAGCCGTTCCTCATGCGGGTCGAGTACGAGCGCATTGAGGGTGTGCTTTTGCCCACGAAGCGACGCTATGCTGCTTCGGACTGGTCCGGCCACGTGCCCCGAGACACCAAATGGACAGACGAGTTCAGCGTCGGGATACGCTTCCGCAACGGATTCCAAGAAGACCTGTTCGCGGCCCCCGCACAATGAGATTCCGCCGAGCCAAACCAACGGATTGAAACTGTGGCGATGCCGCCGATGCTCGCACTGGCCGTCGTTCTGCGGGGGCACGATGGCGGTTGCGGGAGCGACGCTGGATCCGGCGAAGGCAGCGCGCGCTTCGCGCTCTAGGTGCTTGGCCCAGAGGGTTCGTCCCCCTCGCCCGGGCAGTACGCGCTTGGCTCTGAGGGTTCGTCCCCCTCACCCGGGCAGTACGCGCTTGGCTCTGTGGGTTCGTCCCCCTCACCGGGGCAGTAGCTGCTTGGCTCCGGGGGCTTGTCCCCGTCACACGGGCAGTATGCAGATGCCTCAGCGCTTCCGACGGTCGCGAATGCGAAGACGGCGACGAGAGCGAGGGCGCGAATCAGTGTCTTGGCGAGCATGAGCAAAAGCTAGAGCCCTCCCGCGAGGTGCACAAGCCCCATCCGTACTTGCGCCTTCCTTCCATAGAAGCGGAAACAAAGGCCCTCTCCGCGCGGTTCGGAACGCGAAACAAAGGCCCTCTCCGTGCGGTTCGGAACGCGACATCACGATTGGCAACGCGCAATTCGACTCTTCGAATCGGCCCGATGGGCCAAGAGAGCTGGTCGGCCACCCGGAAGGGCTCGGCGCGCATGTTTGGCGCCAGGAGCACCCAGCAAAAGGCTAGGCGCATCCAAGATGGCGCGTGGGGGAGGCCGAACGGCCTCTGCGAAGTGAATAGGTCTTTTATCAGCGTCGGGCCAAGATGACCTGCGCGAGGCCCTCCAGACGCTGGGCCAGAAAACGCTCCGACGGGCCATAGGCGTGCGCTTGGTTCTGGATCACTTGCAGGTATGGGCCCACAAACCTCCGCCGTTTGTACTCTTGGCTGCGCACGAGGTCGTGGAGCGTCTCGATGGTCTCTGCGCTCATCAGGCGAGCGGTGGCAATGTGCATCCGAAACACCCAGTCGATCCATTGCGGCTCGCGAAGGCCCTTCGCTAGCCCGAGCGCATGGCCGATTGCGGTGGCGAAGACACTGTCAGGGTCCTCATCTTTGGAGCTGTTCAGAGGCCGTTGGCGCAACGCGCGCTCGAGGAGCCCATGCAAATGCGGCAGCAGCATGCGCTCGGCCTCCTCATATCGGCCCATGGTGATTGCTTTTTCCGCGATGCCCCCGATGACGTCGCGAGTCTGCGCCGTGCAGGTGTCCTCAGGGTCGTCCCAGGTGGGTCGTGACATCGCGCCGCTGGGTGACGGCTCCTTGAACGTCGCACCAGCGGTGGATTCGAGCCGTTTTCCACACTCCCCGCAGTGACGCTTGGCCGATCCATTCACTGCCCCACAGGCGACGCAAAGGACATGCGGAGCGGTCTCCTGCTGATCGGTCATCTTGGCCGCATCGATGAGAACAAGCTCTTGAGAGCCGATGTAGATGCGGTCCATGTGGGTCAAGCGGCATCGGTTCTCGACGACTGCACCGTTTACCACGACGCCATTGCGGCTATTCAGATCTTCGACGAAGACGGCCGTGGGCCCCACGTGAACCATGGCATGTCGCCGAGACGCCAAGTCGTCCGCAATGGAGAGGCTGCACTTCGAGCTACGGCCAATGGAAAACTCCCCAAGTGGCAGCTCGAGATGGGTCGACTGATATCGAAGTCTAAACCGTGACATCCCCCTTAACCCTTCCTCATGGGTCGCAGCCTGTGCCAACGGGCAAGCCCCACGATCAGCAGCCACAGGAGCCATCCGCGGCCACCGTTCTCGGTGCCGGAGCTGACGGCGCAGCCACCCCCGCCGCGCCAACCGTTTTCGAGCGTACAGGACTCGCCGCAGCCATCGCCCCTCCGCAGGTTGCCGTCGTCACAGGCTTCATCGGCGTCGAGAACGCCGTTTCCACAGCCGACGGGCACCGCGCACACCGGGATTGCCGCTAGCTTGTTGCAGACCCCACTGCCACACTGGGTGCTGTCCGTGCACGGGCCAGCGCCCAGCTCGAGGAGGCACTCCCCATCGCAGCCGTCGCCTGCCGTCGTGTTGCCATCGTCGCAGACTTCGTTGCCCTCCACGACGCTGTTGCCGCAAGTATCTGTGGCCTCGCAGGAGTTTGGTGTTTCGGTCGTGTCGCAGAGCCCCGACGCGCAGGCCGCGTTGCCACCGACCGTGCAATCCGAGCCATCCGCTTGCTGTTCCACGAAGCAGGTCGCCGAGCATCCGTCGTTCGGCACGGTGCCGCCGTCGTCACAGGCTTCGCCAGATTCCACCACGCCGTTGCCGCAGCTGTTGGCGGGCTCGCAAGTCGCTGGCGTCTCGGTCGTGTCGCAGAGGCCCGACGCGCAGGCGGCGGCCCCATTCACCAAGCAGTCGACTCCGTTGGGGAGGTTGTCGACGAAGCAGGTCGCCGAGCATCCGTCGCCGCTCGTGCCGTTGCCGTCATCGCAGAGCTCCCCGGCTTCGAGAACGCCGTTACCGCAGCTGTTGGCGGGTTCGCAAGTCGCAGGCGTTTCGGTCGCGTCGCAGACGCCCACGGCGCAAGCCGCGCTGCCGCCGTTGGTGCAATTCGAGCCTATCGGTAGGCCGTCCACGAAGCAGGTCGCCGAGCAGCCATCGCCGCTTGTGCCATTGCCGTCGTCGCAGGCTTCGCCGGCTTCGACCACACCGTTTCCGCAGGTGCCTGCTCCCTCGCAAGTGTCTGGCGTGGCGGTTGTATCGCAGACGCCCGACGCGCACGCCGCGCTGCCCCCGTTTGTGCAATCCGAACCAGTTGGGAGGCCGTCCACGAAGCAAATCGCCGAGCATCCATCGCCGCCCGTGCCGTTGCCGTCGTCGCAGAGCTCCCCGGCTTCGAGAACGCCGTTACCGCAGCGGTTGGCGGGTTCGCAGGTCGCAGGCGTCTCGGTCGTGTCGCAGACACCGGACGCGCAGGCCCCGTTGCCCCCGATCGTGCAATCCGCTCCAATCGGGAGGTTGTCGACGGAACAGCTCGCCGAGCATCCGTCACCCGGGATCGTGCCACCGTCGTCACAGGCTTCGGCGCCTTCGACCACGCCGTTCCCGCAGCCGTCAGCTGGTTCGCAGGCGTTCGGGTCCTCGCTCGTATCGCAGACCTGGTTTATCAAGCAATCCGCCGCGGCGTCGCAGGCGCAAACCAAGTTCGCCGGATCGCAAAACGCGCTGACGCATTCATCGTCGAAGGAACACACCTCGCCGTTCTCGAACAACAACAGAAACGCGTACGCCGCGCCTCCTTCGGGTCCGCGGTCATCGTCTCCCCGCGCGCCGATGAGAGCCGTGTCGCCAGATAGGCCCACCGACCAGCCGAAACGGTCTCCTGCCTCACCATCGAAAGCGAGGACTTTGTCTTGCTCCGTCCATATCGAACCGCTTCGAACGAACACATAGGCCGCGCCGGATTGGCTCCCGTAATACGCATCGGACCAGGCGCCGATCAGCACCGCATCTCCATCGATGCTGACCGAGTTGCCAAGCGATTGGCTTGGCCCAGCGTCCAATGAGAATAGCTCCTGTTGCTCGATCCAGACGCCGCCAGTTCGAGTGAACACGTAGGCCGATCCCGCATCCGTTCCGTTGTCGTCGTCCGAAGGAGCACCGATGACGACAGTGTCGCCCGAGACGGCTACCGTGCTTCCGAAAAGGTCATCTGCCGCGCCATCGAGCGGCGCCAGTTTCTGCTGCTCGGTCCAGACCGACCCGCTTCGGGTGAATGCGTACGCGGACCCGGATTCTAGCCCGGCGTCGTCGTCCCAGGCGGCGCCGACAATCGCTGTGTCGCCTGAGACGCTCACCGAGGTGCCAAACTGGTCATCTGCATTGCCGTCCGACGCGAGCAACTTCTGTTGCTGGGTCCAGACCGCCCCGCTTCGAACGAACACGTACGCCGAGCCCGAGGCGCTTGCACCGTCATCGTCCAAGGGCGCACTGATGACCGCCGTATCCCCCGAAAGACTCAAAGAAGTGCCGAACCGATCGTTTGTGGCGCCGTCCGACGCCAGGAGCTTCTGCTGCTGTGTCCAGACCGACCCACTTCGAACGAACACGTACGCCGAGCCCGAGATGCTCCCGTTGTCATCATCCCAGGCCGCGCCGACCAGCGCGGTGTCGCCCGAAATGCTCACCGCAATGCCAAACTGGTCGCCCGCCGCACGGTCGGACGCAAGCAACGCTTGCTGCTCCGTCCATACCGAGCCGCTCCGGAGGAACACATAGGCCGCGCCGTTGTTGGCAAGCGTTCCGTCGTCATAGGAAGGGGCGCCGACCACGGCGGTGTTTCCGGAAATGCTCACGGCGCTGCCGAAGAACTCATCGGAAGGGCCCGCCGTTTGGGGATAGATCTTTGCCTCTGGCGTCCAAACCGAGCCCGAGCGCTCGTACATGTAGGAGATTCCCGGCCGGTAGCCGAGAGGAGCCCCGCCGAGCATGGCATCGCCTGAGATGCTCACCGCGGTGCCGAGATTCTCGGACGGCGATCCGCTCGATCCAAGCACCTTCTGCTGCTCGCTCCATACCGACCCGCCCCGCAGGAACACATACGCCGCGCCGCCGTTGCTCCCGTTGTCGTCATCGAGCCGGGCGCCGATGGCCGCCGAGTCACCCGACAGGCTCACCGAGTGACCAAACTGATCGTCCGCCTCGCCGTCCGACGAAAGCAACTTCTGCTGCTCGGTCCATACCGATCCGATTCGAACGAACACGTAGGCCGAGCCGGAGCCGCTTCCATTGTCGTCGTCGAGCGGTGCACCGAAGACCGCGGTGTCCCCCGACACGGTCACCGAGAATCCGAACCGATCCGCCATCGCGCCGTCGGACGCGAGCAGCTTCTGTTGATGGCTCCACACGGACCCGCTTCGGAAAAAGACATGGGCCGAGCCGGAGTCGGAGCCGTTGTCGTCATCTTGGAACGCACCGACCACCACCGTGTCGGCCGATACACTCACCGCGGAACCGAAATAGTCACCTCCGACGCCATCCGGGGCCAACAACTTCTGTTGCTGGCTCCACACGGACCCGCTTCGGAAGAACACGTAGGCCGAGCCTGCGTACAGGCCGTTGTCGGCATCGTAGCGCGCACCAATCACCACGGTGTCCGCCGAGACGCTCGCAGCATAGCCAAACCGGTCATCTGCCGCGCCGTCCGAAGCGACGAGCTTCTGTTGCTCGGTCCAGACGGACCCACTTCGGAAAAAGACATAGGCCGACCCCGAGTCGGCGCCGTTGTCGTCGTCGAGAGGCGCACCGATGACCACCGTGTCCCCGCTAAGGCTCACCGAAATACCGAAGTAGTCGCCGGCCGCCCCGTCCAAGGGGAGCAGCTTCTGCTGCAATTCCCAACTCGATGCGCCACGCACGAACACGTAGGCCGAGCCCGAGTCCATTCCGAAGTCCGCATCTCGAGGCATTCCGACGACGGCGGTGCTCCCGGAGACGCTCACGGAATGGCCAAACCATCCGAGCGCGGTTGCGTCGGTTGCGACGAGCTTCTGTTGCTCTACCCAGAGCGGATCGATCACGATCGGATAACGTGCCCCGGACGCATCCACCTCGATGCTGAGCTCCGTAGGAGATGCATGCATCGACGCGAAGAGCTGCTTCCCATCGGCATCGAATGCGTAGAGCTCCCGCGTTTCGAGGGTTCGCTCCGGGTTGCTCCAAACGATGACATCGCCGCGCTTGCTCGGGGTGTAGTTGCCTTCGACCGTCATCTCTAGACGCAGGCGCCGGTCGGAACCGCCTTCCGACGCAAGCGGAGCGGGAATCGTGAAGCCCTGCTCGAGCCCCATGGGACCATGCACGTACCACTCGTCGATCCCGGGGCGCGCGATAGTCACGCGGTTTGCTTCGTGCGCAATGCTTCCAAGCCCCGGATGGCGACCGTTGACCTGCGTCAGCGCCATGCGCAACGGAGCGCGGCCGTCACGATCGGTCAGCTCGATTCTGTCGGTACCGAAACGCGTTCGAAGGTTCTGTCGAGGATGCCGCGCCTCGAGCTTGTGCTCCCGCGTCCGCGTGATGGCGTACTCGGCGCCAGCGTCGTTTTGCACACGCTGGATCCACGCCGCGCGCAACTCGGCGGGCATAGTCTCCTGCGAACTGTCGCTGCCTCGTTCGACTTGCGGATCCACTTGCGTACAGCCGGTCACGCCGAGCCAAAGCCAGGACATGCTCCACCCGAGAATGCAGGCCAGCCTCGTCATCCGCCTCGTCGCCCTTTCGTGCTCTCGACCAACATGGACACTGAAAATCCGTTCGCATTATAATATTACACCATATTGACCGGTCTTGAAATGTGTCTCTGCAGCAATTATAGAAAATTACATTTATACTCTGCGCTTGATTTGGGGTTTGCTGCCGCAGTTTCGACCGCCTGGGTTCGCTCCTGGACGTTCCCTGCATGCCGTCTTGCGCATCGTCCTGGTCTTGGCGGTGACCATTTGGGCTTTCGCGTCGAGCATCGAAGCGCACGCACGGCGGCCGACCAGGGCCAGATGTTTCGCGCTAAGAGCATCCTGCAAAAAGCCTACGCGCATCCAAGATGGCGCCTGGGGCAGGCCGAGCAGTCTCTGCAAAGTGAATTGGTCTTCTGTCAGCCTCCGGCCAAGATGACCTGCGAGAGGCCGTCGATGCGTCCGGCTAGAAACCGCTCTGATGGGCCGTAGGTGGGTGCCTGGTTCTGGATCACTTGCAGGTATGCACGCACGTACTTGCGCCTTTGATACTCCTGGGTGCGCACGATGTCGTGAAGCGCTTCGATGGTTTCTGCGCTCATCAGGCGGCGCGTCGCGAGGTGCATTCGGAACACCCAGTCGATCCATTTCGGCCCGCGGAGGCCCTGCGCCAACTGAAGCGCATTGACAATTGCGGTGGCGAACACCGTGTCAGGATCATCCTGGTCCGATTGGCTCAGCGACTGGTGGCGCACTGCTCGCTCCAAGGGGGCGTCCATATGCGGCAGCAACATGCGCTCGGCCTCCTCGTATCGGCCCATGGTGATTGCTTTGGCCGCGATGCCTCCGATGACGTCTCGCGTCTCGGCCGTGCAAGTGTCTTCAGGCTCGTCCCAGGACGGTGGCATCGAGCCGCGGGGACGCGATTCCTTGTAAGTGGCGCCAGGAGTGAACAGGAGTCGATGGCCGCACTCCCCGCAGTGACGCTTGGACGCTCCGTTCACAGCGCTACAGACCTCGCAGACCACATGCGGGGCAGTCTCTTGCTGGTCTGTCATCTTGGCCGAATCGATGAGAACGAGCTCTTGAGAGCCAATGTAGATGCGGTCCATGTGCGTCAAGCGGCATCGACCCTTGATGGCCGCGCCGTTTACCACCACGCCGTTCCGGCTGCCCAGGTCTTCGGCGACGACCGCTGTGGGCTCCACGTGAAGGACGGCGTGCCTACGCGATACCAACTCGTCCGCAACGGAGAGGCTGCACTTCGAGCTACGACCGATGGAGAACATGCGAACCGGGAGCTCGAGATGGGTGGACTGATATCGAAGTCGAAAGCGTGACATCCCCTTACCCCTTCCTCATAGGTCGCAGCCTGCGCCAACGGGCAAGCCCCGCGATGAGCAGCCCGAGGAGCCATCCGCGGTCACCGTTCTCGGTGCCGGAGCTGACGGCGCAGCCACCCCCGCCGCGCCAACCATTCTCGAGCGTACAGGACTCGCCGCAGCCATCGCCCCTGAGCAGGTTGCCGTCGTCACAGGCTTCATCGGCGTCGAGAACGCCGTTTCCGCAGCCGACGGGCTCCGCGCACACCGGGATTGCCGCTAGCTCGTTGCAGACCCCACTGCCACACTGGTTTCCGTCGGTGCAGGGCCCGGCGCCCAGCTCGAAGAGGCATTGCGGGTCGCAGCTGTCGCCCGGTACGGTATTGCCGTCATCGCACATCTCAGCTATTTCGATCGTTCCGTTGCCGCAGGTGTTTACCGGCTCGCAGGTGTTGCCGTCTAAGGCGTCACAAATCGTGCTTTCGCATTGTGCGTTGTCGATGCAGGGCCCGGCGCCCAGCTCGAAGAGGCACTCCGGGCCGCAGCCGTCGCCTGCCACGGCGTTGCCGTCGTCGCAGGCCTCGCCCGCTTCAACCGCACCGTTGCCGCAGGCGTTTGCTGGCTCGCAGGTGTTGCTGTCTACGGCGTCACAAATCGTGCTTTCGCATTGTGCGTTGTCAGCGCAGGGCTCTCCGTCCTCGAGGAGACAGATATTGCTGCAGCCGTCTCCGGTCATTAGATTGCCGTCGTCGCAGCTCTCCGAGGCGTCGAGCGCCCCGTTTCCGCAAGAACCAGCAGGCTCACAGCGCGGAGGGGCCTCGTTCACGTCGCAGACACCGCTCGCGCATTCGGCATGAGCCGTGCACGGGTTTCCGTCCTCGATTTCACACGCAGCCGTGCACCCGTCACCGTTCATGTTGTTGCCGTCGTCGCAGGCCTCACCCGCTTCGAGCAAGCCGTTGCCGCAGCCCACCGGGGGCGCGCAAACGGCTGGCACGGCGGCCAGGTTGCAGCGATTGCTGGCGCAGTCCGTGTCGCCGGTGCAGGGCTCGCCGACTTCGAGTAGGCAGGCGGCGTTGCACCCGTCGCCGGTGCTCAGGTTTCCGTCGTCGCAGACTTCGCTTGGGTCGTTGACGAAGCCGTCGCCGCAGGTTGCAGAGACGGTCACCGTGATCGTCTGCGAGGTCAGGGCCAGGCCCGTCACGACGGCGTTGCTGATCGTGTACCGGTAGTTGCCCGCATTTGCTGGTGCCACGCTACCGCCACCAAGCGTGACGTCCAGATCGCGGCTGGTGCCGTACGGGCCTGCGATTGGCGTGCCGTCTTTGTACCACTGGTATTGATCGTTCCCCGAGGGGTTGGCCGCGACCGCGGAAGGGAGCAGCGCAGGAGCACCGTTCGGAAAGCTCTCGGTGCGTGCGGTGTCGACCATCGCCTGCGGACCGTAACTAAACGTTGCCGGTGCGCCGTCGTTGTAGGCGAGAAATTCGGGTTCAAAATCCGAAAATACGAACGCGTTGTTGCCAAAGTTGAGCGAGGTCAGTGGCAACGCAGTCAAGTCCGGGAAGTCGCCCGCGAGCTGGTTGCTGGACAGCTGCAGCGTAGTCAGGCTCGAGAGGTTGCCAAGCTCAGGCGGGATCGGGCCGGTAAGCTGATTGCCGGTCAGGAACAGCGTGCCCAGGTTGCTGAGGTTACCGAGCTCAGGCGGAATCGGGCCGGTGAGCTGATTGCCGGTCAGGTACAGCGTAGTCAGGTTGCTGAGGTCGCCGAGCTCGGGCGGAAGCGAGCCGGTGAGCTGGTTGCCGTACAGAAAGAGGGAAACCAGGTTGCTGAGGTTGCCGAGCTCGGCCGGAATCGCGCCCGTGAGCTGATTGCTGCTCAGGTAAATCGTAGTCAGGTTCGTGAGGCCGCCAAGCCAGGGCGGAATCGAGCCCGTGAGTTGGTTGCCGTATAGGTACAGTGCGTTCAGGTTGGTGAGGCTGCCGAGCTCGGACGGAATCGCGCCCGTGAGCTGATTGCCAGACAGGTGCAGCGCTGTCAGGTTGGTCAGGTTGCCGAGCCAGGGCGGAATCGGGCCTGTGATCTGGTTGCTGTGCAGGTACAGCCCGGTCAGGTTGGTGAGGCTGCCGAGCTCGGGCGGGATCGCGCCCGTGAGCTGATTGCTGGCCAGGTGCAGCGTCCTCAGGTTCGAGAGGTCGCCGAGTTCCGGCGGAATGGGGCCGGAGAGCTGATTGTTGAACACGTACAGCGTAGTCAGGTTGCTGAGGTTGCCGAGCTCGGGCGGAATCGCGCCCGTGAGCTGATTGTTGTGCAGCCACGCGGTAGTCAGGTTGCTGAGGTCGCCGAGCTCGGGCGGAAGCGAGCCGGTGAGCTCGTTGCTGGACAGGTACAGCGTAGTCAGATTGCTGAGGTTGCCGAGCTCGAACGGAATCGCGCCCGTGAGTTGATTGCCGTCCAGGCGCAGGGAAGTCAGGCTGGAGAGGTTGCCGAGCTCCGGCGGAATCGCGCCAACGAGCTGATTGCTGCCGAGCGAAAGCCCTGTGACCTGCCCAGCCGCTACGGTCACGCCGAACCAAGTGCCGACCGCACTCGCCGTGTCCCAGTTGCTATTGTCAGTCCAGCTCGCTCCAGTGGCGCTGACGTAGAGCGCCATCAACGCTTCGCACGCGATCTGCGGAACCCCCGTCGTGCCGGTCGCCGAACAATCCACCTGCGCATGTGCGACGCCCGCCGATAGACAAACACCGATCGTGGCCAGGAACACCAAACCGCGAGCGTGCAGCCGCCGTTGACGCAAGCGCTGGCGCCTGGAGAGCCGTAACAACAACCCCAGCATCGGGGGCAGCGGTCCGCCGCTCTCCGAGTCTCGACTCGCTGCGCAGCCACCTCTGCAGCGCCACTCGTTCTTAGGGGTGCACAACCGGTTGCAGCCATCGCCGCAGGTCAGGCTGCCGTCGTCACATGCTTCATTGGCGTTGAGGACGGAGATCGATCGATTCATTCGCGTCGCCGTCCCCCGTTCGTCTCTAAAAACCACCAGTACAAAAATCCGCTATATATGTATTCTTATGTTACACGGATATTATATGCGTCACCACGGTAATTTTACAATACTATAACCTAGGCATGCTTTTTTGTTGGGACTCGATTTCCGCATTGCCACAGGCTGGGCACCCGGCCCTCCGAGTCGGGCGGAGCTGCATGCAGTGGCTGCTGTTCCTCGTCAGCCTGGTCAGTGTCCTGGGGCCGAGCAGCGATGGGCACGCTCAACAGTTCGACCTCAACCAGTTCCGCGCTTCCGAAACGACTCAGGATGGATTCGCTGTCAGCACGGCGGCGGACCAGGGCCATCTGCGCTTTGGTGCGCAAGTGTACTTGGACTATTCCGATGATCCTCTTCTCTTCGCCGGCTCGAAAGCCGTTCATCAGCAACTCACGGGCGAGCTGATAGCGTCTTTGGGGCTTTGGGATCGGCTGGTCGTATTCGCCGGGCTTCGCTATCACTTCATGCTTCGAGGTGACGCGAGCGAACTACCGCTCGGACCGTTGCAGGCGCTCGTGCCGACCGGCTCTGGTTTGGGGGATCTACGGATTGGAGCGCGGGTTCGAGCCTGGGGCGAAGCGAAAGACATCGTCCAGATCGCTGTGCAGGGAACGCTCTACGTCTACACCGCGTCCATGGCCGACGGTGATCAGAACTACCGTGGCGGACCGACGGGCAGTCCGCGTCTCGGTGGAGATATCGAGCTCCTCGCGACCTTCAATCTCACTGACGAAGTGCATCTTTCGACCAACCTCGGCTACCTGTTCCGCAAGGACGTCGTCTTGCCGCCCGATGCGAAGGTCGGTGATGCGTTCACCTTTGGTCTTGGTGCGATCTGGGAGTTACTGGACGACCGGCTCGCACTGATCGCTGAATTCTCCGGCAGCACCGGATTCGGGAGCCGGCAGGAAACCCCGCTAGAGGTGCTTGCCGGCGCTAAGTATCACCACAAGGCCGGCTTCACCGCAGGCTTGGGTGGTGGCGCTGGCGTGTACGGCGGAATCGGGGCGCCGGACTACCGCCTCCTCGGCATGCTTGGCTACACGATGCCCCAGAAGGTCAGGCCACCCCGCGTCAAAGACCGCGACGAGGACGGCTTGCCGGACGGAGACGACCGCTGCCCCAAGGAGCCCGAGGACTTTGATGGCTTCGAGGATGACGATGGCTGTCCTGATCCCGACAACGATCAAGACGGCATCCTCGACGCCGATGACAGCGCTCCGAACGAAGCGGAGGACCGGGACGGCTTTGAAGATGAAGACGGCGTACCGGATTACGACAACGACGGGGATGGAATCCTCGACGTGGACGATCGCTGTTCCAACGAGCCCGGTGTTGCCGTGACCAAGGGCTGTCCGGATCCGGACACCGACGAGGACGGCGTGCCCGACCGAGTCGACAACTGTCCGAATGAAGCCGGTCTTCGCGTGAACATGGGTTGCCTCAAGCCGCAGCTGGTGGAGATCCACTACGATCGTCTCGGGATCAGCAAGAAGGTCTACTTCGGAACCGGCAAGAGCCGCATTCAGAAGCGCTCCTTTGCTCTGCTCGACAACATCGCGTCAGTTCTGCAAGCCCATCCCGAGATCCTACTCGTCAAGGTGGAGGGCCATGCGGACCCGCGTGGGAGTGAAGAATTCAACCTGAAACTCTCACACCGGCGTGCGGTCGCGGTGGTGGCCTATCTCGTTCGCAGAGGAGTCGCCGAAGATCGACTGATCGCCAAGGAGCACGGAGAAACTGCACCGGAACGCCCTGACGCCGTCACCGACCAGGAGCACGAGGCCAATCGCCGCGTGCAGTTCAAGATCTTCGCGCGCGCGACCGGGCAGGTCGAACAGGTCGACGACCCCACGCGCCACAAAGTCTATTGAGCGGTCAATCCACGTCGAGCGAAATGGTCTTCGTCGCGTTGGCGACGATGTTGACCGGCAGCGTCATCGACTCGCCGCTTTCCGTGGACTTCAGCCTCAGCTTGTGCCGACCTGCGGGTAGTGTGAGCAGCGCGGGCGCCTTGCCGAGCAGCTTGCTGCCCTCGTAGATCTCAATCGAGTGGCCTTTGGTGATGATCTTGACCTGCCCTGGTAGCCCCGCGGCAGCCGGTTGCGGCTGGGCCTGCGTGATTGGCTTCTTTCGTGGGCGCACATTTTTCGCTGCGGTTCTTCGCTTCTGGGACTTGGGCTCTTCGGCTCCGGGCTGGTCGGCTTTGGGCGGCTCGGGCTTGGCGTCAATCGACCCCGGCTCGGGTGTCTTGGACGCCGGCTCGTCTGAGCCTGGGTTCACTGCCATCTCCTGCCCGGCGGTAAGCTCCGAAGGAGGTTCCGCCGGTTCAACCTCGCTTGGCGCGACTGCAGGCTCGATCATCGATGGAGCGGACTCAGCCGATGGCGGCTCTTCGAGTGCACGCTGCTGAAAACTCCAAACGGCGGCGATCGAAGCGAGTATCACTCCAAGCCCAATCGCTAGGCCGACCCGCTTCCAGATCGGCCTCGACTTGGACGCGGTCCCCGGCCGGATCTCTGCGGTGACGGTCCGGGCTCCGGTGAGCTCCCCGTCCAAGTCCTGTGGGGATGGCGGCGCTTGAAACCCCCGGCTCAGAGCAAGCTCCATCAGCTCACGCTTTTCGACTTCACCGTCGGGAAAGAGCTCTTCCATCCAGTTGGACAGATCCGCTGCGCCGACGCGCGCCGACTGTTCCGACGCGAACGCGCTCAGGGCCTGGCCCATCTCTCTCGCGGTCTGCCAGCGCTTCTCCGGGTCGCGTTGGAGCGCTTTCATCACGATTGCATCGAGCTTAGGCGGAATGCCCTGTCGCCGGTCCGACGGCGCTGGAATATCGCCCACCAGCACGGCGTACATGGTCTCGACTTCGGTTTCACGACGGAACAGCCGCTCGAGCGTCAGCAACTCCCAGAGCACGACCCCCAGACCCCAAATGTCGAGCCGCCGATCCACTTCCCCGCCCGTGACTTGTTCGGGCGCCATGTAGGGCATCGTGCCTTTGAGGTTCCCGGTCGCTGTGCGATGCACACGCTGCCGTGCGCTCGCAATTCCAAAGTCGACGACCTTCACGACACCGCTGTACGTCATGAAGAGATTTCTCGGGGATACATCGCGATGCACGACGTTGAGCAATTGTCCATTGGCCTCTCTCGACTCGTGTGCCGCGTGCAAGCCCTCGCACGCTTCTTCGATGATCCGGGCCATTTTCACCGCGAGCAACGTAGACTCGCGCTGCTCGGGGTTGGCGGCGGCGCGCCGGTATAGCCGGGCCAAGGGTTCTCCAACCAGATACTCCATCGCCAGGTAGTACTCGCCGTCGGACTCACCGAAGTCGAACACACCACAAACATTGGGGTGGGTGATCCCGGAGGCGATCCGCGCCTCATCCATAAACATCTCAACGTAGCGACGCTCGCTGACCAGATGTGGATGGACACGCTTGAGAGCGACGAGCTTTTCGAAGCCGTGGGGCCCCTCCATCCGTGCGAGATACACGGTCGCCATGCCGCCAGACGCGAGCTCAAAGCAGAGTCGATACCGGCCGACCTGCGTCAGCTCCATCTCTTTGGGAGCCCGAGAATCCATTGGAATCGGCTCAATGCCGGTGGCTCCCGACAGTTCTCTCCACGACGCCGTCATCCTACCCCTTTGACATTCTATGGATGCGCCAGCTCAGATGCACAAAGATCTGAAAACAAAGGCTATTTCCGAAGCCCAGCGCTCCACGCATCCAGAGCCGATCTCAAACACGCTCGGCGCCGCGCCAGCTTCGAATGACTACGGATTTCCCAGCCTCGGGTACCGCCGCGTCGTGACTCCCAGGGCCAGGAAAAACACCAGCCATCCGACCCCGTGTTGGCTCTCGATGACCCCGACGGAGCATCCGCCGCCGCCGCGCCACTCGCCGTCGAAGTCGCAGAACTCGCCGCAACCGTCGTCGCCCAGAAGGTTCCCGTCATCGCAGGCTTCGCCTGCCTCCAGCACACCGTTGCCACAGGTGTTCGGCGACTCGCACACATTGTCGCCGATCGTGTCGCAGAGGCCGCTGGCACATTGCTGGCTCGCCGTGCAGCCCGCGCCGTTTGGAAGATTGTCCGCCGTTGAGCAATCCGCCGAGCAGCCGTCGCCCGGCGCCACATTCCCATCGTCGCAGAGCTTGGGACCTTCGACAGTTGCGTTGCCACAGGCGTTCTCGGCTTCGCAAGTGGCTGGCGTTTCTGTCATGTCGCAGACGCCGGAGGCGCACTCGAGGTCTCCATTCACCGAACAATCAGATCCGTCCGGCAAATCGTCGACAAACGAGCAATCCGAGGAGCAACCGTCACCGGATTCGAGATTACCGTCGTCGCAGATCTCGCCAGGCTCGGTGATCGCGTTGCTACAAACCGACGTCTGCAGGTCGTCGCACGTACCATCGTCGTTGAGGTCTTTGACCACTGTCACCACGAGGTTGTCCACCCGCCACGTAATGGGTGCGGGGTTACTGGGAGCACAGTCGGCGGTTCTGGCGCCAAAGGCCAACGGGGTCTAGCCGGACCGATCGATTCCGGCAGCGTCGAGCTCGGCCAGCGTAAACGACCCGGAACGTGTCTGATACGTGGTGTCGGCGTCAAAAGTGCCCGGCGGGTCGAAGACAGAGGTCCCGCCCTGGGTCACAGAGAGGTGGTGGGATGCGATATCGGCACCGGACACAGTTCGCGAGTCCATTTGAAAGTCGATTCGACAAACCCGACCGTCCACAGTCGGCGTATACCTCGCGTCGCTGCGCTCGAAGACGCAGCCTGAGAAGCCATTGTCACAGCCTGCCGCGTTTGAGCTGCCCTCGCATACCCCGTTGGAACCAGGGTTGCCCGCGTTCGGCTCAGTCCCGACCGTCGTGCAGCTACCGGCACCCGTCGCGATGCACGTCGACGTCGTATTCGCCCCATTCCAATCGGCAAAGGTGAACGTCGTCTCGTCAACGGCTGACGAGAACGCTTCGGTCACCCCGAGCTCGGACCGAGGCTCTAGGCCGGCAGGGTCCGCGCAGCCAGAGACACCGATCAGACACGAGGCCGTCACCAGCAGCGCGGCCACTGGTAGCGCCCGCATCGCCAAGTTGTGTTTGATTGTCCTCATCCCTACGCACCGGTCTACCTGCAGAGCTCGATCCGTAGCTCGTAGTGTGCCGTGCCGAGCATCGGTGCAGCCTCAGCTTGGAGGTAGATCGCCCCCAAGGGCCACCTTCAGCCGGCCACGTGTTCACCCAATCGAACGGTAAGCCGTACAAGGGCGGGAGTGAACTGATGCCGTTAACTGAAATGTCCTCTGAATTCTTGGACTCAGGGCGAGCTAACCCATTTGCCGCCACCCCATAAGAAAAGGGGCGACCCGGCACGGATATCGAAAGCGTTTTTCGAGGTCCGCCAAATGATCAACAAAACAAACTATCTACCAATAATCCCAGGAGCTTGGCCGCATCGCCGTGTTCACGGTTCGTCACCCCATGTCACTTGATTTCACATCGCCACGTCAACCTCAGGTCAACGAGCTTGGGTCGCCTCAGAAGGGTGTTCGAAGTTGCTCCGAGCTCTCTTTCTCTACTGCACCTGTCTGATTTGCGCGCCGAGAATCGCGCCGTCTTGGTTGATGCGGTTAATTCGAAACCCGTAGACGCCCGAAGAGATCTCGTACGGGCTTAGGTCCTCGAGCAGGACGTAGTCCTTTCCAGCATCGCCGGGAAGCTCCCAGGTCGGCTCGGCATTCGGCCCCAGGGTCGTTGTTCCGCCAGCATGTGTAACGTCAAGCGTGGTCGAAGCCCCGGTAAGAACCTCCGCGTAAGGGTAGAAAGCCAGGTCGTAGACGCGATCGGCCGCCAAACACTGCCAGTCGAACCCGGTCTCAGGATCGTCGCTAGCGTTGGCGATCCCGTTGTCCTGGAGCTCATTCTGTGCGGCGCCGATGCCGATCACCCCTGTGGCGTTGACAACGATGTCGACTGAAGTCGGCGTGCCATTCTCGTCGTCAGCATCGTTCACGGACGTGAATCCATCCGCGGGGTTCCAGAACGTTCCACCCGGCGAGCTCAGCACGCCATCGTCGCCGACGTACACCTGGTCCCCTGCGGACGGCATCACGCTCAGCATGAAGTCTAGGTTGACGACGCCGAAGTCACCAACGACGCAGCCAAGTCCACCGATCCCGCCTGCACCGCCAGTCCCGGCCGTGCCTCCGCTGCCGCCATCTCCGCTGGTGCCAGCCGCACCGCCCGTTCCGGCGCCGCCGCCCGTTCCGCCATCGCCGTTCGCGCTTTCGCCGCACCCCACAAAAAGCAAACCGACAACCAATCCGACCCAGAGAATGTTCGTGCCCTTCATGCTCTTTATCCCTCCGCGCGCGACGAGATCCGGCATTCGCATTGGTCGCCGCGCTCGCCAATGAGTCCCAGAGTATGCGCGGCGTTTTGTTCTTGCAAGCCCCGACGCCGGGACCCGTCCACACGTGCAGCATCCGTTCCCTCGCAGCATGTCGCGCTTCTGCGAAGGTGAGCTCCGGGGCAACCCAGGGGACGATGCGCTCGAGACCGTAGTTCTCAACGCTCCAGTCGACGTGCTCACTCCGCGCGCCTAAGTTCGACCCAACCACCACCCCCAACCCACCCGCGGCAGCGCGAGCCGGAACGGCGAAGCCCGGCGCGAAACGCCGCCAAGCCCAAGCGAAGCGAAGGGCGCGGCAGGGAGGACTACGGGTGGGGGCGGGCGGGCGGTGAAATTAAACCGGACCACGTCACCAACCCACCACCCACTCCCCAGCCAGCACCCAACCATAAGAAAAGGGGCGACCCGGCACGGATATCGAAAGCGTTTTTCGAGGTCCGCTGAACAGTCAACGAAAACAACCAACTCCAAACGATCGCGGGAGCTTAGCCGCATCGCCGTGTTCACGGTTCGTCACCCCAGATCACGCGAGTTCAGATCGCTGCGTCAACGTCAGGTCAA
>CAVPIE010000010.1:0-77137 GCA_963704865.1 uncultured delta proteobacterium | reverse complement strand
GGAATCGGGGCTCAAAGGCCTGAGGACGGAGGCACACACGCTTTCAGGTCACCCTGTGGGTCAACGAAGTCGATATTGGCGGAGCAGTTGGACTCATTCTCGGGGGCGCGATTCACGTTGCACTCCGATTTATTCAGGCAGATCCGAAAGCAGTAGTTTTCGAGGTCATCGTGGGTCACACAGGCGGAACCCGCAGGACAGTCCGCATCGCCCTCGCAGCCCGCAAGCCCGCAATAGCCTCCCTTGAACTGAGTGAGACACTCGAGCTCGAAGGTCATCTCCGCCGGACACTCCGCGGTCCCCGTGCACTGGGCGCCGACCCCGAGCCGGTCCGCCTCCGTGCTGCCATCGCCACACCCCGCGGCCGCCCCTGAAACGAGGAGCAGGCCAATTGCATACAAAATCTTACACATGACTACCTTTCGCTACTCCGATGAACCCGGAGCCGTCTCAATCCTGTTCCGGCCGTTGGCCTTCGCCTTGTACATCGCGCTATCGGACGCCTTGAGGAGCGCATCGAGCGCCTCTCCGTGCTCGGGAAACGCAGCCACCCCGACGCTCGCGGTCACCGACAGGTAGGGCGCGTTCGGGATCTTCATGATCTGAACTGCGGCCCGGCAGCGCTCGGCCGCGCCCATCGCTTGCTTGAGGTCTGCCCCTGGCAGGAGAACGACGAATTCCTCTCCTCCGAAACGCCCGATCATGTCACCGGCGCGCAAAGCGGATTGCATCGCGCGGGTCGTTTGCCGGAGCACCAGGTCACCACGTGCGTGCCCGTGCGCGTCGTTGATTCGTTTGAAGTGGTCCAAGTCCAGCATCAGGACCGCCAATGGTGCACCGTCACGCCCGGCCTTGAGCACGGCGCGTTCCATGACGCTCATGGCAAATCCCCGCGTGTAAGCGCCGGTCAACGAGTCGAATTGCGCCGCGTCGGAAAGAGACCGCTCGTCCTCGCGCCAGACGCGGATCAGGTGATCCATGACGACCGCGAGCGGAATGTAGATGAGCGCCGCGGCGACGGCGCGCTCCGCGGCGACCTTCGCGATCTCCGGTTGCTCGAACGAGACCTCGAACAACGACAAGAACGGAAGCAGGCCAGCCCTGCTCGCCAGGTGCATCAAGGACATCGACAGCAGCCAGGCCCCGACGGCTATCCAGAGCCAGCGGCGCTCGAGAAGCACCATTCCCAAAAGCAGCGCGGCCACGGTGATCAAGCCGCTGACCGCTGTATACGGACCGAGCGCGTAACAGACCGCCGTCCCAGTCACGATGTGCGCCGCGATGGTGGCCAGGAGAAGCCGCGAGTTTTTGCTCCCCCGACGCACGCAGAATCGCCGAGTCCAGGCGTAGAATCCGAGCCAGAAGAGCAGAGCGGCAATCGAGAGGTTCGTTGTCGTACGCAACGCCACTTCGTCGTCGGGGCGCCGGAGCAGGAAGGGCCAGCCATCGAACGCGGCAAAGGAGAAGGTCACGATCAGCATCAGAAGCGCGGTGAGAAACTGCACGTAGAGCGAGCGGTCGCAGGCGTTCCAGCCAAAGGGCGAACCCGTGGGCAGCAGGCCCCCGGCAAACGGGTTCAGCCGCGCGCGTGTACGCGCACGGGCCCGAGTCCTCGGCGCATCCGAGCTACATGAACCTGGTGCTGGCTCGCTCTCTAGACTGACTGCCATGTCCCCTCTTTCAGGGTAGCAACCAGAGCTCAAAGGTGTTCACTAAGCGGCGTCGTGGATGCCGACCGGTCGGGTCGCCAAGACGAGCTCTCGGACACGAACCCAGCGACGAAGCGAATGCCAATGCGCGTTCGCCATGGCCAAGAAACGAATGGCCGTATCGTTGAAGAGGAAACCATGCGTATCGCGAACGACCTCTGCGCCAATCCACAGCGGCTCTGGCTCCCCCGGGAGGGCGAGCCGAATCTGCAAACGGTCGCTGCTCCGATTGCCCAGAATCGCCAGCGAATCGAGCAGCAAGCCGTGCTCCCCGAGGCTGGTCACGAAGGCCGGCAAGACCTCGTCATCGGCGACGAGCTCGGCGTAGAGCGCCACCGGAAGAAGAGTTTCACGGTGTGCGCCTTGCAGCATCGTCTCCGAAGCTACGGGGCACGGCCAGAGCGGGCAAAAAACCTACGGGCCCTTGGGGCCCAAAACCCCATGATTCCGTAGCACTGGGTTCCATCTTCGCGATGGCGGGAGACCTGGTTTGACGGGGAGCGTAAGCCTGTGGTACCGGAAAATGAATGGTGGTTCATTCAACGGCGAAGAAGCGAAAAGGCTCCATGCCGGAGAAACGGGACCGGATCCTCAAGGCGGCGATTCAGGTTTTCGCCAAGAACGGCTTCTACGCGACTCGGGTCAGCGAGATTGCAAAGGCTGCCGGCGTCGCGGACGGCACGATCTACCTCTACTTCAAGAACAAGGACGATGTCCTCATCACCATCTTCGAGGAAGGGATCGAGCAGCTGCTGACGATCCTGCGCAAAGTCGCGGAATCCGAGGACTCGTTTGAGAAACGCATCAGCCGAATCATCGAGCTGCAGCTCGGCTTGCTCGAGGAGCAGCGCGACTTGGCCGAGGTGATCACGGTGAACCTTCGGCAATCGTCGCGCCTCCTCAAGCAGTACGCGACACCGCTCTTCATGCAGTACATCGATGTGATCGCAGGGGTCGTGCGCGACGGGCAGAAAGAAGGCGCGTTTCGCAAAGACCTCAATCCTCGCATCGTCGCGCGAAGCTTGTTCGGCGCCTTGGATGCGATTTTGCTCACCTGGGCGCTAGGGGAAGGTGACCCGGCCGCGCTGCGCAAAGCCGCTGCACATTGCGCCAGCCTCTTTCTCGAAGGTCTTCGTCAGCGCTAGCGGAGTGCATCGGGAGGCGAGCCCAAAACCATGATTTCCTCAGGACGAGACCAGACCTGGCAGGAAGCCTACGATGCCAATGGCTATGTCGTACTGGACGCTTTGCTGAACGAAGATGAGCTGAGGGAGGTCCGCGATGCGCTCGCGCCGCTTCTCGCCCAAGGCCCGTCGGGCCGCAACGACTTCGAGGGTACAAAGACCCAGCGGGTCTACACATTGGTGGCGCGCGGGAAGGTATTCGAAAAGCTCGTGGAGCATCCCGTGGTGCTTTCGATGATGGACGAGCTCCTGCTACCCAACTATCTGCTCACCGCGAATCAAGCGATCGCGATTGCACCGGGCGAAACTCCTCAACCCGCGCATAGCGACGACGAGTTTTACACCATCCCGCGGCCACGTCCCGCGGTCAGCGTCTCGACCATGTGGGCCATCGACGACTTCACCGAAACGAACGGCGCAACGGAAGTCATCGCAGGGAGTCACCGCTGGACGGACGAGGAGCTCGGCAAGTTCTACGACCGCGATGATGCCGATGGGTTGGCGCCGCACCACCAGGCGCAGCTTCGGCCGCTGACCATGTCGGCAGGCTCGTGCGCCGTGTTTGCCGGAACACTCGTGCACCGCGGCGGCACGAATCGTTCAAGCGCGGTGCGCCGAGCGATCAGCAATCAGTACTGCCAGCCCTGGGCGCGCACCCAGGAGAATTTCTTTCTGGCGGTCCCTGCCGAGAAGGTCGCGCACATGTCGCCGCGCGTGCAGGCCATGCTGGGTTACTCGATTCATCCGCCCTTCATGGGACAAGTCACCGCGCGCCACCCACTCAAGACGCTAAGTCCAGAGTTCGAGAACCCGCTCGACGATTGACCCTCCGTTGTCGGGTCTTTGCGCTCCGCCGCGGCGCGGCTAACCGACCACGGCATCGATCATCTCTTGGCTCCGCTCCCAGAGCTGCTGCGCTGCTTCTTCATCTGCCGAGGCGCGGCTTGCCTTGGCCTCACGCACTCTGTCGAAGTACCGGCCTGTGACGCCTTCGAGCTCGGGCGCTGTTGCCACGTAGATCGAAGTCTTCGCGCCCTCGGCCTCGGACATGACGATCATCCGCGCAAGGGGCGAGCGGTGCAGCGCGTTGAGGAACATGTTGTTCCGCGTGATACGACTGCGGACGTTGCCCGGGTTGAGGGCGTTGGAGGTGATCCCGAAGTCCTTCCAACGGCGCGCGAGCTCGTTCGAAAAAAGGATGTTCGCAAGCTTCGAGTGCCCGTAGACCCAGAAGCCCCGCCAGCGCTTCTCGAACGTCAGGTCATCCCAGTTGAGGGACTTCGGTCGGACGTGCATCGAAGAGGAAACGTTCACGACCCGCGCTCTACCGCTGGCGCGAAGTGTGTCCCTCAGCTCGTTCGTGAGCAGGAAATGGGCGAGGTGGTTGACGGCGAAGGTGTCCTCGTATCCGTCTTTGCTGACCGTGCGTTCTCTGTGCCAGACGCCAGCGTTGTTGACTAGGACATCGAGCGATCCGAAACGGTTTCTGACCTCCCAGGCCAATCGCTGCACTTGTGCCAACGAAGAGAAATCTGCCCGAAAGGTCTCGATGCGCCCGATTGAACCGGAACGCAGCGCTTTGGCGGCGTCTGCGAGGCGCTCCGCATTCCGCCCAACGATTCCCACGACATCGAAGCGCGAGCTGAGGCCACGCGCGGTTTCGAGACCGATGCCGCTGCTCCCACCGGTCACCAAGGCGAAGCGAGTGGCTTTGGTTTCCTCGCGCACGATGGGCTTCTAGCACAGCGAAGCGGGGTGAAAGGCACCGAGGGCCGGGCGCCGGGCCGCGCTCCTTGACAGCCCTCCAAAACGCTCCTAGATCGCCTGCGATTTTCAGCAGTTAACAGCCTTTCACGGCTCAACGATCTGAGGAGGAAGTGTGAAGATCCTCGTATCCATCAAGCGCGTTGCGGATCCGGACAACGCAAGCAAGCTCAAGGTGAGCAGCGACGGCACCGCCGTCACATCCGAAGGCCTCGAATGGAAGATGAATCCCTTCGATGACTGGAGCCTCGAAGCTGCGCTGCGATTGACCGAAAACGCCGCCGAGAAAAACGCGCGCGTCGGTGAGGTCGTGCTGGTTTCGATCGGCCCGAACGACGAGCACACGCAGCGGATCATCCGTGAAGGTCTCGCCAAGGGCGCCGAGCGCGGCATCCTGGTCGAAGCGGACGAGGGCAATCTCGACGCCGGCGTCGTTTCCACGATCCTCAAGGCCATCGTGGACAAAGAGAGCCCGGACCTGGTCGTGATGGGCAAGCAGGCAGCTGACGGCGATTCGAACGTCGCCGGCACCGAGCTCGCGGAGAAGCTTGGCTGGCCGGTCATCAACTCTGCAATGAAGATTCAGACCAGCGATGACGGCAAGACCCTGGAGGTCAAGCGCGAGCTCGATACTGGCGTTGCGACGGTGAAAGTCACCGGTCCGGCGGTCATCACCACTTCCGACCGCATCCTGCAACCGGAATCGGTCAAAAATGGCGTGACTCCCGACGACCACCAGTACGCAAAACTCGAAGTCGGCGGCCGCTACGCCTCGCTCAAGGGCATCATGCAGGCCAAGAAGAAGCCGATCGACCAGATGTCGCTCGGGGACCTCGGCGTCGACACCGCGAAGTCGCTCAACTACACGAAGTTCGAGCTGCCGCCGGCGCGCTCGGGCCAGACTACGTTTGTCGAGGACGTCGCGGATCTCGTCGACAAGCTCCACAACACCGCCAAGGTCATCTAACCCTCGAGAAACGGAAAGGAAGCATCAGACATGGCTAATGTTCTCGTTGTTGCGGAGTTGCTTGAGGGCAAGGCACGCAAAACCACTCTTTGTGCGGTCACCGCCGCGAAACAAATCGCGGGAGAGACCGGCGGTTCGTTCGACATCCTGTCGATCGGAGAAGGCGCAGGCGCCGCAGCAGACGAGCTGACGGGATACGGCGCAGGCAAGGTGCTGAAGGCGGAGATTGCGGGCGGCTACACTTGCGAGAAGTACGCGGCGACCGTCGCAGAAGCGGGCAAGGGCTATGATGTTCTCGTCGCTTGTGCCAGCGCGTACGGCAAGGACTTGCTCCCGCGGGTGGCTGCCAAGCTCGGCGCGGGCGTCGCCTCGGACATCTCCGAAGTCCATACCGACGGCGGCAAGCTGTCGTACACACGTCCGATGTACGCGGGCAACATGTTTGGCACAGTCCAGATTCTGACCGACAAGCAGGTCGTGACCGTTCGCCAGTCGGAGTTCGAGCCGGCCGCGGCTTCGGGAGGTACGAGCCCCTCGGAAGACATCGCCGTGCAGACCGACCCGGCCGCGGACAAGGTCGAGTTCCTTGGGGTCGAGGTCGTCAAGAGCGAACGACCCGATCTTGGCGATGCCGACATCGTCGTTTCGGGAGGCCGTGCGCTCAAGAGCGCGGAGAACTTCACCAACGTCATCGAGCCACTCGTCGATGCGCTCGGCGCCGCGATGGGCGCGTCGCGTGCGGCATGCGACGCCGGCTACGTGGCCCCGGAGCTCCAGGTCGGTCAGACGGGTAAGGTCGTCGCGCCAAAGCTCTACGTTGCCATCGGCATCTCGGGAGCGATCCAGCACTTGGCTGGGATGAAGGGGAGCAAGACCATCGTCGCGATCAACAAGGACAAGGAAGCGCCGATCGCCCAGGTCGCGGACTACTTCCTGGTCGCCGATCTATTCGACACGGTCCCTGCACTCACCGAGGCGGTTAAAAAGCTCTAAGCCTCTCGGCGGTAGCGCTCCACAGAAGAAGCCCGGGTCGCCAAGCGTCCCGGGCTTTTGCGTCGCGGATTGCGTTTTTATGGCCCCGGGGCTTGCCGATCCTACACAATTCCTAGATGGCCTGGTCCGTCGCTGCTTTGGTGATGCTCGCTGTCGCGTTGGTGGTGCCGGCACGGCTCCGGCGCGGTCGGCAGAGGCAGTCGAAAGAGCCGCCCGGTGGCAAGCGTCCCGACCTGCAGGGAGAAAGCCCCCGAGCTCGCGCCTCGCAGCCGGCGGAGGAGCCCGACCCCGCCCCATTCAAGAGCTGCCCGGTGTGTCTCTCGGAGTATCCGACCCAAAATCGCTTCTGTGTCCGGGACGGGGCCGAGCTGATGGAAGGCCATGCCTCGGGGCCGTTCGCGCAGGGCATGATCTGCCCGACCTGCCGGCGCGGCTATCCCTTTGATTCGAGCTATTGCCCTGAAGATGCGGACGAATTGGTGCCATATGGCCTCTACGGTGCCGCGAGCTCGACCCGCCCTCCCCTGAGGCTCGACACGCACAAGATCTGCCCGGAATGTGGGATTCGCCACGCTTCGGTCCACCTTTTCTGCGGCCAGGACGGCACCGAGCTCGTGGTGGTAAACTGAAAAAAAGGCCAAGGATTCCAAGGAGCCGGGGTCCAATGACGCGGGAACAACCTTGGTGGACTTCTTGCTTGGCATAGGAAAGGACCGCTATGATCGCGGGCCTAAAGGGGATTCTTCGATCCGGAGCAGCTCGAGGTGTCTGTCGAGCGCTCTTGGGGGGAGAGGAGACGGGGGCAATAGATGAAGATCGTTTGCGATAGCTGCGGGGCGAAATACTCCATCGCCGACGAAAAGGTCGCTGGAAAAATCTTCAAGATTCGATGCAAGAAGTGCTCATCGGTTCTCGAGGTTCGCGGCGATCAGAACAACGCGAACGCTGGCAACGAACAGAGCGCGACATCGGATCGCGGAGGCGAAGCGACTTGGTACATCGTCGTCGACGGTGAGCAGAAGGGGCCCTTGGCTCCGATAGACCTCAGTCAACTGTTTGCGAAGGGCAGCGTTGGTCTCGAGTCCTACGTTTGGAACGAAGGCTTCGACGACTGGAGGGTCGCAAGCGACGTGCCCGAGATCGCGCAGCTCTTTGGCGGCGCCGCGTCGCGGGCCAAACCTCAGGCAGCAACGGACGACACGTTGGGGTTTGGTACAGGTGGTGATCTCTTCGGCAACAACGATGGCCGCGAGCCGACGAGCGAGATCGACACGAACAGCAGCATGTTTGCCGGCTTTGACGAGAGCCCGACACCGACACCGGCTGGAGTCGGAGGCCCACCGATGGCAGCAGCGTCCCCGGATGCAGGCGCTTCGCTCGGAGGGGGTTCGATGGGCGGGACCGAACCTCAGCGTATGACTGGCCAACGCAATGAGAATTCGGTTCTGTTCTCGTTGAGCAATCTGCAACAGCTCGCGTCGCGCGGCGGCTCGCCTGCTGAATCCGCTGCGATGGTGAGCCAGCCTCCCAGTGCGTCACTTGGCGCTCAAAGCGCCCCTCCTCCGTCCGGGGAAGGTTCGGGGCTCATCGACATACGTGCGCTCGCGAAATCCACGACGCCGGGCACCCGCGCTGCGCCTTCCCAGGCGGTGGATGATCTTCTGGCCATCGGAACCGGTGGCGGTGCTGCGTTTGGCGCGCCGCTGCTCGGACCGGCACCCGATGACAGTGCATACGGGAACCGCTGGCTCTGGATCGGCGGCATCGCGATCGCGGTCATCGCGATCGTCGGCGCGGGAGTCGGCGTCGGGATGGCGCTCGGAGGCTCCGAGGAAGACGCGCTCGAGATCACGGCGGAAAACCAAGCCGCACCCGCCGCCGCGATCCCGGGCTCCAATGCAGTCGCAGCCTCTGCAAAGGCGCCCGTCGAGCTTCCGAATGAGGCGCTCGCTGCCGCAGAGGCCGCGGAGCCGATCGAAGCCGCAACGATCGAGGACAACGCGCCGGAGCCCGCACCCGAGTCGGTGGAGGCGGCGCCCCAGAAGCGACGCGCAAGCAACACGCAGCGACGGCCGCGAACGGCCAAGAGCACGACGAGCGCGTCGCCTGAGCCCGAGCCGGCGCCCAAGAAGCGCGGCGGCAACCTCGACGCACTCATGGACGAGGTCGTGGGAGGCTCGTCTTCGACGACAAAGCCGAAGCAAACCAGCACATCCTCGAGCCGGGACAGCTCCAGCCTACCCGACGCGCCGTCACGAGACGACGTGAAGACCGCGCTTCAGGGTGTGAGTGGCGGTGTGAAGGCGTGCAAGAAAGACAGCGGCGGAACAGCGACCGTCAACGTCACGTTCAGCGGAAAGACCGGCCGCGCCAGTGGCGCCAAGGTCGCTTCAGGGCCCTTCAAAGGCACCCCGGTCGGCTCCTGCATCGAGTCGGCGGTGAAGCGCGCTCGCGTTCCCCGGTTCAAGCAGTCATCGTTCAAGGTCACCTTCCCGTACCGCCTCTGAGGTCGCACACCCGCATCTCGACGGCGAGCCGGCTCGACTACCGAATTCCCTCTAGGAATCGCACTCCCGTTGCGACGCCGAAGCCCGTTCCCCCTTTGGGTAGGCGCCCATGTGGCCGGTCGACGAAGGCCGGGCCGGCAATGTCGAGGTGCATCCAAGTGGTGTCGCCGACGAACTCCTTGAGGAAGAGCGCCGCGGTGATCGAGCCCCCGTAGCGGCCGCCCACGTGCTTCAGGTCGGCAATGGAGCTCTTGAGCGCCGAGCGAAGATCCGAATCAAGTGGCAGGCGCCAAAACGATTCGCCCTCCCCTTCGGAGGCGTCGATATACTTCGAAGCGAGCTTATCGTCGTCGGTGTAGAGCGCCGCCCGCCAGGGGCCGAGCGCCACCAGGCAAGCGCCGGTCAGGGTGGCGTGGTCGATCATGTAGTCGGGTTTGAGCTTGCGCACCGCCCAGGTCAGCACGTCGGCAAGCACCAAGCGCCCCTCAGCATCGGTGTTGATGACCTCCACGGTCTTGCCCTCCAGCGACTTGTAGACATCGCCAGGTCGGTACGCCTTCGCACCCGTCATGTTTTCGGTAGAGCCAATGACGGCGTGTACCTCGACGGGGAGCTTGAGTCGCGCCGCAGCGAAGACGATGCCCAACGTGGTCGCGGCACCGGCCATGTCGCATTTCATGTCGACCATCGAAGCCGCCGGCTTGATGCAGAGGCCACCGGCATCGAAAGTGAGGCCCTTCCCAACGAAAACCACCTTCTTTTTTGGACGCGCTGGCTTATACACCACGTGAATGACCCGCGGTTCGATCGCGCTGCCCTTGTTGACCGCCAGCAGTAGGTTCATTCCCTCTTTCTCGATGCGCGCCTTGTTCCAGACGCGGCAGGACAGGCCCAGCTTTCGTGACTCGCTAGAGGCGGCACGCGCGAGGGTCACTGGATTGAGGTCATTCGGCGGCCGGTTGACGAGGTCGCGGGCGAAATTGACGCTCTCCGCGACGGCTTTCCCCGTGCGAATGGCGGCGGTCAGACCGCGCCGAGCCTTTGGGGCGCCGACGATGACGGCGGAGCTGAGCGTTGCGGCCGCCTCCTTGTCGCTCTTGTACTCGGTGTAGCGATAGGCCCCGGCAACGAGCCCCTGCGTGGCGGCGCGAACCGTGTCGGCGTTGACGACGGAGAGCTCGACAGCTGCGCTCTTTTGCGCGCGAGCCGCCGAAGCAAGCGAATGCCCGAGGGTCCAAGCGACCTTTCCGGCGTCTTCTTCATCACCGACACCGACGAGCAAGAGCCAGCGAGACTTCGCCTTGCCCGCAGCCGCAACTTTGAGGGTTTGCGCGACCTTTCCCGCAAAGCGCTCATCCGAGGCGAGGGGCTTGATGCTGCCCTTGCCGGTGACGGTCTCGATGCGCCCCAAGGCGCGGTTGAGCTTCGTCTTCCCCGATGGAACCGCGACCGCGACGATGTCTGCGGTCGATTTGTCCCACGTACCCTCAGAAAGTGAAATCTTCATCTGGCTCCTTGTACCCCTCGGTCGGCGGGATACTGACAGGAACTTCTGCAGCCAACAAACCAAACCGCGACCGCGATCCGCTGGCGGCCGCCGTTTCCACGCCGCCGATTCGCCAGTTCACACCGCGTAGCTACCCGGGATCACTCGACCGAGCCCTGGCACCGCGTGTGCAACACAGTCGATTCTCATTCCAAGCAGGAGGAAAGATGCTCGACGAAAACAAAGTGAAGATTGCCTACACCGTGGTGGAGCGAAACAAGGACGGTCGGAAGTTTTGGGTGCGCGTGGGTGCCGCCTTCGTCAACCGTGACGGAAGCCTCAACGTTCGGCTCGATGCGATGCCGGTCAACGGGGAGCTGCAGATCCGAGACTACCAGCCCAGGGAAGCCCGCGAGGGCGCCTCGCGTGACCAGGCAGCCTGATGAAGCGACTGTTCATTCTGCTGCTCGCGATGAGCGCGCTCCACGCGGCGCCGGCTAGAGCAGTCGACGGCGGCGTCGGCCCCCCTGATCAGGGTCCGCCAAGCGTCGAGCAAGACCCGCGCATCAACATCAACGAGGCCGCGCCCGAGGAGCTCGTGAAGCTCCCGGGCATTGGCCCGAGCCGCGCCGAGGCCATCGTCGCGGAGCGCAAAAAGCGACGCTTTCGTCGCATCGAGGACATCATTCGGGTTCCGGGGATCGGCCGCAAGACCTTCGGTCGGATCCGGCATTCGATTCGCGTGCGCTAGCCGCTACCACTCACCTGCCGAACCGCTTAGGTTCATGGTCATGGTCCCGACGTTCGAAGTACGCGAGGCGGGTGAGGCCGACCGTCAGGTGCTGATCGGCTTTCACCGCAGCCTCTATCAAGCCCACCGCGACGAGGTCGTTGCTGCGCATGACCGCCCGCTCATCGAGTATCGGGACTACGAGCGCATCCTCAACGACGACCTTCAGGCGCTCCTCAAAGACCCAAGCAGCCACGTCCTGGTGGCAGAATCCCAGGGCGTGGCCGTGGGGTACATCACCGGTCGAGTGACCGTGGAGCCAAGGCGCGTATTGCCGCGCAGAGGCGTCGTCGAGGATTGGTATGTCGCGCCCGACTCGAGGGGAACCGGGGTGGGCGCGTCCTTGCTGCGCGAGCTTGAAGCGCGTTTCGCAGCGGCTGGCTGCGAAGTCATCGAGTCAGCGACCTGGTCGGCCAACGAAGGGGCAAGACGCGCCCACGATGCCCTCGGCTTCCGAGAGATCCGAGTGATGTACCGCAAGCGAATCTAGCCCGGTCACCGACACCGGCACCCGCAAATTCGCGGCAGCGCGAGCCCGAAGGGCGAAGCCCGGCGCAACGCGCCGCCAAGCGCGAGCGAAGCGAAGCGCGCGGCAGGGAGGACTACGGGTGGGGGCGGGCGGGCGGCGTAACTAAACCAAACCACCCACCCAATCCAACACCCCACCTCCCAAACACCCCGCCCCCCAACACCCCCCTACTCCCGAACCTCAATTGGCGCTGCGCTGGGGAATGGATTGCTCCCTAGGAGCTCCAGTGCAGTTGGTTCGTTCAACAGGTGCCCAGCGAAAAACGCGGTGACGAAGGTGGCGGTGTGACCGTTCGCCGAGTCGACCGAGACGTAGGTAAACGGCTCGCTGTTGGTTTGCCTGAAGCCGTCGCCGCATCCGGGGGCGAAGAACGCGTCCAGTCCGGCGATATTGGTGACCGACCAGTGGCCCGCATCGACGACCTCCATCTTGTAGGCCGGCGTATTTGCATTCGAGAAGTTCTCTCGGATGAAGAAGTTGCCGGCCTCGGTGATCGAATTGTCCTCGTTGGCGACGAGAAGGCCCAAGGGAACCTCGATGGCTTCGATCGACACCTCGCCATAAAGGATGTTCTCCATGGGCGCGGCGAGTCCGACAACGGCCGCAATTCGGGAATCGTTCTCGGCCACTCTTCCAGCAGTGACCGAACCGATGCTGTGGCCCAGCATTCCTACCCGGGCCGCGTTGGCGGAAATGCCATCGGGCAGGACGTCGCCCCCCAGAACGCGGTCGAGCAGGAAGCGAATGTCGGCCTCCCGGACATCGACGAGCTCGTTGTTGAGCGGAGCCGGGCTTTCATCGAAGCGATCGAAGAGCGTATCGCCGATGTGGTCGGGCGCGACGACGATGAAGCCATGGGACGCCAAGCGTTCCATGACGGCATGCGCAGACCAACGCGTGCAGGTGTAGCAGTGCGAGTACAGAACGAGCGGGTACTCACCTGCGGCCGCGGCTGCGTCCCGGCTGGCGGCCGTCGTCTTGGCGACGCAGGCCTCGGGCGCCGCGTCCAAGAGGCCAGACAGCGCCGCTCGATGGTCGGGATCGGTTTCAAAGTCGATGACGCCGGATGCGGGACCCGAGGACTCGATCGGATACCAGACTTCGATCGGAAGCGTCCGGCCCCGGACGCTGTCGGTGGCTGACGTCGTCAACACGCCCACCGCAGCGGGTCCGGTCGCGTCGTACTGAGGGGCGCTGACCCCGCCGTCACTGCTGCAAGAAGCGAGCAAGAAGCCGAAGGCAACACAGGCGTTCCCAATCACGGAGGTTTTCCACATGGGGAACCGGTGTACTCGAAAACGCGTTCAGTGAACAGCCGCACGCAAGGGTAGGCGATCGACGATCTCGGCTTCTGCGTCGAGCAGCTCGTTCAGCCGGGCCTGCACGCCTTCCGCGGCGAAGTATTCGCGCGCCAGGCGAACAAACAAGCCGTAGTGCCTGGCTTCCGAACGCGTGATGTCCGCGTAGAACGTCTTTAGTGCCCCGGGTTCGAGGGCGTCAGCGACCATGCCGAAGCGTTCGCAGCCCCGCGCTTCCACGATGCCGAGCACGAGCAGTCGATCCAGGAAATACTGCTCCGGCCCTCGCTTGATCAGCCTCATCAGCGCGCCGACGTACGGGTCTTTGTCGTCTGCCCGCGTCGATAGACCCCTGTCGAGGATGATCTCCATGACTTGCGCATAGTGTTCGAGCTCTTCCTGCGCGAACGGAATCAACTCGCGCACGAGCAGAGTACGATCGGAGTAGTGAGAGACGAGCTTCAGCGCGGTAGCGGAGGCCTTCCGCTCGCAGGACGCGTGGTCGACGAGGAACGCGTCGAAATCGCCAAGCACGACGTCGATCCAGCTTGGGTCGGTTGCTGTACGCAAACGGAGCATCGTCGTGCCTAGCCGCGAAGGGCATCGAGAATCGGCTGGATTTGGCTTCGCCGAAGTTTCAGTGCAGCCCGATTGGCGATCACGACCGAGCTGATGTCCGCGATTTTCTCGAGTGGGACGAGCCCATTTTGGCGAAGCGTTTCGCCGGATTCCACGAGGTCGACGATGACGTCCGAGAGCCCGGTCAAGGGACCGAGCTCTACCGAGCCCTGGCAGAAGATCAGCTCGACGGGCGTGCCCTTGGCTCGGAAGTATTGCTCGGCGATGTGCGGGAACTTCGTGGCAACGCGCAGAGGGCGTTCTCCTTTGCCAGCGATGGGCTCCTTTGGACGGCCGCAGACCATCATCTGGCATTTGCCGATGTCGAGGTCGACGGGCGCGAAGACGTCGTAGTTTCGTTCCATCAACACGTCTCGGCCTACGATGCCCAGGTCGGCCGCGCCGTACTCGACGTAGGTCGGCACGTCGTCGGGCTTGAGCAACAAATAGCTCAGTCCGGTTTCCTTGTCCTCGCGAACGAGCTTGCGGCTATTCGCGGTTAGCGCGTCGGTGGGAATCCCGGCTTGCTCGAGCCGGCCACTGAGCTGTTCGAGAACCCGCCCCTTGGGAACGGCAATGACGATGGTGTCCTTGTTGCGTCTAGGCATCTCCGGGTACCCGCTCGATCTGGGCTCCAAGCGGAGCCAGCTTCTCCTCGATGTGCTCATAGCCCCGATCGAGGTGATAGACCCGCCGGACGTAGGTGGTGCCCTCGGCAACCAGCCCTGCCACGACCAGCGAAGCGCTTGCACGAAGGTCGGTGGCCATCACCTCCGCGCCTTCGAGCTTATCCACACCTTGCACGGTCGCCGTTCGGCCATTGACTTGGATCCTGGCTCCCATCCGGTTGAGCTCCGAGACGTGCATGAAACGATTCTCGAATACCGTCTCGGTGATTCGGCTCGTGCCTTCAGCGAGGCACATCAACATCATCAGTTGCGCTTGCATGTCAGTTGGGAAACCGGGGTGCGGCTGCGTGATCACGTCGGTCGGGCGGATCGGACGCGAACCCACGACACGGATTCCTTCGCCTTCGCGTTCGACGCCTGCGCCGGCCTCCCGCAGCTTCGCGATGACCGCCTCGAGAGGCTCGAAGCTCACGCCTTGCAAGAGCAGGTCGCCATCGGTCGCAGCAGCGGCAACCATGAAGGTCCCGGCTTCGATGCGATCGGAAATGATCGCATGGTCGATCGGATGAAGTGATTCAACACCCTCGATCGAGATCACGGACGTTCCTGCGCCTTCGATGCGCCCGCCCATTTTGTTCAAGACGCGGGCCAGCTCTTCGACCTCCGGTTCGCGGGCACAGTTCGTGAGCGTCGTGCGGCCCTTGGCCAACACCGCCGCGCTCATGAGGTTCTCGGTCCCGGTATGGGTCGGGAAGTCCAAGCTGATGTCCGCGCCCTTCAGTCGACCACCGGGGACGGTCACCTCGACGTAGCCGTGGTGCAACTCGACCGCCGCACCCATCGCCGAGAGTCCCTTGAGATGCTGGTCGATGGGTCGCGCTCCAATTGCACAGCCGCCCGGCATGGAGACCACCGCGCGTCCGCAGCGCGCAACGAGCGGACCGAGTACCAGAACCGACGCGCGCATCTGCTTCACGAGGTCGTAGGGAGCCGTCGGCTCGATTGGGCCAGACAGGCTGACGTGCACCTGGCCGTTCTCGTACTCCGCCTGTGCACCGAGTCGGTTTAGCAGGAGCGTCATCGTATGGACGTCCCGGAGATTGGGGACGTTCCGAAACACGTGCTCACCGTCGGCCAAGAGCGCCGCCGTCATGATGGGCAGCGCGGCGTTCTTTGCGCCACTGATCGGCACTGACCCCACGAGCCTGTTTCCCCCAACGATTCGGATGCTATCCACGACGCCCCCTGTTACCCCGTGGCCCAAGTTCGGGCAACTTCAGGCGAAGAGCAATCCTATCGCAAAAGAAACGAAGCCCAGCAGGGCGCCCCAGACCGGGCCCCGCGCCGTCGGCCAGTGAAAGCGTCCAGCCGAGTCGAAACCGCGCCGCGCCAAGAGGACCAACGCCCCAACCCAGACGGCCATTCCCGACAACAGCACGAGCCCCCAAAACGGATCGGGAGACACCTCGTCGCTTAGGAGGCGGCGATGGTCGGCGGCCAACTGCTCGGCGCTCAAACGAGAATCGACAGCAGCAGCCTGATCCATGGCAAGGAGACGCGCAATCTGGTCGTTCGCATTCTCGCGCGCCGGGTCGGAGCGCGAATAGAGCGTTCGAGTAGCCGCAATGCCGCCCGACAGCGACCGCCAGGCCAAGAGAGCAAGGTCGTTGTCTCCCTCGGCCTCGAGCGCCTTGGCGAGGGACTCCAGCTCGGAGATCGCTTCGGCGTGGTACGGACTCCATGGCAGGGCCCATCGGATGGAGCGGCGGTAGTGCTCGATTGCACGGCTTGGACGACCTTCGTGGCGGTAGGCGTTCGCTGCGGCGAGCTCCTCGCGAGACTCCGACGCCACGCGTCCGAAGAGCAACGCGAACAGAGTGAGCACCGCGATCCCAGTCACGATGCCAGAGCGCGCCCGCAAGGAGCTCACAAGAAGTCTCTGCGACGAAAGATTAGAGCGGCGATGAAGAGCGTGGCCCCGGCGTACAAGATTGCGTAGCCCATGGACGTGGCAAGGTAGGTCAAGGGTTCGCCATAGGCGGCAGTCTTCGTCACCAGGGTGTTTCGACCCGGGACGAAGAGATTGAAGTTGGGCAGGAACTCGGCGAACCAACGGAGCAAGGTCTTCATCGCAGGGCTGAGGACGCGGGTCTCCATGGCCACCATGTCGTGTGCCGCCCTGCCGACCAGCCAAACCCCGAACGTGAACGCACCGGTGAGAAAGGGAGTCGAGAAGGAGGAAAACAAGAGCGCTACCGCCGTCAGAATGAGCACCTCGCCCAGGCTTAGCAGCAGGGAAGCAAGCAGCTGGAAGAGCTCGACATCCACCGTCGAGCAAATCCACGCCGATGCGCCGAGCGCAACGATGGACCAAATCGGCACGACGAGGGTTCGGTCTTTGGCGGCCAGAAAGGCAATTCCGAGACTGACCAACAAGGCGATCGGGACCGCGATCACCAGCGTCGTCGACGCCTCGGCCTGAATGGCGGTCACGAGGAGCTGTAAGGCCCCCATGATCGCGATGAAGACCGCACAGGTCGCGACGATGCCGAAGTATTTGCCCAGCAAGAATTCGAAGCGCGCAATCGGCTTGGGAAGAATCACGTAGAGCGTCTTCCGTTCAATCTCTTTGTAGAGGAGCGAGGAGCCCAGGAAAATCGCAACCACCACCGAAAACAACGAGATCGACGCGAGCCCGAGATCGGTGACGACCCGCATCTGCTGATCGAGCGAAAGCTCCCCCAGCGCCAAGGTCAGCGCAAGGACGGCCGCCGCAAGCACCAGAACACCAAACAAGACCCGGTCGCGCACGGCTTCGCGATAGGTGTTCAAAGCAATGGCATAGATTCGTGCGGCGCTCACGGGCCCATCCAGTATGCGCGTCCGGTCACGAAGTGACTCAGAACATTGATCGCCAACAGCACCATGGTCGCCGACGCCACGGTACTGGCGATTTCGAGCCAGCGTGAACTTTCAGGCCGCTGTGCGAGACCCCAGGCACGAAACGAAGCGGCAATTCCCTGCGACAAGAAGAGCCCGATCGCGCCGAGCCCCAGCATATAGAACGCCATGACGGCCGGGCGTGACAGAAACTCGCGCAACAGCTCGTACTGACTGATCGCGACCGGTCCAACGCGGACGGTCATGACCCAATTCAGAACGAGCTGTGAGACCACGAGAGCCCAAGCAAGCCCGCCGGCCAGCTTCTGCAGTCGCCGGCAGCCAATCGACCGATACGGCCCCGGGCTTTGAGCAGCCTCCCGCCCGAGCATGCTCCAACCGCGCGCGTACGCTCCGAGGGAGCCCAGGACCAGCACCGTCCAGGTGAAGAGCGAAGCCCAACTTGCGGGCGACGCTTCGGCAAACGAGCTTCCGCCGCGGAGCGCAGGCCAAAGCCGGACCAACTCCAAGACGAAAAGCACGGCGAGGGGCCAGACCGTGAAGGCGATATGGCTGCGATAGCGCGGCACGGAGTACTACCTAACGCTCAGGCGTTTCGCTGGTCAATTTACTTCAATGGCGAGACCTTCTTGGAGCGGTTGGTCCGCTGCCTCAGGCCCAGAAGTGTGAGCGGCTCGTCCGACAAAGTCAGCCGAATCCGGTCGCCAATCCCAACCGCGTACACCTTCTGGGTACCGTCGAGGAAAATCCGGCCCTTGGTCATACGGCTGGTGATCTCGAGCACCCCGTCGCGCGTGAACATGCCTTTGACGAGCCGATATTTGTTGTCGACGCCGCGGTAGGGCTCGCGGACGACGAACTGTATCTTCTGAGAGCCGACCGGAAGGACCTTGCCGCCAGCCGAGCGAAGCGCGGCCGTTGAACCGGCCGCGGGGCCGACCCAGACCCCACTCGACATCTGCCGCTCCTGCTCGCCGCCGAATTTTAGGATGTAGCGTGACGTCGCGGCGGGGCTCTCGTGGCAGTAGAGCGCGTCGTTGAGCACACGTGTCGAG
The DNA here is from genome assembly GCA_963704865.1 of uncultured delta proteobacterium. Lineage (GTDB taxonomy): Bacteria > Myxococcota_A > Polyangia > Polyangiales > Houyiibacteriaceae > SG8-38. Next base: position 58,707 of record CAVPIE010000010.1, on the reverse strand, counting down.
ATGAGCTTGTCGCCCACATCGACCTGCATCCGCGCAAGACGGCTCGACTTCAGGCTTCCATCGAGGGCAGCAGCCAGCACTTCACCGACATCGTGCGCGTCCCCGGCGCAGAAGTAACCGACGCTGGTATCCGGCGCGCTGTTGATCGCCAGCATCGGCGTCGAGGAGTCCGCAAGATGGGAGGCCCACAGCAGCGTGCCATCTCCTCCGAGCGTGACGATGAGGTCCCAGGCCCCCTCTTCGGGCATTGGCTCGGGGCGATATCGAAGGATCGCGCGCGCCCCCAAGTCGCGAAGCGCCTCCTTTGCGCGCTGTAGCGTCGCCTGATGGACCTCGTGCTCGTGAAGCAGCCCTTGCACCGATACATCGCTGTGCTCGATCAGCTCCTGGAGCCGTGCCTGCGCGCGGCCCACGTAGCGCTGATAGGTACTCTTCTTGTAGACGACGAGGACTCTGGGTCGCATAGATGACTCGTAGTGAGGTTTGCGACTCGCCGCGCCTTACCCGGTCGGAATCTTCTTCGCGTCAGCCAGGAACCGCTCGAGGCCGATGTCGGTGAGGGGATGCTTCAACAGCTGAAGGATGACCTTGTGCGGAATGGTTGCGACGTCCGCGCCGATGAGAGCAGCCTGCACGGCGTGAACGGGATGACGAATGCTCGCGGCGAGAACCTGCGTGGTCAGCCCATAGTTTTGGTAGATCGTGACCAACTGCTCGACGAGCTCCATTCCGTTGCCCGCGATGTCGTCGATACGGCCAATGAACGGGCTAATGTAGGTCGCGCCTGCCTTGGCGGCGAGCAGCCCTTGCGTCGGGCTGAAGCATAGCGTGACGTTGGTACGGATGCCTTCATCGGTGAGCGTTCGCACCGCCTTGAGGCCCTCGGGGATCAAGGGAATCTTGACGACGATGTTCTCATGCATCTTGGCGAGGACTCGGGCCTCCTTGAGCATCCCTTCGTAGTCGGTCGCAACGACCTCCGCGCTGATCGGGCCGTCGACGACTTCGCAAATGTCGACCAGCACCTCTTGGAAGGGCCGCCCGGTTTTGGCCACGAGGGACGGGTTCGTCGTCACGCCATCGATGACGCCCATGGCGGCGGCATCACGGATCTCTTCGATGTCGGCGGTGTCGATGAAAATCTGCATGCCGCTAGTAAAGGGCGGGGGGCTCGCAGGGTCAAGCAGAGCCTGGGCACAGGCTGGCTCCTTCGAGAAATCCAAGGTCCGGTCACTCGCCGAGCTCGAGCTCGATCTCCACCTCCTCGGTCGCATCGAGAGGCTCGGCGGCAGGCGTGGACAGTGAGCAGACGACGAGGCTCGCGAGAACTGCAGCGATCAGCCACAATAGGCTGCCGCCCGGGGTCCATTGGCTCTTTGCGCGCACGGTAGAGTCCTCTCGAGGACCGTTTTGTCGCGGGATTGAAGAATAGGCAAGCGAGGTCGTCCAAACGGCATGCGGAGATTTCTTACAGTTTTCATCCTCTTGGCGGCGTGGAGCAGCAGCGCCTTTGCGGAGCGTGAGAGCGGCAAAGTCGATGCCTCGGTCGCGCGGCTCGGCGCGCTCAACGTCGAAGAGCGGGCACTGCTCGCACCGCACCTCGTACACGGGCCCATCCTGCTGACCGAGTTCCAAAACCGGCAGACAGACCTGCCGGCCGTGATCTACGCGGCGCGCATCCAGGCACCTGCGAAGACGATCGCCGGGGTCATTGGAAAACCCGCGGAGTATCCGCGCTTCATGAATGCGCTGACTTCGGTGGACATTCGCGAGGTCAGCGGGCAGATGACCGCCTTCGACTGGAGCTGGGGAGTCACGCTGTTCTCGCTCACCGGCCAGAACGTGATGACGAGCTACCCGGGCGACTCGACGCGCGGGTACCGCTTCGACATCCGGACGACAGGCGGAGATCTCGGCATCGGTCGGGTCATGTGGCGCGTCTACCCGGAGGGTCCCGATCGGTCGCTCGTCGTTTTCGCCTCGCGCCTCGACATGCGCAACGCGAACTACATCACACGTCAGCTCGCTTCGGAAGGGAACGCGGTGAATCGAACGGTCAACGTCGCCGTGGCCATGGTCACCCTACTCGAGGTCAAGGCGGAAGCGGAACGGCGTGCAGGGACGTCCATCGACGGGATTTATGCCGCAAAGCCCCTTCGCAGACCGCAGGTCGACATGTACGCGCTGCGCTCGCTCCTCGCGCGTGGGGACTTGGTGTTCATGGATATGGACGGGTCGACGCTGCACAGCGTGGCGGTCATCGGCCGCGCCGGAGCCAGCGAGAGGCGGGTGCGCCGGGTCATGCTCGATCCGGAGGAGTTCGGCAAATCGCTACTCCATGGAAGCTGCGCAGAGGTCGTCGAACGCAGCGAGAAGGGGACGCGGTTTGAATGGGAGATCCCGATCCCACTGCTGCACGTCGGTGGAGAGATGATCCTCCGACCCAGCCCCAGGGTTGTCTCGGTCGATGGCATTTCAGGCACACTGTCGAAGGGCAAGTGGCGCTTCGACACCTACCGCTACCCCGGAGGTGAAGCCGGCGTCATCGCTTGGGCCAGCTTCGATCCGGCAGATTCCCCAAAGCTCATTCGCAAGCTGATCGCCGGAAACACATATTTCTCGCACGGCTTCGTCGCGGCGACCCAGCTCGCCGTGATGCGCTCGCTTCGAACACGCGTGCACCTGCTCGGCCGCTAGCCCGAATTGCGCCAGCTCAGAACCGCAGGGTCGCCGAGGCGCCGGCCCCGAGTGTTTCGATGTGCCACCGCGCCGTCTCGCGCTCACGCTTTCGTTTGTTCTTGTGGGTCATGAATAGCGTGAACGAAGTGATCGCGGACAAGGCCGCCAAACCAAACGATAGGTTCGCAAAAAGGGCCCGCCGCTGGTCCCGGTCGGCCGCCTGTTGGGTCTGGTTGGTCGGGTCACCTTCGTCGTCTCGGTACCCCAAGGCCCCCAGCACCGCGCCCGTGACCAGGGACGCTGCAGCGATGCTGCCGGTAGAAATCACCGCCCGGCGGATCGTCTGATCCTCACGTTCGATCGCGCGCTGAACCGCCAACTTTGCCTCTTCGCTTTGCTTGACGATCAGGCTCCTCGTCGGCTCGGCGCTGAAATCGAGCTCCCGCACCTCACCGTATCCAACCTGCACCGTCTTTTCGCCGACCTGCTTCCCGTCGCCCACGACGACCACGACGTGCACCCCGGGGTCGACCTCGAGCTCGGCAGGCGTCTTTTTCGTGCTGGGAACGCCATCGAGCAAAATCGCACGGCCAACTTGCTCGGAGCGAACGAGCAGCACTGCCGGGCTCTTGAGAAGAGTCGCGATCCGCACATGGACCGATTCGGCGTCCGGGGCATCGGGCCGCTCGACCAAGTATTGTTCCAGCATGGCGACGGCCCCGGGCTCGTCTCCACGGCGTTGTCGTGTATCGGCCACCGCCACGAGGAGGGTCGGGTCTCGCTTCAGCTCGAATGCTCGAAGCCAGGCCTGCTCCGCCGCTTCGTAGCGCTTCGCCTCGAAGGAACGTCTGCCCAGCTCGTAGGCATCGGCCGCGGTCGTCGCCGGATTCGAAAGAAGCGCGGCGAGCTCGTCATCGGAAGGCAGCGGCGGAAGGTCTGTAGGGTTGGTAGCCTCCTGCGCACCGGCCACGGCCGCGAGACCAACAATGAGCACCGCGGGAAGAAGCAGCCTCATGTAGACTAGGCGCCTCCGTTACCGCCCGCGCCAGCCGAGCCACCGTTGCCGCCCGCCCCGGACGCGCCACCGATGCCGGCCGCGCCACCTTGGCCGCCTTGGCCAGCCGCGCCGCCCGCTCCTCCAGCGCCGGCCATACCGCCAGCGCCTGCCATGCCGCCAACGCCGCCTTGGCCGGCCTGGCCACCCTGGCCGCCCGCACCAGCCGAGCCGCCGTTGCCGCCAGCGCCGCCTTGGTTGCCGCGGAGATCGTCACATACCCCTTGGGTTTCGCAGAAGCCCTGGGTGAACGGGCTACTCAGATGACAGCAGAGCAGCGCGCCGTCGCATTCGTCGTTCTGAAAGCAGGTAGTGCCCACGCCGCCCACGCAGGCGACCAGAAGAAGAAGGAAAACGGAAAAAAGCCAAAGCAACGGGGAAGTGATAAATCGCATGAGCGCGGCGAGCATAGCTCACAGGACTTCGGGGGGCCACGCTTCCGGCTCGATCCGCGGCAGGCCCCCGCTACACTCCGGCCCCTCCATGCCGATCCCCGAAAACCATGCCGATGCGGCGCGCGCCGGCCGATGTGCGATCGTCGGCCGACCCAATGTGGGCAAGTCGACGCTGCTCAACGCGCTGCTCGGGCAGAAGCTCGTGATTGCGACGCCGCGGCCAGGGACGACCCGGTCCTGCGTGTTGGGGGTCTACGCCTCAAGCGATCCGCCTACGCAGGTGGCCTTCGTGGACACACCAGGGCTCGAGCGACCCAAAGGAGCGCTCGGCCGGGTCCTGATCGACAGCGCCAAGCAGGGGCTCGTCGACTGCGACACGATCGTGTTCGTGACGGAGGCGCCAAGGCCAGGGGCCGCGCTCGCGGTCCACGAGAAGGATCGGACCGCCCTCCAGGCGCTGGAGGCCACGAACGTGCCGGTCATCCTCGCGATCAACAAGGTCGACCGGCTCAAAGTCAAAGAGAGGCTCTTCGCCTTCATCGAGGCGTATCAGAAGAATCGCGCGTTCGCCGCAGTGGTGCCGATCTCGGCAACTCGGGGAACCAACCTCGAGGCGCTGCTTGATGAGATTCGTACGACCCTACCCGAAGGGCTTCTCTACGATGCCGATTTCCTGACCGACAGACCGGAACGTTTCTTCGTGAGCGAGCTGGTTCGTGAGGCGGCGATGCTCAACACGCGCCAGGAAATCCCGTACGGAATCGCATGCGATCTCGAGAGCTATCGCGAAGAGGGCAGCCTGCTCCGAATCGAAGGCACGCTCATCGTCGAGAAGCCGAGCCACAAGGCGATCGTGATCGGGAGCCAGGGCGAGACGATCAAGAAGATCAGCACCGAGGCACGCCTGCAGATCGAGGCCTTCTTGGAGCGCAAGGTGTATCTGCGCCTGTGGGTGAAGGTCATCCCCGGTTGGACCCGGGACCCAACCAAAGTGCGTCAGCTCGCCATCGAAGAGGGTCGGTCATGACCGGACGGCATCGCCACCACGCACGAAGGCCTGCGGGCTCCGTCGTCAACAAGCCCTTGGTCGCCATCGTCGGTCGTCCGAATGTCGGCAAGAGCACGCTGTTCAACCGCTTGGCCGGGCAGCACATCGCCATCGTAGAGGACATCCCAGGGGTGACCCGGGACCGCCACTACGCAGATTCGTTCGCGCTAGGCCGTGAATTCGTACTGATCGACACCGGTGGATTCGACCCGGACAGCGACGACCCGATGAAGGCTGGCATCACGAGCCAGGTTCGATTGGCGCTCGAAGAGTGTGATGTCGTCGTCTGCGTGGTGGATGCCACAGTCGATCCGTTGCCCGCGGACCGCGAAGCCGTTGCACTCCTGCGCGACGCAGGTAAGCCCGTGATCTTCGTTGCCAACAAGGCGGACTCGCAGGCAAGGGAGCACGACGCGGTGTCGTACTACGAGCTCGGGATCAACTCGATCATGCCGATCTCCGCGCTTCACGGGCGAGGCATCGGCGACTTGGAAGAGGCGATCTTCGAGCAACTCCCCGAGGCCGAGGAGATCAGCGAGCCGGCGCTGAACGTTCCTCGAGTCGCGATCATCGGTAGGCCGAATGCGGGCAAGTCTTCCTTGGTGAATCAGCTCTGCGGCGAAGAGCGTCAGTTGGTCGACGATCGGCCCGGGACCACCGTGGACAGCATCGACACGCTGGTCGAGCGCGACGGACAGAGTCTGATCCTAATCGACACCGCTGGGATTCGTCGCAAGCGGAGCGTGAAGAAGCGCGGTATCGAAGGTCTGAGCGTGCTCCAAGCGATCCGGTCGATCGAACGAAGTCACGTCGTCGTGCTCATGATCGACGCCGAAGCGGGGGTCGGTGAGCAGGACGCAAAAATCGCCGGTCTCGTCCACGACAGGGGTCGTGCGCTGATCATTGCGCTCAACAAGACTGACCTGCTCAGCCGAGAGGCGCAGAAAAAAGCCATGGATCGAACGCGCGAAGTCCTGGCCTTCGTGCCATGGGCACCCATGGTGACGGTGAGCGCGCTCGAGGGACGGGGAATCAAGGCCTTGCTAGGGCGTGTGGATGACGCGGTGATCGAGCATCGTAAGCGAATCGGCACGGCGGAGATGAATCGCTTCTTCGAAGAAGTCCTCGAGAAGCACCCCGCCCCGACGATGCACCATCGCTCGGTCCGGTTCTATTACATCACCCAGGCGAGCGTTGCGCCTCCGACGTTCGTCATCATGACGAACTCGCCCAAGGACGTGCACTTCAGCTACCAGCGATACGTGGTCAATCAGATCCGCAAGCGATTCGGGTTCCAGGGGACACCGATCCGTGTCCGGTACCGGGGCAAAAAGAGCCGGAAGCGCTAGGCTCGCAGGGTTCGGAGCGCCTTGAGCTCCGCGCGCGCTGCGGGATTGCCGAGCTGCCCGCAGGCAGCCATGACGCTGCGGCCTTTGGTCACACGCTCGCGCACGGGCAGGCCCTCGGCGCGGAGCCAGGCGATGAAACGCTCGACCTCGGCGTCGTCGGGCGCGCGCGTAAGCGGCATCGAGCCGGGATTGTAGGGAATGAGGTTGACGAGCACCCGATCGAGGGGCTTGCAAAACGCCGCTACGGCACGCGCATCGGCTTCGGTGTCGTTGATCCCCGGCAGGAGACAGTAATTGACACCAAGCACGAAGTTACGACGAGGGCGGTACGCCATGAGGGCCCTCTGGAGCGCCGCGAGGTCGCTACGTCGGTTGATCGGCATCAGCTCGTTTCGCAACGAGTCGTTCGCCGCGTTCAAGCTGATCGAAAGATTGAGCCGCTTGAGCCCAAGCTCGGCAAGAAGCCCGATTCCTTCAACATGCCCGACCGTGCAAATCGTCAGACGCTCCTGGCCGATCGCCAAGCCCGCCTCGTCGTTCAGCACCCGTAACGCCTGGAGCACGTTCTTGGAATTGTCGAGTGCCTCGCCCATCCCCATGAAGACGAGGTTGCGAATCGGCCAGCCGAGCCCATGTCTTGCGACGAGCAGCTGGGCGATGATCTCGTCGGTTCGAAGGTGGCGGAGCAAACCCATGCGCCCGGTTTCGCAAAACGTGCAGCCCATCTTGCAACCGACTTGGCTCGAGACGCACAGAGTGTATCGACCCCGCCCCATGGGGATTCGGACCGACTCGACTTCGAGCCCGTCTTGCAATCGCAGGACCATCTTGGAGGTCGCACCATCGTCACCGTCGTCGGACTTCACGGCGACGAGCTTCGGGAGCTCGAAGGAAAACGCTACACGCCATGCCTCAGCGGCCTCCTGGCCGAGCCCAAAGCTCTCCGGCTCGAAGCGGCCTTCGCGCATGACTTGCCGATGAATCCGCCGAGCGATCCCGTGCCCACGAGGGAGCAGCACCTTCGCGCGTTGGGCTAGCTCGGCGTTGCAAAGCCCGTGAATCGGCTGCTTGATCATCTCAATCTTGAACCAAGAGAAAGTGCGCGGTTGCCACGGCGACCGGGCAGTCCGGGTCGTCCTGATACGCGAATACACGAACGTTGGCGACTCGCCTTCCCCGCCGCGTGAATTCCGCCCGAGCGAGCACGTCCTGGGGACCGGCGCCTCGGAGGAACTCGACGGTGATGTTGATCGTCTTGGGGATTGCCGTCGTTTCTCCATGCCAGAGCAATTTGAAAATCGCAGTCGACTCCATGAGCGCACCAAGCGTACCTCCATGAAGCGCGGGCACGTTCGCATTGCCGACCAAGTGGTCCGAGTAGCGCATTCGGCCAATGACCTCGCCGTCGACGAGCTCGCAACTGATGCCCATGAACCGGGCGTAGGGGATCGCCTCCTGGAGCGACGTGAAGTCACCCGTTTGGCGAAGGTCCACCACCGCATCGCGCAGCCTCATTCGGGCACCCCGTCTTGCGTTCGCCGCCCTTCGTCCGGGAAAATGACGAACGTTCCAGACGCGGTCGCGATGGGGTTCGCCTTGTCGCCGTGGTGCGCCTTGGCCCGCACGAACGCGACGTGCCTGGTCACTTTGTAGCAATGAGCGCCGCAAATGACTTCTTGATGTGGCAGGGCCGGGCGCACGTAGTCGATTCGAAGGTCGAGCGTCGCAATTCGCCGTGGCGCAGCGAGTGACATGATGACCGCTCCACCACAGGTCGCATCGATCAGACTGGTGATGCAGCCACCATGCAGAACCTCCGTCTCGGGGTTGCCTACGAGATCCACCCGATAAGGAAGCGCAAGGGAGAGATGCTCGGGCCTGTAGTCGACGACTCGAAGACCCAAAGCCTGGTTGTGCGGGACTGCGCCGACGTAACGCCCCTCGAGGCGTCGCCTGATTTCATCCTTCTGCGGAAGAAACGAATCGGACACGGGTCACCCTCTAGCAGGCCTGGGCTACCTGGCTCAAGGCGCGAGGCTAGACAGGAGGTGGTGGCGGAGGCGTGACCTGCTCGCGGAGCCAGTCGTCCGATGAGACGAACTCCACGCCTAGCACGCCTTTATCCGCGAGAAGATCAGGGTGATCGGTGAGCACCCGAGCCACCCCGGCGGCCTTTGCGAGCGCGACGAGCGCCTCGTTCCAGTCTTCGATGAAGAAGTCAGTGGTCTCGACGACGTCGACGAGACCGCAAATGGTCGTCATCTGCTGTGCGACCGCTTCGTCTTTGAACTGAGGAAGCGCGTGAAGCATCGACTCGACGCGTTCCATCACCCACTTCGACGTCTTTGGTTTGGCGGGGCCTCCAAACGCGCGCCGAACGGCACGCTCTGGCGGAGACCCGAGCGCGATCGAAGCGTTGACGTAGATGTCGGGCGCTAAAACGACGTCCATGCCCGAACCCTAACACGGCGCCAGGAGGCTTGACATCGTTCCGGCCAGAGTTAGTCGTCAAACATGAAGTCAATCTGGATTCCGAAGCACGGTAAGTCCGACGTGCTCGAGCTCCGCGAGAGCCGGGACCCGATGCCCGGGCCCGGCGAGGTCAGGATTCGCGTTCGAGCATCGGGGATCAACTTTGCGGACATCATGGCCCGGCAGGGGCTGTATCCAGACGCGCCATCCCCACCGATGGTGGTCGGCTATGAGGTGTCCGGCGTCATCGACTCGGTGGGCGAGGGAGTCGCCGATCGAAGCGAGGGCCAACGTGTCTTGGCGATGACCCGGTTTGGCGGTTACGCAGAGGCAGTGTGCGTCGATGCGGCGCAGACGTTCCTGATGCCGGAGCAAATGAGCTTTGAAGAAGGTGCCGCGCTGCCCGTCACGTATCTCACCGCCTACCACATGCTGTTCAACGTGTTTCGATTGAGAGCAGGGGACAAGGTCTTGATTCACCAGGCCGCGGGTGGCGTGGGTACCGCGGCGAGCCAGCTCTGCCGCACGGTCGGAGGGGTCACGACCTACGGCACCGCGTCGAAGGCCAAGCACGATCACGTGCGGGACAACGGCTGCGATCACGCGATCGACTATCACTCTGCCGACTACGTCGGAGAGGTTCGAAGACTGACCGATGGCCGCGGGGTCGACTGCGTGCTCGACGCGCTCGGAGGCGATGACTGGAAGAAGGGCTTCTCGTTGCTTCGACCCGGAGGTCTCCTCGTCTCGTTCGGCTGGGCGAACATGGCGAAGAAGGGGAAGCGCCGCCTGACCCATATGCTCGGCGAATTCACACATGTCCCCCTGTGGACGCCGATTCGCCTGATGCAGCAGAACAAGGGCGTGGCGGGTGTCAACATGGGGCATCTCTGGGACGAGCGCGATCTGACGTTCGATGCGTTTACGGCACTCTTGAAGCTCTACGAAGAGCACCAAATCAAGCCGCACGTCGATCGCTGCTACCCCTTCGGGTTCGCGGCGGAAGCGCATGCGTACATCGAAGCTGGCCAAAACATCGGGAAGGTCCTACTCACGCCCTAGCCATGACTGTCCGTCTCTGTTTCGTTTGTCTTGGGAACATCTGCCGCTCACCAACGGCGGAAGCGACCATGCGTCGGCTTCTCGAACGCGAGCACCTCGTCGCTGAGATCGAGATCGACAGCGCCGGAACGGGCGATTGGCATGTCGGCGAGCCTCCTGACCGCCGGGCCACAGTTTCCGCGAAACGACGTGGCATCGAGCTCGCCGGTCGCGCGCGCAGGGTGGAGTCGAAGGACTTCGAGCGTTTCGATTACTTGGTTGCGATGGATCGAGCAAACCAGCGTGACCTGCTGCGGATTGCGCCGGACGAGGCAGCCAAGGCAAAGGTCGTTCTTTTTCGGAACTACGATCCGGAATCGCCCGGTGACGCCGATGTGCCAGACCCATACTACGGTGAGGGCGACGGATTTGAAACCGTGCTCGACATCTGCGAAGCGGCGTCGCGCGGGCTTCTGCAGCAGATCCGAGAAAACCATCGGCTATGAGCCCGGGCTTGCGCAAGGCGCTCGAGCAACGGTTGGGCAAGCCGCTGCGCAGCGCGAAACCCCTTGGTGGCGGCGACATCAACGACGCGTACCAGGTCACCCTCGGTGACGGGACAAAGCTCTTCGTCAAGACGCACTCGAACCCGCCGCCAGGTATGTTCGAGGCGGAGGCGCGTGGGCTTCGTTGGCTCGCAGAGGCGAACGCGATTCGTACGCCTCGCGTGATCGCGGTTTCGGACGCGCGGCCGGCCTACTTAGCGCTCGAGCTGATGATCCCGGCGAAGCGCAGGGCTGGGTTCGATGAAGCCCTGGGCCATTCGTTGGCTGCCCTGCATGCCTATGGCGCCCCCGCGTTCGGGCTCGACCACGACAATTTCATCGGGCGGCTCGCGCAATCGAACGCCGCGGCCGACGACTGGGCGTCCTTTTACTGGTCGTCCCGACTCGAGCCACAGCTACGGCTTGCCATCGACCGTGGCTTGATCGATTCCGCGACGCGTTCCGGTTTTGACGCCTTGAAGCGCGTGCTTCCCGATCGGGTCGGGGCCGAAGAGCCTCCGTCCCGCCTGCATGGCGACCTCTGGGGAGGAAACCTGCACGTCGACGAAGACGGGCAACCTGCGTTGATCGACCCTGCGGTCTACGGGGGTCACCGCGAAATCGATCTGGCGATGATGCGTCTGTTCGGCGGCTTCGGCGAGCGCGTCTTTGCCTCGTACGCCGAGGCTCGGCCGTTGGCGCCGGGCGCGGACGAACGGGTCGCCCTGTATCAGCTCTACCCTCTTTTGGTGCACGTCAACCTGTTTGGCGGCACCTACGTCGGGTCCGTCAAGCGCGCACTGTCTGACTGCGCTTGAGATCTGCGCCGCGGCCACAGTTCTTGACACCGCGGAGTGAGTGACCCAGATAAGCCAGATGGGCTCTTCCGGCGCGGGCGAACGCGACGAGGGGTGACCGCCCCGCGGTACTCCTGATCGACCATGGGAGTCGCCGGGACGCGGCCAACCAGCTCGTCGGTGAAGTCGCTGCCTTGGTCAAGCAGCGCCTTGGCCCCAAAAGCATCGTAGAGTCTGCTCACATGGAGATCGCGGGGCCCACGATCGCCGAAGCCTTCGCTCTGTGCGTGGAGCAAGGTGCGACCAATGTGGTCGTCCACCCGTTCATGCTCGCGCCAGGACGACACGTGACCGAGGACCTGCCGCGGCTGGTCGCCGAAGCTGCTGCACCACACCCAGGTGTACGGTTTTCGATGGCAGGACCGCTTGGCAGTCACGCTGGTGTCATCGACGCGGTGATCGAACGCTGCGAGTCGGCGCTTTTGGACGCCGAGCCTTCCGGGGCCTAAGGGATCAGAATCACCTTGCCGGTGGTTCTGCGGCCGCCGAGCGCGGCGAGGGCAGCTTCAGCGTCGCTCAGCGGATACGTTGCGGAGACCAGCGGGGCGATTTTCCCCAAGGAATGAAGGCGCACAATGGCCGCCTGGGCCTCCTGAATGACCTGGGGATTCTTCTTGAAATAGAGCCCCCAGTGCAGCCCGACCAAGGAGAAGTTCTTCACCAGGACGCGGTTCATCTCCGCAGATGGGATTCGTCCGCTCGCGAAGCCGATCACCAATATCCTTCCTTCGAACGCGATGCATTTGGTCGACAAATCGAAGGTGTCCCCACCAACCGGGTCGTAGATCACGTCCGCCCCACGCCCGGCGGTCAGCGCTTTCACTCTCTCGACCCAGTCCTCTTCCCGGTAGTTGATGACTTCGTGCGCTCCGTTCGCCTTCACGAGCGCGAGTTTTTCCGAAGTCCCAGCGGTGCCGATGACCTTCGCACCAAGCGCAACTCCGAGTTGGACCGCCGCGAGCCCTACTCCTCCAGCCGCTGCGTGCACCAGAAGCGTTTCGCCTTCCTTCAGGATCGCTCGATGCACCAAGCCGACGTACGACGTTTGATAGACGAGCCCGAGCGCCGCGGCTTCCTCGAAAGTCATCTCGCTGGGCATGGCGAAGACACGCGCTTGAGCTGCGGCCACGGTCGACGCGAAGCCACCGTATTCCAGTAAGGCGCTCACCCTGTCGCCGACTGAGAAACGCGAAACGCCTTCGCCGAGCGTTCGAACGATTCCTGCAACCTCGGCGCCCGGCGAGAACGGCAGCTCAGGCTTGATCTGATACTTGCCTTCGGTAATGAGGATGTCGAAGAAGTTGCAGCCCACCGCCTTCACATCGATGACGACCTCACCCGGGCCAGCGAGCACTTCGCTCAGCTCCTCGCGCCCGAGGGCGGCCGGACCCCCGAGCTCGCGCACGACCATCCTGTACATCGAGGCTAAGTTTGCCTGCAAAAACAGGACAAGACTAGCGAGCCGCACCAAAAATGCTGGGGTCCTGGTACAATCGTGGCGATGGCTGGGCCGAAGCGAAAGTACCCGCTACCCGCGGGTGTCGTTCCTGCGGCACCGGAGGGGGCCACGGAGGATAGTGGGTCGCGCGTCCGCACCAAGGCGCCCCCGGCCGCCGACAGAGGCTCGGACAGCCAACCGGTGCTCAAGGAAACCCTCGTCGACCTCGCACGAAGGCTCGTCGAGGAGCTGGTCGCTCTCGGCCCCAATGAGATCGCACCGGTGGTGAGGCGTCTGATGGCGCTTGGCAATTTCGCGCTCGAAGAGCTGGCCGAGAGCTTCCCGGGGCCGCTATGGCGCCATGCATTGGCCACGGACTCGCGATTGCAGCGTCCCGATGAGATCTCGGCGATCGCAGCTGCCCTCGCCGCGTTCGAAGGCGAGGCGATCCCGTATCTCGCCCGATTGATGCGTCACCCCACCCCAAAGGTTCGCTACTACGCGGCGGTCATCTGTGCAGCGTATTCGAGCCCTCGCCTGATCGAGCCGCTCATGCAAGTCTCTCTCGACGAAGACCGGGAGTGCCGGCGCGTCGCGTTGCATTTGCTGAGCGCCTATCAGCATGAAGCGCTTTACCGAAGCGCCCTGGGTGAGCTGCGCCGCTGCGCGTCCGAGGTCACTCAGCCACTCCCGGTTCGCCGCCGGGCCATTTCGGCGCTGACCCAGTTGCGCGACGAAGCCTCGGCGGCTCTGTTCGTCGATTTGCTGGCCGACTCCGATCGCGGCATCGCAACGGCCTGCCGTGTCGGGCTGCGGGTGCTGACCGCCCACGACTTTGGCTTTTCGCGGGACCCGTGGCTCCGTTGGCTCTCGGAACGCGGTCACGAAATTCGCATTCAGTGGCTGATCGAAGGCCTTGGAGACGGCCGCGCCAACATTCGTCTGCTCGCATCGCGTGAGCTTTGGCATCTCACCCGCTTCTTGCAGCCCCTGTCCGAGACGGCGGACCGTGACCAGTTCCTGACGATCCAGGCGAGCTACCGGCGATGGTGGGCGAAAAACCACCCCGAATAACTACAGCACGCCGGCTTCCCGCAGCGAGGCGCGCAAGGGCTCGACCCCTTCGAACACCACGCTATGAATCCCATGATCCCGTGCAGCTTCACAGTTGCCGACACGATCATCGATGAAGATGCAGCGCTCCCCGGCCACCCCGAGCGCATCCAAGGCCTGTGCGTAGGCGGCCGAGTCCGGCTTTCGCAACCCGGTGAGGCAAGAGACGAAGGTCCAATCGAGAAACCGCGACAGCCTGAGACGCTCTTCGATGAGTCGGTACCAAACCGGATAGTTGGAAAACGCGTGCATGCGGCATCCTGCACCGTGAAGCTCTTCGAGAAGCTCTTGGAGGCCGGGAAGCCATCGGTATGAAGCGCGAACGAAGTTGACGAAACCCTCTCGGTCGAAGTCCCGACCATTTGCGAAAAAGCTCGCGAGAAAATCCTTTTCGCTGCGCTCACCGCGCTCGAACTCGACCCAGGCGCTTGGATGCTTGACGGCGAGCAGCTCCTCGAAGCTCAGTCCGAAAAACTCGGGCATCTCCTCGAAGAACGGATCGTGTACGAGGGTGCCCATCACGTCCCATAGGAGGATCGCGTGCATCGGCTCAGCCAACCGCCGTGCCGCCTAAGTCGTGCGGCGCGCGTTGCTCCAGTCCGTGACGCCGAAGCTTGTCGAGGAAAGTCGTACGTTTCAGCCCCAGCATGCGCGCAGCCTCACTCTTGTTGCCCCCGGATCGGAGAAGGGCGCGTTCGAGGAGACGGCGCTCGACCTCGAGATAGGTACCGGTCAGCGGCTCCTCTTCGTCGGCCCCCGGCCAAGCGAGCGGGGGCAGGTCGCGAAGCCCCACAGTCTTGGAAGCGGCTTTGGCCACTGCCAGCTCGATGATCAGCTCGAGCTCGGCCACGTCACCGGGCCAGTCGTGATCGACGAGAGCGGCCATCGCGTCTTCCGTGATGCCGACGGGCTCACGCGCCAAAACCCGGCATGCCCGGTCAATGGCGAGCAGTGCGAGCGAGGGAACGTCTTCGCGCCGGTCGCGCAAAGGCGGAATCGTGAGACCGGGCTGCGTCAATTGCCTCGCGAGCTCGGGGTCGAGCGCACCGCGCCGCTCGAGCTCCTCAAGCGGCGCCCGCGTGGTCGCGATGAGCCTTGGCCGCACGAGTCGAGGTTCTTTGCTTTCATGCTCTTGGGCACCCTGCTCCGCCAACGCCGCCGCAAGACGCGCCTGATTTGATTTGGAAAGCGCTGGAAGGTCTCGCAGGAGCAGGGTCCCGCCCGCGGCAGACTGAAACCAACCCGTGCGGCTCTCGCTCTGCGAGCCAAAGAGCAAGCTTGCGACCTGATCGGGCGGTGCGGCTGAGCAATCCGCGACGACGAACGGTGCCTCCCAGCGCGGCCCGCGGTCATGGATGAAGCGGGAGACCGGCAAAACCGGAGAGCCTGCCGGAGCAACGAGTAGAACTGGATCGGCCAGCGGGGCGAGCTCGATCGCGCGCGTCTGCACACGCCTCATCGACTGGCTGTACGCCACGTGCAGAGTCCGATCTTCAGCAAGGCCGCGCCCGAGGACATCACACTGGCCGCGCAGCTGATCGAGCTCCACTTCGAGCACGGAGATTCGGTCTTCCGCCTCGCGCCGGAGCGTGGATAGCTCGTGAATGTGGGTGTCGGCCCTGCGCTGCGCGAGCGCCGAGGCGAGCGCCCCTCCGAGCGAATCCGCCAAGCGTCCAAGCTCGTCTAGCTCGATGCCCGAGAGCGCCTCCGACCGATCGCCAAGGGGCACAAGGAGCACGCCTTCGATGTGCTCCAGATGCATGCACGGGAGTGCGCTGCCCATCCCGTGGTCTGCCATCGTGTTCACGAGCTCTCGGATCGAAGGCTCGCGAACCACCCGGGCTCGCAGACTGACGAGATCGAGAGCTCCGTGGTGACCGTCGGCGAAAAGCGCCTGGGTGATCGCGGCAGGGGCCTTGACCGGCCTGATATTCGCCCGCTCGCCGGCGTCGAGCCGAAGCCTCAGGGAGGGCTCCAATGTGTAGAGCTCGGGAGCCCCTTGGCTGTCCTCGAAGACCTTGCCGAAGGGTACGAGAACTCCGGTGGCGACCTCCTCGAGTGCCGCGCCACCGACCAGGCGACTCCTCGCGGCTTCCGCGGCGTCGGCGAGGCGGCCCGAAGTGCTCCACACGGCGCGATTGGAAAGCCTTCGTGCAACCGAAAACGTGAGCCACCAAAGCACCCCCGAGCCGAGCGCGAACAGGCCGAGCTGCCATCGCTCGAGAGGGGCGTCGGGAGCGAAGCCAAACGTCACCGCAAAACAAAGAGCAGACGCGACGACGAGCGGCACACCGAAACGGCGCAACGAGCGCCATCCCGGATCGAGCCAGGCGAGGTGCCCGAGCCAGAGCAGCGAAGCGACGCCAAACTCGACCGTGGTGGCGAGCACACCGTCGAACGGACCGAACCAGGAGTACGCAAGCCCCACGGCGAGGCTGGCCAGTGCGACCCCCGACAAGCCGCCCTCCACCACATGTCCTCCGTCGACAAGCACGATTTGGTGAAGGGCGCCCGTCGCCAGAATCCCGAGGACGACCACTACCGCGAATGTCATTTCCGGAAGCAAGCCCTGTCGCGCCAAGGCGGCCCCCACGAACGCAGCGAACGCCAGAGCACCTAGGGCGCCGTATCGGACGAGCGAACCAGTCTCGCGTGGCAAGACGAGATCGAGCATCGTCAGCGCTGCGAGCAGCCAGGCGACGTCGTGAGTGAAATCGAGTAGCGGCGAAGCGGTACGCGCCGACGCAATCGCAATGGCGAGGCACACCCCCATGAATGCCAGCCGCGACGCGCCACGCCTGCTCGACCACGACCCGAGCACGGCGAGCGGTGTCAGAGAGAACGCGAGGGACAGCACAACCAGCAACCAGTCCGGAGAGGCGGCGGTGTTCGAAGAGGCCCGCGCGGCCAGAACGTAAAGAACGGACGCAGGACCCAGGATGGTTAGGAGCCTCGGGATTCGCACGATGGGAACTCGTCTAGTCGATGCGGGCGAAGTCTATCACTGGCTGTGCGCATGACCAGAACCGCCGGGCTGTGGTTCCACAAACATCCGAAAACCGACGCCTACCCACCAGGTCCGATACTTCTTCTGTGCGGCGATCCGGAGCTTCTTGGACTTCCCCGGCTCGTAGCCGAAGTCCTCTTGGGTGAGATGTCTGAGCTCGTCACCGGCGCGCCGACGCAATTGCTCGTTGGAGTGCATGAGCGCGTTGATCAGCCAGACCACGCGGTGCTCTGCGCTGTGCTTGTCGTACCAGGCGCTCCATTTCTTCTGGCTGCGGTTGAAGTCTTGGCAACTCAGGCGGACCAGGCTTGCATGGGCGGCCTCGACCACGTTGGGCTCTGGGCTTTGGAGCAAGGAGACGAAGAATTCGAACGAATTCGCATCGCGCAGCCTTCCCAAGGCGTCGATGGAAGCCGCCTGCAATTCGACGTTTCGGCCGTCCCGCGCCGAGGCGCGAAGCCGCTCGATGAGCTGGGTGAACTCGACCTCGCACGCATAGAGAACGCTCAGCGCGCGGTACGCACTACTACGGACTCCGGGGTCGGTGTCGAACAAACGACGGCCGACGGGCTGTACCAGGTCGGGATGGACGAACTCGGCAACAACGACCGAAGCGTAGTAGCGAATGTCCGGATCCTCATCGTCGAGCAAGGGGATCAAGTACGGGACCGAATGACCGCCGAACGCCACGAACGCCCTCGCAATGGGAGAGACATCTCTGCCTGCCGGAATGTTCGCGTGCGGCTCGTTACGGTCGAACCAGAGCTTGCCCGGGAACTCCCGAACCAGGGCTGGAAGTGAGGCCTCGCCGAGCGCCAACAGAGGTGGGATCAGCATGTCGTCTTCTGGACTCCCATCGCGAAGCGCGGAAACGAGCCCCTCGACCTCTTCCCCGAAGTCGACGATGACGCTCGGGAGCGAGTCGTCGTCGACCAGAGGCGCCGGCGCGGGATTCCACCTACGACCGACCGATTCGCTGCCCACGTTGGGCGGTGCCGAACTAGGCGCGCCGGGGCGCAACGACACGACGTCGTGCGACATCGCGCTTCCGTCGTTGTCCCGCCGTGGATCGACGGGAAGGTGATGCCCGGAATGCGCGGTGCGCGGCGAGGGCGCCGGTCGCCAAACCGACTCAGGCGGAGCGGGCGGGGGTGCCGGTTGCCAACCTGTGGGCGGCCCCGGCGCTGGTTGCCAACCCGTGGCCGGTGTGGCCGACGGCTGCGATGCGCTCGTCGGCCCGCTTGGCCTCGACGCGCCACGACCACTCCGGCCTGAAGGGCGCTGGGAGCCCTTTTGCCTCATCGAAGGCCGTCCGAGGATCTCCGGTGGGCGCGGCGGAAGGCTGTATCGCGTTGCATCGACGAAGCCGGACTTTGGCTCCGAGTGCCTGCGGGCCGCCCCGGGATCGGAATCCCGAAACGTGCCCGCCGGAACCGAAGACGCCACCTTCGGCTCCACCTCGAGGGGCGGCTCGGTATCGGCAATGCCCGTCGGCGAAGGTATCGACGAGTGGGCACGCGGGAAGGAGCCTGACGCATCTTTGATCGGCGGGATCGAGCTACGGCTTCCAACGCCGTCAAATGGCGCGACGTAAGGAATCGTGCCGGGATCTGCGGCCTCGAGTTGGTGGTTGAGCTGCCGCATTCGGGCCCTCATCTCGATGTCGTAGTGAAGCGCCAGACCCGCTTCGACACGCACCGAGCAAACGATTCGCTGCACCGGATCGATGCCGAGCTCGAATGAGATTTCACGGAGGGTGGCATCCGGCAACGGACGGTCGACCGCCAGCACGACGGCATCTTCGGTTCGTGCAACAGGAATCAAGCGATGCCGAACGGCGAACTCGCGCGGCAAGACACGAATCGTGGAGATCGCGGTCTGCATGACCTCATCGCGAGTCGCGGGGAGTAGCCCGTACACCGCTGCGCAGTAGGCGTTCATTTCGTTCTCGCGCAGCAAGCCGAGCTCGAGGAGCACGGTGTCGAGATTGCCCCCGCGCATCACCTGATCCTGGATAGCTCCTTGGACGCGATCGACGGGGATGACCTGGTCGCGAACCAGGAGCGAGGCAAGAACCGACATATCCTCCTCAATGGTGGCTGTGCACCTGCCAACCTGTCAATGCGCTTGTCGGAAGTCATCGAGGCGATCTCCGACGATCGCCAGGGCAGCGGGCACCGCTGTCTCGACCCGAAGGATCCGGGTTCCCAAGCTTGCGACCGAAAAACCGGACCGTTCGAAAAGCTCGACCTCCTCCTCGGTGAATCCTCCTTCGGGGCCCAGCGCGCACCAAACTTGCTCGGTCGTGCGCTCGAGCGCCACCGATCCCTCGGCACGGGCTCCAAACAGGACCCGTTTCGCGCTCGCCGGAATTTCTTCGAGCCATGAGCGGAACGGGCGAGGGGCGTGAACGATGGGTACGTCGTCGCGTTCACACTGAGCGGCGGCTTCGCCGGCTATTCGGGTCAGCCGATCGAGACGCGTGCGTGTGCGCTCGGAATTCCAACGAGGAATCGTTCGCTCGGTTTGCATGAGCGCCACTTCGTCGACCCCAAGCTCGGTGGCCGCACGCACGCAGTCATCGAGCTTCGCGCCTTTTGGAACCGCAAGCATCAGCACGATGCGCGCGCGTTTGGTCGCCGCGGCGACCGGAGGATCCGCGAGACAGACTACCTCCTCGGCGACTGATTCCACGCGGGCCGTCGCAGCGCGGCCCTTCCCGTCGAAGAGGACGACCGCGTCGCCAGCTCGGAGACGGAGCACCCGCACGTGCCGGCTCGACGCTTCTCCGAGAACGACCGCCCCACCCTCGTTCGGCAATCTGGGCGCGTATAGCCTTCGAAGCGTCACCGCCCCGCGTGCCTCAACACACAGGCGCACCATTGGCCCTCTTCGAGGAGCTGTTCGAGCTTCATCGGCGCAAAGGCAGCGAGAAGCTCGTCGCGCTCGGGTCGTAGGATTCCGCTCATGACCAGCAGCCCGTCAGGAGCAAGCCGAGCCTGGAGCTCCTTGGGCATATGCACGAGAACCCTGGTCTCGATGTTGGCAAGAACGATGTCAAAGACGCCTTCAACCTCGGCCAAAGGCTGTGTCGATGTCCGAATGCCCGGCTCGACACCGTTGAGCTCTGCGTTTCGCGCCGTCACGATCACCGCATCCTCCTCGATGTCCGTTGCGAACGCCGACGCCGCGCCGAGACGAAGTGCGGCGATCGATAAGACCCCGCTCCCGCAGCCAACGTCCAGCACGCGCTCGCCGCCGGCCACGCGCTCATCGAGCACCTGCAGGACGAGCCTTGTGCTTTCATGGTCACCACTTCCAAACGCATTCTCCGGGTCGATCGTGAGGACGACGTCTCCGGGCTTGCTCACTGCGGGCTCCCAGGAAGGGTGCAGCAAGAGCCGCTTCCCAATGCGCTGAGCGCCGAATCCACGCCGCCACTCCGTGGCCCAATCGGCCCGCGGCACGTAAAGGATATCGGCTTCGTACTCACTTCGCATTTCGCGCAGCGCGTACTGCGCCGACGCCTCGTCCGCGAACGCCGCAATGACGACGGCTCCGCCCGACTCGGCGTCGCGCACGAGGGTCGTCTGGTCCCGTTCTTCGAGACCGGTCGCGCCAAGCTCCCAGAGCCGCAGCTGCGCGAGCTCGAGCTGCTCGGACCGAACCCGAACGGTCACGAACGGATGGCGCGCCTCGGACATCAGACCTCGATCATGCGCGCGGAGAGATAGATTACCAAGAACAGAACCCAGGTGATTGGGCCAAGGCGGTTGCCCCCTCGCCACGCGACGACGGGCGTGAAGACCGGCACGAGGAAGCCCAGGTAGCGCCACTGCGCAGCGAGAGGCCCCGAAAGCACGCGCCAAGCCATCAGGAGGTGCGTGAACAGAAGCGCGGCGCCAGAAAGAGCCCAAAGCGCGAGCAACCAGAGTTCCACACCCCGCTTCTAGCCCATTGTGGGAACCAGCGCCCTGGAGAAGCTGGGGTCGCGCCGAAAAGCAGCTCGATCCGCTCCCTTCCGAACCCAACACCCCCACAAGACAGGCGCGGCAGCGCAAGCCGAAGGCGAAGCCCGGCGCAACGCGCCGCCAAGGCCAAGCGAGCCGAAGGCGAAGCCCGGCGCAACGCGCCGCCAAGGCCAAGCGAAGCGAAGGCCGCGGAGGGAGGATTACGGGTGGGGGTGGGCGGGTGGTGTAATTAAACCGAACCACCCAACCAGCAAACCCAACCACCCAACCAGCGCACCCAACCGCTCATCCCCCTAGCCCTCCACGAGCTCTGTCACCGCCTCCGGCTCTCCGCCGCAGCTTGCCGGCCGACGAGCCCCGGTGTCCGCCAAGCGAAGCCGAACGACCTCTTCACCAGACGCGATTCGGAACCGTACTTCCCAGCTCGACTCGGACTTCGCGTCGGTCCCGAGCCATTCGATCCCATCGGCTGTCTGCAGCCTCAGCCGCTTTCGCACGGCGATCTCCGCGGCCTGCGTCGGCCGATCATAGGCGCAGCGGCCTCGAAACAAGTCGAGCTCACCGACGTCCCCGGCTCGTCGGGCCGTCACCCAGGACCGCGCATGCTCGGCGCGAAGCCGTCCATACATCAGGCCGTCGGGCAGCCAGAGCGCACAGGCGGCAAAACGATGCCCGCCTAGGTGGCTCGTCTGCCAGGTGTCCACGCCCTGCGAATGAATCGCGCGGAACACCGCACCGCCCAGAATCCCGCAGCAGCGGTCGCGGCGACCGTGCACGCAAACCAAGCAAATCGGCTCGCTCGGCGCGGCAGGCAGCGCGTCGAGGTCGAGATCGACGAGCTCGTCGTAGCGGCCGAGCTCGAGCTTCGACGTCTGCGACCTGTCGCCGGCAGAGCAAACCGTCATGAACACCGGCCGTTTCCCAGAGTGCCCCGGGCGCCGGATGAGCTGCAAGCGGGACCGCGGCGTTTCGAGCCAACGGCCGAGCTGGCTTCGCACCGATTCGGGCAGCGCCTGAGTCTGAAGGGGCTTGGGCGCCCAGGGCTCTGTCACTTCGAGAAGCAACCAGCGATCGACCGACTCGACAGCGGTACCCGCGAGAGATTCTCCCGCTTCGAGTGACGCAACCGAACACTCGGGAACAGCCACCGTCAGTCCGATGTCACCGGAAGAGGACGCGCCATCTCTTCGGCGGCTTGGTCGATCGTATGTTGCCGACGCGCAGCGATTCTTGATCGCCACGACTCGTACTGCGATTGCATGGTCTCGAGCTGCTCATTGGCTCGCGCAAGCAGTGCCTCTAGACGCGCGCGCGCGGTCGCGTTGGTCGCCTGACCGACTGCACTTCGAACCGCATCACGGGCGAGCTTCATCCGAGCTACCGCATCGGGGAAGTTCTCTCGCTCTGCAAACCTGCGAGCTTGCACCATCCAAACAGCCCAGCGCTCTTCTTCAGTTCTGAGGTCCATCGATGTACCAATCTAGGGCGTTTCGAGGGGCGGTCCAGTCGAGGCGCGAGGTCGGTGGTAAAGCCACCAGTTCTCGAAGTGCGCCACACGCTGGATGGAAGGGTCCGTAGAAAAAAGGGCGTCGGGCGAATTCAGCCGGCGAACGAGAAACCAGTCGAAAAACTTGCCGTGCTGATCGAGCTGGAAGAGCTGAGGGCTCCACTCCCAGCGCACCGGCGTTGGCTGCGGGACGACTGCGTCGAGATCCGAGGTGTCACGATACCGGAAGGGGAAACCCTCCAGCTGGGCAAAGTGGAAGCTCAGCCAACCGCCGCGCTCAGCCTGAACGTATGCGGGCAGGTGGATGTACGGGCTGTTTCGGGCGCGCGAGCCGTCGTGGTCGTACACGAGGTAGAGAAGCTTCGGGGCCTTGGGAAGCTCGCGGACGATCTCTCGGAAGTGCACCGTGGTGGTCGAGAACTCCTCATGCGCATCGGCGACGAATTCTCCGAGCGGTGCAACCGCAACCGCCGTCCACACGACGAAGCCAAGCTCCGCCCAGGTCTTGCGCGGCAGGTTTGGTAGGAGCGCGGGCATGAGAAAGGCCGCCGCGGTGATCTCGCGTGGAAAGACGTACCACCAAACCCCGAGCTCCATCGGAAGCGTCAGGTAGAGCCCGAGGAACACCAAGATCGCGACCCCAACCACCGCATGAGCCGGCACGACCCAGCCACCCTTGGGCCAGGAACGGAGCCGAACGATTGCAATCGCGAGCAGTGCGACTGCCGTCACCGCGAACAGGAGCCCCGTGCGGCGAAACAGGAAGCTGTCTTCGTCGCCGATGAAGATGTCGGTCGCATAGGCGCCCGCTTCGGACATGCGGCTCCAGGCCGGCGGCCACGCCCAGGCGATTTCGGGAATCGACAGGTCGGCGCTGGTCGTCGCCCAGGCGATCAAGAGCACCGAGGATACGACGATCGGAATCAGGAGGCCCCGGGTGCTGTCCACTCGCCCGTGCATCGCTGCGGCGACGACCAAGAGCATCAACAACGCGAACGGGAAGCGGTACACGTGCGTGAAGAAGAGCAGAATCAGAACCGCGATGAGCACGCCCTGAAGCTTCATCGACGGTCGATCCACGACGCGAAGGGCGAGACCGAGCGCCATGGCGAAGAGGCCGAGCGATGCCAGAAAACCAACCAGGCCCCAGTGCGCGGGGACGCCCCAGACGGCGACGAGCCCCCAAAGGCCCAGAAACGGGGACTTCCTGAGCCCCCAGCAGAGCACCATCAGCCCGATGGGCAAGAGCGCCATCAACATGGCAGCCGCAAGCTTCGTTGCGACGACGGGCGGCAACACGAGCATGAAGATGGCCGCCAATGCGTAAAAAGTCAGATAGGGCGCCGCGAGGACTTGAAACTGGAACTGCTCCTGGAAGTGCCAGCCCGGATCGAGGTAGTGACGAAACACCGAGGACGAGGCCGCATGAAACGGGAAGTCGGTCATCATCGGATAGTCGGCCACCCAAAACGGTGCGCCGATGACGTACGCGATCGTGACGGCGGCGCAGACCCAGGCAAGCCACGAAAGTGGTGCCGGACCTGTCACGTGTGCAGTCGGCCCTGTGTGCCCCCCCGGCATCGTCGCGCTACGGTATCACGGACTGGCGCTTAGCCGTTGAGAGCTTCAGCGCCGCCGATGATCTCCATCAATTCCTTGGTGATGGCAGCCTGGCGAGCCCGGTTGTATTGGAGGGTCAACCGGTCGATCATGTCGCTCGCGTTGTTGGTCGCCGCGTCCATGGCGGTCATTCGAGCGCCGTACTCCGACGCCACTGACTCCAGAAGAGCCCTATAGATTTGAACCTCGACGTGCATCGGAAGCAGGGTGTTGAGCAGCGCGACCTGGCTGGGCTCGTAAATGAAGTCCCCGAGCCGGTCGTCGGCGAGCTCGAGCGGCTCGATGGGCAAGAAAGGCTCGATGACGACCTGCTGATTGATCGCGCTCTTGAACTCGTTGTAGACCAAATCGCAAGCGTCGAGATCGAGCCCGGTGTAGTCTTCGACGATGTAACGTCCGATTTCGCCTGCCTTATCGGCGCTCAGGTCTTCGAAGACCCCGAGGAAGTCGTGCCGGATGTTGGCATTTCGACGAGTGAAGTAGTCGCGCCCCTTGCGGCCGATGATGCCGAAGCACACCTCGCTGCCCTCCGCCTCGAGCTGTTTCCAGCGGTTGAACGCGGCCTTACAGATGTTCGAGTTGAACGCACCGGCCAAGCCGCGGTCGCTTGTGAGGACCACCAGCATGACGCGCTTCGGCTCTCGCCGCGACAGCAAGGGATGGATTCCTTCGTCGGGATTCACACGCGCAGCGACGCCGCTCAGCACCTCATGCGTTTTGATGGCGTACGGACGAAGGCGTTCGATGTTCTCTTGCGCCTTCCGCAGACGCGCACCGGCCACCAGCTTCATGGCGCGGGTGATCTTTTGCGTGTTCTTGACGCTTCCGATGCGCTTGCGAATGTCCTTGAGGTTTGCCATTTCCGATTAGTCGTTTTGGGTGGGCTCGAAGATTTCTGCGAATGCCTTGAGCGCATCGTCCAGCTGGCCCTCGAGCGTGTCGTCGAGCTTACCCTTCGACACGATGTCGGAGAGGATCGATGCGCGCTCGGCCTTGAGGTACGAGATGAGCTCTTGTTGGTAGCGGCCGATCGAATCGACGGGAAGCGCATCGAGATAGCCGTGCGTGCCCGCGAAAATGGATACCACCTGCTCGTCGACCGGCCAGGGCACGAACTGCCCCTGCTTGAGCACCTCGACGAGACGCTCACCGCGAGAAAGCTGCTGCCGAGTCGCGGCGTCGAGGTCGGACGCGAACTGCGCAAACGCCGCCATCTCACGGAACTGAGCCAGCTCGAGACGGAGCGTTCCAGCAACCTGCTTCATCGCCTTGATCTGTGCATTACCACCGACACGCGACACTGAGATGCCGACGTTGATGGCGGGGCGAACGCCGGAGTTGAACAGGTCCGACTCCAGGAAGATCTGGCCGTCGGTGATCGAGATGACGTTCGTCGGGATGTACGCCGAGACGTCCCCTGCCTGCGTCTCGATGATCGGCAATGCGGTGAGTGAGCCGCCCGAGTCCGCGAGCTTCTTCGCAACGTAGCCTGCGCCCTTTTGCTTGGCGGCGGCGTCAGCCTCGTGCTTCGACTCGGGGCCGCTAAAGACCTGATTTCCGAGACGGCTCGGCTCCTGGTCCGACTTCACGACGACCCAGTCCTCCGCCATCTTTGCTGCGCGCTCCAGAAGGCGGCTGTGAACGTAGAAGACGTCGCCCGGATACGCCTCGCGGCCGGGAGGACGACGAAGGAGGAGAGAAAGCTGGCGGTAGGCGACAGCCTGCTTCGAAAGGTCGTCGTAGATGCAAAGCGCGTGCTGGCCGTTGTCGCGGAAGTACTCGCCCATCGTCACGCCAGTGTAGGGCGCGATGAACTGAAGCGGCGCGGGCTCGGAGGCGCCGGCCAGAACGACGGTGGTGTATTCCATCGCGCCGAACTGCGTGAGCTTGTCCACGACCTGGGCGACGGTCGACTGCTTCTGACCGATCGCGACGTAGAAACAGTAAACGCCCTTTCCCTTCTGGTTGATGATCGTGTCGAGCGCAACGGCTGTCTTGCCTGTCTGGCGGTCGCCGATGATGAGCTCGCGCTGACCTCGGCCGATCGGAATCATCGAGTCGATGGCCTTGAGGCCGGTTTGAAGCGGCTCGCTCACCGGCTGACGGGCGACGATGCCCGGAGCCTTGAGCTCGATGCGACGGCTGAGCTTACTTTCGATTGGACCCTTGCCGTCGATGGGCTGACCGAGGGCGTTCACCACACGGCCCACGAGGGCCGGACCGACTGGAACCTCGACGATACGGCCGGTTCGCTTGACCGTGTCGCCCTCGTTGATGCCGACGTCGGAGCCGAAAATCGCGCAACCGACGTTGTCCTCTTCGAGGTTGAGGGCCATGCCGTAGACGCCACCGGGAAACTCGAGGAGCTCGCCAGCCATGGCGCTTTCGAGGCCGTAGATGCGGGCAATACCGTCGCCCACCGTCAAAACAGTACCTGTCTCGACCACATCGACCGACTTCTCGTAGGAAGCGATCTGCTGCTTGATGATGTTGGAAATCTCTTCAGCGCGAAGTTGCATTTGGCAGGCTCCTGATTCGATGCGGTTACGGCGTCTCGCCGTTCGCAAGCAACGTTTCCCTAAGCTCGCTCAGCCGGTTGCGAATGCTCCCGTCGAACAATTGGTCGCCGATGCGTGTGATCACGCCACCGATGAGCGAAGGGTCTTCCTTCTTGACGAGCACGACCTCTCGATCGGTCACTCGCTTGAGTTTCTCCGCAAGGCGCGAGTAATACGCGTCGGCCAAAGGCTTGGCGCTGACGACCTCCACGCGAACGCGACCGGTCTCCGCCTCCGCCAGCGCGTCGAGCTCCGCAAGAACCTCGTCCAAGTGACCGAGGCGGCCCTTGTCGGCAAGCAAGTTCACCGTGTTGCGGACGATCTTGGCGCTGCCGAGCTTGTCCATCACCGCACTGACGATCGCCTTGAGGGCGGTCCTCGGGATTACGGGGTTTTGGACGATGTCGCGAAGCTCTTGGCTCGACTTCCAGGCATCGGAAAGCGATCCAACATCCCGCAGAACCGTGGCGATCTCGCCCTGCTCGCGGGCGAGGTCCAAAAGCGCCTTTGCGTAACGTCGTCCGAGCGCGCTCATGATTGACGCTCCTCGATGACCTCATCGAGACGAGCGAGGTACGCCTCGGCGAGCTGGTCTTGATCCGAATCGGTCGTCCGTTGTTGCAGCAGGTCTTGTGCTGCCATGACCGCTGCCGTCGCAGCCTGGTGGGTGAGCTCCTTGCGAAGCTGCTTGATCTGCTGCTCGATGAGGAACGCGGTGTCCTTGCGCATGCGCGCAGCCTTTTCTTCGGCCTGCTCCACGATCCGGTCGCGCTCCGCTTCTCCGGCCTTGATCATGTCGCCGCGAATCTGGACCATCTCCTGGTCGAGCCTTTCGAGACGCGTTGCGGTTTCCATGTGCCGCTGCTGAGCCTCGGCGCGAAGTCGCTGGGCCTCGGCAAGCTCCTGTTCGACTTCGGCGCGGCGCGCCGCGAGAGCGGGGTTGCCCTTCTTGCGGATCACCCAGCCGATGAGGAGAATCAGAACGGCAAAGTTGACGAGCGTGCCCTGGAAATCCCGGCTCTTCATCAGCGACGAGAAGGTGAGCTCGCCGTGACCGTCATGCCCGGATTGCTCTTCGGCGACCTCGTGGGCCAAAGCCTCGTGCCGGGGCTCTTCGGCCAGGGCCAGGCCGGGCCATGCCAGGAGCAAGGTGAGCAGCGTCAGCTTCCACAAGCGCATCACTGGACCTCCCGGTTCAACATCTTCGATGCAATCTGCTTGGCCAGCACGGGTACTGATCGATCGATGTCCGCGCGAAGGCGTGTAGCCTCGCTGCTTAGCTTCTGATCCGCCTCGGCGAGCTGCCGGTCGGTCTCTTCTCGAACTCGGTCGAGCACCGTCCGCTCGAGGCGCTTGCCTTCGGCTCGAAGGCGATCGCGCTCCTCCCCGGCTTGAAGCCGAATGCGACGCATCTCGACCTCGAACTCCTCGCCCTCGGCGGCGGCCTCGTCTTGGAGGCGCAGTGCCTCGAGCTTGGCGCCTTCGATGGCGTTTTCTCGCGCTTCGAAGAGCGCAACCATCGGCCGAAAGATGAGCGGCCGGAAAACCAAAAACGCCACCGCAAACAGCCCGAGCTGAATCCAGATCGTGCCGTCGAGGTCGATGATGGAACCCTCGGACAAGAGGGCTGTGAAAAGCGCGTTCATCGCAGCGTAATCCCGTCGTGGACCCAGAGATCCGGCAGGAAAGAAACTCCAAGTGGAGACAATCTCCAACCGGCGCTTGGGGCCGAATCGCAGCTACGGCAAGCCAATTCCCTAGCGGCGCGCGTTCGTAGCATGGGCCCGAACCCAGTCAAGGTCGGCCGGGCGCCGGTTTTGCGGCTCGTTCAGCTAGAGCGTTGCGGACCTTCGAAGACCCGCGTTCGGAGGGCTCGAACCGTCCTGCCGGCCGCCCGCTCGTTTTCTCGACTGAACACCGACGAGGGAAGCGGGATGTCTGGGTCGACGTAGATCTTAAGGTCGATTTCGGTGCGCGTACCACCGTCCAACGGCGTGAGCGTGAAGCTCGCGCTGAATGCGTCGATGTTGCCCTCTAGGAGGCGAGCCTCAACCACCCGCACATCACCGCTTTCCGGACGCTCGGCGAGATTGAGCTGGCCGTAAAGCGTGATCGCGCCCCTTGCGACGCTCACCTCCATGTAGACCATCGCGCGGGTTCCCCGCTGGGCCAAAACCCTGGACTTCGTAAAATTGGGCATGAAATCCACGTAGTTGGCATAGTCCCGAACGATGGGTAGCACCTCGTCGATCGGCTTATCGAGGACGATCACCGCCTGACCCCAGGAAATGCTGGAACCCTCCTCGGGGATCTGGGCGGTGAAGATCCCGGCGTTTTCGTCGTGTTCCTCGGCCGCAGCAACGACGCTGGCGGAAGCCGCAACGAAGAGGGCAGCGGCGGCGCGGATGACGGTCGTTCTCATGACGGCTTCTCGTTTCGATCCCTGTTACGCAGCGAACGTGGTGACGTTACGTCACGGCGCCAGCCGTAGAAATCTTCAAATGGAGCCAGAAGCGGGAAAGGCGGGCCTTCCGTTCAAGGATTGGTATTTTTAGCGGAATGGGCCCGAGCCTCAGACTGTGCGTTTTCACTGGACTCTTCGGAGGCCTGGTCGCACCGGGTCTGGCCCTCGCCGACGTGGACGCCGAACAAAGCGTGCAGGAGGAGGGGCCGATTCTGCCTGTCTTGGTGATGCAGATCGGTGCCGGCGCACGTTTCAGGAACATTCACCTCGAGCTGGGCGACGGCGCGGGCGACACCGAAACGCGGAGCTTCGAAACGGGCGCCTACTTCGATTTTGCTTGGCACCTCTTGGTGCGCCCGATGGGCCGGCGCCCATCGAGGCCTTCGGTCCAGGCGATCATCGTGCAGGTCGACGGTGGCTCGGGCATCGGGCTCAAGGCCGAGGTATCCGGGATCGAGCTTCGGACGAACACCTGGCGCATGCTCGGACAGTTCGGTTACCTCTACCCGATGGACCGCCTCCAGCTGGGTGGACTGGTCGGGGTCGGCGGAGACGTCTTCCACATCGACCTCAACTCGGTTCTGCCATCCTCGCGAATCATCTACGCCCGCTTCGGACCGGCGCTTTCCTATCAGATCCTGCCACGCTCGTTGGGCTTCCGTGCGGACTTCGGCCTTCGCTTCCCATTCCATTTGGGTCAGCTCGAGGACGCGTTCGGAAACAAGAGCTCGGGACTCGGCCTGGACGCGGCCGTGACCTTCCAGGGATGGCTGAACGTCGGTTTCAGCTACGCGGTGCGCTTCGTCTGGGAGTACTACCGGCTTCGTTTTTCGGGTTCGAACATGAACGTCCCGGCCATGGGCGATGGTGGCGACGGTAACGACCACGCGCTGACGATTCAGTTTCTGTTCGGCTGGTCCCTATAGCCATCGGGCGATGTGTCGTCGGCGGACTGCGCCGAAACCGGGCGATCCACGAGCTCGATCACCTCGCCCATGACGCACGCGCCGTCGAACACAACGCCTTTGTCCATGAAAAGGGCCTGGGTCCGAATGTCCCCGCGCACCTGCGCTGGCGCGTGCAGCTCAACCAGCTCGGTGGCGTGGATGTCGCCCTCGATCGTGCCGCCGCGCACGATCAAGGTGTGAACCCGAATCGCGCCCTTGATGCGCGCCTCTTCACCGACCACCAGGAGCCCGTCGCTGAACACCTCTCCGTCGAACTCACCGTCGATGCGGGCGCGCCCTTCAAAAAAGAGCTTCCCCTCGTAACGGGTTCCGGCGCCGAGAAGGGCATGGATGACGGCGTCCTGGTTCTGCATCACGCGCCTGATGGTAGAAAGACGGCACGTGGGGGTCAATTGCGCACTTGCTGGGGCTTGTCCGAGCGCAGCGTGACCCTAGCTCGTCGAAGCTGGCGTCTTTGACCGCCCTCAGGGGCCGTGCTAGGTGGCGCTCGCTTTTTGGCGGCGTGAACCGCCCGGCCGACACCCTTTCGAGAGAACCGGAAAGAACATGGCAGAGCTTCAGAACGGGCAAGTTACTCAAGTTATTGGTCCGGTCGTGGACGTTACCTTCCCGCGTGGGAGTCTCCCGGAGATTCTTTCGGCGCTAAAGGTGAGCAACCCGGCGATCAGCGACAAGGATTGGAACCTCACCTTGGAGGTCGCGCAGCACCTCGGAGAGAACACCGTCCGCGCGGTCGCGATGGATTCGACCGACGGCTTGGTCCGCGGGATGACGGTCAAGAACACCGCTGCACCGATCGCAATGCCGGTCGGCAAGGAGTGCCTCGGGCGCATCCTGAACGTCATCGGCGAGCCTGTAGATGAAAAGGGGCCGGTCGGCGCAACCAAGTTCTCGCCGATCCACAGAGACCCTCCGACGTTCGTCGAGCAGAGCACCGAGGTCGAGATCTTCGAGACCGGGATCAAGGTCATCGACCTTCTCGCTCCATACCGAAAGGGCGGTAAGATCGGTCTGTTCGGCGGCGCGGGCGTCGGCAAGACAGTTCTCATCATGGAGCTCATCAACAACGTCGCGAAGGCGCACGGAGGCGTGTCCTGCTTCGCTGGCGTCGGAGAGCGCACCCGTGAAGGCAACGACCTGCTCCTCGAGATGAGCGAGTCGAAGCTCGAGACCGGCGAGACGGTCCTCTCGAAGACGGCGCTCATCTACGGCCAGATGAACGAGCCGCCCGGCGCGCGTGCACGAGTGGCGCTGAGCGCATTGACGGTTGCGGAGTACTTCCGAGATGACGAGGGCCAGGACGTCCTTCTCTTCGTCGACAACATCTTCCGCTTCACCCAGGCGGGCTCCGAGGTTTCCGCGCTTCTCGGTCGCATTCCTTCTGCCGTTGGTTATCAGCCTACGCTGGCGACCGAAATGGGCGAGCTTCAGGAGCGCATCACCTCGACCACCAAGGGCTCAATCACCTCGGTTCAGGCGATTTACGTCCCCGCCGATGATTTGACCGACCCGGCGCCCGCAACGACGTTTGCCCACTTGGACGCAACGACGGTTTTGTCACGCTCGATCGCGGAGCTGGGCATCTACCCAGCGGTCGATCCGCTCGACTCGAGCTCGACCATGCTGGACCCGATGGTCCTCGGCGAACGTCACTACCGTGTTGCGCGTGGCGTGCAGGAGACTTTGCAGAAGTACAAGGACCTCCAGGACATCATCGCGATTCTCGGCATGGACGAGCTCAGTGAGGACGACCGCATGGTCGTCGACCGAGCGCGTAAGATTCAGAAATTCCTTTCGCAGCCCTTCTTCGTCGCCGAACAGTTCACCGGCCTCAAGGGCGCGTACGTGCCGCTCGAAGAGAGCGTCTCGGGCTTCGAAGAGATCCTGCAGGGCAAGCTCGACCACATCCCGGAGCAGGACTTCTACCTCAAGGGCAGCATCGAAGAGGTCAAGGAAGCCTACGCCAAGCGCTCCAAGGACTGATTGGGCCAAACGATGGCAAACTCCGAACATCTACAGCTCGACGTAGTCACACCGCAGGGCTCCGTGCTTTCCACGCGAGTGGATTCGGTTCAGGCCCCCAGCGTCGAGGGCGAGTTCGGCGTGCTTCCAAACCACCTTCCGCTCTTGGCCGCGCTCAAGTGCGGGCTCTTGGTTTGGGAAGTCGAGGGTAAGCGCAAGATCGCCGCGATCGGCCCGGGCTTCGTCGAGGGTGGGCCGGACAAGGTGCTCCTGCTGACCGATGTCTATGCGTCGCCCGAGGAAATCAATCCCGACGCCGTGCGTGAAGAGCTAGCCAAGGCGGAAGAGGCACTCAAGGCCTACGACGAGCTCTACGAAGGCCCGGACTACAACGAGCTCCAGCGCGACGTCGATTGGGCGCACGCGCGGCTTGAAGCCTACGCGGCTTCGCGCGCAGTTTAGTTTTTGTTTGGGGGGGCCGGGGTGAGTGGGTTGCCTGGGTTGGTTTAGTTACACCGCCCGCCCACCCCCACCCGTATTCCTCCCTGCCGCGGCAGGCGCTTCGCTTTGCCTTGGCGGCGCGTTCGCGCCGGGCTTCGCCCGTTGGGCTCGCGCTGCCGCCGGTGGGTTGGGCGGGTGGGTTGGGACTGGGTGTCGTTATTGGTCTGGTTCGGGGAGGGCTTGGATCCACTTGTCGAGGGCCGTGAGCGCTGCTGACTGCTCGGCTTCGATTTTGGAGCGGCCCGCGCCGGTCGCGACCTCTTCGTCGTTGAGCTCGAGTGCGACGGTGAACTCGCGCTCGTGATCGGGACCGTCGGTTTCGAGCAGCCGGTAGCTCGGGGTGCCTCCAAGATTCGCTTGGGCCCACTCCTGCGCGCGTGACTTGGCGTCGCGATGCCCCGGAGCGCTGGTGTGAAGACGGGGCTCGAAGACCCGGCGAGCCGCTTCGAAGGCCACAGACCCGCCTCCATCCTGGTAGATCGCTCCGATGCAGGCCTCGAGCGCGCTTGCGAGCAAGCGGGTTTTGAATCGACCGCCCGACTTCTGTTCTCCCTTGCCGAGCCGCATCGCGTCGCCGATTCCGATCGTGTCGGCGGCTTCGGAAAGACCCTTCTCGCTGACCAAATCGGCTCTTCGACGCGTCAGCTCGCCTTCGTCCGCATCGGGAAACTGCACGAACAAGAGGGAGGCGACGATGAGATCGATGACCGCATCGCCGAGAAATTCCAGGCGCTCGTTGTCAGTCGAGGCAAGGTCGGGCCGCTCATTTTTGAACGAGGTGTGGGTGAGCGCGTCCAGCAGGAGGCTGTTGTCTGCAAAGGAGTACCCGAGCTCCTCACATAGGCGCAGTGCCGCTTCATCGAGTGGCGCATCGCGATTGGACATCGAGCCCAACGTACCAGGTGACCGGTGAGTGATCCATTGCCAAGCGGTGCCATGCTATACGCCAGCCGTGGACTTTCCCCCCGACGAGCTGGAAACGGCGCGGCTATTGCTGCGCCGTCCACGCGTCGAGGATGCGGAGCCAGCGTTCGAGTCCTATGCGAGCGATCCGAAAATCACGCGGTACATGACTTGGAACGCACACGCGAGCCCTGCACAGACTCGGGAATTCTTGCAGCAAACGATCGATGCTTGGGACCTGCGAATGGGGCATCGCGTTTGGCTCATCGAGCGAAAAGACGATCGCATGCTCACCGGCACGATCGGATGCAGCGTTCACTTCCATCGCGTGGAAGTCGGCTTCGCGCTCGGGAGCCGTTTCTGGGGCCAAGGATACATGCCCGAAGCGCTATCGAAAGTCTGTGAGGCGGCCTTCGCAGACCAGCGAATCGCACGCGTCCAGGCGCTCTGCGACGAAGAAAATGTGCAGTCATCGCGAGTCCTGCAGAAGGTTGGAATGAGATACGAAGGCCGGCTTCGGCGGTACGGCCTGCATCCCAACCGCTCGGAGCTTCCCCGAGATTGCCTCATGTATGCCCTGGTTCGCAGCGATTGAAACGCGGATCGAAGCGACTACACTCCGGCCCCAATGCGCATGCTGACGACCGTAGCGGACCAGGACGAGGCCAAAACCCTCGGCGATGCGCTCTATGCAGATGGCGTGCTCACGACGCTCAAGGAGACGCGGGACGGCTCAATTGCGATTTGGGTCCACGACGAAACGCAGATGGAGCAGGCGCGCACTTTCTTGAATGGTTTTGATCCCAGCTCGACTCGAGTCGCCGAAATGGCGAAGCGGGCCCGCGCGCGACGCAAGAAAGAAGCCAAAGCCGACGACCAACTCCGGGCGCGGACCGAAAAGATCCGCGCGCAGATCGAGGCGAAACAGAACATGCGCATTGGGACGGTGACGACCGGCCTGATCGCGATCTGCGTCGTCGTCTTCCTTCTGACCGACATGGGCGAGAACATGGGTGTCGTCGGTTATTTCACCTTCGTCCCTCCGGTTCTGACGCGAGGCGGCGCGGTTTGGGGCAACGTGAGCGCAATTTGGGAGGGGCAACCCTGGCGCTTGTTCACGCCGATGTTCCTGCACTTCGGCTTCATGCACATCCTGTTCAACATGTGGTGGCTGAAGGACCTCGGCACCGCGATCGAACGCGTGTTCTCTGCGCGCTACTTGCTGGTCTTCGTCTTGGTCACCGCGGCAGTCTCGCACGTGCTCGAATACGCAATGTCGGGGCCGACGACTTTCGGCGGCATGTCCGGCGTGGTCTACAGCCTGTTCGCCTTCATCTGGATCCGAGGCCGCCTCGACCCGAGCTTCCCCTACCGAATGCCGCAGCAGCTGGTGACGTTCATGTTGATTTGGCTGGGGCTGGGTTTCACAGGGTGGGTCGGGCCAATCGCAAACTGGGTGCACACCGGAGGGCTGCTGGTCGGCGCCGTCTGGGGGGTGATTTCGTCCGGGTATCTTCAACGCAAGCTGGGGCGCTAAGGCTGGCGCTGAAATACCGGGGCGAGGAAAAAGGCGCGACACGGGGCTGCGTCGAACGGCTCGGCTTGCAAATGTGGTCGGATGCACTGGCGGGCTTGGACCACGCAAGCCTCGCCTCGGAGCTCGCGCCAATCGGGGCGGATCGCTGTCTTGCCGATTGTCACTCACACGTCGACTCCGCCCCATATCGCGCCTTTTTCCGCGCCCCTCCATACGTAGACATCAGCGACAGTGCCAGCGTCAGGCGGCAGACAACAGGCGGCAGCGCAAGCCCGAAGGGCGAAGCCCGGCGCCGAAGGCGCCGCCAAGGCCAAGCAAAGCAAAGGCCGCGGCAGGGAGGACTACGGGTGGGGGTGGGCGGGCGGTGTAACTAAACCTAACCACGCAAGCAGCTCACCCCCCGCCCGCACGGTCACCCGCGGCAGCACAAGCCGAACGGTGACATCCAAGCCAAACACTGACGCCCGCCCCAAAGCCCTGCCCCCATCACAGCAACGGCATCAACCGGGCATAGCTCCGCTCCCGGTCCCCACGAATATCATCTAAAATTTGCTGGATCTCTGCCCTTCCCTCGCGTTCGATCATTCGCTCGTTGTGCGAGACGACCGAGGCGGCGACGCTTTGCGGAGGCTTCTTCGTCTTCAGATCCTGCATATCGAGCTCGAAGATATCGGCGTAGTGTGGGGGGTCTTGCGCTCGGATCTCTTCGAGACGCTTTCTTCGGACCAGTTGAACGGTGGGGTCGGGTGCTTGCCGCAGATACTGGATCGAACCCGCACATGGGGAAGCGCTCGGGTAGAACGGCGCGGTTAGAAAGACGCGGCCCTGTTGCTCAGCCAGCGACGTCGCCCAGTCCGCAAAGGCGTCCGCCCCTGCCGTGAAGCGTGGGGCGATCACGAAAGCGACGTCGACGGCATGGTCGCCCACCCAACCGGCCAGTATCGGAGCTAGCTCTTCGGGGCTGCAGGATACGCTGGTCACGACGTGTGCGCGAATGCGGCCCTCGGCTCGCGCTGGCTTCGCCCAGGGACAAACCGAAAAGCGCTCGATGAGCTCGCGTTGGTAGCGCTTGTGGAGTCGGAGCGCCTCACGCCGAAGCGCCTCATGCGGATTCACCGGGCTCAATGCGTCGCCCGCGCGATTCGTTTCGAGAGATATTCGTCGAGGTGGGGCACGATCTGCATGCTCAGCGCTTCGTCGGGCTTGACGAACTCTGCCCGAACGACCTCGCGGTTGTCGACTTGCACGTTCGGCTCGGCTTCCACCTCGAGCTCGTAGATGTCGAGCGTGTCCTGGCGGTGCTCGAACACATGCGTGCCGTGGTAGGCGTGGACCAGTCGCTTAGGCTGCACGTTGATGCCGACCTCTTCGCGGAGCTCGCGTGCCGCCGCAGTACGGCGATCTTCACGGGGTCGGATGTAACCGCCCGGCAAGGTGAGCTGAGCTCGGTAGGAGTTCTTCACGAGCAAGACTCGGCCGTGGTGCCAGACCGCCACAAGCGCTCCGGTCGTCTCCGGCCGTCGAATGAACCACAGAAGCCGTAACCCCCAATGCGCCACCCGATACACCGCCCTAATCAAGGCGTTCAACATGGCCACAGGTTACCAAAAGAGCCGGGCGCAGAGAAATCCCTGCTCAGCCGAGTCCCATCAGAGGGTTGCGCCCGCTCGCGCCCAGTCCCCGCGCCGATAGGCGAGAATACCAAGGAACATACGAACAAAGAACGAAATGGGGACGGCGACCCAGATCCCAAACGCGTCCCAACCCACGACGAAACCAAGGAACCAGCTGAGCGGGACCTGAATGATGAGCGTACCAACGATGTTGATCATCAGGCTGGTGTTGGTCGCGCCGGCGCCGCGGAGCATCCCGATGAGCGCGATGTGGATACCGACAACCGGCATGCCCCAACCGAGAACCTGCATCCAGAGGATCGAATAGCGTCCCAGCTCGGTCGCGGGGTCGACGTCAAAAATCGCGAGGATCGGCGTTGCGCCGAACACGATCGACAAGCCGAGAAACGTCATGATTGCCGTCGACAGGATGATGCCACCGTGGACGACTTGACGCGCCTCAGGCTCGTCGCCGGCCCCAAGCGCATTTCCGACCATCGCCCCAATGGCCTGCGAGACTCCGAGCCCGGGCACGAACGCCAGAGACTGAACTCTCAGCCCAACGCCGTGGGCTGCGACGGCCACCTGCGCCACCCGCGCCAGCATTCCGACGACGGAGAGAAACGCGATGTTGAGCACCAGCATGTCGAGCGCGGCCGGCGCTCCAATGCGAAAGAGATCGCGGGCGAGCGGCTGATCAAGCCGTGCCAAGCCGAGACGAGCACGAACACCATAGACGACGTCACGCCTCAAGATGAGCACCATCAAGATGACTGCAACGGCCTGGGAGATGACGGTACCCCAGGCCGCGCCGCGGACACCCATGGCGGGAAATCCAAGGCGCCCCAAGATCAGGCCGTAGTTCAACACGATGTTGATGAGGTTGCTCAGTAGCGCGATCATGAACGGCAGCATGGTGTTGCCGACCGCGCGCAGAGCCGCCGCGAACAACATGTTCAAGTAGAAGAATACGGTGAGTGAAAGAAGTGGGCGCAGGTAGCTCACCGCGAGATCGCGCACTCCTGCTTCGGCGCCGAGCCACTCCATGATCTGTCCGGCGGCGAGGTTTCCGACGATCGCCACAGCAATCGACACGAGGTAGGTGAGAAGGATGCTTTGGTGAAGAACGTGGTTGATGCGATCGGATTGACGGGCGCCGTGGGCACGGGAGATGAAAGCGACCGTTCCCACCGTCAGCCCGAGCATCGCCACCATCAGCAAAAAGACGAGCTGCCCTGCAAAGCCGAGTGCCGTCAGCGCTTCCTCGGCATCGACCAGACGACCGCACATCGCGGTGTCAACCGCCAAGGTGAGGACGCTGAGCAGATTCAAACCGACGATCGGCATCGCCAGGTCGAAGAGGCGCCGGAAGATGGTGCGGTCGATGCTCTTAAATGGACCTGACGCGGATTTCATCAGCGGCGGGGGACCTTGCATCGCCCGTCATCACCGCGCCAGTGCTTTTGCGATGGTGCTAGTGTTCCGGGGCAATGGCCGGTGAGCCACGAGAGTTTGGTCCCTATTACTTGCTGCGCCGTCTCGGCGTAGGTGGGATGGCCGAGACCTTCGAAGCAACGCGCATTGGAGCGGGTGGATTTGAGCAGCGTGTTTGCTTGAAGCGAGTTCTGCCGGCGTTCAGCGACGACCTGGAGTTCGTCTCGCGATTCCGGGGCGAAGCAGTGCTTGCCGCACAGCTTCGGCATACGAACATCGTCGGCGTCATCGACGTGGGCGAGATCGGCGGCGTCCACTACATGACGCTCGAGCTCGTCGACGGCCTGGACCTTCGCTCTCTTCTGAAATCGTCTGCTCGCGAGAAGCTCTCCCCGGATACGGTGGCGTTGATTGGTATGGACCTCGCTTACGCGCTCGAACATGCGCACGGAAGCCTCGTCCATCGCGACATCTCACCCTCGAACATCTTGCTCAGCCGCTCGGGTGAGGCAAAGCTGGCCGATTTCGGGATCGCCAAGGCGCTCGACGACGCGAAAGCAACCGCAAGCCGCAGCGCGAGAGGCAAAGTCCCGTACATGTCGCCCGAACACATGCGCGGCGAGGCTGTCGACGGGCGGGCAGATCTATTCTCACTCGGCGTGGTTCTCTTCGAGGCGCTGGCCGGGGTGCGCCCATTCGACGGGGCACATGACGTCGAGACCATGCAGAAGATTTTGGAGGGCGACCGAATCTCATTGAAGGAGGTCGCACCGAATGCGCCGGAGGAGCTTCGAGAAATCATCGAGCGATTGCTCGAGGTCGACCCCGCAGCGCGCACGCCGAGCGCGGCTCGTTTGATCGAAGAGCTCGGGGCCGTGGCGCCCCCTCCATCGTTGCGATGGCAGCTTGCGTCGACGGTCGAAAGCCACCGAGGGGGTCCAAAGGCCAGGATGCACGTGCGCGCCCGTGAAGAAGAACGGGACACGGAGCTGAGCCGTCCGCCGGGTGTCGCGCCAATGGGAGAACGCGAAAATCCACCGCTGAGCGTGCGCAAGCCCCGGAAGACCGGACGCGCCATCCTGCTAGGGAGCGCATTGGTCTTGAGCATCGTCGCAGCCGTCACAGGTGCGCGATGGCTCGAACGGCAAGCTCCGGTGCCGGGGTCGGTGGCAGCGTCAGTGCCGGTACCAGAGTCAGCGCCAGCGTCAGTGCCAGCGCCAGAGTCGGTGCCAGCGTCAGTGCCCACGCCAGCGTCAGTGCCAGCGCCTGCGCCAGCGCCAGTGCCAGTGCCAACGCCAGTGCCAGCGCCAGCGTCAGCGCCTGCGCCTGCGCCGCCGGTGCGGGCGGGCAAAGGCTGGGTCGATGTGTTCGTTCAGCCCTGGGGGAATGTTTGGATCGACGGAGCCTTCATGGGAAGAGCCCCCGTCAAGGCGCGCCTCTCCAAAGGCAAGCACGTCGTCAAAGCGGGTCGAGAGCTACCTAGCCAAACGAGAGTCGTCCGGGTCGAAGCGGGCGCCCGAAAAGAGCTCGAGATCAAGCTGCCCGAGTAACCGCTACTCGACAACGATGGCGCCGCACGGGAATTCGGCCGAGAAGGTCACGTCGCCGCTCTTGAATGTGTCGCAAGCCGTGCCGACGAGCTCGATCACGTCGTCTGCCCCAAGCTTCACGCGCCATTGATCGGGACAGCTTAGCGGCTCATCGTTGTTGAAGCCCTGGAGTCGTACGTCACCCTCCGCGCAGGCCTTGTTCTCGTCGGCGAAGCGCTCGTCCATCTGGATGTCGCACGAGATGCTGTCGCTCACGATGCTTTGGAAGGCAGTGGAGAGGCTCGCTGGATCATCGCCGACCCAGACGGTGCCGGTGCCGCCGACGCCCGCGTTCGCGACGGCCTGCATGTGCACCCGAGTGGGGTCGGTTGGGCTCTCGCTCAGGTCACCCACCCAGAGGGGGAAGACGTCGATGCCCGCGGCATGTGCTGCGGCCGCAGCGTTGACAGCCTCGATTTGTGGGTCGGTCGCTCCAGACTCGCAGTATTCGTTGGAATTATCGATCGGGTTGGGCCAATTGTCGGCGCACTCACAGGAGTCCGGCAGACCATCGGTCGCAAGCACAATGATCGTTGGGCCGTCATCCGGCAGGTTCGGCAGTATCTGGCTCACCAGCAGGTCGATGCTATCGCCAGTGGGTGTGTCCTCCCCGTCGGCCGACGGATAGGTATAGGGATATTGGCTTTCGAAGGTCGCAGAGTTGTCGAAGGCGAAATCGACCTGCGTCGGGAGTCGCGGGCAAGTACGACCGTTTTGGAATCCGTTCCGCGACGTATAAGTCGTCAACCCAAAGCGGACGATGTCATCGAGTGGGTCCGACACGATCCCAGTGATCGCAGTGTGCGCCGCTTCCCAGCGGTCCTCGCCCCCGCCAAAGTTGGCGGTCATCGACGCGCTCTGATCGACGAGAAACATGATGTTCGGAATGCTTCGTGTGGGTGTGATCGTCACCGACTGACAGCCATTGCCGCCCGAGTTGCCGGTGCCGCCCGTACCGCCGGTACCCACATCGGGCACACAACGACCCCGTGTCGTGTTGCAGGTCGAGCCGGCGCCACAGCCTTCGGTCGCGGTGCAGTTCGCGACACACTTGCTGTTCTGACAGAAGCTTGCCTCGCACTGCGAGTCCGAAGAGCAGGCCTTGTCGCAGTCGGCTGGGGGAGCCACCAAGCTTGCGCAGCTGAGGACCACGCCACCGGTACCACCGGTACCGCTGCGAGGACCGCTACCGTCTCCACCACAGGCGAGAAGGGCCAGACCACTCAAGCCTACGAACACAATCGAAAGCGACTTACGCATTTACGAACTCCCCAACATGAAAAAGCCAACTATGCCAACATTCTACACTCGCCCTGTAGCGGCTGCAAATCGGGTCGAATGTCCGTGTCCGGTGATTAGATAATGGTTCCGGTTAGTTAGACGAATGCGCAACCACGCTGCCCCGGCCATCCTGGGTGCAGTAGCACAGCCTCGGCCCTGCAGACCGGCCGAGGAGGCGCGCAGCCGTCGAAATCCGCTTCTGGAGGCGGTCTCCGAAGGCCCTTTTTTCTTCTAGGAAAGGGGTCGGAAACCTTTTGGAAACAATGGCGAGCCACAGATCCGCAACGAGCTCTCAGGTACGGCAAATCACCGGCCTGGAGTCAACCCCGTGGTCTACCGCCGAGTCAGCTCGCGGGTGCCCCGGCGACGCGAACATCTTTAGGAGTAGTGACGATGAGTATCATCAAGGCTGAATACATCTGGATCGACGGAACGGAGCCGACCCCGCTTCTTCGCTCGAAGACGCGAATGCTCGAGGCGAGTCTGATCGAGAAGGTTCTCGGTGCGATCACCGGTGTTGCCGCCCTGCCAAACTGGGGCTTCGATGGGTCGAGCACCAACCAGGCGACCGGCGATGACTCCGACTGCCAGCTGTTCCCAGTGTTCGCGTGTCGCGATCCACTCCGAGGCGGCGACAACATCCTCGTGCTCTGCGAGGTCGTGACGCACGGTGGAACCCCGCATCCGAGCAATACGCGCCGCGCTGCGCAGGACACCGAGAAACGCCTGAAGGATCTCGATTGCTGGTACGGCATGGAGCAGGAATACACGATGATGAAGGACGGTTATCCGCTCGGCTTCCCCGAGGGCGGCTACCCCGGGCCCCAGGGTCCGTACTACTGCGGCGTTGGCGCCGAGTACGTGTTTGGCCGCGAGATCGTCGAAGAACACATGGACGCGTGCATCAAGGCCGGCCTGAAGATCTCAGGCATCAACGCCGAGGTCATGCCCGGCCAGTGGGAGTTTCAGATCGGACCGGCAGGCGTCACCGAAGTCGGAGACCACATGTACATGGCGCGCTACCTCCTCGGCCGAATCGCGGAGACCTTCGGCGTGGACATCTCCTACGACGCCAAACCTGCCAAGGGCGACTGGAACGGTGCCGGCTGCCACACCAACTTCAGCACCAAGGCGATGCGTGAAGATGGCGGCTTGAAGATCATTCACGAGTACTGTGAGAAACTCGGCCAGCCCGAGCGTATCGCGCTGCATCTGAAGCACTACGGGGCCGGCCTCGAGGAGCGCCTCACAGGGGCACACGAAACCGCGTCCTTCCGGGAGTTCAAGTACGGCGTGTCCGACCGTGGCGCTTCGATTCGTATCCCGATGGCGACCGATCTCGACGGCAAGGGTTACCTCGAAGACCGTCGCCCTTGCGCGAACATCGACCCGTACGTTGTCGCGCGCCTAATGGCAGAGGTCGCTGAGTAAAGCGCTCGCGCCTGATCAGAATGACGCCGCGTTCTTCGGAGCGCGGCGTTTTTTGTTAAACCGTCAGCACGGCCGCGCCTCGAATTCCATCGTGCTTAAGGCGTTCGAGCGCTTCGTTGGCATTCTCGAGTGGAAATATCTCGACATGCGTCCGCACGGGGACTGCTGCGGCCTCTTGGAGGAACGCGAGTCCGTCCGCTCGGGTGTTGTTGGCCACACTGCGAACGACGCGCTCTCGATAAAGAAGCTCGTACGGGAGCTCGGGAATCGGGCTCATGTGAATGCCGCCAAGCACGAGGGTGCCGCCCTTGTCGAGGTGGGAGAGCGCGGCGGGCACGATCTCGCCCGCGGGCGCGAAGATGATGCCGGCATCGAGCGCAACGGGGGGCTTGTCCATCGTGCCGCCCGTCCAGACCGCGCCGAGCTCTTCGGCGAGGGCCTGATGCTGTTCACGATCGCGGGTGCAGACGTAGACCTCGGCTCCGCGCGCTCTCGCGATCTGGATCGCGACGTGCCCCGCGGCGCCGAACCCGTAGAGCCCGAGGCGTGCACCCGACCAGTCGTCGATGCCGGTCTTCGACAGACAGCGGTAGCCGATGATGCCAGCGCAAAGGAGGGGCGCCGCTTGCAGGTCCGAAAAGCCGTCGGGCAGTGGGTAGATGAAGCTCGCCGGCGCCACCAGGTATTCCGCGAAGCCTCCGTGAACGGTCCAGCCGGTGAACTCGGGGGAGTCGCAGAGGTTTTCGCGCTGGCTCGTGCAAAACGAGCAGCAACCGCAGGTGCGGTGCAGCCAGGCAACGCCGACCCGCGCGCCGATTTGCTGATCCGTCACGGAGCAGCCGAGCGATTCGATGGTACCGACGACCTGGTGACCCGGAATAATCGGTGTGCGCTGCGGTTCGAGATCCCCCTCGACGACGTGGAGATCGGTTCGGCAGACGCCGCAGGCATGTACTTTGATCCGCACCTCGTCTGCTGCTGGCTCGGGAACATCGACATCTCCGAGACGCAGGGGATGCCTTCTGATCGGAGCGGGGTTGTCGAGAAGAGCTGCGCGCATCTCGTCTGACCTTACCACTACCGAAACGCGGAGTGGCTACGCGCGCGCAAATCTTGCGCCCGACGATCATCGGCGACGGGCGACAATCATTGCGCTGAATCCACGGTTCCGATATAGGCCTAGACGAAGATGGTGCGTGAAGCTCGGCAAACTTGGGATGCTCCGGACCTTGGCAGAGCAAGCGGGATTTCTCTCAAGAGCGGTGGCGCCGAGCTCGCAGCGATCGGTAAGCCGAGAGGACTGATTCCGAAGCTCGCGTACCGAGTCGACGGCTTCCTCGTCTCTCAGATCAGCAAACTTCAGCCGTCGGATTTGAAAGACCCTCCGGAGCTGGTGCACGACCTGACGGCGTTTGCGTCGAGCGATGACTACAGCCGGTACCGCCATCGCCCACGCGATCTTTTCCCAAGCCCGGGGCGAATCGCCATCCGGAAACGCTGGCTGGCGCCGCAGCGGGTCGGCTATGCGGAATGGAGTTGGCACAGCGCCCACCCGCTGCTCTTCAAAGACGTCAAACGCGAGTATCGGAGTCACCGAGACAACCAGATCGCGCTGCTCCGGACGCTAAATCTGCGGATCAAGGGGAAGCCGATGGCGATCCTCGTGAACGGCTTTTCGTCCGGCCACCATCTGATGGAACGCGTCGCATGGCCGATGCGTGAGTTCTTTCGCCAAGGGGTTGGAGTTTCGCTCTTTGCCCTCCCCTTCCACGGGCGACGCGGACACGCGTTTCCACCCGAGTGGCCGCAGCAAGATACTGCCTTCACGATCGAAGGCTTCCGTCAGGCCATCTGGGACTTGCAGATCGCGATTCGCGCGATGCGAGACGCGGGCGCAAGCCACGTCGGAGTCGTTGGCATGAGCCTCGGTGGCTACACGGCGTCTCTTCTGGCCACGGTCACGTCGGACGTCGACTTCGTGCTCGCCTACATTCCGATCTGTAGCGTAGCCGACGTCATGAATGACAACGACCTCGTGCCAGGCACCGGCGACATCCAGC
The DNA here is from genome assembly GCA_963704865.1 of uncultured delta proteobacterium. GTDB lineage: Bacteria > Myxococcota_A > Polyangia > Polyangiales > Houyiibacteriaceae > SG8-38. The sequence continues at coordinate 14,310 of CAVPIE010000010.1, read as the reverse complement.
GAACGCTCTACGAAGGCTATCGCGAGCAGCTCGCTCCCATCACACCGGTCTGCCGCATGCCCAAGGTCGGACCAGAACGCGTCTCAATCGTTTCAGGAGAGTACGATCGCCTCGCGACCGTGGAACACGGCCGCCGCCTCGCTGACCACTTCGGCACCAAGCTCATCAAGTTCCCCGGTGGCCACATCGTTCAGAACCGTCGCGCACAAGCGTTCCGGGAGGCATTGGAGGGCTTCCAAGATCGAGGTGTCCTCCCGCCCAAGCGATGGACGAGGCGAGCCAAGCGCTAGCCTTCGAGCCAGCCGGGCGTCGTGCTCACCATTGCAGGATGGGCCAGCCTCGTTGCCGGGCAGCACGCTTCAACCTCGGATCGGGACTCACGACACGAGGATACCCAACCGCCTTCAACATGGGAGCGTCGCTGTAGGAGTCGGTATAGAAGTAACAGTCGGCGAGGTCGATGCTTCGCTCCGAGGCCCAAGCTCGCGCCCGTTTGACCTTTCCAGGCCCGTGGCAAAGCGGGGACACGAACGTTCCGCGAAGTCTCCCTTCCTCGTCGGCCGGAAAGTCGTTGGCAAGGAAGTCGTCGAGCATCCAGGTGTCGCGCGCAGCGCGCGACGCGAATGCGGATGCGCTCGTCAGTAGAACGAGATGATGCCCTTGCTCTCTGTGCTCGCGCAGAGCGCACCGGGCTCCGGGGCGAAGATGGTGCGCGACCTCGCGCGCGAACCAGTTGCGTGTCTCCGCGTCGAGCCCTTCGTACGACCTTCCGCGATAGTGTCCAACCGCTTCCTTGAATGCCGTGTCGATGTCGATGAGCGAAAGATGATAGAGCACGTTCCAAACCAGCACGCGGCCGAACTGCCGAATCGAAATGCTGCCCGCGAGAAGCTCGTGCTTGGCCCAAAGCGTCGAGCTGTTCATGTCGAGCAGCGTCCGATCGAGATCGAAAAAGGCCGCGGTGTGGGAGCTCGGGTTGTTCGGCATGGATGAAGGCGGAAGCTTTATCCGATCTGGAACGTAGCGCCAGAGGTTCATCGGCTATTGCCTTTGCCACGATCTGCTGGCTACATTCACGCGTGGATTCCGGCCCACCAGTCGTGACGAACGAGCAAATCGCTGCGCTCCTAGAGCGCGTGGCCGACCGTCTCGAAACGCAGCACGCCAACATGTATCGAATCGATGCGTACCGAGCAGGAGCCGCAGTGGTTCGAGCGCACCCGAGCAGCATTCAAGACCTCGCGCTCACCGAAGGACGCGAAGGCCTCGATGCACTCCCGCAAATCGGCAAGAGCCTCTCCGGCTCGATCGACGAAATCGCGCATACGGGGAAGCTGCGCATGCTGGGCCGGCTCGAGGGGACGCTCTCGGCCGTCGAGTTGTTCAAGACGATCCCGGGCGTCGGCGAAGAGCTCGCGGAGCGGATTCACCGAGAGCTCGACATCGACACGCTCGAAGCCTTGGAGGTCGCCGCACACGACGGACGACTCGACGCCGTGGCTGGCTTCGGCCCGCGAAGGCTCGAGGCCGTTCGCGACATCCTCGCGACGATGCTGACACGCTCTGCGCGCGGAAGGGCACGCAGATTCGAAGATTTAAGAGAAGCGGGAGCCAAGGTCACCGGTCCCGCGACCGCCGAAGCCAAACCGGATGTCACCCTGTTGCTGGAGATCGATCGAGACTACCGGGAGAAAGCCGAAGCGGGCGAGCTCCCTCGCATCGCCCCTCAGCGAAACAACCCCGATGGCGCCGCCTGGCTGCCCATCCTTCACAGCTACGAAGAGGGTTGGCATTTCACCGCGCTCTACTCCAACACGGACCGGGCCCACGAGCTCGGCCGCGTTCGGGACTGGGTGGTGATCTACTTCGAGCGCGACGGCCACGAAGGCCAATGCACCATCGTCACCGAGTACCGCGGACCACTTGCAGGCAAGCGGGTCGTACGGGGACGCGAAGAGGAGACCCTGGCGCTAGACGCGCCCGGAAACTAATCGCTCGTCGTCGACAAGAATCGGCCAAGCGCTTCGAGGACGGGCATCGGTATCTCGTGACCGCCTCGAAAGGGAACCCACTCGGTCGAAAGGCCGGCGTCGCGCATCTCGTCGCGCAGCTGTTCGGCTGCCTGGAACGAAAGCAGCGGGTCGTTCTGCCCATGGCTTTGAAAGACGGGAACTCCGCGTTTCGATGCCATCCCGGCCTTCCACGCTTCCAGATTCACAGGCGTGCCCGAAAGGATCACCAAGCCGCCAGGGGTGATGTTTCTGGTGAACACGGCATTGCATGCCGCCATCGAACCTTGAGAAAACCCCCCGACGATCAGGCCCTCGCTCGGCACACCAAGCTCGCGTTGAAGTGCCTCGATCATTTCGACTACTCGATTGGTCGCTTCCTCCATTCCAGTGGGAATCTCCCGGGCGTAGCTTCGCGGCCCAGCCGCCATCGCTTGCTCGGCGCCTGCGAAATCGATCATCCACCACGCCCGTGCACCGAACAGCCCGGGGATCGCGTGCGGAGCCTCGGGAAACGCGAAGCGGACATGGTGGGGCACATCGAGCACTCGCCACAGACCAACCAAGTCGGTCCCGGACGCACCGAAGCCGTGCATCAGTACGACGAGCGGTCCATCGCCGCCGCCTTGGCGATCCTCGCCTCCCGTCAACCGAACGTTGATGCTAGCAAATCGTTGTTCCCGCATCAGCGTGGAGTATAGCCTGCATCCATGGCTTCATCTCGTGAAGGAGGTGCCAATGTCCGAAGCGATTCAAACCGAGAACCTCATAGAGAGCTCACTGCGCGAGAGTTGGGCACTTTTCAAGGACGATGTCGTGCTCTACGTCGTCGCCACTCTACTGATGTTCGTGATCTCGGCCGTGAGCCTAGGCGTGTGTGCTGGGCCCATGATTGTCGGATTCATCAAACTGGTCAGTAAGCGGATGCGCGGCGAGGAGGGCACCGCCACCGACGTGTTCGACGGGTTTTCCGAATTTGGCGCGAGTCTAATCGCCATGATTCTGATTGGCGTAGGCGTCATCGTCGGTTCGATGTTGCTCGTGCTACCGGGCGTGATCTTCGCCTTCATCACCGCGTTCAGCTTCCATGCGATCGCGATCGATGGCGCGGGTGCGACGGCAGCGATTGGGCAGAGCTACACGATCATCAAGGAGAACCTCGCCCCAAGTTTCGTGCTGCTCCTGATCGTGGCCGTCCTAAACGCGATCGGCGGCTCCATCATTTTCGGCTCACTCCTCGCAACACCGTTCAGCTTGATCGTGATGACCTTCGCGTATCAGCGACTGCGAGGAACTCCGCAAACCGATTCGATGTGACTGGCGGAATTTTGCGAGGGCCACGGGTGCGCTCATTTCGTTTACGGTGACCAGAATGAAAAAGGGCGTTGTGGCAATCTCCGACTTCCATCGGGCGGCCGCTGGACTGCTTCATCGGGTCGCCGACGGCGGAGGTGAATAGGGAAAATTGGTCAAAAACCTTGCGTTTTTGGCCCAGTGCGCTATGCTTAGCAAACACACGAGGTGTCGCGCAGTCGATTTTCACATCCTGCAAACGCTTCAACCAAGCTGAACGCAATCGACCGCCGCAGCGGCCGTGGCTCTGTGTTGTCAAGGCCGGCTCATTGAGCGTCGGTTCAACGGACCATTGCGGCTTCGCGCTCGGATCGAAATGCATTCCATCAGCAGAAAGGAACCAACCAAACCATGGAAGAAACCATCACCAACGAATCCAACAACGAAAACCACAAACCGTCGGAGCCCACCGTTGGCGAGAACGTCTCCGAGGAGCTGAACCGGCTCCGCAGCGAGCTCTCACGAACGGCACACGAGATCCGGATGAAGTCGAAGGGCGCGAGCGCCGAGGTGCAGGACACCCGCAGGATGCTCGAGCGCGAAGCCAAACGATTCAGCGCCGAGGTGGAAGAGGCCGTCGAACGGACGCAAGAAGACCTCGTCCGGGCCGGAAAGGATCTTCGAATGCGCTTTCAGAAACTCGCGAATCAAATCGTGATGCCCAGCAACTGATTGGGTTCGAGCGACCGATGAACCGTTCTCAACACTTCACCTCAATCCAGAAAGGAACCAACATTTCATGCCCACTCGATTCGCAAACCACGTTTCACTACCGGAGGAAACCAAGACCAAGCTCGTCGACACCCTGAACACCGTCCTCGCGACCACGTCGGACCTTCGTACTCAAGTCAAGCAAGCTCACTGGAATATCAAGGGGCCGCAGTTCGTTGCGCGACACGAGCTCTTCGACAGTCTGGCCGCGAAGCTCCTCGACTACGCCGACGTGACCGCCGAGCGAGCCGCAACTCTTGGAGGCTACGCGATGGGCACGACGCGGCAGAGCGCGGAACGTTCGAAGCTTCCTGAGTATGACCTCCGCGCCGTTGATGGAAAGCATCACATCAAGACGCTCGTCGATCGATACAGCGAATACAATCGCCTCGTCCGCGACGCCGTGCGGGAAGCCGCAGACCTCGAAGATCCCGCGACCGAGGACCTTTGCATCGAAATCCTGCGAGGAACCGAGCTCGACATGTGGTTCCTCGAGAGTCACCTGAACGTGTAAGGCTGCCTGATGCCGCTCGAGGAAGTCTATCCGGATGTGATGGGGAAGCTCTCCAAATGGGCCGATACGGTCGGCGAAATGCTTCCCAACATCGTTGTGGCGCTGCTCGTGCTCGGTCTATTCTGGCTCGCGGCACGAGTGGCGTGCAGCGCCAGTGATCGGGCCCTGAGGCGCTTCGATACTCACCAAGCCGCTCGCGATCTGATCTCACGCATCATCCGGATCGGGGTGCTGCTGGCCGGTGTGGTCGTCGCACTCGGGGTGATGAATCTCGACAAGGCGCTTGCTTCCATTCTCGCCGGTGCGGGTATCGTAGGGTTGGCGCTCGGTTTTGCCTTTCAAGACCTCGCCGGGAACCTCATCTCGGGTGTCGGCCTCGCGATCCATCAGCGCTGGCCGTTCAAGATCGGCGATGTCGTCGAGACCAACGATGTGTTCGGCGTGGTGCAGAAGATCTATCTCCGAACGTCGATCATTCGGACGCTAGACGGAAAGATGGCGGTCATTCCCAACAAGCAGATCTATCAAAACAAAGTCATGAACTACTCTGCTTCGGGGACCCGGCGTATCGACCTCGAGTGCGGCGTCTCTTATGGCGACGATCTCGAGAAGGTGAAGCAGCTCGTCGCGGAGACACTCGAGGGTATCGAGAGCCGGGACCGCTCCCGGGACGTTGAGGTATTCTTCACCGGATTTGGGAGCAGCTCGATCGACTTGGTCGGCCGCTTCTGGGTCGACTACGCGAAACATCCGGATTTTCTCGACGCGCGAAGTCGCGCGATCCTCGCGATCAAGAAGGCGTTCGACGAGAACGACATCGTGATTCCGTTCCCCATTCGTACGTTGGACTTCGGTGTCCGTGGCGGCCAGCCACTCGCTGATTCGCTTCCACCAAGCGCGTTCAACGGCCATTCGAAGGAGGCGTCATGAGCAGCCCCGAGGGAGCCCGCTCTAGACAGCCACGGCGACGCCGGCCCAAAGCATCGGCGCGTGCGGCACGCCGCAAGCCCCCCGCACCCAAGCTCTCAGGGCGCCGCAACGTCCTGGTGCTGGGTCAGAGCGAGTTGTCGAAGCGCATCACCCGATCGATTCGTGAGCTTGGAGTGCTGTGCCGGCGGGTGGATACCCCGGAGGCAGCCCACGGCGCGATCGACGAAGTCACGAAGGCCCTCGTCGTCGTTCCCCCGATTCCCAACCTGTCCGTCTCGGGTTTCGCTCGCCGCTTCGGTTCAGAAGGCGCGCAGGTTCCGATCTTCGTCGTCATGGAGGGTCCACTTCCAACTCGAACCGTCCGTAAGCTCTATGGCGACGGCGTCGAAGCCGTCTTTGAATGGCCTGCGGATCGCCAGCCATTGAAGCGGACGCTGTTTCGCGTGTCCGCCCCCACCGTGGCGAGCTGGGGCCGCGCCAAGTCCCCGGCCGAAATCGCGCTGGAGGAGACTGCGCGCGCCCATCTCAACTCCGAGGCGGTGCCCTTCGGAGCGCGTCTTGGCGTCGAAGCTTGCCGCCGATTCATGGTTCTCAAGGGAAGCCTCGACGCACTGTGGAAGCTGGAGCTCGCTCGGCAGATCGTCGCCGACATTCCGGGCGTCGAGGACGTGCTCGCCGACGGTGTCGAGATCACCGGGCAGGCGCGTGGAGACCGGGCGACCGCCAAGGCGGTTCGCGAAGTGATTCGTCACGCTGTCATGGTCGAGGGGACCACCCTCGCCATATCGGTTCGCTCTGGCGAAGTCACGGTGACCGGCTCCGTCCGAGACAAGCAGGAAGCGTCACGCGCCCTCGATCTGATCAAGCAGGTTCGCGGTGTTCGCCGCGTGCGTGACTATTTAGTCGTTTCCGCGCGCGGGAAGAAGCAGGACAAGGCACTCGCTCGACGAGTCCGTGACGTCCTCCATACCAGATACCCGAATCTCTCACTCGACCTCGCGGTTTTCGGCAACGTTGCCGTCGTTTCGGGCCGTGTCCCAAGAGCGGGCGACCGCGATAAGATCAGGCAGCTCGTCCATGGACAAGATGGGGTCGAGCGGGTCGTCGACAAGCTGAGCGTGAGTGGACGAGCGCCCCGGCAGCCCGACAAACGCTCAACGAGCGGATGACAAAGGTGTGCCCTGTGATGTCGCCATGCCTTGCGCGACTCAGGCGGACAGCTTGCGTCTCAGGTCTTCGAGGTCGATGTCTTCAGGAATCACGAGGGTTCTCTTAGGGCTTCATTCCATGGGTCGCAAAGCAGCGGAGCGACGAGCATAGCCCATGCACCACGAAACCATGAACCGAATCGTCACCCTCATTACGCTCTGCGCGGGGGCTCTCCGGATGGCGTGGCAGTTGCAGATTCCCTTCGTGTGATTGGCGGCCGCAATCGTGCTGTTCGGTGGAAGTCCCAAATGTTTGCGCTGCCGAATCCTTCTCGAGCCGACTTGACATTCAGGACCGTTCGGTCCTATACAAGAAACTGTCATGCCGAGGCCCTTGGAGTTCGACCGCAGCGCCGCGCTGGAAACCGCGATGGAGCTGTTCTGGGCCAAGGGGTATGAGGCCACTTCGCTTCAAGATTTGCTCGACGTGACGGGTCTTTCCAAGAGCAGCTTCTATCAGAGCTTCGAGAGCAAGCACGAGCTCTTCGAGCGCTGCATACGTCGCTACGCCGACCGAGTCGTCGACAGCATGCGGCAGCAGCTAAACGACGCCGCTTCTGGGTACGATTTCATCGCGAGCTCGCTGAACGGCGTCGCCGAGGGTGTCGCTCGCAGGGAAGAACAACGCGGTTGCCTCGTGATGAACACCGCAAACGAGTTCGCCCAACGTGACCCGAGCCTCGCCGAGTTGATCACCAAGGAGCACAAGCGATTCGAGGCCGCCTTCGCGGCCGCTGTCGAGCGTGCCCAGCGCGAAGGACGCATTCCGAAGAGCAAGCCCGCCCGCCCCTTGGCTCGATACTGTCTCACGACGTTGAGCGGGCTCAAGACCATGGCCAAGGCCGGGGCCAGCGCACGGGCCCTTCGAGAGGTCGCCTCCATCGCGCTCCAATCGCTCGACTGACTCTTTTGACCTTTTTAGGACCAATCGGTCCCAAAAAACCCAGAGAACACGCCGGAAGGAACACGACAATGCCACTCGTACAAATCGGAGGTATCGAGGGATATCTCACCCTGGAACAGAAACAGGATCTCATCCGAAAGGTCACGGACGCGGTCGTCTCCGTGGAAGGAGAGGGCTTGCGTCCGGTTACCTGGGTCACGATTGAAGACGTGAAGCCAGGGGAGTGGGGCGTTGGCGGCCACGCGATGACGGCCGACGATCTGCGTGACTTGGCCCAAAACAAGACCGCGGTTTGAGAGGAGGCATCATGGCAACCATCTATAGAAGCGTAACCGTTCACCTCTCGGCCGAAGATCTCTGGACCAGGGTTGCCGATGTCGGACAGATCTCCGACCTCTTGGACATCGTCCACAAGAGCTCCGTTTCGGGCGACACACGTTCGTGTACGCTCGCCGACGGAGGGCAGCTCACCGAAACAATCGTCGGCATCGACGAGGAGCATCAGCGCGTGGCCTATACGATCACCGACTCGCCTTTCCCAATCGAGTTCCACGCCGCATCCATGCAGGTCATCGATGAAGGCAACGGTACATCCACCTTGGTCTGGATCACAGACGTGAAGCCGGACGCCATGGCCGATGGTCTCGCGCCGATGATCGAGGTCAACCTCGACGCGCTCGGCCGTCGATTCGGTGGCCAGCACTGTATTCAAGCGAGGCATGCTCCATGACCGAGTCCACACCGCAAACACCCGGGCCAGCCGGTCTCGGCCCGAAGCGGGCCGTCCTGTTGGCCCTCACGCTTCTCCTGTCAGGCCGGGCGATGACCGTCGCGTTCATCGGCCAAGCCGGAGCCGGCGGCCCTGGCGATCCACCGTCCGCATGGCTGATGCCGCTGGTTGGAGATGCCGTGATCGGCGTGAGCGCCCTGCTCATCGCCTACCTCCTCGTGCGAGGCAATGGGATCGGCGCGTGGATCGCCGTCATCGTCTGGAACATCGTCGGTATCTGGGACGCTCTCTCCGCCTTCCTCGTGCAGGAGAGCGTGCCGTGGCCCGAGTTCTTCATGATCGAGACCTTCGGCTCCACCATGTTCCTCGCCGCCAGTGCAGTACATCTCCTCGGCCTCTGGCTCGTCACCCGCGACGATGTCCGGCGCCACGACCTGCGTTCAGCGGCATCCGCCTGAACGACCCCAGCACACAATCTACATCTCGGTGCTCACCAAGATGGACTCGAACCGCGAGCAGACGCGCGCCGTCTTGAACGCCCGACCCGGAATTCCGGTCACCATTCCGGTCACCGATTCGAAATCGGCCGATTTGAAACCGCTTGCCACCGTGCTAACCCTCCGAAATCACACCACTAGCGAGGGTGGCGGAATTGGCAGACGCGCTGGATTTAGGTTGCAAGACCAGAACCCAAATGCCCCGCTTTTTCTAAGCGAAACTCCACATGGCCCGCGGCCAGAAGACGTCAACGAGTGTCCCCGAAGCACTCATTTCGGTCACGGTGACCGGAATGAAAAGGGGGTTGTGCCCATGGACGACGTCCGTCGGGCTGCCGCCGCGCTACTTCATCGGGTAGCGGACGGCGGCGAAATCCCAATGTTGGTGCTGCGCGAGTTTGCGAACCTCGTGCTGCACTCGGAGCTGGTTGCGGGTGCCCGCGCAGTGCTCGACGGGCCACCCGAGTTTGCCGTGAGGCGTGCGCTGGAGCTTGCGAGCGTTGTTCTGGCCGTCGGGGTGGGTGCGGAACGCGAACACACAAAGGGAGGGACGAAGTGAAAGGCGGCGGAGCACGGAAGCCGAAGTCACGAATCGTCTCGTTCCGTGTCGATGAGGAAGATTTCAGTCGGCTCGATACCCTCGCCCAGCAAACCAGCCACTCGCGTGCAGAGGTGCTCCGTCGATGTCTCGTGGGTGCTCGCCTGAAAAGCACCATCGATGCACAGGCGCTCACCGAGGTTGCACGGGTGCACGCCGACCTCAACCGCATCGGCGGCCTCCTCAAGCTCGCCATCCGAGAGGGCGTTTCTGATCGATCGAGCCACAACAGGCTGAACCTCGAGCTCCTCGACTCCATCATCCAAGTCCGTCGAGCGGTGGAGCGGCTAGCGGGCCGTCGGTGATTGTCCGGCACCAACGTGCATCGGCAAGCAACAAAGGCTTTCGTCAGCTCGCGCGCTACATTCGAGGTCGAAGCGACAAGCCGCGAGCGACCTGGTTCCTGGCTGCCAATCTTCCTGGCGTGACCGGGACCCGTGACCTCGAGCTGGCGTGCCGACTCGTCGAGGCTGTGAACGCGCAGAACACCCGCGCGGGCAGCAACCGTACCTACCACCTCGTCGTCTCGCTTCACCCGGAGGACCGAAGCCTCGACGGGAACGAGCTCAGGCGTGTTGTGGAAAACCTTGTGGAGACGTTGGGGTTTGCCGGTCACCAGTACATCGCCGCCCGTCACAACGACAAAGACCACGAACACGTGCACGTGGCCATCCACAAGATTCATCCGGAGACCTTTCGCATTCACTCGCCAGCCTGGGATCACCAGAAGCTCTTCACCGCGGGCCGTGCGCTCGAACGAGAGCTCGGACTCACGCCGCTTCAGTCCAAGGTGCGCGATCGTGAGAAAGTCCCGCAGAGAGCAGCGGACCACGAAGCTCAGCACGGGATCGACAGCTTTGCTCGCTGGGCCCGGAACGAGCTAGGTCCCGCACTTCGAGCCGGGCAGCTGCGGAGCTGGGACGATGTTCACGACGTGTGCGCCAGTCTTGGTGTCGTGCTTCGCCCGCATGGCAACGGCCTCGTCTTCGAGGACGTCGAGCAAGGCATGCGAGTGAAGGCCTCTTTTGTAGATCGCCAGCTCAGCAAGCCCCGCCTCTGCAAACGGTTCGGAGACTTCCAGCCAACGCCAGGGCATCAGCTGGAAGCCGCAAGAACCGCGACCCTGCGATACTCCCCCGCCCCGGCCATCGCGCCGCAGGGCTTGTGGAAGGAATACGAGCAGTCTCTCGACCAGGCCCGAAGGCAGCGCCGACACGCCTGGAGCAGCTACCGAGACACCGCCTCTCGCGAGCGTCGGCGGCTCAAAGAGAAGTATCGAAACCAGCGAGGTCTCCTCGCCGCCCTACCCGTGTCGGGCCGCGACCGAAAACGGCTTTCACAACAACTGGCGCTCCGCCGAGCCATCGAATCCCGGGCCCTCAAGCGGAAGCTCGCAGTCCAACGGAAGGCGATTCAGAAGACTCCGCACCCTGGCACATGGCGTCATTTCGTCGCCAGTCGCGCCGCGCAGCGCGACGCCCGTGCGATTCGAATTCTACAGCGACCAGAGCGGGAGCTAGGCCGTTCCAACGAAGAAAGAGAGTTGTGAGATGCGAGGAGACGGAGTGGAGACGCAGATTGGCGAGCCAACTGCGGTCTAGAGTGCGCCGCAAATCGACACAACATTGAGTACCGCGCAATTCGGCGCTTAGAATTGTCCCCAGGGGCTAAGAGGCCCGCGACTGCTCACGTTTCCGGACTGCAGTTGAAACGACCCCACCCAGGTGGCGTTCGGCCGTCATCCGTCGGCGGCTGCGACTGCCGAGCTCGTTGGGAAAAGGCGGCAAGAGTCGTGCTCGACGCCAGCCCGGGTGAGGTCGTGTACGGCACGCTTCATTCCGTGCCCGAGCCTTTGGGAGGGTAGTCGAGTGTGTCGGCGAGCTCGCTGCGGATGTCGGCATCATGATCGGGAAACGGCAGGCGGTTTTCGTCTCGCCAGCGCGCGACCTCCGCCTCGGCAGCCTTGGCGAGCTCCGGATCGGGGTCTTCAGACTGCGTCAGGTAGAGGGTTTGAGAGGGGAAGGCAAAGCCGCAGCCTGCGTCTTCCACGATGTCTTTGATGCGCAGCATCACGTCTTCTTGGATCGCGAAGAACTCGTTGCGATCCTGAGTCGCGACGTACGCGAAGACCTCGACATCGAGTGACGAACTACCGTACCCCACGAATCGTACGCGCGCCGGATCGCGCAAAACCTTGGGGTGCTGGATCAAGAGCTCGCGTAACCGTACGAGGACGAGTCGCAATTGGTCGGGCGTGGTTTCGTAGCGAAGCTGGAGGGTGGTCTGTAGCAGGATGGAATCTCGGCGCGACAAGTTCGTGAGCTCGAGCTGGGAGAAGTCGGCATTCGGGATGGTGATCACCGTGCGATCGCGTCCGCGCACCCGAACCGAACGCAGGCCGATCGCCTCGACCGTCCCGAGCGTGTCACCAAATCGACACAACTCGCCGACCCGGACTGGCGCGTCGGCGAACAGGATGAAGCCTCCGATGACGTTCTCCAGTGTCGGGCGTATCGCAAGCGCGACCGCCAAGCCGCCGACGCCGAGCCCGGCGAGCATGGGGGCCACAGGCACACCGAGGCTTTCTGCCAGGCTCATCAGCACATAGACCGTGAGCAGCACGGCACCGAGCTTGGAAATCAGACGCACGAGTTGGGCATCGAGGGCATAGGCTCTCATGTCACGCACGTGAATGACGGCGTCGGCGACGAGCCTTGCGACCGTGAACAGCAACCAGATGGCCGCGAGGTGACCGAGCGCGGAGAGCAGGCCGATGGTCACCGCTCGCTCAGCGCCTGTGAGACGGATCCAGTCGGCGACCCCCCGCTGTACGAATGCGATCAACGCGATGGCGACGACGGGGCGAAGCGCGCGGAGCCGCGCAGTCACGCTCGAGGTCGATCGCTCCCGGTCGGCGATGAATCCGGTCAATCTGTAGGTCAGGCTGAAGAAGATCAGGCCCATGAGAACGAGGATGGTCAGCGCGCTCCACTTCCAGAGCGGGACGCCACCCAAGGTCATAAACCAGCGAGGTGGCAGCGCTTCGACCGCACGATGAAAAAACGCCGGTGCCGCGAATCCTGGCTGAAGGCGATACTTCTCCTGCACGCCGTCGAACTTCGCAAAGCGTTTCTTGACGGGCAGCGATTTTGCTCTTTCGAAAAATTCCGGCAGGCGCGCGACTGTCTCGGCCGAGAACCGATACTGCGGCGGTGCCCCGACAGCCGAGTCGATCCGCACGATGCGAAGCTCGGTAGGGGGAATCGTCCAGTACGCAGGCATGCGCTCCGGATCGAGGTCCGGACCCGGAATCTCCTTGCGAGCCGGAATGTCGATGCGAATGAGAATCTCGAAAAGGTAAAGTGAAGACTCGACCAACGCGCGAAGCTCGGGCTCGCTGCTTGGTCGGTCGACCTCGAGAGTCTGAAACAGGCGGTCGCGGTGGGCCCCTACCGCCTCTCGCTTTCCCTCGTAGGATGCCTCAATCGCGGCCGTGGCCTCGGTCAAGAACGTGTTCAGCGTCGCTTCGGGTGAGGAGACATCGGGTGGCTCGAGCGGGTGCGTTTCAGGGCCGCCGCTTTCGCCGGCTCCCGCACCAAGCGGAAGAGTCAGTACCGTGAGGGCCGCCAGGATGAATACAACACTGATTCGCGAAGACGGTCGTGTGAAAAGCAGACGTTCGGTCATTGCAGATTGCTCCGTGGCGCTAGCTTAGTGGGTAAGACTAAAGGGCCCAGGCGCTTCGTCAGTTGAGTGGCAGTGTGAGCACAGGCCCGGCTTTCCTCGTGTTCCCGGACTGCAGTTGGAAGAGCTGATCGAGCAAGTTGAACGTCGACTTCGAGTTGAGGTCCGAGTCCTCGATGTAGAACCAGGTCCCGCGATACTCCACACGGACGAAGGCGTCGTTTGGGACCTGGTCGCTCGAGGCGACCCGAAACACCGCGCCGGTCAGCTCTCGCCATTCGAACTCGGTTCCGTCGCGATATCGGGTCACCGTCACTTTGCCGGCTTCGACGTCCTGCGGGGGCGGCTCGACGCCCTGCGAGAGATAGCTCATCACGCCGATGAGCGCGCGCGGCAAAATGCCGATTTCGCGAGGCGAGCGATAGGTCGGGTTCGTCGTCAAGAAGAACTCGTTGAGGTCCGACCGGATACCCAGAATCTCTTTCAAGCGTTTCGATTGCTCGGCGATCTCGGGAGCGTCCCCGAATACCAGGGTCATCACAAAGGGCGTCTCTGGGTCCCCGAGCGGGATCGTGTCGAGGGGCTCTTCGGGACCGAGGCGCCGGTAACGCAAATCCAACGCGTCGGCCTGGCTCATTTCGTCGAACAGTGTTGCAACTTCGACGAATCGCTCGAAGTCCGGCGCGAGATCAGGCGTCGGCCCAGCCGCAGTAGGCGCGTTCCACACGTCGTTGATCCGTTGGACACAGCAGCGCAGGAGACGTTCGAACCGCCAACCCGAGTGACTGAGGAGCACAATCGCCCCCATCGGTACGGGCGACAACAGGCGGTTCACGAACGTTTCGCCTTGAAGCGGCGTGTACGTGATGGTGGGTCGGTCTTCGTAGTACACGTCGCCCCCAACGCCTCCCACTGCCTTATTGTCCGGCCCACCGATTCCGCCTACCGATGCCGAGCCTGCAATACCCAGCACGTACTGGGTCGCGACGCTCGACACTTCGATGAAATAGGGGGTGTCGCGATAGCGGAGTCGGACGAGGTTCGCGAGCATCTGCTCGTTGCGGGTATCGATGATGGCCGAGTTGTAGTCGAAGCGCGTCTTGCGGATCGATTTGGGACCGACCTTCGTACAACTCGACAGCAAGACCACAGTCATGACGCAGGCCAGACAA
>CAVPIE010000009.1:0-357953 GCA_963704865.1 uncultured delta proteobacterium | reverse complement strand
GCAGGTTCGATTCCCACCGCCTCCACCGATAACAATCCGAGATCGCGTCGCCTTGATGATTTCGAGTCGGGAAATCGCTGCAAGAAACTTGGTTCGAACTCTGCCCGTCACCCTACCTCAGCGAGGTCGCGTTCGGCGTACCAGAGGTCCCAGTCCATTTGCAGACCAAGCCAGAACTGAGGTGAGTTCTTAAACACCCGCGAAAGACGAACCGCGGTTTCTGCCGTGATTCCCCGCTTGCCTTTGATGATCAAGTTGACGCTTTGGACGCTCAGGCCGAGCTCTTCGGCTAGCGCGCGCTGCGTCATTTCCATCGGCACGAGAAACTCTTCGAGCAGCATCTCGCCGGGAGAGGTTGGGGGTCGGTGCTTTGGAATCATTGCTTCTTCCTAGTGATAGTCGAGGACCTGGACGTCATGCGCGTCCCCATCTCGGAATGCGAAAACGACCCGATACTGTTCGTTGACGCGGATCGAATGAAGTCCCTCGAGGTCCCCGCGCAGCTTTTCCAGTCGGTTGTTCGGTGGAACCCGAAGGTCTCGGAGCGAGGCAGCGCGATTGAGCAGATCGAGCTTGCGTTGAACGACCTTCCAAATTGATTTCGGAATCCGACGAGCATCTTTCGAGTTCTTCCCGTGATAGAGGTCCTTAGTGACCTTGTCAGCAAAGCCTCGAATCACGTAGAACATCCTATACTAATTACTGCATTAATGCAATGCATTAACTCGCTAATCTTGCATCAAGGTTACTTCTTGGAACCTGCCAGTAACTGCAGGACAGCCCGTGCCATCTCTCGCGACTCGGCATGCCGGGAGTTCGATAAGACTTCGCGTGCCAACCTGCCCAAGGTCTCGGCGGTGGGCACGTCTCCCACGTCCACCCTTCCCTGCGTGGTCTCGCGTTCGGTTTCGCCAGTTGGCAAAGCGGTTTTCCGAACATGCGTTTCGCTGTCTTTTGATTCCCGTAACTCGGGAGCCGGTTTCCTGTGATTACCCGTAGTTGCCTGATTCGACGCGGAATCACGTGTTTTCGATTCCCACCGCCTCCACTGATAAACGCACGAGATCACTTCGCTTTGATCTCGGGTGGCAAAATCACTGGCAAAAACCTGGTAGGAAAGTGCGGTTGTTTCGCGTGTGTTGCCCTTCGGAAGCTACCGGTTGATCGCCGATCCTTCATTCTTTGTGGCCAACTCGACGGAGACCTTCGGCAGCGGTCCGATCGAGATATACGGATGCGTTCGGGTGCTCTTGCAGAAAGCTCGCTGGCACCTCGTGTATCACCGGACCGTCCACCGCCTTGGCGACGATGGTTGCCTTGTGACTGCCGACCGCCAGAAGTAGCACCCGTCGCGCACGTAGGATGGAATCGATGCCCATGGTGATTGCCTGCTGCGGGACTTCATCTTCTCCAAACGAGGCTTGTGCGTCGCGGCGCGTTGTTTCGTCTAGCGTGACGAGCCGCGTACGGCTTGTGCGCGGTGAGCCCGGCTCGTTAAACCCAACGTGGCCGTTGCGACCAATGCCCAATAGCTGCAGGTCAATCCCTCCTGCGGCGGCGATGCATCGCTCATAGCGATCACAGTGTTCTGCAACGCTGTCAACCCGAAGCGATCCATCGAGCACGTGAGCATTGGATGGATCTAGATCCACGTGATTGAGAAAGTTCTCTCGCACGAATCGGGAGTAGCTGTGGGGCGAGGACGGCGCCATTGGGTAGTATTCATCGAGGTTGAACGTCACGACGTTGGCAAAGGACAGGCCTTCTCTGTGTAAACGAACCAACGTCCGATAGACTAGGATAGGGGTGACGCCGGCGGCCAGGCCCAGAACACAGGGTCTGCCGCTGTCTGCACGCTCTCGGACTAGCTTCGCGATCTCTCGGGCCGCGAGGGCGTCGACATCATGCGCGTCTGAGAAAACCCTAACACTTGCGAGTACCTTGGCGGAGAGAGCGAGCCCGCCCACCATACGCTCGGGGGGTGTTCAATGCGAGCGTGGGCGCAGGTCAGTCGTTCGTCATAGTCAGGTGGCCAGTTCCGAGTCAGAGTGCGCCTCCTCAGAACCCCGACTGCCTCCAAGCTTGTCCAAGCCGAAATTGTCGGTGACCACATGGTGACCAGAGCCCAGGGCAAGCAGGAGGTTTCCAGGGTACTACAGGGTTGTGCCTCCTCAGAACCCCGTCGATTGCGCAATCGTTCGTGTTTCCGTACTCGGGGTCAAGCCAGCCTACCCCGATGCTTCACTTGCTGTACGTCCTGCTCGCGACCGCCAGATCGAGCCTGAAGCCGCAGCGCGAGCTCGCGCTCGAGAATCTCGCCTTGCGACAGCAGCTGGCCGTTGTGCAACGCAAGACCACGCGCCCCAAGCTGACGAAGGTTCATCGCGCATTCTGGGTCGTGCTCTGCGGTCTGTGGCCAGACTGGCAGCACGCCCTCCTCATCGTGAAGCCCCAGACCGTGATCGGCTGGCATCGCAAGGGCGTCAAGCTCTACTGGACCTGGAAGAGCCGAAACAGAACCGGACGTCCACCGATCGACGCGGAGATCCGGACGCTCATCCGCCGAATCGCCCGCGAGAACCCGACGTGGGGAGCGCCTCGCATTCACGGCGAGTTGCTCATGCTCGGCTTCGAGGTCGCAGAAGTCACGGTCTCGCGGTACATGCCGCGTCGGCGAAAGCCCCCGACGACTCGGCACCGAAGTACGTCATCCGGGACCGAGATAAGATCTATGGCGTGAACTTCGTTCGTCGAGTGCGTGCGATGGGAATCGAGCCGGTCCTGACCGCGTCGAGGTCCCCGTGGCAGAATCCGTACTGCGAGCGCATCATTGGCACCATTCGGCGGGACTGCCTCGATGACGTCATCGTTCTCTCAGAGCAGCACCTGCGGCGCATCCTGCGCAAGTACCTCGAGTACTATCAAAGCTCCCAGACCCACATCGCGCTCGGCTCAGGCGAATGCCGCGCTCGATTCACGCTTGGCGGACCGTCGGCAACGCAGCCAAGGGTCCGAGCTCTGTCCGCTGGGTCACCTTCGCGATCATCGCGGCTCATATCTCGCAGGCGGACAACGTTTTGAGGAACGACAGGCGGAGTTCTCGGTCGAGCATCGGAATGGTCGCGTGCAGTTGCGTATCGAAAACGTTCTCGGTTGGGGGCACCTCGACGAGTACATTTCCTTGCACATCATCGGAGCGATTTCCCTCGTGCTCGAGACGGTCAGTGGGACGCAGCTGCCGGACACGCGCGTGGCGTTCACCTACTCTGCCCCCGATTGGCTGAGCGAGTATGCGACGCGTCTTCGCGCGGTGACGCTCGAGTTCCATGCGCCCTGCTGCGTGATGGCATGCCGGAATCGTTTGCGGCAAACCATTGCATCACCGCGGATGCGAGCGCGTTCCGCCAGGCACTGCGACTCTGCGAGAGGGCAGAGGTGCAGCATGAAAGCGACGGCGACGGGGCGCAGAAGGTGCTCGACCATTTGCTCGACCGAGAAGGCGAGTATCCAAGCCTGAGGGAGATGGCCAAGACGCTCCACATGTCGGAACGCACATTGAACCGAAAGCTAAAAGCGCAGGGAACCTCGTATCAGATGCTCCTCGACGACGTGCGACAGGAGCTCGCCGTTTGGTACCTCCGGCAAACTGACATACCGGTAGAAGCGATTGCGGAGCGGCTTGGGTATCGGGATACGTCGAACTTCAGTCGGACCTGCAAGCGCTGGTTCGGGGTGACACCGCGGACGATTCGCGGGGGCTGAGGCGCCGTGCACCCTCCAAACGCCGCCTGCCGCTAGCTCCGACCGGGGTTGAGCAGAAAGGCGAGGTGCCACGGCAGGGCGGGACGTCGGCCTTCACGTTCGACGTCCGCCGCTCGATGCCTAGCATCGGCACTAAGCTCACTTGGTTTCGCCCGAGGATAGCCCGTCTAAGCGAGAGCGAAACGGATCGCGGAGGAAATTGTAGAAGTGGGCGAACGGAATCAGAATGAATACGAGCGTGCCGACCCTAACGTCGAGCCGCGCGACGAGAACACCGAGGACCATCACAGCCGCGTGAGCGCGGACCTCCACCCGCATCCTCGCAGCGAGCGTCGCTGTCTGCGGGCTCTTTTGAGTTTCGGGGAGAGACGCGACGCGACTCCACATGCGCTCGATCACGAAAGTCGCGAAGACATTGATTAGAGCGAAGTTCAGAACGGCCCTCCAGTCATCGCGCATGGTTCCCATGAGCTGGGTGACGAAGGGAAGCAGCGTGATGGGCAACAGAAGCAGGAGATTGAGGACGAAGGTACCCCGGTCGATCTGCTTGAGCCCAGCAGTAAAGAGACTTTGTTGGGACCAATACATCCCCACCAGCCAAAACGCGACGAAGTAGATGAGGAGCTGGTGGAGGACCTTTTCGCGCTCCTGCGTGAGCCCAGTTCCCGTCAGAACGGCGTCCGAAGAGGGGATCTCGATCCCGAGGACCAACAGCGTAATGACAACCGCAAACACGCCGTCGCTGAAGGCAACCATCCTGTCCAGCGGGACGAATCGAGGCAAAGGTTCCATGGTCAACCTCCAAAGCAGGTGCTTGGAGATCTCTTGTAGTTGAAGTGCATGCGAATGCCAGTCTGAAACGAGATCCGACCCAAGTAAAAAGTTGAAGAACGGTGTCGACTTCCTCGGTTTACCCATTCGAAACAAAACGAGCCAATCGAGATTGTGGAATCGCAACAA
Organism: uncultured delta proteobacterium; assembly: GCA_963704865.1. Lineage (GTDB taxonomy): Bacteria > Myxococcota_A > Polyangia > Polyangiales > Houyiibacteriaceae > SG8-38. The sequence continues at coordinate 353,231 of CAVPIE010000009.1, read as the reverse complement.
GACAAACGGGTGGATTGAGATACCGTTCGCGGCGAGATGACGACAACCCCGCGAATAGCCATGCCTTTGTTTCCCGTTTGCCTAGCCTGCGTAGCGACTATGGTTCTTCTGTCGAGTTGTACGAAGGTCGGTCCCAAATCGATCCGAAAAACGCGCTTCGACTACAACTCGGCCATCATCGATACGCGCAACGAGCAGATGCTCGCGAACCTCGTCCGACTCCGCTATCGCGACACCCCCTATTTCATCGAAGTGTCGAGCGTCGCGACCCAGTACGTGCTGGGTGTTGCAGGCTCGGCATCGGTCGGCGGAATCGGTGGCCCGGGCAGCAAAGCAGTGGGAGGCGTTGGGGGCGACGTGTACTACGAAGACCGACCCACCATCACGTACACGCCGCTTCAAGGCGAAACCTTCGTGAACCGCCTGTTGTCTCCGGTGCCAATGGGGGCGATTGTGCTCCTCAGTCACTCGGGTTGGCGGTTCGAACGTCTCCTGCGCTGCTGTGTCCAACGGATCAACGACGTGTGGAACGCGCCTACTGCGGCGGGGCCGACGCCCGATCTCGCGCCGGACTTCAAGCGCTTCGTGGAGGTTGCAAAACTGTTCGACGAAATGAGCCAGGCCGACGCGTTGGATTTGCGTTACCGGCGCCTCGGTGCCGAAGAGGCCCTCGACACGATCCCGCTCGGGGACCCAGATACGCCCTTTGTGATGACCCTGGTATTCGGGGACGCTCCCGAGATCGCGGAGCAATCGAAACGCTTGAAAGAGATTCTGGGCGTCCGGTCGGACCTCAACGAGTTCTTCTTGACGACGAACCCGACCTATCGCTCGCCTCGCGAAATCGGCATTTTGCCGCGCGCGCTGATCGGCGTGATGAGCTATCTCTCGCAGGGCGTCGAGCCGCCCCCGCAGGACGTCGAAGCCGGCAAAGTGACGGTGACCCGATATCGCGACGGGACCGAGTTCGCCTGGCCGGTGTTGACCGGCGCGCTGTTTCGGGTCGCCTCGAGCGACCAGGTCCCAAACGACGCCTTCATCCGTGTGGAGTATCGAGGGACGTGGTTCTACATCGAGGACTCGGACCTCAACTCGAAGTCGACGTTCAACTTGCTCGATCAGCTCTTCCAACTGCAGTCCGGGAACACGAGGAAAGCCGGGCCTGTGCTCACACTGCCACTCAACTGACCAAGCGCCTGAGCCCTTCAGTCGTACCCACTAAGCTAGCGACACGTAGCAATCCGCAATGACCGAACGTCTGCTTTTCACCCGACCGTCTTCGCGAATCAGTGTTGTATTCATCCTGGCGGCCCTCACGGTACTGACTCTTCCTCTTGGTGCGGGAGCCGGCGAAAGCGACGGCCCTGAAACGCACCCGCTCGAGCCACCCGACATCTCCTCACCCGAGGCGACGTTGAATACGTTCTTGACCGAGGCCACGGCCGCGATCGAGGCATCCTACGAGGGAAAGCGAGAGGCGGTGGGGCCCACCGCGACCGCCTGTTTCAGACTCTCGAGGTCGACCGACCGAGCAGCGAGCCCGAGCTTCGCGCGTTGGTCGAGTCTTCACTTTACCTTTTCGAGATTCTCATTCGCATCGACATTCCGGCTCGGAAGGAGATTCCGGGTCCGGACCTCGATCCGGGCAGCATGCCTGCGTACTGGACGATTCCCCCTACCGAGCTTCGCATCGTGCGGATCGACTCGGCTATCGGGGCACCGCCACAGTATCGGTTCTCGGCCGAGACAGTCGCGCGCGTGCCCGAATTTTTCGAAAGAGCGAAATCGCTGCCCGTCAAAGAGCGCTTTGCGAAGTTCGACGGCGTGCAGGAGAAGTATCGCCTTCAGCCAGGGCTCGCGGCACCGGCGTTTTTTCATCGTGCGGTCGAAGCGCTCCCATCTCGCTGGTTTGTGACCTTGGGTGGCGTCCCGCTATGGAAGTGGAGCGCGCTGATCATCCTCGTTTTCGCGGGCCTGATCTTCTTCGGCCTGACCTACAGATTGACCGGATTCATCGCCGACCGGGCGGGATCGACCCCGAGCGTGACTGCGCGGCTCCGCGCGCTTCGCCCCGTCATCGCCATCGCGTTGATCGCATTCGTACAGCGGGGGGTCGCCGACTGGATCCGTCTCACAGGCGCTGAGCGGGCGGTGACCATCGGCCTGCTCTCCGTGCTCGGACACCTCGCGGCCATCTGGTTGCTGTTCACGGTCGCAAGGCTCGTCGCCGACGCCGTCATTCACGTGCGTGACATGAGAGCCTATGCGCTCGATGCCCAACTCGTTCGTCTGCTTTCCAAGCTCGGTGCCGTACTGCTCACGGTCTATGTGCTGATGAGCCTGGCAGAGAGCCTCGGTGTGCCTGTGGCCCCCATGCTCGCCGGGCTCGGCGTCGGCGGCTTGGCGGTCGCGCTGGCGATACGCCCGACACTGGAGAACGTCATCGGAGGCTTCATCCTGTTCGCCGACGCGCCAGTCCGGGTCGGCGAGTTGTGTCGATTTGGTGACACGCTCGGGACGGTCGAGGCGATCGGCCTGCGTTCGGTTCGGGTGCGCGGACGCGATCGCACGGTGATCACCATCCCGAATGCCGACTTCTCCCAGCTCGAGCTCACGAACTTGTCGCGCCGAGATTCCATCCTGCTACAGACCACCCTCCAGCTTCGCTACGAAACCACGCTCGATCAATTGCGACTCGTGCTCGCACGGTTGCGCGAGCTCTTGATCCAGCACCCGAGGGTTTTACTCGATCCGGCGCGGGTACGATTCGTGGCGTACGGTAGTTCGTCACTCGACGTCGAGGTCTTCGCGTACGTTGCGACTCAGGACCGCAACGAGTTCTTCGCGATCCAAGAAGACGTGATGCTGCGCATCAAAGACATCGTGGAAGACGCAGGCTGCGGCTTTGCCTTCCCCTCTCAAACCCTCTACCTGACGCAGTCTGAAGACCCCGATCCGGAGCTCGCCAAGGCTGCCGAGGCGGAGGTCGCGCGCTGGCGAGACGAAAACCGCCTGCCGTTTCCCGATCATGATGCCGACGTCCGCAGCGAGCTCGCCGACACGCTCGACTACCCTCCCAAAGGCTCGGGCACAGAGTGAAGCGCGCCGTACACGACCTCACCCGGGTCTGAAGGCTCCCCACAAATAGTTAAATGAAGTTAACGGGTTAGCTTCGTTGTTTGAAAAAGGAAGCGCGCACGGAGATCTTCGTGGGTAACGACACCAACAACGGAGAGCTCACATGCGCGCCGAACGAATCCTATCACGATGGCTAGAACCGCTCACGGACTTCATGCACGCCAAGCGTCAGAGGGCGCTTTTGGATGTGGTCGGCGCCCTGATGAAGGGCCGGCGACTGTGGGTGACGGCGCTTGGTCGGGCATTGCCCGGGCCAGCCAAGTTCAAGCATCGCATTAAGCGTGTCGATCGATTGCTCGGCAATCGTCGCCTGTGGTCGGAGTGCGAAGAAGTCTATCGGCGCTTGGCTTATGAGGTCGTGGGTCAAAGCGAGCGCATCGTCGTCTTGGTGGACTGGACGTATGTGAACAACACCGAAGCCGCGCTGGTCGCGACCATTCCGATGTCGGGACGCGCTCAGATCGTCTACGCCCAGGTGCACGGCCAGAAGAGAGTTGGAAATCGTGCTGTGCAGCGCGGTTTCCTGAAGTACCTGCAGCAAGTGCTTCCTACGGGACGGCAGATCGTCGTCGTCACCGACGCCGGCTTTGGTCGCTCCTGGTTCGACGATGTTGCTGCGTGTGGCTTGCACTTCGTCGGTCGCTTGACGAGGAACAATACCCTTCGTCCTCACGATGCGGCTCAATCGCTCCGCGTTCACGACCTGTTTGCAGGAGCCAAGATTAAGCCTCGAGCGTTGGGGCGCTGCAACGTCACTAGAGATAACCCGATCGAGGCCACCGTCATCGTCCAACGGATGAAGAACAAGCGCCGTCATCGGCCGAAGTTCAAGACGCGGGGCCTCCATCCAAATTCCGCGCTCCATGAATGCTACAAGCGCCGTGCTCACGAGCCCTGGGTGCTGGCTTGCTCTGCCCATGAGCTCAGTGCGTCATGTATCTCTCGAATCTACGCGAGTCGCATGCGGTGCGAACAGGCTTTCCGCGATGGAAAGAATCTTCGCTTCGGGCTTGGACTCGGCCATGTCTCGGTGCGCCAGACCGAGCGCCTGCACGTCTTGCTGCTCTTGGTCGCTCTGGCCTTGTGGGCTGCGTCCTTGCTCGGATGTCTCGGTGAACAAGCAGGAGCGGCCAAGCCACTGCAAGCCAACACCGTGAAAACCCGAAGAGCCTTCTCAGTGACCGTCCTCGGACTCCTCATCCTCGAGCACCAGATCCCCATCCCGATCTCCCGCAGTCGGCTCCGCCAAGCCCAATCCCTCTTTCGACAACAGCATCAGCGACTTTTCATCCGATGACTTCGTGGGGATCCGTCAGACCTGGGTGGGGTCGTTGAAGAGGGCATGTTTGTTAGGAGACGGTTCATGGTTTTGGCCTAGGCCGCGGTTGCAGCCCGGTACTCCTTTTTGCGACGTTGCATCGTGAGCCGCTTGATCTTGTCCCGTTCGGACAGGACCTCATGGTGCCGGCCGTAGGACACATCTGCCGGCGTACAGTTGTCGAGCGACTCGTGGTAGCGGCGATGGTTGTAGTAGGCGACGAAATCGCGCACCGCGGCCTCGAGCTCTCACGGGAAGTCGTAGTGCTGTAGCTTCACGACGTTCTTCATCGAGCGGTGGTAGCGCTCGATCTTCCCCTGCGTCTGCGGATGGTACGGGCGACCTCGGGTGTGCGTCATGCCCTGCTCCTCGAGGTAATCTTGTAAGTCTTTCGAGACGTAAGCCGGTCCGTTGTCGCTCAGTAGCCTCGGTCGGTAGCGGACTCGGACGCTGTGCACTCCGGTGAGCGCCAGGGCTTCGTCCAGCGTCTCGGTCACGTCTGTGGTCGCCATCGTCGGGCCGAGCTTGTACGCGAGGATGAAGCGCGAGAAGTCATCCATCACCGTCGACAGGTAGTACCAGCCCCAGCCGATGACGCGCAGGTACGTGAAGTCGGTCTGCCACATTTCGTTCACGCGCTTGGTCGGATGCTTGAAACGGTCGGACGCACTCATCAAGACGTACGCCGGACTCGTGATCAAATCGGCGGCCTTGAGGATGCGGTAGACGCTCGATTCGGACAGAAAATACTGGCGCTCATCGGTGAAGTGGCACGCCAGCTCCCGGGCGGAACGCTCCGTCTTTTTGAGGGCCAAATCGATCACCTCGGCTCGGACCTTCTCGGGGACTTGGTTCCACCTCGGACGCGGCGGCGGCGTCTTGTCCTGCAGGGCATCGAAGCCACCGTCGACATACCGCTTGTACCAGCCGTAAAAGGTGCTCGATGGGATGCCAAGTTGCCGCAGCGTGACCCGCACCGGCAGGTCCGTGCGCTCAACCAGGCCGATGAGCTCCATCTTCTCGGATGCACTGCGTCTCACGTGTCGTCCTCCTCTCCATGACCCCTCAGACTTTCTTTGAGCACACGGTTCTTGAGCGTCATCTCCGCGACGACTTCTTTGAGCTTACTGTTTTCGGCCTGCAGGCCCTTGACCTCGGTGCTTGTCGCCTCCCGCACCGTGTCACCACTCAACTGTTTCTTGCCGGCCTCGAGGAAGTCCTTGCTCCAGCGGTAGTACAGATTGGCGGAGATACCTACGCGACGGCACAGCTCGGCCACGCTGACCTCGCCGCGTGGGCCGTCGAGCACGATCCGGATCTTTTCCTCTGCGGAGAACCTCCGGCGCGTCTTGCGACGGATCTCGCGCACGGCGGCCTCACTCGATTGTTTCTTTCTTCTCGGCATGGGACACTCCTGTGGAGGGCTCTCGCCCTCGGCAAAGTGTCTCTTAACTCAGAGCCCTTTTGTCTCCGAGTTCTTCTGACGCGATACACCTGGCGAAGAACGAGTTCCTGGGACGAGTGGAAGTGCTGCCTGGGACATTCGATCACCACTACATGGGCATGGCCGTGCCGCCCGGTAGCCAGCTGCGCGAGCCGCTGAATAGAGCCCTCTTGGCGTTCATGGAGACGGACCAATGGACGCAAATCTTGAAGCAGTACTTGGGCCAAGGCAGCTAGAGACGCGCCGGGCGCGCGATCGAGTCGCCGAGGGCTAAGGGAGTCGGGCAGCGGACGCGGGTTCGGAGTGACCAGCAAGCTCACCGGTTGAGCGACAGCAACGAGCTCGGCCCAACCGTTCCTATTCGGGGTACGGCTCGGTTTGCATCTCGATGTCCTCTTCGGCGTTCGGCGGCATCAAGTAGCCCCCTCCCTCTTCGGACTGGACCATCATCCGCTCGTCGCCCGAGGTCTCCTCCATCTCCTCCTCTGCCTCCATGTTAGCAACTTCCTGCGTCGTACCGCAGGCGCTGGCAATTCCCAAAAGCCACAACCCCGCAACCAACAAGATTCTATCCATCAGCTTCTCCCTCGTTCTAACCCTGTCTTAGGCGAGGGCACCACCCTAGCCAATCACCTCGGCCTTTACTGCCCGTGACGAGCTTGAACGGCCTCTTGGATTTGAGCCTTCACCGCATCCAAGTTGAAGGACGCGCCTTTTTGCATCGGCGGGAACTCGATCGCCGTCTTGGCAAGCTCGGCCACCTGACGCTGCACGAAGACAAAGCGCCAGAACTCTCGTGCGTAAAACTCCATGAACCAGTCGGGCGACCCGACCGCAAAGTTGGGATCCGCATACCGTTCGAACGGATCGCGACGGAGGTTGTGAATCAGGGGCATGTTCAGTCTGACCTTCGCGCCCGGCCAACCGTCGGGCTGTTCGATGAAAGTGTACTTCCAGTCGCCAAGTCGGACAGCGCCGAGGGTCGACTCACCAAAGTACCAGATCTCTTCTCGCGCGCTCGGCCCCTTGCCGGTGAACATGTTGGTTTGATCGTACCCATCGAGGTGCACCTTGTACTCGCGGTCTCCCAACTGCTTTCCCGTCTTGAGCTCCTCGACGATGTTGGGGTTCCCCGCCGCCGCGACCAGCGTTGGAAACCAGTCCATGCCGGACATGATGCCGTTCTCCACCCTGCCGGCCGGAATGCGCTCTGGCCAACGCACGACCATCGGCGCCCGAAACCCGCCGTCGGTCGTCATACCTTTGGCGCCCTTGAAGGGTGTGTTACCCCCGTCCGGCCAGGTGAACACCTCGGTCCCGTTGTCGGTGGTCACCGCAATGATCGTGTTCTTGGCGACTCCCATCGCCTCGAGCTTCTTCATGACCGCGCCGACGATGTCGTCGAACTGGGCCATGCCGGCTTCCTGAAGACCGTAGTTGTCTTTGCCCTCGAGCGCTTTGTACTTGGGTGAGAGAAACGTGAAGATGTGCATCCGGGTCGGGTTCAGCCAAACGAAGAACGGCCTACCGTCTTTCTTGGCCCGTTCCATGAAGCTCAGAGTGTACTTCAGGATCTCGTCGTCCACCGTCTCCATGCGCTTGGGCGGTAGCGGACCCGCATCCTTGATCTTCTGTTTGCCGACCTTGCCCCATCGGGGCTGAACGGTTGGGTCGTCTCTGTCGGTCGCCCACGAGTGCACCATATTCCGCGGTCCGATCTCGCCGAGGAGCTCCTGGGGATAGCCCGGCCAGTACGGATCGGACATGGCATCGAGGTGATAGAGGTAGCCGAAGAACTCGTCGAAGCCATGCACCGTCGGCAGGAATTGGTTCAAGTCACCGAGGTGGTTCTTGCCGAACTGCCCCGTTGCATAGCCCATCTCCTTGAGGGCGGTCGCAATCGTCGGAGCCTCGGCAGGCAGTCCCAACGGAGAGCCCGCTTGACCGACGGTGGTCATCCCAGTCCGCATCGGAATCATGCCGGTGATGAAGTTGGCACGGCCGGCCGTACAGCTGGCCTCCGCATAGTAGTCGGTGAACATCATGCCGTCTCGCGCCAGGCTATCGATGTTCGGCGTCTTGCCGCTCATGATGCCACGGTGGTACGCGCCAATGTTGAACCAGCCGATGTCGTCGCCCATGATCACGACGATGTTCGGCTGCTGTGTCTTCTTGGCTTTCTTGGCCGATGCGTGTGAAGGCCCCCATGGCGAGAGCACGAAGCCGATCGCCAGCAGCGAGCAGCCAAGAAGTCGAGTCGTTTTGGTCATCTGCGGGATCTGTCCTGTTCGAGATTGGGTGTGCGCCTCATGCGGCACGTCGTGGGGGAACCCTAGCAGAAGGGAAAATGACGCAAACCCTTCATCGTCGCTTCGTGAGAAAGACACGAGTGGTGGCGTCCTGGGGCTCGGCAGATAGGCAAAACAAAGGCCCTCTCCACGCATCGCGCCACGCGAGATGACATCTAGTCCCCCGCAATTGTGCGTTTACGATGAGCCCGATGCCTTGGCTCGCTTTCTGTGGAAGCCGGGCGATGGTGTTGGAAGCCGCCTCGCGGATACGTGCGCGGAGAGACCGCGAGCATGGACCACGACCCGGACTTGGCCCCGGTGGTGCGGCAGCTCTTCGATGACTGCGCCTCCGGAGCCTTCCCCGTGTCAGCCCTGGTCGATCGGGCCAAGGCACGGGGGCTCGACCTCCACAACGAAGTTCTAAACCGAATGCTGCGGAATCCGCTCTACATGAGCGTCGTTCGTGTGGACAAATGGGGCATTGAAACCACCGGCGACTTCGAGCCGCTCGTGCACCCTGAGACGTTCTGGCGTGTCCAGGCCGTCTTCGATGGAAGAGGCCCCGGAGCGGGGAAGCCATATCAGTTGGCCCGCGCTGAGTTTCCCTTGAAGGGTTTGGTCCGGTGCGTCCATGGCGTCCCTCTGACCGCGTCCTGGGCCAAGAAACGCTATCGCTACTATCAGAGCCAGCCGCGGTGCCCGGGGTGTCGGGTGAACGTCCGGGCGGAGGCGCTTGAAGAGAGCTTTGTGAAATTGCTGAACGAGCTGCAGCCCGCGCCCGAGTTCGTCCGCATCTTCAAAGAGGAAGTCCTGAACGTCTGGAACCAGACGCAGAAACAAGCCCGCGACGAATAGGCGCGTCTGAATTGGCGGCTCAAGGCCATTCAAAAGAAGAAAGATCGACTGGTCGAGGCGCACGTTCACGAGCAGACCATCGACGCGAACACCTTTCGCGAGCACATGGACCGGCTTCGGGAGCAAGACGCGATTGCGAAGTTGGAACGCTACGATGCCGAGCTCGAAGACTTGGACGTCGGCGCGGTGCTTGCGTTTGCAGAGCGAACGCTCTGCGACCTCGCGGGCAGTTGGAACCGTACCGAACCCCCGCAAAAGACGAGGCTTCAGACACTTCTGTTCCCCTCCGGAGTCACGTGGGATGGAGAGGGAATTACAACTCAGAAAACCGCTAGTGTTTTCAGTTGGATAGATCCGATTTCAGACGACGCGTCTCTTTTGGTGACCCCAACGAGATTCGAACTCGTGTGACCGGCGTGAGAGGACGACCTAACCAAAGGCGGGCGAGCCGGTAGCCCGGGAACGTGTTTCGGGTCGACCGAGGACGCCCTCAAGCGACAAGCGCCGAAAGCGCGTTCTGAGGTGGACTGGCATGGGCCGCGGCTAGCTCTCCCCGCGCGTTCGAGCACCAACGCTCTCGCGTTCGCCCGAGCCGAAATTGTCAGTGGCCAAATAATGACCAGAGCGCAGGGCACGCTGGAGCATTCGAGGGTACTGCAGGGTACGGGAGTAAGAGGTCGGGTTCCGTGCCTTTGATAGCGATACGCGGGAAATCCGAGTGTCCGCGTAGGGTTAGCGTATCGCTGCGCTTCGGGTAACTCGCCCAAGTCCACCCCTCCCTACTGCGACGTCAAAGGCCCTGTCTGCACCGCGAGCCACGCGACGTAAGATTTAGTTCTGCGCAATCGGGCTCTCGGAATTGGCCCCAAGGGCTAAGAGAGCAGCGGCCTCGTCGTCACTTCGGAGCCTGCGCCACATCGCTCGCGGCTGCGGCAGGGTGCGTGAGGCCTCCGCCTCGACCACGGCGCACCTTGAGTCTGGCTGCGTTCGGCGGCAGAGTCGGGGCGATGAACACCCCCCCAAGCTCGACGACGCGCCGCTTTCCCGCGGCGCGCGCGGTCCTTTTCCTGGTCGTCCTAGTCGTCGGAGGGGCATGGCTCGCCGCCTGTGGAAAGGGGACGCCCGGCCCCGCGGAGACGCCAGCAGACTCGGGTGAGGCGCGACGGGCGCGGGTGTTTCTGACCTCCCACGCCGGTGATGCGATGCGGGAGACCGGAGCCATCTCGCTGGTCGTGCCGACGGCGGGACCGGCCGAAGCGACCGCTGCGATCAACGTGTACCCGGACCGGGAGCGGCAGGTGTTTCACGGGGTCGGCGGGTCCCTGACCCAGGCATCAGCCGCAGCCCTCGGGAAGCTCTCACCGGAAAAGCGGGCGGAGGTGCTCGCGGCGTACTTCGGGCCGGACGGGGCGGGTTACGCGCTCTCTCGGGTGCACGTCGGGAGCTCGGACTTCTCTGAGTACAGCTACGACTACACCGACGACGACGACCCCAGCCTCGCCGGGTTCTCCATCGAAGAGGACCGGCAGAACGGCCTCCTCGAACTGATCACTGACGCACAAGCGGTTCGCGGGGCTTCGTTTCGGATCGTGGCGTCGCCCTGGACCGCGCCACCCTGGTTGAAGGACAACGGCAAGTACTACGATCCCGCGCAACGCCGCGGAGGGCGGCTTCTCGGGGAGCACTACGACACCTTCGCGCGCTACTTCGTCGCCTACCTCGAGGCGTACCGAGAGGCCGGCGTCGATATCTGGGCGCTCACCCCGGTCAACGAGCCCATGGGCAATGGCGGTAACTGGGAGAGTATGGAGATGTCCCCGGAGGAGCAGCGCGACTTCATCCGCGTGCTCGGGCCCCGTCTGAAAGAGGCGAAGCTCGAAACGCCCATCCTGATCTTCGACCAGAACCGCGCCGAGATGCCCGCCTACACGCGGGTCATCTTCGGCGATGACATTGCGTCTCCCTTTGCGTACGGCACCGCCGTCCACTGGTACAACAGCACGTTCCGGGTCTACGAGGAAGTGCTCGACGCGCAGCACGAGCTCTACCCGGACAAGGTCATCATTCATACCGAGGGCACCATCGACAGCGTCTCGGCGGAGGCGTCCTGCAATCAGCAGTGCTTGCAGCCACCGTGCGGTTGTGAAGAGCTGTACGCCTGGTGGCAGGACGACGCCTGGTATTGGGAGAAGGAGGCCACCGACTGGGGCTGGGACTGGGCCCAGAATCGCGAGGTCGACCACCCGATGTACGCCCCGGCCTTCCGCTACGCCCGGGACCTCGTGGTCGGCATGGGGCACTGGCTCGCGGGCTGGATCGACTGGAACATCGTTCTCGACAAGCGCGGCGGACCGAACCACGTCAACAATTTCTGCCTCGCGCCGGTGATGGTCGATGGGGACACGGACACCGTCTACTACACGCCGCTCTTCTACGTCGTGAAGCAGATCTCCCGCCATAGCCGGCCCGGCGGCGTGGTCCTCGAGACCGGCGTCGAGGGGCCGGTCGGTCTTCACGCGTCGGCGATTCGGAACCCGGACGGAACCACCGCCGTTCACGTCTTCAACGAGGGCGATGCGGACGTGGCCTACATCGTTCGGATCGGAGAGCAGGAGGCGACGGTCACCAGCCCCGCCGGGTCGCTTCAGACGGTGGTCATCGAGCCTGCACCCACGGGCTGAAGTAGAACCATACCAACCCGACCAGCACGACGAGGAGCACCGAGGCCCATCGATCCTGCGTCCGCCATCGCGAAGGCGGGGCGCTTTCCGACGGCGCGGTGGTAGCGAAGGTGAGGCCGTCCAGCTTGCCGGCGTCCGGCGCCCGGGTCAGCAGGGAGACGCCGACCAGCACCACGCTGCAGACCAGGAAGAGAAGAGCCGCGAAGTGGAGAAAGTTGATCTCCGCGTACGCCAGGATGAATCCCTCGTGCTCTTCCTTGGTGAGCTCGGCGACGAGGCGCAGGGTCCCGAAGACGAATCCGGTGGCGAGGGACGCGATGGCACCTGCGGCGTTCGCCCGGCGCCAGAGGATGCCGATGAGGAACACGCCGGCGATCGGCGGCGAGATGTAGGCCTGGACGCTCTGGAGGTACTGGTAGAGCTGCCCGGAAATGAACTGCATCATCGGGATCCAGAGCAGGCCAAGCGCGACGAGCACGGCGGTCGCCGTCTGACCCACGCGCACCTGTCGCGCCTCCGATGCGTCGGGTCGGAGCTTGAGGTAGATGTCCCGGGTGAACAGGGTGGAGCAGGAATTGAAGGCCGACGACAGCGAGCTCATCAGCGCTGCGAGCAGGCCTGCGACCACGAGCCCCCGGATGCCCAGCGGCAGCAGCGCGCCGATGAGGATGGGGAGCGCCTGGTCCGGGCTGTCGAGGGTGATCTCCCCGCGGGCCGCGAGTGCGTGGGCAACGACGCCAGGTACGACGAAGATGAAGAGCGGCAAGAGCTTGAGCAGCCCGCCGAAGATCGTCCCCCGCCGAGCGTTGTCCTCGTCCGCCGCGGACAGCACGCTCTGAACGATGAACTAGTCGGTGCACCAGTACCAGACGCCCAGGATCGGCGCGCCTAGGAGGATTCCTGTCCACGGGAAGTCCGGATCCGAGAGCGGCTTCCAAACGGACATGAAGCCGGGTCCGGTCCCTTCGACCATCGCGCCCCAGCCCCCGAGCTCGTCGAGCCCGATCCAGGTGACCGCGACCGCGCCGCCAACCAGCACGAACATTTGCAGCAGGTCCGTGTCGAGGACCGCCCGGAGCCCGCCCAACACGGTGTAGATCCCCGTCGCGACGACGACGACGAGGGCCCCGGTCCAGAAGTCGATGCCCATCAGGGACTCGAAGACGATTCCCCCCGCCGCGATGGTCACGGAGATCTTGGTCAGCACGTAGCCGACGATCGAGATCACCGCGAGGTACCAGCGCGCCGCTGGCGAGTACCGGCGCTCGAGGAACTCGGGCATCGTGAAGACGCCGCTCCGTAGGTAGAACGGGACGAAGACCCACCCCAGCACCAGCAAGATGAGGGACGCGAGGATCTCGAACTGCCCCACCGCGACGCCGCTCGCGGCGCCGGTGCCGGCGAGCCCCACCAGATGCTCGGAGCCGATGTTCGAGACGAACAGCGAGGCACCGATCACGAACCAGCCGACGTTGCGGCCCGCGAGGAAGTAGTCTGCCGAGCTCGTCTGCTCCCGCCGCTCCGAGATGGTCGCCCACGCCGCGACCCCGAAAACCGTGACGAAGTAGAGGGCGACGACGACCCAGTCCAGCCCTTCGAGAGTGCTCACGGGGCGGAGCATAACAGCCCGGCGAATAGTCCCGGTTGATGGATCGGCGCAGGAAAGGATGCTGACCCGACGGTCGCATGGGCCCGCGGTCGAGGAGGAAGCCAATGGTCCGACTGGATCTGAAATTTCACACGCGGCAGCAGGGCGAGGCTGACGGTCGGCTCGCGCATCCCCCAAACCTTCGGAGCTCGGCGAGCATTCGCGCAAGACATCCCCACACTAGCGCCCGCGCTTCCGCCGGAGCACATCAACCACTGCGAACATCGCTCCGACCTCCGCGAGCTCCCGATTCACATCGGGGATTTGTGACATTGTCATAAGAATGTCCGGCAACGCGTTTTGTTCGTGTTCTTTGGACGTGTTTTCGTCGATACCTGCCCGCGAAACCGTTCGAGAATCGTCGGAACCAGATGAACTGCCGGCTGTTCGATTCCCACCGCCTCCACCAAACAAGCGCAATGATTGCGGAGGGTTAGCGAATTCGCCGATCGCACGAGTGACCACGTAGTGGCCATCGTCGGCTCGTTTCGGCACCAGTTTGTCGAGTTTGGCAACGTTCTGCGGGAGCTGCGCATGGCGTTGGGGAACTCGGCCAAGTCCACCCTTCACTGCTGCAACTTCAACCTTCATGCCGCCATCGAGAACGAAGTCGTCTCCATCCCATCTTCAAGTCGCTGTTGCCCATCTTGATTAAACTAGAGAGACACGTCGCGCCGTGGGGAGACCGTTGCCTGCGTGAGTCACCTTCCGAGCAATTGGCTTGACAGGCTGCTCCGCCGGAAAGCACTTTGAGGCTCGTCTCGCGCACGTACATGGCGACCTGTTCGCGCACTTGAACCTTGCTCCCGGCTTCGTCCTCGCTCGGATTCCCGCCAAGAGCTTACGATTTCGACGTACAATGCGAATCACCCTGATCAACTCAGCCGAAGGGAGGCAGCCCATGAATCGGCAGCGTGTCGCACTTCTCGTCATCCTGGTCACAGCCTCGATCGGACTCGCAGCTGCGGCCCAGCAGACCGATGTTCTGCGCAAATCCGGATCAGAATCCGACTGCGCCTGCCCCAAGGAGGGCCGCTGGAACGTGCAGAACTTGGAGGGGTGGATGGACTGCACGGGTCCGATCAATCTAAAGCGCAAGCTCAAGAAGGTAAAGGACAAGGGAACGATCTGGGTCCTGGAGAAGGACTGCTCGAGCCTCTTCGGCGAGGCCTCGAAGAAGAAGGACGAGGACGTCGTGATGGATAGGGTCGAGGGCTGTGGATACGAGGGCACGATCAACGGCGAGGAGGACGGGATCAAGATGGTCATCGATGTCACCTGGGTGCTCGAGGGCGACGAGCTCATCAAGGGCGAGATGCACTCGAACCCTTCACTCCAGGGAATGACTTGCGAGTACTACCGTCCCTTCGAGATCGCCTTCGACGAGGCGCTCCGAGAAGACGAGTACCCGAAGCTGAAGAAGAAGATGGTGAAGAAGCTGGCGAACATCCGGGGGAAGGACTGAGCGGCTGCCGACCAACGGCCCTGCACGTTCGAGTCAAGCTCACGCCTGAGGCCGGGTCCGATCTCCCCGAATCGTCCAGTTCCGAGTATCATCTGGGTGCCCTCGACCCTGGCGAGGGTGATTGAGGAATCTATGAGTCCGCACCAGACGAACGCGCGCAGCGACCTCGAGGAAGCGCGGGCTCGCTTCGAGCAGCGGGCTTGGGAGGATGCATTTCAGTCCTATGCACGTGCGGATCGGGCGACCCCGCTCGGGTGCGACGATCTCGAGTTGCTGGCCTCGTCGGCAGCGCTCACCGGGCGAGACAAGGAGTCATTGGAGACGCTCGAACGACTCCATCACAACCTGGTCGACGAGGGCCAATGCCTGCGCGCGGCACGCGCGGCGTTTTGGATCGCACTACGTCTTTTCGCGCTGAACAACCCAGGGCACGCGAACGGCTGGCTTGTTCGAGCCGCACGGATCGTAGAACGCGAAGGCGGGGACAGCGCGGAGCAGGGCTATCTCCTTCTTCCCGTCGCCGAGCACCATCTCAGAGCGGGACAAGACGAAGCCGCGCATGACGTCGCTGCTCGCGCCGCTGCCATTGGCGAACAGTTCGAAGAGGCCGATCTCATCGGATTCGCGCGCCAGCAGCAAGGGCGTGCACTCATGCGTCAGGGTCACGTCGAACGTGGGCTCGCACTCCTCGACGAAGCGATGGTTGCCGTCACGTCCGGCGAGCTCTCTCCGGTGATGGCGGGTCTCGTGTATTGCAGCGTGATCGCGAGCTGCCAACAAGTCTATGCGTTGGACCGTGCGCAAGAATGGACCAGTGCTTTGGCCGCCTGGTGCAAAGAGCAGCCTCAGCTCGTCACGTTTACCGGCACGTGCCTCATGCATCGCGCCGAAGTCATGCAGCTACGCGGTGCATGGGAAGAGGCAATCGATGAGTCGCTTCGCGCGTGTGAGCGACTGTCCAGTGACACAGACCCAGAGGCGCTCGGAGACGCACACTACCAGCAAGGCGAGATTCATCGATTGCGCGGTGAGCTGACCGAGGCCGAGGATGCCTATCGCAGCGCGAGCCAGGTCGGGCGCGAGCCGCAGCCGGGCCTTGCGCTCTTACGGTTGCAGCAGGAGCGCATGGAGGAGGCCATCGGCGCGATCCGCCGTGTCCTCGATACGACCCCAGTCACCTGGCGACGTGCCGGACTCCTACCCGCCTGCGTAGAGATCCTTCTCGCTGCCGGCGATATCGACGGAGCTCGGGAAGCATGCGTCGAGCTGGCGCACCTGGCGGAGACCTTCGATACGAAGATCCTTCGCGCCATGGCGAGCCATGCACGTGGTGCGGTCCTGTTGGCCGAGAACGATGCAGGCGGTGCGGTCACGCCGTTGCGAGATGCATTCCACGTTTGGCAGAAGGTCGGGGCACCCTATCTTGCGGCGCGCATTCGTGTGCTGGTTGGGCGCGCGTGTCGTGCACTCGGCGACGAGGATGGTGCAGCGCTGGAGCTGAGCGCGGCTCGAAAAGTCTTCGAGCAACTCGGAGCCGTGCCGGAGATCGCGAAGCTCCAGGCGGAGCGGCAAGACTCCGCGCGCTCGAATGACCACGGTCTATCCCCGCGCGAGCTCCAGGTGCTTCGAATGGTTGCCAGCGGAAAAACCAACAAGGCGATCGCCGCCGCGCTCTGTTTGAGCGAGCGGACCGTCGACCGCCACGTCAGCAATATCTTCGTCAAAACCGATGTCTCCACACGGGCCGCAGCGACCGCGTTTGCGTACGAGCACGACCTGGTGTGAAGCCGCAACGGTTCGATGGGTAAGACTACCCATTCCGAATAATTCGAAAAATGGGCGATTGTGCCGAAGCGAGGGCCCTGCCCTGGGCGGTAGCTTCGGGACATGAACACGACTCTACGCCAAGGGACGTATCCCGAAATACCGAAGAGCGCGGAAGCCGCGCCACTCTCTGCCAGTTTCGTCGAAGAGGGAGAGGCATTCAGGAAGCTGAGCGGACGCACGCGCCGGCGCGTGACTGCTGACCGCAGCCAGCGAGAGTCGTTCGAAGTGGTCGTCATCGGCGGAGGTCAGGCCGGCCTTTCGCTTGGTTACCACCTCGCGAAACGTGGATTTCACTTTCTGATTCTCGATGCCTCCGCTCGCGTTGGGGATACCTGGAGAAGTCGATGGGATTCGCTGCGCCTCTTCACACCGGCTCGCTACAGCGGACTCGACGGGATGCCGTTTCCCGCACCGCCCCATAGCTTCCCCACCAAGGACGAGATGGCCGACTATCTCGAACGCTACGCCAAACGCTTTGCGCTTCCCATCAGAAACGCAGCCCGGGTCGACCGACTTCGAAAAGAAGGGGGTCGCTACGTCGTCACCGTCGGCGACCAAGAGATGGAAATGGACCAAGTGGTCGTCGCCATGGCGAACTATCAACGACCCAAGGTGCCTGACTTCGCGACCGAGCTGGGCTCCGACATCGTCCAGCTTCACTCGAAGGACTATCGAGGCCCAGCACAGCTGCGCGAGGGCTCCGTCCTGGTGGTGGGCGCGGGTAACTCCGGGTCGGAGGTGGCTGTCGAGCTCGCGCGGCACCATCGGGTTTGGTTGTCGGGTAGGCACACTGGACACCTGCCGTTCCGGGTCGATGGACTTGCAGCACGGGTTCTTCTCCTGAGCCTCGTCTTGAAGGTCCTCTTCCATCGGGTGCTGACGATCAGCACGGGCCTCGGACGGAGGCTTCGCCCCGGCATCATTTCGCGTGGCGGACCGCTGATCCGGATCAAGCCTAGGGACATGGTTGCCGCAGGCATCAGCGGTGTGCCGAGGACGGTGGGCGTGGAGCGCGGTCTACCTCAGCTCGCGGATGGGCGGGTACTCGATGTCCAGAATGTCGTCTGGTGCACCGGCTATCACCCTGGCTTCTCGTGGATCGACCTCCCAGTCTTTGACGAGGCGGGTCGGCCGCGTCACGCGGGGGGCGTCGTCGAGAGCGCGCCGGGCATTTACTTCCTAGGCCTTCACTTCCTACGAGCCGTATCCTCTGGGATGATCCACGGCGTCAGCACAGACGCGGAGCGAATCGCGGACGCAGTCGCGGCGAGACGCCAAGCCCAGTTCGACGACGCAGAGCCCCAATCGGGACGACGCGCGCCGCGTCGCTTCGGGCGACGCGACGGATGACCAGAGCGGAGGGCAAGCAGGGGGATTCCAGGGTACTGCAGGGTACGTGAGCAAGAGACCGGATCGCATGCCTTTGATAGCGATACGCGGGAAAACCGAGTGTCCGCGTAGGGTTAGCGTATCGCCGCGAGCTGGGTCCGATTCCCACCGCCTCCACCAAACAAGCGCAATGATTGCTTGCGGTTCGCGAGTTCGCCGATCGCGAATGACCAAATAGATGAGATGAAGCGGCTGGTCTGGGCGCGGGTTCGTCGAGTTTGGCGACGGCCTGTTTGAGCCGTGACTCGCTCAAATGGGCGTAGATCATCATCGCCTCGATGTTGGCGTAGCCCAAGAGGGCTCTTAGCCCATCAGGCTCATGCCGAGAGCCGAATTGCGCAGTACTAGATGTTTTGTCGCATGGGTCGCGCCGTGGACAGAGCGTTCGTTTTTCCTATGCTCCGACGTGATCCGCAGAGTCAGGGCGATCGTCGAACGGAGGCAGGCGACCATCGCCCGGATTGCCGACCGAAAAGTCTCGCGCAAGGCGCCACCCAACAGGAGTACGCACGAATGCATTGCAAGTTCGCAGAACCCCTTCTCATCAAGATAGTGGTGGTGGCGCTGGGCGCCGTCGCCGCGTGCCAGCAGAGCGCGCCACCCTC
This sequence comes from uncultured delta proteobacterium, assembly GCA_963704865.1. Lineage (GTDB taxonomy): Bacteria > Myxococcota_A > Polyangia > Polyangiales > Houyiibacteriaceae > SG8-38. The sequence goes on along the minus strand of CAVPIE010000009.1, from coordinate 334,570 downwards.
GCAGCCTGCACCAGAGAGTCCAGAAGAGACTCCAGCCGAGAGCTCAACGACCGGAGCTGCGGTGAAGCTCGACCCGACCGAAGCCAAACCGAACGAGTACTGGTGGCCGGAGTCGCTGAATCTGAAGCCCCTCCGTGACAACCTTCCCGAGTCCAACCCGTTGGGTCCGAACTTCGACTACCGGGCGGAGTTTGCGAAGGTGGACTACGCCCAGCTCAAGAAGGACCTCGAAGCAATTCTGACGGACTCGCAGGACTGGTGGCCCGCCGACTACGGTAACTATGGCCCCCTCTTCATACGCATGGCCTGGCACAGCGCTGGCACATACCGGGTCAGCGACGGTCGCGGCGGCGCCGACGGCGGACAGCAGCGCTTCAAGCCCCTGAACAGCTGGCCGGACAACACGAATCTCGACAAGGCACGTCGCCTCCTCTGGCCGGTGAAGGAGAAGTACGGCAACAGCGTGTCGTGGGCGGACCTGATGATCCTTTCCGCCAACGTCGCCATGGAGCAGATGGGCTTCGAGACGCTCGGCTTTTCGGGCGGACGCATGGACGACTGGGAGGCGGACCTCGTGTATTGGGGACCGGAGGCCGAAATGCTCGGCTCGAGCCCGGAGCGCTTCCACGGCGGCAAGGAGCGCACGGTGGCACTGGGCCTCGGCGCCTCTCACATGGGCCTCATCTATGTCAACCCGGAGGGCCCCGATGGTAATCCAGACCCCGTTGCTGCTGCCTACGACATCCGCAGCACCTTTGGCAACATGGCCATGAACGACGAAGAGACGGTCGCCTTGATTGCGGGCGGCCACACCTTCGGCAAGTCGCACGGCGCGCGGCCGATGGATTGCTTGGGCAAGGACCCTGCGGCATCCGGCATCCAGTCGCAGGGCTTTGGCTGGCACAACGATTGCGGCAAGGGGAACGCGGAGGACACCACGACCAGCGGGCTCGAAGGGGCGTGGACCTCGGCGCCCATCAACTGGACCCACCAGTACCTCGCCAATCTGTTCAACTTCGAGTGGTCGCTGACGAAGAGCCCGGCCGGCGCTCATCAGTGGGAGCCTGACGGCGACGTCAAAACCGTCCCCGACGCCCACGTCGCGGGCAAGATGCACGAGCCGATGATGCTCACCACCGATCTCTCGATGCGCATGGACCCCAAGTACGAGAAGATTGCAAAACGCTTCCTCGAAAACAGAGAGGAGTTCGAGGATGCTTTTGCGAAGGCTTGGTTCAAGCTCATCCACCGCGACCTCGGGCCCAAGTCCCGCTACGTGGGCCCAGAGGTTCCGGAAGAGGACTTCCTCTGGCGAGATCCCGTGCCCGCGGTCGACCATCGGCTCATCAACGCAGACGACGCCGCCCGTCTGAAGAAAGCCATCCTTGCCGCCGGCATCTCGGTTCCGGACCTGGTGCGTACCGCATGGGCGGCAGCCTCGAGCTACCGGGGCACCGACATGCGTGGCGGCGCCAACGGTGCTCGTATTCGACTCGCGCCGCAGAAAGATTGGGCGGCGAATGACCCCGCTACTCTCTCAGCGGTTCTCGCGAAACTGGAGTCGGTGCACGCGGAATTCAACGGGTCGCTGAACGGCAACAAGGAGGTTTCGCTCGCCGACGTCATCGTTCTCGGCGGCGCCGCGGCCATCGAGAAGGCGGCCGAGGACGCGGGCCTCGACGTGACCGTGCCGTTCGCACCCGGGCGCACTGACGCGTCGCAGGAGCAGACGGACGTCGACTCCTTCCGCTATCTCGAGCCGAAGTTCGATGGCTTCCGCAACTACCACGCCGGTGAGGACGCTGACGAACGAGGGCGGTCGCCCTCGCAGCTGCTCATCGAGAAGGCCGACCTCCTCGGCCTCAGGGTCCCCGAGATGACCGTTCTCGTGGGCGGGATGCGAGCAGTCGATGCCAACGCAGGGGGATCGGAGGCTGGAGTCTTCACCACACGTCCGGGCGCGCTGTCGAACGACTTTTTCGTCAACCTTCTCGACATGGATACGAAGTGGAGCAAGACCGGCGAAAACGCCTACCAGGGAGTCGACCGTGAGTCGGGCGCCCCGAAATGGACCGCCACCGAGGTCGACCTCGTCTTCGGTTCGAACTCCGAGCTCCGAGCGGTTGCTGAGGTCTACGCCTACGACCAGGAGAAGTTTGCGAACGACTTCGTGTCGGCGTGGACGAAGGTGATGCAGGCCGACCGCTTCGACCTCGAGTAGTTCAAAGCGTCTCCTCAGACTCGCCCCACCGGCGACAGGCTTGGGGCGAAGCTTGCTTCCGTTGTGCCGGCCCCCAGGGATGGGCAACTGGCGCGTCGTGTGAGGACAGGAGTAACTTACGACAATGTGGTTGATCACGAGCTGCGAGCTGAGCTTCCAGATTGCAGTGCCCACTCCCTTCGTTCTGATGCTGCGACCACGGATTGGCGCGCACCAGTGGGTCGCCCGCGAGGAATATCGTCTCGAACCGAGCGTCCCCGCGTTCGAGCTTGCAAACACGGGTTACGGCTACCTTGCAGGGATGATCGCGCGTTCGAACGTCGACAACGGCGACGGACTCCCAAAAACGACCGAAACCGATGCTCCGTGCAGTGCACAGCAAATTCAAAGGCCCCGTCTGTGCTGTGCGCCACGCGAGATAACAAGCTAGGACCGCGCAATTGGGTCCTCAGCATGAGCCCGATCGGCTAAGAGAGTTACGAACGCGTCGCATGTGGCTTTGCCAAGACCGTTGACGGCCAGACTTGGAGCGTACAGAACTTTCGGTGACTAGAGCGCGCAGCTCGATATTCGGCGTCTATCGGAGCGTATGGATCACTGGAGCTGAATCGTGGTTGCGCCGCGCTTCCCAGACAACATGCAAGAGGTCGCGCCGTTCTTGTTGATGTCGATGCGGGTCTCGACGTCGAAGATGAAGAGCGTGGACCAGGCGAACTCGAAGTCGCCGTTTGCGGGCTGGTTGCAGATGTAGAACTCCTGCGGGATCGGGGCGTCCGACGACATGACGTCGCCGGAGTAGACGCAGGACGACGGGGTCTGGATCAGGCGCAGGTCCATGTCGGGCCCGCTCGTATCCGGTTGCGAGCTTCCGTTGTCGAGGTTCCAGGTCAGAAAGATCGCGACGCAATCGTCGGGGTCATCGCAGGCGAATTCCGTAGCTGGCTCGGCCGAGCAATCGTCGCCGCATGCAGGGAGTGCGGCCAATGCCAACATCAGCGCGGCCACGACCGCGCCCCTCGTTCGCATTTTTTGGAGCATGAGGTGAGAGAAGTACCACAAAGGCAGCGGGTCTCTTCAAAAGCCCGCAGGCAAAAGGCATCGAAGCTCGAGAGCAATCGCAGAACAGGCGCGAGTGATGGCCGCGTCGACCGTTGCGTTGAAGAGAATTGCTTATGGAATGGGGGCGGCAGCAGCTGTCGTTCCTCAGAATCTTGTCTGTCGGGAGATACGAGCCGCGATGATCGCGAAGGTGACCCCGCGGACGGAACTGGGCATCATGAGCCCGATGGGCTAGGAGAGTCGTAGTCGCTCTTCGGGCACCATCAAGGCCGTCTCTTCAACACTGCGTCCAGATTCGCAATGATCTGGACCAAGGCCTCGCGCGAGTGACCCTGCGCTGCGCTAATCTCTGCTCATTTGGCGAGGCCCTTGTCGTCGAACACGCCCTCGAAAAGCACGGTGCTCAAGTATCGCTCGCCGGAGTCGGGCAGCACCACCACGAAGGTCTTGCCTCGATGCTCGCGACGCTTGGCCAGACGTGCGGCCACGGCCACCGCTGCACCGCACGAAATGCCCGACAAAATACCCTCTTCTCGCGTCAAGCGACGGGTGTAGGCAATGGCTTCGTCGTTGGTGACTTGCTCGATGAGGTCAACCACCGATAGGTCGAGTACGTCGGGCACGAAGCCCGCGCCGATACCCTGAATCTTGTGAGGGCCGGGCTTGAGCGCTTGCCCTGCGCGTTTTTGCGTGAGCACAGGACTGTGGGTTGGTTCTACGGCCACCGACAAGATGGACTTGTGCCGGGTGTTCTTAATGTACCGCGACACGCCCGTGATGGTGCCGCCGGTGCCAACTCCCGAAATCAAGATGTCGATGTCGCCTGCTGTGTCGTCCCAGATTTCCGGGCCGGTGGTGGTCTCGTGAATCGCCGGATTCGCTGGGTTCTTGAACTGCTGAAGCAGCACGTAGTGCGCAGGGTCGCTGGCCGCGATCTCTTCGGCTTTGGCGATTGCGCCGCCCATACCCTTGGAGCCTTCGGTGAGCACTAGCTTGGCACCAAAGGCCGTGAGCAGCTTGCGCCGCTCGACGCTCATGGTTTCAGGCATGGTGAGCGTGAGTAGATAGCCACGTGCGGCGGCCACAAATGCGAGCGCGACGCCGGTGTTACCACTTGTGGGCTCCACGATTTCTTTCCCGGGCCCAAGCAAACCGCGCTCTTCTGCGTTCCATACCATCGCGGCCCCAATGCGGCACTTGACCGAGTACGCTGGGTTGCGCCCCTCGATTTTTGCGAGCACCGTCGCAGGAGCGCCGTCGGTGATGCGATTGAGCCGCACGAGCGGGGTGCGGCCAATCGAGAGGGCGTTGTCTTTGAACCAATGGGTTTCGGCAGTAGACATCATGATCCTGTCGCGGTGAATTGAGGGCATCGCAGGCAAGCTGCCCCGCTTATATCACGGCGGCGGACCGCACTGTGGAGGCAGAGACACCCAGTCCGAAGCAGGTGGGTTGTCACTCGAGGTCGACGGTCACTTCGGCGATGCTGCCGAGACCCATCTGTCGAATCCGCGCCTCCTCGAGGGCAGCAGTGTTGGTGCACGCGGTGCCGAACGAGGTTTCGACGAACGCGAAAACGCCGTTCCTCATGCCGTTCGGGAAAAAGGCATCGGTGGACCTGGGACCCATATCGGGGGTCCAAGTGGCACTCACCGGGCGAGTCCCCGCCAACCATTGCTCCGAAGTCTGGTCGTGCCCGAACGTGAACGCGCTGTAACGTACTGCGCCAGCGACCGGTGCGTTTCAACGTGCCACGACGCAACGGTTTCGCGCTGGCGGGTCAATCTCCACATCGACCCGCCGTTGGACCACGGCGAGCGCCTCGCGGAAGACGTCCGACCGCTAGCGCCCACGTTTTCGGCGGAGGGCATCGAACCCGGCGAACATGGCGTGGACCTCTGCGAACTCGCGATTCACGTCCGGGATTTGTGACATTGTCACAAGAATGTCCGCAACGCGTTCTGCTCGATTTTTTTGGACGTGTCCCCCGGGATACCTGTCCGCGGAACCGTTCGAGAATCGTCTAAATCGGGCGAACTGCCGGCTGTTCGATTCCCAGCGCCTCCACCTATAAGCATCTCGGGATCAATATCTCCAACATCGAGGAACGTGAAGCGTCGCGGCTGCTCGCGTGACCCACGCCGCACATCCGCAATAGTCCCTGGCGAATGCGTTGCGATCCAAATCTGTGCGTCTGATGGTAGCAATCCATCAAGTGCCGGAAGCAGTTGAGCTTGTGCATCGACTGACCTGTGTGCTTCAGGCATCGTCGATTCAGAACATGTGAGCTGCGTCTTCAAGCGACGACACGTGCGCGTCCAACAGGAAGTCAAATACTTCTCGTTCACCGGCCGGCAGATCTACAATTTCCAAATCGGCAAACCGTTTGAATCGTTTCGGGAGTCGAAGCGATTTCACGCGCATGACACGCCCATGGTAACCCGAATGAGCTCTCCTAGCCCTTCGGCACACCGAAATGCGCGGTACTAGATATTGTGTCGCGTGGCTCGTGGCGCAGACAGGGCGTTCGTTTTTCCTATGCTCATGCTCAGCTTCGACGCCCTACTGCTCGTGAGTCTGGGGCGTGACCCGCGTCACCTGCACCGAGGTGGAGCTGAGGCCGATTGGAAGCGTAGTGGTCTCTGTGCTCGCGGTTGGGGTCGTGAGGCAGGCGGGCGTCGAGGTGAAGGCTGGCGTCCCGACGGAGAGGCCACTGGCGGGCGCGAAGTCGATGGTGCCGTTGAGCATCGGCACCTCGAACGCCCAAAGCCCGCCAGGCGGTTCTTCGATCGAGCTCGACGAGGCCGCGACGAACAATCCGCCTTGTGAGGTGATTTGCGATGTGGGCGGCCCTTCTGCGGCGAGGCCTCCGTACGCCTTCAACCAGGCGAATCGCCCGATGGAGTCGGTGCCGGCGACGAACACCTCGTCGCGTGTCGAGACGTTCGCCGAGCGACCGACGACACGCAGCTCTCCGGTAGACAACTGGTGAATCGAGCGCGGCATCAGACCGAACAAGCCTCCGGTGGCGGTGCTCGTGGCCCAGGCCGGGGCGTCGTCCGAGCCGTCTGGCGCGAGACGAAAGAGAAGGGCCTTCGTATCCACCGAATAGTGCCAGGCCCCGATCACGAAGTTGCCGTCTATCGTCTCGATGGCCGTGGCGAGCTCAGGCTGCTCGCCTTCGCAGGATTCAACATGCTTGGCCCAGGCGATCGTTCCATCTGCGCGGACACGGAGCACGAAACCGCGCGTATCGCCCGGCAGCACGGCGTGGCCGACCAGCAGGGCGCCGTCCTCGAGTGGCAGGATGCCGCGGATGGCTTCCCGGCGATCGCTTGTCCCACCCCAAGTCCACGAGGTCTTCACCGCGCCGTCCGGTCCTAGGATGAGCAACCACGCTTCGCGGTCGGACTCGCCTTCGAGGCGGTAGCTACCCGCGAGCCACACATCGCCGTTGACCTGCTTGGCCGCCCAGAAGCCTTCGTCCGCATTCTCCGATTCGATCTGCGCGGCCCAGTGGTAGGCGCCGCCCGCGTCGAGCTTGACCAGCACAAATTGGTGACTCGACACCAAAATGCCCGTGTCGGCCATGGGTGTCGCGTGGTTGGGCCACACCGCCGGGAACGGGTCGCCTGGTCTCTCGAACTCGAGTGCCCAGACCAGCGAGCCGTCCTGATCCAATTTGAGCAAACGGTCGCTGCCGGTGCTCGTTACCAGGTAGTGTCCGTCATGACCCAACTCGAGGTCAGTCCAGTCGTCATCGGTTCCCGTGGTCCAGACGGTGTCGGCGTAGCTCTTGGACCACGGCGTGATCGACGCGTCGGTGGGGGGGGAGTCGGCAGCGGCTCGCAGTCTCCTTGGATCAGCTCGATGGGATCTCCGATTGGAAACGACGGACCGTGAATGGACGCCAAAGTGGTGCCGGCGAAGACGAACGACGCACCAGAGCCTCCCCGCAGGCCTGCAAGCAAGCGGTAACAAGGCGTTCGCGACCGGTCCACGTCGAGCTCCGAGACGGCCAAGATCGACGCGTACGGGCCGAACAGACCGTAGAGCGACATATGAAGGCGCAGCTCGAGCTCTGCCGTGGCCTTCGCCGAGATGCTGACCGTGGCGCTCGGCTCGGAGTGAGTGAAATTGGGACCAATGGCAATCGGCTTTGGAAACAAGTCGTCTTCGTTCGCGTCATATTCGAAACCGATACCTGCCTCGGCGCCCACTCCGTAGCCGACGCTCATGTCACCCGTCACCCCGCCGGAGAAGTCGGCCTCCAGCGTGATCTGCGGAACGAAGACCAGCGGGCCGATCCAAATGGGATCGAGCGGATATCCGCCGAGCGATAGAGGCTCGTCGTACGACAGGGCCGACTTCCCTTGCATGCCGAGCTTGGTGTCGAAGATGCCGGTGAGCGTCAGCCCCGTCCGTAGGTGGATCAACTCGGCTATGCTCGGCAGGTCGCCAGTGAAGATGTCTGCGAGGTCCTCGAGGATGTCCAGTACATCCTCGAGCGCTGCCGAGGCCTCGGCGTAGCTAAGCGTCTGCCAGTCGAAGTTGAGCCAGAAGTCGATCTTCACGTTCGCGTGCATCGTCGTCACGCCAGTGATCTGGTCTTCAGTGGAGTCGAGCTTGCCATCCCCATCGAAGAGCGTGACCGGCACATCGGTTCCGCCGATCGGAAACTCGAGTGTGAGACCTGCGACCGCGGCCGGCCCCTGCGGCGGCGGTGGTGGTTTCAAGGTGGCGGTCGGGTCCCCGACGACCGTCTCGAGCCGGACGTCGAGCCGCCGAAACGCGTGGAAGACGGTGCTGGGCTCGGTTTGAACGACCACCGTGTCCCCCGACCTGTCGACGGAGACGACTCGGCGCAAGATTCCTTGCGGTATTTTCTCTGTTCCGCCCGATAGGAGGATGTTCGGTGGCTCGAGCTCCTCGAGAAGCGCCGTCGTCCCAGAGAAGACCAGGATCGCCTGGTCCTCAGGGACGGAAGTCAACGCGGCCAGAGTCTCTGCGTCGAGCTCCTTGGTGTTGTCGAAGAGCTCGTAGTCGAGCGATGTACCAGAGTCTTTGCCGCAACCGGCCAATGAAACCCAACAAGCGGCGACCGCGGCGGCTATCAACCATCCATCTCGTACGACCACAGGGCACCTCATGACTTTGATGACCCCGAAACTCTCACACCGTTCAGACGAATTGGCTACAACGAAATGGAAGGGATGGAGGTCCAATCTTCGGGAGCCGAGATCGGATTGCGTCGGGCCACATGACCACAAGTACCGCTGGCGAATGCCGCTTCTTGCAGCGACCAATCGCCTTCGCGCGCCTGCTTTGTTTCCTCGTCGGCGCTGATTCTCACCATGTAGCCCGCGGCAACCAAGTCGCGGTTCCTCTGCCCGCCGTTGTGTGCGTTGTTCACGTTGAACCATGCGGCTTCCGGCTGGCCTGCTTCGGAATTCGTGAACATCACCCGTCCACGGGCCTCCGCTCTCTTAGCCCATCGGGCTCATGTTGAGGGCCCAATTGCGCGGTACTAGATATCGTGTCGCGTGACTCACAGCGCAGACAGGGGGTTCGTTTTTCCTATGCTCGGCCGAACAGATACCGCATGCGGCTTGGGTTGCTGTATCTATACGGAAGACCGGAACAACGTGCTGTCGAGCGGACCCTGCCCCGACGGAAGCCTTTGATCTTCAGAACCTCCCTCGCAAGCTTACTCCATAGGTTTGATCTCGCGCGGTCGGTGCCAAAATCGGTGCAAGCGCTAGACCTTGGACGAGCGAGTTTGCATGCTCGCGCTCCCAGCGCCTCCTGTCTTGCGTCCGCATGACCAGAAACGGAGTGGCCACAATCAAGGAGATCGCTCCCAAGCTCATCAGACCGACGCCCACATACTGCCCGGTGCCCCAGGATTCGTAGTAGTAGCCACTCCATTCGCCCGTTCCAAAGGTGACGCCACCCGCGATCAGGAGGAACCCGCCAATGCCCACAAAGGTTGCAGGGAGGGCGACGGATGGCTTATCGCTACTGTCGACCGAGCCGCCGGTGTTCACCGCCGTGTAGGTCGCTTCTTGCGTTGTGGGCGTGCTGGTTGCCGCCACGCACTGCCCCTCACCAACGCACTGTTCACCTTGCGCGCAAGGAGGATTGCAGGCCGCGATGCATTGGCCCTGGTGGCAAAGGTAACCATCACGACAGGATGGAAGGCAGTCCTTGGCCTGGGCGCTCGTCGTCGGTAGACCGATCACGGCGACCACAAACATCGCTAAGAACTTCGTGCTCGCCATAGCGCCCCTAGAGAGCGCCTGCTTCCTCTTGAGTTCGTCCATCGCCTACTCCCATGCTTGAGACTTCCACCTCGCCAACTCGCTGCGCGCGGCCACACCAAGCTTCAAGACCACGGGAAGGCCAACCGACATCAGACGAACACTTGAGAGCCGCATCGCAACCTTCCTCGTCCGGCTTGGAGGACCGTCACGTGATTCGAACTCACCTCAGCGGTCCAGCACCGCACTGACGAAGCATCACATGCAATCTCCGTACCTCGAGCTCGGGCCACTGGGCGTGGGTTTTTTGCATTCGCGGGGCGCTCGTCGCAGCGAATTTTTGTCGCGGCGCGCATAACGTTCGCGTTCGGTTTGAACCGGCAGCGAAATTTCGCATCCGGAACTACCCCGGAGAGGATCCCCGAGGGCAACGAGGAGTTGTAGGGGCACGTTGGTCCCATCGGGAACAACTGTGACGGTGAGTCCACGACAAGTCTGCAAGGGTCCCGACGATGGGGACAGCAAGGATGGGAAGCCAAATCCAGATGAGCGAAGCCTGTCCCGGACTTGGGGCCACGGCCAGCGTCCTCCGTATCGCGGGAGTTCTGCGGATAATTCAGTTCTGGAAACCCGCGCATCACGATTGGTTGTTCGCATCTGCCAGCAACCGCAAGACAGCGCGCGCCAGCTCACGCGACGCAGCATGCCTGGAGCCTGACAAGACGTTGCGGGTCAAAGCGCCCAGGGTCTCGGCGGTGGGCACGTCTCCCACGTTCGCCCTTGCCTGCGTAGTCACATCCGGTGCCAGTGAGGCGGGCACGGTGTTCGACGAGTACGCCTCGGCGCCCTTCCCCCTGTGCAAAGCTCGAACTTCAGTGGCATCATTGGGCACCACGTCATGCTCACGTTGTACGACAACCCCTTTAGTCCGTTCGCTCGAAAGGTGCGGATGGTGCTTCGCTTCAAGGGATTGGAGTTTGAATCTATCGACGCCTTGGCTCTCAACGAGCATGACAGGCTTGTCGAAGTGAATCCACGCGCGGAGGTGCCGGTCCTCGTCGACGGAGGTTTCACGGTCACCGATTCGACCGATATCGTCTACTACCTAGAGGACCGATTCCCGACCCCTGCGGTTGTTCCTGTGGAGCCCGAGCTCCGCGCCAAAGCGCGACGATGGCAACGAGCTGCAGACACCCTTCTCGACGCGACTATCCACGACGTCTCGATCTGGACCTGGCCTACGCACAAGCGGCCAGACGAGCCTCCTGAAGGGTTGCTCCAGGCGGGGCGTGAGGACCTACGCAAGGTTCTCAACCAGCTCGAGGATTCGCTCGATGCCAGAGGTTTCGTGTGCGGCGATCTATCGATCGCAGATTTCGCACTGTTTCCTCACATCTCAGCGCTCAAGCCTCTTGGGATCCTGCTCGAAGAATCCACCCACCCGAGGCTACTTCGCTGGAATCGGGAGATGCGATCACAGGCGCCCGTGCGGAAAGATCTCGACTACGTGAAGCACAGCGCGCTCGAGAAATTCGTGTCCGGCCAGTCCCCCTACGAAGGCGAGAAGATTGTTTGGCGAGGTGACCGGATCGAGTGGCTTCTCGCTCACGGCTTTCATGAGTGGCTTCTTGCAGAGATCCAGGCTGGCCGTGCAGTCGTTCCCTGCTCGGTCTAGGGACAATCGTCGCGCGGTGTGTGTGTGCCTCCTCAGAACCCCGTCGATGGCGCAATCGTTGGTGTTTGGACCTGGAAGAGCCGACACGGAGGCGGACGCCCACCGATCGATGCGGAGGCCCGGACGCTCATCCGTCGACTCGCCCGCGAGAACCCCGCGTGGGGAGCACCTCGGATTCCTAGCTAGTTGCTCAAGCCCGGCGCCGCGGTCTCCATGGCAGAATCCGTATTGCGAGCGTGTGGTCGGTAACCTTCGGCGGGACTGCCTCGACCACGTCATCGTGAAGGACGCCCCCGAACCACGCAAGCGCGAGTCCACGACGTCGGGTGCGAGCGTGAGCTGCGCGCACTGCGCGGGGCTATGGCGGATGCCGCAAAGCAACTCGCGCATGTCGAGCCGTCGGCATCGACTACGACGAAGTCCTCGACAAGCTCGCTGTGCCCGGCCGCCCCGAGGTCTGCATCATTCGCAACTCACACCTCGATCCGACGTACGAGGCAGTCAAGAACCGGTTCCTCCCCATTTTGGGCCGCTCGATCGAGTCCATCGTCCGGACCCAAGGCATCGGCGAACTCTACCGCATTTACCTCCAAACGTGCCGCGACGGTCTAGACTTCAATCTCGCGTACATTCCCTCAGACTCCACGGCGGAGTCCGAAGGGTCCGTCGACGCGGAGTACATGGAAAAGCTCTTCGCATGGCCTTCGACCTCGCCAATGCGGGCTACGCTTGGAAGAAGGCGGCGCACAAACCTCGGCACTGGACAGCTTGGCGCTCACACGGATCGGGGCCGAGTCGCGCGGACTTTCATTCACGTTTCGTGGGAGCAGACCAACCTGCTCGCCTATCTGCGCTTTGGCTTCCTCTTTGTCCAGCTGATCTGCATGTTCTGGATGACTGCTCTCGTCGTACAACACGCCATCTAGTCGGGACGGCTTCGGCTGGGGATCAATCGGCGGTCCGGCCGCGCACCGCGATCACCTTGGCGGGAAGCACGAACGCGGCAGCTGGTCTCCCGAGCAAGTCGAAGTAAGCCTCGCGAATCAATGCGCGACGTTCTGGGTTCTGGGCGCTCAAGTACTCAGCCGCTGGACCGATTCCATACGAGAACGGCGACCACAGCTCGTCGAACGCCGAATACGATGCCTCGACTGAGAGCTCAGTCGTAACGACGTCGCGGAGGTCCGCTCGCTCACAGAGCGCTACGAGCTCGCTCGATCTTCGGAACGGCATGTGAGCATCGTCAGGGGCATGCGGATCGAAGCGGCCGGCGGCTTCCCAAAACATACGAAGCATCGCGACCTCGTTTGCCTCAAACATGCAGAGCGCCACAGTGCCACCTGCACCGACGACTCGACTCATCTCGGCAGCCATTCGCTGCGGGTTGCCGACGAACGAAACCACCAACTGCGACAGCGCCGAAACGAAGCTGTCCGTCGCAAAGGGGAGACACTCTGCCGAGGCGAGTCGGACGTCGGCCCCAGGGATCCTTGCTCGGCAAGCGGCCACGAAACGCTCCGACAGATCGACCCCTGCAACCTTGTCAGCGCCGACACGTGCGGCTAGCTCGAGCGTGAGGGCGCCGGGCCCGCAGCCCACGTCGAGTGTCCGTCCTGCGTCGACTTCCGCGAAGTCGGCGAAACGGGGTGCGAGCTCGCGCGAGTACCGTCCGATGAACGCATCGTAGCCGTCGGCAGCAACTTCGAATCCCATCGAGCGCACTGAACACCGAACACGGTCCAGGTCAAGCACCCGTCGGAGCTTCGATCGCAAACACGAAACGGTCGGCCACTGCGGCACGTTCTTGGGGCATCGAAGTCTGGGGTGACTGACGCGGCCGCAAAGTTCAAGAGGTGAGCTCTGCGCCTACCAGGCTTACGGCGAGTCGGGGACCGAGCGCCCGGTCCGCCATTGGTTTGATGCGCGGGTGCTCGTCGATGGTCGAAGCCGACGCATGTCGTCCGTTACCTGGGATCTGGCACGCGAAGGTGGGCTTTGCCTGGGATTCACTATCTCGTATGGGGCAAGCTGGCTACGCGTACGCCCTGAACCAGTTCATTGAGGCGTCACGGGCCACACTGGCCACAGCGATCAAGATTGGATAGCGGATACGCGACACACACACGGGTTCTTCGATCTGAACGCGTCTTGTTCGTGTTCTTTGGACGTGTTCTCGTCGATACCTGTGCGCGAAACCGTTAGAGAATCGTCTGGATCAGGTGTATCGCGAACTGTTCGATTCCCACCGCCTCCGAAGAGTTGCGGTTGATTTACCCATCCCCAATGAACGCAATCTCAAACTCCAGACGCCAGCTCCAACTAGACCGGAATTCGATCTCACGTCAGTCTGGGCTATGTTGGAGTGCGGGGCGCGTAGGGAGGTGGCGTAGGCCCATCCAGGCGAGGGCGCTGATGTGTTTGGCGACCTCTTCGATGGGCGGTTTGCGCTCCTCGGTCCACCACGTGCCGACGAAGGTGACCATGCCGATGAGGGCGTTGGCGTAAATGGGAGCAGCTTTGGTGTCGTAGCCGGCTTCCTTGAGCGCGGAGACGAACACGTCGCCGACGCGCTCGGCCAAATCGTTGAGTAGGCTCGTTATGGTGCCGCGCGATGAGCTCAGCGGGGAGTCCTGGGAAAGCACCGCAAAGCCGTCGGGATGGTCCCTCACGTAGCTGAGGAACGCGAGTGAAGCACGCTCGACGCGCTCGCGTGGCGACCCGGACGAGATGGCTTCGTTAATGCGGCGCTCCACGTAGTCCATCTCGCGATCGACGATGACCGCGTAGAGCCCCTCCTTGCCGCCAAAGTGCTCGTAGACGATCGGCTTCGAGACTTTCGCGCGCTTGGCGATCTCCTCCACCGAGGTGCCCTCGTAGCCGTGCTTGGCGAACACCGAGCGGCCGACCTCGATGAGCTGAGCGCGACGCTCCGAAGCTGGTAGACGGCGGCTTCTACTTCCCATTCGACCACAGTACTACGCATACGTAAGTTACGCCATCGGTAAATAAGCCAAAAATCACGGATGCTTAGTCAATATATTCGGAGTCTTACAAAACAAAGACATTGACCATTGTCTACGACGACGTAAGTTACTTTAGCGTAGGTTACTAAATCGGAGGTTAGCGATGGTTTCGATGTCAAAGGTGGGAGCAGTCTGGAGGAGTGCAGGGAGCACGGTGGCCGAGCGGTTGTTCCTCGACCGACAGGCAGAGTTCTGGATGGGCGAGCTAGACCCTGTTCGGTCCCTCGGCGAGCTGCGCGCCCGCGTGGTCGAGGTCATCGAGGAGACCCGAGATACCAAGACCTTCGTGCTCCGGCCGAACGCAGCCTGGCGCGGACATCGCGCCGGGCAGTACACGTCGGTCGAGGCGGAGATCGACGGCGTACGCGTGCGTCGCTGCTACTCGATCTCGTCGGCCCCCAGCGAGGCGCTGGTTTCGATCACGGTCAAGCGCGTGGCGGACGGTCGCGTGTCGACGTGGCTGCATGAGAACGTGCGGGCCGGTCACATTCTAGGCCTTGGCGCTCCCGCCGGAGACTTCGTCCTGCCCTCCCCGACACCCGACAAGCTGCTGCTCCTGAGCGGCGGCAGCGGCATCACGCCGGTCATGTCGATGCTGCGCGATCTAGCGGTCCGGGACGCGATTGAGGACGTTGTGTTCGTTCATCACGCGCGGAACCACGCCGAGGCCATCTTCGGCGAGGAGCTCGCGGACCTTGCCGCACGTCACACCGGCCTGCGCCTCGTCTTGTGCCTCGACGACGACGCCTCGTCCCCGCGTGGCTTCGACGAGACGTACTTCGCGAAGCTGGTCCCCGATTTCGCGGAGCGCTCGACATTTCTCTGCGGCCCGAAGCCCCTCATGGACCGCGCTGAACGACTCTTCGAGAGCGTCGGCGCATCCGATCGGTTAGAGCTCGAGCGGTTCACCCCAGCGCTGCGGCTGTTGCCGACGGTGACCTCTGTAGACGGCGTGCAAGTGCGGCTCGGGCGCTCGGAGCGAAACGTCGTGGCGAAGGGCCAAGGCAGTCTGCTCGAGCAGCTCGAGCGTGCCGGCGAGCGCCCGGCTCACGGTTGCCGCATCGGCATTTGCCACACCTGCAAGTGCCGCAAGCAGAGCGGGACTGTGCAGAACCTCGTCACCGGGGAGGTGTCGAGCGAGCCCGATCAAGAGATTCAACTGTGCATTTCAATGCCCCGCTCCGACCTGGAGCTCGACCTCTGAAAGGAAACCCCATGAACACCCAAAGCAAGAATCTAACGCGCGAGGAGGCCGATGCGTTCGGCCGCGAGCTCGATGCGCTCCGACAGGAAACTGTCGCAGACCTTGGCGAGCGCGACGTGGCGCACATCCGCCAAGTCATCCGTGCGGCGAACCGAAGTGAGGTGGCCGGCCGGGTGCTCCTTCACTTCGGTCTCGGCCCCGTGAGCTTCGTGCTCGGCACGAGCGCTCTCGGTCTCTCGAAGATCCTCGAGAACATGGAGATCGGGCACAACATCATGCACGGCCAGTACGACTGGACGCGTGATCCGGCGCTCGATTCGCAGCGCTACGAGTGGGACAACGTGTGCACGGGCGACGACTGGCGTCACTCGCACAACTATGAGCACCACACCTTCACCAATATTCTCGGCAAGGATCGCGACGTGGGGTACGGCTTTTTGCGCGTGGCTCCCGAGCAGGAGTGGAAGCCGATCCACCTCACGCAGCCGATCGTCGCTGCGTTCCTCGCGCTCTTTTTCCAATGGGGCGTCGGAGGCCACGACCTTCGTATCGACGAGCTCTTTTCCGGCAAGCAGACGCCTGCGCAGCTCGGCAAGCGCGCGCGTCCGTTCCTGACGAAGGCGGCCTGGCAGCTTTTCAAGGACTACGCGTTCTTCCCGGCACTGGCGCTCGGCAACGCGCCGCGCGTGTTCCTCGGCAACCTCTTCGCCAATGGGACGCGCAACCTCTGGACCTTCGCGGTCATCTTTTGTGGTCATTTTCCGGAGGGCGTGCGCCTCTACGACCAAGCTGAAACCGAAAACGAAAGCCGCGGCCAATGGTACGTGCGCCAGCTTAATGGCTCGGCGAATATCGAGGGGAACCGCTGGCTGCATGTGCTCACCGGCCACTTGAGTCACCAGATCGAGCACCACCTCTTCCCGGACATCCCGGCGGCACGCTACCCCGAGATGGCTCCACGCGTCCGCGAGATCTGCTCGCGCTATGGACAGAGCTACAACACGGGGACCTTTCGGCGCCAGCTGAGCAGCGTCATCGGACGCATCGGACGCCTGTCGCTACCCGGACCGAAGCTTGCGGCGAAGTTGATTCGCCCGGCGCCGGAAGAAGTCGCGGCTGCCAACTTCGCATTTGCCGGCCGCGCGGCCGCGTGATGCAATGCCCATGAGATCCAAAGAAAGAAGGAGAACGCCATGAACGACAAAGAACTCTATCAGCAGAAGATGCAAGCTCGGTTAGATGAGTGGAAGGCACAGGTCGACAAGCTCAAGGCCAAGTCCTCAGGGGCCAGCGCAGATGCCCAATTGGACATCAACCGACAAATCAGGGTGCTTGAACGCAACATCGAAGAAGGCAAGGCGAAGCTGTCGGAGATTGCAGCAGCCGGTGAAGACGCCTGGGAGTCGATCAAGGAGGGCGTTGAATCTGCTTGGGACGCATTGAAGTCTGGGGTGACTGACGCGGCCGCAAAGTTCAAAAAGTGAGCTCTGCGCCGCGATCGCTTTGGCATGCGCAAGCTTGCCCGAAGCGTGCTCCCTTCATGCTGACACAGCACCGTTAGAAGGATTCGATCTCCTGTTTCACGGCAGCGACTAGCGCTTGCATCGACGACGTTTCCGCAATCTCCCGATTCACATCGGGGATTTGTGACATTGTCATGAGCATGTCCGCCAACGCGTTTTGTTTGTGTTCTTTGGACGTGTTCTCATCGATACTTGTCCGCAAAACCGTTCGAGAATCATCGGAATCAGATGAACTTCTAGCTGTTCGATTCCCGCCGCCTCCACTACCACTCGAGCGCCGGCTGTCGCCGACCTAGAGCGTCTCAGAGCTGAGAACCGCGCTCTATCGGTGAAACATCCGTGGACGTTTCGTGCGTTTCGAGTTTCTGTCCCGCTCTATCGACGGTCGGCTCTTCGTCCCGTCTGTACTTCAAGGGATCAGCCCGAATAGCCGCTGACGCGCCGGCGCACCCGGGTGAGGTTCCTTAGCAATCGCGAATCATCCCCTGCCGCCCATTAATCCTGCGAAATTCAGCCGACTTTGACGACGCCTGTTCGATCCGTGAGCCTGTGTGGAGGGGGGATTATGTTGATCTTGATTCGAATCTTAGTGGTTGGGCTGCTCGTTCTGGTGACCGCCTGTGGTGGCGAACCGGGCGTCGAAGAGGTGTGCGGAACCTGCCCAGAGGGGCCGGTGTTCGACAGCTGCAAGGAAGTGTACAACGCCTGCGCCGGGGTCCCGACGCGGACGGCAAGAAACCTTTGCTTCGACCAACTCGGCTCACCCTGCGACGACATCATCGAATAGGCCAAGCTATACGACGCACGAGTCGACGTCGCCGCCTTGGTCATTTCGCTCACCGGACATTGCGATCTTGAAAGTGCCAATAGCCGTAACACGGCAGGCACCAAGCAGCGCGAGTCCGCGTACCGCGAGCTCGACAAAACCTTGCGCGCTTAGCTGGTGAAGGGCATTTATTGTGACTCTAGGCTGGCAGACCCCTAAGATCTATGGATGCGCACCCTTTGGGTCAGCCTTGCTCTCGTCACAGCGTGCGGCGGTGGTGCCGGCGATGATTGGAAGCCCGCCCCTGGCGCTCCGGACTTGATGTCGGTGATCGACGTCTGGGCATTTTCTCAGACCGACGTTTGGTTCGTCGACGGCAGCGCGACCGTGCAACGCTATGGCGGCGACAGCTGGACCACGCTGGAGTCCGGTAGCAGCGGCGGGCTCTTGTGAATCTTCGCGTTGTCGCCAACTGAGGTGTGGCTGTGCGCTGGCGATGACATCTTGTTCTACGACGGCGCGACGTTCACGGCGATGGACGTGTCGACGCCGACGGGACTGGATGGAATAGCCGATGTTTGGGCGTCGTCTCAGACCGATGTTTGGGCGGTAGGCGACGACGCTATCGTTGCTCACTATGACGGCATAGTGTGGGGACGAACCATCGCTGGCTCCTCCTTTAAGAGCTCCATTTGGGGATCTGGGCCCAGCGACATCTACGCACTCTCGACCTTTGATCTGATTCACTACGATGGATCAGATTGGACTGAGATCGACCTCGA
Source organism: uncultured delta proteobacterium (assembly GCA_963704865.1). Taxonomy (GTDB): domain Bacteria; phylum Myxococcota_A; class Polyangia; order Polyangiales; family Houyiibacteriaceae; genus SG8-38. The sequence continues at coordinate 316,057 of CAVPIE010000009.1, read as the reverse complement.
TGCAGGCGGCGGCGATGGCCAGGTGTGGGGAACGGGCGCGAGCGATGTCTGGGTGATGACCGATAGTTCCGAGCTGAGTCATTTCGACGGCGCAAGCTGGCAGACCATCGAGACGTTTGACTTCGTCGGTGACTTGGCGGCGGTGTGGGGGCCGGCTCCAGACGATCTATGGGCTGCCGGCAGCGCCGGAGCCATCGCCCACTATGACGGAGGCTCTTGGACGCAGGTTGCACACCAACGAATCGGTGCGCCTTACTTGCGCCTGTTTCTTGCTGTGCACGGAACGTCGTCAACCGACGTTTGGGCGGTTGGGCAACAGCTCGGTGAGGGGGGCTCTACCGCGCTCATCTATCACTACCAGCCCTGAAAACTGCGCCGCAACACGGCACGCGCCTAGGGTCTCGGCGGTGTGCGTCGGACTTAGGCCGCGCTGCTGCGTCCATAGACATTTGCATGATCCATGTTCGCAACTGCGACACCCCCGGAAGCAAAGAAGAAATCGCCCTGCCCGGGGAACCACGCCGATCGTGTCCGGGACCGCCTCAAGGCCGCCCGGCGTCAGGACCGTCGAGCAAGAATCGAGGCAAACCGAAGTGAATCTTATCGCGTGTGCGGACCACCATTCGATCAACAATCCATGAGTTCGTTCAACGCCGTCGCAGAAGCGCCCCCGCAACTCCAGAATATTCGCGGACGCAGCAGCCCAGCTTCCAGGATGGCTAGCTCTGGTCCTATTCCCTCGAGGCTTCCATCACATCTTTGACGTTGATGAGCGCAAGCTCGAAAGACGCAGCGTTTTGCTTGACGGCGAGATGCTCTGCCAGCCGACCGAGCACGGGAATCGGAATGCTGTACTCGACCTCGATGTTGAGTATCGTCCCTTCGGCGTGGGGCTCGACCGAGTAGTGCCAAAGAGCACTGATCATGCCGATGACCTGATGCAGACCGCGCTCGTTAGGAACATGCTCGATGACGATGTTCTGCCCACGAAGCAGAAGCCCTGCCATCTTATACGTATAGTCGTACTGTTGACCGAGGCCGGTCCCGATCACATTGCGGACTTCGATCATGCTCGGGAGCCACGTCGGCAATTCCCTCGGATCATCGACATACGCGAACACATCGTCGGGGGATGCGTGGATCAGGATGCTGTCTTTCCAAGAGGCCATCTGGCCCGGCTCCACCGCTCAGGTTGATGACCCAATGAGAGCAGGTCCGCGCGGCGCTGTCTATGAGCGATTACTCACCGACGCCGGAGAGATCAGGAAACGAACAACTCCATGGACTTTCGTCCACTTCGCCCTGCTCGATTCCACAATGCGGAGGCAAATTCGGCCCCCAGTTACCAATCATGTTGGGCACTTCGCGTCGCCCAAGCACCTCACGCTGCCTTTGGCCTTCGTCCACTTCGTCGGACTTGCCGCGTTCGCTGCGGTCGCTGCGGAGTCGATCGTGTTTGTGAGCGCCGAGCTTTCGAGCACGGCAGCCGCCTGCGCGGATTGAGCGTACATCGGTGAAGGCCTCCATCCTGGTCAGCGGTGCAACTGGCAACACCTGCCGCGAGGTCGTTCGCGTGCTCGCCGCCCGAGGCATCCCGCAGACCGCCAGGCGGGCACATCGTGTCGCCGAGTCTCCTGACGCCCGAACGCGAGCTCATGATTTGCGGCAGGTGTCACTCCCGCCCGAAGGGCATCTGACTTCTTCCCGACATCCATCGATTCCAAGTCGCATCACCAGCAGTACTCGGACTTCATGCGGTCCAACCACTACCGGAACCCCGTCGAACTGCTGACCTGCACGAGCTGTCACAACCCACACCGCTCGCTTCCGAGCAGCCCGTCCCGTCGACGAACGCGTGCGCCACGTGTCACGTGACCTTCCTGCCCAACCCGCCAGCCTCCTAGACGGCTAGCTGGTGAGGATTGACGCCGTCAAGGACACCGTCTAGTGGGTGTTCGTGACCGGCGCCGGGGAAGCCATGTCTGAGCCTGAGCCGCCGCCGCGGCGGAAGATCCCGCGCAACCTCTGGGCGCTCTCCGCGACGAGCTTCTTCATGGACATCTCCAGCGAGATGATCCTGAACGTGCTCCCGCTCTTCCTCTCCAACGTGCTCGGCGTGGGAACCGCGGTGATTGGGCTCATCGAGGGTGTGGCCGAGGCCACCGCCAGCTTGCTCAAGGTGTTCGCCGGCGGCCTCTCCGATCGGCTGGGCGCCAGAAAGCCGCTGGCGGCGGGAGGCTACGTCCTCTCCGCCCTGGCCAAGCCACTCTTCCTCCTCGCAGGGAGCTGGGGCGTGGTGGCTGGTGCGCGCTGGGCCGATCGCGTCGGCAAAGGAGTGAGGACGGCGCCAAGAGACGCACTCATCGCCGACTCGATCTCCTCGTCCGACCGCGGTCTGGCCTTCGGCATGCACCGAGCCGCGGATACCGCAGGTGCGGTGCTCGGCCTGCTCATCACCATCGCAGTGGTCACGCACCTGCAGGGGAAGACCTCAGAGCTCGGCAGGGACACCTTTCGGACTCTTGTGCTGGTGAGTCTGATTCCCGCACTGCTCGCAGTGTTCGCTGTCGTGTTCGGTGTCAGAGAAACCCGAAAGAGAGCAACAGCCGAAGGCCCGCGTATTGGTTTTCGCGGACTCGGCCGCCGCTTCGCGGTCTTCCTGGGCATCGTCGCGCTCTTCGACCTGGGTAACTTCTCCGACGCCTTCCTGGTGCTGCGCGCCCAGGAGCGGGGTCTCGGCGTGAGCGACGTGCTGTGGACGCTACTCGGCTTCAACCTGGTCTATGCCCTGCTGTCCACACCGGCAGGAGCGCTCTCTGACCGAATTGGACGAAGACGCATCATCATCGCCGGCTGGATCGCCTACGCCGGGATCTATCTCGGATTCGCGCTGGCCGGCAGCGCGACAGAGATCGTCGGATTGTACCTGTGCTACGGCGCCTACTACGGCCTCACCATGGGGACCGCCAAGGCGATGGTGGCAGACCTGGTTCCCGTCGAGCTTCGCGGCACTGCCTACGGGAGCTACCATGCGCTGCTCGGAATCATCGACCTTCCCGCCTCGCTGATCGCCGGAGTCCTCTGGCAGGGACTCGGCTCCTGGCCGGGGTTCGGGCCCGCGGCGCCCTTCTACTTCGGGGCCGCGACTGCGCTGGCAGCGGCACTGCTGTTCGCAGCCTTCGTACGCGACGGAGAGTGAGTCTCCGAGATGCGGTGTGCCAACGGGAGTCTTTGTTCGCGCGGTAGCCGAACGAGTTGTACTGGTCGAGTCGTGACGGCAACTGGCCAGAGCAAGTCGATCACTCAATGGTCGATGCAAGCGCTACGACGACCCGGAGGGGCAGAGACCGATTCCCTCGCAGAGCGCTCTCCATGCGTCTTCCCGCGATCGAAGCGTGCGTGTCTCGGCGACGTGATTCTGGTTATTGGCCTCCTCGAGCACGCCGAGGAGATCGGCGTCGTTCTGGAAGTCCGTCCGGGCCTGATCGACGTCGATACTCACGCCCTCGAACAGGGCTGCCGTGTCGGCGCTAATCTCGATCCCCTTGGAAGGATCTCCGTCCGTGTCGAAGGTCTGGAGGAGCACCGCGAGATTGTGGACGATTCGAAAGCTGTCTTCAGGCAGGGCGCCATCGACTTGGCATCCGCCGACCGACTCTTCGGCGACGCCCGCAAGATCGAAGGGCGTGACCTTGTCCTTGGCTGCGCTTTGTCCAAGCGCGGTGTCGCCGAGTGAGAAGGTCATGGTCGCCTCGGGCGTGAAGTAGCTGAAGCGGCCCGGGTCGTTGTTCTCGCCGGTGACACCCGTTTGCGTCGTGCCGTCCTCGGTCTCAGTCGAGTAGGCCACGCCGGAAACCAGGCTGTCGTAGTAGTAGCCCGTGTCGTAGACCGGGACACAAACGCCGTCGACGCATTCCTCCGCGCACCCGATGGAGATGAGGGATGCGCACAGCAGAACGGCGATGAGAGGGTGCCTTGGGATGAGAAACGGCATGGAACCTCCTTGGCATCACGCCGAACCTCCGCGCGAATGCGCACCGAACGCAACTGCCAGCACCCCGGGTCAAGCAAAATCGAACAACCTCCTTCAGCAGGTCTTGTGAACTTTGCCTGTCTTCTCGGGCTGCTTGGCTTTGTACCCCGGCTGCGATTCGAAATGGTCGATAGCGGAGCGCAGGTCCGTGAGGAGCATGTCCGCGAGGTCTCGGCTGAAGCCTTCGCGAACCACGATCCATAGCACCGAAAGGTCATCGACCTTGGGCGGCATGGTGTAGGTGGGCACCTGCCAACCGTTCTCGCGAAGCTTCGCTGAGAGATCGTACACCGTGTAGTGGCTCGAGTCCTTGAGAGAGAACGCAAAAACCGGAATCGTGTCCCCTCGCGTCAAGAGGTCGAAGCGATCGAGCTTTTCGATCTCGCTCGAAAGATAGGTGGCCACGTTTCGCATTTGCTCGAACGGACGCGTGTATCCGGCCCGTCCAAGCCGGATGAAGTTGTAGTATTGCGCAATCACCTGATTGCCCGGACGAGAGAAATTGAGTGTGAACGTGGGCATGTCGCCGCCCAAGTAGTTCACGTGAAACACGAGATCCTTGGGAAGGTCCTCGTGGGAGCGCCAAGCTACCCAGCCGATCCCGGGGTAGACGAGCCCGTACTTGTGCCCGGACACGTTGATCGACTTCACGAGCGGCAGTCGGAAGTCCCATTTCAGATCGGGATGAAGGAACGGGGCTACACTGGACGCAACACCGCCTCCTCTTGGCTGATTTGCGGCGCGCGGAGCGAGGGCTCGTCGGTCTCAATCTACTATTTCTGTTGCCGGTGACCCTGCTGCCGTTCGTCACCCAGGTCATGGGAGCAAGACGCGATGATTGGAGGTTTGTTCTCGGGTTTGCCGGGACGAATCTAGTTGCCGCGTGGCTCGTGGAAAGGCAGTGGAAACACGTCCTGGCCCTACCCGAGACGCACAAGGGCCCCAAGACCGCGAAGCTGGGCCGGCGACTCGTCTGGGCGGCGCGTTTCTTCGCCTTGGTTCTGATCTCGGGTGTTCTCATCTCGTTGCTCGACGTCAAAGCCGGCATCGTCACCATTCTCATCATTCCGCTTGTTTTCTTCGTGAACTTCATTCGGATTGGGAAGCAGCCACCCTCGGGCGGCGCGTCGGCCGATGATGCCGACCCGGAGGCGCCTTCGTAACGAGAGCACCGGTTCTGCACTTGGAGTTTTGCTCCCGCCCTGGCGCCAGATTTGCGCGATAGCCCGCAGCGGGGTGGCGCAATTGCCACGGGCAAGCCTCTTCGATCGTGCTATTGGATCCGCGCGCTCGGTTCCGCGCCGGCGGAAGAGCTACATAGGAGGTGCCCGATGTTTGGTTCATGCTTGAGGTTACGCCACACACTGGTGCTCGGAGGGCTCCTTGCGGTCCTCTCCCTGCTGACGATTTCGCCTTCGAGCAGCGCGGAGCCCTCCGCTCTCGATGAGGCTCCCCCGTCCAAGGACGAAAAACCCGATACGGAGAAGCCCAAGGAGAAGAAGCCGATCACGGTGCCCGTGGGAACCGCGATGATGGTCAGGACGGGCGATCAAGTGTCGTCGAATGACAAGGCTGGGCGCAGGTTCAGCGCTACGCTCGAGGCCAATCTCCTTGCAGCGGATGAGGTCGTCGCAAAGGCGGGCACGCAGGTCTACGGTCAGGTGATCGGTTCGAAAAGAGTTGGGCGGGGTATCGTCATGCAGCACTCCGACCTCACGCTAAACCTCACCCAAATCAACATCGAGGGAACGATGTACCCGATCCAAACGGGCAGCTTCTCGGAGAAATCGACCGGGGTAATACTGCAAAGGGGTTCCGTGACGATTCCAAAAGGCACGCTGCTCGAGTTCCAGCTCAGCCAGCCGCTCACCGTGAAGAAATAGGTATCCCAACGCTGCATCCAAGAGGAGGACGATCTGTGAGAGCCGCAACACCGTGGATCGCAACCGCGATCGGTTTCGTTCTGGCCATTGGATGCCGGAAGGCCAGCGCTCCGGTCGAGGCGCCTGCCGAAGAACCACGCGCCCCCGCCAAGCCCGAGGGACGCATCGAACGCACCCAGCCGATGGTCTTTTCCGCGGATGAGACCGCGGATGTGGGCATCGATCTCGCAACGCCCGTGGTCGAGACGATCGGTTCGGAGGCCGCGTCGCAGTTCACCGGCCGGATCCCGAAGGTGACGATAGAGGTGAAGTAAGCGCCGAACGATGACGGTCAAACACAAACTCCTGATCTGTGTCTTCGCGACCGGCCTTGTTGCTTGTGGCGGCGTCGGAGAATACCGAAAGACGGGGGGCACCTACGCGGCCCGCGGTCCGGCTTGTGACTACCGAGTGATTCGAAATCGGATCGTCGAACCGTACGAGGAGCTGGGCGTCATCGACCTCGATGCGTTTGCGATGAAACAGCTACCCGACAACGAAGAACGATTCCGCAAGGTGGTGGGGCCGATAGTATGCGGCGCGGGCGGCCATGCCGTGATCGCATCGCTCGATATCTATGGGCACTGGGTTCACGGAACCATCATCCGCTTCAATCCGGCTCAATGTGACCGCTGCGAAACAGAAGGCGTCATGACAGAGGGAGGATCGTAGTCCATGTTGACGGCTCTGATCGTGATGCTCATGAATGCGGCGGGGGTGGCTCCCACCCCTGCGCAGATGCAGAATTACCAGCTCGACTACCGAGAGCGAATGCATCACGTGCATATCGACTTTTCGGGCACTCGAACCGCCTTCAGACAGAAAAACATCACCATCGGCATCGGTTACGAGTACCACATCGATCGCCAGTTCAATGGGGTCTCGTTCGAGGTGCTTGGCCAGAAGATCGGCCGTCTCCTGTTCCAGGGGCCACAGGACTGGTGGGTCGGTGGGGGAATCGGCTGGTGGCCGATCCGCACCGTCAAAGTCTTCATGCAAGCAGGCGCGCTCTTCGACGACGTCGGGACCGCCACGCAGGGTCGGGTCGGAGTCGGTTACAACATGAGGTTGTTCATGGTTGCGATCATGCCCTACGTCTATTTTCAAACCACCGATGGCGCCCGGTCGCCCGACGCAACCCCGCTTCGGGGATTTAGCTGGGCCATTGGGGCACGAATTCAGTACTGAAAATCAATGAACCGAATTCAAAGAGCGCTGTGGATTCTGACTGGCGTCGCGACGATGGCGGCAGGCTCGCTCGGCTGCAAAGGACCTCCGCCGACGAACTCCGCCGTCATCGCGAAGGAGCCGAATCGGCTCCTCTGGGGCGATACGCACGTCCATACCAGCTACTCGGCGGATGCTGATTTGCTTGGCAAGCCTGCGGCCGATCAGAACACCGCGTACCGCTGGGCCAAAGGGCTTCCCGTGGTCGACCCCTACACCCGGGCGAAGGTTCAGCTCCAGACTCCACTCCATTTCCTCGTCGTCGCCGATCATGCCGAGGGGCTCCAAAAGGCCGCGTGGAGCGGCATGGTCGAGGCCGCGGAGCGTCACTACGAACCCTGCGCCTTCACCACGTTCATCGGCTGGGAATGGAGCTCGGAGCTCGGCGGCTACAACCTTCATCGCGTCGTTTTCACAGACGGAGGCGCCGAGCAGGCGCGCCAGCTCGTTCCCTTCAGCGCCCTCGACGGACCGCGGCCGGAAGACCTTTGGAGCTGGCTCGAGGAAACCAGCAGCCGACTGGGGACGGACTTCATCGCGATCCCACATGGTCCGAACCTCAGCGGCGGCATGATGTACCCCGAGGTCGATAGCGAAGGGCTGCCGATTACCGCAACCTATGCGCAGACGCGCATGCGATGGGAACCGGTGGCCGAGGTCGCACAAATCAAAGGCGACGCCGAAACGCACCCGTCGCTCTCCCCCGACGACGAGTTCGCGGACTTCGAGACATTCTCGCAGAAGTCAGAGCAAGGTGAAGCGCAGGCGGGGATCAGCGAAGGTGCTTACGCCCGCACCGCTCTGCTGCGCGGGCTCCAGATCGGACAATCGGTCGGAGCCAACCCTTTCCAATTCGGGATGATCGGCTCCACCGGCACCCATACGGGACTCGCCTCGGCAGACGAGAACCATTTTTGGGGCGCGATGCCGTCCCGGTCAGGCGCGGAGAGCGAGCGCCCGGTCGGGGCCGCGGGCCTCGACAGTCGTGACCTGAGTGCGCAAGGCCTCACCGCTGTGTGGGCGGAAGAGAACACACGAACTTCGATCTTCGAAGCCTTCAAACGCAAAGAGGTCTATGCGACCACGGGGCCTCGAATTCGGGTGCGCTTCTTTGGCGGTTGGGACTTCACGGCGAAACAGGCTCGGAAGGCGAACATGGTCACCATCGGGTACACGTTCGGGCAGCCAATGGGGAGCGACCTGACCAAGAGACCCGACGACAAGGCACCCAATTTCTTGATGTATGCCGTGAAAGACGCGGATGGTGCCAACCTCGATCGCATCCAATTGGTGAAGGGGTGGGTCGACGAGAAGGGGAAGACCCACGAAGAGGTCCACGACGTCGTCTGGTCGGGCGGCCGCGAGCGCGGGCCCGACGAGAAGCTACCGCCGGTGAAGAACACCGTCGATCTGGCGACAGCGAGCTACGAAGACACGGAGGGCGCGCCTGCACTCTATGGCTTTTGGTCCGACCCGCAGTTCAATCCCGCCCAACCAGCCCTCTACTACCTGCGCGTCCTCCAAGTTCCGACCCCAAGGCATACCCTGTACGATGCGGTGGCTGAGGGAATCGACCCCGACGAGACCGGACACCCCCCGACGATTCAGGAGCGCGCGTACACCTCGCCCATCTGGTACACGCCCTGATCGACAAGTTTGCGCGCTCGTGGAACTGCGCTTGTTTGGGAGACGTGTCCCAAGTTGATGCGCCCGAGCATGGGTGTTCGCGTGCTCAAATGAGCTTGGGATCGCGAATGTCCCGTGACTTCGAGCGCGCTTCCCCGATGCTTGCCTTCGAAGCGCCTGGAACTTACGTTTTGTAGCATCGTGACGAAACCGCCGGCAGAGCTCGCGCAATGAGCCAAGGCAGCGACAAAGCAAAGGTCGGCCGCCCTCCGCGCACGTCACCCGAGGAGATCCTCGAAGAAGCCGAGGCACTGCTGCGGGAGGATGGATTCCGAGGGTTCTCGATGAGGCAGCTCGCAACCCGGCTCGGAACCGCACCCACCGCGATCTACACGTTCTACGAGGGCAAGGACGAGCTCTTTCAGGCGCTTGCCCAGAAGGCCCTCGAGGATCTCTGGATCGAATGCAAGGAAGGCGCCGATTGGGAGGAGAGCCTTCGGCAATGGATGATGGGCTTCCGCAGTGCGCTGCTCGACGTGAAATGGCTGGGGGACTTGATCGCGGTCAGTTGTAGCTCCCCGTCTTTGCTTTCCGGGCTAGCGCAGCTTGCAAGACTGGTGGAGCAGGCCGGGCTCTCCAAACCCGACGCAGCGCTCACCGCGCAGAGCCTTCTTTGGACGGTTCTCGGATTCGTCACGCTCGAGATCAGCGCCGAGCAGCCCGCGCTCGTAGGCACGATGATGGATGAACCACTTCGTGCTGGCTTCGAGGATCTGACACGGCACTTGGCGCTGGGCGAGTATGACGATCTCTATGCCCTCACCGTCGAGAACGCAGTGGCAGGCATCGCGCGGCGAGCCGGCTAGCCCGCGCACCAGTACCGTTAGCTCGATCGACGCCGTTCCCGGCGAAACTCGACAACGAGGTCGTCGTCCTCCTCTACTCCTGGAGCCCGAAGTGCTCGATGTACGCTTCGAACGGCTTTCGATCGCGAACCGGGTCGATGCCGAAGTCCTCGGGCGCATAGGTGTGTGACCCGTGCTTGTCGCGTGGGTTGTTGGCCATGAAGTGGCGAATCTTCGCGTCGACCTCGTCGCTGAGCTCGAAGCCGAAGTGGGAGTACATACGGCGAACGACATCGAGCGGATCGGCGACTGTCTCGCGGAGCTTCACGTCGAAGAACTGGTCGCCTCGGTCGGCGAATCGCTTTCGTTGCTCGAGCGCGACGTTGACGAGCTTGGCCCACCAGGCGAGCTGCTGCCGCCCGATCTCGTGGAGATCGACGCGGTCGGTACCGGCCCCCCGCAACATGGCCGTGAGGCTTGCGACGGATGCGCAGACTTTAATTGGATCGCGATGCGTGTGGACGATGCGCGCGTCCGGGTAGACGTCGAGAAGCGTGCTGATTCGATTGAGGTGAGCTGGCGATTTGAGCACCCAGCGCCCTCCCCGCACGCCGCCGGACTGAAGATGTTGAATGTAGCGCTTGTGGTACTCGTAGGTCGAGCGCATATCGGCGTCGTCGACCCAGGCCTGGAAGGAGGGCACGTTGAACTGCACCTGAAGCTGCTCGGACTTGAAGCACTGGGTGAAGATGGCGACGCACTCCTCGGGCGAGATCGCACTCATCGGGTGCACGGCCTCGAAGCCCGGCACGAGCTGGAAGAGCTGCTCGAGCGTCTTCTGCATCGTCGCGATGCGCGGATCGCAGTCCCAGGTCTCCGGAGTTGCCGGCGGCACAGGGTGCTGAATCTCCCAACTCAACGGAGAACGGTTCGCCGGATCTTGCTCGAGAACCGAGTGCAGAATCGTGGTGCCGGTGCGGGGCAAACCGACGATGAAAAGCGGCCGAACGATTTCCTCTTTTTCGATGTCGGTGTGCTTCTTGCGCCAGTCCACCAACCTCAGACGATTGACGAGGTTGTCGGTGGTGTAGCCCTGCACCATGATGCGACCGAGCAACGTAAGGTCGCCCTCGCGATCGGCGCTCTCGAGAAAGCGCGTGAGCCCCTCGCGAAAGTCATCGCCGCCGAAGTTGGAGCTGCTAGCCTGCTTGATCGCCTTCGCGATCAGACGGTCCGCGTCCAGCTTAATCGGCTGGACGCCAACGGCGTTGGCGGCGCGACCGAAGAAGTTAATCAACTTCACGAAGAGCGGGCGATAGGGCTCCCCGACGCGGACTTCCCGGGCTGAGCTCATGCTTTGCCCATGACCGAGTCCATGAGCTCGTCGCCGTACATCATGCGATTGAGCTCCTCGAAGTCGTCGCCTTGGGGAATGCTCATTCCCCCACAGACGCTGAAGACTTGTCCCGTGACCCACTTACCCGTGTCCGCTGACAGGTAGACGACGGCGTCGCCGACTTCCTCGGGAGCACCGGCACGGCCAAGCGGTGTGTGCGCGATGAGCCCCTGAATGAACTCCCCAGTGAAGTTGTCCGAGATGGCCTCGGTGTCGATGTAGCCCGGCGCGATGCAATTCACGCGGATCTGGAAAGGAGCAAGCTCCACCGCCGCGCAGCGCGTGAGCATTTCGAGGCCCGCCTTGCTCGTGCTGTAGGTCGCCATCCACTTTTCGACCTTCGAGCCTCCGACGGAGGAGATGGTGATGATGCTTCCGCCGCCGTTATCCTTCATCGACAGCGCCGCGCGCTTGATGCACGTCGCGGTGCCGACGATGTTGAGCTCACAACAGAACTGCCAAGCGTCGACGGGTGCATCGAGGATGGGTCCCGGGTAGCCGCTACCGGCGTTGGCGACGAGGATGTCGAGCCCGCCCTCACCTGCGGCCGCGTTGACCGCTGCAATGACTTCGTCTTCAACGGTGATGTCGCAGACCTTGAAGGAGACTTTGCCCTTGGGAACGAGGGCCTTCAGCCTACCGACGGCCTCTTCGAGCACGTCGTCGCGACGTCCGACGATCAGCACCTCGGCGCCATGCTCGAGCAGGCGCTGCGCGCATCCAAAACCCACACCGGTGCCGCCACCGGTCACCAACGCTCGTTTGCCAGCAAGTTGCATCGCGTGCTTCCTCTCCAATCCCTTGAACCTGGGTCTCGACTATTTTGCCACAGTGTTCCAGAAATAGCGCAATCGACGAAATCGTACAAGCCCCCCACTTCCTCAACACGTGCGAATGAACCGAATCAAAAAACTGACGCAGGCACTCGGGCGCTGGGCCGATGGGCACCGCGAGTGGATCATCATCGGAGTGGCTCTTCCGGTGGGCACCGCGGCGGGCGCCGTGGAGCGAGTTAAATCGTGGTTCCGGCCCAAGCCAAAGCCGTCTGAGCACCACGCGCGCGTCAGCCGCATTCAAGCGGATGTCAAGCGGTACGCCAAAGCACGCGAGGCGGGAGAGGCCTGGGCGCGGAAGCCGCTGCGAACCGATCGTAAGGGCGCCGCGTCTTTGAACGTCCGCATGTCCGACAAATCCGGGTCACAGACGATCAACATGAGTGACCTGACAAACATCCTCGAGGTCGACGAGGCGCGCGGCGTCGTTCGCGTCGAGCCGTTCGTCACCGTTGGGGACGCCGCCGCGTATCTCGACGAGCGAGGGCTTCAGCTCGCGGCCACGATCGAGATGAAGGACGCGACGCTCGGCGGCCTCGTGATGGCGCTCGGGATGACGACACATTCCCACGTAGCCGGCCTCGTCCACGACACGGTCGTCGCGTACGAGATCGTGACCTCAAAAGGCGAGCTCCTTCGAGTCACGGCCGCCAATGAGCACGCCGAGCTCTTCCGCGCCCTGCCCTGGAGTCACGGAACGCTCGGGCTTCTCGTCGCCGTGGAGATGCGCGTGATTGCGGCGCCGTCGCACGTCCGGCTCGTCTACCGCCCCTTCTATTCGCTCGAAGCCTACGCTGAGGAATACGAGCGTCTCGCAAAATCAGAGAACCCTCCCCACTTCATCGAGGTTCTCATCTACGGCCGTGATCGCGCGGTCCTGATGGAGGGATATCTCGCGACCGAAACCGAGGTCCGCGGCAGCTGGCTGCCGGTCAACGCGGTGGACAAGGCGACCAAACGGCTGTTCTACAAGCACGTCGAGGGCATGCTCGAGCTCGGCGAAGGTCGGCGTCGCGAGGAGCTCATTCCGATGTACGACTACCTCATGCGCCACGACCGGAGCATGTGCATGTGCCTCGCGCAGATCCTCCCGACGGCCAACGAAGCCTGGTTTCGCTACACGATGGGCTGGATGCTGCCGCCCAACATGACCTTCCTCAAGGGCACGCGCCCGGACGCAGAACGGGAGAACACGATCCGGAAGCAGGTTTGGCAGGAGTTCGCCTTCCCGGCGGAGAACTTCGCCGAGATGGTCGACCGCGCCCACGAGGAGTTGGAGATCTACCCGTTGCTCGCCTACCCTTGCAAAGTCATCGACCACGGCGGCCTCGTGAGGCTGCCCGGCAATCACGGAAAGCCGTACAGCGGGAAGCCCGAGACCGGCGCCTTCCTCGATCTCGGCCTCTATGGCGTTCCTCAGCGGATACTAGACGGCGAAGATCGCTTCGACACGGTGACCCGCGTTCGAAGGTTCGAGAAGCGCGTTCGCGAGATCGGCGGTTTCCTTCACACCTACTGCGACGTCTTCAGCACCGAGGAAGAGTTCCGCGAAATGTTCGATCACTCGCTCTGGCAAGAGATGCGAACGAAGTACGAGGCAGTGGGAGCCTTCCCAACGATCTACGACAAGGTCAAACCCGAGACCGACCCGCTCAACTTTCTCGCGGAGGAGCGTTCGTGGCGTGTGGACTCCGAGGCGACGAGTCAAGGGGATGAACGGCGCGCCCAGCCTTCCACGCCGCTCGTGAACCGGTAACCTCACTTCACCCTCAACAAGCACGCAGGAGCTCATCCTGAGCCAAGCGCCCGAAGACGGCACCGATCATGATCGACGTGCAGTCCGGCCACGTCTACTACACGCCCATCTTCTACGTGCTGGCACAGTTCAGTCGCACGATTCGCCCCGGCGATCGGGCTGTGCAGGCCGGCAAGCATCTCGACGGCCTTGAAGATGACTCGTTGCACGCCAACGCGGTGCAGACCGTGCGGGTACAACTGTGAGGCAAACGCCATTGCGTTCCGCTAGTGCCGGCTCTACTTTTGCATCACTTCATAAACGCGGTTGCTAAGCACGATTGGGCAAGCCTCGGCGAGCTTGGTGGCCTCCAGCGTGATCTCGTCGTCGACTTCAGACTGCGAAGGTCGAGGTTTCTATTCAACCAGAGGACCGTCCCCAACCGAAGATTTCGAGAGCCCTTTCTCAAGACCATGAAAGGCGTATACCATCCGTTCTCATGACGATCGTTCGCCAGGGGATGATGAGCCGGTTGCGCGATCTGCGTGATTGGCTTCGGCCCGCCGGCGTCCAAGCGCAATACGGTCGCGTGTACGACCGGCTGACGCGTGCAGAGCTGGCCCACGAGGACCCGCAGCTATCGGAGAGTGATCTAGCGAGCCTGTTGGGGCCACCGGAAGGCCGGGTCGATCGCTTCCTGGGGCTGTACAGCGCCGAAGGTGGGCAGCTCGCGCTCGAGCGGTATGGCTTCTTGCAGTTGCTGCGTGACAAAGGCTTCGAGAAGCTACTCCTATCAGTCGACACAAGCGATGCGTCACGTCACAGGCTGCGTATCCATTTCGACCAGCGGGATGCGGACCACCTGCTCATCGAGATGGTTCTCGGCTTTCGACCGCTGCGGCTCCCCGACGGCACCACGCATAGGATGCTGAGCATCGAATGGCTTCTGATGCAGGATCCCCGTACCGACTTCCCGTCGAATCAACCGCCGCTGCCTGACCAAAGATATCCGGGCCTCGGCTTGTTCCGCTGGCAGGGGGAGCTGCTGCGGCTAATGGCGACGCGAGTTGGGTGCGACGGTCTGGTCAACAACCCGCAGGGATTCCACAACGCCAACCTCTATGGAAGAGCGATGAAGTTCGTCGATCCAGTCGACGAGGGGAGGTTCCGAGCGCTGGAGCGGGATCTGGCCGACCTGTCTTTGCAAGATGCCAGCAGCGCCGTCGCCATGGGACGGGTGCGTGAGTTCGATGGCGACGCGCTTCGATGGCAGGGACGCCCGCAGGTTCTCGCCATCAACCTGCCACTCCAGGCGTATTTCGAACGCGACCACTATCGCTCGACGGTCAAGCAGGTACGCGACAGCACGAGATTTCTGGTCGAAGACGGCTAGCTCCAAGATCGGCACACCAGCATCAGGTTCGTTCGATCTCCACAGGAAAGCGGTCGTAGTAGAAATCGAAGCGGCTTCGAAGCGCGTCCGGATCCACGCCGAAGTCACCGACGAGGTCGTAGACGATGCGCCCGTGCTTGCCGCGCGGGTTCTCCGTCATGTAAGCGTCGAGTGACGCGCGTGCCTCGTCGCTCATCAGCAAACCGGCAACCTCGTAAATCCGCTCCACCGTCGCGATGTCGTCCCCCATGAATTCGTGAAAGAGCACATCGATACTTCGATCCGCCGGTAGGAGCTCTCTGTCCCGCACGCAGGCCCGAAGCAGGTGCTCCACGCGGTCCGCCCAGTAGGCCGCAACGGCGGGTGGATCAACCTTGGTTCGCCGCATCCGATCTCCATAGGTCAGCATCGTGATCGCCGATGCCACGACCGACACTGGGTCCCGGTGCGTGATCGCCACCGTTGCATCGGGAAACGTCTCGATGAGAGGGCCGAGCTGCTCCATGTGCTGCGGCGACTTCAAGATCCAGCGGTCCGGGCCACGCAGCCATTGCAATGCTTTGAGGACGTTCTTTTGGTAGTCGTAGTGTGGCCGCTGGTCGTGCGCATAGTAGTAGTCGCGCCAGCGGGGCGTCATCGCGTTCCACTCGGGCAGATAGGTGGAGAAGTCGAGCGCGCCGATCTCGATTTCCTCGTGAACGTGGTCGGGCGCGAGATCGTGCATGTTGCGCAGAAGTGGAGCGACCTGTTCGAGCATTTGATATTCGCCCGCGCACTTCATGTATCGCGGGTCTTGCTCCTTTGGCCCCGGCTCCATCGCCGCATCCGGAATCGGCTCGAGGCTCTCCCAATACGGGAGCGAGCGCAGGCGCGCGTCGGCCGCGATGAGGTTCACCAAATGGGTGGTTCCGGAGCGCGGCAGCCCTGCAATGATGATCGGCTGCTTGATTTGGACGTCGAGGATCTCTGGATGCCGCTTCAACAGGTCGTGGAACCGCAAGCGATTTGCCGCGTAGCGGACCATGTCGTTGTAGAAACGCAACCTGCCCATCGGTCCGAGCCCGGAGTCTTCATCCGTGGATAGGCACCACACCTGCAGCCGCTCCACGAAGTCCTCGGGCCCAAAATCCGAGAGGCCCGTGCGCTCCTTGGCATCGCCCAACACGGCGTCCACCGTGAAGACGACCTCCGCTCCCGCCAGGCCCTCGCGCAACATCTTCTGCATCGGCGTGAGGACTGGCTCCCGGAGGTCGTCGATGTGGATGTCGTTGGGGCGCTCACTCATGATTGAGGGTCCTTTGCCTTAGCCGCAAGTGTTGCGCGCCGGTCGGCCAGCTGCTTTCGCAGCCACTGGGTAAGCCAAAAGTTTTCACTCTCGGATTCGAGCTTCTCGTGCGCGGCGATCATCACCTCGAGCGACGCCACATTGGTCGGAGCTCCGGAGAGCGCCACTTCGGCGAGATGGATGGCTTCGACCGGCGCCCCGGCTTCGAGCCTTTTTTGGGCCCGCTTCGCAATGGCATCGGCCCCGCCAGCTAGCTCTACGAGATCTCTGTGCACGGCCTTCGCAGGAACGTCGTAGAGCTCGGTGGTCGAGCTGTGATGGAACCAGCCAGCGTAGTTCTCCCAAATGGCCCGAACGCTCCAAGAGACCTTCCCGTACCCTTCCCCGACCTCGAGCTCGGGCGGGAGTTGAATCTCGCGCATGAGTGTGTGGATGTCCTTGCCGTGGTTCATCCCCTTGACTGTCTCGTCGTGCACATACCGAACCGCATCCCGCAAACGGGTGAGCTCCGCTCGAATCGTCTCCTTGCCGACAACCGGTCCGCCGTGACCTGGCAGCAGAAGCTTCGGTTCGAGCGCGAGCACCCGCTCGAGCGAGTCGATGAAAACCAACGCCTCCCGATACCGATCGCCACGAACCGTGACGAGGTTCGGGAAATGGCCGAACAGCGCGCTGAAGAGGTTGCCGGTGAAGCAGACCTCGTGATCGGGCAGCCAGATGACCATCGAGTCGGTCGTTTCTCCACCTGGGGTCCAGAATAGCTCCATGCGCACGCCGCCGAGCTCCAGCTCGTAGCGGTCGTCGAAGGTGATGTCGGGCGTCGGACTCGACTGGGGGGGGATCCCGCCACCAATGTTTTCTTGAATGTATCGGAACGCTTTCGCGATGGCGTCGGCAAAGGCGAACCCGCTCCGCATGGCGCGGAATGCCGATATGCGAGAATCGTCCGCCTGATGCGCCTGGTTGTTCGCGTGAGCGACGACCTTGGTGCCTTCTTCACGAAACAGGTCCGTTCCCCCGACATGGTCGACGTGACCCTGCGTGAACAGGATGTAGCGGGTCGACCCGTCGTCCACCGCGTCGAAGTTGCGTTTGTGAACCGGCGCTTCGAATCCCATGCCGGTGTTGATGACGATTCGGCCTTCCGGTGTCGTGATCAGGAACGCGTTCGACAAGCCTTCGGACAGATAAATGAAGTCGTTGATCTTCGTGGCTTCGGGCTGGGACGCGGGTTGAATCTCGTGTCCGCCGGGCCGCGAACGGTAGAGCGGTACTGAGGTCATCGATGCCTTGTGCCGCAGTCGCAATCGGATTGCAACAGTGGTAGGTACCGCGACGAGTATGACTAACCCGGTACGGCTCGGAATTCTCGGCGCCGCCCGAATCGCGCCGTTTGCGGTGCTCAAGCACGCCCCCAATCTCGACAGCATCGACGTCGTGGCCGTCGCCGAGAAGTACCACCCGGAGCAGTACCTCCGGCGCTACGCCAAGAAGCACCGGATCCCGCAGACCTACCGCTCGTTCCATGAGCTCCTTGCGAACCCGGACATCGATGCGGTCTACGTTCCACTGCCCATCAGCATGCACGCGGACTGGTGCATCGAGGCCATCGAAGCGGGCAAGCACGTTCTCTGCGAGAAGCCTTTCGCAGCCAACGCGAAAGAGGTTGAACGCGTGCTCCGTGCCGCGGAGGGAACCAACTTAGTCGTCGCGGAGGCGATGCACTTTCGCTATCACCCGCTCGTCAACCGAGTTCGCGATATGATTCGAAGTGGTGAGATCGGCGAGATCGAGCACATCGAGGCAACCTTTTGTGCGTATTGGCCGTTCACGGACTTTCGATTCAACTACGAGACCGGCGGCGGCGGAACCATCGACATGGGCTGCTACCCCATCGGGTTCATCCGGGCGGTCACCGAGGAGGAACCGGTCGTCCTCGAAGCAGTCGCCGGCCTCCACGGCGCGCTCATCGACCGTTGGATGCGAGCGAGGATGCAGCTCCCCTCGGGCGGGCAGGTTCGGCTCCTCGTCAGCATGCGGAGCCGCCACGTGTTTTCGCTCTCGATGAAGATCCACGGCTCGCGCGCAAGCATCCGCATCTTCAACTACGTGAAGCCTGAAGTCGGCCATCGACTCACGATCCGCTCTGACGCTGGCGTGCGGCGCGAACGTGTCCCAGGTGGCTCGACCTACGGGACGCAGCTGGCCTCCTTCGCCGACGCGGTGCGCGATGGCACGCAGCCCGTGACGACTGTCGCCGATTCTCTCAAGAACATGCGGGTCATCGACGCCGTCTACCTCGCCGCCGGTCTTCCGGTCCGCGGAGACGAGGCAGTCCTAGCGAGACTCCGAGCCGAGAAAGGGACGGCATGAGCACATCAGACCTCGCGGGGAAGAACGTGGTCGTGACCGGGCCGACGAGCGGTATTGGCAAGGGCACCGCTCTGGCGCTCGCGGCCGATGGCGCCAGGGTGATCCTCGTCGCCCGAAACCCCACAAAATGCGAAACAGTGGCCCAAGAGATTCGGGGCGCCGGGGGCGCCGAGCCCATCTCGATCATCGCAGACCTGTCGCTCCTCTCCGAGGCCAGGCGCGCAGCGGACGAGATCCTCGCCCTCGACCTGCCCGTCGACATTCTCGTCAACAACGCGGGCGTTGTGAACCGGAATCGCATCCTGACCTCCGAAGGGCTCGAGCAAACCATGGCGGTAAACCACTTCGCCCCATTCGCCATGACCCTCAAGCTGCTCCCGGCCCTTCGCCGAGCGGAGCGGGCGCGAATCGTCAATGTGACCTCGAACAGCTACGTGATCGCGCGCCTCGACTTCGACGACCTCACCTTCGAGCGCCGTTACTGGATGCTCGGCCCCTATTCCGTGAGCAAGCTCTGCAACATCTACTTCGCCCGCGAGCTTGCCCGCCGGCTCGAAGGCACGAAGATCACGGTCAACGCCGCACACCCCGGCCTCATCTTCACCAACTTGGGTCTTGGCAACAATTCCCACTTTGCCAAGAAGGTCATCGGATCGGTTTGGGGCTTTTTCGCGAAGGACGAGTCGGAAGGACACAAGTGTGTCGTCTGGGCGGCTACCTCGCCGGAGCTCGAAGGCGTGACGGGGAAGTACATCGCGGACTTCAAAGTCACCAAGCCCAAGCCGATCGCGCGCCGCGATGAGGTTGCACGAAGGCTCTGGGACGTTAGCGAAACGGTGACTGGCGTTCGCTGGGCGCGGGACTAGGGCCCGGAGAGCGGGCGAGGAGGATCGCGAAGATGGCAGCAGAGGAAGCCAACCGACGAGGACCAGCTCGCCAGACCGAACCGCAGGTCCAGCGTAGCGTCTAGCGCAAAAACGGGATTCGCTCCCGCAGCTTGGAGGCGCGGTCACGGGCGAGAGGAACCTTTGGCTCATCCGGATGATCGAGGTGCAGGCGAAAGCTTCGAGCGCCTGCCGGCTCGATGGTGCGGATACGATCGATACGAACGATGCAGCTTCGATGCGACTGAAAGAAGATCTTGGTATCGAGCTGGTCGACCAGGTTGGCGAGCGTTCGATCGATCGCGAAACGGTCCTCTTCCGTCACGGCCCAGACAAACTCGCCCCGAGCCTCGAAATAGACCACGTCGCGCACTTCTACAACGACGTACCGACTCTTGCGGCGAACCGCGAAGCGCTCGAGCCCCCTGGAACCCTGGACGGAGCCTGTGCGCGCGGCGGGTAGACGCTCGAGGGCCCGCCGAAGTCGCTCGAGCCTCACCGGCTTGAGGAGGTAGTCAATGATCTGCGCCTCGAACCCTCGCAGGGCGCAGTCATCGAACGCCGATACGATCACCACCGAGAGCTCCGGGTGCTTGTTACGAAGAAGATTCGCCAGGGCGATACCGTCGAGTCCAGGCATTCGAAGATCGATGAAGGCGATCTGCGGCCCCGCGTCCTCGCATAGCCGCTCCGCTTCCAACGCGATTCCAGTCTCACCAACGACTTCGATCCCCTCGCATTGGTGGAGCAGAAATGTGAGCTCCTCTCGTGCGAGCGGCTCATCGTCGACGACGATTGCGCGCAGGGTCACGCGCCTCCTCGCGACAGTGCAAGCCACTTCTCGAGCTCGCCGGTGATGATGCGGGGTGCCTGGCTGAGGTCGGCGAGCTCACGCGTCCCGGTCAACAGCATCACGGACCTGAGCTCCTGCACCACCTCCTCGAGGTACCGATACGCGCCGTCCTCGCCGTCGCGGCTCAGCGCTTGAAGTACCGGCCTTGCGATTCCTGCGGCCCGTGCCCCAAGCGCGATCGCCCGTGCGACGTCGAGCCCGGACCGAACTCCGCCCGTTGCGATCGTAGTCAACGATGCGCGCGCGGCGAAGTACACCGAAGCCGCAGTCGGAACCCCCCAGTCCCAGAGCCGGTTCCCCATGGACCGTCGAATCCCGTCGGCCCGCAGGGTCTCGACGCCCACCCACGAGGTTCCTCCGGCGCCGGAAGTGTCGACGTATTGGACCCCGGCGCCAACGAGCTTCTCGATCGTTTGCGGACTCATCCCATTGCCGGTTTCCTTCGCCACAATCGGAAAAGGGAGCTCGTTGCACAATCGCTTCAGCGTCTGCACGCAGCCTCGGAAGTCGCGGTCACCGTCGGACTGAATGAGCTCCATGGCTGGGTTCAGGTGCACGCAAAGCGCGTCGGCCCCGACATCCCGAACGAGCGCTTCGAGGTCTTTCGTCGCGGTTTCACGCGCCTGCACGACACCGATATTTCCAAACAGCAGGATATCGGGTGCCCATTCCCGAACGCGATACGTCCAATCCATCGCCGGATCTCGCTGCATCGCGCGCTGGCTCCCGAGCCCAAAGCCGAGGCCTCGTTCTTGGGCGATCGTTGCAAGCGAGCGGTTGATGCTCGCCGCCCGCTCGTGCCCGCCCGTCATCGCGGCAATGACAATCGGAGCCTGAAGTCGGCGGCCCAGCAGCACAACCTCGGTGCTCAGCTCGGCGGTGCTGAGCTCGGGCAGCGACTGATGCAGCAGGTTCACACCCTCCAACAGGGTCGTGATCCCACGGAACCCCACGTCCTGCCCTTCACACAAGTCCAGATGGTCGGCTTTGCGGGCGCGGATCTCGGGCGCAGGCTCGGAGCTCGGTGGCTTAGGCAGTTGCTCTGGCATGGCCTCGAAGCGCTTCGTAGCCGCCCATGTCGACGGGTTTTCGCGACCGCAGATCTTCCTCCACGTCAGAGACCCATGCTGCCTTTGCTGCCGCCGGACCGGCGGTCAGCTGCAAGAGCTCTGCGCCATAACCGGAGCCATACGAGAATGCCGTGATCCGCGCGCCCTTTTTGAGGCCGACCAGGGCACGAGCCACGGAGATCCACAGGCTTGCCGTGTACGCGTTTCCGACGAGCTGATTCCACTCGAGCGTGTCCTCGACTTTCTCGAGGTAGAGACGCTCGGCTTCCTGCGCCGACCAGCCAAGCTGCTCGCCAAAATGAAGCACCGCTTTTTTGACCATTTTCGGGAACGGCACGTGGAAGCACATGGATTGGTACTCCGAGAGCACCGAACGCGCGTCTCGATCGCCAATGAGCGCACCGAAGCACTCCGCCACGGCGTGTTTGTAACAGTCGAGGCTGAGTTGTCCGTCGACAGACGGAAACGCATCGCCGACCGGCCGCCAGAAATCGAACGCCGGACTGCTGAAAGGAAACGACGTTGGCGCGATGCCTGCGATCGTGGGCTCGTCGATAATCATCGCAACCGCACCCGCGCCCTGAGTCGGCTCGCCGGGATCTCCCGGCGCATAGAGCGCCACGTCCGAAGCGATCACGAGCGCTGCCTTACCAGCACCCGCGCCCGACCATTTCCACTCGAGCGCTTGGCGTAACGCGAGCGTGCCGCCGTAGCACGCGTGTTTCACTTCGTACGACCGATAGGCGCCAGCGAGACCGAGCTCTCCGGCGACCCAGGCACTGAGCGGACGACTCATGTCCTTTGCGCTTTCGGTCCCCACCGCAACGAGCCCGATATCTTCGACAGAGCCGTTCCAGCGCGAAAGTGCGCGTTTTGCGGCCCCAACGGCCAAGGTCACCGCGTCGTGCCCGGAGGGGCATAGGGCGATGTCGATGCAACCTAGACCTTTTGTATACTTGTTGGGGTCCACGCTGCGAAGGGCTGCGAGCTCCGTCACCGGCATGAAAAGCGGTGGCAGCTGAAGCCCGATGGATGCGATGCCTGCTGGAGTGTTGGTCATTCGATTGCCTCCTACGTCGTACCTATGATCGACGTGCTGCGGTTTAGCGCGCTCAACCGCTCGATGAAGTTAAAACGCGTGACTCGTCCCTGGGATCGACTCGTTGGTGTGCACTGGTCATTGAACGGCGATCAATAGACGAATCAACCCGTAGAACGAACACAACGTAAAGTTCGCGAGGCGTGATTCGATCTAACAGGACACTGCGTAAAGATCGCGATCGCACGAAACCGTTGACGTGTTGATTTGGATGATCGACAGGATGAACTGATCCATCGAGCCGAATGTTGTGGTAACGCGCGGCGCGCTACGAATACTCGTGCAGGGATGGGGGTCACGCACAGGACAGTTGAGCTCGGTCGCTTGGGCACTACCTACGACGTAGTCGTGATCGGCGCCGGACCCGGAGGATGTACGACCGCCGCTTGCTTTGCGGCGCGAGGCGCATCTGTCCTGCTGGTCGAGTCGAACCCAAACGCGGCGCGCCGTTTCGCAGGCGAATGGATTCACCCCGAGGGCAGGCGGGTTTTGAGCGCCTACAGGCTCCTGGAAGGCCTAGAAAACACCGTGGAAGCGCGGGGGTTCGTCGTTTTTCCAAACGATGGGCTGGGGCCCATCCGGCTCGACTATCCAGGCGGTGCAACCGGAGTCGCCTGTGAGCACGAAACCCTCGTCGCCCATCTTCGACGGCGTGTCGCGGAATTGCCGCAAGTGGACTACGCCGAGGGCATGCGCGGGCGGCCGGCAGGCCCGGACGCTGTAGAGCTCTCCGTTCGGGGTGGGGAGCCAGAGCGGGTTCGCACCAAACGCGTCGTCCTTGCGACGGGTCGTTCTTCGCAAGACTTGGTTTTCGGGCAGGCGCCTCGCAAGGACCAGATTTCGATCTCGCTGATGGCAGGTCTGATCGTCACCCGGAGTCAACTACCTTTCGATCGATACGGACACGTCATCGTGGGAGGTCCAGGCCCAGTCCTCGCGTATCGCATCGACGAGCATCGGATCCGAATCTGTTTCGACGTGCCAAACGAGATGCGTCGCGGCGTGCATGCACCGGAATGGATCTGGAAGTCGTTCGCGGAGGTGCTGCCTGCCCCTCTGCGTGAAGGCGTCCGCGAGGCGCTCTCGAGCACATCGCTCTCGTGGGCGGCCAACGCGTTTCGTCCTCGATGTTATCAAGCCGAAACCGGGGTTGGGCTGGTCGGTGACGCGGCGGGGGTCTTTCATCCATTGACTGCGATGGGAATCACGATGTCGCTGCTCGACGCTGAGGCCCTCGCACGAGCTCAGAGCTTGACCGAATACGCTCACCGGCGCTCTAGCCAGAGCTACATCCCCGAGCTTCTCTCCAACGCGATCTATCAGGCGTTCGTCCGAGGGGACGCTGGCTCGGAGGCGATTCGAGATTCGATCTACCGGACCTGGCGCTCCGGCGCCGCCCACCGGAGTCGAACGATGAACCTACTCGGTGCATCATCCACCAGTCGTGCCGAGTTCGTCCAAGCCTTCTCTCGCGTAGCGATCCGCGCAGGCGCTGCAGCACTACGGTCGGAGCCCCGGACCGTCGGGGACCTCGCCACTTGGCTCAAATGGCCATGGGCGAGCATGCACCCGCAGCCCGCTGCAATCCGCTCGCGTTCTTTGGCTTGGGCTGCTCCCGAATCCTGGGATCGCGCCGGTTTCTTTCGATCGCCTCAACCTTCTAAGGAGAAACAGCATGCAAACTGACTGGGACTTTTGCACGACCAGCCTTCGCCAGGTTTCCCGGACGTTTTCGCGTCCCATCGAGGTGCTTCCAGGCGACCTACGAAAGGCGGTGACTTGCGGCTACCTACTTTGCCGCATCATCGACGCGGTCGAAGACAACGAGGCGTTCACGATCGGCGAGCGCGACGAACGGTACCGGGGGTTCCACGACGTCATTCAGAACGCGAGCGATGCGACTGACTTCGAGCAGTCCTGGTTGGGCCTGGGAGGCTCGCCGCCGCACGAGATCGAGTTGTGTTCACAGATCCACCGCGTGACGGCGGTCCTCGATACGGTGCCAACCGAAATGCGTGGCGCCGTGCTTCGATGGGTTACTGAGATGGCTCGAGGAATGCAGATCTACAGCCATCGCCCCGCGGACCGGGACGGCATCACCGCGCCATCGACGAGCGAGGACCTTCAGCGCTATTGCTACTTCGTCGCAGGTACGGTGGGGCACATGCTAACCGAGCTCTTCGTGTCGCAAATGGAGCTCGAACCTGAAAGTGATGTTGCGCGACGACTGGCCGAGCATGCCGAGTCGTTCGGAACAGGACTTCAGCTCGTCAACATCTTGAAGGACATCACCGACGACTTGCATCGGGGTTGGTCCTTCGTTCCTCGGTCTCTTTGCCGCGCACAAGGCCTGCGGCACCGAGAGCTCACCGACCCCAATCACCGTCATGCAGCGCACCGTGTGGTCATTCCACTCTTCGACCTCACCCGTCTGAACCTCGACCGCGCACTCAACTACGCCCTCGCGGTGCCCGCCCAGCATCGGGAGATTCGCCTCTTCTGTTTGCTTCCTCTGTGGTTGGCCGTGAAGACCATCGGAACCGCCTATCGGAACGATGCAATGTTCATCATTGGCCAGGAAGTCAAGATCAGTCGACGAGAAGTCGACGAGGCGATCTCGCTTTGCATGGCCGGGTGTACCGACGATGCGCTTCTGCGCGACGAGTACGAAGCCATGTGGACCCCATTGTCGAGGTTGATGGTGGCGGGTTCAGCGATGGGTGAGTGGCCTCAAAGCATGGACGCGGCATGAGGGCAAATGCACGGGCTACGAAATTGGAGCGACCCTCGTCACGGATCCCTGGTTTCTACCGGCTCGACCTGGACGGCCGACATCGAGAGCTCGCACGACGCTTCGACCTATCCGGCGAAGAGCTGCTCTTGCTTCAGGGGACCGGGGTGGACGGAATCGCCATCGCAGACAAGATGGTGGAGAACTGCATCGGAGTCATTCGTTTACCGATCGGTCTAGGTCTGAACTTTCAGGTCAACGGGCGGGACTACGTCGTGCCGATGGCCGTCGAAGAGCCGTCCGTCGTTGCGGCAGCGAGCAACATGGCCAAGCTCATTCGGGTCTCGGGTGGCTTTACCGCCGGGGCAAGCGAGTCACTCATGATCGCCCAAGTTCAAGTGCTTGGGATCGACGACCCGCATCGGTCCCGCCACGCCATCGAAGCAGCGACCGATCGAATTCTCCATGGGGCGAACGAACGCCACCCGAACATGGTCGCGCGCGGTGGTGGGGCAAAAGCACTCGAAGTGCGCCTGCTCGACTCCGAACCGCAGATGCTGGTCGTCCATCTCTTAGTCGATTGCCGAGACGCGATGGGCGCCAACATCGTCAACGACATGGCGGAAGGCGTTGCGCCACTGATTGAGGAAGTGAGCGGAGGGCGGGTTCGTCTTCGGATCTTGAGCAACCTCGCGGACCGCCGATTGGCTCGCGCGCAATGCAGCATTCGCGAAGAGCTTCTTGCGAGGCAAGGGCGTGAAGGGTCCGCCGTGGCCGAGGGCGTCGTCGAGGCCTATCGATTCGCGGCGGCCGATCCCTATCGCGCTGCCACGCACAACAAGGGCGTGATGAACGGGATCGACGCGGTCGGCATCGCAACCGGCAACGACTGGCGGGGTCTCGAGGCAGGCGCGCACGCATATGCTGCGCGAAACGGGAAATACGAACCGCTCACTCGTTGGTCGCGAAAGGGCGGCTACCTTCACGGCGAGATCGAGCTTCCGATGGCGGTCGGGACGGTTGGCGGATCAACTCGCGTGCAGCCCACGCTGCGGGTCCTTCGAAAGCTGCTTCGTGCGGAGACTGCGCGGGAGCTGGCCATGGTCATGGCTTCGGTCGGGCTCGCGCAGAACCTTGGGGCGCTCTGTGCGCTTGCGGCAGAAGGAATTCAGCGCGGCCACATGAACCTTCACGCGCGCTCCGTCGCGTTGGCGGCCGGTGTAGCGCAGGACCGCATCGACGCAGTCGCGGCCAAGCTCGTGGGAATCGGACAGTTCAGCGCGTCGGCAGCGCGCAGGATCGCTGAAGCGGAGTGAGGACGCATGCTCGTGCACGCGCTTAGAGATAGGCCATCCACGGAAAGCATGGCGCTCGAGCGGGGCGTCGACGCGCTCCTTCGAATGCAGCGAAGCGACGGCAGCTGGGAAGGAGAGTGCGTTTGGTGCCCCATGCTGACCGCACAGTTCACGATCGCCGCGCACATCATCGGGATGGAGATCCCGCTGAAACGCCGTGACGGCATCCTCACGCACTTCCGAACCACGCGGAACGCGGCCGGTGTATGGGGGCTTCATCCCTTCGACGAAGGAAGCCTGTTCGTCACGACGCTGGTCTACGTCGCGGCGCGTCTTGTCGGCGTCTCCGCCACCACACCGTGGCTGAAGGACGCGCGTCGCATGTTCGACAGCGAAGGAGGCGTGCTGCGGATTCCGACCTGGGGCCGAGTCTGGCTGGCACTCCTCGACCTCTACGACTGGGAAGGCATCAATCCGATCCTGCCGGAAGTCTGGGCGCTTCCGTCTCGCGTCCCTATCCATCCCGCGAACTACTACTGCCATACCCGCTCGATTTATCTCGGACTTGCTGCGCTCTACGCTCAACGATCGGTCGCTTCGTATGCGACGGTGCTCTGTGAGCTTCGCGCCGAGCTCTACGTCGACCGGTACGAGGACATCAATTTCCGGAGCCTTGTGACAGACATTCGGGAAGAGGATGCCCCCTTTCGCGCTAGCACCGGACTTCGGGCGATGTTCGGACTGAGTCGATGCTACGAGCGCGTCCACCTCAAGGGCGTTCGTCAACGCGTCCTCCAGCGACTTCGCGAACGGATGCGGCGCGACCTTCGAGCGAGCGGCTATTTGTCGCTTTCTCCGGTGAACGGTCTCCTCACGGTTCTCGTGCTCTGGTTTGACGACCCGGAGGACGGCGATCTAAATCGAGCAATCGAGAAGCTCGATGCCTGGTTCTGGGAGGACGAGCACGAAGGGTCTCGAATCGCGGGTGCCGGAAGCGTGTGCTGGGATACGTCGTTTGCACTTCAGTCCCTTTCGGCGCTTCCGGACGCCGCGCGCAGCGAAGCGCTGACGCGAGGGGCCTCGTTTCTCGCCGGGCAGCAAATCGAGAGTGCGAAGTTCGACTATCAGGCCGCACACCGAATCGACCCCAGTGGCGGCTGGTGTTTCTCCGAGGTCGGCCATGGATGGCCGGTCAGCGACTGTACGGCCGAAGCGCTCGTCGCCATACTGCAGACCAGCCCTGAGCGTCTTGGTCGCGAGGGCGCAGCGCGCGCAGGTCGCTTCATTCTCCGCTGTCAGAACGTCGACGGGGGTTTTGGCAGCTACGAGCCGAGCAAGACCGCGTTTCCACTCGATTGGATGAACCCATCAGAGATGTTCGGGCGCTGCATGGTGGAGCGCTCGTACGTCGAGTGCACGGCATCCTGCCTCATCGCCCTGCACGAGATCCAGAAGCGATATCCCGATCTTCTTCGACATCGAATCGAGTGTGCCAAAGACCGCGGCCGAGACTTCCTCCTCAAGGCGCAGAACGCGGATGGCACTTGGGACCCCGCCTGGGGCGTCCACTACATCTACGGCACGATGTTCGGCGTCCGTGGACTGCTGGCCGCGGGCATCCTGCCCGGCCACGAGCGAATTCGAAAGGCATGCCGCTGGTTTCTGGCGCATCAGCGCTCTGACGGTGGCTGGGGCGAGCACCACTCGGGCGGTTCGACTGGCCGCTACGTCGACTCACATGCGGGGCTTTCGGTGCAGACGGCCTGGGCACTCCTCGCGCTCATCGAAGCTGGCGAGGCCGATGATGCGGCTCTCGGGCGTGCAGCGAAGTTTCTCGAAACCACGCAGCAGGACTCGGGTGAATGGCCCGACGGGGAATTCGTCGGCGTGTTTTTCGAGACCGCGCTGCTGAACTACCGACTCTACCGGCAGTACTTCCCCGTAATGGCGCTGGCGCTTTGGAATCGACGCCGTTCCCGCACCAAATGAAATCGGAGACACAATGCAACCACTGAAAGCATCGCTTGGGCTCGGCGTCGAAGAGGGCAGAATCCCAGAAGAGCCGCCAACCGCCGAGTCGTTGGCGTGGTTGCGGGAGCTCCGAGCCGGCGTCGATGAAAGCCTTGCACGGTTTTTCGACGAGAAGATGCGCGAAACCCGAAGCATCTCCAGCCCTACCTTGGAGCTCGTGGAGGAGATCGAAGCGCTGACAATGCGAGGCGGCAAGCGCCTTCGTCCAGCATTAGCGGCGGCCGCTTACCGGTGTGTGCGCCCCGGAGAGGGGATGGAACCCCTTCTCGAGCTCTCGGGATCTCTCGAGCTCTTGCAGAGCTACCTGCTGATTCACGACGACTGGATGGACGGAGACGAGGTTCGACGCGGAGGCGCCGCCGTCCATGCCAGCTTGAATCGGATCCATCACAACCGGCACTTGGGCGCTGCGCTCGCCGTGCTGGCGGGTGATCTCGCATCCGCCTACGCATGGGAGCTATTCATGCGAGCCCCCTATTCGGTACAATCCTGGTCGACCGCCCTCTCGCTGTTCCTTCAGATCCAGAAAGAGGTGTACTGCGGCCAGCACCTCGACCTGATCGGGGACGCCGACGTGGCCCGAATGCATGGTCTCAAGACCACTAGTTACACGGTTCGTGGTCCAATGTTGCTAGGAGCGCTCCTCGGCGAAGCGAGCCAGAGGCAGAGGGAAGCGCTGAGTACCTGGGCGAGACCCATTGGTGAGGCGTTCCAAATTCGGGACGACCTGCTTGGGGCGCTTGGTTCGCCAGAAGCTACGGGGAAGCCCGGCCTGGACCTTCAACACGGGAAGCTCAGCAGCGTTTTGGCCGAGCTGCGGCAGTCGAGCGACCGGGCTGCGCGCCAGCCGGTGGAACGAATTGTCGGGCGCAGCGATGTTTCGGATCGAGAATTGAACAAGGCGCGAGACCTCCTGCACGACCTGGGCATCGTCGAGCGCCTCGAACGAAGGATCAGGACACTTAGGCAGCAAGCCGACGCGGTCTTGAACGACGCTCCCTTCAGTCCGCAAGGTCAGAGCATGTTGGTTCGACTCGCCGACAAGCTAACGGTTCGTCGAGCGTAGATGGCTGATTCACGCGTCGGATTTGGACGGGGCAAAGTCATCTTTCTAGGAGAACACGCCGTTGTCCATGGCTCTCCAGCGATCGCCGTGGGAATTAAGAGAGGAGTAAGCGCCGTTGCTCGGTTGGCGGACGAGGACCTGCTCGCGGTGTCACCTTGGGGCGCGCGGGTGCGCCCTCGCAGCAATGGGGAGGATTCGCTCGGACGGGCCTTTGCGATTGCGTTGGCGGCCTACCCCGATCGCCCTGGACTACGTGTGGACGCACGAGTCGACCTTCCCTCCGGCGCAGGACTCGGTTGTTCGGCGGCGTTGGGTGTCGCCGTCTTTGATGCAATCGACCAGGCGCTCTGCATCAGCCGATCGCGAGAGGACCTTGGGACGATGGTGCACCAGTGGGAGGATGTGTTTCACGGGGTCGCGTCTGGCATCGACAACATGACGTCCGCCATTGGGGGGGTGCTGCGATACCAAAGCGGGGCGCCCCTCAAACGCCTATCGCTGGCGCAGCCGATTCATCTGGTGATCGCCCACAGCGGAGCAGCGTCTAACACGAAAGAAATGGTTTCGCTCGTGGCGTGTCAGCGAGCAAGAGATCCGGCCGGTGTCGGTGAGAAGTTCGACGACGTGTCTGATCTGGTGAGTGAAGCCGAAGGAGCGCTATCCGCGGGCGACATGCACACGCTGGGTCGCCTTCTCGACTGGAACCATGACATCTTGTGCTCCCTTCTTCTGTGCACCCCCAAAGTGGAGGAACTGTGCAGTCTTGCCAAATCTCAGGGGGCTCTCGGCGCAAAAATCACTGGCGCGGGCGGAGGAGGCTGTATCGTCGCACTGGCAGAGGACGAGAAACACGCCCACCGCATTCGCGACGTTCTCGGGTCTCGCTCGTTCGTCGACGAGGTTCCCACGTGACTTCTAGAAACATGCGCGCGCGCGCTTCGGCCCGCGCCAACATCGCCCTGGCGAAGTATTGGGGCAAAACGGACCTCGAACACAACGTTCCAGCAGTTCCAAGCATATCATTGACGCTCGACCAGCTCGTCACCGAGACGGAGGTCTGCTTTGCGGAGTGCCTCGAAAGCGACGTCGTCATCCTAGATGGGCGGCCCGCTACGCCACGCGAGAGTCGGCGTGCGATCGCAATGTTGAATCGTGTACGTCGGGCCGGGGGCCTGCAATGGAAGGCAACCGTAACGAGCTCCAATCGTTTTCCGACAGCGGCCGGACTCGCGTCCAGCGCTTCGGGTTTTGCAGCCCTCGCAGCGGCCGCGACGCAGGCGGCGGGCCTCGGGCTGGACCGCGAAGCACTGAGCGTGCTCGCGCGCCGATCGAGTGCGTCGGCAGCGCGATCGATCTTTGGAGGATTCGTCGAGCTTCCGGAAGGCGAAGCAGGTCGAGTGAGCCTCGCTGCCCATCAAATCGCGCCACCGTCCCACTGGGACGTTCGCTTGCTCATCGCACTCACCGCGTCTGGGCCGAAGTCAGTGAGCTCAACGGACGCCATGGAACGCTCACGCAAGACTTCTCCGTTCTATCAGGCCTGGGTCGAGCACGCGCCCCGCTGGGCCATGGTCATCAAACGGGCAGTACGCGACCGGGACTTGGCGGCACTCGGACCCGCCATGGAGCAGAGTACGTTCTCGTTTCACTCCTGCGCCATCACCTCAGAACCCACCATCCTCTATTGGAATCCAGCCACGGTAGCGGCACTCCGCACGGTCATGGGCCTCCGTGAGCGCGGCGTCTCAGCCTGGAGCACGATGGACGCAGGACCACATGTCAAAGTGCTTTGTGATCCGAGGGACGCGCCCCGGGTACGGCAGGCGCTGGATCGAACGCCGGGCGTGCTCGAAACACGCGTCGCGAGACCCGGATCCGGAATTGAGGTGCTTCCGTGAGGCCAAGAGGAGCGTCGGCGCCGGGCAAAGCGTTCCTGTGTGGCGAGTATGCGGTGCTGTCGGGGGCGCCTGCGATCATCGCTGCAGTGAACAAGAGGGTGGTCGCGCGATGGACCGGTCAGCGACCTGGGGAAGCGGCGTTGCCCCCCGAAGCCCGGGCGACGCTCGACGTTGCGCAGGAGCGTTTCGGCCAAGCGCCCCAGCATCTCAGCATCGACACGCGGCGTCTATTCGATGGCAAAAAGAAGCTCGGCCTGGGCTCGTCAGCCGCCGTGGCCGTCGCAAGTGCTGCTGCCGTCGCCGCGCTGCGCGGCCACGATCTCGCCGAGCGCGACGTGCGTGACACGGTCTTCGCAATCGCATCGCGTGGTCATTCGGCCATTGCGCCAGAGGGAAGCGGGGCTGACGTGGCAGCAGCAACCTATGGTGGCCACGTATGCTTCGAAAAGCGGCGCGACGGGCCGCTCGTCCAGCAGATTGAACCTCCGAGCGCGCTCACCTGCCTTCTGATCTGGACCGGCAAGCCTGCGCGAACCAGCGACCTATTGGCACGAGTGAGTCGGTTGGCAGCGCTGGAGCCAAAGCTCCACGACCGATGCATGAGCGCGCTGCATCGACATGCTTCAGAATTCGCCGAAGCGTTCCAATCGGGCGACGGTCGCGGCATCTTGCGAAAGGCACGGGAGTACGGCGCCTGCATGAGCGCCCTTGGCGACGCGGCGGATGCCCCAATCATGAGCCACAAGCTTGGTCGCATCGCACAATGGGCAACCTGGCACGGCGGTGCCGCAAAACCGTGCGGAGCCGGAGGGGGTGACCTCGCGGTTGCGTTTTTCCTGGACCGGGGTGCTTCCGACGACTTCGCCGCAGCGTGCGAAACCGATGGCCTCGCCCAAGTGCAGGCGCAATGGGGGGCCGACGGAGTTCGCGCCCTTCAAGAGATCGAAGAGCCGGCTCAGGCGACGTATTCGAGGAGCAGATCATGACCGCGGACGCACAGATCATCTCGCCGCAGCACAGCGTGACAAAGCCCAAGGACCCTCCCAAGCTCCGTGGAGGGCTGCCTGTGATCGGTCACACTGGAGCCTTCATCAAGGACACCGTGGGCCTCTTGCAGAGAACCCACGACGAGTGCGGCGCCGTGGGCCGCTTCAGGCTGTTCGGTAAAGACGTCATCCTGTTCACAGGACCCGAAGCACAGGAAGCGCTGTTTCGTCAGTCCGATGAAGTCCTCAGCCCGAACGCGGCGTACCAGATGATGGTTCCCGTCTTTGGGGAGGGCGTCGCTTACGGCGCCGAGCCCTCGAAGATGGCCGAGCAAATGCACATGCTGTATCCCGCGCTACGCAACGGCCGGATGCGTACCTACACCGAGATGGTGGCCAGCGAAACGTTGGATGCAATCGCGGCTTGGGGTGATGAGGGAGAAATCGAGGCGAGCTCCTTCTTTGGGATGCTCACGAACTACGCGTCGAGCAGCTGCCTCCTCGGCAAGGAGTTCCGAAACGAGATGAGCGTGGAGTTCTCGAGGGTCTACTACGACTTGGAGCGCGGCATCGTGGCTTGGGGGTACATCCACCCTTACCTGCCGATCCCGGCCTTCCGGCGGCGCGATCGCGCTCGCAAGCGTCTGGGCGAAATGGTGTCGGAAATCGTCGATGCACGGAAAAAATCTGGATATCGCGGCGAGGATTTCCTCCAAACCCTGATGGATGCGACCTATGCCGACGGGCGCAAGCTCACGGATCACGAAGTCACAGGCATGCTGGTCGCCGCGATGTTCGCCGGTCATCACACGAGCTCGGTCACGACCGCATGGACTTTGCTCGAGCTTCTTCGACATCCGCGCTTCCTCCATCAGGTCCGCGACGAAATCCGATCACGTTATGCAGAGGAGGACGCCTACACGTTTCAGTCCCTTCGTGACCTCGAGAAGACCGAATGGGCGGTCAAAGAAGCGCTGCGAATTCACCCTCCTCTGTTCATCCTGCTTCGAGCCGCGCAGCAAGACTGCGAGATCCTTGGCTACCGGGTCAAGAGGGGAAACTGGGCTGCGGTTTCACCACTCGTTGCGCATCGAGACGACGCTGTCTTCGAAAACGCGATGCGGTTCGATCCGACTCGGTACGGCCCGGGGCGTAGGGAAGACCGGAGGCCCTTTTCCTACATCGCTTTTGGCGGTGGCAGGCACAAATGCATGGGCAACGCCTTCGCCCTTCTGCAGATCAAGACAATCCTAGCGGTGCTCTTGGATCACTACGACTTCGAGTTCCTGGGCGAAACGGTCGAAACCGACTTCCAAGGTTTGGTACTGGGGCCGAAGCCTCCCGTTCGGGTCCGCTATCGCGTGCGGCCTAGTCCTCGCAGACCCTCAGTGTAACCTGGGTCACGACGTTGTTGACTAGCTTCGCCTGACAGCACAGGCGAACTCTGTCAGGCGTGTCCCCGAAGATGTCGAGGACATCGAGCTCGAATTCGTCCGCGGTCGAGAGGGCCTCGACCCCCTTTAGGACCTCAACCCTGCACGTACCGCAGGTGGCGGCGCGGCACGAATAGGGGACGTCAGCGGCGGGATTTGCGTCCGTGATGTCCATGATCGCCTCGCCCGGTTCGGCATCGACTTCGAAACCGGAGGGCTCGAATCGTATTCGAATGCTGCTCATGCCTTGATGCGGATCGGAATCTTGGTGAAGCCGCGGGTGAAGGCCGAGTGGCGTCGCTCGGCCTTGTCCCAGTCGATCTCGAAGTTCTCGCCGATCCGCGCGCCCATCTCCTCGAAGTAGATTCGCACCATCATGCGTGCGACGTGGGCGCCGATACAAAAATGCGGCCCCTGCGCGAAGGATAGATGCCGGTCAATCTCGCGATGGATGTCCAGCGCGTCAGCGTCATCCCCCCAGTGACGGGGATCACGGTTGCCGGACGCGTACAGGTTGTGAACCTTGCTTCCGGCGGGGATGGTGGCGCCGTGGAGCTCTCCGTCTTGTGTCGTCGTGCGGGACAGCCCCTGCACGACCGACTCGATGCGAAGCAGCTCCTCGATGGCGTTGGGGATGAGCGACGGGTCTGCGAGTAACTCGCGATGCTGCTCGGGGTAGTCGTGAAGGAACTTCATCGAGTTGCCGATGAGATTCGTCGTCGTGTCATTCCCCCCTGCGATCATCACGAAGCAGAATCCGAGGATGTCCCAGTCGCTCAGCTTCTCCCCGTCGATTTCGGCCTGTGTGAGCTTACTGATCATGTCGTCGGTCGGATTCGCCCGTCGCGCTTGGCACATGCCACCGAAGTAGCTTACCAAGCCCTGGACGGCTCCCATGGCGTCCTTCACGTCGAGCGCGAAGTCAGCCGATGCCGACGTGATCGCATCGGACCACGGGTCGAACTGTTCGCGGTCCTCCGGAGGCACCCCGAGGATGTTTGCAACCACCATCGTTGGAAGGGGCGAGGCAATCCCCTGAATCAAATCGACCTCTTTGCCATCGGCAGCCCTCCGCTTCATGTCCTCGATGTGGTTGACGACGAAATCTCGGATCGTCGGCTCGAGCTCCTTGACCGTATCCGGCGTGAACGCCTTGGTGATCAGCCGACGAAGCCGGGTGTGATCCGGCGGATCCATCATGATGAACGTCGGCGGAATCCCGAGTTGAGCGATTTCGTCCTTCACGGGTGTGAGGCCCTGCGCCGACGAGAAGAGCTGGGGTTTGCGGAGCGCGCGGAAGATGTCGTCGTAGCGGGACAAGACGTAGAAATTCATTCGCTCGTTGTAGTAGACAGGGTACTCGTCCCGCAGACGCGCATAGACCGGATACGGGTCGGCAATCACCGTAGGATCGAATGGATCGTAAATCGGATCGTATTCGATCTCGGCTTTCGCAGTTCCCATCTTTACCGTGCCTTCCGTTGTCCTGTCATGGCGGCTCACTCAACGCGAAGAGTACGACACTAGGCCCCGTTGCTCGAGCGCAGAGCGCCGTCCTCAAAAGATGCGAACGCCAAGCGCGGCGAGCAAGGCGATGTACGGAGGGTCCTGCATCCAGACGGCCGGAAAGCCCCAGCTGCCGCGGATGTTGACCTGGTAGCGGCCGGTGGGCCCGAAGCGCAGGTCCCCGAACACGGTGAGGCCGCCGGCGCCACCGTAGGTGTGGAGCGCGCCGACCCGATAGACGTCGTTGAAGGCACCGCCAGCCACCAAGAGCCCGAACTCGTGTTGCGAGCTTTCCTTGGCCCTCAGATGAAGGCCGAGCTGGCCGGCAAAGAGCCGTTCACTGATCAGCCCCGGCCAGGGAAGACCGGGCACCGGAATCACGTATGGGCTGGCGCCGCCGATTCGCTGGCGCGTGATGTCGTCTTGTCTCCAGCCGTAGTTGCCCCACTGGTCGAGCTGAAGCCGGACGAACGGTCCCAGTTGCCAGCCAGCCTTGAGCCATTGCGCCACGCTGTAGATGACCTTTCCCGGATCGTTTCGGCCGTCCGGGATGCCCCAGGGCCGCACGTCGGACCGCAGGTTGAGCCCACCGTCAATCCCCACCGCGATACCCTTGATACGGGGAAAAACGCGGTGGCTCTCCCATTCCTCGCCGGGCACGTCGATCTTCCAGAAATTGTATCCAATGCGCGGCTCGAACACCCAGGTGTTGGCTGGAAGTGCATAGTCGGGAGAGGTCGAAGTCCGATCGCCAAACCACCAGTACCGCACGGGCGCCAGGATCTCGATCGTTTGGTGCTTGCCCGGATACCACTGCAACTTGGTGTGGAGCAGGGCGTAGCTCGCCTTGATCCCGTACTCGCTGATTCGGCGGCCCTGCTGGAAATAGTCGTTGAGGAGCTGCGAAATCACGGCCTCACCCTCGAGGAAGGCGAAGAACGCCAGCTTGTCATGGGCGAAGGATAGCCTCTCGATCCCCACATGGGCCTTGGTCGTGTTGTAAAACAGGCGAAGGTTACCACCCCCCACGATGCCTTCCCCGACGCTGTCGAAACCGACCCAGCCGTGCCCGCCGCGCTGGTTGTTGAGGTTCGGCGCGTAGTTGAACTCCCCACCTCCGAGCACTCCGGCATGCCACTTTTCGGGTTCCGCCCTGCCAGTGGCAGGGGAGCCCGCTGCCACCATCGCGGCCAAGGCAACGACCGCCGCCACGCGTCTCGTTCTCATGACACGCACCCTACTCGGACAGGCTCGATGTGCCAGCTGCCCCGGGTGCGCGACCAGAGCTGACAAACGCACGCAGAGGTGGGATCGTAGGCTCCCCTCGCTCCAGCCCGAGGGGGCGTCTGGTGTGGCAAATCACTCGGGCTCATTCGAAGGAACCTACTCCGGTCACTATGGCTGGACGTTCACCGGGCAAGTACAGCAGCTGGGAAAAGACCGGGTGGTGTACGCTGGTACGGTTCCTGGGGTGATGTTCAACGATAAGGGCAAAGGCTTCATGCACAAAGCCCGCGTCGATTGCACGATCCTCAACGACGTCAACAAAGGGACGTGCCAATGCGAACGGGACCTGCGTGGTTACCGACGCAGACGGAGACAAGATCTTCGTCGAGTGGAAATGCACGGGTGTGATGCCCGCGTGTCCCGGCACGGAACGCTTTGTGGGTGGCACCGGCAAATACAAAGCGATAAGCGGCGACCAAAAATTTCAGGGCAACTTCATTGGAGACACCGGAGCGGGATGGTCCGACTGGAAAGGAGAGTACAAGCTCCCCTGAACCTCGGCTCGACCACCGCTCGTGCTACCGGCTCACGCGGGCCAGTGCCAGGTCGTGCGCTTCGTTGTAATGCCGGCCGAGGTTGTTCCAGTCGAAGTGCTCGCTGAAGGCTTCGACCGAGTTGCGGAGGAGGATGCGATCGCGCCGTCCGAGGGACGCGAAGAGAAAGAGCCGGTCGGTCAGCTCTTCGGCGGCGGAGTGGAAGTCGCTGTGCCGGCGGGGCACGACGTACATGCCCTTGGACGCGTGGTCCGGCACCAGTTTATGTAGGTAGGAGCCGAAGCCCGATAGGTCGCTGGTCACCGCCGGTACGCCAAGCGCGATCGATTCCAACGGCGTGTAGCCCCAGGGCTCGTAGAAGCTGGGGAACACGCCCAGGTGGCAGCCGCGCACGAACTGGTCGTACTCCATCCCGAAAAGCGGGTTGGTGGCCTGAACGAAATCGGGATGGAAGACGACCTTCACTGGGTCGTCCTCGTCGTTGAACAGCCGGCAGCTGCGCAGCTGGTTGAGCACCGGGTCGCTGGCCTCGTCGATGAGATCGTGGGTGACGACGCCCGGGCGCGGACGGCTTCTCCATGCCTGGATCGCGCGGCGCAGGCGCAGGCGCCAATAGTCGTCCATCAAGACGTTGAGGTCGGGGATTTCGCCGGACGAAGCGGCCAAGAAAAGCCCGTCACCAACGGACTCCTTCACCGCGTCGGCGGCCGTGCGAAACTCGTTGAGCATCGCGCGGCTCTGCAGCGCGCGGACGTTGATGGAGCGGAACGCTGCCTTCGTAATGATGAAGAAGACGACAGTCACGGGGCTTGACGCCTCGCGGAGCCGGTGGTTGAGCCGGGCCAGCGCCTCGATCGTGAGATCCATGCCCTTGTTGAAATATTCGTACCGGCCCGAGGTGAACATGTACAGCGTGTTGTCCAGATCGAAGTGGTAACTGGGGAAGAAGTGCCCGATCGAGAACTCGTGTAGCCGTTCCTTGTATTGCTGGTGGAGCGTCTGGAACTCGTGGATTGCGGTGAACCGGCGGATGTCCAGTCCATTGGGCAGCAGCATGTCGGGCGTCCGCCCGAGCAGGTGGGTGCACTCCTCCGCGGTGATGTCCGACACGGTCGTGAAGACGTGGGCGGCATGGGCGGCGGCCTTCTCGATCCGGTGCTGCGCGTGGACGTTGAACTTCTGAGCCTCCTGGTCGCCGTCGAGGAATGAGAGGTGGTCGTAAAACGACGAATTGCCTGTGGCCAAGTAGCGGCCGACCAGAGTCGCGTGCGTGGTGAAAACCAGCGAGCCGGGCCAGCTCTCTTTGCGCAGCATCGGGATCGCCAGGCCGGCCTGCCACTCGTGGAAGTGGGCCACGACCGGGCGGCGCGGCGGCTCCTCCTGAACGAGCACCGACAGCAGCGCCCGGCACATCTCTCCGAAGGCCACAGCGTCGCTAACTTTCGTCTCGTCGCTTGCGGGGATCCCGTGGTCGGCCCAGACGCGATATTTGACCTCGTTGAGCGCACCGCCAACCGACCCGATGTCGAGTAGCACCACGTGCGGGCGGCCGCTGACCAGCCACCGGCCATAGTGGACGCGGTAGCCCATTTCGCGTAACCGCTGCACCGCTTTGCCGAACGCACCGACAAGCGGCGCCGGCTCGAACTCGACCTCCGTGGTCTCCGGGTTATAGGGACCCACGAGGCAGTACCGACTGCCCCATCGACCCACCATGCCCGGGACCTTCGAGCGCAGAACCGTGTAGATCCCGCCCACCTGGTTGCAGACCTCCCAGGCGACCTCGATCAGCAAGGGCTCGGCCCGACGCGCATCGACGCTCGCCGGCGTCTTCGGAGCCTTCTTACCTGTCGAGGGTGGGGTGGATGGAGTCATGATGACGACGGCGCTTCAAAGTGCTTCTGGCCGCCCAACTGTACGACCGTCTTCGCGATGAAGCTCTCGTCGTCGCTCGTCAATCTACCTCGGCCGGGCGCGCCGGGCCAACCCCATCGTCTCTGCCTCGGCGCTCGCGTAGGAGCGACGTGGATCGCCTATCCCGGCGAAGTTACCCGCGTCCAAGCTACGTTCCCACTCGACGGCTTGTTCGTGTGGCACTGCCACATCCTCGAGCACGAGGATAACGAGATGATGAGGCCATACTGCGTCGGCAACACGCCCGCCTGCCGGGAGCACAACGGCGACTAGGCAAGGACCTCTGCTTACCCGCCCCATGAACTTCGATTTGGGGTCAGCTCCGTCGATACCGCAAGATGTGGTGAAGGGGGGGTGCGATGAGAGCATGGGGTATGTTGGGGCTTGCGCTGCTGCTGATCAGCGGCTGCGGTGATTCGAACACCGGGGCGGCTCGGAGTGCGGGGCAGGTTTGTGATGAAATCTGCGGCTGGCCGGACGCGTGTTTCGTGCAGCTCGGGGTTCCGGTGCAGGGGGCGGAGTGCGTGCAGAGCTGCGCGATGCAGGCGGACCTCGTCGGCGTCGGCTGCCTGAGAGCGATCTCCGACACGGTGAGTTGCCTCGGCACCTGCGACCTCGAGTCACTGACCGATCAGCAACTACTCAACTGCCAGAGCGTGGCGCTCGCCATCGACTCTGCTTGCGAGTAGTCCACCCACAACGGTCGTTCGTGCTGGGGGTCACGGTTCGAAACTCCTCTCCGTGCACGGCGAAAGGGTGCGATGTGGGCGACCGCACATTTTCTGATGCAGGAAATGCAGCACGCTCGAATTGTGTAGTTTCTCGTACTTTGTGAGGCTCATTGCTTGGCACCGAGCACCTGGGATGCCATCTAATGCAGCTATGAAGTACCGAATCCTTTTCGCTCTCGCCGCCGGTCTGGCCTTAGTGCTCAACTTCGGATGCTCGAACGAAGCGACCGTTGGCTCGGCGACGCAAAACCTCGCTCCTGTGTGCATCGAAAACGCCGATGACCTCGAAGGCCAGGGCTGGCTTTGCCCTGACGATTTGACCGTCGAATGTAAGGAAGGCAGCGCGGACCCGGAGCTCATCTATCTGG
The DNA here is from genome assembly GCA_963704865.1 of uncultured delta proteobacterium. Taxonomy (GTDB): domain Bacteria; phylum Myxococcota_A; class Polyangia; order Polyangiales; family Houyiibacteriaceae; genus SG8-38. The sequence continues at coordinate 275,743 of CAVPIE010000009.1, read as the reverse complement.
TGCCATCGGGCGATCTTCCCGAACGCTGTGACGACATCGAGCTCTCGCTCAACGACGAGGGGCCTTTTGAACTGGGCACCCACGAAATCGTCATCACCGCAGAAGCCTCGGGTGTCGACGGAGGGACTGTGGAGGTCCTGTGCGAAGCGATGCTGACGGTAGAGGACACCGTGCCTCCGGATGCAATCGACGAGAAGATCGAGCTCTGGCCACCGAATCACAAGCTCCACACGATTTCGGGTAAAGACTGCGTGAGGGATGCGTGCGACGGCAACCTCGAGGTCAGGTTCCTCTCCGCATCGAGCGACGAACCGGTCAACGACAAGGGCGACGGGAATTCCGAGCCCGACATCATCCTTGGTTGTGATCACGTGCAACTTCGCTCCGAACGGCAGGGCGGCGGCAACGGCCGCGTCTACAAGCTTGGGTGGCGCGCGGTGGACGATGCCGGCAACCAAACCGAGGGCGAATGCATCGTCGCAGTCCCGCATGACCAAAGCGGCAGGGAGCCCCTCGACGACGGACCCGCATACCGGATCCTGGGCGACGCCCAGGAATGCGACGGAGCCACGGGTGGCACCGGTGGCGCCGGCGGAATGGGCGGCGAAGGCGGAACGGGTGGCACTGGTGGCCCCAGCGGAATGGGCGGCGAAGGCGGCAGCATAGTCCAGTAGCGGATTGGAACACCGAATCGCCTTCGAATCGTGCAGAGCGCGGTGGTCTAACGACGCCTCCTACCCTCTCCACCGAGAATCTCTGACGCCCAACCGCGCGGTGTTCGGTATCAACTGACACTGAAAAGCTGAGCAGCCGTGCCAACAGCCCCGGCGCTTTGCTAGTTTGAACGCTGGGGGTTCACATCGATGAATAGGATACTGCTCGTAGTTTGCATACTTTCGTTCGCTGTAGGGGCACAGGCGGATTTTGGCCGGAAGTTGCTGAAAAAGGACAACGTCACCGCGGCGCAGAATGCCGTCAAGGCCGCCACGCTTTCGGACGACGACATGGCGAAATTATCGCGCGAAGCCGTGGCGTCGATGGATGAACAGAATCCAGCCGTACCGGCCGGCGATCCGCTGGCACGACGCTTCAACAACATCGTCAAGGGGCTCGAGTCGGAGGACGGGCTCAAGCTGAACTTCAAGCTCTACAACGTGTCGGACGTCAACGCATTCGCGACACCCGATGGAAGCATTCGGGTCATGGCCGGTTTGATGATCATCATGACGGACGACGAAGTGCGCAGCGTCATCGGTCACGAGATCGGACACGTGAAGCTCCAGCACTCGAAGAAGCAGTACCAAAAGGCGTACTCGATCGCCGCAGGCAAGGATGCTGTGGCAGCAAACTCAGGATCGGGCGGCCAAGTGCTGACAGACAGCCAGCTTGGCGCGTTCATCGAAGATGTGTTGAAAGCGAAGTTCTCACGAGGCGATGAAACGGCTTCAGACGAGTATGGCTTCAACTTCATGGTCAAGCACGGCTATGACTACCACGCCATGGAGGGCGCGTTCAGCAAGCTCGCCGAGCTCAGCGGCGACAGCGGCAAGAAGTCGCTCAAAGCAACGCATCCGGGCGCAGCGGAGCGTGCCAAGGTCGCCAAAGACCGTGCGGACGCACAGGACGAGAAGATGAAGCAGGCGCGACGATGACGAACGATCTGACCAGGCATCTCTTCACCTTGGGTGCAACACTCACAATCGCGGCTTCCGGCTGTGCCACGGGCTCGACGAGCACGGCCGAGCCTGAACCGCTTGCAACCATGCCAAACGGACCCATCCCAGGCAGCGCCAAAGTGTACGCACTGGCGCTACCGCCTCGGGGCTCGGCAAGCGGAGGCGGTACGGCTCTTGGCTTCACGGCGTCAAAAGCGAAGCGCGCAAAGGGCGAGCTCCCCTCATACGTAGAGGCCATGCTCGAGCCGGCGGAGCTGGGCGATCTCACCAACGATGAAGGTCAACAGCACTTGAGCTCGACGAAAGTCTCCGACGTCATGAACAGCCACGTCAACGAGATCTTCCAAGGCTGCGTGCTTAGGGAAATCAAGAAGACCCGCATGAGTCGAATCTCAATTCAAATGGTGATCTCGGGCAAGGGCGAGATCACGGGCGCCACGACCAAGCCCGGCAGCAAGCCCTTTCAAACCTGCGTCAATCGAAAACTGATCGCAATCAACTTCCCGAAGTTCTCCGCGCCGCGCATGGGTGCAGAGTACACGTTTAGCATCCAATAGTTGTCAGCCACCCGAATGGTAGCTTTGCTGCTGGGTTTCGTGCAGCTTGCGTCCACCTAGCGCGGCCTCTTGACTTCTCTAGGGCATTGATGTGCGATCACGGATTGAAGCGACACATCCCTAGGAAAGGTTAGGCCCATGGCCCACGTGCAACCCAGCAACGGCGGTCCGCAGCGACGCAGCCTCGCGAGGACGGTTCCGATCGTAGTCCCAAGTGAGGTCGAGCGGATCTTTCAAGCTCAGCTCGCGAACCAGCAGAACGTGGGGCAGACCACGGCCAAGGAGCGTAAGCAGAAGTTGAAACGACTGCATGCCGCTGTGTTGGGGCATCGAGAAGACATCCGCCAGGCCTTGTACGAAGACTTTCGAAAGCATCCGAGCGAGGTCGATCTCACGGAAATCTACCCCGTCACCAGTGAGATCAAACACTCGCTCCGACACTTGTCTGGGTGGATGCGTCCTCATCGCGTGAAGACCCCGATGGCCTTGCTGGGCTCGCGATCATACATCCACTATGAGCCCAAAGGCGTGGCGCTGATCATTTCACCTTGGAACTTCCCGATCAATCTCACGTTTGGACCGTTGACCGCAGCGATCGCCGCGGGTAACTGCGTGATGATCAAACCTTCGGAGAACACTCCGCACGCCTCTTCGATCATGAAAAGGATCGTCGTCGAGACCTTCGATGAAAACGAGATTGCCCTCGTCGAGGGGGGCATCGAGGCGGCACAGGCTGTTCTCGTTCGCCCGTTCAATCATATCTTTTTCACTGGCTCTCCCGAAATCGGCAAGGTCGTGATGAAGGCCGCGGCCGAGCATCTCGGTTCGGTCACGCTCGAGCTTGGCGGCAAGTCGCCGACAATCGTCGACGAGTCCGCCAACCTCGAGGCAGCTGCACGTCGAATCGCTTGGGCGAAATTCGTCAACAACGGCCAGATCTGCCTCACACCCGACTATCTATTCGTCCACGAGTCGCGCAAAGACGAGCTCATCGGGAAGGTGCAGGAACAGATACGCTCGCTCTACGGGGACGACGCACAGAAATCACCGTCCTACGCTCGCATCGTCAACGATCGACATTTTCAACGCGTCGCCGGCTACCTCGAGAACGCCCGAGCCACTGGGGCAAGAGTCGTCGAGGGTGGCGGCGTCGATGAAAGCGAAAATTTCATCGCGCCGACGATTCTCACGGACGTCGATCCGACCTCCGACGTGATGACCAACGAGATTTTCGGGCCTGTCTTGCCCGTATATGGCTTCCGAAGCCTCAACGAGCCGATTCAGGTGATCAACTCGAGAGAAAAACCACTAGCGCTCTACATGTACAGCAAGAATCGGAAGAACATCGATCGCGTGATTCGAAGCACGCGCGCGGGCGGCACCTGCATCAACCACAATGCGGTCCATTTCTTCAACAACAACCTGCCGTTCGGCGGCTCCAACCACAGCGGCATCGGCAAGGGCCACGGCTACTTCGGATTTCAGGCCTTCTCGAACCCAAGGGGGGTACTCGAGCAGGTGTGGCCATTCGGCGGACTCGAATTCATGACCGCGCCCTACACCGCCTTCAAACAGAAGCTCATCGACCTCAGCATCAAATGGTTCTGAGCAAATGGAAGTGTTCCGCGGATTCTCTGGAGGTACGTTCGGATGCAACAGTTGATCGCAATTTCGTTGCTTCTTGCCGTTTCGCTGAGCGGCTGTACCGAGGCGAAGAAAGCCCCAGCTTACGATGGGGAGAACCTTCCGCCGGATGCAGCGGGGAATTCCTCTCCGAGCACAACCACCGCTGCGCTCAACGCCGCCGTGAGCGAGAGCATCCCGCTTTCGGATCAACAAGACTTCGAGGATGCGAAGCGTGGATTGGTCGCCAGCGACCCGGAGCTCCGTATCTCCACCTCCGAAGGCAAGCTGCTCTGGAACATGCCGGCTTACGATTTCATCGAGGGCGATGCACCGGTCAGCGTGAACCCGAGCTTGTGGCGCCAAGCCCGCTTGAACGCGATCCATGGGCTGTTCGAGGTGACCAAAGGGGTCTACCAGATTCGCGGCTACGACCTCGCCAATATGTCACTCATCGAGGGGAAGACGGGTTGGATCATCGTCGACCCGCTCACGGCCAAAGAGAGCGGTGCGAAGGCGATGGCTTTCGTGCGCGAGCACCTCGGCGACAAGCCCGTGTCGGCCATCATTTACACGCACAGCCACATCGACCACTTTGGCGGCGTGCTCGGCGTGATTTCCGCTGACGAGGTCGCGGAGCGAAACGTTCCCATCATCGCGCCGGAGTTTTTCCTCGAAGAGGCGACGAGCGAGAACGTCATCGCGGGCGTCGCGATGGCGCGGCGGTCCCTCTTCATGATGGGGCCGCGATTGCCCAAAGGGGAGCGAGGTCACGTCGATACGGGGCTTGGAAAGGGCGTGGTCTACGGCACGTTCGGCCTGCTCCCGCCGAGCGAGATCGTCACGAAGACAGGCACGGAGATGTCCATCGATGGGGTGAAGTTCGTCTTTCAAAACGCGCCCGGTTCGGAGGCTCCTTCGGAGATGACTTTCTACCTTCCTGACTCGAAGACCTTCTGTGGCGCCGAAGTGGTGTCGCACACCATGCACAACCTCTACACACTCCGTGGCGCGAAGGTGCGCGATGCGATCAAGTGGAGTGGCTACATCGACGAGATCATCGACATGTTTCCGGATGTCGAGGTTTACTTCGGCAGCCACCACTGGCCGATTTGGGGAAAGGATCGCATCGTCGACTTTCTCGAAAAGCAGCGCGATACGTACAAGTACATCAACGACCAGACGCTACGCCTCGCGCTTCATGGCGCCACGCCGCGGGAAATTGCCGAGGAGCTCGAGCTTCCCGACTCGCTAGAAACCTCATTTGCAAACCGCGGATACTACGGCACCCTCAGGCACAACGTCAAAGCGGTGTACCAGCGCTACTTTGGTTGGTACGACAGCAATCCTGCCAACCTCAATCCACTTCCGCCTGCGGAGGCTGGCGCGAAGTACGTCGAGCTCGCGGGCGGTGCGGCGAACCTTTTGAAGAACGCACAAGCTGCCTATGACAAAGGCGAATACCGATGGGTCGCGGAGGTCGTCAACCATCTCGTGTTTGCCGATCCGGACAACCAGGATGCGCGCGAGCTCCTCGCGAAGGCCTATGACCAGCTCGGCTATCAGGCCGAATCGGGGCCCTGGCGCGACGAATACCTGACAGGCGCCTTCGAGCTTCGCCACGGAGGTCCGACGGAAGGGATCGACCTGGCAGCGTCCTGGGACATGATCAAATACGCGCCCTTGGGGAGCTTTCTGACGGCCTTGGCGGCTCGCTTGAATGCGCCGAAGGCCGACGGCAAGGAGATGATCGTGAACCTCGTCTTCACCGACATCGGAGAGAGCTATGTCCTCGAGCTGAAGAACTCGGTCCTACGCCATTACAAGCGCGACCCGCGCCCCGACGCCAACGTGACGATGAAGGTCACGCACGACCTCTATCTCAAAATGCTGACAGGGAAGGCGGGCCTCAAGGACACCCTGTTCTCCGACGACCTGGAGATCGAAGGTAGCCGACTCGACCTGGTCTCCTTCTTCCGCTTGATCGACAAGCCTACGGGTACGTTCGATATCGTCACGCCGTAGCGCTCGGGGCCCCTTCGGCACGCGAGCAACTCGCCCATTGCAACACGCAGTGCAAAGCGTATTCTCTTGTTGCAGTGATCCACTTCTGGCAGCGCTTTCCCGGATTCCACGACGTCAACTCGCTCGACAATCGCGATCCGAAGGTTCTCGAGCGCTTCGCGGACATCGCTGGGCCGATCCTTTGGAAATGGTTTCGCCCACGCGTCCGTGGTCTCGACAAGATCCCGGAAGGCGGCGCGCTCTACGTTTGCAACCACAACGGCGGGTTCATGACTCCTGATACCTGGATCTTGGCGGTCGCCCTAACACGTGAGCGCGGAACCGACGATGTCCCCTATGCGCTTGCGCATCAGGTCGTGATGGAGGCACCGCTCACGAACCAGATGCTGCCGGCGATGGGGGCGATTGCAGCCAACCCGGAGAACGCGCATCGCGTCTTTGCGGCGGGTCGCAAAGTGCTTGTTTACCCGGGCGGGGACCTCGATGCATTTCGCCCGTCTCGTGACCGGGGTCGCGTCGTGTTCGGTCCGCGACGTGGTTATGTCCGGCTCGCGCTCCGCGAGGGCGTTCCGATCATCCCAGTCGTTTCGGCGGGGTCGCACGACGTTTGGTGGGTGGTCAGCGACGGGCGATGGTTGTCGCGTCTCCTGCGCACACATCGATTTCTGCGCACCGATGTGCTTCCAATCACAGTGTCCGTGCCTTGGGGGCTCACCGTGGGGGCGCCGCCTTTTCTTCCCTTGCCCGTCCCAGTCTTCATCGAGGTCCTCGAGCCGATCCACTTCGAGCGTTCCGGGCCCGAGGCTGCGAGCGACGCGGGCTACGTGGAGGAATGCCATCAACACGTGCTCGAGGCGATGCAACTCACGCTCGACCGACTCATGGACGAGCGGCGCCTCATGCGGCGACAGCGGGTCCGCGCTGGGTTTGATCGCGCCAGTCAAATCCTCTCCCGGGCACCTGATGACTGACGAGCGCTCCATCGATCAGTCCCGCCGGGAGTACGCCCGCGGCCCTCTCGAGCTGGAGCATCTCGACGAGGACGCGATCGTGCAGTTCCAGCAATGGTTCGGCGAAGCCTGTGAACGCGTCGACCTCGAACCCAATGCCATGACGCTGGCAACCGTCGACAGCAACGGCGCGCCAGCGGTTCGCATTGTGCTTCTGAAATTCTTCGATCACGCGGGGTTCGTTTTTTTCACCAATCTCGCGAGCCGCAAGTCGGTTCACATCGAGGGCAACAAACGAGTGGCGTTGCTTTTCTGGTGGCCTGAGTTGGAAAGGCAGATCGAAATCGACGGCGTCGCCGAGCGCATCTCCAGCGTCGAAGCCGCGAAGTACTTCGTGACCCGGCCGCGAGGCAGCCAACTCGGCGCGTGGGTTTCTCATCAATCCCAGGTCCTCACGTCGCGCAAAGCGCTCGAAATGAAGCTGGACGAAATGAAGCGAAAGTTCGTCAACCGCGAAGTGCCGCTCCCGTCGTTCTGGGGAGGCTACCGAGTGGTACCGCGCAGCATCGAGTTTTGGCAGGGTCAACCCAATCGCCTTCACGATCGGTTTCAGTACCTCCGCAAAGGCGAAGGCTGGCAGGTCGTGCGGCTAGCACCATGAGCGCGATCGAGCGGGACCGCTAAGCAGCGACCCGCCCGCTCGTTGTTTCGCTAGAGATCAGAGATCGAGGTTGCAGCTCGTCTCGGCCCAGCGGCCAACGAAGTGACCACTGGTCTCGGGACCTGGGATACCCTCACGGTAGACGCCACCCAGGATGCCGTGCTCGCCGGCGCGGTGAAGCCATCGGCTGCCGAAGCGCCCGTCGCCATACTCCCCTCGGAAGATGCCCTTGAACTCGCCTTCGAGGTTGATGAACTTTCCGAAGAACACCTGCTCACCGTTCTCACGTCGCCCGTAGATGCCCCGAATATGGCCGGCAGGCTCGCCTTCATCGTGCATCACGCGGCCGATGAAGTGACCACGGCCTTCCTCGACCTTGTGCCAACGACCGGCCAGGAAGCCTCGCTCGCAAAGGTCGATCGGCCGAGCCATGGCGGCGGCCACCATTCGATTGCCGGCGTCGTCGATGAGTAGCTCCACGCGGCCGTCGAGCAAGTCACGCAAGGGCACGCGGACAATCGTCTGCGGTTGATCCGGCACTTGGTCCGTAGCGTCTGTCGCGGGATCGAGCCTCGGCGGCTCGTCATCGCGCGGCAACGGGCTCACGTAGGAGAAGACCAGTGGTTCGTCACTCTGCGGCTCGGGATCGATGATCGTCAAGATCATCCCATCGTGATGGGGCAGCGTGACCGATGTGAACGGAACGTGTTGACGATCAGGACGACCTCGGTTACTTCCAGATCGGTTCGTAGCTCGATGTTCGGAACGCCGCCGGCCAGCACCGCCGAGCCATCGACCGCCGTCTCGAGCCCCGCCGCGAGCCGCGCTTGGATCGGCTGAGAAACCGTGCGGCCGAATTCATCGGCGCAGCCCACTTGAATCGGGATCGCGTATCCGCCTTCCCGGTGAACGAACGGCATCGAAACGCCGACCGCACGGTCGTCGGCACAGGTTCCCGAAGCGTACTGCGCTTCGAACGCCAGGGCATAAATCACTCCAGCTCGAAGCGCCCCCAGGCCTGCGAGACTGCCTTCCGCGGAACTCACGGTTTGAGAAACGACCTGCTCTCCTGTTTCGACCTCGAAGATTCGAACCCGAAGGGCATCTGGCGCAGGGGCACCCGCCACAGGCGCGGTGCTGACGACCACCAGCTCGACTTGATCGGCGGAAAGGCACCCGGTAGCCAGCGCCGGTGCGCCGAGCAAAATCGAGAGCCGAGTAAGAAAGCTAGCCCGCATGACGGAACCTATCCTCATTGGGTACCGAACCGGTCACGAGAGGGCAAGCCCCATGATTCTCCGAGATGCCCGCGTGAACGCGATGAGCGTTCCCGGCACGCCTTAGCGAACACGGAGCGCCTTCGCGTGGTCCGTCACGATCTCATGGACGAGCTCGCGGAGATCACTGCGCGTATCCCTGGGCACGTCCCGGTATTTCTTTTGAGTCTTCGAAAACGCTTTGCCGAGACGGCGGCGCGTGGACGTGTCGACTCGATCGAGGATCTGGACGCCGCTTTCGCTCGGTGCTGGCAGTTCTTTTCTGGCGTGCGCCCAGGCCTGAATGCGGTCGAAGTGATCGAGTGCCCGCGAGAGAAGCACGAACGGGAAATTGAGTGACGGGTGCGGCCCTACGCGGACTCGGTAGCCATCTTTTCGATTCTTCAACGCGGAAACCGCTTGGTCGGTCACGTTGGACGCACTCGCAAATCGGCGGGTGAGCTCGTAAATCCCGACGCCCAGCCCACCGAGACCCCCAAGCACGGTTCCAGCGAATACGGACGCGAAGCCCACCGCCGCGTCGACCGCCCCGCCCGCAGCCGCTCCGGTGAGCGTCGTCAGGGTCAGAAGCGCTCGCGGGGAGAGGCCCATGACGTCCCAGGTCTCCTTGGCGAACAGATCGTCGTGGGACTCCAGCTCAATCTCGGTTTCAGGTGACCAGTCGTCGAGACGATGCAAGTACACCGTAGCGATCTTTCGATGCGCCTTCTTTTCGATGCTGCGGAGCTTGTCGTGGAACTCTCGCTCGAGTCGCGTTCTTTCGTGGGGCAAAGCCCGCTCGTCCGGGAGGACGAAGGTCAAATGCAGTGTGAGCGCGTCGACCAGCATGTCGGAAATGATGTTCGCGACTTGGTAGCGTCGGTGCTCTTCCTGAGCGCGCAATGCATCCACCGCTTCCACGATCGACCGCTCCCAAGACGGCTGGAGTGTCGCAAAGACCTCGAGAAGCTTGCGGCGCTCTTCCCAAGTCACCGCGTGTGCGTCGAAAAGCCTCACGAGCTTGAAGTACTGATCGAGGGCGCGCCGCCAGTCTTCGATATGCGCGCCCGAACCGCTGCGGTTGATCAGTGCCATGGCGGGCCGGCCCGTGTAGCGAAGCACCTCCATTTCGGTTTCGTAGTTCTTTCGGTAGGGCTCGTCGCCATTCACGACGTAGAGAATCGCCGCGCCATCGAGAATGGGGCGAAGCAGACGTCGCTCTTCCACGAAGTCCTCGGTGCCATCAAACGCGTCGACGAACTCACGCACGCGCTGGACTCGATCGGCGGCAGTGACCTCTCGCTGCTTGATCCAATGAAGTGCCCGGGGTGCGTCTTCGAAGCCGGGTGTGTCGATGACCGAGAACAAGACTCGCCCGTCGACCTCGACGTCGTATCGAACACATTCGGTCGTCGTGCCCGGCCTCGGTGAGATCTTGACCGCATCGTTTTCGATTAGGCTCGCGATGATGCTCGACTTGCCCTTATTCACTCGGCCCACGACCGCAAAGCGCGGAACTTCGGCGCTCGATTCGCTCATAGCGCGTCCAATGCGATGTACGGGTCGGCAAGCTCTGCCAAATACCCGGCCCAAACGTCACGCTGCTCGTCGTTGCCACCCGCCGTCAGCAAGACGTAGATCTTTCTCGTTGGCGGACCGCTCTCACGCAGGGTTCGCACCAAACGCTTGAATGCGCGATCTGGCGCGTTCCACGGCTCGGCAAGCACCAACACCGGCTGCTCACTGCCTTCGAGTCGCCGGAGCAAGGCCTCGTCTTCGCTGTGATCGTGCCCCCCCGCGCTTGCGATCGGCGAATCGACGAGCGCGCCGAACCGTGCTCGCAACCGCATGGAGAAGGTATCGGGGGAAATCTCGGCGTCTCGCCAGCGAACCGCAATGACCGGTTGATCGCTGCTGAGCGACTGCGGTCGGCTCAAGGGCTGATGCCCTACTCCGAGTGGCGCGACGTTGCCGGGGTCATCTTCGTACACGCGACGCACGCGCGGATTGCTGAGACGCGCAATGACTTCGGCTTCCTCAGGCGTGTCGAAGGGGAGCTTCCGAAATGCCCGATTCAACCCCACGCTGCCCCAGACGACGAGCACGAGCCTTGGGAGCAGGCCGTACACGAGCAGACACATGAGCAAAAAAGGCCACCATCCGCCGGCGACCGCAGCATTTTGGACACGCGCTCCGGCGGGCGCGTTCACATACGCGGCGTCGAGCCGGTAATACTGCGTCGCGTGGACCAGATCGAGCGTTGGGACGGCATCCGGCAACCAGAGTCGCCAGGGTGCAGCCAAGCTTTGGCAAAATCGCTGAAGCCCCTCGGCGCCGACCTGCAGGGTCGTGCTCCAAGCGAATGCCAAATCGGTGAACGATACGGCAGCGACGAACGTCGTGATCGCACCGACGTTGAAGGCGACGGCGCCGAGTTGCAGGGCTCGAAACAAGACCCAACGCTCGACCCCGGCGTACAGCGAACGCCTCGCCAAGAACCGCCCGGCGCCTTCGGCGCCCACCATGCGCAGAATCAACCTCCGGATGAACGCGCTGAGCGGCAAGTGACCGAGAAAGCCAGGGGAGGACCGCGACCAGAGAAAGGCAGTCAGCGTCCCCACCAAGTTGACCCACTGCAGAAACACGAAGACGCCCAACACGACCAAGACGTTGATCGGATGGTCACCGGTGAATTGCAGCACGGCGAGCGCCACAGCGGCTCCCAGCAAACCGAATACCGTGAAGACCACCCAGTTCGTAAGCGCGTGCGCGCGAGCAATGCGTTCGCCGTGGGTTGGCGTGGTGCTCTGGCGCTGAAGCGAAGCCAGCCAGCGAACCACGAGATCCGGTTCGGACTTTGGATCGTCCTGCCAGCGCAACGCGATCGCGCGATCACGGGCAATGAGCTCCTCGGGGGGTCGATCGCGATCGGACGCGAGCTGTACCTCGAAGTCGATCAGCTCCGCGAGGCCGAAGCGACCCGGGGAGAAATGTCGCTCAGGCGCCGTCACCGACCGAATTGGTACTATACCCCCGGGCCTGCGCCAAGCGACCTCAGTTGAAGCGAGCGCCGTCGAACCTTCTCATGGCTCAGAGCGCTCAATCCTCACGCGCCAGGGCGGCTTTGTGCCTGAGGAACCCTGGTATGATATTGAAATCGGATGGGCGCACCTGCGGTATTTCCGTTCCGCACCAAGCTTACGGTGCTCGGCGCACTTCTCACCATAGTTCCGCTGACGGCGCTGGGGTACGCCCTAATGAGCAAGGCGAGCGAGACGGTGCGCACGATGACGCGCGAGTATCAGCTTTCGGTGGCTGGTGATTTGTCTCGGACGATCGAATCAGAGCTCGGAGAAGCGGAGAACGGCCTCGAAGCGGTCGGGCGCGTCTTGACGAACATCGACCTTCCCGAATCCGTCGCGATTCAGCTCGCGATCAATCTCGTCGCGGCGCATGAGGCGATCGACCACGTCGGAGTCTATGCGCTCGACGGCGAATTGGTGGATGTGATTCGCGAAGACTCGGCAAGAGAAATCAAACCGCCGGAGCGACTGTCCGAGAATATCCGTGAAGCGGCCGCCGCTGAAAACGTGGTCACTGGCACTGCTGTTCCAGGCGAAGGAGGCCCTCGGGTTTTGCTCGTGCTTCCCATCCGCAGGGCGGATGTAGTGACGGGCTTCGTGGGGAGCTTGGTCTCGCTCCGGCGCGTGCAGCAACGGGTCGAGCAGCTTTCGATCGAGCGCTTCGAGGGGCTGCCGGGGTCGATCTTCGTCATCGATGACGACATGCGCATCCTCGCGCACGCGAACGTCGATCAGTCACGAGAGCTTGCCTCCGCACGAGGCCTAGGTGCGCTCGAAGGGGTCGGGACCAGCAGGTTTGCTGGAGCGATGGTGAAGTCCGGCGAGTACGTCGAACGCGATGGCACGGAGATGGTGGGAACCATGAGCGGGCTTCAAACCCGCCCCTGGGCGATCGTGACCCAGATTCCGCGGGGCTTTGCGTATGCCTCGGTCGACACGATGCGCCGGGTGGTGTTCGTGGTCAGCCTCATCGCCATCATCATCGCGCTGATGGTGGCGTTCGCCGTCGCGCGCCAGATCACTCGGCCCATCCAGCAGCTTTCGATGTTCGCGGACGACCTGGCCGCCCGCCGCTTCGATCGCCGGGTTACGGTGAATACCCGAGACGAGTTGGCAGTCTTGGGAGACGTGCTCAGCTCCGCAGCCGCCGATTTGCAAGCGAGTGAGGAACGAATTCGCGAGGAAGAGGCGATACGGCGGGACCTCCGTCGGTATCTCGATTCGGATTTGGTCGACCGGGTGGTGCGTCGCGAGCAGGACATGAAGCTCGGCGGCGAGCGGCGCGAAATTTCGGTGCTCTTTGCCGATGTCGTCGCGTTCACTCCAATCGCAGACTCGCTTGCGGCCGAGGAAACGGTCGGCCTGCTGAACGAGCTGTTCACGATCCTCACCGAGATCGTCTTCCGGCACGAAGGCACGGTCGACAAGTTCATCGGGGACTCCGTGATGGCCATCTGGGGGGCGCCCCAGCTGCAACCAGACCACGCCGCCCGAGCGATCGCTGCAGCCGAAGACATGATGCGCTGGCTCGAGGCCGGCAATCAGGGCTGGCGGCAGAAGTTTGGAGTGACCGTCGAGCTCGCGATTGGGATCAACTCGGGGCACGCAGTCGTCGGCAACGTGGGTTCCGAAACCCGCATGCAGTACACGGCGATTGGAGATGTCGTCAATGTTGCGGCCCGTCTCGAATCCATCGCCCGACCGCAGCAGATCTTGGTTACGCACGCCACGAAGGTCTTGGCTGGCGACGACTTCCAGTACTCCTCGCTCGGACCGAGGCAGCTCGTGGGCCGGCGGGACCCGGTCAAGCTCTTCGAGGTCCGGGTATGAACGGAGCCGCTGCATGACCCGAGGAGATCTCTCGCCGGGCACCGTCATCGCGAACCGATTCGTGATCGACCGCCAGATCGGCTCGGGCGGAATGGGAACGGTCTACGCCGCGAAGCAACGAGGGCTCGAGCGCTCGGTCGCGATCAAGGTGATCGCGCCAGAAGACGCCGCGAAACCGATGGCCCGGCGTCGCTTTGAGCGTGAAGCCCGGGTGGCCGCCGCACTGAGACACCCGAATGCAGTCGAGATCTACGACTTTGGAACCCACGAGGACACAATGTACCTCGCAATGGAGCTTCTCGATGGCCTGAGCCTTCGTTCGCTGGTCGACATCGATCTTCCGCCGCTCAGCCCCCGCCGCGCCTGTCAAATCGCTTCGGATGTAGCCAGCGTCCTTGCTTCCGCTGCGTCGATCGGCCTGATCCACCGCGACCTCAAGCCAGAGAACATCATTTTGGACCGCGCCCAAGACGGCGAGCGAACCGTGGTCGTCGATTTTGGGCTTGCGTACATCTTGGAAAGCGAAGAGTCAGGGCGGCTGACGCGCGTCGGCGAAGGGCTCGGCACGCCCGATTATTTGTCACCGGAGCAAGCGCGAGGGGTCAACCTGTCCCCAGCCTGCGATGTCTACTCACTCGGCTGCATGCTCTACGAGATGTTGACGTCGAAACCGCCGTTCGACGGGAAGCACGCCGTCGTCCTCTCGCAGCACCTGTTCGTCGCCCCGGTTTCGATTCGTGAGCGCGCTCCGGAGGTCCAGATCCCGAGCGCACTCGACGAGCTCATTCTTTCGATGCTGGCCAAGTCTCCCGCGGACCGCCCGTCTTCGCAGGCGGTCTTCGAGACGCTCCGCTTGCTCGACCCGAACGCGCCTCAGCGAAAGGGAGAAGCGACGGGGGAGCAGCTGCATGGGAGGCCGGCGCGCATGGTGTCCGCTCCCCCCATTGAGGATGACGGTGCCACCATGGATGGGGACGCCTGGTTCGGTTCCGACATCAAGATCGCGGTGTGCGGCGAAGTCGAGCCGGAGCTGGCACTCGGTCTTGCGGCCAATGGGATCGAGGCGGTGGCGATTGACGCTGAGCCGGAGGATATCGCCTTGGGCTTCTTGGCTGTTTTTGCGCCTGGTGCGACCGACACGCAGGTCGCCGCCTTGGCCGAAACCGGGCTGCCCGTCGTGAGCGACGCGGAGCCCGGCGATATCGAACGGCTCGCGGACATGCTGCGCGCCGGTGCGTCGGAAGTCGTGATTCACCCGTGCCCGCCCGAAGAGATCGCCCGAAAGGTCTGGCGCGCGGTTCGAAAGGGGTAAGGAGGGAACGTTGCTGAAGTACATCGCAACATTTGTCATGTTCGGCATCGTCGCCGGCACCGGATCGATGGGGTCCGCCCAGGCTGCAGAGCCTCCGGAGACCTACGAATACCGGATCCAAGCCGGGGACACCTGCGCGGGCATCGCCGAGCGCCTCTTCGGTAACAAGCGACGCTGGGATCTGATCCACGAGCACAACCCCGGCATGGGCCCTACTCCACACCGCTTGGTGCCGGGGCAGGTGCTGATCATGCCGCGGCTCGAGCAAGGCCCCGACGCCCGACTCACCGACGTGCAGCGCACCGTGCAGGCGCGCGCGCCGCAAGACCCCGACTGGGAACGCGCACGGCAAGGCAAGGCGCTCTACCGCGGATGGCGCGTCAACACGCTGGAGCGAGCCTCCGCGGACGTGACGTTTCAGGACGGCTCTCTGGTGCAGATGAGACAAAACACGCTCATCATCATCTACGGAGGCGTGTACCGTGACGCTCGGCGGAAAACCACCGAAGCCAGCTTGGAGCGCGGCACGCTCCGAAGCCGCTTGAGCGAGTTTCGTTTGGAGGTGAAGACACCGACTGCCCAGGCCGGTCTCGACGGAGGAAGCTCCGTTCTCAGCGTCGACGACCAGGGCACCAGCCTTCTCTCGAACCACGAAGGCGGCGAGGCCCAGTTCAAGGTGGCGACGGGCGAAGCGGTCCGCGTGAAACCCGGCTTCGGCTCCAAAGCACCCAAGGGCACCCCGCGCCCGAGCAAGCCCAAACCCCTGCCCCCGACCCCCGCCTGGAACAGCGGGCTCGAGACGCTCTACTCGGGCATTCGCGGCGTGGGCGGTACGGTACGTGGTTCGTGGAGCCCGGTCGAAGCAGCGACGTCGTATGTTATCGAGATCGCCAAGGATCGCGGCGGTGGTGAGGTGGTCGTGGCGACGACGGTGCCTTCCTCGGTCACGAGCTTCGAGATTCACCGATTGCCCGAAGGGGTCTACTTCGCGCGCGTCTCGACCGTGGACAGCGAGGGATTCGAAAGCCCGCAATCCGCGGCGCACACGATGAACGTGCACTTGGTTCAGCTCGAGCTGCCCGGCAAAGGCGCCGATGACAGCGCAGTCGCAGCGCTGGGCAACCCTGACGACGCGCCCTTGCCGGCCCGCGTGCTTCCAGGCACCAGAGTTACGTCGCCCAGCGGATTTCGCTGCGGCACCGGGAGTCACGACAAGGCTGCATCCTTCGAATTGACCAACGCCGGCGCCTACCAAGTGCTGTGCGTTGGCGACGAGGGCACCGCTGCGGCCCCAGTCGAAGTTACCGTCGTGGCGCCGGTCTTGGACGTCCTCGAACCCGAGCCGAACGGGCCAGTCGTTCGAGACGCGGATCCCATGCGCGTGACGGTAACCGTGCAGAGCGAGCTACCGCTTCCAGATGAAGCCCGTTTTCGAGTGCCCGACGGATTCGTTCTCGATGAAGTTTCCAGAAGCGGCAACGCGACCACGATGGACCTCAGCGCGACGAAGGAAAGTCCCGACGTGCTCGCGCTCGAGCTAGTCGCCGGACCTGGAGGTGACGAAACTGCGCTTGCGTCCCTCCTATTTGACGTGATCGAGGCCAAGCGGCTGGACTTTGCGCCGAACGAGGCCCTCGGCCTGATGCTCACACCGAACGTTCTAGGGTTGACGAACGACCGGCGGGAAGGCTCGGGTCCGTTCGCCACGATTGCATACCTTGGTGACCCGAAATCCGACAATGGCAAATGGCGACTGAACCTCGGCGGCGAGGTCGCACCGGCTCGACGCGCTCGCATCGGCATCGCGATCCCCGTCGACGTGCACCGTTCGGGGGTTTCGCCCGTGCCCGTCAGGGACGAAGGGATTCTCGTCTGGGGTGGCTACCGTATCTTCATGCGCCGCGACTTCTCGCTCTATACGGAGCTCGGAGTTTGGTTCCCAAGCGCCGAAGAGAGCAGGAGCGTCGTGCGCACCCGATTTGCGCCTGGGATCGAAGGCTCCTACTTGCTGGTGGACCGTTTGCTGTTTCGCAGCCGCCAGGGAGCGATTCTTGAAACCTCGTCCGCTGGGCCGTTCCTCTGGGCTTCCGCCTACGGCATCGACATCAAGCTCGTTCGTCTGCTGTCGATCAGCGCGGAGCTCGACGTGGTGCTCGGCAAGTCGGATGGCGATCGCATCGCCGGTGTCGGAGGTGGTCCGGGCCTGAGCGTGTTGGCCGGCCCCGCGGCGATCTACTTCGCGACTCGCTTTGCGGCAACCGACGATTTTGAAGCGTCGAACGGCAAATACACCTTCACCGGCGGCCTGCGACTCACCTTCGAGTGACGCTTCGCAGCGTTCCGAGCGTCAGGTCGCCGCGGCCGGGCCTTGGTAGCTGTCGCCTCCGAAGGCGAGGATGGGATAGAAGATGAATCCCAAAAAGAACAAACCCAATGCGAATGCAAGGTCGTGGCCGAACGACCTCGACAGGTCGAGCGCAACGAGAAACCCGATGACGACGTTCACCAGCGGAATGAGAAACAGGATGATCCACCACCAGGGGCGTCCGACGATCTCGAGCAGGACGATCACGTTGTAGATCGGAATGATCGCTGCCCAACCCGGCTTGCCCGCCTTTTCGAAGATCTTCCAAAGCACCCAGATGAAGAACGCGATGACTGCGAGCTGAATGATCAACCCAAAGAAGCTTCCGTCCCCTCGGTCCATTTCTTACTCTCCTCTCGCGGCCCGCCGGCCGACTGGCCGAGCGTAACACGATCCAAGCGGGCTCAACGATGGCCGATCGACGCCTGCAACGCGCTGGCGTCAAACCCTTCAGGGGCCTTGCCATCTCGCATGTAAAGATAGAGGGCCGCTTGAAAGATGCCCTGGAGTGCTGACTGCGCCAGCGAGATGACGGTGAAATAGACGACTGCGCCCACGATGAGCGCCACGCTATTGGCCGCAATGCCGAGGAACAAGAACAGAATTCCGGGCAGCGCCAAAAGAAGGAAGATCAAGCCGAAGCTGAAGTTGCCGATGAGCTGCTCGCCCCAGGTCTTCTTGAGCATGGAAGCCGAGCGCTTGAGTGCGCTCACCGGGCCTTCGTTCTCGATGACGAGAATCGGAACGACGAGAAAGCTCGTGAGCGACCACGCCACACCCAACAAGCCAGCGACGATCTTGCCCACGAAGTTGGAGCGCTCTTCGATCATGCGAAGCACGAGGCCCACGGTGGCCGCGACGACCGCCCAACCAAGGATCGCGGGCAGCCGAGCCCAGGCTGCACGAAGGCCGTCCGCCACCGTTGGGTCGCCGCCCTCCATTCGAATCTCGGCGCAGGCGATGAGGCCTGCATTGAAGAAGATGATCACGAAGTAGTTGCAGCAGTAGAAGAGGAACAAGCCGAGCATGTGCAGGGCCTGTTCTGAGGAGAGCGTCCCGTCGGACCCGCTCATGGATTCGACCGTGCCCGCCGCCATGCTCTCGCCAGCCGCCTGCCAATCGGTCAGCGCGAGGATGGGTGCCGCAAACGAAGCCAAAACCAGCATGCACCCCACCGCGGATAGGAGCGGAAACACAAGCAGCTCCTTGTCCTGCTTGAGGACCTCCCACGATGCGCGCATCAACGAAAACGTTCTAGAAAACTTGCCCACAGTGTCCCCCTCTTGCCTGGCGCGGCTGCCCAATAGGATATCGCAAATGACGCCCGAGCCAAAAACGGGTCGCTCCGCTAGGGGGTTTCGCCCAGCAAGCGAGTCCACGGCCCCTTTCGGCCACCTTCAAGGCCGTCCCGTGCGGGCGCGGGCGCATTCGTCGATGAAAACGTAGTAGACCGCAGCCATGACTTCGTACGCCGTGAACCCTATGCGATGCAGGATGCTGGGCGGAGCTTCAGATGCTGCGGGTCGAACCTCGAAGCCCGCGCAGTCGAAGAGCCGCCGTGCTCGGCCGAGATGGTAGGGAGAGGTCACCAAGATGATTTCCGGCCTGCGCGCGGCCTCGCCTTGCTGGCTCAGCAACTGCTTGGTGAAGCGGGCGTTTTCGATGGTACTCCGCGACTTGGCTTCGATGCGGATGGCGTCTTCGGGAACGCCGAGCTCGATGGCGAGGGAGCGCATGACCTCGGCTTCGACGTCACCCCGGGGGGCCGGCCCGCCGGTCATCAGCAGGATGGGGGCATGACCGCGCTGATAGAGCTCGACCCCTCGTTCGACACGACGATGGGTTTCCGGCATGACGCGGCCCCGCCCATCGGTCGGCGGCCGATTTCCAAGGACGACGATCGCCTCGGCGTGCAGATCCTTTGGAAGCTCGGGCCAGGCCTCGGTGCAACCGCCGAAGAGCACGCTGAGCGCCACCAGCTGACAGGCCCCTCGCGCTGGCACTCGGCCGCGACTATGCTGGTCCGCCAGCGCAGCTTCTTTAAGGTGAAACATGACGCGGTACCTGTGCAGCATTTGGGCTCTGACTTTCTCCGCCACCCTGGCCTTTGCCGTCTCCGCGTTCGCCGCCGAGCAGGATGACCGGCCAAGCGCAGATCCGAACGACCCTCTCTCGATCATCTTCGTTATCTCGGACGCCAAGTCCCAAAAAGGCCGAGTGCTGTGCGGGCTCTACGACCAGGAGACGAAATGGCTGAGTCGCGACTATGTTCAAGGCGCGAAGTCCGACGTTGATGAGCATGGCAAGGCCCGCTGTGTCTTTCGAGGCATACCGGCTGGATCGTACGCGATTTCCGCCTTCCATGATCTCGACAGCGATAGCCAATTGGACCGAAAGATTTTTGGCATCCCCTCGGAGCCTTACTGCGCCTCCCGAAACGCCCGCCGCGCCTTCGGCCCACCCCGCTGGCGAGATGCAGTGTTCTCGTACCCAGGGACCGCGCCAATCGAGCTCGAGGCCGAGTTCTAAAGGCCCTGCTAGCGGTAGAGGTCGAGCACCGCGTCCAAGGACTCGATCTCACGGTCGGCCATTTCGGGGCGCTTCACCTCTTCGATTGCCGCGATAGCTGCGCTGGCCTCAGGGCCGCCAATATCAGACAGAGATTTCACGGCCAGATAGACATTCGCAGCATCCCCCTCCAAACCTGCCTTTTTCAAGAACGGCACCGCGCTCTTCATGCCGAGGACGCCAAGCCCCCACAATGCGGTGCGCCTCGCGGATTGGTTACCGTCTGCGGTCAGCGTGCTCAGGTATTGGCTAGCACGCTGGTTGTTCGTACAGGCGATGTCGGCAAGGCGTGCGACGGTGCCCGAGGGGCCGGGCTTCGGCTTGGACGCGATGAGCTGTTCCACCGGGGCGTCGGGCACAGAGAGGTTCCAGAACGCGCGATTCAGCTTCGCTGCCGCTTCGCGAACGACCAAGTGCAGCGGATCGCTGTAGAGATAGGCCCAGGTCTCGTTATCGCGCTTTCGCTTGATGACCTTGGCATGCACCGCAAAGCCTGTCACCACTTGGGATTTCCCTTTGTACGTGGCCACGATCCGAAGGTGGGTGAGCGTGACCATCGGTGAGAATCCCGTAGTCTGACGGTTCCGAATGTCGAAAGTTTCGACTCGCAGCTTGATCGTTTCACCGGCAGAGTCTGACTTGGCGGATGCAGGGATGCCGTGCTTGGACAGATCGCTCGCAATCGACTCCCCAAGAAACGCCAGCGGGTCGCTTCCCCCCGGGACAAAGCTGAGGTTCATCTTCTTGTATCGCCCCCAGACGAACGGTCCTTTGCGCTGTCTCGCGTCTTCCACGACGATACGCACCGCCGCAGGACTTGGGCCCGCGTACTTGTAATCGCCCGACGGTACTTCGGATACCTCGTGATCAACCCCCGCCTCGGCGCGCGACACGGCCAGGGTCGCAGCAAAGAAGACAGCGCTCAAGAGAAGGACAAAGAATGCCCTCGGAATGGACTGAAACGTGTCTGTCATATCCCGGGGTGTGCAACAGCCATGCCATGCGCAGATACGGGCTTCTGCGACAGGTGGCGGGTCGGGACGCGCGAAAGTCTTGCGCGTCTGCCCTACGCCGCGACAAGCTTGCGCGAAGGTCCACGTCGCTAGAGGGGACACAGGGGCCCGACGCCAGCGAGCAGCTCATCCCAGAGCGGGTTCCAGACCTTCCAGCCGTGCCCGCCTTCCATCGTAAAGACCTGTCCTTCTGGAAGAACGTCGGCGATCAGCTTGTGCGCTTCCGCACCGCCATCCTGCTCGCCGTACGCCAAGTAGATCGGCGGACGCTTCTCACCATTCGTGTATCCTTTGAGCCAGGCCCAAAGCGCCACGTCCCATTCCGATTGGTCTTCGGGTGGCTGCCAGGCGGCCAAGCCGCCCGCTTCTTCGACGCTCTTCAAGGTGTCTTTGCGCCCGAGGTACGGCGCGACGAGAATGATGCCATCGACGAGCTCGGGATGCTCTTGCGCCATCAGCAACGAGCCGATGCCTCCCATCGAAGTTCCAACCAACCAGATGGTGTCGATGCCCCGCGCTCTCACCGCGGAAAGGATGTCTTCGTCCAATCGCGGCAAGAGATTGCGCTCGCGATAGTACCCAAAGTGCGCGTCGACGGTGATGACCTCGATATGGCGCTGGCTCGCCTGCAGACGTTCCACGACCTTGTTTTCGCTATAGGACTCTCCAAGGTCGCCTTTGCCGGGCAGCATCACGGCAGCGCAATCGGGAGGGTTCTCCAAGGCCTTGTGGGCCGTCGAAGGAATTGGCGTCTGAGTGGACGGAGCGCAGGCCGTGGCGGCCGCGATGATGAGCAGTGGGAACAATTTGGAGACTTGAGAAGTATGCACCTTACGACCTACGTGGAGAGGAGCTAGATTTCGCGAGTGACCACCCGCCGCATGAGGGCAATCGCACCGCTGATTGCATTCCTGGTAACGGCCCCCAGCTGCGTCAAGCCCGAAGCCTACCTTCGCCACGGCTCGATCTACAGTCGTGCCATGGGTCGACCCATGGAGTATGCGGCCTATGTTCCGCGCAATCTTGTCGAAGGCCAGCGGGTCCCACTGGTCTTGTTTCTGCATGGCGGTGGCGACGACCCGGACGCCTTCGACAAAGTCGAGCTCGGGCAAGCGCTCGACGCCGAGGTGAGCGCCGGGCGCCTGCCCCCCTTCGTCCTCGTCCTCCCAGACGGAGAGTTTGGCTTTTGGGAAAATTGGTACGACGGTAGCTTTCGCTACGCAGACTGGGTGCTCGATGACCTACTTCCTTATGTCTACGGCACCCTTCCCGTCAAAGGATGCCCGAGCAGCTGCTCCGTCATGGGCGTGTCGATGGGCGGACATGGCGCGCTCCGATTTGCGTTGCGTCAGCCCGAGACCTTCGATGCGGTCGCCGCCATCAGTGCCCCGATCTTCACGACTGATCAAATGATCGACTTCAGCAATCGCTTCGTTGCGAAGTTTCTGTTTCAGTCGCGCCGCGTATTCGGGCCCGCCGACGAAGACGAACGCGAGCGAATCGAAGCGGACGATCTCTACCTCCGCTGGACCTCTCCCTCGGACGTCGAGGGCCTCCGCCTCTTCTTCGCCTGGGGCACCGGCGATCGGGCTGGAATCATCTCGGCCAACGAGGCGTTCACCAGCCACCTACACGAGAGCGGCATCAGCTACAGCGCGATCGTATATGACGGGCAACACCAGTGGGTCGACTGGAAGCCCGTGATTATCGACTTGCTACGTCAGATTCTCTCGTCTGAGCCGGCAACCTCTGTTGCTCCACCGTGATGATCTTGAGCTCATAGCCGAACCAGGCGTTGTTCAAATCCGCACGCTGCGGGGCGGAGAGCCCGGGGACCCACCCTTCGTAGCGGACGCGGAGCTCACCGCGATCGATCGCGTCGCTACGCTGAAAGTCACGCGTGACCAGGCGCCCCTCCGAATAGGTTTCCCTGATCATGAGGCTCTCGTACGCGCCGGCGCGGGTGCCGGAGTAGCTGGCCGCGACCGGCGGAAGCCATGGATAGAACACCTTCTGCACGTCCGCCATGATGTGCTCGGCAGGAAACGGCAGGCTCCGACCGCTGCGGTTTTCGAATGTGACGCCTGTCTCGGTCAGCGTAGCAATGAAGCCCGGCCTTCCCATCGGGCCCAACCCCATGAGCACCAGTTGCTCGTCATGCATTTGAAGCACGGCATCGAAGGATTCGCTACGGTCGCCCCACGACGCGGTGACTCGTTGGCGCCAGAGGAATTGCTCGCCGATGGCTTTCGGAGAAAGCATGGGACCGGGACCGAGAACCGCGCCTGGTCCAGTCAGCGCAATGGAGGCCGATCGCGCACACGCGCCAAAGACGACGAGCACCGGCAGGAGCAAGAGGAGACGAACGGTGACGGGGTGGCGAGTCAACTCGGCCTCTTCGTAGTGAGCATGAGGGCCGACGGAGCGAGCAAGAACGAGGTCGTGACACCAACCACCGCGGTGAGACCGATGACGTGGAGCGCTGGATAGCTCGAAAGACTGAGCAGTCCGAACCCGAGCACTGTAGACCCGCAAGCCACCACGATGCTCAGGAGCGCAGCCGACCGATCGACTTCCCCCGCGGCGTCCGCGTCGACGAGAAACACGCCGTAGTCTACGCCGACACTGACGACGACGAGAAGCGCCGTGAGAGACACCAGGTCGAGACCAAGACCGGCAAAGGTCAGAACCGACACGGTGACCGCGGCGGCGAGCAAGGAAGGGAAGAAGGCGGCGAAGACCTTTCGAACGTTGCGGTAACGTAGGATGAGCATGAGCAGGACCCCGAGCAGGCCAAGCGAGATCAGCTCCAAGGTGCGTTCCTGGTACGCGCGGTTGGCTTCCTGCATCATTTGCGCCTGGTCGATGAGTCTTGCGCCGGGGATGTCTGCCAAACGCCGCTCGAGCGCTACCGGGTCGTGAACCTCGTGAAGAAAGCTCAGCCAAGCGACCTCGTCGCCCAGCTCGATTCGGTACTTTTGGACCAACGACGCGAGCGGTGATTGAAGCAAATCGGCGAAGGTGAGCGGTGGCGCGATGGGCGCAGCGAGGGCCCTCTGAAACGGCGTAAACGCGGTCGAGTGGAAGCCGGCGGCTGAATAGGCGCGCACCGTGCGTTCCCAAAGCCTGGGTGAATCATGAAACGCGCGCGCAATGGCCGTCTGCTTCTTCGCGCTCGGCAACAAGTCCCCAATCGATTGGTACTCATCGACTTCATTTGCGGCTCGCGCTTCGGCAAGCGCCAACACGACCGCGTCGTTGACCTGGAGCGCGGCTTCGTCGTTGGACCCCAGCGCAACGACAAAGCGCATCTGCTCGAGCCGCATGGCTTTCCTGCGAACCGTCTGGTCCTCTGCAAATAGCTCTGGGTCAACTCGATTCAAGCTGGTGAAGTCCTGGTTCCAGTGCGCCCTGGACGCGCCGGCGAGAGCGAATGCCATACTTGTCAGGACGATGAGCAATGGTGCCAGTCGGTTGGACCGCAACGATTGATAGCCTCGACCCAAGCCGCCCACGAGCCACTGTCGGAAAGCTACCGGACGCGGTTGGATCGGCAAGAGAGACGGCACGAGGAAGCGGGTGGCCGCCAAGGCCACGGCGATGCCGGTCAGGGAGAACAGCCCCACCTCTCGCAGGCCAGGAAACGAGGAAGCGCTGAGGGCAGCAAATCCGATCATCGTGGTAGCAGCGCCCGTCGCTAGGGCCTTCCAGATTCTTCGGAGGGTCTCGTGCGGACCGTCCGGCGATGGTGCAACGGACTGGTGGCAATAGAAGTGAATGACGTAGTCGACGCAAACGCCGATGAGAGAAGCGCCGAACGCCAGCGTGACACCGTGAATGCGACCGAACAGAGCAAGTATCACCGAGCAACCTGCTAAGACGCCGAGGCCGACTGTGATCGCAGCGACGCCTACTAGACGAAAGCCTCGAAACAAGACCCACAGCAGCAGGCCAATACCGAGACACGAAAAGAGTGTGATTCGCTGAATGTCAGCTCGGATTGATTGTTCGGAGCGGACCGCGAAACGATTGATGCCACTCTGCTGCAAGCCCGTGACCGATGGCATCGTATCCCTCAGCCCTTGGAACGATGACTCGATGCCCCCGAGGAGGGGCGCTTGAACACTGGCGTCGAACGCGGATGCGGAGGTGGTGAGTACAATTACGGCCTCGGGGCCCTCCTTCGTGAGAAAGCGACCGTCGACGAGGCGCAGCTGCCGGCCGGTCGCCTCTTGAACACGTCGAAAAAGCTCGGGCAGCACGAGAAGCGGATCGCTTGGCGCGAGCCTCGCGATCGCAGATGAATCGGGTTGTCGCAAGCGGCGGACCAGGAGCCCAGCGGACGAGCGGAGTGCCTCGTCGCTTGCCCGCGCGCGAGCGGCGTCTTCATCGCGTGCAACGAAACCAAAGCGGCGCGGATGGTAGAGCTCCCAAAGCTTTCGCTCGGTGCCTTCGGGGTATCCGCCCTCGATCGATTCGAGATGTGGACCCACATCGGGGTGCTCGATCAAGGCCCTTTCGAATCGCCGAGAGGCCGCCACGGCGCTCGCCTCATCTTTGGCCGCCAACACGAGCACCATGGTGCGGCTGAGCGGCCCCCTTGCGACCGCTCTCGAAAACTCCCCTATGCTGCGGTCATCGCCGGTCGGCAGAAACGTGGTGATGTCGGCCGACACTTGAAATCGGCTCACTACGAATGCCGCGAGAAGCGCTGCGAGGATTGCGGCGACGATCAGCCGTCGATATCCCTCGGAAGTCATGGATCTTCGATTCCGAACAGGGTTTTCCGTTCGGAAGCATCGAATCGACGGTTTGGATCCACCGCGAACAGGCGAGTGATCGCCTCATCGCCGTTCGTGTCGAAAACGTGAACCTCCGCCACGGACAGCCCCGTGCCGGTGACCCAGACCTTGCGGATGATGTCAGAGAGGGGCGAGGCCTTGGGCGCGAGCTCCAGCCTCCAGCGCCGGTTTTCCAAATTGCTGATGCGAATTCTGTACGCGGCGGTCAACGCCTCCTCGTCACCCGCAAGCAAGGAGACAAACGACCCGACGAACGAGCGGACGTCCCGCCGAGCGTTGAGATCGATGACCTGCTGCACCGACCCATCATCGATGGTGAGCGTCGTCGGCGTAATCAGCACCTTCGATGGCTGCGGCACGTCGATCAGGCGAAGCAGATAGCCGGGGGGCGCAAAGTACATTCGGCCCTCGCTCACGAGGGGAGCCTTGAGCAGTTGCATGCGCTTCTCTTCCACGAATTTGGCCTCGAGACCTTCCATCTTGGCGAATGCCGAGAGCAATGTCTGGAGCTCCACGGGCGCCTTTGTTGACTGCGCGATTGAGCTCGCCGTCCATGCCAGAAGGACCAGCGCGATCGCCACAGATGCGATCCGCGTCACGGGAACGAGTCCCCGTCGCCTGGTGGCTTTTCGGCATGGTAGAGCGTGAGCTGTGCGGAAGCGACGGGCTCGGCTCCTCGGCGAACGTCGCATTCATAGACGCTGATCTCTTCTTGGGCGCGAAGCTCTCGGACCTCGATCCACAACATGTCGCCAACCTGGAGCGTCGGGACCTCGATATCCATACGCCGACAGCCGATGATCATCCCTACCCTGATGTCGCTCCCTCCTCGGAATGCGCCGTAGCCACACGAGGCCGCGACAGCCTGGCCCATGTATTCGAGCGCCACGACGGTGTCTACGGATCCATCGGACACGAAGCGCATCCCGGGCGCTATCGTGACGCGGCAAATGGCTCGTCCCGGTTCCCAATGGACCAGCTCGTCGAGGAGCACCATGGGGCCATCATGGGGAATCAGCTCGCGAATCGACGGGTAGACCTCAGCCATCGGGGCAAAGCACCTCCATACACCAGCCCCCACCCCGACCGCGGTCGAGCGCAATCGTCCCGGATTTGCCAGCTTCGACCGCGCAGATCAAATCCAAGAGCCCAACCTGCGGGTTTCGTGCGAGCGTGGGTCGGAGGTCCGAACCCACGAGGGTGGCTGACGCTTTGCACGGGCCGCGAAGTCGAACGCAGCCTGTCTCGTCGTCGACGCGCATGGGCGCCAGCGCAATCGCCATGGCGGCGAGCTCCCAGGATTCGTCATCTGGAACCAGGGCGGTGGGCGTGGGCTCCTCTCCGCACACGACGACCACCGGCTCGCCTCGTTCCGTGATGAGTCCAATCGCCTCCATCAGTGCCATTGCAGGTGTGTCGTGATCGGCGCCTAGGGACGTGGTGAAGCCTCGGTTTTTCGTCGCAATGGAAACCACGCCAGATGCCGCATTGTGAACACTCAAGGCGAAGGCCATAGGCGACGGCTCTTCGCGGTCGCGCCACATCTGATTGAGGAGCCCGAGCATCGTCCCAACTTCACCAAGCGCGGAACCGAAAACCGCGGAGCCTTCGCCCAGCTCGACGCTAGCCGCGTCTGCGGCTTCGAAGAACGCCTCAGCCAAAGCCTTCGTGAGAACGCTCGATCGTCCGCGCGCGCGGCGATCCAGTCGCGACCCGCTAGGCAACTGAGGCTCCGCGCTGCGCCTTCGCGCGTGCCAATCGGCGGCGGTGGGGAAATCCGGCATGAAGAGGCCCATGCCAGCGACGCGGACTTCCTTCGATGCCGTCATACCGCCCTCAAGAGAACACTCACGTTGTTTCCGCCGAACGCGAACGAATTGCTCAACACTCTGCGAAATTTTCCGGCGGTTCGTTCGGTTGCGATGTTGATTGTGATTTTGTCGTCGGCGGGCTTCGCGCCCAGTGACGCGGGGATCCAGCCATCGGTAAGCGCGAACGAGGCGAGCACCGCTTCGGTTGCGCCTGCCGCTCCCAAGGTGTGACCGGTGTACCCTTTCGTGGAGACCACCGGAACCTCGTTGCCAAAAATCTCCGAAATCGCATTGGCCTCGGCGCTGTCGTTTAGGGGTGTACCGGTGCCGTGCGCGTTGATGTGGTCGACATCGGCCGGGCCGCAACCGGCCCGTTCCAGTGCCCGTTGCATCGCGAGCTGGGCGCCCAGGCCCTTTGGGTGGGGCGCGCTGATGTGATACGCATCCGAGCTTTCACCAACCGATTCGAGCCAGGCGATCGGTTCGCCGCCTCGCTCGAGCAAGAGCAGCGCCCCGCCTTCGCCGATGCTGATCCCATCACGCGCTCCGGAAAAAGGGCGGCAGGGCTTGGATGACAGCGCACCGAGCGCGTTGAAGCCGCAAAGCGTCATTGCGCAGAGCGTATCGATCCCGCCGACGATCGCGGCGTCGATGAGCCCTGCACCGATGAGACGCTGGGCCGTAGCAAGCGGCTTGGCACTCGAGGTGCAAGCGGTCGACACGACCCAACCAGGGCCCTGCGCGCCCGTGAGCTCGCGCATGACGTGAAGGACAGCGCCGTAGGTGTGCTGCCGCCAAAGGTCGTAGTCCGCTGGCAACCTGTCGGTGGCGAGGAAGTGCTGAAACGCCGCTTCGGTGGTCTCGGCGCCGGCCGTGCTCGTGCCTAGAATCACCGCGATTCGTTCCCGCCTCCAGCGCGAACGAAGGGCCCCGAGCTCGGCATCGAGGTTTGCGACCAACTGCGCGGCAATGCGGGCCAAGCGCGTCGACCAGGGACGGAGGCGGCCCTCGAGACTCGGCAGGTCGGCACCGATAGCCCCTACGGCGGTCTCGAACGGCACCTCGATCGGCGAAGGCCGTAGCCTCGACTCCGGTCCCGCCAAGGCTTTGCGAACTTCGTCGCAGGAACCTCCAAGCGCGTTGCTGAGGGTCATGCCCGTAATGGCAATCGGCTGCTGGGTAACCGTCAACGGGATGCTCGACTCTCTACCTCAGAGTTGAATGCGCGACCGGAACAACATGTCCCGAAAGAGATTTCCCTCACGCCAAACGTCCCCTGCAAGCATGCTCGTGATGCACGCTCGAAGCTCGCCGTCCGCTGGTGAGTTGAGCACCACATTGTCGACCAGACGTGTATTGTAGAACCGGTGAATCAGCAAGGCGAAGGCGCGGTAACCTTCGTCCATCTTGGCCGATTCCTCGAGGTACAAATCCGCATTCGCTTCGCTGCCATCCTGCAGTGCTGGCCCGAGCCGTCGAACAAGCCCTTCGGCTCCAAGCAGCGCGAGGCTCACTCCGGAGGAGAACACCGGGTCGAGGAAGCAGGCCGCATCTCCAACGCACGCATAGCGCGGCCCGCTCTTCGCTTCGTTGCGGTAGCTGAAACCGCTTACCAGCTCGGGAGCAGTCGCCTCGGTGCCATGGGTGAGGCAACGCAGGAGCGGCGACGCTGCGATTTCGCCCTGGAGCGCGCGTCCCGTGAGCCCTGGCTTCTTCGACACGAGACCGACGCTCAGCCGGCGACCGGGCAGATGAATCACCCACAACCAGCCTCCTTCGACCATCATGATGCGGATGTCGCTACCCGGCCCGATGACCTCCAGCGCTTCGTCCGACAGACCGCTGAAATGTGCGAACGCAGCGGCCTTGCCGAAGTGCGAGTACGGCACGGTAGCTTGGCGAAGCTTGGCGACGAAGCGATCCTGGCCGCTGGCGTCGACGATGAAGCGCGCGCGCTCCGTGCCGTACGAGGTCTGCACCGAGGCTGATTCCGCGTCGACCTGCATGTCGGTGACGGTCACCCCGTGCCGCACGAGCGCTCCGCGTGTGGATGCTTTGTCCCGGAGCATCGTGTCGAAGCTTGCGCGATCGACATGCCATGCGTGACGCGGAGGGCCTCGCAGAGCCTCTGCGAAATCGAACGAGGACACGAGGCCGGTCGACTCGCGCAGAAATTGCGCCCCTCGCTTGAACATGAACACGTTTTCATCAGGCTCGATCCCGAGGTCATCCAAAACGGTGAGACCGGCTGGCAAAAGTGATTCGCCAATGTGGAAACGGGGAAACTCGTCCTTCTCCAGGACCAGCACATCGAAGCCGCGCCCGGCGAGGAGCGCAGCAGCCATGGAGCCCGCAGGCCCTGCTCCGACGACGATCACATCCCAAAGCCTCGAAGCTGTCACACGAACCCTCCGTCTACTCGGATGACCTGTCCCGTAATGTAGCTCGCCCGCTCGCTCGCGAGAAACCCGACCAGCGCTGCGACCTCTTCGGGTTGGCCGAGTCGAGCGGCAGGGATCATCTGCTTTAGGACGAAGTCGGGGACTGCTTGAATCATCTCCGTATCGATGAGCCCAGGCGCGACGCAGTTGACCGTGATCTTTCGCTTGGCGAGCTCGATCGCGAGCGATTTGCTGGCCCCGACGATGCCCGCCTTCGCCGCTGCATAATTGACCTGCCCGCGGTTTCCTCGAAGGCCGGAAATCGACGAGAGGCTTATGATTCGACCCCAACGCTGGCGGACCATGGGCATCACCAGCGGACGCGTCACGTTGTAGAAACCGTCGAGCGTCGTCCGGGTCACCTGCTCCCAGGCATCCCAGGACATGGCGGGAAACGCAGAATCAGCCGTGACGCCGGCGTTGTTGACCAGCACTCCGATCGGTCGCTCGTCTTCGCCCAGCAGCGTTTCAATCGCCGACGCCGAGGCGTCCCGGTCGCGCACGTCGAACCCGCAAAGGGTGGCCTCCCCGCCCGATTCGCGGATATCTGCCTGCACCGCTTCAGCCGCCTCTCGTTGGGATCGGTAGTTGAGGATGACGGGATGCCCCATGGACGCCAGCTCTTTGGCAATCGCAGCCCCAATGCCACGGCTCGCTCCGGTCACCAACGCGCGCGCCAGCGGTTTCCCTGTCACGACACATCTCCGCGGAGCTCGGCTGGAAGGCGTTCGAGGATCACGGACGGAGTCTCTAGCAAGAGCTGTCCCTGCGCGTCGGTCGTCGCGATCTCGGTGTACGCGCGGGCGCTCTTTCGGCCTTGCGTCAGGTTGGTGACCGTGTAGGCCACGCGAATCAATGGAGTCGCCGCGGTGAACCAGGCGGTGACGCGCAGGTCGTCTCCATAGCCCAGCGGATACATGTAGCGGCAACGAACGTCGGTCATGTACATCCGGTACCCAAGGTCGCGGATTTCGGGGACGTCGAGCTTCCGGCTCTTCATCAGCGCCGCCCGGGCCATACCGAAGTACTCGAAGTACCTCCCGTGCCAGACGACGAATAGCGGGTCACAATAGTGAAACGGCACGGTGGCTTCAATGCTGACGGCGTGCTCGTCGCGCTTCATGTGAGGGCGTCCGAACCGTGGGGCAGAGCGTGACGCCAAAGCAAGTCCAGTACCCCTTGGATGTCGATGTCCATCCGACGGTCCGGTCCCAGCGTCGGAACGACCTCCCTGACGGCCGACCGCATGGCCGACGTGCGGTCGGAAAACTTCAAGGCATCATCACGAAGATCGACCGCCTGACAGCACGCAAGGGTCATCATCGCCGCCACCTGTTCGGTAATCTCGACGATGCGAGCGAGGTCGCGCGCCGCAAGGGTGGCCATCGGGACCTTGTCCTGGTTGTGTTGCTCGGTACTGCGGCTGAATGCGCTGGCCGGAATGGTCATTTTCAGCGCTTCGGCAGCCAGCGCCGATGCGGCGATGGTGACCGCCTTGAAGCCATTGTGCGAGCACGCTTTGGCTTCTTGGACGCCGACGAGGTTCGCAGGGAGTCCGTCGTTCTCGGCCGGATTGCAGAGAAGCGTCAGCTGGCGGTCGAGAAGGCAAGCGATGTTGGCAATGGCCACTTTGAGGGTGTCGCAGGCGAATCCGACATGGCTTCCGTAAAAGTTGCCTCCGTGAACGACTCTCCGGCCTTCCACATCCACGAGCGGATTGTCGCTCACGCCATTGAGCTCGATTTCGAGCGCGGACTGACTCCAGCGCAACGAGTCGAGCGCGACCCCAATGACATGAGGCGCGCATCGGATCGAGTATCGATCCTGAAGACGGACACCCACCCTAGTGTCCGAGCCATCGTAGCCGAGGTCTTCACGGATCCACCGCGCCGCCAAGACCTGCCCCACATGTGGCTTTGCGTCGTGCACGAACGCATCGAAGTGGCTCGGATTCCCGTGGACGACCTCGGAGCACATCGCGGTCAGGCAAGCTGCTAGGCGACTCAACTCGCGGGCTCGCGCCCAGGCGAGACAGGCAATGGCCGTTGCGACGCTGGTGCCGTTCATCAGCGCAAGCACCTCTCGCGGGCCAAGGACCAACGGCGCTGCGCCAATCGCCTCGAGCGCGTTGATGGACTCGACGATCTCGCCGTTGAACCAAACCTCGCGCTCTCCGACCAGCGCGGCGGCAACATAGGAAAGCGGCGTGAGGTCGCCGCTAGCCCCGACCGAGCCTTCCGAGGGAATGCGCGGCAGAATTCGATTGTCGAGAAAGTCGACCAGGCGGTCGGCGACGACGGGACGGACGCCGCTCTTCCCTCGTGACAAAGACGACAATCGGACGGCCAGGGCCGCACCGGTTTGCGCTTCGCTCAAGACTTGCCCGGTGCCACAACCGTGCATCCGCTGGATGTTGAGTGAAAGATCCCGCGAAAAAAGACGAGGCACGTGTGTGTCGACCGACGCGCCCACGCTCGTGCTGACGCCATAGATGTGCGCCTCGTCCTCGTGCAGCTGCGCCACGACGTCGGCGCTCGCCTGCATGCGCTCCCGCGCCGCCTGGCTCAGCTGCGGAACGGCAACTCCCTCGGCCAGCGCGAGAACATCGTCGATGGTCAAAGGCTCGTCACCGACCTCGATGGCGGCGCGCAGCGCTCGAGATGCCTCAGTCGCGGTCGTTGTCTCGTTCGCCCCAGAAGTCATAGAAGTTGAACCAGTTGTCGGGTGCTTTTCGGCAGAATCGCTCAACGGCATTCGCGTACTTCTGAACCATTCGTTGCAAGGCGTCACCCCGTTCGCTACGGGGTAGCTCGATGCGCTCTGCAAACGGTTCGCAGAAGAGCTCGTAGCGATCTGGTTCATAATATAGACCAAACACGAGGTAAACGGGGGCGCGAAGCGCGGCGGCCAGAATGAAGGGTGACGCAGGAAAAAGCGCAGATTTGCCGAAAAAATCAACGCTGACTGTTTTCTCGTTGAGGCCGATGCGATCTCCCAGAACGGCGATCATGTGACCCTGGGCGAGCCGGTCTCTGATCGCAAGCGCAAAACCGACCGGGTCGTCGCCGACGTGGATCACGTTTTCGGCCATCGCTGGGTCGATTTCGGACAGGAGTGCGTTGATCATGCGAGCGTTCTCGAAGTGTCCGACGATGCTCACCGGAAACGACTCCTCGTCAGCGCTGACTCGCATCGCTTCGAAGCTTCCCAGGTGCGCGCCTAGAAGAATCGCCCCTCGCCCCTCATGAGCGAGTTTGATCAAGTGCTCGTTGCCGGTGCGACTGACATTGAAAACGTTCGTCTTGCCCTTGAGCAAGAAGATTCGATCGAGCGCGACCTGGGCGAAAATCGAAATGTGATGGTAGACGTCGAACCAGCTCGCCGGGCGAGCATGGACTCGCTCCAACCAGGCTCGAGAGGCGCGCTTCGCATTCCGATCGAACGCAGCATAGAAGATCGCGAGCAACCGAACGAACTGACGCGCGGGCCAACGGCCGAATAGCGTCGCGAACCAGAAGACAAATCGAATGCCGAGCACGGCTCCTCGTTCTCGTTGGCTGAGCCATGTCACCGCGCCAGCCTCAGTCTGGTCCGGACCCAATGCCAAAGCCCGAGAACGCAGAGCCGCGTATGCATCCACGACAGGCGCACGTTGTCACGGAACGTTTGAAAGTGAGAGGTCCCCCCTTCCTCTCGGCTCAAGTAGCGAACGCCCACCGGCAAATTGATGATTGGAACCCCGGCGCGGGCCATGCGCACAGCGATTTCGACATCGAAGTCCATTCGATTGCCACGAACCGGAATCGCCATCGCCGCAGCGAGTGGATACACGCGGAACCCCACCATCGAGTCTTTGACGACGTCCGAAGAACCGAGCTCCAGGCTCACCCAGAACTTGGTGATGCCCCGGGCCACGAGACGCCCCTTGGGCGCGCTGGCGTCGTAGACCGGATAGCCGAGGATCAGTGCGTCGGGACGCTCCTTTGCCTGCTGCAGGAAAACCGGAATGCGATCGAGATCATGCTGGCCGTCGGCATCGATCTGGATCGCGTGGCTGAAGCCGAGCTCGCGGGCGACTTCGAACCCGGTCTTCACCGCAGCCCCCTTGCCGCCGTTGCGTGCACGCCGCGTGACGTCCGCGAGGCCTTCGTTCGCAAGCGCGTCGCAAGCGAGTCGCCCCGGCTCTCCGCTCCCGTCATCGACGACGACCACGTCTGCGCAGTGCTGACGCGCCCGACGGACGACACCGCGTACCGTAAGAGGGTTGTCGTACGTCGGCACGATCACGCAGGGGCGAAATGGCTCTGACGCTTGGCTGATCAAGTGCCTGCCTCCTCGAAGAGGATGCGTCCCCCTGAGCAAACCTTGTCTCTCCGGAGCAGTGCGAAGTCCACCGTCTGTTCACCTTCGGTCCAGTTGAGCTCCAGCTCGAGCAGGTCGTCTGGCATGATGCGTCCGAGGAACTTGAGCCGGCGAACACCCCGCACAGCTCCGAGGTCGGGGCGCTCGACACGGATTCGCGGAAGTACGAGGTCATTGAGCTGGAAGGCTGCAGCGAGGATTGGATAGCCGGGGAAGTGGCCTTCGAATGCGCCGTACGTGTCTGGGATGTGAACCGAAACACGCTGGGAGACCCGGCCGTCGTCGACGCGTTTCGCGCCCTCCCCCCAATCGAGGTCCCAACGGATCGGCTTGCCGTCGGCGTTGAGCCCGAAGAGCTGCAATACTCGGTGACGTGGGAGCTTTCCATTGTCTTCGCGTGGAAGGCGATCGCTGAGCAAAATGCGGCGCGGAAGAGCGGACGCCTCGAAGCGCGCCGCCATCGCGTCTCGCAATCGAGGTGCGGTCCAATCTGGCGCGACGACCGCTGCGAGCAAATGCACATCACGGAGGCCGGGGGTCTGGACGGCTGCGAGCGCCGCATCTTCGATGCCCGGCTGCTCGCAAAGCCACTGCTCCATCGCCGGAAGCGACACGCGCTGCCCCCCAATCTTGACGATCCCGTCCGACCGACCGAGGTGGAGGAAGCTTCCATCGGGCTGCGGTTTCGCGAGGTCGGCGGTGCGGACCGCCTCGGACCCAGCTGCAAACGGCGACCTCACCCAGAGGAACCCATCGGCGTCGACATCGACTTCGACTCCAGGCAGAGGCTGCCAGGCTGCCAAGCGCGGGCGCTCCCGCCAGGCGATGCCCCCTGTTTCGGTCGAGCCAAGGATCTCTGTGACGGGCGTTTGATGAGAAGCCCGAAACGCCTTGCTGATCTCAGCCCGAAGCGGAGCGGTCGAACAAAACACGCGCGTGAGCGATGAAAGGGAATCCGCACCGACGCTGCAAAGGCCACGCAGGTGCGCCGGTACGGTCACCAAGGTGTGTGCGCCGTAGGTCTTGATCTTGGCGGCAATCGTCTCGGCGTGAAACGGCGTCTCGCGAAGGAAGGCGCCACCGCTGACGAGAGGCACGAGTACCGAGAAGAGCAGGCCGTAGATGTGCGAAGGTTGTACGGTGGCAACCAGTCGCCCAGCGTGGGTGGCCCCAAAAGCCTCGGCCAACGCTCCGGCCTCGGCGAAGAGCTGTTCCTCGCTCTTGGCGCAAGGGGTCATGGTGCTCTCGGTGCCCGAAGTGAACAGGGTGGCGACGACCGGGCGCGCAGGCACTGTGGCGGAGACCAAGCCAGGGCCATGCGGCCGGGTCGCGCTGAACGGTGCGATGCGAATGGGCTTTCCGGCTTCGGTGTCATGGAGCATGGCGACGACATCGGAACGTCGAAGCGCACTCAGCACCGAGTCGCGACTGGTGTTTGGGGGCAGCGCGACCGCGTGCCCGGCGGCCCAAGCGCCAAAGAGCGAGACCGCGAATGCGTAACGGTCGCTCTTGAATACGAGCAGAACGTGGGAGTCGTCCGTCGGGGGAGGAAGCTGCTCGGCGACCCGAGCAGCGTCTGCGAGCAGATCCGCTGCGGATCTTTCCCCTCCCGTTCCAAACGCGACGGCGTCGGTCGCTGCGTGTCGCCGGAGCAGCTGGCCCGTCATGGCCGAGGTCCCCCTGAACACCGGGATGCGCGGATTGCGTCATCGCGAGCGCCACCAAACTTCAAGTGGCGGAGCATGAACTCGGTGGCGAACAAGAGGCCGATCAGGCCGTAGGCGATCAGACCATTGTAGAGCGTCCACCATTGCAAAGGCGCAAAGAGTGCCAGCGCAGCAGCGGCAGCGGCATTCAACGAAAAGAAGGCGCACCAAATCCACGTCCAGATTCGACACCAACTCACCTTGGCATCAGACAGCTCAGGCTCCTGCAATCGTGCGAAGCGCTCGATCATCGGAGGTCCCCAGCGAAGCGTGGGTCCAAAGGTCGCGAGCAAGCCCAGATTCACGAAGACCGGCACGAACAAGATGAAGCCAGCGGCGTCAAGCGCCGCGCTCGCGGCGAGCAAGCCGACGGTGACGAGCGGCACGAAGGCGAGCGCTCTAACTTCGGTGGACCGGTACTTCTTCAGTCGTGCGACCGCTGCTGGCGCGATCAAGACCAGAAGCACCAGCGCCGCTGCCCTGACATCAAAGTGGCTGAGGCCGACGTAAACTGCGAACGGATACAGAAGTAGCGCGAGCGCGGCGACGATTTGGACAATCCTCCCAAGCATCGCTTCGGGTCACTGCGCTTGCGACTGCTGCTCCTCGCTGGCTGTCGCGGCGGACGGGTTCGCTTGCTCCGCTCGGATGAAATCCGACAGGCTCTTGACCGAGAAGAAAATCTCGCGGTTGCGTTCGTCCTCGGCGGAGGTTCGCACACCGAACTCCTTGTGGACCGCAAGCGCAAGCTCGAGCGCGTCGATGGAATCCAGGCCCAGGCCCTCGACGAAAAGCGGCGCCTCGTCCTCGATTTCCTCGGGAACCACATCATCCAGCATCAACGCTTCAACGATGAGCCGCTTGAGCCGACTCTCTATCGATTCCGGCATTAAACTCCTCCAACTCCGTACCTGAATCCACTCTGAGACGCGCCCGGAACGTGCTCTCTACCACATCCTTAAGTGCCCTGCTAGAGCCATGAAACTCAGCTGGATGGACCGGTGGCAAGGTCTCGATGCGAAGGACGGTGGGCCCCTTGGGCATCGCAAAGAGCCGATACTTTTTCGACAGCCAGGGGTGCGTCCAACGCAAGATCACCGGCACGACAGGAACGTCGGCACGACAGGCGATTTCGAAAGCGGTTCGTCCGAACGGCAGCAATCGATCGTCCGGCGCGCGGGTGCCCTCGGGAAACAGCACGAACCTCGAGCCACGCCGAGCGCTGTGTGATGCGGCATCGACCATGTTCCCCAGATCCAGCGGATTGGCAGATGCCCCTTCGATGAACCCCGCACTTTTGATCAAGGGCCGCAACCACCACATTCGGTAGATCTCCGGTTTGACTGCCGCGATCATGGGGCCGAAGGACGCCATGATCGAGGTGATGTCGGTGAGAGTGCGATGGTTCGCCACAACGATGCAGGGACCATCCGGAAGCTCGCCCTCGACGTCTCGGGGGTTGAAGTCGATGATGCGAATGACGCGGAGCCAGTCGTGCATGGTGCGGAAGCCCCAGCAGACGATCTCTTGAAGGCGTCGCGCACGCGCATCGGGATCGCGCGTCGGAAGCACGCTGAGGAGGGTCAGCGTGGCATAGCCTACGGGTGCAAGCACGACGAAGTAGAGCGCCAGCGAGAGCACCACCAAAAGGAATCGCCAGGCCCTACGCAAGGCTTGAAACTATCATCGGGGCATACCCTCGTCAACGCCGCGGCTTGCGTGTATAGAGCAAAACCAAGCGCTGTTGTGGAGAGGCGGAGGATGCAAACCTCGTTTGATGTATTGATCTGCGGAGCCGGCATGGCTGGGCTCACACTCGCGCGCCAACTACGCCGTGAGTATCCGCAGCTGAGCATTGCCGCTGTCGACAAGACGAGTCGACCTCTGCCCGAGGCTGCGCACAAGGTCGGTGAGTCGAGCGTCGAGCTCGGCTCTCAGTACCTCGAGAGGTTGGGGCTTCGCGAGTACCTCGAGCAAAATCATCTACTCAAATTCGGCCTTCGCTTCTATCCCGGTGGCGGGCACTTGCCGCTCGAGCAACGCACCGAGATCGGGCCGTCATCCGAACCCATCGTCCAGTCGTATCAAATCGATCGAGGGCTCTTCGAGGCTGACCTCCGGGCCATGCTGGTTGAAGACGGCGTCACGCTGTTCGAAGGCCACGCCGTCACCGAGGTCGAGCTGGGCGCCGGCGACGAACCACATCGTGTTCGTCTACAGGGGCCTTCTGGCGAGTTTGCGATGAGCGCGCGTTGGTTGATCGACGCGACCGGGCGCTCGGCACTGCTTCGACGCAAGTTGAAGCTCACCCGTGGCACCCGCCATTCGTCGTCCTCGGGCTGGTTTCGGGTGAAGGGCAAGTTGGATGTCAATGAGCTCGTCCCTGATAGCGTTCGCGATTGGCATGACAAAGACTTCGCCTCGGAGCGCTGGCGCTCGACCAACCACCTCATGGGCCCCGGCTATTGGCTCTGGATCATCCCGCTCTCGTCGGGCAACACCAGCATCGGTGTCGTCGCGCATTCCGAGTACCACGACTTCAAGCGCCTTCAGACCTTGGACAAGCTTCGCAATTTCATTGCCGAACACGAGCCGGTGCTCGCCAGGCACCTTGAAGAGCGCGAGGTCCTCGATTTCCTCTGCATTCGTGACTACAGCCACACGGTCGGTCGCTGTTGGTCCACGGATCGCTGGGGCATCGTCGGTGAGGCGGGCGCCTTCGTCGACCCACTCTACAGCCCGGGCAACGACTTCATCGCGCTCGCGAATGCATTTACCGAAGAGCTCATTCGGGTCGACCTAGCGGGGGAAGACTTCGAAACGCGAACGCGCGAGCTCAACATTCAGTATCGCGTCCTCGTCGCCGGCGCGCTCGATATCTTCCGGGGCGCCGCACCCATCTACGGGCACGCACCTGCCATGTTGGCGAAGATCTACTGGGACAACTTCTCGTACTGGACCTTCCTCTGTCAGTACTATTTGCGAGAGATCTACCGGCTCAGCGGCTCGAAGCACACCGAACAGGTCGAAGCAGGTCGGCGGATTTTCGAGATCTCCAACTACGTCCAGTCACTTCTGCGCGAATGGGCGTTGCTGTCTCCTCACGAGCCCGAGGCTCGTTTCGACGATGTGCCGGCTTTTCCCTCTATTCTCGTGGATACGCACGTCGCGCTCCAAGACGAGATGACGCCGGACGAAACCCTGGCGTACGTTCGTAGGCGAGCCGTGGAGGCAGAGGAAATCGCTGGCGAGCTTCTCGTCAAAGTCGTCTCGCAGCTTGGTGAGCCCAAAGCAGCCGAGCTCGTGTCCAAGCTCGGCATCGATCGATGGAGTATCCGCATCTGCGCGAGTCGTATTCGAGCCGAAAAGGAAAAGGGCCTTGCTCGGCGCCGTGCCCTCTCGCCAGTCGCTAGAGATGTCGAACGCTCTCTCGGCAGAAGCCCAGCCACGACCGACGAAGAGACGATGTTCGCGTTACTTCGGCCCTTGCTGGTCGAGCCCAAAGTGGCGTCACGTGTGCGAGCGGGAGGGTGAGCGCCCCAGCCGACGATCAAGAAGCAGCCCTAGAGCTTCTCAAGTTGCTTGGCGGCAAGTGGGTTGCAGCCGCCATCTCTGCCGCGGCCCAACTCGGGATCGCCGACGCGCTCGAGGATGGACCCATGGCAGAATCCGAGCTCGCAGCAGCCCTGGGCTGTGACCAAGACGCCCTCGGCCGGCTCCTGGGCGTGCTGGCCGCCGAAGGCTTACTCGAAGCAGACGAGAACGATCGCTTTGGTACGACCGTGCTCGGCGCCCAGCTTCGATCCCAGGCGCTCGGTCCCTTGGCTCGGTACGTGGGTGCGCCGTTTTCCTGGTCGCCCTGGCTCCGGCTCAAAGAGACCGTGCAAACCGGGGATGCGGCCTTCGAGATCGAGCACGGACAGGAGCTGTTCGACTACCTGGCGGACCATCCATCGGAGTCGGAGATCTACAACGCCGGTATCGACGCATTCACGCGGCACGACGCTCGGGCGCTTGCCAGTGCGTTCGATTTTTCCAACTACGAAACCGTGGCCGACATCGGTGGGGGGATGGGCACGCTGCTAATCGAGCTTCTCAGACGATGGCCTCATCTCCGTGGGGTCCTGTTCGACAAGGAGCACGTCGTCCGTGCCGCGGAGTCCCGTCTGCGCGAGGCTGAAGTGCTCTCGCGCTGCAGGACCGTAGCGGGCGATTTCTTTGCGAAAGTGCCGGCCGGAGCCGACCTCTACATCGTCAGGCACATCGTGCACAACTGGGCAGACGCTGAAGCCGCCCGGATTCTTCGGAACTGCGGGGCTGCCCTCCGGCCCGGCGGCAAGGTCCTGGTCGTCGAGGGCATCGTGCTGCCCGGACATCGCAAAGACACGACGCGTCTGCTCGACCTGGAGATGTTGGTGCTGTCAGGGACGGGGCGTGAGCGAAGCAAGCCAGAGTTCCGGCGACTCTTTGGGGAGGCCGGGCTGCGCCTGGCGTCGACCAATCCGCTCGCAAGCACGGCTCGGCTGATCGTCGGTGAGCCTCGAGAGAGCTAGGGCGATGCGTGACAAACGGCGCAGGTCAGACCCCGAAACGCCGCCGGTACTCGACGAACTGGGCCTCTATTTGGTCTGCGGTGAGTCCATAGTCGGCAATGTCGTAATCGTGCTCCCCAAGCTGGGCGGTCGGATCTTCGGCGATGCGGGCGCCGAGTTGCTCCGTCAGCTTGGCGTCGAGCGGCAGATCGAAGTGGCGATAGATGTCTTGAATGATTTCGAGCGGCCTGCTGCGAAGGTCTTCGAGACGCACGTCGTAGATCTGAGATGTCGGGACCGAGCGTCTCGCCTCGAGGCCCCGTTCGATTCCAAGACGCGAATACTCGAGCCAGAAGCGGCCGACGTCGTGGAGGTCGAGGCGCCGTTGAAACTTCGACGCGATGCGTGCACTCAAGCTGCACTGGGATCCGATTGCGTCGACGAGGCCGCGGTGCGTCTGAATCAGTCGGGCGTCCGGGTACACGGCGAGGAGTGCCTGCAGGTTCCACAGGTGCCACGGGCATTTGATAAGCCATCGTTCTTCAGAACGCCGAGCCCAAAGAATCTGCAGTTGGCGCTTGTGCCAGCGGTACGGCCCGACCAAGTCCCAGTCGAGCGTGCGTCTGCCGTAGTTGTAGTCGCCAAGCCCCACGAAGAGCTTCATGTGGGCCATGTCATTTTCGAGCAGGAAGAAATCCTCTTCGTAGGCCTCGACCGTGACCTTGTGCGCCACGCCCTGCTCCGGGACCATCAAATCGTCCATCGCAACTTCGTGCCCGGCGCGCCAACGTCGCCAGTTCTCGTCCCCAAGCAAATCACGTCTCCGACCCACTGGATGGGCAAACTCCCACATCCGCCCGACCCGACTGCTCGGATCGGCCGCCAACACGTTGTGAAGATAGGTGGTTCCGGTTCGAAAGAGCCCGGTGATGACGAGCGGGCGCACGATGTCGATGTCCTCGATGTCGGGGCGTTGCTTGAGCAGCTCGACCAGTCGCAAACGATTGCTCAAGTGCCAGTGCAGGATGTAGCGAACCCCGAAACGGCCGACGGTGTTCCAATCGGTCTCTAGGACCGCGTCGATCGTCTCGTTCAGTCGTCCCCGGAAGCTGCCGTCGCTGTCGCCGTAATCGTGAAGCCCCGTCAGCCGCTCGGCGAGCTTCAGCGCGCGGTCGGCATCGATGCGGATCAACGGCTTGCGCAGCGGGTCGCCAAGTAAGTTGACGATGGAAAGCGGAAAGGTCGGGGCCATCGATTTGGGCGCTCGGCTCATGCCTGGTTGCCCGACCCTATCAAATCGTGTCGTACGGCCAATTTCGCGTCAGGCCTCGGGGATCGACGTGGCTTCAGGACCGAACCAGCCGAGGGCTTCAACGGAAAAGCCGGCGAACGGCCCAAATGGCGATGCCCACGGTCGCCACCGCGCCGAGACCGAACAGCATACGGGCAAGGGCGTCGTTGACCTCCGTCGGAATGAACGGGAGATGGCGCTCGATGGTCCCGTCCGGAGCATAGAAAGTGAGCCAGCCGGAAAACGCGGCGAGGCTCAGCAGGAAGATCGTCATCACCGCGTCGGAGGCCCTGTGATCACGTGCGAGAAGCAAGAAACCGAACAGCACCGACACCGCTCCAGCGCCGAAGACGATCTGGCGGGGCGCCTCGAAGATGACGTAGTCCTCAGGCAGTAGCCCGAGCGAGGCCGCGCAGACGGCGATGCCCCCGACCAAGCACAAGAATGCAACCAGCTTCCCCACTGAGGAACAGCATAGCGGATCTATTCGGCGACCGCGCTACCCCAGTAGTTGTAGGAGAGAACGCGAACCCCTGGAATGTACATTCGCTCGTCGACATCGACGCGGAAACCGCTCGATTGCAGCAAATGCGGGATGTCTCGATTGACGTTGCAGCCCCCGGAAAAGCTGCGCCAAACCGGATTGAGTCGATTCTGCCACTTCCGAACAGCCTCGTCTGGGGCTAAGCCGTGCTCGCAGAAGAGCAGCTTGCCGCCGGGCCGCAGAACGCGACGCATGCCATGGAGCGCCCGGCGCGCGTCCGGGATCGTGCAAAGCGTATAGGTCACCAGCACGGTGTCCACGCTGTTCGTGTCGAGGGGGATCTCTTCGCCCGGCAGGTCAATCACTTCCAGCTCGAGATCGGCGCCATCGAAGTTCTTCCGCGCGAGCTGGCGCATTCCTTCCGAGGGTTCGAGGCCCCAGACTTTGCGAACCTTCTTGCGGTCGTAGAAACCGAGGTTCAGGCCGCTTCCCATTCCGATTTCGAGAACCTCGCCTTCGGCAAGCGGCACGACTTTCTCCCGCTGCTTCATATTCGGCTTGGACGAGCAAGCGAGATTGATGGCCCGGGGGAGGATGTAGCGATCGTAGAAACCCATCTGGTCGAAGGTGTACCAGCTCGAGAGGCTCCGTGCCCGAGCCCTGATGGGGCCCGCGTTCAACCCGCCGAAGGAGGAGGGAATTCCACGTATTCGTCGACGAGAAGCTCGGCGAGCTCACGGTTCGGAGGGCGTACGTCCTCGATGCGGCCGCGCTCCTTCAGGTCGGTGCAGAGGGTGTCGATGACGGTGTTGGTGTCCAAGTCGTTCGTCCGATGTCGCCAGGCGTCGCGCTCGGCTTCATTCTCGAAGCAGTAGGCCTTCCATGAGATCGAAAAACGCATGTCGTCCCATCG
The DNA here is from genome assembly GCA_963704865.1 of uncultured delta proteobacterium. Lineage (GTDB taxonomy): Bacteria > Myxococcota_A > Polyangia > Polyangiales > Houyiibacteriaceae > SG8-38. The sequence continues at coordinate 232,482 of CAVPIE010000009.1, read as the reverse complement.
GTAACGGCTAACCTCCTCTTCGCCGTCGCGCACGACCCAGCTGCCGTCGCCTTCCGGGTAAAGTCGCATGCGTGGGAGGAATTTCGGAATGGGCCGTTCGATCTCCGTGACGCGATCGACACCATGGAACACGCTATCGGTGTCCATGATGACGGCCGTATTGAAGTGCACGTCATGAGCTCGGGCCGCGCCGTCGATGCCATCCGGGTAGAACGCGAACTCACCGCCGTTCGTGTCCTGATACCAGGAGACTGAAGTTGCGATGGGCATGCGATAGTCGTCGAAGAGTCCCGAGTGGTGCGCAACGACGATGAGCCATTGCGGGTGGAGCTTCCGATTCAGGCCGCGGAACTCGGGCACGTCGGTATGGACGGCGAGCTCCTGGCCCGGAAGCAAGAGGTTTGCATAAACGATGGCGGGCTCGATGATGGGACGATCGAAGATGTCTCTGGCCGCATCGATGAGGCGCGGGTTCTGGTACAGAGCCTCGATGCCCGGCGCAAAAATTTGATCGCCGTAGGCGTACGTTTCGCGAAAGTAGTTGGTTCGCGCGACGAGCGTTGCGAGATCGGTGTCGCGAAGCCCCAATCGGCCGCCGGTGCGTATGAAGTTGAAGGCCGCGTCGAAACGCTGCGGCAGCCCCTCCCCGATGCCCTCGTTGAGGCCCTCCTCGGAGTACATGCCGTAGCTGCCGAAATCCTCGCAGAGCTGAATCAGCGAGCGAGCGTGCGCCTCATCGAGAAACGGATCGAGCTCGACGTAGCGATGGGAGAAGTGACTCTGCATGGGCGCTGCCAGCTTTGCGGTTGCCTTTGTACCATGAGCCAGCGATTTGGACCCGGTCGGCTCGTCCCGGCCGCTCCACGAGCGGTGTGGGGGCTAGCCCAGAACGACCGGTTTGGGCATGCTCGGCGCATGTTCTCAAATCGACGTCGCCTCGGCATGTGCACCCTGCTTGCGCTGCTCGCGTCCGCCTGCACCGAAGCCTCCAAGCCCTGCCCGCAATCCCCCGGGCTCATCGGCGACGGAATCGCGCGCTTCGCGCCCCCTGCTCTGTCATGCGCTGCGCTTCCTGCATCGATGGCGTTGGTCGAGCCCCGATTCGTCGAAGGCCCCACCCCGGCCGATTGGCCGACGCGGCCGACGTACTCGACCGATGGCGACAGAGTGCGCGCCACGATCGAGATCGAGGCGGGCACCAGCTTGTATGGAACCGGCGAAACCGCGGGGCCGCTACTGCGCAACGGAGCCATCACCGAAACCTGGGCGGAGCAACCATTCCGCAATCCGCCACCGATGGGCATATCACCGCTCGAATACGATGACGAGTTCCTCAACCTGTATCAAGCGCATCCTTGGGTCTTGGCTGTTCGGGCAGACGGCTCTGCATTCGGCGTGCTCGCCGACACGACCTACCGCGCGCGAATCGATCTGACCGGCGGGATCGAGCTCTCGGCCGATGTGGCGTTCCCGGTCATCGTCATCGAAGGCGCGTCACCGCAAGAGGTGCTGACGAAGCTGAGCCAGCTCACCGGCGCCATCGCGCTTCCGCCGCTCTGGTCGCTCGGCTACCAGCAAGCCCGCTGGTCGTACATTCCCGACACCAAGGTTCGGGAAGTCGCTGACGAGTTCCGCGCCCGCTCGATTCCCTGCGACGTTCTTTGGATCGACATCGACTACATGGACGGCTTTCGCATCTTCACGTTCGACGAGGAGCGGTTCCCAAACCCGAGCGGACTGAACGACTACCTCCATGGAAACGGATTCAAATCGGTGTGGATTCTCGACCCCGGCGTGAAGCTCGAGCCGGGCTATTTCGTCTACGACGACGGGCTGGAGGGCGACCATTTCGTTCGAAAGCCCGACGGCGAGCTCTTCGTCGGGGGCAGTTGGCCCGGCGATTCGGTTTGGCCGGACTACACCAATCCCCGAACCCGGGCCTGGTGGGCAAGCTACATTCCCGACTTTCTCGCCAACGGAATCGACGGCCTCTGGATCGATCTGAACGAGCCTTCGATCGTCATCCCCCCCGGTGTCCCCTTTCCGCCCGACCTTCGGCACGCCGGCGGCGGAAACCTTCCACCCGATTCGCATGCGCGTTACCACAACGCGTATGGACTTCTGATGTCCGAGGCGACGCTGGACGGAATGAAGACGGCGCGTCCGGAGCGACGCCCGTTCCTGTTGTCCCGTTCCACCTTCCTCGGCGGCCACCGTTACGCCGCCATGTGGACGGGTGACAACTCCGCACGATGGGACCACCTCCGCTGGTCGGTGACGATGACGCTCAACATGGGCCTCTCTGGGCAACCGTTCGCGGGCCCGGACATCGGTGGCTTCTTCGGTTCGCCGAGTCCTTCGCTCTATGCGCACTGGATCGGTGTCGGCGGCTTTTTCCCGTTCAGCCGAACGCACACGATCCAGTTCTCGGCACCTCAGGATCCATGGTCTTACGGCCCGGAGGTCGAAGCCATCGCTCGGATGGCGATCGAGCGCCGCTACCGGATGCTGCCATATCTCTACACCTTGTTTCGCGAGGCTTCGACCAACGGCTTGCCGGTCTGGCGGCCGGTCTTCTTCGCAGACCCCGCCGACCCCTCGCTTCGCGGGGAGGACCATGCGTTCTTGATAGGAGCCGACATCTTGGTGGAACCGGTGCTCACCGAAGCTGATCCCCACGAATTCAGAGTCCCTTCCGGCATTTGGCGCGAGCTCACGATCGTCGGCGAGGATCCGTCATCCACCCCCGAGCTCCCCGTGATGAAGCTCCGTGGCGGGGCGATCCTCCCCCTGGGCCGGGTCGTTCAAAGCACGACCGACGCGCTTCTGGACCCGCTTACCTTGATCGTTTCCCTGGATGCCGAGGGCCGGGCGGAAGGCGTTCTCTACGAAGACGACGGCGAAGGCTACGGCTACCAGGCCGGGGACTACCTGCTGACCACGTACTCCGCCGTGCAGTCTGGTGATTGGGTCGAAGTCAGCGTTGCGTCGGAAGAAGGTGCTCGCGAACGGCCAGCGCGAATGGTCACCGTCGTCGTCGTCACCGACAGCGGGAGCTTCCAGGCGAGCGGCGCCGACGGTTCCGCCATCGGCGTTTCACTCGGCGGAACCTAGGAACGGCCCCAACGATGGCCGATCCCTCATGACCAGGCGCGACCGTGGGTGTTAGAGTCACGCCGTGATCCACAACAGCCGCAGGAGAACCCAATGAAGCAAATACCCCAATCCCATGCCGACATTCTCGACAAGCCCGCTTTTGCGCACTTGTCGACGCTGATGCCCGATGGGAGCCCGCAGGCGAGCGCAGTCTGGGTCGACACCGACGGGCCGACGATCCTGGTCAACACGGCAGAAGGTCGGCTAAAAGACCGCAACGTCCGCCGTGACCCTCGGGTCGCCATCTCCGTGACCGACCCTGAGAACCCCTACCGGTCGCTCATGATTCGTGGCCGGGTCACGAAGATCACAAAGGAAGGCGCGGATGAGCACATCAACCGGATGGCCAAGAAGTACATGGGGGTCGACGAGTACCCGTTCCGGCAACCCGGCGAGGTCCGTGTCCTCTACTACATCGAGCCCGAGCGCGTTGCTGCGATGGGCTGAGCGCGGCGACTCGACTAGTTTCGCGGAAGCTCGGCCCAGAAGATGCCGCGGAAGTCACCCGCCGCGTATCCAGTCGCCTGGTCGGTCGGGTATAGCTCGTCGAGCTTCGTTTGAAGCTCCGGCGCGAGGTTCGCACCGTGGCACGTGACACAGAGCGGCTGAATGAAAACCGGCTCGGCATAGCCGACGGTGTTCTCGTCGATCACGACCACCGCCGGTTCTCGGCGATCGGGGTCCGTCTCGTAGACATCGAGTATCGATTGCATCCAAGGTTTGGCGACGTTGCTCGGGTTACGAAGCTTCCCGCTCGCGCGGCCGACCTTGACGACCCCGAGGCTCGCTTCAGCGGCGAGCTTGGGCGCCTCGACTCGACACGTCGAAATCGCGGCCACCGGTCCACCATCCAGGCCGCTGACCAGCGCGCCTTTGAGGCGCTGCTTGAACGGAAGCACTGCCTCAGCACCTGCGGCCTTCCACTTTGCTTCATTTCGCTTCGATCCCGTGCATGCCGGCGCGGCCACAAGAAGCGACAGGATCATGGCAATCCGCAACATACGGCATGGTTTGGCCCGTGAAGAGGATGCGATCAAGGCGCCGCGGAAGCGTGCCTGCCGCCGATCGCTACGTTAGGATGTTCTCATGCGATTTTCGTGCCTCGCGCTCTTCGTTGCCTTCGCGATGCTTTCGCCGGTGGAGGCGCGGGCCCATTTGGGTCTGGACGTGCCCACGTCGCGCTACGGTCCCGACACCCTCAAGACCGGCCCCTGCGGCGTCGCCGGCGGCGAACGAACGACCAACGTGACGTACTTCGAGCCCGGCGAGACGATCGAGGTGCGTTGGGACGAATACGTCGATCACCCAGGGCACTATCGAATTGCGTTCGACGACGATGGCGTTGACGATTTCGTGGACCCCGCAACGATGATGGAGCTCGACTCCAACGACGCCGTGCTGCTCGACGGCATCACCGACAAAGGTCAAGGGGAGCGCGACTACGTGGCAACGGTCACCCTACCCGAGCTCAGTTGCGACAATTGCACGCTCCAGGTCATCCAAGTGATGTACGACAAGGCGCCGTATACGACGCCGGGCAACGACATCTACTACCAGTGCGCCGACCTGGTGCTCCGCGAAGCGGGAACGTCGCTGGACGCTGGCACGGACGCTGACGCAGGCCTCCGCACGAGTGCAGAGGCCGGTTCGGGCGCTGGCGGTGGCTGCAGTGTCGGAAATGGGACCATCGCCGAGCTCGGCACGTTTCCACTCCTCTTACTTTTTCTCGTGGGTCGTCTTGCCCGCAGGCAACGCTTGCTCTTATAGAAAGGCGCCATGCGCATCGCGAATTTGTACGCGGCCAACGACGGGCCGGTTTACTCACTCGAGTTCTTCACACCAAAGGACGAGGCGGGGCGCAAGGCGCTTTTTCGTGCGGTCGAACGCCTCCAAGCGATGAAGCCGGGTTTTGTCTCGATGACTTGCGGGGCTGCTGGCACCACGCGAGAGCGAACGGCCGATTTGGCAATCGAGCTGCAAAAGGAGTTCGGGCTAACCGCGATGGCCCACCTCGTGTGCACCGGAACCACGCAGTCCGAACTCGAAGAAACCCTGCGGCACATGCAGGCGAACGGCATCGAGAACATTTTGGCCCTGCGCGGCGATCCGCCGAAGGGCTTGACCGATTGGAAGCCCGTCGAAGGGGGCTTCGCGCACGCAAACGAGCTCGCCGCCTTCGTTCGCGAACGGTTTTCGCTTGGCCTCGGTGGCGCCTGCTACCCGGAGAAGCACCACGAGGCGTCCAGCCTTGCCGCCGACATCCAGCATCTCAAGCTCAAGGTCGAGGCCGGCGCAGAGTTTCTGATCACCCAGCTATTCTTCGACAACGACAAGTACTGGAGCTTCGTCGAGCGGGTTCGCGCGGAGGGCATCGAAGTCCCCGTGGTTCCGGGAATTATGCCCGTCCTGAATCTGACGAACCTGCAACGCATCGCATCGCTCTCACCTGGCACCAGCATTCCGGCCGAGCTCGAGGACGCGCTTCGCGAAGCTGGAGATGATGACGAAGCCGCGCTTCGAGCCGGGGTGAGCTTCGCCTCGAAGCAATGCCGCGCCCTGCTGGCGAGGGGCGCCCCAGGCATCCACTTCTATACACTGAACCGATCCAAGGCGACGCTGCGGACCGTCGCAGAGCTCTGAGACGGTCGCGGACTACCCGGGCTGCCCCTCGTGCAGTCGCAGATAGCTTAGAAATTCTCGCCGACTCTGTGGCCCAGTCCGACGATCGGACGGCCGCCGTAGCACCGGGTCCTCTTCGATGGCGAGCTTTGCTCTTGACAGGTCGTCGCCTGCAATCGCACAACGCGCCGCTGCTACGTCGATGCCGTAGACCTCGGCTGCGTTGAGCCCGAGGATCTTCGCCTAGGTACGACAGCAGCTTGCCGAGCACGTGCGCGGCCGCCGAAGAACGGCTGACGTGCTTAACCTGTCCTGGTGGATTCGCTGATTACACGCCCCGAATCAACGCCATCGAAACCCCAGCCCCCATCATCAACAAGCCGATGCAGATGACCAGGAACCCCAAACCGCCCGTGTAGCACCAGGCCATGACGCCGGGGCGCTCCTCCCGACGAAGGCATGCGTTGAAGCGGAGCGGTTTCCAATACCAACGAGGCGGCAGCTCTCCACGCGGGCCGAGCGCCTGGTAGAGACGGACGTGATAGATGAAGCCGGTCGGGACACCGACCAGAAAGCCGGCGGCGGCTATCCAGATTCCGTTGTAGTAGAGGGTTTCCCAGGGTGTGAACCAGATCCCACTGAGCAGGCAGATCAGCGCGCTCACCGCAGCAACGATGCCGAGCTCACGCATAGCTGGCCACTCGCAACCGCCCCCTCACCTACCGGCAGTCGCCGTACGCCAAGGCGTCCCAGTTGCGCAAATCTTCTCGGTCGCGGCCGAGCGAGTAGACGGGGGGGCTTCCGATCGGCGCGTCGACGGTGCTGCGCTGGCCGCCTTGAACCGACTCCCCCGTCCAGACGTCGTACCAGGTGCCTGCGGGAAAATAGACCGAGCGGGAGGTGACGCCTTCTTCGCTCACCGGGGCCACCAAAAGGGAACCGCCGATCATGAACTGGTCGCTGATGTCCCAAGTTTCACGATCGTTCGGGAACACGAGCATCAGATGGCGCAAGATCGGCGCGCCGGTTTCCTCCGCCTCGGACGCCAACGCCATGAACTCGTCCATGAGCGCACAATGCACATAGGTGAACTTGCGGAAGTGCGCCGTGGTTTCTTCGTCGCTGTTCCAGCGCCAGTTGTTCACTTTGTCGGCGCCGTCGTGCGTCCGCATGATTGGGGTGAATGCGCCGAGCTCCGTCCAGCGCTCGAAAAGCTCCCTGTTGCTCGGACCCGTACCTCGGGCAAAACCGGCGATGTCGTGTGTGACGAACGGCTGTCCTGCCAAGCCGAGATTGATCATCGCGGGGACAACCGTCGGAAGCCCGTCGAGCACACTCCAGTTGGTTTCTTGATCGCCCACCCAGTGGATCTGGGCGACGCTTTGGACGCCGGTGAAGCCGGAACGGGCAAACATCACCCAGTCTCCGTCTGGTCGTGCGCCTTCGAGCGCGTTTCGATTGGCGAGCTGCCAGTCGATCGGGAAGGTGTTGCGACGCTCGATCGCGTCGCTTCCGTCCACGGGAAACCATTCGCCGAAGTCCGCCATCCAACCGTCCACGTCATACGTGTCGACCACCTCCCTCAGAAGCTCACTGATGAATTCGACCGTTGCGGGGTTCGAGAAATCCGGTTGGGCGTCGCCCTGGGGGACGTTCGGAGTCAAAAACTCGATGTGAGTCTCTCCCATTCGGTTCTTGAGAAGCAGCCCCATCTGGTCCATCGAATCGAACCGCGGCGCAAATCGCGCGGGACGATCCTCTTCAGCGACGGTCGCGGGATCGACGATGAACGGATTTGCGTAGGTCAAGAACTTGTAGCCCGCATCGTGAATGGCGGCGACGCCCCCGGCGAAATCTGGGTACAAGATCTCGTCCGGTTCCCAGATGTACTGAACCCCAAAGCCGCCATCAAAGTTCATCCGAATCCCGCCCCAGTCCTGCACCCAAAACGCAGAGACCGGGATGGACGCAGCCTCCAAGCCACTGACCTCGCCGAGCACGTTGGCCCAGCCACCTTGTGCCGCCATCCAGAGGTTGTACGCCCAGGCAGGCGGCTGCGTGGGTCGACCGACGAGATCGCCAAGCTGCCGGATCACATCGAGGGCGGTGGGGCCGTGGAAGACGCGCCACTGCACCGGGGCGCCGCTGATGACCTCGAACCAGGCGATCTCCTCGTCGCCGGCGCAGAGGTCTACATCGACGCGGCGAGCGGTGTCGAAGAGTGCGCCAAAGCCCCGCGCGTCGATGTAGTACGGCATGGGGAAATACGTGGTGTGCTCGTTGCCGACCGATAGACCCGGGCTTCCGTCTCGACCATTTCCCTGCTCGTTGACCAGCAGCTGGAACGTTTCTCCTCGTTGGTTGGTTGCATTGTACTGCTCACCAAAGCCGTGAAACGTGCCATCGGCGTCACAACGAACGCCCACGGCAATCGAGTCGGCCGGAGGACCGACGAGCTCGACGCGAAAATCACTGGCCTGGTCGTCGACAACAACAGCGGTGAGTGTCGCGGTCCGCGAGCCGCTGGCATTGGCGTACTCGACGCGGGCGCTTGAGCCCTCGTTCACCACCAAGCGAACGGACAGGGGATTCGAGGACTCCGCGCTCCGCTCGAACACAATCGCGCCCACCCCAACCCCGCGCTCCGTGAAGTTGCGAGCGACGGGACCCGTGGGGGCCAAGGTGAAGGTGCGCTTGCCTCCGACGATGACTTCTACTGCTCCGTCATCGGCAGCGACGATGCGAACGCTCCCGCCCGAGCTTCGAGACCTGCTGCAAGAAGCGACCACCATCAAGAACAAGAATCCGAACCCAACAAGCCAAAATCGCACGATATCGGCGCTCCCATCTAAGTCGTGCCTGATAATTCGCGGATTTTCACCTCGAGGGCAAGCAGACGGCGCACCGCTCACCGAAATGACGTGCGAATGATTCGGCCGACCTAACTTGCGAGCAACTCGTTGGCGTTGACGCCCAGCACGCGATCGATGTCGCCCGAGCTCACCGGAAGTCGCTCGATCCACCCTTTGATGTGACCGTATGAGTAGGAGCTGGGGTCGTCGTCGTCGTGAAAACCGTAGGGAGCATCTGTCCCGTATAGCGCACGCTCGGGTCCGACCGCAGCCACCGCCCGCCTGGCCAGAGCTTCGTTGAGATATGGGCTCGACAAGTCGATACGCAGATTGGGATAGTCAACCATCTTCCCCCATAGCCGCTGAAAGTGGGGCATGCCCGCGTGTGCAAACAGAACGTGGAGCTTGGGAAAGCGATCCGCGATTTGTTGCCAGTCGCCCTTCTTGCCGAACCCGAGATGAATCAAGACGGGTAGTCCCAACTCCTCGCAGCGGCGGAAAATCGGCGCTCCCTCATCGATCTCCCACCCGTGCCAATGTGGATGGAGCTTGACGCCGATGTAGCCGGGAACCGCCCGCCACTCTTCAAGTTCCTCGACGGCATTCCCAACTCGCGGATTGAGAAAGATCCACCCTACGAACGACTCGGGGTGAGCTCGCAGAACCACTGCTACCTGCGCGTTGTCAGGCTTGCTGTAGATTTCGTAGATCTTGCCTTTCAGCTTGAGATTTCCATCTTTCATGAATGCGCGTTGCAGCAACTCGGCCAAGCTGTGGGCCGGCGAGCACATGAGGCTCCGAAAGAAACTCAACAAGCCGGCTGGAGTCTCGGGCAGGGGGTCGTTCATCGTCGGGATCAGCGCGATCTTGTCGACCCCATGCGCAGCCATTTGAGCGCGCATCTTCTCGACCACGAGCATGCGCGGCTCATAGTGAGCGTGGATATCGACTACCGACATCTCATCGTCATCCTTCCCAGAACCAGCGAAGCCGTCGCACCTGAGCGCCGGGAGGATCGAGCTCGGCCACCAATCCTGCCTCTCGCCTGCGTGCGCCCCATTCGATCGTCGCAAGCCCCGAGACGGTTCGGCCCGATGCGAGAAGATCCCGCACCTCGAGCGACGTGCAGCCGTCGAGGAATTCGTTCGCGGAGGCCTTTGCACCGCCCGGCAAGTCGACCGTGGCCCCAGGCGCAAACGCATCCGCCGCGTCGTGACCTGTCAAACGGGCGAGCCGCTCGACGAGCTCCTTGCCTGCGCGGCCGGCGCTCTTCTGCGACGACTTGAAGTACGCCAAGAGCCACTTCGGCCCGAACGCGCGCAGCATACTCCAGTTCATAATTGCAATGGTTCGCATCCCGAGCACTCCCTGACCCATCAGTACGCGGCTCATTCGATTGAGCTCCCAGTGCGCCTGCATTCGCCGGATCGCGAGGCCGCTGCCGCGCGGAACGATTTCGTAGAGAAGGTTGGCCGGCACCTTCATCTTCAAACCGGTCTTGAGATTTGTCGTGTGGATGTCGACCGCGCGAAAGACATGCATGTCGGAGACGATGTCCTGGCGTGCCACCATGTCGATTCCGCTTGCCGCGATGAATGCCTCGTAAAACCGGCCCAACTCATCACCCAGGCGGCCCGGCCGCCGTCCCTTGTGAGAGGCCGGGGTGCCAACGGGGTCCTCTAGAATCGCGTCGTCGGCGTACAGTGCGAGCCAGCGCTCTTTGTCGTGCTGCCCGGCAAGCTCGGGAGATGCCTTGGCCGCACGCAGGACGGCTTCGCGGTCGTTGGACGCTGTGCCAGTTCGAAGCGAGGGTTGAACCATGCGCAGCGGTTCTACCACAGCTCAGCCCTAATCGCTTTTGTCGGATTCGCGATTGGGTTCTTCGGCGGGTGGCTCTTGTTTCGGCGGGGCGGCCTTGTTGATGAGCCCCATCACGGTCACCGCGAGCAGGTCCTCGTCCGCCTTGCCAAGCGGGCACAGCTGCCGGCCCAAGTATTCGCATGCTTGGAGGCGGGCCTCGTCCGGGTCCTCGACGTAATTTCCTTCGCGCGTGTACCAGAGGCCCTTCTTAGTCCGCGCGAGCAAGCCATTGGGGTACTCCCACTGCCCGAGCGCGCTCTTGGCTCTCGCACCGCTCGGGTAGAACCACTCGCCGCTGCGACTCTTGGCGCGACGTCCGTTCGGATGGTTGAGCTCGAGATAGCCGCGCACGATGATGCGCCCGTTGGACCAGGTCGTGGTGGGTTGGCGTGTCACGCGATAGCCAACATACGGTGCGCAGACCTCCCGTCGAAGCTGCGACAGGTCGCGCCGATCCTGGACTTCGAGGCCCCGCTTGTAGCGGCTTGGTTCTTCGTCGAGGCGCGCGAGGAAGTCCATGATGGTGAGCTCCTCGCAGGTGGGCGACGCGGTCAGGACCCGCTGCGACGAACCCGTCGCGGTCATCGATAGAGCGACCGCGAGGGTCAGAAGGGCTCGTAGCGGCTTAGAATTCATGACGAGCCAGGCCCGGCAGCAAATCGCTATTCATCGGACGGTGCATGGCCGCGTGGGCTTCGTGCGGTTCGTCGCCGCAAGCGGTTGGCCTCCGCGAAGCGGCCTTCGACCCACTTGATCATCTGCTGATGCGTGCCGTCGATGTCCTTGTGGCCGTTTCGTTGCACGTAGGTTCCGTCGGGCCGCATGTCCCACGCGCTTCGCTGGTCATCGACGAGAGTGTCGAGAACCGTCCGAAGCTCGGCCTGCAGCGCGTCAGGATCCACCGGGGTCAGCACCTCGACACGGCTCACCAGATTTCGTGTCATGCAATCCGCCGAACCGATGTAGTACTCTTCCTCGCCGCCATTGCGAAAGTAGTAGATCCGCGAATGCTCGAGGAATCGGCCAACAACGCTGACGACGCGTATGTTCTCGGAAAGCCCAGGAACCCCCGGACGCAAGCGGCAGGAATCCCGCACGATCAGGTCGACGTGAACCCCGGCCTGCGACGCTTCGTAGAGGGCGCGGGTGATGTCGACGTCTTCGAGCGCGTTGGTCTTGATCTGAATGACGCCCTTTTGCCCCTCGCTGACCCGGCGGATCTCGCGCCGAATCTTCTTGAGGAGCGCAGGTTTCAGAAGCTTTGGCGCCGGCAACAGCTTCTTGTAGCTGCGATTCGGTTTGTAGCCCGTGGTCAGATAGTTGAAGAGCTCGGTCGCGTCACGGCCGATGTCGGGGTCGCAGGTGAGAAGGCCGAGGTCGGAGTAGAGCTTCGCCGTCTCCTCGTGATAGTTTCCGGTCCCGAGGTGCACGTAGCGGCGCAAGCCGTCGTGATCACGTCGGACCACCAGGATGATTTTGCAGTGCGTCTTCAGGCCGACGACACCGTAGGTCACATGGATGCCCGCCTGCTCGAGCTTGCTCGCCCAATTGATGTTGGCCTCTTCGTCGAAACGGGCCTTGAGCTCGACGGCGACCGCCACCTGCTTGCCATTGAGCGCCGCATTGATGAGATGCTGGATGACACGTGATTTCGAGGAAGTGCGATAGAGCGTCATTTTGATCGCGCGGACTTTCGGATCTTCGCTCGCTTCGCGTAGGAACCGCTCCACCGAAGTGCCGAACGCCTCGTAGGGATGGTGCAGCAGGAGTGCGCCTTGCTCTCGGATGGCGTGAAAAATGTTGCTTCGACCAACGAGACTCGCCGGGTCGACGGGCCTGTGGTCGGGATCCCGGTGCTCCGGGATGTCGAGGACCGCGAGCTGGAACAAATCACCGATCCCGAGGAAGCCGTCGACCTCGAAGACGTCAGCCTGCTCGTCGAGCCCGAGCTCCGCCGCCAAGCGGCCGCGGTGTGTCGAGTCCATGCCACGGGCGATTTGGATCCGAACGATGGGGGCGAACTTTCGCTCTTGGAGCTCCGATTCGATCAGCGCCAGCAGGTCGTCCGCTTTGTCCTCGTCGCTTTCGACGTCGGCGTTGCGGGTGACCCGGAATAGCTCGGTGCGCTCGATGACCATTCCGGGAAACAAGAGGTCGAGGTTGTTGGCCATGATCTCTTCGAGCGCAACGAAGGTCATTGAATCGCGCACTTGAATGAAGCGCGGAACCCCGGAGCCGAGCGGCACCTTTACGCGAGCCATCAAGGGGGTCGGGTCGCTCGGGTAGTGCAGCGACACCAACAAGTTCAGTGAAAGATTGGACACGAACGGAAATGGATGCGCGGGGTCCATCGCTTGTGGCGTCACCAGTGGAAAGATGTTCTCGAGGTAGTCGTCTCGAAGCCAGGTCCGATCGGCCTCCGAGAGAGACTCGTAGGACGCGACCTGCACGCCGATTTCGCCGAGCTTCTCCTGAAGCTGGACCCAGAGCCCCTGCTGCTCGGTCGTCAGGGCGCGGATGAGCTCGTGCGATTCTTTGATCTGTTGAGTCGGGGTGCGGCCATCGACCGTCAGCTTGTGAACGCCGGCTGCCACCTGCTGCTTGAGGCCGCCGATCCGCTTCATGAAGAATTCGTCGAGAATCGAGCCGGTGATGGCGATGAACTTCACACGCTCGAGCAACGGGGTGCGGCTGTCCTCGGCTTCGTGAAGGACTCGCCGGACGAACGCGAGCCAGGTCAGCTCTCGGTTGAGGTACTGCTCCGGCGCATCGAGATCGATCTCGTTGGCCGCCGGCTTTGGTTCCGTGGTCGATGCGGCGGTCGACGGATGCCCGTTGGTCGTGGAAGGAGAGCTCATAGAAAGGAATCGGTGAATTTGCAGTGTAGCGCGCGATCGTCGCTGCGATCTAGCTGCGAAAATGCGCAGGGTCTGGTCACACCTTGGTTTTTCCGCTAATTCCGGCCCCAGGGACTCTGCACCGATGGCGAACAAAATCACGGATCAGCTCACGCCGCGCCGGACGCCCAGTCAGGAACGCTCGCGCGATCGCGTGGAGCGCATCTTGGACGCGACCTCTGCGCTTCTCGGCGGTACGCCGGTGGACAAGATCACGACGGCAGCGATTGCGGAGAAAGCCGGCGTGCCGATCGGCTCGGTGTACCAGTACTTCCCCAACAAGCTCGCCGTGCTTGCCGAGCTTACGCGGCGCGTGATGGAGGAAGTCGATTTGAAGACGGCGAGCCTGATCGCCGAGGATTTCGGCGTTCTTCCTTGGGATCAGGCGATCGATCGGGCCATCGACGCCACGATCGAGGGGTTCGCCGCGCAGCCTGGCTATCTCCAGTTGCTTCTCAGCATTCGTCCGACGCCAGAGTTCCGCGCGATCACCGACGAATCGAACGAGCGCGTGGCTGCGATGCTCGCGTTTCACCCTGCGCTACAGAAGTTGATCCCGGCGGATCGGATTCAGCTGGTCACCCGTGCGGCCATCCAGGCCGCGAATGCTTTACAGGACTGGGCGCTCTCCGAGGACGACCTGGAGCTCAGGAATCAAATCATCATCGAGATGAAAACCCTGCTGAAGGGATACCTCGCGGTCTACATGGATGAGCGGAGCCCCTATCGCGGGTAAAGCGCATTGATTTCAGACACTTGACGAAGAGTCAAGAATTGTGAGATTCACTCACTTTCCAATGTCCATTTTTTCTGGTAGAACGCCGCAATCTCTGGAGGAGGAGACCCGTACATGAATTTCAAAGTACTTATCAGCACAGTTCTTGCGTCCACAATCGCTGTTGCAGGTTGCAGCGACGATAGCAGCGACACGGGCAGCGGCGGGAGCGCAGGCATGGGCGGCGGTGGCGGCACGGGTGGAGCCCCCGAACCCCGCGACTGCTCAAGCTTGGCCGGTACAGGAATGTACTCAATTGAAGGTGCGCCGGCGACGCCGACCGACGACTGCACGACAACGCTGAATCCCACTGGGGGTGATGACACCCCCGCGCTCGCGGCCGCGTTGGAAGATGCACTATCGGGCGAGGTGATCTGCCTGGGAATTGGAACCTTCGACGTTCGGGAGACCCTTTTCGTTTCCAACAACGCGCAGCTCACGCTCAAGGGAATAGGCGCGTCTCCAGATGACGTAGTCCTCGACTATGCGGCCGCGCCGGACGGTGACGGCATCGAGGTAACCACCCCAGGCTTCACAATCGAAAACCTGTGGGTCAAGAACACGCCGAAGGACTCGGTCGTGGTTCGGGCCGACGATCCGGTGTTCAGAAAAGTGTTTGTCACCTGGGATGCAGGATCGGTCTTGGAGAATGGTCAGTACGGGATCTTCCCGCGGGCTGCGAACAACGTTCTCATCGAATACAGCGAGGTGATCGGCGCTTCCGATGCTGGCATCTACGTGGGTCAGTGCGTCGGCGGGATCGTTCGAAACAACAAGGCGAGTGCCAATGTTGCCGGAATCGAGATTGAAAATTCGCAGGATGTCGAGGTTTACGACAATGAGGCCTACGACAACACCGCTGGCCTTCTTGCGTTCCAGTTGCCAGGCCTCAGCCTTGCCGGGGACAACGTTCTCATGCGGGACAACGATCTCTTCTGCAATAACCGGCCAAACTTCGCAGCCGAGGGATCAATT
This sequence comes from uncultured delta proteobacterium, assembly GCA_963704865.1. Classification (GTDB taxonomy): domain Bacteria; phylum Myxococcota_A; class Polyangia; order Polyangiales; family Houyiibacteriaceae; genus SG8-38. The sequence goes on along the minus strand of CAVPIE010000009.1, from coordinate 217,348 downwards.
GTGGCCGTCGTTCCGGCCGGCACAGGGGCCCTAATCGCTGCGGGTCAGCGTTTCGAGCTGCGTAACAACGTGATCGAGGGCAACGATTCGGTCGGTGTGCTCATCGCCAGCCAGGTCCTTTTCTGCCAACTCGAGGAAGAGCGACCAGACTGCCTGACCGGATGGCCAGACGGCTTCGACCCATACCCGACGCAGATGTTCTTGAACGGAAACGCCTTCATCAACAATGGGCAAGACCCGCAAGAAACTCTCGGTTTAATCGCAAGCCTCGCGCTGATGGTCGAGACGCTCGAAGATGTCCAGTGGGACGGCTACATCGATCCGGCTGTAACAGATCCGGAGATCTGTATAGGGGAGATCGACGTACCCAGCTTCCGCGACTACTCAAACAACCAATGCGGAGCGGCGGCAGGCCTCATAGGGGTTGGAGATTGCTGGGGGACGAACAGCACGACCAGCACCGAGGGGCGCCTGTGCACCCTGCCTGAGTTGATGATTCCCTAGAAATGCAATGGCAATGGACACGCAGACGATGAAACAGATTTGCAAAGTTGTGATCCTGCTCTCGCTCTGCGTGTCCGTGGCCTGCGGTAACGACGCGACCTCGGGCGCCTCGGGCGCCGGAGGCGGCGGCGTTGGTGGCATGGGCGGTGTCGGCGGGAAGGGTGGCATTTCCGGAATCGGAGGCATGGGCGGAATGGGTGCCATGGGCGGAATGGGCGGTACCGGCGGTGCCATCCCAAGCGTCCCGGCCAAGCTGTCCGGATGGGGCCTATTCGACGACATCCCGAATCAGGTCCCCGCTGCAGGCGTCGTCCCGTACGAGGTGACTTCCCCTCTGTTCTCTGACTACGCGGTGAAGCCTCGATTTGTCAGCGTCCCAGAGGGCCAGACGATTGAGTACTCCGATACCGAGCGCTGGCAGAGTCCCGTGGGCACCATCTACGTCAAGACGTTCGCCTACCCGGTGGACGAGCGTGACCCCGAGCTCGGGCTGCAGCTAATCGAGACGCGCTTGTTGGTTCACGAGGACTCCGGCTGGAAGGTTCATACCTATGCCTACGGCGACGATCCAAGTGACGCAGATCGCCTCACGACCGGCAAAAACCTCAGCGTCAGCTGGAATGACCTCAACGGAGACACCCAGACTGTCGAATCTTACCGGATCCCGTCCAACGGCGAGTGCCGAAAGTGTCACAACCCCGTGCCCGATACCCGAACCCTGGGGCCTTCGACGGGGATGCTGAACATGGACAACGATTATGGTGCAGGTCCCGTCAATCAGATCGACCACTTCGCCTCCCTCGGTTGGCTGGACACGACACCCCCGCCCGCGAATGAGCGAGTCACCTACGCTAACCCATTCGACCCAGCGTCCGATGCCGATGTACACGAACGTACGCGCTCCTATTTCGATTCGAACTGCTCCCACTGTCACGCCCCTGACGGGGAGGCAGCGGAGCATCAGCTCTTCTTGGACTACGAGAGCATGGACCTCGTTACCGGCAATCCGTTCAACTGGGGGGTCTGCAAGAAGCCGACGGCGGCCACGCGCACGGAATGCACGCTGACGTTCGACGTCGTTCCGCTCGACCCCGACAGCTCGTTGTTACTCTGCCGAGTCGAGACCACGGACGCCCTCGAGATGATGCCTCCGGTCGGAAGGACGGTCGAGCACACACAAGCGGTCGAGCTGATTCGCGACTGGATCAACAACCTGGACCCGGGATCGTGCAGCCCCCCTCTGTAGTTCGCCGAATGCATTTCACCATAGCTGTCGTGGCCGCCGTAGCGCTTGCATCAGGCTGCGGCGGTTCGAGTAACAGTGGAGGTTCGGGCGGTTCCGGAGGGGACGTTTCTACCGAGCCTTCGGTCCCAGAGCTTCCGTGGGCACTCGCGGAGTTTCCCCCGCCGCCCGCCGTGATGGAGGACGTTCCTGAGGCCCGAATCGAGTTGGGAAGAGCGCTCTTTTACGATCCCATTCTCTCGACCGACCGCGAGACCGCCTGCGCTACTTGCCATAGCGAGATCTGGGGGATGAGCGACACCCTGCCTCGAGCGGTCGGCCACAGCGCGGGGCTGATCGCCGGACCGGATCGCCAGGGACCAAACGTCTTGCGTCGGAACTCTCCTACACTTTTCAACATGGCGTTCCGCTCGAGCTTCTTCTTGGATGGACGCACGGAGACACTCGAGGAACAAGCCTTATTGCCGCTGCTCACCGAAGACGAGCTGGATCGCAATCCGGAGGAAGTCGTCGCAGACCTGGCTGGTATTGCGGCATACGCGAGTCTGTTCGCGGCCGCCTTTCCCGATGATCCACGCGCTACAGTGGATAATTTCGCTGCGGCTCTCGCGGCGTTTCAGCGCACGTTCATCTCAGAACGTTCCCTATACGACGGCTACGTCGATGGCGACGTGCTCGCGTTGAGCGACGAAATGGTCGAAGGAATGTTCCGTTTCGCACAGATGGGATGCGACAACTGCCATACGCCGCCGCTGTTTGAATCAGAGACGTTCGCAGATAGGAACGTTTCAGGCGTAGAGGGAATCATTGATGAAGGCCGTGCCGAAGCGACCGAAGACCCTGCCGACCTCGGCAAATTCCGGACGCCCACCTTGCGAAACATCAATTTCACCGAACCGTATTTCCACAACGGTACGGTCCGCCTACTGGACGAGGCGGTCGTCCACGAGCTCGAGCAAGGCAGCATGCCGTACACCGATGAGGACGCACGGCTTATCACGCTGTTCATCGAGAAAGCGCTCAACGACGAGAGCCGCAAACCGCGCCGTCCGACATCTGTCCCAAGCGGTCTGCCGATGCCCATCGACGAGCGGCGGTGACTCGCGCCTAGATGAGCCTTTTGCATTCTTCGAGCGAGGCTTCGTCTTCGATGAAATCGATACGGCTTCGGGCGAAGCGACGGGCAGCAGCCAAGGCGCGCTCACCCTTCCCTTGATCGAGACACCACTGCGCGTGGTGGCCGAGCAGCGCGAGCTCGGTCGCGCGACCCAGCGTCATCGCAAAGCGTCGTGCACCGGCTTCGAGCAGGTCTCGTTCCGAGGCGGTTGCCTCGAGCCAGCGGCCTGCGTGCTGAACGGCAGCCTGACTGCGTTCAATGGCGGCCTGTAGGCGCGGATCGGTCGTCGCTTCGAGTCGATCGTGAATCTCGCGGACGTACGCGCCCCAAACACCATCTTGCTTGAGCGCGCGGAGCGCATCGAGCGAGAGGACATTGGTCGTCCCCTCCCAGATCGGAAGCACCTGCGCATCGGCAAGGAGCTTTGGGAGGCCGGTGTCGTTCACATAGCCGGCGCCACCAAACGATTCGAGCGCCTCGGAAGCCACCGCAACGGCTTGTTTTCCGGTGGTGAGCTTTCCAATCGGCGTGAGTAGTCGGCTCAGGAGTTGCTCGGCTTTGCTTGCCTCGCCGGACTCGATCCGGCCGAGGAGCTCGACGACGCGAAACGCGAGCAGGAACGCGCCCTGCGTTTCGGCGATCATGTCCGCCATGGTGTCGACGTGAAGCGGCTTGTCGATCAGGGCGGCGCCAAAGGCCTTGCGCTTGTTCGCGTAGTCGCGGGTGAGCGCAACCGCGCGCTGCATGCCCAGGACGGCGGCGACGGCATTCCACGTGCGCGTGACATTCAGCATCGGCGTGATGTTGCGAACTCCGCTCTCGAGCCCGGCGACCGGAATCGCCTCGACCCCGTCCAGTGTGAGCTCCGCGGTCGGGAGCTTGCGTGTCCCAAACTTGTCTTTGAGCCGATTGATATGGAGGTTCTGGAGCTTCCCGTCTTCGTCGCGAAGCTCGACGTAGAACATCGCCAAGCCGCGCCCGCCCGGCGGATTTCCTTCCGGCCGCGCCAGGGTGAGTGCCATGTCGGCAGTCGTTGCCGAAGTGAACCATTTGGTGCCGTAGAGGCGCCAGCGGTCGCCGTCGCGCCGCGCAATCGTTTCGGTCTGCCCGACATCGGAGCCCCCGATGATCTCGGTCATCCATTGACCGGACGTCCACATCGTGGCCGGGTCGCGCGACAGGAGCCGCGGAAGGGCATGATCGATGAGCGCCTGGTTTCCCGAATCGAGGAGCGTGCGCGCCGCGCCGTCGGTCATCGCCAACGGGCAGTTGTAGGTGTCGAGCGAGGCCTGCGTGACGTAGTTCAAGATGTGTTGGTGGACCCGTGCGTACGCCCCGAGCTCCGAGTCGTAGCCAGCAGCCACTAGGCCGTGCTCGGCGCAAAGCGCCTGCGCCCGCTTCCAAACCTCGGTGACCTCGACCTCGTCGACCCGATTGCCCCAGGCATCCCAAACCCTGTGGACCGGTTCGTTCGCGAGATCGGCCAGCGAGAGTCGGTAGAGCGCGCCGCCGTTGAGCTCGCCGAGCTCGCGGTACTCCGGCTCGAAGCGCTCGAGAAGCTTTGCTGGCAGGGTTCGCTCCAGGTACTCGCGCAGAAGCGGGTCAGAATCGTACTGATTTCCAAGACTTGGCGGGGCCTGCTCAAAGGGCATACATTACTCAACTTGGCAGAAAATGATAATTGACGAAATCATCATACGCCGCCTAGCCTTGACCGTCAATCCTCAAACAGGCTCGCAATCGCGGAGCGGTGCTAGAGAGGGTGCATGATCCCGATCAAGGTCGCGACCGCGTCGTTGAATCAGACGCCACTCGACTGGGGTGGCAACCAGCGGCGCATCGAGGCGGTCTTGCGCGAAGCACACGTCGAAGGCGTGGCGCTGCTCGTGCTTCCCGAGCTCTGCACGACGGGCTACGGCTGCGAAGATGCGTTTCTTGGTCCCGATGTTGCGAATCGCGCTTGGTCGATGCTGATGGAGCTCCTGCCGCAAACCAAGGGCATGGTCGTGAGCCTCGGGATGCCGGTGCGTCGCAGGGGCGGTCTGTACAACACGGCCTGCGTCGTGGCAGACGGCCGCATCGCAGGCTTTGCCGCCAAAGAACACCTGGCAGGCGAAGGCCTTCACTACGAGCCGCGCTGGTTCAAACCTTGGCCGAACCATCGGGTGGTCGAGCTCGAGCGCGACGGGAAGGGCTACCCGTTTGGCGATGTCTTCTTCGATTTCTCCGGCGTGCGCGTTGGCTTCGAAATCTGCGAAGACGCCTGGGTTGCACAACGCCGGGGGGCACTCGACGGCCATGCGATGGACATCATCGTGAACCCGAGCGCGAGTCACTTCGCATTTGGCAAGCACGAGGTCCGCGAACGGCTTGTGCTCGAAGGCTCACGCTCGATGGCGGTGAGCTATCTCTACGCCAACCTGCTTGGCAACGAGGCCGGCCGTGTGATTTACGACGGCGGTTGCTACATCGCACAAAACGGCAAGATGTTGGCCCGATCGCAGCGGCTCACCTTCGACGATTCGGTCTTGACGACGGCAGTCGTCGACGTCGAAGCATCCCAAACCGAACAGGTCCGGACCACGAGCTTTCGGGCGGATCGCACCGACCCGGGTGCCAAGAGAATCAGCGTCGACTTCGAGTTTGCACGCGCGAAGATGGAGCGCAGCGTGCCCAGCTCGCCCGAATGGGAAGCCAGCGCGGACCACAAAGAAGAGGAATTCACACGCGCTCTCACGCTCGGCCTGTTCGACTATCTTCGAAAGAGCCACTCGCGGGGTTTCGTGCTGAGCATCAGTGGCGGTGCCGACTCGGCCGCCGTGGCTTGCCTGGTCTCGCTCATGGTCGACCGGGCAATCGCTGAGCTGGGCGGCGAACGGTTCGCCGATAAGATCGGCATGAACGCCGAGGCCAGCGCCCGCGACTGGGTTCGAAAGCTCCTTTGCTGCGCCTATCAACCCACCGAAAACAGTGGAAACGTCACGCGCAACGCCGCCACGGCCGTGGCAGAGGCCATTGGAGCCACATTCTACATTCTTGACGTGCAGCACATCGTCGACGCCTACGAGAGCCTGATTTCCGATGCCGTGGCGCGTCCCCTGACCTGGGAACAAGACGACATCACGCTCCAGAACATCCAGGCGCGCGCGCGCGGTCCGAGCGTCTGGATGCTGGCCAACATGCGGGGCGCATTGCTGCTGTCGACGAGCAATCGCTCCGAAGCTGCGGTTGGCTACGCGACGATGGACGGCGACACCTGCGGAGGCCTCAGTCCGATCGCCGGAATTGACAAGGCCTTCCTTCGTAGGTGGCTCGTCTGGCTCGAGAGCAAAGGCCCCGCGGGCATGGGGCCGATTCCGGCTCTGCATGCGGTCAACGTGCAAACACCGACCGCCGAGCTCCGCCCCAAGGGCAGCGACCAAACCGATGAAGGCGACCTGATGCCCTACCCGGTACTAGACGCGATCGAACAGCTCGCGATCGGAGAGAAGCTGCCACCCGCCGACTGCCTGGAGATTTTGGGAAGCGAATTCTCGGAATACGACGAAGACACCCTCCGCGGCTGGGTGAAGCGCTTTTTTCGACTCTGGTCGCGCAACCAGTGGAAGCGGGAGCGCTACGCGCCATCGTTTCACGTGGACGACAAGAACCTCGACCCGAAGACCTGGTGCCGATTTCCGATCTTGTCCGGCGGCTTCGAGCGCGAGCTATCCGAGCTCTGAGCGCACCAGCTGGGCCATGCGCTCGATTTCCTCGACCACGATGTCGGGGCGCTCCATCGCCATGAAGTGCGTGACGTCTTCGAGGACCAAGAGGCGTGTCTCCGGCTGGCATCGCATGAACGCCTCGCGCGACTTGCGAGTGAACGGCGGGCCGCTGTGCTCGCGGGCAAACAAGGTGATCGGGCAGCGTACTTTCCGGAGCGCGCGAAATGGATTGACCGTCGCCATCGCGAAGGTCTTGCTCTCCCAGGCGCGGTCACAGCTCAGGCGAACCGTCCCGTCGTCGTTGACCACTGTCCCGCCTTCGACGTAACTCTCAATCCATTCATGAGACCAGGTTCGGAACGGGCCCTTGCCGACGTAGTTCTCGACCGCAGCGGCTTTCGACGGAAACTCCATCCGGCGGCGCGCGGCCATCTCGGCGATCGGCACGATGCGTTCGGCCAGCCCGAACGTGCGAGCCAAGGCCAGCATCGGGATCTGAGCTGGAGGCACGATGACGGGGTCGATGAGCACCAGGCCACGGACCAGATCGGGTCGCTTCGCCGCAAGCTCCATGCTGACGGTCGCACCCATCGAATGCCCGGCGAGAATGAGAGGCTGCGGGAGGGTGCTCGCAAACGCTTCCAGATCGTCGCGGTAGGGCCGCCAGGATCGAAGCTTCCTCGGATCGGCGCTCGCTTCGGACCGGCCGTGTCCTCGGGCATCCATCAGGAACAGCCCGATCGCAGGGTCGACCTCTGCAAGCAGGCTACTGTAGGTCTCCGCGTTGAACCCCGTCGCATGGGCGAAGTGGACGGTGACGTTCTCTGCACCGCTCGCTTCGCGGTGGAGCACGCTGAAGTCTCCGAAACGTTCGCGTCGAACGGCCGACACAGCTACCGCGGGGAGATCCTCTTGAACACGCGGGCCACGATGCCGTCGGTCGTTGCCGGCATCAAACGCTTCAAGGCATCGGCCACCCGCGCTTCCTTTGTGATCAACACCCTCGGCGAGTTGTACTCGATGGCCTTGACGATCCGCGCGGCGACGACATCGGGCGTCGTGCCAAGTCGATCGAAGAGATCTTGGGTGGTCTTCCGGAGCTCTTGGTGTGTGTCGGTAACCAAGCGAGCATTTTGGATGATGTTGGTCTTAATCGCGCCGGGATGCACCGAGGTGACGCCCACGTGGTCGTCGGCCAGTTCCGCCCTCAAGGACTCGCTGAAACCCCGCACCGCAAACTTGCTTGCCACGTAGCTGGTCTGAAGCGGCGGCGCGATGATGCCGAAGACACTGGACAGGTTGACGATGTGGCCCTCGCCGCCCGCCTTGAGGTGCGGCAGGAAGAACTTGCAGCCGTAGATCACGCCCCAGAGGTTCACGCCGAGGATCCATTCGAGGTCTTCGACGCTGTGCTCTTCGAAGGAAGCGTAGACAGTGACCCCGGCATTGTTGATGAGGATGTTGGCTGCCCCGTGCGCGCGGACGACCTCGGCCGCGAAAGCCTCCATCTGTGCCTTGTCGGCGACGTCGACCCGATGCGCGGTGACGGTGGCACCGCCGACCTCGAGCTCATGCCGCACAGCTTCCAGTGCGGCCTCGTTCACATCGCAAATGGCGAGCCGGCACCCTTTGGCCGCCAAGGCGAGCGCCGTTTCGCGCCCAATGCCGTGCCCCGCTCCCGTCACCACTGCAACTTTTCCATCGAGCTCGCGCATCTGCCCTCCGAGCCGGACCGTACAAGGCCATGCCCCGCACGCAACCCCCGACGGCTCGAGCTAAGACACCGAAAAAAACGCCTGCAGAAGGTCCCCTTTTTCCGAACCGCCTATCTGTTATGCTCGCGCGTCTTCAATGCCTGGAAGAAGCAAGTACAGCGGTGAGGTCGTCGTCATTGGCGCGGGGCTCGCAGGGATGGTGACGGCCCTCGAGCTGCTCGATGCGGGCAAGCGGGTCGTCATGTTGGACGCGGCGTCGCGTGATCGCATCGGCGGGCTCGCCGTTTGGTCCTTCGGCGGCATTTTCTTCGTCGACTCGCCCGAACAACGAAAGAACGGCATCAAGGACTCGGTCGACCTGGCGATGAGGGATTGGGTTCGCTACGGCGAGCTCGACCCAAACGACATCTGGCCGTATCGCTGGGCAGAAGCCTACGTCCATCGTTGTACCGAAGAGGTCCGTGACTGGCTCGCCGAACGTGACGTGAGCTTCTTTCGTGCCGTGAACTGGACCGAGCGCGGCTACTTCGTGCCGGGAAATTCGGTGCCGAGGTTCCACATCGTCTGGGGTACGGGCGAAGGGATCGTGCTGCCGCTGATTCCGAGGCTCGAGGCGCACGAAAAGGCCGGGCTGCTCGAGCTCCACTTCGATCACAAGGTCGACGGCTTGACTCGGGAGCGCGGCCAAGTCGCGGGGTGCCACGGCACGCACGGAGCTGGCTCGTTCGAGGCGCTGGGCGACGCCATCGTCATCGCGGCGGGTGGCATCGCCGGCAACCACGACAAGGTTCGCGAGGTTTGGCCGAGAGATCAATGGGGCGAACCACCGGAGCCGATGCTCAACGGCTCGATTCCCGAAGCCGATGGGAAGCTCCTCGAACGCGTCGCGGAGCTCGGAGGCAATGTGACGCACCTCGAAAAGATGTGGAACTATGCCGCAGGCGTCCGGCACTGGGAACCGCTCTTCCCCAACCACGGCCTGAGCATGGTTCCGGGGAAGTCGGCGCTCTGGCTCAACTACGAGGGCCGCCGTTTCGTCGATCCGCCGCTCGTCGGTTCCTACGACACGCTTTTGCTGGTCGACCGCATCTGCCAAGAAAAGAGGAAGTACTCCTGGCAGGTGATGAACCGCAAGATCGCCAACAAGGAGTTCGCGATCTCCGGCGCTGAGTTCAACCAGGCCGTCCGCGAGAAAAAGATGATGGCGTTCGTCGTGCGCCTCCTGCAGGGAAACGGCGAACAGGTCCAGGAGTTCATCGACCACTGCCCAGACTTCGTCACTGCGGGGAGCGTGCCCGAGCTCGCCAACAAGATGAACGCCCTAGCCGGCAGCAAAGACGTCGACGCGCAACTGCTGGAACGAGAGATCTCCGACTACGACGCCAACATCGCGCGCGGTTCCAAGTTTCAGAACGACGACCAACTTCGCCGAATCGCGCACGTCCGTCAGTACCTCGGCGACCGGCTTCGAACCTGCAATATGGCCCCGATCCTCGACCCCAACGCCATGCCCTTAATCGCCATTCGCACGCAGATCCTCACGCGCAAGAGCCTAGGCGGGATTCAAGTCGACCTGGACGCGAAGGTTCTCGACACGCACGGCAACGCCATCCCCAATCTGTTCGCGGTCGGCGAGGCCTGCGGCTTCGGCGGTGGTGGCATGCACGGAAAACGCGCGCTCGAAGGTTCGTTCCTCGGGGGCTGCGTGTATTCGGGACGCGTTGCGGCTCGCGCGATCCACAGCGGCAAAGGTGTGAGGTAACCCATGAAGCAAAGCGGTGCATGGTTGACGGCGCGAGCACTCGAGAACATCGGTGTGAAATACACATTCGGCATCCCCGGCGTTCACAACACCGAAATCTACGATCAGCTCAACCGCAGCGAGCTGATCACCCCTGTCCTGGTAACCCACGAACAGGGTGCGAGCTTCATGGGCGAGGCATTCAGTCGTGTCAGTGACAGTATCGGCTGCCTGCTCGTCGTACCCGCGGCAGGCATGACCCATGCGATGAGCGGCATCGGCGAAGCCTACCTCGACGGCGTTCCGCTGCTCGTCATCTCCGGTGGCATTCGGCGCGACTCTGGCCGCCACTACCAGCTTCACCAGCTCGACCAGCAACGCGTCCTCGACGGCATCACTAAGGCGGCTTTCTTGGTCGACAAGCACGAAGACGTCGTGCCGACGATCTACAAGGCGCATGAAATCGCGACGTCAGGCCTACCTGGCCCCGTGTTCGTCGAAATCGCTGGCGACGTCCAGATGTTCACCGCAGATGTCGGCGAAGTCCCGAAGTTCGTGCCCACGTACCGACCGCCTGCGCCAGACCCGACGTTGATCAAGCGCGCGGTCGAGCTGTTACGCACGGCAAAGCAGCCAGGCCTCTATCTCGGCTGGGGGGCGCGCGAGGCGACGAAGTGGAGCACCGAAGTTGCGGAGCTTCTGGGCACGCCCGTCTCGACGACGCTACAAGGGATCAGTGTCTTTCCGCACGACCACCCGCTGCACGCGGGCTTTGGCTTTGGTCCATCGGCTGTTCCAGCGGCGCGCAAGGCCTTCGAGGGCGTCGATTGCCTCCTCGCGGTGGGGGTTCGTTTCGCAGAGCTCGCCACTGGAAGCTACGGGATGCCAATTCCGAAGAAGCTGATCCACGCCGACATCGATCCCGAGGTCTTCCACAAGAACTACCCGGCCACCGTCGCGATCGAGTCCGACGGAGAGCTGTTCATGATGACGCTCCTGGAGGCGCTGAAAAAGGCGCAGGTGCACCCACCGGATCGGAGCGAGCTCACGGGGCGCATCAAGCGAGAGAAAGAAGCGTTCTTCAAAAGTTGGACGAGCAAAATCAACGAAGAGAGGGTCAGTCCGGGAATCTTCTTTCGGGAGCTTCGAAAAAAGCTCGACCGTGACGCCTACATCGTGGTCGACGACGGAAATCACACCTTCCTGACCGCCGAGCAGTTTCCGGTCTACGAGTCGAAGCACCTGATTTCGCCGACCGATTTCAACTGCATGGGCTACTGCGTGCCCGGCACCATCGGCGTGAAGCTCTCTCACCCGGACAAGCAGGTCTGCGCCATCGTCGGCGACGGCGCCTTCATGATGACCGCGCTGGAGATCTTGACCGCCACCATGAATGAGCTCGGAGCCGTTTTTTTCGTCTTCCACGACGGCGAGCTTGCCCAGATTTCTCAGTTCCAGGCGATTCCTTTGAAGGACAAGACCTGTACCATCACCGGCGATTTGCAGATCGAGGGCGTAGCAATTGCCACCGGTGCGGCATACATCAAGATGGAGAATGACATGGCGGTCGATCGAGCCCTCGACGAGGCACTCGCGACCGCTGCAACGGGGCGACCGGTGATCGTCGACGTAAACATCGATTACTCGCGAAAAAGCGCATTCACGCAAGGCGTGGTCAAGGTGAACCTTGGCCGCTTCCCCCTGCGTCAGAAGGTCCGGTACATCGGGCGCGCGCTGAAACGCCATACCATCGGATGAGGGGACCTATGCTAAATCGTGCAATTCCAATCCTTTCTTTGATCGCTCTCGGCGGTCTTCTTGGCGGTCTGCTGACCGGACTGCCGGAGGCATCGGCGGACCGGGCGCCCGAGCAGCCGAACGCTCCCAAGAACATCGACCAAACGCCGCCGATCGTCCCGATACCCAATGCCCGCGTCACCAAGAACGGCCTGCTTGTAGGAGGCCAGCCCTCCCCGGATCAGCTCAAGGCGATCGAAGAGGCCGGGTACCGGACCGTCATCACGCTGCGCGCTGAAAGCGAACCGGGCGATGAGGGTGAACAGGCTACCGTCGAGCGCCTGGGGATGAAATTCGTGTCCATCCCAGTCCCGGGCCCCTCTGGGCTGACCGAATCAAACGCACGCGCGCTCGCCAAAGCGCTCGGTGAGCAGGATGCGCTGCCCGCGGTCGTCCATTGCAAATCGGGGCAACGGGTGAGCGCCTTGCTCGGCTTGAAGGCCTTCGTGGTCGACCGCGTCAGCGCCGCGGCAGCCATGGACCTTGCCAAGAGCCTTGGCCTGACGAAGCTCGAGACGGCGCTCCGCGAGCGAATCGCGGAGATCTGCAAAGCTGACAAGTCGCGAAACTGCGAGGACCTGCGATGAGCGACAAGCCGACGGCACTGGTGCTGCTCACACAGGGCAGCGAGGAAATGGAAGCGGTCATCAGCATCGATGTGCTGCGCCGCGGCGGAATCGAGGTCACGGTGGCGGGGGTCGAAGGCGCCGTTCCGATTCGCTGCAGCCGTGGTGTGACGATCACGCCGGACGTCGGGCTCGAAAGCGTGGACGGTGAATTCGACGTCCTGGTTCTTCCGGGCGGGGCGGAAGGCGCGCAACGCTTGGCAGCCTCTTCAAAGGTTGGAGAGCTTCTTCGCCAGCAAGAGCAAGGCGGGCGCTGGGTCGCTGCGATTTGCGCCGCGCCGATCGCGCTTCCGGCACACGGTGTCTTCCAGCATCATCAGCTCACCAGCCACCCGAGCGTCAAGAGCCAAGTCGAAAGCTGGGGGGACTACAGCGAGCATCCGGTGGTGGCCGATCGCAAGCTGATCACGAGCCGCGGCCCAGGCACAGCGTTCCCGTTTGCCCTGCGGATCGTAGGCACGCTCACCAGCGCGCAGCGTATGGTCGAGGTGCGCGCGCCGATGATGTTTCCCGTCCAGGTTTCCTAGCCAGGCGGTTCGGGTGGCTTCGTCACCCGTGGTCGAACGGAGACCTTGGATCGAGCCACGTACGAAAGAAGCTTATGGATGGACGTACCCGCAAAGAAGCCAGGCGCCGTTGGCGTCCGGTCGGGTTCGGGAACAGGCAGCGTCGCGACCAAGGCGCCGTCTCCTGCATGGCGAAACGTCACCTCGGGGCTCAACGATTCGATCATGCGCCTCGATGCCTTGTTTTCCGCCAGCAGCTCGGTGACGAACCAGCGGATATCTCGCTCCCAGGCGGCTTCGATCAGGCGCTCCAAGAGAATCGAGCCGAGGCCTAGTCCGTGGAACTCGTCCAGGACGGTGACCGCGGGCTCGGCCGTGTCCGGCTGATCCATCAAGCGCACGAACCGGGCGCTGCCGATGCCCTCGTCTGTCGAAACCAAGCGCCGGCGAATCGCGCCCATCGCGAAATGGTTCACGCCGTCCACGTTGGTCAGGTACTCGAGCTCGCTCTCGCTCAGCCTGGATTTCGGCGACATGAAACGCGCGTAGCGAGAATCGGGAGACAAGTGCTCGAAGCCTTGGCGAAGCATCTCTTTGTCGGACGGACGCATCAGCCGCAGCAGGACTCGCTGTCCATCGGTGAGATGAACGGTTTCTTCGTACGAGCGGTCGTACCGATAGCCCTGCCCTGACCCCCCCATACCAGAAGGAAGCCTAGGCACGATCGAGCGCACGGACAACCGCATCCATCGCCGCAGCGGCTCCGGCGCGAAGTCGGTAGTTTACGAGGTGTGAAACTTCGCTCGTGCCGGGGTTGATCTCGACGGTCAGTGCGCCGCGGCGCCGCGCATCGATCACCGGCTCGGCGATGTATGGGAACACGCTGGTCGTCCCGATGGTAAATACGGCATCGAACCCGCGCATCAACTGCTCCTGCAGGATGCGCGCACGATCCAAGGGTAACATTTCGCCAAACAAGACCACTTCGGGTCTGACCAAAGACGCACATTCGGGGCAGGACGGCGGGATGTCGAGACCTACGTAGCTGCGTACACGCCAACGGTGACCGCAGCGGGTGCACAACAAGCGATGCACATCACCGTGAATGTCGATGACCTGCGCGCTGCCCGCCGCATGATGCAAACCGTCGACATTTTGGGTCAGCGTCCAGACCCGATCGAACCGCTGCTCGAGCTCGGCGATGGCGTGATGGGCCCGATTCGGGCCTGCATCGCGGCACGAGCTTTCGATTTGGTGGATGTACTTCCAGGTGAGCGCCGGATCACGCTGGAACATCGCCCCGGACAGCGCCGCCTCGATCGGAATGCCGTCGTCGGTTTCCTCCTGCTCGTAGAGACCTCCGATCCCGCGATAGGTCGGCAACCCCGAGTCGGCCGAAATGCCGGCTCCCGTGATGAACAGGACGCTTCGGCTACCTCGAAGCCGCCTGGCGATCTCGGAGATCTGGCGTTCGTCCATCGAGTTTGGTTATCGTATTATCGCTTGATCGCCAAGCGGAGGGGGCGGAGGCACTGGCGCTGTGGCGCAAGTTCTCTATGTAATTCTCCATGTTCTTCAACTCCGAGAAGAAGCTCCGAATGCCCACAGCCGAGCAGGCCCTGCCCGGGCGTGAAGCGAAAATGCCCGTCGCGGCCCGCCACTTCGTCCTCGACGCTCCGCTCGAAGGCCCCTTCCCCGACGACACGCAGATGGCGATGTTCGGCCTTGGATGCTTTTGGGGAGCCGAGCGGAAGTTCTGGGAAACCAAAGGGGTCTTCACGACCGCGGTGGGCTACGCCGCAGGCCAGACTCCCAACCCGACCTACGAAGAAGTGTGCTCCGGCCTCACCGGTCACAATGAGGTCGTCCTGGTGGTCTATCGGCCGGCGAAAGTCAGTTACGATGACCTTCTCAAGCTGTTCTGGGAGAGCCACGACCCGACACAGGGCATGCGACAGGGCGCCGACCGCGGAACGCAATATCGATCCGGGGTCTATTGCTTTGATGATGTGCAGCGCCAGACGGCGACCGAATCGATGCAGCGATACCAGCGCGCAGTCGAGGATGCCGGATACGGCCGCATCACGACCGAGATCCTCGACGCGCCGCCCTTCTACTATGCGGAGGACTACCACCAGCAGTACCTTGCAAAAAACCCGGCCGGGTACTGCGGCCTCGGTGGCACCGGTGTAGGATGCCCCACGAAGCTCGCAGCGATTTGAGACCCGCAAGCTAAGAGAAGGATTTCACCTGGTTATTTGTGCATCATCCAGGTGCTTTTTGGTTGACCCATCAGCGGGCTTTCCATGTATCCTGCGCCGACCCCCCGGGCCGCAAGTTGGGTGGAGGAACCCCCGTCATGAAGCACAAATTACTGATGGCATGCCTCGTGACAGGCATGCTGACGCCCGCGCTCGCAAGCGCCAATCCCGAACCAACAGCCTACGACAGCCGAAGCATCGGAATGGGCCTGACGGGGGTCACGTACCTCGACCGACCGGCTGCGCTCGTGCTCAACCCCGCCAACCTGGACGGCATCGAAAAGCTCGGCTTCACCGTCAACTTCACCGCCCTGTTCACCAACCAACGTGCGCCGGTCGCCGGCCCAAACACAGTGGTCGACTCCGGCGTCGGTTTTGGTCCGATCCCAGCCGGGTTCATCGCTGGACGTATCGCGCCCCGCGTCGTGTTTGCTGGCGGCATCTACATCGAAACCGGCTACGGCTCCTCGTTCAGTAACGTGAGGTGCGTGGACGGCGATCCGGTCGGCCCCGCACCCGAATATGCTCCCTCCACCCCTCCGGGCTGCACCAGCCCGGAGCCACGAAACCTCGATGTGACCTTCTTCGTGGGGGAGTTCTCCGCGGGGTTCTCCTTTCGCGTCCACGAAAAGTTTCTGTTGGGCGTGGCACTACGGCTGCCATTCTCGAAGCAGGTCTCTGATCTCTATCAGAACGTCGGCGCCGTGTTCGGGGGGGTCAGCTACCAAAACGTGAAGAACAACATCGGAGGCGTGGGGTTCCCGTCGCCCCGATTCGGCTTCACCATCAAACCGCATCGCAAAGTCAGGATCAGCGCGATGTATCGCATGTACTCGAAGATCAAGCTGACGGGCTCCACCGAAACCATCCTCGGCGGCAACGCGCTCGACCTCGATGCGAGCGCAGACTGGTTCATCCCCCACGCGATCGCGTTCGGGATCTCGTATCAGGCCAACAGTCATTTGCTGCTCGCTTTCGAAGTGCGAGCTCAATTCCACGGGGCCGACAAAACCGGAAACAAGAATCAAACCGTCGCCACCGATGGCACCGGTTTGGATCCCATCGTCGTGCCGTTCGGCTGGCAAAACAGCTGGAGCCTCAAGATCGGGTTCGAATATCGCTTCAAGAAGGACTTCATCGCACTCAGATTGGGCACCAACATTGCGAACAGCGCGACGACCGGAGAGTTCGCGCAGTATTTCACGCCACCTCCGACCGCGTTCAATTTTTCCACCGGAAGCGCCGGTTTGGGCTTCTACTGGAACGACCGAAACGACCCGAGCATCAAGGACAAGTACCAGCTCGATTTGGCGGGCCTGTTCTCCTCGACAGGCAAGACCTTCGGCAACGAGTACATTGGCACCACCGCACAGGTTCCTGGAACAAACCCGCCGCAGGATGTGGTTCTGTGCTCCGACGAACAGGTTGTGCGTACCGGCTGCCCGGGACGCTACCGGGTGAGAAGCTACTGGGCCGCCGTGTCGTTCACTCTGCAGTACTAGGCGGCTCGATTTCGACGCCGAGGATTGGCGCGTAGCGGGCCCGGTCGCGGCGTTTCCACCAGTGGCCGGTGGCTTTGCGCTCGTGGCGGTTGGTGAGCTCGTAGCGATAGATGACGGCGCGAATCTGTTTCGGCGGCCGGTCTTCGAACGGGTTCTCGCCGAGGAGCCCGAGGACCGTCTGCTCACCCTGCAATAGCCGTCGCATCAGATTGCCAAGCCAAACATTTCGGCGATAGTCTCCAAGCGCGGCAAACCACATTTGCCAGTCGAGCCGCGGCTGATGCGGGCTGTTCCAGACCGGTGCCCTGTCGAGCGGGCCCGGCTTGTAGCGGAACCGATAGGGCTTCCAGATCTTGCCGTCGATGGTGCCTTCGACTTCGATCTCCGGACGCTCGGTCGTCATCACGGCGAACAGGCCGTAATTATTGAAGCTGCTGAACGGGTAGATCGGCCCCAACCACCGGGGCGCGCCGCGGCCGAACGTCCCGGACACGAAGAGGACACCGGACAGCACGATCACGAGCACGGGCGCGACACCCGGCCATGCGTTCCACTTCGTCCTGCGGTCGGGCACGGCGCTGACATCGAATCTGCCTCGAGCAAAGCGCGCGAAGAGTCGATCGTCGACGAGCGGAATGCAGAGTGCAATCGTGCACAGGTTGAAGAACCCATAGTTGCCAGTGATCCCGATTAGAATCATCAAAGCCACGATCGCGGCGGCGGCGCTGCGGCGCGCCCAGGCCCAGGGCAAGAAGATAAGAACGGGCGCCCCGAGCTCGACCGCGAACATCAGCGCGCAAGAGAACGTCTGAAACCAGTCCGGCAGCAGGTTGGCGTACCATGCAAGCGCAGTCGGCAAGGGCTGCGTCCAGTAATGGTAGCTGAGCGCGCTCAGGTCCGCCCAGGCGGCGTCACCACTTGCGAGCTTCACCCAAGCCGATCGGAACACGAGTCGAAACAGAAGCCACCAGAGCGCCCATCGTGCGATCGGATGGGGAGCAGGATGTCCGTTCGGCCGATCCCAGAAGCGCAAGGGCACGAAGAAGAAGGCTGTAAACGACACCTCGAGCAAAAGCACGTCCCACTGAAACGACATGAACGGCCATCCCAGGCTGACGAACGAGAGATAGGCGAACCAAGAAACCGCGAGGGCAAGCTTCGGCACGAAGCCGAGGAGAACCGCGAGCGACGCGAACACGCCGATCACGCAAACGGCGGTGATCATCGTGTCGCCGCTACCCCACCAGAGCGCGCTCGGGTGCTGCCAAAAACTGTGACCCGCGCCCTTCGCCTGCTCGACCAGCATCGAAATCGGCATCACCCCGCTGTCGCCGAAAAGCCCCTTCGCTTGGACGCCCAAAGACACGAAGGCAATCAGAAGCACGCCCCCAAGCACACGCGCAAAGAGCCAAGACGAAACGACATAGGTCTGACGCGTATCGGCGAAAGTCACGATTGGCGTGCTTATCACAGCGACGGTGTCAGTGTCAGCGACAACTACAGCTATAGGAGCACACCACCATACGATCGGAGAACGCCTCGCGACGGGCGTGCTGGTGAGCGTACCGGGCGCGGAAAGATGCGCGACACGGGGTTCCGTCGAACGGGGCGCGCTGCCGCGGATGTTGCGTGGCCGGGGGGTTGAGTGGGTTAGGTGGTTTGATTTGGTTACACCGCCCGCCCACCCCCACCCGTAGTCCTCCCTGCCGCGCCCGTCGCTGCGCTCGGGCTTGGCGGCGCTTTGCACCGGGCTTCGCCCTGCGGGCTCGCGCTGCCGCCTGCCGTCTGGGAACGTTGTTGTTCATGTCTCCGTAGGGAGGGGCGCGGCGGGACGTTACGTCCATGCATCGCGGTTGCGTTCGACGAATTCCGATAGGCTCGTTGCCGGTCTGCCGATGATTTGGGTCAGCGCCGGATCGACCGCTGCCTCTCCGCCGGCTCTCGCATGCGAGAAGACGGCTAGCCCGGCCTCGACCAACCATGCCGGCATTCCCGCTTGCAGCATCATGTCCCTGGCCTGCGCCTCTTCGACGTGGATGTAGGTCAGCGGCTTGTGGATCATCCGTCCGATCTCGGCCGCCACGCCCTTGACGCCGTAGGCCCTGCCCCCGGTGAGAACATGGGTCTGGGACTGGTGGCTCACAGGATTCATCAGGCACTCGGCGACGGCCTGCCCGATATCTAGGGCGTCGATGTACGGAATCAAACCATCACCTTGTGGGGCGATGATCGACGACATCGTCCGGATGGGCTCGACCTGGTAGCGGATGAAATTCTGAAAGAACGAGCACGGCTGCAGAATCGTCCAGCCTGCACCCGACTCTGTCACCGCATCGTCGATCTCGCGCTGGCAGGCAGGGAGCTTTGACCGCTCGTCCCAGGACGCCGCTCGGGACGATAGGCGGACGATATGCGGGACGCCCGCTTCGATGGCGGCGTTCAAGACGCGGAGAGACACGGCTACCTGATTGTCAATCAGGGGTGTCATGAAGAAGAACGCATCGATTTCCTCGAAAGCAGCAGGGGAAATGGATGGGGCTTCGAAGTCGAGCGTCACCACATCGCTCACGCCGGGAACAACGTCGCCCACCGCGCTCGATTCCCGCGCCCCAACGCGAACCTCCACACCCCGGCTTTGCAGCTCGCGATGAACCTCCCGACCAACAGTCCCTGTCGCACCTGTCAAAAATGCTCTCACAATTCCAATCCGTCGGGATCATCGCCGATCAGCGGCGAATCCGCACGATCCCGGCGAACGAACGCCTCAAGGCTGGGTTTGAGGTGCTAAGGAGACGCTTCGATGTCCACCGCGCCGAAACCGCCATCCCCCGACCAGGATCCGCGCCTCTTGTCGCGAGAGTTCTTGCTCCTGCTCGCCGCGGTTTCGCTGTTCGGGTTCTCTTGGTCCTTCTATCTGATCCTGCCGAAGTTTTTCGCGACCGAGCTCGGGATGGACGCCGCGGGGATTGGACGCGCGGTCGCGGTCGAAGGTCTCACGGCCGTTGCCGCCACGCCTTTGGTGGGCTGGCTAGTCGATCGTTACGGTCGGCGGCGTTGGCTGACCCTCGGCAACTTCATGATGGCGGTCACCGGTGCGATCTATCTGTTCGTCGATCACGAAGGCCCGCTGCTCTACCTCGCGCAGATGTGCTGGGGACTGGGCATGGTGATGGGGTTCAACTCGGCCGGGACGATGACCGCGGACATCGCGCCCAGCGGTCGGATGGCGCAGGCACTCGGCCTCTTCGGCGCGGCGAACCTCGGCATGAACGCCGTGTCACCAACCATTGGCGAAGTCCTGGCGGATTCCTTCAGCTGGCAGTATGTCTTCGTTGCCAGCGCGAGCGCCGGCCTTCTCGCTTCGGCCCTCAGCACCCGATTGAAGGACCCACCTCGGCACCAGCCGCAGGAACACGAGGCCCGCCGACCGATCTTCGGCGGCTCGCTGATGCGTGTTTACGGCGCGACGTTCGTGATGACTGCCGCATTCACTGCGCTGTTTACCCTGCACCAGCCGTTTGCACTCGAGCTTGGCGTTACCGAGGTTCGGAGCTTCTTCATCGGCTTCGCAATTGTCGCGCTCACGGTTCGGTTAGGCGGCGGGCGCCTCATTGACCGCTTCGGTGTGCTTCGCTCCTCGGTGATCGCGTTCTGTTTGTATTCGACGGTGCCGCCCATGCTCGGCATCCTCGGCCCCGGCCATTTGTTCGCGATTGGCGCCATGATGGGGTTCGGGCACGGAATCGCCTATCCCGCCGTGACGGCCCTCGGAATGGAACGTGCGGACGCGTCCTCGCGCGGCATGGTGGTCTCCATCATCCACGGCGCATTCAACGGGGGTCACGCATTTTTTGCGTATGGCCTGGGTCTGGTCGCTGCAGCATGGAATTACAACGCCGCTTTCTGGCTAGCCGGGGCCGTAACCTTGAGCGGAGCGTTCATTTTGCGCGTCGGCCGTCGCGCGAAAGTCGTTTAACGCCGACACTCGACGCGCTCCTTCTGCTATTTTCCAGGCCAGTAGTTGGCCATGGCAGCAAAACGAAGCGACGACGGCGAGCGCACGGACGCGGACGCCAAGAGCAAGCTCAGCCGCCTTCTCGAAACCGAAGTCGAGCTCGAGGCGATGCTCAAAGAGACGAGACGGGAGGCGAAGCAGCTCGTCCAATTGGCCGAGGCCGCGGCGGAGAATCTCGTCCAACAGTTCGATTCCCAGCTCGAAGCCGAGGAAGCGACCGTTCGCGATCGAATCGCGCGCGAACGAGACAAGACCATCGACTCGATTCGAGAAGAAGCTCGACAGGAAACCGAGCGGCTCGACGGACTCGATGACGCTACGGTCAAGGAGCTCGCCCTGCATGTGGTCGACCTTCTGCTGGGTCGACCCGACTCGGGGGGTTCCCGTTGATTCTGAAGATGTCCCGCATCCGAATGCTTGGCCCAAGAGAACGGCTGCAATCGTGCTTGGGCTGTGTCCAGGACGTCGGACTGGTTCAATTGATCCAACCCGCTGAGACCGAGTCCCTGAGTCCCCTCGGGCTCACGGTCGAGCAGGATCATCACGTCCGCAGCGTGCGCAACGTCGTCGAAGACGTGGACACCGCGCTCGAGCTTCTCGGAGAAGCGCCAAAGCCGCCGAAAGCAGCCGAAGAGTTTCCGCTACCCAAGGCTGCCTTGATTGCGGGCAGGTGCCGAAGGCAGCTCGAAGATTTGACCGAGCAGCGCCAGGGGCTCGAAGAGGAGCGAGCGCTCATCCTGAAGTTCCGACCGTTCTTCTCGGCATTTCGAAAAATCGGTGACTCGGGTCTGGACCTCGACGGAATTCGAGTGTTCTACCTGGTGTTGAGAGAGGACGGGGAGCAGGAGCTTCGCCGTATGCGGGCCGCACTTCGCCAAGCCCTCGGAGACGGGTTCGAGCTCCTAAATCAACCGTCCGAGTCCGGCGAGTCCGCGATGCTACTGGCCGTGCCCACGGGAGACGCCGCAAAAGCCGAACAACTGCTCAGTGAGGCCGGTGTGCAATCCCTCTCTCTCCCCGACCAGTTCGAAGACGAAGGCGTGAGTGCGACGATCCGACGCATGCAGGCCCGGCTGGACGAGCTGCCCGAGGCGCTTGCCGCGCTGGAGCGAGAGCGTGCCCGAATCGCGCGAGAGCGCGGACGGGAGCTCGCTTGGATTCAAGCGAGTGTTCGAGATCACCTCGCAACGGTCGAAGCCATGGAGAAAGCCGTCGTCACCCCACGAGCATTCGTTCTCGAAGGTTGGGTTCCAAAGGCGGTGCAGCCCGACTTGGAACGGCGACTCGGCTCGTGCTGCGGTCCGGGCTTCGAGATCGAAACCGTGTCCTCCGAAGAGTGGTCCGGCGACACCGTCCCCGTCGTCCTCAACAACCCCCGTCTATTTCGTCCGTTCGAAGCAATTACGAGGATGATGCCTCTTCCGAAGTACGGGACGGTCGATCCGACACCGTTTGTCGCGGTCTTCTTCCCGATGTTCTTTGGTATCGTGCTCGGTGACGTCGGCTATGGAACCGTGCTTGCGGTGTTGTCCCTCGTCTTGCGGCTCAAGTCGCGCGCCGACACCACGTTGCGATCCATATCCGAGATTGGCCTCGCCTGTTCGTTGTTCGCAATCATCTTCGGCTTTTTGTACGGCGAGCTCTTCGGTGACCTCGGACACCGGATCGGACTCCATCCGATCATCTTCAACCGTGAAGAAGCGTTCTTTCCTTTCCTGGGTTTCGCCATCGCGCTGGGCCTCGTTCACATCGTGGTCGGCTTGCTGGTCGGCGCCGTAAAGATGTTTCGCGGGGACAAACGGCGCGCCATCGGAAAGGGCATGGCAGCCGTCATGGTCGTCCTCATCGCGCTGGCGCTTCTGGCGGCGTTTGGCAAGCTTCCTCCCCAGTTTTTCACACCCTTGGTGATCACCACGCTGGTTGCCCTCCCTATCTTGATCATCGGCGAAGGCGTTCTTGCGCCCATCGAGCTCGTGTCCACGCTGGGCAACGTGCTGTCCTATGCACGTATCATGGCCGTGGGTACCGCGTCCGTGATGATGGCCGTCGTCGCAAATCGAATGGTCGGAGCGTTTGGTTCGGTGATCGTGGGCATTCTCTTCGCCCTCGTCTTTCATCTGATCAATTTCGTCCTCGGCGTGTTCAGCCCGACGATTCACGTGCTGCGACTTCACTACGTGGAGTTCTTTGGAAAGTTCTACAGCCCGGGCGGTGCGCAGTACCGGCCGTTTCGACATTGGTCCGCGCGCGAAAGCGCGTCCGACGAGAGGAGCGAGTAAGATGGAATTAGAAACGGTTTTCATTTACCTGAGTGCCGCTTTGGCTGTGGGCATTCCAGCCCTCGCCACAGGTTGGGCTCAATCCCGAATCGGCCCCGCAGCCGCGGCGGCGCTTGCTGAGAAGCCCGAGCTCACCGTTACGGTCGTCCTCTTGATCGCAATTCCGGAAACACTTGCAATCCTCGGATTCGTCGTCGCGGTCTTGATCCTCATGCAAGGAGGAGGCTGAGGCAGCCATGTCCGCGTCCGACCTCGATTCCGAATTGCGCCGCGCTGCTCATGAGACGGCAGAGTCCATCTTGAATGCGGCGCGGACGGACTCCGAACGAGTTACGTCGGAGTCCGAGCGCGCGATCGAGGGCAAGCGAAGAGAGCTGATGGAGCACAAAGAGGCTGAGCACGGTGCGTCCGCTCGTCGTGCGATCGCCTCCGAACGGCACGCCGCCATGCGCGCCGTGCTCATGGCGCGGACCCAGGTCGTCGACCGCGTGCTCGAGAGCGTCAGGGCCCTGCTCCCCGAAGCTGCCATGGACGACCGCTATCTGAAGGACCTCGGCGCCGAGCTCGGCGAGGCGTTGAAGTTCGTCGACGGCGACGACGCCGTGGTGCGCTGTTCCCCATCTCTCGAACCAGCAGTCCGAAAGGCGCTCTCCAGTAGGCCGCGCGTGCAGGTCGAACGGGAGGAGGACATGGGCACGGGGTTCATCGTCGTGGGCGGCGGAGGGTCGGTCCTCGTGGACGGCCAGCTTGAAACGCGGATCGACCGCCTGGCACCTTCGTTGGCGATCGAAATCCACGGGCGCCTGCAGGAGCTCTAGCGATGGCGAAGTACTTAGGCGACATCAATACGCGCGCGCGGGGACTTCGCACTCACTTGCTTCCATCATCGGATTTGGAACGGCTCGCGCTCGCCGCGAGCCTGCCCGCGCTTCAAAGAGAGCTCAGCTCGCTTGGACTCGCACGATCCGACGCGCCGGCGACCCCTGCAAGCCTCGAAACGTCGATTCGCCATCACGCTGCCCGCCAAATGAGGGTGCTTGATCGCTGGTGCAGTGACGACCGGCGCCTCGTCTTGTCCGTGCTCTTCGAGGACGAGGATCGACGCTCCATTCAAGCCATCTTGCGCGGTGCAGAGCATGGTGCGGCATCCGAGGCACGCATGGCAGGCTTGGTTCCGACCACAAGCCTCTCCGAACGTGCTCTGTTCACCCTGGCGAGTCAGCCTACGCCGGCAGACGTCGTTCGAATGCTGCTGCTCTGGAACCACCCTTTCGGCCCGCCGCTGGTCGAGGCCGCGAGCGGAGCCCATCCGTCGCTCTTCGAGATCGAGGTCGCGCTCCAGCGGGCGTTCGCCCGCAGAGCATCGTCGCGGGCGCGTGAGGGCGGAGCCCAACTCGTCGAGTACGTCGGACAAGTCGTCGACCTCATGAACGCCTGGTCCGCCTTGTTGCACTTCGTCGAGCGCGATCCGAGGATCGTCGAGTTGACGTTCATAGAAGGAGGGCATTGGCTCACCCGGGACGTATTCGAAAATCTCATGGGCGTCGCGACCCGCGAGGATGTCGAGAAGCAACTCGCCTGGGAGCTTCGTAAGTCTGCGTTTGCTCCGGCGTTTCGCGAAGGCATCGACGATGTTGCGGAGTTGGAGAGCGCCGCCCTTCGAGCTCAGATCGACTGGCAGAATCGATCCATGCGAATCGACCCGAGCAGCGCAGCGCCCGTGATTGGCTTCGCGATCGAGCTTCGCGCCCAAGTACTGAGCTTGAGGCGCATTATTTGGGGCGTCGCCCTTCGGGCTCCTGCGGCCCTCATCCAAGGAGACATGGTGTTCGCATGAAGGAGCAACGACTCGTCGTGATTGCAAGCCAAGGCTTGAGTGCCGGATTCGCATTGGCGGGGATGCCTGTGTTTGAAGCAACAAACGGCGCCGACGCGGCACTGCAAATCGAGCACTTGGTGCAAAGCGAAGGCGCCGGTGTCGTCCTCATCGACGAACCGCTCTACCGAGACATTCCGGAAGAGATTCGCCGAGGCCTCCAGCGGTCTACCCACCCTGTCGTCATCCCAGTACCTGGGCCGGACTGGACCACCGAGGCTACAGCCCACGAATACATCGTCGAGATCCTTCGGCGTGCGATTGGCTATCGGGTGAAGCTGCAATGACCGACGCCCGCATCATCCGAGTCGCCGGCGCGATTGCCGAAGCACAGCCGCTGGGCGAAGCGGCCCTCTACGAGCTGGTCGAAGTGGGCGAGCGTCGACTCCTTGGCGAGGTGATTCGAATCCAAGACGACGTGGCGACGATTCAAGTGTTCGAGGAAACCAGCGGCCTTGGGCTTCAAGAACCGGTGCGCCGCACGGGAAGCTCTCTCATGACCCGGTTGGGGCCGGGCTTGCTCGGCTCGATTCTCGACGGCGTTGGGAGGCCACTCACTGGGCTCGCCGAGCGATCGGGCGACTTCATGGCGCCAGGGATGACTCTGCCGACCCTCGACCCCGATACGCGCTGGTCCTTTACGCCAACGGTCTCAGCGGGGGCGGAGGTGAGCGGCGGCGATGTCTTGGGTGAGGTCGAAGAGCGTCCAGGAATGGTCCACCGAGTGCTGGTACCGCCTGGGTCCGAAGGTCGAGTCGCAGACATTCAGGAGGGATCGTTCACGGTGATGGAGGCCATTGGCAGCCTGGACGACGGCACCGCCCTAACCCTCTCTCAACCATGGGCGATTCGGCAACGACGTCCGTTCGCAAAGCACCTGCCGGGCGACCGCCCTTTCATCACCGGACAACGCGTCTTCGATCTCCTCTTCCCGGTGGTCGAAGGAGGTTCTGTGGCCGTTCCCGGAGGGTTCGGTACGGGTAAGACCGTGATCGAGCAGTCGCTCGCGAAGTACGCGAAGGCCGACATCATGGTGTACATCGGCTGCGGCGAGCGCGGAAACGAGATGGCGGAAGTCCTGCACGACTTCAGTCGCCTCACCGATCCGAAAACCGGCCGGTCGATCATGGATCGAACGATCCTGATCGTGAATACCTCGAACATGCCGGTCGCAGCGCGCGACGCGTCGGTCTATCTGGGAATGACGATCGCTGAGTACTACCGAGACATGGGCTATCACGTGGCGATTCTCGCCGATTCCCTCTCGCGTTGGGCAGAGGCGCTTCGCGAAATCGCCGCGCGCCTCCAAGAGATGCCCGGCGAGGAAGGCTACCCGACCTACCTCGCCAACCGAATGAGCCGCCTGTACGAACGAGCGGGCCGTGTCGAAAGCCAGGGGACGCCGACGCGAACGGGCGCGGTGACGTTCATCACCGCGATTTCGCCCCCCGGCGGCGACTTCGCTGAGCCGGTAACCCAGGCCTCGTTGCGCGTCGTCGGCGCGCTCTGGGCGCTCGATCCACGCCTTGCCCACCAACGTCAGTTCCCGGCTGTCGACTGGGACATCAGCTACAGCCTCTATGCCGACGGCACCAGGGCCTGGTTTTCGAAAGAAGGCGGAGCCGATTGGTCAGAGCTGAGGGTGGAAACGGTTCGTCTGCTGCAGCGCGACCGTGAGCTCCGCGAAATCGCGGGTCTCGTTGGGGTGGACGCGCTCGAAGACGAAGACCGGCTGGTGCTCGAGGGGGCGCGCATCGCACGTGAATTTCTCATCGGCCAAAACGCATTCCATCCACACGACGCCTTTTCGAGCGTGGAAAAGACCTACCAACTCGTGAAGCTGCTCTGGTCGTTCGTGCGGACCGGCGAGACGGCGCTCAAGGAAGGCATCGGGTTCGAGAAGCTCGATCTCGCCGCGGTTCGAGTCGCATTCGGGTCCGTGCAGACCGCGGCACCGGATGAATTGGGCCAGCGGATTTCGGAAGCCCACGACAGCATCTCAGAGATGAGGCCGGCATGAACCGCATGGATGCACCCATCGCCCGAACCTATTCCGGTGCCGCCTCAGCGGCAGGTCCACTGATCTTCGTTCGGTCCACGCGACGCGCAAAGCTCGGCGAGTGGGTTCGTATCGGAGGCAGTGGTCAGGACGACCGACGTGGGCAGGTGATCGACGTGGGGACCGAGATCACGGTGATTCAGGTGTTTGAGGACACCCTGGGGCTCAAGCCCGCGGACGCGGCGATCACCCTCACCGGCGAGACCGCGACGACGGTGGTCGGGCAGGATTTGCTCGGCCGTGCGCTCAGTGGTACCGGTGAACCGCTCGACGGTCTGCCACCGTCGATTGGTGAAGCGCGTCTCCCGATCTGGGGCGCGCCCATCAATCCCGTTCGAAGGCAGCACCCGTCGGATTTCATTGAAACCGGCGTGTCTGCAATCGACGGGATGAACACGCTGGTGCGGGGCCAAAAGCTCCCTGTGTTCTCGGCGCCCGGTCTGCCGGGCGTGGAGCTCGCCGCGGACATCGTGGAAAACGCGCGTCCCGCTCGCGGGGAGCCCTTCGCAGTCGTGTTCGCCGCCATGGGCATCACCGAGCGCGAAACGCAATCGTTCGTGTCCCGGTTTCTCGAGAGCGAGGTGATGGAACGCACGGTGCTCTTCCTCAACCAGGCGAGCGACCCGACCATCGAGCGTTTGCTCACGCCGCGCGTTGCGCTGACGACCGCCGAGCACCTTGCGTTCACCCACGGGATCCACGTTCTGGTCGTGATGGCCGACATCACCCACTACGCGGAAGCCTTGCGAGAAGTGGCGGCGGCGCGAGAAGAGATTCCCGGGCGGCGCGGATATCCAGGCTACATGTACACCGACTTGGCATCGCTGTTCGAGCGCGCGGGGGTCCTCAAGGGCGGCACCGGCTCGGTCACCCAGTTGCCCGTGGTTTCGCTTCCGGACGGCGACATGACGCACCCGATCCCGGACTTGACCGGCTACATCACCGAGGGGCAAATCGTGTTGAGCCGCGAGCTGCATCAGCGCGGCGTCTATCCACCGATCGACGTGCTCCCGTCCTTGTCGCGATTGATGAATGCCGGCATCGGCGAAGGTCGAACCGTGCCCGAACACCGCGAATGGGCCAATCAGCTCTATGCGATTTATGCGCGCGGGCGTGAAGCCAAGCTCATGGCGGCCATCGTTGGAAGCGAAGGGCTCGCACCGGGCGATCGCCGCGCCCTCGACTTCGTCGACGCATTCGAAACGGAGCTGATCAATCAAAGCGGCGTGCGCCGCTCTCTGACCGAAACGATGCGAATCGGCTGGTCGCTCCTCGAGACGCTGCCGCGCGACGAGCTCAGCCGAATCTCAGACGCGACTTGGGCGTCACGGTCAGACGCGGCCGAATCGGACGAGGCCAGCCGATGAGCGCGCGCTCGGTACCGCCGACTCGTTCCGGGCTCGTTCGGGCAAGCGCGCAGCTCGGACGTGTGCAGAAAGGGCGCGAGCTGCTCAACCGAAAGCGGGAAGCCCTGATCACCGAGCTTTTCAAGAGCGCGCGACCCGCGTTGAACGCTCGCCAAGACGTCGAAAAACGCGCCGGTGAAGCATACGTTGCTCTGCTCCACGCCTTGGCGGCACGCGGACGAGCAAGCTTGGAGAGCGATGCCTGGCCAGGCAGAGAGATCACAGTCGAGCTCGAGCACAAGCAGATCTGGGGCATCTCCGTGCCCTCCGTCGCTTCACACAGTCCGATCCTGCGTACCTTGACCGGGCGCGACACGGCCGCAGCCTCGATCGGCCCCGCAGCGGCACAGACGGCGACCGAGTTCGAGCATCTGGTCGAGCTCGTCCTCGAAGCGCTTCCCAAAGAACAGCTGGTTCGGCGACTGGGCGATGCGCTCGCCAAGGCCACGCGTCAGGTCAACACCTTGCAGCTACGCGTCGAGCCAGCGCTGACTTCGGAGCTGAGCGCACTAAAGCGAATGCTCGAGGAGAGGGAGCGCGATGAGCGTTCGAGGCTTCGTCACGTGCTTCGCCGCCGAAAGAAGAGCCTCTGACGCTCAGCAGGCTCGGCGGCGTCGCCTCAGCCATGCGCCGAGCGCGAGGACGGCCAGAAGCACTCCGGTGTTGTGATCGGGCACGCTCACGAGCCGGCAGCTGCAACCACTGCTGCTCCCGCTCGGCTCGGGCGGTTCCGCTGCTCGAAGCCACACGTAGCTGATGCTAGGCTGCAGCAGTGGCACCGGTGCTCGATCTCCACGTCGAAAGCTTCACCCGTGACGGCGTCGACATCCTGCGGGACATTCGCTGGCAGATCTCGCCAGGAGAGCACTGGGTGGTCCTCGGCGCCAATGGGGCGGGCAAGAGCTCGCTGCTTTCGATCGTAGCGGGCTACGAGTGGCCCAGCCGAGGTCGCGTTGCGGTTCTCGGCGAGACCTATGGCGAGTGCGACATGCGTGCCCTGAAGGAGCGGATCGGCTGGGTCAGCTCTGCGCTTTTCTCGTGGCTCCCTGCGCGCCAGAGCGCCCGGCAGGTCGCCGCGACGGGCATCCACGCGACCATCGGCAACTGGCACGAGCTAAGCGCCGAGGACCTCATTCGAGCAGACGACGCCCTCCGCAGCATCGGCGCATTCGCATTCCGCAACAAGCGCTACGGCGTGCTTTCGCAGGGCGAAAAACAGCGAGTCATGATCGCGCGCGCCCTGGTCACGAAGCCGAAGCTTCTGATCCTCGACGAACCCTGCGCGGGCCTCGACCCAGGTGCTCGCGAAGGTCTGATCAATGACCTCGATCGCCTCTGCGCGAAACGCGGCGGCCCTACGCTCATCCTGGTCAGTCACCACGTCGAAGAAATTCCAAGCCACGCGACGCACGCCTTGCTCCTCAAGGAAGGCGGCCTCCTGGCCTCCGGCCCCCTCGGGGAAGTGCTGACCGAAGCACGCCTCACCGAGCTCTACGAGTATCACTGCAAGCTGGGGACCGCCAACGGCCGCTGGTGGCTACAGGGTCACTGACACCGACGCTGGACACTGGCACCGGCACTGGCACCGGCACTGGCACCGGCACCGGCACTGGCACTGGCAACTGGCAACTGGCAACTGGCAACTGGCAACTGGCAACTGGCAACTGGCGCGTTCAGGCTTTTTGATCGCTTTGTCCTTGGAATGGGTTTGGGCTCGCAGGTTGTGAGAGCCCAAACCCATTCCAAGGAGTCGCTGATGAAAGAAAAGAATGTTTACGACAGAGCGCGAAACGTTTTGCGGGAGCTTGGTCCCGTTCTCCATACGATTCGGGAGCATGATAAGTCGCTGGCCGATCAACTGAAGCGGGCGGCGCAAAGCGTTGTCCTGAATATCGCGGAGGGGCGCGGGAGTGATGCTGGCAATGCGCGGGCTCGGTTTTCCACCGCTTGCGGGTCCGCCAAGGAAGTCCGGGCCGCCCTGAACGTCGCGAGTGACTGGGGCTACATCGAAGCCCACGAGGCAACCCACCTCGACGAGAGGCTCGACGAGGTGTGCGCCATCACTTGGTGCCTAGGCCGCCGGCTCTAGCGGCCAGAGAGCCTCCACGACATCGCGCAGACCCAGGCGCTTGCGTGGGGGTTCACCGAAATGGCACCGACACATGCGCGGCAGCGCGAGCCGAAGGCGAAGCCCGGCGCAACGCGCCGCCAAGCCCAAGCGAAGCGAAGGGCGCGGAGGGAGGATTACGGGTGGGGGCGGGCGGGCGGTGTAACTAGGTCTGGCACTGACACTGTCGCTGCTACTTCAGCAGCCCCTTACCCGGCACGAAGTTGATCTCCAGCCGGATCCCGTCCGGGTCCTCGAATAAAATGGAGTAGTAGCCCGGAGCCCAGATGGCCTCTTCGGGGCCGTGGATGATCGTTGCGCCCAGGCTCTTGACGAACTCGTGCGCTTCGTCGACGCCTTCCCGGCTGCGAGCTCGGAAGCAGATGTGGTGGAGGCCGACCCGATCTTGGTCGAAGCGCTGGCCGCGGTTCTGTTCGGGCGCCTCTCGAATCGCGAAGCCGGTTCGGGCGCCGACGCAGTAGTACGTCCCCGGAATGTCCATGACCTTGTGTAAGCCGAGGAAGGGCAGGAGCTCACTGTAGAACGCGCGGGCCCGATCGAAGTCGCCCACGGTCACGAAGGTATGCGCGATTCCGTTGATCTCCATGTGCCGTCCTCAGCGAAGCTCCGACGATCGCTTCCCGAGTAGCGAGCGCGCGACGATCAGCAGTTGGATTTGCTGGGTGCCCTCGAAGATATCGAGGATCTTCGAATCTCGCGCCCACTTTTCGATGAGCTCCGCTTCGGAGTAACCGAGGGTGCCACAAAGCTCGACGCAGCGAAGGGTAATCCGATTGCCGACGCGCGCGGCCTTGGCCTTGGACATCGACGCTTCGGTCGAGTTGGGAATCCCGTTGTCCGCCATCCACGCCGCCTTGAGCATGAGCAGCCGGCCCGCCTCCCAGTCCGCTTCCATGCGAATCAGCTCGGCCTCGGCGGCGGTCTTTGCGAAAAGCGGGCCCTTGTAACGGACCTTGATGCCCTCCTCTTCGAGAAGCTTGCGCGTGTCTTCGAGTGCGGCTCGAGCCACACCAACCGCCATCCCCGCCACGACGGGCCGCGTGTTGTCGAAGGTCTGCATCACCCCGCCGAAACCCTTTTTCGCATGGATGTCGGAGGTGCCGAGCAGGTTGTCTTTCGGAATGCGGCAGTCGGTGAGCGTGATGCTCGCCGTGTCCGAAGCCCGAATGCCCAACTTCTTGTCGAGACGGACGACCTCCATGCCGGGCGTCCCATGCGGCACGACGAACGATTTAATCGCCGCGCGTCCGAGAGTTCGATCGAGCGTTGCCCAAACGACCACGGCGTCCGCCCGGCTACCGGCCGTGACGTAGATCTTCTCGCCATTGAGCACCCACTCGTCGCCGTCGAGCCGAGCTGTCGTCCGGATGTTGGCCGAGTCCGAGCCGGCGCCAGGTTCGGTGATCGCCATGGCGGCCCAGACCCCTGCGAAGCGCTTCTTCTGATCCGCGTCTGCGACTGCGGCAATCGCCGCGTTGCCGAGACCTTGACGCGGAATGGAGAGCGCCAGTCCCACGTCGCCCCAGCACAGCTCCGTCATCCCGAGACAGGTCGTCATGTTGCCGCCATTGCGGACGCCCCCGTTCGCACCCTCTTCGCGCTGAAGCGAATCGACGCCGGCACTTTGTGGTCCGCCACCGGCGCTCAAGCCGTCCATCAGTGCCGCCAGCATGTCGAGCTCTTTTGGATAGTCGTGCTCGGCGCGGTCGTACTTACGCGAAATCGGCCGAAAGATGTGCTTGGCAACCTGGTGGGCCTGGTTGACGACGAGCTTGAGGTTCTTTGGAACTTCCAAATAAATCATCTGAATCCCTTAGAGCAACAGATTACCGTCCATCACGCCGATGGAACGAAGCTGTCGATACCAAAGCTCGACCGGATGGTCCTTGATGAAGCCGGCGCCGCCGAGGAGCTGGACGCCATTGGTTCCAATCTCCATCGCCTTTTCGGAGCAAAGCGTCCGCGCGAGGTACGCTTCCCGACGGCACTTGAGGCCAGCGTCGATCCGCCCGGCGGCTCGATAGACGAGCATCCGCATCGACTCGAGCTCGATGCCGATGTCGGCCACCATGAACGCGACGGCCTGCCGATGCGAAATCGGCTCTCCGAATGCGAGCCGCTCGTTGCAGTACGGAATCACGTAGTCCAGCAAAGCCTGCGAGGTCCCAAGCGCCATCGAGCCCCAGGCGATGCGCGCACGATTCATGCCGTCGTCGTAGGCAGCTTTGCCCTCGGCTTTGAGTGCCGCTTCACCTCCGAGCAGCGCCTCGTGCCCGACACGAACCTTGTTGAGCTTCAGACGGCCGAGGCTCGCTGATCGCAACCCCATCGCTGGCTCGTCGAGCGTCTCGACGCCTTCGGCGTCCCGCTCCACCAAGAAAAATCGGGACCCGACCTTGGGCACGTCCGCGGCGACCAAGAACCAGCGCGCGCGATCCGCCAAGGCCACCATCGATTTCTCGCCGCTGAGCTCGTAGTCCGCGCCTCGCCGCTTGGCGGCGGTTCGCGGTGCACCCGGATCGAAAAGCGGGTGAGGCTCCACGACCGCCAGGGTCGCAGCGCCACTTTCCCCTTCGAGCAAGGGCGGGAGCAAGCGCGACTGCTGCTCGCCGCTCCCCCAATGGACCAGCGCATTCACGAACGACAATGGGGAGAGCGCGGCATAGGCCAGGCCCATGTCGCCGCGCGCAAGGTCTTCGACGATGAGCATCTGAGACACGGCCGACACCTGCTCGGCCGCCCCGCCGAGCAACTCGGGCACCGACATGGCAATCGCCCCGAGCTCGTTGAATGCCTCGAGAAAACCGTCGGGCGTAGAAGATCGATCGTCGGCCCCTCGGGCGGCGGGCTGCATCACGTCATCGGCGAACCGTCGAAGCGTGTCGCGCATCAGCTGCTGTTCCTCGGTGAGGCTCAGGTCGAATTTCTTCGAGCTTCGAGGCCGATCGTCGGCGCGCTTGGACGAGAACCGCTTGGCAGCTCTCGCGGCGGTCTCCGCTGCACGCTTGGCGCCTTCGTAAACCAACTTCTGTGCCCGATCTTCGAGCCCGAGTCGTTCGACGAACGGCGAGTCGGCGATGCGGTTGAGCACCCGCAGGCTGCTACCCATCATCTCGTTCAAGATTTTTTCGTTGTCCACCGAGGAAGGCTGAGCCGCGGCCGAACGGTGGTCAATCGGCCGTTCGCAAGCCTGCAGCCAGCCCCTGCGACTCTACGGGGACGCCCGGCGCCGAGGTTCGGGTTTTGCCCAGTCGAGCCCGTGTATGATGCCGCGTGCTCAGCGTCCTCGACAAGCTGCTCATCGCGACGCTGACCCTCGTCTTGATGGTGGGGATAGAGGCTTCGCTGACGCCCGATGACTACCGTCGGGCGCTCGAGCGTCCCCGAGCAATTTTCATCGGGCTCCTGTCGCAGTTTGGCTGGATGCCGTTGCTCGCCTATCTCGCGATTCGCTCGCTCGGGCTCGGTGGCACGGACGCGTTGGGGCTCCTGCTCATGGCATGCACGTCGGGAGGAAACGCCAGCAACATGTTCTCGTATTTCTCGCGGGCCGACCTGGCACTCAGCGTCTCGATGACAGCGGTCTCGACGCTGGCCTCGGTCGTCATGATGCCCACGCTCCTTTACGCGTACGCTGCATCACTCGGCGAGACGGCCATGCAGATTCCGTACGTGGCCGTGATGGGCACGCTTGCGCTCATGCTCCTGCCGATCGGATGCGGCATGTGGATTCGGCACCGTTCCGCGCAGCCGAACAAGAGGCCCTGCTCAAGCTGCCGTTTCTCTATGCGATGACCGCCTTGTGCGTAGGCGCTGTCGCTACATAGACCTACCGGCGGTTCCCGTCGGCTTGATTCTCGAGCCCCTGCAAGCAAATTAATATCATGGGGTTAATAATCTTTTTGGTCTGCGCCTTCGTCGTGGGTGCATGCGGGGCACCGTCGAGCAACACGGACGGCTCGGGCGGCAACGCCGGCTCAGCTGGCGAAACGGGTTCCGGTGGCATGCCGGGCTCGGGCGGCACGGCGGGCGCAGGTGGTATGGCCGGCTCGGGTGGCATGGCTGGCTCGGGCGGCATGGCGGGCGCGGGTGGCATGGCCGGCTCGGGCGGCACGGCGGGCGCGGGTGGCATGGCCGGCTCGGGCGGCATGGCGGGTTCGGGTGGCATGGCCGGCTCGGGCGGAGTGGCCGGCGCCGGAGGCAGCCAGATGGTGGTGGACTTGGACGTCGTTCCGTTGATTTCCGGCCTCACCAATCCGTGGGACATCGCCTGGCTGCCCAACCAAACCGTGCTGGTCACCGAGAGGCCGGGTCGGCTCAACGTCTACGTCGACGGAGTCGGGTCCGCACCCGTCATCATCTCACCGCCGGACCTGGAACCGGGCGGCGAAGGCGGGATGTTGGGCCTCGAAGTCGATCCCGACTTCGCGAACAACGGCTACGTCTACGTGTGCATGACCTCGAATGCGGGCACCGCCACCGATGTGCGCTTGGTGCGCTACGAGTTGCAGACGCCCAACGGTGATGCGGTGGTCGAACGCACCGACATCGTGACCGGCATGCCGTACAGCTCCGGACGTCACAGCGGATGTCGGCCTCGCTTCGGACCCGATGGCTACCTGTGGGTGGGCACTGGCGATGCGGCGATCGGCACGACGCCCCAGGACGACGACTCGCTGGGCGGCAAAGTGCTTCGCATCGATCGAAACGGCGACGCTGCGCTCGACAACCCTGGCGGCCGGCGCTGGTTCTCCAAGGGCCACCGCAACATTCAAGGCATGGCGTTCCGCTCCTCCGATCTTCTAGGCGTCTCGGCAGAGCACGGTCCGACGGTGGACGACGAAGTCAATCTCCTCGTCACTGGCAACTTCGGATGGGACCCGGTTCCCGGCTACAATGAATCGGTTCCCATGACCGACCCGGTAGCGTTCCCCGGTGCGGTCGAGGCGATCTGGTCGAGCGGTGCTACGACCCTCGCACTATCAGGGGCGACCTTCCTCGAGGGAAGCGAATGGGGAGAGTGGCACGGCGCACTTGCCGTTGCGACGCTGAAAGCCGCGCACCTGCACATCTACTTCGTGAGCTCCCTGGGCGAAGTGACCAACGATTTTCGGGTGATCGAAAACCAGGGCCGCCTTCGCTCGCCGAGACAAGGCCCCGACGGTCTCTTATACATCACCAACGATAGTGGCGGCTCCGACGGTGAAGTGCTCCGAGTGACCCCCGTGCTGTCGCCATAGCCCTAGAGCAGCCGACCGACCCGTCGATATTTCCCTTCGAACATGTCGATCCACTCTTCGAGCTTGTCGAGCTCGTCGGGTCCGAGCCCGTCGATGTCGCCGGTGAAGAGCTCTGCGTCGAACGACACCTTCGCCAGCGCGCGCGTGCAGTCTTTACCGGCGAACATCCCGTAGGGCCCACCGGGACCGTAGAAATCTCGGCCGCGCGTCACGTCGTAGACCTGACCACGAATGCCGATCAGGAGCGGCTTGGCTGAATCGGAACCGTCGTACGCGGACAGCTCCGAGAGCGTATAGTCCCGCGCCTCCGCTTCGGGCAGAGGCGCCCGCCGCTCCTCCTTCTTGCCGAACAACCTCGCAACGAAGCGACCCAGACCCATGCCCGAGACCTACGACGAACGCAGGCCCCGGACAATCCGGACAATCGGTCCGTGGGGTCGAGCCGGCGCTATTCCACCAGCGCGCCGGCGCCACCCATGTGGTAGCCCTCTTCGCCGTGTAGGTTGGTGTCCAAGCCTTCGCTCTCCTCGTCTTTGCTGACGCGGAGACCGATCGTCGCGTCGAGGAGCTTCAGAATCACGAACGTCACGATCATCGAATAGGCCGCGGCGGCGAGCACGCCGATGATGTTCTCGATGAAGAGGGCGCTGTTGCCCCCGATCAATCCATCGGTTCCACCCCAGACCGCACTCGCAAAGACCCCGGTCAAGATCGCGCCCAGGGCGCCGCCCACGCCGTGAATGCCAAAGGCGTCGAGCGCGTCGTCGTAGCCGAGCACGCCCTTGAGCAAGACGGCGCCATAGCAGACCGGGCCGGCGATCAAGCCCATGAGCACCGCGGAAGTCGGGCCGACGAAGCCTGCGGCAGGCGTGATGCAGACCAGACCGGCCACCAAGCCGGACGCGACCCCGAGGGCGGTCGGCTTGCCCTGCTTGAACCACTCGACGATGGCCCAGGCGAAAGCGGCAGCCCCGGCGGCGAGGTGCGTGTTGACCAGAGCAAGCGCGGCGTTGTCGTTCGAGGCAAGCGCGCTACCTGCGTTGAAGCCGAACCAACCGAACCAGAGCAGGCCTGCGCCGAGCAAGGTCAGCGTGAGATTATGGGGCGGGCCAGGTCGACTGCGACGACCGATGACGATGGCGCAGACCAAGGCTGCCGCGCCAGAAGAAAGGTGAACGACCGTCCCACCGGCAAAGTCGAGGGCACCGCGGGCGCCGAGCCAACCGTCCGGACCCCAGACCCAGTGGCAAATGGGGTCGTAGACTAGCGTCGCCCACAAAATGATGAAGAGGAAGTACGCAGAGAACTTCATTCTCTCTGCGATTGCGCCCGAGATCAGCGCCGGCGTGATGATCGCGAACATCATCTGAAACGCCATGAACAAGATGTGCGGGATCGTGGAGCCCTCTTGCGGCTCGAGACCCACGCCGTTCAGGAAGGCGAATTCGAAACCGCCGATGAATCCCCCACCCGCGTCGGATCCGAACGCAAGCGAATAGCCGATCACCACCCACTGCAGCGTGATGATGCCCAGCGCGATGAAGCTGTGCATGAACGACGACAGCACGTTGCTCGAGTTGACCATGCCGCCATAAAAGAGCGCCAAGCCCGGTGTCATCAGCATCACGAGTGCACAGGACACCATGAGCCATGCCGTGTCCGCCTGATTGAGAGCATCCATCCCCGGTTCCTCCTTTGAAGTTGGCAGAGCCTAGATCCGCGCTGTTTCGGCGGGATGTGTCCTTCGTTTCCGGCTTGTTTCAAAGCCCAAGAGCTCGGTGGGAGCCGAAATTGCAGCGTTTTTCCGCTTCGTACGGGGGTGCATGCCGCGGAAATTTCGGTTACAACTCCCGTCCGGCAAGCCACATCCGGGGAGCGGGTGGGAACGGCAGCCAACAACACAAGAGAGGCAAGATCAATGGAATCCGCAGCTGAGTTCTTCGAGAAGTTTGAGAAGAGAGCCGCCGAAAACACCGACGCGGCCACCGCCCCCAATGCGATCTACCAGTTCAACATCACCGGCGACGGTGGCGGTGAGTGGAGCTTGGACTGCACGAAGGGCAAGACCAGCGACTTCGTCAGCAAGGGCACCCATGACAGCCCGGGCGCGACCATCACCGTGTCATCCGAAGACTGGCTCGGCATGCTAAACGGCTCGCTGAACCCGATGCAGGCCTTCATGTCCGGCAAAATCAAGATCGACGGCGACATGACCCTTGCCATGAGCCTCCAACAGGTGATGAACCTGGCTCAAGACTGAGTCGTCCATAGTTCTAGAAAAGGATTAGGGTGGCTTCTGTTTTTGGGGCCACCCTTTTTCGTGAATCGATGCCTTCAAGCAACAGACCAAGCGACGCCTCCCGCACCAGGCTCAGTCCCGAAGAACGCGAGCAACAATTGTTGCGCGTCACGTCGGACATCATCGCGGCCGACGGGGTCGACAACGTGCGCATTCCCTATGTCGCGTCGGCCGCGGGCATCACGAGGCCTGTCGTCTACAAATTCTTTCCGAACCGTCACGAGCTCATCAAAGGCGTGCTCGAGGACTTCCGGGAGGACTTCGCACGACGCACGCCGGACATACTGCACACAGAAGATGATGCGGACATCGCGTCGATCGCCCGCGGCTTCATCGACGCCGCCTGCGACACCATCGAAGCGAAGGGTTCCGGCGGCTGGCAACTGCTTCGTTCGGTAGGTCCAGATCAGGAAATCTCTGCAATGAGCAAGGATTTCCGCGGGCAACTGGTCCAGCCCTGGCTCATCCCGCTCCGCGAGCTCACCGGCGTCGATGATGCCGAAGCCCAGGCGCTCGCCGACATGTTCTTGACCGGCGCCGGCGAGATTCTGCAGCGTTGGATCGAGGGTGAGTTTTCGCGTCAGCAGGTCGCCACGCTTCTTGGACGCATCATCCTCGCCGTCCTGAATGAGTTCACGGAGTAGCGGGTCGATGGTTTCCGAGATATTCGACCCTTCCAAGTGGGCTAAGGTACCCGGCTTCGATCTTCAAGATGTCACCTATCATCGCGCCAAAGACCACGGCACGGTGCGAATTGCCTTCGACCGGCCCGAGGTGCGGAACGCGTTTCGGCCTGGCACGGTCGATGAGCTCTACCGGGTACTCGACCACGCGCGGCAGACGTCGGACGTGGGCTGCGTCCTCCTCACGGGCAACGGGCCTTCCGCGAAAGACGGCGGCTGGGCCTTCTGCTCGGGTGGTGACCAACGGATCCGGGGCAAGGATGGCTACAAGTACGAAACGGATTCCGCCGGAGAGATCGACCCGGCTCGGCTCGGTCGCCTGCACATCCTCGAAGTCCAGCGCCTCATCCGTTTCATGCCTAAGGTCGTCATTGCCGTGGTGCCGGGCTGGGCGGTTGGCGGGGGACACAGCCTGCATGTCGTGTGCGACTTGACGATCGCCAGCGAGGAGCACGCCGTCTTCAAACAGACCGACCCCGACGTGGCGAGCTTCGATAGCGGCTACGGCTCTGCGCTCCTCGCCAGGCAAGTGGGTCAGAAGAAGGCGCGCGAGGTCTTCTTCGTCGGCCTCAAATACAGCGCACGGGAAGCGGCGAACATGGGGATGGTCAACGCCGTGGTGCCCCACGCCGATCTGGAGAATTTCGCCCTGGGCTGGGCAAAAGAGATCAACTCGAAGAGCCCGACGGCGATGCGGATGCTGAAGTTCGGCTTCAACATGGTCGACGACGGCCTGGTTGGTCAGCAGCTGTTCGCCGGAGAGGCGACCCGTCTCGCGTATGGCACCGAAGAGGCCCAAGAAGGCCGGGACGCCTTCCTCGAAAAGCGCCCACAAGACTACAAAAAGTTCCCCTGGCACTACTGAGTCAGCGGCGATCGCCAACAAAACCCTGGATCTGGGGTACACTCTCCTTTGTACCCAGAGCAAAACCGTGCCAATTGAGCACATCGGAGAACGGAGTAAGTCATCTCAAGCAAGATATTCGTAGGGAACCTCAACTTTGCCACGACCGACCAAGAGCTGCGTGAGCTCTTCGGAGAAATCGGCGAGGTCGTTGACGTTCACATTCCAAAGGACCGCGAGTCCGGCCGCCCCAGGGGGTTCGCATTCGTCCGGTTCGCATCAGAAGAGCACGCCGCGCAAGCCGTCGAAAAGTTTCACGGTCGCGAAGTCGGTGGGCGTGATTTGCGGCTCGATATCGCGGAAGACCGGCCACGGCCTCCCCGCCAGCGCCGTGATTTCGGCGGCCCTCCGCCCGACCGTTACGGTGGCGGCGGCGACCCGGGCGGTGGCGATTTCGATCGCGGTGGAAGCTACGATCGTGGCGGCGGCGGCGGCGACGGTCGCTCCTTCGACAGGCCGAAGAAGCCCAAGGGCAGTCGCCGAGGGCTGCGCGGAAAAAAGCGAAGCCTGTAGGGGCGTCGTACTCCTGGCGTCTTTCGCCACTCGAGCACCAGCATAGGCTGCGTCACGGCTTAAAATCTCGGGCGAGGTGTGAACCCCGCCCGAGTGCCCGTTTTTGTTGTACCCCCAAGGAGTATGAACCCGATTCACCATGTCGGAGGGTCGCTAAATAGCCGCCGACAGTCCTACGGTAAAGCTCCGAAAACACGGTTGTCAACAAGTATTTTGGGTCACATTTGTGGAAAGGCGCTGGAGCCCTGGAAGGAGCGTGAACATCGCCCTTCGAGGGGTGCGGGCGCCAGCCCTCTGGTATGGTCCATTCGGCGCATGCAAGGGGGACAGTCGAGCTTGGCCGGCCTTGGCCTGGGCCTCGGAGAATCGGTGGAGTT
This sequence comes from uncultured delta proteobacterium, assembly GCA_963704865.1. Taxonomy (GTDB): domain Bacteria; phylum Myxococcota_A; class Polyangia; order Polyangiales; family Houyiibacteriaceae; genus SG8-38. Next base: position 176,850 of record CAVPIE010000009.1, on the reverse strand, counting down.
CTCGGTGCGCGGCGCGTGCATGCGGGTCGATCGGCGATGGCGAGTCTGTGCAGGTGCGCAGGCAGCGGCTCTACCTGCCCGGAGACGTGATCGTGGTGCGGCGCCGGGACCACTGGAATGTGCATCGATTCTTGGGCTACGCACCGAGCGTCCACGGCCTCGTGGCACTCACCCAGGCTGACGATGCTTCGGAGCGGGACCCGGCGGCCCTTGCAAGCGCCATCGTCGGTCGGGCCCGGTGCGACGTCCGGGCCTCAGATAGGCTCGCGGCGCTCGGGAAGTATGCACGCGCCATGATTCTGCGAGTCGCCGGGGTCGACCGATGAGCGCGCTGACCATCGAGTTCGCCGGGTCCCGCTATCGCTTCGCCGGGCTGAACCCAGCGCAGGATCGACTCGTGCGTTCGCGATTTCAGGCCTTGCTCACCAGAGACGACGCGACGCCGGATGTGCGAATCGACATTCACTTCAACCCCAACTCAGCTGGGTTCATGCAGAGGCCCCCCGGGCCGGTCGAGTATCCGGTTGCGCTGGCGCATGGCGACGAAAGCATCGCCGTCGCGGGCATCGGCTTCACCGCCAACGTAGACCGCAGTCCGTTTCGCGTACAAATGCAGACCTGCCGTAGCGACGAATGGTTCTCGGCGGCCTTCGAAAACCTCTTTCGAATCGTGGCCTGCTATCGACTCTTCGGCGAGGGGGCGCTGGTCATGCACAGCGCGGCGTTCAACGACGGAGCCCGGGGGTTCCTCTTCTGCGGCCGCTCCGGAGCAGGCAAAACCACCCTCTGCGGCTTGGCCGACGAGCTCGACCTCGAGATTTTGAGTGACGAGCTGAACGCGATTCGGCCATCGGGCCAAGCGTTCGAGCTTCTGGCCATGCCGTTCGCGGGTGACTTTGGCGGGGAACCCCGTCGGCACCCACCCTACCCGCTGACAGGCCTACTCGGCCTCCACCAGGGCGGCGCGCCGTCGGTGAGCCTCTGCTCGAAAGCCGAAGCAGTCTCGCGTATCGTCGCCTCGTGTCCGTATGTGAATGCCGATCCTTGGCTCGTCGACGGGCTGACTTCGCGCGCCGAGGAGCTCGTGGAGGGCCAACCGCTTCGCATTCTCACATTCGCAAAGGACGCCCGTTTTTGGAGCGTATTGGACAATGAGTACCGAGAGCCAGCAAAAGCGGTATCGCGTTGATCCCCACGCGAGGTTTCGCGTCATGGACGACGAAGGGATCTTCGTTCTGCAGGAAGCGGGCGAGGTGCTCGTCCTGAACGAGGTCGGCGCCTTCATCGTCGAACAGTTGCAAGCCGAGCACAGTGTCGATGAAGTCGTCATGGCCATCACCGATCGCTACGCCGTCGACCAGGATCGCGCGCGGGCCGATGCACGGTCTCTTCTCGACGCGCTTCTCGAGGCAGGCGCGATCAGCCAAACATGAGTTACTCCAATACGATCAAGCGCGCGTGGACCGAGAACCGACTGATGTCGGTGCTCCTGGAGCTCACGTACGCGTGCAACCTCGACTGCACATTTTGCTACAACAACTTAGCGCGCGTCGGACAGCCGCTCTCTTTCGACCAATACCGTCAGCTCCTCGACGACCTGGCCGAGCTCGGGATCCTCAACCTGTCGTTGAGCGGTGGGGAGCCGCTCGCCCACCCGCGCTTTTTCGATATCGCCAGCCATGCCCGTAACCTCGGGTTCGTCATTCGGATCAAGACCAACGGCCATGCGGTCAGACACGCGGTGGCCGAGCGGATTCGGAATGAAGTCGACCCGTTTGTCATCGAAGTCAGCGTCCACGGTGCCACCGCAGAGACGCACGATCGGCAAACCCGCGTCGACGGGAGCTTCGAGCGTCTGGTCGCCAATATTCGAACGATGAAGTCGCTTGGGCTTCGCGTGAAGGTCAACAGCGTGCTGACGCGCTGGAACGAGGACGAAGTCGAAGGCATGCTCGCGCTCTACGATGAGCTCGACGTCCTGTTTCAGATCGACCCCGAAGTGAAGCCAAGGGACGACGGCGACAGGGGGCCTTTGGCCATCGGAGCAAGCGCAGAAGGACAGGCCCGCTATCGGATCGCGCTCGAAGCACGCGCGAACAGAGACGAAGCGGACATCGAAACCGTATCGCCCGACCCGGGGTCGAAGGCGATCGTCGCACAGGGCGACAAACACTGTGGCGCAGGGTCCAACAACATCGCCATCGATCCGTACGGAAGCGTGCTGCCGTGCGTGCAGTGGCGGGTCCCCGTCGGTAACCTGCATGCGCAGCGAATTGCCGAGATTTGGGCAGCGTCGGCCGGGCTCCAAGAAGTTCGGGAGACGACCAAGGCTGCGCGGCGCATGCTCGAGGGCCTTGGCGATGCCGCGGTCGCGTCGAATTTCTGCCCGGGTGCGGCCCACGTCCACTCTGGAGACCCGCTGGCGCTGTACCCGGCAGTCGAGCAGAGGATCGCCGCGTCGGCTCGCGCGAGGGTCCGACTTCCTGTACTGTAGCGGCGAGGGGCAACGTGGAGCGGAAGAACACCAGCAGTCCAGGCGAAGGGTCCAAGCGCGAGCCGTATGAGCCGCCGCGGATCGTGTACCGCGAACCCTTGGAAGCCGTGGCGGTCGCCTGCACGACCGAGTTCGCCAAAGGCAACCCAGGCGCTTGTCCGATCGGTCCCGTCTCGTCCTGAGCGACGAATCGCCGGGTCAGCGCGGTCGAATCCTCTGAAGAAGCGCCCGGATGCCCGATAGGGCTCCCCTTGGCAGGGAGTCGTTCAGCAGGTGAGCAGCCAGAGCGCCCGTGCGGGAGAGCGCAGGTGCATCCTGCAAGCTCCGGGATGCCATCGCGGCGATGCATCGACCGATCGGGTCGAGGGGCAGGCTTCTGTGAACCTGCGCCGCAAACGGGTCGTTCGTCACTTGGTGAACCAAGGGCAACACATACCGCGAAACACGCCGCATCCCGCAATGGACGAGGTGCTGGGCGACCGTTTCGGGTGACACGTCGATGCGGCTTGCCATCCGGGCGATCTCGTCGAGACGGCCGGTCGCACGGCGGTCGAGATGGTCGCTGCCGAATTTCCCAATGAGGTGCGCGTAGACATCGAGCGTCGAGGGAAGCTGGACACGAACCGAATAAAGACGGGTGTCTTCGGTGCTCCGCGCGAAAAGCTCCTCGGTGCGCAGTCGATAGCGAGCAGCGTCGAAAAGCGACGGGTGGAGGTCGAGCGCAAGACCAAACGGGGTTTGCAGAACGACCGCCCCGAAACTGGGGCGCGCGAACGAGCGATAGCCTGCGGACTCGAGCTGCGTCACCGCCCCTTCTAAATCCCCTGGGAGCACGAGCAGGTCTACGTCGGTCAACGGCCGCTCGGTTGGATCGTCGTAGAGCCAGTGCTGGAGCAGCGCGCCCTTGACGGGCATCACGGAAATACCCGAGCGTGCGAGCTTCGCCGCGACGTCGGCGACGAGTGCATCGGCCCCAAGCGACGTCGCTGCGCGGGCCCGTGCGGCATTTCGATCTACCGTCGTTTGCGCCACTTCTTCGATCTTCCCTTGCCCGGTATAAATGAACCCACTTCGGTGGTATAGAGCGCCGATGGCTACGCATCAAAGGCTCGGCGACCTGGCAGAGGCGCTCGAAGCGGAGGGGGCAGACGAGCTCCGGGTTCACGTCGTGCGCCGTGCGCGCGAGTTCAAGCGCTCGTGGGTGATGATGGCGGAGGCGCTGGTGGAGGTTCGGAATCGGGAATCGTACCTGAACTGGGGCTATGAGGACTTTTACTCCTACTGCTCCCTCGAGCTTCAGCTCAAGCAGGCAACGGCCGACAAGCTCACCGGCTCGTACGTGGCGCTCAAGCGGCACGCGCCATCCGTCTTGAAACGCGACGGGCTCAACGAACGGATCCCGACCTGCGACGCCGTCGACTACTTCGCACGAGCCCTTCAGAAGAATCCAAGCAACGACGCGCGGGGCGAACGCGCCGTGCCTCAGGACGTCGTCGACGAGCTAAGGGAGGCCGTCTTCGAGGAAGGCGCGCCGGTAACCGAGCTTCGGAAACGATTCAACCCCGTCTTCAATCCGAAGCCCGAAGGCGCCGAACAGATGGACGCGATCCGGCGCGCGACTGCAGCCGCCCGGCGGCTCGAGCGAATGGTCGAAGAGATCGACGGCTTGCGCCGCCCGATGGTCCGCACGACCCTCGAGACGCTCGAAGCGCTCCGCGAAGACCTGACGGAGCTCCTCGAACGAACCAAGGCCCAGTACGCAAAGTCCGCCTGAAATACAACGTTCACGATGACTGAGAAAACCCACGCCCCGGCCGTTGAAGGCCTCTTTACCATGGACCCCCGCGAGCCTCACCTTCTCGGAACGCGATGCCGCGGCTGTGGAACTTATTTCTTCCCGGCCGAGAAAACCTTCTGCCGAAATCCCGCCTGCGACCAAGCGGACTTCGAAGAGGTTCCTTTGAGCCGAATCGGCAAGGTCTGGTCGTACACGAGCGCAAACTACAAGCCGCCGGCGCCGTTCGTGGCCAAAGAGCCCTTCGAGCCCTTTGCGATCGCGGCAGTCGAGCTCGAAAAGGAAGGGATTACAATCCTCGGCCAGGTGGCCGATGGCGTCGGCGTGGATGCGCTGGCGACCGGTATGCCGATGGAGCTGGTCCTCCGCGAGCTCTACCAAGACGACGAGCATGTCTACTTCACTTGGAACTGGAAGCCGGCCCGCAACGGGAGTGACGCATGAGTAAGGACGTTGCAGTGCTCGGCGTGGGCATGCATCCCTGGGGCAAGTGGGGGCAGAGCTTCGTCGGCTACGGTGTGAAGGCCGCACAGGACGCGTTGAAGGATGCGGGCGTGGCGTGGAAAGACATCCAGCTGGTGGCGGGCGGTGACACGATTCGCAACGGATACCCCGGGTTCGTGGCAGGCGCGACGTTTGCGCAAGCGCTCGGCTGGTCGGGCGCCAAGGTGTCGAGCTCTTACGGCGCCTGCGCGACCGGTGCCCAGGCCATCAGCGTCGCGCGGGCGAACATCTTGGCCGGCCTCTGTGAGGTCGCCCTGGTGATTGGCGCCGACGCCGCGCCGAAGGGCTTCTTCGCGCCCGCCGGGGGGCGCAGGCCGGAAGACCCGGACTGGCTCCGCTTCCATGTCCAGGGCATCACGAATCCCACCTATTTTGGGCTGTACGCGCGTCGACGCATGGATGTCTATGGCGCGACCCAGGAGGACTTTGCGGCGGTCAAAGTGAAGAACTCCAAGCACGGCCTTCACAATCCGAATGCCCGATATCGAAAAGCGGTCGCGCTCGAGGATGTCATGGGCTCGGTGTTGGTCGCCGATCCGCTTCGCTTGCTCGACATCTGCGCCACGAGCGATGGCGCGGCAGCGCTGGTGCTGTGCAGCATGGACTTCGCCCGGAAACACAGCACCGACCCGGTGAAGATCTCGGCCGTCTCCACCGTGACGCCGGTCTACCCAAACGACATCATCGAAATGCCCAACCTCGCCACCGACTCGAAGGCTGGCGTTGGGCTCCCTGAAATTGGTTTCAAAGAATCGATCGCGCACCGTGCCTACGAAGAAGCGGGCCTAGGCCCTGAAGACATGAGCCTTGCTGAAGTGTACGACCTCTCGACCGCGCTCGAGCTCGATTGGTATGAACAGATCGGCCTCTGCCCAGCAGGCGATGCCGAGAAATTGCTGCGAGACGGCGAGACGAGCCTTGGCGGCCGCGTCCCCGTCAACCCGAGCGGCGGCTTGGCATGCTTTGGTGAAGCCGTGCCCGCGCAAGCGATCGCACAGGTCTGCGAGCTAACCTGGCAACTCCGCGGCCAAGCCGAGGGGCGCCAAGTCGAAGGTGCGAGGGCCGGCGTGACGGTGAACCAGGGCTTGTTTGGTCACGGCTCGTCGGTGATCTGCACTGTTTGAGACAGCGACAGCGACAGCGACAGCGACAGCGACAGGGACAGCGACAGCGACAGCGACAGCGACAGCGACAGCGATCAGTCTAGGGCGGCTAGCTCTTCGTCAAGTCGGGTGTCCAGGTCCTGATCTTGTGGGGCCGCTTCGACTTGGCGCCTTGCCCCGCCGCGCCCTCTGAACTTGCGGACCATCACGACGAACCAAAGCGTCGACAGCACGACGGCGATCACCGGGATGATCCAGCCGGACTTGACGGGCGGGATGCTCAAATCAAACATGGGGACCCTCGCTTGGAGTCGATCGCGGATCTCCGGTTCGGGCACGCCTGCCTCGACCCACTCGCGGATGTCCAGACGCCACTCCCCGGCCTTCGGGCTGGGGCAGGAGTTGAGGGTCTTGCCAGGGCAGAAGGGGCTCAGGGTGTTGCGCACAATCGACTGCACCTGCCGGCCCTCGTCGGCCGGGATGTCTTCGGCAGGCACTGGAGCGCAACCGAGACCGAATAGGAGGGCAGAAAACGCAACGATCCGCATCATCCTTCATTCAATAGGCCCGCTCGCCCCGGCGCGTAAGGTGGCAAATTGTCGCGCCTAGTCAGGCACCCCCGCTGACACTGGCACTGGCACTGGCACTGGCACTGCCGCTGCCGCTGCCGCTGCCGCTGCCGCGGCTAAATGAGCATTCCCGCTACGGCCGCTGTCATCAACGAGGCGAGCATGCCCCCGAACATTGCCCGCAGCCCCAAACGCGCGAGGTCGTGACGACGTTCGGGCGCAATCCCGCCGATCCCACCGATTTGAATCCCGATGGACCCGAAGTTGGCAAACCCACATAGTGCGTAGCTCGCGATCACGACAGTGCGGTGCGAAAGCTGCACGGCGCCTTCGGACAGCGACTCGTAGAGATGAAGATACGCGATGAATTCGGTGAGAACGATCTTCTCGCCGAGGAGGGTTCCGACGGTGGCGCACTCAGCCGCGGGCACGCCAATTAGAAAGGCAAAAGGCCAGAAGAGCCAGCCGAAAATCCGCTGAAACGTGAGCGGCTCCACCGCTGCAGCGCCTTCAAGACCCATCCAGTCGTTGTAGAGCTCAAACGGCAGACCAAGGAGCGCGTTGCCGAGGGCGATCAAGGCGATGAAAGCCAACAGCATGGCGCCCACGTTCAAGGCCAACTTCATGCCTTCGTACGCACCCCGGGCGGCGGCGTCGATCAGATTCGCGTCTGGGCTATCGATCTCCGCGGCGAAGTCTTCCTCGGCTTCACGCTTTTCGGTTTCCGGCCACATCACCTTGGCGATCACCAACGCGGCCGGCGCACTCATGACCGTTGCGGCGATCAGATGCCCGGCAATATCCGGAAAGACGCCTTTGAGCAGACCCACGTAGGCCGCCAAGACCCCGCCCGCAACGGTGGCAAAGCCGCCAGTCATCACCGCGGTGAGCTCCGACATGCTCATCTTGCCGATGAAGGGTGCGATCATCAGCGGCGCTTCGGTCTGGCCCACGAACGTGTTCGCCGCCACGGAAAGGGTTTCGGGCCCCGAGGTCTTCATGGTGCGGCGCATGATCCAGGCAAAGACGCCCACCAGACGCTGCATGATGCCGAGGTGATAGAGGATCGTCATCAACGAGGAAAAGAAGATCAGGGTTGGAAGCACGTTGATCGCAATCGTGAATTTCTCGGACGCAAAGTCGCCAAAAATGAATTCGGTGCCTTCGGCGGTGAAGCCCAAGAGAGCGAGCACGACGTCGTTGAGAATCGAAAAGAGCCGCAGTCCAAGGTCGGTCTTCATCACCAGAACACCGAACGAAACCTGCAGGCCGATGCCCCATGCAATGACGCGCCAAGGAACCCGATCGCGGTGCTTCGAGAACAGCCATGCAATCCCGACCATCGCAAACAGCCCAAAAAGCGAAATCAGTCGCTGCCACACCGGAACCACCCCCACCTCGACAAGCATCCCAGCAATCCTAACCGTTTCAAAAAGGGGACAGTCCCCTTTTTCGAAGTGTTAACCGATTAAAAAGGGGACTGTCCCCTTTCTATTCGTAGGGAACGTTGAAGCGGGCGCGATAGGCTGCGATGCGCGGCTCGACGTCCTCTTCGGTCATCCCGAAGTCCGCAAGGGAGTATTTGTGACGGCCGTACTTGTGCTGCTTGTTGACGTTTTGCGAGGCTTGCATGAGGCGGACGGTGGGAGCCGTGAGCTCGAGCCCCGCGGCCTCGTAAATCTGCGCGACCTCAGGCATTGGGTCCTTGATCAAGTCGTAGTACGAAACGTCGATGAAGCCCCGATCGCCGACGCGTTCCCGGGTCGCAAGCGTTCGCCGTGCCATGTTCTCGATCTTGCCGAGCCAATGGCGCGCAACCCGATTCGGATCCACGTCGTCGCTGAAGATCATCTGCAGATGGGTGAGCATGCTGAAGAGCGAAGGGCTCGTCTTGAGCGGATCGCGGTGGGTGTGGACGAGAAGCGCCTTTGGAAACACCTCGAGCAAAGGGTCGAAATACTCCTGATGGTGCGGTGTTTTGAGCACCCAGCGGACGCCTTTGCCGATGCCCGGCCGCTGCCATTGCAAGTACTGCATCATGCGCCTCAGCGCCTGATAGGCCGGAACGTGATCCTGCGCTTCGAGCCACTTGGAGTACGTGGGCACGTTCATCATCGCCTCGGGCGTCGTCGTCAGAAACGCCTGCTCGAGCAGGATGACCTCTTCCTCCGGAGCGTCCGGCTCGGCGGGGTGGATCGCGAAGAACCCAGGCGACATGTACTTGAGCCCTTTGGCAGCGGCGGCGGCCTGGGCGAATCGCGGGTCTTTCTTTTGCCCGGGTTTTCGCTTTGCCGGCGCCGGATTGATCGCCTCCCAGGACGCTAGCGAACGAATGGCCGGGTCCTGCGCAATCAAACGATGCAACATGGTCGTCCCGGTGCGCGCCAAGCCAGCGACGACGATCGGCGCCTCGACGGGGATGTCGAGGATTTCCGGATGCCGCTTGATCGTGTCCTGGGCCACCAGCTTGTTGGTCAAGACGCCCACGATTCGGCCACGGATGATCATCTGACCCACGGGGTTGAGCTGAGCCTCACGATTGATCGAGTCGACCAGCACCTCGAGCGGCTCGAGGAAACGCTCGTCGCCAAAGTCGTTGAGCCGCACTTTGCGCCGCGCGTCCGAAAGCACACCTCCCACCGTGATCGGCTTCCCGCCAATGCCCAGTTTCCACAGCGAGCGGCCGACGCGGTTGGCGAGGGCAATCGCGGGTGGACGATACGGCTTGCCGAAGCTGCTGGTGATCTCCGCCGAAGACATCGAACCGGTCAGAGCTCCGAAAGCTTCACCACCCGGGTCTGGGGCTGCGGGTGATCCGTGGCTCGCACCCAGCGCCAGCACATCGTGCCCTCTTCATGGCCCACGGTGTCGATCCAATTGTCGAAGCCCTTGTCCTGCGCGGCGACCACGACTCGCACGGCGCCGTCGGGCCGATACTTCGCGGTGTGCTTGTTCACGTGGACAGGGTAGTAACGGTAGTCGAGCGACTCCATCCAGTAGTTGTTGAGTTGGAAGTTCCAGTGCTCGCAGTCCGGCGGCGTGGCATCGATCACCAATGCCTCGTCGGGCGCTAGCTTCCAATAGCTGTGATAGTAAGCGATGTCGGGCACCCCACCCGCCATGTTCGAGACGTTCTGGTCGAATCGCGGCAACTGATTGGTGTGTTTCTTGAAACCTTCCGCCCAGCTCGCGAAGAGCATGGCAGCACCGGCCACTAGTCCAGCCGACTGGATCAGCCCCTCCGCACAGCGGATCGGATCGAAGGGCGTCGGCATTCCGTCGCCACCGAGACGCTCGATGTGCAAGTCCGCAATCACTTCGTGCTCACGATCCAAACGCGTCTGGCGAACGATCAGGGTGCCAGTGTCCTTTTCCATCGGCAGCCAGTTTCCAGGATGCTCCTCAGTGCTCAGGATGATCTCGAAGCTCCCGTCCGGCGCGACCTCCAACGTCGACGCTTCGAGGTACCCCGTGGGCGGCATGCCGCGACCTTGCCCGTAGTTCCCCTTTTGCGTGAAGAAGCCGAGATAGTGAACGGTCCCGCGATTGCCCCAAATGCGATACTCGTATTCGCCACTAATCGCTGCGTTCTGGTAGTAGTTGTCGGGATGATCGGCACCCATCTTCGCCGTTTCGTGCACCACCCGTTGCAGCACGGGCGCGAGCGGGTCGTTGTGCTCGACGAACGTTTGCAGCGCTGCGCGCGTGATCCGGCTCAGGTACCGGAATCCCTCCATGCGATTCATCGGATCGCTTGGGGTGTTGGACCCGAGCACGACGTTGCCTGCCATCTTGAGCGTCTCGCAAAACTGGTTCCACACCGTTCCGTCCAGGATCTCTCGTTCTGTTTTGCTCAGCTCATCACTCATTTGATTTCCTCAAATCACACCATGTTTGCGCAGAAGCGCTTCGGTTTTGCTCCACAGCAGCGCGCCGTTCTCCGGATCCATCGAAGCTTGCGATGACTCCTTGAACCGCATCATGTGCATGTACTCGCCCGTCTTCTCACCCATTTCGCTCGAGGCTACGAGGTAGTCGACCGGGATCGAGGCCTTTTCAGGGCTCTGGAAGAACAGCGCCATGACGGGCTTGAGAACTGGCTTGAGCCAGCTAGGCGCTTCACGCGCCATGTTGGAGTTGACGGCGCCTGGACAGAGCGCGTGAACGCAGACGTCGGGGTTTCCGCCGCTGCCCCCGGGATTAAGCCGCCTCGAGAGCTCGTGGAAGAACGTCGTCAGGTGTAGCTTGCTCAGTCCGTAGTACTTCACCCCGTCCGTCACGCCGTATTCGACTGGCTCGCCGAACGTGTCGAAATCGATCGGAATCGAGCTCCGGTGGGTCTCCGAAGAGATGAAGATCAGCCGGGGCGGGTCCTCGGCCCGGGAATTGTGACCGTAGACCACATTCGGAATCACCCCGTCACTGAGCAAACGACGGAGCACGACGAACTTGGCCAGGAAATTGACGGCGAACATCAGCTCGAGTCCGTGCTTGTTCGTGCGCGCGGCGACGGGGACTACCCCCGCATTGAATACTGCAACGTCGAGCGTCACGTTGCGATCGCGGAGCTCGTCGCAAAACGCCGCCATCGAATCGAAATCACTGAGGTCGACCTGCATCATTTCGACGCTGCCGCCACCGCTTTCGGCCCGAACCTCTTCGCCTGCTTCGGGGATTCCACTTCGGCAGGCCATGATCACGTGGGCGCCCCGCTTTGCGAGCCGAATCGCGATGCCCTTCCCCAAACCACTGTTTGCGCCGGTCACCAGACAGACGCGTCCGTCGAGTCGCACGTGACCAGACACCGGCTCGACCTTCGGCTCTTTGATTCGCTGGTCGAGCAACGCACTCAGGACCGCACTCAATGGGTTCTCGTGGGTCCTATTGGACATGACCGCCGCACTCTAAAGAACTCGGTTCCACTGTCAACGCGCGCCTGTAATTTCCAGGTATTCGGCCACGACGGCCCCCAGGCCGACGAACATGGCGCGCGCCATGAGCGCATGTCCGATCGAAACTTCGTCGATCCCGGGCAAGGTAAGGAACGACGGCAGATTTTGCAGGTCCAGGTCGTGCCCGGCATTGACGCCAAGCCCATTGGCGATCGCGCGCTCGACCGCGGTGCGATAGCGGTCGAGACTGTGGCTCAGAGCGTCGCCTCCTTGCTCGAACGCTCGCGCGTAAGGCTCCGTGTAGAGCTCGATGCGATCCGCGCCCAACTCGGCCGCCCAGTCGATTGCAGAAGGCTTGGGGTCCACGAACACACTCACGCGCACCCCGCTCCCTTGAAAGCGACGAATGATCTCGGCGAGCTCCTCCTTGGGTGTGTCGGCAGCCCAGCCGGCCTCGCTCGTGAGCTCACCAGGCCGGACGGGCACGAGCGTGCACTGATCGGGGCGTACGTCTTCGACGAGCTCGACGAGCTCAGGCCGCGGGTCGCCTTCGATGTTGTACTCGACCCGGTCGCGCACCGACTCGAGCGCATGAGCGATGTCGTAGACGTCGAAAGGGCGTATGTGCCGCTGGTCGCCGCGCGGATGAACGGTGATCCCCGGAGCCCCGGCGTCGACGCAGACCCGAACCGCCTCGACCAGGCTGGGCACGGCCCCGCCTCGTGAGTTTCGAAGCGTCGCGACTTTGTTCACATTGACGCTGAGCCGCACCATCGCGGGCAGTCTTAGCTCCGGATGGGGGGCGTGTCAGCATCGCCTGGTCTACGGCCGGCCCATGCGCTAGAGCAGAAGTGAAACGTGTTCTATTACACCTGGTAGAATGTTTCCAAATTTGCCGTAATCTCATCCAGATGAACGTGAGCGCCAAAGCGGTTGTATTGGAGGTACTTTCAGCCGGCGAATCGATTTTCGACGGCGCGCTACCCGTGCGTTCGCTCGTCCAGGCCGCATCGGTCTTCGATATCGCCGAAAACAGCGTTCGCGTGGCCATCGTTCGTCTTCGTGCCGAAGGGCTCCTCGAGTCGCCGAGCCGGGGCGAATATCGGCTCGGCCCGAGCGCCCAGGTGGTCAACGAGAAGATCCACGGCTGGCGAACCGTTTCGTCGCGTCTGGGCCACTGGGACGAATCTTGGGCGGCGGTTTTCACAGCAGACCTGTCGCGTACCGATCGCCCGGCCCTTCGGCGCCGGCTGCGCGCGCTTCGTTACCTCGGCTTCGAGGAGCTGAAAGCAGGCTTGTTCCTCCGGCCGAACAATCTGACGCCCGGAATCGACGGCCTTCGTCGCGAGCTCGTCGCGCTCGGCCTCGACCCACAGGCATCCGTGTTTCGCATGGAAGAGCTCAATCCCGAGCAAGAAGAGCGCGCGCGGGGCCTTTGGGACAGCCCTGCGCTGGAGCAAACCTATTCGAGGCTGCATGGGGATTTGAAGGTCAGCATGGACCGTCTGGAGGAGCTCCCGCTCAACGATTCCGTCCGCGAATCATTTCTGCTGGGGCGTGAAGGCATTCGGCACGTGGTGCTGGACCCGCTGCTCCCCGAACCGCTGATCGACGCGGACAAGCGCTCGACCATGGTGAATGAACTGCAGAGCTACTGTGACAAAGGCCTCCATCTGTGGGCGCGCTTCCTAGCGATCGATTAAGCGGCCATTTCGAGTATGCTGCCGCTGATATGAAGTCGGCGGATTTTACGTTTCAGACGGTGGACGGCGCGAATCTTCACGTGAGCGGCTGGGTGGTCCAAAACCCCAAGGCGATCGTTCAGATTCTACACGGGATGGCGGAGTACGGGTCCCGGTACGCGCGTCTTGCTCAGGCGCTCGCCACCGCCAGGTACAGCGTCTACGCCCATGATCACCGTGGGCACGGTCAGAGCGTTCCCAAGGGGGACCCGCCCGGCCACATGGCGAACGACGACAGCTGGAACCGCATCGTCGAAGATGCGCACGGCGTGAATCGGGAAATCGCGAAGCGTCATCCTGACGTTCCGATCATCATTCTCGGGCACTCGATGGGTTCGTTTGTGCTCCAACAGCTCCTGTTCGAGCGTCCCAACGACATGGTTGCCGCCGCGCTGTCGGGCTCGAACGGAAAGCCGCCTCCGATCGCCATGGTCGGCAAGCTGCTCGCGCGGATCGAACGCGTTCGCGTCGGCAAGCACAAGTCAAGCCCCGTGCTGCAGAAGCTCACCTTTGGCGAATACAACAAGCCGTTCGAGCCGGCGCGCACCGAGTTCGATTGGCTTTCGCGCGACCCGGATGAAGTCGACAAGTACATCGCAGACCCTCTCATGGGATTCGCCGTGTCGACGCAGACCTGGCTCGACTTGCTAAACGGACTCGACCGCATCTCGAAGCCGAGCAACGTGGGCAAGGTGCCGAAGGACAAGCCCCTCTACCTCTTCGCAGGGGACAAGGACCCCGTCGGAGACAATGGCAAGGGCATGAAGAATCTCTACGATGCGTACAAGCGTGCCGCGATCTTTGACGTACGGCTCAAGCTCTACCCCGAAGCACGACATGAAACGCTCAACGAAACGAATCGCCAAGAAGTGACCGACGACCTCATCGCCTGGTGCGACGAAATCGTCGCTGCTCGAGCCTAACCGTTGGGCGAGCGGCTGGTATAGAGCTCGCCATCGACTTCTCCGCGAACCAAGGGCTGCGTCTCGGGCGTCACGCGGCATCGCCATAGCGCGCTGCGCGAGCCGATCGCTTCCGCTCCCTCATACGCGTTGAAGTCTGGGAAAACCGCCTCGACGAGGAATCCGGCGTCGGCGAGTACACGCTGTTTCTGGAGCCCTCGTTCGCTGGCGCGTCGACTCTGTCCGAAGCAGACATACAGTCTGCCGTCGGGTTTGAGCATCTCGGCGGCCCGGCTGACGAAGAGCCGGAAGCCCTCGAGGGCATACGGCGGATCGGTGAAGACTGCACCGTAGCGCGCGCGCATCGCTTTCGGAATCGGCTGCCGCAGATCGTGGTGCACCGTCTCATGCTCCCAGCCTTTCGCCGCTGCGTGGCGAGCCAAGATTCCTAGAATTTCGTCGTCGGTATCGAGCACGGTCACCTTGCGCCCCGCGCCGGCGAGCTGCACGGCGGCACTCGTCAGATCGTCGTCACCGAGGAATACGAGCCCTCGTTGGTGGTCGCCGGCCTCAATCAAGAGCTCCGCGCGTCGGACGGCCGTGTCGAACGTGATGAAGATCTGGTCGAGCGCGCGCTTTGGCGCGCCGCGTTCGGCAGCCATCGCTTCATACGCCTTGCACCACGACGAGTCCCGGGGCTCGCCTGCTCCCCGCGCCACCAGCTCCCTCGCCAGCGCCGCTAGCCCGCGGTCCGAGCAGCGCACCCTGCCCTCATCGGTTTCAAACCACTTGGCGTAGCGCTCCGTCACTTCTCGGACGACCGACGAGGCTTCGCCTGCGGCACGAACGACTTCATCCCGAGACAGCGATCGACCATCGCCAAGTGCTCTCAGGATGCGGAACGCTCCTTCGTACACCGCGAGCGCTACTTATCGCGAAACACGATCATGCCGTGCGTGAGGTCATACGGGGACAGAGCCACCGTTACACGGTCACCAAGGATCACGCGGATCCTGAACTTTCGCATCCGGCCGCAAAGCTGCGCGCGCACCGCAGCGCCGGATTCGGTCGTCACTTCGAACTGGCCGCCAGCGTAGACCTGACTCACCACGCCGTTCAGCTTGATGTGGTCATCACGCTTGTCGTCCTGTTCGAAATTGCGCTCGAACTTCTTTTTCCTACCTCTTGGGCTTCGTCTCGCCACTCAATCTCCTTTTTCCTTCGCCGCAACCTAAGTCCTCTCGAAGCAGCTCGCCAGTTTAGTTGGTATCTCTATTGATACCTTAGGCGTAAAGCTTTTTGTAGCACCCCCGATGGAAAAGTCAGCCGGAACCCCTCCGGCCCACCACCGCACTGCCGCGATCCCTCGGGATTCGGAAATTGACAGGAGGCTTGCTTCTGAGCACACCGTGACGGTCCGATGCTCGATCTTCCGCGACTCAAACGCATCCGGCTCATGAAGCGTCCGATTGGCCAGATGTTTTTCGGCCACACGGTGCTTACGCCGAACTACAACTTCCTGCCGGGCATCGACATCCGCATCGAAGGCATCGAAAAGATACCGAACGAGCCGGTGATCTATGCGATGAACCACACGGACCGCTTCAACTATTTCCCGTTCATGTACAAGATGTGGAAGCTCAAAGAGCGCTACATCACGGTTTGGGTGAAGGGGAAGTACTACGAAAGCCCGATCGTGGCGACGTTCATGGAGCTCACAAGCAACCTTCCTACGGTGTCGCGCGGCTACATCATCACCAAGGACTTCGCACTGACGATCGGCAGACGGCCAAGTCAAGCGGAGTACGACACTTTGCGGGCGCTGGTAAACAAGGATGCCACTCCTGGCGAGGACGCAAGCACAGTAGACGTCTCTACAATCCCGAAAGAGCTGTTCGAATTGCCTCGAAACATTCTCGGCTTGGACTTCGACCCACGAGTGAGCACGTACGCCGTCGGTATCAATCGAGTGTTCACGGCGATGATGGCCGAGTTCGTCAGGCTCAACGAGCGCTCATTCGAGCTCGGCCTCGACTTGCTCGTCTTCCCACAAGGCACACGATCGATTCGTCTCCCTCGTGGCCGAATCGGGATGATGGAAATAGCGCTTCGGTACAAGAAGACCATCGTGCCCATCGGCTGCAATGGCTGCGACCACGTGTACACCGGCTCCCTGCCAATCGGAAAGGCAGGGACGATCGTGTATCGAATCGGCGATCCGATCCCCTACGACGAGCTCGCGGAGTTCCATATCCATGAAGACTACGCGCCCTTCTCGGCGGAGGCAGAGCAACGGCATCGGGACAAGTTTCAAGGCGCTGTGGATCTCGTCATGGACCGTATCAACGGCCTGCTCGATCCCGAGTATCAGTTCAGCGACGACTTGCAGAGCACCGGCGTCCGCGGAACCTCCCGTTTCATATAGTTTGCTCTTGCCCGCAGTTGTTCCAGCCATCGAATCGGGCTAGACCGGGCCTCGTGAATGCGCTCCAAGCTTTGAGAGACGCGACGGAGCCGAAGCCGGTGGTGGCGATCATCGGAGGAGCCGTCGCAGGGTCGGAAGCCGCAGCCGCCTGTGCCGAGCGAGGAGCGATCCCCGTGGTCTTCGAGCAGGGCGTGCGGCCCTACGGAAAGATTGAAGACGGCCTGCCGCGCTGGCACGAAAAGCTGCGTGACAAAGAATACCTGAAGATCAACGAAAACCTCGGTAGCGACGCCGTGGTCTTCGTTCCGAAAACGGAGATTGGAACCGTTCTTCCCTGGAACGAGCTTTACCGCGAGTCGGGGTTCAGTGCGGTCGTGCTCGCAAACGGCGCCTGGCGTGACCGCCGGCTGCCGGTCGAAGGAGCCGATGCGTATGAAGGGCGCGGTCTGGTGTACCAAAACGAGTTCGTGTACTGGTTCAACCACTACGAAGACGAGGGCTACGACGGACCGGTGTTCGAGATTCCCGATGATACCATCGTCGTCGGCGGCGGGCTCGCCTCCATCGACGTCGTGAAAATCGTCAATTTGGAGCTCTACGCGCGCGCGCTTCGAGCGCGTGGCATCGAGGTCGACCTCGTAGAGATGGAAATCAGGGGCATTCCACGGACGCTCGAAGCCGCCGGTGTCAGTGCCGATGCGCTCGGGGTCAGGGGCTGCACGCTGTACTACCGACGCCGCAAAGAAGACATGCCGCTAGCGAGCGCAGATCACCCCACTCCCGAACAGCTGGCCAAGCTCGAGAAAGCTCGCGTTAAGATCATGGACCGGGTCATCCGTAAGTACTTCGTTAAGTTCGAGGAGCTCTCGCGGCCCATCAACACGATCGTCGAAGGCGACTGTCTGACGGGAATTCGGTTTCAGAAGACCGAAGTCGCGGACGGCAGGGTACGTGGCTTGGAAGGCAGCGAGGTCGACGTGGGGGCGTCGATGGTGATCAGCTCGATCGGGAGCATCCCCAAACCCATTGACGGGATCCCGACCAAGGGCGAGCTCTACCACTACGACAGCTGGGATACGGGCGAGGTTCACGGCCTCCCCGGCGTCTTCGGCCTAGGCAACGTGTTGACGGGCAAAGGGAACATCAAAGACAGCAGGGCCAACGCAATCGAGATCATCGAAAAGGTGGTGGCGGCGTACTTGGGTGTTGGCGACGAGCCGGAGCAAACGCCAGACCTTGCTTCGGCCGAAGCAAGGGAGGTTGCGGAGCAGGCGGCGGCCGGTAAAGCGATGCAGGTCGACGCCATGAAGGCGCTCTCGAAGCGAATCGAACGGCGGCACGAAGAAATTGGGTACGACAGCTTCTCGAGCTGGATCGACGCCCACGCCTGACGCGGACACTGGCACTGACGCTGCCCCTGACTCCGGGGCCGAAGCCCCGTGGCGACGGAGTCGCTTTACGGGGTGGCACTGCCCGTACCCCTGACGTAAGGTCCGCCCCGTGCAAGCTCGCCTGTCCCTCCTTTGGATAGCCCTGGCCGTCTGTCTTTTCGCTTCGTCCGCCTCCGCTCAGGAGCGACGCGTTGCGCTTCGGTTCCAGGGCGGGGTGGAGGTTGGTGTGCCGATGTTCTTCAACGTCGACCACGAAATCGTCAGGCCGGGTGCGAGCTTCACCGGCTGGGCAGGCTTCGACATCGGCTGGATGGTATTCGACTTTGCTTTCGGTCTTCAGTGGACGCCGATCGACACCAATAAGATTCCCGGTGCGCTGAATCCTTCGGGACTGGAGCCGCTGGTACGCTTGTCTTTCTCGCCCGGCCTTCGATTCCAAGTTCCATTGTTCGACGCGGTCCTTCCATACGTCACGGGCTCATTCGACGCGAACCTCTGGAGCTTCGCAGCGCTCGGCAGAGGCTGCGGTTGGTACTACTGCCGCGAGGATAGCCGCGGGCAATTCACGCCTGGCTTCAGCGGCAAGGCAGGCCTCGGCATACATCTCAAAGGCTCGATGTACCTCGACGTCGGGTTTCAGTACTCGATGAGCGGTACAGGCAATTTCTTCGACCGCCAGCAATGGTGGGCCGAGCCCTTCATCGGTTTCATCTATCGAGGCGACACGGACCGATTCGGCGGCACGGGCTACTAGTCACCACCACCAGGCGACCAGAGCAAGCGTGATCGTCGCGAGCGCGACGGACTGAAAACGGTAATCCCGGTACCAAACCTCGCCAGGCGCAACGGCCGCATCCCGCCTGTGCCAGAGATGAGGCTCGACTTCGCTGGCTGCGGGTGCGGGCGTCAGAAGACTGGCCCCGACGACTAGCCCGACGCCCAACGCAAACATCAGTACCGCGGCGTATAGATACTGAAGCTCGAACAGAGACAGCAGCTCGACTGAGACCCACGCCAGAACCCCCAGAGGCACGCCAAGCGCGAGTCCTGCAAGCGCGCCGGCGCCATTGGCTCGACGCCAGAACAGACCAAGCAGGAACACCGCGACCACCGGCGGCGTCAGATAGGAGAGAATCGACTGCAGATACTGCCAGAGGGTGGGGAAGCGCGAAATCTGTGGCGTCCAAACGACGGCGAAGACCATGAATACCAGAATTGCACCGCGGCCCAATCGCGCGAGCTGCTGGCTGTCCATGTCCGGGCGTGCGGTCTGAACAAAGTCCATCGTGAACAAGGTCGACGCCGAGTGAAGGATCGCCTCGAGGCTCGAGAGCATGGCCGCAGCGAGCACCGCGAGCATGAAGCCGCGTAGGCCAATTGGAAGAAGGTCAAAAGCCAACATCGGAAACACCATGTCCGGGTTTTCGAGGTTGGGGTACAGCACGGTCGCGAAGACACCGGGCAAAATCAAGATGAAGAGATTGGGCAGCTTGAGTAGGCCTGCAAAGAGCGCACCCCAGCGCCCATCGTCGAGCGTTTGTGCACCGAGCGCGCGTTGAATGATGAACTGGTTGGTACACCAGAAGTACATGCCGACGATGAACACTCCGGCAATCCCAGGCCAGGGCATGACCGGGTCACTGGCGGGCTGCATGAGATTCAACGCACCGGGCTTTGCGGCTTCGACGACTGCATCCCACGATGGAACCGCCTGCCAGGCGAGGACCGAGATCACGATGCCACCGGCGAGAATCAAGAGCGCCTGCAGGGCGTCATTGGCCACTACAGCGCCGAGGCCGCCGAACGTGATGTACACACCGGCCGCGACTGCGGCCAAGGTAATCGTGATCCATATCGACACACCCGGAAGCAGCGTTTTGAGGACCATCGCGCCTGCGTAGAGCGAGCCGGGGGCGTCGACGAGCATGCTCGTCAACAGGAGCATCGCCGAAAACGCGAGCCTTGGCGCGCGCCCGAAGCGCTGTTCGAGGTACTGAGGCGCCGTGTAGATCCGAGCGCGCAAGAACACCGGAAGAAAGAACACCGCAAACAGGATCATGAGCAGCGCTGGCATCCACTCGTAGTGAAAGACGCTGATACCGTTTTGGTAACCAGCGCCCGGCAACCCGACGAAGCTGCTGCCTCCCATGTTCGAGACATAGAAAGAGAGCCCGATGATGGGCCAGCGCATGCGGTGGCCTGCCAGAAAGAACCCCTCGGTGCCCTCCCCGCGTGTCTGTCTGGCGTAGAACCATCCGAAGGCGATGCGCGTGAGCACGACGTAGCCAACTAGGATTGCCAAGTCCCAAGCGCTGACCTCTAGCTGAGGCATGATGCAGGTCTTCTATCAGCTCGCCACGGGGAGCAGAGCCCAAAGGATGACGGCCCCAACGGCTACGGCAAAGAGTGAGTTGAAACGCATCGCGTTTGGAGAGAGCGCCGTCCACCAGTCGATTAGGCGCTTGAATCGGTCGACGCCCATGAAAGGAATGATGACGGCAGCGACCAAGGCGACGAGGCCCAGCACCTGAAGCAGGAGCGGCGCGCGCGAAGCCGGCGCAGCAAACCAAAGCGCCAACCCAAAGACCAAGCGGATGCCCGCTGCAAACCAGAGGCCCCCTTTGGAGCCAAAACGAGTCACGAAGCCTGCGAGGCGCCCGGGTACCAGAACACCCCAAACCCCCATCAAGAGGGTGAACACCCCCAACAAGCCTGAAATCTCGACCGCGAACGGCACGTTAGGCGCGCTCCTGTTCCACGTCTTCCACGTCCGGGAGGCTATCAGAAGCCGGCTCATACAGGGGCAGCGACTGTTCGATTTGGTCTGCGGCACGGGCGACCGCGTGCATCGACACTTCGAGATCGGCGAGATGCATGTGGTCTGCCATCACCGTGTGGCGAACGACATACACATCGCCATCCAAGCACAAGGAGCCAACGGCCAAGTTGAAGCTCTGTTGAAGCGCGGCTTCCGGGTCTATTCGTTCAGCCCTGCAACACGCCGACGAGAAATCCACCCAGGAGCGACCCATGGCTTGATGGTGAGAGACGATCACGGCCTGGAGACGGTTGCCGGGATATGCGAATACGACCTTGAAGCTGTGGTCGTGCTCCTCGGCCAGCTTATAGCTGGACCTCGCGTGATCCTTGATGTTGGTCCACGTCGGCACGGGTCGGTCCTTGTAACACATGCGCCCGAAAAAAACGTCTCGAATCTAGGTTTGGAGCGCGTACACTTCCCGACATGTTCTCGCGCCTAGCTTCGTCGTCGTGGCGGTCTTCGGTGTTGGCGGAGTTGCGTTTTGGGCCGAAAGCGTTGAAGGAAACCATGCCCTGGTTGCTCCGCACGCGACTGAGGCAAATCGACAGCCTTCTTCACGTGGCACTGAAGAACGCTCAAGAAGCGCCGCATGACCTCGCGTACGAAATGGAGCACGAGCATCTGACCTGGTCCGAGCTCGCGAATACGACCTCGAGGGTAGCGCACGTGATGGCGGCCGCCGGCGTCAAACCTGGAGATGTCGTCGCACTTCTCGCAGAGAACTCGCCTTTCTACATCGCCTCGGTGCTCGGCATTTCGCGCGTCGGCGCTACAGCGGCTTTGCTGAACACCAATCTTCGGGGACGCCCGCTTTCCCATGCGGTCGAGGTGTCGAAAGCGAAAGTGGTTCTCGTGAGCCACAGCCTGGAGCCGGGATTGCGGGATTGTGAAGAGCTGTGTCAATCGCTCGATCGCATTCTCGTGTTCGATGAGAATCCGTACGCCGGTCTCCTTGCCGACACTCCGGGCACAGCCTACCCCCCCGCCCCGGTCAAGGTAGATGACGATTTCGTCTACATTTACACGTCTGGGACGACGGGGCTGCCCAAGCCATGCCGAGTCTCCCACGCTCGCGCGATCCTCGCCGGTGCGGGTTTCGGGCCACTGATGTACGCGTTCCGCCCAGGCGACAAGCTGTACTGCGTGCTTCCGCTCTATCATGCGAACGGGCTGCTCCTGGGCGCGTCGGCCGCGATGATTGCCCGCGTCCCCATGGCCATGCGCCGCTCGTTCAGCGCGAGCGCGTTTTGGGAGGACGTTCATCGCTACAAGGCTACGGCGATTCTCTACATCGGGGAGCTGTGTCGCTACCTCGTCAACTCGCCACCGCATCCCAAGGAGCTACCAAACCCCGTACGCGTCGCCGTCGGCAACGGGCTTCGCCCCGACATTTGGCCGAGGTTCAAAGCGCGATTCGGCATCGAGAACATCCGCGAGTTCTATGGCGCAACGGAAGCCCCGGGGTTCATCGCCAACATCAGCGGTCGCGAAGGGTCGGTTGGTCGCGTCCCGCTTGGAGGTCTCGCCGGCTGGCTGAGGATCGTGCAGTACGACGTCGACCTCGACCAACACCTTCGCGACGCGAAGGGCTTCTGCATTCCGTGCGGCAACGATGAAGTCGGCGAGCTGCTGATTCGTGTGCCGAAAGTCTCCACAGGCGGGCTCGAGTACCGGGGCTACACCGATGAATCAGCGACGCAAAAGAAGTTGCTTCGCAACGTGTTCAAGAATGGCGACCAGTACTTCCGGTCGGGCGACCTCCTCCGTCGCGACGCCGACGGCTTCTACTTCTTCGTCGACCGAATCGGCGACACCTTTCGATGGAAAGGCGAGAACGTCTCCACCGCCGAAGTCGCAGATGTCATCACGCACAGCGACGGCATCGACGAAGCGACCGTGATCGGGGTGCCCGTTCCAAACATGGAAGGCCAAGCAGGTCTCGCCGCGGTGGTTCCCTCGGGCGCGTTCGAACCGCATCGGTTCTGGAATGCGGTCTCGGAGCTTCCACCCTACGCCCAACCACGATTCGTCCGCGTCATGGGCAGCCTGGCGAAGACCGGAACGTTCAAAATACAAAAGAACGACCTGAGGAAGGAAGGGGTCGACCCAGCTGCGGTCGGAGACCCGCTCTATGTTCGCACCCCCACGGGCTACGAGCCGCTCACCGTGGAACGCTGGACCGACGTCAAAGAGGGGCGCTTGAAGCTCTGATGCCAAAGCTGACGGCCGACGCTAGTCCCTCCCCAACGCCTTCCGAATGAGAGCAAGGTCCTCGGGCGCATGATCGAGCCGAAGCGCGGCCTGGTGAGCCCCGGCCGACATCTTCTTCCAGGTTCTTTGGACGATGGGAACTAGCTTTTCCTCTTCGTGCTTCTGCGCGAAGTCGTGAAAGTAGTGCTCCAAAAACACCAGACAGATGACGTCTTCGAGCAACTGGACGTCGGGGTCGGTTTTCAATCCGCGCTTCCGGAGCAACGTCTTCACACGTTCGATTGCGTCGGCATCGTAGCCGAACCGTTCCATGATCGTGCCGGCAATCTCGCCATGGCGTTTGTACAGATCGGTGCGCCATTTGAGGTACCCGGCTCGGCCCTCCGGATAGCTATCCCGTGGCACTTCCCAGCGGCGTATGTGCTGGGCACGCGCCGCAAGCTGAACGGTTTCGGGGGCGTCCGGGGCAAAGACTGCGAGGCGTGCGGACATCCGTTGGCCATAGACGAGCTCCTTGGGAACCAACTGACCGTTCACAGTCTCTGTGTTGGGGTCCTCGGCGTTGGCTTCGTCGAATCCGCTCAGTGTATCGTCGAGACGGGACATGCCAGCAGGGTATCACGCTGACACTGACGCTCACGCTGACACTGACGCTGACACTGGCGCTGGCGCTGGCACTGGCACTGGCACTGGGATCGGGGTGGCACTCCGTGACAGCGTCGGCGATTGCCCTATAGATTCATGAGCAATGTCTCCCTTCCGCCGACGAACCCATGGCCTTCGCTGGGAACGCATGCAGGCTTCCCCGCGCTTCCTCGACGGGTTCTTTCGCAACACCTCCGGCGTCGGCCTCAGTCTCAAGAAGGGCGCGACGTTCCCCATGATGCGGGAGTTCCTCTTCCGAGGTCGCCGGCGGGTGCCCATTGCACCACTCCCTTCGGTGAGCCCCCTCGACGCCTGGGCGAAGCCCGCTGAAACGGGGCTCCGAGCGACCTGGCTTGGCCATTCGACGCTGCTTCTCGAGATCGACGGCGTCCGCGTCCTGACCGATCCGGTCTGGAGTCGGCGTGTCTCGCCAAGCCGCCTCGTCGGCCCCAAACGCTTTCAACCAGTTCCGGTCCCGACCTCTCAGCTCCCGCCGCTCGACGCTGTGATCATCTCCCACGACCACTACGACCATCTCGACTACCCGAGCATCGTCGAGCTGATTCGCCACGAGGTGCCCTTCTACACCTCGCTCGGCGTCGGCGCGCACCTGGAAGCCTGGGGTGTCCCTGCGGCGCGCATCACCGAGCTCGACTGGTGGGAAAGTGCCGAGCTTCCGCGTGCAGACTTCCGCATCACAGCGGCGCCTTCGCAACACTTCTCTGGGCGTGCGGCAGCCGACCGCAACCGCACCCTCTGGTCGTCCTTTGCGCTTCGCGGCCCGCGTCACGGTGCGTTCTTCAGCGGCGACACCGGCCTCACCCCCGAGTACGAAGAAATCGCCCGCCGCCTAGGCCCGTTCGACCTCGTGATGCTCGAAGTGGGCGCGTACCATCCGGCCTGGGGCCACATCCACCTCGGCCCCGACAACGCGCTCGAGGCCTTGAAGCTCCTCGGCGGTGGAAGCTTCTTACCGGTGCACTGGGGCACATTCGACCTCGCGATTCACGACTGGGACCAACCTGCGGAGCGTTTGGTCGAGATCGCGCCCAGCCTGGATGCGCACTTGCTGATGCCGATGATCGGCGCCCCGATGGAGCCCTCACGAGTCGAAGGGGTCGAAACTTGGTGGCGCACAATCTCCGCGCTCGAGCGACGTGAGCCCCTCGGACATGCCGAACAGGACCCCGCGCAGCTCATGCCAATCGGCGACCCGATCGATTGACGCGCAGGCCCTCTCTACGCCTGTACCTCCTGGGTGGCGCGACGCGCGGCGGCGCAAACCGAGGCCACTGAGGAGCCACCGAACACCATGTGGATGCCTGCCAGCGTACCAACCGCCCAGACTCCCGAGACCGGGAACTGGCGCCAAATCATGATGCCAAGCGCGAGCGACACGACGCCGCTGAACAACGACCAGCCCCAGCCTTTGATTGGACGGAGGCGAAACGCCCAAATGATCTGAAAGACGCCGTCGACGACGAAATACACGGCCAGGACGAGGGTCAGCGTCGCGAGCGCCATGCCCGGGCGCGAAAGCATGTAGCCGCCGATGACGATGGAGAGCAGCCCCAACAAAAAGACCAGAAGCCCGTGGCCAAACGAGCCCATCCGGAACGCGAGAAAGAGCCTCGAGACGCCCGATGCGACGATCAGCACGCCCACCGCAATCGCGACGGAGAGCCCGGCAACGAGCGGAGAGAGCAGCGCCAGAATGCCGGCGACGACGACGATCACACCCACCGCCATTCCCACGCCAGCGTGTCGCTTGATCGTGCGCAACATCTCTTTGTCGACTTCTAGAATTCCGTTTGTCATCGTCTTCCTCCAGGCCGGCCATTGGAGCGCAACCGATCCGGGATGGCAAGGATCGATCGCCGGGTTTGGCAGCTCAGTCGGTCGCGCCCAGCAACAGGTGTAACAGCGCGAAGGTGAGAAGCCCTGCCAAGAACCAGCGAAACTTGTTGTTGCGGCTCACTGGGAACTCGCCCTTGAATGTGTGAAACATCATGAACCCGGCGAGCGCCGCGGTCAGGATATCGATCTCCAGGAGGTGCGGACGTCGAACCAAACATAGCGCATACCCGAGCGCCACGCCGGCGAGCAGGACCCAGCGCCCCGACTTGACGAAACGTGCCCCGTATTCTTTTTCCAGTTCCAGATCGGTGTCGAGAACATCGAGCGCGAGCGAGATGGCAAAGACCAGGGTCAGCATGGGTGTTGGAGGGAGCTGGAGACCGAGCGTGAACACCAACAGCCCATCGTAGACAAAGAACACCGCGAGATACGCATGGTACTTGGTCGGGTGCGTGTGATTTGGCGGCTGGAACATGACGTCCAAGCCGTAGAAGACGACGAAGCCAAGCAGCGCGATGAATTAGATGCGCGGCCCGACGACACCGTCGGACGCGTCGAGGCTCGGAATCAGATGGAGAAAGACATAGGCAACGGAGAGGCCTCCGCCGAAGGCCTGCTGTCGTTCCGGGTACCTGATGAGTCCTCTGAACCGCGGTGCGATGACGTGTGAAGCGCCCAAAATGAGCGTGACCAGGAGAATCTCCCACTGATTAGACAGCGCATCCCAGGACATCTACCCCCCCTTTCCGGGCCCTCTGCCCAAGAGCGCCGACCCTAGCGTAAACTCAAAGCGCCTCGCACGGCGCGATTCGGCAGGTTTCGGTCGTGGCACCGCGTTCTCCTTGCAATCTCCCTACCATTTGGTAGACAAATGACGACCAATTGGTAGAGAGTTGGACGTTCGCAACCAAATTCTGACCCAGGCAACGCGATTGTTCGCGGAGCAGGGGTACGACGGCACTTCGGTGCAGGAGATCGCCGACGCGGTTGGCATCCGAAAGCCGAGCGTCCTTTACCACTTCAGGTCGAAGGATGAGCTCCGCGAGAACGTGCTTGCCGAGATGCTCGCGCATTGGAACTCGGTGTTGCCCGGCCTTCTTCTGAAAGCGTCGACCGAAGAGCGCTTCGACGCGACGATGCAGGCGCTCAGCGAGTTTTTCATCGAGGACCCGGACCGTGCGCGTCTGTTTCTGCGCGAGACCCTCGATCGGCCGGAGCAGATGCAAGCGATGCTGGCGGCGTTCGTGCAACCCTGGGTCGAGCTACTGAGCGGGCAGCTCGAGCGCGCGAAGGCGCAAGGCCTGGTCCGAGCCGACGTCGACCCGCAGGCGTACGCGGTCGAGGTGATCACGATGGCCGTGGCCGGAACTGCGGTCATCGACACGCTGCAAATAATTCTGCCGGATGATCCGGCCCGGGGGAGCACGCGAAAGCGTCACGCGCGAGAGCTGATCCGCGTCGCGCGATCGAGCCTATACACAGAGAGCGAAGGCGAGAACTAAGCATGGCCAATTTCTTCAAAGACAACGACGATCTTCAATACTACTTCGACAAGGGCGTCGATTGGGATTCGCTTGTGCGAATCACCGAGCACGACTTCTCCCATGCGGAGGGAGACGGTTTTGGCAGCACCGAAGAAGCGGTCGCATTCTACCGGCACATCCTCGAGATGTTCGGTCAGTTCACCGCCGAAGAAATCAAGCCCCACGAAAGGGAAATCGACGCTCAGGGAGTCGAATTCGTCGATGGGGAGGTGGTGTTCCCCGAACGCCTCGCAGGGATTTTCGAGAAGATCAACGACCTCGATCTTCACGGCCTGCCGATCCCGCGGGAGCTCGGCGGAATGAACGCAGCCATGATGGTCTATTTCATGAACAGCGAGCTGATGGCGCGAGCCGACGTTTCGGCGATGGCGCACCATGGTTTCCACGCAGGGCTGGCGATGGCCGCCATCGTCTTCTCGGCGCTCGAAGGGAGCTCCGAGATCGATCCGGTGACCGGCAGGATCATCGAGACACGGTGGCGGACGATGATCGACGAGATCGTCGCCGGTAGCGCATGGGGCTGCATGGACATCACGGAGCCCGACGCAGGTTCCGACATGGCTGCGCTCCGAGCGATTGGTGAGCAGGACGCCGACGGCAACTGGTATGTGACCGGGGAAAAGATTTTCATCACCTCGGGTCACGGGAAGTATCACTTCGTGATCGCGCGCACTGAAGACACGGACCCAGACGATCCGATGAGCGGTCTGAACGGGCTTTCGATGTTCTTGGTGCAGACGTACGAAGACGATGCGGATGGCAATCGAAATCGCATCGTGCAGCTGAGCCGTGTCGAGGAGAAGCTCGGTCACCACGGTTCCGCAACCTGCGGGCTGGTCTACGACAAGGCGCCCGCGGAGCTGGTGGGCAAACGGGGTGAGGGCTTCAAGTACATGCTTACCCTGATGAACAACGCGCGGCTTGGCGTGGGCTTCGAATGCCTCGGACTGAGCGAGTCCGCGCACCGAGCTGCGGTCGAGTATTCGGCCGGGCGTGGATCGATGGGCAAGACGATCGATCGCCACGAGATGATCGCCGAGTACCTCGAAACGATGAAAACCGAAATTCAGGGCATCCGCGCCATGGCAGTCACAGCCGCTTTCCACGAAGAAATGTCTCAGAAACTGGCCCTCGCCGTTCGTTACGGGGACGTCAGCGAAGATGAGATGAAGCGGATGAAGCGACGCCTGAAGTCTCATCAGAAGATGGCGCGCCGCCTCACGCCCCTCCTCAAGTACTTCGCCGCGGAAAAGGCCGTCGAGCACGCCCGAACGTCGCTTCAGATTCATGGCGGCAACGGTTACACCCGCGACTACCTGCCGGAGAAGTTGCTTCGCGACGCGCTCGTTATGCCGATCTACGAAGGGACGAGCCAAATTCAGGCGCTGATGGCGATGAAAGACACCCTCGGCGGGATCATCAAGAACCCGCAGGCATTCGTGAAGCGCTTGGCACAATCGCGTTGGCGTTCACTCTCGAGCCGAAATCCGCTCGAACGTCGGGTCGCTCAGCTCCAGACCATCTCGCTGAGTGCGCAGCAACATTTGGTGCTGAGGACCGCAGGCAACAAAGTGAAGGGCCTTCGCCGCAAGCCGATTGGCGAGTGGACCGACGAGCTCACCAAGAACTGGAACCCAAAGCGCGACTTCGCGTTTGCGATGCTGCATGCCGAGCGACTGATCCAACTTCTCGGCGACACGGCAATTGCCGAGCTGCTCCTGGCGCAAGCCGTGAAAGATCCAGAACGAGTGGAAGTTCTCGAACGGCACCTCGAGCGGGCCGAGCCGAGGGCGCGCTACCTGTTGGACCAGATCACGTCCACTGGGCATCGCCTCTTGGAAAAGCTCTCACCGGGAGCGGCACAGACGACGAGCCAGGCCGCGGAGTGACCGCACCGAGAGCAAACCCTTTGGGTTGCGGCTCGGATACCAACCGTTGACTTCGTACCAGTCGTGCGTCCGTCGAATGCCTTCGATGAGGTCGACTTCGGCCGTGAAACCGAAGTCTTGCCTGGCCGCGTCACCCACGCAGGTCCAGGCCTGCTGCGCGCCCATCTTGGCCTTCTGCAGGTTCAGCAGCCTCGGCTTCTTGTCGAGTCGGGTAGCGAGCTCTCCCCCGAGCGCAGCGATGGACACCAGCTGCTCGGGCAAGTCGAGGGTTCGCGCTCGTCGGCCAACGACTCGAACCACCTCGGATTGGAATTGCTCCCAGGTGACCTGCTCCTCACTAGTCAGGAAGTAACCCTTGTTTACGCTGTTCGGGTGCTGGGCGCCTTCGAGGATTCCTCGAACGCAGTCATCGACGTAAATGATCGACATCAGTCGCTCGCGATTCCCGAAATACAAGTTCCAACCGAGCATCGCGCTTTTGAACAAGTTGAAGTAGTCGACGTCGCCCGGCCCGTATACTCCCGAGGGGCGTAGGATGGTCCAAGGCACGCCGCCGGATTCCTCCTCGACGGCTTCCTCCGCTTCGCGCTTGCTCTGCCCGTAATGCTCGATCGGTCGCGGCGGATTTTCCTCGCGATGAGGCGCCGAGCTTGCCGAGGGCCCGTACGAGGTTAAAGACGACACCAGGACGAAGCGCTTGGCGCTTGAATGCTCCCGACGGAGCGCTGCAAGCAGGTTCCGGGTGGGCACGACGTTGCCGAGGCGGAAGTCCTCGTAGGAGCTGCCCTTGGTCACGCCGGCCACGTGCAAGACGTAGTCTGGCTTCTCCTCGCCCACGATCCGCTCCAAGTCGGCGAGGACGGCGTAGTCCGCCTCGACCGAGCGCCCCGCGGTCGAAGGAGGAGACCCCGGCCGACGTATCGCGACAACATCGGAGCCAGACGCAAGAAGCGCGTCGCGCAGGCGGCTGCCGATGAAGCCGCTCGCCCCGGTGATCAGTATCTTGCCTTCGAGTTTGGGCATCGTCATCGCCACGTGGTGCCCCGGCGAGGACCAATGTGCAAGCCCGGATTGACGCCACCCAGGAGCTGAGAAACGCTACCGCTCATGACTGGGCGCTTCCAAACAATTTCCCCCGTAGATGGAAGCATCGTCTTCGAGCGCGCGCTCGACGGGGCCGAGGACGTCGAACGGACACTGGCCTCCGCCAGCAAAGCGTTCGCGCCATGGAAAGAGCTGCGCCTCGAAGAGCGGAGCGCGATGGTGCGTCGCTTCGTGGAGCTTGCAGTGCACGACGTTGACGCCGTCGCTCACGAGCTCACGATGCAAATGGGGCGACCGGTCCGCGACGGCGGCGGTGAGGTGGGCGGCTGGTTGCTTCGCGGGCGAACGATGATCGACCTTGCCGCTCAGGGGCTCGGCGACATCGAGCTCGCCGGCCGCGATGGCTTCACGCGGTTCATTCGGAGGGAGCCCTTGGGCGTCGCTTTCGTCGTCGCGCCATGGAACTACCCCTGGCTGACGGCCGTCAACGCCTTGGTGCCGGCGCTCGTTGCCGGGAACGTGGTCGTGCTCAAGCACTCGGAGCAGACGCCGCTCGTCGCCGAACGCATCGAGCGTGCCGCCAAGGAAGCGGGGCTGCCTGCAGGTGTTCTTCAGGTTCTCTATCTCGATCATGGTGGTGTTGCGGAGGTGATCTCAGACCCGCGGGTCGCATTCGTGGCGTTCACCGGGTCGGTTGGAGGTGGTCATGCCATCCAAACCGCCGCGTCCAAGCGGTTCATCGGCGCTGCGCTCGAGCTAGGAGGCAAAGATCCCGCGTACGTCTGCAGCGATGCTGACATCGGGCGCTCCGCGGCAAACCTCGTCGACGGTGCGTTCTACAACGCGGGGCAATCCTGCTGCGGTATCGAGCGAATCTACGTGCATCACGACGTGTATGAACCCTTCGTCGAAGCCTTCATCGCCGTGGCTAGCGAGCTTCTGCTCGGCGACCCGCGGGATTCGTCCACCACGCTCGGCCCTGTCGTTCGTATCCGCAACGCCGAAGGCATCCAGGCCCAAATCGATGAAGCGATGGCGGCGGGCGCACGGGCTCTACTCGACCCGAGCCATTTCGAACAAACCATGCGCGGCCTGCCCTACATGGCGCCGCAGGCCCTGGTGGACGTCGATCACTCGATGCGGATTATGAGCGAAGAAACGTTCGGCCCTGCGGTTGGCATCATGCGGGTGCGGGACGACGCCGAAGCGATCGCTTTGATGAACGACAGCGACTACGGCCTCACCGCCTCGGTATGGACCAGTGACCTCGATCGTGCGCAACGGATCGGCGAAAGCGTCGAAACCGGAACCTGGTACATGAATCGGTGCGACTACCTCGACCCCGAGCTTGCCTGGGTGGGCGTCAAGGACTCGGGCCGCGGCTGCAGCTTGTCCACGCTCGGCTATGCACAGCTGACGCGACCCAAGTCGTTCCATCTGCGACACCGCCCCGGGTAGCCTGGTCATCGCTGTCTAGGTCGCTATAGTCGGCCGCGATGAAGCCGCCGGTTCTCCGCTGCCGCCACGTCGCGAAACGCTACGGGAAGTTCACCGCGCTCAAAGACCTGTCACTCGAGGTCTACGAGGGGGAGATTTTCGCGCTTCTCGGCCCGAACGGCGCCGGCAAGTCGACCCTGATTCACTGCATCACGGGACTGGCCAAGCAGAGCGAGGGAAGCATCGAAGTCCTCGGCTTCAACACGGTGGACGACTTCCGAACGACACGTCGCCTAGTCGGCTTGGTGCCCCAGGAAATCGCGTACGACCCCTTCTTCACGCCTCTCGAGAGCTTGATGATTCAAATGGGGCTCATGGGGGTCGAACCGAATCGCAGCCGTGCCGAGAGCCTGCTCGAAACCTTCGCGCTGGGCGACAAGCGCGACGCGTACACGCGGACGCTGTCTGGCGGTATGAAGCGACGCCTGCTCGTGGCCAAGGCCCTCGTCCATGACCCGCGGCTCCTGTTCCTCGATGAACCGACTTCGGGCGTGGACGTCGAGCTGCGCCGCGAGCTTTGGCAAGAAGTCGAGGACCTCCGAACTGCAGGTACCACCATCGTGTTGACCACCCACTACATCGAGGAAGCCGAAAAGCTCGCGGATCGAATCGGCATTTTGCACAAGGGCGAGCTTCTGCTGGTCGAAAGCCGCGAAAGCTTGTTGGAGCGCCATGGCGGTCGCTCGCTCGAAGACATCTACCTGGAGCTGATCCGCAAGGCAGACGGAAGACACGCGGCATGAGCACGATCGCCCTCAAGACGCTTTTCCTCAAGGAGGTGCGGCGTTTTAGCAAAGTCTGGCTACAGACGGTGCTGAGCCCGCTCGTGACGACGAGCCTCTACTTCTTGGTTTTCGGCGTCGCACTGGGTTCGCGGCTCCGCGAGATCTCGGGCGTCCCCTACATCCAATTCGTGGTGCCTGGCCTCGTGATGATGACGATGATTCGGGACTCCTTTTTGAACACCTCGTCCAGCCTGTTTCAGTCGAAGATCAACGGAACGATCACCGACATCTTGATCGCGCCGATCGGCGCGTTCGAGATGGTGCTCGCCTATGTAGGCGCGGCGATGATCAGGGCAATCATCGTGGGCACGCTGGTGTACCTCGTCGCCCTCTCCTTCACTTGGTTCCCCCTGCACCACATCGGCTGGATCCTCTTTTTTTCCATCTTCGTGACGGCGACGCTCGCGCTCCTCGGAATGATCGTCGCGCTTTGGGCGCAGAAGTTCGATCATCTGGCGATCTTTCCGAACTTCGTGCTGCTTCCCTTGGCCTTCCTAGGTGGCGTGTTCTACTCGATCGATCTGCTCCCCGAGCCCTGGAACACGGTCAGCCGTCTCAACCCACTGCTGTACATGGTCAACGGCCTTCGGTACGGCTTCCTCGGCGTGGCGGACGTTTCGCCCGTCACGAGCGCGGGAGTCGTGCTCGTGTCGTTCTTCGTGGTCCTCGGTGCGGCGAGCGCGCTCCTGCGCAGTGGCTACAACCTGAGAAGTTAGTCATCATGGGCAGGCCCGCATGAGCAACAGCACGTATTTTGCGAATCCCGAAGCGCGCGCCTTTCTTCAGCGGCGCGTCGCCCTCTTTGGCCTCATAGGTGCGATCCTCGGCGGCACCGCCTTGGCCTTTCGGTTGATCTTGGGCGTCCTGTTTGGGGTTCTCGAGAAACAGGTCACCGACCCGGGGTTCCTGATTCACGCCGCGGGGATCGTACCTCTACTGGTGGTTTGGCTAATCTGCAGGCGCGGCAGCCTCTCGGTCAACGCGATTCACGGGATCGAGAACATTGGCATCTTCCTCACCAGCGTTTGCTACATCGGCATGGGTCTGGACATTCGACCGGAGGTCGGGGCCGACACGATCACTGCCTTCATTTTGGCGCTCGTGATGTTTGCCCGCAGCGTATTCGTGCCGAGCTCGGCTCGGCGAACCACCATCCTCGGCATCCTCATCGGGATCCCGCTCGTTGCGGCGATGTACTACCACTACTTGAGCGTCGACCTCGACATCTGGCGGGTGTTTGGCTACCCGGCAGAGTCCGCGCAGCGCGTCGCGTCCGCGCAATCGGTGATTACGCTCATGTGGTGGACACTCACCATCGGCCTCGCAGCCCTTGCGTCGAGGGTGATTCACCGATTGCGCAAAGAGGTGCGCGACATCCAAAGCCTCGGTCAATACAATCTGCGCCGCAAGCTCGGAGAGGGCGCGATGGGCGTCGTCTACGAGGCGCAGCACGGCATGTTGAAACGACCGACCGCGATCAAGCTGCTGCGGCCGGAGCTTGCCGACCCGGACGCCCTCGACCGCTTTCGTCGTGAGGTGCAGCTGACCGCAAAGCTCACTCACCCGAATACCGTCACCATCTACGACTACGGCCGGACCCCCGATGGGCTCTTCTACTACGCGATGGAGCTGCTCGACGGTGCGACCCTGAGCCAAGTGGTCAAAGCCGGCGGCCCACAGCCAGTCGAGCGGGTCGTGCGCATTCTTCGTGACGCGGCACTTGCCCTGAATGAGGCGCACCAAATTGGGTTGATTCACCGCGACATCAAACCGAGCAACATCATGCTCGCTCGCCAGGGCGGCGTGCGGGACGTGACCAAAGTCCTCGACTTCGGACTCGTGAAGAATCTCGGAAAAGTCGATGACCTCGAAAAGACCAACACGATGTCGATCAAGGGAACGCCACACTACTTGAGTCCCGAGGCCATCCAGGAACCGCAAGCGATCGACGCGCGCACCGATCTCTATGCGCTTGGCGCAGTGGGGTACTACCTGCTTGCGGGCCGCCACGTCTTCGATGGGAAGACGATCATGGAAGTCTGCCTGCACCACATGCACACCAAGCCCGTTCCACTTTCGGAGGCGTCGCCGCTGGACGTCCCCCCGGGGCTAGCGGCGCTCATCATGGCTTGTTTGCAAAAGAATCAAGCCGACCGGCCAGCCTCCGGACAAGAGCTCGCCGACGCCCTCGATCGACTCGCGGTCGCACGCTGGACCCGCGCAGACGCCGAAGCCTGGTGGAATACATTCGGCGGCGAGCTCGAGCAGCGCTCCGAACCCCTCACCGCAAGCCCCACCGAGCAAACCGTCGCCGTAGACCTAGACGAACGATGAGAAGGTGGGTGATTCCATTGGGTTGAAGGGGTGGAGGCGGTCCCTCTTGACCGTGGGTGTGGTTGGCCGCACAATGGGTCGGTAATGGTTCATGAGCCGATCGCTATGACTGATCCGATGGACGCGTCTCGCGCGGGCCTCGTTGGTCTTGTTGTAGTCGTAGTCGGCCTCATTATTAGCCTCCTGCTAGTTACGCAGGCATAGGCGGGGACCAGAACCAACCCACAGACCAACCCACTCCGTTTCTGGCCCTCGCATCGAGCATGCGGGGGCTTTTTTGTTGCCTTAGACCCATGAACAGACACTCACAGCACAAAACTACAACGACCTGCCATACGTCGGACATGCCGCAATTTGTCCTCCGAAAAGGCG
The DNA here is from genome assembly GCA_963704865.1 of uncultured delta proteobacterium. Taxonomy (GTDB): domain Bacteria; phylum Myxococcota_A; class Polyangia; order Polyangiales; family Houyiibacteriaceae; genus SG8-38. Next base: position 142,034 of record CAVPIE010000009.1, on the reverse strand, counting down.
CCCGGTCGGTGATCGACCCGGCGCCTTTTTCGTTGGGCGCGCGCCGCTTGAATACCGCCTCAAATCAACTAGTTGGAGCCAGCCAGCAACGAAGGAGACCCTCGTGACACCCGCCAATCCCCAGCTGAAGAATCGCATCGGCGAATCGCTTTCCGGAGCCCAGATCATTTGGGAGGCGCTCGTACGCGAGGGGGTCGAGGTCTGCTTCGGATATCCGGGCGGCGCGATCATGCCGGCCTACGACGCGATGATCCAATACCCCATCCACCACGTGCTGACGCGCCACGAGCAAGGCGCTTCACACATGGCGGATGGCTATGCCCGCGCATCGGGGCAAGTCGGTGTTTGTATCGCAACCTCGGGCCCAGGGGCGACCAACCTGGTCACGGGCATTGCCACCGCCATGCTGGATTCGATCCCGATGGTCTGCATCACGGGGCAGGTTCCGTCTCACCTCATCGGCAGCGACGCGTTCCAGGAGACCGACATCACCGGCTGCACCATCCCGGTCACCAAGCACAACTACCTGGTGACCGAGCCCGGGCAAATCGCTCCGACGATTCGCGAGGCGTTTTACATTGCGCGTTCGGGGCGACCGGGACCGGTCGTCGTCGACATCACCAAGGATGCACAGCAGAACAGCTGTGTCTTCGAATGGAATGACGACGATATCGTGCTCCCCGGCTACCGCCCGGACTACGCGCCACTGGCCGAGCAGCTCGAGGAAGCCGTCGATCTCATCAAGAACGCAAAACGTCCAATCCTCTTCTCGGGCTACGGCATCATCAAGTCGCAAGCCACGGAGGCCCTCACGAGGTTCGTCGAAACGACAAACATTCCAGTCGCCTGCACTTTGCTGGGCCTCGGCGGTTTCCCGGCCACTCATCCGCGAAACCTCGGCATGATGGGCATGCACGGAGAGACCTGGGTCAACAAGGCCATCCAGGACGCAGATTTGATCATCGCCGTCGGCATGCGCTTCGACGACCGCGTGACCGGCAACCTCAAGACCTACGCGCAAAACGCGAAGAAGATTCACATCGAGCTCGACCCGGCAGAGATCAACAAAAACGTCCGCGTCGATGTTCCGATCGTCGGCGACGCACGCGAGGTCCTCGAGGCTCTCATCCCTCGCGTCGGAAACTGCGACCGTCCGGACTGGCTTGCCTACATCGATGAGATCAAAGGCGGATCGGCGGTGAGAGACATCAAGAACCTCCCCGACCTCGGCAAGCTCTACGCTGCGCACGTCATCCACGACCTCTACCGGTTCACCGAAGGCAAGGCGCTCGTCGTCACCGACGTCGGACAGCATCAGATGTGGGAAGCTCAATACTACAAGCACGACTATCCCCGGAAACTGCTCACCTCGGGCGGGCTCGGCACGATGGGCTTTGCCTTGCCTGCCGCAATCGGTGCGAAATTCGCCGAGCCCAACGACTCCGTTTGGGTGATTTGTGGCGACGGCGGATTTCAAATGACCGCGGCAGAGCTGTCCACCTGTGCGCAAGAAGGCATCAAGGTCAACGTTGCCATCATCAACAATGGCTTTCTCGGCATGGTGCGCCAGTGGCAGCAGTTCTTCTACGGCGGACGATACGTGGCGACGCCGCTCCTGAGTCCCGACTTCGTGAAGCTCGCTGAGGCACACGGTTTGACTGGCATCCGTGTGGAGAAACGGTCCGAGGTGGAAGCCGCAGTTCGGAAGGCGGAAGCCACCCCGGGTACCGTGGTCATCGACTTCCGCGTCGAGCAGGAAGACGCCGTGTATCCGATGGTGCCCGCGGGCGCGGACCTCGACAAAATGATCCAGCGGCCGGGCAAACCCGGTGAGTCGGAGCACAATCCGATCTTCGAAACAGGGGAGGACGACTAATGTCCCAGTCCGTGAAAAGAACGTTCGCCGTATTCGTCGAAGACAAACCTGGTGTGTTGAACCGAGTCGCCTCGTTGTTCCGCCGCCGTAGCTTCAACATCGATTCGCTCAACGTCGGCGCGACCCACGAACCCGGCGTGTCGCGGATGACCATCGTTTGCGAAGCCGACGAGGACAAGGCCAAGCGGATCGAAGCAAACCTCTACAAAATGGTCAACGTGCTTTGGGTCGATGACATCACCCACAAGCAATCGATCAATCGCGTGCTGGCCTTGATCAAGGTCAATTGCAATCGCGAGCAGCGCGACGAAGTCTTGAAAATCTGCGATGTGTTTCGCGCACGGGCGATCGACATGTCGCCTGACCGCGTAACGATCGAAATTACGGGCCCCCAAGACAAGGTTGAAGGCCTGGTCTCGGTTCTCAGGCCGTTTGGAATCTTGGAGTTGGTACAAACCGGCACCGTAGCGATGACCCGCGGCGTCGAGAAGCACGAGCTCGCGCACCCGACGGTGCCCGCTTCGCGCCACTCGGCAGCATAACCCCCTTTGGAGAAGTAGAGAGACACATGACCCAGATTCGCTATGAAAAAGACGCTGACCTCTCGTTGGTTCGGGGCAAGAAGGTTGCGATCATCGGTTACGGCTCCCAGGGCCACGCGCACTCGCTCAACTTGAAGGAGAGCGGCGTGGACGTTCGCATCGGCTTACAGGACGGCAGCAAGAGCAAGGCCAAGGCCGAGGCGGCCGGGCTTGCGGTGAAGTCGGTGAACGCCGCGGCCAAGGAAGCCGACGTCATCATGATTTTGGCGCCCGACACGTCGCAGCCAGCGATCTACGAAGAGCATATCGCGCCGAACCTCGAGGCCGGCAACATGCTGATGTTCGCGCACGGCTTCAACATCCGGTACGGCACGATCGAACCGCCGAAGGACGTCGACGTCACGATGGTCGCCCCAAAAAGCCCGGGTCACCGGGTGCGTGAGACCTATCAAGAGGGCGGCGGCGTGCCGGCCCTTCTGGCTGTTCATCAAGACGCGACCGGCAACGCAGATGCGCTCGCGATGTCCTACGCGGCTGGAATCGGTTGCGCTCGCGCGGGCGTGTTGACGACCACCTTTACCGAAGAGACCGAGACGGACCTCTTCGGCGAGCAGGCCGTTCTGTGCGGTGGTGCCTCTGAGCTCGTCAAGGCCGGCTTCGAGACGCTGGTCGAGGCAGGCTACCAGCCAGAGCTCGCCTATTTCGAGTGTCTCCACGAGCTCAAGCTCATCGTCGACCTAATGTACCGCGGCGGTCTGAACTACATGCGTTACTCGGTGTCGAACACCGCCGAGTGGGGCGACTACGTGAGCGGACCTCGCGTCATCGGTGACGAGAGCAAGAAGGCGATGAAGCAGATTCTTGCAGAGATTCAGGACGGCACGTTTGCCAAGCGCTGGATCGACGAGAACAAGAATGGCCGCCCCGAGTTCAATCGGATTCGGCACGCCGAGCAGGAGCAGCGGCTCGAACAGGTCGGCGCAACACTTCGGTCGATGATGCCTTTCGTCGACCCCGTGGAAATCAAACAGGGAGAGTAAGTCAGGCGTCGCTCGAAGCGGCGTCGGGAGAATGAATCATGCAACCCGATCACGTACGGATCTTCGACACAACGCTCCGAGATGGAGAGCAATCACCTGGTGCGACGATGACCTCGTCGGAAAAGCTAGAGGTGGCGAAGACCCTATCGCGGCTGGGCGTGGACATCATCGAGGCAGGCTTTGCGGCCGCTTCTCCCGACGACCTGCGAGCGGTGAAGACGATCGCCGAGGCCGTGGGCGTGACGGGCGTGGAGGGGCGGCCGGCTTCGGAGCCGCCGACAATCTGTAGCCTGGCGCGGGCTCACAAACCCGACATCGAAAAGGCTGCTGAAGCGGTGGCGCCGGCCAAGCACGGCCGGATCCATACCTTCCTCGCGACATCGCCGATCCATCGCGAGCACAAGCTGCGGATGAGCCGGGATCAGGTGCTGACCAAGATCAGTGAGATGGTCGCCTACGCGCGCAGCTTCTGCGACGACATCGAGTTCAGCCCCGAGGACGCCGGCCGAACGGAGATGGACTTCCTCTACGAAGCTCTGCAAGCCGCGATCGAGGCCGGTGCGAGCACGCTGAACATTCCCGACACGGTCGGGTACACCATCCCCGAGGAGTTCGGCGGTCGCATCACGATGCTTCGCGAGAACGTCCCTGGCATCGAGAACGCCGTGATCAGCGTCCATTGTCACAACGATCTCGGTTTGGCGGTCGCCAACAGCTTGTCGGCAGTCCAGCACGGGGCACGGCAGGTCGAGGTCGCGATCAACGGCATTGGCGAGCGCGCGGGTAATGCATCGCTCGAAGAGGTCGTCATGGCGCTCCACGTGCGGCGGGACCTCTACGCGATCGAGACCAAAGTCGACACCACGCAACTCACTCGTGCGAGCCGTTTGGTCAGCAAGGTGACGGGCATGGTCGTGCAGCCAAACAAAGCCATCGTGGGTGCCAACGCGTTTGCGCACGAAGCCGGCATCCACCAGGACGGCATGCTCAAGCACGAGGAAACCTACGAAATCATGCGACCCGAGACGGTGGGCGCCGGAAAGACACAGCTCGTCCTCGGCAAACACTCCGGGCGGCATGCCTTTGCCAATCGCTTGGCCGAGCTCGGATACCCGGTGTCGGGCGACGGGCTCGACAAGGCGTTTGCGCGCTTCAAAAAGCTCGCCGACAAGAAGAAGGTCATCACCGACGCCGACTTGTTGGCCCTGGTCAGCGACGAGCTCTACCAACCGAAGGAGTTTTGGCGACTCGACGCCATCCAGGTTGGCTGCGGCACCGGAATGCCGACGGCTACGGTCAGGCTCACCGGGCCCGACGGAGTCACGCAGACGGCCGCCGAAGTGGGGACGGGCCCCGTCGACGCAGTGTACAAGGCCATCCAGTCTCTGGTGCACGTGCCCGCCACGTTGCTCGAGTACACTGTGCAGTCGGTGACCGAAGGAATCGACGCACTTGGCGAGGTGAGCGTTCGCGTGGCGCCCGACGAGCAGGGTGACGCTGAGCCCGACAAGATCAATCCTCAATACGCGCACTCTCGCGCACGGGTGTTCCATGGCCACGGCGCACACACCGACGTCATCGTCGCGAGCGCGAAGGCCTATCTCGCGGCCATCAACCGTATCCTCGCGATCAGAGAAGCGAAGCAAACCGAAAGCAGGGCAGCCGGAAGCGCTGCATGACGAGCATCATGGAACCAAGAACGCTATTTGAGAAGGTATGGGACGCGCACGTCGTCGTTGAGGAGCCGGAGCGACCCGCGGTTCTCTACATCGACCTGCAACTCATTCACGAGGTGACCTCACCGCAGGCCTTCACAGGCCTTCGCGAGCGCGGGCTCAAGGTTCGGCGCCCGGACAAAACCATCGCGACGATGGACCATTCGACACCGACGCTGCCGAAGGCGCTCTGGGTGATCGACGACCAGGCCAACGCACAGCTCGGCCAGTTGGAGAGCAATTGCAAGGAGTTTGGTATCGAGCTCTACGCGCTTGGAGACAGCCGGAACGGCATCGTCCACGTGATCGGACCGGAGCGCGGCTTCACGCAACCCGGCAATACGATTGTGTGTGGCGACAGCCATACGTCGACCCATGGCGCGTTTGGCGCACTGGCGTTTGGCATCGGCACAAGCGAGGTGGAGCACGTTTTGGCCACGCAGTGCCTCTTGCAGCGGAAGGCAAAGACCCTCGAGGTGCGAGTCGAGGGGCAGCTGATGCCGGGTGTTACAGCCAAGGACATCATTTTGGCGCTCTGTGCACAGATCGGCACGGGCGGCGGCACCGGTTACGTGATCGAGTTCACCGGCTCGGCAATCCGGGCTCTCGACATGGAAGGCCGGATGACGGTCTGCAACATGAGCATCGAAGCGGGCGCGCGCGCTGGCATGATCGGTCCCGACGAAACGACATTCGAGTACCTCAAGGGGCGCGACCACGCGCCTCACGGGGCAGACTGGGACGCAGCGGTCGACGGCTGGAGGCAGCTCCGCACCGACGAAGGCGCGACCTTCGACAAGACCGTCGTCATCGATGCCAACAAGCTCGAGCCAATGATCACCTACGGGACGAATCCCGGCATGGGGATGCAGATCAGCGAGACCATGCCCACTGCGGACCGCTTCGAGGATGCTTCGCAGCGGGCCGCATTCGAGAAGGCCATGGGCTACATGGACCTTCAACCCGGGCAGCGCCTGCTCGGAAAGAAGATCGACGTCGTCTTCATCGGCTCGTGCACCAACTCCCGGATCAGCGACCTCCGTATGGCTGCCGGCGTGTTCAGCGGCCGCAAGGTAGCGGACGGCGTGCGAACGCTCGTGGTGCCCGGCTCTCACGATATCAAGAAGCAGGCCGAGGCCGAGGGGCTCGACCAGATCTTCAAAGAAGCTGGCGCCGAATGGCGTGAGCCCGGGTGCTCGATGTGCATCGCAATGAATGGCGACAACCTGGAGCCAGGGCAGTACGCAGTCAGCACATCGAACCGCAACTTCGAAGGACGTCAGGGCAAGGGCGGCCGTACTTTCCTCGCCTCCCCTCTCACCGCAGCCGCGTCGGCGATCAAAGGCGAAGTCACCGACCCGCGGAGCTTGCTGCTTTCTTGAAAGGCTGAATCATGGCGAAATTCACTACTCTCACATCGCACGCAGTCCCTCTCCCCGAAGAGAACGTGGACACCGACCAGATCATACCGGCTCGTTTTCTCAAGGTGACCGATAAGCACGGGCTCGGCGACAGCCTCTTTTGCGACTGGCGCTACCTCAAAGACGGATCGAACAACCCCGACTTCGTGCTCAATGAACCGGCGTCGCAGGGCGCGCAGATCCTCCTCGCAGGCAACAACTTTGGCAGCGGATCGTCTCGAGAGCACGCCCCCTGGGCGCTCGTAGGTTGGGGCTTTCGGGCGATCATCTCAACGGGTTTCGCGGACATCTTCAAGAGCAACTCGCTGAAGAATGGGTTGCTCCCCGTGGAGGTCAGCGATGCGGTCTACAAAGCACTGATGGAATCGGTTCAGCTCGACCGTTCGACCAGAATCACGATTGACCTACCGACTCAGTCGGTAACCGCACTAGATGGTCTCGAAACGACGTTCCCCATCGACGCTTTTTCGAAGCACTGCCTTCTCGAGGGCCTCGACCAACTTGGCTACCTGCTTTCGTTCGACGATCAGATCACGCGCTATGAGCAACAACGGACATAAGCCCGCCGGCCCCGTCGTGGAAGTCTACGACACCACGCTGCGTGACGGCACGCAGATGGAAGGCATGAGTTTGTCCTGCGAAGACAAGCTTCGTATCGCGGAGCACTTGGATTCCGTCGGAATGACCTTCGTCGAAGGCGGCTGGCCGGGCTCGAATCCCAAGGACGTCGAGTTCTTCGAGCGCGCGAAGGACCTGCCGTGGAAGAACGTCACGATCGCGGCGTTTGGCTCCACCTGCCGGGCAGAGCTTCGCGCCGAGGATGATCCTCAGCTTCAAACCCTCATCGCAGCCGAAACGCCGGTCTGCACCATCTTCGGCAAGACGTGGAACATGCACGTCACCGAGGTGCTGCGGACCAATCTCGAGGAAAACCTGCGCATGGTCGAGGAGAGCGTCGCGTTTCTCAAGGCCAGCGGACGGCGGGTGATCTACGACGCCGAGCATTTCTTCGATGGCTACAAGTCCGACTCCGGGTACGCGATCGAGACTCTGCGAGCGGCGGCCCGCGCCGGAGCCGAGACGCTCACGCTCTGCGATACGAACGGCGGCTCGATGCCCTGGGAGATCGAGGAGATGCTCAAAGCGGTTCAAGAGGCGCTCCCCGACGCGCACCTGGGCATCCACGCCCACAACGACGGGGAGTGCGGCGTGGCCAACTCGGTTGCTGCCATTCGGGCGGGCGCGCGTCACGTCCAAGGCACCATCAACGGTTACGGCGAGCGCTGCGGCAATGCGAACCTCTGCTCCGTCATCCCCGATCTGGAGCTCAAGCTCGGCCTCCAGTGTCTTCCGGGCGGCGGCCTCGAGCAGCTATACGACCTCAGCCACTTCGTGGCGGAGATTGCGAACCTGAGCCCGAACGAACATGCGGCCTACGTTGGGCGAAGTGCCTTCGCTCACAAGGGCGGCATTCATGTTTCGGCGATCCGACGTCATCCAGAGTCGTACGAACACGTCGACCCAACGCTCGTTGGCAACGAGTCGCGCGTCGTGGTGAGCGAGCTGTCGGGGCGGAGCAACCTGCGGAGCAAGGCCGAAGAGCTCGGGCTCGAAGTGAGCTCCGCGAGTGGGGGGCGAGTCCTCGAAAAGATAAAGGAGCTCGAATCCAAGGGCTTTGCGTACGAAGCTGCCGAGGCCTCCGTCGCAGTGCTGATGGCACGCCACCAGGCCGAATACCAAGCCCCGTTCGAGGTGCTCGACTTCCAAGCTGGGGTCGGACGGCGTCGAGGCGGCGGCATGTTTGCCGAAGCGACGGTGAAGGTGCGGATCGGCGATGAGGTGGTGCACACGGCTGGTGAAGGCAACGGCCCGGTGAGCGCCCTAGACTCCGCCCTTCGCAAGGCTCTGCGACCGTTCTTCCCCGAGGTCGCAGACATGCACCTCACCGACTACAAGGTTCGCATTCTCGACGGGCGTAGCGGAACCGGCGCGACCACTAGGGTGCTCATCGACAGTCAATCGTCTCACGACAGCTGGAGCACGGTCGGGGCATCGAGCAACATCATCGAGGCGTCGCTCCAGGCGCTTGTCGACAGCATCGAGTACGGTCTTTCGCTGGAGCGCGCGAGGCACGAAGGGCAGCCGGAAGCCACCGCGGCGCGGACTTAGCGATTGCCCTCGGGACGCGCGCCGTGCATCATGGCCGGCCGCATAGGTAACAGGAAATGAAAGCCAAGATCACACTCCTTCCGGGCGACGGCATCGGGCCCGAAATCGTGGATGCAACGCGGCAGGTGCTCGAAGCCATCGCGAGCAAGTCGGGTCACACGTTCACGTTTTCGACGCATCTGATCGGCGGCATCGCAATCGACGAAACGGGCGTGCCGCTGCCCGACGACACCATCGTCGGTTGCCGGAGTGCGGACGCGGTCTTGCTCGGTGCGGTGGGCGGGCCAAAATGGGACGATCCAAGTGCTACGGTTCGACCGGAGCAGGGGCTCCTCGGCATGCGAAAAGCACTGAAGCTCTTTGCCAACGTCCGTCCCGTGAAGCCCTTCCGAGGGCTCGAAGCCGCCTCCCCTCTCAAGGCCGAGCGCCTCCGCGGCGTCGACCTCGTCTTCATCCGCGAGCTGACGGGCGGCATTTACTTCGGGCAGCCAAAGGGCAAAGAAACCAGGAACGGCCTGCGCACGGGCTTCGACACGATGGTGTACGACGAGAGCGAGATTCGTCGCATCGTCGAGCTGGCCTTTCAAGTGGCGAGAAAGCGTGCCGGGCACGTGACCTCCATCGACAAAGCCAACGTGCTCGCAACGATGCAGGTCTGGCGCGAAATCGCCACCGAGGTCGGCAAAGAAAACCCCGACATTCCTCTCGACCACCAGCTCGTTGACTCCGCAGCCATGCGCCTCGTCACCGACCCGTCGTCGTTCGACGTCATCGTCAGCGGCAACATGTTCGGTGACATTCTCTCGGACGAGGGCGCTGTCTTGACTGGCTCGCTCGGGCTGCTCCCAAGCGCATCGCTCGGCGAGGGCACCCTGGGCGTCTACGAGCCCATCCACGGCTCCGCGCCGGATATTGCCGGCAAGGGGATCGCAAACCCGCTCGGCACAATCTTGAGCGCGGCGATGCTGCTTCGGCACAGCCTCAACCTCGATGAAGATGCGCAAACGATTGAAAGCGCAGTTCAAAAGGTCCTCGACAGTGGCCTCAGGACGGCAGATTTGAGCGGCGGGCAGCGTTCGCTCGGGACAACGGAGATGGCGGGCGCAGTCGTGAACGCCATCGAAGCCGCCTAAGGAAAGGACCGACATGCCGCGCAAACGCGTTAGCCGCCTGTTCGACCTCAAAGAAGACGATCATGGACGCAAGTACATGGAGGTCTATCTCGATGGCATCGCGCTCCTGCGCTTGGTGCTGAGCAACAAGGGCACGGCATTCAGCTACGAAGAGCGTGTCGCGCTTCGAATCGGTGGCCTTCTTCCGCCGCAGTACAACACGCTCGAACAGCAAATCGAACGCGTCTACGAGGGCTTCGTCCAGGCGCCGACCGATATCGACAAGTACCAGTACCTTCGCGCGGTGCAAGAACGGCAGGAGATTCTCTTTTACGCATTGCTCGAAAAGCATCTCGATGAGATGTTGCCCATCGTCTACACACCGACCGTCGGCGCTGCGGTGCAGCAGTTCAGCGCGCTTTACCAGAACCCTCGGGGTCTTTCGTACTCGCCGCTCAACATCGATCGGGCCGATCAAACACTCGAGTGCTACCCGATGGAAGACGTCCGTATGATCGTCGCGACGGACTCCTCGGCGATTCTCGGGATCGGCGACCAGGGCTACGGTGGCCTAGCGATTCCGATCGGAAAGATGGCGCTCTACACGGTCGGCGGTGGCGTCAGCCCGTTCCACACGATGCCGGTGGCACTCGATGTGGGCACCGATCGCATGGACCTGATCAACGACCCAAACTACTTGGGCGTCCGTCAGAAGCGGCTCCGCGGAGACGACTACTACAAGTTCCTCGACCAATTTGTCGATGCGGTTTGGAAGCGGTGGCCCGATGCGGTGATCCAGTGGGAGGATCTTTCGAAGACTGCGGCCTTCACGGTGCTCGAGCGGTACCGCGAGCGCGGCCCTTCATTCAACGACGACATCCAGGGAACGGGCGCCGTCGCGCTCGCGGGTATCCTGGCAGCCTGCCATCTTCGCAACGAAAGCCTCAAGGACGAGATCTTCGTGATTCATGGCGCAGGCGCAGGGGGAGTCGGCGTGGCCTGGGCGATTCGAGAAGGCCTGGTTCGAGCTGGCCTGAGCCGTGCGGAGGCGAAATCACGCGTGTTTGTGCTCGATTCCCAGGGGCTGCTTCTGACCGACCGCGACATGGAAGAGTACAAACGCGGCTTTGCACATGACCGCGCGATCACTCGGGATTGGAAGTTCGAAGGCGACACACCCGATTTGGTTGAGACGATTCGCAATACGCAAGCCACGGTTCTATTGGGCCTCTCTGGTCGACCGGACGCATTCAACGAGGAAATTGTCCGCGCCATGGCCGAAAACCACAAGTGGCCGATCATTTTCCCGCTCTCGAACCCCACGAGCTCGGCGGAAGCAAAGCCCGTCGACATTTTCCGCTGGACCAATGGTAAGGCGATTGTTGCAACCGGCAGCCCCTTTGAGCCGGTCATGATGGGCGGCGTTACGCACCCGATCGGCCAAGGCAACAATGCCTTCATCTTCCCGGGTCTCGGTTTCGGCGCAATCCTGAGTGACGCCAAGTCCATCACGGACGGCATGGTGTTGGAAGCATCCCAAGCCCTGGCCGACTACACCATCGAGAAATACGTCGAAGGCGGCCTCATCTACCCACCGGTCAACGACATTCAGGAGACCTCGGTCCGAGTCGCCACCGCCGTCGTCAAACAAGCCATCGCCGATGGCGTAGCCCGCCGAGAGAACATCCCCGAAGACATCGAGTCGTTCATCCGAGAACGCTTCTGGCACCCGACCTACTTACCGTTCGTCCGTGGCCAACTCACCTAGGGACACGCTCTCGCTCCAAAACCTGCGTGCTTTCAGCCACTTAGATCGTGCACCGCGCAAACTCACGTCGCTCGGCTTCGATCGGGACGTTCGAACCGCTTCCGGTCGTGCTGGGATTTCGGATTTGGGTAGACCTGAGCCCAGTCGTCGCGGGCGCGGTAGTAAGTGAACCAGTCGCGGAACGCGGCGGCTCGTTGGTTCGGGTCGCCTCCAAGGGATTGATACCAACCGCTCGGACTCCACAACTTCGCGACGACGGGCTCATGCGCCCGGTACCCGGCATGCTGCGGGTAGGTGGACCAACGATATGCCTCTGGCTCTGAGCAGATCTTTGCGTGCACCGGATTGAGCTCGACATACGCTATGGTAATCGCCATTTGCTCATCAGAGACAATCGGGATGGACTTGTATCGTTGCTCAAACAGCTTCCCGGTCGCGCCGCGACTGACATTGCGGAATTGTGCGTATCGCTGAGCAAAATGGCCAACGAAACGCGAAAGCTGCAGATGGTCACAGGGTGTGACGATGAGATGAACGTGATTCGTCATCAGCGTGATGGCATGGACGGGGACGCACTGCTTGACGCTGGCCTGCAATAGGCAACCAAGAAAAAAGCGCTTTTCGCGAGGGTAGGAAAAAAGCCGTCGACGATTGTTGCCTCGCAGAATGACGTGGTGGGGCTGCTGCGGGATGACGATGAGATGTCGAGGTAGTCGGGGCATGCGATCGTTGTCGACCAAGGCGGCCCAAAGTTGTGTTTTCGCGGTATGCCGCATAGTGCCTTGTTATCTCTAAGTTTTTTGGGGTATAGCGTGTCCCCATGGAAATTGCGGTGGCGCTATTTGAACAAGTAACCGCGCTGGACGCGGTAGGGCCATATGAAGTGCTTCAACGCCTGCCTGGGGCGGAGGTGCGTTTCGTCGGGCATCGCAAGGGCGAAGTTCGAACCGACAATGGGTTCTTGGGGCTTACGGTCGATTGCACATTCGACGAATTGAGTAACCCTGACGTTTTGTTGATTCCAGGTGGGATTGGGACACGCGCGCTCGTGCACGACGATGTGATTCTCGATTGGATTCGCAACGCGCATGCGACGAGTCAGTTCACGACCTCTGTATGCACGGGGTCATTGCTGCTCGCTGCGGCGGGTCTGCTCAAAGGGCGGAAGGCAACGACACACTTCTCCGCAAGACCCCTGCTGCTGAAATACGGCGCCACTCCCACCGAAGACCGCGTCGTTCAAGAAGGAAAGATCATCACTGCCGCAGGTGTCTCGAGCGGCATTGACATGGCATTGCGTCTTGCCGAACAACTCACGGATGCGACCACCGCAAAAGCTTTGCAGCTGATGATCGAGTACGACCCGCAACCACCCCACGACGCTGGCGCGCTCCAAAAGGTTGACCCAAGCGTGCTTGCTCGAGTTCAAGAGCTGGCGCGGGATAAGAACTGACTTCGCCAACCGCGTTCACCGTAAGGGGAACAAGTTTGCGCGATGTGCAGTCTAAGCGTCGGTTATTAGCACGCTTTTCGAGGGGGAGCGTGTCCCCTACGAGGGCGCCTGCTTATGACAGGGCGCCGCCGTCGGCTCGGATTTCGGTACCGTTGATGTAGCGGGCGTCGTCGGATGCCAAAAACGCGATGACGGATGCAGCGTGTTTGGGTTTGGCGAAACCTACGAAGGGCATGGCGCCCTTGAGCAGCTCCATGTCGGCACCTTCGGGGGCTTTGAAGTCTCCATGGAGGGAAGTCGCGATGCCACCGGGGACTACGCAGTTCGCGCGAAGGCCTTGCTTCACGTACTCCTGGTAAAGGGCCCGGGTCATCGAGAGGATCCCTCCCTTCGATGCCGCGTAGGCACTCATCCAGGGGTGGCTGCCCAGCGCCGAAGTCGACGAGCAGTTCACGATCGCACTGAATCGGTTCTTCAGCAGATGCGGAAGCGCGGCGTGGTTAACGTAAAACGTGCCGTTTAGGTTGATGTCGATGATCTGGTGCCACTGATCGAACGTCATCTCATGGGTGTGGTAGGTGCGGAGGATGCCCGCGCAGTGACACAAAGTGTCGAAGCCTCCCATGTCTTGTGCGGCTTTATCGATCACCTCTTTGACGCGAGCACCGTCGGAGACATTGCACTCGTAGACCCAGGCTTTGACTCCCTGGGCTTCGACAATCTGCTTGGTGGCCGCCAGCCCCTCGGCATTGATATCGATCAGAGCAACGTTGCCACCCTCCTCCGCGATGCGCTGAGCGGTGGCTTGGCCGATGCCCGCGGCGGCGCCGGTAATCACGACATTCTTTCCTTCAAACCTTTTCATGGTGCTTCTCGCTCTTCCTTGTTGGTCGCTAGTAGCCGTGAAGCTCCGCCCAACGCTGCCGATGCTGGGAGGGCATTCCAAACGTCATGTACGTTGCTTGTGCACGCTTCATGTAAAAACCAATGTCGTGCGCGTCGGTCACACCGATCCCACCATGCATTTGGATGGCTTCCTTCGCGGCATGCATGAACGTTTCCGAGGCCATCGCCTTCGCGAGCGACGCCAAGCGTGGGACTTCCTCTGGCGACGCGTCGATGGCCCTCGCGGCGGCAAGCACGGCAGACCGTGTCAGCGCGATGTCCGTGTACACCGACACCGCGCGGTGCTGAAGCGCCTGGAAACAGCCGATCGGCACACCAAACTGCTCGCGTTCCTTGATGTAGTCGATGGTGTCGGCGAATGCCTGCTCCGACGCGCCAAGCATCTGTGCCGCGAGGCCCACCGAAGCTCGATCGAAAACCGCCTCCAAGAGGAACGCGCCTGCATCCAGCTCACCGACCACTGCGTCGCTCTTCGCTGGGACGCGTTCGAGTCTTACGATGGCTGCGTTCAGGCCGTCCATGCGAGACTGTCGCGTGACCTTGACGCCTTTGTGCGTCGGGTCGATCAAGAACAAGGTGAACCCATTGTCGGAGGTCGCCGCCGATACGATGATCCGATCGGCGAGGTGTGCGTCGAGCACCTGCAGCTTCTCGCCACTGAGCTCGAAGCCGACGCGCGACTTCTTGGCTACGGTCGCTGGCTTGTAGGCCCTTCCCCGGCTGCCCGCTTCCTCGTAGCCGACGGTGATCAGCGTGTCACCGGCTGCGACTCCGGGCAGAAGCGACTTCTTCTGCTCCTCGCTGCCCCCGAGAAGCAACGCTTGGGTGCCGAGCAACAAGGTGGACACGAAGGGCTCGGGCATCAGCTCGCGCCCGCTTTGCTCGAGAACGACCGCGAGGTCGAAGAAGCCGAGCCCCAGGCCGTCGTACGGTTCGGGAATCTGCAAGCCGAGCCAGCCCAGCTCCGCCATCTCGCGCCAGAGCTCGCGAGAGAAACCGACGGCATCGTTCGAATCCCGGAAGGTTCGTATGCGCGCAGCCGGTGCGCGCTCGCGGATGAAATCGTAAGCCGTCTTCGACAGCATCTCCTGCTCATCATTCAGAAGAAGAAAAGGCGCCCTGTCCTCGGTCATTTCTTCCCCTCCGGCAGGCCGAGCACTCGCTTGGAGACGATGTTCTTTTGAATTTCGGACGAGCCGCCTTCGATCGTGCTGGCACGCGATCGCAGCCAATCACGGGTGTACTGAAGATCATCCTCGTCGAAGCCCGGCCCTTCCCAACCGAGGCCCTGCGTGCCTGCGACCTGCATGCCGAGCTCGAATCGCCTCTGCTTGAGCTCAGACCCCACGATCTTGGTGATCGAGCCTTCAGGCCCGGGCGTGCCTGACTCAGCGCTCTGTTGAATGCGGGCAAGCGTGAGGTGGAACGCCTCTTCGAGCATCCCAAGCGTCGCCAGCTCGTCACGCAGAAGCGGATCGGGAATGGCGCCTTCGGGCAATGCCAGGTGCTTGCGTGCTCTGGCCACGACCTCACGCTGGGCGGACCCGGGCTGGCGCGCAATCGAGCGGCCGATTGAGGCGCGCTCGTGCCCGAGAATCGCTTTCGCAATCGTCCAGCCTTGGTTCTCGGCACCCACGAGATTTCCGGCGGGCACGCGGACGTTGTCGAAAAAGGTCTCGCAGAACGGAGAATAGCCGCTGATGAGATCGATGCGGCGCACCGTGATCCCTGGCGTATCGAGGTCCACCAAAATCACCGAGATGCCCATTTGCCTCTTGGGCGCGTTCGGGTCGGTCCGGCTGAGGCAATAGATCCAATCGCTCAGGTCGGCATGTGAAGTCCAAACCTTCTGGCCATTCAAAACGAGATCGTCACCGTCGTGCACCGCTTTGAGCTGTACGTTCGCGAGATCGGACCCGGCATTGGGCTCGGAGTAGCCCTGGCACCACCGCACCTCACCTCGGGCAATGGCCGGCAAGTGTTGCTCCCGCTGCGCATCGTTTCCGTACTCGAGCAGAACCGGCCCGAACATTGCGAGACCCTGCCCCGCTACCGGACGCGGCACTGCGATCGCCTTCATCTCTTCGTGGAGGATGTTCTCCTGCTCGCGGCTGAGGCCACCGCCGCCGTATTCCTTGGGCCACGCCGGCGCCGTCCAGGACTTCTCGATGGCCAGGTCACGCCAGC
The DNA here is from genome assembly GCA_963704865.1 of uncultured delta proteobacterium. Taxonomy (GTDB): domain Bacteria; phylum Myxococcota_A; class Polyangia; order Polyangiales; family Houyiibacteriaceae; genus SG8-38. The sequence continues at coordinate 125,845 of CAVPIE010000009.1, read as the reverse complement.
GCAGGATATCGGGTTCGGTCTCCTCGCATTTGGACCCGCCCCAGTAGCCGTCGAACGGCCCGCTGCCGCTGGTTCCCCAGAGCGACTTCGGTGCGTTCTCACGAACCCAAGCGCGCGCTTCGGCGCGGAATGCCTCCAGCTGGTCAGTCACGCGGTCACTCTGCGGCTCCGGCCTTCTTCATGTCGAGGGCGACGTCCTCGATCATGTCTTCCTGGCCGCCCACCGTCTTCAATCGCCCTAGCTCGACCAGAATGTCGGTCGACTTGAGCCCATACTTTTCGGCAGCGCGCTTCGCGTGAAGCAAGAAGGACGAATAGACCCCGGCATAGCCAAGCGTGAGGGAATCACGGTCGACGCGGACCTTGTGGGTCATCATCGGATAGACGATCTCTTCAGCGACATCCATCAGCTTCCACATGTCGACCCCGGTCTCGACGCCCATCCGGTGAAGGACGGCAACGAACGACTCGAGCGGCGTGTTCCCTGCGCCTGCACCCATGCCGGCTACGGAGCCATCGATGCGCCCGGCGCCGGCCTCGATGGCCGCAAGCGAGTTCGCAATCCCCATGTGCATGTTGTGGTGACCGTGGAAACCCACCTCGACCTCTGCATCGAGCTTTTCGCGAAGGTGGCCGACCCTTGCGCTCACGTCGTCGGGAAGCATGTACCCAGCCGAATCGGTGATGTAGAGGCAGTTCGCGCCGTAGCCCTGCATGAGCTTAGCCTGCTCGAGGAGCTGCTGCGGGCCGATCATGTGAGCCATCATCAGGAAGCCCACGGTGTCCATTTCCATCTTGGCGCCGAGGCCGATGTGCTGCTCGGAAACGTCCGCCTCGGTGCAATGCGTGGCGACACGAATCGTCTGCACCCCGCAGTCGTGGGCCATCCGCAGGTGATCGACCGTGCCAATCCCCGGAATCAGTAGGGCGGAGATCTTGGCGCTCTTCATCTTGGGTACGACCGCTCGAAGGTACTCCTCGTCGCTCGCCGCTGGAAAGCCGTAGTTCACGGACGCTCCGCCAAGCCCGTCGCCGTGCGTGACCTCGATGAGCGGGACACCCGCTGCGTCGAGGGCCGTCGCCACCTCGATCATTTGCGCGGGCGTGAGCTGGTGACGTTGCGGATGCATACCGTCGCGCAGGCTCATGTCGTGAAGTGTCACCTTCTTGCCTTGGAGATTCATGCTGCCTCCGCTCGCTGGATTTCTTCGGCGATGAGCTCGGCGGTCCGCAAGCCCGCGGCCGTCATGATGTCGAGATTGCCAGCATACTTCGGCAGGAAGTCACCGAGCCCTTCGACTTCCATGTAGAACGACACGCGATTGCCATCGAACACGGGACCGTTCTTGAGCGTATAGCCAGGAACGTACTTCTGAACCTCGGCAATCATCTGCCGAGCCGATTCGATGATCTCCTCTTGCTTGGGAGTGTCCTCGGTGAGGCAGTGAATCGTGTCGCGCATGATGAGTGGCGGCTCCGCGGGATTGATGATGATGATCGCCTTGCCTCGCTTCGCACCACCGACGACCTCCACACCCCTGGCCGTGGTGCGCGTAAACTCGTCGATGTTCTTGCGCGTCCCCGGACCGGCCGACTTTGACGAGACTGTTGCAATGATCTCCCCGTATTCGACGGGCTGCACTCGGCTGACGGCTGCAACCATGGGTATCGTCGCCTGACCGCCACAGGTCACCATGTTCACGTTTTGCTCGGAACGCCCGACCATCTCGCGAAGATTGACGGGCGGCACGCAAAAAGGGCCAATGGCGGCAGGCGTGAGGTCGACCATCCTTACACCGTACTTTTTGACGAGCTCGTTGTTCGACTCGTGGACGTACGCACTCGTCGCGTCCCATGCGATCTGTACTTTGTCCTCGGCGATGTGCGACTCCATGCCCTTGACGCCCTCGGCGGTCGTCTTGAGGCCGAGCTCCTTCGCTCGGCGTAACCCCACGGATTCAGAATCGATGCCAACCATCCAGATCGGCTCGATGATTTCGCTTCGAAGCGCTTTGTAGAGCAGGTCGGTGCCGATGTTGCCGGAGCCGATGATCGCTGCCTTCACTTTCGTCGTCATCTCTGCCTACTCTCCTAAGTGAACCGTACGGAAGCGGTCCCGACCCCTTCGACTTCGAGATTCATCTCGTCGCCCGCGACCACGGGTTCGAGGGGCACCAACGAGCCGGAGAGCACCACGTCGCCTGCATTCAAGCTGATGCCGAATTTCGAGAGGGTATTGGCGAGCCAGCTGACACAGTTGAGAGGCGAGTCGAGCGCCGCCGAGCCCAAGCCCTCGCTCAGCAGCTCGCCGTTCTTGTAGACCCGCATCTTTAGATTTGGAAAATCGAGCCCCCTTGGGTCGGCGTGCTCGTCACCGAGGACGAACAGGCCACAGCTTGCGTTGTCGGCAACGGTGTCCTGGATTTTGACCTTCCAGCCATGGACACGGCTGTCGACGACCTCGAAACAGGCCATCACATAATCGGTCGCGTCCAGGACATCGTCGTTGGTGACGCCGGGCCCCTCGAGGTCCTTCTTGAGCTGGAAGGCGATTTCCCCTTCAGCGCGCGGCTGGATCAACTGCTCGCTGATCGGCATCAGCCCGCCGTTGGGGTACAACATTTTGTCCGTCAGGTATCCGAAGTCTGGTTGAAATACGCCGAGCATCTCCTGAACGGCTCGGCTTGTGACACCGATCTTCTTGCCGATGATTTGCTCGCCGTCGTCTTCGATACGGCGATTCACCATCCGCAGCGACACGTGATACGCGTCTTCGATTCGGATATCCGGCCAGCGCTCGGTGAGTGGCGTCAGCGTTCGACGCGCCCGCAGGGCATCGAACAGCTCGTCTCCGAGCTGCTCGATTTTTTGTCGTCTCGCCGCATCATCCATGCCTACTAGATGAAGAAATCCGAGTTGCTCTCGCCGAAGAGAACGCCACCCATGTTGGCGGCAGGTCCCTCGGGCCCGTTTGCATGATGCAAACGAATCGCATGAATATCTTGGAAGTGACGGTTGACAGGGTGGTCTTCGAAGGCTGCACGTGCACCGCAGGCAACGAACAGCTGTTCGACCACCTCGGTAGATACCCGGACCGCGCGGGCCGAGTCGTTTCGAAAGTGAACGCGCCGATCGAGCGGGATCTTTTCTCCTTTTTCGAGGTACCCGAACATCTCTTCAAAGTTGCGTCGCAAGGTCAAAACCTCACGGTCGAGCGCTGCCGTGGCTTCTGCGGCGACCAGGCTGTTGGTGAACGAGTCCTTCGCTTTGCCGCCGGTTGCCTGAGAGACCTTCGTCTTCATGAAATCGATGTAGGCGTCCAGCGCGCCAAAGGCAGCCCCAACGGCAGGCGTCGAAACGGAACGCACGTGAATTTGGCCGAATGGGTACTTGTAAACCGGGGATGAATTGATCCCGTTGCCCGGGCTCTTCTGCCTGAATCCGTCCGAGAACTTGTGCATGCGATGGTCGGGAATGAAAGCGCCATCGACGACCACATCTTTGCTGCCGGAACCTCGCAAGCCCGACACGTGCCAGTTGTCGATGATCTCGTAGTCGGAACGCGGCACGAGGAAGGTTCGCATGTCGGGGGGCTTGCCTTCTTCGGTCGGGACGAAGCCGCCGAGAAATGCCCACTCGCAAAAGTCACAGCCACTAGAAAAAGACCAGCGACCACTGAGGGTCACGCCTCCATCGACCCACTCCGTCTTTGCGACCGGCATGTACGACGAGGAGATTAGCGTCCTTGGATTCTCGCGCCACACTTCGTCTTGGGCTTCCTCGGGAAAGAGCGAGAGCTGCCAAGAGTGAACGTTGAGCACGCCATAGACCCATGCGCTAGACGCACAGCCGCGCCCGAGCTCGAGTTGCAAGTCGAAGATGATGGACGGGTCCATCTCATAGCCGCCATAGCGTTTGGGTTGGACGACTTTGAAGAACCCAAGCCGGTGGAAATCCTCGATCGTCGCGTCCGGGAGCCGTCGCAGCTCGCAGGCTTCCTTGGATCGCTCCTGCAGCTTCGGCGCCAGATCTCGGGCACGCTGAATCAGCTCGTCGCGCGTCGGGATGGGGCTATGATCTCCGTCCATGATGCTTTCTCCAGAGGCCATCGGCTCGTGCCGCGGGCGTTTGATGGTGTCTACATTCAACGCTTTACAGATGGTCCGCCTCAAGCCATAAACTAGAACGTGTTCTAGCCTATGGGCGGGCACATGTCCAGCGGACCTCCTCTCAGCATAGGGCTCCGCGGGGGACCCCGAAAGGACGCGATTTCATGCCGATACCGACCGGCCTCCGAGCCATCGACCTCATGATGAACATCCCCGACGGGGACCCGACGGCTTGGTACGAGTTCATCAAGCCTCTGCTGCTCGACGAGGAGAGCCGAAAGGCCTTCAAGATGCCGGCTCAGTACATGTTCAAGGACATCCCGGAAATCGGCGATCAGAAGGACTATGTCCAGTACGCGATTGGCGAGATGGACAAATGGGGCGTCGAGCGGGCCATGCTGGGCATTTCGGGGCCGAACTCGACGAACCTCGACGCGTGCCAGAAGCGCCCTGATCGCTTTTTTCCCTCTTATGGTGCGAATCCGAACAACGGCATGGACGAAGTCCGGAAGATTCGGCAGCTGCACAAGGACCATGGCCTGAAGGCCGTGACGGGATTCCCCTCCGGCCTCTGTCCGCAGGTCCCACTGAACGACAAGAAGTACTACCCGATCTACGCGACCTGCGTTGACCTGGACATCCCGATTTGCCTCTGCGTTGGCGTCCCCGGACCGCGCATCCCGATGGCGCCGCAAAAGGTCGAGCACATCGACGAGGTCTGCTGGTTCTTCCCGGAGCTCAAGTTCGTGATGCGCCACGGGGGCGAGCCCTGGGTCGACCTCGCGGTCAAGCTGATGCTCAAGTACCCCAACCTCTACTACAGCACGAGTGCCTTTGCCCCGAAGCACTACCCCAAGGCGATCATCGACTACGCCAACACGCGCGGCGCCGACAAGATCATGTACGCCGGCTACTTCCCCATGGGGCTCTCCCTCGAGCGTATTTTCACCGAGATGCAGAACGTGCCATTCAAAGATCAGGTCTGGCCGAAGTTCCTGCGCGAGAACGCAAGCCGCGTGTTCAAGCTGGACGCGTGATCCGAAACGCCTGAAACGGGTACCGGACGAAATCGGGCGGCACGAATTCTTTGGTCGCGTCTTGGACTCGGAAGCGGCGCGTGATCGCTTCGTCGAGCTCGAAGGCGCGGGCGTGGGTCGTGAAGAGCAGCTCGCCCTTCTTGTCGAGGGAGCTCATGGCGTCATCGAGCAGACTCTGGTGGTCTTTGTGGATGTTGAAGGCGCCTTTGCTCATCTTGGAGCGTGAGAACGTGGGCGGGTTGATGAAGATCCAGTCATAGCTGTTGCGGTCCCTGGCGATCCAATGGGTGGCATCATCGCGGATGAATCGGTGCTTCGTGGGATCTACGCCATTGGCTTCGAAGTTCTTCTTGCCCCAGTCCAGATAGGTGTTGGACAGGTCGACGCTGCTGGTCTGCTTGGCTCCGCCTACGGCTGCCGCCACACTGACCGAGCAGGTGTATGCAAAGAGATTGAGCATTCGCTTTCCCTTGCAGTGCTCCTGGGCGTAGGCGCGGACCGTGCGGTGATCCAAGAAGAGGCCGGTGTCGATTCGGTCTTCCACGTTGACCACGAAGCGGAGGTCGCCTTCGCTCACGACCATGTCGCTCTCTTGCTGTGAGATGCGCGCGTACTGGTCGCCTTGCTCGTGCTTGCGCCGGACCTTCACCACCAGGTCGCCGGGGTCGATGCCAAGCGCCTCGGGAAGTGTCAGCAGGACATCTTGGACGCGTTGCTTGGCGCGATCGTCGTCCGCGTCACGTTCCTTCTGGAAGATGTGAACCACGGCTTTTGGGCCATAGCGGTCGACCGCGACGTGGTACTCGGGGATGTCGGCATCGTAGATCCGGTAGCATTCGATTCCATTGCGCTTTGCCCAACGCCCCCACTTCTTCTTGTTCTTCTTGATCCGATTGGCGAACATCGACGCCTTCTCGCTCGGCTTTCGCCAGGCGGGTGGTTTGGCGGACTCTCCACCGGTCGCTCCGCGCACGGGGATCTCCACCAGGCGACATTCGATCGCGCCATTGTAGAGGACGTGTCGCCGCGCGGGCCGAAGACCGAGGTGTTTGAGGTTGCCTCCGTGGGCGGCGAACACATAAGCGGTCCATCCGTCGAAGGCGCGCTTGAGGGCATCTCCTAGCGACTGATAGAACAAGAAGAGGGTACCCTCGTCGCCGAGCCGGTGACCGTAGGGCGGATTGCACACCAAGATGCCCGAGTCGGTTGGTCTTTCGACTTCGGAAAGCTCTTTGACCGCCAGCGAGACGTGTTGTTCGACGCCTGCCGCCGCGAGGTTCTCCCGGACGTAGCCAAGCGCCTGCTCGGAGGCGTCGCAGCCGAAGATCCGCGTCGGACATGCAGCCCGTCGAGCCGTCAGCGCTGCATCCAGCTCCGTTGCGAATGCCGAAGCGTCGTGTTTGCGCCAGTGTTCGAAGCCAAAACGTTCGCGCAAGAGCCCCGGCGCACAGTTCGTGGCCATCAAGGCCGCTTCGATCAAGAACGTGCCTGACCCGCAGGTCGGGTCCATGAGCGACAGTCCTTGGCGGGCCGCCTCCGGCCATCCTGCAAGATAGAGAATCGCCGCGGCGAGGTTTTCCTTGAGAGGCGCCTTCCCGCCCGCTTTGCGGTAGCCACGCCGGTGCAATGCCTCCCCTGAGAAATCGAGAGCGAGCTCGTGGTGCCGTTCGCCGATATGGAGGTGTAGGCGAATCGCAGGGGCTTTCTTGTCGATGCTCGGACGCGAGCCCGCATGGTCTCGAAAGCTATCGACGATGGCGTCCTTCGCCCGTTGCACCCAGTAGTGCGAAGGAAAGGGACTCTTCGGGGACTGAGAGCTACCGATTGCAAAGGTCTGCTTGGCGTCGAAATGCTCCCACCAGGGGACCGCCCTGAGAGCCTCGTAAAGCTCCGTATCGTCGTCGGCGTCCAGTTCCAGGATCGGGAGCAAGACCCGTGAGGCCACGCGCGACCACAAGCAAAGGCGGTAGCCTTCCTGCAAGCTCGCGGACACATGGACTGCAGTCGGCCGCACGTCGGCGACCTCGATGTCCAGGTCCTTGACCTCCTGCGCGAGCGCGTTCTCACAGCCCTTCGGACAAGGAAGCACCCATCGGAATCGCTGAGCAGAGTTGATGCGCCCTCGCCTAGTCAGTCAATAGGAGCTCAGTCGTCTTGTCGATGTCCGAGAGAAGCTGGGACGCCTCATGCAAGCCACCGGCCCAGCCGACGAAGGAAGCAAACCAAACGTTTTGCAGAATCGAAGCAATGGTGCGCTCGCGTTCGTCGACGTCGCCGCCCCATTCTGCTTGATCGGACGCTGCCTCGCCACGAATCGCAGCCATGACCATTGCTGTGATGAGCGCATGAAAGCTCGCGACTCGCTCCGTGATGTTCGGGTCACCCGAGGCGAGGGAGCGAACCAATGCCTTCGCGAGATTGGGCCGACGCAAAAGCCCCTTGGTGAGCGCCGAGAAGACGAAGTGCACACGTTCCCGAGGGCCTTCGCCGGGGACCGGCTTTTTGCCGATCTTGGCGACGAGCTTTTCGCTCTCCTGCTCGAGGGCTGCAATGAGGATTTCTTCTTTGCTGGCGAAGCGCTTGTAGACCGTACCGAGCGCAACTTGGGCACTGGCCGCGACGTCCCGCAGCCGAACCGCCTGGTATCCGTCTCGCTCCGCGAGTGCGACGGCCGTTTCAACGATGCGCTTGGCTCGATCATCCATGGTCAATATCCAACCTCTGCCTGGGGCATGTAGAACTTCTGATACCAGCGGCGCAGGGCTCCCACGTCGCCATCACCATCGCAGAGAATCGGCCGCGTTCGGTATTTTTTGTTTTCCCAAATCGCGATGTCTTCCTTGAAGCCGACGATGATGTTCTCGCGGTACCCTTCCTGAAACTGATCTTTGCCCTCTTTGACGTTCGAGATGTCGATCATCGCGCCGATCCGAACATGAACGCGGTTCTTATCGACGGGCGTGTGGCACAGAAGCATGATGTTCGGAAGTACGCTCTGCATCTCGGTGAGCATATAGCCCGGTCCGTAGTACGTAGACTGGAGCTCGAAGTGATCTTCGCCTCCGCCGCGCGGATAGGCGACTCCCTTCACCCTCTGAATGCCGATGTAGTCCTTGAACTCGTTGCCGAATTCGTTGGCCCAGGTGCCATGCACCGGACCGAAGTGCCCCTTGTCCGCCAGGTTCTCTACGATTTCTTTCGGGTGCGTCTTGATGTCGATCAACTCCGCGCCCCAGTCGGTCCAGCCATCACTGCCGTACTGGGGGATGTCGGGAATTTCCCAGGTCGGCTCTTCGTCTTCGACGCGAGCGTTCCACATGAAGATCAAACCGTTGTGCTCCTGCACTGGGCGATTCTGCACACAGGCGCGTGGCGGAATCCGTTTGGCGTAGGGGACGTCTACGCACTTACCGGTCTCGTCGAAGCGCCAGGCGTGAAACGGGCACTGAATCGTCTCGCCGACCACTTTGCCACCATGCCCGAGGTGCGCGCCCAGGTGAGGACAAAACGCGTCGTGCACGACCGCGGCGCCGCTTTCGGCACGATAAAGAACCATTTCCCTGCCGAAGTATCTGATCGGTTTGACGTCGCCGACTGCGAGCTCGGTCGACAAGCCGACGACGAACCATCCACGCGGATAGCCAGGAAAGAGCTCCTCTTCGTCTTGTCCTGCTGACATGGTTCCTCTGATGCTGCGACTTGTTCGCGCAGGTCTAAGCGCTTGCCTGATGTCGGGCGATCTCCTCCGCCCACTTGTAGTCCGGCTTTCCGCTCGGCATGCGGGAAACCGTCTCGGTAATGGTGATCTGCCGAGGAACTTTGTACCCGGCGATGTGCTTGCGGCAGTGCTCCTGTACCTCGTCGAGAGAGAGGGTTTGATTGCCCCGCGTATTGAAGACCGCAGCGACCTTGGACCCGAAGCGGGGATCGGGAACCGCCACAACGAGCGCGTCGATGACGTCTGGGTGCGCCTTCAAGGCTTCTTCCACTTCTTCGGGGAAGACCTTCTCCCCACCCGTGTTGATGCATTTGCTGCCGCGGCCGAGAAAGGTGATGCGGCCGTCTTCTTCGATGGTAGCGAAGTCCCCGGGTACGACCCAGCGCTTCCCCTTGAACTCTTTGAATCGCTCAGCGGTCTTCTCTGGGTCCTTGTAATAGCCGATGGGCAAGCGGCCCGATCGAGCGACCATGCCAATCTTGCCGGACCCGGGTTCGATCTGCTCGCCGCTCTCGTCCAGAACGGTGACCTCGTCACCCATGTAGAACGACGGGCGGTTCTCATGGCTCTCCTCATCGCCCGCTGCGCGACCGAGGTCGCCCGATTCGCTCGTCCCGAAGCTGTTGATGATCATCACGTCCGGAAGGAGTGCTTCGAGCTCTTCCTGGATGCTCGCCGAAAGGATCGCGCCGGCGGATGCGATGACCGCCAGGTTCGACATGTCGTAGTCGCCGTCTCTGAGCTCCTCGACCAGAGGAATTGCCATCGCATCGCCTACGAGCGAAATGGTCGACACCTCCTCTTCGGCAATGAGTGACAGAATGCGCTTTGCGTCGAAGCTTGGGCCGTGCTGAAGGACGAGCTTCCCACCCGTCGTGTGGCAGATCCACTGCGTCCACTGCGCGGCACCGTGAATGAACGGCGCGCAGGGAAGCATGGTGACGGTGTACCAGCCCTCTTTGGCCTGCTCGATGAGCTGCTCCGGCGATTCGACCGGATCACCACCTGGCGAACCGCCTTGAAGCCCGGTGAAGAACAAGTCCTCATGCCGCCACATGACGCCCTTGGGCATCCCTGTCGTCCCACCGGTGTAGATGATGTAGAGGTCTTTGCCAGACCTCGGCCCGAAATCTCGCTCTTCGGACCCTTGCGCGAGCGCCGCCTCGTATTCGATCGACGCTTGGTCGGTGGTCGCGTCGGCACCATCTTCGATCACGATGAGCGACCTGAGCGGCTCGCGACCTTCCATCGCCTCGTTGATGACCGGCACAAAGCGTCGCTGGGTAATCACAGCCACCAGGTCCGCGTTCTCGATCATGTAGCGAACTTCGGGTCCTACGAACCTGTAGTTCATGTTGATCCCCACCGCCCGGATCTTGAAGAGCGCCAAAATCGCTTCGACAAACTCGTGCCCGTTGAAGAGATGCAGCCCGACGTGGTCGCCAGGACCAATGCCGCGTGATGAAAAGTAGTGCGCCAGGCGGTTGGCCCGCTTATCGAGCTCTGCGTAGGTGCGGTGGACGTCGCCCGAGGCCAGTGCCACGTTGTCGGGAACCGTGTCCGCAATTGCCTCGTAGAGATCTGCAAGGTTATATTCCATCGTGTATCCTGCTCAGCGCTCCGAGCTCACGATCCACATCGCGAAGAACTGCGAGCCGCCTCCGTAGGCGTGACCGAGCGCGACCTTCGCACCGTCGACCTGATGCCGCTCTGCCGTCCCGCGCACCTGGCGCGCGGCTTCGGCAAAGCGGAGCATACCACTGGCACCGATTGGGTTTGTGCACATGACGCCACCGGACATGTTCCAAGGCATCTCGCCTCCGATCTTGGTCTTCCCTTCCATCGTCATCTTCCAGCCCTCGCCTTGTTCGGCAAAGCCTAGATTCTCGAGCCACATCGGCTCGAACCAGGAGAACGGGACGTAGACCTCGGCGCAGTCGATCTCTTTGAGCGGGTTGTGGATGCCCGCCTCGCCGTAGACGTCTTTGGCGCAAAGCTTGCCGGCGGCCGGGTTCACCTGGTCACGCCCCGCGAAGAACGTGCGTTCGGTCCGGACCGACGTGCCCTTCACCCAGGCCGGGTTCTTCACACGTCCCGCGTGTTTCTCGCTCACGAGGACCATTGCCACGGCACCGTCAGAGGAGGGACAGGTCTCCGAATAGCGAATGGGATCCCAGAGCATCGGTGAGGCTTTCACCTGTTCGAGCGTCTGGTCGAGGTGGAGGTGGGCATTCGGGTTGAGCAAACCGTGCTGGCGGTCCTTCACCGCTACCATGCAGCCGGTGTCCGGATGCGCGTCTGCACGGCGGATGTACGAACGCATGAGCGGCGCAAAATAGCCGCCGGCACCGGCAACGAGCTGAGGCTGAAACGGAATGGCCGGCGAAAGCGCCCACATGGCGTTGGACTCGCTTTGCTTTTCGAATGCTAGAGTGAGCACCTTCTGGTGAACTCCGCCTTGAACGAGATGGGCGGCCACCACCGCAGTCGAACCACCCACCGAACCGGCCGTATGCACGCGGAAAATCGGCTTCCCAGCCGCACCAAGCGCGTCGGACAACCAGAGCTCCGGCATCATGACGCCTTCGAACATGTCCGGAGCGGTCCCGATCACGATGGAGTCGATGTCCTTCCATGTCATGTCCGCGTCTTGCAATGCGCGGAGCGCTGCGTCGCGAACCAGGCCGGGAATCGAGAGGTCGCGACGGCTCTCACGATGCTTGGTTTGGCCAATCCCGATGACCGCACATGGCTCCGCCATTATTCCCCCTCCAAAATGGCGACCAGATTGTGCTGGAGGCAGACACCATTGGTGGTGTGGGCCAGAGCACGACCCGCATCTCCAGAGAGGATCCGGCTGGCTGCTTCACCGAAGCGAATCAGCCCGGCGGTCATCAGCGAGTTGGCGGCCAAGGCGCCGCCCGAGGGATTGATGCTCACCTCGTCACCGAGCCCCATGGCTTCCCGCAATATGATCTCTTGATGGGCGAAGGGTGCGTGAAGCTCGGCCAAGTCGACCCTTCCCTGCACCAGGCCTGCGTTCTCGGCAGCAAGCCTGGAAGACGGCGATGTCGTGAGGTCACGTTGGCCGAGTGCATGCGGTTCAGTCCGATGGTCGATACCGCGAATCCACGCTGGCCTATTTACCAGCTTCCTCGCCCGGTCCCCGACGGCTAGCACAATGGCCGCGGCCGAATCGGAAAGCGGGGGACAAAAGCTTTTGCGCAGCGGCGAGCTGACGTAGGGCTCTTCGAGCATCTCGTCCACGCTGAAGTCGCCCTTGATGTGCGCGTTTGGATTGTCGATCGCGTTCTTTCGACTTCGCGCCACGACCTCTGCAAAGTCGCGCTCGGTCGCCTGGCCCGCGTCGATCATCGCCTGGGCCTGAAGGGCGGCGGCGCTGATCGAATCGAGCCCGAGCGGCTGGACGTAATATGGGTCATTCTGCAGGTTCAAGATATCGGGAACGGGTCCGAGCGAGCTCTTCCCGAACGAAAACACCAGTGCGGTGTCGATGTCGCCGTGCATGAGGCGGACCCAAGCTTCGTAGAGCGCAAAGGCCCCGTCCATCTCGACGTGTGACTCGCGAATCGGCGGCCAGGCCTTTAGCCCATCGACTGCCGCAACGAACGAGAAAGGGCGCCCCGGCAGGTAGTCGGTGCTCCCGGAGCAGGTAAAGCCGATGTCGTCCTGCGTGAGACCCACCTGCTTCATCGCGTCGGAGGTGACCGGTTGAACGAGCTCCGGTTCGTCCGTAGCGTCGATCGCCTTCACCGACGGAAGTTGTGAAAAGGAAACGATCGCGACGTCGCGCACTAGAGATGCTCCTTGTAGCTATCGAAGGGCGCATCCGGCTCGCCGGTGGGCTCGAAGTAAAGAATGTTCTCGAGCGAAGTCTCCCATTCATCCTGGGGCTTCCACTTGGCCTTCACACGCATCCCCATCCGAATCTCGTCGTGCGGGACACCGCTGATCAGGTGATAAATCGGGCTGTCTGCGCCATCGAGAACGATCGCGCCGAAGCAATAGGGCGGCGTGAGCTTCTGTCCCTCGAACGGGATCCGAATGATCGTGAACGTGGTGAGCACGCCGACGTCGGCCACTTCGACGTACTCGTCGGTGGGGTTGCCCGTCATTGGGTCGGCTCCGCGCGGCGGCACGTACACCTTCCCCGCCTCCGGATCGCGGCCGCCGATCAGCTTGCCCTCCTGCAGGCCGCGCAGATACGCGGTGTAGTGCTTGCCAGGATTCACTTCGTATTCGAGGTGAACCGGGCTCGGCAGGTAAGGAGCGATCGGTTCGAAGCAGGCGATGTCGCGGATGGTGCCGCGCTTCTCATCCGCCCAACGCAAACGCACCCGCATGCCCGTCCTCATCCGCTTGGCCTTCCCTGCATCGACGGCATGGACCATTGCGTTATCGGCGCCGTCGATTTGAATGAGGGCCCATGCGAAGGGGCGGTCGAACGGATGCCCCTTGCGGGGCTCCGGCACCCATGACCAAGACTTCACCGTGCCGGACGGCCGCAACTGAACGAACTCGTCCTTCGTCGGCTCGCCTTCCTCGTCGTATTCGAGAGGAGGACAAAGCACACGACCGTCCGCCGTCTTGACGCCTTCGAGCACTTCGTACCGAAGACTTTCCAAGAAGCGGCCGACGACCGGCCCGGTGCTCCGGGTGTATGTGTATTCGAGAACGTACGGGGCCGAAAGAATCTCGCTCATGGCTGTGTTCCGCGTCCTGGGCGCTGATTAGCCCTGTGGGAAGAACTTCTGCATCTTCTGGGCAAGGGCGATGTTGCCCTTCACTTTGAGCTTTCGCGTAAGGAACGCTTTACGACCGTCGAGATCACCATTCGCCATCTCGACGAACTTCGCGGCGTCCATCATCACGTTGAGCGTCGGCTTCTCGACGCCACCGCTCTGCACGCCCTTGAACTCGCCGTCCGCGATCGTGATGGTCCACTCGCCGCCACCGTCGCCAGACAGGGTGTACTGGATCGTCGCGTTCACGCCCTTGGCCTGGTCGGCCAGGAAACGGTCGGCAAGGGTGTCGAAGTACTCTGCTGTGTTGGCTACTTTGGCCATGTCCACCTCCCGGTTCCGGGTAGAAAAAGGTCCACTAGAAGTGAAACATGTTCTATTTTGCCGAGGGCTCCGCGTCAAGCCGCCTGCTCACCAGAGCCGAAAAGGGCTGCGAACGACGGCGCGCGGGCTACTGCTGATCGGGAGGAGGCACGATGGAACCAACCACGTGCAGGCCGGCCACGCACTCTTCGCCGACGCGACGAGCCCAAATCACCCGGGCGCGCTTGAAGATCACCCGCCCGGTGTGGGTCGTGATGCGCAAATCACAGAGCGCGCCGGTCGACAGCCATTGGTCGAGGGCGACTTGGATGCCCATCGCACTGACGTCGAGAGCCGTGGCGCGCGTTTGGATCGGCGAGAGAATTTGAATCTCGGCGTCGGACGCCCATCGGGCGGCTTGACGCCGCTCATCGGCCTGCACTGCGGGACGAACCTCTGAGTGCTTGCGCCTTGGAGGCGGTGGATTCGAACCTTGTCTTGGGAGCTTCGAGCTCATGCGGGGCCTGGACTTCAATGATGCCGGGCAGATCGACGGATGTCGATAAAGTCACCAAGTCCTGTACGGCACATCACACGCCGTTACGCGAGTGCCGGCGGAAAAAATCGATTCAGTCCCTAGCTGAGGACCAGCCCAATCTCAGCCGAGTCGTTCGATGATGGTGACGTTGGCCTGACCGCCGCCCTCGCACATCGTCTGCAACCCGTAGCGGCCGCCCGTGCGTTCGAGCTCGTGCAGAAGGGTCGTCATGAGCTTGGCGCCGGTTGCGCCCAGCGGATGCCCAAGGGCGATGGCGCCGCCGTTCACATTCACCTTTGCGAGATCGACTTTGAGCTCCTTGGCCCAGGCGCAGACGACCGGAGCGAAAGCTTCGTTGATCTCGATGAGGTCGATGTCATCGAGGCTCATGCCCGACTTCTCCAGGGCGTAGCGCGTCGCGGGGATCGGAGCCGAGAGCATGCGAATCGGATCCTCGCCACGCACGCTCAAATGGTGGATGCGAGCCCGTGGTGTGAGCTTGTGCTCCTTGAGGGCCTTCTCTGAAACGACGAGAAGCGCGGCAGAGCCATCGGAAATCTGGCTCGCGACCGCGGCGGTGAGCCGTCCACCTTCCATGAGAATCGGAAGCGCCGCCATCTTCTCGAGCGTGGTATCGGGACGGGGTCCCTCGTCGGCCGTGACGTCGCCAAATGGGATGATCTCGCGATCGAAGCGGCCTTCCTTCTGCGCCTGAATCGCGCGTCGGTGACTCTCGAGGGCGAACTTCTCGAGCTCCTCGCGCGAGAGGTCCCAATCCTTCGCGATCATTTCGGCGCCATAGAACTGATTGACCGGCCTGTCGCCGTAGCGCTCGCTCCAGCCGACGGAGGTGGAGAAGGGATCGGGAATTCCGAGCTCCTTGCCGGCGATCATCGACGCGCCGATCGGAATCATGCTCATGTTCTGAACGCCGCCGGCGACGACGACGTCCTGTGTGCCGCTCATGACGCCCTGCGCAGCGAAGTGGACCGCTTGCTGTGATGACCCGCACTGACGATCGATGGTCACACCGGGCACGTGCTCCGGGTAGCCGGCGGCTAACCAACACGTGCGAGCGATATCGCCGGCCTGGGTCGCGACCGAGTCCACGCAGCCAAAGACGACGTCCTCGACGACGCCGGGGTCGATCCCGGCGCGCTCGATCACGCCCTTGATGGCGTGTGCGCCGAGGTCCGCGGAGTGGACTTTGCTCAGGCCGCCCTTCTTTCTTCCGACGGGCGAACGAACTGCTTCAACGATGTATGCTTCAGGCATTTGATCCTCGCTATGACGTTGTTTCTAAAGGGAGCGGAACTCGCCCGCAAGGCGCTAGCCCGTGAGCTCAAAGAATGTGGCGGCCTATCCGCTCGCGGTGGTGGGCCGCGTCTCCATGTGCCGCGGCCAGCGCCCAAGCGCGTTTCATCCACATATGCAGGTCGCATTCGATCGTGTAGCCGATTGCGCCGTGTACCTGCAGCGCTTCTTTGGCCACGAATTTTGCAGCCTGGCCTGCATAGATCTTCGCAAGGGAGACATCGACCTCGGCGTCACGGGAGGACGTCGCCATCGACCAGCCCGCACGGTAGACGGTCGGTCGCGCAAACTCTTGCTCGATGAGCGCGTTCGCGAGCCGATGCTTGATCGCCTGCTGCGCGCCAATCGGCTTGCCGAACTGCTCGCGATCCTTTGCGTACTGCACGGCCATGTCGAGCATGCGGCGAGACAGCCCGACGAGTTGAGCGGCTGTACCGAGCGCGGCTCGCTCCCGGCCGAGCGCGAAGAGCTCGACCGTATTGACGTCTTCACACATTTGGTAACGCGGATTCGCCTCGAACGAGACCCGGCCGAGCTCACGTGCGCGGTCGACCGATCTTTCGGGCTGGACGGAGACCTCGTCGATGGGTACGCAGAATGCCGTGCCGCCCCGCTCGGCGATCAAGACGTCGGCGGACACCGCGTGAGGCACGATCTCTCCGCCTTCGAAGGAGACTACGATGCGCACCTTCCCCGCCGCAGCCCGGCCGAGCCAACGCTCCCTTTGCGCATCGGTGCCCGCGGCTTCGAGCAGGGGAATTCCAACCGCCACGGTATCGACGATGGGGCCCGGCATGGCGGCATAGCCGATTTCTTCGAGGGGAAGCATGAGGTCGAGCTCGCTCATGCCCATGCCGCCTGCCGCTTCGGACGCCGTCATCCCAATCACGCCGGTTTCCGCGAGTGTGTTCCATGCGGCCCGAACGCCATCGGTCCGCCCTTCCCAGGCGGCGCGCACGATTTCGGGCGCGCACTCCCGCAGCAGAACCTCGCGAACGGTATCTCGCAGCATCTTTTGGTCGTCGGTGAAAGCAAAGCGCATGACGTTACTTTCGCGGGAGGCCGAGGACGCGCTCCGCGATGATGTTGCGTTGGATTTCGTTGGTGCCCGCATAGATGGGCCCGGCAAGCGCGAATTGAAAACCCTTCATCCACGCGCCCGCATCGACCGCGCTTGGCGAGCCTTCGTCGAGCTCGAGCGCGTCCCCGATGATCGCAAGCGCGGTTTCGTGGGTTCGCACGTCCATCTCCGACCAAAACACCTTGTTCATGCTGGAGTCGGGCCCAATCTCTTCACCTTGGCCCATGCGAGTGACCGTCTGGAAGGTAAACCAGCGGTAGACTTGCACGTCCATCCAGGCCTGAATTACCTGATCGCGAAGGACGGGCTCGGAGCGGTCGCGGAACCGATGGTAGAGGTCGATCAAACGCGTTGCCGTGGCCATGAATCGGCCGGGGCTCCGAAGGCTCAGACCTCGCTCCGAGCTCGTCGTCGCCATCGCGACCTTCCATCCCTGATGCACCTCACCTAGGATTTCGGCATCGGGCACAAACACATCGTCGAGAAAGATTTCGGCGAAGCCTTCGTCGCCGTCGAGGCGGTCGACGCCGCGCACCGTGACGCCCTCCGCATGGAGTGGGAACATGAAATAGGTGAGCCCACGATGACGCGCCTGCTCTGGGTCGGTGCGAAACAGGCCGTAGGCCATGTCGCAGAACGCGGCGCGCGTAGACCAAGTTTTCTGGCCGGTGAGACGCCAACCCCCGTCGACTCGGCGCGCTGTGCTTTTGAGCGAAGCCAGGTCGCTACCGGCGTTCGGCTCGGACCAGGCCTGCCCCCAAGTGACGTCACCCCGGGCCATTGGGCGCAGAATTCGGTCTTTCTGCTCGTCGGTACCGAACTCGAACAAGGTCGGCGCGAGAAGAAAGATGCCGTTCTGGGTGACGCGGCTCGGCGCGCCAACGCGGTAGTACTCCTCTTCGAAAATCAGCCACTCGAAAAGCGTGGCCTCACGCCCGCCGTACTCCTTCGGCCAGGAGACCGCGGCCCAGCCCGCATCGAAGAGCTCGTGTTCCCATTGCAGGTGCAGGGCAAAGCCCTCTTTGGTGTCGCCCGAAGGAAGCGCCCCGGGGGGCACGTTGGCTTCGAGCCACGACCGACACTCGTCGCGGAAGGCGTTTTCTGAATCGGTGAAGTTGAGATCCATCGCTCCAGCTCAGGCGCCCAGGCGTTCGAGTGTTGCTTCGGCCTCGGCCATGATTCGTTGAAGCAGCTCGGCCACGGTGGGGATCTCGTCGATGACGCCGGTGATCTGACCCGTCGGCAAGATACCCGCCTCGACGCGCCCATCGACGATCGAGGCCTTGGTCAGCATCGGGGCATTCGCCGCCATGGCCAGCTGCGCCCAGGTGAGCTCCTGATTCTGTTTCATCGCGAGACCCTCTTCGATGAGCTCGGGCAGAGAGGTACCGGTGACCTTCATGAGCGACAGGGCATTGAGTGCCGCTCGTGGGAACCGGGTCAGGGGGTTGGCCTTTTCGAGCTGGTCGATGAGGAACGTTCGGATGACGCGCTGAGGGTGGCCGTCGACTGCCTTGGTCACCACGGTGCCGTTTGCCTTGGTGTCGAGGTAGATCTGCTTGACGTGATCCGGTACTTGGCTTTCCTTCGTCAGCAAGAAGCGCGTTCCCATCGCGATGCCAGCGCCTCCGAGCGCCAAGGCGGCAACAAGCCCGCGGCCATCGCGGAAACCACCCGCACCGACGACGGGAATGTCCACCGCGGCCGAGACATCTGGAATCAGTATGGAAGTCGGGATCTGTCCGGTGTGGCCGCCGCCCTCCTGCCCTTGAGCGATGACTGCATCGACGCCCCAGGCTTGCACCTTCTCTGCGTGGCGCCGAGCGCCAATCGTCGGCATCGTGAGCACGCCGGCGTCCTTGAGCGTCTTGATGACACGCTCGCCGGGCGCCTGCGCGAAGCTGGCGACCTTGACCTGCTCGTGGATGAGAAGCTCTACGCGCTTCATGATGTCCGATTGATCGGCACGCATGTTCACGCCGAACGGCTTGTCGGTCCGGCTCTTGACCTTCGCGATCGCCTCCTGGAGCTCGCGAAACGTCATGGTTGCGGCAGCGAGAATACCGAGACCACCGGCCCGGCTGGTGGCCGAGGTGAGGGTCGCGCCGGATACCCAGCCCATCCCGGTCTGAATGATCGGATACTCGATGCCGAACATGTCGCAGATGCGGGTGTGGAGAGCGGACTTCGTCGTCTTGGCCTTCTTTGGCTTCTTGGGCGTCTTGGGCGTCGACGCCTGCCCGGCCGTGATCCGAGCCGGAGGTTTGCTCTTGCGCGCCCTCGTCTTGGTCTTCGCCTTGGGGGCCACGGACGCCTGCTTCTTCGGAGTGGCCTTGCGGGCTCCCTTCGCCTTGGGGGGTGCAGACTTCGCTGGAGGTTTCGTGTTCCGCCTCGCCTTGGGCGGCGCCGAGGCGCGTTTCTTCGCAGGAGGCTTGGTCGTGCGCTTGGCCTTCGCCTTGGGCGCAGTCGACTTCCGCGTCTTTGGGGGCGTCTTCGTCGTCCTTTTCTGAGCGCTCATACTACGACTTCTTTCTGGGCGAAACCTTGCGGATCGAGCTCGCGCAACACGCTGAGCTGTTCTGGGGTCGGGCCTGGGGTCGTGTCCAGCCTATCCGGGATCACGAGCTCGAAACCGGTGTTGTCGATCACCTGCTGCAGCTCGACGCCTGGATGCAGCGACACCAAGCGCATGCTGTGGTCGGGGGTGTTGAAGTCGAACACGCCGAGATTGCTCACCACACGCCGAATCTCGTGAAAGCGGCTCGCGGTGGGACCGAGGGCTGCGGCGCGATCGTACCCCACCCCACTCACCATGTCGACCTTGGCCACGAGGGCGCGGGCGTTGTGGTTGGGAACCCAGTAGCTCGTGACGTGGTTGATCGTGTTGCCAGGTGCTCCACGCACGCCCAGAAGCTGCGCTTTCGGTTTCTCCCAGCGACCGATGCACGCGATGTTCTGGTTACCGAAGCGATCGATCTGGGATGCGCCCATCATCACATGCCGGCGTCCCCACCAAAGCGTGTCGAAAACCGCCCCAAACGGCATCCAGCCCTCGACGTCGCGATCGCTGGGCTCGACGCCGAACGGAAGCGCCTTGCGAAGCAACAAGTTGAATCCGTCGGTCATCAGCAAGTCCGGCTCGAACGTCGACTTCGCCAAGCGCGCGCCGAGGCTCGGGCTCGTGCCCATTGCGCTGACCATGATCTCGCCGTCGTTGCGAAAGCACTCTGCGATAGCGAGCACGCAAACGTCGGCACGCGTGACTTCGTCGCTGTTCATGTCGACACCGCGTGCTGGTAGTCGAGCTCGGTCACGTCGAGGAACTTCGCCCGAAATGCTTTCCAAGCTTCTTCGTCTTTGGCGGTCGCCGCGTACTCGCGTTGGAGCTTCTCATCGCGCGGATAGTCCGGCTGGCACTCGGTGAAATGCGCGCCGCCAGGGGCCTCGACCACGCCGCTGACCATCATGCGGTTGATCAGCAAGCTCTGAAGCGGACCTCCGCTGACGAGCTCGTCCGTGGATACGATTCTCTCGCAGCTCATGTAGGCCTTCTTGGCCGCCATGCAGAAGAGGTTGTCGAAGTACGGGTCGCGGCCGAGGGCTTGGCCGTTCCCCGGGGCGTCGGCACGATTCATGTGAATGAAAGCGACGTCGACGTTGAGCGCGGGTACTGCAACCAGCTCTTCTCCATCGTCGTAGGGCGATTTCACGGTTTTGAGGTGCGGGTTGATCTTCAAAACGTCTGAGCCAAGCCCTGCCCGCGTCGGCAGGAACGGCAGCCGCTGTGCCGCCGCCCGGAGTCCGAGAAGAAACATCCCCTCGTCGAGCTCGATCGCCTCGAGCGCCCCGTTCTGCCGGGCTTTTCGGAAATGCGGCTCGAGCGGAATCGAGTCCAGAGACACGAAACCGTACACGGCCTTCTTCAGCTGCCCGGTCGCACAAAGAATGCCGATGTCGGGGCCGCCATATGAGACGACCGTCAAATCCCTCACGCCTTTGCGGACCAGTGCGCGCACGAAGGCCATCGGCTTACGCCGGGAGCCCCAGCCCCCGATCCCGATCGTCATACCATCGGTGACCTCGGCAACGGCTTCATCCACCGTCATGCGTTTGTCCATTACGAAGCTACCTCACTTCTTGTCGGTGTCGGCGTCGCGCTTGTCTACGAATGCATCACGCGCCTCGTCGGCCACACCCGCCAAGTTGAGCTCGAATGTGAAGCCCTGCTCGAATCGGTACGAACGATTCACGTCCACGGGATCGATGTTGTTGAGGCACTCCTTCGCCACACGAACGACGCGCGGGATCTTTGTGGTGAAGGTGCGAGCAACTTCCCTCGCTTTGTCGGCGAGCTGGTCGGCTTCCACCAGAGCGTAAACCGAACCCCAGTTGTGGAGCTCCTCTGCCGTTGCAGGCTCACAAGTGAGCACCATCGCGCGCATTTTGAGGGGCGGGACGAGGCGAGCGAGATGAGTGGCTGCACCGAGCGCACCCCGGTCGACCTCGGGCAAGGCGAACTTGGTCCCCTTGGCTGCAATCAGAATATCGGAGTTACCGGCCAGCCCGATGCCACCGCCGACGCAGTAACCGTGCACGGCGGTGATGACTGGGACTTTGCATTCGTAGACGGCCTTGAAGGATTCCCAGCAGCCCCGGTTCGCGCCGAGCAGCGCGTCAAAGCCCTCAGTGGTCTGCATTTCTTTGATGTCGACGCCCGCATTGAAGCCTCGGCCGTCGGCCCGCAGGATGACGGCACGCGTGTCCGGGTCGTTTCCCGCGGCCGTGATTCGCTCTGCCAGCTCGAACCAGCCAGCCACGGGGATGGCGTTCACCGGAGGATAGTCGACGACGATCTCGGCAATTCCATCAATGATTTCGTGCGAAATGGCCACAGCGCGTCCCTTCGAAGCAGGGCCGAAGTGAAACGCGTTTCAGTCCATCGGTCAAGCCGACGAGAGGGCGCTCAGGCGGCGAGGGAGTCGAGAAACCCTTCGATCTCAGGGCCGATGGGCTGTCTCATACGTCGGAGCTCCGCGCGCACGGCATTCGCGGCGCTCGCCAGATCAGGCGTCGTGATCGTCCGAATCGGGGGCGTCCGAAAGCGGTACACCACCCGAAGCACGGCGCGATAGATCGATTCCGGTACGACCACGACCACCGAGAGGTCGTCACGCTTCAAGGCGTCCCGACGTGAGACCAGCCATTCTGCAAGCGTCTGCCGGTGGCGTGCCGCAATCACGCCCGTGCCGCGAAGATGCCGAATGAGCGCGACGAATGGAAGCCCACTCTCGAGGTGAAAATCCGCCATATCGAGCATCAGCTCGATCTCGTGGTCCTCGATGAGTCGAGGCTGCTTCATGTTGAACAAAACGACGGGCGACAAAGTCGCGTCGACGCCTAAGCGGTCCGACTCATAGGTCGGACGTGCACCCCAATCCCAGTCCATCAATCAAGCCAATCTGTAAGTGATAAGTATCGCGAAACCGTAAGTGAGGAACCCTCATAACCTGTGGATTCCCAAGAAACGGCGAAAGTATGGAGATATTACACGACGCGTCAATCCAAGAATGGGGATGAAATGAACGGTGACCGGTCGGTGCTGTGTTGCCCAAGTTCGGGGATGGGGATATCACGGGCGCCGTGCTCCAGACGATTCCCAAAATGCTGGAAAAACAGGCCGAATCTCTCGGTGATCGGCCTGCCATCGTCGACGGCGCGTCGACCCTGAGCTTTGCTGAGCTTGCCGAACGCGTCGACGAGGCAGCCCGGGCGCTCATCGCCGTGGGGATTGAGAAGGGCGATCGGATCGCCATCTGGGCGCCGAACGCCTGGGAGTGGATCGTCTGTGCCTTGGCGACCCACACGGTCGGCGCAGTGCTCGTCCCGGTCAACACCCGATACAAAGGAATCGAAGCGGCGTACCTGCTCGAAAAGAGTGGAGCAAAGGCGCTGTTCACGGTAACGGGCTTTCTCGATATCGACTACGTGGCGCTCCTTCGGGACGCGGATGCCGATCTCCGCCAGCTCGAGCAGATCATCGTGCTCCGCGGGGACGCACCCAAAGGGACGCTCGGCTATGATGCCTTTCTCCGGCTCGCGTCGGGCACTCCGTCAAGTGCTGCCAAAGATCGCGCGGCCACCGTCAGACCCGATGATTTGGCGGACATCCTCTTCACCTCCGGGACGACTGGCAAGCCCAAAGGCGCGATGTGCACCCACGCACAAAACCTGCGCACCTTCGATCAGTGGAGCTCGATCGTCGGGCTTCGCGAGGGCGACCGCTACCTGATCGTGCTGCCGTTCTTCCATAGCTTTGGATACAAGGCCGGCTGGTTTTCCGCTTTGATGCGCGGCGCTACGGTGTTTCCTGAGCCGGTCTTCGACGTCAACGTCGTCCTTCGGCGCGTTCAAGAAGATTCCATCACGATGCTGCCGGGGCCTCCCTCACTGTATCAGTCCATTCTGCTCCACCCGGATCGCGCGCAGTTCGACATCTCGAGTCTGCGCTTGGCGGTCACGGGCGCCGCGGCGATCCCGGTCGAGCTGATTCATCGTATGAAAGACGAGCTCGGATTTGAAACGGTCATTACGGCCTATGGCCTCACCGAAAGCTGCGGGGTCGTCACGATGTGCCGACTCGACGACGATCCCGAAACCATCGCGACGACCAGCGGACGGGCGATCCCCGACGTGGAAGTGCAGATCATCGACAGCGAAGGCAGCCCCGTTCCGGCAAACGAGCCCGGAGAAATCGTCGTCCGCGGATACAATGTCATGAAGGGCTACTTCGATACCGGCGAGGAAACGAAGAAGGCCATCGACGAAAAGGGCTGGCTCCACACCGGTGACATCGGAACCATGGACGAGCGGGGCTACGTCAAAATCACGGACCGCCTCAAAGACATGTTCATCGTGGGCGGCTTCAACGCCTACCCAGCGGAAATCGAAAACACTCTTCTGCAAATGCCCGGCATGGGTGAAGTGGCAGTCATCGGGCTGCCTGACGACCGGCTTGGCGAGGTCGGCATGGCCTTCGTGGTCCCTGCGCCAGGTCAGGAGCTCACAGCCGACGCGGTGATTTCGTGGAGCCGGAAGAACATGGCGAACTTCAAAGTTCCGAGGCGCGTCGAGATCCTCGAAGCCCTCCCCCGCAACGCAACCGGCAAGGTCGTGAAGTTCGAGCTTCGGGAGCGGGCGAATGTCTGATTTCCCGCCGGGTGGAGCGCTGGTCATCGGAGGCAGCGGCGGTATCGGGAGTGCGATCGCACGCGGCTTTGCAGCAGCCGGCGTCCCGCTCACGATCACCTACCGCCATCACGAGGACGCAGCCGTCGCGGTCGCGGAGGAAATCTGCGCCGGCGGTGGACGTTGTTCCGCCCACCCGATCGAGCTCGGCAACCTCGACTCCGTCAAAGGCTGCCTCGATGACGTCGTCGCAGAACACGGCGCGGTGCACACCATCGCGCACGCGGCCGGCACGCACATCGACCAGCCTTACATCAGCCAGCTCACGCCGGAGCAGTGGCGGAACACGATGGACTGGGATGTGAACGGGTTCTTTCACGTGGCGCACGCGGCCCTTCCGCACCTTCGTTCGAGCCAGGGCTCCATCGTGTTCGTCAGCTCGGCCGGCTTGAAACGATTTCCGCCCGGCGACGTGCTCTCGGTTGCGCCCAAGGGCGCGATCGAGGCGCTCATGAGAGGAATCGCCCGCGAAGAGGGGCGAAACGGCATCCGGGCAAACATCGTCGCGGTGGGCGTCGTCGACGCGGGAATGTTTCCCAAGCTCATCGAACGAGGCGAGCTCAGCCAGGACTGG
Source organism: uncultured delta proteobacterium (assembly GCA_963704865.1). Lineage (GTDB taxonomy): Bacteria > Myxococcota_A > Polyangia > Polyangiales > Houyiibacteriaceae > SG8-38. The sequence goes on along the minus strand of CAVPIE010000009.1, from coordinate 101,163 downwards.
ATCGATGCCGCGACCCGCAATACGCCCCTTCGGCGGTTCGGCACCCCCGAAGAGGTTGCTGACGCAGCGGTGTTCCTCGCCTCGTCTCGCGCCCGCTACATCACGGGGCAAACCATTTTCGTCGACGGGGGATACACGTTGTAGCGCCCCGCAGGGCTGACTAAACTGAGCGCGAAATTCATGGGCCGAGTCATCTTCGATGAGACAGACATGCCGCTAATGCGCATGACATACAAGGGGCTGTGCGACGACGGAGAATGGCAACGGCACCTCGATGTCATGAGCGACTGGGCGCGGCGCGGGCAAGTGTACGGCGTGGTCATCGACGCCCGTGAGGTGGGTCGAGTGCCCGCGACGCAGCGCAAGGGCATCATCGACTGGATCGGCCGTGACCGGGGGTATCTCGCGGACAACTGTGCGGGCGGCGCGATGATCTTCAGCAACGCGATTCAACAAGGCCTGTGGACGGCCATATCCTGGGTTGCGCCGAGCCCCATCCCGGTGAGGATGTTTCGAGTCACGGTCTCCGCCGAGGCCTGGTTGCGTGACCTGCTCCAAGAGAAGATGACGCCCTGAGGCGGAGCCCGGCTGTGAACGATCCGACGACATCTGCAACCAGCCGACTCGCAGCGGTCGAAGCACAGCTGCTCTCACCGGGCGCACCCTTCGAGCTCGCCGAAGAAGAAGTGCTCGGGGAGCGCGTAAGGGTGTTTGCGAACCGTGCGCGCTCGCTCCGCGACGTATTGTTGCGCGGCCGAGAGTTCGCTGGCGCCGAATATATGGTCTTTGGGGAGGCAGATAGGGAGCGACGTTTTACGTTTGAAGATCACGAGAAGCTCGTGGCGAGCGCAGCGGCCGCGTTTGCAGATCGATTTGGCATCGGCCCCGGGGACCGAGTGGCGATCTTGGCGGCCAACTGCCCGGAGTGGATCGTTTCGTTCTGGGCAATCGTCAGCCTCGGCGCCATTTGCGTAGGGTTGAACGGCTGGTGGACCGAAGACGAGATTCGCTATGCCCTCGGGCACAGCAAGCCAAAGCTGCTGATTGCCGACGAAAAGCGGGCCGCCCGAATCACGGGCGACCCCGGTGTCCCGATCCTGATCGTCGAGGATGACTTCGACGCGCTCCTGAGGGAGTATCGGAACGCGGAGCTGCCCACGCAGCCCATCGCTGAAAGCGATCCGGCGATCATCCTGTACACCAGCGGCACCACCGGCCGCGCCAAAGGCGTCGTTCACACGCACGGCAACGTGACCAACATGCTCATGGTCAGCTTCTTTCACGGAGCGCGACTGATGATGGCCAACCCCAAGGCAGCCGAGCTCCCGCAGCTTGCCAACAGCATTCTGGTGACGAGCCCACTCTTTCACGTGTCCGGATTGCATTGCGCTGCGGTGACGGCGCTTGCGGGAGGCGCCAAGACGGTTTGGCCGATGGGGCGCTTCGACCCTGAAACGACGCTCGCTCTCATCGAACGCGAAAAGATTACGGGCTGGGGCTATACCGCCACCGTACTTCACCGGCTGCTCAACCATCCGAAGGTCGGCGAGTACGACCTGAGCTCGTTCCGCTCTGTGGGTGGCGGAGGGTCGCCCATCCCGGCTCCGCTCATCGAAAAAGCGCGCGCGCTGTTTCCACAGTGTAGTCACACGATGGGCGTCGGTTACGGTCTGACCGAGGGCACTGCCTTTGCGACCTTGAACGTCGGTGAAGAGCTTAGCGCGAATCCCGCCTCGGTAGGTCGGCCGGTACCGATCGTCGAAGTCGAGATTCGCGACGCCCAAGGACAGCGCCTCAAAGATGGCGAAGAAGGTGAAATCCATCTGCGTGGGCCGCTGGTGATGCGCGAGTACTGGGAAGATCCCGAAGCGACCCGTCGGGCCATCGGTGCAGGACGGTGGCTCCATACCGGCGACATCGGGCGGCTGCGGGACGGCAAGCTCTACATCGCTTCGCGCAAGCGTGATTTGATTCTGCGCGGCGGAGAGAACGTTTACCCCTTCGAAATCGAGCAGCGCCTCGAAGCACACCCCGCAATTGCGGAAGCAGCGGTCATCGGGGTCGACCACGAAGAGCTCGGTCAGGTAGCGAAGGCCATCGTGGTTCTCGAGGCGGGGCAGGCGCTCGGCATCGAAGAAATGAAGCATTGGGTTGCAGAGGTTCTCGCCTACTACAAGGTTCCGAGCGACTGGGAGCTACGAAGCAAGCCACTTCCCCGCAATGCGACGGGAAAGGTGCTAAAGAACGCCCTGCGAAGTGCGCAGGATTCGATGTTCATCGAGGAGTAACTCATGCCTGAAGCCGTGATCGTTTCAACCGCGCGGACACCGATTGGCCGCGCTTTCAAGGGGTCGCTCATCGAGATGCGCCCCGACGACCTTGCCGCCATCGCCGTGAAGGCCGCATTGGCAAAGGTGCCGAACCTCGACCCAGCGACCGTCGAAGATCTGATGATCGGCTGCGCGCAGCCCGCGGGCGAGCACGGCTACAACATGGGCCGGGTCGTGAGCCTACTCTCCGGCCTCGACTCACCAGGCACGACCGTCAATCGCTACTGCTCCTCTTCGTTGCAGACGATTCGCATGGCGGCCCACGCGATCAAGGCCGACGAAGGCGACGTGTTCATCGCTGCCGGCGTCGAGTGCGTCAGCCGCTTTGGCTTCGGCAAGGCCGACGGCATGGAGAACACCAAGAACGCCAAGTTCACAGAGTCCGAAGAGCGAATGGCAGAGCTCATGACGCCCGATGGGGGCAACTGGGGGCCAGCGGGCGGCCTGTCCGACGTCTACATCACGATGCTGCAGACCGCGGAAAACGTGGCACAGTACATGGCCGTATCTCGCAAGGAGCAAGACGAGTTCGCAGCGCTTTCGCAACAGCGAGCCGAAGCGGCGCAGAAATCCGGTTACTTCGCGAAGGAAATCACACCGGTCACCACGCCGAGCGGCACGGTGGTCGACACGGACGACTGCCCTCGGCACGGCACGACCGCAGAGAAGCTTGCAGGGCTCAAGCCGGTGCTTCTCGGACAGATGGGCGAGAAGGCCACAGTCACTGCCGGCAACGCGTGCCCGCTCAACGATGGCGCCGCGGCCGTCATCGTCATGAGCGACACCCGTGCACGAGACCTAGGTATCACGCCCTTGGCTCGCATCGTCTCGACCGGTGTCTCTGCGATCAATCCGGAGATCATGGGCTTGGGCCCCGTCAGCGCAACGAAGCAGGCGCTCGACCGTGCCGGGCTTCGCATCAAAGACATCGACTTGGTCGAAATCAACGAGGCCTTCGCCGCTCAGGTCATTCCGTCGGCCCGCGAGCTCGGCATTGCTGTGGACAAGCTCAACGTCAATGGCGGCGCCATCGCCCTCGGCCACCCTTTCGGCCAAACCGGCGCTCGCATCATGACCACACTGATCCACAATCTGCAGTCGCGCGACGGCCGGTACGGCGTTGAAACGATGTGTGTCGGCGGCGGCCAGGGCATGGCCGCGGTGATCGAACGACTTGGCTGAGTTGCGATAGGCTCGGCGCTGCGCGACGTCAAATGGACGCCGACTTGTGACGACAGCTGCGAGGCCCGGGGCGGAACGTTTGAACCACGCGAAAATCGAGATCGAAGGCTGGCGATTTTGGTGCTTGGCGGCAGCTACGGTTGCGGTGCTTCTACCTTTGAACTGGAGTTGGCACGTCTGGGGGCAACAGATGCGGGGCTCGATTGCGCTCTACATCCTTGCCGGCAGTCTTCTGTACTTCGGACTGCTTCGCTTGCTCACCGGTGTCCGCTTCTCGGACGTTTCTTACGAAGCGCGTTTCATCGTCATCAGCTCGATGATCTTGCTGATCGTGTTCTTGGCGTTTGGTCGTTCCGACACCTATCGTTTGCTTTTCGAGCGATTCGTCCCGAAGAGCGCACGCACCCCTTTGTTTGGGTTTGCGTACTTCGCGAGCTGCAGCGTGCTGCTGCGGCTCGTGGTTCCGTACGTCCTTTTACGCTTCAAGCTTCGACAGCCGCCAAACGAGTACGGCTACGTCGTGCGCGGTGGGACCCAGATGCGCTGGGTCTACTTCGGCCTTTTCGTCGTGATGGTTCCGCTGGTGTTGTGGGCATCGGCCCTCCCCGACTTCCAAGCAAGCTATCCACAAAGCCGCGGCGTAGTCAGCGGTACGGAGGCGTCGATTCGGCTCTTCATTTTCTACCACGCGGCCTACTTCATGGTGTTCCTCTCGGGCGAGAGCTTTTGGCGCGGCTACATGACCTTCGGCCTCGGTCGCGACCTCGACGTCAGCGCTCTTCCGTGGATGGTCATGATGTACAGCATCGGCCACTACGGAAAACCCATTCTCGAGGTCAACGCCTCGATCGTCGCCGGCTTCACGCTCGGCTACCTCGCCCTCCGCCACCGTTCCTTCTTCCTCGGCGCCCTCCTCCACTGGTCCATCGCCCTCAGCATGGACCTCGCTGTCCTCCACCAACGCGGCATCACCTGGAATTAGGCGGCATGGAAACATGCGGGGTTTGCAGGGGGAGCGTGTCCCCTTGCAGAAAGTGAAACATGTTTCAGTCTAGAGGACCGTGACGGAGGTCAACCGGCAGATTTTGTTGAGGAAGCGGCCTTTGGGGGTGCCGGATATCGGAGATTTCGAGGCGGCTGAGACGGCCGTGAGCATGCCTGAGGCCGGGGAGGTGCTGCTCAAGAATCTGTACTTGTCGATCGACCCTGCGATTCGCGGCTGGATGAGTGAGGCGAAATCGTATCTGCCACCGATTGAGATCGGCGAGCCAATTCGGAGCGGAACGCTCTCGCAAATCGTCGAATCCAAAGCGGAGGGCTGGCCGCCTGGGCAGATCGTGCAGGCCTTGGCGGCCTGGGAGTCATACAGCGTCATTTCGTCGCGAATGCTTCACGGCAAGGTGAAGTCTATCGATGGCATTCCTTTGTCGACGATGTTGAGCGTACTCGGTGGAACCGGGCTGACGGCGTACTTTGGATTGCTCGAGGTTGGCAATCCCAAAGGAGGCGAAACCGTTCTCGTGTCCGCCGCGGCCGGCGGCGTCGGCTCGGTAGTCGGGCAGATCGCGAAGGCCAAAGGCTGTCGGGCCGTGGGACTGACGGGGAGCGACGAGAAATGTGCCTGGCTGACCGAGGAGCTCGGCTACGATGCTGCGATCAACTACAAGACGACAAACCTGCGGCTTGCCCTCAACGAAGCCTGCTCCAAAGGCATCGACGTGTTCTTCGACAGCGTCGGCGGGGAGATCCTCAACACGGCGCTGACGCGTCTCAACTACCACGGCCGGGTGGTGGTTTGCGGCGCAATCTCACAGATCAACGAGGTCGAGCTGCCGCCGGGGCCGAGCAACTACCTCCAGCTCCTCGCCAAGAGCGCCCGCATGGAAGGGTTCACGACCTTGGATTTCGCGTCGCGGTACGACGAGGCCCGCGCAGACCTCGCGCGTTGGATTCATGAGGGTCAGATTCGTTATCGCGACGACATCGTCGAAGGCCTCGACGAGGCTCCGGCTCATTTGCTTCGACTGTTCAGCGGTGAGCATCGAGGAAAACTATTGGTCAAGCTGGCCGACGCAGAGGTTTGAGAATGACTGGCATTTGTGATGGGCGAGTAGTGATTGTAACGGGCGCGGGGCGCGGCATCGGCCGCGAGCATGCGCTCGAGCTGGCGCGGCAAGGTGCGAAAGTCGTGGTCAACGATCTCGGGGTCAGCAACAGCGGCGAGGGCGGCGGCCAAGGACCGGCGGACGAAGTCGTTCGAGCGATTCGCGACTTGGGCGGCCAGGCGGTGGCCAACGGCGCGGACGTTGCGGACTGGGAACAGACCCAAGCGCTCGTGCAGCAAGCGATCGACGAGTTCGGGCGGCTCGATGCGGTCGTCAACAACGCGGGCTTTGTCCGGGACCGCATGTTCGTAAGCTGCAGCGAAGAAGAATGGGATGCCGTCATTCGCGTTCATCTCAAGGGACATTTCTGTGTGGCCCGACATGCGGCGGCGTATTGGCGAGGGCTCGTCAAGGCCGGGGAGCAGGTCGACGCGCGAATCATCAATACGAGCTCGGGTGCCGGCGTCCTCGGGAGCGTCGGTCAATCGAGCTACTCCGCGGCGAAGGCAGGCATCGCAACTCTGACGCTCGTGCAGGCAGCCGAGCTCGGCCGCTACGGCATCACCTCCAACGCGATTTGCCCCATCGCGCGCACTCGCATGACCGAAGGCGCGTTCGGCGATGCGATGAAGGCACCGGACCAGGGCTTCGACGGGAACGACCCAGCCAATGTCTCGCCGTTCGTCGCCTGGCTCGCCAGCTCGCAGTCACGCGAGGTCACGGGCCGCGTCTGGGAGGTCTTCGGCGGAACGGTCACCGTGTTCGACGGCTATCGTCGCGAGCAGACGATCGACATCGGCAAGCGTTGGGATGCGGCCGAGCTGGGGCCGGCTGTCAAAAAGCTGCTGTCGAAAGCGCAGCCGCTGGTCAAGGTGTATGGAACATGAGCAACCCCCTCGACTTCAGCGGCCGAGCAGTCCTGATCACCGGCGGAAGCCGGGGGATCGGCAGAGGCATCGCCGAAGCGTTTCTCGCAGCGGGCGCCGATGTTGCTGTCTGTGGGCGCACCGAGCCCGACGAGCTCCCGCGCGCCGGCGGCAAGCGTGCCTTTTTCGCGAGGGCCGACGTTCGGGATGCCGAACAAGTCGAGAAGATGGTGACCGAAGCCGTCGAACGACTCGGGCGGCTCGACGTGCTCGTCAACAACGCCGGCGGCGCCCCCTTCGCCGAGGCAGCCACGGCCTCTCCGCGGTTCTCGGAGAAGATCATTCAGCTCAACCTCACCGCTGCCCTTCATTGCGCCCAGCAGGCCAACCGCATCATGCAGGGCCAGGCTTCGGGCGGATCGATCATCAACATCGCTAGCGTCTCGGGGGTAAGGCCTTCCCCTGGAACAGCTGCGTACGGCGCAGCCAAGGCGGGACTGATCAACTTGAGCGGCACGCTGGCGATCGAATGGGCGCCCAAAGTGCGCGTTAATTCCATCGCAGCGGGCCTGATTCGAACCGAGCAAGCGCATCTCCACTATGGCGACGAAGATGGCATCGCGCGTGTCGCACAAACGGTGCCTCTGCGGCGGCTCGGCACGCACGGCGACGTCGCAGGGGCTTGCATGTTTTTCGCCTCACCCCTCGCAGCGTATGTAAGCGGGGCAAATCTCCTTCTTCACGGCGGCGGAGAAACCCCAGCTTTCATTTCGGCCGCGAACGTCAACCAGGGAGACTGAGGGAATGGAGTTTTCATTCTCAGAAGATCAGAACGAGCTCAGACGAACTGCTCGAAGGTTCTTGGAGGTCGCCTCCTCCGAGGAGCGTGTTCGGAGCACGATGGAAACGGAACGAGGCTACGACCCGGCCACCTGGGCGCAGCTCGCCGAGGAGCTTGCGTGGACGGCGCTGACGATCCCCGAAGAGTACGGCGGTCTCGGCATGAGCTACCTCGATCTGCATTCACTGATGGAGGAGATCGGTCGCGCACTTCTCTGCGCTCCGTTTCTATCGACGGTTGGCCTAGGGGCCAATGCGCTCTTGCTCGGCGGGAGTGAAGCTCAGAAGGAGCGCCATTTGCCGGACATTGCCGCTGGACAAACGCGGGCGACTCTTGCATTCGCCGAGAAGAACAACCGGATGGACGCGGCAGGCGTTGAAGCGACGTATGCGCGAAACCGGTCGGGCTACCTGCTGCGCGGGGAGAAGACTTACGTGCTCGACGGGCATACCGCCGATCTTCTGATCGTCGCTGCACGCTCCGAGGGCAGCACCGGTGCCGATGGCGTGAGCTTGTTCCTGGTGCCTGGCGATGCAGAAGGCGTGAAACGCACCTGGCTGCCCACGATGGATCAAACCCGGCGGCTGGCGTCGGTCGTGCTCGGGAACGTGATCGTGTCCGACGACGCCTTGCTGGGCGACGAAGGTCGAAGCTGGCCGCTCTGCGAGAGGACTTTGGATCTGGCCAGAATCGCGCTTGCGGGGGAGCAAGTGGGAGCGGCCGAGATGTGCCTCGAGATGTCGGTCGAGTACGCAAAGGTGCGAAAGCAGTTCGGTAGGCCGATCGGTTCGTTCCAGTCGATCAAGCACAAGTGCGCGGACATGCTGATGATGATCGAGTCGGCACGCTCGGCGGCGTTCTACGCGAGCGCCCTCGCGGCACAGGATGGCAACGACCTCGAAGAAGCGGCGTCGACTGCCAAGGCGTATTGCTCGGATGCTTTCTTTCACTGCGCCGCCGAAACGATTCAGATTCACGGCGGGATCGGCTTCACCTGGGAGCACCCCGCGCACCTCTACTTCAAGCGAGCCAAGGCGACTGAGAACCTTTTCGGCGACCCTGCCTTTCACCGCGAGCGAGTCGCAACGCAGATGGGTTTGTGATGGAGCTCCAGCTAAGCAAAAAAGAAGAGGCGTTTCGCCAAGAGGCTCGCGCATGGCTCCAAGAGCAGCTCAATGGCCCGTTCAAGGACCTTCGAGGCCGAGGCGCTTCCGGCGATCAGGACCGCTACGTCGAAGAGCGGGTGGCCTGGGGCAAGGTCATGGGCGCCGCCGGTTGGAACTGCATTGGCTGGCCCAAAAAGTTCGGCGGCCGCGCTTGCTCGATCAAGGAAGAGGCGGTTTTCAACGAAGAGTACGTGCGCGCGAATGGGCCAGGAAACGTCGGCCACATTGGCGAAACCCTTCTCGGACCGACCGTGATCCATTTTGGCTCTCCGGAGCAGCAGGAGCGCTTCCTGCCGCCCATCGTCTCAGGCGAAGAAATCTGGTGTCAAGGCTACTCGGAACCTGGCGCGGGCTCCGACCTCGCAAACGTGCAGACCAAAGCCACATTGGTCGGCGACGACTGGATCATCGATGGGCAGAAGATTTGGACCTCGGGTGCCCAGTACTCGGACTGGTGCTTCGTGCTCTGCCGTACCGATGCCGAAGCACCCAAGCATCGCGGCATCAGCTGTATTCTCGTTCCGATGAAACAAGACGGCATCGAGGTGCGCCCCATCCGACAGATGGGTGGGAGCTCCGAGTTCGCAGAAGTGTTTTTCGACGGGGCCAAGGCTAAGAAGGACCATGTCGTCGGCGGCATCCACAACGGCTGGAAAGTCGCGATGGGCACGCTTGCCTTCGAGCGCGGCGCATCGACGCTCGGACAGCAGTACCTCTTCCAGAAAGAATTCGAACAGGTTGTCGCTGCGGCAAAGGAGTCGGGCGCGGCAAAGGACCCCGTCTTCCGTCAGCGAATCGCGCACGCGGCAATCGGCCTCAAGATCATGCGCGTCAACGCACTTCGAATGTTGGAGCACGAAGGCGCCGACCTGAACCGCGAAGCACTGATCAGCAAGCTCTACTGGTCGAATTGGCATCGTGATCTCGGCAAGCTCGCGATGGACGTGCTTGGCCCGGAGGCAGAGCTCCTCGATGGCGCGCCCTACGAGCTCACCACCATGCAGAAGTGGTATCTCTTTTCGCGAGCCGACACGATCTATGCGGGCTCGAATCAAATCCAACGCAACATCATCGGCGAACGAGGACTCGGGCTGCCGAAGGAGCCGCGATGACCAGCAAACCCACGTACGTCAGCGGGCACGGCCTGCTCGAAGGTAAGAACGTTCTCGTCACCGCAGCCGCCGGCACGGGCATTGGCTTTGCAACGGCCATTCGCTGCGCCGAAGAAGGCGCCTCTGGGCTCGTGATCAGCGACATTCACAAACGGCGGCTCGGCGAAGCGACCGACAAGATCGAAGCTGGAACGGGACTGCGCCCCGAAGCCGTCCTCTGCGACGTGACCAAAGAAGACGAAGTGCAGGCGATGTTCGAGCTCGCAGTCGACAAGATGGGGCACGTCGATGTGCTCATGAACAACGCCGGGCTCGGCGGTTACGCGAAAATCGTCGACATGACCGACGAGCAGTGGAATATCGTGCTCGACGTGACGCTCAACGGCTGCTTTCGCTGCACTCGCGCTGCGCTCAAGCACATGATGCCACGCGGCAAGGGCGCGATCGTCAACAACGCCTCGGTGCTTGGCTGGCGCGCTCAAGAGGGGCAATCGCACTACGCGGCTGCAAAGGCTGGAGTCATGGCGCTCACGCGGTGCGCCTCGGTCGAAGCCGCCGAACGGAACGTGCGCATCAACTGTGTCTCCCCATCGCTCGCAATGCATGCGTTCCTCGAAAAGGTCACCCCACCGGGCTTGCTCGAAGAGCTCCAAAAACGCGAGGCGTTCGGACGTGGCGCCGAGCCATGGGAGATTTCAAACGTCATGGTCTTCTTGGCGAGCGACTACAGCTCGTACATGACCGGCGAGGTGCTCTCGGTATCGAGCCAGCGCGCCTAAAGCTACGACTGGCCGTTCCTGCTTTGCCAAGCGTCGGAATAGCGCAACATGTACCAGCGGATGAGCGGTGCGAACATACGAGCCAGCGGGCGGGTGAATCGCGACTCTTTCCGCAATTGACCGATGAACTCCTCAAAGCTGATGCGCTGGTAGTCCAGGAGCGATTGGCTCTCGTTGGTGTCCAGCCAGTCGCAGTAGTACGCACCGCTCCCGTACGCTTCGCGCGGGAAACGCCCCACCCCCGTCGCTTCGAACATCGCGCCATAGAATTCGCGGAACGTCAGCCGGCAGCGTTCGCCACCACCGATCATCAAGGTCTTCCCGACGACTCCTCGACTTTCGATCGCGCGCACTTGCGCGAGCGCGACATCCTCTGGATGCACCCACTCGAGGCGCGTGTCCGGGTTGATGCTGAAGAGCATACGAAACACGTCCGGCGAGAGATCGCCGGCGGCTGCTTTGACGCCTACCGACACGCCGATCCGAAAAATGACATAAGGAAGGCCGGATTCCCGAAGGAGTTGCTCGCACTCGGCTTTGTTCGACGTGTAGTTGTCGGTTGGAACGGCCGGAAGGTCTCCGGTGAGCGGAGGACCGCCGGGCACGCGCGGGCCGCAGACGGACAATGACGATGCAAAAACGATCACGGGCGGCTCCTTCTTGCGCCTCATCGCGTCGAGAATGTTCTGCGTCCCGCCCACGTTGACGGCGTAAGCGAGGTCGGGCTTGAGCTCGGAGGCTGGCGCCAGAACCCCGGCATTGTGAATGATCGCATTGCAGTCCGCGACCGCCGCGCCAACGTCGGCGGCCGACCGGACGTCGCCCCACACGATTCGCACACGGTCTTGCAGCCGTCGTGCAGCCTTTCGGTTTCGCCGGTTTGGAACATCGAACGCAAGCACGGAATGCCCCTCGTCCAAGAGACGCTCAACGCCCTTGAATCCGAGCCGCCCAAGGGCCCCAGTGACCAACACGCGCATCCGCGCAGGCTGACCTGCAGGAGCGCCCGCTTCAAATTGAAACACGTTCTTCTTCCTGATAGGGTCCCCGCGATTTCGAAAAGGGGACTGTCCCCTTTTATTGGGAGTTGCGAATGAAGCTTGGCCTAACTCTTGGATACGCCGGCCCCCAGTTGAACACGACCGTTCAGGGCCTCGTCGACATCGAGAAGATTTCCGAGGTCGAGCGGCTCGGGTACGACTCGATATGGACCGCGGAGTCCTGGGGCAACGACGCGGTCACCCCGCTCGCATGGGTTGGGTCGCAGACTTCGACGATCAAGTTGGGTACGGCGATCATGCAGCTCCCGGGTCGCTCTCCTGCGAACGCGGCGATGACGGCCATGACCATGGACACGCTCTCGAACGGGCGCTTCATCATGGGGCTCGGGACTTCGGGTCCGCAGGTCGTTGAAGGCTGGCACGGCGTTCCCTTCAACAAATCACTCACATGGCTTCGCGAGTACGTGACCATCGTGAAGAAGATTTTCGCGCGCGAAGCGCCGCTCGAGTTCGACGGCGTCCGCTACCAAATTCCGTATCGTGGCCCGGGCTCTTCCGGTCAGGGCAAACCGCTCCGGAGCATGATACGCACCCGGGCGGATATCCCGGTCTTCACCGGCTCGATGGCGCCGAAGTCCCAGGCGATGTCGGCGGAAATTGCGGACGGCTGCTTGCTCACTTGCATGCACCCGGAGCGCCCCGAAGTTCTAATGAAGAACTTCGACGAAGGGTTCGCAAAGGCGGGGAATGGCAAGGGCGTGCACGACTTCGACATCGCCCCTACGGTGGTGGTCATCATTGGCGACCCGCCGCAGGCGATGACGCCTTGCAAGATGCAGCTCGCGCTCTACATCGGGGGCATGGGTTCGAAGACGAAGAACTTCTACAAGGACTACCTCAGCCTCGTCGGTTTCGAAGAGGCTTGCGAGAAAGTTCAAACGCTCTTCCTCGACGGCAAGCGCAACGAAGCGATTGCCGCAGTGCCCGACGAAATGGTCGACGCACTCTATCTCGTTGGCTCCAGAGATCGCATACGCGATCGATTTCAGCGTTGGAGAGATTCACCGGTCGGAACTCTGATGGTCGGTTCACAGGACATGGACACGCTCCGTTTCATGGCCGAGCTCAACTCGTGAGGCAGGAATGAAGATTGGAATCGTAGGTGGCACCGGGCGCGAAGGCCGTGGCTTAGCCGTTCGTTGGGCGAAGGCTGGGCACGATGTGTTCATCGGCTCTCGCCAGGCCGAAAAGGGTGCGGCAAAGGCTGCCGAGTTTTCGGAGGAATTTGGAGTCCGCATCCAGGGCGCCGATAACGTCGCGGCGTGCAAGCACGCCGAGCTGATCCTCGTCACTGTTCCCTACGGTGCGCATCGTCCCACGTTCGGCTCGATCAAAGATGTCGTCGGAGACAAAATCATCGTCGACATCACGGTGCCTCTGCAGCCGCCCAAGGTTCGCTCCGTGAACTTGCCGGAGGGGCAATCGGCCGCATTGGAGGCCCGCGCTTTGCTTGACGAAGGCACTCGGCTCGTCGCGGCGCTGCACCACATCAGCTCAGATCACCTCAGTGACCCAGAGTACAGCTTCGATTGCGACGTGCTGGTCTGCGGTGACGACAAGGACGCACGTGCCGCCGTCATTTCACTGGTCGCCGACCTGGGCCTTCGTGGCATCGACGCCGGCGTCTTGAAGAACGCCATCGCTCTGGAGTCGCTCACGCCGGTTCTCTTGCACATCAATCGCCACTACAAGAGCGTTGGCTCTGGCATTCGCATCACGGGCATTCCGGAGACGGAATGAGCCGCGACGAGCCGAGTTCGGGCGACCTTCGCGTCGGGCCGGAGCTCTTGGTTCGCACCATCGCCGGTGTGCCAACGATCGAGGCAGGTGATGACCTCTTCGAGGTGATCGTATCGAGCCTCGAGCGGGCCGCGATTGAGCTTGCCGACGGAGACGTGATCGTCGTCGCTAGCAAAATCGTTTCTCGCGCGGAAGGCAGCTTCGTCGACTTGCGGAGCATCGTTCCGAGCGACGCAGCCGATGCGCTCGGCATCGAGCTCGAGAAAGACCCGCGCCTCGTAGAGCTGATTTTGCGCGAGAGCGTCGGCATCTCCCGGAAGACGAGTGGCGCACTGATCGTCCGTCACCGTCTCGGTTTCATCTCGGCCAATGCTGGCATCGACTCGAGCAATGCGACGCCCTCGAGCGCCCCGAAAGGAAGCGGCCCCTGGGTGCTGACCTTGCCTCGTGATCCGGACGCAAGCGCGGCGGCCCTTCGAAGCAAGCTCCGCAAGCACTATTCGTCGGAGGTCGCGGTTCTCGTCACCGACTCTTGGGGGCGTCCGTTTCGACGTGGCACGGTAGGCTTTGCGCTTGGTGTTTCGGGGCTGCCTGCAGTCTGGGATCGCCGTGGTGCAATCGATCGCCACGGCCGAGTACTCCAGGCAACCGAGTCGGCCGTCGCCGATTCGGTTGCCGCGGCGGCAGATCTCGTCGCCGGACAAGCCAATGAAGGGCGCCCGGTGACCTTGGTTCGTGGGCTTCATTTCGAAGTGTCGCACGATTCCGCAGCCGTCCTGCTCCGTGATCCCGAAGACGACCTCTACGCATGACCCCCGCATCCGAGAACGGCCCATTCGTCGTCGCCCTGGCCGGAGGCGTGGGCGGGGCGCGACTCGTCGACGGGCTCGATCGCGTGCTCCCCCGCGGCTCGCTCACGACCGTGGTGAATACCGGCGACGACTTCGCGCACTGGGGTCTCCACATCAGCCCTGACCTCGACACGGTGATGTACACGCTCGCGGGTCTTTCTCCGGAGGATCGCGGCTGGGGAATCGCGGACGACACATTCGAGGCTCTGCGTGAAGCCAAGCGCCGCGGCGTCGACGACTGGTTCCAACTCGGCGACCGTGACCTCGTCACCCACATCTTTCGAACGAACGCGCTGGCCCGAGGCCGGTCGCTCACGCACGCGACTGCGGAACTATGCGAAGCACTCAGCGTAGAGCGGCCTATCCTGCCGATGAGCGATGCGCCATGTCCGACGAGCATCGTCACCACGAGCGGCGAAACGCTTCCGTTCCAGGAGTGGCTGGTGAAGGCGCGGGCGGGGCCTTCGGTGAGCCGAGTTCTGCACGGAGCCGACGGTGAAACGACGTCGTCCGTTCTCGATGCACTGAACCTCGCCGACCTCATCGTGATCTGCCCTTCGAATCCTTACGTTTCGATCGACCCGATCCTGGATTTGGCTGGCGTATCCGAAGCGGTTCGGCGCACGCAAACAGTAGCCGTGAGCCCGATTCTGAACGGCAAAGCGGTGAAGGGGCCGCTTGCCACCATGATTTCGGAGATCGGCGGCCGCCCGCCGTCGGCCCAGGCCGTGGCCGAGCACTACGACGGCCTGCTCGATGGATACGCCCTTCAGCACGGAGACTCCTTCAGGGCCGCCTATCCGACGCTCGAAACGAACATCCTGATTCAAGCCAAAGAAGATCGGGTACGCTTCGCTCGCGAGCTACTCGAGTTTGCGTGGAACCTGAAATGAGTCGCTGGGCGCTAGTTCCCGTCAAGGGATTCGATCGAGGCAAGTCGAGGCTCTCCGAAGTCCTGGGGCCAACCGAACGCGCCGAGTTGTCCCGCTCCTTGTTTGAACATGTGGTGCAGGTCCTTCGAGCGTCCCCGGACATCGACGCCATCGCGGCCGTAAGCGACTCGGCGCAAGCGCGAGAGCTCGCGGAACACTTGGGGGTGCTGGCGCTGTCCGATGCAGAAGGGAGCCGAGGCCTGGCCGAGGTCGTCGACAGCGCGCTCCGGGAGCTGGAGGAACGCGGGGCGACCAGCGTGATGATCTGCATGAGCGACCTACCCGACCTGACGGTAAAAGATGTCACAAGCGTGGTTCATGAGCTCGAGGAGAGCGACGTCGTGCTGGTGCCCGACCTCGCGCAGCAAGGCACCAATGTCATCGCGGTGAAGCCCGCGACCGGGCTTCCGAGCTGCCTCGGACACGATGACAGCCTCCGGCGTCACCATGAAGGCGCCCGCCGGCTTGGCCTCACCACCAGCATCCAGCTGAGCAGCGGCATCGGATTCGACGTCGACCGCCCCTCAGACCTCGATCGATTGCGCCGGCGCTAGTGCCCTGCGGACAGTCGATCCATGAGCAGGCCGAGGAGGCGTGTCGCGACTCGACGTGGGAGTAGGCTGATCGTGAGAACCATGAGCTTGTTGAGGAAGCCCGGGACCACCGTCACTCGACCGCCAAGCGCGTGCAAGCTCGTCGCCACGACCGAAGCAGGGCTCGAAAAGACCAATCGCCGAAGCGGCCCGAACTTCCCAGGGTCGAGGCCTGCGACCTGCTGAAACTCGGTGGTCGTTCCTCCGGGACAAAGCGCCTGCACATCGACCCCGTAAGGGCGCAGCTCTTCGGCGAGGCTTTCGGCAAAGAGAAGATCGTAGGATTTGGTTGCGTTGTAGGTCGCCATGCCGCGTGCGGCGGAGAATGCATTGACCGAAGACACGACAATCACGCCGCCCCTGCCGCGTTCACGCATGCCTTGGACGATCTCGTGCGTCAGGAGCATCGGAGCACGGCAATTCAGATTGAGCATCGACTCTTGAACACTCGGATCCATGTCGAGAAAGGGACCGCTCGAGCCAAAACCGGCGCAGTTGATCAAGAGGCCAACCTCGATTTCGGCGAGTGCCGGTCGCAAAACCTCCACGATATTCCGCGCGGTGAGATCCGCCGGCGCCACCCGCGCTTCGACTCGGTGCATGTCTTCGATCGCCGACGCCAGCGCCTCGAGACGGTTCCGACGCCGCGCGACCAAAACCACGTTAATCCCGCGCTCAGCCACGCGATGCGCGAACTCAGCACCAATCCCCGCGGATGCTCCGGTGATGACGGCCCAAGGTCCGTACCGCTCGGCAAGCTGGCTCATCGCCGCGCAGCGTACCACGCAGGCCCGGCGCGGACAGCCGCTAGCTCACGACTCGCAAGCCGCGAGGCTCGTAGTGAAAGCGCGAGTCTTTGGTCAGCGCTGCGTAGGAGCCAAACAAGGCATCCGGATCCAGAACTGAATCGAGCGGCTCTGTCGGGTCCTGATCGGATGTATCCCCAAACTCGCGAATCGTGCCGTAACCGGTGTCACGCTGCACCGGCACCCGTCCCGAGTCTCGAATGACTCGGCGCAAGGTTGCTGGCGTGATCAGCTGTCCGTGTCGCGCACCCGCCGCCGTCGATATGCTTTCGTTCATCAAGGTCCCACCGAGGTCGTTGACCCCACAGCTGAGCAACAACTGTGAAGTCCGAAGGCCTTCCTTGACCCAGGAAGCCTGAAGGTTGGGAATGTCCCGGCCAAGCATGAGGCGGGCCGTTGCGTAGAGGCGCAACACCTCGTCACCGGTGGGCCCTGGACGAACGCCCGGCACCTCGCTTGCAGCAAAGAGCGGCGCTTCCTCGTGGACGAACGAGAGCGGAACAAACTCAGTGAACCCGCCGGTCTCTCGCTGGACTCTCCGCAGAAGGTCCATGTGCCCCATCCGGTCCTCCACCGACTCGACATGCCCGAACATCATGGTCGAGGTCGTTCGAATCCCAAGCCGATGGGCAGCGGTAACCACGTCGAGCCATTCGCGGGTCGTGATCCGAGTCGGTGAAATCGTCTTCCGAAGACGATCGTCGAGGATTTCGGCAGACGTGCCAGGGAGTGTGCCCAGGCCGGCATCTACCAGCTCGGTCAAATACTCCGAGTACGACACGCGCTTGAGCGAAGCACCGAATTTCACCTCTTCCGGCGAGAAGGCGTGAATGTGAATCTCGGGTGCCGCTTCCTTCACGATTCGGCACAGCTCGATGTAACTGTCCCCGCTGAGGTTGGGCGAGAGCCCCGCCTGCAAGCAAACCTCTGTGGCGCCCATCTCCCAGGCTTGGCGCACTCGCCGCGCGACCTCTTCGTGCGGGAGGAAGTAACCCTGCTCGGAGCGCACGCTGCGTGCGAACGCGCAGAACTTGCAGTTCTTGATGCAGACGTTCGTGAAGTTGATGTTACGGTTGATGACGTACGTGACGCGATCGCCCACTTGCTGACGGCGAAGCTCGTCCGCAACCATGCACAGGGCTTGGAGATCGCGGCCCCGCGCCTCGTTCAAGGCGGCGCCGTCATCGATGCTGAGCTCGTGACCATCGAAGCATCGCTCTAGAATCGCTCGAATGCCCGACGTGACGCTTTGAAGACAGATTTCGAGAGCGGTTGTCATGGCGTGGCAAGCTCCATCTGAAGCCGAGCGATGCGAGGGCGCAGTGACGAGTCTACAAAACCCTTCGCTTCCAGGTGCCCAGGATATACCGGCAATCGCGGTTGGAGTCGAAACCCCTCGGCCGCGCAAGCCTCGCGAAGGCGTTCGAGGTACGGCCAAGGATGCTGGGGGTTGATGTAGTCCGGGCTCAGCGGCGAAATGCCTCCAAAGTCGTTGATTCCCGCGTGAATCAACGTCGCAGTCGATGCGGGGTTGAGGTTGGGTGGCGCTTGAACACTGACCTCGTCATCGAGGATCAGGCGGGCTAAGGCGACGGTCGCAGCGAGCTCGTCGGAGCTGGGTTCGCCGGCCGGTCCCATCTGAGTGTCGGGATGCGATCGGAAATTCTGCACGATGACCTCCCCGATGTGACCGTGTGCACGATGGAGACGCCGAATCGCAAGAATGGTGTCCACCCGCTCTTCGACAGTCTCGCCAATCCCGATCAGCAGCCCCGAGGTGAACGGAATTTGGAGCTCGCCGGCTTCCCGGGTCATCTGAAGCCGCTTGGCCGGCCGTTTGTCGGGCGCGCGATGGTGCGGCATGCCTTTCTCGCACAAACGCTCGCTCACGTTCTCGAGCATCAAGCCGAGGCTCACGTTCACGGGCCTGAGCGAAATCATGTTCTCACGTGACAGAATGCCGGCGTTGGTATGGGGCAGGAGTCCTGCCGCCAGCGCTTCTTCGGCTGCCCAGCGAAGATAGTCGACCGTTGTTTCGTGACCCCAGGAACGGAGCAATGCACGATATTCGCGAAAACCCGTTTCGGGAGTATCGCCGAGGCAGAAGAGGGCCTCGATGCAGCCCTGTTTGCGCGCGCGATGGAGCCAATCGCGAACCTCGGAAGGGCTCATCGTCCATTCACCGGGATCGCCTGGCGAGCGGCGAAACGAACAGTAATCGCAGTGGTTGCGACAGAGATTGGTGATGGGCAGAAATACCTTGGGGGAGTACGTGAGGGTCTTGCCCCAAGCGCGGTCGCGCCGCGCGCGCGCCACTTCACAAAGGTCGGCGGTGTCGAGCTCGCTCAACTGGTAGGCAATTCGCTCCGCGACCGGCCCAAGACACGCGCGCTGCAAAATGGCCGACATCGCGCTCATGCCATCTTGGCAATGACGGTGTCCGCGAATCGGTTCAAACCGTCGAGCCGACCCTGCAGGTCGCCACCGACCATGGGAGTCCCATACATGAGCCATGGAACGGTGATGATGTCCGTCACACCCGCGTCTTCGAGACGTTTGAAGCCATCGGCATCCCAGACGTCAGTGACGACCGCTTGGTACTCCATCGGCAGATGACTGCGTCCGTACTCCTTTCGAAACGCTTCGATTTGGCCAACCAGGTCGAGAAGATCCTTGGACTTCAGCATCGCGGAGGACCAACCGTCGCCGTACTTTGCAGCGCGCCGAAGCCCGGGCTTGGTGTGACCGCCAATGTAAATGGGGATCGGTTCGCTCGGGACGGGGCTCATCTGAATTTTGCCGAAATCGTAGTGCTCGCCGTGGTATTCGACCATTCCGCCTCCCCAGATGAGGCGCAGTATTTCCAGGCACTCGTTCATGCGCTTGCCGCGGGTTTCGAACTCCGTGCCGCACCACTTGAATTCTTCCGGCAACCAACCGAGCCCGCAGCCGAAGCCAAAGCGGTTGTTCGAAAGCACCGCAAGGGAAGCGACTTGTTTCGCAACCAAGACCGGATGGCGCACCGGCAGCTTCACGACACTGGTGTAGAAGTAGATCGATTCGGTCGCGGCTGCCATCGCGGCGGCACCCACAATCGGCTCAATCCACGGCGTCTCGCCGTCCCACATGCGACTGCCGTCCTGGGTGTAGGGGTACGGCTTGCTGACTTCTTCGGAAAAGAAAATCGAATCCGGCAGGACGATGGCGTGGTAGCCGAGTTTCTCCGCTTCTCGAGCCACAGGAATGTAGTGCTCCGGCGGCGCCATGGCGATGGACGCGCTGAACTTCATCGGACGGAGCGTAGCATAGGGGAGCCGCCGGCAAAGCCTCGATCAGCCGTGGATGCCGCCCTGGACGTCCTGTTCTTCTACAGCCTATCCCCGGTCTCTGGGAATTCGCGTGCCGATGACACGCGTGACGTTGAGCCAGGCCAACATGCGAGCCGAAAGGAGTGGCTTTCCGGTGTTCATGAACCCAACGCTGATGTCTCGATCGGGGTCTGCCCATCCGAGTACGTTCGTGAAGCCGAGGTGACCGAAGGCGTTAGCCGTACGCGGTCCATAAAACCCGAAGCTTCGCAAACCAAGCATGAATCCCATCGACAGAGGGATCGGCATCATCAACACGCGATCGACCTGCCCTGTCACCTGAGGCTCCACGGCGCGAGCGACGGTGCGTTGTTCGAAGATCCGGACGTCTTGATACGTACCACCGCAAAGAAGCGTCTCGAAAAAGCGGGAGATTTCTTCCGGGGTAGCGATGACATTGGCCGCCGGTGAAACTGCGGTTCGGAAACGAGGATCATTGCCGAGCTCGACGAGCTCGCGCATGGAGGCCCCAAAAGCGATGTGAACGAGATTTTTGTACGGCCAAGTCGGCGTGGGGCCGGTGAACGCGTCGACCGCGACGCGGTCGAGGAGCTCCGGGGCAACCCCGTAGTTGAAATGCTCCATCTTGAGGGGCTCGCGGACCCGCTTCGTCAAGAACGCCCGTATGTCCTGCCCGGTCACCCGGCGAATGATCTCCCCCAAGATGTACCCGCTCGTGACCGCTTGGTACGCCTGTACGCTGCCCGGCCGGTGCGTCGGCTCGAGGTCGCAAAACGCTCGAACGATCTCCTCCGGCTTCGAAAGCAGGTCGAGGTCGATGGCCTCTTCGGGTGTCGGCGGGATTCCCGCGCGATGGGTGAGAACGTCGCGAATCGTGATGCTGTGCTTCCGTCGCTTCGCAAATTCCGGAATGAACGTCGCCACCGGTTCATCGACGTGCAGCTGTTCCTCTTGCTGCAAGAGGTGGATCAGCATGGCGGTAACCGCCTTCGAGCCCGAAAAGAAGTTGTACAGCGTGTCCGGCGTCGCCTTCACGAGCGGTGTGCCGTCAGGATCCTGCGGGCTGTTCCCTTGGGCATGACCGATCGCGCGGTCGAGAATGATCTCGCCTCTGCGCCGAATGCAGAGTGCGATGGCAGGGTGCAAGCCCGATTTGTAAAAGGTGACAACCGACCTCCAGATCGCCTCGACATCCTGAGTGCTCAGCCCCACTCCGCGCGGATCGATTTCCCGATGACTCTTGGTCGTCACCTCTTCTGGATCGAACGCTCGGACGGTGACCGGCAGCAAGTCTCGAAGACGTGGTCGTTGCATCAGCTCCCTCGCTGATAACCGAGGTTTGGTTGCAGCCAGCGCTCCATCTCGGCAACACTCATCTTCTTTCGGCGCGCGTAGTCTTCGACCTGCACACGGTCGACTGGGCCGACTGCGAAGTAGCGGGACTTGGGATGGCCTAAATAGATGCCGCTGACGCTTGCGGCCGGAGACATCGCGAAGTGCTCGGTCAGAGAGATTCCGATCTCGTCGGGCCCGAGCAGCTCCCAGAGAATGCTCTTTTCCGTGTGGTCCGGGCAAGCGGGGTAGCCGAACGCCGGCCGAATGCCATGGTACTTCTCGGCGATGAGCTCTTCGTTGCTGAAGGCCTCGTCGGGCTCATAGCCCCATTCTCGGCGGGCGCGCTGATGCATGAGCTCGGCAAACGCTTCGGCCAAACGATCTGCAAGCGCCTTGACCATGATGGCGTTGTAGTCATCATGATCATGCTCGAATTGATGCGCAATTTCATCAGCGCCGATCCCCGTCGTGACCGCAAAGGCACCGAGGTGATCCGCTACGCCAGACCCGACCGGAGCCACGAAGTCCGCGAGCGAGAAGTACGGTTGCTCGTTCGGCTTCACGGCCTGCTGCCGCAACATGTGAAAGCGGAGTCTTTCGTGGCTGCGCGCCTCGTCCTCCCACACGATGATGTCATCGCCGTCCCGGTTCGCGGGCCAGAACCCGTAGACGGCGCGGGGCGTCAGCAGTTTCTCCGATACGATTCTCTCTAACAAAGCCTGGCCATGCTCGTAGAGCTCTCGCGCGGCGGCGCCGTAGCGTTCGCTATCGAGAATCTTGGGGAACTTGCCCTTGAGTTCCCAGGCCGAGAAGAAAAAGGTCCAGTCGATGTACTTGGCAATTTCCTGCAGGCTCACGTTTTCGACGATACGCCGCCCTTGGAACTCCGGCGTCGGCACCTCGTCGCTCTTCCATTCGATGGGCGTGTCATTCTCGCGCGCTATTTCGAGAGAAACGAGCTCCCGGTTCTGTCTGTGCTCGAAGAGCTTGCGCGACTTCTCCTGCTCGCTTCGATTCTTCGCGTCAAATTCGGTTCGACGCTCGGGACTCAAGAGGTCGGAAACCACGTTGACTACGCGAGATGCATCGAGGACGTGCATCGTGCTGCCCTCGTACCCCGGAGCGATCTTGACGGCGGTGTGCGCCCGACTCGTCGTCGCGCCACCGATGAGAAGCGGAACGGTCATGCCGCGACGCTGCATCTCCGACGCGACGTAGACCATCTCGTCGAGCGATGGCGTTATCAGGCCGCTTAGACCGACCACATCGCAGCCTTCGGCCTCAGCCGTATCGAGAATCTTCTCGGCAGGAACCATGACGCCCAGATCGACGACCGCGTAGTTGTTGCAGCCGAGAACCACGCCGACGATGTTCTTGCCGATGTCGTGCACGTCGCCCTTGACGGTGGCAAGCAACACCTTGCCCTGCGCGGAGCGTTCGGTCTTCTCATTCTCCATGAACGGTTCGAGGTGCGCCACCGCCTTCTTCATGACGCGCGCGCTCTTCACGACCTGAGGCAGGAACATCTTGCCGGAGCCAAAGAGATCTCCAACGACAGCCATCCCACTCATCAGCGGACCTTCGATGACGTCGAGGGGCCGGTCATGCTTCAGGCGAGCTTCCTCGGTGTCCTCGATGACGAACTCGACGACTCCGTTGACCAGTGCGTATTCGAGGCGCTTCTCGACAGTCGCCTCCCGCCAGCTGAGATCGTGCGTCTGCCGCCTCCCTTTGCCTTTGACCGTCTCGGCCAGCGTGACAAGCCGCTCGGTCGCATCAGGGCGGCGGTTGAAGATCACATCCTCGACGTGCTCCAAAACCTCTTTGGGGAGCTCTGCGTAGACCTCCAGCTGACCTGCATTGACGATGCCCATGTCCATGCCGGCGGCGATCGCATGGTAGAGAAACGCCGAGTGCATCGCTTCGCGAATCCGGTTATTGCCGCGGAACGAAAAGCTGAGGTTGCTCACCCCGCCACTGACCAGCGCGCCTGGGCAGCGCTCTTTGATCTGCCGAGTCGCTTCGATGAAGTCGATGGCGTACGCGTTATGCTCCTCGATCCCCGTGGCCACGGCGAAGATGTTGGGATCAAAAATGATGTCGGTCGGCGCAAAGCCGGCTTCTTCGATCAGTAGCTTGTAGGCGCGCGCACAGATCTCGACCTTGCGTTCGATCGTATCGGCCTGCCCCACTTCGTCGAAGGCCATCACGACGGCTGCAGCGCCGTAGCGGCGCACTTGCCGAGCTTTGCTGAGGAACTCGGCCTCGCCTTCCTTCATGCTGATCGAATTGACGATTGATTTCCCTTGCACGCACTTGAGGCCGGCCTCGATCACACTCCACTTCGAGCTGTCGATCATGATGGGCACGCGGGAAATCTCGGGTTCGGAGCCGATGAGCTTCAGGAACGTGGTCATGGCTTGCGCGGATTCGAGCATGCCCTCGTCCATGTTGATGTCGATGATGTTTGCGCCGTTTCGAACCTGCTGAAGCGCGACCGAAACCGCTTCCGGGTAGTCCCCCTCGGTGATCAGTTTGCGGAACTTTGCCGAGCCGGTGACGTTGGTTCGCTCTCCGACCAGGATGAAGTTGGTCTCGGGACGGATCACGAGCGGCTCGAGTCCACTGAAACTCGGAAAGTGCGCGTCTCTCTTGGGCTTCGGGCGCGGTCGCACGTCCCGAAGCGCTTCTACGATGGCCCGAATGTGGTCAGGCGTCGTTCCGCAGCAGCCGCCGATGATGTTGATCATTCCGTCCGCGGCGAAGCCGCGCAACAGCTCGCTCATCTGCTCCGGGGTTTGGTCATAGCCGCCAAATGCATTGGGGAGGCCGGCGTTCGGGTAGCAATGCACGTAGCAATCCGCGACCCCAGCCAGCTCCTTCAAGAACGGGCGCATCTCTTGCGCGCCGAGTGAGCAGTTGATCCCGACGGCGAGGGGCCGCGCGTGCTCAATCGACACATAGAACGCCTCGACGGTCTGCCCTGAGAGGGTGCGCCCGCTCTTGTCCACGATGGTGACCGAAATCACGAGCGGGAGCCGGACGCCCTTCTCTTCGAAGACGTCCTCGATGGCGCAGAGCGCAGCCTTGGCATTGAGCGTGTCGAAAATCGTTTCGACCAGCAGCAAGTCGGAACCACCGTCGAGGAGGCCACGCACCTGCTCCGCGTATGCTTCCCGCGCTTCATCGAAGGTGAGCGCCCGGTAGCCCGGATCGTCGACGTCGGGACTGAGGCTCAAGGTCTTGTTGAGCGGACCGATCGCACCCGCGACGTAGCATGGCCTGTCCGAGCGGCTTGCGGTCGCTTCCTTGGCAAGGCGTGCGGCAGCGACGTTGAGCTCGTACACGACCGCCTGCAGGTCATAGTCGGCTTGTGAGAACGCGTTTGCGTTGAAGGTGTTGGTCTCGATGATGTCTGCGCCGGCATCGAGGTACTCTTCGTGGATCCCCCGGATCACATCAGGCCGCGTGAGAACCAGCAGGTCGTTGTTTCCCTGGAGGCTGCTCGGGTGGTCAACGAACCGGTCGCCCCGAAAGTCAGCCTCTTGGAGGCCCGCACGCTGGATCATCGTGCCCATCGCACCGTCGAAAAAGACGATCCGTTGCTCGATCAATTTCCTCAGCTGCGCAGTGGTCGCGTCGTCATTCATCTGCTCTAAACCTCCGCTCGCAGAACTCGCGTATTGACCTTAAAAGGTGGCATGCGCCCGTAGTCCGGCGCACCTATTCTGGGTCCGGCGATCGTCTTGTCACCCGGATATACTCCTGATGGGTTAAGCTAGTATACTTAGACTGGTGCGCCTGCAATGAATTCCAACCGATTGGCTTTTGGTACGGCGTGGGTTCGCTTCATGTTGGCGGCCTGCGGGATCTGGCTCGTCCCACTCTTGTATCCACCGATGGCTGCGCATCGTTGGGTGTTCATCGCCTACGCCGGCGTCGCGATCGTCGAGCAGTTCTTGATCTGGCGCGATATTGCGAAACGATGGCGCCCGGTCCTCGGTGGAATTCTCGACATGGCGTTGCTCACGTTCATCGTGCAGCGCGTCGGATCTTCCCGAACGGTGATGGTGGCACTCTATTTCGTCGCCGCAATCGTGAACTCACTCGTGGTGACACCGAGAATGGGTGTTCTGGTTTCGAGCATCGGGGCGGCAATGTATTCGGCGGTCGTCATGATGGAAGTTCGCGGTGTGCTGCCGTTCGCGCCCGATGGGCCGTCCTGGATGCAATCCGGCCGACCCAGTCCAATCGACGGCTTTCTGCAAGCTGTCCTGGTCACCACACTCCTCATGTTTGGCACCGCGATCGTGGCGACCCTGATCCGGAAGATCAATCAGCGCGAAACCGAGCTGCTCATCGCCAACGAGCAGCTCGGGGAGCTTTCGCGGCAGGACCCGCTGACGAAGCTCTGGAATCGTCGACACATCTTGAGCCACATCGAACAAGGGCTTGCCTGGTTGAATCGCGGAAGGCCGATGGCAGTCGTGATGATCGACCTCGACCAGTTCAAGCGAGTCAACGACACGAGTGGCCACCTCGAAGGCGATCAAGTGCTCAAGCGCGTCGCCGAGGCGCTTCGGCGGTCTACGCGCGAGGTCGATGTCGCCGGCCGCTATGGCGGTGACGAGTTCGTGATCGTGCTTCAGGACACGAATCAAGACGAGGGGCGCGTCGCAGGGAACCGTTTCGTGACGGCAATCCGGGAAGTTGGCTTGAAGTTCGACCCGCTCAATCCGGTCACCGCGAGCGCCGGCTTGAGTATTGCCCGCCCAGGGGACACGGTGGAAGCCGTCTTGAAACGGGCTGACGATTTTGCATATTCAGCCAAGGGCAAGGGCGGAAATCGCCTCTGTGGCTAATCCATGACCGACAAAGTCCTGATCGCCGGTTGCGGCGACGTTGGAAACGCCCTTGCGGCACGGCTCCTCACCGATCGCTGTGAGGTCTGGGGCGTACGGCGCCGAGTCGAGGCCTTGGGCGAAGGGGTCCAGCCTTGGCGCGTCGATCTGACCGAGCCGAGCGGTTTCGGCACCCCACCCGCTGCCTTCGACTACCTCTTCTACGTCGCAAGCGCCGACCGCCGGGACGAAGACCACTACCGTTCGATTTACGTCGACGGCCTTCGCGACCTGCTGGCGGCCTTGCGCACCGCAGGCTGCCCCCTTCGTCGCGTCTTTTTCACGTCTAGCACCGCCGTCTACGGCCAGAGCGCTGGCGAATGGGTCGACGAGACTTCGGCCACCGAGCCGCTGGGGTTCAATGGACGCGTTCTTTTGGACGCCGAGGCAATCGTTCGGGAAGCGCCCGAGAAGGGCATTAACGTCCGGCTCTCGGGGATCTACGGGCCTGGAAGAACGCGGCTCGTTCGAAAGGTCTGGAACGGCGAGGCCATCCCGACCAGCAGCTGGACCAACCGCATTCACGTCGAGGACTGCGCAGGGGCCTTGCATCACCTGATGCGCATCGAAACACCCGAAGGGCTCTATTTGGCATCCGACGACGAGCCCGCAACGACCGCAGATGTCGTGACCTGGCTCAGCGGCGAGCTTGGCGTTCCCGCACCTCCGAGGCCCAAGGCGGAAGATCAACCCGAGCGATTGAACAAGCGGTGCCGCACCACGCGGCTGCGCGATTCCGGCTACCGCTTCGAGCTGCCGACCTTTCGCGAGGGCTATCGGCCAATCGTGCGGGAGTTCCTGAGGCAGCTCAGCTAGTTCGGTGCGACCGAAGGGCGCTAGCCAGTTCGGCTAATGATGTGAAAACCGAATGGAGTTTCTACGACCACGCTCGTGTCTCCTACACCGAGCGCGAACGCCGCGTCTTCGAAACCCTTGACCATCTGTCCGCGGCCAAAGCCCCCGAGGTCACCGCCCGACTGCGCCGATCCGCAATCGGAGTGCTGGCGTGCGAGGTCGGCGAAGTCGGCGCCATCTTGAAGCTGTTTCGCGATTTCGGCGATTTGGGTCTGCGCTTCCTCTTTGCTGCGCGTGGCGGAGGATCGCTCCGAGCCTGCGTACATGAGAAGGATGTGCGACGCGTTGATCTGATCTGCCATGTTCATCTCCCCTGAGGCGAAAACACTAGCAGACTTCAGCGACGCCTACAGAGCCGAAATTCGCTTCAGCTTGCCGGCGCAGAGTGCCTCGACGGCGACGCGGTCCACCTTCCCCGAACGATTGAGCGGAAGCGCATCGAGCACGCAAATGCGCTTGGGATGTTTGTGCGTCGCAAGCCCTTCCTCGAGCCGCTTGCCAAGGCCTTGGGCGCTGTACCGAGCGGAGTCGATGACGAGAGCGGCGACGACTTCCTCGCCCCAGTCCGCGTGCGGTAGCGAAAAAACGCAGGCGGATACGACTCCGGGAGCCGCTTCGAGCCAGGCTTCGACCTCTTGAGGGGCGACGTTCTCGCCGCCGGTGACGATGAGATCGTCGAGACGCCCCTCAACTGACAGCTGCCCGTCCGGGAGCATGGAGCCGAGGTCGCCGGTATGGAGCCAGCCGTCACGCGTCCAAGGCTCACCGCCGCGACCTTCGCCGAGGTATCCGTCCATGAGCACGTCGCCACGAATTTGGATTTCGCCGCCCTCGATTCGAACTTCGACGCCGGGCAAGACCTCGCCCGAACCGGGCCGTCCGCTCTGTTCGGGCCGTTGCGTCGTCACCTGAGAGCAAGCTTCGGTGCATCCGTACGTCGCGAGCGCTGGGACCCTTCGCTTCTTGGCTCGCTCACGAAGCGCG
Organism: uncultured delta proteobacterium; assembly: GCA_963704865.1. GTDB lineage: Bacteria > Myxococcota_A > Polyangia > Polyangiales > Houyiibacteriaceae > SG8-38. Next base: position 73,395 of record CAVPIE010000009.1, on the reverse strand, counting down.
AGCGGAAACGGCGCGCCTCCAACCAAGACGGCGCGGAGCTCAGGACTCGGTGTCCAGGCAGGGTTTTCCAAGAGCAGCAGGCGCCGAAGCATGGTCGGCACGACGCTCAGAAGCGTCACGCGACCTTCGGCCATCCGTCGGCTCAGCTCCCGTGGGTCGAAGGGACGAGGACCCAGTACGATGCAGCGCCTGGCAATGAGCGAGCGCGTGACGATCGATAAGCCGCCAACGTGGGCAGGCGGCATGCACAAGAGCCAGCGATCGTCGGGAAGCCAGCCGAGATTCGACGCATGGGCGGCTTCCGATGCAATGAACGCACGCCGGGACAAGCGTGCGCCACGAGACGTGCCTCGCGAGCCCGATGTGTAAGCGATGACCAGGGTCTGCTGGGCAGGGACCGAAACCGGCTGCGCGACCCTTTCAGCCGACGCTTCATCCGGAACCCGGCCTTCGATCCGATGCGTGGGCTGCGCCTCGTCCACAATGACGTCTCGTTCGCGATCGCGAAGGCCAGGATGTAGCAGCACCACGGGACAAGCGAGCTCGAAGAGCGCGTACAACCAGACGATCGAGTCGACATCGACCTCCGGCGTCAGCGCCACCCTATCGCCGCGCTTCACCCCGCTGGCGCCAAGAGCACCCATCGCCGTGCGAACCCGTGCTGCAACCTCGGCGTACGACCAGACTCGGCCATCGGCGATGAGACAGTCCCGACCGGGATCTTCGATGCCCGCCGCGAGCACGCTCAGCTCATGCATCGGGTTCCTCTTCGAATTGAAGCCCCAAGCCTGGCGCCCCGTGCGGGACGATTTGACGGCCTCGAATCGCGGCGATCCGGTAGGGAGGCCAGAGCGCGAGGGCGGGATGCTCGCCTAGCCCCGCTGCGAGGTCGGTTTGCAGCGCAAGGGCGAGCTCGGCGGTCATCGCCCGTGCGATCGGACCGTCGAACGTATGCGAGACGAGATACCGCGCGCCATGTGCCGCCGCCTTCTCGGCGAGCTCGAACGAAGCGCGAAGTCCGCCGAGGACCATCGGCTTGATGACCACTGCAGCAATCCGGCCGCTTTCGAGAAGACGCTGCGAAAGCGCCTCGTCGCGAAGCGTTTCATCGAGCGCGAATGGCAGGGGCAGACCCAAGGCGATCGGCCAGTCCTCGGATGCGACGGGTTCCTCGATGAGCTCCAGCTCCAGTGCTTCGAGCGCAGTGGCGTGCTGCCTGAGCACCCCAACCGGAATGCGGCGGTTCGCATCGAGACGCAGGGGAAGCGTTGGATGCGCCCCGCGAATTGCTCGAAGGGCTTCGACCTCTCGGTCCAGGTTCGCTCCGATCTTGAGCTTCACGTGGGTAGCACCATCCGCGAGCAACTCATCGATCCGTGCCTGCCATGCGTTGGACTCCGCAGTCATGACGAGGTCTGCGATGGGAATCGCAGATCGTTCGGCATCGCCTCCAAGGACCCGATGGACCGGCTCTCCGCGCGTATGACCAAGCCAATCGAGCAGGGCTGTCTCGAGCGCAAAGCGAGAGGAAGCTTGGCGCAGCGGATGCGCCGCAAACGCATCGATGAGGGTCTGCAAGGGGCTTGCGAGCGGGTCGGCGTGAAGCGGTTCGTCTGCCAGGCGCTGCAGCTCGTCGGCGACCTCCGCGATCGAATCGGGCGAGTAGCCGGGCAGCGGCGACGCCTCTCCAAGCCCGGACGTGCCATCGCACCTCGCGAGTCGAAGGACGGCGAAGGTCCGTTTCGAAACGCCTTCCGCACCACCTACGAGCGCGTCCGCAAGCTCGCCTTCCAACAGGTCGATTTGGGCGTGAAGGTCGGTCACACAACGATCCCGATTCCAAGGAGGACCCCGAACACCGAAAGCAGCTTCGCGGTGCCGGCAAGGGTTTGATTGAGAGCAACTCCCCGGTCGTTCGCGACGGATCGAAACAGCCGGAGGGCCCATGGGAGCGTCAGCAAGGGAAGGCAGGCCCAGGCGCTGCTCCAACCGAGAAGGGACAGGACGATAGGTGTTGCGTACGAGGCTAGCAGAAGCAGGGCGTACTCTTGGACGCCACTCTGCCGTCCAAATCGAGCCACGAGCGTCGTCTTGCCGGCCCGGCGGTCGCCTTCGAAATCGCGCACGTTGTTCACCACGAGAATCCCCGTTGCCAAGGCCCCGATCGGAATCGAAGCAAGCCAGGCAATCTCCGGCACGTACAGCGCTTGGACGAAAGCAGTCCCGCAGACGGCGACGAACCCGAAGAACGCCATCACGAAAACGTCACCCAGGCCGTTGTATGCAAGCGGAAACGGGCCGCCGGTATAGGCAAGACCTGCGGCCATGGACGCGAGGCCGATGAGGACCACCGCCGGCCCGGCGATGAAAGTGAGATAGATGCCGGTTCCGAGCGCGATCGCGAAGGAAACGACGATCCCGCGACGGAGCTGGGCCACGGAGAGCAAGCCTGCCTGCGCCGCGCGGGTGGGCCCGAGCCGCTCTTGGGTATCTGCCCCTTTTTGGAAGTCGAACATGTCGTTCGCAAAGTTCGTCGCAATCTGAATCAAGAAGGCGCCGATCAGCGCAGCAAGCGCGGCATCCCAGCGAAAACCACCTACCCGCCAGGCACAGGCTGTCCCCACTGCGACCGGCGCAAACGCCGCCGTCAGCGTGGCCGGACGCGCGGCTACCATCCATGCGCCGATTGAGCCAGGGGCAACCTCGCTCATCGCTGCTCGAGCTCCGTGACGCGCGTCAGCGCAGCAGCAACGACCGACGGGGCTTCGAGCAAGACATTGTGCCCCACCCCGTCGACCGGCTCAGCTCGAATGCGTTCGTTCTCACTTGCGAGCTCCTTGGCCATCTTCGAGAACTTCACGTCGAGCGAACCGGCCATGAGCGTGATCGGGACATCGAGTGACGCCATCGCTGCACGATAGTTCGGCATCTCCGCCAATCCCAGCACCTCGAGCGATCGAGCCAATCCCTCGGGATCGTGGGCGAGCCGCCACTCGCGCTGCTCGGCCAGCAGATTCGGGGGCAGATCCCGTTGACTCGCAAAGAGCGGAAGCGCTTCCCATGCCTCCATGAAGGCCGCGAGACCTTCCTCCCGTAGCAGGCGGGCGCGGCCGGCATCGAGCGCGCGGCGCCCGTCACGATCAGTTGTCGCTTCGAGCCCCGGGTGAAGTCCAATCAGCACCGCCCCGTCGAACATGCTTGGCGCACGGCTCAGCATCCCCAACGCAAGGCGCGCACCCAACGAATAGCCACAGAGAAGGCGGGGGCGTTCGACGTCAGCCAGCAACGCGAGGAGCCGCGAGACCTCGCCTTCGAAGGAGTCGGCCGCTCTAACCTGCCAGTCGCCGCCATGACCGGTCAAAGCCGGGATGAGGGGTCGCTCCTGGACGCCGAGGTAACGCACGATTCGGCTGTAGCTTTGCGGTGAGCCCGTGAAGCCGTGCAGCAGTGTCCACATCAAGAAACCTCGCGTTGCAGCGCCCGTTCGACGCGCGCAACGAGGTCGCGCCCTTGATGGAGCGCACTGTGTGGCGGCACGACCGCCTCGATCACGGTGCAGCCTTCTTGGGCATATCCAAGCTCGAGTGCCTGACGGAAGTCGGTCAGGGTGTCGACGCTGTGAAACTCGCAACCGTAGACAAGCGCGGCGCACTCCAAGTCGGCATCGTGTGGCGTCGTGAAATACGGCAGCCACGCCTCCTTGCCGTCTCGCACAATCGGCAGCTGCTCGAAGATCCGGCCGCCTTCGTTGTTGACCACCACGATCACCAGTGGGCCGCTGACCTGGGAGGCGAGTTGAAGCCCATTGAGGTCGTGCAGGAAGCTGACATCCCCGATCAGCAACGTCGTTGCTCCGTCCACCCACGACGCAACACCCGCAGCTCCCGATACGACGCCGTCGATTCCACTGACGCCCCGCTGGGAACAAACCGCCAAGAGCTTCTTGCTTGGGGGCACCCATCGGTCGACGTCGCGGATCGGCAGACTGTTGCCCAAGACCAGTACGCTCGGGTCGGGGACGGCATCGAGCAACGCGCGCGCCGCGCCGGCCTGGGTGAGCGAATCGCCGGCCTGAGCAAGGATCGCCGACACCTCGTCCCACACCGCCGACTCCGCCCATTCAAATCCGGCAACGAAGTCGTCGTCGCGGCGGGCCGGGCTCAAGGCGGACGCGCAGAGCGCAGAGACGAAGGAACCGATATCGGCCTGAACGATCGCCTCCGCGGTCGAGCTCGGATCTGCCCATTGCCAAGGATGCACGACGATGCGCCGAATCCGATGGGCCGCGCAGAGCTGCTCCCAACCCGTGGAAATCGGGCTTGCACCGAGTTGCAGGACGAAATCGGGGAGGCACATCGACCTCCCGCTCTCCGTTTGCCAAATCGTGTCGAACGCGCCGAGCGCCCTAGATTCCGCCCAGCATCGAAACTGGCTCGTGGTTTCGGCAAGCACCAGCGCTCCGCTGCGCTCAGCCAGCTCATCGAGCGCGTCGACGAACATCGAGCTGCGCAAATCGGAAGGACCACAAAGAATCACCGGACGCAAGGCTGCATCGAGCGCTTCGGCAACCGCATCAACGACCAAGGGGGAAACGTGCTCGACCAGCTTGGGGTCGAGCGGTCGCGCGCGATGGATCTGCGTGAGCGGCTCGTGCAGGATGGCATCGACTCGCGACTGGAGCTCGCCGACTGCTAGGGTGGGCTCTAGTGGTTTTCGAGCTTGAACATTGAGGTGCACTGGACCCGGTTTGACGCCGAGGGCCTCGGAGACCGCTTGCGCAACCACACGCTTGACCGCACGCAAGCTCGTCGCATCGTCGCGTGGCTCCCCAAGATTTGCGAAGAAGCGAACTTTGTTTCCGTACAAGCCGATCTGATCGGTCGTTTGGTTTGCGCCGCAGCCGCGCAGCTCGGGCGGTCGATCTGCGGAGAGCACGATGAGGGGCACTCCCCCCTCGCTCGCCTCAATGACTGCTGGGAAGTAGTTGGCCGGCGCACTTCCGGACGTGCAAATCAGGAGTGACGGACGCAAGCTGCGGCGCGCCTGGCCAAGCGCGAAATACGCACCCGCGCGTTCATCGAGCGCGCTCGTGCAGTGCAGCGCTTCGTTCTCGAGGGCAGCGATCACGAATGGCGTGGAGCGCGACCCTGGACTGATGACCGCGTCCGTGATGCCGGCTTGGACGAAGCTCTCGATGACGAGCGTCGCCCACGCGGTTTGTAGCTCAGCGGCTGTCCCCATGGAGCGCTCCCAAAAGCGCCTGCATCTTGAGCTCTGTTTCCGCGTACTCGGCATCGGGATCGGAATCGGCCATGATCCCGGCGCCAGCGTAGACCCAGGCCTTTCCGTCGCGGAGCAGTCCGGAGCGAAGAGCGACGACGAATTCGCCATCGCCTGCAGGGTCGGTCCAGCCAACCGGGGCGCTGTACCAGCCGCGGGCCAGCGCCTCGTGTTCGACGATCCATTGAATCGCTTCGCGCGTGGGCACGCCGCCCACCGCCGGAGTTGGATGCAGCGCTTGCACCAGCTCTAGGATGTGCGTCGGTTCGCGAAGGTGCCCTTCGATGGGCGTCTGCATGTGCAAGAGGTTCGGAAGCTCGCGCAGTCTCGGCTCTGGCGCCGAGCGGAGGGAATCGCAAAACGGCTCGAGCGCGCTGAGAATGGCCTGGACCACGAGCTGGTGCTCTTCTCGCTCTTTCGAGCTCGCCATCATGCGTGCCGCATCACCGTGTGCGGTCGACCCGGCCAGCGCCTCGCTCAGCACCGACGGACCACGCCGTGAAATCAGGAGCTCGGGCGTCGCGCCCAGGAACGCCGCATCGCCCCGCCACAAGGCAAAGCGAGTGCAACCCGGGAAGCGCCCTTCGAGGCGTTTGAGAACATCGAGTGAACCGGCCCCGGTTTCGAGCTCCACGACGCAGTGCCGCGCGGCAACGATCTTGTCGACGGCGCCGTTCTTGATCTCTCGACGGATGTGATCGACCTGGCGCGACCAGGTCTCACGGTCGGCTTCGTCGATGCGGCGCACCGAAACCGGAGGAGGAATCACACCGATCGGTCGTTCGAGGCTATCCCAGATGGCATCGAATACGTCGAGCACTTGCTCGGCAGCGGGGCTTTCCGGCTCGCAGACCGCAAACGACAACCATGCGCGCTCGTCGACTTGATAGGTCCAACTAGGTAGCAGCAGGAAGCCGTCGCCGAAGCCTTGCCACGGCAATTCTCGTGCCGCCCCCGGTGCGAACGCAGCGCCGCCAAACACCCGGGGTGCCGGACTCGCCTCGTGAGCGACGTGATCGGCGCGGTCGAAGAACTCGCCGATGGATGGCGCACTGGCGGCCAAGGTCTTCGCCACGCCAAGCCCGGAACATGCCCTGCTCTGCGGTGGGTCCCACAGAACGCTCGCTTCGCGAGGGAAGGCGCGAAGCAGCGCGTCTGGCCGCGCGACCGGTGCGGGAACCGTCACGATGAGGTGACTGTTCCCGGAGCTGCGGCCGTCGAGCGCCGACGCAAGAAATGTCCGCGAGGCCTCTCTGGTCGGTGCGCCTTCGAAGGCAAACGCTGCGCTCTGCGATCTCACGACGCAGCCCCTCGAGCCTCTGCGACGCCCGGCTCTGCGACGAACAAGTTGCACGCCCCAAAGGTCAGCGGCGTCACGTCGAGCACCTCGAGCCCAGCGGCCTGCATCTGCCCGGCAAACTCGTCGGCGCCAGGGAATGCCGCAATCGACTGCTGCAAGTACTTGTACTCGCGCGAGCCCGACAGCATCCCGCCGAGCCGTGGGATGATCTTTCGAACGTGGAAACGGGCGATGGGGCTCAGCCAGCCCACGCTTGGCTCGCCCAGCTCGAGCACCGCCACCCGGCCGCCCGGCTTGGTCACCCGCGCCATTTCCGCGAGCGCGGCGTTTCGATCGGGAACGTTGCGAATGCCAAAGGCGATGCAGCAGCCGTCGAACGAGTCGGTGTCGTAGGGAAGCACCTGCGCGTCACCCAGCTCGAGCTGCACCCGATCGGAGACGCCGCTGCGCGCCACCTTCTCCACCCCGACTTCGAGCATCCGGCTCGATGGGTCGCTCCCAATGACCTCTGCGTCAGGGTGAAGTCGCGCGATCATCAGAGCCAGATCGCCGGTGCCTGTTGCGAGATCCAGAACCCGAGCATTGGCCGGCAAGTCCAGCGCAGCAACCGTCTTGCGACGCCACGATTGGTCGATGCCCATCGACATCAATCGGTTCAACAGGTCGTAGCGACCCGCGATTTGATCGAACATCTCGCCCGAGCCGGGATGGACCGCTTCGCTCACTGGGCACCTCGTTCGAGCTTCTTGGCCTGAAGCCGCGCGCTCTCTTGAACCTCTTGTTTGCGTGAGTGGAGGCGCATGTGGCCACGCTGGATGCCCTCCCCGGCAAGCGCGCGAAGGGCCGCCAGGTTGGACGCCATGCCTGCAGCACCCATCACGATGGCCAACTCACCGGCATTCTTGATGCCCATGAGCTCGAAAGCAGCGCGAACGCCACGATGGACGCGCGTGGAGCCGCCGACCGTACCGACCGCCATCGGCATGTCGAGCTCGCCGTACACGCCGCTCTCCGTTCGGCGCCAGACCACCAAAGGTTTATAGGTGCCGGTCACGGCTGCAAACGCGTGCGCCCCGGCTTCGATCGAGCGCCAATCCTGACCCATCGCAAGGGCGACGGCGTCGATGCCGTTCATGACACCTTTGTTGTGCGTCACCGCTCGGAAAGGGTCGAGCTCGGCAAATCGGCTGGCTTTCACGATGCCGTCCGCCGACTCGGGGCCGCCAAGCGCATCGACGCTCACGTCGCAGTGCACCTTGATCCGGCGCCGGAGCGGCAGATTGCTCAGGATACGCAGGCCCACGTTGCCACCGGTCAGTTCTTGAATTCGCGGAGCGACAGCCTCGGCAACCGCATCGACGACGTTGGCACCCATCGCATCGCCTACGTCGACATAAAGATGGACCACCAGGATCCCGTCGTCTTCATCGAGCACGCGCACGTCGAGGTCACGGCAGCCACCGCCACGGCTCACCATGCCGGGAATCGCCTCATCCGCGATCTGGAAAATGACATCACGCTGGGCTTCGACGCGAAGCTTCGCCTCCTGAGGATTGGGCACGTCGTCGAATTGAACTTGAGTCGTCATGATGGGTGGCGTGGCCTCGCCGAAGAAGCCGCCTGTCATGCGCACCTGGCGCGCTGCGTTCGACGCCGCCGCAACGACCGAAGGCTCTTCGACCGACATCGGAACTAGTACATCGTTGCTGTTCACTCGGAAGTTGAGCGCAATCGCGAGCGGCAAGCCGTGTACGCCGATCACGTTCTCGCTCATTCGATCGGCGACCTCGAGCGTGAGGCGCCCTCCATCTTCGAGATGCCGAACCGAATCTTCGGAGAGCAGTCCCGTATCAAGCATGGTTCGAAGCCGCTGTTCAACGTGCTCGCGGTAGAACCCCGGGATACGGCTAGTCACGGTTGGTGGTTGCTTGGACATCGATGACTCTTTCCTCGTTGCTCCCTAGGATTCCCGGTGAACAGTGGCGCGGGCCACCGTAATCAATGCTTCTCGCGCTCGACCCTCAGGCAGCCCGCCCAAGGCCAAGCAGGCCTCGTCGGCCTTGCGAATGGCCAGGTCGCGCGTCGACTCGAGCGCCCCCGTACGATGGAGCGCGGACAGCAACTGGGCCTTCGCTACCTCCGGAACCTCGTTGATCGGGCTCAGGACCAGCTCTTCGAGAACTGAGCGGAGCGAAGGGTCACGATCGAGGGCCACGATCACCGGATGGGTCATCTTGCCTTCGCGGAGGTCGGTGAAGGGCGATTTGCCGATCGTCGAGCCGTCGCCCGCATAGTCGAGATGGTCGTCGATCAACTGAAACGCGACCCCGAGGTGAAGGCCGTATTGTTCTAGCGCCTCGCACGACTGGGAGTCGAGACCCCCGGCGCGCGCGCCCGCGAACATCGCCCAGCGGAAAAGCGCCGCCGTCTTGCCCTCGACGACTTGCATGTACGTGCGCATGCGCGCATCGATTCGGCCCCGATTCTGGAGCTGAATGGCCTCAGCGAAGATCATCTCGTCGATGATGTCCAGCAGTCGAATCAGGACATCAGGCATTTCGGCCGCGCGAACGCGTCGAAGCGCGTCGACGAGCAGCCAGTCACCGGCGAAAATCGAAGCTGCGTTGCCATAGAGGGTGCGCGCGGCAGGCACGCCGCGGCGCTGATCGCCTGCGTCGACGACATCATCGTGCAGAAGGGTGGCGCAATGCACGAGCTCGACCGCCACGCCAAACTCACGCGTTTTGTCGTCGAGGCCCCCGCCGAGACGCGAGGCCAGGACCACGCACATCGGACGAAGCCGCTTTCCAGCGATTTCGAGCAAATGGTGCGCGCTCTTGTGGACCAGGCTCTCGCCGACCGGAAGATTCTGGATGCCCTTCTCGAGCGCTGCCATGTCCCAGGTCACCAAGTCCGCGAGATCGGCCAAGTGCGCGGAAAGGTCTCCAAGCCCTTGCGAATCGCAAACGGCCTGCAGGCTCGTGAGCACATCGGAGGATGCATCCGCACGAACTGCCGCGATCAACGACATGCCACGCCTCCGCTGAGTGTCTCCTGATGCATCAGTCTTCTTCTCCCGCCGGTTGCAGGTCGGCCGGGTCGAGCACACGGCCTGCGACGAGCAAGCGAACGAGCCGCTCGCCGGTCTTCGCGAGCGCACTCAATCTCGAAATTCGCTTGCGCATGTAGTCCACGCGTTGGCGGTCACGGCCACCCAGCTGGTCGCGCGCTTCATCGAGGAAGCGCTGCGCGTCGAGAAGCGCATCGGAGGCCTCCCGAACCAAGTTGAGCTCGCGTCGTTCGTAGACTCGGCGAAGAAGCTTCCACACATTGCTTTCCGCGCGGTAGAAGTCTTTCCGCTCACCTGGAAGCCAAGTCTTTCGGACCGCGCCCCATCGGAGCAGCTCACCAAGCGATAGGCTCACGGCGCTGCTGCTGAGCTGAAGCGTTTCCGACAGCTCGGCCGTGGTCATCGGCTCCGGCGACAGATAGAGGACGGTCCAAAGCCTGCCCATGTGGCGGCGAAAGCCCCAGAATTCCATCAACCGGCCCATCGCGTCGGCCGCACGAAGCTCGGCCTCGCGCCATAAAGGCGGAGAATCATTGGGATTTTGTTGTTCTGCGGCGGCTGTGGACACTTGGGTGACTCGGTTTGTTCAAATTTTCTTGAACAGACGTAGGACCGGGGCGGGGATGGGTCAAGTCAACGGGCGCGGTGGCGTATGCGGGGTTTCCCGGTGCTAGACTCCGCAGCCCCCATGAGCAGAAAAATCAACAAGTACAGTAGCCGGATCACCCAACCCGCCTCGCAGGGCGCGTCCCAAGCGATGCTGCACGCGACCGGCCTCAGCCGCGCCGACCTCGACAAAGCGGAGGTGGGCATTTCGGCGGTTTGGTACGAGGGAAACAGCTGCAACATGCACCTCAACGACTTGGCCGCGGTCGTCAAGCGCGGGGTCGTCGAGGCAGGGCTCGTGGGCATGCGCTTCAACACCATTGGAGTGTCCGACGGGATCTCCATGGGCACCGACGGAATGAGCTATTCGCTTCAGTCTCGCGACTTGATTGCAGACTCGATCGAAACCGTCATGGCAGCACAATGGTACGACGCCAACATCTCGATTCCCGGTTGCGACAAGAACATGCCGGGCTGCATGATCGCGATCGGCCGTCTCAACCGCCCCGCGCTGATGATCTATGGCGGAACGATTCGCGCCGGACGCGGGAGTGACGGCGAGAAGCTGGACGTGGTCTCTGCGTTCCAGTCGTACGGCGAGCTCCTCGCGAAATCGATCGATGAGCACAAGCGGCTCGACATCATCGAGCACGCCTGCCCGGGCGCCGGCGCCTGCGGCGGCATGTACACCGCCAACACCATGGCATCGGCGATTGAAGCGATGGGCATGTCTCTGCCCTACAGCTCCTCGACTCCCGCAGAAGACCCGCAGAAGCAAGAGGAATGCTTGCGAGCGGGAGAGGCCATCAAGCGCTTGCTGGAGAAAGACATCAAGCCGCGCGACATCATGACACGAGAGGCGTTTGAAAACGCAATGGTGACGATCATGGCGCTTGGCGGCTCGACGAACGCGGTGCTGCACCTGGTTGCGATGGCCCGTGCCGTCGACGTTCCGTTGACGATCGACGACTTTCAAACCGTAAGCGATCGTGTGCCTTTTCTCGCGGACCTCAAGCCAAGCGGCCAGTACGTGATGGAGGATCTGCACGAGGTCGGCGGCACACCGGGCGTACTTCGATACCTCCTCGCGCACGATGCGCTCCATGGAGACTGCCTTACCGTGACCGGCAAGACCCTCGCGGAGAACCTCGCAGAGCTTCCAGACCTCACCGAAGGCCAAGACGTGATCCATCCCTGGGACGGGCCGATTAAAAAGACCGGTCATCTCACGATTCTGCGCGGCAGCCTCGCCCCGGATGGGTCGGTGGCGAAGATCACCGGCAAAGAGGGTTATCACTTCAAGGGCCCAGCGAAAGTGTTCGACTGCGAAGAGGAGATGTTGGCTGCCATGGAAGGCCAGAAAATCGGCAAAGGCGACGTCGTCGTCATTCGCTACGAGGGACCGAAGGGCGGACCCGGGATGCCGGAGATGCTCTCGCCGACCTCGGTCATCATGGGCGCCGGCCTGGGTCAGGATGTCGCCCTCATCACGGACGGTCGTTTCTCAGGCGGCTCGCACGGCTTCATCATCGGGCACATCACCCCCGAAGCGCAGGAAGGCGGGCCGATCGCGCTGGTGCAGGATGGCGACATCATCGCCATCGATGCCAAGAAGCGTTCGATCGATCTCGAGGTGGGCGAGGCCGAATTGGCGAGGCGTCGCGCCAACTGGAAGGCGCCCGCGCTCAAGGCCACGCGCGGCACCCTTTACAAGTACATCAAAAATGTGAAATCGGCGTCCGAAGGCTGCGTGACGGACGAATAGAAACTCGGTTCACGGCGACGCCGTCACCGTTCGGCCGAGCGCCGGCACCGTTGGCCCGGTTTTTCCAGCAATTGCGTGGTTCAACCCTAGACTGAAGCAGGGCAAGTCAGACCGCTGCTGCAGGGAAACGGCCATGTACATCAACAAACGGGGCCTCCGAGAAATCGGAAAGGTCCTCTTCAAAAAGCCGACCGTCGGCCGGCTGGTGACGACTGCCTGGATCGCCCCGATCTACTTCGGACTCCGCCAAACGGCGGTGGCCTTCCGCGCGCTCGACGAGCTCGTCTGCCCCGAGTACCGCGACCAGAAGGTCGAGCGGCCCGTGTTCGTTTTCGCCAATCCCCGGAGCGGCACCACCCTCGCCCACCGCCTCATCAGCATGGACGACGAGGTCTTCACGACGGTGAAGCTCTATCAGACGATTTTCCCCGCCGTCACGGCGACCAAGACATTCAAGCGGCTGATCGCGCTCTCGGAAACCAGCCTGGGTTCCGTGCTGCATCGCGCTTACGAGTTTTTCAACGCTCCGCTCGAGAGCCGTTGGCAGGAAGTGCATCACCTCAGTCTCGATCAAGCCGAGGAAGACGTGTGCACGCTCCTCTGGAACCTGACCTCGCCGGCAACCGGTCTACTCTTTCCCTTCATGGAAGACATGCCGAGCCAGACCTGGGTCGACCGCCAGCCCCCCGACGAGCGGCACGCCTTCATGGACTCCTACGAGAACACGATCAAGCGTCACGTCTTCGAGGCAGGTGGAAGGCGCTTCTTGAACAAGAACGTGTTTTTCTCGACCCGTGTTCGTTCGGTCTACGAGAAATTTCCCGATGCTGCGTTTGTGTATCTGGTTCGCGACCCGCACGATTGCTTGCCGTCGTTCTTGAACATGTTTTACCAGGCCTGGAAGGCGCATTCCCCGAGCATCCGTCCCGACGGCGAAGAGATTCAGGCGCTCAAGCGGATCGGCTACGACTACTATCGATACGCGCTCGAGTGCCGCAAAGAGATCCCAGAGGATCAGTTCATCGTGATTCGCTACGAGGACCTGATTCAGGACCCGAAGAGAACGATTCTGGACCTCTACGGCCGACTCGGGATGCCCGTCAGCGATACGTTCGAGGCGAAGCTCGACGCGGCCCTCCGGACGCATCACGAATACGAGAGTCCGCGAGATTTCGAGCTCGATTTCTTCGGCATCAGCCGCGAAGAGGTCTCCCGCGAGCTCCGCGAGGTATTCGAGGAGTTCGGCTACGACCGCCCCGAAGACGTGGACTACCTCGAAGCTGCCGAATAGGCGACCGCCAGCTAACGCCGCGGGGCAGACGTTGTACATTCCTCACTCGGAGGATCTATGACGACGGACGTCCAAAGACTCGATTTTCCCGGCAGCGATGGCCAGACGCTCTCGGGCCGACTGCACTTGCCGGCGGTGAGCCCGATCGCCTGCGCTGTCTTCGCTCATTGTTTCACCTGCTCGAAGGACAGCAGAGCGGCGAAATACGTCGCTGCGGCTCTTGCCGAGAAGGGCATCGCGACCCTGCGATTCGACTTCGCTGGACTGGGCGAAAGCGAAGGCGAGTTCGACAGCACCACGCTCGCGCACGACGTAGGGGACATCGTTGCTGCCACAGGCGCGTTGCATGGGCTCTACCCCGTACCGGTGCTCCTCGTTGGCCATAGCCTGGGCGGCGCGGCAGCGCTCGCCGCGGCCGGACAAATTTCGGAATTGGCCGGTGTGGCAACCATTGGCGCGCCTTTCGAAGCCGAGCATGCAGAGCAAATCGGCAGCATGAAGAAGGCATTGGTCGTCTTTCACTCCCCGCAGGACAATGTCGTGGGGATCGACAACGCCCGCATGATCTACGAAGCCGCCCGGCATCCGAAGAGCTTCGTCTCTCTGGACGGGGCCGACCACCTGCTCGGACGGCGAAGCGATGCGCGATACGTCGCGGAGGTTCTTGCGGCCTGGGCAGGGCGCTATTTGCCCGAACAGCCTGCTAGGGAGATCCCCGAGGACGCGCCCGAGGGCGAGGTCATCGTCGAAGGGAAAACGAGCAGCTTCTTGCAACGAATTCAGGCGCGCCATCTCACGTTCGCGGCCGACGAACCGATCGACAAGGGCGGTAGCAATCTCGGGCCCAATCCGTACGAGCTGCTCCTCGCTGGCCTCGGCGCATGCACCTCGATGACCTTGAAGATGTATGCAGGGCGCAAGGAGTGGCCTCTGCAAGCGGTACGGGTCACCCTGCGCCACAATCACGTTCATGCAAAAGACTGCGAGGACTGTGACAAAGACACCGGGATGATCGATGTGATTGAGAAAAGGCTAGAGCTCGAAGGCGACCTCAGTGAAGAACAGCGCGAGCGGCTTCTTGCGATCTCGGCGCGCTGTCCGGTGCATCGAACCCTCCTCAACGAAATCAAGATCCGCTCGGAGCTCGTTTGACGACACTCGCTTCAGTCAACAACGTTTCACTCGCGCTTGGGGGAGACACGCTCTTTGATGGCCTGTCGCTCCAGGTGCACCAGGGCGATCACATCGGTCTGGTGGGCCCGAACGGATCGGGCAAGTCGAGCCTGTTCCGTTTGCTCGCTGGCAAGATCGAACCCGACGGCGGCTCGGTGAACACGCTGCCCGGCGTGCGGGTTGGCTTTTTGCCGCAGGAGATCACTTCGTTTCCAAACGAGCAGGTGCTGACCTTCGTGTACGACAGTGTGCCCGGCCGGCCTGAGCTGCGCGCGGAGCTCGAGCGGCACGAAGCGCGATTGGCCGAGCTCGAGCACGACAGTCACGCCAACCACGACGAGCTGGTCGCCGTGGCGACCGCCGTCGCGGAGCTTCACGAACAGATCGCCGTACTCGATGCGCAGTTCTCGGAGCATGACGCTAAGAAGATTTTGCATGGGCTCGGCTTCACCCAAGACGACCACCAGCGCCTCCTGTCCGAGCTGAGCGGTGGCTGGAAGATGCGCGCCGTTTTGGCGTCCCTCTTGTTTCAAAGGCCGGGGCTGCTGCTTCTCGACGAGCCCACGAACCATCTGGACATGCCGTCGGTCGCATGGTTCTCGAAGTTCCTGAGCAGCTACGACCAAGCTCTCTTTCTCGTCTCCCACGATAGGGAGTTCCTGAACGAGCAGGTGAACCGAGTCGTCAGCTTCGAGCCGGAAGGGGTTCGGACGTTCCGAGGCAACTACGAACGGTATCTCCTGCAACGCGAAGAAGAGCGTCAGCTTCTCGAGAACCGCGCGAAGAATCTGGAAAAGGAAAAGGAACACCTCGAGCAGTTCGTTCGGCGTTTCCGGGCGAAAGCGAGCAAGGCGGCTCAGGTTCAAAGCCGCGTGCGCAAGCTCGAGAAGATGGACTCGGTGGAGCTGCACGCTTCAGCACGCGAAGTTCGATTCTCGTTTCCGGCAAGCGATCGCGGCGCCCGCACCCCGATGCGGGTGGATGACCTTTGCAAGTCGTTTGGGAAGCTCGTGGTGTTCGACCGCGTGACGCTCGCGGTGGAGCGCGGCGACCGCATCGCGATCGTTGGACCCAACGGCGCCGGCAAGACGACGCTGCTCAAAATTTTGGCGGGCGAAATTGAAGCCTCGGCCGGGCGAGTGCACCTGCCTGGGCAATCGAACGTCCGGTATTTCGCCCAGCACCATGCAGAGGCCCTCGACTTGCAGCACACGGTACTCCAAGAGGTTGCCTATGCCAGCGACGGCACGAGCGTCGAGGGCGTTCGCAAGGTGCTCGGTGCGATGCTCTTTGGAGACCGGGCCATCGACAAGCGCGTGTCGGTGCTCTCCGGAGGTGAACGGGCGCGTGTCGCCCTCGCCAAGATCCTCGTCCGCCCCGGCAACGTCTTGTTGATGGACGAGCCAACGAACCACCTCGACCTTCAAACCACCGAAGCGCTCACCGACGCACTTGCCACCTACGATGGCACCCTGCTCTTCGTCAGCCACAACCGGGCCTTCATCCGCCGCCTCGCCACCAAGCTCTGGGTCGTGCACGACGGCGACGTCGAGAACTATCCGGGCACCCTCGACGACTACCTCTGGTCCTGCCAGCAGCGGGACGTGACCCCGGCGACGGACGCTGCGATCAAGCCGGTGGCTCAGAAGCGAAGCCGGCAAGCTCGAAAGGAGCAGCGCAGGAAGGAAGCTCAGCTTCGGTCCAAGCAGAATCAGGGCGTGAAGCCGCTGGAGAAGCGCGTCGGGGAGCTCGAACAATCGATTGCAGGGCTTGAAAAGACGATCGCCGAGCACAACGAGGAGCTGAGCGAGCCCGAGGTGTACGAAGATCCCGAGCGACGCGATAAGCTACTGCACGAGGCGCGGGAGTCTCAACGCGAGCTGGAACGCGCCTTCGAAGAGTGGACCGAATCGAACGAGAGGCTCGAACAGCTCCGACGGGAGCTGAAATCCATGGAGGGTTGAGTATGAGAAAGCTGACCGGCACTGAGATCGCCGAGCACATGAAAGCTCTCCCAAACTGGGAGCTTGGTACGGATCGCATTCGTCGCGTATTTCGCTTCAAAGACTTCGTCGAAGCGTTCGGCTGGATGAGCAGCATCGCCATCGTCGCCGAGACGATGAATCACCATCCCGAATGGCGAAACGTTTGGGCGACCGTGGAGGTCGAGCTGAGCACGCACGACGCCGGCGGACTCACCGAGCTCGACATGAAGCTCGCCGCGAAGATGGACGAGCTCAGCCGGCTCGGTTGACCCTGCCTGGCGTGTCCCCCTAGTAGGTCGCGGTGGCGACGGGGGTGGTTAGGTCGTCTACGTTGTGGACTCGGACGCCACCGTGGCTGATCGAGTAGATGAACTCCTTGTCGTCGCCGCTGATGAAGACGCCACGGGTAATCTGCGGTTGGTAGCCGCACTGGTAGTAGAACTCTTCGATCGGATAGGGAACGCCGCCACAGTCATCGAGGACCAGGTCGGAGTGATCGACCGCGCCGCGGCGGTTGAAGCCGTCCGTGGCGCTGACGTCCCAGAGCTCGAGGGTGCTCGAGAAGTTGCCCTGGTAAGAGACGAATGGAAACGCGAGCAGTCCCTTGTCGGCGTAAAAGTTGAACGCCTTGTGGTTGTGATTCGCCTCGGAGTAGCCCTCCCCGACGAGCGCCTTGTGCGCAAGCATCGGATTCACGGGATCCGATACGTCGAAGATCTGAAGGGCGGTTCCGTTGTCCCTCTGGGTCTCTTCGTCGACATCGCGGCCGATCGTCAATAGATGGCCATCGCCAAGGGGATGCATGTAGTCGCTGAAGCCCGGAATCTTGAGCTCGCCGAGAACCTTGGGTCTATCAGGATTGCTGAGGTCGATCGCGAAGAGCGGGTCGACCTGCCGGAAGGTCACGATGTAGGCGAGGTCTCCGATGAACCGCGCTGAGAAGATCCGCTCACCTTCTGCAAGCGGCGGCGTCGAGCCAGCGAGCTCGAGCGCGTTGCCATCGAGCCTCAGGGTGCTGACGAGATTGTCGGTCGTCGGCGGAACCCAGACCTCCGGAGCCACGCCACCGGGATTCTGGTCGGGCCAGGTGGTGCGCGTCGTCGCGATCCGGATGATGCCACCGCGCTCGTCGATCGAGAACTGATCGTTCACGGTGCCCTGGACGAAACCCGAACCTTGATAGGGCGTCCGTTGCTGATCGAACGAGACCGCAAAGCGATGCACCGCGGTGCGGTCACTGTTGACGCCGCGTTCGAAGAAGGTCCAGTCGGGCTGAGTGAGCACCATCGCCTCACCATTGGCGTAGACCTGGCTCGCCTGGCCGAGAATCGATGTGATTCGGGTGTCGCTGTCGGTCTCGATATCGAGACCGACGATTTGCGTGAGCCCGTAGTTCGTGAGCCCCGGCGCGGGTGAATAGAAGTCCGAGCACTGCACAGGCTGCTCTTGAATCTCGCCATCGACGCGTTCCCCCCAGACCGGCACCCAGTCCTCGAGCGCGGTCGCTCGAATCGCCTCTTTGGCTTTCACGGCCCAGGCCTGAGCGAGCAAAATTTCAGCCTCGCGGGTTTCCGGGTAGGCCTCTCCGTTGTAGATGAAGTCAAGGATGTAGGGCACGGTGCCGGGTCGCTGCATGCTGCTCTGCACCACGGCGCGAACGATGCTGCCATGGCGGCGGGACGAGGTGTACCAGCCGTCGACGTACACTTCGCGCACCGCCTCGGGCGCGTCGCCGCTGAGGTCGATGACTGTGATCTTCACGAAGGAGCGGCCGCAATAGTAGAAGCTGCCATCGATGTCCGCCAATGCGGGTTCGACACCGCCGCCGTAGTAGGGGCCCTGGCAGAGGTCACCGTCGTCAAGTGCTTCGACACGGTAGGCATTCGAGAAGACCACGGCGTGGTCACCCTCGACGAACATCTCGATCGCGTTCGCCTGCTCGTCTTGGTGGAGCAACAGGTCGGCCGCCTTCGAGGTCTGTGACGCTGGCCAGGAGTCAAACTCGTAGAACCCGTTGCCGCGGATTACATAGAGCTTGAGACCGTCCGCGCCAACCTTGACGATGTCGGCCTCGTCGACGTCGCCGACCTGACGGTTGGTGTCCGAGAACCCCGTAGGAGATTCGGCGCCATTGTCACCGCCGGCCGCCGTTGGAGGTGCGAGGCCACCCGTGCCGCCGGAACCGCTATCGAGCGCGACGTCGCCTTCGAAGGGACCGCCCCAGCGGTTGTAGTACTGCTGGTTGATGAACGACTCGAGCTCCAGATCCACCTTGGCGATGGCGTCCAGTTGAACGGCGTCGAGCACCCCTTCACAGGTCGTCGCCTGCCTGAGGGCGGCCTCGTACTGACTCACCTCCGGCGTGGTCGCACATCCGATCGAGCCCCCAATCAGCACCAAGCAAAGCATTCCGGTAAACTTACGCATCCTCTTCCTCCTAGCTGGGCTCTATCCTAAGCAAGCAGCGTGCCTAGCCAAAACCCAAGCAATTTCATGTTAAGCCCTGAGCCAGCCTGTGCCATTCGGATCAGCCTTGCACCCTTGTTGCGACCTGCTAATGAAGCTGAAAATCATTTTCATTTGCAAGAGGGAGAGGGCGAAAATGACTTATCGACACAGGGAATGGGCAGTGGCCGGATGCCTGGCGATCGGGCTGATCGGCTGGGACGCAGGACCCGCCGGCGCGCAGGACGCCCCACCCTCCCCCGAAACCGACGCTGGCACTGACGCTGGCACTGACGCTGACGCCGACACTGACGCTGGCACTGACGCTGACGCCGACACTGGCACTGGCGCTGGCACTGACGCTGACGCTGACACTGACACTGCCGCCCGGGTCGACGGGCCGGAAATGATCTTGGCTCCTGGTGAGGTCGACAACGAACAGCCCGATGCCGGGCAATACCGTGTGGAAATCGACCCGCTTCGCGGCATGCAGCAAGGGCGCATGCGGCGGGAGCAGAGGACCACAATCGGCGGCTACGGCGAGCTTCACCTGAACATGGTGAAACCCGAGGACGACGGTTTCAGTTCGATCTTGGACTTTCATCGCTTCGTGATCTTCTTCGCCCACCGCTTCAACGATCGCTTCCAGTTCTATTCCGAAGTGGAGCTCGAACACGCGTTCGTCGCCAACAGCGACGGCGTAGCGATTCCCGGATCGGTGCAGATCGAGCAAGCCATGCTCGACTGGAGACTGCTCAAAGGCTCCAGCACCGCGCTCTACCTGCGGACCGGTGCGATCCTCGTGCCGATGGGCATCATCAACCAATGGCATGAACCGCCGATCTTCAACGGTGTCGAGCGCCCGACGGTCGACCGCGTGGTCATCCCAACCACCTGGCGAGAGGGCGGCATCGGCATCTGGGGCCAACCGAACGACAAGTTCCGCTACGAGCTTTATGTCCTGAGCGGCCTGGACGCGAGCGGCTTCTCCGGCCGGAGCGGCCTTCGCGGCGGACGGCTCAAGATCACTCAGGCGGAGCTCAACGGGCCGGCATTCGTTGGCCGTGCGGAATGGGAGCCTATCCTCGGCATGGTGCTCGGCGTATCGCCGTACTTCGGTTTGGCGGGGCCTCGCGAGCTCTCGGACGTCAACGTGAGGGTTGGGGGCGCCTCCGGCGATTGGCGCGTCCTCCGCAAAGGCTTCGAGTCTCGATTTTTGATCGCGTACTTTCACGTCAGTGACACCGATGCCCTTCGCGTGATTCAGCCCGGCGAAACGGACCCGACGAGCGACGTCGGCTCGAACCTTTTCGGGGTGTACGGAGAGCTCGGCTACAACGTCCTCTACTACGTGGATACCGAGATGGCGCTGGTGCCCTTCGTGCGCGTCGACTACTACGACACGACATTTCGCGAATCGGATCCGGACTTCAACTTGCCGGCCTTCTTGGTGCCCACCATCGGATTGAGCTACCGCCCCATTGCGCAGGTCGTCTTCAAGTTCGACTACCAGTACGAACGGCCGTCAAGCGGTGCGATAGCCAATCGCTGGAACGCCGGCGTGGGCTACATGTTCTAGCCTTGCGACGAGCTCACTTGGCGCCGCGAGCTCAAGCCTCAGCACCGGACGACCGCCCGTGCCGGGTCGCCGTCTCTTCGGTCTCGAGCGGCAGCATGAGGTCTTCGAGGAAGAACGCCGCCAGATCATGCCGTCCGGACAGGCCGCTCTTCTTATAGACCGCCCTCGCCTGCTGCCGTGCGGTCGCTTCGGTCACCGATCGCACCGCTGCGATCTCTTTGTGGCTGAGCCCTTTGAGCAAGAGCAAGGCCACTTCCTTTTCGGCGGCGGTGAGGCTCCAGCGATCGAACTGCTGATCGATCGCCTCGGCGAGTCCCCGCATGAGGTCTCGCGCTTCGCTCTTCCATCGGCTTGCTTCCGCGCGAGTCACTTCCAGCTCGCCCGCCAGCGCGAGCGCCTCCTTCTGAACGGTGCGCGCGTGCCGCATGGTGAGCACAAGCCTCCTCGTCATGAGGATGGAGCCAAGCAAAGCCAGGAGTAGGACTCCGCCTTCGGCAGTCACGTGAGCAAACGCGGTCCCCTCCCCAAGGTCGGCCTGGATGTCCATCGCGGCCAACACGGCGACCCCGAGGAAGGTGAGCAGCGCCCCGATCAGGAGTCGACGTTCCGAGGTCAACGCGGTGTTCAGCATCGGCGGTATGCGCTTCATGTAGCATAGCGCCCGACCAAATGCTGGACATCATTCGCGTATCACATCTGAAGTATGGCGTGCGCGCGGCCGCGAAGCCCATGATGCGAACTGGAGGTTCCAGCCATGGACGAACTCTTTTTTCACCCGAAGCTCGTTCACCTACCGGTGCGGAGGTCTTCGTCTGGGCGAGCGGCGCGATCCTGCTGCTTATGGCTGTGCCGCTCGTTCTCCCAAACGGCCGCACCCGTCAGGCTCTTTTGCTCGGCGGATTCGTGGGCACTCTGGTCGTGTTCGGATTGGGGTACAATGCGGGCGAGGCCGGCGGGAGGCTCGTTTATGAGTATGGTGCAGCACAGGTTTACGTGGACCTTGGAGGCATCCCCGGCGGCGCCGTGACGGATGACGGGGGCGGCGACAGTGACAGTGACTAGCGTGAGACCCGCCACGGCATGCCGCGACGACTCCAGAAAGGTACACCCATGCGATTTTACTCGGCCGTCCTGGTATTGACTCTATTCGCCTCCACAGCCCACGCGGAGGGTTGGCATGGCTCTGCGGCAGCCGGTGCCGACTTCGGTTTGGTCCCCGAGGTGACGGGCTTTGGCTTCGTCCTCTTCGAAGCGACCGGCGAAGACAAGGTCGGCAAGGGTGACGTGCGGCTTCTGTTCAACACCGACACCATCCATCTGGAGATCGAGCGTATTCCACTGGGCAAGAACTTCGAGCTCTCGGTCGCCGTTCGAGGCGAGGTGTTTTTCGCGGGGCTGCTCCGCCAGTACTATCAAGAAGGCCTTCGCCGCACGGACCTCGAGCTCGGGTTCAACGCTAGCTACGTGGTCCTCTTGCCGAAGATTCAATGGCACCTCGCCGACCAGCACACGCTCGAGGTGCTCACCAACGTTCGGTACTGGTTCTTCGGCAGCAACAAAACCGACCCAAGCTATCTACTTCCTGCGAACACGGTGGTCTTCGAGCCGCGGCTTGGTTACATCTATTGGAATATCGATTCGCCCGGCGAAGAGTACCGTGCGTCCAAGCTCTTTCCGCGGATTGAGGGCGTTGCCGTCGGAGCATCGGTCGGCGTCGATGTGCGCTCCGAGGCGCGCCCCTGGGGGTTCGTCGGCGACGGACGAAACGATCCGAACAAGGCGATCTGGACCCTGAACCAATGGCTGCGCGCGGGCTGGCAGACAGGGGACTACTTCCGGCTGGAGCTTCAGGAAACCTTCAACTGGGGCTGGTTTCAAGATGACCTCACCCGCCTGCGGGTCGGGGGCATGAACCCTTACGTCGTCGTCGTCCCCGGCTTGCCTTGGTCGGCCAATATCTCGGAACGTCTCGCGCTCGCGCAACTCAGTGGGCACGTCCGACCCAAAAAGGGCAAGCCACAAGAGCTCGGCCTGCTCGTCGCCGGCGGCACCATCAACGACCCGCGTCGTCAGGGGCTTCTGAACGACTTCAGCGGCATTGGGGGTCTCGCCCTCTTCACCGATCTTCGCTGGGGCCGCTGGCAGGTCTACGCGCGACTCGGATGGGCATTCCCGACGAGCTGGTTGCTCGACAACCCGCATTTCTCGGGCTTCGTAGGCCTCGGCGTCGACGCGTTCTGAATCGCCTCACTGGAAGGTCACGACGAGCAGCTTGATTTCAACCTCGTCTTCGAGGCTGATCTTCGCCGCGATGCTGTCGGTGCCGATGCCATAGTCGTTGCGATCGAGCGTGAGCTTGCCCTTGTAGGTCGTCGTATCGACGCCAGCGCCGTTCTTCCCTTTGGCGACCTTGAACGGAATGCTGACCAACTTCGACACACCGTGCATCGTCAGGTTGCCTGTCACGACCAATTGACTTCCTTGCATCTTCACGCCCGTCGAAGCGAAACGAATCATGGGATACTTGGAAGCATCGAAGAAGTCGGGGCTTTTGAGGTGGTTGTCCCGCTTGACGTTGTTCGTGTTGAGCGAGGCGACATCGATGTTCGCCTCCACTTTGACCGTCTGGGGCTTGCTCGGGTCGCCATCGATACTGACGCTGAATTTCCCGAACTCGCCATCGACATCGAACAGCACGGTGGCCGCGGTGAAGCCCACTTTGCTGTGAACCGTGTCCAGCTTGAGGGGTGAAAAGGCGGCGAAGGCCGTGGACGTGACCAAGAGAACGCCAAGCGCTGAGAAGAGAGGATTTCGAACGAAGTGCTTCATGGACTGTTTCCTTCTATTCATGAACTACCCTACGCGCTGGCCGACGAGATGTTTCATCCGACGACGCGACCCCGAGGCGCTGGCGAGACGTAACATCTCCACAGCCAGGCGTATACTTGCGATCAAGTGCCTGACTCCAACACAGCAAGAACCACCAAATGGGTTCGAATTTCGCACCGTCCGACGGGTACGCCCCTCGCCGAGGGTCCAATCGGATGGAACATTCAGAAGCTAGCGCTCAGGTCTCCTCGGACACCGTCACGGGATCTTGATGAATGATGACCTCGGCATGGGGCAGAAGGACCAGAATACGTTCCTCGACCTCATCGGCGACCGCATGCGCCCGGGCGAGCCGCAGGCCGTGATCGAGCTCGAGATGAAGCTGAACGAATCGGAGTCTGCCTGATCGACGCGTGCGAAGATCGTGAACCCCGATCACATCTGGATGCGCTCTCGCGATCGCGAGAATCTCTTGCTGAACTTCCGGCTCCAGCTCGCGGTCCATGAGCTGTTGGAACGCCTCCGATCCGATTCGGACGGCGCTGTAGAAAATGTAAGCCGCGATTCCGATGGCGAACACCGAGTCTGCCCAGGCCCAGCCAAGCGAAGCCAATCCGAGCCCAGCGATGACGGCGAGGTTCGTGAGGAGGTCGGTCGCATAGTGCAAGGCGTCCGCTCGAATCGCCGTGGACTCGGTCTGTCGGATGACGCTGCGTTGAATCGTCAGCAAGCCCGCCGTCACCACAATTGAAAACACCATCACGGCGATACCGACCTCGATGTCGCGCAAAGGCCGCGGGAAGCGCAGGCGATCGATGGCATGAAACAGTAAGAACACCGCGGAGCCGCACACGAAGCCAGCCTGAGCCAGCCCAGCCAGTGGCTCAGCCTTGCCGTGACCGAAGCGGTGCTCGGCATCAGCGGGCACGAGCGAATAGCGAACGGCGACCAGATTGATCGCCGACGCAATGCTGTCCATCAGGGAATCGACGAGGGATGCGAGCATGCTGACTGATCCCGT
Organism: uncultured delta proteobacterium; assembly: GCA_963704865.1. Lineage (GTDB taxonomy): Bacteria > Myxococcota_A > Polyangia > Polyangiales > Houyiibacteriaceae > SG8-38. Next base: position 49,051 of record CAVPIE010000009.1, on the reverse strand, counting down.
CCAGAGCCAGGCGAGCAGCTTGACCGCAATCAAGACGAGAGCCGTGACAACGGAGGCATAGGTCGCACGTCGCAATTGCTTGCCGTATGTCGCTGGCGGAGCTTGCCGGGGAGTATCCATCTTTGCAGGAAGGATTCTTGAGTCGGCAAGGGCCACATGTCCAGAGAACCGGTAATCGTCGGGTCTTGGGACATCGGGCTCGAGGTCGGCATCGGCGTCTGCCTCCTCGCGATGCAATGCGGAGACGACGACCAAGCGACCCGCGCCCCAACGAATTGCGGGCGCCAGGGGCGTGTTGAACCGGATCTCGCCGTCGCAATAGTACTCCGGCCCGATCCTGCGTGCTGGAAACACGAGCGGGATCGCAGCCGAAGCGAGCACGTGCCCACACTCGATGCGGGTCAGCTTGCCCAACCTTCGGGGATCACGAGAAGGAACGAAGCTCGCCTCGGGAGCGACTTCCGCGAACATCGTCGTCTTGGTGCTCGCGATATTGAGCGCAGCGACGACCAGAGCCTGAACGATTCCCGCGTCGACGTTGTCGTGCAGACGGCCAAACAGAATCCTTTCTTGGACGAGCTCTTCGAGCGCCCGTGGGTCGATCCTGGTCCGAATTCTGAGTAACGGCAGCCACCTTCTCGTCTACAACGTGTCGAACGCAAAGTTACACGCTGTGATGCGCGCGACCCCCCCTCGACGGACGACACCATGAAACAACCCCCCAATCAGCTCAGAGGCCGCGCGCTCCTCAACAACGCGCGCCACAACAAGTCGACTGCCTTTACGAAAGAAGAACGCGAACGCTTCGGCCTACGCGGCCTCCTCCCGGCGGCAGTTTGTGGGCAGGACACGCAGCTCGAACGAATGATGGAGAACCTTCGGCGCAAAGAGCACGACATCGAAAAGTACATCGCGCTTCGAGCCTTGGAGGGAAGAAACGAGCGGCTCTTTTATCGGGCGCTCATCGAGCACACCGAGGAGCTTCTGCCACTGGTTTACACGCCGACGGTCGGCCAGGCATGCAAGGAGTTTGCACACATCTTTCGGGAATCGCGTGGTCTATACGTCACCCCGGATGACCGAGGGGTCGTGCGCGGGCTGCTCGACAACTGGCCGGAACGCGACGTCCGGGTGATTGTCGTGACCGACGGAGAGCGAATCCTCGGGCTGGGCGACCTCGGCGCAAACGGGATGGGAATTCCCATCGGAAAGCTATCGCTGTACACGGCCTTCGCAGGAATTGACCCGAGCCAGTGCCTCCCGGTCCAACTAGATGTAGGAACCAACAATCGCGAGTTGCGCGATGATCCTTTGTACTTGGGCTGGAACCACGAACGCATCGTAGGCGAGGACTATGACGCCCTGGTCGACGAGCTCGTGAACGCTGTGCAAGACGCCTTTCCAAAAGCGCTCATCCAGTTCGAAGACTTCCTGACCCCCAATGCGTATAGGCTGCTAGCCCGCTACCGGGACCAAGTACTTTGCTTCAACGATGACATCCAGGGCACCGCCGCAGTGTCTCTTGCAGGGGTGTATGCGTCGACGCGCATCACGGCGTCTCGATTCGAAGATCTCCGCGTCATGTTTCTCGGAGCGGGTTCCGCAGCGACGGGAATCGGCGACTTGATGACCCTGGCACTCGCAGAGACCGGCCTTGCGCCGGGGGCGGCGCGTCGTCGGCTCTGGTTCGTGGATGTGCATGGACTGGTCGTCGAGGGTCGCGACGATCTCATGCCCCACAATCTGCCGTACGCGCACCGGCACGAACCCATGGGCTTTGTCGAGGCCATCCGTGCCATTCGCCCCCATGTCTTGATCGGTGCAACGGGGCATGCGGGCACGTTTACCAAAGAAGTCATCGAGGCGATGTCCGAGATCAACGCGAGGCCGGTGATCTTCGCGTTGTCGAACCCAACGTCGAAGGCGGAATGTACGCCGGAACAGGCTTATCGTTGGAGTGACGGTCGCGCCGTCTTCGCGAGCGGCAGTCCCTTCGGACCCGTGCAGATCGAAGACGGTCGCACGCTGCATCCGGCACAGGGCAACAACGCGTATGTGTTTCCGGGCATTGGGCTAGGCGCGATCGGTTGTGGGGCACGCCGGGTCACCGACGAGATGTTCTTGGCGGCAGCGCGTGCACTAGCCGACGAGGTGTCGGAACAAGACCTCGCGAAGGGATCCCTATATCCACCACTCAGTCGCATTCGGGACATGTCTCTCTCCGTCGCGACCAGTGTAGCCGAGGTCGGGTACGCGACGGGCATCGCTAGCCTCCGGAGGCCGGACGACCTGAGGGGACACCTGGCAGGCTCGATGTACCAGCCCGACTACTAGCCGAGCAGCGTCCTCAACATGAATCCCCCGACGGCCATGAAGATCCAAGAGACCAAGACCTTCATCTTGCCCGGGTCCACCCTCGCTTGAACGCTCGGGCCGATTTGGCCGCCAATGAGCACGCCAGGGGCGGTGAACATCGCCACTTGCATGGCTTGATTCAGCACGTCCCCGCCTTCTTCTGCAAAACCGTACACATGCCCGACGGATGCGACCAAGAAGGTTATCACGATGACGAATATCGAGGTGCCGATGGAAACCGGAAATAGATACCAGCACTCGAGTGACATTCAGTTTCTTGAAATCTGGGCCAGGGCGCGGGAGTCGCAGCCTTCGCACATCAACAGCACCGACATCGCTGCCGTGGCGGACCTCAGATGACCCATGCGAGGGCATATGCCGCTAGGCGGGTAATGATACGTACGATTCACTTGCCCGCGCGTATCAGCTACCAGCTCAGCTACCGCCGCGCCCCGTAAAGCGCGCTTGGCGCCACACCGCCAAAGGGGATTTTCGCTGACGTACGGCGGCCACGAGTGTGCCCAGCCAGGCGCCTGGCAAGAAGAGGAGGTTGATGACTAGCTCGTCGAAAAGACGGCTTCCGGGCACGGGTTGGCCACGCAAGCGATCTGGAAGCGCGTTGAGCGTGTTGGCGATGCGATTGGCGACCGTCATCACGCGTGCGACGTCTTCCACGTCACGCCGAGTTTGAGCCCCCAGGGCTTCGATGATCCCGTCTTGTGATGCATCTTCGTCGACTCGTGCGAAGTTGGCCGTGGTTCGTTCGCGCGCATGGGCGATCGCCAACCAAGTACGCCGATCGAATGCGCTCTCGTCCATGTTCTCGAGCGCCGCGAGCTCCGCATCCGAAACTCCGGCTTCGAGGGCCATTCGGGTATGCGCGTGTTCGCACATCGTGCACGCGTTGACCTGCGCGACCGCGACGATGATCTTCTCTCGCAATGCCCGAGGCAAGCGACCACCCATCCAAATCGCCCAGAGCGCAGGCACGCGTGTGAGCACCGCCCCCAGGTCTCTGACGAGCTCGGGTAGTGTGTAGACGCTGGGAATAGGGCCTGAAGAGCCTCCGGCCATCGCTATGCTCCTTCCGTCCCAAGGACGCGCTTCACCATGTCGTGCATTTCATGAAGGCGCTCGCTCATGTGGTCCCGCTGCTTCCCATCGAGCAAGTCGAATACGAAGAGGAGCGTTTTCCGGCCGTCCGCTCGACGCTCTTTTGCGGAGCGGGTCCCGGGGCCCCAATCTTCGCGTTGTGTCCAGGCATTCCAGAGGAGATCGCGAATCGCGGTCGCCCCCGGGTGTTCGCGCATCCGATCGGCAACCTCGGAGAGGCGCTGCTCGTCCGCCCTCAACCTGTCGGGCGCTTCATCGGGCATGGACGCCACGAATACTCGGATGGCCTCTTCCTGAGAATCGGTCAACCGACCTGACCATTTTTCGATCGCCTCGACGAACTTCTCCTGCCGGCTTTGAAGCCGCTCGTCCTCGGGCGCGTTGAGCTCATCTCGCGTCTCTTGGAGTCGTTCGTCGAGCTCGCGCTCGGCGTGATCGATCTGCTCCTTGCGCAGGGTCGCCAAGATCGGCGCGGCCTCATCGAGGATCCAAGAGACCGCCTTGTCCATGAGGATGTCGACCTGCCGTTCGATCACGAGCATCTTCTTTTCGGTCATGCCCTTGGCAAGTGCCCGATCGACCGTTGCGACCAAGAGGTCCAGCCGTGGTCCCAAGACTTCGGGGGCGCTGGCGATCGTGCGGTCGACCGCCGCGCGGGTGGCCGTCCGCTGCTCGTCATCGAGATCAAAGACGGCGGCGATCTTGCCGCTGACCCATCGCGCCCCGAGGTTCTGAAGAACGCCGGTGCAGCCCGATGCCAGGGCAAGCCCGCAGACCAGCAACGCGACGCGGGTCGAACGACCGCGTGGCGAGATCGATCTAGCTCGACCCATAGGCCCCTTCACCAGCATCTTCGAACGACAGCTTGCCTTGCCACCTCCGAATCAAGAGGAGCGTAGCGGTCAGGAGCGCGACCATGATTGCGAGTATGAGCGGACCAAATCGATCCCAGGGCCAGGTCGAAATCGGTTGCGCCGCGAGCCAGGCGTTGATTTGCATGCCCAGCACGGTCATCAACACGGTGAAGGGGACGACCCCGAGGATCGTGCCCGCCACAAAGGGGCCGAGCCTCACGCGCGACACGCCGAGCGCGAATTGCAGCGTGGGGGCGGTGTAGAACAAAAGGCGCAAAAGAAGAACCGTCCGCAGCCCGCGTGCCGCCAATCGCTCGTCCAACCGAAGAATGCCGGGCGGCAGGCGTCGCTGAACCCATCCGCGGGCAACGAAACGCGCGAACCCAAACGCGGCAATCGACGCCGCCACGGTGCCGGCCCAGCTCAGCGCAAAGGCGCTCGCGGGGTCCCAAACCATGGGCGCGGTCAGAAGAAAGAACAGGCTCCGCACGCCCACGGGCTGGAGAACACAATAGGCCGAAATGAACAGAACCCCGCCCCAGGCACCGGCTTGCTGCAACCATGCGCGCATCGCTGCGGGATCGATCGATGCAAGGGTGCCGCTCGCATGGAGCCAGACACCGATGCAGATCGCGACTGCAAGCAAGGCCAGTCGAACTCGCATACGACCCTCAGACCTCCGCTTTGGCCTTACGTATTTGCTCGAGCAATCGCGCCATGACGTCGAGCGCCGCCTCCGGGCTCTGCTCTGACTGCTTCCGAAGCGAAACGACCATCGACCCGAAGTTGCGTCCGAAACGTTCGCAGTTGGGGCAACCGAGGAGGTGATTTTCAACCTTGCCGACGGCCGAATCTTCGAGCTCTCCATCCACGTAGTCGCTCAGAACTGCGAGGACTTCGGAACAACGCATGCCACCTACGTTTCGTTCTTTCATCGCTAGCCTCCTCCCTCGTCGGTGGGTTCGATTTCCGCGCTGGCGCGAAGCGCTCCGGCGAGCCGCAGTCGCGCGCGATGCAAGCGGCTCTTGAGCGCCCGGCCCGTGATGCCGAGAACCTCGGCGGCTTCCGGTCCGTTCAAGCCTTCGATGTCCCGCAAGATCAAAACTTCTCGATCGATGAAGGACAGCGTTTGAAGCGCCCAGGTCAAAGTGTCTCTGCGCTCCGCCGCAATCGCCAGCGCCTCCGGATCGTCGCTGCCCCAGCCGGCCCCGTGACCGAGCGTCATCAGCGGCTCGTCCATCAGATCCTCGCGGCCTCTTTTCGCTCGGAGCCGGTATGCTGCATTCCGCGCGATGGTGAGAAGCCAGGTTCGCGCGGAGGCCTCGGCACGAAAGCTCGCCGCGTTGCGATAAGCCGACAGAAACGTCTGTTGCAGGATATCTTCAGCACTCGCCGGATCGTCGGTGACCACGGTCGCCAACCGAAGAACCGCCGCCGCGTGACGCTCGACGAGACGCTCGAATGCGCGGCGGTCCCCTGCGGCGGTTCGCGCGATTAGATCCGGGTCGGGGGTGGATTCGTCTTTGGGGTGCCGATCGAGCATGTCGAGAAGCCAAACATCCTGTATAGCGGGCAGCGACCTGCCAAGCCGGTGACCAACGGAACGAGACCGACCCAGCCCCAGGCTGTCTGAGGCCCGATCCATACCAGTGACAGAAGACCGAGCCCAAGGACTACGCGGATCAGGCGGTCGGCGCTGTGTTCGTTTCGCGGGAAGATCGCACTCATGACAAGACTCCTTTTCCAAGATCCCGGCTCCAGCGTTCATTCGCGGGCCCTCATGGGGACACCTCTAGAGAGTCCTCGGGCCACAAAAAGGATTCAGGGATCAGCCTGAATTCGACCGAGCTTGGGCAGCGCGAGGGGAATTGCGCGGTGACCGGGCCCTAAACCCGCAAAATTTGGCCTGAATTTCGACTTGCAGGGAATCTGAGCTGCCCGTATCGTTGAAAACGAAGATGAAAAGCGTTTTCAATAGAGCAGCCTGCATGCTCGTTCTCGCAGTCGCTGGCTCCGGCCTGGCCGCGAGCGGCCATGCACAGGTCTATTACAGCGTCCGGGGTCTTCTTGCCGAGCAGTTCCGCCAGTCCGACCTGGTCGACTTTCAGCGTATCCAACTTTCCGAAAAAGATCGCGAGCTGCTGGGGAAGCGCCTCGGACAGAAGCTCGAAAAGGGAGAGTACATCTTCTACGTCGCGCACTCGGGCGACCATGTCGACGGATACGCACTCTTCGATCGCGAGATCGGTCAGCACGAGTACATCGATTTCGCGACGTTCTTCGATGCAGAGGGCCGGGTGACGCGTGTCGAGGTGGTTGCGTACCGCGAGCCCTACGGTGAAGGGATTCGCTCCAACCGTTTTCGCAAGCAGTTCGTCGGGAAGCAAGCGGCGAGCGGATTTCGACCCGGACATGACATCGACGTCATCTCCGGTGCAACGCTTTCCGCGCATGCGATGGCCAAAGCCGTGAAGCGTGCGACCTTGCTGCTACACGACGCGGTGCTCACGTCGTCATAGCTCGACCATGCAGGACTTCACCCGACCTTCCGGCAGGCTTCGCGCCCTACCCCTCGGCGCGCGCGCCGTCTACACGGTGTTCCTGGTGTTCACCCTCGTCGGTTTGGCCCTCACGCTCTTGTTGACACACGACATGGTGGGGCTCGATCTGAGCGGTGCGGATGGGTACTACGGCGGCGAAGCACCGCCCGTGGATGAGACTGAGCTTGCCGGAGGCCCGGCGCTGGTGCTTCCCCCTGAGGGTGAGCAACTGGCTGCGTTCGAACCGATGCCCCGCCGGAAGCTTCTGGAGATCACCCACTTCCATCTGTTCTCCATGCCGGTGTACCTGCTGATCCTGAGCCACATGTACATGCTCTCCCGGGCGCGGAAGCAGTCAAAGGTCGCATGGGTCGCGATCGGTTCGTTTGGGACGGTGCTCCACATTGCGGCGCCCTGGCTCGTCGCGCACGGCTACGCGGGCTCGGTGGCAGCCTATGCCCTCTCCGGCTTGCTTCTTCTCATCAGCTACCTGGTGATGAGCGTCGTGCCGATTTGGGAGATGTGGCGCCGCTAGGCACCCGCGGCGAGCATGCTAAGAACCAGCCGTGAGTGAAGAGGGCAAGTCTGGGAAGCGTGTCGTTGGGGTGTTGTTGGCGCTGGTTCTCGGTGCTGGCCTCATCGCTTGGTTCGGCGCCACACGTCTGGAGAAGAACACCCGTGCCCTCCAAGAGGTCGAAAGCGCCTCCGTCTTGATCGAAGGCGTTCTCTACCAAGCCCAGGCGGGCGACCCCGGCGTCGTCATCGCCAAAGACGTCGGCTCGGGCAAAGAGCTCTGGCGCGCCGAGCTTGGCAACGTCACCAGCAAACCCGCTGTCACGGTTACTGAAGAAGTTATCGAAGTGCAGATCGCCGGAACGCCCTGGATGACACTCGACCGCACGACGGGCGAGCCCGTGGAATGATGCATGGCGAAGTGCTCCGGGCACGCCAGCGAAATCGTCACTAAAGCGCGATCGACTGCCAACGCCCGCGCTTCCACATCAGGGCAAACGTGAGCGACTGGAGCCCGCGGTAAACCACCTGCGCGGCAAACACAACGACGAGCCCGAGGCCCATCACCGGGCCGAAGACATAGACGAGCGGCAAGAAGATCAGCCACTGAAAGCCGGTGGCGATGAACATCACGCGCTTGACGTCGCCGGCCCCCATCAGGGCGTTCATCAGAACCATCCCGACGGCATCGATGAACAGAAATGCAGCGACGAGCCGAAGCGGGTTCTTGGCGAGTGCGAGGGTCGAGGGCTCGTGAATGAAGCCGCTCAGGATCCATTCCGGCACCAGCACTGCTGGAATGCTGAGTGCCCCAACGACCAAGATCGCCATCTTGGTGACGTCCCATCCCCACTGCTTGGCATCGTCCGGATCACCACGACCGAGCGCTTGGCCCGCCAGCGACGCCGCAGCTAGCCCGAACCCGATGCCGGGCAAGATGCCGACGAGGATGAGATCGATGATGACCTTGGTCGCCGCGAGCTCCGGCGTCCCAATGCGGGCGACGAGCATCAGGAACACCGTCATGCCCGCGGCGAAAAAGAACTGCTGCAGTCCAGCGGGGGCCGCCAGTCGAATGATGGTCGTCATCGTAGCGCGATCGGGTAGCCCGTGAAGAAACCCGGCGTCGCGCGCATAGCTACGACCCAACACGAGGTACGAGGCGGTGCCAAACACGGTCGCGATGGCCGATGCCACACCGGCACCCATCGCGCCCAGCTCGGGTGCGCCTAGGTTGCCGAAGATCAGCACCCAGTTGAGGAAAATGTTGACCACGTGCATCGTGATGAGCGTCCGCATGTAGAGAATCGACTTGTCGACTGCGTTCCAATAGCCGCGGAACGAGAAGTTCATCCCCATCGCAAACATCGCGAAGAGCCGGGCCCGAAGGTAGGGCACGCCTTGCTCGACGACCGCCACATCGCTGGTGAGCACGGGAAAATACTCCGGCGCGAGCGTGATCAGGGTCGCCGACCAAGGGACTGCGATGATCAGCGCGAGCAGCAAGCCCCCGTTGAGCGGGATCGCCGTTTCGCTGAGGCGCCCTTCGCCAACGCGACGCGCGGCCATCGCCTGGACCCCGGCTGAAAGGCCCAAGATGAATGCGGAAAAGAGGAAATTCGCAAAGCCGCCGAGCCCAACGCCTGCGAGCGCCGCGTCGCCAAGCGTACCCACCATCGCCGTGTCGACGAGATTGAGCACATTCTGCGAAAGCATTCCGCCGATGATGGGAAGGGCCAGCCCGAGGATTCTTCGCCGCCGCACAGGAGGCACGCCCAGGACGTGCACTTCTGGCTGCGCCGCGTCACCCACGCCCGGACTCTAGGACTGTCAGATCCCGCGGCAAGTTAGCGCGGCGCCATACGAATGGAACCGTCGAGCCGGATGACCTCCCCGTTGAGGTAGCTGTTCTCGACGATGTGGCAGGCAAGCGCGCCGAACTCCTCAGGACGTCCGAGGCGACTCGGGTGCGGGATCGTCGCAGCAAGGGCTGCGCGCATGTCGTCCGGGAGCGTGGCCAGCAGCGGCGTGTCGAAGGTGCCTGGCGCGATGGTCATGACGCGAATCTGCGCTTTGGAAAGGTCGCGTGCGGCCGGCAGGGTCAAGCCAACGATGCCGCCCTTCGAGGCCGAGTACGCAACTTGCCCGATTTGTCCGTCGAAGGCCGCCACCGAGGCCGTGTTGATGACGACACCGCGTTCCCCGTCTTCGGGCTCGTTCTTGGCCATGGCCGAGGCAGCAAGGCGCAGAACGTTGAAGGTGCCGATGAGATTGACCGAAATGACTTTCTGAAAGACCCCGAGATCGTGAGGCGTGCCGTCCTTGCCGATCGTTCGCATGCCGAATCCGATCCCGGCGCAGCTGATCGCGGCGCGGAGGGTGCCCATCGACGCCGCCTGATCGACTGCGGCCTGCACTTCGTCGGCATTGCTAACGTCGGCCTGTGCATAAGTCGCTGCGTCACCGAGCTCGGCAGCCAGCTTCTTTCCCCGATCCGCGTTGAGGTCGACGATGACCGCGCGCCCGCCTTGGCTCACGAGCTTGCGCACCGTCGCCTCGCCCAAGCCAGAAGCTCCACCCGTCACCAATGCGACCGAACCAGCAATCTTCATCCCAACCTCCGACCGCAGATGCTTGGTCTAAGCGAGGCTCCCGTCAAGCAGCTAGCGTGCAGGGCTTCCTGCGGCTAGAACCGGGCGCACTCACGCTGGGTAAGGGGACCAGTGCTCTTCAATAGTCTCGATTACATTCTATTCTTGGGCGTTGCCGTCGCCGGGTTCTGGCTCTTGGCCCGCCATGCGCAGCTGCGGATCGTCTTCATCTTCGTGGCGTCCTGCCTCTTCTACATGGCATGGCACCCCGCCTACATCGTCCTGATCCTCGGCTCGACGCTCATCGACTACGTCGTCGGTCTTCGCATCCACGCGACCGAGAACGAAACGACCCGAAAGCGCTGGCTGATCGTCAGCCTGGTCTCGAACCTCGGGCTCCTCGGACTGTTCAAGTACTTCAACTTCGCGTCGCAGGCGACAGCGGACGTGCTCGCGCTTTTTTTCGGCATCGAGATCCCAAACCCCCCGTTCCTCGACGTTCTATTGCCCGTAGGCATCTCCTTTTATACGTTCCAGACGCTCAGTTACACGATCGACATCTACCGGCGCAAGCTCGAGCCGACGCGCAACTTCTTCCAGTTCGCCTTCTTCGTGACGTACTTCCCGCAGCTGGTCGCGGGCCCCATCGTCCGCGCTTCGCAGCTGCTGCCTCAGCTCCAGCGCAAGATCACGCTTCGCGACGAGCAGGTCACGCAGGGACTCTTTCTCATCGCGACTGGCATGGTCAAAAAGGTCGCCATCGCCGACTACCTTTCGGTGAATCTGGTTGACCGCATCTTCGACCAACCCGAGCTCTATAGCGGAGCCGAGGTCCTGATTGCGCTCTACGGCTTCACGATGCAGATCTACTGCGACTTCTCGGGCTACACCGACGTCGCGCGCGGCTCGGCGAAACTAATGGGCCTCGAGCTTCCAAGAAACTTCGATCGGCCCTACCAATCCGCAAGCCCTGCGGAGTTTTGGCGGCGTTGGCACATGACGCTCTCGACCTGGCTCCGTGACTATCTGTATTTCCCGCTTGGCGGCTCCCGCGCCGGCCCGGTCCGCGCGTATTGGAACCTCTGGCTCACCATGTTTCTCATCGGCATCTGGCATGGCGCCTCTTGGACCTTCGTTTTCTACGCGATTCTCCAATCGATGGCGATGGTGATTCACCGTTTCTTCTACAGGCGATCCGGACGCAATCGTGACACGATCGACAGCTGGCAGGTCCGCGCCTTCAAAGTGTTTTGGGCGCTGCAGTTCGTAGTCTTCTCACGCATTCTGTTTCGCGCAACGAGCCTGCAAAACGCCGCGGACGTCACTGCCCGGCTCGGCTCGGGCACGTTTTCGGTCGCCCAGATTTCGCTCGGTGTTTGGGCGATGCTGATCCTCACCTTTGCCGCCCACTATACGCCCAAGCGCTGGTTCGAATCGATCGAGCTCCGCTTCAAGTCCATGCCCGCGCCCGCCCAGGGCATCACACTTGCCGTCGTCGGCTTGGTTCTGAGCGTCGTCGCAACGAGCGAAGTCGTTCCATACATCTACTTCCAATTCTAATGCTCGAGCGAATCCACGAACGGCTTACGCCCTTGCAACACCTGGTCACGGTCGTCGTGTTCATGTTTGGGGCTTGCATGCTGACGTACCTCATCCCTCCGATCCAATCCCTTCGACCTTGGATCCCGGGTGAGGAGGACGTCCCGATCGTGCGGCTCTTCAAGCGTTGGGGTGAAATTCCCGCCTTCGCCGGTCACGGAGGCTCGTACCGGTCGACGGCTGGCGAGGGCGCCGGCACCAAGCGGCTCGCTGAAGAGGTAGGAGAAACGGTAGCCGCGAACCTGGGCGCGAAACCGATCGTGGCGCCGCCGACCGGGCCAGAGGACGGCGTGAGAATCGACCCTTCGGAATACGGTGGGATATCGGTCCGGATCGAAGACCCGAGCGGGCGGGGCATGCGGGCGTTCTACGCAGCCCTCGAGAAGACCGCGCGGGCGGAGCAAGGCGCCATTACCCGTGTCGGACATTACGGAGACTCGAGCATCGCCACGGACCTCATCACCTCGACCGTTCGTCAGAACCTACAGGCGCGATTCGGGGATGCCGGTCATGGCTTCGTGCTCGCGGCCAAGGGGTACATCCCCTACAAACACCGAGGCGTGCTGCAATCGTCCAACCCCGAATCTTGGGAGCTTCGCGAAGTCGTGCGTCGACAGGATCGCGACGGTCGCTACGGCTACGGCGGGGTCCAGTCCAGGGCGATGAGTGGTTCGTGGGCCCGAATCGGAACGGCCAAACGGGGCGATGTCGGAAAGCAGGCATCCCGCTTCGAGATCTACTACGAGGAACAGCCGCGCGGCGGGAAGTTCTCGGTTCGGATCGACAAACAAGAGCGCTACACCGTGTCCACGAGAGCGGAGACGCTTGGTGATGGTGTCCATTCAATCGAAGTACCCAATGGTCCGCACTCGATCGAGCTCCGCTACCAGAGAGGCGGCCCGGTGACCTTCTACGGCGTCGCGATCGAACGTGATGGACCTGGCGTGGTGTACGACTCCCTCGGCTTGGTCGGTGCGCGAGCCAATCGATTGCTCAACTTCGACGAAGCCCATATCGCGCGCCAGCTCGAGCAGCGCGGCACCAACCTCATCGTCCTGGGCTTCGGCGGGAACGAAGCAAGCGACGACCGCACGGAGCAGATGTTTTACGAGGACTACATGAAGGTTCTGCGTCGAATGCGACAGGGGCGCGAAGACCTCGCTTGCCTGGTCTTCGCGCCTCTCGACCAGGCGCGACGCACACGTGGGCGTATTCGCACGTTACCCACCATCCCGCTGATCGTCGCGGCGCAGCGGCGGGCGGCCATCGACTCCGACTGCGCGTTCTACGACACGTGGCAGGCGATGGGCGGCGAGGATGCGATGCGACGCTGGTACAAGGCGAGTCCCAGGCTCGCGATGGGTGACTTCCGACATGCCACCCCTGCGGGCTACGAAATCATCGGCAACATGTTCTACAAAGCCATCCTCGCTGGCTTTGCGGACTACCTGTCTCGGGAAACTTCTACGCCGCCTGCATCTGCGGACCCCTCGACACCAAGCGCAGTGGACGCCGGTTCGTCGGACTCCTCCGCGTCGATCGATTCATTTGACGGGGGCATCCCGTCGAGCAGCGCTGAGAGCAACACCTCTCCCAAGCGCTGATAACCGACACGGGTGTAGTGAATGTGGTCTTGCGCTGCGTAGGCCGGGTCATTTGCCGCCCAGTGCACCATCGAGAGAGCGCCACCTTGAAACGCCACGAGATCGAAGAAGCCGCAACCCTGTTCGAAGGCGAGGCGATGCTGGACCTCGATCAGCCGAGCGGTTCGCGCACGGTCTTCGAAAACGCGCTCCTCGACTTGCATGGGCCGGTCGGACGGACCGATCAATAGACAGGACGCTTCAGGCACCGAGTCACGCATTCGTCGGAGCACAGCACGTAAATCACGCTCGTAGTCTTCGAGAGGTGATTCGTCGCCGCTTTCGTTCGTTCCATAGGCGAGCACGACGAGGTCTGGCTTTCGCCTGCGAAGGTGCTCCTGATACACCTCGTCGTCCCAAAGGAGCTGATAGCGGGCACGTGAGCCGTTGATCCCCAAGGTATCGACGATCACGCCGGGCTGATCGCGCTCCACCACGAGGCCGTACACCCAGACGGGCCGCTTGCTCACGGTTCGGATCTCGAATCGATGGGGGGCATCGGGCACACGAAAGGTGGCGTAGCCGGTCGACACCTTGCTCGCCCGCGTGGAGACGCGACGTGCGTTGCGGCCGTCGATGATCACATCGATGTCACCACCGCGAGGATGCAGCTTGTAGTACAGCTCGAAGAAACTTGCCGTTCGGCCGTATTCGCCTTCCTGTGCCGTGTAGACCGCACCAAAAGACCCTGCTCGCTGGCTCATCATGGCGATTCCGGCGAGACCGACCCGCTCAACCTCCCCGTCGCCGACTAAAATGCGCTGCGTCTCCCATCGCATGCCATCGCTTTCGATGTTGATGTCGCGGTGCCGATACGTGCGCCAGGGGTGAACGGGCAGGAGAAAGCCGTGACCTGCATCGCCGTAGCGCGCCTGGAGCTCTCGGCGGATGTAACCAGTGAACAGATCGCTGGCGACGTGGGACGCTCCGTAAAACAAAAGCCGAGCCTGTCCTTCACCCGCGGCCGCACGAGCCAGGGCCCGATGCAATGCTTCCATCGATTTTCCGTCGCGATCTTCGATGGCAATGTCGAGGCCGAGCGCGTCGTTCGGTGGTGGCTCGAGGAGCTTTGGTCCCATGCGCTCCTCGGATGGGAACGCTTTCAGGACACCGTCCTGGTCGATCGCCGCGGGCGTCCTCGGAGAGGTATCGGCCGACGTCGTCGACGCGCCGTAGCCAAGCGTCCAGACGCTCGCTAGCGCCACCCCCAACGACACGATCGCCAACGGCGAACCCCATAGATCTCTGAGCCGCACGCCCCTACAATGGCGATCCGGCGCAATCCAGTCAAATTGACGTGTAAACCGGCCAGAAGTCGGCCATGATGCGCGCCATGAAATCGCGCGAGCTGCTGTTCTCAGGCCCCTTGTTCGATGTGGCTCGTGTGACCTTCGAGGGTCTGGACGGCGCGGAAGTCGTCCGCGATGTGATCGAGCATCGAGGCGCGGCCGTCATCCTTCCGCTTTTGGACGACGGTCGGGTGGTTCTGATTCGCAACGTTCGCCACACGGTTGGCAAGGTTCTGTGGGAGCTGCCGGCTGGCACGCTCGAGGCCGGCGAAGCGCCCGAAGCCTGTGCACAACGCGAGGTCGAAGAGGAAACCGGGTACCGAGCCGGAACGATCGTCCCGCTCACCGAATTCTTTGCGTCTCCTGGCATCCTCAACGAGCGGATGTATGGTTTTTTGGCCACCGAGCTCGAGCAGACCAGCCAATCGCTCGATCATGACGAAGAGATCGAGGTTTTCCCGATTCCCCAGTGGCAAGTCCGCGACATGATCAAGGACGGGCACATCGAGGACGCCAAGACGATCGCGCTGCTGCTCTATTGGATGCATCTCCACTCCCCATAAGTCCCCAGACCGAGCATCAATCCCGATGGAGCTGCTAACCCGCATTCAAGACAACTGGATCGTCCTGCTGATCCCGGTGATCAGCGCGTTGGTGGGCTGGTTCACCAACGTGGTGGCCATCAGGATGATGTTCCAACCGGTCGAGTTCGTCGGCATTCCACCCTACCTGGGCTGGCAAGGGGTGATCCCAGCCAACGCGCTCCGGCTCGCCAGGGTTTCGAACACGCTGATCACAGAGAAGCTCCTGTCGCTGCGGCAGCTTTTCGACGAAACGTTCAACGCCGAGTCTTTCGCCGGAAAGCTCGGCGAGGTCGTCGACGATGTAACCGAGCAGGTGATCGACGAAGTCGCGAACAAACACGCCAAGGCGATGTGGGACAACGCGGGCGAGTTCATGCAGGACAAGGTGCGCCAACAGGTGCGCGCTGAAGTGATCGAAGTCTCGCGCGCAATCGCAATGGACATGGCGGACGACATCGACAAAATCATGGACATCGAACAGACCGTTCTCGAGGCCATGGAGCGGCACAAATCGCTGATGGGCGAGATGTTCTTGGAAGTGGGTCGCAAGGAGTTCAAGTTCATCGAGCGCTCGGGCCTCTACTTTGGTTTTCTGTTCGGCATCTTCCAGATGATCATCTGGGTTCTCTACCCCGCCGCCTGGATCCTTCCCGCCGCAGGCTTTTTCGTCGGCTACCTGACCAACTGGATTGCGATCAAGCTGGTGTTCGCGCCGCGCGAGCCCGTCAAGATTGGACCCGTGACCGTGCAGGGGCTGTTTCACAAGAGGCAGATAGAGGTGGCCGAGGCATTTGGCCGCACGGTGGCGACGCGCGTGCTAAACGCCGACAACATCGTGACTACGGTCATGGAAGGCAACGGGGCGGCGCACATGAACCGAATCGTCGAACGACGGATCGGCGAGCTGATCTCGAAGTACGAAGCCCACCCCATGGCTGCTCTGGTCTTACCGGAAGAAAAGCGACCTACCCTCCGGGCCGAGCTCCTCGAACGAATCCAAACCGAGTGGCCCAAGCCGGGCGGCTTCTTTCACACGTTTGCCGGCGAATCGGTGGATCTCCAAGGAGAGCTCGAACGCCGGATGAAAGCGCTCGACCGTGAAAGTTACGAGGGGGTGCTCAGGCCTGCATTCCAGCAGGACGAGTGGAAGTTAATTGCCGCTGGGGCGGTGCTGGGCACCATCGCCGGCGTCCTGCAGCTGGTTTTCATCTTCGGCGATGCCATGGAGCGCCTCAGCCGCTAGGCGCCCGGGCGCTGGCCGAACGCTCGCTCAACGGCTAGACCTTTGCCCGTGGAAGAAACCGCAACGCTGCTCGTCTGCTGCCCCGACCGCAAAGGCCTGGTCGCGGCCCTGGCGCAGCTCCTCTACGGCCATGGTGCCAACATCCTCGACGCGGACCAGCACACCGACCCGGTCGCCGGCCAGTTCTTCCAACGCATCAAGTTCGACATGTCCGAGCTGCACACCGATCGCCGAAGCTTGGAAACCGCAATTTCCGAAGTCGCCGACCGCTTCTCGATGAGCTGGCGAATCGCCGACGGTAGCAATCGCTTTAGGACCGCGATCTTCGTCTCGAAGTACGATCATTGTTTGTATGACCTCCTGTTGCGCCAGCGCGCCGGAGAGCTCTCCACCGAGTTCGCAATGATCATCAGCAACCACGAAGACCTCCGACCCGTGGCCGAGCAATTCGGGGTACCGTTTCACCATCTGCCAATCACGAAAGAGACGAAGCCTGTACAAGAGCGTGAGGCGCTCGCCTTGCTGAAGGCCCAGAGCGTCGATCTGGTCGTGCTCGCCCGATACATGCAAATTCTCAGCGATGACTTCTTAGAGGCCTATGACGGCCAGGTCATCAACATCCATCATTCGTTCCTACCGGCGTTCATGGGAAGCAAGCCCTACCACCGTGCATTCGAACGAGGCGTCAAGCTGATCGGAGCAACGGCGCACTACGCCACGGCAGACTTGGACGAGGGCCCGATCATCGAACAAGACGTCGTCCGCTGTTCACACCGCGACTCCGTGCAGGACCTGGTCCGCAAGGGCCGCGACCTCGAGAAAGTCGTACTTGGGCGCGCGGTGCGTTGGCACCTCGACGACCGGATCCTCGTCTACGACAACAAAACGGTCGTCTTCAACTAGGAGTCTCCATGTCCGAACGAGTTCAACTCAGCATCGACCACCACGTCGCCACGGTTCGAATGTCGCGTCCCGAGAAGCGCAACGCGCTCGACGCAGACATGTTCGAAGCGCTCATCCAAACAGGCAAGCTCATCATCGCGGACAAGACCGTTCGGGCGGTCGTGCTCCACGGTGAAGGCAAGGCCTTTTGCGCAGGGCTCGATTTTGGGTCGTTCGTGGGGTCGCCCGATCTGATGCAGAAGCTCCTGTCGCGGAGCGAAGAGAGCCCTGCCAACATGGCGCAACGGGCGGGCTGGATCTGGCAAGAGGTCCAGGTCCCGGTCATCGCCGCGATCCACGGCTTCGCCTTTGGCGGCGGGCTTCAAATCGCCCTCGGCGCGGACCTTCGCTACGTCACAGCCGATTCGCAGTTCTCGGTCATGGAGATCAAATGGGGATTGATCCCAGACATGAGCATCACACAGACCATGTTGGAGATCGTCCCGCTCGACGTCGCCAAGGAGCTCACCTTCACCGGACGGATCATCTCCGGCACCGAAGCGGTTGCGCTCGGGCTGGCGACCAAAGTCTCCGAGGACCCACTCGCGGATGCGCTCGAAACCGCCAAATTGATTGCGACGAAGTCGCCGCATGCCATCCGGGCAGGAAAGGCTCTTCTCCGGGACGCGCCCAAGATGTCCCGCGCCGATGCCCTCAAGCTCGAAACCGCGCTTCAGGTCAGTCTGCTCGGCAGCCCCAATCAAATGGAGGCGGTGCAGGCGAACATGACGAAGCGCGATCCCGACTTCAAAGACCCAGATTGACCAGGCGCACTAAGCTGGCTCTGCAGGCCGCGACACACGCGGCTCATATTTGCAGCAATCCGGTGGACAGACGTCATGCGAAGGGCCGCGCTTGCCCAGGGCTCGACGGACGCTGACCTTGCCGAGTCGCTCCTCGATGAGCTCGCGAATCATCGCCACGAACGCGGGGTGCGTCCCGACGGTGGGCGCGCGCGTGAGGGTGATGCCGAGCTCGCTGGCGTGGTCGCGTGCCTCGTGGTCGAGATCCCAGACCACCTCCATGTGATCCGACACGAAGCCGATCGGTGCCACCACCACGTCGTGGGTGTTGATCTGCGCAAGCGCATCGAGATGATCGAGGATGTCGGGACCGAGCCAAGGGACGTGAGGTGGCCCGCTTCGGCTTTGGTAGACGAGCTGCCAGCGATCGTGGCGTGCCCCTTCGGCAACCAGCCGCGCCGTTTCTTCGATCTGATCGGCGTAGTCGCAGTTCTCAGCCATGGACAGAGGGATGCTATGGGCGCTGAATGCCACGCGAGCGCATTCACGCCGCTCTTTGGGCAGGGTCTCGAGCGCTGAAAGCAGGCATTCGACGTTGGCCTCGATGAAACCGGGATGGTTGTAGAAGACCCGGAGCTTGTCCACGACGGGCACACCCTCACCGAGCTCTTCGCGAGCTTTCTCGATGTTCTCCCGGTACTGTCGGCACCCGCTGTAGCTGCTGAACGCCGATGTGACGAAAGCCAGCGCTCGCTTCTTCCCGTCGTCGCGCATCTCTCGAAGCGCCTCGAGGATGAAGGGGTCCCAGTTGCGATTGCCCCAGTAGATCGGCAGGTCGATTTCGCTCTTACGAAGCTCTTCTTCGAGCGCTGAGATCAACGCCCGATTCTGGTCGTTGATGGGGCTCCTGCCCTCGAAGTGATTGTAGTGCGTCGCGACTTCCTTGAGCCGCTCCGGCGGAACGTTTTTGCCCCGCACCACGTTCTCGAGGAACGGCATCACGTCTGCACGAGTCTCGGGCCCTCCGAAAGACACCACGAGAATACTGTCGTACTCCAATTCCGTATCACCCACGCCGGAACTCTCGCGCCTAAAACCCTCGCTGGCAAGCCAAGAGTGTTGCCAAGCGATCGCGGCTGTGCTCTAGCTTGGCCGTGCGGATTACGATTCTAGGTAGCGGAAGCGAGGGGAACGCGCTTCTCTTGGAGTCCCGGACAACGTCCGTCCTGGTCGACGCCGGTCTCTCGCACCGCAAGCTCGTTCAGCGCTTCGAAGCGATCGGCCGAGAGCCTCCGGCGAAAGTAGCTGCACTCATCGTGACCCACAGCCACAGCGACCACGCGTCACACGCGTCGACCTACGCAACCCGGCTCTGCTGTCCGGTGCGCGCGAGCCAGGAGACGATGGCGTCGATACGTCTTCGTCCTGCCGCACGAACCCAAACCTTCACCGCCGGCAAGCGTTTCGTCGTGGGCGACATCACCATCCACTCACTCTCGATTCCGCACGACGTGCCGCAGGTTGCGCTCCGATTTGAAACGAGCACGACCAGCATCGGCCTCGTGACCGACCTCGGACACGTTCCGAAAGGGCTCGCGACTTTCGTCGGCGAGTGCGAAACCCTTCTGCTCGAGAGCAACCACGACCCCGACATGCTCGCCGAAGGCCCGTACCCTGCGATGCTCAAGCAGCGGGTGAGCGGGTCGCGCGGGCACCTTTCAAACGGCCAGGCGTCGGACTTGCTGGCAGGGCTTCGACATGTGCCGAAGCGCGTCGTTCTCATGCATTTGTCGGAAACCAACAACTCTCCTCGGCTTGCGCGCAGCTCCGCCGAGGCGGCGCTCGGCCATCGGGGCACCGAGCTGTTTCTTGGGCACCAACGAAAGCCGCTCGAGCTCGGACCGAGGCTCGAGGCACAAATGCAGCTAGGACTCTAGCGAGGGACCCATGGGCCTCTGGTACGACGAAACACTCGATGACCACACCCGGCTGGGACTCCGGGTCAAAGAGACGCTGTTTTCGGGACAGAGCGCCTACCAACAAATCGAGGTGATCGACACGGTCGGCTTTGGGCGGGTTTTGATCATCGACAAGGTCTTCATGACCAGCGAATACGACGAGTTCCTCTACCACGAGATGCTCGCACAACCTGCGTTGTGTACCGCACCGAGCATCAAAAGAGCCCTGGTCATCGGCGGCGGCGACGGTGGCACCGTCCGTGAAGTGCTTCGGCATCCGGACGTGCAGGAATGCGTGATGATCGAGATCGACGAAATGGTCGTCAAGGTCTCGAAAGAGTACCTGCCTGGCATCGGTACGGCGTGGAACGACCCGCGCCTCAACCTTCGTTTCATCGATGGGCATGAGTACGTCAAACGGAGCAACGACGAGAAATACGACGTCATCTTACTCGACGGAACCGACCCCGTCGGTCCGGGGGCAGTTCTCTTCGACGAGAGCTTTTACGCCGACTGCAAACGCATGCTCACGCCCGGGGGTGTCATGGCGCTACAAAGCGAGTCCCCACTGCTGATGATGGACCTCTTCGTCGAAGCGCAACACAGGCTCCGTACGCTGTTCTCCGAAGTGCACCCGTATTTGGGTCCTGTACCGCTTTATGGTACCGGCATCTGGAGCTGGACCTGGTGCTCCGACACGGGCGAACCCCTGCGGGCAATTCGCGAGCGGCAAGAGGCCATCGTAGAAGGCTCCAAGGCGTACAACGAAGAGCTACACCAAGCGATCTTCGCCCTGCCGAACTACGTCAAACGCGCGCTGAAGCTGTAGAACGGGGCGCGGGAAAAGGCGCGACATGGGGCGGAGTCGAACGGCTCGCGCTGCCGCGGGTGTTGGGGGGCCTGGGGCGCTCGGGTTGGGTGCGTGGTTTGGTTTAATTACGCCACCCGCCCACCCCCACCCGTAATCCTCCCTGCCGCGGCATGCGCTTCGCTCTGCCTTGGCGGCGCGTTGCGCCGGGCTTCGCCCTTCGGGCTCGCGCTACCGCCTGCCGTTTGGGAACGTTGTTGTTCATGTCTACGTACGGAGGGGCGCGGGCTTTTGCTGAGAATCGGTTTCTCTTAATCCAAGCGCTGTCCTCCGGCGTAGGGCCTGGTGAACGAGGGAAAGGGAGAATCACCATGTTTTCGACAACCGGTCAGGCCACGATGAACCACCGCATTCTCAACGAAGTCGCCGGCTCCGGTGGCGTCTCCGATCCGACTCTTTTCATCTATGCTGTCTTAGGAACGCTTGCGGTCGCGACACTCGTGGCCGGGTATCTCGTCTTTGGAAGATCTCTCCAGCGCTCGCTACCAGCGCAGCACTAGCTTGCCAAACGTCTCGTTGCCATCCATTCGCTTGTGCGCCGACTGCACATCGGCCATTTCCAAAACCTCGTCGATGATTGGCTTCAACTGACCGCTCGCAAACTTCCCTAGCATTTCTTTGGTGAACGACTTGGTTAGCTCAGCTTTTTCCGCCGACGAGCGGCTACGGAGCACCGAACCGTGAATCGAGGCGCGTTTTGCCAAGAGCGCCCCGAGTGCAAGCTCGGCCTTTACGCCACCCATCAAACCGATCACGATGAGGCGACCCTGTTTTGCGATCACCTTGATGTTTTGGGAAAGGTACGCCGCGCCGACCGTGTCGAGAATGACGTCGACGCCACTCGGAACCGCTGCGAGCACGCTGTCCGCAAATTGCCCATCCTCGACGAGCACGGCGTGCGTCAAACCGAGCTCGGTGCATCGCGGAAGCTTGTGTGTGCTGCGCGAAGTGCCAACCGACGCCGCGCCGATCACCGTGGCGATCTGAATTCCCGCCGTGCCCACGCCGCTGGCGACGGCATGGAGCAGTACGGTCTGCCCCGCACGGAGTCCTCCTTGCAAGACGACCGCATCGTATGCCGTCAGAAAGACCTCGGGCACCGCGGCGGCTTGTTCCAACGAGAGCCCAGCGGGAACGGGCATCAGCTCGGCTGCCTCGGTCAGGAGTCGGGTCGCCATCGAGCCGCCCCCGACGATCCCCATCACCCTGTCGCCGGGCTTCCATTCGCTCACCTCATCGCCAACCGATTCGACGAGGCCTGCGAACTCGAGGCCGGGCACGTCAGCGGGCACCCCGGGAGGCGCCGGGTAAAACCCACGCCTCTGAAGGCAATCGGCACGGTTGAGGCCCGCGGCCGCCACATCGACCAAGACTTGCGACGCCCCGGGCGCGGCCAGCTCGATCTCGCCGACCTCGAGCACCTCCGGCCCACCGGGCTCACGAATTCGAATCGCTTTGGCTTTGTACATGGGTCGAAGCGTAACGCGCCGCCGGCTGCCGTCCAGGCCCATCCCTCGTGCTAGCTTCTCCCCGATGACCGCGAA
This sequence comes from uncultured delta proteobacterium, assembly GCA_963704865.1. GTDB lineage: Bacteria > Myxococcota_A > Polyangia > Polyangiales > Houyiibacteriaceae > SG8-38. Next base: position 26,672 of record CAVPIE010000009.1, on the reverse strand, counting down.
CGTCGGGACCTTCCTGCATCGCTGGGCGCTGCGTGACCCAGACCGCACGGGCATCATCGATGCGGGCCGCAATGATCTCGCGCTCAGTTACTCGGAGCTAGACCAGCAGGCGTCCCGCGTTGCCGCGCAGTTGGTGGACCGGGGTCTAGTCCCCGGCGATCGCGTTGCGATCTGCACGGCGAATGGGCTTGATTTCGTAGCTGCTTGGTTTGGAACCGTCTACGCCGGTTGCGCGACGCTCCCCATCCCGGTCTCGTCGACCGCTCACGAGATCGCGTTTCGGCTCGCGCATGCAGGCTGCAGGGCGCTGCTCACCGATGCGGGCCGTATCCCGGTCGCGGAGGCCGGCAAGACGCGCGCAGGCACGCCGACCGAAATCCTTCTGGTCGAAGACCTGCTCGAGCACTTCGAGGGAAGGGCTGCTCCTTGCGAAGTGACGAGTGACTCGCTGGCCATGCTGCTCTACACATCGGGAACGACCGGCGCCGCGAAAGCGGTGTGCATCACCCACCGCTCACTCGCTGCGCACAGTCAGGCGCTCGTCGAAGAGACGTTGCGTCTTGGAGAAGACGACCAAATCCTCGGCACCCTGCCCCTCACGCACTCGTACGGCATCCGCACGACGCTGCTCGCCCCGTTTTACGCTGGCGCAAGCACGGTCTTCGTCCGCAAATTTTCGCCGGCGCGCACCCTTGCGCTTTGCTCGACCCATCGCATCACTTGGATCCCCGGCGTCCCCACGATGTTCGTCGCCTGGGCGAACGAACCGAGCCTTCCAGCGCCGCCGGCACTTCGATGGTGCATGAGCGCAGGTGCACCGCTCCCGGAGGATGTGCGGCTGCGTGCAGAAGAGCGTCTAGGAGCCCCAGTTCGTCAAGCATACGGGCTGACCGAAGCCAACCTGACCGCAATCAACGCGCCGCCCGACGAGGCCGTCGCGGGTTCATCCGGGAAACCAGTCGCTGGGGTCGAGCTTCGGATTGCGAATGAGCTTGGCGCAGAGGTGCCGAGGGGCGATCGTGGTGAAGTGCTGGTTCGGGGTCAGAACCTCATGTCCGGCTACCTCGATGACAAGCTCGCCACCGCGCATGTCATGCGTGGCGGCTGGCTTCACACCGGTGACATCGGTTTCCTCGACAACGAGGGCCGACTCACCATCGCCGATCGAAGCAAGGACCTGATCCTTCGAGGTGGAGCGAGCATTTACCCATCCGAGATCGAGACCGTTCTCGCCGAGCACGGCGCCGTGCAGGAGGCCGCAGTAGTCGGACAGGCAGACGACTACTACGGAGAAGAAGTCGTTGCCGTCGTCGTCCCGAGCAACGAGGTAACCGCCACCGAGCTCGACGCCTGGGCGCGAGAGCGGCTGGCGCCATACAAGCTGCCACGTCGCTACGCCTTCGTGAAAGCGCTTCCCCGGGGAGCAAGCGGCAAGACCTTGAAGAGGCTCCTTCGGGAGGCGCTCACCGCTGCTGAAATCGTCGCCCAACCGCTACCGCCGGACGGGCCGGCTGAGTGATTCGAACACCACGACCATCACTAGAGCCCCGACGAGTAGGCCCACCCAGGGCCCGTACCAGCCGGCGGCGACGGGCAGCTCCGCGCAAATCACGCTCACGGCTCCCACGAGAAGCGCATAGGGAAGTTGTGTTCGAACGTGATCCATGTGGTCGCAGCTGCTCGCCATCGAGCTGAGAACCGTCGTGTCCGAGATCGGCGAACAGTGATCACCCCAGACGGAGCCGGCCAGAATCGAAGACACCGTCCCGAGGAGGATCGTCTCGTTGCCTGGCGCGATCTCATGCGCGAGCGGGACGACGAGAGGAAACAGGATCGCCATGGTGCCCCAAGAGGTACCGGTGGCGAAACTCACCAAGGCCGCCATCACGAACACCGTCGTTGGAATCCAGATTGGTGCAATCCAACCTCCAACGGCACCGATCAAGAACGACGCGGTGTCGAGGTCGCGGCAGACGCCACCAAGTGCCCAGGCCAAAACCAGGATTACGGCAGCAAAGAGCATCGAGCGCATTCCCGACATCCAGGCCTCGATCGACGAGGCGAACGACAATGCGCCGCTTCCCACCGCGAGCGCGAAAGCCGCCAGGCAGCCTGCCCCGGTCCCCCAGAGGATCGCCGCGCTCGAGCTGGCTTCGCCGACGATCGCACGAAGCGAAACGTCCAACCCTGCCGACACGACTTTCGCCCGTCCATCGACGTAGATTCCAATGGCGGCCACCAGCACCACCACGACCACGGGAATCAGCGCGTTCATTGGACGGCCAGGCACGTGCTCGGGGACCGCCTCCTCGTGAAAATCCGAAGCAGGCTGCGCGCCGGGCCGTGACGCCAGACCCTCGTGAAAGGCGCGCCGCTCCGCTCGAAGCATCGGTCCGAAGTCACGCCCCCGAAGCGCGACCCACGCGACGAAACCCAACATGAGAATCGGATAGAACCGAAACGGAATGGTTTCGATGAACGTCAGGTAAGCGTCGCGGTCAATCCCGAGATGTGTGAACTGATCGGCAATGTAGCCGACCTCGACTCCAATCCATGAAGAGATCAGCGCGAGGCTGGCGACGGGCGCCGCGGTGGCGTCGACGAGGAACGCGAGCTTCTCGCGGCTGATCCGAAGGCGGTCGGTGACCGGACGCATCGAGGAACCCACCAAGAGAGAATTGGCGTAGTCATCAAAGAACACGAGCAGCCCGAGGAACCAAGTCGTGAGCTGTCCGCGGCGGCGGCTCGTCGCATCGGTGCCCACCCAAGAGGCGAGGCCCTTCGCGCCACCGCTCTGTGTCATCAAGCCGAGCATCCCCCCGAGGAGCAAACTGAAGACCAGAATCGAAGCGTGTCCGCGATCGGCAATCGCGTCGACGATGTGCGTATCGAGCAAGCGGGCAAACGAACCGACGAACGACAAGTCCGAAATCAGAAACGCACCGAGCCAAACCCCCAGGGCCAACGCCACCAGGACGTGACGGAAGAGTAACGCGAGGAGGATTGCGAGAAGCGGCGGCAAAATCGACGTCCAGAGGGGAAGCCCGCTCGCCTCGATGCCGGCGGCTACCTCGGTCGCGGCCCCTGGTGTAATATTCAACGAAATTTCTTGAATGCGGTTCGGAGCGGGATCGTCATTGAAAAGAGCGCCGGCTCGCGTAGCCGCGAAAACGAGGATGATGACCAAACCGACGAGGACTGCTCGCATGAACAACTCCAGAGATAGACAGGAACGCAGCCGCTGGTCAATTTTGACCACCACCCTCGCGATGGTCTCCGTCGTCGTCGTCGTGTCCTTCGCGGCTCCATCCCGATCCTTGTCCAGCAACGATCAACTCACCTCAGACGACAAGAAGCTCCTCGCTGCAGGTGAGCTCGTGATCAAGCACAAGAACGAGCAGCGAGGCGCTTACAAGCTCATTGGGGGACAGAGCTGGCAAATCATGGACGTGCCGGTCGACGTGGCTTGGGAGGCCCTGACAAATCTGACGGGCTACAAGAATTTCATCCCGCTAGTGACCGAGAGCGACATCCAGCACCGCGCGGGAGAAGAAGCCGACTTGGCGATTCGTCAGGAGTGGGGCCCCATCGACGTTCGATACGTGCTGCAAACGACGCTCGAGGCGGACCGTCGGTCGATGGTCTTTCGAGTCGATCATTCGCAGGCGCATGACATTCGGGCCGGCTGGGGCTTCATGCGAGTTCGTCCCTACAAAGGCAATCGAACGTTGGTATCCTTCGGCGCGCTCGTCGACATCGGCGATGGTGTCTTCGTATCGGTCATTCGCCCGGCCGTCCGGAAGGACCTGCTTCGAATTCCGTTCTACTTCAAACGGCATGTCGAGGCCGAAGTGGCCGCACTCCGCACCGACAGCTTCTAGAACAGCTTCTTGAACCAGCGCAGCTTCCGGGCGGTGTACGGCGGGAAGATGATCGGGGGGTCCGCGAGCGTGGGCTTTTTCAAAACCGAACGGCGGTGGGAGAACGCCTCGAACGAATGCCGACCGTGGTAGGCGCCCATGCCGCTCTCACCCACGCCGCCGAATGGCAACTGAGGAACGCCGACGTGAAGCCAAACGTGATTGATGGCCGTTCCACCGGCGCTGGTGCCAGCGAGAACACGGTCTTGCACTTCCTGCTCGCGTGAGAAGAGGTAGAGGGCCAGTGGTTTGGCTTGCCGATTGACGAAGCCGATTGCGGATTCGACGCTCGAAAAGGAGATCACCGGGAGGATGGGGCCGAAGATCTCCTCCTGCATCAGCGCATCGCCTTCATTCACATTCTTCAGAATTGTGGGCGCAATGTAGCGTTCCAATGGATCCGTCACGCCGCCGGTGACGATGTCTGCGCCATCTAGAAACCGGGTCAGGCGGGCGTAGTGTCGCTCGTTGATGATGCGGCCAAAGTCGGCGCTCTGTTTGGGATCGTCCCCGTAGAATTCGCGAATCGTAGAGACCATTCGATTGACGAGCGCATCATGAACGCGATCGTGAACCAAGAGGTAGTCCGGCGCGACGCAGGTCTGACCGGCGTTGAAGAACTTGCCGTATACGATCCGCTTGGCCGTCGTGTCCAAGTCCGCGCTCTCGTCGACGATGCAGGGGCTCTTGCCACCGAGCTCCAGGGTCACGGGAGTCAGATGCTTTGCGGCCGCTTCCATGACGACGCGCCCCACCCTCCCGTTTCCGGTGTAGAAAATGTGGTCCCAGTTCTGGCGCAGCAGCGCTGTCGTTTCCTGCGGCCCCCCTTCCACGACCCGAATTGCTTTCGTATCGAAATACTTTGGGATCCACTTGGCGAGCAGCGCGGAAACGTGCGGGGCGAGCTCCGAGGGCTTGAGCGCCGCACAGTTCCCCGCTGCAATGGCGCCAATGAGCGGCAAGGCGATCAACTGAAACGGATAGTTCCAAGCTCCGATGATGAGTGTTACACCGAGAGGCTCTCTGTAAATGTAGCTTCGGCCCGGCATCGCGAGTAGAGGGGTCCGAACCCGCTCCGGCTTCATCCATGCGGCGAGCTTCTTGCGTGCCAGACGAAGCTCCGAAATTGGAAACCCGATTTCCGAGGAAAACGCTTCCATCGCCGGCTTGCGGAGGTCGGCACGCAGCGCATCGAGAATGTCTTGTTCTCGCTCCCTCAAGAAATGCTCGAGCGCGTCGAGTTGGGAGAGACGCCAAGACCGCGACTTCGTCGATCCCGTTTCGAAATGTGCGTTCAGGGCACCGGCCAAGGTGAAGGCCCGGTCATCCAACTGCTCAGCGGAGGGGGAAACGACGCGGAGTTGAGGCATGGGCGGAGCTCCTGACGGACGATGGTTTGCAGAAATCTCTTTTGATCTTCAATGCTTATGAAATTTAGGAAACAATTTCGCAACAGGGCTTACATCTGTATAATCGCTGAACGGTATTCGGTAGCCCGACGGAGACCCCCAGATGCATACCAGCGAACGTACTTGGGAACCCCACAAGAAACCCGCCCCATGGTGGGCGCACATCCTGCGTTGGTGGTTGTAGCGAAACCCGTGAAGCTCCGCCAGCGCGCCTTGGCCTAGGCTACGCGGCTAAGGGACGTTTCTTGAGGCGCTCGCCTCGGGTTTCGTCTCGATCCACAACGCCTGCATCGCGGCGTCGTCCCTCCTCGAGGACATGCGCGGGGACATCGCGGATGTCCCAAACCAGACCAACCCAGCTCAGCATCTTGAGCACGTAATAGGTCACGTCGATTTCCCACCAGTAGAAGCCGTTGCGGCAGGATGACTGGTAGTGGTGATGGTTGTTGTGCCAACCCTCTCCCAGCGTGAGCAAGGCGGTCACCATGTTATTGCGGCTCTCGTCGTTCGTGTTGAAGCGCTTCTTACCCCAGACGTGCGTGACCGAGTTGATTAGGAATGTGTTGTGCCAGAGGAGCACGGTGCTCAAGAAGAAGCCGATGAACAGACCGGGCCAACCGGCGATCCCCAGACAGGCTAGAGCAAGGACAGTCGGAGGTATGGCCCAATACTTGTTGAGCCAACGGAGCTCCGGGTACTTGGCGAAGTCGCGAATCTTGTCCCAACGGGTCTCTTCAGTGTCGTCGAAGATCCATCCAACGTGCGCGTAGATGAAGTTGTTCTGCACCGGTGAGTGAACGTCGCCGTCTTGGTCAGAGAGCTTGTGATGCACCCGATGGTGGGCAGCCCACCAGAGCGCGCCTTTTTGCGAGCTGCTCTGCGCGAGGGCCGCGAGGAAAAACTGAAACAAGCGACCGGTCTTGTAGGTCCTGTGAGCGAAGTATCGGTGATAGCCTGCGGTGACACCCCAGAGACGAACGAACAAGAGCACGAAGCAGAGGACGACCGCCTGCCATGTCACACCCGACCAGAAGGCGCCAAGCACTGCAAGATGTGCAAGCAGAAATATCGTAGCTTTGCGCCACTGCTCGGAGCGGCTCAACGGTCGCTCCGAAGGCTTGGCCTCCACCAGGTTCATGTTCATGATTTCGAGGCTATCGCAGGCGCTGGAAGGGCACAGTCACGGTTCACCCCCGATTTGTCATAGTTCTGTAAAAAAGGGGACTGTCCCCTTTTTCTAGGCGATGAATTTGTAGCCGGCGCCTCGGACCGAGAGGAAGTGGGTCGGGGACCCGGGGTTTTCTTCGAATCGGCGGCGGAGGCGCGAGATGAAATTGTCGACCGTCCGGGTGTTGCTGTAGTTGCGAAGCTTCCAAACGCGTTCGAGAAGCTCGGTACGACTCAGCACGCGGCCCGCATTCGCCGCAAAGTAGCGAAGCAGGTCTAGCTCCAACTGGGTGAGCTGAACCTCTTCGCCCGCTACGTGCACTTCGTGAGTGTCGAAGTTGATCCGTGCATCGCCGAACGACAGGGTGCTGGCTTTGACGTTGCTGCCAGACACTTGCTCCCAGCGTTGGCGCCGGAGCACGGAACGCACCCTGGCAAGCAGCTCGCCTAGCTCGAAGGGCTTGACCATGTAGTCATCGGCGCCTGCCTCTAGACCGAGGACTCGATCTTCGGGTGACGAGCGCGCGGTCAGCATGATGACGGGCACGAAATTCCCCGCGTCCCGGAACCTCTTGCAGAGCTCGAAGCCGTTGACGTCGGGTAGCATGACGTCCAAGACGATCGCATCGTAGCCGCTTGGATCCAGCAGGCGCTGGCCCGCTTCCTTGGCGTTCGCCGCGACGTCGACGCGATATCCCTCGAGCTCCAGGTTTAGTTTGAGACCGGCAGCCAGGTGCTCTTCGTCCTCCACGATGAGGAGCTTCTGCGCTTCGTTTGCGGTCATCATCCGCTCACCGCATGTGCCATCGGCAACTCGACGCGCATGGTGGTGCCCTGCCCTCGGCCCTTTGAAAGCGCCTGCACATCACCGCCGAGCTGCTTGACCAGAGCCCAGACGACGAAGAGCCCCAAACCGGTGCCGCGACGCTGGCGCACCTCCTGATCCTCGACCCGGTAAAATCGCTGAAAAACCCGCTTGAGATCCTTCTGCTCGATGCCAATCCCCGTGTCGCTCACCTCGATCCGTACCCTGTTGTTCGAATCCCTGCGCGCCGTGATCTCGACCTGAGCTGGACGGTCGGAATACTTCGCCGCGTTGTCGATGAGATTGTTGACCACGATCTCGAGCGCCGCGCGATCGGTGGTCACTACGAGCTCGGGGTCGACACGCACTCGAATTTCGCCTGGCCCAAGCCCGTGCCTGCTGCAAACCGCTTGGGCGCACTCTTCGGCTAGCTCCGAGAGGGTCACATCGCTGAGATTGAGCATGCCCGGTCGCGCATAGGACAGACGGTTGGCCTCGAGCACGTCGTCGATGAACGCGCGCAGGCGGTCGACGTCTTGGAGCATCATGTGCCGCAGCGTTTCGCGCGCGTCATCTTCGAGCCCTTCGCGCCCTAGCGTCTCGAGGCAGAGCTGCAGCGACGCGAGCGGGCTCTTGAGCTCGTGCGTGACTGAGTCGATGAAGGTGTCCTGCTTGCGTACTTCGATGATTCCGCGAGCCAGGGAGATGACGAACAAGACGAGCACGACGATGATGAGCACGAACGACAAAGCGCCGAGCACCAGGAGCCAGACGTCGCCCGCGATCTCCGCAGAGCGGGCGATCTTCTGGCCGAGGAGAGACGACCAACCCACGAGCAGCCCCAGGCTCAGCAAAACGGTGATCGCGCCCAAGGTGATGGGGATCGAGATCGAGGAGCGAATTTTTCGGCGACGTGCCATGAATCAGACCGAGGCTACTTACCTCGCAGGAGGCGCCAGAGGTTTTCTTTTTCCCACTTCTGCGCAACAGAATGGTACTCGAAGCTGCGCTCTCGCTTTCGAAATGCGCGAGTGTGATAGTGGCGGCGTCCATTTTTCACGATCGCAGGCATGTCGTGGTGCAGCATCTCGTGAAACACCACGGCTTCGACGAAGAACTGCGGGACCCAAGCCTGGTCGAGCACCGGATGAACCCGGATCAGGCGTTCTTCGGGAAGGTAGGTTCCGAGCTGGAGCGAGCGCTGCCTGCGTTTGGGCTGAACGCGCTTTCCCCAAGTGATCCGAACATCGACCTCTGCGCCAAAGTGCCGGTTTGCGAGGTCGTCCGCAATCGCCCGAAGATCGTGGAAGCGCCCCTCGGAGCGCAGGGCCTCCTGCGGGGGGCCTGGGGCAACGAAACGGCTGCGATGCTCTTCGACGAAATGGTCGATGGTGGCGGCCGCCTGCGATGCGTTGCCGCTCAGGTAGTCGCCGACCGCGTCGAGGATGTTCGCGTCGGCGGTCAGGAACATGTGGTGCAGGCGAAGCTCGAGGCGGCCGCCCTTGGGCCGAGCGACCAGCATGGTGCTTCGATTGTCGGTGACGATCAGGCGAATGGGCTGACCCAGGCGCGTCGCCAGCTCGCGGCTCCATTCGGACGCACGGGCATAAGCCCGGTCCAGATCGTCGTGGCGGCGTTCGGCAACGCCGCGCTCCGCGATCGTCGGCGACTCACCGGCAAACTCGAAGGAAAGTTGGAGCACCCTTCTCCGAGCTAGAGGTTTGCCACATCCTTGTCAACCGCGCTTTCCGAGAGGCGATCGGCAGGCTAGAATCAGCGGGGATGCGTGCTGCGACACGGGAGCGCCTCGAAGGCCTGACGGCCTTGCACCGACTGAACAGCGCTGAACAGCGCGAAGCGGCATGGCGTCAGGGTATGGCAACGCTCGCGCGCGCGGTCATCGACGAGCGCCGACCCTTGCCGCTCGAGGGCCTCGATCCCGAGGTTTTGCTGCAGAGCTTGCAGGTCGCGGTCGAAGGAGGGCTGGTCGAAAAGCTCGACTGGCTGTCGGGTCCAGCTGCCGCAGCGGCGCTTTACGAAGTTGCTGCGGCTCTGCCGCCGAGCTCGATCAAGCGTCAGTTGGGGCGGATGGTTCTCAAACGGCTTCGCAGTGGGGATGCAGCCACCTTCGTATCCGTGGCCACGCAGCTCGCACTCGGGTCGCAGCGTGCCCTCGGCGGCCAATCCATCCGCGCACGTGTCGCCCTCGCGCTGAGCTTGCCGATCGGCACCGTGCACAACGTCGACGCTCTCGCACTCGCGCTGATCTCTCGGCACGAGACGAGCCGCGATTGGCTTCTCGAGCCTGCGACAGGATCGCTACCGTCTCGCCGCCTGGCGGCCCGGCTCCTCGAACGCGCTGCCCGCGAAGCAGCGCGGCGGGCGACCGAAGGCGACGACGCAGGCGTGCGCGTGTTCTGCACGCCGGAGGTTCGTGAGGCCTGGGACCGCTTGCTGGCGGACCGCGAGACCCTGGTATGGCGACACGTGGCATCCGCACGCGGTCTGCTCGCAGCGTCCATGCCGACCTTCCAACAGGAGATCCAGCGCCATCTCGACCCGGAGTTCACGATCACCGAATGGCGCCGCGCTGCTGCTTCGCTTGCGGCAAGCATCGCCGTCGATCCGGACGACGGTCTTCGGGCGTGCCAGGAGCTGCTGGAATCCGTGGTATTCCAACAGGATCACGGCATCGCCGCCGCGATGATCGCCGGGCTCCCGCGCGCAGCGGAAAGCCATCCACAGGTCGTAGAGTCCCTGCTCGAGCAATTGATGCGCGTCGGCGGCCTGGAGACTGCGGAGGCTCTCGTCGAGCTGAGGGCCGAACGCATTCGGCCGGGCTTCGCACAAAACGCTGCGAGACGGGCCGAGGCTCATCTCCGCAAAGCGATCGCCGAAGGCGGCAGCGAGGACCTTGGACGCGAGGCGCTCATGAAGGCGCTCGCCGAGGAGCTCAGCGGCGCATCGAGCCAAGGCGAGCCAACCCTTCGCGACAGGCTGTTCGACGCGCTCGAGACTTTCGCGACACATGGGGCCTACGAAGCCGCACACGCGGCTCAACCGATACTTGAAGCGGCAGCTCGCAAAGCCGCGCTGCTTCAGCGTCCTACACTGGGTGACCCGGCTACCGAGGTTCAGGCGTTTCTCGCGCTTCGGGAGCTCAACTCGGCGCTCTTCGAAACCTCGAGCCTCAATGACCTCTTGCTCGTCGGCGAGGACGACGACCAACGCGCTCCCCACGACGAGCGCCTTGGAGATCTCTTCCAGCAAGTCACCAACTGGCTCGTGATTCGAGAGGGCGACCCGCTCGAAGAGACGAGCCAAGTCAAGCAGTTCACGACCCGTCTGCGTCAGCTCCAGACGATGCTCCATCTCGTCGACGCGGATGGACCCGACGTAGACCCGCGCAAAGACCTCGTCCGGCAGCGACGGCTCTTGACGCAACGCGTGCTGCTCAACCGCATTCAGCATGATGCACCGGGCTCGCTTCGACGCACGCTCTGCGCTGCAACCGCTCGCGCATGTGATGCCATCGTTCGCGAGGACAGTGCCGACGTGTCCGAAATCCTGATCGCGGCGGCGGAGCACGTCTCTCAAGTCGAGGACCTCAAGACGATGGCCGAAGCATCGATGGTCCCTGAAATCGAAAGCGCGCTCCGAGCCTATGCGAAGCTACAGCAGGCGACCCGCCTGGCACAAAGGGATGGCCGTGGCTTGGTCGCAGCGACCGATGCGATGAAAGCCATCGGCATCGAGCTGCCGGTCGCGCGCTCGGCTCGAATCGAAGCGTTTCGCCAGGCCTTGTCACTTCTTGCACGCGGGCTGCGCTCCGTGGCCGCGTCGAGCTCGCTCTCGGAAGTTGGGGAGCGCTCGTCGGGCACTCCGCTCTCCACTCTCGAACGCGGTGTTGCGGCGCTCGCGCAGCTCGTGAGTGGATCTCGCCGGCGACTCGGCACTTTGGTTGGCGAGGAGTCTCCGGCAGCAGCCGCGGCAATCTGGGCCATGGGGCTCGAGGTCGAGCGCGCGATTCGTACGTCGATCTCCGAGATGGACCATGCGTTCACCATGGCCGTCAACGCGATCGATCGTGATTTGCCGGGCGCATTCGCAGAGCTCACCGAAGCGGTTCTCCATCATCTTCGCTCGGTTCCACTCGAAGGTCCGAAACGTGCGCCGAGTCTGATCCCACTCGAGCTCGATGCCGATGCTCCGTTACCGGCATGGGCGCCTCCAAGCCGCATCGTCGGGGGGTTCTATCTCGTGCGAACGGTTGGCACGGGCACGGTTGGCTCTGTTTTTGTCGCCCGCCGCGCCGAAGATCGGCAGGACGAGAGCGCGCCAATCTTTGCACTGAAGGTTCCCGACTATTCGGCGGCGGCGGCACGCACACTCTCGGAGGACGAGTTCCTGAAGATGTTCCGAGATGAGGCCGGCGCGCTTCTTGCTCTCCCAGAGCATCCCAACATCGCCCGCTTCGTCACCTTCGATGCCGGCGCCAGCCCCAAGCCGATCCTCGTCATGGAGCTGGTCGAGGGTCCGAGCCTCGAACGCATGCTCGAAATGGGTGACCTCTCCGTCGGTCGCGCCCGAGAGCTGCTCGTGGGTGTCAGTGCGGGCCTCGATGCGATGCATCAAGTCGGCGTCGGTCACTTGGACCTCAAACCCTCGAACATCATCGTGTGCAACGCCGAGGCCGACACCGGCGTGGGTCAACCGCCCAAGCCCGTCCTGGTCGACTTTGGGCTCGCGGGTCGGCACCTCCGTCCAGGCTGTGGAACTGCAAATTACGGAGCGCCGGAGATTTGGGGCTCGGGGGACAGGTCTCGGGCGATTCCAGCCGACGTCTACGCGTTTGGCTGCCTGATCTTCGAGGCGTACACAGGCAAGCCCCTGTTCGATGGGGTCACCGAGGCCGAATTGCTCAGCCGACACATGGCCCACGATGGAGACCCGGAACCGGTGCGTGCACTACTCGACCAACCGGAAACCCGCGACCTCGGCGCGCTGATTGCCCGCTGCCTCCGGCGAGATCCGAAAGACCGAATCACGATTCGCCAAGCGCGACAGTTTCTCGCCGAGCTGAGTCTCGGCGCCGAGAACGTGGAGTGGCCCGTGAGAATCGCGAGCTGAGCGAAACGGTTAAACGCGAAGCGGGCCCCAGATTGAAGTCCGGAACCCGCCGCACAGTGGGTGCGCCCGATCTGGGCGCTAGCTGTGGCTACTCGGTCGCGCCGGCGGCGTCCTCCGCGCTGTCCTCGAGGCCGGTATTGACGAGATGAAACTCGACGCGCCGGTTTTGCGCGAGGTCTTCCTTCGTCCTGGCGTCAGCGATGATGGGCCGGGTAGGACCGAAGCCCTCCGCGATCAGTCGGTCCTTAGAGACCTTGCCCCTGCCGACCAGGTAGCGAACCACGGTCTCCGCGCGCATCTTCGACAGTCTCATGTTGTACTTGAGCTTACCGGTCGAGTCGGTGTGTCCCTCGACTCGGATGAGCTCGATCTCCGGGTGTGCCTTCAGAACCTCGGCCACGTTGTCCAGGAGCGCGAAGGAACGCTTCTGAAGCTTGTGACTTCCAGTCCTGAAGTACACCTTCTCGAGGATTTCGAGTTGCCCCAGGCCGATGATCACGAGCTGGGGGTTTTGACAGCCTTGGTTCTCGACGGTGCCAGGCTCATCTGGGCAGTTGTCGACGCGGTCGGGGACACCGTCGCCATCGCGATCGGGGTCCGGACAGCCGTTGTTCTCGAGGGTTCCCGGCTCGTTTGGACACTGATCATCGACATCCAAAATGCCATCGCCGTCGTTGTCCGGATCGGGGCACCCGTCCTCATCCTGGAAGCCGTCGATGTCTTCAGCGTCATTCGGACAGCCGTCATTGACGTCGAGGACGCCGTCGCCGTCGTTGTCGAGATCAGGACAACCGTCCTCATCCTGAAAGCCGTCGAAATCTTCGGGCTCGGTGGGACACTGGTCGACATCATCCAAAATCGTGTCGCCATCGATATCTAGGATGGGTTCGACCCCGGGCATCGTGTAGCCAATCATGCCGATGCCCCGCCAGTCGGGCGCGCCGTAGCCCGCGGTCACGCCCGCACTACCCGACACGCCAACCACGAAGCCCTTGGGATGGAGGTACTTGAAGCCGCCGAGAACCTCGACGGGCGTCTGTTCCCGCGTCCAGAAATCGGCTTGGGTATTGGCTGCAGTGCGGCCGAACGCTTCGGCCGAGAGCATGAACTTGTCCTCTGCGAGCATGAACAGCACGCCGCCACCGAAGGTGAACTCGTTGCCGACGAAAAGATTCGGGGCCACGTCCCGACCATTCATGTTGCCGAGCTTGTATCCGACCTGAAGAGGAATGCGAACGATGTCGCCAGCATTAAACGTCATCAGAAGCTCGAACCAGCCGCCGAGATAAGGCTTTTTGTCGAGTTGGCCGGCGTACTTCTGCTGATTGTCGGAAAGGGACGAGGTGTTGATCGTCATGGTTGCCTGCAAGGCAAGCTCGAACACGTCGTCCCGGGTGCCTAGGATGTTTCCGCGTGCGCCAAAGTAGATATCGCCGAAGTGACCGCCGTTCGGGAGCAGGTAGTTGAACATGCCGGTTGCACCGCCGGGAAGCCCAGCCGCTGCGTTCGTCCCCGCGTCGATGATGAAATGGTAGGGGATGTCCATGTAGAGCACGAGGTGATCCCACAAACCCAGGTTCCACATGAGATGGCCGGTCAGCTGGCGGTGGACGACCGACGCGGTCGTGCCGTTGCCTGACTGCTCGAAGACCAACGCATCATCGTTGTAGTCGATGTAGACCATGATCCCGAACCGCTTGTGGCCCTGGCCATCTGCCGTACTCGTCGCGAAACCATCGGTCGCGAGCTCCGCCGGCCTGTACTGGTTCAGATCGATCTGCGAGGTCTGCGCCTGTACCGAGCTCCCGGCCCCGAGCAGGAACGTCCCTACCACTATCGCTACCAGCGATGCGATCCAGCCCCGGTTGAACATTCGTAGGTCATCGCTCTGATTCACGCCGTCCTCCATTCAGATCCCCGCCGGGGACCAAGGCCCCCAAATCTCCGCGCAAGTCTTGCCCCTAGTACCACTTCGGTAAAAAAAAGCGGCGTAAAAGAGACTGAACGGACGACGCGAAGGCCGCTGATATAGAAAGAATCCGCTAGGATCACATCCATGTCGTCGGAGGCCCGTTACCGAGCAGCTCCTGCCCCCATCGACGGGATGCCGCCAGGGATCCCGTACATCGTCGGTAACGAGGCGGCGGAGCGGTACAGCTATTACGGCATGCGCGCGATCTTGGTCATCTTCATGACCAAGTTCCTGATGAACGCAGACGGTGGGCTGGACCTGATGACGGACGAGCAAGCCAAAACCTGGTTCCACGGCTTCGTCACTGCTGTCTACTTCTTTCCGATTTTCGGCGCACTCCTCTCCGATGTGTTTCTCGGGAAGTATCGAACGATCATGGCGCTATCGATCGTGTACTGCCTGGGGCACCTGACCTTGGCCATCGACGATACGCGAACCGGATTGGCGCTCGGGCTCGGGCTCATTGCAATTGGATCCGGCGGCATCAAGCCCTGCGTATCAGCGCATGTCGGGGATCAGTTCGGCGGGAGCAACGCGCGCTTGTTGCCGAAAGTGTTCGGCTGGTTCTACTTCGCGATCAACGTCGGCGCTCTTGCCTCGATTCTATTCGCTGAGCCGCTTCTGCACCGCTTTGGACCGTCGGTAGCGTTCGGCGTGCCGGGTGTCTTGATGGCGCTTGCAACCGTCGTGTTTTGGACGGGTCGTGAAAAGTTCGTGCACATCCCACCTGGCGGGATGGCGTTTCTTCGGGAGGTGTTTAGCCGCGAAGGGCTCGCCGCGCTTGGAAAGCTCTTCATCATCTACAGCTTCATCGCAATGTTCTGGGCTCTGTTCGATCAGCAAGGCTCCGCCTGGGTGTTGCAGGCCGAGCGGATGGATCGGAACTTCGTGGTGAATTGGGATCCGTCGCAGGCGCAGTGGCTCAACCCGGCGCTGGTGCTCCTTTTCATCCCCCTTTTCAATCGGGTCATCTATCCATTCTTCGAGCGATTTTGGCCCCTTACGCCGTTGCGGAGAATCTCCATCGGTCTGTTCTTGACCGTGCCGGCCTTCCTGCTTCCCGCCTGGCTCGAGGCGCGGCTAGACGCGGGAGAGACGGTCAACATCATCTGGCAGCTTGGCGGCTACATGATCATCACCGCGGCGGAGATTCTCGTCTCAATCACGGCGCTGGAGTTCTCCTACACCCAAGCGCCGAAACGGATGAAGTCCCTGGTCATGGGAGCATTCTTGATGAGCGTTTCGATCGGAAATCTCTTCACCGCAGCGGTGAACGTCTTCATTCAGAACGCCGATGGCACCAGCAAGCTCGAAGGTCCGTCGTATTATCTCTTCTTTGCCGCGGCGATGGCGATTACTGCGGTACTCTTCGTGCCGGTTGCGGTCTGGTACAAGGAACGGACCTACATTCAGGACGAAACGGCAAACGAGGCCGCAGCGTGAGCACCATCGACGAAGCGCGATCCTGGATCGCCAAGGACCCCGATACCGAAACACGGCGAGAGCTTCAGGCCCTCGTCGACCAGAAGGATGTCGCCGCGCTCGAAGAACGCTTCGCTGGCACGTTGGATTTCGGCACCGCGGGGCTTCGCGCCTTGTTGGGCGCCGGCCCATCTCGAATGAATCGAGTGACCGTCGCTCAGGCGACCGCGGGTCTTTGTGCCTGGTTGAAACGAGAAGTCCCCGATGCGGCCTCTCGCGGTATTTGCGTGGGCCGGGACGCCCGCCCCAAGAGCGACGTCTTCGAGCAAGATGTCATCGCAATCGCCACCGGCGCTGGCATTCCCGTCTGGCGCTTCAGCGACCTGGCGCCCACCCCGGTGCTCGCCTTTGCCGTGCTGGAGCTTCACGCGGCGGCGGGCGTGATGATCACGGCCAGCCACAACCCGCCCGGATACAACGGCTACAAGGTCTACTGGGAAAACGGCGCGCAGATCATTCCTCCGAACGACCAAGGCATCGCCGATGAAATCAAGCGTTGCCCTCCGCTCGATCAGATCCCTCGGCTCTCGCTGGAGGAGGCGAGGACCCGCGAGTTGCTCCGCGATGCCGACGAGCTGCGCCAGGCCTACGTCGAGCGTATTGCCGCCGAGGTTCGCGACACCGGCCCCGGCGCTGGCCTTCGCATCGCCTACACGGCGCTTCACGGAGTCGCCGAAGACACGTTTCGCAAGGTGCTTGGTCGAGCAGGCTTCGACGATGTGCACAGCGTGACGGAACAAGCCCGTCCGGACGGCAGCTTTCCCACGGTTGCCTTTCCCAATCCAGAAGAGCCCGGCGCGATGGACCGGGTTTTGGCTCTGGGAAACGAAGTCGACGCCGACCTTGCCATCGCGAACGACCCCGATGGCGATCGCGTCGCAGTTGCGGTTCGCGGCCCGCGAGGATTCGAGTCGCTGTCAGGCAATGACATCGGTGTGCTCTTGGCGAACGATTTGCTGGAGAGGCATCTGGGCTCGGGCCAACCGGTGGTGATTTCTACATTGGTGAGCAGCCCGATGCTCGGACCCGTCGCGGCGAGCTACGGCGCCCGATGGGAGCAAACCCTCACGGGGCACAAGTGGATCCAGAATCGCGCGCTTGAGCTCGAAGAAGAAGGCTACGTTTACCTCTTCGGGTACGAAGAGGCGCTTGGGTATGCGCCCTCCTCGGCGGTTCGTGACAAAGACGGCATCAGCTCTGCGCTGCTCATCGCCGACATCGCCTCGCGCCTCAAGGCGCGCGAAGCGACGTTGCTCGACGCGCGGGACCAGCTCTGGCGCAAGCATGGTTTCTTCGCGGACCGCCTGGTTTCGGTCCGCTTCGAAAGCGTGGACGCCCAGGCACGGATGAACAAGATCGTCGATCGCTGCCGGGAAAGTCCGCCGCTGGCGATCGGCGGACAAGCGGTCCTTCGAATGCTGGATTTGGAGCGGCAGCTGCAATGGACGCCGCTCGCTGTGAGTCCGCTCGTCGGGCGAGCCGCCAGCAATCTGCTGGTCTTCGAGCTGCAAGGTGGCCATCGAGTCATGATGCGACCGAGTGGAACCGAGCCGAAGCTCAAGTACTACTTCTACGCCGCCGCGCCCGCGCGACTGAGCAATGACCTCAGTGAAGCAAAAAAGCAGGCAGCCGCAGTGCTCGAATCAATGGTCGACGACCTCGTCAGTCCGATCAGCGATTGCTGAGTAAGCACGAGTCGCCTCGTTTTTCACGGACCGCGGCCGCCACGGCCAACAAAGCTACTGCACCGAAGCGCTGACGACAATGGCAATGGCGGCCAGGAGAACGAAGCCGGCGGCACCCCAGAGTACGGCGGACTTTGGGCGTCGACGACGGTTCCGCATCGCGTCACGATCAGAGATCTGAAACAGAAGACCTTCAGTAGACGAATCCGGCGTGGACGCCATTTCGTCGCGCTGGGCGCCGGTCATGCCCGGCACCGTGAGCGCATCGAAACGCGGGTCTCGGCGCGGGACGGTCTCGCCGCTCCGCGAGATCGTTCGTTTGCGAGCGGGACGACCTTGCAGAGCCCAAACTTTCAGCTTCGGTCCGCCACGGCCGAGCTCGATCTCGTCCTCGGTTCGCAGGGCCGCATGCTTGACGCGCTGACCGTTCAGCCACGTACCGTTGCGGCTGCCGGCATCGATCAGGATGTAGCGCCCGTTCTCGCTGCGGATCTCGGCATGCCTCCCGGAGGCATCCAGATCGACCTCGGGATCGAAGTTCACATCGCTGTCGGGCATTCGCCCGATACGAATTAGATCTTGGTCGAACTCGAGCTCACGTCCCGAATCGGCGCCTTTGGTTTGGCGAAGTCGAATCACAAACAAACCTCAATCGGCGGGTGGAATGAGCTCGACTTCCCTCGGCTGCCCAGGCTCAACCACGATGTCCTTGCCCACTTGCGTCCCATCGACTTCCCGCGCCTCGAAATGATACGCGCCAGGGGGCAATCGCAGCAATACGGCCTCGTTGACTCGAAGCGGCCCATAGCTCCTCCCGTTGACGTAGAGCTGGCCTTCGTCGATCGCCGCGCGAACTTGGACCTCGACGGGGACCTCGGCGTTTGCAAAAGCTGGCGGTGGAGGCGCCGGAACATCTGTCGTTGGGCTCGCACGCCGACCCGCGCTTACGATGGCGACGACCGCTGCCAAGCCGAGGAGCCCGAGAACCGATGCTGCAGTCGTCCACGAGATCGAGCCCTGCTCAGGCGGGTCGGAGGAGACGCGCTCGCGGAGAGGGGATCCTGGCCTGGACATCCCGCCGGGCACCATGCTTTTGACGACAGCCGGGAGGGTCGGGCCGGAGGCCGCTCGGTCGTTCTTGCCGCGGGGGAGCGGGTACTGCTGATAGAACGGAACCTCACCCGCTTCGGGGGGGTCCAATCCCTCACCCTCGAAGTCCGCCACGATGCAGGTGATGTTGTCGTGGCCCCCGGCGGCGTTCGCAAGGTCGATCAGAGAGTCGACGAGCTGTGGTAGTGGGCGAACCCGGGCCATCTCGGTTTCGATGGCGGCATCCTGGACGAGGCCGCTCAGGCCATCGGAACACAGAAGGAGCCGATCCCCCCGCCGGAGCTCGACGAACGTGAGATCGACGACGACCTGCTCGGTCGTTCCGAGCGCTTGAAGGATGATATTGGAGTGCTCGAACACCTCGGCTTCGTCTTCGGTCAGCTGGCCCGCTTCGATCAACTGATTGACGAGCGACTGGTCCTTGGTGATGAGCGTCAGGCGCCCGCCTCTCAGGATGTAGCAACGGCTGTCGCCGACCTGTCCGACGAAAAAGACTTTGTCGACGAGCCCAGCAACCGTCGCTGTGGTTCCCATGCCGCGGCGCGTCCGGTCCTTTTTCGCGGATTGGAAAATCCGCGCGCCGGCTTCCTCGATGGAGTCGACCAAACGGCGCGCAAAGCTGTCCCGGTCGGTCGCCGCGACGTCACCGCGCATCGTTTCGAATAGTGTGTCGACAGCCATTTGGCTCGCGATCTCCCCGGCGGCGGCACCACCCATGCCGTCACAGACGGCCAAGGCGAGCCCTCGGTCCGAAACCGAACCCGTGAGCACTTGGTCGCCCGGAAGCGGACCCGAGGCGACGCTCAGGTCGCCCACCATCAAGTTGTCCTCGTTGTGGTCCCGGATGAGCCCGACATGGGTTTTCCCATAGATCGTGAACGCAATGCCCTGCTGGCTGGGCCTCGAGCTCGGGTCGGACGGGCGTTCCCAGCTCTCCGTTCCAGGTGCAGGGAGCAAAGTCTCGTCGCTCTCGCCACGCTTCGGAAGATGATCGCTATCGCGGTGTGCGTCGCCGCTCATTCAGCCCCCGCCAACATCCATGGACCCCACCCAGACACTATAACGATACAGGGTACATCGGCACGGGCGAATTCTCCAACGGATCGAGGCGCGATTGGGGAGATCCGACCGGTTTCAGAGGAGGAAATTGAATCCGACCCGCAAAACGAGCATGGCGTCCAAAGGGGCATCGACGCCCCGCAATGCGCCATCTCCGGGTGTGGTGAACGAGCCAGTTCGTAGCAGGTTGCCCGTCACCATGAAGGAGAAGACGGTGTCGTGGCTCAGCTCGACCTCTGCGCCGACACCGATCTCCGCCATCCCGCCCGTGGTCGCTACGCGAAAGGAGGGGCCCAAGATGAGAAAGCCGCCTCGAAGGCGGATGAGCGGATGGGTCGCGTGGTCTGGCAGGAACGAGTATTGGAGCAGCCCCGTGAACATCTGCGGAATCGAGGTTTCGTAGACACCATTCGCCGTGAGCAGCCAAAACTCATAGCCAAGGCCCAAGCCGATCCCGTTGTTCCATCGATAGGAAAAGTTGAGCCCGACGGCCCAACCCAGGTCGGCGATACAGCCATAGCCCGAGGGGCAGAGCCGTTTGGTGGAAATGGGGATGACCATGCCGGTCTCCGGACCGATGGCGAATGCCCCCTCTCGCGAGGGCGGGCCGCCCGGCAGCTCCGACGAATCGGCCGCAGCCCATTGAGGTGCGGCCAGGCAGAAAGCCCAAAGACATATGGCGACCGGGCGAGTTGGCACGGCTGTAGCATAGAGTGTCGAATCCCTTGCAGACAAGATTGACAGCCCCCTACCCTCTCTTATAGTAGCGCCGGTTCGACCCCGCTTAGAGGTTTTCGGATGGAGATCTTCCTAAACAAGCGCGCGATGCGGCAAGTCCGACTCTCCGTCACCGATGCGATCGAGGACGGGGAAACCGACGCATTGCGGGAGGACCTCGTCAGCACCTTTTCGGACGATGATATCGAGGAAATCGAACGCCGAATCGACAGCGGCGACTTCTATGACTTCATCACGGAGATTCTGGACGAGTGGTCCGGAGAAGATATGGATGAGCTGTTGGAGCTCCTCGAAACTCAGCTCGCCGACGCGGACGTGGACCTGAAGTACACGGCCCCGGAAGACGACGACTCCGACGAAGTCGAAGACGAAGAAGACGAAGAAACGGACGAAGAGCTCATCGTCGACGACACCGACGACGACGACGACGTGTAGGCGCGGCAACCGGGGCGCCGCAACGGACGATGGCCCAGCCCGATTGACAGTTTGCCCCCGCCACGCTACCAGCATCGCCGCTCTCCTCGAGAGCAGTCCCTAGGCCACCGTAGCTCAGTTGGTAGAGCAACGGTTTCGTAAACCGTAGGTCATCAGTTCGACTCTGATCGGTGGCTCTGTCATTTCGGGCACTTGGATGTATGGCGAATTTGGCGGTGACCAATCGTTGACCAATCCGGGAGCTCCTTTCGAGTCGTCTGACCACTGCTCGACCGCCTCATTGGCCACGCGCCGAATGGAGTCCGGAGCAAGGCGCGCGTACCGCTCGGTCGTCGTTCGACTCGCATGTCCGAGCACCACCTGCACTTCCTCGAGGCGCCACGCACGTCCCCACGTCCCCATGATCAGGTGGCTTGCGCACGTATGCCGGAGGTCGTGGAAACGCACCTCAGGCCGGATGGCCGCCGCAGAACGCCATTTCTTGGCCCACTGCGCGTCATATCCCTTGGCGTGCATCGCTCCGTCTCGGGCATGAAAGACGAGGCCCACCGCCCTCGTGACGTCGTCCCTGCGCCTCCAGAGCGCGAGCTCCTCGAAGACAGGCGGCAGCATCGGGATCCGACGAACCTTTCCGCCCTTGGTAGGCCCATCGAAGGAGTAGCGAACGAGAATCTCCCGCTCGTCGAAGTCGACATCCTCCCAGCGGAGGCCCCAGATTTCTCCGGCTCTCATTCCCGCATAGATGGCGACCGTAAACGCCGTGCGCTGCTTGGCGGGCAGATCCGGAAGATTGAACACCGCGCGAATCTCGTCGATGGTGAGATGGGTCCAATCCTCATCGGTTCTCGCTTGACGTGGGACGCGCACACCCTTGCAAGGATTTCCGCTAGCCCTACCGGCCGCGACTGCGTCGGAGAAAGCCGACGACAGAGCATTGAGCGCATTCCTCACGGTCTGCTCGGCGAGTGGCTTGCCTTTGCGCGGCCCGTGGGTCGCGCGTCGCGTAGTGAGCTCCCGTACCCACTCCTGCACATGTCGTTGCTTTACGGAACGGAGTGTGAGCGACGCCAAAGCAGACGGGAAAATGTGTCGATCCCATAACGCGCGGGTGTCCTTGACGCTTCGGTGTGTCCCCCTTCCCTCACGGTCGTCCAACCACTGCCTTCCCCAAGCCGCAACGGTGAGGCTCTTCGAATGATCATGTAGAAGCTCGAAGTAGGCCTGCGACTGGGCACGCGCTTCGTCGATCGTGTCGAAGCAACCGAGAGACTCCCGCTTCGCGTCGATCGTCGCGCGAAGTCTGTAGCGGATTCCCTTCCCGGTCGTAATCGGCGTGATTGTACCAAGGGCGCAGTCTGTCTTTCTTCGAGCACTCATCGTTGGAGCTTACCCAGCGAACGTAGCTTCTCATAGGCCCGGTTACGCTCTCGGTCCGTGGCTCGTGCAGGGGCTAGAGTCGGTTCGCTCTCCGCTTCCCCTTTCAACTCGTGCAGCAGCTTCTCGAGCGGCTCCGGAGCAAGCCATCGACGGGCGGCCCGAGCGACCTCGGGAAGCGTAAATCGAACGATCAGGCACGCCCACCTGCGACAGAAGTCTCCTTGTTTGAGCCGTCTGTTTCAAGATGATCCGCGCCAAGGTGATTGCCTCACTCTTGTTATTGGTTTTGCCCCCCGAAAAGTTGCGCGAGCCACCCGGCAGCTCGCTGACGGAATCACGAATGATTTCTCGCAGGTCGGTTCTGGTCGTGACGATCAGATCAACAGAGTCGCTCATCGATTGGGCTCCAGGTCGCCGTCAGGGTCCATCATCTGGGCGATTTGTTCTGGCGTGAGCCCTGGCGGCCGGTCGCGTGGCGGCGGGTAAATCTTCCTCAGCGGGCCAAAGGCACTGCCCACGGGCTTCGGACCCGTCAACGGTCCCCGTTTCGACCGGGTCTCGTTGGGTCGCTGCGTGGGCAACGCCTGACCTCTGCGATGGAGGTCTGGTTGCGTGCCTTCCTTCGCTCGGTGGCGTCCCAGTGCGTGGGCGTTGCAGTAGCGAAGAAACGACCGATACGAGCCTGGAAACGGAACGCTCTTTTCGCAGTAGATTCGCCACACGCCCTTCACGGAGTAGCCCGCTTTCAACCACGCCTCGATGTCTTCGAGCCGCAGAAGGAAGTACGGATACGGCATTTTCTCGGCAGCCTTGCGTAGCCGCCCGGCCAAATTAGATCTCTCATCGTCGTCCATCACTCTTATTATCGGTTTTGCCCCCCGAAAAGTTGCTCTGGCAGAGCAACTTTTTTTCGCATGCGAGAAATCAACCGCAATTCCAGCCGCCTGATACCGGCTTTCGCGTGCTCGGCGCGACTTGGCGCTACCTGTCGCTACTTGGCGCTCGCAGTGCACTCGTTGTCATTCGCGCGACACTGGTTGGCGTAAGCGCGACACCGGTTGGCGCATGCGCGACACTTCCTGTCACTTCTTGTCATTCTCGCCAGAAAGTGTCGCGGTTGTGACTGAAAGCGCCATGTTGTGATCACCCGGGACAACCAGCGTCAGTTTGTGACTCGCTACCGGAGGGCAAGGGATAGTTTTGTCTGCCAACAAAACTGCACGCGCCACCTTCTCCCGCGGATCGCGTGACCGGTTGCGCGAGTTGCGCGCTCAACGCCTTCGGCTTATTCGCGCGCTCCGAACCGACTTCCCTCTAGACAACGCGATCGCGATGCCTATGCTCGAACATGTGGGGGAACTGAAGCATCGACTCACCGTACGGCTTGGAGACGCGCACGTCGCTCAACTCAATGCGCTCGCCGAAGCGAGCGGGCTCAGCCGCAACGATGTGGTTCGTCGCATCCTGTTGAGCCACGACCTACCGACCGCAGAGTCGCTCGAGGAAATCGAGAAGCTCCAAAGGCTTCAGGGCGAACAGAATCGGCTCGGCGGCCTGCTCAAGAAGACACTGACGGAGCGTCGCGAAAAAGCGGACATTCGACGAACGCTCGCCGAGATTGAGAGAACGAGCGCGCACATTCGCGCCGTGATCGATCGCCTGGCCCGGCCGCGATGATCATCAAGCCGAAGAAGTGGAAAAAAGGGGGCGGGATGTCTCCGAAGCGCCCGCGTTTTCGTGGGTTAGTGACCTATATGCTCCAGGGCAAAGGCACCGAGCGGTGCACATGGTACTTGGCAGGAAACCTCGAGGGGATCGATCGGCAAGAGGATGCGGATGTCGCGATCCATGTGGTGGAGGCGTTTCAGCGGGCGAACACCCGCGTCAAAGGTGACCGGACCTACCACTTGATTATCTCGCTTCACCCCGATGACCGTTCACTCAGCGAACGGGAGCTCGAGGTGGTCGTTCGGCGCGCAGTCCAAGCTGTCGGATTTGGCGAACATCAGTACATCGCGGTGCGCCACAGCGACCAGGAGCACGAGCACGTTCACGTTGCGGTCAATCAGATTCACCCGAAGACGCGGAAGATCCACCACCCTTGGCGGGACGTCGAGGCGTTCAAAGCGTTGGCGAGCGAGCTCGAGGTCGAACTGGGACTTCACAAGGTCGATCGGAGCGTGAGGCGAATCGATAGCGATCGGTCACGCGACTACGAGTCGGCGCGAGGGGTACAGAGTTTTTCTCGCTGGGCGAGGAGTCGCATCGGCGAGAAGATCGACTTAGACGGCGTCGCCAACTGGAATGACCTTCACGCACGACTGGCGGTACATGGGGTGCGAGTCGTCAAGCGCGGCAATGGTTTGGCCGTGGTCGACGCAACGCGTGGGAACCTCGCCTGCAAGGCCTCGGCTCTTGGGCGTCACTGGTCGAAACAAAGGCTCTGTGAGCGCTTCGGGGATTTCGTTGAAGGCCCTTCGGCAGAGCACGTCACGACCATGAGCCGAGAGGCGTATCGACCCGAGCCCCTGGGGACCGCTGCGTGACGACGGGCTCTGGCACGAGTACCAGGATGCGCTCCGCACCGCGCGGACTCGGCGAGACGAGCGGCGCGAGGCGTTGTCCTCCAAGGTCGACACGGCCCGAGCTGCGCATCGGCGACATTTCAAGCTGAGGCATCACGCGATTGCGGCGATGCCGATTCCTGGGCGCGAGAAACACAAATTGTACAAGATGCTTTCGTTCGAGAAAAAGGCTGCCGAGCGCAGACTGAGGGCGACGATCAAGGGATGGCGGACCCTCGGCGTCGACACACACCCGGGGTCTTGGAAGGAGTTCTTGGCAGCCCGCGCTGGACACGGAGACCAGCGGGCGATCCGACGACTCGCCCGCAAGTCTGGGGGCTTGGTCGATCAAGAGCGGCGACAAGCAGGTTCGCGCCCTCCCGTCTCGCGGCGGGCGCACGAGTCGGGGGAGCATCGTCCACAACCTGCCGAACGGGGTACGGCTCCGAGAGTGGGCCGGATCGATCGAGCTCCTCGGCGAGGCCCGCGAGGGTGCGCTCGAGCAGCTGGTGAGGGTCGCCAAGCAGAGGTTCGGAACGAAAGAAGTCACGCTCCTGGGATCGAGGCGCGCACAAGAGCGACTGGCGGAACTGGCTGCCGAACAAGGGTTGGAAATCGCCGAAGAGCGCCAGCGCTGACGGTTCCGGTTACTGGCCTCAATTCCGGCGATAGTGCTTCCCTACCGAGCCGGAATGCCGATCCGATATTCCGTTGTTCCGCCCCTCTGCGGGCGACACGTGGCTTTGTCCGTTCAGGCCGTTCAGATATGGGATACAAAGGCAGTCTTGGAAAGAGACCGAAGAAGTAGGTAGGTCGCAATGCCCTATGCACATATCGCGATCGACGCTTATCTCCCGCACTAAGTGCAGGCACAGGCTTGAGGTTCTGGAGCTGTGGCTTCGTCGCCTTGTTCACGACAAGCTCTCCAACGCCTACGGCGCCAACTATCTTGATCACGAAATCGGCGGGCAATACATCTTTCGAGGCGACACTCGAAGGCGTGCGAAGCAGCGAATGAGCGATAGCCCCGGCCGCTACTCAAGGCCGGTTGATGCACTTATCCTCGACGATTTGGTTCGAACGTTGTGCAAACCCCAGCTGTTCAACCCCCACTTCCGCGACGCGTTAGCCAGGGCTTTTCCCGAAGGCAACGCAGAGGCGAAAACGTTCCTTGATAGACTCGTTGCCATTCGCAATCCGTTGTCCCATGCGAATCCGATCTCATACCACCAAGCTAGTCGAGTGTTCTGCTATACTGAAGACGTCGTCGACTCGATCAGGCACTACTACATGGCAATAGGTCGCGAAAAGGAATTCAACGCGCCGATGTTTGCCGCGTTTCGCGATTCCACTGGCAATAGCGCGACCATTTCGGACAGTAAGGCGAGGCTTCGCTTTGACACGATGCTGCGTCCTGGCATTGAAATTCGGTTCGAGGCGGATATCGATGATTCTTTCTCTGCGGACGAGTGCACTATTGCTTGGCGCGTCGCGAACATCTCCCAAGGCGAGTCCGGGCAAGGGCGCTCTTTCGTCTTGGACATCCTTCCCAAGCACGTTGGGGAGGAGTTCGCGGTCACGGCCACGCTTGTCTCGAACAAGAATTGGCATCGCCATCAGAACTTCGACGCTCGCCTGATAGCCACATACACGGTGCTGCCGCCGCTCTAGCTAGATGGGCTCCATCGCGGTGCGCGGTCGAGAGGGACGGGAAACGTCGCGCGGACATGAACAGGCGCGAGGTCCAGCGTACCAGCCACGCGGGTGAGCACATGTTTGCCACCACTTATCAAGGGACTCCGACCGAAGTCAGAATCCC
>CAVPIE010000008.1:0-572260 GCA_963704865.1 uncultured delta proteobacterium | reverse complement strand
AAAATCTCCACGAGGTAATCGGCCTCACCCACCGACACACCACCGGAGGTCAAGACCAGGTCGGCACTGTCAGCGGCGCGCCGCAAACCTGCTTCGAGCTCATCGGGGCGATCACGGTAACGCCAGATCCACGATCTCCGTACCCAGTCGTTGCAACATCCCGAACAACGTGTAGCGATTGCTGTCGTAAATCTGGCCCGGCTGGGTCGGCGTGCCGACCTCACACAGCTCGTCACCGGGGCGCGAGAAAAACGCGACCCGCGGTCGGCGCAGCACATCCGCCTCAGCGATGCCAATGGATGCCAGTAGGCCGATGTGCGCCGCTGCAGCTGTGCGCCGGCTGACAACGCGACATCACCGGCTCGGATGTCCTCACCGGCCATGCGCACATTGGCGCCGTGGGCAGGCAACGCCTTGACCAGCAATCGCTCGTGGTCGGCGCTGACGCGTTCCTGCATGACCACGGTGTCGGCACCCTCAGGGACCGGCGCCCCGGTCATGATACGCACGCATTCGCCTTCACTGACTCGTCCGTCAAAAGGCCGGCCCGCGAATGCAGCGCCGATTGGCGTCAGCTCAAATGGTGCCGCTTCCGGAACGTCAGCGCTGCGAAGAGCGTAACCGTCCATCGCCGAATTATCATGCGCAGGCCTGGTTAAATCGTCGAGCGGACATCGTTTGCCAGGACCCGTCCGAGTGCTTGACGAATCGGCAGGCGTTCAGAACCGGACACCGGTGTGACCGCTGCGCGCACACGACCGAGCGCCTCGCTCAGCGGCACCGCCGGGCCGTCATGGCCGCAACCGGCTTTATCTCTAGTCGTCATTCGGGGACATTCCGTTGCTTCATGCGCGCTTCGAGCAGATCGCGGTCCTCACGCCGGTTGATATTCATCAAATTGTCGGGGCTGTCGCTGAAATCCACAAGCACCATTTGCTGCTGCCCGTACCAGCGGTCGATTTTGCGTCCGCCTGATTCCAGGAAGGCGTCGAGATCCGCCAGGAGGCTGCGGCGGATCAAAGCGAACACTGGCTGAATACGCTCACCGTCATGCGCCACGGCAATATCGATGCGCTCATCATCCGCGCAAGCCGATGCCAGACGGCCCACGCAGTCAGCGGCCAAACTGGCGGCGAATCACACGGCGCAATCGCCACCCACTCCGTGCGTGCAGCCGCCAGGCCGCTGGCAATTCCGGCCAGCGGCCCGAGGAAATCGCGGCTGGCGTCGGTTATCACCGGCAAGCCGAAAGCGCCGTACTCATCGAGGTTGCGGTTCGCGTTGATGATGATTTGCTCGACCTGTGGCGCCAGCGCATCCAGCACATGGTCGATCATCGGCCGGCCAGCTACTTGAATGAGGCCCTTGTCGCGCCCGTCCCAGCGGGTCGCGCGACCGCCCCGCCAACACTACTCCGGTAATGTTCTGCCCGCCCATGGAATCTCACTCCCTGGCGACTTCCAGCGCGTCAGGAAAAAACAGTTGCTGACCATCCACCCGGTAAGCGCCAATCAGTTGCTGACCCCGCTCGGAGACGAGCCAGTCGATGAACTGCTGGCCCTCCGCCGCCTTGATATGCGGATACTTCAGCGGGTTGACCAGAATCACCGAATATGGGTTCAATAGAGTCGGATCACCCTCGACCAGCAGCTCGAGGCTGCCTTTGTTGGCAAACGTAACCCAACTGGCGCGATCCGACAGGCAGTAGGCATCCATTTCACTAGCGATATTCAGTGTCGCGCCCTGACCCGAACCGGATTGGCGATACCAGTCGCCATCGTCGTCACCGGGCTGAAAATCCAGCGTCGCCCACATCCGCAGCTCTTTCTCGTGCGTGCCGCTGTCGTCGCCCCGAGAGAGGAAGGCCGCACGACTGGAACGAATGCGCCCGAGAGCGGCGGCCGCATCCTTGATGCCCTTGATGGCTGCGGCGTCGGATGCTGGGCCCACGATGACAAAATCGTTGTGCATGATGGCGATGCGCTCGACGCCGTAGCCTTCATTGACGAACTCCTCTTCCGACGGCCGGTGATGCACGAGGATCACATCCGCATCGCCTTTCATAGCCATGCGCATGGCCTGCCCGGTGCCCACAGCCACTACGCGCACACCGATGCCGCTTTCGCGCTTGAAGATCGGCAACAGGTAGCCGAGTAAACCGGAATTCTCCGTCGAGGTCGTCGACGCGAGCGTAATGGACTTTTCCTTTGGTGAGGAGAGGAGCGCATAGGACGCCAGCGCCGCGAGCACTGCCAGCAGAGCCGCGCCCACAAAGAGTTTTTTGTTAGATTTGTCGACTTTCACTCCACCAGCTCTCCTGCAATGAATCGCGCCGCTAGTGGATCCGATGGCCCGCTCATGAACTGCTCTGCCGGCGCTTGCTCGAGTAGACGGCCATGATTGAGGAACAAGACTTCATCGGCTAAGCGCTGCGCCTGCGCAATGTTGTGTGTCGCCATGATGACTTTCTTGCCGGCCCGCGCAAACGAACGGATCAGGTCCTCGACCCGCCGGGTCGCGCCTGGATCGAGGTTTGCAGTGGGTTCGTCCAACAGCAAGACCTCGGGATTCAATGCCCAAGCGCGCGCGATGGTCAGGCTCTGCTGTTCTCCACCCGACAACCTGCGCGCTGGCATGTGAGCGATGTCGGCGCAGGCCGGCCCAGTCGAGAGATTCCTGGATCACCCTGGCGCGGTCCGCCGACGATGCACCGCGGAGTTTGAGGACGTAGTCGACATTTTCGGCGGCCGAGCGACGCAATAGCACCGGCCGTTGAAACACCATCGCTTGCTTCTGTTGCACTTCACGCACATCGGCCTCGCCCCAACGAATCGAACCAGAGCTCAAGGGCAGTAGGCCATGGCATAGCTTCAGCAGGCTGCTTTTCCCGGCGCCATTGGGTCCGAGCAAAGCGGTGAGTCCCACGTCATGGATCGCGAACGACACATCTTCGATGATGGCCTTGCCATTCACGCCATAGCTCGCGCGGTTTACGACGAGCGGCAACATGTGAGGTTGCGACCGCATGCGGATTCCGTTGTGGGCTCAGACAGTGCGCTGATGCGCGCCGCCCCCGATGGTTACCACGGCGGTGTTCACGATCACCGCGATGAGCACCAGGATGATGCCGAGCCCGAGCGCCATCCCCAGTCTCCTTTGCTGGTTTCCAGGGCGATGGTTGTCGTCATCACGCGGGTACTGTGCAGAATATTGCCGCCGACGATGATGACGGCACCGACTTCTGCGATTGCGCGCCCGAAGCCGGCGAGTATTGCCGTCAGCAGGCGGGCCCGGCCGTCCCACAAGAGCGTGGCAATCTTCTGCCGAGTGCCGGCGCCCACGGAACGCAGGTACTCGTCGTACTCTTCATTCAGATCGAAAACGGTTTGCCGGGTCAGCGCTGCGATGATGGGCAGCACCAGAACGCACTGGGCAATGATCATTGCCGTAGGGGTGAATAGCAGCCCCGTAACACCAAAGGGTCCGGTACGCGACAGCAGTAGGTAGATCACCAGTCCGACCACGACCGGAGGTAAGCTCATCATCGCGTTCATGAGGATGACGACGCCGCGTCTGCCTGGGAATTGCGTCAGCGCAACGAATGCACCCAAGGGTAGGGCGAACACGGCGGCCAGAATGACGGCGGACAGACTGACCCGCAGTGACAGCAGCACGATCTCGAACAGACCCGAGTCCATTTCGACCAGAAGTTGCAGCGCCGTTCGAAAGGCGTTGGAGAACTCGTTCATCAGGGACCCTCGATATTGGGTTTCAGCGGTTTACGAAAGACTAGGAGCGGGTGTATTGTCGCAGACGGTCCAATAACAAACAACGAGGAAGCCTCATGAGTGACGGTAAACCCGATGACGACAAGCTGAACCTCGAGATTCGCAAGTTTCTGAAGAGAGTGGGAATCAGCTCCCAGCGAGAAATCGAACGCGCTATCTATGCCGCCGTCGAAAGCGGACAACTCGACGTCGACGGCACCGTACACGCACGGGCCACGATGGAGCTTCCTGATCTTGGCAAGACCGTGATTATCGAAGCGGACCTCGAACTGAACTAACGCACCGATCCGGATACACAGCTATGGGCAACTCGCTCAGCATTCCCGTCGCCGTACTGCTGGAAAAGAAGATCGTCCAGGGTAGGGGCTGGTCAGTGCCGCAATGGAATGTGGTCGGCGTACTGGGTGGCGAACACAGTGGGAATGAGGTCTCGGAGCCGGTGCTGGTCAGGGACCAAGACAGTCAGTACCTGTGGGGCGGATACCGCCTCAATCTCTATCTGGACAGCTGCGAAAGCTATTGGCACAACCTCACGGGCGAGCAGCCTTCGCTGTTTGTCATCTGCACCGAACCGCAGAACGGAGTCATGCAACCCATGATCGTCACCGCTGACGGCCTGGAGGCCAGCGCCTCGACCGAGGGTGACGATAAGGTTTTCCGCGCGCCCATTCCGCCGGAGATCTACCTGCGCATCGAAAAATTCGTCGTGGACAATTACGTGCCGCGCAAACGCAAGAAGCGCAAGCGCCAGAAGTGGACCGAAAGCGATCCGTCATGAGCTCGGAAGAAAAGCCCGAGTCCGGGCCGGAGCAGAGACCCCTGCCGACGAGCCATCAAGAGACGAGTCATCAGAAAAGCAAGTGTGGGACGAGGACGTGCCCTCGTTGGACAGCCTCGGCCCCGATTCGGATTACAGTGATTTTCTATCGCGGGCCGTGAGTCCCAAGCTGCGGCGCGACGCCCTGCGCAAACTGTTCTCGAGCGCGAAGTTCAATGTCACGGACGGGCTGGACGACTACGCCGAAGACTACAGCCGGCACGCTCCGCTCGGCGACATCGTGCCCGCCGAGATGCGGGCTCGCCTCGCAGCCGTGGCGGCCCGGATGAGCCCTGACCCAGACTCCACGGCGGCCCCTCCAACCACCGCCAACCACCAGGCCCGCGCCACTGCCATGGCTGAACTGAGCGACCTGGAGGTCACCCCGACCTCCGTCGTGGAATTCAGCTCGGCGGGCCGGCTGCTGATCGTTGGTGAACCGGAAGCCGCCTTGCAGGCGGCCGCCCGGATGCCCGCTGAGTTTACCTGTGTGGTTTTCACGCCCGGCCCCCGGGAGCCCGACGTCGACAGAATCGGGGGCCATACGATCATCACAGGTGGTCAGCTGGAGATCAGGGGCTGGCTCGGTGAGTTCGACGTCGGCATTCGCAGTCATGGACTGACTCTGCGACTGGCTGAGCTACTGCCGGGAACGAAAACCGGGACCGACCTGGTGCTGGATTTGTCGGACACCCCTTGCATGACCGAGCAAATGCCACCGCTGGGTTATTTCCACGCCGGCAATGACCCACAGGCCCTGGAACAGGCGCTCGGGGACCTGGCCCAGATGCGCGGCTCGTTCGAAAAACCAAAGTTCTTCAATCTCGACACCACGATCTGCGCGCACGGTCAAAGAGGTCTCGAGGGCTGTCGTCGCTGCATCGATGCCTGCCCCACCGAGGCGATCATTTCGCTCGGCGATTCGGTGCAGATCAATCCAAACCTCTGCCAGGGCGGCGGCATTTGCGCGGCCACCTGCCCAACCGGCGCGATTACGTACGCACTGCCCCAGGCAGGCGACCTGGCCACATACATTAGGCGCTTCCTGGCCTCGTACGGTGAGCACGGTGGCGCGGCCCCATGCATCGTGTTTCATGACGAGCGCAGCGCGAGCGTAATCCCGGCCATGTTGGAACACGGGGGCCATCTGCTGCCGGTGCCGGTCGAAGAATGCGGGTCGGTGGGCCTCGAGACCTGGCTGAGCTGCCTTGCCTATGGCGCTCGGGCCGTGTTGGTCATCGTTGCGCCAGATACGCCCGAAAACATCAGCATGGAATTGCTGCATCAGGCTGCCCATGCCCGCGCCCTGTTGGACGGATTGGGCTACGACCCACGCATGATGCAAATCGTCTGCCAGGAGAGCGACGCCGATTTGAGCTGGTGCGCCGACGATCGCTTGCCGGAAGCGTCGCTGACTGACGTTGCCAGTTTCGATGCACTGGGCGACAAACGCACCGCGCTGAAACTGGCACTGATGCACCTGGTGGAACAAGCTCCGCAGCAACCGGACGAAATCGCGCTGCCGGCGGACGCGGCCTTTGGCGAGGTTCAGGTGGATGCCGACAAGTGCACCCTCTGCATGAGCTGCGTGGGAGTATGCCCGACCTCGGCGCTGATGGCCGGCGGCGAGTTTCCAAGACTGAGTTTCAAGGAATGGAACTGCGTCCAGTGCGGTCTTTGTGAGAACGCCTGCCCAGAGGACGCGATCGACCTGCGCGCCCGCTTGCTGACGGACCACAAGCTGCGCGATGCGCGCCGGGTGCTGCACGAAGAGGAGGCCGTTCACTGCATAAGCTGCGGCGAGCCCTTGGCCACCCGCTCGATGCTCGACACTCTGGCGCGGAAACTGCAAGGGAACCCCATGTTCCAGTCCGAGGAAGCGTTCCGCCGGCTACAAATGTGTGGTGACTGCCGCGTCCGCGACATGATGCGACGTGGCGCTCGGCCGAAAGGCTGAGAACCGAATGGCACCCATCGGGGTCAGCCCTGATAGGTCTATCGTTTTTTGGTCAAAGGTGTATTGTCAGGCCATTCGGATAGCTCGTTCTTCACGTGCCGATCGGGGCTAGGGACTGTGACCGCTCAGAGGGACATTGCGGAAGAAGAATTCGGCGACCGCCGCGACCAAGAGTTGAGGGCGAATGCGTACGGCCTGATCGCGCACCTTCTCTCCGCAGCACCCAGCGCGGAGACTCTCGATCGCCTGCTCGGCATCACGAGCACAGAGAGCGAGACCCCGGACAACGCTGGCGACAACTTAGCGACGGCCTGGCGCGCGTTGCGCGATGCCGCGACCGCGGCTGACCCGGAACAATTGGCGCGCGAGTACCACGCGCTCTTCATCGGCCTCGGCTCCGGTGAGATCGTTCCCTATGCCTCGCGCTATCTGACGGGCTTTCTGAACGACCGCCCGCTCGCGGACCTGCGCGATGACCTGGCCCAGCTGGGTTTCGAACGTCAGCCGGGCGTGCACGAACCCGAAGATCACGCCGCTGCCGTGTGCGAAATCATGGCGTTGATCGTTGCCGATGCATCACCGGATGAGCTGGACCAGCAGCAGCAGTTTTTCAGCCGGCATATCGGGCCATGGATGCAGACTCTGTTTACCGATCTGGTGAATGCCCCCTCTGCTCGCTTCTATCGGGCGGTGGGGATGCTCGGTCGGGCGTTAGTGGAAATCGAAGGCCGTTATCTCGGCGTAGGAGCAGCCTCGTGAGTGAAAACATGTCGACCAAACGCACCGAGAGACGACGGTTTTTGGGTGCCATTGCAGCAGCAGGTACAGCAGCGGCCGTCGGCGCCGCCATTGCAGCTCCGGCGACCGCAGAGGTCACGGCATCGGCCAAACCCGAAGGCCTGCAGAAGGGCTATCGAGAAACTGCCCACATCCGCCGCTATTACGAAACCGCAAGGTTCTGATTCTTGTCTTAGATGCTCGAACGATCGGGCAAACACGTAGTCGGGAGATTCGGCCGTGAAACTCATAAAGATCAGCAAACATCGGAAACCCGCAGCAGACACCCCGCAGGAAGGTCAGCTCGGAAAAGCCATCAACCGCCGCACGTTCATGCAGCGTACCGGCCTGACTCTTGGCGGCGGTGCCATTGCCACAGGGCTGGCTCCGAAGATGGTGCGGCGAGCCCGCGCCGAGCAGAAGACGGCCGAAGCGGGCGAAATCGTCACCAAGCATACCATATGCTCACACTGCTCCGTTGGTTGCGGCAGCCTCGCCGAAGTACGCAATGGCGTATGGACGCGGCAGCAGCCGGATTTCGATTCACCGCTGAACAGGGGCGCGCACTGTGCCAAGGGCGCGGCGCTGCGCGAGCACGGTCATGGTGAAAAGCGCCTCAAGTACCCGATGAAGCTGGTGGGCGGCAAGTGGCAACGCGTCACTTGGGACCAAGCGCTCGACGACATCGGTGGCCAGCTTCTCTCCATGCGCAAGGAGTCGGGTCCCGACTGCGCGATGTGGATGGGATCGGCCAAATTCAGCAACGAGCAAGCGTACCTGTTCCGGAAGTTTGCCGCGATGTGGGGCACCAATAACTGTGATCACCAGGCGCGCATCTGCCACTCCACTACGGTCGCGGGCGTAGCCAACACATGGGGTTACGGGGCAATGACGAACTCGTACAACGACATGCATAACTGCAAGGCGATGCTCTTCATCGGTTCCAACCCAGCCGAAGCGCACCCGGTGTCGTTGTTGCATATCCTCAAGGGCAAAGAGAACGGCGCCAAGATGATCGTCGTGGATCCGCGTTTCACCCGAACCGCGGCCCATGCAGACCAGTTTGTGCGTCTCCGGCCTGGCAGCGATACGCCATTCATATACGGCTTGTTGTGGCATATCTTCGAGAACGGATGGGAAGACAAGGAGTACATCCGCCAGCGCGTGTTCGGCATCGACAAGATTCGCGAGGAGGCCGCAAAATGGCCCCCGAAGCTCGTCGAAGACGTCACCGGCGTGCCCGAGTCCGAGGTGAAGCTGGTGGCACAAACCATGGCGGAGAATCGCCCTGGGACCATCGTTTGGTGCATGGGTGGTACGCAGCACACGATAGGCAACAACAACACACGCATCTACTGCGCGCTGCAATTGGCCCTGGGCAACATTGGCATGTCGGGGGGCGGCGCCAACATCTTCCGTGGTCACGACAATGTTCAGGGTGCAACCGACCTGGGCGTTCTGGCCGACACGCTGCCCTGCTATTACGGTCTGTCCGAAGGCGCCTGGCGTCACTGGTCCGGGGTCTGGGGCCTCGACTTCGAGTGGGTCAAGAGCCGCTTCGATCCGGAAAGCTACGAAGAAGTGGGCGGTGCACCGGTCAGCGCGATGAACACCAAGGGCATTCCGGTGTCACGCTGGATCGACGGCGTCCTCGAAGACAAGGAAAACATCGCTCAGAAAGACAACATTCGGGCGATGTTCCTGTGGGGACACGCACCCAACAGCCAGACGCGCCAGCCCGAGATGAAGAAGGCCATGGAAACCGTGGACCTCCTGGTCGTGGTCGACCCATACCCAACGCATTCGGCGGTGCTCCCCGACCGCAAGGACAACATGTACTTGCTGCCAGCCTCGACCCAGTTTGAAACGTACGGCTCGGTCACCGCCTCCAACCGCTCGCTGCAATGGCGCGAGAAGGTCATCGAACCGCTGTTCGAGTCGCTGCCCGATCACGTCATTTTGTATCGCTTGGCAAAGAAGCTCGGTTTTGCCGAACAACTCACCAAGAACATTCAGGTCAACGGCGACGAGCCACTGGTCGAAGACATCCTGCGCGAGATCAATCGCGGCTCATGGACGATCGGCTACACGGGGCAAAGCCCGGAACGCCTGAAACTCCATGCGGAACACCGGCACACCTTCAATATGACCACCCTGAAAGCCGAGGGCGGACCCTGCGACGGTGACTATTACGGTTTGCCCTGGCCGTGCTGGGGTACGCCGGAAATGAAACACCCGGGCACACCGGTGTTGTATGACACGAGCAAGACCGTGGCCGAGGGCGGCCTCACGTTCCGCGCGCGCTTTGGTGTCGAGTACGAAGGTGTCAACCTGTTGGCGGAGGATTCGTACGGCAAAGACTCGGAGATCAAGGACGGCTATCCCGAGTTCACCGCGGACCTTCTCAAGCAACTGGGTTGGTGGAACGATCTGACCGCAAAAGAGAAACAGGCCGCCGAGGGCAAGAACTGGAAGACCGACCTATCCGGCGGCATTCAGCGCGTTGCGATCAAGCACAACTGCTCTCCGTTTGGTAACGCCAAGGCTCGCTGCGTCGTCTGGACCTTCCCAGATCCAGTTCCAATCCATCGCGAGCCGCTGTACACCAATCGCCGTGACCTGGTCGAGAAATACCCGACCTACGAGGACCGCAAGAGCTTTTGGCGTCTTCCGACCCGCTATGCATCGATACAGGCAACGGACTATTCGAAAGAGTTTCCGCTGATTCACACCAGTGGACGCCTGGTCGAGTACGAAGGAGGCGGTGACGAGACCCGCTCCAACCCCTGGCTGGCCGAGCTTCAGCAACACATGTTTGCCGAGATCAATCCAGCCGACGCGAACGACCACGGCATTCGGGACGGGAGCGATATCTGGGTGGAAGGTCCGGAAGGTGGGCGCATCAAGGTCAAGGCCATGGTGACCCGCCGCGTGGCGCGCGGCGTGGTGTTTACGCCGTTCCACTTCGGTGGCTGGTACGAGGGTAAGGACCTTCTGGACAAGTATCCCGACGGATCCGCGCCTTACATCCGTGGTGAAGCCGCCAACACTGTCTTTACGTATGGCTACGACTCGGTGACCCAGATGCAGGAAACCAAATCCAGTCTTTGCCGCATCAGCCCAGCATAGGAGCCTGAACGTCATGGCACGAATGAAATTTCTTTGCGATTCCGAACGGTGCATCGAGTGCAACGGTTGCGTTACCGCCTGCAAAAACGAAAATGAGGTGCCGTGGGGCATCAATCGTCGCCGCGTGGTGACGCTCGGCGACGGCGAACCGGGTGAGAAGTCCATCTCGGTGGCTTGCATGCATTGTTCCGACGCACCCTGCGCCGCGGTCTGTCCGGTGGACTGTTTCTACACCACCGACGACGGCATCGTGCTGCACGACAAGGACATTTGCATTGGCTGTGGCTATTGCTCCTATGCCTGTCCTTTCGGCGCGCCGCAGTTCCCCGAGAAGGAAGCCTTCGCGGTGCGCGGCAAGATGGACAAATGCACCTTTTGCGCCGGCGGGCCGGAAGAAGACGGCTCCGAGGCCGAGCGAGAAAAATACGGTCGCAACCGCGTCTCTGAGGGCAAACTCCCCTTGTGCGCGGAGATGTGCGCCACGAAGGCGCTCTTGGCCGGCGATGGCGACGAGGTCGCGGATATCTACCGGGAGCGCACCATGAAGCGCAGTAGCCGTCCCGACACCTGGGGTTGGGATGTGGCTTACAAGGACGGAAGCCATGAAATCTGATCGCCAGCGGTCAAAATGGCTGGCGCTGTTTCTCGGCGGGTTGGTCATCCTGACGGTGCCGGTGTCGCTGTATTTCGGATGGGCCGGCTCAACCGCGGCGGCCGAGTCGGACACGAAAAAGGCTGACGAGGCTTCCGCGAATCCGCGGTCCGAGTACTGGCGTGCGGTGCGTCACGGCGTTGAGGGCTACTCCGCCGTTACCGGCCCTGAAGCCAACGTGCTGATTCAAGACAGCGGCCAGACCTGGCGCGAACTACGCAACGGACTCGCCTCGACTATCGGTGCCTGGCTCATAGCCGGAGTACTGCTTGCGCTGGGTTTGTTCCAGATTTTCAAGGGAACCTGGAAACTGGATTACCGAACAGGCAAGACGATTACGCGTTGGTCCGTCTTCGACCGCTTCCTCCATTGGGGGCTGACCGTCACGTTCATTACGCTGGCATTGACCGGACTGGGCCTGTTGTTTGGGCGATACGTGCTGATGCCCCTCATGGGCAAAGAAGCCTTCGGGGCCATGTCGGCCGTTTCTAAGCCAGTGCATGACTACGTTTCACCCTTCTTCATCGCCTTCCTGGTGCTGACCGTGGTCGCCTGGATGAAGTACAATTTCTTCAAGTCCTACGACTGGGAATGGTTCAAGAAGCTAGGCGGCTATCTGACCCGCGAGCACGTGCGCGCTGGTTTCAACAATGCCGGTGAAAAGGTCTGGTACTGGTTTCTGTTCCTGGCTGGCCTCGTGGTGGTGGTCTCGGGCCTCTTCCTGCTGACACCGAATTTCGAATGGACACGTTCCACCATGCAGCTGTCCAACCTATTCCATATCGCTTCCGGGGTCGGTCTGATCTGCTTCTCGTTCGTGCACATCTACATGGCAACGATTGGCAACGAGGGGACCTTCGAATCCATGGTCGGCGGGGACGTCGACGAGCGCTGGGCGCAGCTGCACCACGACGTGTGGTATGACGAAGTCGTCGCCGAGCGGGCATCCGTCGAAGGCAAACCGGGGAGCTCGCCAGGTTAGGCACTAGTCGTTGCGCTTGGCCATTCGATGCATTTTGCTCGTCCTCATGCTCGGAAGCCCTAGCGGCGGCGCGAGCGCCCAGTCTCCGAACGCGGGCACGCCGCCGCCGGAGGCCCACAAAGAACGCCCACGGCTAGTCAAGCCCAATGGCCAACAAGAAGACAACGAGCAGATCGGTGGAGAGCCATCGCTCACCGAGACCGCGGAGGAACCCGCGGCCCAAGTAGACGGAGAACAGCAGGACAAGGCAACCCTCGAACTTGGCAAGGAAAGCGGATCGATCGGCGAAGAGGTGCGGGCTGATGCGGGCGACAGCCTCGCGGCCGAGCCCAGCACGACCGCGCTCGACGAAGCAGCCTTACCCGAGGGCCGGAGGCTGCCTACGCGTCTCGGACCCGTACGTATCCGAATCGGAAAAACGGACGATTGGATCGGCATCGGCTTTGCCGCGCAGCTAGAGTTCGAATATGCTCAGCAGCTCGAGAGCGCAGGCTTCGTGAGGGAGTCGAACGAGTTCCTCGAGTTTCGCCGCATCCGCTTCACGCTTTCGAGCTCGTTCATCGACGGGCGCATTCAAAGCCGCTTTCAGATCAACCTGACGCCCCGCGCCTTCGATTTGATCGACATGTGGTTCGCGTTCACGCGCTTCAGGATGGCGACGATCCGCATCGGCCAGTTCAAGATCCCCTATGACCGATACCGTGCGCAGTCCTATGCGGCTCTCGCGTTTGTCGACTGGCCGCCTACCACTCGTATGTTCGGTTCCGGGCGTCAAATCGGAGCCGAGATGTTCGCGCGCAGGCTTCGCGACCTGGAGTATGCTTTCGGCATGTTCAGCGGGACCAATGCGCGCGCCGCCCATGGGGTCGGCATCACCGAGGTGTATGGCGAGAGGCCTCAAAACGACTCGAATATCGGCTCTGGGCAGGTCGTGACCGAATTCCATCCCGAGCTCGTCGGTCGATTCGCCAAGAACTTCGGCGAGATCACCACCGACATGAACAGCGACCTGTTGGGGACCAAAGAGTTTCGGCAGAGCGTGGGCGCCGGGATTGCATGGGACGCGCGCCCCAATGCGATCGAGGACTTGGGCTTGCGCCTTTCCGCCGAGTGGCTCGCCAAGGTCAGCGGCGTTGACATGAACGTCGTCAGCTACGTCGCTTGGTACAAGCCGTGGCAGGGAGGGAAGCTACTCTTCGGCCCGATTGGGTTCATGGGAGAGGCGGGCTATCGGTTCAGCCTGCTCTGGGAGCTCGCAGTTCGCTACAGCATCGTCTACCTCACACCCTGGGTTCGAAGCGACGCCAGAAACTATGGGCAGTTCCAGATCACAAACGCCGCCGACACGGCCCAAGCGCTAGCGCAATACGGTCGCAACGGCGATCAAACCACCAATGCCGAGCTCGTGGTTGCGGGCACGGCACACATCATCGGCAACAGTTTCAAGGTCGTCGCAGAGGCTGCATGGCTGTCGCAGCGCTGGAACTCCGGTTTGCGCAGTTTTATTCGAATGAATGTGCAGCTCCACTTGCTGTTTTGAAGCCGGCCGCATACGAAACACGTTCGTCCTTGTTTGTCGGCACTTTCTCAATGATCCTGGTCACTCAGTTCATGTAGGGAATCTTTCCTTTGAGTGCGCCGCTCTGAATGCCGCCGGGCAGGTTCGTGGCTTTGGCGATGCCGAAGTCGACGAGCTTGATTTCGCCTGCGTTGCTGAGGAGCACGTTGGAGGGCGAGACGTCTCGCTGGATGATGCCGGCGGCGACACCGATCTCGTCGACGGAGTTCTGGGGAGGCATATCCGGTTTTGAGCTTAGACCGAAGCGTGAGGCCTCTCGTAATCACTACTGTGGAGAACCAGCGCGTTCGCGAATGGCGCCTGCGGAGGTCGTGTGCCGATCGAGTAGTTGCACCTCGGCGCCGGCCCGTCGACGCGTCGACGCGTCGGGATGCCCTGCGGCGGTCTTCATCAGCACCTGCCTCGCGCGCGGCGTGGCTACGCGTCCGAGGCCGCGGATCGCCGCCATCCGCACTCGCGAGTCGTCGGATGCGAGTAGTTTCGCCAGCGGGGCTACCGCTGCATGGTTGCCAGGGGTTCCGAGCGCCACAGCTGCAGCGGACACGAGCTGATGGTCGTCGTTCGCAAGCAGCGCGCGGAGCTCCGCGGTCACCGGCTCGCTCGGGTGCGCCGCGCTGGCGCGCACCGCGGCGACACGGTCTCCTGCCGGTCGTCGTGCGTAAAAGCTTGGCCCAACGTGCTGGGCCGTCAACAAGGCCTCGGCGTTCGAGCTCGACGAGCAGGCCGATGCGTATGCCGATGGATGTTGCAGGGCTACCAAGCAAAGGTTCCAGGACCGGTAGATCCCGGGCGCTGAGAAGCGAGGCATCGCCGGCCATCACCAGATCTCGGAGAGCAGAGGACGAGAGCAACCGATGGGGGGAGGCGAGGAGCTCCAGCGTGATTCGATGCATCGCCTCCGGCCGGGCTTCGGGTGCGAGCGCCGCGACTTGTGTGTAGGCTCGAATCGCCGCAACCACGTCAGCTCGTACGCGCGCATTGAGCGCAAACCGGGTGCCGGCCTCCTGTTCCGAGACCCAGTGGATGCGGCTCCCCACGGCGCCCGCCCCGAGCTCTGGGCTGCGCTCGATGCGCTTGAGAAAGACCGCCACCTCCTCTCCTTTTTCGTATTCGGGGGAGCCGTGGCCGTGCTGCACGAACGCCACGCGTTCTTTGGCGTAGCTGCCCTTGAGCGCCTCGAGGACCTCGGCGACCACGCCCACTTCGCGCGCCGAAGAGTCTGCGAGCGGGAGGTCGCTAGAGGGATCGATGATGCGCACGTGTAGTACGAGGTCGGCATCCTGCGTGAGCAGAGACAGGGTAGGGGTGCCGTACACGACATGCGCATGCGTCGGCACGGCTACAAAGGCAACGAGGGCCGCGATGGCGAACCGCATGGTAGCCGTTCGGTGGTCGTGGCCCGAAGCTGCGCTCATCCGATCGATGGCCTCACAGGCCGTCGATTGCCTCGTGGATCGCGTCGGTTACCTTTGGACTCACGTCTGCTCCCACATTGTTCTGAAACACGGTGCTGCAGTCGATGTCCGGGAAGAGCGGACAGAACTGCGGAACTCCACCGAGAACGAAGGGCGCACAGATGTGACAGCTCGGGTCGAACTTCTCGAACGGAACCTGGTAGCCGATCTGGTCGTTTCCAAGGCCGGCGATGAAGCTGTGCTCCGCTCCGGTCGCGTTCACAAGGGCGCTCCGATAGGTCCCGCCGATCTGCGGGTCGAGCTCGGTCGGTACCACTGCAATGGCGCCCTTGCCAATGCGCACCGCGCTGACCTCAGTCTGAATATCCTCGCCGAGAGCTTGTGGGATTTCGTTGAAGGGCGGAGGGAAGGGAAAGCCTACCGAGTCGTCGGGCGCGCCGTCCGTGAAGAGCGTCCGCCGCACGTCGAGGACGCCGACTGCGGTGAAGAAGCGGAAGTACGGGTTGTCGAGCCGGATCGCGACAGGGTCGACTGTGGCGTAGGAAATTTCGGGTGCCGGTGCGCCGTTCTCTGGACTCGGGCGCTTGTCCTTTCCGAAACGCACAGCATTGATCGCCTCGATCGCGCGCTCGGCGAGCTGGGTGCCGTGGACCTCCGCGAAGCGGAAGGTGCGCCGCGGCGCGGGCATACCCGTGTCCGGGTCCTCGACGTCGATATCGAGGGGCCCCTGGAGCACCCCGAGGTCGCCCGCCAGCCAAATTGCGACTCCGCCATACTCGGCTTCGATGCGCTCCCGCACGTAGTGCGGGAAGTCCGAGGTGATGAGCGTGTTGTTGGAGCCAAGGCTCTCCGGGTGACTCCCGAAGTTCACGAGAGTCGCGAGCACTTCGAGGGAGCTGCCCTTGCGCGTCGTAAGCTGCATGGTGGCAATCGTCGGGTCGACGATGCGACCTTCAGTAGCTGTCGAGAGTAGGTCGTCGCCCTCGAGCACCTTGCCGTCCGCCACGCCGAAGCCATCGTCCTCCGGATCGATGCCCAGTGAAAGGCCAGCGCTGTTTCCGGTGGCGTAGTAGATGCGCGCCTTCTCGAGGTTCGCCGAGGCCTCGTCGATGCAGTCCGCCACCGTGGCGTTCACGAAATCGAGGTAGGCGTAGTCGATTCCAGTGGTGAGCTCGTCGGGGCCCCACAGGCCGAGTGTATCGGGGCCTTCGTGTTGGTGCGTACTCGATACGAGGACGAAGTCGATCTCCGACGACGGCGAGACGAGCGCGCGGATCGTGTCGACTTCGTTCTTGAAGTAGCCGACTACGTCGATGCTGACAATTGCAACTCGCGAATCCCCCCGGTCGAGCACCACGCCGCGGGCCCACAGGCGATCGTTGTAGTCGGTTGCCTGGCGGTCATTTCCAAAGCCGGCCAGGTAGATCGGGTCGGTGTGGTTGACGACGGCGGGCACACCAAACGCGGCCTCGTACGCCGCCGCCAGAGGTGGCGAGATGGGTGTGATATCGCGCGCGCAGGTTCCGACACTCAGTGAGCCATCCGCCAATACGGGGCTGGCCGTTAGGAACAGTCCGAACAACGCGGCGAAGGGAAGCAGGAGCCAAGCGCGGTTATTGAGATGCGGAACTTGCAAATGCATCGGAGAACCCTCCATTTGAGCATAGGGACCGCCAACGACGAAGCCCTAAGCAAACGTCAGCCGATCAGTGAAACGACAGAATACGTCCGAGAGGGAAACACGGTCAACCATAGAAACGTAGGCAAGCCGGCGACACAGGACCGCCTCCTGCTCTGCGATCTCGCCGCCTTCATCAAGAGTCTGGACGGTGAACGGCCGACAGTAAGCTCAAACGCCCCGCCTGGAGGGTGAGGTCCTGGGCGCCGTCCGCGATGCCGAAATCGAGCACCCGTGCGATATGTCCATGATGGAGGGCGCCGACATGCGCGCTTCGCGAAGAAACATCTCGATGAAATCAGCGTCGCCCGCGAACGCGGGAAGGATTCGCTAGAGACACACGCGCTGCTCAAAGCCGCCGGGCCCGCGCCGGATGGCGATGAATGTCTTGGCCATGCCGCCGCTTTGCTTTGGCGATTGCGGGTAGGGCGCGCAGCAAGGGACGCATCGGGTAGGGTCGCTTGGCCCGGAGCGAGGAAATCTTGTCGATTGTACGGTGGACGGGGTTCTGAGGAGGCACAGGTGGAACGGGCACGCGCACAATCGCATGGACGATTCGAGATTCTCGGCG
The DNA here is from genome assembly GCA_963704865.1 of uncultured delta proteobacterium. GTDB lineage: Bacteria > Myxococcota_A > Polyangia > Polyangiales > Houyiibacteriaceae > SG8-38. The sequence continues at coordinate 554,915 of CAVPIE010000008.1, read as the reverse complement.
CCCGCCGTCTAATCTGCTCGGCGATGTAAAACACCCCTTTGGATGTTTCCGCTGGCCACACCTCGTCAGTCCGACAAGACTGTCGAGATGCGCCCCATCCCCGTCACGAGAACCTCCGCGCGGTTGGTGCCCGATCCGACCCGGGTGATCACCAAGCCGTTCAGGCCTGGAAGCGAACACTCGGTGGACGGGCGCTCGCGCGTGGAGCGCATTCTGTCGCGGATCCTGGTGTTGTCCGAGTCCGAGGTGAGGACGACCTTGAGCGCGACGCAAGCCCGATTCGCCGCCCGCCACGTCAACTTGCGGTCGGTATTCGAGAGGAACTTCGCGGCCGTCGGGGCGGGACATGTCGGCCGAGCAGACGAGCTCTCGGCAGCGCGCAAGCTGCTCATCGGCGCCTATTTCACTCACGAGTACTCGATCGAGTCCGCCGCTCTGAGCAATCCTTCGATCGTGCCGGCGCCTGACCAAGAGGGTCTCGCGCCGGGCGAGCAGCGCTTTGTCTTGAGCTTGCGGGCCATCGGCGAGGGGCACATCTCGTCGATCGAGTTTCGCTCGGGTGTCATCGACGCGAGCGGCCAGATCGAAATGGAAGCGCCGAGTCGGCGAGCGAGCACCGCGCGCCACCGAGCTCCGGTCTACGAGAAGCACATCTTCCACACCAAACTCCGTGAGCTCGACGTATACAACGAGATTGCCGCTACCGTGCTCGACGCGCTTCCCGAGCGGTTTAGCCTCGAGCAGCTCGAGACCATGATCCGCGAGGTCGACCAGCAGCACGGTCACAGACCCGACGCCGCGCACGTCACCCGAACGATCCACTGGCTTGCGTCCTCCAACTACGAGAGCTCCTTCGCCCCGGAGTCGAAGATCTCCGAACGTGTCCTCTTCCCGGCTGGGCCGACCGAGAGTCACGGGATGGAGGATGCTCGCTTCGTCCGTTTCACCCATGACGACGGAACAGTGACGTACTTCGCTCCGTATACGGCGTACGATGGCTATCAGATCCTCCCGCAGCTCATCGAAACAGCCGATTTCGTGACGTTCAGAATCGCGACGCTGAACGGCGAGTCCGCGAAGAACAAGGGCATCGCACTGTTTCCTCGGATGATTGACGGGCGCTATGCTGCGCTCTCCAGGCTGGACAACGAGAACAATTTCCTGATGTGGTCGGACAACGTCCGCTTCTGGCACCAGAGCGACGTGATCCAAAGGCCCGAGCGTGCCTGGGAAATCACTCAGCTTGGCAATTGCGGATCCCCGCTCGAGACTGAAGCGGGATGGCTCGTGATCACGCACGGCGTCGGCGCGATGCGACAATATGCTCTCGGAGCCATCCTGCTCGATAAGGAAGACCCGGCGCGCGTCATCGGTCACCTCGCCGAGCCCCTGTTGGAGCCCGCGGCCGACGAGCGCGACGGGTACGTCCCCAACGTCGTCTACTCGTGCGGCAGCATGATTTCAGGCGGGCTCCTCGTACTCCCTTACGGTTTCGCCGACATCGGTGCTCGCATCGCGACGGTGCGCCTCGACGACCTTCTGGCGGAGCTCACCCGGGCTCGTTGACGTTTGGAGGCGCCCCGTTTAGCGCGCCCACCGCCTCGCTGTAGCGCCGATACAAGCGCGGCAGCTCGGACCCAGGCGCGCGGTAGAACTCGGCGGCATCGATGTCGATCCAGGCCGAGTCCGCGATGGAACAGCCGGCGTCGGTCGTGGCGGCTCGCTTTGCGAACGCCTCGACTACAGCGACCGCCGGCTTTGGGGAGGCATCGGCGCGCCATAGCCCGAAGGATCGCTCGTGAACCGCGAGGTCGAGCGGAGGAAGCCCCCAGATGGCTTCCGCGTAGTCGGAATAACACCAGAGCATCGCGCCCGCGCTGCCACACTCGAGCAGTGCGCCGAGGGCGCGGTCGACGTACGAAGCAGCGTCCTGCTCTTCGACGAGGGCGGGCCCCGACGCGTCGATGGATCGTTCACGGTCGGGCTCATCGATCTGCGTGGTCGGCACGCCGAACTCTGCGAAGAGCACGTCGGCCCCGCCGCCCAGCCATCGCGTCAACCGAGCGAGGAACGGCAAGACCCGCTCGTCGGTGGGGCCATCCGCCCACGCGGCGTAATTCGGATATCCGTGCATCTGCAAAAAGTCGCAGACCTCGGCGGCCTCCCTCGGGCCGAGATTTCTGTCCTGCTCGAGGTCTTCCATGTGGAGCCCGAGGGTGACGAGCGCGCCGGCGTCGGCGCCTCGGATGGAGTCCGTCACTCGCAAGAGCCACTCGCGGGCGGAGCCTTTGTCCGGGGGGACTGCGCAGTTCGAGTTTTCGTTTCCGAGGTCCCATGCCCACAGAGCCGCATGCCCTGCGAGCGCACTGGCGACCTCCCGTGCGAGTGACGACTGCGCCTCGACAATTGACGCGTCAGAGTACCAGTTCGCGATGCGTGACGCCCCGACTCGGCCTCCGGAGACGACGCGGAATCGATCGTTGCCCGCTTGGCCGCCGAGAGCCCAGGAAGGGATCCAGTTCACGCCGCTCATGTGGCCCGTGAAGAGCGTGGGCATGACCGAGATTCCAGCGGTGCTCGCTTCTTCGAGCGTCGATACGAGGCGATCGACCATGGTCGAGTCGACGCGCGAAGGGGTCGGTTGAAAGTCCTCCCACGTGAGGAAGATGCGGACTGAGTCGAATCCACACCCTGCGATGCGACCGAAGTCCGCTGCAACCTCCGCCGGGTCGAATGCGGTCCACCAGCCCATCGCCGTCCGAGCCGGCCAGTAGTTCACGCCGAGCCGAAAAGGCGGGGATCGCGTCGAGCGAAGATCGGCGCTCACGTGGGGCTCTTCGACCCAGGGCCGCGGAGGATGCGCCGGTAGACCGCGATGTACTCGTCGACCATGCGGCCCTTGTCGAAGCGGCGCGCGACCGATGCGCGCACGCCCCCCGCGTCGAGTTCTGCGATCCCGGTTGCGGCTTCCACGGCCTCGGCGGTCGAGTCGACCAGGCGGCCGTTCACGCCCTCCATGATGATCTCCGGCATGGATCCGCGTCGGCTGGCGATCACAGGGGTCCCGCAGGCCATCGCCTCGACCACGCTGAAGCCGAATGGCTCGTCGAAGCTCACGAGATGGAGCAGGGCGCGCGCGCCGCCGAGGAGCTCGCTCTTCCCCTCAGGCCCGACCGCGCCGACGAACCGCACCCGGTCGCCGTCGACGTGAGGCTCGACCGCGCGCTCGAAGTAGCCTCGATCCTGGATGATGCCGGCGATCACGAGGGGCACGCCCGCGCGCCGAGCGACGACAATGGCCTCCTCCGTGCCCTTGTCCGGATGAATGCGGCCAAAGAACAGGAGATAATCGCGCGGGCCGGTGCCGATCGCGAACGCGCCCATGTCGATTCCGTGGTGAATGGTGGCCGCGTATTCGAGTGAAGGGTGTCGATCAGCGTCGCTGATGGCGACGTAGTGGCTGCGCCCGTTGTACTTCTGATAGACGGGGAGGATTCGCTCGGACGAAAAACCGTGGATCGTGGTGACGACCGGCGTGTCCACCAACGCAGAGAAGCTGAGCGGCAAGAAGTCGAAGCTGTTGTGGATGAGGTCGAACTCGGAGGCGCGTTCGAATGCGGCGGAGATGTGCAGGCACTCCCACACCTTCGCGTCGATGGCGGCGTCTTCCGAGTATCCGCGTGGGGCGGTTCCGACGAGGCGAGCTTGGGTGATCGAGTCCGCGGTGGCGAAGAGGGTGACGTCGAGTCCACGCTCGACGAGGCCTTCGGTCAAGAGAGAGACGAATTGCTCCCAAGGTCCATAGTGGCGGGGAGGAACGCGCCAAGAGATTGGGGCGAGCACCGCCACGCGGAGCGCCGCCGGGGCGCCGAGTGAAGGTGATGTCACGTCGAGCCCCTAGGGCGTTCGCCGGCCGGAAGGGCGAGTACGCTCTCTTCGCGCAGGCGCATCTCGGAGTCGAGCGTGCCCATCTCGGTCAGCGCGATCAAGAACGACAGCGTCGACTCGGCCCCCTGGTTCTCGTTCGGTCGATCGGGGTGGAGCCCGTCCCGGCAGCCGCCAGTCGTGGGGTCGTAGAGCGAGGCATGCAGCTGGTTCTCACCGAGGAACCAACTGAACGCGCGCCACATCTCGTGGGTCCAGTCCTCGTCACCGGTCACGCGCCACGCGTCGAGGCAGGCGGACACCGTGGCGCAGGCCTCGATGGGTTGCTGGTCGAAGGGAGCCCTCTCGCCGTGTCGCGGGTAGAATCCGTTCGAGCCGATCGGGGCGAAATAGCCTTCCCCCGAGCACTGAAGCTCGTTGAGCCATCGGAGGGACTCGAGCCCGGCCGCCACCATTTCTCGATCACCCGACTGGTTGCCCGAGACGATCAGGGCCTGTGGCAGGCGCGGGTTGTCGTATGTGAGGATGTCCTCACACCATGGCCAGTCGCTGCCGCCGTTTGACTCGAATCTCGACAGGAGCCGTTCGGAGAGCCGCTTCTGGAACGCCTCGATCCCGCTCTCTCCGTGAAACGCGCGCAGGTACTCGTGGATGCCAAGGAGCGCGAAGGCCCAAGCCCTAGGGCTCTCGAGCTCCTCGACTGCCGGCAGCGCAGCATGAAACAGCTCGCCGCCAAGCCTCTTACGCCCAGGTTCGCGAGAGCGACTTGCCACGGCGCCGAGCGCCCAAAGAGCGCGACCATGACTGTCCTCGCTGCCGTGGGCTTCGAGCCATTCGCGGGAATACGCCATGAAATTGCGGAACCGGCTCGAATCCTTGTTGTAGGCGTGACCTACGAACGCGAGGTAGCGCGACGAGAGAGAGTGAGTCGTCCGCCAGTCGTCGGTGCCCGCATCCTCGATCAGCGTCGTCAACAGTAGGGCGCGGGCGTTGTCGTCGATGCAATAACCGTCTTCGTAGCGTGGAACGGAGAAAAGAGCATGCTGAAGCATGCCTGTGCCATCGGTCAACGCGCGCAGGTGGTTGAGATTGAGTGCAGGTAGGTCGACTGGGCGCCGCGCGCGTGGGTTCGACGAGAAAAAGGAGCGGCGCAGTTCCTCGTTCTCGCCGAGTGCGTGCTCGAAGCTCGAGACGTACTGACGCGCGACAGACGGCCAGACCATGTTGCGCCCATACTCCGCCGCGCGCGCACCGAGCGCGTGGAGCTCTCCGGGAGCGCCGAGCAACTTGTTCACCGTCGCGCTTATCGCGGCCGAGTCTCTGAACGGGACGAGGAGGCCGCGGTCGTCCTCCAGGAGCTCGCGCGCGTATCGATAAGGAGTCGAAACGACGGCCTTTCCGTTCCCTAACGCGTATGCCAGTGTCCCGGAGGTGATCTGCTCCGGGTTCAGGTACGGGGTGATATAGATGTCCGCCGCCGACAAGAACTCGGCGAGCTCGGACGCGCTCACGAAGCGATCGTGAAAGACGACGTGCGCGTCCAGGCCGAGCTTGTGGGCACGAAGCTCGAGACTGCGCCGGTACTCTTCTCCGTGCCACTCCTTCACGTGGGGGTGTGTGGCGCCGACGACAACGTAGGTCGCGGTCGGATGGCGTTCGATGACGGCGGGGAGGGCATCGATGACGTATTCGATCCCTTTGTCCGGAGACAGGAGGCCGAAGGTGAGTATCAGCGACATCCCCTCGACACCTAGACGCTTCTTGCTGTCTTCACTGCTCGGCAAACTGGGGATCCCGTGCGGGATGAGGTCGATCTTGTCGGCCGGCACCCCGTGCACTTCGCGCAGGAGCTCGCCGCCGCAGCGACTCATCACAATCAAGCGGCTCGAGAGCTGCGCGATCTCATCCATCACGCGGCGTTGTTCGACCGTGGGATCGCTGAGGATGGTGTGTAGCGTCGTCACGATCGGCATGCGCACCTCGCTGAGGAGCGCGAGAACATGGCTGCCTGCCTTGCCCCCGAAGATGCCGTACTCGTGTTGGAGGCACAGTACGTCGAACCCACCCACGTTCAAGAAGTCGGTGGCGCGGCGGTACGACGCAAGATCGCTCTCGGCGATCTCGAATCGAACGCGATCGCCGTAGGCGTGGCGTCTCCCAGCGTCGTTCATGGCGACGACCGCGCACTCGATGTTCGGGAACGTCGACGAGATGGCATCCGCGAGGTCGCTGGTGAACGTGGCGATCCCACATTGCCGCGGGAGGTGGTTTCCAAGCAGCGCTACGCGCCGGACTGCGCCAGGCTTTTCGTCTTTGCTCATCCACCCATTCCGTTCACGGCTTTGTCCCCAAGCGGAGTTCATCGAAAAACGGTGTGCTCCGCCGTTCGACGCACGCCACCGCATACAGATACATCGCGGCAGACCAGCTCTGCCAGTCACAGCCCATCGGTTTGCCGGTTTGGGCTTTGATCCACTCGTTGAAGCCCCAGGTGAGCGACTCCCGCCGATGCAGCGTGACGAGGTCTGTCAGCGCCAACAGCTTCCGCCGCGCCAGGTCGTGGCGACCCGCAGCCACACAAGTCGCCACGTACAATCCGCAGATGAAAGGCCAGATCCCGCCGTTGTGGTACTCACCGGCTTGGTTGAATCCCTCGTAGCGGGGTCGCCAGTCGGGGTCGTCTCCCCGTATGTATGGCAGCAGACATGGCGGCAGATCGACTGCGAGCTCACCCTGCTCCCTCAGAGCAGCGCATTCGGCTTCTACCCACCGGACGATTCGTTCGCAGCGGCTTTTGGAAGCGATACCGGTGAGTGACGCCAGGCAGTTACCGAGAAGATCGAAGCGCTCGTTGTTGTAGACCTTGTACGCGTACATCGCGAAGTATGGTTTGGAGGGTACGACAAGCCCCTCGTGGATGTGGTGGTTGCCGACGTCCCGTCGCACGTCCAGCCTGTTCATGAGAGAGCGGAGCTTGTCAGCCTCCTCGTCTCGGCCGTGAAGTCTGAGATAAGTATGAACCAAGCTGTTCACGTACAGGCCGTATCCCAGGACCCAATGCTCGTCGCGCCAGTCGCTGGTGGGGAGCTGACCTACCATCACCGTATCGTCCGGGCTCTGATATTGCATCCAGGTCAGAGCCTTCTGGACTGCGTCGTCGAGGAACCCATCGTGTCCGGTCACCCGCCGGTAGAGGCCGACAGCGATCAGAAACAAGGGTGTCGAGTCGCTAGACCCAAGGTTGTCGGGATCGTGGACCATGGATGGGATGTGGCCATGTTGGGTCTGGTTCTGAGCCAGCACGCTGAGCGTCCGGCCCAGAGTCTCGACGAGCTCCTCGCTGCCGCTGACCAGGATTCCGAACGCCGAGAGCATGAGGTCACGCGTGTAGGGTTCGGGGTAACCCCATCCCGCGGTGCGGGGAAGACCGGCCACTGGACCGGACGCGTTGTGCAGGAGAACCTCGACAGCCGCCTGCTTCGCCTCCATGACCGATTCCGGTAAAGGGTCGCCACGCTTGGTACTTTGAGAGACAGCTTTCACGGGGTTAGCGAATGCCCAATCGATTCTGGATGATCTCGACAAAGCGGCTCGCGACAGTTCGATAGTCGAATCGTTCGACCACTCGGTCCCGCCCAGCCTTACCCATCCGCTTCCGCAGCTCGGCGTCGCGCATGAGTGTTAGCAGATGGGTGGCGATGTCGTTGACGCTGGCGCGGTAGTCCGATGTCCGAGGCTGGCTGAAGGACACGGAGGAATTCGGCTGGAAACCTTGATCCTCCCCGAGGACCGCCTCGCTGATCTTGATCTCCTGTGCCACGCCGGCGAGGAATGCGGTCTGGCCATGGACCATCGTGTCACGGAAAGCCATCGCGTCGATGGCGATGACCGGTTTCTCGCAGGCATTGGCTTCTACCTGAATCATACCGAAACCCTCGAGGCGAGAGGGCGCAGCATAGATGTCACAAGCCGCGAGAAGGTAGGGCATGATGTTTCGCGAGAAACGCCCGGTCGAGATGGTGACATTCTTGTCGATCCCGAGATGCTCCGCGAGCTGGAGATCGAGCAGATTCTGCTGATCTGTGCGGGGTTGGGGCCATACCTTGCACACGTACTTCCAGTCGGGGGCCTCCACGTCAATCTTCGCGAGTGCCTGCATCACCTCTTGAGCACCTTTGGAGGCGGCATCACCGCCCACTGTGAGAATGAAAATCTGGTCCTCGGCCACACCCAGCGTTTCTCGGATGGCGCGAACCTTTGGATCGTTTCGGTCCCGTGGCATGAAGCGCTCGGTTTCACAGCCTACCGGGAGCACCTCGATGATGTCGGGTCGTACGCCGTCGCGAACATAGGTCTCCTTGACCCAGGTCGAGGTCACCAGGATCAGGGGTAGATCATTGAGCACCTCCTGGTAGTTGGCGATGTAGCCATCTGCTACGAACCAGGGGACCGCTGTCGCACCGTAGCGCTGCGGGTGTTGGATCAGATGGGGCGTGTGTCCCCAGTATCCAATGCCCACGACGACGTCGGGCTCGAACCAGCGATAGTACCATTCCTTTTCTTGCGGCGCCTCGAAGTTCGCGGCATGGGCGTCTACGCCAAGCTCGAGCAGTCCGCGGTATAAGAGGTCGCCCTGCGTCGCAAGGCCAGCCGGACTCGGGGGGTAATCGTAGAGGATCAGAGCCTTCATGGGTCAGCGCTCCATCGTTGCACGTGCTCGCGGGCTGAGGTGGCTTCGTCAAAGCACCACCAACCCTCTTCGCGCGGTGCAACTCGTACCTCCCAGCTCTCGTCAGTGAAGCCGTAGAGATCGGTCAAGACCCGTCGTTTCTCGCGCCAGACCTGTGAGGGAAGCACTTCACGTCGGTCAGCGTCTGATCGTACGAACGGCGGGCCGTTGCCGCCTCCATCCTCGTACGCAAACATCCAAAGGTATTGCGTCGAAAGCCGCTGCGAGTGCCATAACATCGACACTCCTCGGCAGCACTCCTCATGCCGACGATGACGCGTATATTCGCCGCGCGGGCCGTGCGTGAGGATCAGGTCAAACTCGCGCCGCGGCAACAGTCGTAGGATCGTCTCTTCAACCTCCGCGGCCGGTAACGGCAGCTGATCGGGGCCGTCGTCTAGATCAGCCATTTCGCCGTTTGCCCCAAACAGCCTCAGCACGCTATCGAAGCGCGGCGCCCGGTCCTGGTCGGAGCCACGGCACAGGGTGACGATACGCCAGTGCCAGTCCGAATGCTGGAGAATGAGCCCGCCACACCAGAGCGTCTCGTCATCGGGGTGAGCGACGACGACAGCGACTCGCAGTGGGGTCTCCGCCGGCACTCACTTCTTTCCGCTGAGTGCCGCCTTCTTGACCGCAGCCGCAGCCTCTTGGCGCTGTTTGTCGTCTTTTGTCTGTTGCTTCTGGTTGGCCTTGCGGTTCTTCTGTTTCGGGGACTTGTCGCCCATGGTGCACCTCCTATGCTCGGAAGCGAGTTCCAGATGGCGCGCCGCCGGATAAGCGCACTGTCGCACGGGGCCGCCGGCTTGTCTTGCCGATTTCAATCCGGCGCGACTCGACCGATCTGGTCTTCCCCGGCGCTGCCGCACATTACGTGGTACTGTCCCCCTGTGACCGACACACGGATAGGTGGCATTTTGCGAAGCGCTTGGAAGATCCTCCGGCTCGATGCAATCCGTCCCGTCGTCCGCCAAACGATTGCTGATCTCGAGGCATTGACTGCTCGGCAAGTGGTAGGGCGGGAGCCTTCGCGATCCGAGATCGAAGTAGAGACAGGCTCACTCCGTGCGGCTCTCGATGCGTGTTGCGACGAGCTCCGCGAAGGCTGCGGGCTACCCACGTCACCCGGGCCGTCAGCGCAAGTTCAGAAAATGCATGCCGCCGATGCCGACTGGACCGAAAGCTTCTCGAACGCCCTAGAGGCTTATCGCAGCGCGGCGTGCAAGGAGTTGGACGCTTCCCTTGCTGCCCTAGCGTTGCCTCCCGAGAGATCAACCGCGCTGGTGATCGCAAAATCAACCTGACGAACACCACTCCGACAATTTCTCCCACACAACACGAAACAACCAGAGACAACACGCAACACCCGGAAGCAGGTTCGCCTCTGTTCTGTGGGGATTGCTCAATGATTCTGGTCAGTCAGTTTAGGTAGGGCAGTTTGCCCGTCAGTGCGCCGCTCTGGATGCTGCCCGCGAGGCTGGTGGCTTTCGCGATGCCGAGGTCGGTGAGCTTGATTTCACCGGCGTTGCTGAGGAGCGCGTTCGAGGGCGAGACGTCGCGATGGATGATGCCGGCGGCGACACGGTGTTCGTCGCGGTGTGCGCAAAGCTTTCGTTGCGGACACTGCGCTTCGTGCGCTCGAGCGATGGCTAAAGAATTACGTATAGACGCGCCCGTCAGTCGTTGACATTCTCGCACAACGAAGAGGGTCTCTGCGCATCGAGTCGCTCGACCAGTATTTAGATTCTCAAAAAGGATTTCATCATGAAAACTCTATTCACAGTTTCGATTCTCACGTTCGCCGCGGCGGCATTTCTCGTCTCGGACGCGGACGCGAAGAACTCGAATGGCACATGCAACAAGATCGTCGCGACCGCGCTTGGGACCGCGCAAGAGTGCACACGGATGAGCTGCGAACCGGGCAGGGCGCAGTGCATGGAAATCACCAACACGTTCATCGAGTTCGTCGCGACCGAGGGTTGCATCGCAGGCTTCCAGAATGGAGAGCTAAATGGCTTGCCCGGGAACGCCTCAATCCAGCCCGGCGGCCTGGAAGCCGGCAATACCAAGCACATCAGTGATGTAATTTGTGGATCGATCGAGGATTGCGGGCTCTGTCCGTCGGCTCTCATGCTCGGGATTTGCCCCACGGACTGCATGGACTAGGGCAATCCGCAGCCGACAATCGGCATGACTGTCAAGGAGCCCCGGCCTCAGCTGGGGCTTTCTTGTGTGGCATTGCCGGCCTTTTGCCGTGCTGCGTCCAGGAGCGTTCTGGAGGCACGGCGTCGTTTTTGCGACGGTGTCGTTCCTCAAAACGTTATCCAAGGCGAGATGGGTCCGGGATCCTCTGTCCACGCGAGCGTGGTGGTACCGAACTGCTGCCGGGGCTAGGGTTCGGATTCACCGCATTCGGTAGTCACGAGCTCACGTGGGGTGACGATCCCGCCCAGCTCGGCTTTGTAGTTGTGTTCCACGACATAGATGACCTGGACGCCGCTCGTGCGGAGCTTCGGCTCCGCGTTTCGATTCCAGCTCGTGCAGAAGTAGCGCCCCATCGCGGGACGAAACGGCGCATAGTGCTCATTGGAAATGTTGGCCCAGTAGGTGCGCCAGGCCATGTTGGGCATCTCGCGGTAATACCGCTCCGGACGCTCGAGGCTCACGTTGGGTGTTCCATGAAGCAGATCGAAGGGCGCGCCGTTTTCCAGCTTGCCAGCGACCACCCACCAGCCTTGTTGGGTTGCGTCCGTGTTGGCGAACATGCGCCATCGCTGGTCGAGCCTCAGCACGTACCCGAGCGTCGCGAGGGGTTCGGGCATGTTGCGCTGCACCACGTCGATGGCCAGGGCGTTCGAGATGAGCGTGTAGCCCAGGAGAACGCCGGCGACTGCCTCTGATCTCCATCGCGGCCGCCAGGGCTTTGCGCCTGCATCGCCCAGCCGCCAGCCGAGTCGATCCCAGAACGACGCGGGCAGCCAGGGAAACAGCGCGAGCGTGGTCACGGGTTGAAACGTACCGACATCCACCACCGCGAAGATCCCCGCATGAAGGCCGAGCCCGAGCAGGACCGCAGCGACGCGACATCGGTCTCGTTTCCAGGGGCTGAAGAACAGCACCGGGATCGCGCCTTCAACGAACAGGGTCGCGTGGCTGAAGAGCTCCAAGACCTCGGGGAACCGCGCGAGATACTCGCCGAGGGGGCGCACGTAACTCGCCTTGTGAACGACCGCGTAGAGGGCTCTGCCGTCCCACCAGGAGTCGTATTGGAGCTTCGAGATGGTCGCGATCAGGTAGACGAAGAATCCCTGCAGCATCAGGGCCGCGCTCCCTATCGACAGCACCGGCGAGGCAACCGCGGCGCCAAGGCCACGCCGCGCGTCGATCGAAGCGCGCGCGCCAAGCGGGAGAAACACGCCCCACATCAGAAGGACCCGAAGCAGCGTATCGCCGTGATGCAGCGTGAGTGGATTGCGGGAGTGCATCGACAACATCAAGACGAACGACACCAGTGTCGCGACCCTGGTCCGCCAGCCGAGCAACAACATGAGCGCCGCCGCTGAGGCGATCGCAAAGAGGAGCACCTGGAAGCTCAGCGCGTCGGACAATAGATGCAGCGAGTAGACCGGCCTCGCCGAAAGCGCTTGCAGCAGCTGCGCAGGCACGAGGCCGTCCTGCGTATAGTGCGCCTCGATGCCGAGCATCCGATCGAAGAGGTCCCAACACAGAACGAGTCCGAGACACAAACGAAAGACGGCGAGCGACCGCACGTCGATCCCAAAGAGGTCCCGCAGCAACCCCGGCCGCCCCCAAGCCATTCACGGAGCGTACTACACCCCGAGGAGGCCAGCCCATTTCCTGCCCTAGGCTAGGTCCAGCAACCCAGGGGCCCGTTGGGACCGCCGCTCACCGAAGCGCATCTTCGAGCGCGCCCAGGCAGAGCTCGACGTGGCGCGCGGTGGCCGAGGCGCCCATCAAGCCAATGCGCCAGGCTTTGCCCTTGAAGGCGCCGAGGCCTCCGCCGATTTCCAGGCCGTGGTCGGCGAGGAGCTTCGCGCGCACGGTGCGGTCGTCGACGCCTTCGGGAATCCGAACGAGCGTGAGGGGAGGGAGACGGCTGGTTTCGGCGACGGGAAGCTCCAGCCCGAGTGCGTCGAGGCCTTGGTGAAGCGCATTCGCTTGTGCGCGATGACGCGCGTAACGCGCTTCGAGACCCTCTTCGAGCACCAGTCGAAGCGCTTCATGCAGGGCCACAATCATATTCACGGGGGCGGTGTGGTGGTACACGCGCTCGCCTCCGAAGTACTGCCCGATCAGGTTTAGATCGAAGTACCAGCTTTGCACCGGCGTCTTGCGCGTCGACAAGACGCGCCGCGCGCGCTCCGAAAACGAAACCGGAGAGAGACCTGGCGGGCAGGAGAGGCACTTCTGCGTCCCCGAGTACACGGCATCGATCGCCATACGGTCGACGTCGACCGGGACGCCGGCAAGCGAGGTCACCGCATCGACAAGAAGCAGCGCGCCACAGGAATCGGCGATGGCACGAAACGGGCTCAGGTCTTGCAGCACGCCGGTCGACGTTTCGGCATGTACGATGGCGAGCACCTTGAAAGCGCGCTTCTTTGCCGCCCTGGCGACCTCGTCCGGGTCGATGGCCTGTCCCCAGGGCGCATCGACTAGGGTGACCTCGGCGCCGCACCGTCGTGCCACTTCGGCCATCCGTCCACCGAAGACGCCGTGCCTGCAGATCAGCGCGTGGTCACCGGGTTCGAGCAAGTTCACGAAGCAGGTTTCCATGCCCGCTGAACCGGTTGCCGACATCGGTAGCGTCAAAGCGTTGTCGGTGCCGAACACCTGCCGAAGCATCGCCTGCGTCTCGTCCAGAACTTGGAGAAAAACCGGATCGAGATGTCCAATGGTGGGCCGCGCGAGAGCCTCCAAAACGCGGGCCGGAACGTCGGAGGGCCCGGGCCCCATCAGGACTCGTTGGGTCGAAGTCATGCGTGGACCATACAAGACAAACCCCCTCGAAAAAGGCATTTTCGAGGGGTTCATCTTACGAAAAAGGGGACTGTCCCCTTTTTCGTGGGGTTAGTTTAGGCGGCGGTAGACGCCGACGACGACACCGAGCACCTGTGTAGTGCGCCAGTCGTTCTTTGGAATGAGAATTGGCGCCATGTCCTTGTTGGCGGGCTGAAGGCGGATGTGCTCCCGCTCCGGGAAGTAGTATTTGCACGTGGCTTCTTCGCCGACGAGGGCGATGATGACCTCGCCGCGGTTGGCGGTGAGCTGCTTGCGGACGAAAACGAAGTCGCCATCGAAGATCCCCGCTTCGATCATCGATTCGCCGGTGACGCGAAGACCGAAGACGTCGCGCTGGCCGCCGATGAGCATTCGGTCGATGTGCACGGTGTCTTCGGGGTGCTCGATGGCTTCGCTCAGGGCGCCGGCTGCGACGCGGCCGACGATGGGAATCGCGATCAGGTCGTCGTTGGAGGCCGGCGGACGGCTGCTCGGCCTGCCATCCGGGGTCTTCATCAACCGGAGGGTCCGCGACTTCATGTCCTCCCGGGTGAGGTAGCCTTTGCGTTCGAGCGCCCGCAGGTGGTCATTGACCCCGTTGGTGCTGCGAATGCCCAGATGATTGCCGATTTCGCGGAGGGTGGGTGGGTACCCCCTCGAATGAATCGAGTCTGATATGTACTCAAGGACCGCCTTTTGGCGCGCCGTTAGCTTATGCATGCTTTCCCCCGCTCGCATCTCTCACCGCCTTCTCGTTAGCCTCTGGTTGCTGCACAAATGTCCCCTGCATCGTTGAGCAGGTGGGACAAAGGTACATATTGTCGCCAATCTTGTCAAAGAAGCGACGATCTGTGGAGGGCTGCTCAGTTGAGCGGGCCTGGATCCTCCTCTGCGGAGGCCGGGCCGGCTTGTTCTTCGCGTGGTGGGGGGCTGCTCGGGCGCTTGCTCAATGCCCAGGAAAGCGCCTGGGCTGGAGAGAAGCCGAGCAAACCTTCGAGGCCCTTGCCGTCGGTGAGGCCACGCCAGAACCCCTGTGCGATGGTGACGAGCTCCTCGCTGTCGATTTCCTCGAGTGTTTGCAGCACGTACTTGGCTGCGCCGCCGAGCACGTCGACCCCGAGTCCGGCGGCCGCGTACGCGGGCAGCGGGTGAAGGATCAGGTCGCGCGTCGCGTAGGTCATCGCCCACTCTCCGGCTTGGCCGCCGGCAAGCAGCGCGCGCGCGGTGGAGCGCTCCATGAAAAGGCCGACGTGGATCGGACCAAGCTCACGCTCGACGGCCTGGACCAGGACACGGTGATCGCGACGCCAGGCCCCACCGAGCGGACCGGCCCAGCCCGAAATCGCCTCAGGCCCAGCGAATACATCCAGGCTGCCTGACTTCCGTCGAAGCACCGCGCCGGTCCAAAGCTCGCCCTCCTCGAACACGCCAAGCACGACGCTCATCCCGTCCGGCAAGAAGAAGTCGATGGCGGGTTTGGCTGCAGGTGCCGCCGCGAGCAAGAGATGGGGCAGGGGATTGGGCCACACGCGGAGCCAGTTGCCATTGCCGAGCTCACGCAAAACGTGCGCAAAACGCATGACCCGCGTCACGAAGTCCTGGTCGGGGTCCAATGGATCGGCAAGGTAGTCGAACAGGTCCGGCATCGCGCGTTCGCGCATCAGGATGCAGGCGCCGGCCGAGGTGGCCTCGCAGAGGCCTTCGAGGTCGACGAGCGACGGCAGGGTGGTGGGGTCGACTGAGCCCTTCGCCGTATGAAAGCTTGCGACCGGTGCGCGGTCGGCGTCGACCACGACGACGAGCACGCCGCTGGCCTCCGAGCGATCTTCGCCGAGGAAGAGGGCAACGAGCCGATCCCAGGACGTCTCGTCGAAGCCATAGAAGGCAAAGTCCTCGCTGATCACGGCGCGGACTCTAGCACGCACGGCTCTTGCGCATGCGCAAACATGTCGTCTACAACGCGAACGTGAGCTTCGTTTTGGTTGCGATCGGGGGTGCGGCAGGGTCCTGCCTTCGGTACTGGGTCTCCCTGCTGCTCGCGCCGCTCACCATTGGGCAAGGGTTCCCTTGGGCGACGTTCACGGTCAATGCGGTCGGCTCGCTCGGGCTCGGCTTGGTGTTCGTGCTCGCCGAGGACCGATCCTGGCTTGGAGCCGACCTGCGTTTGCTCCTCGGTACGGGCGTCATGGGCGGCTTCACGACCTATTCCGCATTCAATCTCGAGAGCATTGGGCTCATGCAGAACGAGGCCTTCGGCCGCGCCGCGCTCTACATGGCAGGCACGGTGCTGGTCTGTCTCGTCGCCGGTGCGCTGGGCCTCGTCGTCGGACGCGCGATTCGAGGTTAGCTCAGGGCTCCGGCCTACCGAGTAACCAGACGCGTACGCTATGGCCGAGCGCGTACACGGTGCCTGCAGCCACGGCCAGGCCACCGAGCCAATAGCTCTCTTGAGAAAGCAGAATCGCGCCCGCGATGATCAGCGAGCCCACCACCAACCCGCTAAACGCGCGCCGGCCGAGGCGATCCCCTGCCGATTCGAGCTGCGTTTGTTGCGTGCGGATAGTGAATGCGCCGTTGCGCAGATCTTCGAGAATCTCTTCGAGCTGCAGGGGCATCTCCGAGGTGGCGGCGCCGAGCCTGCGCAATCCTCGAAGCGCGTCCTGCGTCATGCGCTCCGGCGAGAAGCGTTGCTGGAAGAGCGTCATGAAATAGGGGCGCACTTCTTCGAGGAGATCGAGCTCCGGATAGATTTCCTTGCCGACGCCTTCGACCGTCATCAGGCTCTTGCCAAGCATCAGAAACTCCGCAGGAATCTCGACGCCAAACTTTCGCGAAGCCATCACGAGGTCCCGGATCAAGGACCCGAGCTCGATTTCCTTCAGTCGCTTTCCAAGGTAACGCTGGGCGAGGGTCGCGACCTCGGCATCGTAGGCGCCACGGTCGATCTTGCGCACAGGCCGACCGATTGCGTAGAGCGCGTCGGCGATGCCGCCGTAGTCCTCGCGAACTGCAGCCAACATCAAATCGATGGTTCGATCGCGCATCTTCGGCGAGAGCCGGCCCACCATGCCGACGTCGATCATGCCGATGATCGGCTCGTCGTCCGTGCCGAGGATGATGATGTTCCCCGGATGCGGGTCGGCATGAAAGAAACCGTCTTCGAAAATCTGCTGGATGATGATTTCGACGGAGCGCTTCGCGATCAACTCGCCACTGACCCCGGCGCGCTGCGCGTCGTAGAGCTTACGCCCTTCGAGGTATTCGAGCGTCAAGACCCGTTTTGCGCTTGCGCTCCGATAGACCTTGGGGAACTTGGCGTGTGGATTGTGCTCGAAGTTCTGGGTAAACCGCTCGTGGTTGTCGGCCTCGAGCGAGAAGTCGAGCTCGGCAGACACCGACCGGTCGAACTCTTCGACCAGGCTAATCGGCCGATACAGTTGCGACTCGGGCATCGAGCGCACGATGGCCTTGGCGAGCCAATAGAGAAGGTCGACATCCCGTGCCATCACGGCCTGCACATGCGGGCGCTGCACCTTGACGACGACGTCGGGCGCGTGATCGCCGTCGCGGAGACGCGCTCTGTGGACCTGCGCGATCGAAGCCGAGGCGAGCGGAGTTTCATCGAACGACTCGTAGATTTCGGCAAGCTCACAGCCGAGCTCTCGTTCGACTTCCGCTCGAATTGCGTCGAAAGGCTCGGCCGGGACTTCGTCCTGCAGCTTCTTGAGCTCGACCAAGATGTCCTCGGGAATCAGGTCCGGGCGCGTGGACATGATCTGGCCGAGCTTCACGAACGATGGCCCGAGGTCCTCCAGGACCTTCCGGAGTCGAATACCCGCCGGCATCCGTGCGCCATCGCCCCGCTTGCGGCCGGGAATCAATGTGCTCAACCCCGTTCGCTCGACCACCTCACCAAAGCCATGGACTGCCAAGACACCGGCAATCTGTCGCAGCCGCTCGAGGTCCCGAACCGTGGTGAGAATCGACGCCATCGGCCGCCTAGCCTAGCACCAGGCGCTCGCGCTCGAGAGCTTGGCCTGGAGGCTGTCGAAATCGACCGCTGCCCGGTCTTGCACCTCAGCGACAAGCGACCCGAGTTTGGCCTTCCACTTTCGTATTTACCCCTCCGAAACAATTTGGAAATAATCGGGGGGTACATCCATTCGCATCGGCGGTTCTCGTTGGGCTGCTTGAAGTTTCGGAGGTCCCATGAAGAAGGTGGAAGCCATTATCAAGCCTTTCAAGCTCGATGAGGTCAAGGATGCCCTCAACGAAGTTGGCATCAAAGGCATGACCGTGACGGAGGTCAAAGGATTCGGCCGTACGGGCGGCAAGCGAGAAGTTTATCGGGGGTCCGCGTACGTGGTCGACTTTGTCCCCAAAGTGAAGGTGGAGATCGTCATTCCCGATTCGCTGGTCGTTTCGGTGATCGAAGCGATTGAAAATGCAGCCAAGACCGGCCGCATCGGAGACGGCAAGATCTTTGTGTCGCCGGTCGAGGAGTCCGTGCGCATCCGTACCGGCGAGCGCGGCGAAGCAGCGGTCTAGCCCGAGCTCAGCGACTGCAAGTGCCTCGTTGGGGTCCGCCCCCCGACGGGGCATTCTTGCGTTTGAGAGCCGAAAATCTCCGGGATTTCAGAGGTTTGTGGGGGTGCAGAGGTTTGACGGAGCGTCGTTCAGTCAGATACCATTTCTGAACTGCACCGGTATGGGGATGAGTGCTTCACGGCTGGCCGCTCAAACACTCCGTGCTCTGCCGCGCAAGCGACTGAGCAGGGCGCTCGGCGGGCTTGCGGCGTCGAACGCTCCCCAGCCGCTCGTCGACGCCGCGGTGGCTGCCTTCGTTCGCGTCTACGACGTGGATCTGAGCGAGGTCGACGTGCCTTCCGGCGGTTTTCGCACCTTCGACGACTTCTTCACCCGAAGGCTTCTAGAAGGGTCAAGGCGGATCGACCCCGACCCCACGGCACTGGTGTCTCCGGCGGATGGGCGAATCGAGGACCTCGGGCAGATTTCGGCCGAGGGCGAGCTGATGGTCAAAGGGCAGCCGTACACCGCCGAGGCGCTTCTCGGCGATCGGGTTGCCGCGAGAGCGTACGAGGGTGGGCGCTACTTCATCGTCTACCTTTCGCCGCGCGACTACCACCGCGTACACGCGCCGACCTGCGGAAGCGTCCAGTGCATGCGCTACGTTCCTGGGACTTTGTTCCCGGTGAATCGAATTGGGACCGAGTTTGTCCCTCAGCTTTTCGCAAGAAACGAGCGTCTTGCTATTGTGCAAGAGAGCGTCGTTCATGGAATTGTGACGACGATCATGGTGGGGGCGATCGGAGTGGGACGCATCGGCTTGAGCTTTGATGATGTGCAGACGAACCGGGGGGACACTCCGGGGCTGCGGAGCTACGCCGATTCGCCGATTGCGCGTGATCGCGGAGATGAGCTCGGTGTGTTTCACATGGGCTCGACGGCGATCGTGCTGACGCCACCGTCGTGTGCGCTCGAGGTCGTTGCGACGGCGGGCTCGTCGATTCGCATGGGCGAGGTCATGGCGAAGGGGGAGACGCCGTGAGCGGTGAGCCAGCCGACGAACCCGAGGTGATCTCGTCGCCAGCTCCGCGAAGGCGGCGCGCTCTTCGAGTTCCCATCACAGACATTCCCCGCGCTAGCGTGCTCGACAACGCCGCTTCGTCCCAAGCCAATGGCAACGGCGCCTCGCAGCAGGTTTCGAACGTACTCGAGCTCGATCCTCCGAGCGGCGTGACCTTTGCGGTCGAGCCCAGCGACGACCGGGAACCCACCGAACCCTCATTCACGACGATGGGCGATCCGCTCCTCGAGGTAGAACCGCCGCTCGCCAAAGAGGAAGAATCGACGCCATCCATCGATGTACATTTCAGCGAGCCGCCCAAGATCCGAGCTTCGACGATGCCGCCCGCGACGGCGCGGTACAGCGATCCGCCCGAAGAGCTGTTCCTCGACGATGCGGACGTGCTTTTCAGGAGCGACATCGCACCGGCACCCGACGCTAGCCCGGACATCTTGATCCCGATCCCCAAACCTCCGCCTCCACCAGCCGACATGATGGAGTCCGGGCCGCCGGAGGTCGAAGCGGACGAGGACGGGCCCTGGCACGAGCATTTCTTTGGCGAGGCCTACCTACGGACCGTCCGAACGTCGACCCCGAAGGAAGTCGCCGTCGAGTGTGGTTTCATCGAACGGGCCTTGCGCATGCCGGTCGGGTCCAAAATTCTGGACGTCGGCTGCGGGCTCGGGGTGCAAACCGTCGAGCTCGCCTCGCGGGGCTATCACATGGTCGGTCTCGACATTTCCCCCACGATGGTCTCCCGCGCCTACGACGAGGCGGAAGACCGCGGTTTGCAAATCGACTTCGTACGCGGCGACATGCGCGAAGTCACATTCGAGGCTCCGTTCGATGCAATGCTTTGTTGGGGCACGACGTTCGGCTACTTCAGCGAAGAAGAAAACGAGATCACGATTCGAAAGTTTCACGAATCGATCCGACCGCACGGCACGCTCCTGCTCGAGGTCGTCAACCGTGATTTCATGATCGGCTCGCAGCCAAATCAGGTTTGGTTCGAGGTCGATGGCGCCGTATGCATGGAGGAAACCGACTTCGACTATGCGACGTCACGCCTCCGCGTGAAGCGTCGAGTGGCAAACCACGGCGGCCAACAGCACGATCGCCTCTACTCGATTCGTCTCTATGCGCTCCACGAAATCTGCGCGCTCCTCGAGCAAAACGGTTTCCGAGTCGACGAGATCAGCGGCCGGGAGGCAACGCTTGGAATTTTCTTCGGGGTCCATTCACCCAAGATGATCCTTCGCGCTGAGCGCTTGCCCGGTTCGCTCAAGCGCGCGAGCAGCATTCCGCCCGTGCGTCCGTCCACAGCGCCTTCGACGCGTCCGTCCGCGCGGCCCTCCGTGCGTCCATCGGTCCCGCTCGGAGCGCTGAAGCCCTCGCAGTTCCCGCCGGAATCGCCCGACGAAAGCTAGTCCCTCTCTAGTCCGGAGCGATCCCGTTGCCGCTCAGGACGTACTCGACGCGGCAGGGCAGCGAGAGGAACGGGCCACCCAGCGCCGCCACTGCGGGCGTGCAGTCCGCGCCAGTCAGCGGAACGATTTCGGTGGTCTGCGAGCCTGTGATGAGGATGAGGCTCGGGTCGATTCCTGTGTCGGCCCCGGCGTCCGCTTCGGTGCCGGCGTCTCCATCGAACTCGGCGTCATCTTCAACGCCGCCGTCCAGGCCGGCTTCGATCTCGGGAACGGACACCTCGAACGTGAAGACGTCGCGCTGGGTGACCGAACAGCCGACGTAACCCCGAAAACGATCGGGCTCGACCACCATCCAGCTTTGGCTGGTTTGAAACGTGTAGGTGTTCCCTTTTTCGATCCCAGCAAACAGAGCGCCACCCCATAGTCGCGCGTACGCGCGACCGTTGGACTCCGATCGAAGATCGAACTTCAGGTCCAGGGGATCGGGAGCAGGGACCGCCGCGCCGCAGCTCTGCTCGACCATCAGGCCAAGCGCTTGGAAGCTGCCGACGAGCTCGCCAGGCGGCTCTTCGTCCTCGCCCCAGCAGGCACAGCTGAGCGCCATCAGGCTGAGCAGGATCCACCGCATGGACCTGAGGTACCGTTCCACGGCTACGGAAGTCAAAAAACGCGGACGTTTTCGTATTCAGAAGCGAATCTCGAAGCCACAGGTGAACGTCACCCGGGTGCTGACCGGCTTGCCCCCTTTGTCGAGCGGCGGCTTCCAGGTCGCATCTTGCAGGGCTTGTTTGCAGACCTGCCCAAACCGATAGCCGATCGGGTCTTCGGAGAGGAGTCGGATCTTGCTCGGCGAGCCATCGGGCCCGATCTGCAGCCGTAAGACGGCTTGTCCCTCGACCCCTTCCTGCTTGGCCTTCTTGGGATAAAGTCTTTCTAGCTTCTGCTTCAAACTAGGCGGAATTGGACGCCTCGAGAGGTCGCCCAGGTCGACGACCACCCCGATGCCCGTGCCTCCGATGATCCCGCCGATCACACCGTCCCGGCTCCTGCCGGTGACGACCGCGTCCGGTTTGCCGATCGGTCCGTCGCGGCTCTCGCCAGAGCCTGGGTCCATCGCCCAGGACGAAGGCTCGTCGCCCTCATTGGTGAGGACGATGTTGTCGAATGTGACCGGGGCTTCCGGCGCAGCGGCGGGCGGCTCCTCGGGGGCTTTCGGTGGATCCTTGGGGGCTCTCCAAGTCTTGGGCTTTGGCGGTGGCTTCACGGGCTCCGGCTCCTCGGGCTCCGGGGCCTCTTCTTCGACCGGCTCCTCGAGCTCGGGCTCGGCTGCGGGCGGCTCCTGGTCGATGATCGCCACGGCGACAGCATCGAGAGGATCGGATGGACCGGAGCCCGCGCCAACGTGGGGCGTCAGAGCCAAGAAGGCCGCGTGCGTGGCGATGGCCAAGACGACCCAGGCCGAGTCGAGCGCCCACGGACCCAGATTCTCGAAAGGGTTGGACATCGGGTCAGCAGCAGCGTGGCTCAGCGTCCGATCTCCTCGGGCCGGACGTTGATGGCGAACTTCGTGATTCGTTCCTGGCGGAGGATGTCGATCACTTGAACGACCTTGGCATGCGCAATTCTGCCGTCGGCGGCGATCACGGCGCGGAGGTCCTCGTCGGTCTCCCGGGCAGCGCGCACGCGGGTTCGAAGCTCGTCGGTGTTGACGGGAATCGTGTCGAGGAAGAGCTGACCGTTCTGGTCGATCGACACGGCGAGAGACGCGGGTGTCTGCTCACCGGTCGCGGCCTTCGGGAGCTCCATCGGAATTGTCTTCGAAACGATGGCTGTCGCGGTGACCATCAGGATGATCAACAGAACGAGAACGACATCGACCAAGGGCGTGACGTTGATGTCTGTAATCAGGTCGTCGTCATCCCCCGATCGCGAGCCGCCAGCCATGTTACTGGCTCCCGTTGCGGGCGTTGCCCTTGAGGTAGGCGAGCAAGTCACGGCCGAGTGCATCGGCCCAAGTCAGGCGGTATCGAATCAAGCGCTGGAAGTAATTGTAGAAGGCGACCGCGGGCAGGGCCACGAGGAGGCCGATGGCCGTGGCAACGAGCGCTTCACCGACCTCCGTCATCAAACCGCTCGTCACCTTGCCCGCGCTCTCATCGAGCACGTGGAACGCCTTGATGACGCCGATGACCGTTCCAAGCAGACCCACGAACGGGGCGTTGTTGCCAACGGTTCCGAGGAAGCCGAGATTTCGCTCCATTTGGGTGCGGGCCACGGCCGTCTCACCAGCGAGTCGCTCTTCGACCGCGGCCGAGCCCTCGTCGACCACTTCGAGGCCGGAGTGGACGATTTTGGCTTGGAACGACCGCGACTTGGCAAGACGGTCGCGGGCCCCGGCGACGTCGTTTTTCGCAAGGTTCAGGCGCAGGTCCTCCTGAAGGGCTCGCACGTCATCGCGGGAGACGAAGAAGTAGTAGATGCGCTCGAAAATGATCGCCACGCCGAAGACGGAGAGGATAATCAGAAGCCACATGACCCAGGTCGCGCCAAGCATGGCGAAGGCGGTCAATCTCTCTTGAATGTCGATCATACTTTTCCTCGGGTAGAAGCGCGCTTTTAGCCGGTCTTGGCCGGCGGTGCATCCCGCTTGAGAATCTCCCGCACCAATATGGTCGCGTAAGAGCCAGCGGGTAGGGTGAAATCCAGCTCCACCGTATTGTCACTCACAGTCAGGCCTAGATTTGGCACCGGAACACGGACGAATCGCCTGGTCCCCGGGGCGATACGCTTCCACTTGGCCAGCCGAGCCAGGCTCAAGCCGGACTCCTCCAGCAGCGCCTCTTCGCGTTTGCGGGCAGCGCCCTCGGGCCAGCGCATCTTCGCCCCGAACATCGGTCCGGTGGGGCTGATTTCCCAAGCGTCGGCCCGGGCCTGCGTGTCCTCGACATCCGGCGCAACGAACAAGCCTCCCGACGCGTGCTTCTTCACGAGCTCGCCCGCATAAACCTTGCGAAGCGTCGAGGTTTGCACCCGTTCGGCGACGCACCGGTTGAAGATTTCGGATTGGAGCGCGGACATCTGAAGCTTTCGCTGAAAACCTCCTTGGGGCGCTCGAGCCTCGCCGAGCACCCATCGAAGCGCACGCTCGGCATTGTCGCCGTCACGTCCAAATCGCTGCTCTCCATAATAGTTGGGGAGGCCGTCGCTTTCGATCATGGACAACAGCTGGCGAAGCTCATCTATTCTGGATGCGTCGATCTGCCGCAGACGGATTCGAAACCGATTCGCGCGAAGGTGCCCGGTCCGAAGCTTTTGCGGATGAAGCGCCGCGTCGAGAACCCGGATGCCTTCGACCTCCGCCCGGAGCAGCGCGTCCGGGGAGGCGCCAAAAATACTGATCCATTGCCGGGTCACGGCGTGCCGATCTTTGAGACCGGCCCATCCTGCAGCCTTTGGGTCGGCTCCGACGCACTCGCAAAGTGCAACGACTGCGTCCTTGGTGGTCAGGCCGCGTTTCTCGATGAACGCAAATGCATGGTCCCCGGTTCCGCTCGGGGGATAAGCCGGTTGTTCGTCGACCTCGAAATCCTCTGGGGTCGATCGAAACTCGGCTTCGATCGGTGCGATCGAGCTCGTGAGATAGGGGAGCGTCATGGCTGGCCGCTTCCTGTAGACCATCGCAGCACGATTGGGTAGACAGCAGGCGTGACCGCCAACCTCTCGACCCAGATCGAGCGCGCATTGCAGCAGCAGCTCGACGCCGGATGCGCAGCCACGGTGTTTCCCGGAGCCAGCGCCTCGATCGCGTTTTGGCGCGGTGGTGCCTGGCACTACCTCGACGCCGCCGCGGGGCTGCGCGCCGAGGGTGGTCTGCCGGTCACCGTCGACACTTTCTATGATTTGGCTTCCCTCACCAAACCATGGGTGGCCAATGCGGCGCTTCGCTTGCATCACACGCGGGTCTTCGACCTCGGTGGGCGCGTCGAGGGGCTGATTCCCGAAGCAAATGGCCTGCCGATCGGCCAGCGAATCTGGGAAGAGGTGCTCAGCCATCGTTCCGGCCTGGAGGCCTGGGTGCCCTTCTACGAGACGCTTCCGGAAGAGCCCGGCACCGATGCGGCGCGTAAATGGATGTTGGCGCAGCTGCTTCCGCATTGGGACGCGAGCACCGTTGGCAGCGCCGTGTACAGCGACCTCGGGTACATCCTAGCCGGGATGGCGATCAGCCGCGCCACGGGCAAACCTCTGCACGAGGTGGTGTCGGACCGCGTCGCGAGGGAGCTCGGGGTTCAGGACACCGTCTTTTTCGGAGCGGGCCATCCGGATGAAGATTGGAAGGCACGCTGCGCGCCGACGGGTTGGTCCCCCTGGCGCGGTCGAGCGTTGACCGGTGAGGTCCACGATGACAACTGCGCCGCCCTCGGTGGCGTCGCCGGCCACGCCGGCATGTTTGGGGTCGCGAGGAGCATCGCGCTCTTTGGCGCCGCGTGCGTGGCCGCGTGGCATGGAAGACGAGGAGCGGTAGAGGAAGAGCTCGTTCGGCACGCAACGGCACGGAGGCCAGGCGGGACACACCGATTCGGCTGGGATGGCAAGGCCGACGAAGGAAGCGCAGCTGGCACGTCGATCGACGCGGACGCGTTCGGTCACCTCGGATTCACCGGGACCTCGCTTTGGTGCGACCCGCGCCGGCAGCTCGTGATGGTGCTCTTGACCAATCGTGTGGCGGTCTCCGACGACAATGCCGCAATCCGGGCATTTCGCCCCGCGTTTCACGAGGCGATCGTCCACGCCTTCGATGACCGTTAGGGCCGCTAGGCCGAAAGCGAGCGGAGGCGGTCGAGGAGCCTCGAGTTGGTTTCATAGGAGAGGGCGTTTCGAGCGGCGCGGGCCATCGCGCGCGGGTCGCCCACTAGCACGACCAGCTTCTTCGCACGCGTCAGCGCCGTGTAGAGCAGAGCCCGATTGAGCAGCATGAAATGGGCATTGTGCAAAACGATCACGGCGGCTGGGAACTCGCTGCCTTGAACCTTGTGGACGGTGCAGGCGTAGGCGAGCGAGATCGCATCGAGCTCGTCCGCCTTGTACTGAACCTCCCGTCCGTCGAAGCGTACGTAGGTGACGCCGCCTTCGATTCTGTGCACCTCGCCGAGGTCCCCATTGTAGACCTCCTTGTCGTAGTCGTTGCGAAGCTGCATCACCTTGTCGCCTCGTCGAAATGAAGCGGGAACGGCGCTCTCCTCTTTGCCCGGGTTGAAGGTTTCTTGAAGGACTTCGTTGAGCTTGATTGTTCCGAGCGGGCCGCGCCGCATCGGCGTCATTACCTGCACGTCGGCAAGCGGGTCGAACCCGTAGGCCGCCGACATCCGGCGCAGGGTCTGGATGAGGCGCTCGGTGATCGTGTCTGGATCGGTGGCGGAAATCAGGAACAAGTCCCCGTCGCCTTTCGTTCCGCTCGGCGTGGGCTCCGGCATGCCGCCCTCAAGGACCGCATGGGCTCCCCGGACGATCGCGCTTTGCTGAGCCTGGCGGAACACTTCGTGGAGTCGAATCGTCTTGCAAACCTTGGATGCGATCAGGTCGCGCAACGGCTGCCCGGGCCCCACCGGCGGCAGCTGATCGATATCGCCGACGAGCACGAGCGTGGCGTTTCGAGGAATGGCGGCCAGGAGCTGTGAGGCGAGGCGGATGTCGAGCATCGACGCTTCATCGACGAGGATCAGGTCGGCATCGAGAGGCATGCGCTGGTTGCGGTTGAAGTGGCCGGTGGCTGGATTCCACTCGAGGAGACGGTGGATCGTCTTGGCCTCGATGCCGGCGGCTTCGGAAAGGCGCTTGGCTGCTCGACCGGTCGGCGCGCATAGAGCGACACGGCGATCGAGGGCTGCGTGTGCTTGAACGATCGCGCGGACCGTCGTGGTCTTGCCGGTGCCCGGTCCGCCCGTGAGCACGAGCAAATGGGTCCCGAGTGACGCGTCGACGGCGCTTCGCTGCGTATCGCTGAGCGTACGATCGTGCGTCTTGACGGGTTGTTGCACCTTCGGACGGTTGGCGAAGGCGCTCAATGCCTCGGCGACCAGGACTTCGGCTCGATGTAAGACGGGTGGGTAAATGGCGTCGTCTTCGATCGTGACGAGCTCGCGCGTTCGCAGGACGGCAAGGGCTTCGTCGAGCTCATCGGACGGAACATCGAGTTTCTCGAGGCCGTTGCGGAGCTGCTCCCGCGTTGCGAAGACATGCCCTTCGTCGACTGCTTTGCCGATCAGATGCAGTACGCCTCCCTGAACGCGCCTCAAATCATCGCCGGCGATTCCCAGCGCCCCTGCGATCCGATCGGCGGTTCGAAAACCGATGCCGCGAATCTGCTCGGCGACGATGTAGGGATCGTCTCTGACGACCCGAGGGGCATCCGCGCCGTACTTGCGAACGATCTCGCGCGCCGTGGCCGGCCCCATCCCAAGCGCGTGCAGAAAGCTCATCGTCTCCGCTTCGACGCGGCGTTGGCGAACGGCCGCGGCGATCGATTCCGCCCGCTGTTTGCCGATACCCGAAACCTCCCGGAGGCGCGCGGACTGGGTTGCGATCACGTCCAGCGTGTCGGGACCAAAGCGCTCCACGAGGCGGGCGGCCAGGGCCGGGCCGATGCCGGGGATGAGCCCGGAGCCGAGGTAGCGAGTCATGCCCCGCTCGGTGGAGGGAATCGTCGGCGTGAACGAGGTGACCCGAAACCGCGCTCCATAGACCGCATGCTGCGTCCACCGCCCGATCAGGCGAACGTTCTCGCCCGGGGTGATCTGACCGAGATCCCCCACGGCGGTCTTCGGAGAGGCGAGCGCCACCTCCTCATCGGCCGCGAGACGAATCACCGCGAACTTTCCGTCATCACTGCGGAAGACCACGTCCTCGACCACGCCTTCGAGGACCTCCTCTGACTCCTTCAACCCCACGATTCCGAGCGAATCTAACAGTCTTGCGTAGCAAACGCCCTGCTGTTGTGCTTTCTTCGGAAACATCCGTTAGTGTTAAAGCCCGCACGGATTTGGATCGGAGGGGGATGAGCACTCAGCCACGGATTAGCGCACCCATTGGTAGACTGAAGATTCGGAGCTCGGCCCGGAAGAAGGCGGAGTCCTCCGTCGGCCGTATTCAGGCCGCGGAGCCGGCTTGCGACCTCGAAGCGGACAACGACGAGATGTCCGAGCCGGAAGACGCCCTGCCGCGCTACTACCCGTTCGCGCCCCGTCTCACCGACGACGGCGACGACTGAGCGTGACCGCGACTTGATTGCGCCGCAATCGAGCGATTGGTAAGAGCGCTCGATGTCCCCAACGACGATCGCCATTCTTGGGGCCAAAGGGGGGGTGGGAACCTCTCTCTTCAGCGCCAACCTCGCGATCTACCTCGCGACGATTGGCAAGCGCGTTCTGGCCGTGGATGCGGACCCATCCGGCGCCGACCTTCACGCGATGCTGGGCATGGGTCCCCGCGTCGCGCCGTACATCGCGCCCACGCCTGCGTTCGGGGCGGAGCGAAGCTTGACGAGCCTCGGGACCGCCCTCGACCACGACGCGGCGAACACCCTGCCGCTACGCGAGCCTGTGGACGGACCGATTCCGGGCTTGCAGCTCATGGACGGAGGCCTGAGCGAGCCCCACCGAGGCAGCGCACGCCGAAGTTCCTTGCGCGAGCTCCAGAGCCGACTCGCCAAACAGGATGTGGATTTCGCAGTCGTTGATCTCGGCTCCTCCGCGACCGAAGCCGCGATTCGCTTCTGGTGCTCGGCGGGCCATCGCCTGGCCTTGACGATGCCGGAACCCAACGCGGTGAGCGGCCTGTATCGCTTGGTTCGCAAGGCGTTCGCCGCGATGGCGCAGGCACGGCTCAGCGACGAGAGACAGCAGGCCGCGCTGCACACCGCGTTTGCGAAAGCGGGTCAGACACCGGCGCCGTCCGACATCGCGGCCTTGTTGCGTCGCGAGTGGCCCGAGCTTGGCACGGCGCTGTACGATTGCATGGACGAGCTTCAGTTTCCGTTCATCGTCAACCAAGCGAGACTGCGCGCAGATCTCGAGCTCGGCGATCAAATCACGGTGGCCGTGCGCAGGCGGTACGGTGTGCACCTCAAGTACCTAGGCTACGTCGAGCACGATGACGTGGTTCGAAGCTGCTCGCGAAAGCGGCGACCGCTTCTGCTCGAGAGCCCCGGCAGCAGAGCGAGCAGGAACATCGAGAAGATCGCACGCCGGCTTTTCGCCTCGAAGGAAGCTCACAGGGATCGCGCGCCGTGGCGGGAAGTGCCCGACAGCTCGCATCACGACGTCCTCGAAGTGGAGCGCGGCGCGACCGATGAGGAGATCCGCCGAGCCTACAAGCGGATGTGCGCGGTGTTCGACACGGAGAATCTCGTGACGTTCGGCCTTTTCGACGAGGAAGGGCTTGCGGTCGCCCGCAGCCGGATCGACGAGGCCTATGATGTGCTCCTCGATCCCGCCCGTCGTCGCCCGTACGAGATTTCTGTCTTTCCGGAGGCCGAACAGAGCAAGACCGAGACCGCCCGAGAGCTGACGCCAAGCGGTGAGCTGCCGCCGGCTCCGAGCATCACACCGGACACCGAGTTCAGTGGCGCATTGCTTAGAGCCGTACGTGAATCACAGGGCACCAGCCTCGAGCAGATCAGCGAGCGAACGAAGGTCGGCACCAACTACCTACGGTGCATCGAGGAGGACGACTTCGAGCGCTTGCCGGCAGCGGTCTACGTGCGGGGCTTCGTCACCGAAGTTGCCAAGTGCCTGAGGCTCGACCCCGAGCAGGTGAGCCAGAGCTATCTCCGTAGGCACAAAGCACGCATGGAACGCAAGGGGGAGGGCGCGTGAGCGCGTCTCGCTCGCCGATCATCTTGGCGTCGGCCTCGCCCCGGCGCCGTGAGATCTTGTCGTCGCTTGGGATTCCGTTCGAGGTGCAGCCGAGCGGCGCCGACGAGAATAGGCTGCCGATGGAGGACCACCTCGAGTTCGTCCGCGCCGCGGCGCTGCTCAAGCTCGAACGTGTCTTGTCAGGCGGCGACCGCCTCGGGGCGTTCGTCCTCGCCGCCGACACCATCGTCTGCGTCGGTAGCGAGCGATTGGGAAAGCCAGCCGATGAGGCGGATGCCGTACGCATGCTGGAGCTGCTGACCGCTCGGGCACATTTGGTTCGAACCGCCATCGCGCTCGGACGAGTCGGAGAGGGCGCGCTCGACTGTCGCATCGTGGAGACCCGCGTCTGGTTCGGTCCTGCCTCGCGCGAAGAGCTTCAGCGCTACGTGGCCGCTGGCGAGAGCCTCGACAAGGCGGGCGCGTACGCGGTTCAAGGGCTGGCGAGCGGCTTTGTGACCCGGCTCGAAGGATCGTACAGCAACGTCGTAGGCCTCCCCGCTGCCGAGGTGGTCGCCCTGCTTCTCGATCATCATGCCTTGGATCGTTGGCCATGAGTCATGACGTCGCGGCTGGCATCGAGCGTGTCCGTGAACGCATCGCGCTCGCCTGCCAGCGTTCGGGTCGCGATCCCAGCTCGGTGCAGCTCGTCTCGGTATCGAAGGGACATCCCGAGGAGCTGATTCGAGTGGCCTACGATGCGGGCATGCGGGTGTTCGGTGAGAACTACGCCCAGGAGCTCGCGGAAAAGGCGACCAGACTGAGCGACCTGCCCCAGATCGGCTGGCGCTTCATCGGCCACCTCCAGCGAAACAAGATCAAGCTCATCGAGCGTGCACAGGCGACCGTCGACACGGTGGACTCCCTGCGATTGGCCGAGGCGATTTCCACGAGGGCGACGGCGAGAAGAGCGACCGTCGAGGTTTTGGTCCAGGTCAACATCGGAGACGAAAGACAGAAGTCTGGCTGCAAGCCCGAGGAGGTCCCGGCGCTCGTCGAATCCGTACGCGCGTTGCCGAACTTGACCTTGCGTGGGCTGATGACGGTGGCCCCGCACCTCGAGGACGCCGAAGATACGCGTCCGTGTTTCGCGGCGCTCCGCGAGCTTGCACAGGCGCAGGGCCTCCCTGAGCTTTCGATGGGGATGACCCACGACCTCGATCAGGCAGTCGAAGAAGGCTCGACCATGTTGCGAATTGGAACCGCGATCTTCGGGCCGAGGCCGGCGATGAGGCCCTAGCTCCCGGCGTCTTCGGCGATTTTGCCGAGCTCGACCGAGCGACGAGTGGCCGCTCGAACGGCGCCGAGGACGGCCTCTGCAAAACCTGCCCCGGAAAGAGCGTCCAAGCCTGCTCGCGTGGTCCCGCCCGGGCTGGTGACTCGCTCTCGAAGGACCTCCGGCGTCTCGTTTTCATCGCGCAGAAGACGTGCGGCGCCGAAGACGGTTTGCGATGCGAGTTGGAGCGCGGTGTCCTCGGGCAAGCCTTCTCGCACGCCGGCGTCTCGGAGCGCCTCGATCATCGCGAACACGTACGCGGGCCCCGATCCGCTGAGGCCGGTCACCGCGTCGAGTTGCGCCTCGGGCACGCGAACTGAAATCCCAACGCTGCGGAAAAGCGTCTCCGCAAGCGCGAGGTCCTCCTCGGTCGCAAGACTGCCGGCGGCGATCGCGGTCGCGCCTGCGCCAACGAGCGCCGGGGTGTTGGGCATGGTTCGAACCACGCGTGTGCCTGCCGGCATAGCGCGTTCGATGAGGCCGGTTGGAATCCCGGCGGCGACCGAAATCAAGAGCGTATTCGGGCCAAGCACAGCCGCGACACCGGGAAGCACCTGCGCGAATTGCTGAGGCTTCGTCGCCAAGACGACGACGCTTGCTTCTTCGACCGCCTCGGCATTGTCGCCCGTGGAGCGGATGCCCAGCTCTTGTTCCAAGGTACGGAGCTTCGACTCGTCGGGGTCGGCCGCGATGATCTGGTCGGCACGCACGGTGGCGGTACCCACCAGGCCGCGGATGAGGGCGCGCGCCATGTTGCCGCCACCAACAAACGCGATCGTATGCTCAACGGACATCCCCGGCGGCATACCACACAAGGCGCGCCAATGACATGCAGCAGTCGAACGCTACGCGCAGGCCGCTTCGACTTCGGCGATCTCTTTTGGGATCCCGTCGGTGAGCACGTCCGAGCCGTCTTGGGTGACGAGAACGTCGTCTTCAATCCGAACGCCGATGCCGCGCCAGCGCGCATCCACGCTCTCGGCGTCGGTCGCGACGTAGATCCCCGGCTCGACGGTCAGCACGAAGCCAGGCTCGAGCGGACGATGCGCTCCGGCCACGAAGTAGCGACCGACGTCGTGTACGTCCATCCCGAGCCAGTGCGAGGTGCGGTGCATGTAGAACGGTTCGTACTTCTTCTCTTCGATCAGCGCATCGAGCTCGCCTTCGAGCAAGCCGATGTCGACCAAGCTTTCGGTGATCGAGCGAACCGCGCGCTGGTGAATCTCGTCGAGCGTCGCTCCGGGCTTCACCGCGTCGATGCTCGTCTTCTGTGCTTGCAGGACGATTTCGTAAATCGCCCTTTGCTCCGCGGAGAAGGCGCCGCTGACCGGGAAGGTCCGGGTGACGTCGCTCGCGTAGTAGCCGTACTCGCAACCCGCGTCGATCAGGAGCAGCTCGCCGTCCTCGAACACCCGATTGCCCGCGCGGTAGTGCAGGATCGTGGCGTTGGGCCCCGAGCCAACGATGCTTTCGTAGGCCGCGCGCTCGCTCCCGTGCTTGCGAAAGACGTGCAGAAGCTCTGCATCGATTTCGTACTCGTGCATGCCTGGGCGTGCGAGCTGCATCGCGCGAAGGTGCGCTTCCTTGGTTATCGCAGCCGCCTTCCGCATCGTCGCGATTTCATCACTGCTCTTGCGGAGCCGCATTTCGTGTAGGTGCACGGCGGAATCCACGATCGTTTCGGGCGCGCTCACCCCACGGCGGCCCCCGCGGCGGAGATGGTTCAGACAGTCAAAGACGAACGCGTCCGCTTCGCGGTTTTGCGCGATGCGGTAGTGGAGCCGTTCGACGTTCCCGAGGTAGTCCGGGAGCTTCTCTGCTAGCTCGTCGATGGGATAGGCGACGTCCGCGCCGAAGTCCGCGATGGCGCCTTCAACCCCGGCGCGTGGCCCGTCCCAGATCTCACGTTCGCGCTTCTTTGGTCGCACGAAGAGGACCACCTCGTGCTCCTCGTGTTGATTGGTGAGCAGCAGCAGGCTCTCGGGCTCGTCGAGCCCCGTGAGGTAGTAGAGGTCGCTGTCCTGCCGGTACGGGTGCCCGACGTCGTGGTTGCGGAGCGCGACCGGAGCCGAGGGAAACAGCGCGACACCCTCACCCATGGCTTCGAGAAGCTGCTTTCGGCGTGCTGCAAACTCCGACATCGCCCGAGCCTAGCAGCTAGCTCCGGGGCTGCATCTCGCCGCTCTTGTACCGGCTCCAATAGCTCTTCAACGCATCGCGAACTTTGCCGCTCAACAAGACGGCGCCGAGAATGTTCGGGAACGACATGCCGAGGATCATCAGGTCCGAGAAATCGATCACGTTGCCAAGCTTCAAGACCGAGCCGAACACGACGAAGGCCAGGAAAAGCACTTTGTAGATCATCGAGAACTGAGGGCCGAAGAGAAACGTCCAACAGCGCTCGCCGTAGTAGCTCCACGAGATCATCGTCGAGAACGCAAAAAGAAACACCGCCAGGCTGAGCACCTTGGGGAACCAAGGAAGAACGGTCGCAAAGGCCTTGGAGGTCATGAGCACGCCTTCGTGGCCGCCGTCCTCGTACGCGCCCGTGATGACCACGACGAGGCCTGTCATGGTGCAGACCAGAATCGTATCGATGAACGGCTCGAGCAGGGCCACGATGCCTTCGCGTACCGGTTCGTCGGTTGCGGCCGCGGAGTGCGCGATCGACGCGGAACCCACGCCAGCCTCGTTCGAGAAGGCTGCGCGCCGAAAGCCCGTGACCAGGACGCCGAGCATTCCGCCAAAGCCCGCCTCTGGTGTGAACGCCTCGCCAATGATTTTGCCGAACGCCGGCCCGATCTGATCGAAGTTCGTGAGGATGATGAAAAGGCCGGCGACCAGATAGATGCCGCACATCACCGGGACGATGAAGCCTGCGACCTGACCGATCCGGCGGATGCCTCCGATGATGACGACGCCGACCAAGAACGCCAGGATCAACCCGTACGCGAGCGCGCCCCAGCCGCCCGCAAAAAACGGAAGGACGTCGGCGACCTGAGCGTAGCTCTGGTTCGCTTGGAACATGTTGCCGCCGCCAAAGCTCCCGCCGATGCACATCACGGCGAAGAGAACGGCGAGGAACCTCCCGAGTCGCCGCAGACCGAGCTGTGCGAGACCGCCCTGCAGGTATCGCATCGGTCCGCCCAGGATGTGTCCGTCCTCGCCGATTTCGCGATACATCTGGCCGAGCGTGCATTCGGTGAATTTCGAGGACATGCCGAGGAAGCCGGCGACGATCATCCAAAAAATCGCGCCCGGGCCGCCCATGGCGACCGCGACGGCAACCCCCGCGATGTTGCCTAGGCCAACCGTCGCCGACAGGGCCGAGGAGAGCGCCTGGAAGTGGGTGACCTCGCCAGGGTCGTCCGGATCATCGTAGTGGCCCGTCGTCACCACCCACGCGTGCCGAAACGCCCGGATGTTGATGAAGCCGAACCGCAGGGTGAAAAAGACGGCGCCGGCGATGAGCCAAAAGACGATGAACGGCAGCTGCAGATCGCTTTCCGCGCCGTTGTCCCAAAAGATCAGATCGAAAAAGAGGACCTGGGCAAGTGGTCCGACCACATTGGCGCCAAACCAGCCATCCACCGACTTGAGCACGCTTCCGATGCCTGTCGCTTGCGCGGGCTCGGCCTCGGCGAGGGCGATACCCGGCCACAAATACACCCATAAGGCCGCAATCGTTCTCAGGCGTTTCCGCATCCCGGAGCCGAAACATGGCACGATGGGGCAAATCTCTCCAGTTTTGTCGAACTAAGAAAATTCGTATGGAGATGGATTCTCTCTTGACCGAAGCTGCTTGATATTCGAAAAAATCGTCGTCAAGGTCGTCCAGATCGCTCAAATTCTGTCGATGTACGCGGCCGTCGCGCATAAAACAAAGCTCACGCGTCGGTTTGTTTAGCGCACATCCATTGGTCTTTATTGGGCTTTCGTTCAATAAAGTAATCTATCATTCTAATTGTAAAGCGACCAAATCGACCGTAGTCTGAGCTGGTGCCCCCGCTACTGAGCACATCCGATGCGGCCCGTCTCATCGGGGTAGGAACGACCAGCGTGAAACGATGGGCGGACACCGGCCTATTGGACTGCGTACGAACGGCGGGCGGACACCGGCGTTTCACACGTGATGCACTCGATCGCTTCGTCCGAATGCAATCTCATGAAGAGCCCATGGCCACCGAGGTGGACCGGTGGCTCGACACCTTGGCCTCCGAAATGAGCCACGAGCTCGCGCTCGTTCGCGCGCGTAACCGGTTGGGCTCCTGGCTTGGCGTCGCGGACGAGCTCGACCCCGTCCTGGTCGAGGTCGGCCGACGGTGGGCGGACGGCGAGCTGAGCATCGCCGAGGAGCACATCCTCACCGAACGCTTGTCCCGCGCGCTGGCCCGGATTTCCGACTCGCTTCCGTTGCTGCCGAACGCGCCTACCTGTCTTCTTGCCTGCGTCGAACCGGAGGGTCACACCCTCGGGCTCTCTCTGGCCGAGCTCTGCCTTCGCGAACTCGGCTGGGCCTCGGTCTGGCTGGGCGCGCGCTCGCCAACCGAGGCGATCATCGAACGCGTGCGTATCGACAGTCGGATTCGAATGGTTGGTCTATCCGCGACGGAGGCCTGCCTTGATGCTTCTCTGCTTCGCGGGGTCGCTACCTCGGTCGGGGCGGTTTGCAGAGAGCGAAATGTCGCGTTGATCCTCGGAGGCAGAGGTCCGTGGCCCGACGCGCCGAGCGACGGCACGCGAATGAACGGGATGGATGGATTTAGAGGTCTGCAAAAGCAACTTCGCGGAACGCGCGGGAAACGGCCAATGCTGTGATCCCCATCTCTAACCGTTGAGAGGATGGGTAGTGTGACGACGAGTTCTTCTATCGCAAACGAAGCAGTAGCGGTGATCGGCATCGGCTGTTGGTATCCAGACGCCCCCAATCCCGCGCGATTGTGGGAGAATATCCTCGCGCGCCGGAGGGCGTTTCGTCGCTTGCCCGACCAACGGCTGCCGCTCGACTCGTACTTCGATCCCGACAAACGGGTGCCCGACAAGACCTACGGCCGAAAGGCCGCCGTCATCGACGGCTTCGATTTCGATTGGGTAGGGCGGCGGATTCCCCGAAGCACCTTCGAAGGCACCGACATCGCGCATTGGCTTGCGCTCGAGGTTGCCTTGCAGGCCCTGGACGATGCGGGCTACGCCAGGGACACGCTTCCGAGAGAACGCACCGGCGTCATCGTTGGAAACACCCTGACCGGCGAACAGAGCCGTTCGCTGAGCCTCCGGGTGCGCTGGCCGTTCGTCGAACGCGCAATTCGCGCAGCAGCGAACAGTGAGGGCTTCACCGCGGCTGCAACCGACGTGCTGGTCGGCTCCACGCAGACCTATTTCAAGTCGGTGTTTCCGCCGGTCAACGAAGATACGCTCGCCGGGTCATTGTCCAATACGATCGCGGGGCGCATCTGCAATTTCCTCGACCTTCAAGGCGGCGGCTACATCGTCGACGGCGCCTGTGCATCTTCGCTCCTCGCGGTCACCACGGCCGCCAATGTGCTGAGCAGTCGAGATCTCGACGTGGCCCTGGTCGGTGGCGTCGACATCAGCCTCGACCCCTTCGAGCTCGTGGGCTTTGCCAAGGTCGGTGCACTGAGCCCAACGCAGATGCGCGTGTACGACCGTGCGGCCAACGGTTTTTTGCCGGGCGAGGGATGTGGTTTCGTCGTGCTCAAGCGACTCGAGGATGCCCGTGCAGATGGCGACTACGTCTACGCCAACCTGCGCGGCTGGGGCGTTTCCTCGGACGGCGCCGGAGGTATCACCGCGCCGAGCGTGACGGGGCAATCCCTGGCGATTCGAAGGGCGTACAAGCGCGCAGGATACTCGCCTAAGCTCTTGCACTTCGTCGAAGGCCACGGCACCGGAACGCCGGCTGGCGATCCGGTCGAGCTCAAGGCGATTGCGACCGCGATGAAGGCCTATGGTGTGGAAAGGCCGCGAAGCTGCGGGGTCACCTCCTTCAAGTCCATCGTCGGGCACACGAAGGCCGCTGCGGGCGTGGGAGGCTTCATCAAAGCCACCATTGCGGCGAATCGGCGCGTGATTCCGCCCACGGCGGGCTGCACCGACCCGAGTGCGACGTTCGCGGACGATGCGCGCCTGCTCTATCCCTTGAGAGAGGGACGGGTGGAGTCTCCCGACACGGTTCTCCGAGCCGGTGTATCGGCCATGGGCTTTGGCGGGATCAACGCCCACGTGACGCTCGAGTCAGGCGACCCACCCGCCTCGCGATTGAAGCCCTCGCTCGACGAGGCGGTCTTGCTTGCCTCCGCGCAAGACAGCGAGATTTTCGTGATGTCGGCAACTGGCGTCGACGCGTTGAAACGTCGCGTGGAAGATGTTGCAGCACGCGGAGATGGCTTGAGCATGGGCGAGCTTGCCGACTTCGCAGCGGAGCTTTCCACAGAAACGAAGCCCGGCGCCAGCGCCAGAGCCGCGATCGTCGCGAGCGATCCCGAGGAGCTCGAGGCAAACCTTGGAGAGGTGCTCGAGGCGCTGCGGACCCACCCTCCCGAACCGGGCACGGTGCGGCTCTGCACCCCGGCGAAGGGTCGGGCATGGATCGCGAACGTGCCACAGCGGCCGCGGGTCGGGTTCTTGTTTCCGGGCCAGGGCTCGCAGCAGCTCGCCATGGCAGGCCGCTTGGTGCGCCGTTTCGATTGGGCAAAGCGTTTCGTCCAACAGGCCGACGGCTGGCTCGTCGATCTCGGCCACGAGCCCGTCACGCAGCTCATCTTTCAGCCTTTGGATCGCGCGCAGGACGACGACCAAATCCTCGGCTGGCGCGGGACGCTTCGGCAAACCCAGCATGCGCAACCCGCAATCTGCCTGGCAAGCGTCCTGTGGTTGAAGTATCTCGCGCGTCTAGGAGTGTCTCCTGCCGTGGTGGCGGGCCACAGCTTGGGCGAGCTCAGCGCGCTTCACGCGGCAGGCGCATTCGATGCGCGGACGCTGATTGAACTTGCCGCGATCCGTGGTCGGCTGATGGCGGTCACCGGCGTTTCTGGCACCATGGCCAGCCTTGCATGCGGCCGCGCGGAAGCCGATCAGCTGATTGCCGAAGCGGCCGGATACTGCACGATCGCCAATCTAAACGCGCCCAAGCAGACGGTGATTTCAGGGGATGTGGACGCGGTCGAGCGCATCGTCGCAATGGCCAAAGCCCGGTCGATCGCGGCGGTCCGGCTGCAGGTCTCCGGTGCTTTTCATTCCGCGCATTTCCACGGAGCCGCCAGCTCGCTTCGAGAGGCCGAGGGCGTCCCCGAAATTTCCAATCCACTTCACACCGCGATGCTCAGCGCGATCGATGGCGCGCCGATGCGCACCGGGGTGCCCGTCCGGGATTACCTTTCCCGCCAAATGTGCTCGGAGGTCGACTTCGTCACACTGGTGCGATCGATGGCGGACCGCTGCGACCTTCTCCTCGAGGTGGGGCCCGGTCGCGTGTTGAGCGGGCTCGTCAAGGGGAC
Source organism: uncultured delta proteobacterium (assembly GCA_963704865.1). Lineage (GTDB taxonomy): Bacteria > Myxococcota_A > Polyangia > Polyangiales > Houyiibacteriaceae > SG8-38. The sequence continues at coordinate 516,560 of CAVPIE010000008.1, read as the reverse complement.
CGTCGGCGACGATCGATTGCACTGCTTCCCGGTCGAATCCCGCCCGGGCAAAGACGAAGACCTGAATGTCGCGCTGGCTGCGCTCTTCGCACACGGCCAGCGGCTCCGCTTGGATGCCTTGTACGACAGCCGCCTTTGCAGGCCCTTCGTCCCCGCCTCGGAGCGACGCTTCATCGAGAACCCATGCGAACGCCCATTCCGCGATGTGGCCACACCTGCAGCGGGGACGGTGATCGAAATGCCGGCCGAGCGCGCGTTTACCCTAATTCCCCCGCCCCCGGCTTCGCCCGACGGCGAGTCCGAGCTGCCGCATCGTCAGGTGGCAGAGTCGCAGTTTGTCATGAAGCCCACCGTGCGGAGTGCGGTCCTCGCGGGGATCGGAGCGCAAACCGGTTTTCCCATCGAAAGCCTGACCCTCGACCTGCGACTGGTCGACGACCTTCATCTCGATTCCATCAAGACTGTCGAGCTCGTTTCGGACCTGGCGGATCAGCTCGGGATCACCGAAGCGTTCGACGCCGCGCAGTTCGCCGACGCCACGCTCGGGGAGCTCGTCGAGCGCATGGAGATGCTCGAAGCCAATGCGGGGTCGGGCGCATCCGCCGGTTCGAACGCAGGGCGATCGGCCGCGGAAGCCCGAAGCGAACGCGACACCGCCTGGGTGGCGAACTACGCGCTCGACTGGGAAACGGAGCCCTTGCCGCCAAGCCCGACGCTCTCGGCTTCGCTCGAGGGGCAGGTCCTCGTGTTCGCGCAGGATCCGAACGATCCGCTCGTCCTCGCGCTGGTGGAGGAGCTCTCCAAGAAGGACGCAGTCGTCTCTGTTCGCGAAGACGGCGACGGGGATGAGGACGAAACCCAGTTCGATCATTTGTTGGTCCTGTGCCCCGACCTGAGCGCATCGGGCGATGCCGAAGCACTGGGCGACGTGGTCGACCTGCTCACGAGCGCGGCCGGGCTGTTGCCGTCGGCTGCATCGACGCGCGACCGTGCGGCGAGCGTCAGCTGGGTTCGCCTGCGTTCAACCGACGCGCGCGGCAAGGGTCACTATGATTGGTCGCCCGATGCATTCGCGGCCACGGTTCACCTCGAGCGCCGGCAGCTTCGCGTTCGCTCGCTCGAGTTCATGGACGCCGAGGGGCAGTCCGCACGCGTCGCAAATGCTCTGGTCCATGAGCTCGCGGACGCGCGAACCTTCGTATCGGCTCGATACGACGCCAAAGGACGACGCCTCGTCGGCAAGCCGCGGCTTCAAAATCGCAGGGCCTATTCGCCGCGCCACAACGCGATCGGCGCCGACGATGTGGTGCTGGTCACGGGTGGAGCCAAAGGGATCACAGCACGCTGCGCCTTGGCTTTGGCGCGCGAAACGCGTGCGACCATGGTCTTGGTCGGGAGCTCGCCGTTGCCGGACGCGCAGGCCGCGAGCGCCGGGGCCAACGAGATCCGCGAGACGCTTTCGCGCTTCCGTGCAGACGGGCTTCGCTGTGAGTACCGCCAATGCAACCTCACCGAGCGGCAGGACGTCGAGCGTCTCGTCACCGGCGTTCGAAGCGATTTCGGCTCGCTCGACGTCGTGGTGCACGGCGCCGGGCTCAATCAGCCGCGCCGGGTCGAAGAGCCCAACCCGTCCGAGGTCCTGAACGAAATCGCGCCCAAGCTCACGGGCGCCCTGCACTTGTTCGACGCGTTGGATGACGCACCGCCCAAGCTATTCGTCGCGCTGACTTCGGTCATTGGCGTCGTCGGCATGCCGCAGAACGCATGGTATGCATTTGCAAACCAGTCCCTCGACCGGAGCCTGGGTCGCTTCGCCGGCCGTCACCCATCGGTCGAGACCGTATCTTTGGCCTACAGCGTCTGGGACGAGGTCGGCATGGGGGCCAAGCTCGGCAGCGTCGAACGACTGGCCAAGCTCGGTATCGACGCGATTCCCGTCGAAGAGGGGGCGGCTCGCTTTGTCGAGCTGGTGACGCGCGATCCCGGCGTGCGGGAGGTCGTCGTCACGGCGCGTCTCGGAGCGCTCGATACCTGGCAGCCGCTGATGCCTCCGCTTCCGCGGGCGCACCGGTTCGTCGATCAAATCCTGGCTCTCGAGCCAGGCCGCGAGCTCACCTGTCGGACCAAGCTCGATCTAGAACGGGATCCCTACGTCCGGGATCACGTCTATGAGGGCTCTCACCTCTTGCCAGCGGTCTTTGGTCTCGAAGCGATGGCCGAGGCCGTTGCGTTCGTCACCGGCCGGGCGGATCTTCCGTTCCCTCTGTCGGTCGAGGACGTCGAGCTGACGCGGCCGCTGGTGGTGCATCCCGAGCGCGGCCTGGTCATCGAAATCCACGCCGAGGTTGAAGATGATGACGGGGGGATGCCCGATCGTCAGTGCGTTCATGCGAAGATTCGCTGCCAGCAAACCGGCTTCGAACAGACACACTTCGCAGCGCGTTTCGTCCTCGGGGCCAGCGGGCGCGAGCGAGAGCAAACGGTGGAGATTCCCACCGCCGCGCTACCGATCCACCCCAAAACGCACCTCTACGGCTCGGTCCTCTTCCAAGGTCCGCGCTTTCAGCGCATCGAACAGCTGAACGCGCTCGACTCCGAGCACTGCCTGTTCTCGGCGAGTCAAGGGCAAGAGGGCGAGACCTGGCTCCTCGGCGATCCGTACTTCCGGGACGCACTCCTGCAAAGCCTGCAGCTCTGCGTGGTTCCCGACCAATGCCTCCCGGTGCGCATCGATCGATGGGACATCGTCGATGTGGGTTCCACCGGGCCTGTGAACCGAGTTTGTAGAGCCACCATCGACGGCAAGGAAGGCGATACGTACGTCGGCACCGTCTCCTCGGTGAGCACGGGGGGTGAGCCGATCGAATCTCTATACGGCTACCGTGCGCGCACGCTTCTGCGACGCCCCGAATGGCCTGCCGTTGGACAGCTGGCCGCACGCGGCTCAGTCTCGGACCGCCCCGCGGTGGCCAAGGACAGCGACACGGGGGCAACCGCGCAAGCGCATCGCGTCCACTCCATGAAGCGGTACGGCTATCAAAACCAAGACACGTTCGCGTTCCGGTTTCCCATGACCGCCCAGGACTCCCAATCGGCGACTCGCTCGCTTTACTTCACTAGGTTCTTCAAGTGGATGGGCCAGATGCGGGAGGTTTGCGGTCTGAACACGCCAGGGGCCTACGTGAAGATCCTCGACATGCTGCGCTCCAACGAGATCACGTCGGCAACCAACGCATTCGAAACGACTATGCTCAGCACGCCTCGATGCAATGACATCATCGAGGGACGTCTTTGGGTCGAGCGGGCCTCGGCCGTCGATTGCGACGCGGTGTGCGAATGGTGGGCCATCCCGTTTGCTCCCAACGAAGGTGATCCACAGTTGTTTGCGTGGAGCCACATGACGATCTCGGCGGTGGAGGTCCTTCCCACCGGAGCGGTGCGTGCGACGAAATGGCCGGACTACTTCCATGGGTTCCTGGAGCTCATGGGGCCGCGCGGCTCCGGCGTATCCCGGGCACCAAGCAACGACTACGACTACGGAGTTTGTCACTTCAAGGAGATGCCTGGTCCGAGAGCCACCGGTCTGCTCCTTGCAGACGAGGTCTTTAATACGTCCTTCGAAGACGGTAACGTCGTCGGCAACATCTATTTTGCAACCTATGGCGTCTGGCAAGGACGTGTGCGAGATCGATTCTTCTACGAGCTCTCGCCCGAGAATTTCAGCGGTCGACCCGATACCGAGCTCATCTGCGCCAACTTTCGAATGACCCAGCTGCGCGAAGCAATGCCGTTTGACCGAGTCCGGGTCGAGATGCGCATGGTGGCGCTCTACGAGCGCGCGGCGGATTTATCCTTTCAGTATTTCCGTGTCGCGGCCGATGGCTCGGAGACCAAGTTGGCCGTCGGAGAGCACACCGCTGTTTGGGCCACGCCGGTCGCGAGGGACAAGGCCATCGCCGAATACTGGCCTTCCAAGATCATGGAAGGATTGCTCAACCGGGCGGCAGAACGCCGACCCCTGGCTTCCTAGCAGTTCGAATGGAGATACATGACGCCATATTGGATCTCTCATCTGACGAATTCCATGCGTTCGAAGAGCACCGGCTCGCGCAGAACCTCGTTGCGTTCAAGGCCGGCATACTCATCACGCTTCTCATTCAGGTCCCATTCATGTTTTACGAGTGGATCGCAATCGCGGATCACTTTTGGACCTTGCAGATTCTTCGCGGTGCGCTTGTCGGCACCACCATTGCACTCGGCCTGACCATCAGTTCGAGCGTCCGGCTGAAACGCTACGTTGATTTAGTCACGTACGGCATTTTCACCCTCTGGGCGGCTTTCATCATCGCCGCCGCGTTCCTCGATAAGGGCTACGCCTCTCCCTACTCGTATGTCCTCGTGATGATGCTTGTCGGCGTGGGATTCGTCACCCTTTGGCCATGGACGCTTGCTGTGTTGTTCAGTCTTACAGTGTACGGCATGTACTGGCTCCCCATCCTGGTCGGCATGGGCGGCATTGAGGACACACGCGACTTCATTGGCTACCAGCTTTTCATCTGTGGAATGATCTTGGTCATCATCGTCTCCCAGCAGCTCCGGCTGCGCCTCGAACGAAACGCGTTTCATGGCAAGCTTCAGCTCGAAAAGGCGAAGGCCTCGCTCGAGCTGACCAACGACCGGCTCAAAGAGCTCGACGAGCAGAAGTCAGACTTCTTCGCGAATGTGTCACACGAGCTCCGCACTCCCTTGACGCTGTCTCTGGGGCCGCTGGAATCGCTCCTCAAGATGGAACACACGGCCGAGGAGGAGCAGCACCTTCAGGCGCTTCATCGCAATCAGCTACGGCTGCTTCGCTTGATCAATCAGCTGCTCGATGTGGCGAAGGTCGAGTCGGGCAGGGCCCAGGCGGAATACAGCAAGGAGGACCTGGTCGCGGTCGTTCGCGAGCTCGTGCGCGAGGTCGGCGACGCGACGCGCGCCAAAGGAGTCCGGCTGGACGTCATCGTCCCATCGGAGCCGGTTTGGCTCTACGTCGATCGCGAAAAGCTCGAACAGCTGCTCCTCAATCTCTTGTCGAATGCCTTCAAGTTCACCGAAAAAGGAGGGCGTATCGAGGTGTCGGTGATGCGCGGGAGTGACACCACTCAGATCGCCGTTCGCGACACCGGCGCTGGAATTCCGGAGTCCAAGCTACACACGATCTTCGATCGCTTCACGCAGGCGGACTCGTCCGAGACGCGTCAGTACCCGGGGACGGGAATCGGCCTGGCACTCGTGCAAAGCTACGTCGAGCTTCACCGCGGCTCCATCCGGGTCGAGAGCAAACTTGGAATCGGAACGACCTTTACCGTCTCGCTGCGTCACGGCAAAGCGCATCTGCCGGCCGATCAAATCCGACCGTCGTCGAGGCCTGCAACCGTAACGAGCGTGCGGCCGCCCCAGCTGGTCGACTTCGAAGTCCACGGGGAAGACGGGGCGGACACGGAGGGGGCGGTAGCGGACGAGCGGAAGCTGGACCGCGTGGCCACGGAACGTCCCGCGGAGGCCGACTGGCTACCCGGCGCGATCGAGACCAACGGTGCAAAACCCCGGGTACTCGTGGTCGACGACAACGCCGATATGCGCAGGTACCTGGTCTCGCTTCTCCGCGACGAATACGACGTCAAAACCGCGAAGAATGGGGCCGAGGGCTTGGTGGTCACCAAAGCCTGGGACCCCGATCTCGTCGTCTCGGATGTCATGATGCCCCTCATGTCGGGTTCCGAGCTGTGCCGGGCGATCAAAGATGGGGGCGGACGCCTTTCACGGACGCCCGTAATGCTCGTAACCGCTCGAACCGAAGAGCAAACCAAGCTGCGCGGGCTCGACTATGGCGCCGACGACTACCTTCTCAAACCATTCCTTCAAGAGGAGCTGCTGCTTCGGGTTCGGAACTTGGTGAACAAGCGTCGCCAAGAGAGGGCGCTCTTCGATGCCCATTTGATGCTGCGCGCCCAGCACCAGTACGTGCAATCCGACCTCGAGCTCGCCCGCGACTTCCAAAACGCCCTGCTCCCCAGGCTCGAGATGCCGGCGCCGCTCACCGCACACGTCGAGTTTCGCCCGGCCGATGTGGTGGGAGGGGACTTCTATCACCTGACGCCGCTTGGCCCCAGCCGGGTTCGTTTGTTCCTCGCCGATATGGTCGACCATGGTGTGAAGGCGGCGGTACGCGCCGCCGCGGCCTTACCTGAATACACCGGGCTCGATCACCCCAACCTCGATGCCGGCGGAGTCCTTGAACGTCTCAACGAGGTGGCCACCTCCAAGTACGCCGACCTGGCTGGGAGCTTTCTGTGCATGGACCTCGACGCCAGCTCTCGCGACCATGTGAGGATTCGATACGCACGCGCGGGAGAAATGCCCTTCGTCATCATGTCGGGGGAGGGCCCTGTGGAACCGCCGGCCGCGTCGGGGTTCATGGTCGGCCTTTTTCCCAACATGAGCTACCAGGCCCGCGAGCTCACGATTTCGCCCGGGAGCCGGTTGTTTCTCTACTCCGATGGGCTGTATACTCAGACGAACGGGTCTGGAAAGACGTTCCGCGACCTGGGCGGATTAGCGGAGGCATGGGGGATGACAAAGGACACGTCGAATATTCGCGCGGCGACCGAGACGGTCATGGCGTCGTTCGACCGGTTTCGCGGCACGACCCTCCAGTTTGATGACGTCACCTTGATTGGCATCGAGATTCCCGGGGCGAGGTAAGAAGGTGCAAGACAGCGGCACATTCGAGTTGGAAGGCAACACGACCTTCAGAATTGAGCACGAGCTCGACGATCAGGACGAACTGAGCATCTGGTTCTACGGAGGCCTGGTCGTTCGGCACGGCGACCGTTTCGACCGATATCTTACCCATTTGGAGGAGCTCGCGCAGCGCGCGGACGAGGCGAAGGTCGCCCATGTGCACTGCCATTTGGAGCATCTCGGCGAGGTGCTTTCCCGGGCCCAGCACGCGATTTACCGCATGCTGCACGCGATGCGCGCGCAGGGGCATCCCGTGACGATCTACGCCACGGGCGAACAGCCGGAGCAATCCGAACATCTTCGTATGTCTCGACTTTTCGTCGACGGCATTTCCAAACAACCAGGCGCTCCCGTGAAGCTCACGGAAATCCGGCGGGCCTCATGAACAACAACACTAAAATAAAATATCAACTTGAAATAAGTCCACTTCGATTCAGCCCCGAGCTCGCAGAGTCGATCATCTTTGGTTTGAAGTGGACGCTCGGCGCGATGTTCGAAGACCCGTTCCCAGTCCGGGATGTGGTGGTCGCCGTGCGCGAAATCGTGGACAACATCGTGACCCACGCCGACTGGGACCAAAGCCCAGCGCCGTCGCTCCTGGTCAGCTATCAACTAAAAAAGGGCCAGCCGAGAATCTGCGTGTCGTCGACGAACGTCGTCAAAGACATCGAAGAAGCGAAACGGGCCCTGAACTTCATCCACCAGCACATCTCGAGCAAGACTTCGAACGTGCTCTGGCATGAATTGACCAATCATCTGATCAACTCGACCGACATCCGCAGCAACGGCGGGATCGGCCTGCTGCAGGTCGCCTCGTCGCCACGATGCCGGCTCGATGTAAACCTCGAAGGCGCCCTGTTCCGCGTCCAGGTCGATGTCGAAATGCCGGAGCTCCACGCGACGGCCGTGTTGCCGGTCCGCACAGGCTCCTGACCCGCGCCAGTAAGCCGCGGGAAACGGCGACTGCCCGATAGGAGGCGCAGGAAGTCCTGCCAGGCCTCAGCGGATACCCGGGCACTCGAGCACGAGGCGACGGCAAGCAAGACTTGCGCTCAAAAACAATGGTATGAGCCTACGTATAGGAAATCCTGCCATGGTTTCGCGGTGAGGTCGCTAGTAGTCGTCTCGTTGCTGCTCCTCTTTCCGCTCACGATTCCGTTGCGGGCCGCGGCGCAACAGGCAAGCGGTGCGGTGCTGCTGGTCGACCAGCCGGGCGTGATTGAGGTTTCGGCCGCAACGCTCGCAGACGCGCTCCAATCGGGCAGCGCTGACATGGCGGGCTTGATTCGCACGGGCTGGCTCAATTTGCGGCTGGGCGGAGAATCGGTCCCTTGGCATGCTGTCAATGACGGAGCTGCGATTCGCTTCGTCGCGCCTGAGATCCGCTCCCCGTTTTCCTCTCGTCACCGGTATCTCGTGGCCATCGGGCAGGGTGCCACGATGGAGGCGCGTCCCCTCGTTCGAAACGAAGCGCTCGAGCCGCACACGTTTCAAGCCACCAAACGCCTAGAGCAGAATCTCTTCCCGGGCCCCAGCGGCGGACCGGACCCGAGACAAGACCTGTTTTTCTGGCACGCGCTGAGTGGAGACGCACAAGTCGTCATCCCTGTGTCCCTACCAGGCCTCTTGGGTTCGTCAGCCCAGGCGCTGCGCGTTTACGTGCACGGCGCAACGGAGCATCCGGAGCAGCCTCATCGCGTCGAGCTGCACTGGAACGGGCAGAGCGTCGGCGTCTTTGATTTGATGGGGAGACAGCGGCATACCCTCGTCGTTCCGCTCGATGCGGTTCCCGTGATGCCTGAAAACGAGCTCGTGGTCGAGCAGCACGTCGCCGGAGGCGCATTGCCCGTCGTCTACGTCGATACCATCGAGCTGGACTACGTTCAATCCGCCACGGCCGATACGCCGGTGTTCCGGTTTGGCGGCGCCGTGAACGGGGCCCACTGTGTCACCGGCCTCGCGTCCGCGACCGCGCATCTCTACGACATGACCGACCCGGCGGCGCCCAAGCACTACGGTGAAGTCACTCTCGACGAGCCGGGACGGTTGAGCTTCACGGAGCAAGGCAGCGATCTGCAATTCCTGGCGTCAACGCCGGCCGGCGTATCGGCACCGGTCGAGGTGTCCTCGCACTTCGAATCGACCCTGCGTTCGCTGAGCCACGACGAAGACTACGTGATCATCGCGGCATCCCATCTCGTCGCGGCCGCCGAGGCGCTGGCCGAGCTGCGTAGGGCCGATGGCTACCGTGTTCTCTTGGTCGACATCGATGACGCCTACTGGGCATTTGCTGACGGCGAGCCGGACCCGCTTGCGATTCGAGACTTCCTCGGCTTTGCGTGGGCGCACTGGAAGGCCGCGCCTCGATTCGTCGCGCTGGTGGGCAAGGGGAACCTCGACTACCGGGACCTCCTAGGGTTCGGGGGCAATGCGCTTCCACCGGCGCTTGCTGCAACGCCCGATGGCTTGTTTCCCTCCGACTCGATGCTGGGCGACGTCGTCGGCGTCGATGGCGCCCCCGAAATCGCCATTGGGCGATTTCCGATCACCACCGAAGAGCAGCTGGCCCCGATTCTCGACGTCATCCAATCCTTCGAAGCGACTCACGGGTCGATGGATGCACTGTTTGCCGCGGATGATTCGGAGTACAACGAGTTCGCCGCCGCGGCGCAGCTGCTCTCCGCCTGGGCGCCGTCAGAGCGCGTTCGAACCATCGACTTGAATACGGAGACCCGCGAGATTGCCCGTGCGCGTCTGTTTTCGATGTGGGAGTCCTTGAGCTGGATGACCTACGCCGGGCACAGCGGACTCGATCGCATGGCCGACGAAGGCTTGCTGACCTTGGCCGACGTACCCGCACTTGCGTCGCTATCGAGCACGCCCATGGTGGTCGGCTGGACCTGCAACATGGTCCGCTTCGACATCCCGGGCTTCTTCTCACTCGGGGAGGAGCTGCTCATCGAAGGCGCGACTGCCGGCGTATTCAGCGCCACCGGCTGGTCGAATCACTTCGAGACCGATCTGCTTCGAACCGGGTTTACCGAAGCGGCCTTTGCCTCGGAATCCGAGACCATCGGTGAGGTCATGATTCGAGCCCACCAAGGGGCCACCGATGCGACGGTGCCCCAGCATCGGGTCTACACGCTCCTCGGTGACCCGGCGCTTCGCCTCCGCGTGGCGGCCGAAACCCAGTCCGATCCGGTTCCGGAGCCGGCGAGCCACTCGCTGCCCGTCGATCCAGGCGGCGAGCCCGAGGCAAGCCCCAGCCCAGCTGCGGCCCATTCCGCTCCGGGCTGCGAAATTCAGCCCCAGGGCAGTCCAGCTGGACCCTTTTCAGCCGTTTTCCTGACTCTGGGATTCGCGCTGCGAGTCCGTCGGCGCCGCGCAACCCGCGCCTGAGAGCCCGGCCCACCCTCTAGCTGACGTTTATGTCTTCACTGCACTTTTTGCCTGACAGCAAAATTTTTGCCATAGTTTTCTTTAATGAGAGCCGACTTAGTCGTTTTAGTCTACCAAACCGACTCCAACGTCTCCCCTAGGCGCGGGGGGAGCAGGCTTGCAGCGCTGATCATTGGTTTAGTGGTTCTCACCGGGTCCCTCGAAGCGCACGCCCAATGCTCGACAGCCGATCTCAACATGGACGGCGTGCCTGACGTTTGTCCTGCGGGCTCCAACTACATCGACGGCTCGAACGCAAACAACAGGATCCGCGGTACCAGTGGTGCGGACTGCATTTTTGGCTCCGCCGGCAACGACGACATCGATGGCCGCAACGGCGACGACTACATCTGCGGCGGTGCAGGGGACGACAAGCTCAAAGGTGGAGATGGCGACGACGTCGTCTATGGGGAAGCGGGCGACGACGACATGGAGGGTGGAAAGGGGAATGACTGGGTCTCCGGTGGGGACGGCGATGACGTTCTCAAGGGGAAGCAAGACGACGACACCCTCATGGGCGGCGACGGCAACGACACCCTCATCGGCGACAACGGTGCGGACACGCTCAGCGGAGAAGATGGCAACGACACGCTCCAGGGCGGGCCGGGCAACGATGCCCTCAGCGGGGGCCCTGGTATCGATACGCTCAACGGCGGCCCCGGAACCAACTCCTGCGTCGAAGAGGTTCCGGGGACTTCGCAGCGACTGACCAATTGCAGCGCGGTGACGTACGCAGCGATTGCCGGGCTCGATGTAACGCGAGAGGGCGATGCGCTGACGGTCACCTGGGAGACCACGACCGAGGTGGGTGCGGCCGCGTTTCGGCTTTGGCGCGTCGAGGCCACGGGCGGCCTCGTTTTCGTTGGTGAGCTCGCTGCCTCACCCGAAGGTTCACCGCATGGCGCCAGCTACTCCCTGCGCGATGACGTTGCCCCTGCGGATGGGAAACTCGAATACCTCATCGAAGAGCGCACGGTGTCCGGTGGAAGCGTTCAGTACGGGCCTTACAAGCGATCGGTGCGATGGGACAGCAGCCGCGATGGACTGGCTCGTGCCGGGGCGCGTCTCGGCAGGACGCCACATCCGGTCGTGCTTCGACGTCACTCGCGACCGGCGAATGTCCGCACGCATTTCGGGTTCGCGAGCAAGAGCGCAGGCCTGCCATCTGCCGTCGAGCTCCGAGTGGAGCAGGCGGGGCTGGTCCGAGTGGAGGCGTCGGCGCTCGCGGATGCACTCGCCACCAGCAGTGATGCAGTGATCGCGCTGATTCGTTCGGGTCAGCTGGACCTTCGCCTTCGCGGCGAGTCGGTCGCCTGGCACGCCGTGGAGGACGGCGCCGCGATGCGCTTCGTCGCCTCTGAGATTCACTCGCCGTTTTCGAGTCATCATCGCTACCTCGTGTCGTTGCAGGAAGGCGTGACGATGGAGCGGCGAACGCTGGTCGAACGCCCACCGGCCGAGCCCCACCGTTTCGTCGACACGAAGCGCTTCGAGCAGAATGTATTCCCTGGCCCGAGCGGCGCGCCCGACCCCCGGCAGGACCTGTTCTTCTGGCACGCGCTGTCGTCCAAAGCAGAGGTGGTGATTCCCGTGTCCTTGCCGGCCCTCGACGGCCCGGGCGCCCAGGAGCTTCGCGTTCTGGTGCACGGGGCCACGGCCCACCCAGATCAGCCGCACCGCGTCGAGCTCCACTGGAACGGGCAGAGTCTCGGTGTCTTCGATCTGCTCGGCCGCAAGCGGCATACGATTCGGGTGCCGCTTGCGGAGGTGGCGGCCCGCGTAGAGAACGAGCTCATCATCGAGCAGCACGTCGCCGGCGAAGCTCCGCCGGTCCTCTACGTCGATGCCGTCGAAGTGGACTACCCCCGGCTGGCCCAGGCGGACGGATCCGTGTTCCGCTTTGCAGGTGCCGAGGACGGTGTTCACTCAGTGACGGGCCTGCCATCGGAGACGGTCCACCTTTACGACGTCACGACGCCGGCGGCGCCCAAGTACTATGGCGAGGCCCTGCTGAGCGAGTCCGGTGACCTGAGCTTCGCAGAACAAGGCTCCGGTCTTCGTTTCCTCGCTGTCGCCCCAAGCAGCATTTCGGCTCCGAGCCTGGTTCAGGCGCACGCTGCGACCAACCTTCGCACCACCGACCGGAACGTGGACTACCTGATCATCAGCGCCTCGCATCTCCTTGCCGATGCGCAAGCGCTTGCCGACTACCGCGAAGCCGACGGCTACCGCGTCCTTCTCGTCGACGTCGACGACGTCTACTGGGCGTTCAGCGACGGTGAAGCGGATCCAAACGCGATTCGCGATTTCCTCAGGTTTGCGTGGCAGCACTGGGACACGGCACCACGCTTCGCGACGCTGGTGGGCAAGGGAAGCCTCGACTACCGCGACCTCATGGGCCTTGGCGGCAACTGGCTCCCGCCCGCGCTCGCCGTGACCGACGGCGGCCTGTTTCCCTCGGACTCGATGTTCGGCGACCTCGTCGGCGACGACGGTGTTCCCGAGATCGCGATGGGCCGACTGCCGATTTCGAGCGGAGAGGAGCTCGGCCGCATCCTCGATGCCACTGCGGCCTTCGAGGCGGATCACGAGTCGATGGATGCCCTGTTCGCTGCCGACGACTCCAAGCGCGACGAGTTTGCCGCCGCAGGTCGCATTCTTGCCGATTGGGTCGCGCCCGAACGGAGGCAGGAAATCGACCTGAACCACGAGAGCCTCGAAGCGGCGCGCGATCGCCTGTTCTCGATGTGGCAGGGACCACTCGGCTGGGTGAGCTACGTCGGGCACGCTGGGCTCGATCGGCTGGCAGACGAAGGCTTGCTGACACAGGCCGACGTTCCCGGGCTCGCCGAGCTGCAGAGCAGCCCGGTCGTCCTCAGCTGGAGCTGCAACATGCTCCGCTTTGACATCCCGGGCTTTGCCTCCCTCGGCGAGGACCTGCTGACCACAGGCGCAAGCGCGGGGATCTTCAGCGCGACCGGTTGGTCCAACCACGTCGATTCGGACGCGCTGCGAAGGGGCTTCACCGAAGCGGTTTTCGCCTCCGACGCCGAGACGATCGGAGAGGCCATGCTCAGGGCGCATCGGGCAGCCGCTAACGAGCCCGTCCAGCTGCATCAGGTCTACATGCTCCTCGGCGATCCGGCGCTTCGCCTTCGAGTCACCCCGCCAGAGCCGAATCCGGCGGTCGAAGCGGGAAACGAGCCCCCGCCCAATGATGTGACCGGCGAATCAGGTCGCGTCCCCGACGCGTGGCCAGGCTCTGCATCCGGCTGCGAAATCAAGCCTTCGGGCAGGGCAGGGGGACCGTTCGGGCCGGCGGTGCTGGCCTTGGGCCTTGCGCTGCTCCTCCGTCGACGTCGCGCATCGCGCAAACGGCGCCGCTGCCTTCATTGACACCCCCTGGGGGTGATACTAAGCACTTTCGGACCGGCGACACCCGCCCGTCTCGGAGTCCGCCTCTCTATGTTCTCGGCCTATTTTCCGGTGTTCCTGATGCTTGGCGTCGCCTTGCTCGTCGCCCTTTCCGTCTTCGGCCTGACGACGGTGCTCGGCCCCAAGAACATGACGGCCGAGAAGGCCATCCCCTACGAGTCGGGCTCGGAGACGACCGGCGCAAGCCACATCCGGCTGAGCATCAAGTTCTACCTCACGGCGATCCTGTTCGTGGTCTTCGACATCGAAGCGGTCTTTCTCTACCCCTGGGCTAGCCTGTTCATCGAGCTCGGCTGGTTCGGGTTTGTCGAGATGGTGCTTTTCCTCGTCGTTCTCAGCGTGACTTTGGTCTACGTCTGGAGAAAGGGAGCGCTCGAATGGGAGACCTGAAAGTCCTCCAAGGTGGTGGCGAGGTCGCGGTGACCACGCGCCTGAGTGACCTGCTGCAATGGGCTCGGAAGTGGTCGCTGTTCCAGTATCCATTCGTGACCGCTTGCTGCGGGATGGAGTTCATGGCGACGGCCGCCCCCCGCTACGACATTGCGCGCTTCGGTGCCGAGGCGCCTCGCTTCAGCCCTCGTCAGTCCGATGTGCTCTGGGTGGTCGGCACGATCAGCCAGCGGCAAGGCCCGGTGATCCGCCGCATCTGGGAGCAGATGGCCGATCCCAAGTGGGTCGTCGCATTTGGCACCTGTGCGTCGTGTGGCGGCTTCTATGACAACTACACCACCATTCCCGGTGTCGACAAAGTCATCCCGGTGGACGTGTACATCCCGGGCTGCCCTCCTCGCCCCGAAGCCGTCCTCGATGCGCTGATGCTCCTTCAGGACAAGATTCAGGCGAACGACCGTAAGCCCATCGTCGTGCCACCCCATCTGGTTCCCGAGCGTGCGCCGGGTCGAACGGGGAAGGGCAAGTCATGAGCCAGGCGGTCCTCGACCGGCTAAGGACACAGTTTGGCGAACGCGTTCTCGAGACGAGCGACGCGTTCGGCGATCACGAGGCCCGGGTTGCGATCAAAGACTGGGTCGAAGTCGCGCAGTTCATCAAAGACGACGCGGATCTCCAGATGGACCATTTCATCGACCTGACCGCGATCGACTACCCGGAGCGGGAGTCGGCCCGCTTCGACCTTATGCTGATCATGCGCTCTTCGGTCAACGGGGCGCGAATTCGCCTCCGCACGCGCGTGTCGGACGGCGAGGAGCCGGGGACGCTCAGCGGTCTTTGGGCGGGCGCGAACTGGGCCGAGCGCGAAGTCTGGGACATGTTCGGGATCAAGTTCAAAGACCACCCCGACATGCGCCGCATCCTTCTCTATGAGGAGTTCGTCGGCCATCCGCTTCGCAAGGACTATCCCATCGACAAGGCGCAGCCCCTGGTGCCCTACCGGGAGGTCGGCGAAATCCAAAAGCTAGCGCCGTTCGGTATCGAAGAAGGCCAGCCTTTTGCACGCATCGACTGGGAGTCACGCCTGGCCGGTCGCGACCAGCAGGTCTCGCCTGCGATCGGCGTCCAGCAGGGCCAGCGGCGCACCCTCAGCGATTCGGAGGCTGCCGAGCAAATTCAAGCGCGGATCGAAGCGCGGATGGCGGCGGAAGCCGAAGCGGAGAAGGCGCCCGACGCGGCGTCCGAGGAAGGCTCGGAGGCGTAGATGCAACCCGCGGACGAGCTGTTGAACGAAGAGGCGGCGCTCGAGCTTTCCGAAGACCCCATGCGCTTGAACATGGGGCCGTCGCATCCAGCAATGCACGGCACGATTCGCATGGTCATGGACCTCGATGGAGAGACCCTCGTCAACCTGGACGTGCAGCCGGGCTACCTGCACCGGGGCTTCGAGAAGTCCTGCGAACGCGGCACCTGGGCGCAGGTGTTTCCCTATGCCGACCGCCTCAACTACGTATCGCCGATGCTCAACAACGTGGGCTGGGCGCTTGCGGTCGAGAAGCTTCTCGAAATCGAAGTGCCCGAACGCTGCCAGTACTACCGAGTCATCCTCGGAGAGCTGTCGCGCATCGCCGATCACTTCACCTGCAACGGCGCTTCGGCGATGGAGCTCGGTGCGTTCACGCCTTTCCTCTGGCTGCTCAAGGTGCGCGATTGGGTTTGGGACATCCTAGAGCGCGAAACGGGCGCCCGGATGACGCACAGCTTCGGCCGAATCGGCGGCATGGCAGAGCCCCCTACAGCAACCTTCAAAGACGACGTGCTGCACTTGATTCCGGAGGTTCACAAAGTCGTGAAGGAAACGGAGACCATGCTTCTCCGAAATCGCATCTTCCTCGACCGCATGCAGGGTGTTGGGATCCTGACCAAAGAGCAGGCGCTCTCGTACGGTGTCACCGGCCCCGTCGCCCGCTCCACAGGAATTCCCTACGACGTTCGCAAGGATCATCCCTACCTGGTCTATGACCGCTTCGATTTCGAGGTGCCGGTCGGCGAGGACGGCGACAATTGGGACCGCTTCATGGTCCGCCTCGAAGAGATTCGGCAGTCCGTCCGCATCATCGAGCAGGCCATCGAGCAGATGCCCGATGACGGCCCGATCAACGTGGATGACCCGCGTATCGTCTACCCCGAAAAAAATGCTGTCTACACGACGATCGAAGCCACCATCGCCCACTTCAAGCTCGTAATGGAAGGGCTGCGAACGCCGAAGGGCGAAGTCTACAGCTTTACCGAAGGCGGCAACGGGGAGCTCGGGTTCCACATCGTCTCGGATGGAAGCGGCACCCCCTACCGGGTGCGCGTCCGCCCGCCGTGCTGGTACAACCTCGCGGCATCTCGCGAAATGCTCCTCGGCGGAATGATCGCCGACATCATTCCAACGTTCGGATCGGTCAACATGATCGGTGGGGAGTGTGACCGGTAAGCGATGCCCAAGTTTAGGTTAGATGGCAAAGAGATTGGCTTCGAGCCCGGAGAGACCGTCATGCAGGCGGCTTGGCGCGAGGGTATCGAGATTCCGCACTACTGTTGGCACCCCGGTCTTTCGATTGCGGCGAACTGCAGGATGTGCCTGGTTCACATCGAGAGCGGCCGCCAGATGGCGATGCCGCAACTCGTATTCGACCAAGCCAAGGGCGAGTACGTCCCCGCCACCAAGCCCAAGCTTCAGCCCGCCTGTCAGCTCGAGGCCGCCGACGGCATGGTGATTTCGTCCACCAACGAGGAGGTCAAGACCGCACAGGCTTCCGTGCAGGAGTTTTTGCTACTCAATCATCCGGTCGATTGCCCCATCTGCGACCAGGCGGGTGAGTGCAAGCTCCAAGACTACTACTACGAGCACCAGGGCACGCTGAAGCGCAAGCTCACCGAGCCGGTTCACAAGCCAAAAGGGGTCCGTTTCGGCCCGACCATCGTTTATGACGCCGAGCGATGCATCATGTGCACGCGCTGCATACGCGTCTGCGACGAAGTCGCCAAGGACCACGTCCTCGACATGCGCGAGCGCGGCAACCGAAACGAAATCATACTCGCGCCGGGCAGAGAGCTCGACCACAAGTACACGCTGATGACCGAGCACGTCTGTCCGGTTGGCGCGCTGACGAGCCAGGATTTTCGCTTCAAGGCGAGGGTTTGGTTCCTCAAGTCGGCACCGAGCGTCTGTACCGGGTGCGCCACCGGCTGCAACAGCCACGCCGACTACGACCCGCGCAACGGCAAGATCTACCGCCTTCGCCCCCGTGACAACGCCGACGTGAACAAGTTCTGGATGTGCGACGACGGGATGATGACCTACACACGCCACGATACCGACCGGCTGCTGATGGCGACCGTGGGCCGTGGTGATGCGCGCATGCCGCTCGGTGAAGACGAAGCGCTGATTCTCGGGGCCGAGAAGCTCGAGGCGGTCGATGGGGCCAAGCTCGCGGTCGTTCTCAGCGCTCAGCACAGCACTGAAGACAACCTTGCTTTGGTCAAGCTCGCCTCCGCCTTGGGCGCAGAGCGGCTCTACCTGGCGGCGCTGCCAAGCTGGGAAGGCGACGACATCCTTCGCAGCGAAGACCACAATCCGAATCGCGCCGGTGCGATCCTGGCCGCAGGAGGAGGCGCGTTGAAGTCGGTCGCCGACCTGCTGGCGGACGTTCAATCCGGCGCGGTCGAGGCGGTGCTGGCACTCGGCTGGGCAAGCGAAGAAACACTCGAACAGCTCGCGCCCCTGCTCGCTTTGGACAGGGTCGTCTCGCTCACGAGCCACGTGGGCGCGCTGCCGGCCGTGGCCTCGGTCGCCATTCCTGTCGCCGACACGTCCGAGCTCGACGGTAGCTTCGTGAACGCCAAGGGCATGTCGCAGTCGTTCGGGCCGGTGCTGCCCCGGCCGGCAGGCGTCGAGCCCGCCTGGAAAACGATTTCGGATCTGGCCCGTCGGCTCGGAAAGGACCTCGGCTTCGAGAGCCTCGAAGGCCTGCGTCAGGGGCTCGTGGACGCGGCGGAGGCGGCTCAATGACCACGACGTTTTTGGTCATCTCCTCCCTGGTGAAGGTGCTTGTCGTCCTCGTGATCACCGTCGGCACCTTCGCTCCGATCATCATTTGGGCCGAGCGGCGCCAGAGCGCCATGATTCAGGACCGGCTGGGGCCGAGTCGCGCCGCCATCACGCTACCGGCCTCGGCGGTGGCCTTCATCGATCGCGCGCGTCTTCCCATGTGGCGTCTCGCTGCGCTGTCTGGCATCGTCGCGATCGTCGCGCTGCTCACGCTGACTTTCGTTGCCGTCAAAGGCAGCAACCCGCTCCCGCTCTCGACCTCCGCATTGACCGCCACCCTGGTCGGCTTCGGCGCGGCCTCGGTCTTGCTCCGAGTCGGCTACGGCGTGCACGGCATGCTCGTCCGCAACGGGGGCAAGATCATGCTCCTGGGTCTCCTGCACCCTGTGGCGGACGCCTTGAAGTTCATCTTCAAAGAGGACTTCGTTCCGCCCAAGGCCGATAAGCTCTTGTTCTCCGCGGGTCCGATCATCGCGCTCATCCCGGCCATCGCAGCCTTTGCGGTCATCCCCTTCGCCAGCAGCTTGCACTGGGACTACCTCAATCAGGTGCTCCCGCGAACCGGTGAAATCGCTGGCCCCGTGGTGCCCATGCAAGTGGCCAGCATCAACGTGGGCATCCTCTTCATCTTCGCCATCGCCAGCACCGGCATCATCGGGGCTGCGATTTCCGGCTACGCCTCGGACAACAAGTACTCCTTGCTCGGCGGGATTCGCGCCGCGAGCCAGATGGTCAGCTACGAAGTCGTCCTCGGCCTCACGCTCGTTCCGGCCTTCATGGTCTACGCTTCGCTTCGCCTCGAAGACATGGCGATGTGGCAATACGATCACATGTGGGGGATCTTCGTTCCGCCGTTGACCCTCGCGGCCATCAACTTTTTCGTGGCCGCCGTCGCCGAGACCAAGCGCGTACCCTTCGACCTTCCCGAGGGCGAAAGCGAGCTCGTCGGCGGCTACCTGACCGAGTACTCCGGTATGAAGTTCGGCATGTTCTTCATGGGTGAGTTCGTCGAAGTGGTTTCGCTGGCCGCGCTTGCCTCGGTGATCTTCCTCGGCGGTTGGGATGTGCCCTTTCTCTATCGCGATGGCTTCGAGTTTACGCTGCCCTTCGTGTCCGCGGGTTACTCCGTGCCGCTGGTCCATTGGCTCGTCGTGGCCATTCAGTTCCTGGTTTTCCTCTTCAAGATCATCGTGTTGATTTGGTTCCAGCTCATGATCCGCTGGACGCTTCCTCGGTTCCGCTACGACCAGCTCATGTCGCTATGCTGGAAGGGCCTCTTGCCTGTTTCCCTGCTCAACATTCTGGTCATCGGCGCCTTCATCTTGTCGGGCTGGCTCGATGGCTGGGTCGGTTTCTTCGAAAAGCTTTTCTGAGGTCGCGCATGGCAGTTGTAGTCAAAGTCATCAAGAAATCAGGTCGCACTGTCGCCGAGCAGGTTTATCTCCCCGAGATTGCCAAGGGTCTCGGCCTTGCGATGGGCCGCTTTTTCAAGAACACCTTCGGCCCGAAGGCGAAGAGCGAAATCGCCACGGTGAAATACCCGGAAGAGACGGTCGAGTACCCGGAACGCTTCCGCGGCATTCACCGGCTCACCCAGCGAACCGACGGCTCACCGCGATGCGTGGCATGCCTTTGCTGCAGCACGGCTTGTCCCGCCCAGTGCATTCACATCGAGCCGGCCGAGTACGAGCCCGACGATCCGCGCTACGGCTACGAGCGCTTTCCCGCGGTGTTCACCATCGACGAGCTGCGCTGCATCTTCTGCGGGTACTGCGTTGAAGCCTGCCCCTGCGATGCCATTCGAATGGACACGGGCATGCACATGCCGCCATCGACCCGTCGGGAGCACTTCATTTTCGACAAAGACACCCTGCTCTCGATCCCAGGGCGGGATGGATCCTACCTGACCGCCAACCCACGCCACGAGCCAGGCGACCCGAGTCATCCGGGCGTCGATCGTGAGCGCGGACACTAGGCGTGACCCAATCGCGTGCGGCCAGCCGGACGGCGATCATGGTCGCCGCCTATCGCGGCCGGGCCTCCGCCACGGCAACGCCGATCTGCGATGACCCCTGGGCGCTTGGCCTTGCGGGAGCCGAGGGCGAAGCGCTTTCCCGTCGCTGGGACGCGCACTCGCCCTCGATGGAGCTTTGGATGGCGCTTCGGACGCGCTATCTCGACGACTGCGTGACGCGGGCGCTCGATCGCGGCGTCGGGCAGGTGGTGATTCTCGGCGCCGGGCTCGATACCCGGGCTGCGCGCCTGGGGCGTGCAGGTGTCCGTTTCTTCGAGGTCGACCAGCCTGCCAGCCAAGCGGATAAACATGAACGCCTTTCGAGGTTTGCAGCCTATCCAATCGAAGCGGCGACGTTTGTCCCTTGCGACTTCGAACGGGACGACTTCGTTCAGCTCCTCGAAACCGCCGGGCTCGACCGAAGGTCGCCGACGTGCTTCGTCTGGGAGGGCGTCATCTACTACCTCCTCGAGGCCGCGGCGCGCTCGACGCTCGAGCGACTCGCATCGGAGTTCGACCCCCGCTCGCTTCTGGTCTTCGACTACCTCAACAGCAACATGGCGAAGTCGAGCCCGCGCCTCCGGGAGGAAGATCGGGCGATGAAGGGAATCATCGAAGAGCTCGGTGAGCCCATGCGGTTCGGCATCGACGACCCCACCCCCTTGATGGCCGAATGCGGCTATCGGTTTCTCCGGACCGTGAGCTTCGACGAGCTCGCATTGGAGTACACCGGCACCTACGCGCGTGAGCGTTTCTTTCGCTTTCAAGCCGTGGGATTGGCAAGCGCAAGCGAGGACCTTTCCCTTTGGTAGAGAGCCGGCAGATCGACGGACGCGCCGTGACGTTCCGACACGAGCCGGGGACCGGGCCGGCCTTGGTCTGCGTCCACGGCTCGGCGGACAATCATCACGTGTATGATCGCCTCTTCGACGCGATGCCGGGTCGTGATCGCTACGCGATCAACCTTCCGGGGCGAGCGGGAACCGACGGGCCAGCGATCGGCACCGTCGCGGAGATGGAAGCGTTCTTATCGCGATTTCTCGAATCGGAAGTGCAGGGCGACTACCTGATCGTCGGCCACTCCCTCGGCGGCGGCATTGCCATCGAGCACGCCTTGTCCTCTCCGTCCGAACGCCTCGCGGGCATCGTTCTACTTGCCACGGGCGCCCGCCTTCGGGTCCACCCGATGATCCTCCAACTCTTCGAGCAGGCTGCAACATCCGGGGCCGCCATCGCGCCGCTCCTTCCGGGCCTCTACGAGCGGGGCGCCGATCCGGCGCTCGTCGCCGAAGCATCGAAGCAGCGCGAGCTCACGCCGATCGAAACCGGGGGCCTAGACTGGCGCGCCTGTGACAGCTTCAACCGAATGGAAGACGTCAAGGACATCCGAGTCCCCGCCCTGATCGTCGCGGGAACGGAGGACGCCCTGACCCCTGTCAAGTATGCCCAGTACCTAGCCGCCCAAATCCCCGACAACGAGCTCCATATCCTGGAAGGCGCCGGCCACATGCTCGTCATGGAACGCGCCACGGAAATCGCCTGTCTCATCTGTCGACGATTGTGAGGGGCAACTTCTGCTGCTGGCGTCCGATACGTCTGGCATGCCGTCCTCCGCCGCACTACGGTGCCTTTCGTTCATGACCGACATCGACTTGGCTTTGCGAGAGCGTTTCGGGCTTTCGGCGTTTCACCCTTGGCAGCGTGAAGCCATCGAAGAGCTCCTCGAGGGGCGGCGGCGGGTGATCGTCATCGCACCGACGGGCGGCGGCAAGTCGCTTTGCTACCAGCTTCCGGCAGCGGTCCTTGAAGGGACTTCGATCGTGATCTCGCCCCTCATCGCGCTCATGGAAGATCAGGTGCGCGCGCTGACGGAGCGGGGGGTTGCGGCGACGTATCTGGCCTCGACCCTCGATCCCGAAGAGGTGAAGCGTCGCGAGCGTGAAATCTTCGAGGGCCGCTATCAACTCGTCTATGTGGCGCCCGAACGGCTCGAATCGCCGTGGCTGGTCGACAGGCTCGCGGGGATTCGGCCCGCGCTGCTCGCCATCGACGAAGCGCATTGCATCTCGCAGTGGGGCCACGATTTCCGGCCCTCGTACCTGAGGCTTGGCGAGGTCATCGAGCGCTTGAAGCCCCCTCGCGTCATCGCCTGCACGGCGACGGCGACGCCGATCGTGCGTCGCGAGATTCAAGAACGGCTTGGTCTCGGCTCCGACCAAAGTGCCGTCATTTTGCGCGGCTTCTCACGACCGAACCTCCATCTTGCCGTCGTCGAGAGCGACAGCTCGACGCAGCGGCGCAAACAAATGCTAAAGGCGCTTCGAGAGGCGCTGGGCAATCCCGACAAGCCCGAAGGCGGCGCGATCGTCTATGCGGCGACCCGTCGCAACACCGAAAAAGTCGCAGAGGCAGTCGCCAAAGCAGGTTGGCGTGCCGCAGCGTATCACGCTGGGCTTCCGGCTTCGGTGCGTGAGGACGTCAACCGGCGTTTCGCAAATCGTTCTCTCGATGTGGTCGTCGCCACCAACGCGTTCGGGATGGGAATCGATCGGGCCGACATCCGCACGGTCGTCCACGTGCAGGCGCCTGGCTCGGTCGAGGCGTACTATCAAGAGGTCGGGCGCGCGGGGCGCGACGGGCAACCCGCGCACGGGCTCTTGCTCACCAGCTCGGGGGATCTCGCGCTTCGACGCCGCCTGATCGGCTTCAGCGGCGGGCGAGACCCGGGCGACGTCCAAGACCCGGCTCACGTCCAGCAGCAGTGGCGCCTCTTTCTCGATCTGATGCGGTACGTCGAAGCGGGAAGCTGCCGGCACGATTTCATCCTGCGGTACTTTGGCGACGAGCAGGAGACCCTCGGCGGCTGTGGTCACTGCGACGTGTGCGAGCGCCTCGAAGAGCGTGGCGAGGATGGCGGTCCGCGAGCCGCCTCCGAAGAAGAGGCGCTGCTGGTGCGCAAGGCCCTGGCCGGTGTCGCCCGCAACCAGGGGCGCGCCGGGCTCACGGCCGTGTCCGACATGCTTCACGGGACGGACAACGAACGGCTGCGCCGCTTGGGCCTCACCGAGCTCAGCACGCACGGTTTGCTCAAGGACCATCCCAAGGCCTGGGTTCTCGCGCTCCTGCGAAGGATGATCACCGCCGGCCTGGTCGACCTCAGCGCTGGCGAGTTTCCGATTCCCTATTTGACGCCGCTCGGCGTCGCCACGATGAAGAGTGAGGAGCCGGTGCGCGTGCTCGTCCCTCCCTCAGACGCCGGCCAGCCGCGGGCGCACAAAAAAGAGCGTCAAGCCTCGGAGAGGGAGCTTCCGGACAATGTCGACTCCTCGCTCTTCGAGAGCCTGCGCGCGACCCGGCTCGATCTCGCTCGAGCCAAAGGCGTTCCGGCCTACGTCGTCTGCCACGACCGCACGCTTCTTGAAATCGCGGCTTACAAACCGACCTCGATCGAGGCGCTCGCAGGCATTCATGGGATGGGACCGGCACGCATCGAGCGCTATGGCGAGCCGTTCTTGGCGACCGTGAGCTCCCACGCGCCGTAGCCGACGACCTCCGCGCGGCCGCCTGCGGTGTCGCCCGAGCTTCGTAAGTCCAAGGTGCGCGCCAGGAGATCGTGCCGACGCGCGGCTTTCAACAGACCCTGGACCCCGATGCGCCCGCAGGCGTCCTCCGAACCGATCCGTTCGGGTTCCAAGGATTGGATCGCCGATGCGGTCGCGGCGTCCATGCGCCTCGCGGTGTCGTAGTCGAAATAGTGGCTCAAGTCCGAGCTAACGACGATGAGGGTTTCGTCTCCACCCCAGAGGGCTTCCAAGACTTCGTCCACTTGTGCCGGTGACGCACGGCCAACCGCAATCGGTAGCACTGCAAACGCAGCGAGCACCTCCTGAAGAAATGGCAACTGCACCTCGAGCGAGTGCTCCCAGTGATGCGCATCGTCGAGAACCTCGACGAAGGGAAACCCGAGGATTTGCCGGCGTGCGGTTTCGTCGATCGCGACGGAGCCCAGGGGTGTCCCGAAGGCCGTGCTGCTCGGAACCGCGAGGCCGGCGAACGGCACGTGGTGACTCGGCCCAATCAACACGACGCGAGAAACGAGCTCCCGCGCAGCTTCGACTCGTGCGAACGCCGTGGCGGCAACCGGTCCAGAGTACATGTAGCCAGCGTGCGGCACGATCAGCGCCTTCGGCCAAGGATTGGGACCCGCAGACGTTTCGCGCGCCGCATCGAGGTATCCGTGAATCAGGGAACGCAACGCGCGAGGCTCGGCCGGATAGAATGAGCCTGCTACTGCCGCCGGTCGCACCGTCGCCACACAGCGAACTTGTGCACGGTGGAGCCCTTGTCAACGCAAGCCACTCAGGCTTGCGCCTAGCCTCCAGGATGCGCAACGTGTTCTTGATGGTTCGTCCACTCCGATCGACGGTAGCGACCGACTACTGGAGTCGGCTCGACGACGGGCGGCTCCTTTGCGAGCTTTGCCCGCGAGCCTGCAAGCTGAGCGAAGGGCAGCGCGGGCTTTGCTTCATCCGCGCACGCGAGGACGACGCCATCGTGCTCACGAGCTATGCTCGGTCGAGTGGATTCGCGGTCGACCCAATCGAGAAGAAGCCCCTCAACCACTTCCTGCCTGGAACGCCGGTGCTTTCCTTTGGCACGGCGGGCTGCAATCTGACCTGCAAGTTCTGCCAGAATTGGGACATCTCCAAGTCTCGTCAGATGGACACACTCGCCGACGCCGCGGGGCCCGAGGACATCGTTCAGGCGGCAGAGCGCCTGGGCTGCCGCAGCGTGGCCTTCACGTACAACGACCCGGTGATTTTCCTCGAGTATGCGCGGGATGTGGCGGCCGTGTGCAAGGACGTGGGCATTCGAACGGTCGCGGTGACGGCCGGCTACATCAACCCGGAGCCGAGGACCGAGTTCTTCTCATTCATCGACGCGGCCAACATCGATTTGAAGGCCTTCGACGAAGGCTTCTACCGGCGCATTGCTGGCGGTCGACTGGCGCCGGTCCTCGATACCCTTCGCTATCTTCGAAACGAGACCGACGTCTGGTTCGAGATCACCAATCTCGTCATCCCCGATCACAACGACAGCGATGATGAGCTCCGGCGGATGAGCGCATGGATCGTCGAAGCGCTGGGCCCCGACGTGCCGCTCCATTTCTCGGCATTCCACCCCAACTACAAGATGCTAAACGTGCCACCGACGTCACGCGCGACCTTGCACCGGGCTAGACAGATCGCCATGCAAGAGGGCATTCATCACGTCTACACGGGCAACATTCATGACCGGGAAGGCGACACCACGTGTTGCGCCGAGTGCGGGACGGTGCTGATTGCCCGAGACTGGTATGAGATCCTCGAATGGAACCTCCGGGAAGGGTGCTGCCCGACCTGCGGTAGGCGCTGCGCCGGCGTTTTCGAGCCCAGCTCCGGAGCCTGGGGCGCGCGTCGCCTCTCGGTCAAGATGGGGGCGGACGGAATCTCGCTCTCCTAGCGCCGTTCGCGACTAGGCCGCAGAGGCGCTGTCGACTGGCGCGGCCAGGATCTTCCCTAGGAAATCCAGGACGGCGCGGATTCGCGCGCTGTCGCGAAGATCCTTGTGCACCGCTTGCCAGATCTGTCGAGGCTCGGGCGCACCTTCGAGCGGAACGCGCACCAAGTGGTGGTCGTGGTCGGCCACGAGGCAAGGGAGCAGCCCGATTCCGGTGCCGGCCGCAGTCGCGGAATAGGTCGCCGACACGCTGTCGGACCGCAGAGCGACCCGCGCTCCGTCCATGCGAGCCTCGACCCACTCATTCTCGCGGCGAAACGGACGTACGTCGGTGAAGAGAATGACTTGATGCCCGGCCAGAGAGTCCCTTGGTAGACCGAACCGGTCGACGTAGTCGCGCGATGCGTAGAGACCGAGGTGAATGAACGAGAGGCGCTTGATGATCAGGTCTTCTTGGGTCGGTCGTGCGAGACGCAGAGCGATGTCGGCTTCGCGCCGGGCGAGGTTCACTTCCAGG
The DNA here is from genome assembly GCA_963704865.1 of uncultured delta proteobacterium. Taxonomy (GTDB): domain Bacteria; phylum Myxococcota_A; class Polyangia; order Polyangiales; family Houyiibacteriaceae; genus SG8-38. The sequence continues at coordinate 490,382 of CAVPIE010000008.1, read as the reverse complement.
TTGGTGCAGTTGAGATCGAGTTGGATTTCCGGGTAGCGTTCGCGAAAGCGTCGCAAGTGCGGGGCGATGAACCGAGTGGTCAGCATTTCGGTGGCCGTGAGTCGGACGACGCCCTCTAGCTTCTGATCTTCGCCCGCGACGTCTCGCTCGACGCCCAGCGCCTCACGCTCGATCCGTTCGGCGCGGGGCAGCAGGCGATGGCCGGCGTCGGTCAGGACGTATCCGTTGGGGGTTCGATCGAAAAGGCGCGCGCCCAGCTCCTCCTCGAGCTTCACCAGGCGCCGCCCGACGGTCGTTGGGTCCAGCGATAATGCAGCGCCGGCGGCAGCAAGGGTCGCGTGGCGCTGCAGCGTCAGGAAGTAGCGCACATCGTCCCAGTTAAACATGGCCTGCATCATCGCAGCGCCAACGCCGATACGCAACTGCAAAAGTGCGCCGTCAGGCTGGGGTGAAAGAGGCCCATGATACGCTAAGTACCTCATATGACCGGCGAAAGGAGTCGATGAAGTCCTCGCCGATCTCAGCAGGGGCGCGTCTGAAGGAAAAGCGGGATCCGGGGCTTGAAATGCGACCTTATTGACGTTGAAAACAGAAAAATCTGTTAGCATAGTAATTCGGGCCATTGAAGAGAACCGAATGATTCGACCTATGCGTAATTGGTTGGCCGCACGCGCGGCTGTTTGCATCGCCCTCGGCGCCTGTGGCGGGGGATCCACACCGAATGCGCGAGTCGCTCCCGAGATCACGACGACGCCCCCGGCAACGGCAATCGTCGGCGTGCCGTTCAACTACACGGTCGTCGCCGAGGGCATGACGCCCCTCCGGTTCGCGCTGGTCTCTGGCCCTCAGGGATTCTCAATCCATCCCGCGTCGGGGATCGTGACTTGGACTCCGCAGAGCCACGGCACCGTGACAATCGAAGTGAGCGCAACGAATCTGGCTGGATCCGACGCGCAAGCGTTCGATGTGGAAGTCGGCGGCCTGAGCGGGCCCGTGTTTGTCACCGAGCCGCCCACAGAAGCAACCGTTGGGGCACAGTACGCGTACGATCCGGACGTCGTGGCGAGCGGTCCGGTTTCCTGGAGTGCGGTGGTCGCGCCGCGAGGGCTGACGATCGACGCCGATACCGGGGCGGTCCGTTGGACGCCTACGTCCGACCAAGCGGGCGAACGGGACGTCGTCCTTCGTGCGACGGAGGTCGAAAGCGAAGTGTTCGGCGATCAGACGTTCACGATCACCGTCATCGATTCCGGCGGTCCTGCCGTGATCACCTCGGCGCCACCCGAGCGCCTCTACGCCGGCGAAGTGCTTCGCTACGATGCGGTAGCCTCCGGCGCCCCTACCATTGAATGGACCGTGCAAGACCCGTCGGCCGGCACACCGGCATCCGGCGTGACCATCGTCACGACGCCGGCCGAAGGCGAGGCCGTGACCGTCACCTGGGACTCCGCGGGCGCTGCGCCTGGCGACTACAGCATCGCGCTCCAGGTGGACAATGGGCTGGGCGTGCCGAACGTTCAGGAGTTCATCGTCACGGTCGATCCGCGTCCACCCGTCCCAGAGATCGACTTGGTGACCGTGCCGCCGCCCACGACGATGTTCGTTGGAACCGTGTACCAGTACGATGTGAATCTCACTCCGGAAAGCGAGAGCTCGGCGGTGGCTTGGAGCCTCACCGGGGCGACCGTTCCAGCGGATTTGGCGATCACGATCGATCCGGACAGCGGCGACGTGAGCTTCACCGCTTCAGAGTCCAATGGCGCGCTCGAGTACAGCTACACGGTCCGTGCGGAGAATGTGCTCGGGGAGGGCGATGAGGCGACGATCTCGGTGGATGCGGTCTATCCGCCGGCGACGCCCATGGTCACCGTGACGCCAGGCACCGAGTTCGCAGTGACCGTCGGACAGAGTTTCTCTGGCGCGTCGGCGTCTGCGACCGGCAATCCGACGCCTGCTCTGAGCATCTCGGGCACGCTTCCGGACTTCCTCGAATTCGACCCGCTGACCGGGCTGCTGTCGGCCTCGCCGAGCAAGCCGGCACCCGAGAACTCCGACATCGGAGGCTATTCGTTCGACATCGTGGCAACCAACAGCGAAGGTTCGGATAGCGCGACGATCGACATCAGCGTCATCGCCGCGCCGCCAGGCGTCGACTCGATTACCCCGGCCGCGGGCCGCCGTCAGTCCGATGTCCCGATTCTCGTTCGCGGCGCCGGCTTCGTCGCCGCGGCCACGCCGGTCATTCGCCTCGAGCGCGACGCCTACATCGAGACGCTCAACACGACGTTCGTCGACGAGTCGACCCTCACCGCAATCGTGCCGATCGATGCGGCACGGCCTTCGGGCGTCTACGACGTCGTGGTCGATCAGGGATCGACCACGATCCTCGCCAAGCGTTTCACGGTGACGGAAGGCAACGGCACGACCTTGGGCGGCAGCGTCGGCGTGGACATCACGCTCCGAGCCATCGACAGCCCGCACGTAATCACCGGGGACTTGCTCATCGCGAACGGAGCGACGCTGACCATCGAGCCCGGCGCTGTCGTCATGCTGGCCGGCGGAACCAATCGTCGGATCGACGTCGGAACCGGAACCGCGGGTGCCTTGGTGGCCGATGGCGGAACACCCGGGATCGACGATCAGATCGTATTCACGCGCTTTCAGAGCATCGCTGGCCCGACCCCAAGCAGCCACTACCGAGGCCTTCGATTTGGGGCGAACATCATTTCGGCCACGACGACGCTTCGCAATGTGGTCGTCGAATTCGGCGGGAGAATGAACACGGACACCAATCGAGGCGCGGTCGAAGTGCTCAGCGGCTCGGCGCCCGTGATCACCGACTCGATCGTTCGGGAGAGCCTGAACCACGGATTGTACGCACAGGCGGGAGCCGGCTCGGAGAACATCGACTGGTTCGACGGCAACCAGCTCACGTCGAACGGAAGGTCTCCGATCAACATCGGTTCGGACGAGGTCTCGACACTGGGCGCCAACCTCGACCTCTTGGGTAACGGAGAAGACCGAGTCTTCGTGCGCGGCTCTCCCGTCAGCCGGGCAGATGCCTCCTGGGCAAACTATGGCGTGCCGTTCTATCTCAGGAACGACATCATCGTTCGCTCCGGAAGCACCATGACGATCGCGCCCGGAACCGAAATGCGATTTGCCTCCGGCCGGCGACTCGCGATTTCCACGAATGGCGAAGATGGAACGCTCGTCGCGGCCGGCAGCCCGGAAGCGCCGATTCGCATGCTGGCCGACAGCGGTACCTGGGATGGGATTTACCTCGACGATCGCATCGGACCGGGCACGGTGCTCCGAAACGTGCGAGTCGAAGGCTTCGGCTCTGGAGTCAACGGGGGTCTACGCGTCGACAATCCAGTCACGCCGGGAGCCCGTGTCGCGATCGTCGAGAACTGCCTGTTTCAGAGCGACGAAGGAGGAGCGCTGGGCGTGTACGTTTCGAATGACGCCCGGCTGAGCTCGTTCGAGAACAATGCGCTCGATGTGCGCGGCACCTCGGTCACGGCCGCGATGGCCGGCTTCGACGATGTGCTCAGCCCCTCGAACACCTACGAAGCCCCGCTAGAGGTCCGTGCCGGGTCGATCACCGGGGCGGACATGGTTTGGCACAGGCCAGTCGCGAGCGATGCCTCGACGCAGCCGATTCGTCCGACAGGCAGCCTCACGATTACCACCGGCTCGTTGAACATCCTTGCCGGCAACCGAATTGAGATGCCCCTCGACGGAGCGATGACGATGACCGACAGCCAGCTCGTGGTGGACGGAACCCCGGGCGCGCCGGTCGTCTTCGAGCCAGTCGCTGGGGTGGGCTACTGGAACCGAATCCGTCTCCGAGGTAGCGGCACAGGCGTCACGAGCATCACGGGCGCGGTGCTGCAGTCGGCAGGCTCGAGCCCGGCGTTGGGTGCTGCGACCTCGCGCGCTGCGATCACGGTCGAGTCGAACGGCGGCACTCCCGGAATCGCGTCGATCTCGGACACCGTCATCGCCGGCAGCAATGGCTACGGCATGACGTTCGCGGACACTAGTCATTGCGGGGGCGCGTGTACGGACAACACCGTCATCGGCGCGCGCTTCTCGGCGGTTCGCATGCACGGAAACTTCGTCGGACGCTTTGGCACCGGCAACGCTTTGGCTGGAAACAACACGAGCGGCACCTTCGGCCACGACGGGTTCTGGGTCGTCGGCGACGTCGTCAACACGACCGCGACCTGGCCTCGCAATGACGTTCCGTACATGATGCACGGCGACATTGAGCTTCGGCGATCGAATCCGTTCGATCCGTTACCGATCTGGACCATCGAGCCTGGGAGCGAGCTTCGCTTTGCCAGCGATCGACGCCTTCGGGTGGGAGACGGCAACGACGGTGTTCTCGATGCCCAGGGCACGGGCGCCGATGCGATCACCTTCACCAGCATGGACATCGCCACGCCCACGTTCTGGCGCGGCATCGACTTTGCGCAGGGCTCGGACGGATCGATTCTCGACCAGGTCGTCGTTTCCTACGGCGGGCGAACCGCCGACACGGGCAACGTCAACTTCCGGAGCGGCTCGGTGGCGACGATGGGCGTGGTCACGTTGACTCACTCCGAGGACTACGCCGCGGTGATCTACGACGGCTCTGCACCGATGTTCACCGGGCCGCCTACCGAACGGCTTTACGTACGCAACGGTCAGGCGTCCGTTCCTGGCGCCGGCGACCCGTCGTTCGACTGCGTACGCGACGCAACAGCGGGGACCTGCACGCAGCTCTAGCGCTTTGGACGGAAGGCACGCGCCGCTGCGCGTTCGGAAGCGGTGCTTGCGCGCTCAGATCCGCTCACCTAGGCTCCCGCCTTGGTGCCCGACGAGAAGGAGATCTCCCAAAAGACGCTGGCGGTTCACGGTGGTGAGCCGAGGACGTATCCGTACGACGCCCTGGTCGCCCCGATCACGCAGACGGCAACGTATTCGTTTGCCGACACCGCGGAGCTCGTTGCGTATTTCGAGGGGCGAAAAGATCGAGAAGAGTACGGGCGCTACGGGAACCCCTCGGTGCGGCTGGTCGAAGAGAAGGTCGCAGCCCTCGAAGACACGGAGGACGCGGCTGCCTTTGCGAGCGGCATGGCCGCCATGACCTCGACGATACTGGCGCTGGTCAAGTCCGGGTCCCACGTGATTCTGTTTGCCGACTGCTACCGTCGAACGCGACAGTTCGTCACGACTTTCCTCGACCGCTTTGGGGTTTCGAACACCCTCGTCCCGCCAGCGGACGTGGAAGCACTGAGGGCGGCCATTCGACCCGAGACACGTTTGGTGATCGCGGAAGCGCCGACCAATCCCTACCAGACCGTGCCCGACGTCGAGCAGCTCGTCGAAATTTGCCGCGCAAAGAAGATCAAGACGCTCATCGACAGCACCTTTGCGACCCCGATCAACTTCCGGCCGGCAAACTTCGGGATCGACATCGTGGTGCACAGCGCAACCAAGTATCTAGCGGGCCACAACGACGTCCTCGGGGGTGTCGTCGCGGGGAAGGCCGGGATCGTTTCGCTGGCTCGGGACCTCCGGAGCGTCTTTGGCGCCTGCCTGGATCCGCATGCGGCTTATCTGGTCCACCGCGGCATCAAGACCCTGGCGCTTCGGGTCGAACAGCAGAATGCCTCTGCGCAGGCGCTTGCCGAACGCTTGGAGCAGCATCCGCGGGTGCGACGGGTTTGGTACCCGGGACTGCCGTCTCACCCCAACCACGAGACCGCCAAGCGCCTGATGACGGGGTTCGGGGGGGTCGTGACGTTTGAAGTCGACGCAGATCTCGACGGAACCAGTCGTATCGTCGACGCGTGCCGGATCCCGAGAATCGCGCCAAGCCTTGGCGGGGTCGAGTCCTTGATCGAGCAGCCCGCGCTGATGAGTTACTTCGAGCTCAGCACCGAAGAGCGCGAGGCGATCGGCATCCGAAACAACCTCATCCGCTATGCGGTGGGCATCGAAGACACGGCGGAGCTGATCGCGGATCTGGTCGCTGCGCTGGACCGCACGGCCTGAGGCATCGCCCTTGACACTGCGATTCGCCTCACAAAACATCGCTGCAACTCTTCCTCCTCACTGGCACCCGTCCGGTTCCGGCCTGTGGATGAAGTGCGCAAGTATGCGAAATTGCTGTTGACGCGCCGAAGGCCGTAGATATACTGGGCGGCCAATGGGGAAAGAATCGATGACGAAGTCGGAGCTCATCGACGCTGTAGCCCAGCGGACGAAGATCACCAAAAGCCGAGCAGAACAAGTTGTAAACTGCGTCTTCAATTCGATGACGTCGGCGCTCGAGCAGGGGGAGGGGATCGAAATCCGCGGCTTCGGTAGCTTCACGGTGCGTGAGTACAAGTCATACAGCGGGCGGAACCCGCGAACGGGGAGGCCAGTCCCGGTTCCCGAAAAACGACTGCCGTTTTTCAAGGTCGGCAAAGAGCTCAAGGAGCTCGTCAACGGCGGCGTCGCCGACACCGGCGAATAGAGGCTGACGATGAAACCCGAAGCGCAGCTCGCCGAGCTCAAGCGCGGTGTGGTCGACGTGCATGTGGAGTCGGAGCTCCTCGAGCGACTGAACACTGGAAAGCCCCTGAAAATCAAAGCTGGGTTCGACCCGACCCGACCGGATTTGCATCTCGGTCACACGGTGCTGCTCAACAAGATGCGGCAGTTTCAAGAGCTGGGACACGAGATCATCTTCATCGTCGGGGACTTCACCGCGCAAATCGGCGACCCGTCCGGCCGGAGTAGCACCCGTCCCGTCCCAACACGCGACGAGATTCTGGAAGGCGCGCGAAGCTATGCCGATCAGGCATTCAAGATCCTGGACCGGGACCGAACGCGGATCGTTTACAACGGCGAGTGGCTCGGCAAGATGGCCTTCGACGACGTCATCCGGCTAGCGGGCAAGTACACGCTAGCGCGCATGATGGAGCGGGACGATTTCAAGCGGCGCTGGGCGGAACACCAGAGCATTTCGCTTCACGAGCTCTTGTATCCGCTCGCGCAGGCGTACGATTCGGTGGTCCTCGAATGCGATGTCGAGCTTGGTGGAACCGACCAGCTCTTCAACCTGCTGGTGGGTCGAGAGATCATGCGCGAAATGGGACAGCGACCCCAAATCGTGATGACGACGCCGATCCTCGAAGGCATCAGCGCGCGCTTCGAGGCTGGCAAGATCGTCGGGGCGAAAATGAGCAAGTCGCTCGACAACTACGTCGGGGTGGCCGAGCCGCCCAAGGAGCAGTTCGGCAAGCTGATGAGCATCTCGGATGACCTGATGTGGCGCTACTACGAGCTGCTGTCGTCGGAACCAAGCCCCGAAATTGAGCGGCGCAAGCGCGCCTGCGCCGCGGATCAGATGAACCCTCGCGATGCGAAAATCGCGCTCGGCAAAGAGATCGTGACCCGCTACCACGACGCGGAGCAGGCCGCCGCCGCGGAAGCTTCGTGGCTGGCGCAGTTCTCGAAGCGCCAGATCCCGGACGACATGCCCGAGCACGAGGTCGCACTCGACGAGGACGCGGTCTGGGTGCCCAAGCTCCTGAGCGACATCGGTTTGGTGAAGAGCTCGAGCGACGGCCGCCGCCGAATTCAGCAAGGTGGCGTCGAGATCGACGGCGATCGCGTCACCGACCCCCAAGCCAAGCTCCCCAAAGGCCGCTACATCATCAAAGCCGGCAAGCGCAGCTGGGCCGCCGTCACCCTCAAATAGGGGCCTCCTTTGCGATGCCAAACGGCTCGGGGGCAAGCCCTTGACGGGGTAAGATTTACGACGTAAATGATTCGAATGGCGAGGGCAGCGTTGACGGTAGCGGAGCTCGATGCGTTTCGGGAGCGCGCGGTGGCTGCGGCGACGAAGCTGTTTGCGGAGCGAGGGTACGCTGGGGTGACGCTTCGCTCCTTGGCGAAGTCGCTCGGCGTGAGCCCCATGACGCCGTATCGATACTTCGCAAACAAGGAAGAGCTGTTTGCGATGGTGCGAACCGAAGCGCTGCGCAGGTTTGCAAATGCCCAGCGCGACGCGGTCTCTGGGATCGAAGACCCCGAGGAAGCGCTACAGACCTTGGGAAGGGTCTACGTGCGCTTTGCGCTCGATGAGCCCGACGCCTACCACACCATATTCGATATCCTGCAGGCACAGGCGGGAAGCTACGCCGAGCTCGAGTCCGAGCAGGCGCGGGCGTTCTCGTATCTTCACGCCGCCGTGACCGCGGCCGTGGACGCCGGGCTCATGCAGGGGGAGCCGCTGCGGCGCGCGCACATGCTTTGGGCTCAGGTTCATGGCCTCGTCTCCCTGCACCTCGCAGGGAAGCTCGTGATGGGCTGCGGCCTGGACGAACTGATTACATCGGTCTTCGAAAGGCCGGAAGCCGCGGAGTGAAGCGCGCGTAGGAGAGCAGAATGCGAATTGGAACATCGTACAAACAGCATCCCGGCCTCGCCGAGAATTGGGATGCCATCGTGATCGGATCGGGCATCGGCGGCATGGCCGCAGCGGCGACGCTCTCCAAGCTCGCCGGCAAGCGTGTGCTCGTTCTGGAAAGGCACTACACGGCCGGTGGCTTCACCCATACGTTTCGCAGGCCCGGCTATGAATGGGATGTGGGGGTTCACTACATCGGAGACGTGAATCACCCACGCGCGACCTCGCGTCGCCTATTCGACTTCATCACGGATGGGCAGCTCGACTGGGCCGATATGGGCGAGGTCTACGATCGAATCATCTTGGGTGAGAACGCGTACGACCTGGTCAAGGGTTTCGAGAACTTCCGAGCTCAGCTGCACGAGTACTTCCCCGACGAAAAAGACGCGATCAATCAGTACCTGGAGAAGGTGATCGCCACCGTAAAAAAGGCGCAGATGTTCTTCGCGGAAAAGGCGATGCCTCCATTCGTCTCCAAGCTGTTCGGCGGGATGATGCGCAGGGGCATCACCAAAGAGGCGCTTCGGACGACCCGCGAAGTGCTCGAGGAGATCACGCAGAACCAAGAGCTCATCGGCGTGCTCACGGGGCAGTTCGGGGACTACGGGCTGGTGCCCTCCGACAGCTGCTTTTTCATTCACGCGATGGTCGTCGCCCACTACTTCCGAGGCGCCGCCTATCCGATCGGGGGCTCGTCCCGAATCGCCGAAAGCATCCTCCCAGTGATCGAACATTCGGGCGGAGAGGTCGTGACCAGCGCAGAGGTGACCGAGATCATCATCGAGAACGAAGGGGCCGTTGGTGTCCGGCTCGTCGATGGGCATGAGCTCCGCGCTCCCATCGTCATCAGCAATGCTGGCGTCATCAATACATTCGAACGGCTGGTCCCGTCGCCCTTGGCGGAGTCCATTGGATACGCCGCCAAAGCGAGAGAGCTCGGCACATCGGTCGCGCACCTTTCGCTCTATGTTGGATTGCAGGGCCGCACCGAAGAGCTTCAACTCGAAAAGACCAATCTATGGGTCTATCCGGACCACCGGCACGACGAAAACTTCAAGCGGTTCCTGGCGGACGTCAACGCGCCGTTCCCGCTGGTCTACCTGTCGTTTCCATCGGCCAAGGACCCGGATTTCGAACGGCGGTACCCAGGGCGCTCGACGATCGAAGCCGTCACCATGGGCTCCTACGATTCGTTCCGGCGCTGGGAAAACACATCGTGGAAGAAGCGCGGCGCGGAGTACGACGAGCTCAAGGCAAGCCTCTCGGAGCGCCTGCTCGATACCATTTACAAGCACGCCCCGGCAACGCGGGGTCGGGTCGAGGTCGCCGAGCTCTCGACGCCGCTCTCGACTCGAAACTTCTCCGCTCACCCCGACGGAGCGATTTACGGCCTTTCGCATAATGCGCGCCGATACGAGCAGCGATGGCTGCGCCCGCAGACGCCGATCAAGGGCCTCTACCTCAGCGGCGCCGACGTCGTCTCGGCCGGCGTGGTGGGCGCAATGATGGGTGGCTTGATCTGCACGTCCGCGGTGCTCAAGGGCAACGTTCTCGGTCAGGTGCTGAAACACCAGGCGCAAACGTTGCGCGACAAAGCGCCCGCCCCGCGCAAACCCACGCCCGCCTAGCGGCGCATTCGTCTCGCGGTATCCATCGGATTCGGTATGCTAGGCGAGCAATGATTCCACTCGAGCTCGGGCACGCGGTTTGGGAGCAGGTCTACATGGTCGCTCCCCTCATCATCGTCGGGACGCGCGAGCCAGACGGCACGTACGACTTGGCGCCAAAGCACTTGGCAATCCCCCTGAGTTGGCAAGACCACTACGGGTTCGTTTGTACGCCGTCCCACGCGACCTATGCAAACGCCACGCGCGAAGGGTGCTTCACCGTGAGCTTCCCGAGGCCCGACCAAGTTCTGCTCACGAGTCTCGCGGCCGCCCCCCGGTGCGACGACGATCACAAGCACGCGCTGCGGGCCATCCCCACGAGCTCGGCGACCAAGGTCGACGGGGTCCTCTTGGAGGACGCGTACCTGCACTTCGAGTGCGAGCTCGACCGCGTCATCGATGACCTAGGCGAAAACAGCCTGATCGTCGGCCGAATCGTGGCGGCAGCAGTCGCCGAGGACGCCTTGCGAGACTCGGACCGGGACGCGCAGGAAATGATCGCCCATTCGCCCATGCTGGCCTATTTGCACCCCGGACGCTTTGCCAAGATCGTTCAGACCCACGCCTTCCCGTACCACGTTGGCTTCAAACGCTGAGGCCTTGACGATGTCCCAGGACCTTCCGAAGCGGCTCCTCGACTACCTCGATCGCAATCGCAAAGGGATGGCCGAGCTCTTGGAGCGATTGGTCCTCTGCGAGTCACCCTCTGGAGACCGGGCGTCCCTCGTGCGCGTGCTGGACGTCCTCTCCGTTGCGTTTTCGGAGCGAGATTTCCGACCCCGCATCTTGTCGGGCAAAGAGAGCGGCGGCATGCTCGTTGCAATGCCCAAGGGGCGTCCACGCCACCGTCCGCACCAGCTGCTCCTCGGCCACTGCGATACGGTCTGGCCCCTTGGAACCCTCGAAACGATGCCAGCGAAGTCGGAGGGCGGCACCTTTTGGGGGCCGGGCTCCTACGACATGAAGGCAGGGCTCACCCAAGGGCTGTTCGCGATCGACGCGCTCGCCGCGGCGGGCGCCAAGACCCTGCCCGTGACGCCCGTGTTCTTCATCAACTCCGACGAAGAGATCGGGAGTCACGAGTCGACGCGGGCCATCATCCGCTTTGCACGCAGCGCCGACCGCTGTTTCGTACTCGAGCCCTCTCTAGGCCCCAACGGCGACCTCAAGACAGCGCGCAAGGGCGTCGGCAGCTTTTCGATCACCGTTCGGGGGAAGGCTGCGCACGCAGGGCTCGATCCAGGGAAGGGAGCTAGCGCAATTCTCGAGCTCTCGCTGATCATCCAAAAGCTCTTCGCGCTTAACGACGCCGAAAAGGGAATCACGGTGAACGTCGGCACCATCGACGGGGGCCTGAGCGCGAACGTCGTCGCCCCGGAGAGCAAGGCCTCGGTCGACGTGAGGGTTCCCACCAAAGAAGACGCCGAGCGGATCGAAAAGGTCATTCACGCGATCAGGGCCGAGACCCCGGGAACCAAAGTTATCATCGAAGGCTCGGTGCGACGGCCGCCCATGGAACGCACGCCCGGCAACCAGCGGCTCTGGCAGCTCGCGCAGCGCGGCGCCGAAGAGCTTGGTATCGCGATCGAACAAGCGGCGGCGGGCGGTGGCTCGGACGGCAACACGACCAGCCAGCTCGCGCCGACGCTCGACGGCCTCGGCGCGGTCGGCGCAGGTGCGCACGCGGTCAACGAGCATTTGGTTCTCGACAAGATGGTGGAGCGGTCGGCGCTCCTGGCGAGGCTTCTCGCCTTTCCGCCCCTCGACGACGTGATACCCGCGTCGGTCTAGAGCCCTGCGACGCGAACCACGGCGTCGCGCGACGGACGATCGTCGCCAAGCTCCTCGAGCAACACGTCGGCGGGGCATTGCGACGCTTCGAGGAGGGCGCGCAGGGGGCGAAGGAGAACCGACTCGTCCTCGCCCGCGTCGTTCACGTCGCCAATTCGACGGAGCCCGGACTCTGCGAGCTCGAGGACTTCGCCTGCCCAGTCCACCGCTTCTCGATTCATGAACCTGGTGCGGACGCCGTTTCGCGCCAGCGCATCCCGCTGCTTTTCGACCTCTGAAAACGACCAGCTGTCGACCAAGCTTTCGAGCCCGCGAAAGCTGTCGTCGTCGTAGAGAAGGCCCTTCCAAAGCGCCGGCAACGCGAACAGCATGTCGGGGCGCTGCACATCGGCGCCCCGGCACTCGAGCGTGTTCTTGAGCCTGGCCTCGGGGAAGAGCGTGCTCAGATGTACCACCCAATCTCCATAGTTCGCTCGGATACCCTGGAAGCCGTCTTGCATGAACGAACGGAACGTCTGCCCCGTATTGTAATGAGCCTTGCCGTCGCGCTTCACGAGGAACATCGGCACATCGAGCGCCCAGTCGACGTACTCCTGGTAGGTCGACCGATCTTTCCAAGCGAACGGCAGGAGCCCAGATCGGTCCGGGTCCATGTGAAGCCAAACCAAGGCACGATACGAGCGGTAGCCGCTGCGCTTGCCGCCCTCCCAGGGGCTGTTCGCGAACATGGCAGTCACGATCGGCTGCGCTCGCAGGCTCACGCGGAGCTTTCGCATCGCGTCCTCTTCGGACGCGTAATCGAGATTGGCCTGCACGGTGCAGGTCTTGGTCATCATGTCTCCGGCCATCGGGCCACGCGTCGGCATGTAGTTGCGCATGACGCCGTATCGCATCTTCGGGACCCAGCCGAGCTCCTCGACCGAGGCAAAGGGGTGGCAGCCGAGGCCGAGCCAGACGAGCCCGAGATTGTCGATGACCGGCTGGAGGTCTGCCCAGTGCAGATCCGATTCGGCCTTGCCGGCGTGCACCGTCCGGTACGGCGCCCCCGAGAGCTCGATCTGGGAGCCGGGCTCCAAGGTCACCGAAGCGTCGCCACGGCGAAGGGCGATGATCGGCCCGGGCTCGGTTTCGCGCACCGGGCTCCAGCCGTGGTCTGCGATCAGCTGTTCGAAGATCGCCGTGACGCTGACGGAGCCATCGTAGGGCAGGCGCGCGCCGTCGGCTCTTTGCACCGCGATTCGCTCCGCTTCCGTACCGATCCGCCAACGCGCCCGCGGCTTCTCCGCGTCGTGAAACAGCACGAGCAAGTCATCCATCCCGCCGAGCGGGGCATCGGGTTTCGGCAACGTGTCCTCTGAGCTCAACCTGGGGCGCGGGACCCTACCACGAAGGCTAGTCGCACGCTGCTGGGCCAAGACTGAAGCGCAGTTCGCGGTTGCACGACCGGCCGGGACGTGGTGGAACGGGTTCGTGGATCGACTGCTCGACCTTCTGCGTGAACGCGGTTTTCGCCGCGGCCATTTCGTATTGAGCTCTGGCAAAGAGAGCGACTTCTTCATCGACTGCAAGCCCGCTGTGCTTCTCGCCGAAGGACATGCGCTGGTCGGCAGGGCGTTGCTCGAACGAATTCGAGATTTGCTCGGTTCGGTTTCGGCGGTTGCCGGCGTGGAGCTCGGCGGCTGCCCGTTGGCGTCCGCCGTTGCTTGCGCGTCCTGGACGGAGGGCGACCCGATCGACGCCGTCTACATCCGAAAGTCCAACAAGGCACACGGCACCCGAAGGCTGCTCGAGGGCGCAGAGCGTTTGGGTCCAAATGCCAAGCTCGTCATCGTCGAAGACACCGTGACCACGGGCGGCTCGACGCTCCGCGCAGTGCAAGCGGTTCGCGACGCAGGCTTCGAAGTTGCAGGCGTCATCGCCGTGGTCGATCGTCTCGAGGGCGGCGCTGCCGCGATCCGCGATGCCGGCGTGGCCTTCAGCACGCTCTACGACCGCACCGACTTCATGGGGGACGCATGAGGCACGCATCGCTCGCCGTGCTGCTCGTCACAGCATTCGCGTCATCGGGCTGCAAGCCGCAGCCGATCACCATGCAGCCCGGGGCCCGCACCTTCACGCCGGATTCGTACGCCAGCGTCTGGGAAGCCTGGACGCGCGACAAGGAGTCGTTCGCCTGGAAGGAGCTGGCCCACGAGATTTTCGTTTCCGCCACGTTCGAGTCTTGGGAGTTCCGGTGGGCCTACGTGGTCCGGTATGCTTACGACTACAGCCTCGAGCCCGGGGCACGCGACGAAATGCTCCAGGCCAGCCTGGCGAGCTCCCGCCAGGAGCACCGGTTCTTCGTCACCCTCTCGGGAATGGACTTCAAGGAATCGAATCTCGCGGGCAAGACCTCCGCTTGGCGGGTCTTGCTCATCGATACGGAGGGCAACCAGACCGTGCCGCTCCTCATCGAGCGTGTGAGGCGGCCAACCGCGGTCGATCGGGTCTACTTCCCACAGGTTAACCCCTATCGACAGACGTTTCGCCTCACGTTTCCCGCGGTCGACGCGGATGGGCGCAAGACCATCCCCGACGGCGCCGAGTCGCTCATCCTGCGCTTCACCGGCGCCCGGGGCAGGGCGGACCTTCGATGGCGGCTCCGGCCTTCGCCGTCCGGCTGAAGAAGGTTTGACAGCGTCGATTCGGTCTCGCTATCATTCGTTGGTCTCGTAAACCTTTGTAACAAATGGGGAAACGGGCCGCGTGGGGAGGTTTAGAATGATTGTGCGCCACAGGGGGTGGGCTGCTGCAGTTCTCGTTGCAGTGCTTGGTTTGGGTTGTCATGCAGCCGAGGACGATCCGAAGGGACAAGCGGGCGAGCTTTCGGATCCCGTCCGGCGAGAAAACGCCATCTTCAACGTCAAAGCGATCTACACCGAGACGCTTGCTCAGAACGGAGGGGATCGAAATAGCGCCGACGTCGAGGCCGTGGCCGACGCGATCGTCGGGCCGCTCACGCAGACCTACCTCGACTACCCCGAGGACCGAATCAACGGGCTTGCGATTTTGGATCTTCTGTACGAGATGCGGGACCCGCGCAGCATTCCGGCGCTGCTTGAAGCGTTGAACTGGCGTACCGAAGTCTCGGAGGACCACGCGATTCGCGCCGCCCAGACGATACAAGGGATGGACGTTCCCCCCGCGGAGCGGCCCAAGGTGATCGAAGCGCTCGCTCGCTCTTTGGAGCGGATTACGGACGCCCGCTCCGAAGACAACAAAATGCGGGTCGCGATGATTCGCGCGCTCGGCTCGCTCAAGGACAAGGGTGCAACCGACATCCTGACGACCATTGCGACCAAGCAGGATGAAAAGCAGAACTTTTTGATCAACCGGTTGGCGGCCCAGCAGCTTGGCGAGCTTCGCGACCCCGCCGCAATTCCCTCGCTCATCAAGTGCCTCTTCCTCTTTGCACCCAACCGTCCGGACCTTCGGATGAACGACGTGGCCGCCGAGGCCTTGATTCTCATCGGGCGCCCTTCGCTGAAGCCACTGCTCGGGGTGCTCGACGGCGCCGATGCCACAGCGAACGCGATTGCGAAGCAATACATCGATGCGGTCAAAGCCCGCCGGCCCGACCTGGCCAATAAGATGACCCTCAGACAAGTGACCGGAGGGGAAGCGAGCTTTGCGCTCGGTGCGCTTGGGTTCTCTGAAGCCCTCGAGCCACTCCTCAGCGAGGCTGGTTCTTCGGACACGCCTCGCAAGCTGAACGCCGCCATCGCCCTGGTGCGCATCGACGTACCATCCGCGGACGAGGAACGTGTCCGTTCCACGCTGAGGAAGGTCTACGGCGAGCTGCCCAAGGGCTACGCGGGGATCGCGATGCGTGGGCAGCTCCTCGCAGCGATTGCACACACCTACGACCCCGCCCTCATGCCGTTCATCTTCGAACAGGTGGTCGACAAGAAGGCCAACCCGGAATTGCGCCTGATCGCCGTTCAGAACTACGCGCTCCTCGCAAACAAGGCCGAGGCTGCGCAGCTCTCCCAGGCGATCGCGAACGAGCCGCCCTCCGAAGCGGGTGGCTATCGCGAGAAGTTCGAAGAGCGCAGACCGCTGCTCGACCTCGCGAGCGAGTGCGACACGAACGTCGACTGCTGGGTCTCCAAAGCCTCGAGTGCGGACAACGACAAGGCTCGCAAGGGTGCCTACATGCTCGGGCGATACGGAAGCGGCAAAGGCAAAGCGATCGACGCCCTGGTCGGACAACTCGGCAGCGATGACCTCGGGGTTCGTCTCTCAGCGCTGATGGCGCTCGATCGCATCGCAGACAAAGGCAGCTCTGCTGCGGTCTCGAAAATCGACGAGCTTCGCACCCGGGAAGAGGGTCAGTCGGTCTGGACTCGTTTCCGCGTCGAAGCGTTGCCGATCCAGGCACGCCTGCGAAGCCGTGGTGGCACCGCCGGGTAGATCGAGCCAAAGGTGAGGCCTGTTGCGCATCATCATCATCACCATCCCCGTCTGCATGCTCGCGGCCACAATGCTCGTCGGATGCGAGAGGGATGCCGACCATGACCTCGCCAGGCAGGCGGCATCTGGGGACGTGGCGCGTCCGGTAGCCCGCGTGGGTAGCCGTTCGATCGGAGCTGCAGAGGTCGAGGCACTCGCGGGAACCGAAGCGATCAGCCCCGAGTCGGCGCTCCAGCGGCTGATCGACCAAGAGCTTCTCACGCAAGAAGCCGAACGGCTTGGCTTCGGCCTCGAGCGGGAGGGGGAGCGGACGATCGAACGATTGATGGTCCGCTCGATGCTCCACGACATGGAAAAAGAGAATACGCCGGAGTCGATCTCGGACGAGGAGCTCCGGGAGGATTACGCCCGTCACGAGGACAAATTCCGGATTCCCGAGCGCCGCCAAACCTGGCATATCCTCGTGAAGGACAAAGGAGACGGGGCGAAGGCCCTGGCCGCTTCGATCCTTCGCGACCTCCAGCAGGCACGGGACCCACAGACCGTCTTCAAGCGGTACGCGGACGGCGCGCCGGAGGGCGTCGAGCTCGACGTGTTGGCGGAGGAGCTGCCGCCAGTCACAACGGAGGCGCGCCTCGAGAAACCCTATAAAGACGCGATCTTCAGCGCTAAATCTGAAGGGCCATTGAAAAATCTCGTCAAGACATCCTACGGCTGGCACGCGATCGTCGTCGCAGAAATCCTGCCGGCCGAGCAGCGCAGCATGGCCGACGTGGAAGAGGCGAGTCGGTACCGAATAAGCCAAGGTAAGCGCACCGCCATGCTCGTCAGGACGGTCCAGGCACTCAAGGCCGAGGGTTTGGTCCAGTACGACGAGGAGGGCGTTCAGCGGCTTCTATCGAGAGCTGGGCTCCCTGAGCGTGCGGACTGAGGGCCGCTGCCGCGGAGTTGCTGTCGCGGGGACCCCGTGACTAGCATAAGCCGCGATGGGGGAGCGGACAGGCCAGCGATTCGGCGGATACACGGTGGGTGCGCACGTCGCCGACGGGTCGATGGGGGCGGTCTACGAGGGGCACCACGACGAGACCGGAGAGCGCGTCGCGATCAAGGTCCTTCATCCCCGCGTTGCACGCGACGCCATCGCGGCGGAGCGCTTTCGGCGGGAGTACGAAACGGCCAAGTCGCTTCGACACCCCCACATCATCGACGTCCGTGATTTCGGAGAAACCGACGATGGCGCGGATTTCATGACGATGGAGTTTCTCGAGGGCGAGGAGCTGAGCTTGATTCTGGCGCGGGAAGGCGCAATGCGGCCGGCGCGCGCGGTGCGCATCGTGTGCCAGCTCGCGATGGCGCTTCAACACGCGCACGCCGATGGCGTCGTCCACCGCGACCTCAAGCCAGACAACGTCTTCGTCTGCGACGGGCCAGACGGAGACGAGATTCGGGTTCTCGATTTTGGTTCGGTCAAGCTTCAGCTCGAGACCGGTCCCAAGCTGACCATGCTCGGCACCATCTTGGGTTCGCCGTACTACATGTCGCCGGAGCAGGCGATGGGGAAGCTCGATGTCGATCCTCGCAGCGACGTGTTCGCGCAAACCTCGATCATGTATGAGCTCGCGACCGGCGAGATCGCTTTCGCCGCGGACACCATCCCCGACATTCTTACCAAAATCATTGGAGAAGAACCCCCGCCAGTCAGCATCGCAAATCCAGTCTATCCCTGGTCCTTCGAAGAGGTCATCCAGAGGGGGCTTCGGAAGGACAAGCTCGAGCGTTTTGGAAGTAGCCAGGAGCTCGCCCAAGCCATGCTGGGGGCCTTCGGGCTCCATCCGGACGTCGAACGCTGGGCAGGCACGCCAGTCGACACGATCGAAACCGCGATCGACGAGGCGCCCGAACCGACGGTGATGGGCCAGGCGTCTCCGCCGCCGTTCACGAGCAGCGTTCCCCCGGAGCTCCCGACGCGCAATCA
Source organism: uncultured delta proteobacterium (assembly GCA_963704865.1). Classification (GTDB taxonomy): domain Bacteria; phylum Myxococcota_A; class Polyangia; order Polyangiales; family Houyiibacteriaceae; genus SG8-38. The sequence continues at coordinate 472,042 of CAVPIE010000008.1, read as the reverse complement.
TCGGGGCCTGTCGCTGGCGATTGGCGTCATCGTCGCCGGGGCCCTGATCCTCGGCGCTTGGCTCCTCCTGGGCTCCTGACCCTCAGTCGACCGATTCGAGCACGCTACCGCGCACCCGATAGAGCTGCGGCGGCTTTGCCGGCGTGCGCTCCGAGGAAAACGAATCCATGGAGGTCACCGCTCTCAACGACGATCCGTTCCTGAGCGCATTGCCGAGTGCCTCTCGCGTTTGGTTCCCTTGGCGCAGCGTAGCGGAGATCAGGCGATAGGCGTCGTAGCCATACGCCGCAAACATCTGAGGGGCGGTGCCGTATCGGGTTTCGTATGCGGTCCGGAAGTGCTGATTCAGGCTGGCCTCGGACGCCTCGTAGAAAGGCAGCGCGACCAGCGCGCCCTGAAGATAGCGTTGCGCACGGCTGAGGAGCTTGGCCGACCAACTCGGGCTTGGCAGAAGGAAGTGGACCTCTCGTTGGGCGTGCTCGGGCAACATGCCGCCACCGATGCTCCACGCGCCTTCGGCTGCGAACGTGGGCGCGATCAACGCGACCTGGTCGGCCACGTCAGCAAAGAGGATCGCATCACAACTCGTTTCAAGCACCGTGCGCACGTAGTCGACGAAGGACTTTGTGCCGGGCGGGTACGCCACCGCGTCGCAGTATACTCCACCCGCCGCGGCGACCTCTTGATCGAAAAGGCGCTCCATCGTGCGGCCGTAGCCATGGTCAGGGTAGAGAACCACGAACCTCGAAAGCCCCCCGGCGCGTGCCGCGCGAACCAGCGCGGCCAGCTCGTCGCGCGGACTGTAGAGGAATCGAAACACCTGCTCGCCCGCGTTGGTCACATCGTCGGACGCCGAGAAGCTCAGCAGAGGGACGGCTGCGCGCCCGGCGGTTTGAGCGGCGGCCTCGGTCGTACGGCTTCCGACCGGGCCCAGCACGGCGACGACGCGCTGGTTTGTGATGAGCGACTCGACCGCTGCGCTGGTCCGTGCTGCGTTGCCTGCGGTGTCCTCGACCACGATCTCGGGGCCGCCTTCGTCGAGTGCCGCGAGCTGCATGCCCTGCAGGAGCTGACGGCCCACTTCACGTCCGCGCCCGCTCAAAGGTAGGAGCGCGCCGACCACGTACGGATTTCCGTGCAGAAACTCGTCGGCGCGGGCGAGCAGGATCGCCACGTCAGGATCGGCCGCGGCGTCGCTCCCACGCAAGGACTGAGCGCTCAGGGCGACCGCGTCTGGGTCTTGGGTCTCGAGGGCATGGCGAAGGATGCGGATCGATACCAAGACTTGGGGCAGGGCGCCGGGCCGAAGCTCGTCGACCAGCGCGATGGTCTCTTCGATGGTGAGCTTTTCAACCAGCAGCGCGACGGCGGCATCGCTGCGTAGCGGGTCGGGCGAGGCGCCGCCGCGCTCCATGAGGGTATCGAGGACGCGCAAACCAAGGGCCGCGCTCGTGGTCTGCTCCGCGGCAATCACCGCGGTGTCCCAAAGCAGCGCCTGCTCCTCAGCCGAGAAGCGCTCGCTCGCGAGCGGCGCCGCCGTCTCGAGCGCCCGTTCCGGGTCCCCGAGCTGCAGCTGACACGAGGCCAGGTGAAGTGACGCGCGAAGGGCAATCGCTCGGTCGGCGCTCTCTAGGGCCTGCTCGAAGTGAGGGATCGCGCTCTGGCATCGGCCGATGTCGGAGGTCAACAAGCCGAGCTCGAGCCGTGCCAAATCGGCTTCGGTCGTGCCCTGATTGTTGATGATGAACAGCTCGTACCCGCGCTGCGCGCCTGCGATGTCGCCGTTCAACGCGAGCGAACGTGCCTGCGAGATTTCGGACGGAGGGGCCTTTTCGAGGGGGCTCTCGACCTTCTTTGGCGCGCAGCTGACCAGGAGGATCAGCGCCACGCACGACAACGCGCTTCTCACCATGCCGCTGCACGATACATGCCTCACCGCCACGGGTCACACCCCCGCATCCCAGCGCTCAGCCAGCGTGGCGAACTCCTCGACCGAAAGCGTTTCGCCTCGACGCCCTGGATCGATTCCCGCCTCGCTCAGCGCATTCGAGGCTCGGCCCGCGTCTCCCAGGGCGCGCAGGGCGTTGTAGAGCGTTTTCCGCCGCATTTGAAACGCGGCACGAACCACCGACCGAAACGACTCGGTCTCTTCAGCCAACGGGGCCTCGCGCGGAAGGAACCGCACCACTGCGCTGTCGACCTTCGGCGCCGGGTAAAAAGAGCCGGGGCGCAGCCGACACACCGTTTCAACCTCAAAGACCGCACGCGTGAACACGGTGAGGGCGCCGTATTCTTTCGTTCGCGGTGGCGCGATCAGTCGGTCCCGCACCTCTCGCTGGACCATCAGGATCGCCCCGTCGAGGACCGGACGATGGGCGACCACCTGCCGGATGATCGCCCCGGTCGCCTGATAGGGAAGATTTCCCGTAACGACGAGCTTTGATCCACAAGCCTTCGAGTACGCTTTGAGATCGAGCTCGGCGGCATCACCCGCAAGGACCTCCAGGCGTTCACGCCCGGCGAACTCTTCCTCGAGGACGCGAACCATGTCCCGATCGAGCTCAACGGCGAGAACCGTCGCGCCACGCTCTAGGAGGGCGTGGGTCAGGGCACCTAGGCCCGGCCCGAGCTCGACGATCTGAGTGCCCATCGCCAGCGCGGCGTCCGCGATTTGGGCGATCGCGCCAGGCTGGATGAGGAAATTCTGAGAAAAAGACCGTTTGGGCTGCAGCTCATATTTCCTAAGCAGATCCCTGGTGTCGGGCGGCCGGCCCCCCCCCTTGACCTTCATCGGCTCAAGTCTCCAAGATCATGAATATTTCCGAGGGAAAAGGACACGAGAAACCCAGTTGTGGCACAGCCGTTGTCACGGGTGAAGGCGTTATTATATTGGTCTTGTCCGTAGATTGACCTACGTTAAAGACAGAGGAACAAATGCTTCCAGGCTTCATCATCGACCAGATCCGTCAGCGTGAGGAAGAAGAGCAGGCAAAGCGCCAAATTCCTCAGATTCAGCTGCCTGTTCCAATGCCGGAGGGCTCCAAGGCGCCCAAGCGCAAAGATGACTCGGACCGCGGCGTGGTGATTATCGACCTGGGCGCCGAGTGACAATCCGCTAAACTGCGGGTGTGTCAGACCGTGCCTTAGTGAGCCTGGATGAGCTAGATGACTCGGTGTGGGAGCAGGCCGACCGAGGCGAGCTCGGCGAGGCATTTCAGCGGATTTGGCAGGCAGAAGAGGTGCCCGGGCAGGGGTCGGAGCGGCAGTGCACGCGGGCGGAGCTCCAGGCGTACTGCGGCAACGAAGATGCGGCCCTGGCTCTGACGGCGGATCTGGTCGACCACAACGGATCTTCCTCGATGGTTCGGGCGCGCGTCGCTGCGTCGCGCGGCGACTGGGAGCTTGCGCTCGAGCACGCGCTCGACTCGACAGGCGCTCCGCGCGCCGCCGATCGCGCGCTTCTGTTGGCCGCACGCGCGAGCATCGAGCTCGGCCGCCTAGAAGAGGCTCGCGGGCTCCTCGACCAGGTCAAGCAAGACAGCCCCCTCAAGGCCTTGGCCGTTGCCGGGCTCCGTGCCCCGCTCCTCGGCGACGACGCTGCGACAGCGCTGACTCGAGTCATCGAGCGCGCGCAGGCTCAGGGCGCTGCCCGCATCTGCGCCGAAGCCTGGGCCGACCTGAGCGAGCTTCATCGCGCTCGCGGCGAAACAGAGAAGACGCGGAAGTCGGCGTTGCGCGCGGTGGAGCTTTGGGACGACATGGCCACTTCACTGCCGCCGCCTCTTCGCGCTGGCTTCTGGTGTGATGCCAAGAGGCAATCCATGCGCGCAAAGTGCAAACACAAAAAGGCCGAACCGCGCCCCGCCTCGAAGAACATACTCACGCCCTTGCTCGCCAATCTACGGCGGCTCGCCAGCGAACGGGATCTCTCGAAGCTGCTCTCCGTCATCACCGACGGCGCCGTCGCGCTGAGCGGCGCCGAACGCGGCTTCGTCCTGCTGGTCGACGAGCAGGGCGCCCTCGAAGCAAAAACGATCCGCGGCGCGAAAAACCAACTCGGCGAGGAGACCGCGGCGTTCAGCCGATCGATCGCCGAGACGGTTCTCATCGACGGCGACCCCGTGGTGACCGTCGATGCGACGCACGACAGCCGTGTTCAAGACTACATGTCGGTCCATCGGTTGATGCTGAAGTCGGTTGCCTGTCTTCCCATCGAGTCCCGGGGACGAACTTGGGGCGTCCTGTACTTGGAGCACCGAAGTGCCAGTGGACGGTTTTCGGGGACGGACCTGGCGCTGCTTCGGGCTTACGCCGACCAGGCCGCCATTGCGATCGAGACCTCACACCTCTTCGAGCGCATCGAGGCTCAGAAACTCGATCTCGAGCGTGCCAACCTCGCGCTACGGGAAGCCAACGCGCATCTGGAGCAGCGGCTTCACGGCCAGGCCGAGGCGCTGCGCCGGACGCAGAAAGAAATCGCTTCGCTTCATGTGTCGAGTTCGGGAGGGGAGCGCTGGGGCCTCGTGGGTGCCAGCGACGGCATGCGACGGGTGTACGAATTGCTCGATCGGCTCGTCGGCAACGAAGTGCCCGTGGTCGTCACGGGAGAGAGCGGGACGGGCAAAGAGCTCGTCGCTCGCGCCATCCACCGAGGAAGCATGCGCGCCGACGGCCCCTATGTATCGCTCAACTGCGGAGCGATCCCGGAGGGCATTCTAGAAAGCGAGCTCTTTGGTCACGTGGCCGGCGCCTTCACCGGAGCAACACACGCACGCGACGGGGTCTTTGCGCACGCTCACGGCGGAACGCTTTTCATGGACGAAATCGCCGACATGCCGGCACGCATGCAGCTCGATTTGCTGCGAGTGCTTCAAGAACGGCGCGTGCGTCCGGTTGGCGGCACCGAGGAGAGGCCCATCGATGTTCGCCTCGTCACAGCGTCGAATCGTCCGCTCCTGGAGCTGATCGACGAAGGCAAGCTCCGCGAGGACCTCTACTACCGATTGGCGGTCGTCGAGCTCGCCTTGCCACCGCTTCGTGAAAGGCGCTCCGACATACCACTCCTTTGCGATCATTTCCTGCGGCGCATCGCGGAGGAGCGTGGGGAGCCTGCCAAGCGCCTGACCCGCGACGCATTGCAGCGCCTCTGCGCCCACGACTACCCCGGCAACGTTCGGGAGCTCGAGCACCTTCTGGTCAACGCCACGGTGTTTGCGGCGTCGGACTGCATCGAGGCCGAAGAGCTCGCGATCGAGCCCGGCCGAGTGCCGCGTCCGTCGAGCACGGACCTGGGCAACTACGAATCCTTCAAGGACGCCGAGCGTGATCGAATTCTGGCGACCCTCAACACGCACGGCTGGAACCGTGCGAAGGCCGCGCGCGCCCTCGGCATGGCGAGGCGGACATTCTACCGTCGGCTCAAGGAGCACCGGATCGAGCTTCCTCGAGGGAAGGGCGCCCAGGACGAGGACTCGCGGCCTTAGAGGCTAGCGGGCGACACCGTGCTCGAAACACCAGCATCGTACCTCTCCGGCGACTCCCCCGGAGGCAGGTACAGGGGTGCCTCGCCGGGTCGCGACCAGTCGACCCAGTACACCGCCTTCGAGCGGATATCGATATGCACGAAGCTGCTGCGCGGGTAGTAGCCGACCCCGACCTTCGTGAGCGTCAGACAGTAGTCCCGGAGGACTTCGTTCGGCACTCCTTCCACGCGGATGTCGATTGCTTCGCCCGTCGAGTGCCGGCTCGAACCTCCATCGTCACTTGTGTTCGAGCGGTACGCGCTGACGACCACGATCGTCCGGCCGTTGAAATGATCGGCGAGATAGGCGAGCGCGCGCATCAGCCGCGGATGCGGGCGCTTCACTTCATCGGTTTCCCGGTCGCGAAGAAATCGTCCGAGTCGTTGCCGGGCCTTTGCGTCGAGTTTCCCACTTTTGTCGAAAAGGTGGACCCTGAGCGTCTCTTGGCTGGCCGGGCGCTCGAGGGAGACCAGACCGGAAAGGACCGAGTTCCGCGCCTTGGTCTCCTTGGCCCCCTGGCTGTAGCCGGGCAGCTCGAGCCGCTGCCCGACTCGAAGGGTGGAATCGGGCTTGAGACCATTGGCCTGCGTCAGCGCTTTTACGCTCACCTTGTTGAGCTGGGCGATGCCGGTGAGTGTCTGCCCGGGGTAGACGTAGATCACCCCTTTCGGCGGAATGCGCAGAACCTGGCCGACCCGAAGGCTCGACGTCTTTTTCAGCCGATTCGCCGCCGCCAGATTCGTCGGAGAGACGCGATATCGCTTGGCGATCGCGCCAAGCGTCTGACCCTGCTGCACGGTGTGTTTCCGCTGCGCGTGTGCGGGCGCATGTAAGAGGAAGATCAAAAACACCGCGACGACCGCGCGCCACACCCCATTCGAGCTCATCACGACCCAGCGAGTATTGACGAGTCCCGGGTCGGGGCAACTAAGCGACGAAGATCCCGTTTTTTTGCCTTCGTCGACGAGCGTTGCGACCATGAATTCAGACACCTTCGCTCGTTGACATTCGGTGGGTTCGCGCGTCGAGCACAAGCAGTGCTTAACGATCGCGGATGTCAGTGTTCCGCTCACTAGGTTCACCTAATTTACGTCTAATTAGCACATAATTTAGTGCTAAATTTTCCTAAGTTGCTTGACCCTAGGGTGGTTCGGTCATAGCCTGGTTGAGGAACGGCGCGGTGCGCGTGCCTCCCCCGGCGAGCCAAATCATGACCTACGACCCAGAGGCAAACGAAGCGATGCAGAAGCCAAACACGTTGGCAGCATCGGCCTCTGATGCGAGCGACCGAGACGGGGCTGTGAAGCCCAAGTCGAACAAGAAAAGCGGCAACAAGCCGAACAATGTTCGCAAAATACGGATCGAACGCATGATGTCCAAGGCTGAGTTGGCTCGACGCGCGAACCTATCGGTGTTGACGATTGATCGTGTCGAGAAGGGTTTTGGATGTCGAATGGACACAAAACGAAAAATTCTCGAAGCTTTGGGTCTGAGGCTCGCCGATCGGGTGCGTGTGTTCGGCGAGGAGGAGTAGCGTGCCTACATGGCGTCTGAGGGGAAGAACTTAATCGGCGTCGACATCGGTTCGAGTGCGATTAAAGTCTGTGAAATCAAAGAGGGGCGACGGGGAGCTCGAACCATTACGAGGTTCGGCTATCACCCTCTTCCTGCCGAAACCATCGTAGATGGCCACATCATCAACTCGAGCGCCGTCGTGGAGGGGCTCGAGAAGCTGTTTGCGGGTAACAAGCGTCGAAATGTCGCGCTTCGGGCCAGCGGCCACAGTGTGATCATCAAGAAGATCTCGATGCCGTTGATGACCGCCGCGGAGCTATCCGAGCAGATCAACTGGGAAGCCGAGCAGCACATCCCGTTTGACCTCGAGGAGGTGCACGTCGACTACGAAGTGCTCAACGAGCGCACCGATCACGGCCAGATGGACGTCTTGCTCGTCGCGGCAAAGAAGGAAGAAATCACCGATCTCACGAACCTGGCGATGGAAGCTCGACTTCGTCCGATGGTCGTAGACCTGGACGCCTTCACCGTCCAGAACGTGTTCGAAGCAGGCTACGGCGGCGCGGCTGAGGATGAAACCACCGTGCTGGTGCACTGCGGAGCGTCGACGACGACGGTGAACATCCTCGCGGACGGCACGACGGCCTTCACTCGAGACATCGCCAACGGTGGAAACTCAATCACCGAAGAGATTCAGCGGCAGCTCGGCATTGGTCGAGACGAGGCCGAGTCGTACAAATGCGGCGGGGAAGGGCGCGGAATCGTTCCACGCGAGGTGCCCGAGATCGTCAATCAGGCGGTCGAGCAGCTCGCAGGCGAGATTCAGCGTTCGCTCGACTTCTATCTGGCGACCAGCGGCGACCGCGAGCTGAGCCGGATCTGCTTGTCGGGTGGCACCGCCAACATCCAATCCCTTCTCGATGTTCTTCAAGATCGCGCCCAGGTGCCCGTGGAGGCACTCGACCCCACGCGTGTGGCCGATGTGGACGAAAAGGCCGTTGCAGAGCTGCAAGGCAGAGCGTCGCAAGCCGTGGTCAGCATTGGCCTGGCGCTGCGCAAAGAGCGGGAGCGTAGCTAATGATTCGCATCAACCTGCTACCGACTGACAAGAAGAAGCGCGCACGCCGCGCGGCGCCATCACCTCTCCCGTCGGGCGACCTGAGCCTGAGCACATGGGGCATGGTTTTTGGGGGTGCGATCGCCGTGTGGCTGGTCGTGCTCGGCGTTCTGTACTTCGCGCAGAGCGGAGAGATGGAGACGATCGCCCAGGAGAACAAGACGCTCGAGGCGCGCCGGGACGAGCTCATGCGCAAAACCAAGGGCTTGGCGGATGTCGAGGGCCGACTCGAAAAGAGCCGGCGACTCGAAAAAGTCGTTCAGGACCTCGAGCGGGCGCGACGCGGCCCGACGCGTGCGGTCATGGAGCTTTCCAAGGTGCTGAGCAGCCCGGGTGGTCCGACGATCAACGCGGCCGAGCTCGAGCGAATGCGCCAGGAAAATCCGCTTGCCGGGTTCAACGAGTCCTGGGACGTGCGGAGGCTCTGGATTGCGCGCTTCGAGGAGGTCGAACGCGACTGCAAGATCACGGGGATGGGGCGGTCGAACGAAGATGTTGCCGAGTTCTTGCGTCGGCTGACGCTTAGCGAGATCTATGAGGGGGTGACACTGCAAAGGACGCGCGCCGCCACGGACTCGGAATCCGGACTTCCAATGGTGGGCTTCGATATTACCTGCAAGGTGAAATACTGATGTCTAGTCTCGAGGATCGATTCATAGCCATCCCGGGTTGGGGCAAGGCGCTCGTGCTCGTTGGTCTGCTCGCCCTGCTCAGCATGGGGTATTACGCTCTGGTCTACAGCAGCATTTCGGGCGACGTTCAGCGTGGCCGGCAGACGCAGACGCAGCTTAAGGATCAGATTCGTGACGCCGAAAGGCGCGAGAAGCAGTACCTCGAGCTCACGCAGGAGCTCGCCAATCGCGAGATCGCAGACAGGCAGAACCGACGAATCCTGCCTGAGAACGCAGAGATTGCGGCGTTCCTTCAAGATCTGAATCGCGTCGCCGAGCTCAGCGGCCTGACGATTCGACTGGTCGAGCCCCGCCCAGAGCTGCGCGAAGAGCTCTACGCGAAGATCCCGGTGGTGCTGGCACTCACGGGCCGATTCCATCAGATGGGGAAGTTCTTCTACAACGTGAGCAAGCTAGACCGGGCGATCAGCTTGGAGAACATCCGGATGACGCAGCCAAAGCTGATGCCGTCTGGGGAAGTGCTCATCGACGTGGATGTGCGCGCGACCACCTACCGGCGTCCACCAGCCGAAGGGAAGAAGTAGCCAGCCATGAGCTCCAAGATTCGAGTTTTCGCATGTGTCCTTTTCGTTGCCAGCGTTGCCGTGGCAGGCTGCGGCGAGAATGAGGAGGAGTTCGGCACCGGATTCGGACTCGGCAAAAGCGCTGACGGCGACGCCGACGACACCAAGGCGTCTGAAGGCGATGCAGAGGCGGCCGCAGCCGAGGCGGATTCTGGCCCGGTCGTGTACACCGATGACGATTTCTCTGAGCTCGACATCCAGAATCGCGATCCGTTCCGTTCTTACGCCAAGGCGTTTCAGGCTCAATCGGCCTCGCCCGCGCAGCGCCGCGTCCTGTTGCCGAGCACCAGTTTGGACGAGATGAATCTGATCGCCATCGTGACGGGCATCGCCACACCGCGGGCCATGCTCACCGATACCGCAAAGGTAGGACATGTGATCCGCCGAGGTGATTATATCGGTCGTCCCGAAGTGGTACAGACCGGAGGTTCAGAGGGTATGCCAGTCACACTGAACTGGCGTGTGGATCGCATCCGCCCAGGATCGGTCGTTCTGACCCGTGAAGACCCGACTGCGCCCGACAAGCCGCCGTTGACTCGCGTGATGCCGCTTCATGAAGGTGGCGAAGCACCGCAGTTCACGACGCCTTAGTCGCCGAAAACTTTTCGCGCAGAAAATCCGTCGTTTTCTTGCCCCGGCCATCGCTGGCGTTCGATGATTAACATCAGCTGGCAGAGGAGTCAGGAATGCGTATTCATTGGGGTCTTGCAATCGCCTTGGGAGCAACTTTCGCATGGGTCAACCTGGCCCAGGCGGCAGGGCCAAAAATCGAGAGTGTCCGTATCGACGGCGCGCGTGACGAAGCACAAGTTTCGATCGAAGCTGCGTTCGATAACCCGAAGTATTCGGTTCGGACGCGTGACGACGGTCGGCGCATCATCATCGACATCGAAGATGCAGCGCTGCCGCCCGGTGGGATCAACTCGACGGGGAGCACCTCGCTGGTAGCTCGCACCATCGCGAGCAACACGGCACAGGGCGCTCGCATCGAGCTGATGCTCACGGGCAAAGCGACGTACCGAGCACGTGTCACGGGGAGCAGCATCACCGTGAAGCTCCGCCGCGGCGAGGGTTCCGACCCAGTGAAGGCCAAGAGGTCGTCGGCTTCAGGCGGGCCGAAGGTCGAAGGCATTCGTCTCGAGCAAAAGGACGGTCGGGACCGCGTGGTGGTCGAGCTTGCTGGTACGCCGGAGTTCAGAGTTTCCACGCGCGCAGGTGCGCCACCTCGACTCGAGGTGCTTGGTGCCCGCATCGACCCCAGCGCAAATCGACGCATCGAAGCGCCCCGGGGCTCGCTCATCGGGTCTGTCGAGCTGGAGCAGAAGGGCGACCGTGCGGTGATCGAGATCCATGGCTCCGAAGGCGCCGCGGGCACCGCGATTCGCTCGGGCAGCCAGATCGTTTGGATGTTCTCGCCGACCAAGACCGACACGAGGCCGCACACGCGGACGATCGCAAGGGAAGAGGACTACGCGGCTGAAGTCGATGGCCCCGAGGTGGCGGGCTTCCTTAGTAAGATGCCGATGCAGGCAGGCGGCAAGTCCAGCCGACGCTACTCGGGTCGTCGAATCGACCTCGACTTCAAGGATGCCGACATCCACAACATCTTGCGGCTGCTCTCCGAGGTGGGTGGGGTGAACGTCGTCACCGCCGACAACGTCGGTGGGACGGTGACGATTCGAATGCGCGATGTTCCGTGGGATCAGGCGCTCGACGTCGTCCTTCAGGCGAAGTCGCTCGGCATGATTCGTCAGGGCAACTTGCTCCGTGTCGCTCCCCTCGCTCAACTCGAACAGGAGCGCGAGGCAGCCATTGCCCGTCAGAAGCAGCAGCAGCAGCTGGCCCCGCTCGAGACCCGTCTCGTGCCGGTGAGCTATGCCACTGCCGCAGAGCTCCAGCCGCGCGTTCGCGAGCTGCTCACGGAGCGAGGCTCGGTCTCTGTCGACACGCGTACGAACATGCTGATCGTGCGCGACATCGTCGGCCAGCTCGACGACGTGGAGGATCTTGTAAAGAGTCTGGATACCCAGACGCCGCAGGTCCTGATCGAGTCACGCATCGTCGAAGCGAGCAGCAGCTACTCGCGAGACATCGGAATCCAGTGGGGTGGCAACGCGGTCATGAGCAGCGCGACCGGCAATCCGACCGGGCTCCGCTTCCCATCTGACATCGGTATCGCGGGCGGCGCGCCCACCGGCGATGCGCCTACGAGTGGACTCTCGCCCTTCAACCCTGGCGTGGCGAATCCGAACTTCGCCGTGAACCTGCCGGCGGTCACCGGCGCTGGTTCCGGTGGTGCGCTTGGCCTGGCGCTCGGTAGCTTGAGCGGCGCCGTGAACCTGAACGTTCGCCTGAGCGCCGCAGAGGCGGCGGGCTCCGTGCGCATCATCAGCTCTCCGCGAGTCCTCACCCTGGACAATAACGAAGCGTCGATCTCGCAGGGTACCTTGATTCCGTTCTCGCAGGTCAGCGCTCAGGGCGTCAACACGGCCTTCCAGGAAGCCAAGCTCGAGCTCAACGTGACGCCACATGTGACCAGCGACGGCTCGGTGGCCATGGACGTCAAAATCACGCGTAACGAGCCCGACTTCGGTCGAACCGGCGCGAACGGTGACCCGACGATTCTCGAGCGAGAGGCCCAGACGCAGCTCCTCGTCGACGATGGCGATACCGCCGTCATCGGCGGTATCTATACGCGGAACACGGGCCGCAACGTCGACCAGGTGCCGTTCTTTGGCGACATCCCGGTTCTCGGGGTCTTCTTCAAGCGCCGCCGCTTCCGCGAGGACCGGAACGAGCTTCTCATCTTCCTCACGCCGAGGATCGTGAACAGGGCGCTCGCGCTCCCGGAGTAGTTTCCCGGTAAAGAGGCCGCTGCGCGTCCTCCACGGGGCTCCGCCGCAGGTTCGTGACGCGGACCCGGCTGGGCCGTATGCTTGGTTGCGTGCGTGTTTACCTGTCAGGTCCCATGGGGGCTGGGAAGTCGACTGTGGCTGCTTCGGTGGCCGGGCAGCTCGGTACCCGTGCGCTCGATTTGGATGCACAGGTCGAAGCGCTGGCGGGGCGCTCGATTCCTGAGATTTTCTCGGAGCGCGGAGAAGGGGCGTTTCGGGCTCTGGAGAAAGAGGCGCTCGAGACACTTCCTGGCGACGTCGGCGTGGTTTCGCTCGGTGGCGGCACGGTGGTCGACGACGACGCGCGTCAAATGCTGCTGCGCGGAGGCATCCTCGTCACGTTGACCGCCGAACCTTCGGTACTCGCGGCACGGGTGGGCGCGGGTCAGGGGCGCCCACTGCTCGGCGAGAATCCTTGGGCTGACCTGGAGCGCATCTTGAAGGACAGGGCGGACGCCTACGCGGAAGCCCATGCGGTCATCGACACGAGCAACCAAGAACCCGAAGAGATCGCTGCAGCGATTGTGGCCGTCCGCAACCTCTCGCCAATCGTCGTGCCGCTAGGCCGGAGGACTTATCGCGTCGAGGTGGGCCGTGGCGCACGCCATCGTGTTGGAATTCGCGCAAACGAGCACGCCGCGGGCGAGGCGATTCTGGTGTTCGACGGAGACGATGACCGTCCCTGGCCGCGGGATGCCGTGGGCGACCTCACGCTCGCTCTGAAGCCTCCCATCGAGGTGAGGCTTCCGGGGGACGAAGCGCACAAGAACGTGGCGAGCGTGGAGCAGATTTGGGACAGGGCGCTCGAAGCCGAAGTCGACCGACGCGCGATCGTCATTGGCGTGGGCGGCGGAGTCATTGGCGACTTGAGCGGATTTGCCGCGTCGACCTTGTTGCGTGGCGTGGCCCTCGGGCAGATTCCCACCACGTTGCTCGCGATGGTCGATAGCTCCGTCGGCGGCAAGACTGGATTCAATCGACCGCGCGGCAAGAATCTCGTCGGAACCTTCTATCAGCCAAAGTTCGTTCTCTGCGACGTGGAGACGCTCTCGACCTTGCCCAGCGAAGAACGAATTGCAGGCCTCGCCGAGGCGGTGAAAAGCGCTTGGCTCGACTCCGAGGAATCGGTTGCCATGCTCGAGCGCGACGCCGAGGCGCTCGTGGCGGGCGATGCGGATGCGACGATCCGTGCCGTGAGGATGTCGATTTTACTGAAGTCGAGAATCGTGCACGAAGACGAGCATGAGTCGGGCCGCCGGATGCTCCTCAATCTCGGTCACACGGTCGGCCATGGCCTCGAAGCTGCGAGCGACTACCGTGGCTTGCGACATGGGGAGGGCGTGGCGCTCGGAATGATCGCCGCCATGCGGGTTGCGGCAGGGCTCGGGCGAGGGCGCCGTGAGGAAACCGAGCGACTCACCGTGCTTTTGCGAAAATTGGGGCTGCCGACAGATCTCGATCGAAGACTGAACAGCCGTGCGCTGGACTTCATCGGCTCGGACAAGAAGCGCCGTGGGGACAGAATTCACTTCGTAATTCCGAGGTTTCCGGGCGAGACCGAAATCGCGGCCCTTGGCCTCGAAGAGGTTCGACGGGCGCTTTCGCAATCCTGAGTACCGGAAATTTGGCGGCGGGCACCTCGCCTCGATACCATGGGAACACCCTTTGGAGGGGACGTATGCGTCGAATCATCCTCATGGCCATGGTGCTCGCGGTAACGGTTGCTGGTTGCAATCGCTTTCCCGACAACGGACTTCAAATCAGCGCGAATTTGCTCCCGGACGACGAGTGTTTCGTTAGAGGAGATCAAGAAGAACGTCTGCTGCGGGGCCTCTGGGACACCAACATTGCAAGCGGCTACACGATCGCCCTCCAGCTTCAGAGCTACCTGATCAGCAACGCGCTGGAGTTTCAGGGCGAGCAAGGAAACCTCCAGGTCGACAACTACGACATCACGATTCTGCTTGTGGACGGAAGCCTGCCCGACCTCGGGGGCCTGACCAATCCGTATCGCGTCACCACCAGCGCGGTGCTTGCCGCCAGCGAGGCCGGCGGTGACCCCGTTCCGGGGGTGGGGGTGGCAACGGGCGTTCCCGCTTCGTACCAAGACGCTATCGTGGCTCTGGGAGTCGACGAGATTGTGCTCAGCATTCGCGCCGGTGGCACGACGTTCGGCGGCTTCAGTCAGCGGTCGGCGCCGTTTAGCTGGCCGGTCGCGCTCTGCGCGGGTTGCTTGGACAACTGCGCGGCCGAAAAAGTCAACTTGTGCCTCCCAGGCCAAGACGTTTGGGCCTACTGCATCCCCTAGCGCAGCGTAAACAGGTAAGGCGGAATCAGCGCAACTCGCTCTTCAGCAAGAAGGCGGAGCGTTTGCGCCCAGGGCTCGAGCGGTAGCGTCGCGGCGAGCGGGTGCCGGCGCAGCCAGAGGCGCTCGAGCGTTCGCGCGTCGTCGTCCCCGTTTCCGCTCAGGAGCTCGTTGATCGCATCGAAGATCCCTTTGGTCGCGGGCCAGATCTCGACGGGCGCCTCGGGCCCGAGCCCTGCGGCCGTACGAGCTTTTTCAAGCGCTTCGCTGAGGCCAGCCATGCCGTCGATGAGGCCAAGCTCCTTGCCGTCCTGGGCGGTCATGACGCGGCCTTCGGCGGCGGCCAAGACGGCTTCCGTCTCCATTTCGCGACCCGTGGCCACGCGACTGATGAAGCGATCGTAGGTGTCGCGAAGCAGCGTCTCGAACGCCTGGCGCTCGCTTGGATTCAACGCGCGGACCGGCGTCGACCAGGCCGCACGCTTCCCCCGCTGCAAGATGAACGTACTGACGCCGATGTCCTCGGCGAGGCCCGCGAAATTGAATTTCCCACCGACCACGCCGATCGAACCCACCAGGCTGTTGGGATGCGCCAGGATCTCCCCGGCGGCGGATGCAATGTAGTAGCCGCCGCTCGCCGCCATGTCGCCGACGCTTGCGATCAAAGGCTTTCGTTCGGCCAGGTTGCGCGCTGCCTGCCACATTCGGTCGCTCGCTAGCGCCGAACCGCCCGGCGAGTTGATGCGCATCACGACCGCTTTAACGTTCTCGTCGTTTTCGAGGCGCTCCATGGCTCGGACGAAGGGGCCGGCGACGGCGTTGCCGCGCGCATCGGATTCTCCGTCGGTGATGTTGCCGTTCACGAAGACCAAGGCCACTCGCTCACCGCCGGTTTTCGGCTTCTCGGTCTCGCCACTCAACAAGCCCAAGAACTGTCCCAACGTGAGCTGCTCTTGCTTGGGGAGCATGCGGGTGCGGCGAATGGTCTCGACCTCGGCGGCCTTTTTGATCTCCTCGCGTGATTCCCGAAGAAAGCTGACCGCGTCGACCAACCCAGCTTTCATTGCAGCGTCCGAACCGTACGGACCCTGGTCGATCAAGGCTTTGGCCCGGGCCGCATCTCCGTCCGTTCGAGATTGGGTCGCCGCAACCAGGGCGCTTTGCAGATCATCGAGGATCGCGTCCATCGACTGCTTGGCCTCTGGGGGCATGTCGTTTCGAATGAACATGTCCCCAGCGCCTTTGTAGCGGCCCATGTGGATGATTTCCGCTTGGACGCCGACCTTCTCGAGCAGCGCACGGGCATAGATCATCACGGCGGCCGGGCCGATCAAATCGAGGGTCCCTGCCGGCGACATGCTGATTCGGTCGCAGGTCGAAGCGAGCAAGAGATAGCCGACGTTGTCCGCGGTCTCAAAATGACAATGGACAGGCCGGTTATCCGCCCGAAACTCGCCGAGGGCCTCGACGAGGTCCCCGACGCTTCCCCACGCGCCCTGCAGAGGTCCCACCCGAACGAGGAGGCCCTTGACCCTCTCGTCTTCGGTCGCCTCCCATACCCGCTCGAGGACGTCGTGCAGCGTCGGCTGCGGCGGGGCGAACGGATCGTGTTCGGCGCCGTCGGGAAAGGCTTGCAAGAACCGAAGCTCGCGAACCACCGGCTCTGTCGACTCTTCTTTCTTCTCACTGCATGACGTCGCGGCCAGGGTTGCAAGTACGGACAGGATGATGAGCGCCTTGTGACGCGTTCGGTAATTCATGGCGTTGTGGTCCCCGGCTCCTGCGATGGCTCGGACGGTTCGGGCTTCGCGGCTGGCCCGAAATCTGGCTCCTGATCCGGTTCGAGCTCCGGAGGAAGCTTTGCGCGGGGTTCTAGTCTTTTGATGGCTGCGATGGCGGCGCCTGCATGAGTGGCCGACGGTCGCCTTTTGACATAGGTGTAGTAGGCGGAGACCGCTTCTTCATTTCGTCCGAGACGCTCGTACGTCCTGCCCAATTTGAAGTAGCCGTCCGCATGGCCCCGCTGCGCGGCGACCCGAAAGTAACGGGCCGCGGCGATGTCGTCATCGAGCTTGCTCATCACGTCTCCGAGACCGTCCATCGCTTCGGCCGAGCCTGGGCGAGCCTCCAAGGCGCTGTCGAAGTAGGCGCGGGCGCGGGCGTAGTTGTCGGCGGCAAGCTCGGTGCGCCCCTGTTGAATATACCAGTCGTAGCCCCGCACCGGCGGCCGGCCGTCGACGAAGTCATCGCTGCCAGCCGCTCGAGCCAGTCGATCATACTCGTCGTAGGCGAGCGACCGGGCAGGGCGCGGCGTTGGTTTCGCGGTCTCGGTTCCGGTGGCCTTCTCGGTTGGGGTCTCGGTCGCGGTCACATCCTCGGTTGGGATCTCGGTCTCGGTCGCGGTCTCGGTCGCGGTGGCCTTCTCGGTTGGGGTCTCGGTCGCGGTCACATCCTCGGTCGCGGTCCCTGCGTCCGCCTCGACTCCTGCGTCCGTCTCGACTCCCGCGTCGGTCTCGACTCCTGCGTCTGGAAGCGCCACGGCGGTCTCGAGCTCGGCGAGCAGCTTCGTTGCGGTCGGCTGCGCTGGATGATCCGCCAAGATCCTTTCCAACTGTTCTCTCGCAGCGGCGTTCTCCCCCGCAGCGCGCTGCGCTCGCGCCAGAAGCAAGAGGTACGGAACACCATCGGGCGCAAGCTCGACGGCCTGCCGGGCGCTTCGCAGGGCGGCCTGCATGTCACCACCCGCCTCGGCGGCGGTCAGACGCGCATCGATTCGGAAGAACTCCGCCGTGCGGCTGAACGACATCGACCGGACTTCTTCCAACGCGCGACGCGCTTGGGGGACGTCTCCGGTGAGTCGGAGCGCGTCGGCCTGGGCGAGCCGTGCGTCCAAGGCCCGTGGGTCGAGCTCCATGGCGCTCACCGCGGTCATCCGTGCGGCCGTCGTCAGCGTATCGATGCTCGAGGGCGTTGCGCCATCGTCGATTTGGGCCTGCGCCGCAAGCGCGTATGCATGGGAGAGCTTCGAAAGAATCTCCGGGTCGCGATCGCCGCCCGATTCGATCGCGCGGCCGTACGCTTCAATCGCGCTCGCATACGCTTCGGGATGACCTTCGAATATGCTGGCGTCGCCGTCTGCAACACTCCCCGCGATGAGCGCGGGGTCTCCTGCGATCCCCAGCAACTGCGCCACACGCGGCCACTGCGCGAACATCAGGACCAGGCCTCCAACCAAGACGATCAAGGTCAGCCAACGCAGCGGCGAGCTGCCGCGTCCGGGCAGGGCCGGAATGTCGTCATCATCGTCATAGTAAGCCGGCGGCGGTGTGCTCCGACGCGCCATGGAAACCGGCTGCTCCTCGAACTCGGCCTCTTCCACTTCCGCCCTGGGCGCTGGCGGGCGAGAAATCACCGGCGCCTGGGCCGTATCCGCGGCAGCGTCGGCCCAGGAATCGGACGAATAAGGCGACGAAGGACTCGTCGCCTCAGGCCCTGATTCCGGCTTCGGTTCTGGCGCCGCGCCGCCCGACGCAATCGGGTCGACTGGCATGACACCGAGCAAGGTTGGCTGCCTCGGCCGCCGCCCAGGCGGTAAGCTCGACTCTTTCGAGGTTTCCACGGCCGGCGTGGACGCGGAGAACGTCACTCCAGCGGCTTGGAAAAAGGTCTCGAGCTCGGGGATGGAGCCCAGTGGCTTCCAGCCCTCGTCGCCGCGCGCAATCTCGATCCTGGGCGTCAGCTCGCCGGAGCTGATACGGCGTTGAAGCTCCCGAAGCGAGTCGATCATGTCGATTGAATCGTCTTCCAGCTTGAGACGCCAGACACTGGTCGTTCGGTCGGCGTCGGCCCCGGCTGTCGGGTACACCTTGAAAACTTGCCCGCAATTGGTGCATTTAACGCTGGTCCCGCGTCCGGAGAGCAGGGTTTCGTCAAATTCATATTCGGTGCCGCAGCGCTCGCAGGTAACGTCCATCAGTCGAGAAGCCCCCCAGGCTCGTGGGCGTGCGTGATTGGTCGCAGCGCCCATTCATTGCTAAGAAAACACAGACCATGCGTCTGGACCTGGCCGCGCTCATCGATCACACGCTTCTGCGACCGGACGCAATCCGTTCGGATTTCGTTCGCCTGTGTGATGAGGCTGCTCACCACAGCTTTGCAACCGTCTGTGTCAATTCGGCCCACGTGGCGCTTTGTACCTCACTGCTGGCGGACCGCCAGGTCCCCATCGCCGCGACCGTCGGGTTCCCCCTTGGGGCGAGCAGTCCGGCCGCCAAGACGGCCGAGGCCGCCCAGGCTGTGGCCGATGGTGCCAGCGAAATCGACATGGTTTGCCAGATTTCGGCGCTCAAGGAGGGCCTCGGGGAGCCCTTCATGGACGAGATCCGGAGGGTGGTCGAGGCCGCGGAGGGCGCCGCGGTCAAGGTCATCCTCGAGACCTGCCTGCTCAGCGACGACGAGAAGCGACGAGGCGCCCAGTGGACCCGCAGGGCGGGGGCGGCATTCGTCAAGACCTCGACGGGGTTCGGAACCGGAGGAGCCACCGAGGGCGACCTGAGGCTGCTCCGCAATGAGGTTGGACCGGATTTTGGCGTAAAGGCCTCGGGCGGAATTCGCGACGCCGAGACGGCCGACAAGATGATCGCGGCGGGCGCGAACCGGCTCGGAACGAGCGCAGGCGTAGCGATCGTGACAGAATCGAAGGACGTAGACAGGGGATACTGAAATGGCAGTTCAGGCGGTCACAGACGCAACTTTTGAAGCCGAGGTTCTTCGCTCGGAGCTCCCGGTGCTCGTGGATCTCTACGCGGACTGGTGTCAGCCGTGCAAACAGCTCGCGCCGATCGTCGCGCAGGTTGCAGACGAGCTCGCAGGAAAGATCAAGGTCGTCAACGTCGACGTCGACAGCAACCCGATGGTCGCGCAGACCTTCCGCGCCCAGTCGATCCCGATGCTGCTCGTCATTGCCCAGGGCAAGGTGGCCCAACAACACGTCGGCGTGCTCGACAAGCCTGGCCTGCTTCGTCTGCTCGAGCCGGTGATGCCTCGGTCGGCAGCCGAGGTTCGGTCCGAAGAGCTGGCGACGTGGATTGCGCAAGGGAAGGCGGTGCCCGTGGACATCCGTGATGCGGCCTCCTTCGGGCGCTACCGAATCCCCTCGGCGATACACATTCCAGCGAGCGAGTTGGCCGGCCGCGCCGAAGAGCTGCAGCCCTTCGACGGACGGGTCCGTGTGCTTTACGGCCGCAGCGAAGAGGCCAAAGAGTGGGGAGAGAAGCTCCAGGCCGATGGCGTCCAAGTCGGCTTCCTCTCTGGCGGGTTTCTGCATTGGGAGGCCGACGGTCTCGAGGTCGAACGCGGTTGAAGCGTTCACTGCGCGTGGTCGATGAACACCGGGATCCACCGGTTTGGCCCCCCCGTCTGCTGCACATGGGAGATCGACTGGTGTCGATCCTCGATACCGAAGATGGCACGCCGAGCCGTCGCTTCGCGGAGATGCTCTCACAAGCCGGGGCGACGCTCCTCGAGCAGAAGAACGATGCGAACCCCGATCTTCGCATCGTGATTCGCGGCGCGCCAGCGTCGGCCGAAGCACGCCAGCGTGCGGAGGTGCTGGAGGAAGCCGCCGATTTGATCCTCGGCGCCGCGCGACCAGCGTTTGCAAGGCTTTTCGCATCGGCTTGCGCCCGTTGGGTGAACGACTAGGTTGCCGCCGGAGCTTTGAGCCCGAAAGTGGAGAGCATGACGGAAGTGCCAGAATACATCCCAGGCCTGGCCGGCGTTGCGGCGGCCCGCAGCAGCATCTGTTTGATCGACGGCTCGGTCGGGAAGCTCCAGTACCGAGGCTACCCGATCGAGGTGCTCGCGGAGCGCTGTTCGTACGAGGAGGTCGCCTATTTGCTCGTCTTTGGACGCTTGCCGACCGCGGCCCAGCTGGATGATTTTCGCCATCAGATGATCGCCGAGCGCGGCCTGAAATTCCGCATCATCGACCTACTAAAGACGCTGCCGGAAAGCGGCCAGCCGATGGATGCCTTGACCGCGGCCGTCGCGGCGATGGGCATGTTCTACAAGGGCGACCACATTGCAGACCCTGAATTCCTTCGGCTCAGCGTGATCCGCCTGCTCGCCAAGGTCCCGACCATCGTCGCCGCCTGGGATCGAATCCGAAAAGGGGACGACCCGATCCGACCGAGCACCGAGCTCAGTCACGCGGCCAATTTCCTTTACATGCTCGAAGGCAAGGCGCCGACGAGCCTTGCCGTGAAGGTCTTCGACGTGGCCCTAATTCTCCACGCCGAGCACTCGATGAACGCTTCGACGTTCACGGCTCGGGTGACCGGATCGACGCTCACGGACCCGTATGCGGTCGTCGCGTCAGCGATTGGAAGCCTGGCCGGCCCGCTGCACGGCGGCGCCAACGAGCAGGTGCTCTCGACCCTGGACGGCATCGCGGACCGTTCGCCCCACGGCGTGCGCCGTTGGGCCGAGGATCGCCTCGCGCGAAAAGAGAAAGTCATGGGCTTCGGACACCGCGTCTACAAGGTCAAAGACCCACGCGCGACGATTCTTCAAGGGCTGGCCACCCAGCTCTTCGCCAAGTTCGGGAACACACCGGAGTACGACGTTGCCCTCGAGCTCGAAAGCCAGATGGCCGAACTCGTCGGAGGCAAGGGGATCTACCCCAATGTCGACTTCTACAGCGGCATCGTCTACGAAAAGCTCGGAATCCCGAGGGATCTGTTCACGCCGATTTTTGCCATCTCGCGCGTGGCCGGCTGGCTTGCACACTTGCTCGAACAGCTCGAAGGCAATCGCATCTTTCGCCCGACTCAGATTTGGGTCGGCGAAGCCGATCGCGCGTTCGTGCCGATGGACGAGCGAGGCTAAGGCTTGCAGTTCGGCAGCCGGCCGTCGACGAGATCCGCATTCATCCGAATCCGCTTCTTGGCCTTCGGAGTCATGTAGACCCTGCAGTCGACACCGACGATGACCGCCTCGGCGGGATAGGCCATTCGGCCGAGCATCTTGAGAGCCTTCTTTGGCCCCAGCACGAACGCTGCCGTACTGAGCGCGTCGGCGTAGATGCCCTCCGATGTCATAATCGTCACCGAGAGAGACTTGTTGGCGGGAAGGCCGGTCGTGGTGTCGATGATGTGGTGCCAGCGTTTGCCAGCACCATCGAATACGGCGTTTTCGTAGTCCCCGGAAGTTGAAAAGGAGGCCCCGGTCGACTCTAGGGCTGCGAAATAGATGCCCGTATCGCGCGGATGTTGGATTCCGACGCGCCAGGGACGGCCATCACGTTTGCCGTGCACCTGCACCTGGCCACCTCCAAAAATCATGTAGTTGTCGATCCCAGCGCCTCGGAGGATCGCACCGGCCTGGTCGAGCGCGTAACCCTTTGCGATGCCGCCTGTCCCGATGGCCATCCCGCGCTTCTTCAAGTACACCGTCTGGTACTTCTTGCTAACGCGGATGTTCTTGTAGTTGATCAAGGCGATACGTGGCTTGATGTCTGCGGGCGTTGGGATCTTGATCGAGTCCGGACGAAAATCGTAGAGGCCCCAGAGCGCCGCCCAGGAGAGATCGAAAGCGCCGCGCGACCAAGTCGATACGTCCATGCCCGCGTCGACGACGCGCAGGGTGTCGGAACCAACCTTGACCGACTTCTTTCCGGCGAGACTGTTGACCTTGGAGACGTCACTGTCGTCACGCCACTCGGACAAGACGGTTTCCAATCGTTCAATTTCTTCGAATGCTTGCCGGATCACGCTCTCGGCATTCGGCGGCGGCGAGTCGACCTGAATCTGGAACACCGTGCTCATGAGCGGACGTGTTCGCGAAAGCACCTCGGGCGCACTCTTCGACTTCACACCCGGCAAAAACGAATCGGTGGTTGCCCCGCTGGCTTCGCAACCCAATCCAATCGCGAGCAACGCGACCGCGGCGCAAGCGCGAACTGGCCCCTTCGACACGGCCGCACTTTCATCGCGAACTCCGTCCAGGTCAACCCGGCTTGCGCTTTGACGCATGATTGGTACTCCTCTGATCATGCGGGCCATCTTTGGGGTGCAGTCGGGTCGCCTTCTGTTGGTACTGGCCTGCCTTTCAGTGTCTCCGGCACGACGCGCCGCTGCGTTCGGTGATGCGACCGATGTGGAAATCGTATCGCTCGACCTCGGCAAGGGGGTGGCGGGCGCCCAAAGCGTGACCGAGCGTCTCGCCTGGGAGGTGCGCAAGCGATCCAGCGTCGAGCCCATCCTCGAGCCCGGAAGTGCGAGGCTCGACAAGGCGTCTCTCTATCGGAGCCCCTTCGTGTACTGGCGCGGGAGTGAGGACTTTCCGCCGCTGAGCGAAGACGCGATCGAAGGCCTTCGCAAGTACATCCATCGCGGCGGCTTCATTTTGATCGATGATGCGACGGCCGGAGGCGAGGCGTTTGATCGCGCGCTGCGGCGAGAGCTTCTCCGCGCATTTCCGGCGCTCCCGTTGAAACCGATTTCCGACGATCATACGATTTATCGTTCGTTCTATCTCCTTACGAGACCGATCGGGCGCGTTCAGGGGCCTTCGTTCCTCGAGGGCATCACCTACGGGGATCGCATTGCCGTCGTGTACTCGCGTCATGACCTCGGCGGGGCGCTTCAGCGAGACAAGCTCGGCGCATGGAGCCAGGCGGTCGTTCCCGGTGGCGAGCGGCAGCGCGAGCAGGCGATCCGACTCGGCGTGAATTTGGTGATCTACGCGCTCTGCACCGACTACAAAGACGACCAGGTGCACGCGCCATTCATCATGCGTCGCCGTGGCTCGGGCCGCTGAGGTTTTCGCGTGACGGACTGGCAGTGGCAGCTCGGTATTTGGGGAGGGAACACGACGGCCTGGGTGCTCGGGCTGGCGCTGTTTGCACTCTGGCTCGTCGAGATTCGGTCGATCCGCGGAGAGGGTGACCGGCGGAGGAAATTGACGCTGGGCACGCTGGGTGGCTTCGGCATCTTGGCGGTCTACTTGCTGGCCCTACAGATCACCTGGGTGCGCGAAACCTTCGAAGACGTCGCAGGCGGCACTGCCATTGTTCTCGACAACTCTCGAAGCATGACGCTCTCAGGCAAAAACGGCACACGGCGCGACGAAGTGAGCGCGCTGCTCGGCGAGTGGCAAAAGGACGACCGGCTAAGCCCGGTCGTTTACCTTTTTGGTTCCGGCGTGCATGCGGCGGTTTGGGATGGCCTCGGCGAACGCTACGAGCCGTCCGACGACGAGACCCGCATCCGCAATGCGCTCAACTACGTGCTTGGGAAGGGCGTCGATCGAGAGATCGGCTCCATCGTCCTGATTACCGATGGGGCCGACGCGAGCTTCCAAGCAGAGAGCGTTGCGCTCGGTCAGAGCCCACCTGTGATTCACAGTGTGGTGGTGGGTGGCGACGATCCGCTCGACGATCAGGCCATCGTATCGCTGCACGCGGATACGACCGCATACGTCGGCGTGCCTGCGATCATCCGGGCCGACGTACGTGCCGTCGGTGATTTGCGAAATGCCGCGCTTCGCGTGCAGCTCTGGCACGAGAGCCGGCTCGAACAGGAAGTCGTCGCGGAGCTCGACCAAGAAGGCCGAGGCACCTTGACCTTCGAGGTGACTCCCAAGCGGACCGGGCGCTCGCTCTATCGACTCCTGATTCCGACGGCCTCGAACGACGAGGTGCCCCAGAACAACGATCGCGCGGCGCTTCTGCGGGTTGGCAGAGAGCGGCTTCGCGCACTGCTGGTCGCAGGGCGGCCGAGCTGGGACGTTCGATTCCTTCGCGATTTCCTGAAGCGCGACGGCTCCGTCGACCTGGTGTCGTTCTTCATCTTGCGTGCTGCCGCCGACCTGACGGCCGCGCCGACCGATGAGCTGGCCTTGATCCCTTTTCCAACCGACGAGCTGTTTCGCGAGCATCTGGGCAGCTTCGATGTCGTCATCTTTCAGAACTTCGACTACGCGCCCTACGAAATGCAGTCTTATTTGCCCCGCATCAAAGAGTACGTGCAGCGCGGCGGCTCGTTCTTGATGATCGGTGGCGATCGCTCCTTCGCGGAAGGCGGCTATGCGGGCACGGCCATCGAACAGATCTTGCCCGTCAAGCTCGGCGCCCCCGGCGTGCTCAAGGGGAGCTATCGCGCCGAGGTCAGCAAGGCGCTTGCGCGGCATCCGGTCGTCGCCCTCGGTCCTGACCCTGCGCTGACGCGGCAGACTTGGAGAGCGCTTCCAGCTCTGTACGGCGCCAACATGGTGAGTGGAGTCAAAGACGGGGCGCAGGTCTTGCTCCGGCATCCGCGAGCGCGGCTGCAGGGCGGTGCCAGGCTTCCGATCCTCGTGGTTGGTGAAGCGGGCAGGGGACGGGTCGCGGCGATGACGGCCGATGCGTCCTGGCGATGGCGCTTTGCCGCAGACGACAGCACCGTCGGCTCCGACGAATACGAGCTGTTTTGGGATCGGATGATTCGCTGGCTGACTCACGATCCGCTGCTCGAGCCGGCGAGAATCTCGACCGACCGGGAACGCTACGGACTTGGTGGCGAGCTCGTCGTTTCCGGAAAGCTTCGCGATGAAAACTATCGACCGATGGACGAGACGCGCGTCGAGCTCCAGTTTCAGCCTGCCACCCAAGATGAAGCCGTTGCGGTCGTCGAAACCGATGAGGACGGGCTCCTTCAGGCTATGGTGCGGGCGCCAACCGAGCCCGGGGCGTACGAAATCGTCGCCTCGGTCGAGAACCAGGACGTTGCGCGCGAGGTGTTCATCGTCGAACAAAGCGGTGATGAGCTCGCCGAGCTCGAAGTCCCGCCGGCGGAGCTCGAAGCGCTGGCCAACGAGACCGGCGGGCGACTGTTTCTCGGGATCGAAGATGTGCCTCCTCTGTCCGAGTTGGCGGCGACCACCCGCCGTGCCGCCGGCCTGACATCGAAGCAGCCGCTGCTGAACCCCTGGTACATCTTGCTGACTGTGCTGCTCCTCGGAGCCACCTGGGTGCTCCGAAGGCGCTGGGGGCGGCGCTAGGTCATGCAGCCCACCAAGCTACGCGGCGCGCGTACGAACAATCTCCGTTCGATCGATCTCGAGATCGAACCCGGGACGTATCTCGCCATCGTGGGGCCATCGGGCGCCGGCAAATCCTCGCTCGCGTTCAAGACACTCTACGCCGAGGGACAGCGCCGCTACGTCGAGAGCTTCAGCGCCTACGCGAGACAGTTTCTGGAACGGCTCTCGCGGCCGCCGGTCGATGAGCTCGACCCCGTCCCGGTCGGAATCGCCGTGGACCGCCAGGCGCCCGTTCGGACCAGCCGCTCGACCGTGGGCACGATGACCGAAATCGCCGACTACGCGAAGCATCTTTGGGCCCATGCGGCCGAGCTTCACTGCCCCGGCTGCGGTGGTCTGGTGCACCGGGACGCACCGACGCGGGCTGCCCAGAGCGTCATGACCGAGCTTGCGGGCGAGAAGATTCTCGTGACCTACCCGGTTGCGGTCGCCGATGCAGAGCACTTCATCGGCGTTCGCGAAGTCCTGCTGCGCGACGGGTACCGACGCGTTCGGGTCGGGGGCAAGGTCCGCGACCTCGACGATGTTCGGCCAAGCGAGGTCAGCAACGGCCGGAGCACCCACCTCGACGTCGTCGCCGATCGAACCGTCGCGAGGCCGAAGGACCAAGCCCGCCTGGTCGAAGCCCTCGAAGACGCGATGCGCCGAGGCGCTGGCCGGGCCACCGTCTGGACTGCCGAAGGGAAGGACCTCGGCTTCTCCGAAGGACTGCACTGCCCCCGCTGCGACCGGTCCTTCCGACGCGCAACGCCGGGGCTCTTCAGCTTCAACAGTCCGATCGGCGCCTGCGAAACCTGCCGGGGGTTCGGACGGACGATCGAGATCGACCTCGACCGCGTGATCCCGGACCACGACTTGTCTCCCGACGAAGGCGCGATTCGCGCCTGGCAAGGCAAAGCGACGACCTGGGAGCGCCGCGAGCTGAAGAAGAACGCGAAGAAGGCAGGCATTCCGCTCGGCAAGCCGCTTCGTCATTGGACGCCGGCGGAGCTCGACTGGCTCATCGAAGGCGACGAGGTCGGTTACCCCAAAGGTTGGTGGGGGATTCGCAGCTGGTTCAAATGGATGGAATCGCGCGCATACAAGATGCACGTGCGCGTCTTTCTTTCGCGCTACCGAAAATACGAGACCTGCGAGGATTGCCATGGCACCCGCCTCCGGCCCGAAGCACTCGCATGGCACATCGACGGATTGAGCCTTCCGGAGCTCTATGCGCTCCCGGCATCGAATGCGCTTGCGTTTCTCGAAAAGCAGGAAGTCCGATTCACCGGTGATGCCGGCGCTGGTCTGCTCTGGCGCGAAGCGATCGGGCGACTTCGTGCACTGCACGATGTCGGGCTCGGCTACCTTTCTTTGGATCGCACCTCCCGAACGCTATCCGGCGGCGAGACTCAACGCGTGGCGCTCACCAGCGCGCTCGGCGCGACGCTCAATGGCGCCATGTTCGTCCTCGACGAGCCCACCGTCGGCCTGCACCCGCGAGACGTGGAGCGACTGCTGGGCGTAGTTCGTGCGCTGTCGAAGGACGAGAACATCGCCGTCGTGGTGGAACACGATCCGGAGATGATCCTCGGCGCGGATCGGGTGATCGAGCTTGGCCCCGGGGCCGGCGAGAACGGCGGACAAATCGTCTTCGACGGCACCCCGGCCGAGTTGCGCAGGGCAAAGACCGCGACCGGCGCCGCACTCAAATCGAATGGCGCGGTGAAGCGAATCCGGCGCGAAGCCACGGGCTGGATCGAGCTGAAAGGAGCGTCGGGGCACAACCTCGGCTCGGTGGATGCATCGTTCCCACGGGGGGCCATGACCTGCGTGACCGGCGTGAGCGGCTCAGGGAAAAGCAGCTTGGTTCTCGAGACCCTCCTGCCGGCCGTTCAGCAGAAGCTCGGGCTCAAGTCGGACGGGGCACCGCTCAACTACGAGAGTATCAGCGGTTTCGCCGCCCTGCACGGGGTCGTCGGGGTGAATCAAGCTCCGCTGGGGCGAACTTCCAGGGGAAACGCAGCGACATACTTGAAGATTTGGGAGGTGTTTCGAAAGCGCTTCACCCAACAACCGCTCGCGAAGGAGCGCGGCTACAAGCCCGGATTCTTCTCCTTCAACGTCGCCGGAGGACGCTGTGAAGCCTGCCGAGGCGACGGAGCCGAGACGGTCGAAATGCAGTTCTTGGCCGACGTGGTGTTCAGCTGTCCCGAGTGCCAGGGTCGCCGCTTCGTCGGCCCTGTCCTCGATGTCCGGTACATGGCCCTGGACATCTCCGAGGTGCTCGAGCTGACAGCCCGGCAGGCGGCTGAGCATTTCGCGGACGACGCCCTGATCGCTCGGGCGCTTCGGCCGATGCTCGACGTGGGCCTGGGCTACCTGCGCCTCGGACAGCCGCTCAACACCTTGTCGGGAGGCGAGGCCCAGCGCCTCAAGCTGGCCGAAGCCCTGCTCCGGGCGTCACCGGGATCGCTCTTGGTCTTCGATGAGCCGACGGCGGGCCTCCACGCCAACGATGTCGAACCGCTGATGAAGGTCCTCGACGACCTGGTGGAGCGCGGCGATACCGTGATCGTCGTCGAACACGACATGCATGTCGCCGCGCATGCGGACCACGTGATCGACCTCGGACCGGGCGCCGGTAGCGAAGGGGGCAAGCTCGTCGCAAAGGGCACGCCCGAGCAGGTAGCAAAAAAGAAGTCGTCGCAGACGGCGCCATACCTCTCTCGCGCCCTCGGGATTGGAGCCAAGAGCGTCCGTACCGGCCGGCGCAAGAACGCCGATGCCCTGAGCCCGCCGCTGCGCGAAATCCGAATCGCCGGGGCCCGCGAGCACAACTTGAAAAACGTCACGGTGCACATCCCTCGCGACGAGCTGGTCGTGCTCACGGGACCGAGCGGCAGCGGGAAGAGCACCTTGGCGTTCGATGTGCTCTTCGCGGAAGGGCAGCGCCGCTATCTCGAAACGCTTTCGCCGTACGCGCGTCAGTACATGCCCCAGCTCCCGAGGCCCGCGGTCGATCAGGTCGTCGGCGTGCCGCCCAGCGTGTCGCTCGAACAACGGATGACGCGCGCCGGCGCCAACTCGACGGTCGCCACCGTGACCGAGGTCTCTCATTACCTGCGTTTGATTTGGGCCCGTATTGGGATTCTTCACTGCGTCGAATGCAAAGTACCGATCACGGCGAGGCCGGCTTCACGACTGGCCGGGGACCTCAAACGCCGCTTCGGCGCGAAGAAACTGACCCTGCTGGCGCCGGTCGTACGCGGTCGAAAGGGCATCCATCGCGAGCTGTTCAGAAAAGCGATGAAGGACGGCTTCACCGAGGCGCGCATCGATGGTGAAATCCAGAAGCTCGAGCCAGGAATGAAGCTCGACCGCTACACCGAACACGATGTCGAGCTGGTCGTAGGACGGGCGCAGGCCAAGAGCGGTGCCTTGCTCGAGCTCCTCGAAAAGGCGTTGAAGTTGGGCGACGGTGCCGCCTGGGCCATCACGGGCAGGGACGAGATGCAGCTCTCGAGCAAGCGCGCGTGTCCCAGCTGCGGCGTGGGTTACCCGGAGCTCGATCCCCGATTTTTCTCCTTCAACACGCGGCAGGGACAGTGCTCGGCATGCGAGGGGCGCGGGGAAATCGTCGAAAAGAGTCGGCGGGGACGTCGGCAGAAGCGGGCCGTCGAAAGGCGACTCTGCGACCAGTGCGACCAGACCCGCCTTTCGCCGCTGGCACGCGGCGTGACCGTCGACGAGATGTCGATCACCGAGCTCTTCGATCAGAGCGTCTCCGAGGCGATCGAAACCCTGCGAGAGATCGAGCTCGAGAGCCGCGACGCCACCATCGCAAAGACGCCGCTCCACGAGGCGCTCCGCCGTCTTTCGTTTCTCGAAGAGGTGGGCCTCGGCTATTTGGGTCTCGGCCGCGCGGCCAACACGCTGAGCGGCGGCGAGATGCAACGGGTGCGCCTGGCCGCTCAGCTCGGAAGCGGCCTGACCGGCGTGCTCTATGTGCTTGACGAGCCGACGATCGGCCTTCACCCGCGCGACACGGGTCGTCTACTCGGCGCGCTCCGGGGCTTGGTCGACCGGGGCAACTCGGTGCTGGTCGTCGAGCACGACGCGGACACCATCCGCGCAGCCGACCACGTCATCGACGTCGGACCGGGCGGCGGAAAGCGCGGTGGCCGTATCGTCTCGCAGGGCAAGCTTCGCGAAATGAAGGGCTCGGTCACCGCGGCAGCCCTCGAACGGCCGGCGAAGGTGCCCAGCCATCGGCGCCCATCGCGAGACGTTTCCTGGCTGAACCTGAGCGGGGTGAACCACCACAACCTGAGCGGCGTCCAGGTTCGATTCCCCCTCGAGCGATTCGTCGCCATCACCGGCGTCAGCGGATCGGGAAAGAGCTCTCTGGTTCGCGAGGTCTTGCTCCGCGCAACCCGCGACGCCGTTGGGATGGTCAACGACCTGCCCGCCGGCGAGTTTTCCGAGATCACGGGCTTTGAGTCGCTGCAGCGCGCGATTGAGATCGACCAGAGCCCCATCGGCCGCACGCCGCGTTCGGTGCCTGCGACCTACATCGGGATCTGGAACACGGTGCGCCAACTCCTGGCGGGAACGGCGGAGGCGCGCGCGCGCGGATACACCCCAAGCCGCTTCTCGTTCAACGTCGAAGAAGGCCGCTGCCCCGAGTGCAAAGGGCAGGGCGCCATCCACGTCGAGATGGCCTTCCTCCCCGACGTCGACGTGCCGTGTGAGTCCTGCAACGGGATGCGCTTCACGCCCGAGACCCTCTCGGTGCGCTGGCAGGGTTTCAATGCAGGCGAGCTCCTCGAGCTTGAAGTCTCGGAAGCGGTCGAGGTGTTCGAGCCCGTCAGGAAGGTTCGCGAGCCGCTCGAGCTCCTCGAAGAGCTCGGCCTCGGCTATCTCCATCTCGGTCAGGCCTCGAACACGCTCAGCGGTGGTGAAGCACAGCGAATCAAGCTCGTCTCGGAGCTCGCGGCTGGACTCCACACGGGGCCGACCCTCTACGTGATGGACGAGCCGACCACCGGTCTTCACCGCGACGACGTCGACCGCCTGCTGTCCGTGCTCGATCGTCTCGTCGAGCGGGGCGATACCGTCGCCGTCATCGAGCACCACCCCGACGTGATGCTCGCCGCCGACTGGATCATCGACCTTGGACCGGAGGGCGGCGTGAACGGTGGCCGCGTGGTCGCACAGGGAACCCCGGAGACGATTGCCAAGCGGAAGAGGAGTCACACGGGGGAGGTGTTGAGGCGGGAGATGGCCCGGGCGTAGGATTGGGGCGCGAAAAAAAGCGCGACACGGGGCTGCGTCGAACGGGGCGCCTTGCAAAGGTGGCCGGAGGGGCTTGGGGCCTTAGGCCACGCAAGGCGCCCCTCGGAGCTCGCGCCAATCGGAGGTGGTTGCTGTCTTGCCGATTGTCACTCACACGTCGACTCCGCCCCATATCGCGCTTTTTTCCGCGCCCCTGCATACGGAGACAGGAACACAACCTTCCCCAACGGCAGGCCGCAGCGCGAGCCCGCAGGGCGAAGCCCGGCGCGAACGCGCCGGCAAGGCGAAGCGCAGCGACCGCCGCGCCAGGGAGGATTACGGGTGGGGGTGGGCGGGCGGTGTAATTAAACCGAACCAGGCCACCCACCCAAGACCCGCCCCCCAGGCACCCGCGGCAGCACACCCCCCTCAGTGCGCCCCAAGCTCCTTGAGATCCGGCCCCGACCACAAAGTCGTCGACAGCTCTGCCTGGAGGTCCGCCGCGGTCAGCCCGTGGCGGACCTCGCGGACACGAAGGCCTTCGGCGCTGAAGTCGAAGACTGCGAACGGACAAATGAGACGGGCAATCTGGACGCCGGTGTCGCCGCGTGGGCAAACGAGAGAGCCGAGCTGCTCGATGCTGCTCTGGCTCAGGCCGACGACGGGGCAGTCCAATCCGGACGGAACCGTGTCACTCAATGCGCGCCCCTGCGGCGACACCGCGCTCACTTCGATGAACGCGATCTCTGCAGGCGCTTGCTTGGCTCCTTCGCCATGCAGATCGATCGCGCTTCGCAGCGCCTGCGGAAGCCCGCGGCCGAACCAAATGCCCTGCTTGGACTCGCACTCCTCGGCGGCGCGCGAGAGCAGGCGTTCGAGGCTAGCTGCGTGCTCGGGCGATGGCATCGGTGAACCGCCGAAACAGGTACCGCGAGTCGTGCGGCCCCGCAGCGGCCTCGGGATGATACTGAACGCTGAACGCGCCGGTTTCGAGGTGTTGGATTCCTTCGCAGGTGTCGTCGTTCAGGTGCAGATGAGTGACCTCGCACTTGCCTTGGAGGGAGTCGACATCGACACAGAAGCCGTGGTTCTGGGTGGTGACCTCGATGCGGCCGGTCTGGAGGTCTTTGACCGGCTGATTGAGACCGCGATGGCCGAACTTGAGCTTGTAGCTCTGCCCACCGAGCGCGAGGCTCATCAACTGGTGGCCGAGGCAGATGCCGAAGATGGGACGCTGGCCCAAGAGCTCGCGGACGGTAGCAACTCCGCCGGTGACGGCAGCCGGGTCCCCAGGGCCGTTCGAGAGGAAGATGCCGTCCGGTTCAAGCGCGAGCACTTCCTGTGCGCTTGCCGTCGCCGGAACGACCGACACCTTGCAGCCCTCGTCGACGAGGCACCGCAGGATGTTGAGCTTGACGCCGAAGTCCATCGCGACGACGTGCCAGGGGCGGGCGCCTTCACGCGGCACGGACCAAACGCCCGTACCCTCGGTCCACTGGTAGACCTCAGGCGTCGTCACTTCACCGGTGAGGTTCTGCCCGGTCATGGGAGGCGCCGCTTTGGCGCGGTCATGCAGCGTTGCCGGGTCTTCGGTTCCGACGGCTGCCATCTGGGCGCCCTGGTCTCTAATGTGGCGCGTGAGCGTCCGGGTATCGACGCCGGTGATTCCGACGATGCCCATTCTTTTCAGATAGGCGTCGAGCGACTCCTTCGTTCGCCAATTGCTCTCGATGGCAGACAGCTCCCGCACCACGAAACCGCGCAGCGCAGGGCGTCTCGCCTCGCCGTCTTCAACCGTGATTCCGGTGTTGCCGATCTGCGGCGCCGTCATGGTGACGATCTGACCGCAGTACGAGGGGTCGGTGAGGACTTCTTCGTAGCCTGTCATACCGGTGGTGAACACCGCTTCACCGGTGGCTGCGCCTTCGGCGCCAAAGCTGGTCCCCGAAAAGCGGGTTCCATCGGCAAGTACCAAGTGTGCTTCTCTGCTCATGTTCTCAGCTCGTACACGACCTTGCCCCCGACCATGGTCATGACGGGCCTTCCCATCAGCTCACGGCCGAGCAGCGGCGTGTTGTGCGATTTGGAGCGTAGCGCTTCTTTTTCCAGAATCCATCGGGCTTCCGGGTCGAGGACCGTGATGTCCGCGCATCGACCGACTTTCAGCGAGCCTCCTTCGAAATCGGGCAGCAGGCGCGAAGGGGCAGTCGACAGCGTCTCGACGAGGCGCAACGGCGTGAGCACGCCATCGCGCACGAGCTGGAACATCGAGCCGATCGCGGTTTCGAGCCCATTGATGCCAACCGAGGCAGCCTCGAACTCGCAGTCCTTTTCGAGCTCGCTGTGGGGTGCGTGGTCGGTCGCAATGCAGTCGATGGTACCGTCGGCGAGCGCCCCGCGAAGCGCCTCGAGGTCCTCCGCTTCGCGAAGCGGAGGGTTGACCTTGCAATAGGTGTCGTAGCTCAGGAGGGCCTCGTCGGTGAAGAGCAGATGGTGCGGGGTCACCTCGGCCGACACGCGTAAACCGCGCGACTTCGCCTCCCGGATCAGCCGAACCGCGCCGAAGCTCGAGATGTGGGCAACGTGGTATCGGGCGCCCGTAGTCTCTGCGAGAATTAAATCCCGAGCCACGATGATGTCCTCTGCTGCGCGCGGCCACCCCCGAAGCCCGAGCTGGGTCGAGCGCGCGCCTTCGTGCATCTGCGCGCCTTCGGTGAGGTTGTGGTCTTCGCAGTGCTGGCTCACCAGAAGGTCGAACGTGCGCGCGTACTCCATCGCATGCCGCATGACCGCGGCGTTCATCACGCAAACGCCATCATCGCTGACGCCAATCGCGCCCGCCTGGCGCAAATCCGCCATCTCGGTGAGCTCGGCGCCTTTTTGCCCTCGGGTCACCGCTCCAAAGGGCATCAGGCGCGCGCCGCCGTGCTCTTTGGCTCGGGATATCATCATCTCGGTGATCGCGCGCGTGTCGTTCGTCGGCTTGGTATTGGGCATCGGGCACACGGCGGTAAACCCACCGGCCGCCGCTGCGTCGAGGCCGGAGTCGATGTCTTCTTTGTACTCCTGCCCAGGCTCGCGCAGATGCACGTGGAGGTCGACGAAGCCGGGACAGACCCAGTGCCCGGACGCATTCACGATGCGCACGGCCTCACTCGCCTGATAGGCCGCTCCTGCATCGCGACCGAGCTCCTTGATGCGCCCCGCTTCGATCACGACGTCGGCCGCTTCGTCGAGCCCCTGCGAAGGATCGAGAACGCGCCCGCCGCGCAGGACGATCAGCTGGGTCAGCATAGCGGTCCGCGCTTACGAGACGGACCCAAACCAGTCAACCCGCTCAGCCGGCTTTGCGCTGAAGATCGTCGTCGTCAGCCACCCCGTCGTCAGCCGCCGCCACGGTGCCGACGGAAGACGACAGCTTCGACTGCGACTTCTTTTCCTCGACGCGCTTCTTCATCGTCATCACCTTGCGGTAGACCGACGCGAAGTCCTTGTTGCGGGTGGCCATCGATGGGGTGCCGCCGCGCAGGAGGGTTTGCAGGATGAACTCGAGAACTTGAATCTCGCCTTCGGAGAAACTGTTGCTAATGCGCATGGTGCCGATCTACCACCGCTCCGTGTACATGACAATCAGTGACGTGAGATGTAGGGCCACAAGATGTCATTGAGATTCTAGGTTTCTGGCCCAAGATCAAAGAACCTCACGCTTTCCCGACCTGGTGAACCCGAGATCGACGATCGCCGGTTTCCATCGAAATCGCGAAGCCCTGTTGACAAATGGAGTTCGAGCGCAGGCTGGCAGCGCCGACCTAGCGGTCCGCGGCGGTCACCCGGACGACCTCGTCGATCGTCGTGACGCCTGCCAGCACTTTGTTGAGGCCGGCACGGCGTAGCGTGGCAACCCCGCCCCGAATCATCTCGTCCTTGACCTCGGCGGTGGACCCGCCCTGAAGCACGATTTCGCGGAGCCGATCTTTGAACGGCATGACTTCGTAGAGGGCGATTCGGCCCTTGTAGCCGGTGTCGTTGCAAACCTTGCAGCCGGTGCCACGGAATGCGACCGCGGTGGCGATTTCGCCCTCCTCGAAGCCCACGTCGATCAGGACCTGCTCGTCGGTGGGGACCTGCACTTTGCATTCCTCGCAAATCTTACGTCCGAGACGCTGTGCCACGACGCAATTGACCGAAGCGGTCACCAGGAACGGCTCTACGCCCATGTTCAGGAGACGAGTCACGGTGCTCGGCGCGTCGTTGGTGTGGAGCGTCGACAAGACCAAGTGGCCCGTCAACGCGGCCTTGACCGCAATCTCGGCGGTCTCGAAGTCTCGAATCTCACCGACCATGATGATGTCGGGATCCTGACGCAGGAACGACCGTAGCGCCGCGGCGAAGTTGAGGCCGATGTCCTCGTGCATTTGCACCTGGTTGATGCCCATCAGGTTGAACTCGATCGGATCCTCGGCCGTGCTGACGTTGGTGCCGACCTCATTGAGGTCCGACATGGCGGAGTAGAGCGTCGTCGTCTTGCCGGAGCCCGTCGGCCCGGTGACCAGCACCATCCCGAAGGGCTGATGAATCGAATCGCGGAAATCCGAAAGCGGCTTCTGCTCGAAACCGAGCTTCGTCATGTCGAGCTGGAGGTTCGACTTGTCCAGAAGACGAAGGACGATCTTCTCGCCCCAGAGCGTAGGGACGGACGAAACACGATAGTCCATCTCGCGGCCCTTACCGAGCTTGAGCTTGATACGCCCATCCTGCGGCAATCGGCGCTCGGCGATGTCGAGCGAGGACATGATTTTCAAACGCGAGGCGATGGCGTTCTTGAGCTTGATCGGCGGCGTCATTTCCTCGTGGAGCACGCCGTCGACGCGGTACCGGACACGAAGGACTCGCTCGTACGGCTCAACGTGGATGTCGGAAGCGCCTTGCTTAATTGCGTTGAGCAGAATCGCGTTGCAGAGCCGAACGACCGGCGCATCCTCGCTCGCGCGTTCGAGGTCGAGGAGATTGTCATCATCATCGGTAGTGGCGACCTCGATCTCGGACTCGTCGAAGCCCTCCATGATGTCGTCGTAGGAGATCTCCGGCTGTGCGTACGCCTTTTCGAGCGCGCTCAAAATGGCGCTTTCCGAGGAAACGACAGGCTCGACGTTGTATCCCGTGAGGAACTTCACATCGTCGATCGCGTTCAAGTTCGACGGATCGGCCATGGCCACGATGAGGGAGCTGCCGGCGCGTGAGACCGGGATGATCTTGTGACGCTCACAAACCTGCGGGCTGATGAGCTTCAAGATCTCTCGGTCGATTTCGTACTCGGACAGGTCGATCGACTGGACGCGATACTGCTCGCTCAAAAAGTCGGTGATCTCCTGATCGGAAATCGCGCCGAGGCGGGCGAGCGCATAGCCCAGACTGATGTTGTCGTCCTTCTGATGCTTCTGCGCCTCGCGCAATTGCTCGAGGCTGATTCTCTTCTCGCGTACGAGTAGCTCACCGAGTCTGTTTCTGCTCATGCCCGTTCAATCCCCAACTCAGATACAGTCTTAGTATATTTATTCACAAATGTCCGGCAAACTCAAGTGCCAGTGCGAGCCGGTCAGCTGGCGGACCGGTCAAATCGGGGACCTCGAGTATGAGAGCTAGCTTACCTTTGGAAAAGGCGCATGGCGAAAAGGCCGATTTCCGGAGCATTTACGGGCGATTATCGCCAAGCCCCGCAGCCCCTTGGCTTGCCGTCCCTCGGCCGCCGCGGTACCGAGCGTGAGTGGCGAAGCCAAAGAAGCAAATCACCGCAGCCCCGAAAGACGCGGCGGAGGCACTCGAGCAAATCGAGCAGCCCAAGATGAACTGGAAGGTTCTGGGCCTCATCGGCGTGGCGCTGGCCGTCATCTGGGTCATCGCTGGCATCCTTCAGCCGAGCATTGGCTACGTGGGCCTGATCGTCGCGGGGGTGCTCACCGTCATCGCGCTCGGCTTTCTGATCTGGATCTGGCGGCTCACCCGCAAGTCGGCCGACATCGCAGCAATTCTAAGGGGCGCGACCGACAAGGAGGGGCGCCTGGCCGCGCTCGAGCAACTGCGCGCCCGGCAGACCCCCGGTGGCAAGGACGCCCTGAACGCCATCGCCCAGGCGCAGCTCGTGGCGCAGGAGGAGCCGGCCGAAGCAATTCGCATTCTCGAGGGAATCGACATCAACAAGGCACCGGCGATGGTCCAGGACGACGTCCGGGCGAACCTCGCGATGTTCTATCTGATGACAGGGCGGGCGCGTGATGCCCGCGAGCTCACCAACGACATACGCCTCGACCGCCAACCGCAGGCCAAGGCCAAGGCGATGTATGCCGCGGTGGTGGCGGAATCGTTGGCGCGTACGGGCGACGCCGAGGAAGCGCGCAAGCTCCTCGAAACCTACGACGCCAGGGACAAAGAGTTCGGACAGGTTTCCGGTATGCTGCTTCGCGCGCAGGTCTACACCTATACGGCGACCAAGAAACGCGGACGCGCACGCGAGGCGATGGACCAGCTGCTCGAAGTCGACCCCAACATGGTGGCTGCGTTCATGCAGAAGGGGACGCGCCCCGAGCTCAGCCGCCTTGCCAAGCAGGTGCTGGCGAGCGCCGGCGCGCTGCCCAAGCAGAAGATGCGCGTCCGTACGCGCTGAGGGCTCGTGACCGCGCGAACCTGGACCATCCGTGAAGTCCTCGATTGGGCCACGGAGGATTTCGCTGGGAGGGGCATCGAAAGCCCCCGCCTCGATGCGGAGCTCCTCGTCGCCGAAGCGCTCGGGACCGATCGGGTCGGGCTCTATCTCGATCTCCATCGGCCGCTGGTGGACGCCGAACGAAGCTCGATTCGTCCTCTGGTGGCCCGCCGAAGGGAACGTGAGCCCGTTGCATACATCCTCGGGCACCGCGACTTCTACGGTCGGCGCTTCAACGTGACCAAAGACGTGCTCATCCCGCGACCCGATACGGAAACCCTCGTCGACCACGCGCTCGAATGCATCCCCGAAGCCCGGCCCTGCCGAGTGCTCGACATCGGAACCGGCAGCGGCGCCATTGCGGTGACCATTGCAGCCGAGCGGCCGTTGGCGATGGTCATTGCAACCGACATCTCCGAAGCAGCGCTGAAGGTGGCTGCCAACAACGCCGAACGACTTGGCGTCGCAGAGCGGATCCGATTCGAGCGCGCCAACCTGCTGAGCAGCACCGAGCAGTACGACCTAATCGTATCGAACCCGCCCTACGTCGCTCGCTCCGAAATGCTGTCTCTACAGGCCGAGGTGCGAAAGCACGAGCCCTCCGACGCGCTCGAGGCGGGCGAAGATGGGCTCGACATCATCAGGGCTTTGTTGCTGGCGACAGAAGCCGCCGCGGCGACGGGTGCGCACTTGCTGGTCGAAGTCGGGGCCGGGCAGGCGCATTCCGTGTTGGATCTCGCTTCGGCGCGCACCGCCTGGCAGCCGGTTGCGGTGCACCGGGACCTCCAGCGAATCGAGCGGGTCGTTCACCTACGTCGAATCTGACGCAGCCAAAGCTCGCTGAAGAGTAGGGCGACGACCAGCAGGAGCAGCCAGGGTGCCAGCGGTTGCTCTACACCGCTCGAAGCGTCGATCGTGACGGCTTCAACACGGCTTTCTAGCTCGGGCGCGCCCCTCGAGACGAGATCGCTCTCGCCTGGCGGTGCATCGACGACGAACGCAAAGCGGGCACCGTTGACGCCGTTCACGAGCACGCGATAGGCCCCGATTTCGCCGGTGTCGCGAAACGCCACGCGGTCAGCTTCCCCGAGATCGACGGTCCGGCCGGTCGGGGTCACGACTTGGATGCGCTGGCTCCGGGTCGACCCAGGAAGCGACACGGAACCATGCGGTTCGACCGAATGCTCCGTGCGGCCCGCCAAACGGAGCAGCGTGTCCAGCACGAACGGCACGAATACCGGCTGATAGGGCAAGTCGGTCCATGCGTCGTCGATGGTGGTCGCCATCATCGCCACTCGGCCGTTTCGGTACCGGTGCTCCAACATGGCGGCAGCACCGTCGCTGAAGCGCGCGGTCACCACGGCATCGAGAGAAGCCTCCGCGATGGGCGTGCGGCCGCGCACCTTGGCTTGCTCGAGCTCGGGAAGGGTCTTCGAACGGAGCGACAGGGGGCGCGCTTCCATACGCGTCGCGGTGTAGCGACCCGGAAGCAGCTCGCGGAGGACACTCCCGTACGCCCTCGGGTTCACTCGATCGCCGGCCGTAATCCAAAGGCTACCGCCGCCGCCGACGAAACGTCGAATGAGCGGAAGCCACTTCTCGTCAAGCGTGGCGTTCGCCATCACCACCACGTCCGAGCGGATGATGGCGCTCTCGGAAAGGTCCTGGGCGTCGAGGGTCTCCACTGCAAAGGAGCGGCCGATGCGCGGTGCGACGCCGAGCGCGTGACTCAAAAACGCGGTCTCCCTCTTGCGCGGATCGGGGTGAGGGTCGCCATCGACGAGCAGCACATGCACCATGTCGGACCCCAACAAGACCCCGCGCACGTTGTCCGCAGGAAGGACGTCGTCGGGGTCGAGCTGCAGCTCGACGACCGCGTCCGTCGCGCCCGACGCGATGGACAAGGACGCTTCTGCGCCATCGGCAGTGCGCTGCACCGACGCCGTCTGCGTTTCCTGCCCCTTTTGCCGCATGCGGACGGTCTGCTCCGATTGGGCGGACGTGCCCGCAATCCGTACGTCGAGCCGCATGCCGTCCGGAGCGTCGCGCTCTCCGATCACTTCGACCGAGGCGATCCGTCGGTTGTCGGGATTTGGCGTGGAGACGCTCTCGAAGGCGACGCGAATGCCGCGGCTTGGCCATTCACAGGTTTCGGCGCGCGTGCCTTCCGTGAAATCGGAAAAGACCAGCAGGCGCCGATCGGGAAGCTCGCTTTCGAGCAGGAGCTCCACTGCCGTTTGCACCGCGTCGCACATGGCATCGCCGCGGGTAGAGCGCGGTTCGATCTGGCTGAACACCGTCTCGACCATCTCGAGGTCCGAACGCCGACGAACCCAGACCCGAGGAGACTTCCCGGACAACACCACCGAAACCTCGGAGCCCGGGGGGAGATTCTTCACCTGCTCGGTCGAAAGCTCTGCCGCCCGTTCAATGAGGGTCTTCCCCTCGTAAATCGCCGCCATCGACATGGAGTCGTCGAGCACGATTACAAGCGCATGCTGCCGGTCGAGGAGGCTCGACTGGACGACGCGGTAGGGCGCTGCCGCGACGAAGACCAATGCCGCGATGAGCAAAGCGCGCGCGATCATCAGCAGCAAGTCTACGACCCGGAGACGCGCGGCTCGCGTGGCATGGATTCGGTGAAGGAACGCGATGGTCGGCAGCGTTTGCCTCGGAAGCTTCTGTCGCCTCAACAGATGAGCGAGGATCGGAATCGAAACGGCGACGAGCCCGGCGAGCGCCCATGGCAGACCAAAGCCCATGACTCAGCCATCCCGCAAGAGCTGCAGCAGGGTGTGCTCCGGCGGAGTGTCGGTCCTCGCCAGGAGATAGCGTGCGCCCGCCGCGACTACGCGTCGCTGACAGGACTCGACGAAGGCATCGATCGCCGCCCGATACTGCCTCCGAAGGCCCTTCGGATCGACTTCCACCGGCAACTCCCCTTCGAGGCCTTCAAAGTGCATCGGCTGTTCGTAGGGAAGCTCGAGCTCGGCCGGATCCATGACGTGAAGCACGATGGTTTGGTGGCCCCGCGCCTCGATTCGAGCGATGGGATCGAGCGCGTCGCTGTCGAGGTCCAGCAAATCGCTTGCGATGACGACGAGCCCCATGCGACCGGCATGCTCGATCAGCTTGTCGAGAGAGGCATGAAGGGCCGTCTGCCCGCTCGATGGCGTCGGCTCCGCGAGCGTGCGCATCAGGTAGTCGAGGTGTGCAGGCCCAGAGCGCGCGGGCAATCGATCGCGAATCTTTTCGTCGAAGGTCACCAGCGAGACGGCGTCACCTTGGCGGGTCAGGAGGTAAGCGATGGCCGCGAGCAGCGTGGCGGCATGATCGATTTTGCTGACCTCGTTGCTTCCCCAATGCATCGACGGTGAGATGTCGAGCGCCAGCGTCCCGCGAAGCTGGGTCTCGTGCTCGAAGTGCTTGATCGTGTATCGGTCCGAGCGGGCGTAGGCGCGCCAGTCAATCCACCGCGGGTCGTCCCCGGGTCGATACGCTCGGTGCTCTTTGAAGATCGCGCTGGCGCCACGGTGGGGGCTTCGGTGCATGCCCGCGAGCAGACCGTCGACCGTGCGCTTCGCACGAAACGTGAGCCCGGCCAAACGTACCGCGAGCTCGGGTTCGAGCACGTGGGTCACGGCACGATGCTTTGGGTGATGCCTTCGATCACGTCTGCCGGCGTCACACCTTCGGCTTCCGCCCGGAAGTTCATGACGAGCCGATGCTTTAAGATCGGGTCGACCAGAGCGCGAACATCCTCGACCTCGGCCGCATAGCGACCGTGCAGGACAGCGCGTGCCTTGGCGCCGAGGAT
The DNA here is from genome assembly GCA_963704865.1 of uncultured delta proteobacterium. Taxonomy (GTDB): domain Bacteria; phylum Myxococcota_A; class Polyangia; order Polyangiales; family Houyiibacteriaceae; genus SG8-38. The sequence goes on along the minus strand of CAVPIE010000008.1, from coordinate 430,579 downwards.
CAGACCCTGACTGGCTCGAGGCCCGGCTCCAAATGCGACGTTCTTTCGAACGAGCTCGGAGGCCTTGCCCTCATCGGGCCTCGAGGCCCTCACCAGGTCCACCGCGTGCTGAACCACGTGATCGGCTGCGGGAACGCGCGGAACCAGGTCCTGAAAGCCCACGATGTCTGCGGCCGAGAGCACAGGTGTGATCGACGTCGGCATCGGCGCCGTCGTCCGCTTCACGATGTCCACCTCTTCATTCGGGCTAGGGTACCGAACGTCGATTTGGAAGAGGAAGCGGTCGAGCTGCGCTTCGGGCAGGGGGTAGGTGCCCTCCTGCTCGATCGGGTTCTGGGTCGCGAAAACCAAGTAGGGCTGCTCCAGCGCGTAGGTGTTGCCACTCGCGGTGACCTGCCCTTCGGCCATCGATTGGAGCAGCGCAGCCTGGGTCTTCGGTGGTGCGCGATTGATCTCGTCGGCGAGCAGGATGTTGGTGAACACCGGACCGGCAATGAACCGGAAGTGACGCTTGCCGGTCGTCGCGTCCTCTTCGAGGACATCGGTCCCGGTCACGTCGCTCGGCATCAGGTCCGGCGTGAATTGGATGCGGTTCGAATGAAGCGAGAGAGCATCGGCGAGCGTCGTGATGAGCAGGGTTTTCGCGAGCCCGGGCACGCCGACGAACAGACCGTGCCCGCGTGCGAACAGCGCGATGAGGAGGAGCTCGATCACGTCGTCCTGTCCGACGATGCGCTGCTTGAGCCTCGAGACGATTTCATCACGCGCGCTTGCGAGCTGTTGCACGCGCAGCACGTCGGAGGCGGCGCCACTGGGTGCGGGGGGTGGAGTGCTGCGTACGGGTTCGGTCACCGGGACCTTCTAGCGCCAGGCGGCGACAAATGCCACATCACTCGCGGATCCCGCCGAGCCTGGAACAAAGCGTGGCTTCATGCTCGGCTTGGGGAACACCGAGCTTCGAGAGAATGCAATGCGGCTGTGGATCGAATGGGTTGTGGGCGATCGCCATGTTCGCAGCTTCCTCGGCGCGCTCGCGCATCGAAAGCCGATACGCCGCGGTCGCGAGGCTGGAGAGCGCGGGCGCATGCGTCGGGTACCTATCGAGGGTGAGCCTCAGGGGCGCGATGGCATCTTTGGGGCGACCGCCAGCGATGGCTGAACGGGCGTAGCGTGATGCGACGACGGGATCGGCCGGCGCGGCCTTGTGCGCTTTGGCGTACTCGACCGACGCGGCCGCGGGGCGAGCGCGGGTCCACAGAAGGTCCCCGAGGCGAAGGTAGTTGCGCGCGCGGTCGAGCTCCACGCTTGCGAGCTCGTCTTGCTCGGTCGCCTCACCGCTGAGTCGACGGGGCAGCAACCTCGCCGGCAACGGTTTGGGCAATTTCGAAAGCGCTTTCTTCCAACGCGTCTCGAGGTGCTTCCAGGAAACGCCGGCAACGTTGGCCAAGGCCTTCTTCGCGTCTTCACCCTCGCCGATCAGATAGAGCGCTTGCTGGACTCCCTCGCGCCCGTACGCGGCGTAATAGGTCTCCATGAACGAAGAGACCTGCGCGAACGCGAGCGAGGCTGCCTTCTGAGACGGGAGTAGCGCGATGGATGGATGCAGCTGGTCGAAGCCGAGCAGCTCGTCGGCGGCCATTGCCTCATAGAGCAACTGGGCGGAGGCGGGATCGTGCCGCAAGCCGGGTTCATCCCGTCGCCAGCGGGTCTCCAGAAACTTTGCGAGCCCTTCTTGTAGCCAGACCGGCGCCTGGTCGAGCGAAGCCTTGGTGAGCAGCAGATGAACGTATTCGTGCGAAATCGTGTCGAGCCAGGGGTAGCCATGCATCAAGGCGGCCGGCGAGGCGATCATCAGACGGCCCCACTTGCACAGGGCGATCGTCCCGGTGTTGCGGATGGCCTCGACCGGAAGCGTCGAAACGCGCGACAGAGAATCGGCGTCTGGATAGATCTCGAGACGGATCGGGCTGACCATTTTGACGCCGAGCTCGGCTTCGAGCGCCTGGCTGACAGCCTTCAGCGCATCGACCGCATACGGCACGAGAATCTCATCGTCGCCCGGCGCGTAGCGCACCTCGATGTTGTCGAGTCGAAAGGTCTCGAAATTCTTGGTCGTCTCGTAGGTATCGATGATGACGTCGGCAAGGCTGCCCAAGTTCGCCGCATCGCCCGGATTCTCTCGCAGCTCGGCGATGCCCTTGGCCGCGGCCTCGTAGTCGCCCGAGTAAAACTCGGTGAGCACTTCGAGCTCGATGACGCGCGAGGTGCGCGGGGACTCGACAAGGTACTGGCGAAGCAGAACTTGCGCTGGAACACCTTCGCCGGCGGTCAGTGAGGCTTCGAGCAGGTCCAAAACGTCGGAGCGCTTCGCCTTCTCGGCGGGCACCGGACGCGACACCGAGGCGAGCAGGACGCAGGCCGTGAACAATGCAACGCGTGTCATCGAAGGAGCCTTTCGTAGTAGTCGTCGACGGCCTGCCGATAGCCCTCCGGAGGCGTTCCGTTCATGGCGTCGAGCACACGGCGTCGCCAGGCAAGCTCGTCGGCCTTGGATCGGACCGCTGGGATTTCGACACGTTCGGTGGCTCGCCCACCCTGGGTTTGCTCTTTCCCACCGCCGCCGACCGTGTTCTTGCTTTGCGATTCCAGGTGCTGCCGCAGCCGCCGGAGCTGGTCGGCCGCGGCCTCCTGCTGCTTGTTGGCCTCGAGCGGATTCGATTGCTCCAAGGAGCGCGCGGCCCGTTGCATCGGCTGCTGGATGGCTTCGAGCTGCTCCGCGGCGTCTTCGGAAACCGGCACGCCCCCGACCTCCTCGCGAAGTCGGCGCGCGAGCTGACGCGTGGCTTCCTGAGTCGCGCTTTGACGCTCCGCTTGTTTTTGGAGTTGTTCGCGTTCCTGGTCGGTCAGCGCGCCGCCGACGTCGGGGACTGCTCCGCGCGCCGCGTCGCGCAAGTCCTGGGAGCGCGCGGACACCTCGCGTGCTTTCGACGCCGCGTCGGAGGTTTGACCGTTCTTGCCACGAAACATCATCGCCGAGAGCTCGAGGTCTTTCGCGAGCGCGCTTGCCGCCCGCGCGAGCTGATTGGCCATCGAGAGGGCTTCGCCGAGGTCGCCTCCCTCGAGTGCCTTCTCGAAATCGTTCAAGCGCTCGGCCGCCCGTCCCTTGAGACCCGACTCGTACGGACCCAGCGCCTCGTCGTCGACACCACCGAGAAGCTCCGACACTTCCGTGGCGATTTCCTCGAGCTGGCCGCGGAGCTCGCTTGCGAGCGACGTCTCGTCTTCGGCCGCCCGATCGATCGCTTTCTCGCCGACGCGGCGTGCTTTGTCGGCGAGTCGCTGCTGCTCGACTTCGAGGTCGCGAATCGTATCCATGGCCTTCATCAGTGCGCGCTCGCGTGGGCCAAAGCGCGCTTCGACCAGCGAATCCTTGCTCTGAGCGAGGGCCTGCGTCATCGCGTCGATCGTCTGATCGAGCTTGGTCAGCGCGGCTTCCGCCGCATCAAGGTCACCGCTGGCGAGGGCTTCGCGAAGGGTTTGAAGGGCGTCGGTCGACTTGTTCGCCTGCTGGGACTGCTGATTGACGAACTCTCCGGGCACGTATCGCATGGCCTGCCGAAGCTGTTCGCGCAGCGCGTCGAGACGGCGGTCCGCGCGATCCAGGGCGGCCATCAGCGCCCGCTGCAGCTCTGGAGTCTGCCCACGCCGCAGCTCGCCGATGAGCGAGGCGATCTCTCGGCGCAGCTGCTGCATCTCTTGCGCGATCTCGGCGGCGTCGTTCAAGCGCGCCTCGCTGATGAGATCGGCTACGATGAGGGTGTCCTTTTCGAGCTCGGCCACGATCGATTTATCTTGTTGCGTTCGAGCTTTGGTTTGCTCGCGGCTTCGATATGATGCGGCTTCTCGCTGGTGCGCCCGTTCGAGCCGCTTTCTCATGTCCAAGAGCAACGGGATGGTTCTCGGGCCTCGGTGGTCGCCCACGTTCGCGAGCAGCTCTTTGACGCCGTCGTAGGGAACCAAAATCGCCGCGCGGCGCTCCAGCGCCTCGCGAAACCGGTCGGGGACGGGCTGCTCGAGGCGAGTCGCCAAAGTCACCAGCAGTGCGTCCAACAGCTTCTCGAGCTCGACGATGCGATCGCGCCGGCGGGTGATGTCCGATGCGAGGGTGAGCGTTCGCACCGCGGAGCGCCCAATGCCTGGTCCATCGACGCGATTGCCATCCTTGGCTTCGAGCCAGACGGTCACCGCGTCGGCCGGAGCGAGGGCGAATTCGTCGAGATGCAGAACGGACTGGCCAACCAGCTCGGTCTGCAATTGGTCGGACGGCGTCAGGATGGCCCTTCGAAGATGCTCGCCGTTCGGGAGCTTGATGATGAGGGTAAGCTCCTGCACGCCGTAGTCGTCGGTGGCTTGGTGCTTCAAGTCGATCGGCTGCCGAGCTTCGACCACGAGGTCTTCCTGTGGCGTAACCATGGTGACCTGCGGCGGCTCATCGAGCTGCACCCGAATCGACCTGGCCCGATAGTCGACCCGGCGTTCGCCACTCGTGGACTCGACGAAGATTTCCAGGGGCCCGTCGGTATCAGCAACGAACGAGGCCACGAACTGACCACCCACACGGTCCGCCTGGACGTGGCGTCCGGGGAGCTCGAGCACCACCCGCGCGGCATCCCCGATCGGCGTGATCGTGTACTCGACCGACGTCCCTCGGGGCACGGTTAGGCGGTCGGCGTCTTCGACTCGCTCGTTGCCGCGCTCCATGTACGCGGGAAAGAGGAGCTCCGCGTCGGTCCTCGCAACGACGTGGCCCGTTTGCGGGCCCGTCACTTCGCCGGTTTCGGTGTGAAGGAGCGCATAGCGGCCGGCCGCGGCGCGATCGAAGTCCAAGGACCACCAAGCGACGGCGGCCAACACGAGGGTCGCCGCCAAAGCGGGTTGGACGAGCCATCGCCAAGGAATGAACTTGCGCGCCGGCGAATCGTCGAGCGAGCGCAGCAATCGAACCCGCTGTGCAATGACCAGCTCCCGCGAGAATGCGTTCTCCTCTTGAAGCTCGTACGCCGTTTGGAGCGGCGATAGAAGGGAAGGCTGCTCCGCCGCCACCAGCCCGAGCGCCCCGTGCCCGCCAAGGCCGCGAAGCGGCTGGATCGACCAGGCCACTGCGGCAGTGGTCATCCCAAACACGACCCCCCAGCCAATGCAGAGCCAGACCAGCGGCGTCATCGGCCCCAGCACCCAGGCGACCAGCACGAACGAGGCCAGCCCCACGGCCGCCGCAGCCGCAACGATCCGAAGCGCCAACATGGTAGCGGCAGCGATCCGAAGCCGACGCCGATACTCGGCGAGTCTACCGGTGGTGGAGCTCACCGAGCGATCGTAGCGCCGGGGGAGGGGGCAGCGCCAGGGGCGGGGATTTGGGCGTGCGGGTGGCGCCGTACGGCTTGTGCTGCCGCGGGTGTTTGGGGGCAGGGTCTTGGATTGGTTGCCTGGTTAGGTTTGGTTACACCGCCCGCCCACCCCCACCCGTAGTCCTCCCTGGCGCGGCATGCGCTTCGCTCTGCCTTGCCGGCGCCTTTGGCGCCGGGCTTCGCCCTTCGGGCTCGCGCTGCCGCCTGCCGTTTGGGAAGGTTGTGGGTCCTGTCTCTGTATGGAGGGGCGCCGGCGAACGCGATGTGGGGGTTCTGCGGCGTGTGAGTGACAATCGGCAAGACAGCTTCCACCCCCGATTGGCGCGAGCTCCGAGGAGCGCCTTGCGTGGCCTCAGGCCTCAAGCCGCTCCGGCCACCTTTGCAAGGCGCCCCGTCCGTTGAACCCCCGCGTCGTGTTCGCCGGCGCCCCGGTACGTCCGCGAGTTCCGAGGCTCGGCTTGCGTGGTCCAGGCCCCCAAGTGCTTCCGACCACATCTGCAAGCCGAGCCGTTCGATGCAACCCCGTGACGGATTTTTTCCGCGCCCCGGTGATCGTCGCTTAAACGAAAAAGCCGAAGCACGAATGCCCCGGCTTTCCCTGTAGTGAACGTCAGTGGCCTAGAAGCCCATGCCGCCCATGCCGCCGCCGTGGTCGTGACCGCCGCCGCCCATGGGCGCATCGTCCTTTGGAACCTCGGCGATCAATGCCTCGGTGGTGAGCATCAAGCCCGCCACCGATGCCGCGTTCTGCAACGCGCTCCGCACGACCTTGGTCGGGTCGATGACGCCGGCCTTGACGAGGTCGGTGTACTCCTCGGTCGCGGCGTTGAAGCCGAAGGCGCCCTTGCCGTTGCGAACTTCGTTCACGACGATCGAGCCTTCGAGGCCCGCGTTGGCCGCGATCTGGCGAAGCGGCTCTTCGATGGCGCGAAGCAGAATGCCGGTGCCGACCTTCTGCTCATCGCTCACCTCGAGCTTCTCGAGCGCCTTCTGCGCGCGAACCAGCGCGACACCGCCACCAGGGACGATGCCTTCTTCGACGGCTGCACGCGTGGCATGGAGCGCATCTTCGACGCGCGCCTTCTTCTCTTTCATCTCGATCTCGGTGGCTGCGCCGACCTTGATCACCGCGACGCCGCCCACGAGCTTGGCGAGACGCTCTTGCAGCTTCTCACGATCGTAGTCGCTGCTGGTCTCGTCGATCTGCTTGCGGATGGTGTCGATGCGGCCCGTGATGTCCTTCTTTTTTCCAGCGCCGTCGACAATGGTGGTGTTCTCCTTGTCGATGGTGACTCGTTTGGCGCGACCGAGGTCGTTCAGGGTCACGTTCTCGAGCTTGATGCCGAGGTCCTCGCTCACGACGGTGCCACCGGTAAGGACGGCGATGTCCTGAAGCATGGCCTTGCGGCGGTCGCCGAAGCCGGGCGCCTTGACCGAAGCGGTCTGCAGCGTGCCGCGGAGCTTGTTGACGACGAGCGTGGCAAGGGCCTCTCCTTCGACGTCCTCGGCGATGATGAGGAGGGGCTTCTGCTGACGCGCAATCGCCTCGAGCACCGGCAGAAGGTCCTTCATGTTCGAGATCTTCTTCTCCACGATCAGGATGTACGGATCCTCGATCTCGGCAACCATCCGCTCGGGATCGGTCACGAAGTAAGGCGACAGGTAGCCACGGTCGAACTGCATGCCCTCGACGACATCGAGCTCCGTCTCGAGACCCTTGGCCTCTTCGACGGTGATGACGCCTTCCTTGCCGACCTTCTCCATCGCATCAGCGATGATCTCGCCGATGGTGCGATCGCCGTTCGCGCTGATCGTGCCGACCTGCGCGATCTCTTTCGGGTCCTTGGTGTCTTTCGAGAGCGCATGCAGCTGCTCGACGACGACGGTCACGCCGGCGTCGATGCCGCGCTTGATCTCCATCGGGTTGTGACCCGCGGCGACCATCTTGGTGCCCTCGCGGATGATCGCCTGAGCGAGCACCGTGGCGGTGGTGGTGCCGTCGCCCGCGATGTCGGAGGTCTTCGAGGCGACCTCGCGCACCATCTGGGCGCCCATGTTCTCGAACTTGTCCGCAAGCTCGATCTCCTTGGCGACCGTGACACCGTCCTTGGTGACGGTCGGTGCGCCAAAGCTCTTTTCGATCACGACGTTGCGGCCCTTGGGACCGAGCGTGACCTTCACGGCGTTCGCCAGTGCGTTCACTCCGCGCAAAATGCTGTCGCGAGCAGCCGTATCGTAAATGATTTCTTTCGCAGCCATGTTTCTCAGTCTCCTATTCGATGATTCCGAGGATGTCGTCTTCACGAAGGATCAGGTGTTCCTCACCGTCGATCTTCACTTCCGTGCCGCCGTACTTGCCGAAGAGGACGAGGTCGCCCTTCTTCACGGCAAGGGCTCTGACTTCGCCGCTGTCGAGGATGCGCCCGGTACCTACCGCAACGACCTTTGCCTCGATCGGCTTCTCTTTGGCGGTATCCGGAATGATGATCCCGCCTTTGGTTGTCTCTTCTTCCTTGACTCGCTTGACCAAAATCCGGTCATGCAATGGGCGAATTGCCATTTATCCCTCCGTAATCGGGCGGTTTTTCTGCCCGCTAGCTTGATTAGCACTCGATGATAGAGAGTGCTGATGGGCCAGCAACCTAGTCACGAACGTAGGGGAGTCAAGCCACGTCGGCCCGGTTTCTCGGAAGGCCAGGACGCCGGATTTGCTGCTGCCCGGTCCCCCTGCTAGCCTCCGGCGCCTATGGCACGCGTCACAGTCGAAGACTGCTTGGTACACGAGGAAAACCGCTTTTCACTGGTCATCTTGGCCGCAAGGCGGACCCGCCAGCTCATCAAGGGCGCCCCGGCGTTGGTCCAAAGCAAGAACCGTCCCGTCGTGACGGCGCTGCGCGAAATCGCGGCCCAAAAGGTCTACTTCGCCAGCCCGGTCAGGGCCGCGGTCGAAGAGTTCATCATCGAGACCAAAGCCAACGATTCGCAGGCCTGAGCCTGGTCCCAGGGCCCCGGCCTTCAACACGCGTCCGGCACCCCATCTTTGCAGGCGGAGAACGCCCCAGGTAGCCTGGTGGGGGGTCATGGCTCGTATCAGCATCATCGGGCCAAGCGGGCGGCAGGAGCGTCAGCTCTTCCGTCACAACTCGCTTGGGCGGCATCCGCGGAACACTCACCAGGTCCTCGACCGGGTGGTCTCGAAGGAGCACTGCCACATCGAGCTGATCGGGGATGAGTACGTCCTCAAGGACCTGGGCTCGCTCAACGGCACCTACATCAATGGGGACCGCGTCGACGGCCAGCATCCGCTCGCTCCCGGTGACGAGATCACGATTGGATCGACGCGCATCATTTTCGACCCGCCCGACCAGGTCACCTCGCTCTCCTTCGACGCGCTGCTGAACGACGAGCCCCGAGAGGCGACCAACCGATTCAAGATCGGCGACACGACCGCGGGCCCGCTGATCCGCGCCAAGGTGTCCGCGCTCGCCGACAAGACCTTCTTCGCCGAGGAGCTGGTTCAAGACGACGCTTCTTTGCGTCGCGACTATGAGAAGCTCCGCGCGAGCTACGAGGTGACCCGTGCCATCGAGCTCGGCACCAGCATCACCGCGCTTTGCAGCAAGATTCTCGAAGTCGCATTTCGCCTGGTTCCCGCAGACCGCGGCGTCGTGCTCTTGCACAACGAGCAAAACGTTCTGGAGCCCGTTTCGGTGCGCTCGGCGGAGGACGTCGACCCGAACCAAGAGGTCGTGGTCTCGAAAACCGTGCTCGATACAGTCGTTCGCGAAAAGGAAGCGGTGCTCTCGCACGACGCTTCGGCGGACGCTCGTTTTCAAAGCGCGCAGTCGGTCATCATGCAGGGCATCCGCTCGACGATGTGCGTCCCTCTGCTCCAAGGAGACACCGTCTTGGGGGTCATGATGCTCGACTCGAAGCTCGCGACCCATGCGTTCACCGAGAAGGATCTGGCGCTCTTCGAAACCGTTGCCAGCCAAGCGGCGATTGCCGTCCAGAACACCCTCTTTGCAAAACGAATCGAGCAAGAGGCCGTCATGCGCGAGCGCTTTCGCCGACTGCTCTCGCCGGCCATCGCGGAGCAGGTCCTCTCAGGACAGCTCGAGGTGGCCAAGGGCGGCGAGCTTCGTGAAACGACCATCTTGTTCGCCGACATTCGCGGCTTCACCAGCATGAGCGAATCCCACGAACCCGAAATCGTGGTGGACGCGCTCAACGAGTACTTCGAGCGCATGGTCGAGATCGTATTCCGCTACGAAGGGACGCTCGACAAATTCATCGGTGACGAGATGATGGTGCTCTTCGGATCACCGGTTGCACATGAAGACGACCCGGACCGCGCGGTTCGCGCAGCGCTCGAAATGCAAGAAGCGCTCTCTGGCCTCAACGAACGTCACGAAGCGCACGGCCTACCTCCCTTCGAAATTGGAATCGGCATCAACACGGGGGAGGTCGTTGCGGGGTACATTGGAAGCAGCCAGGCCCTCGAGTACACGGTCATCGGTGACCCGGTGAACACCGGCGCAAGGCTCTGCTCCTTGGCCAAGCCGGGACAGACCTTGCTGAGCAAAGGCACCGTCGACAAGCTCACCGGCGGCTTCGCGTTCGAAGAGCTCCCGCTCGAGAAGGTGAAGGGCAAGGCCCAGCCGATTCGGGTTTTCGAGCTGATCGATTGCGCCGAGCCCGAGTAAGCCTCCTGGAGCTTGCCGCCCCCGATAGATATGCGAAGCACCAGGCGGATGGCCCATCTGGACTTCGAAGCGCCTCTGGTCGAGCTCGAGGAGCGAATCGCCGCTCTCAAGGCGCTGACCGAGGCAGGCGCCCCGGAGGCCGATGCGATCGACGGCGAGATCGGCGCCCTAGAGGTGCAGGCCGAGCATCTGCAGCGGGAGCTCTACGCGGACCTCGACGTGTGGAAGAAGGTCCAGCTCAGCCGGCATCCGGACCGGCCTTACTTCCGAGACTACATCGCACTGCTGTTCGAGGACTTCGTGGAGCTGCACGGCGACCGAACGTTCGGCGACGACCCTGCGATCATTGCTGGGTTTGCCCGCTTCGAAGATGAAATCATTGCGATTGTGGGCCATCAAAAGGGCCGAACCGCCAAGGAAAAGGCGCACCGAAATTTCGGCATGGCGCACCCGGAGGGCTATCGAAAAGCGATCCGCGTGATGCAACTCGCCGAGCAGGCCGGACGAGCCGTCTTCACGTTCATCGACACGCCCGGAGCGTATCCGGGGCTCGGCGCCGAAGAGCGAGGCCAGTCCGAGGCGATCGGCCGCTCGATCGAAGTGATGAGCGGGCTGCGGGTGCCGGTGCTCGCGACGATCATCGGAGAGGGCGGCTCCGGGGGCGCCCTGGCGATCGGCGTGGCGAATCGGGTGCTGATGTTCGAGTACGCGACCTATAGCGTGATCACCCCAGAGGGCTGCGCGTCGATTCTCTGGCGGGACGGGACCCGGGTCGCGGATGCGGCGGAGCAGCTTCGACTGCTTTCGAACGACGCCAAGCGCTTGGGCGTCGTGGACGACGTGGTGCCGGAGCCGGCGGGTGGGGCGCACCGGAAGCCCGAAACGGCGGCGGAGTCGCTTCGGGAGCGCCTGAGCCATCACCTGAGCGGATTACGAAGTCTTTCCGGCGAGGAGCTGGTCTCCCAGCGATATCAGCGATTTCGCGCACTTGGGACCTGGCAGTAGGCCACGCCTTTTTTGACGTGAGTCCGCTGGGTTACCTACGATTCAGGTGCGGGATTATGCCGTGAAGACGCTCTTCGCAGTGGCCAGTGTATCGACCTTGATCGGGTGCAGCTCGGTAGGAGTGCATTCAAACGCCCGAACTGCGTCCGATGAGGCCGCGCGCGCCGCCGAGCTGACCGCGCTCCGCCTGCAATTTGAAGAGCAGGAGCAAGCGCTTCGAACGGTTCGCGGCCAGCTCGCCTTGGCGCGCGCCGAGGTGCAAGAGCTCAAGGGAGACCAGAGATTTTCCTCCGAGCGCTCGAAACGCGGCACGAGCAACGTCGGGCCGCCGTGGACGGCCAACGGGGAGGGCGATCTCGCAATGGAACCTGTCCTTCGGATCGACGGCGAGATCGTCGACGAACGTTTGCCGACGACGGCGGACATCCCGGAGTTGCCCGACTTCGTCGACGCGCAGCCCGCCGAGGCGCCCCAGCGTGAAGAGGTCAACGTCGAAGGGTACCGCCGAGCGCTGAGCTTGATCCGGGAGCAGAACTTCAACGACGCCCTCCTGGAGCTCGACGCATTTGCCTCCGAGCACCCGAGTCATCCGTACACGGACAACGCGCTCTATTGGAGCGGCGAGATTTACTATTTGCGCCACGAGTACGATCGCGCACTCGAGTACTTCCAGCGAATTGAGAAGCTGCACGCCTGGGAGAACAAGGCTCCCGACGCGCTCTATCGGATCGGGCAAATCTATCTGAGACGCGGTGATACTGCTCGTGCTCAGGCATACTTCGACAAAGTTAGGGAGCAGTTCCCGAATACCGCGGCGGCGCGGTTGGCGCTGCGGGAGGACGCATCATGAAGCTGGTGGGATGGACGAGCATGGTGGCCGTGCTGATAGCAGGCACGGCGATTGCACAGGGCGGTGAAGACCAGGGAACCGTAAAGGCAACCGTGAAGGTCCCATCGGATGTGCCCAATTCGCACACGGTCAAAGAAGGCGACACGCTCTGGGACATTACGCAGACCTACTACGGCGATCCGTACCGGTGGCCACAGGTCTGGTCGTACAACCCCGAGATCACCAACCCGCATTGGATCTACCCGGACTCGACGGTTCAGCTTCGCCCCGGCGATGGCTCGGCCGTGGACACGGCGCCCCGCGGCTTCAAGCGGACCAAGTACAGGCCCTCCACGACGCACGCGGTCTACCAGGCGGAGTACGGGTTTCTCGACAAGAATGCGCTTACGGACGCTGGCTACATCATTGGCGCCAAAGAAGAGCAGATGATGATGATCGACACCGACGTGGTGTACGTCCGCTTCGACGAAGGCGTGGAGCCGGAGATCGGTCGCACGTACACCGTGTTCCGGACGATCGAGAAGTCCGAGCGTGAATCCTGGGAACGGGGGACCTTGGTGCGCCTTCTCGGCCAGGTCCGGCTCGATGACTACGACGAGAAGCACCAGATCGGTCACGCGGTCGTCACCAACGCGCTCGAAGGTTTGGAGCGCGGCTTCCGGCTCGCGCCCTTGGAGCGGAATTTTTACTGGGTCGACGTCGTTCCCGCAGAACGATCGCTCCGCGCCAGAGTCGTTGCGAGCCTTTACCCTCGCAAGCTCCCGTCGACCAATCAAATCGTCTTCGTGAACGTCGGCGAAGAGCAGGGCGTCGTCATCGGAAATCGCTTCTACGTCGTACGCCAGGGTGACGAGTGGCGCATGAGCTCTGAAGGCAGCATCGGCCGCGAAGTCGAGACGACGGTGCCGTTGCCCGCCGAGCCCAAGCACTACCCCTGGGAGGTCGTGGCGATCGGACGGGCGGTCAATGTGCAGCCCAACACCACGGCGATCCTCCTCGAGCGGGCCACGAGGGCCGTTCGCATGGGCGATCGCGCAGAAATGCGCCAAGGGGAATAGAGCCGGCGCGAAGGTCGTTGCTTCCATGCCCCGCTTTGGGGGACTATCCACCCCGTATGGCTTCAGACGGCGACCTAGACCGCACGGAGGCGCTGCGACTGCAAAACGTCGTAGAGCGCGAGCGGGCCAAGCTGCGGGCGCTGCAAGACATCAGCTCGGCCCTGGGTTCCACCCTCGACCTCGGCGAGCTGCTCGACATGATTCTCGACCGGATCTCCGAGCTGATGGAGGCCGACCGGTCGACGCTCTACCTGCTGGATGAGGAGACCGACGAGCTCTGGTCCAAGGTGGTCCAGGGCGACGAGGTCCACGAGATTCGCCTGAAACCGGGCGAGGGCCTCGCCGGAGCGGTGGCCAGCACGGGTCGGCCGCTCAACATCAAGGACGCCTACCAGGACGTGCGCTTCGACGCGGCCTGGGACCGGGAGACGGGCTACCGGACACGCTCGACCCTGTGCGTCCCGATGAAGAACCAGCACGGTCGCACCATCGGCGTCGTCCAGGTGCTCAACAAGCATGAAGGGCACTTCACCGTCGGCGATGAGGCGCTGCTGACGGCGCTCGCAAGCCACGCGGCCGTGTCGATCGAAAACTCGAAGCTGTTTCTCTCGGTGGTCGGCAAGAACATCGAGCTGCTCGATACCAAAGAGAAGCTCGAGAAGAAGATCCGCGAGCTGGACGTTCTGTTCGAGATCACCCAGGTCGCGGCAAGCGCGATGGAGCTCGACGACCTCTTGGCCGGCGTGCTTGCTCGAACGATGCGCGCCACCGATGCGGAGGCCGCGTCCATTCTGCTCGCGGACGAATACACTGGCGACCTCACCTTTCGCGCGGCGGTCGGGGGCGAGCCGGACCGCCTCAAGAAGATGAAAATCAAAGCGGGCCAGGGGATCTCGGGCTGGGTCGCGGAGAACGGCCGGCCACAAATCGTCAACAACGCGGAAGAAGATCCGCGACACTCGACGCACATTTCGGACGAGGTTGGGTATCATCCGAAGTCGGTTCTCTGCGTTCCGTTGCGATGGGACGAGGGCTCGGGAGCCCTGCAGCTCCTCAACAAATCGGGCGGCCGGGCCCCATTCATCGACGACGACCTCAAGATGGCGACGGTCATCGCCGGGCATCTATCGACTGCGATCGCCCAGGCGCAGTCGCGCGCGCAGAAGGCCCGCCAGGAGCGCCTGACCACGCTCGGCCGCTTCCTTTCGAGCATGCTCCACGATTTGAAGACCCCCCTGACCGTCATCTCCGGCTACACGCAGATGCTCGTCCAAGAGGCGGACGAAGACGAACGCCGGATGCTGGCCGCGTCGGTCCGGCGCCAGGTCCAGCTCCTGACGACCATGATGGGCGAGACCCTGGCCTTCGCCAAGGGCGAGCGTCGGATTCTGATCCGGCGCGTGTACCTGCACACTTTCTTCGAAGACCTCGCCGAACAACTCAAGCCCGAGCTCGCTGAACGTGGCATCCGCCTCGAGCTCGCCCTCGGCGATCGAGGCGTGGCCCACTTCGACGAGGAAAAGATGCAACGCGTCTTTCACAACCTTTCACGCAACGCAGCCGAAGCCATCGGCGACCAAGGCGGTGTCTGCCGCCTCGAAGTCGACCGCTCCGACGGCGGCGACCTCGTCTTGACCTTCGCCGATGACGGCCCGGGCGTCTCCGAAGAGATTCGCGAGCGATTGTTCGAGTCGTTTACGACGCACGGCAAAAAGGGCGGCACCGGTTTGGGTCTCGCCATCGTGCAGAGCATCGTGGAAGACCACGGCGGGAGCGTGACGGTGGACAGCAAGCCGGGGCGGACCGCGTTTCAGATTGTGCTGCCGCAGCCTCAGCCGAGGAGCAGCGCGCGGCCGGCGGCTGCGGAGTAGGGGGCGCGTGGCGGCGGCGGGCGCTGACGCTGCCCACCAGCAGGCGGCAGCGCAAGCCCGAAGGGCGAAGCCCGGCGCAACGCGCCGCCAAGGCAAAGCGAAGCGAATGCCGCGGCAGGGAGGACTACGGGCGGGGGTGGGCGGGCGGTGTAACTAAACCAAACCATGCATCCCACCCAACACCAATCCCCCACGACAGCAGACGCGGCCCCCCCACCAGTTGACCCGGGCACGCGCCTCCCCCCAAGCTCCCCACCGTGCCCACCAACCACCTCCTCGACGTCCACCCCGCCCGTGACGAGCTCTACGAGGAGCTTCACAGCCGGCCTTCGCCGCTGGTCGAGACGCCATGCAGCATTAGTCACATTGCGGTTCAGATCGCTCCAAGCGAGCGCGAGGCGGAGCATGCGCATTTGGCGTCGCTCTGTGCTCGGTTTGGGGCGAACCCGCCGTCCGAGAGCGCTTCCTGTTTGTATCAAACCTTCGAAAGGTTCGAGCTTCGCTGGGAAAGGCACACGGAGTTCTCGACTTATACGTTCATCCACAGAGTGCTGGGTGACCCGCTTCGACAGCCCGCGGCGCTGACGCACATCCCCCGCAACTGGCTCGGGAAGATGCCCGGCAGGGTGACTACGGCACTACATCTGGCGTTCAGCTGTGCCGACGGCGCCCTCGATGCTGCCGATCTCGAGCAGTATTTCGAAAAGCAGTCGCTTCGGGGCGGGGTCGTTCGACAGGGCACGGCCTATCTCTACAGCAGCTTCCGGCTTCACTCCGATGGCTTCGGGCGCATCGTGCTTCAGGCGCGCGATCTGACGGCACTTCAGGCGGGACGGCTGGTGCAGCGGGTGCTCGAGGTCGAAACCTATCGTCTGATGGCCCTCCTCGGGCTTCCGGTCGCGCGCAGGATTGGCCCCGAAGTCACCGCCATGGAGACGGAGCTCGCGCGGATCAATCAGGAGCTGGCCCAAGAGCAAGACGAGCCGGGTCAGCGGGCCTTGCTGGGCAAGCTTTCGAACCTTGCTGCCCGCGTGGAGCGGCACCGCTCGGACACGACCTATCGGTTTGCCGCGACGAATGCCTATTACGACCTGGTTCGCGAACGCCTTGGCGAGCTCGGCGAAGAGAAGGTCCCCGGGCTGCAACCGGTCAAGGTCTTCATCGAGCGACGCCTAGCGCCCGGAATTCGCACCTGCAATGCGATTCGCGATCGACTCGAGGGCCTGTCGGCCCGGATTGGACATGCCAGCGACCTCTTGCGCACCCGCGTCGAGCTGGCGATCCAGGGGCAAAACCGGGAGCTGTTGAGCTCGATGAACCGGCGAAGCGAGGTTCAGCTTCGCCTCCAACAGGCGGTCGAGGGGATCTCGATCGTCGCGATCACCTACTACCTGATGGGCTTGCTCGGCTACGTCTATGAAGGGCTTGCGTACGCAGGCCTTCATGTGAACAAAAAGGCCGGCTTCGCCATCGCGGTGCCGGTCGTCATGCTCCTGGTCTGGCGCGTGATCCACAGCGTCAAACGCCGGGTCCAACTAGACAAGTAGAGACGCGGGGACTACGCGAAGTCGCGCTCCATCCGCTCCTCGTCCTCCTTGCAGCGGATGCAGAGCTCGGTTTCCGGGCGCGCTTCGAGGCGCTTGGAACTGATCGGCTCCTCGCAATCTTCGCAGACGCCGAAGGTGCCTTCGTCCAGCTTCTTGAGGGCCTTCTCGATCTTCTGAAGGAAGACGCGCTCACGGCCTCGGAGGCGGAAGGTGAACGACTGCATGTACTCGCTCGATGCGAGGTCCATTTCGTCCGGCAGCTCGGACGCATCGAGGGTCATGTCCTGATCCATCGTTTCGCGCGCGCGGCGGATGACGGCGTCCCGCTTCTCTTCTAGGTTGGCCCGAAATCTCTTCAGCTCGGTCTTCTTCATACGTCTGCCCCCCTTGAGGGAGCGCGATAATAGTGACGGCCGCTGCCTAGTCAAGAAGCGAACCCACAAACAGACGAAATCAAACGGGAAAGAGCTAGTCGATAACTTGGAATACAGAGCGATCCGACATCAATCCGGGGCCCCAAAGGAGCGTCTCGACCTGTTCTCCGGCCGCCAGCTCGGCCTTGTCCGAAGGCAGGAGGACCAGGGCGTTGATGCCCACGAACGAGGGCAGGGAGCCCGAGCCCTGGCGGTCGTGGAGCGTCACGACGATTTCGTCGCCCTCGCGCGTGGCGGTTGCTCGCGCGATTTCGACTCGGCCGGGATGCCGGCGATAGCTGGCGCGCAGTCGGGCGAGGACCGGTTGAGGGTGCGGCCGCGGGTCGCCCAGCATCTGTCGAAGGCAGGGGGCGACCAGGATCTCGAAGGTGATCATCGCGCTGATTGGATTTCCCGGGACGCCGATCACCGGCTTGCCCTCGAACTGGGCAAAGGCCAGCGGCTTTCCGGGCTTGATGCGGACTTTCCAGAAGCCGGGCTCAATCCCGACGTTCACGAACGCTTCTTGCACGAAGTCGTAGGCGCCCACCGACACGCCGCCCATGGTGATGACGACGTCGGCCTCGAGCGCCTTTCGGAGCGCGGCTTCGATCTCGGGCAGGCTATCGCGTGCAGCGGGCAGCGGCACCGGAATGACGCCCAGGCCGCGTAGCATTTCCGTCAGGACATAGACGTTGGAGTTGACGATCGCGCCGGGCCCGAGGTCTTCGCCGAGCGAGCGCAGCTCGTCGCCGGTCGACAGAAGAGCAACCTCGGGTCGTCGATAGACCTGGATGCGGTCGATGTTTTGGCTCGCGAGGAGGCCTATTTCGCCGGGCCAGAGGCGGTCACCCGGACGCAGAAGCAACGCGCCACGCGACACGTCGCTGCCCTGGGCACGAACATGCTTCGATACGGGCGTCGCGTCGCGAATCTGTACTCGGTCCCCAACGCGCTCGGTGTCCTCTTGAATGACCACGGCGTCGGCGCCCGCGGGCATCGGCGCTCCGGTGAAAATGCGGCAGGCGGCACCCGGCCCGAGCGGCCGGGCAAGAGGTGCCCCAGCGCGGGATTCGCCGCGAACCGGAAGCTCCACGGCGTGATCGATGCCTGCCGACGCGACGTCATGCGCGCGAACGGCGTATCCGTCCATCGCGCTGTTGTCGAAGGGCGGTGAATCGAAGCGAGCTCTTACCTCCCGCGAAAGATAGCGCCCGGAGGCTTCGGTGAGATGCACCTCTTCCTCTCCGATCGGCGCAAACGCCGGCAGCATCGAAGCGAGGGCCTCTGCGATCGATCGCATGTGATGGTGAGCCTAGCACGACTTCGGGGCACGATTGACTAGCTCGGACAGACGCAGTTTCGGCCGGCGCGCTTTGCTTCGTAGAGCTGCATATCGGCTGCGCGAACGAACTCGTATGCGCGCCAGCTCGGCTGAAGCTGCGCAACACCGCAGGAGATGGTCACGTCGATGTACTCGTCCTCGAAGACGAAGGTCTCGTCATCGATCATCGCGCGAAGCTGGTCGGCGATTCGAACGCCCCCGGCAACGTCGGTCTCAGGCAAGATGATGGCGATCTCTTCGCCACCGTATCGCGCGATGACGTCATCGGGTCGGATGCGGCTCTTCGCGAGCTGCGCGACTTCCTTCAACACGTAGTCCCCTGCCAGATGCCCGAACTCGTCGTTGACCAGCTTGAAGTGGTCGATGTCGCAAATCACCATGCTCAGTGGGCGGCCGTGCCGGGTCGCGCGCGAGAGCTCCCGATCGAGCTGCTCGACGAGGTAGCGCTTGTTGTGGATGCCCGTGAGGCCATCCATGATGGTCATCCTGTAAATCGTCTCGTGATACTGAGACTCGAGGTCGGCGCCGCTCAGGAACTTCAAAATCGTGTCGCCGATCTTGATCTGGTCGCCCCGTCGGAGCTGGCAGTCCTGCACGAGCTCGTCGTTGACATAGGTTCCGTTCGTCGAATGCCTGTCGATCAGGTAGTAGCCCCCATTCCGGATTTCGATGCCGGCATGGCGCCGCGAGATGCTGTCGCTGTTTAGGATCACCGTATTGTCGACGCCGCGACCGATGCTCACCTCACCGTCGACGAGGGAAAACCGTTTTCCGAGTTGTTTGCTGCTCGGCGCATAGATCACCACGAGGCAGTCCTGGCCTGCTCCCGCCGTGATGTGAGGCTCCGAAAAGGGGGCAACCCTCGTCTTGATCTCGCTGTCCACGGGTCTCCCTCCAGGGTAGAGAGGGGCGAATCGGGCGTCAATGTCGCCTAATGAAGGTCATGTTGCGCTGATTGATCCCAACGTGCGCCAGGACCGGACCCCAAAGCACGCCGGTCAGCTCGAAGATCGACCCAAAGAGGAGCCCCATGACGAAGGCCCAGAAGGTCCACGCCAAAAAAACCTTCTTGGGGCCGACGTGCAGGGCGCCAAAGATCAGCGAGGTGAGCAGCAAGCCCAAGACCGGCTGGAGCGCGCCGCGAAAAAAGAGCTCCTCGCCAAGGCCGGAGGCAAGGGCGAGCAGGGCGATCTCGGTCTGCGAAAGTGGGGAGATGATCTCCTTGAGCTCCGCATGAAGCTCGCGCGCCCACGCGGTTCGTTTGACCAGCGCCGGGGTCGCGGCGACGACCACGATTGCCAAAGCGAGGCCCAGCGAAAGCGACAGCGCCAGGCGAACCGGATACGAGGCAGTGAGCCACGAGGCGTCGAGCGACCATGCGAATCGATGACCGCCAAGCCGGGCCCAGGCCAGCGCAACCAAGGCGAGCGGAACGTAGATGATCAGCGCAATCTTGGTGATCGGAGTTGGCGATGGCAAGGTCGGGCGGGATGTATCAAAGTGCCCTGCTCACCGCAATGCAAGCGAGACAGCCAGTTGACAGGAAAACGCGTGGCGGAGTACTAGCCATGGCCATACGCGCATGAGCGAGCTGCCTAGCGAAGACGTCGCGAAGGTCCTCGTGGTCGACGACGAGGAAGTGATTCGGGAGATTCTCGCGGACTTCCTGACCATGGAGGGCTTCTACGTTCGCACCGCGGAGGACGGCAGCGGCGCTCTGGTCGAGCTTTCGCGAGACCGATTCGACCTGGTCCTGAGCGATTTGAAGATGCCGAACATGGGCGGTCTCGAGCTGCTCGGCGCCATTCGTAAGCACACGCCTCACGTGGTGACGATCATCATGACCGGCTTCGGGACGGTGGAAACCGCCATTGAAGCGATGAAGCAGGGCGCATACGACTATGTGCTCAAGCCCTTCAAGGTCGAAGAGGTCGTTCACACGATACGACGCGGTCTCGAAAAGCAGCGGCTCCAAGCGGAAAACTTCCGACTCAAGGAGGCGCTGTCACTCTACAAAGTGAGCGAAGCCATTGCCGCGAGCATTTCGCTCGAGCAGGTGGTGCACACCCTGACGCGCGCCGCGATCGACGAAGTGGACTCCGACGTGGTGACCGTGCTTCTGAGCGACGGCGGCGGCAGCTTCTACCGTCGCAATACCGAGCTCAACCCCAACTTCCGCTTGCGACGCGAGCCCGACGTCCTGAGCGTCGAGGCGTTGAACGAGCACTTCATCCATGCGCCCGCGCTCCTCGAGCACGGCGAGCGGTGCTGGCGTTTTTTTGAAGCGCCTGGAGAGGAGCCGTCGCCGCACTCGCTGGCGGTGGCCCAGTTGACCGCGCGCGGGGACACGATCGGTTTTCTGTGCGCGCTCAGCTACACCAGGGGCAAGCGCTTCGACGAAGGCCAGCGAAAGCTGCTGCATACCACCGCGGACCGGGCCTCTGCGGCCATCGAGAACGCGCGGCTTTACGAGGACCTTCAAGCCACGTTCAAGCAGACGATTCGCGGGCTCGCGAGTGCGATCGACAAAATGGATCGCTACACAGCGGGCCACTCGGCTCGGGTCGCGGCCTACGCGCAGATTCTCGCGATCAAGCTCGGCCTGAGCGACGCCGACATCGAAATCGTCCGGCAGTCGGCTCTCATGCACGACATCGGAAAAATCGGCTGTGTGATGAACCTCAACAAGCCCGGCAGGCTCTCGCAGCAGGAATATGAGATCTTCAAGCAGCACCCCGAGCACGGGCGTGACATCTTGCAGCCCATCGAATTTTTGCATCCGCTCATCCCGGGCGTGCACCTGCACCACGAACGATGGGACGGGCTCGGCTACCCGCTCGGGCTCCAGGGCAACGACGTGCCGCTGATCGCGCGTATCATCGCCGTAGCAGATACCTATGATGCCATGACGAGCGACCGCGCGTATCGAAAAGCGCTCCATCACGACATCGCGATCTCCGAGATTCATCGCTGCGGCGGAAGCCAGTTCGACCCGGAGCTTGCGCACGGGTTTTTGCAATCGCTCGACGAGTTTCGCAGCGAGGGAAGGTCGCTCGACGAGTTTCCCGATGTGCGAGAAACCCGCTCGGGGCTCATGGCGCCACGGACGTAACCGCGCCCACTGGCGGCTCGGGTAAGGCAAAGGCGGCGCTCCAGCTGCGCGAAGACGCGGGTGCGCTCCATCGTCGAGCAAGGGGTGCGCCACTGCGCAACCGGAAGGTCGTCACGAGCGTGACGCGAGGACGGCCGGTCATCTTGAGGCTTCGCGGCTCGACGGAGACCAGGGTCAAGGTTTGGGACGGCCCGATCGACGAATCTGTATAGTCGAACGCGGCGAGACCCTCGGCTGCGAGCCGCAGAATGGTTTTCTCGTCGCGAAAGGAGCGCGTCGTCGTGACGAATTGGCCGTTGCGGTCCGTCCAGTCCGTCGGGGGCGTGGCGAATTGTGGTGGGTTGCCCAGCTGGTCGCAGCCGCCGAGCAGGAACAAGGCGCCCATGAGCCAGGCGCCCCTAGGTCGACTCACGGCTACGCTCTCGCGCCACGTCTCGCTCGGTCGCGATGCCCGGCACCGGCAGTGGCGCTTCGCCGTCGTCTTCTTTGTCCTGCCACGGATACTTGATGCGGTTGTGGTAGGCATTGCAAAGCGTGTCGATGAGCGTGCTCTGAATCACGCGAAGGTCTTCCATCGTCAGTCCGCAGACGTCGAGCTGCCCCTGCCGCAGCTTGACGTTCATCACACGCTGCACAATCGCCTCGAATTTCTCGCGGCTGGGTTCGTCTACGGTGCGGGCGGCGGCTTCGATCGCGTCGATCAGCATCAAGATGGCGGTCTCTTTTGTCCGTGGCCTCATGCCGGGGTACCTGAAGGCCGCATCGGAGAGGCCCTTTGGGTTCCCGTTCTCCAAGCACTTGTGCCAGAAGTACTCGATCACGCTCGTGCCGTGGTGGGTATAGGCGAACTCGACGACCGGCTCGGGGATGCCGCCTTCGCGAAGGATGCGCGCGCCTTCGACGACGTGGGCCATGATCGCGTCGGCGCTCACTTCGGGGTCCAGAACACCATGCGGCGAAGGTTCGCCGGCAACCAGGTTTTCAACAAAGTACTTCGGTTGAATCGTCTTCCCGAGGTCGTGGTAGTAGGCGCCGACCCGGGTCAGCAACGCATCGGCGCCAATCGCGGCCGCCGCGCCTTCGGCAAGGTTGGCCATGGCGCGGGCATGCTGCCAGGAACCCGGAGCCTCGCGCGACATCTTACGCAACAGCGGATGGTCGACGTCGGTGAGGTCCTGGAGGCGGTTTCGCGTAACGACACCAAGCGCGGCCGTCGCCACCCGCTGCAACGCCAGTGCGAGCACACCGGAGATCATGCCTCCCGCGATGGTCGAGAGCAGCGCCGACTCGTTGAGCTTGGCCAGGTCACCGATGACGTCGATTGGGCTGCCGTTGGACAAGGCGACGACGATCAGGACCAGCGCCGCGAAAAGCCCGGCAGCCGAGCCAGCGACGAGCACGTGCGTCGCGTGCTTTCGGTCGTGGAAGAAGACCGCGACGCCAAGCGTCGTTGCCAGATAGACCACGACCACTGGCAGCGAAAAGTTCACGAACGATGCGCAGACGATAGAGATGACGAGGCCTGAAGCCGTCGCGGTCGCCCGGTTGAAATAGAGCGCAGCCCATAGTGGCACGGTCGCCAAGGGCAGGACGAAGGGAGAGAAGGCGGTGAACAAGAGAAGCAGCTTGGCGGTGAGGCAGGTTGCGCCCACCAACACGAGGAGGCCCGCCTGAGTGCGCAGCAAGCCACCCCGGCCACCGGTGAACAAGCGCAGGTAGGCTAGAAAGATATAGGCCACTAGGAAATAGCTGATCCAAACGCCGAGCAGCGTGCGCTGCTCCGGCGGACGGCGCTCCCGTTCGAATGCCCTGACTAGACGCTGAACCCCCGCATCGCTGACCACCTCGCCCCGGCTGATGACGAACGGCTCGGGCATCCCGCGATAACGCGGGCTGAGCTCCGGCGGCAGATAGCTGCTCGGAATGCGCAGCGTGACCGGCGCGGGGCGTGCTGGATCGACGCGGAGCGGCTCTAGGACGACCTCGACCTGGCTTGCCAGCGTGATGATCGACGCGAAAACCGCGCTTAGGATCAAGCCCGAAGTGCGACCAGCGATGAGGCGTGTGCGGAGCATCATGTGGGGGTCATCCCGCCGAGCGGAACCCTAGTCAGCTGGCCCCTCGAACGCCAGGATACCGAATCGCGATGGCACATGGAAATCGCCTGTTCCCAACGGGGACCATGCGGCGGCTTGCTGCCGCTCCGAGCCAAGGTCCGTGACATAGAGATTTACGCGCCATTCTTCCCCGATCGTGGGTGATCGAACGGGCTTCCCCTCGAGACTGAACGCCTGCCACGGGATCGCGATCTCGACGCTGTATCCGTCATCGGCTTCGCGATCGTCGATCTCTCCGCGGGGCGATACGCCCACTCGGAGCTGGCTGTCCCAGTCGAGGTGACCGAACGGCTTTGGGACGCGTCGCGCATCATATCGGGTGTCGAAGACTACGCCGCGTGGCGAGACCTGAATCTCGAAGTAGTTCTTTCCATCGCCATCGGGATCGAGCATCACCTCGACGCAATCTTGTTTCCACAGATGGGCGTCGTGATTCCGATCGCTGGCGCGAAGCCATGTGTCGCTCACGTCGACGCCGACGTACAGGTACTGCGCATCCCAAAGGAGCTTCGCCGAAGCCTGAACGCCGGCGACACCTCCGTTTCGTGTTTCGACGAAGGCGGCGCTGGTCTTCGCGACGGCCCAAACGGGATCGTCGAGCGAGCCATCGAAGCGAGGGGAGCGCGCGGTTTGGACGACTGCCAGCCTCGGCACCGGGGCGACGAGTAGTCGCTGATTGGGCTGCGCGGGCTCCGCGTCACTGGTGCAGGCCCCGATCAAAGCAAGGACGAGCAATGCACCGCGGCAGGTGAAGCGCATGAGGCTCGGGGTCATCGTCGCGATTTGCGGCGCGACTTCCTTTGCATTTTTCGCTTGGACTTCTTTTTGTTCTTGTCCACGGCGCGGCGCGGCGACGGCGGACCGCCAGCGCCGAAGCCGCCTTCTTGGGCGACCGCAGCCTCGAGCAAGGAATCGGCCAAGTTCGCCATCATCGGGTTTCCTTCGAGGCCGCCCGTCTTGACTGCGTCGCGAAGTCGATTCGCCGCGGCCATTTGTTTCATGCCTGGGATCTTCGACAGCATTCCCGCCTGCGAGCCGATGCTGCCCATCATCTGCTTCATGAACGTGAAGCGCTGCAGGATCTCGGCGACCAGCTTCTCGCTCGTGCCCGAGCCCTTGGCGACGCGCACCAGGCGCGTTGGCTGCTTCTGGAATAGCTCCGCTCCGGCTCGCTCCTGGCGGGTCATCGAGCTGACGATGGCCTTGATCTGACCGATCTCGCGCTCGTCGACCTGGAAGCCCTCGGGCATGCTGTCGGCGAAGAACGGGACCTTGTCGAGAAGGTCCTGGAGCGGTCCCATGTTTTGCAGGGTCTGAAGCTGCTCGAGGAAGTCATCGAGCGTGAACTGGCCGCGAAGCATGCGCTTGGCGTCCTGCTCGGCCTTCTTCTCGTCGACGACGTCCTCGAAGTCTTTCATCAGGCCGACGACGTCGCCCATTCCCAGAATGCGGCTCGCCATGCCGTCCGCGCGAAACTCTTCGAGCCGGTCGAGCGTCTCGCCGGTGCCGGCGAACTTTACCGCGGTCCCGGTGGCATTCTTGATGGAAATTGCCGCACCGCCGCGTGCGTCGCCGTCGAGCTTCGTGAGGATGACCCCGCTCAAGCCGAGCAGGTCGTGGAAGGACTTTGCCGTCTTGACGGAGTCCTGGCCGATCATGGCATCGACGACGAGAAACACGTTTTGGGGATCCACCGACGCCCGGATCTCGTCGAGCTCTTTCATCAGCGGCTCGTCGATCGCGAGGCGGCCCGCCGTGTCATAGATGACCAGATCACACTTGAGCTTCTTGGCGTGTGCGAGGCCGCGCTTGCAGATCTCCACTGGCAGCCCGCCGGGAATCGAAAAGACCGGGACGTTGATCTGCTCGCCAAGGACCTGAAGCTGCTCGATGGCACCCGGGCGAGCGACGTCTGCGGCAACCAAGAGCGGCTTGCGCGCGTCGTTGGTTTCGAGAAGCCGCGCGAGCTTCGCCGAGGTGGTGGTCTTACCGGAGCCTTGAAGGCCGACCATCATGATGCCGGTGGGCTTGGGTTTCTTGGCGAAGTCCACCGCATCGCCTTCGAAGGCCATCATGGACTCAAGCTCGTCTTGACAGATCTTCACGAACTGCTCTGCCGCGCCGATTTTAACCTTTCGCTTCCCCGACTTGGCGCTGGTCTCGACGACTGTGCCGACCGCCTTCTCTTTTACGCTGGCGAGGAACGCCTTGGTGACGCCAAACTCGACGTCGGCTTCGAGCAAGGAGAGGCGCACGTCGCGGAGCGCCTGATCGATGTTCTCCTCGGTGAGCTCGGTGACTCCCGAAAGCCGATTGCGGGCATTGCGAAAGCCCTTGGTAAGCGTCTCAAACATGCGTAAATGGTTCCGGAGGCTGCGGCTCGGCGCGTAGCATGCGTCAAAGCCGACGCGCAACCTGCTTCGCACCTTGACCTCTGGTTTCGGGCGTTGGATGGTGCCGAGCCATGCCCGAGGCGCTGCCCAAGAAGGGAGATCCGAAGACGATCTACGTGATCGACATCAGCTCCTACGTCTTCCGCGCCTACCATGCCCTGCCGCCGCTTTCGAACAGCAAAGGCGAGCCCACACACGCGGTCGCAGGGGTCGCCAGCATGCTGCTCAAGCTGCTCCGGGAGCGTGAGCCGCACGGCGTCATCGTCGCGATGGACTCGAAAGGCAAGTCGTTTCGAAAAGAGCTCTACCCGGACTACAAGGCGAATCGGCCTCCGGCGCCGCCCGATCTCGAACAGCAGATGATTCGCGTTCGGGAGATCGCCGAGGCCTGGGGGATGGCGCCCCTCGAGGCGCCGGGCTTCGAAGCCGATGACATCATCGCGACCCTGGTGACGCAAGCGCGTGCTCAGGGGCTGCGCGTGGTCATCGTGAGCGCGGACAAGGACCTTCTCCAACTCGTCGGCCCCGACGTCGTGATGTACGACACGATGCGGGACAAGGTCTTTGGAGCCGACGAGGCGCGAGAAAAGCTCGGGGTCGAGCCCGCGCAAGTGCGTGACCTGCTCGCGCTGATGGGCGACAGCTCGGACAACGTGCCGGGCGTTCCCTCGGTCGGACAAAAGACCGCCGCGAAGCTCCTCGCGGACTACGGGAGCCTGGACGGCATCTACGAGAACCTCGAGGACATCACGCGCAAAGCGCTCAAGGCAAAGCTCGGCGAGCACCGGGACAAGGCGCTGACCTCGCGCGAGCTCGTGACCCTGCGTCACGATGTTCCGATCGAGACGGATGCCGTGACCCGCCGGTACAGCGGTGGGAACACCGCCGAGCTCCGAACGCTTTTCAGCGAGCTCGAGCTGACGCGCCTCCTCGCCCAACTCGACCCTGCACCTGCGATCGAAGGGCACTACGAAACCATCACGACCGCGGAGGGTCTCGCGAGGATTGCAGCCACCATTCGCGAAATTGGCAGCTATGCGATGTATTCGGTCATGGACATCGATGACCCGATCCGTGCCGAGCTCGTCGGCGTCGCTCTGAGCTGGGTGGAAGGCGTCAGCGCGTACATCCCGCTCGGCCATCGGTACATTGGCGCACCCGATCAGCTGAGCATGGACGATGCAACAGGGGTTCTCGGGCCGCTGCTCGAGAACTCGCTCATCCCGAAGCGGACGCTCGCCAAACGCGAAGCGGTGTTCTGGGCGCGGCGCGGGGTCACGCTTCGGGGGGTTCGGTTCGACCCGTCCTTGGCGAGCTACCTACTCGACCCCGGGCGACACGCACACCGGCTTGAAGACCTCGCGCGCCAAGAGCTCGATGGCGAGCTCAGCGAAGCGGACGCGGTCCGAGGGAAGGGCAAAAAGGCGCTGAACTGGGACGAGGTCGAAGTGAACGCCGTGGCCCAATATGCCAACGAGCGCGCCGACTATACGTTTCGCCTGAGCGAGCTCCTGACCCCGCGGATGCACGAGGGCGAGTTCGAGCGGCTGTTTTTCGAGGTCGAGCTGCCACTTGCCGGTGTATTGGCGACGATGGAGCTGACCGGAATCCGAGTCGACACCGCTCTCCTCGAAAAGCTGTCGCGCGTGGCGGACACGGAGCTTCAGAGCCTCCACGCCCGGTGCACCGAGCTCGCAGGCCACGACTTCAACGTTTCTTCTCCGCGGCAGCTCGAGACCATTCTCTTCGACGAGCTCCAGTTACCGGTCGTCAAGAAGACCAAAACGGCCCGCTCGACCGACCAGGGGGTCCTCGAAGACCTCTCGCTTCTGCACCCGCTGCCTCAGGCGATTCTCGAGTATCGCTCGGTTTCGAAGCTGAAGAGCACGTATTTAGACGCTTTACCGAGGGAAGTGAACCCGGAGACCGGACGCATTCACACCCGCTACAACCAGCTCGTTGCCGCAACCGGCCGCCTCTCTTCGAGCGACCCGAACCTGCAGAACATCCCGATTCGCACCGAGATGGGCCGCAAGGTGCGCGACGCGTTCGTTCCGCAGGAGGGCTGGTCGATGCTCTCGGCCGATTACTCGCAGATCGAGCTTCGGGTGCTCGCGCACCTCAGCCGGGACCCTGCCTTGGTCGACGCGTTCTCCCGGGGGGACGACGTCCACGTGCAAACCGCCTGCGCCCTCTTTGGCGTGAAGCCCGAGGAAGTCACCAAGAAGATGCGCGGCGAGGCCAAGACGGTGAACTTCGCCGTCATCTACGGCCAGACCCAGTTCGCCCTCGCGCGGAACCTCAAGATCGAGCGAACCGAAGCGCAGCGCTACATCGACGCCTTTTTCGACCAATACGCGGGCGTCAAGTCGTTCCTCGACGAAGTCGTCGAACAGGCGCGGGCAAACGGCTTGGTGACGACGCTCCTCGGCCGCCGCCGCTCGCTCCCCGACATCCGAAGCAAGAACCACAACCTACGCGCCGCGGCCGAGCGAATCGCGCGCAACACCCCGATTCAGGGCAGCGCCGCCGACATCATGAAGGTCGCGATGGTGCAGATCCAACGTGAGATCGAAACACGGCGCCTCAATAGCCGCATGGTGCTGACGGTGCACGACGAGCTGGTGTTCGAAGCGCCGGGCGACGAGCGGAAAGACCTGGAGCGGCTCGTGCTCGACCACATGCAAAACGCGGTGCCCCTTTCGGTGCCGCTCCCGGTCGAGGCTGGCTGGGGCGCGAACTGGGGCGCGGCGCACTGAGGGGGCCCGGCGAAAGCGCCGGCAAGGCAGAGCGAAGCGAATGCCACGCAGGGAGGACTACGGGTGGGGATGGGGCGGGCGGTGGAATCAAGACGGAACCAACCCAAAATGTCGCAGACCCTCCAGCACCCCCTTCGCATACGGATGCTCCGCAAAATAGATCTTTTCAGCGATTCCCTGGCCGACCGCCTCGATCCCCAAATCCTTCTTGAGCTCTTCGTCCGCGTTCGCCACGACGATGACACGAAAGCCCGCCACCATCGCGGCGCGGTCGTTGCCCGAGTCGCCTGCGTAGACGAGGTGCTCCTCGTCGACACCGCTTTGGTCGTGCAGGTAACGAACGGCGTAGTCTTTCGCGATCCCGAAAGGAAGCACGTCGAGCAGCCCTCGATCGGTGATCGGATCATGGCTTGCGACGAGGTTCACCCTGGCTTTCGCGTCGCTCAGCCTCGCCTGTACGGAGTCGACGTACCCCTCGGGTCGGCCATGGGTGTAGTAGCTGACCTTGAACTCGCCTTGCTTTTCGTCCTCCTGCGGCGTCATCCCCTCGACGGCGCCGATCGCCACGCGGACATCGGCGCCCGTCAGGCCACCGAACGCCGACCTCATCGCGTCTCGATACCCTTCATCCGGCTCGAACCCCGAGTCCGCCCTTCGAAAGACGCTCGTCCCGACGTCGCAGACGAACCAGTCGGGGGAGGGCAGGCCCACCTCCGCGATCCCTTCGCGCGCAAGCGACAAATGCCGACCGGTGACGTACGCCAAGCTCAGGTTGACGCTCTCGGCGACCGCGCGTACAAACTCAGCGACCTCGCGTAACCGTTGAGGATCGCGTTCGAGGGGAATCAGCGTCCCATCCAAATCTGACGCGAGCAGCGACCGTGTTATGCTCATCTCGGCGTGAGCCTAGCGAGGACTGAGCCCACCTGCACCCAGGAAAGCATCCGCTGAGAGCCTGTGCACCGATTCCACAAACGACCTGTCATCTTCGGAGAGGTGCTGTTCGATCATTTTGCGGATGGCAGCCGCGTCTTGGGGGGGGCTCCATTCAACGTCGCCTGGCATTTGCGAGGCTTCAACTCGAATCCCCTGGTGATTAGCGCGGTCGGCGAGGACGCCGAGGGCCACGAAATCCTCGAACGGATGACGAGTTGGGACCTGATGACCCAAGGGGTGCAGGTCGACCCGGAGCACCCGACTGGCCGAGTGACCGCCTCAGTCGTCGACGGACAAAACCACTTCGAGATAGCGCCCGGACAAGCGTGGGACGCGATTCACGCAGAGCCCGCGCTTCGCAGTGCCTTCGAAGAACCAGCTGGGCTTCTCTACCACGGCTCGCTCGCCCTTCGCTCCGAGGAGAGCTGGGCCACGCTTCGCAAGCTCAGAGCTCAGACCGACGCCCCCTCCTTCGTCGACATCAACCTTCGCGACCCCTGGTGGACCAAAGAAAAAATTCAATGGTGCCTGTCTACCGGCAACTGGGTGAAGCTCAACGACGACGAGCTCTCAGAGCTCACCTCGAAGTCCACCGCCTCGTTCGAGGATTGTCGCGATGCGGCGCGCAGCCTTGCACGCGAGCACTCGATTGACCGCGTCATCATTACGAGAGGGTCGAAGGGGGCGCTTTCGATCGCCGGAGGCACGGCCGCGTTTCAAACGCATGCGGCGCCCTTGAAGAGCATGGTCGACACGGTGGGCGCAGGCGACGCGTTCAGCGCCGTCGTGTGCCTCGGGCTCCTGCAGGAATGGGGCGATCAGGTCACCCTCGACCGTGCCGCCGCGTTCGCGGCGGACCTCTGCGGCATCCGCGGCGCCACCACGACCGACTTTGCGCTCTACGAAAGGCACCTCGCAGAATGGGCGAAAGACACCAGCGCCGGTACGATCAGCGCGCCCGGATCGCTTGGATTGTACGTCTTGTCCCTGACGATTCACGGACTGGTTCGCGCTACCGACATCGAGCTCGGCCGCGATGCGGACACGGGCGGACAGGTCTCCTACGTCGTCGATCAGGCCAGAGCGCTATCGGAGCACCCAGATGTCGAGCGTGTCGATGTCATCACACGGCTGGTTGAGGACAAGCGGGTCGACGCGATTTACTCGCGCCCCTTCGAACCGATCAGCCGCGGCGCCCAAATCGTCCGCATCCCCTTCGGCCCGCGGCGCTACCTTCGAAAAGAAACCCTCTGGGAGCACCTCGACAGCTTGCTCGACCAGCTGACCCGCTACGTGCGCATGCAGGAGCGCCCGCCGGACCTGATCCACGGCCACTATGCGGACGCGGGTTACGTGGGATCGCGTCTGGCGAAGCTCCTCGGTGTCCCCTTCGTGTTCACCGGCCACTCGCTCGGCCGGGTCAAGCAGCTTCGGCTGGCGACCCAGGGTGAAGCAAGCGAGCAGACCTACCGCTTCACGCAACGCATCGAAGCCGAAGAGCGTACGCTCGAAAGCGCGGCGCTCGTCATTGCAAGCACCCGCCAAGAGGTCCGAGAACAATACGAGCTCTATGACCATTACCAGCCCGACCGCATGCAGGTCATCCCGCCGGGCGTCGACCTTTCGCGTTTCTCGCCCCCCGGTGAAGCATGGGAACGTCCGCGAATTGCCGACGAGCTCGGCCGCTTCCTAGAAGACCCGAGCAAGCCGATGGTCCTGGCCCTGGCCCGCGCCGACGAGCGGAAGAACTTCGAAGGCCTGGTCCGCGCATTTGGAGAAACCGAGGGCCTTCGGGAGATGGCCAACTTGGTCATCGTCGCCGGAAACCGCGACGACATCGGCGAGATGGGGGTCGGCCCGCGCCGGGTCTTGACCCAGATTCTCACCCTGATCGATCGCTACGACCTCTACGGTAGCGTCGCGTACCCGAAGCATCACGCGCCCAGCGATGTGCCCGAGCTCTACAAGCTTGCAGCCAAGACGAGAGGGCTTTTCGTCAACCCCGCGCTCACCGAGCCCTTCGGCCTCACGCTGCTCGAAGCGGCGGCCACCGGCGTGCCCTTGGTTGCGACGAACGACGGGGGCCCACAGGACATCATCGGAACATGCAACAACGGCATCCTCGTCGATGCTCTCGATTCGAACGCCATCGGCGAAGCGATTCGCGACGCACTGAGCGACCCGGAGCGCTGGTCACGCTGGGCCGAAGATGGGCTGGCAGCCGCGCACGCAAACTACTCCTGGGACAGCCATGCCAGTCGATACGTCGAAGAGGCCAAGAAGATCGCGAAGGCCACGCGTCACATGCCCATTCTTCGGCGGCAAACGAAGCTCGCCGGCATGGACAGGCTGCTCGTCACCGACGTCGACGACACGCTGACCGGAGACGACGAAGCCATGGCGACGCTGATGGAGCGCCTGGAGAAGACCGATGCCAAGGTGGGGTTCGGCATCGCGACGGGTCGAACCTTGAACGAGGCGCTGGCGCTCATGCACGAGCTCCGCATGCCGGTTCCCGACGTCCTCATCACGGCCTCGGGAACCGAGCTCCACTACGGAACCCATTTGCTTCCCGACCGCTCCTGGGAGCGCCAGATTCGCTACCGCTGGGACCCGAACGAAGTGCACCGCGTCCTGCGAGGGATTCCTGGCCTCGACTGCGTTCACGAATCGGAAACCAAATATCGGCTTCGCTACCGGCTCGACTCCAAGCGCGCACCGAATCTGAGAGAAATCCGCCGCCTCGTTCGCCAAGAGGGGCTTCGGGTGACTACCATTTTGGATCATGAGATCTATCTGGACTTGCTCCCCATCCGCGCTTCCTGCGGATTCGCGATTCGGTTTTTCTGCTTCAAGTGGAACCTCGAGCCGCAGCGCCTGCTCGTCGCTGGCGATTCAGGGAACGACTGGGACATGCTTTCGGGAGACACCCTCGGCGTGGTCGTGAGCAATCACACTCCCGAGCTCGACAGACTTCGCGGGCGGCCTCGCGTTCATTTTGCTAAGAGTCCTCATGCACGCGGAATCCTGGAGGGGATCGATTGGTATGATTTCTTAGGGGACATTCGAGTCCCGCCCGAGGAATGAGAATGATCCAGACGCTCGACGAGCTTCTCCACTCGCACCGCGAACCCATCTATCTCCTGTTCAGGCGACTGAAGGCCCTCGACCGTCAGTTTCTGCTTTGGTCGGATCTCGTGCACGAATACGAGCAGTTTGCCGCCACCGAGGTCGGCGCGCCTCTGCGGGACACGGACCTGACCGCGATCATGCGACACGCTCAGGAAGCCGTGGTCCACGAGCCATTCATCTCTTTCGCGGTACGGGTGCGTGTCGGGCGTTGGCAGTACGTGCAGGTGAACACCGAAGAAATGCACAGTCGCGAGCTCAGCGTGACCGAGTTCCTCGACATCAAGGAGCGCATCGCGGCTGGGATTCCTCCGGGCGACCGGTACGTCCTCGAAATTGACTTGAGCCCGTTCGAACGCGGCTTCCCGAAGCTCAAAGATCCTCGCAACATCGGCCGAGGCGTCGAGTTTTTGAACCGGCACTTGTCCGGCCGCCTCTTCATGGACGGGGGTCGCGGTCAGAAGCTGCTCTTTGAATTCCTGCAGGTCCACCACGTTCACGGGCAGCAGCTGATGCTCAACGGGACGCTGCGTGACGTGGACGAGCTCCGAGAGGCGCTCGCTTCGGCGCTCGACCTCCTCGCGAGCCACCAGAAGGAGAACGACGAGCTCAGCCGCTCGCTTCGGCGCTTGGGCTTCGAGGCCGGTTGGGGCCGCACGCCTGCGCAGATTCGCGAAACGATGGAGCTTCTGCTCGACATCCTCGAAGCACCGTCGCCGCGGAACCTGGAGAAGTTCCTTGCGCGCATGCCGATGATATTCTCGATCGCCATCGTCTCGCCGCACGGCTACTTCGGTCAGTCCAATGTGCTCGGTAAACCCGATACGGGTGGGCAGGTGGTCTATATCCTCGACCAAGTGCGCGCCTTGGAGCGCGAGATGCGCGAATCGATTCACAGCCAGGGACTCGACATCGAACCGCAGATTGTGGTGCTTTCGCGTTTGATTCCGGAAGCAGACGGGACGACCTGCGACCAGCGCATCGAGCCGATCCTCGGAACCGAGAATGCCCGCATCCTTCGGGTGCCGTTTCGCGACTATCATTCGGGCGAGGTGATCCCTCAGTGGATCTCCCGCTTCGAGGTTTGGCCGTACCTCGAACGCTACGGCGTCGAAGCCGAGCGCGAGCTGCTCGCCGAGCTCGGCGGCGCGCGCCCCGATTTCATCATCGGCAACTACTCCGACGGTAACCTCGTTGCGAGCCTCCTGGCCCATCGCCTCGGCGTCACCCAGTGCAACATTGCTCACGCCCTCGAGAAGACCAAATACCTGCTCTCGGACCTGCATTGGCAGCACCACGAGGCCGAGCATCACTTTTCTGCGCAGTACACCGCCGACCTCATGGCGATGAACACCGCGGATTTCATCATCACCAGCACTTATCAAGAGATCGCGGGCACGGCGGAGAGCGTCGGTCAGTACGAAAGCTACAGCTCGTTCTCTTTGCCGCGCCTCTACCGGGTCGTTTCGGGAATCGACTGCTTCGACCCCAAGTTCAACATCGTCTCGCCGGGGGCCGACCCGCGGGTGTTCTTTCCGTACTTCAAGGAGTCGCATCGTCCGCAAGAAATCCGAGACGAAATCGAAACGATGGTCTACGGCTCGCCGGACTGCGCATACCGGGGCCTCTTGTCCAATCAAGACAAGCCCTTGCTCTTTTCAATGTCGCGCCTGGACCGCATCAAGAACATGGCCGGCCTGGTCGAATGGTACGGCCAGAACCGGGAGCTGCGAGACGTCGCAAACCTGGTGATCGTAGGCGGTCGGCTGCGCGCCGAGGAGTCCAACGACCGGGACGAGCGCGAGCAAATCGAACGCACGCACTGGCTCTTCGATGAGTACGAGCTGGAGGGCGACGTCCGTTGGATCGAAATGCAGACCGACAAGACCAAGGTGGGTGAGTTCTACCGCTTCGTCGCCGATCAGCGAGGCGCCTTCGTGCAGCCCGCGCTCTTCGAGGCCTTCGGTCTCACGGTCGTCGAAGCCATGAGCAGCGGCCTGCCGACTTTCGCAACCCGCTACGGGGGCCCGCTCGAGATCATCGAGGACGGCAAGTCCGGTTTCCACATCGACCCGACCCAGGGCGCCGACGCAGCGCAGAAGATGCTCGACTTCTTTCGAGCCTGCGAAAAAGACCCGGGGGTTTGGGAAGCGATCTCCAAGGGCGGCATCAAGCGCGTCGAAGAGCGCTACAACTGGCACCTCTACGCCTCGACGCTCTTGAAGCTCTCGCGAATCTACGGTTTTTGGCGCTACATCTCCTCACTCGAACGCGACGAGACCAGGCGGTACTTGGAGATGTTCTACGGCTTGCTGCTGAGGCCCTTGTCCAAGAGGGTGCTCGAGAAGCACGATCAGTAGGTCTGCGGGTGGGGGTGTCGCTGGCGCTGACACTGGCGCTGACACGGCCACGCCCGCGATGGCGCGAGCCCGCAGGGCGAAGCCCGGCGCAAGCCGCCAAGCGCGAGCGACGCGAAGCGCGCGGCAGGGAGGGGGGTGGGCGGGTCGGATGTAACTAAACCAAACCGCGGAACCAATCCCCCCAAACCCCGTCACTGCACCAGCACAACCTGCCCGTCGATCCCAGACCCCAGGACGACCCCGGCGTCCTTCAGCCACTCCACACGCAACTCACGCGCAGGGCGCGGGCGATGCCCTTCCTGCTCGGCGACACGAATCTCGACCACACCGTCTCTCCACACGGCACGGTACGTCGTCAGCAGGTAGTCTCCCTCCAGGTAACCGAACCCTTCGCCCGCATCTTCGTAGAGGCGCCCAACGGCCGCTCCCTTGGCGTCGAGAGAGACGAGAAGGGTGAGCGGACCCTCGAACGCTTCGTCCGTGGTCTGCCCGCCCGACCCGACGGGCAGGATGGCGCCGTCGCGCAGGCGCAAGACGGGATGGGCTGGGTCGGCGGCAGGGTCCTCTCCGGCGAGCGTGAAGGAACGCCAATGTCCCCTGGGCACCGCGAAGTCGCGCGTCTCGGCTTCCAGGAGCTGAGGCTGAACCAGGACATCGCCTCCCAAAAGGAACGCAT
The DNA here is from genome assembly GCA_963704865.1 of uncultured delta proteobacterium. Lineage (GTDB taxonomy): Bacteria > Myxococcota_A > Polyangia > Polyangiales > Houyiibacteriaceae > SG8-38. The sequence goes on along the minus strand of CAVPIE010000008.1, from coordinate 394,894 downwards.
GATCTTCGCCGCGAAGCGAGAGGTCGGCAAGGTCCGCGAAGAAAAGCGGACGCACGACCGGCAGTCCCGCGGTCGCGGCATCATGGAAGAGGGTGTAGAGGTAAGGCAGCAGCCGGTAGCGGCGCGCCAAGGCCAGTCGGGACTGTTCTTCGGCCTGCTCGCCAAACGACCAGGGCTCCTGATCGCCTCGCAAGGCGTTGTGGGTTCGGAAGAACGGCAAGAGGGCGCCCAGGCCCATCCAATGGGCAAAGAGCTCGGGCGAAGGCGTCCCGGCGAACCCGCCGACGTCGGGCCCGGAGTACGGCTGCCCCGACAGGCCGAGGTTCAAGGCCATCGGGACGGACCAATGCAGGTGCTGCCAGGTCGAGCTGTTGTCGCCGGTCCAGGTCGCTGCGTAGCGCTGGCCGCCGACATAGCTCGAGCGCGTGAGAACGAAAGGGCGCCGATCCGGGCGTGCGACGCGCATCGCATCGTGTGTAGCTTTGGACATCAAGAACCCGTAAACGTTGTGGTATTGAGCATGGGTGCCCGGCCCGATATCGCCGCCTCCGCGATGAACGAGGTCTTCGGGGAGCTCGGCGCCGAGGGGCAGAATCGGCGAAGGTTCGTTCAAGTCGACCCAGACGCCGTCCATCCCCTGCTCGAGAAACTCGGCCGTTAGACGCATCCACCAGGCCCGCGTCTCGGGGCGCGTGTAGTCGGGAAACGCAGCATCGCCGGGCCAGGTCCACGCGTGGTACTCCTGGCCCTCGGGGTCGCACAAGAAGTGACCTTCGGCGACTCCTTCGTCGTAGACCGGGTACCCGATTTCGGCCTTGACCGCCGGGTCGAGAATCCAAACCGACCTGAATCCGAGGCGGTGCAGGAAGTCGTTGCTCGCTTTGGGATCCGGAAACCCCTTCGGGTTGAAGGTGAACACCTTGTACGCGTCCATGTAGTGGATATCGACCCAGATGACGTCGCAGGGGAGCTTCCGCGCGCGAAACTCCTCGGCCAGCTCGCGCACCCGTGCGTCGGGATAGTACGAGAAGCGGCATTGGTGGTAGCCGAGCGTCCAGCGGGGCGGGAGCGCGATCCGGCCGGTCAGGTCGGCGAGGCGCTGCACCAGTGCTTGCGGCGAGGCGGCCTCGATGACGACGACGGGGAAAGGCTGCGCCGAGCTGAGCCGGATCCCATCGCGAAGATCGATCTCGAGCCGATAGGTCGTGTCGGCCAACACGCCGAACGCGCTGCCATCCTCCCGAACCGCCAAGACCCAGGGATGGGCGTGATAGAGACTCTTGGACTTTTCATCGTACTGGGGCGCCGGCGTCCCACCTTCTTCGATGCGAAACGGCTGCTTTGCCCAGCACTCGGTGACGAAGCCATTGCGCAGCAGGGGGCCGGCGACTTCACCGGTGCCGTAGAGGCTGGTGCCGGGATCGGTGAGGACGGTGGCGATGAAGGCGTCGGTGCTGCGCTCGAACGTTGGCGTGGTGCGCCAGGAGTCGGGGACAGGGCCGAGGGCGGGGAGCGGTTGGACGAGGGCGGACGAGCGCGGGAGCGTCGTGGGGTCGACGGCAGACGCGATGAAGCGGGCAACGTCATCGGAAAGAAGTCCCGGATCTTGATGCGTCGGCGCGGACATGAGCGCACGATAGCGCACGTAGAGGGACGCTCACGTCGACGCACCCGCTGACGCTGACGTCGGTATCGCCGAACTTGGTCGATTTCGATGATGACATCGTGCAGCAACTCGATCTCGGAACATGCTCGCTCGAAGTGACTTCGCGAGCGACTGCAAGGCCCTAAACCACGGTCCGCTTCATTTCCGAAAGCAGCTGGCGTGAGCAGCGGGCCGGCATTCATCGCTTAACCCGTGGAACAAGAGAGGCCATGTCAGGTCGACTTGCCCTCTGTTGCGACCGCCGGATACTGAAGCTTGTTCTGCGAATCAGGCCGAAATCCGGCTGGGGCGAAGTCGAACGACGAAAGGATCTCCATGAGCAAGGATCAGAAGAGAACCGATACGAAGAACCAACCGAAGCTCACCACCAAGGAGAAGAAGGCGAAGAAGGCGGCGAAGACCGCCAAGAAGGCCGGCGAGTCCGGGTTGGGAATCAAGAAGTAGCTCTCGACGACGATAAGCTATTCGTTCGCTGGCGCTGCCTCTTGCGCTCACGTACCCTCCCGCCAATGCCCGCGGGCCCTACCGACGCTCCGACCTGGACGCCAAACGTCGACAATCCCTACTTGCATCGACTCTACGGGCCGACCGTCCATGAGAGCTGCTCCTTCGAGTTGGAAGTGGAAGGCGAGCTGCCCAAGGACCTGTTCGGCGCGTACGTCCGCAACGGGCCGAACTCGGTGTTCGAGCCTCGCAACGCCTATCACTGGTTCGACGGCGATGGGATGGTGCATGCGGTGTACTTCCGCGATGGGAAGGCGTCGTATCGAAGCCGGATCGTGCCCACGGCGGGGCTCCGAAAGGAAGAAAAGGCGGGGCACGCCCTCTGGAATGGCATCATGGGGCCGCTCAACGAAGACGGCATGGACCTTCGCGCCAAGGACACCGCGAACACCGATGTCGTTTGGCACAGCGGGAAGCTCTACGCGCTCTGGTACCTTTGCGGGGAGCCGTACACGCTCGACCCGCTGACGCTCGAACCGACGGGCGTTGACGACTTCGGCGGCAAGCGGCGCACAACGGTGTCGGCGCATCCGAAGGTCGACGAGCGCACCGGGGAGATGGTCTGGTTCACGCTGGACGATTTCGAGCCGCCCTACATGACCTACGGCGTCTGTGACCGGGACGGCAAGCTCGTACACCAGGTCCCCATCGACCTGCCCGGCGTGCGCGCGTCGCACGACATCACCATCACGCGCAACTATTCCATCCTGCACGACTTCCCGTTTTTTCAAGACCCGGAGCTCCTACAGAAACACGGCTTCCGCGTGGCGCGCTTCCATCGCGACATCCCCTCGCGCTTCGGCGTCATCCCGCGACGCGGCGGCACCGATGACGTGCGCTGGTTCGAGTTCGAGCCGGGCTATGTGCTTCACATGGTGAACGCCTGGGAAGAGGGCGACTGGATCGTCATGGACGGGTGCTTTCAGCCCGACCCCACCATTCGGCGCAACCCGGAGGAAGGGCCGCTCGCCTCGATGCTCGCATACCTTCGCATCAAGACGCACCTCCGGCGCTGGCGCATGAACCTGGTGACGGGTGAATGCAAAGAGGAGCAGCTCGATGATTTGAACACCGAGTTCTGCTTGCCCGATACGCTGCTCTATGGTGAGAAGACGCGCTTTTCGTATCATCAGCACCTGCCGGCCGACATGCACACGGTCGAGTTCCGTGCGCTCGTGAAGTACGACCATGAAGATGGGTCCTGCGTTCGCTACGACTACCCGGACGGTTGGTTTGCGAGCGAGTCCCCGTACGCCCGACGCGTCGGTGCGCAGAGCGAAGACGACGGCTATGTGGTGACCATCATGATGAACATCGACGGCCGGTCCGAAGCCTGGGTCTTCGGCGCTCGGCAAATCGAGCGCGGCCCCGTGGCGCGCGTGCGCTTGCCCTCGCGGGTGCCAGCGGGCTTTCACGCGAAGTGGATCCCGGGCGAACGCATTTGGACCGAGACCTGAGCGGGCCGAGCTCAGATTTCAGGAGGATGACGATGATGAACAAGCAGGTACGGCTGGCATCCCGGCCCGAAGGTCTCCCCGACGACAGCAACTGGTCGTTCGACGAAGAGCCCACCCCGACGCCGGGCGACGGCGAGGTGCTTGTGAGGATCAGCCACATCTCGCTCGACCCGGCGATGCGCGCCTGGATGAACGAAGGGGCGACCTACATCGACGACGTGAAGGTCGGTGACGTGATGCGGGCCAACTGCGTCGGCGAAGTCATCGAGTCCAAGAGCCCAAAGCATCAGGTGGGCGACGCGGTCCAAGGGGTGCTCGGCGTACAGCAATTCGCGGTGGCCAAGCCCAAGGAGCTCTTGAAAGTCGATGCGACCTTGGCACCGATCCAAAGCTACCTGGGCGTCCTCGGCTGGCCGGGCATGACCGCGTACTTCGGCCTGCTCGACATCGGAAAAGCCAAGGAGGGCGACACCGTGGTCGTCTCGGGCGCTGCCGGTGCGGTCGGCAGCGTGGCCGGGCAGATCGCGAAAATCCAGGGATGCCGCGTCATCGGCATCGCCGGCGGCCCGGACAAGTGCAGGTACTTGATTGACGAGCTCGGCTTCGACGGGGCCATCGACTACAAGAACGAGAACATCCGCAATCGCTTGAGCGAGCTCTGCCCAAAGCGGGTCGATGTGTTTTTCGACAACGTCGGCGGCGAAATCCTCGACGCCGTGCTGAGCAAAATCGCCATGCACGCCCGCATCGTGATTTCCGGCGCCATCAGCCAATACAACAATCCACGCTTCCGAGGCCCCAACAACTACATGGCCCTCCTCACCAACCGCGCCCGCATGGAAGGCTTCGTCGTGTTCGACTACGCCAAAGACTGCGGCGCGGCAGCCGCCGAAATCGCGCAGTGGATGGCCAAGGGCGAGCTCAAGGCGAAAGAGCACATCATCGAAGGCATCGAAAATTTTCCGAGCGCGTTCTTGAGGCTCTTCACGGGCGAGAAGCTCGGCAAGTTGGTCCTGAAAGTTTGAATCAAACCAGACGATCGGAGAACGGGTCGCGCTGCCGCAGGTGTTGGGTGGGGGCGCGGGCGGGTGGCGCCGTTCGGCTTGTGCTGCCGCAGGTGTTGGGGGGCGGGGTCGTGGATTGGTTGCCTGGTTGGGTTTAATTACACCGCCCCGCCCACCCCCACCCGTAATCCTCCCTGGCGCGGCATTCGCTTCGCTCTGTCTTGCCGGCGCTTCGCGCCTGGCTTCGCCCTGCGGGCTCGCGCTGCCGCCTGCCGTTTTGGGAGGGTTGGTGGTCCTGTCTCCGTAGCGAGGGGCGCGGAAAAAACCCGTCATGGGGTGGAGTCGACGTAACGAGTGACAATCTGCGAGACAGCAGCCACCGCAGATTGGCGCGAGTTCCGAGGCTCGGCGTGCGTGGTCCAGGCTCCCAGCCCTTCCGGCCACCTTTGCAGGCCGCCCCGTTCGACGCAGCCCCGTGTCGCGCCTTTTTCCACGCCCCGGTAGTCTCTACGGACAGCCGTCGACGCAAACCCGGAACTCGCTCTCGCAGGCCGCCACGCAGGTCTTGCTCTTCAGCTCGCAGTGGCTGTTGCAGCTTGCCCAGCGATCGTTACAGAGCGGGTTGCAGCCGGACAGCTGGTATTCGCCCGGAGGCGGCCTTGGGTACGCGTGCTCATAGGTGGGCATCGGGGCCGGGGCGTCGGCAGGGAGTGGGCGGGTGGAGCCGTCGATGGCGAGCTGATCCAGCCGCATTTCGGCGTATTGGATGCGCTCGGGTGGCTCTGCCGGCGAATGTGCTCGGAGCCAGTCGGTCCAGCAGTCGCGGCGCTGCGCGGGGGTCACGGCGGGGTCGTAGTCGGCGCCGTAGCACTGCTCGTACGCCTCCTCGCTTCTTTGCGCTTGTTTAAGGCTGTGTCCGCATGCAATTGAAAGCAGTAAGGCAGATGCAAGGAACCAACGAGCCATGAGCGCGGAAGGTACCACCGCCAAAGACCCCCACCAAGCGCCCGTCACGGGCTGGGGCACCTTTGAAGCCAAGGGGCTCGGCACGCTTTGGCTCGCCTGGACGGACGTGGGCCTGTTCGAGCTTTCCTTCGACCGCCTCAACAGCGAGCTCGCCGACCCGCGACCGGTTCCCGTGCTCTACGCAGAGCCGCTCGCGCGCTACTTCGACGGCGAGCCCGAGGACTTCGCGGCGGTGCCGCTGGACCTTCGGGGCACCGAATTCCAGCTTCGTGTCTGGAAGGCCCTCCGAACGATCCCCTGGGGCCAGGTGCGCACCTATGGCGGCATCGCGCAGGAGATCCAATCGCCGCGTGCCATGCGCGCGGTGGGGCAGGCCAACCACGTGAATCCAATCCCGATCATCGTCCCTTGTCATCGGGTCGTCGAGGCTGGGCACCACCTCGGGGGGTACGGCGGTGGGCTCGAACGCAAGAAGCTCCTGCTCGCACTCGAAGGCGTGCGCTTTCACGAGGGCGTGGTGCAGCCCGGCCAGATGGAGCTCTTTTGAGCTAGCCCTAGCGCGCGGCGAGCAAGCAGACGATGACGAGCGCGCCCGCAAGGAGGCTGATCTTGTCCTTCACCGCGAACAGCACCGGGTCGTCGTGCATTTGGTCGCGCGCGGCGAGGAACCAAATGCGAATGATCCAGTAGACCAAGATCAAACAGATGCCCCAGAGCGCCTCGGGCACCGAGTAGTACCGCATCACGACGGGGCTGTTGATGTAGAGCGCGAAGACGAGCACCGCCAGGAGCCCTGCGGCCGGCCCTGCGGAAGTGATGATGGGGATGTCGGCCGGCACGTAGTTGCGACCCTTGAGGGACTGCCCGCCGTCCCCTTTGACTTGAATCAGCTCGCTGTAGCGCTTCACGAAGGCCAGGCTCGTGAAGAAGAAAATCGAAAACGCGAGCAGCCAGGGCGAGAGCTTCACGTCGACCGCAACGCCACCGGCGACCACCCGATAGGTGAAGAGCGAGGCCAAGGCGAGCACGTCGACAATCATGTGCTGCTTCAGGACGAAGCTGTACGCGGTGGTGAGCGCGACGTAGCCGAAGAGCACGAGGACGAACTCGGCGCGAACGAAGAGGGCGCCCAACGCGACCGCCAAGGCGAGCGAAGCTAGGGAGAGCGCTACGGCCTCTGGAATCGTAAGCGTGCCGGCGGCAAGCGGTCGGTTGCGTTTGCTGCGATGCTGACGGTCCGCCGGAAGGTCGACGAGGTCGTTCAAGACGTAAATCGAAGAGGCGCAACACGAAAACGCGAGGAACGCCATGACGGCGTTGAAGACCAGGCCGCCATCCGTGTACTGATGCGAGAAGTAGAGCGGGACGAAGAGCAGAATGTTTTTGGCCCATTGATGGGGCCGAAGCTCTTTCACCGCGGCCTCGAGCTTCGGAGGCCGCGGGACCACGACCGTCGCCCTCGAAACCAACTGCTCGGCGGCGCGCTGGGTGCGTGGGCTCGGGCAGACCATGCTCGCCTCCTGGGCCGCCTTCCACACGGGCAGGTCCGCGGACGAGTCGCCCAGGTACTGAAAGCCACTGGCGCCAAAGCGGCCCGTCAAATAGTCGGCCTTGCGCTGGGCCTTCAAGTTGTTCTGTCCGTCGCTTCCGATCGCTTCATCAAAGAGGCCCAGATGCTCTGCGATCCGATCGGCGGTGCCCTGGTCGGAGGCGGTCACCAGCAGCACGCGGCGTCCTGCCGCGCGCGCTTCGCCAATCACGTCGAGCACTTCCTCCCGGTAGGGGAGCGTCGCGGGGTCGACGGGCGCATTCTCGGCGAGGTATCGCTTGAGCTTGGGGCGGCCGCTCCTTAGCGAGGCAAGAGCGGCTGGAACCTTCCACGGCGCGCTCTTGAGCAAACCCATGAAGCCTTCGGCCATGGTGTCGGTGGCGAGAAGCGTCCCATCGAGGTCCACACAGAGCGGCCGCTCGGTATCGGCATGGGTCGAATCTGTGTGCGCGTTGCTCAAAGTCCGCTTTCAAAGGCTATTCAACGCCGCTTCCAATCGCTCGCGCTTCTCTCGCAGTTCGTGGGACTCCCGCCTCGACTTGTCGACCACGGCCTCCGGCGCGCGCTCGATGAAGCTCGGGTTGCCGAGTTTCTTCTCGAGCACGCCTAGCTCCTTTTCGACCTTCTTGAGGTCACGCTGCAGGCGGTCGCGCTCCTTCTTTGTGTCGATGACGTCCGGCACCGCCGCCCGAACCCTCGGGTTGACGAAGACCGCGGCGTTTTTGAAGTGCGCGTTGGGATCATCGAGCTTCGCAGGGTCGGCCTCGAAGCACAGCTCGCAGCGACCCAGGGCCTCGATGGTCCGTCGCTCGGCGTCGAGCACGCGGTGCTTGTCTTCGTCACTGGTGTGCCAGTGGATGCGCATTGGCTGACTTCTCGGCACGTCGTGCTCTGCGCGGATGGTCCGCACGCTCCCGACGAAGGCTTGGACCACTTCGAAATCGTGCTCCGCCTTTCGATCCAGCTTTGCATCGACGAGGCCGGTTGGGAATCGGCTGACCATGATGCTCTTTGGCGCGTCTTCCCACTTCGGAACCCGCTGCCAGATTTCCTCGGTGATGTGAGGCATCATCGGGTGAAGGGCCCGCAGCACCGTTTCGAGCACGTGCACCAAGGTCGCCTCGGTCTCTTCGATGAGCGCCGCATCGTCGCTGTCGAGGGCCGGCTTGCTCAGCTCGAGGTACCAGTCGCAAAACTCGTCCCACACGAAGTGGTACAGCGCGCCGGACGCTTCATCGAGTCGGTAGGCGTCGAGCCCGGACGCGGCTACGTCGAGCGCATGGTAGAGGCGCGAGAGCACCCAGCGGTTCGCCAGCGCCTTGGGCTGTGGGCACTGCTGCGAGGCCTTGGTCGAGGAGCCGCTAAGCCGCATCAGCGCGTAGCGGGACGCATTCCAAAGCTTGTTGGCGAAGTTTCGGTAGCCTTCGATGCGCTTGATCGAAAGCGCGATGCGGCGGGATTGAGGCGAATAGCTGAGCAGGGTCATGCGGAGCGCGTCGGCGCCGTAGGCCGCAAAACCATCGGGGTAAGTGCTCTTCAGGTACTTGATGCCCGACTTCTTCGCGCCAGCCTTTTCGGCCTTCGCGACCAGCTCTTCGCCGGTGGCGCCGTAAATGACGTCGAGCGGGTCGACGACGTTGCCCTTCACTTTGCTCATCTTCTCGCCGCGTTCGTCGGTGACCAGGCCGGCCAGCAGGACGCGCGTGAAGGGAACCTCGCCCATGAAGTGAAGGCCCATCATGATCATGCGCGCGACCCAGAAGAACAGGATGTCGTAGCCCGTCTCCATGTCCTGCGTCGGGTAGAAGCGCTCGAGTGCGACCGTCTTTTCGGGCCAGCCGAGAGTTGAAAACGGCCAGAGCCCCGAGCTGAACCAGGTGTCGAGCACGTCCTCGTCTTGGCGAATCGAGGTTCCCCCGCAGCCGCCGCACGCCGTCGCGTCCTCGCGCGAGACGGTCACGTGCTCACAGTCCTCGCAGTACCAAGCGGGAATCGGGTGCCCCCACCAAAGCTGCCGTGAAATGCACCAGTCCTGAATGTTACGGAGCCAGTGGAAATACGTCTTGCTCCACTCGGGCGGCAGAATCTGAATCGTGCCGTCTTCGACCGCTTTGATTGCGGGCGCGGCGAGCGGCTTCATCTTCACGAACCACTGAGTCGAAATCATCGGCTCGACGATGGCCCCCGAGCGCTGCGACCGCGGCAGCGTCATCATGTGCTTCTTGCTTCCGCGGGCGAGCCCACGGTTGCCAAGCTCGATCTCGACGGCCTTGCGCGCCTCGAAGCGGTCGAGCCCTTGGAACGAACCGGCGTTCTCGTTCATCGTGCCATCGAGGTTGAAGATGCTGATTTCTTCGAGGCCGTGTCGCTTGCCCGTCGCAAAGTCGTTCGGATCGTGGGCTGGCGTCACCTTCACGACGCCGGTGCCGAACTCGGGGTCGACCAGCTCCGCGTCGAGGATCACCGGAATCAAGCGGTCGACGAACGGGTGTCGCACGTACTTGCCGTGCAGATGCCGGTAGCGCGCATCGTCCGGGTGGATCGCCACCGCGGTATCGCCGAGCATCGTCTCGGGGCGCGTCGTTGAAACCACCACTTCGCCGCCACCGTCCGCGAGCGGATAGGCAAAGTCGAACATCGCGCCTTCGACGTTTTCCTCCTGCTCGACCTCGAGGTCCGAGAGCACGGTTTGCGACTCGACGTCCCAGTTGACCAGGCGGGTGTCGCGGTAGATCAGCCCCTCTTCATGGAGCCGCACGAAGGCTTCCCGAACCGCCCGAACCATGTCCGGGTCCATCGTGAACTTGGTTCGCGGCCAGTCGCAGGAGGCACCCATCTTGCGGAGCTGCTGGAGGATCCGCTCTCCAGATTCTTCTTTCCACTGCCAGACCCGCTCGATGAACTTTTCGCGGCCCAGATCGTACCGCGTCAGGCCTTCCTGCTTGAGCTGCCGCTCGACCACGACCTGCGTCGCAATGCCTGCGTGGTCGATGCCGGGCACCCAGAGCGTGTTGTAGCCCTGCATCCGCTTGTGGCGGCAGAGCACGTCCTCGAAGGTCGTCCGGCAGGCATGGCCCATGTGGAGCGAGCCGGTGACGTTCGGCGGCGGGATGGCGAGGGTGTACGTTGGCCGCATGTCGCCAGGCTCTTCGGAAGCCGCGAAGAACCCCGAGGTTTCCCAGAATTCGTACCAGCGTGACTCGCTTTCGGTAGGCGAGTACTGCTTGGGCATCTCGTCAGTCGAATCGCTCATCCGACCGACCGTGTGCGGTGAAATGGCGGGGCAGTCAAGCCTCAGTCGCCGATGAGACGGTGCAATTCCTCACGGATCATCGCTTCGGCGAGCTCGGGCACGACCTCCCAAACCACGCGTTCGACAACTTCGGCCGAGAGCTTGAGCACGCCTTCGACCTGGTCGGGCGTGAGGCCCAGCGTTTCGAGTCGCGCCACCACCGAATGAGACAGGGCCTCGCTCGCGCCGGCAGCCTGTAGCGAAGGGGCCGGTGGGGCCGATGAGAAGTCGGCGGGCGGGGAGGATGAAAACTGGGCAGCCGGGGAGGATGAAATCTTGTGGGCTGGCGAGGACACGATCTTCGCGGGCGGTGCGGAAGAATGAAGAGAGGCTGCCGTCCCTGGCGCAACCGAAACTTGCGCGCCACTAATGGGGGTTCCTGAAAACCTTCGAGCCGGCTGCGCCGCGGGGCTGACCGGCAGCGGTGGTGGTGTGGGTCGATGGGAGCGCTGAGCGATCGGCCGTGGCGGCGTGGTCGCAGGACGGGCTACCGGGATCGAGGGCATGTCGGAGAAGCCCGCGGCTTCCGTATGGCCCGCCAGCAGGTTTGCCTTGTCGATCGCTTCTTGCGTGTCGAACGGTTTTAGAATGTGGTCGTCGGCGCCGACTTCCGAGGCCCGCGCCGCATCGAGCGGGCGATGCTGGCTCGCCATGAGAATCACGACGGTGCCCGAAAGCCCCGGGTCGCCCTTGAGCGCGCGAGTCACTTCGTACCCGTCGATCCCGGGAAGCGACGAATCGATGAACGCGACGTCCGGCGCAAAGGCAGCCCCTCGTTCAAGTGCAAGCTCGCCGTTTTCCACGACCAGCAACTCCGCGTCTTCACCAGCGAAAGTCATCTCCATGACCTTGCGCATGGTCACGCTGTCTTCGACGATCAGAATCCTCATCGACATCAAGCCCCATTCACCAAGATGTATGTCGGTGGCATACGCGATCGGCACCTTGGCGGTCAAGAAGGAGTGTATCCGGTTTGACGCCATTGCGGGCCGCCGGTAGGGAGCGCGGGTGTCGGACGCAGACCTACGCCGGCTCTATCGCGAGCAGGCCCCAAGAGCCCCCGAGGGTCGCTTCTCGCTCGAAGACCTGATCGCCGGATCAGGGCCCCTCGAGCTGGACATCGGTTTTGGCCGCGGTTTGTCGCTGTTCGAGCGGGCCGCGGCGGCGCCTGAAAGTCGCGTCCTCGGCATCGAGGTGAAGGCCAAGCTCGCCTACAAAGCGGCCGAGCGGCTCGAAAAGCGTGGGATCGAAAATGTGAAGATTCTGTGCGGGGATGCCCGCGAAATCTTGAAAAGGGCTGAACCAGGCAGATCGGTTCAGCGGGTCGCGATGCACTTCCCGGACCCTTGGTGGAAAAAGCGGCACGACAAGCGTCGGGTCATCGGGGAGGCCCTCCTCGGTGACCTGGCCCGGCTGATGAAGCCTGGGGGCGAGCTCTTCATTCAGACCGACGTCGGGCACCGAGCCGAGCAGTACCGGGCTCAGCTTCAGGGCACGCCAGGCTTCACGCTCGCGTCGGGCAGCGGCTACATCGAGGTGAACCCCTTCGGCGCCCGCTCGAACCGCGAGAAGCGCGCCCTCGAAGACGGCCTTCCTGTGTGGCGAATCCTCGCGACGCGCGACTGAGTCCCAGTTACCGGAGCGCAATGGTGTGGCAAGCACGCAAGGTCTCGCGCTTGAGCACTTCCTGCCGCTCTTCGAGCGTTTGGTCCGGCTCGTGGCCCGGGATGAAGTAGCCGAGGTCGTCGACGATGTCGTAGAGCTCTTCACCGCGTTCGAGCAGTGTGCAGTTGCGCTTTTGGAGCGCGCGCACCAGGCGAGGGAGGGCGTTGAGGCTGTGGCGCTTGGTGTCGTGCATCAGGACGATGCCACCGCGGTCACCCGTTTCGCGCTCGCGGCGGTCGAGCACCCGAAAGAAGGTTCGAACGACGTCTTCGGGCGTGTTCGCCTCCAAATCACCCGCGTAAACGGCCCACATGACGCTCGTGTAGCCGCGCTCTCCGAGCAGTTGCTCGACGCGCTTGGACAACGCGCCGCCGGGCGGACGAATCAATCTCGGCATTCGGCCAATCGCCCTCCGGAGCTTTCGCTCGGTGATGGCGAGCTCGGCTTGGATTTCTTCGTTGCCGAGCAGCGGCAGCTGACGGTGGGTCTCCGTATGGCTGCCAACGAGGTGACCCCGTCGCACAATCTCGCGGACGATTCCGGCGTGCCGCCGCTCATAGGGGTTTCCATTGCCAAAGCTCTCGCTCGTCACGAAGAAGAGCGCCTTGATGTCCAGGTCGTCGAGCAGGTCGAGGAGCTGCGGCGTGGTTCGGCTCGAAGGGCCGTCATCGAACGTGAACAGAATCGCGCGGTGCTTGCTGCCGCCGTGAATCGTGAGACCGCTCGGGAATCTGAGGCCGGTCACGTCGTCATCGATGATAGGGACGACGCCGGGCACATTGGGCCCCGGCTCCTGGTGGACCGGTTCGAACACGGGAGAAGGGCGGATCGTGATCGGGTCGATCGCGATCGGCGCGCGGCGCATCTCGGTCGCGCCATGGAGCGAGCCTCCGGCAACCAGCGCAACGACGCACGCGCCCAAGCGAACCTTCCATGGGATGGAGGACATCTCGGCTGGATCGTAAAGAAGCGCACCGGGCAGATGCGAAAAAGACGCAGAACCTGGACAGGCCTGCAGTTGCAAGGCTCGATCGCATCGAGTACCCCGTGCGCGCAACGAGCATGATGTGATCGAAGTCGAAGGGCTCAGCAGGCTGTATGGAAGCCGACTCGCGGTAAACGATGTGTCCTTCCTGGTGGAACCTGGGGAGATCGTTGGATTCCTCGGTCCAAACGGAGCGGGTAAGAGCACGACCCTCCGTATGCTGACCGGCTACCTCGCGCCAAGCTCAGGCGAGATTCGGATCGACGGCATCGACGCCGTCCGAAGCTCGATTCAAGCGCGAGAGCGAATGGGGTACATGCCCGAAGGGGTGCCTTTGTACCGCGAGATGCGCGTCCACGAGTACCTGCGCCACCGGGGCCAGCTCAAGGCCGTCCCCGATGTCCAGGCCGCCGTCGACCGCTGCCTCGAGCTTGCCGGCGTCTCCGACGCCAGGACCCGGATCGTCGGCCAGCTCTCCAAAGGCTACCGCCAACGCGTCGGCCTCGCAGAAGCGCTCATCGCCGACCCGCCCATCCTCATTCTCGACGAACCGACGTCGGGCTTGGACCCGAATCAGGTTCGGCAGTTTCGCGAGCTCGTGCGGAGCTTTGGCGGCAAGAAGACAGTGCTGCTCTCGACCCACATTCTGTCCGAGGTAGAAGCCGTCTGCGACCGCGTCATCATCATTCGCGAAGGCGAGAAGGTCGCCGACCTCGTGCCCGGCGATTCCGAGACCAGCCTCGAAGAAGTGTTCGCCGAGCTCACGACCGCCGGTACGGCGCTGGAGGCCTCGTGAGGAGCGCCTGGGTCGTTCTCAAGCGCGAGCTTGCTTCGTTTTTCGTCTCGCCGCTGGCGTATGTCGTGCTTACCTCGTGGCTGGTTTGGAATGGCGTTTGGTTTTGGATGCTCACCGAGTTCTACGCCCGCAACGCCGTCTCCTCCGGCGCATCGACGCCACTGTCCGGGTTTTTCGGCGGAAGCGCGCTCTTCTTCATCCCGCTTCTGGTGTTCGTGCCGGTCTTGACGATGCGCCTGGTCGCCGGTGAAAAGCAGGCCGGAACGATCGAGACCTTGATGACCGCACCGGTTTCGGAGAGCTCGGTGATTCTGGGCAAGTACGCGGCCTCGCTCGTCATCTGGTGCGCGCTCTGGATCCCCACAATCATCTACGCCTGGATCATGAGCCAGCACGGAAGCGTCGATTGGGGAGCGGTGACCGCCAGCTACTTCGGCATCTTCTGTCTTGGCGCGTACTTCATGGCGGTGGGCCTACTCATGAGTGTGCTGGCGCCCACTCAAATCGTGGCTGCAGTTCTGGCCTTCGTCACGCTCGGCGTCCTGTTCACAGTGGGCATCGGCGAGTTCGTCCTCGACGGAACGGCCCGCGAGGTCTGCGCATACCTGAGCATGCTCGGCCACATGCAGAGCTTCGCCAAAGGCGTCATCGACACGCGGTACCTGGTCTTCGATCTTTCGCTCGCGGTTCTGGCCGTCGGCCTGAGCATCGGAGCGATGAAGGCGAGAAGACACGGATGAGCGCCCAGCCTCGCGCACGGTTGAACCTCTTACTGACGGCGGTGCTCGGCCTCGTGGTCGTGGTCCTCGTGAACTACATCTCGTCTCGCCACTACAAACGTTGGGACTGGACCAATCACGGCTTGTTCACGCTTTCGGACCGCAGCGCGCAGGCCTTGAAGGAGCTCGACCAGGACGTCGACATCTACGTCTTTCTCGGACGCGACGAGCAGGACTTCGCCGACGTCGAAACCTTGCTCGAAGAATACAAGGCGGTCACCGACCGAATCCGAGTGGAATGGGTCGACCCCGACCGCGACCGCGCGCGTTACCAGGTGCTCGCAGACAAGTTCGGAATCGACAGCTGGCTTGCAGGGGACGTGACGCTTTCGCAAGTGCCAGTCGTCGTCACGAGCGGAGAGCGCAAATGGAAAGTCGAGCGCCATCAGCTCATCGTCGAGGACTTCGAGACCTTCGAGGACGCCGACGGACACAAGCTCGACCTGCAGTCCGAGCGCGCGCTCACCGGAGCGATCCTCGAGGTAACCACAGGCGAGCCGAACAAAGTCTGTGTGGCCACGGGTCACGGCGAGTGGGAGGTCGGAGCATACGGTGAACGCAGCTTCGACCCAGTGGCACGCGAGCTCGAATGGGAAAAAATCGAGGTCGAGCCGCTCGAGATTCGCACCGAAGATGTCCCCGAGGCCTGCGATGCGCTGTTCGTCATCAGCCCGCAGCGCCTGTTCTCCAAAGAAGAAGTCGGCATCGTCGAACGCTACCTCGCCTCGGGCGGGAACCTTCTCCTGGCCTTCGACCCCGTGCTCAAAAAGGAAGAGCTGACCGGCACTGGCTTCGAGAGCGCGCTCGAAGCGCGCGGGATCCTCGTCGGCGCGGATCTCGTCATCGAAAACGACACCGCGCAGCAGCTGCCCGGCAACCCCGGCGACCTGTTCCTCGTCACCAATGTCGGCACCCATCGCCTCGTCGACACGATTCGGAAGCGCGGCGGCGGGGTGCTCTTGGCGGTTGCCCGTTCGGTCGACGTCGCCGAGGGGAGCGACACCGAGGTTCTCTTCCGCACGAGCCCAGCCGCCGTGGCCGAAACCGACCTGGCGCGCGCCCTCGACCCGGACGCCAAGGGCACGCCGACGCCGCCCAGCGCAGTGCCGTTGGCGGTCGCCTGGGAGTACGTGCCGCCACTCGGCGATGACCTTCAGCCGGTCAAGGCCGACGGCCCAACCCCCGGCCGATTGCTGGTCATGGGCGACAGCGATTGGATGAGCTCCGAGCTGCTCGAGAACCCGCAGCTCTCGAACATCGATTTGCTTTCGTCCGCCGTCGGCTGGCTCACGCAGCGGGAGGCTTTGATCAACATCGCGCCGCGCAAGACCAACGCCCGCGCGGTGATCATGAGCGACGCCGATCTGCAGAACCTCTTGTTCCGCGTCGTGGTTCTTCTGCCACTGGCAGCGCTCATCGCTGGCTTTGGCGTTTGGTGGTCGAGGCGCTCATGAGCGCACGCACCCCCATCGTCCTGCTCGTCGTAGCGGCCATCCTTCTCGCGTACGTGATGCTGTTCGAGCGGGGCGGCCCGGGGCGCAAGGAAATCGACTCCCGGTCCGGCTTGCTCTTGGAGGCGGTGGTCCGGGAGCGGATCACCGGCGTTCGAATCGCATCAGGCGACGAGCGCGTCGCGCTGGTCCGAACGGGCGAGGGCTTCGACGAAGCTTGGACGCTCCAAGAGCCAAAAGAAGCGCCCGCCGACCCCGACGTCATCGAGGACTACCTCCGCAACTGGGAGTTCGCGATCCCGGTCCGCACCCTTCAGAGCCCAAGCCCCGAAGACCTGCAGAATTTCGGCATGGAAACGCCCAAGGCGGAAGTCAGCTTCGAGATGGGGCGCAGCAAGGTGCGCATCTCACTCGGTTCGGGCGCGCCGGTCGACGGAGGCGGCTATGTGCGCATCGACGACCGTCCCGAGATCTCGGTCGTCGGTAAAGACGTCGTCGCGCTGTTCGAGCGCAGTGCCGTCGCGTTCGAGCTCAAAGGCGATGCCGGCGCGCCGGATCTCTCCGACCTTCTGGCCGCAGAGCCAGATGCCGGTCTTGCCGCGCCCGATGCGGGCGTGGCCGCGCCTTGACTACTTCGCCGGCCCCTGGGCGAGCGTCTCGTGCGATGCGTATTCCAAGAGCCCGTTGCTCGTGTTGAACCCACCCGACGACATCAACGTGAAGTGGCCCTTCACCCGAACCTTGTTCCCAACTGCGAGGTCTTTCGGCACCACGACATCACCGGCGATGGTGGTCGCCTTGCGGCCGCGCCGAGCACGCTGAAGCTGCTCCTGGTTGTCCGCGTATCCGACGACGAGCAATTGCTCGGCGCGGTCGGTCTGGTCCGCCGTGTCGGCAATGAACATGTGCGGCGCGGCCACCTTGGGGCACTCTTCCTTCTTTCGCTTCTTGCAGGCAGGCGGCTCGTAGATTTCGATGATGTACCCGGTCACGCCGAGGTCTAAATCGAGCAACTTGCTCGGCCGTTGATGCAGGCCATACACGCTGTACGACTCATCTTCGTATGTCGTTGGAAACGGTGGTGGCGGCAGCGTCGGAACCTCGGGAAGGTTCGGGACGATTTCGGGCAGTTGTTCGGCTTCGGCTTCGGGCTCCGAAGCGGACGTGATCTGTTCACAACCGGCGCTGAGCAGCACCCCAGCCACCATCAGGCCTATTAGACGAGCTCCCATGTTTCCCCCTGTCCCAAACAAAGTAACACGGGCGATTCGGGAGCGACAATCTAGCGGGGCCTTCGGTCGCAGCGAGTGTCCTCGGCTAGGGGCTGTTCAAGCGCCATTTTCAGCGTGAGCGGAATCCCTTGGGTGCTTCGAAGCTGCTCGACGGTCGCAACGGCCTCGGGGCTGCCAAGGGCTCTTAGCGCCTCGATCGCAAGCGCCGCGTTGTTCAAGTCCTCGGTGAGGGCGTTCCCGGGCGCCGCGCGCATCACGACGCGGAACAGGGCCTCGGCGGCGTCGGTCCGGCAGTGGGCGACCACGTAGTCGATGGCGGCTGCCGTCACCATCGGCCATTCGTCACGGGCGCGGAGCCTCCGGTGAATCCGCTCCCAGCCCTCGTCGTGCGCCGACGCGGTGAGCACCTCGATCGCAGCCCCGCGCACCTGCGACATCGAATCATCGACCGAGGCCACGACCACCGCGAGTGCCTCCCCTTCGCTCCGAAGACTGCGCACGGCGGCGGCACGCACCATCGGCCAGGGGTCGCGGCGGGCGAGGGTGGCACGCTCCAACATCGAGCCGTCGTCGCCGGACAAGGACGTCGCCGCGCTTGCGCGCACCCGCGGATACGCGTCCTTCAATGAACCCCGCGCATCCTCGCGATGTCCGCGCGCCGCAATCGCGTCGACGGCAGCCTGGCGTAACATCCACTCCTCGGGCCTGTCGACTTGGCTTCGCACCCAGCGGTCGATCTCCAGACTCGGGCCGGCCGCTGCGGCGCTCTGAAGGAGCCGCCACGTCGAGGGGAAATCCGTCGACCTCGGCGCAGCATACGCGATGAACGAAGTCATTGGCACGATCTGCGCGTCCAAGCCGACCAATCCCATCGAGGCACTCGCGGCCGCGGAGACCGAAGGTTCTTTGGCGAGCCATGCGCGAAGCGTGGCGTTGGGATCTCCCGAGGAGCGCTGCACCGCAGTCCCGAGCGCCGCACGAAGCGCGGGGCGATCGGAGCCCGCCGGTTCGGCCATGGCATCGAGCAACGGCGCAATCGCGAAGTCGGGCGCCGCACGCGCCAGAAGGGACGCGGCGCGATCACCTACCGCAGCATCGGCAACGAGGGCGGCCAAGGCGCCGCGTCCGCGAGGGCCGAGCTGCCGTAGCGCCTCGAAGGCGCCGTCGCGCAGACCCTCATCGTCCGAGCGAGCCGCCTCGATCAGGGTGTCGAGCGCCGCGTGGTGATCCACCGCAAGGCGTGTGAGCGCACCGAGCGCGCGCTTTTGGCCCAGCAGCGAAATCGTCGGCCAGGCGGCGTGGATTTGCTTCGCGGCTCGCGCGCCGCCGGCTTGAAGCACGTACACCGCGGCCGTCGCGCGGTCGTGTTCGGCGTCGAGCTGGCGCACGGCGTCGGCAATCGCTCCCGGATCGGCCGCCGCACGAGCCGTTCCCGCAGCGCAGGAAAGCGAGAGCAGGGTCGCTAGTGCAAAATCGAGTCTGCCGTTCGTCGTTCCCACTCGATGACTGTCCCGTCTCGCAGCTCTAGCACACGGTCTGCATGGTGAAGGAAATCCTCGCGATGCGTCGCAACGATGACCAGTCCACCCCGATCGGCATGCGCTCTGCAAACGCGGATCACGTTGCGCTCGCGCTCGTCGCCGAGTGCAGAGCTCGGCTCGTCCAAGAGCAGCACCGGGGCGCCCATGTAGAGAGCGCGCGCGAGGCAGATTCGCTGCCGCTGACCGGTCGACAGGTCAGTGCCGCCTTCGTGAAGCACCCCATCGTAGCCCTGGGGCCTCGCCGAAATGAAGTCATGAGCATCGACGCTTCGGCAGGCGTGGAGCACCCGATCGCGATCGGGACGGTCCACGCCGAGCGCCACATTGCGGAGGATCGTGTCGCGAAACAGCGCCGGGTTCTGAGGCATCCACGCGGTCGCGGCGATGAGCGAATCACGGGACGCGGGCAGGCCGTCGATGGCGATGCCTCCGGCAGACGGCGGGAGCACCCCCGCCAGAACCCCGAGCAAGGTCGACTTGCCCACGCCGCTCTCGCCGGCGATTGCGACGAGCTCGCCGCCGCGAAACAAGGCGCTCGCGCCGAGGAGCACCGGCCGGCCGTCGTAGTCGAAGCTGAGCCCATCGATGCCGAGCGAGACAACCTGCTCCGCGCGCGGGGCGGCCGGTTCGGCCGGCTCGGCGGGCAGGCTGAAGAGCTCATCGAGCCGATCGAGCGAAGCCAACCCCGACCACCAGCCAAAGACCGCCTGCGCGATTCCGTGCAAGGGCCGGTACATCAAGAGCAAGGCGACCAGCACCGTTCCCGCGCTGGCGAGGTCGACGGTGCTTCGGCTAGACCATGCAAAGGCAAACACCAACGCGATGCCGAGGGCTGCCGCAAGCTCCACCATCGGCCCTGCGGCGGCGCTCCAGGTCTCCGCCGCGATCCCGCGTTGCTCCGAGTGCATCGCGGCCTCATCGACGTTCTCCAAAGTGGACGCGGCCGCGCCGTACGCCCGAAGAACCGCCGCGCCGTCGATGGCCTCGGCCGTGCTGGCCAGCACCGCGGACTCGGCTGCAAAAAGCTCGCGCTGCAACCTCCTCGCCGGGCGGGCCGCCAGGAGGATCAGCAGGACGGCCAGAGGAAGAACCAAAAGCCCCGGGATGGCTAGCGCAGTATCCACCCTCAGCGCCACACTGGCTAGTGCCGTAGCCACCAGCACGCTTCGAATGCCCTGGCCGACGCCCAAATAGAGCAAGATCCGGACCCCGTGCACCTCGACCTGAATCCGCGAGGAGAGCTCCCCGCGAGGCCAGGCGAGCAGCTTCGACGGCTCGAGGGCCAAGACATGGCGCAGCAATTTGCCCCGAAATTCCCGAATTACGCCTAGCTGGAGCCTGGACGCGAGGTGGGTTCGGAGCGTCTCGGAGAGCGCGCGCAGCACACCGAGCGCGACCAGCAACCCAACGATCTGGGTGACGCTCAGGCTCGGGATCGGGAGGGTGCCCAAGGCGCTTCCGGCCCCTGAATTGCCTTCCCAACTGCGCACGAGCGGCCCCACGAGCCACGCGTAGCCGGCGGTGGCCGCGGCCGACACAGCCATGGTGAAGACGGTGGCCAACGCGAGGGGCATCCGCGCGCGAACCGATTTCAGCAGCTCGGTACGAGCATGCTTCTCACTGGAATTTCTCCGCATAACCACGTCGAATACCCCTTCTCATCTCCACTCACGGACCCATATAGTACGGGTTACTCCCACGACAAAATCCAAGCGCTCGAACGGCGAGCTCGCGGCCACCAGGCATTCCGGCACGGTGCGTGCATCTCGATTCGACTTGAGCGATTGGGTCACCCCCGATGGAAGAGTCGGGCGTTCTCGATTGTTCAGCCATGCAGGCGGGGTGCCACACTTTGCGGGCGCCACCGGGAGACAAGAGGAAAAATGGCACGACAGGCAGCGACAAGACAAACCGCGAGGAAGAGCCAAGTGAGAGCGAAGGCATCCAAGCAGGTGGAGCCCAAGGCTGCGGCCGAGGCGCAAAAGCCAGCGCAGGCTCAGGCGGCGCCGTCCGCCGAGCCGAGCAAGGAGCAGCTCGAAAAGGCTCGCGTCGAGAGCGAGAAGGCCCTCAAGGAGTTCGAGCGCCAGGGTGCTGGGGATTCGACCCTCACGCGGTACTTCCGCGAGATGATCGGTCACCGCGTGCTCACGCCGCAAGAGGAAATCGAAGCGGCCAAGCAGGTCGAGCGCCTCGAAATCGCGTACTGGGAAGCGCTGCTCAGCTATCCGGCCTGCTTCGAGAGCGTGGCCTCGGTCATCGAGCGTCGCGTCGAGGAGCAGCCACTCCCCGAGCTCGCGTCACTGCGCAAGCTCTGCAAGAGCTCGAAGGCCGACAAGCTCGGCAAGCGCCAGGAAGTCCGCTGGAACGCTCTGTGTCTCCAGCTTTCAACCAAGATGCGGGAGCTCGACAGCGACCGTCTCTTCGTTCAGGAGTCGGACCGCGCCGTGCACCGCCTCGCCGGTGACTTTGCGGACGAGCGCGACATTGTCGGCGATCACGTCCGGATGACCCCGGCGTTCAAGCGCTACCTTCAACACGTGCGTGGCGCGCAAAAGGCGCAGCAGCGCGCGAAGAACCGCTTCGTCGCGGCGAACCTGCGTCTCGTGGTTTCGATTGCGCGCCGGTACAACCGTGGCCGGCTTCCGCTCATCGACCTCATTCAAGAAGGCAACATCGGCCTGATGAAGGCCGTCGAGCGCTTCGACCACAACCGCGGCTACCGCTTCAGCACCTACGCTTCGTGGTGGATTCGCCACGCGATTAGCCGCGCGCTGGCCGACAAGGGCCGTGCGGTTCGTATCCCCGTGCACATGCTCGACACGTACAACCGCGTTGCGCGTGCGACTCAGGCGATTGCAACCCGCACCGGCAAGGAGCCGACGCCCGAAGAGCTCGAGAAGGAGACCGGCATCGCTGCCGAGAAGCTCGAGAAGATCAAGGGCTACTGGGCCGAGACCCCGTTCTCCCTCGACCGTCCGGTCAACGATGAAGACGGCCGCAAGTTCATCGACTTCCTCGAAGAGGAAAACGTGCCGACGCCGTACGAACAGCTCGTCTCCCGCAAGTGGAGCGACGAGGTGCGCAGGCTCCTCGACACGCTGACCCCCATGGAGGCCCGCATCCTCCGCTGGCGCTTCGGCCTCGACGACGAGGACGAGCTCACGCTCAAGGAAATCGGCGACAAGTACAATCTGTCCCGCGAACGAATCCGGCAGCTCCAAGAGCAGGCGCTCGGGAAGATTCGGCGACAGATCAAGGAGTGAGCTAGAGGGCTCGCGAGAGAGAGACGCCGGTGGTGGGAGCTGCCGGCGTTTTTTAATTGGGGGGGCACTGCCGCGCATGTTTGGGGGGCGGGTGGCGCCGTTCGGCTTGTGCTGCCGCGGGTGTTGGGGGGGCGGGTCTCGGGTGGGTTGGCTGGTTTGGTTGGATTGAACCGCCCCGCCCACCCCCACCCGTAATCCTCCCTGGCGCGGCGGTCGCTGCGCTTCGCCTTGCCGGCGCATTCGCGCCGGGCTTCGCCCTTCGGGCTCGCGCTGCCGCGGGTGTTTGGGGGAGGTGCTTGGTCCTGTCTCCGTATGGAGGGGCGCGGAAAAAACCCGTCATGGGGTGGAGTCGACGTAACGAGTGACAATCGGCAAGACAGCAACCCGCGCCGATTGGCGCGAGTTCCGAGGCGAGGCTTGCGTGGTCCAGGCCCCCAAGTGCTTCCGACCACATCTGCAAGCCGAGCCGTTCGATGGAACCCCGTGTCGGGTTTTTTCCGCGCCCCGGTACGTCTCTACTGCAACTCCGTCAGCAAGAACGCGTAATCGAGCGCGGTTTCCTTCAAATAGTCATACCGCCCGGACGCGCCGCCGTGCCCGGCGTTCATGTTGATCTTGAACAGCAGTCGATTGTCGTCGGTCTTGTGCGCCCTCAGCTTCGCGACGTACTTCGCTGGCTCCCAGTACATCACCTGGCTGTCGTTGAGCGACGTCCGAATCAGCATCGTCGGGTAGGGCTGCGCCTTGATGTTCGTGTAGGGACAGTACGCCTTGATTCGAAAATAAGCGTCTCGCTCGTTCGGGTTTCCCCACTCCTCGTACTCTCCGACGGTGAGCGGCAGGCTGTCGTCGAGCATCGTGTTGAGCACGTCCACGAATGGGACGAGCGAGACGACGGCGCGGAACAGGTCCGGGCGCAGGTTGCTGACCGCGCCGGTGAGCAAGCCGCCGGCGCTGCCGCCCTGAATCCCCAGCCGATCGCTGCTCGTGTAGCCCTTCGAAATCAAGTACTCGGCGACGTCGATGAAGTCCGTGAAGGTATTCATCTTGTGCTCCATGCGGCCCTGGTCGTGCCAAGGTTTCCCGAGCTCGCCGCCGCCTCGGATATGCGCGATGGCGACCGCGACGCCGCGGTCGAGGAGGCTCACGCGGGAATGCGAAAAACCAGTCGGATACGGATAGCCGTAGGAACCGTAGCCCGCGAGCAGCATCGCGGACGATCCGTCCCTCGGCATCCCTTTCTTGTAGACGACCGAAATCGGAACCTGCGTGCCGTCCTTGGCGGTCGCCCAGAGTCGCTCCGATTCGTACGCGGCGGGTTCATAGCCGCCAAGCACTTCGAGCTGCTTCACCAGGGTGCGGCCCTTCGAGGAAACGTCGTAGTCAAATACCGAATCGGGCGTCCTGAGAGACTCGTAGCGAAAGCGATAAGCGCGTGCCGAAAACTCCTCGTTGTTGCCCGGGTACACGGCATACACCGGTTCCTCCATCCCGATGCGATGGCTCGTGTCATCCGCGAATCTCGATACCCGAATGTGGGGGAGCCCCATCTCGCGCTCGAGAATCACGTAAAAACTCTCGAAGACGTCCAGTCCCTCGACCATCACGCCATCGCGATGCGGGACCAGCTCTTTCCAGGACGACGGACCGGGGCTGTCGACCGGCGCTCGGACGACGCGGAAGTTTCGCCCGCGGTCATTTGTTCGAATCAGGAAGTCGCCGCCGCGATGTGAAACATCGTACTCGTGCTCTTGTTTGCGCTCCGCGACCATCTGCCAGGCGCCCCTCGGCTCCGATGCCCGTAGGAACTGAATCTCACTCGTGGTGTGGCTGGACGCGCCAAGAAAGACGTATTCACCGCTCCGAGAACGCCAGACAGCGACCCGGAACCGCTCGTCGTCTTCCTGGTAAAGAAGCGTATCGTCGTCCTCCGCGCCGAGCCGGTGGCGCATCACTCGGTGGGCCCGCTTGGTTTCGTCGTCGACGGTGTAGAAGAACGTCCGGCTATCGCTCGCCCACGCGACCGACTTCACCTTTTCGATTCGCTCTGGAAGCATTCTCCCCGACCGGAGGTCCTCGATTTGGAGCGTGTAGTCGCGGTAACCCGTCTCATCGAGGGAAAAGGCGAGGTAGCGGCCGTCAGGCGACACTTCATACGCTCCGAGTCCGAGGAAGGGACGCCCCTCGGCGAGTGCGTTCATGTCGAGGAGAACCTGCTCGCTCTTCGACTTGCCAGGCGAACGCCTGCAATAGGTTGGATACTGTTTCCCGACTTCGGTGCGGTGGTAGTACTCAAACGCCCCCTTGCGGTACGGCGCGCTCTGGTCGGTCTCCTGAATGCGGCCGACGATCTCGTCGTAGAGCGCCTTCTGAAGCTCGGCGGTCGGCGCCATCTCTGCGTCGGCATACGCATTCTCAGCGTCGAGGTACCCGGTAACTTCCGCCGCGCCTTTCTCACGAAGCCAGAAGTAGTCGTCCACACGCATATCGCCGTGCAGCGTGACGCTGTGGGGTTTGATGGCGGCAACAGGTGGCAGGATGCCCGGAGGCTCGGGGGAGGGCTTGGGGCCGGTGGCGCAACCCGAGAGAAGGAGCAGAAGCAGGATCCTACGCATGAGCCGGGGGTGTAGCAGAGGCGGCGGCGGTGTCAGCGACACTGCCAGTGTCAGCGCCAGTGCCAGCGTCAGTGTCGGTGCCAGCAGGTCACTGAATCGGGGCCGGCTGCACGGCGTAGTTGGCCAGCGCTCTCACGATGTCATCTGCGAGTTGTCTGGCCTCGGCCTGCTTCCCCGCGATCCCGTTGGCGAGAAAGCTGAACGCCACCGAGTGGTCGGGCTCTCCGAGAACGTAGCCCGACAAGGCGATGACGTCCCGGAGCGTCCCGGTTTTCGCCCGCACCATTCTGGGGCGCGGTAGGTCTTCGAGGCGCGACTTGAGGGTTCCATCGGAGCCGGCCACCGCAAGGTGTGCCACGTACTCGGCCGCGATCGCGGGGTCCCGATAGGCAGCGACCAAGGTTTGGGTCAGGTGCTGCGGTGCAACCTGATTGCCGTTGAAAAGCCCCGAGCCATTCACCATCACGAGGCCGCTCGTATCGATGCCCATCTTTCCGAGCTCTTCGCGAACCACCGCGGCGCCGCGCGGGGAGGTGCCCGGCGTTTCGGCTTGTGCGCCCATTACCTTGAGCAGCATCTCGGCCGTGAAGTTGTCGCTCCATTTGCCCAACGAATAGAGCATCTTGCTGAGCGGAGGCGATTGCACCGCGCCAAGGAGGGTCTCCGTTTCGGCCACAGGGGCGTGCTCGACGGACATGGCGCCCTCGATGCCGGCCTTTCTCAACGCCCGAACCAAGAGGCTCGCTGCGTACGCTCGGGGAGCGGGAACGCGGCGCCGGAAGTACATCGTGCGCGCACGTGCAGGAACTGAGCCCTCGACCCGGACGGCGAGATGTCCATCCTCGGTAACCTCGTGGTCGATGCGCGGCGTGGGTGGCCCCGTGGCTTTCGTGACGGTCCGGTTGTCGATCCGCACGTAGTCGTCCGAGAGCACGCCGACGCGCGCCGGCCCGTCGACTTCGGGCCCGGGGGCGATGTGCACGACGTAGCTGTTGCCGTTGACAGCGAAGGCCGAAATGGCGGCGCGGAACGAGGCGGCCTCTTTGGGTTGCTGGTCGAAGGCCGGCGGGAGGATCTGGTCATCGAAATAGCCGTCGTCGATGACGATTCGATCGACCGTGTCCACGCCGCCCAGGCGTACGTTCTCGGCCAGCCCGGCCAGCATGGCATAGCTGAGGGTCGGGTCTCCCGACGGCCGGACGACCAAGCGGGCCGCTCGACCGTCGACGATGCGGCCCTCCACCCGGGTCCAGATCTGGAAGCTCGGGCCCAAGCGCCAAAGGGCGGCGGCCGAGGTCAGAAGCTTCTGGTTCGACGCCGGATTCCGAGGCCGTTCGGCGCGATTGCGGTAGAGTTCAGCTCCATCGTGCAGCCGAACGACATGAATCCCGATTCCATCGCCGAGCGCAGCCTGCCGGACGATCTTGGCAAGCGTCTGCGCAACGGGCTCCGGCCCCTTGGCAAGCGCACCGGGGCTCACGACCAGCAGGCCAATGATCGCAAGACTAAGGAGCGCTCGGTGCGCCATCGCATGCACCTTAGCAGCGCGCTCTCGCTGCTCCTAGTGATCGGCCTTGGCTGCAGTCGGCCGGCCGAGCACGACCCGAACGCCTTGGTCGTCATGCTCCCTCGGGACGCCGAGCAGCTCGACCCTCGCTTCGTCGGCGACCCGTATGGCCTTCGCATCTCGCGGCTGCTTTTCGGCTCGCTGGTGACGATCGACCCGCGAACCCTGGAGGTCATCCCCGATCTCGCCGAGTCGGTGGAGGCCCTGAGCCCGACGCAATTCAAAGTGCATCTCCGCGAAGGCCTGCGCTTCAGCGACGGCAGCCCACTCGACGCCCGGGACGTCGTCGCCACCTTCCAAGGGGTCGTCGACCCGAAGTTACAGAGCCGCTACGCCCAGAACTACCGACGGATCGCCGAGATGCAGGTCCCCGATTCGCGGACCATCCTGTTCATCCTGCGAGAGCCGCACGCCACGTTTCTCACGGACCTCGAGCTCCCGATCGTCCGACGCCAAGATGCCTTCCGGCGAATCGCCACCCCAGAAGAGCCCTTGCCCATCGGAGCCGGCCCGTACCGCCTGGTCGCCCGAGAGCCCGGGGTCTTGGAGCTTCGCGAAAACCCGCACTGGCACCGCGGAGCGCCAACCTATCCGAACGTACGCATGGTCGTGATCCGCGACGACAACACACGGGCGTTGCGCATGCTTGCCGGGCAGGGCGACCTGGCCGTCGCCTCGATTCCGCCCCTGCTGCTTCCGCTGTTCGAGGATGACGGGGACTTCGAGACGCGGAGCGCCCCTGGGATTTCGACGCTCTACCTCGGCTTTCAAACCGGCTCGCCGAAGCTCGCAGACGTCCGCGTGCGACGCGCACTCGGCTACGCCATCGATCGAGAGCTCCTTGTCCAGGCCAAGTACCAGGGTCTCGCGCGCGTCACCGACAGCTGGATTCCGCACGGCCACTGGGCAGAGCTTGCCGCCGAGCCGCCGCGCCCCTTCGACCCCGCTTTGGCAGGCGCGCTCTTGGACGAGGCCGGATTTCCCGATCCGGCCGGCCCCGAGCCACGCATGCGACTCGTGCTTCGAACCACCTCGGAACGCTTTCGCCAATCGGTGGCCCGTGCGATTGCCGCGATGTTGCGGGATGTCGGCGTGGAGGTCGACGTGCGACCCTCCGAAGCTGCGACGCTGATCTCCGACCTGAACCGCGGCCGCTTCGAGATGACACTGCTACAGGTGCCCGAAGTGATCGAGCCGCACGTGCTCAGCTGGTTCTTCGACTCGTCGCGAATCCCCGGCCCGCAGAGCGAGGGCGCCAACCGTTGGCGCTACCGCAACGCGGAGCTCGACAGCCTCTTCGCACTCGGCCGAACGACGATCGATCGGTCCGAGCGCCGCGCAGTGTATGAACGCGTTCAACGCATCCTCTCCCGCGACGTTCCCGTCCTGCCGCTCTGGCAACCGGACACCGTCGCGGTGGTCCGACGCGGTTCTAGCTTCGAGGTGCCCCGAGACGGTCGCTTCGGGACGCTGGCGTTCTGAACATGCGGTGGTACCGTGCAGCGTGATCCTCAGGGACCCCGTCCATGGTTTAATCGCATTCGAAGGCATGGCGGAGCGGGTCATCCGGTCTCTGCTCGACACGCGTGAGGTGCAGCGACTTCGGCGCGTGCGGCAGCTCGGGCTCGCCTCGCTCGTGTTTCCCGGCGCAGAGCACACCCGCTTTTCGCACGCCGTGGGCACGGCTCATGTCATGCAGGCGCTCCTTCACCGAATCGACGCGTGCAGCGACGAGCTTCCCCCGGACCAACGGCTCGACGACGAGGCGAGGGCAGAAGCCCTTGCTGCAGCGCTTTTGCACGACCTCGGACACGGGCCGTTTTCACACCTCTTCGAAGAGGTGTTGCCCCACGCCAAGCATCATGAGCTTTGGACCCAGGAGATCGTTCTCGACCCATCGACCGAAGTGCACCAGACCTTGGAGTCGATCGCGGCAGGCATGGCCCCAAGGGTCGCCGGCCTGCTGAGAGGCGACTACCGGCTGAGCTATCTCAGTCAGAGCGTCAGCGGGACGCTCGACGTGGACCGCGCGGACTACCTCCTGCGCGACAGCCACATGACGGGCGTGCGCTACGGGCTCTACGACCTCGACTGGTTGCTCCAGGCGCTGGCCTTCGCCTGCGTCGATGGCCGCTGGGTCCTCGCCATTCAGGGTCGCAAGGGCTTGCCGCCGGCGGAGAGCTTCTTCCTGGGTCGGCACTTCATGTACCAGCAGGTCTATCATCACAAGGCAACGCGCGCAGCGGAGGCCTTGGTGCGCGCGATCTTCATTCGGGTGAGCGAGCTGATCTTCAGCGGCGCACCGCCCGATCCGCTGCTGCCCGCGTTTCACGCCGCAGCGCTCGGCGAATCGCTGTCCCTTCACGAGTACCTGCTCATGGACGACGCCGAGCTGCTGACCTGCCTGAGCGCGTGGGAGCGCGGCGCCGATCCGACGCTCGCCGAGCTCAGCAAACGGCTTCGCTCCCGCGAGCTCCCGAAGACGGTGCCGCTCCCCGAGGGCAACCGCGACCAATGGGAGGATGCGAAGGCGCGAGCAGGGCAAATCGTGGCGGACAAAGGGCTCCGCCCCGACCTCACCGTCTGGCTCGACATCGCCGACGACGTTCCCTACCACGAGCCGACCGACGGCAGCACCGATGGCATGTGGGTGACGATACGCCATCAGCCGCTTCAGCGCCTCGGCGACGCCTCTTTCATCCTCGGGCAGCTTCGGAACAAGCGCATCGAGCATCCGCGTCTAATCTTCCCAGGCGAATTCCGGGACGAGGTGCTCGCGGCCATCCACGACGTCTTCGACTGAGCCTCCAAGCGCAGAAGCGGGATCTGCGGTAAGGTCTGAGGTGACGGAACCGGTTGGGGGATGGCCAGGATTCTCATCGTCGATGATCAGGACAACGCGCGCAGCATGCTCTCCGAGATGCTGTTGGCGGAGGACTACGTCGTCGACCAGGCGCCGACCGGCGAGACAGCCTGCGCCATGGTCGCCGAGAACGACTACGACCTCGTCATCACCGACCTCCGCATGGGGGAGGTGGGCGGCCTCGAAGTGCTGCGCCGCACGAGGGAGGCCTCTCCACTCACGCACGTGATCGTGATGACCGCCTTCGGCACGATCGAAGACGCGGTCGAAGCGATGCGGTTTGGGGCGCACGACTTCGTTCAAAAACCTTTCGTCGTGGAAGAGCTTCTCACCAAGGTCGCGCGAGCCGCGCGGACGCGTTCGCTTGCGGCCGCCGAGAGGGCAGTCGCTTCTGACTTCAGAGAGCGATACAACTTCGGCAACATCATCGGTCAGTCCGCGGAGATTCGTGACATTCTAGGGCGTATCGTCCGCATCGCGCCGACCGACGCCACCGTGCTCATCACCGGCGAAAGCGGTACCGGCAAAGAGCTGGTCGCGCGCGCCATTCACGCCAACTCCCTGCGCGCCGAGCGGCCGTTCGTGTCGATCAACTGCGCGGCCTTGACCGAAACGCTTCTCGAGAGCGAGCTCTTCGGACACGTTCGCGGTGCCTTCACCGGCGCGGTACAAACACGCAAAGGCTTGTTCGAAGAAGCCAACGGCGGCACGTTCTTCTTCGATGAAATCGCCGAGACGCCACCTTCGCTTCAGGCCAAGTTGCTTCGAGCGATTCAAGAAGGAGAGATTCGCCGACTGGGCGACAACAGCTCGATCAACGTGGATGCACGCATCATCGCGGCCACCAACCAGGACTTGAGACGCCAAATCGAAGAGAAGCGCTTTCGCGAGGACCTCTACTACCGCCTCAACGTCGCTCGCTTCGAGCTCCCTCCACTTCGGGAGCGCAAAGAAGACATTCCGCCCATCGTCGAAACCTTCCTCGAAAAGTACGGAAAGAAGATGGGCAGGCAAGCGAAGCTAGGCCCAGGCGTCATGGACCATCTGCTCGGCTACGACTTCCCAGGGAACATTCGCGAGCTCGAAAACCTGATCGAGCAGGGCGTCGCCCTCGCACAAGACGGCCAGGTTCATCTGTCGGACATCCTTCCGAACGCAAGCAGCAATGGGAAAGGACGAACTCCGAATCCCGCGCGCCAATCGCTCGCCGATATCGTCCAAGACGTCGAGCGCGACGCAATCGTTCGCGCGCTTCGTCATGTCGATGGCAACAAAGAGCGCGCAGCCGAGCTTCTAGGGCTCAGCCCGACGACGCTTTGGCGCAAGATGAAGCGACTGCAGCTCGACTGGCCTTGAACACGCTACTGGGATTCTTCTTCGCGCGCTGCTTCGAGCCGCTCTGCGCGTTCGTGGGCGCCCCCCGCGATGTCTCCGAGCTTGTCGGAAACCAACTTCGGCACCTGGCTCGTCCCCGCATCGTGTTCGGGTGGCTTGGTCGCTTCGTGCACCTGGTCACCGATCTTCTTGCTGATGCGCTCGGTCGCCGCGCCCACTTCGCGACCAAGCTCCTGGGCTTCGTCGGTGCCGGCGACGCGCATCAGGTGTTGAAAGGGTGTGCGCTCGCCTAGCCGAACGAAGAAAAGGACATAGGCCACAAACGCCAAAACAGCGCCCGTCCAAACCAGCCTAATCGTCCGTCGGATCATTCCTCTTCTCGACGGATACCATAGCTGCGCATTTTCTTGTGAAGGTTGGTGCGCTCCACGCCCAGAATTGTGGCAGCCCGCGAAATATTCCAGCCCACCTGATCGAGCATTTGGAGGATGTACTCCTTCTCCGCGCGGCTTCGATACGCTCTCAGGGTCAGCCGTTCGCCGTTCTCGTCGAGCGTGGAAGGCATGTCCGACGGCGGAGACGAGGTGCGCCGGACGTCGCTCAGCATCCCTTCCTCTGGGAGATCGTCGAGCGTAATTCGGTCGCCGCTCAGAATCGCCATCCGCTCCACCACGTTACGAAGCTCCCGGACGTTCCCAGGCCAGGAGCGCTCGCTCAAGGCCTCGAGCACACCGTCGTCGATCGGCTTCTCGCGAAGCCCATTTTCGATCGAGAATTCACGAAGAAAGCCTTTGGCCAAAAGAGGAATGTCGGTGTTGCGGTCCCTCAGCGGGGGGCTGACGATCGGGACGACGTTGAGGCGGAAGAAGAGGTCTTCCCGAAATCGGCCGTCCCGCACCTCGAGCTCGAGGTCTTTGTTCGTCGCGGCCAGGACGCGCACGTCGACCGCAATCGACGTTTCGCCGCCGACCCGCGAGATCTCCCCGCTCTGGAGCGCGCGCAACACTTTGGCCTGTGCGCTGGCGCTCATGTCGCCAATCTCATCGAGGAAAAGGGTGCCCCCGTTGGCTAGCTCGAACATGCCCTTTTTGCGGCCTTGCGCCCCGGTAAACGCCCCCCGCTCGTATCCGAAGAGCTCGCTTTCGATGAGCTCTGCCGGAATCGCCGCACAGTTCACTTTGATGAACGGCTTTTCCGCGCGCGGACTCAGCCGATGGATGGCGCGCGCGATCAGCTCCTTGCCCGTGCCGCTTTCTCCCGAGATCAGCACGCGACCGTTTGTCGGCGCCACCTTTTCGAGCTGCGCAAAGAGCGCGCGAATGGCATCGCTCTCGCCGATCATCTCGTAGCGATGCTCGACGTCGGCCCGGAGCTGCTCGACCTCGCGCTGCAGTTGCCAGGTCTTCAGCGCGTTGCGCACCGTGACTAGCACGCGGTCGCGATCGAGGGGCTTCTCGAAGAAATCCGTCGCGCCGAGCTGGACCGCCTGGACCGCCTCGGCGAGCGAAGCATGCCCAGACACCATCAAGACGGGCAGCTTTCGCGTTTCCGGTTGGCTGCGCATCATCTTAAGCGCTTCGATGCCGCTCATCTCGGGGAGCCGAACGTCGAGGATGACGAGATCGACGTCCCCCGTTTTGACGATCTCCAGGCACTGTTCGGCCGATGAGGCCTCGAGCGTGTTGAACCCGGAACCTTCGAGCACCATCCGAAGGGTGCGCCGGATGTTCTTTTCATCGTCGACGACGAGGATGGTGGCAGCCATGGAGCATCGGTTTATATCACGCTGGATGATGGCCGACCCAAAGAGTGATACGACGTACGCTGCCGAGCGCTTCCGAGCCGCGCTCGAAGCGGCCAAGCCGGCTACTGGAGGCGTTCCGCTCGAAAGCCTTCTTGGCGAGTTGATGCCGCTGCTGCCGCTCTTGATCGAGCTGCCCGTCGAGAAGCGAGCCGCAGGCGATTTCGAGTCCTTCGAATTCCGCGAGTGCTTCACCCTGCTCACGCTCGTCGGCCGCCGCCTCGCCCTGCTCGACCTCACGCCGAGCACCGCGATTCAAGTGACGCGCCTAGCTTTGCATGCCGTGGACCCGTCGAACGAGGCCGGCGTCGAACGATTTGCGCAGCAGGCAGTCGCCGCAGCGGTCGAAGGGTTCGTGCTTGGTCGAGAAGAGCGCGTCGCTCAGGTCGCGATGGAGCGCGCAGCGAGCTGCCTCAAACCGCTGCGCATCGATGGCTCGATCTTCGCACTGGTCATGTCGGGGGCACACGAGCCTGCGGTCTTGAGCGACACGGTCGACGCGCTCGGCCGGGCCATGCTCGAGGCGGACGTCGAGCTGGCGATCGTGGACCTCACACAGCTTGGCGAGCCGAACCGGGAGCGAGCCATCTCGGTGTTTGCCGCCGATGAAATCGCCAAGATGCTCGGCGGCCAGTGCATCTTCGCGGGGGTCGACGCGCGCTGGAGAGCCGCCGCGACCGATGCTCGTATTCCACTGGACTCGATGCAGATCGCACCCAACCTGGCCGAGGCGCTCGAGGCCGCACGGAATTCGGCCGGTCGAGAGACCAAGGGACGGACGCCGAGCTGGCGAGCGCTACTCAGCCGGCTGCTCCGCTGAGGGCGCCGCGCTGGGCGATCGCCTGGATTCAAGTGAACGACAATCCACGACTTCTCGGCGATCCGCTGGAGTCAGAAATGCCTCCGACCTTCATTGACCCAGCCGCTCGCGCTGCGGTATAAGCTCCGGGACCGCCGGAGGGGCAATTTCGCCTCAGATGGTGGTCACTTAGAGGGGAAATGCGATGCGCAGGACAGTTGCGCTCTCCGTTTTTGCGGCGTGCATTTGGGTGGGGGGCTCCGTTGCAGCGGCGCAGGCCGAGGACGCCGAGCCGCCGGAAACCGGCACCCAGGCTTCGACTCCAGCAGAAGCGGCCGTGCCGAGCGCGCCCAGCAAGCCCATTGACGCTGGCACGTATGCGGTGCGCCTTCGGGATCTGGAGCAACGAATCAACGAGCTGAAAGAGCAGATCTTCCGTTCGAAGGCTCGGCTCTCTTTGCTCGCCGAAACCGTACTCGAAGGCGTCGTTGGCGGGGGCCAAGCGGCCATCGTCCACGAGAACCGCATGTCACAGTCCTACAAACTGGTCAGGGTGGTGTACGCCCTCGACGGCGCGCCGATCTTCACGAAGGCGGACGAAGAGGGCACGCTCGGGGACCAAAAGGAGTTCGAGGTCTACAACGGGAGCATCGTTCCCGGAGAGCACACGCTCACCGTCAGCCTCGAGTATCGCGGGCACGGCTACGGTGTCTTCGCGTACCTGAAAGGGTATCGCTTCAAGCTCCGATCGACATACACATTTGCGGTTCCAGAAGGCCGCGTCTCGACGGTCCACGTCGTGGGCTACGAGAAGGGTGGTCCGGCGACTCCGCTCGAAGAGCGGCCGGCGGTCCGATACATCGAACGCGTCGAGCGGCCGGTTCGACCCGACGAAATGGGTGAGGGCGATCGCTAATGCGACCTGGCGGCGCGAGCGAATCGCCGCCCTCACCGACACTAGGCAGGGGGCGAGCGCAAAGGATTTGGCTGGGTTTACTCCTGGCCGCCGGCCTGCTTGCGACCAGCGCTTCAGAAGGCTTGGCCCAGGATCTGGCCGCGGCGAACCGAGATCTATCCAACCTCGAAGCGGACGCACAGCGGCTGATGGCCATTCCCGTCCGGCCCCTCGACCGGAAAAGCGAGACTTTCGTCGAAGAGCGTCTCACTGACGGAGAACTCTACCTGCGGCTCGAGGACTACCTTCGGGCGGCCATTCTGCTGACCGACATCGTCGATCACTACCCGACCCACCGCGCCTACCCTGAGGCGCTCTTTCTTCTCGGCGAGTCGCTGTTCTTTGCCGACGACTACCTGGGCGCACGTCGGCGCTACGCCCAGGTGATCGACCGTGGCGCGGAGCCGGCATTTTCCCCCTACCTGCAGCGATCGCTCAGCCGTCTCATTCAAATCGCGATCCATACGCGCGATTTCCGTGAGGTCGACAGCTACTTCTCGCGTCTCGACGCCATCCCATCCTCCACGCTTTCGGTCACGACCGCATACTTCCGCGCGAAGTATTTGTACAACCGCGCAGTGCCCGTCGACGATGTGCTCAACGCCCCAGCCAGCGGCGCGATTCGCAGGGTGGACCAGGGCCGACTCGAACAGGCGCGCAAAGGCTTCCTCGCCATCCCGAGCGGCACCGAATTTTCTCTCCGCGCCAAGTATTTCGTTGGGACGATTCACACCCTTCGCGGCGAGTACCTGGACGCGATTGCGGCGTTCCGCGGCATCCTTGGGCACGAACCTGCCAACGAGCAGGAGCAGGGAATCGTCGAGCTGACCTATCTTGGGCTCGGGCGCCTCTACTACGAAACCGAGCAGTTGGAACAGGCAGTCGAGGCATACCGCGCCGTCGAGCAGACCTCGGCCCACTTCGACCAGGCGCTTTTCGAGCTTGCATGGACCTACATTCGGATGGGCGACGCCATCCAAGCAGAGCGGGCGCTCGAGGTGCTCTCCGTTGCCGCGCCCGACAGCCCGCTCAATGCGGACGGCAAGGTGCTACGGGGTGACCTTCTCGCGCGAAACGGCCGCTACGATGAAGCCGAGGGCGTGTTCGACGAGGTGCGGGCCACGTTCGGTCCCATCCGAGACGAGCTCTCGGCCAGGCGCAGCGAACATCCTGATCTTCACGCGTATTTTCGAACGGTTGTGCGTGAAAACCTAGATGATTTCGACATTGATGACTTTCTTCCGGAGTCGGCCAGGCGCTGGATCGAGCTGGAAGGCGACTACGAGCGCGCCCTCGAAGTGCTCGCGGACCTCAGCGAATCCAAACAGCTCGTCCGAGAGACCAACGAGCTCGCCGAACGGATCACCGCCGCTCTGAGCGCGCCGAATCGCATCAGCGTCTTTTCGGACCTGCGCCGTCAGCGCGAAAGGACGACCGGCCTTCGAAACCGAGCCGCGCGCGCCCGCGTCACCCTGATCGAAGCCGAGAGCCAAGCGCGGGGCGATCGCCCGGGTCAAGTGGCGCCGGTGCGCTCGCGCCGCCGCGAGGTCCAGGCCGAGGTCATCAAGATGCCCGTCGACACCGAGGACTTCGTCGACCGGGACATGGAACGGCTCGGGGAGTTCAGGGCCGCCGAACGAGACCTGCAGGGACTCCGGATCGAAATCCTAGGCCTCGAAGCGCGCATCGTAGCCTCGAGGGCCGGCCTTTCGTCCATCGACCCCCAGAAGGCCGATCCGCGGGCCCTGGCCGCACAGCTCGCCGAACACGAAGGGGAAATCAAGGAGTACGAAGAGCAGCTCATCTGGATTCGGCGCCGCCTCGAAGTGGGTCGTCTCCACGTGGGCGTTGGCGACAAGCGGTACCAGGCCGACGACGTCGAGCGGAACGATTTCATCGACCTGGTCGGGCGTGAGCGCCAGCTTGCCGGTTCTGGCGGCCCCCAATTCGACGAAGCCTTCTCGCGTGTGACTGCCCTCGAGCGCCGGCTCGATCAGCGTGACGCCGAGTTGGCTGCGGTCGTCAAGCGGCGCGTCTCCCAGATGCTGTCGACCGTCGACGAGGAAACCGCAAACCTACGACGCTATCGCGCCGCGCTAGGGTCACTCGAAGGCGAAACCGAAGACGTTGTCGGGGCGATCACCTATCTCAATTTCAACCGGGTCCACGATCGCTTCTACGACCTCGTGCTCCGCGCCGACGTCGGCAAAATCGACGTCTCCTGGGCACGACGCGAGGACCACAGGGTCCGTATCGACGCCCTGACCCGCGAACGGGCGCGCGAGCTGCAAGCGCTCGACGACGAGTTCCGCGACGTGATGGATCAGAATCAGGGCAGCGAGGGCGAGCCATGAGCGCGCGTGATCGGCTCGCATCGCGCCTTTGGATCGCGGCGCTCGCCGCTGCCTGCGCAGCTCCCGCATTGGCGCAGGAGTCGGGCTCGGACCCCGAACCAACGGAGGCCGCACCCTGGGAAGGCGCCACCGATGTCAGTCTACCTCCGTTCCTCCAGGACACGGGCAAACGCATCGTCGACCAGCGCCCGCCTCCGACCGAGCAACAGCTCGAAGCATTGGAGCAGCTCGAAGAGGAGGTCGAGCGATTCGGCCAAACGGGAGAAGCATTTCGCTCCACCGTCACCTCGCTCGTGCGCCGCGAATACCTTCAGCAGCGGCGGGAGCGCGACCGTTGGTACGGTGAGCAGCTCGAGGCCGAGGAGATCGAGTTCAACGAGGCCCGCGAGAGCTCGATCCGCGTCTTCGAGGAGTTTCTGCGCCGCTACCCGCGCCACCCCAAGTACGCCCCGGACGCGATGTTCCGCTTGGGTGAGCTCTACTTCGAACGGAGCGCGGTCGAGTTCCAGAATCTCTACGACCAAGCACAGGCGGCCCGCGAGGCCGGAGATTTGACCGCAGAAGACCAGCTGCCGAGCTCGCCGGACTTTACGCCAACGGTGCTTCTCTACAAGTCCTTGGCACGGCGGTTCCCCGACTATGAACGCTCCGACGGCGTGTACTACTTGATTGGGTACACCCTCAACGAGATGGGGCGCCCCGAGGAAGCGCTCGCCGCCTGGCTCGCGCTCGTCTGCGCCAACAACTACGACTACAACCCCGACTGGCGCCCGCCGTCCGCCGACGCGTCGCTGGCGGCGCAAGCGAAGTACCCCGCGTTGACGCTCGATGGCCGCCCGCTCGGTGCGACGGTCCGCGGCGTCTTCGTCAATGCCTATGCGCGCTGTGAGCCCATTTCGGAGCAGGCCCGCTTCGTCAGCGAAACCTGGTTCCGAATCGGCGAGTACCACTTCGATGATTTCGGAGGCGACCACGCACTGGACCTTTCGATAGCCGCGTACGGGCGCATTCTAGAAAACAGCGAAGACCGCAACTACAACCTCGCTCTCTACAAAGTCGCTTGGGCCTACTATCGCGCGAGCCGCTACCCCGAAGCGATCCAGAACTTCGGCAAGCTCGTCCAATGGTCGGACGACACGCGCAAGGAGACCGGCAAGGCTGGCTCGGAGCTTCGGCCGGAGGCGATCGAATACCTCGGTATCGCGTTCGCGTACGACGACTGGAACGAGAATCAGGTCGCCGATCCGGTCGAGGGCAGGCCCACGGGGATCGAGCGCATCCAGGATGCCTCGCTCCTCCCGCAGCAAAGGCCCTGGACGCCCGAAGTCTACTTCCAGCTCGGTCAGGTTTACTTCGACGAAGCGAAGTATCCCGAAGCCATCGCGGCGTGGCGGATGGCGATCTCGAAGTGGCCGAACCATCACCGGACGCCCGAGATTCTCAACCTCGTCGCAAACGCGCACCAGATGCACAACGAGTTTGAAAACGCCATCGTCGCGCGATCCGAGCTCACCCGATACGTACAGGGCAGCCCATGGTGGAACGCCAACATGGACCGTCCTTCGGAGCAGCGGGCCGCCGAGCAGCTCGCCGAGAACGCGCTCATCGTCACCGCAATTTACCACCACCAGGCCGCTCAGCGGCTGCGTCAGCGGTGCGTTCAAGAGCGCAACGTGAAACTCTGCAGCAATTCGCAATCCGAGTACGGCTTGGCGGCGACCGCGTATCGCAGCTACCTCGAGCGCTATCCGAACAATCCACAGGGCTACGAGCTTCACTACAATCTCGCCGACGCGCTCTACTGGTCCAAAAACTACGAGCAGGCAGCGACCGAGTACGCCGAAGTCCGCGATTCGAACGTGGACGACAGCTACCTCGCCGAATCCGCGCGGCGCGTGGTCGAATCGTTGAAACGAATCGCCGATCGCGATGTCGAAGAGGGGCGCCTGGTCGTTCGTGGCGAAGCTCCGCCTCCAGCCGGCGAGCCCCCCACGGTTCAGCCCACCGCCATGCCCGAAACGGTGCAGCGGCTGGCGCGCGCCCGGGAAATCTACCTGAGTCGGGTGAGTCCCCAACGCGATACCGAGGGCGTGCGCATGGCCTACGACTACAACAACGCGCTGCTCCTTTACTGGTACGGCTACTGGCCCCAGGCCGAGAGTCGCTTCACGCGAATCTACGAAGAACGCTGCTCCGGCGCCGAGGCTGATGCGACCGGCCAAATCGCCTGGGAGAATCTACGCGCGATGGCTATGGCCACCGAAGACAGTGACGAGATTCGCCGCCTCGCGACAGACATCCAGGAGCGCGGCTGCACGTTCACCGCGGGCGCCACCCAGATCGACTGCAGCAGGCCTTCCAACCGCGACAAGCCGATCTGTCGGGCGGGCGCAGACCTCAACGCGCTCGTCTATCAGGACGCCCTCGACGTCTACAAGCGAGCCGGCCAGACAACGGGCGGCGAAAGCGTTCTTCTCTATGAGCAGTCGGCCACGATGCTGCTCGCCGCGGTCAACAGCAACCCGAACGACAAGCAAGCGCCTCTTGCGCTCGAATACGCGGCTCTTGCGCTCGAGGCTACCAACCGCTTCGACTCCGCGGCTCAGCTCTACCAGCGCATCATCGATGAAGTCGGGCCTCGCGAAGCGGCCGACGCCGAAGAGCAGCAGAGCCTCGACGCGATTCTGGCAAACGCGCACTTCAAGCTTGCGTACACGGCAAGCCGAAACTTCGACTTCGACCGAGCGGTCGACAACTACCGGGTGCTGGCAGATTCGCAGCGCTTCGCCAAATCCACGGACCCAGAAGTGCAGAGAAAGCGCGCCGACGGTCTCGTCAACTCGGCCATTCTGCTCGAGCGCCTCCAGCGGTATCCCGCGGCGACGGAGTACTACCGCCGCGTCTACACCACGGTCGACGACCAAAGCACGAAGCGGAACGCGCTCTATCGCATCGCCGAGATGGCCTACCGGCAAAAACGCTACCCGCAGGCGATCAGCGGCATGAGAGAGTTCATCAAGGCGTACGGAAGCGACGGGGAGGCCGGTGACCTGCTGGTTCAGGCGTACTGGCGCATCGCCCAGTCCTGGAAGGCGCGCGGCCGAATGGGCGACTACCGCAGCGCGCTCCAAGAAGTGACGACGGCATTCCAGCGCACCGGACAGCCCGCGGGGTCGATCGCAGCCGGTTACGCCGCCGAAGCGCGTTTCATCCTGGTGGACGGCAAGCTCGCGAGCTTCGAGAATTTCCAGATCAAACCGGGCAAGCCAAAGACGGTCGAAGCCTACATCAACACGATCACCAAACAGATGAGCAACGGCGCCTCCCAGGCCCAGGCGGTCGCCAACGGCTACGAACCGGTCTTCCCCTACCGCCGCCCGCGCTGGACGATCGCGTCGTACGTGCGCCAAGGTCGAGCCTATGAAATCTTGGCGCGTTCGATCCTCAACACCCCGGTCGTCATTCCATCCGACCTGAAGCAGGTCCTCCGCAAGGCGGGCGAGGACGAGCGCGAAGAGTACCAGCTCGACTTCGAGGACAAGGTTCGCCAAGTGCTCGACACCCAGGTCCGTCCGGTGGAGTGCTTCGCGGTCGCGCGCTACGCCCTAGCGGCCCGTGCGGGCCGCGCCGGCAGCTTCGACGACCAGTACACCCGCATCGCCATCGATCGCCTCCAAGCGTATGGCGACGAGCGAATCGCTGAATGCATCGCCGAGGCGCAGGCCGCCGATGCGACCTTCCAGGGCTACACCCCAGGCGAATTCGCTCGCTCGCCCAGAGGCAAACCGCTCGAGATTCGACCTGGAATCGCCCCGCCTGCTATCAGCAAGGAGAATAACTGATGCGCATGGGGGTACAGGCCACGATCTTGTTCGCTGCGATGCTCTTCGGCACGTACGGCTGCAAGGGCTCGTCGGCTTCGGCGCCCGTCGACTCGGAGCCGAGCTCGGGCGGCGAGGTGCCGATGGGCGGCGGCCAGGCGGTCGAGGGCGAGCCCGGTCCAGCCACCGCGGGAAGGGCGACGACGCCCGAGGAAAGCCCGTGGGGTGCAACGCAAGCCGAGCAGTGCCGCCGGCCAGCGCGCCCGACGATGTCTTCGAAGGCGGCGAGGTCGTTCGACGCCGGCGTGCGTGCGGCGGCGTCCGGCGATGATGCCAAGGCCGAGGCGGAGTTCCAAGCCGCGCTCAAACGGGACCCGAACGCGTACCCGGCGATGTACAATCTCGGCGTGCTCGCCGACCGTGCGGGCAACGAGCGCGAGGCCATCAACGCCTATCAGCGCGCGCTGCAAATGCTGCCCGACTACGAGGCGGCGGCCCGGGGCATCTCGACGATCCAAATCCGTCGGGCCCAAGTGCAGGCAGCGGTCGCGACGGTCGAGCCGCTGGCCAATCGGTATCGCTCCAACCTCGAAATGCAATCGCTCTACGCGGAGGTCTTGGTCGAAGCGAGGCGCTACGACGAGGCGTGGATGGCAGCGAGACGTGCGCTCAAGTGCGACGAGCGATTCGTGCCCGCGCTGATCGCGCTCCTCAAGGCAAGCCGCGCGCAGGGCCGCGACGAGCTCGCCGATTCGATCCTCGATCAGGCGCTCCAAGTCGATCCGAACGCCGCCGAGCTCCACTTCCTGGACGGCGAACGGCTCAAGACCGAGCCGGGGCGTCTGCGCGAAGCGATGGCAGCCTACCAGCGCGCCGTTCAGCTCCGCCCAAGCTATGCCGAAGCTCAGATGGCGCTCGGCATCCAGCTCCTCGCAGGCGGCAACTACCCGGGGGCGCTCTCCCACTTCCAGGCTGCGGAGCGACTGGTGCCGACGCTTCCGGCGGTGCACGTGAACCTCGGCGACGCCTACCGTGCCACCAAGCAGTGGACCGAGTCTCAGCGCGCCTACCGGCGAGCCCTCGAGCTGCAGTCTAAGCTCCCCGAAGCGCACTATGGCCTGGGCCTGCTCTTCCTTTCGGCGGCCGGCGAGTTCCCGGGCCTCGATGCGCTCACCGCCTACGAGAAGGCCGTCGACGAGCTCAATCGGTACCGGAGCGAAATGGGGCCGCGACTGGCCAAAGACGATCAATCGGAGGAGTATCTTCGAGACTTGGACCGAATGATCAAGCGCGCGCGACGTCAGGCTGAACGCGAACAGGGAGGCGCCTCATGAATCGCGCTGCTTCGGCGATCTTACTCGCTCTGATGCTGGTCGCGGCGACGGCGACCGCGGGCCTCGCTCAGGGAGCGAAGAGGCGGCAGCCTCGTGTCATCCAGCTCGAAGAAATCGTCATCGAGGGCCGGGTGCAAAAACCCAACGCGTTCTACATTCTGAATCGTTCCAACCTGGGCTATGAAGTGCTCGAGCTGCGCACGAGCTTTCTTCGCAAAGTGGTTCGCAGCGTCCAAAAGGAGCCGTTCTAATGGCCCGCCCGCAGAGTCCGAGGCCAGGAACCCGTCCTGGCGCCATGACCCAGGCGATGCAGGCCGTTCCCGGGAAGCAGGCGGGTTCGAAAGTCCTGCGCGTCGGCCTCTTTCGAGATAAGAAGATCGTCGAAGAACGCATCGTTCGAAAGCGAGAAACTGTCTCGATCGGGACCGCGGCCAAAAACCACCTCATCATCCGCGCTGGAACGCTGCCCGCCAAGCTTGAGTCTCGTTTCGAGCTCTTTCAGCTGGTCGGCGACGACTACATCCTGAATTTCACCGGCGAGATGACCGGCAAGATCGCCCTGCCAGGCGGAGTGCAGAAGCTCGAGCACCTCCGCGACACCGGTGCCGCGCGCAACGCGGGCACCCACTACCA
Source organism: uncultured delta proteobacterium (assembly GCA_963704865.1). Lineage (GTDB taxonomy): Bacteria > Myxococcota_A > Polyangia > Polyangiales > Houyiibacteriaceae > SG8-38. The sequence goes on along the minus strand of CAVPIE010000008.1, from coordinate 352,667 downwards.
GATCAAGCTCGCGGATACGTCGCGCGGCAACATCAGGATTGGGGACTTCACCGTCTTCTTCGAGTTCGTCTCGGCGCCGCCCATCACCCCCAAGCCGCAGCTCCCAGCCGCCGTGCAACGCGGCTTCGTCAAGAACATCGACTGGACGTTCACCACCTGGGTGATCTTTTCCTACATGATGTTCTTCGGTTTCATCATCTACATGGAGAACGCCGACTGGAAAGTCGACAAGGGCGTCCAGGAGGTGCCCGAAAACCTGGCACGCCTGATCTTCGAAGCCCCGATGGAGCCGCCCACGGTCGACGTTGAGCCCATCGAAGAAGGCGAGGGCGAAGAGGAAGAAGAAAAAGCCGCGGGCAAGGCTCCCGACAAGAAGCCGGTGAAGGCCGAGGGCAGGGAACCGGTGGGCGAAGAGCCGGCCGGAGCAACCGCCGAAGGCCGCGCGCGGATCGCGCAAGAAGCTGCCGCCCAGGCCGAGGCGATGCTCTTGGGAGCGCTCGGTGGCTCGGACGGCGCGCTTGGTGACGTGCTCTCCGGAGGCGCGGTCACGGGCAACGCCGCAGACGTTCTTGCCCAGGCGTCCGGCGTCGGCGTGGCGACCAGGAGCGAAGCGGGCACGCTTCGGACGCGAAGCGGAGGGGGCAGTGGGCAAAAGGCCGGCCTCGGCTCGCTCAAGAAGGGGAAGGGCGCCGGAAAGGCCGCGCAGGAAGGGCAGGCCGTCAAAGAGCGCGATGTGCGCGGAAACGTCGGGCTCAACACCGGAGGGGACATCGGTGGCAGCGGCGAGTTCGATCAAGGGCTGGTTCAGCGGCAAATCAAACAGCGCCTCAAGTCGATCACGCGCTGCTACGAGTCCGAGCTTCGCAAGAACCCCAGCCTTTCAGGCAAAGTCACCGTGACGTTCACCATCCAAGAACGTGGTAATGTGACCAATGCCAAGGCCACTGAGAATACGACCGGCAGCCCGGCCGTCGCTGACTGTGTCACGCGCACCATCGGCCGCTTTCGATTCAACCCGGGGCCCGACGGGGGCAGCGTGACCTTCCGTTATCCCTTCGTTTTCCAGCCTCAAAATTAAGTTCGTCATATATGCATATTTACTGCTTAACTGTATTGTGTGTACGTTGACACGTGAATCGTGCGGCGTATAATCGTCGCAAGTTTAGGGGATCGTTGATGTTTAGTCGGATGGGAACCGTAGGGCACGCGCTTTTGGCGGCGTCGTTGATTGGGGGAAGCTTGGGTTATGCCTTCGCCCAGGAGGACAGCGACTCGACCGTCGACGTCATCCAGATCGAGCCTCTGGGCGCTTCGAACAAACCCGAATCGCTCTCGCCGGCGGCACAGGCCAAGGCTGCGCGGTCCGCGGTGAAGAGCGCATCGGCGAGCTGCGCGGCGCAATCCCAGGCCCTCAAGAACGCCAAGCGCGAGAGCGACATCATTCGAGCGACCTGCCTCAAGGACAAGCTCGACCAGTGCAACGCAAGCTTGCAGAGCATGAAGCGCCGGCAGGCGGCCCTCGATGAAGCGATTGCGGCCAGAGACTCCGGCAGCGGCAACCACGAGTTTACCGTCATCGGCGTCCTCTCCCAGAAGTCCAAGGCTTTGGCCCAGGCCGCAAACCAGTGCGTGGGGCAAGACCTCTTCGAGACGGGCGAGACGCAGGTACGAAAAGACGTCGACCTCTTCGTCCCAGACGAGAATCCTACCGTGATCAGCCCCGTGATGGACTGGCCGATCCCTTTTATCCCGCCACCAGTTAGTGGAGTCAGCTAACTAGCGGATTGGTGTTCGTATGGGCGGGGGAAACAAGGGATCATGCGCTGTTGTTCGAAGCTAGGGCTTGCTCTGGCTTTTGCGGCCGCCTTGGGCATTGCGTCGTTGAGCGCAACGGCCGGCGCCCAGGTCTTTGACGCAGACCGCGCAGCGCGGGAGGGCCCGGGCTTCAAGGTGGGACGGCTCGTCTTACATCCCGGTGTCGCCGTCGGAGGTGGCTACGACTCGAACGTGTTCCTTCAGAGCGCTGACGAGCTGTCGTCGTTCATCCTGCTCGTCCAGGGCTATCTCGACATTGCCACCGAAGGAACCATGCGCCAGAGCGAGGGCGATTCAAATGCCGCCGACCCCCAGAAGATCCAATTTCGAGGGGGTATTGGGGTGGATTATTTGCACTACTTCACCGAGCGGGTGGGCGACACGGTCGGAGCAGATGGTCACATCAACTTCTCGTACAATCCTTCCAAGGTCTTCGGCCTGGTGATCAACGACGTGTTCCGGCGCACGGTGAGGCCGTTCTCGGACCCCAATACGCTACAAGGCTCTACGATCAGCTACGGCCGAAACATCAACACCGCATCGCTCGACCTGGTTGGCCGAAGCAAGAGCCAAGTGCTCGAAGGCACGATTGGCTACACCAACAGACTCGAGTTCTTCGACGCGGACATCTACGGGTACGGCAACAACATTAGCCATCGTGTGCCGGCAAGCTTCAGCTGGCTGTTCTTTCCGACCTCCGCTCTGGTTTACACCGTCGAATACGCAAACCAGGAGTTCGTGAACCCCGCGGAGATCGCGACCTCTCCGACCTTGCTGTCCAAGAACAATCGAGTCTCGAACATGATCGGATACAATGGTGCGATCACCGAGCGCTTTTCACTCACAGCGATGCTTGGATACGCGGCTGGCTTCTACAAAATCGGACAAAGCTTCGATGACGTCATCGCCCGCGTCGAGCTACGCTGGCAGGCTCGACCCACGGTCGGCCTTTCAATCAACTACGACCGCGATGTCGTCCCGTCCTACATCGGTAACTTCGTCCTGCTCAACCGGCTCCATGCAAAAGCGACGTTCTCGCTGATGGGCGCACTGCAATTGGGTGTGCAGGCCTGGGCTTCGGTCTATAAGACTGGCCTGGCGCTGAGCCCGGATGGGACCTTGCTCGGCGACCGACCGTTTCGCAAAGGCACGCGGGTATACGCCGGAATCTTTGGCGAGTATCGATTCACGTCCTGGCTCGCTCTGTTCGCCGACGTAGGGTACCTCGCGGACTTCACGAACTTCCGATACGTTGGGCTCAGCCCGACGCTGCTCGATCCGGTCGCCAACTACCAGAGATTTGAAGCATGGCTTGGTCTTCGCGTCTTCTACTGATCGGCGCACTGGCGATTCTCGCGTTTGGATCATCTGCGTGCGGCAAGCGCGGCGTCCAGGTGACCGAAGTGCCACCACCAGCAACCAACGACACGACGCTCGGTCCCGGAGACGTCTTCTCCGTCCGCGTCTACGGCGAGGATGCCATGACCGGCAGCCACCAAATCGCGCCCGATGGAACCATCAACTTCCCGCTGCTCGGTGCGGTTCAGGTCAGTGGCCTGGAGCCAAGCGCAGTCGCACGAAAGATTCAAACCGAGCTCGTCGAGCGAGACCTGCTGCGCGCGCCACACGTCTCGGTCTACGTCGAGGAGTATGCCTCGAAGCGCGTAAGCGTGGTCGGTGCCGTTGCAAACCCAGGCACATTCGCGCTCGCACCCGGCATGACGGTAGTGCAAGCGATCAGCATGGCAGGCGGGTTCTCCTCGCTCGCCGACCGCGATGCCACCGTCGTCACGCGGCGCATCAACGACGAGATCATTCGCTATCGCGTTCCCGTCGACCGCGTGACGAAGGGCCAGGCCGCGGACATCGAAGTCGCGGCCGGGGACATCATCTTCGTCCCCCAACGGTTGTTCTAGCCGCTCAGAGGCTCCAGTACACCAGGTCGCCCCGGATTGCGTCGGCGCTCAGCGAGGACTTGACGTCGATCATTAGGCCGCCCTGGCGAACGCTCGCAACGATTCGGTCGAGCTGGTCAAGATACTGCCGATGGGGAACGGCGAGAATCAAGCCATCCAAATCCGCAATCGCATCGAACGGCCTGAGCTCGATCCCATACTCGCGAACCGCTTCTTCCGCCGATGCCATCGGGTCGTGAACGACCGGTTCGATGCCGTACTCGCGAAGCTCTTCGATGATGTCCGGCACCCGGCTGTTCCTCAGATCCGGGACGTCTTCTTTGAAGGTCAGCCCGAGGACGCCGATGCGCGCCCCCTTGATGGGACGGTCTTGCTTGCGGAGCAGCTTCACTGTTCGCTGCGCCACGAATTTACCCATGTCGTCATTGATGCGGCGGCCTGCGAGAATGACTTCCGGATGGTAGCCGAGCGCTTCGGCTTTCGCGGTCAGGTAGTACGGGTCGACTCCGATGCAATGCCCGCCGACGAGGCCGGGCGTAAAGCGCAAGAAGTTCCACTTCGTTCCGGCGGCCTCGAGCACGTCCCGCGTCGAGATGTCGAGACGGTCGAAGATCAGCGCCAACTCGTTCATGAGCGCGATGTTGACGTCGCGCTGGGTGTTCTCGATGACCTTGGCAGCCTCGGCGACTTTGATCGATGACGCGCGATGGACGCCTGCATCGACGACGGCCTCATACGCACGAGCAACGCGCTCCAAGGTCTCCCGGTCTTCGCCCGAAACGACTTTGATGATCTTTTCGAACGTATGGAGCTTGTCGCCCGGATTGATTCGCTCCGGCGAGTAGCCGAGCTTGAAATCTCGCGATTGGCGGAGGCCCGAGGTTTCGGCGAGGAGCGGTCCGCACTGCTCTTCGGTCACCCCAGGGTAGACGGTTGATTCGTAGACCACGACCGCCCCCGGTGCGAGGGCGCTGCCTACGATTCGAGTTGCCGAGCGGAGCGGCCCGAGGTCGGGACGGCGGTCCGAGTCGATGGGTGTGGGCACCGCGACGACGAAAAACGTGCAGCCGCGAAGGTCCGCAGGGTCGCTCGTCGGTCGCAAGCTGCTTTCCTCGAGCTCCGCTTTGCTCACCTCGCCGGTCCAGTCGTGATGACCCGCCAGTGCGCTCACCCGGGCTTCGGATACATCGAAGCCGACGGTGGCTTCGAACTTTCGGGCAAATGCCAGGGCCACCGGAAGGCCCACATACCCGAGCCCAACGACAGCGATCCGTTCACTCATGACGACTGCACCTCCTCGCGAAACCACTCGGTCGTGTCCGATAGGCCGCGTTCCAACGGAGTCGGATCGCCGAGCGCAGAGATCATGACAGAGGGGTCCAGAACCGATCGCTCCAAGTCGCCCGGCCGGAAGGCACCGTCGTTGATGACAGCCGGCTGGTCGACCAGCCGAACGAGCTGCTCGGCAAGCGTCCTGGTCGAAGTCCCAACGCCGGTGGCGATGTTGATCGTGCGGCCGTCGAGCGCACCTTCGAATGCCGCGAGGTTCGCCCGTACCGCATCTCGCACGTACACGTAATCCCGAACGCAGCCGTCGTCGCCCTCGGTGGAGCGCGCGTTGACTTGAATCGGCTCGCCACCAAGCAGGCGCCGCAGGAAGATCGCAACCACGCCCGCTTCGCCGTGGGGGTCCTGTCGGGGTCCGTACACGTTCCCGTAGCGAAGGATCGTGTACCGCAGCCCAGAGGCCTGCCCATACGCCCGGAGATAGAGCTCGAAGCTTGCCTTGCTGCAGGCGTAGGGGCTCAAGGGCAACGCCGGCCAGCCCTCTCCGGCGACTTGGCCCTCTGGGACCTCGCCGTACAGCGCTCCGCCGGTGCTGGAGAAGACGAACCGGCTCTCGCAATCGAGAGCGACCTCGGCCACATGGAGCGACCCAAGGACGTTGATTTCGGCGTCGCGGACGGGTTCACGCACACTGACCGAGACACTCGCCTGAGCCGCGTGGTGGCTGATCGCATCCGGCGCAAAGCGGAGCCCAATCTCACGCAACCCGTCGCGGTTCTGAATGTCGATCGGGTGAAACTCCACGCCTGCAGGAAGGTTCTCCATCCGGCCATTGCTCAGGTCGTCGACGACGAGCACCTCATGGCCCCCTTCGAGCGCGGCTTCCGCGACATGGCTCCCGATGAAGCCCGCGCCGCCTGTCACCAAAATCTTCAAGCTCTCCCCGCGGGTTTGGACTCCCGAAAAGCTTGGCCCGTTCGCGCGGGAGGCTCGCTGTCCGGGCTGCCGTCTTCGTATTCGGGCACGAGCTGCACAAGCGCCTCTCGGATTGAGCTTGGGGTTGCGGTCGTGCAGAGCGCGCCGAGGGTGTCGAACTGTGCGCGCAGCCCAGGCAGGTGTGGCGAGTCGTACGTGCCCGTGAAGATCTTTGGGTGCGTCGTTCGCTCGATCCCTTCGCTCGTGTTCGAAAGCTCCTCGAACAACTTCTCGCCGGGGCGAATGCCTGTGAATCGCACTTCGATGTCCTTCTCGGGCTCGAGGCCGCTGAGCCGAATCAGGTCGTGGGCGAGATCGACGATGCGAACGGGCTGCCCCATGTCCAAGATGAACGTTTCCCCGCCCTGGCTGAGCGCCGCCGCTTGCATGACGAGCTGCACAGCCTCCGGGATGGTCATGAAGTACCGGGTCATCTCGGGATGCGTCACCGTGACCGGGCCGCCATCCTGAATCTGACGCCGAAAAATCGGAATGACGCTCCCCGCCGAGCCAAGCACGTTGCCGAAGCGCACGGTCGCAAAATGGGTCGCGCTATGGGTCGAGAGGGCCTGCACGTAGAGCTCGGCGGCTCGTTTGGTCGCGCCCATGATGGAAGACGGGTTCACCGCCTTGTCGGTGGAAATCATCACGAAGCGCTCGACCGCGAGTTGGTCGGCCAAGTCCGCGATGACCTGGGTGCCGAGGACGTTGTTCTTCACAGCTTCGGCTGGATTCCACTCCATCATGGGGACGTGCTTGTGGGCGGCCGCGTGGAACACGACCATCGGCCGGTAATCGCGAAACACCTGCGTGACGCGCGGCACGTCGGTGATGTCGGCGACGCAAGGAACCACTTCGAGCTCGGAAAAGCGACGGTCAAGCTCGGAATGGATTTCGAACAGGGCATTCTCGGAGCGTTCGACGAGCACCAGCCGGGAAGGGCGGTACGCAGCGACCTGACGACAAAGCTCCGAGCCGATGCTGCCTCCGGCCCCGGTCACCATCACCGACTGCCCGCGAACGAGCTCGCTCACCACCTCGGTCTGAAGCTTCACTTGGTCTCGGCGCAGGAGGTCCTCGATGGCCACTTCACGAATGCGGGAGAGGTTCACCCGGCCGCCCACGATTTCGTAAGCGCCAGGCACGATCTTCACCTTGAGTCCCGCCTCCTTGCAGCGCTCGGTGATGCGGCGAATCGCTGACCCCGGTGCGTTGGAAATCGTGATCAGAGCTTGGGTCGCCTCGTGCCGTTCGGCGAGGCGCAAGAGCTCCTTGCTCGTGCCTTGCACCTTGATTCCGTGAATTACGGCGCCTTGCTTCACCGGGTCGTCGTCCACGAACGCAACCGCGCGAATGCCGAGGTCCGGGCGGCGCGAGATCTCCTGCGCGATCAGAACCCCTCCCTGACCCGCACCCACGAGCAAGGTCGGCACCCGGGGCTTCTCCTCGCGCCCGTGCTGCTTGGTCGCCATCCGCTCCGCCAGCATTCGGCGAAGCGCCCTCACACCCGAGAGCCCGATGAACGCCAAGACGAAGTCGCCCAGCAAGACGCCGAGCGGAACGATGCCGTAGCGTGCGATCGCAAAGCGGTCGACCAGCAACGGGCTTGCGAGGCGAAGCGCGACCAACACCGCCGTCGCGGAGGAGATCGCGGCGAAGATCCGAACCGCGTCGCGAAGGCTAATGTAGCGCCAGGAAAAGCGTGTGATCCCAAAACCCGAAAGGAACGCGTACTGCAAAAGGACCACGTAGGGCAGCACGATCATCAGCTTCCGAAACATCGGGTCCGGTACGTTCCAATCGAAACGGACGAGCATCGCCAGCAAGAAGGCGAGCATGAGTACGGTGATGTCGATGAGAAACTGCGACGTCCGCGTCCGAAGCCGGCTCATCATGTCCGAGCCTCCAAGACGGATCCCCGGTACCAATGCCAGAACTCCTCGACGCCCCGCTCGACGGTCACCGTAGGCTCGTAGCCGAGCAGCTCTTTGGCGCGATCGATGTTCGCGTAGGTGTACTCCATGTCGGCGGCAGGCATCGGCTTGTCGATCAGGTTCGCACGCTTGCCCGCCTGATCTTCGATGAGCCGCACGAAATCGGCGAGAAGCGTCGGCTTGCCTCGTCCAAGATTGATGACCTCGTACCCAAGCGGTCGATCCGCAGCGGCGAGCACACCCTGAACGATGTCGTCGACGTAGGTCCAATCGCGGTGCATCTGGCCGTTGTTGTAGAGCGGGACTTCCACGCCCTCGAAAATATTGTCCAAGACCTTGTAGGCCATCATGTCGGGACGGCCGCGCCGGCCGTAGACCGTAAAAAACCGAAGCGCGGTGAAGTCCTGCCCAAACAGATGAAAATACGAATGGCCGAGGAGCTCGGCCGCTCGCTTACTGGCCGGGTACGGCGCGAGAGGATGGTCGGCTCGGTCGGATTCGATGAAGGGAATGACCTTCGTCCGGCCATAGACCGACGATGTGGAAGCAAAGACGAACGGGGGATGCCCATGACGCCGCGCAGCCTCGAGCAAGTTCAGCGTCCCGACCAGATTCACATCGAGGTAGAGCTTCGGGTCATCGATCGACGCTCGAACGCCGGCCATCGCAGCGAGGTGAATGATGACGTCGAAGCCATGCTTCGCAAAAAGCTCGTCGATACCCGCCTCGTCGCGGATGTCCATTCTGTGGAAAACGAATTTCTCCGGCCCGGGCGCCGTGCCCCGAACTTCCTCTAAGTTCGCGTGCTTACGGGCCGGGTCGTAGTAGTCGTTGAGGTTGTCGACCCCGACGACCATATCCCCGCGGCGGAGCAGCGCGGTGGCGGTGTTGCTCCCTATGAACCCGGCGGCCCCCGTCAGCAGGATCTTCTTCATCTCCCCCTCGTGCCCGATGAGTATACGCCCGTGTCGACCCAAGTTGCTTGGTTCGATTGCTCAGTCGGGAATACCATATCCCCGTGCAGGCCATGCTCTTAGCAGCCGGACTCGGGACGCGCCTCCGGCCGCTGACCGACCGTTGCCCGAAGCCCATCGTCCCGGTGGGCAATCGTCCGCTCGCCGGCTTCGCGATGGAGCACCTCGCGCGAAGCGGGGTCCGAAGCATCATCGCCAATACCCACCCGGAGCCCGAGCTGGTGGAATCCACCTTGAAATCCGCCTGCCCGCGGGGCGTAGACCTGCGTTTTTCGAGGGAAATCGCACTTCTTGGCACCGCGGGTGGCCTACGAAAAGCGCAGCCTTCGTTCGATGACCCACAAAGCCCGGTGATCGTGATGAATGGCGACACCCTTTTCGCGCCCGACCTGAGCCGCGCCTATGCGGCGCACGTCGCCCACGGCGCCGTTGCAACGATGATACTGCGCCCGACCGACGAACCGGAGCGTTTTGGGGCGATCGGAATCGACCAAAACGACTGGGTGCGAAGCCTGCTGGGGACCCCAAGCGATGAGCGGGTTCGCCAGTCGCTGATGTTCACCGGTGTCCAGATCCTCTCCCCCAACGCGTTTTCGGCGATGCCGGAATCCGGCTGTGTAATCCGGAGCGCCTACCGACACTGGGCGGACACTGGCGCGCCCGTGCTCGGCGTCATCGACGAGTCGCCTTGGGCGGATCTCGGAACCGTAGCGGAATACCATCGGCTGAACCTCGAGCTCGCGTCAGGTTCGTTCGCCTGGCCCGGCGTAGAACCCCGCGATGGATGCATCCTGCCGGACTCCCGCGAACCCTCGGCAAGCGTTCAGCGGAGCGTGATTGGCCCCGAGGTCGTCATCGCACCGGGCGTCCAACTCGACCGATGCGTCGTGTGGCCGGGCACCCACGTCACCCGCTCGTCGACCAACGCCGTCCTCACGCCGAAGCACCGAATCGAGCTCAGCTGAGGCCGATCACCTTGGCGGCTCTCTGGGCGTAGACGGTCAGCGCTCGAAGGGGCATCTGCAGATACTCCGAGGCAGTCGACGGCACGCACGACGTTGGCCCTGGCCGTCCTGTCTGGGAGACGTTGCTCATCGTACGAAACAACGCTGCGGCATCGCTTCGTTTCTGGCACACTCGGCTGGTCCGAGCTAGCTCGCGTACGGTGCGCAGGGCAGGGCGATTTCCTCTTTGCTTACGGGGGTGTCGCAGTTGCAAACATGGATCATGCAAATGCCTACGGACGCCGTAGCGTTGAGCGCTCAGGGAGCGGAGCATTGATACGCTGCCTAGCTCGATTCGCATCCGAGCACTTGGCGGGGTCGGCAGGTCTTAGCTCCGACGACTTTCTAGTGGTCTACGGTTCTCTCATGCGTGGCCAGCCCTACCGACGTCAACTAGATCTAGAAGACTCGCTGAAGTTCGTCGGCATTCGGATGATCTCCGGAACCCTCTACGATCTGGGTGACTACCCGGCCTTCGTCCACGGGCAAGGCGTCGTCGACGCCGAGCTGTATCGGATTCTGGACATCTCGGTCCTTGCGAAGCTGGACAGGTTTGAGGACTATGATTCGTCTGCTCTCGAACAGTCGCTCTATCGCCGGACGACGATTCGACTACCGCGACACAGGAATGTCCTCATTCAGAAGCTAGTGAGGGATCCGACAATCGATGCGTGGATCTACGTCTACAATCAACCACTCGACGGCAAGACGGAAGTCAGCGCGCGATCGTGGCCCGAACACCTTGCGACCAGACGCCCGACGGATGGCCGCACCCGCGGGCAGTGATTTGCGTAGGTTTGCTCAGCCGACTCGAACCGCGTCCACGAGCCTTCGTGTGTCTCGACGGTAGGCCACGCCCGGAGCGCCTCGCGTGGGACGTACGGCGCTTCAACCGAGAAGCTCGTGCACATCCAACCCCTGCCGAACGCGTTGGAGGCGTTCCTGGCAGGATTCGCGAGTGATATAACGCGGCAAGAACTTCGGTGCCTCGAGCACCTTGCGGCTCTGGAGCTCGCGCACGATCGGTATGTGTCTGGCCGCGATCTTCCCTACAAAGAGCGGTTCGAACTCCCCTCCCTCGCGCAGATAGTCGAGGACCGTGAGGAGCCCGCGAAGGTAGATGCAGTCCTTGATGAAGCCGCCACCGCGGTAGATACGGGTCGTGATGTTGAACGATTGCTGCCGAGAGAAGCCGTATCGACACAAGAGTCGAAACACATCGACGAACGACGCCCCGTTGGCTACTGCGTCGACACCAACCACCCTCGCTGCAAGCGTGCGTAGTCTTGCGGGGGTCATTCCGCCAGTGAGGTACTCCGCCAACACAGCGAGCCCCTCTTGGAGCTCTTCGTAGCCGGCGAAGCCGCTCCGGAGCAGGGTGAAGCGCTGGGCCTTGCCGTTGAAGTACGTGACCAGGTGCGTACCGATCTCGTGCTGAATCAGCGCGTCGACTCGGTTGCGTGGAATCCTCGACCGCGAAGGAACCAACAGTCGATTCTTCGAGACCATGAGCCCGGAGCTTACGCCGGGTATGACTTGGACGGTCCCATCGACACCGTCCCAAATATCCCGATAGTGTGCGACCTCTGCTCTGGCGCGATCTGCGAACTCTTCAGCGGTGATCGTCCCACCTCCGCCGGCTGCACGCGTGGTGCTCGAGACTTGTTCGAGGATCTGCTCCGCCGAGCGCAACAGCGGTTGCGTCACGCGACCGTAGAGCTGGATGCTTCCTAGAAGAAATCGTACAGTGCCCCGATCCGTCAGCATCGTCAGTTGTCGGCCGAGCTCGTCTTGTTTCTGGCTGAATAGGAACGAGATCGTGGGGTCCTCAATCTTCTCGAACGGAATCGAATACAGCCTGCGCTTCGCCATGACTGGATCGGTGGAAAGCGGGCGATAGCGAAACGGAGGCACCTTCTCGAAACGGCTCCGACGGAAACCATTCCAGACGGATTCGGTATTGATCGGGTTGACGTCGAGCAGTAGGTCGAACCCATTTGCGACCGCGTCGAGTTGCATGTCCACGTCCCAAACGGCCTTAACGACCGCGCGACGCCCGAGAGAGTGGAAGTCCTTGGGATGGAGGCTCGTGTAACGCTCAGCGAAATAGAAGAACGCATGCTTGAGGGCCCGTCCGAGTTGGCGCCGGAGGGCTTTGAGGACGGCAGGATATACGTCGTTTGCGCCGGATATCTGATAGATTGGTTCGACCTCGATCGTGATCTGCGCTGCACCGAGCTCTCGTAAGACCGCGTTCTTCAAGAGCGGGCGGTCCCGATGCGGGAACTCGCCCCCGTTCTGAACGACCTCCACGGCTGCGCGGTTTCCCCCGATCTCGATGGCCTTGAGATGCCGTTCGAGTACCTCGATGATGGAATCGATGTTCTGGCCGGGCGCCGTGGTGAACAGTCGAAACGAGGGATGGGGAGTGTCTTTGGAGCTTTCGACGACGGGAGGATGTTCCGGGGGACGAGAGCAGACGGCTACAATCAAGAACTGCTTGCCAAAGCTTGGGCGGACTGTCTCGCTCAGCACTCGGACCAGTTCCGCAGCTTGCTTTCGACCACCTCGTTCTGCGATTGAGTAGAGGTACGACGCTTCGGTCGTTACCAATTGGTTTGTACCTGCGTCCGGCCGATCGTCGGGTTCGACATGAACGGTGATGAACGGCAGAGGTCGGTCGACGTGGAGCCTTCCACGGCCGGGGAGGGTTCGCCGCACAGGGGCGCCCCGCGCGATCCGCTCCCGGATGACGTCCGCGATCGCTTCGGTGCTCGAAGTAGAGTCCTTCCTGGACACGCGTGCGCGGCCTTTTCTTTGGCCGCTGGCCGGATCTTCTGGGGCCGGCGACTGGGGGTCGGTGCCGTTAGTCACATGATCGCCATGCCGACGTTGTCGAACTGGCGTCGGTAATAGTCCATCGCACGGGTCTTGCGCTCGAGGGCTCGCATCACCGCCTCGGAGAAGTTAACGCCCTCGAACTTCTGCGCACTGCCGAGCCCACCGGGACTGAAAACGTTGATTTCCATCAGCTTGTTGCCAACGATGTCGAGACCCACCAAGAACATCCCATCGCGCATCAGCTTTGGCCTGACCATCTCCACCAACTCAAGCGCTTCGGGACCGATCTCGGCGCGTGCCAAGCTTCCGCCGGCGTGAATGTTCGATCGCATATCGCCACCCTGGCGAATACGGCGGAAGGCGGCGTATTTTCCTCGATGACGAAGGGCCTCGCCGTTCATGACGAACAACCTCGTATCGCCTTCCGCAGCAGCCGGTAGGTACGCCTGGGCGATCACGAATCCGTCGCGCGATACGGAATCGATCATTTGATTCAGATTGGGCACGTCATCCGGACGCACGAGAAAGACGCTCTGCCCGCCTGAACCCTGCAGAGGCTTGAGCACGATCGTTCCGCACTCTTTTGCGAATGCCTTGATGTCGGCTCGATCTCTAGAAATGATCGTCAATGGGCGAACCTCTGCCGGAAACGTCTGGAAGTACATCTTGCTAGTTGCCCTCGCCAGTCCGTCGGGATCATTGAGAACAACCACACCATGACGCATCGCGACGCGGCCAAACTGGATGCCAATGTTGGTCGCCCACGGTCGTGCGACCGCATCGGTCGACGGATCGTTGCGGAGCATCAGGATGTCCAGGTCATCCACGGTCACGCGTTCCTGAATCCCGGCCTTCCCTCTGAGGTCTTTCAAGAACGAGGTGCCGTTCTTGTAGATCTGCTTTGGGACCGACCTCGCTTTGGCGCGGATCCTCTCGTCGGCGTCATAGGCAATGTCGCCCACGCTCATGAGCCAAATGTCGTGGCCCATCTGTCGTGCGCGCATCGCAAGACGAATCGTCGTGTAGCCCGGCTCCTCGGTCATGATGTCGTTCACAACGAAACCGATGCGCATGGCCCTGTGCGGTGGACTAGCGTTCTTCCTCGTCTTGCGCTTCTTTCTTTGGGTTTCCTCTAAGGCAGCCAGTACTGGCTCAACCGTGGATGCGAGCGCTCGCTGAATCTCATCCATGGCCTCGCGATCCGCTTCACCCGTCCACTCATCCATGAAGAACTTCTTGATCTCGATTGCGAGAACGCATCCGGTCTCGGGAAAGTTCTCGTGGACCCACTGGGGAAGCTGTCGGCCGACGAACTTCACGTTCTCCCGGACATCGAGCCGGCGTCCTTGGAAGTCGTAGGCGGAGAGTGCCCCGATGAATGCGTCGACGACCGGCGCCCAATGGGTACGGTTAATTCGACCGGTACCCACGTTGACCTCGGGGTTCTTCTCTGGATCCGCCGCGGGTTCATCGGGACCTTTTCGGCGATGGTTGTAGCTGTGGAGGTCGAAAACGACGAAGCCGCCGTACTCTCTCTCTAGGCCGACCAGCACCTCGAGCAGTGCCGTGTAATAGGCGTCGTACTCTGCAAGGGAGCGATCAACGATGTCCTGATGGAGAGGTGTCTTCCAGAGATCGAGGCCCCACGCGTCTTCCGGACCGAGATATACGGCCTCGTTCCGTGCCCGATTGAGGTCAACCTCGAATCGTGAGCGCTCGGCAACGAATCGGGTCGGCGCGATGGCGGTCCAGTCGCCTGTGAAGGGATCCTCCTCGCGGAGGAGGTCCTCGTCAGACAGCTTGATCAGTTCGCGTACCTCGGGGCGAAGCTGATGACCGTTGTGCGCGGCGACCGCCACAAATGGCCCCTCCCCCAGCACCTGAGTCCAGCCGCGTTCAGAGATGTCGTCCATGTGTCACTCCTCGTGGTTCCTTCCCCGATTGTACTGCAATTCGCAAGCCGATGGCGGTCTGTGGCTTCAGGACGAAGGGGGACACATCACAGGGTGCACATCTCGACGTTGTTGAAGTTGCGTCCGTAGAACTGCATGTAGTTCGCCTTCCTCTCCAGGGCCTCGACGACGTACCGGCTGAAGTTCACCTTGGTGAATTTCTGCGCGCTCCCGAGGCCGCCGGGACTGAATACGTTGATCTCCATCAGCTTGTCACCCACGATGTCCAGTCCGACCAAGAACATGCCGTCTTGAACGAGCTTCGGCCGCACAATCTCCGCGATGCGAAGGGCCGTTGCGCCGACTTCGGCTTCTGCCAGCTTGCCGCCGGCGTGGATGTTGCTTCGCATATCGCCACCACCTCGGCGTCGGCGGAAGGCAGCGTACTTGCCCTTGACCTGCAGGGGACGGCCGTTCATCACGAAGAGTCGCATGTCTCCTTCGGACGCCGCCGGAAGATACTCTTGAGCGATCACATACCCGTCACGACTGACGGCGTCGATCATCTGGTTGAGGTTTGGAACGTCGTCGGGCCTGACGAGGAAGACGCTCGCGCCTCCGGAACCCTGCAGGGGCTTGAGTACGATGTTGCCGCCTTGTTCCTTGGCAAACGCCTTGATCTCCCCGGAATCACGCGTGATGAGTGTTCGCGGCCGCACCTCTTCCGGGAAAAGTTGGAAGTACATTTTACTCGCTGCTTTGGCGAGCCCGTTTGGATCGTTGACGACGACAACTCCGTGCCGCATCGCAACACGCCCGAACTCTGTCGCCACACCGGCCGCCCACGGGCGCGCGGTGACGTCGTCTGAGGGCACGTTGCGGAGCATGAGGACATCGAGATCGTCCACGGTGATTCGCTCCTTCACGGCGTTCTTGCCGTGGAGCTCGGTGAGGAAGGCAGCGGAGTCTTTGTACTTTGCCTTCTTGACGACGGAGGTTGCCCGTGCAGACACCTTTTCACTGGCATCATAGGCCAGGTCGCCCACCCCCATCAGCCATGCCGTGTGCCCCTGGTTGACCGCCTCGGTCGCGAGTCGAAGGGTGGTGAACCCGGCTTCTTCTGTTTTGACGTCATTGACGACGAATCCTATTTTCATTGCGCGCTCTTTTCTATTGTTGGATTTCTCGTTCTATCGCATGGCGATGCCGTCCATGGCTGAGGGCTATCGCTTCTTCGTCCTAGGTCATGGCCAATGCGGTCAACACCGGTTGAATCGTCGATCGAAGGGCCTCGGTGATGTCGTCGAGGGCCTTGCGCTCAGGATCACCCGACCACTCGTCCATGAAGAATTTCTTGAATTCGATCGCAATCGCGATACCCGAATCTGGGAAGTTTTCATTTATCCATCGGGGCCAGTTGCCTCCTTTGAACTTGACATTCTCTCGTACGTCGAGGTGAGCGCCGGGGAAGTCGTACGACCGTAGGGAGCCCACGAATGCATCCACCACCCCTCCCCATCGTTTCCGGTCGATGGATTCGGTCCCCACATTGACCTGCGGGTTGGTTTCAGCATCCGCCTCCGGACCGTCCGGTCCTTCGCGGCGATGATTGTAAGAATGGAGATCGTAGACGACGAAGCGCTTGTGCTCGCGGGCGATGTCGGTGAGCAAATCGTGCATTCCCCCATAAAAGTCGTCGTATTCGGCAATCGACCGTTCGAACTGCGCTGTTGGCGGCGTCTTCGAGTAGAGCCGAAGGCCCCAACAGTCCGCAGGTTCTCGGTACGCGCAGGTTTCACGAGGTCGATTCAAGTCCACCTCGAAGCGCGACCGGGTTGCGACGACGCGGGTTGGCGCAGCGGTCGTCCACAGGCCGGTAAACGGGTCTTCCTCCCTCAAGCGATCGGCTTCCGGCAGGCCCACGAACTGCATCAGATCAGGCCGGATCTCGTGCCCATCGTGCACCGCGGTGGCGATGAGCGGGCCGCTGCCCACATGCAGACGATAGATTTGAAGCTCCTCATCGTTCATTGGTAGTTTCCTCGAGCTGACGACAGAGCATGATTCATGCCTAGTGCTGACCATCCGCAAGGGAGAATCTCAAGCCACTGTGATTACTTACTAATTCCGTTTTCCCGCGGATTCGATCTCGGGCGATTGCACCCGGCGAGCACCGAGCCCATGCCGATTTTTTCGGCATCGGCGGCCAATTCCGGGTGTCAGTACCCGATATGGCTTTCGTAGACCGTCGCGCCAAGCTAGGGAGCATTGTGCTCATCCGCGTCCTCCTGGTTGTCAACGATCCAGAACTAGAACAACGGCTCGAAAGCATCGTCGCGCCTCTCGATGCGGCGATGGCTACGGCACCTCCGCGGGCTGTGCTTTGGGATCGGGTGCGCGCTTTTCCCGCAGACCTCGTGGTGATCAGCCGAGCAGCGCTCGAAGATCCGATCGAGAACACGATCCGGACAATCCAGGCCTTGCCCGAAAGCCCGGAAACGGTGGTCGTCTGCGACCGCGAGGATGCGGAGGAGCGAGCCCGTCTTCTGATCGCGGGATGCACCGCGGTCATCAACAGCAACCTGAACGACGCAATGCTGCGGGATGTGTTCGATGCGTTCGTGACCCGCCACCGGCAAACGGGAATCGACCGGCTGCAGCGTCAGCTCGATGTGGACCTTCCGACATTCGATGACTTCTCATCGGCCAATGCTTCGATGAAAACGTTTCTGCACATTGCTCGACGTGTCGCCGGATCAGAGAGCTCCCTGCTTATTCAAGGCGAAACGGGCGTCGGCAAGGAAAGGTTGGCCCGTGCAATTCACGGTGCAAGCGCCCGAGCGTCGGGGCCGTTTGTCCCAGTTACGCTCGCTGCATTCCCGGAGAACCTGCTGGAGGTGGAGTTGTTCGGTCACGCCAAAGGAGCGTTCACCGGCGCTCTTGGCGCACGCCGCGGCTGTTTCGAGCTTGCCCACGGTGGAACCCTCCTCCTCGATGAAATCGGCGACCTGCCGCGGCATCTTCAGGTAAAGCTCCTTCGCGTTCTCCAGGAACGGACCATCCAACGGCTTGGAAGCGAGAAGTCAATCGACATCAACGTTCGGGTCATCGCGGCAACGAATCGCAATCTGCTCGATGAGATCAAGGCCGGGCGCTTCCGTGAGGATCTGTACTATCGGCTCGGCGTCGTGACGCTCGAAATGCCCCCTCTGCGGGAGCGCCAAGAGGACATTCCAGAACTGCTGAGCCGTTTTTTCCGTGACTTTCGCATCAGGCAGAAAGGCCGTGTTTCTGGCTTTTCCACCCAGGCTATTCGCGCGCTTCAACAGTACGCGTGGCCCGGCAACGTGCGCGAGCTGATCAACGTCGTGGAGAGGGCGATTCTTCTTGCCGAAGGGGACGAAATTGCGATTCACGATCTTCCGGCAACGATCGTGCCCGGTCGCTTGGTGCCCGGCACGCCGGCCTCACTATTGGAGGCCTTATGCGCACCGGACTGGCGGGAGAAGAAGTGGAGGGACGTCCGCGACGCGACCGTCGAAGCTTGCGAGCGCATCTATTTCACCGAGCTCCTTGGCCGAACCCACGGCAATCTCAAGCGAACCGCGAGCGCCGCCGGGATAAACCCAAAGTCGCTGTACGGCGTGATGAAGCGCCATCGTCTTGAGAAAAGCCAGTTCAAAGGGCCCGACGTGCCATCGGTCGGAACGTAGCGACCACGGTGAAGACACGGGGGCGCCTGGCCGGGTGAATCGATTTAGAGCGCTGATCAAATACTGCCAACCCTACAGCGTTGCTAGCTCCGTGTTGCTGAGGTTGCGGCGGTAGTATTTCATGTAGTCCACTTTGCGCTGCAGGGCATCTAGTACGGCTTGTGCAAAGTCGACTTTTTCGAACATCTGCGCGCTGCCCAAACCACCGGGGCTGAAGACGTTGATCTCCATCAGCTTGTCGCCGACGATGTCGAGCCCCACCAGGAACATCCCGTCTTCGACCAGCCTCGGTCGTACGATTTCGGCCAGCTGGAGCATCGTTTCATCGACTTCAACGGCGCGCAAACGACCCCCCGCATGGATGTTGCTTCGAATGTCGTCGCCGCTCCGGACGCGCCGGAAAGCCGCGTACTTGCCTTTGTGCTGCAGCGGCACTCCGTTCATCAGAAACAAGCGCACGTCACCCCCTTCGGCGGCGGGGAGATACTCCTGAGCGATCATGTATCCATCGCGGCTGATTGAAGCGAAGATTTCCTTCAGGTTGTGCTCAGCGCTACTGCGCGCGATGAATACGCCAGTTCCGCCCGATCCTTGCAGCGGTTTCAAAATGATTGTCCCTTCGCGCTCAAGGAACTCTTCAACTTGAGCCAGCTGCCTGGTAACCAGCGTTCGCGGGCGCACTCTTTCGGGAAACGTTTGCAGGTAGAGCTTGTTCATGGCCTTGGCCAGGCCATTGGGATCGTTGAGTACGATGACCCCACGGCGCATCGCCAATCGTCCGAACTGAATACCTGCCGATTGCGCCCAAGCTTGCTGCACTGACGGGTTGCTTCGCAGCAGGAGCACGTCCAGATCATCGATGGCGATCGACTTGCTGATCGCCTTGCGACTGTTGAGCACTTCGAGAAATCGCGCCGACGTATAGGATCCCTTGGGAACAGTGCGGGCAAGCGCGTGAATGCTCCCGTCTGGAGCATAGATGAGCCTGCCCGTACTCATCACCCACGCCTCATGCCCCAGGCGGATGGCGTCCGCAGCCAATCGGTAGCTCGTGGCGCCTTGCGCGTCGCTCTTCATCACGTTGACGACGATGCCTAGCCTCATTTGCTTACTACTTTGCCCCAGGCTTGCCGATTAGATCGACGACCGAAGCGCTACTCTGGCGCAGCTGTTCAAGCCGCTCGATCGCTGCCGGATCCTTCATATAGCGCGGCACGATCGGAATGGGCTTGAGCACCTTGCGGTACTGGAGTTCCTTGATGATGGGGATGTGTTCAGCCGCCAGCTTACCGGCAAACAGCGGCTTGAGGTCGCCCCCTGCTTGCACGTACCGCAAGACCTTCCCAAGTCCTCTCAGATACACCGCATCTTTGGTCAAGCCGCCGCCGCGATAAACGCGCATGACGACGCTGTACGCGCCATGCGTCGAAAACCCGAAGTCACGAGTGAGCATGCGGAACGTGTCGACGAACGACGCACGTTCCGTCAAGGCCTGAACGGCGACCACGCGCGCGGCCAACTGCCTCATGCGACTGGAACTCAGTCCGCCAACCAGGTACTCGGCCAAAACGGCGAGTCCTTCTTGTAGCTCTTCATAGCCAGCCAGCCCGGTGTAGAGCTGCTGGAACGGTTGGATGCGGCCGTTGTAATAGGTGAGCAGATGTGTCCCAACTTCGTGCGCCAACAAGGCTTCGACGCGCGACGGAGCAAGGGTCAGGTCCGGGCTGATCAAAAGTTGGCCGCGCGACACGATCAACCCGTTGACCTCGTCCGTCACCCGGGCCTTCGCCTTGAATGCGGCGAACCGCTGGCGATAGTAGTCAAACTCCGCCTCCGCCCGTTTGGCAAACGCGGTTGCCCTCACCTTTCGGCCACCCCTACCGGACGCCTGGCCCGACTGCGCTGTCAACAGGTCCTTGGCCTGCTGCAGCAAATCGTCCTGAACCCCGCCGAAGAGCTGAAGGCTTTCGTAAAAAAAGCGCGGGGTGTCTCGGTCGCGCAGCATCGTGAGCTTCAAATCCAGCTCGTTCCGCTTCTCCCGAAATAGCTGTTGGAGGGCGGGGTCTTCGACGCGCTCAATCGGGATTCTGTAGAGCTGGCGCTTCAACAAGTCGGGATCGACCGGCAGAGGCGGGTAGTGAAACACGGGCGGCCGCTCGAAGCCCTGCCGTTCGAAGCGCTTGTTAGCGCTCTTGGCATTCACTGGTGTCACTTGCAACAAGTAGTCGAACTGGTTGCTGACTTCCGCCAACTGCCCATCGATCCCCCACACGGCCTTGACAACTGCTCTCCTTCCCAACGAATGAAAGTGTGGCGGCCGGTGTGTCGTATTGGAGCGAGCGAATTCGAAGTAGGTGTGCCGAAGCGCGAGGCTCAGGCTACGGCGCAACGTTCTCGCGATAAGTGGGAACTCCTTGCCCGCGTTGGGCGCACGAAAAACCGGCGGCACAGTGAGCCCGACGAACGAGCAGTTCAACTCCTCGGACTCCGCTCGCGTCAACCACGGACGCATCCCGGGCGGATGGCCCCGACCGTCGTGTTCGACGGTCACCTCCACCCGCTGCTTGAGGATCTTGATCCGCTGTAGGTGTTTCTCGAAAACCTCGATCGTGGGTATGATTGGGTCCGCTTTCGGCGCGTGAATGGTGAAGCTCGGGGGAACGGATGGGCTCGCTGGATCGTTGGCCTTGCCTCCCTCCGCCCCAGCCCAGATCTCGACGATCAAGAATGCGCCGAACTCCGCAGCCAAGGTCTTGACAACTTCCCGCACAAGCTTCGAGACATCCTTGTTGAGGTTGGGTGCGCTTGGCGAGACGAGGTAGGAGGGTTCACCCTTGACCAGCCGCTGCGTTCCAAGATCCCGGAAATCAGCGGGTTGGCGATAGACGCAGAGAAAGGGTAGCTGTCGATCGATGTGCAGCCGCCCGCGACCGGGTAGCGCGCGTCGCACGGAAAGGTTCTGCGCAAGTCGCTGGCAAAGGACCGCGATCAAGTCCGACGAGACTTCAGGCTCGGGTGCCTTGAGAACAGTCCGTTGGCGCTTCTTCTTTGCGAGAGGACGTCGATTCATTGGATCCAGTGCCCCATAGCCTATCGTGCGGCTCGGTACACGGGGATCCGGGGTTTTCTCAATGATCCTGATCGGTCAATTCAACTGAGCCCCATCACCTTGGCGAGCACCACGGTAATGTTGTCCGGGCCGCCCGCTTCGTTGGCGCTCTCGATGAGCTTGTTGGCGGCAGTCTGCAGATCTTGATGCGACCCCACGATGCGTTGGATCTCGGCGTCGGTGACTGGGCCGCAGAGGCCGTCGCTGCAAAGCACGTAGATGTCTCCGATTTCCGGTCGGTCGAGCACCGTGTCGACTTTGACCGTGGACTTCATGCCGAGCGCTCGAACGATGACGTTCTTCAGCGGGAAGTTCTCGATCTCCTCTTCGGAGAGTCGCTTCATTTTGATGTAGTCGTTGAGCAACGAGTGGTCGCTCGTGAGCTGCTCCATTTTGCCGTCGCGAATTCGGTAGACGCGGCTGTCGCCCACGTGTCCGATGAGAACGCCGTCTTCGACCACGAGGATCCCGCATACGGTCGTGCCCATGCTGTGCATCCGTGGGTCTTTTTTCGCTGCTTCGTGGATGCGAAGATTGGCGAGCTTGATCCCGGTGATGAGGCGGTTCTCTTCGTAGCCGCGCGCCTTGTCCATCTTGTACGGCCAGGTGGCCTCGGCATCTGCGCTGGTGGCACGGAAGAACTCCCGAAGCGTGTCGATGGCCATGCCGCTCGCCACTTCGCCCGAGGAGTGCCCGCCCATGCCGTCGGCGACGACGTAGAGGTTATCCTCCTCGGCCAGCATGAAGCTGTCCTCGTTGTGGGTGCGCTTCATCCCCACATGGGTGTCCCCAATGGCCAAGACCCGAGCCCGTGACATCTTCCCCTTCGAATCCCCCTGGAACATGAGATTAGCGACCCGGCGACGGCCAAGTCAACGAATCCGGCCTATACTCGCCTCCCGGTGCCCAGCGAACCCGAAAACGAGCTTGCCTCGGTGATTGCCAGCACACGTGAGCTGCTGCTTTGGGAGCAAAGCCTGGGCGCCCAGGGTTTTCCAGTGTCGGAGCCCGCCGTGCCGCATCCAGGGTCGGCAAGTACGTCGGCGCCTTCCGAGACGCTTCAGGACTGCCAGGCTCGCCTGCAGGTGCTGGCCGACGAAGCCGCCACCTGCGTACGCTGCGACCTCAGCCAGGGACGCACCAAGAGCGTCTTCGCGCGTGGGACGCCGGACACCGATCTGGTCTTCGTCGGGGAGGGCCCCGGCTATCACGAGGACCAGGAAGGCCGGCCGTTCGTCGGGCGGGCGGGGACACTGCTCGACCGGATGATCGCGGCGATGGGCTACCCGCGCGACGGCGTCTACATCTGCAACGTGGTGAAATGCCGCCCCCCCGAAAACCGGACGCCCCTTCCAAGCGAAGCCGTGGCATGCGCACACTTCCTGGTGCCACAGCTAGAGCTCGTGCAGCCCAAAGTGATCGTCGCGCTCGGCCGCTGCGCTGCGGAGAACCTCGAGTGCGTGCCACCGGCGGGGCCCTGGCGCGGCGTGTGGGGAGCGTGGCGCGGCGTGCCCGTCATGCCCACGTATCACCCGGCGTTTTTGCTCAGGAGCCCGCAGTTCAAGAAGCCAGTTTGGGAAGATCTGCAGGCGGTCCTCGGCGTGCTCAACCGCGAAGTGCCGAAACGCGCGCGCTGAATACGCCTACTGCCGACGGCACGCGCCGAATGCCTTCGGATCGCTATACTGCGAGTCACCGCTGGTCTCTCCGTGCTCGGTCATCCCCGGCCCGACGCTCAACATGACCGGCGGCTGCGGATCCACATCGGTCCAGAGCGAGCACTGTAGCCAGTACTCGCAGTCGTTTTCGACGTAGACGCGGTGCCGATAATACGAGCCCATTTTCGTGGCTTCGGCCCAGACCTCGTAGCAGCTTCGGGCGCGGGCTTCGCTGCCGCTGAGGCGCGGTGCAACAGGAGAAAGAAGCGCGAGCGCCAGGGCAGCGCTCGGGAGGGCACCCGCGACGAACTTGATCATAGCGGGTAGTCTGCGCCACAGGCGAGAACCGTGCAATCGCCAGCGAAGCCCCGTGCACGGCGCGAAGCGGCGTCTCTACCGGGTGCCAGCGTCAGTGCTAGCGCCTGCGATACGCGTCCCAGGCGCGAAGGAGCTCCCAGCCTCGCAGCGGAACGTACACGAGCTCCCCCGGCCGCATCCGTGCCACTTCACCGAAACGTGAGCCGTTCGTACTCCCGCGCCGAAGGTCCATCAGCTCGCGGAAGCTGAGCCCCGGGCGAATCTCGGTCGGCGGCTCACGACCGGCCGCCAAATGGGCGATGATGGCGCGACCGCAGGCCGCGCATCGGCCGCACGGAGGATCGGTGCCTTCGTAACAGGAGTATGCGTACTCCTCGAGAAGCCCGAGGGGAGTCGCCGCGATCAGCTTGGCCTTGGTCCAGTGGCTGAACGGTCGGCGAACGCGGTACCGCACCCCAGGCTGCGCAACCCGCAGCGCCAAGCTCGTCGCAAGCGTGAACGCGAGCCGCTTGTCGGGCGCCCAGTCCGAAGGTGCCGACATGACGATGTCGTCGTAGCCGAGCGCCGCGGCCCGAACGGTCATCACGAGATTGCGAAGCGGCACCCAGCGATCGTCCTGTTCCTTTTCGCCGAGCCAACGCATGTCTTGCACCGGGAGCAGCTGCGGAAACGAGGTGCGCAGCTTTTGGTACCGTTCGATTTCGGGCGCGGTGTACTGCGAGCCCACGTCGAAGTAGACCGCCGCCGGCCGTCCGAGCTGATGCCAGGTGCTCAGGCTATCGTAGCCCATGCTGAGCAGCACGATCGTCTTCGTTCGCGCCGCACCGGCCATCGGTCAGCTGCCCCGGTACGAGCATCCGGACGTGCAGGTTTCGCTCACCTCGAGCCGGCTCAGGATGGGCAGCGCCGGTTTCAAATTGCGCCAAATCCATTCGGCCAGCACCTCGCTGGTCGGGTTCTCGAGGCCCTCGATCTCGTTTAGGTAGTAGTGGTCCAAGCGCCGCCGAATCGGGTCGCACGCCTCCTTGATTTCGGCGAAGTCGACGACCCAGCCGAGCTCCGAATCCGGCTCACCTTCGACATAGACCCGAACTCGATACGAGTGGCCGTGTAGCCGCTTGCACTTGTGTCCTTCGGGCACGTTTGGAAGCAGGTGTGCCGCTTCGAAGCTGAACTCTTTCCAGATCTCCATGCGGCGGGGAGTCTGGGCGCTGCGGCGAGCTAGCGCCAGCGTCAGCACCGGTGCCAGTGTCGGTGGCGGTGACCGTGGCCGTGGCCGCTACCGGGAACGGGGCGATTCGCGTGGAACTCGCGGCCAATTGGGGGTCCGTCCCCGCACTCGCTATCCTTGAATCAGTAACGTGGCGCACAACTTGGATACAGACTTGGATACGCTCGAGCTTTGCTTGCGGGAGGGGATTGCCGGCAATGAGTATGCGAACCCTCGGGAGGCGCTTGGCTGTGCGGCGGATATCGACGACGCCGAGGTTGCGCGTGCCTTGGTGCGCATCGTTGTGGCACATGACCTTGCACAACTTGGAATGCGAAGCGTTCAGCCGGAGGCTGCGCGTCATCCATCCGTCCGTCCTCCGACCGAGGTGACGGCGGACCCCTCCTTTCTCGGCCGACTGAGCACGACCGGTGACGAAGGGCTTTCGGTCGAACGGATCGATGACGTCCCGACGCTGCTCGCGGTGCTTCGCGCAGGGTCGAGGCGGCAACGACGTGCCGCGCTCGCTCGCCTTCGCCAACGGCTCGCCGACCGGCGCTTGCTGCACAGCGACGAAGTCCGAAAAGGGATTCAAGTGATTGCGAACCTTCGGGACGTCGAGCTCGGCTACGAGCTCGCCCAGGTGCGGGCCCAGCTTCCGGGCACTCCCGGCCGCACCGCGCGCCAAGAACACGAGCAGTGGAAACGCTTGGCCGAGCGCACTCAATTCGAGATTCGCGCGTTTTGGGACGGCCAATCGAGCGTCGATGCGTTTCGTGGGCTGCCCGGAGACCAGCGGGCTCTGCTGCTGATGCGTGTCTCGGAGCTTTCCGACCTGGTCGTCCATCACATCACGGCGATCATCGAAGGCAGCGACGGATGCGTGCCCTTGGACTCCAGGATCGGGCTCATCACCTCGCTTCGCTTCGCGAGGGATCCGCGACTGGTGCCCGCTCTGGTGGCCGTGCTCGAGGCCGAACGCGGGGCGCTGGTGGCTGCTGCGGCCCGAGTGCTCGGAGGCATGGACGACGCCAGGGCTCAGCCGGCGCTCGCGGAGCGCTTCGAACGAAGCTTCGTCGCCGAAGAGCGGATCGCCCTTGCAGGCGCGCTCGGGATGCACGGCGACCTACGCGGACTGAGCGAAGTGCGGAGCTCGCTCGAAGAGGATCAGCCGAAGCTGCCCCTCCAAGCCCTCGAAGCGATGGAGAGCCTGGGCTCTCCGGAGAGCACCGACCTCGTGACCAAGTTTCTGGACCATGCGGACGTGAGCATTGCCATTCAGGCGGCGCGTACCTGCGCGCGCATCGGTGACGGACGCGCCCTCGACGAGCTGACCGACCGGTACAACGCCACCGCAGTGCCCGCACTTCGCGCCGCGATCGAGGACGCCCTCTCAGCCATTGCCGCGCGCATGGAGCTTCGGGGCGAGGAGGCCGCGACGATCGACTGGTCGGAGGTCGGCAACAAGCCGGTGCCTCGCAAGGGCCCTCGCGATAGCCTTCCGGCGATCACGCTGGGCTGGCGTGACTACTTCATGGCACGCCTGTGGCTCTTACTTGGGCGAGTGACCTGGGCGATTGCCCGATTCGAATCAGCCGCGGCTCGGCGCGACGACTGGGCGGTGCCGCTGATCGGCATCGGGATGGCCTTTGCGCGCCGCGAGCAGTACGCCCTCGCTTTGCCTGCATTTCGGCGCGCGATCGAAGTCGACCGTCTGCGGATCGAGCGAAATCCGATTCTCGTCCGCGCGATGGCCAAGGCGTTCTTGCACCGCGCCGAACAAGTCGAACGCGAAGGGCGCGACGATGTCGCGAGGGGCCTCGTCGGAGAGGCGCTAACGCTGGATCTTCGTCGGGCGCCGGGCACCGTCCGCTTCGAGCTGAAACGCAAGCACGACGTCTTGAGGCGAGGGGAGCATGGGAATGCCGACTCCGTTGCGTGACGCTGCGGTCCGGCACCTGCGCGTGCTCGGGGCGGCGACGGGAGAAGGAGCGGTTCATCGACTCACGATGGACATCGAAGTCGAAGGCCGCGTCGAGATGGTTACGCTGAGCCTTCGGGACGGCGAGCTCCAGTGCGTGTCGAGCGACGCCCGGAACGATGGTCCCCATGTTCTGGCAGCCCTCCATTTCGTGGCCGGAATGGAGATGCGCGAGGACTCCTCGCCGCCCGGCTCGCTCGTTTCCATCGCGACCCAGTCACCCGAGCAAAGTCCAGCGGGCGAGCTTGCCGATGCACTCGACGACCTGCTGACCGCGATCACGCGCATCGGCGTCGACAAGGCGCAACACGCGCCCTCGGTCGATGCGGCGCTCGAACGCCTGATCGCTGTGGCGCCGAAACCCACTCCGTCCGGCCTTGGCCGTTTCATCGGCCGGCTTCAACAAGCGCTCCGCTCCGCTGACTTCCGGCGTGTCGCACGCCTTCTCGAAGGCGCCTCCCAGCTTGCCGACGCGCTTCGCGCCGTGACTCCAACCCCGGAAGCGGAACAGCGTATCGGCGCGTGGTTGGGGGCCCGCCCCGGTTCGCTGCCGGAGGTCGAGCTCTTGTCCGACCGGACCATGGTCGAGGTCGGTCGCGAATGGCTGCCGGGGACCGAGCGCGCAAGCCTCGAGCGCCGCTATCTCGTCGACGCCCACTCCGGCAGCATCTACCGCGAAGACCGCCTCCGAAACGCCAACGCATCGCTCGGCCCGTGCCCGCGGCAGCTTCAGGTCGGCTTGGCCGAGGTCGAGTCGGGACCCAACCCGAGGCGAATCCGAGTGCTGCAATACGAGGTCGAGCCCGACGTCCCCGCGGAGAGCTGGGACCGCCTCCACCAAGTCGCGAGCCAGAGCTTCGCCGAAGTCACAGAAGATTACCGAAGGACGCTGCAGGCAAGCCCGTCGCTCTCCGAGCCGTTTGCGCTCATCGCGCCATTTCGCATCGAGCGCAACGGCGTGTTCAAGGCCTTCGACGCAGAGGGGCACCAGCTCGTCCTCGATCGTTCCGAGCGCCGCGGCGCAGTCCTCGCGTTCTACGAGCTGCTGGCCCAGGGCATCGAGCCTTCCTGGCTGGCGGGACGCCTCACCGACGCCGGCACCACAGTCTACCTCACGCCGTTCGCGATGGGGACCTTCGACGGGAAGTTCACCCGCCTCTGATTTCGACTAACGAGACCGCAAGCGGCTGCTAACGTACCTGCCTCGTTCCCGTAGGACCTCTTGGCTCCTAACGACCGCCGAACCATGCCATCCAATCCGCAACCCCACGCCACCCCGAGGCGCTCACTCCACGCTCGGCGCCTCCCATTGGCCGCGGGAAGTCAACAGCTCAGGCAGCTCGGCGGGCTACCCATCCAAAGCGACTTCCACGAGGCAATGAGCCGGGAAGGGCTGTGGCCGCTCCAGCCCACCGCCGTCGACATCCTTCAGATCAACGTCGGCAAGCTCTGCAACCAGACCTGCCGTCACTGCCACGTCGACGCGGGCCCCGATCGCACCGAGGTCATGTCCCGTGAGACCGCCGGCCTCTGCGTCGAGGCGCTTCGGCGAAACCCGATTCCCACCGTCGACATCACCGGCGGCGCGCCCGAGCTCAATCCGCATTTTCGTTGGCTTGTGGAGCAGTGCGCCGCGCTCGATCGGCACGTCATCAACCGCTGCAACCTCACGATTCTGGAGACCGGCCCACACCGGGATTTGCCGGAATTTTTTGCGCGACACGGCGTCGAGCTCGTTTGCTCGCTCCCTCATTACCAAGCGGCTTGCACCGACACACAGCGAGGCGACGGCGTGTTCGAAAAGAGCCTTCGCGCGCTACGGCGTTTGAACGAGCTCGGCTACGGGGACGGCCGTTCGGGGCTGCGGCTGGTCTTGGTGACCAACCCGGTTGGCGCGGTGCTTCCGGCCGCCCAAGCGTGCTTGGAGGCGGAGTGGAAACACGAGATGGAGCGCCTGCACGACCTGTCGTTCGACTCGCTCTACACCATCACGAACATGCCGATCAGCCGATACTTGGACTGGCTGCTCGAAACGGGCAATCTCGAAGGCTACATGCGGCGACTGATCGAATCATTCAATCCGCAGGCGGCGCAGGGCCTGATGTGCCGCACCATGGTTTCGGTCGGCTGGGACGGGCGGCTCTTCGATTGCGACTTCAACCAAATGCTCGACATCCCGGTGTCGGACGAAGCCCCAAGGCACATTCGCGACTTCGATCTCGCGAAGCTCCAGGCCCGAACGATTCAGACAAACAGGCACTGCTACGGCTGCACGGCAGGCTCGGGTTCGAGCTGCACGGGCGTGACCGATGGGTCACAATCCCTTCTATGAACGACGCGTTGGCGGCTACTCCGACCATTGACTGCGACCACGCCGATGTCGTCGCGTTCGCCAAAGACCATGCCGGAGCGAGCGGCGACCCCCGCAAGCAGGCGGTCCAACTCTATTACGCGGTTCGCGACGGCGTTCGGTACGACCCCTATGCGTTGGTTTTGACCATCCCCGGCCTGAAGGCGAGCAGGTCGCTCGAGCTCGGCCGGGCATGGTGCGTGCCCAAGGCGATTCTGCTCGCAGCGGCGTGCCGGGCCCGTGGAATCCCCGCTCGGCTCGGCTTTGCTGACGTGAAGAACCATCTCTCTACCGAGCGCATGCGCCAGACTATGAAGACCGACGTGTTCTACTGGCATGGGTACACCGCGATCGAGCTCGGTGGCCAATGGGTGAAGGCCACGCCGGCTTTCAACATCGAGCTCTGCGAAAGATTCCGGATGAAGCCCTTGGAGTTCGACGGGTTCGAGGATTCGATCTACCACCCCTTTGATCTCGATGGCCATCAACACATGGAGTATCTCCGATTCCACGGCGAGTTCGACGACCTGCCGTTTGAACGCATGATGAACGCCTTTTCAACGCACTATTCCCAAGAGATGTACGACGGCCCCGCCGGCGACTTCGATCGCGACGTCGAAGAAGAGACTCGAGACAAGGCCAGCTAGGCGCGGCGCTCGTCGCCGAGCTCGACGCGAGCCGGCGCATGATCATCGCCGAGGTCGACGACCGCATCGGCGCGCCCCGGCATCTCTTCCCACATGAATTGGGTCAGGCGCTCGAAATGCATGACAAAGCGGCGCACTTCGGCCGGCGTCATGACTTCAGAACCGCTGCTCGCCGTCCGCAGGCGCGCTTCCTGTTCTTCGCGCCATGCATAGACCTCGCGCAAGCTCGGTGGACGGAGCATCAACAGCATGTCCAGCTCGGCAAAGAGCGCCTGGTAGCGGCCACCGAGCTCGCGATTCACGTACCAGCGCCAGTCCCCGGTCGGATCCTCGTCGCGCTCGAGCTCGTTGACCGGCGCTTCGAGCTCGTCGGCGCGCTGCGGTCGCGCGCCCATGCACCAGCCCTCGAAAATCACGAGGTCGCAGCGCCCTTTCCAGGGAGGCCAGTCAGCCACCCGATGGCGCTCGTCCTTGGCCTTGTCGAACCTCGGCAGCGCGATCGGTCGGCCCTCCCGCAGACAGCGAAGCACGCGAATCCCGAGATCTACATCGTGCGTGCCGGGCACACCGCGCGTCGCCAGTAGTGGATGAATCGTTTGCGCGCGCTCGAGCCTTTGCGCTCGTGAAAGATAGAGATCATCGAGCGACAGGATCGCCGCGCGCACCCCATGAACGCGCAGAAGAAGCCTCTGCAGCAGCCGAGCCAAGGTCGACTTCCCGGTCCCCTGCGCGCCGTTGAGCCCAAGCACCAGCATCCGATCCTCGACGTGCTCCGCCACCCAGTCCGTCATCGGCACATAGAAATCCGCAATCAACGCGTCCGACGGTCGAGCGATCCCTTCCTCTGCAGACCACGCTTGGACGTCGGCACGGATGTCAGGAAGCCCCGCGTGAATACTGCCGCCAAAGGACCTGGGCCAAAGCATGGGGCCCCTTTATACCATCACCAGCACTGACGCTGGCACTGTCGCTGGCGCTGACGCCATCACTGCAGTAAACAAACTCCGATGCCCGCCCCCAAGATCCGCATTCTCGTCGCAAAGCCCGGGCTTGATGGTCACGATCGCGGCGCCAAAATCGTCGCGCGCGCGTTGCGCGATGCGGGCTTCGAGGTGGTGTACACCGGGCTTCACCAGACACCCGACATGATCGCCGTGGCAGCCGTTCAGGAAGACGTCGACGCCGTGGGGCTCTCGGTGATGTCCGGCGCCCACAACACCCTGTTTCCAGCGGTGATGGACGCCCTTTCGGCGCGCGGCGCGGACGACATCCTGGTCTTCGGTGGCGGAATCGTCCCGGAGCAGGACCTGGCGGCGCTCCTCGCCAAAGGGGTCGGCGCCATCTTCACCCCGGGTGCGCCGCTCGATGAAATCGTCCAGTGGATTCACAGCAACGTGAAGCCCCGGTCTCTCGCGCTCTGAATCTCGCCCCGTCGCGCGCCGGCGTTACCCCGGTGGAAGGCCGTGACCGGGAACGACCAGGGTCTTCTTGTAGCGTTCGTAGTCGAAGAGGTCGCTGTGCTGGGTGTTGTGACACTGCAGGCAGGTCGACTCGGGGGTGTCGCGAAGGATGCCGAACTTCTCCGGGTTGTTCGCATGTGCGGCCCCAGGCCCATGACAGCTCTCGCAACCCACGTTCACCAGCGCGAGATCGAGATTGTGGGTCACCGTCGATCCGCCGGGCTGCTCATAGCCGGTCACGTGGCATCCCACGCAGTCCAGGTTGTATTCCTTGTTGCGCTCCTGCAGTGTGCGATACGCGTGCCCATGGGCATGCGCACCCCACCAGGCGTAGGCTGGCTGGTGACAACCGCTGCACGCGGCCGACCCCACGTAGGCGATGTCGCCCGGTCCAAGCGGCGGAGGTTTGAGGTTCGCAAAGGCGACGCGATTGGCGTCGTTGACGACCTTGTCGTGCTTGCGCATGAGCGCCTCGATCGCCGGGTCCTTCGGCGCCTTCTTCGGGAGTGGAATCCAAGTCGCAAAGAGCGCATTGCCGTTCGTCGACGGCGCCGGCGCATCCAGGGCTTGCCGCTCTTTTTTGAGTGCGGCCAAGCGGGCCCGCTGCGACTCGAGGTCGGCGGCGTCGACGTCGCCCGATGTCTCCCAGCCCGCGATCTTCTCACCGAGGTCCGAGACCTGCGCATCCAAGCGGCGTGCCCGTTCGGCGCGCGACCAGTTGCTTCGATCGATGAAGGCTTCTCCCTTCCTTTTTAGGTAGACGTCGACCACGGTGAGCCCTTGGCCTTGCCGGCTCGCGTGCAGGAGCCAGGCACGCCCCGCCTCACGGGGAGACACCGGGTCATCCTCGTCGAGCCCGCCCTGAATCACCAAGTCGACGCCGTCGATGGCTCCGATGCGATTGGCGTCACGGCGCGACCCGTCGACGAGCGCGATCGTCAACTCGGATTCTGCCTCGGCCGACGCAACCAGCGGCTCGACGGCGTTTCGGTCGGCGCCGGGGCGCACGCCAACGACGGCCAAGCGAAGGTCGCCCGCGTTCACTCCGAGCAGCTCGGCATTGCGCTGCATCGCAAGCCAAGGGAAATCGGATGCCGCCTTCAAAGGGTCGAGGATATCGGAAGGCTGTGCGCGATCGCTGCGACCGGGCAGAACGGCAGCGACCTTCAAGCCATCGAGAATCCCCGCGAGGGTCTTGGCGTTGCGGCTCGCCTGGTCGACGCGAGCGGGCTCGATCGTGGCCGTGTCGAAGAACGTATCTCCGGCGATCAGGAACACCACCGGCGCAGGCCCGGCGCGGAGGCTTCGAATCTGAGCCGCGAGCCGGTCGATGCCGCCGAGGGGATCGCTCGTGCAGCCGCAAGGCTCGAGATAGCCCTTGAGGTCGGTGACGAGCGCAATCCGTACGCTGGGCAGCTCGGCGCCCTCCGCGCCCTTGGGCTTGCTCCGGCTGCAGCCAAGGCAGAGGCTCAGGGCCAATACGGTAAGGAAGCAACGCATCCCTTACGTTCTAGCGCCCGAGCGCCAAGCCGCAAAAGACCATTCGGGGCGGCGGCTTGACGCCGAGGCAGGCTCTGACTAGCTTCCGGCGTCTTTTGGTCGGGCTCGGCCCGCCGTTTACGAGGAATCCATGGTCAAGGTTCGACTATCACGCGCCGGCGCCAAGAAGCGTCCCTACTATCACATTGTCGTCACCGATAAGGAAAAGCCTCGCGACGGGCGCTTTATCGAACAGATCGGCACGTACGATCCCAGCCGCCCCATCGGGGAGGCCAGCGTGGACCAGGCGCGTCTCGACTACTGGGTTGGCGTCGGAGCACAGGTTAGCGATCGCGTCCGCGACGTGGTCAAAGAGCACAACAAGGCCGTGGCTGCTGCAGCCACGGCTTCCTAGGTGAGCAACGAAGTGGCTGGAGACAAGCTGCAGGACCTGATTGCGTACATCGCGAGCTCACTGGTCGACGACCCCGACGCCGTCGAGGTGAACGTGGTCGAAGAAGACCGGGCCGTCGTGCTCGAGCTCACGGTCGCCCCCGACGACCTCGGCAAGGTCATCGGCAAGGAAGGTCGGACCGCTCGCGCGATGCGCACGCTGCTGGCCGCCACTTCGGCGCGCCTGCGCAAGCGCGCCATCCTCGACATCCTCGAGTAACCCTGTGCCCCGGCGGGGCACGAAAGGCACCCTTGACCAAACGTGCCGAACCGGTTTCCTGGATCGAGCTGGGTGTCATCGCACGGCCGCAGGGCGTGAAGGGCGAGGTCCGTGTCCACGTGTTCAATCCGGAGTCGACCCTGCTCGAACAAATGTCGGAGGTCTTTCTCCTCGGCGAAGGCGATGAAGAGCCTGTCCTAGTCGACGTCCTGACTGCGCGACGCGGCCCGAAAGCCTTGCTGTTGCGCTTGGAAGGGGTGAGCTCGCGCGAGGACGTGGAAGCGCTTCGCGGCTACAGGCTGTGCATTCCGCGTGGAGCCTTGCCCGAGCTCGAGGACGGCGAGTACTACCACGCAGACCTGATCGGCCTCGAAGCGTTCGAAGGCACCGAATCGATCGGCAGAGTGATCGATGTCCTCGACTACCCGAGCGCCGAGTGCTTGAAGATCGAACGACCCGATGGTTTCCTCGAAGTGCCGATGCTCCCGAAGTGGCTCGATCGAGTCGATGTCGAAGCCGGCCAAGTGCTCCTCAAAGACCTCGATGACATTCCCCTGCAGAAGCCCCGCTGATGCGATTTGAAATCGTCACGCTCTTCCCGGAGCTCTTCGATGTCCTGCGCACCGGGCTGTTGGGGAAGGCCCAGGAGGCCGGTACCATCGACATCGATCCCATCACGCCGCGCGAATTCACCCGCGATCGCCATCGAACCGTCGACGACTCACCGTACGGCGGCGGGAGCGGGATGGTTCTGATGCCAGGCCCGATTGCGGCAACTTTGGATCACCTGGACGAAGCGAGGGGAGGGAAGCCCACACACCGGGTGCTCCTCACGCCGCAAGGCGCGCGTTTCTCTCAGGCACACGCGCGCAGGTTTTCAGCGCTCGATTCACTGACCTTGGTCTGCGGCCGGTACGAGGGCTTCGACGAACGCATCCGCGGGCTCGTCGACGAAGAGGTTTCACTGGGTGATTTCGTCTTACTCGGCGGCGAAGCGGCCGCGCTTGCGGTCATCGAGGCCACCGCACGCCTGCTGCCAGGCGTCCTCGGGAATGACGAGTCGGCCGCCGACGAATCACACGCCGACGGTCTTTTGGAGTACCCACAGTACACGCGCCCAGAAGAGTTTCGGGGCCAAAAAGTCCCCGATATCCTGCGCTCCGGAAACCATGCGGCGATCGCACGCTGGAGACGGAAGGAATCACTGAGGCGAACACTCAAACGACGGCCGGACTTGTTGGAGACAGCGGAGCTTACCGATGAGGACCGGAAGCTGCTCGAAGAGATCCGCGAGGGCCGCTAGCGCGGTCACGTTTCTTGGCTGGGTCTCCGTTCTAGGCGCCTTGCTCGAGCGTTCGAAGAACCACGCGCACGCACGAGCAACCCCGAGAGCGCACACATCGCACCGGCCGCTTCCGCAAGTAGCAACGCCGACATCATCGGCACCTGAGGCCCGTCGACGCCCATTCCAATTCCGCGATAAGCGGCGAGGCCACTGAAGCTCAGGAAGCTGAGCAACAGCCCCAGCTCGAGCGCAACACCGCCACGCCGCGCACAGAACAAAAGGAACACCCCAATCGCCACCTCCAGCCCGCCATACACCGCGCGAAGCTCGGTCAGCGGCGCCCCCACGGGCACCGTGAGCCCGAGCGGCGCAAACATCTCCTGCGGCATGACGGTGAACACGATCGCGGTCCCAAGGAAAACGAACGCACAAACAACGAGCACGACCGAGGGATACCGACTGTCCATGGCAAGGAGGATAGTGCAATGGCCAGGCACAGTCTCGCTCACGGACACGGTCCTACGGCCACCGCCACCGCCACCGCCACTGGCGCTGGCGCTGACACTGGCACTGGCACTGGCACTGAGACTGACGCTGCCGCTGAGGCTGCCGCTGAGGCTGCCGTGGATGTGGTGGGGGGTGGATCATGGGCGTGGGGCCTGGTCAGGTTTAGTGACACCGCCCGCCCACCCCCACCCGTAATCCTCCCTGGCGCGGCGGTCGCTGCGCTTCGCCTTGCCGGCGCTCTGCGCCGTGCTTCGCCCTGCGGGCTCGCGCTGCCGCCTGCTCTCGTTAAAGGGGGGGCCTGCGGGGCGCACCGACGCTCACGCATTCTTGCGAGTGAAAGGGTTCGCGATTTGCGCTCGAACACCTGGCTCAACATCTACGTACGGAGGGGCGCGGGGGAACGCGATGCGGGGGTTCGGCGGCGTGTCAGTGACAATCCGCAAGACAGCAGCCACCCCGGATTGGCGCGAGCTCCGAGGGGCGGCTTGCGTGGCCTCAGGCCTCAAGCCCTTCCGGCCACGCTTGCAAGCCGCCCCGTCCGTTGAATCCCCGCGTCGCGTTCCCCCGCGCCCCGGTGTACTCCAACTGACCCTGTGATAAGCCCCCCAACGTGCCCGCCGTCTACTGCGCCCTCATCCACCACCCCGTCGTCAACCGCCAGGGCGAAGAGGTCACCACCTCGGTCACCAACCTCGACGTCCACGATATCGCTCGGAGCGCGCGCACTTACGGCCTTCGCGGCTACTTCGTCGTGAGTCCCATCGATGCCCAGCATCCTGTGGTCCAGAAGATCATCGATCATTGGACCTCCGGCGCCGGAACGCACCGCTTTCCGGAGCGCGGAGAGGCCATTGCGCTCGTGCGCCTCTGCCACTCGCTCGACGACGCGATCGCTGAAATCGAGGCGGCAGAGGGGAAAACACCGCGCCTCGTGGTGACCTCGGCCAAGGGTGGCCTCGACCGCAGCTCCTACTCCGACGAAGCCCAATGCCTACGAACCGCGTCCCGTCCGACGCTCCTCCTCTTCGGCACCGGGCACGGCCTGAGCGACCGCGTTCTGCAGCGCGCGGACGTGTTTCTGGAACCGATTGTGGGCCCGACCGACTTCAATCACCTTTCGGTCCGGGCTGCGGCTGCCATCACGCTGGATCGGCTTCTGGCACCGAAATCCGCAGCGAATAACCCCGTTTGACCCCGTTTTGACCCCGTGCTAACTCCGGGCTCCGTTTCGCAAGAGGCTTAGTGATGAGTGGAAGTGTTCCTGAAATCGATGCGATTGAGAAGTCGCAGCTGCGTGACCTCACCCCGTTTCGGGTGGGTGACACGATCAACGTCCATTTCCGTATTCGGGAGGGCGAAAAGGAGCGTATCCAGGTGTTCAAAGGCGTGGTCATTCGCAAGAGCCGCGGTGGAGCCGGCGCAACCTTCGCGGTCCGCAAGGTCTCGGGCGGTGTCGGAGTCGAGCGTATTTTCCCGCTTCATTCGCCGCGCATCGAGAAGGTCGAGGTCGCCGCACGCGGTCACGTCCGCCGCTCGCGCCTCTACTACTTGCGCGATTTGCGGGGCAAGAAGGCGCGTCTGCGCGAGCGTCAGCGGCATACGGAGTGAGTCGGGAGTAGGGGTTCCGTGCGGGGTGAACCGCTTACGTGGTTTGGTTTAGTTACACCGCCCGCCCACCCCCACCCGTAATCCTCCCTGGCGCGGCGTTCGCTTTGCTCCGCCTTGCCGGCGCATTCGCGCCGGGCTTCGCCCTTCGGGCTCGCGCTGCCGCCTGCCGGTTGGGAAGGTTGGTGCTCCTGTCTCCGTAATGGAGGGGCGCGAAAAAAGGCGCGATATGGGGCGGAGTCGACGTGTGAGTGACAATCGGCAAGACAGCAACCCGCTCCGATTGGCGCGAGCTCCGAGGGGCGGCTTGCGTGGCCTCAGGCCTCAAGCCCCTCCGGCCACCTTTGCAAGCCGCCCCGTTCGACGCAGTCCCGTGTCGTGCCTTTTTTCGCGCCCCGGTACCTACCTCAGGTCCGCCTGCTGCGTCGACTCGCAGCGGCCCCCTCAGGGCTCTCGAACGGTCAACGTCGACTCCCTGAAACCATTGGTTCCTGGCACGTGGACCCAGAGGCGGCGTTCGGCCAGCTTGCCGTTCATGACGCTCACGACGATGTAGGCGCAGGGCCACATGAGCTCGCCATTGTTCGCGAAGGTCGCCGCGTCTTCGTCGGAGAAGTACGCACCTGCATCGCAGTGCGAGTGGTAGATGACTTTGACCGGCCTGCCATCGATCTGCCCCTGCTCGAAGGTGCGCGCTGCGCGCAGCTCGTTGATCTTGAAGTACATCTTCGAGGTCCGTGGGAACGTGACCGGGTCGAGCTTGTGGTACTTGTCTGCTTCGTTCTCTTCGCGCTGAAGCGCATCCAGAAGAGCCGGCTGCTCGGCCGGTCCAAAGACGAATCCGCAGCTCTCGCTTGGATAGCCTTCGAGCGCATGTTGCTCGATTTCATCCATCACCGACTTGTCGATCTCGAGGTCGCCCGAGATCCACGGAAACGACTCACCACTCATAGTGCTTCTCCCATTTCATCGGCGCGAAGTACCGGTCACCCCGGTCGCACGCGATGGCAACGACACAGCTCGCGTCGGCGCGCTTGGCCACTCGGAGCGCGGCCGCAACATTCGCGCCGGTCGAGTGCCCGACGTGCAGGCCTTCTTCGGCCGCCAACCGGTCCGACATGTCCCAGCCCGCATCGGTGCCGATGGGAAGAATTTCGTCGGGAACCTTCGGATCATAAATCTCGGGCACGAGCGAGCTCGCCATGTGCTTGAGTCCTTCGAGACCGTGCAGCGCTTCGGCCGGCTCGACCGCGATGCACTGCACTTTGCGACCGTGTTCGTGAAGTCGCCGCGTCGTGCCCATGCAGGTCCCGCTGGTTCCGAGCCCGGCCACGAAGTGCGTGATCACATCACCGACCTGCTCGATGATCTCCTGTCCGGTGCCGAGGTAGTGCGCCCGCGGGTTGGAGGGGTTCGAGTACTGGTCGGGGTAGAAGTAGCGGTCCGGATCCTCGGCCACCATCTTTCGCACCTGCCGAATCGCACCGTCCGATCCCTCCATCGGGTCGCTGTAGATGATCTCGGTGCCGAACGCCGTGCTGATGTCTTTGCGCGCCTGCGAGACGTTGGAGGGCATCACCAGATGAACACGGAATCCCATCGCGGCGCCGAGCAAGCTGTAGGCGACCCCCGTGTTGCCGCTGGTCGCGTCGATTAAAATCTTGTCGCTGCGAAGCCGGCCGTCTTCGATGGCGTCGAGCATCATCTGACGGGCAGGGCGGTCCTTCACCGAGCCGCCTGGATTCGCGTACTCGAGCTTGAGATAAAGCTTCGTTCCGGGCGTATCCTTTTCGAGCGCGCGCAGACGGACCATGGGGGTGTTGCCCACCGCCTCGACGATCGACTCCATCTTACGAAAACGCATCACGCCTCGTCGCTCAGTCTCAGCTCCCTCGGAAGCTCGCGCGCCGCGCCGATGCCTAGAACCTTCTTGAGGTGCTCGACCGCCGAAAGGGCGCCCAGAATGGCGGCGGCAGGCTCAGCGAGGGCCGGAGAGCCCGCGAACCGCAGGAGCGCGGACGTGCTCGGCACGCGCAGCGCCGTG
This sequence comes from uncultured delta proteobacterium, assembly GCA_963704865.1. GTDB lineage: Bacteria > Myxococcota_A > Polyangia > Polyangiales > Houyiibacteriaceae > SG8-38. The sequence continues at coordinate 313,990 of CAVPIE010000008.1, read as the reverse complement.
CCGCTCGGGTCCGTTGCGCAGCCCGCCCGTTCGAGATAGTCGGCCGCCACCGCATACGCGTCCGCATCGCCGCCCGCTCCGCGGCGAAATCGGGAATCGAGCAGGCGCTGTTGACCTGCGTCGCCGATCTCGCCGAGAAGAAGCTGACGTGCGTACCGACGCCGTGCCGTGGCGTCGAGGCTCAAGCGGAGGCCCCGCCCGCGATGGCCGGCACGATGCTCAGGGTGTCCCCGTCTTTGAGCGCCGTCTCCAGGTTGTCGAGAAAGCGAATGTCCTCGTCGTTCGCGTAGATGTTCACGAAGCGGCGTACACCCTTGTCGTCACAGAGACGATCCTTCATGCCCGGGTGGCTGGCCTCGAGGCGTTCGATCACCTCGGACACCGTGCCGCCGTCCACGGAGACTTCGTCGGCTCCGCCGGTCAAGGTTCGGAGTGGGGTTGGAATGCGTACCGTAACAGCCATGTTCGTTCCTTTCTGAGTCCCAACAAATGGGCGCAGGCGTCAGGCAGCGCAAGCCGCCGTGTACCGCTCCATCCGCAGGTCCTGAATCTCTCCTGCACACAAAGGGCAGTCGCTTCGACGCCGTACGAACGTCTTTCGAAGCGAACCTTTGAGCGCGTCATAGTGCCAAAGCTCACCGCCGGGTCGTTCGCCGTGGAGCAAGCGAATTGCAAAGGCCGCTTCGAGACCGCCGAGCACCCCGACGACCGGGCCGACGACGCCTGCTTCGGCACAGGTCTCGATTCGGTCGCGCGGGATGTCCTCGAAGAGGCAGCGAAGGCAGGCAGAACCGGGAAGGGCGCAAAACGCCCAACCGGCCCACCGAACGGCGCCGGCTTGAACGGCTGGCACTTTGCTGAGATGCGCCGCGTCGGCGACCAGAAACTTCGTCGCAAGATTGTCCGCCCCTTCGACAACCAGGCTCTGGCCCTTCAACAGCTCCATCGCCGTGCCGGGAACGAAGCGGCCTTCGACCGCCCGAACCGAAACCCCAGGCGAACGCTCGCGAAGCACCGCCACCGCGCGTTCGATTTTCGATCGACCGACGTCAGCGCGGGTGTAGAGGGTCTGCCGGTGCAGGTTGCTCTCGTCAACTTGGTCGTCGTCGATGACGGTGATCTCCGCAACGCCACTCTGAGCGAGCAAGCGAAGCACCGGAGAGCCGAGCCCGCCCGCCCCGACCACCAAAACACGATGCGCCTCCATCACTTGAAGTACTCCCCCAAGCTGAAGTAGCGCTCGCCCGTGTCACACAGAATGGTCACGACCGTCTTGCCCGGCCCGAGCTCTTTGGCCACTTCGATCGCCGCCCAGACGTTCGCGCCCGCGCTGATGCCGAGCAGCAAACCCTCTCGCTTGGCAAGCTCGAGCTTCGTGTTCCAGGCATCCTGGTCGCTGACGCCGATCACTCGGTCGACCACCTCCGCGTGATAGTTCTTGGGGATGAAGCCTGCGTTGAGGCCTTGAATCTTGGTCGGCCCTGGAGGCCCACCGATGAGCACAGGGCTCGCGGCAGGCTCGACCGCGAACACGCGCGCCTCGGGATTGCGCGCTTTGAGCGCCTCGCCGACGCCGCTCACGGTCCCGCCCGTGCCGACCGCTGCAACGAAGGCGTCGATAGTCTGCCCCTTGAACGCGCGCATGAGCTCGGGCGCGGTCGTTTGCGCGTGCACCTCGGGATTGGCCGGATTTGAGAATTGTTCGGGCATGAACGCACCGCGCTCTTCGACGATACGGCGGGCCGCTTCCATCGCGCCTTCCATCACGCGGTCGGGCTCGGTCAGTACGATTTCAACGCCGTACGCTTCGAGCAGGGCGCGCCGCTCGAGCGACATACTGGCAGGCATCGTGAGGACGAGCTTGTATCCTTTGCGCGCACAGACCAGCGCCAAGCCGATGCCCGTGTTGCCACTGGTCGGCTCCACGATGGTGTCGCCAGGCTTGAGCCGGCCTTGTGCTTCGGCGGCTTCGATCATCGCGAGGCAGATGCGATCTTTGACGGAGCCGCCTGGATTGAGGTGCTCGCACTTGCCCCAAATCGTTGCACCGCCCTCGGGCGAGAGATTGCGTAATCGGACGACGGGCGTTTCGCCGATGAGATTGAGGACACTTTCGACAACGGCTGCGGACATCAGATCGAATACACATAGCGCCGAGGCGGCGCGCGGCGAACTCCGTGCGCATCACCTCGATCACAGAGATCTTGGATCGTGACCGCGTCAAAGCACGCCTCGATGTTGTCGGATAGCTCGGAAAAGACGGTTTCGGTCACGACGCGGCTGGTTTCGTCCGCGTCGCTACTCGCATCGTTGCCTGCCAGGAGAACGGGCCCTTCAAGCGCCCTCACGATGTCGCCGAGCCGGATATCGTCGGGGTCCATCGCGAGGGCGTAACCACCGCGAGGCCCACGCTTGGAAGTCACGAGCCCCGCCCGCTTGAGGTCCTGAAAGATCTGCTCGAGGAAGCGAGGGGGGATGGCCTGCCGGCGCGAGATGTCTTTGATCTGCGTCGCCTTGCCACCGCTGTGAAAGGCGATGTCGAAGATGGCGCGGACGCCGTATCGGCCTTTGTTGGAGAGCTTCACCCTGCAGGATCTATGGGTTCCCACATCGGAATTGTCAAGAATGGCCTTGGCAAGAGGACTTGGCCGCCCGCGGGCAAGTCCTCGGCACTATTCGGCGGACGCGATCAGTATCCGGCCTCCGATGCACGCGGCGCGCTCGTCGTCGGAGACGCTTGGAAGCCCGTCACCCACGTGAAGGGCGGCCCGTTCGAGAATGGCCTCGCAGAGGTCGCCGAAGTCATAGCCGGCCCCTGCGGCGATTTTCGGCAGTAAGGAGGTGGGGGTCATCCCGGGCAGGGTATTGACCTCGAGGACGTATTCGTTCTCGTCCGAGGTCACCAGCAGGTCCACCCGGGTTGCCCCGGTCGCGCCGACGGCGTGGACCGCCCGCTCGGCCAGATGCAGCACGCCCTGATAGCGGGTCGGCGAAAGCCGGGCAGGGAAGTGATATTCGCTCTGTCCTTTTTGGTACTTCGACTTGTAGTCGTAGAACCCGCCCTTGGGCTCGATCTCGATCGCGCCAAGCGCGTTGCCGTCGAGCAGCCCAACCGCCACTTCGCGGCCTCGGATCAGGCGCTCGACCAGAATCCACTCGTCGAAACGCGCCGCATCTTCGCAGCGCTGCCGTAGCTCGCTCAGGCTCGCGGCCGCTCCCGCGCCGACACTCGAGCCGCCGCTTCGGGGCTTGACGAAGCTCGGAAATCCAAACGAGCTGTGAATCTGATCGAGCCGGTCGAGATCGTCGCGCCGCACCGCGTAGTACGAAGGCGTCGGCACGTTGTAGAGTCGAAAGAGCTCTTTGCTCTTGAGCTTGTCCATGGAAAGCGCGCTCGCAAGGACGCCCGAGCCCGTGTAGGGGATGCCCATGGTCTCGAGTAGGCCCTGGATGCAGCCGTCTTCGCCGTAGGTCCCGTGGAGGGCGATCACCGCAAGGTCGATCCTGGTCTGCCGGAGCACCTGGTCGATATCCCCGTCGACGAAGACCTTTTGGACACGGTACCCGCGGCCCTTCAGCGACTCGAACATCGCTTCGCCCGTCTTCAGGGAAATCTCGCGCTCCGCGCTCACGCCCCCGAGCAGTATGCCAATCTCTTTGTCCTTCATTCGATTCTCCTCGAAGCGCGATCAATGCGAAGAGCGGGCCAACCCACTTCACCCCAAAAACACCGCGTTGGGTCCCACCGTTCGTGTCCTGCGTGCCACAGCGGCGACGCCCATCTGACACAAACGGCCACTGCCCATGCCTGTTTGGCTGTAACAGCGGCGATCGGCCAGAGCCAATTACCGGCAAACCGGCCGTATGGGCCTCGGGTCTGCCAAAGTCAAATCCACAGGGATTAAGGCCCATAATCTGGCGGACTCGAGGATTGGGGGCTCGACCAGGAGAGATTTGTCGCCGTTGGAGGTCACGTTTCGTTGCCTCGCCGTGGGCTCGGTGGTACCGAGAGAGCACGAAAGGGTCCGTTGACCCGAAAATCAATTCAATAACCACTTTTGTCCGGTGGAAGTGCGAACGAGCATAGCTCACGGCCCTCAGGGCAACGGAGCAATGCGCGGGTGGAGCGAGTCTCTGCTCCCCGTCGCGACCCCTCGTATCGCCCACTGGAGTGACAGGAACAAATACCAAAATGACATTCACGGAAGCAGCCGTGGAGGTTCTCCGCTCGGCCGGAAAGCCCCTCCACTACAAGAAAATCACCGAAATCGCGATCGAGAAAAACCTTCTTTCGCACGTCGGTAAAACCCCGGAAACCACCATGAGCTCGAGGCTCGCCACCATGGTCAAAAAAGACCGTGGCGACGCTCCGATCCTCAAGGTCAAGCCAGGCGTGTTCGCCCTGCGGGAATTCCCAGAGGATGCCATCGAGGAAGCAGCCGGCGACGCGTCCGACAGCGACGCCCCGGAAGCCACAGAGCAGAAGGCCGACGACAACGATGCCGAGGCCCCGGCCGAGGCCGAGGAATCTGAAGAAGAGATCCTGATCGTGTCGCAAGACCTTCCAGGTGCGGATGTTTTCCCCGAAGAAGACGACGACGACGACCTGATTCTCGCGAATCTCGAGGACGATTCGCGGGATGCTCGACGGCCCCGCAAGCGCCGGCCCCGACGCCGACGCGAACGCGATGCCGAGGGCGGAGCGACGGCAGAGGCCCGCCCAGAGGCCCGGCCGGAACGGGAACGTCGGCCGGCCCCGCGCAGCCGGAGCCGCAAACAGCCACCGGCACCTGCGAACAGGGCCGCGGAAGCTGGCGAGCCCGTGGGCCGGGACCTTTCCGACGCCATCGAAACGGCGCTTCGTGGCGGCAGCCGCAAACCGAGGACCCTCGTCCAGGTCGCTGAGGCCTTGATCGACACCGGCAGGCTCGCCGGGACCCCAGCCCTGCTGGCCCCGACCCTGGGTGCCGCCGTCCGGGGCGACAACGCCAAGCGACGGACATCGGGCGGGCGCCCGAGGTTCCGCGAGGTCGATGGGCTCGTCGCCCTGCTCGAATGGGACCTGCCGAGCGATGCCGTCAACGCCGAGCGGGACGCGATCCGTGCCGCGGACCGGCAGCGGCAGAGTGTGCGCCGGGCATTCATCAAGCGGCTGCGAAGCCTGCCCGATGGCGCGCTGCTCGAGCTCCTGGCCACCTGGCTCAACGCGGTTGGGGTTCATTCGCTCCGAGGCGTTCGCGCCGAGGCGGGCGACTTCAGCCTTGCGGGCACGCTGCGGCGGGGTCCCGAAGAAACCCCGCTGGCGATCACGATCTTTCGCGGCAATCAACCGATCCAAAACGACGCCGTCGTCGCGCTCCGTGGCGGGCTTCATCATTTCGATCACGCGCGCGTGGGATGGCTAATCACCTTAGGGCAGGTCCGCGAGGGCATCGTTGGTGAAGCGCATGCCGAAGGCGCCGCGCCTTGCGCCGTCTTCGACGGAGACGCGCTTGCCGTGTCGATGGAAGAAGTCGGCGTCGGGATTCATCGCGCCTCGCTTCCTTTGGCCGTGCTCGACGTCGAGCTTCTCGACTCGCTTGGAGGCGGTGCGCCGCGCGCCAGCAGCAGCGCAGCGAGCTCCAATGCCGACGCGAGCGAGGATTCGGACAACAACAAGCGACGGCGGGGACGACGGCGGGGCCGGCGGCGTGGTGGTCGGGACGAGGCGGGCGAAGAGGGCGGCCGGGACGAATCGGCCGAAGCCAGTGACGCGTCGGACCGTTCCGAGAGCTCCGACAGCGAGCCGGTCAAACCAGAAGCCGACTCTGAATCCACTCCGCAACCCGCGGAAGACACTGAGAAAAAGCCTGCGGATCTCGAGCCGGGCCCCGAGGCCGACGTCGAGCAACTGTAGCCAAATAGATACACCTGAGCCACCTGGGGGTGGCGCCAGGTAAGCGCATGCCCTACCGTCCCGGCCTCTTGATGGTTATCTGGAGCGAGGCATGCGAATCACACTATTGGTCATCGGCGTTGTTTTTCTCAGCGCGTGGCACTCGCGGTCCGAAGCGGGTCCCTCGGTTGCGGAAGAGCTGCAGGCTCCTGCCGCAAGCGGGATCGACTACCGCATCGCGGTCGGTGACCATCCGACATCGCTTGCGCTGGCGCGTGCCATCGACGCGCGTCTGATCGTCCGCGAGAGTCGGCAAGGCGAGCCGATTCACGTGCAGCACTGCCGTGTGAGCGATGGTGGTTGCCGCGCCCGCATCGCGACTCTGTCACGACTGATCACCGAGACCAGCAACCGGGCAGGCGTCGACCCGTTTCTTACGGCAGGCATCGCCGTACGGGAATCGGGCCTCAACCCGTTGGCGGTAAGCCCCGTCGGCGCGCGCGGCGTGGTGCAGCTCAATCCAAAGTACCGAGGCAAGAGCGTTCCGTTCGTGTACAACACCCAGTACCGTGACAAATGCAGCCGCCGTCCCGGCGCCTGTCAGCGGGAGGTGCTCGAAGCCGGCCTCGGTCTCTACAAGTGGGCGGTGGACCGCTGCGGCGGAGACGTCCGCAGGGGCCTGGCCTGGTACAATTCGGGTCGGTGCGACAAGCAGAATGGGTATTCCTCCTCGATCCTGCGCGAGCGCCGCCGGCTCCTTCGGCTCGCCAAGGCGACCGACCCGGGCCTCCAGGCCGTTTTCACCGATTAACCCTGCGATTTTTTCGAAACGATGAGCTGCTCGAAGGCTCGGCCCATCGCGCCGGCGATCCCTTCGATAGCCGTCGACTGGGGCGCCGGATCGTTGGCGCAGAGGACCCCCACCATGCGGGAGCCGACGATGACGGGCAGCACCATGACCTCCCGCCCGTGGCTCCCAAAGGCTGCCCGGAAGAGATGGTCGGCGGCTGTCTGGCCATAGGCCCCGTGAAACGCACAGCCGCTGTGGAGAACCTCGTTCAGAACCGAGGGATTGGTCGCTGGGATCCAGAGGCTTCGAATCCCTGCGCTCGTCACCTCGTCGCCGGCGCCATCCCATCCTCGGAACACGCCCCGGCGGAGCGCGAGGAACGCGGCGCCGCGCGCGGCGGCGAGGCAAGCCTGACAGGCGACGCGGACGACTTCATCGCGGGTACTCGCGCGCATGAGCTCGTCGATCTGCGCAACGATCGCGGGGTCCGACGCCGTCGGGGACGGCGGATTCGAAGCACCACGAGGCGAGGCCGCTGCGGACGGGTTTGGCCGGCTCGAGACGCGCGCAGCTTGGGGCGTGACCGACGGGGGCGCGAAGGCATGCGGCGTCAGCGTCGTCGAGAAATGGGGCAATGGGATGTGGGTTGCCTTGGGTGTGAGCGAAACATCACGCGTCGGCGGCGTGTTGTTCCACGCGCGATCCCAGACAGGGCTCGCCGTCGACACCAGGTCGGAAAGCGAGGCGTCGAAGGAAGGCAAGGTCTTTTCGGTGCCGCTCGCGGGCTTCACATTGACCAGCGGTACAGCACCGGTTGGCGTCGCCGAACGGGTGCGCGCTAAGGCCCGCGGATCGCTGACCCCCGTCGATGGCTCCGGAGGATAGGCGCGGTCGATCGACTCGAGGAGGTCCGAGAGCTTCGCGACCGTCGGTAGAATGCTGTCGCCGAGCAGCTCGCTGAGCTTGGCCACCGACCGCTCGTCGGTTGGGTCGGCCATCGCGACGATTGCGCCGACGCGGCTCGGCCGTAAGGGCATCGCACAAAGGTCCCGCGCCACGTCTCGTGGTACACGGCGAACGAGATCGACATCGGCGCGCGCAAGGTCTCGGGTTCTCAGCATCGGACCAAAACCCATGCCGACGAAGAATCCGGCCAGCGCACGCTCGTCGAGGCCTTCTGCGACGAGGCTTTGAGCGACCCGACCCGAGGGAACGAGCGGATCGCCCGGATCGCTCGCGCGCGCCTGCGCCTCGGTGACGAGTCCTGCGTCAACGAGCTGATCGACCAATCGCCCTGGCATACTCCCATCCCTAGCCAGGCTGGAAGCGTGCGGCAAGTGCGAGAGGCTGATAGCATCGGTTTCCAATGGCTCGAGTGCTGCACATCGAGGACGATCCCAACAATCGGCGCCTCGTGCAGAAGCTGCTGGGGGCGGCCGGACACGAGGTGATCGAGGCCGAATGCGGGGTCGATGGGATCCGGCTCGCGCGCGAGATGGTCCCCGACCTCGTTTTGGTGGACATCAACATTCCGGACCTGGACGGCTATGAAGTGACCCTGCGCCTCCGCGGGATGCCGGCCCTACAAGACGTACCCATCGTGGCGATCACGGCCGAGGGCGACCGTGCATCGACGCTCGCGGTGGGCTGTGATGGCTTCATTGCGAAGCCGATTGCGGCAGCCCACTTCGCGGAAACCATTGCGGAGTTCCTCGGGGGGCATCGCGAGTGGGCAGACGACGAAAGCGATCGATTGCTTCGCGAGCGCACCCAGAAGATCGTCGAGCGCCTGGAGAAGAAAATCGTCGAGCTCTCCGAAACCAATCAACGCCTCGAAGACATCGCGCGACTTCGCCGAGAGTTTCTCCAAAACGTCAGTCACGAGCTGGCGACGCCAATGACGCCGGTGGTGGGTTACCTTCGTCTCTTGCTCAATGAAGAGCTCGGCCCGCTGACCGATCTACAGCGCAAGTGCCTCGGCTCGATTGAAACCTCGACCCAGCGGCTTCGCACGGTCGTGGACACCTTGCTCGACGTCAGCTCACTCGAAACCGGGCGCATGCACTACTACACGCGGCCGTACGACTTTCGAGAAGTCGCAGTCAAAGCGCTCGATCAAATTCGACCCAAGCTCCTCGAGCGCGACGTCACGCTCGTCGAACGTATTCCGCACGAGCCGATGCCAGCGCAAGGAGATCCGGACAAGCTCATGCGCGCCATGGTGCACGTGCTCGACAACGCTTCGAAGTTCACGCCGACCGGAGGCGACGTCGCGGTGGAGGTTCGCCCCGAGGGAGACGAGCACCTGCTGTTCGCCGTGTCCGACAGCGGTCCCGGGGTTCGTCCCGAGCACATCGCGCGCATCATGGAACCCTTCTATCAGGTCGACGGATCGGTGACGCGCGACCACGGCGGGGTTGGATTGGGCCTGGCCTTCGCGAGGCGTGTCACCGAGGCGCTCGGCGGCGGCATTGAGATTTCCAGCCCACCTGCGGGCGAAGTGGCCGAGCGGCAGCTCCCAGGCACCCTGGTCGAGCTCCGGGTTGGACGTCTGCCCGAACGGCCCGAGACTCATTCGACGTGATCTACCTCGACCACCACGCCGCTGCGCCGACGCCCCATGCGGTCCGGCTGGCCATGGACGAAGCGGCGGCCCTTGCCTGGCCCAATCCGTCGAGCGCCCATGCCGCGGGCCGGGCCTCGCGACAGCTCCTCGAGGCGGCCAGAGAACGCGTTGCCGAATCGATTGGCGCGGCGGCTGTCGACATCGTGCTGACCGGCGGCGGCACCGAAGCGTGCAACCTCGGAATCCGCGGGCTCGCGAAGGGCTGTTCCCGTCTCGTGACCAGTGAGGTCGAGCACCCGGCCGTGGCGCAGAGCGTAACCCGACTGCAGGGCGATGGCTTGGAAGTGGACAGGCTGCATGTTCTCGAAGGTCAGCCGCCAAGCCCCGACGAGCTGGCGAGACACCTCGGCCCGCAGACCCTCGTCGCGATTCAATGGGTCAATCACGAAACCGGCACGATCCTGCCCATCGACCGCTACGCGGAGGTCTGCCGCGAACATCAGGCGCGACTGTTCGTCGATGCGACCCAGGCGTTGGGCAAGCTGCCAGTCGAGGTCAGCTCGCTCGGGGCGGACGTCATCGCCCTTGCCGCCCAGAAAATAGGAGGTCCGGCTGGGGCCGGCGCCTGTTGGATTCGTCGGGGGCTCGACCTCGAACCGGTCCTCGACGGCGGCTCGCAGGAGCGGGGCCGCCGGCCGGGAACGCCGGACACCTTGAGCATGGTGGGTTTTGGGGCAGCCTGTGGTTTGATCGAGACGCGACTCGCGCAACAGCCGCGCGTGGCCGGGCTCCGCGATCACATCGAGGCGAGCCTTGTCGCGCGAGGCGCCGTCCGGAACGCAGGCCCCCCGCGAACCGGCACTGTCTCGAACCTCAGCTTCCCCGGCTGGCAGGGTCCGCTCTTGGTCGCAGCACTCGACCTCGAGGGCGTCTGCCTTTCAACCGGCGCCGCCTGTTCGTCCGGTCTGCAGGAGCCATCCGCCGTCATTCGCGCGATGTATCCGGATGAGCAGTGGAGGGCTGGCTCCGCGGTTCGAATCAGTTTAGGTATGGAGACGAGGCAACAGGACATCGACCTGGCGATTGCGTCGTTTGTGCGAGTTCTCGCCCGGGGCAGCGCCTAGAACCTCAGGTCAATTCGAGCTCTCGCGAAGATATCTTCATTTGATTTCATGTTTTTACTTGTAAGCACCTAATATTATTTTTCTTTTGTGTTACGTGTTTTGCGTTACGTAGCTTTCCATTAAGTGTAACAGCCCACGGTTGATTTGTTCAGTACCGAGCATCCATGTCTGACGTGAAGCGAGTGCTGGTGGCGATGAGCGGCGGAGTGGACTCCTCTGTGGCCGCGGCCCTGCTGCGCGAATCGGGGCACGCCTTGGTCGGCGTCACGCTTCATCTTTGGGATGCCGACGGCGAGCAGCAGGTCGGCCGCTGCTGTGCGCCCGAAGACCGGGACGACGCACGCCGCACCTGCGAGCACCTCGGAATCCCCCACTACGTCCTCGATGAGCGCGACGCGTTTCGAAAGCAGGTCGTCGACCCCTTCATCACCGAGTATCAGGCTGGTCGGACACCGATTCCCTGCGTGAGCTGCAACCGCACGGTGAAGCTCACCTATCTCGCCGAGGTCGCACGGCGCTTCGATGCAACCCACATCGCCACGGGGCACTACGCGCGCCTGGGGCGAGCGGCCGACGGCACGCTTCGATTGTTTCGCGGCCGCGACGACGACAAAGATCAGAGCTATTTCCTCTTCGGGCTGCCGCAGCCGACGCTCGAACGGCTGATCTTTCCACTCGGCAAGCTCACCAAGCCCGAGGTGCGCGAAGCGGGCCGGCGCCTCGGCGTCCCCAACGCGGACAAGGCGGAATCGCAGGAGCTCTGCTTCGTTCCTGACGGACGCGTCGGTGACTTCATCAACCGCCAGGGCAGCACGACCCGACCGGGCGCCATCGTCGATCCGGAGGGCATGGTGCTCGGCCATCACGAGGGCGTCGCGAACTTCACCCGTGGGCAGCGGCGTGGACTCGGCCTCGGGGGAGGTGGCACGCGCTACGTTCTCCGGATCGTGCCCGAGACGGCCGAAGTCGTCGTCGGCGACGAAGCGCAGCTCTACGAGCGCGAGCTCAGCGCAACCGACGCACACTGGGTCTCTGAGCGGCCGGTCGAACGGTTCCAAGGCGAGGTTCGGATTCGATATCGGCATCGCGGTGCCCTTGCGGAGGTGACCCCGCGCGACGATGGCTTCGAGGTGCGCTTCGATGAACCGCAGCGCGCGATTACGCGCGGACAAGCCGCGGTGGTATACCGTGGCGACGAGGTGATCGGTGGCGGCTTCATTGCATGAGCTCTGCGCGTTGTTCCTCTGCGGGCTGCTCGCTACGGGCTGCGCCACGGGCAGCGGCGAAGGGAGCGCGATCGGCGAGGTCTGGGCACCGGACTGCGGCCTCGATGGTGCGGCCTACTCGTTGAACCCGGACTACTTCGCGATGCAGCCGAGCACTTCCGTCGAGATCATCGACATCGTCGTGCAGCGCGGCAGCGATCTCCCAAGCTACAGCGACGGGATCGCGGTCTTCATTCGCAATCCAGAGTTGCTCCAGGAGACGATGCTGGGCACCGAAATCGAGCTCGGTGGCCTCGAGGCGCCGGTCGAAATGACGCTCTATCTCAACGCAAGCTGTCCTGGCGTTGCTCGGATCCCGGTCTACTACGCCGCCGTTTCAGGCACCATTCGTTTCGACGCGCTGTACGTGCCCTGGTTGAACAACGCCACCAAGGAGACGATAGCCGTCTTCACCAACGTCGAGCTGGTGGACAACAAAGATCCGCTCGAACGAAGGGCCGTTCTCGATGGGGATTTCAGCTTCCTCTTCGAAGTCGGAAGGCCCTTGCAATATTTCTGAGTCCAATGCCTTCCAAACGCTCTGAACAAGGCGAGGTCCGCGCGGTGGGGCGTGGAGGCGACGCGGTCGTCGAGACGTCGAACGGCATCGTGCTGGTGCCTGGCGCTCTACCGGGTGAGCGCGTGGAGCTCGTGCTGACCGGATCCAAACGAGGGGCGGCGCGTGGTCGGCTGATACGCGTGCTTCGCCCCGCAGCGGAACGACGGGAGCCTGCCTGCGCCGATGCGGCTCGTTGTGGCGGCTGCCCACTGATGATCGCAAGCCCGGCATTGCAGCGCAAGATCAAGCAGCGCTTTCTAGCGGACGCATGCCGCGGGCTGCCCGGCGTCGAGGATACGGAGATCGAATGGGTGGACTCGCCTGCGTCGCTCGCGTACCGAAGGCGTGCCCGACTCGCCTGGCATCGGGACACCATCGGCTACCGCCAGCTTCATTCGAATCGCGTCACCCCCATCGGCGAATGCATCGTGCTCGTGCAGCCGCTGCGCGAAGCCTGGGACGCGCTGCGTGCCTGCCTCGCTTCCTCGTTGCGTGGCGGCGGAGAGATTCAGCTTCAACTCACGAGCGCCGAGCGCGTCGTGGTCGACCTGCGCGCCGACCACGACCAGCTGCCGGAGCTTTTCGAAGCCTGTGAGAGGCTTTGCGAGCTTCCCGTGGTCGCGGGCGTCACGCTCCGAACCAGGGGCGATGGGCATGCCGCGAGCTGGGGGGAAACGCGCGTCGCGATTCAGGCAGGGGCCTCCGGGCTTTTGGAAGGACCGGGCAGCGCATTTTCGCAAGCCAACGATCGCGTCAATGAAAAGCTCATCGAAGCCGTGGTTCGTCTTGCCGAGCCCCAAGGTCTGCGCGTCCTCGAGCTCCATTGTGGAATCGGGAACTTCACTGTCGGACTCGCCGCGCAGGCCAGCGCCCTCGTGGCCGTCGAACAAGATCCCCTCGCCGCAGACGCATGCCAACGCAACTTAAAGCGCTTGGGAAGAAAGGCGCGCGTCGCGGTCGGAGATGCAAACCAGCCGCCCAAGGGCCGCTACGACGTCGTCGTGCTCGATCCGCCACGGCAAGGCGCCAAGGCGCTATTCGAGGGTAGTGCCGTCTTGCCCGGTCCGAAACGTCTCGTCTATGTATCGTGCGACACTGCGACCCTGGCGCGTGATCTTCCACTTGCGACCGCGAAGGGATACCGCATCGACCGTCTCATCGGTTTCGACATGTTCCCGCAGACTGCACATCTGGAGTCTCTGGTTCGCCTGGTTCGCGCTTGACCGCCGTGCGCTGCGTTGCTCCGGCACCGGGGCGGCGCTAGCTTCTGCGCGGATATGCGCTGCCCATACTGTGGAACCTTGGAAAACCGTGTGATCGACTCGCGCTTGTCGCAGGCGGGCGAGGTCACCCGGCGCCGGCGCGAGTGCGAGCACTGCGGCCGGCGGTACACGACCTACGAACGGGTCGAGCAGACGCTGCCTCTCATCATCAAGAACGACGGCCGCCGGCAGCCCTACGACCGCGCGAAGCTGCTGGCAGGGCTCAGGCGGGCCTGCGTCAAACGTCCGGTCTCGGCCGAGGCGCTCGAGCGCTTTCAGCACCAGATCGAGCGCTGGCTCGTCGACACCGGCGAGCAGGAGGTTCCGTCGACGCGACTCGGGGAGCACGTCTTGCACGAGCTCCGGGGCCTGGACCCGGTGGCCTACGTTCGCTTTGCGAGCGTCTACCGGGACTTTCAGGGCGTCGACGAATTCGTCGATGAGCTAGCAAAGCTCAAGGACTGACATGTGGTCGGATTTCGAACGCGGAGTGATGAAGCGAGCGCTTGCGGAAGCGAAGCGAGGCTATCCGAGCCCGAACCCCCACGTGGGTGCGGCGATCGTTCGCGACGGGAAGATTCTCTCGGTGGGTCATCATGAACGGGCCGGCGAAGCCCATGCCGAAGTCGACGCAATTCGGAACGCCGCCGCGTCGGTCGAAGGCGCGACGCTCTTTGTGACCCTCGAGCCTTGCAATCACCGAGGTCGAACGGGTCCATGCACCGAGGCGATTCTCGATGCCGGCCTCGCACGCGTCGTGATCGGTTGCCCCGATCCGGCGCCGCATGTCGCCGGCGCAGTGGATCGTTTGCGGTCGGCAGGGGTCGAGGTCGACGTCGGTTTGATGGAAGGGGAGTGCACCGCGCTCGTCGCCGACTTCACCAAGCACATCCGCACCGGCCTCCCGTTCGTCACGCTGAAAGCCGCCGTGACGCTCGATGGAAAGATCGCGACGCGCTCCGGCGACTCCAAGTGGATCACCGGAGAAGAAGCCCGCACCGAAGCCCACCGGATGCGCGATCGGAGCGACGCGATTCTTGTCGGGGTAGGAACCGTCTTGAGCGACGATCCGAAGCTCACGGTTCGACGGGTCGAGGGCAGGGACCCCGTTCGGGTCGTCCTCGATGCGGACCTGAGAACGCCAGCGGGCGCGGCAGTCCTCGACCCAGACCGGGGCTCGAACGCTGGGACGCTCATCTTTCATGCGGCCGACGCCGACGCTTCGCGCCACGAGCAGCTCGAGGCGGAAGGCGTCGAGTTGGTCCCGGTGTCGCGCAACGATCGAGGCGTCGAGCTGTTGGAGGTGCTCAAGCGGCTGGGCGAGCGCGGCCTGGTTCGGCTCATGGTCGAGGGCGGCGCGCACGTGCACGGATCTTTTCTGGACCTCGGCTTGGCGGACCGTGCAGCGATCTTCATCGCGCCTCGCATCGTGGGAGACGCCGGTGCGCTGTCCTTTGCGGCGGGCTCTGGCGCCGAATCGATCGAACGTGCCTGGAGCTTGGTGCGCACCGAGTTGCAAGCGCTGGGACCGGACTGGTTGGTCTCCGGTGACTTCGAAAGGATGCAGTAGATGTTCACGGGATTGATAGAACAGGTCGGGACGATCGATCGAATCGAGCGACGCGAGGACGGGCTCAGTATTCGCATCCGCTGCACGCTCCATCCCTACCAGCTCGGGGAATCGATTGCCGTCAACGGGACATGCCTCACCGTAAAGTCGTTCGACGAGAGCCAGTTCGAGGCTGACGCCTCCCTCGAAACCATCGACAAGACCAATCTCAATGGCCTCGAGGAAGGCGACCGGGTCCACCTCGAACGGGCGCTCGCGCTCGGCGATCGCTTGGGCGGCCATCTGGTGACGGGGCACGTCGATGGCGTTGGCTCGCTGGTCGGACGCGCTCCCGAAGGGGACTACATCCGCGCAAGCTTCGAGGTCCCGCGTCGACTCGCTCCGTTTCTGGCGCCGAAGGGCTCGATCACCGTCGACGGCGTCAGCCTGACGGTGAACACCGTCGCAGGCACGCGCTTTGACGTCATGTTGGTGCCATACACCCTCGACGAGACGACATTCGGGGAAATGGTAAACGGGGCCAAGGTCAACCTCGAGGTCGACATCCTCGCCAAGTACGTGGCAAGCCTGATGGGCAAGCCCGGCGTGGACGCGACCGAAGGCTGAGCATTTGCAGCGGTCCGCTGGAAGGCCGAGCCCTTTCGCGTCATGGTGGCGCCCATATGACGAGCGCGATCGAGCGGGTCGTGGCGGCATTGGAT
Source organism: uncultured delta proteobacterium (assembly GCA_963704865.1). GTDB lineage: Bacteria > Myxococcota_A > Polyangia > Polyangiales > Houyiibacteriaceae > SG8-38. Next base: position 298,278 of record CAVPIE010000008.1, on the reverse strand, counting down.
GACATCCGTAAGGGCAAAATGGTCATCCTTGTCGACGACGAAGACCGCGAAAACGAAGGCGACGTGTGCATGGCTGCCGAGATGGCGAGCCCGGAGACGATCAATTTCATGGCACGACACGCTCGAGGGTTGATTTGTCTCAGCCTGACCGAGGACCGAATCCATCAGCTCGACTTGCCAATGATGGTCGACGACAACCGCTCGTCGCGTTCGACGGCATTCACGATTTCGATCGAGGCGCGCAAAGGAGTCACGACCGGCATCAGCGCGGGCGATCGGGCGCACACGATTTTGACCGCGGTCGCCGCCGACGCGGCGCCTGCGGACTTGGTGAGTCCGGGCCATGTGTTTCCGCTCAAGGCCGTTCCGGGCGGCGTGCTGCAGCGCACAGGGCATACAGAGGGCTCCGTCGATCTCTCCCGGCTCGCGGGGTTGAAACCAGCCAGCGTGATCTGCGAGATCATGAAAGACGATGGCTCGATGGCCCGCTACCCGGACCTCGTCGCATTCGCCGAAGAGCATACGCTGCGCCTGATCACGATCGCCGACCTCATCCACTACCGCCTCGCGCGCGAACGACTGGTTCAGAGGATTCGGCAGACGCCCGTCCAAATGCCGACGGGACGCAGTTGGACCGCTTCGGTGTACCGAGTCGAGGTCGGCGACCAAGAGCAGTTCATGGCCCTGAGCTTCGGCGAGCTGACCGCAGCGCCGACGCTGGCGCGCGTGCACCGCGGGAGCGTGCTCGGGGACGCATTCCAGGTGCGCATGGGGGACCGTGTCCACATCGCCGACTGCGTCGCAGCGATTGAGCGCGAGGGCAACGGGGTGATTCTGTTCTTGCCTGGGCATCCGGATCCCGAAACGGATTTGGCCTTCTACCTGAACGAACCGCTCCCTCGCTCCCCCGAGGAGCCCGGTGTCGTTCTCCGCGAGTACGGCTTCGGCGCACAGGTGCTGTCGGACCTCGGGCTCCAGCAGCTCCGTCTCCTCACCAACCGGCCGCGGCGTATCCCGAGCCTGGACGCCTACGGGCTCAATGTGGGCGAACAGCTCATGGTTGCACCGGGCGGTCAGCTCACTGTCGCGCCGCCGAAAAAGGCAGCAGCTTCCAAATGAGCGAGGACCGAAACCCGCCACTGCGAGACGTCGTCGCGCCAGGGGACGCACGATTTGCCATCGTCTGGTCTCGCTTCAACCGTGCGGTCGTAGGCAAGCTGCTCGAGGGTGCCAGGGAGTGCCTTTCGGAGCGCGGCGTGCCCGACCAATCGGTCTATGTCGTCGAGGTGCCGGGCGCATGGGAGCTCCCGTACGCAGCGCAGCAGCTTGCGCAGAGTCATCGCTTCGACGCCGTCATCGCCCTCGGCGCCGTGATTCGGGGAGGCACGCCACACTTCGAGTACGTCTCGCAGGGCACCGCTCTTGGCCTCGGCCGGGTCGCACTCGACGCCGGGCTCCCGGTGATCTTCGGCCTGCTCACGACCGACGACGAAGCCCAGGCGTTCGAACGTGCTGGCGGCGCGCACGGCAACAAGGGTCGCGACGCCGCGCTGACCGCAATCGAAATGGTCATTTTGGATCGAAAGCTTGCGGACGATGGGATCACGACGAAAAGGCCGTGAGGCGGCGCTTCGCATCCTGTACTTCATGGATGTGTCGAACGTGAGCGGAACGCAGGCGATCCGGTCGTACTGGGGACAGCTCTCGAACGAGGACGCACCGGTCGAAGACGTCGATTTCGCGAATCGGCTGGTCCGCGCGTACGCCGATCACAAAGACGACGTCGATGAGATCATTCGTTCGTCGAGCCACCACTGGCGTATCGAACGCATGCCGATCGTCGATCGCAACGTCCTTCGCGTCGCAATCGTGGAGCTTCGCGAAATGGTCGATATCCCGAAACGCGTGACGCTCAACGAGGCGGTCGAGCTCGCCAAGCGCTTTGGCTCCGAGGGGAGCGGCGCCTTCGTCAATGGGGTTCTCGATCGGATCGCGACCGAGCTGGGCAAACCTTGATCGCCTACGATTTCATCGCCGCTGCGCTGAAGAACTTGGACGAGCTCCAAACCGAAGTCATCGTCCTGCCTTTTTTCTCGGACGAACGCCCGCTGCGGGGCGCTGCCGGGCTCATCGACTGGCGCCTCTGTGGCGCGCTCTCGAGAAAGCTCATGGCCGGCTACCTTCTGGGAACACTCGGGGAAAAGGCCTTGGTGGCGAACCCGGGCAAGCTCAAATCCGAACGCCTTCTGCTGATCGGTCTAGGTGACAGCGCCTCGTTCGACCAAGATGTTGCCGAAAAGGCCTGCGCGCTGATCGCGGGGGCGTTGCGCGAGGCCAAGGTGTCGACGGCTGCGCTGGCGTTGCCCGGACGAAGCGTCGGTCTAATGACGGCCCTCGACGCCATGCAAGTCTGGCTCGCCGCAAGCCCGGTCGACAGCGAGCTCGAAGAGCTGAGCATCATCGAGCTCGCCCAAGAGCATCGCGCCCTCGACGCCCTCTTTGACGGATTGCGGCGCCAGGCCGAGTCCCCGCTCGACTAGCAGACTAGCGTCGTGACGTACGCCGCTTGGCCTTCTTCGCCGGCGCCTTGGCGCGCTTCTTCGAGCCCGCCTTCTTTTTGGGGGCGGCACGCTTCTTCGGAGCTGCCCGCCGCTTGGTTACCTTGCTGCGCTTCTTGGGCGCAGCCTTTTTCTTCGTGCTTCTCTTCTTCTTCGGAGCGGCCCGCCGCTTGGTCACCTTGCTGCGCTTCTTCGGCGTAGCCTTCTTCTTCGCGCTTCTCTTCTTCTTCGGAGCGGCCCGCCGCTTGGTCACCTTGCTGCGCTTCTTCGGGGCGACGCGCTTTCTCGACGCGGGACGCTTCTTCGTAGCCGCCTTCTTCTTCGCAGCGGCCTTCTTCTTCGCAGCCATCTTCTTTTTGGCAGCGGCCTTCTTCTTCGCAGCCGCCTTCTTCTTCGCAGCCGCCTTTTTCTGCGCCGCCGCCTTCTTCTTCGCGTCGGCCTTCTTCTTCGCCTCTGCCTTCTTGCGCTTGATCGCGTCGGCCTTCGCCTTCGCCTCTGCCTTCTTCTGGGCTAGCGCGGCTTTCTTCTCCGCCGCAGCCTTTTTCTTCTCCACCGCGAGCCGCCGGGCCTCGGCCTGCTTGAGCTTCAGCTCCTCGGCCTTCTTCTTGGCTTCGAGCTTCTTCTGAACGGCTTCGGCCTGTTTGCGCGCCGCTTCGGCCTTCTTCTTGGATTCCGCCTTCTTTCGGGCGGCCAGCTTTCGGGCCTGGGCCTGGGCCTGGGCGAGCTCCCGAAGGTCGATCCGCTTGGTCTCGACGCGCTTGCGGGTCTTCTTCGGCCGCTCCTCGTCCTCGTCCTCCTCCTCGCCCGGCTCCTCGACGGGAAGCTGCGGGGCGGGGACGAAAGGGCGCCTTGGCCCCGGCCGGCTCGCCTTGATCCCGGAAAGGGGCAGGTGCCCAGCCTTTTTGGCAGCTTTGTAGGCTGCGCGCATCGCGTCCGGCTCACCAAAGTACTTCGCCATCGGGCCCAGATAGAGCGATTTCCAGATCTTCTCGCAGGCCTTTCCAAGCCCCGCGGGGACCTTGCTGTGGGCCACCTCGACTTTGGTGCCGCCCGCCACCGGAGAAAACGAGATGTCGACCTGCGAGTCGTTGGCCCCCTTCGGAAAATCGCGGGTACGCCAGGTCATGGCGATACGGCTACCGGTCACCAAATAGACATGGGTAGCGTCGATGAAACCATCGTCTGCAACCACTCGACCGCCTACCCAGGGGTCCACCGTAGCCCGCGCTCCCGTAAAAGCGGAATGATGGCGCTCATCCATCCATGCGGAATAAATACGATTTGGACTTGCGGGTATCACGGACGAGACAGTAAATTCTTCCGTGTCCATCGTCCTTGGTTTCCTTGACTTGCTGGCCTGTATAAGTCCAGGAAACTCGTTTGAAAACCAGAAAAATTCTCGACTCCGTGCCGAAGCCCATCAATTATCGACCTGGCATAGCTCTTTAGGCCTAGTTATGGGCCTTCTGTCATAGATCGTAGCACCGCTCTTGACCCCAGGAGGCAGCGTGCTTCGATGCAGGGCTCGATGGCACCGCCGAACCCCCGGCACCAGTTTTGGATCGACCGCGGAGGCACCTTCACGGACTGCATCCATCGAGATCGTCGCACGGGCGCCATCGGGGTGACCAAGGTGCTCTCCTCGGACCAGGCGCCGCTCCAGGGCATCCGCGCGCTGCTGGGCCTTGGAGCCGGGGAACCGATTCCCCCGTCCGAGGTCCGAATGGGAACGACCTTGGCCACCAACGCGCTTCTCGAACGCCGTGGGTGCCGGACCGTGCTGATCGCCGATGAAGGCCTCGGGGAGCTGAGTTGGATCGGGGATCAGACACGGCCCGAGCTCTTCGCGCTCGAGATCGACAAGCCCGAGCCGCTGGCTGAGGAGGTCATCGAAGTGGGTGCGCGGATGGTGTCCGATGGCTCCGTGCTGCGCGCGCTCGACGTGGATGCGCTCCGTCGAGCGCTCGAAGAGGCCCGTCAGCGCGGCGCCGAATCGGTGGCCGTTTCGCTGATCCACGCGTACCGCGATGGGTCGCTCGAAGGTCGAGTCGCCGCGGTCGCAGCGGAGCTCGGTTTCGACCACGTCTCGCTGTCGCACGAGATCTCGAACGAGCTCGGTCTTCTGGGTCGAACGGACACCACGACCGCCAACGCTTACCTGACCCCGCTGCTGACGCAGTACATGCAGAAGCTCGAAGAAGCGCTCGGACGAGGGCAGCTGCGCATGATGCAAAGCAACGGTGGCCTGGTCGACGCATCCGCCTTCATCGGGCGCAACGCCGTTGTGTCGGGCCCGGCCGCCGGCGTGGTGGCGACCGGCGCGGTTGCTGACGAGCTGGGTCTGGCCGAAGCGATTGGATTCGACATGGGCGGCACTTCGACGGACGTGTCGCGCTACGCGGGCCAGGTGTCACGGGTCTTCGAAAGCGAGATCGCAGGCATTCGGATCCGCGCACCGATGATCGAGCTCCACACCGTGGCCGCGGGCGGCGGCTCGATCTGCAGGCTGGAAGCGAAACGTATGACCGTCGGACCGCAAAGCGCCGGGGCGGACCCGGGACCAATATGCTACGGGAAACCAGGCGGCGAAGAGCTGACGCTGACGGACGTTTCGCTCTGCCTCGGTCGGCTCGCGGGAGACCGATTTCCATTCGCTCTGAACGAGGAACAGCCTCGAGAGAAGCTCGAACAAATCGCTTCCGCGCTGCGGGCGAATGGCATCGAGCGCGACGCGAACGCGGTTGCACACGGCTTCCTGCGGGTCGCGACGGAGAACATGGCGGCTGCCATTCAAAAAGTGTCCGTCGGCCGGGGCCACGACGTGCGCACACATGCGATGGTGGTCTTCGGCGGCGCAGGCGGTCAGTATGGCTGTCTCATTGCGCGACGTCTCGGAATTCGACGCCTGATTTTCCACCCGTACGCCGGCGCCCTGTCTGCGTTTGGAATGGGGATGGCCAACTTCGAATGGCACGCAGAGCGCGACGCGGGGCGCGTGAGCCTCGACGACCCCTTGCCGAAACGATGGACGCAGGCCTTTGCTCAGCTGGAGAGATCGGGCCGCGCGGCGCTCGAGACGGATGCCGGGCCTGAGGCGAGCTGGAACATCCGGTCCGAGGTCGCGCTTCGGTACCGGGGCACCGATGCGACGCTTTCGGTCGACTGGGCCGATGCAGGGCGCATGCGCTCGGCGTTCGAAGCACTCCACCAGCGCGAGTTTGGGTACACGCGACCGGGTCACCCCGTCGAAGCCGCCACGCTGCGGCTTGCCGTGGAATTGAGCAGCGCGAGGCCGGAGCTTCCCGAGGTCGAGGCCGGCACCGGCGAGCCGATCCGCCGCACCAGGCTCTGGTCGGCCGGGGCCCTGGTCGAAGCGCCGGTCTACCTACGGGAGAGCCTTCCCATCGACACCGAGATCCCCGGCCCCGCGCTCGTGCTGGACGCCACCGGAACCGTTGTCGTGGATGTCGGCTTCGTCGCGATTCGAAACCAGCGCGACTACCTGGTTTTGCGCGACACCCAGATTGCGGATGCCCGCGAGCTCGCCGAGACGGGCGTCGACCCGGTGCTCCTCGAGGTGTTCCACAACCAGTTCAAGTCGATCGCCGAACAGATGGGCGTCGTTCTACAGCGTACCGCAATGAGCACGAACATCCGCGACCGGCTCGACTTCTCCTGCGCGGTCTTCGACGCACAAGGGGGCCTGGTGGCGAACGCGCCGCACATCCCCGTTCACCTCGGCGCGATGAGCGAGTCGGTTTGCGCCGTCCTCGCCGCGCATCCCGACGCCAAGCCCGGCCAGGTGTTTGCGACCAACGATCCTGCCGCCGGTGGCTCGCACCTGCCCGACATCACGGTCGTCACTCCGGTGCACGACGCCGAAGGGGCACTCCGCTTCGTGGTCGCGTCGCGCGGACATCACGCCGACGTGGGTGGGCTCACGCCCGGGTCCATGCCGCCGTCCTCGACCCGGCTCGAAGAAGAGGGCGTGGTTCTGCGGAACCTCACGATCGTCGAAAACGGCGCTTTTGGCGACGAGCTCCTGCGCGACGCACTGAACGCCGGCCCTCATCCCGCGCGCAATCCAGACGAGAACCTCGCGGACATCCAGGCTCAGATCGCGGCCAATGAGAAGGGCGTGCAGCTGCTAGACGCACTTCTTGCACGCTACGGGATCGAAGTGGTCCGCGCGTACATGCAACACATTCAAGACAATGCGGCCGAGCTGACGACCCGGGCGATCGAAGGCCTGCGCGACGGCGTGCACGCGTTCGAAGATCAACTCGACGACGGGGCGCGCATCGCGGTGCGGGTCACCGTTCGCGGCGGCGCCATGGAGATCGACTTCGAGGGCACGGATGGAGCGCTCGACAACAATCTGAACGCGCCGCGTGCGGTGACGATGGCGGCGATCCTCTACGTGCTTCGGGTGCTCGTCGGCAAACCCATTCCGCTGAACAGCGGCTGCATGCGCCCCGTCCGCGTTCGAATCCCGGAGGGCTCCTTGCTCAGTCCGGAGCCCCAACGCGCGGTAGCCGCCGGCAACGTGGAGACTTCGCAGCGAATCGTCGACGTCCTGTTTGGCGCCCTTGGACTGGCCGCCGCGAGTCAGGGGACCATGAACAACATCACCTTGGGCGATGATCGCTTTGCATACTACGAAACCCTCGGCGGCGGGGCCGGTGCGACGGCGCATCGAGCGGGCGCTTCCGGAGTGCATACGCACATGACCAATTCCAAGTGCACCGATCCCGAGGTTCTCGAAACCAGGTTCCCGATTCGGGTTCGCCGCTTCGAGCTGCGGCATGGGTCCGGCGGGGCAGGCGCTCAGCGGGGCGGCGATGGCCTGGTCCGCGAGCTCGAATTCCTATCGCCCATGCGCGTTTCGGTGATCTCCGAGCGGCGTAAGGTGCCTCCTTATGGTATGCGCGGCGGCGATCCAGGGACTCCGGGCATGAATCTACTCAACGGCAAGCCGCTCGCCCACCGCGTCAGCGTGGAAGTCTCCCCGGGCGACGTCCTGCGTGTCGAAACGCCCGGAGGTGGTGGTTGGGGTGATCCACGATGAACCTCCGCGACCTGTGGCGACGACTCCAGCAGATCGTCTTCCACAACATTCTTCACCTCGACGACACGCCGCACCGAATCGCCTGGGGCGTCTTCCTCGGCACCATGATCGCATTTACGCCGACCCTCGGTCTGCAGATCGTCCTGTACATCCCCATTGCGGCCCTACTGCGCGCCAACAAAATTTCGGGAATTCCCGTTTTGTTCATCAGCAACCCGTTCACCGCGGTGCCGCTCTACTATGCGACTTGGTCGGTCGGATCGGCGGTCTTGCATCCCGAAAAAGAAGTCACTCAAGCCACGATCAAGACCTGGCTCGGCAATACCGGACACGCGCTCACACACGGCAACCTCGATCGCTTGCTCGAACACGAGTTCTGGGCAGACGTCGGGCGGCTCTTGGCCAGCACCGGCGGGGAGCTCTGGATGGGCGCGCTGGTGTGCGGGCTGCTCGTCGCGCTTCCCCTGTATTTTCTGACCCGCTGGGGCATCAACGCCTTTCGCCACCTGCGCGAGGCACGGCATCTCCCGCACGGGCCAATCGACCGGAAAACGGCGCCCGGCTCGCCGAAAACCCCGTAGCCGACTGGCCGGCGGAGCGGCGTTGGAACGCACGCCGCCGCCGCCGACCTTGGACAGCCCTGCGGTCCGTCGGCTCGAGATCAGACCTTCTTCGTGGAGCCTTGGAGGCGGTCCGAAAGCTCGCCCATGGACTCCGCGAGCGCGCTGACGACCTCGGAGGTGGACGTGAGGGTGTTTGCCGCCGCTTCAATCGCGCTGCGCGTCACCCCCAGCCACAACCCGGCCACTCTGCGGCCCAGCGTCACCACGCCTTCGGCGGTCTTGCCGACCTGTCCGGCGGCTGCGTTGACGTTGTCTTCGATGGTGGATTGGATCTTCTGTTGTTCAGTCATCGGCTTTCTCCTCGTTGGGTGTCGATGCTCGGGGCAGGACGTCCCTGCCCGTAATCAGTTGTCGGCCCGGCTCCTCGAAAAGGACCATGCAGGCCTCGGCCCCGGCGGCGAGCGTTGCGCCGGTGACCCCGCAGACGGCGTCGTGAACCAGGATGATGGGGGTGACCCCAACCGCGCCCGCAAGCGGGTCCAACGCAGACTCGGGCACAGGCGCGGCCTCGACCGCGTCGGGCAACGGTTCGCGGACTCCCGGAATCTTGCTCAGCTGCTCGGAGGACTTCCGGCGAAACCGGTGCCGCTCGGAGGCGAGCAGCTCGGCCACTTCGCGAAGCTCACCCTCGGCCTTGGCGCCAACGACGTCGATGGTGTCGAGCGCGTCCTCGAGCAGCGCCCGCACAACGTTGGAAACCGGGACTCGCCAGGCATTGGCAACCCGCTTCAACTCCTGCTCGAGAACCGCCGGCACACGCGTGTGGAGCACCCGCTCTTTTCGGCCAGCCTTGCGGCTCTTCTTCTTGTCCTCATCGCCCATGCGTCATCTGTAACACAACGTGACACAATCGCAATCCTGCTCGTGTTACAATCTTGTAAAAGTCTGTAATTCTAAGGTTTTCGCTCAACCTGGGTCGATTTGACCCCATGGGCCCAACTGTTACAGTCGCCGGCCGTGACTCGCACATCGCGCTCCCGAAAGGCATTGGTACTGTGCCTCGCCGCCATCGCCGTCCTGACCGCCGTGGATCTCGGCACCAAGCAATGGGCCCTCGAGCGGCTTTCGCAGCCGTCTTCACGGGCCTCGGACCCGGCCTGCGAGCCTGATGAATACGGGCGGACCGAGGCGCAGCGAAGTCAGCGCCCGCCGGTGGTGCTGATCGATGGCCTGCTCGAGTTTCGCTACGCCGAGAACTGTGGCGCCGCGTTTGGGTTCATGCGCGACACGCCCGCCGCAGTGCGCAAGGGCGTGTTCTACGTCGCCGCTGCAGGAGCCGTCATTCTCCTCCTGTGGATGTTCGTCACCGGACGCGGGGGCAGGCTCTTCTCCATCAGCGTTCCTTTGATCGTCGCAGGCGCGATCGGGAACTTCGTCGACCGGGTCAACCTCGGCTATGTCGTCGACTTCGTTCGGTTCCACCTCGATGACCGCTGGGCGTACCCCACCTTCAACGTGGCCGACGCTTGGATCACGATCGGTGTCGCCCTGATCCTCATCGAAGGCTTCATGGACGGGCGACGCGAGAAGCAACAGGCCGCCCCACGCGCAGACGCGCCGCCAGGCTGAGCGCGCGTGTTAGGGTTCGCCTGAATGCTCCCGACGCTCGCGGAGATCTTCGGGGAGCCGATCCCGGCGTACTTCACGCTCCTGCTCATCGGCTTCGCCGTGGCGACCTGGCTCGCCGCCCGGCTCGCGAGAAACGACGGGCTCAACCCGAACACCTTCATCGACCTCGGTCTTTTCTCCGTGATTCTCGGCGTCCTCGGCGCTCGCCTATTGCATGTGTTCGTCGATGGCTACTTCTGGGACTACGTCCATCTGTGCACCGACCCGAGCAAGGTCGCCTGGGAGATCACCGCCGCGCAGTGTGCGCGTGCCGAGGGCATTTGGGACGCCACCCGTGGGCTGTGTCAGCCGTCCGGGCGCGACTGCTTCGCCTGGGCCGCGTTTTGGCGAGGCGGTCTGACCTATTATGGCGGCCTCATCGCTGCGGCTGCGTTCGGCATTTGGTTTTTGAAACGAGAAGGCGTTCCGCGCTGCCAGGGCATGGACATCGCCGCGATCGGCATCTCGCTCGGCCTGGTCTTCGGCCGGTTGGGGTGCTTTTTGGGCGGCTGCTGCTTCGGGGTGAACACCGACGGACCGGTGGGCGTGAGCTTTCCTCCATTCTCGCCGGCGAGCGAGGCGCAATGGCGCGCCGGACAACTCGAGGCACCACACTTGCCATCGCTTCCGGTCCATCCGACGCAGCTCTACGAAGCCTTTGGCTGCTTGGCGATCACGGGCTTTCTGCTCTTCTGGCTGCGCCCGAGGAAACGTTTCGAAGGCCAACTCATGCTGGCGTTCATCGGGCTGTACGCGATCCTCCGATTCCTCTTGGAGTTCTTGCGCGCCGATGAACGCGGCGAGCTGCTCGGCCTGAGCACCTCCCAGCTCCTCGCCATCCCAGCGCTGCTACTCGTAGCCACCCTCTGGCCGCGCTGGCGCCGCAACTAACGGGGCGCGGAAAGAGCCGCGACACGGGGCTACGTCGAACGGCTCGGCTTAGGCGCTCGCGTGGGGGCGGCGGGTGGGGATGATGGGTTCGTTCTCCCACGAAACACGTTCCGCACGTCGCCGCGAGAAAGCGATAGCGGGAATCACGGGCCCGCGCTCCCCACCCCGCCGCCCCCACGCGAACTCCTAGGTTGCTGTCTTGCCGATTGTCACTCGCTACGTCGACTCCGCCCCATATCGCGCTTTTTCCCGCGTCCCTCCACACGGAGACAGGACCAACTACGTTCCCAAACAGCAGGCGGCAGCGCGAGCCCGAAGGGCGAAGCCCGGCGCGAAGCGCCGGCAAGGCAAAGCGAAGCGCATGCCGCGCCAGGGAGGACTACGGGTGGGGGTGGGCGGGGCGGTGTAAACAAGCCGTACCAGCCAACCCACCCAAGAACCGACCCCCCCAACACCCACGGCAGCCGAGCCGTTCGACGGAACCCCGTGTCGCGCTTTTTTCCGCGTCCCGGTAAGTTCGCGGACACGCCCGTCGCTCCCGTTCTCCGATCGTCAGGTCGATCGCTGCCGGGTATCACTCATGCCGCGTGGATCGACAGCGCGAGAGAGTTGCCGTCGATTTCCGTGTCGTATTCGCTGGCTCCTGCCGCGGCGCGGACGAATCTGGTTGCGAGGGTTTCGCCGGCGATGCGCGCTGCGTGCTCTTCGATTGCATCGGCCAGCTCGCCGTCGGCGTTCCATTTCACCTCGATGCGGGCTTCATACGCGAGGTCCATCGTCTTTCGGGCCCGCTGGATGCGGTTGATCACCTCGCGGGCCATGCCTTCGCGACGAAGGCTGTCGTCAACCCGGGTGTCGAGCACCACCACCTGGCCGGAGCCTGAGGCTGCCGCGAAATCGTCCCGCGCGCTGAGCCGCACCTCGACTTCGCCGGGCGTCAGCTCGATCGGGCCGTTCGGCAGCTGCACCACGATTTTTTCGTTGGCTTCCATCTCGGCGTAGAGCGCGGAGCCATCGGCATCGGCGAGCGCCTTCTTGCACGCCGGCACTTGCTTGCCGAGCTTCGGCCCGAGGACGCGGAAGTTCGGTACCAGCTCGAACTGGACGTACTTGTGGGGCTCTTGCGTGAAGCCGAGGGACCGTACGTTCAGCTCCTCTCGAATGGCGCTCGCAAACCGGTCGATCCCGCGACGCTCTTCGTCGTCCGCCACGACGACGATCGCTTCGGCCAAGGGCTGACGCACCTTGAGCTTGTTCTCATTGCGCACGCGCTGCCCGAGTGTGACGACATTGCGGACGCGCTCGACTGTCTTCCGAAGCTCCTCGTCGATACGCGCCGCGTCCGGCTCGGGGAAGGACGCGAGGTGCACCGACTCCGGCGCGCCCAGATCATCCTTGTGAACCAGATTCTGGAACAGCGTCTCGGTCATGAACGGAACGAACGGCGCGGCCAGCTTCGCGAGATCGACCAGGACCTCGTAGAGGGTGCTGAACGCGGCACGCTTGTCGTCGCTATCCTCCGAAGCCCAGAACCGAGCGCGGCTCCGGCGAACGTACCAATTGGAAAGCCCATCGACGAAACCAAGCAGGTGCCGCACCGCCATGTGGCTCTTGTAATCGTCGAGCTCCTGGCGCACGGCACGCACCGTGGCGTCGAGCTCGGCGAGCACCCAGCGGTCCATGTCGGGCCGGTCCGCGAGCGCAGACCGCGCCGCGGCAGCCGTCCAGCCGTCGATGTTCGCATAGGTCACGAAGAAGCTGTATACGTTCCAGATCTTGAGAAGAAACTCGCGAACCGCATCGGTCGCCGCATCGTCGAAGAAGCGGGTGCTCTGCCCGGGCACGGTGCCCGCATAGAGCGCCCATCGGACCGCATCGGCGCCGACCTGATCCATGAGCACGAGCGGGTCGGTGTAGTTCTTGTCCCGCTTGCTGAGCTTTTTGCCCTTTTCGTCGGTCATCAAACCGAGGACGACGCAGTTCTTGAACGGATGGGGCACGGCGCGCTCCGGAAACATCAGCGAGCTGATCGTCATCAGCGAATAGAACCAGCCGCGCGTCTGATCGACGGCTTCGGTGATGAAATCGGCCGGGAAGTTTCGCTCGAAACCGTCCGCGTTCTGATGCGGAAAACCCCACTGCGCGAAGGGCATGCAACCCGAGTCGAACCAGCAGTCGATGACCTCGGGCACGCGCCGGTACACACCGGGCTCGCCGTCCCTGGTCCAGCTGACCGCGTCGATCCAAGGCTTGTGGACCATCAAATGATCTTGAAGCGTCGGATCGGCGGCCTTCGCCTTTTCGAAGTGCGCAAAGGCATTCGGATTTCGTTCGAGAATCTCGGAGACTGAGCCGACGGACTCCACCGCCCCGGTCTCATCGTTCTTCCAAATCGGAAGCGGCGTTCCCCAGAAGCGCTCGCGCGACAGCGCCCAATCGACATTGCCCTCGAGGAACTGCCCCATGCGGCCGCTCTTGATGTGCTCGGGCTCCCAATGGACGGCCTGGTTGTTCTCTTTGACGCGATCGATTTCCTGCGTGGTCCGGATGAACCAGGATCGACGGGCGTATTGGATGAGCGGGTCGTCCATCGCGCGCCAACAGAACGGGTAGTCGTGGCGATAGACTTCCTCTTTGAAGAGCACGCCGCGCGCGCGCAGGTTGCGGATGATGTCGCGGTCGGCTTCTTTGCAGAACCGGCCAGCGAAATCGGTGACCTCGTCTGGAAAGGTGCCGTCGGGTTTCATGAGTTGTAGAAAACCCATTCCCTTTTCCTTGCATACCCGGAAGTCATCCTCGCCAAACGCGGGCGCGAGGTGAACCAAGCCCGAGCCGCTGTCGAGCGAGACGAAATCGGCATCGACGACCTGCCAGGCAGGGCCGCCTTGGGGTTCAGCGTAGCGGAACGGCGGCTCGTAGTGCATACCGACGAGCTCGGAACCCTTGCGCGTCGCAACGACGTTGGCTTCTTCGCCCAGGACCTTTGCGACGAGTGCCGCTGCGAGAACCAAGCGCTCTCCATCTTCGAGCTCGACCGTCGCGTAGTCGGTCTTCGCACTCACGGCGAGCGCGATGTTCGACGGAAGCGTCCATGGCGTCGTCGTCCAGGCGAGAAACGAAGTCCGGTCCTCTCCGGCGACCGGAAAGCGGACCATCACGGACGGGTCGTCGATGGTTCGGTAGCCTTGGCCGACCTCGCCTGCAGAGAGCGCGGTCCCGCCTTGCGGCCACCACCAGACCACTTTGTAGCCCTGGTAGAGGAGCCCCTTGTTGAACATCTCCGAAAGCGCCCACCAGACGCTCTCGACGTAGGATTTGTGAAACGTCACGTACGCGGAATCGAAATCGACCCAGAAACCGATCCGCTCCGTCATCTTCTGCCACTCGCCGATGTACTTGAACACCGAATCGATGCACTTGCGGCTAAACGCCTCGACGCCGTACTCCTGAATCGCGTCACGCCCGCTGATGCCGAGCTCTTTTTCGACTTCGACCTCGACCGGCAAGCCGTGCGTGTCCCATCCCGCACGGCGCGGCACGTAGTAACCGCACATCGTTCGGTAACGAAGGAAGACGTCCTTCATGACCCGGGTGAGCACGTGGCCCGGGTGCGGCATGCCGTTGGCTGTCGGCGGCCCTTCGTAGAAGATGAAGGACTGCTTCTCCTCGCCGCCTTCGAGGGTCTTTTCAAAAATCCGGGTGTTTTCCCAGAACGCGAGCTGGGTTGCATCGAGCTCGGGGAACGAAACCTGCGGCGAGACGGGGTCGAACATGGCCCCGCGGCATACCACGCCAAGCCGCGATTTCCACCGGGACCTGCTGGTTTGAGGATGGGCGGTGCTCCTGATAGACCCCCGCCCATGGCTCAGTTGATCGACGGGAAGGCGCTTGCCAAAGAAGTGCGGGCAGAGGTCAAAACCAGGGCGGATGCCTTTCGGGCAACGCACAACCGATCGCCGGGTTTGCACGTGGTGCTCGTTGGCGACGACCCGGCCTCACAGGTCTACGTCCGCAACAAGGAACGGGCCGCCGCGAAGGCTGGGATCGGGGGTCGTGTCCACCGGCTCCCAGCCGAAACCTCCGAAGCGGATCTCCTCGCTCTCATTTTCGAGCTCAACGGGGACGACGACATCGATGGCATCCTGGTCCAGCTCCCGCTCCCCGAACATCTTCACGATCAAACCATCGTCGACGCAATCGACCCGGCGAAGGATGTCGACGGCCTGCACCCGTTCAATGCCGGGCTCCTCGTCGTCGGCCGCAAGGGCCTTCGCCCCTGTACGCCGAGCGGATGCATGCGAATGCTCGAACACGTGGGATGTGACCCGAAGGGCAAGCGCGCCCTGGTCCTCGGCCGCAGCACCCTGGTCGGAAAGCCCATCGCATTGATGCTCCTCGAGAAGCACGCGACGGTTACCATCGCGCACTCGCGCACCGAAGACCTCGCCGAACGAGTCCGCGAGTCCGATATCGTGATCGCCGCAGTCGGCCGCGCGAATCTAGTCCGGGGCGACTGGATCCAAGACGGCGCCGTCGTCATCGACGTCGGAATCAACCGCCTGGACGACGGCACCCTCACGGGCGACGTCGACTTCGAAGGCGCCAAAGACCGAGCTGCTTTCATCACTCCAGTCCCCGGCGGCGTCGGCCCGATGACGATAGCCATGTTGCTGAGCAATACGGTGGACGCGGCGGAAGCGCGGATTATGTAGGCGGCGCGCGTGCTGCCGCGGGTGTTGGGGTGGGGTGTTGCGGTGCCGCTCTCATACACAAATGGATATGAATGGAGGGGCGCGGAAAAAGGCGCGATATGGGGCGGAGTCGGCGCGTGAGTGACAATCGGCAAGACAGCAACCACCCCCGATTGGCGCGAGCTCCGAGGGGCGGCTTGCGTGGCCTCGGGCCTCAAGCCCCTCCGGCCACCTTTGCAAGCCGCCCCGTCCGACGCAGTCCCGTGTCGCGCCTTTTTCCGCGCCCCGATCGTTATTACGAAGTCAGCTTCTCGATGATCCCGTCGAGCTCATCAAAGCTCGCGTAGTTGATCCGAATCTGCCCACGCTCTTTGCCGCTTTCGTGAATCTTCGTCGTCGAGCCTAGCGCGCGGGACAAACGAAGCTCGAGGTCCCGGACGTTGGTGCTCTTGCCCGCCTTTTTCGGTGCAGCGCCATTGCCATCACCCCGCGAGACGCGCCGGGCCTGCCGCTCGGCCTCGCGGACGCTCCAGCCCTTCGACACCGCGCTGCGCGCAAGCTTCTTCATGGTCGACACGCTGGGCGCCGAGAGTAGGGCGCGTCCGTGGCCTTCGCTGAGTTGGCCGTCTTCGATGAGGTCCATCACGTCCTTCGGAAGCTTCAAGAGGCGCAAGGCGTTGGCTACCGTGGACCGCTCCTTGCCCACCTTGGTGGCGATGGTTTCCTGCGTGTACCCGTAGTCATCTACCAAGCGCTGAAACGCGCGCGCCGTCTCGAGCGGGTTTAGGTCTTCCCGCTGTAGGTTCTCGACGAGAGCGGCCTCGAACGCGGCTTCGTCTCCAAGGTCGTGTTGAAAGACCGGCACCTCTTTCAAGCCCGCCTGCTGGGCAGCGCGCCAACGGCGTTCGCCCGCGATGATCTCGAAGCCACCCGAAGCCCGCTTGCGCACGAGAATCGGCTCGAGGACACCGTGCTCTCGAATGGAGGCGGCGAGCTCGGCAAGCCCCTCTGCGCCCATTCGCCCGCGCGGCTGCATCCGGCCGGGGTGAATGTCCTCTATCGCGGCGGTGTTTTTCGCGGTGCGTTCTGAGGCCGGGGGCGCCGCAGGTAGCAATCCGTCCAAGCCACGCCCCAAGCGTCTGCGCGCCACTAGGCCGCTACCTCCAGATCCTCGAGCAGCTCGCGCGCCAGGTTCAGATAGGTGTAGGAGCCCCGCGACGAGGCGTCGTACAAGATCACCGGCTTGCCGTGAGAAGGAGCCTCCGCCAAGCGTACATTGCGCGGGATGATCGTCTCGTAGACGTGGAAGTGGCGCCGAACCTCGTCGGCCACTTCGTTGGCGAGGTTGTTGCGAGAATCAAACATCGTGAGCACCACACCGTGAATCTCGAGATGCTCGTTCACCGAAGCGCGCACACGCTCGATCGTCCCCACCAACTGCGACAACCCTTCGAGCGCGTAGTACTCGCACTGAAGCGGAACCATCACGATGTCGGCTGCGGTCAAGGCGTTAATCGTCAACATGCCCAGTGAGGGTGGACAATCGATGACGATGAAATCGTAGTCGTCACGAACCGCGTCGAGCGCCTTGCGCAAACGTAACGCGCTGTCGTCGGCCTGCAGCAGATCGCGCTCGGCGCCGACCAGGTCTTGCGTTGCAGCGATGACGTGCAGGTAGGGCATGTCGGTTTCGTAGATCACGTCGGCCGTCTCGACCTCGCCGAGCAACAGCTCGTACGAGCCCTCGAGATCTTCATCGCCAGGGCTGATGCCGACACCGGTCGATGCATTGCCTTGCGGATCGAGATCGACCAAAAGGACGCGCTGCTCGGCCACGGCCAGACTGGCGCCGAGGTTGACCGCCGTGGTCGTCTTCCCGACACCGCCCTTCTGATTGGCGATCGCTACCACCCGACTCATGGATTGCGTCTACCAGCGCAGGTCCATGGTTTCAATCTCGTCTGTTTTTTTGCCATCTCGATCACGCTGGGTAGGGTGTGCCCAGATGTAGGACAAAGTAGTCATTTGCCATACCAGTTTACGGCTGGCGAGTTGGCGAAAAGGGAGGGGACATGCGCCCTAGAGGACCGAAGAGCTATCAGAACATGGCCGAGTTCGAGCGCGAGGAGTTGCGCCGCCATCACAAGGCCGGATGGTCTTTGGACGATCTCTATTCCGAAGCCACCTTCGAACCCGGGGAAGACGACTCGCTCAAGAACGACGAGCCGAAGGAGCTCGATTTCGACTTCTGACGAAGCAGGCTCAGTCGAGCGGGCCGCCGCCGGGCTGAAGGAGATGCTGCTCGTGGCCGTAGTCCGCGTCGTGCTGCGTCGGTCCAATGATGCCTTCAGCCATCGACCAGAGGAGCGTGAAAGCGACCGCAAGGGTCGCGAAGCTCAGGAGGATGAGCTTGGGGCCCGTCCAAAACGCATCTTCCTTCACCGTGCGTGCGGCCATCGATTCGCTCATGGGGACGTTGTTGTACGTGTCTGGCATCAAAAAAGCCCAAAACCCTCTCGGAGCGGCTATCTAGTGCCATCCCAGCGAAGGGTCAAACCAGCCGCAAAAGGGCGCGTTCGCTCGACAGTTTGCGGCCCTGTCCTACAAGCGGTAGGTCGTTTCGCCTGAGGAATCCATTGTCCGCCATCGAGCTCATGACGCCGCGCATGCTTCAGGACATGCGGCGGTCCTGCCAACTGGCGGCTGATTGCCTGACCGCGGTGGGGGAGATGATCCGCCCGGGCATCGCGACCGACGAGATCGACCACTTCGTGCACGAATACATCGTCTCGCGCGAAGCGCATCCGTCCCCGCTCGACTACAAGGGGTTTCCCAAGAGCGTTTGCACTAGTGTCAACGACTGCGTCTGCCATGGGATCCCAGGGGACCAAGTTCTCGCCGACGGCGACATCGTCAATGTCGATGTCACCACGTATCTGCCGAAGAAGCATGGCTACCACGGCGACACGAGCGTGACGTTCTACGTGGGCGAGCCGAGCGACGAAGCGATCCTCGTCGTAGAGACGGCACGCCGCTGCCTCGAGCTCGGCATCGCGGAAGTGAAACACGGCAATCGCATCGGCGACATCGGTGCGGCGATTCAAGAATATGCCGAGGACAAAGGCTGCTCCGTCGTTCGCGACTATGTCGGCCACGGCGTCGGCCGCGAGTTCCACATGCCGCCTCAGATCCCGCACTTCGGCCGGCGCGGCAAAGACAAACGCATGAAGGCCGGCATGGTCTTCACCATCGAGCCCATGATCAACATCGGCGGCTATCAGACCGAGGTGATGGACGACGAGTGGACGGTGCTCACGATGGACCGGTCGCTGTCGGCCCAGTTCGAGCACACCGTCTTGGTAACGCGGGACGGCGTCGAGGTGCTGACGGCCCGCAAGAACATCGTGCGCAACTCCGAGGACAAGCCCTGGGCCGACATCGGTCCGCTTTCGTCGCCCGCCGCCTGGAGCGCCCGGCAAGAAAAAACGGGCTGACGACATCGTCGCCAGCCCGTCGTTCACATCGTCTCTACCGGGCTATGGACAGGGCGCGACCTCCACAACGGTGAACACCTTCGCCTGGCTCGGGAAGGCCGTGCTAGGGAACGCCAGCGAGCACGTCCCGCTGCCTGGGCCCGTTGCGCTAGGCCCGACGTCCGCGGTGAGATCCACGTTTGCAAAGATGACGATGGTCTCGCCACCCGCCACGAGCGTCTTGCCTGGAACCGGATCCCCGGCATCATCGATCACGAACGCAAAGCCGTAGTTGGCCGTGAGCTCGGCCGCCTCTCCGCCCGTCGCGACCTGCGAGTCGAATTCCACGCTCACGATTCCCTTCGCAGGATCGATCGTCTCGCTCAACGCCGCGGCAATCGCGGCCACCAGCGTATCCGGGATCACTTCGGGCTCCGCCATGTCTTCGCCCTCGGCGGGCACGTCCGCGGTGAAAAGCTCAGCCCAGGCGTTGGGCGCGGTCGTCAGGAACATCGCCGTCCCGAGGGGAGCCTCGAGCGAAAACGCGCCGTTCGCATCACTGGTCGTCGACTGCCCGCCCACGACCTGCACGGTTGCCCCGGCGACCGTCGTCGACTCGCCTTCCAAGACCGCGCTGTACACGATGCCACTCACGGTGGCGGTGCCGCCGCCGCTGCCAGCTGTGCCGCCAGTGCCACCCGTGCCGCCAGTGCCAGCCGTGCCGCCAGTGCCGTTGTTTCCGTCTTCCCCACAGCCAACGAGGCCGAACGTCAAACCCATACTCAAAATCAACCAAGCGCAATTCCGCATGCATCCCCCTATTTGAATCGCCTAGGGTAGCAACGAGTCTCAGGATGTTTCAAATTTGACGATGTTGCCCTGCCTGGGTGGCTTAGCGGGGCTCTGGACCGTCCGAGACGTAGAGGTCTCCGCCGTCGCGTCGGACCGACAGGGGCTGGAGCGACAGGCCCTCACAGGGCCCATCCACGCAGTAGCCGTCGAACAACCGATAGATCGCTCCGTGTGTTCCGCAGATCAAATGCGCTCCGTCGTCGCTGAGCAGCTCTCCGGTCCCGCCGTCGAGCGGCACCGGAAGATGCCGGCACAGGTTTCGGTACGCGACGATGATCCCGTTTTCGTCACGAAGCAGCAGCGCCATGATTGGAATCCCGTCGTCGTCGACACCGAGCCGCGTGGTGTGCACGACGCCGTCGCGCAGCTCCTCTTCCCGGCAGACCCAGACTTCCATCCCCTCAATCTTTCCCGGGCTGCGCATAGGCTGCACGCGCCGGCACCGCGACGAGGTCTCGCCTGGGAAGCCAGAGGCCAGTCAGCCAGCCGCCGTAAACACAGCCCGTGTCAAGACCGACCGCATGACGGTGGTTCTGAAGTCCACGCACCGCATCGTGCCCAAAGACCACCAGCCTCGGCCCCGGCCAGAGCATCGCCCAGGGCGTGCCCTGCTCATAGCTTCTCGACGCCGTCCCATCCGCGAGGATGCTCCGCATGTTCATGAGGTCGTAGGGGTCCTGCTCCTCGAGCGGCAGATCGACGAGGAGCCCGGCGTGAACGACGAGGGCGTCGTGCTCGGGCAGCTCGAGCCAAAGCGGAAGGCCGGCAAGCCAGCGCCAATCCTCCTCTTCGAGCTCCTCGGCCACCCGCCGATGGGCCGGCCGGAGCTTCGGAGGATCCTGGCCTGCCTTTTGCGCATCCCACCATGTCAGGCAGTGCTGGTCGTGATTTCCGCGAACCGCCCGCGCCCCGAGCTTTCGAACGAGCCTGACAACCCCCAGCGAATCCGGCCCTTTGGCGACCAAATCTCCGACTAGAACCAAATCATCGCCCTCCTCCCAGCCCGATTCCTCGAGCAGATCTTCGAGCTCTTCGCGGCAGCCGTGGACATCTCCCACGATCAGGGTTCGGGCCGTCATGTCTCGATCTTGGGCGTGTCTCGCCGGGTTTCCAAGTTCGTGAGTCCTGCGGGGCGTTGACAGCAGGCGCAAACCGGCAATACAGCCGTCTCCATGATCAAAGAAGGCCACAGGGCTCCTGCGTTCAATCTGCCCTCGTCCACCGGGGGCAAGCTGGCTCTCAAGGACCTCGCGGGCAAGTACGTCATCGTCTACTTCTACCCGCGCGACAACACGCCGGGCTGCACCACCGAAGCCAACGACTTCAACGCGGCGCTGCGCAAAATCAAGGCGCGCGATGCGGTCGTCGTCGGCGTCAGCAAAGATTCGATCGACTCGCACTGTAAGTTCGCTGACAAATTCGATCTGAAGTTCCCGCTGCTTAGCGACCCCGACGGGTCGATGCTCGAGAAGTACGGTGCCTGGGGCGAGAAGAACATGTACGGCAAGAAGTCGATGGGGATCATTCGCTCGACCGTGCTGATCGGACCCGATGGGAAAGTCATCAAGCACTTCCCGAAAGTCAAAGTGAACGGGCACGTCGACGCGGTGATGAAAGCCCTCGACGAAGCCCGTAGCGATTGACACTTGGGAGACTACCAGCGCATGGTTGCACTGCGATGAGCGAGCCCAGCCCCATGGCGGCGCCCGAGCCCCAAGAAGCGCCCGAGGCACTGGACCCGAACTTCCGGATCGAGCTGCCCAACTTCGAGGGGCCCTTGGACTTGCTCCTGCATCTGATCCGGAAGCACGAGCTGGACATCCTCGACCTGCCGATCTCGTTCATCACCGACGAATACCTGGAATATCTGAGCTTGATGGGGGCATTGAACCTCGACATCGCCTCGGAGTACTTGGTGATGGCGGCGACGCTCGCGCACATCAAGAGCAAGATGCTTTTGCCGCGTCCGCCCGAAGACCAGGAAGACGAAGAGCTCGACGAGCTCGACCCCCGGGCGGAGCTGATTCGGCGCTTGCTCGAATATCAAAAGTACAAAACCGTCGCAGCCGATCTGGGTGAACGCGCGATCGTGGGCCGGGATGTGTTCTCGGCGGGTACCCCTCCGCCAGCCAGCCAAGAGCTCCCGCCCCTCGCTCAGGTGAGCGTATTCAAGCTCCTCGACGCGCTCAAGCGGATCGCGGAACGCGTCAACGCCACCATTTCGCTCGAAGTCGACGCCGAGCGGATGTCGATTCAGGAGCGTATCGGGAGCCTGGCCGAATTGCTTCGCGAGCGCCGCCGTTGCCGCTTCGACGAGCTTTTCGAGGATGTGAGCACCTCCTACGATCTGGTGGTCACCTTCCTCGCCCTGCTCGAGATGGCCAAGATGGGCTTGGCGAGCATCTACCAAACCGACCACGAAGAGCCGATCTACTTGGAGTACACGCTCCTCGACGCATCGGGCGAGGCGATGGTACCCGCCGCCGTGGCGCAACCGGACAGCGACCCGGTCGAGGAGCCGCTCGACGATGGCCTCCCCGCCGACAGAGGCCAGGAACGAAGAGAATCGGTCGTCGTGCCCGCTGGCACCTCGGGCGCGTACGCATGGAATGAGGACGAGCAAGAGCCATGACCCAGACAGACCTGCAGGCCGACAGCGGTGCTTCTGAAAACGGTGTGGGGGCACCCATCGTGCAGAGCACGGAGTCGCTGAAGAACGTGCTCGAGAGCCTGATCTTCGTCTCGAGCAGCCCTGTCACGGCAAAGCGGCTGGCCCGGGCCGCACGGGCGACCCTCGCGGAGGTCCAACCTCTGCTCGACGAGCTCGTGGCGGACTACGCGCATCGCGGCGTGCACCTCTACTTCGTGGCCGGCGGCTATCAATTTCGCTCGGCCCGGGAAAGCGCCGATTTCGTCAAGACCCTCGTCGCGCCGAAGCCCATTCGGCTGAGCCGCGCACAGCTCGAAACGCTCGCCATCGTCGCCTATCGCCAGCCGCTCACCCGGCCCGAGGTCGATGATGTGCGTGGTGTCGACTCGGGTTCGTCGCTCAAGATGCTCGCCGAGCGAGGTTTGGTGAAAATCCTTGGACGCAAAGACGAGCCGGGCAGGCCGCTCGTCTATGGGACGAGCCCGCTCTTCCTCGAGTTCTTCGGTCTCAGCGGCCTGCGAGACCTTCCGACCCTCCAGGAGTTCAGCGACCTCAGCGACGAGCACCGGGCCCTGTTCGAAGAGAAGACCGGCGAGTCAATCGACATCGCCGCCGCAGAGCTCGCCGCCGCAGAGGCCATGGAAGAGGCGGAAGAAGAGCTTCTGGACCAAGAAGATGCAGCCCTCGCCGCCGCGGAAGCGGAAGCGGACGACGACGACGAAGACGAGGAAGACGAGGAATGACGTTTCAGGAGCTCATCCTCGCGCTTGAACGCTTCTGGGCAGAGCACGGTTGCCTCATCGTCCAGCCCTACAACTCCGAGGTCGGCGCGGGCACGTTCAACCCCCACACCTTTTTGCGCGCCATCGGCCCCGAGCCCTGGAACGTGGCCTACGTCGAGCCGAGCCGCCGCCCAACCGACGGCCGCTACGGGGAGAACCCCAACCGTCTGCAGCAGTTTCACCAGTACCAGGTCATCCTCAAACCTTCGCCGCTCGACATTCAGGAGCTCTATCTCGAATCGCTGCGCGCGCTCGGCACCGACCCGCAGCACCACGACATTCGCTTCATCGAGGACGACTGGGAATCGCCGACGCTCGGCGCCTGGGGCCTCGGCTGGCAGGTCTGGCTGGACGGGCTCGAGATCAGCCAGTTCACCTACTTCCAGCAGTGCGGCGGGATCGATTGCAAGCCGATCAGCGGAGAGCTCACCTACGGGCTCGAGCGCATTGCGATGTATCTTCAAGACGTCGACGATGTCTACGAGCTCCAATGGGCGCCCGGCATCCGCTACGGGGACCTCTACAAGCGCGCGGAGTGGGAATGGAGCACGTACAACTTCGAGCAGGCGGATACCGAGCTGCAGAAGAAGCTCTTCGAGGAGTACGAGAAGCAGGTCGCCGTCTTGCTCGGTCTGCTCGATAAGAAGGGGAAGGGCGGCGCCCTCCAATTCGACCGCGAGCCCCTCGAGCGGCTGGCGCTCCCCGCCTACGACGCGGTCATCAAATGCAGCCACTACTTCAACGTCCTCGACGCACGGGGCGCGATCAGCGTGACCGAACGCCAGCGCTACATCGGCCGCGTGAGGATCCTCGCAAGAGCGGTGGCGGAGTCCTGGTACGCACAGCGCGAGGCGCTCGGCTTCCCGCTGCTCGAGACCGCCGCGGCGGCGCAATAGCGCGATCGAGGGGACGCCCCGTTGCGCCCCTGGATCCCGTCTGGTAGCAACGCCACTCCATGTCATCCGAGTTTTTGCTGGAGATTGGGACCGAGGAGCTGCCGGCGTCGTTCGTGACGCACGCGCTGCGCTCGATGAAGACGAGCGCGACCGAGCTCCTGGGCCAGGCCCGGCTCGGCACGGGCTCGCTCGAGGTGAAGACGCTCGGTACGCCGCGGCGTCTCGCGCTCCGGATTCGCGGGCTGGCCGAGCGCCAACCGGACCGCGACGAGATGATCGTCGGTCCACCTTGGGGGGCTGCGTTCGAGGCGGACGGCGCACCCAAAAAGGCCGCGACCGGCTTCGCGAAGAAACACGGCCTCCGCATCGAGGATCTGCACAAGCAAACGACCGACAAGGGTGACTACGTCAGCGTGCGGCTTCTCGAAACCGGCGCAGCCACGAGCGAGGTGCTTGCCGAGATCCTCCCGCGCCTGTGTCAACAGATCAGCTTTCCCAAGTCCATGCGCTGGGGTCCAGGCGAAGTCGCATTCGGCAGACCGATTCACTGGATCGTCTCGTTGCTCGGCAGCGAGATCGTCGGTTTTGAATTTGCCAACGTGCAGGCAGGGCGCGAGACGCGCGGGCATCGCTTCCTCGCTCCCCAGCGATTCGACCTCGACGAGGCCTCGCAGTACGAGAAGGCGCTCGAACGCGCGCACGTCATCGTCGACCTCGAGGTCCGCAAGGCTCGTATGATGGAGGGGCTGCTCGCTTCGGCGAAGTCGCTCGGCGGTGTCCTCGAGCCCGATGCCTTCCTCGCCGAAGAATGCGTTTCGCTGGTCGAAGAGCCGTTCACCGTGCCGGGGAGCTTCGACGAATCGTTCCTCGAGCTTCCGGACAAGGTCGTCATTTCGGTGATGCGCGACCATCAACGCTACTTTGCCGTCCGGGCGTCCGAAGGCGGACCGCTGCTCCCCTCGTATCTGAACGTAGTCAACACCGCCGAAGATCCGGATACGATTACCAAGGGCAACGACCGCGTCCTTCGCGCCCGCCTGGCCGACGGGCGATTCTTCGTCGAGGAAGACCGCAAAGCGCCGCTCGCCAATCGGCTCGCGAAGCTCGAATCCGTCGTATTCCAATCCAAGCTCGGCACGATGGGCGCCAAGGTTCGTCGACTCCAGGCCAATGCCCGCGCGCTCGCCACCGCATCGGGAGCCGATGCCGCGGCCTGCGAAGAAGCGGCGCGTCTTTGCAAGGCCGACCTCGAAACGCTGATCGTCTTCGAGTTCCCGGAGCTCCAAGGCGAGATGGGCCGCTGGTACGCCATGCGCGAAGGCATCGACCCAGCGATCGCAGACGCCATCCGCGACCACTACCGGCCACAGGGCGCCGATGACGGCCTACCGGACCAAACCGTCGGCGCCGTCGTTGCCGTCGCCGACCGAATCGACACCCTCGTCGGCTGCTTCGGCATCGGCCTGGTGCCCAGTGGCTCGGCCGACCCTTTTGCGCTCCGCCGCGCTGCGCTCGGCATCATCCGCATTGCCCTCGAAGGGCCGATCGACGTCGACCTCCGGGCGCTCATCGCACAGGCGCATGGCGCCTACGCGGGCGATGCCAATCTCGCGACCGCCGACGAGGTCCACGCAGCGCTCGACGGCTTCTTCCGCGGACGGATCCGCGGGATGCTCAAAGACTCGTTCGGCGGCGATGTCGTGGACGCCTGCCTGGGCGCATGGGACGGCACCTCGCTACGCGATCTACGAAGCCGGATCGAAGCGGTCTCCGAACTGGGCGCGGCACCGGAGTTCGAAGCGCTCGCGATTGCATTCAAGCGTGCGTTCAACATCACCAAGGAGAGCGCGCGTGGCCCCGTCGACTCGAGCCTTCTCGAAGCCGGCGCCGAGGCCGCACTGGCCAAGCGCTTTGGCACCGTCCGCGACCAGATCCGCGAAGCGACCGGCGAGCGACGATACACCGACGCCTTGAAGCTCGTCGCCAAGGAGCTCGGCGCGCCGATCGATCGCTTCTTCGACGAGGTGTTCGTGATGGTCGACGATGTGCGCGTGCGGGACAATCGGCTACGTTTACTCGGAGAAATCGCAGACACCGTCAGCGATATTGCGCACTTCCACCAGCTTGGGACAAAGTTGCAGCGCCGTGACCCTTCTGTATCCGCTTGACGCAGCGCTGGACTCGGAGGTCCGCCTGCAGCTCCTCGGGAAGAAGGCAGCCGGCCTCAGCGAGATGACTGCGCTCGGGATCCCCGTCCCTCCCGGGTTCACGATTACGACCGAAGTCGGCCGGGAGTACCAAACGAGCGGGGCGCTGCCCGATGGCCTCGAGGCAGCCGTCGCGTCCGCGCTCCGAAGTGTCGAGAAGCGCCTTGGCAGACGCTTTGGTGACGCGAAGCAACCCCTGCTTCTTTCGATTCGGTCGGGGGCCGCGGTCTCGATGCCGGGCATGATGGACACCGTCCTCAATATTGGCCTCGGCGAGCGCACGCTCAGCGGGCTCGCGGCGGAGCGCGGGGACGAGCGATTCGCACTCGATGCCTACCGGCGCCTGCTCCAGATGTACGGTTCGGTCGTGCGCGGCATCGGCGGAGACCGCTTCCAGCAACTGTTGAGCGATCTCAAGCACGAGCTCGGACGCCCCCGAATGCTCGACTCGGAGCTACCGGTCCCCGCCCTGCAAGGGCTGGTGGCATCGTACCTTTCAGTCATCGAGGAGGCCTCGGGGGCGCCGTTCCCACAAGACGTCGAGACGCAACTCTGGGACGCGATCGCCGCGGTCTTCGAATCCTGGGAGAACCCGCGCGCGGTTCGATACCGACGCATGCAAGGGATCGACGACGCCATCGGTACCGCATGCACCGTCCAAGCCATGGTCTTCGGCAACACGGGCCCACGAAGCGGTTCGGGGGTGGCGTTCACCCGGAACCCATCGAGCGGGGAGCGGCAGCTCTATGGTGAATTCCTGCCGAACGCCCAGGGCGAGGACGTGGTCGCCGGCATCCGAACGCCCGTGGCGCTCACTGCGATGGCATCCGCGCCCGGCAAGGAGGGCTCGAGCCTCGAGCTCTCGCTCCCCGACGCCTTCGAATCGATTTCGACCTACTGTGCATCGCTCGAAAGCCACTTCGGGGACATGCAGGACATCGAGTTCACCATCGAAGATGGTCAGCCGTACCTGCTGCAAACACGCTCGGCGAAGCGAACCGCCCATGCAGCGGTTCGAGTTGCTGTCGACATGGTGAGGGAAGGGGTGCTCAGCAAGAACGACGCCTTACTTCGGGTAGACGCGCGTTCGCTCGAACAGCTGCTCCGGGCGCGACTTCCAAGCGAAACCGAATTGACCTCCCGGGGAATCGAACCACTCGCCGTGGGCCTCCCTGCAGGCCCGGGGGCGGCATCGGGCCGCATCGTATTCGATGCCGACGACGCCGTCCGTTGGGCCTCGGAAGGCCAGGAGGTGATCCTGATTCGGCAGGAGACCAGCGCCGACGACATCCACGGAATGCGGGCCGCCAAAGGCGTCGTCACCGCGGCAGGGGGGATGACCTCTCACGCCGCGGTCGTCGCCCGTGGGCTTGGAAAGTGTTGCGTGGTGGGCTGCGGAGAGCTGCAGATCAACCTTCGGGATCGAACGGTGCGCCTGGACGGCCTCGAGACAAACGACTTCCTGCGCGAAGGGGATATGCTTACCCTCGATGGCTCGACCGGACGAGTTTTCGTCGGCGCGCTCGACCTCGAGGCATCGACCACTGTCGAAGAGCTCGGCGAGCTGATGGCCTGGGCCGACCAGGTGCGCCGCATGCGCGTATACGCAGAGGCGGACACGCCGCAGGCAGCCCGTGCCGCCCTGAGCTATGGCGCCGAAGGGGTCGGCCTGTGCCGAACCGAGCGCATGTTCTTCGCCAAGGATCGATTGGTTGCGATGCGATGCGCACTGCTCGCAGTCGACAGCGTTCAGCGGACCGAGTGGCTCTCCGAGCTCGAGCGCGCCCAGCGAGAGGACTTCGTCGAGATTTTTCACGCGATGGACGGGCGACCGGTCACGATTCGCCTGCTCGACCGGGCGCTCGAAGAGTTTCTTCCGCAAGACGAGCAGTCGCTCCGGGCGATTGCCGACTCCCTCGACATCGAGATCGAAGAAGCGACCAAGGCAGCGGCTCGGCATCGAGAGACGAACCCGGCGTTCGGCCACCGTGGGGTGCGCGCAGGGCTCACGGTGCCGGGTCTCTACGACATGCAGCTTCGTGCGATGCTCTTCGCCGCACGCGACTGCGTCGAGCAGGGGTTCGGAGTCGACCTGGAGATCCTGATTCCGATGATCGCGTTTACGTCGGAGGTCGAAGCGCTCCGCGCAGCCGTCGATCGCGCGCACCGGGAGATTTTCACAGAACCGGCAGCCGCGTTCCAATGCCGCCTCGGCGCGATGATCGAGCTGCCGCGCGCCTGCCTGATCGCGGGGGAGCTTGCGGAGCACGTTCACTTCTTTTCCTTCGGCGGGAACGACCTGACCCAGTCGACGCTGGGCATCAGTCGAGATGACGCCAGCCGGTTTCTTCCCGCGTACCGAAACGAGCTCGGCCTGCTCGCCGGGGACCCGTTCACCCACCTCGACGAAAAGGTCGCCGAGCTGATCCGCATCGCGCTCGAGCGCGGCAAGGCCGTCCGCCCGGACCTCCGCGCCGGCCTCTGCGGCGACCAGGGCGGGAGCCCAACCTCCATCGAAATCTGCGAGAGCCTCGGGCTCGACTTCGTGTCGGCACCGCTTTCCCAGCTCCCCGGAGCCCGTTTGGCGGCCGCGCAGGCTCGTCTGCGGTAAAAATTCCGCTCAATCTGCGGTTTCCGGTCCGAGAGGGCTTGATGGAGAGGCCAGACCGTGTTGGAATGAACATTGCTGGAATATTACGGCGCAGCTGTATGGGCGATAGCACGAGAACCATAGCGGGCCCGATAGGGGGCGTGAGCGCGTCGGGTCCGACGCGAGTGGCCGAATCGCTGCTCGGGCAGACGATCGACCAGCGCTACCGCGTGGACTCCCTCATCGGTGAAGGAGGCATGGGGCTGGTGTACCGCGTCACCCATACGCGCCTGAACAAGCCGCTGGCGATGAAGGTCCTTCGCCAGGAGAACACACGGGACGCGGAGGTCTTGGCCAGGTTCCGGCGCGAAGCCGAAAGCGCGTCCAACATCGGGAACCAGCACATCATCGATGTCAGCGACTTCGGCGAGCTGACCGACGGTTCGACCTATTTCATCATGGAGTTTCTCGATGGGCTCGACCTCATCGATGCTATCGACAGCGTCGACCGCATGCCGGAGGAACGCGCGCTCCACATCGCGATCCAGGTCTGCCGCGCCCTCGGCGCAGCCCACGACGCCGGAATTACCCATCGCGATCTCAAACCGGAAAATATCTTCCTGATTCGTCGCGACGACGAGGAAGACTTCGTCAAGGTCCTCGACTTTGGCATCGCGAAGGTCGGCCACGGTCCCAACCGGCTCACCCGCGCCGGCGAGGTGCTTGGCACGCCGCACTACATGTCGCCCGAGCAATGTGAAGGCGAGGGCGTGGATCATCGCACCGACATCTACGCGCTTGGTGTCTTGCTCTACGAGATGGTGACCGGTCACGTTCCGCACGACGCCGACACGATGATGGGCATCCTCACCAAGCACATGTACGAGGAGCCCATCCCGCCGAGGGTGCGGGTTCCGCATGTCTCGGAAGAGCTAGAGATTTTGATCATGCGCTGCCTCGACAAGCAGCCGGAGCGTCGCTATCAAACGATGCACGAGGTCCTGAGCGACCTCGAGCTCGTCAAGGCGGGCCTTCAACCCGTTGGGCCGGATACCTGGACGCTTCCGCCGACCCGGCCGCCGCGTCCCTGGCGCCGCGGCGCATCTCCGATTTACCTGGTCGGCCTTGCCCTCGCATTCCTGGTGATCGTCGGTACGATCGCCATGGGGACGTTCAGAAAGCCGGAGCCCAACGTGGCAGAGACCGGAACGCGCGAGGCCGCCCCGGCGCCGGAGCCATCCGACGCGACCACGACCCAACCGGTGCCCCTGCTCCCGGCCCCGATGCTCGCTCCGTTGATCGGGGACGATGCGAGGCCCGAAGGAGGTGAAGCGGACGCACTGGCCTCGGCGTCCGATGCGGGCGCGGCCCAAGCGCCGGACGCCCCAAGCAAGCCGGTCCGTCGCAAACCGCGACGCCGGCCCAAGCCGGGGCCTGAGCGCGATCGGTCCATCCTCGATCCCTGGAACTGAGCGCCTCCGGTGGCAGTTGCCCCAGCTGGGGTGAACGGCTAGGGTGCCGCCCCATGCGGTCGCGATTCGGCCCATGGAGCGAGATGATCGGGTTCGCTCTGGGGTTCTTGCTTATGTTTGGAACGGTCTCGACCGGCTGTGGCAGGACAACGGGCGAGGATTTGCCCGCCGGCTTGATGTCCTTTCCCATCGCGATCGAGCTCTCGGTCGACGAAGACGCCGAGGGAAAGCCCAAGTACCTCTATGTCACGAGCTCGAATTTCGCGCTGCAGTGGAACTCCGGGAATGTCCAATCCTACGACCTCGACAAGGCGCTCGAGGCGATTCAGACGGGCTGCATCGGCGCGGGGGTGGCTAACTCCTGCTTGGAGGCCGACTTCCAAGGCAACATCAACGAGCGCGCCTGCGTCTGTGACCCGGTAAACGACGACAACTGCACGGCCATTCCGCCAGACCGCTGCTCGGTCGTTCCGGCCAATCTCCGATTCCGCGACCCTGGGGCGGCGCTGAGGCTCATCCCCGTCGAAGGCCTGATTCCCGGCGAGGTGTCGATCGGCTCCTTCTCGGATGGAATCGGGCTCTCGACCGACGGCAGGCGCATCTACGTTCCTGTGCGAAGCGATGCCAACTTGACCTTCATCGATGTGGATGAGGAAGGGCGGCTCAGCTGTGGCGGCGCGTTCGGCCAGCTGCATACCTGCTCGAGCACCTATCGAACCGGAAGCGCGGAGTTGGTGAATCCGACGGTCAATCTCAACCTGCCCGCGGACCCGGTCGATGTCTACGTCGGCGACCTCGCGGCGGATTTCGCAACCGACCCCGATGATCCGACCTTCCGCGGGGACTACATCTTGATGGCGCACCGCGAGGGACGGGCGAGCATGTTCTTCGACCAGTTCCGCCCAGCCGGCCCCGAACCGCAGAAACGCCCCCGCCTCGCAGCGACGATCGACGACCTGGCGCCCGAGCAGGTGACCATCACCTATGAGCCCGGCGCGAAGCGGGCCTGGATTCCCAGCGCCGAGGTTCCTTCGATCGTGCGCCTCGGCATTGGTATCGACGGGGACCCGACGCAAAGCTACCTATTCGACGCGGGCGCGCTCTTCGTGTCGGGGCTCGATCGGGGCCGCAGCAATCGCGACATCCAATTCGATCCGCGCCCGGGGCGAAACCTCGCCTACATCGTCTCGCGATCGCCCGAGGCCCTCGTCGTGGCCCGAAGCGATGTCGCAGGTGGAGACCTCAGCATGGTCGGTCAGATTCCGACCTGCGGGGATCCTTCACGCGTCCAAATCGCCGAGGTCCCAGCGCGTGGCGGCACCGTGGTCCTCGCCTTCGTGAGCTGCTTCTTGTCGCGCAACGTCCAAGTCATCGACACCGACGCGCTTCAGGGGCTCACAATCTTGACCAACATCAGCGGCGCCTTCGAGTTCGCGATCGATGTGCCACGGCGTCTCATGTACATCGCCGACTTCGGCACCTCGGTCCTTCGCGTCGCCGATCTACAGCCCGTCATCGACTGCCTGGAGTCGACGAGCGCCGATGAAGCCAAAGAGTGCGCGCCGAGGCTCATTGGTTTGGTCGGCCTGCCACAACCGGTATCGGAGCTGCCTCGATGACCCGTGTCCTCATGATTTCCTTGGCGGCCTGCGCCCTCCTCCTCTCGTCGTGTAGGAACAACGCGAACAACATCGTTCTCTCGTCCTTGAACCGCTCCGCAAAGCTCCAGTTTTTGTGCGCCGACATCGAGCTGATCGGCGGCAACCAGTTTGACGTCAACGCGCTGCTGCCATCCGGACTCTGCGACGGGGAGACCGTGGTAGCTCCTGAGATCGACCCTCAGTTCCTTGGCGCAGTGACCCAGATCGAACGCGGAGAGGTCGCAGTCGTCAACTTCACGCGCGGATTCATCTTCAACACGAGCCGCACGATACCGGGCGTGACCGCGGTCACGGTGGACGAGCAACCGACGGGCATCCAGATCTCGCCGTTCCAGCCAGACTACACCTATGTGACCAGCTTCAGCGCGAAGAGCCTTCAGGCCATACCAACCGAGGCGCTCATCCAGGGGAGCACGGACCTACCCATACCCGAGCCACAGCGCTTCGACTCAGGGCCGACCGACCTGGCGTTGCACGAAAGCGCGCAAAGCGTACTCATCACGAACGACGACGGCCAGGTCACCGGCGCCGAATCGAGCGTCCCCGACTACCGCTACCTCTATGCACCACTCCCGGAGCTCGGTGCGGTGGCTCAGGTCCAAGTGATGATCGACCCCGTCTCCGGTGCGCAGATTCTCTTGCCGGCCGTTCTACTCCCGCTCGACACCATGGGCTGCCCCGTCGACCAAATCCCACCACCGGACTCCGACGGCAACGACTACAACCGGATCTGCCCGCAGGACTTCATGGACCGTGACGACCCGGCGGCTCGGGTCATCAAGACCGTCACCACGACGCAACCCTGCTCCGAGGGTCCGTCCATGGGCCCGCGGCCGGTCGCTCTGACGATCGATCGCGGGATGGAACAGGGCAGCGCGTCTCAGTCGGGCACGGGCGACGATACCGACGACGTCTTGCTCGTCGCGGACGCCAATCAGCCGTTGATCCATGTCTTCGCGCTCGGCCCAGGCGGGGCGACGGCCTTGGATCCGATCATCACCGGAACACCGACGACCGAAATCGACGTGACCCCGTTCGTGCCGGCCAGCTCCGCACGTGACGACCAGGCCGCGACCGAACGCTACCTCTACGCCGTGAGCGCCATCGATAGCAGCGTCCTGGTGGTCAATTACACCGAGGACCCCCCGGGCACAGCCGAGGCAGACAAAACCTTTGGCGCCGTGATTCCGGTCCTCGCCGGAGTCTCGGCGCGGGCGAACGAAGAGAACGTCGAATCCCGCGATCGCATTCGCTTCGCGTTTTCAAACGTCCGCGCGATCGAGGTCATCTCGCCGTTTTACGAGCTCGAGGACGACCCGAACGGCACCGGCGCGCAGGTGCCCCTCAGCGCCATCTGCGACCCAAGCGACGGCAACGCGTTCGCTCTGGCACAGAGCGCAAGCAACATGCGGGGCGTCTTTTTGGCCGTGAGCTTGTCGGACGGCACCATGTTCTTTCTCGACATCTACGATATGAATGCGCCGTGCAGAGGCGGGTCGGGTAACATCGCGTGCACCCTCGCGGAAACGGGCCCGGATCGTCTAGCGAGTATCCGTCGGCACCGGGAGCGATTCCGCTTCACGCCCGCGACGCCGACGGTCGTGACGATCGACGGCAGCCCGTCGTTTCAGTTCAATTCGGCACCCGGGAGGCTGGACGAAGCAAGCGGTGCTGCGTTGAGCTCCGACGGACCGGGGTTGCAGTTCATCAACTGTCCGCCCACGACGAGCATCGACGCCGACGGCGTAGAGCGCGTCGACTCTTCGATGATCAAGGTCTTCGGCGAGCCAGCGGCAGAGCTGGGGGCCGATGGGCTGATCTGCGCATCCTCGCAGGTTTGGAGTAGCCCTTCGCAGCGATGGGATGCCACTTGGCAAGGCTTGATCCCGAATTCCGAGGGCGGCCTTGGGCGCTTCGCGGATGAGAATCTCGACGGGACCGAACAGGGCAACTGGTTCCAAGCGGGCGACGTCCCCCTGTGCCGGGTTGGCGTACTGGGCCCACAGACCGCAGACGCGACGCTCGTCGAATCCTATGTGGGAGACCGGCTCGTCATCACGGGGGAGCTGCCACCGAGCACCCGGGACGATCCCGAATGCCAGGACTTCCAAGACCTGATGGACGACCTCGACGAGCGTCAGGTTTGGTTCCCCATCCGCCGGGCCTTCAACAATGAGCTGGAGATCGGGGAGTCGACAAACCCCACCAGGTACACCCTCGACGAGGTTCGAGCCTGCTTTCCTCAGTTCACTCAGTATCAAATCCACACGCGAGCTGCATACAGCGTCACCGGCACCACATCTGGCTTCATCAACCGCGTCATTCCCGGCGATGACGAAGAGTGCGTCCTCGACCCGAGCCGACCTGTCGATCTACCGACCGCCGAGGATCCATACGTGGATGTGGACACCTATCTCGCGGGGCGCGCCTTCGCAGGCAAACAGTACATCAATCCCCTCGTGAGCTTTCAAATCGGCCCTTTTCCGCCCGATTCGGGTGATCCGATCCCCAATGCCACCGTTCTGAATTTCAACATCAGCAATCAGTTCGGGAGGCTGTTCCTAGACACCAGCGCACGGCCCCTTTCGCTGCCCTCCTCGATGCTTTTCGCCCCGCAGCAAGACCAACTCTACTTCGTCGACTTCGAGTCGGGGGTCCGGCGCATCGTTTTTTCTCCGCTTAACATCGTCCAGACTTTTGAGTAGACCCGGTTCATGGGGGTAGCTGGGACGGCGCGAAAGAAGGACCACAGCCCGGTCATGCGCCAGTTTCTGCGCGCGAAGGCGCAGCATCCCGATGCGATCATCTTTTTTCGGCTCGGCGACTTCTACGAGATGTTCTACGAGGACGCGGTCCGGGCTGCGGGCATCCTCGACATCGCGCTGACCTCCCGAGGAACCGACCCTGAGGGCAACAAGATCCCCATGGCCGGCGTGCCGCACCACGCCGCAGCGGGATACCTCGCAGGGCTGCTCCGCCACGGGGAGAAGGTTGCGATGTGCGAACAGATGGCGGAGCCTTCGAGCGCTCGTGGCGTCGTGCCGCGCGAGGTGGTTCGGGTGGTCACGCCGGGGCTTTGCCTCGAGCCCGACGCCCTCGACGCGCGTGCAGAAAACTTCCTCGTCGCCGCGACGCGGGACGGAGGCGTGGCTGCCCTCGAGCTGTCGACCGGGACGCTCAGAGCCTGTGTGGTCGAGCTCGGCCCCCAATGGGTGGGCGAGCTCGTGCGCCTCGATCCCGCCGAGGTGCTTCTCGAAGCAGGGGCTCCCGAGCTCGAAGCGCTCTGCACGCAATGTCTGCCCAAGTCGGCACTGCGACGCGTGGCGCTACGGCCGGACGCCGAACGCCTCGATGAATGGCTAAGCGCCGAGCAGGCCGCCGAGCTCTCGAGCCAGGCGCCCGCGGCCCAGGCGGCCTCGTTGCTCCTCGACTATGCGAAGAAGCACCAGGCCGGTTCACCGATCCACACGGCCACGCTGTACGCTGCCGGCGACCGACTTGTCCTCGACGACGCGGCGGTCCGCAATCTGGAGCTGGTGCGCACCCTGGACGGCGAGCGTCGTGGCTCGCTTCTTCAGCTGCTCGACGAAACCAAGACCCCCATGGGCGCACGGGCGCTTCGGTCCCGCCTGCTCGAACCGCTGACCGACATCGAACGCATCCGGCGCCGTCATGACGCCGTGGAGCTGTTCTTTGCCGACGCCCGCAGCCGCGATCAGGCCAGGGCGCGACTCGCGGAGATCG
This sequence comes from uncultured delta proteobacterium, assembly GCA_963704865.1. Lineage (GTDB taxonomy): Bacteria > Myxococcota_A > Polyangia > Polyangiales > Houyiibacteriaceae > SG8-38. Next base: position 262,512 of record CAVPIE010000008.1, on the reverse strand, counting down.
GGGACATCGAACGACTGGCGGTGCGCGCCGCGGTGGGCCTGGCGACGCCACGAGACCTGGGCGTCATCCGAAACGGCCTCGCCAGTGCCGAGGCGCTTCATCGAGAGCTCTCCGCGCGCCCGGGCAGCGCGCTCGACGACTCGATGGCGTCGCTCGAAGGGGTGGACCTTTGCGCAGACGTGCTCGCTCTCCTGCAGGCCGCCTTGGTCGACGAGCCTCCTGCGATCGAAAGGCAGGGCGGCATTTTCGCGGACGGTCACCTCGCCGATCTCGACGAGCTCCGAACACTATCGACGACGGCCAAAGACATCGTCCTCGACCTCGAGCGCCGCGAACGAAAACGCACCGGCATCGGGTCGCTCAAGATCAAGTTCACGCGGGTCTTCGGGTACTACATCGAGATCACCAAATCCAAGCTCGACTCCGTCCCCGACGACTACGTTCGAAAGCAGACCATCGCGAACGGCGAACGATTCATCACGGCCGAGCTCGCGGAGCTCCAAGACCGCATCCTGCACGCCGACGAACGGTCGCGCGCACTCGAGTCGGCGGCGTTCCTCGCCCTGCGCAAAGCGATTGGCGAGGAGGCGCCGCGTCTTCACCGGCTGGCCCGGGTCATCGCGTCCATCGACACGAGCGCGGCGCTGGCGGAGGTCGCGCACCGCCGCGGCTATGTCCGTCCCGATATCGATTCCAGCCGGGTGCTCTTCCTCGAAGACAGCCGCCACCCCACCGTCGAATGCTACGCGGCCAAGGACGGCTTCGTCCCCAATACGATCGAGCTGGACCCCGCGGTCACGCGCTTCATGCTCCTGACAGGGCCGAACATGTCGGGGAAGTCGACCGCCATGCGTCAAGCCGCGCTTGCGGTGATCATGGCCCAGGCCGGGGGGTTCGTCGCCGCCAGGAGCGCCCGTATCGGCATCGTCGATCGCGTGTACACGCGGGTCGGGGCGAGCGATCACCTCGCTCGCGGTCAGAGCACCTTCATGGTCGAAATGATGGAAGCGTCGGCCATCCTGCGCGGCGCGAGCGAGCGATCGTTCGTGATCTTGGACGAGATCGGGCGCGGCACGAGCACCTACGACGGGCTCGCGATCGCCTGGGCGGTGGCCGAGCACCTTCACGACGCAACGCGTTGCCGTACGATCTTCGCGACGCACTATCACGAGCTGTGCGAGCTTGCCGATCGCCTCGAGAGAGCAGCCAACTACAACGTCGCGGCAAAAGAGCACGAGGACAGCATGGTTTTGCTCCATCAACTCGTCCCGGGCGGCTCGAATCGAAGCTATGGCCTAGCTGTTGCTAGGCTCGCAGGGGTTCCCCCGGTCGTGCTCGCCCGCGCGAAAGCAAAACTGAAGGAGCTCGAGTCGAGAGCCGAGTCCAACCCCGCGCCACAGATGCCCTTGTTCGACGTCGCGCCGCCACCTCGGTCTAAAGTCGAAGCCACCTTGGACACGCTCGACGTCGAACGGATGACCCCGGTGGATGCACTCGTGACACTGGCTCGCCTCCGCGATCTGGCGCGGCGGGACCGAGGGTAGCGACGCGCCGCGGACGGTATACCTCCGGTGAAGGTGCTGTTACCATCGGCTCCATGGACGATCGTCTTGGCCGGATCACCGCAGCGCTCGAAGAGGCGGACCGGCAGCTCGTGAGCGCCCTCAATGCGCGCGCGCGAGCGATTCGCGAGTACACCGCGCTCCGCGAAGACGCCGGAGACGAACCGCTTCGGCTGCCGAAGAAGGCGACGGTCATCGACAGCGCGCGTGCGCTCGCCGACGAATTCCCGGAGTCGAGCATCGAGCCCGTGTTTCGCGAAGTCCTCTCCGCGTGTACTGCGATGATCACACCCGACGTCGTCGCGTACTTCGGCACTCCAGGTGACCTCGCCCACGCTGCCGCCCGCGACTACTTCGGCCAGGCCCCGAGCTTTCGCCCGACCGAAACGGTCACCGCCGTTCTCGAATCGGTCCTGCACGGCCATGCGACGTTTGGCGTGGTCCCGCTCGAAACGTCGACTGACGGAGCGATTACTGCGACGCTCAAGGGCCTCGTGGACACTGACGCCAAGCTCTGCGCGGAGCGTGTCGCGCCGCTTCGCTACCAACTGCTCTCTCAGTCGGGCGACGCCGCTCAGGTGATCAAGATCTACGGCTCGGCGCCAGCCATCGCAGCTTGCGAACGGCAGCTGCGCTCGCGCTACCCGGATGCGATCCTGGTCGACGTGCAGTCGGGCGAGGCTGCAGCGCTCTTTGCCAGCGGCGACGACCAATCCGCAGCGCTCGGCTCCCCGCTGCTCAAAGAGCTCCACGGCCTCGAGCTCATCGAGGACCGACTCGAAGACGACTCCAACGTGATCACGCGCTTCGGCATCGTCGGTAATCGCCTCCCATCTCGCACCGGCAAGGACCGCACCTTTTTGGCCGTGGCTCCGGGCGACGAGCCCGGCGCACTCCACCGCGCACTCAAGCCGCTGGCGGACCGCGAGATCAACCTCACCCGTATCGAGTCCCGCTCCTCGACCGGAACCCAATGGCGACACGTGTTCTTCCTCGAGATGGACGGTCACATCACCGACCGTGCGATCCTGACTGCGGTCGAGGAGCTGCGCCGCATCTCCCGTTATGCCAAGGTCATCGGAAGCTATCCTCGTTTGAGCTAACCGATCCCCATGAGCGACCTCGCGGCACCCCACATCCTCGCGCTGACGGCGTACGAGCCCGGCAAACCCGAAGGCGAGCTCCGGCGCGAGCTCGACATCGGCGACATCGTGAAGCTCGCCTCGAACGAGAACCCGTATGGTCCTTCGCCGAAGGCCGTCGAGGCCCTGCGCGCCGTCGACCTCCAACTCGGGCGCTACCCCGACCCGAGAGGCTACGAGCTCCGCGAGGCGCTTGCGGTCCATCATGGCGTACCTTCGGAGCAGCTCTGTCTTGGGAACGGCTCGAACGAGCTCATCGACTTGATCTGCCGCGTCTTCGCTAGCCGCGGCGATCACGCCGTCTTCGGACACCCGTCGTTTCCGTGCTACCGAATCGGCTCCGTTGCCCAGGAACTCCCCTTCACCGCCGTCCCGCTTCGCGACGACTTGCATTGGAACGTCGACGATCTGCTCGACGCTGTAACCCCCGAAACCAAGCTTCTATTCGTCTCGAACCCGAACAACCCGACCGGCGGCTACATGGCAAAGCCCGAGCTCGAGCGGCTCCTGCGTTTGCTGCCTAAGCGCGTTCTCGCGGTCGTCGACGAAGCCTATGTCGAGTACGCCGATGCGGAGGATTTCGCCCCGGCAACCGAGCTTCGCGATGCGCGCGAGCGGCTGGCGATCCTTCGAACCTTTTCGAAAGCCTATGGGCTTGCTGCGCTCCGCGTCGGCTACGTCCTTGGTACGGCGGAGCTCGTCTTCGATCTCAACCGTCTTCGCGCTCCGTTCAACGTCGGTACGCTGGGCCAGGTTGCCGCCAAGGCCGCTCTCGGCGACCAGCCCCATCTGCGCGCAAGCGTGGCAGCGACGATCCGTGACCGCCGCAAGCTCGCCGACGACTTGGAGGCAGCGGGCCTCCGCGTCGCGCCGAGCCAGGGCAATTTCGTCTTGGTCGACGTTCAGAAGCCGGGCAGGGCGGTCTACGAAAACCTGCTCCGCGAAGGGGTGATCGTGCGCGCCATGGGCCCGCCACTTCAATCCTGGATCCGCGTCACCGTAGGAAAGCCCGAGGAGAACGAGCGCTTTCTCCGTTCGCTCGAGCGCGTGCTACAGGGGTCGCGTGTCTAGTCGCGCGTCGAGCGGAGTCCAAAAGCGTTACCGCGTCCGGCGTTCGGGGCCGCTTCGCGGCAGCGTCCAGGTGCCGGGCGACAAATCGATCGGCCATCGCAGCCTCATCTTCGGTGCGTTGGGCCGCGGCCGCTCCCGCATCACCGGCCTGTCCGAAGGCCTGGACAACGCGGCGACACGCCAGGCGTTTCGCTCGATGGGCGTTGCGGTCGAGAGCACGAAAGAGGCCACCACGGTCGATGGGGTCGGCCTTCACGGGCTTCGAATGCCCGGTGACGTGATCGACTGCGGCAACTCGGGCACGACGATGCGGCTGCTCGCCGGCCTCTTGAGCGGCCAGCGTTTCGGCGCGCGCATGATCGGCGACGAATCACTCACCCGCCGCCCGATGGGCCGCGTCATCAAGCCGCTGCGGGCCAGGGGCGCCCATATCGCAGGCACCGCAGGCGCCAAGCCCGACGAGCTCTACCCACCGATCTCCATCGCGCCCCTGGTCGAGGGCGAGGCCCTGAAGGGCATCGAATACGCCATGCCCATCGCCAGTGCCCAGGTGAAAAGCGCGCTCCTTCTGAGCGGCCTCTACGCAGGCGCCCCGACGGCGATCGAGGAGCCCGTCCTCTCGCGGGACCACACGGAGCGCATGATGCTCGCTCTCGGCGTCCCCCTTGAAACCGCAGGCGCCTCGGTCGTTCTCGACCCGAACCTCGAATGGACCGGAGGTTGGGAGCCCTTCGACTGGCATGTGCCCGGAGATCCATCGAGCGCCGCGTTTCCGCTACTCGCTGCCGCGATGGTGCCGGGCAGCCACGTGAGCGTGAGCGACGTGTGCGTGAATCCGACGCGCACCGGTCTCTTCGATTGGTTGCGGTTGCTTGGCGCAAACGTCTCGCATCGATCGAGCGGACACGGCGCGGGCGACGAACCGATCGCGGAAATCAGCGTCGCGCACCGTACCGTTCGTGGCTCGGTCGCGGGCGGCGAGCTGATCGTCCGCATGATCGACGAGGTCCCCGCGGTCTGCGCCTTGGCTGCCGTGTCCAAAGGCCAAACTGAGATTCGGGACGCCAGCGAGCTTCGGGTCAAAGAGAGCGACCGCATCGCGACGATGGCGCACGTCCTGCAAGCCTTCGGCGTCCCATGCGAAGAGCTTCCCGACGGCATGATCATCACCGGGGGCGCTCCGCTCCATGCCGCCACGATCGAAAGCCGGGGCGACCATCGCATCGCCATGTCAGCGGCCTTGCTCGGGCTCTTGGCCGAAGGCGAATCGGTGATCGAGGGCGCCGAGGCGGTCGACACCAGCTTCCCGGGCTTCGTCGCGCTCATGCGATCGCTCGGAGCAGACATCACGGAGGAAACCCGATGATCCGACCGCGCCCCGTCATCGCCATCGACGGCCCGGCCGGCGTCGGAAAGAGCACCACCGCGCGCCTTCTCGCGCAGCGCCTCGGCTACACCCTGGTCGACACAGGCGCCCTCTACCGCGGCGTTGCGCTCGCCGCCCGCGACCGGGGCATCGCGTGGGATGACGAGGCCGCCGTCGCGGACGTCGCCGTTGAGGCGGACTTGGGCTTTGCGCCGCAAGACGATGGAACGCCTCGGCTTTTGATCGATGGCAAAGATCGGGCGGACGAGATTCGAACCCCGGAGATGTCCGCCGGAGCAAGCCAGGTGAGCGCCTATCCGGGCGTCCGCCGGGCCTTGCTTCAGATGCAGCGCGATCTGGGCCGCGAGGGCGGCGTGGTGCTCGAGGGCCGCGACATCGGCACCATCGTCTTCCCCGACGCGGAGGTGAAGCTCTTTCTGACCGCCTCCGCTGAAGAGCGGGCCAGGCGACGGGTTGCGGACCTGCAAAACCGCGGCATCGAGGCCGACTACGAACAAATCCTCGCCAAAATCAGGTCCCGCGACGAGGCGGACTCCACCCGGGCCATCGCTCCCCTGCGCCCCGCCGAAGACGCCGTCATGCTCGACAGTACGAGCCTCGACCTCGAATCGGTGGTCCAACACGTGCTCGAGCTCGTCCAGGCCTGCAATTGACACCCCCAAACTCCCCTGCTACCCAGGCACTCCTCTGCATTTCCGAGGGTCTTCGGAAGCCCGGCCAGGTGTGCCGCGCTCTGACGAACGCACCGGAAGCAGCGAAAATTACATGACCGAAACCACACAAATTCAAAACGAAACCCACAACCCCGAGGGCTTCGCCGCTCTTTTTGAAGCCTCGGCCACCCGAATAGACGCGCTCCGCGAAGGCGACATCGTCGCCGGGACGATCCTGAAAGTCGGCAAGGACTCGGTCGTCGTCGACATCGGATACAAGTCCGAAGGCGTCATCTCGCTCCACGAGTTCATCAACGCGGAAGGCAACATCTCGGCGACCGCCGGCGATGCCGTCGACGTGCTGATCGAATCCAAGGAGAACGAAGACGGGCTCGTCATGCTCTCCAAGGAGAAGGCGGACAAGCTCAAAGTCTGGGATGAAATCAGCGCCGCGTGCGAGCGCGACGAGCTCATCGAAGGGACGATCACCCAGCGCGTAAAGGGCGGCCTTGCCGTCACCATCCGCGGCGGCGTGAAGGCCTTCCTTCCGGGCTCACAGGTCGACCTCCGGCCGGTCCGCAACCTGGATCGCCTTCTCGGCCAGACCTTTCAGTTCAAGGTCATCAAGTTCAACAAGAAGCGCGGCAACATCGTGCTTTCGCGACGTGTGCTTCTCGAAAAGGAGCGCGACCGCCTGAAGGAAGCCACCCTCGAGAACCTGCAGGAAGATCAGGTCGTCACCGGCACGATCAAGAACATCACCGAGTACGGTGCGTTCGTGGATCTCGGCGGCATCGATGGGCTTCTTCACATCACCGACATGAGCTGGGGCAGGGTCAATCACCCGTCCGAGGTCTTCGAGGTCGGTGACGAGGTCACCGTCAAGGTGCTCAAGTACAACGCCGACACCGAGCGCGTGTCGCTCGGCCTCAAGCAAACCATGGAAGACCCGTGGAACGTGGCGACCGATCACTACGTGGCGGGCAACAAGGTCAAGGGCAAGGTCGTGTCGCTCACCGACTATGGCGCCTTCATCGAGCTCGAGCAGGGCGTCGAAGGCCTCATCCACGTCAGCGAGATGACCTGGGCCAAGCCGAAGCACCCGTCGAAGGTGCTCGAGGTCGGCCAAGAGGTCGAGTGTGTCGTTCTCGACCTTGACGCACAGAACAAGCGCATCAGCTTGGGCCTCAAGCAGCTCGAGCCCGATCCCTGGACGGTCTTCACGCAGAAGTACAACCCAGGCGACATCATTCAGGGCCGCGTTCGCTCCATCACCGATTACGGCGTCTTCGTCGGCATCGAGGACGGGGTCGACGGCATGGTCCACAAGTCGGACCTCAGCTGGACCCAGCGCATCAACAACCCGGCAGACATCTACCGCAAGGGCGATGAGGTCGAGGCGATCATCCTTTCCATCAACCACGACGACCGGAAGGTCAGCCTCGGGATCAAGCAGCTCTACGAAGACCCCTGGGTCTTCGTGCCGAAACGTTATCCCGAAGGCACCGTCATCGAGGTTCGCTCGACCGGCGCCGACGAGTACGGCGTGCACGTCGAGCTCGAGCGTGGCGTCGAAGGTGTGATTCCCCGCGGCGAGATCAGCGCCGACCTCAGCCAGGAGCCGACCGAGATCGTCAAGACCGGCGACATCGTCAAGGCCCAGGTCATTCGACTCGACGACGACGAACGCACCATCACGCTCTCACTCCGCGCCGCGGAGGGCCAGGACGTGAACCAGGTCGCTCGCCCCGAAGAGGCGCAGAAGCGCGTCGCTCCACGCAAGATCGGCCCAAGCCTCGGCGGCGCGCAAGCTACCCTCGGCGACGCCCTGAAGGACAAGCTCGGAGCATTTGCCATCAAGGCAAGCGCCGACGAGGCGGAAGAGGGCGCACCCGCGGAGGCTGAAGAGGCCGCTGCGGAAGAGCCGGCGGAAGAAGAGACGACCGACTAACGCGCCGCTTGCTCCAAGAGCCAACGGAACACAGACGCGGGCCCGCTGCTCTTTGATGAGCCGGGCCCGAAGTCGCTTGGGAGTGGGGGAGTTGCTGGGCTGCGAGCCTGGTCTGGTTTAATTACACCGCCCGCCCACCCCCACCCGTAATCCTCCCTGGCGCGGCGGTCGCTGCGCTTCGCCTTGCCGGCGCATTCGCGCCGAGCTTCGCCCTGCGGGCTCGCGCTGCCGTGCATGTTTGGGGAGCGGGTATTCGCCCCTCAGATGGCGCACGCGATTCCATTCCCAAATTCCACCACAACGCTTGAAGCCAGCAGGCGGTAGCGCGAGCCGAAGGCGAAGCCCGGCGCAACGCGCCGCCAAGGCCCGGCGAAGCCTGGGCCGCGGAGGGAGGATTACGGGTGGGGGTGGGCGGGCGGTGTAACCAAACCGAAATTGACGTGGGTCACCGGCACCGGCAGAAGTAAGTCTTTCGAAAAGGGGACTGTCCCCTTTTTCCGCGCCCCGGTGGCTAGCGCACGCTCACCACGACGGCAGTAATATTGTCCCGTCCGCCGCGCGAGTTCGCCACGTGGATGAATCGTTCGGCGGCACCCTTCGGACCCATCTCGATCACGTCGGGTATCTCGCCTTCTTGCAGATATCCGTGAAGCCCGTCCGAGCAGAGCAGGTATGCGTCCGAGGGCTGTACCTCGAAGAACCCGGTGTCGACTTGAACGTATTCGCGACTTCCGACCGCGCGGGTGATCACGTTGCGGTGCGGTGATCGGGCGGCTTCGGCTTCGGTGATGATCCCCTGCTTGAGCTGCCAGGCGACGAGGGTGTGATCCTCGGTGAGCGGTTGGGCGGCTCGGTTACGAATCAAATAGATGCGGCTGTCGCCGACCTGCGCGGTGATGCCGTAGTCGCCGCACATTGCGAGCACCGACAGGGTCGTCCCCATGCCTTGCTGCTCGGGGTCGTGCTGCGCCAATCCGAACACCATGTACGTCGCGGCTTGCACTGCGCTTTCGACAATTCGGATGGCTCGCCGGAGCGGTTCTTCGCTCGTGTCGCCCTGCGCGACGCGATCGAGCGCTTCGTGACCTCGACGGACCATGCCGTACACCGTGTCGACGGCTTCCTGGCTTGCGATCTCGCCGGCCGCATGGCCGCCCATCCCGTCCGCGACGACGTACAAGCCGAGCTCGTCGTCGATCATGAACGCGTCCTCGTTCAACTTCCGGCGCTGTCCGACGTCGGTCAGTCCCGCACTGTGATATTGCAACCCATCCCCGTTCGTCCGTGGCGGCCGCCGAGCGACGCGCGCGTTCCCAGGTTAGCGAAAAAGGGCTGCCTCCACCAAGAAGAGCGTTGAAATCGAGCTTTGCGTGCCGCTGCGGCGCTGACAAGCAAGTGCCGGCTGCTAAGCTCGGCCCGCATGAACCCGCCCGACTCGCCCCAAGACCTCGAATCTGCCTGGAAGGCGCTCCTCGAAAGGCGGAGCCTGTTGGGGTCGGACCCCAAGCTCGCCGAGCTGGCCCTGGGCCTGATTCGTGAAATGGGCAATGGCGCCGCCCAACGCGAGCTGCTTCGCGAGCTAGCCACCGCCTGGACGGCCGATTGGCGCCTGACCCTTGGCGCGGCGTCCCTTCTGCTCGAACAGGCCGGCCGGCGCGGCATGGACGAGCCGCCTCTGCGTGAGGACGGGCCCGCGGCCTGGGCCGCAGAGGCTTTGGGGCAGAGCTTGGACGCGCTCGACGAAGCCGACCGCAAGGACCCCGAGGTGGCGGGCAACCTGAACGCGATGTTGGGAAACGCGCTTCGGTTCTGCGGCCCGGGCAAGGACGCTGAAGCACAGGATGCCTTCACCCGTGCGATCGAGCTCGACCCGGAGCGGGGAGAGTGGTGGTACGACGCCGGCCTGCTCGACAAGTGGCGCGGCCGGTTCGACGAGGGCTACGCCGCCAACGAGCAAGCGCGAATGCGCCTCGGCGATCAGCGGCCGGTGCTTTGGAATCTCGCCATTTGCGCGACGGCCCTCGGCAAGGCGGAAGAAGCGGTGGACACGTGGGAGCAACTCGGCGTTCCCGCACGCATCGATCGATCCCGCGGCATGCCCTTCGTCGCCGGCCTCCCGCCGATGCTCCTGCGCGTGCTGTCGCGGACGCCGGCCACGGACGCCACCTCCCAACTCCCCGACAAAACGGTCGGCTTCGAGCTGGTGTGGATTGCGCCGCTCAGCCCTTGTCACGGTGTAGTTCAATCCCCAACGTTTCGTGATGCGCCGATCGACTACGGCGACCTCGTGCTCTGGGACGGCGCGCCCGTCGCCGCGCACCAGACGTCTTCCGGAGACGCGGTCCCGGTGTTCCCCTTACTGGAGATTCTGCGCCCGGGCGACGAGCGCCGCTGGCCCTTCGTTGCCCTCGAACGAGAGCCGGGGGCGGTTCGGACCCTCGAAGAGGCGCTGCCCGAAGGCATCCGCGTGTTCATTCAACAAGAACGGGTCGAGCATCACTGCGCAGCCTGCGCAACAGGAGAGCCACACGAGCACAGCGCGGACTCAGTGCCAGCGTCAGTGTCCCTCGTGCGGGGGAAGCTGATCGTTCCCTTCGCTTCGAAACTCGAAGAGTTCCGCGGGGCCTGGGAGGGCGCCGTGAAGGATCGGGCGATCTCCGTTGCGCTTCCCGCGCTCTACGAGGCCGTCGGAGACGCGAAGCAGGCGGGGCAGGAGCATCAGGCTTGGCGGGGAATCGAGGGGAAGGCTCTGCGCCAAAAGGCGCGACCGTGAGCGAAGGCGGTCGCGGGCTTCTGCCCTCCGAGCAGTATTCGTTCGAAGGGGTTCCGCGACTCGATGAAGCAACCCTGCACGAGCGGCGCCAGCTGGTGTTCTTGATCCTTTCGGGGTTGTTCTTGGGGACGCTGGCCATGCTCAACATCCTGGGCGTCACCCGCTTCATCGACCTGAGCTTCGAGCTGCCGGGGACCAACCTCACCATCCCGATGCCGCTCGCCGTCGGTGTCCTGCCGTATCCGGTCACGTTCCTGTGCACCGACTTCATCTCGGAGCTCTACGGCCGTCACCGCGCAAACCAGGTCGTTTGGATGGGCCTCGCGCTGAATTTGTGGGTGATGTTCATCCTTTGGATCGGCGGTGCGTTGCCCGGTTTCGAGCCAGCGGACCAACCCCAATCCGGAATCTTCTTCGAAGTGCGTCGCCTCGCTTTCAGCGCAGTGACCGCTTCGATGATCGCCTACCTCGCCGCTCAGTTCATCGACGTTCAGATCTTTCACTTCTGGAAGCGCCTCACGGACGGCCGCCACCTTTGGCTCCGCAACAACGGCTCGACCCTGGTCAGCCAGCTGGTCGACACCGTCGCGGTGATCCTGATCACCCACTTCCTTGCCAAAGGCATCCCCGTCGACGGAGCCGTGCCCCTGTGGCCGCAGCTCCTCACCTTCATCGCCGCGGGCTACACCTTCAAGCTCACCGTCGCGCTCTTGGACACCGTACCGTTCTACCTAGGCGCAAAGCACCTGGGCCGATACCTCCGCATCCACCCCGTTCACGGCACCGACGCCCCCTGACGCTGACGCTGGCACTGGCACCGTCGCTGCTATTCGGGCGCAGCCTCTTCGACTTCAACCTCGACGTCGACCTCAGACTCCGCTGCGGCAGCCTCCTCCGCGTCCAGCGCGGCCTCCTCGGCCTCTTCGACTTCGATCTCCGCGGCCACTTCCTTGGCAGCCGCCTGCTCGCGAACCGCGCGGTCGAGCGCCTGCTCGCCCGACGAGGAAAGGAACGCCAGCCAGACCGACAACGCCATGAACGCGAAAGCAAATCCAGCGGTCAGTCGCGTGAGCAGGTTGCCCGCTCCGGCGCCGCCGAAAATCTGCTGGCTTGCCCCGCCGCCAAAAGCTGAACCAAGCCCGCCGCCTTTGCCCGACTGCAGAAGCACGACGAGGATGAGGAACAGACACACGAAGATATAGACGATCGAAATGAAGGTATACATTGACTCAGCTCTCTGCACGGCGGACGCCGGCATCGATGATAGGAATGAAGTTGTCGGCAGTGAGCGACGCGCCGCCAACGAGGGCACCGTCCACATCGGGTTGTGAGAGCAGCTCGTCCGCATTGCTCGGCTTCACGCTGCCACCATACAAAATACGGACCGAATCCGCCCAGGACTGGCCCTTGAGCTCGGCAAGGCGGCTGCGAATGGCCGCGTGAACCTCTTGCGCGTCCTCGGCCTTTGCGGTGCGGCCCGTGCCAATCGCCCAAATCGGCTCGTAGGCCACCACGAGGGGTGCCAAGGCCACGGCGTCGTATGCTTCGGTCGCCGCATCGATTTGGCCCAACACGACGTCGAGTGTCTTGCCTGCCTCGCGCTGTTCGAGACTCTCGCCGACGCAGAGGATCGGCACAACCTTGTGGACGAGCAGAGCGCCCACCTTCTTGCGGACACCTTGGTCGGTTTCACCGAAGAACTGACGCCGCTCGGAGTGACCGACGATGCAGTAGCTGCAGCCCGCGTCGACCAATAGCGTCGGGCTGAGCTCGCCCGTCCAGGCGCCGGAATCTTCCCAGTGCGTGTTCTGCGCCGCGAGCCCGACGGCGGACCCTTCGAGGCTCTGCTTCACCGCCGCGAACGAGGTGGCGACCGGACCGACGACCACTTCGCAACGGAGCCCGGCCCCGACATGGGCGGCGATCGCGCCGGCGAGCGCCGTGGACTCTGCGATGGTGTTGTTCAGCTTCCAGTTGCCCGCGATCAGCGGTGTGCGTTTCGTCATGGCTGAAGCGCCTCCACGCCCGGAAGTGGGCGGCCCTCTAGATACTCCAACGACGCGCCGCCGCCAGTGGACACGTGATCGAAGCGGCTCGCCAGATCGGCCTGCTTCACCGCGGCTACGCTATCGCCGCCGCCGACTACGCTGAACCCGGGGCAATCGGCCGCCGCGCGTGCGACGGCGAGGGTACCCTCCGCAAACACCGCATTTTCGAAGAGGCCCATCGGCCCGTTCCAAAACACCGCCATCGCCCGACGGAGCCGTTCCCGGTAGAGCCGCTCGGTCGCCGGGCCGATGTCGAGCGCCATGGCATGGGCCGGGATCGCATCGACGCCGACGACCTGCGCGTCCCCCGACTCCACGGAGTCGCCAATCCGAACGTCGATCGGAAGAAGGAGGTCGACTTTGCTCTCCTCGGCAGTGGCCATCAGGCTCCGAGCCAAGGCGAGCTTGTCGGTTTCACAGAGGCTCTTCCCCACGCTCAAACCTCGCGCCGCCAAGAAGGTGTTTGCCATGGCGCCGCCGACCAGAAGCGCATCGACTTTGCCGAGCAGCGCCTCCATGACGCCGATTTTGTCGCTGACTTTTGCTCCGCCGAGGATCGCGATGTACGGACGTGGTGCGTTGGTGCGAAGCTTGTCGAGCACCTCGAGCTCCCGCTGAAGCAAGAAGCCTGCGGCGCGGTCTTCGATCAGGCGGGGAAGGGCGCTCACCGACGCGTGCGCCCGGTGAGCGGCGCCGAAGGCGTCGTTGACGTACGCCGTACAGGAGCCGCCGAGCTCGCGCGCGAAGTCCACGTCGTTGTTCTTTTCCTCTTCGTGAAATCGCAGATTCTCGAGCAGCGCGACCTGGCCGTCGCGAAGATCTTGAACGACCTTGCGCGCGCCGTCTCCGATGCAGTCGTCGGTGAGGCACACCTCGCCGACGTCGAGAAGCTCGGCCAAGCGAGCGGCCACGGGTTCGAGCGAAAGCCCGGGGACCACCTTGCCCTTGGGACGGCCGAGGTGAGAGGCCAAGACCACGCGCGCGCCTTGCTCGATCGCGTACCGAATCGTTGGCAGGGCGGCACGGATTCGGGTGTCGTCGGTCACTTCGCCGTCCTTGAGCGGCACGTTGAAGTCGACTCGAATGAACGTAGCGACGCTTTCGAGGTTTAGGTCCTCGATCGAACGAATGGGCTCGGACACCGGATCAGCCTGCGCTCGATATGATCCGCACCAGGTCGAGCATGCGGTTCGAGAAGCCCCACTCGTTGTCGTACCAGCTCTGCACCTCGACGAGGTCTCCGCCGACCACATCGGTCTGCGCCGCATCGCAAATCGACGAATGGGGATTGCCCAAGAAGTCTATCGAGACGAGCGGTGTTTCTTCGAACTGGAGGATGCCCTTGAGCGGGCCCTGCGCGGCAGCCTTCAGCGCCGCGTTCACCGCGTCCCGGTCGGTGCTCTTGGCGACTTGCGCGGTGAGGCAGGTGAGTGAAACGTTCGGCGTCGGCACGCGAATCGCGGTCCCAGAGAGCTTGCCCTTGAGCTCGGGCAAGACCAGGCCAATGGCAGTCGCAGCGCCGGTTGAGGTCGGAATCATCGAAAGCGCGGCGGCTCGCGCCCGACGCTTGTCCGAATGGGGCTGGTCGAGAAGGCCCTGGTCGTTGGTGTACGCGTGCACGGTGACCATGTGGCCCTTCACGATGCCAAAGGTGTCGTTGAGGACCTTGACCAGCGGGGCCAAGCAGTTGGTCGTGCACGACGCGCAGCTGATGACGTGGTCGGTTTTCGGGTTGAACTTGTCGCTGTTGATGCCGACGACGAAAGTGCCGTCGATTTCACCTTTACCGGGCGCGCTAATGATCACGCGCTCTGCGCCAGCCTTTAGGTGCGCCGATGCGGCTTCCTTCGTTCGGAAGAAGCCGGTGCACTCGAGCACGACCTCGGCGCCGAGCTCTTTCCATTTCAGCTTTGACGGATCTCGCTCGGCCGACACCGGGATTCGATGGTCTCCGATCCGAATCGCGCCATCCTCGACCTTGACCGGGTGCGGGAAGTGCCGATGCACCGAGTCCCACTCCAGAAGATGGGCGAGCATGTCCGCGCTCGTGAGGTCGTTGATGCCGACAATTTCGACGTCGTCTCGCTCGGCAGCGATTCGAGCGACGCAGCGCCCGATCCGTCCAAAACCATTGATTCCGATTTTCGTAGCCATCGTTCGTTCGACTCCCTCCCGACTGGAGCCCAGTGCAAACCAAGGCGCCAGCGAGCGCGGAACCTAGCGCGCACGACGAATCGGTCAAGGAGCCAAACGCGCGAATCATTAGCGCTTTTGACCGAAGTCAGCGCGACTCGCGATCGTTACTCGGCTGCCTCTTGGGCGTCACGAAGCTCGGTGGTCACCAGCTCGAGCACCGCGTTGGTGAACGCGACGATGTCCGAACGGCTGTGGCCGCTATTGCGAAGCTCACGGTAAACCGACTTCGCGATAATCCGAACGCCGCGGTTGTCCGACGCCGCCTTCGGGTCTGGTGTTCTCGTGGCCCCCATATTGCCCGAGGATGATGCAGATTACGTGCCACATGTAGAAAACGGCAAAACCAGGGAATTCGGGCTTCGTTTTACACCGGAATTTACAAGGCAGAGCCGCGATTGCCACACCTGAGCACAAAAAGCTCACACCCCCGCCCAAGTGCGAAACTCGGTGCGCATTTGGGGCGCAGGCGCGTAGGAGCATACGCAGCTAACCTCCCGGGAAGAGGCGGATTTCGGCTGAGCGGCCGGGTTTCGCTCAGGACGTTTCGAGCGCGTGGCGAAGCTCGCCGAGCGCGTTGCGATGAAGACGGCTCGCCCAGGACTTCGAGATGCCGAGCTCCCGTGCCATCGCATCGATGGAGCGGCCCTCGAAGTAGAACCCGCGGACCAGCACCCTCTGCCTCGGCGAGAGCCTGGGGAGCGCCTGAAGAAGCCGCGTGACGCTCTCGTTCTTGAGCAGCGCCGCTTCCGGGCTCTCCTCACCGAAGCTGCCCTGGAGCACCGTCGCCGTGCTGAGGGTCGCGCTGATCCGGGTGAAGGCCCGGTCGAGCGCGATCGGCGCTGCGGTGGGCGTGACTTCGGCCGGTGCCTGCAAGCGCTCGTGCGCGCGGCGGGGCAGGTCGGCCATCTTTCGGACGCCGTCCAGCATGGCCCCGCGGACGCGGTGGTAGGCGAAGGTCTGGAACTGCACCCCCCTGGCTGGGTCGAATCGGCGATGGGCCTCCAGCAGGCCGCTAAAACCGAAGGCGATCAAGTCGTCGAGATCGCCACGGAGCGAGAGCTCGCGGCGAAGGCGGTAGGCGAGGCCGTGGACCATCTTCTCGTGTTGCGCGATGAGCTCGGTTCCCTGCATGCCAACTCCTGAACGGAATGCCTTTAGCCAGGTGGGTGAATGAAGTCAAATAGAATACGTTTCACTACATCAAGAGACCCTGGTCGGAGAGGGGATGCTGAGGTATAGCGGCCCTGTGAAGCCCCCACGCCCTGGCATTGCGAGCGCAGATCGGCCACGCCGGGGGCCGTTTGCGAGCCTTCTCGACCAAATCCTGCACGATCGGACGGCCCTGGACGGCCTGGCCTTTGCGTACACCGAGCTGGCCGCGCCGGAGCGCCATGCGCTGGTTCGTGCGGTGCTTCAGGACGCAGCCGAACCGATCCGCGCCCTGGCCGCGCTGCTCGCAGTCGAAGAGGAGCCTATCGCCCGGCAGCGCCTGGCAGGGCTGATCCAGCGGCATGGCCGCGTAGAACAGACCGCGTTCCTCACGGGCACCGAGGCCCAAGGGGAAGCCCGCCTGCTTCAGTTGCTCCCGAGCCTCGGCCCCGAGTCGCTACGCATCGCTTGGAAAGAGAGCAAAATCCAAAGCATCGAAATTGAATCTACGCTCGACCTCAAGAGTGACGACGCGCCGGCGGTTCCCGTGTCCGAGGCGGTTGAAGCACTGGCGCCACTCCTGTGGCAGCACATCCGTGCCGGTGGCCAGCTGCCCAAGGGCATCGAACGTTTCGCAGCGTTCTTCTCGGGCGCGTCGTCCCCCTAGCCGCCAGGAGGCCTCCTCCAGCCCGCAGCGACGCGGCTCAGTGGGGGCCGCCGTTGCCGTTGCCAAGCAGGGCGCCCTCGAACTTCGTCGTCTCCATGAGCGAGCCATCTTTGTCGTCACGGCGGACCGTCAAGAACTGGCGGGTAACCGAGTTGTTGTCCTCGCGGGCAACCAACATGATGGAGTTGGTCCCCGGGTGAACGGGAATCTCTGCATCGAACGCGAGCACCTTTGGATTGGCGCTACCCTGGTTCGATTCGTAGTAGACCTTGTGTCCGCCCGTGGAAATGTAGAGGTCTCGCACCCGCTGCCCGTCGATCGCCTTGCCCTGCAGCCGGAAGACATCATCGCGCGTGACGTAGCTCTGGGGCGGCAGGAGGTCGATTTCGGGGGGTGCGTTGCCCGTGACCCAGGCCACCGGCGGCTCTTTGGAAACCTGGCCCTGGGACGGCGAGACCTCGGTCGCCGACACCCAACCCGGCCGACCCGCGCCGAGGTTCACGCGCTCGAACGCGCCGCTGGTCGCGGTGTGCAGCACGCGGAACGAGCCCTTCACGACCCCGATGGACGGTGCGTTGATGTCGGGCCGCTCGCGAATCTCGACGCCCGGGCTCAGACTCACCACGCCCTTTGCGGACAGGGTCTTCACCGGACCCGGCTCGTCGTAAATCGGCACTTCGAGCTTCTGACCCACCGTGGCGCCGAGCTCCGTGTCCGAGACGGCGAACAGAAGGGTGGCCTTGTCTTCTTGAAAGTCGGGCAACACTTGGAAGGAGAAGGGAACGACCCACTCCTTGCCCGCAGCAATCGAATCGTGCCGGAAGCGGCCATCATAGAGCAGCACACCGGCGCCACTCTTGTTCTGCAGATTGGCCTGAACTTCGAAGCTGTCGACGTCACCGATGTTCTTGACGGTGACGTACAGGGTGACCTGCTCGCCGCGCTGCACCCGGCCGTCCCCGTTGCCGTTGATGTTGTCGGCGACCTGCAGGCCGTAGGCAAACCGTGGCTGGGGGAGTGCGCGAATCACGGTCCGAACCTCGACCGGCTCCGGGATGTGCCCGTGTGCCTCGTCGAACTCGACCAGCGTGGCGTCGGCACGGTCATTCATGCTGCGCGGGATGCGGCAGACACGCTTCTCGTCTTCGGTCGTGCAACCACCGAGAGTCGTGGCCCACGAGCGGGTCTCGCCTGGCATGAGCTTGCCAAACACGAGCTCACGACCGGCGAACCAAGGGTTGTCGCTTCGGGTCGCCGCGCGCAGCTGATAGAGCGGCCGTTCCCCCTGGTTGGTCACTTCCACGGTCAACGTCAGCAGGTCGCCCGCGCGCACTGGCTTGTCGCCCGCGCTCGTCTTTGCGGTGACCCGAACCTGGCTCGGGCCCTGGTCCGGACCCACGCTCCAGTCGATGCCAAGCTTCTTCAGGTCACGCACGACCTTCTCGGTTTCCTGCTTCTGGACCCGCTCGATGATCGGCTTGGCCGAGCGCAGCATCTGCTGGCGCTTGGGCGACTTGGCGCTGGCGACGAGGCTCCGCGAGAATCGAATCAGGAAGGCTTCCTGGTCCTCGTTCTCCTCTTCGCCGGGCTCGGCCTCGAGCAGGCGTTGGCGCAGCTCCGCGTTGAGATAGTAGCCCATGACCACACCCGGTCGCTGCGAATCGGTCGCGCTCGCGTGGGTGAGATGGGACTCTAGATCCGATTCACGGAAGGTCTCGTCGACCGCGAGGTCCATGTTCTCCCGATCGACGGTCATCGGGTTGATCGCGATGTCTGGAACGATGCCCACACCCTGAATCGAAACGTCCCCGGGCGTCAGGTACTGGGCCACGGTGAGCTTCAATGCCGAATGGTCTTGCAGTTGGTAGAGCACCTGAACCGAACCCTTGCCGAAGCTCTGCTCGCCGATGATGAGCGCTCGGTCGTGGTTTTTGAGGGCTCCGGCGACGATCTCGCTTGCCGATGCGCTGTGGCCGTTGATGAGCACGACGATCGGATAGCGCGGCTCGGTGCCGCCTACTTCGGCAAACTCTTCGGTGCGTTCCCGTGGGTCCTGCGAAGAGGTCGTGACGATCGGGCCTTCCTCGAGAAACGTGTCGACCACCTGGACGGCCTGATCGAGCAGACCGCCGGGGTTGTTGCGCAGATCGAGCACCAGGCCGAC
Source organism: uncultured delta proteobacterium (assembly GCA_963704865.1). GTDB lineage: Bacteria > Myxococcota_A > Polyangia > Polyangiales > Houyiibacteriaceae > SG8-38. The sequence goes on along the minus strand of CAVPIE010000008.1, from coordinate 243,749 downwards.
CATTTGCTTCTTGTGAAGCGTCGCGAGCGCCCGTCGAAGGTGCAACTCGGTGTTTCCCTGGAAGTTCTTGATTTGGATGTAGCCGACGTTGTCGCGCAGCATTCGGTGGTCGACGGAGGCGATTTCGATGACCGCGCGGGTGAGCTCGACACGCCGGGGCGCAGACCAAACGCCTGCCTTGTTCTCGCGGCGAATGAAGATTGTGACCTTGGAACCCGGTCGGCCGCGAAGGCGCGTGACCGCGCCGTTCAAAGGCATGTTCAGCGTCGACTCATCGTCGATTTTCACGATTCGGTCGCCACGCTGCAGCCCGGCCTTGGATGCAGGCGTGTCTTCAATCGGCTTGATGACCGTGAGGTGGCCGTCGCGGACGGAGATGACGATCCCCAGCCCGCCGAACTCGCCGCGCGTGCTCGTTTGCATCTCGGCGAACATCTCTGGGGGCAGCAGCACCGTGTGGGGGTCGAGCGTCTTGAGCATCCCGTTGACGGCGGTGTACTCAATCTCGCTGAGCTCGATGTCCTCTTCGTTTTTTAGCTCTTCCTGCAGAAACGCGAACACCTCGCGGAACCGCCCGGCGAGCTCCCAGGGGCTCGACACATCCTGGATGGCGAACTCGCTCTCTCGGCTGTTGACCTGAACCTTGAGCGTCGCGGCGCCCTCTTGGTAGTGCACGAGGACCGGAGCCACATCCTTTTGGATGGCGTCGAGGCCCGCGAGCATCATTCGCTGGTGGTCGATTCGTTTGGGGTCGACGTAGTCGTCGTTCACCTGGTGAATCACCCGGTTCATCACCTGAAGCTTGGTCAGGTCCCAAGGCGTCTTTTGACGCGCGGCCTGGGCCCTCGGCGAGGTGTCGATGTCGATCTGGAGGCCGTTTTGAATCGGCCAGCCAAAGGAAACGGTGAACGCCGCAAGGACGACCACCAAACCAAGCAAGGGCTTCCAAAGTCTGTTCATTCGATTGTCGGGGGGGCAGGGGGCAAGCACTCGAGTGTAGCCCTGTTGGGCTTCCAAGCCAATTGCGTAGGTTGCTTCATAAGGTTATCGAAGCGAGGTGCCACACCGAATTCTCCGCCAGCAGATCGCCAAGCCGGTGCTCGACATTTGTAAGGAGCTTCGCAGTGCCGGGGAGCGGGCCTGGGTGGTGGGCGGCTGCGTCCGCGATACCCTGCGTGGGAAGGAGGTCAACGACTGGGACGTCGCCACGACGGCGCGGCCGGAAAAAGTCCAAAAGGTCTTTCGGAAGGTCATCCCGACGGGCATCGACCACGGCACGGTGACCGTCCTTTGGAAGGGTCAGCCCTTCGAGCTGACCACGCTTCGCGGGGAGGGCGCTTATTCGGACGGCCGGCGGCCGGACCAGGTGGTCTTTGTCGAGGACATCGATCGGGATCTGGCGCGCCGGGACTTCACGGTGAATGCCCTCGCATACGACCCGGTGGATGGGCAGCTGGTCGATCCCTTCGGTGGGTTGACCGATATGCGGGACAAGGTCCTTCGCGCCGTGGGCGAGCCGAGCGAGCGGTTCCAGGAGGATGGGCTTCGGATTCTTCGGGGCGCGCGCTTCGTGGCCACGCTCGACTTCGAGCTCGAGCCGGGCACCGAGGCCGCGTTTCGCGGCGCGCTCGACACGTTTCGGAAGGTGAGCCCGGAGCGCGTGCGGGAAGAGTGGATGAAGGCGATGAAGGCGGAGGCGCCGTCGCGCGCATTCGAGGTCATGCGGAGGACCGGGATTCTCGAGGTGACCTATCCCGAGCTTTTGGAGCAGGTGGGCTGCGAGCAGAATCAATGGCACGCCTACGACGTTTGGAATCACACGATGCGTGTGCTCGACGAATCGGCGGCTGATCCGGTCGAACGAGTCGCGGCGCTCCTTCACGACGTTGCCAAGCCGCGCACGCGTGCCAAATCCGACAAGACCGGCGACTGGACGTTCTACCATCATGAAAAGGTCGGCGCCGACATGGCGGAGCGCTGGCTCCGCGACTACCGCTTCTCGAACCAGGAACGCGAGCTCGTGGTGGGGCTCATTCGGCACCACTTGATTTGCTACAGCAATGAGTGGAGCGACGCGGCCGTGCGCAGGTTTATCAAACGGGTGGGGCGCGAGCGCGTCGACCCCTTGTTGCGGCTAGGTAAAGCAGACGCGCTCGGCAAGGGGCGCAACGTCGATGACGAGCTCGCGGCGTTGAAGGAGCTTCGCGGCCGAATCGACAAGACGATCGAAGAGGGCAACGCGCTCACGACTCAGGACCTCGCAATTGGCGGCAGGGATGTGATCGAGCAGCTGGAGGGCGGTGCAGGGCCGATCGTCGGGGAGATCCTCCGGACGCTGCTCGACCGGGTGATCGAGGATCCCTCGCTAAACGCGAGGGACAAGCTGATGCCGATGGTGGAGGAGCTGGCGAAGCGGGAACAGTGACAGTGGCAGTGTCAGCGTTCGGCGACTTAGGTCAACGTCGGTTTATTTACACCGCCCGCCCACCCCCACCCGTAATCCTCCCTGCCGCGCGCTTCGCTACGCTCGCGCTTGGCGGCGCCTTTGGCGCCGGGCTTCGCCCTGCGGGCTTGCGCTGCCGTGCATGTTTGGGGGGCGGGGGTTCTTGACCCGGATGGCGCGCGCGACGACGTTCGACCCACTCGACCGCAACGCCCCAACCCTGCAGGCGGCAGCGCGAGCCGAAGGCGAAGCTCGGCGCGAATGCGCCGGCAAAGCAATGCGAAGCACTTGCTGCGCAGGGAGGATTACGGGTGGGGGTGGGCGGGCGGTGTAACCAAACCAAACCACGCATCCCACCCAACACCCACGGCCCCCCAAACACCAGCGGCAGCCTCAGCGTCCAAGGCCTGGCCCGAGACCCTGGCCACGTCCGCGCTTTTTTGGACTGGGCGGGGGGGTTCGGTAGCGTAGGCTCCGATGAAGCTCTGGGCTCCCATCTTGATGACGATCGTGCTCCTCACGCCGGCCACTGGCCAGGCGAAGAAGACCGAGGACTTTCGACACAGCTATGGGCAGGTCTGGGGCGCTGCGATTCGGCTCATCCGCGTCGACCAGGGCTACCCGATCAAGGACCGCGACCAGGAGGTCGGCTACTTCCTCTTCGACTACCGCGACGACGGCCGCATGTACCCGGGCAGCGTCGAGCTGGTGCGCATCGAGGACCAAGGCGGCGGCCCGATCCGCGCCGTGATCCAAATCCCCGCCATGCCGAGCTACATCGAGCGCATGCTCCTCGACAAGCTCAAGAAGAAACTCACCGACGAATACGGCGAACCACCGCCACCGCCGAAGAAACAAGAAGACGAGCCAGCTCCGCCGCCCAGCGACGAGCAAGAGTAGGCGAGCCGTTCCGCATCACTGCTTTGCCAGCGCACGATTGGCAGAACTCCTCAGACCCGATTGCGGACGTCAACCGCGGCGGGTCGCTTGGCTATGGTGCTACTGGATGTAGCCGAGGCCGCGCAGCTGTTCCTCGATCTCTGGGTCGAGTTGTGGGGTGTGCTCTCCGCGCGGCTCTTGTTCGGGCGCGGCCGTGCCAAGTCGGACGAGGTGACTTGCTAGGCGAGCCTCCAACTGCTCGAACGTCGGAGAGCTCAAACGTGGATGGAGCTCTAGGGGGTCCTCTTCGAGGTCAAAAAACTCTTCTGGGCCTTCGGAGTGCCAAATCACCTTCGCGCCTCGAGACCGGATTGCACACACGCTCTCATCGCTCCATCCACCACGGCGCCTCAATTCATCGACAGGACGCCGCTCTGCAAACGCGATGCGTGGATGCGAGTCGGCGCGACCTTGCAGCAGACCCGCAAACGATCGGCCCTCGCGAGCCTCACCGGGGCTGGCGGGAGCGCCAGCAAGCTCAACCAGGGTGGGAAAGAGATCGACATGGCGAACCAAGCGGTCCGCGACTCCTGGCTCAATGGACTCGTCCGAGATGTACACGATGAGGGGGACGTGAAGCTGTTCGTCGTAGAGGTGCGCTCCGTGGCCATGATAACCGTGGCTGCCGAGGCCTTCTCCGTGGTCGGCGGTTACCACCCAGAGTGTCCGTCCCTCAAAACGCTGGCCGTCGGAGACTTCGGCGAGCTTCGAGAGCCCGTCATCCACGCGCCGCAACTGCGCGTCGTAGTTGTCGACCCACTGAACCACCTGCTCGACGCTCGATACGTCCACGGGCACACGGTCGCCGCTTCGATCCTTGAATGTGCCCCATGTCGAAGGCTTCCCGTCGTCGAGCGTCAATCCATGACGTGTCGCGATGTATTGATAGTGCGAATCCGCATCGCCCCGAGCGTCGCGCGTCGCTTTCAAGTCATCCGCGCGGACGTCGTCCGCATACTTCCACTCGTGAACGTCGAAGAGGTGAACCCAGAGGAAGAAGCGCGCCGACGGTGCTTGCCCGCGCAGCCACGTCGCCGCGTGGTCGAGAACGGTCTCTGCGGGGCTGTAGAGCCGCGCACCCGCAGGGTTGGCATCGAAGGTCTCGAAACAGCCGCTGAGTCCGTTGAGGAACGAAACGCTCGTGAACGCTGCGGTCGCAAATCCAGCCTCAGCCAGGACGCACGGGAGCGTCGACGTGCCGGCGTTGAGCCTGGCGCCGTTGACCGCGAGGCCGTGCTGGCTGGGGAACAGCCCCGTGAAAATCGACGCGTGACTCGGCGCGGTGTGCGACGATGTCGCGATCGCGGTTTCGAATCGCACGCCACGCTTCGCAAGCGAATCGAGGAACGGCGTCGTTGTGAGCCGATAGCCGTAGCTCGAGAGGTGATCGGCACGCAGGGTGTCGACCGTGACCAGGACCACGCGGTCGACGGCTGCTTCGCCGGTTCCGTCGGCGATCCGTGCCGGCTCGAGATCAGGGTTTGGATGGAGCGGGTGCTCCCGTTTCGAGCGCACGCCGTAGAATGCCAGTCCTGCCAAGACCCCCGCCGCGCCGAGGATCGACGCTATCGTGCGCCATCGCGCCGCCGCACCGGTTCGTCCAGATCTACCCAACTGCCCCTCACTCGGGACGCTACGGGAGGACCTCCGTTAAAGGCCAGGCAATTCGCACGCGCCACCCACGCAGGTGCCGGCTCCGTCCACGCAGCTGGTGCCGTCCGGGAGGTCGATCGGCCGACAGTTGGTGCCCTGCTCTCCGCAGACGAGCTCGTTGCACTCTCTCCGACAGCTGAGGGTCACATCGACAGGGGTCGCGACACCCGCCGCGACGTCGAAGCTCGTCGAACCGCCGCAGTAGAAGTCCCCAAGGGCCGAGAGCGCTTCCATTTCCAAGAGGTAGCCCGTTCCCTCGGGGACTCCGAAGAGCTCTACCGAGGCCGTCGATCCAGAGGCACGGGTATCGATCGTGCCCAGCATGTCTTCCATGTCGCCGCCGCTCACGCGCCACAGGACTTCGTCGAGATCGACGCCCTCGATGATCCTTAGGCTGAGCAATAGCGAGCTCGATGGCGCGCCGCTGGTGTCCGAGCCCGAGCCGCAGCCAGCAAGTATGGCCATGGGCGCCATGACCGCGATGAAGAGAAGCGCTGTAGTCTTGAGGTTGAGCATTTTTGGATCTGGAACGACGAGCTTAGCTGAGCCGATCTACGGAATCGGGTCCGCGACCGACTGCTCGAAGCAGAAAAGGCGTCCCCCATCGATACCACAGTTTCGGAAGAGTCCCTCGGTCCAGACCCGTCCGCGACCCGTCATCTGACCGACATCCGACGGTGCGTCTGGGCTATCGTTGCTGGTCAGACCGAGGCAGCCATTGTTGTTGGCCAAGGCCGCCACGCGTCCCTCGAGGTTGGTGTTGGTCCAGACAGTGCACCCGGGCGGGGTCGTACTGCTGGCCGGACAGACTGTTCCTGGGTCCGCGCCAATTGGCCCTGGGAAATCCCCATACTCGTCCATGTTGAATTCGTTCTCCAGGTTGAACTCGTCGGATGGCCTGTTCGTGAGCCGGTCCCAACTGGACGCAATCGAGACTCCGTCCAGCATGCGGTATGGTAAGGCCGACTTCTCGAAACGCTTGAACGGAGACGTGCATGGATCGGAGGTCCACGACATCCAATAGCCACCTAGACCAGCTTCCGCTGCCAGCACAGCGCAGGTTAAATCGGCGCCTCGAGGACCGCCAAGGGCTGCGTCCGACGTCGTGCTGCTGACGAAGACCATTGCCGATGGCGTGCAAGCCTGATCCACGCAGACTTCCATGGCGCCACACGTGACCTCTCCACAGATTCGGTTCGTCGCAGGGCCTGCGAACTGGGCGCTGCCGTCCGGAATGCATTCGCCGCCGCCAGTACCGCCCATGCCAGCCATGCCGCCCGCGCCAGCCATGCCTCCTGCGCCAGCCATGCCCCCTGCGCCAGCCATGCCCCCTGCGCCAGCCGAGCCGCCTGCGCCAGCCGAGCCGCCCATGCCGCCTGCGCCAGCCATGCCGCCTGCGCCAGCCGAGCCGCCTGCACCGGCCATGCCACCCGCGCCAGCCGAGCCGCCCATGCCGCCTTCACCGGCCATGCCCCCTGCGCCAGCCGAGCCGCCCGTGCCGCCCGCACCGGCCATGCCACCCGCGCCAGCCGAGCCGCCCATGCCGCCTTCACCCGCGGAGCCGCCCATGCCGCCAGTTCCGCCACCGTCGACGCAAATGACATCGACCGTGTGGTCGCAGGTGCAGAAGTCAAAGCCGTCGTCGGAGACGGTGATGGTGATCGTTTGCTCGCCGAGCTGCAGGCAGGTGTACTTCGTCTCTCGAGCGCTCGCGTCTGCGAAGCTCCCACCGGTTCCTGTCCAGCGATACTCGATCGGGTCGCCCTCCGTGTCCACGGCCATCGCAAAGACGTCGATCTGGTTGCCGATCGAAGTCTGGAGCGGCGACACGACGACCTTGACCAGGTCCGTGCAGATGTTGAGCTTGCCGTTGACCCGAACCCCGCCGAGCTCCTGGCCGCGCTTGCAGTTGAGCATCACCGCGACCTCGGTGACGAGCCCCACAGAGACCTCGAAGTTGGCCGAGCCGGAACAAGACGTTTCGCCGTCGGCCGCTGTAGCGGTCATCATGATGGTGTAGGGCCCGCCTCCGGGGATGCCGTAGATCTCGACCGATGCCGTCGACCCCGGAGCGCCGGTGTTGATCGTCCCCATCATCGGCGCCATTTCGCCGCCGATAATCGAGTAGGTCACTTCCTCGATCTGGGTGCCGTCCGAGAGCTCGAGCTCAATCGTGAGGCCACCCGTGTTGCTCGTGTCAGCGGCGCAGCCGACGAACGCCAGGGCAGCAAATAGCCAGTAAACAAGCCAGCGCGTACAAATCCATCTCGGCATCGGGCCTCCTAAGGGGGGGCGGTGACGGTACCACAGGTCACCTCGACTCCGATCGAGCTTTTTTGCGGGACGTGTGGGGTTTGTGAGGGGGATTACAGACGAGCCCAATCACCGACACGATCTCATTCCCGGTCACTGGCGCTGGCGCTGGCACTGGCCACTGGCCACTGGCCACTGGCGCTGGCGCTGGCGCTGGCGCGGATGTTGGGGGGGCGGAGGGTCGGTGGGCTGGGTGGTTTGGTTTGGTTACACCACCCGCCCACCCCCACCCGTAATCCTCCCCGCCGCGGCGGTCGCTTCGCTTCGCCTTGGCGGCGCTTCGCGCCGGGCTTCGCCCTGCGGGCTCGCGCTGCCGCCTGCGGTCTGCCGCCTAGCGCTGCCACGGACGCTGACGATGCTTAGTGCCCCTGCGCCTTCCCCGTCATCGGCACGAACCTCACGGGAATCACCGACTCCCCGCCGAATCCATTCTTGGTTCGTGTCACCTTCAACAGGCTCTGGTACCGCTTGCCCACCGGGATGATCAGGCGTCCGCCGACCTTCAGCTGCTCCTTGAGCGGCTTCGGGACCTTGGGCGGCGCTGCGGTCACGAGGATCGCGTCGAACGGTGCGTGCTCGGGCCAGCCCACGTAGCCGTCGCCGTGACGCACTTCGACGTTCGTCGCGTAGCCGAGCTCGGTGAGGGTCGCCGACGCCCGCTTGGCGAGCGCCCCGATAATTTCGATCGAGAACAGCTTGACCCCCATCTGCGCGAGAACCGCGGCTTGATAGCCGGACCCGGTCCCGACTTCGAGCACCTTGTCACCCGGCTTCACGCCGGCAAGCTCGGTCATCAGCGCGACGATGTACGGCTGGCTGATCGTTTGCCCGTGGCCGATCGGAAGCGGCCGGTCGTGATAGGCGTTCGCGCGCTGGGACTGCGGCACGAAGCGGTGACGGGGGACCTTGCGCATGGCTTCGAGCACCGCCGGGTCGCGGACGCCGCGCGCTTCGATTTGCTTGCTCACCATGTCGAGGCGTTCCTGCTCGCGCGCCTCAGCCTCGAGCTGGTCGGCGCGCGCATGGCCCGAGCTCTGACTACAGGCGGCGACGACGACCAAAGCAACCCACGCAGCTCTTTGCATCGAGCTAAAAATACCACGGAAACGAGCATCGCGGGGTGCGGTTTGCCCGCTGCAAGGTCGCGGCTATCCTTCGGCGCCCAATGAGCCTGGTCGTACAGAAATATGGTGGCACGAGCGTCGGTTCGCTCGAACGGATCCGCAGGGTCGCGGAGCGCGTCGCTGAAACCTACCGCGACGGCCACCAAGTGATCGTCGTGGTGAGCGCGATGGCCGGCGAGACCGACCGGCTCCTATCGATGGGCTGGGAGCTTTCGGACGGGCCTGCGGAGCGCGAAATGGACGTGCTCGTGTCGAGCGGCGAGCAGGTGAGCGCCGCCTTGCTGGCGATTCAGCTCAACGAGATGGGCGTGCCGGCGCGATCCATGCTCGGACATCAGGCGCGCATTTTGACCGACAACGTGCATCGCAAGGCCCGCATCCGCTCGATCGATGGAACCGGGCTTCGCTCGTCGCTCGAAACGGGCAACGTCCTGGTCGTCGCGGGCTTTCAAGGCACCGACGCCTACGGCAACATCACGACCCTCGGGCGAGGGGGCTCCGATACGTCGGCGGTCGCGATCGCCGCAGCGGTGAATGCCGACGTGTGCGAAATCTGCACCGACGTCGACGGCGTCTATACGACGGACCCGGGGATCTGCCCGAACGCGCGCAAACTCAAATGCATCAGCTACGAGGAGATGCTCGAGCTCTCCTCCCAAGGGGCCAAGGTCCTACAGATACGTTCGGTGGAGCTTGCGATGAAGCACCGAATGCCGCTCCATGTGCGCTCGAGTTTCTCGAAAGAGGAGGGAACGATCGTGACCGACGAAGAACACCTGCTCGAAAAAGTCATCGTCGCCGGAGTTGCGGCGGACAAAAAGACCGTGAAGCTGACCGTGAGCGCACTGCCGGACCATCCTGGTGTCGTCGCGAGCGTCTTCGAGCCCCTGGCCGAGGCGAGCATCTCGGTCGACATGATCATCCAGAACGTCTCGAAGGCGGGCCACACCGACGTGACGTTCACCGTGAGCCGCGAGGATGCCGATGGCGCCGAAAGCATCGCGAAGGAGCTCGTGGCAAGCGTCGATGCCGAAGGTGTCGCGCGCGATGACGCGGTGGCCAAGGTGTCGATCGTCGGCGTCGGGATGCGCAATCACGCGGGCATCGCAGCCCGCATGTTTCGATTGCTTGCCGACAACGGGATCAACATCCAGGCAATCAGCACCAGCGAGATCAAGACGTCCTGCCTGATCCACGCTGACCACGCCGACCGCGCCGTGGCCGTCCTTCACGACGGCTTCGAGCTCGACAAGCCGAACGGCTGACCTGCGCAACCGAACGGGCGAGCGGCCGATGCTAGACCGTGGCCAGCGGATCGCGCGCCTCATCGATTCGAGCGGCAGCCTGCGTCGTCCTGGTGCTCGCGTGCAGCGCCATCGCGTCCATCGAGCCCGTGCGCATCTGGCAACGCCCCTATGACGCAGCCGCCCAGGTCGATTCAGTGGAGGTCGAAGCGGACGCCGACGCGCGCCGCCGCAGTGATGAGGAACGGGTCAAGCGGGCTCTGCGCATGCGTGGCGACCCAATAGCCGCGCACGTCGGCGCCAACGAGCCAGCGCGAATTGATGAGGTAGTCGAAGCCGACTAGGAAGTGCAGGGCGAAGTCGCCGCGGCTCCGCCGGTCGCGAACGGTGAGCAAGCCGTCGAGACCGGCGCCAATCAAGGGAACGAAACGCACGATGTCGAGCGCGTAGACGGTCTCAATCCCGGCCATGCCGAGGTGCAGGGCGCGAGTGTTTGGGAAGACGCTGTAACTGAGGAGCCCTTGGATGCTCCATGCGTCGCCAAGGCCTCCGCCTGCGCTCAGGCTGACGTCGACGCCGTTTCGCGGGATGGTGTCGCTCCCGGGAATCCCCGCGTAGCCGACCGCGAGGCCGAGTGTGGCTTGGTCCTCGTACGCCCGGGCGGTCGAAGGAAGCACGGCGAGCAGCGCGGCGAGGGTTCCAGCGATCCAGAGCAGGCGACGCACAGCGAGCGCTCTAGCACGGCGGTTGCGCCGGACGCGAGGATGCGTTGACTGGGGAAGGGCCGCGTGTATAGTGCCGACGCGATTTGCCGGGTTTTCCCGGTCTTTTGGAGGAAGCCTTGGCCCAAGACCCCGCCGGAAACGAAAATCAAGCGCCGCTCACCGCGGGCGAGCGACTCGCTGCACAGCAAGCCGCAAAGGCCGCGCGAAAGGCCGCCCAACGCGGCCGGGACGCCGAGCTCGTCGAGGAGAAGGCGATCGCGCAGGCCGTGGTCGCGAAGGACTGGTTGGCCGACAACTTGAAGCCGCTTGGGCTCATGGCCGGGGGTGTGCTCCTGGTGGCCGCCGCCGGGATCGGCTGGGCCACCTTCACGCACGGTCAGAACGTCGCGGCGGGCAAGCAGCTTGCGGCCGTGCTCGAGGGGGACGCCGACGATCCCGCAGCCCTAGCCGCGGCCTACGCAAACGTCGCCGATTCGCACGCGAAGACCCCTGCAGCGGCCTGGGCACGCATCGGGGAAGGCAGGGCGCTCTACGCGCAGGGCCAGTTTGAGCCAGCCAGGGCAGCCTACCAGGCCGCCCTCGAGGCCAGCGACGACGAATCCATTCGCTGGGCCGCGCTCGAAGGAATCAGCTACTCGCTCGAAGCGGAGAAATCCTATGACGAGGCGCTCGAGCAGCTCGAGGCGCTGCGGGCGGTCAACCGAAGCATTGCTCCGATCGCCGGATACCATCAGGGGAGGATCCTCGCGGCGCAGGGCAAGCTCGATGAAGCCAAGACCAAGTTCGACTGGGTACTCAACGAGCTCAAAGAGTCCGATGCTCCAGCTCTGCCGTACACCCAGGAGCAGGCGGAGGCGCGACTGGCACTGATCGACCCGAGCCTCGCGCCCGCCGCCGGGAGCGACCCGCGCCAGGCAGAGGAGGTCATCCGTCGAATGAACGAGACGCTCCAACGACAGCCGTCGCAAGAATAGCGCTGCAACCGATGCGCATACGCTTCGCCATTGCCCTTGCCATCGCCGTCTCGCTGCTCGGGGTTCCTGGCTGCGGCGCGGCCGGCACGCCCGCATCCAATGCCGACAACTTCGGTTGGGTCCAGCAGAGCGACTCGTACGCGCGTCCAGGCGAGGGCGGCTTCAACGTCCGCTGGTCGAAGCAACTGACCGACCGCTGGGAAGCCCGCTACTTGCCCGTCGAGCTGAGCTCGGCGGAATTCGATATGAAGCGAAAGCGCGTGTTCATCGGAACGAGCGAAGGGAACATGTTCGCGTTCGAGCTAAGCGGCCGCAGGTTGTTCTTCTACGATGCGGGCGCACAGATCGAGTCCAAGCCGGCGGTCGATCCGCTCACTGGCGAGATCTACTTCCCGGCCGTCGACGGCACCGTGCATGCGCTCACCGTGAGCGGCGCCCCCAAGTGGCGCACCAAGCTCATCGGTGCGGTTCGAACCCAGCCGGTGATCACTGCCGAGGCCCTGTACGTCGTGGGTGAAAACGACACGATCACCGCGCTGGCGCGAGACGACGGGCGAATCCTCTGGACCTACGCCAAAGAACCGGTCGAGGAGATCACCATCGCGGGGCACGCCGGCATGCTGCTCGACGGCGGGCGGCTCTTCGCGGCGTTCACCGATGGCGCCGTTGCGGCCCTCAACCCAGCCGATGGGCGGCTGTTCTGGGAGATTGAAACCTCCATCGATGTCGAGCTTAGACCCGGCAACGTCCCGCAATTTCTCGATGTCGACACGACGCCGGTGTTGCGCCAGGGGACCCTCTACGTCGCGTCGTTCACCGCTGGCCTCTATGCCTTGGATGCCGCCAGCGGCACGGTACAGTGGCGGGATTCCGCCTTCACGGGCGTCACGGGGCTCGCGACGGCCGGGCGCATGCTCGTCATCTCGTCGGCTCGCCGGGGCTTGTCACTCATGGACCTTCGGACGCGCGAGGTGCAGTGGGAGAAGGCCCCGGAGCGGGGCGCACCGACGGCGCCGATTGTCACCGAGACGGGCACCGTAATCTACGGCGAGACCCAGGGCTCACTGTTGGCGCTCTCGCTCGCCGACGGACGCGAAATCGCGCGGGCCGAAGGTGGGTCGGGCTTTTCGGCCACCCCGGCAGCACTCGGCGACTTCGGCGGCGCGCTCTCGAACGGCGGCCGTTTTCTGTTCTTGCGGGTGAACTAGCCACCGGTTCCCGGGCGGCGCGCATGTTCGCCCGGTTGGCCACGGCGCCAGGGGCAAGCCCCTTATACTGGTCCGGTGTTCCGTAGCGGATCCCGTTGGTCAGTCCGACGGCTGGACTGCTAGCTTTTATGTGGGGTGGCACGCTTCAGATTGCGATATCAGTCGACCAACCTCGAGCTGCGGCTCGGCGAGTTTGCCATTGGTCGGAGCTCGGCGTGCAACCTGGCGATGGCCGACGGGCTGGTCTCGCGCAAGCACGCCGTGCTTCGGGTCGAACCCGAGGTCGTGGTGCTCCAAGACTTGGGGAGCCGAAACGGAGTCGCCGTGAACGGCGTCCGAATCGAGGGCGACTGCCCGCTACAGCACATGGACCGGGTCTACATCGGCTCGCAGGAGCTCGTGCTCATCGACGCCGACAAGATGAACGACCGAGTGACGACCGATCGGCACGTCGCTTGCGACGTCTGCGGCGCGATCAACGGCAGCGCCAAGCGGTACTGCGGTGACTGCGGTGCGCGCCTCGAATCCGAATCGAGCGCGACTTGGAGGGAGCAGGATCGGTCCGCGATATCCAGCATGCGGGTCGAAGAATCGCAGCGTGAATGGGGCGCCTCGGAGAGCACCCATACCGCTCGGGCGCTCGACGTGCTCGGAACCATTGCATCCAAAGCGATCACGATGGGTCGATTCGACGAAGCCGAGCGGATCCTGATCCCGCACCTGGACGCGCTCTTGGAGCGGGCCATGCGACACCGGCCTCTCAGTGATTCCGTCAAGGACGACCCCGAGGCGATGTTTGCCACGGCCACCAACTATGCACTGCAGCTTGCGCAGGGGCTCAAAGACAAAAGGTGGATCGACTGGGTGTTCCGCATGCACACCGCGACCGCGCGCGTGATGACCGCAGAAACGATCGAAGCGCTCCATGAGGCGGTGCGCCGCAACGAATACCATAGCGGAAAGTACCTGCGCGCCTATCTACAGATCATCGAGAAGCGCGCACGCAGCGAGTACAGCCCATCTGAACGCTTTCTGCTCGGACGCCTCGACGGTCTCGCCCAAGTCGTTCTCGCGCGATAGCGCAGCTTCGTCGGACCGGCATCCACGATGCTCACCGTCCGCAGTAACCCTGCGAGCAAGCTTCGCCGCCGGGCCCCTGACACTGGGAGGCCTGGTCACAGGCATACGTGCAGAGCTCTTTCCAACCGTCGCTCTGGGTTCTGACCCAATCGCAGAACCCACCATCGGGGCAAGCGTCGTCACCAACGCCCGCGCAGGGCCAGGCGTCGGCATGGGCGCGCACGGCGGCACAGGTGGTGAAGTCCTCGCGGATACCGCAGTAGGACTCGACCTGGCCGCCCGAGAGACTCGAACGGTCGACGAGCACCGTCACATACGGGGCGTCGCAGTCGTATACGGCAGGGGGCCCCTCGGAGAGCAGAGAGGCGACTTTCAAGCAGAAGCCAGTCTCGGCGTTCGCGTAGGGCAAACTCTTGTAGCTCATCTCGACGCAGCGATGATCCGGGTCTGTGCAGTCGACATCGCCGACGCAGGTCTCACAGGTAGCCTGAGTTCTCGGTAAGGTCGTGCCGCCGACGCCGCCCGTGCCAACCATTCCACCGTTACCAGCGCTTCCGCCCATACCACCGACGCCGCCATCCAGGCTGCGATTGCCTGGACCTACGGGGTGCGATTCGAGCACGCAGGCCGACACCAAGGTCACAAACGCGATGCGTAGGGCCGCTTTTACCATGAAAATGCATTTTTACACGTTCCTGAGGCGCAGGCCACTGGGACTTGGGAGAGAGGTACGCCAAATCGCACCGTGTCCTCGGAACCATTGCATCCAACGCGATCACGATGGGCCGATTCGACGAAGCCGAGCGGATCCTGATCCCGCACCTGGACGCGCTCTTGGAGCGGGCCATGCGACACCGGCCTCGCAGTGATTCCGTCAACGATCGAAGCGCTCCACGAGGCGGTGCGTCGCAACGAATACGATGGCGGGAAGGGCCTGCGCGCCTAGATCGAGAAGCGCGCACGCAGCGAGTACAGCCCATCGGAGCGCTTTCTTCTCGGACGCCTCGACGGTCCGACCGAGGTGATTTTGGCTCGCTAACGCGGGGTGCGGGGGCCGAAGTTGCGGCCGCCGCGCCCGATCCTCTAGCTTGAAGGGGTATGGGTGAGACTTGGGGGATCGCGCCTCGCTGGCTCTGTTCGGCGCTTGTGCTTTGCGGCGCGCTGCTCGCGTCCGCGCCGGCGAGCGCACAAAAGACGGCGGACGACGCGGCCGCGCGCAAGCAGTTCGAGCGCGGCCGCTCTGCATTCGAGCAAAGCGACTACGAGCAGGCGCTCACGCATTTTCGGAACGCGTATCGCCTCAGCCACCGGGGGCAGCTCCAGTACAACATCGGTATCACCGCCACCCGCCTACAGCGCGACGAGGACGCCCTCATGGCGTTTCAGAGCTATCTCGAAGAAGTCGAGCATCCGCCGCGTGAACAGGAAGTTCGCAAGCGGATCGCCGCGCTGGAGCAGGCCATCGAAGCGAAGCGCGCGGCCGAGCAACCGATTTTGGACGGAGTGGTGAGCTCCGAGGATGCATTTGGACGAAAGATTCAGAAATCTGCGATTGTCGGATCATCGATTCTAGGCGCCGTGGGTGTCGCTGGAGTTGTGACGATGAGCGTAGGTCTCGCGCAAAGCGGTCGCTGCGTGGAGGAAATGAACGGCACGTGCGTAAGCGAACGAAGCACGAGCCCATGGACCTGGGTGTACGGTGGCGTCGGCATTGCGGCGTTGGCGGGCAGCGTCGCCTGGATCTTGGTCAGCAGGAAGCGCACCAAAAACGAGCGGACCACAGCCTGGCTGCTCACTCCAACCGGTGTACTGGTGTCGGGGTCCTTCTAGACTAGCCGCCGCAGAAGCCGGCGCAGTCGACCTTTGATACCGGGATCGAGCACTCGGGGACATCGGTGCAGGCGTAGGTGCAGGCGTACTCGGTCTTCCCACCACTGGTCGCGAGCGCTCGGCAAAGGCCGCCGGTTGGGCACTCGTCGTCGCGGCCGGTTGGGCAGGTCTCCCCGTTGTGGAACGCCAGCAATGCGAAGCATGTCGTGAGCTTCTCGTAGATGCCGCAGTAGGCCTGGTTCTTTCCGCCCGAGAGGCTCACTCGGTCGACGAGAGGCACGGTGAAGGGTGGCTCGCAGGCGTAGCTTGCATCGACGGTCGCTGGCTGGGCGACTTGCAGGCAGAACCCCGTCCGCGTGTCTGGAAAGGGCTCGCCCTGGTACGTCATCCGCACACAGCGGTGATCCATGCGGGCGCAGTTGCTGTCGGTGAAGCAAGTTTCGCAGGTACTACGGCTGGCCAACATCAGCGTGGTGCAGGTGAGGGCGACGGGGTCGCAGCTCGTGCCCGGGCAGCTCGACCGTTCGGTCGCGGGTGTACAGGTTGGCTCGACGATCGCAACGTTCGTCCCGTCGCTGGGATCCAACTTCCCGGGCGTCCTCGGACTCGAGGTGATGGTGTCGGGCGTGGTCGTGTCGGGCGCGTTCGTGTCGACGCCGGCGTCCGCCGCGCCGGGTCCCACGCTATTCCCACCGAGTCCACCATTGCCCGCGCTCACCGATTTCGTCTCAAACGCACATCCCGCGCTCAAGGTCAGAAGCAAGAGTGCTGTGGTTAGTCGTTTCATCGGACCATCCCCTTACTTCAGCGCCTGGAACACGTACCGCGCCACGAAGACGTCGATGCCTCGGCTTTCATGCACCACGTAGCCGACGACCAGGAGGCGCCCTTGATTGTCGAGTGTCGCCCCCTGCGCGGTCAGTCCCGCGCCCTCGAGCGCGGTGAGCGTTTTGTGCTCCCCTTCGACGGGCGCGCCGTCCGAGCTCAAGTGTGCAATGGCGATTTTTCGTTCGGAGAGCTTGGGAAGCGACTGACCGACGAGGACGAGGTTCCCGTTGGAGCGGTGCAGGACTTCGATGGCCTCCTCCGAATCGCTGCCGAAGTCGACGAGGGCGGAGCCACCGTCGCCGAATGACGCATCGAGAGCGCCCGCCTCGTCGTAGGCGGCGACCAAGAAGTCGTACGCGTACACCCAGGGCTCGACGAAATTCGGAAGTCGCTGGGCCCAACCCGCGGCCAGGATTCGACCGGTTGGCGTGATCGCAAGGGAGCTCAACCCCTCGGATCGGCCGGGCGAGCCGTCTCCGAAATCGGTGATGACCATGCCGCCGTCTCCAAACGTCGTGTCGAGGGCGCCGTCGTCGGAGAGGCCAGCGAGCGCGAAGTCCAGGTCGCCGCTAAAGCCGGTCTCGCCAACGCTGCCTCCGACCAGGATGCGCGTGGCTCCCAAAGCGTCGCTCGAGATCAGAACCTGATCACTGTGGCCCGGATCCATGAGGAGCACGCCGTTGTCGCCAAAGGCGGCGTCGGGTGTCCCATCGGCTTGAGTTCGGACGGCGGACAATCGCCCCGATGGTTCGCAAGCGCTTCCAGTGGCGAGGATCCGCCCGTCTGACTGGACCGCGATGTCGGAAGCGTGGACGGCGCAGGGTTCGGAGATTCGAGTGACGCCGGCGAGACCGGGGTCGTTGCCGAACGAATTGTCCAAGGTCCCATCGGCAAGGTAGCGAGCCAAGGTGAACGTCCCTGGGTCGAACAAGCTCGCGGAATTCGACCAGCCGGCTACGAGAACTCGCCCTTCGTCGTCGACGGCGACGGCGCTGAGCTCGGTGTTCTCGTCGAACATCGCGTCCGCCACACCTTCGCCATTGGCGACCGATGCATCCAACGCGCCATCGTCACCGAGAAACGCGAGAAACCCAGACGTCGGGCCAAAGGTCGACAAGTGCTTTACGCCCGCCACGACGATCCGGTCGTCCCGCGTGACCGCCACGGCTCGCGCACCCTCCGAAGTCCAACTGCTGTTGAGGATGCTGAAGATGCGGATGCCATCGACACCGAAGGTCGGGTCCAATTCGACAGCTTCGAGTGCCGGGGCACCCGCCGCACCACCTGTGCCCGGCAAACCGCCAACGCCGCCGCCTCCACCTGCGCCGCCCACCGAACCGGGCTCTGACGTTCCACCGCTGCCGTTGCTCCCAAGGCCGCCGTTCCCGGAACCCGAGTCGAGGATCTCGCAGCCGAGCACGGTCACGAGGAAGATGCAGAGGCTGACGATGTGCAATGACGATCTCGCTGTGGATCGCCTAACCTTACTGCTGGATGGTTTCTCAATCGCCACAGTAGCCTCCGCAATGGGGTTGCTTTCCGTCGAGCGCAGGGCACTCGTCGTCATTGGTACATTCGAACGTGCAACAGTTGACGATCTCGTCCCCGTCCGTGAACGTTCGGCAAATGCCGCCCGCGGGGCACTCGTCGTCGCTTCCCTCGGGACATTGCTCTTGATTCTCGAAAGCGCGCAGGGCGTAGCAGGTCGTCAAATCTTCCCGAATCCCGCAGTAGCTCATGGTCGGCGGGCCCGACAGACTCGGTCGCTCAGGGAGCACGGTCTCGTAGGGCTCGTCACAGTCGTACTCGGTCGTCGAGTTCGGCTCGAGCACGGCGACTTGCATGCAGAACCCCTGCTTCGCGTCCGGAAAGCGCTTGCCGTCGAAGTACATTTCGACGCAACGATGATCGGGGGACTCGCAGTCGTTGTCGCTGACGCAGGTCCAGCATGCATCCCGACTCGCTAGCTTGAACGTGCTGCACCTCAGCGTTGCAGGGTCACAACTGGTCCCTGGACAATCCGTTCGTTCGGTCGCGGGGGTGCAGGGTGCGAGCTCGTCAATGACACCGCCGACGCCCCCAAAGCCGCCGACGCCCAGCGCGCCACCGGTGCCGCCGGCAGCGGGACCTGAGCCCGCGGATCCCCCGTCGCCATCGAGGCCGCCATTGCCGGCTCCAACGGAACGCACCTCAAACGCGCACCCCGAGCTGAGCAACAACACCAGCAGGGCTGTGGCCGACTTTACCATGTCAAAATATTTTTACACTACTTTGATCAGAATGCCAGCCTATTTTGGGGATGTGAAGTGCCTCACGTCGATGAGAGCTCGCTTGGGGCGGGGGCTACCGAAAGCTCGCTTCGGTTCGGCCGATGTCAGTAGGATCTTTTTGGATGGAACGACGGCACGGGCTTGTCCTTGGGGGATTTGCGATCCTGGTGGTCGCGCTCTCAGGGGCGGCAACCTGGGTCGGGCTGTCTGGAAGCTGGGTCGGTGACGACTGGCACATGGTCCGCAACTATCTCTACGGAGACTGGGCGGAGCTCGGGGCGGTCTTCAAACGCAACGCTGCGACCTACTTGTTCGTCGAGGACAAGGTCGGCCCGTATCGGCCGGCGACGATGTGGACGCTCATCGCAACGCATCTGTTGGCACCGGAACCCTGGCTTCATCACGCGGTGAGTTGGCTCTTGCATGGGGCAACGAGCCTTCTCCTGTTCGTCGTGCTTCGGAGCCAGCCGCGGGCCGCGTCGAACGTCGACCATGCGACAAACGACTTCGTGGCTGCGGGGCTCGCGGCGTTGTTTTTTCTTCACCCGGTACACGTCGAGTCGTACGTGTGGATCAATGGGCGCTCTGACTTGCTGGCAGGATTTTGGCTGCTTGCGCTGCTGTTCTGGCTCAGCCGGATCAGCGCTGCGCCTCGGCCTCGATGGGTTCAGCTGTTCGTGCTGGGCCTCGTGGCCTTTCTCGGTGCGAGCTCGAAGCTGCCGTTTGCGATCGCTGCAGTGGCCGCTTGGCTGGCGTGGGCAAGCAGGCGGCCGACGGCGCAGTCGCGGTGGGCAGGAGGCGCGATCGCAACGGGAATTGGGGTTCATCTCGTCCTCCGGGCCGTTTTTGCACCGTTTGGAGGTGAGCTCGGCGCGTCGGAAAACGTCTTCGCCGACCCTGACATCTGGCTGTCGGTTCCGAAGCTCGTGGGGAAGGGCGCGGCCGCACTACTGACCTTCCGTGCGGAGGCCATGCAGTCGCTCTCCTGGGTGCTGTTTGGGCCCTGGTCGACGTCGGACTGGGTCGGGCTCGTGGTCGTGCTGCTGGTTCTCGGGTTCTTGATTTCGCGCCGCGATGGTCCGGGGCTCGTCTACGCGTTCGGCGCGATTCTCACGTTGGCGCCGGTCGCCATCGTATCAGGCGCGTTCTGGATGGGATTCGATCGGTATTTGTACATGCCCGCGATTCTCGCGCTTCTGGCGATGGCACCATACGTCCTGCGCGCCGCATCGCGGGGCCGAGGTTGGCGGATTGCAGCCGGCGTGCTGGGGCTTGGACTGCTGGCGTATTCAGCGCTGCAGACGCACGCGGCCAGCAAAGCCTACGCAAGCCAAGAAGCGTACGATCGCGCGCTACTTCGCGATCACGTCGACGACCCGAGCATCCATTTCTATTTTGCTCGCATCGCCGATCGACACGGCGACAAACGCAAACTGCGCGAACAGCTCTCAGAGATGCCATCACCGCCGTGGCCGAGACCGATCATCGTTCCCACCTACGACTTGGCCATCAAAGCGAACGACGCCGCGAAGCGTCGCGAGGCCATCGACGCACTCGTCACGACCGTCCGCAAAGGCCCGCGCTGCGCAAGCGTCCGCACACAGCTCGAGACCTGGGCCGAAAAGGCGGCCGACCCCGAAACCACCCGACACATCGAAGAACGACTCGCCGCGCTCTCCTGCAACCCCTGAAAACGAGCTATTCGTTAAAAGTTTACATAATATACGTTCTGCGAAATTTAGCCTAATCAAGATTTCGGGGATGCTTTCCGGAGTTTCGGAATCGAGCGCCGCGCCTAGCGGAAGACATACGCGAAGCCGACCCACGTCCGGTAGATGAACCCGCCCCCTGGGAGGCCCCCTGCGCCGAAGAGGTGGCCGAAATGCATCTCGAGGCTGAAGAGCCACTTCCGTTTGAAGTAGGATTCGAGCCCCACCATCCCGGTGAGCTCGGCGTCGAGGCCATTGGCGCGACCCGGGGTCGTGTCTCCAACCGAGGCAAAGCCGACGCGCCCTTCGGGCCCGAAGATCAGCGTGAAGATGGAAGGCATGGCGATCCCGAAGCGGAAGCCCACGTTCCCCCCGATACTGAACGCGGGAGAGGCCTCTCCAATTCGGAAGTAGGGCATGAGGCGCAGGCCAAAGTTGAAGTTTGGCTTGTCGGCGAGCGCCCAGCGTAGAGGGATCTGCAGATTCAGGCCAAGTCGCTGCCGGTAGCCGTCGAAGCGGGTTCCGTAGGTGAGCGCAGGCATCAAACCCACGTCGAAGTTCCGACCGACACCCCAGACGGCGTGGAGCCGCAGCGAGGGGTAGCCCACCGTGATCCCCAGCGCCGTGCTCCCCCGAGGGATCACCTGCGCGCCGCTCAGCGACGGCGTGTTTCCCGTCGGCCGAGGCTTCTGGGCTTCCGCCTCGCCAGCGAATCCAGCTAGGACCATCGAACCCATCGTGATCATGATGACGAACCGTTTCATCGCAAGCATGCTCCGCGGTCGAAGCGCGGGTCCCCCATCAATTGAGATTAGGCGAGCGGAGGATGCCGGTCCAGCGAAGCTGGCCCGCTCGCATGCCAAACGCCCTGCCTGCGGACGGCTCGCTGCTCGACGGTCCCCGTTCGGAAGCGGACATGTATGCTTGGCAGAGCCACCGGACACCAACGTTCGGTTTCGACATCGGAACCCCGAATGGGCCCCATGGGCTACCAGAGCCTCGAACCCCCCCAAAAAACGCGCTACAGGCAGACCGTGCGCCACTGGAAGAAGATCGCATTCGCTGCGTTGCTCTTGCTGGTCGTCGCCGGGTTGGTGATCATCCGGCCGGATCTGAGCGCCTCCGAAATCGATGCCCGCTATCGGACGGACCAATCGCACTTCCTGGAACTCCCGGACGGCACCCGGATGCATTACCTCGAAGCAGGCCCGCCCGATGCCCCGACCCTGCTCTTAGTGCATGGCTCCTTCGATTCGGCGTTCACCTGGGAGCGGGTGATGCCTGCCCTCGCCGCCGACTTTCATGTGATTGCGCCCGACCTGCCGGCCCACGGACTCACCGGCCGGACGCCGCTCGATGCCTATGCCATGTCGGACATGGTGAACGCCATCGATGGCCTCGTCACAGCCCTCGGCCTATCCCGGTTTGATCTGGCAGGAAATTCGATGGGTGGGAATACCGCCTGGCTCTACACCCTCACGCACCCCGAGCGCGTGGAGCGACTCGTGCTCATCGACTCGGCCGGCTACCCCAACGACAGCGCCCCGCTCGTCGACCACGAACCCGGACCGGTCATGCGTTGGCTATACCGCCACGGCAATCCCGCCATTCTGGTGCGCCGAGGCTTTGGCCGAGCTGTCGCTGATCCTGGGGCCGTCAGCGATGCCTACGTTGTACGCTCGGTGGACTTCCTTCGTCGTTCCGGCTCGCGGGATGCGCAAGCCAAGCGCAACCGGCTCCGCAATATCGAGCAGCAACCCATCGAGCGTATCAGAGAGATTCGCGTGCCCACGCTGGTTCTCTGGGGCGATGACGACGCGCTGCTGCCCGTTGACGCGGCCCACCTCTTTCACGCCGCGCTTCCGAATAGCGAGCTCAAGACCTACGCGGGCATTGGACACATGCCCCAGCTCGAGGTTCCCGAGCAGCTGGTCAAGGACCTGCGCGCCTTTCTGATGCCCTGATCGGACCCACTCGATCGTCCGCGGGTCCGCATCGAGTACCCGGTCGCTTGCGTTCTCGCAGCGCATCCACTGCTGCTGATTGGCGGCATTGCGAGTTGTGATTTCTAGATCTTTGCACGGCTTCCACTTGGACCCCGAGCATCCCGCGGTCAGCGCAAGCGCCGCAAACAGTGGCAACCATCTCATCCGAGCAGGCTACCCGATCTCGCCAAGTCCAGTTGTGACGTGCTCTCGTGCGACCAGGAGCAAAGCCTGTTCATTGAGGGGTGGGACCCACCAGAAAACGCAGCGCAGATGCTGCGGACTTTCGGCCGAACGGTGAAAAGCGCAATCGTTTCCAAGCACCTTTCGGGTAACCGTGGTGCAACGTCCGCGCCTGCGAAAGAGCTAAAGAATTACGTATAGCTGCGGGTTCCATGCCGACCCAGCTTGCATTGTGTGAGCTGCCTGAGCGGGGCGGGTGCAAGCGGGGAGTTTGTCATGCGGTATTTGCTTGGATTGATGTGCGTGGTCGCGGCGCTGTTGGCTTCGCCTCTGAGCGTCGGTGCACAAGCGGACGAGGCAGGCACGACGCCCGAGCCAGTTCTACCGGAGCCCTCGCCTTCGTCCGAACCAGCACCCCAAGAGCCCACGCTACAGCTGAAGCTGGACCCTGGTGGTGTGAACGTCACGCCAAGCCCTCCACGGACAGACGACGGATACACCCTCGAAGAGATGGACCTTCGCGTCCGCCGGGCGCGCATCGGACTTCTGAGTACGATGGGAGCTGTCCTTCTAGGAGGGATGCTTATTGGGATCGGCGTTTCCCAACTTGACTTCCTTACTGGCGACGGTGGTGCGCTCATTTGGTCCGGATTCGCCTTCGCGACGAGTGGCGTCCTCGGCATGCTCACCACGGGCGGCATGTTGGCCCACGGCAAGCGAAAGCGCCGCAGCTTGCATGAAGCTCACTACGGGAGACCGCACAGAGTTCAATGGAACCTTGCACGGTCGCGGCTCGTGTTCTGAGGGGAGGTTCGTCATGCGGTACTTGGTTGGCTTTGGAGCCCTTCTAGTTGCGTTGGGCGTCTTTCGGCTGGTTGGTTGTAGCGAGGAGACGCCCTTGCCATTGGAGTGCGTGCAGGACGAGGATTGCGATGACGCCAACGAATGCACGGATGATAGCTGCGTAGAGAAGCAGAGATGGTTCGAAGGGAAGTACTACGGTAGGTGCGAAAACCGTGCGGTCGAATACGGAAGATGTGATTTCGACGGTCTCGACGACATCTTGGGTGGTTTAGACGGCGTTTGTGTTGCGGGCGTCTGCGAAAAGAACCCGTGCGATGATGGCAACGAGTGCACCCTCGACGAGCCCTCGCCCGTCGACGATTCTTGCGACCACGGCAGATGTAGCGGATGTCAACCCTGCGACCGGAATGGGGAGCCCGGCGTCTGCATTGGCGGCGTTTGCGAGGAGTATCCCTGCAATGACGGCGTCATTTGCGAAGATGGTGACCTATGCACCTACGATTTTTGCGATTACACAGACGGAATGTGCGACTTCAATCCGGTGTGTCTCAGCGGTCAATGCAGAGTTGCCTCGTGCGATCCAACGGATGGGTCATGTACCTTCACTCCGGTGCCAGACGGAACGCCGTGCAGCGGCTGCGGTGAAAGAGCGTGCCACGGCGGTGTTTGCGTGTGTGTGGGCACTTGCTTTTGCATCCCATAGACTGCGACCAACGCGGCGAGCCGCGTCCGGAGACGGGCGGGACGCTGTGCGACGTGGGCGCGTTTGAGGTGCAGCCGGAACCATAGCAAAGCTCACGTCGCCCAGGGGAGGATGTCTAAACGAAGTGAGCGGTGAGGTTCAGGTCGGTCCAGTGTCGTTGGGGAGTATGAGTTCGCCGCCCTTCTCTCTTCAAAGGCGTCACGAACGGAGGCTGAACACATTAAACTCGGTCCAGATCCGAGGAAGCGTTCAGTCTAGTGCACGATCGCCTGCCAAACCTTGTCACCGAAGTGAAACCAGCGGTCGACGCGCTCACCATCGAAATGAAAGCGGAGGTTTGGTCCTGAGATCGGGAGACCCACCGCCTTCGGTCGAAGCGCACCGAGGCAAACACCGCCCGCGTGTCGCGTGCTTCGATAGACGATGCCATTCGATCCCGCCTCGCGGAGTTCGCGGGCGAGGGCTTGCGCCTCACGGTAGTCGTTCGGATCGTGGGCTCCATCAAATCCACCTCGAATGTCGTGGAACCGTGCGTCGATCGCAGCGACCAGCGCCCGGAGCTCCATCGAGGTTCCAAGGGGCTCTCCGGTTCGTGCAAAGAAAAGCCCGACATGATGGGCCTTTTCGTGCACAGCGGTCACCAACGACCGGGCGCAATAGTAGACTCCCCAACTTCCGTCGGTAAAACGCGAGGGCCAGCCGATGTGCGTGAAGGGGGCCATGACCCACGACGCGCCCGCGCCGCTCACACGGTCGTCCGGGGGGACCAGTGAGATCTCGCCCGCTTCCTGGCGCACGCGGGGATTGGTGAGCATCTCGAGCTCGAGCAAGCTTTCCCAGTCGTCGGGATCGGCAACGCGCTCAAAAAGGTCGATCGGCGGAAAGCGTGCGTTGACGACGCGATAGCTTTTCGCCCATCGAACGCGACGCTTTGGAGGAGCCTTGGCCACGCTAGCCACGAATGAAGTCGAGGTACTGACGCACGTGGGCCAAGTCGACGACACGACCGCCGAGGGCGTGCTCGAGTGCAGACTGTCCCCCAAAGGCCGCGTTCGGTTTCTTCAACCATGCGTCGGCCTGTCCGGGGTTCGAAAACAGCAGCTGGAGCGCTTTGTAGATGCCAAGCACGTAGCTCACCCGCTCCAACGTGTCGTGCGACAGCTTTCCCCCCTCCCCCTTCTTCCACGCGTAGAACGTCGTCCGACTGGGCCTTCCGAGAAGCACTTGCGCGTCGGAGTCCCGAACCTCCCACGCATCCATGATGCGAAAGAACCCTCGTTTCACGGCATCGTGGTCGAGGCCCCGAGGCGTCGGATCAGGCTTCCTGGCAGCTTCGCCGAGCATAGTTCGTATATGGACTTCATGCCATGTTTTGTCAAGATCCGGACCTGCGGGCGCGGAGTGCTCCTAGGGATGGTAGTGGTTCACCTGAGCGGGGGCGTTTCGTTGTCGACCAAAGGTCTACCTACACGCAACGCGCTCGACGGGGCCCGTTTGCGACTAGCGACTGCACACCTCTTCCATGGTGCGCACGGCGGGAAAACGCCGTATGAAGCTCTAAGGGAGAAATTATCCTAGTCAAAACCGTCCGGCTTGATTCCTAACATCACAGTCAGGAAGACAGACGGGACGATCGCGGGGAAGACAGACGGGACGATCGCGAGGAAGACAGGCGCGACGATCGAGAGGGGGACCGCCGGAGAGACCGAGGCCGATAGCGCAGTGGCGAGCCTGCCGTGCGAAACTGTCGATGCCCAGCTTCAACTTCGCGCGCTTCGTCGATCCTCGAACTCGTCGGGGCCTGAAACAATCATGCCGCCAACCTCACGGCGAGCAGCACGATAATCTCATTTATCCACGATTGGTTGCGGGGGCCCGTTACGCACAGCGTTGTCCATTGGAGTTTGGGGTGCCGATGGAGGTGGTGATTGCGGCGTAGCTGGTCGTGACGATTTCCCGGTCAGACCGCTGCGGACTAGGGGGCAAAGCCCAGCTGCTCGAACAGTTGCGGCGACTGCTTCAGGTAGCGATCCTTGGCGGTTTCCATGAACCACGCGTCGGCCACCGTCTCGTTGTTCTGCAGCCGTGCATCCTGCCAGTCTAGCGGTGCCACCCATGAGTACCGGCTCCAGTCTGCGTTGATGAAGCTGATCGCCTTGATGTTCTTCTGGTAGGCCAGCGAGAAGTAGTTGACGAACCACGTGTCCCAGGAATGCAGGTCGCCATCGAAGATCCCGTGAACCGGACTCGATTCGGCAACCATCACCGGCTTCTTGTGCGCTTTCGCGAAGTCGAACACGGCGTTGGCGTCCGTACCCGGGTCGGGGCCGTACATGTGACCGAACAGGGAGACCGCCACCCAGTCGACGTAGTCGTCGCCGGGGTACCAGGACCCAAGCGCGTAACCTTTGTAGGGTGGGGCTGCGTAGGAATGCCACACGAACGCGACGTTGTTGACGCCCTCTTCACGTGTGATGTCGACGAATCGCCGATACGCAGTTACGTACTCCGACGGTTCCAACTCGTTGTGCGCGCCGTCGAACTCGTAGCCGATCCGGAGGTAGATGGGACGGCTGATCGTCTTGGCCCAGCTGCTGAACCCGCGAATGACGTCGTCATAAACGCCGAGCCCGGTGTCCTTGGCAACATCCCACATACCCACCATCCATAGCCCGCTCTGCAGCACCGAATCGGGAAAGCGACCCACCAGCTCCTGATGGTTCTGACTACTGCCGTGCTCGTTGACCGCCGTGTTTGCCAGGCCGTCGGTGCTGGGGATGCCCCAATATGCGGCCCATCCGCCCGGCGCCGGCTCGTTGGGGAAGCTGGCGGTGTACTCGTTGATGTCTTCCAACGTCTGTCCCACGATCAGCAGCGTCTTACCCGCCGGCGGCACAAACTTGGTCTGTTCGTACGCGTACACGAACGCGGGGTCAACGTCGGTCCGGATCTTGTCCACCAGGTCCGCGATGGGGTCGCCTCCGACGCCACCATCTCCACCGGTTCCGCCGTCACCAGCAACGCCTCCCGTTCCGCCGGTTCCGCCGTCACCAGCAACGCCTCCCGTTCCACCGGTACCGCCATCACCACCTGGCGTCTCACCACAGCCCACGAGTCGCACGGCTCCCACTGCAGCCAGAACGAGCACAAAGCCAGTCAACCAACGCATAAGCAACCTCCCCGGTCTTCATGAAGCCGTACGCGATGCAGACGCAAGGCGAGTCGTCACGGAATGCGGCGCAATACGTAATTCTGCACTTTCTCTGTCAGCGCAGAGTTTGTGCGAGCGTCCGCATTGTCCTCGCGCTTCTTGCGTTCACATCGTAGGGAAAGCGCCCTATTCCAGTCGGAGTTCAGCGCTCACGCCTCGAGTGATTTCTTGACCGCGGTCGGCCGCGGCAACCAGGGCGCCCTGCCCTGGTTGTCTGCTAGGGACCCTCGATTGCACACACATGGAGGCGCAAATGCTGCGCGGTTTTCGGCCATCCCGGGAAAACGCAATCACGACGCGACTCGTCGGAGTTCCCTTGCGCGCAAGGCGTGCGCGGCACGAAACGCTAAAGAAATACGTATAGCGACACCTTCCATGGCGACCCAGTTTGCCTTGTGTGACCGGCCCGAGTCGGGCGGGTCCAACCGGGGAGGTTGTGATGCGTCGCATATTCGGATTTCTAAGTGTCTGCGCGCTCGGGGTGATGCCAATGGCTGGGTGCAGTGAGGCAACACCCGAATGTCAGGTCGATCAGGACTGCGACGACCAGAGCGAATGCACCGAAGACAGGTGCAACGCGGGTCTATGCGAGAACACGGCGGTTGCAGACGGGACTGCATGTGAGGGAGGCACCGAGTGTACGGTGGCCGCATGCGTGAACGGGGCGTGCGAATCTACGCCTGTCGCGGACGGCACAGCGTGCGGGAATGACGCGGGGGCCTGCCAGCGAGGCACTTGCCAGGTCGCATGCACCGAGCAAGGAATCCGCGACGCCATCGCTGCAGGAGGTGGGCCGTACACCTTTGGCTGCGTTGGTCCAACGATGGTTGTAACCGAGGCGGAAATCGTCGTCGATAACGACGTCGTCCTCGACGGGGAGGGCAATCTGTCTGTTGATGGGAACGAGGACCACCGCGTCTTCTTCGTCAACGAAGGCGTCACGGCTGGGCTTAGCGCCGTCACAATAGCCCGAGGCCGCTTGAGAACTATCGATATCACCGAGAGAGATTTCAACGGTGGTTGCATCAGAAATGAAGGAGTGCTGACCCTCGCAAATAGCACTGTCACGGAGTGCTTCGCCCCATTCCAGCCGGTGTACACGCACGGTGCCCGCCATGGCGGCCGAGGCGGTGGAATTCACAACGGCATCGACGGCACCATGACGCTGACGCACAGCACGGTTTCGAACAATGTGGCAGGTGGGTACGTCGGCGGCATCGACAACGATGGCGTCATGACCATCACCAACAGCACCGTGTCGGGTTGCTTCACCGACTTCTCCGGTGGCGGTATCGCCAACCACGGCACCCTGACGGTGACGAATAGCACGGTGTCAGGAAACACCGCAGATGAAGTCGGCGGCGGCATCGACAACGACGGAACTCTGACCATGACCAACAGCACCGTGTCGGGAAACACCGCGAGATTTTCGGGCGGTGCCATCGACAACTGGGCAAGCGCGGCAACGCTGACCAACACCTTGGTCGGGGGCGATTGCGAAGGCGCCATCATATCGGGTGGCTACAACATCGAATCCCCGGGTAACACGTGCGGCTTTGATCACGGGACCGACCAACCCGAGACAACTACCGCCGAGTTGAACCTCGGACCGCTACAGGACAACGGTGGGACGACCATGACGCACGCGCTGTTGACCGAACCCACGGCGAGCGTCGCCATCGATCAGATTCCGAAAGCGGACTGTGTTCATGCAGACGGACTGCCGCTCACAACGGACCAGCGCGGTCTGCCACGACCCGTTGGAAACCGGTGCGACGTGGGGGCGTATGAAGTGCAGCCGTAAACGTGGGAGGCCGTGATGCGTTACTTGGTTGGCTTGATGTGCGTGCTCGTGCTGGCCGTTGCGTGTAGCCAGGGGGACGGCGTTCCGCTTTGCCAAGAGGAGAGCCGGGGCCCTTCCGTGCTCGCTGCTTGTGTCTGGGGTCCAAGCGTCGAGGAACCCACTCACTTTCCGCCTGACCTTTTGCAGCTTCGCATCGAGGGCGTCGTGGAGGAGATGGGAGAAGGCGGAACGAGCGAATGCTTCGACCCTTGGTACGGAAGCCTGGGCGATCATGTTGGAGCCGATGATCCTGAGCTCGACGCGGCAAGATGGATCAGCTTCAGGACCCTTGAGGGCGAATTGCATCGAGTCGAAGTGATCGCGCCCGGGGGATTTCAATGGTCCGCGTCGGTTGGAGAGAGTCTCGTCGTAGACCTTTCGCAGCGCTGGCGTGGCTTCCCCCCCACTGTGTCGAGCTTGGAGATCCGAGCGAAAGCCGAAGAGCTCGCATACTGGATGGGGGTCGCCTGGCAGCTCGAAGAGCTGGAGCCGCCCGTCGAGCTCGAGCTCGTTGACGGCGGTGAAGGGTGTCTGGTGATCGGTCCTGATTGCAGCGCCAGGTGGGAGGAACGGAGCCTCAGCGCGAGTGTCGAGGGCGAGACCGAGGTCGTGGACTACGGAGCGCACCTGTGGATCGGCTCGCTCACCGTCTTGAATCACGCCTATGAAGTGCAGGTCGGCCAAGTCGATTGCGCCGACTACTTCGTCGGCACGGCAGAGGTCGCGACATGGCCGAACTGACCACTAGAGTTATGTTGATCAGATTCCTGACGCGGGGCAGCCTCACCCACGTGGGCAACCTCACCCAGGGCAACCTCACCCACGTTGGCGTCCGTGGCAACCTGGCAACCTCACCCACGTTGGCGTCCGTCATCGGGATTGAGCATATCCGCCAGGTGCGGCTGGAGAAAGCCCCGAAATCACACAGGGGCCATATGGCTTGATTCCTGCTCCGCCTGTGCACATGACCCAACCACGGTTTGTGCTCCCTGGCGACACGGTGATGATCACCCGGCGTACCCTTCGTCGCCATCACCTGTTCCGCCCCGACCCGGCCATCCGTCGGCTCTACCTGTATACGCTCGCACTGTGCGCCAGACAGTTCGGCATCCTCGTGCACGCGGTCACCCTCATGAGCACCCATGAACACCTGATCGTGACCGATACCAACGGGTGCTTCCCCCTCTTCTTGCGAGAGCTCCATCGGTTGATGTCGCTGGGCACTAAGGTCCTTCGCAAGTGGGAGGGCCCCGTCTGGGACCACGAGCAGACCTCAGTCGTTCGGCTGCTGACCGAGCAAGGCATGATTGAGAAGCTCGCGTACGTGATGGCCAACCCCGTTCAAGCAGGGCTGGTCCGCCGTGCGCGGGACTGGCCCGGCATCACCGTCCTTCCGCAAGAGCTTGGGCGCCGCACCTGGACCCTGAACCGGCCGGACTTGTACTTCCGCCCGGACAACCCGCAGTGGCCGGAGACCATCGCGCTTTCCCTCACGCTACCGCCCGCCTTGGCACAGCGGTATGCGGCCCAGGAAGTGCGGGAGGCGGTGGACGAGGAGCTCGAGTGCCACGAGCGCCTCGCGCACGAAGAGGTCAAGAAGCGCGGCTGGCGTTTCCTCGGCGCCCAGCGGATTCGTCGACTCTCCCCATATCGGCGCGCCACGAGCTTCGAGTTGCTGCGAGATCGAAACCCGACATTCGCGGTCGGGCGGGGGCAGAGGAAGCTATTCTTTGAGGCAGTCGCGGAGCTTCGCGCCTTTCGCAGGGCTTACCGAGACGCACTCGCGCAGTGGCGCGAAGGCCTACGCTCCGTCGTGTTCCCTCAGGGCACGTGGTGCATGTGCCAGGTCCACGGGGTCCTCGTGCAGACCTAGCGATGTGGCTAAGGAGCGTCCGAGCAGGCCGAATCTGCGACGGTTGTTGCATCGGTGCGTCGGTCATCCTCCACAAGCGTTGAATCGGCCGCCGCAGCGTGCGAACGCGGGCCCGGACGACGCGCGCGCTTCGCGTGAACGGCCTTCGACACGCCGGGATGTGGATTGAAGTGAGCTCGCCGCCGCCGAGCCCTACGCGCCCAAGGGCTCAACCTCGGAGGGTTGTTGAAGCTGTCACGGCGGCCTTCGACACGCCGGGATGTGGATTGAAGTGAGCTCGCCGCCGCCGAGCCCTACGCGCCCAAGGGCTCAACCTCGGAGGGTTGTTGAAGCTGTCACGGCGGTGGCTGACGTTCCGGTTGCTTCCCGGTGCACGCGCCGGCCGTGCGCCAAGAAGACAGCTCTCCTGCTTCGGTGAGAGAGCTGCCATTCACGGCACACAACAAAAGGAGAACACCATGAGCACCAAGAAGCACACCATCTACGTCATCAACACCAGCGAAAGCGGCAAGAGCTACTGGAACCGCGCGGGGGTCGCCTTCGAGAACAGGGACGGGAGCTTCACGTTGAAGCTCGACATCCTTCCTCAGACAAAGTTCCAGCTCCGCGAGGAACAGCCCTTCGCGAAAGAGGAGGCCGCCGAGTAGCGGCCCGCCCGCGGCAACCAGGGCGCCCTGCCCTGGTTGTCTGGTGGGGTCGCCGCGCTTCGGTCCTCATGCCTGATCTCCGACTTGATACGATCGCGGCCATGGGTCTCGTGAATTGGGTCCCTAAGGGCACCGCCGAACACTAGCCACACGCGCTCAGCGACTCGACCATCGCCCAAACGCGCGCGCGCATCGAGCCAGCACGCCCCGGCCGGGCGGCGGCGTCGTGAACGACATCGCTCGCCCCCATACATTACCGCTTATCGGAAGGCCGTGACCCGGCAGGAGGTATCGCACAGGCAGGGCTCGCAAACGCTCTTCGCTCTCTCCACTCGCCGCCGCATCCACCCACTCCGGGTTGAACCATGCACGCCCATCCAAGGTCACGACGGCGTCACCCGAGAGCAGCGTCTCGGACTCTGGATGATAGAAGCAAAGCGAGTCGTCGCTGTGTCCGGGGACCTCCAGAACGCGCCAGTCCGGCGCGCCGGGCAACGCATCCCCGTCCGAGAGAAACGCATCGGGAGCGTAGGGGAATCGAAATGCGTCATCGGAGCCGAACCCGATCTTCTTCGCGTCACCGACAAACTGGAGCAGGGCCGATGCGGAGAACGGCTGCTGTGCGTACATGGGGGCAAACCCAAGCATCGAGCGAAGACCAAAGCGTCGGGGCGACTCACCCTGAAGGTAGCGCTCGCACCCCTGCGGTAAATGGGTCGAGGCGGCGAGTCTCGATCGCAGTGTCGGCATGCCGCCCACATGGTCTGAGTGCCCATGTGTGGCGCTTACGGAGACGCCGCCTTGGTCCCGCCCCAGCGCCTGCACGATCTCAGCGGCCGCGTTGGCCGTACTCTTCAAGCCGGCATCGACGATCGCCACGCCATCGCCCGCCTCCACGACGTAGCAGTTGAAGATCCAATCAGATGCTCGATGAACCGGAAGGTCCCACAGACGCGATTTCTCCATGTCAGAGGATGAGCCTAGCAAAAACAAACGCCCTGTCTGCGCGATGCCCAACACGCGACACAACGCGCTAGTACCGCGCGATTTCGCTCCCTCAGACGAAGTTCCAGCTTCGCGAGGAACAGCCCGCTACGAAAGCGGAGGCCGCCGCCGAGTAGCGGCCGGCCTGCGGCAACCAGGGCGCCCTGCCCTGGTTGTCTGCCCGGGACCTCAGATTGCACACACATGGAGGCGCAAATGCTGCACGGTTTTCGGCCGACCGGTGAAAAGTCCAATCGTTCTCAGACACCATCCGGGCGATCGTGGCGTAACCTTTGCGTGGGCGAAATAGCTAAAGAATTACGTATCGCCACGCACTGACCGGCGACATACGTTACCCACGACCGGGCCGGGAGATTGTCATGCGGTACTTCGTTGGTTTTGTGTGTGTGCTCGCATTGGCAGCTGTGCCTCTCAGCGTCAGCGCGCAACAGAAGGAGGAAGGCGCAACACCGGAGCCAGATCAACAGGAGCCCGCGCGAATGGATGAATCATCCGATGATGAGGGGGGCCTGAGTCCGCGGCTTCGCAAGCGAACCCAAAGGAACTGGGACCCTACTGCCTACGACATCCACTACACTTCGAAACCCGAAAAGCCCGGCCGCACTCCGAGAGCTAAGAAGAGTAGAAACCCCGCGCTCGCTCCAGGAATCGGACTCGGCGTCTCCATGGGGTGTTTCATCGGCGGCCTTGCGATGGTCGGAGTCGGTGCTTCTCAGGCGTTCTGCATCAGCTTCGGAGAGCCCTGCGAGACACCGCGTTCGTCTCCCGCGCTGATCGGCACCGGTGCCGTTCTAACGGTAGGTGGCCTGATCGGTATCATCGTCTCGGGCATCGAGCTGCGCAACTCTGATCGACGCGGCTCGAAGGCACCGAGCCACCGCAGCGCACGCCGAGTCCAATGGGATTCCGGAACCTCGAGACTCGTGTTCTGAGGGGACGTCATCATGATGCGGTACTTAGTTGGCTTGGTGTTGGCAGTAGCGTTGATGGCTTCGCCGCTGAGCGTGAGCGCACAAGCCGGTGAGGAAGGCACGCCCTCTGAGTCGAACCTTCGGGAGCCCGCGCCGTCGGCTGAGCCAGCACGCAAGGAGCCCGCGATGCAGCTGAAGCTCGACGAGGCTGGTGTGGATGTTGCGCCCGGTTGCCCGCCACGGACGCCAGAAGGATACACGCTTAAAGAGATGAAGGTTCGCGTGAAGCGGGCGAAGATCGGGATCGGCGCCTCTGCGCTCTCGCTCGTCGTTGGCGGCATCCTCGCGGGTGTCGCAGTGCCAAACCTGAGCTGTGAGTCGTCGGGCACCGGTGTAGGCGACTGCCCTATTCCCGGATGGTCGCTCCCGGTCTTCGTCACGGGTGTGACTCTCGCTGGCGGTGGTGTGTTGGGCATGATTGCCACCGGGGCCCTGCTCGGCGTCCGCAAGCGAAAGCTCGGCCGGCTGGAGCGAGCCCACTACGCGACGCCACGCCGCGTCCAGTGGGACCCGGCACGATCACAGCTCGTGTTCTGAGCGACGTCGGGGCGTTTGAGGTGCAGCCGTAGGCGGTAAGCGCGCCTCGACGCTCGCCCTGCTACGCTCAAACACATGCGCTTGTTGACCATTCTCTTGGCGCTCGCATGGATGGCAGGCTGCACGGGCTCGAAGTGGAAGCCGTGCGAGTACCTCGAGATCACAACGCGCAACTCCGCCGGCAAGCCCCAGTGGCTACGCTACGAGAACGCCCGCTACCGGGTGCTCGATACCGATCCACTGACGATCGAGTGAGAGCACACGCGCTGCGTCGACATCGAGTCTCAGGCGGGCACCGTGGACGAGGTCTGCGGCAGGGAGTCCCAGACCGGCCCCGTCGACCGCGTCGCGTGCCGGTAGGCTGTCGTAGGGGCGTCGGGTTGAACCGCAACCCGATGGGGTGGTCCCGCGCCCCCTTCCCTCCGCTTCCCGATGCCTCCAAAGGCTTCTCGGTGCGGCCAGGGTTCTCCGGGGCGGGCGCTTTGTTCCCCGCTCATGTCCTCCACTCTCGCAACCAAGCGCCAGCGGAGCTGTCACGGCGGTTGCGGACGCTTTGGTTGCTTCGCGGTGAACGCGCCAGCCGTGTCCCTGGAAACAGCTCTCCTGCTTCGGTGAGAGAGCTGCCATCCACGGCACACAAACATAGGAGAACGCCATGAGCACCAAGAAGCACACCATCTACGTCATCAACACCGCCGACAGCGGCAAGAGCTACTGGAACCGCGCGGGGGTCGCCTTCGAGAACAAGGACGGGAGCTTCACGTTGAAGCTCGACATCCTTCCTCAGACGAAGTTCCAGCTTCGCGAGGAAAAGCCCGTCGCAAAGGAGGAGGCCGCCGCCGAGTAACGGCAACCCGCGGCAACCAGGGCGCCCTGCCCTGGTTGTCTGCTAGGGACCCTCGATTGCACACACATGGAGGCGCAAATGCTGCGCGGTTTTCGGACTACCGGTTTAAAGACCAATCGTTCTCAGGGACCATCCGGGCGATCGAGGCGCAACCTCTGCGTACGCGAAATAGCTTAAGAATTACGTATAGCGGCAGGTTCTACGGCGACCCCACGTTACCCATGACCGGACCGGGAGGTTGTCATGCGGTACATAGTTGGATTGATGCTTATCTTCGCGATGCTGGTGTTGCCTCTGAGCGCGAGCGCAGAAGCGGCGGAGGAAGGCGCGTCGGCTGAGACCAATTCGGGGCAGCCAGGGCAACCGACGGAACCGCCCCGATCGCGTCTTGAGCGCTGGCACCCTGAAGCTTTCGATGACCCTTCCAAGCCCACGAGCATGCCAATCTACGTTGACCCGTTGACGGGCGCGCCCTTGGCCGTGCCCGAAGGCTCGTCCGCGCCCCAAATGTCAACGGCGCCACGGACCGAAGAACAACAGCGTAGGAGGCGAATCGGCATCGGTGTCGGCGTCTCCATTGGAGTTGTTGCCCTTATTCTCGGCGTGGCCGTGGGCGTGTCGGCGTCGAAGATTAGGCGTGGGGAAATATTTAGTTCTTCCGGTGCCGTAATCGTGTTCTGAGGGGAGGTTCTCATGCGTTACTTCGTTGGCTTTGTGTGTGTGCTCGCAGCGTTGGCGGCTTCGCCGATGAGCGTGAGCGCACAAGCGGAAGAGGCAGGTACGGCGCCCGAGCCAGGTCTACAGGAACCCGCGACCTCGTCTGAGCCAGCACGCGAAGAGCCATCGTTGGAGCTGAAGCTGGGCGCTAACGGTGTGGACGTTGTGCCAAGCGCGCCGCGGTCAGGCGATGGGTACATTGTAGTGAGTGAGGAAATGGAACTTCGTGCGCGTGTGCCGAAAGCGCGTGGGTGGCTCATCGCCACGTCCGTGGTGACCGCCATCGGAGTGCCTCTTCTGGCGCTCGGCCTAACCTACGATAGGCGACAGCAACCATCGGAGGGCTTCGACTTGGACTTCACTGGGGTTGGCATGGCTTTCGCCGGTGGACTGATACTTATCGTCGGAGTCGTAGGGATGGCAGCGAGTGGCGCCGTGTTGGGCTCGAGCAAGCAAGAGCTGCGCGAGCTGCAGGAAGCGCACTATGGAACACCGCGCCGAGTCCAATGGGACCTTGCACGATCGCGGCTCGTGTTCTGAGCACAACAACCAAGGGGTTTCTCATGCGGTACTGGGTTGGCTTTTTGATACTATGCGGGGTTGGGTTGGCCGTGTTTTCGCTTGGTTGCGGGCAGGATTGTACGCAAGCTGGCTGCTCCGACGAGGTGCGAGTCAGCTTCGCGCCCGAAATCGAAGTGAACTACGACGTAACCCTCATGTTGGATGGAGAAGCGGAAGCGTTCGCATGTGTCCGTTACTACGACGACCTGCGTGAGGCCTGGCTCTGGAGGATGCAGCCGCCGTACGGCATTAGCAGCTGCGACGGCAAAGGGTTCCTTTGGTCCTTTGGCTTTGATGGCACTGGCACCGTGCCTGAGTCAGTGGAGATCACCGTGACTGCGGAGGACGGGAGTTGGAACGGCTCACGAAGCATGAGCCCCATCTACCAGTTGAACCAGCCCAACGGTCCTGATTGCCCGCCAACCTGCCGGTTTGCGCGCCTGACGATTGCGAACGACGTGAAGACGTTTGAGGTGCAGCCGTGAACGAGGCTGTGATGCGCTATCGGTTTGGAGTCATCTGGGTGCTGGCGCTGGGCCTCATCGGGTGCAGCGAGACGAGCCCCGACGTGTGCGAAGGCGTTGACTGCGACGACAATAACGAGTGCACCTACGATGTGTGCGACCCCGCGACGGGCACCTGCGAACACTTTGGCAACTGCGACTGCGTCGATTGCAACGACGACAACGAGTGCACCGACGATGCATGCGACCTGACGACCGGTATGTGTACCAACCGACCGTTTGACGACGGCACGGACTGCGGTGACGGCGCCGGGACCTGCCAAGCGGGTAGCTGCACGTTTGCCCGCACGGAACAGGGTATCCGTGATGCGATTGCGATAAGCGGCAGCCGTTACGAAGCTTGAGCTCCAAAAGGAGCCCCCCACCGCCAAGGGGGACGCTACCGTCGTGTAACAGCGGGCCCCCGGCAACCAGGGCGCCCTGCCCTGGTTGTCTGCCAGGGTCGAAGAGGCGGAGTCGCTCCTGCGATTGGACGGCTTATGGCCTGAACAGGATGAAGAGCGAGCTCAAGGCGTTCTTGAGGAAGCCGCGCTACGAGGCCCAGAATCCCTGGTCCACGCGATCCGGGCGCTACGGCGAGAGCTCTGCGAACAAGGTGACGAAACGCGCCACCGAAGCGTCAGTTCGAGATGGGTGACATTCGGCCACCGCTAGCTGTTGGGGGTGCGCACCACGCCGTTTCGTCTTTGCGAACCCCAGGAAAGAAGGAACTCCGATCCGATTTGAGGGCATCGTCTTCCACCGAGAGCCTTCCGCAGAGCGCTCACGATTCAGACGCATACAAGTCGGGCAGGAAACCGGCAAGCGTCCTCCTCGAGCCGGTTGACTTCGAGAAACCAGAGGGAGAAGGTAGTGCCAAGGATGGGTCGCCATGGATGATTACCGAGGCAAGGTTGTCTTCATCACCGGTGCAGCCAGCGGTATTGGACAGGAGCTAGCCCGGCAGCTCGTCGCGTTGGGTGCTCAGGTCCTTCTCACGGACCGAGATGGCGAGAGCTGTCGCCTGGTCGCGGAGTCGCTTGGCCAAGGTGCGGAGGCTGCCACGCTCGATGTGACTCGGCCCGAAGACTTCGAAAAGGCGCTCGACGCTGCGTGGGAGCGCTTCGGCAGAGTCGACATCTTGTTCAACAACGCAGGGTTTGGCAGCGGGGGTGAGTTCGCGGAGATCGACGCCGGCATGTGGGAACGCATCGTCGCGGTCAACCTCATGGGCGTCGTGCACGGATGCCGTCTGGCTTTCCCGCGCATGGCGGCGCAGGGCGGAGGCCAGATCGTGAACATCGCGTCGATGTTCGGTCTTCTGCCGGGAGGGCTTTTGGCACCGTACGTGACCACCAAGCACGCGGTCGTGGGGCTCTCTCGTTCGCTGCGTCTAGAAGGAAAAGCCAATCACATCAGAGTGACAGCTGTTTGTCCGGGCTTCATCGAGACTCCTATTTTCGACAACACCGAGGTGGCGCCTGGCATGAATCGAGATCGGGCACGTGAATCCATCCCATTTCGGTTTCTGCCGGTGGACAAGGCCGCAGCTACGATCCTCGAGGGCATCGTGAGCGACCCGGAGCGACTGGTGTTTCCCTTCGAGATCCGGATGCTTTGCTGGCTCGACCGGGTCGCCCCATGGCTGACTAACTGGCTGTTCTTGCGGACTCTGAACCAATCGCGGAAAGACCTCGAAGCACCCTAAACGTGGCGGACTGGGTAGAAGAAGCCGAGTCGCTCTTGCGATTGGACGGCTTATGGCCTGAACAGGATGAAGAGCGAGCTCGAGGTGTTCTTGAGGAAGCGGCATTGTCGAACGTCGCTGTCGGCGCGTTGCCTAGCCTAGCGGAGACCGCAGCACGCTATAGGTAGAGCGCTAGAACAGCGGGAAAGTGTAGTTCTGCCTCTCTCGTCGATCGCCGGTCCGTCTAAGGGGTTGGATGCGGTGCCTTCGCCGCTCCACCCATCGCACCCGTTTCCTGCCCATGCGTATCCAACGCTCAAGTTGGGGAGGTCCGTGGTGGACCAAATCTCTTCGCTCGTACACATCCGAGTAGCGGGACCGAAGTCCTTCTGGCACGCCGCGAAGTATGCGTAGATGCCCTCACTTCCGAGGAGTGCATCCGTGGAGTTCCCGATGTACTGCATCCTGCTGCATCCTGCTGCATCCTGCTGCGCACTCTCCCGACTGGGCGCCGGCATCACTGCACCCGGCCACAGCCACGACAAGCCCCACCATCAAAATCTGTTATTCGTGCCCTGGGTTCGGGCGAACCCATTGCGCACCGCCTCCAACGAGACGCAGAACTTGCGGTCACGCTTTTGCAAAACCCCTCGAAACCGGGGGATCGGCGCTGGTACGCCTGATGCAGCTTCGTAACTGCACTTAGGGACCTACTGCGCCGCAACTGGGGAGGTTGCCATGCATTACCTATTCGGATTTCTATGTGTCTGCGCGCTCGGCATGATGCCGTTGGTTGGGTGCGATGAGACGCAGGGCGGCGGCGGTAGCGGTGGTTCCGCGGGGACCGGCGGTGCTGCCGGGAGCGGTGGAACCGGCGGAATGCCGGAATGTCAGGGTGCGGAGGACTGCGACGACGCGAATGATTGCACCGATGACACGTGCTCGATGGGGGTATGCGAGCACACCCCGCTTGCAGACGGTACCGCGTGTGACGAGAGCAACGACTGCACGATGGGCATGTGCGCCGATGGCGAGTGTGACACAGCGCCCGTCCAAGACGGCAACCCGTGTGGCCGCGAAACGCCCGATGGCGGACCTAGGGGCGGCTGCTACGGGGGCCTGTGCAACTTTGTCCCGGTGAGCGTCACCTTCGGCGCCAAGGAGGTCGTGTTTGATTGGTCTGCAGATCGCTGCGAGGAGTTCGATATCCCCGATGGTCCCGCCATGGCTGTGCGGGCGTCTGACGAGGAGATCGTCCTGTTCGGCACGATCCATGAGACTGGCAACTATCTGAGTCGGGGCACCGATTTTAATGGCTTGGAGCATGATTGCGAGCACCCGGCGCATCGCTCCGCGAACCTTCCGACGCCGGAGTCCTACGAGAACAACGAATGGCTCTGGTCGCCCTATCGAGTGGGCGAGAGCTGGCACGTGCTCATCCACAACGAATTTCACGACGCCACTTCCATCAACTGCTCGCCCAGTTATCTCTGCTGGTACAACTCGATTACCTACGCGGTGTCGACGGACGGTGCGCGCACCTTTGTGAAGCCATCGCCTCCGGCACACGTCGTTGCACCCGCTCCACGGGTGTGGACTCCGCCCGATACACCAACCCAGAACTGGTACATCGAGGGCTACGTGGGACCGAGCAAAATCGTCCTCGCACCAGACGACTACTACTACGCGCTGATGCAGTTGATGAGGACCTTGCCTGACATGGTAAGCGACGTGCGTGGCGTATGCGCGATTCGCACGAAGACGCTGGACGATCCGGCAAGCTGGCGTGCTTGGGATGGTAGTGGCTTCAACCTCCTACTGAGGAGCCCATACGCACTAGGCGGTGACGTGCCAGAGTGCGAGTTTCTGGCCGACATAGGACGGCAAGACGCCGGCACCCTTACCTACAACACCTATATCGACCGGTTTGTGCGTGTGCTCGGTTGGGCACAGTCGGTCGACCCACAGACTCTCATCTGCGGGTTCTACTTTTCGCTTTCGACCGACCTCATCCACTGGAGCGACATCCAGTTGCTCGCCCGGGCGGATATCGGCGTGAGCTGGGGCTGCGACACAGCCCCGGAGGGACCGCCGATCCTGGAGTCGGTTCATGCCCAATACCCATCGATCGTCGACCATGCGGATTCCACGACCAACTTCGAACGCCCAGGGCGTACACCCTATCTCTACTACACGCGCCACAACGGAGGATATTGGCTCGATCGCGACCTCGTCCGCGTGCCCGTGACGTTTACCCTGGAGGAATGACCGATGCGCCGGCACTTGTTCATAGTCGTTTCAGCCGTGGTAGTCGTGCTCGGCGTCTTCTTTGCCGCGGACTGCGGCGAGACCGGAGGCACGGGTGGCACGGGCGGCACGGGCGGTCCAGGGGGAGCCGGTGGCGTGGGCGGGACTGGCGGTGACGCCTGCCCCGACGATCCCAACAAAGAGGCCCCAGGTCAGTGCGGGTGCGGGATCGCCGATACCGATGCTGACGGAGATGCCGTTGCCGACTGCATCGACTGCTGCCCGGGGTCGGCGGACCCGGACTTGGAGTCCATTCGTGCCACGCTGATGGAGAATCCTCCTGGCGAAGGCGATCCGATCGCTCGACGTGCGGCCTTCGAAACACTCGACGCCGTTTTTGGCCACCAAGTTTGCGGCAATAGCTGTGCCTTGAAATTCTACCGTCTCATGATGGAGAAGGTCGCCCTGGAAATCACCGAGCCCGTCGTCTCAGGCGCCAACATTTGGATGATTTACAACCACGGTTTCGTCGTGAAGACGCCGGAGGTGGTCTTCGCGTTTGATCTCGTCAGCTTTCCTGCAGTCGTATCGGATTGGTATCCCGTGCTGCCCAACGACATAGTCGAGCAGATTAACGCGCTGTTCGTCACTCATGAGCACCCCGACCACTACGCGTGGAATGTTGTTAATCGCCTTGCCTGGGAGGATTACGTGGTCGTGCCGTCCGAGATGTTACGGTTTGGCAATATGATACCCATGGGGGCAGGGGAGACGGCTACGATTGCAGGCTTGTCCGTGGTTGCGCACGACGGACTGCACAGCGCGCCCGTACGAATCTACGAGGTGACCACACCGGGCGGCCTGCGCTTCGTACACACGGGCGATAACCAGACCTCCGAGACGCTTCCGCAGCTCGAGGACATCGATGTGCTCATGCTCAACGCCTGGGTGAACGAGAGCGGTTTGGCAACCGCGCAGGAGGGCATGCACAACTGCATCGTGAAGACTCAGCCGCGTCTTACTCTCCCCGGGCACTCGTGGGAATTCGGCCACTACCCCGCGGACCGGCGTCCATACGCCGAGCCGCTCGAAGTCATGGACATGGATCTGCCGGGCGACATGTTTGTGCTCGCCTGGGGTGAGCGGTACAGGTTGAGCGATTGACATGTCGATGCGCGACATGGGTGCGCTCGAGCGGCAGTCGGACGACCCGTAGGGCAGCGTCTTCTAGCAAACGAGAACGGCGGCCTGTGGATCACTCCCTGGGTCGCCGTTTTGTTTGTGGGGCTCAGTCTCGAACAGCCGGGCTTACTCGGGGGCGAGCTGGCTCACGTCCGCCTTGACGCCGCATCAAACGGTGTTGCGCTGTGGAGCTCCACGCCGAGCGCTGTCCTGCCTGTCCTGCTCGGCCTAGCGGGCGATGTGTCTCTCACCCGCCTGTACCCACCGGCGATCCCTCTCTGTTCCAGCCTTCCCGTGTTTCGCCGGGCTTCGCGGTGCCTCCAAAGGTCTGCTCGGTGCGGCCAAGGTTCTCCAAGGCAGGCGCTTCATCCCCCGCTCCACGCCCTCCGCTCTCGCAACCGTGCGCCAGCGGAGCTGTCACAGCAGTTGCTGATGTTCCAGTTGCTTCGCCGTGAACGCGCCGGCCGTGGGCCGAGGAGACAGCTCTCCTGCTTCGGTGAGAGAGCTGCCATCCACGGCACACAAAAAAAGGAGAACACCATGAACACCAAGA
The DNA here is from genome assembly GCA_963704865.1 of uncultured delta proteobacterium. Lineage (GTDB taxonomy): Bacteria > Myxococcota_A > Polyangia > Polyangiales > Houyiibacteriaceae > SG8-38. The sequence goes on along the minus strand of CAVPIE010000008.1, from coordinate 201,350 downwards.
AGCACACCATCTACGTCATCAACACCGCCGACAACGGCAAGAGCTACTGGAACCGGGCGGGGGTCGCCTTCGAGAACAAGGACGGGAGCTTCACGTTGAAGCTCGACATCCTTCCTCAGACAAAGTTCCAGCTTCGCGAGGAACAGCCCGCTACGAAAGCGGAGGCCGCCGAGTAAGCGCCGCTCGCACGCACAGAAACCGCAGCGCAAATGCTGCGCCGTTTTCTTCCAACCGGTGCAAAACGCAATCGTCCGCAAGCGCGATTTGGGCGATCGCGGCGCAACCTTTGCGCAAGCGAAATCGCTAAAGAATTACGTATAGCCATGGGTTCCATGGCGACCCAGTTTGCCTTGTGTGACCGGCCCGAGTCGGGTGGGCGCAAAACGGGGAGTTTGTCATGCGTTACTGGTTCGGATTCGTATGTGTCTGCGCGCTGGGCGTGGTGCCGCTGGTTGGGTGCAGTGAAGGTGGCGGCGAAGGCAATGGGGGCGATACCATCACCGTTACCGGTCAGCTCTTCTTGTCTTCGTCTGGGCAGGGCGTGGATCCAGCCGATGGTGCACGAGTCACCGCCAGCCTCGATCGGGACGGAAATGGTTCCATCGAAGCCAACGAAAGAGCCTCCGGCCTTGCGGACGAAGATGGCAAGTATTCTCTCAAAGCTCCAGCGGAGGCTGGCAAGACTACCGTTGTCGCCTTCGAAGAAGACGGATACGCAACATTGATCCGGACGGTGAAAGTCGAATCGCTTGCGGATGTCACTCTCGACGGAACCTTGAGCGAGATGGAGGAGTTGTCGTGCGAGAACGGCCGGTGCCGGGACGAGGCCGGAACGGTGTCCGTCACCGGCATCCAGGTGTCTTCCGGCTACGCCAAGGTCTTCAACCCCGTGGCCGACGCGGACCGCTTTCCGGGTTCATTTTCCGACAATCAAGGCAATATGCTGGTCTCGGCCGTCTTCGGGGCATTCGAGCTCAAGAATGAAAGCGGCGATCTGATCGAGGAGCTTCAGCCCGGTCAGCCGGCGACCATTACCATGCGGGTGCCGCGCGACACGTGGGAAGTCATCGTGGACATCATGCCCGGTGATGACCGGGTCACCGTTCCGATGTTCTACTTCGACGAGACCAGCGGGGACTGGGTCATGGAGGGAACCGGGCAGATTCAGGACGCCGGAGGAGCGCTCATCGCCGAAGCGGACCTGGCCAGTATTCGCGATGGTTCCTACTCGGGAGCCCTCTTTGCCGAAGCCGAAGTAACCCATTTTTCCTACTGGAACGTGGACTGGCCCCTGGAAGACAACACCTGCATGGGCGGGGTCGTCGTGGACGAAGAAGGCAAGCCGATCAAAGGAGCCACCGGCACAGTCCGGGGGGTGAATTTCACTGGCTACTCGCCACCCTTCACGACCAAAGAAGATGGATCGTTCTGTGTGGATGCCCGCCGATCGGAGAAACCCGGCGAGGACCTGGACGGGAATGGAACCAGCGGTGAAACTCTTTCCGTATTGTTGACCTTCCAGAACGGCGGCAAGACCTACCGCTTCGGTGAGACCGAGGTCACGACCGATTCCGCCACCTGTCCGAGCGGTTGCATGGTGATCGAGGAGTTGAGACTGGTTCCAGCGAACGAGGTGCAGCCTGAGATCTGTAGCGTCAGCGGCACAGTACGCAAAGAAGGGGCACCGGCTGCAAGCGTCGTGGTGTTCGCCGAAGACAAAATGCTTGATCCGGACCTGGCGCAAAGCCTTTGCGGGTTTACCTGCACGCCGGCTGATCTCACGGACGGCAGCGGCCAGTTCGAGGTTTCCAATGCCTACGCGACCTTGCTGGAGGTGAACGCCGCCGTTTCTGAGTCCGTTGGTCTGGGCAGTTTCTTCTACGAGTCCCGCCGGAGCTTTCTCACTTGCCCGAGCGAACCGATCGACCTCGAGCTCGAGCTGGGGTTTTGTTTCGTTCCACTCCCGGAAATTAACTACGACGCTGGCACTGGCCAAATCACATGGGATCCCCCGGCGGGCGCCCAGGCACTGCTCGTCTTGAGCCCGCTCGCCGGACTTCGCTGGAGTTTGTACTCCGACACCGCTTTCGACCCACCCGTCACGTACGGCCAGGTCCCAGCGGGGGCACGGCAAGCATGGCCAGTAAGCGGATCACCCGAACCGATCAGCTCAGGCGACCTGGTTACCGTGACTCCGCCCAACGGGCTCATCGAATACGAAGGTAAGATGTGCTTGTCTGCCACCAGTTACATGGTGCCTTGATCGGCTCGGCACTCTGATTGCTCTTTCACCGACCAGCGCGGCCAACCACACCCGGCGGGTCCGGAACCGAAACAGTGCGGCGTGGGGTCGGTCGAGGTGCATCTCCAGCAATGACGGTTGTTCGGGCGTCCACAGGCGCCGTCTCAGACCGATGCGGCAATGCTCTCTTGTCGTTCGCTCTTGGCCGAGACGCTTTGCCAGGCCTGTAAGCTCCTTGGCCTCCGACTTCTCGATAACCTCATCTGGACCGAGCTCGGGAGCACGAGCTACGGGCCGTACGCGCGGTAGACCGGGGGTATGCGATGTAGCACCTCGGACAAGGCTCTCTCTTCGAAGACTCGGAGTCACCTCGCCCAGGCGATGAGCCGATTCGCGAGCTCTGGTCCTTGGTCTTCCTGGATGAAGTGCCCCCCGCGGATTCGGTCGTGAGGCTGACCTCGAGCGCCCGGAACCTGGTCGATCAAGACCCGGTCCAGCTTACCGAGAATCGGGTCGTTGCGCCCGAAAACGCACAAGAACGGCTTGTCGAATCGACCGAGACCTTCCCAGGAACGGCGGTTGGCTGGGACGCCGGGGTCCTTAGTGTCAACGGGAACTAGCGCTGGGAACGCGCGCGCGCCAGCCTTATAGCTGCGGTTCGGGAACGGTGCGTCGTAGGCCGCGACTTCCCTATCGGTGAGCTCAGTCACCGTGAAAGTTTGCACCAAGCGGCCAACGGGGAACCACGGCGAGTGCTTCGCAAAGGCTCGCCATAGGCGGAATGCGAAGGACGCGGGCCGATCCGCAATCGGCAACACGCCGTTGGCGATCATGATCCGAGCAAACCGCTCCGGCTGCGCCCCGGCAATGCGCAGACCGAGCAGAGAGCCCCAGTCCTGACCGAACAACGTGATGCCCTGAAGCTTCAACGAATCCATGCAAGCGAGCAGCCACTGTTCGTGAAGCGCGCAGGTATAGTCGCCTATCGCAGCCGGTTTGTCGGATTTGCCAAAACCGATCAGGTCCGGGACCACGACGCGGAATCCGGCGGCGGCCAACGGCGGGACCATTTTGCGGTAGAGATAGCTCCAAGTTGGCTCGCCATGCAGCAGTAGCACCGGTGCACCGTCGCTCGGCCCTTCATCGAGGTAGTGCATTCTCAGTTCGTCAGAGACTTCCACGTAGTGCGGCGCAAAAGGAAAGTCGTCGAGATCGGCGAACCGGGTTTCGGGAGTCCGTAGGACCTTCATTGGGGCATGCTACACCCGAATCACGGTCGAGAGAGCCAACTAGTTCTTCCGTGCTTCCGAACCGGGGCGCCAGGAGGCCGCATCCCTTTCGTCAACCGAGTTTGACTAGTCTTGACCCACACCTCGAGCTGTGGGCACACCCGTTGAATGGCCGAGGCTACCCCTCCCGATTGGCGCGACACCTGTGAGCATTGTGGACGCGCGTTTGACGCGAGCGAACCGCGGTGGCTAGAGCAGCGGCGCTACTTCGTTCACACCGAATGCGCCCGGTGGGAGCGTTGGGAGACGCCACCCTACGTGTGGAAGCTCAAGGAGCTGAGGAAGCAGTATCGCGTCGCGAGCGCTGAGGAGCGCGGGTCCATCGCGCATGCAGGACGCGCGATTCGCGAGATGGAACGGGCTTGGCCCGCGGACGCGGCGAACCACGTCCGTCGCGTGCTCGTGGCCGTCCGTCGCGTGGGTTGACCGAGTGAGGTTCTGGAGTCGGCTTCGTCCCGACCCTTCTCGACGCTCCCCCGGTCCCCGGTTGACGGCGTTGCCCGGCTACTTCGCCATGCCTTCAGAGCTCCGCTCGGTGCGGCCAGGGTTCTCCAAGGCAGGCGCATCATTGTCCGCTGCACGTCCTCCACTCTCGCAACCGAGCGCCAGCGGAGCTGTCACAGCGGTGGCTGGCGTTCCAGTTGCTTCGCGGTGAACGCGCCGGCCGTGGGCCCTGGAGACAGCTCTCCTGCTTCGGTGAGAGAGCTGCCATCCACGGCACACCAACAAAGGAGAACACCATGGGCACCAAGAAGCACACCATCTACGTCATCAACACCGCCGACAGCGGCAAGAGCTACTGGAACCGCGCGGGGGTCGCCTTCGGGAACCGGGACGGGAGCTTCACGTTGAAGCTCGACATCCTCCCTCAGACGAAGTTCCAGCCCCGCGAGGAGAAGCCCGCCACGAAAGCGGAGGCCGCCGAGTAGCGATCGGCCAGCGGCAACCAGGGCGCCCTGCCCTGGTTGTCTGCCAGGGCTCGATAGGGTTCGATCCCCATCGACTCCACGACGCCAGAGGCTTCGCGGCTTCGACGTCGCAACAACTCGGGCGTACATCAATGGTAGGTCACCATTAATGTCGGCACAAAGAACTCATACGAATCGATGGAGTTTATGTTGCCCGGAAAAATCGCATAGTTCGATGACAAGAACGCAATCCCGTTGTTGGCAAACGTTCCATTCGCCCAATTCTGGACGGTTGCGGCCAAATCAATGCTGTAGGTCTGACCTGCAAACACGGGATAGGGGAAGTTCCGTTGCCAGCCGGCGTTGTAATAGAAAAAGTTCGCCATGATATTCCACGAAACGGTGGACGGATTCCAGGATGTAGCGACCGTGCCAATATCAAAGCGCTGCGGATAGTAGCCTACCGGCGCGCCAACTGCTTCAAGCTCGAGGGTCGCCGAATCGATCGTCCTACCTTGCAGTGTGGAGAGATCAAACCGAACGAGACTCGCACTAGCAAGCGAGCTTGGGAAACCCGTTAAGTTGGATAACCAAACGATGCCGACCACGGGGTACCGGTTCGGATAAGCACGGTCTGCCCATGAGCTATCCAATGAGTTTGATTGTACGGCGTTGCTGGCAATCGCCTGCAAAGTCACGGTTTGCTGTCCAAGACTCGTGGTGAACCTGGCACCCGTGTTGACTGAGCTGCCCGCGGCATTGTATGCGCGTACAAACCGAGTGTATTCGGTATCCGCACTCAACCCGGTGAAGGTGTACGAAGTCGCATCCGCACCTACTTGCGCCACAGAGACGAATCCCCCCCCCAAAGGACCAGGTCCGCACCTCCATGTGCCATTACTCCCCGCTGTGACTAGCCCGGTGCAGCGTCCGACCTCAAAACCGGATTCATTATCGGAATTATCCGTCCATCTTAGTGTCGCGCTGCTGGAGGTAACATTGCTGACGACCGCATTGGTAGGCGGCGACGGTGCGGTTAGGGCGGTTTCAGTCGTGGCGGTTGCAACATCGGAATAACTAGACCGCCCCTCCGCATTGGACGCGGCGACCCGGTAATAATAGGTCGTAGCAGGCGTCAATCCTGTATCGGAGAACGATTGGCTATCCGCAGGCAGCGTAGCCACGGTACTGAAACCAGTCGTGGACGAAACTTCGCTTCTTTCAAGAATATAAGCATCCTCATTATCGGCCTCATCTTGCCACATCAGGTCGACACTGCCGGACGAAGTCGCAACTGCGCTCAAAGCAGAAGGAGCATCGGGAACACTGGGATCCACAGACGTACAGGATCCGTTCTCACACGTGCCGCTTCCGCCGTCGCACATGGTGCCGTCGGCCACGGATGGATTGCTGCATGCACCGCGGTTACAGAGGTCGGAGGTGCATTCGTTTCCATCGCTGCAATCAATCCCAGCGCATACTGGATCCGCTGCGCAAACGCCACTCTGGCAGGTCCCGTCGCCGTCATCGCAAGCAAGCCCGTCAATGACGGCCGGATTGCCGCATAGCGCGTTGGCGCAGAGGTCCTGAGTACACTCGTTACCGTCGTCGCAATTCAGCCCAGCACAGGGATCTGGATCCGGATTGCACTCAGCAGCTGTCACAAATAGGGCAAGGACTCCGACAAGACAAAACCTCTGAATCCAGCGCTTCATGACAACCTCCGATCCGCTCCCGCGTTACCCGCCGACACCCAACGACGCAGCAAGCGGCATGCCAATTGCAAATGTCTGATTTCTTTTGGCCGCACCGCGCTTCGAAGCGAAAAGAATGCGTCAGCAATCAAAGGTGCGCCGCTTTTGCGCGAATGGGCTCTGTCCTCAGGGAGATCGATCCAAATGGGCAGCGTCTTGAAGTGTGCCTACCGCTAGAGCGAAGAAGAAACAACTACGCATGGACGGAGCAGGGCGTGGCGACTCTATCTTGCCGCTGATCTAGCAGTGAAGATCAGAAGCGTAGCTAAGGGAGGTTGTTATGCGGCTTCTGGTTGGAGTCTTGCTGATAGTCGACACAACGGCCCTTTCAGGTTCGCGCCCCACGCGACATAACATGTAGTACCGCGCAATTCGGCTGTAGGCCCAATATAGAGATGTCGGGTTTACCCGCCCCCCATGGACTCAGGGCTCGTCGCCGTGAGCCGGAGCGAGATCGAGCGAGCGCACGTGATGCGCGCGATTGAGGAGCACCGGCTGACCCAGAAACAAGTCGCCACGCAGCTGCGGTTGAGCGTACGGCAGGTGGAGCGGCTGTACGCTCGCTACAAGCGCGACGGACCCACTGGGTTTATCTCGCAGCGTCGTGGCCAGCGCAATCACACCTTGCCCAAGGAGTTGCGCGAGGAAGCCCTGAGCATCGTCCGTTGCTCGAGCGCGACCGTCTCGACGACATCTTCACCTGGCAGGAAGACCGGTGCCCTGACCGAGATTCGAAAAGCGCAGCCTCCGGGACCCTGAGCCGACCGCCCCCTGCGATGCCTATCGACGCCCTCTCAAGCCGTTCGCCCTCTTGCCCGACGGTGACGTTCCCCTAGACGGACCGCCACGTCCGCCTTGCAGAAACCCCGTCAAACACGGCTCCCCATCGGCTCGCACCTCATCCGTTGGCAGTCCTAAGCTGAGCCCAAAGCCGTCGCCACGATGGAATTGCACGTTCCATTGGAGGCCTCCGCGTCAACGTCAGAGACAAAGAAAGTCGCGGCAGCAACGCCACAACCATGATGGAGAGAAAGATCTTCATGACCCATTCGTTTTGCAAGAGTTGAAACTTCGAGCGAAACGATGCGCCTTGACGCTCCGAGCGTCTGCGATGATCTCGAACATGCGCGACGCCATCTATACGCAATTCTATAGCGGTTCGTTCGCGCACCTCGGCACACAAGCACTGCGACTAGCGGATACGCTCCTATTCCCTGGCGGTCGGAGGAGCGCAGTGGGTTCGGGGAAGGTCGCTCAGCAGCGGACTTCGAACGTGTCGAGGTCGATGGTGCAGCTGGCCGGCAGGCCCCCTATCGTGCCCGCGATCGCGGCAGGCTCGACGCTGTAATCAATCTCGAAATCAAACGGGATCGCCGCGGCGGATCCGAGCTTGTAGCCGCCCGTGAAGCTCGCCGTGTCGCCGTTGCCGAAGATGACGGAGCCATTCTCGATGCTGAAGCCGTTTCCCATCGCGGTGAAGCCGATGACGACGCCATACGGCTCGGAGCCCGGCGTTGCGAGGTTCAAATAGAAGTCAAACCCCGAGATCTCGAAGCGGCAGTAGTTCGCCCAACCCTCGTACCATGGGTTGAAGTCGATGATCGTCATGCGGATCGCGTCTTCGCCCAGACCGGAGATCGACATCTTGCCGGCGCCCACGACGGTAGATACACCGACGGTCATCTCCCAGGGCAGGAGCACCACCTCCGAGTTGCTGATCCCGTTGTCGAGATTGGCCGGGTTGAGCCCCGTGCTCTCGATGAAATCCGCCGTGATGAACGTTTCTCCCGGATCGCTGACCCCCGGGACGTCGTCCGCGAACCAGGTGAATCGCGAATAGACGCCGTCGACGGTCTTGAGCTCGGACAGGCTCATGATCGGTGGCTTTTGGAGCGCGTCGCGCTCTCCGATCGGCGTATCCATGTATCGGAGGAGCGGATCGAGAGGTTCCACGAAGCCCCGAAACACGATCTGGTAGGCTGAGGAAACACATTGCGGAAGAGGAATCGGAATTCCGTCGGCGCCACCGCTTCCGCCACTACCACCGGTTCCAGCAGACCCGCCACTACCATCTTCGCCCTCGCCGCCACCGCACCCCAGCACCGGCACCATCGAAAGCGCGCAGACGCAGATGAATCCAAATAAGTGCCGCATCGCAACCTCCGTGTTTTCTCGACCCGGCACGGACCGCATACACAATTGAAGCTGGGTCTGCATGAGACCTGCGGCTATACGTAATTCTTTACTGTTCTCGCCCGCGCAAAGCTTGCGTCGCGACGATGCGGCTCGCCATGGCGGACCTAGCCGGTCGCCAGAATCTCTTTGAGACTCATGCCGATCGATCGTGCGGCCCGGCGTTTCCCTGTTGGTGTCCCGAGAAGCGCTTGATTGGCCTCGAGCTCGATGCCCAGATAACGGCGCGGACCGAACGCGGCTCGGAGGTGCGTGACCAAGCCGTCGGTTTTGCCGAGGAACGGGTAGTTGCGACGAACCCGGAGCGAGGGGTCGATCGACCCGAGCGCGGCTTTCCAATCGCGACAAAACGACCGCTCTCCGCCCCGAGACGGGTCGTAGAGCAGGCCGAGGTCTGCGCGGCGAGCCCCTGCTCGGCCCATACGCCGGGTGAAGCTGTGTACACCGATGTGGAGGACGCAACGGCCGCGCCGTGCCCGCGTTTCGATCCAGGACTCGATGCGGTCGCGGTGGGGAAAATAGTACGCCGCGAGGAGCGCGGCGCGCTCTTCGGGGCCGAGGCCTTTGGACAGCTCGGAGAAGAGCTGCGGGTGACCGACCGAGCGATTGAGGTCGACCAAAAGTCGCGTGACGGTGCTCGCAACGAGCGGTGCGCCGAGCGACCGCTGAAGGCTCCGCGCCAGACCGAGGGCCCCATGATCGCTGCCGCGGTGACTCTCGAGCGCGACGCGCGCGGCGTTGCTTTGAAAGAGCGGAACATAGGCCGCCGGAACCCGTGCGCCGCCGTGCTCGCAGGTGAGAAGGAGGATGCGCTTGCTCATGATAGGCCCGAAAACGCCTCGCCCTGGTGAAGGCAGTCGGCAAGCCTACGGTACACCTCATGGAGGCGCGCCCTACTCGGCTTCGGTCCGGTCGCCGCGGTGATTCGGCGTGCGAGGCAACCCTGCTCGAGGATCAATCCTAGGTCCGCTGCGGCCGATGCATGCTCGGGCCGCGGCTCGATCTGGGTTTCGAGCAGGTGCTGCCAGAGCTCGCCTGTGAGAAGCGGCTTTGGCGGCAACCCGAACGCGCGCAGAAAGTTGGCGTCATCGATGATCGCCTGATCGGCCTGCGCCACCGTAGCGAGCAGGATTGGCTCGAGATCGTCGACGGTCCAGGCCTGTTGCTCTCCGAGGCCGATCCAGACGTCTTCGACTAGCGCCTTTGCGGCCGCGGTCACAGCGTGCGCGATCGCGATGTCCATTCGCGGGCACTCCTGCACGTCGATGAGGCGGATTTCGAGCGCCATCCGGTCGAATCGCGCGATGCAGCCCCGGGCGTTGATCCACTCGTGCTGGAGGATGCCCTCCGGATCGAACGGTGCGAGGTCGCGGTAGATGCCTTGAAGCAAGCGTTCGTAGTCGGCTTGCGTGAACACGGGCTCGGGAATCACGCGACCGCTCACCGACGGGATCCGCCGCGCGTTGTTTCGATACACCCTCAAACGGGTGTCGAGCGTTCCACTCGGCGCCCCATCGACGATCGGCGAGCTCGCGGCCAGCGCAGGCAGGATCGGCAACAGCAGGCGGATCGCCGCGTGCAATCGACCGAGCTCTTCGTCGTTCCGAAATGGCAGGTTCACGTGCATGCTCTGCAGATTCGACCAGCCGTGTCCGCGGCAATCGAAGATGCGGTGGAGGCTGTCGTAGATCACGTCGTCCTCGTGCGGCCAGAGCCGAAGCTCGTCGGGCGACATCCACGGGTGCATGCCGCCGGGCAAGAGGCGTGCGCCCATCGGTCCGAGGAGCCTATCGATGGCGGTCACGTCCGATTGGAACGCGGAGTGAAGGCCGTCGAGCGATCTGACCGGGCCGTTGGTCTTCAGCTCGATGAGATGCAGGGCAAGTTCGTTCGACCAGCAGAGCGCGCCGCGGTCGACCTCCATCTCGTAGGCGCCGGCCACCTTTTTGAGGAGCTCGTCGGCCATCGGCCGCACCGAGAGACTCTCCGTGTCGACGATCATGTACTCGATCTCGATGCCGAAGCCTTCGAAGAGCCCGAGAACGTTGGCGCTCATTGGCTGTCCCGCTGTCCCCGTCGCTCGAGGCGGTCGTAGAGGCTCTGCGCAATCGTGATGTAGAGCTCGTCCTTTAGCACCGCGTCCTCGGTGCCCGCTTCGATGCTCGGGTTGTCGTTGACCTCCATGACGAGGAGGCGGCCATCGACCTCTTTGATGTCGACACCATAGAGCCCGTCGCCGATCAGTCCCGATGCTCGGACCGCCAAGTCCACCACCGCCTTGGGCGCATCTGCGACGGCGAGCGTCTCGGTCTTGCCGTACAGCCGACCTGTGCCTTTCACGGCTTTTTGAATCTGCCAGTGCCCGCGGGCCATGTAGTACTTGCAGACGTAGAGCGGTTTGCGGTCGAGCACGCCCACGCGCCAGTCGAACTCCGAGGAGACGTACTCCTGCGCGATGACCAGCTCGGACTCTTCGAGGAAGCGGTGCAGGTAGGCCGCGAGCTCGGATTTGGTAGCGGCTTTCACCACGCCAGCAGAGAAGGAGCTGTCGGGCTTCTTGAGCACGCACGGCAGCCCGAGGGTTTCGGCGATCTGCTCGGCGCTCTCATCGTAGACGACCATGGTCTTCGGGCAGCCGACGTCGTTGAGCCCGAAGAGCTCGGCTTGGTATACCTTGTTGGTGCAACGCACGATCGACTCGGGGTCGTCGAGCACGGCCAGCCCCTCGGCCTCCGCGCGGCGCGCGAAGCGGTAGGTGTAGTGGTCCACCGCCGTCGTCTCTCGGAGCAGCAGGGCGTCGAATTCCGCGATTCGACCGAAGTCTTCCTTTCCGATCACCCATGCATCGAAGCCAACCTTTTTGGCGCTACGAAGAAATCGTTGAATCGCCATGTCGTCTGAAGGGGCGTCGATCTCGTCCGGGTTGACCAGGATTGCGAGGTCGTAGCGTGCCCGCTGCACGCCCGCGCGATGCGGCCGGCGGAAGAAGCTCTCGGCCTGTTCGATGACAAACGATCGGTGGGAGTCCGGAATCTCGTGTGAGCCGATGGCGCGCAGTGACTCGAGGCGCCACTGCTCGGACTTCACGAACTCTGCCCGCAGAAGTGGCGCCGGGAAGTGGTTGAAAAGCGCCCGGCACAGCCGATCGTAGCGCTTCGCCATGTTGCGGCCGAAGTAGATGCTCAGCACGAAGTGGTCGCTCTTGATGGGCGCCAAAGTCTGCCGAACGAGCTGCTCCTCGGTCTCGGAGGCGATTCGTACGAGCGAGGACTGGCGGAGGTCCTGCATCGTCGTCACCGACGGCAGGGGCCTGTGTCCGCGCGCGGCTGCGAGGAGCGACACGTAATAGCCCGAGCTCTGGTAGCCGTAGCTCCGGCAGAGGTTGTAGACCTTCGCTCGCCGAAGCTCGACGAAGCGCGAATTGGTGAGGTAGTCGGTCGCCGTGACCACCTCGGTACCCGGCACCTCGAGGGGCCAGTTCTCAGGTCGTTCGACCACGATGAGGGCACTCATGGCTTGTCTCGGCGCCGAGACTTTGGCGTGAGCACCAGCAGATTGGCGTCGTAGGTGACGACACCAAGCGAGACCGCCGTGATGAGACGGTTCATGCCGACGCTGTATCGATGTGTGCGAAACCTCGGGTTGTCGTGTGAAGGATCGGACACGGTGACCTCCCTTTTGCCGCGGTCGTACCCGCTGAGCACCACGAAGTGACCCACCGGCTCGCCCCGCACGTCGTCGTAGTCGTCCTCGTGCTCCCGCGCGCACTGGTACAGGTAGGTCGCGCTGAGCCCGGTCAGGATGGGCACGTTCCGGTTGAGAAACCGCCGAATCAACGCTGGGCGAAGCTCCTCGAAGCACACCCTCCCCCCGAGCTCGAGGAACTGAAGGTAGGCATCGGTCGAGATTCGCAGCTTGCGTGAGCGCTTGTGCTTGCGTTGATTCGTCAAGCGCTTCGACAGGTCGACCTCACCGACGAACCAGGTCGGATCGAACAGTTTCAGGTTGTAGGTGAAGATCTCGGCGTCGTAGCCGCGACGCAGGGCATGGCACGCCAGCGACACCGCCAGGGTGCCGCCCCCGGGCAGCGGATCGACCTCGGCGACGATGCGAGCGAGCGTGATCTCGTCACCCCAAAAACGGTAGACCGCATGGAGGCACGTAGGCCCGCACGTTGTGTCGTCGGGCTGCGGGAGAATTTCGAGCTCGAGTTGAGCGGCGCTTCGTTTGGGGGGCACTTTGGAGCCGGCGGAGACCCAAGTAGGACCCGCCCGGCGAGGCGCAATCTTGAGCTTACGCATTCGATTGTCCAGCTGGCTTTGTCGCTGCCCTCCCCAGCTCCTACTACGGCAAGTACCCCGCCTGGCAGCTGGGTGGCCCTCCGGTCCGAGGCGAGGCGCAGTCGCCGAATTCGCCGCTGCGGCCCACCCCCAGGATCGGCAGCGCCAAGCTTCGACGCGTAAGACTACCGCGCAATGCCCACGCGGCCTGCGATCTCATAGCAACCCCCAGCGTCGATCTAGCGGGCCCAGCGGCCTTCTTGCGGGGCAAATACGAAAGGGAAGGTGAAGCTGAGGCTCTTGCCCGTTCGGCGGCTTGGGAATCGGATCGCGCTGACCACGCGAGCAACGCAGCGCTCCACCCGATCGTTGCCGGTCGTGTTCTCGACGATCCGGAGGCCCCGGACGTAGCCCTTGCGCACCACCGCGAAGCGAACCGAAACTTTGCCCGAGAGCTCGGGCTCAAAGCGGAGCGCGGACTCGTAGCAGCGGTTGATTTTCGGAAGGTCGTTGTGGATCCTCTGCCGCACGAGAAAGGCGTCGATGCGGCTCGAGGACCCCGCATGCCCGGGGCTCGGAACACCGGCAACGAGAAGCGTTGCGAGCAGCGCTAGAACGACCGATTGCGAGCTCACAGCAGACATCCTCGAGAGGTACGCCGAGCGCCGATAAACCGCAAAAAATCCGTGAATTCGCGCCAGCATACGCCGAATCCATCGGCCTTTTTCAAGACCGTGATACAAGTTGCTCATGCCCCCCAAGCCCTCGGCTATGTCCTGTTTGCAGCGCGCACGCAAGCGGCTGCGCCGCCAGGCCAATGCAATAATCGGCGAAGGTTTTTTTGGAAGCCTGGCGCGGCTCGGTCGTCTTCATCCGCTTTCCAACCCCGCAAGGCATGGGGTGGAGGTGATTCGAGACGTCGCGTACCTGGACGGTGGCAACCCGCGTCACAGGCTCGATATTTACCGCCCGGCAAAGCGGTCGGGCAGCCTGCAGATCGTTCTCTACATGCACGGTGGCGGCTTCAACCTCTTGTCCAAAAACACGCACTGGCTGATGGGGCTCGCCTTCGCGCGAGCGGGCTACTTGGTCTTCAACGTCGACTACCGGCTTGCGCCCGAGCACCCTTATCCAGCGGCGGTGTCCGATGTTTGCGCGGCGCTCGAATGGGTGTCCGAACACGCCGAAGCCTACGGCGGTGACCTGAGCCGCTTGGTGTTCGCAGGCGAATCGGCGGGTGGGAATCTCGCCACCGCACTCGCCATCTGTTGTTGCTACCGGCGTCCTGAGCCTTTTGCCCAGCGCGCTTTTGCCACCGGCTTGGTGCCAACCGCGGTCGCCCCGGCCTGCGCGCCGCTTCAAGTCACCAACCCAGGGCGTTTGAACCGAAAACGCAAGCTGCCGCGGTGGGTGAACGACATCCTCGAAGGCATGAACGAATTGTACGTCGGAGCGCTACACAATCACACGCCCGGCGAGCTGGACCTCGCCGACCCGCTCCACGTCTTCGAGCGACGCGAGCGCCCGGACCGTGCACTTCCTGCCTTCTTCGTGCCCATCGGCACCCGCGATCCCTTGCTCGACGACACGCGACGACTCGACCGCGCGCTCAAGGCGATGGGGGTCGAATGCGAAGCCCGCTACTACGAAGGCGAGCTCCACGCATTCCATGCGCTGGTATGGCGACGCCAAGCGCGCCGATGCTGGCGCGAGCAGCTTTCGTTTTTGGACCGCGCGCTCCAACATCCGCGCGAGCCAAGGCACGAGTTCGTCGCGCAGGCCTAGGTGCGACCAGGCCGGCGCTGCGCTTAGCGCTTGTCGGTTCCACCGAGGAGCACGTTCATCAAGGGGCTTCCATCGACTTTGGCGTCCTTAACCAGCGCGTCGAGCAGCTGCTTGCCGAGACGCGCGAGGTCGAGCAGCTCGCGAATGCGTGCTTCTTGGAACTGCGCCCGACCCCGATCTTCAGGCTCCTTGGCTTTGGCTTTCAAGAATTGGATCGCGTCCTCCATGAGGTCGATGGCGTCGAGGACCTCGACGCGTTCGCGTTCGTTGAAGACGCGAGAGATCATTTTCCAGAAGTTGCCTTCGGCCGCATAGTGATCGCGCCGCTCGCCTTGGAGCCAGACCTTCTTGACGACTCCCCACCGAGTGAGCTCATTGAGCGTCATCGAAACCGCGCCGCTGCTGAGCTGAAGTCGATCTTGCATTTCGGGGGCGCTGAGCGGACGGTCGGACAAATACAGAATCGCCCAGAGGCGCCCCATGTTTCGCTTGAACCCCCAGAACTCGATCAGGCGGCCAATCGAATCGCTCACTAGGACCTCACTTTGCCAGAGCTCCTCCTCGTCCTTCGCCACGCTAGCGCCCTACCCCGAACCCCAAGGCTTGACCAGCCGGCCGCTCGCATCAAAGCTGCGTCGCATGGAACGACCAACGTTCGAAGCGATGCTCGAAGCGGCACCCGGGGTGGAGCGTGAGGGCGATGCGTACACCATCGCAGACGGCTACAGCCTGTCGGTGTACATCGGCGACCCGGGCCAGGCGATGGAGGTGTCCGAGGTCGCCGCGGTCAAGCTCCAGCCCGGATTCTGTGAGGCGACTTCCCGCGAGCATCACACCGTCTACTTCGTGGAGTACAGCAGCCTACACGGGCTTTGCGTTCGACCGCCCAGCGGCGGCAGAGGTCAGCGCGCGGGGTTTAGTTAGCCGATCGCAGAATTTGACGTAAGGTGTAGGCGGGGGTTTGGGGATCGTGTCCGCACGCATTCTTGTCTGTGATGACGAAGCCAGCTTGCGCGAGATGCTGCAGATCTTGCTGCGACGCGAAGGCTTTCGCGTCGACGTGGCGGATGGCGTGCACGCGGCGCGCGACAAGCTCGGAAGCGCCGACCCCTACGATGTCGTCATCACAGACCTGGTGATGCCCGACGGCACCGGCATGGACGTGCTCGATGCGGTTCGCGCGCGATCGCCCGACACCCAAACTTTGATGATCACGGCCTACGCGACGACCGAACAGGCCGTAGAGGCGATGCGCAAGGGCGCCTACGATTACGTTCAGAAGCCATTCAGGAACCACGAGCTCCTGGCCACGCTCGAAAAGGCCCTCGAAAAACGGGCCATCGTGGCCGAAAACCAGTCCCTCCGTGAGCAGGTCAAGTCCCGCTGGACCGAAGGTCAGCTCATCGGCAAGAGCGCGGCGATGGACCGGCTTCGGGATCTGATCAAGCGGCTCGCCGGCTCGACCACCAGTGTCTTGATCACCGGCGAAAGCGGCACCGGGAAAGAAATGGTCGCGCGGGCGCTCCATTTTCAGAGCCCACGCGCGGATCAACCCTTCGTCGTTTTGAACTGTGGGGCGATCCCCGAGAACCTCATCGAGAGCGAGCTCTTCGGTCACATGAAGGGCGCGTTCACTGGCGCGACGTCTGCCAAGGAAGGCCTGTTTCGGGCAGCCGATGGCGGGACTCTTTTTCTCGACGAGGTCGGTGAGCTACCGCCGGCGCTGCAGGTGAAGCTGCTGCGCGTTCTGCAGGATCGAAACGTGCGCCCCGTCGGCGGTAGCGCCGAGGTCGAAGTGGACGTTCGAGTCGTCGCGGCGACCAACCGCGACGTCGAATTGGAGGTGGAGGCAGGCACTTTTCGCGAAGATCTCTTCTATCGCCTGAACGTGATTCGCGTCGAGGTGCCGCCGCTTCGCGATCGGGCCGAGGACATCCCGGTGCTCGCCGGCTACTTCCTGCAGAAGCACGCAGCCTTGCAGGGACGCCGCCTAGAGTTTTCGCCCGAAGCGATGCGCTGGATGGCGCAGCAGTCCTTTGCGGGCAACGTGCGCGAGCTCGAAAACATGGTCGAGCGCGGCGTGACGCTGGCGCTCGGCCCGACCGTCGAACGAGAGGACCTGGGGGACACCCATCCCTCGAAAAAGGCCGGAAACGTGCCGCGAATCCCCGAGGGCCGCTTCGACCTGGACGGGTACCTCAGCCAGGTCGAAAAGGAGCTCTTGATTCGCGCGCTCGACCAGGCCGGAGGGGTCCGGACCAAGGCGGCGGAGTTGCTTGGCATGAGCTTCCGGCAGTTTCGATATCGTTTGGCAAAGCACATATCGCCCGAAGTGGGCGATGCGGCCGGCGATTGATATACTCTCAGCTGGAGGATCTTCCTTGTCGCGTCACCTTCGAAGCGCTGGCTTCACCACGATTGAGCTTCTGGTCGGTGTTGTGATCGTCGGCATCCTTGCCGCCGTCGCGATTCCGTCCTTCAAGGGCTACGTGTACCGCGGCCGCGTGACCGAAGCGGTGACGGTCCTCAACGAGATCAAAACCCGGCAGGAAGCCTACCGGAGCCGCTTTGGCAACTATGCGGCGGTGAGCGGCAACACCTGGGGCACGTTCACGCCCGCAGCGATACCGGGGTCTCAGCCCGTAATTTGGCCAAGCTCTCCGGCCTGGGAAGAGCTCGGGCTTCGGTCGCCAGGGTACGTTCGCTTTCGCTACTCGACCATCGCTGGCTTTCCGGGCGAGGGGGCGCCGGCCAGCACCAATCTCGATACCACGACGAATTTTTGGTACGCCGCACAGGCCGAAGGCGACCTCGATGACGATGGAAACACGTTCATTCTCGAGGTCTATTCGCAGTCGCGCAACATGTTCAACAGCGCCGCGGGCACGGGGGGATGGGAATGAATCGAAACCAAGGCTACACCATCACCGAGCTGATGATCACCGTGGTGATCATCGGTGTCTTGGCCACCCTGGCGATCCCGACCTTTACCTCGTACATCTACAAGGCTCGCGTCACCGAAGCCACGAACTTCCTTGGGAAGATCAAGCAACGTCAGGAGTCCTACCGCAACGAATTCGGCCAGTACTGCGCCGTCGACGGCGACGACTGGGGCACCTGGAACCCAGCGGCGATTCCGGGTGAAGACCCGGTGGTCTGGGTGAGCACCGACGAGTGGCGGCAGCTCGGCGCTTCTCCAAACGCACCCATTCGGTTTCAGTACGCGACGGTCGCCGGCGTCCCGGGAGACGCGGCGCCCGCGGGGACCGACCTCGACGAGGACGACCACTGGTTCGCGGCCCGGGCCCAGGGCGATTTGAACGGCGACGGCACCGATTTCTACCTCGAGATCTACTCGCAGGCGAATCACGTCTTCAACAGTGCCAGCGGAACTGGCGGCTGGAAGTGACAATTCCCGTCACCTTCGGGTGACCAAATCTGTCCCTCGGCCCCGTTCCCGTCCCTTCAGAATCCGGATTTACCAGTAATTTCGCGCTGAGTGGGCGCCCTAGGAGAATCGGCACGGCAGTTGCACTGTCTTGGAGCAACTCAAAATGATGCGGGCACGGAGCCCGGGGGAAAAGGAACCAAATATGAACAAGCTACTGTCGAAGAAAGAGGGCTTCACCCTCATCGAGCTGATGATCGTCGTTGCCATCATCGGCATTCTTGCCGCAATCGCGATTCCGGCATTCATCAACTACGTCAAGCGTTCGAAGACCTCGGAAGCTGCCAACAACCTGAAGTCGATGTTCGAAGGCGCAGCGGCGTACTACGACGCAGAGAACTGGACCGGTGGCGTTCCGGCCCCGGGCGCGACCGTCACAGGCGTCTCGCACTGCACCATCGACAGCGCCGAAATGGACGTCGAGCCGTCTTCCAGCAAGAACGTCCCGCTCTGGAGTGGCGAGACCGACAATGCTCAGTTCCAGGCGATGAACTTCGCCCCGGCCGATGGACTTTACTTCCAGTACGGTCTGACCGCCGCCGCGGCAAGCGCCTGCGGGAACGCAGCCAACGACAACACGCTCTACACCTTCTACGCCAATGGCGACCTGGACGACGACAACGTGGAGTCCACGTTCCAACTCGAAGCCGGCTCGAACGACGACAACGTCCTCTACCGCGCACCGGGCATCCAGCAGATCAGCCCGCTCGAGTAACATCCTTCGGATGACGACTGGAAGGGCCGCGGCACTCGCCGCGGCCTTTTCCGTTTAAGCGGGACACGTCGGCATTTTCGATATACTGAGCCCGTGAAGCTCATGGGTCGATTGATCGCCGCCGCGGCGATTTTGGGCGTACTCGCAGGGGTTTGGTCCCTTCGCGGTCGGGCGATGGACCAATACCTCGAAACGCAAACCTACGAGGATATCTACTATCTCCCACCGCCGCAGTGGTTGGAGGTCATGAGCCTGGGCCATCGACGAGCGCTCGCGGATTTGATCTGGCTTCGCGCGCTCATCTATTTCGGCGACGAGTTCGCGAACAAGGGCGCGGTGAGGCACGTGTTCAACTACGGCGACTCGATGCTCACGCTCGACCCCGACTTCAAGCGAGTCTACTACTGGGTTGGAATGGCTGGCGTCTACACGCCGACCGGCAGCTCGCCCGAGTTCATGGAACGCGCGATCGACGTGCTGCGGCGGGGCGCCGAGCGGTTCCCGAACGACGGGGAGCTCGCCTGGGAAGCTGGAGCCACGATGAACTACGAGCTCCTCCCCCACCTTCCGAAGGACGATCCCAACCGCGAGCGGCTCAAAGAAGAGGCGAACGAATACATGATGGCAGCCGCGCGTCTTGGCGCAGGACCTGCGTGGCTGGTCATGACCAACGCGGCCTCGCTTCGAAAGCTCGGGCGGACCGATCGGGAGCTCCGGCACCTCGAAGAGATGTACGCCATCATCCGCGACCCGAAGGTCAAGGCTCAAATCGAGATTCGCCTCTCCCAGCTGCGAAACGAGGCTTATGCCGAGGCCTTCCGGAGCACGAACGAGGAGTTCGAAAGGCGGCGTGAAGAGGAATTCCCCTATATGCCGTCGACGCTCTATTTCTTCGTCGCGGACCCCATCGACATCACCATCGGCCTCGAAGACCCGAGCTAGGCTCTTGCCAAACCTGCGGGTGGCTCGCACAGTCTCGCGGCTTTGAGTCGTGGCCGTCCGAGATTGAGCATGATCGAAGTGGGGCTCGTGCTCTGCATCGCCGGCATCGTGCTGGCGGTGTTCGTGCCAACGTTCGTTCGCCGGGTGCGCATCAACAAGATCAGCGAAGCCTCCGAGCTGCTCCAAGAGATGAGCGACCGCGCATCGGCCTACTACGCAACTTCCTGGGCCAATGGAACGCGGTTCTGTCTTCCCCAAGGCGCAGGACCGACACCCGCGGTGCCGACGGTCGACTCGGCAACGATCGACTTCGCGGCCGAGGAGCACGCCGGCCACGAAACCTGGGAGGCGCTTGGCTTTCAACCGGACCGCCCGGTGCGCTACAGCTACAGCTTCTTGCCGAGCCACCACGGTTGCGATCTCGTCGGCGACGGAGATCGGCGCTCGGTCTCGTTTCGAGCCGAAGGGGATCTCGACGGCGATGGGGTACGCTCGGTTTTCGAACGGCGCGCGACGATCGACGGCACCGGCCTGAAGCCGGCCGAGACGCTGCACATTCACCGGCGCGTCGAGTAAGAAGCCGGTCGGGGCCTATTTGGAGCGTCCGGCCGCGATCTGAGCCTCGGCGTTGACCAAGGCGGTCGTGATCTCCCCAGACGCCCGGCGAAGCGCGGGCGGCGTGCCGTCGCCGAAGCGGTCGGGGTGGAGGTCACGAACCAGCTTTCGGAGCGCGACGCGGGCGTCGCGGCCACCGGCGCCTTCGGGAAGGTCCAGAAGCGCATGGGCCGAAGCCAGGCTGCGTAGCTCTCGACGCTTTCGGAGCAACAACGGATACGAACCGGTCGCCTTCGGCGACGCCGCCCCCAGCAGCTTGAGCATCCAGACAAACCGATACCCGGCCAGGCCGCATCCCGGTCGCGCGGTGAGCTCCGCGGCAGGGACACCCTTGCGAAGCCAGAGCAAGACTGAGGATTCCTCGGCCCGCAGATCGGCCCCGCGCACGAGCGCCTCGCCAACTGGGGTGAGGTGATACGCCTCGTTTCCGAGCTGCGCGCGTAGCCTCGCCGTGTCGATGTGGGTCACGACAGCTCGCATTGCCTGCAGGGCGAGGAATCTGGCCGGCGCCGGTTCGCACAACGTCGATCCGTCTGGCGCGGCATCGGACTGCAACAGGCGAAGCACCAGTCCGTCCCACTCACACATCCCGAGGAGCTGCTCGAGCACCTGCAGATGGGTGACAGCGATCCGGCGATCGACGGTCGCGCCGATGAGCTTCCCCGAATCGAACGAAAACGCGGCGCGACGCCCCTCACCCTGCACGTGCAAGGTGCCGCTGGCGCTAGCTCGGTCGAGACCGATCAAGACGCGGCAAACCGTCGTCGCGCTGGGAAGCGTCCGCACGCAACTCGAATATGCGATCCGCCGAGCGCTGGCTAGTTTTCAGCGTGACGCCGCGTAGCGGGGGTCGCCGGGGCGCAGCGCGAGGGCGTTTCGGATTTGCGCGAACCTCGCGGACACCGACGTCGGCGCGACCCCGTATCGACGCGCCACCTCGGCTTGCGTGCAGCCTGGGCGCTGCTCGACGACCGCAATCGCATACTCGAGCGCTGCAGCCAATACTTCGGGTTTGGTCACGCGAAGCTCGCAGTGGGCCTGCATGTCAGACCACAGTTGCGTTGCCCGTTCAATTTCGTCGCGCGAGTAGCCGGCTTCGCCCATCTTGAGCTGCACGGTTTCGGCGACCCGATCGGCCGGGGGTCGGCGCACAGTCGCCTTTGCTGCGGCTGTGTCGATTGCACCCGCTTCGATCCAATCGAGAAGCCCGCGGTGATCGGGATTGCACGGGCCCTGCTCTTGGGCGAGCTCCGCAAGCTTCAGCGCTTCGTCGAGATCACCGAGACGCGCCACGCAGTGCGCCAAGGAGCCGATGATTTCGTCGTGCTCGGGCTCGAGCTCATACGCGCGGCGGAGATGCGGATACGCGCCGCTTGGATCGTCGAGCGCGACATCCATCAAGTGGCCGAGGTTGTGGTGGTACCAGGGCGTCTGTGGAGCGATGCTCGACGCTTCGCGATAGGAGCGGACGGCGACCCGGTAGTTGCCAAGCAGCGCATGGCAAAGGCCGATGAGCGCGTGAATGATGTCGTCCTCCTCGCAGTGGCGAAGCACGCGCCGTAGGTGCAGCGCGGCCTTCCAAGGGTTGTCTTCGAGGTGAAGCTCCGCCAGGTGCCGATGCGCGAAAAGCGAAGCCTCACTCCCCTCGTCCGCCGCGGACAGCAGTTGGGTCAGCAGGCCTTCGGCGCGCTTCGACGATGCCTCGAGAGCTTCTTCGGCTTGCTCCCAGAGTTCTTCGATCGTGCTTGCCCCTGTTCCCATCTGCACTCGTATAGCTGGTCAATTTTTTGAACGCAAGACTCGTTCGTTGCGTGCAAGGTCTTGGAACGCGTCGTTTGAGGTGGACGGCGCGGGTATCACGCGTGTGTTGACGACCCGCGAGTGACGTTCGGGCTCCGCGCATTGAAACTGCGCATCATGCGGGCTTGAGGTATGCTTCGGGGGCTCGACCGCTCAGACGTCGAGGGATAGCGAAACCATGATGCCCGATGAAACCGACGAAAACGCTTCCGAGTCCGCCGATACCGGTGAACGAGAACGTCGCTGGTCCGAAGGTGTCCTTCGCGACACGCTGCGAAAAGCTGTCGAGAAAGGCATCGAAGCAGGCGTCGGGACGCTTCGGAGCGCCGACAGCGCCCTTCGCGGGGTCACCCAGGACGGCAAGCTCCCGAAAGAGCTCATCGGCTACGTCTTCGCCTCGGTGGACGAGACCAAGAACGCGTTGGTTCGCACCGTCGCCAAAGAGGTCCGAGATTTTCTCGAAGCCACCGATATTGCTGGCGAGTTCTATCGGGCACTCACGTCCCTTTCGTTCGAGGTCAAGACCGAGATTCGCTTCATTCCCAATGACGCGGGCGGCGTTCGGCCCCAGGTCAAGGCTCGCGCTGTGCAAAAGCGCAAGCGGCGCGGTGGCGTCGTCGAAACCGAGCCGATCATACCGCCCGACGATTCCGCCGGAACCTGAGCAGCATGACCGCGCCCGGGACAGTGTACTTGGTGGGTGCCGGCCCCGGTGACCCAGAGCTGATCACCAGGCGTGGGCTCCGGCGGCTTCGCGAAGCGGATGTCGTCCTCTACGACGCCCTGGTGCACCCCGACCAGCTCAGCGAGGCAAGGCCCGACGCAGAGCTGGTGTTCGTCGGTAAACGCGCCGGCCGCGTCGGTCAACGGCAGGCCGAGATCAATCGGCAGCTCATCGAGGCTGCGCGCGACGGCAAGACGGTAGTGCGGCTCAAGGGCGGCGATCCCTATCTCTTTGGGCGCGGCTCGGAGGAGGCCGAGTTGCTGGCGTCGGAGGGGATTCCGTTCGAAGTGGTCCCGGGCGTGCCCTCGCCGCTTGCAGCAACCGCGTACGCTGGCCTTTCGTTGACCCACCGGGCGCTTGCCTCGAGCGTGGCCTATGTGACGGCCACCGAATCCGTCGAAAAGGACCGCGCGAGCCACGACTGGTCAAAGCTCGCGACGGCCACCCAGACGCTGGTGATCTTCATGGGGATGCGCAAGCTCGACTCGCTTGCGAGGCTCTTGATCGAGAACGGTCGCCCCGCCGACACCCCCGCGGCCGTCGTCCAATGGGCTTCGCTCCCCACGCAGCGCACCGTCGTCGGGACGCTCGCTGACATTCACCAGCGCGCTTCGAAGGCCGGGCTCGGCTTGCCGGCGCTCACCATCGTGGGCGAGGTCGTGCGCCTGCGAAGCAGCCTTCGTTGGTTCGATACCAAGCCGCTGTTTGGGAAACGCATGTTGGTCACGCGCGCGGTGCACCAGGCGGGGTCGCTTGCGGCCATGCTTCGTGACGAAGGCGCACAGCCGCTCCTGGCACCGACCATTCGGATTGCGCCCGTCACCGACCTCGCGCCGCTCCGCGATGCCATCGCCAGTCTTCATCGATACGATTGGATTTTATTCACGAGCAGCAACAGCGTCGAAATCGTGCTCTCGACCGTCGAGGAGGCAGGCCTCGACCTCAGGGCCTTGGCGGGAGTCAAGGTGTGCGCCATCGGCGACAAGACGCGGCAAGCGCTGCGCTCGCGCGGAATCGTCGCGGACCTGGTTCCCGAGAACGCGCGCGCCGAGGGTGTCATCGCCGAGCTCCGCCCGCTTCTCGTCGAGGGGTCGCGCATCCTAATTCCACGCGCGGAGATCGCTCGCGAAGTCCTGCCCGATTCGCTGCAAGAGGCGGGCGCCGAGGTGGATGTTGTCATCGTGTACCGAAACCTGCCGCCCGAGCCCAAGGACGTCGAACGCATTCGAAGCCTCGTCGACCCAAGCGAAAGCGACGCGGTCTTGTTCACCTCCTCGTCGACTGTACAGAACCTGTTCGAGCTGCTGGGGCCGGACGCCGCCGATCGCCTCGGAGCGCTGGATCTCTTTTCGATCGGCCCAATCACCACCCGAACCGCCAAGCGACTGGGCCTCACGATCGCCGCCACGTCGGCGGCTCAGACGATCGAATCACTGGTCGAGACGGTGCGCGCGTACTATGCCCCGACCGGAGATGCGGATGACTAAGATCGCATGTGGGGCGGCCCTTGCACTGCTCGGCCTCGTCGGATCGGCCTGTGGCGGCGGCCCGTGTGGCGACGCCGAGGACAGGCTGGTGCCGCTCACGGAGCTTCCCTGCAGCGTGACGAGCGCCGAGGGCGTCTGGCAGTCGCACCCATTCCCCCCGATTTCCGATCCGCAATGCTACTGGCTCGAGTTCAGGGGTTGTAGCCAATATCGTGTCGAACACCCGCTCGGCAGAGCTCCCGTCCAGGTCCTGGGCTACACGTCCTTCGACCAGGACGGCAGCTTCTCGACCCCGGGCTCTGGCAACAGTTTCGTCGTTCAGGAGGTGAGTGACTCCTCGGTGACGATTCGTAATGCTCAGAGCCAGCTTTTTTATCTGAGGCTCACGCTCGACTGACCCCCTAGCGCATGCGAGCGACCGGCCTTAGATTCCGGAAATCCGCTGGGGATGGCGAACTGGGCTCTGTCGGAGAAAGCGCTAAAATAGGGAATGGCCGACAGGTTCGACAACGATGCCGAGACCGTTACCGAGGTCAAACCACAGAAGAAACTCAAACGCCCGCGGCTCTTTCGAGTTCTTCTTCACAATGATGATTACACTACCAGGGAGTTTGTCGTTCACGTTCTGCACACAGTGTTTCACCTCGGAGAGCAAGACGCGATCCGCGTCATGCTTCACGTCCACCACAACGGCGTGGGCGTGGCAGGGGTGTTTACCCGCGAGGTCGCAGAATCCAAGATCCAGCGAGTTGAACGATTGGCCCAGGAGCACGAGTTTCCTCTGCGCCTGACGATGGAACCCGAAGAGGAGGAAGACGCGTAACCATGGCTGGCCCCGTCATCGACAAAGAGCTTCAGGAGACGCTGCGGAAGGCGTTCGACCGCGCGGGCTTGATGCGCCACGAGTACGTGACCCTCGAGCACCTGCTTCTCGCCCTGACCGAGGATCCGAATGCCTCGAAGGCGCTGCGCGCCTGCGGGGCCGATCTGCGCCGGCTGCGAAGCAAGCTCGAGGAGTTCATGCAGGATCGCTTGTCGCGCGTTCCTGAGAATGTCACCGTCGAGCCCCGGCAAACCTTGGCGGTTGAACGCGTCCTGCAGCGCGCTGCGATCCACGCGATCTCCTCCGAGATGAAGACGATAGATGGGAGCAATGTGCTCGTCCAAGTGCTCAAAGAGGAAGAGTCGTTCGCGGCCTTCCTGCTCCAAGAGGCCGGGGTCACCCCGCTCGACCTCAAGCGCTACATTTCTCACGGCGTGGGGACGGACATCGTCCCGGGCGAAAGCGAAGGCTACACCGACGCCGACTTCGAAGACGACGAAGAGGGCGCCGCACCAGGCCGCGACCCGCTCGAGGCGTTCGCCACCGACTTGATCGCGGAAGCCGCCGAAGGGCGAATCGACCCACTGATCGGGCGCGACGCGGAGCTCGACCGAACCGTCCAGGTGCTGTGCCGGCGCCGCAAAAACAACCCGGTGTTCGTCGGGGAGCCGGGGGTCGGCAAGACCGCCATCGCGGAGGGGCTTGCGCGGCGCATCTACGAAGGGACCGTGCCCGATATTCTCGGCGATGCGCGGATCTTCTCGCTCGACATGGGCGCGCTGCTCGCTGGCACAAAATTTCGTGGGCAGTTCGAGGAGCGTCTCAAGGCAGTCATGAAGCGCCTTGAAGAGATCGACAACGCCATTCTGTTCATCGACGAAATCCACACCATCGTGGGAGCCGGCGCTACGACGGGGAGCTCCATGGATGCGTCCAACATCCTCAAGCCCGCGCTGGCGTCCGGCAAGCTCCGATGCCTCGGCTCGACGACCTACGTCGACTTCAAGCACCTAGAGCGTGACCGCGCCCTCGCCCGACGCTTCCAGAAGATCGAAGTGCACGAGCCCAGCCTCGAAGACACCATCGAGATTCTCAAAGGCCTCCGCTCGTACTACGAAGAGCACCACGACGTGAAGTATGACGATGAGGCGCTCGAAGCAGCCGCGCAGCTCGCCCAAAAGCACATCGTCGAGCGCTTCTTGCCGGACAAGGCCATCGATGTGATCGACGAAGCGGGCTCGCTCGAACGCATGCGGCCCGAAAACGAGCGCACGCACAGGATTACCGTCTCGGAAATCGAGCGGGTCGTCAGCAAGATGGCGCGCGTGCCGGTCGAGTCGGTCAGCGCCAAAGAACGCGACCAGCTTCGGGAGCTCGGCCCCGAGCTTCGCAAGGTGATCTTCGGCCAGGATGAGGCGATCGACAAAGTCGTGAGCGCAATCACCTTGGCGCGCGCCGGGCTCCGCGCGGACAACAAGCCGATCGGCTCCTTTCTCTTCGCCGGGCCCACGGGCGTCGGCAAGACCGAGCTTGCCCGGCAGCTCGCGCGCGTGATGGGCGTCGAGCTCCTTCGCTTCGACATGAGCGAGTACAGCGAGCGGCACTCCGTCTCGCGGCTGATCGGCGCGCCTCCCGGTTACGTTGGTTTCGACCAGGGCGGCTTGCTCACCGATGCGGTTCGCAAGCACCCGCACGCCGTGCTGATTCTCGACGAAATCGAGAAGGCGCATGGAGAGCTTTTCAACATCCTCCTGCAGGTGATGGACCACGCCAAGCTCACCGACAACAACGGGCGCGAGGCAGACTTCCGCAACATCGTGCTGGTCATGACCACGAACGCGGGCGCATTCGAAGCGACCGAGAAGGTGGTGGGCTTTGCCAGCGGCGACGAGCCCATGGACTTCGCAACGGGGCGCGCCAAGCAAGCAATGGAACGCATCTTCACGCCGGAGTTCCGCAACCGCCTCGATGCGGTCGTCTACTTCAGCGGGCTTCGCAAAGAGGTCATCCGAAAGGTGGTCGACAAGGAGGTCGCCCTGCTCTGCGCAATGCTTGCCGAGAAGCAGGTGCGGCTCGAGCTGGGCGAATCGGCGCGAGAATGGCTGGCAGCGCACGGCTACGACCCGCAGATGGGGGCGCGGCCCATGGCCCGCCTGGTCGAACAGAAGCTGAAAAAGCCCTTGGCCGAAGCAATGGTCTTCGGCGCCCTGAAGGAAGGCGGCATGGCGATGGCCGAGGCCAAGGACGGCGACATCGTGCTGAGCTTTCACGAGACCAACGCGCCCGCGGGCGAAGCGTAGCGGTTAGGCGCCCCATCCGCGCCGAGCTTGCGCTAGCCTTCCGTGGCTACTGATGCCTGTGTACCTACTCGACAAGGAACTGGCCTTTCCCCCGGCCGAGGACGCCAACGAGGAAGGCATCGTCGCGGTGGGCGGAGATGTGTCTCCGGACCGCCTGCTCGTCGCGTACCGCAATGGCATCTTCCCCTGGCCCGCGCGGGGTTACCCCTTGCTCTGGTTCTCGCCCGATCCCCGCTTCGCCCTTTCGCCCCGTGCGGCGCACGTCCCCCGGTCGTTGCGAAAGGTAATCCGAAAGGGACAGCTCCGCGTGACGGCGGACAGTGTCTTTGCCGATGTCATCGACGCTTGTGCAGCCATGTCGCGTCCCCACCAGCAGGGCACGTGGATCACCCCAGAGCTGCGCGACGGTTATCTCGGACTTCACGAGCTCGGGTACGCACACAGCATCGAAGCCTGGCGCGACGGCAAGCTGGTCGGCGGGCTGTACGGGGTGGCGCTCGGGCGAACGTTTGCCGGCGAGTCGATGTTTGCCACGGAGCCCGACGCCTCGAAGGTCGCCTTCACGACACTGCTCGGCCACCTTGCCATGTGGGGCTTTCGCATCGTCGATTGTCAGGTGCACACCGAGCATCTGGCACGCTTTGGTGCGACGATGTGGCCTCGCGAACGCTTTCTGTCCGAATGGCGCGCCGCGGTCGACCAACCCAGCGTGCTCGCGCCATGGAAGCTCACCCTCTCTCCCAAAGAGGCGCTCGAACGGCTGGAGCCCGACCCGTGACGCCTGCCGCTGACCGAGCGCGGCTGCGAAGACGCCTCACTCGGGCGTGCGAAAGATGATCGCCCCGACATCAGGGCCGAGGAGCGCGAGCGGGAATACCCCGTAGAGCTGGAGCTCGCCCTGGAGCCGCGACTTCTCGACGTAGCCCGCCGGGGAAGCGGCAAGCCCCTTGGCGCGCTCAGCGGGGTCTCGGACCAACAGATCGACCTCTGGAGGCGTGTCCCAATGGAAGAGACGATTGCCCTTGTACAAATAAACCCAGACCGGGGCCCCTGCCTCCTGTTCGACGCGGAACTGACGGCTCAGCCGCTGGGCGAGGCGCGACAGGGGAATCCCCGCAAGGACGGCGCCAACAACCTCGCCGTCCCGCAGCGACGGCGCGGCGAAGAGGATCGACCAGGACGAAGGCGCATTCGGATCCTGGGCGTAGAACTCGCCGAGACCGGTCGCGGCAGTCCCGCCGAGGGCCTGAGCCACGGGAGCGAAGCGCGACTTGAAGTCCTGACCCTTCATGCGGTCCGGGTCGCGGTCGCGTGCAATCACGACTCCGTCGAGGCCGACGGCTGCCAGAAAGGACATTGGCGACGCGACGAATTCATCAATACCTCTCTTGGGTTCCTGAAGAATCCTCAAGGCTGCTCGCACTTGTGCTTCGCGCTTCTCGGAGTCGCTGACCGAAAAGCCCGGGGCGAGCTTGTCGGCCGCCTTCACGACGCCCGCCTGATGGTTCGCCAGGTCCTGCTCGACCAGCGCCTGAACCCGAGGGAAGTCGACGTCTCGAAGCTGAGTCTGGGTTCGCTCCACCGCCGCGCTGTTTTCGCAGCCGGCGAGAACCGCAAGTCCTAGGAAGAGAAGGATCGGGCGAGGCATGTGGCAAGTGTAGCAGGGTCAGTACCCGCGTCAGTGCCAGCGCCAGCAACCGTTTCCGCTGCTACACTCCCCCCATGTCCGAGCCAACCCCCGCCCTCCGCTCCCAGCCCTCCCCATCCAAGCAGATCACCGCCCTCGATCTGCACATGATGCCGCGTGAAGAAGTCATCGCGCTCTACCGCGAGCTCGAAGCACCGCCCTTTGAAGAAATGCACGGGGAGTTCGCTGCGAGGCTGCTCGACCAAGGAACTGCGCGGGATTACTTGCTCAGCGCGTTTGCGTTGAACGTGAAGGGCCGATGGCTGTGCAAAGCGTTCGAGCCCACCGGGCCCACCGACGGACACGGCTACAACAGCTTCATGACGCCCCGGGGCGTGAAACGGTCCGCACGCATGAAGACCCGCCTCGGCCCCTCCAAGATTCCCGGCGACACGAAAGACGCGTTCCACCTGGAGTACGCCGACTTCAACAGCTTCCAACGAGGCGGCCCCGGCGGAGCGCTTCTTCACACCATGTTCGACGAAGTGCGCAAAATGGGCCCCCGCCTCTATCTCGGCATCGGCCGCACCGGCTTCACCGAAAAGGCACGAGCCGAGCTACACCCGTTCGCGCTGGAGGGCCCAGTCGCTCCATTCGTCAAGCGCTAAACGCCGGCGTCGGTGTCAGCGCCAGCGTCAGTGGTCAGTTGCGGTCTCAGGAGGTTTGGTGCTTCTCAACCTGGCAAGGGGTCTTGAGTATTTTTTGCGGGTCAAGCTGTTCACCTTGGCGTGTTGGACTCAGGCCAAAGGGTCTCGATATCGCCAAGGCTTAGCAGAATGTCTTCTCCGATCTCGACGTCCCGCCTCTGAGTAAGCTCAGGCGGACCAGGGCGTCGAGATCGTAGTGCGTGTGAAGAATGGTTCGGGCCTCGCCTTCCCCGGGTCTCGTGATCCGTATTCGCCGCTCGCTGTGATCGAGTTCAACTGTCAGTACATCCCGATTAATTGGCATCTTCTACCCTGGGAAATGTGGACGTGTTGCGTACCCGACTTGAGTCTGGTTCACGACGTCTCCGTATGGAGGGGCTCGGAAAAAAGGCGCGATATGGGGCGGAGTCGACGTAGCGAATGACAATCGGCAAGATCGCAGCCACCCCCGATTGGCGTGAGCTCCGAGGCGAGGCTTGTGTGGTCAAAGCCCCCAAGTGCATCCGACCACAAATGCAGGCCGAGCCGTTCGACGCAGCCCCGTGTCGCGGCTTTTTTCCGCGCCCCGGTATCACCCACCCGAGCAAAAATGCTCGTAGTCGATGTAGTCGGTGATGGTCGGATGGTCGCCGCAAACCGGACACTCCTTGTTGCGACGGAGCTTGAAGGTGCGGAACTGCATCTGGAGTGAGTCGTACTGCAGCAGTCGCCCGACCAAGGGGTCACCTCGCTCGAGGACGATCTTGACGGCCTCCGTGGCCTGAAGCGTGCCGATGGCGCCGGGAAGGACGCCGAGAACGCCCGCCTCGGCGCACGACGGCGCCAAGTGCGGAGGCGGCGGCTCCGGGTAGAGGCAGCGGTAGCATGGACCGTGCCTCGGCCAAAACGTGGTGACTTGCCCGTCGAACCGGAAGATCGAGCCGTGAACGACTGGGATGTCTTTCCACACGCTGGCGTCGTTGACGAGGTAGCGCGTGGCGAAGTTGTCGAGGCCGTCGACGATCACGTCCCAATCTTGGTCGAAGATTCGATCGACGTTCTGCCGCGTGAGCCGCTCGTTGAACGCGATGACGTTGACGTCGGGGTTGAGGTTTTCAATCGTGCGCTTGCCGCTTTCGACTTTGGATTGGCCGACGCGGTCGAGGCCGTGCAGGACCTGCCGCTGCAGATTCGACTCATCGACCGTGTCGCCATCGACGAGC
Source organism: uncultured delta proteobacterium (assembly GCA_963704865.1). Lineage (GTDB taxonomy): Bacteria > Myxococcota_A > Polyangia > Polyangiales > Houyiibacteriaceae > SG8-38. The sequence goes on along the minus strand of CAVPIE010000008.1, from coordinate 170,509 downwards.
CCAATCGTCCCGACCCCTGCCGCCGCGAGATAAAGCGCCGCAGGTGAACCGAGCCCACCTGCACCGAGCAGCAGCACACGCCCTTGCAACAACTTCGCTTGACCCTGCTCGCCAACCTCCGGCAAGAGCAGATGGCGCGAGTAGCGAGTGAGCTGGGCGTCGGTGAAGGCAAACGGCTGCGTGGTGGGGAAGCCCTGGTCCTTCCACTGATTGAAGCCTGGGTTTGCCGACTCGACGTTGGTGTACCCGAGGTCTTGAAGGACCTTCGCGGCGAACGCCGAACGGATGCCGGCCGCACAGATGGTGACAATCTTCGCGTCCTTGTCGGGCAGCCTCGATCCCGATTGCATTTCGAGAAAGCCCCGCGGGATGTGCAGGGCACCAGGAATGTGCCCTTGCCGCCACTCATCCTTTTCGCGAACATCGACGAGGATGACGCCCTCGCCCGAATCGAGGCGGTCCTTGAGGTCCTCGAGAGAGACCTGCCGGATGGCGGCCTTCACCTCTTGGAGCAAGTCAGCATATGTCTTTGCCATGCCCGCCACTATGTATCTTCAGGCAGTTTCGTCAAGGCTAACGGGGCCTTAGCCCCTATGCTATGGTTTTCACATCGGTTTTGTCGGGTATTGCTTTCGTGAGTGCGGGACTAGGCGGCGGATCGGACGATGCCTTGGTCGAGCGCGTAGCTGGCCAGCGTACTCTTGAGGCGCTTCCGGCCCCGGTGGAGACGGGACATCACGGTGCCCACGGGGCAGGCCAAGCGCTCGGCGGCGTCCTGATACGAGAGGTCGCCGAGGTCGACGAGCTCCACGGCCTCGCGGAACTCCGGCTTTAATGAGCGGAGCGCGGCGAGCACTTCGTCGCTGAAGCCATCGTGCGACGAGCGAACCCGCACCGACGCGAGGCGGCGCAGCTCTTCGAGGGCTTCTCGCTCACGCTTTTTCTTTCGATAGTGGTTGATGTAGGTGTTGAACAAGATGCGCCGAGTCCAGGCGCGGGCGTTGGTGCCGGGGCTAAAGCTCGCACGCGCTTGCCACGCGCGAGCCAAGGTCTCTTGCACGAGGTCGTCGGCAAGGGCGTTGCCCCGAGTCAGACGGAGGGCGGTCCGGGAAAGCTCGGGTATGCAGGGCAGGATTTCTTCGTTGTATTGTGCTTGGGTCTTCATTCAGGCGGTCTCCACCCCCGTTTCATTGCAACCGGGATGCCACCAGGAAAAACCCAAACATTTCGTGAAGGGGGTACGGCCAGGATCGCCAGCTTGTCCGCTCGCTGACACGGTGTCGTGTCAAGCTGTCCCCTGAGCGCCCGCGCAGGTCGAGTCAGCCAGGAAGCTGGGCGGCCAGCACGGCAGGAACCGCATCGGCGACTTCGGATGCGATGAGACCTCGGTCACCGATGGCAGCAGCCTCGCCGGCCAGGGCGTGTAGGAGCGCTCCGGCGATGGCGGCATCCATGGGCGCAAGGCTCATGCTGAGTGCCCCGACGACACCGCTCAACACATCGCCCGTCCCCGCAACCCCGAGCGCCGGGGTGCCTTCCGCGCAAACCCGAAGCTCCCCTGCGCCGGCGACGATGCTCCGCGCGCCTTTCAAGATGACGATCTGCCCGGACTCTCGTGCAAGCGACTCGGCGGCGGCGAACCGGTCGGCTTGAACGTCCGCAGTCGAACGCCCGAGCAGCCGAGCCGCTTCGCCCGGATGCGGGGTGAGGATCCTGGGGCCGACGGCGCCTTTCAGCGAGCCGAGCCCCTCATCGGCGAGAAGCGTCAGAGCGTCTGCGTCGACCACGGCAGGAATCGGCGCATGCATGGCGAAGGCAATCGCCCAGGCGCGTCCGAGCGCATCGAGCCCAAGCCCAGGCCCGAGGACGACCGCGCGCTTGCCTTCGCAGAGCGCCTCGACGGCGGCTTGGGTGGCCTGCGCGGGAAGCGCCGTGGTCATCAACTCGATGACTTTCTCTTCGAGCGCCGCGAGCGAATCGGGGCGCGCGCCAATCGTCACGAGTCCCGCGCCTGCACGAAACGCGGCGCGGCCGGCCAGCACGGCTGCGCCCGTCTTTCCTGGTGCGCCGCCGACGACGAGCAGGTGTCCATTGTTGCCTTTGTGCGCGTCACCCGCGCGTGGTGCGATGAGCGCCCCGAGGTCTGCGCTCGTCCAGAGGCTCGCGGCGGTCGAGCCCGCGATGGGAATTCCGATGTCGGCGACACGAACCGCGCCGGCGTGCTCGACACCAGGATACTGGTGAAGCCCACGCTTGTGACCTGCAAACGTGACGGTCAGCGAAGCCAGTGGTGCGACGCCCAAGATGGCGCCCGTGTCCGCGTCGAGCCCACTTGGAAGGTCCAACGAGACGAGCGGCACCGGGGCTGCGTCCATCGCTGCAATCACCTCTGCATAGCCCCCGGTGATCGGCCGATCGAGACCAGTGCCAAAGAGACCGTCGACGATGAGCGTCGCATCCTCGAGGCGCGCAGCAATCGACTGCGGATCGTCCGCGGACACCGCCACGGCCTCTACACCGAGAACGCCCAGCAGGGCCCAGTTGACTTGCGCGTCGCCGCGTAGCCTCGACGGATCGCCGACCAGCACCGCGAGCGGCCGATGGCCCAAGAGCGCCAAACGCCGCGCGATGACCCAGGCATCGCCACCGTTTTGGCCGGGCCCGCCGATCAGCGTCACGCGTTCGAGACGCTCGCCAAACAGGTCGCAAATCACATCGCACGCGCCGCGCCCGGCGTTCTCCATCAAGACCAGACTCGCGATCCCAAGCTCGTCCATGGCCGCGCGATCGACATCGCGCGACTCGCTGCGTGTAAAAAGACGCTCCACGTCCGGATTATGCCTTTAATTGGCAGGGGGCACACCCTATGCTTCGCCCATGGATGCGAAGCCCTCCTCGGAGTCGTTCACCGAAATGACCGAGCTCGTGCTGCCCCAGCACACCAACGCCATTGGCACCGCGTTCGGCGGTGTCATCATGAGTTGGATCGACATCTGCAGCTCGATCGCCGCGAAACGTCACTGCGGCAGCGTCTGCGTCACGGCGCGGGTCGATGCCCTGGAGTTCAAAGCGCCGATTAAGGTCGGGGATGTCGTCAGCCTGACCGCGCGCCTCAACGCCGCGTTCACCACTTCGATGGAAATCGCCGTCCGCGTCGAAGTCGAGCATGCCGTGACCGGGGCACGCTTCCTGTGCGCCGACGCCCGGGCCACCTTCGTCAACATCGGCAAAGATGGAAAACCCTGCCCCGTCCCACCACTCCTCACCCAAAGCGAAGACGAGCACCGGGTCGCAGCCCAAGCAGCCGAGCGCCGCAAGCAGCGTCGTGCGACCGAACGCACGGCCTGAGCGGGCCACCTTCCGCCGACCACACAAAACCATGCCCCTTCTTCCAAGAGCCCATCTGTTTGAGTTCAACGATCGCGACTGGGTTCCCGAGAGCCTGCGAGACACCATCATCGAAACGCTGAGCCGTTCGCTCGACTGGGGTGGTTTCCTTCGGCCGCTCGTGCCGGTGATGGACGATTTTCTTTCGGCGGCCGGAACGCGCGAAGTGTTGGAACTCTGCGCGGGGGCGGCCGGCCCTGCCATGATCCTCACCGAAGAAGCCAAGCGCATCGGGATCCGGGCGCCGCGCTTTCTGATTACCGATCGATTCCCGCGCGTGCCGATTTGGACGCACGCCCGGGCCCAGTATCCAGAGAGCATCGATTTCGTCCCAGAGCCGGTCGACGCCACGCGGATCCCCGCCGCCCTCTCCGACGGTCGTGCGCGCGTCATCGTCAACGCGTTTCATCATTTCCCACCGGAGCTCGCAGGCGCCATCCTTCGCGACGCGGTCGAGAGCCAAGCGCCGATTTTCATCTCCGAATCCTTCGAACGAGACCCAAGACGCGCCCTTCCCCTGATTCCGATAGGGATCCCCTCGCTCCTCGTCACCCCGCTCCTTTCCCCTCGCAACCGGCTCGCCAAAGCCGCATGGACCTGGCTGACCCCCATCGCGCTGGCCGCCGGAACCTGGGACGCGCTCATCAGCACCCTGCGCATCTACTCCCAGCGAGATTTGCTCGATCTGGTCTCGCCCTTTGGCCAGAGCTACGAATGGACCTACGGGACCTACGACTATCCGTTCGGAGGACGGGGCTGCTACTTTCAGGGCGTCCCAGCGAAGCCGCGAACGAACGGACCGACGCAAGCCACGGCGAGGAGAACCATGGACGAGGAACAGACGAACCCGGAGGCCGTCCTACAGGCCCACAATGGCGCCAAGGCGCTTCCGACAGCACCCGAGGTCAACGCCAAGCGCCAGGAAGCCACGATCGAGCTTCAGGACGAGGTCGAGTCGCTCGAGCAGACGTCGACACCTGCCGACGACCCGCTTGCCGCCTCCACCATGAAAAAGAAGGCGCTTCGCCGCTACCTTCGTGAAGAGACCCTCAAGCCCTTTCAGGCCGAGCTGATTAAGATGCAGCAGTATCTCGAAGAGAGCGGCACTCGAATGGTGATTTTGTTCGAAGGGCGTGACGCGGCCGGCAAGGGCGGAACCATCCGCCGCGTGACGCGCTACATGAACGAGAAGCACTATCGTGTCGTCGCGCTCGGCAAACCCACCGAGCACGAGCGCACCCAGTGGTTCTTCCAGAAGTACATTCGGCATTTCCCACGCGCGGGCGAAGTGGTCCTGTTCGATCGCAGTTGGTACAACCGGGCGATGGTGGAACCGGTGTTCGGGTTCTGCTCCGAGAAGGACTACAAGAACTTCATGCGTGGCGTCACCGGCTTCGAGAAGGATCTCGTGCGGCAGGGCACCGTCCTCATCAAGCTCTACTTCAGCGTCACCAAGGACGAGCAGAACCGGCGTTTCGAGCGCCGCAAGGCCGACCCGCTTCGTCAGTGGAAGCTGAGCGAAGTCGATGTGCAGGCCCAGGAGCGCTGGGACGAGTTCACCAACGTGAAATACGAAATGCTCAAGCGAACGCACACCACGCACGCTCCCTGGAAAATCATTCGCTCGAACGACAAGCACAAGGCGCGGCTGAACGCCATCAAGGTCATCTTGAACTCGGTTCCCTACGAACGCATGGACGAGGGCCTGGATTTCGTGCCCGACTCCGACATCGTGATCTCCGGCTCGCGAGAGCTCGAAAAGATGGAGGCGCAGCGCCTCCGCGCCGGCAAGTTCCTAATCTAGCAGTGGCCCTTGGGCGCTTCAGTCGCGGTAGCGCGCATCGACCAGCGCACCGAGGGCAACCTTGGCGCTCGAACGCTCGTAGCCGTAGACCCCGACCAGGACTTGAAGCGCCTGTTGTGCGGCTTCCCGCTGCTCGTCTTCGAGTGTGTCGTCGTCTTCCATGAGGGCGACGATGGCTTGCCCGATCTCGCCCACCTGCCCACGCCGCTCGTCGAAGTACGCTTGCCGCAGCTGCTCGATGTAGCGCGGGAACAGTGTTTCATAGTCGACGTCTTGATCGGGGTGGTCGATGGCCCAGGAGGCAACCCCGCTCAAGAGCTCGTTGCGAAACGCCTCCGCACCGTCGGAGCCGAGCTTCTTTTCGACGCTGGCCATCAAATCGAGGTCCGCCTCCTCGTCCTTGCCGGTCACGGGGTTGAAGACCCGCTCCTTCTTCACCCACTGCGCAACCTGCGCCACGTAGCGGTCGAAGAGCTGGAGATGGCTGTGCTCGTCGATGAGGCCGCTCGCCGCGCGAAGCTCGCTCTCGACGATGTCGAGCCATCGCTCTTTGACCACATCGACGAACGCGCCGTGGTCTCGGTAAGGGCCGTCGGTCTGCTCTTTCAGGAACTCGTAGTCGTCGCGCTCGCAAAACTCGGCCAGACGATTCAAGAAGCTGACGGGCGACACGCAGGGCTCCTCGAAGCCGGCCGCCGCATCGAGCAGGAGCATCCGAATCTCACGCGGCGAGGCCCCGTTGATGCCCTCGTAGTCCGACGATGCGCCGCCCTGAGCCTCCACCTCGGCAACGCCGCCGGCGAGGATCTTCGATTGATCGGCTTCCAAGCGGGCGGGCATCAGGCCGTCGGACAAGAGGTCGGCCTTCTCTAGCGGGGTGAGCGAGGCGGCGATGGTCCCGAGCTCGCTGTCCGAAAACTGCGACGCATCCGGCCTGCGAAGGCGAGTCAGTACCGACCAGAGCGCCGCCACATAGGTCGTGTGGGGAGCGACGTGTTTGGGGATCTGCGGGACGATTTGGCCGTCGTAGATTTCGCGCTCGCGGTGCACGTCGAGCAGATACGACATGCGAATACGAACGATGCGGCCGCGGAAGGAGTTGAACTCCGGGTGCTGGCGAAACGCGCTCAGGTGAAGCTCGTTCGAGCTTGCAATCATCACGGCGTTGATCGGCAGGTTTGACATCTGCAGTGACACCTCGCCGTTCTCAATTGCCAACAGCAGGTACTTCCAGGCTTCGAGCGGACGCTTGAGCAAGTCGCTGAACTCGACGATGCCTCCGGAGGCGTCGACCAGCTCGCCGTAGGGCTCGAACAGGGTCAGCGCGCTCAAGGAAGCCGGGAGTGATTCAATGGAGTGGTCCGCGGTGATCTGGCGCTCCGAGGCATCGACCGACATCTGCGGGCCGATCGTGACGGCGCCGACCCGGTAGCGTCGCGAGATGTAGAACCGCTCGACTTGGATGTGCGCGAGCACGCGGTCGAGGTCGCCGCGGTACGCAGTCAGCAGCGCCTGAAAAATCTGCTGGTTCTTTCGGGCAAGCTGGCCGGTCCACACCCAATCGGGCGCCGCCTCCGAAAGACCGCCGGACTCATAGACCCTCGCAATCAGCTGCTGTCGCACATCGCGAGGCAGCAAGAGCAGCGGGTGTTCCCGGACCGAGCTCTGCAGCTTGGCGATGATTCGATCTTCAGGCAGATGCGCGAACGATTCGCCCGGGCTGAGCTCGTCCGAAGACGTCGTGAAGCCGATCCCCCCTCCCTCACGCGCCCGTGGGAAGATCCACGAAAAGCGATAAAGGGCGCCATCGTCCGTGTCGGAATAGGCTTCCAGCCCCCGCATCAGGCAAGCGGCGAAGGTCGACTTGGCGCTGCCGTTGGGCCCATGGAGCAAGACCAGCCGGTTCGCACGTCCTTCCCTCTCGAAGCCGTCGAGGATTCGGTAGAACGACTCTTGCGCGACTTCATGGCCAGCGAGCCGATCTCGCAGCATCAGCTCGGCTTGGTGTCCGCTGCTCGCTTGCCCAAAGTCGAGGTCGAACAACTTCCAGCGCCGGAGGTTCCCGCTGGGACGCTCGACTTCGTGAGAGCCGAAGAAGTCCAAACAGTCTTTTAGGTAGCGGCTGGAGTCGCGTGTGTAGCGACGGGGGTTGTCCTCGACGAGCTCTAGGTACTCCCGAAACGATAGCACCCGCTTCTGGGCTTCGAACCGCGTCTTGACCTCCGCGCGGATCGTTTCGAGTGCCGCCTTGAGTCCCCCCTCGCCCATCTCACTCCACCTTGAGTTGCATCGCCACCGTTCGCTTCTCGAGGATACAGTTTTCTTCGGTGCACATGGCAAAGGAAACCTCACAGGTCACTTCGTGCTCGCCTGCGGCCGAGGGCTCCACCCCTGCGAGGAAGCGGACCTTCTCCTCGCCGAACTCCTTCGCGTCGCCTTTCACCAGCTCGCTCTTCACCAGCGCAACGCCCGGCGCCGCCTTCAGGTCGACCCGGATGGGGTACTCCTGGTTTACGTGCCAATCGCCGCGGCCCTCGAGCGCGATCTCGACCTCGCCTGCTTTGCCAATGCGGTAGGCGCCCTCGGACGGTGCAACCGCGAGCAAGAACGAACCGGTCTCGACGCGGGGGCCCGCGGGCCCTTCAGCCTTCTCTTTGGCAACCGTTTCCCCGGCGGCCGGGTCGTGCTGGTGCTTGGAGTGGTCGTGCTCGGCTGCCTTTGGAGACGGCGCCCCCCGTTCGCAACCGGCGAGGGCTACGAGCAAGGCAAGAATCGAAACTAGGAACCCCATACGCATATTCATCACTCCGTGCTTAGTCTACGACGTAGGTCGAGGTTACGTCGAACTCCAAGCTATGGTTCGACGACCTCGACCTTGGTGCGGCTATCCTTCATCGGGTGACGAAGGAGGTAATCGATTTTCTCGCGGACTGCGTCTGAACCGGGCGAAAGGTGCCAATGGGCGATGCGCTCGGACGACTCTGGATTCGCCGCCCACTTGACGAAGACCACGAAAGCGTCTTCGAGCAGGCGGTCCTCGTTGACGCGAACCGTCTCATAGCCAGGCTCGTCGTCGCCCACCCGGAGCAGGAGCTCTTTCGGGGAGCTCCCCTTGAGCCGATTCTTCACTCTGGCGGTCAGCCGATACGACGACCGCCGGCTTACGAAGTCCGAAGACAGTGAGTCCACCCGCACGACCGCAATCAGATCGGCACGGCCCACGCGGCGTTCGAACGCGCCGCTCCACTCGCCTTTGACGATGACGGGCGCTTCGACCAGGTCGACGGCGTTGTCGAAGAGCGGCGCGTCCGAGGGACGGAAGTCCGGCGCGGGGATGGTGGACGAAGCCGCGGCACATCCAATCCCCCAGCAAGCGATGGCTGCGATCAGCAAACGCACGCGCACAAGCCTAGCACGCCCGGGCGGGAGCGAACGCCGACTCGCCAAGCGGCGTCCCCCATAGCCTGACAAGGTCTTCGGGGAACGGCGCGGTCAGCGTGGTGGCGTCGCCGGTGCTTGGATGGGTGAGCTCGAGCTCGTAGGCATGCAGGGCTTGTCGGTCGTGCCCTAGCCGCTGCAGGAGCTCGTCGGTCATGCCGGTTTCGATGTAGTCGAGAAATGGCTGCGAGCCTTCGGGCCCGTAAAGCTTGTCGCCGAGGATCGGAAAACCAATCGCGCTCAGGTGAACGCGAAGCTGGTGCTGCCTGCCGCTTTCGGGCGCGAGCGCAACCAGCGTGGCGTCGTCTCGGCGTGCAACGACGCGAAAGCGCGTCACCGAGGGATAGCCCTCTCCTTCGGGCGTCACTTCCATCAAGATGTGCAGCCCCTCCTTCGCCCGGTCCATCGGTAGCGCGATGCGGCCTTCATCGTCGGGCATGACCCCGCGCACAATCGCAAGGTAGCGCTTACGGACGCGGCGATTCTCGAAGGCGATTTTCAACGTGCGCTCGGAAGCCCGAGTGCGGCCGCACACCAGCAAGCCGCTCGTCTCGCGGTCGAGCCGGTGCGCAATCTGCGGCGCGTCCTCTCCAAAGCGTTGCTTGAGCAGATGGGTCAGCGTGTTCCTGTGGTACGACGCCGACGGATGCACCGGGAGCCCCGCAGGCTTGTTGACCGCGAGCACGGCGTCGTCCTCGTAGAGCACGTCGAAGTAGAGCGGAACGTCGGGCTCTTCGAAAGGAGGCCGCACGAGGACCACGAGCTCGCCGGTGCGTACACGCTCGCTTGCGCGGCGGCGGGTTCCATCGGCGCGATAGGCGCAGGCGCGGACGACCTCTTGGGCACGCGTACGGGAGAGCCGCGGGATTCGATGCTGAATGAACCGGTCGAGCCGCTGGCCCGCATGTTCGGGCGCCACAGGAAACGTCAGGATGATGGAAGCCGGATCGCAGCCCGGTGGGAGCGGAGCCCGTGGACGTCTAGTTGGACGTCTGGTTGGACCTCTAGTTGGATCTCTAGGCGGCCTTGACAACCTTACCCGAGCGAATGCAGCGCGTGCAGGCCGAGACCCGGCGGATTTCGCCGTCGATGAGCGCTCGAATCGACTGCAGATTGGGCTGCTGCCACTTGCGGGTCTTGATGTTCGAGTGGCTCACCTTGTGAGCCTTGTGGCGGTTCTTACCGCAGAAATCACATGTCTGTGCCATGGTCGGTTTCCGAGTCCTTAGGGAGCCGCGATGTAGCATCGCTGCTCGGGGGTCGCAACAACGCGGCCTCGCGCCGGACGCCGATCAACGATAAAACCAAGCAGAATGCGAGTGGCCGGCGCAATCACGGGGCTGTTGGTGCTCGGGACGTTTGTAATTCCAAGCACCTACGGGCCAAAAAGAGAGATCGTCTCAGCAGGTCGAGAGGCGACGGTGCGATGGAACGTCTCGTCCGAAGAGCCAGATCTCGGATCGGCCACGCTGTCGGGGCGAATCTACGATGAGCGCGGCGCTCCGCTCGAAGGGGCGACCGTCTCGCTTGCGGGTAGCGGATTTTGGCCGGCGCGCTCGGTTCGAAGCGGGGCCGAAGGGCGGTTTCACTGGGCCGAAATCCCGGCCGGCATCTACGAGCTTCGGGTCTCCAAGGGGGCACTGGTCGCACCCGCCATCGAAGGATTAATCCTGGACCCCGGCGTCAAGCGCGCCTTCGGCGTGCAGCTCGTGCCCGGTTGGACGGTGGCCGGTCAGGTCGTCGATGCGCAGACGGGGCGGGCGATTGTGGACGCCGAAATCACGGTGGCCTCCGGCGTGCTCGGCCTGCACACGCGGCGCGCGCGAAGCGACGAACGCGGGCGGTTCGAGCTCGCGGGTGTGGTTGGAGACGAGCAGAGCCTCTACGTCGAAGCGGACGGGTACGTGACGGCGGGGCCGTTGCGCCAAGGCTCCGGGGATCCTTCGATGACCGTCCGGCTCGGGCGCGCCTCGACGATGGAAGGGCGTGTCGTCGATGCGCGGGGCATGCCTGTGGAAGCAGCGCTGGTCCGTGCGTTTGGCGAGGAGCGGATCCGCGGTGCAACCCTCGGTACGACTGAGTCACTTGGGGTGACCTCGGGGCCGGTGCCACCGATCTCGGCCGGCACGAGCGGGGCCCTGGCCTACATCAGCCAGGTCGAGACAGGCCGGGACGGGCACTTTCGCCTGACCAATCTCAGGCCCGGTACCTACCGAATCGTTGCAAGCCACGATGACTTCGCCCCTGCCGAATCTGAACGCCTCCAGCTTCAGGCCGGGGCCGCTCACGCCGACATCGAGCTCGTCATGCACCCCGGCGCTGAGCTCGCCGGCCGCGTCGTCGATGAGCGGGGGGACGGCCTCGAAGGGATTCCGGTCGAGCTTCGCCGCGCCGCCGAGGGCCTCCCCCGAATGTCGGTCACCGCGACGGACGGCTCGTTCTCGTTTCGCGGCGTGCGTGGCGAAGTCAGCGTCACCGCCCTGCCGTACGACCTTCCGCCGGTGCGCGAAGACGTCGCGATGGGCGAGGATGCGCTGGTCACCGTCGAGCTGGAACTGTCGAGTACGCTCTACACCCTGCGCGGACGGGTTGTCGACGAGCGAGGCTTCGGCGTCGGCGGCGCGCTGGTCTCGGTCTCCTCCAAGAGAGCGCAGTCTCCGGTTCGACGGAGCGCGAAGTCCGACCCCGATGGCACCTTTTCGGTGCCCGCCCTTCCCGAGCCGCCCTTTGAGCTCGACGTGGCACACCCCGCGTTTAGCTCCACGAAAATCGACGCCGTCGACAGCATCGAGGATGTCCGCGTTGTCATGTCCGCGGGCGTCACCCTCCTCGGCGAAGTTTTGGACGACTGGAGCAACGAGGGGCTCCCCGGCGTGAGCGTCCGGCTCGAAGGCCCTGCCCAGCTCGGAGCCAAGACCCGAAGCGACGGTAGTTTCGTCATTCGGCGCGCCGCCACCGGAACCTATGAAGTTTCGTTTTCCCATCCGGACTACGAAACGCAGACGCATCGCGTGGTGCTCGAGCCTCCGCGCTACGTCGACCAGCCCCAAGAGCTCGATCGGGTTCGGCTGCAGCCGGGTGGCTCGATCGAGGGGCAGGTGCTGGATGCCTACAACGAACCGGTCCCGAGCGCGGAGGTGGCCTGGGGCGACCCGCCGCACTGGCAGCGCGCAAGCCGGAGCGACACGGACGGCCGGTTCGTCCTTCGCGGCGTGCCGGCGGGCTCCGTCTGGATCTGGGCGCGGCACCCGGTGGCCGGCGAGGACTCGAGCGATTCGCCCGTCGTGGTGCGGCCTGTGGAAATCTCGATGGGGATCTTCATCCGCCTGCCGGAGTCCATTGCCGAGTGACGAAAATCGCGTTCGGCCGTACTCTGAGACGCGATGGGCGAGTCCTGGATACGAAACATTCGCGACGCCGGCGACATTCTGCGGCGCGCGCGCAACCCGGTCGAGCTCGCCAAGGCCCTGATGCCCAAGCAATGGCTCACGCGCAGAGTCCTCAACGACGACCCGGCCGCGTCCTCGGCGGCATCTCCGAGCGAAATCGCCGAAGCCCTCCGCAAGCTTCGAAATCAGCTGAAAGCCGAGGCGCTCGATGAAAACGGCAAGGTCGACTACACGAAGCTTCGTACGTCCCCGACCTTCGCCGCGATGAAGGCCACGAGCGGGCTGCTTCAAGCCGTCGACCCCGGGGACATGAGCGACGACGATTCGCGCATCGCGTTTTGGATCAACCTCTACAACGTGCTCGCCATCCACGGCGTTCTCGAGTTGGGCATTCGCGAGTCGGTCATGGAAATCCCGTCGTTCTTTGGCGTGGTCGCCTACCGGGTCGGCGACTTCGTCCTCACCCTCGACGAAATCGAAAACGGTGTTCTCCGGCGCAACGCCCCTCACCCGGCAACCGGCGGCCGGCTGTTCGGCGACGAGGACCCCAGGCTCGGGCTGTGCCCCTCCCACGTCGACCCGCGCATTCACGCCGCCCTCGTCTGCGCATCGACCAGCTGCCCACCTGTCGCGTTCTACGAAGCCTCGAAGCTAAACGACCGACTCGACCTCGCCTCGCTCAACTACGTCGCCTCGGACGTCGAGGTGGACGATGCCCTGCGGCTGGTTCGATTGCCCATCACGTTCCGGTACTACCAGAGCGACTTTGGACGCATCCAAGGCGTGCGGATTTTCCTCCTGAAGTACGCGCAGGGTGAGCAGCGGACGGCCTTGGAAGCAGCGTTCGAGGCTGGTTACCCGTTTGACTACCATCGGTATGATTGGTCCTTGAATTCGATGGCTTGAGGGGGGCACACAGCCCGCTCGGACTACGTGAATTCCCGAAGCCTCCGTGCGAAGTGGGCATGCTGCGCCCGCAGGCTATCGAGCGCTGTGTCGCCGATGAACGATTCGAGCTTGCGGCGAATGAGCGGGGCCTTGGCGGTGACGTGGAAGTCCATCTCGTAGACGCAACCTGCGCCGCTTGGCGAGAGCTGGATCGTCGAGTCGATTGTGGCGCCGGTGCCGACGATCTTGAGCTGGCCCTCGCCTTCGTAGCGACCGTCGACGCTGCGCCATTCCTCGCGCTCGACCAGCGTGTTCGTCGGCTTGAAGAGCTTCTTGGCAAACCCCGGAAGCTCTTGCTCAACCTCGCGGACGATTTGGGTCTTCGTGACACCTCCGCTTTCACCCACTTCAACCTTCACGTTGCGTTCGCCAAGCGCCTCACACCGCCGGGTGAGCTCGTCGGGGCTTGTGATGACTTTGAAGACGGTGTCGACGTCTTGGGAGTATGCGTGTTGGAAGCGCGGCATCTGGGGGTTTTACCTAAGGGGCGGGGGGAGGGCTAGGGGCGGGGGTGTTGGGTGGCGCCGTGCGGCTTGTGCTGCCGCAGGTGTTGGGGGGGTGGTTGAAGGGCTTGGTGGGTGGTTAGGTTTGGTTACACCGCCCCGCCCACCCCCACCCGTAGTCCTCCCTGGCGCGGCGGGCGCTTCGCTCCGCCTTGCCGGCGCTTCGCGCCGGGCTTCGCCCTGCGGGCTCGCGCTGCCGCGCATGTCTTGGACGGGGGGCTGACGGGGAGGCGGCGTCAGCTAGCCACTGGGACTGGGGACCAGCGGTCGCCTTCCTTCCAAACGCGCCCTTCCCGCTCGAGCTTGATCAAGTGCGCTTCGATCGACTGCAAGGCCAAGGGCCATAGCGCCTTCGGCGTGTCGGCGTAGGCGCTCGCCACCAAGTGCCTCGGCCGCGATGCCTTGCCGCGCGCTTCCAGGGCGTCGAGGACCTTGCGCTCGCGCATCAGGCGGTGCTCGACGTAGAAGTTCAAAATCGCTTGCGGCTGCTCGATCAACGTGCCGTGCGCGGGAAGGAGCCCGGCTGGCTCGAGGGTCGACATTTTTCGAAGCGACTCGAGGTACAAGAGCATGTCGCCGTCGGTGGGCTCGACGATGATGGTGCCAACTGAAGCGACCATGTCGCCGGCAACCATGATGTTGCTCGCCTCTTCGATGAAGCACAGATGCCCCGGCGCGTGCCCGGGCGTGTGAAGCGCGGTCAACGAGGTGGGCGTGGGGCCGTCGAGCTCAATCCGTTCGCCGTCTTGAATCAAGCGGTCGATCTCGACGATGCCGTCGAGGCGCTGCGCGGTCATCGCATGGCCCCAGAGCGGGAGTTGCAGCCGTTCCCGGAGCGCCATCGCTCCGCCGACGTGGTCCGGATGGTGATGCGTGGCGAGGATGGCCACCGGCTCGACCCCGCGAAGCCGCGCTGATTGAACCCACTGGACCATGAGGTCCTGCTCCTCGCGATACGGGGTCGCGGGCTCGATGAGAACGGCCTCGCCGGTGCCGATGAGAAACGTGTTGGTTTGCGTCGCCGGCGGCAGCGTGGGCGTGCGCACCGGAAGCATTTCAATCGTCGGCACAACCGTCCGAACGCGATCGGCGACGGACTCTGGGCCGGTTGCTTTCATGACCTAGCCGCTAACGAGCTCGAGGTCTTCGAGGTCGAGCTCTTGCTCGGGTGTCAAGGCGTGGATCATCGAGACCGGGCCGCTCGGGTAGAAGCGATCGCGCGGTTCATCGAGCAAGCACTCGACGCGGCCGTCCTCGCGCAGGCTCGGGTCGCCGAGCTGGTGCATGCAGACGCGAACGATCGACTTCACGGTTTCGAAAACGCCCCAGCCCTCCTTTGCGCTCGCGACGAGCTCCGGGATGCCTTCGGGGACGCCGAGCCGCTGGCCGAGCTCGTCGACGTCGAGGACGCCGTGGAGGTCGCGCTTGTTGTACTGCACGACCATCGGAATTCGATCCGGGTCGATCCCCTGCTGCCGCAGGTTGTAGTCGAGGTTGCGGATCCCGTAGTTGTTGCCCTCGATCGCCTCTGCTTGGCTGTCGATGACCAGCACCACGCCGTCGACGTTGCGGAGCACCATCCGACGCGTCGAGTCCTGGGCGATCTGCCCCGGAACCGAAATCAAATGAAGCCGCACGTCGTACCCGCGGAACTTTCCAAGCTGCAGCGGCAAGAAGTCGAGAAAGAGCGTTCGCTCCGCTTCGGTGTTCACCGTCACGAGCTTGCCGCGACGGTCCGGACGAGTCTGCGCGTGAATGGTTTCGAGGTTGGTGGTCTTCCCCCCGAGCCCCACGCCGTAGTAAACGACCTTGAGCGTGACTTCTCGCTGCGCGTGGTGGACCAGCGGCATAGCTCGGAACTACCTGGGTCCCTGGGATGCGTCAAGAAGCGGGCACACAGGCGAAGCAATCATGATCCACCCTCAGCCGGCGTCTTCTCGAACTGACGCGTTGCGTTCCCAGCGCTCGACGGCCGCCCGCGCGCTGGCATGCTCGGGCGCCGACAAGTCCGGATCGCTCTGAATGATGCGATCGGCCAGATCTCCGGCGCGCTCGAGCAGCGTCTGGTCCTGGGCCAAGCTCGCAAACTGCAGCCCGCTCGCCCCCGACTGGCGGTACCCGAAAAGGTGACCGGGCCCCCTCAGCTCCAGGTCGCGTTCGGCCAAAACGAAGCCGTCGTCGGTCTCGCAAAGCGCCTGGAGCCTCGCCTCGGCCTCCTCGGACATGGGCTCGACAAAGGTGAGCAGGCAGGCGCTTCGCTGCCCCGCCCTGCCCACGCGGCCTCGAAGCTGATGCAGCTGGGCGATCCCAAATCGCTCCGCCTGCTCGATCACCATGAGGTTGGCGGCAGGCACATCGACCCCCACTTCGAGCACGGTCGTTCCAACCAACACCTGAAGCTCGCCCTCCGAAAACGCGCGCATCAGCTCGCGCCGCTCCTCGCCGAACAGACGTCCGTGGATTTGTCCGACGCGTTCGTCCCCGAACCGCGCTTTGAGCTCGACCGCGGTTCGGTCGACCCCCACGAGCTCATCCGACGCCGAGATCGCGGGACACACCACGAACGCTCGACCGTCCGCTTCGAGCGCACGCGCGACCTGCCGAAAGACCATGTCGCGTTTGGTGCGTGAAAGCATCTTCGTCGTCACAGGGATGCGTCCGGGAGGCTTGGCTTCGATGCTGGTCAGCTCGAGCCCCGCGTAGAGAACCAAGGCAAGGCTTCGAGGGATTGGGGTCGCCGTCATCACCAGCAGATGCGGCCGGCCAGCCGAGCCCCGGTTGCCGAGGCGAAGCCGCTGCGCGACGCCAAACCGATGCTGCTCATCGACGATGACCAGGCCGAGGTTTGCAAACCGCACCTCGCCACTGAGGAGCGCATGGGTGCCGACGACCAAATCCACGGCGCCCGTGGCCAAGCGGTCGAGCATCGAGCGTCGCTGGTCCTTGCTGAGCGCGCCGGTCAGCACGCCCAGGCGAAGCCCCAACTTCTCGGCCGTCGGCTTCAGGGTTTCCGCATGCTGGTCGGCCAGCAGCTCGGTCGGCGCCAAGAACACGGCCTGTGCGCCTCCCGCGTGGACCTGCGCACAAGCGACCATCGCCACGGCGGTCTTGCCGCAACCGACGTCACCCTGAAGCAAGCGGCGCATGGGCTCCTCGCTCTCGAGCGCCTTGCCGATTTCTGCGACCGCCGACTTCTGTGCGTTGGTGAGCTCGAACGAAAACGCAGCCGAGGCCGTCGACACAGCCGGCTCGATCGCGAACCGCTGCGCCACACCGCCCCGCTCCGAAGCACGCCGCAAGCGCAGCGCGAGCTCCCAGAGCACCAGCTCTTCGAGCGCAAGCCGTTGCTGGGCAGGGCTCGGCGTCACGGGCTCCAGGTCGAAGGTTGCCGGGTCCGGAACATGCATCGCCCGAAGCGCCTCGCCCACGGTAGAAACGCCAAGCTCGGCACGGAGCGGCGCGGGAATCAGATCGGGAACTTCGGCGACGGCCCGGTCGACGGCGGCACGAATGGCGCGACGGAGCATCTTGCGCCGGACACCTGGAATCTCCGGATAGCGCGGCTCGATGGCGCCCTGGGCGTCGGCTGGAAGCGATTCGGGGTGCGCGATGGTCGCCGTGCCCCGGTAGTCGTGAACCTTTCCCGCGACACGAACCGTCTCGCCTTCCGCAAAGCGCTTCCCAAGTCCGGGAATCGCCCGAAACCAGACCAGCTTCAGCTCGCCGTAACCGCCGTCCTCCGGCGGACCGTCCGCCGGCTCGAGCCGCGCCTCGAACCCCATGCGGCCGCCGCGAGGATACGAGCGCGCCCTTCGCACGACGCCCTCAACCACCGCGTACTCACCCTCCTTCAGCCGGTGAATCGGCATCGGCGTCCGCTGGTCGTCGTACCCTCCCGGAAGCAGCCACAAGAGGTCGCCGATCGAAGCGTACCCACGTTCACGCAGATGGGCACCCGTCGTCGGCCCGATGCCGGGCAAGGTTTCGACAGGATGGTCGAGCAGCGTAGGCACCAGCACGCGTGGCCTCGAACCGAGGCCCCTTACTCCCAGCGAACGTCGCTGACCTCGTAGTTGCGGACGCCGCCGGGCGTGTGGACCACCACCTCGTCGCCGACTTCCTTGCCCACGATCGCGCGCGCCACCGGCGAGGTGATTGAAATCTTGCCCTGCTTCAGGTCGGACTCGTCAGGACCGACCAGCCGGTAGGTGACGACCTTGCCGTTGTCCATGTCCTCGAGCTCGACGAACGCGCCAAACTTCACTTTGTCGCCCCCGAGGGTCGATGGGTCGATGACCTCGGCGCGCGAAAGCCTGTCTTCGATTTCGTTGATGCGCGCCTCGCACATGCCCTGCTTGTCTTTGGCGGCGTGATACTCGGCGTTCTCTTTGAGGTCCCCGTGATCGCGGGCGATCCCGATCTCCTGGGAGATCTTTGGCCGCTCCGCCTTGAGCGCGTTGAGCTCAGCGGTGAGGGCGGCGTGCCCTTCGGGGGTCATCGGAACCCGTTCCATCCGATGGTGGTAGTGTGTGCCCAGAAATAAGGCAACCCAAAGCTAGCGCCTGGGCGGTCGGAGCGTCGCTAGCTCGCGATTGCGCGCGTGGTACTCCTGCAGGGAGCAAACCGACAGCGGCCTCAGGCGCCGAGCTTCGATGGCGTCCACCGCAGCAACAGCCGCCGCGATCGTCGTAAAATACGGCACGTTGCTCAAGACCGTTTGGCGGCGCATCGAACGACTGTCCCGAATCGCCTTGGCGCCTTCAGTTGTGTTGACCATGAGGGCGATATCGCCGTTTCGGAGCAGGTCGACGCTGTGTGGCCTGCCCTCGCCCACCTTGTAGACGTTCTCGGCCTCGACCCCGGCCCGCTCGAGCACCTCTCGAGTGCCCTTGGTCGCAACGATGTCGAAGCCCAGCTCCTTTAGGCGGCGCGCCACCTCGGCGGCCGCAGGCTTGTCGTTCTCTTTGACGCTGATGAACACCTTTCCCTCGTCGGGCAGCTCAGTGTACGCCGAAAGAAGGGCTTTGTAGAAGGCGTCCGGGAAGTTGTCGGCGATCCCCATCACCTCGCCCGTCGAGCGCATCTCGGGGCTGAGAATCGTGTCGACGCCGGGGAACTTGGTGAACGGAAAGACCGACTCTTTGACGGCGATGTGCTGCGGCACGACTTCACGTGTGTAGCCGAGCTCGCGAAGGGTGGCGCCAGCCATCACCTTGGCGGCGATTTTGGCCAGCGGCACGCCGATCGCCTTGCTGATGAACGGAATGGTGCGTGAGGCGCGCGGGTTGACCTCGATGACGAAGACCGCGCTTCCGCGAACGGCGAACTGAACGTTCATCAGGCCGACGACGCCGAGCTCGAGGGCAAGCGCGCGAGTCGAGGAGCGAAGCGTGGCAAGCACCTCGGGCGGGAGCGCGTGCGCTGGAAGCGCCATCGAGGAATCACCGGAGTGGATCCCCGCCTCTTCGATGTGCTGGAGCAGGCCGCCGATCACCACGTCCTTGCCGTCCGAGACGCAATCGACATCGACCTCGATGGCGTCCTTCAAGAACTCGTCGACCAGAATCGTCTGGGTCTCCGCATCAGCAACAGCTTCGAGCGCGACCGTCATGTAACGCGCCAGCTCTTCTTGAGAGTGGACGATCTCCATCGCGCGCCCGCCGAGCACGTAGCTCGGCCGAACGACGACCGGAAAGCCGATCCGTTCAGCCACTGCGAAGGCGTCTTTGGTGCCGTTGGCAATTCCGCCGCGCGGCCGGTCGAGGCTGAGCTTCGTGAGGAGCTCTTCGAAACGCTCTCGGTCTTCTGCGCGGTCGATCGCGTCGGCCGAGCTACCGAGAATCGGCACGCCGGCGCGCGAGAGCGGCACGGCGAGCTTGAGGGGGGTCTGGCCGCCGAACTGGACGATGACGCCGTCGGGCTTTTCCACCTCGACGATATGCATCACGTCCTCGAAGGTGAGAGGCTCGAAGTAGAGCTTGTCCGAAGTGTCATAGTCGGTCGACACCGTCTCGGGGTTGCAGTTCACCATGATGGTCTCGAAGCCCATCTCCTTGAGGGCGAACGAGGCGTGTACACAGCAGTAGTCGAACTCAATCCCCTGGCCGATTCGATTCGGGCCGCCGCCAAGGATCATCACTTTCTTCTTTTTGCCGTCCGCCCTGGCCTCGCTGTCGCGGCCCCAGGTCGAGTACATGTACGGCGTGAGCGCCGGAAACTCCGCGGCGCAAGTATCGACGCGGGAGTAGATCGGCTCGACCCCGTGCAAGGCTCGATTCGCGCGAACGTCTTTGGCGGTCTCGCCTCGGAGGGCGGCGATTTGTGCGTCACTGAAGCCGAGTTCCTTTGCGCGGCGTAGCAAGGGTTCGGAGGCTGGCTCACGTGCCGAAGCTTTCAACTGCTGCTCGAAGTCGATGAGCTGGCGTATCTGTTCGAGGAACCAGACATCGATTTTCGTCGCTTGTTGGAGGTCGTCGACGCTGAGGCCGACTCGGAGGCCATCGGCGAGGTACCAGAGCCGCTCGGCCAAGGGCGTTCGAATGAGGTCGAGAATCGACTCGCGAAGCTCCGCGTCGGTGGCATCGGGCAGCTCGCCCAGCATCGGCTTTGCCGTGTTGATGGCCTCTCCGCTTTCGATGAGCCGGCGCACCTGCGCGGCGAGGTCGCGATAATCGACCTTGCCGAGGAGTGAGGTCAGGCCATCCCGACCCGTCTCGAGAGAGCGCGCTGCTTTTTGAAGGGACTCCTTGAAGGTGCGCCCTATCGCCATCGCTTCACCGACGGATTTCATTTGGGTCGTGAGACGGGGGTCGGCGCCCGCGAACTTCTCGAATGCGAAGCGAGGAATCTTCGTGACGACGTAGTCGATGGTCGGCTCGAAGGCAGCGCTCGTCCCGGTGATGTCGTTTTGAAGCTCGTCGAGCCGATAGCCGACCGCGAGCTTGGCTGCGATCTTGGCGATGGGATAGCCCGTGGCTTTCGAGGCTAGCGCACTCGAACGGGAGACACGGGGGTTCATCTCGATGACGATCACGCGTCCATCGGCGGGGTTGACCGAGAACTGTATGTTGGAGCCGCCCGTCTCGACGCCGATTTCGGTGATGATTGCGCGCGCCGCGTCTCGAAGGCGCTGATATTCGCGGTCGGTGAGGGTCATCGCCGGCGCGATCGTAATCGAGTCGCCGGTGTGCACGCCCATCGGGTCCAAGTTTTCGATCGTGCAGATCACACCGAAGTTGTCGGCGTTGTCTCGGATGACCTCGAGCTCGTACTCCTTCCAACCGATCAGGCTCTCCTCGACCAAGCACTCGTGAATCGGGCTGCATTGGAAGGCCCAGCGAATCGCCTCGTCAAAGTCGGCCTTGTTGTAGGCCACGCCACCGCCCGAGCCGCCCATCGTCAACGACGGCCGCAAGATGATCGGAAACCCGATCCGCTCCGCAGCCGCATTGGCCTCTTCGATGGTGCGCGCGACTTCCGCGCGCGCGCTCTCGAGCCCGATCTTGTCCATGGCAGCCTTGAACAGCTCCCGCTCTTCGGCCTTGCGAATGGCTCCCACGTTCGCGCCGATCAGCTCGACGCCGTATTTCTCGAGGATGCCTCGGTCAGCAAGCGCCAGGGCGAGGTTGAGCGCGGTCTGCCCTCCCAGCGTCGGAAGGACGGCGTCTGGTTTCTCCCGTTCGATGATCGACTCGAGCACCTCGGGGGTCAGCGGCTCGACGTAGGTTCGATCCGCGAACTCCGGGTCGGTCATGATCGTCGCCGGATTGGAGTTGACCAGGATGATCCGGTAGCCCTCTTCCTTGAGCGCTTTGGCGCCCTGGGTGCCGGAGTAGTCAAACTCGCAGGCCTGCCCGATGACGATCGGCCCCGACCCAATCAGAAGGATGCTTTCAATATCATCGCGGCGGGGCATGGAGTCAGTTCAACCTGGACGTTCGCGCGGGCTTACCAGAGCCCCCTGCACCCCGCAACCGGGAATTCCTCAGCTCCGTAGGCGCGTGCGAACGGCACCAATGATGGCATCACCGCGCGCGCCCTTCGCGTGCAATCGAGCGCGCCGCGCGACATCGGAGACGATCTCGAGCTCGACCCAAAGCACCATGCGCCCCGCCATCCCGGGGAACTTCCTGCCCCACTCGACGAAAAGGACAACCCCTTCGTCGAGCAACTCATCGACGCCGAGCTCTTCCAGCTCGACCTCATCGGCAAGCCGGTAGAAGTCCGCATGGGCGATCGGAAGGCGCCCCTCGTACTGGTGCAGCAGAGCGAAGGTCGGGCTGGTCACGGCCGTGTCTTCGGAGACGCCAAGCCCATGGACGGCGCCACGCGTGAACGTCGTCTTCCCCGCCCCGAGCCCGCCTTCGAGCCCGATCACGTCGCCACCCTCGAGCGCCGCCGCAAGTGAGCGCGCCAGGGCGAGGGTATCGGCTTCAGTCTCGAGCTCGAGCTCCAGCATGCGCAAGCCCTGTCACAAGACGGGGCCCGGCGCACGCTCGCCGAGCTCGGCCTGGCTCAGACCTTGATTTGAATGCCCAGCTGCTCGCGAAGCCGGAAGTAGCTCTCCGAGATGCTGAAGAGCACGATCTCTTTGACCTTGTCCCGCGGCGCGAGGTCGGCCGTCGAATCCGACGCGATCTGCTGCGTCATGTGAACCGCGGTGTCGACGTCGTCGCAGAGGAGCAAGCCGGCGCGAAGCGCGGTGATCTCGGCAGCCTGCATCCAACGCTTGATGTCCGCGTGGCCGCCCGCATCGACGAACTTCCGAACCACCTGCTTGAGCACGTCGCGGTGGGGCTGATCCATGTGCTTGGCGAGTTGCTTTGCCGTCGATTCGACCGCCGCATCGCCACCCCCCATGCCAACCACGCGCATGGCGGCCAGCAGGAGCGTCCTGAGCTCGGTATGCGACTGGTACATCGTGCGGATGAAGTGCTCGCCGCGGTAGTACGTGAGATGACGCCCGCAAACGAACGCGAGGTCGATCGGACGGTAGCCCGAGAGGAGCGTGTACCCCGTGATGATCGCGGGTGGGTTGCTCCGCGCCTCGTCTCGAAGGGCGCCAGAAAGCTCCTTCTGAACGAAGAGTCGAACGGGAATCGTGACGTTGAGCAGGTCCTGCGCCAACTTGAACTGCCGCGCGAGCGCGAGGCTCGGGTTGGCGAGGTCTTCGGGCTTGCGCTTGTGTAGGTTCAGCTTCTTGTCGGGCACCGCAATCGATGCGCGGACCACCGGGGCAATCACCTCCATGATCTTGGAGATGTAGATGTCCTGGTCGACATGCATCAGGTCCTTGACCCAGTTCTCGTTGCTGAGCCGCGCCGTCGGCTGGATCTCGCGATCCTGCCTGTACTGCTGGTAGAACTTCTGCTGCTCCTCGTCCGCCTTTTTGAAGTGCGTCAGCGTGCGAGCGATGCACCATGCTTTGTCGTAGGCGCGCGCATCGAAGTAGAGCTTGTAGAGGGCCCTGTAGGAGTCGAGCCGGTTCGGATCAGACGTGAGCAGCCACTGGTGCTCGGCAATCGCCTCTGCCGTCTTTTCCGGCATCGTCGCGTAGAGCTCGGCGAGGATTTGGTGCTCGACCGCGTCGTCCGGCTTGAGCCCCGCTGCCATCCTGAACGACTCCGCCGCCGCGTCGAAGTTGCGCTGACGGTCGCGGTAGATGATGCCCAGCGTGTGCCAGAGATTGTGCTCGAGGTCCGTATTGCCCTCGTTGATGATGCGGTGAAGCATCTTTCGGTACGCGCGCTCGAGCGCCTTCCAGTCTTTCCTCTGGTTGAGCAGCTTGTTGACCGCCTCGAAGGGCTTGAGCTGCGTGCTGTCGAGGTCGAGCGCATCGTTGAAGCGCTCCAAGGCGGCGTCTTCGTCCTCCAGCTTGTCGCGCAGGATGACTCCGATCGTGTACATGTACTTGGACTTGGCCTCGTCGCGCTCCTCGAGCCCAGAGACGCGCTCGATCACGTCGATCGCCTCGGACCAGCGCTCGGCCGCCTGATAGGCGACGAGAAGCTTGTGGAGCACCACGTGGTTTTGCGGCTCTACGTCCAACGACTCGGTGTACGCCTCTGCGGCCGCGTCGGGGTTCCCGAGCTTCTCCTGCCACAGGTCGCCCACCTCGATCAGAAGCGCGGCCCGAACCGATGGCTCATCCGCCACATCGAGGATGCGCTTCTTATATTGAACCACCGAATCCCAGTCGCCCTCGGCCGCTTGGAGACCGACCATCGCTTCGAGCGCGGGCACGTAGTGCGTGTCTTCCTCGAGCGCCTTGTCGAACATGTTGCGGGCCTTCTTGTCCTCGCCCTGCTCGCGCTTGACGACACCGAGGCGGTAGAAGACTTCCGTGATCTCGTCCCGTCCGAGCGAATCCCGCTGCTGGACCAGAATCAACTGGTGGTACTTGAACGCGTCGTCCCATCGCTCCGCCCCGAAGTACGCCCCCGCCAAGCCCTTGAGCGTCGTTGGGTCGTTGTTCTGGAGCTGATAGGCCCGCTCGTACGCTCGAACCGCCTCCTCGGCGTTGCCGAGCGCGGTCGCCGTTTCGCCCAGCATCGATGCGAGCCGGTGCTTCTCGTCGTCGTCACACTTGTCGCAGCGCAGCACCAGCGTTTGAAGCAAGGGGAAAGCGTCCTGGTGTCGCTCCTGGGCGACGTAGGCATCGACCAGCGGCAACATCGCATCCTCGTTGTCCGCGTCAGCCGCAAACGCTGCCTCGAAGGCCTGCACTGCCCCCGGCTCGTCGTCGAGCCTCTCCGCGCGAATACGGCCCAACTCGACGAGTCGCGCGGCCCGAATGCGGTCCTGCTCGGTGTGCTCGACCTCCAAGCCCAGCGTCTTGGCGGCCGCGACCCAGTCGCCGGAGTCGACGTGAATGCCTCGCATCGCTTCGAGCGACTCGAGGTGCCCTGGGTCCAAGTCGATTGCGGCCTGGAACTGCTCCAGCGCCGAGACCCGGTCGCCGAGCTCCTGGTCGAGAATCCGACCCATCCGGTGCTTGAGCGCCACCTGGTCGGCCGGCTCGTCCACGACCGCGGCAAGCTGGCCCATCATGTCCAGCGCGGCGGCGTAATCACCCTTGCGCTCGAAGAGCTTGGTCAGCGCCTGGAGGCTGATGAGGTCCTGCTCGTCGAGGTTGAGTGCGTTGAGATAGCTGTCGATCGCCATCTCAACGTCGTCCTTGTGCGTGGCATACACCTGCCCGAGGTCTCGGAAGATGCGAATGCGCTCATCGGTATCGGTCGTCGCACTGGCGTGACGGTCGAAGGTGCGCACCAGGTCGTCCCAGCGCTGCGTCGCACGGTAGAGCTCTTCGAGCCGGCAAAGCGCATCGTCGTGGAGCGGGTCGATGTCCAAGACCTGCTCGAGTCGCTCCGCTGCGTTCTCGGGCTTGCGGAACTCCTGCTGCCACATTTCGGCCATGCGCATGAGAATCTCGATGCGCTCGCGCTCGGTCGCGACGACTTCGTACTCGCGCTCCAGAATGCCGATCAATTCCTGATATCGGCCCTCTTGCCCATACAAACGCTTCAAACCTCGAAGTGCGCTGAGGTTCGAAGGCGAGAGCTCGGTCGCCTTCTCGTAGTTCTCGATGGCCGCCTTCGGGTCGTTGAAACGCTCCTCGTAGGCTTCGGCGACCTGCAAGAGCGCCGAGACGATGCTGTCCACGTCCTCGACGGCCTCGGCCTTGCGCTCGAGGATGTTGAGCAGCTTGTTCGAGCGTCCCTCCTCGCGGTAGATGCGCTCCAGTGCCTCGAGTGCGCCGACATGCCGTTCTTGGAGGTGCAGCGCTCTGCGGTAGTAGTCCTCCGCTTCTTGTCGCATCGCAAATCGGTCGTCGGCCAGGTCGCCCATGCGAACGTACGTGTTGGCCTTGACGGCGTCGTCGTCGGTCAGCTCGACGAGCTTGGCGAGCGCCTGCGCGAGCTTGTCCCACTGCTGGGTGGTCTCATAGAGATCACCGAGCTGCCACCATGCCTTGGCGTTGCTCGGGTCGAGGGCTCGAATCTGCTCGTAGTACGGAATCGCGTACTCGGGGTGTCCGAGCTCCTGCCCGTACCACTTCGCACAGCAAAGACAGATCGCGATCTGCGTGGCGGGCTCTTGCCCCTCCTGCAGGGCCGCGTTCGCGGAGGTCAACAGCTCGTTCCAGCGGTCGCTCGCCGCGGTCACCCGCTCGAGGTCGACGGCGGTATTTGTGTTCGCGAAGTCCTCGGTCCAGGCAATGTAGAGCGTGTGGTAGGCCTGCTCCGTGTTGTCGAGCTGCTCCTCGTAGACGCGCGCCGCAGCACGCAAGAGCTCGATCCGCTCGTCGCGGTCCTCGGTCGCTTCGATGCGGGTCACATAGAGGTCGATCAGCTCGTCCCAGCGTCCCGCTTCCCGGTGAAGCGACTGCAGCTCGGAGAACGCGTACTCGTGCATCGGGTCGATGTCGAGAATGCGGCCGAAGGCCCCCGCTGCGCCGTCTTTGTTCCCGACCTCGGTCTCCCAGACCTCGGTGACCGCGATGAGCTGACGAACCTTATCGCGCGGGTCGACGAGCGCCTGTGCCCGCTGCTCCATGACCCCGATCACGTCTTCCCAACTGCCCTCTTCGCGATGAATGAGCTCGAGCGAGTCGAGCGCCTCGAAGAAGGCCGGATCGATCGTCAGGACGTTCTGATACGCGTCTACGGCATCGCCAGGTTGATGAAGCTCGCTGCCATAGATGTGACCGAGCTGCATGTAGACAGTGACGAGGTCGGCGTCCTCGAGCGTCGCCGCGCCAACGTCGATGATCCGCTGCAGCGTGTCCGCACGCTCCCTAGACTGCCCACCTTCTCGATGAATCTCGGCGATGCTGAACAGCGCGTAGGTGTTGCCCGGATCGATGTCGAGGACCCGCTCCCAGTTCTCGATTGCGTTGCGATCCCGCTCGAGCTTTTCGTACCAGACCCTGGCGAGGTCGGAGTACACCTGCACGCGGAATGCATCGTCTTCGGCGACGGCGGCCTCGCGTTCGAGGACGTCGACCAAATCGCGCCAGTTCCCCTGTGCGGCGTAGATGTCGCCAAGCGCATTGAGCGCTTCGGGATCCTCACCGCGAAGGTCCAGAACCCGCTGCCAGAGGCCAATGGCCTTTTCGGAGTCGCAGAGCCGGTTGGACGACAGCTTGGCCATCCGCGCAAAGACGTCGGCTTGCTGAGAATCGCCGAGCGCGATGCTCAGCTCCTTCTCGAAGGTCGCGAAGAGCTCCGGCCAACGCTCGAGGTTGGCGTAGATCGCTTCGAGAGCCTGAATCGTGTTCGCATGCTCCGCGTCGTGGTCGTCGAGTAGCTTGTTGAAGACCTCGATCGCCTCGTCGGTGCGGCCGAGCCGGTGGTCGAGCACTGCGCCCAGCCGGAAGTGCAGGTCGACCAGCTCCGAGCCGTTGTTCGACCCGTCGATTCGCTTGCGCAGCACCTGTGCGAGCGCTCGATACGCCCCGTGCTCCGTGTAAATGCGATCGAGCGCAAGAAGCGCGCTGGCGTCGTGGTCGTCCACCCCGAGCACGAATCGATACGTCTCTTCGGCCCGTTCCATGTCGTGGAGCTGCTCCTCGTACACCTTGGCAAGACGGCGGCCGAGCTCTGCTTTGTTGAGCGGATCCCCGGTGTGCTGAATCCCGTTGGCATAGGTGGTCGCCAGCTGTGTCCAACCATCGACGATGGCCGAAAGGCGCTCCGCCTCCCCGATCGAATGGTCGTGACTCGGGTCCTCGAGCAGGGCCTTCTGCATCCACTCGAACGCGCGCCCGTGGTCGTCGGCTTTGTCTTCCGCGATTTCCGCGAGGCGGTGCATCATCACCACGCGCTCGATCGGGTCGCGTTGCTGCTCGACTTGAACTTCCTGCACGTTGAGCAGCTGATTCCAGTTGCCCTGCATGCGGTAGAGCGGCTCGAGCACCTCGCCGATCGCCATCGGCTGCACACCCTGCGAGAAGAGATCTTCGAGCGCCGTGACCGCCGGCGAATACTCGGGCGCCGCGGCGATGATCTCACGATACTGCTCGATTGCCGAGTCCATGTTTCCCAACCGGTTCTGGAAAATCTGCCCAGTTCGGAACTGCAGGTTCAGAATGTCGTCCGGCGTCGTGGCGACCGCAGCTTCCTTCCGCAGAGTTGCCGCGAGCTCGTCCCAACGCTCGGTTTGCTCGTAGAGCCGGTCGAGGGCCTCGATGGCCGCGACGTCCGTCGAATCCACGTCGACCACGAACTGGTAACGGGCGATCGCCGCGTCGACGTCGTCCAATTGCACCTCGTTGATCACCGCGGACCGCTTCGCGAGGTGGACGACCTCATCCGGAAATTCGTCTTTCATCTTCTGGACTTCGGCATCAAAACGCGAAGCTGCCTCATGCCAGCTACCCGTCTGCTCGGCGAGGCGCTCGAGGGAGGCAAGCGTGAGCTCGTTGCCGCGGTCGAGCGGAAGCGCCCGGACGAAGGCGTTGAATGCCAAAGGTGGATCTTCGAGCTGAAGCTCGTATATCTCCGCAAGCTGGTGAAGCATCTCGACCCGCTCGGACGGATCCTCGGTGAACCGAACCTGAGCCTCGCGAACCTCGGCTAGCTTTCGATACTCCCCGACCTGCAGGTAGACTTGCTCGAGCGCCTCGGCCGCCGCCAAGGGCTCCACCGCGTCGTTCATCATCTTCGTCAGCGCATCGAGCGTCGGCTGATGAACCGGCGTCTCGGCCAAGATGTCGCGGTAGATCTCGATCGCCTGCATCGGGTCTTCGAGCTGGGTTCTCCAGAGCTCCCCGATTCGGAAGCGCACCTGCGTGCGCTCTTCATCATCCACCGTGAGCTCGGATTGACGCTCGAGCACCTGAAGCAGCTCTCTCCACTGGGCGGAGCTTTCGAACAATCCGTCGAGGTTGGCGAGAGCTGAAAGGTCGTCCGGATCGATTTCCAGGACCCGCTGATAGGCGTCGATCGCCTTGTCCGAGGCCTCGAGCTGCCCCTCGTAAATCTGGCCCATGCCGAGGAAGAGCGCTTTTCGGGCGTCCGGGTCCGAGACGACCTCGGCCTTGCGCTCGTAGGTTTCGAGCAGCGGCGACCACTTGCCGAGCTGCGTCTGCAGCTCGATCAGACGATCGAGCGATTGAAGGTCTCCCGGATCGACTTCGAGCACCTGCTGGTGCACCGCGATCGCATCTGCCGGCCGTTCGAGGATGTCCTCGTAGATCGCTGCGGCCTTGACGAGCTGCTCTCGCTGGTCGGCCGGTGACGGCAGCATCTTGGCCTTGCGCCGGTAGATCCGGGCAAGGTCTTCGTAGCGCTCGGCCCGCTGGAACAAGCGCTCCAAGGCGTCCGCCGATTGCTGATGTTCGGGGTCGAGCTCGAGCACGTTCTCGTAGTGCTCGACCGCCCGCTCGATCTGTCCGAGGTCGTCTTCCCGGATCTCGGCGGCGCGAAGCAGGAGGTCGATCGCGAGGTCTGGCTCATCCGACGACCCGGCGACTTCCTCGTACACGCCAGCGAGCGCATCGGCCGCGCCCACAGCCGTGCCGAGCCGCTCGAGCTCCGCTCTCGCCTTCGGGTCTCCGGCATCCTCACGAAAGGCCCGCGCGTAACTCTCGAAGGCCCCCTGAAGGTCGCTCAGCGAAAACTCCTTCAACTTCGCGATTTCGTGAAATAGCGCCATCCGTCGCTCGGTCGCGGTCGCATGATTCGCTTGAATTTCGTAAACCTCGACGAGCCGGCCCGACGCCCCTCCGTCCTTGTAGATCGGCTCGAGGATGTCCGCGACGGTCGCCTGGTGCTCCGCCGACTCGAGCAGTCGCTCGAGCGCGCCCAGGGCCGATGGATTGCTGGCATCGTTGGCCAGCACGTCGCGGTAAATTTCGATCGCCGAATCGGTCGACCCCATTCGCTCTTCGCGGATGTCCGCGAGGCGAAGAAGGAGAACGGTCTGTTCGCTCTGGTCATCCGTCATCGAGAGCTGGCGCTCCACGTTGTCGGCAAGGTCGCCCCAGAGTCCCTGCCGCGCGAGCAAGCCGTCGAGCGCGATCAACGCGTCCCGGTTCGTCGGGTCCAGGTCGAGGATCTCGTTTTGCAGCGCGATTGCCTGGTCGCTCTCCTCGAGCAGCTCGGCGTGGATACGCGACATTTCGGTGAGAACGCCGATCTTCTCATCGGGATCCCCATACGCTTCGGTTCGCGCGCGAAGGACGCCAACGAGCTCCGGCCACCGCTGTGCGCTTCGGTAAACGGCATCGAGGAGATCGAGCACCTCGAAGTCAGCGGGGTCGGCTTCGAGCACCTTTCGGTACGCCGAAACCGCAGCTTCCGGGTTCCCGAGCTGGGTGTCGTGGATCTGCGCGGTCTTGATCCAAAGAGACCGGCTGAGCGCAGGGTCTTCTACGGTGGCCGCCAGGTCCCCGGTGAGCTCTGCTACCGAGTCGAAAAGGTCGTGCTCGCTTGCAAGCACCTCGAGCCGCGATAAGGTCGTGTTGTCCGACGGTACTTCGCGAAACGCATCGCTCAGCGAAGCGAACCCTCGACCGGGGTCACCGATGTGTTGGAAGTACGTGTCGGCCACGCGGGTGAGCAGCTGCAGCCGCTCCCGGGGCACGCTGCTAAACCCATGCTGAACTCGAAGCGCATTGACGTACGGACCCCACTCCTCGCTCATCTCGTAGATGGGCTCGAGAACCCGCGACGCCTCGGCGGCCACTTCCTGGTCGTCGAGCAACTCCTCGAGCCGGGCCTTGGCGCCGTCATGCTCGACGACCAGCGAAAGCACCTCGCGGTAGAGATCTACGGAGCGCGGCTTGTCATCCAGCCTTGATTCGCAAACGCGACCCAAGCGAAACTTGAGCGCAGCGAGCTCTTCGTCGCTGTCGGGGCCGGCCTCGATACGGCGCTCCAGAATCTGACCCAGGTCTTGCCATCGGCCTTCCGTCTCGTAGAGCTGCTCAAGCTCGCTGCAGGCGTCGCTCTGCTCGACGCCGTATTCGTCGACGATGCCTTCAAACGCTTCGATCGCCTTCTCGGGGTCGTTCAGCGCATCGGCAAAAAGGCGGGCGCGACGATAGGCGATGCCGAGCCTCGCATCCGGGTCCTCTTCGAGCTCGATTCGGCGCGCATAAATGTCGAGCAGGTCGCGGAATCGCTCGGTGCGAACGTACAGGTCCCCAAGCGCGCTGATCGCATCGAGATTGTTGCTCTCCGCGTCGTAGACGAGCTGGTATTGCTCGATGGCCTCGTCGATTCGATCGAGCCGCGCCAAGGTCTGACCGTAGCTGAGCCGAATTGGAACGGCCTGATGCGCATCGGACACCCCATCGATGGCCGACTCGAAGCCCGAGACCAATCGGTCCCAGCCGTTCATCTCCTCGGCCAGACGTTCGACGTCGACCCGCGCCTCGTCGTGTGTCGGTGCTAGCGAAAACGCTTCCAAGTAACGCTCGAACGCAACCTCGGGCTGCCGCAGGCGCTCCTCGAACACTTGGCCGATCTTGCGCAGAAGGTCGATCTTGGAATCGTCGCCCTTGGCATGCGCAAACCGCACCTCGAGAACCGAAACCAACTTGCGCGCGTCGTGTGCCTCTTCGTAAATCGGCGTCAGTGCCTCGGCGGCCTGCACGTTGTCCGGGTCCGCGCCCAAGATTTTCTCGTACACGCGCGCGGCGCGGTCGGCCTTGCCCTTTTTGTCTTCCCAGAGGCGCGCCGCCCTGAACAGCAGCGCAACGCGTTCCTCCGGGGCGGTTTCCTGCGCTTCGGCCTGCCGCTCCACGATGCGGATGAGCTCGTCCCACTTCTCGTTGGCCGCATAGAAGCCCTCGAGCTCGTCCCAAGCACCGAGCGAAACGTAGCGTCGCTTGAGCTGTTCCTGCGCTCGGCGATCGGA
Source organism: uncultured delta proteobacterium (assembly GCA_963704865.1). GTDB lineage: Bacteria > Myxococcota_A > Polyangia > Polyangiales > Houyiibacteriaceae > SG8-38. The sequence continues at coordinate 139,172 of CAVPIE010000008.1, read as the reverse complement.
GGGGTCGAGATCGAGTAGCTTCCTGAACGCGCCAATCGCCCCTTCATCGTTGCCGATCTTGTCGGCATAGATCATTCCGAGCTTCTGGAGCTGTTGCTTCATCGAGGCGACGTCGGTGTCGCTGGCGACCAGCGTCTCCAAGACCTCGGCAAGCGGCTCCCACTGGCGCGCACGCTCGTATAGCTGCGCCAGATTGCCCAGCGCATTGGGATTCTCGGGATCGGTGTCGAGCACTTTCTGCCAAAGTTCGATGCAGACGTCTGGCTTGCGGAGCCGCTGCGTCGCCAGCTCCGCCATTTCTTCGTAGCGCAACACGCGATCGTCCTCGGAGAGAAGCTCGACCTCTCGCTGCATGGTGCGGATCAGCTTCTCCCAATCGCGGCGCTTCTCGTACATCTCCTTGAGGCGCTCGATGGCATCGGTGTCCTCGGGATCGAGCTCCAGAAGTTGCTCGAAGCATTTGATCGCCTCGGCTTGGTTGCTCGATCGCTCGAGGTAGAGCGTGCCAGCCTGGCGGAACAGGTCCACCTTCTGTGCGGGCGCTTGAACCAACTCGGCCTTCTGAAGGATGGAGCGAATCATGTCCGACCATCGCTTCTGTTGCTCGAACTTCGCGATCGCGTCGTCGAGCTTCTGCAGCTCGGCCACCTCGGCCGCCGTCAGCTCTCGAACCTCATCCCCCGATTGTTCTTCCGACATCTTGGCTAAGCCCCCCTAAGGCGATTCGGTTCTCAACTCCGCAAGACGGTCTCGCGCGGCTTTGACGTAGTGCTCGGGTGCATCCGCCCCGGCCATCATCACGTACTTGTCGAGGTAGCGTTTCGCTTCCTCGTCGTTGCCCTGAAGCGCGTAGGTCCAACCTAGCGAAAACAACGCATCGCTCATCCCCGGAACGATGCCGAGCGCCGATTGGAACTCCGCAATCGCCTCGTCATACTTGCGTTGCTGCTGATAGACCGTGCCCAAAAGGTGGTGGATGTTTGCTTCTTCCTCGGTGCCCGGCATCGCGACCTTGAGCGCTTCGACCAAAACCTGAGCGGCCTGCTCCGGGTAGCGCAGGTCGGCATAGAGTCGTCCGAGCGCCGAGTACGACGGCAAGAAGCGAGGCCCGGTCATGATCGCATCGCTGTACTGGTACAGCGCGTTCTGCGGATCCTCGAGCTCTTCGCTGCAGCGCCCGAGCTTGAAGTGCGCCTTGAAGAGCGTCGGGTCGAGCTCGAGGGACCTCTTGAGCGCGGTCTGCGCGCCCTTCCAATCCTTGAGCTCGATGAGCACCGAGCCGAGCTTCTCCTGATAGCCCGCTGCGTCGGGGTTTGCGACGATCGCTCGTTGGAGCGCCTCGCGCGCCGCGGAGAACGAGCGCAGCTCGATCTGCACGATCGCAAGGTTGAAGTAGGCTTGGTGATTCGTCGGATCGAGCGCGGCAGCCTTCTCGAGGCTCTCCGCCGCTTCGCCGAAGCGTTTCATCTGCGCGAGCTCCACCCCGGCGTTCATCTCGTTCATCGACTCGACGCGGGCGCGCGAACAATTGCCGCCCATCAGGACTAGACCCACCACCACAAACCCGAACATCTGAGCGCGCATGCTTGCCTCCTACGCTTGGAAATTCACAAGCACTTCAATCCTACAGCATTAGTCTCGTAGCCAACAACTCTAGCCCCAGCTCTTTTTTCAGCTGTTTCGCCCTTCTTGGCCAGTTTCAGACGAGGCCCTGCGCCCTGTACGGGATCGCAGGCCCTGGAAAGCAGGGAGATCCGCGGGAAATCTCGCTTTTCGGTCTCTGACCGGGCGATCACTGGCCCGCTGCATCGAGCAGGAAGGGATAATTGACGACGACCACGCCGCCCCCATCGGGCGCCGGGAAAGTCCACCTGCGAACCGCACGGACGATGCAGCTTTCGACCGCTTCGTTCCGGAGGCTCGAGTCTCCAACCATGGCGGACTGCACCGAGCCGGTCGGAGAGATGACGAACTTCGTAGTCACCCGGCCCTGCAGATCGGGCCGCGCGTTGAGCTGTTGCTCGTAGCAGAACTTCACCTCGTTGATGTGGCGTCGCACCACACGCCGGATGACTTCCTTCGACAGTGAGCCTCGCACCTCCGCGCCGCCGCTGCGAACTTGAGGCACACCGGCCGAGCGTCCACGGAACCCGCCAACGCCGCTGCCATAGCCGCCCTCGCCCGCACCACGGCCGCCACCACGGCCAATCGTGCCGAAGTTGCCCATGCCAATGGTGCCCTGGCCGAGCCCACCGCCACCGCGGCCTGTGCCGCGCAGGCCGAGGCCACCAAATCCAAAGTTCTGACCGATGTCGTTGCCGGTCATCGCGCCGAGCGCGCTGGTCGGGTCGTTGCCGAGCGCGAAGTCAGCACCGTAGGGTGAGGTTGGCGCGTTGAACGATCCCTGCATCGACGCGAGTGTCCCGATGATGCCCGCGGTCCGCGCGTTTTCTTCTGCTTGCTCTCGCGCCATCACGGGGTCGGGATTGTCCTCCGGCCCCTGAATGCCGTATTTGTTCTTTGTCTTCTCGGCTTTTTCGTCGCCCATCTGACCCTGCTCGCCCTCGTGCGCCTTACCGGTGCCGCCGCCCTGCGAGTCTTCCCCGTTCAGCCACTCGGGCTCCGGCTCCTCGAGCTCTTCGGGCTCCATCAGGAATTGAATCAGGCGCGAGTCGGTCGCGAGTAGATCCGAGGAAAGCCCTCGCGGTCGCGGAGGCTGGAAGTAGAACATCGTCAGCACCAGGCTCGCAAAGAGCGCCGCGCCTGCGACGTAGATCATCGGACGGATGTCCATCTTCGCGTGACCGGCAACCTTCTTGCCGGCCTTCACGTCTTTGATGATGAAGGTGAAGTCCCGGTGCTTCATGCGAACCGCGCCACCTTCGGGCACGGGGAACTCCAAGGCTCCGGCCACGGTGGAGCTCGGGCGGAAATCACCCTGGCCCCGCATCAAGTCGAACGAGCGCGTTTGATCGCCAATCGTTGCTTCGCCCTTCGCACCCTCGGGAACGATCGCCGTGACGCCCGCACCCTCCGCGATGCACAAGGGCATCCGATCGACGCCGATGGCATCGTGACCAAGCACGTAGTCCACTTCATCGCCGTCCGGCTCGCCCACGTAGTAATCGCGAGGCGGCGTCAGATAGTCGACGTTCAAGACGTTGCGGTCACCCCAAAGGACCGATACCTCGATCGCACGCTCGTTGGTTTCGATTTCGTGCGTGGGAACCGCGGGCGCGGTCGCCACCAGGCCGTACTCGGGCCCATCTTCTCCGATGGTTCTGGCGAACGGTGTCTTCGACAAGCGTCTTGCACCGACCTCGAAGGGATTGAACTTCGGCCCCGACTCGTCGTCCTGCGCAGCGGCGTGGGGCGCCAGTTTGGCCCTGGGCTCCGACTCCTCTTCGAGCATCGCGCTCATCGCCCGCTCATCGACGACCGGAGTTGCACCCCCGCCACCGGCGGCCATCGCGACAGGCGGCCTCGAGGCAACCGCCACCTTTCCGCTGATGATGTCGATGTGCATCCGCTTCTTGCCGACTTGTACTTCGTCGCCGGTCTGCAGCTTCCGCTTGTTGATCTTCTCGCCGTTGACGAGCGTGCCCGACGCCGAACCCAGGTCGATGATGAACACCTCGCCCGGCCCGGTAACCTCGATGACCGCATGCATGCGGCTGACCTTGTCGTCCTCGAGGCGGACATCGCTCGTCTGTAGACGACCGATCTTGATAATCTCTTGGCTCAGCGTTTCGGTGCTGAGCAACTCGTCGCCATCGTAGATGGAAAACGCGACGGACGTATTGTGGCTCGACTCACTCACCCGGATCCCCCATTACAAATCTTCCACAGATTTCAGCATCTCGGGAATAAAATGCTCTCGAATCTGAATGAGGGACGCTCGACGCCCCCTGCGGCGCACGATCAATTGCTCGCCGTCCGGCCGCACCAAGTCGCCCGTCACCAGGTCGTCGTCGAAGTCGTACGTCGTCTCCGAGCTCGGAATGCCCTGTGCCTGAGCCACGCTTACCCACAACGATGTTAACGCAATTAATGCAGCAATAACAAGTGCTTGTGAGGTGAAACTCGAAATTACATTCTTCATAATTCGTCCTTAACCCGCGATCTGCATCGCCTCGACCGAGATGTCGATGTTCTGCATGCGCCCCGGTCGGCACTTTGGCGCGCCGCGGCCCTTGCCCGACTTCGGCGCGCATCGATTACTGACGTCTTGCACGCTGGAACGGAATTCGGATCGCTTACCGGCTCGGTTCAGGAACTCGCTGAAGTAGCTCCTCGCCTTTTTGAGATCGCTCACCGACCCCGACATGTAGTCCTGATAGAGCACGCCCAGGTTGAAGTATGCTTCGGGACGCTTGGAATCGAGTTGCTTGGCCCGCTCGTACTGCGTCTCGGCCTCGGCGAAACGCTCGAGGCCGCGCAGCGCCGTGCCGAGCCCGATGACCGCCTCGTAGTTGCTCGGCTGGAGCTCGACCGCGCGGGCAAACGCCTTGCGACCGTCTTCGTAGCCGCGGAACGAGATCGTGACCTCGCCGAAGTTCATCTGGGCTTCGAAGAGGTCCGGATCGAGCGTGATAGCCTTTTGGAAGAACCGAAGCGCCGAGATGACGTCACCCTTGTACACCTTGATCAGGCCCCAGGTGTTGTAGATGGGCGCGTAGTCTGCATCGAGCATCTGAGCCTGACGGCACACGACCTCCGCGAGGTCGAGCTCGGCCGCGTTGCCCTTCCTGCCGCGATCGTAGTGCAGCAGTGCCATCTGGTTGAAGGCCGACAGGTAGTCGGACTCGATAGCCAAAGCGCGCCGCAGGTTCTTGAGTGCCTCTTCGCTTTGCCCCTCGGACCGCTGAACGATCGCGAGGTTCGTGTAGCCGGACGTGCACTGTGGGTCGTCCTTGATCGATTCCTCGAACGCCGACTTCGCCTGGCCCGTGCGCCCGTTGGCGAGGTCTCGAAGGCCCAGGGCTACCCTCGCCTTGCAAAACTTCGAATCGACTTTGAGCGCCGCCTCGTAGTGATCATAGGCGGCGGAATCCCCGCAGCGCGACAGCGCCAGCCCAGCCATGTAGCTCGCCTCGGCAAAGCCCCCGCCCTGCGCATCGGCGGCGCGCTCGAAGGACTTCGAAGAGGAGCTGCACTTCGCAGAGGTCCAGCCACTCTTTTCATTGGCATCAAACTCGTCCAGGGCCGACTCCCACTTGCTGTGGGCCTTTTTGCTCACCGCATTGCCATCCGCCGTGGTGATCGCTTCCCCCCCTGCCGTTCGCGCGACATCGGCGCTCGGTGTGGTGGTCGCCTTCGAGCTCGTGCTCTCGCCGCCGCAGCCTACGATCAGCGCAATGGCCATGAACGTTATCTTGTAGTTTTGCATCACGGCTCCTCCCTCTTGGCAACCGCATCCTTCGAATTCAGCCTTTGCTGATTGATCGCGCCGAGGTCCACCGCGCCGGGCTCCCCGACGGTGGCCTTGACGTAGTTGGGCTCGCCCCGAAGCTCGGCCGCAACCGGGTACTTCGTCGGGTTGAGCCCGTTGAGCTCTTGCTCACAGGAGCGCGACCACTTGTTGAACCATCGGACCTGTGTCGCGGTCTTCAAACAGAACTCGAACTTGTCGATCGCTTGGCGCTGCAAGGGTTCCGAGACGTCGTCCAAGGCGCCAACATAGATGTCGAACAGCCCGGGGTCTTTCTCGATTTCTCTTGGAATCGGTGCGTCCCGGAACTCGTCGACGAAGCTGCGGTACATTTCGCCGGTTCGTGAAGCGGCCGCGATCTGCCAGGGCGCCGACTTCATTTGAACACCGTCGAGGTCGACGGTCATCTTCGCGATCTTCGCGTAGTCCGTCTCGGCCGCCCGAAGCACGCCCTGCTTGCGGGTCACCCACTTTTTGAACTCGTTGTCCGACCACTTCTTCACCTTCGCCATGCTCTTGCCCCCGCGATACTGTGGGAACGCGACCTTCTGGAACTCGGCGAACTTGAACTCCGACAAATAGAACTGCGACTCCGCGGCGCTATCGAGCGCCTCCCGGAGATAGAGAACCTTGCTTTCGTTGGAGGTGTCCTTGAGCGCACGGATTCGTCTCGGCGCGCCCGACGTCCAACCCTTCACCGCGGCTTGGAAGTGCTTTTGCGCTTCGGTTTTCCGGTTGAGCTCCCAAAATGCCCGCCCAATGGCCGTGTTGGCCTCGATGAGCTGGTGTGGCATCCCGACTTTTCCGTACTTCGCGAGGTAGTCCTTGTAGTGCGCGATCACCTGAGACCAGCGGCTCTGTCGCTCGTAGATCGAGCCAATCGAGAACATGACCTGCGAGGTCTGGCGCGGAAGCTTGCGCTTGTAGTTGCGCGCAAACAGGTCCGAGTCCTCCATCGCGGTCTTGTCGTCTCCTAGCCCGATTCGGAAGAACGTCGCTTGTTCGAGGCCTTCGATGGCGTTCGGGCAGGTCCCGAGCTTCTTCTCTTCGGCGCTGCATTTCGTGCCGTCCTCGCCCGGGAATTTTCTCGCGAACTGCTCGTAGTACTTCGCGGCCTGCTCGTAGTAGGCGAGCGCCTGGAAGTTTTGGCCGATCAGGTAGACCGCCTTTTTGGCGAGCGGGCTCTCCGGGTAGCGCTCGGTCAGCACGGTCCGCACCTGGATGGCGCGACCGAGCAAATGCGCGGCCTCGAAGTTGATCGCCGCGTTGTAGAGCATCTCGTCCATCTCGCCGCACTCTTCGTGGCGCCGGAAGATGCGGACGTACGTCGCAGCTGCCTTTTTGAACTGCTGCGTCTTCTGATAGATTTCGGCTTCCTTGCGGCGGACTTGGCACTGCAGATTGCCGAGCGTTCCACACAAGTCCGGGTGCTCTTCGCTCAGCTGCTCGGTGCCACAGTACGATGCGGACATCGGATCGATCGACGCGCTGAGCTCCTGGATACAGGCGACCCGCGGCTCCGGGATCTGCGTCCCAAGCACGTTGAGGCAGTCGAGGTACAGGTTTGCCGCGTACTCTGCGAGCTCACTGTCCTTGTGGTTGAACGCGATGTCGCGGAAGAGCACCGCAGCCTCTTCGAATCGATTTGCCTCGTAGTAAATTCGGGCCCGCCGATACTTGATCGTCGATAGATCCTCCGCCTTGTCGACGTAGCAAACGTATCGATTGAAGGCCTCCAGCATGCCTTCCTGTAGCGGGGTGAGCTTCTTTTTCGCGAAGTCGTTCGTCGGCTCGGCCTTGGCGTTTTTCATCGCCTTCTGGTCGCGCTTGCTGACGAACCGGGTCTCGGTCTCGCGCGGCACGTACTGCTGCTGGTAGAGGTTGTTGTAGCAGAGCACCGCGGCATACGCGGCGTCACTGGTGAACTCGCCCTGTGTGTTCAACTCGACTACGTGATCGAAGGCCGGCCCACATTGGCTCCACTCTTCCATCTTCCAGAGCAGCTCCGCATAGAAGTACGAAATCTTGTACTCCGTCGGCCAGTCGCGCTTGTCGATGTTCGTGAACTCCATCTCGTTCATGTCCGGAAACTCTTTGAGCAGCGTCCGGTAGAGCACCGCGGCCTGCGACATGGTCTTCTTGTTCTTCGTGCCCGGAGATGTGTCGGTGCCAATGGCTTCGCGGTGCCAGGAAGTTCCGAGCCAGAGCATGGTCGTGGCCGTTTCCACCTTGCACTGCTCGACCTTGTCCGCGGGCTTTCCACCCTTCTTGAACGTTCGGTAAACGTCGACGAGGCGCTTGAGCTCGACGATCTGGTCGTCTTTGGGCTTCGACGAAACCACGGCGCTGGTGACCTTCGTCTGCCAGTCGCAAAGCGAGTTGCTTCGTGGCGCATCGGCCATGAGCTTGTGGTAGACCGTGATCGCCTGAGGCCATTGGCCGGTGTCGAAGTAGAGGTTACCCAGGTGCTCGAGCATCTCGTGCGCCTGCGCATCGTCCTTTGCGTACCGCCTGAAGAACTCGAGCGCCTTGCTGGGCGAGCCGTACCTCGAGTACGGGAGCACCAGGTCCTTGCGCGCCTGCCGCGCTAGATTTTTGGAGTCACTCGCATACTTGCTCGTACGGGCAAATTCGAGAATGTCCACGAAGCCCTGCAAGGATTGCCGGTAGCGCTCGCGATTGTATTCGACCCAGGCGACCTTGTAGAGCGCGTAGCCGTACACCGAGTTCTGCTTGGGTGGGAACTCGAGGACCTTGCGGTAAAATTTCGCCGCGGCCTCCATGTCGCTTTCGTTGAAGTAGTACTCGGCGAACGACAGATAGGCGTTGGGCACGAAGCGACTCTTCGGATAGTCCTTGATCAGCCGTCGGTAGACCGAGCGCGCCTTGTCGAATTGGTCGAGCTCCTGGAGGGCAAAGGCCAGCGAGAATAGGACCTCGTCCATTCGCTTAAACTTCGGATGGTCGCGGACGAGCGTCGCGTAGGTTCGGATGCTGTCTTCGCGAACCGCGTTGAGCTCGGCCGTGGCCGCTTTTTGGCCCTCTCGCGCCTGCTTGCAGCGGCCTTTGTCGCCGTCGCGCGTGCACGCTTCGTAGATCGGGTCGTCGAACGACCGAACTTTGGCGTTCTTCGCGATCTGCATCTCGAACTGCGTCTCGGCGAGTCGCAATAGAACTTCGGGCCGTCGTGGGTCATCCTCGGCGCTGTTCTTGACGAGACGCTGAAGAATCGCAATTTCTCGCTCGAGCAGGTTCTCCGCCCGTGCGCGCGTCTGCTCCCGACCGAGCCGCGTGCTCATGTCAATCTGGAGCGACGGTCCGGTCGCCCCCTGCTTCGCCCTCTTCTTGGGCGCGGTCGCCTTCATACGCGAGACCGGCGCGGTCCCGCCCTCTTTGGCGGCTGACTTCTTGGACCCGGCCGGACACGCAGCGATCTCTCGCTCAGTGCTCTGCGGAATGCACATCGGGGCGGTGCTCATCGGAGCCTGCTCCGCGGCTGCCTCGCCCCCAAGAATCATTGCGAGCGACCCGCAAAGGAAGCTTGCCACGTACTTCGATTTCATTAGCGCGTGCATAGGTTGGTCACCTGCTGTCGATAGAACCCGAGCTCATCTCGCCACCATTCCCCGTTGAACGGCCAGAGCTGATGTTCTTCGTCCACGTTCACGTCGCCACCTTTCGATTGCTTGGCGAGCGACATCTGTTGTTGCAGCTCCTGGTCGATCTGACCGCGGCGGAAGGTCGCGATTTCGAGCTCCACCGTGTCGACCTGATTGCTGAGGTCTCGAAGCTCGCGAATCAGCCGCTGGTACCGGCCGCGCGCCAAATCACCGGCCTGGTCAACCGCGAAGGCTTTCGCGAGTGAAACGTCTTCGAGAATCTTTTCGCCGATGGGCGAGCCCGCGAAGGTTTCGCCGGACTTCGCGAGCCGCTCTTCTTCCCTGTCGAGCAAGGCAACGTATTCGAGATGCTGAAGCACCGTGCGGTCGCTCAACGCCGTCGACACGATCGGGCGGACGCGAGGCGAAAGGTCCGCTTCGCCGTTTCGCACCAACCTCAGGAACTCGAAGAAGTCAGCGTTGTCCTGGTGCTTCGCCAGCACCGAGTCGAGCTCTTGCTTGACCGGGTCGTACGTGTCGTGGAACTTCGCAACGGTGGCTTCGGCATTGTCGACCTGGCAGTTCACGAAAAAGGTCACCGCTTTCAGGACGAGCGCTTCAGGGTAGAACGCCTGGTCGAAGTAGGGCGAATACAGCGTGTGCACATTGCCGAGCGCGCGCGAGTACTCATCGGCCAGGAAGAATGCCCAGGAAGATTCGAAAAGCGAATCGAGCCAGTATTCGCTCGACTGGTCGATTTTGGTCCAGGACTCGACTGACTGGCCAAGCAGGGTGCCGTCGATTTGGCCGCCCTTCCCTTGATTTGCCGCGGTGTAGTAGACCCTGGCCAAAGAGATCCAGGCCAGGTTTCGCATGCGGTCTTCGTCGACCCCTTCGATGTCCCCAGCATCGATGGCGTCGAGAATCGCGCGGAACGACGCAATCGCCGGACGCGACTTGCGCATGCGGATGAACGAAATGCCTTCGAAGAATTTCGCGTAGCTGTACTGCGCCGACTTCGCGTCAACCTCCTGGAAGACGTCTATCGCCTGCCGGAACGACGCCTGGTCGTACAGGTGACGGCCCATCAAGTAGAGAAGCTGGTTGTACAGGCCCGGGTTCTTGTCCTTGAACTGTCCGAGTGCGCCGATGCCATAGCGGCCAACCTTCTCGATGATCCCCGACGACTCTGGAAGCTTAGACGCCAAGAGCCCAAGCCACTCGAGCGTATCTCCAAAGTCGATGTGCGCCGGCCCTTGCGCGCTGATGTCATCGAACACGGTGAGCGCCGACTGGTGGTAGCCCATTTGGTAGAGCGACTGCCCCAAAAGGAACTGCGCCCGCTGCCGGTTGCCTCGGTCGTCCTTGGACTTGCCCGCCGACACCCGTTCAAAACCCATCGCAGCGGTTTCGTACTTCTTGGCTTCGAACGCAGCCATTGCCTCGGCGAGCCGTTTCGAGGGCTTGCCTAGCTTGACCGGCGCGCGGCTCTGCCCGGTCTCCTCGAGCCCAAAGCTCATGTCCTGTGCTCCGACGGTCATCGGCATCGCCAGACCGAACATCAGCACAGGCACCGCCAAAAAGCGGATCCCTTTCATAAAGCGCTCCTTCGCGCGGGACCTTGGTTTTCCAAGTTTCCCCCTGACCCCCAAAATTCGAACGAAACCGACCCCTTCCGGCACGCTCGGGTACCATCATAGAAAGCAGCCGAAGGGGTCGTCAAGGTATAGCGCCATTGAGCTTTTGGTGGGCTGACTGCAATTGAGACTGGAATCCTGCTCATGAAGGTGACAAATTCAGGTCGAGGCGGCCGTCTGTGCCCCGTCTCCCCTTTCTGACCCCGGAGGGCAGGGGAAGTTTGGGTACGATCTCTTATTGCCGTTATGCTGTGGATGACCGGGGGCTTCTTAGGGGGGTGTGATGCGTGGAAGATTGCTTGAATTGAAGGGGTTTGTGGCGATCTCGCTGCTGAGTTTGGCGGGCTTGGGCTGTTCAAACAGCGCTGTGGGCGACCCGTGCTCGCCGGAGCAGGTCCCCATTGGCGGGTTCTTGGCCTCGGAGACCTATCTCGAGACGAGCTCGGTGCAGTGCGCAACGCGCGTCTGCCTCGTCCGAGGATTGATGGGTGACCCGAACAACCTCCAAGAAGACGAGTGCCCACGCGGCGAAGAGACCTGCGTTCCCGAAAGCGAAGTCGAGCGCAAGGTCTACTGCTCGTGCCGCTGCGGCGCACCCGCCGGAAGCAGCGTGCCCACCTGCGGCTGCCCCAGCGGTTTCATCTGCGATGAAGTTCTCGAGACGGGCGGCGACGGAGTCCGAGGAAGCTACTGCGTCCGCGACCCGCTGCTCGACGTCGAGTAAGGCCGATCTCGCGCGCCGCGGCGAAGCGCTCGTCGCGTCGTTGCTCGAAGAGCGGGGTTTCGAAATTTGCGGCCGCAACGTGCGTGTCGGCCGCTTGGAGCTGGACGTCATCGCCCGGCGCGGTGCGCTGATCGTCGTGTGCGAAGTACGATCCCGTTCGAATGCACGCCCGGTATTTCCCGCCGAAACGATCGGCGGAAAGAAGCTCGCGCGCGTGCGGCGCGCAACGGCAATCTGGCTACGCCAGCAGAAGCTCGGCCGAGTGCAAGCCCGCATCGACGCCGCAGCAGTCCTGTTCGATGGCCCAGCCGGCGAACCAAGAATCGAATATTACGAAAACGTTTCGTTTCCATTCCGCCACGTTTGACGCGATCCCGATCTCGATCGCGGTCACGATCACTGGCGCGGTCCAGAAGCAGGCGGCAGCGCGAGCCCGAAGGGCGAAGCCCGGCGCGAACGCGCCCCCAAGGCGAAGCGAAGCGCCCGCCGCAGGACTACGGGTGGGGGTGGGCGGGCGGTGTAACCAAAACTGTCGCTGCCTACGGAATCCCGTGGCACCTCCGCTCACAGGGCGTCCTCGAGTCCGCCTGCTCGCTTGGGGCCGGTGGGTACGCGTTGTTCTCCCGTCCCGAGGCTCCGCCACCGCATTGTCTCAAACAATCATCGATGCGCTTCTGCCGCTCGGGGTCGTTCGGGTCCGGAATCGTATGGCACGCCCCGAGCGAAACCAGCACCGCGGTGATGAACGCGATTCGAATCATCGTCGTCGGCTACTCGCCAGCCGGCACCGATTCGGCGACTTTCTTCAAGCGAGCAAGGCCGTCCTCGTAGTCCGCCCCAACCCAGCCGTCCATCATCTTGGCGAAGTACCCGCCCAGCGGACCGGACGCGGTTCCGCTCAAGCCCCAGGTCACCCGAACCCCGTCGCCGCTCGGCACGAACGTCCAATCGGCATTCGGCTGCCCCATGTCACCGAAGTCCAGCTTCATTTCGATTCGCGTGGGAGGCTCGCTGAGCGTGATCGTCTGCGTACCGTCACCCGACTCCTCACTGGTCCAACTCACCGTCGCGCCGACTCCGTCGTCGGGCCCCGTGAACTCGTTCTTAATCGAAGGGTCCCGCGCAATCCAAGGCGACCAGGCATTCCACTTCCGCAGTGAGCTCACTTGCTCGAACACCACCTCCGGCGAAGCATCGATCTCGATCGATCGCTCCACCCGAAAATCCTTTGGAAGAAACGCCCCGATGCCCAGCACGACAACGACGAGACCAAGGAGAACCAACAGCGTCACTTTGAGAGCCCGCATAACCACCTCCGCTCCGCGACTCTACCGGACCCGAAAGAGATCCCCAATACCCCAACCAAACGATCGAAGAACACCTCGCGACGCGCGTACCGGGGCGCGGAAAAAGACGCGACACGGGGCTGCGTCGAACGGGGCGCCTTGCAAAGGTGGCCGGAAGGGCTTGGGGCCTGAGGCCACGCAAGGCGCCCCTCGGGGCTCTCGCCAATCGGAGCGGCTTGCTGTCTTGCCGATTGTCACTCACACGTCGACTCCGCCCCATATCGCGCCTTTTTCTGTGCCCCTCCACACGGAGACAGGACGAACAACGTTCCCAAACGGCAGGCGGCAGCGCGAGCCCGAAGGGCGAAGCCCGGCGCGAACGCGCCGGCAAGGCAGAGCGAAGCGAATGCCGCGCCAGGGAGGATTACGGGTGGGGGTGGGCGGGGCGGTGTAACTAAACCAAACCACGCACCCAATCCCCCCCCGGCCACCCAACACCTGCGGCAGCGCGCCCCGTCCGTCGCACCCCCGCATCGCATTCCGCCGCGCCCCGGTATTAGTCGACTGTCTTGCGAATTTGGTCGATGACCGCGCGAAGCTCTGTGATGTAAGCGGATTGTACGCCGGCTGCTTCCATCTTGATCAACGTCTGTTCCAGTTGCTCGATCTCTTCGGATCGCTGGCCACGCAGCGACTCCACCATCTCCGCGAAGGAGTGATACAGCTCTTGAAGCTCGTCTCCTTTTCGAATCCCGGTGCTGATCTCCAAGTGGCCCTCGCCCACGTGCGCGAACAGCCGCCTCATACGGTACGTCGGCCCGACCACGCGGTGGGTGACCACGATGCCGGTGAGGCCAAGCAGCAGCGTGAGAATCAGCACGCCAACGATGATGGCGTTGCGAATCTCCCGATCCTCCTGTTTGGCAAACTGCTCGAGGTCATTCGCCGTCTCCACATCGAGATCCGGCTGCGCCGCGATCTGCGCCGTCAGCGCTTCGGTCTGGCGTTGCGAGAATCGGTATGCCATCAAGCCGAGCCCGCTCGCGACCGACACCGTGACGAGAAGCACCATGCCCGTGTACTTCAGCTGAAAACGCCGATCGAGCAGGTAGTTTCGCATCTTGCGTTGTTTCTTATCGCCCATCGCGTTTCTCACTTCCTACGCCCATCGTTCTTTGCCGGTCAAAGGCTTCCTTTCGATTTCGTCGCCTCGAGCAAGCCGGGCAGGCGGCGGAGGGCGCTGACGAAGGCGCCATGTACCGCGAGCTCGGCGCTTTGTTCGCTGTAGCGACCGGACGCCGTCGCCGCGCCACGCAGCATGCCGCGCATGTCCCGCCCGGGGTATGACAGCACGATGATGGAAACCACGGCCCTCACGCCGGCTCCCGAGGGCTCCAATGTGACAATCGAGCTCTCCAGGTGATATCCGCTCAGGCTCCGCTGGACCACCTCCCGCTTCGCGTCTGCCGGCGTCAAGTCGTCCGGAGCGAGCTCAATCCCGCGGAGCGTCAGCAATTGCTCGGACAAGTAGATTCGCGCATCGAAGAGCATCTGACGGGAAACCCGCTCCGCTTTGGCGCCAGGCATCCCAACCGAGACCAGGTACTCGGTCCGGCCCGGCCCGCGCTCGCGCTCTCCCACGGCGCTCAGCGCCGCCGCGGCTTCGACCGCCGCCCGTCGCACAGATTTGTTCCCATCTCGTATCGCCCTCTCGATCACCGGAAGAGATTCTTTGGACTCCAATCGCCGTAGAGACGAGATCGCCGATACCCGTACTGCCGGATGCTTGTCGCGCACCGCGCGTTCGAGCGCTTCCAACGAACGGCGGGTCGGCCCCAATTGCCCGAGCGACAATGCGGCCTGCGCGCGCACACGAAAGGCTGGGGATTCACGAAGCAAGCGAACGAGGTAGTCGTCACGGCCGTTGGCCGCCGCCGTGCTCGTCAAAAGGAGCGAGGCCAGCGCGAGCGCTTGCCAAAGATGCCACCGGCCCATGTGCCCCTTCAACAGCTCCCGCCCTTCCCCTCCATTTTCAGTATCACAGCTGGAGAAGCGGCACGGCAACCGATTCGTCTGTGCAGCCGCGTTGACTGCCCCGTGTCCCCGTCTCTATATTGCGGCGGTCGCAACGGCCAACCGGGGGCTGACAGAGGTCGCATGGAGTCACTACAACTAGATTTGAACAACCCAACGACGCTCGCGGTGATTGCAGCGGTCGCGGGGCTGATTCTGCTTGGCATCCTCATCGGGTTCGTGCGCGCGCGAAAGAAGCACACGCTGTCCGAGGAGCCGGAACCTGCGCCCACCCCCGAGGCCCTCGAGGACGAGCACCCGAAGATTCGCCTCGGCGAGGCCGGCGAATCGAAGCCCGAGTCGACCCTTCCCCTCCAAATCGAAGATCTTCTGACCGGGCCACCGGAGGCACCGGCTGCCCCTGCCCCAGTCCGTCACGGACGCGTCACACCTCCGCCCGCTCCTCCGGCCGACCTCGGTGCCTTCCGGACGGGGCTCAAGTCGACCCGCGGCAATCTGATTTCGCGCCTCGCTGACGTGTTTCGGCGCGGCCGCGAGCTCGACACTTCGATCCTGGACGAGGTGGAGGAGGTGCTGATCACCGCGGACGTCGGGGTGCACACGACGGAGCGCGTGCTCGAGGCGCTGCGCACACAGATGAGCGGCGGCCAGCTCTCCTCGCCACAAGATGCCTGGGACGCGATTCGCGAAGAGGCTCGAAGCATTCTCGCAGCGAGCGGCCGCGGGCTTGCGCTCGGCGCGGCGCCCACGGTGATCTTGGTCGTCGGCGTCAACGGAGTCGGCAAGACGACCACCATCGGCAAGCTTGCGAGTCGATTTGACCGCCAAGGCAAGACCCTGCTCCTTGCGGCGGGCGACACCTTCCGCGCCGCGGCAGTCACCCAGCTCGAAGTCTGGGGCCGGCGCGTGGGCTGCGAAGTCATCAAAGGCAAGGACCGCGCCGATCCCGGTTCGGTGATCTTCGATGCCATTCAAAACGCAAAAGACCGTGGCGTCGATCTCGTGATCGCTGACACGGCTGGTCGCCTTCACACGAAGGTTCCGCTCATGGATGAGCTCAAGAAGCTGGGGCGCACCGTCGAAAAAGCCTTGGGCCGGCCAGCCGATCACGTCTTGCTGGTGCTCGACGCCACCACAGGCCAAAACGCGATTCAACAGGCTCAACTGTTCAAGGAAGCGCTCCCCGTGAGCGGCATCGTCCTCACCAAGCTCGACGGCACGGCCAAGGGGGGCGTAATCCTCGGAATCGTCGACCAGCACCAGGTGCCGATCGAGTTCATCGGGGTCGGCGAGAAGGTCGAAGATCTCAAGCCCTTCGCCACCGAGGCGTTCCTAGAGGCGCTTTTCGAGTCGCCGGAGGCCCTCGAGCCTGGCGAGGAGGCCCAGAGCCTCGCCTAGCTCCATGCGTCTCGGCGGAAATGCATCAAAAATCGCTAGCGGATTTGGTAGTGCGATATTCACCGTGATATAGTCTTGTCGTCCGATCGAAAACGGATAGTTGTTACGTGATTTCAGCGAGTTGCCACGGTGGGGGCCGGGGCACTCAGGGGGGAAGGCCAAAGGCCGATGCGAGAATTGGGGGGGATTGCGCTACTCATGGCGGCGCTTCTGATGGCGTTACCGACGGCGGTCCAGGCCCAGATGGAGTTCTCCTTCGACGAGGTCGATGAGGAGGACGCCGAGCCGGCCGAGGATTCGAAAGGCCAAGGCGATCTCATCGAGGAGCTCGCTGCTGGCAACGAGGCCGATTCGGGGCCGACGGAAGCCACGCCTCAGCGCGAAGAGATCGCCGAGGAAATCTACGCGGTCCAGCAGATCTACGCGCTTCGCCTGAAGCGTCTCGAGGTCGCGCCGTCTGCGGCGTTCACGCTGAACGACCCGTATTTGAAGCACTATGGCTTGGGCCTCGCGCTCAACTATTGGTTCACCAACGTGCTTTCGGTCGGCCTGAACTTCATTTGGTACGACTGGGGCACGAACCCCTTCGAGCGAAATACGAGCTTCGTACCTCGGATTCAGAACCAGTTTCGTCTGAGCGTGCCCATCAACGACTGGCAGTTCGGGCTCTGGGTCAACTTCACCTACGTGCCCTTCTACGGGAAGTTCAAGGTCCGCAAGAAGATCTTCCAATGGGACGCGTATCTCATCGGTGGCGTCGGGCTGATGCGGACGCAACCGATTCCGGTGTTCGACCCGAATCGCACATTCGATTGGCAAACCAACGTCGCGTTCAATGTCGGCGCCGGACTGCGCATCTTCCTCACGCGTTACCTGACGTTCTTCACCGAGTTCAGAGCGTACATGTGGCCCGACCAATTCGAAAACACACAGGTGGCGCCGGGACCCGCGCGCTTCGAACCGTCGACCTGGCTCCAATCGGGGTCATCGTTCGTAGCCAACACGTCCATTCAAATTGGCTTCACCCTCTTCCTACCGATTAAGTTCGAGTACCGGCTACCGAAATGATGAAGCTCGCACCAAAGACGCTCTTGCGAATCAGCATCTTGGCAGCGCTGGCGCTCTGCCTGGTCTTGGGCGACGGCCTGCGTCAAGGCGCGGGCATCGCAAGTGCGCAAGACGTACAGGTGAGCGGGCCGCTTGCCGGCGCGACTTCCGTGAAGAAGCTCCGACTCTGGCGCTCGATGCGGCTACACGTCGAGCCGTTCTTCGCATTCACGATTGGCGACGAATACGCTCGCTCCCTCATCGTCGGAGGCGAACTGCGGTTCCACTTCGTGGATTGGTTCGGTATTGGCGGCTGGGGCGGCTACTCCGTCGGCCAGCTCGACACGAATCTGACAAAAGAAATCCAATCGAAGGGCGTCACTCAAGATCCCAACCGCCTGGATCTGCCGAGCCGTGAGAACTACCCGGACCAGATTGCACGTGTCAACTGGTGGTCCGGCGTGGAAGCTCACTTCATGCCCTTCCGCGGCAAGCTCGCGATGTTCCAGAAGGTCTTTTTCGATGCGGACCTCGACTTCTTCGTGGGCGCGGCCTTCGTGGGCGTCGAAGAACGAGCCGACACCGAGATTCGGCGTGACTCGGTCACGACGCCTCAGTACTGCACGCCCATAGGCGCCACCGCTCCTCAGGACCCGGGTTGCCTAGGGAGCCAGCTAGCGCGCTCCAAGCGCACGGTCGTTGCACCCTCCTTCGGGGTTTCGTTCAACGCCTTCTTCCGCGACTTCCTAGGCATCGCGCTGCGCTGGCGAGGCATCCCCTTCAAGTACAACACCAGCGGCACGGACAACAACAACGACGGTCAGATCGACAGCAGTGATCGCCTGAAGCAGTTCAACAGCATGTTCACCGTCGGGCTCATCTTCGTCCTACCGCCGAAGACGAAGACGACCGACTGAACACGAGCTTACCCGGGGCGCGGGAAAAGGCGCGGCAGCTGCGACGCTGCTCGATGAGGCTGCCGCGGATGTGATGTGAGGGGTTGCGGGGCTTGGGGGCTGGTGAGGTTTAATTACACCGCCTGCCCACCCCCACCCGTAATCCTCCCTGGCGCGGCGGTCGCTGCGCTTCGCCTTGCCGGCGCTCTGCGCCGTGCTTCGCCCTGCGGGCTCGCGCTGCCGCCTGCTGGCCTTGGGGGCCGCCGGCTCTAGTTCTTCCGGACTTCGCCCTTCTTACCCAAAGAGTACCCCGTCGGCATCTTCTTCGTGGCTTCTTCCTTCACGTCGCCTAGTAGCTTCCAGCCGCGGTCGATGTAGCCGTCGAGCATGCGCATTCGCACGCGCACGCTTTCTTCGGCCAGAAACGCTTTCGTCATCGGTTCGAGGGCCGCGTCGGCTTCGTCCTGGGCCAGTATTGCGCCGGCGGCGTGGAAGCGGACCGTCTCGTTCATGTCTTCGAGAAAGCGGGTCACCGCGTCGACGATGCGCGGGTCTTTGCATTCCTCGAAGCTTGCGATGAGGTCGATCTTCTTTTGAGGGTCACGCTCGTATTCGATATCCATCTTCGAGAGCAACTCGAGCAGGGTCGTCGTGACCTCTTCCTCGCTTTGAAGCTCCCGTAGAATCTTCATCGGCCAGGCCAGGCTCTCGGACGACGCCAGGAAATCGCGCACCGGGCCGAGCGCCGCTTCTCCGTTTTGGACGACACCGAGGAATGCCGCATTCTTCTCCTCGCCATCGGTGATGCTCGGGTCGACTCTAACGGCGAAACGCGTCAACAGCGCGCGGATGGCCTCGTCCGACCCGTCGTTCGCGAGCACCTGAATCGACTCCCAGCGCTCGTGCTTCTGAGCACGCTTATTCGCCACGCGCGCAACGTGCTTGCTGAGCCCGCCACCGCCACCCTTGAACACATCGAAAAGCCCCATGACGCGACAACAACTAGGCCGAACGGGCCCGCGATGCAACGAGAGGGGCCGCGGCGCCGACGTTCGGGACTAGTGGATGACCACAGGCTTCAGATTGACGTGGTCGCCGATGGTCTCGACCTTGAAGCGCACCATTTGCGCTTCATGCTTCTTCAACAGGTGCGCGGCGTTGCCCTTGATTCGCTCGATGAAGCGGGCTTCGGGGATGTTCGAAACATCCTCCCCTGCCGCTTGCTTCGCCGCGACATAGTCCTTGTAGAGCTGCGCGTAGTACTGGCCCTCCGGAACCGCTGCGAGGGCGGAGGCCTCCGGGTCGTCGGTTTGAACGGGGCCGGCCGAGCTCGACCGCGACGCGAATCCAGGGCTAGAGATGCTCACCGACTCCCATCCGCCGCTACTCGTCACCGCGCGCCCCTCTTCATCTTCCTCGGCGACACCGGTGAACAAATTGATCAATTGGTTCACCCGATACGAAAGGCCGCCGAGCTCCGCGGTGTCGACGTCGAGTCGAACCTCGCCCCGGCCGTTGATGACCGCGAGGATGTCGTCTTCCATTTGCTCGATGGGCTCCATGAGGCTGTTGGCGATGATGTAGCCATAGATCGCAACGCCAGCGATCCCGAGGAGCGTGAGCCAGAGGATCATGTTGGCTACGCCGGCAAGCGCCATGTACTTGGATTGGTCAGCCAAGACGACGTAGGCCGCCTCTACGCCGCGCGCCATCGGCAGTACAGCGATGGTGCCAACGTAGTCGTCACCGGCAAGCGTCGTCATCCAGGGCAGTGTCGGTTTGCCCTGCAGCGCGGCCAGGGTTCCGTTGTCGAGCGGCGGCGAATAGAGCGCCTTTTGAAGCGCATCGCGGACATCCACGGAGGTCGACGTGCTGTAGATGCGCTCCCCCATGACGAAGAGCAGGTCGTGCCCGATCAAGCGCGCTTCTTGCTTCGCAAAGCCATTGGAGAGGTCGTACCCGACGAGCAACGCGCCGACGACACCGCCTCGGTCGTTGCGAACGGCTGCCACGCCCACTTGAAGAAGCTTGTCCTCGTGCGCCCAAACCCCGTAGCGGGAAGCCCCATTCCGCAACACCCGGCGCAGCACGGGAACGCGACTGAGCAGCGGGTCGCCATACATACGATTGCGGTCTGTGTCCCGGGCGATGACTCGGCCGGTCTCGTCGATCACCGCCACGATGTGCGGCCGCTCGCCCCGGCCCCGGGCCGGATCCTGGAACCACTTGGAGACATCCTGCGCGGCCTCGAAGGCGCGCCGCCGTTGGTTGGCTTCCCCGAGCGCCGTGAAGGCGTTCCGAACCGAGTTGCTGCTGGCGCGGTTCCCCACCCCTTCGGCAAGGCGCGCCCCATCGGCACGCCACGACCTCGCAAAAAGCTCCGAATCGTCGCCGATACGGTCCTCGAGCTGCCTCGATAGCTCCGAACGCAGCTGGGTCCGCACCACGAGGTACGACCCCAAGCCCACCAGCAGTACAATCACGAGGTTGCCCGCAATCAGCTTCAGACGCATGTCGCGACTCCCCTCAGAATGACCCCCACCGGCTGATTCCCCCTTTTGATAAGAGGGGTTAGACCGACCGAGCCCGGATTATCACCGTGCTGTTCGGGGCGTCAAGCCCGCGTCACCACAAAGCTAGAGCTGATCCGATGTTTGGGATCGAGCCACAAGACTACGCAGGGGAATTTCGAGTAGGGTCCAGAATCGAGGAAGTGGGCGCGATCGCGCGCCAGCGCTATCCTTCGACTCGCGGCGATGCCAAAAGCGTGGAGCATTTTCTGTGATTGTCCGGAGCTGGCAGTCGATATGGCGCGCTGCGCCGGTCGGATTGGTCTGTCCTTGGAGCCCGAGGTCCACGACCGGCCCTGGGAAGCCGCGATCGACGCCGTGAACCGCGGAGGTCTCACCGGGGTCGCGGTCGAGGCGCCGCTGACCGCCAACGCGGTCGTCCGGCTGGCCGAGGCGATGCGGGCTCGGAAGCAAAGAATCCCAGTGGCGGTCATCGGCCCTCAGCGGCTTGGGCTCCTTCACGACTTGGGTCTGCCCGCGGTCGACGAGACCGGCCCCCTGGTCGCCGTCGCTGCCCTACTGGAGATCGACATCGAACGTCCCTGGGCGGCCACGACCAAAGAGCTCCCCGCGGTGGATCGCGTCCGGCTTGGGGAGAGCGTGAGTCACCGAAGCGACGGCAGGTTCGTTCGCATCGACGACGGCCTAATCGCCCACGAAGCCCCTGGCGGGGCCAGCAAAACGATCGGATCCCCGCGCGACGTTGCCGCGGCGCTCC
Organism: uncultured delta proteobacterium; assembly: GCA_963704865.1. GTDB lineage: Bacteria > Myxococcota_A > Polyangia > Polyangiales > Houyiibacteriaceae > SG8-38. Next base: position 117,832 of record CAVPIE010000008.1, on the reverse strand, counting down.
GGGCGATGCGTGCATCGCAAGACCCCTCCCGTCCGAAAGTCCCCGTGGTCCAAGGCGTCGAAGCCGATGCCGTGCTCGACGTGATCCTCGGGCCGAAGCGCGCGCTCTCCGATCCCGCCAGCAAGGCAGCCCTCGGTCCGTATGACGTTCCCCTGCCCCTCGAAGAGCTCTGCGCCACGCCTTCGCGTGCGGCGTCCGAAGCCTCGCGCATCGGCTTTCCCGTACGTGTCGCCCTGGCGTCACCCGATCTCCGTCTCTGGGACCACCCGGACCTCGCCGCGGAAGTCTACTCGGCCGGCCAAGCCCGTGACGCGTTTCGCCAAATCATGGCCATGGCCAAAAATCGATCGCCCGACGCGAGGCTGCTCGGCGTCACCGTCAGCGCTTCGACGATGGCGCGAACCCTACTCCGGGTTCGCATGGAGCCCCTCGCTACCGGCCCGGTCCTGGCGGAGATCGGCTTTGCCGATCCCCACGGCCGTGCGTCAGGCGATACGACCCAAACCGTTCTCCCCGCAACCGCCAAAGCCCTCGAACGCGTCCTGCTTCGACTCCAAGGAAGCTCGCTGTTGTTGTCCGGAACCCCGCAAGAGCGAAGCCAGGCGGTCAGCGCCATCGGCGACGTCCTGATGCGCCTGGCTGCGTTTGTTCATCAGTGGCGCGACCAGATCGAGGCCGTCGAGGTCAACCCCTTGGCCATCCTCGTCGGCGGCGAGCTCGAAATCCGAGAAGCCTGCGTCACAGTCGGCGACGCATTCAGTCGATCGCTGAACGCCAGCGGCTGAGGCAGTCGCCGAGCGCAAATGCCTTGCTCCAACTTCTTCCGCGGCTTTAGGGATTCTCGAACGGGAAATAATCGAGGACGTCGTATTCCCAGACATTGGTCGGGAAGATGACGATCAGCTCGGTCAAGTCGTCGCCGAGGTTCTTGAACGAGTGGGGCACAATCGGGGGGATGTTGACGATGTAGGGGGCCTTCATTTCGAAAACCTCATCGCCCAGCGCGTCTCCAAGACCTGGTGCGGATGGTGCTGGGCGTGAAGCTTCTTTTGTTCCTCCGTGACGTCGATGATCAGCTCCCCGTGTTCGATTCGCTGTCCTTGTTCCGCTGCCGAAGCGGAATGCGTCACCCGCACCGGTGTGGCCCGGTCGCCATTACTCTTGTGACACTGGCACTGGCGCGGCCTAAATAAACCCCCCAGTCACCGACCCACTCCCCCGAACTTCCTCCGGCGTCCCCGAGGCAACCACCCTCCCCCCGTCCGGCCCCGATCCCGGCCCCAAATCGAGGACGAAGTCCGCATTCCGAATTAAATCGAGCTGGTGCTCGACGGCAATGACCGTGTGCCCATCTTCGACGAGCTGATGGAGAATGCCGATCAGCTGTTCGACGTCGACGAAGTGCAGGCCTCGGGTGGGCTCGTCGAAGATGTACAGCGTGGGCTTGCGGGCAGGCTGGGCGAGGTCGCGGGCTAGCTTGATGCGTTGCGCCTCGCCGCTGCTCAGGGTGGTCGAGCGACGGCCGAGCTCGAGGTATCCAAGGCCGACGCGCCGCAGGGCCTCGAGGCGCGAGCGCAGCGCCGGAACCGCTTCGAACAAGGTGTACGCTTCTTCGACCGGCAACGAGAGCACCTCGGCGATGCTCAAACCGCGATAGCGAATCTGCAGCGTCTCCTGGTTGTATCGGCTGCCGCCGCAGACTTCGCACTCGACTTCGGCGTCGGGCAGAAGCTGCATGGCGATTCGCTGCACGCCTTCGCCCTTGCACGCCTCGCAGCGGCCACCCTTGACGTTGAAGCTGAAACGCCCGGCGCGATAGCCCCGCGCACGCGCCTCGGGAAGCCCGGCAAAGAGCTCGCGTAGCGGCCCGAGCAAGCCGAGATACGTCGCCGGGTTGGAGCGGGCGCTGCGTCCAATCGGCGTGGCGTCGACGAAGGACACGCGCTCGAGCCCCTGGCCTCCATCGACCGACACACCCGGCGGAACGTCTGCTTGAAGCCCAAGCTTCGCTCGAGCCGCGGGCAGCAACGCATCGACGATCAGCGAGCTCTTGCCGCTTCCGCTGACCCCCGTGACACAGCAAAACGCACGCAGCGGAAACTCCGCGCGAACGTCGCGTAGGTTGTGGAGCGACGCGACCCGGACCCCAAGCGAGCCCACACCGCTGCGCCGTTGCGAAGGCGCGTCCACGGTGCGGCGCCCCGACAGATAGGCGCCGGTCAGGGAGACCTCGTTGTCGATGATCTCTGCGACGCTACCTTCGGCGACCAACTCACCCCCAAGCTCGCCCGCACCGGGCCCCATCTCGACCATGTGCTCGGCGGCGCGCATCGTCTGCTCGTCATGCTCGACCACCACCAAGGTGTTCCCGAGGTCGCGAAGATCGCCAAGCGTGCCCAAGAGTTGCGTCGCATCCGCGGGGTGAAGGCCTGCGGTCGGCTCGTCGAGCACATAGAGCACACCGGACAGACGAGAGCCGAGCTGCGTCGCAAGGTGAACGCGTTGCGATTCGCCTGCCGAGAGGCTTGCAGCGCTACGGCCGAGGCTCAGGTATCCAAGGCCGACGCGCTGAAGGAACGCGAGCCGGTCGGTGACCGACTGCAGCAAGGGTTGTACCGCCGCCTCGCGCTGCGGCGAAACCTGAACCGCCTCGAGCCAGTCCTGAAGGTCGCTCAGCCCGAACGCGCTCAGCTCGTGTATCGCTTGGCCCTCGATACGAACCGAGCGCGCGTTCTGATTTAGGCGCGAGCCATCGCATTCGGCGCAGGTTTCCATTCGGGCGAACTGCCCGAGCTCCTCGTCCAGGAACTCCAGAACACGCTCTTCATCCCCACCCTCCGCAAGCTTGCGACGCGCGTAGTCACGGGCGCGCCGATCGAGGCCCGGCAAGATGCCCTCGAACCCCGCACCGCCATCGAGCGCAGTGCGGCGTTGCTTCTCGTCGAGCTTCTCGAACGGCGCGTCCAGATCGACACCCGCCGCGCCGATTTTCTCGAGCATCGATCGGTAGTACGCGAGGTTGGGCTTGCCCCAGGCCGTCACCGCGCCTCGCCTCAACGAAAGACGCGGGTCGGTGACCGCCAGCTCGAAGGTGAACTTCCGCCTGAGGCCGAGGCCGTCACAGCTTGCGCAGGCGCCAAGCGGCGTGTTGAACGAAAAGAGCTGCGGACTCACGCTTGGAATCGACGCATGGCCTTCGAAGCATGCGTACTGCTCGGAGAACCGATGCCGCCCGCCTTCCGGCTCGCGGAGCTCGACCACGCCGCCGCTCAGTTGATAAGCGAGCTCCACCGCCTCGGCAAGACGCGAGCCGATCCCCTCTCGAACCGACAGTCGGTCGATCACCACGTCGACCGACACCCCGGCTGGGAGCGTCCCGAGGTCTTCCAAATCAACCAGCGCATCGTCGACGCGCAAGCGAACGAACCCCTTGCTGCGCAAGTCTGCGCCGAGCTCTTTGGGGACCTCCGCACCCGCCCGGACGATCGGGGCCTGAACCGCAAAGCGCTTGCCCTCCGGGAGACGCGACACTTCCTGCACGACCTGCGCCACCGAGTGGGCCGTCAGTCGCTCGCCGCAGACGGGGCAGTGCACCTCCCCAATCGTCGCGAACAAGACGCGCATGTAGTCGTTGACGTCCGTGAGCGTGCCCACGGTCGAGCGTGGATTGCGCGACGGAGCGCGTTCGCGGACCGCGATCGCCGGGCAAAGGCCTTCGATAACGCCGACGTCCGGGCGCTTGAGCTTGGTCAGGACGCGCCGGGCATGCCCACTGAGCGACTCGACGTACCGGCGCTGGCCTTCCGCGTAGAGGGTGTCGAAAACCAGGCTCGACTTGCCGCTTCCGCTCGGCCCCGTCACCACGGTGAGCCTACCTCTTGGGAGGCTCAGCGTGATGTTCTTTAGGTTGTGTTCTCGGGCTCCTCGAATGACGATGTCTGCCGTCATTCTTGCGGCCCGCCGGTGAGGCGTTGCGCAGCCCGAATGGCGGCGATCATGCCACTCTCCGACGCGTTGCCGGCCGCGGCTGCGTCATAGGCGACGCCGTGGTCGACGCTGGTGCGCACGAACGGCAGCCCCCAGGTCACATTCACCGCTTCGCCCCAATCGAGGAGCTTCGAAGGGATGGTCGCCTGATCGTGGAACATCGCCACGACACCGTGCGCACGACCATCGGCCGCATAGCGGAACGCCGCCTCTGCGGGTGTCGGCCCGATCAGCTCTACCTCGCCGCTCGAAAATGGGGCTTGTTCCCGAAGCGCATCGAGCGTCGGTCCGATGATCGTCTCTTCTTCGGTGCCGAGGAGGCCGCCTTCGCCCGCATGCGGATTCAGCCCGGAGACCTCGATGCGCAGGGGCTTCGCTTCGGCCGACCAACGGGAAAGTGCGTCGGTCAAGTGCCGCACCGTTCGCTCGATGTGCTCGCGTGTCACGGTCGATGGCACCTGCTTGATCGGCCAGTGGGTGGCGACGAGGGCGACCTTGAGACGTGGGCCGAGAAACATCATCGTGACACTCTCTACGTTCACCCCGGCACGCCGGGCGAGATGCTCCGTCTGGCCGCGAAACGAGACGCCCGAGAGGCTCACCGCCTCCTTGCTGACCGGCCCCGTCACGATCGCGCGGGCCGTCCCGTCGATGCACGCATCGCACGCTTTCTCGAGCGCTTCGCGCTGCACGCCGCCTCCGGCTATGGTGGGCGCCCTGGCCTGTACCATGGCGAGCGGCCAGTCGGCCACGTGGACGAGGCCGACTTCGCCGGCGCTCAGGTTTTTCGCCTCGGCCGGCTCGATCCGCTTCGACGCCTCGAAGCCGTAGCGCTGAAAAGCGCGCTCCATCCACCCGGCATCGCCATAGACCAGCGCGCGATCGCTCCCCAAAGCTCGAACCAAGGCCGCCGCCGTCACCACAGGTCCGACGCCTGCCGGGTCACCTGCTGAAATCACGAGCGGCCGAAGCATCAGGGTTCCTTCATTTTATAGCCGACCCCACGAACCGTCTCGAGGTTGTTGACGGTGTGGCCCAGCTTCATGCGAAGACGGCGAACGTGAATGTCGACCGTGCGGCTGCTTCCATAGTAGTCGACCCCCCACACTCGCTCGAGGAGTTGTCGTCGGGAGAACACCCGGCCGCGGTTCTGACAAAGAAAGCTCAAGAGCGCGAACTCCTGATGGGTGAGCTGGCGATTCCGGCCGTCGACCGTGACCTCGTGGGCTGCCAGATCGATGCAGAGCGGCCCCATCTTGATCCGCTCTTGCTGCGCGAAGTCACTGCGGCTCCACTCGACCCGACGGATGCGGCTGTAGAGCTCTGCGGGGACGTAGGGCATCAGCGCAAAGTCATCGAAGCCATCGCCTGGATCGAGTCGCGTCACCGCGTTGACGGTCACGCCGATGATGACCGGCACCTCCTGAAGCGGCTCGGCCGCTCGGACCCGAACCAGCGCGGCGCGGCCGGCATCGCCCTCGTCGCCTGCTTCGATCAGAACCACGGTGGGCGGGTTTTTAACCAGCTCCTCGGTGTCTAGGCGATCCCATAGGTTGGCGGTTTGGACCTCGCAGCCCAGCTCGTGAAGGCAGGCCACCGCACTTCCTTCACGCTCTTCAAGCCCTTCGCGCCCGATGACCAGAATCCACACCGGCGGTTCGTACACTGGCCACCCCCAGTGTGCCAGTCGGAGATGCGACTTTGCCAGCGATCCCGGCTATCATGGGCGGCGCATCAAAGAGACCACGTGGCAACGAAGTACTGGAAAGTCGAAATCAGCGCGCTCGGCGGATCGGAGCCGCTGTTCTTAGGAACCGTTCAGGCGCCGACCTGGCCCGGTGCGCTGCAACAGGGCCGCGCAATGATTGGCGAGTCGGGTGGTGTTCCCGCCGGAGCGAGCTGCAACGTGAACCCAAACGGGACGGTCACGATCCAAGACGCGCGTCAACGCCGGCGCTATCAGATCCTTCCAGCCGAATCGCCGAGCGCGACACCGACCGTTGCGGATGCAGCAACCTCCGCAGCCAATCGCCGTCGCCCGGGCTCAAGGGATCCGATTCCACTCCAGCCCAAGACGGCGTTCCAACTTTCGCCCAAGCCGACTGCGTCCGCCGCGCCCGAGCCCATGCGCGTACGCCGCGCCAGCGCGCCACAGCCGACCAGCCCACCACCGGCGACGGTTGAAAGCAAGCTGATCCTTGTGGCCTCTCGAGACGAGAACCCCACGAGCTCGAGCCCGATTCACTTCCGCGAGCGCATGTACGCCGTACCCGTACCTTTCCAAACCGGAACGGGGGAAAAGCTCGCCACCAAGTTGCTTCGTGACGTGCAAGACGAGCTCGCTCAGGAGCGCGGCGCGAAATTCGTGCGCATCGAGCTCTTCGATCACATCTGGAAACGCGAACCGGATCACGCTCCGGTCGTGCGCGTGGAGTGGAAGGATTGGAACGAGAGCATCGACATCGAATTCCCGCTCGAGGATGAAACCCGCCATTTCGAGGCGCCCAGGGTGAGCAGCGTGGCCCCGCCCCAGACCGAAGACCGGCTCGCGGTCGCGTTTGAAGCCTGCCATGACCTTCTGTTCATGAAGAACCGAGCGGAGGCCTTGGAGTTTGCCGTGCACCTTCTCGAAGAGCTCGTGCCCTCGGAAGCAACCGCTGCGTTCCTCCTCGACATCAACACCGATCAGTTTCGAGTCGTCGCCGCGCGGGGAACCGGCGCCAACGCGAGGCGTGGCCAGGGGCTTCCGTCCACCTCCGGCCTACTCGCCGCCGCAAGCGAGCTCGGAGAGCACGCTGTTCTCGTGCTCGCCGATGCCGCCGCCGACCCGCGCTTCAACGAAACCATCGACGGCATCCCCGGCCTCGACGTCCGCGCCCTCTTGTACCGCCCGCTCATACACCGCGGCCGCATGTTCGGCGTTCTACAGCTTGCCAACGGCTCCGTCCGCGGCATGTTCACCGAAGCCGACTGCGAAGTCGTCGACTACATCACGCAGCAACTGAGCGACTTCGTAGCTCGAGGCGCCTCGATGCCCAAAGCCCAAGCGGTCACCGAAAGCCGCTAGCCCGCCGGTACCTTTCCTGGCACTGGCGCTGGAACCGACGCTGACACTGACACGGGCGCCGTCACGGCCACGGCCACCGTCACTCGGCGATCAACGCCTTCACCCGCGCTTCCAGTGCCCCAGCGTCCCCCTTCTCAAACCCTTCGTGAACATACCGAACCTTCCCGTCCCTTCCAATGAAGTACGACGTGGGCATTGTTTCGGGCTCGTACCTGTTCGCGACGACCAGCTTGGGATCGTGCACGATGCGGAAGCTCACCGTCGTGCCTTTCAAGAACTTGTTCATCTTCTTCGAGCTGCTGTCGATGTTCACCCCGACGATCACCAACCCCTTTGCGGCGTACTTTTTGTGTAGTGCCTCGAGCACCGGCAGCTCGTCTTTGCAAGGCCCGCACCAAGACGCCCAAAAATCGACGACCACGACCTTCCCTTTGAGCGCGCCTAGCTCGACCTTTTCCCCCGTCTGATCGGGCACGTCGATCGCAGGCGGCGCACCACCCGGCGTGACCGCGCGCGCGCTGGACGCGACCAGCAGCATCGTCGCTAGAGCGCCATGCAGCGTCTTCATCGGGCTACGACGCAACCGCCCACATGGCGATTCACTGATCGAGCTCTTCGCGGACGTAAGCGCCCAATTGGTCCGGCGAGAAGACGTAGCGACGATCGTTGACGTAAATCGACGGGGTCGAATCGACGCCCACGGCGTGCCCTTCTGCGATGTCTGCTTCGATCTTCTTCTCGGTCTCTTTGGACTGCATATCGGCCTTGAACCGTCTCATGTCGAGCCCGAGCTGCTTGGCATAGTCATCGAGGTTCGCAGTCTGTAGGTCGTCCTGATGCTTGAAGAGCAGGTCGTGCATTTCCCAGAACTTCCCCTGCTTCTCTGCCGCGATGGTCGCCTTGGAAGCGTCCCGCGCCTTCGGGTGACCCGGCAGCGGATACTGCTTGAACACCAGCTTCACTTTGCCGTTGGACTCTTCGACGATCTTCTTCAGGTAGGGCGCCGTCATCTTGCAGTGCGGACACTGAAAATCACTGAACTCGTACATCGTGACTTCCGCCATCGGAGAGCCACGCAGTGGCGAATCGTGGGCCGTGAGCTTCTCGACCTTGGTGTCGTCGCCGTAGCGAATGCGATAGATGTTGCGAAGCTCGTCGCGCGAGTAGCCGTCGTTGACCAAACGGGCAATGTAGCGGGCCGCCGGGACACACTTGCTGCACTTGCGATTCTCGGAAATGCAACGGGCCACGCTCACCGGTTCGCCGCAGGGCGAGAGGAGCTCGTTGACCATGTCGATCCAAATGCCCTCGGCGAACTCGTCGAGCGCGCTCGTGTCGACCTGCGGCAGGCCACGAATGGGCTCTTTCGGAGCCCCCGGCGCAGGCTTGATGGTCGGGGGGCCATCTTTGGGGCCACTGTCGGCTTCGGTCGAGCGCTCGCAGCCGAGCAACGCAAAAACCAACGAAACGCACAGGACTGTGGAGCGCATCAGGAAGCGGACCTTAGCAGAGATTTCAGGCCAATGCCCTGCTCTCACGACTCGCTATACGTGGTGAGCTGGGCGCGAACGATGTCCTCGTTGATTCCTGTTCGGATGTACTCCTTTAGACAATCCGCAATCGTCACCATGAGGTCATCCAATCCGTTCTCCTCGATGAGCCTCGACAGGAGGGCCCGGGACTCGCGACTGTCTTCGTCCCGCAAGAACTTCCGGACTTCCTCGATCGTGATTCCGCCCTGGAAGTCGATGTAAGCGTTTTCCATGAGGTAACGCGCAAGCTCGTTCACATGACCCTCCGTCTCACAGTAATTGAGTCATCTATTAGACACCCGATCGCCCAATCGGCAAGCGATAAAGGCCGCCTGCGGGCCTCAGCCTGCTTTTCTCGACCCCCGGCTCGTGTAATCGTGCGCGACCATGGACCCGAAGACCCATCTGCAGGCCGATCCCGGCCTGTGCGGCACCTTACTGGCGATCGGTGAAGGCTCAGCGCGCGTAGCCTTGGACGCCACGCGCCCCATGGCGGTCGATGCGCAGGGGCTGGTTCACGGCGGCTTCGTCTTCGGCCTCGCTGACTACGCGGCCATGCTTGCCGTGAACGACCCGAACGTGGTTCTAGGCGCAGCCGAAACCCGGTTCCTCAAGCCGGTTCGCGTCGGCGATCGAATGATCGCGAGCGCAAAGACCCTTGATGCAAAGGGCCGTAAGCGCGCGGTGCGCGTCGAAGCGGTGGTGAATTCCGAGAAGGTTTTCGAGGGCACGTTTACCTGTTTCGTGCTCGAGCGACATGTGCTCGAGGGAGTTGGGAGCGAGTGATGGCAGACGACGGCGGCGCGATCATCGGGCGGATCCTCGCGTCTCGTGGGGTGAAGCAGTTGTTCACCCTATGCGGTGGGCACATTTCACCCATTCTGGTTGGTGCGGAGGCCCATGGCATCCGGGTAATCGATGTGCGCGACGAGGTCAGCGCCGTCTTTGCGGCCGACGCGGTTGCGCGGATGACTGGCGTCCCTGGAGTCGCTGCGGTGACCGCCGGCCCAGGCGTGACCAACACGATAACCGCGGTGAAGAACGCCCAGCTGGCGCAGTCTCCGCTTCTGATTTTCGGCGGCGCGGCCGCGACCTTGCTCAAGGGGCGCGGCGCGCTTCAAGACATCGACCAAATTTCGGTGATGGAGTCGATCACGAAGTGGGCCGTTTCGATCAAGAAGGTCCACAGCATCGGACCCACCGTCGAAAAGGCATTGGATTTGGCGCAGGACGGCGTGCCAGGCCCCGTGTTCATCGAAGTTCCGATCGACGTGCTGTATCCAGAAGAAATGGTTCGAGAGATGTTCATGAGCGAGAGCGGTGTCAAGGATGCCAAGAACCTCGGCTCGAAGGCCCTCGAGCTCTATATGCGCGGCCATCTGTATCGTCAGTTCCATCAGCCGCATGTGAGCATCATCCCCCCGTCGCGCGAATCCTTTCCTCCGAAGCCAAGCAGCAAGAGTCCGCACGTCGAGAAAGTCGCTTCGTTGCTTCGCAAAGCCGAGCGGCCGGCCCTCGTCATCGGAAGTCAGGCCCTTGTCAACTGCCGCGATCCCAATCCAATCGCAGACGCGGTCCGGGCGCTCGGCATCCCGACCTGGCTCGGCGGCATGGCGCGCGGCCTGTTGGGACGGCACAGCGATATCCAGCTCCGGCACAAGCGAACCGCCGCACTCAAGGAAGCCGATGTGGTGATCGTCGCGGGCTTTCCGTTCGATTTCCGGATGGGCTACGGACGAAGCATTTCCAGCCGGGCGACCTTGGTCGCGGCGAACCTCAGCTCGAGCGAGATGCGAAAGAATCGGCGTCCTGAGATTCCGGTGCACATGCACGCCGGTGAATTCCTCCAGGCGCTTGCGAGCGCCGCGGACAAAGGCCTCGGCCCCTGGACCGATTGGTTCGACACGCTCCGGGCCCGCGAGGTCGCACGCGACGAAGAGATCAGCCAACAAGCGAAGGCGCCGACGGAGCTCGTCAACCCGCTGCATCTTTTTCAGCGCATCGAGGAAAAGATGGCCGACGACGCGGTGCTCGTCGTCGACGGCGGCGATTTCGTCGCGACCGCGTCCTACATCCTGCGCCCGCGCAAGCCTTTATCCTGGCTCGACCCCGGTGTGTTCGGAACCCTCGGCGTCGGCGGCGGCTTTGCGGTCGGGGCATCCTTGGTGCGCCCCGGCAAAGAGGTCTGGCTGATCTATGGCGACGGATCCAGCGCCTATAGTCTCGCGGAGATGGACACCTGCGCACGTCACGGGCTTGCCCCGATCGCCGTCATTGGCACCGACGGTTCCTGGGCTCAGATCGCGCGCGAGCAGGTTCCCATGCTCGGCACCGACATCGGGACGGTGCTCAAGCGGACGCCGTACCACGAAGTCGGTCAGGGCTACGGCGCAGTCGGCCTTCTCTTGGATGACCCGGCGCGAATCGACGAGACGCTGGACGAAGCCAAGGCGCTCGCCGCCAGCGGGAAGCCGGTGGTGATCAACGTCCACATCGCGGCCACCGACTTTCGCAAGGGCTCCATTTCGGTCTAGCCACGATGGCCAAGTGGCACCAGCGTCGAACGGCTCACCGCCGGCTACGGAATCAGGTTGGCCTCTGGTACCACCCGCAGTACAAAGTCGACGTCCTCGTCGAAACCGCGCGCGTTCCCGGCATCGAGGTCGCACGCAGCGAGAAGATCCTCGGCTCGCTCGGCGCCGAAGGCATCATCCGCCCCAAGCAGGTCCGCCCGGCTCCCCTTGTCGCACTGTCCGAGCTCGCGCGGGCTCACAGCCAGGCGTACCTGGACCGCACCGCACGCCCCGAATACCTCGGGCGCATTTTTGGGCTTGAGGCGCATGACATCGAGGTGGATTCGGTCCTCATCGCGCAGCGGCGCCAAGTAGGGGCAACCGTCGCAGCGGCACGCTGGGCGATTCAGCGCAAAGACCGGGTGGCCTTCAACCTGGGCGGTGGTTTTCACCACGCCGAGCCGGAGTCTGGCTCTGGCTTCTGTGTCTACAACGACATTGCGGTCGCGATCGCTTCGATTCGGGCCGACGGATTCGACGACCCGATCGCGATCGTCGACTTGGACTACCACCAAGGCAACGGGAACATCGTCACGTACGAAGACGACGAGACCGTGTTCACCTACTCGATTCACGGCTCGGTTTGGAGCCACGTGGAAGCAGCCGCAGACCAGCAGTTCTTGCTCCCGTCCAAAGTCGATGACAAAACCTACCTCGAAGAGCTCCACGAGTCCCTCCCCGCATCGCTCGAACGGATCAAACCGGGCCTGATCTTCTACGTCGCCGGAACCGACGTCCTTCAGGGCGACCACCTCGGTGAGTTCATGCTCACGCGACAGGGCGTGCTCGAACGCGATTGTTTCGTGATCGAGCTCGCGCGCAAGCACGAATGCCCAACCGTCGTCACCCTCGGCGGCGGCTACAGCGACGACGCCTGGCGCGCTTCGACGGACTTCATTCGCTGGCTCTTGATTGGCGAGGCGAGGGTCAGCGATGAACCTGCCCAAAGCATCTACGAGCAATACGCACAAATCGCGAGGGAGCTCGACCCGTACGAGCTGCAGCGCACGAGCGGCGAGTGGCAGCTCACCGAAGCCGACCTCATGGGAGATCTGTCCGGTCCCCGATACAAATCGACACGCCTTCTCGACTACTACTCCCGGCACGGCATCGAGTTCGCGCTCGAGAAATACGGGCTTGCTGAGCAGCTCCGAAAGCTCGGGTTCACCGATTTGGAGTTGAAGGTCGACCCGACCGACCCTGAACGGCAGCACCTCACGCTGCACGCACGCAAAGGAGGCGAGCAGCACCTTCTGGTCGATCAGGTGCTGCGCCGTGTCACCCGTCCCGCCCCGGAAGGGCTCGAGCCGCCCGACGAGCTCCGCTTGCTCTACATCGAGTGGATGATGCTCCAAAACCCCACCGCAAACTTCTCGCTGCGTCAGCCGCAATGGCCCGGTCAGGACCATCCGGGTCTCGGCATCGGGGAGGAAACGATGCACATGCTCTTCCAAGGGGCACAGCGCCTCGAGCTCGATGCGCTCGCGCACCACCCGTCGCGCTACCACATCGCCTTCATCGGTGGCGGCCAGTCGTTCTTTCTCGATCCGGAGATCCAAGGCCGATTCGAAGCAATTCGCCAGGTGCTCGCGCCGATGGATCTCTCGGAAGCCGCCTGGAAGATGGAGCGCGGCGAGGTTTGCTGGTCCGACGGCGAGCCCGTCGAATGGATCCCCGAGGACATGGTCATCCCGGCAAGCGAACGCCTGTTCGCCTATCTAGGCTCGGTCCACTACCAGCAACCGCGCGCAGCAGCCCTCGAGCGCGCCCGGGAACGCGGCATCGTCCTCGAGCCTACTCTTCGCAAGACGTAGCGGCCTTCGAGTATCGACGCGAGAGGGCGGCCGTCAAATGTAATGACTCCAATGAGCATTAAAACAGCACGGCGCCCCGCAATGCGAGGCGCCGTGGTTAGAGGGTTCGTAAGCCGAGTTTTGTAGCCCGTGCTCGTCGCCGAGACGCGGGTCGTGATCATTCTTCTGGGACCGATGTCGCCATCGGCCTCGAGCGACGCTACCCGGAGACTCGGGCGGACCGCCCTCGACGCCTCCCTATTTCGCCTTGCTTCAGATGGGGTTTGCCGTGCGACCGACGTTACCGCCGGCCCGGTGAGCTCTTACCTCACCCTTTCACCCTTACCGCGCGGCCTTTCGACGGCGAGGCGGTTTGCTTTCTGTGGCACTTTCCTCGGGGTCACCCCCACCAGGCGTTACCTGGCATCCTGTCCTATGAAGCTCGGACTTTCCTCCCGTGTGCAAATGCACACCAGCGATCACGTGAACCTGTCTAACTGAGGGAGGGTAAGGCCGGTCCAAGGCGCTTGCAACTACGCCGATGGATGGGCTGCGGAGGCGGGCGAAGACTCGGGAAGCGGGTCGTGCACGACATCGATGAGGATGTAGCTCAGCGCGAGAAGCACTGCGACTGTCTCCCAGATGTACTGCTCGTCGTACCAGCCTATGAAGAACTGCAGAATCAGCCCAGTGATCGTCATCAAGATGAGTGCGATGGAATAGCGCAGCCGCTCGATCGCGATCGGAGCCATCAGGATGACGAAGCTGTAGTAATAACAAGTCAGCTCGAAGAAGCCGATGATGAGAATCGTGCTCCCGGCGAGCACCGCCCAAGGCGCGAGCCGGCGGCCTGCAAGTGCGAGCAAGACGAACATCCCGATGAGGAGCAGCCCGTGAAGCCAGCGCCTGTCGTGCTTGGTTTCCTTGCGAGCTTGTTTCCACTTGGCCCAAGGGTCTTCGAGGCTCTGGTCCTTGGTGAAGCGTCCCACAGTGCTCGGCTTGTATGAGAGGATCGTCGGGAGCCCCATGTGGTTGGTGAGCGGCGTATCGCTGTGCTTGAAGGTGTTGGTGAGGAACTGGGGGTGCGCGTCGAGCCCGTTGACGGCAATGCTCGCCGCGCAGAGCACCGCCACGCCCAGAACGCCGCCGATGATGAAACGCTTGTCGCTCGAATCGAGCCAGGGGCGTCCAATTTTCTTCCGGCGGATTAAACGATCGACCACGCTGGCGATCGGACCACCAGCGAGGGCCGCAGGGAACAGTCGCAGGAGCGCGCTCCACGAGAGCGTGAAACCAGACAACAGCGGGTAGCCGCGCTTCAAGAGCGCCACGGCGGCCACCGCCATGAACAGCCAAGGCACGCGCGCGAAGCTTCCCCCGGTCCAGAAGTAGGCCCAGGGGTAGCCCGTCCCCCAGATCAGCACCGAGAGCGCGGTCGCGCGTAGACCAAACGCCCAGAGAATCATCAGAAACGCACCGGCGTAGAGCCCGAGGTCGATCATGGTGTAGCGAAGAATCCGCCTTCGGAACGTCTTCAGGTCGCTTGGTTCCACCCGATCCGACGACACCTTGGGCAGTTGCGCCTGCCAGCCGATGTTCGTTAGAAACGCGGCCACCATATTGGAGATCGGGCTCGCGTTGTAGCCGTGATCCATCAGCATGTCTTTCCACCAGCCCGACCCCATCACCGTCCGGAAGGAACGCGTATCGTAGCGAAACGCTTCCCAGCGCTCCGGTGAGAAATGCTCGGCGCAAGTCTTCTGATAGCGAAGGGCGTCCTCCTTGCTGAGGTAGTGCAGACGGTTGTCGACCAGGTCGCGAATCTTTCGCTTTCCTAGGTCTGCTTCGCCGCGTTCCTGGTAGTCGGCGGCGAGCACGCACTGGTAGAGCCGCTCGTACTCGTTCTCTTCAAAGTACTTGGAGCCGACGTAGTAGTGAAACGTGTCCCAGTAGTGGACGACCCTCGAGGTGTGGAACACGCCGAAGTTCACCCAAGCGGTCGCACTCGCGAGAATCACCCAGAGAAGCGCGCCGCGCTCAAGCCATCGGCGCCCCTCCTGGTTTTGGCCGACCAGCCAAATCCCGCGCGCGGCCCAGACGAGCACGGAGGCGCCCAGCACGTAGGCTCCCCAGTCGGCAAACCAGGGTGCGAGCCTTGCGCCGTACAGCCGGTAGCCTGAAACCGCCAGCATGGCGATCGAGAGCACCGACGCGACCCAAAGCGCCTTCTTGTTTTCTTCGATGCGAAAAAGCGCAATGAAGAACAGCAAGCCGAGCACCGCGACCGCCAGCCGATAGCGATGATCGCGCTTCTCCACGATTTTCTTCCACCACCAGCTCGACGTCTGTTTCACTTGGACGGCAGGCGGCCAGGCCGAGGGCGTCTCACAAAAGGCGAGGACTTCGCTCAGGCTGTAGAAGCTGTCGCCGCCCTGCGCGCGTATCCTAAGGTATCGCCCCTGGCCGTTGAGGCCCCGGCTCCCGCGGCGTCGCATCCCTTGACCGGAGGCAGGGTCCGCCACCCAGAGCCGGGTGAAGCCGCGCCGATCGTCGGAGAGCTCGACGATGTAGTCGTCGTTGTTGTCGCCCTGAAGGTCGACCGCCGTCACGCCACTGGTCGCGCCGAGGTCGTAAATGACGTGGCTACTGGTGTCGGCAAGGACCGAGGTCAGCTCGCTCTGCCAGGGGTCGCCTTCCGCCGCGACAAAGCCGTCGGTGAGCCGTTCGGCATGGGTGACGCCCGGACGTGCAAGCGGAGACTTGCCCGCGAGGAGGTTGCCGGAGGGGCAGGCGACGTCCTGAGCCGCCACCGGTGAAGCGCTGATCACGAAAAGCAGAGAAAGAAAGACGATTCGATTCACGACCGCGCGCACCGTACGCAACGGAGTCGCCGGTGACAAGTGCCCGGCCACCTATTCGGAGGTGCCGGGCACCGAAACCTCCGGCGTGGGCGGCTCCACCAGCGGGCGGCAGTCGCCCAATCATCCTCGCTGCGGAGCCGGGCCACGTTGCCGGCGCCGACCATGGCGATGTAGAGGTCACCGTCACCGGGTCGGCGCGATAGACGCGCGGGTTCTTCGAATCGCTGATGTACGCCAGCCCTTGGCCGTCGGCCCCGACCCGAGTCGTGTTCCCTCGGGCCCCGTTGCTGACGTCGACGCTAACGCTCGTCGGGTCGAACGATCCGCTCTCCGGGACGAGGCTCTGGTCTGTGAGCAGGAGATCGCCCAGAGCTCCCCAGCCTAGACTTCTTTGCCGGTCGGCCTTACTCATAGATTATGCGGTCGCAGAAATCCGACGATTTGGTGTTCGTCTATGGCAAATCAGACGATGGCAAGAGCTACGATGTGCTTCGCCAGCGAGGGGAAGCCATCGAGGCGGGTCGGCTTCGTCCGCTCGATGAAGGCAAGCCCATTCATGGCGAGGTGGTTCGTCTCAAGGCACGCCAGGACTCGCCCGTGCTCTTCGACGTAGAGGTTCACCACGACACACGCGCGTCGACCGGTGGCCCCGCGAAGGTCGCAAGCGACCAGTATCGCCGGGGCTGGGAATCGATCTGGGCCAAGAAGCCAAGCGAGCATTCGCTGAATTAAAAAGGGTGCCGCCGGTCGGCGACACCCTCCCCCCTGCTGCCCTTGGAGTGGCCCTTAGGTCACGTAGTCCTTGAGTCGCTCGACGTCGCGATACTCCTGCAGACGAGCGAGCCCGGCCGTCTCGACCTGACGAACACGCTCCCGTGTGAGGTTCATGATCTCCCCGACCTCTTCGAGGGTGATGCCCCCTCGGTCTGCGACATCGAGCGCACAGGTATCGGTCATCTCCCAGATCTCGATGTCCGGGAAGTTGAGCTTGATCGACCCGCGCACTGGATGAACATCGATGTAGAGATGGTACTTGCAGGAGACGAAGGGGCACGGCCGCTCCATGTCCTTGCACTCCGAGCGGCTTCTCGGCTTCCAGTAGTCGCTTTCAGGATACAACTCGCGCCCGCGGTTGAGCTCCGCCTTGCTCAATCTGCGAATCGAGATCGTCCGGGCGCGGGCACGCGAACGGCGCTTCCTGCGACCGCGGCGCTCCTCGGTTCCCGGCTCATCGAGCGCGTCTGCAAGTGACTCCGGCTCCTCGTCCGGCTTGGATTCCCTGTCGACAACCTCTGCGCTTGCTGCGTCCTTCATGACACCTCTCCCCCTCAGATCCCTTAGACAGCTGCCCGCGCCATGCGGGCCCGCATTGTCAGGCGCCGCTCGATGGTCTCGAGCTTCTGAACGAGCTCCGAACCAAGCTCGCGAACGTCGTTGAGCGCATCGCCGACGCCCACGTCGTCGGCTCCTTCGCGCTGTTGCTCGTGCACGGCGTCTTCGATCGCCTGGTACACGCGCTTGAGTTGCCGCCGCAGCGCATCGATATCGCCACGAACGAAGAGGAACTCCTTTTGGATTTCCTCCATCGTGAACCCCTGCTGCATCAGGCGGCGGATGTGATCGATCTGGCGAACGGCCGTCGCCGGATAGAGGCCCTGTGAGCCGCGGTGCTTGCCCTTTCGACCGACCCGAACGCTTCGCGGGAGCAGCCCGAGCTGGACGTACTTCCGGAAGGTCGCTTCGGTGAGCCGCGAGCCCTGGGCGGTGAAGGTCTCGACGATCTGCTGAACGCTCATCCCCTCGACGTGCGCCTGCTCGATCGCCTCGAGCTCCTGGTCGGACCAGATCCTGGCCTCCGATTCCCGAGCTGTAGTTCGCTGTCGCCTAGGTAGAGTCATTTGAATAACTTATAGCGAATGTATTCCATTCAAAATAATTAGGTCAACACAAAAACGCACTAACTCCCAAATATTTGTAATTATTGGATTTTTTTTGCTAATCGACCATAGGCTGAGCGAAGTTCCCGTGAACTGCAGATCGTTTGTCGGCGTCCTAGATCGTATCAAGGGGCGGAAATTGACGGGGTCCGCCGAACCCAGTACCTCCCAGCAAGCGCATGGATTCACGGGCGTTTCGACGATTTCGGCGGAACAAGGGGGCTCTGGTCGGCCTGTTCCTTGTGGTCGCGGTGACCGCGTTGGGCCTTCTGGGGCCCTGGCTGGCGCCCTACGATCCGGTCGAGCAGTTCACCAACAGGCTTTTGCTTCCAAACGGGCTTCCGGCCGGCCCAGGCATCGAACCCGGTCACTGGCTCGGTGGTGACATTCTCGCCCGAGATGAGCTGAGCCGGCTGCTGAGCGGCGCCCGGATCTCGATGCTGGTTGCCTATCTTGCCACTGCGCTGGCCGTGCTCATCGGGGTCGCGCTCGGTCTGCTGTCCGGCTACGTCGGCGGGCGCATCGACACGTATCTGATGCGCCTCGTCGACGTCGTGCTCTCGATGCCATTTCTCTTGATCGCCATCGTCATGCAGCGCGTCTTCGACGCACCTGGAATATGGACGATCTGCATCGTGCTGGGCGTTCTTTCCTGGACCACCCTCGCCCGCGTGACGCGGGCCAAGACGATGGAGGCACGCGAGCTCGACTACATCCAAGCTGCCCGAGCCCTAGGCCTGCGTCACTTCCGAATCCTCGTCCGGCACGTACTCCCCAATGTCATCGGCCCGATCATCGCCATCGCGACGATCATGGTTGCACGCATGATCATCGCGGAAAGCGCGCTCTCGTTTCTGAACCTGGGAGTCCGGCCGCCGACGGCAAGTTGGGGCTCGATGCTCAACGAGAGCCAGTCGCTGCTCCTCGGCCTTCCCCGACTCACGGTCTACCCGGCCGTGCTGATCAGCATGGCAGTCTTCGGTTTCAACCTCTTTGGAGAAGGGCTGCGCGATGCGTTCGACCCCAAAGACTGAGCCTTGGCGCCCTGCTCATTGGCTCTGGGGAAGCGTCGCGGTTTTGGCGACGGCGTTGCTCGTCAGCTGGGTCGTCGCCCACTTTCCAAAGGCGCCGATCGGCCCGCGCTACGTCGGCGCCGAGAACCAATCCCCACAACCGGGCGGGACGCTAATCTTTTCAGCTGGCAGCAACATCCACACGCTGGATCCGCACTTCGCGTACGACACCCTTTCGACCGCGGCTTGCCGCCTGCTCTACGATGGGCTGCTCGACTACGACTACGACGGCAACATGATTCCGAGCCTCGCTGCGCAGCTGCCCACGGTATCCGACGCGGGGCGGGCCTTTAGTTTCGAGCTTCGCGACGGCATCAAGTTTCATAACGGCCGGGAAATCACCGCGCACGATATCTCCTGGTCGCTGCACCGCCTGCTCTCGCAGACGACCGGCTCCCCCGGGTACCCGTTCTACAAGTCGATCGTGGGTGCGCCGGCCTACCACCGCGGAGAGGCGGAACGCATCGAAGGCATCCGCGTCATCGATGACAAGACGATCGAATTCCAGCTCGATGAGGCGGACCAAACCTTCCTGAACGCGTTGGCCATGCCCTTCGCCTACCCGCTTGCCAAGGAGCACGTCGAGAAGCTCGAAGCGGCGGAAGGCCCCGATGCGGTCGGGCGTCACCCGGTTGGCGCCGGGCCCTTTGCATTCTTGCGCTGGGAGCGAGGCGTGCAGGTCGAGCTCCATCGGTTCGAGGACTACTGGGCTCCGCGGGCGCGCGTTGAACGCATGGTGTTCCTGGAAAACATCTCGCCCGACGTCGCGAGCGCGCGCTTCCGCAACGGCGACCTCGACGTCATCTACCGCCCGAGCAAAGTCAACAGGCTCTTCATGCGCGAGTCAAAGGCCTGGGCTCCCTATCGCGCGGAAGTCCCGAGCCCCTCGGTGTACGCGATCGGACTCAATTGCGAGCTGCCTCCGTTCGACGACGTCCACGTGCGTCGCGCCGTCGCCTTCGCGATCGACCGCTCGAAGCTTGAACGCCTCAACCCGGGCGAGGTGCTCGCAGCCAGCCAGGTCCTGCCTCCGATGCTCGCGCCCTACGATCCGGAGCTCCCGACGAGACAGCGGTTCGACCTCGAGCGAGCCAAGGAAGAAATGCGCCTTGCAGGGTTCCCCAACGGCCTGAGCGAACCGATCACGCTCTGGGTGAGGGGCGAAGGGGATGTCCGCGGAGCGCAGCTCTTCCAACAGGACCTGAAGAAGATTGGAATCGAGATCGATCTGAAGATGGTCTCCTTTGCGACGTACCTGAAGGAAACGGGGAAACCGCGAGTCGCCCAGGCCGCCTTCACGGGCTGGCATCAGGACTTTCCCGATCCATCGAACTTCATGGACATCCTATTCCACAGCCGATCGATCCATCCGGTGAACTCCGAGAACCGTTCGTTCTATCGGAACCCCAAGCTCGACGCGATCCTCGACTCCGCGCGCGCCGAAGTCGACCGCGAGAAACGCCTCGCCCTCTATGCAGAGGCGAACGCGATCCTGGCCGAGGACGCCCCCTGGGCGTTTCTCTCGTACGCGGTCGACATGTTTGCCTGGCAACCGTACGTGAAGGGATTTCGCCCCCACCCGGTTTGGCTCAACGAATACCGAAACATCTGGCTCGACCTTCCGAGGAGGCGGGTCAGCCAGGTCATCTACGAGGAGGAGGCGGCCCCATGATGCGGTTCATCGTGCAGCGCGCCTTTTGGGGGGTGCTCGTGGTCATGTCGGTCGTGACGCTGGTGTTCTTCTTGATCTTCGTCGCGGGCGACCCAGCGGTCACGATCCTCGGGCCGCAGGCCAGGGCCGAGCAGATCGCGGACTTCAAGGCCAAAAAGGGCTTGGACCGGCCCGTGCCCGAACAATTCATGAGCTACCTCGGCCTGATGCCGTGCATCCGCAAGGATTCGCCGAAGTACCTGCGCGCCGACGGCGCCCGCGGGTTTTGTGGGATTCTGCAGGGAGATCTCGGCGAGTCCTATTCCCACCACGAGTCGGTGGCCAACGTCATCGGCTATCGCCTCCCGCGCACCCTGCTCCTCGCCTCCCTCGCCGTCTTGTTCGAGCTGCTCATCGGACTCACGGCGGGGGTCATCGCAGCACTTCGCCGCAATCGCTGGTCGGACACCGCAATCATGTTCGCCACGTTCATCGGCATCAGCCTCCCGACCTATGTGACCGGTCCGATCTCACTCCTGCTTTTCGCGTTCCTCTTGGGCTGGTTCCCCTTCGGAGGTTACGGGGTGGACCCCCTCGATCACATCTATCACGCGCTGCTACCTGCGCTGATTCTCGCGATCGCGGGCGCGGCGACCTATGCGCGGGTCATGCGGGGCGAGCTCATCGAAACGCTGCGACACGACCACGTTCGCACCGCAAAAGCCAAGGGCATGCCGATGAGCCAGGTCGTCCTCAAGCACGCCATCCGCAACGCCCTGCTTCCGATCGTGACGCTGATCGGCTTGAGCCTGCCGTTCCTGGTCGGCGGCGCGATCATCACCGAAAAAATCTTCGCTTGGCCGGGGCTGGGGCTGCTGACCATCGAGTCGATCGAATCACTCGATGCGCCGGTGATCATGGCGGTGGTGCTGATGTTTGGCATCGCGGTTCAAGTCGGCAACCTCTTGGCGGACATCGCGGTGGCCGCGCTCGACCCGCGCATTCGGCTTAGCGACTAGCTGTTCTCAGTGGCTGGGGGTGGCGGGCTGGGTTGGCGACGTGGTCTGGCTTAGCTACATCCGACCCGCCCACCCCCACCCGTAATCCTCCCTCCGCGGCATTCGCTTTGCTCTGCCTTGGCGGCGCGTTGCGCCGGGCTTCGCCTTCGGCTCGCGCTGCCGCCGGTGGCGGGAGGCGTCGTGGTCGACTTGGTCGAACGTCGTCGCGCGCGCCATCTGGGCGAAGATTACCCGCCCCCCAAACATGCACGGCAGCGCGAGCCCGCAGGGCGAAGCCCGGCGCGTATGCGCCGGCAAAGCAATGCGAAGCAATTGCTGCGCAGGGAGGATTACGGGTGGGGGTGGGCGGGCGGTGTAACCAAACCCTCTCTTACTTCTTCTACTTCTTCCCCCTAGCCCTCACCGGAAAGATCTTCCGCCCGTCGTCGTGGCGCGGCGCGAGCACCTGCAGCGCTTCGAGCTTGATCTTCTTACGGCGACCCTCCGGCAGCTTGATGATGCACACCCCGTCGCCGGACAGCCCTTCGATCTTGCAAAGCCCGAACTTCGGGTGCTCGATCCAGTCTCCCCGTTCGGGCCGGTGCTCTTCGGGCGCCTCTTCGACGCGAGCCGAAAGCTCCGCGGCCATTGCCCAGGTGGCCCCGGCACCGCGAGCGTCAGACCTCGGAACGTCATGCACTCCAGTCTGCTCCGCTTGCCGGCCTTCGATGTCAGCCCAGAGCCGCAGCCCAGTCGCCTCGTCGTTCGCACGCCGCAGCTCGAGCTCGTCGTAGCAGTCGATTCGAAACTCCAACGCAAACACCGAGCCGTCTACCAGGTGCCCGCCGTAGGTGACGTCGCGTCCGTCTTCTCGAAGAGAAACCGTCGCATGCAGGTGCCAGAACGGCTCGCCGTCCCGCTCGGAGAGGTTGCCTTGCATCGTGAGCAGCTCGCAGCGCTCGAAACGGTGCGCTTGCACATATCGTCGTTCGAATTGGTCGTATTCGGTGAGCTCGACCCACTCGAATGCTCCAATGGCGCTGATCCAGGCGGTTCGAAGCGCGTGCTCGTCCACCAGCTTTGCAAGCGCGTCCTGCAGTCCACTCCCGCAAAAAACTCGTCCCACGATGTGACGGGACGCGCGCGTCTCGACCGACGCCGTGCTCTTCGACTCCGTCACGACGCAGCTTGGGTCAAGCGCTCTTCTTTGGCGTCCACCGCGTCGACGAAGAGCTTGAAGTATTCACCGGCGCTGAAGAGCGCCAAGCCGAGGCTCACGTACAGGAGCACCAAACCGACACCGGCAAAGTCGAACTCGGTTTGGTAGAAACCGAAGTAGACCGTGTATCGCTGATGCACAATCAGCATCAGGATCGCCACCATTTGCAATGCGGTCTTGTCTTTGCCAGTGCGCATCGCGGCCATGACGACACCTTCGCTCATCGCGATGGTGCGCAGCGCTGTGATCGCAAGCTCCCGGCTGAGCATGATGATCACGGCTACGACTCCGAGAAACGGCATCCGGCCGAGGTAGGTGAGGAAGATCAAGGTCGCCAGGACCAGTAGCTTGTCCGCCAACGGGTCCAGGAACTTCCCGAGGACGCTGATCTGGCCCCATCTCCGCGCGAGGTAGCCATCGATGAGGTCGGTGAGCGCCGTGCCGATGTAGAGGATGGCCGCCCAGAAGTTGGCCTTCGGCGTGCCGTCCCAGAGCAGCCAGAGCACCCCTGGGATGAGGGCGATCCGCAGCATGGTCAGCAAATTGGGGAGATTGATCGCGTCCTCCCGAATGGAGGGGCGCTTCGGCGTTGCCTCTTGCATGGAGCGCGTTGTACCCCAGGTTGCCCCTTCCGTCTGCCAGCGAAGTTATTCCGCCTTTAGGGTGCTTGGGCGGGGCGCTCCAGGTGGGCGCAGATGCTTGCATTGCCTACGCGATATCGACACACTTCCGCCCACCGAGCTTCAGATGCTGGAACTCACTCGGAACGTCGCTGAGCGTGCGCGAACGACGATAGGCGTCACGGGGCAAAACCTCGCATTGCAGGACGTGATCGCCCTCGCGTTTCACGCCTACCTGTTTTTGCGGGTGTCGATTGTCCCCGACACTCCTGACGCGACGGTGGCGCGTCGGCTGGCTCTCGCCCTGCTGGTCGTGACCGCCTGTTCCTTGGTGCTTAGCCGCGGTGAGGTGATTCGAAGCCAGCGTGCAAGGGCACTCACCTATCGCTTGGGCATTTTCGTTCCGATGGTACTTTCCTACTTCGAGATGCGGGTCTTGCTTCCAGCGCTTCACCCGGATCTCATGGACCATCGTCTCTACGCCATCGACCTCTGGCTACTGGGCACGACTCCATCGGTCTGGATGCAAGCCTGGAACGTGCGACCGGTCGTCGAGTGGCTGTCCTTCTTCTATTACACCCATTTCTTCGTCCTGATCGTCATGCTCATCCCGGCGCTCTTTTTCGGGAAAGGCCGGCGCCTCCAGGAACTGATGGCAGGCGCCTTGCTCGTCGTGGCCGCGGGGCACTTCCTCTACACACTCGTGCCCGGCGTCGGCCCGTACGCGACGATTTCGTTCGACCAGCCGCTGCAAGGCGCGTTTTGGTGGAAGCAGGTCGAGGTCACCGTCGCCATGGCCGGCGCGCAGCTCGACATCTTTCCCTCGCTACACACCGCCTGGCCGGCGTATTTCACGCTGCACGCATTCGCTCATCGAGGGGTGCAGCCCTTCCGTTGGATTTGGCCCATCCTCGGTTTCGTGGCCCTGAACGTCATCATCGCGACGATGTTCCTACGTTGGCACTGGTTCATCGACGTCGCGGTGGGCGTGCTGCTCGCGTTCGCTGCGCGGGGGTTCGCGCGTGCCGTGGCCGAGCGTGAGGAACCCCGCGGCGGTCTCTACGACGCACGACAGCCCGTCTGGGAGCGCCTCTAGTCGCCCTGAGGCGCTTTCAGGGGCCCTTCGAGAACCGGCCCGCGTCGCGTAGCAGGTTCTGAGGAACGGCGATCTCCGGCGGCTCATCCCGGTCGCGGAGCTTGCGGCGAAGCCACCAGATGAAGCCGCCCATCATCAGTAGAGGGACCACCGTGAGAAAGATGGTCGTATCGACGAACGCTTGCCGATTCTCCTCGAGGGGAGACGCGCAGGACGGACAGGCGTGGGCCAAGTCGGCGGCCCAAGTCAGAGCCACGGCGGCGAGCGCCACACTGACGCGAGCCAAGCGCATCCACACGCGCATCAGAGGTAAACCTGCCAATAGAGAATCGGCCAAACGCCGACCACGAAATACCAGAAAATCTGCGCCGGCCAGAACGTGAAGCGATCGAGGTCGTCGTGTGAGAGCTTCCGATACGTGTAGACCAGGATGATGAATCCAGCGACGACATGAAGCGCGTGGGTTCCCACGAGGAGATAGAAGTAGCCGCCCAGTTGCCCCGAGGTGATCGTCAGGCCTTCACCGATCAGCGCGACCCATTCCGACCCCTGAAAGAGCACGAAGAAGCCGCCGAGTCCGATCGCGAGCCCCAGGAGCCGCTTCGTATTTGGGGAGTCCTTTTTGAACGCGCGGTTGGCGAAGTACAGCGCGATGCCGCTGGCGAGGAGCGCCGCGGTGTTGAGGGCGGTCTCTTCGACGGGCAAACGCGGCTGCCCCGGCGGAGGCCAGCCCCCGACCGCGTTGCTCTTTCCGATCACGAACGCACTGATGAGGCCGGAAAAAAACATCACTTCGGTCGCCACGAAGATCAGCATGCCAAGCACGCCGTTCGGTACGACCGGCTCGCGCCTGGTTGGCACCCCGTAAGGGCGACCTAGTGCGTCATCAGGCATGGTCGAGTCCTACGTTCATCAGTGCTCGGTCGTTGGGTGTTCCCCGGCGTGCTCGCCGTGTGCAGCGGCAGCGGCCTCGAGGGCTCGGTCGACTTCCGTCTTGGCCGCGACGTTCTCCCAGTTTTGGCCCTCGTGCTTCATGACGTCCGGAGCGACGCCGGCGAAGAAGAGAAGCATGAGTGTCAGCATCGTGGCGAGCAGGTATGAGATGTACCGCTTTTCGATGTTGAGGTGCATGAAGTTCGCTGCGACCAGATAAGCCTTGACCACTGCGATGCCAAACGCCGTCATCAGGGTGATCATCCATGCTTGCAGGAAGCCGACGGCCAGGTGCGGCGCGACGATCGGCCCAAGAATGCTCAAGATGAGAAGCACCAGTAAGATGGCCCAAATCTTCAAGTAGAAGGCTTGGCTGTGATCTCCCGTATGGTCGTCTGCGTGGTCTTGGTGTTCAGCCATGATCGTCCATCCTCACTTGGCGATGTAGAGCAGCGGGAAGAGGAAAATCCACACGATGTCGACGAAGTGCCAGTAGATTCCGATGAGCTCGACGCGGTGGAGCTCCATGCCCTTCCAAGCTTCTCTTGCGATGATCAACATGATGATGCACCCCGCAATGACGTGGAGCGCATGAAGCCCAGCGGCCGTGTAGTAGAAGCTCCAAAAGCCGTTGCTCGTGATCGTGTACCCATGCTGAATTTCGCCGGTCCATTCGACCGCTTTGATGCAGAGGAAGACCAAGCCCCCCGCGCAAGTCCCAAGGAGCCACTTGGCCGCCTTCTTCCCGTCCCCATGCACGGCAGCGTGGTGCGCGAGCACCGCAAAGAGCGATGAGGTCAGCAGCACGAAGGTGTTGGCGCCGCCAAACCAGGTATTGGTATGGGAGGCGTATTCAGCCCACTCGGGGTGCCCCAGCCGGTGCATGACATAGGAGGCGAGCAAGCCCCCGAAAATCACGATTTCCGAGCCGACGACCCACCAAACGGCAAGCTTGCCGGTTGGAATGCCCGTGGCGCTTCTGGTCGTTGCTATGGGTCTCGTCATGCTCATCGCGGCCTCGTCATTCGGCGGGGGCTGTGTCCGGTGGGACGTCTTGCGGCCAGTAGTCTTCTTCGCGACCCGGTACGCTGTACTCGTACGGACCTCGGTAGCAGTTCGGGAGCTCGGGCCAGTTGCCATGCGGCGGCGGCGACTCCGCGGTCCACTCGAGCGTGTTGGCCTTCCACGGGTTCTTGCCGGCTGGCTTGCCCTTGAAGAGACTGTACACGAAGTTGAACAGGAAGACCGCCTGGAAGGCGAGCATGATGAGCAACGCGGTCGTCGCAATGACGCGCAGGTCCTGCATACCGGCAAGGTCCGGGAAGTTCTGGAAGTTGTAGATTCGCCGATGCTGGCCGGCCGCACCCAGAATGAAGAGCGGGATGAAAATGAAATTGAACGCGATGATCGTGCCCCAGAAGTGAATCTTGCCGAGCCCCTCGTTCATCATCCGGCCAAACATCTTCGGGAACCAGTACGTGATTCCAGCGAAAAATCCGATGATGGCGATGGGGAAGAACGTGTAGTGGAAGTGAGCCAGAACGAAATACGTATCGTGGAAATAGATGTCCGAGCCGCTCGCGCCGAGGAAGATCCCGGTGATGCCACCGATGAGGAACTCCGCGATGAACGACAAGGCCCAGAGCATCGGCGTGGTCAGGCGGATGGAGCCGCCGTAGAGGGTGGCGATGTAGAGGAAAAGCATCTCCGCGATGGGGATGGAGATGATCAGGGTGGTGATCGTGAAGACGTTCGCCATGCGAGGGTCGATTCCGGCGACGAACTGGTGGTGGGCCCAGACGAAGAAGCTGATGATTCCGGTCGCAAATGCGGTGTAGAGGATCAGCTTGTAATTGAAGAGCTTCTTACGAGCGAACGTGCAGATGATCTCGGCAACGATCCCCATCGCGGGCAAGAGCACGACGTACACCTCTGGATGGCCAAAGAACCAAAAGAGGTGCTGCCAGAGAACCGGGTCCCCGCCACGGTCTGGGTCGAAGTATCCGGTGCCCACCACCTGATCCATGAAGAGCATGACCGCGCCCGCGATGAGCGGACCGACCGACGCCATGAAAAGGATGCTCGCAATGATGATCATCCACAGGACCATCGGGATGTCGTGCATCTTCATCCCGGGTGCACGCGCATTCATCAGAGTCGTGATGAAATTGATGCCGCCGAGCAGGAAGGCAACGAACTCGAGCGCAACGGCGACCAGCCAGAACGTCGCACCATAGGGCGTGAGGTTGTACTCCGCGTTCGCTGAAAGCGGCGGATAGGCCGTCCATGCGCCGCCGAACCCGCCGCCCGGGACGAAAAACGAGGCGATGAGAATGACCGCGCTGATCAGGAAGATTTGATAGGAGAGCCGATTGATGCGCGGGAACACCATGTCATCAGCGCCGATCATCAGCGGGATCAGGTAGTTGCCAAAGGCGGCGATCAGCATGGGCATGGCGACCCAGAAAATCATGATCGTACCGTGGTTGGTGACGAGGGCGTTGTATTCGCCCTGTGAGACGACGCCATAGCCGGGGACGCTTTCGCCAGGGAACGCCAGCTGCATGCGGAACGCGTACGACATGTAGCCGCCAATCAGCGCCATCACGATGCCGGTGAACATGTACTGCATCGCGATGATCTTGTGATCCGTCGAGAAGATGTACTTGCTCAAAAAGCTCTGCGCGTGGTGCCCGTGGTCTGCGTCGTGCGCGTGCGCGCCGTGTGTGTCTACCGTGCCTGCTTCAGCCATGACTTTTCCATTCAGCGGGAAGCAATCTTGCCCGCGCTGCCCTGCGACATCCAAGCCGCGTGTTCTTCAGGGGTTTCGATGACGATGCGCGCGCCCATGATGCCGTGGCCAATCCCGCACATCTCGGCGCATTGGATGTCGTACTCGCCGGCCTGGATGGGCCGGAACCAGCCCTTCATGACCCGGCCAGGGATCGCATCCTGCTTCAAACGGAACACGGGGACCGAGAAATCGTGGAGAACGTCCTTGGAAATGAGCTCGTAGTGATAGGTCCTGCCCACTTGGACGTGCAACTCGTTGAATGAATTGATGTCGTCGTCGGTGTCGAGCTCGTTATCGGGCCCCGGATGAACGAAGTTCCATGCCCATTGTTGCGCGACGATTCGGACGGTGCTGTCCGCCTCGGGCTGACGCTGCTTGATGTTGTACCAAACCATGATCGCCATGAAGACGATGACCAAATCACAAAGGATGATCGCTGCGTGCGGATAGGTGATCCATCGCTTGAGATCTTTCTCTTCGCCCGTGACGTACTGCGCGCGCTGTCCGTCTCTCGCCCGAAAGCGGAAGATCAGAAAGAAGAACGCCGCATAGGCGAGAAGCGCCCAGAAGCCGACGAAGACGGCGACGAGCGCAATGAGGGCATCGATGTCGCCAGCGAACGACGAGGCCACCGGCACCGACGAACCGATGAGGTAGTCGCCAAGTGGCTCGAAGATGCCTTTGATGAAATCGTAAATTGCTTGAATCATTCGATCCTCTACACCCTCAGTTGAGAACGAAAGCGAACACGACACCGATGTAGATGGCTGCGCCAATCATGGTCCACTTCCACCAAAAACGCGCCTCGTTGTCGGGATCCCGTGTCTTGCCAGCCATGTATCAAACCCTCGTAGCTTACTCGGATAGGGTGCCAATGTACGCGATGACGTCTTTCATCGCTTGCTCGGTGGGCAGCGTCATAGAGAACGGGCGCATCTTGGCGCCCATGGCATCGTCGGGCTGGGTGCCCCGCAGCCCAGCCTTGAAGTTCTGGAGCTGCGTCAGCAGGTACCAGTCGCTCGCGCCCGCCAATGGAGGACCAAACTCGTCCAGATTGCCCCGCGCGTTGGCACCGTGGCACTGCACGCAGGTGGCGAAGTAGATCTTCCCGGTTTCCGGATTGCCACCCTCGAGGGTCGACGCCGGATGAGTCGGTTCCATCGAAGCGACGTAGTTCGAGACTACGTCGACTTTCTCGTCCGTATCGAGCGCGCGCGCCATCGGATACATTCGTCTCCCAGCGTCGTCGTTCGGGTGAAAGCCACGGTAGCCTTTCTTGAAGCCGCGGAGCTGCCTTTTGACATACCAGCGTTCGAGGCCCGCAATGGAAGGTGCCCCGACCTCCGGATTGCCCTCGCCCTTCTCGCCGTGACACTGGACGCAGCCATCGTAGAGATCTTTGCTGTATTTGAGACTGGCCGTGTCCGGGCTGGGCTCGTTGCAAGCGGTCAGCGAGACCGACAGCGCCGACGCGAGGATCATCACCGTAGCGGCGCGCGATTTGCTCATCATCCGCCTTCTCCTAGTGACTTGAGGTAGGCAACCAAGGCCGCGACTTCTTGCTCCGGGAAATTGTAGGGCGGCATCGTTTTGCCGTAGCCCTGAACCACCTGATCCCAGGAGTTCACGATCGAATTGGCGAGGTACGTTTCGTCGGCGACCACCTTCTCGCCGCTGACCAGGGGTCGCTCCTTGCCGAAGAGACCCTTCCAGTTCGGGCAGGGCTGCTGCTTCACGCCGTCGACGGCGTGGCAAGCCATGCAGCCCTTGCTGTTGCTGAGCTTCTGGCCCCAGCACGCCTCGGGGTTCGCTGCACCGATGCACTCGGGCGGCATCGTGACTTCACCCGCCGCAATGGGAGCCGCACCCTTGAACGACCAGCCGTTGACGGCCGACTCGTCTGCCGAGGGCTGGGGCGCAAGGGCGGCAAACTCGTCGCGTTGGGTCGACCCGTACTTCGCCATCGCCTGTGCGATCGGCATCGTCCCCTTGTCGAGGGCTTCCTCCTGCTGCCGCTTGATGATGTCGTACTCGTCGTCGCTCGTGGGCGCCCTGGCCGAATCGGCTTGGCCGCAACCGAGGCCGAGCGCCATCACGGCCGAGAGGGCCACGAGGACGGGGAAGGATGCAAATCGTGTTCTGTGCTTCGTACTCATCCGTGCGCGCTCAGTATATTTGGTGGAGGTGGTGGCTCCGTTGAAGCCTTGGGTCGCCAACCGGCACCAACGGGACCTTCCCGAGCTGCCAAAAGACATAGGTGAAGAACAGTCCGCCGACGAACAGAAGAGCCCCAACGTCTGCGAGTTGGACCTGGAAGGCTCCGGCCTGAGGCAGAACGAACCAGTAGATGTCCACGACGTGCATGAAAAGAACCCAGAAGCACATGACCTGGAGCCAGGGAAGTGCGCGCTTCTGAACACGCGAAATCAAAAGGACGAACGGCGCGACGAAGTGACCGAAGATCAGCAGGTAGGAGACGAATTTCCAACCGCCGTCCCAGCGCTTCATGAACCAGGTGGCTTCCTCCGGAATGCCTGCGTACCAAATCAGCATCCATTGCGAGAATTGGACGTAGGTCCAAAAACACACGAAGCCAAACATGAGCCTGCTGAGGTCGTGGAAGTGCTCGATGTTGATGACGTCCCCGACCAGGCCACGCTTGTAGAGGCTCAAGCCAATGAGGATCGTCAGGGCGAGAATCGAGACGGCAGAGCCGGCGAAGATGATCACGCCGAAGATCGTCGAAAACCAGGCGGCCTCGAGCGACATGAGCCAGTCAAAGGCTGCAAAGGTAAGTGTGCCGGCAAACAGAATCAACGAGGGGGCCGCCAGGCTCTGCATCCGAACGGTGTGCTTCGGGTCATGATCCTGGTCTTGGCGCCTGGACCAGGCGAAGTACGCGAGGGCCAGCACGCACCAGACGAGGAGATAGCCGAGACCGCGGGCGGCCCAGCCCTTGGTGTTCAGATAGCCCGACTTTTTCTGGAGGATTTCGTGGTGAAGCGTGGCTTCCTGCGGGGTATGGGAGTGCGCTTCGTCATGCGCCGCGGCTTCGCTGTGCGCCCCGTGGTCGTCACCATCGGCTTGGGCGTGCGCGACACTCGAACCGAGGCCGAGGACGCCGTGCTCCGGCTGATCGCCCTCGTGATGGGTCTCCGATTCCGATTCCCCGTGTTCGTCCGCGTGCTCGCCGTGAGCCGACACGCTCTGCCACTCGTCGTAGATGTGGATCTTGCCGAGCGCGACCCCAGCAATGAAAGGAAGCGCCAAGAGCGCAATCACGGGCGCACCCGACATGATGACTTCAACGATGCGTCGCGAGGATACACCCCAGTACGAAGCGGTCAGGAACTGGACCAATACCAAAAAAAGAGCGCCGAGCATGAAGGTGGCGGTCGTGAACAGGCCGAACAGGTAGGCGAAGCCAAGCCGATCCGCATCGGCGGTGAGGAGCGCGAGCAGGCCGCCCACCATGGCAAGCCCCAGGGGCGCGAGCCAGGCGCGCGCCCACACGCGATCGTCTCCGACTCGGTAGTCTGTGTCGTTTGCGTTCGTCACTTGGATTGCTCCGTGTTCTTCAGCGCCGCCACAGGTGCCTGACTCAGTTGCAGCGCGCGGACGTAGTGAACGATGGCCCATCGGTCATCGACAGGGATGTTGTGGGCATACGCCGGCATGTTTCGCACGCCGTTGGTGATGGTGGCGAAGAGCTGGCCATCGGGAATGTGTCGAAGCCGGTCATCGTGGAAGCTCGGAGCGATGAGGCCGCTCGCGCCAAGCGCAGCAGCGCGGCGCGACACCATGCCTTTGCCGTCGCCGGAGACGGAGTGGCAGGTCGCGCAGTAGATTTCATAACGATCTTTGCCGCGCTTGAGCAAGGCCGCGGCGCCTCCACGCCGTGCGATGACGGTTGGAGGCACCTCCAGGAGATAGCCTTCGTTCGCAGCGAGGCCGGTCGCGGTCGTCAGCGAGCGTTCCATCTCGCGAGAAACCGCCCCTTCGACCTGAGGGCGCATCGAGCGCTGATCTGGGAAGAACGGCTGCCGCTCCTGGGTATCGTAGCGCGGCTGGTTGTACATGTTGCGAATGCCGACGATCGGCGGATCGCTGCTCTCGCCCCCGATGCAAGCCGTCAACAGCGTTGCGAGTGCCAGTGCGATCAGAAGGATGCGCATCAGAGCACCTCCTCTTCGACGAGCTCGATATACGTCGGGTTCGTGGCCTCGAGGAGCGCCCTGGTTCGATCCAGGTCGAACTTCTGGTCTGCCGCTTCGATGGAGATGAAGAACTTGTCGTCGGTGGCGGCTTCGAACCGGTCAGACGCGAAAATCGGATGATTGTGCATCGGCAGCTTGATGATGCCGAGCAAGCCGAAGAGGGTCGCAAAGCCACACAGAAGAATCCCGAGCTCGAACATGATGGGCACCATCGACGGGAACGCGCCTGGCGGCTTGCCGCCGACGATCAGCGGATAGCCGGCACCGATGTTCAAGAGGTTGAAGTCGAAGGCATTGGTGTACTGCATCAAGGCCACCGCGGTCGCGACGCCGAGCATCCCAAAAATGAAGGAGAGCACCCCGATTCGCGTGGGCTTGAGCCCCATCGCCTCGTCCATTCCGTGCATGGCATACGGGGTGTGGCAATCCCAGTTCTTGTAGCCCGCGTCTCGCACCTTCATCGCCGCCTGGGCGATGGCATTCGGCGTCTCGTATTCGGCCAGGTAAAGGGCGGGCTTTTTTGTGTCGTTAGCCATGATTCGCGTCACTCCGCGGGCACGGGCGCACCAAGTGCGTCCGGTGCCTCGTCATGTGCCTCTATGGCGTGCAAGTCAGGATGCGCGCCCGGTAGGTTTCCTTTGACCTCTGCAATGGCGATCATTGGAATCCAGCGAACGAAGAGAAGGAACAGCGTGAAGAACAATCCGAACGTTCCGAGGTAAGTCAGGATGTCGATCGCCGTCGGATGGAACATGCCCCAGGATGACGGCAGGAAGTCCTGATACGTGGAGGTGACGATGATCACGAAGCGCTCGAACCACATGCCGATGTTGATGAGCACGCTTGCGATGAGCATGATCGGAACGCTCGTGCGCGCTCGCTTGAACCAGAAAATTTGTGGGACGATGACGTTGCAGAACACCATCGCGTAGTACGCCCACCAGAGCGGGCCCCAGTTGCCATTGCTGTCCAGCTGGCCCCAGCCGAGACGGTTGTGGAAGAACACCCACTGCTCGTACGGATTCGACGAGTACCAGGCGATGAAAAACTCCATCGCGTACGCGTAGCCGACCAGGAGGGCCGTCCCGAGCATGAACTTGTTCATCAAGTCCAAGTGCCGGATGGTCACGATGTTTTGCAACTTGAAGATCGAGCGGCAGATCAACATGAGCGTCATCACGAGCGCGAATCCACTGAAGACGGCGCCAGCGACGAAGTACGGCGGGAAAATCGTCGTGTGCCAGCCGGGAACGACCGAGGTCGCGAAGTCGAAGGAAACGACCGAGTGAACCGAAAGGACCAGCGGGGTCGAGATGCCGGCGAAGATCAGGTACGCCCGCTCATAGTGCTGCCAGTGCCGATGTGCACCGCGCCAGCCGAGCGCGAAGAATCCATAAATTCGCTTGCGAGTCAGGTTCTTCGAGCGGTCACGCAGCGTCGCGAAGTCCGGGATCAAGCCCACGTACCAGAAGATCACGCTGATCGTCAGATAGGTGCTGACCGCAAAGACATCCCACATCAGCGGGCTCTTGAAGTTCGGCCACATGTCCATCTGGTTCGGGAGCGGGAACAAGTAGTAGTCGAACCAGGGGCGGCCGGTGTGAATCGCGGGAAACAAGCCCGCGCAAAGCACCGCAAAGACCGTCATTGCCTCGGCGAAGCGATTGATGCTCGTGCGCCACTTCTGCCTGAACAGGAAGAGAATGGCCGAGATCAGCGTGCCCGCGTGACCGATACCAATCCACCAGACGAAGTTGGTGATGTCCCAGGCCCAGTAGACCGGTGCGTTGTTGCCCCAGACACCCACGCCCTGCACGAACAAGTACGCAAGCGCGGCGGTCATTGCACCGAGTGCAGAGAGCGAGAGCAAGAAGAGGAGCCACCAACCCCGTGGAGCGGGGTTTTCCGTGACGCCAGCGATGGTCTCGGTGATGTCGTTGGCGGTCGTGCCTTCGGGCAGAAGGGACGTCTCGCCGAGCTCTTTGATGGGTGCGTCGTAGCTCATCGGTTCTTACCCATTTCCCTTCAGCTGGGGGTTTGGGTTTCGGATGCGCGCCAGGAACGACGTCCGCGGACGCGTTCCGATTTCTGCGAGCAGCTTGTAGTTGCGGTCGACCGCGGCCAACTTGGACACGCGGCTCTTCGGGTCATTGAGGTCGCCGAATGTGATGGCTCCCGTCGGGCAGGCCTGCTGGCACGCGCTCTTGATCTCGCCGTCCCGGAGAATGCGGCCCTCGAGCTTGGCGGAGAGCTTCCCTTTTTCGATCCGCTGCACGCAATAGGTGCATTTCTCCATGACGCCGCGCATGCGAACGGTCACGTTGGGGTTGAACTGGAGCTTCCTCGATTCGGGGAAGTCTTCGTACCAACCGAACTTGTCGTCCAGGTGGCCGTGCCAGTCGAGGTAGTTGAAGCGGCGGACCTTGTACGGACAGTTGTTCGCGCAGTATCGAGTGCCCACGCAACGGTTGTAGACCATGTCATTGAGGCCCTCGGGCGAGTGAACCGTCGCGTTGACTGGGCAGACGTTCTCGCAGGGCGCTTCTTCGCACTGCTGGCAGGTGACAGGCTGCACCGCAACCTCGGGATTGTTCTCGTCGTCACCGACGAAGTACCGGTCGATGCGAAGCCAGTGCATCTCGCGACCCCTCTCCACTTCAAACTTGCCCACCACGGGGATGTTGTTCTCCGACTGACAGGCGACGACGCAGGCGTTGCAACCGGTGCATCCGTTGAGGTCGATCGTCATGCCCCACTTGTGACCTTCGCTGTAGTCCACCTGCTTCCACAGCGGTGGCGTGCTCACGGGGTCGACGGACCGGTACGAAGCGAAGTCCGGCTCCTTTTTGTACTCGTCGAGCGTCGCGTCGATCGCGATCGGGCGGCCCTCCATCCGGTCGTGCGTCTGGGTCTGCACCAAACTGTAGGTCTCGCGGAGCGCTTCGACTGTCACGCCATCGGTGAAGTCCATTTGGCTGGACATACGAAGCGGGTTCACATCGAAGCCCTTGCCATTGCCGTATCGGCCGGCAGCGGTTCGGCCCCAACCCAGATTCACGGTCACCGAGTAGTCCGCGTGTCCAGGAACGATCCAGGCGGGGATCTCGACCTTGGCCTCGCCCTTGCTGAGGCGAAGCATCTGACCGTTCTTGACGCCGAGCTCCCGTGCCGTGGTCGGCGACATCAGCGCCGCATTGTCCCAAACCAGCTTCGTCATCGGGCTCGGCAACTCGAGCGCCCACAGGTTGTTGGCATGGGTGCCGTCCCAGAGGGCCGGATCGGGTTCGAAGACCACTTCGAAGTTGTCCTTGCCGACCGGCTTGCGCTTCGGCACCGTGATCAGCGCTTCGACCACGGCCGCTACGTTCACCGGCGGTTTCGACTGTGTAGGATTCAGTATAATTCCGCTGTGAAGCGCACGTCGCCAGATGACGTCGCTGTTCAAATCAGTCGCCGGGACGCCATAGGCTAGGAGGGCTTTGCTGTCCTTGTCGAGCTGCCCCCCTTGTGTCTCTCGAACGATGTCGTGGCCCGAGTTGGTTTTCTCACCCGCCATGGAGGCAAGCAGCTCGATTTCGCTGCGTCCGCCGTAGAGCGGCGCGATCAGCGGTTGCTGGATCGCAACGGAGCCATCCAAGGCCTGCTGATCGCCCCAAGCCTCGAGCTCATGAGCAAGCGGTGCGTGCCAGGTGCATCGCTCCGAGGTCTCGTTGCGGTGCGTCGCCAGGTGGATCGAGGTGAGCCCTTCCCGGCCGAGAAGCTCCGCGAACTTCACGTCCGCTGGCGCATCGTAGACGGGGTTGCCGCCGAGGATGAGCAAGGTCGAGATCGCGTCGGCGCTCTTGGCGAGGTCCGGGATGCTCATCCGGCTTGCCGCGTCGTCCGGATCGATGACCGGACCAAAGAACGTGGTTCTGCCAAAGTTGCCGAGCGCCGCATTGATTGCGGCCGCAAGTGCATGCACCCGCGCGGACTGCCCCGCGCCTGGGATCACGAGCGAGCGGCCCCGGTTCGCGATGAGGTCGTCTGCGACCGCGTCGATCCACTTGAGGTCGATGCCTTCGGACTCCACCGCGCCCTCGGCGCGTCGCACGAGATCGGCGATGGGCTTCAGGTCGTTCGCCCCACGACCTGCGAGGGTGATCATCAGAGCGCGTGCAAACCATTCGATGTCAGCCTGCGGAATCCGTAGACGGTGGTCGGCCATGCTGCCCGTCACCGTGAAATTCGACTCGAGGACATAGAGGCGGCTCATCGCCCCGGCCGGCGAACCGAGCATGCGAGTGTGGGAGAATCGCCGACCGGCCGCGACGGATCCCGGCTCGGAGCCGAGGAAGTCCGAACCAAGCGACACCGTGACCGCCGACTTCGAAAAGTCGTACACCGGAATGGTCGGAGAGCCCTGAAACGCAATCCGCGCGCCTTCGCGTGCGTTGTCGTCGTTGATCGGGCTGTACGTGTGAACGCGTGCCTTCGGATACTTCTCGATGAACTTGCCGCGCATGCGACGAAACGACGGACTGTTCGAGATCGGCGCGAGGACTCGGAGGCCGGCTCCCTGGTCCTGCTCGTGCTTCAGCGCCAATCCCTTCAAGGCCTCGTCGAAGTTTGCATCGGTCACGTCGACGAGCGCGTTGCCTCGACGTTGCGCGGGGGACTGTGAGCGGTCGGGATCGTAAAGGTCCCACACATAGGCCTGAGCACGCACATCGGTCCCGCCAAGGCTCCTCGTATGCTGCTCGTTGCCCTCGACCTTGGTCGGGCGGCCGTCATGATTGGTGACCACGACGCCGAGTGCATCACGTCCCCGCGACGTCACCGTGGCGAAGTGAGAAGGGATGCCCGGCACCAAGTACTCCGGCGCCTTGCTGTACGGGAGGATCTCGTTCTTGGGTCGACGGACACAGCCCTGAAGCCCTGCGGCCAAAGCTGCGATCGAAGAGCCCTGAACGAAGGACCGACGTGAGACGAGCGCCTTGGGGCTCAACAGATCGGTGATGAAACCGCCCGGCTGCTCTTCTTGGGCAAGCTTCGTCCGCTCCTCGGCACCGAGAGCCTTGTCCTCGAGGCTCCGCCACATCGACGGACCCTTCCCTGGGCTCAGCTCATAGGACTTTCTGCGAGTCATCGGTGGCACCCCGAACAGTGCAAAGGTGGATTGAGAACCCCGGCGATTGCCGCGCGCTGGGCGATCCAATTCTCGTCGGCTTCCCATTTCATGTTTGTAATCTCGCTCTTGGGCCGAATGTGTTCCTCTGGGTTGCGGTGGCATTCCAAGCACCACTGCATCGCGATCGGCTCGACCACCCCGACGACCTCCATCTGGTCGATTCGCCCATGGCAGGATGCACAACCCACACCGGCTCTGAGGTGCGCGCTGTGGTTGAAGAACGCGTGATCGGGAACCTGGTGGACGCGAACCCAAGCGATTGCGTCATCTGTCTCCCAGCTTTCCCGGACGGGCGCGAGCTTCGCCGACTCAGGGCGCACCACGGCGTGGCAGCCCATGCAGGTCTGCGTCGGCGGCACCATCGCTTCGTAAGAGCGCTCCACCTGGGAGTGACAATAGCGGCAGTCCATTCCGAGCTCCCCCGCATGCAGGCGGTGGCTGTAGTCGACGGGCTGCTTCGGCGTGTAGCCGACCTGCAGGTTGGGTGGGGTGAAGTAGACCCAGAACAATATGAACACGCCGGCTCCGAGACCGCCGGCCACGAGGGCCAAGGCCAGGGGCAAGTAGTTCAACTCGCGGGGGAAAATCTGCATGCTGCGTTTTCTCTTCAGTCCTCTAAACGACCGGCCGCCATGTAGGCGAAGCTCGAGGGTCGGACAAGTCGGTTCGTCACTTTTCCACGCACAAGATCCAGGCGGCGGCTGCGCAGCCGAGCCACGCTCGACTTTCCCTCTCCCTGCGGGCCCGCTAGGGCCGCTCCAAAACGCCGTCAAGCCTGGAGCGATCGGAAGCGCGGGAGCCTATATCGCCGTCCAGCAAAGAATGGTCAAGCGACTGGCGCCACCTTGACCCCAACCGCCAGACCATCCGGCGTAGGCACGCAGACGGAATCGAAGTGGACCGCCATCTCCTCGTGAAAACGCCGCATCGCCCTCGCCTCGTCGCTGTCTTCGAGAAGTCGACCGAAGAGATAGGCGTTGTCCCCGATCAGCAATCCCCCACTTCGCAGGTTCTCCATGGCCCAGCGGCCGTAAACGTCGTAGCGGCCCTTGTCTGCGTCGAGGAAGACCGCACAAAATGGTCCAGAATTACTGAGCTTTGGAAGGATCTCGGCGGCATCGTCTCGAACGATGGTCACGCGGTCGCCCAATCCGGCCTCTCCGATGACCTCGGCGGCGACTCCCGCATGCTTCGGGTTCGCCTCGATCGTCCACAGGTGGCCACCGGGCGGGAGCGCGCGTGCAATCC
The DNA here is from genome assembly GCA_963704865.1 of uncultured delta proteobacterium. GTDB lineage: Bacteria > Myxococcota_A > Polyangia > Polyangiales > Houyiibacteriaceae > SG8-38. The sequence continues at coordinate 79,063 of CAVPIE010000008.1, read as the reverse complement.
ATAGAGCGGAGTAACCAGCCAAGGTGCCGACTTCGACGACTTTGTGGGCCTTTGTCAGCCGCAAAAGCAGCTCGATGAGCCTGCCCTCCGCTGGGCCCAGCTGAATTTCTGGCATGCCGTGCCGAGCGGGCGCCTCGAACGCGCGAGCCAGTGCGCTGTCTTCGGGATGGTGAGTGCTCGCGGCATAGTCGAGGATTTGTGCACTGGCATACCGTTCTCCCGCTCTGGAACTTTGATCCGCCATGGAATTCTCCGAATTCTGCTTAACTTTGTTTTCCTAATATCGATATTTTCCGTTGGCACCGTTACAATCCAGATGTGCCAAGACCATCGTCACCGCCGCCTGCGCCTCCGCCGAATACTCCATTGGGCGACTACACCTTGGTCGACCGTATTGCAGTTGGAGGGATGGCGGAAGTCTTTCGTGCCCTCGAGCCGCGGGCGGCGGGCGAACCGCGGGTCGTGGTCCTGAAACGAATGCTTCCGCATATCGCCGATGAAACCAATGCGCAGCAGATGTTCGCCGAAGAGGCCAGGCTCGCCAGTCACATCACGCATCCCAACGTGGTGCACGTCCTTGGCCACGGCGAGATCGAGGGACAGCCCTACCTGACGCTCGAGTACGTTCCGGGCTGCGACCTGTGGCGCTTGAACCGGCGCCTCACCCGAGACAGCCGAAAGCTCGAGCATGATCTCGTGGTCTACTTGGTACGCCAGATCTTGAGCGGTCTCGACGCCGTGCACCGGGCAACCGACGCCGCAGGCGGCACGCTCGGCATCGTCCATCGCGACATCAGCCCGTCGAACGTACTCATTTCGATCCACGGCGATGTGAAGATCGCCGACTTCGGCATCGCGCGCTCCGACGTCAACGCCTTCGAGGCGAACACCGCGGTGCGCGCCAACGGCAAGCTCGGCTATCTCGCCCCGGAGCAGGTGTCGGGTGGTGACGTCGACCAGCGCGCCGATCTCTTTTCGACCGGCGTCATTGCCGCCGAGCTCTTCATGCGACGGCCCTTGTTTACAGGTGGAAGCGAGCTTGCGGTGCTTCTCGCGATTCGCGACGCCGAGGTCCATCCGTTCGTCGAATTTTTACCGCAGCTCCCCGAAGGGCTCGGCTCCGTCATTCTTCAGGCGCTTGCGGCGAGCCCGGCGGAACGTCCACCCACGGCGCGCGCATTTTGGGCAGCCCTCGATCCGTGGCAGAGCCGGCCCGAAGACGTGCTGCGCGCGGAGCTCGCCGCCCTGGTCGGTTCCATCACCGCCGAATCCCGTTTGCGCAAGACCTCGGCCGACACGATCCCCAAGGCGACCATGCCGCCCACGCCGCTCTTGCTTTCCGACGAGCACCCGAGCACGACGAACGTCACGCCACTCGAGTACACGATTCGAAAGCCGAATGGGGCGACCGTCGGCCCGCTGGCCTACGCGAAAGTGGTCGAAGCGGTGGCCACCGGACACGTCGACGGGAGCGACGACATCAGTGTCGCTGGCGGAGACTTTCAACCGCTGTCTTCGATCACCGACCTCTACCGCCACGTTCCGGTCTCCCGCATGACGCCGACCACGACGCGCGTGCAAGCCTCGTCGGCCGCGGACCTACGCATCAACTTCGAGGACGGCGGTTTCGTCAGAGCGCTTGCCCGCACGCTGGTCGGACGACGCACCGGCCTCTGGCTCTGCGAGCAAGGCGGCGTCCGCAAGGAGGTTTATACGAAGGAGGGCGTTCCAGCATTCGTGACGAGCAATCTCGCCGGGGAGCTTCTGGGCGAGCATCTGGTCAAGGAGCGCGTCATCACACGCACGGAGCTCGACATGGCACTCGCAGTGATGCCCCGTTTCGAAGGCAAGCTGGGCGACACGCTCGTCGCACTCGCGCTCGTCGAGCCCTTGGAGCTCTTTCGGCACATCGCCGAGCAGGTCCGCGAGAAGCTTCTGGACTTGTTCAGCTGGGAATCGGGCACCGCGACCTTCTACGATGGAGTCGACCCGCCGAGCAGCGGCTTTCCGCTGCGCCTCGACGCGTGGGAGATCCTCGATCGGGGTATGCGACGCCGCATCGCCGCCGGCTTGGAGACCAAGCTCATCTTGGAGCGCGGACAGGATCGGGTCGCCCAACCCGAACGAATCGACACCGGAGTCGCCACCGCGGCCCTCCCCGACGACCTTCGCGCCGCGCTGAGGCTCTGCGAGGAGCCACAGAGCATCGAGCGGCTGGCGCAATTCGTCACTCAGCAGCCGGGCAACAGTGACCCACAGCGCGGTTACCGCGTCGCTTCGATTCTACTCAGTCTTGGCGCCGTCCAGTGGGTCTGAGTGCGGCCGCTGCCCCTCCTTGACCCCCCGATGGGCTGCTGCTAGCTCTGCGCCCGGCTTTTCAGGCCGAATTCATAGGAGTAGCGATGCCCAATGTACGTGTCCTCGTGTCCGACAAGCTCGCCGAGGCGGGGCTCCAAGTCTTGCGCGATGCGCCTGGTGTAGACCTCGAGTTTCGGCCCGGCATGAGCGAAGATGAGCTCTGTGAGATCATCGGCGAGTACGACGGTCTCATCATCCGCTCGGCCACCCAGGTCACCCCGCGGGTCATCGAACAAGCCGACCGCCTGAGGGTCGTCGGTCGCGCCGGAATCGGCGTCGACAACGTGGACATTCCGGCGGCGAGTCGGCGAGGCATCGTGGTGATGAACACCCCGACGGGAAACTCCGTGACGACCGCCGAACACGCCTTGGCGCTCCTTGCCTCGCTCGCGAGAAAGATCCCACAGGCGGTCACGTCAATGCGTGGCGGCAAGTGGGAGAAGAGCAAGTTTCAGGGCCGCGAAATCGCGTTCAAGACGCTCGGCATCATCGGCCTCGGCAACATCGGACGCATCGTCGCCGACCGTGCCCAGGGCCTCAAGATGAAGGTCATCGGCGTCGACCCGGTGATGAGCAGCGAACGGGCGGCCGAGCTCGGTATCGAGCTGGTCGAGCTCGACGAGCTCTTCAAGCGGGCGGACTTTTTGACGATTCACGCGCCGCTCACGCCCGAAACCAACAACATGATCGATGACGCGGCATTCAAAAAGATGAAGAGCAGCGCACTGCTGGTGAATGCAGCCCGCGGTGGCATCGTGGATGAAGAGGCCCTCGCCCGGGCGATCACCGCAGGCGAGATCGCCGGCGCCGCTCTCGACGTGTTCACCAAAGAGCCCATCGATTCCGATCACCCCCTGCTCAGCTTGGACAACGTCTTGTGTACGCCACACCTCGGGGCTTCGACTTCGGAGGCGCAGGAGCGTGTGGCCGTCGAGATCGCGGAGCAAGCGATCGGCTACCTTCAACTCGGCATCGTGAAGAACGCCGTCAACGTGCCGGCGCTCCCCCAGGAAATCGCAGAGCGGCTCAAGCCCTACCTCGACGTCGCCAAGCTGCTCGGCAGCTTGGTGGGCCAGCTCGATCCGGTCGACGTGCGCGAGCTGCGGGTGACCTGCACCGGCGAGGCGGGCGAGCTCGGCGTGACTCCGATTGCGCGCGCGGCTCTCGCCGGGTTCCTCGAACATCACCTCGAAGAGCCGGTCAATCCGATCAGCGCCCCTTACGAGGCACAAGAGCGCGGCATTCGGCTCGCCGAGGTCAAAGAGCCAAGCGACCGATACGCCACGACGGTGCGTGTGACCGTCACCGGCGAAAAGGGCATCCACACGGCAACCGGCACACCGGGCCGCAAAGGCGAGCCGCGTCTGGTCGGCCTCGAGGGCTACGAGATCGACGCGGTGATGGAGGGCCCCATCGTCATCATTCGCAACGAGGACCGACCCGGCGTCATCGGATCGGTCGGTACCTTGCTGGGCAACCGCGGGATCAACGTCTCGCGGATGCAGGTCGGGCTCGACGAAGCGGGCGGCCAGGCATTGGCGATCTGGAACGTCGATACGATCGTAGGCAGCGACGCCCTCGACGAGCTCCGCGGCATCGGGTACGTGAGCAGTGTGCATACCTTGAGGCTCTGAGATGCCCCCTTCGCCGCGAAAGCGACGGGCCGGGAGCGACGCGCGGCTCGGGACCTCGATTCCTGGCCTGCCGATGACTCCTCCCGGTGGGATGCGCGACCTTCTGCCGCCGGCGTCCATGACGCGGACCCTTCTTTGGCAGGGGCTGATGGAGACCTTCGACCTCCACGGCTACCAGCGGGTCACCACCCCGCCGGTGGAGTACGCGGAAGTCATAGAACGGGGCCTCGGCACGGTCGACCGCCGTGACCTCGTGCGATTCATCGAGCCCGATTCGGGCGAGGTCGCCCTGCTGCGTCCGGACATGACGCCGCAGATCGCGCGCATCGTCGCAACGAGACTTCAAGATCGGCCCGCGCCCTGGCGCCTCTGCTACGAAGGTACGATCGTACGTCGCCGACGAGGTCGTGCGCGCAAGCAGCATCAAGTTCTACAGTGCGGCATCGAGTGCGTCGGGCTGAAGGGTCCCGAAGCGGACGCCGAGGTGATCGAGGTCGCGGTTCGCGCGTGCGAGAAAGTGGGCCTCGAAGATTTCCTGGTCGAGCTCGCGCAGGTAAAAATCGGCGCGGAGGTCCTCGAACATGTGGCCGCGAACGCGCGCCTCGCGGTCGTCGAAACGCTTGCCGCCAAGGACGCGACCAATCTCGAAAAGCTGCTCAAGGGCGCCGGGGTCATCGCCACCGAGCGCAGGCGTCTGATCATGCTCTGCGATCTCTATGGAGACCGTTCGGTGCTCGCGGACGCCCGGCGAGGCCTTAGGAACAGCGCCGCGCGACGCGCGCTCGACGAGCTCGAACGAGTCGTGGAACGATTGGAGTCGGCAGGCCTCGGGGAGCGAGTGGCGATCGATCTGAGCGATCTGCGCCGACACAGTTACTATACCGGGGTGAGCATGACGCTTCTCGCTGCGGGGCCCGGCGAGCCGCTTGGAATGGGTGGACGCTACGATGACCTCCTCCGTCGCTACGATGCTCCAGCACCTGCAACCGGATTCGCTTTCGAAGTGGACAACGTCCTTTGGGCTCTCTCCGAAGCGGGGATCTCCCTCGAAGGCAAGCTGCCTCTGCGCGCCGTGGTGGCCGGCGGCAGCTACGCGCGTCGTCGCAAGACCGCGGAGCTCTGGCGCAGCCGCGGCGCGAGAGTGGCTGTCATCCCATCGAAAAGCCCCGATGAAGCAAAGCAGTACGGGAAGGCCTGGGATTACGACCTGTTGATCTGGCATCAAGGAAGCGATGCGCGTCTCACACGCTTGAAGGACGGCCGCACGCGACCGCTCGAGGGTGAGCCAGGCGACGAGCTGTTTGTGAAACTAATCTCTTGGGCACGAGTTGGGAACGAAACATGAGTGCAGTGGTGGTGGTAGGGGCCCAGTGGGGCGACGAAGGCAAGGGCAAGGTCGTTGACCTCTACGCGCCGTACGCCGAGCTCGTGGTGCGATACGCGGGCGGGGCAAACGCGGGACACACCCTCGTGGTCAATGGCGAGAAGCTGATTCTGCACCTGATCCCATCAGGCATTCTTCACGAAGAGACCCAGTGCGTCGTGGGCCAGGGCACGGTCATCGACCCGGCGGTGTTCCTAAAAGAGATCGAAGCACTGTCAGAGCGCGGGGTGGCAACCGACGACCGGCTGCTCGTCAGTCAGCGCGCGCACGTCGTCCTGCCGCAGCACAAGCTGATCGACGGACTTCGAGAAAAGAAGTCGAACGAGGCGATTGGAACGACCAAGCGCGGCATCGGCCCGTGCTACGAAGACAAGGTCGCGCGGCGCGGCGTCCGCATGGGGGATCTGCTCCACGTCGAGATGCTGCGGCGCAAGCTCGATGCAAACCTCGAATGCTGGCGTCCCGTCGCAGACGACCTTGGCGGCACACTTCCAAGCGCCGAGGAAGTCCTCACGCAGTACGCCGCGCTCGGAGAAGCGCTTCGGGGATACATCGGCGACGCCGCCGCGATCGTGCGCGCATCGATTCAGGCTGACGAGAAGATCCTGCTCGAAGGTGCGCAGGGCACCATGCTCGACATCGACAACGGGACCTATCCCTTCGTCACGAGCTCAAACGCGGTTGCGGGCGGAGCATGCGCGGGTGCCGGGATCGGCCCCACCCACATTGACCAAGCCGTGGGGATCGCAAAGGCCTACACGACGCGTGTCGGCGGTGGCCCCTTCCCGACCGAGCTCGAGGACGAGACCGGCCAGCTGCTACGGGATGCAGGCGCGGAGTATGGCTCGACGACCGGGCGTCCACGCCGTTGTGGCTGGCTCGATTTGGTCGCCCTGCGGCATGCCGTTGCGGTCAACGGGCTCGATGAGCTGGCGATCACCAAGCTCGACGTCTTGACAGCCGTCGACGACATCAAATTCTGCGTGGCCTACGATCTCGACGGCGAGCGGCTCGACTACCCGCCCTACGATCGCCTCGAAGCGGTCCAGCCGATCTACGAAACACTGCAGGGCTGGAACGAAGATCTTTCCGGCTGCCGAACCCGGGACGAGCTGCCCGCGGCCGCGCAGGCGTACCTCGCTCGGATCGAGCAAGAGGTTGGCTGCCCCATCGGCGTGGTCAGCGTTGGCCCCGATCGCGAGGACACCGCCGACCTCCGCGACCCCTTCGAAACCTAGCGTTCGACCCACGCGGTGAAGTCGATTTCGACTTTTGCGCCCTTGGGCAGCGCAGCGACCTGCACCGTCGCGCGCGCCGGCGGAGTGTGACCTTCGAAGAACTGAGCATAAACCTGATTCATCTTCGAGAATTCGTCCATATCCGTCACGTACACCGTTGCTTTCACGACGTCGCCTCGACTCGCTCCAGCTTTCTCGAGGACGGCGTCGAGGTTTTGAAGCACCTGTCGAGTCTCCGCTTCGATGTCGCCGTCCCCTCGCATCCGGCCGTCGCTTGGGTCGAGCGCGAGCTGTCCTGAACAGTACACCCAGCCACCGACGGCAACGGCCTGACAGTAAGGGCCGATCGCGGCAGGTGCTCGATCGGTCTCGATTCGTTTGTTCGTCATGATTCCATGCTACTTGATACCCGCATGAAGGTCGCCACTTGGAACGTGAACTCGATCCGGGCACGCCGGCAGCATGTGGTCGACTGGCTCGACGCGGCGCAGCCGGAAGTACTCTGCCTCCAGGAGCTCAAGGTGTCCGAGGGCGACTTCCCATACGACGAAATCAAGGAATGCGGGTACGAATCCGCGGTGTTTGGGCAAAAGACGTACAATGGTGTCGCGATCCTGAGCCGCCGGCCCATGTCCAACGTCGTCTCGGACCTGGGCGATTCGGAAGACGACCCACAGGCGCGACTGGTCAGCGCAGAGATCGACGGGCTGACGATCCTCAGCGCCTACTTCCCGAACGGGGGAGAGGTGGGCTCCGACAAATTCGAGTACAAGCTTCGTTGGATCCGGCGACTTCGGGAGGCGCTTGGCAGGCGCTTCGACCCCAACACCGATCAGGTCGCCCTCTGCGGCGACTTCAACGTCGCTCCGTTCGACGACGACATCGGAAGGCCCGCCGAATGGCGGTCGTCGGTGCTGGCGTGCGACGCCGTGCGTGACGCCTTGACCGAGCTTGCATCGTTTGGGCTGCAAGACGTTTTCCGCGCCTTTCATCCGACCGGCGGCGTCTTTTCCTGGTGGGACTACCGAGGCAGGGGCTTCGAGAGAGGCAACGGACTTCGGATCGACCACGTGTACTGCACATCAAAGCTGGCCGAACGCACGATCGGGGCGATCGTCGATCGGGAGGAGCGCGCCCGCAACTCCCCTTCGGACCACGCGCCGGTCGTGGTGGAGTTCGCATGAGCTCTCTCTTGGTTTTGGCCGGATGCGCCCTGCTTCCCTCGATCACCTGCGCCGCCCTCCGAGCATGGTACCCGGTGCACGTGTCTGCGCCCGAGGCGACCCGAGACCGAGCGCTGCTTCACTATCGGCGCACCTGCCTCTTCGCCAGCGTGATCGCGCTGCCAGCGGCCGCCGTTGCCGGAGCGCTCGCTGCCGACCCCGCGCTGTCCACGCGCTTTCCGACGACGGGTGCCTGGTTTTTCGGGAGCGTGAGCATGACGACCGCTTGGATCGCCATCGCGTTGGCCCGGCAGACTCCCGAAGAAGCCAGCGCAATGTCCCACCTCGAAACCGCCGGACGCGCGGTGCAGATGTCTGCGATGCCCGTCCTCGCCACCGGGCTCGCCTTGCTCGGGCGGTTCGCCGCTCAGCGATTCGATTCGCTTGGCGGCGTCGCAGCGGCGATCGGCGTTTCGCTGCTCTCGGTTGCTGCCGTCGTCGTCGTAAGCCCCTGGCTCATGATGAAGCTCGGCATTTGGCCGGTGTTCCCCGAACCCCTCGAGGTCGGGCGTCGTCCCTGGCGCCTCGCACATCTTCCGGCTCCGACTCCCTATTTGACACACACCGCCGCACTGCCCTGGCTGAGGACCGCATTGGTGAGTGACGGGCTATTCAACCGCGCTCCCGAGCGTCACTGGCAAACGTTGGTGCGGTACGAGGCTGGGGACTCGCTGAGCTCGAGGAGGGAGCGCGCGCCGCGCTGGGCCCTCGCGATCGCACTCTCGGTGGTCCTGTTCACGGCCGCCGGCGCCATGGGTGCGGACGAGCCACGCACGCTGGTTGCAGCGACCGCCCTGGCCGTCTTCTTCACCGCGGCGGCCAGCTGGTTCGCGAATCGGCGCACTTCGCCAAAGCTCTTGCTCGATTCGGAAGGCCCCTCGATGGAGGAGCTTGCCCAGTCGCTTCGCAGTCTGCCGCCGTGCCTTGGCCAGGCACTGCCGCGCACATCACACAAGCCGCTCGGTCCAGCACTCTACGATCGCTTGTACGCTCTCGGCCACGACCCCGGACGAAGACCCCCGCAATGAACGCCCGGATTCGCGCCGCCCTCTGCTTGTCTTCGTTGCTACTCCTATCGATCGGCTGCGGAGGTTCCCGTGAGCCGGCGGAAATCGCGCCGACGCCGGAGCAGGTCCCCTTGGGCCAGCTGCCCGACGGCACCCGACCGACCCGCTACCGATTGAGCCTCACCATCATCCCCGAGCAAGACGGGTTCGCGGGAACGGCGGTGATCGGCATCGAGCTCGACGAACCCTCCGCGACGATTTGGATGCACGGCCAAGGCCTGGATGTCACGTCGATCCAGGCAAGCCATGCGACGGCCCGCATTCCGGCGACCTGGAAACAGCAGACCGCCGACGGCGTCGTACGCGTCGACCTCCGAGAACCATTACCCGCCGGCAAGAGTACCTTGCACGTGGAGTACTCGGCTCGCTTCGACACGCCGTTGAGAGGGCTCTATCGGGTCGAGTCTGCTGGGAGCGCTTACGCCTTCACGCAATTCGAGGCGATCAGCGCGCGCCTTGCGTTCCCATGTTTCGACGAGCCGCGATTCAAAACTCCGTTCGAAGTGACCCTCACCATTCCAGCTAGCCAGTTTGCTGCCGCGAATACCCCGGTCGAGCGCACGATCGAGCTCCCGGACGGACTTCAACGCATCAGCTTCATGCCGACGTTGCCGCTCCCCACCTATCTCGTGGCGTGGGCCGTCGGCCCGCTCGACGTCGTCACCGGGCCCGCCATTGCTCCCCACGAGGGCCGCCCGCTCCCGATCCCGCTGCGGGGCATCGCCGCCAAAGGCCAGGGGGAACGGCTGCGCCACGCACTCGAGCAAACGGGCAAGTTCGTTCTCGCACTGGAGGATTACTTCGGCATCCCCTACCCCTACCGAAAGCTCGACTTGGTCGCGGTTCCCGATTTCGCCTCCGGTGCCATGGAGAACGTCGGTTTGATCACGTTTCGCGAATGGCTCCTTCTGCTCGACGAAAAGCGAGCGACGGAAAGCCAGCGGCGCGCGTTTGCCTATGTGTTGGCGCACGAGCTGGCACACCAATGGTTCGGAAACCTGGTCACGATGCCCTGGTGGGACGACATCTGGCTCAACGAAGCCTTCGCGACCTGGATGGGGAACAAGGTGACACAGAAGCTGCACCCCGAGTACCAAGTGGAGCTCGGCGAGCTAGCCTCTGCGCAGCGCGCGATGCGGCTCGACAGCCTCGGCAGCGCGCGCAGCATTCGCCAGCCGATCGAGACCAACCACGACATCAAGAACGCCTTCGACAGCATCACCTACGAAAAAGGCGGGGCGGTCCTTGCAATGTTCGAGCGCTGGGTGGGCGCTGACGCTTTTCGTGAAGGCATCCGTCTCTACCTGCGGCGGCACCAGGGCCGCACCGCGACCTCCGCCGATCTACTCGCGGCCCTCGATGAAGTGAGTGACCGCGAGGTGACGCCGCCGTTTCTCTCGTTCCTGAATCAGCCTGGCGTCCCGTTGGTGACTGGGGCGGCGGACCCTTCCTGCGATGCCGGCATCCGCACGCTCCGGCTCTCCCAAGAACGCTACCTCCCGATCGGCTCGAGCGGCGACCCGGATCGCATCTGGGACATCCCGCTTTGCATTCGGCACGCCGCCGGGACGACCTGCACTTCATTGAGCAGCCCCAAAGGCACCATCGAGCTCCGAGGCTGCCCTTCCTGGTGGATGCCCAACGCGGACGGTGCCGGCTACTTCCGCTTTTCCATGTCCCCCGAAGACTGGACGCGACTGCGCACCGACGGATTCCGCGAGCTCTCCGACCGGGGTCGCATCGCGGTCGCTGACAGCGTGGAAGCCTCGTTCGATCGCGGCGTCATGGACATCGAGGCTCTCCTACCCTGGTTCGCCGACTGGGTCTCGAGCTCATCGAGGCAGCTGGCCGTGGCACCGATGCGGCCGCTGCGCTTCCTGATCGATGACGCTTCGCCGTCCGGGCTTCGAGGAGCGGTCATGGCTTACGCGGGCAAGCTCTACCGCAAACGCTACCGGCAGCTCGGCTGGCGGTCGCGCCCTGCCGATTCGAGCGATACGAAGCTTCTTCGTGAAGCCGTCATTCGATTCACGGTCATGGATGTTCGCAACCGAAACGCGCGCGCACGTGCGGCTCGCCTCGGCCGAAACTACATCGGCTATCGATCGAAGGCGAATGAGGGCGTCGTCGATGCCCAGTTGGCGGGGCTCGTGCTCGCCACCGCCGTCCAAGAGGGCGACGAGCGGCTCTTTGACCATTTGCTCGGTCTTCTCGAATCAAGCAGTGAAGCGACCGGCCGGAGCCGCATCCTTTCCGCGCTCGGACACGCGGAAACGCCAGAGCTCTCCGCGCGCGCGCTCGACCTAGCGCTCGACCCGCGTCTCCGCGTCAACGAAATTCGCCACGTGCTGCGCACTCAGTTCCACAACCCGCGAACGCGCGACCGAGCGTGGAAATGGTTCACCGAAAACTTCGATGACCTCGCCTCCCGATTTGGAAGCGGGCAGCTCGGGGCCTCGCCGTGGAATGCAGCCTCATTCTGCACCCGGGAGGCAGCGGCGGAGGTCGAGGACTTCTTCAGCCCCAAGGTCGCTGAGCTTTCGGGCGGGCCGCGCAATCTGGCCGGTGCCGTCGAGGCGATCTTGCTCTGCGCCGAAAAGGCGAGCGCGCTCATGCCCAGCGTCGAGCGAGCTTTCGGCTCGCGCTAGGGCCCCGCCTACGTGCCTGTGAACGCGGGCGCCCGCTTTTGGAGAAACGCCTCCATGCCCTCGCTTTGGTCTTTGGTGCCAAAGGCTTCGCCGAAGGCAGCTTGTTCGAGTCGATTCGCTTCGGGCAACGGCAGGTCCATGCCATCCCGGATCAGGCGCTTCGCCGCCGCAACCGCGAGCGGCCCCTTGCTCGCGATTTCCGCGGCCGTCTTGGTCGCCGCCGAGAGCAACTCATCGGGCTCAAACACCGCGTTGGCCAAGCCGATCCGAAGCGCCTCCTGCGCGTCGATCATCTTACCGGTAAAGATGAGCTCTCGCGCAAGCGCGGAACCGACGCGTCTCGGCAGCCGTTGGGTTCCACCGAAGCCGGGGATGATCCCGAGGTTCACCTCGGGCTGACCGAACTTGGCCTTGCTCGACGCGTAGATGAAGTCACACGCAAGTGCGAGCTCACACCCGCCGCCCAGCGCAAAACCATTGACCGCGGCGATGACGGGGCAGCGCAGGTTCTCGATCGCGGCGAACACCCCGTGCCCGAGCGCGCCAAAGTCTCGCCCGTCGGTTTCGCTCATACCCTTCATCGCGGCGATGTCGGCGCCGGCGACGAATGCCTTTCCCGTCCCGGTTATCACGGCGGCCCAGACGTCGTCCTTGCCGGCGAGCGTCTGAATCGCGGCGCCCAAGTCGGAGAGGACCTCCTGGCTGAGCGCGTTGAGCTTCTCAGGTCGGTTGATCGTCAAGGTGCTGACGTGCCCGTCCTGCGTCAGTTCCACAAAGGAGGTCATGGCGGGCACTCTAGCCCAAGCGGTCCCGCCTGCCACGGGGCGAGCGCAATTGTGAGCTTCCGCACGTTTGGGTCCCCGCCGGGCTAGCATCTACCCTGTTGCATGGGGATGACTTCAGTACCTGCGCCAGCATTGGATATCGCGTCGGTTCGACCGTTGCCCCTCCCGATCGAGGAATTGCGGGAGCTCGGCCGCGGTCGCTCCGGAGTCGTCTACGTCAGCCACGAGTTTGAGGGCCCCGCCGTCGCGCGAAAGGTGTTTGGCTCCGCGGGCCTGACGAAGCTCGTGCAGCTGCTGTTCCTCGGCGCACCCAATCCTTACGTCTGGAACGAAGACGCGATTCGCTGCGCGCATCTTCGCCGCGAAATTCTCGCAGACCTCGTGGCGCACTGGTTCGACGAGGAGCTCTACGTGGCCCGCTCTCATGGCTGGGCATGGAACCAAGAGGCCCGCGCGTTCGAGCTCCGCACTCAGCTGGTCGACGGCCGCCCTCCGGACCTCCGTCATCCATTGCGTTCCACAAACGAGGACCAGATGCGCGCCCTGAGCACCGAGATCATGCCGAAGTTGCAGCGGCTTCTGATCGAATCCGGCTTCGACGGGATGGTCTGGCAGGCGGGCAAGGGAAACCCGGTGGCGCTGAATAACTTCTTGCGCGAGGCGGGCGACGACGGTAGCGCGCGCTGGGCTTGGATCGACTTGGAGTCAGGCGTTCCCGCACTTGCCGCCTTGAATCCGTTCGCCCTCTTTGGATTTTACCTGCCGCGCTCGTTCCGTTTCGGCCGCCCCTTGTTCGATGACGTCGACACGGAGCGCCTGGCCGCCTACCTCACCGATGGCGGTACATCGAGAGAAACCCTCGACAGAGTCGAGGAGCTTGGTTTTCGCCAGAAGCGATGGAAGACTCAGGCACGTGTCGACCGAAGCATCGGCTACCGTCTCGCGCGCGGCGACCTCAGCCGAGACCAGGCTGAATGGTTCCGCGCCCGCCCTCTCCGCTGGTACCTGCGCGAGGGCTGCTCGGCTCTGAGACGCCTGCCTGGCGGAATCGCCCGGCGCGTCCAGAAAGGGCTTCGGGGCTTGGCAGCCTGGCCTTGGCGCAACCTGCCTTCCGCCGTCCCGCGATTTCTACTGTCCCAGCGCTACAGAGCGAAGCTTGCGCGAGACTTCACCGAGCAACGCATCGTCGCCTGGGTCGATCGGCGGCAGCTCTCGCAGAGCGATGCGCAGTTGCTCAGGAGCCACCTCGACCAAGAGGACTCGGCGACGTTCGCGACGGACTTCGGCGTGCACCTTGCGATCAAGCCGTTCATCAAGACATTCGAGTACTGGGTTTGTCCGCTTCTCTACGCGCTCGGCTTCCTCAGCGAAGGCTGGTTGGCGCTCGTCATGCTGACCGCGGGGCCTGCAGCTCGTTCGCTCTACACCGGCGGTCGTATCGTCCAGAACTCCCTTCGAGGAAAAGAAAGGCCCTGGACCGCATTGCTGGTGGGGTTCGTGCCGGTCGTCGGCAACTTCGCCTTCCCGATTCAGTTCCTTCGCTCTTCACACAAGAAAGAAGACGACTTGGCGCGCTTTCTTTTGTACGACGGCTTTGCACGTATCGGCGCCGGTGTTCCGATATGGGGTGGAGAGGACACGCTCACCGAGCATCGCGCCAACCGGCTCGTCGACCAGATCGTCCGCAAGCGCTGAGCCACTACGTCTTGGGCTCGCCGACGGCGCCCCGAACCAGCGACTCGGCGCTCGAGTAGGGATCGGCCCTACTATCGACGATGTCGCGTAGCTTCTCGCTGACCTGCTCGGCAAAGCGCGCGTCGACGGCGTCGATCAGCGCCTGGTACAGGATCGCACGAAACTCCGCGACCTGCCGCTGCGCCTGAATCGCCTTACCAGCCTCGGTTGTCGTGAGGAACTCGCGGTGCTTCGAGAACGCATCGACCAAGTCGGCCAGCCCTTCCTGACGGTGGGCGACGGTCTTGAGGATCGGGGGCAGCCACTCGCCGGCCGCGGCTTCGGGCGCTACTCGCAGCGTCGACACCGCGGTGTGCCCCTGCATCTTGCTGACACCGGTCGGCACACGCCGAAGCGAGAGCATCTGCTGAAGGTCTTGCACCGTGGCGTCCGCACCCACGCGGTCGGACTTGTTCACGGCGAACACGTCCGCCACCTCGAGGATGCCAGCCTTGATCGCTTGAATGTCGTCACCCAGACCCGGCGCCATCACCACCAGCGTCGTGTCCGCCAGCTGAGTCACCTCGAGCTCGTCTTGCCCGACACCCACGGTTTCCACGATCACGATGTCGAACGTCGATGCGTGCAGCACATGAAGCATGTCGCCGGTCGAACGGGAAAGCCCCCCGAGGTGTCCCCGCGTCGCGATCGAACGAATGAACACGCCTTCGTCGGTGAAGTGCTGCTGCATGCGGATGCGGTCGCCGAGGATCGCGCCGCCCGAATAGGGGCTCGTCGGATCGACCGCGAGCACCGCTACGCGTTTGCCCTGTTCGCGGTAGAGCGGAATCAGGCCATCGACCAGGGTGCTCTTGCCCGCGCCTGGCGTGCCAGTCACGCCGATCACGTAGGCACGCCCTTCATGGGTGAAGATCCGCTTCAGCAGCTCGAAGGCGCAAGGGTCCCGCTCGTCGATCAGCCGGCAGGCCCTGGCCAGGGCCCGCATGTTCCCGGCTCGGATTCCCTGGACCAGCGTCGACAGGTCAGACAACGGCTTCTCCTCCGCCTGGCTCTCAAAGAAACATGATTGTTTGGTGGGCGATGCTGGATTTGAACCAGCGACTTGTTCCGTGTGAAGAAACCACTCTACCCCTGAGTTAATCGCCCATTTCCGAACGGCGCGGAGCCTAAACGACGACAAGCCAAGCGACAAGCCGACCGATGGCCCAACACGGTTGACCCGACGATCGAAGAACAGCTCGCGACGCACCCCTCCACACGGAGATAGGAACAACAACGTTCCCAAACGGCAGGCGGCAGCGCGAGCCCGCAGGGCGAAGCCCGGCGCAACGCGCCGCCAAGGCAAAGCGAAGCGAATGCCGCGCCAGGGAGGATTACGGGTGGGGGTGGGCGGGCGGTGTAAATTAAACCAAACCACCCACGCAACCCAACACCCCGCCCCCTCAACACCCGCGGCAGCGCGAGCCGTTCGACGCAGCCCCGTGCCGAATTTTTCCGCGCCCCGGAATCAGTCCGAGCCGCCGCCGAGCTTCGCCTTCAACAAGTCCCCAAACGTGCCGAGGCCCTGCTGGGCCGACTCCTTGCGGTACTCGCGGACGGCCTTTCGCTCGTCGTCGAGAAGCCGGGCGCGAATCGAGCAACGAAGTGACCCGTCGCGCTCGGTGCCGATGACTTTCACCTCGATGACGTCACCCTGGGAGACGCCTTTTTTCCGGTCGTCGCTCATGTCTTGAAGCTCGCGGCTGCGGATGAAACCACGCCCGCGCTTGCCAAGCATGCCTTCGACCTGGACTTGAACGCCAGTGTGGTCGACCCGCTTGACGATCACGGACACGACCGAGCCCGGCTTGAGCGAGCGCGGGGCCTTGCCGACTTCGATTTCTCCGGCTTCGATCGCGGCTGCATCCGCCTCCGAAAGCTTCGAGAGAGAGATGCGCCTCTGCTCACGATCGACCCGCTCGACCACGACGTGGATCTCGTCGCCTTCCGTGACGGCCTGCTTGGCGTGCGTGAGCTCTCGGCTCCCGCCGAGCTCCGAGATGTGAAGCAGCCCTTCGATGTTCTCCTGGAGTTGAACGAAGGCACCAAACTCGGTCGTCCGAACGACCGTGCCCTTGATGGGCGTGCCGGGTCGGATCGAGTCTTTGGCAGCCTCCAACGGGTCGGGCTGACAGGCGCGCATCGAGAGCGACACACGGCCAAAGCGGTCTTTGCGCGACGCCTGCTGAACCTTCAGGACTGCGACCTCGACCTCATCGCCGACTTTGGCAGCGTCCTGCGGTCGGACGCCCCGGCCCCAGGAAACCTCGCTCATGTGAACCAGGCCGTCGAGGCCATCTCCCAGATCGACCAGCACGCCGTAGTCGCGCACTTCGACCACCTTACCCGGGAGCTTCATGCCGACCTCGAGCTCGGCCATTCGCTGGCGGGCCCGCTGCCTGGCTTCCTTTTCGAGGATGTTCCGTCGGCTGACGATGATGCTCTTCTTGCCGCCCTTATCCTGCGGCAAGGAGAACTCGCAGCGCTGCCCTACGAACGTCTGTGGGTCTTCGATGGGCGTCAGCGACATGGCGCTCGCCGGGCAGAACGCGCGCACTCCGCCAACGAGCACGTCGAAGCCGCCGCGGTTGTATCCGTAGACGAGCCCCTGGACGCGTTGATGCAAATCGCGGGCGGCGCGCAACGCCTTGCGGACCGCCGGCTTGTCGATGATCCGATTCACGATCACGATGTGCCCGCTCTCGGCAACCCCAGCGATGCGGCCACGAAAGATCGCGCCGACCTGCGGAGCGTCGAGCTCGGGCAAGGGGTCGAGAAGAGTTAGATCCGCGTCCGCGGGATCCTCGGGCGGTTCGGTCAGGGCCAGCGGGTCGGCCACGGTCTTGGACACCGACTCCACCTCGGCAGCGGGATCGGCCTCGGAAGCCGCCCCGGCCTCCGTCTTCGGAACCGCCGGGGCCTGCGGCACCTCAACCATGCTGGTTGGATCGAAGGCCTGTGCCGCAACGACCGTATCCGCTTCGGCGAGCTCGTCGATGTTGCTGACGTCGGTGGACGAAAACTCCCATTCAGTCGTGTCGCGTTCCACGGCCCGCGCGACTTCGGGTAGCGGCGCCTCGAGCGGCGGTGCATCGGCAGTCGGTGCCTCGACGACGCTTCCTTCGGCGACTGGAGCCGCTGCTTCTGCAGCTTCAGCAGCGACGTTGGTTGCCGGCGTCGATGGTTCCGGTGCATGCACGATGGCTGGAATGTCGCGCGGCTCGTTCACGTCGGCGATCGCACTCGCCTTTCCGAAGACGTCGATGACGACGGCTCCATGCTCGACGCGCTCGACGCGTCCCGCGATCTCCTCCCCAGGCGAGAACGCGTGCCTGCGCGTCACTCCGCCGGAGAACAGATGAGCGAACGGGGCGTGATGATGCCCGGACTTCGCGTCTTCGGGGGCCTCGCTCGCGCCCTTCTTCTTACGGCGCCGGCGACGCTTCTTCTTGCCTCCCGCCGCCTCTAGATCCCCTGCGGCGCTCGGCGTGTCCGTCTCGGGCGCCGCGTCTCCAGCAACCGTGTCCGCCTGCGCTTCCACGGCCGCCGCGTCTCCAGCAACCGTGTCCGCCTGCGCTTCCACGGCCGCCACGTCCCCGGAAACCGTATCCGCCTCCGCCGGGGTCGCGTTTTCGTTCCCGGCCTCGGTTTCGGTACGGATCTCGGCTACGGTCTCAGTCTCGGCGACCGTCCCGGCCTCGGCTGCGGTGCCGGCTTCAGATTCACGGAGGGCCTGAGATTCCACAGGCGCCACCTCTCCGTTTGAGGTCTCACTTGTTTTGGAATCGGGTTCAGTCATGCGCAGTCCTCGCGCGCGAAAGACGCTCAACGCAGATGCGGAACGTCCGGGTTATAGGGCTCGTAGGTTAGGCAGTGGCCGATTCGCCGTCAAGCAACCGTGTTGTTGCCGCGAGCCACGAGGCCCCCTAACCTCCGCCCGGGCATGTCCGAGGGAGGTCGAGAGCGTCGGGAATCGGGTCGAGCCCCGCTCGAATTGACCGTGGAATACGAGCGGTTGAACGCGCTCCTCTCGGACTACACCCACAACATCAGTCAAGGTGGCACCTTCATTCGCACCGATCGCCCCCTTCCGGTCGGAACTGTGCTCTCCTTCACGATCCAGGCGCCTCAGCTCGAAGAGGGCATCGTGCTGGGGGGGGTCGTCCGATGGGTCGTGGAGGTCGCGCAGTCGCGGGCCGATCGTCCCGCGGGCATGGGAATCGCCTTCGCTTATGACTCCCCCGATGAAAAAGAGGCCGTCGAAATGCGCCTGGACCGGCTGATGGCCCAGGCCCTCGGACCTGCAGCCTTTGAAAAGCTGATGGGCCGGCCGGCCCCCTCGGTGCGCGCGGAGGACGGTTCTCCATGACTCCCCGGGTACACATCCTACGGGGTGATCTAACCCAACAAGCCGTCGATTCGATCGTGAACGCCGCCAACGAATGGATGCTCGGCGGCGGTGGTGTCGATGGGGCAATCCATCAGGCGGCGGGCCCCGCCCTTCTCGAAGCCTGCCGCGCGATTCCCGAGGTTCAACCGGGGGTTCGCTGTCCGACCGGTGAGGCCCGAATCACACCCGGCTTCGAGCTCCCGGCGCGATACGTGATTCACACGGTCGGTCCGGTCTACCGAGGACATTCTGCGGACGCCGGGCTCCTGGCCTCGGCATTTCGTTCGTCGTTGGAATTGGCCGTCGCACACGAGCTCAAATCGATTGCGTTTCCCGCCATCTCTTGCGGTGTCTATGGCTACCCGGTCGAGGACGCGGCCGCCGTTTCAGCCGCGGTCGTGCGCGAGCAAACCTGGGCCTTGGACGAAATCCGTTTTGTGCTCTTCTCGGTCGAGGTCTTCACCGCGTGGCGCCGCGCGTTTGAATGACGTTCAGAAGTCGACGACCGAAAGCCGTTGACGCTCCTTGTCCTCGGGCCGGTCCCATCTGTTCTCGAGCTTGAGCACACCGCGCGGACACATGTGCGAGCACATTCCGCAACCCACGCAGGACGCGCGCGTGAAGCTCTGGTCGGCCTGCGCGTATGAGCGAACGTCGATTCCCATTTCGCAATACGTGCTGCAGTTGCCGCAAGAGATACACATCCCCGGCTTCACCTTGATTCGGTAGCGCCCCACCTTTTGAATCCAGCCGAGGACCGCAGCCATCGGGCAGAAGTTTCGGCACCAAACCCGCGGACCAAAAACTGGATAGAGCCCCGTGCCGATCACCCCTGCCAAGATCGAGCCGACCGCAAATCCGTAGAAGCTCTTGATCGACCAATCCTTCCAGTCGTCGCCGGCGACGATCCGATGAAACGTCGGGTGTTCGCTTCCGATGAGCCAGTCGAGACCGATCAGGAACGTCGTCGCGATGGCGATGATCAAGACCACATGGATGCTCAACTGCTCGAATCGCCACGACTTCGTCGACTTGCTCGTGAGATGTCTCCACGGGTCGCCAAAGGTATTCGCCAGGCCGCCACAACCACAGACCCAGGAGCAGTACCAGCGTTTGCCATAGAAGACGGCCAGCACCGGCGCCGCAAGGAGCGAGCCCACGACCGTGTAGAGCGAGAAATACAAGGGAAGGTCCGCGAGCGTTTGCGGATAAAGATAGTCGTACTTGAGAGGCCAGAAGTACGAGAAATAGAACTCCTTGCCACCAAAGAGCGGCATGATGAACGGAAGGGTGAAGCCGAGCGCGATTTGAATCGCGACGTTCACGGTGATCCGATATCGGTTGTAGCGGCTGTTCCCGTGGCGCCGGAGGTAGTAAATGGCGCCGGCGGTCATCGCGATCGAATAGAGCAGACCGTAGAGGTACCAACGATTGCGCAGGCCGAGCGATTCGGAAAACGCAGTGAACGGCGCTACCCCAAACTGCTCTTGAACCTTGTGCTCCCAATAAAGGACGACATAGAAGCTGACCAAGAGCAGCGAGATCATCAGCCCGAGGACGCTTCGGTTGCGCCAACCTTCGCGATAGGTGCTCAGCAGCCCGTTTTGTCCTTGCTGGTCCACGTCATGCTCCCAAAATGCGTAGCGGCGGAACGAGCTCGGTGTCGAACGCTGCATCGTTTAGGTGAGCGACAACCCAGTCGAGGCTTCGCTGTTCTTCAATCCACCGGATGAGCACGCGGTGATCCCATCGCCGGCCCAGCATGTTGAAACCGACGACGCGGTCCTCTTGGACAACCACCCGCGTCGTGCTTCGCACCTTGCCGTGCTCCTCGAAAAACCAGCTTTTTTCGCCGTCGAGGTTCCAATTCACCAGCCCTGCGGTCGTGTACTCGATGTCCATCAGCTTGGCCGAGTTGTACCAGGCGCCCCTTTCATAACGCGGCGAATCGCCGAGGAGCCGTCGCCCGGCGACACGGCCCTGATCGCGCGCGGTGTACCAGAGCTGCTCGGGGCGCCGCGTTCCGTCGAACCAACGCACCGACGCACAGTCGCCCGCGGCGAATACGTTCGCGGCGCTCGTCTTCAAGGATTCGTCGACGACGATGCCACCGCGCTCGTCCAGCGCGATCGTGCCGCCGGCCAACCAGGACGTGTTGGGCACCACGCCGATCGCGATCACGACGCAGTCAGCCTCGTAGCGCCCCTCGTTGGTTCGCACCGCGGCCACGTTTCCATCCGAGTCCGCCTCGATTCGTTCCACCTCGTGCTCCAAATGCACGTCGACGCCATGATGGCTCATCCGGTCGGCGATCCACTCCGATTCGCGGGGGTCCAGCGCGATCGGCCAGAACCATTCCTCGCGGATGAAGAACCGGGGCCGGAGCCCTGCCGCCACCGCGACCTCGACAGCCTCGATCCCGATGAGACCCCCGCCGATGATCGCCGGTTGTCGGGCCAACTGGCCTCGTCGCTCCGCCGCGACTTCGCGGAACCGGTACGGCGAATCACTCGCGCTCGCCCGGAGGTGCGCGTCGGCCCTCGGAGGCCCGCCTGCCCGAGAGCTACCGCCATGGACCTCGGCCTCGTACCAGGCCAGGTCCTGCAAGGTGACGAAATAGCCGACGCCGCGCGAGTCCGCCCCGGGCCAGGGTCCGGTGCGTGGACGGGATCCCGATGCAATTAAGAGGCGGTCGTAGGGAACCGGCTCCAGCCCGCCCGCCAATAGGACGAGCTGCTTCGCGGTGTCGATGCCCCTGGCCCGAGCCCGCACCCTCCGAAATCCAAGCCTTGCATAGGCATCGCGCTCCAGGGGTTCGATGTCCCGATGGCTCATCTGTCCGCTGAACACCCACATCAGCGCCGTCCGCGAGAAGAAGTGGTCGCTCTCTTCGGAGATCAGGCTGATCTCCCAACTCGGCTCCCGCTCACGCACCGCGAGGGCCGCCTCCATCCCCGCGACGCCGTTTCCGACGATGACGATCCGCATGCCCGCGGAGGATACGACGCCTTCGCCCCGGAGTTACAGTCCTCTCAAAGTTTCAACTTCCGTTCGTTAAGATGTGGCATAGCTGTATTTAATCACTTATTTTGTAAAACATGCAAGAAACTGCAACCAATGCCTTCGTGGCGGGTGTGCTGGTGGGCAAGCCCATCTTCCGTGCGCCCGGCATCGTCGTGCATGAGGGCCTCGACCGCGAGGATCGTGAAGTCGCCGTCATTGTGCTCCAAGCCGTCACCACCGACGGCCAGAAGGTCAACTTCGAAAACATCCCGCGCTACGCCGAAGCGTCGGGGATCCGAATCATCAAGGAAGACCCTTACGTACTTCTTGCGTCGCCGGCACCCAAGGGTGTGTTCCGCGACTTGCCGTGGAGCTCGTGGCGTCTTGACGAACGCCTCAGGCATTTTCGTGAAGTCGCGAACATCGTCGCACGCTTCCACGCGACCGAGGTTCCGGTGGGCACCGTGTCGCCCCAGTACATCGCGGTCGACGATGAGCTGAAGCCGTTCTTGTTGGGCCCTCGCATTGCGCCCCGGAGCGGCCCGTTCGTCGCGCCAGAAACGGCGAGTGAGCGAGTCCTCGAAACCCGGTCCGACATCTATTCACTGGGACGACTGCTGTACTTCGTGGTCGCCGGTGAGGAGCCGCCGCGGGAAGCGAGAGACATCCCGAAGCTCCAAGAGCTGGGGAGCCACCCCGCGGGCGTCGTCCGAATCATTCGCAAAGCAACGTGCCGAGACCCCGACGCTCGATACCAGTTTGTGGACGAGCTGCTGGCGGACCTGAGTCAATACCGTGAGCACCTCAGCGTCGGCATGGCGCACCCAGAGATTGAGGATCGGAACACGGGCCTGCTGAGCGTCGTGCCGGATGCGCCGGCGGAACCGCAACCAAACGCCGCTCCCGAGACCGCCCCCCCCAAAACACGCAAGCCATCCAGACGAAAAAGCATCGTATTCGTCGCCAACCCCATGCGAAAACAACGGCTGTTGCGCGGCGTGGGTCTGGCGGTCGCATTCGCAGGCCTTTTGTTTCTCGCTGACGAGTATCTAGGCAACTCGAGCGGGCTTCGGGCGATCAGTCCCGACGACGCTGGGGACCTCTCGAGCTTCATTCGCGAAGCATCGATGTCGGAGTCCACGCCGCCGGTCCTCTTCGCCCAGGTGGAGGAGTCCTGGGAGCTTCTCTCGGACGAACGCCGCCGCGAAGAAGCGGAGACTGTATTCTCGACGGCAGAGAAGCGCTGGGGAGCCCGCGACGGATTCCTTCACCGAGGAGATGCGCTCGTCGCACAGCACTGGGAAGACAAGATCATCGTCTATGGAGGCCTCCACGGAGAGGAGCGAAAATGAACGGAACGCAAAGAGCGCCACGCCGCAAGCGGCGAGCCGGTTACACCTTGATCGACGCCATGATCGTCACCGTGATCATCTCGGTCCTTGCGACCGTCGGAGTCAATCGCTATCAGATATTCGTGGCCCGCGCGAAGCGGCCCGAAGCCGTCATGACGTTTCGAGCTCTCGCGGCCGCCCAGCGCGAATACCTGGTCACCCGAGGCAAGTACGCCGGAACCTTCGATGCGCTGGGCTTTCGGGTCGAAGGTGGCACCCGAATCTCCCCAACCGAGCTTCAAGGCCGCCGGTACAACTTCCGCCTGATCCAGGATGCGGGTCCGCGCTCCTGGTACTGTGTCGCCTCTGGCGAGATCGACGGAGACGCCTTCAAAGATGTCATTGGGGCGAGTAATCCTCGATAAATCGCAATATTGGTAACATACCCTACTTGAGGACTGTAAATTTTTTCTTATACTGGAATTTGAAAGAGGTGCTGACTATGAAAATCTCGCGTTTGACAATCGGTCTTGGACTCGCAGCGGTGGTGGGCCTTTTGGGGCTCGTGGAGGCCAGCGCGAGTCCTTTTTCTATGTTTTTTCTAGCCGACGATCTCGGAAACCGCGTCATGGGCACCGCCCCTGAGGCGAGCGAATGGGATAACGATGGCGGCGACTCCGGCGGCAGCAACAACGGCGGCGGCGACTCCAGCGGTGGCGACAAGGGCGGTGGCGACTCCGGCTCCAAGGACAAGGGTGACTCCGGCTCCAAGGACAAGGGCGACTCCGGCTCCAAGGACAACGGCGACTCCGGCTCCAAGGACAAGGGCGACTCCAGCGCCAAGGATATGGGCGACTCCGGCTCCAAGGACAAGGGCGACTCCGGCTCCAAGGACAAGGGCGACTCCGGCTCCAAGGACAAGGGCGACTCCAGCGCCAAGGATATGGGCGACTCCGGCTCCAAGGACAAGGGCGACTCCGGCTCCAAGGACAAGGGCGACTCCAGCGCCAAGGATATGGGCGACTCCGGCTCCAAGGACAAGGGCGACTCCGGCTCCAAGGACAAGGGTGACTCCGGCGCCAAGGACATGGGCGACTCCGGGAAGAGCAACAACGGGCACGGCAACAACGTAGACGGCGTCGACTCCAGTAATCCTGGCAAGAGCAAGGCGGGCCAGGATTCAGATCCGACGGTCGACGACGAGAGCGGCGGCGGCTCCGGCAGCTCGAAGAAGAAGAAGTAGGTGTAACCGGTCGGACGAGCGCGAATGCCTCAGATTTTTGCAAACGTCTCGTTCATTGTGCTGATAGCTGGGTTCAGCGCGCTAAGCGCGTTGAACCCAGACGCGTTTTACGTGCACGTCCAGGAGGATCAGCCGCTCGAATGGTGCACCGTTTGGGCATTCTTGGTCGCAGGCGTGTTCTTCGCGCGCGCCGCAGTCAGCCGACGCCGGGAACGCCCCCTGCCCTGGTTTTTCGCAGGCCTCGCATTCTTCTGCGTACTGTTCGCCCTCGAGGAGATCTCGTGGGGCCAAAGGCTGTTCGGCTATAGCCCACCGCGATACTTTCTAGAGAACAACTACCAGCTAGAGCTCAACCTCCACAACATCCTTCCAACCAGCCTTCGACAACAGATCCTCGGCGCGATCCTCATCGGCTACGGGCTTGTTCTTCCGATCCTCGAACGGGTCCCTTCGACCTACAAAGCGCTCCGCACGCTCGGCATCACGGCACCTCCGCTCGGTCTCGCACCGATTTTCGGGGCGCTCCTCGGGCTACTCGTCGTCTACCCGTTGCCGTACACCGGCGAGCTTGTCGAAGCGGGCATGGCACTCGCGTTTCTCTTCGCTTCCATCGCGAGCTTGCGCGCGCTCGGAGACGAGTCCCTCGAGACGAGCACGTGGACCTTCTGTGTTGCGGCTCTGAGTCTCGTTGTGGTTTTGGGATTCGGGGGCGCGATCTGGTCACGGGGTCAGCTCGCCGCCGATCCGGTGGTCGTCGAGGTCGCCCGAACCGAGATCCAGGAACTCGAGCCCGATCTTCGGGCGCTGATCGAGGAGGAGCGAGACCTGTGCGGCAGACACGACCGCCTAAGCAGCATTTCGAAGCTATTCGAGAGCGATACGCTGAACGACGGCCGTTTCAGGCGACTCACGCAGCAGGGTCTACCCACGGAGCGCGCTGAGTTTTTCGTCGATCCCTGGAGCACCGCGTACTGGGTGCGCACCAGCTGCAACGACACGCGTGACAAGGTCTTCATCTATTCATTCGGACCGAATCGGCGCCGTGACTCGAGCAGGTGGAAGCTCAGCGGGGACGACATCGGCGTCGTCTTCCGGGTGCAAAAAGACGAAGCGCTACGCGCCGCAAACGAACGCTAGGCGTCGGTTTTAGACCTCCACCAACACACCCGGGTTCATCACGGTGGAGGGGTCGAGCACGCCTTTGACCGCGCGCAGGACGTCGCCGAGCTGCGACGGGCGCTGCTTCTCGTACCAGGGCCGATGCACTCGGCCGACCGCATGGTGGTGTGTGATGGTCCCGCCATAGTCGATCACCGCGTCCGACGCTGCCTTCTTGATCGCCATCCACTGCTCGGCCTCGACGCCGTACCGCCCGGGCGCGATGAAGGTGAAGTACGGCGCCGGACCGTCCGGATAGACATGCGTGAACCGGCAGCTGATGAAGCCCTGCCCGCACGCATCTTTCATTGCCCGGCGCACCTCACGAACGACGCCGCCGTGGAGCCGCTCGAATTGGTCCCAGGTGCACGCGGTCTCGAACGTGTCTGCGACGACGCCCATGCTCGCCATGGTGTTAAGCAAATACGGCGCGTCGATGAATGCGTCCCGCCAGACCCCGGCGCCACCGCTGCCGCCACTTGGCACGCTCCCTTCCCGATAGGCAGGCCCCTTCGGGCAGGTGCCGCCGTGATCGGCGACCAGCTCGAGCGCCCGATCCATCCAGGCGTGAATGGGATGATCGGCCGATTCGAAGGCCACAAAAAAAACGTGCGTCCCATCCAGGGTGACGGCGTTGAGCGCCGCCTCACGCTTGTCGAGCAGCCGGCAGTTGCTCGGATAGAGCCCCGACTGCGAGAGCACCCTCACCGCCTCGACCGCGCGCCCGTAGTCGCTGAAGTGCACCGTCGCAGTTCCGCGATACTCCGGGCGAGGCCGCACCCGCATCCACGCTTCGGTGATGACGCCAAAGATCCCCTCGGAGCCGAGCATGAGGCGGTCCGGGCTTGGGCCTGCGCCCGAACCGGGCAGTCGACGCGACTCCCAAAGACCGCTCGGCGTGACGGCTCGCATCGACTGTACGAGGTCGTCGATGTGCGTGTACACGGTGGCGAAGTGGCCGCCGGCCCGCGTGGCAAGCCAACCACCAAGCGTAGAGAACTCGAACGACTGCGGGAAGTGGCGGAGCGTCAGGCCGTGCTCTGCAAGCTGCGATTCCAACGCCGGCCCGGTCGCACCGGCCTCAATGCGAGCCGACATCGAGCTCTTCTCGACGTCGAGAACGCGATCGAGCCGCCCAAGGTCGAGGCTCAGCACCGCACGGTAGCGATCGTCGATGTCGCCTTCGACGCCGCCGACGACGCTGGTCCCGCCACCGAAAGGGATCACGGCGACGTTCGCATCGCAGGCCCAGTCGAGCACGGCGCGGATGTCATGTTCGGTCTGCGGCGTCGCAACGAGGTCGGGCGCGGAATCGAAGTCGGCCCGAAAACCACGAAGGATGTCGCGGTAGGACCGACCGTAGGTATGCCGGACGCGAGCTTCGTGATCGTCGCTGAGTACGCCCTCGAGGGCGGACGGCACGCTCAGCCGCGGCGCGCGCAGCTCGATCGCGTCGAGCGATGGAGGCTCGTCACAACGCTCCGGCGCAAAGCCTAGCATCAGCTGTGCGTGCTCGCCTGTCGCCTTGCGAGCGGCGGCATCGGGGAACTTGTCCTCCCAGCCCCAGCCCCAGAAACTTCGCTTTCGACTGTCGTTCATCGGTTGCGACCTTCCACCATCGGTGGGTCCTGTTGCAAGCGCCTTGACGAACAGCCGGTTCGGGGCTTCCCTCCGAGCATGTCTTTCCCCACACCGCTTCGAGCGGTCATCACCGGAGCCGGTAGCGGTCTCGGCCGCGCCATGGCTCTCGACCTCGCCGGGCGTGGCGCCTCGGTGCTCGTTTCTGACATCGTTCTTTCATCTGCAGAAGAGACCGCTGAGCTCGTCCGGGCGAACGGGGCTCGGTCCGAGGCGGTTCGATGCGACGTCACCGACCGTGATGAGGTGTTTGCCCTGGTCAACGAGGCCGAGAGGCGGCTCGGGGGAATCGACCTGATTGCGAACAATGCAGGCGTCGCCGTCGGTGGTCCGTTCGAAGAGATCTCGATCGAGGACTGGCGCTGGGCCGTCGACATCAATTTGTGGGGCGTGGTCTACGGTTGCCAAGCGGCGATTCCTAAGATGCGTGCGCAGGGGCACGGCTACATCGTCAATGTCGCCTCTGCAGCTGGCCTCTTGGCCCCGCCAAGCATGTCTGCCTACAACGTCACGAAGGCCGGCGTGGTTTCTTTGAGCGAAACCCTCTATGCCGAATACAAAACTCAGGGCATCCACGTCTCGGTTGTCTGCCCCACCTTCTTCCGGACGAACATCATCGGAGCGATGCGAGGGGCCACGACGAAGAAAGAAGACGCCCAGGTCATCCGTTGGATGGAACGCTCCAAAGTGCAAGCGCCTGGCGTTGCGAAGGCCGCCATCGATTCAGTACGCGATGGCAAGCTTTACGTGCAACCGATGCGAGAGGGCCGGATGGCCTGGCGCCTCAAGCGAACAGCCCCGCAGCGCTTTTACGATTCGATGAGCCGGGCTCACAAGCAGTTCCTGCAGAACCGCAACAAGCGCTAAGTTGGCGGCGACAGTCGCTCACTGCTATCCAGGGCCGACCTTCATGCGACCCATCTCGGCCTTGATTCCCGCTTTCGCGTGGCTTTCGCTCTCGCTTTCGCCAGCGACCGTCGCCGCGCAGGACGAAGACCAAGACACAAACGCAAGCGTCGAGGCGGACGCCGAGGTGATCACACAAGAGCCCGACCTCTTCGACCGCGACGCCCTCGCCTACAACGCGGAGATCCTCGACGAGCTTCTCACGCGATCGTCGGAGCAAACGATCCGTGAGAAAAAGTACGCAGCGGCCGCCGGGATTACCGGGGGCGCGATCTTGCTCGGCCTGTCGGCCTGGCGTTTCCTCGAAGAGCCCCCATCGACTCAATATTCGCGCGGCCTCGGCGTCATGTTCATGACGCTCGGCATGGCCGATCTGACCACGGGCGTGTTCGTCGCGGTCCGCGTCTCCCATGAGCGACACCGTCTCGAGCGCTGGCAGAAAGCGCGCAAAGAAGGCATTACCAAGGTCGAGCTCGCACACTTCGAGGGCGAGCTTCAGGCGTCTCAGGAGCACCGCCGAGGCGAGCGCCTTTTGGTGCGCTGGGTCGCGCTCACCCATGCGTTGGCCGGAGTTCTCGTCGTCGCATTCACGCCAATTCCCGACAGCGCGGGCCGCGCGGACAGGGCGTCGGGCTACGTCATCGGCTCGGTCTTCTTCGCCGTAGGCCTCGCCACCTTCGGGACGTCGTTTCGCAAGACCCCGAGCGAAAAGGCCTGGGAGGACTACAACAGCCGCAAGATGCCGATGCCGGGTCACGAATTCAGCTGGAGGCTGGCCCCGTTGGTGTCTAGGGAGGGCGCCGGCCTGTCATTCGGCGGGACCTTCTAGCGCCGACCGGCTTGCGTCCGAGCCACCTCAGCGAGTAGGAAGCTCCTCTATGGAGCTCGACAAACTCAAAGTCATCGTCACCGGCGGCGCTTCCGGGCTCGGAGAGCACTTCGCCAAACGACTTCTCGCCGCGGGCGCCCAGATCGCCGTCGGCGACGTCAACGAGGAAGGGCTGGCCGCCCTCCCCGAAGGCATTCACCGGCGAAGGCTCAACGTCGCCGACCAGGACGAAATCGCGAGCTTCGTCCCCTGGGCTGCGAAACAAATGGGCGGTCTCAACGCCCTCATCAACAACGCAGGCATCATCCGCGACGGCCTCTGGGTCGGCAAGAGCCGCTCGACGGGCGAAATCCGGCGGATGTCCCGGCAAGACTGGGACCTGGTCATCGCGATCAACCTCACCGGCGCCGCACTGATGGTGCAAGAGGTGGTCGCGCACATGATCGAGCGCGACGAGCCCGGCGTCATCGTGAACATCTCCTCGATCGCGCGTCACGGAAACCGCGGCCAAACCAACTACGTCGCGGCCAAGGCCGCCCTCGCTGCGAACACCCGCACCTGGATGAAAGAGTTCGCGCCCTATGCCATCCGCGTCGGCGCCGTCGCACCGGGCGCCACCGAAACCTCCATGACCGCCAACATGAACCAGAAGGCGCTCGACATGATCAAGGCATCGGTGCCGCTCGGCCGAATGGGCCAGCCCGAGGACATCTGGCGCGCGGTGAAGTTCATCTTCGAATGCGACTATTTCACCGGCGAGACGATCGACGTCCACGGCGGCGCGGGGCTCTGATCAGCTCAGCGCCCTCATGATCGCTCGGTGCACGAAATAGCCGACGGGCAGAAGCGCGCATCCCAAGGCGTAGGCGCCCCAAAACGAGAGGCGGTCCCGCATCAGAAATGGGAGGAAGAACAGTATGCTGATGGGCAGCGCCACCAGAATGCTGCGCGCCATCTGGAACGCGCTACCGGGGTCGCGGTGCTGCAGATAGGCCAGGGGCAAGACGAGCATCGTTGCCAGGGGCAGCGCGATGAGAAACCCCGCGCTCGACGGATAACGTCGAGAGAGCCACGCAGCGACGCCGATGACGAGCGCCGATACAAGCGTGTTCAAGACGATGAGCATGGCTGGCGGCCCGAGTGGCTCACTCGCTGAGGTCGCTGAAGAAATACTCGATCTGACCGAGGTATCGCGCCGCCCGGCGCCGCGCGATCGCGTTCGACAGCCGTGCTTCGGGGAGCACGTCGCCCGCATCGACCACCTCTTGCAAAAGGTCCTTGAAGAGCTTGTGGTCCCCGATGTTCACGGCGTAGTGACGGGCCATGTTCATCTGAACCATGAGGTTTCGGCGCTCCGTCTTCTCGAGCACCTCGTCCAGAATCAGCTTCGCGCGGTCCATGTCAGGTGGGAACTCCGAGGCCGCAAGCACGCCCATGGTCATTTTGCCGATCATAAACATGAAGTCGGGGTCGAGCTCGACCGAGTGGCCGAGAATCACCTTGGCGAGCGGGAGGTCCGCCACCGTGTCCATGTCTTCCATGCCCATGTTGATTCGCGCCCCGAGCGAAGCCCCTGCCCACAGAAGGATCGCCGCATCCTGCTTTTCGACGAACACGGCGTCGAGCCAGGCTTCGAGGCTGTCGACCCCGCCCTCGAGCGCGTCATCGAAACCCGGGTCCCGCAGGCGCAGGAAGTGCTTGGAGAGATCCCAGGCCCGCGTGTACATCACCAGCGCGCGCCGGCGGAGATACTCGGCCTCTTCCCAGTCGTCCGCGATGTCCGCGACCTCGACGCGGTCCTCGATCCAACCGGTTCCGTAACCGATGTAGGCGCCGACCAACGACAAGCCGATGATCTCGTTGTCGGGGACGACGCGCAGCAGGCCTTCGAGCTGAATGATGCTCGCCGGAAACGACTTCCCGACGAGGTCGTAATCCCAGTGCTGCTCGATGCCGGGAGCCGCGCGCCCAAAGAGCGCCGCAGTCGAATCTGCCGCAAGCTTCTCGGTGTCGCAACCCATCAGAGCGACGAGCGAGACGGCAAACACAGCGAGAGCGAAACGTCCACAACGGCCCATGGCCGGCAAGTGAACCGGAAAGCCCCTGCGAACACAAGCCAAATCGTGCCCATGCACGTATGCGAAACGTACAACCAGAGAACGGCTCGGGACGCGGGGGAACGCGACACGGTGACAGAACCAACAACCTTCCCCAGCAGCAGGCGGCAGCGCGAGCCCGAAGGGCGAAGCCCGGCGCGAAGCGCCGGCAAGGCAGAGCGAAGCGAATGCCGCGCCAGGGAGGATTACGGGTGGGGGTGGGCGAGGCGGTGTAATCAAACCGTACCAGCCAACCCACCCAAGACCTGACCCTCCAAACACCCGCGGCAGCACAAGCCGTTCGACGCCGCCCCGTCCGTCGCACCCCCGCGTCGCGTTCCGCCGCGCCCCGATTCTCTCAGGCCCTTTTGACAGTTCGATGACACCGGAGTAGGTCCGCGCGCAGGGCGATGACTGCTGGGGAATGCCGCGAACAACTTCAAGACCTCGTACAGCGCATGCAAGCGCTGGGGAGGTACCTTTGACCTCGATGGCCTTCGCCACGAAATCGACCGTCTGAGCAACGTCAGTGCCTCCGAGGGCTTCTGGGACGACCAGCAGCGTGCTCAGAAGTTGATGCGCGAGCGCGCTGCCGCTGAGGAAACCGTCAAGGAATTCGAGCGAGTAGACAGCGAAACGAACGATCTGCTCGAGCTTTTGGACCTCGCCGCCAGCGAGGGTGACGAGGGCGTGGTAGCCGACGTAGCCGAGCAGCTTCCTGCGATCGAGGCCGAGGTACGCAGCCTCGAGCTCAAGCGGATGCTGACCAAGGACGACGACACCGACGCCATCGTCACCATCAATCCGGGGGCCGGCGGGACCGAGGCCCAGGACTGGGCGGACATTCTGCTGCGCATGTATCTCCGCTGGTGCGAGCGTCGCGGCTTCAAAACCGAGCTCCTCAGCAAGCAGCCTGGCGACGAAGCGGGAATCAAAGACGCGAGCTTCATCGCTCGCGGCGCCAACGCCTACGGCTACCTCCGCGCCGAAAACGGAGTCCACCGGCTCATCCGCATCAGCCCCTTCGACGCCAACAAGCGCCGGCATACTTCGTTTGCCGGCGTCAGCGTCGTCCCAGACCTCGGTGACGAGCTCACCGAGGGGGAAATCGAGATTCGCGACGAAGACCTCGAAGTCAGCACGATGCGCTCGGGCGGCGCCGGTGGCCAGCATGTCAACCGGACCGAATCCGCCATTCGGATCAAGCACGTCCCGAGCGGCTTTACCGTGCGCTGCGAGGCGGAGCGCTCGCAGCATCAAAACCGCGAGACGGCTATGAAAATGCTTCGTGGATTGCTGTTCGAGAAAGCGCGGCGCGAGCGGGAGGAGGCGTTCGAAGAAGCCTTTCTGAACGACCGGGCCGATATTGCCTTTGGCTCTCAGGTTCGCACGTACACATTGCAGCCCTACACGATGGTCAAGGACGAGCGCACCGATCACAAGGTCAACAATGCGGACGCGGTGCTCGACGGCGACCTCGACGAGTTCATCGAAACCTATCTCTTGATGAACGCCGAAAAGAAAAAGAAGACGGCGGGCGACGCCCGGGACGAGTAGCAGAGGACTAGGAAGTGGCCACCGAAGACGAGCTCCGACACACACGGTTGAGCAAAGCCGAGCGCCTGCGTGAGCTCGGCGTCCTGCCCTACCCGAACACCTGGCGAAGCAATCCCTCGGTCGAAGACGAGCGACGTCGCCTGGTTCAGCTCGCCGCCGACGAAGCGGCCTGCGCCCAGCTCCCTCTCGAAGACGAGCTCGGGGACGACGCGCCCCACGTCCCGCTCTTCGGCCGCGTGATCGCGAAGCGCGGCCCGTTCCTGGTCATCCGCACCCCCCACGGCGACGCCCAGGCGCTGGTACGTCCCGACAGCCTCGATGACCGCGACGCAGCCATGCTCAAGCTTCTCGACCTCGCCGACCACGTCCTGGTCGAAGGGCCTGCCATCCGCACCAAAACCGGCGCACTGGCGGTCAGCGCACGCCGCTACGAGCATCTGGGCAAAGCGCTCCTGCCGCCGCCCGCAAAATGGCACGGCCTGAAGGACGTCGAGAAGCGCTACCGGGAGCGCTATGTCGATCTGTTCGCAAACCCTGCCGTTGCCGAGGTATTCCGCGCGCGCAGCAGCATCGTGCAGTCCCTTCGGCGGTTCCTCGACGACCTGGGCTTCCTCGAGGTCGAAACGCCGATGCTCCATGCGATTCGCGGCGGCGCCACCGCCAAGCCCTTCGACACGCATCACAATGCACTCGACCTCGCGCTGATCCTCCGCATCGCGCCCGAGCTCTATCTCAAACGGCTGCTCGTCGGCGGCTTCGACCGTGTCTACGAGATCGGCCGCACCTTTCGCAACGAGGGCATCAGCACCAAGCACAATCCCGAATTCACGATCCTCGAATTCTACATGGCCTACGCCACGTTCGAGGACCTGATGGACCTCGTGGTCGACATGCTTCGTGCCGTCGACGCCGATCTGCGCGAGAAATTCCCAGGCCTGGTCGGGGAGCGAACCTTCGACCTTCAAGCCGACTGGAAGCGCGTGCGGATGCGGGAAGCGATCGCAGACCGCCTCGAACGCGCCGGCCATGGCGAAGTCCCCCACACCCCCTGGGCCGACGCGCTCTCCGGGAAAGCGATCGAGGACGAAGAAGCCTTCGAGACGGCTTGCCAGGCGATGCTCCCCAAGCTCGACCCGGCTGCGAAGAAACAGCTCCAGGGCTGCGACACCCACGGCGAGCGCGTGTTCGCGGTCTTCGAGCTTCTCGTGGAGCCCGACCTCGCCGCGATGTACCGAACGGCGGACGGCGCCCGATCGGTTCCGGTCTTCATCACCGAGTTCCCCTGGGAAGTATCGCCGCTCGCGCGACGCAACGACGACGACCCCGCATACGTCGACCGCTTCGAGCTTTTCATCGAGGGCCGCGAGCTGAGCAACGCGTTCAGCGAGCTCAACGACCCCGATGACCAGGCCGAGCGCTTCGAGTCGCAGCTCCGCAACCGGGAGCGCGGCGACGACGAGGCGATGGACTTCGACGCAGACTACATCCGGGCCCTGTCTCACGGCATGCCACCTGCCGCCGGTTTCGGCCTCGGCGTGGACCGGCTCGTGATGCTCCTCTGCAACCAGCCGTCGATTCGCGACGTCCTGCTATTTCCGTTGCTCCGCCCGGAGGCGGAGTGAGCCGACCGCGGTCGCTCGGCTTCTGGACGGCCGTCCTTTGCGGCTTTGGGTTCCTGCACGTCACGGCCGTTTGGGTGTTCAGCGCAACGAGCACTTCATGGTTTCAGGCGTCGATCGGGAACGATGTCCTCTGGATGCGGCTCGCCATTGGCTGGGCGACGGCGCAGCTGAGCTTGGCATTGCTCAGCTTGGCCGTCCTTCAGCGCGCAGCCCGATTGCCCCGCGGCACACCCGGCCGCGCCCGCACCGTGGCCTTGGGACTCACCGCAGGGCTTCATGCCCTCATCACCAGCGCCTCGGTCGGGATTCTCCTGTGGGCGGCGCGCGTCTCAGTCGGCCACGTGCTCGGAGGCACGGTCGCAAGCCTGCTCTTCGGCCTGACCCACCTCGCCTACGCCGACCTGGACCTCTCCTGGCTGGCTCCCCTCTATGAGACCGCAACCACACTTCAGGGCATGAGCTCGGCGCTGATCGTCGTCCTGAGCATGTCCTGCTGGTTCCTGGTGGAAGCTGCGCGCCGCGAAAGATTCTGGTGGGGATTTGACGCCGGACTCGCGGTCGCATTCCTGCTCGTCTCGGCCCTGTTCCCGATCTCGCCGGCCGAAGGCGACGAAACCAGCCTGCTGCGCGCGGTCGTTCGCGTCAGCGTCACCACGATCTTCGGCGTCCGACTCACCCTGCGTCTAGTCGGTCCCCTGCTTTCCCTGTTTGAACGGGTCGGCTTCCGTTCGATGGTCGCGGCGCGCCACCTTCGCGCCAAAAAAACAGGCTTCCTCGCCGCGAGCAGCACGCTATCGATCCTCGCGGTCGCCGTCTCCTCCTGCATGCTGATCTCGGTCCTCAGCGTGATGGGCGGTTTTCGTGCAGACCTCAAAAAGAAGATCCTCGGCAACCACGCGCACATCGTGATCGACAAAGCCTACGAAGAGCTCGACGACTGGGAACCGCTGTTGACCCAGATTCGCGAAACCGACGGCGTCATCGGCGCCACGCCCTTCCTTCAGGTCGAGGTCATGGTCTCGAGCCTGTCAAACCGCGCAGGGGCGATCCTTCGCGGCATCGATCCGGAGACCGTTTCGGAGGTCACCGACCTTGCCCAAAACCTCACCCACGGCAAGCTCGAGTACCTGCAGCACCCCGAGCGCATCCTCGACTCTTCGATCGACACCACCAAGACCGGCGCGCTCGACGCGATGATCCAAGACGCCGAGCACGCCGCCGCCAAGGGCCTCCCGGGCGAGGCGAAGGAAGACAGCATGCCCGGCCTCATCGTCGGACAAGAGCTCGCCCGAGCGCTCCGGCTCGTCGTCGGCGATCGCGTCACCGTCGTATCCCCGCGCGGTGACCTCGGCCCCACCGGCCCGATTCCCAGGACCCGCCCCTTCCGCATCGCGGGGATCTTCTACAGCGGCATGTACGAGTACGACATGAAGCATGCCTACATCGACTTGCGCGTGGCCCAGCGCTTCCTCCGCTCCGAGGGCCGGATCAGCGGCGTGGAGGTCAAGGTCAACGAAGTCGAGGACGCTCCAGCACTTGCCGCCCAGCTCGCCTCGACGATCGGCCTCCGCGGGCTCCGTGTGCGGGATTGGAAAATGATGAACCAGCAGCTCTTCGGCGCATTGGCCCTGGAGAAGCTCGCGATGTTCATCACCCTCGGGATCGCGGTCCTCATCGCGGGCTTTTCGGTCTTCGGCACGCTCACCCTCCTCGTGCAGGAGAAACGCCGGGAGGTGGGGATCCTCAAGGCCATGGGCACCTCGGCGCGCAGCGTGATCCGGATCTTCGTGATCGAGGGTCTGCTGATCGGAGCCGCTGGCGGCCTGATGGGGCTCGGGCTTGGCTTCGTGCTCACATTCGCCGCGGAACACTTCGGAATCCGTATGAATCCCGAGGTCTACTACATCGATAAGCTCCCGGTGCACCTCGATCCGACCGAGTTTGCCGTCGTGGGTGGCGCCACCGTGCTCGTATGCCTGGCGGCAACACTCTTTCCCGCGTATCAAGCGAGTCGGGTGCGGCCTGTCGACGCGCTCCGTTACGACTGAAACCGCGCGCGTACGATGTCCGATCCACTCGTCTCCGTACAAAACGTGACCAAAACCTTCCAGCACGAGGGCCGGTCGCTCGAGGTTCTCAAGGGGATCGATCTCGACATCGGCAGCGGTGAGATGGTCACGATCGTCGGCCCTTCGGGCGCCGGCAAGAGCACCCTGCTGCATTTGATCGGCACGCTCGATCTCCCCACCGAGGGCCGGATTCTGTATGCGGGTCAGGACGTCACCCGTCTCGGAAGCTCGGACCTGGCCGAGTTTAGGAATCGAAGCATCGGTTTTGTTTTCCAATTTCATCATCTGCTTCCGGAGTTCACAGCCCTGGAAAACGTGATGATGCCTGGATTGATCCAAGGGCGTCGGCGCTTCGAAGAACGGGCCAAGCAGCTGCTCGACGAGGTTGGGCTCTCCGAGCGGCTCACCCATCGTCCCGGCGAGCTTTCGGGTGGCGAGCAGCAGCGTGTGGCGCTCGCCAGGGCGCTGCTCATGGAGCCAAAGCTGGTGCTCGCCGACGAGCCGACCGGCAATCTCGACAGCCAAACCAGCGCTTCAGTGCATTCGCTCTTCTTTGATTTGAATCGTCGCCACGGGATTACGTTCCTCATCGTGACCCACAGCCGCGACTTCGCCGACATGATGCCGCGGCGGGTTTCGATGAAAGACGGGCGCATCGATTCGGACGAACGCCGCACTCAACCCCTTGAAAACCAAGGAAAACCGGCTTGACCCCCTCTTAGGGCACGGCTATAGCCGCCCGGATCGCTCCACCTTACAATGCGCACTTCCGCCTCTGCCATAGCCCTGATGCTCGCAGGGCTCGCTTCCGTCGCGGGCGCTCAGAGTGAGGAGAACATGCCGGATCCGCCGCCCCCGGCGACCCGGCCCGTGCGGACGTCCCCGCGGCCTCAGCTGCCGCCGGAGCCCGTCCCGGCGGAGCCGGACGCGGACGCCGAGGGCGAGGACTACGAGCCGGTCGAGGACCCCAACGCCGCGATCCAAGTTCCGCGAACGAGTTGTCATGGAAAAGAGATTCGTCGCATCGTCGTCATTGGCGCACGTCGTGTCGACCCTGATGACGTTCGAGTCACGATGAAGCTCCGCCGCGGGTCCATCTGCACCGACCCTGCCATCACCCGAGATGCCAAGGCCCTCTGGAACATGGCCTATTTCGACGATCTGCAGATCGAGTCGGACCCGCTCGGCGCCGGCATCAAGCTCACCATTCGTCTCGTCGAGCGCCCGGCCATTCGACAAGTCGTCTACAAGGGCAACGACGAGCTCGACAAAGAGGACATCGACGAGACCATCACGCTCGAGCCAGGAACGATTCTATCGGTGCCCGACGTCGAGTCCCAGGCCGATGCGATGCGCCAGCTCTACTCCGAGGAGGGGTTCTTTCTGGCTGACGTCGACTACGAGCTCAAACGAATTCCGGGGGACACCAACCAGGTCGACGTCGTCTTCAAGATCGACGAAGGCGCGGAGGTCGAGGTTCGGCGAATCAGCTTCGTGGGGAACAAAGAGCTTCCGGCCGCCGAATTGCTGAAGATCATGCAGACCAACGAGACCGGCATGTTCTCGTTCCTGAGTGACCGCAACAAGTTCAGCCGCTCGGCCTTCGACGAAGACCTGACCCGCGTCCAGGCTTGGTACTACGACAAGGGCTACCTGCAGATGCGGCCCGGCCGCCCGACCGTCGAGCTCACCGCAGACCGCGCCTACGTCGACATCACGATTCCGGTCGAGGAAGGCCCGCGCTTCCGAATTCGCGAGTTCGACGTCATGGAGTCCGACGGCGCGGGCAACGAAGTGGAGACCATCGCCCCCAAGGCCGAGCTCCGAACGATGGTCAAGCTCACGGCGGGCGACTGGTTCAGCCGAAGCAAGATCGCGGAGGGGATCGAAGAGATCAGCCGAACGTACCGCGACTCCGGATACGCCTTGGTCGAGATGGTTCCGGGCACGGACCTCGACGAAGCCAATCACCTAGTCGACGTGACAATCAACATCCTGCGAGGACCGCTCGTCTACATCCAGCGCCTCCACGTCCGCGGCAATACCAAGACCCGCGACGCCGTCATCCGGCGCGAGTTCCGGCTCAGCGAAGGCGACCTCTACAACCAGACCAAGCTCGAAGATGGCCGCGCGCTGGTGAATCAGCTCGGCTACTTTGAACGGGTCGACGTCTCCGAGGAGGAAGGAACCGCACGCGACCAGATGGTGATCAACGTCGAGGTCGCCGAGAAACCGACCGGCACGTTCCAAGTCGGCGCCGGCTTCTCATCGCTCGAAAGTTTCATCGTCACCGCGCAGATTCAGCAACAGAACCTCTTTGGCCGCGGTCAGTCACTCGGCTTGAACCTGCAGGTTTCCGGCATCCGACAGCAGATCGACCTCAACTTCGTCGAACCCTGGTTCCTCGGCTCGGAGTGGAGCCTCGGCTTCGGAATCTTCAAACGCATCAGGGACTTCCGCGACTTCCGTCAGGACTCGACCGGCGCCAACCTCACGACCGGCCATCCCCTGTTCAACCCGCGCTTCCGCATCTTCGTCCGGTACGAGTTCGAGAACGTGAAGATTTCGCAGCCACGAGGCAGCTTGCTCGGCGTCGGCGGTGAGCTTGCCAACACATTCTCCAACATCTTCATCGCAGACGCGTTCCGGGACGGCATCACCAGCTCGCTGCGGTTCACGCTCAACTGGGACAGCCGCGACAATCGGCTCTCGACGACCGGTGGTGTCTTCGCGAACTACGCAGTCCAAGTTGCCGATCAATACCTCGGCTCGGACAATACGTTCATCCGGCAAACCGCGTTCGCGCGCTTCTACAAGAAGGCGTTCGGACCGGTGATCTTCAAGGTCAACGCAGAGATGGGGCTGCTTACCTCCCGAAAGAAAGTCCCGGTGTTCGAGCGCTTCTATCTCGGCGGCATCTACACGATTCGAGGCTACCGGCTTCAATCGGTCGGCCCGCAGGCGGGCGTGGCATCGGCAGGCGATCCGAATCTGCCAATCGCCTTCGAAGGCCGCCCCATCGGCGGCGACTTCCAGGCGTTCTACAACATCGAGTTCGAGTTCCCGCTCATCGAGGCGGTGGGCATCCGGGCCGTCATCTTCACGGACGGCGGCAACGCCTGGAACCTCTTCGACTTCAAGGACCAATTCGGCAACTGCCAGGCGCCGGTCGCGCCCGAAGCCGACCGCTCGTCAAACCCATGTGGCATCAGTGGTTTCCTTCGCTACTCGGTGGGCTTCGGGATCCGATGGTTCTCCCCGCTCGGGCCGCTGCGGTTTGAATGGGGCATTCCGATTCGCCGGCGGCCTCAGGACAGCCCGATTCGGTTCGAGTTCACCATCGGCCAGTCGTTCTGACCGAATGAAACACGCCGCGCCGGCGTATAACCCCTGCGGCTTGACCGACTCGCGCCAAACGGCTAGCTAGGCCGGGCCTGAAAGGATGCTCTCCATGCGCTTTTGTAGAATCGTTGTTTTCACTTTGGTTGCCGTCGTTCTCGTTGGATCGGCGACGACCGTCGATGCGCAGGTCAAGATCGGCGTGGTCGATCTTCAACGCGCCATCAACGAAACCGAAGACGGCCGCCAGGCCAAGCGGCGGCTGAAGAAAGTGTTCGACGAGCGCCAGAAATCCCTCAACGACAAGCAGGAAGCCCTCAAAGCGCAGAAAGAGAGCCTCGAGCGGCAGCAGGACGTTCTGAGCCAGGACGCGCTCAAAAAGAAAGTCGAGAAGTACCAGGCCGACCTGATGGAGCTGCAGAACGAGTACGTGCAGTACCAGCAGGAGCTCTCCACCAAGGAGGGCGAGCTCACGCAGAAGATCCTCGAGAAGATGCAGGCGATCCTTCGCCGCATTGGCCAGACGGATGGCTACACGATGATCATCGAAGCGAACGAAGGTGGCGTCGTCTGGGTGCCCTCGAACCTCGATCTCACCGACGTCTTGATTCAGCGCTACAACAAGCAGGCCAAATCGGGCGGCGGCGGCGCAAAGAAGCCGAAGTAACTGCCCATTCGTGGCCCGCGCGCACGTTTCCAGCTACAAAAGCGCATGGTCAGGTTCTGCGCGCTCGCAGTCATGGCGTGGACGATGCTTGGCGTCGCGGCGCAAGGGATCGCGCAAGAGGCGCGCGCGACAGAGGCGCCGCTTGCCGTCGACCAGCCGCCGCTGCCTCCTCGTACGCGTCACGTCGATGAGTTCGCGCAGTCCGCGATCCTTCGCTACCCCGGTCTGAAGGCGACCTCGTCGGACATCGATGCCGCCCAGGCACGATTGAGCGAGGCGAAGCTCTCCCCGTTCATGCAGTTCGAGGGGCAGGCCAGGTTTTTCGTGGCGCCCGGCGCACGGGGCACGCCCACGTTTAGCCCCGACCCTCAGATCCCCTGGGCAAACCGCTGGGGTCCTGGCGGCGAGGTCGGCATCGAAGGCGGCATTCCGATCTACACCTTCGGCAAGTATCGCGCGGGGAAGAAGGCCGCGAGGGCGGGTATCACCGCAGCCGAGTACGAACGAGACCGAACGCTCTCGCGCGTGGTGTTCGACGTGCGCCGCGCCTACTTTGGCACCCAGCTGTCGCTCGACCTGCAGGCGATGCTCTCCGAGGGCAAAGACAAGCTCCGGACTGCCGTCGACAAGCTGCGCACCCGTCTCGAAGCCGACGACCCACGGGTGAAACAAAATGACTACTGGCGCCTGGTCTCGGCCCTTTCGGAAATCGAGTCGCGGGAGTCGGAAGCCCTTCGACTCGAAGCCTCGGCCCGTGCCGCGCTCGAGATTCTCTCGGGGATCAAACCGGCCATCGTGCCCGAGTGCGCGCTCCAAACCGTGCGGAGCGAAGTCCTCGAGTTGAGCGAGCAGGTCGAGCGAGCCATCGAGAGTCGCCCAGAGGTCCATCAGCTCGAAGCGGCGCGTTCTGCAAAAGATGCCAACCTCGTGGTGAAGCGGGCGGGCTACCTTCCCGACATCATCCTCGCCCTGCGTGCATCCTTTGCAAGAACGCCCGGCATCACCGACGTCAACAACCCGTTCATCATCGACCGGGGCAACTTCGCCGGTGCCTTTGCCGGCCTCGTCGCCCGATGGAAGCTCGACTTCGGCGGGACCTTTGCGCGGGTCAAAGCGGCCAAGGCGGAAATCGAATCCCTCAAGAGCAAGACCGAAGAAGCGGAGCTCGGCATCGCACTTGAAGTGACCGACCTCTACGAACAGCTCCAAGATGCGAAGCGGCGCGTCGCGAGCTGGTCGCGTTCGGAGAAAGAATCCCGCAAATGGTACGTCTCCGCAGGCCAGGGCTACGAGGTCGGCACGACCTCCGCCCGAGACTTGGTAGACGCGATCTCCGCCTACTTCGGCGCGCGCTCGAAACGCCTCATGGCCACCGCCGAGTACAATCTCGCCATCGCCGGGCTCGAGAAAGCGACGAACATGCCGATCGTTGCGGAAAAGGGCTGGCGGCCGGTGGACTGCGAGGAATAAACCAGTCACCAGGCTCGTCTACCGGAGAGATATGACCCGATTATCCATCATCGCAGGCTTGATCATCGCTTCTTTCGCGCTCTCGGGGCCCGCAGCCGCCGAAGAAACGCCCACCGGCGCGTCCGAGGCCGCGCTTTCCGCCGCCCAAGCGGCAAAGGCCGAGGCGTTCATCAGAACCAAGCACAACAAGGTGCGCGCGGTTCTGCGAAAGCCCGACACCCCGGCACGTGGCGAAGAGCTCACGGTGCTCCTCGGCGAGTTTCTCGACTACGACCGGCTCGCCAAGCTCTCCCTCGACAAAGAATGGCCGAAGCGCTCCCCGAAGGACCGCGACCGCTTCGTGAGCCTCTTGCGGCAGCTCGTCGAGCGCCAGTACCAGCGCAACATGGAGTCGACGCTGGAGTACAAAGTGAAGTGGGTCGGCACCGAGCCGATCGAAACAGGCGTGAAGGTGAAGTCCTCGGCGAAGTCCGTGAAAAAGAAGCGCCAGCCCCCAGTCACCATCGACTACAGCATGAGCCCCGCCGGCGACGGATGGAAAGTCTTCGACATCTTCACCGACGAGGTGAGCCTCGTGAAGAACTACAAGCGACAGTTCCGCCGGGTGATCAAGGAAGAAGGCTGGAGCGGCTTGATCGGACGCATGGAAAAGAAGCTCAAGGGCGACGACGAGCTGATCTAAAAAGGGGACAGTCCCCTTTTTCAGACGCGCTAACAGCGGCGGGGATGTGAGGTTGCTAGGTTTGAAACCTGGATTTGGTTTAGTTACACCGCCCGCCCGTCCAAACACCCACGGTAGCGGACCCGACAGCCATGGCACAACCTAGATACTCCAATGCGAAATACCTTCGAAATCTCCAGCATCGTCGCCGTGGATGCCGACCCGGTTTGGGCTCACTGCAGCTCGATGAGAGGCGTCTCTCGTGAGCTTTGGCCCTGGATTCGAATGACCTACCCCGCCGACGCGGAGTCCCTCGTGACCGAGCCGTTCGTCGCCGGCGAACGGCTGTTTCGGAGCAGGCTTCTGCTGTTCGGGATCGTGCCCATCGACCGAACCGACCTCACGCTGGTCGAGCTTCAACCCGGACGGCGGTTCCTCGAGCGCTCGCCGATGGCCACCCAGCAAATCTGGCAGCACGAACGCTTGCTCGAACCCGTCCCCGCTGGCACGCGCATCACAGATCGCCTCCAATGGCACGGCCGCTTCCCCGGCGCCTCGACCACGTTCGCCCTAGCCGTCCCCCTCCTCTTCAAGTGGCGCCACCACCAACTGAAGCGGATCTTCGGAAACCCCTGACGCTGGCACTGACACTGACGCTGACACCGTCACCGTCACTGGCACTGGCACTGGCACTGCCGCTGCCGCTGCCGCTGCCGCGGGTGCTTGGGGGCGGGGTGTTGGGTTGGGTGCATGGGTTGGCTTAATTACACCGCCCGCCCACCCCCACCCGTAATCCTCCCTGGCGCGGCATGCGCGTCGCTTTGCCTTGCCGGCGCTTCGCGCCGGGCTTCGCCCTTCGGGCTCGCGCTTCCGCGCATGGCTTGGGGCGGTTTTTTGGAGCGTGTCTGGATGACTGCGTACGGAGGAACGCGGTTCGCCCTGTCTCCGTAGGGAGGGGCGCGGAAAAAAGCGCGATATGGGGCGGAGTCGACGTAACGAGTGACAATCTGCAAGACAGCAACCACCCCAGATTGGCGCGAGTTCCGAGGCGAGGCTTGCGTGGTCCCGGCCCTCAAGTCCTTCCGACCACAAATGCAAGCCGAGCCGTTCGGCGCAGCCCCGTGTCGCGCTTTTTTCCGCGCCCCGGTACGCCCCGTACATAAAACCGTCCTCCCGGCAGCGGCCCCCCCAGGCCGCGCCGTTCGGACGCTCCCCTTTTGCTGCTAGACCCTCTTGCGCAGTCCTGCGATGTCTCTGATGACGACGCGGCGATGATCGGTGTCGATCAGGCCAGCCCTTTTAAAGGCGCCGAGCACCAGTGTGACGGTTTCCCGAGTCGAGCCTACGTAGCTCGCAATCTCCTGATGGGTGAATTTCACACCAATCAGGATTCCCCTTGAATCAGGAATACCGTGCCTCGAAGACGCATCGAGTAGAAACTCTGCAACACGCGATTCTACGCTTCGCGTGAGCAGTGCATCGATCCGCCGTTCTGCAAGCAGGCGGCGTTCCCCCATTAACCGATGCATAGCGGAAGCGAATTCCAGGTCCTCGTCCATCACCATTTTGATGAGCCGAGGCGGAATGCGTAGTGCTTCCACATAATCCAAAACCACCGTTTCGAGACGCGCCTCGGGATCGACCAGCGACATTTCGCCGACTAGATCGCCTGGGCCATAGTAGCCGAGCGTCAGTTCTCGTTCCGGTGTGCGGCGCACGCGCCGAACTCGACCGCTGCCGATCGCGAAGATCGCAGGGTCGCTAGGCATGCAAAGGGATTCGCGACGATCGGCGTCGACCAGCGCGCTCCCGTTCAAGACCTGCTCCCGAAGCGTCGGCGGCAGTGCCTCGAAAACCCTGCAACGAGAGAGAATTCTCGTTCGGCGTTCTTCCGTCGTGCGCAGTCGTCGTGCGCCGGAGCCGTTTTGCAGTGCGGGAGCGTTAGAATCCATACTTACAGCCTTAACGGTATGGTGCATGAATACAGGATTACCGTCAAGACGTAGAGTCACAAAATCACTTCACAGGGCATTTTTTCCTTCGTATTGACCAAAAGGGCCGCCTTAGCTAGTGTCGCCGCATTCAGGAGCCATTCGCGCGAGGTCCGGGGCCGGCATCATAAACATGCGACTTTATTCAGGAAAAATTGGCCCGATAGTCGACGACCTCGTGCGGGATCTGACCGCCGGGGAAGACATCGAAGTCGAGGAGGTGGCCGAGGTCCGACTCGACCTCGAAGCCGTGCTCAAGGAATACGTCCGGCGCGAGCGCCAGATGATCGACGAGGCCAAAGATCGCATGGAGCGCGAAGGCCTCGGTTATTCGAAGCTTGGCCGGATGCGGCAGCGGCTCGCCAAGGAGATGGGCTTCCCTCAGCAAGATGAAGTTCTGCCCTATCTGGTCGATCAACTGCTCAACATGCTCTTCCACAGCAGCAACGTCATCGAGATCTACGCCGACGACGCCACGCTGCGGAAAAAGATGGCGCCCATTTTGCGTCGGCATATGGAGGTCGAATCGGGCCTCGACGCCGAAGTGCGCTCGAAAATCAAAAACCTCCAAGAGGGCACCTCCGCGTTCGAAGTGGAGTACGCCAAAGTGATGGACCAGCTCAAGCACAAGCGCGGGCTCGAATAGGCACTTGATGCGCAGCATGACTGGATACGGAAGCGGGCGCGCAGCGCTCGGCGAAGGACAGGTCGTGCTCGACATCCGCACGGTCAACCATCGCTTTCTCGATGTGCGCGTGCGCCTCCCGTCACGAATCCAAAGCCGTACGCCGACCGTGGAACGCGTGATTCGCGCACGCCTCGAAAGGG
Organism: uncultured delta proteobacterium; assembly: GCA_963704865.1. Lineage (GTDB taxonomy): Bacteria > Myxococcota_A > Polyangia > Polyangiales > Houyiibacteriaceae > SG8-38. The sequence goes on along the minus strand of CAVPIE010000008.1, from coordinate 34,194 downwards.
GCCGCGTGGATGTGACGGCGCGGTTCGAAGGGCAGACGCTTCCACAGCCGACGCTCGACGTCGATCGCGCGCGCACCATCTATGCAGAGCTCGCCGCGCTGCGCGACGCGCTCAACCCCGAAGAGCCATTGCCGCTCGCCCTGCTCGCTTCGGTGCCGGACTTGTTCGTCATCAACCGGACGATCGACCAAAAAGAGCTCGAACGGGCGCTGGAGCAGGCCGCCGCCGAAGCCTGCAACACGGTGATGGCCATGCGCGACAACGAAGGCGAAGCCCTCGCCGCGGAGCTCACAGAGCGGCTCCTCGAGCTTGGTACGAGCCTCGAAGCCTTGAAGGCTGCGGCTCCCGAGCTCCTCGAGGCCCGTAGAACGCGCCTTCGTGATCGCCTCGAGGTTCTGCTCGCCGGGGTCGACGCCGAGCTCGACCCTTCGCGACTGGAGCAGGAGATCGCCATACTGGCGGACCGCTCCGACATCGCCGAGGAGCTGGTTCGCCTCGAGAGCCACCGCGAGCAAATGCTCGAACTGATCGAGAATTCGAGCGCACCGGTCGGGAAGCGCATCGACTTCCTGCTTCAAGAGATGGCGCGCGAAGCCAACACGATCGGATCCAAGGTGCAGGACGGGACGCTGACATCCCACGTGATTGCGTTGAAGGCCTGCATCGAGCAAATGAGGGAACAAGCGCAGAATGTGCTTTGACCGGCCGCGCTGACGCGATACGCAGTGCATCGGAGGGGGAGTTCCATGAGTGTCGCTTCGTCGATGGATCCAGATCTCATCTTGCTGATCATCAGCTCCCCATCGGGCGCAGGAAAGACCACCCTGACCCGACGGCTGCTCCAAGAGTTCCCCGAGCTCCGGTTTAGCGTCTCGCACACCACGCGCGAGCCTCGTGCAAACGAGGTGGACGGCCAAGACTACCACTTCGTCACCGAGGAAGCCTTTCGCAAGATCATTGCCGAGAACGGCTTCGCCGAATGGGCCAAAGTCCACGGCAATCTTTACGGCACGAGCGTGAGCGAGATCGACATCGCGAGGGCTGCGCGAAAAATCGGTGTCCTGTTCGACGTCGACTATCAGGGCGCCCGCCAGATCAAGGAGAAGTACCCGGACGCCATCGGCGTTTTCATCTTGCCACCCTCGATGGCCGAGCTTCGCCGCCGGCTGGACGGCCGCGGCTCCGATGATGCGCAATCGCGTCAGCTCCGTTTCGACAGGGCCAGAGAGGAAATCGGGCACTATCCGTTCTTTGAGTACATGATCGTCAACGACGAGCTCCAGCGCGCCCTTGCCGAGCTCCGGGGCATCGTGCTGGCCGAAGGCTGCAGGCGCCGGCGGCTCGCCGCCAAAGCGGAAGCCCTGCTCCAAGAGTAGTCCGCGCTCGGCTCAGAACTCGATGCCGAGAATCAGCCGCAGCGTCAGCGCGCGGCTGATCCCGAGGCCTTCGGTGCCGGGCTCACGGATGCCATCGACCTCGAGGTAACGAAGCCCGTTGAGCGGGAACAGGATGCCGAACTGAGCCGATGCAAAGAAGCCGTCGGTGAACTTCGGCCCGTCTTCGGTCCGGTAGTAGATCGCAACGTCGAGCTCCGCGCCCAGGTTCGGCTCAGAGGAGTAGGTCTGCTGCTGGTACATCGCGCGGCTGTAAATGAAATCGAGCCGTGCACCGAGCACCCTTCCGAAGTCGGTTCGGATGATGTCGTAGCTGATCGCGGGCGCCAGGTAGTACGCCCCGTCGATGCGCCCCATGATGCGCCGCCAGAGAATCAGGTCGATGCGGTAGTCCGGATGAAACGCGAAGTTCGACACCGTCTTTTGTCCGACCGGCTGCGTCGCAAGATCCTCGTACTGCGAAAGGCCGACCACATCCGGGTCGCCCGAGGCGGCGCCGCCCTTGAGGAAGACCCCAAGCTTCTTCCCGAGGAAACGGTACTCGCCTTCGAACGCGAATCCCCACTGGCGAAGCTTGAACTTGTTGCCCTCGTCCGTCGGCGAAAACTCAATCGGCGTGATGTTTTGGACCTGTCCGAAGATGCCCGCGAACTCGAGCTCGAGGCGCAGATCCTTCCACAAGACCTGCAGCCAACCATCGGGAATGTAGACCTTGGCATCCCGGCGAACGAACGCGTTTTCAACCGTGCTGATCGTTCCGAGCAGCGGCGCACCTGCCGTCGAAAGAAACTGAGAACGATAGATGAAGTAGGCGCCGCCGTTGATCACCCACTTGCCGCGCGCGAGACGCTTCTCTTGAGCCAGCGAATCCATGCGTCGTGCAACCAAGAAGCTCCACTGCCGCGTGTCGTCCAAGCGGCTCGCATCGATTGCAATCCCCTGGATCTCGGAAACGGGATCGAAGATGTAGCCCTTGCTCGCGAAGTCCCAAGACACGCCAAAAAAGATGCCCTTGAACTTGCCGATGAGCTGAATGCGATCGATTTCGGACTGGAAGTCGGAGTCCAGGACGGTGTCGAGCTGGTTGGTCCCTACGCCCGCATTCCAAAGCATCCCGAGGCCCCACTGATGCCCCATCCGGCCGAAGCGAAGCTGGCCGATCGTACTGTTGGTGACCTCGCCCCACGCTCGGCGAACATAGATGTTGTCACCCACAGTGTTACGAAACGACTCCGGGGGCGGGAGGGTTTGGGTCAAGCTGTCGAATGGAACGCCCGGCACGCGGCCCGGGATTTGCCCCAAGTTATTGACCGACTTCACATCCGGCGTGGAGCCCAGCACCAAATTGTCGAAGACGTCCAGCATCATGTGGACCCGAATGTTGTCGCTCAGCGATAGCGTCGGCTGCAAGCGAAGACGCATGTTCGCGTATCGAAGTGTCGCACTGCCGTCACAGCGCTGGGTCTGACTATTCGCAGGGGACGAGGGATCGCCTTTACAGCCACCTGCCGGGAGGACGCCATTGCCGCCGGTGCTGGGCGAGTTGTCCACTGGAATCCACCGCCCGAACGGATCTCCGGTTAGCCTACCGCCTGGATCGAGCGGGGGGCCGAGCGGAATCCGGCGAAGCGAAAAGTTGTCGATGTAGTTGCCGCGTACCCGGAAGTAACCGGCGAGCGAGAACACCGGCCGCGGGTTGGTCCAGCTGGCGAGGGTTGGATCGGAGGCGGGCGGCTCGGCCATGCCGAGGAGCTTCGCGTCGTCGGCCGCCATCTCGTCCTCGTCGAACGCGCCCTCGTCGAATTCCTCGTCCAAGTCCGGATTGCTCGTGGGTGCCGTGGGGAGCTCGAGGCCTTCGACCGTCGGCGCCCGCAACTGCGGAGGCAGGTCTTCCTCGCGGCTGGGCTCCGGAGAGGCCGACTCCATCTCGGAAATCGCTTCTTCCTCGGCTGTCGCGGCCTCGCCTTCCGCCCCAGGGCCGGTCACTGCAGAGGATGAGCGCTGCGCCGCAGCCGACGATGCCCCCAGTGAAAGTACCCAAATAATCGCTAAGAAACGGCGCATTGAACCCGTGCGGTCCGGGGCGTAGCACGCCAGGATCACGCGGGTCAACGGGGCAATCGCTGCCTTGACCAAAGCCAGCCTGGCCGTAAGCCCGCTGCCGGCACCGCCATGACGGATAGTTTGCACTTCATACCGCTTGGCGGGCTCAACGAGATCGGAATGAACTGCGCCGCACTGGTCTGCGGCGACACCACGATCGCCATCGACTGCGGCATTGGTTTCACCGATGAACATGGTGCCGAGCTGGTCCACGCGGACTTCAGCTGGCTTCTGCGGCAGCGCCCAGGCCTCCAGGCGATCGTCATCACCCACGGGCATGAAGACCACATTGGCGCCCTTCCCTACTTCCTGAAGGAGCTCTCGGTGCCGGTCTTCGCGCCGCCATACGCCGCCGCTCTGATCGAGGACCGGCTGCGAGAGCACCGCCTGACGAACGTCGACCTCCGCGTGAGCCCGGCGGGGAGCCGAGAGCAGATCGGCTCGATCTCGGTCGAGCGCTTCGCCGTGCACCATTCGATCGCCGACGCGACGGGGCTCATCCTGGATACGTCGGTCGGCACGATCGTCCATACTGGCGACTTCAAGATCGAATTGGATCCCTGTGAGGGCCAGCGCTTCGATCGCGACCGGCTCGCACAAGTGGCGAGCGACGGGGTGCGCCTCCTCTTGAGCGATTCGACCGGAGCCGATGTCGAAGGCCGAGCCCGAATCGAGCGCGATGCCGAAGCAGCGCTCGAGGAACGGATCAGCCGCTCTCCCCATCGCGTCGTCGTCGCGACCTTCTCCTCGAACGCCTTTCGCTTGAGAGCCGTGTTGCGGATCGCGCGGGAACGCGGCCGAAAGGTTTGCCTGCTCGGAATGTCGGTCCTCAAGCACACCCAAACCGCTCGAGCGCTGGGCTTGATTCCATCCGCTGACGATCTTTTGGTCGCGCCCGACGCGGTCGACGATTTGCCGCGCGACCAGGTTCTAATTCTCGCAGGCGGCACCCAGGGCGAACCCGGCTCGGCCCTCACCCGATTGGGCCGCGACGAGCACGCACACGTACACCTCGAAGCCGGCGACACGGTGATCTTCTCGTCGCGCGCCATTCCCGGAAACGAGCTCAGCGTCTTCGACCTCGTGAACCGATTCGAGCGGCGCGGCATCGAGGTCGTCACGCGCGACCGGCATCCGGAAATTCACGCAAGCGGTCACGGAAGCCGCGAAGAGCAGCGGTCGATGATCCAACTCCTGCGTCCGAAGGCGTTCGTTCCGGTGCACGGCTCGCACCACCACCGGAGCCGTCATCTCGAGCTGGCCGCCGAAGAAGGAATTGCGCAGACCCTGCTCATCGAGAACGGAAGCGTCCTCGAAGTCACCAAGGACGCCCTAGGCGTCGTCGACGAGGTTCCAACGGGGCGCGTCTACATCGACGGTATGCGAGCGCTGAGCTCCGAGGTCATCGCCGAGCGTCGCGCAATGGGAACGGCCGGATTGGTCACCGTTCTGTTGTCCCTCAAACGAGGACGGACTCACGGGCTCCCACACGTGTTGTCGCGGGGTGTCTTTGACGGCGCGGAGCGACTCCGCGTCGAGCAAAAGGTCGCCGAGCACGTTCGGAATCGGCTCAAAGGGCGGCGTTTCGAAACCACAGCGGAGGTCAAAGAAGCCGCAATTGAGGCCGCCCGATGGTTCTTGGTCCACAATCACCGCAGGCGCCCGCTGATCATGGCGGACGTCCACGGGGAACCATGAGCCGATGGGTCGCCTGGCTGGTCGCCGCTCTCGTCCTGAGTAGCTGCCACCGGCAAGTCAAACCGGAGCCGAGCACCCAGCACGCCTCCTCCGAACCCGCAATCGCCGCGCCGGCCGAGCCCCTGGCGGACAGCGCCCGTCCGGCGCCCGCTGGCGTCGCGCGCCCCGCAACTGAAAAGGAGCGCGCCGCGGTCGAGGACCTCGTCCGTGCCGCGGAGTTGGTACGGCAGCTCAAGCTTCGGCGCCGGGTGATGATTGAAATCGAAGACGGCGATGCGATCGCGCAAAGCCTGCGATCGCAGATCGAAGAAGAAGAAATCGAGCGCGCGAGGCTCGTCTATGGCGCCCTAGGGCTCCTCGATGCGGAGGAGGACCTGCGGAGCCTGTTCGCAGGGGTCCTCGGCGAGCAGGTCATCGGTTACTACGATCCGGACACCGGACGACTCGTCATCCGCGATGACGTGATGGCAGGCTTGGCCGGATCCTTCGGCCCCGAGCAGGCCCAGGAAGCACAGCTGGTCCTGGTCCACGAGCTGGTCCACGCACTTCAGGATCAACGACTCGGACTTGGCGAGTCGTACCAGAAGGAGCGCACCGCGGATGCCGACAACGCCTTCCGCGCGGTCGTCGAGGGCGACGCCACCTTGGCGATGCTTGCCGAGGCGCTCCGCCAGCAGGGCATCCCCTTGTCGGCCGCGACGGCCGGCATTCAGCAGATGGGCGACTATGTCGACCTCAACGCGCTCGTGCGCGGAGAGAAGCTCGACGACGCCCCGGCGATCCTGCGGGTGACGCTGGTGGCGCCCTATCTGCGTGGGCTCCAATTCGCAGCAGCCGTCCAAGGGCGCGGCGGATGGCCCGCTGTGAACAACGCCCACCGCCGGCCCCCGAGGACGACCGAGCAGGTGCTCCACCCGGGCAAGTACTTCGCCCGCGAGCCAGCCGAAGCCATCGAGATTCCGAAGAACCCAGCGCTCGTCGCCGCCGGCTTCGATCGAATCGAGGAAGATACGCTCGGCGAGCTCGAGCTCAGCGTTTACCTCGGCCAGGGCCGAGCCTCGGGCACCGACGAGCAGGCGGCCGCCGGCTGGGCAGGCGATCAACTCGTGGTGTACCAGCGCAACGACAAGACGGCCGTGGTGTGGTGGACCAGCTGGGACAGCGAGTTGGACGCCCAAGAGGCCTTCGCCGCGGCTCGCGCGGTCTCTCCCAAGGACTCGAATGCTCGGGTGGAACGCAAAGGTCGCGCGGTCCTCATCGTGAGGGGCCTACCGCACCGACTGCACCGCGCTGCTCGGAGCGACTTCAGTTCCTTCGCTCGCAGCCTCAAGACCCAGCCGCCTCCGCCGGAGGTTCGCCCCAGCCTCGTCTATTAAGGTTGTCGTTCGGAACACCCCAAGCTACGAAAGGCCGATGGGGCGCGCCTCCTGGGACCAATACTTCATGGATATCGCCGTCGTGGTGGCCACGCGCTCGACCTGCCCCCGCAAGCACGTCGGCTCGGTCATCGTCCGCGACAAGACGATCCTCTCCACGGGCTACAACGGCTCGGTCCGTGGTCTTCCGCATTGCGACGAGGTCGGCCACATGATGGTCGACGGCCACTGCGTCCGAACCATCCATGCCGAGGTCAACGCGATCATCCAAGCCGCCAAGAACGGCTCCCCCATCGACGGCGCCTCGATCTACGTCACCGCGTCCCCATGTTGGAACTGCTTCAAGGCGATTTGCAACGTCGGCATCAAGCGCATCATCTTCGAAGAGTTCTATCGAGACGAGCGAATCTTCGAGGTCTCGCAGACTCTGGGCATCGAGCTGGTGGAGCTTCACCGTGAGTTGTCGGCCCCCAAGGCTGCACCTTGACGGCTCTCCGCCGCGGCTGTACGAACCGCGCCTGTCTAGCCCCCTAAACGCCGATGCAATCTGAAATTCGCGAGATCAGCCCCGTCCTTGTGGAGGTTACGGTCGAAGTACCGTGGGACCGCATCCAGAAGGACCTCAACGACACCTATAAAGAGATCGGCAAGACCGCCCGCGTTCGCGGCTTCCGTCCCGGAAAGGTGCCGCGGGATGTGCTGAAGCAGGTGTACGGCCGGGAGGCGGCGGCTCAGGTGACCGGCACCCTGGTCGAGCAGGGCCTGATGCAGGCGGTGCAGGAGCACGAGCTCCACATCGTCGCGCAGCCACAGATGGACGAAGCGCCTGCGCTCGAGAAAGGCAAGCCGCTCACCTTCAAGGCCAAGGTCGAGGTGCGGCCGAAAATCGACAAGGTCGCGATCGACGAGCTCGAGGCTTGGCAGGCGCCGATCGACGTGCCGAACGAAGACGTCGACGCCGAAGTCGAAGGGCTGCGAAACCAACACGCCGAGATTCAGGTTCCGGACCCGATGCGAGGCGCCAAGGAAGGCGACCTCGTGACGATCGACTACACGGTCTCGGTGGATGGAGACGCCAAGGACGACCTCGGGGCCGAAGGCCGCCAAGTCGAGATCAACGACGATCACCTGCTACCGGCCCTCAAAGAAGGGCTGCTCGGGATGCGACCCGACGAAGAGAAGACGGTCGAGGTCGCCTTCGAAGAGGACCACCCGAACCCGGACCTGCAGGGCAAGACCGCAGTGTTCAGCATCAAGGTGACGCAGCTTCACGAAAAGCTCTTGCCCGAGCTCGACGACGAGTTCGCGAAGGATTGCGGCGAATACGAGACGCTCCTCGAGCTGCGGCTCAAGATTCGGGAGGGGCTCGAGAGCAACGCCAAGCAACAGGGCGATGCCAAGCTCAAAGATCAACTGATCGACAGCTTGATCGAGCACAACGACATCCCGGTTCCGCCGTCGATGGTGCAGCAGCAACAGCAGATGATGATGTACGAGATGGCTCAGTTCATGCAGATGGCGGGGCAGCAGGGCGCGCCGGGCGCGGACTTCTTCTCGGGAATCGAAGAGCGTGCGCAGCGCCGTGTGCAGGCCGGCATTCTGCTCGGGTCGCTGGCCCGCCAGGAGGGCATCGAGGTCACCGAGGCCGATCTAGACGCGAAGTTTCAAGAAATCGCCGAGCGGACGGGCAAGCACGTGGCCAAGGTCCGCGCCGACTATCAAGAGGCCCAGCGCGACCAGCTCGAATCCCAGCTCCTCGAAGAGAAGGTCATGGCGCTGCTCACCGAGCGTGCCAAGATCAAGGAAGGGGAGCGGCCCGAGCCCGAAGTCCAGCCAGAAACCCAAAAGGACGAATCGGCCGAAGACGAAGGGGAAGACTCATGAACGAGCCTATGACCGCGCAGATGTACATGCCCTGGGTCGTCGAAACGACGCACCGCGGCGAACGTCAGTGGGACATCTTCAGCCGCCTGATGAAGGACCGGATCATCTTCCTCGGCACCGAGGTCAACGACGACGTCGCCAACGCGATCATCGCTCAGATGCTTTTTCTCGAGAGCGACGACCCGGACAAAGAGATCACGTTGTACATCAACAGCCCGGGTGGCTCGATTACAGCAGGGCTCGCGATTTACGACACGATGCAGTACGTTCGGTCACCGGTGTCGACCGTCTGCCTGGGCCAAGCCGCATCGATGGCCGCTTGGATTCTCGCCTCTGGCACGACTGGAATGCGCAAGTGTTTGCCCAATAGCCGCATCATGATTCACCAGCCGCTCGGCGGGATTCGCGGTCAGGCGACCGACATCGAAATCCATGCGCGAGAGATTCTGAAACTTCGTGAACAAATGAACACGATCCTGGCCAAGCATACAGGCCAGACCACCGACCGCATTAAGGAAGACACCGAACGCGATCGCTATCTGTCCGCCGAAGAGGCCAAGGAGTACGGGCTCATCGACGACGTCATCAAGCCCAAGCTCGAAAGCTAAGACCCCACAAAACGCTGCCTCCGCGCTCGGGCTAGTCCTTGCCGTCAAAGAGGCGGGACGCTAGACTCTCCGAAGCAGGTATATGGTGGATCGCAGGCGAGATGATGGGCACGGCAATCTTCAATGCTCCTTCTGTGGGAAGTCACAGAAGGAAGTAAAGAAGCTCATCGCGGGGCCGACGGTCTACATCTGCGACGAGTGCATCGGGCTTTGTAACGACATCATCGCGGAGGAGGTCGAGCGCGAGGAATCGCTCACGACGACGGCGCCGCTCCCGAAGCCTGCCGAGATCAAAGACATCCTCGATGAGTACGTCATCGGGCAGGAGCGCGCGAAGAAGATCCTCTCCGTTGCGGTCCACAACCACTACAAGCGCATCGATTCGAAGATCGGCGCCGATGACGTCGAGCTTCAGAAGTCGAACATCCTTCTGCTCGGTCCAACCGGCTCGGGCAAGACCCTGCTCGCGCAGACGCTCGCGCGCATTCTCAACGTTCCGTTCGCGATTGCCGATGCCACGACCCTGACCGAGGCTGGCTACGTCGGCGAGGATGTCGAAAACATCATCGTCCAGCTTCTGCAGAACGCCGACCACGACGTCGAGCGCGCGCAGCGCGGCATCGTCTACATCGACGAAATCGACAAGGTCGCGCGCAAGGGCGACAACCCGTCGATCACCCGCGACGTGAGCGGCGAAGGCGTGCAGCAGGCGCTCTTGAAGATCATCGAAGGCACCGTGGCCAACGTGCCGCCGAAGGGCGGTCGCAAGCACCCTCAGCAAGACTTCCTGCAAATCGACACGGGGAACATCCTGTTCATTTGCGGCGGCGCGTTCGTCGGCCTCGACGACGTCATCGAACGGCGCATCGGCGAGCGGAAGCTCGGCTTCGGCGCAGACATCCCGTCGCGAAAGGACAAGAAAATCGGCGAGCTCCTCGAACAAATCGAGCCCGAAGATTTGCTGCGCGCAGGCCTGATTCCGGAGTTCATCGGCCGCTTGCCGGTCATCGCGACCTTGCACGAGCTCAACGAAGAGGCGCTCGTCGACATCCTGACCAAGCCCAAGAACGCCCTGGTCAAACAGTATCAACGGCTTTTCGAGATGGACGGCGTGAAGCTCAAGTTCGCGCAGGGAGCCCTGCATGCCGTAGCTCGCGAGGCGCTCAAGCGGAACGCTGGTGCTCGCGGCCTTCGCGCCATCATGGAGAAGTCCATGCTCGACATCATGTACGAGGTCCCGTCTCAGACCGACATCCGCGAGGTCGCCGTCAGCGAGGAAGTCATCGTCTCGGGCGAGAAGCCGCTCATCGTCTACGAAAAGGAAGAGGCGGAGCTCGCTTAGTGCGGCCCTCTTCGTCCATCCCCGCCTCGCGCGGAGCCAGATAGACCGATGTTCTTTCACCGAAACGACAATGACGATCAAACGCCCGGCACCGGTGAGCCCGGTGGCGAAAGCTTCCCCTTGCTGCCTCTGCGCGACATCATCGTGTTCCCGCACATGGTCGTGCCGCTCTTCGTAGGCCGCGAAAAGTCGATCAACGCGCTCGAAGAAGCGATGAGCCAGCACAAAGAAATTCTGCTGGCCGCACAGAAGAAAGCGAAGACCAACGACCCGGCTCCGGAGGACATCTTCGAAGTTGGAACCATCGGGACCATCATCCAGCTCCTGCGCCTGCCGGACGGCACGGTGAAGGTTTTGGTGGAAGGGAAGCGTCGGGCACGCATCACGGAGTTCGTGCCGCATGAGGAATTCTTCCTTTGCAATGTCGATCCCGTCGAAGAGGTCTTCGCGGCGAACGTCGAGATCGAAGCCTTGATTCGCTCGGTGCAGTCCGCATTCGACGTGTACGCCAAGCTCAACAAGCGGATCGCGCCCGAGATGCTGATGACTGTGCAGACGATCGACGACCCGTCGAAGCTCGCGGACACGGTGGTCGTGCACCTCACGAGCATCAAGCTGTCGGACCGCCAAGAGATTCTAGAAACCATCGACCCGGCGAAGCGTCTCGAGCGCTTGTTCCAACTGATGAACGCCGAAATCGAGATTCTTCAAGTCGAAAAAAAGATTCGCTCCCGCGTCAAGAAGCAAATGGAGAAGACGCAGAAGGAGTACTACCTGAATGAGCAGATGCAGGCCATTCAGAAGGAGCTCGGCGAGCGCGACGAGTTCAAGACCGAGATTCAAGAGCTCGAAGCTCAGCTCAAACAAAAGAAGCTGAGCAAGGAAGCGCACCTCAAAGCGCGCAAAGAGCTCAAGAAGCTCAAGATGATGCAGCCGATGAGCGCAGAGGCGACGGTCATCCGCAACTACATCGACTGGGTGCTCGCGCTCCCCTGGGGCGACAAGAGCGAAGAGAACTATGACATCGATGCCGCCGAGCAGATCCTCGACGAAGATCACTACGGCCTCAAAAAGCCCAAGGAGCGCATCGTCGAGTATCTCGCGGTTCAAGCGCTCGTGAAGAAGCTCAAGGGGCCGGTGCTTTGTCTGGTGGGGCCGCCCGGCGTCGGGAAGACTTCGCTGGCAAAGAGCATTGCGCGCTGCAGCGGTCGCGAGTTCGTTCGCTTGTCGCTGGGCGGCGTGCGCGATGAAGCGGAAATTCGAGGCCACCGACGCACGTACATTGGCGCCCTTCCCGGCCGCCTGATTCAATCACTGCGCAAGGTCGGCGCCAACAACCCGGTCTTTCTGCTCGACGAAATCGACAAAATGTCGGCCGATTTCCGCGGCGACCCGGCCTCGGCGCTGCTCGAAGTGCTCGACCCGGAGCAAAACCACAGTTTCAACGACCACTATCTCGACCTCGACTACGACCTTTCCGACGTGATGTTCATCACGACGGCGAACACCTTGAGCGGCATCCCGCTTCCACTCCGTGATCGCATGGAGATCCTCGAAATCAGCGGCTACACCGAGTTCGAGAAGCTCAACATCGCGATGCGCTACCTGGTGCCTCGCCAAAAAAAGAACGCTGGCCTTCAGGAAATCGACCTGGAGATCAGCGAGAACGCGACTCGGCAGGTCATCCACTACTACACGATGGAGAGCGGCGTTCGTAATCTCGAACGGGAGATCGGCAGCATCTGTCGCAAGATCGCGCGCCAGGTTCTCAAAGACGGTGAAGAGTCCAAGGAAAAGAGCTACCGCGTAGAGGCGAAAGACATCGCGAAGTACCTCGGTGTTTCGAAGTACCGGCCAGACAAGACCAACGAGAAGGACCACGTGGGCCTGACCAATGGCCTCGCGGTCAACGCCTTCGGCGGCTCGATTCTCGAATGCGAAGTCGCGGTCGTGCCAGGCAAGGGTAAGCTCAACATCACGGGCTTGCTCGAAAAGGGCATGCAGGAGTCGGCGCAGGCCGCGATGAGCTACATCCGCTCTCGCCAAAAGCTGCTCGGCCTCGAGGTCGACTTCCACTCCAAGTACGACGTCCACGTTCATTTCCCGAGCTTCGTCCCCAAGGACGGCCCGAGCGCCGGCATCACGATGGCCACCAGCATCGCGAGCGCCCTGCTCAAGATTCCGGTCCGCAAAAACGTCGCCATGACCGGCGAGATCACCCTCCGCGGGCGCATCATGCCGATCGGCGGTCTCAAGGAAAAGCTCCTGGCCGCGCACCGCGCTGAGATCGAAGTGATCCTGATCCCGAAGGAAAACCAGAAGGACCTGAAAGAAATCCCGCGTCGCGTCCTGAACGCCCTCCGCATCGTCCTGGTCGAGCACATGGATCAAGTCCTCCGCGAGGCCCTGGTCCTGAGCGATCCCGACGCCCTCTTCGGCGACCACTCCGTCCGCCCCGCCGAATACCGCGAAGGCGAGCTGATCACCCCCGACGCCGGCGACCAAGACGACGTCCCCGAGCCCACCGTAGACGCCCCCGGCGCCCGCCAATAGGGGCGATTCTTGGGAGAATTTCTCCCGATTGGACAGCGGGATGGGTCGCGGTCATGCTCGGCGCCACTTTGGGCGGGTAGCTCAGCGGTAGAGCGCTGGCTTTACACGCCGGATGTCGCAGGGCTTTTCACCTTTTTTTTCTATGATAAAGTGGCTGTTCTGAAAACTGCTGGACCTGGTGCTGGACCTTTTTCCCCAATTCATGACCTTGCTAGTCCAGCGGGTGGCGGCTAGCGTCCGGCGGCTTCCGGGGCGGATAACTCAGCTGGTTAGAGTGGCGTCTTTACACGGCGCAAGTCCCCGGTTCGAATCCGGGTCCGCCCACCAGTATTCAACGCGGTTCCTCAGTCATGTTCCCCGGTTTCGGGTAGCGCAGCCCGGTTAGGATAGCGTGCTGGACCGTTTCCCCCGTCGCTACTAGCGCTCCGGGAGTTTCCAAGGATCGTTCCAGTTCACTTCGTATCCCCGGGTCACGTTGTTGGGGCGCGGGTGGTCCAACGCTCGCAGGATCGCGTTTAGGACGTTCTCCGGGTTCCTCCATCGCTTGCCCTTTGGCTTGCCGTCATCGACTAGCAGCGATGTGATCGCTTGACCGACCTCGATCGGATCGCGATCGGCGTTCTCGCAATCGGCTCGCAGTAGTGCCGGAAGGTGGCGAATGACAAAGGCGGCTACGTACAGCGGATCGGCTCCGCTGTCCTCGATCGCGATGCGCGTGACGTTCGTCATAGACGGGCCTTCCCACATGCGGCCACCCCTTAGCCTCTGGTATGTAATCCTTCCGTCGTCCTTCCATCCAGCCCACCGCACCACGCGGACGCCCGCAATCGAAAGAATCGGCGCGGGTTCGACCTTGCGCGGTTCGGGCGCGTGCTCCGCTTCGGCGCTAGGCTCTTTTTTAGTCGGCGGTTTTTCTTCCATAGCCGCTGGCTCATGCCCGGAGCGCTGGTATCGCTGCCGGGGTTTTCTAATGGCGCAGTCTAGCGCGAAAAACGGTCTGCGCGGGCTCCGGTCACGGGACGTGTTTGAACCGACCAGACCCGCGCTTCCCTCGCGATCTCACTGGTGGAACCGAGCGAAGGGTTCCACGAGCGAAGAGACTTGGAGGAGCACTACCCCGATGGGTGGGAGTACCATCCACGGAACCCGCGCTAGGCAGGCGCTAGCGTTTGAGAGCAGCCCGGCGCGGGATCTGCTCGGCTAGTTGCGATTCTTGCGCCGAGCGGCCCGCTGGTTTTTGCGCCTGGTTTTTGCTTTTTGCGTCTTTTGCCCACCGTGTGGCTTGATGCTGGGGTTTGGGTTTTCCGCAACGGGACTTTCGGGTGCAACTTTGCGGAGCTCGTCCCGGCGATCGATGATCTCGTAGGTCGCGGTCGGCCCGTCGTACGTGAGGCGAAAAGCTGCAAGGAAGTCTCGCCCCAGCAGGCCCTTGTACTCAACCTGCGCCTTTGCATCTGGCACCCCAATCACCTCGCTGTGGTACCAGACGGTCTGAGCGTCGGCCCCCGCTTCACCGGGGTTGGGCGACATTCCGATCCCGATCGCCATCAAATAGAGAGGACGGTCCTCGGGTTTTCCAGAAACACCCACAACGGGTGTGAATCGAAGCGGGGTCAGGCCGAGTTTCTTGCATACGCTGTCGGCCACACAAGTTCGTTCGGCCCCCGTATCGACCATCAACTTAGCAACGATGGGCGCCGGAGGACTCGGAACGTGCTTCGCAAGGCTCTGGTGAAGCGTTAGCCGCACTTCGACCAAAGGACCTGTCTTGATAAGTCCGGCCGGCGCCGGAGCTGACCGCCCGAGATGTTTCACGCGAAGAGAATCTGAGCGCTGATGGGTTGCGGCTCAACAGGCGCAACTCGCGCCACGACGAAACCGGCCTCGGGCCCAAGCATCTCGATTGCGGCCTCGTATGCCTCTGGCTCGCTGCCGAAGTCGGCGACAACATCACCGCTGTGGAAGACAACCCAGCGTCCCTCATGGGATTCCATTAGCTTTGGGAGCACGGCGCGGAAACGCGCCATCTCCTCGTGAACCTTGTCAGCTGCAGAAGTCATTGTGGCCTCAACAAACGGTAGCACAGTCCACGCTGGTGGCCGCGTAGTCACTCCACAACCGTTCGGAATGACGCAGATTGCGAGCCTACCTACAGGCCACGCGATCTACCGGTCCGGTCTGCGACTCCCGCCCGCAGATTTCCTCCACGGTCCCCGCCTTGGATTCAAGCTCGACGCACTTGTTGTATTCCCACTCGATCGTCAGTGGGTCGGTATCGAGCACCCGGTAGCGGGCGTCTTTGTAGCGCATCCATTGCTGCTGCTTGGCAGCGTTGCGGGTTGTGATTTCCAGATCTTTGCATGGCTTCCACTTGGAGCCCCAGCATCCCGCTGTCAGCACAAGCGCCACAAGTAGTCCCACCAGCCGCACCCACGACACGCTACCACAGCCCACTACCGGGCCGTTACTGCATCGCCGTCGACGGCCGCTGGGCCACGCCGGACTTCGGCGACGCCGACGATGCGCGTGCCTGGTGTCGAGCTCATGCGCGCACCACGAAGCAGCGGGACCCTGGCACTAGCGAGACACTCATGGCGGGATGACTCCATGTCCTCAGCTAGACCACTGTGCGAAGGTCGGGCTTCCAGTCTTCCTCGAGCTCCGATTCGAGCTCGGCGAGCTTCTTCATGACGTCGGTGCCAAAGGCCATCTTGTGTGCGTCCGTGAACTCTTCGAGGTCTCCGAGCCCTTCCTTGTCCCCGAGGTACATTCGCCACTTGATATTCGCGTGACCGATCTCGCGGTACACGCCCCACATCCGGTCGAGCAAAGCGCGTTCATCGTCATCGAGGTAGAGACCCGCGAGATCAAGCACCTCAACCATCTTCAGCCTTGCGTCACTAACTTCCTCATGGCGCCGGGCGTACTCGTCCGGCCACTCCCGCTTGTCCTCCGGGGACTTGACGAACATGAATGGATTGGTCAGGTGATTAAGGGCTTCGAGGAAGTGCTTCATCGTCATAAAGCACTTCTCCAGCACCTCTGCCTTTTTCTGCGCGAAGAACTTTCGCCTCCAGCTGAGCGCGACGGAGACACCGCCAAAAGCGGCTGCAACCCCCAACACCTCAGCAGCGACTTGCACCTGTGCGCGATAATCGGGCACGACGGATACAAGAAGCCCAACGCCTGCGCCAGCCATAAACGCGGCCACCACCGAGACAAACCACCATGCCCCCCGCTCCATCCGGACATCGTATCGACCTGAGCGGAGCACCGGCCAGAAAGTGCTAGTAGGAGGGGGACGAAACTCCCTTTTCCCTCCAAAGCGCAACGGTATCGCTGGAGTTCGCGATACCGGCGTTTGAGATGCAACCGTAGGCGGTAGCATAGTCCGTCCAGCAGCGATGAATGCGCGTCCATTCCCGCAACCGGTTTAGCTCCCTGCAAGGTTTGCGCGGCACTGTGTAGCAAACGCAGAGCTTGCACCCCCGATGCCATCCGAGAAGCGCAATCAAACGCGAATCTACCGGAACGCATGTTGCATCCCCAACGCGTGACCCTTCCTTGGCACTGTCCCCAGCCCCAACCGCGAAGGAGCAGACCATGGCCGCGCAACCGCAGGAACGAGTCCGAAAACGGCTAGTTGGGTTCTCTCCCTATCTGTTCGTCATCGTCCTGTCCGCGCCCGTCCTGCAGGGCATTTCCTGCAGCCCCGCTACCGGAGACGCGACGCTTTCGACGCTCGAAGTGGAGGTGCTGGGTCAGAATCACATCTCCGCGTTCGATCCCGATCAGCGAATGTACAACGTCTGGCTGCCGCTCGGCACTGACACGGCGATTGTGCGTGCGTATTCGACCGACCCGAATTCCGAGGTGGGGTACAATCTTTCCGCAGAACCCTCCGGGGACATTGAGCTACGGTTACTTCCCGATGGGCGGGGGCGAGATCACGCTTGCCGGTCTGCTTCCGGAGGGCCGGAGTACGCTCCGCATCAACGTCAGAGCGCCGGGTCGCGCACGGGCTACCTACAACGTCGAGATTCAAGTGGGGTGCAGCGACTGCGATGATGGGACCGAGTGCACGACCAATGCGTGCGACACCAGTGTCCAAGTTTGTTTCCACCCTGCAGAGGCCAACGATACTGCCTGCGACTACGATGGCGAGATTGGCACTTGCGTGAGCGGACTGTGCGAAGAAGGGTTCCCTTGCACGGAGCAAGGCATTCTCGATGCCATTGCGCTAGGTGGCGGTCCGCACACATTCGCCTGCGGCGGTCCGACGACGGTCGCAACGCAGGCCCGGATCGTGATCGACAACGATGTGATTCTCGACGGCGAGGGCAACCTGACGATCGACGGGAACGACGAGCACCGAGTGCTCTCGGTGGAAGCGGGTGTTTCCGTGGAGCTAATTGGAATCACGGTGAGTGGCGGCTTTCTGTCAAACCAGACACCCGGAGGTGCCGGGATCCTAAACGATGGAGCCCTGATGCTCACAGACTGCATGATCGAGTGGAACACATCATTGGCCGAAGCTGGCGCGATCAGGAACGAGGGCAGTCTGAGTCTCGTGAATAGCACCGTTCGGGATAACTACGGCAATGACGGCATGGGAATCTACAGCCTTGGGGAGGTCACGCTGACCGGTAGTATCGTGTCAAACAACGAGTCGTTGTCTCTTAGTAGTGCGGCCCAAATCGCAAGCATGCAAGGGACACTCACCTTGGTCGATAGCTACGTGGCCAACTACTACTACGACGGTGACGGGCTATACGCCTACGGGGTCACGAAGATTGTAAACAGCACCGTTTTCAGCAGCGCCTATCACGGCATGCACAGCGGCGGAACTGCCACGTCGATCAACAGCACATTGGAGGCACCTCGCGAAGTGATTTCCGGCGATGGCAACGGCACGTTCACTTTGATTAGCAGCACCGTGAGAACCACCAGCGGCGCCTATTCAACGATCAGGGGCGCAGACTTCGTTGTTGCCAACAGCGTGATTGTGGGGGATTTGAACCCCGCCACCCCAACATGCTCTGGGAATGTTACCTCTCTCGGTGGCAACATTGAGAGCCCGAGCAACGAGTGCGGCTTCACCGATCCAACCGACTTGGTTAGCGTCACCGAAGCGGAGCTGAACCTAGGACCGCTCCAGAACAATGGCGGCCCAACAGAGACACACGCTCTCTTACCGGGCAGCGTCGCCATCGACCACGTTCCGGCAGCGATGTGCGTCGATGCAGAGGGACAACCGCTAACGACCGACCAGCGCGGCGTTGCGCGGCCGCAGGGTGGTGCGTGCGATGTGGGCGCGTTTGAGTGGTCGGACTGCTCAGGGACTGCTTGCGACGACGGGAACGACTGCACAGCGGACCACTGCGACCCGCCCGACCACGCTTGGTGTGCAAACCCGAGTCTTCCCGACGGCAGTGTGTGCGACTTCGGCGGACTCGCGGGCACCTGCGTCAGTGGGACCTGTGATCCCTCCGTCTTTCCCTGCACCGAACAGGGCATCCGTGACGCTATCGCACGTGGCGGTGGCCCCTACACATTCGCCTGTGATGGTCCGACGATCGTGACGACGCAGTCTGAGATCGTGATCGACAACGACGTTATCCTCGACGGCGAAGGCAACCTGAGTGTGGATGGGAACGACGATCATCGGGTGTTGTCCGTGGAGCTGGGCGTCACGGCGGAGCTGGTCGGCATTGCGGTAAGTGGTGGACGGGGTGTATTTTCTAGTGCTCTACTAGGTGCAGGCATCTACAATGCGGGCACGTTGAGGCTCGTCGGCGTTGCTTTGATCGACAACGACAATCTGGGGGGAATAGGTGGTGGCGCCGCGATACACAACGAGGGGACTGCGACCCTGACCGATTGCCGAATATCGGGAAACCGGGGCAGACTTAGTGGTGACGCGGCTGGGATTCAGAACGCGGGAACGCTCACCGCGTTCCGCACCGCCATATCCGAGAACTCCAACTCGGATCTCGGCGCATCGGTTATCAACGACAGCGGCACTCTGACGCTCATTGATAGCTCCGTCGTCCGCAACTACACCTCTAACGATACGATTCGAGTTGCGGACGGCAGCCTAACCCTAGTGAACTCGACAGTTTCGGAGAGCGAGGGAGGCGCATGCTACCCCTCTGACGCTATTCTTGTCGTCGGTTCATCCGCAAGCGCGACGATCATTAACAGTACGTTGATGCCCGATCCGGGTCACTTCTGGACCGTTCTGGGGGGGGGGTCGATCTACGTGGCCAACAGTATCATCGGAAGCACGACAACGCCTATCTGTGGCTCCTTCGCTGGATGCGGGGCACCAGTGATAAACTCGGGCGGCGGCAACATTGAGACTCTAACCGACAGCTGCGGGCTCACCGATCCGACTGACCAAGTTGCCGTCAGCGAAGCGGCTCTCAACCTCGGGCCGCTAACCGACAACGGCGGCCCGACCATGACCCATGCGCTCCTTCCCGGCAGCGTCGCCATCGACCGGATTCCGGCGGCGATGTGCATTGATGGAGACGCTCAACCGCTAACTACGGACCAACGCGGGGAACCACGACCAGAGACCGGCGGCACGATGTGCGACGTGGGCGCGTTTGAGGCACAGCCGTAGGTGGGTCGCTAGAGCGGTGTTTCGCGTTCGAGATCGGCCCGCACGAGGCGGGTCCGGCGTTCAATCTCTCGCCGCCGCGTTTCCTTTGCGCGGCGATGCCAACTTGCGTGTCGCGCTTCCTCGCTTGGCGTAACCCGCTCGCCGTGCCAGCCACGCACCGTCACTTCGCCACGCTCGGAAAGCGGCACTGTGACGTAGGGCAGCTCGAGATCGGCTGCGATCGGCGGTTCAATGCCGAGTAGCAGACACAACTCCATTTCAGGCGGGAACGTGTCGGGCGCAGCAAGGTCCATCGCGCTTTCCGCGTCACCGGCCACTGCTACCTTGCCGTCATGCCGCGCAGCCACCCACCGCCGTTCTACTGGCTTCGCGCCGCCGCAGTGCTTTTGCAGAAACGCGAGGCGCTTCGGCTTCGAGGGGTACAAGGCTTCAATCAAGAAGCTTGGCTTGCTGAGTCGGTTGCACGCTCGGCATTGAAGGCTTCGCGGGTTGGACTGCTGGCCGTGTGGGCGATAGTGGCCGTTCGTCAAGAAGCACGAAGGCGTGGGCAGTGCGCCTCGCTCGGCCACTTGCTCGGCTTCGCAGTGCGGACACTTGAAACCCACCGCGTAGGTTCCGGCGTGTTCACCGGCCAGCGAAAGAAACGAGAAGCCGCTTGCTTTCAAAACGTGCGTGGCGCTTAGGTGCGGGTTTTCGTCGCAGGACTGCGCCCACCGCGCTAGCAAGACTTCGAGCGAAGGCACGAAGCGCGCACAACCGGGGCGCACTACGTTGAAGGGTAGTTTCTCTTTCTGACTCATGCTCGAAACCTGTCCGCCCGGTAGTCGAAGAAGTCGGCCCGCCGCGTGCGCCGGTCTAGTTCGGCTTTCAGCTTGGCGAAGTGTTCGGCCCGCTGCGCGGCCTCGTGCTTCGCTTCGAGCTCGGCCAGCCGCCGCCCCATGCGTTCCAGGGCGGCCAGCATTGACGCTACCGCCGCGTCTAGGGTTCGCCGCCGCCGTTCTTGGGTTTCGGCTATCGGGGCGAGGTCGCGGTCGTGTCGTTCTTCGACTGTCATGGCTTGTCTCGCTGCCGCCCCGGAGCCTCGGCGGACGAAAGCCTGGCTCCGGGGGTTCGCTGTTGGAGGAGTTGAGTATGGAGTTCAACACTGGACACTCTAGCAGCCTCATACACGGACGTAAGGCGAAACACGTCCCGCTGGCCCGCGCTGCGAGCTCGGCGGGCTTAGGCGGCGTCTGAGGGGCCTCTGGCCTACCGCTGAGAAAAATGCTGTGCAATTTTTGGAAGCCGCCACGAGCTCCAACCCCTTCTAGTGTAGGGAAATGTAGGCGACGCGAGGGGTTAGGTCTGGGGGTGCTCTTCGGTCCCCCGCCCCGCCCCGCCCCGAATTCCTCTGATGGGGGGAAGGGGGTCGGCTAGGTTGGCCAAGGGTCGCCGGTTGTTCCCCCTGCAAAACGCCGGGCGAAGTGACGGCGAGCTCTAGTGCTGGACCGCTGGCTGGACCTTTACTGACCTTCGGCGGCCTCGCGTGGGGCCAGCGGCGAGGCCGTGACGGGCGGGCTGCTTATCCGGCCACTCTCGGTGCCGCTCTCACAGTAGCCTCGAAGGTGCTGGCCCGGTCTGCTGTCTGTGCTTCCCTAGCCCTACACCAGTGCAGCCCAGAGCTAATCTAATTACACGCGATTGCAGAAGTAGACGCAAGGTGAAATGTTTGCGGCCCCGGTCGGGCTTATCCGAGGCGGGGCTGACTAGCGCTCAGTCGAGCGCGGGTCCGGTGACGCTAGTCCACCTTCAGGTCGATGGACCTAATCAGCTCGGCCAAGGCCACGGGTGTCCCGCCGCGTCCATCCTTCGATCCGTTCTTCTGCCGCGCTCGTTCCGCCACTTCGCGGGCGTGCTGTTCTTCGGCCCGCCGTTTGGCTTCCTGGTAGCTCTGCTCGGCGGCTTCGGCCTTGCGCTCGCGTTCGGCGGCCTCGGTCTGCTCCCGATGGTCGGCCACGTACGTGTTCCAGTGCATCACCAGACCTTTCGGACTATGACGAAACTTCTGCTGACTGGTGTCGGCATCGAAGGCGTCGAAGGCTACCGCTAGGGTAGCCAGTGGATCGCCGGGTTCGTGTTCTGCTAGTCGCTGGATCTCGTCCAACTGTTCCCGCAGCTTCGCGTTCGGCCATCGTTTTTCCAGCGTCCTTCGAAGCTCCGACCCGGCGTCAAGGGCAGCTGCCATGTTCGAAGGCGTCGAAGGGCGTGCAGTCGAAGTGGGTTCGCGTTCCTTCGATGCGATCACATGATCATTAATTCTTAATTTGGGATCGGGACCGGGATCGGGTGTCGCCTTACGTAAGGGCCTTACAGCGGCGTCCTGTTCGTCCTGTTTCCGCTGCCGGTGCTCCGCGACGTATTGGCGATTCTTCTCTCTTTCCGCCTGTTTCTTATCGGCACTAAACTGCCATTTCAGGTAATCGATGATCTCGAAGTAGTGTCGATTCTTGACAGGTCGAAGACCAAATTGGTGCCCTTTTTCGACCGCCATCGTGTACCGCCGAAGGGCTTCATCATGGTCCACCCGACGCACTAGCCCGATCTCGATAAGGTCCGCGATCGCCTTTCGAAGACGGCGGCGCTTTCCTTTTGCGGGCGACCATCGTGTCATCAACTGGTCGATGCAGAAGACGCCATCGGTTTCGGTTCGACCGCAGACCTCATAGGCGGCCCGCAGTGCTGAATCCGCGCAGCAGTCGATGACCTGGACCCGTTCGTCCAGCATGAAATCGTCACTATATCTGACCCAGACCATCAGTCGTCCCCTGTGCAGAGCTCGGGCGGCGGTTCGGGATGCCCGGCTGCGGCGAAAGCGAAGCCCCGAAACACTTCGGTCCGGGCGGCGGCTTCGGATAGTCCGGCGTCTACAGCGGCGCGCACGACGCGATCGAAGACCAGCCGGTAGCAAAGCCCGTCGCGTTCCATGATGCGCGCCGCGAGGAAAGCGTTGCAGCCGGTGTTCCACGGGTCCTGGCCGATCCATTCAGCGATCTGGTCCAGGGTCGCGCTTGCCGGGCTCGAGTTCGCCGTGTACGGTCGGCCCGTCATGGCGGCGCACCTTTCCCGGTTGCGGCGTCGTGGCGAAGAAGGGGAAAAGGGCTTCGGCCCATGCGGGCGGCACCGTTGACGCGGTGGCCGCCTGCTTCGTTTGGCCTGATCATCGGCTGTACCGCGCCATGTATTCGCGAAGCCCTTTGCTGAAAACCAGGATCTTGCTGCCTTGCCGGGCCGCCTTTTGGAAGGCGGGCAGCTCGCCCCGGCGGACCAGCTCGCTTACGTGTTGCGGCCTGCATCGCAGGATCTCCGCCGCTTCTGCGCGCAGAAGCATTTCCGGCTTGTCCGCGAAGATGGAATCAAGGTGATCTGTTCTCATGCCCTTCGCTGTAGGCTGAAATCCAGACCCCTCGGGGTTTTCCTCAACAGCCCCCGAAGAGCTAGACGGCGCGCAGATGCCCGGCGGGTGACGCGATGGACGCGATGACCTGATCGGCCTCGGCCTCGATCTGCATGGCGGCTTCGAGGGTACGCGCATCGGGGCTAATGCTCTTGACCGCACCCGCGTAGTGCTTCTCACAGACGGCGACACTGTGGCCGCCGCGCCGCGCTGTAAGGAAGATAGACGCAGCCCCGTAAATCGATGGGGCCGAAGCAAGGTAGCTTTGACACGTCACTCGGCAAATCTGGAAGGTGAAGCTTGGGGGCGCGCCGAATTCGCGGCGAAGCCGCTGCATCGCTGTTTCGGCTTCGCCTTCCGTCAGACGCCATACGCTACCCTTACCGCCCGTTGCAAGCCGCTGCGCGGCCAGCAACCGACCTAGCGCCGGGCTTGGCGCGAGGTCGATGTCACGGGGCTTGTGGGTCTTGCTTTCGGTGCCGACGTGAATCTCGCCGTCATCAAGATCGATATCTTCCCACTGCACGCGAAGCGCTTCGCCAAGCCTGCAACCTGTCAGCAAAACGTAAAGCACGAAGCCTGCGATCGCCGGATACTTCGGCGTCGTTCCCTTGGCCCCGATCCCGCCTAGTTCTTCGCGTGTCGCTTTGAAGGTCGTCTGGTCATGGCGAAGGGTGGCGGCCAGAAGCTTTCGCATCTGCGCGGGTCGCAGGAATTTCTTCCGGTCGGTCGGCGCTTTCAAGGGCTTGCAGCATCGGCGGACGTCATCATGCGAGAGCCTCGCGAATAGATCACAATCGATCAGGTAGCGCAGCACGGTAGACACGGCGCGAAGTTCCCGGTTGATAGACTGGTTCGATCGACGCTCCGGACCTTCGGCCTTTTGCCCACGGCGGCCCTTGACGGCGTGCTGCTTCGGTTGATTGATCAACTGCTCGCGAAACATCATCAGCCGCCGCCTGTCGAGGTCATCTACGGTTCCGATCCGATGTTCTGCTGCGAAGCGCAGCAGCTTGTCCGTCGCGGGTTTGTAGACGCCCACGGTCGCCGGTCGCAAGCTCGGGTGGGCTGCGAAGTGGCGCGCAATCGCATCCGCGAATGGCGTCCCCGTCGCCTTCGGCGCGCCCCTCTTTAGTTCAAGCCGCCGCGTGGCCAGCTCCTCACTAAGATCGCAGGCGTAGTCTTCGCGGTCGTCCCGGGTCTCCAGCGCCCGGTCCATGGTCTTCCTAACGGTCTTCCCCGTGTCCGGGTCGATGTAGCGTACCCGATGCCAAGTCCGGGCCTTCGGGTCCGCTGGCAGGAGGACCACGCCGGGATGTTTTCGGGTCTTTCGCTTTGCCATCGCCTACCCCTTTCGCTTGCTGGCCCTTCTGACCGGCGACCAGTGGCTTTCAGGCGACCGGTCTTGCTGGACCTTATGCTGGACCTTTTTCCCCGGACAGGCAACTACTTCAGGCAATTTCTTCGAAGGTGACAATTCGGCATAAAACAAAGGGTTTTTTGCGCTTTCCGAAACATTCCGGGGTGCTTCCAATGTCTCTCCAGATGGCTTTACACGCCGGATGTCGCAGGTTCGACCCCTGTCCCGCCCACCGGTTCGTCAGGTCTTTTTTCCCTGGATCTTGCGACTTTTGGCCCTAGGTTTGCTAACTACTAGTCAGTGACTGACCGACGGTCAGTGGTCACGGAGGGCAAGCATTGGCCGTAGCGGCACGTAGGGAGCGGGAACGGACGGCGCGGCGCGAGGCGATTCTCGATGCGGCGCAGGAGTTGATTGCGTCCGAGGGATACTACGGGGTTCGCATGGATGCGGTGGCCGACGCCGCGGAGCTGAGCAAGGGGACGCTGTATCTCTACTTCGAGAACAAGGATGCGCTGTGTGCGGCGGTTGCGACGCGGCTCATCGACGAGTTCATTCCGCGTATCGAGGGCGCAATCAACGAAGCGGAGAGCGGTCTCGACGGGGTTCGTGCGCTGCTCCAAGCGTACTACGACCGAACGGTTGAAAACCCCCACCATTTCCGCTTCGCACTCGCCTGGCTGAGCGCTGGCGAACGCATGGATGACTCGACCGAAGCGTTTCAGACGTACCGGGGGCGTGTCGGCCGCATGTTGTCCCTGGTCGTCGCGACGCTGCAGCGCGGGCAGGCCGATGGAAGCATTCGAGCCGACGTCGATCCACTCCCGCAAGCAATGCAACTTTGGACCAGCTTCCTCGGCATCGTCTTGGTGGGGCTCAACCGGGAAGCCATGGAGCAACGAATTCCGGTTCCAGTGGACTTGAATCAGCTGGTGCCCCTACACCTCGACGCAATGCGCAGGGCGCTTTCGAGCAAAGGAACTTCGTGATGCGTGCAGTGTTTCTCATCTTCTTGGTGTCGGCGCTGGCTGTCGGTTGCAACTATCGCAAGGAAACCGACATACCGCCGCCCGTGGAGGTACCGGACACGTTCTCGGAAGGATCCGAAGCACCGCCAACGCCCGAGACTGAATCCGGGCCCGACGCCCTGCCCCAGGCCAAGACCGGACCGGAGACAATTCGCGATGTGCGCTGGTGGCGTCAGATGGGCGACCCGACGCTGACGGCGCTCATCGAAGAGGCGCTTAGGCGGAACCAAACCGTGCGCGCCGGCTGGGCGAGGGTGCAGCAAGCTCGGTACATCGCCAACCAAGTTCGCGCCGCGCGCATGCCGCAGATCGGGGCGGTGGGAGCTTTCGGCGCGGCCCGGAACATCACGCCGTTTGCGGAAACGACTTCACTCGACGCAACTGGGTCGATCCCAGTTTCATACGAGGTGGACCTCTTCGCAAGGCGCGCCCGCGAGCACCAAGGCGCCAAGCTAGACGCCCAAGCCGCACGGCTCGATCAAGAGGCGCTGGCCATTTTAATTTCGGCCGAAGTCGCGGAAGCCTGGTTCGACTCGGTCAATTCACGTGTCGAAGTCGCGGTCGTCAAGGAGCAGCTCGACACGGACCTTCGGTTCCTCGAGCTTGTCGAGCTTCGCTACCGCGAGGGTCTGAACTCCGCGGTCGACGTACACCAACAGCGTCAACGCGTCGCGAGCCAACGTGCCCTCCTCGCCCTAGCCGATGGCAGAACCGACCTGACCGACCAGCGGCTTTCCATTTTGCTGGGTGAGGCACCTGGCCGACAGTTCCCGATCGATGGCAAGACGCTACCCGAAATCGGTCCGACGCCGGTCATTCAAGTTCCAGCCTCCCTGCTGGACGCGCGCCCCGATATCCGAGCCGTCCAGACGCGTGTGGAAGCGGAGGATCGACGAGTCGCTGCTGCCGTCGGTGCACGACTTCCCCAACTCAACCTCGACTTCACTCCTTCGTACACATGGCTTCGATCCAAGATCACCTCCACGGGCGCCTTCGGTGGCGCCCCAGGTGACACGACGCCTGCAATCACAGCAAAGGGCTTCACCTGGAATGCGGGTGCGAACTTGTCTGTTGCGCTGTTCGACGGCATTGCCGGCAGATCGCAGATCAAAGCCCAGCGGGCGGTCGTGGACCAACTCCTGGAGCTTTATGCCGAAACCATTCTCACCGCGCTGTTTGAAGTCGAAAGCTCATTGGTGCTGGAGCGCCAAGAGCGCCTGCGGATTCAGTTCCTCGAAGACGAGTTCCGCTTGGCCAACATCACGCTCGAGGCCACCCGTGATCGCTACCGCGCCGGCCTCAGCGACTTTTTGCCGGTCTTGACCGCGCTGGCCACACGGCAGGTCTCCGAGCTCCAGCTCGTGGCCTCACGCCGGCAACTGGTTTCCTATCGCGTCCAGCTCTATCGAGCGTTGGGCGGCGCGTGGCCCGAAGAATTTGGAGAGCCTGAAGATGACTAAGCGAAGCGAGCGTCGCCTCAAATGGGGCCTGTCGATCGGTGTGCTCGTCGCTGCGATCCTGGCGGCCTACGTCCTCATCGTCACGAAGGCCGAGCCGCCGCGCGCGGAGAAGCCGCTCGAAGGAACGCTGGTCGATGTCATCCAGATCGATGCGAGCCGGCACGAGGTCGACCTGCACGCCAAGGGCACCGTCGTTCCCGCCCAAGAAGTCGTCCTGCAAGCCGAGCTCGGTGGGCGCGTCGTCTGGCAGAGCCCGGAGCTCGTCGCAGGCGGCCGGTTCAAAGAAGGCCAGCCGATCGCCAAGATCGACCCGCGCGACTACCAGCTCGCCGTCGAGTCGTTTCGCTCCGAGGTCAACCGCGCCAAGCTCGACCTCGCACTCGAGAAGCGCCGCGGCGAAGTGGCCAAGCGCGAGTGGAGCTCCTTCGGCGAGATGGACGCCTCCGACGAGCAGAGTGCGCTCGCCCAGCGCGAGCCACAGCTCGAATCAACCAGGCTGGCACTCAAGGCTGCACAGAGCGCGCTCAAAAAGGCGCAGCTCGATTTGACGCGCACCACCCTGCGCGCGCCGTTCAACGCGATGGTGGTTTCCGAGAGTGTCGATACCGGTCAGCTCATCAGCCCTCAGTCCACAGTCGCAAAACTGGTTGGCACCGACGAGTACCGCGTGCAGGTATCGGTCCCGGTTGCGGCTTTGCGAACCGTCCGAGCCCGCACGGACGACACCCCTGGCTCCGAAACGAAGATCATCCAGCATGTCGGCGCAGAGACCATCGTACGTCGGGGCGAAGTGATTCGGCAGCTTCCGGACCTCGATCCAGGCGGGGCGATGGCGCGCATCTTGGTCCGCATCGAGAACCCCCTTGGGAAACCCGGCGACCTTCCGTTGCTCCTCGGCTCCTTCGTGGACGTCGAGGTTGGCGCCCAACCCATCGACAACGCCATCCGCGTCCCTCGGGTCGCGCTGAGAAACGGGCGAAGCGTCTACGTCATGAATGATCAGGATCAGCTCGAGATTCGCGACGTCCAAATCGCATGGACCGAACCCGATGCAGTGCTCGTCACAAGCGGCCTAAGGGCCAACGAGCGCGTGGTCACCAGCCGCATCCCCACGCCCGTGCCCAACATGCTCCTCAGAACCCTGGCGGAGAATCCTGAGGCGGCACCCGGTGACCCAAGCGAGCCCGCCGCCCAAGCCAGGCCATGACCGACCCCGCCAAGTTCGACCCAGACAAAGAGCGCGGCGTCATCGCCTGGACGGCGAAGAACGCCGTTGCGGCCAATGTCTTGATGCTCATCCTGATCGTCGGGGGCATCGTGACCTTGGCGTCGGGCATCAAGCAGGAAGTGTTCCCGGAGGTCGAGCTCGATGTCGTCTCGATCAGCGTCATCTATCCCGGCGCGAGCCCTGCGGAAGTCGAGCAGGCCGTCGTGCTTGCGGTCGAAGAGGCGGTTCGGGGCATCGATGGCGTCAAGAAGGTCACGTCCTCGGCGATGGAGGGGCAGGCAAGCACCTTGGTCGAGCTCTTGCTCAACAGCGACAAAGACCGAGCGCTCAACGACGTGAAGAGCGCCATCGACCGCATCACCTCGTTTCCTGAAGACGTCGAGCGCCCAACCGTCAGCCTTCTTTCGAACCGGCAACAGGTCATCTCGATCGTTCTCTATGGCGACGTCGATGAATCCACCTTGCGCTCCGTCGCGGAAAACAGCCGTCGAACGCTGCTCCAAGACCCACGCATCACCTACATCGAGCTCTCCGGGATTCGCCCTCTCGAAATCAGCATCGAAGTCCCGCAAGCGGAGCTCCGAAGGCACGGATTGACAATCGACGAGGTCGCAGCGCGTGTCCGGGCCGCATCGGTCGAGCTCCCTGGCGGAGGCGTGAAGACGACGGCCGGCGAGGTCTTGCTGCGGACGACCGAACGGCGCGACCGGGGCAACGAGTTTGGCAACATCGTCCTGCTCAGCCAGCCCGATGGCTCGCAGGTGCGCGTTCGCGACGTGGCGATCGTGCGAGATGGCTTCCGGGAAATCGACAAAGAGGCCACGTACAACGGCAAACCGGCCGTGATGATCAACGTCTTCCGCGTCGGTTCCGAGACTCCGCTCACCGTCTCGGCCGCGGCGAAAGAGTACGTCACCGAGCTCCAAGCGACCTTGCCCGATGGCCTCTATGCGGCGAACTGGTTCGACACCGCCGAGATGTACGAGGGGCGACTTTCGCTGCTCTTGCGCAACGCGCGCATCGGTCTGCTTCTGGTGCTTCTGACGCTTGCCTTGTTTCTCGAAGCGCGGCTCGCGTTTTGGGTGACGCTCGGCATCCCGATTTCGTTTGCAGGCTCCCTGCTCTTCTTCCCCGTGACCGACGTCTCGATCAACATGATCTCGCTCTTCGCGTTCATCATCACGCTCGGCATGGTCGTCGACGATGCCATCGTTGTCGGGGAAGCGATCTACAAGCAGAGGATGGACGGGAAGGGGCGGCTCGAAGCGGCCATCGGCGGGGCCAAAGAGGTCGCACGGCCGGTCATTTTCGCGATCCTCACGAGCTGCGTCGCGTTCGCGCCGATGCTGATGGTCCCGGGGCCCATGGGGAAGTTCTTCCGCGTCGTCCCGATCGTCGTCATTGCGGTCTTGATGATTTCACTCGTCGAATCGCTCCTCATTTTGCCGGCCCACCTTTCGCACCCCATGCCCTGGTGGCTCAGGATCGTGCTCTCGCCCTACCTCTGGTTCATGCGCCTCGTCTCGAAGATCGACATGCCGCATCGACTCCAGCACCACATTCAACACACCTACCTTCCGATCTTGGATAAGGCGCTGCGCTGGCGTTACTTCACCATCGCAGCTGGCGTGGCGCTTTTGATCGGCACGCTCGGCTACGTGGCCGGTCGGATTCCGTTCACCTTTCTTCCGAAGGTCGAGGGCGACCTGATCACGGCCCACCTGAAGATGCCCGTCGGCACGCCCGTTTCCGAGACCGAGCGCATCGCAGACGGGATCGCCGGGGTCGCTCAGTCGATCGTCGACGCAGAAGACGCCAAGACCGATGGACCCACGATGTCCCGCGGCTTGTACGAGGAAGTCGGCGCGATGAGCGCGCTCGAATCGGGCCCCGAGGGCTCCATGTCGACCGAAGGAAGCCATTACGCCACGGTGATGATGTATCTCATCGACGCCGGCGAACGGGAGCTGACTACGCAGAAATTCGTCCAGCGCTGGCGCGACGAGATCGGCGAGATCCCCGGGGCGGACTCGCTTACGTTTTCATTCGAAGTCGGCGTCGAGCCGGGCAAACCGATCGAGGTTCAGCTGATCCACGACGACGTGCCCACCCTCGAAGCGGCCGCCGAGCGGCTCGCCATCGAGATCTCCGCCTACAGCGGCCTTCGCGACATCGACAGCGGCGTCACCAAAGGCAAGGATCAGCTCGACTTTCGGCTCACCGACGCCGCCCTGGCCCAAGGCATGACCGAGTTCGAGCTCGCGCGACAGGTTCGTGCAGCATTCTTCGGCGCGGAGGCCGTTCGTCAGCAGCGAGGTCGTGACGAGGTTCGCGTCTACGTCCGATTGCCGCTCGACGAGAGGCAGTCGCTTTACAACGTCGAAGAGCTCATCGTGCGCACGCCCACGGGCGGGGAGATGCCGCTCTCCCAGGCTGCCGTCGTCACCCGCGGCCAGGCCTACACAATCATCAAACGAACCGACGGGCGCCGCAACATCAGCGTCACCGCAGACGTCGCGACGAAGACGCCAACGCCAATGACATCAACGCGCAGATCGTTCAGCGCGAGCTTCCGCAGCTGCTCGCAGACATCCCCGGGCTCTCGTACAGCCTCGGCGGCGAGCAGGAGCGGCAGGCCGAAACCATGGGCGCCCTCGGCCTCGGCTTCATCCTGGCCTTGATCGTGATGTTCTCGATGCTCGCCGTCGTGTTCCGCAGCTACTCGCAACCGATCCTCGTGATGTCGGCGATTCCGTTTGGCATGGTGGGCGCGGTCTGGGGCGACGTCGTCACCGGGTTCTCCTCGAGCCTCATGAGCATGATGGGGCTGGTCGCGCTCTTCGGCGTCGTCGTCGACGACTCGCTGACTCTCATCGACGCGATCAACCGCTTTCGCGAAGACGGCATGAGCTCCTGGGAGGCGGTCGTCGCCGGTGCCGCGTGGCGCTTTCGTCCGATCTGTTGACCTCGCTCACGACCTTCTTCGGCTGGCGCCGATGATCTCGAGACCTCGGTGCAGGCTCGCTTTGGGTGCCGATGGCGGTGTCGCTCGGTTTCGGGGTCCTGGCGGCCACGATGATCGATGCCGCTCATCGTGCCCTGCGCCTACATCATCCTCGAAGACGCGCGACGCCTCGGGAGCAACTTCGGCGACGACTGCGAGCCAGCGACGATGCCGCCGCCCGAAGCGATCACGCGCATCCGACGCGGACGTCGAGCTCTTACGGCAGATGATCGCGACTCGGCTCAGGACGCCGCCGGACGTTCACGTGCCCGTCGCTACCCGCTGGTCGCGGTTCAGCTCGACCCGGCCTTCGCATGGCAGGCCCGATCGCGGCAACCGTGGAGTGCATCCCGCCGAACGGGCCAGCCTGCCGGTACGCGACGAGCTGCGAGCGACGGGGTTACGCTTGGCGTGGTCCTTGGCGACTTCGAAGACCTCGAGGTAGCGCTGCACGCAGGAGTCGGGATCGGAACGATCCTTGGCGTTGCCGCGGGTGGCCTGTTCGGACACTGCTGGCGAAGCGTGGCCTTGCCAGCAAGAGCTCGGCGTAGGCGCCGAACGGCGGTCAGCGTCCTCGCCCTTGGGGTCGACCAGGAGCCGTCTTCGCCGTCGGTCACCTGACCGGCAACCCACATGCCGTCGTCCATCGCGACGACCGGAAGGCGGCACCAAAGCGCCTCGCTGATGACCTGACCTAGGTTTCGGACAGGGAGGTGTATACGAAGAGGTTCGGCGTGCCGGAACCAGGCCGGCATCTGCTCGAGCGACTGCTCGCCCACGAAGTAGGTTCGGTGGTCGACGGCGAGCTCCTTGGTCGAGCTCCTTGAGGTCGTCGGCTCTCGGGCCCGTCACCGACGAGCGAGCTGAGCGTGGGCGCCTTCAACGCGGGGGTAGACGTACTGCGCGAAGATACGGAGCAGGCGATCGACTTCCTTCTCGCGTCCATGGCGGCAAACGACGAGAAGTCGGGCGCCGGGCTTGGCCTCGGGCGCGAAGGGATCGTCCTGGCCTGTTTGGTCGAAGATGCGCTTCTCGATGGCGCGCGGAATGACGTGAATCGAACTTCGACGCCGCGGTCCTGCCAGAAGCGCTTGACCGGGGCTGAGACAAACGAGCGAATCGCCGGCGTCGTAGGCATCGGTCGTGTTCGATCGACCCAGGGCATGACCCGCTCTTCAAAGAGCCGATTGACCGAGACACTCGCTGGAGCGCGTCGGGAAGGACGACGTTGTACACGCTCGGCATGTGGACGGTATTACCGACACAAGCGGCACGCCGTACTGCTGCCGAAGCCAACCACCAGCGAAAAGCAGGCGACTCCGGCTCTGCGCGAGCAGCATGTCGAAATGGGCGTCCTTCAAGGACTGAGCGAGCGCGGGAAGGCATCGCGACAAGAAACCGGGATCGCAGCGGGACGCTCGGCAGCGAGATGTGACGTGCGGCAGCTCACTCGGCTGCGCATGGGGGTCGTCGGGCCGACGATCGTGACTTCGTGACCGCGTGCGGACATTTCTCTGTAGAGGAACTGAGAGGCGTAGGACGACCGATCGCGTACGGAATCCGTACGAAATCACTTAAATCGCCCATCGGCGAAGCCATCGTCGCTCATGCGATACATGAAGCCTCCCTGTGTGTCACCGATGAGACTGTCAACCGTAATCAGATCACACCCTGTGAAAAAAGCTGTCGCCCAATAACTACAGGCAACTACATCAGCCCCCTCCCACAGCACGATTTGCCGTGATTTTGGGCCCCTTCTTGGGCTTTTCAGAGAACATCCTCCCGCTCCAGGCCCTCACGTTGCGAAAACCGGGCCAACCATGAGGCTATTCTGAAGCCAGGAAATTCTTGTCTTGTCATCAACTGGCCTCCCGGCGATTCGAGCCGTCACCGAACGCCGACCGCTCGTATGCGTGAGTACGGACAATGATTCGGCATCGCATATTTCGTTTCATGGCCGAGGCAAGGGCCACGCCATCCGGACTCGGGCCGTCGTCGAAGCGCTGCGCGGACCAGCGAAACCTCGCGTCTTCTGTGTCGGGCGCCGCCTGGGACACGCTCCAGGCTTCCTTGTTCCGAGCCCGTCCTGCACTGCATGCCGGGGCAAGGGGATGATTCGCGCGTCACGCTCCGGCTCCGGGGTGATTCGAGCGCGCTTCCGACGATGGCGTCCCGACCTCTGGTGAGCGATGGCGACGGGCCCTCGGTCAACGCCGCGAGTCGCTAGGGATCCCGGTCGTCGCAGTCGGACACGGTCTGATTCTGCATCACGCGCGTCTGCCCGAGCCTTGCCATTTCACAGGCACCTTCGCGAGATTGTCAACGTTGCAAGCTCGTCTTGGCCCGCGTCCCGTTCGAGTGGCGGTCGACTTCGCCCCTGTCGAGCCGCGCACCGAAGGCACCCTCTGGCGCGTCCCGATCTCCGTCCGAAGGTTCGATCCGCACCTCGCGCGCGAGGACTTCGACCTGGCTACTTCCGGGACGGCAACGGGGCGATGGTACTCAACAAACCGTGCGCCGAGGCCATCGCGTGCAGCTGTTTGGTGAGCCGCGCAGCGTGCCTATGGAGTTGAATCGGCCGCCGGACTCATGCGTTTGGCGAGGCGCTCAGCCGACGCAGGCCGTGATGGGCTCGGCGGGCAACCATCGCCGGCCGAGTGCGCGAATGCTCGGCATCCCCATGTCGCGCTTCACCGCGAACACGATCCAGAGCACGAATCCGAACGCGCGCCTGGTCGAAGCCGCCGGCATCGGCGTCGCCGCCGCCGTCAATCGCTGCACCGCCGATGTCATTCGACGCTTCGAGCGAAATTCGACAAGCGAAAGGAAAGAGCTCGAAGCGCGAACCAAGCCATGCCACCGGCATCCGAGGTCGTGCCGAGAGCGATCGACGGCTCTGCCGATCGCCCGGTCGCCCGCCCGGCGTGGAACACGCAAACGCTGTGAGGGCGGTGGTAAAACCAAGCCCTTTGACAGCCCCTACCCCCAGGGGCTACAAGGCGGTCCCGAAGGGCTACGCCCTGAGGTGGATGCGGCGGTGAGTTAAGTTGGTCATAACGCCGGCCTGTCACGCCGGAGGCCGCGGGTTCGAGTCC
>CAVPIE010000007.1:0-108826 GCA_963704865.1 uncultured delta proteobacterium | reverse complement strand
CGAGGCATCCGCTTTGAAGTCGCTACCTGGGCGATGCATTGGCTGCGGCTCCGCGGCCCTAACTGCTCGCACAGGGACTCGTCTTTGGCTTCCTGCGGCCTCCAATAGTTCTCTCCCGCTCTTCGGCGGTGCTTGGACCCGCGGGAATGTTGTTCATGTCAAAAGCGGTAGCCGGAGGTGCCGCCCGCGGCGGGCTTCTCAAATCCACGACCAGGGGTTTGCCCTCGGACCCCTGGGGACCCCTCTCCTCACCGGCACCCTGCTTGCAGTGAACAAGCAACATCACGCCGAGAAGGACGTGAACTGTGAGAACCCGCATAGACAATGCTCTAAACCCTGAGTCGAGAGTGTAGCGCAACGACAACTCATTCGCCGGTGTTCGAGGGTCGCTCAAGCCTCGGGTATTCACTATTGACAACACTTGCCACGGGTTCAAGCATCTCTTGCCGGTCTTTGGTCGTCGGCGCGACGGGATGCACATTCGTTGTAATCGTCGGTATGAGCTGGCGCGAGCAGGGCGAAACCGGCCGACCGTGGTGAAGCAACAACCAACCAAAATCGTGGTCATCGTCATGGTGCCGAGGCGCGAAGTACCAAGGGCTGGCCTAGGCTACGCACGCCACTGCCAATCCAGCAAACAGTCTCGACCGGACACCTCTCATGTGAGAAATCCCACCGCGTCCTGATGCCGCGTGGCTCGTAACCAGTGAATAACCGACCAAGGACCCCATGCGAGCTCCACTGCCTTTGTGATAGCGTCGCGCGGGCTCGCTTCATTCCCACTTTGAGAGAGAGTATGAGAAGTTCTTCTATCGGTCCGGGTCTGCCACGTGCTTGGGCGCTACTGACCGTGCTCTTGGCGTCCTTTGTCCCGGAGAGCCGGGTACATGCGCAGCCGCCGTCGGAGCCTGTGCCACGGGAAATCGTGGTCGTTCTTGACAGCGGAGAACCATGGGGCGGTTGGTCCCACGGTTCCTGCGTTCAGGCAGAAGTGCCGTTGGAATGCGAACGGTGGGAACCATTCGCAGTACCCTCCCGGTGGGAAGGATCTAAAAGCCGCATTCGCCGACGCTGTCTTGGACAAGAAGTTGGTTCCTCAGGATGGCACGGTCTCGATCGCCGTGGTTCAAGGCACGGGGGCGGATCGGATTCCTAACGCGGATTGGCTGAGCGGCGCACCCTCGAGCCACCTTGGGGCATTCCGTTGCGGAAGATCGCGGACGCGTCCGATGCTTCGGCATTGGCCAACGAGATACGTGAGCTCCAACGCTACGCCGGGCCTTCAGGGCAATGCGAGCCTTCGCTCGATGGGAGCCTGTGCTTGCCGTTCGCGGAGTTTCTCCCTGGAGTGTCACTCGACGTTGCCGTGGCGCACCTAACGCTCACGTGCAGGCGCAGCCGAGCCTTCGAGACAAACGATCTGCCTTGCCGGGGACGTCGATTCGGGAGGAGGCTGGTTTGGCTTCCGTGCGACGGCCCAAGGCGGGGTTCCGCCGAGCCGTCGCGTGGATGACGCGTACAATGAGGGCCTACGCCAACGAGGCCGGCCGCTTCGTGTTCTTGATCTCCAAACGAGGATTGGGTTGTCCGAAACCCTGCAGATTTCAACACGGCGGTGGTACGAGGAGCTCTATTCCGACACTAGTCCAGTTCATTTCTTTCACGCATTAGATGTGCAAGATTTTCTCCGTCAAGTGGGAGTCTGCTTTGGACCGACCGCCACGTTCGAAGGAATCGAGGTAACCCAAGCGATTCAAAGGCTCGTCGAAAAGAAACCCACAGAGCCATTCATCGAGCTCTACAAAGGGAAGCCAACGACGGTGCGTGCCTACTTCTCGCAACCGCCCGACGAAGCGCCAGGTCCCCACTTCCCGGTCTTGCGTGGTTATGTGAATGACCGCGAGCTGAATCGACCCGTCAATTTCGGAACCGCCAGAGTTCGATGCGCTCCCAATCACGCCGACCTTCCGAGAAAGCACCAACACCTCGGCGAATTTCGTAGTCCCGCCGTCTTGGACGCAATACGACGAGCTGGAGCTCGTCGTGGATGGAATCGCTGCCGATTGCAAAGGTGGTTGTCGGCAGACCGTTTCATTCGTGCCCTCTGTTGGGCTCTCTGTGCAACTCTTACCTATAGCCTGGGGAGGGGTTCGATCCAGAAACCCTCGACGGAGTGCCGCACGCCGCTCCCACTGACCTTGGCGCAATAGAACAGCAGATCACGACGCTCGTTCCCGACGGCGACGTTTCATTCATTCGGGGCCCCACGTTTCGCAACTTCTTTAGCGACAAACCCTATATAGACGAGTCGCGCCTCTCCGAAATTGCGCCTTGCCGTCGGCCTGCAAACATTCCTTCGATGGACCAATGAACTAGCGTGGTGCATCGATAGTGGCACGTCGAGCTGCAGCTACGTCGACAACTTTATCACGCTTGGCGCGCTCGACGACTTCGCCCAGGAAGGACTTTCCCCACAACCCGCGGGTAAGGCGTGCGGCGACAGTGCCGTGGCGTTTGTCAACATTGAGCCTTTCAGTAGGGATGGATGGCCGGACCAAACTGTTGCTCATGAAATTGGGCATGTCCTAAGTCTTGGCCACAACAAGGGCGGCGGTGCGCGACCGACTAACGTCGACGGATATGACATTACCGATCCAGGGTACCTGGTAGGAAAAAGGCGCAGGACCCGCCACTACAATCACGCCCTTCCGCCCAAATTGAGAGCTGATCGGTTGGGATCCGATTCAGAAGAAGAGTGCGGGGGCCGCCTTCGAACTCATGACATACGAGGACAAGACGTGGGTGTCCGATATCTCGTACAACAAGATGCGAGAGGACGTCCTACGGCGCACCTCAGCAAAGGAACCCGTTCTTACCGAGGACGTAAAATCCATAGTGGTTCGCTTCGTCCGTCCAGATGGCACGGAGGCTATCCGCTGGAGTCCTTACTGGACGTTCCAGGGCAACTTCGTGGGCCCGGACCTAGAACCTGGCGATTACACGATGGAGATTCGGGGCTTTTTCGGCGGCTTGATTGCAAGTACGAGTTTTTCTCTTCAAGCGTTGGAACCACAGGGCGGCGACACCAATGGGGATGCGTACGGATTCGTGGTTTTGCCGGTCGACGAGGACGTAGGGAGCGTCGTTCTCCTCGAGAACGGTACGGAGATCGGCCGAGTCGAAGCATCGCCGTCAGCGCCAGTGATTGGCTCCGTCGTGCCTACAGTCGGCGACAGCGCGGTAACCGTGGTGTGGGAGGCGGCGGATGCAGACGGCGAGGACCTGTTCGCGACCATTCTGTATCGGGCCGACTACGGGCCATGGAAGCCGATTGCCGTCGATTTGCAGGCAACTGAACATACGGCGACATTCGCCGACCTCGGTGCGGCAGCGGAGGGCCAATTTCGGGTGGTCGTGAGCGACGGCTTCAGCAGCGCGTCCGCCGATAGTTGGCCCATTGCCATCCCCGGGGCGGCGCCCGCAGTGTGGATCACAGCACCAACAGAAGGCGCACGGATTCAACACGCTACGAGCGTGTTTCTGCGAGCGTTCGCATTGGATACGGAGGACGGTCAAATCGCAGATGAGTCCATCGTATGGAGCTCGGATGCCGACGGCGTGATCGGGACCGGAGCGAACGTCGTAATATCCGGGACGGAGCTATCCGCTGGACTGAGACAGATCGACGGCGTCGGCGACCGATAGTGATGGCAACGTAGTCGAGGCGGTCGTGAATGTGCAGGTGCACACCGTACTGGAAGTCCTCAAGGAGCAGGCGCCGAATGCCCGGCCGGTCCTAGTCAGCGAAGAGGATTGGCTGCTTGCGGGTGGCACTGCCATCGTAGACCTCGGCGTCATCAACTTAGGGAATCAGCCTTTCTTCGAACTCACCATGGACCTGGACGTAGCCGGTGATCTAGCGATCGAGGAAGCCACGGGCCTCGGATGGCTATGCCAGACAAATGGCCCGACAAGCGCAGCGTGCACGTACTCTGGTGAAGTGGCGACGTTCGAAACGACGCCCCCGCTCGAACTCGTGCTTGATGTTCCACCTTTCGAGGTGGGTGAGACCTCAGACCTAGCGGCCGTCCGGGCGAGCGTTGGCGTTGCAGGCGATAGACGTCCACATGACGACGCCGATGAGTTTGGGTTCACCGTATTGGACGCGCCACCTCTCGAGGAGCCAGGGCAGGTAAGCGGACAGGTGATCGATCTCAACTCGGGCGTGCCTGTCGAGGACGCCAAGGTCGTTCTTCGCAGTGGGCCCGGGGACCCGGGCTCCGCCAGTACCGATGCAACCGGTGGTTTCGATTTCTTCGACGTGGCACCGGGTGAGTTGACCTTGGAAGTGCAGGCGAACGGCTATCCGACCGACATCTTCTTCGTCAGCTTGGAGAGCGGCCAAAGCCTAGCGCTCGATCTCCCTGTTTCACGCGACATCCGTCCGGTCAGCCTCAGCGGACGGGTCGTCGACGCCGCGTCGGACGTCGGCATCTCTGGTGCGCTCGTCGAGCTCGCGCCTCTTTCTGGCACAGCGATTACGGCGGTCACCGATGGAACGGGCGCGTTCTCCATAGGTGCGATTCCGCCGGGTGGATATCGGCTCACAACAACTGCAAC
Source organism: uncultured delta proteobacterium (assembly GCA_963704865.1). Lineage (GTDB taxonomy): Bacteria > Myxococcota_A > Polyangia > Polyangiales > Houyiibacteriaceae > SG8-38. Next base: position 104,206 of record CAVPIE010000007.1, on the reverse strand, counting down.
AGGGTTTAGGCCGTTTCAGACACCCGTGTCGCTGGATCCAAACCGAACCTTCGAGGTTGAGATTCCCCTCGAATCGAACCAAGTCCCGGACATCGAGCTCGGGGGCACCGTTGTCGACGCGGGAACTGGCCAGCCGCTCAGCGATATCTCAGTGCAAATCGAGTTGCCTGGGAGTTTCGCACAAAGCCAGACCGATAGCGTGGGCGCGTTCAGCATCACGCTGGATCAGTCCGCAATTAGCCTCGATCGCGTCACGGTGCCAGCAACGTTTAGCGGAGCCGGATACAAGACGTTGGTCGCCGAGGTGACCCTCGTGTCGGGCGCTACAAACCTGATCAACGCCAGTCTTGCTCGGGAGACGCCCACCACCATCACTGGCCGGGTCAGCGACAGCAAAACGTCGAGATCGTTGGCTGGTGCTCGTGTGGCACTGGTTACGGACACCGAAATAGGTTCTGCGCTATCAGATGCGACGGGCACGTATCGGATCGAGCTCGATGCCAATGAGCCTGCTCCCGCTTCGGCAAACTTGATTGTCGAGCTCGACCGCTATCGCACCTCGACGACCCAAGTCTCGACGTCCACCGGATCCACAACCGTCGCCAATGTGGCACTGACCAGCGAAGGACCCGTCAACGCAGACCTGGCGCCTTCGATTAGCGGTCCGAGCGACCTGAGCGTCGGACAGCAAGGCCGATTCCATGTTGAGCTCTTCAACATCGGATCCGTGGAGGTGCCGTCGGGAAGCGCGGTTCAAGTTACAGTCACTCTTCCTGCTTTCCTTCCGGTCGTGTCCACGTCGGGATCAAGCTGGACGTGTCAGGCAGCGACCGGCGGCTTGAGCTGCGTCTACAATGGGCGAATCCGTTCGGGGTTTTTGTCCAACGAGTTGGAGATCATCGCGTCGCCCTCGGAAGGAAGCGTCGATCAGTTGGGCGAGCTCACCGTCGGCGTCGATCCCACGGTGGCGCCGACGCGTTCTTCGGATTCGCACCTCGTTCGGGCACTTGCGGCCGCAACCCCCGACTTCACGCTGTTCCTTGAACCTGCAAACCGGCTCATCGTCCCCGGGGCGTCGGTCTCTTTTCAGGTGGTGGTTGCCTCGATCGACGGTTGGACGGAGCCGGTGGGACTCGTGGCCGAAGGGCTGCCACCCGGCTACACGGCCACGATCAGTCCGACGATCGTCGTGCCCAACGGCACGGCGCTCCTGACGATTAAGGCACCGAGCGATGCTACGCCCGGACCCGCGAACATTGATATCGTGGGCTTGAGCAACGCGATAGAACGGCGGACCTCCGCGTCCGTAGAGCTCGAATTTGGTCTGATTCCGGTTTGCACGGGAACCATTTCTGGAGTCGTGACCGATGCCCGCACGAACCAACCGGTCGTGGGCCTGACGGTCAGCACACCCGGCGCATCAGCGGTTTCGACGGACGAGAACGGAATGTACCGGTTGGACAATGTGGCCGTAGGGTCCTCCAATCAGCCCCGGTCCACCGTCTTGGAGTCCCGAACGACGCCGGACTATTGGAAGAGGTTCACTCCAGGTGTCGTCGTTGCCTGTGACACGGAAACGGTCGCCGATTTCGCCGTCCTTCCGCGCGACTACGCGGTCATCACCGGGAGGGTGGTCGAGGGGATTCCAAACACCGAAGATCCAAGCCGATTTCGAGCCGTCCAGCCCACGTCCACGCCAATCGGGGGAGCCACCGTCGTCTTGAGCATCCCATCCTCCAACGTTTCCGATGGCTTGCAGGAAGCGGAAACGAACGCTCAGGGTGAATTCTACTTCGGACGCGCCCCCGTGGACCCCGTCGGCCCCACTCGTCTTGAGGTTTCGGAGTCAGGGTATTGGGGGGAGACGAGGAGCCTCTACTCGAGCGGTGGGGACGAAGTGGACCTCACCATTCCACTCGTTTACTCGTGCGATGGGAGCGCGCGAGTGCGCGCAGTCGAGGCGGAGACTGGGATTCCCCTCGCGAACGTTTGGCTCAAGATGTTCACGGTCAATCCCCCGTATCCCTCAAGGTTGACCGATGCGACGGGGTCGGTGTTCTTTGACGAACTGGAACTAGGACAGCGCAATTCACCCAAGAGCTACCGGGTCGTTCTTAGCGGCCACGAGCTTGGACCATACGACGAAATCACCGTGACCGCGCCCACCACATGGGTCGAGGTGCCATCCTGCGGCGCAAGCGGAGAAGTGGACATCCCCGTTACGATCGTCGAAACGCCGCGCCCGCCTGAACCTGTGCAGGTTCTCGGATCGATCATCAATGCCCAGACCGGCGAGCCCATGCCATTCACTGGCATGACCTTTCGCAGAGAAGGCGAGTCCTTCGGTGAAAGCTTCCAAACCGGGATGGACGGAACTTTCGTTGCTGAACTCTTGCCTGGGCGCTACTTCACTTCGTCCGGAAGTTTTGGCTTCGAGCCAGCGTATGGCGAGGTCGAAGTAGTGGAGCCAGGGCCAGTCCCGGTAGAGCTCGCCCTCGAACCCAACCTCGGATACGTCGCTGGCGCAGTCATCGATACGCTCACAGGTGAACCGATACCGAACGCCTCGGTGCGGCGGCTTGGTTGGAACTCAACCAACACCGAGAGCGACGGCAGTTATTTGCTACCCGTCGTCCTCCGACGCAACTCTCCCGCCGAGCCGTTCGAGGTGTTGGAGGACCTGCAGGTCTCCGTCCAAGCGACGGGCTACTACAACGAGATTATCGAAGGGATCGGTCCGGTTCGACACGGCGAAACGCTTCAAAAAGATCTGGAGCTCTTCCCCATTCCGGACTGCCAGCCAGCCACCATTCGAGGCCGGGTGATTAACGCCGAAACGCGGGAGCCCATCGAGGATGCGGATGTTGGTGCGCTGGGAACGGGACGCAACGATCGGACGGATGTCGATGGGCGCTTTGAATTTCAGGTCTTGGTGAGCGAAACATCCAGGGTCGGAAGCGTTCGAGTAGAGGCGAGCAAGACTGGGTTCATCTCAGCGACCAAGAACGTGACGGTTTGGTGCAACGCAATCATCACGGTCGATTTCGGGGAGCCGGCGACGGGTACAACCTCGATCGCGGGAACGGTCACGCGTGCCGACACCGGTGAACCCGTCCAAGGTGCGTTTGTCGGCGGCGAGTTCGGCGCGGGCGCAACGACGAGGACGGACGGTACGTACCTGATTGAGAACGCTCCTCTCGGGCCGGACGACCAGAGTCGCGAATGGGTTCTTTCGGTCGATCCCCCTGGCCCGAGCGGACTCTTGCCCTCGTCGGCCACGGTGACCGTTTCGCCCGGCACTCAAGCGACCGCAGACTTCACGCTGTCGGTATTCGGTGTCGGCGATGGGTGTCCGGACGACCCGGACAAGGCCGAGCCCGGAGCTTGTGGTTGTGGCGTCCCAGACACCGACAGCGATGGGGACGGGGTGCCCGATTGCAATGACGGCTGCGTCGACAACCTCGAGCTCGACAGTGACGGCGATGGCGTTGGCGATGTCTGTGACCCGGACGATGACAACGACGGCGTGGTCGACGCTGCCGACAACTGCGCGTTGACGGCCAACAGTGATCAAGCCGACAACGAGTCCGATGGTATCGGCGATGTTTGTGACCCCGACGACGACAACGACGGCATACCTGACGATGCGCCGGACAACTGCCCGTTCACCGCAAACTCCGACCAAGCGGATTTCGACATGGATAGCCTCGGTGACGTCTGCGATGGCGACGCGGATGGAGATCTTGTGGACGACACCCTCGACATCTGCCCCTTCGATCCCGATCCGGGGCAGGAAGACACGGACGGGGACCTCGAAGGCGATGCGTGCGACGCGGATGACGACAACGACGGTGTCTTCGATGTGGACGACAACTGCACGACTCTCGTCAATGCGGACCAAACGGACACGGACGGTGACAATCTCGGCGACGCCTGCGATGCGGACGACGACGGCGACAACGTCGACGACCTCGGGGACAACTGCCCGCTCACCCCGAACCTCAACCAGTCGGACAACGATATGGATGGGGCAGGGGATGTTTGCGACGCGGATGATGACAACGACGGGATCGATGACGCCAGCGACAACTGCCCACTGGTGGAAAACGTAGCGCAAATCGATAGCGAGGGAGACGGTCTTGGGGACGCGTGCGACGCGGACGATGACAACGATGGTTCCGTTGACACCGCGGACAACTGTCCCCTGAATGCCAACGCCGATCAGCAAGACAGCGACGTCGATGGTCCGGGCGATGCCTGCGACGACGACGATGACAATGACGGGGTCCCCGATACCGAGGACAACTGCGTGTTCACTCCGAACCCGGCTCAGTGGGACACCGATTGGGATGGCCTAGGTGACGTCTGCGACGACGACGTCGACGGAGACGGCGTACTCAACGGGTTTGACAGCTGTCCGGACAACCCGAATGCCGAACAGAACGACATCGATGGGGACGGCGTCGGCGATGCCTGCGACGACGACTTGGACGGCGACGGTGTTCTCAACACGGAGGACAACTGCGTCTTCACCTTCAACCCGAACCAGACCGACCACGAGGGAGACGGTCTCGGGGACGTCTGCGACAGCGACGACGACAACGACGGGGTGACGGACGGCGTGGATAACTGCGTGCTCGTTGCCAATTCTGACCAAGCCGACTTTGACGGCGACGGCGCAGGCGATGTGTGTGACAACGACCTCGACGGTGACGGGGTAGTCGGCAACGATGACGTCTGCGAATTCACCGCTATCGGCGAGCTCATCGATCCAGCCACCGGATGTTCGATTGGACAGCTTTGCCCATGCGAAGGACCTCAGGGATCCTCCGAACCCTGGAAGAACCACGGCAAGTACGTCTCCTGCGTATCGAAGGCCGCGAACGCCCTGCGCGATCAGGGCCTCATCAGCGAGGACGAGAAAGGTCAGATCACGGCGGAGGCGGCGGAGTCCGAGTGTGGAATGTAGTCGCGCGCTCTCGGCGCCAATGCTCATGCGCGATGTTCAAGCCCTTCTTGAACGCCATCTCAGCAAGTCGCTTCTGGATCTCACTGGATCCGGGCGGTCACCGACGAGCTCGAATCCATTCTCAACGGCCAACAGAAAGAGGAGGAGGTTCCCGACCAAGAGCTTCGGTTTCGAGGGACGGCGAGCGCCTCCGGCAAACCTCGATTCATCTGCCGGTTGATCTTCATCAGCGCTTGCGCAAGTCCGCCTTCGATCAGGAAGTCGCGCTCTCCGCGGTGATGGTCGACGCCATCGAGGCGTGGCTCGACGCTCGCGAAGGGTACGCTCAGCCTGACGTTTCCAAAGAACCCCTCGATATCGGAAATTAAGCTGACCGCGAGCTTCGAACGACAGTAGTGTCGACTGGGGCATCGGTCGATTGGCGACGTCAAGAGCGCACCGACTCTGCACGCGCTGTGAGCCACGCGAGACAACAGCCGAGTCTCGCTACTCTCATGCAGCCAATGCACCTGCGTTCCGAGAATGCAGAATCTGCACGCCGCGCGTCGGGTTTCTGAGCGAAATTTAGCCTCCCGACTTGGCACGCCTGATGCAGGTACGCAACCGTATCGAAGGCGCATCGCGCCGCAACCGGGAGGTCGATCATGCGTCACGCAACCGCATCCATGATCCACGGAAGCCTCGTATCGAAGCCCGCCGTGGCGGCAATGCTCGTGGCCTTGTGCGCGTTGCCCCAGCGCGCAAGCGCGGAGGGCGCCGAGGAAGGCACTACGCCTGAGCCGGATCTACAAGAGCCCGCGCGAATGGATGAATCATCCGACGATGAGGGGGGCCTGAGTCCGCGGCTTCGCAAGCGAACCCAAAGGAACTGGGACCCTACTGCCTACGACATCCACTACACTTCGAAACCCAAGAAGCCCGGCCGCACTCCGAGAGCTAAGAAGAGTAGAAACCCCGCGCTCGCTCCAGGAATCGGACTCGGCGTCTCCATGGGGTGTTTCATCGGCGGCCTTGCGATGGTCGGAGTCGGTGCTTCTCAGGCGTTCTGCATCAGCTTCGGAGAGCCCTGCGAGACACCGCGTTCGTCTCCCGTGCTGATCGGCACGGGTGCCGTCCTAACGGTAGGTGGCCTGATCGGTATCATCGTCTCGGGCATCGAGTTGCGCAACTCTGATCGACGCAGCTCGAAGGCACCGAGCCACCGCAGCGCACGCCGAGTCCAATGGGATTCCGGAACCTCGAGACTCGTGTTCTGACGGTGTCGCCCAAGCCGAGATCGCACCCGCTCAGTCGCCGCCCGCCGCGGCAGCTTTGCGCGCTGCAGTACTCAAACCCGGATCCGCCGCCATCAGGAACACAAGCGAGTAGAAATGGATCGCCCCCTTTGGCGAGCGCGCCGAGCAGTGAGCCGGAACGACTGGCTGGTATTGGAGCCAGAGCGTGTATCCGTGATCCAAAAAGTGGGTAAAATACATGTCCCCTTTCGTATCGGGCGATTCGCTGCAGGCCGGTGTTAGGCTCGCATGTTTCGTCTTGTAGTTGGCTTCGACCCACCGCTTGAGGCGCTGTTGATCTTCTGGTCCGGAGAGAACGGGAACGGAAATCGCAACGACGATTCCATTGAGTAGTCGCGCAAGCACTGCGCAGCCTCGGCCGGTTGCTAGTCCCGATGCCCACGCAGGGCAGTCCGACTCAGGCACCCCAACCGTCACGGTTTCGATGGCGCGTTCGATGGCGTCTGGGTCCGCCAAGTAGCTCGATCGATTCCGCCGACTCACGGAGCCGTATTCCACCCGGCAGGTTATGAACGATGCTGCCTCGACTCGTTCGCGCGCTGCGAGCGGGTAGGGCGCGAAGGTGGTTGTCGTCGCTCTGGATGGCCGGTCCTCTCCGCTGCCGAGTGAGCCGCCGCCAAACGGCGATTCATCTGCCGGTCGGACACTCCTATGGAGGGCTTTCGCCCCTGCCGAAGTGTCTCTTAACTCAGAGCCCTGTTATCTCCGAGTTCAGCTGACGGCGTACAAGTCACCCTTCTCCCGTCGTCCAGAAGATGGTCCCGACGACCGCGACGGCCGTCTCAGTGTGCGCATCGGTATACAACACGCCACCGAGACGGCTGGTACGTCCAAGAATGTGAACAGGTGGACCGGGCTGACGGGCTCGAGGAGCCGCCGGCGAGTGTCGATGACCAGACGGGCTTAGGGAGCCTTAAACACCACCAGGACGTTGTCGTAGAACACACCTGACGGCTCGAAGCTTGACGCCGTGTTCGCAAAGCCAAACTGCAGGATCTGGCCCACGAGGCTGGGGTCGATCTCGAGCTCGATCGAGTAGCGTGCCCACGTCTCTGGAAGGTTGGTGGTGTCCTCGGTGATGTTGTTGGTCAGCGCGAAGCCGGCGTTGGGGTCCAGCGTATTGATGTACGCATTCGCGGTGCTGTCGCAAGGCGGGTTCGGCGTGCCAGCACAGCCTGGGACAGCCGGGTCGTTGATGTTCCCGCGCCTGGCATCGAAGCTGAACGTGACTGTCTTGCCAACCTCGCCCGCTGAGATCGGAACGGCCGCAGAGAATGGTTCTTGGAAAACGAGCGACGTGACCCTGTCGGTCCCGTTGAAGTGACCTTGGTTCGGCGGGTCGCAGCAGTTGTAGTCGTTGTAGATTGAGAGCTGTTGTGCACCCTGATCGAGACCGCCCTCAGCCGTGACGATGGCAGAGAAGAACGTCGTGCTCGGATCGACGGTGGCGTTGGGTGCGGGAAATGGGCCGTAGTCGAACTTCAACGTACCGCTGCCATCAAAGACTTGGCCGAAGATCAGCCATCCATCATCGCCCAACGCAGTAGGGCTCATCTGGTCGAGAGACTCGAAGTTCTGTGTGTACTCCACGCCAGGAATGCCGCCTGAACCTCCAGTGCCTCCAGTGCCCCCGGTTCCACCCGAGCCACCGGTTCCCCCGGTGCCACTACAGTCGATATCACCGGGGAGGCCAGAGCAGGTGTCGAAGCCGGGGATGCAGCCGTTCTCGATGCGGCACGAAACGCACGGCGGAAAGTCGATGTCGACGACGCATAATGACGCACACCATGCTACCCCACAGGCCGTTGCCTCTCCGTAGCAACTCGCACAACTCGACGAAAGCCCGGTGGCCTCTGCGGCACATAACGCGACACAGATGCCGAGAGTCTCGATGACGTCTTCTGGGCAGTTGGGGAAGCACGCGAGCACGGCTGCAGCCTCGGCAGCACAGCCCTCGAGGGGCGGCTCCGACTGGGCCGACCCAAACACGCAGTTGCTGCCGATCGCTGCGGCTGCGTCGATGCAGGTAAACAGCATCCCGTCGCTGTCGATGTATTCGAGCGATTCGTAGGTCATTCGGTCGGCATCGTTGATGCATGCACCCATGGGCGGCGGACCGTCACCGAGCTCGAATGCGCCCGAATCACACGCGGGCCCCTGCGGGCGAGGGACGCCCCGCTGGTCGGTGAGCAGCGGCAAGCCATTCCCATCGACACACTCAGGTTCGGAGATCCGATCGAGCGCGACGCTGAAAGGCGCAAGCGCTTGCGTCTCGGTGGGACCGCCGTTGTTGGCGAGCGGCCCGAGGCCCAGCTGTGCGGGCGGCACGTTGAACAGATCGATGCCCGGAATGAGCAAGCAGGTATTGCCCGGGCTTTCGATGTTGCCACCGAGTGAGTCCACGGGCGCCGCCAGCTGGCAGTCGCCATCGACGATCGTATTCCTCAGCGTTGCAGATCCGCCGTTCCAAATGCCAGTTGCACCGAATGCCGCGGTATTTTGCGATATTGTGGTACTGAGAACAGTCATCGTCGCGCTGCTGCCGATGCCGCCTCCGACCGCGCTTGTTACGGCGTTGCCGGATACGGTGCTGTTGATCAGTGTGAGAACTCCGTTGAGTCCGGCATTGGCGATTCCGCCCCCGGTTTCTACCGATGTGTTGCCCGAGACGGTGGTGCCTACCAATGTCGCAAGACCGCTCGTCCCGATTCCGCCGCCACCATCATGCGCCGAATTGCCGGACACCGTGGTGTTATTCAGCACGATCGTGGAGGGCGGTTCGATGCTTACGATTCCACCGCCAAACCCGTTCACCGAGGTATTCCGCAAGACATCAGAGTCGTTGAGTTCCAGATATCCGAAGTTCGAAAGACCACCCCCGCTCAACTGCGCGGCGTTGTCGGACACTGTGCTGTTGGTCATCGTCAACGTTCCGTCCGTGTTTCTGATTCCACCCGCTTCGCCGCCGGCTTCATTGCCCGACACTATCGTGTCGTTCACCGTCAGCGTTCCACCCGTGTTGCTAATGCCACCAACGTTCCCGGCAGCGCTGTTCGCCTGCACGGTGCATCGGGTAAGCGTCATGGTGGCGCCGGGTCGGTTCGTGATACCGCCTGCGGCTTGTGTTGCGTTATTGCCAGCCACCGTGGTGTCGACCACATCCGCCTGACCTTCGTTGCGGATGCCACCTCCAAACCTTGCCGTGTTACCCGAAACGACGCTGTTGGCGAGCGTGAGCGTGCCACGGTTGTTAATGCCTCCGCCCTCTTCGGTCGCGGTGTTTGCCGACACAGTGCTGCCGCTCAACGTCAGCGCTCCCCCAAAAACCCAAATGCCGCCGCCGGTGTTGTTGGCGGCGTTACCCGATACGGATGTGTCGGTCAACGTTATCGTTCCACTGTTTGTGAAGATGCCACCCCCACCGCCGACCATCGCTTCGTTACCTGAAACAGTGCTGTTGCTCAATGTCAACGTCCCGCTGTTCGCGAGGCCACCGCCATGTAGACCGGCGGTGTTGTCCGACACCGTGCTGTTGTTCAACATTACCGTTCCCTGGTTGCCAAGGCCTCCTCCATCTATGTCTGCGGAATTCTCTGACACGGTCGAGCTATTCAGAGTCAACACGCCATCGTTGTTAATGCCCCCGTGGAACTCGGTGGCCGAATTCTGCGATACGTCACTGTCGTTCAAAATCATGATGCCGCCATTCGAGATGCCGCCACCAACGTTACCTGCCTCGTTGCCAGAGACAGTCGTGTTGTTCAACGTCGACGTGGTGTCGGCCTCGCTACCGATGCCCCCCGCTAGTTGCGTTGCGTAGTTCCCTTCAACCACGCTGCCCGTCAACGTGAGGGTACCGCCCATCGCGATGCCGACGCCTCCACCGGAAACCAGCGCGGTGTTGCTCGACACGGTCGTATCAGTGATCTCGGCAGGTCCGGCGGTTCCAATGCCAGCGGCCAGGTTTGCGGTGTTGCCGGACACGGTGCTCGCCACGACGGTGAGTGTCCCCGGTAGTAGACTCGCAACGCCGCCGGCCCGGTCGGCGCTATTCCCGCTCACCGTGCTGTTCCGCAGCGCGAACGTCCCGGCGTTGAGAATGCCGCCGCCGTCGCCGTCGGTGGAACCGCCGGTTACCGTGAATCCGATCAGCTCTGCGGTCACACCTTCAGGAATCGAAAATACGCGGTGGGCACCGTTCACTTTCGGTTCAATCTCGGCGGGTACGAGCCCAGCACCGTCTGCGCCGCCAGCACCGCCTGCGCCGCCGCCGCCTGCGTCCACGATCAAATTGCCCTCGCCATCGAGAATCACGTCGTTGTCGATGACGATCTCGGCCTCGGTGAGCACCGTTGTGGGCTCGTCGCAATCAAAGTAGATCGGGCCTCCACCCCGCGCGATGGCCTCGCGAATCCCCTGCTCGGTGCATGCAAACACCGGGACACGTTCAACTCGGACCACATACGTTTGGGAGTCGGGCATCGGTCCGCGAGTCGCGACGTCGATGGTGAGTTCACTGCTTCCAAGCGGCACGTCGAGCTTGGCGACCGACTGCCCGACGAGCTTCACGGGCATGCCGTCGTATTGCACTTCAATGCTTTGACTTGGGTGCTTTGTCCTCACCCACAAAACACCAACCGACTCCGACTCAGGAAACCGGACGTCGTACGAAAAGACGCTCGGATCGAATCCCTCGATCACATTCTCGCCGTGGAAGCTTTCGACCCGTAGCTCGAGAATGGCGAGTCTGGCATCTGCAGGTGGCGCGCAATCGTTGCCGTATAAGGTGATAGGACTCAAGACGGCTGCGAACAGAAACGTAGACAAGAAGACGGAGCGTTTCATGATGGACCTCCCCGGTGGCAACGCTAAGTGAACGCGAATTCATGCATTAGACGTGCCACCCACAAAAGCGCGTAATCGCTCATGGCGGCGTTGACGGAGGACGACACACATGCGCGGCTAGCACGTTCCGACGCACGAATTGCGGCATACGTAATTCTTTACTCGGTCGCTTTCTTGCTTGACCAGGGTCCGATCGCTTTGCTCAGTTCGATTGCCTGCTCGTCAACCGGGTCTGCAGTTCGATTGCTTGTTTGGGCTATCAGCCCGGGACGTCAGCGCTCACGCTCTTGAGTGATTCCCAGGCCGTGCTCGACAGCGATATTTGCCAATCGTCGTTGAACGTCCTTTTGTCCGAGCAGCATAACGCGCTTCAACGACGGAGCGAACCAGGTACCTAAGCGCGTTTGTTTGCCGGTCTCTTGGCCCATTGGGATAACGATGAGCGCCGAATTTCGCGACACCGGGTGGAATTTCGCCAGGGACGCGAACCGGAAAGGGCGTTTGTGTCGACTATCGGCGCCGGCCCCGCGTGCAACGCAACGTCGTCAGTCGGTGGGTCTTCTGTGCGGCCGTCGCATCGCGCTTTCGCCGAAGAGTAAAGAATTACGTATGGAGGCCTTCGCGTGAACGCGGCAGGCTCCGCCTCGTGGGTGCGTGGGGCGGCACCGACGCGGCCCCAGCGTCATCTGCAGCGAAGGAGAGACTTATGAAACCGGGAATCTTATTCATTGGGATGGCCGCACTGGGGTTGGGCCTCTTTGTGACTGAAGGCGTCGAAGCGAACTGGTGGGGCGGACCGGACGTCAACCAGCGCATCTTTGGACACAGCATCAACATCGGCGACGACGTGGCAACTGGCAACTCCACTATACTTCAAAGCGGAATTGCCAAGGGCAAGCCAGGCAAGGCTCAGGTCACGGCAAGTCTCGTCCGCGAGACCGAGTTCGTTTTCAATCCAGACGGCAATTGCCCCGAGGGGTTCCCCCTCGAGTCGCAGCTGGTCAGCTTCTCGTGGGGCGAGACCTATAGCGACGGGTCGCTCTTGGCTGGCAATGCCGTGGCCGTCCCAGGCCAGGTGGTGTGCCTCGACCTCGAGCAAACCGCCCTCGTGGGCGATCTCAGCGGCTCCATCACGGGCGGCGCGGGACGCTTCCAAGGCGCGAGCGGCAGTTGGAATATCGTAGACGCCGTCGTGCCCATCGGCACTTCCATCACGACGGCGAGGCTCTTTGTCGACCTCGACTAGGCGCGCGAGCGAAACGCGATGAATATAGGAAGGCCCCGGCTCACGTCGGGGCTTTCTTTTTGCGACGTGGTTTCCCTTCCCTACCGCGCTCGCGCCCTCGCGCTCCCTGGTTGGCGTCTGCGACCCCTCCTTGGGCGTCTACTTCCGAGAGCACAACGCCAACTAACCGCACCGGATTGAGCTGACCCTTAGTTTAGCGCACATACTCGAGGCGACTTCGAACCAGCGGAGGTGCGCGACGCCGTGTTGCAAGAGCTCTTTCAGCCTATCGGGCTGACGATGAGAGCCGAATCGCGTGGTGCCAAATGTCATGTCGCATCACGGACAGCGCCGACAGGGCCTTTGAATTCAATGCCGATCCGTTCCATCCGTAGCGGATCGGCATAAGGAAGAACCGCGTGCGCGCGAAGGACGGCGAACGCCTTCAGTAAAGAGATCGCGCTCTCCGCGGTGATGGTGGATGCGATTCGCGCATAGCTCGGCGGATCGAACTCGAGTGGGTCCTCGGAGCGTGTAGCGGCTACGGAGGAGTTGGCTTGGAGTAGGTTATGAAGGTAATAGCAAATCGTGATAAAGCGCGTAAACTCTTATAATGTAAGCTTTTACACCTTTCCTCGGCTCCACGGCATCTCCGGGCAGAATGATGTCAAAATAATAGATTGACATCATTTGCACCGGCCTCACAATGGAGTCATGGAAAGGCGGCCCTTCACCTTTCGACTCGAAGACGAGCTCTACAGCGCTCTGTCGGCGCTGAGCTCGGTCACGAAGCGAAGCATGAACCAGCTCGTCACCGAGGCCGTGGCCGTCTACGTGAAACGCACGAGTCGAGAGGTCGAACGAGATCTCGAAAAGACCCTTGAGCAGCTGCGCCAGTATTCCCGCAAGGACCCGGATTTCGAGCAAGCGATTGCCGGCTTTGCCAAAGCGGAAGCCACCCTGGACGATCCGCTAGAAGGGCGGCCCACGAACCGGACACAAACCGCGCAGTCCGAGATAGACGAACTACTCGCGGATGGCTGACTGGGACGCCGACAGTTCCACCCTCCAGCAGAACCTCGTCGAAACACTTCGGCGGATACGCGATTCGGCGGCCCTTCGAGAAACGGTGCGCGTCAGTGATGCCGCGACTTGGCATCGTGAGATCATGGACGGCCTTGACGTACCGAAGCCCGAATACACCGGAAGATTCCGCGGCGAACCCGGGCTTGAAGCAGTCCACGTCATGGTCGGCCCGCATGAGGGCGTGCCGCCCGATCAGGTGGCGGAAGCGGTAGCGATCTTTGAGCGCAAGCTCAATCAGGTTCTTGGTCGCCTCGACACTCTCATTCCCGCCGGAGCGGCTCTCGATACAGACACGCTTGCGGCGGTTCTCGATGTGTGCGCCTGGGCCCATGCGGAATGGGTGCGCATTCATCCCTTCGTCAACGGCAATGGCCGAACGGCCAGGCTCTGGGCGAACTATGTCGCCATGCGCTACGGCCTTCCGCCGTTCGTCCGGTTGCGACCTAGGCCCGACGCCGATGCCTACGCCCGCGCCGGCATCGAGGCCATGAACGGCAACTGGAACCCGACCGCCGAAGTCTTTCGCGTGATGTTGGGCGAGTTCTTGTGAAGCCGCGCTAACCCGTCGCCCGGCCTTGTAGAGCTTAGCCGCGACCGAGCGTGGTTGCCTCCCGGGCGGAGATCGGAGCGGTCACCGATGAACTCGAATCCATCCTCAGCGGTGGACCGGGAGTCCAGGAGATTCTCCTTTAGGGAATCGCTCGCAGGATCGTCGCAGTGTTGGAGTCCGGACCGCGGTTCTCCATCAAGATGTAGAGGTCTCCATCCACTGCGGCGAGTCCGAGATAACGGTTGAACAGTTGTCCGTAACCGGGGATCTCGTAGGTGGCGGCCACCTGACGCGTGTCGGGGTCGATCTGCACCAACGGTGAAGGACTTCCAGACAGGATTCCCCAGAAGTGTGTTCCGTCCCAGGTTAGGGCGCTGAGCTCGATGGTGAAGTCGTACCGGTTGACGAGGGTCTTGGTGCTGATGTCGACTTGAAGGAGCTCCCGTTCACCGGAGGCATCTGATTGGCCGGAGAACCACAGGTCCGTGCCGTCCCAGGCCATCGCATGGATCGAAAGTCTGTGGCCGAGATCCAGATCGGTATCGATGGTGTCGATCTCGACGTCGGCGAAATTCCGCCCCGACGCAATGTAGCCCACCCCGGTGTGGAACCAGAGGAGCGTGCCGTCATAGGCCTGAACCTCGGCGACACCGCTGGGCAGATCGATCGGGACGCCGAGGCTGCTTGTCGCAAGGACGTAGGGCATGAGCTGATCGTTGGGCTGGGCATCCGCGCCGAACCATAGCGACGAACCGTCCGAGACCAGTCCCGTCTCGCCGCGCGGGTCGGCCTCGAGCGCATCAGAGGCCACCACTTCGGAGAAAGCCTGACATTCGGCGCCGGCGGGCACGGCTTCGAGCTTCGTGAACGTCTGACTGCGTCCTACATTGTCCGTCAAGGTCAGCTCATTACCGTCTACCGCGAAGGCGAAGTTCTTGGGCTGAAAGGCCGAGACTTCGTCGTAGACTTCCAAATCGATGAACACGGCTTCGTCGCTGAGCTCGGCGTAGATCAGATCGAGACAGGCGAGGGCACCGCTCTCGGGATCCCGAAAAACCAGCTCCCCAGTGCTGTCGTCGCGAAGCTGCAGGACTAAAGACTCCACTCCCGGGAAGAAGGGGAACAGGTCTCCTTCTCCGGGTTGCCAATTGCCCACGAGTTGCTGATTGACCTGCGCGTTGTTCCCGTCGTCGGAACAGCTCGCGAAAAGCATCGCAGCCAGGAAACCCAGAACAATGACGCTAGCCGTCGTCCGCCCGCCTCGACCCTTCGCCTTCATGATCACCTCCAAGATGCAACTCACCTGTATTAGCGGCAGAGCAAGATGTGGGCCAAGCGAGAACGCTGGGAATTTCTTGGCAGCCCCGCTTCTCGGGCGCACATGCTGCGCCGCGGGGCGCAAAGACGCAGGGCATGCGCGTTAGGGAGCGCCAGTCGGCAACTCGATGTCGGGCATTCTTTCGGCGACGAACTCGGCGATGGTGGTGCGGGCCGAGGCGCCGGATTCGTTGTCTGCCGTGTCTCGGAATATCGTGATGATGCGAGCGGCCTTCTCGCGATCGGGCAGAGTTTCGTCTTCGGCGAAGATCCGTCGGGCACCGGCGTCACCTGACCCCGACGGATCTTCGCCGAGACGATTTCTATTTCTTGGAAAGGGAGCAGTCGGTATTGCGTCTCTAGGAGCCGAAACCCACATTGATTAGGCGGGCCCTCCCACGGCTGAACCGTCGTCAATCGGTCTAGGGCATGCTGAAGCTCGCATTCGCGGCGTCCCTTGAGGCCCCGCCATCAAGCAGCGCAATCACTCCTCGTCGAGGGCGTGCGGCGCAAGCGACCCCAGCACTTCCAAACCAGACACGCAGTGCTTCCCCTCCCGCCGCGTCCAGATGACCCGCGCGCGCTTCAGCATCGTTCGGCCCGCGTGAGTCGTGATGCGGAGATCGCATACCGTACCCGCGGAGAGCCAGTGGTCGAGTGAGAGTTGCATGCCGGTTTGGCTTACATCGAGGGCCGAGGCGATTTGCCGGATGGGCGACAAGATCTCCACCTCGGCATCTGAATCCCACCGGTCGGCGCGGCGCCGTTCCTGTTCTCCAGCAGCCGGGCGAACCTCCGAGCTCTTGGGAATCGGAGGCGGTCCTTTCGAAGGTCTGCGCTTCTTGGAATTCATACTGTCCGTGCCGTCGCACGGTGCAGACGGCGACCTAGAGTTGCATCATGCCGGTTTTGTGGGCCGACGTCGATGGCTCACCCATGGGTAGGGGTGCGGAGTTCGTTCCGTTGCAAGTCCCAGTTTTCAATAGAGAGCTTCACTTCACCGAAGACCCGAACCACACCCGATCCCGAAGCGCTCCAACGCTTGATGGAAAAGACCGAGGTCGATGGGGGAGGGGGCCTCGACGCCAAGAGCGACTCCGAGGTCGTGCCGAAGCCGCCCACTGCGATCCACTCGATCCCGCGCGAGTCAGAACCCGAGCTCGAGCCGACACCGAGCGTCGACGAGATTCCACCGCCACCGGTTCCCACACTCCCCACAGGACGCTCACGCGGTCGCGGAACCAAGGAAGAACCGCGCGTGCGCGCGAAGGACGGTGAGCGCCTGCGCCAAACGTCGATCCACCTTCCGGTGGAGCTCCACAAGCGCGTCCGCAAGTACGCCTTCGATCAGGAAGTCACGCTCTCCGCCGTGATGGTCGACGCGATTCGCGCATGGCTCGACGCGCGCGAGGGGTAGGGCGGCGAGTTCACTTCTGAACGCACGCCTGCGCGGTCCCCTGGCTCCTTGCCACGCTTCAAAGACGGAGCGAACGAGGTACCCGGACCGCCTTTGTTTGCCGGTCTCTTAGCCCATCGGGATGACGATAAGCGCCGAATTTCGCAGAACTAATCGTTATGTCGCGTGGGGCGCCGCAGGCAGAGGGCGTTTGTTTTTACTACGCTCTCTTTGAGGTTCTGGTGGAGGTAGAGCTAGCGGAAGACGTGCAATCGTCGACTGACGCTGCGGAGCGAAAAGAACTCTGTGCGCTGGCCGAGTCTGAGCTTTGACGGCGGAATCAGACAAAGATATCGTGCGATATGAGCATACTTGGTCACTGCGCGTGTCAAAAGGTTCGCTACGAAGTCACGGCCTCTCCGTTGATCGTACACGCATGCCATTGCCGCAACTGTCAGCGCGAAACGGGCTCAGCGTTTGCCATCAACGCGCTAATCGAGACAACCAACACTGTTCAGCTGCAGGGCGAGACAGAGGAAGTTCTAACGCCGACGGCCAGCGAAAAAGGTCAACGCGTTGTTCGCTGCAGCGAGTGCAAGGTAGCGGTCTGGAGTCACTATGCCTACGGCAAGCTCAGCGAAGCCATCGTCTTTTTGCGCGTTGGCACGTTGGTCGAGCCGGACCTCATGCCGCCAAATCTCCACATCTACACCGAGTCAAAGCAAGCGTGGTTGACGCTGCCAACGGGTATTCCGTCCTTTCCTCACTACTACAAGGCGTCAGAGCAATGGACCAAGGAGAGTCTTAAGAGACGTGATGTGCTTTTCGCGGCGCTCACCTAGGAGGGCGAGCCGTTGGCTCTTCTTGTACTGACGTGTATCGCTTCCATCGCACCAAGTCACGAAGATCGAGAAATGTCTGTAAACGAAAAAACCGCAGCAGCAAAGGCCTTCTACGATCTGATGTTCAATCAGTGAGATCCAGCCGAAGCCATTCGGCGCTACGCAGGCGATGAATACATCCAGCACAACACCGAAGTTGCCTCTCAGCCCGTCGGGATGACGACGAGCGCCGAATTTCGCGGTACCAATTGGTGTATCGCCACGGACGCGAACCGGATTGGGCGTTTAAAGTTACTATGCTCCGCCCATATTGTGATTGGTATGGGAACGTTAGAAGCGGTTGGAATGCTCGGCGGCCAACCTCTTTCTACTGCGGTCGCGGCTGCATTGCTGTTCTGCACAATCGCTATTTTCTATGCCTCAGCGTGGTCTCGGTTTTTTAATCAGACGTCCGATTGAGACTGCCATGAGGAAAATAGCCGGATAAGCCCGTTGACACTTTGACGGCTCAGTGCTCGATCCTGCTGATGAGTTTGTTCGTATGCTCATCGAACGTCTGTGATACTTTCCCCGGCAGTTAGTTTCTTATCATCGTTACATCCGACCCGTTGCAGGAATAGTAAATGATCAAATCACTCGATAAGGTCCTACAGGACACCAATCTGAATAGTCAGGCTTTAAAAGCGCTGGCGGAGAATAGTTTTGACTCCGTTCTGATCACAGACGCGACGGCCAGAACCAAGATTCTTTATGCAAACAAGGCTTTCAAGAACCTTACCGGGTACAGCCCGGCAGAAGTGCTGGGGAAGACGCCGAAGATCTTACAGGGGCCAGCCACAGACAAAAAGGTCATCGCTCGACTGGCCAAGACACTCAGCGCCGGCGGTCGATTTGAAGGTAAGGCGATCAACTACAAAAAGGACGGCACTCCTTTTCTCATGCATTGGCGCGTTGTGCCGGTAAAGCTGGGTAAAAATACGAATGTCTGGCTCGCGATCCAGCGTGAAACGTTCAGCCTCTAGAGTTTGCTGCCGATAAAGGTGAAACGGATGCTCACCCAACTCCTGAATTGCGCAGAACTAGGCTCTTATGTCGACTTCCTCGGAGATTGAAGAGGGCTCCTAAGCTAGCGGTCTCGACGTTGCCTCGTCGCCTCACGAGCCCCTATCTAGATCCCATGAGGCCCGCTCCCGGTCCTGTCGCTGCAGAAGGCGAATCGCACGGGCGTCGTACTGGTCCATCCACATTGAACCGGACCCCGCCAGCCAAGACGCCTGGGATTGTGATGTCTCGAACTCGTGGCTGAAAAGAGAGTCTGCAGAGACCTCGAAGCCTAGACCAAACACATCGTCGAAGATCCGAGTCCTGTTCATGTAGAGCAGCGAGAGAGCAGTCGGGACAGCGAAAAAATCGCTCCGATCTTCTTCTTGTCTCGAACGATCGTCACTTGATGCGTCACACGATTACGTTGGACCCATCTCGTGCCGCTTGTCAAAAGCAAGCTCCTAGGCGCTCCTGCACGCATGCGATTGCGCCGAACAGTCGATGAGGTAGCTTTGCCAGAGCAAAAGGTGTGTTCGAAATCCACTATGCCCAGCCGCGAGGTCGCCGTTGATTGAGAGACATCGTGTCGGACACTGACCGGGACACCGACGTTGCTGCTTTCTTGGCCTCGAGTCAGTCGGCGGACGGCCGCAGGAGGAGGCGCCGTTATCTCTGGGGCGCTCTTGCCGTCATTGTCGTCGCCGGCCTGGGCATCTGGGCTGCGCCCGTTCGGCCCGATCGAAAGCAGGTCACGACGGAAGAGGCCCGGCGCGGGAATCTCGTCGTGACGGTCACGGCGACGGGGAATCTCGAGCCGACCAACCAGGTCGAGGTCGGTGTGGAGGTGTCCGGGACCATCGCGAGCGTGGAGGTCGATTACAACGATCGCGTGGAGCGCGACCAAGTTCTGGCAAGGCTCGACCCCACGAAATTCAAAGCCCAGGCGGTGAGGTCACGGGCCGCTCTTCAGTCGGCCAAGGCGAGGATTTTGCAGGCGCAGGCCACGGTGGACGAACGCCGAGCGCAGCTCGGCCGACTCACCCGGCTCAGGGAGGTGAGTAAAGGGACCGATCCTTCGCAGCTCGACATCGATGCAGCGGACGCCGCGCTCAAACGCGCACTCGCCGATCGGGCAAGCGCGAAGGCCGACGTGGCCGAAGCGAACGCAAACCTCGAATCGAGCGAGATCGACCTCGCCAAGACCGTCATTCATTCGCCCGTCGACGGTATCGTCCTGGTGCGCGCCGTAGAGCCCGGGCAGACCGTGGCTGCTTCCCTTCAGACGCCGGTCTTGTTCGTCTTGGCCGAAGACCTGACCAAGATGGAGCTTCATGTGAGCGTAGACGAAGCCGACGTGGGCCGAGTCCGGCCCGGGCAGAAGGCGACCTTCATGGTCGACGCCTATCCGGACCGCACCTTCTCTGCGGAGATCACCGACGTTCACTTCGGGGCACAAGAAGTCGAGAGCGTCATCACCTACGAGACGGTCTTGAACGTCGACAACGAAGACCTGTCGCTGCGGCCGGGCATGACCGCGACCGCGACGATCGTCGTCGAAGAGTTGAAAGATGCGCTTCTGATTCCCAATGCGGCCCTACGCTTCAGTCCGCCCCTCCGAAACGAAGCTGGGCCGAGTGGCAGTCTGCTCGGTCGACTGTTTCGACGTCCTTCTCGGTCCCCGCCGAAGAACCGTCGGGAACCAAGCTCCATGAAGAAGCAACAACAGGTTTGGATCGTGAGCGATGGCAAACCTGTCGCGGTGCCAATCACCACCGGAGCCACCGACGGAATCATGACCGCGTTGGTGCAAGGCAACGTGGAGCCCGGGACGCCCCTCATCGTCGAGATGACCGCGGAATAACTTCATCGTGCCCGCGCAAGAACATAGTCAGACGCCACTCATTCAACTCGAGGACGTCACCAAAATATACGGGGTCGGCGATGCGGCGACGTACGCGTTGCGCGGCATCGACACCCAGATCGATCGGGGCGAATTCGTTGCCGTGATGGGATCGAGCGGGTCGGGGAAGTCCACCTGCCTCAACATTCTCGGCTGTCTCGATTCCCCCACTTCGGGGTCCTATCTTTTTCGCGGAATCGAGGTCGGCAAGCTGGGTCGCAATCAGCGTGCCCTCTTGCGCCGTCGCTACTTTGGTTTCGTGTTTCAGGGCTACAATCTGTTGAGCCGGACTTCTGCCCTCGAGAACGTAGAGCTCCCGCTCGTCTACCGCGGCGTTGCCCAGGCGGAGCGTCGGAGGCTTGCGGGGAGGGCGCTCGCCGCGGTGGGTCTCGTGGGGCGGGAAACCCACAGCCCCTCGGAGCTCTCGGGAGGACAACAGCAACGCGTTGCGATCGCGCGAGCGCTGGTCACCGAACCCGACGTGCTTCTTGCAGATGAGCCGACGGGAAACCTCGATACGGCTCGGAGCCTAGAGATCATGGATCTCATGACGGCACTCAACCGTGAGCGAGGCATCACCATCGTCATCGTCACCCATGAAAGCGCGATGGCTGCTTACGCCGACCGGGTCATCAATTTCATCGACGGCGAGGTGGATTCGGTCGTGCGTCACGGCGAGGTGGCGTGATGGTGTTCAATGCGTTTCGGCTCGCTCTGAACGAGATTCGGCGCAACGTGATGCGTTCATCGCTGACCATCCTGGGCGTCGTGATCGGGGTCGCGGCAGTCATCACCATGGTGACTATCGGCGGAGGCGCCACGGTTCAGGTGACCGAGCAGATCGCGAGCCTGGGCACCAACCTTCTGATCGTCACGCCCGGCCAACGGATGGGCATGGGGCAGCGAGCCGCTGCTCCGCCTTTCCAGATGGACGACGTGGAGGCGATCGGCAGAGAGATCGGCACCGTCGCTGCCATCGCACCCATCTCGTCCCAACCCGTGACGGTGGTGTTCGGGAACGCGAACTGGAGCACGACGGTCATGGGGACGGACAATCAATACTTCAGGGTCGGGAACTGGGCCCTCGAAGCCGGCCGGGAATTCACCGAGAGTGAGCTTCGCGCCGGCAGCGCAGTCTGCGTCTTGGGGGCTACCGTCCGGCGGGAGCTCTTCGGCAATCAGGACCCTTCGGGGAGCAAGATTCGTCTCGGGAAGCTCTCCTGCGTGGTGATAGGGACGCTCCTCAGCAAGGGTCAGTCGACGCTCGGGCGGGACCGCGACGATGCCGTGCTCATTCCCTTACGAACTTTTCAAAGGAGGCTCGCCGGAAATCAAGATGTCGGTCTCATCCAAGTGTCCGTTCGAAATGGGGCGTCGACGGAGAGAGCTGAGGAGGACATCAGCGAGCTGATGCGCAAGCGTCGCCACATCTCGGTATCGGAGGACGACGACTTCACCGTCATGGACCTGAAGGAAATCACCAAGATGCTCGCGGGGACGACGCAGGTGCTCACCGCGCTGTTGGGAGCCGTGGCCGCCGTGAGCCTCCTCGTCGGGGGGATCGGGATCATGAACATCATGCTCGTGTCGGTCACGGAGCGCACGCGGGAAATCGGCATCCGCCTTGCGGTTGGGGCTCTCGAACGCGAGGTGCTGACGCAGTTCCTGGTCGAGGCTGTCGTGCTTTCCGCTTTTGGAGGCGGAGTGGGCGTGGTCTTGGCGCTGGTGGTGTCGGTCTTGGCATCGAGAGCTTTAAATGTGCCTTTCGTCTTCAACCTTGGAATCGTGATCGTCGGGTTTCTGTTTTCCGTCGGAGTCGGCATCGTGTTTGGATATTTCCCCGCCCGAAAGGCGGCCCGCATGGATCCCATCGAGGCGCTGCGCCACGAGTGATCCAATGCGCTGGCGGTATCGACGTCTTGGGCGCCACCCACCAGGAACGTCAGCGCTGGCGCTCTTCCGCGATTTCCAAACCTCGCTCCTCCGCCAGTTGCGCCAGCCGCTTTTGGGCACCTCTGGTGCCGAGCAGCGTGACGCGCTTCGTTCCGAACCGTTGCTTGGCGACCGTCACGAGCTGCTCGAGTGCATCATCGCGCGGCTCGCCGAGGAGCTCGATCGATTCCGCCGACTCACGGAGCCGTATCCCACCAGGTAGGTTGTGCACGACGCTGCCTCGACTCGTTCGCGCGCTGCGAGGGGGGAGGGCGCGAAGGTGGTTGTCGTCGCTCTGGATCGCGGGGCCTCTTGACTGCCGAGTCAGCCGCCGCAGAGCCCTGTGGTCTCCTCGGGCGGCCCGTGCGCCCAAGAACGCCTTCCAAGATCCAGGCCCCGGTTCAACACCCGCCATCCTCCATCCCTTGATTTTGATCCGAAGCTTTCGCTCCGCAGCCTTCCTCTCGAACGAGAGCAGCTTGTAGAGCTTGCGTTTGTCCGCCCCAGAAACAGGCATCGCGGCAATCACGTGATGCCGCAGCCTAAAATGCCTACGATGTGCCGCTCGGGCCGCCTCGATCGTAGAAGACAACGCCTCGCGCTGCTCCTGACGCCGAACCCGTGCAGCACCAAGGGCATCCTGATACTCGCGCCAGAGCCCATCGTCCCGCGTGCGCCCGAGCGGCCGTTCCACGTAGGCGCTCAGTTGCCCACGGGCGGCCTCAGCAATCTCCGGGCCCGGCACGAAGTCGCCGTATCGCTGGGAGAGCCTTTGCTTGGACCACGCGCGCCCCAAGGCGGATGCTTTGCATGCGAGATTAGGCCGGTTCGCATCCACGAGCGCGAGCCCGTTGCCACGCCGGACCAGACGGACCCCGAAACGCGTCAGCTCTTCATGGAGAGCCTCCCATGACCGAAGCTGATCGAGGTCCATGGCATCACCGATGCTTCTCCGCGCCCATCGAGAGAAACTCTCGAGGCCATGATGCGCCTCGAAGTTGCGCGCCCTGTAGCTCAAAGTAGGGCTCTTCGCGCGGTCGACTCGTCGGAGTCCAAGCTCTTCCTCGAGGACGCTCGCAAGCGCCTGATACGCATGGATGGCCTTGTAGGGGTGATGGATTTTGAGCGTCTCCGGATGAATCTGGTTCACCGCAACATGGATGTGCTCGTGCTCCTGTTCACTGTGGCGGACCGCGATGTATTGGTGTTCCTCGAGCCCCGCCGCCCCTACCGCGCGGCGCACGACGTCCTCCAGCTCGGCGGGTGTCAGGCGCCGGTCCTCTGGATGGAACGAGATGACGAGATGGTAGGTCCGATCTCCCTTGGCTCTCACATTGCCCTCTTGGAGCAACTCCATGACCTCCACCGCCAGCTCGGCATCCTCGCGGCGATGAAGACCCCCGAGGTTCCCGGTCATGTACCAGGTGCATCGCTCCTCTCCCTTTCCTCGAAGCATGTAGGGAACCAGCTTAGACAGGCTCGAGACCGCGTTCTTGTCCCTCGGCTCTTTGGGCGTGATGATCATCGAGAGCGAACGAGATGTGCGATGACGCGTCGAAGCTCGGCCGCATTGGGAGTCTGGAAGTGAGGAGCCCGAGCTAGCATTGGTGAGGACCGTGGCTCGTTGACCTGAGGTTGACGTGGCTATGTGAAATCAAGTGATATGAAGTGACGAACAGCGGACACGACGACGCCGGTAAGCCCCGGTCATGTTTGAGTTTCTATTGGTTTCTCGTTCGTTGCGTGCAGCACGCTGCCTTGCTTTGGGAGCATGAGGTCGCTGGTTCGAATCCAGTCGCCCCGACTTAGGACACTTCGCCGGCGGCTCACTGCACGAGCTGTGCACGCACGGAAGGTGGTAGAAGCCTTCGCAACGCGCGCGATAGAACGTTGGCGAGCGTGCGCCCCTCCTCTGACTGGGGGAGCCCTGCCGTATCCACGACATTCTGGTTGCGGATCAGCCTTGCCTCTTCATCAAAGTCATTGGCGTAGAACGTGTGGGCGAGGTAGGTCAGGGCCGTGATCTCCCAATCCAAGAGGCCGTCGGTCTTGAGGGACCCTACATTGCCGGCAGTTCGCGACAGCGGTAGCAGCATCCAGGGTGCGAGCACCGTCTTATAGTGCCCTCGAAATGCCTTGCGGAAGTAGAAGTACTTCGAAAAGAGGAGTAGACGCTTGCGCCCGCCGTGCTCCACGGGAATGTACGAGATCGTGAAGAAGCCCTGAACAGTCCCGTGGATATCGTCGAAGGCCAGCACGGCTGTGTCGTCGCGCTGAACGAACGAGCTGAAGTAGCACCAATCTTTCTCCGGGCTGCGATTGAGGTCGAGCATCTCCACCCGCACGGGCCATATCTCTCGGAGAAACTCTTCGGCGACCGAGACCCCGTCGTGATACCCGAATCTCAGGCTTCGATTCGCCCATGCGTCGTCCTTTTGTTCGCGCATCCCGAATTGAATCATCTTTCATCACTACGTGCCTGGGGAGCCGCTGGTTGACCTGCAGTTGCCTGCAGCGCGGCTGCATCCAAGCAGGGCCAGCGTCACGCGAGGAGGGATCCCACCGAAAGCTCACTTCGTTTTGGGCAAACTCGGCAGGATCTTCTTGTCTCGGCCAACGTGCTAAGATACTCGACGCATTCAACAGCGTGGAGGCCGATCATGATCCTCACACTCGTGTCCGCCCTGCTACTTGGAGCGTTTGCGTGGACCCTCCTCGAGTACGTCATCCATCGTTGGCTCGGGCACGATTCGCGCACACGGCCCAATCCATTCGCAGCGGAACACGTCCGGCACCACAGTCAGGGAGACTACTTCGCTCCCGCCTGGAAGAAGGTCCTGTCGGCCGTCCTTCTTGCGGCGGTGCTGATCGGGCCCAGCGTCGCCCTTGCCGGGGCGCTGGCCGGTTCGTCCTTCGCCCTGGGTCTCATCGTCATGTACGTCGCATACGAAGTGCTGCACCGTCGCGATCACACCCATCCCGGACACGGCTCGTACATGCAGTTCCTCAGGCGGCATCACTTCTATCACCACTTCACGGATCCCAACTTCAACCATGGCGTGACGACACCAATCTGGGACTGGGTCTTCGGTACGCTGCGGGCGCCGGGGCTCATCCGAGTGCCGCCCAAGCTGGCAATGAGGTGGCTCGTCGACCCGTACACCGGCTGCGTGCGCCCGGCATATGCAAGGCACTACGAGCTGATCCAGAAGGGCTGACCGCCGCCGCGCGCACCGCCTTCGTGGTCGACGGCTACACGAGCTTCGAGGCGTCGCTATGTGCGCCGGACGTGCGATACGTGGCGCGCTTCTGCCAACTGGTCAGTGTTTTCGGTTAGGCCTTCGAACTGCATGACGTCGTCCTTTACGGAAGCGTGTCGAATCGCGAGCACGTCGAGCGCGTAGTTTTGGTGGAGCCTCCAAGGAGCGAAGGCGGCCTCCTTGGGAAACTTGTGTCGGCCGCGTTCGATGTAGCCGGCCGAGAGCGCCAGCATCGACGCAGCTTCCAGTGACGGGTCCTTCACGCGCGGGCAGCAGTACGCGTAGCCGTGCGAATCCATGTGATTGAGCAGTCGGCAAACGTAAGCAGCGGTGAGATCGGACTTCAGCGTCCACGAGGCGTTCGTGTAGCCGAGCGATAGCGCCATGTTGGGGACGTCGCTGCACATCATCCCTTTGTAGGCGAACGTTTCCGGAAGGTCGACGGCTTGCCCATCCACTTCCACCTGCAGTCCTCCGAGGAACATCAGCTCGAGCCCGGTTGCCGTGACGATGAGCTCTGCTTCGAGCTCGGTGCCTGAGGTGGTTCGAATCCCGTTTTCGGTGAAGCAATCGATTCCGTCCGTCACGACGGACGCGCGTCCAGAGCGGATTGTTTGGAAGAAGTCGCCGTCGGGAGCGAGGCACACACGCTGGTCCCAGGGGTCGTACCGCGGCGTGAAGTGCGTTTCGACGTCATAGTCGTCGCCCAGCATCTTGCGAGCTTCTCCGACGATCAGCGCCTTCGCCCGCTCCGGCCGCGCGCGGCAGAACCAATACATGAACATCATGTAGAGCACGTTCTTCCAGCGCGTGATCGCGTAGGCGTACTTTGCAGGAAGGCGCTTTCGGAGCCAGTTCGCGAAGCGATCCTGCGCGGGCTTGGCCACGACATAGCTTGGCGAGCGTTGCAGCATGGTGACGTGCGCGGCCTTCTTGGCGAGCTCGGGAATGAGGGTGACGGCCGTTGCGCCGCTCCCGATCACCACGACTCGCTGGCCCTGGTAGACGACTTCGTCTGTCCAGTTCTGCGGATGGATGATGCGACCGCCGAAGCGCTCCATGCCCTCGAAGTCGGGCGTGTAGCCGCGGTCGTAGTCGTAGTATCCCGCGCACATGAAGAGGAAGTTGCAGGTGACCCGGACATCTTCTCCGGTGGTTTCGTCGCGGGCGTGAACAGTCCACCGTGCGTCACGCGAGGACCAAGCAGCGCGTAAAACGTTCAGTCCGTACCGAATTTTGTCGCCGATGCCGTACGCCTCGACGGTCTCGTGGAGGTAAGCGAGGATGGCGTCCCCGCTCGCGACGACCTCCGGCTGCTTCCAGGGGCGAAACGAGTAGCCAAACGTGAACATGTCCGAGTCGGATCGAATCCCGGGGTAGCGGAATAGATCCCAGGTGCCTCCTAGGTTCCGGCGGCGCTCGAGGATCATGTACGTCTTGCCCGGGCACTCGGCTTGCAGATGGTAAGCCGCGCCGATGCCAGAGATACCGGCCCCCACGATCAGGACATCGACATGTGATTCGCTCAGCATTGGTGCTCGGGGGAGCCTAGCTCAGAGCCGCTTGAAGGCGGTCTTTCCACTCCTCGACGAGGTGGGAGTCGTCGATGTCCCAGGGATGAAAGCCGGGCTTGAGAAGTGCCAAGTAGCGGGGGAGCACGCTGACAACCAGGCCTCGCGGGCCAAGCAGATACCTCGCCATTTCCGCGCGCTCCTTCCACGTCGACTCGTGGCCGAGCTCGCGCAAAAGCATGCGCTGGAAGTCCCGAATGCTGAGCGGGAACAAGATCATGTGAAGCAGCAACTGGCGACGAAGCCGATTCCGATCGCCCACGCACTCCTCGTACACGTCGAAGGCGACCGACTTGTGCTCGATCTCCTCGATCGCATGCCAAAGCAGCAGCTCCCGAACTGAGTCAGGGAGGGGGTCGAACTCTTCGGGCCGAGTGAGCGCGAAGTGCGCCATCACGGCGGTGATGTGCTCCATGACCACAGTGGCGGCCAAACGGTCGGCGTCCGAACGCTTTTCGACCCACTCCTTCTCGATCACTCCGAATTGCTCAGACACGCCCGTTGCCAAGTAACCGAGTCGGTCGAACGCCTCGTTCAACAGCTTGTGCTGAAGCGAGTGTTGCCCCTCTTGCGCGGTGAAGTCTTTGACGTCCTCGATGAGCTTGGAGTCCCGAACCTGATCCATGAACAGGCGCACCGACTGGATGAACTCCTTTTCGCCTGGCGGGAAGGAGCCGGATAGCGCGACGACGAATGCGCTCTTCAAGCCGTTGCCCCCAAAGAAGAATCGTTGTTTCAAATCGGCGAAGTCCCACTTCGGCCGGCGAGGAACGATGGGGATCTGTGATTTCGGCCGCCTCGAGGCTTCACTGGGTATCGCTTGCGCGCGCACGACTCCTCCTCAACGACAAATCCACTATTGACAATTCTGTATATAACGGCACGATGCTAGCGTGTCAATCGCCGTGGCAGTGCGAACGCGTCGAACCGTCGAAGAAGCGCAGGCGGCCATCCTGGACGCAGCGGAACAAATCGTACGGGAAGTCGGCCCTGCTGGACTGCGGATCACCTCCGTGGCGAGAAGGGCGGGTATGGCGCACCCGAACGTCCTTCACCACTTCGGCTCGCGTGAAGGCCTGCTCGAAGCGCTCACCTCCCGAGCGGTTCAAGGAGCGACCGACCGAGTGGTCCGCGCGATGGGGGACTCGGTGGCCACCAGCCCCGAAGAACGAGTCTCGGCTCTCACCCGCATTTTGGATGCGATGGACGAAGGCGACCAGGGCCGGATCCTGGCTTGGCTCGTGATCAGCGGACGCGCAGGCGAGTACGAGCCACCGGACATGCAGCCGCTAGTGCGCGTGGCTCACGAGTGGCGTACCGCTGCTGTCGGCCCCGCGAACATCGAGGACACACGGAGGCTCGTCTTGTTGAGCGCCATGGCGCTCGTCGGCGACGCTGTATCGGGTGCAGGCCTCGTCGAGAGCTTCCAGCTCGGAGAGGGCGACCAGGGCCGCCGCGCATTCAGAGCGTGGCTCGCCGAGTTTCTGCTCAGGCAACCTCCGCAACCGAGGTGATTTGAGTGCCTCACATAGCGCGGTGCGATGCGCCGAAGGAGACGAGCCTTGTAGAGAGCGGGACAGAAGTGGCGAATTGAATGCCAAGCCCGTCCCGCTTGTTGACCTGAGGGTGCCGTGGCGATGTGAAATCAGAGGATATGAAGTGAGGAACCGTGAACACGGCGGAGTCGGCAAGCCCCGGTGATGTTTGGGTTTCTACTTAGTTTCGTGGGTTTGCGTGATGTTGTGTCTGGTCGGCTTCTTTGCTTTGGGAGCATGACGTCGCTGGTTCGAATCCAGTCGCCCCGACGTGAACCTCATCGTCTATCACGGCGTGCTCGCACCGAACGCGAAGTGGCGGGGCGAGGTCGTGGAATTCGGGCCCGCGACGGTCGAACGCGGGCCATCCGCCGAATCCTCCTTCATCTGGGCCTCCCTTCAGACCCAGTCGAGCATGCGCCTGCGCGGGCACCCCTGGAACTCGACGAGGCCTGGGCTCGTCGACTTGCGCTCGGCTTCAAGGGTCGAGCCATTGGATAGCTGCGTCCGCTCGGTCTTGATCACGCCGCTTCCGGCCCTTCGGGATGCGAACATGGTGCTCGCACCGCGTTTGTTTGCCGGTCTCTCAGCGCATCAGGCTCATGTTGAGGGCCCAACCTACGCCCCACTCTCAATCCAAATAACGAGATCCAGACGAGGTCTCGGATCTTCGGAGCGGCATTCAATTGCCGTTGACGAAGCCCGACGTATAGTCAAGTTGCCAGGATGAAGACAGGATGACTGCGGTGACTGAGTCAGCCTTCGTGATCTCGCTCGACTTCGAGCAGCATTGGGGCGTCTACGATCACTCCACCGTGGACGGATACGCCAAGAAGCTGGATGGCGGCCGGCGCGCGATTCCCAGGATCTTGGAGCGTTTCGAGGCAGCAGGGATCCACGCGTCATGGGCGACCGTTGGGCTGCTGCTCTGTGAAGGACGGGAAGACGCGCTGGCTCACTACCCCGAGCACCCCGCGTACGAGGAGCTCGAGACTCGCATCCGCGACGTCATCGCAGGTTCCGGCGACTCCGAGGAGGACGACCCGTATCACTACGCGCTCTCTCTGGCGCGGCGCATCGCTGCCGTTCCGGGTCAGGAAATCGCAACCCATACCTTCTCTCACTACTACTGCTTGGAGCGTGGCCCTTCGATTGAGGATTTCGAACGAGACCTCGGAGCTGCGAAGAAGGTCGCGTCGCGGCACGACATCGAGGTGACGGCGATTGTCTTCCCTCGCAACCAATACAGCCCAGCCCACCTGAGCGCGTGTCGCCGCCAGGGGATCAAGGCGTTTCGCGGAAACCCGGCGGCAGACCCTTACCTGCCCCGCAATGCAGCCGACACCAGCCGATTGACCAGGCTCACACGATTGCTCGACGCATACATGGAAGTGGTTCCGAGCGATCAGTTGATGAGTCGCATCTCCGAAGAAGAGGGCATCATCAACGTACCGGCCAGCCGCTTCTTGCGTCCTGTTTCGAGCCTGGACAAGCACCTGTCAGGACTCCGACTGAGACGAATCCGAGGCGAGATGACCCTCGCCGCAGAGCAAGGGGCCGACTACCACCTCTGGTGGCACCCGCACAATTTCGGCTCCTACACCGAGGAGAACCTGGCGATGCTCGATGCAATCGTGGATCACTATCAGGCGTTGCACCGAGTCGGCGGCATGACGTCCATGACGATCAGCGAAGCGGCGGCACGCGCATGAGCAAGCCGAATCGACCGAAAGTCGTGCTCCTGGCGGGCCGTGGCGAGTCCTCGAACATCGTCTACCAAGCGTTGACCGAAGTTGCGGAGGTGGCCGCCGTCATCGAGGAGGACCCTCCGTCCAGGGTCAAGATGGTGAAGCGCCGCACCAAACGCATTGGGTTGCTCCCGATGATCGATCAGCTTCTGTTCATCACGCTGGCGGCACCGATCTTGAAGCGCGCCGCTGCGAGACGAGTGGCAGCGATTCGCGACGAGTTTAGGATGAACGCGACACCGGCTCCAGATGAAGTCGTTCAGCGCGTTCCGAGCATCAACGACCGCGCTGTCATCGAAGCACTCGAGGCCGCGCGGCCGGACGTAGTGGTGGTCAACGGCACGAGGATCATTGCAAAGCGCGTGTTGGACTGCGTCGAGGCGCCCTTCATCAACACGCACACCGGAATCACCCCGGCGTATCGCGGCGTTCACGGAGGATATTGGGCATTGGCCGAGGGCAAGCCAGAGCTCGCGGGCGTCACCGTGCACTACCTCGATACCGGCATCGACACTGGCGGCGTCATCGCTCAGACCTTGATTCACCCGGGACCCGAAGACAGTTTCCCCACCTACCCGGCTCTTCAACTCGCCGCCGCACTTCCGTTGCTCAAAAAAGCGGTCCTCGATACCAGCCGGGACGGTCTTCAGACGATAGAACCCCTCGTGAGCACCTCGCGCCTCTACTACCACCCTGGCCTGAGCCAGTACCTAAGCAGCCGCGTTCGGAGAGGAATTCCATAGTCGATGCGGTGCTGGTCTGACGGGGCCGTTGACGGAAAAAGCTTCATGCACAGCACCATCCGCACGGGGTCTTGGAGACGCGAAGGCTGCCGCCCGCCCGGCTTCGAGCCTCTAAACATAGACGCTTTCTTAGCCCATCGGGCTCATGCTGAGGGCCGAATTGCGCGGTACGAGCTCGTTACGTCGCCTGGGACGCCACGCGGACAGGGCGCTTGTGCTTCCTACGCTCAGGTTCCCTTCAGGGGCGGCTAGGGCGCCGGCAGTGCATAGCGCCAGACGTCGTTGTCGACGCGAAGATAATTGTCCGGGTCCGTGAAATCGAAGGTTTCGCGGTCTCCTCCAAATGTGTAGATCACATCCCCCACGGCGAATCCTTCGAAGTCGTATTTCACCTCTGCGGGGTCGATGGCATTCCATGGCGAGTCGCTCACTTGTTCCCAGCTCGCGCCGTCCGGGCTAACCCAGACATCCATGGGATTCTGCGGCAAGCCAAAGCCACCGAAACAGACGATGTTGTCATAGATCACTGCGCACTGATGTCCTGGGCGCGGAGACCAACCGGCAGACGCAGTGACGAGCTCCCAGTTGGCGCCATCGCGCGAGCGCCAGACGTCGTTGAAGTATGGGAGCTCGCAGTTGGGTTGAGGCTCGCACAGAAAGCCATCTTCCCCGCCAAGAAGCACCATGTATCCGTCCTTGACGACGACGACTGCGCCGGCGCGGGGCTCCCAGGGTGCATCGTCGGTCATCTGCTGCCAGGTGACTCCGTCGGCCGACTTCCAGACGTCGTTGAAATAGATTCGTGGTGGCCCGCCCGGACCGATGATCGCGCCATCGTCGAACTGCGAACCGCCGAAAATGTAGATCTCGTCGTTGTAGACGACCGCGCGCAAGCCGGCCCGGGGCGTCCAACCTGCGTCGGCGGTGAGCTGCGTCCACTCTACGCCGTCCTGGCTCTCCCAGACATCGTTGTAGAAGTTGCTCATGATGCCGAAGTCCTGACCGCCGACCACGTACATCGAGCTCCCCTTCGTGACTGCCTGGAAGTACGCGCGGGGCGGCCAGTGACCGGGCGCATCGCTTTCGAGAATCCGAGTCCACGAGAGGCCTTCGTCGTCGCTCGCCCACACGTCCGCCCACAAGGTGCTCGCCCCTGGGATCGGTGAGTCCTCGGGCGTCCGACCGCCCATCAAGTAGAAGCGCCCACCGAGCTCGACGACGTGTAGCCCGGCGCGCCGCGCCCAAGATGCGTCGCCGTTGAGCTCAGTCCATTCGAAGGTGGTGAAGTCGATGCCGCTGGTCGCGCTACTGCCGTCGCTTTCAGAGCAGGCGGCGAGCAGAGTGAAACCGAGCGACAAGGCGAGGATTGCAATTCCATGCATGCGGCCGGTTATAGCCCGTCGCTTTGTCCTGGGACAGACTTAGCTGCGCGTCACCCGAACGAAGAGCTCTCCATCGACGCCGCGGCTAACGTGCAAGGACCACGGCCGACAGCAGACGTCGCAGTCGCGAATGAGCTGACCTTCGCTCTGCGGATCGACGTAGACTTCGACCTGCTCTAAGCAGTACGGGCAGGTCAGCTCGGCTGTGTCGTCCATGGGTGTTCATCATAGCCAATCGCAGCGAGGTTTTCGCGATTCACGAATACCGTCCCTCAGCCGACCGGGTCGGCCAGGAGCGAGGCGGCTGCTTTTTGGAAGTCCTCTATTGAGCTGATGAAGGTGGCTTTCGGGATTCGGGAGGCGAGTGGGTGGTCCGGCGGACAGCCAATCCAAACCGGAACGTTGGGCGAAACCGTGTCGACCAGGCGTTCCATCTGCTTCATTTCGTCCTCGCTCATGCGTCGGACCACCGATAGGACGAGGATATCGACGTTGCTGCGCGCGACACTCCAGATGATGTCTTCCGTCCGGAGGTCCGGCCCCAAGTAGAGCACGTCGAAGCCGGCTTCCTTTGCGAGCACGGAGCCCGCGAGAATGCCGAACTCGTGGAGCTGGCCGGCTGGGGTCGTG
Organism: uncultured delta proteobacterium; assembly: GCA_963704865.1. Classification (GTDB taxonomy): domain Bacteria; phylum Myxococcota_A; class Polyangia; order Polyangiales; family Houyiibacteriaceae; genus SG8-38. The sequence continues at coordinate 70,936 of CAVPIE010000007.1, read as the reverse complement.
AACAAGAGACGCCGCGCGCCGGGTGCGTTGGGGATCTGCTCGAGCCGGCTCGTCATCAGGCTCTTGAGCTGCGCCCGCACCAAATGCTCAGGCGCGGTGCCCAGGGTGCCATTGCTCCAACGGCGGCCGACTTCCCACATGATGGGGATGGCCACGCGCAGGATCAGCTCGAGATTGCCGAGCTCATCGCTCATTTCATTGAGCTTCGCGAGAGCTGCGCCCACATCCAAGTTTTCGATCGCATCCAAGTAGGCCTGCTGTTCGGAGGACAAAGGCGGCTGAGTCGGCCGCGGGGTCTGGGCCCCCGGCTTCTGGCCGTGTCGCATCGTCGTGAGCTCGCTCGTCGGGAGCTTGGCTAGCGTCGGCAGCGCGTAGCCTCCCTCCCGGAGCTCCTTGAGACAAATCAGTCGCGTGACGTCTTCCTCGCTGAACTGCCGGGTTCCACCGTTGCTCCGGGCAGGCTCGATCGCTCGATATCGCCGCTCCCAAGCCCGTATGGTGTCCGGGTTCAGGCCCGTGAGAGCGACGACGGCGCGGATTGGTAGCCTTCCGAGTTTGACATCTTCAGACACGTCAAATCTGTACATGCACAGGAAATGATCGGACCGCAACCCCTTTTGATTTCAAAAGATCTGCCCGATTACCTGATAGAAGCGATAACTAAAGCACCGAGATTCCTTGACAGTCCAGATTGCCACGTTATAAATCGCGACAGGACCTAGACATGACTTAGTTAGGTCGGAGGAGAAAACATGAGAAACTACAAGAAATTTTGGTTGGGTATCGTAGCGGCGGCTGCTCTGGCGGCCATGGGCTGCGGGGACGACGAGAACGGGGGCGCAGCCGGCGCGGGCGGCTCGGGCGGCTCGGGCGGCTCGGGCGGAAGCGGCGGAGCCGGAGAGATGGCGATGGTCCGTGTTGCGCATCTCGGTACCGACCTTCCCACGGCTGAGGACACGGCCGTCGATGTCACCGTCGATGGAGCCGTGGCGATTGAAGGGCTCACCTTCGCGCAGTCGACGGGCTTCGTCTCGCTGACCGCGGGAGAACACACGTTTGGCGTCAATGTCGCTGGTACCGATACGGAGGTGTTCTCGATCACAACGACGCTACCTGCGGACAGCATCTCGACTGTCGTCGCGATCGCGAGCGTGAATGTCGAGACCGACGCCCAAAATCCACTCAACGTTCTGCTTTTTAACGGCGATTTGACCGACCTACCGCTCGGCTCAGGCCGCGTGCTTGTCGGTCACGGTTTTGACGCTGTCGATTTCGAAATCGTCGACGTCATCCTTCCAGCCACTTGCGAGGCCGACGGTGCGCTCGTCGCAGACCTTGAGTTCGCGACCGTGCGGGATGTGGCCGATCTGCCTGCAGGCGACTACGTAATCGCCCTCGCCGCACCTGACTCGTGCGATGAGGCGGTCGGTCCCCTCACCGCTCCGGTCACCGCGGACGTTGCAACGCTTCTGATTGCAGCCGCCGATGCATCCGGCGCTCCGCAGGTCTACGCGATCATCGGCGACTTTGAGAGCGGCGATATGATGACGCCAATCCCGACGCTTGCAGCACCTGAGCCGGCGATGTAACCGGTCTTTCTCTTTTCCCACACACACGTCTTGGGAATCTACGGGCCGCTCCTTACCAGGGGCGGCCCGATTTTTTGGCGACCGGCGACCCGACCCGGGTTGGTTGGCCGGGCGACCCGACCCGGGTCTGAAGGCTCCCCACAAATAGTTAAATGAAGTTAACGGGTTAGCTTCGTTGTTTGAAAAAGGAAGCGCGCACGGAGATCTTCGTGGGTAACGACACCAACAACGGAGAGCTCACATGCGCGCCGAACGAATCCTATCACGATGGCTAGAACCGCTCACGGACTTCATGCACGCCAAGCGTCAGAGGGCGCTTTTGGATGTGGTCGGCGCCCTGATGAAGGGCCGGCGACTGTGGGTGACGGCGCTTGGTCGGGCATTGCCCGGGCCAGCCAAGTTCAAGCATCGCATTAAGCGTGTCGATCGATTGCTCGGCAATCGTCGCCTGTGGTCGGAGTGCGAAGAAGTCTATCGGCGCTTGGCTTATGAGGTCGTGGGTCAAAGCGAGCGCATCGTCGTCTTGGTGGACTGGACGTATGTGAACAACACCGAAGCCGCGCTGGTCGCGACCATTCCGATGTCGGGACGCGCTCAGATCGTCTACGCCCAGGTGCACGGCCAGAAGAGAGTTGGAAATCGTGCTGTGCAGCGCGGTTTCCTGAAGTACCTGCAGCAAGTGCTTCCTACGGGACGGCAGATCGTCGTCGTCACCGACGCCGGCTTTGGTCGCTCCTGGTTCGACGATGTTGCTGCGTGTGGCTTGCACTTCGTCGGTCGCTTGACGAGGAACAATACCCTTCGTCCTCACGATGCGGCTCAATCGCTCCGCGTTCACGACCTGTTTGCAGGAGCCAAGATTAAGCCTCGAGCGTTGGGGCGCTGCAACGTCACTAGAGATAACCCGATCGAGGCCACCGTCATCGTCCAACGGATGAAGAACAAGCGCCGTCATCGGCCGAAGTTCAAGACGCGGGGCCTCCATCCAAATTCCGCGCTCCATGAATGCTACAAGCGCCGTGCTCACGAGCCCTGGGTGCTGGCTTGCTCTGCCCATGAGCTCAGTGCGTCATGTATCTCTCGAATCTACGCGAGTCGCATGCGGTGCGAACAGGCTTTCCGCGATGGAAAGAATCTTCGCTTCGGGCTTGGACTCGGCCATGTCTCGGTGCGCCAGACCGAGCGCCTGCACGTCTTGCTGCTCTTGGTCGCTCTGGCCTTGTGGGCTGCGTCCTTGCTCGGATGTCTCGGTGAACAAGCAGGAGCGGCCAAGCCACTGCAAGCCAACACCGTGAAAACCCGAAGAGCCTTCTCAGTGACCGTCCTCGGACTCCTCATCCTCGAGCACCAGATCCCCATCCCGATCTCCCGCAGTCGGCTCCGCCAAGCCCAATCCCTCTTTCGACAACAGCATCAGCGACTTTTCATCCGATGACTTCGTGGGGATCCGTCAGACCCGGGTTGGTTGGCAGGGGCGGGCGGGGCGACCCGACCCGGGTTGGTTGGCAGGCCGGCGACCCGACCCGGGCGACCGGCGACCCGACCCGGGCGACCGGCGACCCGACCCGGGTTGGCGGACGTCGGCGGCTCCGCCAGTTGTCGCCGGGGCGTTTCCCCCAAGTTCTTGAGAACACTAGCCCAACGTTCGGCCCGGTTCGTGCACTGCATCTCCGCATGACCCAACCAGGCGACCCGACCTGGGTTGGCGGGGCGACCGGCGACCCGACCCGGGTTGGTTGACCCGGCGACCCGACCCGGGTTGGTTGACCCGGCGACCCGACCCGGGTTGGCGGGGCGACCCGACCTGGGCCGGGCGACCCGACCTGGGCCGGGCGACCCGACCCGGGTGACCGGGCGACCCGACGCGGGTTGGTTGGCGGCGACCCGACCCGGGTTGGCGGACGTCGGCGGCTCCGCCAGTTGTCGCCGGGGCGTTTCCCCCAAGTTCTTGAGAACACTAGCCCAACGTTCGGCCCGGTTCGTGCACTGCATCTCCGCATGACCCAACCACGCATGGTCCTTCAGGGCGCGACGAGCATGGTGACGCGGCGCACCCTTCGCCGGCATCATCTGTTCCGCCCTGACCCGGCGATTGCCCAGCTCTATCTCTATACGCTTGGAATATGCACGAAGGAGTTCGGTATGCAGCTCCATGCCTTCGTGCTCATGTCGACCCACGAACATCTTGTGCTGACCGACACGAACAGGCGCCTCCCCGACTTCCTCCGGCGCCTTCATCGCCTGGTGGCGCTCGGGACCAAGGTCTTGCGTAAGTGGGAAGGCCCCGTGTGGGACCACGAACGCCCTTCCGTGGTGCGTCTGCTAACCGAACGCGCCGTGATCGAAAGAATGGCCTACGTGCTGGCCAACCCGGTCAAGGCAGGACTAGTGCAACGCGCAGCACACTGGCCTGGGGTCACAGTGCTGCCGCAGCAGCTGGGGCGTGGGACGTGGAAGGTCAAACGACCCGACTTCTACTTCGACGCAGACAACTGGCCCGACGAGGTCGAGTTGACACTCACGCTGCCACCGACGCTCCGAGGACTCTACACTGACGCGCAAATCCGGGATGCGGTTGCGCTCGAGCTCACCCATCAAGAGCGACTCGCGCAAGCGGAGCTGAGAAAGAAGGGCTGGCGGGTGCTCGGTTCGGAGCGAATCCGACAGGTGTCGCCGTACCGTCGCGCCAAGAGCTTCGAGCCGATCCGGGGTCGCAACCCGACGTTCGCCGTGGGACGCGGGCAACGAAGGGTCTTCTTCGCAGCAGTCGCGGAGCTTCGGGCGTTTCGTCGTGCATACCGAGATGCCCTCGATAGATGGCGCGCAGGCCTGCGCCAAACCGTGTTCCCCACAGGCACCTGGGCGATGCGCTGCATACACACCGCGCCGGTCGATACCGGCTAGCAGCGGAGCACAACAGAGGCCGGCTGTTGAACTCGATAGGTCTGCGATGGACAGGTGCGTCTTCGGCCCGCCTGTTTCGCCAGCAGCGCCACGAACGATCCCCATTCGCCTCGCATATCACCTCGCGTGTGCCTACACGTAGCGGTGTGCGCCAGGGCCGTCTCACCCGGGGACTGGCGGACCGTCGTCACCCGGTGGGCATGAGGGAAGTTCAGGAAAGTTCAACCGCGGTCGGGTCGGGGTCGCGGCGTTTTCCAGCGACCATCCGTGCTGAATGCGGACCAGGCCCATCTCACCCAACCGACCAGACGGAACGCGAGCCACAGTGACCAGGCGAGCATCAGCAAGCGCCAAACCCAAATGCTGAGACTCAGAATCGCCGTTTGCGGCAAGTCGTTGCTGCTGCGGTCGATGTACCATTCGAGGCTGCTGCCATAGCTACCTGCCCCGGCCACTTGCATGTCGGGATGAACCAGCAGGCCGTTGTGAACCGCGGCGTAGAAACACAGCAGCGCCACGATACTCAAACCGGCAAGCAAGACTTGGCGCATGTTGAACGCGCGACGGTTGAGGTCGGAGGTTTGGCTGCGGTGCTGAAGTGTAAAGAACCACGCCACGACGGGTACGGCGACCCAGACGGGCAAGGTCACGAAGCCGAGACTCAAGAGCAGCCAGTCCCAAACACGTAGCGGACTTTGCGGCACGCGTGACAGCAAGAAGGCGACGAGCAGGGAAAGCAGAAGGTACGGCCAAAACAGGACCACCGCGCCCCATGCGGGGCCTCGGGTCCACAAGAGCCAGCGGTCCTCGGGGAGGTTCACGCGCACGCGGGCATTGACCACAGGCGCACCCAGCCCGATTGGCGGCGTCTTGAACCAGGTCCCGAGCCCTCCCTCTTGCTGAAAAGCAATCTCTACTTGCTGGACGCCCGGCCGGAGTGTGGTGCGCAGCTCGTTGCCCTGGGTCTGAAGCGAGCGCGGGCTACCGTCGACCGTGACGCTTTGTAGCTCTGCGCCATCCGGGAGCGTCCAGGCATGCACGCCCCCGCTGCTGCTCCGTACGGTGCCAGTGAGCTTGGACTGCGTGCGCCGGAGGCCCGGGTTCGTCTGGAGCGCGAGCGAGTCGATCGTGAGCACGCTGCCTTCGGCGGCGGCGGGACGGTCGAAGGCCAACTGGAGTTGCTCACCGGGCCAGGGGCGAAACAGTGGTTGCCAAAGGCCGTTCTGGAAGTGCGTAATCGGAGGAAGTCCTGCGTGCGCGCAGCGGAAGATCGGCCCGCAGCTGAGCTCCCATACTTCGGACCAGCGCACATTTTTCGGTGCCAGTAGCGACAGCTCGGCGCTGGGTTCGAGACTCGAAGACCAGCTGACGCGCGTCTCGCCGCGCGGAACGGTGATCACGATATGCCCGTCCTCGACGAGCGCGTCTGCTTTGGTCACGTCCTCGCCGGGCAACAGCGGTATGCGAACCACGTCGACCACCGAGGAGGGGCTGATGCGTTGGACGGTCGTGTTGACGGTCCAACGCACACCAATTCCGATGGTTCGCTGCACTTCAAACCATGGTGGCAAGCGCACGGCTTCGGGCTGACCGCTCGTGCCCGCCTGCCCTGCGAGCTTGCGTCGCAATTGAATCGATGCGTCGGCGCGGCCGTCGTCGCGTAGCCCATCGACTTCCCAACCTTTCGCGCGGACGGCCAGGTGCTTGGGCTGGTCGCCGAATGCGAGCGTCAGACTCTCGCCCGGTGGCACAAAACCCTCGAGTCGCACTCGGTGTACGCCCTCGTCGAGTCGCAACAGCGCGAAGCCGTCGGATGCGAGCGCGATCGCGCTACCTGGCTTTCCGTCGACGGTGATCGAGCTCGGCAACCACGCGCTCGCCGGGCCGGGCATTCGAAAAGCACTCCTCGCTCCCACGTGCACCTCGGCCTCGAAGACGATTTGGGAGCTCGTGGCCTCGAGGGTTGCCCGGGCGACCGTGACGCACTTGGGGGCACACGCGGGCGGCGCGGTCAGGCGTTTTGCAAGCTCGTCGAGGACCGTTGGCGAAGGGGTCCCTTCGGGGACGACTCGTTGCGCCGAGGCGGAGCTTGGGCCTAGGAGGACCGCGCCGGCGAGCAAGGCAATCGAGATGCTCGCGAGCGCCGCGCTCGACCCGATCGAACGAACCTGCATGCTGTTCCATCGACGCATCACGCCCAGCGCAAGGAGCACCAGAAGCAGCACACGCGCGATCGATGCGAGGAGATTCGCGCGCGGAGAGATCAACCACAGCGTCACGCGATGATCGGACGGGACTGGACCCGACCAGTTGAGCTGCCACGACTTCGACTCCCAATCGGGAATGCCCTCACCCGTCTGCACGACCGCATTGGGGTCTTGCTGTTGCGTCATCGGGACCGTGGCCGGCTGAACAGACCCCGCCCTGCGAGCTCTCTTGCTCGACTTGGGAAACACGTACGACTCGTCGCTGCCGGCCCTGTCGAAGCCTTCCGCCAGATCTTCCTCCGGAGCCATCTGGGGTGTCATCTCGGCGTTCATCTGCGGACGCATCGCAGACTCCATGGCCAGTCCACCGAACATGAGGGCGACCAAGAAGCCAAGGATGCTGGCGGCGACGCAAAATCCAAGCACCGTCTTCCAACTGACGCGTCGCACCTCGGCGGTGCGATAGGCAGCCACCGCGAGAACGAGAACGGTCCATGCCAGCAGCCACGGCAGGGCGTCCCATCCCATCGAGTCGACACCCACATGCGGGAACAGGCCCATGCGCAACTGCAACACGCAGAACGGCACCGCGATCAACACGAGCGCCACGCCCGCGCCCCACCAAAGCGTGGTGAGACCACGGCTCCATCTCGGGCTCGTCACGACACGCCGCAATGCCAGCAGCGCCAGTAGCACCACCCAGATGTAAAGCGGTGCGCCCGCCTCATGGAACGTCAGCGTGAGCGCGAGGAGCGCAAGGAGCCCCCAGAGCGGACCGAGCAGACGAAGCGCGGCGATCGCGATGAGCGCCACGAAGAAGATCGCAAACACATCCCAGCGGGAAAGCCATGTCTGGGATGTGTCATCGGCGCCCGAAATCGCCAGGACGTCCCAGCCCGGCGGCAGGCGCAGATGTGCGCTAAGGCGCTCGATGTTCTCGGACCAACCCACCGCAGGGAATGAGGAGCGCGCCTCGTCGAGCCGCGACTCGGCGGTCATCGCGAGCACTGCGGTTCGGATCTCGACCCCACGCGGCACTGGGGCGCCCTGGGCTGCGCTCCCGGACCCCAGCGCGTTGATCAGCTGTCCCTCATTGCTCAGCTCTACGCGTCCGAGCGTGCCTTCCTCCATGATCAAGCGATGGCTCCGTCGGAGCTGGCCGCTGATGTGGTCGCGTACGGAATAGCCGGTGCCGTCGACGTCAAGCCAGAGCTCACGCACGAGCTGGACGACGTTTGGCTCGGCTTCTGCTTTGGCGCGGCGGGAGGTCTTGAACGAGAGCGCCTGTCCCGGGGTCAACGAATATGCAGGCAACTCGCGCCAGCCGGCAGGGAGCGATGCGCGTGACGTGTCGACATTGGGAGCGCCCGACAGCTCGACTTGGCGAAGACTTTCGTCGGCCAACCAGACCCAGGTCTCGAGCGACGGCCACGGGGAGGGCGGCTTGGGCGCGACGAGCGTTTCGAGATCACCATCGGCCTCTGCAACCACGACGACTTCGTAGGTTCCCGCATGAACCTGCACGCTCAGCCGGCGCTGCTTGTCGATCCGTACCGGCAACGGCGAGGTGACGGCAATGGGAACGGTGTTCGCGAGCAGCACGTCCTTGAAATTAAGCTCGCGCGCTCGGCCCGAAACGTGCAGCACGAGGCGCGTGGTGACTTGCATTGGAATCGCGTCGACGATCATTCGATGCACTTCGACTTCGAGATCTTCGACGGTCGTTTCGACCTCTTCTTTCGCCCCGAGCCAGACCTCACCGCCCTTTTCGCGCCTCGGATTGTGCATGCGTTTGCCCTTGATCTGCAGATGCACGATCGCCGTCTGACTGGGCACGGGCAGCAACTCGGGTGCCGTGCCCCAACTGAGCTCCCCTGTCACGACGTGCTCACCGGATTGGAGTCGCACCACCGGTTGCTCGCCTTGTTGGAGCACGATCACTGCTTGGCCGTTGACCTGCACACCCTGCGGCCAGAGCGTCGGGCTGCCGGGAAGCTGAACCTCTCCGTCGCGGTCGAGAAAGAAGCGTTGCTCGAAACGCGCACCCTTGTCGTCCACGACCAATGCCAACGGCCCTGGCCAGCGGCAGATGGCCGCACCGCCTACCATGGTGCAACGATGGTTGGGCTCGGCGTGCAGGACCCAGGGCACCCAGGGCTTGAGGCTGTCCGGAACTTCGGCAGGTCTCAGACGCTGCGCGGTGGCATGGGTTCCAAAAAGTGCAGGCACCAGAAGTGCAAAGATGAGGGGCAGAGCGGGACGAAGGCGCATAGGGGTTCCTCTCGAGATCAAGCTATCGCAGAGTCACTGGCTCAGACGAGAAACCCGCCGCGACCCGGCGTGATTCCCCTGTTCTGATCAAGGGACGTGCGGAAGGGCCTCTTGGATCTGCTGATTGCGGAGAAAATGGACGATCTTGGGAGGGTGCTGCTGCTGCTGGCCATCCTGTTCGTTGGTGTCGGTGTGCTTGGGCCACTCCTTACCTCGACCCTCGAGAGCGCGCGCGTGGGCCAAGCTGCACTCCGCACCGGCTTCTCATTCGCTTTTTGAGTTGGAGGGACTGAGTTAGGATTGCGGGGTTCGTGCGGCAATGTTAGCGCATGGCATGTCTCCACCCAGTTTGAGTAACCGCGATAGCAGTCCTGCCTGGGAGTTGCTCAAAGAGGCCTTGGAAGCCGCCGACGCGGATGCCGTCCAGGCGCTCATGCAGGCAATCCCGGAAGGGGAAGTGCCACGATTGTTTGCGCACTTGAGCTCGGCCGAGAGTCGTGAGGCGCTCGCAATGCTCGATCCGGAGTTGGCCGGCGAGCTGATGAAGACGCTACCCGATGCTTTGGCGGCCGACGTGGTCGAGGGGCTCGAGCCAGAGGAAGCGGCCGCGATCGTGACGACGCTGCCGAGCAACACGCAGGCAGACATTTTATCGGACTTCGAGCCCGAGTACGCCGAAGCTGTTCTGGCGGTCATGCCGGCGGAGGACGCGGCCGACGCGGAGCGATTGACGCAGTACTCCGAAGAGACTGCGGGCGGCGTGATGATCACCGAATACCTTTCGTATTCGGACCAGCTGACCGTGGGGGACGTCCTCGCGGACTTGCGGGCGCACCAGGAGGACTATCAACGCCACGACGTTCAGTATGTTTACGTCACGGGAGATCGCGGGGTGCTCAAAGGGGTCCTGCGGTTGCGCGACCTCGTGCTGAGCTCGCCAAACGTTCCACTTCGCGGCATCATGATTACTGGTACCGACTTTGTACCTGTCGACGCGAACATCGACGCCCTTCATGATTTCTTTTCGACGCGTTCGTATCGCGGGGTGCCGGTGGTGGATGCCGACGGTCGCCTGCTCGGGGTCGTACGTCACGCTGATGTCGCAGAAGCGTTTGGTGAGCGGGAGGCGAGCGACCACCTCAAGGCTCTAGGTATTGTCGGCGGCGAAGAGCTCCGTACCATGCCGGTGTTCACCCGTGCCTGGCGGCGACTGTCCTGGTTAAGCGTCAATATCGTTCTCAATTTGATCGCAGCGAGCGTGATCGCAGCGTATCAAGAGACACTGACGGCCGTGATCGTGCTTGCCGTGTTCCTGCCGATCATCTCCGACATGAGCGGCTGCTCGGGCAATCAGGCGGTTGCCGTCAGCATGCGCGAGCTGAGCCTGGGTCTGATTCAGCCAGCCGATGTGTTTCGTGTCTGGGGAAAGGAGCTTTCGGTCGGAGCGATCAACGCCGTCGCGCTTGGGCTATTGCTCGGCGCCGCGGCGTTCCTCTGGCAAGGCAACGTGACGCTCAGTATCGTCGTCGGACTGGCGTTGACGCTCAACACCTTGCTATCCGTATCGCTTGGCGGCCTCGTACCATTGGTGTTGCGCGGACTGAAGCTCGACCCTGCCCTCGCATCAGGCCCGATTCTCACCACCGTAACCGACATGTGCGGCTTCTTCTTGGTGCTGAGCTTCGCCACTGCGGCGCTGCCGTCTCTCGGGAACTAGCGCGATGTCACCCCGAGCGTGGGCTAGGATTTTCGATTGAACCGGCGTAGTATGCGCGGGCTTTGGGCAACGTGAACGTGACCCCATTTTCCGAATACGACGAGTACGACGCCCTCGGCTTGGCTGAGCTCGTCAAGGACCGCGAGGTCCGGCCTGCGGAGCTTCTCGAGGCGGCAATTGCACGCGCGGAGGCGGTCGACCCGACGCTGAACCCACTCGTCTACAAGATGTACGAGCAAGCGCGGAAGATGGCCGCGCAGGATCTGCCTGCAGGTCCGTTCCAAGGGGTGCCCTTCTTGATCAAGGATCTGATCCAGCGCATCCCGGGTGTTCCCACCCAGATGGGGTCCCAGTTCTGGCGGGGCTGGGTGCCCGATGAGCCGACGACGCTCTACCAACGATGGCTCGATGCCGGCGTGGTCCCGTTTGGCAAGACCAGCACGCCCGAGCTTGGTATTCCTCCGATCACCGAATCGGAAGTCAACGGACCGACGCGCAATCCTTGGAGCCCAGAACGAACACCCGGTGGGTCGAGCGGTGGGTCGGCGGTTGTCGTGGCGACCCGCGTCGTGCCCATGGCGTCCGGCGGCGATGGGGGCGGCTCGATTCGGATCCCGGCTTCTTGCTGTGGCGTATTCGGCATCAAGCCAACGCGCGCCAGAAACCCTGCCGGCCCTTTTGCAAGCGAGAACTGGAGCGGGTTTGTCTCGGAGCACGTGCTGAGCGTCAGCGTTCGTGATAGCGCCGCGATGCTCGATGCGACGCATGGCATCGAACCGACGTCGCCCTACGCGGCACCCGCTGTGGTCGGCACCTTTCTCGAGGCGGCGATGCGCGGGCCTCGCAAGCTTCGGATTGCATTTCATAGCGACCCTGCATTTTCCGTAAACGCCCACCCCGACTGCGTCGCTGCAGTCGCAGATGCCGCCAAGCTTTGCGAAGCGCTCGGTCACGAAGTCGAGGCAGTTGCGCCCGATCATCCGAAGCAAGAAATCAGTCGGGCATTCGTAAGCGTTTACGCAGCGAACATCGCGGCTGATATCCGAGATGCCGAGCAGGTGCGAAACCGAAAGGCTGCCCGCCGCGATTTCGAAGTCTCGACTTGGATTGCCCGTGTCCTAGCCCGTTCCATCAACGCGGAAGAGCTCGTGGTGGCCGAGCGTTTCCTCCAAAGAGAGGCACGACGCTTGGCAGGACGCTTCGGCCAGTACGATGCAATCCTGACCCCGACGCTATGCAAGCCGCCCGTTGAAATTGGTGCGCTCGAAACGAAGGGAGTCGAGGCGCTGCTTCAACGAGTCATCACCGCGACGGGATTCAAGGCACCGCTCAAGATTCCGGGCGTGATCGAGCAGGCCGTCATTGAAATGCTCCGATTCGCCGGGTTCACGCAGGTCGCGAACTTCACCGGCCAGCCGAGCATGAGCGTCCCGCTCTTCTGGAATGCCGAGAATCTACCGATTGGCGTGATGTTCACCGGCCGGTTCGGCGACGAGCAAACGCTCTTCGCCCTTGCAGCCCAGCTCGAGAACGCGCGCCCCTGGGCGGGTCACCGCCCCCCTTTCTAGGCGGCGCAGATCGCACCGAGGCTGGCGGCATGTGAATGGAGCATGACGGCTTCATGGGGCGGCCTTTCAACGCCTCTGAGGGCTCCAATAGTTGTCGTCGGTCGAAATCAGTTTGCTCTGCGATTGAGAGCAATCAACATGGGGCCGGGTGATGGATACTTTCGCGCGAACGGATGGCTGGTCCGATAGAACGAGCTTGCTCGTTTGGTCGCTCGTGTTTGGCTTTGGTTTGTTCCTAGTGGAGAGCGTTTATCTCTACTGCAAGCAAGGTCCGTTTTTCGGGGCGCTTGGGTCCTGGACCGTTGCTCTCATCGTTGCCTATCTGGGCCTTCCGTTCGTTTTGGCGTTGATCTTGGGTGGACGGGTCGCGCCGTGGCGTGCGTTCGCGATCATTGCGGTGACGCTCTATGCGATTGAGTCCGTCAAGATGTTCGTTATCAGTGCGCCGCTGCTCGAAAGTCCGTTCGCCGTGGGCGGATTCGTGCTGGTGTCGCTCGTGATGTTTGCCGTGCTGCTACTGGTCGCAAAGCGATTGTCTTTGGAGCCGAGCGTATTGTTCTGGTTCGTCTGGGTCTACAGCGCCAGCTGCTACGCGGTGGCGTTTCAGTGGCGGTCGGTCGGGGGGAACATGGCTGTGTTTCTCCGCTCCCCGTCGGTGCTGGCGATCATGGGGCTCGGCGCGATTGCGTGGGTCTGCTCGCTGTGGATTAGCCGTATGCCGCGGCGTTCGCTCCTGAGCGGCACGCTGCTTGTGATGTTATCGACGCCGACGCTTGGCGCCCTGGCCAGCTCTGCCTCCAGCGTTCGCGGCATCGAGACCGCGGCCGACGAGACGCTTCCCGATATCTACGTAGCCTCGTTCGATGCACTCGGTCGCGACGTTTTCGAACGGTATTGCCGAGCATCTGCTGGCGCTGCGGCGAGGATTTGCGCACGGGGGTTGCACTTTCCGAACATCATCGCCGACGGCTTGGCGACGTATGAAATCTTGCGTGCCAACACCTACGGCGACCGCTTCAGCTTCCGCTGTGAAGATTCGCTGCCGGGCATGGCCACAGCACGCGGATACGCGTCGTCGATGTGGCTTGGGCGAAGGGGCGTTCGCATTCAAGGCGCCGATTGCTATGGCCACTACTCCTCGGGGCTGGGTGCCGACCTGGCCACCCGATTCGCTATTCCTGCCGTGGCCGCTCAGGTTTGGCAATCGCTGAGCACCGGAAGTGTCGACCCGAGGGAGGAGTTCATCGACTCGCGGACGATGCTCTCGGAGCTGAACGCGAGGTCATCGAGTCCTCGTCCTCAGTTGGCGTACCTTCACTTCCTCGATCTGCACGCACCGTACCGACCGGCCGGCTCGGCAGACTCAGACCTCGATGAAGAACAGATGCAGAGGTTCATGGCCTCATGCTATCGCGTCGGCTGCGACCTTGCGGAAAGCCAGCAACTGATCGCGCACGCGAAGTCGTCGTTCGAACGCCTGCTGCCGGATGTCGACCGACACCTGGCGGAGTTGCTGGAGATTGCGGAATCGCGCGGACGTCCGTTCGTGCTGGTGGTCACCGCGGATCACGGAGAGCTCTTTGGCGAGTACGGGGGCTTTGGTCACACGGGCGGATTCGTGCCGGAGCTGCTCTCGGTTCCGTTCGTGGTCTACGATTCGCGCACTGGATATCGGGCGCATCGCGACTGCGCCTTGGCCTTATCGAGCGACGCACTGCGAAGGCTCGTTCAAGCCACCCTGGCAAACGAAGGCTCGATCGAGCCCGGTACGCTTCTGCGTGCCGCATCCGCGGTGGAGGTGCGGGATTCGCTCGGTGTTGCGACCGTCGACGCCGACCGCGAAGAGATTCGGTTCCGCATCGACGACCGGATGATTGAACAGGCGGGCACCTCGCGGAACGTACACAGCGTACAGCGGGGATCGCTGCAGTACCCCGTGGCGCGCTGCGATGAAAAAGATTCGACCGAGGTTGGCCGCCCATGAATGAAGCGTGTAGCCGATTGGGGTACTGCGTTCATCGCGTGACTCGGATCGAACTTGGTGCAGGTCGAGTATCGTATAGACGCTCCGCTCGCGAAGCATCGCGTCTTCCTCGGTGAATGCATAGGTCGTGAAGAGCTCATCGCTGTATTGTGCATACTCGACGAGCGCGTTCACATTCATGCCGCGAAGCAAGACCTCGCGTCCCGACGCATCGACGATGCGACCGCCCTCGACTGCGTCGGGAATCGCTTGCGGCGCTGGAAGCGGGCCAGTTGGTCCTGCTGAACCGGATCTGCCGTTGGAATCGCTGCAGCGGGCCAAAGCCAGCAGTGAGATCACGAAGAGAGTTGGACGGAATGAAAAGAGGTGCGTCGTGGGTGGGATCCTAGCGGCGCGCCCAGTAGCGAACGTTGCATGGTCGATCGGCGCGCGCCACGCCCCCGATTTGGCGGGGCAACGGGAGCGGCTCGTCAAACTCTGCGCTGAGCTCGAAGCGTCGGAAAATCTCTCCCACCGAGTGCCGAATGGCGGAGGTCGAGAAGCGATGGGCGGGGCATGTGTGCTTGCCATGGCCGTACGTGGTGACCAACTCGCGCGCGGGCAGGTCCTTCGTACGAAGAAAAGTCGCGCCCCGGTAGTTGTTCTCGTCGAACCGGTCGAGCCCTTTGGCAGCGGACTGGTTGGTCGCCGACAGCATCGTCGCAATGAGGGTGCCAGGCTCTATACGGTAGGTGGTTTGCTCATCGGCAACTTCGACCGGACTCACCACCCGCCGCAAGACGATCGATCGCTGGGCCATTCGAATGGACTCGTGACTAAACGAATCGAGAACGCCATCGCCCTCGGAGCGAACCTGGTCGATGATGCTGGGGTGTTGAAGTGCAAAAATCAGTGTCCACGCCATCGCCGCAAACAGGTTGGACTGCGACCCCATTTGCACGACGATCACATCGCGGGCGATTCCGATTTCTCGCGCGGGGCTCGGAACATCGTCCCAGGACGCGCAGATCCGGGTGAAGAGGTCGTTTTCGTTTAGATCCGTGTTGCCGCTTCGTTCCCGAAGCATGTCCGCAAAGATCGCCTCTATTGCGTGCATTGCGCGTCGCTCCCGTCGCTTTCTCGTCGCGATCGCCAGCAAGGCTTTGTGGGGGTGTACGAATGATTCGGACGCGTCGAGCTGTTCGAACTGCGTGGCCAAGGCTGCGAGTTGCTCGTCGGAAGCCGCGCTCATGCCGCCCCAGCTCGCGAGGCCCATTCGATGCGCGAGGCGCTTGGTGAACTCAAACAACTCGAGCGACCCTGACTCACCCAGTGAGGAAAGCTCGACGTCGACGGCTTTGTGGAGATGGTCGAGGTACACTTCCACATCGTCGCGGGCGAACAGGTCATGTGGGAGGGTGCGACGGCCTTCGAAGAGCTCGATCGGCACCTTGTGGCTCAGCAGGGTGAGGTCTGCGAGCGCTTTGCTCGCGGTTTCTTCGGGCAGACGCCAAAGGTTTCGAACGCCCATGGGCGAGAATAGACAGAACAGCCGATAGCCAAACGCGTCCACCAGAAACGTATCGCCAAGGCGTTTGCGGCAGTCGGTGAAGAACTCGGTTGGATCTCGGACCAGCGCGCGCCCGGCGCCGACCCAGGGCAAGCTTCCCGAGACGGTCGGTGGCATGGGGTCAATCGACGGAGGCTTTCGGCTGAATGCGGAAAGCGCGCCGCGCAGACGAGCGATCGCCGCCGAGATCGGCCCCCGCGTGCCGATGCCGTAACCCTCCACCATGTTCACGACGTTCGGGAGGTTGACCGCCAGCTTGAGATCGCCATCAACTCGGACCTTGCCCGACATGAAGGCTCGCATCGGGTTCATTTCGCCCGTGGTCAGCGCAACCCAGTCCTCGGACGCGACGTGAATTGATGCATCCTCTTTCGGACCGTCGCCCGTGCTGACAAAGGGGGAAGAGGCACCTCGTTTGAGATTGAGCGTCCAGGTCCCGCCGCCCTCTCCTGAGAGAACGAACTTGAAAACCGCATCGGGCTGCGTCGCCGCGTTGGGGTTGTCCCGAGCAGCTTCCTCGAACGCCGCAAAAAATTCGCCTGGAGTCGCCATCGTTGCCGGCTTGCGCCGGCTCGAAGCATGGCACACAGCCCTGAGCAATGGCGGAAGCGCTGCGAAATAGTTCAAACACGGACTCAGCGGAGCGAAATCGTCGCGGAGATGAGCTCTTTTTAGACCTCGAGGGCCGCGGCCGGATTCGCGTCGTCGAGTTCAAGGGGCCCAAAGGCGCGCCTACCCTCATGCTGCTCCACGGCCTTGGCGCGACGGGGCGCTTAAATTGGTTTGCCGCGTTCCCTGAGCTTGCGAAGCGCTACCATGTGGTGGCGGTGGATCACCGTGGCCACGGCCAGGGCATTCGCACGCGTTGGTTTCGACTGAAGGATTGCGCGGACGACGTCATTGCCGTGGCCAACCAGCTTGGCATTGATCGGTTCATTGCAGTGGGCTATTCGATGGGTGGGCCTATCGCCAAGCTTTGCTGGAACCGGCACCCGGACCGAGTGAGTGGATTGGTCCTCTGCGCGACCTCGAGGTACTTCACGCCGCAGCAGTTTCCCGTCCTGACGCGTGCGGTCTTGCCTGGCGCCGTGGTCGGCGCTCGGCTGGCGCCCAAGTTGGTACGCGGGCAGATCATCGAAAGCATGGTCAAGACCGTGCCCGGCCAAGAAGGCAAGGACTTCGTTCGCCGCGAGATGTCTGGGAGCGATCCCGCAGCGCTCGCTCAGGCAACACGAGCGGTGCTTCGCTTCTCGTCACGTGATTGGGCCTCGAACATCACGGTTCCGACCGCGGTCGTCATCACGACGCGAGACAAGATTGTCCCCACGCGACGTCAGTATGCGCTGGCCGCAGCGATTCCGGGTGCCAAATCGTTCGAGGTTCACGGCGATCATTTCGCGTGCGCCGCCCGCGATTCGAACTTCGTGCCGCAGTTGATCGCAGCCTGTGAGTACGTGCAGGCCGAGGCGACCAGGCGACCCACTGCTGGGATCTCTTGATTTCGCGAGATCAACCAAGAGCGACTTTTGCGAAGCTGTAGGCCAGGAGAAATGCACGATGAAGTGTTGCGTAATGGGGTTCTCGATTCTACTGATCGGCTCATGCTCGGTCGACACCACTGGCTTGGGAGCTCCAGAGAACTTTCGATTCAGCGCTGAGCCCGACACCATCTGTCCAGGCGATACGAGCCGGCTCAGATGGGAGGCGCTCAATGTACCCAGATCGCCTGAGTATTGCGCCGACCCCTATCAGACAGGCAGCGTGTGTACGACCACCGGAGAATGCGACTCCGATGAAACATGCATCGATCAGCAATGCATCGGCCCAGGTGATGATCCGCAAGAGATCGATTTTGGTGATGGTTGCCCGATTGATGGAGAGATCAGGGTCAATCAGCTGGACCTGGTAACCAACGAAGTGGCGACACCGTTCGCCGAGCCCTCGGCGCGACGACCACGGGTTTCGACCCGAGCTCATCCGTTGTGCTCACCCTCGTGACCAACCAAAGTGCGGCCGGAGTCATCGTGGCGTCGAGCGTACCATCCTACCCGCCGATTTTACTTGCGTCGGGCGCGTCGACCACTGATTTCAATGGCAGAGTGCCTCAGGAATGGAGCGTTCGACTGGACCCGACGGAGGTGCCGCTGCCCACGAGCTGCACGGTCGACACTGGCGGTTTTGAGCCCATCGAGGTGCAGCTCGCGCTAACGGTGTCTGGTGGGCAGTAAGAAGTCGCTCATTCGACGATGCGGATGAGGTGCGTTGGGGCCGTCGTGAGTTGCGTCTCGTCGATCGCGTTCAGGGACGCTCGGACTTCGCCCTCTCGCGCATGGTGCGTCAGGATGGCGATCGTCGCGGTGCCGTCGTCGCCGGCGTCCCTATCCTGAACCATCACCTCGATGGAGATGCCGGAGTCGCTCAGCTTGCCGGAGAGCGCCGCTAGGACACCGGGTTGGTCCGTCACCGTAAACCGGAGGTAGTAGCGGGACGATAAATCGCCGATTGATTGAAGCTCCTGCTCGCCCTCGGATGGCAGGTGCCATCGCCTCACGGGCGCGCCGGCGAGTGAGTTTTTCGCAATGTCGATGATGTCGCCCGCGACACTGGTCGCCGTGGGCCCGGCGCCAGCCCCCAGGCCGGAGAGGAAGCTCGGCCCAACCATCTCGCCTTGGATCGCCACGGCGTTGAGCGCGCCGTCGACGTGAGCAAGCGGGTCGCTCTTGGGCACCAATGCCGGATGGACTCGAAGATCTAGGGCACCGCTCTGCAGGCGCTCTGCCACAGCAAGGGGCCGAATCACGTAGCCGAAGTTTCGCGCATATTTGATGTCGCTCGGGTCTACGTGCTCGATGCCCTCGGTCAGGATTTCGCTCGGGAGCACGCGAGCGCCGAACGCGAGGCCGGCGATCAGCGCCAACTTGTGACCCGCATCGCCGCCGGTGATGTCGAGCGTTGGGTCCGCTTCGGCAAACCCTGCCTGTTGCGCGGCTTTGAGCGCGTCGGCGAATGCCGCTCCTTCGTTCGCCATGCTCGACAAGATGTAGTTGCTGGTCCCGTTGATGATGCCCCGGACGGAACGAATGTGGTCGGAAGCGAGCGACTCGCGAATCACGCGGATCACGGGGATGGCGCCCGCCACCGCGGCCTCGAAATACAAATCGCAGCCGTTGGCCGCGGCAAGATCGAACAACCCCGCGCCGCGCTCGGCCAGAAGCGCTTTGTTCGCGGTGACCACGTGCTTCTTCGCATCCAACGCGGCGCGCACCAAGCGCTCGGCAACTTCGACGCCGCCGATGAGCTCGACGACGATATCGACGTCGTCTCGCTTGGCGAGCGCAAACGCGTCATCGAGCAAGGCGACGCTCGGACTGAGCGCGCGAACGAGGTCCAGCCGAGCCGGGTCTTTGTCGGCCACTGCGGCAAGCCGGACGGGCGCTCCTGCCCGTGCTTCAATGACGTCGGCGTGCTCGAGTAAAACCCTCACGAGGCCTTCGCCGATCACGCCGCATCCACAGATTCCAACCCGAATTTCGCGTTTCAATCCAGTACCTCCGAGAAGCGGTCACGGTAGCACGAGGGCTGGTTTCACCAAAAGCACGCCCTGCTGTCGGAGGCGTGGAGCTGCTACAGTCGACGCGGCCATTCATGCACAAACGGACCACTGAGGACGCGATGTTCCCGTTCGACAATAGCTACGCGCGGCTGCCCGAGCGTTTTTTTGCGCGGCTGCCGCCAAGGCCGGTATCCGAGCCGTGCCTGATCCGCCTGAATGAGAAACTGGCCCTCGACCTCGGGCTGAGCCCAGAGCGATTGACCGCGCCGGAAGGGATCGAGGTGCTGGCCGGGAACCGAGTGCCCGACGGTGCCGAGCCCTTGGCCATGGCATACGCCGGCTTTCAGTTCGGGAGCTGGGTGCCACAGCTGGGCGACGGACGGGCCATTCTTCTTGGGGAGCTCATCGATCGCGAGGGTGTGCGTCGCGATGTCCAACTCAAGGGTTCCGGTCCTACCCCGTTTTCTCGCAACGGAGACGGGCGTGCCGCACTGGGACCGGTGTTGCGCGAGTACATCATCAGCGAGGCGATGGCGGCCCTGGGCATCCCCAGCACGCGTTCGCTGGCCGCCGTGGCGACGGGCGAGCGGATTCGGCGCGAGACCTACCTGCCGGGCGCCGTCCTGACGCGAGTGGCGCAGAGCCACATCAGGGTGGGGACGTTTCAGTTCTTCGCGGGCAGTCGCGACTACGCCGGCGTCCGCGCGCTGGCCGATCACGTCATTGCCCGCCATTACCCGGAGGCCTCTGAATCAGATAACCCGATCCTCGCGTTGCTCGATGCCGTAATCGAGCGGCAGGCAGCACTGGTGGCTCGCTGGCAGCTGGTCGGTTTCATTCACGGGGTGATGAACACCGACAACATGTCGATCGCTGGCGAGACCATCGACTATGGCCCCTGCGCGTTCATGGACAGCTATCATCCCGACACGGTCTACAGTTCCATCGATCATCGGGGGCGATACGCATACGGAAACCAGCCGTCGATTGCCCAATGGAACCTCGCCGGGTTCGCGAACGCGCTGTTGCCACTGATCGCGGACGACGAAGATACCGCGGTCACGCTGGCCACGGAGACGATCCAATCGTTTCCGACGCGTTTTGCGCATCACTATCGACCCGGCCTGCACCGGAAGCTCGGCCTCGGGGACGCTCGTGAAGGGGACCTCGAGCTCGCTCAGGATCTACTCCGACGGATGGCGGAGAACGCGGCGGACTTGACGCTCACGTTTCGCCGCCTCGGCGACCTGGTCGATTCGACCTCGAAAAACGATGACTGGGTGAGCGGCCTCTTTGAAAACCCAGTGGCTTTCGATGAATGGGCCGTGCGTTGGCGCCGCCGCCTTGGCAGCGAAGATCGATCGCCTGCAGCGCTTCGGAGCGACATGCGCCTGGTCAATCCAGCCTTCATACCACGCAACCATCGGGTCGAAGAAGCGATCAAGGCTGCGGTCGAGCAGGAAGATCTCGAGCCGTTCGAGCAACTCATCGAAGTGCTGGCGTCGCCCTACGAAGACCAGGCGTCGCAGGAACATTATGCAGAGCCCCCGCGACCCGATCAGATCGTTCGGGAAACCTTCTGCGGGACCTGATCGCCGATTGCGCGCAGTTTGGCCACCAGCTGTGGCTGCGTTTTCACGTCGAGCTTGCGCATCGCCGAGGTGAGGGCGTTGCTCGTTCTCGATCGGGAGATTCCGAGGCGGTAGGCGATGAGCTTGTGGCTTTCCCCGAGGGCAGCATACGCTACGACCTGGCTTTCGCGCTGCGTAAGCCCCCTCGGGTCGACGACGCTAGGAGCGTTGGGCACTGCGAGGATGTAGCGCCGCTGGTCGGTATCGAACCATTCGACCATCGACCATCTGCCTCGGAGCAACGCCCACCAGATCTTCAAGGCCTCTTCGGTGTCGTTTTTTCGAAGTGGGCCGCGTGCACGGTCCATCCGAATGGCAGCCTCGCGCAGCGCTTGAAGTGAACCGGGCAGTCGTGCGTCCTCCAAGGCCTCGGTCACCTGGAAGGTCTTGGCATCGAGAAGCGCGTGGGCGCCGCAAGGGAGGTCCCCGTTCGCGCTTCGCGACGGCGAGCTCGAAGCGGCCAATGCTCCTCGGAGGCGGAGGCCGGAGCACAGGTGCGCGGCGAGCATCTGCCATCGGTTTCGTTCCGCGCGGCTCAGGCTGGTCGCGTCAGGTACGGGGGCAATGATGTGGATGCCGCGTCCGTTGGGGTCCAACGCGGTGATGCCGATACCGTCCTTGGCGTAGTCGATGTGACGCCGCCAAGCGTCGAGAAACGGTGGGTGTTCAGCGTTGAGCTCCGATAGCACCCCGATTCCGGACTGTGTGAACTGCCGCACACTGTCCGGCGGGAGCTCGGCTATCGCGCGCATGAGGCGGATCGGAAAGTCTGCAGGCCCTGTCGCCACGTGCAGCTCTTCGACCTGCATGGGCCCCTTGCCCGGGGGCTTCGTTCCCGACAAGCCTGCCACGCCGAGCCCATGATCGATGAGCACGGCTGCAGCATCAATCACTTTTGGAAACCAATCTTCCTCCGCGACCTGCAGATCGTAGGCGGCTTCGGTCAGGGTTATCGCAGCCTCGACTGGACGTTCCACAGTTACCTCGGGCCCACACTACGCGATCCTTTTGGAGAACCGCAATGGGGACCCGTCCAAGCGGTTTCGCGCGACGTCCTAGAATGGCACTAGGACATCCGGGAATCGTCTCGCCGGTCACTGGATCGTGAAATTGCAGCCGTCGTTGTGGTCCCGACACGATGATGCCCGTTGGAGCACGCGGCGTCGCTCTTCGGCGTAGAGCCGAAGTGCGAATTGACCGGCGGGGTGGGTGCGAACTTCGCGGATGAGCGCCTGGGCTTCATCGTCGAGCGAGGCCCGGTCGGGTAGAACGGCGCCGAAGCCCTCTTCGGGTGTGAGGCACAGACCCGGTGCGAGGAGCGCTGCGAAGGTGAGGTCGGCCGCAGTGAACCGATTGCCGCACAGGTAGTTGTGATGCTCGAGCCTCGATGCGGCGTCGTCGAGCTCCTGGCGGACGCGCGCTAGTGCACGATCGTGACCTGATTGCGTGAGGTTCAAGACACGGGTGAGCTGAGACCGGGCCAATGGGACGACTCGTTTGAACAGCCACGCTTCGCGACGGCCCACGTTGTCAGCTGCGAGTTGCTCGATCATTCCTGGATGACGGCCGAGGTGCCAGTATGCAAGCAAGCGCGTGTATGGACCCAGCTGGTCGCCGTAGTGACTCACCAGCTCCGCGACTTCGGTGTTTGGAAACAAAGCGTCGTCTCGGCCCGCAGCAAAGCGAACGATGTCGGTGGAGTCCGTGAGGATACGCCCATCGTTCAGGATGAGGACGGGCGTCGAGTATCGAGATGACGTGCGGTCTGCCGCGCCACCGCGACCCCGCGTCGCGACGCCAACCGCCAAGGAGCAGACGAAGGGCATGTGTGGTTCTTCGTGGTAGGGAACGGCATATCGATCGAGCGCCCATCGGGCCTTCTCGTTGTAGTGAGAGAAAGCAAGGGTGATCAATCGATGGGGGACACGCTTGCCCTCGGACGCGACACTCCTACTCATAATCTGCCGAGCATAGTACCAGAAGCCTGCTAGCCTTCCTCCATGCGTCCCCTCCTGTTGGCAGCGACCCTTTGGCTGGTTCTTCCTGCGTGCGGTGGCTCGAGCGGCGGCGACGGCGGTTCGGGCGGCGACGGAGGGACTGGCGGCAGCTCCGGGGTAGGCGGCGCAGCGGGTGAGGGCGGTACCGGTGCTGCGGCGGGTGAAGGTGGCGGAGGCGGAACGGCCGGTGAAGCCGGTACAGGCGGTGCGGGCGGTGCGGCCGGCGAAGGTGGTACAGGCGGCGCGGCGGGTGAAGGCGGCGCTGGTGGCTCAGCGGGCGGAGGTGGCACGGGTGGCTCAGCGGGTGAAGGTGGTACCGGTGGCCTCGGTGGCGCGGCCGGAATGGGCGGCGGAGTTGGCAACTTGCCCGACCTCACGGCGGAGGTGTCAAACATCCAAATCGAGCTCGACACGACGGTTCCGGCGGCCGATTTGCTCGAAGGATGCGCCTCGGCGAGCAGCGGCATCGACATCGTGCGGTTTTCAGGAACGACTCACAACCTCGGCCCCGCCGACGTGGTGATAGGAGACCCCGGTTGTCCAAACTGCGAGCAGAACCCGTCGGCAATCTGTGCCGAGCCCAACTTCATCTGCGCACCGGCCGACGGTCACGGCCACGCTCACTATCAGAACTTCGCTGCCTACGAGCTCCTTGACGAGACCGGACAAAATGTCGTGGCGGCCGGTCACAAGCAAGGGTTTTGCCTTCGAGACAGCTCTTGCGAGTCAGGTTCGCAGACCTTCTTCGATTGCGACTTCCAGGGACTGACCGCAGGCTGCTCGGACCTCTATAGCGCTTTGCTTGGCTGCCAGTACATCGAGATCACAGACGTGCCGGCAGGCAATTACTTGGTGCGGATGACGACCGACCCCCTCGATCTGTTCGAAGAAGCCAACGAGACGAACAACACGCATTCGGTCCCGGTTACGATTCCGTCTCGCTGACGTTTGGCGAGGGTCGTTTTAACGTGGCAACTCGACGCCCGGCATCCTGTCTGCCACGAATTCGGCGATCGCCGTGCGCGCCGAGGCGCCGGCCTCGTCGTCGGATGTGTCTTTGAACAGGGCGATGATGCGCGCGGCTTTCTCGTTGCCGGTAAGAGAGTCGTTCTCGGAAATGCGAAGGAGCCGGACGCGCAGCTTTCGAACCGCAACGAGGGTTTGCTTGGCTCGCCAGCGTTCAAAGAGCTCTTGGCGAAACTCCTCGGTGCCCTCGAGGAACCAGTTCTTTTCTACACGGTACGGGTCTTCGCCTCGCCTCCGCATAATGGCGTCGGTGATGTCGAAACGGACGGTGACGCCCTGACCGTATCCATCATCAAAGGTGACCGAGCCATCCTTCTCGACGACCGCCTTGAATGCGTGGCCCTTGTAATGATGGGTGCCATCTTGGTGCCGACGCAGCTTTGGGGGATCACGCACGGAGAGGTGCTGCTTGTTACCGACGCCTTCGAAGTAGTTCCTTGGCCCCGCCTCGGCGGCGTTGGCCTCCTCCCGTTCAGCGACGGAGGCTTCGCTAGGCGCGACTTGTTGGGAGACCACGAAGGCGCGCGCCGCGGAGTTGGGATCGAGTGCAAGCATCACCTCGGATTCCAACGGCGCCGGCGAGCTCGGGGTGCGCTCCGCGGGAACGGCTTGACTCGCTTCGACGGCCGGGCGCGAGCGTCGCGAGGCCACGACGGGCACTTGTATCGCCGGGTTCTCCAGAGCTCGAGGCTCTACCGCAGCTGGCTCGAGGGACGCTGGGGGTGGCGGCGGCTCTGCCACCGTGAAGTTGATATCGACCACGTTCGAATCCCACGTGGTGCCGATGCGCGAGTCGATGCGCACAGCCGAGAGTGCGAGAAGGTGTACGGCAAACGACGCGACGAGGACCGCAACCCATCGTCCTGATCGTTCTCGTCCAGCCTGGGACACTAAGCGCCTCTCGACACAGGCAGGCCCAAGTGCGGGTCATCCGCTCGGCGACGCCTCCATCTCTGTGAGCGAACGACGGTACCATCCACAGGGGCGTGGGCAAGCGGGAGCGAAGATCTCGTCGTGGGCACCGCGAACGCGTGCTAGGACTCCAGAGGGAAAAAACATGCGATTCGTCAAAGAAAGCACAATCGATGCGAGCGCTCAAAGAGTGTTCGAATTCCATGAAGCACCAGATGCGTTCGAACGGCTGCAGCCGCCTTGGCAGACGACGAGAATCGTGCAGCCACCAACCTCGCTCGAGGTCGGGACGCAGGTGATCTTGCAGGTCAAGGTCGGACCCTTGTGGCAGACCATCGTAGCCGAGCACGTGGCATACGATCCTGGGAAAATGTTTGCAGACCGCATGGTGAAGGGCCCGTTTGCCAGTTGGTTGCACAAGCACATCGTGACGCCCCGTGGCGACAATCAGTGCGTGTTGACCGATGACATCGAATACGAGTTGCCGCTGGGCATCCTCGGCCGCACGTTTGGCGGCGGCTTTGCCCGCCGAAACCTCGAGCGCATGTTCGATTTCCGGCACCAGGTGACGCGAGAAGCGTGCGAGTAGTGGACGGGGGCCGTCGGCGGGCTAGCTCGCCACGTCGAGAACTGCGCGGAAGCGGATCGTGTTCTCCATGACCTTGGCGAAGGCCTCGTTGGCCGCCTCGAGGGGGAAGTGCTCAATTTGTGGCCGAACGCCGGCAAACGCGGCGAAGCGCATCGTGTCTTCGCTGTCGACCGCGGTGCCGCTCGGCCAGCCGTGGATCGTTTTCCCGGAGAGCATGGCGAAGGCGTTGACGGAGATCGGATCTGGGGCTGCCGCAACGAGCATGAGCTTGCCGCGGCCGTGAAGGCCATTGAGGATGCCCTCGATGGCTTTGCCGTTTGGGGCCGTGGCTAAGATCACATTGGCCCCGCCGAGCTTCTGAAGCTCCTCGACCTCGTTCGCCGAGCTGGAATCGATGTATTCGTGCGCCCCCAAGTCGCGCGCGAGCTGTTCTTTGTCCGTGCCGCGCGAGACGGCAACGGTGCGAAATCCCATTCGATTCGAAAACTGAATCGCAAGATGACCGAGCCCACCGACGCCTTGCACGGCAACCAGGTCACCGGGCCGAGCTCCACTGTTGCGGAGTGCGTTGTAGGTGGTGATGCCTGCGCAGAGGAGGGGCGCCGCTTCGGCTGGACTGAGCTCATCGGGCACCCGAGCCGCGGCTTCCCATGGACAGACCATGTACTCCTGGTAGCCGCCGTCGTAGCTGATTCCGGCGATCTTTGCGCTTACACAGTTGATGAAGTCGCCGCGTCGACAGGGATCGCACTTGAAGCAGTGCCCGCCGTGCCAGCCCACTCCAACGCGATGTCCGACTGCAAACGCGTCCACACTTTCGCCGAGCGCGTCGACGACCCCTGCCACCTCGTGCCCTGGCGCACGCGGGAGCTCGAGACCCGGGAACTGTCCGAACTTCACGAATGCGTCGCTGTGGCAGATGCCACATGCTTCGACTCTGATACGAATCTCTCCGGGACCGGGCTCGGGGATATCACGCTCATCCAGTACGAACGGCCCGCCGGCCTCTCGAACGATCATTGCCCTCATGAATCCACCTCTGGCCAATCGGTATAGTGCTCGAGAAAGGCTTGGCAATCGCCAACGGTCACTTCCGGAGGCGCCGTCTGCGCCCTATTGTCGTTTGATGAACGACGACGATCTCGCGCAGACGCGCGCTCAGTGGAGCCATCGTGGCTCGGGGCGGCCCGGCTGGGCCATCCAGCCGGGGCCGAGCCAGGAATCGGTTTGGGACTATCCGCGCCCGCCCCGACTCGAACCCGATACGCGTCTGGTTCGGGTCGTGCACGGGAACATGGTCATCGCGGAGTCGCGCCAGGCGATCCGTGTTCTCGAAACCGCGAGCCCGCCCACGTTCTACATCCCGCCGCAAGACGTTCGGATGGAGCTGTTGTCACAGGCGCGGGGGGCATCGCTCTGCGAATGGAAGGGATCGGCGACGTATTGGTCGTTGCACCTCGAGGGAGATGAAATCGACCAAGTGGCTTGGAGCTACCAAGAGCCCTTCATCGACTTCGTTGCGATCCGGGGGTACCTCGGCTTCTACCCGAGCAAGCTCGAGTGCTATGTTGGGGGGCACCGCGTCACCGCGCAACCCGGAGGCTTCTACGGAGGTTGGGTCACACCGGAGGTCGTCGGTCCCTTCAAGGGAGAGCCCGGAACAGGTGCTTGGTGAGCGTCCGCTGCACAGTTGGGCCACCAAGATGAAAACGTACCTCTTCGATCTAGATGGAACGCTGCTCGACTCGATCGATCTCATCTTGAAGTCGTTCCATCACACTGCTCGCGTTCACGGCCGCCCCGAGCGGTCGGATGCCCATTGGCTGGCGGGTATTGGCACGCCGCTTCGCGTTCAACTCCGCGAGATGGCGAGCTCTGACGCGGAGCTCGACGCACTGCTCGACACCTACCGCGACTACAATCTCGAGCATCACGATCAGATGGCAAAGCCGTACCCGGGCGTCATCGAGGTGGTGAAAACCCTCCACAGAAGCGAGGCGAAGCTCGCTTTGGTGACCAGCAAGCTTGGCCGGGGCGCAAATCGAGGGCTGCGACTGCTCGGCCTAGAGCAGGAGTTTCCCGTTCGTATCTGTGCAGACGACGTCGTCCACGGAAAGCCGCACCCCGAGCCTGTTCTCAAGGCCTTGGCGGCTCTCGATGCGTTGCCGGTGGAGGCGGTCTTCATCGGCGATTCCGATCATGACATCGAGGCCGGGCGACGGGCAGGCGTTCAGACCGCCGCGGTGAGTTGGGGTCCTTTCGCACGAGAGACTTTGGAAGCCGCCGGCCCAAGCCGATGGATCGAGAGCCCGGAGGAGCTCCTCACGCTGTGACCCACTAGCGAAGCCCAGGGCAGCTCCTGCCAAGTTCTGCTGCTAGGCTCGCGTCGACCCATGTTCAACCCCAGTGCCCAGCCGTCCTCTACCATCGCTCCTGCATCGGCGCTCTCGCGCGAGAGGCGCATCGAGCAGCTCCGCGTGCTCATCGGAACAGCCGATCCCTCGGTCGCGCAGCTCACCGTTGGGATCCGAGAGGTCACCAGCCGCCACTACGACCAGTTCGTGATGCCGCTGATTCGCGAGCACTGGCCGGCGATGCTCCGCGACCCGTTTGCCGTCAAAATGCGCCTGGCCGCCTGCGACCTCTACGCGTCGGCGCCGTATACGGTGCTGTTCTGTGCGCCGAAGAGACCTGCTTCGGTGGCTCTCATCACCGGGATTGGAAATCGGCTGGCCTTGCCCAATTGGATGCTCGGTCTTGCGGCACGCGCGGCGCTCAACGTGCTCGGTCGCGTGGCGCTGGCCGACCAGCACCGACGAATCATTCTCATCGCGGCGTTCATCGCAACGATCGACCATGCCTTCGACCACTGCATGAAGGATCTGCCCGAGGAACGCGGTCGCAAGCTGCACGCGCTCCTCGATGGCGAATGGGAGCCAGATACCCCCGAGCTTCGACTGACGCGGGCCTTGCAAGTCGAGATGGAGCGGGGTTTGACGCCTCGGGAGCGGGTTCCGTTCGAGCATGCGGTCGAGCGACTCAAGGACTGGGTCGATTCCGAAGTGGCGGGGATGACCGGCGTGAGCGACGCGACCGGGCTTGGCCACCGACTGGCGGGCATTCAAGGAACGATCGACGGCCTGCTGTTTCCGGTGCACCACTACGCCGGCGAAGGGGCCCGGCCATGGATGTACGAGGTCTCGCTGTTCGTGCAGATGATCGACGACTACATCGACATCGAGACCGACCTCGAAGACGGACGAGTGACTCCGGTGATCACGGGACAATGGACGCACGAGGACATCTGCCAGACGTGGTACAAAACGGTGCGTGGCATCGAGGCGCTGACCCGCGCCGGTGGGCATACCGCCCCGCACTACGTTCGATTCATCCGTGAGGCGTATGTTCTGATGCTTGGTGAGGTTCTCGAAGGGATGGCAGCGGGCCTTGCCGACTAGCGGTTTACAAATCGGGTCACACGTTCCCCTGGCGCCTGCAGTGTTCGTCACCGGAAAGGGCGGCGTAGGCAAGACCACGGTGGCGGCGGGGCTCGCGCTCGCGGCCGCAGAGGCCGAAGGCGAAGCGGTCTACGTCGAGTTTGGAGACGGTGCGGGCGCGCGACGGGTACTCCGCGATCGGCCAAGCGGCCTAGAGCACGTCGTTCTCGACCCAAGCCGTGCGGTGGCCAAAGCCGCCGCGCCCGTGTTTGGGTCGGCCACGCTCGCGAAGCTCGCGCTCGACAACTTCGCGATGCGCCCGTTGATTCGTGCGGCCCCCGCAGTTCGCGAGCTTGGCGTTTTAGAGCTCGCGCGCCAGGTCGTCGAAGCGCATCCAGGCAAGCGCGTCGTCTTCGACATGCCTGCGACCGGGCACAGCATCGCGTGGCTCAAAGTTGCCCGGCAGGGTCGCGAGCTCACCGGTCGCGGGCCCGTTCATGACCTCTGTGCAAGGCTCGAAGCCGAGCTGATTTCACCCGGGTGCGCTTCCATTGTCGTCGTCACCCTCCCTGAGCGCCTCGTGTTGTGGGAAACCTTGACGCTCTGCGAGACGGTCGAAAGAGAGGTGGGGCTTTCCGTCGATCGCCTCGTCGTCAATCGCGTGCCGGATGCGCCTCCGGAACATGCGCTCGCCGATGCGCTAGCCATGTCGAAATCCAAAGGTGCCCTGGGCGAGGCGGCGCAAGAGCTGGCAGATCTTCTTTCGATCCGCGACGCAGTACGCAAGCAGGTCATGCAAGCCTTGGACGAGACAGTGCACCGGTATGGCGAAGAAAAGGGCGGCGACAGTGGGCTTACCTTGCTGCCGTTTGCGTCCACCGATCCGACCGCTCAAACGGTGGCCAAGTGGCTGAGGAGCGCGGGAGCCGCATGAAACATCCAGTCGTCATCGTCTGCGCCGGAGGCGGCGGTGTCGGTAAGACGACAGCGTCGGCGGCATTTGCGTTGGCCCTGGCCAAGAGTGGATACCGGGCCTTGATCGTCAGCATCGACCCGGCCCGCCGGCTTGCCGACGCGATGGGCGTCGAGCTCGGAACACAGGCTCGGGAGCTTTCGCTCGATTCCGGAAACGGACAGCTCTTTGGGCTCATGCCCGACCCCCAGGATGCTTTGCGCACCTTCGTCGAGTTTTTGTTCGCGGAGGAACCCCAGGCGCTCGAGCGGCTGCTCGACAATCGTCTCTACCGTGTCCTCGAAGCGGCGGTCCCTGGAATCCACGAGGTCGCGACGATAAGCCTGACTTGGCGAGCCATCATCGAGCATGAAGTCGATGCGGTGGTGATCGACACGGCGCCCTCGCGCAACGCCGTCGACTTCATCACATACCCGAAGCGCTTGGCAAAGCTTCTGGGCGGACGTGCGGTAGGCTGGATGGCTGCGATCGGGAAGCGAACGAGCGTTGCGCCGCAAGAGGACAAGATGGGCCGTGTCGAGCAACTTCTGGTGCGCGCATTGGGGCCCGTGGCACGAGACGTCGCAGGCTTGTTTACCGAGATGGCGCGTGTTCGCAAACGCTTCATCTTGCTCAACGAGCATACGAGTGACCTGCTGCTTCGACCCGAGACGCGGTACTATCCGGTCGCCTCTCCGACCGCGGCTGCCAGCGACGATGTCGACTACCTGATCAAGCAGCTTGGGAAGCTCGACATCACTCCACGGGCTTTGATCCTCAATTCCGCCTTCGTTCCCGAGCGCGATTGGGTTCAGCTGCTCGAGGCTTCCGGCGAGACGACACCGGCCGTCGACGAGGTTCTTTCCACGCTCAACGACGAACGCGCGACACGGAATCGTGCCGCTGCCCGCATCACGGACGCGTTCTCGAGACGATACCCGAGCCTGCCTCAACTTCGTTTGCCCTTCATCGAGTCTGTAGAGCCACGAAGCATCGTCCACACGCTTTCGCAAAACTTTGACATCGCATCGCTGCTCGATCGGTAGCTCGACGTCCCACTACCAGGTTTGGGTTCG
Source organism: uncultured delta proteobacterium (assembly GCA_963704865.1). Taxonomy (GTDB): domain Bacteria; phylum Myxococcota_A; class Polyangia; order Polyangiales; family Houyiibacteriaceae; genus SG8-38. The sequence continues at coordinate 39,974 of CAVPIE010000007.1, read as the reverse complement.
GGCCCATGCTTTGAGCCGGACCATGCCTTCTGCGTAGCGGACCGCGGGGTCGTAACCGAGGTCCCGGCGGGCTGCGGAGATGTCGTACCAATGCGCGGTCGAGAGTTGGCTCACCAGAAAACGGGTCACCGGGGGCTCGGACTGCAATCGAAAGGCGTTCCAGACCGCCTCGGCCAGGGCGGCGGCCGAGCGGGCGAGCGGGGTCGGAGTGGTTCGCGTGACGGGCGGCAGGCCAGCGGCGTCGAGCATGTCATTGATGAACGTCGGACCTTCGAGCGGCTCTCCTTGCGTGATGAAGTAGGCCTTCCCCGCGACCGAGGAGCCCGGTGCGAGTCGATCGTACGCCGAGAGATGGGCTGCGACCGCGTTGTCGATGTAGGTCGTGTCGATCTGCTGCGGCCGCCCGACCATGCGTAGACGCCCGGCTTTGGCGCGGGCGACCAGTCGTGGCAGGGCCGAGCTGTCCCCCGGGCCCCAGACCAGATGGGGTCGAATGGCGACGGTCGATAGCGCCTCGCCGTTGGCGGCCAAGACCTCTTGCTCCGCAAGCGCCTTGGTCGCCGGGTAGTGCGCTTCGAACTGGGAAGGATAGGGCGCGGACTCATCGACGCCCGACACGGCGTCTCCTGAGTGCACGACGCTCGGCGTGCTGGTGTAGACGAGCTTTGGAACGCGATGCTTCTTACACGCGTCGATGACGTGGCGAGTCCCAAGCGTGTTCACGGCGAAGAAGGTTTCGTAGGGGCCCCATAGGTCGATGTGTGCTGCGGTGTGAAAGACGGCGTCGCATCCTTCGACGGCCGAGGCCACCACATCACGGTCGCGTATATCACCCCGCTGAAGGTCGACACCCCATTCGCGAAGCAAGGGATAGTCGCCCCGACACAGCACGCGCGCGCCTTCACCCCGATCGAGCAGCGCCCGGACGATCGAACGGCCGATGAAGCCTCCGCCACCTGTAACGAGGACCGTCATGATGGACCATTGGCCTCGACCCACTTCGCGAGCTTTTCGCGGCCGATTTTTGCGTTGTGCCGGATGTCGACCGGGAAGCTCGGGTGCCGGACGAAGCGCGAGATGCGATTGGCCTGTGGATGTGCCTGTGCGATCTGGCGGAGCTGGCGCTCGATCTCAGGCCAGTCCGCCGAGCGCTGCCCGGGCTCGAGCTCGACACAGAGCGTGGGCAGCCCCCGAGGACCGACGAGCGCGGAACGATAGACGGCCGGGTGTGCATCGAAGATTTTCTCGCATGGGACGGTGAACATCGTCGCGCCGTCGACGAGCACGCGATGGCTCTTGCGCCCGCAGAACCAAAGGCGCCCTTCGCCATCGCGCCAACCGACATCGCCCATGCGGTGCCAGATGAAGTCGCCGTCTCGGATCTTCGATAGCGCCGTATTGGGTTCGTCTGCGAAGTATGCCTCGGTCACCATCGGGCCGCGAACCGCAATCTCGCCGATCTCGCCATCTTCGAGCTCGAGATCGTCGGAAAAGTTGTCGATCGCATCGTCTCTGATGCGGATCACCTTCACCTCGATCTCTGGAACGGGAAGGCCCACGCAGACGCCAGCCCCTTGTTCGGTTTCGGCCCAGGTCTTCGCGACGATCTCGCGTCCCGGTAGACAGGCGACCGGAAGCGATTCGGTGGCGCCGTAGGGCGGAAACACATCGCCGTCGTCAGGCAACATGGCATGCCAACGTATGAGCGTTTGCCCGGGCATCGGTGCCCCGGCCGCGATCACCCGACGCAGGCTCGGCAGCTTGATGCCGTGCTGCTCGCCGTATCGGCCGACCGCGTTGAGCAGCGCGGGTGAGCCGAACATGGTCGTTACTCCGAAACGCTGAATAGGCTCGATGATGTTGCGCGGCTCGACGCTGGCAGGCCGGCTCGGGTCCATGTCCGGGATGACCGTCGTCATGCCTAGCGCCGGGTCAAAGAGCGCGAAGAGCGGAAACGTAGGCAGGTCGATCTCGCCCGGTTCGATCGAAAACATCTCTCGAATTGCTTTCACCTGCGCGAGGAAGTGGCGGTGCCGGTACACGACGCCTTTGGGCGGTCCGGTGCTGCCCGACGTGAACAGGATCGCCGCTACTTCGTCGCCCCCGGTGGGCACGGGCCTGTCGCCCGCGGCGAGCCGTTTTGCGCCGAGTGCCTCGACCTGCGCGAGCGTATGCTTTGCCAGACCCCAGCCGCCAACCGTAATCGTTCGCTCCACCGTCGCTCGGCCCCAGCCGAGGGCGATGCGAGCCGCGTGCGCGACGGGAATTCCGACGAATGCACTGGGCTGCGCGCGCGCGAGGCACTTGCTCAGCCCTTTGATGCCGAGACCGGGGTCGATCATCACCGGAACCACGCCGGCCTTGAACATTCCGAAGGTCAGGGCGAAGAGCTCGGGGCTCGGTCGCACCATGAGTGCGGCGCGATGACCACGCTCGATTCCTACGGCGTGGAGGCCGGCGGCGATTTGCCTGCTGCGACCGTCGAGCTCTCGATACGAGACCTTGGTATAGATGACGTTGCCCGCCGCGTCGCGTTGCTTCGTCGGAAAGAAGATGGCCGTCGTATCGGGCTGCGTCGAGGCCATCTGCGGCAGCACGTCGGCCACTGTCGAAAGTTCGAGCGTCATTCGGCGATTCCCAAAAACCGGCGAACGAGCTGCTCGATCTCCGCGGGCGCATCTTCGAGGACGTAGTGACCACAGTCAGCAAACTGGTGAACCTCCGCATCGGGAAGGGCGCTCTTCCAAACCCTCAAAAAATGTTCATCGAACACGAAGTCACGGTCGCCCCAGCAGATCAAGACGGGACGGTCGTTGAATTGATGGAGGTGCTCGCCCACTTGACGAACCAACGAGAAGCTCGGGTCGTCTTCTTTGAGTGGGATGTCCTGCACGAAGCGGAGCACCGCGCGGCGGTGATCCCAGCTGTCGTAGGGCGCACAGAGGCCGTCACGCACCTCTTTGGGAAGCCTGACGCGGGTGACGGCAAGCCTCGTCGCACCCCGGGCAAACGCGTTGAAACCACGCACCAACAGAGCGCCGGCCTTGGTGTCACGGGCCAACCAAAGCGAAGCGGGCAGGCGCTTGGTCGACGGCATTGGAAATGCCGCGGTGTTCAAGACGAGCAATCGCGCGACGAGATCGGGGTGCCGATCCGCCCAGCCCATGCCGATCATCCCGCCCCAGTCGTGGACCGCGAGCGTGATGTCTTGGAGGCCGAGCTGCTCGACCAGCGCTTCGATGTCCTCGACCCGCTCGGCGAGTCGGTAGGAGTACGTGTCATCGCCCGGCTTGTCGGATTTCCCGCAGCCGATGTGATCGGGCGCGATGACGCGATGACTGGGGCGCAGCGCCGAGATCAATCGTCGCCAATAGAACGACCAAGTCGGGTTTCCGTGGAGCATCAGGACCATCGGGGCGTCACGAGGACCCTCATCGACGTAGTGCATCCGATGGCCGGACGGCAGAGTCAGCCAGTGAGGCTCAAACGGATAGAGCTCGTCGGAAACCTTCACGGGCCGCTTACCAAATGATTTCGGACATGCTGCAGTTGAGCCCGGAGCCGATGCCCATCAGCGCCACCCGATCGCCCGGCTGAATGCGCCCTGCCTCGGCCGCCTTGGAAAGCACCATCGGAACGGCCGCGGGCCCGACATTACCCAGCTCGACGTAGGCATGCATGAACTTGTCGGTTGGAAGCTCGAGCGCCTCTGCGAGCTTGTCCGTGTTTGCCCGGCTCACCTGATGCAAGATGTATTCGCCCACGGCATCCGGATTCCAACCGAGCTCGCGCTTTGCCATGGCGTAGGTCTGCTTTGCGAGGGTGACGCCCGCAATGAGAAGCTCTTTGCTCTTGGTCTGCATCTGGTCGACCTGCCCGCGACAGAGTTGATGGTGCTCGGTTGCCGCCGACGTCACGCCGCCAACGAAGCGGTGACCATCGGACACTTGATCACTGCGCCCGAGCACCATGGCCGCGCCGCCCGAACCGAGGGTGAGCGTGGCGAAGTTCTCGCGAAATGTCGCCTCATCGAGGTCCGGGCCATTCAGCCGGGCGATGGTGCTCTCGACGACGAACCGGCTGTTTTCGCCGTCGACCACCAGGCCGAACTCGATTTGACCGCGCTCGATCATGTTCCCAACGATGTCCATCGCATTGAGAAAGCCGAGGCATGCGTTGCCAAGGTCGAAGTTCATGCAGTCAGGACCGAGGCCGAGGTTGCTATGGACGATGCACGACGTCGACGGCTCGATGTAGTCACGGCAGACGGAAGTGTTGATGACGATTCCCAAGCGACCGCGGTCGATGCCGGCCTGCTCGATCGCGAGCTCCGCGGCCGCCGTCGCTGCCTGCGAAGGCCGGAAGTCCGCGCCCCACATCCTGCGTGCGCGGATCCCAGTGACGCCTTCGAGAAAACCAGGTTGGAGCCCGAGCCGGTGCATGGGTTTGGTAAGCTTCGTTTCGAGCTCCTCCGAAGTGACGCGGTCGGCGCCATCGACATGGGCGACGCTGGAAATGGAGACCTGATCGAAACGCACGGGGCGACCCTAGTGCGGGCCCGGGGATGCGACAAGCCCCGGGCCCCAAGCGGGGCCTGGGGCGAGCTTGCCGCTGAATCCGTCAAGCAAGGGTTCCGCTAACAGGTTCGCTCTCGTTAAGGTATTCATGCGATGACCTGGAGGAGAACCCATGGCCACTATCAGCAGACGTTATCGAGTCGCCCAGGTGTTACTCACGATCGGCGTGTTCGAGTTCTTCGGCCCGATCGTACGAGACACGAGCGTGACACACCTCCTAAATCCGAGCTGGGTCGGACATGCGCGCTTTCACCTGGCCTGGGCACTGGTGTTCATGGGGCTCTCAGGCCTCTGTAACCTCTACCTGATTTGGTTCAGACGTCCGCATCGGCTCTCGAGCCTCTACATCTCCTGGGCGTGGCAAGCCTGTAACATTTTTGGTTTCTGGGGGGCTGCCATTCTCGAAAGCGCCTACGGCGGCTCGATCGTAGACCCCGAGTTCCACCTCACCATCCTCGGGTTGAACGAAAACGTATTCGCGTTCGTGTGTCTCACGACGATCTTGCTGATCAGTATCGTCTACCTCAGGGCAGTCCTCCAACCGTCGATGCACACGCCAAGCTCGACGCCGTCATGAACCGCGATCTCGAAACCGACGTGCTGATCATCGGAGCCGGCCCTTCAGGCATGGTCAGTGCACTTTGTCTGGCGCAGACAGGCATCCGGACCATCGTGGTCGAGCGGGCGCAGGGCCTCTCGACGCACCCGAAGGCCCATGAAGTCAACGGCCGATCGATTGAGATTCTAAATGGCCTCGGGTTTACGGAGGACGAGCTGAAAGCCGAGGCATCGCCGCCTTCGGATGCGGCTCGGATCGTGTTCTGCAAGACGATCAACGAGGAGTTCGGCCGGATCGATCTGCTCGAGCAGCCTGAGAATGCGGAGAAGTACCGCCGGCACCTTCGCTCCGAGCAGCCCTACCTGAACCTCTCCCAGACCGAGCTCGAAAAAAGAATGCTCTTACACATCGAGCAGACGCCGGAGGTCCAGGTTCTGTTTGAACACCAGTGGGAAGCCTTCGAAGAAGATGGCGATGGCGTGACCAGCATTGTTCATCGAGCCTCGGACGGCGCGGCGCTTCGCATTCGCGCTAAGTACGTCATCGCCGCCGATGGCGCTTCGAGTCGAGCGCGGAGCGCCCTTGGAATCCAAATGGACGGCCCGGAGAAGATCCAGGACTTCGTCAATGCCTACTTCGAGCTCAACCTTCGGGAGCACGTGACGACGCCAGCAAAGCTCTACTGGATCCTACACCCGGAGGCGGTGGGCAGCCTGATCGCGCACCACATCGAGAAGCGCTGGGTTTATCACGTACCGATCTATGCACCGTACGAACGCGCCGAAGACTACACCGAGGAAGTTTTTCGAGCGCGCATCGCCAAAGCTTTGGGAATCGCGGATGAATCGATACAGATCGAGTCGATCAGCTTCTGGCGCATGACCGCGCAGGTGGCCCAGGCGTTCCGCCGTGGCAGAGTGTTCTTGGTCGGAGATGCGGCGCACCGGTTTCCGCCCACGGGCGGCCTCGGAATGAACACCGGCATCGCGGATGCGCACAACCTCTGCTGGAAGCTCGCCGCGGTTCTCAAAGGAGAGGCAGAGGAAGCGCTGCTCGACACGTACCAAAGCGAGCGGCGTCCGGTCGCCGTTCGCAACTGCGCCGAGAGCAAGGCCAACTTCGATAAGATCTTCGAAGTGGTCGAAGCGTTTGGGCTTCCCCGCAATGGGATGGAGATGTTGGCCCGCGTGAAGAACAGCGTTCCTCTCAAGTGGCTGCCTGCATCCTGGCGTGACACGATCGTCCGGCTTCTCAACCGGCGCGCCTTCCGCGCCTTTGCGCGCTACGACCGGGAACCGATCGTGAAGCGAAGAGTCCTCGACAGCATCGCTGACCAAACGCCGCACTTCGACCGCATCGGACTCGATCTTGGTTACGTCTACGAGAAGGGCGCGATCGTGCCTGACGGTCCCGAGCCAGACGAGGCGGCCGACCTGGTCACCGAGTACCGGCCATCGACGAGGCCCGGAGCGAGGTTCCCGCATCTCTGGCTGAATCCGCCCGAGAATAGCTGGTCGACGCACGACCTTTTGGACCCCGCGGGCTTCACGCTCTTGTTGGGCGGCGGGGGCGGCGCATGGGGGCACGCGGCAAGGCAGGTGCTGGGTTCGCTGCGCTCAAAGCTGCAGGTGCAGGAGCTGGGTTCACTTTGCGACACGATCGAGGCGCAGCGGGCACTCGAACAGCTTTGCGGGATCGGGCATGATGGGGCGCTGCTTGTTCGTCCCGATGGCCACGTGGCCTGGCGTGAAACGGCGTGTCCGAGCAATTCAGAACACGCGCTACGGCGCGCATTCGAGAGGTGTTACCTGCGATGAAAAGAATCCTCCTTAGCGTCGCCGCCCTGCTGCTGTTGTCTCTCGCAGCGTTCGGCTATTTCCTTCTTCGACCGCTCTCCGACGTGCCGGTGCCGGCCGAGTTTCAATGTTATGACCTCGGGCAGGGGGCCTACGCGCCTCTCGATGCGCCGAACCAGGCCTTTGGCGTCGGCCTCTCGTATGCGGGCCACATCGAAGAGACGGCGTCGTCGTTCGACAAAGACGCGGTGCCGCCCGTGTTCGTGAAGAGCCGCAGTAGCTTCGTGCGGACGGGCGCTGAAGTGCTGTTCCCGACTCCAGAGGTTCTCATCGAGAGCGCCGACGCGCTCGAGCTCGGCCTGGGGGAGACCCTTCGGAGTGACTTCCCGGACCTAGCCCCGCTGCTCGACTACGAAGTCGAAATGGGCCTGGTCTTGCTCGAGGACATCGACCCCTCGCGGCTCGACGACCCGAGTTTCGCGCCGCGGCTCGGGTTCTTCATCGCCAACGACCTTTCGGCGCGCTCGATCGGCATTCTGGGCGAGGGACGACCGAACCGCCACGCGTACTGGGGCCTCTCAAAGAGCTTCCCGGGCTTCATGCCGGTCGCCGACAAGGCCTGGATGCCGGAGACCCCGGTGCCCAACGGCATTCCCTGCGTCGAGATTGAGAGCCTCGTCAACGGTGAAGTTCGCCAACAACAGTCGACGGCAGACTTAATCTACACACCGGTCCAGATGCTGCGCTTCATTCACCAGAAGTTTCCCGACGCGCCGCTGTCCAAGGGCACGATCGTGCTGACAGGCACTCCCGGAGGCGTTGCGATGAGCACGCCTCGCTGGCTGGTGCGCGCGAGCAACCTCGTGGGCCTCAGCCGTTTTCGCAAGCTCGCAACCAAGCTCGACGGCGACACCTCGCGCTTCCTCGAGGCCGGCGATGAAGTGACGGTGCGCGGCCAAGGGCTCGGCAAGGTCAGCGTGACCATCACGGCGAACGATGCGGGGCAGCCCTAGGTCGCCCTAGGCCAAGTCGCGTTCCGGGATATCGGCGATTTTGATGACACGCATCTCGGGCATGAGATCGGTTTCGGCAAGCAGCGTCCGGAGGACGATCTGACCGCGCGGCCGGCCCTCGGTGCTGATCCAGTTTTTCACGCCGGGATTCTCGCCGCTTGCGTAGATCCGAAAAAAGCCGTCGTCGTCGAACACGGTCTGGCGATTGTTGAGCGCCACTGGGTAGTGCCGGTAGTCGCCCGATTGAAGGTAGTGGTCGAAGACCTGGCATGACCAGTACCGGCACGGGACGTCTTTGCCTTCGATGACAATCGCTTCGTCATGGGCGAGCTTGAACGAAACGCCCGAGTAGCCGATGCCCGGCCCTGGCAGATTGTTCGCGACCACTTTGGGGTCGATCATCTCGAAGACCTCGTCGGGTGTGTATTCTTCGTGCTCTCCTTCTTCGACGGCAAGCTTCCCATCTGCCCCGATTCTCGTTGGCGTGGAGTGTGCGTCGCCCTCGTACTCGATCATGCTCATGCCCACGATGGCCGATACGCCCAAGCCGGCATCCACCGTATCGTGCATGAAGGCGACGAGCCGGTCGAGCCCAGCGGAGAGGTCGGCGACGGAATACTCGCCCGGATCTGGAACCTCATCGACGCATTGGATGTTCATGATGGCGGGGCTGTACTTGCCCTGATCGACTTCGATCACGCACTCGGGGAAATACTGTCGGGTCATGATGAAGGGCTCGTTGCCCTGGAGCGCCAGCCAGTTCTTCGCGCCGTCGGGGCGTATGGCGCTGATGTGAATCGTTGCGTGCGAACCGTCGCTGTCCGGTTCGAAGGCGATGTCTTTGTCGATCAAGAAGCTCACCATGGAGCGCATGCCTTCGTCGTCGCTTGCATAGACGACAATCGAGAAGAAGATGTCGTCGCCCCGTTGGATCGTGAACTCGTAGGAGAGCGACTCGTCGAGCTTTGCGTCGTGGTAAAGGGTGTCGGGCCCGTCGCCGACGAAGCTCCGAAGCGGCGTGAACGCGCGGGCCAGCACCGGATGGGCGCGGTCCGCCTCCATCTCGAGCTCCTGCCCCGCTGCGATGAGGGAGGCCAAATAGCGAAAGCCGTCGGCTCGTTCACGGCGGCCTCGCGCGCCGATGGGGCCGACGATTTTGTCGCCGACTTCCTTGAGCTGATCGGCAAATCGATTCCATGCGGCTTGGCTTGGGGTAATTGGGTCGGACATCGCGGTTCTTCGGTTAGCGCGCTCGGCGACCTCCCGTCAAGCTTCCGCAAATGCAGCCAGTGGCTTCACAATGTGGACGCGCCGGGCAGGCGAAAGAGTCGGGTCGAGTTTGATGACAAAAAGAATTACATGTTGGCGATCGGCGCTTGCGATCTTTGCCCTAGCTTCGTTGGTCGCGTCTTGCAGTGGTGATGGGGGCAGTACCAGCGGAACGAGCGTATCGGTGGATGCGCCAGATGCGCTTGGGGCGTACGCGGTGGGTCATACGATGTTCACGCTGGTCGACGATGCGCGTGACCGTCGCGAGCTGATCGTCAATGTCTGGTACCCCGTCGACGCGGCCGATGCGCAAGATGGGCCTCGGACCGAGTACCCGTTGCAATCGATCTTCACGCTTTCCTCCGAAGTCGCAGTCGACGACCTCCCGGTGTCGTCAGAGGGATCGCTGGCGTTCTTGGTCTTCTCGCACGGCTTTGGCGGAATCAACACACAGTCCACCCAACTGATGGAAGCCCTGGCCAGTCACGGCTTCATCGTCGCCTCACCGGAGCACACCGGGAACACTGCGCTCGATGGCAGCGACGAAAGCCCAGCCGAGAAGCGCGTCCCGGATGTCACGGCTCTCATCGACGAGATGTTCGCGCGCGCCAACACCGTTGGAGATGCATTCGAAGGCCGCATCGATGAATCGAAGGTCGGCGTCCTCGGGCACTCGTTTGGCGGGAGCACCGCCATGGGCATGGTCGCCGGCTGGGCGGGCGCCGATCCGGACCCGCGCGTCAAGGCCATTGCGGTGATCGCCGGGGGCGTTGGAGCCAGCAACTTCAGCGAAGAAGCGCTCGCCGCGGTCACCGAGCCCACCATCCTCTTTGTCGGCACCTTGGACCCCAACGCACTCGCGAATCACAACTACGCCTTCGAGCACATGCCGAATGCCGAGCCGCTCTTCAAGGTCGAGGTGACCGGCGCCAATCACACGCACTTCGCGAACGTCTGTGCGATTGGAAACCTGCTGAGCGACCAGCTCATGATTCCACAGGACAGCTGGGCCACCTTCGGGGCAGAGGCGCTGATTCAGCCGTACAACGACACCTGCACGGACGACGTCTTCCCAATCACCGAGGCGCACAGGCTCCAGAACCTCTACATGGTGGCTCACTTCAAGCGCCACCTCCTCGAGCAAGCCGGCTACGACCGGTTTCTATCGGCGAGCTACGCGACCGCCAACGAGCCCGCGATTACGTTCGTCGCAAAGTAGCCGCGCGCCAGCAATCGCTACGACCCGAACGGGCGAATTGAATAGCGGCCGTTGCGGCAGCGTATGAATGCGGCCATAAGGTCGCGGCCTCGGATTCGAGGCGCTGCAAAGAAAGAGGAGAATTGATGTTAAAAGAATTCAAAGAGTTCGCTCTCAAGGGCAATGTGATGGACATGGCGGTCGGCATCATCATCGGTGCGGCCTTCGGTAAGATCATTGCTTCGTTGGTCGGTGACGTACTGATGCCCGTGGTCAGCCTGTTCACTGGCGGCTTCGACATAAGCCAGAGCTACATCCTGCTCGGCGATGGAAACTACGAATCGCTTGCGGCCGCTCAAGAAGCAGGCGCCGCAGCGCTCAAGTACGGGGCGTTCATGATGTCGGTCTTCGACTTCGTGATCATCGCGTTCGTGATCTTCATGATGATCAAGGGGATGAACTCGCTCCGAAAGAAAGAAGAAGCCGCCGAAGAGGCCGCTCCTCCGGCCCCGCCCAAAGAGGAAGTTCTCCTCGAAGAGATTCGCGACCTACTCGCAAAGCAGTAGCCGCGCGAATCGAGATGGAGCGCTGGGTTCCCTCGACGACATCGAGGGAACCTGCCCACATTACATGAAGGTATAGACCAGGCTGAACAGGGTCGTGGTGTCGACCTTGACGAGATCGGCGCCTGGCGGGATACGATCGTAGAGCATCAGGAATCGCGCTTCGAATGCCAGCTTGTCGGTGAGCTTCGAGAGCAGCGCGGCCGTCAGATAAATGCGGATGTCTTGGAACGGCGTCGCGTTTTGAACCTCGACCTTGTTGAGGTTGTAGATCGTCACGATGCTCGCGAGGAACTCCACGTGTTCGTTGAGCCTGTTCTCGTAGTCGAGCGCCGCGAGGAGACCCTGGATGTTCGAGTTGCTGGTGAGCGTCGACGGCGGCACCTCGTAATTCTCGAACGTGTAGCTGTAACCGATGCGCCCGGCGAAGTAGTGCTTCTCGTTTTTGACGAACGCGCGGAGATAACCGGCGTTGGCCATCAGCTGCGCCCGGAAGCCGGCGAGTGGGTCCCAGCGATAGGAAAGCCCAGCCCAGACGGCGTCCATGTCGGTGAAGAAGTAGTCGTACCGCGAGGCGAAAAAGAATTGCCGCGCGACGGTGGTGTAAGGGTCCGGTAGCGCAACGGCTGCCCGGCCGAAGTTGAAGAGCGCGCCCAGGGTCAGCCGATGGTCAAGCTTCACGAGGAGGACATCGGAACCGGCATTGACGTTCCACGAACGGGTGTTGCCGGTGTTGATTGCGCCGCCGGCGTTGAGCGTCCAATCGACTTCGAGCTCCGGCTCGGCTTCAGGAGCGTCTTCGGCAGCTTCCGCTTGGTCTTCCGGAGTCGCCATGAAAGTCGCCTCCCCGGCCGCTTCGGTCTTGCCCGCGCTGACGTCCGCCGCGACGCTATCGGGAATGGCCTCCTCTTGTGCCGATGCACCGTTGCCCCAGGCCGAAAAAACCACCATCGCGAGCAGAAGGCCCAGTCTGACTAGCTTCGACGATACATGCATTCTCTTCATCCCAACCTCCCCGTAGCGGGCCCCTCGTTGAATTCGGCCGAACCATAGTCGAGCGGGCGCGTAGCGCCAATAAAAGCCAGGGTTGTCCCGAAGTCGTCCTGTGATAGAAATCCTCGGTGGTTTTGGACTCGAGAACCGTGAGACGACATGACCGAAGAAGCTTTTGATTTCATCGTCGTTGGTGCCGGGTCGGCGGGCTGCTGTTTAGCAAATCGACTTTCCGCAGACCCGGAGAATCGTGTTCTGTTGCTTGAAGCCGGCGGCAAAGACAACAGCCCGCTGATCAAGATGCCGATCGGCTTCACGCAGCTCATGTACGACCCGAAGGTCACCAATCTCTACAAGACCGAGCCCGAGCCGCACCTGAATGACCGCGAGATGAGCGTCGTTCGGGGCCGGGTGCTTGGTGGCTGCAGCTCGATCAACGGCATGGTTTACATGCGCGGCCAGCGGCAGGATTACGATGACTGGGGCGCACTGCCGGGCTGCGGGGGCTGGTCCTACAAGAACATGCTGCCCTATTTCAAACGCTCGGAGAATTTCGAGCCCGGGCCTGCCAACGAGTATCACGCCAAGGGCGGAGAGCTGAACGTCGCCCACGTGCAGATGCAGTACGAGATCAGCGATGCGTACATCGACGCAGCGGTGAGCGTCGGCATACCGCGCAACGACGACATCAACGGCGAGAAGCAGGAAGGCATCGGCTACGTCCAAGTGAACATGAAGGGTGGGCAGCGCTGGAGCTCGGCCGACGCGTTTCTCAGTGCTGATGTGAAGAGGCGGCCGAATCTCAACATCGTGATCAAGGCGGTGGCGCAGCGCATCTTGCTCGATGGAAAGAAAGCCGTGGGCATCGAGTACCAGGACGCCAAGGGCAAATTGCACCAGGCCAAGGCGAGCCGTGAGGTGGTGCTTTCGGCGGGCACGTACAACTCGCCGCCGCTGCTCGAGCAATCGGGGATTGGCAACCCGGAAGTGCTTGACGAGCTCGGGGTCGAGGTGAAGCATGCGCTTCGCGGGGTCGGCGAGAACCTGCAGGACCACTTTCAAGTCTGGGTTCAGCAGGGCGTGAAGACCAAGCACTGCCTTTCGGAGGACGGGAAGTTTCCGAAGGTCGTCTTCGCGGTTCTCAAGTACATGTTCGGGAAAAAGGGTCCGCTGACGATGCCGGCCTGCAACGTCGGTGGCTTCGTGCCCAACGAAGGTGCCGAACGGCCGATTTTCCAGATCCACTTCACGCCTGGCGCCGGTGGCATGGACGCCGATGGCAAGATGGTGGCGACGCCCGACCCCGGCGTGAACTCGACGGTGTGCATCATTCGCCCCACATCACGGGGCAGCGTCCATGCGCGCAGCACGGACGCCAAAGCGTTTCCGAAGATCATCCACAACTACTTGTCGACGGACCACGACCGCGAGCTCGCCATTGAAGGCTTCAAGCTGCAGCGGAAGATTTACCAGTCGGACGTGTTCAAGCCGCACGCAACGTACGAGATCTTGCCCGGTGATTCGGTGCAGACCGATGAACAGATTCTCGAGTTCTGGAGGAACGAAGGGATGAGCGTGTATCACCCGGTCGGCTCCTCGAAGATGGGTACCGTGGATGACCCGATGGCCGTGGTCGACAATGCGCTGAGAGTGCATGGCATCGAAGGACTGCGGATTGCCGATGCTTCGATCTTTCCGTTGCTGCCTTCCGGAAATACGCATGCGCCGACGGTGGCGGTGGCGGAGCGGGCCGCGGATTTGATTCTTGGGAATCCGATGGCGTAGGGGCCGGGACAGTGTCAGCGCCACCATCGGTGGCGGGGCTGAGAGGGTCGACGGATCGCGGTTGGATACGGCAGCGACGGCGGAGACGACCCTGGAATCGATGCTTCCGCCCGGCGGAAGCGAACACGTGAACACCGAGCGTTATTGGCGGACGAGTTGGGGCAGCAAGTGCGGTTGTGCTGCGCTCTGCTTCAACCAACAGTGAATCCTGCTACTCGAGGGCTGCGACCCACCAGAAAACGGAGCCCAAACGCTGCGCGCTTTGGTGCCGAACGCTGAGAATCAGAATGCTTTCGCGACACCTTCCAGGCGATCGTTGCGCAACCTCTGCGCGGGCGAATCAAGCAAAGAATTGCGTATAGCGAGACGAGGTCCTGCGACCCCACGTTATCCATGAGCCTTCCGGGAGGTGTCATGCAGTATTTCATCGGTTTGGTATGCGTGCTGGCGTTGGGCGTTGTGGGTTGTAGCGAAACATCAGGCCCTTGCACCGGAGTCGACGACCGCACGGCATGCACCGTCGACGACTCTCCTGGCTTATGTCTCGACGGTGGCTGCCGTTTGTTCGACTGCTCCCGCGTGGTGGACGGAACGGTCGGCGCGAGCGAAGCACCAGGAAAGCAGGGCGCCTTCTTCTTTGGTTGGTGTGAGGACGACCGCTGCCGACGATTTGTGCTCGACTGCACCGGATTCCAAGATGGGACCGTGTGCTCCCCAGGGATCGCGGCCGTAGGTGTATGCGTCGACGGATCCTGCGAAGCACCGCAGTAGCGACGAACATGGGACAACACAACCAAGAGCCCTGCCCGCAAACTGGTGGGGCTTTCTTGCCTGCGACGTGGGAGCGTTTGGGGCGTAGACGCGCGCCCGCTGCGCCCCCACGCCCCAAACGCAAAAGCTGCGCGCACCATCGGTTCAGCGGGAAAGAATTGCGTATGGACGGGCGCAGCCTGCCGACTGATGTTGCCTGCAAATGAGAGAGGTTGTGATGCGGGACTTAGCTGGCTTTGTATTTGTGCTGACTCTGAGCCTCGGGTTGCCGCGAAACGACGGGCACCGGTGGAAGCGGAGGCAATGGTGCCGTGGGGGGCGACGGCGGTTCCGCGGGCGGCGGCACGGGCGGAGGGGGTGGAACCGGCGGCATGCCCGGATGCGAAAGCACCGACGACTGTGACGACAGGCACGGATGCACCGAGGACGTGTGCGATACGTCGACCGGTCTGTGTGAGCACACTTCGGTCCGAGACGGCAACTCGTGCGCCGCCGGTCGCGGCGGGTGCTACGGGGGCGTCTGTAACTTTGTGCCGGTGAGCGTCACTTTTGGCGAGAGGGAGTTGGTCTTCGACTGGACTACGGATCGTTGTGAAGGCCTCCATCTGCCTGACCAGCCTGCACGTTTCGTTCGAGCATCAGACGGAGAACTCGTCCTTTTCGACGCGAATGCCCCGACATACTACGTGAGCCGCGGCGCTGACTTCGATTCGTTGGTGCGTCTGCTGGTACAACTCGATTACCCATGCGCCATCGACGAACGATGCGCAGACCTTCGTGAAACCGATAGCCCACGTCATCGCACCCCCGCCTCGAGTCTGGACACCACCCGACACGCAAGCCGAGTACTACCACGTCGAGGGCTACTTGGCCCCGACCAACATCGTCCGCGGGCCAGAGGACTGCTACTACGCGCTGTTCCACGCGATCCCGCGCTGGTACGTAGACGACTGCGTAGCCGGTGCCTGCTCGATGCGAACGACGTTGCTAGGCGACCCGGCAAGCTGGCGTGCCTGGAACGGCACCAGCTTTAGCCTGCCTCTGACGAGCCCATACGTAGCGGGAAGCGACGTGCCGGCGTGTGAGTTCTTGGACGCACGGAATGGTGAGCTGATGCATGCGGTGGCGAGCCTGACCTACAACGCCTAGGTTGACCGTTACATGGCGGTGGGCGAGTGGGGCCAGTGGGTTGATTCCCAGACTCTGATCTGCGGGTTCTACTTCTCGTTATCGACGGATCTGATTCATTGGAGCGACATCCAGTTGCTGGCCAGAGCGCATACGGGCTGCGAGGACACTGGAGGGCCGGGGGCGCCCCCGATGCTCGAGCCGGTTCGTGTTCAATACCCATCGATCATGCCGACAATACGACGAACTTCGAGCGCCCAGGACGCACCCCGTATCTCTACTACACGCGACACAACGGCGGGCTAGATCGTGACCTGGTCCGCGTTCCATTGACGTTCACCCTAGAGGAGTGATCGGTCCGAACCTCCTCCACGCCGGGCCGCGCGTATCTCCGGATCCGTTGAAGTTCTTTGCAGGCATTCTCGGTGCGACAAGGGTTCTCCAAGGCAGTCGCTTATTCCCCGCTCCACGCCCTCCGGCGAGAGCTGCGCGAGCGAGGACCAGGCATCCGGGGTCGAAGTGCTGCTTCAGGGTGGAAAGCATTTCGCTAGCCCTAGACAAGGGGGCATTGCGCGGAGATAAACGTCACCCATCTTGAAGGTCTTCTCGCTGACGGGATACAGCCCCACTCATGAACGACGCATTCAACTCCGAATATCCATCGATCGAGCACCTCCGGGAAAAGGCCCGTAAGCGCATGCCGGGATTCGCGTTCGACTACCTCGAGAGCGGTTGCAATTCCGACATCAACCTCGCGCGCAACACCGCGGACATCCGCGAAGTGCAATTGCGCCCGTACTACATCGGCGACTACGCGGGCTCGAGCCTTCGGACCGAGCTCTTCGGGGCGACCTACGATGCCCCTTTCGGCATTGCTCCGATCGGTTTGCAGGGGCTGATGTGGCCAAAGGCTTGCGAGATCCTCGCCAAGGCCGCCCACGAACACAATATCCCATTCGTCCTGAGCACGGTGGGCACCGCCAGCATCGAGACGGTCGCCGAGCTCACTCAAGGACGCGCGTGGTTCCAGCTCTACCATCCCGCTGCGGATGAGCTGCGCGACAAGCTTCTCCGACGCGCCGCCGAGGCCAAAATGCCGGTTCTCGTGATCCTCGCCGACACCCCTACCTTCGCCTATCGCCCGAGGGAGATCCGAAACGGGCTCTCCATCCCGCCCCAGATGAATCTCCGCAACGTCATCCAAATGATGACCCATCCCACCTGGTCGTTCTCGCAGCTTTTGGCCGGGGCTCCGGAGTTCAAAACGATGCTTCCTTATCTTCCGAAGGGCCTCAGCATGAAACACCTCGGCCTGTTTATGAATCAGACGTTCTCCGGCCGACTCAACGAGGACAAGATCAAAGCCATCCGTGACAAGTGGAAAGGCAAGCTGGTCGTGAAGGGCATCGTCACGGAGGAGGATGCCGAAAAGGTCATCGCGCTCGGAGCGGACGGCTTCATTTGCTCCAACCACGGCGGTCGCCAACTCGACGCGGGGGAATCCACGATCAAGCCGATGACCGAGCTCGCCAAGAAGTACGGGGACCGGACCACGGTGATGATGGACAGCGGCCTGCGAACCGGGCCGGACGTGGCCTGCGCGTTGGCCAGCGGCGCGAAGTTCACCTTCCTCGGCCGCTCCTTCATGTACGGTGTCGGCGCCCTCGGAAAAGGCGGAGGGCTGCACACCATCACGATGATCAAGCGCCAGCTTCAGCAGGTCATGGAGCAGCTGGGATGCGAACGCGTCGAAGACTTCCCCAAGCACCTCGTCTCGTGAGAAGGCGCAGCGACGAGTCTCGGACAAACAGCAATGCGCGAACTACGGCTGCACCTCACACAGGCCCGAGTCGCACATCGGGTCGCGCTGCGCGAGCGCCAACTGTCTATGGGCGTGGAGCACACAAGACGTCTACAAACGTGATGACCTTGCCCACCACGGGATAGACGGCTTCCGGAAACTGCAGCTCGCAGATGTTCACGCCGTCCGCTCCCGCGGGCGTCACCCTCAGCGCTTCGGTCGGGTCCACGTTGTAGTACGACAGTTCTGAACCGCCTCCGGGTAGCAGCTCATCCGACAAGACTTCCCTCTGGTCGGCATTCTGCGCCGACACGTGGCCGTACGGTGCGCTTAAGGTTGCCGTCTCGCCTCCCTGCCCGGAGCTCTCGTTGAAGTTGACCACCGCGATCGCTTTTGCGGCGTCGATTTCAATATCCAACTCTTCGGCGACCTGCCCGGCAAGCGTGTCCGAAAGGAGCGCAAGGTCCAGGGCGGGGTTCGTGTATGGCACCGGTGCGAGCTGGATCCAGCCCCAAAGCCCGTCCTTGGAGCTCTCGAAGAACCAGTCACCTTCGAACACGTCGATTGAGAAATAGCCGCGTGAATCGGTCGTCGTGCTGAGCGAAGTCCCTCTCACCCGCACGGTGGCATCTTCGGCTGGACCCTGCTGTGTGTAGCTTTGATACAAGGTCACGACACCTTCCACCGTCGCCAGGGTCGTGCACGCAGCATCGAGGCACGCTCCCTCGCTGCACGCAGCGCCGTCCTCGACCGGCACGCCGCACGTGCCGTCCGCGGGATTGCAAACATCGTCGGTGCATTCGTTCCCGTCGTCGTTGCACATGACACCTTGGCAGAGCATCACACCGGCCTCTGGTCCACAGCCAACCGTCGACATCAGCCCAATCGAGCAGGCACATAGAAATCCGAATAAGTACCGCATCACGACCTCCCCGGTTGCACCCGCCCGACTCGGGCCGGTCACACAACGCAAACTGGGTCGCCATGGAGCCTGTGGCTATACGTAAATCTTTAGTGAAGAGCCGATTGTGCGCGCAGATTTTGCGTTTGGCGCGTGGGAGCGCAACCAGTGCGTGCGGCCGAGAGGGCGTGCAAAAAGAGGAGCGCGACACCCACTACGACCTCACCGGCGGTCGTCCTCATGACTTCGTGGCCTGTCTTGCGAAGCCCACTCGCTCGAGCGAGTGAAATCGTAGAGCGGTAAACTCGGTTGTCGTTCGCGCTGGGGCAGCAAGTCCAGCTGCAGCGCACTCTCGGTCGACCAGAAGTGGAGTCTGACCTGCGAGGCCTTGATTCGCGAAAGAACCGAAGCGCAAACGCTGCGCGCTTTTCCATGGAGCGGCGAAAAGCCAAGCGATTCCAAGACGCGTTCCGGGCAACTGCGGCGCAACCTCTTCGCAAACGAAGGGGCTAAAGAATTACGTATGGATCGCGTTACAAGGTTGCGGGATGCTCACCCTTCCTGAAGCGTGGAGCGGCGCATGACAGGCCGTTTCCAGCTCAAAGAAAGAGATCATGATGAAAGCAAGAATATTTATCGCATTCGCCGCGCTGGCGCTGGCCGTCGTCGCAGTTCCAGAAGCTCAGGGCAAGTCAGGATCGGACGTCGACCAGCGGCTGTCCGGCAGCACGCATGTCGCTAGCGTCAACGAGGTGGGCAACACCACGTCGTTGTTGAACTTGCTCGCGAAAGGTCAGCCCGGAAAGGCTCAGGTAACCGCACGGCTCGTATTCGAGCCCGTGGTGGGTCCCGATCCCGGGGGGCGTTGCCCCGCCGAGTTCCCTTTGGGAGCAGACGTGCTGAACTTTGAATTCGTCGAGATCTTTAGCGACGGCTCGCTCTTGACTGGATCGGCCAGCGTGGGCCAAGCGGTTTGCTCGGATGGAGCGGCATTCGTAGCGACTCTTTCGGGCAACATCGACGGAGGCACAGGGCGATTCGAGGGCGTGGGCGGCACCTGGGAAGGCACGGCATTTTCGCCCGGTGAGAATCAGGGCGTCACGGGAACGATCACAGCGGACCTCAACTAGGCCGCGTACTCAAACGCCCCAACACTAGGAAGCCCCGGCTTACGTCGGGGCTTTCTTGTGTCCGGTCTACGTCAAGCGGGTCCAAATCCCACCGGTGGCGCCCTTCAGATCACGCCGCCTGCGCCTAGGCCGCGCCGTTCGACGGAGCCCGGTGTCGCCAGCATCAGCGTCGCTGGAGCCGCTAACCCGCGGTGAACGTCCGGGCCGCCTCTGCGAGTGCGTCGATGAGACTCGATGGCTCGACGCGAACCATCGGTGAAAGCTCCACCTGCACGCCGTTCAGCCTCGGGACGTTGGCCGGGTTGTTGGGATGCACGCCTCGGATCGATTCTGGGATCTCCGAAAGGTCGTCGACGACGACCGCGCCAGGGAGCTTGGGCCGCAGTGTCTCGGCAAGGTGGACTGCTAGCGCGCGATTGCGTCCGCCGAGCATCACATGGCGAGGAAACGCCTTTCGTCGAAAGCCATGCACCGTCACCACGATGTCGATGACTTCAAAAAACGCCTGGAGCTTTGGGGACTCATCTGCTCGAAAAAGCGAAGATGGGATGTGCCAGCGGAGGTTCGGAGGCTGCCGTATCGCGTAGAACGACGCCTGGGACTTCTGCGCAGCCGCCGCGGCAATCGTATCGGTCTGCGTTTCGAGGCTTCCCCCATGAAACGCCATGAACCCGAACCGGGAGCGGAGCGCGAGGTCTTCTTCAACGCCGCGGCAGGCGAGCAGCTCCTCGAGGTAGCGCCGCTTTCGGTCTTGGAACGGTCCCTTGGTCGCGTCACGGGTCACGCTCGAGCTGTAGCACTCTTTGCTATCCCGAAGGCGAGGGTGTCCGTTTTCCCCGCGCCCCGTCGAGCGCGGGCAGCATGTTGGCACCTCGTGGAACGCACTGTCGTCGAGATGGAGGTACGCCTTGCGCAACACCTCGCTGGAGCCGGCCCAGCCCAAGAACTTCCCGAGGATAAGCTCCGAGGCTCCGCGTTCGCCGGCGAGGGATGCGGTGGTGCGGCGTAAATCTTTCCAGCGAATCCGCACGGGGATGTCGGCCGTCGGACACCATCGCTCCATGCACGTTCCGAACGCCTGGCTCGAGCAGAAGGGCTGGAAAAGAAACTCGCCCGGTTTGGCCATCCGCACATCGACGACCTAGAGCGATACGGTCGCGAAATTGGTGCGATGACCCGACAGGAAACGCTCGGCCCAGGAAGCAACTGAGAGCGGCCTCTCCGGGCATCCTCGCGACCGGTTTCGGTGCTCACCGTCCAGTGCCGGCCTGCTTTTGCCGACCCGGATGAAAAAGGGCCTGACGCTGCTTCGAGATTCGTAGCGCGTCTTCGATGCGCTCGAGCTGCTGTCGGAGCGAGGCCACGTCGTCGACCTCGAGCAGTCCGTCGAGGTGCAACGCGCAGATGAGCTCGTCGAGCTCGTCGATACTCTCGCACGGTCGGGCGCCGTTCATCGCCACCGTGTTGGTGATGACATTCCAGCCGCCGCGCTTGTCCTCTCGAATACGGAAGTCGAACGACATCACTGCCGCACGACGCTACGCTCGGTCGTCTCCATCGCTGTGCCTCCCACGAGCTCGAGTCCTAGTCCGTGGACCGGCCGGCCGTCAACCGTCGTCAACGCGCAAAACCCCGGGGCAAGACTCAGGTATGCCGAGAGTTCTGCGCTTTGGCCCCGAACGGTGAGAATCATAATGCTCTCGCGACGCCTTCCAGGCCGAACAATTACGTATAGACCGATTGGCGAAAGGGCGAGACGTTCAGAGATCCGGAAGCAGGGCAACAAGCACGCCGCCTCGTTCCATTTGGCAAAAAGCGGTTGCTCATCATGAAAATGGGAATTTGCGTCTGGATTCCAAGGAGGCACGCCATGAAGAAGTGTATATCAGCAAGCTTCGCGCTCCTCGTGACCGCAATGATGGTCACGCTGTCATTCGGATGTGGAGAAGGCATCGAGGGCGATACGGGTAGTCAGTCGGCACAGCTTACCAACGGACAGTGCAACGCGATTGTGGCCAGGTCCCTTGGTCTCTCACAGCAGTGCAACCAGTTTGGTTGCAGCGCGGACCAGTGCGCCGAGCTGGCGGCCACGTTCAACGAGTTCTACAATCCGGACATCGATTGCGCGGCGGCCCTCTTTGCGGGCGAGCTCAATGGTCTGGGAGGTAGCGCGTTGAGAGGCCCCGATGGCAAGCCGAAGCACATCGAAGAGGTGATTTGCGGCGCGGCTGAAGCATGCGACCCGACGTGCCCAGGTGTACAATCCTTAGGCCTCTGTCTAGATACAGAAGCTTGCCCCTGACTGACCCTACGTGAAGCGGAATGCGCCGCGACGGCACGTTTGATGTTGCGTGCGTAGCGACACTGGGACGCACCCCGCCTCGGCGAGCTCTGCGGTGTCGTCGATGTAAACTACCCGGCGAGTCCGGATGCCGTGGTACTCACCAGATGGATCCGATCGCGAAGCCAACCGCTGTGCCAAACACGACCGCAATCGTGAACGCGATAGTCTCGCCCGTGCTCATCACGTCACATCAAAAGGCGCCCTCGCCACTGAAGGGAGACAGCGGCGAGGGCCGTGCAGGAAGAACGAAAGGAGTGTGGAAAAGGAGTGTCGAGGTAACCATCGGGCGGACAGCGGCAGCCTCACCTCAAACGAGCCGACGTCGCTCAGAACACGAGCCGCGATTGAGCAAGGTCCCATTGGACTCGGCGTGGTCTCCGGTGCTGGGCTTCGTCAAACTCGCGCAGCTTTCGCTTGCGAGCGCCCAGTCTCCCGCCGGAAACGGCCGCGCCGATGAGCCCTCCAAGCGCAGCCGCGGTGCCGAGCAAAAAAAAGGACGAAAGTGCCGGCAGGAGGGAAAAGGTCCCAGCATCAGCCGTGCCAGCTCCAACCACCGGTTTCACCGAGGAATCCGCCGGTGTCGGGGCGCAGCTATTGCGTTTGGGGGGTGTGGGCGCAGCGGGTGCGCGCCCTCGGCTGTACGTAGTCGCGCACGGGGTCGACGCTCAATAAGGTCGTTGCCCAGAATGCGGCCTTGACTGCGTTCGCCCCTTCACTTCTTCCAATTACATTCCGACACTCCCCCGGCGATCCCACCCGTATCGGATACGTCTTGCCCGACCTCGTTCGGCCACCATCGTGAAATGGAGAAGCAGCAGCGCGCACAGCAAGACACAGCGCGCTTCACGTCTGACCCTCCTCCACAAAACGCGACGCGAAATCCCCGATCAACCGTCCCCCGTGTCGCGTTCTCCCGCGCTCCGGTGCTCACGACTTACGCGCTTCGCGCTTAACGTGCTAGACAGCGGCAAAACGCGCCCGTAGCTCAGCTGGATAGAGCAGTGGCCTTCTAAGCCGATGGTCGGAGGTTCGAGTCCTCCCGGGCGCGCCGAGGAGCCGCGTCGAATCAGGAGCGGCGGCTGATCATGAGCGTTGCAGCGGGGGTCTTTCTCGCGACGCGCAGGGCCAGCTCGCTGAACAGGCGTTCGCCGCGCTGATGCCGTAGCCCGAGGATGATGAGGTCGTTCGGCCCTGCTTCCTCGGCGAGGGCTTCGACGATGTCGTTCGATTCGAGGAGCTTGGCGTCTGGGGCGCCGTAGGTTTCTTCTTTGGCGAACACGCGTAGCTCCCGTTCGCGCTGGAGCTTGGTGGCCGGGGGCCAACTCTGCCTCGTCGCTTGCACGAAGCGCACGTTCTTCAGCCCCGCGCGGCCCAGGCTTCCGAGCAGCCGAGCTCGAAGCGTGTCGTGACCCCCGCGGCCGCCGACCGGGACGATGATTTTCGTATCGGCGCTCAGCGACCAATCTTTGGGAGCGCGCAACACGACCACATCGCAGTCGACGGCATTCAACAGCTGCTCGATGTGGGCCACGTTGCTGTGCTCCTCGAGCGAAGAAAAGCCGATGAGCAGGCTTTCGCACACACGCGTCTGCGCGATTCGCGCGATTTCTTTCCAAGGATCGGCCGCGATCGTCATGAGCGCCTCGGGTGCGTGCCCCGCCGTGAGAGACGCGGTCATGGCTTCGTCGACGACGTGCTGCGCATCGCCCAGCGCTTTGATCGTCTCCGCCTCGGCCGCTGCGAAGTCCGCGGGGCGGCGAACGACGGTGAGAAGAAGCACGCGGCCTACGACCGGAATGGCGAGGGCGTTCGCGAGCGTGACCATGCCAACGGCGCTCGATGGATTGGCGACCGGCACCAGGACGAGCGGGCTGCGCCCTCGCAGCACACCAAGATGGGGGTCTCGCGCTTCGGCGAAGGCATCCACCGCCTGGGCGCGGCCTTTGAACAAACCGAAGTAGAGAATCACGCCGAGGCCGAGCCAGACGACGGCGATCGCGCCGGCAGCGGGGACAGCGAACGCTTGATACAAGGCGAGCAGCGAACAGGCCAGGCCGCCGAGCAGTGGAATCGCGGGAAACCACGGGGTTTGAAATGGGGCCTTCACCCGGGACCGCTGTCGGGCCAGCAAGTTGGTCCAGTGGACGAGCGCAAACGAGATCAAGAAGATCAAACTTGCGGCCGCGCCGGCCGAGGACACCGACGGCACCATCAAGAGGATGAAAGCCATCGCCAGCGCGGTGGCGTAGATCGCCATGACGGGCGTGCCTCGCGTTTGGCTGCGCTCTTGAAGAACCAGGGGGAGCGTTCGGTCGGTCGCCATTTGTAGAGAAATGCGGCTTGCCGCGAGCACGTTGGCTGAAAGCGCCGAGAGGGTGGAGAGCAGCGCGGCGACGACCACCAGCCAGTACCCGAGTGGGCCGGCGAAGTTGAACGCGGCGTCGGCCATGACGGTGGCGGGGCGAGCGCTGCTCATTTGGCCGATGCTTTCGCCGGGCGACACACCCACCGTGGAAATGAGAAAAAGCAGCGGGATGTAGACGGCCAACGCGATTCCCAAAGAAGTGAACATGGCTCGCGGGATGTTCCGTTCGGGCTGTTTGACCTCGCCGCCGACGGTGGCGATCAGGTCGAAACCTTGAAGGGCGATGAAGGTGAAGCCCATGGCGGTGAAGAGCCCACTTGTACCGTGCTCGAAGAAGGGAGTCAGGCCGCTCTCGACGGTCCCCGAAGGAGCGCCGACGAGCGCCCAGGTCGCCAAGAGGATCAGCACCGCAAACACGACCAGCTTGCCGACCGTCTCCCACTGGCCCCCGCCTTCGCTCTTGCGAACCAGCATGAGGCTGTATGCAGCGGTTGCCAGCATCGCGAGGCCGAGCACCGTGGAACGGCTGCTCAACCAGAGGGGTTGCTCGGCTCCGAATGCGTTCCAAATTTCGCCCAGCGCGAGCACCGCGTACTCCGCAAAGCCGAGGGCGTACAAGACGCCTGCGACGATGTACGCAAACCAGAGCACCCAGCCCACGACGAACGCCGCGCGCACCGTGAGGACCTTCTTCGCAAACGTGTAGGCGCCGCCCGACTCGGGAAACATCGACGACATCTCGGCGAAGCTCAGGGCCGTGATGACGGCGACCACGCCGTTGAGCGCGAAGGCCAAAATGGCACTCGGCCCGGTGGCCTGAAATGCAGCTCCGGCGAGGACGAGGATGCCTCCACCGACGATGGCCCCAACGCCTACGCCGGCCGCTTGGATCGGCCCAAGACGCCGCGTCTCCCCTCCCTCTGATGCAGCCGACACTGGGGCGAAGATTAGGCGGGGGGGGGAGGCAACGCCAAATTGAAGGAGCTTGTATCTCAGGACGGGATGACCAGGTTCACTGGCACTGGCACCGCACTGACGCTGGCACTGACACTATTGACGTGTGGAGGGGCGCGGCGGAACGCGATGTGGGGGTTCGGCGGCGTGTGAGTGACAATCGGCAAGACAGCAACCACCCCCGATTGGCGCGAGCTCCGAGGGGCGCCTTGCGTGGCCTCAGGCCCCCAGCCCCTCCGGCCACCTCTGCAAGGCGCCCCGTCCGTCGCACCCCCGCGTCGCGTTCCGCCGCGCCCCGGTAAGCCCGCGAGCCGTTCGGCGCAGCCCCGTGTCGCGCTTTTTTCCCCGCCCCGTCCGCCCGCTAGTCACCCGCGTAGACGAAGTCTTTGAAGCTCACCCGATAGAAGAGCGAGTACATGAGGGGCACGAAGCCGAGCGTCAGCATGGTGGAGAAGAGCAGGCCGGACATGATGGCGATCGCCATGGGCTGGAACATCTCTTCACCGCCCACGTAGAGCGGAATCAAGCTGCTGACCGTCGTCGCAGTGGTCAG
This sequence comes from uncultured delta proteobacterium, assembly GCA_963704865.1. Lineage (GTDB taxonomy): Bacteria > Myxococcota_A > Polyangia > Polyangiales > Houyiibacteriaceae > SG8-38. The sequence continues at coordinate 14,274 of CAVPIE010000007.1, read as the reverse complement.
CATGATCGGGCGGAAGCGCTGCTGGGCGGCTTGAATGATAGCCTGCGGTGGGCTGAGCCCGTTCTCGGTCATTTCGATGTCGATGCGGTCGATCAGGACGATGCCGTTGTTGATGACGATGCCCGCCAGCGAGACGATGCCGAGGAGGGTCATGAAGCCGAAGTAGCCGCCAGGAAGGCCTGACCAGTGGACGGCGAGCAGGCCGATCGCGACACCGACGAGCGCAAACAAGATCGTTGCAAGCACGATGGCGGGTTTGCGCAGTGAGTTGAACTGCCAGACGAGCAACATGAGAATGACCATGCCGGCGATCGGCAGCTTGGCCGCAATGGACGCGTTGGCATCGCCCGAGCCTTCGACTTCGCCGCCCAGCTCGTAGCGATAACCGATCCCCCAGGCCTGCTTTTGCTCTTCGAGCCACGGGGTGAGCTCGGCAATGACATCGAACGCGGTCACGCCCGCCGCCGTGTCGCTGTCGACGGTCACCGTGGGGTAGAGATCGCGCCTCAGAATCTCCGACGCCTCCCACTCGAGCTCGCCGCTCGCGACCTGGGTGAGCGGAACCGAGCTGCCGTCTTGGGCAAAGACGCTCAGCGTCGCGAGCCGGTCGATGTTGCGTCGGCCTTCGGCAACCGACCGCAAGACCACCGGAATCGTTTTGTCGTCTTCGCGATAGCGGGTGGTTTCATAACCACTCAGGAAGGTCTGAAGAGACGTCGCGACATCTTCGTTGGTGATGCCGGCCCTGCGCGCGCGGTCGCCGCTCACCTCGATGACCAGCTTTTTCACTCTGGGGCCCCAGTCGTCGCCGACGTTCCGGGTGTCTTCACGGTCGTTGAGCCACTGTTTGACCTGGTCGGCGATTTCGAAGACCTTGTCCGCCTCTTTCCCCGAAATTCGAACCTCGATCGGCTTTCGCACCGGCGGGCCGTTGCCGAGCGGACGGATGTGCGGGCGGATGTCGGGATATCGCTCCGTCACGTAGTGCTCGAGCTTCTCCATCACCTCGGGGACGACCTCAGGCGTCGTCGTATGAAACATGGTCTCCGAGTAACGAGGCCTCGGGGCGTCCGGGTTGTAGGTGAGCGTGAAGCGTGGAGGGCTCATGCTGATGAACGAGGCCCAGTGGGTGACGCCTTCTTTGTCCTCGCCTGCGCTGAGCTCGCTCTCGACGTACGACTCCACGTCTTCGATCATGGCTTCCGTCGTCCAGATCGAGGTGCCCGGCGGGAAGGTGAGCTCGGCAACGAAGAAATTGCTGGCCTGCTGTGGGAAGAAGAGCTGCGGAACGAACTGATAGAGCTGAATTCCTGCGAAAAAGCCGACGACCGCGATGCCGATGCTGACGATCGGGTGACGAAGCACCATCAGGATGGTCCGGCGGTAGAAACGGTAGAACCGCGAGTCGAACGGCTCTTCGATTTTCTTCGGCTTGAGAAACCTCACGCAGAGGATCGGAATCATCGTGAGCGCGAGCACCCAGGAGATCAGCAGGGTGATCGTCACCACCGAGAAGAGCACGCCTGTGTACTCGCCGACCGCGGACTCGGCGAGGCGAATCGGGAGAAAAGCAGCGGCGGTCGTCAGCGACGCGATCAAGAGAGGAACCCGGAGCTCCTTGGCGGCAGCAAGGGCAGCGGGGGCGCCTTTTTCGCCCTCCGCCATGCGCACCATGATCGACTCCGAGACGACGATCGCGTTATCGACCAACAGACCGAGCGCGATGATCAGCCCAGCGAGGGACATCTGATCGAGCTGGATGCCGAAGAGGCCCATCGCCCACATGGCGATGATCATGGTGGCTGGGACCAGGGTCGCGACCACGAAGCCAGTCCGAAGACCCAGGGTGAGAAGCATGATGACCAGGACGATCACGACCGCCTGAAAGACGCTGTCCACGAAATCGTCGACCTTCTTTTGGACGATGGTGGGCTGGAAGTACGTCTTGTAGAAGTCGACGCCGTGTGGGTACTGCTCCTGGATGAACTGGAAGAACCCTTCGAGCCGTTCACCGAGCTGGATCAGATTGCCTCCTTCGGCCATCGAGATCGCAAGCGTGAGCCCGGGTTGCCCGTCGATGTGGACGAGGCCCTCGGGCGGGTCGACGTAGTCGCGGTAGATGTCGACGATGTCCTCGAGGTAGACCAGCTCGTCGGTTATCGGCAGACGAATGACCGTGCGTTTGAGCTCCTCGACCGAGGCAAAGTTGCCGCTCGGCTCGAGTGCAATCGACTCTTCCTCGACGTCGATCTCGCCGCCGGGTTGAATGATATTGCGCTGCTGGAGGCTGTCCTTGAGAAACTTGGGCGTCATCCCGAGCTTGCTCAGGACGGCGTTGTTGTACTCGACGAAGAGGCGTTCTTCTTGTGCACCGAGAATGTCGACTTTCGCAACCGACTCTACTCGTAAGAGCTCGTCGCGCAGGTCATCGGCGATGTCCTTGAGCTGCATGTACGAGAACCCATCCCCGGTCATGCTGAACATGATGGGATACACGTCGCCGAACTCGTCGTTGACGATCGGCCCGATGACCCCCTCGGGCAGATTCGGCGTGACGGCATCGACCTTGCGTCGCAGGTCGTCCCAGATGGGACGCATCTCCTTGAACTCCTCGCGGATGTTCACGTAAATCACCGAGACGCCCGTCCGGCTTTCGCTGTTGACGAAGTCGAGCTCGGGGATCTCTTGGACCGCCTTTTCGATGGGGTCGGTGATCAGTTGCTCCACTCGCGCCGGGCTGGCGCCGGGGAAGTCGGTGCGGATCATCGCGGTGCGAATGATGAAGCCGGGGTCCATTTGGCGAGGCGCGTCCAAGTACGCCCCGACGCCTGCGAAAATCAGAACGGCGATCAGTGTGCCGGTGACCGTCCGTCGTTCGAGAGCGAATTCGGTGAGACTCATGGCGTCTCAAGGGCCTTGGCGGCAGGCTGCTCCCCGGGGCCAGCAGGCGCGACGTTCTCGGGTTCCGAACCAGGCTTCGGTGGCAATCGCACCTGCAGGCCATCATAGATGCGGCTGACGCCGGCCGTGACCACGAGGTCGCCCGGCTGCACTCCTGAAAAGATCTCGACGCCGTCCGAGAGAAGCTCGCCCACCTCGACGGGGCTTCGATGCACGATGCCAAGGCCCTCCTCGCTGCGTTCGACCTTGAACACGAATCGACCCTCACGGTCTTCCCCGACGGAGCTGGCTGGGAGCGCGTACTTGGGGCCGTCCTTTGCAGCGGCCAATACGAAGGTGACATCGGCGGCCATGCCGGCTCGCACCTGATCCTGCCCCTCGGTCAACTGCAGGGTGACCGGAAACGTGGTTGCACCCGCGACGCTTGCCACACCCACTTCGGTGACCGTGGCTTGGAGCGCTCTCCCCTCGAGAGAGTCGAAGCGGGCTTCTGCTTGGGCGCCCTTCTTGATGCTGCGAATGACCGACGCCGGCACCGACACGCTGACCTCGATTTGATCGCCGGCCAGGAGGGTCGCGACGAGCATGCCCGCTTGGACGTACTCATTGACCTCGATGTCGACGGTCGCGAGGGTCCCGGTTTCGGGGGCTTTCAAATGGGTGTATCCCAGCTGCCTTTGGCGAAGGCGGACGGTCTGGGTCGCCGACTCGAGCCCAGCCCGGGCCGACTCGTAGGCCGTTCGGTCCGCATCGAGGTCCTGCTTCGAGGCGTTTTGGTTTTCGTAGAGCGCTCGCGTTCGCTCGTACGTCGCCTTGGCATTTCGCTCCTGGGCGCGTGACTGCGCTGCCGAGGCTTGCGCGTTTTGAAGTTGAAGCGCGTAGTCGGCCGGGTCCATGCGTGCGATGGTGTCGCCCTTCTTCACGGTGTCGCCGACGTTCACAGGCACGCTGAGGACTTGCCCTGAAACCTGAAAGCTCAGCCGGCTTTCCTGGCCGGATTTGGCGACGCCCGAGAATGTTCGCTGGGTGGCTGCATCACTGCCTGCGACGACCACGTAGCGGACCGGCCGAATGACCTCTGGCTCTTCCTGCACATCTTCGCATCCGAGCATGGCCACCACGGTGGTGACCGCGATGAGGGTTCGTTGCTTTGCCATCAATTGCGCTCCCGTGGGTTGACTCGCGTCGGTTCGGCCGGTGTCTGGAGTTGGCGGCTCTCACGCTTCCGCGCCGCAGCGAAGGCATCGAGCCGGTTGATGAAATCATCACGCTCCTCTTCGGAGCCCTCGAGCGAAAATGCGCCCGACGCTCTCTGCACTCGGAGCGCGTCGATCAAGAAGTCGTAGCGGGCGTTGGCTGCTGCAAGGGCAGCGCCGAGGGCCTGGTTCTGTGCGTCGACCAGCTGAATGATATCCGCCGCGCCCCGCTGGTAGAGGTCGGTGACCAATTCCAGGTTTCGTGCCGAGGCCTCGGCGGCGTCCTGGGTAAGGGCGATGTTGGCGTACGAAAAGCCCGCTTGGTGGAGCGCGGAGCGGACGTCCTGTTCGAGCCGCTGCGCGAGGACCGCGCGATCGGTTTCTAGCCGGTCGATTTCGCGGAAGGTTCGGCGGATGCGCGCGTAGTTCGAGGTGCCGTCGAAGAGCGTGAGCGAGGCGGTGGCGCCGACGTTCCAGGTGAAGGTTTGCCGGCCTGGGAAGCCGCCCGTCGCCGCATCGGCGGGGACCGGCTGGGCGCCGACGCCACCTGCGTACGGAACGTGCGTGAAGCCTCCGACAACTGCGATATCCGGAATGCCGAGCTGGCGGCGCTCGCCTTTGAGCAGCTCGTTCCTCGCCCCAATCGTGGCGTCGATGCTGCGGATCTCTGGCGAGTTCAGGATCGCCTCTTTGGCCATGAACTCCCGAAAGACTTTGAACGACCAGGCATCTTGGAAGTACTTCACCAGCCGCTGGTCGCTCCCCGGAGTGACAGCGCGAACGTCCTCCGGCGGCGGAACGCGAAACGGAGCCTCGAGCTGGCGGTTCAAAATGCGATTGAGCTGAATCTCCGCTTGATTGCGCAACGCGCTCGCCCCGATGACCGCCGAACGGCTTTCGGCGATCTGGGTTTGCCAGCGGAAGACCTCCTCGCGTCCGGCGACACCGATGGCGTTCCGCGTTTCGGCAAGTGCCAGATTCTTGCGGGTAAGCCGCAGGTTGTCCCCGTTCACACGCTCGTTGTTTTTGGCGCGGAGCACGTCGAGGTAGGCCACGCCGGCCTCGAGCATCGTGTCGAGGCGCGCGGCCATGTAGTCCTGCTCGGTAGCCAAATACGTGTCGCGACGAAACCGCAGATCGGCATGCGCGCCGGGCGAGTAGAGCAGCTGCGAGCCGCTTACCCCCCAGGTGAACTGCCGCTCCGCTTGTCCGAATGACGTGGAGACTGCCGGATCGTTGATCAAGAAATCCCCGTCGGCGCCGGCTTGCGGCAGCCAGTTGCCGCGCGCGACCTTGATGCCCTCGTAGCGCGCGTCGATTTCGAGGCCCTGGGCCATGAGGTCGAGGTTCGCGCGGACGGCGTCGCGCATGGCGATTTCGAGCGTGAGGAGTGGGCCGCGGGTACCGGACTGGTCGTTGATCAGCCGGGCCTCTGCCATCACTTCGAAACGCGGCCAGGTTCCAATCGACCGCGCCGTTGCCATGTTGATGACGAGCACCGGGCGCTGTTCAAAAAGAACCGGGAGCACGCCGGCGGGCTCCCCCATCTCGATGCGCTGGACGAAGAGCGCGGCACGACGCATGCGGCGCGTCTCGTCTTCCTCGGTTTCCATCGTCGCCAAAGCCCCACGCTCGACCCAATGCACACCCCCGCCTGCATAGGAAGGCAAGTCTTGCGCGTTGATGCCGTCGATGAGCCGCTGCATCTCTTCATCGCTCCATTTGAAGATGGGGCCGATGTAAACGGCTTCGGTGTCCTCGGGAATCGCGGCGAGGGTCGCTTCGGGGCTTTTGCTGGCAACGACCAGACTCGTCTGGACGCCGAGGTGCTGGCTTGCGATTTGAACGGGACGCTCGGGCGAGTCGAGATGTTTGACGACCTCTTCGCCCACGATCAAGGTCATGCGGTCGAAGCGCACGATTTCACGCAGCTGGCTGATGTTGCGTTCGAAGTTCAAGAGCCCCGCAATGTAGGCGAGGTTCTTTCGGCCGCTGCGGTTGCCGTCCCGGGGAAGGCCCTGAAGCTCGGGAGCCGCGTACGGAATCAATACGGGCTTGCTCAGCTTGCCAATCCGCCCGGCCGCGACGCCGGTCATCGCCCCCGACACGATGATCATGTCGACGGCGGGATTGTTGAGCCCCTCTCTCAGCGCGGCCTCCGCCCCTTCGAGGGTCCAGTTGGTTCGGGTCTTGGGCTCGACGAAGACCACCGAAGCGTCTTCCTGCATCAGATCGAGAATCTCCGCCTTGAGCAAGGCCTGCCGCCCTGCGAGCAGCGGAGATTCTCCGTCAGCGACCATCATGATGCGGAAGGTCGGCCGCGCGCTCCGTTGCGCTTCGGCCAAAGAGCCAAACGTAAGAGACAGAGCAGCTGTGAGGACCAGCAGTGTGCGCAGCCCGGATCTCGTCATGAGCACCTCGCCGGGGGGGTTCCGGAAAGCGAAGCCTAGAGCCCAACTCCCGAGATGTCTACGGGGCCAAAACCGTGCTGACGTCGCGCGTTTCGGCCGCCAAGACGAACTCGTTGAGCCGGCGGGAGAAGTCTTGCTGCGCTTCGGGCGTGTCGAGGTTTCGGAAGTGACTGACCTCGCGATTCACGAACAGCAAAGCGAGGACGTAGTCGTACACGGCATTCGCGGCGCCGAGGTCGGCGACGAGGCTTTGGGTCTGCGCATCGACTAGCGTGATGATATCGACTTTGCCACGACGATACAGGTCGGTAACGAGGACCAGGTTGTTGGCCGCCGCGACCGCCGCTTTGCGCGTGAGCTCCACCGTGGCCAGCGCCGCAGCCGCGCTGTAGAGTTCGGTGCGCACACCCGTGTCGATGTTTTGCGCAACGCGATCGAGCTCGGCGGTCAGTCGTTCGACCAAGATCGCGCTCCGACGCATGTCCGCGACACCCGAGCCGCCGCGTGACAGCGGAATCGCCAGAAAGAGCCCGACGTCCCATCCAAACTTGTCGGGCTGCGGGATGCCGAGCGCTTCGAGGTCCGGTGGCGTGACCGACCCTTCGCCCTCGCGCCAGAAGTCGTGCTGGATGCCGCCCTCGACGAAAAACTCGGGCAACCAGAGCTCCCGAGTGCGGCCTTCGTTGATGCGACGCTCCGCTGCTTTCTGAGCTTCGACCTGACGGGCCTCCGGCGAGTTGCGGAGCCCTTCGCGAACCATGAAGTCCCTGAGCTTCTCGAAGGACCATGGGTCGTTCATGTACTTGCTGATCGGATCTTGGGGCGCCTGCGTTCGGCCAGCCTCGTCGACCGGCAGGTCGATGGGTGCGATGGGCCGCTCCGAGGGACGGTTGAGCACGCGGTTGAGCTCGATTTTGCTTTGGCTCACCACGGCCCGTGCGTCGACGACCGCTGCCTGGTTGTCGGCCAGGGTCACCTGCCAGCGGTAGAGCTCGCTCGCATTGGCGACCCCGACTTCGAGGCGAAGGCGAGCCAGCTCGAGGTACTCCCGAGTCAGTTGGATGTTTTTGCGTTGAATGCGCTCTTGCGCCTCGGCGCGAAGCACGTCGACATACGCCACGCCCGAGCTGAGCATGATGTCGAGGACGTCGGTGAAGTAGCCGTACTCCCGCCCTTGTTGGGCAAGCTTGCGCGCCTTGAAGCGCGTCCAGGCTCGCTCCGAATAGATGCTTTGGCTTGCGCGGGCGAACGTGGACGCCTGCCACTCCGCCAGCTGGCCTCCAGTGATGATCCGATCCGGGTCCCGATTGACGATGCCAACCTCGAGCTGCCCCTGGGGAAGCAGGGGACCTCGATCGACTTTCACGCCTTCCTCGCCCGCCTCGACGAACTTCTCGGAGACCAGCAGATCCAAGTTCTTGTCGACCGCTTCCATCATGGCGCGGCGCATGTGGAGGCGGTTTTCTTCGGCAGCCTCTTCTTCGTTCACCACGTCCGCCTCGAGCAGAACCTCGAAGGTCGGACGAACGCCGACGGCCCGTGCGGCTTGCACGTTGATTTGCAGCTCTTGCCGCTCTTCGAACGCGACGTGAATCTGCGAGGCAGGCCGGCCTTCGAGAATCAGGTCGAGGTTCAGCGCCGCTCGCTGAGCCCTTCGCTCGGAGTTGTTCGGGGACCGGATCGACATCATCGCGCCCTGGTCGAGCCAACGAGGACTGACCGAGATGTTCGGAATGCGGCGCTTGGTGATCTGATCGAGAAGTCGACGCCGATCTTCGAGGCTGAGCTGTCGCATTGGAGAGAGGATCAGTCCGTCAGCGGTCTTTGGAATCGCCGCTAGCAAGGCGTCGACCGTCGGTTCCGCAATCACCATGGTGACCTTCTGAGTGCTTGTGACCGAAGAAAACATCGCCCGCTGTGACTCTTCGGCGAGCAGTACGATCCGGTTCGAGCCAGCGACCTCTCGGAGCTGCGCCGCTTCGTCCCGGATATCGATCTCCTCGCTGATGTAGCAGAGGTTTCGTTTTCCGCTGACGTCCCCTTTGCGAGGCAGCCCTTGTTCCCGCGCCCCAAAAACGAACGGGAGAATCGTGGGCTTCGGCAGGTCCCTGCGCGCCGCAACGGCGAGCACTGCAAGGTGACCGAAGCCGAAGACAGCGGCGATTTCTGGATCGGAATACGCCTCGTCGAGCTGACGTTCGACGCCTTTGGCCGTCCAATCGCCTTCAAAGCTCAGCGGCACCAAAACGACATCAAAGCGGTCCGAAAGCTGACTCCGAATCTCGCGCGCCAAATCTTCGGTAGTGGCGTCGAACACGGGCGATGGCCCGTCGAACACCGCGGTCACCTTCACCTGAGGCTTCTCGGATTGGGCGCCTGCAAGCGTAGGCGTGACGAGCAGGGCAATGAGGGATAGGCAAAGCAGCCGCATAGGGGGCGAAGCATAGTCGACGAGTCTCCGATTCCCTAGGCCGTGTTGAGAAATTTCCGCGGCGTTGAGCCGCGCGGCTGTGGTAGTTTGCCTTGGCAAGATGGGCCTGGCTGCCTATGCTCGCGCGTCCCGAGAACAGCTCGGCAGCTTCGAACAATCGCCTTGAAGACGGAACCCTCCATGCCCCCTAGAACGCTTGCCCGCGGCCTCGTCGTGGCGCCTTTCGTGCTCGCGATTGCGATGCTTGTTTCTTGTAAGGAAGAGCTTGTCGTCGAACCCGAGCCGACCCCCAGGCCGATCAAAATCTACAGGCTCGAAGGGCAGCAGGGGACTACGCGGCCAGACTACCCGGGTCGCATCAAGGCCATCAAGGTCGTCGAGCTCGCCTTCGAGGTCGAGGGGCGCATCATCGACTGGAATGTGGAGGAAGGGCAGCGGGTCAAGAAGGGTCAAATCCTCTCGCGTCTCGATCCGCGCGACTATCAGGCCCAGGTCGAGGCCTCCCGTGCGCGGCTTCGGCTCGCCGACGCCGAGTATCGTCGCGAGAGCAAGCTGTTCGCATCCGGCTCCGGCACGCAGCGCGACCTCGACGTGGCGACTCGCTCGCGCGACGTGAGCCGCGCCGAGCTTCGGATCACGCAAAAGGCGCTCGAGGACACGCGCCTGCGGGCGACGTTCGATGGCGTAATTGCCCGGAAGCTCGTCACCGACTTCCGGAATGTCGCGGCACGTGAGCCCGTGCTCCTTCTGCAAGACGAGTCGGTGATGGAAGTCGTGGTCGACGTCCCGGAGCGGGACCTCGCAGGGACCCAAAGGCGAACCAACTTCGAAGAGTTCAACGCGCAGGCTAAACCGGTGGTCGAGCTGTCCGCGCTCCCCGGGCGCCAGTTCCCCGTTGCACTTACCGAGCTGGCGACTGCGGCAGACCCAAACACCCGCACCTTCCGCGCCACGTTCAGCATGAAGAAGCCAGAGGGGGTCGGCGTCCTGGCCGGGATGACCGCCAAGCTCGTCCTGACGGGCCTGCGGACGACAGGGGCCGATGATTTCTTGCTGCCGGTGGAGGCCGTTCTCGCAGACAGCGAGGAGAAGCCTTACGTCTGGCTGGTCGATCAGGAATCGATGATGGTCTCCAAGCTGCCGGTTCAGGTGGGTGAGATCACCGGTGGCCGCATTGTCGTCAAAGAAGGACTCGAAGGAGGCCAGGCCATCGCGATGTCGGGCGTCCAGCTGCTCGACGAGGGCATGGCCGTCACCGAGCTGAAGGAATCGGACGAGACTCGGAAATGAATCTCACCGATTTCTCGCTTCGAAACCGCACCCTGGTCATCGTTCTGACGTTCGGTGCGCTCTATGCCGGCTTCCAGTCGTTCAACAGCCTGCCGCGTCTCGAAGACCCCGAGTTCACCATCAAGGAAGCGCTCGTCATCACGCCATACCCCGGCGCGACGCCCTACGAGGTCGAAGAAGAGGTGAGCGACGAGCTCGAGCTCGCGATTCAGAAGCTCGGCAAGATCAAGCGCATCGAGTCACGGAACGTCCCGGGCATGTCGACCATCACCGTGGAGATGCGTTCGACCGTCAAGAGCAAAGAGCTGCCTCAGGTTTGGGACGAGCTTCGGCGCAAAGTAGGCGATGCCCAGGCCAACCTGCCGCCCGGCGCGGGGCCCTCCGTGGTGAACGACGACTATTCAGACGTCTACGGCGTGTTTTTCGCGCTCTATGGCGACGAGTACAGCTATCGCGAGCTTTACGACGTGGCGAAGATGCTGCGCAAGGAGCTCGTCCTCGTCAAAGACGTCGCGAAGGTCGAGCTCTTTGGTGTGGTCCCCGAAGTCATCTACATCGAGTTTGACCGAGAGCGACTTTCGCAGATCTCGATCTCGCCGGATGTCATCGCGAATCAGCTCGTCGCCGAAGGGGTCGTCGTCGATGCTGGAAGAGTGCGCGCAGGCCCTGAGTATCTGAGCATCCAACCCGACTCGCTGATCGACTCTTCGCAGGACCTAGGGAACATTCTCATCAGCCAAGGGGACACGTCGCAGACGCGGCTTCGCGACATCGCGAACATCAAGCGTGGGTACAAAGACCCTGTCCGCAGCAAGCTGCACATGGACGGCCACAACGCCATCGGCATCGGCGTGTCGACTGAGACCGGCGGCAACGTCGTCACCATGGGCGAGGGCGTCAAGCAGCGCCTCCAAGAGCTTCAAGGGCAGTTTCCCCTCGGGATGGAGCTCGAGGTCATCTACATGCAGTCCGACATGGTCACCACGGCGATCGATGCCTTTTTGATCAATCTGCTCGAGGCGGTGTTGATCGTGATCGTCGTCCTCTTGGTGTTCATGGGGCTCCGAAGCGGTTTGATCATCGGCTTCGTCTTGGTCCTCACGATCGCCGCGACGTTCATCTTCATGGGCCCAGCCGGGCTGGCGCTCGAGCGCATTTCGCTTGGCGCGCTGATCATCGCACTCGGGATGCTCGTCGATAACGCCATCGTCATCATCGACGGCATGCTGGTGCGCATCAAAGACGGCATGGACGCAGAGGAGGCAGCCCGCGAGGTCGCGGGTCAGACGTCGACGCCCCTGCTCGGTGCGACCGCGGTGGCCATCATCGCCTTCGCGGCGATCGGCTTATCCCCCGACAGCACCGGTGAGTTCTGCCGGTCCTTGTTCATCGTGATCGGCATCTCGCTTTCGCTTAGCTGGGTGACGGCCATGACCATCACGCCGCTCTTGGGCATCTGGTTCCTCAAGCCTCCGACCGAGAAGGAAATGAGCGACAGCAAGGGCGCCGAGGAAAGCGCGCTCTACAAGGGCTACAGGAAATTTCTTGCGCTCTGCATTCAGTTCCGCTGGGTCACGGTCGCCGTGGTGTTCGGCGCCTTTGTCCTCTCGTTTTACGGCTTCCAGTTCACCGACAAGTCGTTCTTCCCCGCGTCGACGACCCCGAAGTTTCGCCTCGATGTCTTCTGGCCGGTCGATCAGGACATCGACGTGACCGAAAAAAGAGTAAACATCATCGAGAAGGGCTTGGCTGAGCTCGAGGGCGTGACACACGTGGCCTCTTCGATCGGTCAAGGTCCGCTGCGTTTCATTCTGACCTTCACGCCCGAAAAAGAACACAGTGGCTTCGCCCAGTTCTTGGTCGACATCGAGGACTACAAGACGCTCGCAGACGACATCAAACGGGCGGAGGACTATGTTCAAAGCGTTGCCCCGGATGCGATCTCGTTCGGCCGAACCTTCGACTTGGGGCCAAGCAAGCCCGGCAAAATCGAAGCCCGGCTCGTGGGTCCCGACGTCAACGTGCTTCGTGACCTCGAGCAGCAGACGCTCGCGATCATGGAAGCCGACGGCGACGCCAAGGGCGCGCGCGGGCGCTGGTTCGAGCGCGTGAAGGTCATTCACCCGAGGCTCTCCGAGGAGCAGGCGGATACCCAGGGCATCACGACCCGCAGTGTCGCCCAGGCAATTCAATCGACCTTTGAAGGGCAGGGTGTCGGGGTGTACCGTGAGCGCGACGAGGTCATACCCGTTCTGTTCAGGCAAGCCGCACCGCTTCGGCTCGACGTGTCCAACCTGACGCAGATTCCGATCTGGAGCCCGGTTGCCCAGCGCTACGTTCCAATGGCGAACGTCGTAACCGGCCTCGAAACGAAGTTCAGCGACCGGGTGGTCGAACGCCGCAATCGCAAGCGCACCCTCACGGTGGTGACCGACCCGACCCACGATTCGGCACCGACTCTGTGGGGCCGACTCGCGCCGAAGATCGAGGCCCTGCCGTTTCCCCCGGGCTATCACGTCGAATGGGGCGGCGAATACGAGAGCACCCAGGACGCGCAGGCCGCGCTCTTCGCGCCCATCCCGCTGTTCTTCGGCATCATGGTCTTGATTGTGGTTGGCTTGTTCAACGCGATTCGCCAGCCCTTGGTGATTTGGCTCACGGTGCCTCTCGCGCTTATCGGTGTGACCGCTGGGCTTCTGCTCTTGAAGCAACCCTTCGGTTTCATGGCCTTGCTCGGGTTCCTCAGCCTGTCGGGGATGCTCATCAAGAACGCCATCGTGCTCGTCGACGAAATGGACCTGCAGGTCCGTCAGGGGAAACCGACGTATGACGCCGTGCTCGACAGCGGAGTGAGCCGTTTGCGCCCGGTCGCGATGGCCGCGGCGACCACGGTTCTCGGGATGATTCCGCTTTTCACCGACGCGTTTTACGTTGCGATGGCGGTCACGATCGTCGGTGGGCTCTTGGTGGCGACAGTGCTGACGATGATTGTCGTGCCGACGTTTTACGCGATCTTCTTCAAGGCGAAGAAGGGTGACGATCGCAACACGACGCCTGCGCCTGCGGACGGTGGAGCCAGCACGACGGCGCCGCCCGCGCCCGCCTAATCCTTCGCGTTTCCGTCGCGGGCGACATGCAAACCTACCAGCCGCGCAATCATCACAGCGAGGTAGAGCTGGCCAAACACCCCTTCGAGCACGGCGAGCGACCGAGCGATGTCCGAAACGGCCACGATGTCCCCGAAGCCCATTGTCGTGATGCAAACGAGGCTGAAATACACCATCGCGCTGCCGAGCTCTGATCGATCCGTGCCGCCGGATGCCGAAAGCCCCGAAAACGAACCCGGGTGCCGAAGCTCGATGAGCTCGAATGCGAGCGTGAATGCTACGGCCACCAAGAGGTAAGCCACCATGGCCCCGAGAATCGTATCGACCGTCACGTCACGGCGCTGAAACAAGTGGCGGATGATGATCCAGACCGCGTATCCCAGCCAAATCACGGTGATAAACAAGGCGCCTACATCGAGTGCAACGACACCGGAAAGGCGCTCACTCCAGCGAACGCCGAGCGTGAAGACGGTGAACACCAAGAACGGCCACCGGTCCTTCCCCGGGCCCACCGAGTGGACGCCGGTCAGAAGGATCGCGTCGAAAAGCAATTCGAAGAGCCATCCGGAACCGTCGTCTCCGATCGCCGAACTTCCGACGATCAAGGCCAGCAGTGCGATGAGGAGTGCGGCGTTTCGGGGGATGCGCTCGAAGAGGGTCGGCATGTTCAAGGCGCCAAGGCTAGTGCGAGAAGGGGTGCCCCGCTAGCGCCGAAGCCTGTGAAAGCTCCAGTGTCGCCCCTGCTCGCGATGGACCGTGCAGGTCTCACTGCGGAACAGCGCGCGAACCTCCGAGAGGGGGATGAGCGGCGCTCCCTGTGCCCGTTCGTCGAGCGAAGGCTCGAGGTAGATCGAGAGGAGCAGCTCTTTGATGGCGATCGGACGTTCGTAGAGCGCCCGAGCCGTCGAAGGGCCGGCTTCGATGGACACGCACTCGCA
>CAVPIE010000006.1:0-126828 GCA_963704865.1 uncultured delta proteobacterium | reverse complement strand
AGTTGCACCATGCAATAGGTAGCCATAACAAAGGAAGGAGCCAGACGTACAGCCATCGGGGGTGCCAGAAAAATGGAATCACCATTACGCCCACTACGACGGCAAAATACGTCGCTGCAAAGCCGATTTGGTGAAATGCTGCGAGCACTATGGCCACGAGCGAAGAAAGCAAAAAGAGATCGGGGCAGTGAGTAGTGCCACTTGGCCGATGACATTGTGGCCTGCTTTTTCACCTGGAGTTTTAAACTTGATACCTGGGCGGACGTGAGCAAGCCACCTAACGTTTGGGTTCAGCCGGCCGTGAGTTGACTATACCATTTTCGACACGCTTGTTACGGCTCGGCTGCAACCCTTGGTTAGATGGCCTGTGCCTTGCGACGGCGGCACCTGCAGACCAAAGTTGCCAGCGCCACAAACAAGGCAGATAGGCTGGATGGTTCTGGGACGGCGTTCACGTGGAAGTCCATGAATCCAGACATCGTTACGACGGCATCAGAAAACTCGTTAGTCCTCGTTAAGTTGAAAGCGAGCTGGTAATGACCAGTCGGCAGTTGTCCAATTGGCAAGAGAAACTCGTGCGGCCCGTAAATCGTCGCAGTGACTCCAGCCCCAGCGTGAAGCGACGCACCGATCATGATCTTATTATTGCCCTCCAATCGATACCGGGTATCAACCAGCCCCAATGTGGGCTTGTGCTGGAGTTGCGGGATCACGACGACCAACGGCATCTCGTCTGTAAGGTAAAGGCTATCCTGGGCAGGGGACGGCGGCGTCGGGTCCGGAAAGATGTTGGGAAGTTGCAGATGCGGAGGAAAGAACACCCAATCCCGACCAATCTCTGAAGCGTGTAGTTCTCTTACGTGCAATTGGCGTCCGGACTGTCCATCACTGCCAATGTTGCCCAAGTCAATGTGTTGGCTTTGGGACAAGTCAATCAGCTGCGCGTTGACGATGCGCGTAGTCACGAGTAGCAGTTGAATGGCGAGTATGAATAAAAATCTGATTCGCATGGTTACCTCACGCCTAATAGCCCCATTATACCATGGCCGTTTTGCAGCTCAATTGTCACGATGAAACGTCGGCCATCTAACGGTCAGGATAACCGAGTCGCCGGAAAAGATTCACCATTCAATTGCCGCGCTGTCGGCGACTTCGGTTCATCCGTTTGTTATCCGACGATTAGGAGCTAGTCAAAATTACTCGGAAGCACGGCGTTTGAGCCACCGCTGCCACCATGGATATTTTAGTCGTTTCCAGTCAGGGTGATCAAACCAAAACATTTCGTATGAAACGTCAAGGTTCCAGCCCGAAATCCGACGCATTAACCCCGCGGGGCATCGGACCCAATCAAATTCACCTGATATGCCTCCGACGTGTTGCGGAGTGACATGATATACGATGTCAATGAAACGGCGCATCGTTTGTCTAAAGCAATCAAATCACTTGCAAACGGTTCGATAGCATCTGCCAATGATTCAAGGCGAGTGGTCGGATCACCTTGCGTTTCGTCACAAGGTGAGTCCAGTATCCAAGTATGAGTCAGCCCGGTCGGTGGCGGTTCGGATTCAATCTTGCTGTTAGATGGTTTGACCGGAAGATGCAATTTTACCTCGTCGTAACCGGCCTCATCACACAGAATCATCAAACGAACGTGTGAGTATTTGATCATTTAGTGGAGGCAAGCCTTAAGTCGGATAACGCTTCGGTTAACGCGGCGGCGGCCAAGAACCGTTGACCTCAAAACCGACGCGATCCGCCGCTCGCGTTCAACCGTTTGTTCGTCGCGTCTTAGGTTTGCAAGCCAAGTATACGCAGGAACCACGGTCCCGCACCGGCGACAATGAATAGTAGTGGAACGATCCCATAACGCACGATTGAGAGGTCCAACCGTGTTGGCCGCATTGGCCGTCGGAACAATATGATCCAGACCATTGCCCAGTGGCAAAGGAACGCAACCCAGAATGCGCAATGTGTTTGTCCGAAATCCAGAATGATGCGCGGTCAAAAGTGCGAGCACTATCTGAATCAACAGCGCCGTCTTGAACGCGGCGTTATATTCAGGTGAGTAGTCTGTCCAGTTCTTCTTTCGCCCCGCCGCGTCATCCAGCTTTGCCGGCGATTCAGCATCCGGAGATTGATAGGGATTGTCGATCATCATGACTACAACGCCGAGCACTACGAGTTGAGCGACGAACGCTACGGTTCAGTGGGCGGCGTGAGTTGACTTTCCATCAGAACACGCCCGGTTACGCCGCTCCACTGCAACCGTTTGTTCTGGCCCGAATCGTGAGTTGACGCGGCCATCACTCGTGCTCAGCGCAGCGGTGCTCGTGCTCGTGCTCGTACTCGATACCATACGACGTTGGCGATTCGGAAACGTTTTCCGCACGGAGAGCCAGTCGGGTCAGCATCGCCACGATCCGTTTTAATTTCGCTTTCAACTTGACGCTGCTCGAGTCTTCCATTCCACCGGAGACGACGAGCACGTCTTGGATTGCCAAACATTCGAGCGCCGAACCTCGAGCAATGTCGAAGTATCGAGCGCGGTCTTTCACGCTACGCTTACCATTGCCCTCCGCGATGTTCAGCGGAATCGACTGCGCGGCCCGCAGCCATTGATCTCGCGCGTGTCGATGAAGGCCCGACCGATCTTTAGCGATGCAGAATGAATCGGCGACGTCCTCTATTGACAGGCGATAAACGTCAAGCTTGTCATGGTCACAGATTTTGTCCGGCATGTGTACCCCTTTCGATTACGAGCACGAGCACCGCTGCGCTGAGCACGAGCACGAGGGAGACATGGCCTTCATCACGTCAGGGCCAGAACGTCTGGCATAACCGGGCCGCCGCGGTTGATGCTCCACTTGAAAACGCGCGACCGGCGGCTCCGCGTTCATGCCTTTGTTATCCGCCCTCGTTTGCCTGCCGTTTCTTTGCATCTGCCGTAAACGCTCTACGCCAAGTGGGTTCGCCCGGAAAAGTAAATCGTACTGACGCAGCCATCTTCTTTCCGTCTATTTCCACCGCTCCTTTAGGATCCCGCTTCGCCAAGAACTCAACTAGCTGTGGCAGTAGTCACCCGTCTAGAAAGACGGAGTAAGACTTTCCTCGTTTGATAGCGCGCTCTGATATCAATGTCGGCCAAGTATCTGGCCAGACTATTGACGCGTCAGGGGCGTAGGAATAATCCCAAAGCATGACCTCTACGTACTTAGGAATCCATTGCGTGCTGTCATCGAAATCGACATTACAGATCCAATTATGTAACGCTTACAACTGATCCGGCGGTGGAGTCGGTGCCACGTCCTTGGGGAATTGCGTGTATGCTCGCAGTCTTGTTCCCGGTGCTTGTAATCCATAGACGCGGGAAGTCAGTTCACGCTCGCCATCACGAAGGAAAAACTTCGCTTCGGGCTGATCGGTAACGTGTGGGGCAATGTTGTACTTCGATTGTAGTTCTTCCATCGCCAGAATCGGTTTGATTCGGTCCCTAAGTTGATCGAGTGCTTTCGCATCAACGGAAGCGTTGTGGTAAACGAGCTTATTGTCAATCGTTTTGGTGAAGATGACATCACCGTTTTCATAAACGGCAACCCGTGGTGTATCCGATCCGATTACCATCTTCCACGGATCGGATTGGATGAAGACTAGGATCGGTTTTGGACCGCTAAACGGATCGAATTCATCAGCAGCACTTTGTGAAGCAAAGCTCAAGCAAACAATGAAGGCAATTGGGCGCATGCGATCTATTCGTAGGCGGATAACGCCTGGGATCACGCGGCGGAGAGTTGACTCTCCATTTTGCACACGCGTATTCCCGCTCCCGTGCATCCCGTGGTTATTTCGAACTATGGCTGTGTCTGTCGCGATTCAACGAGTCGGAGTTTAGGTAATGATTGCCGAAGCGCGGCGATCCCTGATTCGGTAGCTTGGGTGTCGACGAGGTTCAATCGCTGGAGGTTTGGCCAATTCCTTAGTTCCCTCAATCCCGCATCGGTGAGATTAGAACTTCTTATGGACAGCACTTCAGCGTGTTCCATGCCATGCAAATTCTTGATCCAGGCATCGTCAATTCGAGGATCATCTAGATGAAGATAGATTGACCGTTGCGAAAGAGTATCGCCAATGAATTGCCGAAGCAAGAATTGGCCACGTGGTTCCGTGAAGACTTGAGCATTGACAGCGTTCAACTCGTCGATCTTCCTTTGATCTCGATACCAAGGCACCACAATCGAGGTTGCGATTGCGAGCAATACCGATACGAAGGCGATGCCGACAAGAAACGTCCGCAGTCCAAACCGAGTGGGGTGCCCAAAGACTCTTCGTTTCGACTGTGCTGGCATACAATGCTCCATGCCGCGCCGCGTGCTGAACGAAATAACGCCTGCCGTAACCGGGCGGCGACGAACGATTGTCCATTTCAAATCCGGCCGACTTCGCCGCTCCGGTTCACGGCTTGGTTATCCGCCATTCTTTTTGCGCAGCGGAATGGGTTTGGCAATCTCTTTCCACTTCTTGCGTTGTTCGCCAGTAAGCAATTCGAATGCCTCTGCGTAAGCGTCCTCATGAAATTGCTCGGTGTCTCGTTCAAGTTGCATTGCTTCTTCAGCGTTCGTCGGCGAGCCAAGCTGATTAATCTTATCTTGAAATGGTTGCAACTGAGTCTTCAGTTTCGTCTGGATCTCCGCGATCGAGTTCACTTGTTTTTGAGTCAATTCAAGTGTGTCTCGCACCTCGGAAACGGTAAACGCCCGCACCATGAGACCGGGTAATGCGTTTTTCTTAAACTCTTTGAGTTGTTCATCCGTCAGTATCGTTTTCAGCGGCGCTACAGCGTCCGCAAACGATATGGGGCCCGGAATTCGAGTGATCTCGGAAATCTTTGCGACTTGTTCGCCAGTCAGTCGTAGATCTTTTTGAATGGATGGGACTTGCAAAATGCCGATCAGTTGGCCTTGGCCAACTTTGGTTTCTATAGCCTCATCATTTTGAGCGAACGAGTTGCCACTTACAAGTAAAGTCGCCACAAGAAGATGGCACGACGATGTAAGAAGTTCACCATAGCTCTAGCTCCGGTTTGTTGAGGATGGCGTGACGGCCTAAGCGGATAACGGCGGCGTTCACTTGGTCGCGGCCAAGGAACGTCGATGTAAATTCGCACGCGGTCCGCGACTCAAGTGCAACGTGTTGTTCTGGCCAGCCCCGCGAATGTACGTTCCATCGGTTTCGACGATCGGACCCAGGTTCATTGTTGTTAAGGGCCCACATCGAGGCAACAGTCGCCCCTCTCGTGCTCAGCAAAGCGGTGCTCGTGCTCGTGCTCGTAATCGATTCCATACGGCGCTGGCGATTCGGACACACTTTCCACCCGGAGTGCCAGTCGGGTCAACATCGCCACAAGGCGTTTCAATTTCGCTTTCAATCGATCACTTTCTGCCAATTTTATCCCGCGTGAAACAACGAGCACGTCCTGGATGGCGACGCACTCCAGCGATGAGCCGCGAGCAATGTCGAAGTATCGGGCGCGATCCTTCATGCTTCGCTTGCCATTGCCTTCGGCGATATTGAGTGGGATCGATTGTGCGGCTCGCAACCACTGATCGCGAGCGTGACGATGAAGCCCAGAGAGTTCCTTGGCGATCTCAAATGAGTCAGCAACATACTCGATGGCCAAACGGTAAACATCGAGCTTGTCGTGGTCGAAGATGTTGTCCGGCATCAGGTCGCCTTTCGATTACGAGCACGAGCACCGCTGCGCTGAGCACGAGCACGAGCACGAATTCGTTTCACGTCGAATCCAGTTCCGATGAACCTCAGGGCCAGAACGGTTGGCATAACCGGGCCGCCGCGGTTGATACTCCACTTGAAAACGCGCGATCGGCGGCTCCGCGTTCATGCCATTGTTATGTGATTCATTCCTGCGTTTCAGCGTTGCCTACACGTTCCTCGCGCAGCCGCCCATCTCTCCGCTGCCGTGACTTCCCGCCCAAGCGATGGCCGCGGCGACCGTCACCGCGCCTGAAATCACCGTGGATGCGAGCGCAATACGCTGAAATGCCATAATTCGTCTGCCCTTAGCAGCAGCGGATGCCGTTTGTCGAACGTTGCGCGAGAAGAAGAGGGCGCCCTCGGACCGGTACTTGCCGCTGGTCGCGCAGACCTCTAAGGATCCGCCATGTCCAGTCCCGTTGCCGTGTTCCCCGGTTTCAGCGCAGGCGACCTCTCCACCTTCGTCATTCGACGCTATCTGCAGAACGCCGGATACCAGGTTCACCGCTGGCACCTGGGAGTCAATCGCGGCCGCGTGCCCATGCTCATCCCGAAAGTGGTTTCGCGGACCGAGGCGCTTTTCGAACGCTATCGCCAACCGGTGGCGCTCGTCGGTTGGAGCCTTGGCGGCGTGCTCGCCCGCGAGGTCGCGCGCGAGCGTCCCCAGATCGTCCGGAGCGTGGTGACCTTGGGCTCGCCCATCATCGGAGGGCCGAAGTACACCAGGGCTGCGGCCTTTTACGAACGCGTGCTTGGAGAAGATCTCGACGCCATCGAACAAGCCGTCGAGGAACGAAACCGCATCCCGATTTCGGTCCCGCTCACCGCGATCTACAGTCGCCGCGACGCGGTGGTTCAGTGGGAAGCCTGCATCGACCATTACAACGCGCATTGCGAGCACATCGAGGTCGATGCGAGCCACCTGTCTTTGGGCTTCGATCCAAGGGTCCTTCAGCTGATTCGCCGTGCGATTGAAGAGTCGGATGCCCACGAGTCCGCCGCCGTCACCGCATCCTGAATGAACGGGCAGGTGCTAAGCTGACGGCGAGGACAGAGTCCGCTAGGGTCGCCCCAACCCACGAGCAGGCGTTTCGAGTAAACGCACATTCATGGAATTCAGGAGTCGAGAATGGCAAGACGCAACACACTTCACACGTTCATCCTTGCATTGGCGGCTTTCGCGTTGTCTTCACCCGCCGCGGCCGACGAAGAGACGGCGGGCCCTCCTGCCGTTCTGACGGTCGACATTTCGAACATCCCAAACGACAAAGGCCAGATCGGCTGTTCGTTGTATTCGAAAGCAGACGGCTTCCCCTCGAAAGTCGAAAAAGCGGACGCCGTGGTCTTCGTCAAGTCCAAGACGGGGAAGGCGATCTGCGTCTTCAAGGGCTTGAAGCCTGGCAAGTACGCGGTCTCCGTCATGCACGACGAAGATAAGGACGGAGAGCTCAAGACCAGCATGGTGGGGCGCCCGAAGGAATGGTGGGGTGTCTCGAACAATGTTCCTCCCGAGCGATTTGGCCCTCCGAAGTACGAAGCGGCTTTGTTTTCGTACACTGGCGATCCAAAGACGATTAAGGTTAGGCTCCGGCTCTAGCCGCGGGTCCTCCGAGCCCCATACTGCTGAGCTATGACCTTCGACCGGCGATACCTAGCGGACGACTTGCGTGCAGGGATCGTCGTGTTCCTCGTGGCGCTGCCCCTGTGCCTCGGCATCGCCCTCGCTTCCGGCGCGCCCCTTTTCAGTGGGCTCATCTCGGGGATCGTGGGCGGAATCGTCGTTACGGTGGTGAGCGGGTCACGCCACGGGGTGAGCGGTCCGGCGGCTGGGCTCGCGGTGATGGTGGCCGCTGGAATCGAATCCCTCGGAATGGAGGCCTACCTCCTGGCGGTCATCGTCTGCGGGGTCGCTCAGCTGGCAGCTGCGTTTCTTCGGGCCGGGGTCATCGCGCACTACTTCCCATCGAGCGTCATCAAGGGGATGCTGGCTGGCATCGGGATCATCCTGATCCTCAAACAGATCCCCCATGCATTTGGCTACGACCAGTCCTGGGAGGGTGAGCTCGAGTTCTTTCAACGTGACGGCCACAACACCTTCACTGAAATCGGCTTTGCGCTGCAGGCGCTGAGTCCTGGCGCGATCATCGTCACCGCGCTGTCCCTCGCCATTTTGCTCCTGTGGCAGCGTCCAAGCTTCAAGCAGCGCCGCATCGCGAAAGCCATACCAGCACCGCTCCTCGTCGTCCTTCTAGGGGTAGGGCTCAACCGTGTCTTCGGCGCGCTCCGGCCCGAGCTTGCGATTTCCAAGGAACACCTCGTCAGCGTTCCGCTCTCTTCTTCGATAGGAGAGTTCCTATCCAACTTCATACGACCCGATTTCTCGCAGATCACGAACCCGGAGGTCTATGTGATTGGGCTGACCCTTGCGCTCATCGCAAGCATCGAGACGCTCCTTTCGGTGGAGGCCACCGATAATCTCGACCCCGAAAAGCGCGTCACCCCCACCAACCAAGAGCTCAAAGCGCAAGGGCTCGGAAACATCGTGTCAGGGCTGCTCGGTGGCATTCCAGTCACCCAGGTCATCGTGCGGAGTACGGCGAACATCGAGTCTGGCGGGAAGACACGCCTCGCTTCGTTCATTCACGGTGTTCTGCTTCTGATTTGCGTCGCTTCGATTCCCGCTCTACTCAACGAGATTCCACTCGCCAGCCTGGCGGCCATCTTACTGGTGATCGGGTACCGGCTTGCTCGAGTGTCCTTGTTCAAAGCGATGTGGAAAGAGGGATTCTGGCAGTTCGTGCCCTTCATCGTGACGATCGTCGGCCTCGTCTTCACCGACTTGCTCACGGGGATCATGCTTGGAATGGCCGTCGCCTTTTTCGAGATTCTGATCTACAATTATCAGCTCAACTACTACCGAGAGCAGACGAGTGACGGCTCCTTTACGATTCGTCTCACCGAGCACATGACCTTCCTCAACAAGGCGTCGCTCAAGCGCCTTCTTCGGGAAATCCCACCAGCTTGCGCTGTCACGATCGATATGTCAGCCACGCGAATTCTCGATCATGACGTGCGCGAGGTCATCGAGGACTTCACCGCTCACGCGGATGCAGACGGCATCGATCTCACCGTCCTCGGCTCGACGGGTCTGAAGATCGCCCTCATCGACGGCGTCTAAGCGGAGCGCTTGGGCAGATCGGCGCGAATCTCGTCGACCGCGTCGCGAAGCGCTTCACGTAGCGGCGTGTATTGCATTCCGAGCTCACGCTCCGCGCGTGTTCCATCGAAGACGAGCGAGCCTGCGGCCGTCGTCTTCAGGATGTCGACAGGGATCGCTGGACGCTTCTTGGTCAAGCGGGCGCATTGCTCCAGTATCCGCGCGACTGGGATGAGCACTCTTTCGGGAAGGTTGATGTCGGGTACCGGCACCTCTGCAAGTTCGCCGATGATGGAGAAGTACTCCCGTGTCGTTGCGCGCTCGGTGCCGATCAAATAGCGCCGGCCGGTGGTCACCGGGTTGAGAAGTGCGCGCACGATGGCCTCCGCGGCGTCGGCGACGTGGACGTAGGTGTAGGTCGTGTCCGCCCCAACCAGCAACGGGAGCCGCCGGTCGACGGCCCGGCGCACCTCCATGGTCGGCCGGGGGTCCCCCGCGCCGATCACGGCCGCCAGATGAACGACGGTGAGAGGTAGACCTCGTTCGGCCTGCATGCGCCATCCAATCTGATCGGCGAGGTACTTGCTCCGAGCATACTTCGAGGGGTGCGGCCCTGGCGCAGTCTCCTCGTCGAAGGGAATCCTCTCTGGCACTCCAAACGCGAGCGGCGTGCTCACCTGGACGACCTTCTGAACGTCTGCAGCCAACGCGGCCTCGAACACATTCTGGGCCCCGCGAGTGTTGAGCTCTTCGTAGAGCTCAGGTCGCAAGCTCCAGAAATCGCGGTATCCGGCGAGATTGATAATGCCCCAAGCACCTTTTACCAGCGGAGCCAGCGAGGCGGGTTCGCGGACGTCGCCTCGAATACAGCTCACCCGTTCGCCCAAGGCCGTGAGCTCGCTTGTGGCCGGCTCGGATCGAACGAGGCATCGAAGGGTGAGGTCAGGCTCCTCGAGCAATCGATTCATGACATGCCGTCCGACGAAACCGGTCGCGCCGGTGATGGCAATGGTTCGCACCGAAGTTCGCATCGCGGACACTCTAAAGTCTTGGTGGAATTCGCCAAGCCCAGACTTGCTCGGCCTCCCAAGCGCTCTATTGATCGGCACTGAAATGATGATGCAATCGACGACCAACCCTCCAACAGAAGAGCCCCCCTCGACCGTCGGTCTGGCCTTGCGCGTGGCCGAAGCCGGCGTTTTGCCGGACCTGCTTCTCAGGTCGGGCACGCGCCATCTGCTTCGCCGACGTCTGCGGGAGAGCGTGAGCGGCTCGTTGGAGGCGCGAAGGCGGGAGCAGTCCGCGCTCATGGATCGTCTTGCCAGCGGCCCCATCGCGATTGCAGTGAATGCGGCCAACACTCAGCACTACGAGGTCCCGGCGCCCTTCTTCGAGCTCGCGCTCGGCCCCAGGCTCAAGTACAGCTGCTGCCATTGGGATGACCGCACGCGAGACCTAGCGTCGGCGGAAGAAGCCATGCTCGAGCTCACCGCCCGGCGAGCGGAGATTCAAGACGGTATGCGGATCCTCGACCTCGGCTGTGGCTGGGGCTCGTTCTCGCTCTGGGCAGCGGAGCGGTTCCCAAACGCGCGAATCCTCGCTGTGTCGAATTCCCGGATTCAGCGTACGTTCATCGAAGCCCGCGCCGCGGAGCGAGCGCTGACGAACGTGCGTGTTCAGACCGCGGACATCAATGATTTCGAACCCGACGAGCGGTTCGATAGGGTCGTATCGATCGAGATGATGGAGCACCTGCGCAATCATCGGGCGCTTTTCGAGCGCATCGCGCGTTGGCTCGCGCCCCTAGGACTGGCCTTTTCTCACGTCTTTTGTCATCGGTCCCACGCGTACACTTACGAGCACCGGGATCCCAGCGACTGGATGGCGAAGAACTTCTTCACTGGCGGGATGATGCCGTCCGAAGGGATGTTTCGACGCTACCAGGAAGACCTCGTGTTGAGAGCCCAATGGCGGGTCAATGGAAGCCATTACAATCGCACCTGTGACGCCTGGCTCGAGCGCCTCGATCAGAATCGAGAGGACGCGCTACGGATACTTGCCAATGGATACGGCTCAAACGCGTCGCGATGGTTCCACCGTTGGAGGTTGTTCTTCATCGCCTGCTCTGAGCTCTTCGCATATCGCAGTGGAGAAGAGTGGTTCGTGTCTCACTACCTCTGGGAAAAGCGATGACGATCACGGTGTGATTTCGTCTCCACGGAAATCAAAGACCTTGCCGCTGTCTTCGCTGTCGAGCGATTCGATCACGTGTAGCAGGGCGGCCACGGATGTCCTCGGGGGGAGTAGCTGCTTGTCGGGAAGGTTGCGTTGAAACGGTTTCGACAGGGCCGTATCGACGGTGCCCGGATGGAGACCCACGACGATCGCGTTCGGAGCGACTCTGGCAAGCTCGATCGAAATGTTCTTGGTGAACATGTTCTGGGCAGCCTTCGAGCCACGATATGCGTACCACCCGCCTAAGCGGTTGTCCGAAATGCTCCCTACGCGCGCTGAGAGGCTTGCAAACACCGATCGCCCATCGTGTCGAAGGAATCGATGGAAGTGCTTGGCAACGAGCAGTGGACCAAAGGCATTGACTTCGAACGCGTGACGGAGCGCTTCGGGTTGAACCTGGCCGAGCTTCTTCTCTGGACCGAAGTCCGGACCGTGAAGCACGCCCGCGACGTTGAGGACGAGCTGCAGCTCTTTCGTTTCACGATCCACGGTTTCGGCGGCCGCCGCGATCGTGTTCTCGTTTTGTACATCGAGCTCGATCACACGAAGCCGTTCGGGTTGCTGAGACGCCAGGGCCATCAGCTCCGCGGCGTCTGCAGGTCGCCGGCATGTCGCGAAGACACGACCGCCGGGCTGGTTCCGCAACAACTGATGGACGAGCTCCAAGCCTATTCCGCGGCTGGCTCCCTGGACGAACGAACTGCCATCGTGCTGCATCTGTGGACCCCTGTGGGCTTATTGGACCCGGTTGCCCGTCTGCCAAGGCCGGCCGTCTCCAATCGATCGCCTCGGAGATCCACCGGAGGACTGGCGTCAACGATGACGAAAACCGGCGCTTCAGCGGACTGTCTAATATTTGTCTACCTATTTGCTTGACATCATATAGACAGCTGCTAGAGACGGCGCAGGAGGTAGAACATGAACCAAGCATCCAGTGGCAGCGCTCCCACGGTCGACCCTCGCGGCATCCTCGCCGTGCTCGGCGCATCCAAGGCGCTCTTCTTCGCGGCAGCGGGGATTTCATTTTGTTTGTCGATTTGGCTCTGGTTTTCGGGGGATCGCGAGCGCGGGCTCTTCGTGGGGCTCTGGGTTCCTTCCATTCTTTCAGCCGGTGGCCTTCTGCTGAGCCGGGGTCATCATGAATGACCTCGACCTTCTGATCGCCGGCGCGATGGTTTCCTTCCTTTCCATTGCCGGCGCCTACATCGCGATCCGTCACCGCGCCAACGAAACCCCGGTGAGCTCGTATGTGCCGACGCACCAGGAGCCGGGGCCTGCGGCGGTTTCACACGCTCGCGAGAACTTGAACCCGAGGTAGTCCCATGTCCGCCTACGAAACTCATGTTTCCAAGTTTCTACGCGCCTCAACGCGTCCGAAGAGCGAGTGGAGCACCCTGTTGGACCTGGTGCCCTCAGGCTTTGATTTGCTCTCTACCAAGCAGGTTGCGCACCAGAGTTTGAAGCTGCTCTCCAATGCCGCCAACACCAGACGCTACGGCTCCGTTCTCGTTGCGACCCAGGCCACGCTTCGGTTCGCGCGCGTTCCGATTCTCGTGGAAGAGAGCCGCGGCGAGCGCCCACTCCTCCCGTATGCAGACCTCAAGCGGACGCAGCGTCGATGGCTCGGCCAGGTCATTCTTCAGCTCTACTTTGTGCAGCTCTTTCAAAGTGACACTGCGGTCATCGACCTTTGGCCCTCTCGACTCGGGATCGACGCTGCGGGCGATGCGATTTGGAATCCGCGCCCGGTCTACGTGCGTTGGAATTCGGGTTTCGTGGCCGCCCTTCGAGACGTGTACGCAGGATTCTTCTTGGATGACGAATCCCGGTTCGAGCAAGGTCTGAGTGAGCTCGGTTTAGGGTCCGCCGGCGGCCTGCTGTTGCGCCATTTAGGCAAGGGCAATCAGCGGGGTGTACGTTTCAGTACCTCGCATTTGCAGTCGACGCTTCGAGAGATCTCCGCGCTGCGCATCAGCAAGCCTGGAGCCCTCCACCGAAACTTCGTCGCTTTCGGTCTGTACCTCGCCTCGCTCCATGAGTTGCTCGAGCAACTCGACTGTACGCTTGACGTGCGCAGCGCGTTCTTGCGGAGCTATCGACGGGTGTGAGATGAGGTGGGTCGGGGCGGTCATTGGGGTCGTCATTTCGGTGGCCGCGCTCGCCGTCGCCGTGCTTGGAGTTGGGACAATGGCCTACGATAGCCCAAGATACAGAATCGCGAAGACGCTCGGTGACATCGAGATCCGCGAGTACGAACCTTACTTGGTGGCCGAGACGATCGTCGAGGGAGGCCTCGAGAGCGCAGGAAATCGGGGTTTTCGAATCTTGGCAAAGTACATCTTCGGCGACAATCAAGGCAGACGAAAAATCGCGATGACGGCTCCCGTGAGTCAAGAGAAGGCGGAAGGGATGAAGATCGCGATGAACGCACCGGTGACCCAGGAGAAAGCCGGCGACCAGTACACGATCCAATTCATGATGCCCTCCGAATACTCGCTCGCGGAATTGCCCGAGCCGAACGATTCTCGGATCAGCATTCGTGAGATGCCGGCGCGCAGCTTTGCGGCGGTTCGGTACTCGGGCACCTGGTCAAAGCGGAACTATCAAAAGAATCTGGAGTTGCTGCTGTCGGCTCTGCGGGAGGCAGGCTACGAGCCCAGCGGCGAGCCCATATGGGCACGCTACGATGCGCCGTTCAAGCCCTGGTTTTTGAGGCGCAACGAAATCCTCACGGAGTTCCAAGCGCCGGTCGCGAAGCGTTAGCAGGTTTGGGCGTGAGCAAGCCACGCGGCGCGACCGTTGAAATTGTTTCTTCGCGCAGACCGAGCTCGCGAAACACGGCATTGGCGCAAAGCAGCCCCGAGACGTAAGCCGCTTCCATATGGGTCATGGGGTAGGGCAGTCGGACCCAATCTCCCGCCATGAGCAAGCCTTCGACCCGTACCTCTGGCGCGGGGCGGTATGCGTGCTGACCAGGTGCGAATGCAGGGAAATCTCGACGAACCTGCAACACTTCGTCAGCAATGATCAGTCCCTCGAGCTCGGGGAAATAGTGATGAAGCTCTTCCAAAAAGATCCGTCGAATCTCCGCGTCGCCATCGATGTCGCGCGGTAGCGCGTAACTATGGAGCTCCAAGACGGCGCCCCCGTTGGCGTCGACCCAATTCGATGCTTCGTCGGTCACACGATGGTAGAGCGTCACCGAGTCCAACACGCGCTTCCGGTCGACGTTGATGAAGGTGGGTAGACCCGCTCGGACATCCCGATCGACCCAGATTCGCCAGACCGCGTAACCGTGTGACGTACGCAGCGCTTGCATGTTGCGGACGAAATCAGGGGCGACCTCTCGAAGCCACGCAGAGCCTTCTAGGATCGACTGCATCCCGGGAATGTCCGCGGCGAGGACGATCCAGTCATACTCTTCTCGTTCAATTCGGAACCGTTTCCCCTGGCCTTGCTCGATTGAAGATACGGGTGAGCTCAGCCGAAGCTCGACCCCATTCGCCTGAAGATGCGCGCGAATTGGCGCAAGGAGTGTCGTCTCGTAGTCACCGGCGGGATAGTCGTAGAGCAGGCCGTGATTATGGCTTAGATAGTAGAAGTGAAAGGCACGAAGCACATCCGCCGTCGACAGGTCGGCCTCGTCCGAAAAGAACGCGCGGGCGAAAGTGCGAAACGAAAGCCGGAGCTCCGGCGGAAGCTCGGCCTCTTCGCAGAACCGACCAAAGGGAATCGAATCAAAGGCTTGGTAGGTGTGCTCCATATCGAACCGAACGAACGAGTCGAGCCGTTCGCGGGTACGCTTGTGGATGACATCCCGCCATCGGTAGAAGCCGCGCCGACCGAGGTCCAGGATGTTGAGCGCTGGAACCGTGTCGACA
Organism: uncultured delta proteobacterium; assembly: GCA_963704865.1. GTDB lineage: Bacteria > Myxococcota_A > Polyangia > Polyangiales > Houyiibacteriaceae > SG8-38. Next base: position 111,786 of record CAVPIE010000006.1, on the reverse strand, counting down.
CTACCGTAGCTCTGCGGCGTAAGATCGGAATGGAGGATGACGTAGTCCTCGATCGCGCGAAAATCTTTTAGAATACCCAAGCGGTCGAGGAATCCATTCAAATTGTAGTACTGCCGGAAGAACGCATGAAACCCGTGCTCGACCGTCTGCACCTCGTCCCCCACCGGGACCTTCCACGCGCCGATTTTGCCGCCCAGATACGCGTTGCGCTCGAAGAGCGTGACCTCGATGCCGCGCTCGCCGAGCGCGGAAGCTGCCCCGATGCCCGCAAGCCCTCCGCCGAGCACGGCCACTTTGGGCGATGTTCCGGCAATTTGCCGTGGGAGCGCCGGGTCACCGGCCTCTACTTCTTGGCGGTAACCACCCAGCCTGTGCTCGATGAGTCGACCGAGGGCCCGCTTCAGCCGCCCGCCGCGCGCGGCGAGCCAAACCACCAGGACCAGCAGGACTGGCGCCCACCACCAAATGCTCACTTCAACACCCTTTTTTGCTGTACCATGCGCCCAATTCGTCGCAATACATGTTCATGTGCTGTTTAGATGACGTCCAGGTCTTGTCAAGGACGCCAGAAGGCCGCATACGACCGGGGTGATTGGGGAACCGTGACTGAAGTACGTGATATTGGGGTCCTGGGAAGCGGGCCGGCCGCCCTGTCGGTTGCGTCCGCCTGCGTTCGCCGAGGCGCTTCGGTGACCGTCGTCGCGCCCGAGCCGAGCTCGACTTGGATCCCGAACTATTGCCTCTTTGCTGACGAGGTCCCGATCGAGATCCAGGATCTGACCGAGCGATTCTGGCCCCAGGTCTCGGTGGCCACGGTTCTTGGCAGTCAGACCCTCGACCGCCCCTACGTCAAGCTCGACACCGGGGCCCTACAGGTCCACTTCTGGGAAACGCTGCGGGCCGGTTCCGTGCGCGTCGTGCCGAGGCGCGCCATCCGTTTGGAACATCAGCCGGGCTCGACGACGATCCACACCGACGATGGGGCCGAGCACCAAGTCCAGGTCGTCATCGATGCGTCGGGAGCCGGCACGAAGTTCGTCCGACGCGTCCACGCCCGCCCGCCCGCCTTTCAAACGGCGTATGGCCTGCTCTTGGACGCGCCGAAGCACGGTTTCGATCCTGCGCGCATGGTGCTGATGGATTTCCGGCCCGGATCGCACACCGCAGAGGGTCCTCCGTCGTTCCTGTACGCGCTCCCACTCGGTGACGGTCGACTGTTCTTGGAGGAGACCTCACTCGCCCGCCGACCCGCCATGTCGATGGACGTGCTGCGTGAGCGCCTCGAGGCTCGCTTGATGTCGCTTGGGCTTGCCGGGCGCACGCGGCTTGGACGAGAACATTGCTCGATCGCCATGGGCCTGGGCTTGCCCTCGCCTGTACAATCTCTCGTGCCGTTCGGTGCCGCTGCGGGGATGGTGCACCCGGCCTCGGGCTATCTAATGTCGCACGTCCTGCGAAAGGCAGTGCCCGTCGCGGAGTCCATTGTCGATGCTCTCGATTCGGGCGGGGTAGACGCCGCATTGGCAGCTGGAAACGCCACCGTGTGGCCGCGGGCGCACCGAAGGGCGTGGGAGATCTATGGGTTCGGTCTCGAGGCCCTCGTCGGCATGAACGCGTCGGAAACCAACCGCTTCTTCGATTCGTTTTTCCGACTCTCGCCGAACGATTGGGCGGGTTTCCTCGGAGGCACGCTCGCTCCTTCGACGCTCGGTGCGGTCATGACGAATCTGTTTCGTGGCTTGCCGCCATCGGTGCGTTGGCATTTGGTCCGAACGGGCCTCCTATCGGGCGCCGCTCCCCTTGCAAGATCGGTTCTCCAGCTAGGTATGCCATGAACGCAGCCACACCCACGGTGAAAACTGCACCTGCTGCGCGCGCACGCACGCTGGCGCCCCTTTTCTTGGACGATGGGGACCTGCTCGAGCGCGTCGAGTCACGAATGCGCGAGCTTGCCGGAAACCGTGCAACGGATTTCGGGACACGCATGGTGCACGAGCATCTCGAGACGGGTGGCAAACGTATCCGTGCCAGCCTCGCCCTTTCGGCCTGCCAGGCTCTCGGCGGGCGTGCGGACTACGCGGTCGATTGGGCAGCAGCCGTCGAGCTATTGCACAACGCTTCGCTCGTGCATGACGACATCCAAGATGGAGATCAAACGCGACGCGGGAAGGCTGCCCTCTGGGCGCGCTACGGGTCCGCTCAGGCGATCAATGCTGGGGACTTGCTGCTGATGCTTCCGTTTCGCGCCCTAGGCCGTTATCCGGCGAAGCAACAGGCGGACTTGGTGCAAATCCTCGCAGAGTATGGTGAGCGAACGGCCCGCGGGCAGATTGAGGAGCACGCTCTGACCGCATCGGCGGGAAGCGGCTGGGGCGCCTACTTCAGCGCGGTCTCCGGCAAGACGGGCACGTTGTTTGCGCTTCCGGTGCGTGGCGCGGCTGAGCTCGCAGGCGTCCCGGCGGACTACGCGAGCGACCTGGCACGGACCTTCGCCACCATCGGCGTGCTCTACCAGCTTCAGGATGACTTGCTCGACCTCTTTGACGCGAAGGGTCGGGGCGCGAGGGGCAGCGACATCTACGAGGGGCGATTGACGTCCGTGGTCCTGACCCATGTCGACCTTCACCCGAACGACTCCGCCGAACTTTTCGCGGTCCTTGGCAAGCCGCGCGATCAGACGACAGCTCGTGAAGTTGGGCAGATCATCGATCGCTTCGTCGAGGACGGGGCCACCCACCAGCTTCTCGAACGGATCGAGCGCTTGGCCTCGGAGTTGCTCGCCGCCGATGCGCTGCGCGCAGCGCCCGGCATTTGCGCAGTTGCGCAAGAGCTCGTCGATCGCGTGCTCGCACCCCTCGAGATCGTTGAAGGAGCTCATCGTGAGTAAGCACGCCATCGTCATCGGGGCAGGATTCGGCGGACTTGCCGCCGCCGCTCGACTGCGAGCAAGAGGTCATCAGGTCACCATCCTCGAGGCTGGCGACCAAGCGGGAGGTCGCGCGCGGGCATTCGAAAGTGAAGGTTTTCATTTCGATGCAGGTCCCACCGTCATCACCGCGCCCTACCTCTTCGACGAGCTCTTCGAGCTCTTTGGCAAGGATCGCAGGGACTACTTCGACCTCGTACCGGTCGATCCTTTCTACCGCGTCGTGTTTCCAGACGGACGGAGCTTCGACTACGTCGGCGACGATGAACGGCTCCTCGATCAGATTGCGCAATTCAACCCAGCCGACGTCGTCGGGTACAAGAGGCTGGTCGAGCACTCCCAGAGAATCTTCGATGTCGGATACACGGAGCTGGTCGACGCAGACTTTTCGAAGTTTGGGGACATGATGCGAATCGTTCCCGACTTGATCCGGCTCAGAGCCTACAAGAGCCTATACGGCCTGGTGGCGCATTACATCAAGGACGACGCGCTCCGGCAGGTTTTCACCTTTCAGCCGTTGCTCATCGGGGGCAACCCGTTTCGTGTGCCGGGGATCTATCTTCTAATCCATTGGCTCGAGCGCAAATGGGGAATCCATTTCGCGATGGGAGGCACGACGGCGATCGTCCAAGGCCTGACGCGACTGCTCGGCGAAGTTGGCGTCGATCTGAGGCTCAACGCGCCCGTGGAGCGTATCGAGGTGCAGAACGGTGCGGCCAAGGGCGTCCTGCTCGGCGATGGAACCTTTCTGGAATCCGAAATCATCGTGTCGAACGCCGACCCTGCGACCGTGTACACCAAGCTGATCGACCCTTCGGACAGGCGGAAGCATTCCGATGCCTCGATCGCCCGCAAGCGCTATTCGATGAGCCTATTCGTCGGCTATTTCGGCACCAGCAAGACATACCCAGACCTCGCGCACCACTCGATTCTCCTCGGTCCCCGATACCGAGGGCTACTGACGGACATCTTCGACCGCAAAACCCTCTCGGACGACTTCTCCCTCTACCTCCACGCGCCGACGCGCACGGACCTGAGCTTGGCGCCGGCCGGAGGAGAAAGCTTCTACGTCCTGTCGCCGGTCCCAAATCAGCGCAGTGGGATTGACTGGTCCATCGAAGGCCCGCGCTACATGGATCGGATCCTCGACGCGCTCGACGCGGAGCAGTTGCCCGGCCTGAGGGACCATCTCGTCACGCAGTTCCACGTCGATCCGACCTATTTCGAAGGCGAGCTTCGGTCGTACCAGGGAGCCGCGTTCGGCTTGGAGCCGACCCTGCGTCAGTCTGCGTACTTCCGCTTTCATAACGCCTCCGAAGACGTCGCCGGCCTCTACTTCGTCGGCGCTGGCGTTCACCCGGGCGCGGGTCTTCCCGGCGTGCTCTCGTCGGCGAAGGTTCTCGACAGGGTGGTGCCGGCACCCGCGACCAAAGGACGTGTGCTTTCACTGCCCGAGGCGGTGACCGCATGAGCTCGGCCGGGGCGAGGGCACGAGAGGCCGCCCACTGGAGCATTCTCGCAGCGCGCGCGCGTTCGTTTCGCTGGGCCTCCGCTTTTCTGAGTACGACGCAGCGCGGCCGGGTCGCCGACCTATATGCGTTCTGTCGCGCGGTCGACGACCTTGCCGACGCTCAGGGTGTGACCCCGGAGGCGAAGCAGGACCTCGATCGACTTCGCAAGGCGCTGGCTGCAGAACCGAATGGCCAGTCGCTGTGGCCCGAGGAGTACCTTTGGTTTCGAGAGCTGTGTCTTGATTGCGGCATCGAGTTCCAGGTCGTCCAAGAGCTGATCGACGGGATGATCTCGGATCTGGGTGTGGTCCGCATGCCGTCCGACGCCGATCTGATCCGGTACTGCTATCAAGCGGCCGGCACGGTGGGTCTGATGATGTGCTCCGTTCTCGGCGTCCGAGATCCTCGGGCGCTCGGACGCGCCGTCGACCTCGGCATCGCGATGCAGTTGACCAACATTTCACGCGACGTGCTCGAGGATGCACAGGCATCGAGGGTGTATCTTCCCGCCGACCGCCTTCGGGCCGCAGGGGTTGAGCCCGAGCAACTCATCCAGGGACGCGCAGACGCACTCGGTGTCAGCTTGGTGGTGAACGACGTACTCGCCTTGGCGGAGGTCTATTATCGCAGCGCGGACGAGGGGATGGGCTTCCTTCCAGCGCGCGCGCGCTGGGCGGTCCTCGTCGCAAGCCGTCTGTATCGCGGAATCGGGCGTCGCCTACGGCGCAGGCACAAGAGCAATCCACTGCGGGGCCGCGTCGTGCTTCCCTGGTTCGTGAAGCTGTCCCTGTTCGTGCCAGCAAGCGCGACATGGCTTCGGCTCTCGCTGAGGCGATCCACGCGACCCGCCCTCCGCAGTCCCTCGGCAAGCTCCGGGAGCGCGTTGGGCGGGTAGGGTCGAACGACGATGCTTACGGCGTGAAGCTGCCGCTCTCGTCGCACACCCCGATCGTGAAGTTGACGGGGGCCGAGTCGTTGCCGTCGCCATCCGAGACCACGACCATACCGCCATACGGCGCGTTGTTGGGGCAGCTAATCACGGAGGTCTCGTCGTCGATAGCGCCGCTGCAATTCTCGACGCTCCCATTGTAAGTGAGGTCCATCTGGGCCGAGTCGGCGTCAGTCGCCGTCACGATGACCGTGTAGTCCGAGCGCGTGCCGTGCTCGCAGCCGCCTCCGGTGGACCATTGGACCATCGTGATCACCGGTGCCGCACCGCCGCCCATGCCGCCGGCCCAGCGTCGCCGTCCGGCGCCGCGCCGCTCGAGCCAGCCGTACCGCCGGTCCCGCCGTACCGCCCGAGCCCCCGGTTCCGTCGGAGCCACCATCACTATCGCACCCGCCGAGCGCGAGTGCTCCTCCCAATACCAATGCAATTACAAAACGCATACGCGATCCCCTTTAGCCATTCTACCTAGTGCCTCACAACGAGGCCGTGGGCGGGCTGCTTTTGCAGTCCACCCGTCCCCAAGCGGCTATGCTTAGCGCTAGCCACCGCCCAGGCGCCAGCTCCTGTCAAACGCCGTGTCTCGCTGGCGCGTTGAGCAGCGTCCCCGACGCGTGCCATTCGGAGATTACAAAGGCTTACGGTTGTCACGCCGCAGCGGATGGTTGGCGGGAACCTCCACGAGGATCAGCATTAAACCATCCGGATCGGAAACGCGGAGCTCGATCAAGCCCCAAGGCTTTTCGACCGCGCTTTCGATGATTGCAACCCCTGCGGCGCGCAGCTCGCGTTCCGCCTGATGCACATCCCGTACCTGAAGCCAGAGCTCTGTTGACGACGCGGGCGGCTCGACCTGTCGGTCGGTGATCTCCAGATAGCCGCCGCCCAAAAAGAAAACGACCCCGCGCGATCGGCCCTCGCCAAATTCCCGCATGGGGTGGAGGCCAAGGGTTTCGCGGTAGAACGCCACGCTGCGAGCGAAGTCGCGAGGGTGGATCATGAATCGGCTAGAAAGGATCTCCATTGAATCCTGGAGTTCGACCTTACATTGTCTGGAGGGGAACGGAGGGTATATTTGACTTGAAAACTTTGCTTGATTCAATTTTCAAGACGGCCGTTCGGGGTGTGGGGTTCGCGCTCTTTTTTTGCGCTGCGTTGCTCCTCGGCTGCGCCTCCGACAGGGCTGCTCCAGGTGCGGACGGCATGTTCGCCGAGCTCGGCCTGCCTCTCCCGTCGGCGACGCCCGAGCAGGTCGCGGCGTTCGAACGAGGCCGGGAGGTCGCGCTCCGCCGGTTCACCCCCGACGACGGACTCGGACCGGAGTTCAACCTCACGTTCTGCGCGGGCTGCCACGAAAAGCCCGTGTTCGGCGGTAGCGCGAGTCGCTATCGGGACTTCCTGCTGGTGGGCGACGAGCTCGTTCCCGACGTGGTCGTGCCAAGAGGTAAGAACGGCGTTCAACGGCAGTTCTCGCTCGAGTCGGGGAGGTCGGCTTCGGATCCGCTCACCAATCTCAGCGCGACTCGAAACCCGATTCCGTTTTTCGGCGCGGGCCTGCTTGCCGACATCCCAGATTTCGAAATCCTTAATCACGCCGATCCCGATGACGCCGATGGAGACGGAGTGAGCGGCCGGGTCAACTTCGACGGAACGCTCGTCGGCCGGTTCGGGCGCAAAGCGCAAACCGCAAGGATCGAGATTTTCGTTCGCGGGCCGCTCTTCAACCACATGGGAATCACGTCCGACCCGCTTTCGAACGAGCGAAGGGCCGAGCTGCCGACGTTCGAGGTCTTCCCGCCCCCCGCGGCGCCGAGCTCCATCGCCCCCGTGGGCTCGGTCCTCGCAGCGCAGGCCATCATCCCCGACGAGTCGACGTTCGATCAAGACGGTGCAGCCGACCCCGAGCTTTCCGATGCGGACCTGTTCGACCTCGTCTCCTTTGCGCTGCTTCTCGCCGCGCCGGAGCCGGACCGGCCAAGTCCAGTGACCGAACGCGGATCGGCGGCGTTCCAAGCGATCGGCTGCGACAAATGCCACCTGGCGTCGTTGCGAAGCGCGAGAGGCGCAATCCCGGCATACACGGACTTGCTTCTCCACGACATGGGCGACGATCTCGCGGACGGTTTTCCGATGGGAGAGGCCAGCGGACGCGAGTTCCGCACACAACCCCTCTGGGGTGTTGCGGCGTCGAGCCCATACCTGCACGACGGGCGTGCAGACACGATCGATGGCGCGATTCGATGGCACGGTGGCGAGGCGGCGGCGATGCGCGATGCGTACCTGGCGCTCCCGGCTGAAGAGCGTGACAACTTGCTCGCATTTCTCGAATCGCTTGGTGGCCGTACACAAAAGACGGCGGGCTTGCTCCCTCCTGAGTCTGCAATCCCTTCGGAGGGCGAATACGGTGGACCTCTTCCGGGGCTTGTGCCTTCGGAGCGCGCGCTCTTCGAACAGGGCCGCATCCTCTTCGATCGCGACCTTGGTTTCGGCGACGGCCTGGGCCCGCTGTTCAACGGCGACGCCTGTCGCTCCTGTCATTTCGATCCGGTCATCGGCGGTGCCGGGCCTTCTGGCGTCGACGCCATGCGGCAGGGAAGCTTCACCGGGTTCACGTTCAGCGTGCCAAACGCGGGCACCGCGTTGCCTCGGCATGCCATCGATTCCAACCGGCCCGAAGCCAGCGCAGACGCGAATTTTTTCGAGCCACGCCAGACTCCGACGACGCTTGGCTTGGGTCTCCTCGAACGAGTTCCGCAAGAAGCGATCGAGGCGCTGGCGGATCCGGCGGACGAGGATGAGGACGGGATTTCGGGGCGCGCCCACGTGCTCGAGGACGGGCGCCTTGGCCGTTTTGGCTGGAAGGCCAATGTCCCGTCCATTCGGGAATTCGTCCGCGATGCCTTGAGCGGCGAGCTGGGCCTGACGGTTCCCGACGAGTCTGGCCTGTCGTTTGGGAGTCCGGCCGACAACGATGAAGCGACGGACCCTGAAGCCGACCTCGGCTCCATCGATGCCATCGAATCGTTCATCCAGCTCCTCGCGCCGCCGCCACGAACCCGCACCGACATGACCCTCGAGGACCGTGGCGAGGCGATCTTCAACTCGGTTGGTTGCAGCAGTTGCCACGTGCCTGCGCTGCGGACCGCCGATGGCGTCGACGTGTACGCCTACACCGACTTGCTTCTCCATGACGTCGCGGATCCCGATGCGCTCGGGATCGAAGAGGGTGACGCGGGGATCCACGAGTTCCGGACACCGCCTCTGTGGGGCGTCGCCCGAACGGCGCCCTATCTGCACGACGGCCGCGCCAGCTCAATCGAGGACGCCATCACCAGGCATGCTGGCGAAGCTTCCACAGCTCGGACGGAAGCCGCCAATCTGAGCGCAGGCGACGTAGAGGCACTTCTCGCTTTCCTGAGGTCGCTCTGAGCGGCGCGCTCTTTTTCCTGGCGCACAGTCCCTTCGCCGGCTGCGGAATCGCGAGAAACGGTGCCCCGATCGCCACCGAGTTCGAATAGACTCGCGTCTATGACATCCCGTGTTTGGCTCCAGACCTTCGTTTTTGGTGTTTCTCTTTTCCTGAACGGCTGCTCTACCGAGGATAGCTCGGCGACCGGTCCCGACCCGGAGGTCGACCCGTTCGGCGACAACGGCGTGTTCTTGAACGTGCTGCCGCCGGGTTCGGCCGACGCAAACAGCGGGAACATCCAGACCGACCCGAACTCCACCAACCAGCTGGTGATGTACGAGAATCTCGTCTTCAGCGATTCCTATCCGACGCCGGGTCAATTGAACGACGACGACCTCGCTCCTAGCTACTTCAAAGACGAACCCTTTCTCGACGAGAGCGCATTCGACGCGTTGCAATCCGTGACCAACGGAACGAACAGCGCGCGCATTGGCCGCGATGCAATGGGCGTTCCCCACATCTTCGGAGAGGCGAGGGGTGACGTGCTGTTTGGCACCGGCTACGCCACCGCCACCGATCGGATGTTTGCGATCGACGTCCTTCGGCACGTGGGTCGAGGCCGGATGAGTGATTTTCTGGGCCCGGCCGGCGGCAACTACTCCTCCGATCTTGGACTCGCGCGCTTCGGCGGATACGACGAGCAGGAGATGCAAGATCAGATCGACCAACTCGCGCCTCGTTTTGGGGCGGACGGGGTCCAGGCACAGCAAGACGTCGATGACTTTGTGAGCGGAATCAACCAGTACATCGACGACATTCAAACGGGCGCAGACGGCGCCGAGATGGTTCCCGTGGAGTACGCAGCGCTCGGCTTGGAGCTTCGCCCGTTCACGGGTCGGGATGTGCTTGCCATTGCCGCCCTCGTGCAATCCACCTTCGCAACCGGTGGGGGCAGCGAGCATCATCAGCTTCAGCTCTTGCACGGCTTAGCGGGCTTGTTCCCCGGGGACCCCGAGGCGGCATGCGAGCTGTGGCGCGACATCCGGCAGGCGACCGATCTGGAGCGGCCGAACACCACCCTGGTCGCCTTCGAAACGCAATCCCCGCCCAGCATCGACGAGGCTGCGTGCCCGCTCGATGCGGGTTTCGCCGCGGCGTACCCGGGCGCAGCCTTGTTCGACGCGGGTAGCGTTCAGGATCTCGAGCTTCTCACGATCGAGGATTGCCTGGAGCCCGGCGCAGCGATGCCCGGAGACATCGAGTGCCCAGCGTTTGAAGAAGACGTCGTTGGCGACCCGGTCACACCGGCAACCGCAGGGATGATTTTCAGGCCCGACGCGACGGAACACGACCAATTCGCGAGCGGTATTCCGTATCGTGTCCAGGCCCCCAGCCTCGACGCGCTACGTGCCGGACGCGCGCGAGCCCAAGCCACTCTCGAAGGGGTTCGGCTTGCGCTGAGCGATCAGACCTTTCCCGACGCCATGTCGAACGCGATCCTGGTGAACGCGGACCAAACCGCGGACGGGCATCCCATCGCGGTGTTTGGTCCGCAAACGGGATATTTTTCGCCGCAGTTTCTCGTCGAGTTCTCGCAGCAAGGGGGCGGCATCCACAGCAGAGGGATGGCGTTCGCGGGGCTTCCCTACGTGATCATCGGTCGCGGGATCGACCACGCCTGGAGCGCGACCTCGTCGGGGGACGACATCACCGATGTGCGCGTGCTGCGCCTCTGCGACATGGACGGCGAGGACCCGACGCGCGCATCGACGGGCTACCTCTACAACGGGGTCTGCACGCCGATGCTCCAGCGGACGGACGTCTGGACGGCGGAGACGAATCTGACGACGGCCGATGCGCCCAATCAACGCGTAACTCGGAACATCCTCCGTGCACCTGACTACGGGCCGGTGTTCGCCACGGCGACCGTCGGGGGAGCACCGGTCGCGCTCGTCGTGCAACGCTCCACGTTCTTCGGCGAGGTCGATTCGGTCCGGCCTTTCCTTTCCACCGCCCGCAACGACATGGTCGACCCAGACGCGTTCTTCGACGTGTTCAATAGCCTGACCGGAACGTTCAACTGGTTCTACGTGGATGCAAGCAATATCGCCTACTTCAATTCAGGACTGCTTCCGATTCGCGCGGCCGGCATCCATCCGGATTTGCCGCAGTGGGGAACGGGCGAGTTCGATTGGCAGCAGACGGGCACCGGCCGCATCAATCCCGCGTTCAGCTTCGACAACTTCCTGCCCCTCGAGAATCACCCACGAGAGGCGAATCCGCCTGCCGGCTATTTTGCGAACTGGAACAACGCGCAGGCGCCTGGATTTTACGCCAACGATGCGCAGACTGGATACGGACCGGTGTACCGCTCGGAGCTCCTTTCCCGACGACTGGATGCCTTCCGGGCACAAGACGGTGCACCGCTTCACACGCGAGCGAGCATGGTGCAAATCATGATCGACGCGGGCACGACGGACCTTCGAGGCCAGGAAGTACTGCCCCGCGTGTTCGAGGTCCTGGGGGACGTCAGTGACTTGAGCACCTTCGAGCAGGAGGTCGTGCAGCTCTTGAAGGACTGGGTCGCGAACGGGCCGGAGGGGCTTGGCGCCATGCGACGAGATCGAGGGGGACCGGGCCTCGACGTGGAGAGCCTCCAATATGAGGACCGCGCCGCCGTGGCATTCATGGACCGCTGGTGGAACGCGATAATCGACGCCGTGCTGCCGCAGCTCGTCGAGGTCGAGGACGCCGGGGTCATGGTGGGCGGCCGCCACAATGCGCCCGGTGCGAACGGTTCTGCGTTTCAGGGTGGCTATTATGGATACGTGCTTCGCGTGCTCGAAATGGCGCTTGGTCAGAGTGGGGCACCTTATCGGCGGCTCGCCTGTGCCGAGACGGGAGATCTCTCGAACTGCCGTGCAGCGCTCGTCGCGAGCCTCCAAGAGACGATCACGGACCTCGGGAGCGACATGGCGCAATGGGACCCTTCGCTCGAAGCCGACGACGCCATCAATGCCACGGCGCTGGGTCTCGCAGACCCTCCGAACATCCATTGGCAGAACCGACCAACCTGGCAGCAAGTCGTTCAGCCCAGTCGAGACGTTTTGCAGTGAGAACAAGCCGGCGAACCGAGTCGCCTCTCAGCGTTGCTCCTCCATCCCCGTCCAGTCCTGGTTGTTGACGTTCGAGTCCCGATCGGGGTTGTAGTAGCGCTCGTCGTATTTCGCGAGCTCAGGGACATCGTAGGTTCGAATGAGACGTTTGCCCTGCTTTGTAGCCTCTGGAACGAAATCCTTCTCGATGACTTCTTCCATCGTCGGGAAGCGCCGCTTCTTTTATTTGTTCTGTCGGTAAACCTGCCGCATGAGTGCGTCCAACGGAAAGCTGAACGCTTTGAACGGCGTGTCGTAGCCTCTGATACCATCGGACCCGACGACCGAGGGCTCTCCGGGGGCATGCTCCGTGTCGAGTTTCCAGTTGGCCGGAAGTGGAACTCGAGCGACGGGCTCCGGAAAGTCGGGCGACATGATCGGTCTCATCACCCGTCCTCCTTCGTCCGCGTTCTTCGTGCAGCCAAACATCGGCAAGAGCAATAGCAGAGCCGAAAAGAGCAAGCCGAAGGAGCGGTTCGTGCGGTGAATCATGGAAAGCGGAACGTTTCGCTCCCGTGAGTCCTTGTCAAGCCAGGTCTACTCCGCGGTTACGATCTCAGCTCTGAGCAAGGCCTTGATCTCATCTTCGGAGTACCCGGCCTCGGCAAGGATTTCTCTACTGTGCTCACCGGCACGCGGCACCGGCAAGCGCAGGCCAAATCGGCGCCCGTCCATTTCGAGGGGTAGGGCTGGGAGCTTGGCTTCGTGTCCCTTGCGCTCGCCGTCCGTGACCGTGAATGGCAACAGACCTGCACCGGCATTCAGATGCGGATCGTCGAAGAGCTCGTCCGGCCGCGTGATTGGGGCGAAGGGCAAGCCGCTCGCCTCGAGCCTGGCCATCAGCTCGGCCTTCGTGTAACTCCCAAAGACATTCTTGACGATTGGCAGGAGTCGGTCTTTGTGGGCAACCCGACCATCGTTGGTCTTCAGGGACTCATCCGCGGCCAAATCGCGCAAACCAAATGCGGTGCACAGGATCTGCCACTGCTTGTCGCTCACGATTCCGACGAACACCAAATCGTCGTCTTTGGTTTCAAACACCTGGTAGATCGCCCAGGCGGAGATGCGCGCGGGCATGGGCGCAGCCGCCTCGCCGGTGACCGCGTACTGGGCCATGTGCTGACCCACCAGGAACACGGTGCTCTCGAACAGTGAGGCGATGACTTTCTGGCCGTGACCCGTCGCCTTGCGCTGAAGCAATGCTCCGAGGATGCCGAGCGCGCCGAACATTCCGCCCTGCACGTCGATTACCGATGCGCCCGCGCGGAGTGGTCGCCCGGGCGGCCCGGTCATGTAGGCGAGCCCGCCCATCATCTGCGCGACCTCATCCATCGCCGTGCGCGCTTCGTAGGGACCGGCGAGAAAGCCTTTCTCGGAGCAATAGATCAGGCCCTCGTTGCGCTCCTTGAGCGCTTCGTAGCCAAAGCCCAATCGGTCCATGGTTCCAGGGCGAAAATTCTCAACCAGCACGTCCGCGCCGTCGACGAGGCGTAGCACGGCGGCTTTGCCTTCGGGCGACTTGAGGTCCACGCAGAGCGAGCGTTTGTTCCGGTTGTAAGCCGGGAAGTAACCCGCGCCCGAGCCCGGCAAGCTGCGGGTCTTGTCCCCGTGTGCCGGCTCGAGCTTGATGACGTCTGCGCCCATGTCAGCCAGGATGAGACCCACGGCCGGGCCCATGACCATGTGGGTGAACTCGATCACCTTGATGCCCGCCAGGGGCAGCGAGTGCAGTCCTTCGTCTTCGACCCTGATGAAGCTCTTCACCGCTTATCTCCTGGCGTCATCTCCGTCGGCCGCACCCATTCGACGGCGCATGCTTGGCTTGAATCTATCTTATCGTAGACTCCTGTCGATGCGGTTGCCTCCCGTCAGCGCCTGGCTGCTTTGCGTCGCTGCCATCACTTCTCTCGGCTGCGCTGCGGGCGCCGTCAACCCTGCAGCGCCAGGCGATGCGAATGACGTCGCTGTTGTGGCGTCCGGATCCGCCGAGACAGCCCGTTTCGAGCCGGTCCCGACGATAGAGGAACCCAGCGTCAAGCCAGGCATCAACGAACCCTACTTCCAGGCCGATGGGCTCGATCGGTACACTCGCATTCTGGAATCCAAAACCCGCGAGATCGTGCAGCGAAGCAGGGACATCGTCGACGCGATCGGGCTCGAAGAGGGAATGGTGGTCGCCGACATTGGAGCGGGCACGGGCTTACTCACCATGGAGATGGCGAAGGACGTTGGGCAGCGGGGCATCGTGTTCGCCGTGGACATCGTGCCCGCGTTTCTGGAGCGGATTCGGGAGCGTGCGCGGGCCGAAGGGCTGGCCAACGTCATGGTCGTGCTGGGAGAGGAACGAGCAACCGGACTAGAGCCCGCTTCGCTCGACCTCGCGTTCATGTGCGACACCTACCATCACATCGAGTACCCCCAAGCCTACATGCGCTCGCTCTTCCACACCCTGCGGCCGGGCGCGACCTTGGTCCTGGTCGACATGAAGCGTCCCGAGGGTCAGAGCACCCCGACCGTCCTCGAACACGTCCGAGCGGACAAGTCCACCGTCATCGCGGAGGTCGAGCAAGCGGGATTTGTGCTCGCGTCGGAAGCCGACCTTCTCGAGGAGAACTACTATCTATACTTTCGGCATCCCTGAAACAGGCCTGGAAACGGACTTGCAGGGTGAGCAATCGCACATATCGGCACCACTCCTGAACCGGGTCTTATTCGCGGACCAGCCGGATTCGGACATGGTCGGCCGGGCGTTCATCGCATCTTTTCGAACAGTTCGATTCTTGGTACAAGGTTTGCTTCGCGACGATTGCCGGAGAGACTGCGTGATGATTCCCGTTTGGATGACAATGTGGAGGCACTGGATCCTAGTGATCCTTCTGCTTCCGAGCCTGGCATTTAGCTGCCGGCCAGCAGGTCCGGCCTGGCCCTCTCCGTATGGAGACGTCGATCCGGACAGCGTCGATCCGCCCGACCCTTCGGAGGAGCCTACGGACCGATACCGAAGCATTGACGGGACCGGCAACCACAATATCCACTTCGAGCTCGGTGCCGCGAATACGCCTCTGCGACGACTGATGCCTTCGGACTATGGTGACATGGTCGCTTCGATGGCCGGCGCCGGACGCCCCTCCGCCCGAGAGGTGAGCAATGGGCTCTGCGCCGACTCGCAGCCCGGGGCAAACCTCATGGGAGCGAGCGATTTCCTTTGGCAGTGGGGTCAGTTCCTCGATCACGACATCGACTTGAGCGAGGCGCAAACCCCAGCAGAGCCGGCACCGATTCTGGTTCCGACCGGTGATCCTTTCTTCGACCCGACTAGCACGGGAATGATGACGATCGATTTCGCCAGGTCCATTTATCATCCGGGAACTGGAAATGACCTGGCCTACCCCCGCCAGCAAGTGAACCAGATCACCCACTTCATCGACGCGTCGAATGTTTACGGCTCGGACGACGTTCGCGCCGCCGCCTTGCGCACCAATGATGGTACCGGGCGATTGTTGGTCAGCGCGGGCGATTTGCTTCCCTTCAACACCGTGGGCTTGCCGAATGCAGGGGGAACCGGCCCCGAGCTGTTTCTTGCGGGGGACGTCAGGGCAAACGAGCAAGTCGGCTTGACCGCGATGCACACGCTCTTCGTGCGTGAGCACAACCGATTGGCAGCCGAGATTGCGATTAGCAATCCAGCGCTGACCGGCGAAGAGATTTACCAGGAGGCCCGGCGTTTCGTCGGTGCTCTCATGCAGTCGATCACGTACAACGAGTTTCTGCCCGCCCTATTGGGTGCGAATGCGTTGAGTCCCTATGTGGTCTACCAATGGACGGTAAACCCGGCGATCAGCAACGAATTCTCGAGCGCGATCTATCGATTTGGGCACAGCGCACTGAGCCCGACCTTGTTGCGCCTCGATGCGACAGGGAACGCCATCCCCGAGGGAAACCTCGCGCTTCGAGACGCTTTCTTCCGCCCTGATCGAATCGTTGACGAAGGCGGCATCGAGCCGATTCTTCGGGGTCTCGCGAACCAGGTCTGTTCGCCAGTCGACACCCAGCTAGTCGACGACGTACGCAACTTTATGTTCGGTGCTCCCGGAGCGGGCGGATTTGACCTGGCGTCGCTCAACATCCAACGCGGTCGCGACCACGGTCTCCCCAGCTACAACGACGCTCGGTGGATGATGGGGCTCACGCCGCGGGCAAGCTTTGCAGAAGTCAACAGCGACCCCGACGTGCAGGCCCGGCTAGCGTCGGTGTATGCAGATGTCGACGAAATCGATCTCTGGGTGGGCGCCCTTGCAGAGGAGCGAGTGAACGGAGGTCACGTAGGCGAGCTGGCGTTCCTAGTCATTACCAGGCAATTCACGGCGCTGCGAGACGGTGACAGGTATTGGTACCAAGCGGCGCTCACGCCTGAAGAGGGCGACGTCGTCGAAAGCACGACGCTTGCCGATGTGATCCGGCGTAATACCTCGATCGGTGCTGAGCTCGGCGATGACGTATTCCGGGTCAACTGAACGAACTGCATCCCGGGCCCGGCAAGGCTGCCAAGGGCGATGTGGTCGCCAAGGCACTTCGATCCCCGGTTTTTCGGTGCATACTGTGGCCGAAGTATGCCCACGCAGCGTGAATTAGCCGTTCCCACCCTCGGGCCCTGCGCCCTGGAGTCGCCCCTTCAGTCCATGGGTCGGATGTTCGCGGACGAGTCGATTCGGGTCCGGGTCAAGCGTCATATCCATGGTGAGGCCCGCGAGATCGACATCTTGTTTTGCATTGGTGGCGACGGCACACAGCGTGGCGCCCATTGCATTCAACTCGAGATTGCAAAGCGCGGTCTCCCCAAGTCTGTAGTCGGGATCCCCAAGACCATCGACAACGACGTGCAGTTTTTGACGGCGGTCGCGGAGAAAAAGCGGATGTCGCTCGAAAGCGACCTAGGGAACGCCGTGCTGTCCAGCACGCGTCAACCGAACTGGCGATAGCGCAAACCAAAGGAATCAAGCGATGGGTCTCAATGCACTGGGTGAATGGATGACGGCGCTGGGGCTTGCCGTGCTCCTCTATGGGGAATGGAAGGGTCGGCCCGGGCTGCGCGCGCTGGGCAAGCCCTTTGCCTCGCTCGGCTTCATCGTAGCGGCCATTGGCTTTGGGGCGCTCGAATCGCGCTACGGAAACATCGTCCTAGTGGGCCTGATCCTGGGAGCGATCGGAGATGTTTGCCTGCTCGGGTCTGCGAAGCAGTACTTCATCGCGGGCCTCGTTTCCTTCCTGCTCGGTCACGTGGCCTATGTCATCGCGTTTGCGGGCCTTCCGATCGACACGACGATTGCGATAGTGAGCGCCGGCGCGATGGCGCTCGTCATGGTCGTCATCGCACGCTGGGTGTTTCCCCACGCTCCAGACATGCGCGGCCCCATCGGCGCATACATGCTGGTGATTTCCGCGATGTGCGTCGTCGGGATCGGCGCGGGTGGGGCGGGCGCGCCATGGATGATTCCGGTCGGTGCGCTGATGTTCGCCGCGTCCGACATCGCCGTGGTGCGAGACCGCTTCGTCGCGCAGGGTTTTGTGAATCGCCTCTGGGGGCTACCCCTCTATTATGCGGCGCAGCTCATCATCGCCTGGAGCATCATGGCGGTTGACGGTTAGGCTGCGCTTTCGAGGCACTCGCGGTACCAGAGCTCCAAGATCATCATCGACCAAAGCTGAAACCCTCGCGGCTCTCCTCGTTGATGGCGCGCCAGCATGTCTTCGACGGCAACGGGGTCGAAAATGCCGCGTTCGCGAGCGCGCTGGTCGAGGAGCACGTCGCGCGAAAGCGGCGCGAGGTCTTGCCGCATCCAGCGATCGATCGGGAGCCCAAAGCCCTGCTTGGAGCGCGTGAGGATCGGCCGGGGCAATAGCTTTTCGGACATCTGGCGAAGCAGAAACTTCGTCGTGAATCCGCGGAGCTTCAACGAGCCCGGCAGCGAGGCTGCGAAGTCCATCAGCTCTTGGTCGACCAGTGGACAGCGCACTTCGAGCGAATGGGCCATGGAGGCGATGTCGACCTTGGTGAGAATGTTGTCGGTGAGGTAGGTTTGAATGTCGACGTCGAGAAGCCTGTTGACGGGGTCTTTTGCGCGCGAGGCCTTGAAGAGGCGCTCGAATTCCACAGCCATCTGATCGTGCGCGAAGCGCTCCCGCATCGCAGGCGTGTAGATCGCCATGCGGTCTTTGTGCGGGATGGGCGCGGTCAGCCCCAAGAAGCGCTGGAACTCCGGCTGCATGATTCGTTCGCCGTAGTCCCGGACTTCCTGTGCCTGTGGCGTGGGAAGGTGCGTGAGCACTCCGGCCAGGAGCTGCGGCAGCGGCCAGGGAAGCCGGCGAATGTTCCGCGCGGTGCGGCAATGCTTGTAGCGCCGGTAGCCGGCAAATGCCTCGTCTCCTCCGTCGCCGCTCAGCGCAACGGTTACACCGGTTCGTGTGTATTCGCAGAGGTACCAAGTCGGCAGCGCCGACGTGTCCGCGAAGGGCTCGCCGTAGTGCCGCACGAGCTGTGGGACGACGGAGGTCATGTCGGGGTCGACGATCATCTCGTGGTGGTCGGTCTCGTACCGTTCGGCGACCAGCTTGGCGTAGGGAAGCTCGCTCTTGTCCTTGCTCGTGAAGCCGACCGAAAACGTCTTGACCGGTTGGGAGGATTCGCGCGCCATCATCGCGACGATCAGCGAGGAATCGAGGCCTCCGGAAAGGAACGCGCCGAGGGGGACATCGGACACCATGCGCACGCGGACGGCCTCTTCGACGATCTCGCGCAACTCCTCGGTCAGTGCATGGATGTCGCCGCCGTCACGAGGCTCGCCGAAGCGGAGACGATAGTAGGGCTCGGGCT
Source organism: uncultured delta proteobacterium (assembly GCA_963704865.1). Taxonomy (GTDB): domain Bacteria; phylum Myxococcota_A; class Polyangia; order Polyangiales; family Houyiibacteriaceae; genus SG8-38. Next base: position 92,968 of record CAVPIE010000006.1, on the reverse strand, counting down.
CGTGGAACACGCCAGCTTCGCAGACCAACCGGTGCCCGGCCGGCAGCTTCTTCACGCCTTCGAATGCCGTCATCGGCGCTGGCACGTACTGCATGGTGATGAACGCATCGATCGCGTCGAGGTCCGGCCGCTTCTCGAAACGCCTCGAGGCAGCGAGGGCGCCGAGCTCGGAGGCGAACACCAAGTCGCGCGAACCGGCATGATAGAAGAGGGGCTTCTTTCCGAACCGGTCGCGGGCAAGCACGAGGCGCCTGCGCGGCGCATCCCAGAGCCCGATGGCGAACATGCCGCGCAGGTGGTCCACGAAATCGACGCCGTGCTCTTCGTAGAGATGCAGGACAACCTCGGAGTCGGAGCGTGACTTGAAGCGGTGCCCTCGCTGCTCGAGCTCCTCGCGAAGCTCGATGAAGTTGTAGATCTCCCCGTTGACGACGACCGAAATGGTGTCGTCTTCGTTGGTCATCGGCTGTGCGCCCTCGGGTCGCAAATCGATGATGGACAACCTGCGATGGCCGAGGCAGCAGGGGCCGTCGGTCCGCAGGCCATGGTCATCCGGGCCGCGGTACGTCATCGCGTCGCACATGCGACGGACCGCATCGGCCTCTGGTGCGGCGTTCTGATCGACCGTTAGCAATCCTGCGATGCCGCACACGTGAAGAAATGTCCCCGCTTCGAGCTAGAAGAGTGGCGGATAGTTGTGCATCGTTTCGAGCGCGTCAAGCACTCCGGGCTTGCAGCGCTCCGGTCGATGACTCATCGTGCCCCGCGATGCGCTTCAGTTGATCATGCCTGCTGCTCCCGCTATCTCGACGCGTCCCGATCTCGCGCTCTTGATTCCTTCCTACGCAGGAGGAGGTGCCGAGCGCGTTGCCTTGTTTCTAGCTCGCACCCTTGCCGAGTCGGGCCTGCTCGTGGATCTAGTCGTCGCCTGCGCGCGTGGGGAGCTCCGTGATGAACCGCTGCCCGGCGTGAACAGGGTAGAGCTCGGGGCGATTACGGAGATCCTCGCGGCTCCTTCCTGGATCCGCTACATCAGGCGCGTTCGTCCCCGCTGCGCCATGTCCATGATCCACACGGCGAACCTCACGTCGGGGCTCGGAGCGCGATTCGATTCGGACGTTCCGATCATCGTCAACCTCCGCATCGCTCTTCAGTCCGACCCCGGCACGCGGTGGTGGTTCCGAAAATGGTTTGGGTTTGGAGTGGAACGCTTTCTCTACCAGCGCGCCGCGCGGGTGGTGGGTGTCTCTCAGGGCGTCGCAGACGAAGCTGCGGAGCTCTTCGATCTACCGCCGGGCAAGGTGCTATCCATTCCCAATCCACGGCGCTCGAGGGATGCATCGATGCAAATCGCGCCGGAGCATGAGCCCTGGTTCGACAAGCCGGTCATTCTCGGGGTGGGGCGTCTCGCCGCACAAAAAGATTTCTCGACGCTGCTGCGCGCGTTTGCCGAGGCTGCTTCGGAGCGCGACCTCCACCTGGTGATTCTGGGCAAAGGCCCCGAGCGCGCGGCCCTCGAGTTTGAGGCACGGGACCTGGGCATCGCCGGTCGCGTCTTCTTCTCCGGTTTTGTCCCGAATCCCGAGGCCTACCTGCGCCGAGCGCGCGTCTTTGCGCTTTCGTCGCGCAACGAGGGTTTCCCCGGCGCCCTAATCGAGGCCCTCGAGGCCGGAGCGGCCATCGTTTCGACGGACTGCCCCTTCGGTCCGCGCGAAGTGCTCGACAAAGGGCGGTGGGGCCAGCTCGTCCCTGTCGGAGATGCCCATGCGTTGGCCAGGGGCATTCTAGCCGAGCTCGAACGAGCGGACGTCGGTCATGCGGCCCGACGCGACGAGCGCGCCGAGTGGATGAGACGCTACGACCCCCAGTTGATCACCGATCACTACGCCGACCTGGTGCGAGCGGTCATCCAAGAGTCCGGCGGCGGCGCTCACCCTCGATGAGCGGGAGCCGGGAAGCTGCGATCACAGCCTGTTTTGCAAAGAGACAGCGCTGGGGACAGGGCCGCAGGCCGTGCCGGCTTCTACGCATCGAGCAAGGGTGGTACCCTTCGGGCAATGACCACCGTAGCGCAGTTATTGAATCACAAGGGCCACGATATCCAAGCCGTCTCTCCCGATGACACGGTGTACGATGCCATCAAACGCATGGCCGATCTCGACATCGGCGCCTTGGTGGTGATCGAGGGCGAGAAGGTGATCGGTTTGATTACCGAGCGCGACTACGCCCGCAACGTCTTTCTCCTCGGCAAGGCTTCGCCGACCACTCCCGTGCGCGACGCGATGGCCGATGAGGTCCTCTCCGTCGGGCGCAAGGAGACGACGCGGGAATGCATGGCGATCATGACGGGAAAGCGAACGAGGCATCTGCTCGTGATGGAAGGCGAGGAGCTCCTCGGCATTTTGTCGATTGGTGACCTCGTACGCAGCATCGTTGCCGAGCAGGACATGACGATCGACCAGCTCGAGCAGTACATCCGACGCGGTTGATTCATGGGAAAGAGCAGCAAAGCCTGGCTCGAGCAGTTTACCACCGACGAGATTCGGGAGCTTCGCACCATTCGCGCGCATCGGGCCTGGCTCACCCTGTTCGTCAACTACATGCTGATCGCCGCGTCGATGGCGTTGGTCGCAACTCTGCCCAACGTCTTCACGGTCGTGTTGGCGCTTTTCATCATCGGTGCGAGACAGCTCGGGTTCGCGATCGTCATGCACGAAAGCGCGCACTATACGCTCTTCAAGAACCGCAAGTTCAACGATTTCGTGGGCAACTGGCTTGCGGGCTACCCGATCTATCTAAGCGCAAACATGTACCGGGCGCATCATCTCGAGCATCACGCCAAGACCTGGACGGAAGAGGATCCGGACCTCTCGCTCGCGACGGCGTTTCCGGTCTCGAAGGCCAGCATGGCGCGAAAGGTCACGCGCGACCTACTCGGCATCACCGGGTTGAAGAAGCTAATCGGCACCAGCTATCTCGTGGTCAAGGCGATCGGCGGCGAGGAGGTCGACCCCGGTACGCTCCCGATGCGACTGGAGCGCGGGCCGGCGATTCGCATGCTCGTCGGCACGGTGGTGACCAATGTGATCCTCCTCGGCGTGTTGTGGGCCTTCGGCCATCCCTGGCTGTACCTCCTGTGGTTTGGCGCCTGGATGACGACGAACAATCTCGTCGCCCGCATCCGATCGATCGCCGAGCATGCGGTGGTCCCCGATCCGAGTGATCCGATCGGCCAGACCAGGACGGTTCGGGCTGGTTGGCTCGAACGGCTGCTGATTGCGCCCAACTGCGTTCAGTACCACCTGGAGCACCACCTGGTGATGACCGTGCCCCACTACAACCTTCCCAAGTTCCACGCGATGATGCGGGAGCGCGGCTTGCTCGAGGGTGCCTGCGTCGCCGACAGCTACGCTCAGGTCCTGCGTGCAGCCGTCGCGTGAGGCTTGGCGGGCGTGCGCGTCAGCCCCTGGTCGCAACGAGTGCTGCGATGAGCATCGTCAGGACCACGTAGCTGCCGGCGACACGCCGGTGCGACCAGCCCGACTGGTTCATCCGTTGATAGATGTGCGACTTGTGGGCCTGGAAGATGTTCTCGCGCTTGAAGAGTCGACGCATCAAGGTGAAGAGGGCATCTCCAAGGAGCGGCGCGGTCACCGCGCCGGCCCACCACATCGTGCTTGGGTCCGGCGCGCGGAGTAGGGCCAACGCGACTGCGCCTCCAAGGACGGTGCTGCCCGAGTCTCCCATGAAGATCTTTGCCGGTGGCCAGTTCCAAAAGAGAAAGGCCACGAGAGCGGCGACCAGCAGCCACCAGCCGGGCTGGTTCAGGTACAGGGCGAAGAACGCGAGTTGGGCGGCGCTGCAGCCGCCGACCAGGCCGTCGAGGCCGTCCATGAAGTTGTAGAAGTTGATCAGCGCGGTGATCGCGATGACGCTGAGCAATGCGGTCAACCACGGGGCGCCAAGCTGCCCGAGGACCGCGTCGACGCCGGGGAACGACCCGAAGAGGAACACAGCGAGACCTGCAGAGATGAGCTGGACGAGGTAGCGGAGCCGTGCCGAAAGCCCGCGTGCGTCGTCGACCGCACCGACGGCCCAGAGCGGCAGAAGTACGAGGATCGATCCTTCCAAAAGAGAAGGGCTGCCGCCTGAGCTCTCGGCGCCGACGACGGCGGCGAGCGCAGCCGTGACCAAGAATGCGGCCACAAATGCGATCCCTCCACCTCGCGGGGTAGGCCGCGTGTGCGAGCTTCGTTGATTGGGGACGTCGATGAACTGGTCCGAGAAACGGCGGGCAACGATCGAAATTCCGACCCAGCTCAGCGCAAACGAAAGGATCGAGAGAATCGCCCAAATCATGACACGACCAACATGCGTCGCAGACCTTCGTCCACGCCGATTGGGGGAGTCCAGTCGAGTTTCTCGCGAAGCGGTTCGATGTCCACGTACAGCGAGCACTCCAAGCGACGAAGGGTCGCGCTGTCCAGCGGTAGAGACCAGCCCGTGGCTTCGGCGAATGCCTGTGCCCCTTTTGCGAAGCCGCGCAAAACAGGCATCGGCACCGAAACGAGCCGTGTGCGGCTGCGAGTGAGCGCCGCAATCCGGCGAATCAGCTCCGCTGTGGACAAGTCCTCGCCGTCGCCAACCAAAAACACGGCGTTGGCAGCGTTCGCATGCGTGAGTGTCGTTGCGGTAGCCTCGACGAGATTCTCGACGAAGGTGAAGCTGCGGCGATTCGCGACGGCGCCGAGAGGGAGCGGCAGGCCGCGGCGCACCAGGGTGACGAGTCGACTCATGTTCCCTGGGTTGCCGGGCCCATAGACGAGGGTAGGGCGAAGAATCGTCCAGACCATGGTGGTCCCGCCGCTTTGATCGATGAGCGCGCGCTCGGCAGCGAGCTTGCTTCGCCCATACGGTGTTTCAGGTTTGCAAGGGGTGTTCAGCGTGACGAGGCTGTCCGACGAGGCCGTGACGGCACCGATGGAGCTCATCAAGATGAATCGTCTGACGCCCGCCTCGACCGATTGCTCCACCAACCGTGACGTCCCGCCTGCGTTCACACTCATGAACGCCTCTTCGTCCTCGGCTGTCTCGTCGATCACATGCGCACGCGCGGCAAGGTGGATGACCGCATCGACGTCCCGCAACGCTTCGCGCCAATCGGTGCGCGCGTGGATGTCGCCGATCACCAATAGGCGGCGCCTGTTTGGAGCCATGGATTTGGGGAGCCGAGCTTCGGCGCCGGAGTCCCGGACGGGGAGCGTGAGCAAGTGCCCACCGCGTTCCAAGGCTGGAAGGAGATGCCTGCCGACAAAGCCAGTCGCACCGGTGACCAACACCTTCATGCGAAGCTCACGCCGAGCTCGCGGTAGTAGTTTTCCAAGCGCGCAAAGACGAACTGCTCGTCAAACGTGGTCACGACTCGCTCCCGGCCGGCTTCACCAAAACGCTGCGCAAGCTCACGGTCGGAGAGGACTTGCGCGATGGCGTGTTTCAGCGTGCGGCTGTCCCGAGTTGGAACGAGCAAACCCGTAACCTGATCTACCACGGCCTCCCGGCAACCGCGGATTCGCGTCGCCACGACGGGGATCTCCATGGCCATCGCTTCGAGGACCGAGCGCGGCAGCCCCTCTCGGTACGACGGCAAGACGAATACATCCAAGAGTCCCAGCAGGTCTTGAACGTCGTCGCGAAACCCCGCGAAGGTAACGTGTGAGTCAAGCCCCTGTTCGCCTATGAAGTCGACGAGCCGGTCTTGAAAGGCATCGCGTTCCGTCGACAGCTGGCCGCCGATCACGATCAAATGCGCCTCTGGGAAATCTCCGAGCAGGAGTGACATGGCTTCGATGAGCTCGCCAAAGCCCTTTTCTTCGGTGATTCGCCCTGTGATGCCGAGAATCGGTCCACGGCTCTCGGGAACGAGAAGCTCCCTTCGGAGCTCCTTTCGGCGTTCCTCGCTCAGTGCCGTCCGGTCGAAGCGTCCCAAATCAACGCCGTTGCCGAGATACCGAATCTTCTCGGCCGAGCCGAGCCCGGTGGTCACGGCCGTGTCGAAGTCCTCTTGGCTTTGCACCAGGATGCGGTCGGTGATCTGCGCCATCGATTTTTCGATGCGATGGTAGACTGCGTACTTCTGCCGCGGCATGTCGTCGTGAAAGTAGAACCCGTGTGCCGTGTACACGATTCGTTCTACGCCGGCGAGCTTCGCCGCGACCCGCCCCAAGACCGAGGCGACCGGGGCGTGCGTATGCACCAGGTCGTAGTTCTGCGTGCGCATGAGCTTGCTGAGCCCTAAGACGCTTTTCGAATTCGGAACCGGCGAAATTCTTCTGTCGATCTGAATTTCGTGAATGGTGTAGCCGCGGGCGCGCAGCTTCTCGACTCGGGGGTCAGGCGAGCATACCGCTTCGACCGAGAGCCCGCGCCCCCTGAGAAAGTCGATCTGGGGCAACAGCAGGGTCTCGAGACCGAACGCCACCGCGCAGACGTGGAGCACCTTCATGACGCGGCGGAGTCTAGCAGCCCGCCTGGAGAACGGGCACAAACCGTCGTAGGCTCCCCCAGCCTATGCAAGAAGGATTGGTCACCGCGCTCTTGTGGCTCTTGTTTGGCGGCAGCCATGTCGTCCTTTCCGTTCGGGCGATCCGCACGCGCCTGGTCGCTCGCCTGGGTGAGGCCGGATTCATTCTCGTCTACTCGCTTGTGGCGATTGGGACCTTTGCTGCGCTGGTCCACTACGTTGCGCTGCATCGCTTTGCAGAGCCGCAGGCCTCTCTCCTGGTGACGATTCCCCCAGTGCGCGGCGCGCTGATTGCGCTTTCGGTCATTGGCTTCTCGCTGTTCGTTGCGGCGGTTCTGGTCTACCCCAGGCTTCCAATGGCGACGTTTCGCCATCGCGTCACGCCCGCACGCGGGATTCAACAGCTCACACGACATCCGTTCTTTTCGGGCATCGCCATTTGGGCGGCATCCCATGCATTGCTCGCGCCATCGAGGGTGACCTTCGTTTTCTTCATCGGAGTGGTCGTCCTTACGTTCGTGGGTGGTCTGCACCAGGATCGCCGGCTCGTCGCCGAGCTGGGGGAGCCCTACCGCGCCTATGTCGCGGCGACTTCGTTCTGGCCATTCGTCGCGGTCATCACAAAACGGCAAACGATCAACTGGCGCGAGCAACCGTGGTTCGCGTACGGCGTCGGCATCGGTTCGAGTCTCGGGCTTCGCGAGGTGCATGCCGACATTTTCAATCATGGCGGCGCATACGTGATCGCCGCCGTCACCGTGGGATCGATCTTCGCCCTCGTGAATTCGCGCGCACGCGCGCAGCGTCCTCGAAAGGAATCGTGACGTGTTCGAAGACTACGTCGATTACGACGGACTCGGCCTCGCAGCGCTCGTGGCAAATCGGGAGGTCCGTCCGAGCGAGATTCTAGAGGCCGCGATCGATCGCGCGGAGAAGCTGAACCCGGAGCTCAACGCCATCGTGACGCCGCTCCACGACCATGCGCGTGTGCGTGCACGAAATGAGCTTTCGGGGCCGTTTGCCGGCGTGCCATTTCTCCTCAAGGACGCCCACCACGCGCTCGAGGGCACGCCGATGAGCAACGGGAGCCGGCTTCACCGAGGCGAGCGGTCTGCATTCACCGCGGAGATCGTTCGACGCTTCCTCGACGCTGGCGTGATCGTCTTCGGAAAGACGAACACCCCGGAGTACAAGCTCTCGGTTTTCACGATGCCCAAGGCCTGGGGCGCGACCCGGAATCCCTGGGACCTGAGCCGGTCGGCCGGGGGCTCGAGCGGCGGCTCGGCGGCGGCCGTTGCGGCGGCGATCGTCCCCATGGCGTCCGCGACCGACGAGGGGGGCTCGATTCGGATGCCGGCCTCGGCCTGCGGAGTATTCGGCCTCAAGCCGAGTCGCGGCCGCAATCCGATTGGGCCGGATTTCGGCTGGGAGTACGAGGGGCAGTCGACCTCCCACGTCGTGAGTCGGACGGTCCGTGACTCCGCTGCGATGCTCGACGCCACAGCTGGCCCCGAGCTCGGCTCGCCTTACGTGGCGCCCGGTCCGACTGGATTTCTGGCCGGTCTCGAGGCGGATCTGGGCCAATTGCGTGTCGGTATGTCGACAGCCAGCCAAGTATTCGGCGTGACGATGGAAAGTCCCTGCATCGACGCAGTGCGCACGACAGGCCGTCTTTTGCAGGACTTGGGCCACATCGTCGAAGAAGTCCCGCTCCCGTTCGACGAATGGGAAGTGCTCCGAGCGTCCATCATCCTCGGCGCGACCAATACAGCGGCCGTCGTCTCCGATTTGGAGGCAAGATACGGTCGCGCCAAGGTCCGGGGCTCACTTGAAGAGGTTGTCCTGCTCCTCGCCGCGGTGGGGAGGGCGCTTCCGGCCGAGCAGGTAGGCTCGTCTCGGTGGACAGGCAGGCGTGTAGGTCTAGCGCTGGCGAAGTTCTACACGCGCTACGACTTTCTCCTGATACCGACCATGGGTCGGGTGCCGGTGCTTCTCGAGGAGGCGGCACCGACCGTGGTGGAGCAGGCCTTGCTTCGCTTCCTCGTGTCTGCTCCGGCATCGTCTCTCTTCGGCGTTCGCGCGCTCCGCGAGCGCGTCATGGATGCCCAGATGGAGGCTTTCTCGCAGCAGGTGCTCCATCGGACGATGGTGGCCAACTTGACCGGTGTCCCGGCGATGTCCGTGCCCCTTCATCGAACCAAGAAGGGCTTGCCCGTCGGGGTACAGTTCGTCGGACCGTACGGAGACGAAGGGCGAATGCTGAGGCTGGCGGCTCAGCTCGAGCAGGCCAAGCCCTGGCCCCTCCGCCGATGACGGTCGCTCAACCCAAGCTCATGTAGAGCAGGCGGCCAGCGACGTAGAGAACCAACAGAGCGGTGAATCGCTTCACGACGCGGCCCGAGAGAACGCGGGTGCTGAGCCGGCTGCCTATCTGACCGCCGATCAGAACGGCCACGCCGAGCCAGATGTAGTTGAAGAGCTCCGACAGGTGCGTGGTCGTCCCTTGCTTCGTCGCTTGGCCGACAAGCCCGGCGATCGAATTCACCATGATGAAAAAGCTCGAGGTCGCGGCGATGCGCGTCGGCTTGGCGAGCCGGAGCAGATGCAATGCAGGCGCCAAAAAAATCCCGCCGCCAACGCCCACCATCCCCGACAGAAACCCGATCGCACCGCCGAGGGGTACGCCGACGAGCCAATTGATCATCGCGGTGCGCGGTCGAGACGCGTTTGTTCGCGACGGCTGAAACCACATCGCAATGCCCGCCGCGAGCAAGGAAAGTCCTAGCAGAAGAACGAAGGTTTGCCTTTGGATTGGGACGCTGCCGCCGAACCAGGCCATGGGAATCGAGAGCGCCACGAACGGAAGCGCAAAGCCGACGCTGAGGTCGCCCGAACGCCGGTACTGCCACACGCCACCGGCGACTACGATGAGGTTGCAGGCCAGTGCGACGGACGGAAGGGTGCGGTAATCCGTATCGGCGAGAACCAAGAGGGCGTTGTAGGTGGAACCGCCGCCCAAACCGACCGACGCGTAAAGCAGCGCAGTCACGAGGAAGAGCAGGGCGAGGATCAGCATGCACGCGCTGGATACGTCACGCTGTGATCCCTTGCAACGACGAAGCTAACCCTCGCGCCGTTCGGCGCAGCGGGCCGTCGCCGTCGCCACCGCAACGGGACGCAGGTCGCCCGGTATGCGGCCGCCAAAGCAATTGCTGACGATCGCGACGCCGAGCTCGCGTTCCGGGTCCGCCCATGCGCCTGATCCGCCAAAACCAAAGTGGCCGAATGCATGGGGATTCGGAAGCCCGAGGTCGAAGTGACGCTGCGCGACGGAGAAACGCACGCCGAGAGAGACAGGTCGCATGTAACCGACTTTGAAGCGCAGCGGAAAGGGGATCACGCGCCCGATGCGCCGGTTTTGATCTTCGGTGGCATCTGCGAGGGCTGAAGCCGATAGGAGCCGGACTCCATTGAGTACGCCCCCGCGACTGAGGGCGCCGTAGAGGCGGGCCAAGGACCGGGCGTTGAACACGCCGTTGCCAGATGGAATGACCGACGTGAGCCAGCGCGGGTCGCCAAGCACGTCGCCGAGCCCGGGCGGGATCATCGCATCGACAAACTGCCCAACCGCGGAGTGCCAGCGCGCGGTGGTGGACGCCGTTCGGCGAACCTGTGCGCGAACGCCTCGCGGTCTCCCGCGAAGAACTTTCCGCGGAAACTTGGGGATGAGGAACTCGGCCACACGGGGCAGCTCGCTTTCGGGGAGCCCCATGTAGAGGCCGTCGAGCTCGAGTGGGTCGGCGAGATTCTCCTTGATCAGCTGAGGGAAGGCCTTTCCGGTCGCCCGCTGAAGGACTTCGCCGATGATCCAACCGCCGGTCCAGGCGTGGTAGCCGAAGTCCGTGTCGGGCTGGTGTACGGGCCACATGTCTTCGATGACGCGAACCATGTGATCCCAATCGAACATTTCTTCGGACGAGTCGATGATCCGGGCGATCGAGTAGAGGCCGGCTCGGTGTGACGCGGCCTGCCGCAGCGTGATGGCGCCCTTGCCGTTCTTGCCGAACTCAGGCCAGTACATGGCCACCGGCGCAGCGAGGTCTAGTACACCTCGATCGACCATTTGGTGGAGTAGCGTCGCCATGACGCCCTTGCCGGTCGACATGCTCAACGCGAGCGTCTCCGGCTCAAATGGTGTTCCATTCCTGTCGCGTGTGCCGCAGGCGAGATCTGCAACGAGCTCCCCGCGGTGATACACGGCAATGGCCACGCCGCCCGGGCCGCGGGCAGGCGCGCACCAGCGAACCGTGTCCCGCAACGAACGAAAATCCGGATGACTGTATCCGCGTACCTGCATGTTCTCCGACGGTGGTCTCGATATCCCGATCAAGCTGCGACGATCGGCCGCTGACGCGCCCTTTGTCAAAGTAGCTGTCCCTGGCGCAACGCGCCGTGTTCGACCGGCTCGAGCTTGCAACCGCCGTGCCGCGCCCAGAGCCTCGCCGTTCGCGTGAGCAATTGGCCCGGCGTCGAGGGCTTTGAGCGCAGAAACTGCGCTGCTTGCCGGAGCTCGTGCAGTCGTTGCGCCGCCGCGTTTCGGACCATTGCCGCCATGAGCGACAAGCTGAGGTAGAATCCCGACGATGTCCGAGGATTCAGTCCCACAGCCGTTTGGCGAGGTAGAAGGTCTGCTCGAGGTCTTTCGAAAGCACGTCGCGCCCAACAAGCTCGCGTACTACCAGCGAATGGGTCTCCAGATGGTCATGGGGAAACGTGAGGGCATCTGGTTCGAAGATGCGTACACCGGACTTCGCCTCATCAACTGCCATTGCAACGGCGGTGTCTTCAGCCTCGGGCACTGCAACCCTCGCGTCACCGCCGCGGTGGCCGACGCCTTGGGCAAGCTCGACATCGGCAATCACCATTTCGTTTCGGGCCAGCGCGCCCAGCTGGCGGAGCGACTCTCGGCAACGCTCGAGCATGCGCTTCCACGGGTCGTGTTCGGCGTTTCCGGAGGCGAGGCCATCGACGTTGCAATCAAGGTGGCCCGCGGGGCGACCGGCAGGGGGGAGATCCTCTCGGTGCACGGCGGCTATCACGGTCACACCGGCCTTTCGCTGGCGGCCGGCGATGCCCAGTTCCGGGACCCGTTTGGCCCGAACCTCCCAGGTTTCGCGCAGGTTCCGTTCAACGATGGGAGCGCGATGGAAGCGGCGATCGACGATGACACGGCCGCCGTAATTCTCGAAGCCATCCCGGCCACCTTGGGTATGCCGATTCCGGAGCCTGGCTATTTCAGCCGTGTTCGCGAGCTCTGCGACGATCGAGGCGCTCTTCTGATCATCGACGAAGTGCAGACTGGGCTCGGTCGCACAGGGCGGTGGTGGGGTGTCCAACACGAAGAGGTGACCCCGGACGCGCTCGTCACCGGCAAGGGGCTCTCGGGCGGGATCTATCCGATTACGGCAACGCTCATGACACGCGACATGCACGAGGTTCTCGATTCGGAAGCCAACCCCTTCGTTCACATCTCGACCTTTGGGGGCTCCGAGCTCGGCTGCGTCGCCGCGCAAATGGTGCTCGACATCGTCGGCGAGCCTGGCTTTCTCGAACGCGTCAGAGCCTTGTCGGAGCGATTTGCAGAAGCGTTCATTCCCCTGCCTTTCGAGCTTCGACGACGAGGCCTATTCATGGGACTTCGTTTTACGAGCGAAATGGAAGCGATCGGCGCACTCCTTCGGATCATGCAGCAAGGCGTCTTCTGTTTTCCTGCCGGCAATGACCGAACCGTGCTTCAGTTCTTGCCGCCCTTGGTCCTGACCGACGACGAAGCGGAAGATTTGATTGCACGCATGACGAAAGCGTTTGCGTAGTGGCATTGACGAGCGCAGCGGAGATCGAGGCCTTCGAGCATCGGCTCGCGGATGCCATTCGAACTGGGCATACGGAAGAGCTGGATGTCATCGGATACGGCGAAGTGACAATCGCGGTGAAGCTCGCGACGCCGAACGGCGATTTCGCATGCAAGCGCCTGGTCCCGTTTTCGTCGCGCGACGCAGCCGAGCACGCGGCTGCCTTGATCGGTTCGTACATCGCACAGCTGAGAGATTCTGGCATCGACGTCATCGAAACTGAAACGCCGATCCTGGCGCGCCCCGACGGCCATGTCCTCTACTGCGTTCAGCCTCTGGTTCGGCCAGGTACACTCGGCCCCGAGTTTCTTCGGGACAAGACCGCGGAGGAAGCCGCTCCCTACGTTCGGCGGATCTTCGAGCACATCAGAGACGCGGTCACGCCTAGGCTTGCCCCGGATGGCCAGCTCTCCAACTGGGCTATCGACGGCAACCGACTTCGCTACCTCGACGTGGGAACGCCCTTTCTGCGTAGCGAAGATGGCGAGGACCTCTTCGATTTTACCGAGCAGACGCGAGCGCTGCCCGCACCAGTCCGCGTCATCGTAAACCGATTCCTTCTGCGCGGAATCCTGGACAACTATCATTCGACGCGAGGGCAGGCGATGGACTTCCTAGGCAACCTCATCAAGGAAGGGCTCGCGGACATTTTCCCGCGGCTGATCCCGCTCGCCAACGAGGTGTTCGCGCTGTCACCGGGGATTACCGAAAACGAGGTGCGAGCACACTACAAGAGCGACGCCCAAACCTACGCGTTCATCCAATCAGCGCGCCGGGCCGATCGATGGCTCTATCGCACGCTCCTGCGGAAGCCGTATCCGTACTTGCTGCCGCCGCGCATCGACCGCTTTGGCTGAAGTTTCGACGACGCTGCCCGCCCGCTTCCCCTAGAACGGCTGGAAGATGGCGAGCGTGATGATCAGAACGGCCAGAATCGACAAGGCCCAGGCGAGCTTTCCAAAGACTTTTGGTGGAACCTCTTGGCCCTCGGCCCAGCGACGGAGCTTACCCGTGAGCACGCCGGTGGCGCCGGCTAGAACGAGCAAGAGCACCAGCTTCGTGTGCATCCAACCGTGCTTCGCGTAGAGCTCCGCGAAGTTCGGAATCAGCATTCCGAAGCCTCCGGCAAAGGCAAAGAGCATCGCCGGCGTGGTCACGCGTATCGATATTTTGCGAAGCGATTGGGCGATGCCGCCTTCCAATGGGCTCGGCGCGGACGCCGCGATGGCAACCGCCACGGCGCTGCCTATCCAGAAGGTAATACCCAGAAAATGAAGGTACCGAAAGACGATGATGCTCATTGCGTGTGCTCCTCCGCGGGCCGGAGTCTAGCTGCCATACACCAGCGGCACAAAGACGCATCGACAAAGCTCTTCCGTTTCGAGCTTGTCGCCCCGCTTTCGCGAGGTCTGCAGGGATTGCCCCCATTTTCCGCCCACCGGGATGACGAGTCGGCCGCCTTCTTTCAGTTGGTCGATCAAGGCGGATGGAACTTCCTCTGCAGCTGCGGCGACGACGATGCCGTCGTAAGGGGCACCTTCGGGCCACCCTTTGCGCCCGTCGGCGCAGATGAGCTCGACGTTCTCGATGCCCAAGGTGCCGAGGACACGCCGCGCATCGTGGACCAGCTCCGGAATGATTTCGATCGCGTAGACCCTCTTGGCCAGCTTGGACAGAACCGCCGCCTGGTAGCCTGATCCGGCTCCGATCTCGAGGACGGTTTCGTTACCTTCGAGCTGAAGGGCCTCGACCGACATCGCGACCATCAGTGGTTGCGAGATCGTCTGCCCGCACGAGAGCGGAAGAGCGCTATCCGCGTACGCGTTCAGCTTCTGTGCTTCGGGGACGAATGCCTCGCGAGGCACTTCGCCCATTGCGGCGAGCACGCGGCTGTCGCCGATACCCCGACGCCGAAGCTGGCGCTCCACCATGGCCGCGCGCGCTTTGCCCATGTCCATCGCGCCCCTAAATAGCATCCAAGCTCCCAGCGCGACAGCGCCGACTTTACGGGCTAGAGTCGCCCGGTCGCAAACGAGGAAATGACATGGCCAAGACCAATCCAGGCAATTTTTTCGAGGATTTCGAAGTCGGTGCGGAGCTCGTTCATGCCGTGCCGCGCACCATCACCGAAGGCGAGGCTGCGCTCTACATCGGGCTCACGGGCTCCCGCTATCCGCTCCACTGTTCCGCGGAGTTCGCTCGTTCTCTGGGCCATCCCCGCGAGACGATCAACGACCTGCTCACGTTCCACATCGTATTCGGCAAGACCGTCAACGACGTCTCGCTCAACGCGGTGGCGAACCTCGGCTATGCCGGGGTCAGGTTCATGGCACCGGTTTACCCGGGCGACACGATGCGCTCCGTCTCCAAAGTCATCGGCAAGAAGGAAAACAGCAACGGCAAAACCGGCGTCGTCTGGGTCAAGACGGTCGGTACCAATCAGCGCGGTGAGGCGGTGCTCGAATTCTACCGTTGGGTCATGGTCCACAAACGAGACCCGTCCACGCCCACCGGCGCAGCCGACCGCCCGCCGATGCCCAAAGAAGTTGCTCCGGCGGACCTCGTCGTTCCCGCCAATCTCGATCTCAGCCGGTACGAAGACTGGCCCGCGGGCGGCAGCGCGTACTTCGAAGACTACGAGCGGGGCGAGAAGATCGACCACGTGGACGGGATGACGATTGAAGAGGCGGAGCACGCGATCGCGACGCGGCTTTATCAGAACACGGCCAAAGTTCACTTCGACGCGGTCCAAACGAAAGATACTCGCTTCGGTCGCCGTTTGATGTACGGCGGTCACGTGATCAGCGTGGCACGCTCACTTTCCTTCAACGGGATGGAAAAGGTTCTCGGAATCCTGGCTTGGAACGGCGGCGCTCACGCAAACCCCACGTTCGCGGGCGACACCCTCTACGCTTACAGCGAAATCCTAGACAAAGCGGACATTCCCGGCCGCAGCGATTGTGGGGCCCTGCGGGTCAGATTGGTAGCGCTGCGCGACGTTCGGCCGACCGACGCTGGGTTCCCGCTCAAGGTTTCCAAGGAGGGCAGGGACGCTTATCACGAGGATGTCGTCCTCGATCTCGACTACTGGCTGCTGGTCCCACGACGAAATCGCTGATGGCGGACGGCTTGCGTCGCTCCTGGCCATCCCCTACATGCGGCCCTTCAGGAGTCATCCATGTACTTGAACATCGTGAGCAGCGACCGATCCCGTAAGCGCAACAAGGCAGCGCGCCGCAACGCCAAGCGCAAGGCGAAGAACCGTCGTCGCGTCAATCGCATGCACGGTCGCAAGCTGGGCCGTCGCCTCTGAGCCTAGCGTCGATGGATGCGAAGGTCATCTATGTGGTTAGCGACTCGACGGGTGAAACAGCCGAGCGGGTCACGCGGGCCACGCTTCTGCAATTCCCGGCCCATGGCGTTCGACTGAAGATCGAACGTCGCCTCCGAGATCGACGCGCGCTGACGGCCGTTCTGGAGAGCGCGGCCCGTGACCATGCGATGGTGGTGTTCACACTGGTTCGCCCCGAGTTGCGCGATCATTTCAATGAGCAAGCGACCCGGCTCAACGTCCGTCATGTCGACGTGATCGGTTCGCTCATCCGTCAGATCGGTCACTTCCTCGAAGCGGATCCGGTGAACATCCCGACCGCGGAGATGCCGCTGTCCCAGGAGTATTTCCGCCGCGTCGAGGCGATCGAGTTCGCGGTGAAGAGCGACGACGGCAAGGAGCCACGCAATCTCAAGAAGGCCGACCTGGTCTTGGTGGGTGTGAGCCGAACGAGCAAGACGCCGCTGTCGACCTACCTAGCAGGACGCGGACTCAAAGTGGCGAACGTGCCATTGGTGCTCGGCGTGGAGCCGCCCGAAGAGCTTTACCAGCTCCCGGGCTTTCGCGTCGTCGGCCTCACCATCGACGTCGACCAGTTGATGTACATCCGCCAGCAACGTCTCCAACAGCTGGGCATGCCGACTGACGCAAACTACGGTCTTCGCGACCACGTCAAAGCCGAGCTCGAATACGCGCACGGCATTCTCCGCACTAACCCGGAGTGGATGGTGATCGATGTGACAAACTGCGCTATCGAGGAAACGGCGACGATCATTCTCGAGGGGCTGAAGAACAACGACGCGATCAAGGCGCTGACCTCGCCACCGCCCGGCGTCTATTAGCCGCTGCTTCTGTGAGACACTAGGGTTTCGGCGTCGGGCCGTACTGATGAGAGAGCGCGGCGTAGAACTGGGCGAGGATTCCGTCTGCGACTCGGAGGCGGCGGCTGAGCTCGCGCGCGATGTTCATGATGAACAGCGCGTAGTCTTTGACGTTGCGGCGGTAGAGAAGGTTCTCCACGTGGTCGGCCGTGACCGAGACCACCAAGGTCGGGGCAACCGCGCGCACGCTTGCCGATCGAGGTTGCACGTCGATGATCGACATCTCGCCGAACCAGTCGCTTGGACCGAGCACCGCAACACGCACGTCGCCGCCGGACTCGCCCTTCTTGATGACCTCGAGCTCGCCGGCGATGACGACGAACATCTGGGTCGACATGTCTCCCTCTTCGACGACGATCTGGCCTGCTTCGACCCGGGTCGTTGGAAGCGACGACGCCAGGATCTCGAGCGTCTCGCTGCTCAGGCCTCCGAAGAGACCGATGTCGGCCAGGTGTTCCGAATTGAGCTTGGGCGTGGGTGGTCGACTCATGGTTCAAGCATACGCGAACCGGTCGTCCGAGTCATGATCGCGGCCAACTAGGGGCGGGGGTCTTCGCCGAGCACTACGTTGTCGATCAGGCGGGTCGGTCCAAGGTGCGCCGCCACCGCGATCAAGAGGCGACTCGGCAAGGGCGCCGAGGCCGCCAGCGTTTCGGGATCGACGGCGGCCACGTAGTCCAGGCGATCGAACGCCGGACGAACCGATCGCTCGGCCAATGATCGGAGCGCGTCGGGGTCGCGTTCGCCACGGGTCCATGCATCGTAAGCGTGACGGAGCCCCGAGACGATGCCGAGGGCGCGCTCGCGTTCCGAGGGGCTCAAATAGCGGTTGCGAGAGGAGAGGGCGAGGCCGTCGCCCTCACGAATGATCGGGCAGCCGACCAGCTCGATCGGCATGTCGAGATCCAGCACCATCCGAGAGAGGATTTTCCACTGCTGGTAGTCTTTACGACCGAACATCGCGGTACAGGGGCCAGTGAGATTGAACAGCTTCGTCACGACCGTGGTCACGCCGTCGAAATGCGAGGGGCGAAAGCTGCCTTCGAGTGGTTTGCCAAGCTCCCTGACCAAAACCTCCGTTTGAAACTCAGGCGGATACATCGTGTTGGGCTCGGGCGCGAAGACCAGATCGACACCTCGCTCACGACAGCCGGCGAGGTCGCTCTCGAAGGTTCTCGGATAGCGTTCAAGGTCCTCTCCGGGTGCGAACTGCAATGGATTGACGAAAATCGTGAGCGTGATGAAGTCAGCGCGCGATTTGGCTTCGTCGATTAGCGAGAAGTGGCCGTCATGGAGCGCGCCCATCGTCGGCACCAGCCCAACGCGTCGCTGAGCCGCGCGCGCATCTTCGCAGGCCCGCCGGAACTCGGCAGGCTTGCGGACGACTTGGCTCATCCCTTTGGCCCGTAGACGGGACGAACGTGCTGGACCAGGCTGAGCCCAGAGGCGGACGCCTCGTCCTTCTTCACGTTGCCGAAGCTGTACTTCTCGCTTGGAAAGACCCCGTCGCGAACCTCATCGCAATAACGACGGGCAGCGGCCACGCCTTCTTCGAAGAACTCCGCGTATCGCTTGACGAACTTCGGCTTCAGATCGGGCGTCAGGCCGAGCAGGTCGTAGCAGACCAAGACTTGCCCATCGCAGTGAGGACCTGCGCCGATCCCAATGGTTGGGATTTCAACCGCTTCGGTAATTTGCTGGGCCAGGTCGCTCGGAATGCCCTCGAGGACCAGGCTGTACGCGCCCGCCTCTGCGACCGCCTTCGCGTCGGCCAAGACCCGGGCGGCGGTCTCTTCGGTCTTGCCTTGCACGCGGAACCCGCCCATCGCGTGCACGCTCTGGGGGGTGAGACCGACATGCGCCATGACCGGGATGCCCGCCTGAACGATGCGCTCGATCGTGGCTGCCGCGTCGACCCCGCCCTCGAGCTTGACCGCCTGCGCGCCTCCCTCGGACAAGAAGCGGCCCGCGTTGCGAAGCGCTTGCTCAGAGCTCAGCTGCCAGCTGAGAAACGGCATGTCTCCTACGACGTGTGCGCGCCGCGTGCCCCGAGCTACCGCTCGGCAGTGGTAAATCACCTCGTCGACGGTTACCGGAAGCGTGGAGTCGAGCCCTTGAACGACCATTCCCAGCGAGTCCCCCACGAGCAGGACGTCGGCGCCAGCATCGTCGAACAGGCGCGCGAAGGTCGCATCGTATGCGGTCACCATGGTGATCCGAGTCCCGTCACGCTTCATTTTGCGAAGCCGGGGCACGGTCACGGGCCGCTTGTCAGAGGCGGGTCCTCGGTCCATCGGTGTGTTTCGCTTTGGTCGCGGCCAGGTCGATTCCCGGTCCACGCCGCTACGCCCATTAAAGATAGCACCGATTTGCAATGCGTCACCGGCCCCAAAAGGGTGGTGAAATCAAGACACTAGCCCCTAGGCCTGCAGCAGTGCGGCGACTTTCTCGCCGAGCGCTTCGTCGTCTTTGCCGAGGAGCGCATCGGCGCGAGTGAGCATCCTCCGGGACTCCTCGTCAAGACCGAGCGCTTGGAGAAGGCGTCCCGTTTCGTAGTGGTAGAGGGCGTGGCGATCGCGGTCGCTGCCCTGGCTCAGCGCGCGGTACAGGTCCGCAGCGCGATCCAATCGCCCGTCGGCTTCGTAGAGTTTGGCCAGGGTCGTCGCGGTGGTCGGCGGGAAGTCTGTGATCTGATGTTGCGTAAAGAACTCGACCACTTGATTGAGGAAGCTCCGCGCTTCTTCAGGTTTCCCGACGAGCTCCGAAGCGAGCCCGAGCTCCTCGAGCAGCCGCCAGTCCGTGCCGGAGGTCTTGCTCAGCTCGAGCGAAGTCTGCAGCACATCGAGGGCCTCTTGGCCATGACCCTTGCCCCGCAGGAACGCCCCCATCGCGAGGTAGGGGCGGTAGTCCTCTGGGAGCGCATGGATTGCTCCTTGGAAGTAGCTCATCGCCTCCTCGAACTGCTCGGCTTCATCGGCAAGGCGGGCGAGGGCGAGGTTCGCGGCCAGCTTTGTCTCGCCTCCTTCGTCGTCAGCCAGGGCGTCTAGAAAGCGTTGCAAGGCCGCTTTGCCGCCGGGGACGTCCTCGCTCAGGAGCCGCGCGCGCCCGACCTCGAGCCAGAGGTATCGCGGGTCTGGTGCGTGGGCGACCAGGGCATCCAGTTCGACCCGCGCCGCGTCAAACTCCTCCCTCTGCATGGAAAGCAGCGCCTCGATAAACACATCGCCATAGCCTTCGTACTCGTCCGCTTGAGCCTCCTCCCACTGACCCATCAGCAAAGCGATGCGCTCTTCGTCCGTCATCTCGGGCACCGCGGCCTGCTCTCGCGCTTCTTTCGCCTCGAGCCCATCGAGCAATGCCTGCGCCTCGTCCCGAAGGGACTCGTCGCTCACGACTTCCAATGCGCCTTCGAGCTCCTGCTCGGCCAGCTCGATCGATCCCTGCTCCAGGTACGCCCGGGCTTCTTCGATTCGCTGCCGCGCGATCCCATCGGTACAGAGTCGGACCTTTTCGGCGAGCGCCGCCCCCGCGCTTTCGGGGGATGCGGCCCGTGCCTTGTCGTACGCGAGCTTGGCCGGGCCGTAGTCCCCCTGGGCGTAAAGCGCGTCGGCCTTCCTCTCGAGCGCCTCGGGGTCAGCGGAAAACAATTTTTTGAGAAAGCCCATGGATTACTGAAACTGCTTGGACCTTCGCTTGGCGGCTTGCTTGAGCGGCCCAGGAATCCCCCGGCTCCGCGACAAGGCCTGGAGGTCGTTTCGACGAAGATGGTTTAGAAAGGTCATCGAAATCGCGATCGGCGTCTTCGGGTTGTTGCAAAGGTGGCGCTTGATTTCGTAGCTCTTCAGCCACTCGCGCTTTCTGCCGATGAATCGAAGCACGTCCTCGGAGACCTCGCGGCTCTGCGCGGCGTTCTTTGCCTCGCTCTCGCTCATTGCCGGAGATGCAATGGCGGACATCGAAACCACTCGATTCGGGTCCCGCACCAGGATCGAGCGTGCGGCGGCGTTGCCGAGAAGCGCCATTCGGATTTTCTCGCCCACAGTCATGCCGCGAAGCTTGGCCTGAAGCGGGATGAACTCCTCCTTGGTTTCTTCGGTGCCGTCGAACTTGTCGCGCTCGACCGCGTCTTGCTCGTCGTCCTCGGCAAGCGCGCTCGCAAAGAGCTCATCCGTTGGTAGTGGAGTTTCGGTTGGCTCGGGGATCAGCTTGCCCTGAATCGCCCTCTTGAGCTCTTCGAACATCGGAATGCCGGTCAGCTCGACCTCCCGCCGGGCAGCCAGCTCGATGAGCCGGTCCGCGGTCGACATCCGGGTGTTGCGGTTCTTGTAGAGGGCTTCGATGATCGCGGGCGCGCCGAGGAGCCGCTGCTGGTTCACCGAGATGATTTCGGTGATGCGCTCGGGGCAGTGCGCCGAGATTTTCGCGATGGTGGCGTCGGCGACCGAATGGTTCGAAGCCAAGCGGGACAAAACCTCTTCGTCGTTCGAGAATCGAATCGCGATTTCGTGAAAGACTGCGGGATGCAGGTCTTCCTCGCACGCCGGACGAAGAACGTTCTCGGGCAAGCCCTCGAGTGTGTCGCCCGCCGATTTGGAGACCGTGGGGTCGGCGTCGGCGCTGAGCTGTGCGAGCAGCATCACGAGGTCGCCGCCTTTGACCGGGACCATGCCTCGGGCAGCCATCATTTTGGCGGCTGTGGGCGCCTTCGGATCGGCAAAGCGGCGGAGCCGTTCGGGCACGGCGTCGAGGGGTATCGGTAGTTGGGGGATTGCCAGCATGGCTCTATCGACCGGTAAATTCGGGTTCACGCTTCTGCAAGATCGCGGCGATGCCTTCGCTTGCATCCTCGGTCTCGAGGCTCGCCGCCTGCAGGCCAGCCTCCTCGAGCGCCGCCTCGCGGATCTCCCAGCGAAGCCCGCGGCGAATCGAGGCCTTCATCTGCTGGACGGCCATCGGCGCCGACCCCGCGATCGCGCGCGCCAGCCCCAGCGCGTGGGGCAAGACTTCCTCCGCCGGCACCGCGTGCGTCGCGAGGCCTATCTGCAGTGCCTCGGTTCCGCGGATCAGCTTGCCGGTGAAGAGAAGCTCGGATGCATGCGCGCGGCCCACCAGGCGAGGAAGCACGTAACTGATGCCGAGTCCAGAATGGATGCCTAAGCGCGCGAAATTCACGCCATATTTTGCGTCAACGTTTGCAATTCGGATATCGGCCAGCAGGGTGAGCCCAAAACCGCCGCCAACGGTGTGGCCGTTCATCGCAGCGACCACGGGAACATCCACGTCCAGCACCCGCAGAAAGGGTTCGTACATGGCGAACGACGCTTCGGTGGACGGCTTGCCGAGATCGCTCCGCTGAAGGGAGGAGCGAAGATCGGCCCCGGCACTGAAGCAGCGGCCCTTGCCCGTGATGACCAGGCAGCGAATTTCCCGGTCGGCCAACGCCTCGTCGATGGCCTCGGAAAACGAGTCCAAAAGCTCTGGGGTCATGGCGTTCCGCTGATCGGGACGATTCAGGGTGATTAGCCCGATTCGTTCCGTCGCCTCATACAAGACCGCCCGCTCGCTCATGCTGACGGCACTCTAGTCGGACCGTGGCCCCCGGCAACCGAGGATTCTTGGCCGATTTCTTGCCCGAGGGACGCTGAACGGGTTAGCGGGACTCTATGCAGGAAACCAAGGTTGTTCGGCCGTTTCCGTTTTTTCGGGCGGGTGCACGCGCGAGTCAACCCCAGTTGTCGAAGCCGATTCTGGTGTTGGAAGACGTCTACAAGTTTTTCAGGCCTGACCAGCCGACCCTACGCGGTGTCGATCTCACGGTTGAGCGTGGAGAGTTCGTGTTCATCACGGGGCCCAGCGGCGCCGGCAAGAGCACGCTTCTGAAGCTCGTGTATCGGGAGCTCACGGTCGACGAGGGGCGAGTGCTTTTCTGCGGTCGAGACATTTGCCGATTGACCGACAAGTCGATCCCGTTCCTGCGACGAAACCTCGGCGTCGTCTTTCAGGACTTCCGGATCATTGAACACTGGACGGTGTTCGAAAATGTCGCGGTCGCGCTCGAGATCGTCTCGATGCCCAAACGGCTCATCCGATCACGGGTTGCCGAAGCGCTCGAGCGGGTAGGGCTCGCCGGACGTGGTCCGGAGCTGATCACAAACCTATCGGGCGGTGAGCAGCAGCGCGTCGCCGTGGCGAGGGCCATCGTGCCAGAGCCAGCGCTCATCCTGGCCGACGAGCCCACCGGGAACCTCGACCCACATCTCGCCATCGACATTCTGACTCTCTTCGAAGAGATCAACTCGACCGGAACCACCGTGCTGTTTGCCACGCACGATCACTCCCTCATCTCCAAGCGCGACCACCGCTTGATCTCGATCGACGAAGGGCGCGTCTTGGAGGCTCAGCAGGGTCTCAAACACTGGCCAGGCAGCGGCATTCACACGATGGCAGGGTGAAACGATGGACTTGAAGAACGCAATCGTGCGGGCGAGACGGGGGCTTCGCGAAGAACGGCGCCTTTATGTGGTGGCGGTGACGAGCTTAGCTGTGGCCTTCATTTGCCTCGGGGCCACACTTCTCGGGGTGACCAACCTCGACGCAGCCGCGACGCGCTGGGGGCAGAGCGGGCGCATCACGGTCTTCTTGAAGGACGGCGCCGACGCGCAGGACGTGGCCCAGCTTCGGGTCGTGCTCGAAGGTCTGGCCGATGTGCAAGAGGTGACGCACGTCACGCCTGCGCAAGCACGCAATTCGTTCCTGGAAGAGGCCGACGTCGGTGCCGACTTGAGCGCGCTTCCGTCCGACGTGTTTCCGGCCTCGCTCGAAGTGACGCTCGTTCACGGCGTCACCAGAGAACGGAGCGAATCGATCGCGTCGCGGCTTGCCCAGTTCCGCGCGGTGAGCGACGTGGAAAGCTATGGGGCGTGGTTCCAGAAGCTCGACCAGTTGCTCTGGGGAGCGCGCATGTTGGCCTTAGGCCTCGCGCTGCTGGTCATGTTCTGCGTGGTGGCCGTGATCGGCAACACGATCCGATTGGCCGTCGCGCGGCGACGTCAAGAGATCGAGGTCATGAAGCTCTGCGGCGCCACCAACGGCTTCGTCCGCGGGCCATTCGTCTTGGAAGGGATGTTCCAGGGCTTTGCCTCGGCGCTTCTTGCCGTGCTTGCTCTCCTGGTCGGCTATCTCGCCCTGCACGAATCGGTGGATTCGACCTTGGCTGCCCTGACCGGAAGCCGCGTGGTGTTCCTCGGTGCATGGACGCTCGTATCGCTCCTGGTCGGCGGCGCCCTGATTGGCGCAGTTGGCAGCGCCGTCTCGGTGCGCCGTTATCTCTCGGTGTGACATGAAAACCAAAAGTAGATTCTGGGTTTGGGTTTCCGTTGGGCTTTTGGTCGTCGTTGCTGGTGCTGCGGCCGAGCAGGACCTGGGAATCGGCGGCCTGAGCGACGTGGCGGCGGTCGAGGGAAAAATCGCAGAGAACCTGGCTCGCGTGGAACACGCGCAGACGCGTCAGGCGCAGATCGACACCGAGATCTCCGGCTTGGCCGACAAGCGTGAGGAAGCCGAAGGGCGGCTGCACGAGCGCGCCCGGGCGCTCTACCGGATTCGACGCGCGGGCATGCTGCCGGTGGCCGGTGGATTCGACGCCCTGATGGGTCACCTCGCTCGGGTGCAGCGGCTCTCGCGCATGGTGAAGAGCGATCTCGAGACGATGGATTTCCTCGGGGAAAGAGGCTCGGCGCTCCGACTCGAGAAGAACGAGCTCGCCGATGTGCTCAAGGAGGCGCAGCTGGCATTGCATGCGCTCGAAGGCAAGAAGGTAGAGCTCGAACACAGCAGCAGAAGCGCATCGCTTTTCCAGGACACACTTCGCGGCGAGCGGCAAGATCCTCCGCGGGACGACCAGAGCGTGAGCTATGGCCGCATTCGAGTCTCCGGTGACATGGACGACCTCGGCGACGGTTTCGCGCAGATGCGCGGCCAGTTGGCTCTGCCGGTGCAGGGCTCGATGCGGATTGGCGAAAGCTCCCGGGAAGGCGCGCGAGGCCTGGAGTTCTACGGACGGCCCGGCGGCCCCGTCCGCGCCGCAGCCGATGGCAGGGTGGCCTTTGCCCGAATTTACGGCGCCTACGGACTGATGGTCATCATCGACCACGGAAGCAGCTTTTACACGGTGTACGGCGGTCTCGGCTCGACCGACGTCGAGGTCGGCGACTGGGTCGGCATGAGCACCCGCATTGCGACCCTCGAGAGCGGAGGTCCCGATGCGATTCTGTTCTTCGAAGTTCGACGGGGTACGCGACCGCTGGAAGCGCGCAGCTGGCTCGGGTTGTAGTGCTGCGCTCATGCTAGGCTCCGCCCGAGCGGAGGCGTCATGAGCTATCGGGACTTCATCAACAATTTGTCGGTCACGCCATTCGGAGTGTGGCTCGTGAAGACGTTCGCAGCGCGCGTGGACCCATGGATCTACAAGCTCACCGGAGGTCGATACACGAGCTCGGGCCCACTGACGATCCCACAGCTCACCTTGACCACCATCGGCAGGAAGTCGGGCAAGGAGCGTACAGTTCAACTCGGCTACACCGCGGACGGCGACGACGTGCTGATCGTCGCAAGCAATTTCGGAGGCGAGAACCACCCGGCCTGGTCGCACAACCTCGATGCGAATCCGTCTGCAAAGATCCGCCTGGGCGCAGAGGATAAGAACGTCACAGCGACGCGTTTGACCGATTCGGAGAAGGCGATTCTCTGGCCAAAGATCGCAGAGACGATTCCGCAGATGAAGACCTACGTGACGAAAACAGACCGGAACATCAAGGTATACCGGCTGACTGGCCGCTAGCGACGGCGTCTGCTTACCGCCGTCGCAACGAGCTAGCGTTTGACGGCGCCGAAGGTCTCGGTGAATGCGAGGAGGGTCTCGAGGTCGGAGTCGCTGATCTTGTCGGGGCCAAAGGCGGGCATGTCGTCGCCACCCGACCGAACCCTCCATCGCAACTCCGCAGGTGTTTCACCTTCGCCGGCGATTCTCGGGCCATCGCCGGCCTCGCCCCCCGGGTGGCAGCCTTCGCAGAACTCGGCATACACCTCGGACCCGGTCGCGATGTCGGTGGACTCGAGCGGGAAGTCGAAGCTAGCGAGCGACAGTGCGGTGGTCCCACCGGACTCTTTCGAACAAGCAAACGCGATTGCCAATAGGCCGATCATCAAGACCGCGACCAGATTCTTCCCCATCTTTTTACCTCTCCTCGAGCGCCCCTACGCGCGTGGCGCTCCCTCGTTCCCCTTGCGCCGTAACTGTAGCAGCTTTTCGCTCTGGACTCGAAAAGCTTCGCTGTCGTCTTTCACGACGTCGCTGTGGCATGCGGCCTTTTCTGCCGCGCCGACGGCGTTCTTCGTCTTGCCGGCAAGGCGGTGGATCTCCTCTGGTGAGAGATGGCCGCGCGTGCGGAGAATCTCTTGCTGATCGGGCGTGAGCGCTGGCGACTTCATCACCTTCTCACGAGCGAAGCCGTCCGCCTTGCCCGACTCGAACTCCACGATTTCTTTGGAGATGCGGACCGAGCACCAATCGTGCCCGCACATGGCGCAAAAGTCCGTGTCCACGTCGAGGTCCTCGTCGTGAAATGCGCGAGCCGTGTCGCTGTCGAAGGCCAAGTCGAAGTGCTTTTCCCAGTTGAGGGCAGCACGGGCGCGGGTCAGGTCGTCGTCCCAGTCCCGCGAACCGGGAATCCCGAGGGCGACGTCCGAGGCGTGCGCCGCGATCTTGTAGGCAATGCATCCTTGCTTGACGTCGTCCCGCTTGGGCAGGCCGAGGTGCTCCTTCGGCGTCACGTAACAAAGCATCGCTGCGCCGTGGTAGCCGGCCGAAGTTGCACCGATGGCGCTCGTGATGTGGTCGTAGCCGGGGAAGACATCGGTCACGAGGGGGCCGAGCACGTAGAATGGTGCCCCGTGGCAGCGCTGCCGTTGGAGCTTCATGTTGTATTCGATTTGATCGAAGGGCACGTGGCCGGGCCCTTCGACCATGACCTGGCAGCCTCGTCGCCAGGCGCGTTCGGTCAGCTCACCCAAGCGATCGAGCTCCCCGAGCTGCGCGGCATCGGTCGCGTCGGCAAGGCCACCTGGGCGCAGACCGTCGCCGAGCGAGAACGAGACGTCGTACTCGCGCATCAGGTCACAGATCGCCTCGAAATGCGTGTACATCGGATTCTCCTTGCCGTGGTGCAGCATCCACTTGGCAAGTAGGGATCCGCCGCGCGAAACGATGCCGATCAATCGATTGCGAATGAAGGGCAGGTGTTCCCGCGCAACGCCCGCGTGAATCGTGAAATAGTCGACCCCTTGCCGAGCCTGATGGCGCAAGTTTTCAAGAATGACCTCGAGCGTCAGCTCTTCGATGCTGCGGCCGATGATCATCGAATAGATGGGCACGGTGCCGATCGGCACGCGCGCATGACGAATGATCGCCTCGCGGGTCGCGTCGAGGTCGCCGCCAGTGGAAAGATCCATCACCGTGTCTGCGCCCCAGCGCTCTGCCCAGTGCAGCTTCTCGACCTCTTCGTCGGTGCCAGAAGAGATCGGTGAAGCGCCCATGTTCGCGTTCACCTTCGTGAGGCCCGCCCGACCGATGCACATCGGGTCGAGCTCATAGCCGAGGTGGACCTTGTTCGCGGGGATGATCATTCGGCCGGCGGCGACCTCGTCCCGGACCTGTTCGGCGCTGAGGTGTGCTTCGCGTTCGGCAACGCGCTTCATTTCAGGCGTCACAGTCCCGAGCCGCGCGTGTTCGAGCTGGGTGAGCGGCACGAAGCCGGCAGGCGGCTGCCAGCGGCCGTCTTCGAAGCACCAGTCCTCGGGCATGAAGTCCCAGGCGGTCTTGTCGCTTGGCTGCGGCATGCCTGGGGTGTCCGGCGAAGAGAACGTTCGGGGGCCACCGATGTCCGGTGCGTTCGCGAAGGAGCCCGGTGTCGTGCCGGCGCGCTCGGTCGACGGGTTGTGGGCGCCTCGAAGGGGGATTTTGAAATCGGTCATCATTCTTCTCCAGTAGGGAAGAAGCCGATGGTTCGCTTCCCTACGCCGGTTTGAGCCGGATCAGGTTCGACGGGTTCTTCTCAGCCCATTGTGGCGCCCCGAGCGAGTGGCGACTCTAGCACGGCCTCCCGGGCGCAGCTATCCTCGGTCACTCCAGGCCTCATCGAAAGCAATATGACCAAGCTCATGGAGGCGCGGAGCAACCGCGATGAACCGGATGCCCAAGCCCACGCCGATCGATGCCGCGCTCACCTATGGGAGCTTTCCCCTGGTGTTCGGCGGTGCGATGGGGTTCGGGATCTACGGTGTCGCGCAGGGCTGGAATCCGGTCTTCACCGCGATGGGGCTCACCGGCGCTGTGGTTCTTCTCCTGCTCGTCCTCGAGCGCGTCCACCCGTACCAAGAAGAGTGGCTTCACAGCCATGGAGACCTGAGAACCGATCTCATCCACAACCTGGTGAACTTCTGGATCCCGGAGGTGTACACGGTTGCGTTCGTGGGTGCGCTCACCATCGCAGCGGCCTGGCTGTCGAATGCGCTGGGCGCCGAGCTTTGGCCTGAGGAGTGGCCGCTCCTCGCGCAACTGTTGCTCGCACTCGTCATCGCTGAGCTCGGGACGTATTGGATCCATCGCCTGATGCACGAGCACCCCTTGCTATGGCGTTTTCACGCAGCGCACCACAGCGCACCGCGGCTCTACTGGCTCAACGCGGGTCGCTTCCATCCGCTGGACTTGTTCGCGCAGCAGTTCCTGGGGGTGACGCCGCTGGTTCTGCTAGGCGCCGACATGCGCATCATTGCGTTGCACACACTCTTCACCGCCATCCACGGCATGTTCCAACACGCCAACGTGGATATTAAACTTGGCCCCCTCAACTGGTTCTTCAGCATGGCCGAGCTCCACCGCTGGCATCACTCCAAGCATCTCGAAGAGGCGAACACGAATTACGGCGCCAATCTCATCTGCTGGGATATCGTGTTCCGTTCTCGCTTCCTGCCGCGCGGCCGCCAGCCGCCGACGGAGATCGGCATCGAAGCGTTGCCAGACTTCCCGGGGGGCTACTGGGCGCACCTGCTATCTCCTTTTCGCTGGAAACAGATCGAAGCGAGAGGTCGCGCGAAGTAGCCGCGACCTCGGGTTTGGGCGAGGCCTCGTTTTCCGCTACAGAACAGATATGCGGCGTGGGCAAACCGGGGGCTGGCTCTTGCTGCTCTTTTTGACGGGCTGCGGAGGGGAGGGCTCGACGAGGTCCGGGCCTGCCTTGCAGCCGCGTCCCAAAGTGCAGACCTGCCTGGCGGACTCGTCCCAGCCCAGGCCGGCGCGTCTTTCCGAGACCGGTTGCTTCACCGACCTCGAGACGCTGACACCGGGGCCGGATCTCATTCCGTACGAAGTCAGCTCCGCTCTGTGGACGGATGGCGCGTTTAAGCCGCGGTACATGGTGGTCCCGACCCCAGAGCGGATCCGCATCGCCGAGGACGGCTCCTGGGGCTTTCCGGACGGCAGCGTGTTGATCAAGGTGTTCGGATTCGAGTTCGATGCAGGCGATCCTGAAAGCCGCCGCCCCGTCGAGACGCGGTTCATGGTCCGGAACGACGGACACTGGGACTACTTCACCTACGAATGGAACGACGAGGGCACCGATGCCGAGCTGCTCGACTCGCGAAAGACGGTTGAGTACGCGATTCGTGGAAGCGCGGGACCCGAGGTCATCCAGTACCTGTTCCCGCAGCGCGAGGACTGCACCACCTGCCACTTCGAGTCGATCCACGAAGTGCTCGGCCCAAAGACGTCCCAGCTCAACCGCAATCATGACTACGATGGGCTGGTCGCGAACCAGCTCGTGGCGATGGCGGAAATCGATCTCCTCGACATCGGCGAGGACGTTGTGCTCGATCCAAACACGCAGCCCAGGATGCCGAATCCGCGTACCGGCGGGGCAAGCCTCGAAGAGCGAGCCCGCGCGTATCTCGACGCGAACTGCGCGCATTGCCACCGACCGGCCGTTTACGCGGACACCGCGCTCCACGGACTCGACCTGCGCTACGAGGTCTCCCTCGAGGAGAGCGGGCTTTGCGAGCAAATGAGATACTTTCCTGCCTGGGCAGGCATGCCGCGCGTCGCCCCCGGGGATCCGGAAGGCTCGGGCGTGCTGCAGCGATTCCTCGTCGAGGACGCGCAGCGAATGCCTTCGATCGGCACGTCGGTCATCGACCCGTTGGGCACCGCGTTGCTCCGCGATTGGATCGCGCAGCTCCAAAGCTGTCCATAGATCGCGGCCCTGTCGTCAACATGCTATGGCAGGCGCGATGACGCGCTACGAGCCAGCGACGATTGAGCCCAAATGGCAGGCCTTTTGGGAGGAGGACGACACGTTCCGCACGCCCAAAGAGACGGGCCGTCCGAAGGCGTACATTCTTGACATGTTTCCCTATCCGTCGGGCTCGGGCCTGCACGTTGGGCACCCGGAGGGCTACACGGCAACCGACATCATGGCCCGCTATCGCCGAGCCACCGGCCACGACGTGCTGCATCCGATGGGCTGGGATGCGTTCGGCTTGCCCGCCGAGCAGCATGCCATCCTCACCGGCACCCATCCTCGCGACACGACGTCCAAGAACATCGCGACGTTCAAGCGTCAGCTCAAGATGCTCGGCTTCAGCTATGACTGGGCTCGCGAGATCGACACGACCTCTCCCGACTACGTCAAGTGGACGCAGTGGATTTTCCTCAAGCTCTTCGAGCGCGGTCTGGCCTATCAGAGCGAGATTCCGGTCAACTGGTGCCCGGCGCTCGGCACGGTGCTCGCAAACGAGGAGGTGATTAACGGCCTGAGCGAGCGAGGCGGACATCCGGTCGAGCGCGTGCCACTTCGGCAGTGGGTGCTGAAGATTACCGCCTACGCCGACAGGCTCCTCGCAGACCTAGAAGGCGTCGAGTGGCCCAACAGCACCCGCATCATGCAGCAGGAATGGATCGGCCGTTCCGAAGGGGCCGAGGTGACGTTCGAGGTCGTCGGCCACGACGCAAGAATTGAAGTCTTTACGACGCGGCCGGACACGCTCTTCGGCGCAACCTTCATGGTGCTGGCTCCGGAGCACCCCTTGGTGGAGCAGGTCACCACCGATGAACAGCGGGGCGAGGTGGAATCCTACGTCGAGCAGGCCAAGAACAAGAGCGAACGCGATCGCCAGGCGAACAAGGACAAGACCGGCGTCTTCACGGGTGGCTTGGCGGTCAACCCCGTCAATTGCGCCGAGGTTCCCATCTACATCGCCGACTACGTGCTCTGGGGCTACGGCACCGGCGCGATCATGGCAGTCCCTGCGCACGATGAGCGCGACTTCGAATTCGCGACCATGCACGGGATTCCGATCGTCGAGGTGGTGAGCAGGACCGGGGTCCTGAGTGACGTCCCGCTGAAGGAAGCGATGGTCGAGCAGGGCATTGCGGTGAACTCGAGCAAGTACGACGGTTTGAAGACGGCGGAGTTCAAGAAGCGGGTCACAGCGGATCTCGAGGCGGCCGGCCATGGAACGGCGCGCGTCGAATACAAGCTTCGCGATTGGAACTTCTCGAGGCAGCGATATTGGGGCGAGCCGATTCCGATCTACTTCCCCGTCGAAACCGACGGCGATCCGCGCGCGGGCGCCGACTTTCGGATTCGATACGACCAGCCGAGCGCGGTAGACGAGAGCGAGCTGCCTCTTCGATTGCCCGAGCTGGACGACTACAAGCCCGGCGAGGATCCAGCCGGGGTTCTCGCGCGTGCACGAGACTGGCGCTTCTTCCAAAAGGACGGCGCGTGGTTTGCGCGTGAGACCAACACGATGCCGCAGTGGGCCGGTTCCTGTTGGTACTACCTGCGCTTCATCGATCCGGACAATGCCGAAGCGCTCTGCTCCCCTGAGCTTGCGAAACACTGGCTTCCCGTCGATCTCTACGTTGGCGGAGCCGAGCACGCGGTCTTGCATCTCTTGTATGCGCGGTTCTGGCACAAGGTGCTCTACGACGCCGGGGTCGTTCCGACGAAGGAGCCTTTCAAGAAGCTCGTCCACCAAGGGATGATCCTCGGCGAAGGCGGACAGAAGATGAGCAAGTCGCGGGGCAACGTCGTGAACCCGGACGACATCGTGCGGCAGTTCGGCGCCGACGCGATGCGCATCTACGAGATGTTCATGGGTCCGCTGGAAGCCACCAAGCCCTGGAGCACCAGCTCCATTGCTGGCGTCCGCCGCTTCCTCGACCGTGTGTTCAACGCCGCCCTGCGGGCCGACAACGACGCGAAGCCCGATGACGCGCTCACGCGTCTCTTGCATCGTACGATCCGCAAAGTCACCGACGACATCGAAGGCATGCGCTTCAACACGGCGATCAGCGCCATGATGGTGCTCAGCAACGAGCTCCTCAAGCTCGACAACGTACCGACGGAAGCCCTCGAAGTGCTCGCCAAGCTCCTGCACCCGTTCGCGCCACACCTCGGCGAAGAGGTCTGGGAGATGCTCGGCCATCGCCCAAGCATTCAGGAAGAACCCTGGCCCGCGTACGACCCGGTGCTCTGCGAAGAAGATGAAGTGGAAGTCCCGGTGCAGATCAACGGCAAAGTCCGAGGCCGAATCACCCTCCCGAAGGACGCCACCGAGGACCAAGCCCTAGCCGCCGCCCACCAAGCTCTCAGCAGTCAGCTCGAAGGGAAGACCCCCCGCAAGACCATCTGGGTTCCAGGCAAAATCCTAAACCTCATCCTCTAGCGGAGGCGCTGCGAGACATTCGGGCGCGCGTGCCCCGGTTAGCGGGCGGCTCCGCGTTTTAGTTCGGTGAGGACTAGCTTGGCGACGGATTTTAGGGTTTCGAAGACGCCTTCGCCGGTCGTGGCGATGGCGTCGAAGTCGGGCACGTTGCCGGTGTTGAGCAAGTGGCGAAGCTCTTCGACAGGCGAGATGTTGGGCATGTCGCGCTTGTTGTACTGAATGACGTAGGGAAGGGTGTCGAGGTTGTAGCCCTGTTCCGCGAGGTTGGTGCGAAGATTATCCATCGACTCGATGTTCGCTTCTGCGCGGAGCATCTGAGAGTCCGCCACGAAGACGACGCCATCGACGCCCTTCAAAATCAGCTTTCGGCTCGCGTCGTAGAAGACCTGACCGGGCACCGTATAAAGATGGAAGCGCGTTTTGAATCCGCGGATTTCGCCGATTTCGAGCGGCAGGAAATCAAAGAAGAGGGTTCGCTCTGTTTCGGTGGCAAGCGAAATCATCTTGCCTTTCGCATCCGGGTTGGTGCGGTTGTAGATGTACTGAAGATTGGTCGTTTTGCCGCAGAGCCCCGGACCGTAGTACACGATCTTGCAGTTGATCTCGCGCGACAAGTAGTTGATGAAAGACATCCCCCTAAGCCTCTCCTAGTCAGTCGTTGAACAAGTTGTCGATGTCGTCATCGGTTATCTCAGCGAACGGTGAGCTCTGGAAAGGATCCTGCGCCTTGGCCATCACCATCTCGAAAATCCGGGTAAGGTGCTCCGTGGCGCGCTTCACGCGAAGCCGCACCAGCCCCAAGCTTGTCCGATTGTCGAAGATGACGACAAGAATCACGCGACCACTGACCACTTGAATATGAACGTTTTGCCGAACCCCCTCGTGGTACTGGGTCGCAAACTCCTGCTCCCGCAGCAGCTCCGCGATGCCTCCAGTCGCGGCGATGGTACCCGCAGTGAGCGACGCTAGGGAAGTCGTATCGAGGTCTCCCGTATCGCCCGACGCGCTGATGAGCTGGCCGTTCTTGTCGATGACAAAAACCACACGCGCATTCGCATCCTGGACGAGCCGATTGGTCACGGCCTGAACTTGAGCAAACTCCTCCTCGTACATCACCATCTGGGGGCTTGCCATGTTCTGAGCCGTGCTCCTTCGCCTTCTTCAGTGCTATGAGTTCCTAGCAGAGCGCTAGTCACCGGTAAAGATTTCCGGCCCCACCACTCCCAGCATAACAGGCCGTCACTATAGGCAAAATCGATGCTTCGTTTCCTCTTCCGCTTGTTCAGGAATCTGCTGTGCGTGCCGCTCCTACCATTCTGGGCGATCGCCCGATGGCTATCGCGGCCACGGGGCCGCTGGATCGTGGTGCGCCTCAAACCACGCCTCGTGGAGGCCCGCCAGCCCGTACCCTGGCTCCGCAGGCTACTCGACGCGGACGCGCTCCGGCGCACTTCGTCGCTTGCCGCCGTTCGAAGGCTTGCTGACTATGCGATCAGGGATCCCCGAATCGTAGGCGTCGCAATCGTCGTGCCGCCGCTTCAAGGAGGCTGGTCAGTCTGCTCTGGGCTTCGCGAGCAGATCCTCCGTCTCCGGGATGAAGCCAAGCAAACCTGCGTGCTCCTGCCTAGGGGTGGAGCGCACCGCGAGATGTACATCGCGTCGGCTGCAGAGCGCATCTATCTTGCGCCGCAGGGGACGGTGACGCTTCTCGGTCTTTCCGCCCAGTCGCACTACATGAAGCCCATGCTCGATCGCATCGGGGTCGAGGTCGAGCCGTTTGCCCGCAAGGAATACAAGACCGCCGCCGAGCGCTTGAGTCGCGAATCGATGAGCGAGCCGCAGCGTGAACAGGTCCAAGCCCTCATCGACGGACACACCGTGGCACTGCTCGACGCGCTCTCCCAGCGCATCGGTACGACGCCAGAGCAAACGCGCGGGCTCTTCGAAGCAGGTGTCTTCCGTGGTCAAAACGCGATCGACGCGCGACTGGTCGACGCGCTCGCGTACGAAGATGAGCTTCCCGAAAAGCTCGGCCTCGCGGACGCCAAGAAAAAGAAGACAGGCTTGATCGAAGGCAGCAGATACCTCGCCTTCAAGGAAGCAAGGCTGTTCCGTCCTTTGCGACGCGAGCCGTACATCGCCGTGGTTGCGGTCAAGGGCGCCATCTCGGAGTCCGGCGCTCCGATGGGCCGGCGGGCGTCCATCGTGGCGGCGCTTCGTCAGGCGCGACAGGACCCCAGAGCGCTTGGTGTCCTTCTATGGGTCGACTCGCCGGGCGGCTCGGCGGAGGCCTCCGACCTGATCCACCGAGAGGTCGTCCGAGTCCGCGAAAAGAAACCGGTCGTCGCATACTTCGGCGAGGTCGCCGCGAGCGGGGGCTACTACGTCGCCGCACATGCGAACGCAATCGTCGCCCAGCCCCTCGGCCTGACCGGCTCCATCGGGGTGGTCTCGGCGCGTTTGCTGGCCTCGCAGCTTCTCGACCGCGTTGGCATTCGTACCGAAGTCCTCCGCACGGGTCCCCATGCCGACATCTACTCGCCTCACCGCCCGCTCACCGACCAGGAGCGCGGGCTGATGAACCGCGAGCTCGACGCCTTTTACGAATCTTTCGTTGCGCTCGTCGCGGACGGCCGGGGGCGCACGGTCGATGAGATCGAGCCACTGGCCCGAGGCCGCGTGTGGCTGGCCGCCGACGCCCACCGTCATGGGCTGATCGACCGCCTCGGCGGCATGGACCAGGCGCTCGAGCTCCTCAAGGAAACCATCGACGTGCCTCCAAGGCTCCGAGAGCGGCTGCGCCCGATGGTGCTGGCCAGCTACCGTCTAGAGCCCCCGCCACCGGCAGCCCTGCTGCGCCTCGATGGCTCCGTGTTCGAAGGCCTGCGGGACCTGGCGTTCTTGCTCTCGGAGAGCCCGGCGGTTCTCTACCACGCAATTTCCATCCCCCGGATACGCTGAGCCGCCGAAATTACGCTTTCGTCCGAGGGTCGTTTATCGTGGGAGCGGGGAGGGACCGATGAAGGCAAAGCAGATCACGCTGGCCCTGTTGCTCGGGGTCGTCCTCGGCTGCGGGGGCTCTCAGAAGCCGAAAGCTGGTCCGCTGCCCGAGGGAGCGACCTTCTACGGTGTCTGGCAGTCACCACAGTACGGAAACATGCACCTGTGCCAGAGCGGCCGGCAGGTCGTTGGCGATTACGTCAAGAATGAGCGAGCGGGGCGAATCCAGGGCGACATCGAGGGCGACCTATTGCTCTTCCAATGGGAAGACCGCCGCGAGCTGGTCGTCGGCAAGCCGCAGATCCGGCGAGGCCGTGGCTACTTCCGCATCGAGTTTGCCGAAGATGGCGATCAGTACATCAAGGGCGAATGGGGCATGGACGAAGATCGGGCTGGCGGCGGACCCTGGAACGCGGTGAAGCTGCGCAGGGGCCAGCCGGACCGATGCACAGGCGTCGACGAGCCCATCTCGCTCGAAGAAGCGCCCCACCCCTGGGACGAGGACGAGGACCAGGACGAGTAGCCGGGCCAATCCCCTGAGGCCGTGCCTCGCACGGGAAGTCGCAAGTTCGGCTAAGCGGCCGATTCGGCAGGCGCGCAGAAGACCACGGAGCAGCTCTTGCGGCGTTCGGCGCTGAGACGAGCGCAGAGCTCGGCAAGATTGTCGTCGTAGTCCACGACCAGACCAGCGGTCGCTTTGCCCGCTTCGTTGTACGTGCAGCCGTCGAGGGCGACCCAGCGGCCCTCCCAGCGGGCGTCGCCGCAGATGTCCTTCCAGGCGACCGGATCGGTGTCCGGATCGGAATCCTCCAGGCCTCGGAAGTTGATGAAAGAGTTTCGTCGCTGGTCAGTCATGTTGCAGCCTCCGGAGGATCCTCTGCATCGGCATCGAATCTCTCGAAGTCGGCCGAGTTTCTATCGCCTCTGCGGCACGCGCAAGCCGAATTAGCTACGTGGGTTTCGCGACCCGGAAGGTCAAGGATTACCGGCTAAATAGCAATCATATCGAGCATTTATGGCATTTCTTCTCCGAAGGCAGAGCGTGCCGCCGTACATGCTTGATGGATCTTTGTAGTCACCGCGGGTGGGCTGCATGGCGATCGGAGAGGGTGGTAGAGGCTGAAGGCTTCCGGGTCTCGGTTTCGCGACCAGCGGTTTGGCGATTCGCGGCCTCGATCAGCCAGCGAGCGCGGCGAGTAGTTGATCCAAATTGTCCCGGGTGTGGAGCTCGGTGACCGCGACCAAGAGGTCCTTGCGCCAGTCGCCTCGGAAGCGACCGAGGTCGATGCCGCCAATGATGTTCCGCTCCTCGAGGCGGCCAAGCACCTCGCTCGCATCGGGGCCTTTGCTTCGCACGACCAGCTCGTTGAACACCGGTGCCGAGTATGGAACCTCAAAGCCATCGAGCTTTTCAATGCCCGCCCGGACGTAGGTCGCGGCGTTCAGACAGCGCTGGCCGGCCTGTTGGAAGCCCCGGCGTCCGAGCATGGCCGTGCGTATCCCCATCGCGAGCGCGATCAGGCCGTGGTTGGTGCAGATGTTCGAGGTGGCCTTCTCGCGGCGGATGTGCTGTTCCCGAGTCGACAAGGTCAGGACGTACCCGGGCTGGCCGTCCAGATCGGCGGTGCGCCCCACGAGCCGACCGGGCATTTGCCGCACGAAGGCCTGCGATGCACTGAAGAGGCCGACCCCAGGGCCGCCGTACTGAGGGGGCACCGCGAGGGCCTGTCCTTCGCCGACGCAAATGTCGGCACCGCATGCGCCGGGCGGTTGAAGTACCGAAAGCGCATACGGCTCGGCGGTCGCAGTCACCAGAAGCGCACCTTCGGTATCCGCAATGGCGCGTGCCTCATTGAGGTCCTCGACGCATCCGAAGAAATTCGGGTATCCCACGACGACAGCAGCGGTTTTACCCGTCATGAGGCCTTTGGCTGCTTGCCAATCGGTCCGACCATCGGCTGCAGTCGGTACCAGCTCGATCGTGACCCCGTCGTCGAGCCCGGACACGTAAGTTCGAATCGTCTCGATGTACTCGGGGTGAAGGCCCGTGCTCAGCAGGATGTGCGGCCGCCGCTTGATCCGTCGAGCCATCAGCACGGCCTCGGCAGCCGCGCTGGCGCCGTCGTACATCGAGGCATTCGCGACGTCCGTGCCAAAGAGCTCGCAGACGATGGTCTGGAACTCGAAGATCGCCTGAAGCGTTCCCTGCGAGAGCTCGGCCTGATACGGCGTATAGGCGGTGTAGAACTCGCTTCGCAGCAAGAGCTGGTCGACGGCTGGCGGCACGTGGTGACGGTACATTCCGCCGCCTAGGAAGGAGAGCATGTTTGCGCCCGCGCTTGCCTGCGACAGGGCGGCCAGGTGCTCCATCAGCCGGGGCTCATCGAGAGCTGGCTCGAGATCGAGCGCTCGGTTCAAGCGAACCGGCTCGGGGATGGCCTCGAACAGGTCGTCGATCTGTTCCACGCCGACCCGGGCCAGCATGGTTCGAATTTCTTGCGGGGTATGCGGGAGGTATCTCACGGTCGTACCGGTTGCTCAGCCGTCCAGGGTTCCGAGGTACTCCTCGTACTTGGCCGCATCCATCAGCCCCTCGAGCTCACCCTGGTCCGAGGGGCGAATCGTGATCAGCCAACCGTCTTCGTAGGGACCCTCATTGACGAGCTCTGGGCTCGACTCGAGCGCGGCGTTGACGTCGACCACCTCGCCGCTGACCGGGGCAAAGAGCTCGCTCACGGTCTTGACCGACTCGATGTCGCCAAACCGTTCGTGCGCCTGGACGTCTTCCCCAGGAGCCGGCATGTCGACCAAGGTGACATCGCCGAGCTGTTCGACCGCGTACGACGTGATTCCGACGCGAATCACGTCGTCCTCGATACGCGCCCATTCGTGGTCGCGGGTGTACTGGAGGTCCCTTGGGTACGTCACTGTCATCACCTCTTGTAAAATGGGGTGCTCACTACCACGGCGTCGACCACCTTGCCACGGATCTCGATCCCCAGGCCGGTCCCCACCTTGGCGAGGGCCAAGGGCACATAGCCGAGACCGATGTTCCGTCCAACCGTCGGCCCTGGGGAGCCGCTCGTGACCTCTCCGACCTGCGCTCCGTCGACCACGATGGGGTAGCCATGGCGGGCGATTCCGCGTCCTGTCATCTCGAATCCGACGAGCTTTCGTTTGAGCCCTGCGGCCTTGATCGCGCGGAGCGCGTCGCGTCCGAGGAAGTTGCCGGCGTCGAGCTTGACCACCCAGCCGAGGCCCGCTTCGAAAGGATGGGTCTGCTCGCTGATGTCGTTGCCGTAAAGCGCGAGGCGGGCTTCGAGCCGGAGGGTATCGCGGGCGCCGAGTCCGACGGGTTCTAGCCCGTGAGCCTTGCCGGCTTCGAGCAGGGCCCGCCAAAGCGTCACTGCATCATTGCTCGCGCAGAAAAGCTCGAAGCCATCTTCGCCGGTGTACCCGGTCCGGGCGACCCAGAGCTCGACGCCGGCGAGGCTCGAGCGGGTTACATGGAAGTAGGGCAGGTCGAGGACCTCTCGGGGCGCGCCGAGATCTTTCATGATGGCCACCGCCTTCGGCCCCTGCAGGGCCAGAAGCGCCCAAGCATCCGACACGTCGTTCCACGGCGTCCCGAGGCTCAGGTTCTTCGCGAAGTGAGCCACGATCTTGTCGCGGTTCGATGCGTTGCAGACGACGAGGACCTTGTCGTCTTCCAAGCGGTACACGATGAGGTCGTCCAGAATGTAGCCCGCGTCGTTGCAGCAAGTGGTGTAGAGCGCGCGGCCGACGTCGAGCTTCGAGACATCGTTGGTGACCAGATGATCCACCGCAGCGACGGCCTGGGGCCCTTCCACGAGGATCTCGCCCATGTGCGACACGTCGAAGAGGCCCGCGCGGCTGCGAACCGCCTCATGTTCCTTTTTGATGCCCGCGTACTGGACGGGCATGAGCCAACCGGCGAACGGAACGAGCCTGGCCCCGAGGGCCCGGTGCTCGTTGGTGAGCGAAGTTTCGCGGAGCGTGTCGGACAAGGTGGCTGGAGCTTAGGGTCGACCGTGATCTACGCAACCGCCAACGGCACCGGTCGATATCTCTTTCGTGGCTTTGGGCGATACGCTTTGTCTTGGTCGCGCCGGCCGGCGCATTCGGTTGTTTCCATTGGGGGTTTCAGCGCTCGAGCTCGGCTCGCACCCCGACTGCGACATCGTGATCCATGCCACCGCGGTGCCCCCACGGTCCAAGCTTTTTCAGGCTCACGGGGGCACCGTCCTTATCTACGACCTGGACGAGCGACCCGGCCTCGGGGCGCGTTCGGTCATGCCGATTGGGGAGCGCCTTGCGGTAGGGGCGGGCTACACAGTAACTCGCCTCAAGGCCGACGCGGTTCCGTCCGAGCAAGGCGGCACCGAGCTGATTCGCGAGCGTCGCTCCGAACGGGCCCGGCTTTCGCTCATCGGCGGCCACGGGGGAGCGGCGCGAGCGTTCCACCTCGGAGAAGAGCCGGTCTCGCTCGGCGTGGCCCCGGACAACGCAATGGTCCTGTCGGACAGGGCGGTCAGTCGCTATCACTGCCGGATCGAACCTTCGGCGCAGGGTGTCTTGGTCCGCGACCTCGCCAGCACCAACGGCACGTGGGTCGATGGTCTTCGAATCCGCCGACACGAGCTGCGGCCCGGCGCCGTGCTCCGGGTCGGGCGTACCGCGCTCCGGGTGGTTCGCCGAGGCAGCGTCCGCAGCCCCTCTTCCAATCTCGTCGTCGAATCGGCTCCGATGCTATCCGTCATGGCGGAGGTCGATCGTTTTGCGACGCTGCCCTGGCCCGTTCTGATTCAGGGCGAGACCGGAGTCGGCAAAGAGCACATCGCCCATGCGCTGCACGAACGGGGGCCGCGGCGAAAAGGCCCGTTCGTGCCGATCAACGGCGGCGGGCTTCCGCGCGAGCTCATCGAGAGTGAGCTCTTCGGGCACGAGCGCGGGGCGTTCACGGGGGCGGTCCAAACCCATCGCGGGGCGTTCGAGCAGGCGCACGGCGGGACGCTCTTTCTCGACGAGGTCGCCGAGCTGGCGCCCGATCTTCAGACACGCCTCCTTCGCGTCCTCGAAACTTGGCAGGTTCGCCGCGTGGGCAGCGAGTCTGGGCGCCGCGTCGACGTTCGCCTGCTCTGCGCCACCCACAGAGACCTCCGCGCGATGGTGCGCGAAGGACGCTTCCGACCAGACCTCTACTACCGAATCCATCGCTTGGTCGTCGACGTCCCTCCGCTTCGAGTTCGCCCGGACGACATTGCTCCGTTGGTCGCCCACTTCATTCGTCTCATCGAGCCGGAGGTCGGCGAGCGTCGAATCGCACCCGAGGCGCTCAAACGCCTCCACGAGTATCCCTGGCCGGGCAACGTGCGCGAGCTGCGGAACCTGCTCGAGCTGGCGGCGATCGACTGCGATGGTGCCCTCATCGACCTCGCTTCGGTCGATCGCGCGCTACGACGGTGCGCGGAGCCTTCGGTCCACCGTCCATCGGCAGGTTCGCTTCGGGAAACGCTCGAGCAATACGGCGGCAACATGTCCGCCGCGGCTCGCGCCTTGGGGATTCCGAGGTCGACGCTTCGCGGCAGGCTCGAGGGCGCTTCGGAGCTCGGCCGCTAGGCCGCTCGGCGGCGAGATTCTTTGACGCGCCGAATGCGGAGCGCGAGAAGGTCCTGGGCCACTCCATAGATCCGCTTGAGGCCCGTGGACTTCGACTGCCCGGAGCGACGGGGCCTGCATGCGATGGTCACCACGGTCGTGGGGACGCCTGCGCTCAGGATTCGAATCGGGAACTCGAAGTTCAAAAAGAATGTGTCGGGCACCAACTGGTCGGCGTCGAACAGCGACCGGCGAAACAGGTAAGGGCCGTCGCTCTGCATGCGCACACCGTGGACCAGGAGGATCAGGGCGCGGACGCCTGCCGAGAGGACCTTGCGGTGAAGGCCGTCGTCCCGGTGGTCATAGACACTGAGGACGACCTCGCTTCGATCTCGGGCCGCCGCGTCGCGTAGGGTGCCAATGGCATCCGGCGCAATTTGACCGTCGGCCGGAAGGAATGTGACCCATCCGCCCTTGGCGGCACGTACACCGGACTTGAGCGCCGCGCCGATGCCGCGATTGCTGTCGTGGCGAAGGAGCTGGTGCGAGGCGCCGGCCAGCGCCTTGGAGGCTTCGGTGGAGGTGCCGTCGGATGAGCCGTCGTCGACGAAGACGATCTCGGCGGAAGGCTCGTGCTTGGACAGCCATTGGCGCAGCTCGAGCAAGACCGGCGCGATGTTGTGCTCTTCGTTGAACGCGAAGATGATGACACTCAGCTCGGGACCGCTCATCTGGGCCGCTCCCGAGTCACCCTCGCCGGAACGCCCACCGCGATGCTGTAAGGCGGCACGTCGTCGACGACCACGGCGCCGGCTCCGATCTGCGCGCCCTTGCCGATGCGAACGCCTGGCAGGACGATCGCGCCAACGCCGAGGTCGCAGTCGTCTTCGATCACGACGGGCCCAAGCTCGACCGGCGAGCTCAAAATCGGAACCTCGCGGCCTGCTTCGCCGTGAAACGACGTGATGATTCGAACGGCAGGCCCAATTCCAACGCGGGCGCCGATGTCGATTCCGCCGGCGCTGTGGATAAACGCTTGCTGCCCGATCCAAGTCTCGTCGCCAATGCGCATGGTGTTGTCGTGGTAGCCCTTGAGAATCGCCTGGTGCCCCACGTACACGTTCGCGCCGAGCTCGATGTTCTCGGGGTGAAAGACGAGCACACCGGCTTCGAAGACGCAGTCGGGTCCGCAGCGGGCGAACTGGTCGACGCGGAAGGAACCGTCGCCGTGGCTGCGGTGTCGCATCGCTCAGAGGTTAGCAGGAGAGGCCGGCAAGGTTGCAAACTTCGGCTCAACCGGGCCCATCGCGTTGGATAACTCGGCGAGGTAGCGCGCGAGCCCCTTCGCCCCCGTGGCTCCGGCAATCCTCGAGGCATAGTGAAGATTGCGAGCTGCGTGCCCGAGGGCCACCGGCGGGTCGTAGAGAGGCGCGGGCCGGACCGCTCGCCCGATGCGAGCCGGCACCGTCGCAAGACTGTCTTCGTCGAAACCGTCGAACCGAGGAACCCCGGCCAGGAGCGTCGAAATGGCGGCACGCGGAAAGCCCTGAGAGTAGAGGTCGTGGCCGCGGTCGAGGGTGATCAGAGCGATCAGGCCGTCGGTGCCGGGAGATCCTTTGCCGAGCTCCGCAAGCGCGACGCTCGCGTATCGTGCAAGCTCCGGCTCGTGTGCGGTGTCGCCGCAACGTGACCGAACGTCGAGGAGCCATTCGCTCGGGCAGCTGGGCAGGCCGAGTCGCTCGGCGAGGGCCGCGCGCGCGACTTGGATCGGC
This sequence comes from uncultured delta proteobacterium, assembly GCA_963704865.1. Lineage (GTDB taxonomy): Bacteria > Myxococcota_A > Polyangia > Polyangiales > Houyiibacteriaceae > SG8-38. The sequence continues at coordinate 50,150 of CAVPIE010000006.1, read as the reverse complement.
CGGCCCAGGTTGGCGCGAAGAAAACGGCGCACACGTGCATCTCGTCCACCGGGGCCGCGCAGCTCGAATGGCTCGAGGTCTGGGTGGCGCCGGTAGAGGTGGTCCCAGAACCATTCGGACGAAGCGAGGCCGTGGGCCAAGAGCGTCACGTCCGGACGAATGCCGCCCTGTTCCTGCAGATACCAGATCGGACCCACCCAATGGTCGCGTTCCACGATCAGAATCGCGTTTGGCGGCGCCGAACGAAGCGCCTCGCGCCCGATGTCTGAAGTGAAGGTGTCGCGATGTCGGCTGCGGTGATACGGAGTCGGGGGCGCTACCATGACGAAGAGAAGAAGCGCGGCCAGCACCACCGGGGCCCAAGATGCGCGGTAGTAGCCTAGGTACGCGAGCAACAGACCCACGCCGGAAGCTGCGAGCCAGGCGGGAATTGCGAGGTACCCATTGTAGTCGAGAACGTCGGGCGCGAATACGCCGTTGCGGGCGATGAACGCAACGAAGAAGATCCACGTCGCATTGAAGAACAACCGCCCAAGCCCCCGCTTGCGTGCGTAGAGCGCGTATCCACCGAAACCGGCAATCAGCAGCGCAAGCCGTCCATCGTCGAGGGACCAGAAGAACAGCTCGCCGACATGCGTCCACCATTGGGACCAGGAATCGACACCCTTCGAAGCAAAGTCAGCAGCCGTGAAGTAGTGAAGGATCGATTGGGCGCTGGTCGGCGCGCCCCAGACGACCACGTCCGTTCGTCTCGCGACGACAAAGACGTACAGATGCGTGGCGAGGCCGAGCAGCCCGCCGCCGATCAACAATCGAAGCGCGCGCCGCGGGATCTCCTGGCGAGCGATCCCCATCAGCAGCCGCGGGGTCATCGCCACGGCGACACCAAACGCGCAAACGACATTGGCGCTGGCGGCGAGCCCCAAGCCGAGGCCAGTCGCAAAATAGGGAAGCGGCTGCCGCTCCTCGTCGAGGATCGCGCTCACGAATCGCGCGGCCGCCCAGAGTGCGAAGAAGACCGCGAGCGGATAGACCTCGATACGCGTGGCTGGCTCCCAGAGCGCCGGATGCATGCCTAGGAGCGCAATGCTCGGCGCGACATAGCGGACGTCCCCCTCGGGGCAGTTGGCGTCGGGCCGAACGAGCGCCTCTGCGAAGCTGGTGGCGGGGATGACGGTCAGGGCCCCGAAGAACGCGGAGAGACCGTTCAAGGACAAGAGCGGATCGACGCCTGGCAGCCGGCTCGCGATCGCGCCTAGGATGGTGTGGAGCGGTTGACCGAATGGATGGCCTAGGCCGAGCTGCTCGGCGACCATTGCAAGCTCGGGGCTGTCGTACATCGACAAGCTTCTGCACATCGTCAGGACGTAAAACACGAAAAGCGCTGAAGCCGATGCGGCCGTGATGCGCCGCGAGTGCACCGGGAGGCCGAGTAGCCGCTTAGCCACGCTGTCTTCCCGAAAGCGGAACGAGAAGATTGATGACGCCGCCAACCCCTGCCGTGAGCAGCTGAATGGCCCAAAAGCTGAGCGAGGCCGCGTACGCGCTCGCCTCCGGAACGCCGACGGTGCCATACAGCGCTGCAAAGGCTGCTTCGCGGACGCCTGCTCCACCAACGGTGAAGGGGAAGAACGCGGACGCGCCGATCAGCGGCATCACGACGGCCGATTGCGCGAAGGTCACCGACGGCTCGAGGGAGTGCATGATTGCATGCCCCGCGATGATATTGATGAAGTGGATGATCAGCGAAAGGAAAATGGCGGCGAGAAAAGGGCCGATCGAGAAGAGGCGAGGGAGCGCACGCAAGGGCTTGCCGAGCTTTTCGGGAAGCCAGGGAGCGAGACGGGGTGCGACCGCAATGCCGATCAGCGCCGCGGCGGCTGCCCCAAGGCCAAGCGTAGCCCAAAGACCCAGGTTCGCGATTCCGGGAATGGGTCGGATCAGATAGGCTCCCGTCGCAAGAACGAGCAGCGCCGAGACTCCGATGACGCGCTCGATGAACACGACTGCGACGCCGCTCGTGGCGCTTGCCAAGTCGACGTCGCCAAACGCTTTTCGGCCGGCGACCCCTCGAATGACGTCTCCACCAACGCCGCCCGGTGCGTACGTGTTGTAAAAGTGGCCGACCAAGTAGAGATGCGCGATACGAGGCCAAGAGGGGATGTCGATCGCGCCGTAGGCCCGCAGCAAAAGCCGCCAGCGAAGCATGCCGCAAAACAGGCCGAGCATCACGACGGTGATCGCGGTCAGCGCTGCGGCAAAGGAGAGCCGCTGAAACCCTGCCAGGACATCGCGGGGATCTACACGGCTCGCTAGGTAGGCGACCGCTGCGATGGTCACCCCAATTCGGCCCCACCTCAGGTAGCGCCGGCGCGTATCGCCGCTCGCGCTGCGTGGTCCGCCTTGATCGAGCATCTCAGTCCCCAAAGCCTAACGCGTCCCGGAGCTCTTTGAGCAGTTCTGGGGCGCGTTGTTCCACCAAGCGTTGAAGGAAAGGGAGGTAGTCCGCGACCTGCTCGGATTGATCTTCGAGCAACGCCAAGGCGGGCCGGCGTCGAAGCGCATCGCGGAGCCTGGCCGAAACGAATGCAGGCTCAGCGTAATCGTGAGGCGCTCCCCAGACGGCGAGGCGAGCCTGGAGCTTGGAGAACGCCTCCCCTTGGTCGCTCCAATCGAGCAGCGTGTTGGTTTCGAGCTCGATCGCCCGAAGGTACCCGTCGATGTGACACTGCTCGCGCACGAGCCAGCCGTCGAGGAACATCTCGGTTCCAACGTGGCCGACGGCGCGCGCGGTGCCGCGTCGCACGCCCGACTTCGTCAAGGTGTCGAGGGCATGGGCGCACGATGCGAGAAAGGCCGGCGCCCGATGAAACGCGTCATCGGTCCGATGGTGGAGCTCGATGCCGCGTTGGATATCCGGATCGTGCACCATCGACAACGGGACGCCGACCATGGCTTCGAAGTCGGGGAGCATACTCCCGAGCAGGTGCCCGGCCCGGCGGTCGGTCCAGCTCGCAACGACCGCATGTCCAAAGAAATTCAAAGCCTCAGTTCCTTTGCGATCCGGTCGATGCTGCTCTGCTCGTCGAGCTCGGCGCGTTCGCTCCGCCAGCTTACACCGGGCTCGCTTCTGAACCAGGTTCGTTGCCGGCGCGCATAGACTCGAGTCGCCTTCCGGATTCTGCGAAGCATTTCGTCGACGGGGACCCCGTCACGCACGTGATCGAGGATTTCGCGGTATCCGACACTTCCAAACGGACGGATCGCGTCTCCCCATCGCGCGCGCAGCGAACGGACCTCGTCGATCCAGCCCGCCTCGAGCATCTGCTTTGCACGGCCTTCGATCACAATGCCGTGGCGCTCGTGGCTCATGTCGAGGACGATCAGGACCGCACGATACCGAGCCTGGCCGAGCGCGTGCTCTGCGCGGAGCCTGCCAAGCGGCGTGCCGGTTTGTTCGTAGACCTCGAGCGCGCGCACGATGCGAAGGGCGTCGTTGGGATGAATGGTGTCGGCGGACATCGGATCGACCTCGGCGAGCCGCGCGTGCAGGGCCGCCGCACCATCCTTCCTCGCGGCGGCTTCCAAGCGCTGCCGGATCTCCGGATCGACCGCTGGAACATCCACGAGCCCGCGGAGGAGCGCGCGAATCCAAAGCCCCGTTCCGCCAACGACGATGGGTAGGCGTTCGCGGTCACCGATCGCTCGAATCGTCACGTCTGCAAGATCGGCATAAGCGACTGCGTCCACCTCTTGGTTCGGGTCGAGGACGTCGATGAGATGATGGGGGACGCCCCCGAGCTCCGCAGCGGTCGGTTTAGCCGAACCGATGTCGAAGCCGCGGTACACCTGCACGCTATCGGCGCCGACGAGCTCGCCGCCGAACCGACGGGCAAGCTCGATTGCCGCACTGGTCTTGCCTGTGGCGGTTGGGCCGGCGATGACCAGAATCGGCTGCAGGCTGTCAGTCAACCGCGGCCTCCGCGCTGGCAGTGGGCAGCGGGACTCGACCGAGAATGCAGGAGCGATGCGCATCACGGCTTGGCCAGACGTTTGCGATGATGCGCTCCATGGAGGCCTGGCCGAGCGGCTGGCCATTGGGGGTCGCCGCTCGCCAGGCCAGGGCTCGAAGCGCCGCGCCCAACGGGTCCTCTCCGCCCCGTTGCAAGGCACCGAGGGCGCATTCGAAGAGCGATGTGGCGCGGGCGTCGGCGACCAAAGCAGGCACCGCGCGGACGACGTACGAACCCTCACCAAGCTCGGACCAGTCGAAGCCGAGGGAGCGAAGAACGGTCTCATGGCGCCCGATCTCGGCATCCGCCGACGCAGTGAGCTCGAGTCGATCCGGAAAGAGCAGGTTCTGTCGTGCGACGGCGCCAGCATCGGCAGCCTCACGAAGCGCGTCGTAGCGAACGAGGCCTTCGGCGCGCTCGCGGTCGAGAAGCAAGATCTCATCCCGAGCCTCGCAAACCAAAACGCGGTCACGAACCTGAGCGACGAGTCGAAGGCCGTTCGGGTTTTTCGGCTGGTACTCGGCGACCGGTTGCGCGACTCCGGCTGCAGTCGAGGAACCGGCCCCGCCCGACGCCGGCGCCTCAACGTCCCGCAACGGCCCCGATGCGCCGATTCGCGCTTCCCAGTACGCGTCACCGGCGGGTGCAGCGGGAAGTCGGGCCGCGATCATCCGGGTCACGAGGTCGACCAGCTGAGCCGCCCGTTTGAAGCGCACTTCGGTCTTTTGCGGGTGCGCATTGACGTCGACGTCTTCGGGCGCGAGCCGAAGCGAAACCACGCCCCGCGGATAGTGCCCTGGTTGCAGCCGATCTCCGTATGCAAACGCGATTGCGCGGGCGAGCCGGCGGTCGTTCACAGGCCGCCCATTCACGAAGAGAAACAGGTGCCTGGCCCCGACGCGAGCGTGCTCCGCGGCAGTTAGGACTGCATCGAGTACCACGCCGTCCCGTTCGGCGTGAATCTCCTCGAGCGCAAGATCGCCGAAGACCTGGTAGGCGCGCTCGGCGAGGCTGCTCGCGGGCAGGTATTGCCGAGCGGTCCGGCCCTCCGAGGTCACGACCAGGCGCAGCTCGGGATGGCTCAAGGCGAGGCGCTGACAAACCTCGAAAATGCGCGAAGTTTCAGTCTGACGTGCCCGAAGAAACTTCTTTCGCGCGGGAACGTTGTAGAAGAGGTCATTCACCTCGACCGTCGTCCCCGGAGGACATCCGGCGGGCGACACGTCTCGCAACTCGCCGCCTTCGACCAGGATCTGGGTCCCTTCGAGCGTACCCTTCAAGCGACTTCGAATCGTCATTCTAGAAACCGACCCGATCGAGGGAAGGGCCTCGCCTCGAAATCCCAAAGTGGAGACGCGAACCAGGTCCTCGAAGGACGCGATTTTGCTGGTGGCGTGCCGTTGGACGCTCAGGGTCACATCCGCCGGGGACATCCCGACCCCGTCGTCCGTCACGCGAACCTGCCCGCGCCCCCCGTCTTCCACTGAGACGGTAATTGCGCTCGCTTGGGCATCGATCGCGTTCTCGAGCAGCTCTTTCACCAGGTTGGCGGGCCGCTCGATGACCTCGCCAGCCGCGATTTGGTCGATCAGCGTATCGTCGAGCAATCGTATCGTCGGAGCCACGGCCTGCGCGTATCAAAGCTGGTTTCGCTTGGCAACGCGGGCCTACGAATTCCGCCCCTTCGTTGACCCTCCGTTAATCGCAATGCTACCTTGTTTTGTGGGGAGTTAATAGGGAATTCACCAATATGAAGGTATGTCCCGCCTGCAGAATTGACTACGGCGGCGGAGAGGTGTTCTGTCCGGTCGACGCGACGCGTCTAATCACGACGTCGCAGATGAGTGCCAGCCCACTCGACCCGAACGATCCGCTGATCGGCAACGTGCTCGCCGGCCGCTATCAGGTGAAGCGCCGGATCGGCGAGGGCGGGATGGGCCTGGTCTACGAAGGCCTTCACCGCGACATCGACAAGCGGGTGGCGATCAAGGTACTTCGCGCTGACTTGTCCCGACGCCCCGAGGTGGTCGCGCGCTTCCGTCAGGAAGCCAGAAGCGCGTCGCGCATCGGGCATGAGAACATCGTCGACATCTTCGACTTCGGGGAGACCCAGCGCGGCGCGAGCTACTTCGTCATGGAGTTCCTGGAGGGCGAGGATCTCGGCAACGTCCTAGGCAAGAAAGCGACCATCGAAGCGGAGCGCGCCTGCGACATCGTCCTGCAGTGCTGCCGGGCGCTTTCCGCGACGCATGCCAAGGGCATCGTCCATCGCGACATCAAGCCCGAGAACATTTTTTTGACGAAACGCGACGGCATCGACGACTTCGTCAAGATCGTCGATTTCGGCATCGCGAAAATGAGCGACATCGAAACCAATGGCGCGCCAGGGCGAAAGCTCACCAAGACGGGGATGATCTTCGGCACCCCCGAATACATGTCACCGGAGCAAGCGGGCGGTCGGGAGCTCGACCACCGGGTCGATGTGTACGCCCTGGGCATCATTCTCTACGAGTGTCTCGCGGGCCGCGTGCCGTTCGAAGGCGATACGTTCATGGGGATCCTCACCCAGCATTTGACCGCAGAGGCGCCCGCCATCGACGCGGTGAATCCGCAGGCCAAGGTGAGCCCGGAGCTCGAGCTCGTGATCCGAAAGGCGCTCGCCAAGAGTGCGGACGACCGCTACCAAGACACTGAGGAGCTTGCCGAGGCCATCGTCTGCGCGCTCGATGGCCGCGTCAGCCGTGCGACGCGACGGACGCCACCGTCGGTCCTCGGTGCGCCACTGACCACTGAGCTCGACTCGGTGCCAAGGCGAAAGACCGCTCCATGGGTTTGGGTCGCGGCGGTGATGGGCGCCGCGGGCCTGATTGGATGGTCCGCCCTCGGTGCGCAGTCCGGCCCGGGGAGCGAAGCGGAGGCAAGTGCGGTTCCGTTCGAGCCGCAGCCTGTCCCGGAAGCCCCGGAAGTCGTCGAGGACGTGCCGCCGATCCCCGAAGCGGAGCCCGAGCCGGCGCCGATGTGGGTCAACGTTCATGTGGCGAGCGACCCTGCAGGCGCCAGCGTGTTGTACGATAGCGGCTCGGAGGCCTGTGCCTCGACGCCGTGCACGCTCGAGGTCACGCGGGGTGTGACGCTGGTGCTTCAAGCAAAGCTTGGTAAACGGAAAGGACGCGCTGCGATTACCCCGAACCAAGAGGAAACCGTTTTGATCGAGCTCCACGCCCCCAAGAGGCCTCCGGCAAAGCCTCGCAGCGCCCAGGTTCCCAAGCCGAAGCGTCAGGCGCCCATTCGTTCCTCGGACCTCAAGGTTCCCGAGTGGGCTCAGTGAATGAAGCCGAGCGAAAGACGCTAGCCGATCTCGAGTGGGACCAGGTAGAGCGGGCGGTCGCCGAGCGATGCCGAGGTCCCCTCGCCGAAGGTCTTTCGTTGAAGCTCGCCGACTCCTTCGACGAGACCGAGCGCGCCATCGCCGAAGCCAAAGAAGCATGGACACTGCTCGACCGAAACGAACCACTTCCGCTCGACGGCATTTGCGGACTCGAAACCTCTTTGCAGCATTTGGAGCGGGAAGGAGTCCTGGACGGCAGCGCGCTCAAAGATGTCCGCATGACGCTGCGTGCGGCCGGGGCGCTGCGACGATTCCTCGGCCAGCGCAAGGATAGCGTTCCGCATCTGTACCGCGCCTGTGCAATCGATCCCACGCTCGATGGTCTCGAAGAAGAGGTCGGGATGTCGATCGGCGATGACGGGACGATCCTCGACTCGGCGAGCGCCGAGCTAGCCCGTCTGCGCGAAGAGGCCGGAAACCTTCGAGCTCGGATCATTCGAAAGCTCGAAGACTTGATCCAGAAACGAAGCGCGATCCTGCAGGACTCGTTTCACACGATTCGCGAAGGCCGCTACGTGCTCCCGGTTCGTGCCGATGCACACGAGCGTTTTCACGGGATCGTCCACGGCTCGAGTGCCAGCGGCGCGACGATTTTCGTGGAGCCTCGCGAGCTCGTCGAACGTGGCAACCGACTGAAGATGGCCCAGGCCGAGCTCGAACGTGAGGAGCGGAGAATTCTCGCGGCGGTTTCCGACTTGGTGCGCCAATACGTTCCCCAGCTCCGCGCTGCTGCCGAAGCCCTCGATCATGCGGACCTCCGGGGCGCCAGCGCCAAGCTTGCGGTCGATCTGCGTGCGGAGTTCGTCGAGCTCTCGGCCGAGCCACGGATCTCTTTGCGCGGGGCCCGCCATCCGCTTTTGGTTCTGCGAGGCATCGAGGTCGTCTCAAACGACATCGATCTCGAGGGGGGCGAGGCGCTGGTGATCTCGGGGCCCAATGCCGGCGGCAAAACGGTCGCGCTCAAGATGCTCGGCCTAGCGGCGCTCATGACTCGAGCCGGGCTCCCGGTCCCGGTGGAAGAGGGGAGCGTTTGTGGGTTCTTTGCGCCCGTGCTCGCTGCGGTAGGCGACGAGCAAAGCCTGGCGCGCAGCCTTTCAACGTTCTCTGCGCACCTGGTGACCCTCAGGGCCGTGCTCGAACAGGCGAACGAACGTGTGCTGGTCCTTCTCGATGAGCTCGCGGGTGCGACCGATCCGGAAGCTGGCGCGGCTTTGGCTTGCGCAATCGTTTCGAGACTGGTCGAACGGGGCGCCGCAGTCGCCGTCACGACCCACTACGAGGCCTTGAAAGCGCTCGCAGCCGAGCGCGACGAGATGCACAACGCAGCGGTGGGCTTCGACTTCGACGAGATGGCGCCCACCTTCCGATTGAGGATGGGCGTGCCGGGTGGCTCCAACGCGCTCGAGATTGCGCGGCGTTTTGGGATTCCGTCCGACGTGGTCGATGCTGCGCGCAGTACGCTGCCCGAGCATTCACGGAGCTTCGAGACCCTCGTCGCGAAGCTCGACACTGCGACCAAGGCGGCGATGCAAAAGCAAGCCGCCCTCGAAGACGAGCGAGCGAAAGTCGGTCAAGAACGTGCGAAGCTCGACATGCGTCGCCAAGAGCTTGCGGCACGCGAAGCGAAGGGGCTTGGCCGGGAAGCCCAAAAGCTCGTCGACGAGCTGAAAGACCTTCATCGCCGGCTCGACCAAGCCAAGAAATCGCTCCGTGAACGTGCCGAAGCCCAGTCGGTTGCAGCGGCCTCCGCGGTTTCGAGCGACGCCGCGGAGCTCCTCGGCGACATCGACCGTCGCCGCGCATCGCTAGAGCCTGCCCCGGTCGAAACCGCGCAGCTTGACCTCGAGGCGGTCCGCGTTGGGGACCGCGTCTGGGTCGAGCGGCTTCGAAGCACGGCTGAGGTCATAGAAGGGCCGGCACGCGGGGAGGTTCGTGTCGCCGCCGGTATGATGAAACTCTGGGTCGACCTCGGCGATCTCCGCGGGCTCAAGCAAAGCGCCGAGCGGGCGCCTAAGGAGACCGCGCCGGTGACCGGCACGCAGCCGAGAGCGCAACAGAGCGTTCGAACGAGCGACAACACGCTCGATGTGCGCGGCCTTCGCGCGGACGATGCGGTCTCTTTGGCCGAAGCATTTCTCGATCGCATGTACGGCGCGGCAGAGTCGAACGCGTTCATCGTGCACGGGGTGGGCAGCGGAGCGCTCCGAGCAGCGATCCACGAGCACCTGTCTCGCGATGCCGCCTACGTCGAAGGGTTTCGGCCGGCGACCCAAGAGGAAGGCGGACCGCAGGTGACCGTCGTCTCGCTCAAGTGACGCTCAGGCGTTCGCATTCTGCGGCTCGCCATCGATCATGCGAGGCTTCACGGCGAATTGCCACACCGCCAAGCCAACGCAGACCATGGCGATCGAAGACCATTGGGCAGGCGTGAGCCCAGCGTATCGGACATCGCCGCCCTCGAGTGGGGCAGCCCGGAGAAAGTCGAGGAAAAACCGAACGGGCGCGTAGAGGAGCGGCAGGAGCACGCAATAGAAGCCGACCGGGCGGCGCTTCCTATGTTCGAGCCAGATGAACAGCCCGATGATCGACAGCGAGAAGAACACCTCGTACAGGCCGAGGTCGTGGCGCGGCTGATAGGGCGGGGCGCCGAAACGGTACTCCGAGACGGCCAACGCGAAGTCGGTGACCTTGCCCGGATGGTCGTGGACGACGAAGCAACCCATGCGCCCGAACAACCAACCGAAGGGCAAACCAAAGCACACCGCATTGGCGTACGGCAGGAGGTCCATCTTCTTTCGGTACTTCCAGATGAAACAGCCGAGAATGCCGCCGAAGAACCCGCCATACGAAGAGAGGCCAAGCCAGGTCGAGAAGAGCAGGGATGGTTCTCGCAGGATTTCCATGAACGTCTCGCGCTCGTAGAACAGGCCGTTCAGGAAGTACCCGAGAATGAATCCCGTCACGACCGCGTAGGTCACGAGGTCGCCGGTGGCCACGGTGTCCAGCCCATTCCGGCGTGCGAATCGGCCGGCGACCCACGCGCCGAGGAGCACGCCGGTGGCGACGAGAACGCCGAACGGCTGAATCGATAGAGTGTCTCCCAATACCGGGATGGAGAACGGCAGCGGGATGTCCCAAGACTCGAGGCGAAACCAAGGAATGAAGAGCAGGGCGTGCATGGCGGCCGAGCCTAGCACTCACATCCTTGCATCGCCCCTAATCAACCGCTAAGGCGAGCGCGAGGTGAAATCATGACCGAGATCATCGCCATAGGCGCAAGAGAAATTCTGGACTCCCGAGGCAATCCCACCGTCGAGGTCGACGTGGAATTGATGGGCGGTGCGACAGGCCGAGCCGCGGTTCCGTCGGGGGCATCGACTGGCGAGCACGAGGCGCACGAGCTTCGCGATGGCGACACCAGCCGCTACCTGGGTAAGGGAGTCTTGAAGGCGGTGGGAAATGTGGTGAATGAAATCGCGCCCCAGGTCATCGGCGCCGAAGCGCTCGACCAAGCCGAGGTCGATCAGCTGATGCTCGACCATGACGGCACCCCTACGAAGGCGAAGCTCGGGGCCAACGCGATCCTCGGCGTTTCGATGGCCGTCGCGCGCGCCGCGGCAGAGGAAGCCGGGCTTCCCCTCTGGCGCTATCTCGGAGGAGTGCAGGCTCAGGTTCTGCCAACGCCTTTGATGAACATCATCAACGGGGGTGCACATGCCGACAGCGGCCTCGAGATTCAAGAGTTCATGGTCGTCCCGCATGGGTTCGATTCGTTTTCCGAGGCGCTTCGCGCCGGCGCCGAGACCTTCCACAATCTCAAGAAGCTTCTAAAAGAGGCCGGGCATGCGACGGGAGTGGGCGACGAAGGCGGGTTTGCACCCCACCTGTCGACCAACGAGGAGGCGCTCTCGTTCGTCGCGCGTGCGATTGAGGCCGCGGGTTATCAACCCGGCCAGGAGATCTCCATCGCCCTCGACTGTGCAGCGAGCGAATTCTACGACAAGAAGAGCGGCGTTTACACCTTCGACAAGAAGCCGGTGGATGCGGCAGGGCTCGTGAAGATCTACGCGGACTACTGTTCGAAGTATCCGATCGTCAGCATCGAAGATGGAATGGATGAGAACGACTGGGACGGCTGGAAGGTGCAGACCGATGCTCAGGGCGCTCAGGTGCAGCTGGTCGGCGACGATCTCTTCGTCACGAACACCGAGCGGCTACAGATGGGGATCGACCAGGGTGTTGCCAACGCGATCCTGATCAAGGTGAACCAAATCGGATCGGTCACCGAGACCCTCGACACCATTCGTCTGGGTGCCCTCAACGGCTATTCGTCGATCATCTCCCACCGAAGTGGAGAGACCGCAGACACCTTCATCGCCGACCTCGCCGTCGCGACGAATGCGGGCCAGATCAAGACAGGTTCCGCCTCGCGGTCAGAGCGCATCGCGAAGTACAACCAGCTCCTGCGAATCGAAGAGCAGCTGGGCGACGCGGCTGTGTACGCTCGCATGTCGACTTTCGCTGCCTGAGCGCCGGCTGCGGATTGGGACGTCAACCGGCGGCGAAGCGCAAGGCGGACTCGGTGTCGTACTGCCCCGCGCGGAACGCGTAGTCGCCGAGCACCCGCCGCAGCGCATCGACGTTCGTGGCGAACGGCTCGACGCGGAGCTCCGCCAGCATGCGGTCCATCGAAAGAAGCGCGCTGTGGCGAACCGGCTCGTGGGTGCTGAGCTTGGCGATCAGCGGACGGTCATCCGCTGGCAGGGGCAGCCCGACGGTGGCGGACGAGGTCGCGCGAACCCGGCCCTGGGGCGCCGGCGAAACGGCGTACAGCGAGACGACCGCATCCTCTTGATCGAGTGCCAAGATGGACGCGTCGAGCGCGTGGCCGCGGGGCGTTAGCGTTTCGAGCTCTTCGGGGATCGGCTCACCCGAAGCGATGCGAAGCTGCAGCGCAACCAAGTCGACCCCGGTGACCATTTCGATGAGGGTGTGGTGCCTAGGCAGGCCGATGGTCACGTCCGACACCCAAGACAGGCCTGATGGATCGATGTGAAAGCGAACCTCCAAGAGCCCTGCATAGCGAAGCTCGGCCGCAAGACGCCGAGCGCTCTCGAAGATGGACATCCGAAACGCCTCCCCGTCCATGCGAAAGATCAGGTCGGGCGAAGGGGTTTCGTGGATGAGGGTCTGCTCGGAAACCGAAAGGCTGCGGTCGTATTCGACGATCGCGATGGTGGCTCCGTGCGAGTCGGCGGCAACCATGACGCCAACTTCGCGCGGCCGTAACGAGTCCTCACGATCGCGGAGCGTACGAACCTGCGCCCTCTCGGCGGCGGCTTGGATCGTTGCCTGGTCGGCTAGGGCGCCGAGGACGTCGAGGTCGGTTCCGACGACTGCCACATCGGCCTTCTCGGCGGCGCTCGCGAGCTCGAACATCTCTGGCTGGCCCTGATAGCCGAGATGCGCCGCGTCGGCGCCCGCCTGCTCGAGGATCCCGGGCAGCAGATCTGTTGGAATGCCGTGTGCCTCGTCGAAGTCGACTTCGATGCTCCGATCCGCGGCCTCGATGTGCCGGCTGGCCTGTTCGTCCTTGGGAGCGACGACGATCGATTCGACGCCCAGTCGACGGCAGGTCCGTGCGACCCGCGTTGCGGCTTCCCCACGGCGGAGGATCAGTACTTTTTCGAACACCCGCGGAGCATAGCAAGCGGCCTGCCTTGGGCACCCCGCCTTCCGGCTTGACCCAATCGGGAGCGGGAGGCACTAGGCACGCGATGCCCGTATGGCTCCGCAGTCGTGGCTTGGAACGACGCCCGGTTCGTCACGCCGATCTTCGCTGGCGTGCGGAAGCCATGCTCGAAGCCCTCGGATTACCCGATGCAGAGCTTTCGATTCTGCTTTGCGACGATGGGACCATTCGCGCGCTCAACCGCCAGTACCGCAAGAAGAACCGCCCGACCGACGTGCTGGCCTTCCCCATGCGCGAGGGCCCTGGGCCGCAAACCACCCCCGGGCTCCTCGGCGATGTGGTGATCTCCCTGCCCACCGCAAGCCGCCAGGCCGCGGAGCACGATCGCGCGATCGTCCATGAAGTGACGTTTCTGTTGGCACACGGGCTCCTTCACCTCCTAGGCCACGATCATGCCAATCAGCGCGAAGCGCGTGAGATGACCGCCAGAACCGAGGCTCTCATGGCCGCCGTGGAGGCCGCGCGTTAACCCTTTGCGCCTGTGGAAAACCAGCCTGGGACGCTATCAATCCTGCTCCCCATGTTTCGCGTGGCATCTTCGTTTTGGCGGCCATCCAGCTGAAACCAGGGCAGATTCTGTTGCGTAGCTGGGGCCCGGAGGAAGTGAGGCGCTAGGGTCCGATCCCTTGTGGACGGGCTGTGGGAAAGCGTCCTTGCCGAGAGAGCCTCGTTCTATCGAGCGCGCTCCCATTCAGTTCGGGATCGATTAACCCCAAGAAATTTGTTTGCGAAACCGCACAAAGACCCTTGTCAGCAAGGAAAAGCACAGGCATAGATGGCCCGTTCCTGCCTGGGGCTTTCTTTTGGGGGCCTTTTTGAACAAAAGGGGCAGGTCACAGAGTTAGGAGGGAACTATGGTAGCGGGCAAGCGAATGACGAAGGCCCAGATCATGAGCGAGCTGGCCGACAAGAGCGGCCTTACCAAGAAGGAAATCACGAGCGTCTTTGGTGCGCTTCAAGATCTCGTGAAGAAAGAACTTGGTCGCCGTGGTCCGGGGGAATTTGTCATTCCAGATATGATCAAGCTCAAAGTTCGTAAAATCCCGGCGAAACCCGCTCGGATGGGACGCAACCCGGCAACCGGTGAGGAGATGATGCTTCCACCCAAGGCGGCGTCGAAGAAGATTCGCGCAACACCTCTCAAGAAGCTCAAGGACCTCGTCCTCTGAGTCACTGAGACTATGAATCGAGAAAAAGGGGCCCTCAGGGCCCCTTTTTTGTTGCTTTCGCTCGCGTTCGTGCAGCGTCGCTAGAGCCCCGCAGCCGGCCTTCCGCGTAGCTCAGGATGAATCGAATCTGGTCGGCGCTGAGTTTGAAGGAGACCTGGATTCGATTCTCCTCCGGCGTGAAGTCCATGCGGCGAAGGGTCTTTCCAAAGCCCGCCAAGGTCATGATGAGCTGCTCCGAATAGAACGTCGCAACTCTCTTCCAATACACGGATGCCTCTTTTGCAAGCTCGTCCGACTCGTACGTGGCCAGCACACTCACCGTGGCTTCGTCGGCTCCGTTTTCAAGCACGGCGAGACGCATTCGAATCGGCACGTGCCTGATGCTTCCAATGACGAATCGGTGCACGCCTTCGACCTCCAGGGAGATCGCTTCGTCCGGCCCCATCGATAAGAGTGCATCGGGTCCGCGAGCTGCGATCAGGCCTTCCTTTTTCGAATCCCGAAGCTCGCGTGCCTTGGCCATCGCGAGCACGCGCTCGAGATCTTGTTTCCGGCTGATGCTGAAGTGCTTACTGCTCAGAAGCGCGATGGTGCGCGGCGTTTGGTCGAGGTTGTGCCAGACCGCGGTTGGAACTCCAAAACGTCGCTGCCAGCGCACGGATTTTCCACGCGAACGGGCGATATTTTTCACGCTCTTGCGAGCAAAGTCTTCGCCGCGTCGGTGCCGTCCGGCAAGCACCAGCTTCGATCGCTCCAAGTTTGGCGTCGCAACGAGCAACCGATCGAGGTCTGCGACCGGATCGATCCCCGATCCGTCGAGAAGGAGCTGCCAATCGGGGACGCCCCGCAAAAACGCCGTGACATCACGGCCGAGAGGGGATTCGCGAACGCGTCGAAGGTCGACCCGGAGGGCCAGTTGCGCGCCTGGAGGAATGCGGGAGGGGCCGGAAAGGGTCGGGGGGGAGACGGGGAAGGTGTCAGCGTCGGTGTCAGCGTCGGTGTCAGTGTCGGTGTCAGTGCCGGCGTCAGCGTCAGCCCCAGTGTCCTCCAGTGGCACACCGCCGTCGATGGGTTCCGGTTCGGGGTCTTCGGGCTGTGCAGCGTTGCCCGCCCATCGTGGATCGGGAAAGCCCGTCGCTCGGGGCGGTGGCGAATCGGCGGCCATTTCCATTTCACCGGTGAGACCAAACTCGACCTCCGCTGGCAGCGCGAGCGCGAAGTCGAAGTCGTACTGTGCCGTCGCGCTCGTGATGTACGCGAGGGCGCTGAGATGAACCGCGAGGGATGCCACGAGCCCGAACGTCGTGGAAAACGCTTCGAGTTGTTGACCCGTGCTCATCCTAGTGACAGTTCGTAGCAGACCGAGGCCGTGCAGCGCACACGACGAACAGGGATGGACCCCGGCTGCTTGCTGATCGGCGCTTTGGCTGTCTTTGCATTCGCGGGCTGCCACGTCGATGACCCGCTCGCTCATCTCGAGGCGGAGCTTCCAGAGAAGCCGCGTGATCTCGGGCCTCCGCAGCGCGTTTTTGCCAAGCGCTTCGTCACGCCGATTCGATCGGCACCCAGTGCGGAGGGTTCTCGCCTCGGCTATCTGCGGGCGGGGGCGCTTCTGCATTCGACCACGACTGAGCCTCTTGGCTACGAAGGCTGCGAAGACGGTTGGTATGAGCTCGACACTGGGGGCTTCGTCTGCCAGCAGCGAGACATCCTCGTGTTCTCGGGCGACCGGCTACCGGAGCTTCGCGCGCGGCAACCGGATCGCGACGCGGACATGCCGTACGAGTATGTGACGGTTCGTCGAAAGACCCCGCTCTACAAGCGAATCCCCAAGGCCGATGAGGTGGTTGCGATTCCTCCCGGCCCCGAGGACGGCGGCGTGGAGCTTTCGTCGCCCGAGGAACCCGAGATGCCGGCAACAGCCGCGGTCATCGACAACCCGCTCGTGCTTCGGATCCTTCACCCGGGATTTTACGTGACCCTGGATCGACGCTTCGAGAGAGATGGCGAAACCTACTGGCGCACGCAGCAAAACGGATTCGTGCCTGCCAAAAACCTCCGCCGCAAGGACTGGAGCCGGTTCCGAGGGCAAGCGCTGGACGCTGAAAGCTGGGGCCTGCCCGTGGCCGTGACCCGGCGCGAAGAGACGACGGTCTATCGGCTGAACGAGCGAGGAAAGCTCAAGCCCAGCCGTGAGCGTCTCCAGAACCGATCGTGGCTTGCCGTGCACTCCCGTCGCCGGATCGACGACCGTGTCTACCTCCTCGTTGGTAGCGATCGCTTCGTGCGAGAGGCCGAGGTGATGGTCGTCGAGCCGACTGCGCCGCCTGAAGGTGTGGGAGAGGGTGACCGTTGGATTGACGTCGATCTCAAGCGACAAATCGCTGTGGCCTACGATTGGAAGCGGCCGCGCTACATCACACTGGTCTCGACCGGGCGCTCGAAGTCGCCCAGCCCGGAGCAGAGCTACCTCACACCCACGGGCCTGCATCGTATCCGCGGCAAACATCTGACCTCCACCATGGACAACGACGAGCCTGGTGAGCCACCGTATTCGCTCGAAGACGTTCCCTACGTCATGTACTTCAAGGGCGCGTATGCCTTCCACAGCGCGTTCTGGCACGATCGCTTCGGCCGTCCACGAAGCCACGGCTGCATCAACATGGCCCCTTACGATGCGAAGTGGCTATTCAACTGGGCCGGGCCGGACCTGCCGGACACCTGGCACGGGGGCATGGCCACCGAGGACAACCCAGGAACCTGGGTTCATGTCCACGGTGAGACCCCGTAAAATCATCGCTTCGCGATGATCACGGGGCTAGCCCCTCCAAGGAGGGCCTACTTCGCCAGTGCTGCTCTGACTGCCTTGAGCAGCTTCTGCCCTGCGGGGCCGACCTGCTTGGCGACATTCTCCGGGACGCCCTTTTCCTTGTCCTTGAACTTTTGGAGCTCGGCGCTGGACGGGTCATGGATGTTGTAGCCGTAGCGGACGAGGTTCTTGATCAAGACCGGCTCCATTTTGCGGACTTGTTCGCGGCCCCAGGTGGTGAGGTCGTAGGGGACCGTCAGAAGGATCTCCTGGATGTCTTTGGGAAGGGTGTCGAACCACTTCTTGGAGTACACGACGATTCCAGGCTGGTAGGAGTGCTTCGAGAGAAACAGGTTGCGTTCCTCGTCGTCGAGGCCCTGGTACCAGGTCGTCGCCATCGCGAAGAGCGGCGTGTTGTCGAAACCGTCGACGACGCCCGTCTGGAGGCTGGTCATCGTGTTGGCGACGTCGATGGTGACCGGGCTCGCCCCGAGCGCCTTGTACGCTTCCACGTGCGCGACTGCCTCCTGCGAGCGGTAGCGAATCCCCTTCATGTCCTCCGGGCTCCGGATGGGCCGTCGGCTGAAGTAAGAGCGAAAGCCGTTCTCACCCCAGAGTGCGAAGACCAACTGCTGCTTCTCGAGAATCGCGCGAACCTGCTTCAAAACCTCGGGGTCATCGAGGGCCTTGTCCGCTTGCTCGACGCTCTCGAACACGTAGGGCGCTTCGAGGACGTTGACCTCGCGGACGATGGAGCTCAGGCCGCCGACGGAACCCGCGAAGCCTTGCTTGCTCCCCATCTGGGTCCGGCGAGCCAGCGAGCGCTCATTCGAGCCACCGAGGCGGAGCTTCACTTTCACGCGGCCGCCGCTCTTTTCTTCGACGTACTTCTTCAGTCGCTTGAGCTGCAGGGCCCAAGGGCTGCCCGCGGGGACGACTGTCCCCATCTCCAACACGTACTCCTGTGCCGATGCTGGAGCGGGTGCGGCAAACAGGAAAGAAAGGGCGCAAAACGCCGCAACACTGACAATGGACTTACGCATCGGATTCTCCTCGGGCTGGCCCTGTGGACGCTTCAGCGCTTGGGCCTATTCAGTTCAGAACGTGTCGTCGATTTCGGCCATCAACTTATTGGCTTTACGCTGCTCGCACAGGCTCTCGGGAACGATCTCCGGGATGACGTTCGGGTCGCCTTTGAGGACATAGTTGACGAGCTCTTCGAAGAGCGGGCGATTGTCTTCTTTGACCGCCCACTCTTCCGCCATGAGAATTCGCGTGCCGTAGTAGTTCGGGTACGCCTCGATCGCCGTGTTGAAGAACGCCGCTGACTTCTTCATGTCGCCGCCGGCAAAACCCGGCGCCTTGGCGTAGAAGATGCCGAAGTAACGGTTGGGTCCACTGTAAAAATAGTCTGGATTGTTCGCGAGGCAGAACTCCATGATCTCGCGAATCTCATCCTTGTACGAGAGCAGCGTCGCGAAGCTCTCGAGCGTGGCCCAGCGACCCAGGTTCGAGGACCGCCAGTAGAGAGCCGGCACCGCCGAAACGTTGAGAACGCTAATCGCATCCTCGATGCGCTCACCGGCTGCCATCTTCTCTGCAAAGGCTGGGGACATTGCGGACAAGGCGCGCTCCGCAGCCCTCGTGCCCTCTTCGTGCATGTTCTTGTACGCGTCGGGGTTGTCCTCGTCGAAGCGAAGGTGACAATCGGCGTAGAAGTAGATCGCGTGCGTCAGCTCGTTGAGCGCCGTCACGTTGGTCGGGTCGATTTCGGCGGCCTTGGTCCAGGCGTCAACCGCCGCTTTGGCCTGCGCTTGATCCCCGCGGTTGGCATAGGCTGTTTCGGCAGCGGCCATGAGCTGGGCGACCTGCGCCCGAGCGGCGTCATCGAGTTGGACCGAACCTGTGCTCGTGTCCCAGGCAGACTCACGGGTCGACCCACAACTGGCCACCAAGGCAGCCAGGCTTACAAGGGCAACCCAGTGCCCGATATTCAACGAACGCATCATGCTTTCCTCCTGCTCCCGCGCCGATCGGGCGGGGCTACTGGCGGGGCATACCAAGATGCCTTTCACGCTGTCAACGACGCAAAGCGTTAGGGCGTCGGTTTGCTTGCGGGGGGTGGGGCGCTGTGGTAGGTGCCGGCGTGAAAATTTGGTTTGCCTCTACTGGGTGGGCCGCCACGGCCCGCCCATTTTTCGTTTAGCGACCCAGAGCGACAATTGACCCAGGCCACCCAACAGCTCGTCCACGCATTGCAGCAGTTAATCGAACCAATTTGCCTAGCCCACGGTGTGGAGCTGGTCGACGTGCGCTATCTGCGGGAGCCGAAGGGGGCCGTGATTCGCGTCTTCATCGACCGCAACGTACCGGGCGTGGCGGTCGGCAGCGGGGTTTCGCTGGAAGATTGCACGGCGGTCAGCCGAGATGTATCGACCAGCTTGGACGTCCACGAGGAGTTGCTGCCTTCGGCGGCGTTCCGCCTCGAGGTGAGCTCGCCGGGGCTCGAACGGCCGCTCGTGAAGCTCTCGGACTTCGAACGTTTTTCGGGTCACGAGGTCAAAATGAAGACCCGGACCCCGATTGAAAGGCAGCGCCGCTTCCGCGGAACGCTGCTGAGGGTCGTCGATCAAAACATCGAGCTCGATCAAGACGGCAAGGTCCTATTGATTCCGCACGCGGAAATCGCTCAGGCGAACCTCGTGTACAAATTCTCGAACTAGGTGGGTAGATGGCTATGCAGCAAAGCGCGCTCTCGCTTCAGCATGTGATTGAGCAGGTCAGTCAAGAGAAGGGCATCGACGCCAAAATTCTGGTGGAGGCCACCGAGCAGGCGATATTGACAGCGGCGAAGAAAACCTTCGGCCCCGATCGCGAGCTCGAAGCGAGGTTCAACCCAGAGTCCGGCGCGGTCGATCTCTTCCAGTACATGACCGTGGTGGAAGCGGTGGAGAACAGCGAGCAGGAGATCACGGTCGAGGAAGCGGAGACCCACGGGCTCGAGGCAGAAATCGGCGAAGAGCTCGGCTTTCAAATCTTCTACCTTCCAGAGGACCGCGACAAGGCGCGCGAACAGGACAAGCAATTTGGAGAGCTGCTTGGTCTCGAGCAGAGCCGGAGCCGCTTCGGGCGCATCGCTGCGCAGACCGCGAAGCAGGTCATCATCCAGCGCGTCCGCGACGCCGAGAGAGAGAGGGTGTTCCTCGAGTACAAGGGTCGCCAGGGCGAGATCATCACCGGCGTGGTGCGCCGCTTCGAGCGTGGTTCGAACATCATCGTCGACCTCGGCCGTGGCGTCGAAGCCGTGCTGCCACCTCGCGAGCAAACGCCGCGCGAGAGCTACCGGCCGGGGGATCGCATCGTCGCTCTCCTCAAGGACATCGACCGCGAGGCACGGGGTCCTCAAATCATTCTCTCCCGCACCGATGTCGGGATTCTCGTGAAGCTCTTCGAAATGGAGGTTCCCGAGATCTACGAAGGCATCGTGCGCATCGTGGCGGCGGCCAGGGAGCCTGGTGCTCGCTCGAAGATCGCGGTGAGCAGCCGTGACTCCGACGTCGACCCCGTGGGTGCTTGCGTCGGCATGAAGGGCTCACGTGTGCAGGCCGTGGTCCAGGAGCTTCGCGGCGAAAAGATCGACATCGTGCCGTGGGACCGTGACCCGGCTCGCTTCGTCTGTAATGCGATCGCTCCGGCAGAGGTCGTCCGCGTCGTCATCGACGAAGGGAACTCCAACATGGAGCTCGTCGTGCCGGATGCGAAGCTGTCCCTGGCCATTGGCCGACGCGGCCAGAACGTGCGGCTCGCCTCGCAGCTCAGCGGCTGGCGGCTGGACATCGTGAGCGAGTCCCGCTTCCAGCAGATCGAGGAAGAGGCGATGGCTGCGCTGTCGCGGCTCAGTACCAACGAAGAACTCTCTCGGTCGCTCTACCGCATGGGCTTTCGGAGCCTAGACGAAGTCGCCGAAGCCAGCGAAGGGGAGCTTGCGTCCGTGCCGGGCGTGTCGGCGGAGGATGTGGCCAAGCTTCGCGAGGACGCCGGGAGCGCGATGGAAGAGCTCCGCAAGGAGCGCTTGGCTGCGATGGCGGAATCTACGGAGGCACCGAGCGAGCGCGACAAGCTGCTCTTGGTGCGCGGGGTGAACAGCCGGGTTGCCGACAAGCTCGAGCAAAACAGCTACTCCTCGGTCGATGCCATCGCGGGCGAAGAGGATACCGATCGCCTTGCGATCAAGTCCGGGCTCGGCGCGGCCAGGGCGCAGGCGCTCAAAGCGGCGGTCGCGGAGTTCGTCAATACCGAGTGGCCGCCAATCGAGGTGAAGATGCGCGCGAGCGTCGCGGCCGCCCAGGCAGAATCCGCTCGCTTGGAAGCTGAAGCAGCGGCCGTCGCAGAGGCGGAGGCAGCTGCCGAGGCGGAGAAGGTTGTCGAGGCCGAAACCGAGGCCGAGACGGAAGCCGGGAACGAGTCCAAGTCCGGGCCCGAGACCACCCAGGAGACCAGGTAGAGGTAAGCGTTGATGCTGGGCGTCATGGGCAAGAGTGAACGAGAGAGGCCTTCGAGGCGGATGTGCGCCGGCTGTGGTAGCCGCACCGAGCGAGACAGCCTCGTTCGCCTGGTGGTCGGGCCGAGCGCACCCTTCGTAGCCGTGGACCTCGGACGGCGCCTCGGCGGCCGGGGGGTGTCGGTGCATCCCCAAAAGGCCTGCATTCGTTCGGCGGCGCTGCGCGGCGGCTTAGCCCGCGCCCTTCGCGGCGTGGCTCAGGTCGAGCCGGAGAGCATCGAGCGCATGGTCGCGCAGCAGTTCGAGCGGCGTGCCATCGGCCTTCTGAGCTCGGCCCAGCGCGCGCGCAGTCTCGCACTCGGGGCGGACGCGGTTCGTTCTGCGTTGAAGGCCAACAAAGGGGATCTCTTGATCCGCGCAAAGGATTCGCGTGGTCGCGGGGACGAGCTCGCGCGCGCTGCAACCACGATTGGTTGCGCAACGGCCACTTGGGGGACAAAGGCGAGCGTCGGGGACGCGTTTGGCCGATCGGAGCTTGGCGTCGTCCTGGTGACCGATCGGGGGATCGCTCGCGCAGTTCTCGATTGCCTGTCGCATGTCGAGGCCCTATCGGAGGATGGATGACTAAGGTTCGAGTCTACGAGGTCGCCCGGGAGTTGGGGGTCGCAAATCGCGACCTGATCCAGCGGATTGCGACCCTGGGGATTCAGGTGCGCAATCACATGAGCGTTCTGGATCCAGTTGAAGTGGACCGCATCAAGCGATCGCTCGGCAAGGACCGTAGCGAGGCGATGGTCGAAGAGCGAATTCGACCTACGGTCGTGCGCCGAAAGCGCCGCAAGAAGATCGAGGAAGCAGAGCCAGCGGCTGCCGAAGCGCCAGCGACCGCGCCGGCCGAGGAGCCCTCCTCGGAGCCGACTGCGCCAAGCACTGCGCCGATGAGCACACAGGAGCCCGTCGCCGAGTCCGAGCCTCCGAGAGACGAAGCGCCTGCGGCGGCCGAGCCAACTCCGGTGCCCCCCGCAGCGCCAGCCATGCCGGCGCCCCCCCAGGAGCAGCGCGCGGCACAGCCGCTCCCGAAGCAACAGCTTCCGGAAGAGCCCGGCGAGCAGGGTCGATTCTCTCATGACCCACTGCCGCCCGGCGTCATGCGTCGCGGTAAGGCGAAGGCCCCGAGCGCCACACCGCTCTCGGAAGGCGCCCGCCGACGCATCGTCGCGGAGCACGCCGCGCAGCGGGAACAGCATGCGCCGCGGCGCCGCGAGATTCGCGGGCGCTCGTCGATCGGTCCGACAGGCCGACCGCAAGGGCGACCGGGCAAGAAGCGTCTACAGCCTGGCAAGAAGCCCAAACAAACCGAAATTACGGTGCCAGGTGCACAAAAGCGCGTCATTCGAATCGAAGACAACGTCCAGCTTCAGACGCTTGCGCAGCGCATGAGCCTCAAGGCAACGGACGTGCTGATGAAGTTGATGGAGCTCGGAGTGTCGGGCGTGCACATCAACAGCACGCTCGATGCAGACACCGCCGCGGTATTGGCAGGCGAGTTCAACTACGAAGTCGAAAACGTCGCGATGAGCGAGGACCAAATCGTCGGCGATGCACGCGGCGAGTTCGAGGACAAAGCCGGCGACCGAGCGCATCGACCTCCCGTCGTGACGGTCATGGGGCACGTCGACCATGGCAAGACCTCGCTTCTAGACAAGATTCGCGAGGCCGACGTCGTCGGGGGCGAAGCGGGTGGCATCACGCAGCACATCGGCGCCTATCGCGTGGACACCAGCCGAGGGACGGTCGTGTTCCTCGATACACCCGGTCACGAAGCGTTTACCGCGATGCGTGCCCGCGGCGCCCAGGCAACCGACATCGTCGTCCTGGTGGTGGCAGCCGACGACGGCGTCATGCCGCAAACCAGGGAGGCCGTCGCTCATGCACAGGCGGCCAAGGTGCCCATCGTCGTGGCGGTCAACAAGATCGACAAGCCCGAGGCGAATCAGGACGCGATCAAGAACGAGCTTGCCGCCCTGGGTCTGCAGCCGGAGGACTGGGGCGGAGACACCGTGTTCGTTCCTTGCTCGGCCATGACCGGCGAAGGGATCGATGGCCTCCTCGAGAACGTTCTGCTGCAGGCCGAGCTTCTCGAGCTCACTGCGAACCCGAGTATCCCCGCCGAGGGTATTGTCCTCGAAGCATATCTCGACCGCGGGCGAGGTCCGGTGGCTAACGTCTTGATTCGAGACGGGTCTTTGGATGCCGGCGACTACGTGGTAGCTGGTGGTTCCTGGGGTCGCGTCCGCGCGATGACCGACGACCGAGGCAACCAGATTCCGAGTGCGGGCCCGGCGACGCCGGTCGAGGTTCTTGGTTTGGCGGAGCTTCCGGCGGCCGGCGACCTCTTCTACGAGGTGACCGACCAGCGCAAGGCCCAGCAGGTGGCCGGGGCGCGCAAGAAGCCAGGGGCTTCAGGCGCATCGCCGAGCGGCGGGCTTCGGGGCCTCGATCAGTTCCAGGCCATGATGCAAAGCGGGGATGTCCAGGAGCTCCGGCTCGTCGTCAAGGCCGACGTTCAAGGTTCGGTGGAAGCGCTCCAAGGCGCGCTCACCGACTTGGCGACCGAGAAGGTCAAGGTCAACGTCATTCACACCGGCGTGGGCGGCATCACCGAGAACGACGTCATGCTCGCGAGCGCATCGCAGGCCATCGTCCTCGGCTTCAACGTGAGGCCCCAGGGCAAGGCCTCGTCGACCGCCAAGAAAGAAGCGGTCGAGATTCGAACGTATAGCGTCATCTACGAGGCCATCGACGAAGTGAGGGCCGCCATGAAGGGTCTTCTGGCGCCGAAAATCGTCCAGGAGGATCTGGGCAAGGCCGAAGTTCGCCAGACGTTTGGTATTCCGAAGATCGGCACCATCGCCGGTTGCATGGTGCTCGAAGGTAAGATCAATCGCGGAGGCAAGGCGCGTCTCGTGCGTGACGGCGTCGTCGTCTGGGAGGGCCCGATGGGCTCGCTTCGACGGTTCAAAGAAGACATCAAGGAAGTCCAGTCCGGGATGGAATGCGGCATTGGCCTTCAAGGCTTCAACGACATCAAAGAGCAAGACATCATCGAGTGCTACGAAGAGAAGCAGGTCGAGGCGACCCTCGAGTGAGCTGAGCGCCGAAAGGTCTGAACATGGTCGTTGGCGTTTGCCAGATTTCGCTTTCCTTGCCGGGGGTGACCTCGCTCAAGGCCAAGCGGTCAATCGTGCGAAAGGTGCTCGACCGTACGGCGAACCGCTTCAATGTGGCCGTGGCCGAGGTTGGGCAGCAGGATGCGCACCGACAATCGACTCTCGGCTTCGCTGTCGTTTCGGGTGATCGGCGCCACGCCAATTCAATGCTCGATGCGATTGCGGAGTTCGTGGAAGGGTCTGCCGACACCGTGGTCTTGAACCGCTCGATGGAGCTGGTGTCTTTGGGAGATTTTGGGGACTGGACGGGCTGAACGATGGCGCAAAAAGGTTTTCGGAGAGCAGACCGGGTTTCGGAGCGGATTCGGAGTGAGCTGATGGATCTCATGCTTCGTGGAAGCGTGCGCGACCCGGCCGCCAAGGACGTCGTGGTGTCCGCCGTGCGAATGACCGATGACTTGAGCATCGCCCGGGTCTACGTGCGAGTGCTCGAAGAGATCGACTCCGATCGCCAAGACCTCGTGGTCGAGGCGCTTCAGCGGGCGAGCGGTTTTCTTCGCCACGAGATCGGGCAGACGCTCCAGCTACGACACGTTCCTTCGCTGGAGTTTTACTGGGACGAGGTAGTGGATTCTGGGCTTCGCATCGAATCCATTTTGGAAGAGATTCGCGAAGATTCGGACGCAGGGTCGGAGGGTTCCAAGTGATCGAAAAGGTGCTCGAAATAGCGCGCAATGGAGAGCGTTTCTTGGTGGCCTGCCATCGCCGCCCGGATGCCGATTCGCTCGGCTCGGCGCTAGGGCTGATCAAGACCCTTCGTACGATCGGCAAAGAAGCGACGCTCTTCATGCCCGAAGCGATTCCCGACTCGCTGCTGTTCTTGTTGGACGGCGAGAAGGGCCTTGCAGAGGTCCCGCCGGGCATGCGCTTCGACGCGACCTGGGTGATGGACATTGCGGCCAAGGCCCTCCTGCCGCCCGGATTCCCGAGCGCCGAGGTCACGGGCCCGGTCGTCATCATCGACCACCATCATGCCCATGACGACATCGGTGACATCGTTTATCGGGACACCAGTGCCGCGGCCACGGGCGAGGTCGTCGTTCAGCTGATCGAGGGGCTCGGACTCGCGTCGATTCCGGAAGGCGCCGCAACACCGATCTATGCCGCGATCGTTTCGGACACGGGTGGTTTTCGATACTCGACCACGAAGCCCGCGACGTTGCGCCTCGGCGCGCGGCTGATCGAGGCAGGGGCGGACCCGTGGACGGTTGCCTATCAATTGTTTGAGCGCTGGGAGCCGGCGCGGCTGCGACTCCTGTCGGCGATCATCGCGACCCTCGAGGTTGCCTTTGACGGACGGGTGGCAATCTTGCGCGTAACCCGGGAGATGCTCCAAATCTGCGGCGCCGACGACGACATGGTGGAAGGCATGGTCAACTATGCCCGGCGCGTCGAAGGCGCCGAGATTGGGGCACTGCTTTGGGAGTGGCCGGTTCACGATGAGACGGGCGAGCGGCTAGAGACCAAGATCAGCCTTCGCTCGAGCGGCAATACCGATGTTTCGGTGATCGCGGCTGCACTCCACGGTGGGGGGCACCGTGCCGCTGCAGCCACCCAGCTCGACGTTTCGATCGACGAGGCTGAGGAGCGCTTGCGAGCCGAGCTCACCAAGCACTTCGGATGAACGGTGTCCTGATCGTCGACAAGCCGGCCGGATGCACTTCCCATGACGTCGTGCAGCGGGTTCGGAAGGCGATTCAGCAGCGCTCCGTGGGTCACGCTGGTACGCTCGACCCGCTTGCGACCGGCGTCTTGGTCGTTGCAATCGGGGAGGGCACGAAGCTCGTTTCGCATCTGCAATCCGATGACAAGTGTTACGAGGTCAGTATCGCCCTCGGCGCGGAGACCGATTCGCTCGATGCGGACGGCGAGGTCATCGACACGGCCGAGGTGCCGAGGCTCGATCGCGCCGCGGTGGAGCGGGCGCTGCAGCGGTTCATCGGACGCCAGCCTCAAACGGCGCCCAAGCTGAGCGCAATCAAAGTTGGCGGTACGCCGCTTCACCGCCGGATGCGCCGTGGCGAGGAGGTCGAGGCCCCCGTCCGGGAGGTCGAGCTCCACGAGGCAACCGTCGTCGAGGTCGGGCAGGAGACGATTGGCCTCAGGCTTCACTGTGGAAAGGGTTTCTACGTGCGCTCGCTTGCGCGCGATCTCGCTAGGGCTCTCGGGACGCTCGGGTACGTGCAGCACCTGCGCAGAACCGCCAGCGGTCCGTTTTCAATCGACTCGGCTCTGTACGGCGACCAGATGACCGCCGAGGAGATCGAAGGACGATTGATTCCCTTGAAGGAGGCTTGCAGCACCTTGCGGCGGGTCGACCTCAGCGATGACGGTGTCGCCCATGCCCGGCACGGCCGGCCGATCGGTCCGGAGGTCATCGTCAGTCCGGGCTGGGAGGAGGCTTCGCCCGAGGAATCGCTGGCGCTCTTCGCGCCGGATGGCGAGCCCGTCGCCCTCGGCCGCCGGGTCGACCAGGGCGTTCGTGTCGTCCGAGGCTTCGCCCCGAGCGCCCCCGATGTGGTAAGTCGCTAACGTGGAGCGCACGCGCTACCTCATCATCGGCGCGGGCGTCACCGGCCTCGCGTTTGCCGATTGGCTACAGGATGACGACTACTGGGTCGTCGAAGCCGAGGATGAGATGGGGGGCTACTGCCGAACCGTCGAGCGCGACGGCTTCATATGGGACTACTCCGGTCACTTCTTCCATTTTCGCTACCCGGAGATCGAGGCGTATCTCGTCGACCGAATGGGCGAGCAGGAGATCTTGCGGGTGACGCGTGACAGCCGGATTTGGTACGCCGACCGCTACATCGATTTCCCGTTCCAGAAGAACATCCATCAGCTTCCCGAGGCGGAGTACGCGCAGTGCGTACGGGACCTGCACGCCAGGCCCAAAGAGAAGGGCGGCAACTTCAAGGACATGCTCTATGCCCGCTACGGTCGCGGCATCGCCGAGAAGTTCCTGATCCCTTACAACGAAAAGCTCTACGCCATGAATCTGGCAGCGCTCGATCCCGACGCGATGGGCCGTTTCTTTCCGCACGCCAGCGTTGAGGAAATTCTTCGAAACGCCGACGCCCCAAGAGCCGATGGCTACAATGCGACCTTCACCTATCCAAGGGGAGGGTCGGTCCAATACATCGAGGCGATCGCTCAGGGCGTACGAAGCGAGCGAATCGCACTAGGTGAAAGGGTCATGAGCATCGACCTCAAGGCCAAAGTCGCAACGACGAGCCAACGGCAAATCAGCTACGACGTTCTCGTCAATAGCGCTCCCTTGATATCGCTGCTCGACATGTGTGGGATTCAGTACGACTCGGCGGTCTTCAGTCACAACAAGGTTCAGGTCTTCAACCTGGGGTTCGCTAGCAAGGGGCCGTCCGACGTTCACTGGATCTACTATCCTCAGCGAGACATCTCGTTTTATCGCGTCGGTTTCTACGACAACATTTTCGATTCCCACCGCATGAGCTTGTACGTCGAGGTTGGGGTGCCCTGGGACGTCGAGCTCTCGCCGGACGACCGTGGCGCCTTGAAAGCGAGGGTCATCACCGACCTCCAAACCTGCGGGGTGCTCGAGAATCAAACCCTCCTCGCCTCCCAGGAGGTCCTGCTCGACCCGGCGTACGTTCACATCACGACCAACTCCATTGCGGCGGCCGCGAGCAAGCGGGAGCTCCTTGCCGCACAGGATGTTCATTCGATCGGCCGCTACGGTGCCTGGACGTATTGCTCGATCGAAGACAACATCGTGGAGGCCCGGGCGCTTGCGGAGCGCGTCGCGCCGGCGAAACCTTGAGTTCCACGGAGTCGACGAACTCGCCTTGCCAGTCGCGGCGGCTGTCCCGATAATCGCAGCATGCCGAGCACATACAACACACCGCGGGCGCTTGCCGCCATCCTTTTCATCGTCTTTGCCGTTGCCGCCTGCAAGAGCAAGCCAGCGGAGGAGAAGGCGGCGCCGCCAGCTGAGGCACCCGCCAAAAAGGTCGAGATACCCCCGGCGCCCGCCGCGTTTCCCGAGCTGAAGATCCCCGAGGACAATCCTCAGTCTCCCGAAAAGGTCGCGCTGGGTCACCAGCTCTTTTTCGATGCGCGTTTGAGCGTCGATGGGACGCGCTCCTGCTACTCCTGCCACCAAAACGAGCACGGCAATGGCGGGGAGACACCGCTTGCCGTCGGCGCAATGGAGAAGCAGCTCACGCGGCATAGCCCCGTGATCTGGAACACGGCGTATTTCGACGCCTTCTACTGGGACGGCCGAGCAGGGAGCCTCGAAGCGCAGGCCAAGGGTGCCTGGGGTGGCGGCAACATGGGGGTCGGCGCAGACAAGCTCGCTGCCAAGGCCGCCGAGCTCGCGAAAATCAAAGGCTACAAGGAGCAGTTCAAGAAGGTCTTTCCCGCCCAAGGCATGAACCCGGACACGATTGCAATGGCGATTTCGGCCTACGAGCGCACGCTGATCTGCGACGACACCGCGTACGACCGATACGCCAAGGGCGAACAGAACGCGCTCACAGATGAGCAGAAGGAAGGCTGGGCGTTGTTCATGGGCAAGGGACAGTGCGTGGTCTGCCACGCGCCGCCGCTCTTCTCGAGCGCGATGGGAGTTCCCGGCGGCCTCTACTACAACGTCGGCATCGGCACTGCCGGGAAAGCCGACGATCAAATCGACGTAGGCCGGAACGCGGTCAGCCAACAAGATGCCGATTGGGCGGCGTTCAAGGTGCCGTCGCTTCGCAACGTTTCGAAGAGCGCGCCGTACTTCCACGATGGCTCGGTCGGGACCCTATCCGAAGCCGTGAAGATCATGGCGACCGGCGGTATTGCCAACAAGAACAAGACGCCATTGCTGGCCGATCGAGGACTGAGCGGTGAAGAGCTCGGCTCGTTGGTTGCGTTCCTGGGTGCGCTCGACTGCGGCGGGACGCTCGACCAGCCGGATTTGCCGAAGTAGGCGCGACCATCCGGGCTCAGCCGATGCATCTTTCTCTTCGGGTCGAAACTGGAGGCGCCGGTCAGGATCGAACTGACGAATGGAGATTTTGCAAACCTCTGCCTTACCACTTGGCTACGGCGCCGCGGCTGCATTGTCTAGCGCTTCTGTCCGCGCTTGTCACGCAGCGTTTTCACCATAGCCAAGGACCGGGCTGGCGCCCAAGACCCGTCGTGGTAGGCAGTCTTTCATGACAGCAAAGGACTCTTTCAAGAGCCGGGTTACGACCCATGCCGGAGGCCGTCAGGTCGTGATTCACCGCCTCGACGCGTTGACCCGAGCGGGCTTCAAGGGAATCGATACGCTCCCTTACTCGATCCGCGTTCTGTTGGAGAATCTCCTTCGCTTCGAGGACGGCAAGACGGTCACTCGCGAAGACATCGAAGCGGTCGCCAACTGGGACCCGGCCGCCGCGCCCCGCACCGAGATCGCGTTCCGCCCGTCCCGTGTGCTCCTCCAAGACTTCACCGGCGTGCCTGCGGTCGTCGACCTCGCGGCGATGCGCGATCAGTTCGCGAAGATGGGTGGCGACCCCAGCCGCATCAACCCCCTGCAACCAGCAGACCTGGTCATCGATCACTCGGTGCAGGTCGATTCCTACGGCTTGCTGCGCTCTTTCGAAGACAACGTGAAGCGGGAATTCGAGCGCAACCAGGAGCGTTATCAGTTCCTGAAGTGGGGGCAGAGCGCCTTCGAGAACATGCGCGTCGTCCCCCCCGGCACCGGCATCGTTCACCAGGTCAATCTCGAGTACCTGGCAAGCGTGGTCTTCACGCGCGAAGCCAACGGCCAGTGCATCGCCTACCCCGACAGCCTGGTCGGCACCGATTCGCACACGACCATGATCAACGGACTCGGGGTGCTCGGCTGGGGCGTGGGTGGCATCGAGGCCGAAGCGGCGATGCTCGGTCAACCGATCAGCATGCTCCTGCCACAGGTCGTCGGCTTCAAGCTCACCGGCAAGCTCCCCGAAGGCGCCACGGCAACCGACGCGGTTCTCACCGTGACGCAGATGCTTCGCGAGCGGGGTGTCGTCGGGAAGTTCGTCGAGTTCTACGGCGAGGGAATGGAAAACCTCGCGCTCCCGGACCGGGCCACCATCGCCAACATGGCGCCCGAGTACGGTGCGACCATGGGCTTCTTCCCGGTCGACAACGAGACGCTTGCGTACCTGCGCTTCAGCGGACGCGAGTCAGCCCATGTCGACGTCGTGGAGCGCGTCCTCAAAGAGCAAGGCCTCTTTCACACCACGAGCGCGCCCGAGCCTCTGTTCACCGATACTCTGAGTCTCGATCTCGGCGACGTCGTGCCCTCGATCGCCGGGCCCAAGCGCCCGCAAGACCGCGTTGCGCTGAGCGAGTCCAAGCGCTCGTTTCAACACGTGCTCCAAGGCTTCGAAGCGTCGGCGGACAAGGGTGTAGAGGTCACGCGCGGGGATGAAACTTTCATTTTGAAGAACGGTGCGGTGGTCATTGCGGCTATCACGAGCTGTACGAACACCTCAAATCCTTCCGTCATGTTGGCCGCGGGCCTAGTAGCCAAGAAGGCGGTGGACAAGGGGCTTCGGACCAAGCCCTGGGTGAAGACCAGCCTGGCGCCCGGGTCGCAGGTCGTCACCGAGTACCTCAAGGCATCGGGTCTGATGGAGGATCTCAACACCCTGCGCTTCAATCTAGTGGGCTACGGCTGCACGACCTGCATTGGCAACTCCGGTCCACTCGATCCGGAAATCGCGGAGGCGGTCAAAGCGCACGACTTGCTCGTCACTTCCGCACTGAGCGGAAACCGAAACTTCGAGGGCCGCGTCAACCCGTTGACCCGCGCCAACTACCTCGCATCACCGCCGCTGGTCGTCGCGTACGCACTTGCCGGCACGATGAACATCGACTTCGAAAGCGACCCGATCGGGCAGGACCGCGAAGGCAAAGACGTGTTTCTTCGCGATCTCTGGCCTAGCCATCAGGAAGTCACCGCAACGCTTCGGTCTTCGGTCAAGAAGGAACAGTTCGTCGAGCGGTACGCGGTAGTCCTCGAGGGCCCTCCGCAGTGGCGCGACGTGCACTTCGAAGAGGCGGATCGCTATGGCTGGGACCCCGATTCGACCTACGTTCGCCTTCCACCGTTCTTCGACGGGGTCGAGGTCGGTGAGCCCGCGCCTCTCACCGACGTTGATGGGGCCCGTGTGCTCTGCTTGCTCGGCGACTCGGTCACGACCGATCACATTTCGCCGGCCGGTGCGATCGCGCTCGACGGCCCCGCAGCGAAGTACCTCCGCGACCATGGCGTCGCGCCGCGCGACTTCAACAGCTACGGCAGCCGCCGGGGCAACCACGAAGTCATGATGCGCGGCACCTTCGCCAACATCCGTCTTCGGAACCTCTTGGCCCCCGGCACCGAGGGCGGCATCACCCGCTATCTGCCGACCAACGAGCAGACGAGCATCTACGATGCGTCGATGAAGTACCAGGAGGCTGGCACGCCGCTCATCGTCATCGCCGGCAAAGAATACGGTACGGGCTCCTCGCGCGACTGGGCGGCCAAGGGCACGCTGCTCCTCGGCGTTCGCGCGGTGATCGCAGAAAGCTACGAACGCATCCATCGGTCGAACCTGATCGGGATGGGGGTCCTTCCGCTCGAGTTCGAGCCAGGCGAAGGCCGCGCTGCCCTCGGGCTCAACGGCGAAGAGACGTTCGCGATCTCGGGGATTGCCGACGGATTGGTGCCTGGCAAATCGCTTTCGGTTCGAACGGACGACGGCAAGTCGTTCACCGTCAAGGCGCGGATAGATACCCCCCAGGAGGTCGAGTACTTCCTGCACGGCGGCATCTTGCAGTACGTCCTACGACAGCTTGCTGCGCGAGATTGAGAAGTTGCCCGAGGCGTCATGTCACTCGTCTTCGTAATCTCGCCGCCCCGTGCGGGGTCGACGCTGCTCCAGCGCATGATGGGCGCACACACCGAGATCTTCACGCATCCCGAGCCTCATCTGATCACGCCGATCGCGCACCTCGGGGTCTTCGACAACGTCGAGAAGGCGCCCTACGACCACATCAACGCGGCCGAGGCGACCAAGTCCTTCATCCGAGGCTTGCCGGGTGGGGAGCAGGACTATCTCGATGCGCTGCGCGCGTACACCGACACGCTGTACGGCAGGATGTTGTCGACGAGCGAAAGCAGCTACTTCCTCGACAAGACGCCAGCCAACGCGCTCGTGCTGCCGTTTCTCCAGCGGCTCTACCCGGACGCGAAGTACGTCGTGCTGACCCGGCATCCGCTGGCCGTCTTCAGCTCCTATGCGAACAGCTTTTTCGACGGCGACTGGCGCGGCGCCCATGCGTTCAACCCAATCCTCGAACGCTACGTGCCTGCCATGGGAGCGTTCTTACGGGAGCGCCCGGTTCCTCTTTTGCATGTCGCATACGAAGATCTGGTGACGGAGCCCGCTGCGCAGCTCGAGCGCATTTTTGCCTTCCTGGGGTTAGAGAACGATCCCGATGCGGTGGAGTACGCAAAGGCTGCCCCTGCAAAGAGGGGGATGGGTGACCCGATCACGGTCAACCGTGAGGAGCGGCCCGTGGCCGACAAGATCGACAAGTGGGCCGCGGAGCTCGCGCACGATCGAGACAAGCGCGCCCTGGCCGAGCAGATGATCGAGCGGATCGACCCGGCCGACCTGGAAGCCTGGCAGTGGCCGGCCGAAGCGCTCTGGGCTCCGATCGAAATGGCGGGCGGCGCCGTCGCACCCAAACCCGCGCGCAACAGCTACACCTTCCAGCGACGCGTCATGCTTGCGCTCAAAAAGGACATTCACAGCCGGCCGCACGGCAAGATCGTCAAACGCGTGAAGTACTATTGCGACGTCCTGCTTCGGGACTAACGCAACGTTGCGATGACGACCTGAGACTCCGTCGACGCGCTGATGGTCGCTCCCTTGAAATCGCCTGTATGGGATTCGACCGCAAAGCCGTTGTAGTGCAATAGCGCTTCGAGCTCGGCCGGGAAGAACTGCCTCTGGGTGAGTGGCGTGCAAAACGAGCGGCTTTCGTCGTCCGGATGCTCGAAGTCCATCATCACGGTCTCGATTTGTGCAAGGGGGTCGTAGCTGAAGTACTCGCTATATCGATATCGAGATCCGTCGCGTGGATGGGGAACCTCGCCGCCGCGGTATTGCTTGGAGGGTTCTCGGGCGAGGCTGTTCGGGTCCGGAAGCAACACGTCGAAGGCGAAGCGCCCCCTGGGTTCGAGGTGATGGCGGACGGTAGCGAAGCCCCGCTCGAGCGCCTGGCGTGTGTAGAGGTGCATCCACACGTTGAACGGCGCGATGACCAGGGGGAACTTGCGGCGCAGGCGAAGACGTTCGAGTGTCCCTTTGCGAAGCTCGATCCGGTCCCTGGTTGCACGGGGCAACTTGTCGAGTCGCTCACGGGCCCGAGCCAACATCGGCGCCATCGGTTCGACGCCTACGACTTCGACGCCCGCCTTGCCGATGGCGAGCGCCACGCGGCCCGTTCCGACACCAAGCTCGAGCACCGGGCCGCCCGACTCCAGGGCCAAATTCGTGTAGAAGCGAACGTCGTGCCGGCGGCGGCGGTAGGCCTGATCGTAGTACCGCCCGTCTTCATAGTGCGCTTCCGATCCGGTCGCGCCCCGGGTGGTCTTTCGCTTAGCCACCTTGGTCCGCCAAGTGTGCAGCAAGCTCGGCAAAGCCAACACCGCGGTCGCCGTCCGTGATGTAGCGAGGCGGGACCGGAAGACGATCGAGGTGCTCCCGGACGTTGGCAACGCCTACGCTCTTTGGGAAACGGGCAAACGCCGCTGCGTCATTGCCGCTGTCCCCGACGAAGACCCATCGGTCGATCTCCGCGCCGAGATCGATGCCGAGGACCTCGTGCAGGGCGCGCCCAACGCCTTTGGCCTTGTCCCAGGGTCCCGGGATTGCGTGCGCGTGCACCGTCGAAACAGACGTGCGTACGCCGAGCTCCTCGATCAGTGCGACCAGCGCGTCGATTTCTGCCCGAGGCAGCGACCGTGACTCTCCCACGTCGAAGGCGAGATCGCAGCGGCGATGGCGGTGGTCGTTCGTCGTCGTGATGTGCGGCATCGCCGCGGCCACTCTTTGACGAAGCGACTCTAACAGGTGCGCCTGGGCCTCGCGTTCCAACGGGTCACAGAAGTAACCCTCGTGCGCCCCGGCCGCGTCGACCCAGGCCCAGCCCGCGCCGTTCTCGCCAACCGCGATCCGGACGGGCCAGATCCTCGCGATGACGTCGGTCCATCCCAAAGGCCGGCCGGTAACCGCCACGAGCTCGAAACCGGCGCCTGCCAACCGGTGCATCGCGCTGTACGCGGCCGGCTCCAACACGCCATTCCGGGTGACCGTATCGTCGATATCGAAGACAAGGCCACGAATACCAGCCGGGTCCAGCTGTCGATAGCTCTCCATCTGGGCTCCCCATACCATACCCGTGGGCTTGCAGACCGGTTCCGGGCAGCGTACCGTGAGCGCTACCGGAGGGGATACCGTGCCCAATCTTGGATTTGGCGAGCTAGTCATCGTTTTCTTGATCGTGATGCTGATTTTCGGCGCCGGACGGCTGCCTCAAATCGGCGAAGGGCTCGGAAAAGCCATCCGAAACCTCAAGCGGGGTCTCAACACCGATGACGACATCGATGTGACGCCAGAGGTCACGCCGGCCGACAAGCAGGTCCCGAAGCAGTCTGCCTCCCGTGTCGAGGACGCCGAAGTCGTCGACAAGGTCGAGTCCAAGTAGCGGTCACTCGCGCGACGGCAGCGATTGGCTGACCCGCATGTCGAGAATCGTCTTGCAGCTGAGGCGGACCGGCGCGGCGAGCTCCGAGGATGTCGCTGCCTCTCGAAGCTCCGGCCTGCGCAGAAGAGGCGAGAGCAGAAGCGCGATGTCGAGCGGTGTGTCGGGGTTGCGGACGATCGCATTGCGCGGACGGTAGCGAACCACCCAGCGACGATTGCGGTACACCGTGTGCAACACGCTTGGATCATTGGGGCGCGCCGCGCAGATGCGGATGACGTCGTCTTCGGTCAACGAAGGGTTGTCGAGCAGAATGCGAACTACATCTGGATGCGGGTCCTGCACGACGCGTTGAATCAGCGCACGGTCGTGTGTACGCGCAAGTGATTTCCGTTCGCCGAGGGTGAGCGGCCGACCGCGACCAAAGTCCGGAATGCGTCGCTTGTCGTCGACGGGTGCATCTTCGTAGACGGGCGGCAGGACGAAGTCCGCAACCTCATGAAG
Organism: uncultured delta proteobacterium; assembly: GCA_963704865.1. GTDB lineage: Bacteria > Myxococcota_A > Polyangia > Polyangiales > Houyiibacteriaceae > SG8-38. The sequence continues at coordinate 14,020 of CAVPIE010000006.1, read as the reverse complement.
GTCTGCGCGCCGCGCCGCCATGCCGAGCTCGCGCCTGCGCGCTTCGACCCGCGGCTCGAAGAGCGCCCAGCCCATTGCAAGAAACACGAGTTGCGCATTGGCCCCCCCTAGGGCTGCTCCCCGGTGCGCATCGTGGAGAAGCTGCGCGCCGTCCTCGGTGGACAGGGACTCGAGCCGCTCGCAGATCAGGCCGACACGCATCTCGATCTCTTCCTGCCGGGCTAGCCTTCGAAAGAGGTCACCGAACGATGTTGCCTGCTCCACGGCTTCCGTACCCCTCTGACCAGCTTAATGAGGGCATCGGAAAGCGCCAGCTTGACGCAGTGCGTCGCCGGGCTAGCCTGAGATGTCAGATGCCAGAGACGGAACAGATTCGGGTCATCAAGCGCTATGCGAACCGCAAGCTCTACGACACCCGCGAGAGCAAATACGTCACCCTCGACCGCATCGCCGAGTTCGTCCGCAACGGCGAAGAGGTCAAAGTCCTCGACAATCGTTCGAAGAACGATCTGACCAAAGTCACGCTCGCCCAAATCATCTACGAAGAGCAGAAGAGCGGAAATGCAACGACATGGTCGGTCCAAAGCCTTCGGGGTTTCATCCAACAGGGGCGCGAAAAGTTCCTGACTTCGCTCAAGGAAGGCCCGGTTGGGAAGCTGGTCGGTCGTGCCGAGGAGCTAGGAACGGAGGTCTACAACGCTGCCGACGATCGGGTTCGCGGCGTCCTCGAGAGCGCGGCGAGCCACGTCAAGCAGCTGCAGGGCGAAGTGCTGCGGCTTCAGACTCGCATCGAGGAGCTCGAGGCCAAGCTCCGGCAGGGCTCCCCAAAAGATGAGCCCCCTGATAACGTGGAATAATTCCTGATTTCAGGGGTTCTACGAGCAGGCATGCCAGTGAAATCGAAGAAAGCAGAGGCTCAGCGGCGGCTTTTCGAGGCGGAGGCGCGTCCCCATCTCGACGCGCTCTACTCGGTGGCGCTGCGGCTGACTCGCTCTCCGGTCGACGCCGAGGACCTGGTGCAGGACACCTTGGTGCGGGCCTATCGCTTCTACGATCGCTTCGAGGCGGGCACGAACTTCAAGGCCTGGCTTCTGAGAATCCAGATGAACAGCTTCGTGAATCGCTACCGGCGCGCCAGCCGAGAGCGGCAGGTCTTCGATGGCCCGATGGCAGCGCCGGTCGGGGAGGGCGTGATGAGCCGCGCGAGCATGCGTGGCTTGACCGACCCAGTGGGCGATGCGGAGCGTCGATTGATCGCGCAAGAGATCCGGCGGGCGTTCGAAGAGCTTTCGGACGAGGCTCGCGCCATGGTCATGCTCGCCGACGTCGAAGAGCTTTCGTACAAAGAAATTGCCGACGTCGTCGGCTGCCCAATCGGCACGGTCATGTCGCGCTTGCATCGCGCCCGCAAGCAGCTTCAGGTCTCTCTTCAAGCACACGCCGTGCAACTCGGCATCATCGACGAAGACGACAGCGATTTGGAAGACCCGATTTTACTCGAAGCCTTTCGTGCAAGAAAGGCGTCAAAGTCATGACTTGCAAGCTCGTGCGACGACATCTTGGCGCATTCATCGACGGAGAGCTCGACCCTGCATCGCAGATCGAATTCGAACGCCATCTGGAAGCATGCCCGGTTTGCCAGGAGCATCTTACCTTCGAGCGCTCGTTTCGGCAGCAAGCACGGGAGGCGATCAGCGGTGTTCATGCGCCCGAACATCTTTGGAGCCGAACGCTTCATCGTTTCGACGAGATCGATTCAACCAGGGCCGAACGCACTTCAATCGAAGCGCGGCCGATGCGCTGGCGGCAGACCTGGCCGATCGCAGCTGCCGCGGCGGCGGTCTTGATCATCGGCAGCGTCATGGGTCTGCCGGAGAGCACTGCGTACCAAGGCGCCGGCATGCTGCAAGACGTCGTGAATCTGCACTCGCAGGCCTTGCCGTCCGACGTCCGGGCCGAGGCACCGCAAGACGTCGTTCGCTACTTCCAGGGCAAGACCCCGTTCCCCGTGAAACCGGCACAGTTCGCAGAGCCGGGCATGAAGTTCGTCGGCGCTCGCTACATCAAGGTAGGCGCCCATCCGGCCGCTGCCCTCTACTACAACCACGAAGGGCGACGCGTCACGCTTCTGGTGTTCCAGTCGCCCGGGATCATCCGGAATGCGCATCGCACCCATGTGGGTGGACGTGAGCTATTCTATTTCAATGTAGGTAGCAACGTCGTGACGATCCGCCAGCATGGCGGCCTGAACTACGCGTTTTACGGAGACCTGGATCGCCCGGCGCTCTTCCGGCTCGCGGCGAACGCTCGCGTCGCCTACTGAGCGCCTCCCCGGACCACAGGTTTCGCGTGCTTCGAACGTTGACAGAGCAACGCCTCGGCCTCTATTCTTTTTTTGACGGCGGCGTAACTTTGCATGCGCCGGGGGGCCGGATTGGACGCTGTTTCGTTGGAACGACGAGAACGCTGCTAACCTTGCCTTGGGAATCGAAGGGGAGACCAAATGTCGGAGGACAACATGTCGAGCGATTTGCCAACCAAGGTCGGTGAGCCGAACGGAATCGACGATGAAATCGATGAGTTTGCAGAGAACGCCTTCGACGCGCTCTTGATGGGCGGCGAGGCGAAGCAGCCTTCGAAAAGCCCTCAGTTCGCAGACGCCGCCGAAGAGATGGACCAGGGCAGCGGCGATTATGAAGACGTCGAGCTGGATGACGTGATCATGGTTTCGGACGTTCCGCCGGACGAGGTCTCTCACGCCACGGTACCGCCGTCGGCGCCACCGGCCGCGTCCTCGGCGCCACCAGCATCGGCGCGACCGGCGACGGCACCACCTGCGCCGAGCGACAGCCCTGCCGCCGGCCAAATCGAAGTCGCGCGTCTACGTTCCGAAATCTCCGGGCTCAAAGCAAAGCTCGCCGGCTCGTCCGGTGGTGTGTCGAGCCGGCAATTTCTCGACCTACGCGAGGCGCTGAACACGAAGGACAAGCAAATCCTCGAGCTGCGCGAGCAGGTGAGCGGGCGTGACAAAGAGATCATCGATCTCAGGGATCAGTCCATCGTCCTCGAGCGTGCGCGCGCCGATTTCGACGAGAAGACGGCGGAGCTCGAAAACGCCTTGTCTGGGGCACAGGAATCGATTGCGAGTCTGACCGAGGACAAAGAGACTGCGAACAAGCGTTACGAAGACATCAAGGACCGCTTCGAGCGCGAGAAATCCAAAACAGAAGGCCTCGAAGCCGAGCTCGCGCAAGAGCGGGAGTCTCGGGTTGCCGACGTCGAAGCCCTGAAGAGTACGCAGGACGCCGAGATGGCAAGGCTTCGCGTGGCCCAGGAAGAAGCACTGGATCTGATCAAGGCCGAGTCCGCAGCCGCGCTCGCCAACGCCCGGGAAGACAACGAAGCGGCTTTGCACGCGGCTGCAAGCGAGAAAGAGACGGCGCTTGCGTCACTTCGATCGGAGCTTGCCGATTCGCAGGCTGCAGCCTTGGCGCAAGCCGCTGCCGCAGCCGATGTCGCCCGGCAAGAAGCACTGGGTTCGCTCAGCCAGGAGCTCGAAACGGCTTCCGCGACGAAGCTGGCCGAAGCCGAGGCGCAGTGGCAGCGCACCATGGAAGAGCGCGAAGCCTCGATTCAAGCTGAAAAGCAACTCGAGCTCGAGACGCAGGAGCAAGAGCATTCAAAGCAGCTCGCGACCTTGGGCCGCAAACTTGCCGATACGGAGTCGGAGCTCTCGGGGGCGCGCGAACGGGAGGCGCTCGGGGCAGACCGTGCGCTCGAGCTCGAAACGAAGCTCACCGAAACCAGCACTGAGCTCGAGGGGACCAAGACCTTGCTCACCGAAACGCAGGGGCTTCGGGATCGGTTCCAAGACGAGCTCAACAGCGTCAAGGAAGCGCGTGACGGGCTGCAAACGGAGCTCGACGCGAGCCGCACCAAGCTCGAGATTCTCGAGGAAAACAAGCGCAATCTCGAATCGCGCGTCGGTTCACTCGAAGCGATGAAGTCACAGCTCGAATCGAAGCTGTCGATGGCTGTGGAAAAAATCGCTACCGACGACGAGCTTCTCGTGCGCGTACGCAAAGCGATGGCGATCGGGCTGAGCTTGCTCGAGGAGCAGGAGAAGAACACCTACGGGAATGCTACCGAGGAGACGGACCGCGTTTCCGAGGACGCCGAGTAGGCGCAGGGCGGGTCGACGCAAGGCCGGGTGCGCTCGGAATGCTGTCGTCCTTCTCGACCAAACGCACGAGCGCACCGAGCTCACACCGTGCCCGGGGGGGGGCGGCGGAAAGCCGGCCAGCATCGAAACGAAGGCCGCGGCGTTGGGCGGTCTCTTCTCAGGGTCCGCGGCCAACAAGGACTCGATCGCGTCGGCCATCGGCTTTGGGGTCTGCTGCGCTGCATCGTGGAGGAGCTCATGCCGGCCGCTTCGAGCGTGGTCGAGGGTTTGCATGTCGCTGCCGCCATCGAAGGGGCGATGCCCGGCGAGGCACTCGTAGAGCACGACGCCGAGCGAAAAGAGGTCCGAGCGCGCACTGCACTGGCGGCCCAGCGCGTACTCGGGCGCCATGTAGGGCACATTACGTCCAAGCCGAAGAATATTTTACAAAGCTAATGAGTCCGGGGCTTTAGCGGGATCACATTTCCTTCGAGGCTTTGGGATCCCACTCCCACTCCCACACCAAGCTCACTCGAAGCTCCCACGACGCGGTCGTAGACCCGTAACATCGCGGAATTCTTCTCATCGGCTTGGATGTGGGAATAGTGCCAGGTCATCGCCGAGTCCTCGTGACCCGTGATGCTGCGAACGACCTCCGCCCCGGTGACCTGTCGGAGGAGGTTATTGGCCGAGTGCCGGAGCCGGTGTGCCCCGCCCCGCCGTCTTGGGAGCCCAAGGGCCTCGACAGCCCGGTGAAGCACCGGATTGAAGCCGCTTGGGACATGGTGCGTCCCTCGCCGCGAACAGAAGACCAGATCCTCTCCCGTCCCATTGGGCAGACCCCAGACGGGCTCCCTTCGGTGTGCCCGCAAGACCGCATCGACGGCAGGGAGCAACGGAACCCGCCGCACGCTGCCGGTCTTTGTGGTGCTGACGTGCCCGCGCCATACGGACCTGGAGATCCGAATCTCGCGATTCTGCCAGTCAATGTCGCCCCACTGTAGGGCGGCAATCTCTCCAAAACGTGCGGCTGTGAACGTCAGCGTCAGCAGTAGCGGGTACCACCTTGGCTCATGCTCACGAACCCATCCCAAGATGGCCCTGAGCTCCTCGGGTCGAAAGTCGCGCGGCTCGTGCTCATCGAGCGAAACCTGCTTCGTTCGGCCGTATGGATCTCGAGGTAGTTCAAGCTCTTCGTGTGCGGATCGCAGTAGCGTCCGCAACACCCCGAGCCGGCAGTTGACGGTTCGCGGTCTTCCGGGCTGCTGGTCACGCCAGCGGACGACATCGGTGGGATGGATCGCGTCGACGTAGTAGTCGCCGAGTTGCGGCAAAATGTGCAGATCAAGAATGCTTGCGTAATGCCTTCGTGTGCTGGGTTTCAGCTCGCGAAGTTTCGAACGCATCCACAATTCCGCGTATTCGCCGAGACGAAGACGAGACGCTTGCGTGTCGTTGGCGGCTTGGAGCTTGATCCGTAGCTCCTCCCGCTTCTGAAAAGCCTCCGCCGTGTTCTTCGCCTCGATCATTCTCTCCGTGTCCTTCCGCTTTCCGGTCTTCGGACAAATGATGGTTGCTCGAATCTTGTACCGGCCGCGGCCGATACTCTTCACTCCGGGGTAACGCATGGCTCTCTCCTTTCGGCGCCCCGGGTGTTGCGTGTCGCCGGGCACTATAGCCGATTGCGCGATCCCTGAAGAACCTCTTTAGTTCGTCGACGTGGAACACCAGCTTATTTCGGGGTCCACGGCCACACGGTCTGAGCTGGCCCCGGTGCACAGCGGATCGGACGCCGTTCGGCGTCATGCCGAGGAAGGGCGCTACGTCCTCGACGGTGTAGATCTCGCCTTCACCGAGGGAGCCAGCCATCAGCGCGTTTGCTTCCCTTCGGTGAAGCGCTTCATCTGCGCCTTCCGTGGAGTGCGAGCGGCTTCCCGAATCTTCGACCGTGACCCAGGAATCGGGGCGTCCGGAGAATCGTGACCCCTGGGTCCCTCCGCGGACGAGGTCGATCGTGAACCACGGTCCTGCGAACCCATCTCTTGCCGGCTACTGGTTTGACTCAAGTCCGATATTCCTCTCTGCAGCCGAGCGCCGTCCATCCCCTTCCGACGAACGATCGCCTCCACTCTCTATTATCGGTTTTGCCCCCCAAAAAGTTGTCCGGGCATCGGAAGAACGTCCCGAATGTGTTGAAATGACCGACAATATCGAGAATCGCCGCGCCCGTGAGCTGCCTCACATCTCAACTTGCCAACACCTGGCGCGTCTCACACCGAACGGACTGGCTGGCGTGGAGTCCCACGGTTCGACGCGGGCATCAGACATTCGCTGGCAGGTCTTGGCCTCATAAAGTTAGTGGAAATGTCCCAGCCGAACGTTAAGGAGAGACAAAAAGCTGAAGCAACTCTCGAATCCGACAGAAGTCACGAGAAACACGAACGTGTTTGATTGCGTTGCTGGTCGCTCGGTCCGTTGACGCATATTGGTGGGCTACAATCAAGCCATGGATACAACCAGTGACTTGGAGGATGAGTTCAAGCGAATTGCTACGGGTCATCGTGCCGCCCACCGTGCGCGGGCTGCCAGGGTCGTACTTGGCCCCTCAGTCGTCCGCGTGTTCGCGGCGGGCACCAAACCCGGGTTACAAAGGCGGCTGGAACAAATACCGGTTGATGACTTGTTAGCCATTGTTGATGCCGACGGATTCCGGACTTGGTATGAAAAGCAACTTCAGTCCGTTGCCACCGAGATTCGCAAACGCAACGCAAAGAACGCTCGCCTTCTTCCAGGAATCAAGTGGGGGCATTCGGCCAAGGTATTGTCTCTGTTTCTGCGAGACTTAGTGGAGCAGTGTCGCTACTTCACCGATGCCGAGTCCCGAGCGATCGCGCCATGGCTCCACGCGCCAGTGGATAGCGTCGTGATAAAGCGACTGAAACGTTGTGGGGTGGCGTTGCCGGTGCAACAAATCAAGGGGATTGCGTCCCCGAAACAGTTTTACGCCATCCAAGATTGCCTTGAAGCAGCGGCACAGCGGGCCGGGATTCCACGCGTCTGGTTTGACGATAACTGGGCAAAGCGAGTTGATGACAAGGAATGAATTCCTGCAAATCGGTTGCGTCCGAGCAGTGAGAGGCGCTTCGTTCCTAACCTTTGTTTGACGACCGTCACCAGCTGCTCGGCGACGCCAGCTACGAGGACCCCATCGGCTGTCTGCCGAGTGTGGCAAATATGTGGCAGCAAAGCGGGATTGACTTCGCCAAAGCCAGCGCAAACCGCACAACCCAAAAAGCAAAGAGAGCGGATAACGCTCCGTCGACTCGCAGGGTGGGATGCCTCTCACGCCGGTAACGCGAGTTCGAACCTCGCTGGGGTCACCAAGAATACAAGGGATTCTGATTCCGGTCGGAGTCCCTTGGTGCGTTGTGGCAAATATGTGTCACGCGCGTGCACTCTAGACCTCGCACCTGTTCAGGTTCGCGACATCCGCTCTCCGCCGTTCAGGCAAAGAAAAACCCCGCCGAAGCGGGGTCTCTCATTCGTCGTTGGGTTTGGCCCTACTTGGCCTTGTGAACAACGATCGCTCCGCCGCCGAGGACAGTCGCTGCGTCAGCATCCTGGTCGTCGCCCATCTGGTTGTCGTAGACGACAGTATCGGCATCGTCCTTGTCCCAGATCTTGATCCGGAACGTGTCGTCACCGCCGTTCTTATCACCGTCAATGGCGCTCAGCATGAAGCCAAAGTTGCCACCACCGTCAATGGTGCCGTCACCCTTGAACTTCGCCTTGCTTCCCGCAATGACTAGCCAGTCGTAGCTCGTCGACTTGAAGTTGAGGTCAGCGACCTTGAACTGGAACTCGGTGTTACCAGTAGGCACGCTGGCTCCCTTCTTGTACTTCGAGACGAAGCCGAAGTTTGCCTTTCCAATGAGCGTCGGATCGGGTGCGTAGGCGCCTTCGGGCGAGTCGATCCAGCCACCACCCGTGACGAAACCGCCATCCGGGTCGTATGCGACGAGGAACGTGCATTCGGGTTCGCCGACGTTGTCGCGTGCGTCAGTACCACGAACGCATACCTGGTAAACGCCGGCTGTCGTTGGTGCGGGGACTAGGGCGTAGACATCTACGGTCGGACTATCCCAGGATCCGTCCATTGGGAACCACATTACGCCATCAATGTTGTACTCAGCCGAGTCGATGTTCGAGTTGCCGGTTTCCGTATCATCCACAGTTGCAGTCAACTCAGCGGTGCCGTCGACCTCGACCACGCTAGGCGCTGCGGCTACGTTGCGTGAGACCGGGCCTTCGCTATCCGTAACCGCCCTGATGAGGAAGCCTCTGTCTCGGTATCCGAAATCGGAGTGCCATCCAGTGCCAACGATGCTGCCGTTGTTGTTTATTGCGTATCCGTACCTGAGTCGAGTCCACCCCTCAGCCTCACAGTCGACCAAGGAACAAAGACTGACCACCTCGACGCCGTCGTACAGAAATGCTTCTCCACGTCCGTCAGCGTACTGAGCAAAGCCGGTAACATGACCAGAGTCGTTAATGTCGTAGGCCTCAGACCTGAGACCTCCAAATGTACCCAGGTTCACCATCTCCATCGTGTCTGGGTCGGTGACGAACGCGTTATGGTATCCGCTGGCGGTGTCCGACCATCCGCAGACTTGCCCATTGCTGTTGATCGCGTAGCCCTGCGATTCCCATAGGGGATCGCCGAGCGTCCCCAGATCTATCATCGCGTTGCCATCGTAGAAAAAGGCGTGACGATCGACATTTGCACAGTGGAGGCAGTTCACACAGGGGCAGTTGTAACCGAACGATGCCCACGACCAGCCAGTCACATGACCTGCATCATTGATGTCGGTGCCATATGAGCTACCCAAAAAGATCCCCTGGCCAGAGTCGAAGGCAAGGGTGCCAATCATCGTCGCGGAGCCGCCGTCGAGGACAAAGGCGCGTGGCACTGGAAGAAGCAAACCGGGCTCCCAGTAATCGGCATCCCCCGTGATCAACCCGGAATCACTAATGGCTCTTGCGAAGGATTCTCCAGTGCCTGAGAGGATGCTACCGAGGTCTGTCATCGTGCCGTTTTCGTACAAGAACCCGTGTTGTTCATAGTGTTGTGTTGAGTACCTGGAATAGCCCACAATCTGACCGCCGTTATTGATCCCGAATCCACGGGACTCGCTGCCACCCAACGTCCAGAGACCGATTCCGGTCCCGTTCTCCCAGAGGAACGCTTGGGTTATGGAGCCCGCAACTGATCCCGTAATCTGATCGTGGTCGTTTATTGAGGCGGGTTGCGGAGCATACTCACCCACAACACCAAGGTCGATGATCTCGTATTCGACCACAGGCTCCGCCTGAGCGCTTGATTCGTGTGGGAAGAGGAAAGCACCCACCGCAAACACCGCCATCGCTAGCGTTGCCGTTGTCCGTGTCATGACGTGCCTCCATTCATGCCTTGCGGCAGCGGGATTGCAGCCGTTTGAACATTTTGGGAAGCATAAAACATACCAACCGTGAAACATTGGTTATCGTTTGCGGGTCACCAAATACTGACGACAGCTTTGCGTTTTGAGCCGAAAACACGCACGGATTGCGGGATACGTAATTCTTTACCCGTACGCTTTCTCGATTGACATTGCGCCCACGGTGGTTGCCCGCACGGCCTTGTTTTGTGGACGACAATAGACTTCGAGCGCGCTCGAATAGTTCGCGTCAGCGCTGCCGTTCTTCAGCGATTTCCAATCCTTGTTCGGCAGCCAGTTCAGCCAGTCGCTCTTGTGCGCGCCTCGATCCGAGTAGCGTGACGTGCTTGGTTCCGAACCTTTGCTTGGCGACACTCACCAACTGCTCGAGCGCGTTATCACGGGCCTCGCCGAGGAGCTCGATCGATCCGGCCGACTCTCGGAGCCGTACGCCTCCTGGCAGGTTGTGGACGATGCTCCCCCGACTCGTCCGCGAACTGCGAGATGGGAGGGCGCGAACCTGCTTGTCGCCGCTCTTGATGACCAACCCCCCGGATTTGCGGGTGAGTCGTCGGATGGCCCGCTGGTCTCCGTGTGCAGCGCGGGCTGCCAAGAACTCCTTCCAAGACCCCGGGTGTGTGTTGACGCTGAGGGTCCGCCATCCCTTGATAGTCGCCCTGAGTCTGCGCTCGGCAGCCATTTTCTCGAACGAAAGCATCTTGTACATCTTGTGTTTCTCGCGCCCAGGAATCGGCATCGCCGCAATCGCGTGATGCCTCAGCTTGAAATGTCGCCGATGCGCAGCTCGGGCTGTGTCGACCTTGGAGGATAACGCCTGGCGCTGTTCGTCTCGCCGAGCCCGGGCGGTGCTGAGTGCATCCTGGTACTCGCGCCAAAGTCCGTCGTCACGCAGCGGTCCGAGGGGCTCGGGGCGATACGTCTCGCGGCTCACGGTCGCGACGTGCTCCGCCGTGGGCCCTGAGACGAAATCCCCGAAGCGCTCACAGAGCCTTTGTTTGGACCAATGGCGCCCAAGAGTCGAGGCCTTGCAGGCGAGGTCCCCTTGCGTTGCGTCGACCACGGCTAAGCCATTGCCCCGTCGGACCATTCGCACGCCGTGCACCGTCAGTCGTGCGTGCAGCTCATTCCAGTTGGAGATGCCGTCTAAGTCTATTCTTCTCGCCGATGTGACTCCTCGCCCAGCGAGAAAAGCTTTGTACTCCGCTGGCCGACTCGTAGTCGCGCGACCGATCGCTGTCGATTTGCCTCACGCTTCGATCGACCTGGTAAAGCCCGAGCTCCTTCTCAAGCTCGCCGGCTAAGAGCTTAAACGGAGGAATGTCGCGGAAGGGATGGTGGACCTTCAAGGTCACCGGGTGGATTTTGTTCACCGCGATGTGGACATGCTCGTGCTCTTGATCGCTGTGCCGGACCGCGATGTATTGATGCTCCTGCAAACCGACGGCTGCAACCGTTCGGCGAACCACATCCTCAAGTTCTCTATCAGTGAGCTTACGATCGTTTGGGTGGAACGAGATCACCACATGATAGGTCTTGTCCCTCTTGGTGCGGACGTTGCCTTCTTGGATGAGCTCCATGACCGAGAGAGCCAAGTCGGCGTCCTCCCGTCGGTCTAGGCCCTCTAGATTGCCGGCCATGTACCAGGTGCACCTCTCTCCGCCTTGGCCCTTCAACATGTACGGGACGAGTTGTGAAATCCGGGAGTTTGCTGCGCTGTTGCGAGGTCGCTTCGGAGTGATGATCACGAAACGCCTCGGATGTGACCAATCAAGCGTCTGAGCTCCGCGGCGTTCCGTTCGATCTCCGCGAGCGTCCGACGAAGTGACGCCTTCTCTTCCCGCTCGGTGAGCGCTTTCTTGAGAAGACCGCCAAGCCTGTTCTGTTCTTTTTGGAGCCTCGAAGAATCTGCTCGATTTCGCGGCGCTCAGCCGCACTCGGGATGTCTTGGTTCAGAAGCAACCGCCTCATGACCTCGTTGCGCTTCAGTCCGCTCGCGTTCGCGAGCTCGTTCAGGTGAGCGACATGCTCGTCGGTCAAGCGCACGGTGAGTCGATGCTTCAGTTCCCCCACGAGCTAGAGCATAGGCACGGCGATCGTGTTGTCTAGAGAGAACTCCGTTCGGAGCGCGCGAATAAGCCGAAGGCGTTGAGCGCGCAACTCGCGCGACCGATCACGCGATGAGCGAGAGAAGGTGGCGCGAGCAGTTTTGTTGGCAGACAAAACTATTCCTTGCCCCAACAAGTTGGGTCCCACGCTGTCGCACGGAGTGCACTCAGAGTCACACGGAGTGCACTCAGAGTCACACGCTGACCGATCGCCTGAGGGGAGCCCGACGCGAAAAAAAATCACGAGCCAGGACAACATTTGGAGGGGCAAAACCGATAACAGGGGTAGGCACGATGAACGTACCGAACCAGATCCTGCATGCGAAGTTCTCGCCGAGGCTCGAGCCCTACGGGGCGTTTCGCCTCCATCTCCATGAAATCAACGCCTGGCTCAATGCAGGGTGCTCGATGCGGAGCGTCTGGATCGAATGGAAGCAAAAGGGTGCTTTTCCGGGCTGTTATCGCTCGTTTCTCCGGTACTGCCACAAACACAATCTTCCACGCTCCGGTGCGGTTGAGCCTGAAAATCCGAAGCCGCGATCACAACCATGCAGGCGGGCGTCTGTTAGCGCCGCACCCAAGACTCGTTGCGACCAACGGAAATCAGGTGCCGAGAGCCCCGTCCCAGCCCGAACCCTCCAGTGGCCAGAAGCCCAAGGCTGCGGTGAGCGCGAATTCGGCGCGCCCTTCGAAGGTCTATCCCCCGCCGGTCTCGCGGCCACGCGAATTCATTCCGTCTGAGGAGGATTAGGAAAGATGAAGGAATTTCATTGCATCGTCGGGAACAAGGGCGGCGTCGGGAAGTCCTTGGTGGCCTCCTTGGTCATGCAGTACGCAGAAGACCAAGGATGGGGCCCGTTCGGGATCGAGTGTGACCAGTCCAACCGGACCCTCTCTCGATATGAGCGCCTTCGGACGCAGCGCCTCGAGCTTCTCGATCGCGAGCAGCAAATCGACCGTCGCCGTTTCGACGCACTGATCGAAATGCTCGTTCAAGACAACGAGCCCTTCGTCGTGATGGACAACGGTCAAGCGTCGTTCGCCCCGCTGACGCGCTACATGGTCGAATGCCACGCGTTTGACATGCTCCGCCAGCGCGGTCGGGAGTGCGTCGTTCACACCGTGATAGCCGGCGGGCAGCTCGGATCCTCGACGCTAAGGGGACTCAGCGACACGCTCACCGCGTTTGGGGGCGATGCCAAGCTCGCGGTTTGGCACAACGAGCACTTTGGTCCTGTGGACCAGGCTGCATACGACGAGGTCCTGAAGCGCGCGCAAGTGCCAGTGCTCGGACCCCTCGAGATCCACCGTTGGTCAAAGCCCTTCGAGGACGACGTCCAAGACATGTTGGGTAAGTTCCTCACCTTCGAAGAGGCGCTCGCCTCCCCCGATTTCGGCCTGATGAATCGCCAACGACTCCAGCTCGTGCGCGACCGCGTGTTCGGTGGCCTTCAGCAATTGCTTCGGTCTGCATTTGAGGAGGCTGTCCATGCTGACTGAGCGCGAACGCGACGAGGTGGTTGCCGCCGTCGCCAGAGACCTCGGTGTGGCCGTGTCCCCGAACGATCCGGTCTTCGTCGCGGTCGCGGCGAACGAGCTTGTACTCGGCGCGGGCCGCCGGCGCCGTCGCAGACGCGCCTCGTGCGCGATCTCGAGGATGCCCTCCGAGCCCGGGAGGCGCAGCTCGTCACCGGCGTCTCTGAAGCGGTGAACGAAGAGATCCGCCGGCTCACGCAGGGAGCGGCCAGGGCACGGGGTTCGGTGGAACGCACGGCCAAGCGCTGGGTGGTGGGCCTCACCGCACTGGGTCTTCTTGAGGCCGTGGCGATTTGGTTCGCGCAGAGGGGGGGATGAGATGAGGGTCGATACGAAAGAGGTAGTCCGCCGGCAACTCCGAGCGCTCGGCAACGACCGCTTCGAGCTCGGTATCCAACACCGGGACACCGGCGCGATGGAGCTTGGGATGCTGCGGGCGGAGAACATCATCAACTCGGTCGGGTTTCTGAAGTGGAAGAACCAGTCGGGCCATTTCATTCGGATTCGACCGAAGTGGCCGCACCCCTTCGTGTTCGTCGACGACCTCAGTGTCGAGGGCGTGTATGCGCTCGATCGTCGGGGCTTTGCGCCTTGTGTAGTGGTGGAGAGCTCACCCGAGAACTTTCAGGCCTGGCTCAACCTCGGAAGACGCGTCGGCAAAGAGGTGATGACCGTGATCGCGCGGCAAGTCGCGTCGACGGTCGACGCGGACCAAGGGG
>CAVPIE010000005.1:0-209389 GCA_963704865.1 uncultured delta proteobacterium | reverse complement strand
GACCTTCAGGCTCGCGATGCCATAGACGAGCGCGTCGCGCGGAACGACGAGGGCGCCTTCCTCGCTGCGTTCAATCGTCAGCAGCACGTCGACCGCTGCGCCGGGAAGCAACCAGGAAGTCGGCTCGTCGGGAACCAAGCGCAAACGTACGGTGCGGGATTCTGCGTCCAGCGCGCGCACGATGCCTCGAACGGTGGCCGGCGTCGTTTCGCCCTGACGCGAGAGGCTGGCCTTGTCTTCGATGGACAAAAAGCGCGCGACCTCCGGAGGCACCGACGCCAGCACTTCGACGCCGCGATCATCGACGAGCTCGATCACTTCGATACCCGGATCGACCCAGTCACCGGGGTCGACATTTCTGCTCGCAACCACACCATCGAACGGCGCCTTCACTCGATGCCGGCCGAGCGCCGCGCGTGCCTCGGCTTCCGCCGCCTTGAGTCGCCCGCGCTCCGCGACTGCACGCTTTCGCTCCGACGTGGCCTGTTCGATTTCCGCGGCGGCTGCAATGTCCGGGCCTGCGGTGGTCAATCGCTCGGCATCACGCTGCGCGCGCTCGAGATCCGCCGCTCCTGCCTGCTTCGAAGCCGAGGCGGCTCGCATCCGAGCCGCGGCGAGGGAAGGGTCGATATCGACCAGCAAGTCCCCCTGCTTCACGCGGTCGCCAACGCGAACCAGCACCCGCCGCACTTCCCCGGACGCACCCGCCGCAAGGCGCGCACGCTGCAGCGCGCTCACGTCACCGAGGAACGACCACTGCGCCTCGATGCTTCCGGCGCGCACCTCGCCGACCCGAACTCGCGCAGGCGGAGGCCCGTTCGGCCCGCTCTTGGCGGGCGCCTCGCCTTCGCAGCCCAGGGCCATCAGTGATAGCCCTAGCAACAGCCACGCCGGCAGGCCGAAAACGCGCGAAATCATCGGAAAAATCTAGTACCTGGGCTCGTTTTGACAAGTCAAAGCCCATGACTATAAAGAGGCCGCGGGGTGGAGCAGCATGGTAGCTCGTCGGGCTCATAACCCGAAGGTCGTCGGTTCAAATCCGGCCCCCGCAACCCACAGCGTTGACCGCTCTTCAAGGCCCTCGGCATCCGCCGGGGGTTTTGTCGTTTGAGCGAAGAAAAGGGCGCCTCCGCGGACGGTCCAGCGGGCCCGATAGCGCCCGTCTTCGAGGGGGTGGAGCCGAATGCCATCGTCGAGCAGATGCTTGAGCGCTTCTCGCGCGTCCTTGGGGCTCTTGTCGAAGAGCGCGCCGAGGTCACGAATCCGTGCGACGACGTCCTTGGGTCGCGGGGCGTCGAAGGGCTCGAGCGCCGCGCCGAGCTCCTGAAGGTGGTGCTCTTGCCTATTCGCCAATGCTTCGAGCTCGCGGATCTTGTCGAGGATGCTCGCCGGCGCCGCGCCGGTGGAGGCGAGGTCGACGAGGTTATGGATCTTGGCTTGGGTCGCGGCGAGCGCCTTCTCGGCCTGGGTTCGCTCACCGGGAACGGCTCGCTGCGCGCGGTCAAGCTCGGCCTTCGAGGCCTCGATCAGATGCCCGACGACCTCGGGCCGCTCGAAGTATCGGAGCATGGCGGACGTGAACGCTTCTCGAAGAGCCTCTTCCATCACGGTGCGGGAGTTGTCGCAACTGCCGCCGTTGCCGCGGCTCGCATCGCACCGGTAGCGAGGCTTTTGCGTCTTCTCGATGACCATCGGGCCTCCGCAGATGCCGCAGCGAATGAGGGTCGAGAGAGGGTAGACCCTCCGGGCGGTGCTCGCTCCGCCTTCGCGGGCGTAGGCCGAGGGTCCCACGGCGGCATGCCGCTGCCGGGCTTCCTCGTTGATGGCCTGCACTCGAGACCAGGTCTCTTCGT
The DNA here is from genome assembly GCA_963704865.1 of uncultured delta proteobacterium. Taxonomy (GTDB): domain Bacteria; phylum Myxococcota_A; class Polyangia; order Polyangiales; family Houyiibacteriaceae; genus SG8-38. Next base: position 207,536 of record CAVPIE010000005.1, on the reverse strand, counting down.
CCACGATGCGGAGCTCGGGCAGCGCGACCTCGACAACCGGAGACTCGGCTGGCCGCACGACGCGCTTGCCCGTCGTGGGGCTCTTCTTCCAAGAACGAGCACCGAAGGTCCAGCGCCCAGCGTACTTCGAGTTCTTCAGCATTGAGCGGACGCCAGACATGGCCCACCCGTCGCGCCGCTTTCGCGAATCCTTCTGTCGCCCGCGGGGCGGCTCGACCCCTTCGTCGTTGAGCGTCTTGGCGATGTCCCGGTAACTCCGCCCGGCCGCTCTCATCCGGAAGATGCGTCGAACAACCTCCGCTTGCGCCGCCACGATGACCGCCACCTTCCCCTGACCGTCCGCGGCGGGCGCCGACGTGTACCCGTAGGGCAGGGCTCCCGTCACCCGTCCGATCTGGGCCCGGTCTCGGAGACCCCGGCTCGTCTTGTCCCCCAAGTCTTTGAGGTACTGCTCGCTCAAGATCGATTTCACGCCGTAGAGGAGATCGCCCCCGTTGCCCAGGGTGTCGATGCCATCGGCGATTCCGATGAGCCGCACACCCGAAAAAGCAAACCGCTTCCGCATGGACGCGGAGTGCTCGATGTCTCGGGAGAGGCGCGAGAGGTCTTCCACGACGACGACGTCAACCTCCCCGGAGTCCACCGCCGCCATGAGCGAAATCAGCCCAGGCCGCTGATTCGTGGCTCCGCTGATGCCTTCGTCGCGATAGGTGTGCTTGAGGGGGAGTTGCCCACCCCGTGCCTGCACCCACTGCTGCAGACGCGCAATCTGCGCGGACGCGCTGGTCTCCGATTGCTTGTCTGAAGAGAAGCGGGCGTACGCTCCGATTCTCAGTCCTGCGAGTTGCTGATCCATCGCAGGGCGCATCCTATCGTTCCTTCATCAGACTTGCCACCGCCGCACGCACCAGAATCGTCAGCGCGTGCCGCTCCGGCGCGGGGAGCTGACCGTGTTGACGTCGAGCATTGAATCGGTTGCCTCGCTCGCCCTCGTGCTCCGGCAGGGGCCGCGATGTATGCGCAGGTTGGCTTGTGCGAGGCGTTCCGGCCATTCCTTGTTATCGGTTTTGCCCCCCGAAAAGTTGCGCGAGCCCATTGCCGGCCCGCCGCGCGGCCGAGACCTTGCTCAGCTTTGCCGAAAGTTGCTCCGGTGTCGCTACTTGGCGCGAACTGGCGCTGCTTGTCGCTCGCGGTGCACTCGCTGTCACTCGCGCAGCACTAGTTGGCGCGTGCGCGACACTTCGTGTCGCTTCTTGTCGTTTCTGCCGGAAAGTGTCGCGGAAGTGACCGAAAGCGCCAGGTTGTGACTCACCGGGACAACCAGCGTCAGTTTGTGACTCGCTACCGGAGGGCAAGGCATAGTTTTGGCAGACACCAAAACTGCAAGCGCCTCGCTACGACGTCTGTCGCGTCTAGGCGCCGGCACTTGGTGAGCGCACTCAACGCCTTCGGCTTATTCGCGCGCCCAGAACGGGGTTCACGCTAGACAACGCGATCGCGGCGGAAGGCGAAACAAAGGCGGTCTCGGGTGCGCCGCAAGTCGACATAACACCTACTACTACCGCGCAATTCTGTAGAAACAATATAGAAGTGTCGGGTTTGTGCCGCCAGATTCAAATGTCGGGTTTACCCGCCCCCCATGGACTCAGGGCTCGTCGTCATGAGTCGGCGCGAGATGGAGCGAGCGCACGTGATGTGCGCGATTGCCGAGCGCCGGCTGACCCAGAAACAGGCCGCGTCACAGCTCGCGCTGAGCGTGCGTCAGGTGGAGCGGCTATTCGCTCGCTACAAGCGCGACGGACCCACTGGGTTGATCTCGCAGCGTCGTGGCCAGCGCAATCACACCTTGCCCAGGGAGTTGCGCGAGGAGGCCCTGAGCATCGTCCGGACGCGGTATTCGGATTTCGGCCCGACGTTGGCGCACGAGAAGCTCCTTGAGCTGCACGGCCTTCGGATGTCGGTCGAGACGCTGCGCCAATGGATGATCGAAGACGGCATTTGGAAGACCCGTGTGCAGCGTCGCAAGCGTATCCAGCAGCCGCGTCACCGCCGTGATTGCACCGGCGAGCTCGTGCAGATTGACGGCTGCGAGCATCACTGGTTCGAGGACCGCGCTCCGAAGTGCGTGCTGCTGGTGTACGTCGATGACGCGACCGGCAAGCTCATGGCGCTCCGGATGTGCGAGTCCGAGTCGTCCTTCAGCTATTTTCACGCGACCCGGTCCTATCTAGAGCGCTACGGCAAGCCGGTCGCGCTTTACAGCGACAAAGCCGGGGTGTTCCGCGTCAATGCCAAGCGCCCGAAAGCCGGCGACGGCTTCACGCAGTTTGGCCGCGCGATGAGCGAGCTGAATATCGACGTGATTTGCGCCAATACCCCGGCCGCCAAGGGTCGCGTCGAGCGCGCGCACCAAACGCTTCAAGACCGACTCGTCAAAGAGCTTCGGCTGCGCGGCATCTCTACGATGCAAGACGCCAATCGGTACTTGCCCGAGTTCATGGACGACTACAATCGGCGCTTCGCACGGGCCGCACGAAACGACCACGATGCGCATCGTCCGTTGCTCGAGCGCGACCATCTCGACGACATCTTCACCTGGCAAGAAGAGCGGCGCGTCACCGCGCAGCTCACCGTGCATCACAAGCGCACGATGTATCTGCTCGAGCCTACCGAGGAAGCGAAAGCTGCGGCGAAGAAGCGTGTCACCGTCGTCGAGTACGAGGACGGCGGCGTGTCGATTCGATATCGAGGTGTCCCACTTGCCGCTCGACCCTTTCACAAGGACGGCTGCGTGACCCAAGCCTCGATTGTCGAAAACAAGCTCCTGAGCGGTGCCCTCACCGAAATCCGCAAGCGCCAGCAGCAACGCGAACAGGACCTCGTTCGGTCTGCGAAGTCCAAGCGCGAAAAGCGCATCGTCCGCGACCGCTTTGCCGACAGACTCCCACCTCCGGGAGCCTGAAACGGCCGCCCTGTGCGATGCCTACCTGCGCCGTCTCAAGTCATCCGCCTCCTGCCCCACGGCGACGTTCCCCCAGACGCACCGACGTGTTCGTCGGGCACAAACCACCCTCAAACGCTGCTCCCAGCCGGCCTGCACCCACCACTACCCGACATTTCAAACTTGGAGAGCTACCCGACGCATGAGTTTGGTTTTGACAAATTCGCGCCCTCAAAAGTGGGCCCGATGGGTGAAGAGAACCCAGCATTAGTCTGGCTTCGAGCCCCGGGGATTGGAAACGTTCGGTTCGCGGCCGATCTGTCTTGGCACCGAGTTGGGACCAAGTAGCCGTTGACTCATGGAGAAGGGCCACCGTAGCATCGACACTGGGCGACGGGTTCGCCCACCGGAGGTCGCCATGCATCGCCGTGTTGTGCTGTCACCGCCACTGCTCGCGGTCGCGCTGTTTGTGGCGTCTCTGCAAATGGGGTTGAGCTGCAACTTGCCGAGCGGCGACCCCACGCTCGTGTCTTTGGAGCTCGAGGCCGATGGGCTCAACCGCGTGGTTGGCTTCGACCCCGCCGTGGGCGACTACGACGTATGGTTCGACGTTCCGTCGACCGTGATATTGCGGGCCCAGGCGACCGAGCGTGGAGCGAAGATTCGGGTGACGACGACTGAGTCTTTAGGCCAGATCGGAATCGGGAGCGGTGAGGTGGTCTTCGATGTGTCGCCTGGTCTGAGCGAAGTGACAGTGCTGGTCTTCGCGGTTGGTGGGCGCTCGCGCAGCTACAGGCTGCACATCAACCCGACGTGCAGCGCAGGCGACTGCGACGACGCGACCGTGTGCACGACCGATGTGTGCAACACGAGCACCTCGAGCTGCGAATTCACTCCACTCGCCAACGGAAGCTCGTGTGATGGCGGCAACGGCAGCTGTCAGACAGGGGTTTGCGTCGATCTCGACCCCCCAGCGACGACGCGACGAATCCCGCTTGCCTGCCGCAACTCGTTGCACCAGCTGCTTCAACCGCTCTCGGTGGACTTGACCGTAGACCCCACCCCGATGGTGGCCGGGGATCCTTTCGGTGCAGACATCCAAGCGACGTTCCGACTCGAGCAAGAATTCCTCCAAGAGATGGCAAACGTGCTCGGGGGTGTGGGCACCCATCTGAACCAAGTCGAGATCAACACGGTTCAGGTGTCGGTCGGGGTCACGGGGGAAACGGGCGCGGACACCTTCACCGTATACCCGTTCATGACGCCGGACACGCTCGATCTTCCCATTGTGCCGGGTACGGAGGGCTCGATCCCCGCGCAGATCGCGGGAGATCTACTCGTGCCGCTTACGACCGAGGTGGGAAGCTACCTCGCCAGAGCGGCAGGCAGCACGGTGGAGTTTGCGCCCACCGGGGTCGTGCCAACCACAGTGAGTTTCCCTGATCCACCAGTCGAGACCTACGTCGAGGTGTCCTTTGGAGGCGGTGGACTCCCGATCGACTTGGCCTGCGGGCCTGGGACCGTGAACGACAACGGGACGCCCGCTGACCGATCGGATGACTTTGTGGGTCCTGTGAGCATCACGGATGTCCTGGCGTTCACGGTGACTGGGAGTGGGATGTGTGGCAATGGCGCCATCGAGGCTGGCGAAGACTGCGACGACAGCGGCGAGAGTGCGCTCTGCGACGACAATTGCACGTTTGCCGCATGCGGCGATGGCACGGTCAACATGACCTTCGGGGAGCAGTGCGACGACGGCAACACCGTCGGCGGTGACCCTTGCGACGAAAACTGTCAGTTCGACTACTGCTTCGATGACCCTGGAACGCCGGGAGTCGACCCGGCGGATTGTTCAGACGGCAACGATTGCACGGCCGACGACTGCACCACGCTCAACGACGCCGCGCTCTGCACGAACCCGGCGCTTGCCGCAGGCACCGCTTGCACCACGAACCCGACCTCCGGAATCGGCGGGCTGTGCGATGGAGCGGGCCTTTGCGAAGACCCACCATCGACTTGCGGCAACGGGGTGATCGAGGTCGGAGAGGACTGCGACGACACCGGGGAGAGCGTCCAGTGCAACGCAGACTGTACCACGGCCCTTTGCGGCGATGGGACGCTCAACAACACCTCGGGCGAGGTCTGCGACGACGGCAACACCGTGCCCGGGGATGGTTGCGACGGCCTGTGCCAAGACGAGTTGCCGCCCGGAGGCCAGACCGTGTCGATCGTTTGCCGCGACTCGGCTCTCGGGGGGCTCTTCACGTTCCCGGTTCACCTCGCGATCACCCCGACGCCCAATCCCGTTCAAGCGGGTCAACCGTTCACGGTGGAGATCCAAACGATCTTCGGATTCGGGCAGAGCTATCTTCAATTGATAGCCGATACGCTCGGGGGTGTCGGCTCTACCTCCGAGCAGGCCGTCCTCGAGACGGCTCAGGTGCGAATCGGAGTGACGGGAGCCACGGGCGTCGAGGTGTTGAGTGTCTACCCGTTCGCGACCCCCGATACGGTCTCCGTCCCTATCGTGCCGGGCACGGCGGGGTCGTTCCCTACGCAGGTCGCTGCCGACCTGTTCGTGCCACTGACGACGCATATGGAGAGCTACGTTGCGGGGCCGGCAGGCAGCACGGTGGACTTTGCGCCCACTGGGTTCGTGCCGAGCATGGTGAACCTATCCGATCCCCCAATCGACACCTACGCCGAGGCGACCTTTGGAGGCGCGATCTCCGAGGACTTCGCGTGCGAGTCGGGTCGTGCCAACGACAACGGCACTCCGTTTGACTTCACCGACGACTTCATCGAGCCCCCGACCGCCGCAGACATCGTCTCCATCACGATCGCGGGAAGTGGAGTATGCGGCAACGGCACCATCGAGGCTGGCGAAGACTGCGACGACAGCGGCGAGAGTGCGCTCTGCGACGACAATTGCACGTTTGCCGCATGCGGCGATGGCACGGTCAACATGACCTTCGGGGAGCAGTGCGACGACGGCAACACCGTCGGCGGTGACCCTTGCGACGAAAACTGTCAGTTCGACTACTGCTTCGATGACCCTGGAACGCCGGGAGTCGACCCGGCGGATTGTTCAGACGGCAACGATTGCACGGCCGACGACTGCACCACGCTCAACGACGCCGCGCTCTGCACGAACCCGGCGCTTGCCGCAGGCACCGCTTGCACCACGAACCCGACCTCCGGGATCGGCGGGCTGTGCGATGGAGCGGGCCTTTGCGAAGACCCACCATCGACTTGCGGCAACGGGGTGATCGAGGTCGGAGAGGACTGCGACGACACCGGGGAGAGCGTCCAGTGCAACGCAGACTGTACCACGGCCCTTTGCGGCGATGGGACGCTCAACAACACCTCGGGCGAGGTCTGCGACGACGGCAACACCGTGCCCGGGGATGGTTGCGACGGCCTGTGCCAAGACGAGTTGCCGCCCGGAGGCCAGACCGTGTCGATCGTTTGCCGCAACGGGATCGTCCAGGGGCTCTTCACGTTCCCCGTGCATCTCTTGATCACCCCGACGCCCAATCCCATTCAGGCGGGTCAACCCTTCACGGCCGAGATCCAAACGATCTTCGGGTTCGGGCAGGATTACCTCCAATGGATAGCCGATGTGCTTGGGGGTGTCGGCTCCACCGTAGAGCAAGCCGTCCTCGAGACGGTCCAGGTCCGAATCGGAGTGACGGGAGCCACGGGCGTCGAGGTGTTGAGTGTCTACCCGTTCGCGACCCCCGATACGGTCTCTGTCCCCATCGTGCCGGGCACGGCGGGGTCGTTCCCTACGCAGGTCGCTGCCGACCTGTTCGTGCCACTGACGACGCATATGGAGAGCTACGTTGCGGGGCCGGCAGGCAGCACGGTGGACTTTGCGCCCACTGGGTTCGTGCCGAGCATGGTGAACCTATCCGATCCCCCAATCGACACCTACGCCGAGGCGGACTTTGGGATCCCAGAGGACTTCGCGTGCGAATCGGGTCGTGCCAACGACAACGGCACTCCGTTTGATTTCACCGACGACTTCATCGAGCCCCCGACCGCCGCCGACATCGTCTCGTTCACGGTGGAGTAAGGAAGAGATGGTTGGATCCTGGGTGACGCCCGTCGGCGAGCGTGCGGCCCCGAAGGGCACGTGGTGTACGCGTGCCTGCAACAAGTTCGAAACGGAGCCTGTCCACAATTCACCGCGCGACAGCCTTCACACCAAATCACGCGAACCCGTGCGCGAGCACGCCGCAGTGAACGAATCGCTGAAACTCCCGCTTGACGAACAACGGGGTGCCCCGCTCGTCATCATGGCGCTCAAGCTCCCAGAGGAAGGTCTGTAGGTGTTCGCGTACGACGCGGTGCAGCACTCCGTGCTCCGGGGCGCGGCGCACATAGGATCGAGAGATCTCGGCGCTCGCAGAGGCAGCGTGAAGCTCCACGAGCTGTGACAGCTATCAAGAGGCGTGCCGAGATTATCCTTTCTCTTCTCCAGGCGATTTAGGCGAGTTGTCGTGGAGGGGAGCGGCGAAATGGAGGTGGCGCGCCGGCGGCCGCCACCCTTGCCGCGTTGGTGGTCCCCGCCGGATCACGGCCCAGTCGCGACTAGGCGGAACGGGGTGAGAGTGACTCATTCGAAGGCGGGACAAAATTGGGAACTCGAATGCCAAGCCAGGATGCCAACGCCCATCCCGCTTGCTGACCTGACGTTGACGTAACGATGTGAAATCGGATGATGTGAAGTGACGAAGCGTGAACACGGCGATGCGGGGAAGTCCCGATCATGTTTGAGGTTCTTGCGTGATTCCGGTGTGTTGTGATGGGTTGCGAAAACCGGCGTTTGTGAACTCATAACCCGAAGGTCGTCAGTTCAAATCTGGCCGCTGTGCGTATCGCGCCCCCGCAACCAAGTGAAGACGCGCACTTGGAAAACCTCCTCGTGCGCGTTTGTTTTTCTGGGGCCAGTTTGGGGCCAACTTGATCTTTCTGAACCTAATGGGGGGATCGTTTCAGGAACGAGGCGGCTTCGCTCGGAACAGTAGCAAGGAAGATGGCCAGGCCAACCAAGCATTGCGGGAAGTGGCGGATTCGGTGGACCGATTCACCGTGGCTTCGATCCTTTGGTCGTCCTCCTACTGCCAAATGACGAAGCTGAAGTTGCCCGTGGTTGGGTTGCCTGAAATATCCCACAGATACACCGCCAGACTCCCGCTGAGACTGTCGATGGTGCTGATCACGGGGCGTGTGAAGCTCACGGGTGTCGCTGATGTCGTAAATGTCGTGCTCAGGTAAGAGAAATCCGTGAAGTCAATCTCGTACCGCTCATCGGTTCCGTTGTAAGTGACGCCGGCGACGTTGCTGCTCGCGTTGTTGAGAGTGCCGTTGATCACGGTCCCGAAGGCAATCGGTATCCGCTCGTCTTCTCGATCCGCCTTGCCGGCGATGTCGGCTTCATTGGTCGTGATCCTCGAGTCGTTGTCGTCGATGGCGTCCTTGACGGCAGTGAAGTTGGCGTTGACCTCGGCCGCGACGGCGGTCGATCCGGCCGTGAACGTATTCGGAATATCTGCGCTGCTGGCCTTGCTCTCATGCGTCGTGCCGAGCATCAGGACCGCGCTACTGAGTCCCAGCGAAAGTAGAAGCACGCCAGTGGTCCAGAGAGTGCGTTTCATCGATGTTCTCCCGCGTGATGTGATGATGAGCCCGTGAGGCTCTGACATCTGATGTTTACGATCAACCCCATGAGTCCTGATCCCACGTCATGAAGTCCCACCGGTTCTCGGTGCCAGTTCCACCGGTTCCACCGGTCCCGCCGTCGCCTCCAGAACCGCTCTGCCCCCCAACCCCGCCGCCACCAGCTTCACCACCGGTTCCGGCGATTCCACCCGCACCGCCATCGCCGGCCGAGCCTCCTTCGCCAGAGCTTCCACCGGTGCCGGCAGTCCCTCCGGCACCTGCCGTGCCTCCGGCACCTGCCGTGCCTCCGGCACCTGCCGTGCCTCCGGCACCTGCCGTGCCTCCGGCACCTGCCGTGCCTCCGGTGCCGGCCGTACCTCCGGTGCCGGCCGTACCGCCGCTTCCGCCGTCACCTCCGTCGTCGCCGCCGTTGCAGCCGAACGCCAGCACAGTCGACAATGCGAACACTAGCGGCACCGTCCTCACCAAGGAAAAGCCCACAATGCGGTCCTCCGTCTTTGGGTACGCCAAGAAGACACGCTGAACGCGGGTCGTGTCAATAGGATTCACTCATGCCGCGGTCGCGGTCGAGGTCAGCGCTTTCCGTGTCCGCCTCGGAGCTCACCGATACATATTCTCCCGCTGCCATCGACATTGCGCCGGCAACCAGGCCAGCGACGCCGGCGATCATGATGCTTTCATGGGTGGCGTCGACCGCGGCGACCCCCACGACCAAGCTCGCGGTTGAGACGATGCCGTCGTTTGCCCCCAGTACCGCTGCGCGAAGCCAACCAATCCGTTCCGTCCGATGCGCTTCTAGGTGATCGTCAGTCATCGCTATCGCCATCGGCCTCCTCTTCCTCGGAATGTCCAATCTGGTGTAGCGGTGACACCTCTCCAGCCCGAACATACGCCTGCGCCGCACCGTGCTCGTACACGAGTCGGCCACCCGCTTCGCCCGTCCTGTATCCCAGTCCGAAGACCACCAAGGTCCCGACGAAGGCGCCCACGGCAGCCGCGGTGCGCAAACGGCCCGTCGGAAGCACCAGCGGCAGGAGCATGAGCGCGAAGACAATCGCGCTTCCCCACACGAAGGCCTCGGCGGCTTCCTCGTGAGCTTCGATGTACCGTTCCGGGACGACTTCCTCGACCCTCTCCTCCTCGGTCTCGCCGGTGTTCATGGCGACGAGCCCCGACCCGGCCAGCGCGGCCTGGAGCAAAAGCACGATCACCCAGACCCGGCGGTCAAACCACCCCCGCCACCACGCGAATGCCGCCCCCCCGGCGACGAGCGGCATCAAAATCGCGAGGGCGATCGGCAAATGAACGACTTTCGGGTGAAACAGAAGCTGATCCATCACGGGTACCTCCGAGGTTGAGCGTGGGCCTCGGTACGGACACCCGCCATCATGCAGATGTCATACACCACGGATCCCAGCCGTTTTGACCGAAGTAGTCGACACTTGAGGGACATCGCCTGAGAGGTCGTGCGTCGTGTTGCTCTGCTAAAGTGCAGCCTTGGGCTCTGGTTCGTAGTCCTCTTCATCTTTGCCCCAGGAGACCCCGATCCCAAGGCCGAGCACGGGTCCCTTGATCCCGACGCCGCCCACGGTGACAGGCGCAATCACGTACCCCGTGCGCAGATCGAGGCCCAACCAGAACTCCCCGCGCAGTCGCCAATAGAGGAGCGCACGAAGGTATGCGCTCGAGACGAACCCGTCTCGCGGGCCGACGCGACCCCATCCGAGATCGAACATCGCGCCCGCCCCGAACCAGCGGTTCCAGTCGCCGGTCCCCCAAAGCGCGCCGACGGCTCCTCCAGCGGTGCGCATCTTGAGATCGTTCGGGGTTCCATCCTTGCGGCCGAACCTCGCAAAGGCTTCGCCGGCAAAATGGATACACTTGTCGAACGGCCGGTAGAACGCCCCCAATGCGAACCCGGTGAGTGCGGCGTCGGCGTTTGGGTAGATGCGGGTACTGGAAGAGATATCCGCGAACAGCTTCGGCGACTCTCCCTCCGAAGCGCTCTGCGCCAACGCGCCGGTCGGGGCGAGGAGCCACGCCACCACCAAGGCCATAGGTATCCTCAGCGTCATTGCCCGTTTGCTCATCGGTGCCCTCCTCGGCCGCGGCTAGGTTTCCGGTACGTTACCGCGGATAGACTCCGGATGGACAGCGCTCCGTCTGCGTGTTCCCGATTCGGGTCGACGAGACGTCCTAAGAGGCACAAGTACCCATTGGGAAAGAAACGGCAAGGCAGCCCTCTGGTGGCTGTCCTTGCCGCACCGCCCGGCGTCTCATCGGAGACAGCCCCAGCGGAAGCCCGAAGGAGAACGTATCATGAGGCACTCAACCATCCAATACGCAGGGCTGTTCGTTGCAATTCTCGCGCTGCTACCACGCACCGTAGTCGCGCAAGAAGAAGTGGTCGCGCAAGACGACGTGAGTTCTGACGCTCCGGCAGGGGGCGACGTCGTTTCAACCCCGGTGGACTCGCCCGTCGCCGAGGAAGCCAACGAGAGCGCGTGGACCTACCCCAAGAGCTATTCGGTGCGCCCGCTCACGATGGAGCAGGGGATGGTCCGCGCCAATGGGATTTTCACCGTCTGGGATGACGGTGTCGATACGGTCTTCGGGATGACACTCGGCGGTTCCATCGGCGTGCTCGACGACTTGGAGCTCGGCATCAACAACTATCGTATCGGCTCGTCGCTTCAACAGAGATATGAAGGGCTGATCCCCGTCATCTTTTCGCCCTCGGCAGGCTTTGGAAACATGCCGCTCTATGGACGGTACCGCTTCGTGCACCGCGAAAAGCTCGACTTCGCTGGCGACCTGATCTTCGTTCTGCCAGTCGACACCGCGTTTGCGCTCGAAGTCGCCCTGCCGTTCCGAATCAAGCCGAACGACAGGCTTTCCGTCGACACCGGGCTCGAAGTGCGCGGGACCTTTGGTTCGGCCAAGCGCGCCGACATTCGCATTCCTGCGATCGTCAACTACAACTTCGCCGACCGCGCATTCATCAGCGGCGAGACCGGCGTGCAGTTCGTGAACTTGGGCAAAGGCTTCAATACCGCGCCTGCAGACGTCCAGGGCGTTGCCATCCCCATCGGCTTCCGCGCCGGTGGCACTTGGAAGAAAGTAGACAAGCACCTCATCGATCTCTTCGCCGGCTTTGCATTTCCGCAGCTGTTCGAAGTCGGTACCAGTCGCAGCGCCGTCGACTTCGGCATCTGGGATATCTTCGTCGGCGTCGCGTTTTATACGCGGCCACTCTTCTAGCGTTTGCAAGGTTCGGGCTATTCTTGATCGCTCACGGGGTTGTACCAGATGGGCGAGGTCCAGGCGCGCTCCTGAATGAAAGGGCGCAAGCGAGCCCGAAGGTCAGGGCTCGTTTCATTGGCTCCTGCCATCGAGTGCTGGTTGCGTGACTCCAGCGGCGCGGATTTGGGCGCTGGCGATGCGTGCGACACGCCAGGAAACGATGGCAACGGCCACGAGCCCAAGAAGCAGGCCCACTCCCTTGCTCTCCCAGCTCGTATGACCTTCTCCGGCCATTCGCGTCATGTGCGACGCCGCCCTTCCCAAGTAGACGTCGACGAACATGTGCGGCGCCATGCCCAGCGTTCCGATCGCCACCGAACGAGGGAGGACTCGGAGCGCGCCAAGCGCGTAACTGAGAATCGCTGGATTGGCCGGGATCAGGCGTAGCCAAAACACCAGAGCCGTTCCCTCCGTGCTTGCGGCGACGGCTGCATCGCGAATCCTGGGTTTTCTCCCGAGCTGCCGGAGCACGGGCTTCTTCAAGAGGCGTCTGCCGATGAAGTAGACGAGCAAGTTGGCGCAGTAGACGGCTCCAAAGTAGTAGAGGAAGCCCCTCCACAAACCAAACACCACGCCCGCAATCACTCCGAAGATGAAATTGGGAAAGAAGAAAGGCTCCAACACGAGTATCGCAGCGACGTAGAGGAAGGGTCCCCAAGGTCCTAGCTCATCGACGGCGCGCTCGGCCTGAGGAAGAAAGCTCGCGAGCCGGTGGCCTTCGACGGCGAGCAACACCATCAGCAGGGCGCCGAGGCCCCATGCAAGGCGATGTCGTGCAACGTTGAGCTCCCCCGGCGCGGCCATCGCAGTATTCTACGCGGAGGCTCTGTCAGGCGGGTACATGTTTCTAACCAACGAAGGATGTGAAATCGAAGGAGAAGAAGTGACGACCCGTGAACATGGCGAAGGTCCTAACGCATGGGCTTCGTGGAGGTTTCTGTGTGATTTTGATTGCTTGTGTTGGCACACGAAAACCGGCTTTTGTGAACTCGTAACCCGAAGGTCGTCGGTTCGAGCCGTGCCCCCTCAACCAATGATGACGCGCACTTGGGGAAGCCCTTCGTGCGCATTTCGCATACACCGAATGCGAGCGGCACTACAGGGCGACGTCGATCCCCCAAGTGGCTGCGGTGGTTTGGCCTGTCCAGATCTCTCCCGGGCCGATGGTGCGTTCGACTCGAAGCTCGCTGATCCCGGTCGTTTCGAAGGCAGACGCGTCGACCGCCGCCGGAAGGAAAAGCAAGAGCGCTTGGCCCGAGGTTGCGTCCGTGCCCGAGGCCGTGAATCTGCGGTTCTCTTCATCCCAATTCACGCTTTCGATTCGGCCCGGCGCCGCGCGCAACAGGGGCCGGCGCATGACGGCGGCGAAGTCCTCGTCGAATCCGATGATCTCGTTGCTGGGGCACTCGACCTCATAGAAGCCCCCAAGATTGGGGTCGTCGCCTTCGTAGGCATGATGGGGGTCGCCGCATGCATCGCTCCACTGCCAGAGCGCGGCGCCGAAACGATACTGATCCTGAAAGGCCTCGTGCTGTTGGAAATAGTCGTCTTCGGGGTCCTTGGCGCGGGCGGGGTCGGCTCCCCATTCACCGGTGACGACCGGAACGCCACCGTACATCCTGGCCTGCTCGAGCGCCGCCTGGAAGCCGCTTTCGTCTAGCGTCTCGGTGAACAACGTGCCCTGATAAATGTGCGGCGCATACACCACTTGTCCGTCGTGGTCGAAGTCCGGGCGTAGTGCGATCCCTGGCACGACCACCCAGTCCGGCGACGGCTCGATGAAGAAGAGGCGCTTTGGCGCACCGGCCCGCTCTTCGCCCTCGCGCACCGCCGCAAAGCCTCGCTGGTAGAATCGCGAGAGCTCCTCGGACATTTCTTCCAGCCCCTCGTTGGGAGCGAAGATCGCGAGCGCGGCGGCGCTCCACGCGTTGGGTTCGTTCATGATGTCATAGCCTGCAACGGAGTCGTGGCGAGAGAACCGCGCGACTACGTGAGTGAGCATCGCATGGTAGCGAGTCTGGATACCGACGCCGCCCGGACCCTCGGCGTCATCCCAAAACGCTTGAAAGGCGGCGAGCACTGCCGGCGAGAAGAAGCGCGTGGTCACGATGACGCCGTCCTCGATGCAGCGTGCTCGGTCGCCGTCGAAAGTGGCCCAGCCGGGCGCGCCGTCCCAGCCGACCGCGGGTAACGTTCCCTCGGGACATTCCTCGTCCGGCCGTGCCTCCAAGGTCGGCCCCCACGCATCTTCGTGGAGGTCGATGAGCGTGTAGATCCCGCGGCTTTCGAGCATGCGGACGACCGCTTCGAACTCATCGAGATAGCTTTCGTCGTACACCCCCGGTTCCGGTTCCACGAGCGACCAGCTGAGGATGAGGCGCACGAAGTTCCAGCCGATGCTTTGGATTGCGTCTGCGTCGTCGTCATCGAAGGGATGCACCGTCCGAATCTCGGGATCGAACGCGTAGTATTCGCCGAACGAGTTGACGTTGACCCCTCGCAAGAGCACCTCGCGACCGAGTGCATCTCTGACACGGCCGCCTTCTGCGAGGTCGGACTCGGCGTGGAGCGCGCTCAGCGATCCGGTGATGACCGCGGAACCATCGGAGCCACAACTCGATGCGCCCGCGACGGCGATCATGAGCAATGCGCGAGCGAAGGGTTCGAATTTGCGGGGAGCATTCATAGGGTCACGCCTGTCATCAAAGGGCAGATGGTAGCTACAAGCGCCCTCTTTTAGCTTATAAAATGTTCTGCGCAATTCAGGAGCGGAGTGACCGGCAAGCAAGCGGTGCCTGCGCCTGGAGCTCGGACCGACGGGGCTCGGTGGTGGCGAATCTCAGCCTGCGCTCGCAGCCGTGCATCGGCTCGGCACACGCAGTGAGCGGCGAATCACGCGCGGAACCATAGATCGGCCCCAGCGCAATGTCACCGACGGAACCTCGTTGACCTGAGGGTGCCGTGGCGATCTGAAATGACCTGATATCGCATGACGAACCGTGAAGACGGCGATGCGGCCAAGTCCGGGTCATGTTTGGGGTTTCCAAGTGATCTCGGTTTATTGTGGCGCCACGCAAAAGCCTCGGCTTCTCACCTCATGCCCCGAACGTCGTCGGTTGCGAGGCCGGGTTCAGAGGCCGAGGTCGATCTACGCCGGGTCCGCGTGGCGATTGGCCGACGACAGGGGCTCGACGCGCCATCCGATGCGTGCGCCTCGCTCTTCGAGGTCTGGTCGGATGGCGCGGAAGACGCGTTGGTATTGGTCCCAGGGGATCGTGGTCCAGAGAAAGCGTGCCGGCAGACGTCTGCGGGCGTAGGCTTCTCCGTTCGATGCATGTGCGACCCCCGGTGCCGACGCTCACTTGGGCGATTGTTTTCCTCTTACTGCTGACCGGCGTTGAATGCTCTCGGGACGACGCCTCGAAGAGTCGAACCCCAGACCGACGGAGCGCGTCGCAGAACAGTCCTGAGCAGAACAAGGCGCTCGCACGTTCCATGGTTCGCGAAGACTACGCGCGGTGGAACACGTCGAAAGAGCTGAAGTGTTTAGACCAGCTTTGGTACCGCGAGAGCCATTGGAACCACCGGGCGGTGAACGAGCGGACGGGCGCTTGTGGCATTCCTCAATCGTACCCGTGCAATAAGATGAAGGGCATGGGCGACAAATACGGGGTCGACTATCGCCGCAACCCATGGCCGCAGATCGCCTGGGGGCTGCAATACGTCGAAGAGCGATATGGAAGCCCGTGCGCGGCTTGGAAGCGGTTTCAACGCGGAAGCGGCTACTGAGCTCTCCATCGCACATTCACGCGGCCGTCTCTTCGGTGAGCTTTTCCGCCGCGGCGGCCCCGCGCAACGCCGACCTCGGTTGGATCGGTGAGGTTCACTGCGGTGCGGCGATGATCGCGTACTTCAAATTGGTATTGGTGACGTCGTAGTAGCTGATCTGCGTCTGACCGAGCGCGTCGACGGCGATGGACGTGTAGCGACCGACGTCGCCCACACTGTCGACGGTCCGCAAGACCCAAGCCTTGCCCGGCAAACCCAGCGCGTACTTCAAATTGCGGGCGCTTTCGTCGTAGTAGCTGATGCGCGCTCCGCCACTCGCGCCGAAGGCCAAGGATGTGTACTTCCCTACGTCCCCAAGGCTGTCGACGGCCTGCGAAGTCCATGCTCCCATGTCATCGGCGCTCGCGAGACGCAGATTTCTACCCGTGTCCGCGTAGTAGCTGATGTGTGGCGCACCGTTCGGGTCGAAGGCCAAGGACGTGTACTTGCCCACATCGCCGATGGTGTCGACGGTCTGCGTCCTCCAGGAGCCGTCGGTCGACTGACTGGCATGCTTCAAATCCTTGCCATCCGCATCGTAGTAGCTGATGTGCACCGCGCCCGATGGGCTGAGCGCCAAGGATGTGTACTCACCCACGTCGTCTTGGAAGTCCACCGCCTTGATTGCCCAAGGTCCGAGGCCCTGCCGCGTTGCGTACATCAGGTCCTTGTTCTTCCGGTCGTAGTAACTGATGTGCGGGTCACCGGCGGCATCGAACGCCAGAGATGCGTACTCGCCCACGTCATCAGTGCCATCCACGGTTTGGACCGTCCAGATGGCGCTGAACCAGTTGGTCGCGAGCATCAAATTCGTCGTGCTCGCATTGTAGTAGGCGATGTGCAGGACGCCGTCGGGGTCGACGGCGATCGACGCGTGCTGGCCGACCTCATCCTGGCCGTCTGGGCGTTGCGAGATCCAGCTTTCATCCATTTGCTGAGCCGCATGCGCGAGGTCTCGGCCGCTGCTCGCATAGTAGGCGATGTGCGCTCTTCCCGTCGAGTCGAGCGCGAGCGAGCTGAACTCGCCTATGTTGCCCGCCTCATCGACGATCTGCAAATGGATCTCGGCGCAAGACCCGAGGTAGAGCGCCTGGCCGGGCGGGCAGCTCGCCGGACAGCACAGTGGCCCGCAGGGTGCGTAGCTCTCGTCACAGACGAAATCGCAGGTTCCGAGAACACAGATCGGGGTCGCATTCGGAGGCGCCAGACAGGAGGTGCACAGGTCGCCGCAGAAATTCACGTCCAGGTCGTCGACGCAAATCGCACCACAGCGGTGGAAGCTAGGCTGGCAAACGCATTCGTGAAGGACCGTGTCGCATGCCTCGTTGTCACCCACGCACTGATTGTCATCTTCGCAGCCGCGCAAACATTCGCCCGTCGCCTCATCGCAGTAGGTGAACCCGCCGCAGCCGACGCCGTTCGTGCGACAGTCGCCCGCGTCTCTGCAAATCCCGGCCACGCAGGTTTGTCCTTGCAAGCAGGACAGCGTGCATTCCCCACAGTAGGTCGGGTCGATCTGGGTATTTACGCACAGGCCGTCGCAGCGCTCGAAAGTCGGCCCGCAAACACATTCGTGCGTGTCTGAATCGCAGACCTCGTGCTCGCCGCTGCACTGCTGGGCTTCTTCACAGCCAGGCAAACAGTTTCCGCTGTCCTCGTCACAGTAGGTTAGACCAGAACAGCCAACGCTGTTCGTGCGGCAGTCGCCTGGGTTGATGCAGCTGCCCACCTCGCAGACGTAGCCGATCGGACACGAGGTTTCGCAATCGCCACAATAGCGAGGATCGCTTTGGGGGTTCACACAGTTCATGCCGCAAAGCATGAGGGGCGGTTCACAGTTGATGATGCCGCCGTCAGGCACCGAGCCATCAGGCGAGCCGGCGTCCGAGATCGGAATCCCCGCGTCCGCCGGCAGTATGCCGGGGTTGCTCACACGCTCGAGATCTTCGGGCCGGACCACCTCGCTGACACAGGAGGGCTCCACACAAGAGGTCGCACCTGGGCATCCGCAAGTTTCCCCCTCCGAGCAGACCATCTCCGCGCAGGCGCGATACAAAGCCATTCGGACGAGACGGATTTCTCCAGCCACGAAGCCGGTCTTGACCCGGCGTGAGACGAGAGCTTGATCGGTACCGCTGCCCAGGGCCTCGAGCTCGATGACGATCTCTTTCCCGAGGTCTGACTCGCCAGGTAGGACACTAAAAGTCGCAGGCAGCTGGTAGAGGCCCGGCTGGCCGAGCGCGTCATCAGAGACGTGAAACGTGCTCCTCCAGGTTTCCACCTCTTCGAGCCCTGCACCGGAATCCATCATCTTCGAGACGCGGGCTTGGATTCGGTCGACCTCGCCGGGCACCCCGTAGTCGGTATCCATGAGGACGACGACTTGCGTCGAGGGCGACTCGGCGCAACTCAGCGCGAGCAGACACAGAAGGATGGCGCTCGAAAAAGGGTTAAGGCCCGCCAGGAGCCTATTTGATGAGAAATCCAAGACCAGAAACCATACCTGCGAACCGGGTCGCCGCAAATGGGCGACTCCGGGAGGACTTGGCACCCGGGATAGGCCTTTGTCTTGTCCCCGGTCCAGAGATCTCACAGAGTCTAGAATTCCCCATGGTTGGCTTGGACCCTCTCATTCGACAGGACAGTCTGATCGGCGGCAAATACCGCCTGGGCCCGGTGATCGGCGCGGGTGGGGTCGCGGCTGTGTATCGAGCGACCCACCTCTGGACGGAGCGCGAGGTGGCGGTGAAGCTGTTGGATCCGACGCTGCCGCATTTCGAGCGGCTCCGTGAAGGGTTTTTGAGAGAGGCGCGCGCGACGGTTCAGCTCGCCCATCCCAACATCGTCGAAGTGCTCGACATGGGCGAGGACAATTGGGAAACGGCGTATTTGGTGATGGAGCTCCTCGAGGGCCCGACCCTCCGCGATGTGCTCATGGAGCGGGGGACGCTTTCGGAAGAAGACACCCTCGCCATCCTGCTGCCTCTCGTGGACGCGCTGGAGCAGGCGCATCTCCGCGGGATCGTCCATCGCGACTTCAAGCCAGAGAACATCATGGTGACCCTCGACGCCTACGGGAAGATGAGTCCGAAGCTCCTCGATTTCGGGGTCGCCGAAATCCTTCAGGACAAACGGTCCCGCGAACTGACCGACAACGGCAACGTGATCATGGGCACGCCGCATTACATGTCCCCAGAGCAGGCGCGCGATGAGAGCCATCTGGTCGGCCCTCACACCGATGTTTGGGGCGTCGGCGTGGTCTGGTACGAGTGTTTGACGGGGCGCGCGCCTTTTGACGGCGACAGCGCCGTGGACGTCTTGACCGCGGTGTGCGAGTCGCCGATCGACTTCGAGGGGGTCCCGGACGCCTATGTTCCGCTCCTGCGGGATGCCCTGGGTAAGACGCCGGATGTCCGAATCGCGACCCTTTCGGATTTCAAGGCGCGCATCGAGAACATGGGGATTGTGAGGTCCTCGCTGCCCCCGGCACCGGCATCGCTATCTTCCTCGCCGCCGCCATCGGTCCCGAGCAAGACGAATCTAACTTTGTCCGGTTTGGGTCCGGACGAGCTGTTCTCGGCGGAACGCGTATCGATCGCAGCCGATGCGGAGCTCGCGACGGTCCCGGTTCGGTCGCATCGCAAAGCGTTGCTTGGCGGTCTCGCCTTGGCGATCGCGGTTGCCCTGTCGGCGTGGTGGACTGTGCGCGATCCAGGACAAGGGTCGGCGTCTCTCCTGAAGCCAGCGATTGCAGAGCAGGAGGCGGTCCAAGAACCCGAGGAACCGAACCCGAGGGCGAGCGAGCCACTCGAAGAAGTCGGGGCCGAGCCCGTCGAGGAGCTCACCGGAGAAGCTGTCGAGGAGATCATGGCCGAGCCACTCGAAGAAGTCAGGGCCCAGCCCGTCGAGGAGCTCACCGGAGAAGCTGTCGAGGAGATCGTGGCCGAGCCTACGGAAGAAGCGAACGCCGCGCCCGTCGAGGAGCTCGCCGCTGAGTCCGCGCAGGAGCTCGCCGACGAGCCGGCTGGATCCGAGGCCCTCGAACAACCCGCCGCGGAGCCGGTCGAGGAGGCCGCCGCGGAACCCGTCGAGGAAGCGAGCGCCAAGCCGGAACCCGAGGCCGCGAAGCCCGCAGCAAGCAAACCGCGCCGAAAAGCGAAGCCTACGCGCCGGAAGAAGCCCCCGACCTCAAAGGACCCGGAATACGGACAACCTCCAGAATTGGTGACCGAATGGTGAAATCGCTCTACGTCGTCTCGGTGCTCGCGATCGTGTGCTGCATCTCGACCAGTCAGATCCCGCCTACGGCTGCTGCACAGGACAAACAGTCAGCCCAGCACCAAGCCCGCGACCTCTTCCAGAACGGTGTGACTCTGGCCAAGACGGAGCGTTGGGCCGATGCGCTATGGGCGTTCCGTCGTTCCGCCGAATTGGTTCCGCGCCCGAGTACCTCATACAACATCGCCAATGCGCTCTACCGACTCGATCGCCCGGTCGAAGGGCTCGCTGAGCTCGACCGGTACGAGTCGATGTCCGAAGTTCTGAGCAACCCGGCCGCCCGGAAGCGCGGAGAGCAGCTGCGAAGCTTGCTCGAAATCGCGGTGGCGGAAGTTCGCTTGGCCATCACGCCGGGCGATGCCGAAGTGTTCGTCGACGATCGGCCTGCCGAAGGCTCTGGTCCCGAACGAAGCATCCGGATGAACCCTGGGTACCATTCACTCCGCATCACACACGACGCGTACGAGACCTCGACGCGAAAGCTCGATCTCGAACGTGGAGCCCGAGAGGCATACACGATTGCATTGCACCGGCATGCGCCCGTCGCGGCGCCGGCAATCAAGTTGGCGCCATCCAGCGTCGCCATCGATGGGACGGAGCTGGGCGGCGCTCCGCCTGAGCCGACTTCCGACGACCGGAAGCGTTTCGTGAAACGACCGGGTTTCTGGGTCATGATTGGCGCCATTGCAGTTGTGGGAGTCGGCACCGGCCTCGCGATCGGCCTGACCCGACGGAACGATGCACCGCCATGTGGAACGACCGGTACCTGCGCGACGACTCAGGGCTTGACGCTGACTTCGTTCTAGGCAACCTCCTACGACATCCACGCAATGACCCCACGACGCTTTCGCCCAGTCGATGCTTTCGCGCTCGCGGCGGCCGGCATTGCGGCCGGCTTGCTCGCCTTCGGCGTGTGCAACGCCTTGCTGGACAGCGATGGCTCGGGCGGCTCGATCGAACCCATCGCAGACTACTCTGTCCCTGAACCCGCCGATCCAGCGGACGTAGGCACCGTGACCGTCCATCCCAAACGCATCGATGATGTGTTGACCAACCCGGGCATGGGGTTTGCCAGCTTCCATTTTGGCTGGTGGTGCAATCTGCCGCCGATCACCTATCCGCCAAAGGAATGCGCCGCGCGCGTTCTCAAAAATTGGCCGGAGAACTATCCAAAATCCGGAACCGCGTACTTCCGCTGGCACTGGCGGGAGATCGAGCCCGAGCGGGGCAAGATCGATTTCGAGATGATCGACAATGCCATCCAGTCGGCGAACGCACTGGGGATGACCTTGGGCTTCCGGGTCATGACCGTCGCCGAGGGGCAGTCCGGGCTTCCTGACTGGCTGACCAGTGCCCCGTACGAGGTCGCCGGTGAGTGGCGCGCGGGTGGTGTCGGCAAGACTTTTTGGCCCGACTATCGCGACGCCAACCTGCAGCGTGAGCACGCCCGCCTGATCGGCGCGCTGGGAGACCGGTACAACGGCCACCCCGCCGTCGACCACGTCGACATCGGCACGGTAGGTTGCTGGGGAGAGTGGAACACGGCCTGTCTGTCAGACGTCGACAGCATCATCGACGTCTACAAGCCCAGCGGCGGCAAGGAACGCCAGCAGATCGCGACGGCTTTGACTCAGCTCATCGATCATCATCTGCGCGCCTTTTCGAAGACGCCGGTGATCATGTTGGCACCGGATGAGGAGAACGTGCCCCTCATGCTGCACGCCACCCAGGGCGGGGCTGGCTGGCGCGCGGACTGCTGGGGCGACTGGGGATTGTGGGGAGGTTCCTGGAGCCACCAAAAGAGCCTGTATCCGAAAATGCTCGCCGCCGCCAAGGCCGCGGATCCCGGCTTTATCGACGTCTGGAAGCGAGCGCCGGTCCAGCTCGAGATCTGCGGCACGCTCAACAAGTGGCACGAGCTCGGCTGGAATGCATCCACGCCCGACAGCGAGCTCCAAAAGACGTTCCGGTGGGCACTCAGCCAGCACGCCTCCGTCCTCAACGCCAAATCCAAACCGGTCCCCGCCAGTTACGTCGGCCCGATCGACGAGCTGCTCAGGAAGAACGGCTACCGCTTTGTGATCGACCATTTCAATCACCCGAGCACCGTCCGGGCCGGAAGCAGCATCACCTTCATTGCGAACTGGAGCAATCTTGGCGTTGCACCCGCGTATCTCCCGCGTGCGCTGACGTATCGACTGCGTGGCGCTTCGAAGGCGCCCACCTTTCCGAGCGCGCAGGACACCCGCACCTGGTTGCCGGGCAGATGGAAGGTCCGCGATACCCTTACCGTTCCGTTAGACCTGCCAAAGGGCATCTATCAGGTCGAGGTCGCCTTGCTGGATCGCGATGGAGTCAAACCCGCAACCAGGGCGCTCCCGCCGCTTCTTCTGGGCATCGCAGGTCGCCGGGCAGACGGCTGGTACGCGGTCTCGCAGCTGACGGTGGAATGACACAGAGCAGCTCTGTGCCTCGCGACTCCGAGAGCCAGCGTCCGAAATGAAACGGCTGGCTTCGACTGGCACTTGCCGCGTGCCCATTTGGGACGCCGATGCGCGGCGGCGTTCGCATGTGAAACGTCACCTCTCTAAAACCCCGTCCTTACACCTGGCCCGGTTTTCGCATTCATCTTGGGCCGACCTGGGGTTTTCGATTTCGAGCCCTCAACCAGAAGGACGAAGATGAGTGGGATCTTTTGTGCCACTGCACACGAGGACGTGATCCCCTGCGTGATGGAGGGCTTGGCCGACCTCGAGGATTGGGGCTTCGATTCGGCTGGCTTGGGGGTATTGACCGACCATCAAATTCAGCGGCGCAGAGCCAAGGGGCCTCTGTCGTCGTTGGCGGCGCTGCTCGTCAGTGAGCCGCTCGTTTCGATGACCGCGATCGGGCACACGCGCCAGGCGACGCACGGCGAACCCGTTCGGTACAATGCGCAGCCACACGCGAGCTCGAGAGTCGCCGTCGTTCACAACGGCATCATCGAAAACCACGCAGAGCTCCGGGCCGAGCTCGAGCGTGACGGCACCCAGTTTCGCAGCGACACGGACAGTGAGGTCATCGTCTGGCTGCTTGACCGAGAGCTGGCCAAGCGTGCTCATCCCATGGCGGCGTTGCGCAATGTGCTGCCGCGGCTGCAGGGCTCCTATGCGCTCGGGCTGATCTGCACGCAGCATGACGACCGCGTGTATGCGTCGCGTAGCGGGAGTCCGCTTGCCGTTGGGCGTGGGGATGGCGCTTCCTGGCTGGCCTCTGACGAAGCTGCGCTGGAACGAGTGGCCCATGAAACCGCGCCGCTCGAGGACGGACAGATCGCCGAGCTCGGCCCCGGGCATGTGCGCATCTTCGATTCGGTGCTCGAGGAGATCGCCCCCCGCTGGACGCGAGTCGAGAGATTGGCCAGCCTGCGGGAAAGCGGCCAGCGCGAAATCGACGAGCACGTCACCCACATCGAGATCGCACAGCAGCCCGCAATTCTAGGCCACACGCTGAGCGAACTTGAACAGGACACGAAGTCCGGCGAGCTCGAGGGCTGGTGCGGGCCTCTTTGGTACGCAGATCGAGTCCTCGCGATCGGTTGCGGAACCTCATACCACGCGGCGTATGCCGCTCGGGCTTGGCTCGAGCAAATTGCGGGCATCCCAGTCGAGCTAGAGCTCGGCTCCGAGCTCGGGATCCGCGAACCCATCCTGACCGAGGGAACCATGGCGCTACTGGTTTCGCAATCGGGGGAAAACGCAGACATGCTCGAAGCGCTGAGACACTTGAAAGCGCAAGACGTGCCCACGGTGTCTCTGGTCAACGTGACCTCGAGTGCGATGGCTCGGCAGTCTGATGCCGTGCTCGACTGCAGGGCAGGTCCCTACGTTGGAATGGCATCGACCAATGGCTTTGCAGCTCAGCTCTGTGCACTTGCGGCGGCGTCGATCGCCATTCGACAGCTCAAGCACGGGGGCGTCGACCAAGACGGCATGCTCGCTTCCATTCTTGCTGTTCCGGATGCGATGAAGAGCGTTCTTGCGCACGAAGACGACTGTGCCGCACTGGGCCGCCGAATTGCCGAGGCGGGTCACGCAATCTACTTGGGTCGAGGAATCAATTATCCGCTTGCTCTTGCAGGCGCGCTCACGCTGACGGCGCTCTCGGATGTGCCCGCCCAAGGCCTCGCGGCGGGCGAGCTCAGACATTGGCCGCTCGCGTCGTTAGAGCACGGCACGCCGGTTGTCCTGGTCGCGTCGCACGATGCGACGTTCGGCAAGACCCTATCGGACGTGCGTGACGTCGTCGCGCAAGGCGGAGAGCCCGTCTTGGTGGGTGACTCCCAGACCGCGATCATGGCGCAGCGGGAAGGGTTGCCGTGCATCTCCGCCGGCCAAATCGACCCCGTCTGGGCCCCGATTGCGACGGCGGTCCCGCTTCAGCTGATTGCCCATTACGCCGCGCGCGCCCGCGACCGGAGCTTGCAGCGCCCGCGAGACTTCGACAAAACCGCCACTTTCGTGTGAAGGGCGAAGTCGCGAAGACGACCCAACAGGGTTAGATCAGTTCGGATTTTCGGGCTCGGCGGTGAGTTCCAGAACGGAACGACACGACTTTCCGTGTTGCAATTCGGGACACGGGATCGCAGAGTCGCCACCCCGTCCCTTTTTTCGGCATCGCCGAAGAGAGAACCCTCAAGGAGTGATCCCCATGGAGTCCTATGTAGCCAGCCCACTGGTCGTGTTGGTCGATGGCGATTCAGACCCACGCGCTTCAGCTGCAAGCTGGCTCAACGACGCAGGCATGCGGACGGTCGAGTGCCCAGACGCCGAGAGCTTCCTCGACAGCCTCGATACCAGCTTACCCGATTTGGTGTGCCTCGATTGCAGCTTGCCTGGAATGAGCGGCCGACAGGCGCTCGACGCGGTACGACGGCAGCATCCGAGCGTCCCTGTCCTTATGCTCAGTGCGAACGCCTCCGCGGAGTTGGCCGTCGATGCGATGCAGGCAGGGGCCAGCGACTATCTGAGCAAGCCGGTCGACCGAAAGACGCTGCTGTCTTCCGTCCAGCGCGCCCTGCGATATTCGGAGGAAAAGCAACACGCGCACATCGACGACTCGGCCGAAGAGGATTCCTACGCCGGCGTGATCGGCCGATCTCCAAGGATGCGCGAGGTTTTTCGTCAAGTCGATCGCGTGGCGGGCCGTGACATCAGCGTCTTGATTCGCGGCGACAGCGGAACGGGAAAGGAGCTCATCGCCAGGGCGATCCATGAGAACAGCCGTCGTGCGGGCGGCCCCTTCGTTGCGATAAACTGCGCCGCAATCCCCGAGTCGTTGCAGGACTCCGAGCTTTTCGGACATGAGCGGGGTTCGTTTACCGGCGCACACAAGGCCCGGGCCGGCTGCTTTGAACGGGCGGACGGTGGCACGCTTTTTCTGGACGAGGTCGCCGAGCTCTCGCTGGGCGTACAGGCCAAGCTATTGCGCGTGCTTCAGGAGCGTTGTTTCGACCGCCTTGGGGGGATTCGCACGGTCGCTAGCGATTTTCGGCTGATTACCGCAACGCATCGCGGGCTGCGCGATATGGTCGAGGCCAATCGGTTTCGCGAAGACCTCTACTTCCGGATCGTCGTGTTCGAGATCGAGCTTCCTCCGCTGCGGATGCGTGTTGGGGATCTCCGTCTGCTGGTTCCGAGGCTGCTCGACGACGTGTCCGCCGATCTCGGGGCAGGGCCTAGGCGCTTGACTCCGCGAGCGATGGAGACTCTCGAGCGCTACCCATTTCCTGGAAACGTCCGGGAGCTCGAGAACGTCTTGCAGTGTGCTGCGGTGCTTGCCACCGGCGAAGAGATCGATCTTCATGACCTGCCCATGAGGGTTCGGGACCATGATGGCGGTTCAGCGCAGCCGGCTAGATTCAGCGCATTCCCACCGGATCGCGGGAGCGCCGCCTCGACTGTCCTGCCGCCCCCGAGTACCAGCGAACCCCGAACCTCCAGCGAACGACCTACGCCCAAAACCCTAGAGGAACTGCCCTTGACCCTCGAGGACCTAGAGCGCTGGGCCGTGAAACGCGCACTTCGCGACAAGAACGGCCGGCTCACCGAGACGGCCAAGGCGCTCGGAATCGGTCGGACCACGCTCTATCGCAAACTCGAGAAGTACGGGCTGCGTTGAGAAATCAGTGCGCGCCTTTTCTGAACATGATGACCACGAGCGTGAGGGCAATGACTCGCATCTCCATCGCTAGGTAACTACGCAGCTCGTAGAGATGCGCGTTGTACGTGAAGTCGTAGAGGAGCTTCTCGCGCACGCTGTCGACCGAGGTGTCGTACCCGGTGTGGACCTGGGCCCAGCCGGTGATGCCAGGCTTACAGGGAGCGTGTCGATCGTCGTAGCTCGGTAGCTGGAGCGAAAGCGTGTCGGTGATGGACGGACGCTCCGGGCGCGGGCCGACCAAGGTCATGTCGCCGCGAAGCACCTGGAAGAGCTGGGGGAGCTCGTCGAGCCGGACCTTGCGCAGGAATGCGCCCACCGCGGTCACCCGTGGATCTTTTTCGAGAGCCCAGACGGCCTCTCCGTCCGCCTCGGCATCGACGCGCATCGTCCGGAACTTCCAGATCGCAAACCCATACGGCCGTCCCTTGTAGTCCTTGGCGACCCGCTCCTGACGGTACAAGACCGGACCCGGGGAGTTCAGACGAATCGCTACCGCGATCAAAGGAATCACTGGCAACGCGAAGAAGATGCCAAGCGCGCTCGCGGTGACGTCGAGAGTCCGCTTGACGATTCTCACCGAGCGCGGGGGAACGGCGGGGCGATGCAGCGCAAGAACATCGTGCTCGGGGGGGCGACGCCAGCGCGTTCCGTTGGCGCGGAGGGGGAAACGCAATATCCCCAACCCGCATGCCGAGATGGCGACCAGCGCGTGCACGCCCATCGCGAGGCTCTTTGGCAGCGGAAGGCCCGCTCCTCGCCAGGCCATGGCCCCGACGAGCAGGAGGATCAGTCCGTCACCGGCAATGGCCAGCGGAACCAAGGTTGCTGCGCTCGAGGCGCGGTAATTGACCCAGAGCGCCAGCCCCAGAATCCAAACCGGACCCAGTGTCTTCAGCAGCTTGTGTCCGATGAGGCTCGTAGCGATTCGGGCATGCCGTGGGCCGAGTAGCGCACGGTTGCGCCAGAGGATCTGAAGATTGCCGTGCGCCATGCGTGCGGTTCTCTCGAAGATGGTCGAGAGGTGAGCCGGAGCCACATCGGGGACCACGATATCGGATCGATAGACGATGCGTCCCCCGGCCGCGCGCGCGAGCAACGGCCAAAGCAAATCGTCATGGATGGTATCGGCTGGGACGGTGGCGATCGCGTCGCGGCGCATGAGGTAGCACGCCCCATGCGCACCGAGCAGCATGTCGCGATCGGCCTCGAGCTCTTTCAGGCGCGTCTCGCGATTCCAATACGCTCCATCGGCCGCGGCGGTCCCATTTCCGCCGATCGAGGCGTACCGAGGCATCGCGACGACGACGCTCGGGTCTGCCAAGTCCTGCACGAGCTCCGCCACCGTATTTTCGGGCAGGTTTGCGCCGACGTCCGTGAACAAGATGAGCTCACCTCGGGCCTGCGTGAGCAGGTAGTTCAGGGCGGCGAGCTTGCCGCCCCGCGTTGGAAGCTCGAAAACGCGCACTCCCGCGTGCTCGAACGCGCGTCCAACGTCGGCCGTTTGGTCATCGGACCCGTCCGACGCGACCAGGATCTCGATGTGCTCGCGCGGGTACGTCAGAGCGAGGGTGTTTCGGAGCTTCTGGTCTAGCCGGGGGGCCTCGTTGTGCGCCGGGATCAGCACACTCACCTTGGGCAAGCGTTCGGCCTTCTGAACAGAGGTTCGCACTTTAGGCCGAAACCCGAACCGAACGACCAGCGGGTAGAGCAGGTACGGCGAGACGAGCGCCAGCAAGAAGAACGCGATGATGAGTATGTCAATCGCAGTTGGCATGCGAATACCGGGATCTCCTTCGACTCAAACGGGGGGTGCGGATTGCTTATGCAACCGCCAGACCAAATCGACAGTGCAGATATTCACGGGTATTCGACCCGTCGTTTCACGGACATGCGCATCGATGCTTTGATCTGGAACAACGGTCGTCCGGCGTTTACCGAAGTGAAACGTGCGACGGTGCGATCTCGGCGGCAGGCCGCCATCATCTTGCGACCTCACGGTAATGTCGCGCTGTCCGCTCGGCCCAGCGCTCGGGCGCATGCCGCGCCCGAACCTCGGCACCTCGGCGGCGTGCGCCCTTTCGAAGCGCTTCGATCTGCGCGGGTAGGGCTTCGAGCGCTTTCGACCAGGCTTCAACGTCGCCCGGCGCAACGAGCATGGCTGTCTCGCCCTCCCATACAGCTTCCGGTACGCCACCGACTCGGCTGGCGAGCACAGGAACCTCGCACGCGGCCGCCTCCAAGACCGCCAGAGGCAGCCCCTCGCGAAGGGAAGGCAGGACCAGCGCCTGGGCTTCGGACAGTAGCTTGGGGATGTCCGACCGCACGCCCAGCCAGCGCACCCTTGCATCGAGCCCTAGGCTGGCCGAGAGCGCCTCCCACTCGCCCGCGCAGGGGCCGTCGCCCGCAACGTCCAGCGTCAGCTGCTTCGGTGCGCGCGACGATCCGAGCGCTCGGAGCAGAACATCGAGCCCTTTTTCTTCGCTGAGCCGGCCCACGAACAGAAGCGCGCCTTCGGATGGGCTTGGCCCCAGGTCGGGGCTCGGTGCGGGGAGCGAGACCGGGTTCGGCACGGTTCTGAGCTTTGCGCGTTTCACGCCCGCGGCGATCAGTGACTCGGTCGTCGCGCTCGACACGGAAAACACACAGTCGACCTGCCCATAGAGCGCTCGAGCGAGACGCTCGTAGAATCGCGCCAATGGATCGTGGCCGGTTTCGCCATGGTGTGTGACCACGAGGGTCAGCTTTCGGTTCCGAGCCAGCATGGCATGGACGAGCGCCTTGTACCCATGCGCGTGAACGACCTCCGCGCGCTGTGCCTTGAACGCCGCGCGGAGTTTCATGACGGCGCCGAGATCGAGGCGACCGCGGACCTCCACAGGCTCAACGGGGATGGCCCTCGTTCGCGCGGCTTCCAGGAACTCCTCCCCGTAGTGAGGGCAGCGGTTCTCCACGATGACCAGAAGAGATAGCTCGTGTCCGCTTGCAAGCAGAGCGGTGCATCCCTGCAAGACGACACTCTCCGCGCCCGCCATGAGCCCTGGCGCGATGATGTGGCTCATGCGCACGGTGCGGACTCCGCGTCGGCCCGCGCAAACGGCCTTTTCACGACTTCGTGGTAGAGCTCGACGTAGCGATCGACCATCTGGTCGATGCTGTAGCTTTGGCGAATTCGGGACTTTCCCTCGCGGCCGAGCTCGTTTGCGCGCTCGGGCTGCGTGGCAAGCGAGCGCAGCGCGCCGGCCAGGACCTGGGGTGCCTGTGGCGGCACGAGTATCCCGGCCCCGTCTGCAATCAGCTCACCAACGCCCCCGACATCGGTTGCAACCACGGGGATGCCGAATGACATCGCTTCGAGCAGGCAAAGCGGCAATCCCTCACGCGTGCTGTTGAGAACGCAGGCATCGAGTGCAGCGTAGAAGTGCCTCATGTCCTCCACCGGGCCCAACCATCGCACGTGCTCGCTCACGCCCAGACGCGTCGCGTCCGCACGAAGCACGTCCGCGAGGGGGCCAACGCCCGCGCATGCGAGAAGCGAACGAGGCTCGTCGTCGAGCAGCTGGGCAAATGCTTCGAGAAGGCCGGCGTGATTTTTCTCGGGGGACAAGCGGGCTGCACAGCCCAGGACGAAGCTGTCTTGTTCCGCGCCCAGTAGCGCGCGGCCTCGAGCACGCATCGAAGGCTCGAGCGAGGGAAGGGGAACCCCGTTCGTGATGACCCTGCACCGACCTGGGAAGCGTTTCCGGAACTCGGAAATCTCGGGTGTCACGGCGACCACTTCGGCGAGTGGTGACATCATCGCCCCCAGCAGCTTCCGTCGGCGCGTGTCGTAGAGCTCGTGCGAGTGCTCGGTGTGAACCCGGGGGCATCCGGCGAGGATGGCCGCCGGCGCTCCGTACGCGAATGGGCCCACATGATGGGTGTGCAGCACGTCGATCCGCTCCCGACGAAGCACCGAACGGAGTCGCCAGATGAGCCCTGGGTGCAGGCCTGGTCCGCTGTCGAATGTCAGGGTTCGGACGCCCTGTTCCTCGAGCTCGGCGCGAATCGGGCCGTCTTCGAGGTAGGCGATGACCAGGGTCTCGACGCCTCGCGATTTCGACGCAACGCTCAGGCGCTCGACCATGCGCTCGAGTCCGCCAATCGCGAAATACTGCATCAGATGGGCGACACGCAGAGGTCGGCGCGACTTCGGGCACATGTTCAAGCAAAACTCCGTGGACAAACGGCTTCAGCAAGGCGTGAACGAAGCAAGGATTGCGCCATGGAGCACAGCGCTGGTAGTGTGCCGAATCGGGACGGCGAGACTTTGCTGCGTTTCATAACGAAACGCGACTTGTCCCCATACGGAGAGAGCAGCCGAATTTCCCGATTCTCAGGGCGTTCGATCCAGATCTTGCGTTCGGATCCGATCTTGCTTACGGAAGATGGAGTGAGCAGGTCCCCCCAGTTGCTACGCGCGGAGCACCGCCTCGTCGCACGCGCCTTCAACGCCGCGCAGGCGGCCGACGCCAGGCGCATTCTCCTGGTTTCCGCCCACACCGGAGATGGAAAGACCCATTTTGCCCGGTGCGTCCAACGTCACGCGAGTGCCGTGACGGACGAGCCATTCGAGGTTCAGCCCTTTGGCCCCCCACGGCCGCGCTCGGAGGTCTCGAATGGCTATGTCTGGGTGGATGGCGTGGCTTTGCTCGAAGGGGACGGCGCGGCCGTGCTTGCTCCCGCGGTCCGGGCTTCGGTCGACGGCGCGCTGCTCGTTGCTCGAGGGATGGTCACGACCCGGGCGGAGGTAGCCGATTGCGCAGCTCAGCTCCGCACCCTCGGGATGCGTGTGCTCGGTGGCATCTGGAACGACTCTGACTGTCCGCCACCCGCGGAGACTCTGCGCACCATCCGAGCGGGCCTTCGGACTTGGCCGCCGCAGCTTCCTCCGGGTGTCTTCACTCGACAGTTCCGCTGGTGGTCATGAAAAACTCGCTACGAGAGCTCAATCCGGATTCGCTGTTTCACCTGGTCGTGCGGCGCTGGGACCTGTTGTTGCTGATCCCGCTGCTCACTCTCTTGGCTGCCGGTTTCGCATGGCAGATTTCCCCCGATCGCTATCAATCGACAGCGCGGCTGCTCATTCAAGACCAGCAGACCATCAACCCTTTTCAAAAGGACATGTTGGAAGAGTGGTCGGCGAAGCAGCGCATGCCACTGGTCGAGAGCATCCTCCAAAGTCACAGCACGTCGGAGCGGGTCCTTCGGCAACTCGGACGACTGGAGGATGCGGCCACCCCGGAAGAAGTGAACGAGGCAGTGGAACGGTTCCAGGAGTCGTTCCAGGTCGTGGGGCTTGGGGGAGAGCTCGTCCTGCTCAAAGTGGACGGAAAAACCCCTGTCGAGGCGTACGAAGCGACCAAGGCGCTCATCTACGTGTTCACCCAACAGATCCTGCGCCCGCAGCGAGAGACGGTTCGGGCCTCCGCGGCGTTCTTCGAGGACCAGCTCGAACGGTTTCGAGGTGAATCCAGCAACATCGCCCCGACCGTAGCGCAGTTGCCGGAGGCAGAAGAGACGAGGATGGGCGGAAAACTCAGCGTCCGCAGAGCCCTGGCGCAAGCCGAGGTTCGTCTCGCGGCGGCAGAGCAACAGGTCGAGGCGTCGGAGGCAAAGCTCAAGCGGCGGAGCCCTGGAAGCGGCCTAGGAAGTTCGCGACTCCGTCAGGAATTGGCGGAGGCGCGCGGCGAGCTGATCGAGATCAAGTATCGCTACGGGAAAAGCCATCCAGAGCTTGCCGTAGCCAAGCAGCGCGTTCGAGCGTTGCAGAGGGCGGTCAATGGCCAGCGCAAGGACAACGAGGAAACCTCGGGCGAAACGGCGGACTCCCCGCTGGACGATCCGGGGGCCGATCCAAACTCAGAAATCAGCCTGACCGCCAAGCATCAGGCTCTGCTGGTGGAGCTCAAGGAGGCGTCGGCCGAAGAGGCGCTCCTTCGTCAGCGTTTGGTGACCGAAGAGCTGTCGATGTTTGCCGAGGGCAGTCAGGTCTGGACCGTCGAGGAGCCGGTGATGCCCACGCGCTCGCTCACGCCGCCGCTCTGGATCGTGCTGCTCGGCGCGCTGTTCGCGGGCCTAGTTCTCGCGCTCTTGGCGGTGGCGCTGTCTTCTGCGTTCGATGATGCGCTTCGCGGTGAGCGGGAGCTTGCCGAGGCCCTTGGCGCCCCCTCGCTCGGTCGGATGCCCCGAGGAGAGGCGTAGGTGCGCAGCACAGCCCTGCTCGGGGGCCTTGCGGTTGCCGTCGGGGCTTCGGCCGTCGCGCTGCATCCCATGGCCGCCGTCGGGATCGTGCTCGGTGTCGCCGCGGTCGTCTGGATTCTTTCGAATGCGCTCAACGCAACGCTTGCATTCATCGTGGTGCTCGTCCTGCGGCCTGCAGACCACTTCCCGGCGCTTGCCGCGATGCAACCGGCCAAAGTCATCGCAGTGGTCGCGATCCTCTCGTTGGTAGTCACGAAGCTGTTTCACAGCGACATGCGGCTGTCGCGGGCGCCGCAGGGGAAGTGGATGCTCGCGCTTGCGGGAGGCGTCCTGCTTTCGTCGATCATGAGCACCTACCCCTCGGCTAGCCTCGAGCTCTTCGCCGATGTCTTCATTAAGATGCTAGTCATGTACGGGCTGCTCGTGCACCTGGTCACCACCAAAGGGCAGGCGGTCAGGCTCCACCTCGCGCTCGCCATGTGTACGGTCGGGCTCGCGCTCCTCGCCGTGTATGTGCGGACCTCGGGGCTCGCGACGGTCGAAGGGAACCGAGCCGCAATCGTCGGCTTGTTGAGCGATCCAAACGACCTCGCGCTGATCTTGCTGGTGTACGTACCTCTCTTCGCCGAGCTTTCCCTTGGAACCCGGGGTCTCCGACGCCTGGGCTCGTCATTGATGCTCGCGATCTTGGTCGCCGGGATCATGGCCACCGTGTCTCGCGGTGGCGTGCTCGGGCTCATGGCCGCACTGGCGTTCACCTTCTACGACCGAGGCAGTCTCAGTCTACGGCTCGTGCTCGTTCCGAGCATTGCAGCGTTGATGCTGGGCATGCTGCTTCTCGCAGGCGTGAACGAAAGGTCGAGTGGCGCGTACAGGCCTGGGGAGCTCGACGAGTCTGCACAAGGGCGGCTCGACATGTGGGCGTCGGGGGTGCGTATGGCGGTCCACAACCCCGTGTTTGGCGTCGGTTTCGGGCAGTTCGCAGAGAACTACCAGGGCTACGCCCGCAATCCCGTGCAGTGGGAACCGCGCGATGCGCACAACTCGTTCGTAAAGGCGGCCGCTGAGACGGGCGTCGTTGGTTTCATCCCCTTCATGGCGCTCGTCTTTCTCACGTTCCGAGTCGCATACCACCGCCGAAAGGCTGACGTGCCGGAGGACAGTCCCATCGAGCGAGCAGTGCGCCGTTCTGTCTTTCCATCGATGGTGGGCTTCTGCGTGGCCGCGTTTTTCTTGTCGCAGTGCTGGAGCTGGTTCCTCTTCATCTTGTTCGCTGAGGCAGCGACCCTATACGAAATCTGGAAGCCGGAGCCGGCATCGCCTGCGAGCGACGAAGATGTTGGCACGATGCGTGCTTACGTAAGTGGATAATGAAGATGCAAGCTGAGACCACGAGTCGACTTTGGATCGAGCTCGACGGAGATTTCTGGGGCACCGAAGCGCTGTCCTTGGCCGAGCGGCTTCCCCTTTCTGAATTGGCGGGCGCGAAGCTGGTCGTGCTTTCGCTAGCGAAGGTGCGACGCATCGACGAGGCCGGGCTGGCCATGCTCGTGCGGATCTACTCCCACCTGCGAGTCCGCGGTAGCCGCCTTCAACTCGTCGACGTACCGGTCGCGGTTCACGAGTTGCTCGAGCGCGTCGGATTCAGCCGGCTCGTGTCCTGCGAGAACGGCGTAGATCGTGAGCTAGCTCACCATACCATTGCGCTGGGCGCCGGGGTCGAGGCCTAGTGAGCGGCGCCCCGCGCCCCAAAGGCATGTGTGATGCAGGATTTGACGGCGAGGCAAGAACGCGAGCGCGAATTCTACAGCGAGTACGCCCAACAGCATGTACACGCCGATGTCGCGTTCGACCCGGTCCTGGGTAACGAAAAGCGCCCGTGGAACCCCTACTGGCGGGTCTACGAAATCGTTAAGGACGCGTACCGAGGGCCCTCGCAGCGGCTTCTGGATTTCGGCTGCGGCTGGGGCGACGCGTCCACTTGCTACGCGCACATCGGATACCAGGTATCAGGCTTCGATGTCTGCGAGGAGAACATCCTCGAATGTCGCCGCCGGGCGGACCAATATGGATTCAGCGGCAGCACCGACTTCTCCTTGCAAGCTGCGGAGAACCTCGACTACCCCGATGACTCATTCGACGTCGTCGCGGGGCTCGACATCTTGCATCACGTCGAGGTCGAGCCCGCTTTGCGGGAGGCGCGTCGCGTTCTCAAGCCAGGAGGCATCGCCGTCTTCCACGAGTTCGTCGAAGTGCCAGTGTTCGATGCCTTGCGCCACTCGCCTCTCGTGACCTGGTTCGTTCCGAACAAACCTTCGCTCGAAGAGCACCGGACCGAGGACGAAGAGAAGCTGAATCGGGACCAGGTGAAGATCGTACAGTCGGTGTTTCCCGAGTTCGAGTTGATTCGGTTCAACCTGTTCTCTCGATTTCGCCGCTTCCTACCCAATCGACATCCCGAGCGACCAAGCAAGATCGAACAGCTCGACCAACTCGTTTTTCGCGCCCTGCCGTTTACGAAGATGTTCGGCGGCGACGTCGTGATGGTCTTGTCCAAGTGACAGCTCGGGCGCGCACCGTTGCATGAAACGATTTCTCTGGATCACTCCGAAATGGCCCCTGCCGGCCAACGATGGTGCCAGGCAAGCGACGACACAGTTGCTGTCCGCTCTGTGCTCGAAAGGCTCGGTCATCGAACTACTGGCCTTGGTGCCGGAGGGCGAAGAGGTTTCCGAGCCAAAAGCCGTCGAGGTGCTCGGGGTTCGAAGCGCCACGGCCGTTCGCCGTCCTAGGACCGGAAAGCGTCTGCATCTCGAGAACCTGATCCGGCATCCCCGTCGAGCGCTGACGCTCTCTCAGTACTCGACCAAGGCCTTGAGCAAGAGTCTTCTCCGCGCGGTGTCCGAACCTGGCTCTGTCGTCGTCTTCGATGGTTTGCACACGGCGGCTTGGTTTCAGGAGCTGAGCGAGTGGCCCAAGGCGCCATTCGTTTACCGGGCACACAACGTCGAAGCGGACCTCTGGTTTCGAGGGGCCTCTCACAAGAAGGGGGTGGCGGGGCGATTCCTGGATTGGCAGGGAAGGGCTGTCCAACGGTTCGAAGTCGCACTCTGCCGCGCGTCGCAGGGCGTCTTCACGGTTTCGGACGAAGACGCCCGTCGGTTTCGGGAACTTGCGCCTGGGGCGCGGTTCGAAACTCTCCCCATCGGCATGGACGCCAAACCGCAGCGCTCCGTCCCCTCCGACGGCAAGCAACTTCTCTTTCTCGGCCGACTGGACTGGCCGCCCAATCGCGATGGGCTCAAGTGGTTCTTGGACAAAGTCTGGCCGAAGGTCACTCGGCCGTTCGCTCTGAAAATCGTCGGCTCCGGTGATGGCAACTGGCTCGGGCCTTACCTCGACGATTCACGCATTGAGTTCCTCGGTCAGGTCGACTCGGTGACTCCGTACTACCACTCTGCGATCGTCAATTTGGTACCGATTTTTTACGGAAGCGGTACCCGTGTGAAGGTGATTGAGAGCAGCCTGTTTGCCACGGCGTGCCTTGGCACCAAGCGGGGAGTCGAAGGGATCGGGCTCGATCCGCAGCACGACTACTTCAGGGCGGAAACGGAAAGCGAATGGGTCGAGGCGCTCAATACGCTTCAACCGGAGGTCGCTCGGCAGCGAGGGAGGAACGCGCTGCAACGCGTGGCCACGCGCTATGACGGAAATCGTGTCGCCGATCAGTTCCTTCAAACGGCAGAAGCATGGCTCAGGAGCTGAACACGCCGATGCTCGTCATCCTAGCTCCGGCAGAGCTGCACGATCGCATCGAACATGTCCCGGTGGAGCCGTTTCTCGTCTCCAAGCGCCATCGCGTAGTCGAACCCCCTTTTCGCGGTCGCGGCCCTGAGCTCCGGGTCCGAGCACGCCCGCTCGATCGCGTCGCGGAGCGCCACCCAATCTCCTGCCGGGACGACAATCGCTTCTCCCGAATCGACCAGGCCATCTGCGACGGGCCCCGAGCTGACCACAACGCACTTGCCCAAGGCCATCGCCACGAGGCACACGCCGATGCCGGAAGGGGTGATGTTCTTCTCGAGTATGGGCAAAACGACCAGCCTCGCTCGCGCGAGCTCCGGAAGGAAAGCCTCGGGAGTCTGAGCGTTTCTCACGAATGTCACGTGTTCGGGCCAGCCTTCATCGCTGAGTACGGAACCATGTTGCGAGAGCGTGCTTTGCGCTGGTGCGACGATTCGGACTGGAGTCGAAAGTTTTTCAATGGCTCGTCGGAAGGTGTCGAAGTCTCGGCGAGTTTGGCCAGCCACGACGATGTGGCCATCGTCTCCCGTTGGCAGGTTCCTGACCGCGTCCCAGTCGTTGACCTTGAACGGAATGTAGAGAAACCGCGATCCAGGAATTCGATAAATCTCCTCGATCCCCTTCGTGTTGCGGGCGTAGCTGATGAATAGGTCGACCTTCGCGAATAGCCTTCGCCGTGCGGAAACGACGAGCCGATCTTTCCAAGTCGACGGCACGGAGAGGATCATGTCCACCACGACCAGCTTGCGTCTCCGGTTCGGGAGCAGCATTTTCAGGAGCGCGATCGCCCACACTTGTCGGCACAGTCCGTTGAAGAGAAAGCAGCGCTCTTTGCGAGCCTCCGACAGGTATGCCTTTGCCAGATCGAGATGCGATGCGCCCGACAGCGGGACGTGCTCCACGGCGGGCGGGAGCTCGATGTCCGTGACCCTCGGAAACGTCGAAAACACCGTGATTGTTTCTTCGTCAGGATTCATCCAGCAGTTCCGCGATTCACGCCCATATGCCTCCTTTTCAGGCGGCGTCCGCCGGGGGAAAGTGATTCGTGAAGCACGTCACTTTTCGTGAAAAGGCCAAAGAAAACCCACGGAAGGCAGCTATGTATCACATTTTGGATTATATGATCCCGTCGACTAGTAACCCCCTTTTCCATCCCCGAGCTTTTGGCTCAGTCTTCCGACGAGTGCCGTCGGTATTCAGAGGTGTTTGATGTCTTTCGCGAAAACGATCGCAGTGCTTACGGTTTCCTTGATGTGCGTTCATTGCTCTTCGTCGGACGGCGATGCCAGTCCGAACTTTCCAGGCAGCACTGAAAACGAAGTCTCCTTGCTCTTCAACGGGGTGGACGGTTTTGGAAGCGCTGGAAACATTTCCAGTACGCTTGGCGACACCGTCGAGGCGTTCTCGATTTCGCTCTGGTTCAAAGCAGAGAGTGCGCCCGGGGCTGGGGCGATGATGCTGCATCTGAATCCCGTGTTTCAGGGCGGCACCAACTCGATGCAAGTGCGCGTGTATTGGGAAACCGCTAGCCGCGTGGCCTTCCACATCACTCCGGATTTCGCGGGTGAACCTGGCGCAATGCTGTTTGCGGATGTGGCTGATCCGCAAGCGTGGAACAGCATCATGCTCACGTTCGACTCCCAAGCGGCCTCAGGGAACGCAAAGATGTACCTCAACGGCCAGCAGGTCGACTCTGGCGACCAGGGCGATGCCCTTGCCGCCGTCGGTAACATTCAGTTCGCGAGAGAAGGCTCCGGCGACAACTACTTCAGCGGATACCTAGACGAGGTGGCCTTCTGGGAGACACCTCTTGCGGCCGATGAAATCGAAGCGGTGTACAACGAAGGAAAGCCGAAGAACGTTCGATTTGACATCCCCGGCTATGAGTCTGCGGATTCGGTGAGAAGCCTTTGGAGGATGGGGGATGAGAACTTCTCCGGGGAAGGAAACGTATCTGACCTCGTCGGCAAGAACCACTTCACCATCGTTGGTGGAGGCTCCTTCGAGCGGGAGACGCCGTAGCTCGATACGCTACGCAAAGGGCCTTGGACGCACCTCTTCCCCGACGGATTGACCTAGTGACGCGCATGCCACAGCAGGGAGTGTTCACTAGCGATCTGACATCGGCGGAGATATTCGGGTTCTTGCACACCGTCGCCCACGGACCCCGATGGTCTGGCAGGATGAAGGTTGAGTCGAAGTGATTGAGTCGGTCCGCCAGCTTTACGCAATGCTCTCGCCCTCTGAAAAGCGGGGAGCACTGAAGTTATTGTTCCTGATGGGTCTGCTGGCGCTGCTCGAGGCAACAGGCGTCGCTTCAATCATGCCGTTTCTGGCGATTCTTTCTTCACCGGACCTCATCGAGAGCAATTCAGTGCTTGCGAAATTGTCGGCATGGACCGGCGTCACCTCGCCGGACCAATTGTTGCTCGTCACGGGGGCCTTGGTTTTTTGTCTGGTCGTCTCCGCATTGGTCTTGCAGGCGCTCGTCGTTTGGGCCCAGGTTCGGTACGCGGGGGATTTGATGCACTCCTGGAGTTGCAGAATCGTGGAGACTTATCTGCAGCAGCCGTATGAGTGGTTCCTCTCGAGGCACAGCTCGGAGCTTTCTGCGACTACGATCAACGAGGTGAATCAGGTCATCTATCACGCGGTTTTGCCGACACTCATGATCGCGAGCAACGCACTCGTTGCGGTTGCCGTCTTCGCCTTTTTGCTCATCATCGATCCCCTGCTCGCGGCTACGACGGTCATCGTCCTTGCTGGGGCATACGTGACGACGTACCGTTTCCTCCGGGGGCGGATCGTCCGGGCTGGCGAGTCCTGGCTCGAGTCGAACCAGGGTCGATATCACGTCTTGGCCGAGGCCTTCACCGGAATCAAGGAAGTCAAGGTTCTGCACGCGGAGAAGTCATTCGCTGGGCAGTTCGAGTCCGTGTCGCGCCGCATGTGTGACGCGATGATTTGGTCGAAAGTCATCGGGCAAGTGCCGTCGATTGCGATGCAAGCCATCGTGTTTGGCGGGATGTTGCTGGTGGTTCTGTACGTACTAGCGACCCGCGGCGGGTTTGCGGCCGGCCTACCGATGATTGGGCTCTATGCCTTCGCCGGATACAAGATGATGCCGGCCCTTCAGCGGATCTACGTGCAGCTCGCCGAGATGGAGTTTTCCTCCGTGGCGCTCGCATCTCTAAGGGGCCCGCTTCGATTCGCGAAGGGTCCAAGAAGCAGCCTTCAAGCGTCCGCCTCAGTGCGGGACGTCGAGTCACGGGTCAGGCTGGCAAAGCAGCTCGAGTTTCGCGACCTCGTCTATCGGTACCCAGGCAGCGAGATTCCAACCCTCAAGCACATGAGCTTCACAATCCCGGCAGGGTCCAAAGTCGGGATCGTGGGCTCCACGGGTTCAGGCAAGACCACGACGGTAGACATCATCTTGGGCCTGCTGCGGCCCTCGGCTGGCAGTGTCCTGGTCGACGGAAGGGAGATCGACGACGCGCTGCTTCGGCCTTGGCAGGCTTCGATCGGCTACGTTCCGCAGACCATTTTCCTCGCAGACACCAGCCTTGCAGGAAACATCGCTTTTGGGATACCAAAGGAGGGAATCGACCTGGATCGGGTCGAAGCGGTGTCGAAGCTCGCCAGCCTCCATTCGTTCGTAGCCGACGAATTCCCCGAGAAATACGAAAGCCGCACCGGGGAGCGTGGTGTTCGTCTCTCCGGCGGAGAGCGGCAGCGCGTGGGTATCGCGCGAGCGCTCTATCATGATCCCGATGTCCTGATCTTGGACGAAGCCACCAGTGCACTGGATAACGTGACTGAAAGGCTCGTCATGGAAGCAGTGGATGGCCTCGCACCGAGCAAGACTGTGATCATCATCGCGCACAGGTTGAGCACAGTGAAGAACTGCGACACCATCTTCTTCCTCCAAGATGGTGTCGTTTCGGCGCAGGGAACCTATGCGGAGCTGCGCACTGCCCATCCTCAGTTTCAACTACTCACTGAAGGCGAAGCGGTTGAAGAGAGCTTGCCGCACTGATCGCAGAGCGGCGCGACGTGATTCTGCGCGCCGGACGGGCCTGGCTCTCCAACACCCACCGCGCCCGTCGCGCGGCTCTCCCGAACGGCTGAATTCGGATCACCCTCACTATGTAAGCCAGCGCACAACAATTCGCGGCCGTCGCCGCAGCGCGTCAGCCCCGCGGTGGCCCGCATCGCATCGGTCGTCGCTAGTCTGGGAAAAGGGCCTTGGACCGGTCCGAAGAGGCTTGATGATCAGCGCGAGATGGTGATAGCGTCCTCATCCCCCCACCTTCTTTGGAGGCATACATGCCTGGTTCCCATCCCGTGCGCTGGTTCTTCCTTCTTTGCGCCGCGCTTGCCGCATTTGGCTGCGCGAATACCGACACCGACCAAGGTGCGAGCGGTTCCCTGTCGCTCAACCTCGTTCTCGCTGGCGATATTCAAATCGACGTGGTCGATTGGGAAATCACAGGCAACGGGATGGACATGAGCGGGTCCGTCGACGTCAGCGCGCCTGGGTCGACGGCCTCGGTCGAGGTCTATGGGCTTCCCGTGGGTGAAGAGCCCTATGTGGCGGAGCTGAGCGCGGTCTCGGTCGACAAGGAAGTGACCTGCAGGGGCTCTGCGGAATTCGACATCGAGGTCGGTGTCTCGACGCCGGTCATGGTGATTCTCAACTGCAAGGTGCCGCAGGAGCTCGGCAGCGTGCGGGTCAATGGCAAGCTCAACATTTGCGCGCAGCTCACCAAAATGGTGGTGGCACCGCTTCAGACGTCGGTCGGCAACGACATTAGCCTCTTCTCGGCCGCTTCGGACGAGGAGGGCGATCCGATCGCGTACATGTGGAGCTCGCACAGCGGCTCGATCGCCGACCCGGTGGCCGCGTCGACCACCTATACCTGTACGGAGGTTGGTGACGACGACATCACGGTCTTGGTGACCGACGACGACGGCACTTATTGCATGAGCATGTGGACGGTCCGCGTGACCTGTGTGGCGGGGGAAGGCAACCCCTGCGACGGCGTCATCTGCGAGGACGACGGCAACGAGTGCACCTCTGAGGCCTGTAACCCGAGCAGCGGCGCGTGCGAAAGCAGCCCGGTCGATGACGGAACCAGTTGCGCCGACGCCACCGGCGTCTGCATGGACGGCGAATGTGTCCCGAACGACCTCTGCATGGATGTGGTTTGTGAAGACGACGGCAACGAGTGCACCGACGAGGCCTGTAATCTGGCGAACGGACAGTGTGAAACCTCGAACAACAGCAACGCGTGCGACGGCGGAAACGGAACCTGCCGTGCAGGCGTCTGCGAGCCGAACCCAGAATGCATGGTGGATGGGGATTGTCCGGCCACTGGCAACGAGTGTATCGACGCGGTGTGCAACGCA
This sequence comes from uncultured delta proteobacterium, assembly GCA_963704865.1. Classification (GTDB taxonomy): domain Bacteria; phylum Myxococcota_A; class Polyangia; order Polyangiales; family Houyiibacteriaceae; genus SG8-38. The sequence goes on along the minus strand of CAVPIE010000005.1, from coordinate 165,844 downwards.
GGAACCTGCGGGACCTCGAACAACAGCAACGCGTGTGAAGACGACACGGGCACGTGTAACGCAGGCGTCTGCGAGCCGAACCCAGAATGCGCGGTGGACGCGGACTGCCCGGCCACCGGCAACGAGTGCATCGACGCGGTGTGCAACGCAGGAACCTGCGGGACCTCGAACAACACCAACGCATGTGACGGCGGCGCCGGCACCTGCGATGGCGCGGGCGTCTGCGTTCCAAACGCAGAATGTGCCGTGCCCGGGGACTGCACGGACGACGGCAACGAGTGCACCGACCCGGTGTGCAACGCTGGAGTCTGCGAGACCTCGAACAACACCGACGCGTGTGACGGCGGCGCCGGCACCTGCGACGCAGGCCAGTGCGTGCCCAACGCCCTTGCCCTTTACTCACAGGACTTCGAGCCGACAATGGACCCCCAGAACCCCAATGCGCTCATTGAAGACACCGATGCGGAGGTCGCACTGGGTCCCTGGTTGTTCTTCGCCAATGTGTTTGACGGCGGCGGCAACCTGAAGTTCCCCTTCGGTCCATTCGGTGCGCCCAACGCGACCGTCAGCCCGAGTGATACCTTCATCTCGGCGGTCGTGACCGGGGAAGGCGATGCGCCGCAGGGCGATCAACAACTCAGTGTCTTCAGCGACTACAACTGCTGCGACCGAGACCCGATCACCGGGTTGCTCCGACAGGGTCACGGCAACGGCACCGACCTGGTCGAGATTAGCGTCTTCCAGGAACTCAATCCGATTCCGAATTCGTTGATCGGCCAGAGGCTCACGTTCAGCTTCGACGCGAAGGCGGGCAATATCGAGGGCGCCACGACCGCAGTGGCGTACATCCAGACGCTGAACCCCCTGGCCGGTTTCAACCAGACCAACTTCGTTCCGATCGAGATGACGAATATTCCAAACACCTGGAATCGCTACGAAGCCATCCTGGATCTGACCGACCCGCTCCTCGAAGGCCAGATCCTCCAGATCGGCTTCCGTAGTGTCGCGTCGGACTTCCAAGGCTCGGGCATCTTCTACGACAACGTCCTGGCCACGCTTGAATAGGCCGTAAGGCACGGGCTGGCGAATCAGCGTTCTCATCTGCACCCGCACCGCAGATGTAGACCTAGTCCACGGGAAATTATGCGTTACGCCATCAGAGTCGCGCTCACAGTCGCGCTCGGCGGTTTCCTGATGGGCTTCGACGCGTCGGTGATTTCCGGTGTGGTGACCTTCATCGAGCCCGAGTTCAATCTCACCAAGATCGAGCTGGGCTGGTCTGTCGCGTCGCTGACGCTGACGGCGACCATGGCAATGATGGTGTCGGGCCCGCTCAGCGATCGCCTGGGCCGACGCCCAGTCCTCAAGATCGCGGCCGTGCTGTTTGCCATCTCGGCGCTGGCGTCTGCCGTCGCGCCAGGTTTCATCACGTTGGTTGCCGCGCGCATGCTCGGTGGTTTCGGCGTCGGGGCCGCACTGATCATTGCGCCGATGTACATTGCGGAGATCGCGCCGGCCACGATGCGCGGCCGCATGGTCTCGTTCAACCAGCTCAACATCGTAATCGGCATATCCGCTGCGTTCTTCACGAACTACCTGATTCTTCGTATCGGGAAGTCGGACCTTGCATGGGCGGAAGCCCTTCGCCTCGGCGAGTGGAACTGGCGCTGGATGCTCGGTGTCGAGGCGCTGCCGGCCATCTTCTATTTCCTTGCCTTGTTCGCGGTGCCCGAAAGCCCTCGCTGGCTCGTGATGAACGGCAAGGACGAGGATGCGCGGCGCGTATTTGAAAAGGTGGGTGGCGGCGCCGAGGCCGAGGCGGACCTCAGGGCGGTGAAAGCGTCGCTGCACGCCGCAGAGAGCACCGAACACGTGGCGCTCCGAGAGCTCTTTCGACCCGCGATGAGACCGGTGCTCGTAATCGGGGTCTTGGTTGCCGTTCTTCAGCAGGCTACCGGAATCAACTCGGTGTTCTTCTATGCGCCCATGATCTTCGAGCAGTCCGGCATCGGTACCGACGCCTCCTTCATGCAGGCCGTGCTGGTGGGCCTCGTGAACCTGGTATTCACGGTGCTCGCGATCCTGTTCATTGACCGCCTCGGCCGGCGTCCACTGCTGGCCGCCGGACTCACCGGCATTGCGGTGTGTATGCTGCTCCTTTCCTACGGTTTCGGTTCCAACGACATAAATCCGAAGATCATCCTCGTTGGTATCTTGGGCTTCGTGGCGAGCTTTGCGATTTCGCTCGGCCCGGTCATGTGGGTTCTGTTCTCGGAGCTCTTTCCGAATCGGGTTCGTGGGCTCGCGATATCGTTCGTCGGGCTCATCAACTCAGGCGTCAGCTTTTTGGTGCAGCTCATCTTTCCCTGGGAGCTTCAGAATCTGGGCAACAGCCTCACCTTCCTGATCTATGGCCTTTTCGCGATCATCGGCCTGATCCTCGTGATGCGACTGTTGCCGGAGACCAAGGGAAAGAGCCTGGAGGAGCTCGAAGCGGAGCTGGTTGGCCGCTGAGCGACGTGCTCGGAGCTGCTACTTCCGAACGAAACGAATGCTGTCGAGGTAGACGGTCACCGGCGAGCCGTGACCGCTGAGGACCACGACGAAGCCGGTCTTGATGCTCGAAAGGTCGAGCTTTTTCAAGCGAATACGGTAGCGCTGCCACTCGCGCGTCAGAACGATGTCCTCGGCCGTGGTCTTGCCCGAATCGGGGTGCGCCTTGTCCTGGCCGAGGAGACCGACCGCAATGCTGATCTTCTCGGTGCTGTATTTGCCACGTGCCCAGAGCTCGAGATATTTCGCCCCCGTGAGGTCGTAGCCGCCTTCCCGGTCACCCCAGTTGTTGGGCGGGTGCTGCCAGGCGACGCCGACCCAGGTGCCGACTTCGCCGACGAAGCGCATCTCGATGCAGGCTTTTCCTTCATGGGGGTTCTTCGCGTAGTCGCCGTCCAAGGTCAGCGACTCGATCGCGCCCATCCACCCGGAGGGGGCCCAGGGCATGCCTTCGAAACCATCCCGATAGACGTAAAACGGCATGGGCGTGCGCACCTCGCCTTTGACCAGCAGCGGCACGTTCGCCGTCGCCGCGCGGCCCGCCGCATCGTAGGCGTAGAGGAACAGCCGATACGGCCCCGGGTCCTTGGGCATGCGCAGCCGTGCGCCGTTCGTGCGACCCTCGAGGACCGCGCCCTCCACCTCGGGCGGCACGGGCCGGAAGTCGCCGCCGGTCGCGTATTCACCGGACTCGCGGCGTAGCAACCAACGCACGCGGATCGCAGCGCCTTCCGGATCGGCAATGACGGCACGCACGCGTACCTCGTCACCCGGATCCAGCCGCGGTTCCCCCTCGATCACCAATGGCTTCACCGTAGGCGCAAGATTCTTCGGGGGGCGACCGGACCAGAGCTCGGTCATGACGTCGACCGCCCCGAGCGGCGCGCCGTCCGGCAGGAACATGCCGTACCAGGTCGGGGTGGCCTCCATCTTGAACCCCCAGGTGAAGACGTACGAACCGAGGGCGAGGCCCGGCGCGCCGATGACCCCGCTCTCGTAGCTGCGCCGGTAAAACGCGGCTTTCTCCGTACTCGTCGGCTCACTCGGCGCGCCCCAGTCGTTCTTCGGGATCTCCCACACGCCCAGCGGCCCGAACTCGGTGAGCACATAGGGCTTGGTCGCGCCGCCGGCACGGTACCGATCTGCGACCGAGAGCGAACCGCCGTACGAGTTGATGCCATGAATGTCGATCGCCGGGCAGAGCTTCTGCACGCCGTCGATGCGTCCGCCACCGAGCTCGGCGGTGACGGTCATCGTTGGGTGGAACGGATCGAGCTTTTTCACCATCGCGGCGATGTCGTTGACCGCCTTCCAGATGGCCGGATTGTCGCCTTCGCCGAAGCCCTCCATCTCGTTGCCGATGCCCCAGAGGAGGACCGCCGGATGATCCTTGTAGCGCAGCACGGTCTGGCGGGCCGCTTCGAGCTGCTTGCGCACCTGGGCCTCGTCGCTGTAGTCGAACCCGTGGCGCTCGTGGCCGAGCCAGATGCCTACCGTCACCGAAAGTCCAAGGGCATGTGCCGCGTCGAGACGCGAGTCAATGCCGTCAGCGCCCCAGGTACGCACCGAGTTTGCGCCCGCGGCCGCCAGCTGCTCGAGCGACCCATCCCCGCCCGCGCCACGGATAAAATAAGGCTCACCGCGACGGAGCAACTGCCAGCCCTCCTTGGTTTGGCGGAGCTCCACCGGAATCGCCTTCGCTGCAGCGGCCGACGGCCACAGCACGAGGTAGGCGAGTGACAAGCGGAGCGCCAGGGTCGTTGTGTGCGGGAAACGCATCGGCTCACCCCGTGTTCTTGAGCCCGGCCGCGATGCCATTCACGGTGGCGAGAAGGGCGTCCTGAAGCTCCGCGTCGTCGGAATTTCGTTGGCGCCGTAGGAGCTCTGCTTGAATTAAGTTGATGGGATCGAGATAGGCACGACGAAGCTGAAGGGAGCGTTGAAGCGTGGGGTCGGCTTCGAGCAGCTCGTCTTGGTCCAACACCTGCAGCAAGACGGACCTCATTTGCTTGAGCCGCGCGCGCAGTTCTTCACCGGTCTCGGCAAGGTTCGGGGGCGTGAGTAGGGCGTCGTATCGCGCGGCGATCCGCTCGTCGGCCTTGGCGAGCGCGAGCTCCAAAAGCGAGAGCGTCGACTGAAAGAAGGGCCAGCTTGCGGCCATCTCGCGCAGCTCCGCGAGCCCGTCGCCGTCGAGCGCCTCCTGCAATGCGGTTTCGATCCCGAGCCATGCGGGGAGAAGCAGCCGAGTTTGCGTCCAGGCGAAGATCCAGGGGATCGCCCGAAGGCCGGACAGCCCTTCGCCCGACTTGCGCCGGGCGGGGCGCGATCCGATTTGAAGTGAACCAAGCTCGATGCCCGGCGTCGCAACATGGAAGTAGGGAACGAAGCGACTTTCGCGCGTCACCTCACGGTAGGCGGCCATCGCGCGCGCCGCGAGCGCGTCCATCCGAGCTCGAAACGCCGGACTCGGCGCCGCAGGTGGAGTGAGGGTCGCCTCCAAAGTGGCTGTCGAGTAGAGCTCGAGACTGCGCACGGCGATGTCCGGCGTCCCAAACTTCCACTGGATCATCTCCCCCTGCTCGGTCACGCGGAGGGCCCGGTCGATGGATCCGGCTGGCTGCGAGCGGATGGCGATGTGGGTCGGCCCGCCTCCTCGTCCGATGCTTCCGCCGCGCCCATGAAACAGCGTGAGGTGGACGCCGCGCGCAAGACAGAGCTCGACGAGTCGTTCCTGCGCTTGGTACAGCTCCCAGGCCGCGGCGAGCCGGCCTCCATCCTTGGACGAGTCGGAGTAGCCGATCATGATCTCGAGGCTGCCGCCGATGCGAGCCCGGTACCAAGGCAAGTCGAGGAGATTGGCCATGACTTCCTGCGAGGCCTGCAGGTCCGATATCGTTTCGAAAAGCGGAACGACGCGCAGCGGTTCCGCGACTCGTGCCTCCTTTTGCAGGAGCTCGACGGCCAGCACGTCGCTTGGCTGATGGGCCATCGAAATCACGTACGCGCCGAGCGAGTCCCGGGGCAGGCTGGCGAGCATGCGGAAGGTGTCCAGGACCTCTTGGACCTGATGCGACGCGGGCATGTCCTCGGGAATGAGGGGTCGCTTCGAGCCCAGCTCGGCGATGAGAAATTGTTGACGCTCCGCTTCGTCCCAGTCGCTGTACGCTCCGAGCTCCAGGTGTCGAGTCAGCTCGTCGAAGAGGTCCGTGTGCCGGGCGGACTCCTGGCGAATGTCGATCCGCACCATGTGCAGGCCGAAGCAGTGGACCCGGCGGATCAGATCGAGAAGTCGGCCCTCTGCGATGACCTGCTGCCCGGTCTCGATGAGGGAGCTACGTGTCAGCAGCAGCGCGTCGAGGAGCGACTGGGCGGTTGGAGCGGACGAATCGAGCCGCCGCGGCTCGGCTCGACCCGACTTCAAGGCGTCGAGCTCGTCCTCGATCTGGCGAAGCGCTGCGGCAAGCTGAGAGCGCTCCCGCCGCAGGAGCGCGCGGTAGGGCTCCCGGTTGGTGCCCGCCCGTTCGCGGAGCGCATCGGTCGCGGTGTCCATCGAGAGCTCCTGGCACAGGGCGTCGACCTCGTCGTGGAGGAGTTTGGCCGCAGTCCAACGGCACAGAAAGACGGCCTCGCGGGTGACCTTCGCGGTGACGTTGGGGTTCCCGTCGCGATCTCCGCCCATCCAGGAGCCAAACCGAATGGGGCTGGCGTCGATCGGGAGACCGTGCCCCGTGTGCGACCGAAGCGCACTGTCGAAACGCCTCAGGAAGCTGGGCACGGCATGCCAAAGCGACTGTTCTAAAACCGCGAGCCCGCCACGCACTTCGTCGGTGGGGGTAGGGCGGCTTCGATGCAGCTCGTCGGTATGCCAGACCGTCGAGATGTCTCGTCGCAGCTGCGATCGCACGGCGTCCTGCTCATCGGGGGTGAGGTCCTTTCGATCGCCGGCGCGAAGTGAGGCCGCAATGCGATTGTAGCGCTGAAGGAGCGTGCGCCGGACCACCTGGGTCGGGTGTGCTGTGAGCACGAACTCCACATGCTGCGTGCTGGCAGCCTCGTGCACGCGCGCTGGGTCGATGCCCGCGGCGATCATCTTCGCAATGGTATCGCGGCAGGAATCGAGTCGAGGTTCGACGACGACGCCCCGAGCGGCGCGCATTTGGGCGGTTCGTCGCTCGCGCACCTTGTGTCGTTGCTCTGCGGTGTTCGCAAGCGTGAGAAAGAGAGAAAAAGCCCGCACGACTTCGCCCACCCTCTCGGGCGGGAGGGCCTCGACGATCGCGTAAAGCTCCGCCAGGGCTGGGTCCCGCTCACTTGCATGGGGTTCGCGCAGCGCCTTACCCTGCTCCCGGATGCGCTCGACGGTCTCGTACACGTCCGGCCCTGCCTGCTGCCTGAGGACCTCACCGAGGAGATCGCCGAGCACGCGGACGTCCACGCGGAGCGCCTCATCGAGCTCGGCGGGTGGATACGAAGAGAGGGAGCCAGCCACCGGGAGTTCATAGCGCCCCTGACGGGCTTTGGCCGCCCCGGGGACCCCGAATTATCGACCGCTCGGCCCGTGGCTGATCGTGCTAAGCTCTCGCGCTGGCGCGCGCTCTTGCGCCCAAGTGGAGCAGTTGTGTCCAAAGCGTTCGATAAGGATTTCTCCGTGAGCTCTCGGTCGAGCGCCGCCGTCTCTCTGAGACGATCTGGCTACAAGGTACCGGGATTCCCGGGGCTTCTCGGCATGGATCTCACGCAGATGTCGCGCGAGGACAAAGTCGAGCTGCTCTGGACCATCCTGCGACGAAAGATTCACGGCCTTTCGTTCAGCCCTTACCTCGAGGGGCAGTCTCCAGGCACGGAGATCAGCGAGCACCAGATCCGCGAGCGCCTGAGGATCATTGAGCCCTATACGCGCTGGATTCGGAGCTTTTCGTGTAGAGAGGGCAACCAGGAAACGCCCCGCATCGCACATGAGCTCGGTTTGAAGACGATGGTCGGGGTCGGGCTATCGGAGGAGCTTGATAAGAACGAAATCGAGCTGCGCAATGGCATCGAAGTCGCCCGTGCCGGGCATGCCGACATCCTTGCGGTCGGCAACGAAGTCATGCTGCGCGAAGACCTGACCGAAGACCAATTGATCGATTACCTAGAGCGCGCGAAGGCCGCCGCGCCCGGTGTTTCGGTGGGCACTGTAGACGCCTATTTTCTCTTCGAGAACCATCCTCGCGTCGCCGCGGCCTGCGATATCCTGTTGGTGAATTGCTATCCGTTTTGGGAGAGCTGCCCCGCGGAGTATGCCCTGCTGTACATGAAAGAGATGTATCGACGGGCGCAGAATGTCGCGGATGGCAAGAAAGTCATCATCAGCGAGACCGGTTGGCCGACCGTCGGGTCTCCGTTCGGTGCCGCGGTACCTTCGTACGACCACGCGCTGAAGTACTTCATCCGCGCATACCAGTGGGCGCACGAAGAGGGGATCGAGATTTTTTACTTCTCGTCGTTCGACGAAGCCTGGAAAATTGGAGACGAGGGTGATGTCGGTGCGCACTGGGGCCTTTGGGACAAGGATGGCAATCCCAAATTCATCTAGCACGAGAGCCATCTTTGCTTGGCTGATCGCAGTCGCGTTGCTGCTTGTACCGACGACCGCGCTGGCCAAACGCCCCAGCCACGACCCCGGACGCAGCCAGTACCGTGCTCCCAAGGCGAGGGATGCGCCCAAGGTCGACGGCGTCGCGGACGAGGACATCTGGCAGCGGGCTCGCTGGCAGGAGCTCAGCCATCGCTGGCTCGGCCCCGCGTATTCGGCGGAAGATTTCGAAGGTCGCTTCAAGGTGGTCTGGACCGCGGAACGAATTTACGTTCTCGCGGAGCTCGTCGACGACATTTTGTTCGATAGCCACCGCGACCCGCTAGTCCAGTACTGGGATGATGACTGCCTCGAGATCTTCCTCGACGAGGACTACTCGGGAGGCAATCACCAGTACAACCACAATGCGTTCGCCTACCATATGTCGCTCGACAATCAGGCGATCGACATCGGCACCGATAAGTTACCGCATCGCTACTCCCATCACGTGCAGAGCCGTTGGCGGCAGCACGGCAACAAGATCGTCTGGGAGCTGGCGATCGACGTCTACACGGACGACTACGTGGACGGGTCAGACAAGAACCTGCCGGTGAAGCTGTCGGCTGGCAAAGTGATGGGCCTGATGCTCGCCTGGTGTGACAACGATGGCAGCGAGCTCCGCGAGAACTTCATCGGCTCCGAATCCGCCCCGGGGGACAACAAAGACCGCGGCTGGATCGACGCCGGGCTCTTTGGCTCGCTGCGGCTGGTCGAGTAAAGGGCGGGGCGCCGATGACCATCACTGCGATTCGAGGTTCGCGTCTGGGCGCTCCTGAATCAGCTTCTTGGGGGTTCGATCGACGTTGAATAGGCCCCAGTGTTTTTCAGCGCCGAGCGGAGCATTCGGATCGCCTTTCCATGGCTCGTCGAACGCCTCGAAGAAGAACACGGTCGTATTCGTGGCGCGCGCCCATTTCTCTAGCTCGAGATAATGTCGCGCCTGATTCTCCTCATTGGCCCGCTCGCCAAACTCTTCGGCGACGGTCGCCCAACCCGCTTCCAATATGGCGATGGGCTTGTCGGGCAGCGCGGCGCGCACGCCCTCGATATTTTCAATCGTGTACGCAAGCGCTTCGTCGATGGTCTTTCCTTCCCACTCGGGATAGGTGTGGACGCCGATGAAATCGACCTCGGCCGCGAGCGCGGCGCCATCGCGAATCCACCAAGCGTAGTTCTCGGCAACGGTGACCGGCTGATCGATGGCGGCCTTCACGAGCCGAACGTAGGCGATCATTTTTTTCACCGCCACCATGTGATCGTTCCAATCGACGAGCGCTTCATTGCCGACGTTGACGGCAACCACGACATCTTCGAAGTCCTGTGCGAGCTTGATCCCGCGGCGCAGCTCACCGGCATTTCTCCAGGTGTTGGCGGCCAACTCACTTTCCGGTATCGGCGCATCCAACCAGGAACAGCCCTCATGATTGCTGAGCTCGGCTTCCAGCCATATGCCCAGCATGACTTTGATCGGGAGCTGGTGCTGCCGAATCAGCTTGAGGGTGAGCGAGGAGTTTTCGCCAGAATCGTAGAGGCGGATCAAATTGAAATCGTGCGCGACGAGAATCCTGAGGTCTTCGAGAATCTCGTCGGCGCGCGGGTTCACAGCGCCGTCGCCGCGATCCGGATACTGGCCTTCCCGAAACCCCGAGTAGGCAACAGCCATGACTTCTCCAGCGACGAGAGCTTTTGGCGACTGCTGGCCAGGTTCCGCAGAGATCGGTGAATGCACCTTGCTCGACACCGAGGAGCATCCAGCAACTGTGATCGCGAGAGCGGCAATTCCCTCTGTTGGTTTCATCGAATGGGCCAAAGGATCCGTGCGAAGTTTGTTCGAGTGATGAACAAAGCGAGTCACGATACTCGGAATGCCCAATTCCTAGGAAAAAATCAAGGAAAATCTCCACGGTCAATGTCCACTCATAATGGAAAAGTGCATCCGCAAATTTCCCGTGGGTTTTAGGGGTAAAGCGACGCGCGATCGACGTCGACGGCTGAGACGGCACCGCGCCGCCGCTCGAGCTCAGCCCGGACTTCGTGCGCCTTCTCTTCGGTGATTTCGTAGGAGGCGACGATCCAAATGGCTACGGCAGAAGTGATCATCGGCACGAAGATATCGAACAAACGCATCAGCAGGAGTGTCTTGTCGGTCTGGGCCCCCTCGAGCTCTACCTCGAAGCCGGTTGCCTCGAGAAGCAAGCCGCCGCCCGCGAGCGCCGCAGCCATTCCGAGCTTGACCACCCACCAGTAAATGGACCCAAACATACCCTCTCGACGCTCGTGGGTTTCGAGCTCGTCGAGGTCGACGACATCGGCGATCATGGACCCCATCAGGGTGAAGAGTCCGCCGAGGCCAAACGCCATCAAGGGCGCAGGCACAAGGAGAAGCCATGGAATCTCTGGGTTGTAGCACCACCACTTGAGACCGTAGCCGACGATAGAGACGCCGGTCGCCACGTAGAACGCGCGACGCTTACCGATCTTGGTGGCCAGCCAGGTGACCAACACGATGACAAAGAAGGTCCCGGCCGCCGAAAGGGTGCCCGAGTAACCGACGTACTCCGCGCCCAAGACCTTATCCCCGCCAAACACATAGTAGATGATGACGTAGAACTGAAACGAGGAGATCAGCATGAAGCCGTTGAACACCAGGAAGGTCGCTGCGCACAGCTTCAAGAATGGCCGGAAGCGGAGGGTCGCTAGGAAGCCTTGGAAGAAGTCGAGCATGCTGGCCACCAGGGGATTTTGCTCGGTTCTCCGTTTCCGTCTGTCGGCTCGTTCTGCTTCGTAGAGGTGGGCTATGGCGTCGGCGCGGTAGGGTTCCTTCAAAAAGATTGCCGGCAGGATGCCCACGCCTGCCGTCAGCAGGCCAATCAAGATGGCCAGCCCCGCTGCCCCGGTCACCATGTCGTCGAAAAACGGCTCGTACTGCATGAACAGGAGGAACCAAGGAGAGATCACGTAGGCGAGTTGACTGAAGAAGTTCTGCACGCCCATCAGCCGGGTTCGTTCGTGATAGTCGGGCGTCAGCTCGAAGCCGAGTGCGACCCAGGGCGTCGCAAAGACCGTGTACGCCAAGTAGAAAATCACCGAAATGCCCAGAAAGACCCAGAAATAGAAGCTCTCGCTTCGACCTTCGGGCAGTTGCCAAAGCAGCGCGAACATCAGGCCTGCGGCGATGGCCCCGACGAAAATATACGGCCGCCGCCGTCCCCACTTCGACCGCGTGTGGTCGGAGATGTAGCCCATCAATGGGTCGGTCAAGGCGTCCGTTAGCCGCGGCAGCGCGCCGAGGAGGCCCACGAGCCACGGGCTCATACCGAGCCCGAGATTCAACACGATGATCATGCCGCCACTCGCGGCTGCAAGCAGGTTGTTGACGAAGCCGCCCAAGCCGTAGATCAGCTTGTGCGGCACCGAGATGCGGTCTTCAGGGGCGGTCTCGTAGTGCTTCGGCGCAGAGGCCGTCACTGGGCACGCTCGAAGACGCGGACGTAGTCGACGAGCATCTCGGCCGGAAAGACGGTGTCCGGTCCCACCGGGCCGCCTAGTGTCCCCCCGACCGCAAGGTTCAGAAGCAAGAAGAACTCGTTATTGAAGACCCAGTCGCCTCGCGAGGTTACCTCAGCGCTCCTGATGATGTGGTAAACTTCCTCATCCACCAAGAATGTGATCCGGCCCGGATCCCACTCGACGGCAAAGACATGGAAGTCGTCGGCGAAGGTCTCTCCGGAAAGCTCGAAGTCACCCCCAATCGCTGCGGCGCCGGAGTAGCCCGGGCCGTGCAGGCTTCCGAATACTCGCGCGGGCCGTTGCCCTTGGAACTCCATGATGTCGACCTCACCGCAGCCGGGCCAGGGCACTTCGTCGATATTTGCGCCGAGCATCCAAAACGCAGGCCAAAGGCCCTGACCCGCGGGGAGCTCGATCCGGGCCTCGATGCGACCGTGTTCCTGCTCGAACAAGCCCTTCGTCTTGATGCGGCCGGAGGTGTACGCGTTGCCCATGAACGACTCCTCGCGGGCCACGATGCGCAGGTGGCCCTGACCGTCGAGTGAGACGTTTTCAACGCGGTCGGTATTGAACTCGAGCTGCTCGTTCCCCCAGCCGTCTCCGCCCACGTCGTAGGTCCACATACCCGGGTCCGGTGGGGTGCCTTCGGTGCCCTCGAATTCGTCGGCCTTCGTGAGAATCCACTGCGCAGGAGGGCCAACAATTTCGTTAGACGAGTCGCAACCCGTGTCGAGCGGGCCCACGGCAAGGATGACAGCGAGCGTGTAGAGGGTCGTGATGTTTCGGTTCATAGGGCTTCTCGCAATTCGGTGAGGAACAGGGCCGGTGCGTCGAGTGCGGCCTGCAGCACAAGCGTTGCGGCGCCCACCGCAATGCCCCATTCGCTCAATCCCGTAGTCCGGATCTTGGTACTACGAATTGACTCGGGCAAAGACAGGCCGCCAATGGTCATGCGCACACCGTCGAGCAACAGGTCGCCGGCGCGCGCGATGCCGCCTCCGAGTACCACCATCTCCGGGTTGAGCAGGTTGAGCATGTTGGCGATCCCGACGCCGAGTCTATCGCCCGCGTAGTGAATCAATTCGACCGACATCAGATCGCCTTCTAGCGCTGCATTGACCAGTTCGTCAATACTCGCAGGTGGCAGGCGGTTTGAGCCGCTTGCGCGCAACTGGGTCTTCGCACGTTCGAGCAGAGCGGGTGTCCCGATAAACGTGGTGAGGCACCCCTTGAGGCCACAGATACATTGGGGCCCATTCGCATCGATGGAGGTGTGGCCGATTTCGCCTGCAATGCCGCCGCTCCCTCGAAAGATGCGGCCGTTGATGATCAGGCCAGCGCCGACTCCGGTTGCGACCTTGATGTACGCGAGATCTTTGGCAGATGAGCCGGTGCCCCACCAAAGCTCGGCCAAAGCACCGAGGTTGGCGTCATTGTCGACGAACACGGGTCGCTTGAAGCTCTCTTCGAGATGGGTGGCGATGTTGTAGCCCTTCCACTTTGGGACAATCAGCGGCAAAAGCTCCCCCGGTCGTTCGTCGTCTACCGGACTTGGAACCGCCACACCGACGCCGAGCACTTGGAAGGGCTGCACGCCAGCTGCCTCGAGTACAGAGCGCACCGCCATCGTCATCATTCGTAGAGCGAGCTCGGGGTCATCGCGCACCGGCGCTGGTGCAGACCAAGAAGCTCTGCCGTTGCAGCGCAGGTCCGTCAGAACACATGAAATGTGCGTTGCGCCGAGCTCGATTCCAACGATGAAGCTCGATTGGTCTTGGAACTCGAGGATAATGGGGCGGCGTCCGCCGCTCGAAACTCCAGCGTAGGCTTCCTTTGCCAAGCCCTTGCTCAGGAGGTCGCTCACAATGGCCGAGACCGTCGAGCGACTCAAGCTCGTACGCCGAGCCAAGTCTGCGCGGGAAATCTCCTGATGCTCCCAGAGCAGGTTCAGGATCAGTCGAGTGTGCTGCGCCCGCACGGCGGACGCTCCAAGCACTGCGTGGGTCGTTTGAGGAGGATTTTCCATCGGTGATCGTGTGGGGGCTCTCCTCTACGGACAAGCGTGACAATCACCGTATGCTTAGGCGGAAGCCACGTCGCAATTGACTTGGTTCATTCATCGAACGAAGTACGCGTGAGGGTCGAAGATGTCAAGACCCTCCACTAGGCCGATTGAGTGGGTTCAAGGAGTGAAGAAGCCCGCGCCTTGATACACGGGGTTGGTGCAGGCGGAGCCCGCCGGTGTGCCGCAGAGCGCGTAGTTCGGCTGCCGAAGCTCGTTCCAGAAGCCCCAGCCATCGTCCGTCGTCTTCCAGGCCTCGTCGAAGGCCACGAAATCCATGACGGTCACAGGCCCACCGGGGGACCGTTCCCAGCTTTGCATGAGGTCTTTGTACCACTTGGCGTTGACGGGATTTGCGGCATAGGTCTCGATCTCTTGGCTGAAATTGGTCTGCCGCCACTTCCAGCCGGTCTCGCCGATGACGATCGGCAGCGTGTCACCGACGGTGACAGACACCCCCGACGCTGTGCGGTACCGGTAGTCGTAGACGGCCTGGTAGTTCTGCTGTGCTTTGGCGAGCGAGGCGTTCATCATGGCTTCCGCCCGCAGAGGGCCGGCCGTCACCGCTTCCTGCTTCCAGTCCCATTGCTGGTAGTTGATGAAGGGGTACGTGTGAATGGACACGAAGTCGATGCGCCGCAGGACTTCGTCTGGGCTTCTGCCGAAAAAGTTTGCGTAGAAAGTGTAGTCGTCGTCGGCCGTGACCGGCTGCGTCACGTTGTCTCGGGTTTCGGTGATGTACCCTTCGAGGCAGTTCAACGGCATGAACGGCGCGAAGAACGAGGTCTCGTTGCCCACGCTGACCGTGACGACATTGGAATAGGTATTGGCCAGTTGGATGGCGGTTGCGACCTGGGAGTCGTTGCTCGCTCTATCGCAGTTCGTGGCAGCGGCGCCTGCAAGGCCCTCCAAGTTTAGACCCTGCTGGAATCGCATTTCTGGGAAGTTCGCCTCGGCGAGCTGCAGGATCTTCTCGTGCACCGGGTCTGCGCCGAACAGGCGGATCAGGTTGTAGCCGGCGGTTTGCAACAGGCCGAGGTCCTCCAGGATTTGAGCGTCACTCGGGAACTCCCCGGTGCCCGGTCCGCCAGCCCGGTACGGGCCGTAGTTGATCGCCGTACCCGTCGTGTAGATCTCCGGCAAAGGACGCCGCTCGATGCCGGGGCCACCGCCGCCGCCTCCCGGCGCACAGAATGAGATGTTGTCGTAGAAGTTGCCGGCAGGCTCGAAGTTGCTGGCCGTCGTTATGAAACCGAACTGCAGGATCTGGCCCTCGAGGCGCGAGTCGCTCAGGTCCAAGGTGATCGAGTAGGTACCCCAGCTGGTCGGAAGGCTCGTCGTATCGAGCGCGACCCTATTGGTGATGGCGAAGCCCGCGTCCGGGTCTAGCGTCAGGATGTACGCCTCTGCAATCGTGTTCCCCCCGATGTTTCCCCGCTTGGCGTCGAAGGTGAACGTGAACGTCCGGCCGATGTCGGAGGCGAGGATCGGATTGATCTCTTGGAAGACGAGGGTGTCGACTAGGTCGGTGCCGTTGCGGTGACCTTGTTGTTCCGTCGTCCCTGGGGCTGGGTCGCAGCAGTCGTAGTTGCTGAAGACGAGGAGTTGGTTTGCGCCCTGAGCGGGGCCGCCTTGACCGGTCGCGATTGCTGAGACTTGCCCATTGGTGGTCGGCGCGGGGAATGGACCGAAGCCGAACTTGAAGGCTCCAGTCCCGTCAAACACGTTGCCGAAGTAGAGCCATTGGTCGCTCTGCAACGCATCCGGGGCGCCGGGGTCGAGCGACTCGAAGTCCTGCTCGTATTCGCAGACGACGGAGGGGCCCCCGCACTCCACCTCGAAGCTCTTGGTCTTGTCGCAGGCTGCGTCGCCGTCGGTCACCGACACACGGATGGTCTGCGTTCCACCAGAGCCGCAGGTGTACGTCGTCGATTGCGCCGCCGGGTCTTCGAAGGAACCGCTCGTCGCGGTCAGTGCTGTCGTTAGTGGATCGCCATCCGCATCGCTCACAAGGACCGTGACTTCGGAGGAGTCACCGTCCGAAATGCTGCTCGGCACTGCGTTTAAGAAATGAAGTCGCGGGCACAGGTTGCCCTCGACGATCTCGAAGGTCGCGTCGATGTCTAGGCTGCCGATCGGATCGTTGCCATCGACCAGACAAACCAAGACGAGGTCGACTTTGACGGTCGTGTTCTCCTCGACGGTCACATCGCGCGAGCCCGTACACAAGGTGGCGCCGGTGTCGTCTTTGGCGACGAGGGTTACCGTACAAACGCCTACCGGAAGGTCCATGATCGTCGCCCACACTGGGGGCGTTCGATCGTCGATCACATTGAGGTTGCCTTGGAGCTCGAAGCCGGAGTCGCAGGTCACCTGGAACTCCACGGCCGTGACGTCGGTGTTGCCAACGATCACGTTGAGGTCAACGCTGCTGACCGGACCCAGGTCTTGTTCTGCCTGGCTCGTGCAACCCGCGACCGCAATGGCCACGAGCGCGACTACCGGGATGACAACCGAATGCTTCATCGAATGGCCTCTGTGATTACTACGCGTTGCTAAGAAAAGAGAACGATGTCTCCTAAGATCGCGCAAAAATGGTGGCGGTCGCTCGATGCTTCCGCCACCGTATCGCGCTGTGGCTGCCTAGCCGCGGCTCTTAATGGTGCCGCCCCAGCAGCATGCGTCAGTGGACGCCGTGATGAGGTCGATCCGGCCTGGGGCTTTTGAGAAGCCGGGTCCAGGCCGGATCAGTCCTATTGGTTTCGGACCGACAGCCTAGGGCGCCGGCGTGAGAGAGGCATCAATGTTGTCGTAGAAGATGCCCGAGCCTTGGAAGTCCGACGCGACACTACGGAAGCCGATCTGGAGGATCTGGCCTTCGAGGAGCGGGTCGGTCAGATCCAGGATGGCTTCGTAGCGATTCCAGGTGTTTGGAATATTCGTCATCTCGATCGGAACGAAGTTGGTCTGGTTGAAACCGGCCAGGGGGTTCAGCGTCTGGATGTACGCCACTGCGGTCGTGGCGCCCTCGATATTGCCCGCCTTCGCGTCGAAGCTGAACGTGAGCCTCTGGCCGATCAACGAATTCGGAATCGGATTGAGTTCCTGGAAGACGCTAATCTCGACCAGGTCGGTGCCGTTGCCGTGACCCTGTCGGAGCAACCCGGTGATCGGGTCTCGGTCGCAGCAGTTGTAGTCGCTGAAGACACTGAGTTGTTGATCGCCCTGCGGCGCATCGCCTTCCCCGGTCACGACCGCCGAGATGAAGGTATCACTCGGGCTGACGGTCGCGTTGGGCGCACCGAATGGACCGAAGGGGAACTTCAGGTTGCCGCCGCCGTCAAACACATTGGCGAAGAACAACCAGGGACCCAGTGCGACCTCCGCATCGGTGTCTTCAATGAGCGCATTGGGGTTCTGGGGGTCCATTGTCGGCTCGAAGTCCTGTGAGTAAAGGGCAAGGGCGTTGGGCACGCACTGGCCTGCGTCGCAGGTGCCGGCGCCGCCGTCACACGCGTCGGTGTTGTTCGAGGTCTCGCAGACTCCAGCGTTGCACACCGGGTCGGTGCACTCGTTGCCGTCGTCCGGGCAGTCCCCGGACACGGCACATTCTGCGTTTGGAACGCAGACGCCCGCGCCATCGCAGGTGCCGGCTCCGCCGTCGCAGCTTGCGCCGGTGTCGGGCGTGTTGCTGCAGTTGCCGGCAGCGCACGTATCGATCGTGCACTCGTTTTGGTCGTCGCAGTCGACGCCTTGGCACAGGTCGTCGGGCTCGCAGACGCCGTCTTGGCAGGAGCCAGCGCCGCCACCTGAGCCGCCACAGTTGACCGATACGTTGTCGAAGTATGCGTCGGCTACACAGTTCGCGACTGCACCGCAGGAGGCCTTCAGCTGTACCGTCACGCCACCGCTGACGTCATTTCCAGTGGGCGTCGTGAAGGAATAGTTGGTCCAAGTATCGGTCGGAAACGTCGGGGGGCCTAAGAGTATCACACTGCTAGACGTCCCACCGCCGCTGAGTTCGGAGAAGAACTCAACAAACACAACGCCGCCATCGGTTGTCGAACCCTTCAGGTCGAACGATACGTCACACGAGCTGTTCGGCTGCACCGTCCCGATACCAATGTTGGCGTTCTTGATGAGTGAGTCTGCAGGTCCACCCTGGACAGCCACGTTACCGGACCAGAGACCCGCTGCGGCCTCCGCCGTCGTAGCCTCGCAGCTCGCACCGGGAGCATCACAAAAGAGCGTCCAACCAGGTAGACCGGCACCTTGTTCGAAATCACCGTTGACGGTCAGCTCACCGCCAGCGGTCGTACACACGGTTCCGTTCTGGACGTTCGAGACTTCGCACACGCCATCGACGCACTCCGCGGCGGTGCACTGGTTGCCGGTGTCGTCACAGACGACGCCCTCACAAGGGTCGACGCCAGGACAAACGACGTCGAAGCTCTTGCTCTTGTCGCATGCGGTGTCCCCGTCGGTGACCGTCACGGAGATCGTTTGACCTCCGGCGGCGCCATCACAGAAGTAGGTGGTCAACAGCGCCGATGCATCTGCGAAGATTCCGCCTGTCGCCGTCAACGCCGTGGTGAGCGTATCGCCGTCTCCGTCGCTGACGAGCACCGTGACCTCCGAGCCGCTGGTCGGAACATTGATCGGAACTGCATTCAAGAAGTGCAGCCGTGGGCACAGATTGCCCTCGATGATTTCGAAGGTCGCGTCGATGTCGATGTTGCCCAGCGCCTCTTCGGCGTCGATTGTGCACGCCAACACGAGGTCGACTTTGACGGTCTGGTTTTCGAGGACCTCCACATTTTCCGACGCTGTGCACAAGGTGGCGCCCGTGCTGTCCTGAGCGATCAGGGTAACGGTACAGATGCCCACGGGTAGATCCATGATGGTCGCCCAGACCGGTGGATCGCGATCGTCGACCACATTGAAGTTGCCGTTCAACGTGATCCCCGAGTCACACTCCACTTCAAACGCCACCGCCGTCACATCGGTGTTTCCGACAATCAGGTTCACGTTGACGCTGCCGGTCTCGCTTGGGCCCGTCGTGTCGCTAGCGCATCCTATAACCAACGCCGCGAACGCTATCGCGCACGCGGTCAATACAAATACCTGTTTCATTGTTTGAATCCTTGTGTTGACAGCCCGGCAAACGATCAACACTTTGTTCGAATGGTGAACAAAGTTGCTCCGGGCAGAAGAATGGCCATAGAAACAGTGTTCTCACCAAAAGATCAAGGCCTAATTTTCCCGGAATGAGTCACAATTCTGCCTAAAAAGAAGAATCCATCAACACCGCGTCTGTTCACTCACACAGGTCGTCGCAAGTACTTGACTTGATTCATCTCACTCCGGGCATCCTTGACACATTTTGAGTCAATTGATACTTGGTTCGTCGGTCAAACAAACTGATCGGGTCGTCCCCGACAGCTGTTTTTACTGGAGATCCGAGATGCCGGGTGAAGTCTTTCCCAGCGGTTTTGTTTGGGGTGTTGCCACTTCGGCCTTCCAAATTGAAGGTGCCCACGATACCGATGGCAGGGGGCCATCGATCTGGGACACCTATGCGGAGCAACCCGGGCTCATCGAAGACGGCAGCAACGCCCATGTCGCGTGCGATCACTACCATCGTTACGCGGAGGACATCGCAGTGATGGCGTCCCTCGGGCTGGACGCGTACCGCTTCAGCATTGCCTGGCCGCGAATCCTTCCCACCGGGCGCGGTGCGGTCAACGTGGCGGGGCTCGATTTCTACGACCGGCTGGTGGATGGACTCTTGGCGGCTGGAATCGCGCCGTGGCCCACGCTCTACCATTGGGACCTGCCGCAGGCCCTCGAAGACGAGGGCGGCTGGACCAACCGTGCCACGATAGACGCGTTTGTGGAGCTCGCCGACGCCGTCAGCGCGCGTCTTGGCGATCGCGTAGAGCACTGGATCACGCACAACGAACCTTGGTGTGTGAGCGTGCTTGGACATGCCTACGGAGTGCACGCGCCCGGCAAAAGAGACTGGCGCGAGGCCTTGGTCGCATCACACCACTTGCTGCTGAGCCACGGGCGTGCCGTGCCCGTGATTCGTCACAACTCGGCGGGGTCGAAAGTGGGCATCACGATGCTGGTTTCCGAATGCGTGCCTGCTTCTCCGAGCGAGGCCGATCGGATCTCGGCTACACAGTACGACGGCGAGCTCAACCGTTGGTTCTTGGATCCAATCTATTTGGGTCTTTACCCAAAAGACGTGATCGAGTACCACCAACGGGAAGGGCGATTGCCCGATGGCATGAATTTCGTACGGCCAGGTGACCTCCAGGAGATCAAGACCCCAATCGACTTTTTGGGCGTCAATTATTACAGCCGCGCGGTGGTTCGCAGCGCAACAATTCCCGAGGCTGACAACGAGCCGAGAACCATTCCGCTGCCTGACCCAGCCGAGCTGACCGACATGGGCTGGGAAGTCTATCCCGACGCGCTGGCTCGAACGCTCATTCGGTTGAATGACGACTACGAGCCGGGCTCGATGGTGGTCACCGAGAATGGCGCTGCATATGCCACAGCGCCAGGGCCGGACGGGTCCGTGCAGGACTCTCGGCGTTGCGACTACTTGAAGAGGCACTTGCAGGCATGCCTTGCTGCGATCGACGCAGGCGTCCCTCTCCATGGCTATTTCCTGTGGTCGCTGCTCGACAATTTCGAGTGGGCGTTTGGGTTCGCAAAGCGCTTTGGCATCGTTTGGGTCGATTTCGAAACCCAGGAACGAATCATCAAGGCGTCGGGGCACCTCTACAGCCGCATCGTCCGAGACAACAAGATTCCGAAGGAGCAGGCAGCATGAGAATCGCCAGTGCGCTCGTCTTTGTCTTGCTGTGGTCCTCCGTTGCCGCGGCACAGCAGTTCGAAGAAGAGACCGTAGTGCCGACACCGTCTGGCGGCCCCGTCGCGCCCGGCATGCCCCCACCGCCTGGGGCACCCCCGCCGCCTGGGGCACCCACGCGACCGACCGACGACTTCGCACCGCCACCAGCGTCCGCACGACCAGAAACACCCCCGCCGGGATCGGCACCGACCATTCGCAAGACCGCCGGCCCCAATGTCGTCAAGGTCCACAAGGACGAACGCGGGTACCAGCTCCTCATCGACGGCAAGCCCACGATGGTTTTTGGGATGAACTGGGGATACATGCCGATCGGCCAGAACTACACCTACGACTTCTGGGGCAAGCCCGACGAGGTGATCATCAAAGCGCTCGATGCCGAGATGAGGTGGCTGAAGGACATGCACGTCAATGTCATTCGGCAGTACCTGGGCATTCCTCCACGATGGATCACGTACATCTACGAGAAGTACGGAATCTATACGGTCATCAACCACGACATGGGCCGCTACGGGATGCGGATCGACGATGTGTGGGTCAACCCGGTCGACTATTCCAACGAGCGGTTCCGCGAGTTGGTCAAAGAGCAAATCACGGAGCTAGTGGGCCAATACAAAGACACGCCCGGCCTGTTGATGTGGCTGCTTGGCAACGAGAACAACTACGGGCTCTACTGGAAGTCCAACGAGATCGAAGACTTGCCCGAGGCCAACCAGGGTGATGCGCGGGCGGCCTTCTTGTACTCGTTGTTCGGCGAGGTCACCGATCTCATTCACTCCCTCGACGAGAACCACCCAGTCTCGATGGCCAACGGCGACCTCGGATTTCTCGAGGTCATCAAAAAGGAGTGCCCCAACATCGACGTGTTCGGCACCAACGTGTATCGCGGTATGTCGTCGGGAGACCTTTTTGAGCGTGTGGACAAGGAGCTCGGCCGTCCGCTCATGTACACCGAGTTCGGCGCCGATGCGTTCAATGCAAAAACCGGGCGGGAAGATCAGGTTGCCCAGGCGCAGTATCTGCGATCCCTGTGGCAGGAGATCTACGAGCAGAGTTACGGCAAGGGCAGGGTCGGGAACGCCATTGGCGGCATGATTTTTCAATGGAGCGACGGCTGGTGGAAGTACAAACAAGACATCAACCTCGACAAGCACGACACCACCGCATCGTGGTCGAACCAAGCGTACCTATCGGACTGGGTCGAGGGCCAAAACAACATGAACGAGGAGTGGTTCGGGATCGCGGCCAAGGGGAAACCCAATGTCGATGGAATCTACACGGTGTATCCGCGAGCCGCGTACTATCTCTTGCAGGACGCCTTCACGCTCGATCCCTACGCGTCGGACACCAGCATCGAGAAAATCCGCCAGCACTTTGGGAGGCTCGGGCCGAGATCATATGACGACACGGAGTCCAAGCTCATGGAGCTCGGCTGGGCGCGCGTCAGCAGGCTGCGCGTTGACTTCGATACCTATACGACGGGCGGCCGCCAACTCAATGACCCGCTCAGGGAGGAGACTCGCTTCGACCACACCGAATCGTTCTATTTTGGCGTCGAGGTGAAGCCGTTTGCCGGGGTGCGAGCGGAGGTGGTGGTCAACGGACTCGGAAACGTAGCGTTGAACCCGATCAACGAGATCTTCTACGAAAATCGGGGCATTCCAGTTGGAATCGTAGACGAGTCAGGTGAGGTTCGCGACCTCAGTGGATTCAACCGCTTCCAGGTCTACGAAGCCTCCTTCGACTGGGACAGCAAGTACTTCTTGCTCGAGAGCTTTTTTCGTGGCGAGGGGCACTACCACTGGGGCTATGAGGGAGACTTCTTTGGTCTCTATCCGGAGGTCCATCAGCAATACGATATCGACACCTACAACGCGAACGCCCCGCTAGGCTTCGTGTTCTCCGGCAAGGACAAAGTCGATGGCCTCAAGGTCGCGTATGGTCCCCAGCTCTGGTGGGGTGCGAACCCAACGGTCATGGCCAAGTACTATCGGATCTTCGGGGACTTCAAGTTCGCGGTGATGCACCAAGAAGACATCGCCCAGCAGGCATCGGGCATCGCGAGCTCGGTGATTCCGCAGCCGAAAAGCCGAAAGAGTACTCTGTTCTTTGGCTACGCGAGCCGTCGAGTCACGTTGGAGCTCGGCGGCATCACGGCGCGTTCGAACTTTATCGGCGACCCGTACCAAACCGCGCGCCAGGCTGATGGGCCGACGTATCTGGACTCGGGCTACTACATCCGCAACAACACCGTGAGCTTCGCCGATACGCTCGGTGCCAAGGCCAAGCTCACGCTGAACGCGGCGCCCTTCTTTTGGTACGTGCAGGGCGGCTACCGAGGGCTCGTCAGCGACGGCGGTGCGGACGAGACCATGACGATTACCGCTTGGTCGCTCAAGGAAAGCGGCCAAGGCAACCATTGGGCGGTGTCGACGGGGCTCGGGTACTACGCGGGCAATTTCGTGTTGGGGCCCAATTTCTTGGTGCAAAGGCCCCTTGAAGGCCCGCTTCCGTTCATCCCCGATCTCTTCGACGCAGCAACCGGCACGTACTATCCAGGGGTCAACGGCCGAAACCAGCTCGACGACCCGTTCTGGGTTCGCTCGAACCGGGAGACGTATGGCTTCGAGCTGCTACTGGGGTTCGACCCGACGCCTGCGACCCAGTTGTGGGCTTGGGACAACCTGGAGCGCGAGGACGCTACGTTTAGCGCGGCGCTCGATTTCGTCTACAAGATTTTGCCCACCGCGCAGGACTCCGCCGTGGCCATCAACCAGGACTTGATTCTGTTTGCGTTTTTGACCAGCGCGCCGGCTAGAAACCTTTGGGACGTCAGTCTGCGGACCGTCACCAACTTCACCTACAAGATGCGTTTGGTGAACTGGATCTATGTCGGGCAAGGGCAAGCCAACGGCGACAGCCCTCGCACGGTGACGCGCTTTGGCACGTACGGCTGGTACAAGTACGGCACGTTCAACATCAATTATCACCTGAAGTTCAACGATTGGGGGCCGTATGACTACTACAAGGACTTCAACCTGACGTTCCCGCTGCAAGCCATGCTCGATTTCTCCTACGCGTTAGAACCGCCCGGGATGTATGCCCCCGCCTCCACGAGATTCGGCGTGCGCGGGCAGTTCCGGAATCTCGATAAATTCTCCGGTCGATACCTCATCGATCCTCAAAATCCCGGCCGCAAGGGTCGCGAATGGGAGATTAAGACTTATGTTCAGTTCGTATATTAAGCTGTCGTTGATAGGGCTCGTGCTGGTCGCCGTTGCGTGCGGGGACAACGGGGCATATGAATTCGGCTTCAATACCACCGGCATCGAGTTCGAGCTCTTCGACCCGACGGAGGGCATTCACCCGTCCAAAGTCACCCTCAACAACCCCCGCAATCCGTTCCGCGAGTTCGGCGTCAGCGACGACACGAAGTTCGCCATCCTGGGGGATGGGGGCAACGCGGGAGCCTTCTACGCCTGGGCGACGGTGCTAGCGGAAATCCCGATCGGAGAAAACCAGTTCTTCACGGCGGTCAAGCTCCGTGATCTCTACGAGTCCAACGAGCTTGCTGAGGAAGACCGAGACACGGTCCGACGAATGGCCATCGACGGGTTTCAGGCCCTGCTGGACTGCTTTCCCGAGTCGTTGTTGTTTGATGCCTCCGGAACGGTCCCGATAAGGTTCGCGACGCTCGCGTATGGGCAAATTCTGGACCTCGGAGGGGTGGTTCAGGGCGACTGGACCTTGGTGGAGGACACTTTGGGCAATCCCACTGCCGTACGGAGCACGGGGATCGATGCCCTGGATCGAGATTTCAAATGTCGTTGAAACGTAGACACCTTGTTTGGACCGCTGGGCTGTTGGCCTTCAGCCTCGTAGGCGGCTGCACGGCTGACCTCGGAACGCCCGACTACTCGAGTCAGGTCGGCCTTCGAGATCGCATTCAAGGGCCGTTCGACCCGTTTCCGCCCGTCCCGCCCGACCCATACCAGCCCGGCGATGACCGGCTGTCGGTAGGCTATTTCTACGAGGGCGGCCGCTCGGAAACGATTCCGATCAACACGGTGACCACCAATTACTTCATCTTCGTCACCGATTTGAATCGGCCGGGCCAGACCTTGACGGGCGGTCAGGATCCATCGCGCGATCGGCTCGAAGGGCTGGAGTCCATCAAGTTCACGACCGCCGAGCAGCCCTTTTGGGGTTCTGGCATCCTTTGGGAGGAGGCGATCGACCTGTCGGAATGGACGACGATGTACGTCGGCTTCAAGTCGAGCGACGACTCTTTCGAAAGGATTGATCTCACGCTTCAGTCTGCGACGACCCTACCGAACGAGCCGCCCCCGGACCCCAACGGGGTCACCATTGATGTGAGGACGTACGGCTACGCCAACGACGGGGAGTGGCATTTCCTGCAGATCCCGCTTCAAGATTTCATCGATCGTGGCTGGGATTCGAGTAACGCTCGTTCGCCGTTCATCATCGGCGCGCCGACCAGTCAAGCCGGAGACAAAATGCTGATCGACAACCTGTATTTCACGAAAGAATGAGCGTGCATGGCGTTGCAGCAAGCGCCCTGTAGCTTCATGGGTGGGTAGAACTTGGGTAAATCTAATGTTTCGCATCGCGAAACGAGGTAGGAGACGAGAATGAAGAAGACACTATTTATGATTCTATTTGCGACGCTCGCGGTCTATGGGTGCAGCTCAGATGAGGAGGGTGGAACAGCCGGTTCAGGCGGGAGCGCAGGTTCGGGTGGAACCGCGGGTTCGGGTGGCTCCGCAGGCTCGGGCGGCACTGCAGGTTCGGGCGGAAGCGCCGGAGAGGGCGGCATGGGCGGAAGCGCCGGCATGGGCGGCACGCCAGGTGCCATATACGAGCAAGACTTCGAGTCGCTCGACGACATGAGCGCTACCGCGCTGACAGATGATGGATGGCAGTTCTTTGCGAACGTGTATGACGGCAGCGATGTCTTCAAGTTCCCTTACGGCCCATTCGGCGCACCAAACGCCACCGTCAGTCCGACTGATACCTTTATCTCGGCTGTAGTTTCCGGGGAAGGCGATGTGCCTCAAGGCACCCAGCAACTCAGCGTCTTCAATGACTACAACTGCTGTGGCCCAGGGGTGACGGACGAAGGTCACTTCAACGGCACCGACAAGGTCGAGATCAACGTTTTCCAAGAGCGCACGATTGTAGCCGATGACATCGGCAAGACACTCACGTTCAGCTTCGACGCCAAGCGCGGCAACATCGAAGGCGCTACCACCGCACTGGCGTTCATCAAGACGCTGGATCCCAATGCCAACTTCGCGACGACGAACAACATCCCGGAGCCCATGACGGGTATTCCTGCGACCTGGGGCGGCTTCATGGTTTCATTGGACCTGACCGACCCGCTGCTCGAAGGCCAGATCCTCCAGATTGGTTTCGTGAGTACAGCGTCGGACTTTGAGGGTTCCGGGATCTTCTACGACAACCTCGTAGCAGTCATCCAGTAGGCTTTCGGAGCGATCCTTTGATGGTGGACGGGCCGGCGGCTCTGTGAGCCGTCGGCCGCTGTGCCACCACTCGGGCGGCGGAAACTATCAAACATGAACCGATCTTCCGTCAGCAACGAAAAGGTGTCCGGCGAGTTTCTGACTCTGGCTGGGGAGCGGTATTACGCCATCCGCAACGTCGACAAGATGGCCCCGTTCTTCGTCAGTCTGGTTTCCAATAGCGACCACTGGCTGTTCATTTCCTCGACCGGGGGCCTAACCGCCGGTCGCGTGTCACCCGACAAAGCGCTGTTCCCTTACATTACGGTCGACAAGATTCACGAAAGCACTCCGCATACTGGTAGCAAGACGCTCATCAGTACGGTCGCAAACGGGAAACGGCGTGAATGGGAACCCTTCAATCGAGCGCACGCCGGGCGGTATTCGACCAGCTGCAACCTGTACAAGAACCTCTTGGGCAACAAGGTGTGCTTCGAAGAGATCAACCATGACCTGCAGTTGGCGTTCCGTTACTGCTGGTTGACCAGCGACATCTACGGATTCGTACGTCGATGCGAATTGGAGAATCTAGGCCAGCAAGATTGCAGAGTGGAGCTGATCGATGGCTTGCAGAACATTCTACCGGCCGGGACTCCGCGATTTGCTCAGACGAACACGAGCAATTTGGTCGACGCATACAAATGGAATGAGCTCGTCGAAGACAAGGGGCTGGCCTTATATACGCTCTATTCCGGAATCACTGATAGAGCCGAGCCTTGTGAGTCCCTCAACGCCACCACCGTCTTCTGCCTAGGCCTCGAGGGTCATGAGGTGCTGCTTTCGACCACTCAGCTCGAGCATTTCCGCCGCGGCGAGCCCGTCACGCAGGAGGTCCACAAGCGCGGGATCCGCGGGGCTTATCTGGTCAGCGTGTCGCTCAGTCTCGCACCGCAGGCACCTCAGCGTTGGCAGCTCGTGGCCGACCTCGAGCAGAGTCAGGCGCAGGTGGTGAGCCGGCTCCATGAGCTCAGCGACCCGGCGGCCGTGGCAGAGGCGATCACTGAGTCTGTGGAAAAGGGCTCGGACGAGCTGGCTCGCATCATGGCAGGCGCCGACGCATTCCAGACGACCGCCGAGCAGAACGTCTCCCTACACCACTATGCGAATGTGCTCTTCAATGTCCTGCGCGGCGGCACCTTCGATGATCAGTATCAGGTGTCCTCACGGGATTTCCGCAGAACCGTCGAGATGTTCAACCGCGAGGTGTTTGCGCGCCATGAGGCGGCGCTCAGCGCCTTGCCTGACGAGATTCATTACTCGAACCTGCTGTCGACCATCGAGGAGCTGGGCGACCGACAACTCGAGCGCCTGTGCCGCGAGTACCTGCCGATCACCTTTGGTCGCCGGCATGGTGATCCCAGCCGGCCCTGGAACGAGTTTGCGATCAAGCTGAAAGACGAGCGAGGCAACAAGCTACTTTCGTATCAAGGCAACTGGCGCGACATCTTTCAGAACTGGGAGGCTCTGACCTTCAGTTTCCCTGAGTTTGTCGAAAGCGTGATCGCCAAGTTCCTCAACGCCACGACAGCAGAGGGGTACAACCCCTACCGCATCAGCAAAGAAGGCATCGACTGGGAGGTGGAAGATCCCGACGACCCGTGGAGTCATATCGGCTATTGGGGCGATCACCAGATCATCTATCTCCTGAAGCTCCTGGAGCTTTCCAAACGCTTCCATCCCGAGCGCCTCGTTGCCTTGTTGAGCCAGCCTATCTTCAGCTACGCCAACGTTCCGTATCGAATCAAGTCGTTCGAAAGCCTGCTCGAGGACGCAAAGAGCACCGTGGTCTATGACCGGGAAGCAGCGGAACGGATCGAGCAGCGGGTGGCTGACAAGGGCGCTGACGGCAAGTTGATGCTCGATGCCAACGGTGAGGTGTACCAGGTCAACCTCTTCGAGAAGCTGTTGGTCACGCTGCTCAGCAAGCTCGGCAACTTCGTGATCGACGGAGGCATTTGGCTCAATACGCAGCGACCGGAGTGGAACGACGCCAACAACGCCCTGGTCGGCCATGGGCTGTCGATGGTGACCCTGTATTACATGCGCCGATTCGTTGATTTTCTGCAGCGTTTGCTGGCGCAGGAGTCGGGTTCAGTGAGCATGTCGCGGGAAGTCAGTGAATGGCTGGGTGAGACCGCGGCGGCGTTGAGCGACGTGCGACCACAGCTAGAGGGGCGGGCGGTGAGTGCCGAGACGCGCTACCGGCTGCTGGCCAGGTTGGGAAAGGCCGCGTCTCGTTACCGACAGACCCTTTACCGGAACGAGACGTTCTCCGGCATGGTGCAGCAACCAGTCGCGCAGGTTAGCGAGATGCTGGACGATGCGCTGGCTGCCATCGACCACAGTATCCAGCAGAACAGGCGCGAAGATGGCATGTACCACGCGTACAACTTGCTGCATTTGAGCTCGGAGGCGATTGAAGTCGAACGCCTTTACGCCATGCTGGAGGGTCAGGTTGCGGCACTCAGCTCCGGGGCCATTGCACCGGCACAGGCAGCCGATGTGCTCGAAACACTGTTCGAGAGCGATATGTATCGGGCCGATGTGCGCACCTTCATGTTGTATCCGGATCGCCCGTTGCCGGGTTTCCTAGAAAAGAATCGTATCCCGGCGCAACAGTTCGAGTCGATCCCGCTACTCAGGCAGATGGTGGAACGGCGCGATGACAGCATCGTTTTGTGCGACGAAGACGGGTGCTACCGCTTCAACTCAGACCTACGCAACCGGGGCGATTTGATCGCTCGGCTGGACGATTTGGCACCGGTTTACGGCGATGAAGCTCAACATGCCCGCCAAGCTTTGCTGGGGCTTTATGAGCAGGTCTTCAACCACAAAGCGTTTACCGGGCGTTCCGGGACGATGTTCGGTTATGAGGGATTGGGATGTGTCTATTGGCACATGGTCTCCAAGTTGTTGCTGGTCGTACAGGAGAACTTCTTTGTCGCGCTGACCGAGGGGGCAGACGAAGACACCTGCCATCGCTTGGGCCGATTGTATTACCGCGTCCGAGAGGGCCTCGGATTCAACAAAAGCCCTGGCGAATTCGGTGCCTTCCCGACCGACCCCTATTCCAACACACCCAAACACGCCGGCGCCCAGCAGCCGGGTATGACTGGCCTGGTCAAGGAAGAAGTCTTGACCCGCTTCGGTGAGCTCGGTGTGCGCGTGAGCGAGGGCGCGGTGAAGTTTGAATTGGCCTTGCTGCGCGTTCGTGAATTTCTCGCGAGTCCACGAGTCTTTCGTTTTCTGGACGTGGATGGGCAATGGCAGGAGCTCACGGTGCCCGAATCAGGATTGGCGTTCACCTGGTGTCAGGTGCCGTTCGTGTATCGCTTGGATGATTCGGTTGCTGAGCCCGCGGTGACGCTCAGCCTCGAGGATGGCAGTCATCGGAAGCTGACGGGACAGATGCTCCCGGCCGAGCTGAGCACAGAGTTGTTTCTGCGAAGTGGGCGTATTCGTCAGATTGAGCTCGTCGTGAGCACAAGCCAGCTGTTTTCGGATTAAGGCTCCTCGGGCGCCGCCTCAACCGCCGCCGCCCATGCCGCCGGCACCAGCCATGCCGCCCATGCCACCGGCACCGGCCATGCCACCTGCGCCACCTGCGCCACCTGCGCCGCCGTCGCCACCCGAACCAGCCGCACCGCCTGCGCCACCGTTGCCGCCCGTACCGCCTCCACCGTCGGGGCACCCGAAGTTGATGTTGCCGCGTTTGGCGTCGAAGCTGAAGGTGAGAGCAGAGCCGAGGTCGGCCGCTGTGATCGTGCGTTCACGGAACGTATTTGCCTCGATTCGGCGCCCTATGCCTTGGTCGGCGTTGTTGTAGTCGCTGATGATCACCAACACCTGATCGCCCTGGGCAACACCACCTTCATCTAAGGCGATACCCGAAAAGCCCCCCGTGTTGTTCGGTGCTGGGAAGGGACCATACGGATAGGCAAGGGTCGTGCCGTCCGCCTCGAAGGCATTGCCAAAGACAATCCATCCACCACCCCAAAGCGGATGGGGATCAATCCCCAACGCGTCAGAGCTCGCCTGGTCGAGAGACTCGAAGTTCTCTGCGTACGCCGCATCGGGATCGACCAGAACGTTGTCATAGAACACGCCAGACGGCTCGAAGTTCGAAGCCGTGGCAGAGAAGCCAAACTGAAGGAGCTGGCCTTCGAGGAGCGGGTCGGTCAGATCCACTGAGATCGAGTAGCGATCCCAGGCGTCCGGAAGGTTCGTCGTGTCGACCGTCTTGAAGTTGGTTCGGTTGAAACCTGCCGCGGGGTCCAGCGTCTGGACGTACGCGAGTGCGGTGCTGTCACATGCCGGGCTGCCGCCCATGCCTCCGGTGCCTCCTATGCCGCCGGTGCCGCCCATGCCTCCGGTGCCTCCCATGCCGCCGGTACCGCCCGTGCAAAGGTCGCCCGTCGCGTCCGGTATGGGATTGGTCTGGCAACTCTTCTGGTTGGAGCAGGTTACGAGCTGGCACTTCTCGCCGTCGCCGCAGTCCGTCGCAGTGTCGCACAGCCCAAGGCAGACTTGATTCGGTGTGACGAAGTCGCCAGGATTGAGGGGCTCGGGGCGGCCCGTGAAGGTGCAGATAAGCCCGGACGCACACTCTCCCGTGGAGCCCGGGGTATCACACGAGTCACCCACCCGGTCGCAGCCGGCGAAATGGAGCAGGCCAGCGCCCACCGCAATCAAAACCAGCCAACTTCGCATCATGGCCCAACTAAACCACACCAGCGACGCGCAGGAAAGGCCTGCCGTTCAGTTTTTCTGGGTGCGACGATTCGTGGGGAGAGGGTCATCGCTTTCGCACTGTTGTCCCAAGAGCGAACCAGAGGCGACCACGTTCTCTACATGTCGCCGTAGGCGTGTTGAAGGAGCGTGAGGCCGGCGAAGACGGCGGTCTCCGCGCGCAGTACTCGGCCGCCGAGCCGAAGAGGAACGGCGCCTCGGGTTTCGAGCAGGGCACGCTCTTCGTCGCTCCAGCCACCTTCTGGACCCGCGGCCAACACGATGCGGCGACCCGCCCGATCGGCCCAGGGAGCCGTGGCATCGAGGGCGTGCGGACTCGATGCCCGGTCATCGAGGTAGACGCGGAGGTCCGCTTCGGTGAAGCACGCATCGTCCAGAATGGCAGTGAGCTCGATGGCCTCGCGCACTTCGGGCAGGCTTGCACGGCGGCACTGGCGAGCAGCGCGCAAGGCCTGCTTCGGCCACGCGTGCGCTTTTTGATGTTCCAGACCGTCGCGCGGGACCGAGCGCTCGGAGAGCACGGGGACGATGCGCGTTGTGCCGAGCTCGGTCGCCTTTTGGATCACCACGAGCATGCGCTGTCTAGCGAGGACCGCACAGAGCAGGGTGATGTCCGCGGGTGACTCGGTAGAGCCTACCATCCGTTCGTAGACGAGGGCTTCGCCTCCGCTCTTCTTCATCACCTTCAGCGACGCGCGAAAGAAATGCCCGTCTCGGTCCACGATCGTGAACGCTTCCTTTTCGTGTACCTCCCGGTGGCGAAGCCCGCGCACCTGAAACGCGTCGAGCGCCACGCGTTCGCCCTGGCTGAGCTTGGCGGCATGGCGGAGCGGCGCGTTGAGGGAGGGCGAGGTCATGTCGAGAGCATACGCTACCCTGCATCTCAGTCGACGATGGCGACCGGGACTTGATCGAGCTCCCGGAAAGGAGCAAGGAGAAGCGGGCACGGGCGTCCACGCGGGCGCGCTGAATCATGAGCGAACCATTCGCAGACAACCCCATCGAAATCCATCTCGCACTCGACGAAGCGCAGAACTCGGACGCGATGCGCGCGGCTGCGGCGAAGAAGCTAGCCGTGCCGGTCGACGACCTGCCCGAGCTTCATGTGCTACGGCGTGCGATCGACGCGCGTGGCAAGCACACCCGCTTCCATGTCTTGCTCGGTGTCGGGCCCGCGGCCTCCAAGGACGAGTGGGCGCTGCCGCTTCCGCGAGAGGTTCGAGCTCCCACACGCGTGGTCATCGTCGGGTCAGGCCCGGCGGGCCTGTTCTGCGCGTACGAGCTGGCGCGTCACGGGATTGCCAGCCGGATCATCGAACGCGGAAAGCGTGTCCAGCCTAGGCGTCGCGACATCGCGCTCCTCAATCGCGAGGGGCGGGTCGATTCCGATAGCAACTACTGCTTCGGCGAAGGCGGTGCGGGAACGTATAGCGACGGCAAGCTCTACACGCGAGCGCACAAGAGGGGCTCGGTGCGTGATGTGCTCGAGATCCTCGCGCTGCATGGGGCTCCTCCAGAGATTCTGGCAGACGCGCGGCCACACATCGGGAGCAACAGGCTACCCAAAGTGGTCACTGCGTTGCGTGAACGACTCGAGGCCGTGGGCGTGGAGTTCCACTTCGAGTCCAGGCTCGAGCGGATCGTCGTCGAGGGTCGAGGTCCGGAGCGCCGAGTGTCCGGTGTGGAGCTTGCGGATGGGCGTTCGTTCGCAGCGGATGCAGTCGTGCTCGCGACCGGGCATTCCGCGCGAGACGTGTTCGAGATGCTTGATGAGATGCACGTCACCTTGGAGCCGAAGGGGTTTGCGCTGGGCGTTCGGGTCGAGCATCCGCAGGCGCTGATCAACCGAATCCAGTACGGAGCCGATGCGGGCCACACTGCGCTTCCGAGCGCGTACTATCGGCTCGCCGTGACCGTCGAGGACCGTGGGATCTTCTCGTTCTGCATGTGCCCGGGCGGTTGGATCGTCCCCGCAACGACCGAGCCTGGCGCACAGGTCGTCAACGGCATGAGCTTGTCGAAGCGGGATTCACCATTTGCAAACTCCGGGATCGTCGTGGCTATCGAGCCCCCGGATTGGCAAGCCCAGGGGTTCGACGGGCCTCTTGGTGGGCTCCGCTTCCAAGAGCAGATCGAACGCGCTGCCTACGAAGCCGGTGGTGGCGGTCTTCGGGCGCCCGCCACGATGATGAAGGACTTCGTCGCCGGGCGCGGGTCGAGCCGAGTGCCAGAGAGCAGTTACCGGCCAGGCTTGGCCGCAACAGGGATCGATGAAGTGGTCGATGCCGCCGGGGTGCGCATCTCGAAATCCCTGCGTGCGGGACTGGGGCGCTTCGCCGATCGGATGCCTGGATTTCTCAGCGACGACGCGGTCCTGGTGGGTGTCGAATCGCGAACGAGCTCACCGGTGCGGGTCCCTCGCAACGCAGACACGCTCGAATCACCTGATATTCGCGGCCTGTATCCTTCCGGCGAAGGCGCCGGCTATGCAGGCGGCATCGTCAGCGCCGCGCTCGACGGCAAGCGCATCGCCGCGGCTCTCTTCACGCGGGTCTGAACCAAGCGGTCCTCCGCTGGGTCGTCGAGGCAGGCTTTGCCGAGCCGTCCGTCCGTACTAGGCTCCCGATCGCAGCTCATGACGTGGAGGAGATTGAGATGAAACGCTGTCTCGTCATACACCTCGGAGAACAGAACGAGAACTTCACCGCTCAACTGGGTGACCGTCGCGCAGAGGTTCTGTGGCGCGGTTGCGGTCGCGACTATGACCGCGCGCGCGCGCTGGTGCGGGAGCACGACGGCATGGTCGACGCCATCGCCCTCGACGGGATTCCCAAGGATTTGGAGCTCGGCGATGCACATCGGCGCTACCAGCTGGGGCAGGAGTTGGCGGCCGCCGCTACCCGTACGCCGGTCGTGGACGGCAGTGGCGTGCGGCCTGGTCTCGAGCGCTGGAGCGTGGTGCTCGCCAACCGCGCCGAGCCAGGGATTTTCAGTCAGAAGCGCGTACTCATGGTACCTGGTCTAAATCACGTCGGCCTCGCGCATGCTCTCGGCCGTTTGACGCCGCGGGTCGACTACTTCGATCCGGAGATCTTCTTCGGTGTGCCCGACGTGCCGGGCGTGGGCAGCCCGGAGACCCTCGGAACGGCCGACGCTCCGACCCTCGAGGTGCTCAAGGATGCGCCAATCGACAAGATCTCGCCGCCGCGAGGCGCGTGGACTCGCCGGGCCACGAGGCATTTTCGCTGGGCCGACGTCATCGCGGGCGATGCCAGCATGATTCGCCACGTCGCGCCCCTCGACCTGCGAAAGAAGACGGTCGTCGTGCCGAGTGCGACCGAGGAAGACATCGCCGACTTCCGCGCGCGCGGGGCGACCATCCTCGTCGTGCTGATGCCATCGCTCGAAGAGGGTGTTGCGATGGCGCGTCACTCCGCGGCCGTCATCGAAGCGGTCTTGGTCGCGTGGCGCGAAGACCCGGCGGCGTCGCTCACCGAGGATTCGTATCTGAACCTCATGGCCGAAATCTCCTGGAGCCCTGCCATCCGCTACCTCCAGGCCGATGAGGAGGGGATCAACCGATTTGCCTTCGTCATTCACCCGCTCGACATCGGCTTCGTGCACAAGCATCCGGACTTCAAGTGGACCAAGTTCCTCCCGGACCGCATCGTCGAGGAGACGGCTGCCTATATGCGGCCCATGTACGTCGGGCGAATCGCGGGCGGGCGCTCGCCGACCACCGGCCAGCGTATCGAGGGTTACCTGTTCGCTCTCGGGTCGACGCCGCGCCAGATGATGCGCCATCGGCCACGGTTCACGTACAATCGACTCAACGATGCGGCGAGGATGGCGGAGCGACATGGGTGCCGACTGATGGGGCTCGGGGCGTTCACCAGCGTCGTCGGTGACGCGGGCGCAACCGTCGCGCATGAGGCGTCGATCGCGATCACCAGCGGGAACAGCCTGACTGTGGCGGCCACGCTCGAGGCGGCGAAGCAGGCTGTGGTCAAAATGGGGGCGACCGACCTCACCAAGGGCCGCGCGATGATCATCGGTGCGACCGGATCGATCGGTGCGGTGTGCTCGCGGCTCTTGGCCCAGGCCATTCACGACGTGGTTCTGGTTTCGATCGAACCTGAGAAGCTCATCGACCTCAAGCGCACCATGGAGCGGGAGACGCCGGGCACCCGGGTCACGATTGCGCTCCGACCGGGCGACCTCGCCGCCGACTGCGACCTCGTCGTCACCGCAACCTCAGCCTTCGGGCAACGCATTCTCGACATCAGCACCTGCAAGCCAGGAGCGGTGATTTGCGACGTCGCCCGCCCGCCCGACATCGGTGCGAAGGAAGCCGCGCTGCGACCAGACGTGGCAGTCATCGAGAGCGGTGAGGTGCTCATCCCCGGCGACATCGACATTGGCTATGACATCGGCCTACCCAAGGGCACCGCCTACGCTTGCCTGGCGGAGACTGCGCTTCTCGCCATGGAGGGCCGTTTCGAGAGCTACACCCTGGGCCGCGAGATCGACGTCGACCGGGTCAAGGAGATTTACCGGCTCTTCAAGAAGCACGACTTCCAGATCGCCGGTCTACGGTCGTTCGGCAAAGTGCTCAGCGAGAAGGACTTCGCGGAAAAGCGCCGGCTTGCAGCCGAGCTCAGCGCCGACCCCGAGCGGCTCGCTAGGATGCGCGCCGAGGTCAGCGCGCGCATTGCCGAGATGCCCGTGGAGGCCAAGGGCGTTCGTAGCGGCAACGAGACCATCAAGCGAGTGGTCAGCTTGGCCGAGCGCATCCCGCCCCTGTCGGGCGTTGTTCAACGATTGAGAGTGTTTCGCAGCGACGACCTAGAAGCGTGAGGCGGTGATTTCGACGTCGGCGTACTGCCATGCGATTTCGAAGCGGCGCTGCACGTCATCGGCTTCCTTCTTCTTGCCTTGCGCACGCAGGCTTTCGGCCAACCCAAACAACGACCAACCGTTGTCGGGAAAGCGAGCGAGGTCTGCACGGTAGACTTCTTCCGCCGCGCGAGGGCGGTCGGCTTCGAGCAGAATCGCGCCAAGGTTGTGTCGCACCGGATAGAACCAATCGGGCGGCTCCCCGTAGATCAAGCCATCCTCGATCGCGATGGCTTTGCGAAGTTGGGCGACGGCCGTATTGATGTCATGGCGCGCCGCCGCAATCTCACCCTCAAGCACCGCTGTTGCGATCTTTGCCAGCGACGAGGCCGGATTGAGCCCCCAGATTCGAATCTGTTTCAAGCGCGAATCAGCGGCGATCGTGCGCACTTGCCGTAGCTCCCGGGTCGCCTCCTCGAGCTTCCGTTCACGTGCGTAGGCGATGCCGCGCGCGTAGTGCCAGACCGCAGTCGGGTACAGCAGGTCGGCGTCAGGGGCAGGCTCGCGAAGGATCTCCTCCCATTTTCCAAAGCGTACCAGCGCGTAATAGGGAATGGCAGAGAAATGCTGGAGCATTCCCATGTTGGGCTCGCGGATCAACGAACGGTCGACGTGCTGGGCCGTATGCCGGGCAGCGGCGAGCGCGTCGGCGCTGCGTCCCTCCATGGTCGTCGTCGCCCATAGGAAATGATGGTTATGCGGCACGTAGGCCACAGGGTAGATGCCCTGGGCGCGGCATTGGGTGACGTACTCATCGTCGGCTTCGATCGCGAGCTCGTTCGCCAAGGAGCCGTCGTGATAGCGCCCCACGCGAATGTAAATGTGAGAGGGCATGTGCACCAGGTGCCCGGCGCCCGGGACTATGCGTCGCAGGCTGTCAGCCGGTTTCACGCCGCGCTCCGGCTGCTCCTGCTCGACGGCGTGTATGTAAAAATGGTTTGCGCCGGGATGATCGGGGTCGCGCTCCAATACGAAGTCGAGTGTGTCGAATACGTCCTGCGTGAGCGGTTTGGGTTGCGCGTCCTCGGTCCAGTAGGCCCAGGGCATCGTATCCATCATGGCCTCGGCAAAAAGCGTTTGGATTTGGAGGTCGTCTGGGAAGCGCCTGGCCACCGAGCGCATCGCCTCGGCATACGCTAGGTCGAGCGAGGATCGATCGGACGGTGGCGCTGCTGCATAGCGAGTCTGCAGCGCCTCGACCAGCGCGCGTTCTTTCTCGCTTGCCTGCTGCAGCCGCGCCGAAGCCTCGCCCAGCGTTTCGAACGCTTGCATCTCTCTATTTGGGGTCGGCACGGGGTCGTTGATGTTGGGCCCAAGGACGAGCGCGGCGCCCCAGAAGCAGATCGCGCAATCATCGTCCAGCCGCGCGGCCTCTCGAAACGACCGCTCGGCTTCCAGATGATTGAACCCGTAGGCAAGCGTCAGGGCCTGATCGAAGTAGCGCTGCGCGAGCTCTGAATCAGTCGAGATCGGCCAATGTAAATCCCCCAAACCTTCCAGCAGCGGCGCGGTTTGCTCGGCGTCGATTGCCTTGGGAGACACGGTGGCCCCGCGCTCGATCTTGGGCGTCGAGGCGCAAGCGATTAGGTGCGCTAGCGCACAGATTGCGGCGGCGTGTCGGAGCTGTGCATGCATGATGCTCTCCTTTTCTTCGCTTATACACCCGGCGCCGTTGGTGGGGGCAGTCCTCTCGCGGGGTGCGACGGCTTCCTTTTTGAAGGTTTGTTCAGCAAGCAACTGAAATCCGTTCAGTTGCTTTCGGGGTAACCCATTCGGCGGATCAAAAACGAGTAAACAATTACTTATGGACACCGGTCCCAAATCGGTGTTCCCTCAACAGTCCGATGCGTGTTCCAACGCGATTGCTACAGCAGCTGGTTCCCGACAAACGGATGCGTGAAGGCGAGAGCCGGACCATGGATCTGCGCGCGGAGCTCAACAGGGCGCTCAAGGCAGAACGGTTTGAACAGGCGCTCGATCTCTACGAACTGATCGAGAAGCGCAAGCCGGATGAGCCCCGTTGGGCGCACCGAAAGGGCGACCTATTGCGTCGCATGAGACGTGACGTCGAGGCGGTGATTGCATACGAGCACGCCGTGCATATGTATTCTGAGAAGGGCTTCGATGCGCGCGCCACCGCAACGGCACGATTGTTGGTCGCGATCGACCCGAGCAAACGAGACGTGCTCGACTGGGCGGATTCCCAAGCCGCGCGCAGATCCGAGCGGCAAAGCCGCAACGCATTCCAGCTGAACTACTGACGGCAATGCCCGTCGAGTCGATCCAGTTGGGAAGAATGCGTAAAACGGCAGTCCTCTCGACCGAACGCCTCACAAAAAGGAGATGAGCCGTGCCCGATGTGCCTTGCTTCATGATTGCCAATTTCGTCGTCCACGATTCCGAAACGTACAGAAAGTACGAAAAGGGGTTCTTTCCGATCCTGAAGCGCCACGGCGGCGAGTTTTTTACGTTCGATGACCATAGCGACACGCTCGAGGGCTCGTCAGCGCCTCCCGGCCGCATCGTGATCTTCAAGTTCCCGTCCGAGAAACATGCGCGCGCTTGGTGGGACGACCCCGACTATCAGGCTCTGTCGGAGCACCGTCGCGCAGGCACCAACATGAAGTTCCTCACGCTGGTGCACGGTTTGCCACCGCGGGAGTAGTGCGTCGACGGCCCTGGCTAGTGACGGTTCGGGTCGTCGGGGAATTCGTCGACCCCATCCAGCCAGCCGTCACCGTCGCGGTCGAACAGATTGCTGCTGTTTCCAAGGAGCATCTGCCAGTCGATCGCCAGGAACACGTCGATCGCACGGGTTGGGAATTCGGCCGTGGGCGCTGCGACCACTTTCGTTCGTATACTCGAGGTGGGCAAGCCGGGCAGGGGTGTGACCGATGCGGCGATGACTGCGGTGTGGTTGCCCACGCGGATCATGATTCGCGAGAAGGAAACGATGATGCCTCCGCCGGCATCGCCCGAGCCTTCATTGACGCAAACCACCTGTGGCTGTGCTCCCGCGTCGTCCAAGAACGCGAGGAGATTCTGAATTTCGAAGTCGCGGGCATCGCGCGCGGAGATCACCCCGTTGATCACCTGAGTGTCCTCTCGCCAAATTGCTTGCTGGTCTTGGCGAATCAGATTGACGCCAACCTGCTGAAAGCCGCCGCTGGTCGTCGTCGGCATCCAGCCATCCGGATAGATGAAGCCGAGAAGAGGAAACGCGGGGTTCGTGTACGAACCGCCAGGCACCGGGACGGGTGGGGGCAACACGCTGACGTCCGTACGAATGACACCGTTGTACAGATCCCAGAGAATCGCCTCGGTCCCGGTCACGTTGGCGCAGAGGTTAGACGTTGCAGATGCGGCCGACTGATCGGTGCCGTCGCTGCCGCAGCCGGACAAAGCCAAGATGATTCCGAGGACGCCTAGATAGTGGGGATTATCGTGCTGGCCCATTGGAACAGCATAGCGCGAGGTTGCGCTTCCGAATACCCACGCGCAACATGCTCGAAGCTGGTACGCTTACGCCCAGGATCCGGTCGGCGACAATGCAGCCACACATCATCGACGTCGCGAACGGGTTCTGGAGCATCCGTGGATCCTTCAAGATCGCTGGAATCATCGAGATCGGCACCCACGCCTCCCTCATCCGGCGAAGAAACGGAGGGTTCGTGTTTCTCGATTCCTACGCCCTGAGCGGGGAGGTCGAGCGTCGGGTTCTGGAGCTGACCAACGGCGGCAAGGACGTCGAGGCGATCTTGAACGTTCATCCGTTTCACACGGTTCATGCGCGCAAGATGCATGAGCGATTTCCGGACGCACGGCTTTACGGCACCGCGCGCCATCTGGCCCGATTCCCCGAGCTGCGCTGGGAAGCGCAGCGAACGGAAGACCCTGAGCTGCACGCCATGTTTGCGGACGACTTCGACTTCTCGGTGCCGCGCGGTGTCGACTTCATTTCGTCGAATGAGAACGTGCATTTCTCGTCGGTTCTCGTCCTGCACCAGGCGTCGAAGTCGATTCACGTCGACGACACCCTCATGTACATCCGGTTTCCGAAGGCAGTCCGGCTGCTTGGACGGACCGATTCGCTGACCTTTCATCCGACACTTGGAAAGGCCCTGCAAAAACGAGCCGGTGCCGCACAGGAGTTTCGGCAATGGGCCGGAGGGCTCGCCGAACGCTGGCTCGACGCCAAGAACCTCTGTGCCGCCCACACCGCGACACTAACCGCCGCCCAAAACCGCGGCGCCTCGATTCACGACCGCATGCTCGACGCACTGACCAAGGCGAACCGCACGTTGAAGGCACACGAGAGCAAGCACGGTTAACCCTCCGGACACGCTCATGTTATCTTTTCCTTGAGGGGAATATGGACAAGGAAGAAGTCGATCGCCTGGCTGGTTTGCTGCGCGAGATTCGCGAGGGGCAGCGTCAGCAACTCAAGCGGCAGGAAGAGGGGCTCTCGATTCAACGCGAGCACTTCGAGATGGCCAAGACTCAGTACGACCGCGCCAGTGCCATCAACGACCGAGCCGAACGCATTCAAGCCAAGAGCAACGCCCTGATCGACCAGTCGGGGCGGGTTTTCAAGGTCGTCCTCCCGATTATCGCCGTCTTGCTGGGCGTGGCTGTTTGGTTGGCCGTCTGCATTCTTTGACCTGAGCCTTTTTGTCCAGGACCGCGTCCGAGACCGCGGCGCGGGGTGAGCTCGGGGCAGGGCTGTGGTACAAATGGGCCTTCCAACTAGTGGGAAGGTCGGATGCGGGCAGCCATACTCGACAAGTACGGAGCGATCGAGAGCTTGCGGATTGGCGAGATCGAGCCGCCCGAGGTCACGGACAGTACGATTCTCGTTCGCGTCTGCGCGGCGTCGGTCAATCCCGCAGACGTCAAAGTCATTCGCGGCAAAGACGGAGGCGGGTTTCTTCACGCCAAGAATTTTCCGACAGCAATTGGATTCGACTTCAGCGGGGTCGTCGAGCAAGTCGGCGCGAACGCGCGAGGGCGCGCCGTCGGAGATGAGGTGTTCGGTCATCTTGCGTATTCGCCATCAACAAAGCAGGGGAGCTTCGCCGAGCTCGTCGCGGTGAAACCCGAAGGGGTGGGGATCAAGCCGCGAGGTATTCGCCATGAGGACGCCGCGGCTGCCGCCACGGTCGGGTGCACGGCGCTTCAGGGGCTTCGGGACAGAGGTCGGCTGAAACCGGGCCAGCGCGTCTTCGTGAACGGCGCGTCCGGAGGCGTCGGAAGCTACGCGGTTCAAATCGCCGCGGCGCTCGGCGCGGAGGTCACTGGAACGGCAAGCGCCGCCAAGGCCAGCTTCGTAGAAAGCCTCGGCGTCGAGCGAGTCATCGACTACCGTGAAACGCCGTTGTCGGACTTGAACGAAACCTTCGACGTGTTTCTCGACGCAGCGTCGATGTCATCGTTCGGAGAGGCGAAGGCGTTGCTCAACCGGGGTGGCGCGTACGTCACCCTCTTGCCCTCACCCTCCGTCTTCGGAGCCATGTTCTTGAGCCTGTTCTCGAGCAAGCGCTGCGGCTTCGTCACGGTGCAGTCGCGCGCGGCCGACCTGGAGCAACTTGCCTCATGGATCGTCTCCGGCGCGCTCAAGACTTC
The DNA here is from genome assembly GCA_963704865.1 of uncultured delta proteobacterium. GTDB lineage: Bacteria > Myxococcota_A > Polyangia > Polyangiales > Houyiibacteriaceae > SG8-38. The sequence goes on along the minus strand of CAVPIE010000005.1, from coordinate 124,412 downwards.
GGTGGAGGAGACCTTCCCCTTGTCGGACATTCACACCGCGCTCTCGGCCCTCGATTCGGGCCGCGTGCGTGGAAAGCTAGCGGTGCGCATCGACGAGTAGGACATGACCGGATCGTACGAGCTCTACTATTGGCCGATCCTTCCCGGGCGGGGAGAATTCGTGCGACTGGTGCTCGAGGAGGCGGGGGCTCCCTACGTGGATGTGGCGCGCTTACCCGAAGAAGAGGGTGGGGGGTTCAAGCCGCTTTTGGAGTTCGTACAAGGTCTGCGACCTGGTCAACCTGCTTATGCGCCGCCCATTCTCGTGCACGGCGACTTGGTCCTCGCGCAGTCTGCAGCAATCTGCGCGTACCTCGGTGAAAAGCATGGTTTGACGCAGGCCGATCCTGGCAAGCGAATGCAAGTCCTTCAACTGCAGTTGACGATCGCGGACGTCAGCGACGAAGCGCACAACACCCATCATCCAATCAACGCTGGGCTCAACTACGAAGATCAGAAGACTGCGGCATGTGAAGCGTCGAAGAGCTTCTTGAACCAGCGCCTGCCGCGTTTTCTTCCCTACTTCGAGCGCGTGCTCGAACGAAGCGGCGGGGAGTGGCTGATGGGTGATGGGTTGACCTACCCGGACTTGTCGCTCTTTCAGCTCGTGGAGGGGCTCGCCTACGCGTTTCCCAGGGGATTTGCCAAGGTCGCGGAGTCGACGCCTCTGTTGCTTGCCCATCGAAACAGCGTTGCGCAACGCCCTCGAATCGCTGCGTACCTTGCATCCGATCGACGTCTTGCGTTCAACGAGCACGGCGTCTTTCGGCACTATCCGGAGCTCGATCTCAGCAACTGATTGGACCCACCATGGACGACAAGAACAAAGTCATCATCGCGATCGCGGTACTCGGGCTTCTCGCGATGGGCTGCAGCAAAAAAGAGCGGGCGAGCGGCGAGGGCACCGATGAAGGGATGGCCGCAGGCAACAGCTGGCTCGCAGTCGTAGACGCCGAGCGGTATGACGAAAGTTGGGAGCGGGCGTGCGCCTTCTTCAAGGGCGTGGTGCCCAAGGACCAGTGGGTAACGCAGGTCACTGGCGTTCGAGGTCCGCTGGGTTCGGTGTTGAGCCGTGAGGTTGCCTCGGCCGAGTACACCACGAAGCTTCCCGGTGCACCGGACGGCGAGTATGTCGTCATCCAGTACCAGACGAAGTTCGAGAACAAGGCGAGTGCCATCGAGACCGTGACGCCCATGCGTGATCCGGATGGTGTCTATCGCGTCTCCGGTTACTACATTCGCTGACGAATGGGAAATGAGAGCCAGGTCAAAATGCGTGCCGTCTCGTTTGAAATCACGATCCCGAGCTTCCTGATTGGCAAGGGCCTTGGAGGCGTCACCGAATCCGCAATCTTTGGCGGCCTCAGTCGCGTCCGCTACCGGGATGTCGAGGAGCCAGCGCTTCCAGGGGACGACTGGGTGCGGCTTGAAGTGCTCGAAGCGGGCATTTGCGGCACGGACATTGGCACACTCACGTTCAAATCGAGCCCCATCCTGGAACCCTTCGGCTCGTTCCCGGCCGTCTTGGGTCACGAGGTTCTCGCACGCGTCTCGGAGGTGGGCCCAGCCGTTCGCCGTGTCGAGCCAGGCCAGCGCGTTGCCGTCGACCCGATGATCTCGTGCACGATGCGCGGCTTTCCCGGCGACGCCCAATGCAAGTCCTGCGCGAGCGGTCTGCACTGCACCTGCGCGCGCATGGGCGATGAGGGCGAGCTTCGGGTCTCTGGCAAACCTTTTCAGCCAGGCATGACGGTCGGCTACCACAACAGCCTCCCTGGTGGTTGGAGCGAACGCATGATTGCGCACGAGAGCCAGCTCTTCGTCGTGGATGACGCGCTTTCGAATCGCACCGCCGCGCTCATCGAGCCGCTCTCGATCGGCATGCACGCGGCCTTGAACGTACGCCCGTTCGGAGATGGACCAGCGCTCGTCATCGGAAGCGGACCGATTGCACTCGGGGTCGTTTGGTCGCTGCGCGCCGCCGGTTTTCAAGGCGAGCTCATCGCGCAGGTTAAACGTGATCATGAGGCCGACATCGCAAAAAGCCTAGGCGCAAGCAAGGTGGTCTCCCCCGGCGACCAAGCTCGGCAGGCCCTGGTCGAAACCGGCGCGCGCGGCTACAAGCCCATCGTTGGCGACGAGGTCTATGCCGGCGGCGGCTTTCCTCTCATTTTCGACTGCGTCGGCAGCGGCCAGTCCCTCGCGCAATGCCTGAGGTACGCGACGCCACGAGCAAAAATCGTCATGCTTGGCTGCGCCGCCGAAATTCCAAAGCTCGACCTGAGCTTCCTCTGGGCACGGGAGCTCGAGGTCAAGGGTTTCCTCGGCTACGGGCTCGAGGATTGGCGCGGCGGACGGTCGCACACGTTTCAAATCACGCACGACATGCTCGTCGAGACGGGCGCGCCCGTGGAGGCCATGGTGACCCACGTGTTTCCCCTCGGGGCGTACCGTGACGCACTTTCGGCGGCCGCGAATCGTCGGCAGTCTGGATCCATCAAGGTGCTGTTGGAGCCGGCGGGGTAGCGGCCCGGGCACTTCTCGCAGGAGCGTCAGTCGTCGAATCGCTCGGTGCCTGGCAACTCCAGAATCAAGTCTTTTCCGTACGCAGTCGATGGAGTTTGAAACCCGGGCTTGTGCTCGCCACTGCAAATCTTATCCGCGATTGCCAAGGACATCCGTGCGGTCAGCGTGTATCCCTCCGGCGTGCGCAACCGAGATACCGCGGTCCGGCCGTCGGCTGTCCTCACCTCCCCCCAGAGCTCGTTCACTGCCTTCGCGCGCGCCTCGTCATCCGGGCCAGCGGGCCCGGCTTCAATCCGCTTCTTGATCATGTTTTGCACGGGGCGAGTGCCGAGGAGCGGAAGCAAGGGCCGGGTCAGCTTCAGAAACCGCGCCGGCCCCTGCGGGAACCCCATGTAGACCATGATGTTTGGTATCCCGGTGCTCTTGTAGGCCGTCACCACGTCACCCCAGGGAATGGACATGCAGTGCGCCGGCTTCCCATCCCCAAAGTCGACCATGCGTGTCTTCCATGCAGCCGGAACCTGCTCCAACTTGCCGTCGCGACGGATCGTTCCTCCACGGTGAATGTTCTGCGCCATCGTCTTTGCGGTGCCGTGTGACACCCCACCGCCCCGACCCCGAAATGCGAGCTCCAGGTGTGTGGCATCGGGGCATCGCGACTTCAGATGCGCAGCGAGGCAATCGGAAGGGACGACATCGAACCCGGTCCCGGGTAGCAACATGATCGAAGCGCGCTTGGCCGCCTCGTCCATCGCCCAAAGGCCCTCATACACTTCGGCTTCACCGGTGATGTCGGTATAGTGGGTGTGCGTATCGACGCAGGCCCGGGCCATCGCTTCGTAGGTCTGCGCGAAGGGGCCTGCGCAGTGAATGACCACGTCCACCTCGCGGAGCGCATTTCGGATCGATTGCCGGTCTGAAAGGTCGGCGGGGACCCATGCAAACCCGTAGCGCTCCGCTTGGTCGGAGAGCCGCTGTGGGTTGCGCCCCGAGAGGACTACGTCGACGCCATCTTCCTTTGCGAAGCGCGCGATTAGATCGCCGGTGTATCCGTAGGAACCATAGACGAGAATTTTGCCGGGCATGATTCAGAGGGTCCCTTCTTACCACTTCACACCAGCGAAGGGCAGGCCTACTTCGCACGAGCGACCCACAGGAGGACTCCACGGGTGCCCGCGAGTGTCACCGTTGCCGTGTCGCCGTTCCTTTCGGTTGCGATAGCCTGACCGGTTTCGGGGTCGAGCAAGACCGCATCGGTGAACGCGCCCTCGATTCTTAGTTGCTCGGTGCGTTCCTCGTAGGTTTCGTTGAAGAGGAAGTAGATGTCGCCGTCGCTGACTTGACGGCGGGCGACCGAAAATTGGAGACCGGCCGAGTCGACCGGGCCTAGGGACGCGGTCACCCCTGAGCTTGCGATGGCCCCAGGGATGTCCTCCACGCTTGGAACGACCGTGACGCGCAGGCGCAGGCGTTCGACGAGCGTTGCCACCGCAGCGTCTCTCGCCTGAGCGTCGAGCAGGCCGTCCGCACGTTCTGGGAGCTCCCCAATCCAAATCACCGGAACCCCCGCGGCAGCAGCGCGCTCGATGCCCGTAAGCATCTCCGGAGCCGCTGCGAGGCGGCCTTCGACTAGAAGCGCTTCATAGGTCCCGTGGCCCACTTGCAGCATGCCCGCTTCGCTCTTCGATGAAGCAAGCGCCGATCTGCTGACCCGGTCATAGGAGAAGCCAGCGCGCCGAAGCGCCTTGCTCGTCTCGGATTCGAACGCGCCGGGCTCGATGACGAAGTTCGCGAAGTTCGGCGCGTCCCATCGTGGATAGAGCCATGCTACTTCAGCCACAGGGGCCCCGCGGCTCAGCGCGTAGCTCAACCTCGCGGCCATTCGGTTCAACCGCGGGAGCACCGCCCAGATGGCGGCCTCCGGATGGATGTCGAAGCTGAGGTCGACCGGCCCCGTCGAAAAGGCGCTATCGTCGAGCGGGTGGAATGGGAACCAGCGTTGCCCATCCTGGTGGCGGTAGGGGTAAGCGTTGCCATGGTGCACCAGTCGATTGATCCCCGCGCTAAAGGCCCGGCCGATCAGGAGCCGCGCCTCCTCTTCGGTGAGCTCTAGTCTGCCGACCGAAACGAAGGTCTCGCTGCTTACGTAGCGCTTACCCGCCACGTGAGCCGCAGAGGCCGAAAGCCGCAAAAAATCATAGGAGCCTCCGGCGTAAAGCCCTTCGGATTCCGGGACGTCAGCCAGGGCGTAGGCGTCCAACACATCCGCGTAGCCGCCATGTGCCTGCAAGCGAAGCTCGATGCCCCGGTCTTGCAGCCAGGTGCGCAGGGTTTGGATGAGCTCCTGGGCAAATCGGACACTTCGAAGCGTTTCGTAGTCCTCACGCGCCCGAGCCCCCCGCCCGTCCGTCGCCTCATACCGGGCCACGCTCTCGGCCCTGAGGATGTTCGCGTACTCCGATTCGCCGCCTTCCAGGAACAGGAACGGGAGCAAGGGATCGATATCGTATCCCAGCGAAGTCTCGAGCTCGGCTCCGAAGCCGGTCGTCCAAGGCAACTCGCCCACCAACTCGAAGCTGTCGACGAACACCGCACGGGGAGGGCAATCGGCCACCGCTTCGAGCCAGGCGCCGAACTCCGAGTCGAGGAAGGCTTCGAGCCCCCGTCGATCGAGGTGGTCGATCACGCGCGCGTCTTTGAGCGCCCCCGGGTACGCGCCGCCGGCCGGGAAGTGCTGCGTCCTGTTTTCATAGAATGCGAAAACCCGATGGGTCCCTGCAGGGACCTCCCAGCTCAACATTTCGTCTTTGACCTTGTCGGTCAGCTCGACGATGTCGCCCAGCGTTGCGGGTGGGTTTTCCGGTTCATTCTCAACTTTGGCACCAATCACCGACACGAGCCTGAGCTCTTGGTCGAAGCCGTCGATGGCCGGAAGGACGCGATTGGTGGCTTCAATCCAAGCGGGCGGCTGCGGTTTCGGAAGCGGTCCGCTGTAGCTCGATTGGCCTTCGAGCGTGAGCTCGGCCGCGATTAGTTGCCGCGCGCCGTCGTCGTCGATCCCCACGCCGCCCGTGGACCATCCACTCCCGAGCGTGATGTCCCAATCAAGCCCTAGCTCCCGAGCGCTGCAGGCAGCGGTTCGGAGTCGTTCGAGAAACGTCGGATCGCCAACCGTTCGGATCCGCGGATCCTCCGCTAGGTCGGCATTCGTGAGCGCAGACATGAAGGGCTGAATCTCGACTGCGCTGTACCCGGCGTCCGCGAACTGGCGCAGCTGATCGCGCAGGCCCGCGTCGTCTACCGATGCGCCTGGCCACCACCAGCGTGTCTGCGGCCCAAACTCCGCGGGCGGGTTTGCGAAAACCGCGGGCGAGAAAGCATCTTCGTCGATGCCGTCCGGGTTCGTGGACCCCTTGCAACCCAGGGACGCCACTAGGAGGACTGCCATGATTGGAGCGCGAAGCATGCCGCCTTTTTAGCAGCATCGACGCGAATCGGGATGCTGGCGCCGGAAACCCGGACCCGGCAGGCCATCCCGATATCCGCGCCATGCGCGATATCGCGCTCCCGCCGGCCGAGCGCTTGATGGGAATGCTCGCGGCGCCCCTTGCCAGCGAAAGCTCTCATCCCTAAACTCCATTCGAACGGGGCGTGGCGCTTTGCCCGCCCTTTGAACCCGCTCGGGAGCGATGAGCCCCGGGCCGTTAGGAGTACAAAATGCATCCAGGTTTCTATTATCGATGGAAGCGATCCCAGGAAGATCGTGGTGGCGAGGAACGCATGTCTGAATGCGGGCGCGAGGGCTGGCGACGGCACCGGCGTTCGCACGGGCATTCCGGCGTTCAGGCGTCGGGCTTTGGGGTCCGTCGGCCGCTTCGTTACATGGCCCACCGGCTCGACCTCGATGACGAGCAAATCGACATCTTGGCGGGCATCCTCAACTTGCTCAAAACGGAGAGGGCGCAGGCCCGGCTCGACGAGCAACGAAGCATCGCCGGCATTGCTGACGCTGTGCAAGGCGATGAGTTCGACCAGGTGCGAGCGGCCGAAGCGCTGAGCGCGCGCGTCGAGGCGGCGGAGCGTCTCAAAAAGGAAGTCCTCACGACCTTGGAAAAGACGCACGACATGTTGGATCCGGAGCAACGCAAGCGCCTCGCGTACTTGCTGCGTTCCGGTCAGCTCACGATCTGACCCAGCGACCGCGGTAGATCTGGTATCTCCTTCTTGTGAAAGAAGGCCAGGCCAGCCGCACCGCGGAATATGTGGCGCTGTTTCGGGCGATCGAGTCCTCGCTTCCGGCAAATCGCCGGCTGTTCGAGGACCCGTTCGCCCGGCAGTTCCTCGGGCCAAGGCTTGCTCTGCTCGCTTCGCTTTGCCGTGTGCCCGGGGCCGCGGACCTCGTTTCCCGTTACATTGACGGACGATGGGCCGGCGCCCGTTCATCGGCGGTCGCTCGCACCCGTCTGATTGACGACAGCATTGCAGATGCGCTCGCGCAGGGCCTCGACCAGCTGGTGATCCTCGGCGCCGGCTTCGATGCCCGCGCGTATCGACTCGCTGGCCTGTCCGAAGTGGATGTCTTCGAAGTCGACCACCCCGATACATTGGCCAAGAAGCGCGCGATTCTTCGCCGCTCCTCTTTCGACGCACCCGCTCGCTTGCGTTCCGTAGGCATTGATTTCAAGTCGGCCGATCTCGATCGAGTGATGGATGCCGCCGGCTATTCCACGGAAGCGCGCACGTTCATCCTTTGGGAGGGCGTCACCAATTATCTTACTGCAGCCGCCGTCGACACGACGCTGCAATGGTGCGCGCGAGCAGCGGCAGGGAGCCAGCTCCTTTTCACGTATGTGCACCGTGCGGTCCTCGACGACCCCGCTTCCTTTGCCGGCACTGAGAACCTCTTTGAGACCTTGAAAGAAGCCGGAGAGCAATGGACCTTCGGCTTGGACCCTGCCGAGCTCGCGGACTTCCTCCGGCAACGCGGATTGGAGCTCGAGCACGACATCGGGAGCTCGGAGTACCGGGCCAAATATCTGCCTCAGGTCAGCCGAATCATGCGCGGCTACGAATTCTACCAAATCGCGATTGCACGCGTGTCCTAGCGGCGGCGATGTCAGTGGCTTGGAGCCTAGCTACTTTGCAGCGCTGCCTCGTGCACGCGAATCCAAACGAGCGTCGGGAAGGGCAATGTTCTGCCGTTTCCGATTCGTGGCACGACCCTGCGCCGAGTCGGAAAGACAGCCTTGCCAAACTTCAGGTGATCATCGCAGTAGTGCGACGCAACCGCGTAGGGGCCGATGACCTCTGCGTGGTAGTCGTGGCGGCGGAGGCGTGCACGCTGGTCGAAGTAGAACACCTGCTTGGCGTTATGGGTCGGGACATCTTCCGAAAGCGTAGCGGTCAAGCCGCGCCAGGTTCGCCCTTTGTCCACGCATGAGGCTTCTTCCTCGATGGCCACGTCCGTACGGCACAGCAAGTATGGCGCGGTGAGGTAATTCCAAACCGCGTATCCCGCGAAGTACACCGAATCGAGGTGATCCCAGTGCAGCTGCTTTCGAATGCGATGGAAGGACGCACGCGGATTGCGTCGCTCTGCAATCACTTGTCCGTCGCGATCCCCGATCCAAACGCGTGTCGGCGTGAAGAAACCGGTCTGACCACCCCGCGGAAAGTCTCGGATCTCGGTCCGGGGTGAATGCAAATCGACGACGACTTCGGTCTGATGGAAAGCATCTCGAGTGGTCCTCATCAGGAACAGGACGCCGCCGGTCGACATCACCGCGCGCACGGCCCGTGCCCCGTCCCATGCAGCAAAGCCGCCGTGCGCGTCCATCACCTCCCGGAGCAAGCCCCGGGAGGGCTCGAGATAGTCTGCATCCGACATCCGCCTCATTAGCGCACGGAACGGGTTGGCGAGGCAAAAGCGTTGCCAAAGAACGAGGCGTACCACTTTCGGACTTCCCCTATGGGTCCGTCGCCGTCTGTGAGCAGCGGCTGGTCTCTCCAGCGTTTGTTCTCCCAGATCGCCACGTCTTCGAAGTAGCCGTTGCGTGCGGCAGCGACATGCGCCTCGAGCACCTCGGGAGGCAAGGTTACGCCTTTGCCTGCTTTGAGGATGACGCCAAAGCGTAGGAGAAGCTTGTTGTCCTCGATCGGAATGTGGGAGTTGATCAACACCATGTCGTATGCCCACTGCAAGCGTGTGAACTGAATTGCGGGGCCGTGGTATGTCGCCACCGATAAGACAGGGATGGGCTCGCCCTGAAGGTTGTGGCCCCGGCCGAGCGAGCGTTGCGTCGCTCGTGGGCCGTCGATGATGACCTCGAAGTCATCGATCAGGGTGTTGTGCACCGGCAGGAAGTGGGCGAGGTCCGCGATGTTCTCGATGACTTCGCGCGGCTGGGTTGCGATCTCGATCTCGGCTCGCTCGAGCGGCGTCCAAGCGTCGTCGTCGAGCTCCTCGATCACGGGAACTTCGTAGTCAGGCTCAGAACCGTTGCCTCCGAAGTACGCAACGATCATTCCACTGTGCTCCTGGACACGATACGCGTGGACCGAAGCGCGTGGAGGGATGCGCGAGGCATAGGGCACCTCGGTGCAGCGCCCTGAAGCACCGAAGCGCCATGCGTGGAAGGGACAGATGATGTCGTTGCCTTCGACACGCCCGCCGTAGCCCAGGTGTGCGCCAAGGTGGGGGCAGTGCGCATCGAGCAACTTGGCCTCGCCGTCCTCACCGCGGAACAGGACGTAGTCCTTCCCGAAGTAGCGAAGTGGCTTTACCCCGCCAGGTTCGAGATCCGCGCTCCAACGGACCAGATACCAGCCTCGGGCGAATTTGGACGGTCCTCTAGACGTGCGCTCGAGCGAATGTTCCATCGATTGAACCATGGGAATGATCCCAGTGAGACTAGCTGAAATTCTGAGCCGTCGCGACGGCTACGAAAGGAGCGAGGCCTGCTCGCCGAAGCGATCCAGATACTCCGACATACGCAGCTTTCGCTTCGTGTTCTCGGAGCTCATGTAGCGAATCTTGCCGAAGATCGGTCGCTCTGGGCCCCAAGCGCGATCGTACCGGCCGAGGACCCAGAAGATGCCGGAGTAGCTATTGGGGTCGCGGCCGTCGAGGGCGTACTTGTTGTTGAGCTCGATCATCGCGGCGAGGGCTTCTCGCGCGGTCGGCGACCACTCGAGGATCTTCTTGCCCCAGAGCATCCGAAGGTAATTTTGGAGCCGGCCGGTTTCACGAAGCTGATTTTGCGCAGCGTTCCAGATGGGATCATGGGTCTCGGAGGCGGCGAGCTGTTCGAGAGAGTAGAGATACGCGCGCTCGTCGCTCTCGTGGAGCTCGAGCGACGCGCGCGCCCAGGCGGGCAGGGACTCGTACTGGTCGTAGTCGTTCCGGTGGGCGCACATGTTGAAGCCCACTTCTCGCCAGGTGACCAGCTCGTCCATGAAGGACTCAGCTGTGGAGGTCATCCCCCACCAGCCCTCGCGCGCGCCGTTCACCTTCGTCGAGAGTTGGTCCGCCGACCAGCCTTCGTTCTTCGTAAGCTCATCGAAAATTTGGTGTGTGGAGACGTGGCCGAAATGAAGCCAAGGAGAAAGCCCACTGGCGACCTGTGCGTCAGGGTGGCTCCGCTCTTCGCCGTAGCGGTCGATGTCTCCTGCGAAAAACTCGTGAATGCGGGCCTCGCCGGCTTCGAAGCCGCCGACCAGGTCTGCGGCCGGCACCGCGTGATCGATGGGGAGCGAGGCGAGTGTTTTTCCAAGGAGTACGTCCTCCGACGCCCGGGGCCATTTCTTTCCGGCAAGCGCTGCGAAATCCTCCCGTGCTTTCTTGGGGATCGGGGCAAGCGCATCGACCGGATCGGCAAGCGGCTGTGCGCCGAGATGCTTCGGGAGCTCGCGTTGAAGGTGACGCCGAAAATCAAAGGCGCGGCTGAAAACCTTGTCGGTGGCCCTCATCGGAAACAGGCCGTTGCTGTCGACGAGCTCGACCCGCGCATCCAAGCGCGACGCAGCCGCTTCTTGCATTTTTGGAATGAAGAACGTGGGATAGTCGTCGCTGACGATGACGCATGCGTCCTTGGCGAGGGCGGAAAGAAGTCCTCGCCCGTCACCCGCTTTTGCTTCGACGTACGGAAAATGGAAGACGTTCTTTTTTGCGAAGTACCCGGCGTTCGCTCGCATGCCGTCGAGGACGAACTGGTGGAATCGATCGCTCGCCCAGGGATACCCGACGCGAAGCGCCTCGAGAACCACGAGTGGCTTGCCCAGAGAATCCGCCAGTGATGCAGCGTGTTCGAGCGAGAAATTCCAGCGCGGCCTTCGAAAGCCAACCATCCAATAGAGGACGTGGCTGCCCTTCGGCCGCAGGGGCGCCTCGTTGAGGACGCGAAGGCGATTGGGCGGAGCCAGATTCATGCGGCGTCGCAGCCTTTACCAGTGCGGTTCATGTCTGGTGTGTATGACCTCGATCGCACTCGTCAAGCTTGGGGGACGGCATCTTCGGTTGACATTCTGCGAAACTTGCATAAACAGTCAGACCTGATTGTTTATGGGACGAAGAACAAATGTAATCGGAGTCGGCATGGTTCCATTCGCCAAGCCGGGCCAAAGCGAAGACTACAACGTGATGGCCGCTAAGGCGATCAAGGCGGCGTTGGCCGACGGGGGGGTGGACTACGGCGAGATCGAGCAAGCGGTCGCCGGCTATGTGTTCGGAGACAGCACCTGTGGCCAGCGCGCGGTCTACGACGTGGGTCTCACTGGGATCCCGGTCTACAATGTGAACAACAATTGCTCCACCGGGTCGAGCGCGTTGATGCTGGCCAAGCAATTGGTCGAAGGCGGAATCGTCGAGTGTGCGCTGGCCGTTGGTTTCGAGCAGATGCAAAAGGGCGCGCTCGGCACAGCCTGGGGTGACCGACCCAACCCGTTGGGACTTCATGTCAACGTGATGATTGAAACCCAGGGGATCACCGCAGCGCCTCCTGCGGCCCAGATGTTTGGCGGAGCCGGACGCGAGTACAGCCGCAAGTACGGCGCCAAGCGCGAAACCTTCGCCAAGGTGAACGCGAAGGCGCGTCGGCACGCGGCCAAGAACCCCTACGCGCTCTTTCGAGATCTTCTCTCGGTGGAGGAGATCCTTGCTTCGCCAGAGGTCTTCGATCCGCTGACCCGCTACCAATGCTGCCCCCCGACCTGCGGCGCGGCGGCGGCCATCGTGTGTTCGGACGATTTCGTCAAGAAGAAGGGGATTTCTAACCCGGTCTACATTGCGGCCCAGAGCATGCGCACCGACTACGAGTCGAGCTTCGAGGACTCGATGATCAAGATGGTCGGCTTCGACATGGCGAAAAACGCTGCGAGTGCGGTTTACGAGGAAGCGGGAATCGGGCCGGAAGAGGTCGACGTCGTCGAGCTCCACGACTGTTTCACCACCAACGAGGTGCTCACCTACGAAGCCCTCGGGCTCTGCAAGGAGGGCGAAGCCGAGAAGTTCATCGAAGACGGCGACAACACCTACGGCGGCAAGTTCGTCACGAACCCGAGCGGTGGTCTTCTTTCCAAGGGACACCCGCTCGGCGCCACGGGCCTTGCGCAATGCGCCGAGCTCGTCTGGCACCTTCGCGGCCAGGCCGAAGATCGGCAGGTAGAGGGCGCCCGCATCGCCCTCCAACACAATCTCGGGCTCGGCGGCGCAGCCGTCGTGACCATGTATCGTCGCGATTGAGGAGCGATTCGGCGTGAAGAGCTCAGCGACCGGCGTGTCCACGAAGCGGGAGCGCGTGCCGCAGGCGGAGCGTCGCCGAATGACGCGCGGCAAGCTTCTTGTCGCGACCATCGAGAGCTTGATCGAGGTCGGATACCCGCGGACGACGACGGTCGAAGTCGGCGAACGGGCAGGGCTTTCACGGGGGGCTCAGCTTCATCACTTTCCGAGTAGAGCGGACTTGCTCGTCGCTGCGATCGAGCACCTTGCAGACGAACGCTCCAAAGAGTTCGAGGCCGCGCTCAAGGTCCGGCTCGACGCGGGCGACGAACCGATAGATTCCATGGTCGACCTGCTCTGGGAAATGTTCTTGGACCCGCTCTATTGGGCGACGATTGAGCTCATGGTCGCCGCGCGAACCGACCCCGAGCTGCTCGAAAAGCTCGAACCCTTCGAGCGGAGCTTGGGCGGCCGAATCTACCGCGCCTTCAAAGAGCTCACGGGTCGCGGTGATAGAGAGGCCCGAGTAGCCGTCGAAATGACGCTCTACTTCATGCGCGGCCTCGCCATGGAGCGCATCTTCCGCAGGAAGGACGCGCACTACGGCGAGCTGGTCGAGCGCTGGAAGCAACAGCTGCGCGCGATACTCGCTTGAGGGCTAGTCTCGACCTGACAGAAACGAGTACCCTTGGTTCACGCTTCGGCGTTTCAGGATTTGAATGTGCTGGACGACGTCAGGACGGTGCAGCAACAACTCGCCAAACTGTGCACTCGGCATGCGTAGCACTAGGACATCGCTCCCCGCTTGTACGGTGATGAGAGAGGGCGTTCGCATCAGAAGCGATTCCTCACCGATCGCGTGTCCCAGCTCCATCTCCCCGATTCGCGTACCGTCGGCTCTCCTGCTGACGATGCGACCGTGCAGCGGAAGGTAAAGACCGTCCGCACGTTTGCCCGCTTCGAGAATCTTGGTCCCTGCGAGGGCGCGGCGCACCTCGAACAAGCCCGCAATCTGCCGTCGAGTCGTTTCGTCAAAAGCGGTGAAGATGGGATTGGTCCGCAACAAAGTCGCAATGAGTCGGCGGCAGAGAATCTCGAGGAGCACGTCGCCAAACGGCGGGTGTCGCTCGACCAACTCATCGAGAAGCAGCTTGTCGATTCGAAGCGTGCGCACTCGGCCGCAAGCGATGATGTCTTCTCCGTAGCTCACGTGAGAGAGCAGGCAGGATACCCCCGCCACGTCCCCTTCGCCGAGAAGCAGACTTCGGAGGTCGGTTCCACGCTGTCCGACGACGCTTCCCTCTACGATCACGTACAAAGCATCCGCGGCCGTGCCTGCGGTCACCAGGCGTTCTCCGTCTTCCGCATCGACCAGGGTGGACCCCTTGACGAGGGCCACGAGGATATCGCGTGGAACCTCGGCGAATAGTGGCATCGAGGGGAGCTGCGCAAGCGTCTCTGCACTTGGCCGCAGACTCATTCTCGATTCCGGAGCAAGCGGTCTTTGAAGCAGCTCGACGCTACTCATGTCGAGCCGAACGTCGGTGGTTTTCTCCGGCTTGGTGAAGCGGCTTTCTTCCGGCGGCGCCGTGCGGTCGCTGATCAGTGGCAGCGCATCGGTGATGAGGCTCTGGGTGTCGGTCGCGGGTCCATCCGAGTTGGGCACCGGAGGCTCGTCCGCCGTCACGATGACGCTCCGGTTCTGACGATGCAGTCGACGTGCCGCTTCAGGATCCACCCGCTCGAGCACTTCGGCTTTGCTCGGATCGATCGCCAAGATCACTTTTGCCATCGCCGCCGCGCGAGCGACGAAACCCTTTGCCGCATAGAGACTGACCGCGCGCTCGTACGCGGCGACCGCATCGGCCTTGCGTCCCATTCGCTGCAGCAGGTCGCCTCGTCGGTGCGACCAGCGAGGCTCATCGGACAGTTTCTTCTCGATCAACTCATAGATATCGAGGGCTTCGTGCAGCCGCTCGGCTTTGAGTGCCTGACCGAGCTGCGTGCGAAGATCGATCGTCTTACTAGGTCGCCTGAACATCCTTCCACCCCCTCGGAAGCAAATGCAGAACTCACCCTAGCGGTTTAATTCCCGGACCCCCAAATCGCCGCCTCGTCTCTGGTTCTCGACTGCGGTTAGCAACTCTCGGGGCGCGCGATTCGGACACAAAAAACAGCGCTCTGCCGCTTGTGATCTGACGCACAAGATGACGGGTTTCGCCTGGACCGTGCGCTCATGCGCCGTTGACACCACCCAATAGGCTGTAAGAATAAGCCTTATGGCTGACAATGCCTGGCTGCGTCTGCTGCCGCTCGTCGTGCTGCTCGGCTGCGACGGCGTGATCGGTAGCTCCGAGGGCCAGGGCCCCTTCGCGGGCCCGGGCGGGGGCGACGTCGGTGCCGTGGGTGCGGACGTCATGCATCGACTCAACCAGACCGAGTACCGAAACACCACCCGCGACCTCTTGGGCACCCAGCTCGACCCGGCCGCCAACTTCCCGGCCGACGACGTTAGCTTCGGCTTCGACAACATCGCGCAAGTGCTCTCCGTTTCGCCGTTGCTCTTCGAGCTCTACGAACAGGCCGCGGAGGAGCTTGCCGCAGAGGTCTTGAATACGGGCATCCGCGATTCCATCGTCTTCTGCGATCCCAACTTGGCAAGTTGTCGCAGCGATGTCTTCCGAGAGCTGGCGAGCCGGGCCTGGCGTCGACCGGCAAGCGACGAGGAAGTCATGCGCCTTCAGAGCCTGTTTGATGTGGCATTGAATGAGGGGGAGGGCGTCGAAGAGGGGCTCGAGCTCGCAATACGCGGGATTCTTCTCTCGCCTCACTTCATTTACAGACCAGAGCTGGACGACGATCCTCTCTCCGCCCAACCACGGTTGCTAAACGACTACGAGCTCGCGTCCAGGCTGTCGTACTTCTTGTGGAGCAGCATGCCCGACCAAGCGCTCTTCGCAGCTGCGGCCAATGGTTCCCTTCGAGGCGAATCGGAGCTGCGGGCGCAAGTCGACCGGATGTTGAACGACCCCAAGGCGCAGGCGCTGGTCGACAACTTCGCCGGCCAGTGGCTTCGAATCCGCTCGCTCGAGGATCATGACCCCGACTACGCGAGCTTCCCGCAGTGGGACGGAGCCCTCCGCGATGCCATGGGCCAGGAAGCGAAGCTCTTCTTCAGCGAGTTCCTGCGCGGAAACGCTTCGATGGACGAGCTCCTTTTGGCGGACTTCACGTTTCTCAACGATCGGCTGGCAGACCACTATGGGCTGCCGTTTGATCTCGGCAGTCAGCTCGAGCGGGTGAACCTCGGTGCAAATGATCCGCGGTTTGGCCTGCTCACCCTCGGCTCGCTGCTGACCGTGACGTCGACGCCCATACGCACTTCGCCCGTGAAGCGCGGTGTCTGGATCTTGGAGCAACTGCTTTGCAGTGAGCCCCCGCCCCCGCCTCCAGGCGTAGAAGGCCTGCCCGAGGGCGACATGTCGAGTGGTTCGCTTCGCGATCGCTTGGAGCTCCATCGCGCCGACCCAACCTGCGCGTCCTGCCACAACCTGATGGATCCGCTCGGCCTCGGCCTCGAAAACTACGACGCGATCGGTAGCTTTCGCACCGAGGACGATGGGTTTCCGGTCGATGCAAGCGGTCAGCTGATCGACGGGCAGGCCTTCACGAATGCGCGCGAGATGGCTGCGCTGATTCAGCAAGACGAGCGGTTCGAACACTGCATCGTCGAGAAGCTGTTCACCTACGCGCTCGGTCGCCCGGCGGCCTCGACCGAGGAGCCTTTCATCGAAGCCATCGCCGAGGCATTCGCGCAAAGCGGCTCGGAGCTGCCCGAGCTGATCAAGCTCATCGTGACGAGCGAGCCATTTCTGACGCGGCGCGGAACGCTGGAGGGAGCGCCATGAAGGGTCCGAAGTTTTCGAGACGAGTCATGCTCGGGGGCGCAGGCGCCCTGGTGAGCCTCCCCTTGTTCGAGTCGCTCATCGGTGATGTGGCCTATGCGGACGATTCCTTTCCGGCAAGGCTGATCTGCTTCTACGTGCCCAATGGCATCCACATGGCGGCCTGGGCTCCAAGCCAAACGGGTAGCAACTTCGATCTCACTCCGATTCTTCAACCGATCGCGCCTGTCAAAGACCAAATCATCGTCGTCAGCGGCCTTTCGAACACGCCGGCCCAGCCCGACGGTCCCGGAGACCACGCTGGTGGCACCTCAGGCTTCCTCACCTCGGCGCATGCCAACAAGAGCGAAACCGACATTCGTCTCGGTATTTCGATGGACCAGGTAATCGCCAATCAGATCGGCGATGCGACTCGGATCGCATCGATGCAAATCGGGATCGACGGCGGAGGCAATACAGGGAACTGCGACTCCGGCTACGGCTGCGCCTATTCCCGAAACATCTCCTGGGCTTCCGAGACGCAGCCCTTGTCGAAGACGACGAGCGCCCAGGTGGTCTTCAATCAGATCTTCGAAGGTACCGATCCAAACGCGAGCATCGAGGAGCAGGCGCGCCGGAAGCTCTATCGGACCAGCGTTCTCGACTACGTGCGTGAGCAGTCCCAAGCACTGGAGAACAAGCTTGGCTACACCGACCGAACGAAGCTCGATCAGTTTTCGACCGGCATTTTCGAGATCGAGCAGCGACTGAACAAGCCCAGCTTGGTTTGCGGTGCGACGGGGGACCCTTCAGACACGGGCGACCTCGTCGAAAAGGTGCAGATCATGAACGACTTGATGGTGCTCGCACTCCAGTGCGACGCGACCCGCGTAATCACGTTCATGCTCGGGAATGCCGGAAGCAATCGCAGCTATCCGTTCCTCGGCGTAAGCGGCGGTCACCACGAGTATTCGCACCATCAAAATGATCCCGCCAACTACGCCGCGCTTCAGACGATCGACACCTGGGAAGTCGAGCAGCTCTCCTATCTACTGCAGCGGATGAGCGAGGTGCCAGAGGGCACCGGCACGCTGCTTCAGCACTCGCAGGTATTCTTCTCGAGCGAAATCGAAGACGGCGACGCCCACAGGCACCGCAACCTTCCGATTGTTCTCGCCGGCAGCTGCCACGGTGCCTACACCACGGGCCGACATATCGACTACGAGCCCAACAAGAGCGCCAACGGGCCGCCTATTGCGAACCTGTTCCTCTCGATGATGGCTGCGATGGGCGTCAATCAGAGCAGCTTTGGCGACAATTCCACCGGGCCCCTTGGCCAGTTGGCCTAGCCTCGGTCGCCAGCCTTCTTGAAGAGTCGCAGGAAGCCGACCAGATCGATCGCGCTTCCGTCGAACGCCACCTCGCCAGTTGCAAACGCTTTGATGGGGCTACGCAACCCCAGGACGATTTCACGCCAAACCTTCGAGTCCACCGTGATGGTGAGGTCGCGGTCTTCGGGGAGGCCCTCGATGAACTCGGCGACGCCGTGCCGGATGTGGATCCCGTAGCCGTCCTCGACGTCCGGGAATCGGAAACCAACGAGCATCTCCTTGTCGGCGCTCTTTTCGTAGAGGAGGTTGGCCGGCATCGCCGCCACGAACCTCCCGATGGGGACGGTGCTCACGAAGGAGAGGGCGTTTTCGGGTTTGATCGAGTCGAGGCTCTCGACCTTGTCTTCGAGCTCGAGCGCCTGCGTGATGTAGTAGTTGCGTGCGTTGGCGTTGATCTGACGCCGCCCGAGGGCGCGCAGCGCATCCGCTTTGATTTGCTTTGCCGCAGAAGAACCAGGGTCGAGTCGAATCGCGTGGGAAGCGAGCTCTGCGGCCCATGCGTGCTTCTCCTCGTCGAGCGCGTCGCGGGCGGCCTCGAGCAAGGCATCGGCGCCCCCTGCGAGTGACGCCATTTCAGTGGCGCGTTCGTCCGGGCTGGGCGGCTCGAGCGTTGCGGCGTCGCCGTCAAACCATCCGAGGTAGCCGCCGAAGATGCCGCGGACCGACCAATCGACCTTCCCGTAGTACTCCTGCAGATAGGGATGCCGGGCCAGACCCGGCGGAAGCTTCACCACGTCGACGAGCTCGTCGGGCGTGAGCCCCCGATTGATGCCTTGAATCGTCTGGTCGTGTACGAACTGAATGGCGTCACGATAGGCCGTGAGCGTTTGGTACACCTCCGCTTGCCCCGAGATCGAGCGCGTGTGACTTGGGACGAGATAGGTCGGCTTGATCGCCCGCATTTTGTCGATGCTCTTCACCCAGCCCAGGACATCTCGGTAGAGGGTTCCGCGAATCGAATAGAGATTCGGGAAGGCCTTGTAGATGTTGTCGCCGGGCATCAGCACGCCGCGCTCGGGGAGCCAGACGAAGAGCTGGTCGTTCGTTTCGCCAGGCGCGTGGATGAGCTCGACTCGAACGCCGCAAATCTCAGTCGAAAGCTCGTCGGCAAACGTCTTGTTGGGTCGGATGAGTCCGAGCGTCATGTTCGGATCCAGGGTTTCGACGAAGGGGCCAAGTCCGACGTTCTCTCGGCGGTCCGGCCCGGGCCTGGTCAGATGGCTTCCGAACATCCGCGCGGCTCGCATGCGAAGGATCGGGCGCAGGACGTTGGCCGTTCGGTTGATGTAATCGTTGGTGGTCTCGTGCGCGTAGACGTCGATCTTTCCGTCCGGCGCGAACGCCAGCCCGCCCATCACGTGGTCGGCGTGGTTGTGTGTGTAGATCAGCGCGCGGATCGGCTTCTCGGTGATTCGGTCGAACTCCGCTTTCACCGATTTCGCGGTTTCCATCGAACCCATCACGTCCACGACGAACACGCAGTCGTCGCCTTCGACCATGATCGAGTTGGCGATGCCGAAACCAACCGCCTGGTACACGCCTTCGGTGACGGTGTAGACCTTGCGCTGGAACTCCTCGTTGAGGCGCTCGAGCGCCGCCATTGCTTCATCAGAAGGCCGGGTCTGGTCCAGGTCGGGCAGCTCGATGGGTCCGGTCCGCGCACAACCGACGCACGCGATTGCTGCCACAAACAGCCCAAGTCTCGTCCACTTCATCTTGCCGGCCCTCCCGTCGCGCTTGACGTTATCGATCTCCGGGCCAATTGTCACACCCATCGGGATTCACGGGGAGAGCTGCGGATGAAGTCGCTGGAGTTACGTAGCGGAACGAGAATGCCTGCACTGGGCCTCGGGACTTGGAAATCGGAAGCAGACGAGGCATACCGGGCGGTCCGTTCGGCCATCGAGGTCGGTTACCGGCACATCGACTGCGCGGCGATCTATCAGAACGAAGAAGAAGTGGGACGAGCGCTCAGCGATGCGTTCCGCGCGGGAGACGTCAAGCGTGAGGAGCTCTGGATTACCAGCAAGCTCTGGAACGATTCCCATGCGCCCGAGCAAGTGCCGCCAGCGCTCGAGACGAGCCTCCGCAAGCTCCAGCTCGACTACCTCGATCTCTATCTCATTCATTGGCCTGTGGCCTTGCGGCACGGCGTCGCGCTGCCTAGCGGCCCCGAGGACTTCATTCCTCTTTCCCAAATCCCCCTGGCGTCGACCTGGGAAGCCATGCGGAACGCATCCGGACGAGGTCTCACACGAGAAGTCGGCGTGTCGAACTTCAGCAAGGGCATGATCGAGCAGGTGAGCAACGCAACCGGTCAGACACCCGCGGTCAACCAGGTCGAGTTGCATCCCTATCTGCAGCAGGACGCGCTTCTCGCCGCGTGCAAAGAGCTCGGCGTCGCGGTCACGGCGTACTCCCCCCTGGGCTCACCCGACTCGGCCGCCATGATGGGCCGTCGCGACGAAGTTCTGCTGACCGAGCATCCGATCATCTGCCAGATCGCGAAGGCACATGAGGCCACGCCCGGTCAGGTCCTGATCGCCTGGGCGTTGGCTCGGGGCACGAGCGTCATTCCCAAGTCCGTGAACCCTGGACGGATCGCCGAAAACTGGGCCGCGCGCGATCTTGCCCTGACCCCAGCCGACATGGCCGCCATCGCGGCGCTCGATCGGCATCATCGCAAGGTCGACGGCCGTTTCTGGTTCATCGGCGAGACCTATTCCCCGAAGACGCTTTGGGACGAGTGAGTCCGACGAGAACGCCCCCCTAGTACAGCAGCTCCACCCAGCGGCCACCGGCGCTGAGCTCGGCTTTGCGGCGTGCCCACTTCTGCTTCGAGCCCGCGATTTGACCAAACGCCTTGTCGAGCTCGTCGCGCATCTTTTCGAGGCCGGCCACATAGACGTAGGTGTTGGGTTTTCCCAGCAGGTTCCAAAGCTTCTCGCTGCGCGCGCCGAGCGCGCCTTCCCAATCGATGGAAGCCGACCAGCTCGGGCGTGAGCTCAGCGCCTTGAACGCCTCAAAGGTGTCGACGTCGTAGTACTGGGAGAAATCGTCTCGCTCCTCGTTCATGTAGAGAAGCTCGAGCCCGCTTCGGGCGCCGTGGAAGAGCGTGATCGTGCCCCGCCAGCCCGGGACGTTCTTGTAGAGGTGCTTCACGAACGCCCGGAACGGAGCGATGCCGGTGCCGCTTCCGATGAGGATGAGGTTGGCGTCCATTTCCTCCGGTACTTCGAACGCCAGGCCGTAGGGACCTGCCATGGTGATGGTGTCGCCCGCGGCCAAATCGCACAGGTAGTTCGAGGAGACACCCGGGTATTGCTCGCCGCTGTAGGGATCGACGTAGCTCACACGGCGGACGGCGATTTTGATCCGGGCAAGCCCGCTGCCTCCGCGCTCGGGCAGGTCGGCCACGCTGTAAAGACGAAAGTGGTGCTTCTGCCCAAACTCCTTGGACCCGGGCGAGAGGACACCGACGCTTTGTCCCAGCTGGATCTCGAAGTCGGGCCGCTGAATGTCCAAGGTGAGCTCGCGAACCTCGACGTCGGACGCCTCCGGTGTGATCCTCTCGCTCCCGACCACAGTCGCCTCGAACCGATGTTCGGTATCGTAGTCGTCAAGATGGGTAACCGCGCTATTCATGGGACCTCTCCTCCTGGGCCTTGCAGGCTCCGATCTTGGGCGTTCGGTGGCAAGCTTCTAAATCATTGCAGCCGTGGCATCCTGTGCGTCCGGCTAGGGCATCGGGGTCCGTTCCAAAATCGAAAAACGACCGGCGCCAGGCTCGCTGCACGCCCACCCAGGTCGTGGACAAAAGCAGGATGGCTCCAATGCCGATCAGGTAATGGTACATCACGACTCCTAGCCTCCCAACCCGCCGAAACCCATGAACGTCACCGAAAGCAGTCCGGCGATCATCAGTGCCATGGCGGTGCCTTTCGTCACGTCCGGCACCTCGGCCAGCTCGAGCTTCTCGCGTAGACCAGCCATGAGCACGAGGGCCAGGGTGAATCCCGCGCCGGCGCCAAGGGCGTAGACGATGCACTGCACGAAGCTGTACCCCTTGTTGGTTTGAAAGAGCGCCAAGCCGAGGATGGCGCAATTGGTGGTAATCAGGGGCAGGAAGATCCCGAGCGACCGGAAGAGCGCCGGGCTGACCTTCTTGATGAACATCTCCACCAGTTGGACGGTCGAGGCAATGACAGCGATGAAAGCGATGAGCTTGAGGTAGGGCGCGTCGATGGCCACGAGCAGTGCTTGGATCCCGAAGGCGCAGATCGAGCTGACGAGCATGACGAAGGTCACCGCCGCGCCCATGCGGGAGGCGGTTTCTAGCTTCGAGGAGACACCCAGGAATGGACAGATCCCGAGGAAGTACGCCAGGACGAAGTTGTTGACGAGGCTTGCGTTGATGAAGATTGTCCAGAGAGAGTCGTCTGCCATCACGCGACCTCCTTTCGGAGACCAAGCGTGGCCGTCGCCTCTTTTTTGGCCTTGCGCTGCTTGAGCCAATTGAAGAGGAGCAACCAGGCGGCGAGGGTGAAGAAGCCGCCGCTCGGCAGAATCATCACGACCCATTTCTGAAACGAATCGTGAAACAGCGCGGCACCGAAGAGCGAACCGTTGCCCAGAATCTCTCGGACCGCGCCCAGACAGAAGAGGGCAAACGCAAATCCGATGCCCATGCCGAGGCCATCCAACGTCGACCGGGCCACCGTGTTCTTGGAGGCAAACGCTTCGGCCCGCCCGAGGATCAAGCAGTTGACCACGATGAGGGAGATGAACGCGCCCAATGCCTTGTATAGATCGAGGCTGACGGCCTGAATCAGGTAGTCGACCACCGTCACGAAGGTCGCGATGATCAAGATGTAGGTAGCGATGCGAACCTGTTTGGGGATGAAGCTCCGCAGGGAGGAAACCACGATGTTGGACATGACCAGCACGAACGCCGTCGCCAATCCCATGGCGAGCGCGTTCATCGCCGTGTTAGAAACCGCGAGGACGGGGCACATGCCCAGCACCTGGACGAACACGGGGTTCTCGTCCCAAAGGCCCTTGATGAACTCGTCGGTGCTTGTCTTGGAAGAAGCCATCGCTCAGTCCTCTCCTTGGAAGTCGCGCAGGTTGTTCCGGATGTTGGGCACCCAGTACTGAGCGCTCCGGTCGAGCAGGTTGGCGATGGCCACCGACGAGATCGTGGCTCCCGTAATGCCGTCGACTTCCCAGGGCTGGGTCTTCTCCCCGTGCTTGACCGGCACGATCGGATTGGCCAAGGCCGAACCGTCCCCGCGAACCGAGACGTCCAGGCCCTGGAAGTTCTCGAGAAAGGCCGGGTCGGTTTCGATCTTGTCTCCGAGCCCCGGCGTCTCCTTGCTTTCGAGCACCTGAATCCCGATGATCGCCTGCTCGGCAAACGAGTAGCCGTAGATGAGCGCGATGACGTCTTGGTAGCCCATGCCCTGGGCTTCCACCGCGAGGCCGACCAGCTGCTGCGCGTCGTCGTATCCTGCATAGACGAGCTGCTCGCCGCCGCCGGCGCCTTCGAGGAGCTTGAAGCCGCCGGCCCCATCCAAGTAGTAGGTGGTGCTCGTGCTCGCGTCCGGGAGGACGTGAAAGATGGCCTCTTGCAACGCTTCGGCTTTGTTGCGCTCGATGACAGGGAGCGTCACTTGAAACACGCTGACGATGAGCAGACCACAAAACACACCGACGCCGACCATGGCGCGGTACATGTGCCAGATGCTTGGAGGGGCGGGGGGGTTGGCCAGCTCGCTGTGGCTCACGTTGCTGCCTCCTTGCCCTTGGCGCCGTAGACGGTCGGCCGAGTCCACCGATCGAGATGCGGGGTGACGGCGTTCCCGAGGAGAATGGCGTACATGACGCCTTCGGGCAGGCCGCCCCAGGTACGGATCACGATCGTGACCACCGCGATGAGCGCGCCGTAGAGGTAGCAGCCCCGCGAAGTCATCGGCGAGCCGACCATGTCGGTGGCCATGAACATGGCACCGAGCATCAAACCTCCGGAGAAGAGCATGAAGACCGGTGAGGCGTAGCGTGTCGGGTCCACGAGATGCAGCGCGCCGCTGAACACGAAGACCGATGCGAAGATCGAGGCGGGGATGCGCCAGTTCATCATGTTGCGGGCGATGAGATAGAGGCCGCCGATGAGGATGAGCACACTCGAGGTTTCACCGGCCGATCCACTGATGAAGCCCATGGCCAGATCGCTGGTCGCGGTCGCCTCGCGGCTGAATTTCCAGAGTGCGAGCGGAGTGGCGCTGGTGATCGCGTCGTATTCCGGCGCGGTGAAAGGCAAGGTCAGCGTGGACAAGGGCAAGGAAGAGAAGCGCCCCGCGCCGAAACCTGGGATCCAGCTCGTCATCGCGACGGGGAAAGCCGCCTGCAGCACGGCCCGGCCGACCAGCGCCGGGTTGAACGTGTTGTACCCGAGGCCGCCGAACAGCGCTTTGCCTAACGCGACGCAGATCACGCCGCCCACCGCGACCATCCAGAGTGGCAAGCTCGGGGGAAGGGTGAGGCCGTAAAGGAGGCCGGTGATGGTCACCGACCAATCTCCAACGGTCGAGGGCTTGCCCGCTGCGCGGCAGAGCAAGTCTTCGGTGAGGACGCAAGACGCCAGGGCCACGGTGAGCGTCAGCAAGCCCGCGAGCCCGAACGCGAACACCGCGAACGTCGTGACTGGCAGCAAGGCCAGCACGACGTTGAACATGATGGTGTCCACGCTGTTGCCGCTGAGGATGTGCGGCGACGTGCGGATCTCGAGCGTCTTGCCGCCGTTTGCCATCAGGCCGCCCCCGCCTTGGATTTGCGAACCGCAGCCTTGGCTGCGCGGAACCGTTGCACCAGCGGAATGTGCGACGGGCAGACGAAGGAGCAGGAGCCGCACTCGAAGCAGTCCATGAGATGGTGTTCATCGGCCATGGTCGAGAACAGCTCGGTCGCCGCCAACTTCCCGAGCAACGAGGGATCGAGAAAAATCGGGCAGGCATCGACGCAGTAGCCGCATCGGATGCAGGGGTACACCGGGCTATGAGTCCGCTCCGCTGCCGTGTCGGTGAAGGCGGTGACCCCCGACGTGCCCTTGGTGATCGAGATCTCCAGGCTTGGGGCAGCCGCGCCCATCATTGGGCCGCCGAGAAACACCCGGTTCACGTCGTCCGCAACGCCGACGTGCTCGAGCAGAAAGCGCAGGGGCGTGCCGATGGGGATCCGGTAGTTTCCCTTCCGCTTCACGGCGGGCCCCGTCACCGTGATGACCCGTTCCTGAATGCCACGGCCGCGAGGTAAGAGCTGGCCGATCTGAGCGGTGGTGGCGACGTTGCAGCAGAGCGCGTGGATATCCAAGGGCAGCCCCCGCGAGGGCACCTCCCGGCCGAGCAGCGCAGAGAACAACATCTTCTCCGCCCCCTGAGGGTACTTCACCTGAAGCACCTCCACCGAGCCGTTCACATCGCTCGGAAAGGTCTTTCGTAGATGCTCCGCAGCGTCGGGCTTGTTGGCCTCGACGGCCATGATGACCCTTTGTGCCCCGGTGACTTTGAGCAGGTAGCGAATCCCCATGAAAATGTCGCGGCTCTCTTCGAGCATCACCCGGTGATCGGTCGTGAGGAAGGGCTCGCACTCCACGCCGTTGATGATTAGCGTGTCGACGAATTGGCCCTCGGGGATCTTGAGCTTGACATGTGTCGGGAACGCGGCGCCCCCAAGGCCGACCACGCCTGCATCTTGAATCGCCGCGAGGATCTCGTCGGGCGTGGCGTCGAGCGGGCAAGGGGTCCCGTCTTCGATCTCCTGCGTGGAACCGGGAAACGGCTCCAGGTACACCGCGGGCACCATCCGGCCGCTGATGCTTGGCGCGAGTGCGACCCGGCGCACCAGGCCGGAAGCCGGTGCGTGCATCGAGACCGACATGAAACCGTCCGGCCGCGCAATCCGCTGCCCCCGTTGAACTTCCTGCCCTTCTTCGACCACAGGTATGGAGGGTGCCCCCATGTGCTGGACCAGCGGAACGATGAGGAGCGGCGCGAAAGGAAACTGGCGAATCGCCAAGCCGCTCGTCTCGTCTTTCGACTCCGGCGGGTGCACTCCGTGCCGGAAGGTCTTGAGGCCCAGAAGTCTCATCGGTCGCATGCCCGCTCGTGCCTCAGTTGTACTTCTCGCCGCGCTTGATCCACTTCTCGATGCCCTTTTCGCTTCGGTTTCTGGGCAAGCCGGGATGGATGACCCGGGCGGTGCATCGCTCCGCGGCCTTTACCAAATCTTTGTATGGACCCGCCTCGGCGTTCTTGATCACGGCTTTTTTGTCCGCGTTGTATTCGAAGATCTTCGAGTTGAGCTGGGTGCACTCGTCACAAGCCGTGCAGTTGACGCTGTCGATCCAGGGCGCGAGGTAACCGCCGCCGGCTTCGGCCGCCGGTGCCGCTGTGGGCGCAGAGGCAACCGCCGCCGGTGCTCCTGACGTCGCCATCGGCGCGCTGGCCGATGCGAGCGCGGCCAAGCCTTCACCGGACCCAGCGGCGATCTGCATCAGTCCCGACATGATCTTGCCGACCACGTCCTGACGCACGTCTTCGACCAGGGAATCGGTCGAGGGCCGATCTTCGCCGGCCAGCGAACGGAGCATGGTCCAGAACTCGCGCCGGTCTTCGCAGGACTCCACGATCGGCTGAGAGACCAGCAGCCGCAAAAGTTCTCCCTTCTTGTCTACCATCCAGACGTAGGGGAACACGCCCTCGCGGTCGTCCTCTTCCAATTCCAAGAACTCCGCCAAGGGCATCATGTTCTCGTTCCAGGTGTCACGCGGCGCCACTCGGAACTGCTTGCGAAATCGTCCCTCGGTGATGGCAAAGTCCGCAAAGGTCAGCGGCAGCTCCATCTCCTTTTCGACACCCTCTTCTTGGTATTTGATCGTGTAGCTGGGCCAGTCTCG
Source organism: uncultured delta proteobacterium (assembly GCA_963704865.1). GTDB lineage: Bacteria > Myxococcota_A > Polyangia > Polyangiales > Houyiibacteriaceae > SG8-38. The sequence goes on along the minus strand of CAVPIE010000005.1, from coordinate 97,901 downwards.
ATCGACCTGCGGATTACCCTCGAGATCGAAGCACTCCTCGAGTGTCTTGCCCGCGTCGGGGTTGTACCGAAAGAGCGGATACGCTCGCGATTCGACGGCCAGCTTCGACTGAGCCGCGCTCATGTCATCGCCGATGCCGTGTTCCGGCTGACAGGTGCTGTAGAGGTTGAAGAGCGCGGGCCGGCGGGCCTTCAAGCCCTGGATGAAGCCTTCGATCATGTGACTCGGGTGCGAGATGGTGCTCTGCATCACGTAGGTGGTGCGGTGCGCCATGCCGATGAGGCCGATCTCCTTGCGAGGCTCCTGCTTGCCCTTGATGGCCTTACCGAACTGCGCCATGTCCGACACCTGGCCGATGAACCCGGAGGTGCACGCCTGGCCGCCGGTGTTGGAATAGACCTGGGTGTCGACCACCAACACCTTGATCGGCGTGCCCGACGCCATGAGCCGGGAGAGGTTCTGAAAGCCGATGTCGTACATTGCGCCGTCGCCGCCCACTGCGACCACCGGTGGGCAGAGCTCCCACTCCTCATCGCTGAACTGACGCCAGTTGAAATAGGTGAGGAACTCGTCGTGCTCGGCCGGGTTGTACTTGTCGTCCAGCTCGAGCTCGACGGTACGAATGGCCTTGAAGCCCTCTGCCATTTTGGCCATGTGCCCTTCGAAGATGCCCATCGCCATCGATGGGGAGTCTTGGAAGAGGTGATTGGCCCAAGGGAAGGGATAAGGGTTGAACGGGTAGGTGCTGCCCCAAACCGAGGTGCACCCCGTGCTGTTGATCATCCCCATGCTGGTTCGGCCCCGGCCCGTGGTGCCCTCGACGTACTTCCACTTGAGGTCTTCGAGCTTCGCCACGAGCTTGGTCATTCGCCGAAGCCAGGCCTGATCGATGGGATGACTCCCTTCGATCGTTTCCATCCGTGCCGCAATGCCCGCCAGCGTGATGTCGTGATCGCCGATGTCATCGACCACCCTCGCCATGACGTCGGGGTCACTCACGTTGATCTCCCCAGCGAGGCGGAGCTGAATGTGTTTTTTGAGCCGGCCGATGAGCTCGGTGACGTGGTCGAGGTGCTTGGCGATTCGCGGTTGCATCAGCGCTTCCACGGTGGCGGTGAAGAGGTGAAGCGAGGTCTTCTCCGAGCAGCCAAGGCAAGCACCGTCACCACTGGTGAACGGCAAGTAGTTCGACTTGTCCAAGAGGATGGTCTCGAGCGAGCCAATGCCCTCTTCCAAGTCATCGACCCGGATGTACTTCTGCGGAGTGCTCGGCAGGTCGCTCCAGAAGTCCCAGTTGTCGCGGAGGAGCTGCACCGACTCCGCCGTCTGCTTGATCGGGCGAAGCGCGTCGTCGTTGCAGACCTCCACGCACTCCATGCAGCCCTTGCAGGTGTAGGGGTTGACGGTGATCGAGAGAAGGCCGCCACTGCCAGGCTGGTCCTGCTCCGGCAGCGTGTAGTGCGGCCGAGTCAGCGCGAACTTGAATCCGTTGAGCTCTTCTTTGAAGAGGTCGAGCTCCTTCTGGAGCTTCTGCTTCTCGCCGCCCTGGAGCTCGCTTTGCGCGACGGTCTGCGCCATGGCCTGGTCCATGAGGTCTGCCACCGAGTCGGTTTCCTGGGACACCTTGAAGAGGCTGTGCAGGTTGCGCTCCATGACCTTCGCGGCCTTCGGCAGGTGTTCGATCTGCGCACCGTGGCCGTTCTTGCGCACCCGATTCACGATGGTGTCGAACACCTGGCCCACCTCGTTCACCAGTCCCGGAATGGCCGTGTCGGGGCAAACCGTGTAGCAGTTGCCGCAGGCCGTGCAGTTCTCCGGCACCCACTCGGGATGATCGAAGCGGATTCCGGTCATGTCCCGGAACAGCGCCGTGGAGGGCGGCATCACGCCGAGCCCGATGAAGGGATCGGTGAGGTTGTCGTTGCCCATGCCGCGTGCGTAAAAGCTGCCCGTCTGCTCCCAGAAGCGGTGGATGTCGCTCATGGGCGCCTTGCTCTGGGGGAGGGGTTTCACCATCATCGGGAGCTGCCGCTTGCCGTTGGTCGCCTTGGTGCCGGCTTTGGTGATCGGGCCGGGGACCAGCTCGCGGATCTCCTCGAAACCGCGCTTCACCACGCGCACGTTGTCTTCGACGACCCTTCGCCCCTTGGAGCCAAACTTGCCCTGGAGCTGATCGTGAATGGCGTCGAGGAGCTTCTCCTCGGTGAAACCGGCCTGCGTCATCACCGGCGAGGCGGCAAAGAACGCACCTTGGAACGCGATGCCCTGCATGCGGAGCTGGAGCTCGGGATCGGTCGCCTCGTCGCGGGCGATCTGGAACGCGTCCAAGTAGTAGACCTTGATCTTCTGGTCGATGATGATCTTCTGATACTGGGGCGGAATGCTTTCCCACATTTCTTTCGACGATGCCTTGTCGCTCTGAATGATGAAGACGCCGCCCTCCTTCAGCCCGGCCAGCGCATTGGTATGCCCGAAGACGTTCGGGTCGGGCGACAGTACGACGTCGACGTAGAAGTACTCGCAGTTGATCTTGATAGGCTCCGGCGCCGCCGATAGATAGTAGGTCGTCGGCTGCCCCTTTTTCTCCGAGCCGTACTTGGGGTTGGCCTTCATGTGGTAGCCCAAGAGATCAAACAGCGTCATCGCCAGGTTTTTTCCCGTGGTGATCGCACCCCAGCCACCGATCGAGTGGAACCGAACGGTGATGCTGTCCTTGGGCATCAGGTTCGGGTTCTCGGAGCCCCGAACCGCTAGCTCTTTGACCTTGGGATACGCCTCTTGAATGGTCTGCTGATACATCTCCTGCTTCGGCGTGATCGCCGCATCCCGCAAGAAATCGATCGAGAGGTAGAAGAGCTTTTTCTTCGGCCCGTTGTCGAGCATGTTCTCGACCGCGCCGACGATGCCCTCGGGCTGGAGGTCGCGGCTGCCCATGCCGAAAGAGCCGGAATAGAGCGCCGGCGCATCGTTGAGGGACTTGTACGTCGCCAGCTCCGGGTAGGCGGGGTTCTTCAGGTCCTTCCCGTTTTCGAGGCACTTGCTGACCGACGCCCGGATCTCTCGCATCAGAGGCAAGTCGACCGCCAGGGGCTGATCGAGCCGCTCCAGCACGGCGACACCCTTCTTGCCGTGAAGGATCTGCCCGATGAGATCGCTCGGGAACGGCCGGAACATCAGCATGTCCACCACACCGACCTTGAGACCGCGCGATTCTCGGAGATAGTCCACGACGGCTTCGGCGGACGGGATCATGCTGCCCTGTCCCAGAATCAAATAGTCGGCGTCGTCCGCCCGGTACGTCATGACGCGGCTGTAGCGACGACCCGTGAGCGCGTAGAACTCTTCGAAGGCCTGCTCGCTCAAGGCCTGAATGTGGTCAAAGAAGAACGGCCGCTGGGCCGCCACGCTCTGCATGTACGAATCCTGGTTCTCGACCAGACCGGACATCACCGGGTTGTCCACGTCCCAAAGCAGCGGGATGCGCCGGCGGGTGTCGCCGTAGATGATCTTCTGCGCCGGCGTGGGCGTCTCGATGATGTCGTCGGGTTGACCGAGGTACTCGGCGATGAGCTCCCGCTCCGGCACCATCATCGACTCGATGAGATGTGTCGTCAGGAAACCATCCTGGGCGATGATGCCGGGCGTCAGGGACAGCTCGGCAATCCTGTGGGAGATGATGTTCAAGTCGGCCGCAGACTGAGCGTTCTTGGCGAACATCTGAAAGAAGCCCGTGTCGTCGACGCAGTGATAGTCGTCGTGCCCGGCGTGCACGTTGAGGGTCGACTTGGTCATGGCCCGTGCGCCGACGTTCAACACATAAGTCAGCCTCTTGCCCGCCGCCGCGTAGAGCGACTCGTGCATGTAGGCGATGCCCTGGCCGGACGAGAAGTTTGCCGAGCGCATGCCGGTCATCGACATGCCGGCGGTGACTGCGGCCGCCGCATGCTCGCCTTCGGGCTCGATGAAGATCAGAGGACGCCCCGAAACGTTGATGTGCCCCTGGGCGGCCGCTTCGGCCCAGTACTCCCCCATCTGAGTCGAGGGCGTGATCGGGTAGGCGCCAGCGGCATCGCTCGACTCGCGCTCGCACATGATCACCGCGGAGTTGCCGTCCAACGCTGCACGGGAACCGGGGTATTTGAACGCACCGTTGCCGTCTTTGCCGTGGCTCTTGTTCTTTTTACCGAAGAATCGCGAGGACATCAAAACCACCTGTCGGGCGTTGGCCCTTGGTTCTACGTTGGGGCGTCGCGGAGCGTGCCCTTTCGAATGATTTTTTTCGCTGCCGGCCCCTTCAGCGGCCCGGCCTTGGGATCGATCCAGACGATAGCCCCTGTCGGGCACCGTTCAATGGGAGTCTTCGTCTTATGCGGCCTGCTGTAGTCCACCACCGGAAGGCTCATCTTCATGCGGATGAGGCCTTGCGGAGCATCCATTTCGCAGCGGGCGCAACCGGTGCACGCGACCTCGCAGTCCTCGAGAATCTCGTCGCCGGCCTCTTGGGCGCTGCAGGCAACCCAGAGCCGATGGCTTTCTTTGTGCAGCGAGAACAGGTCCTTGGGGCAGACCTCGACGCAGTCGCCGCAGGCGGTGCACAGCGCCTCGTCGACGACCGGGATCTTGTGTGCGTTCATGTGGATGGCGTCGAAGTCGCAGGCGACATCGCAATCGCCTAGACCCAGGCAGCCCCAGAAACAGCCCTTGCCGCCGCCGGCCACCTTGGCAGCGGAGCGACAGGTCTGCTCTCCGTGGTACCTCGCGTGGTTGCGGGCCACGTTGGTGCCACCTGCGCAGGCGAGTCGGGCCACGAGCTTCTCCTCGGCGCCGACGTCGACGCCTAGGAAGCTAGCGATGACCGTTCGTTCCTCGCCCGAGCTCACCGTGCACTTGCCCGGCAAGGCCTCGCCCTTGGTCAGGGCTTCCGCAAAGGGGCGACAGCCCGGGAAGCCACAGGCGCCGCAGTTCGCGTGCGGGAGCATCTCCTCGACGACGTCGATTCGCGGATCCTCGTAGACATACAGCCTCTTGTTGGCCAGGACCAACGCGGAAGCAAGGATGAATGTGAGGCCTGTGATCGCCCCAACCGCCGTAAGAAACAGCATGACAACGAGGTTCGGAGGTCGGCGCAGCCACCTGCTGACATCGCCCCCGAACGGGGAGTCTAGCCTCATGTGATCGCCGTGAAAAGTCCGCGGCCTACGCGCCGTTCCATCCTTGATGCTCCGGGAATGGGAAGAGCCGCGATCCGATAAACAATTACGTATAGACGTGTCCGCAGGAAGGCGAGATCCTCATCGATCTCGAAGCACGATGGATGAGCTGTTTGTCCCGTATTCCTCGCACTGCTCTCTGACAGACAAAGCACGATGGAAGCCCCGTAGCGGTTCGGGCGGGGCGGCAAGCACGTCGCCTCGTTCCATTCGGAAAAGGAGACTCATCATGAAAACGGGAATCATTATCGCGATGGCCGCGCTCGGCTTGGCCCTCTTCGCGGTGCCGGACGCACCTGCGCAAGCCTGGAGGGGCTGGCACAAAGGGCCAGACCTCAACCTGAGGCTCTCGGGAAGCAATTTCATCACCAGCTCGCAAGCTGATGGCACGCCGTCGCCGCTCGGCGCGGTGTCCACCTCGCTCCAGAGCGGAATCGTGAAAGGAAGGTACGGGGGCGCGATCTTCTCGGCCCAAACCATCATCGATGAGGCTGGGCAGGATGACCGGTGCGGCCAGTTGCCTGGCGCCCCGCTCAGCACGACGAGCGTTTTGACCTACCCGGACGGTTCGATTCTAACGCTAGAGACCGATTCCGAGGTCAGTTACTACTGCTACAACCCGAACACCGGGGTGTTCACTGTCGAGTTTGCTGGGACCGTTGGAGGGGGCGCCCGGCGATTCGAGGGTGCGAGCGGCTTTTGGGAGGGTACCGCGGAGGCGGTGAACGGCCGTGTCCAGGCGCACCTCCAAGTTGATCTCGACTAGGATCCTACGCCAGATCACGACCCCGATATTGACGCGGCTCTTGCAGAACGAGCGAAACTCAAAGCAGAGCCCCGCAACCGACCCCCCGGCGAACACGATCGACCGGGGGGTTGGTTTGTGGGGAGCGCCACTCTCGATCCGCCCTCAGGTCAGCTTGGCCACGTCGCTGACCTTGACGACGCGCGTCGTGGGCTGCGCCGGCGTTTCCTCAGGTAGAAACCAGCGCGCCCAGAGGATGCCGCTCTTGTGACCCTGCGTGTGGATCCAATTCGGGTGGCCGGGGTCCTTGGCCGAGATCACGAGCGTCCAGGAGCCGTCACTGTTATAGGCGATCTGGTGCCCGTTGATCGACACGCGCTCGTAGTCGTAGTTGTAGGTGTGTAAGAACTCGTTCCAGATGCACAGGTTCCAGAACGGGCACTTGGGCGAGGTCCCTTCGATGATCAGCGCCTCGTCGTCTTCCAGGGCGTAATTGCCCATCCCATACGAGGCATCGCCCGCGCCCCAACCGTAGGTAATCGCGCCCACCGGTAGAGGCTCTTGCATGGTGTTCGGGTCGCCAATCGGGGGCACAGGCGTGATCGTGCACTGTTCCCTAATCCAAGTGGTGGCGGCCCGGAACCTTCGCGCCATGTCTTCATCGGTGACGCGGGTCGTCGAGGGCGGGTCGTCGGATTGGATCGTCCACAGGGCTCGCTTGTCGTTCAAGGGGTCGGCGAGGTAGTCGCGTGTGATCGCGGCGTTCGTTTTCGGCGAGAGCCGAATCCAGTTCCCAGGGCGCTCATCCGCGCTCAAGACGATGTCGTAGCTTCCATCGGGATTCGCCTCCATCTCGCCCATGTGAAGGCTTCCCACGATGCCTTCGGCCGCGCCGCCGTCATCCGGCCCTTCGTAAACGCTGAGGGAAAGGTAGACCGCATCGCCTGCGTCGAGGTGGACGCGATAGGAACGCGCCGGATCGAGGGCAGCGTATTGGTAGTAGGCGTCCGCGTTGTCGCCACCCCATTTCTTGTACCGCCCGACGATGTCGACGAGGTGCGGCCTGTCTTTGTCGGCCCAGACATAGCAGTCGAACGCCACTTGGGTGAGCGAGAAAATCCAGCGGTAGCCTTCGATGACCGAGACGTCCTGCTCGACGGCGCGGTCGCCGAACAAGAACGTGTCTTCGAGCTCGCGCATCGCGTCGATCAGCTCCCGAAAGGCGGCGGTCGTTTCGAAGTTTCGTTCGCTCATGTGTTCCTCGGGACCGATGCCAAGGCTCTTCATCGGCAGGTGGATAGTACCGGTATCGACTTCTGAGAGCCATCGGGTGGCGTCGGTTTGTTCGCCGCGGTCCGATTGGCTAGGGTCCGCCGCACGCGAGACTTCGAAGGGAGATCCACATGAGATTCATGCTCACGCTTCTGTTGGTGCTCGGCTTGGCAAGCACCGCTTTCGCAGGCCCACAGTCGACGATCGGGGGAGCCCGCCTGGAAACCGACATGGCCCACAAGGTGGGGACCGGTTGGCCGAGCACCTCGTACGAGTGGTGGAACAAGGGGAAGCGCAAGCTCGATTGGGCGCTGGGCGGAGAGCTCGTCTATGGCCCATGGTCGGGTGCCTGGGACGATCCGCGGATCGCCTTCGCCGTCTACGCGCCGCTGCGCTTCCACCTCTGGGAGCACAAGCGACCCGGCTCCAAGACCGACCTTGGGTTTCGAGTCACGCCAGGGCTCATGATGGGGTCGGCCGCGTACAAGACCGCGACCGTGGTCTCGCGGCTCGAGCTTGCCGTCCCCGTCAGTGTGGACGTCAATCCCAAGCTGAGCGTCGTCACCGGCGGCGCAATTCCCATCGACCTCGGATGGGTCGAAGGGACGGGCTTCGTCGGGGTGATCCCTCTGCTCGTGCGCTTGGGGGTCGAGATCAAGGCCAGCAAAAAGACCGCGCCCTTCGTCCTGATGGAAGTCGGGCCGGGTATCGGCTTCGGGCAGGGTCGGTCGGGCGTCGATCTCGCGGCCCGCATTTGGGCGGGCACCAGTTTCTGGTCCGTCACGGGCAAGTGACCGCGTCGTCCAAGGCGTTGCGAACGTCGACCGGAAGCGCGGATCGATGCGCCGGCTCGAGGTCCCGATAGCGAGCCTTCAGGTTCCGCCATCCCTTGACCTGGAACGTCTTGGCGACCGCTCGAAACGGTTGGCCGAGCAGCTCGCCATCGTAGAGTGCTTCGTTGCGTTGGAAGGCAGCTTCATTGAAGCTAGTTTGCCCCTCGGCTTTGTGACGCTCGTAGGCCCGTTCGTTCTGCTCCATCAAAGGCACATGAATCTGGACGATTTCGTCGAGCAGCGGCGCCAAGGCGTCGAGGTGAGCCTCTGCGGGCTCTTCACCGTCTTCGAGCTTGCTTGCGCCTCGCTCATGCAGACGCTCGAGCCATGCGCGCAGCGTGGGTGCGCGCTCTGCGATGATTCGCTCCGCAGCGGGATCGCTCGTGTTCATACCCAGCTCACCGTAGACACTCGCGTCGGCGAGCGTGAAACGGTTGCCGAATAGAAACGGCCGCTCCCGCAGCACGTTTTCGACGAGATCGAGCGAACGAGTGAACGCGTCGTCGAGGAGCCTGTGGGTTTCAGGGAAGTCCCGACGGCCTGGTGGCGTCAAGCCCTGGGGTAATCCCTCGACGCGGTAGCCCTCGGGCGCGACGCTGAACAGATAGGGAAGGCGCCGCACCTGCCGCCGCGCGAACCACTGCGCGAATTGACGGCGACCCAGGGCGGGCAGCGCGCGAACCATTTCGTTCGCCACTCGCTCGCCGGCATCGTTGTCCTTTGCCGACGTCACCCAGCGATGGTGGTGCGCGACGTAGAGCCCGAACTCGTCGAAGTGGTCGTCGATCAATCGGGCGACGAGCTCGCAAGCCGGATGCTTCGGAATCAGTCGTCGCGCCTCCGTACCGTGATGGGTATCGAGCCATTCGGCGATGGCGGTCGAATCGTAGATGTTGGTGCCGTCGTCGCCGAAGAGAAAGGGTACGAGCGGATACTCGTCCAGCTCGTCGCGCGGCGGGTAGGTCAGCGGCAAGCGACCGGCCTTCAGGCGCTGAACGCGACGATTGAACCGAAGGCCTTGAATGAGGGTGCCGTCGGCGGGCAGCCACTGGTAGTCGACGTGCGCGAAATCGCACATCGCGCGCACCTTGAGCGAGAAGGGTGAAAGAACCGAGCCCCAGATCGTGTATTTCAGGGCGCCTCCGCTAGTGGCATGAACACTGCGGTGACTTTTGGCCATGGTGGTTGCGCGTGCAAGGCGCTTCGTCGTATCCATACTCGACCGAATGGGAGGTCTCTACGCTGACTCGTGGCGCGAACCCGCAATCCTCACTTGCGGCTTGGTCGCAATTCTGTCTTGCGTGTCGACGGCATTCGCGCACCCGTTGGCGCCGTCGCTGATTCGCATCAAGGAGTACGCGCCCGGCCAGGCGGACGTCACTTGGAAGACCCCAAAGCGCAAAGTCCCGGGCAGCAAGCTCACCCCTGTCCTTCCTGATCACTGCAAACCGCTATCGGAACCGAAACTCCGCGAACGAGGGACGGCACGTATTTACACCTGGCGCATAGACTGCGGTGAGCGCGGCCTTTCGAACGTATCGATCGGGGCAGACGGCATCGCCGAATCGAGAACGGACGTCATCGCGCACATCGAGCTCCTCGATGGTCGAACCTACCGCTCCATCCTCTCAGCTGACGAGCCACGCTGGAGCGTGCCCGAAACTCAAAGCAACTGGGATGTGTTCGCCAGCTACGCGCGACTTGGGTTCGAACACATCATTTCTGGATTCGATCACCTCTCCTTGGTGTTTGGGCTGATGCTCTTGGTCAGTTTGCGACGGCTTCTTTGGGTCGTGACGGCGTTCACCGTCGGCCATAGCATCACGCTTGCGTTATCTGCATTGGACGTCGTCCGCGTTCAGCAACGTCCTGTCGAAATCTTGATCGCCCTGAGCATCGGGATCGTGGCGTGGGAAGTCGTCCGCTTTGCGAATGCCGAACGAACGAGCTTCACAAAGCTCCCGGTGATGATGGCGGCCACCTTCGGCTTGCTGCATGGCCTGGGCTTTGCGGGTGCGCTTCGCGAGCTCGGTCTGCCCCAAGGTGCGATCCCGCTTTCGTTGTTCTCGTTCAACGTCGGAATCGAAGTCGGGCAGCTCGCCTTTGTGGCGGCGGCACTCGTTCCAGTGGCACTGGTCTCCTCGTCCGGTTCGTTGTCGCGAACGTTTAGGGTTGTGAGCGCCTATGTCATCGGGTCACTCGCGTTCTATTGGGTTTTCGCGAGGGCACTAACTTGATCGACCTCGGACCAACTTGGGTGCTAAGGTCGGCGACAGCGATCTTCTTTCCATTTCAGGTATTGGAATGACAGTTAAATCCTTCGTAACCATTGCAAGCCCATTGATGGCATTGGCCTTTTCGGTGGCGTTGATTGGCTGCGACGACCCACCGGACTCCGGCTCCTGCCCCGATTCGGGATCGGCGGGGTGCGAAGTTCAACCGGACCCTTGCCCCGACCGTAATCCATTGCGCAACCCCTACGTTGGCGAGCTTCACGTGCATTCGGCCTATTCGTTCGACGCGATCCTAGCGGGTGTGACGGCCGGTCCGCGTGACGTGTACCGCTTTGCCCAAGGCGAGAGTCTCGCCCTGTCTCCCTTCGCGCCTGGGTCTGCCCAGCGCATGACTCAATTGCGGCGCCCTTTGGACTTTGCCGCAGCGACCGATCATGCGGAGTTCTTTGGTGAGTTTCGCGTCTGCACGATCCCTGGCTACGACGGCTTCGACTCCGATTTCTGCGAACGATATCGTGAACAGATCGAAATCGGCCAAGATGCCGACCGCTTGAAGGAGCCCGGTAGTCCTCTGCCTCAGGTGTTCATTGATATCGCATTGAAGTTGACCGAGCCGATGCCCATGCGCTTTCCCCTTTGCGGTACGGACGGTGAAGACTGCGTGGCTGAAACGTCGATCGTTTGGGAAGATGAGCAAGCGGCCGCCGAGGAGTTCTATGACCGCTGCACGTTTACAACGTTTGTGGCGTACGAATGGACCGGCAACCCCGCGAGCCCGAACGTTCTCGGCGGCGCGAACATTCATCGCAATGTGATCTTTCGAAACGACGTGGTGCCCGAGCTGCCAACCTCCTACATCGATGCCCCCAAACCTCAGCAACTGTGGAGCGCGCTCGATACGCAATGCCTCAGCGGCTTGCCGGGCTGCGACGTGCTCTCGATTCCTCACAGCTCTAATTTCAGTAACGGCTTGATGTTTGAGCCGACGAACGCCGACGGCTCGCCACTGACCAAAGAAGACGCCGAGTTTCGTGGGGCGATTGAGCCGCTTGTCGAAATCCACCAGCACAAAGGGAACTCAGAGTGCAAATTGGGCGTGCTCTCGAACGATGAAGACTGTGGCTTTGAAACCTACGAGAAGGCAGGGATCCTCGACCCCCCCGATCCAGGCGTGTTCGTGCCGCCGCTTTCGTTCGCGCGAAACGGGCTCAAAGAGGGTCTCGTTCAAGACGAGGCCATCGGCGCCAACCCTTTCGAATTTGGCTTTGTCGGCGCATCCGACACCCACAACGCCACGGCGGGCGCCACGCACGAAGGCGACTACCGCGAGACAGGTCACATCGGCGCGCTCGATTGGGAGCCCCGACGTTTGCTCCGCTTCCTTGCCGCGAGCGGGATAGAGTCCAACGGCGGTGGGCTTGCGATTGTGTGGGCTGAAGAAAACAGTCGTGATGCGATTTTCGATGCGATGAAGCGCCGCGAGGTGTACGCCACGAGCGGTACGCGTCCGACGCTGCGCCTGTTTGGCGGTTGGGACATCCCCGGAGACGCGTGTGATTCACAGAACGCGGTCGAAGTCGCAGATCGAAACGGCGTGCCGATGGGCGGCACGCTGCCAGCGCCTTCGGACGGGGCGAGCGGCGGCCCGCAGTTCTTCATCTCGGCGCAACAAGACCCTGGGCCCGTGGGGGAGCCCGGGACCCCGCTCGAGCGCATTCAGATCGTGAAAGGATGGGTGGATTCTGGCGGTTCCGCACAAGAGAAAGTCTTCGATGTGGCGGGCGGCGATCGCACGGCGAGTGTCGACCTCAATACCTGTGAAGCCTCTGGCGAGGGCTACGCTTCGCTCTGCACCGTGTGGACCGACCCGGAGTTCGTCGCGGGACAACGCGCGTTCTACTACGCCCGGATCTTCGAGAATCCGGTTTGCCGTTGGAGCACGATCCTCTGCAACGAGCTTGGCGTCAACTGTACCGACATCGACAACGTTCCCGCCGACTTCATCGAGTGTTGTTCGCCGGTCATCGAAGATCAGAGGGTGATCAAAGAGCGAGCGTGGAGCTCGCCGATTTGGTACCGCCCTGAAACGCTTTGAAGCCAACTAAGCTCATGAAGTCGCCGATGGTGCACTTTGCGCTGCTCGGGCTCGTCCTGTTCGTTGGCACCAGGTGGCTTTTTCCAAGCGAGCGGACTGAACGAGCGCCCGATACTCGCATCGTCATTTCTGAATCGCAGGTCGCCGCATTGGTCAGCCAGTACGAGGCGACGAGTGGCATGGTGGCCACTGACGACGTTCGAGCTGAGCTCATTCAGCGCTTTGCCGAGGAAGAAATACTCTGCCGTGAGGCCCAGCGCTGGGGGCTGACGGAGAACAACCAGGCCATCGATCTCAGGCTTCGCCAGAAGATGGCGTTCGTGTCAGACGAAGAGCACTCGGATGAAGAGCTCGAGCGCCAGGCCAAAGCCTTGGGCCTGGGTGCAGACGACGCGGTGATCCGTAGCATGCTCGTCCACAACATGCGCTTGCTCCTGTCGACAAGAGGCGAGCAGGAGCCGACTGACGCGGAAGTCGAAGCGTACTACGAGCGCGAGTACTCGCGGTTTGCGCGTCCGGCTCGAATTACGGGGTGGCATGTCTTCTTCTCCAAAGACCTCCGGCACTTGTCCGCCGTGGCAGCCGCCCGCGCCGCGAAAGCCGAGCTCGACGCGAAGGCGCTGGAACCGGGACTGGCAGTCGGCCTGGGCGACGTGTCTCCGTCCGGAGCCCACTTCAAGGGGCAGCTCGCCCGCCAGCTTGCGTCACGCTTCGGGGAAGAATTCGCCAGGGTAGCCGAGAGCCTTCCCGAGGGGAACTGGTCCGACCCCGTCGAAACTCCATTCGGAGCTCACCTCCTGCTTGTCCAAGAACGCACACAGCCGCAGACACCGCCGCTTTCAAGAATCCGTGCCCGGGTCGCGGCTGCCTACAGGTCGAGCCAAAGACAAATGCGCCTCGCTACCGCGATGGAAGAGCTGCAAGCACGCTACGAAGTCGTCGTCGAGTAGACATGGCTACTCGAAAATCCCCAAGTCGATACCGAGTTTCAAGCCGCCCCCCGGTGTCGCTGTCCGTTAGCGAGACGATAACTCGATCGCGTCCGAGTCGGCCGGGAGGGTGATGAGCAGGCCGTCGTCCGCAAGCAGCCAACCATCGTCACGGATCTCGTCGACGCCTCGCGTAAAAACGCGCTCCATCATCCGAACGGGCGGCGGCGGGATCAAATGGTACATGACCAGCAGCTCGACGCCGGCTTCATTCGCGCTCTCCGCAGCTTGCTCCGGGGTCGTGTGGTAACTGACGATGTCTTTCATGATGGTGGCGGCACGCGGTCGGTCGTTCTCCCGGGCGAGGTCTCCGATCCGCGCGATGATGTGGTTGGCCTGCGCCTCGTGAATCAGCACGTCGGCCCCCTTGGCGGCCGCAACGAGCGACGACGACTTGGCGGTGTCGCCGCTGACGACGACGGACCGACCGAGATACTCGAACCGATAGCCGACGGCTGGCTTCACGGGCGAATGGTCGACGTTGAACGCAAGGACGCGAAGGCCCTCTTGTTCCAAGACCACCGTTTGTTCGCCGTCGTTCATGTCTGCGAGCACGAGCGGCAGCATCTTGGCTCTGTCGGGAGGCATGAATTCGGCGCTGTGATGCGCGGTCCGGTACCCGGTATCCAACGCATACGCCTCTTGAAAGCCATTGACGACACGCTCGACGCCGGTTGGGCCGAAGACCCGCAAGGGCTCGGGACGACCGCCGGCCCAGGTCTGCAAGTTGAATTCGCCCAAGTCACCGATATGGTCCGAGTGAAAGTGCGTGAGGAAAACGCCCCCGATGCGCGATGGGTCGATGCCCGTCAGTGCAAGGCGGTTCCACGAGCCTGGTCCCGTGTCCACAATCCAGAACTTGCCGCCTGCGTACACCGCGACACAGGCTTTGGCGCGCGTCGGATGCGGCAACGGAGATGCCGTACCACAGAGCAGCGCGCGGAGCGCGTCTTCTTCTAGAAGCTCATGACCGCGGTTGGTCAATTGCACTGTGATCGCTTTGTCCATCAGGCGGTTCTGAACGAACGGAACTCGTTGACCGACGAAAAACAGGACGAGCAACAGCAACAAGGCAGCTAGGACCCAACGCATCATGCTGCCAATACCATGCGCTAGAAGCCTAGGTCCATGTCCGCTTCGCCGGCGGTGTAGATCCAGTGCGTCACGAGGCCATCTGCGCGGAACGGAGAACCCGCAGCCACGCGTGGATCGCTGAGCGCAAGAAGGTAGGCAGCCCGGTTCGGGTACTCCGTCGCCGTCTGCTCATCGAATCCCTCGCCGGTGGCCATGTCTTTGAACACCAGCATGTTCACCCCACGAAGCGGTCGCCAGGAGGTCGGTGCCATGAGAACCGATTCGCTAGGAACATGACGTCACCTGTCATCTTGCAGGGAGTCCTAAACTCCACCTAGGCGCGAAAGATGCTCGCGCTGCTGTGCTACCCCCGCATTCCGTCCAATACAGGGCACGGAGAGGCAAGCGGAGATGCGATTTGCATTCCATGGGCCTTCGTTTAGGTTCGCTGGCGCAGCATGGAGCGGATCTACCGAAAGGATTACCAGCCGTCCGAGTTCCTGGTCGACACCATCGACCTCGTTTTCGAGCTCGACCCGACCGAAACCATCGTCAAAGCGAAGATGCAGCTTCGCAGGAATCCGGCTGTCCCTGCGGGGACTGGGGAGCTCCTGCTCCACGGCGACGGGCTCGAGCTCCGCGCGCTTTGGCTCGACGGCGCGAGGCTCGACGGCAGCAGGTTCGAAGCCGACTCCCAAAGCCTGCGAATCCAAGAAGTCCCCGGCCGCTTCGAGCTCGCGACGGAGGTGGCGATCCACCCGGCCGAGAACACGAAGCTCATGGGACTCTACACCTCGAGCGGGACCTTCTGCACCCAGTGTGAAGCGGAGGGGTTTCGCCGCATGACCTATTACGTGGACCGGCCGGACGTGATGGCGCGGTTCACCACGCGCATCGAAGCCGACCGCGCCAGCTATCCGGTTTTGCTGTCCAACGGCAACCGTGTGTCGGAAGGCGAGCTTGCAGACGGCCGCCACTGGGTTCAGTGGGAGGACCCGTTCCCAAAGCCCAGCTACCTGTTCGCACTGGTCGCTGGTGACCTGGTCTCTCATGCGGGGACGTTCACGACCGCATCGGGGCGGGAGGTCGCCCTAGAAATCTGGGTGGAGCCGGCCAATGCCGACAAGTGCGAGCACGCGTTGGCATCGCTTCGCGCCGCCATGAGCTGGGATGAGGAGCGCTACGGGCTCGAGTACGACCTCGACATTTACATGATTGTCGCGGTCGACGACTTCAACATGGGCGCGATGGAGAACAAGGGCCTGAACGTCTTCAATTCCAAGTTCGTGCTCGCCAAGCCATCGACCGCGACCGACGACGACTATGAGGGGATCGAAGGCGTGGTCGCCCACGAGTACTTCCACAACTGGACCGGAAATCGGGTCACCTGCCGTGATTGGTTCCAGCTGACCCTCAAGGAAGGGCTCACGGTGTTTCGCGATCAAGAGTTCTCGGCGGACATGACTTCGCCGGCCGTGCAGCGCATCAAGGATGTGACGCGGCTTCGGACCGCCCAGTTCGCCGAGGACGCCGGCCCGCTCGCGCATCCGATTCGGCCCGAGTCGTACATCGAGATGAACAACTTCTACACCGCCACGGTCTACGAAAAGGGCGCGGAAGTCGTGCGCCTGTACCAGACGCTTCTCGGTCGGGAAGGGTTCCGAAACGGGCTTCGGCGCTATCTCGAAACGCACGACGGCTGCGCGGTGACCTGTGACGACTTCCGCCAGGCGATGGCCGAAGCCAATGACCTGGATCTCAGCCAGTTCGAGCGCTGGTACACCCAGGCTGGAACCCCGGTGGTTCATGCGCGCGGCGTCTGGGACGAGTCAGCCGGATCCTACAACCTGACCCTCTCTCAGTCGCAGCGCGTCTATCCCGACGAGGCGAAGCCTCGACCTCTCCCGATTCCGATTCGCGTGGGGCTGGTAGGCACAGACGGCAACGATATGGCGGGCACGGTACGCACCCTCGAGCTCGTAGAAAGCGAGCAGGTGTTCGGTTTCGCGAACGTTACAGAGCGGCCGATTCCCTCGATCGCGCGAGGTTTTTCCGCACCGATCAAGCTGGAAATGGAACGCAGCCGAGAGGATCTCGCGTTCTTGATGGCGCACGACTCCGATCCGTTCAACCGTTGGGAGGCGGGCCAAACGTTCGCCAAGGACGTCTTGCTCGGGCTCGTCCGGCGAGTGCTCGAAGGCCAGGCGCTCGAGATGGACCCTGCATTGGTGCACGCATTTCGTCGAATCTTGTCCGACACGAGTCTCGACGGGTCGATCAAGGCGCTGACGCTTTCGCTTCCTTCCGAGGAGTTGCTGTCCCAGGAGCTGAGCCAGGTCGATCCGGATGCCGTGCATCGCGCGCGCGAATTCGTCGTCCGAGAGCTCGGCGTTGCGCTTCGCGAAGATTGGATGAGCACGTACGCGCAGCACAGCCGGGGCACCGACGCCATCGACAAGGCGCAGGTCGATCGTCGGCGCCTCAAAAACCGCGCGCTTCGGTACCTGGTGGCGCTCGAAGAGCCCGAGACGATTGACCTGGCCGTCGAGCAGTTCCGCACGGCCACCGGCATGACGGACTACGAAGCCGCCTTCTCGACGCTGGTCGACCTTGACTCATCCGAGACTGACCGCGCGATCACCGAATTCTACGACCGTTGGCGCGGCGAGCCATTGGTGTTGGACAAGTGGTTCCGGATGCAGGCGATGTCGGGCTCTCGGCGAACGTTCGACCGGGTCCGTGCGCTCTTCAAGCACCCCGACTTCAACCTGGCCAATCCGAACCGGGCGCGCTCGCTGCTCTTTGCGTTTGCGGCTGGGAACCCGGTTGCCTTTCATAGAGCCGACGGAGAAGCGTATCGATTCGTAGCCGACCGGGTCGTGGAGCTCGACACGATCAACCCGCAGGTCGCCTCCCGCATCGTCTCGAGCTTCAATCAATGGAAGCGCTTCGAGCCCGGTCGCGCCACCTTGATGAAGGCCGAGCTCGAGCGCATTGCACGTCAGCCAGGAATCTCGAAGGATGTCTTGGAGATCGTCGAGCGAGCCGTGGAGAGATAGCGAGCATGTCGTCCGATTCCATGATTCTCACGGTGGCCAACCGGCTGGCGAAGCACGCCCCTTTCGACAAGCTCGATCGCGAGCTTCTCGACCGCATCGCCAAAGGGGTTCGCATTCGGTATCTGGAGCCCGGCGAGGTCGTCTTCGCGCAAGGCAGCGTGCCCAGTCCAGAGTTTTACGTTCTGGTCAAAGGTGAAATCGAGGTGCGTCAGCGCGTCGACGACAAGGATGTTCTCGTCGACGTCTGCGATGACGGTGACATCTTTGGCGTTCGGGCGCTTCTCGGGGACCGGCCATATGCCGCCACCACGCAGGCAAAAGACGACACGCTGCTTTACGTTCTGTCGAAGGACCAGCTGCACGCGCTGGTAGCCGAGGCGCCCCGGGTGGCGATGTTTTTTGCGGCTGACTTTGCGTCCGACGTTCCGCAACTCGGAGAGGCCAATCGGCTCGTCGCGGTGAGGGATGCGAGGCGTCACGAGCGGGCGACGGGGACCGGCGACGACGTGCGCCGCGTGGACCCCGTGCGCGACGTGCTGACTTGCAACGGCGAGACGACCATACGCGACGCCGCTTCGATGATGAGCGAGCGCAACGTCGGCTCGATTTTGATCGTCGACGGGGACCGGCGGCCCCTTGGCATCGTGACCGACTCCGACCTCCGCACGAAGGTCGTCAGCCAGGGGCGAGACGTCTCGGATCTCATCTCGGAGATCATGAGCTCGCCCGTCCTCACCGTCGATGAGCAGACCACGTTGTCGTCGCTCATCGCGACGGTCATGAAGAAGCACCTTCACCACTTTGCGGTGACCGAGGATGGCACTCCCCATACACCCGTGGTCGGCATCGTCTCGGAACACGATATCTTGAAGACGCAGGGCAGTCACCCGACGGTGATTCTCACCGAGATTTCCCGGGCCAAGACCAAGGAACGCCTGCGTGCGCTCCGGGACCAGGCCGAGGAGCTCCTCCGCCAATACCTCCAAGACGAGGTGGGGATGGGGTTCCTCTCGAACATGATTTCGGAGATCAACGACACACTCATACGGCGGGCGATTCATTTGTCGCTGCTGGAGCTTGCTGGCCGCGGTATGGAGCCGCCGGTGCCATTCTGCTGGCTCGCACTCGGCAGCGAAGGGCGCGAAGAGCAGCTTTTACGCACCGATCAGGACAACGCCATTCTCTACGCTGACCCCGGTGAAGACGATGGGCTGGCAGAGCGCTTCTTTCTCGAGCTCGGTCGGCTCGTCGTCGACATTCTGGTCGAAGCGGGCTTCAAGCGCTGCCCGGGCGAGGTCATGGCAAGCAACCCGAAGTGGAATCAGCCGCTCGCGGAGTGGAAGCGCTGCTTCGCGCAGTGGATTCGCGAGCCCGAGAACGTCGCGGTGATGCACACCAACATCTTCTTCGACTTCCGTCCCGTGTACGGGGAGCAGTCCCTCGCTGCCGAGCTCAAGGGCCATATCTTCGAACGCATCAAGGTCGACCGCGCGTTTCTTTCGTTCTTTGCACTGAACGCCACCCGCAATCCACCGCCGCTCAGCTTCTTTCGCAACATGATTGTGGAGCGCAGCGGCGAGCATCGCGATGCATTCGACATCAAGGCCCGCGCCATGATGCCGCTCGCCGACGCGGCCCGTGTCCTGGTGTACGACCTGGGCATCGACATCTACGGGAGCACAGCAGAGCGCTGGCAGCGGATTGGCGAGACCCACGAGCATCTCGCACGACTCGCCAGCGAAGCCGGAATGGCTTACGAGATTCTGATGCGCATTCGGGCGCTCGAAGGACTCACCCGGGGCACTTCAGGCCGCTACGTGCACATCAAGGACCTCAATAAGCTCGAGCGCCAGACGCTTCGGAATACGTTTTCGGTTGTCAAAGACGTGCAGTTGATGTTGACGTCGAGATATCGAACCGATTTCCTGCGCTGAGGTGCGCGTGCTTCCAAAGTTCCTCAAGAACCTGATCTCGAACCGACCCCTTCGGGCTGACACGAACGCCTGGCCCCAAGCCTTGCGCGATTACATGGCCCACAAGAGTCGACTTCCCCGGAGCACTCCGCTCGCGAAAGTCCGGTTCGTCGTCTTCGACAGCGAGACGTCCGGTCTCGACATGGCGAAGAATCGGCTCCTTTCGATCGCAGGCGTGGCGATGGCGGGGCCCGAAGTGCAGCTCGACGATGCCTTCGAGGCCATGGTCGCCCAGCCCGACGTGGGTGGGGCGAACGCCGCCGTGGTTCACGGACTGGTCTCGAACGACCTCGCCGACGGGCTTCCCGAAGACGAGGCCGCCGCCCGCTTCTTGGCCTTTGCGGGCGATGCTGTGCTCGTCGCCCATCATGCTGCGTTCGACATCCGGATGCTTCAAAAAGCCATCGCGACGCACCGAGGTGCAAAAATCTGGAATCCGATTATCGACACGGCACAGCTCGCAGAGCGTGTCGAGGTCAGCCCGATGAGCTCGAACCGCGCGACGGGTACGGACCAACGCGCGGCGTACCGACTCGACAGTTTAGTGGAACGCTATGGCATCGAGGTCGCCGAACGGCACACCGCTGCCGGGGACGCCCTGGCCACGGCGCTTCTGTTCCAAAGGCTGCTCAAGAAGGCGGAACACCGCGGGATCCACACGCTCGGTGACCTCCTAACGCGCTGAGTGGTCTGGGCGCCACAGAGTGTGCCAATCGGGCACGGCGTCGATGCCCAGGACCTGAGATCCGTCGTGTTTCAAGGAAACGGAAATTGGTGCGCTTCTTGCTCAGCTATTCTCCGGGAGTATTGGATGAGCGCTCGCTTCACGATCGCAATCTTCGTTTGCTGCGCCGTCCTGGGCTGCGGAGGCGATGCCGGGCAGGCACCGCCCCGGCTCACGGACGATATCGACTGGGTCGTCCGCATCGTCTTTGCCGATACGCACTACTGCACCGGGTTTGTGCTGAGCGAGCATTGGTTGCTCACAGCCGGCCATTGCGTGGAAGAAGCGCTCCCCGACGACCAGGTCCAGGTGAGCCAAGAAGTCTTTGGAGACCGGAGCGTACTCTACGACGGCACGGTTCAGCTCATTCTTCACCCGGACTATGACGGCAGGGCGGACTTGACCCACCGCTGGAATGACGTGGCCTTAGTAGGCCTGCGAGACGGCTCGATCGAGGTCGCCGAGCGGGCGCGTCTGGCCGGCTTGGACTGCTCGTGCGCGGGTGAGTCGCAAGACCAGGGGAATCTCTATGCGGTTGGCTACGGGCGCGAGCCGGACCCGGACACAGGCTTGTGCAGCGATGTGCTTGGATCGAAGAAGCGGTACGACGGATTCATTTTTCGCCAAATTTGGGGACCGCTCCTCAACGAGCCGAGGGAAGTCGAGCTCGATGGGCGCGAGGACGCCCTCTGTGGTGGCGATTCCGGGGCTCCGCTCATGTTCGATCGGGATGGGGTCCCGCATGCATTCGCGGTCTTCAGTGGAATAGCCATCATGCGCGCGATCTTCTACGGCAGCCTGATCGGACCGAAGATCGGCTGGCTCGATGCCGCCACCGCGTCGACCGATGCGCCGCTTCAATGCGTGGACTTGGGTGGCGATTCCTGGGAGTGCTTCGAGTGACGGTCCGCCGCTTCACCCAAGCGATGCCTTGCGCTCGAGCTCCACGAGCGCCTCGTCGAGGTGGTCGATCAGTCGCTGGGCATGGGGGACTGAGCGCCGGCACGCGACGATGCCGAAATCCAAGCTTTCGCCGCAGCTCGTGACGGTGATGTTCAACGCTTGGCCGTGGGTCACGATCGACAGCGGGTACATGCCTTCGAGCCGCGCGCCGTTCCAGTAGAGCGGCTCTTGCGGGCCGGGAACGTTCGAGACCGTCACGTTGAAGGTCGGGCGCGTTCTTCCCGAGATCCGAAGCAAATGGGGAAGGAGGACGGGCAGCGCAACGATGCTGGTGAAGATTCCGATGTCGGCCGTGTTCATCCCGTTGAGCAAACGCTTTGCCTCGCCCATCGAGTGCTGAATGGCTCGGAGGCGGTCGAGCGGGTCTCCGAGCTCGGTGGCCAGCGTGGCGAACACGACGGAAAATGAGTTGCCTTCGATTTCGGCGTCTGCCGGACGAAATGACACCGGCGTCATTGCGGTGAGCGGTTGCTCGGGAAGGGCGCCTTGGTCGATTAGGTAGCGCCGAAGCGCACCGCCTGACATGGCGAGCACGATGTCGTTGACGGTCGCGTCGAGCGCCTTGGCCACCGTTTTGATTCGCTGCAACGACCAGGACTGGGCGACGAGCCGGCGCGAGCCGGTCACCCTTCCGTTCAGGATGGTGAGCGGAGTTTGGAAGGGCGCGATCATGCCGTGCTTGTCGCGATGTCGGACTGCAGCGGCGAACTTCAGCACGCCGCCCATGGCTCCTGCCGTCGCAGCGACGGTGCCATGCGGATTCCGCGCCCTGTCGCTCTTGTGGGGTCGCGGCATGTTCCATGGAGCCGGCATGTTGCGCACATTGGGATCGCTGCTCAGGCAAGCGCGCAGCATTCGCATCGCGCCTACGCCATCGATCATCGAGTGGTGCGTTTTCATGTAGAGCGCAAAGCGGTTGTCCTCGACCCCTTCGATGATGTGGGCTTCCCAAAGGGGCCTGTCACGATGCAGGCGCGTACTGTGGAGCCGGGAGACGAGTGAGAACATCTCCCGGTAGCGGCCTGGCTTGGGGAGTGCGGAGTGGCGGACGTGGTAGTGGGTATCGAGGTTCTGGTCGCGATCCCAGTGCGGCAGACCCAGCCGCCGAAGAGGCCAAGCAAGTTTCTGATTGAACGGGTATTGGACCGCATTCGGGTTGTCGTTTGCCGAGAAAGTCTCGTGCAACCAGGCCTCGTGTACGCCCTGCGGGTAGGAAAACAGCATGAGGCCGCCCGTGTGCATGGGTGTCTCGCGGTCCTCCGCGAGCAGAAAGCTCGTATCAACAGTTCCAAGTGGCTTCATGATTCACGCAGAAGTATCGCAAAGGGCTGGCTTTTGATACCCTGCGTCCCACTCAAATTGGAGGGGAACGAACAAATGAGCTCAATTCTCAAGTACTTGGTGATCGGAACCGCAATGCTCGCGCTCAGCCTCTCGGCTGCTTGCAAGGAAGACGCCAGCCCGGCGGCCAAGGAAGTCACTGCGGGCGCAGAGGCCGGCGCCAAGGCGGGCGTCGAAGAGGGCGTCCAAGCCGGAATGGAAGGCGGCGCCAAGGAAGGCGCCAAAGAGGGTGGCACGGGAGCCGGCAAGGCCGCTGCCTCCGAGGTCGTCAACTAACGATCGAGGCGCTTCATGACGGAGCGGAAGAAGTCGCGAGGGCCCAGCCACGCCGTGGTTGCGGCTAGCGCCCTGGTTTTTTGCGCTGTACTCGTGGGCGCGGCGTACTGGTTCAGGATGGACGCGGGGCCTGCTCCAGTAGGGACCGCGTCCCTTGCGACTTCCAAGCTTCACTCGTTCTATGAACGATGCGAAGGGGGCCCAAGCCGCGATGTCGTCGATGGACGTCCGGTAACCCGCTGCACCAGCAAGGTTCATCCCGCATTTATGATGGAAGTCATCGAGGACGGTGGCGAGATCGAGCGTGCGAGCATGCTCGTGCCGCTGCGGGGCACGATGAACCAGCTCCTCGATCGGATGCTCGTGGGGCTCGAGATGTTCGGCCTCGTGGCGGGCGTCCGCGCCGATCTTTTTCTGCCCAGGGAGTACATGGACTCGATTGGCACGACGGAGACGAGCCTGGTCTACCAGGGGCGGGTGTACCGCACGCAGCCGGTCGCCAATGTGGGGCTCATGTTTTTGGTAACGCTCGAGGGCGACGACGCCGCGCCCACCAATTGAATGGAATCTACCCCGTTCCGGTGTATCCTCCGCCTCCATGACGAAGACAAAAGCAGTGCTCTTGGGGATTGGGCTTCTCTCTGTCGCCCTGGTCTTGCTCGTCCTGCTGAACCCACGGGCTGAGTTCATGCTTGGGGGCGGCATGGTCAATCTGGGGTACCGCCTGCAAGACCGGCTCGCCAGCTTCGATTTCGTACACGACGAGTCGATCACGCCCGAGCAGATCTGGGAGGAGCTCGAGCGTCAAAACGAGCTCGCCGGAGGTTTGCGCGGCCTCTTTCCCCGCACGCCGCGGCATCCCGTGGTGGCGGTTCTCGCCTGCATGGACGGTCGAATCGACGTGAGCGAGCTCGTAGGCGACACCCGTCACTATTACTACGTCGTGCGCACGGCGGGCTCCGTCCTTTCGCCCGCTGAGCAGGACATGCTCGAGCTTGCTGTACTCAATGGGGTGAAGGTCATCGTTCTCACGACCCATACCGACTGTGCCGCAGAGGCCGCCGCGGCCGACCCCGAGCTCCGA
The DNA here is from genome assembly GCA_963704865.1 of uncultured delta proteobacterium. GTDB lineage: Bacteria > Myxococcota_A > Polyangia > Polyangiales > Houyiibacteriaceae > SG8-38. Next base: position 74,029 of record CAVPIE010000005.1, on the reverse strand, counting down.
GAGAAGTTCCCCGCGCTGATCTCCTTGATGGACGAGCGTGTGAAACGGGTCGAGGAATTTTTGGACCGGCCCACGATTCACGACGCGATCGCAGAGGGTAATCTCCTCATCAAGCACGCTCGCATCGATACGAGCACCGATCGCCTGGTCGTCGACCTCGAACATCACGACGCGCACTGACCCATGCATGCCTGAGGCTCATAGCAGGAACGGGATCAGGACACGTCGTTCGCTCGGGTAATCGGGGAATTTCTCGCGGTACCAACGATGCGTCTGAAAGGCGCGGGGTACGAGGTTGGCGATCGTGATGAGCAAGATGAACGTGGCTCCAAGCGACCACGTAGCGATCGCGAAGCCGGTGAATGCGGTAATCTCGGTGAGGTACGACGGGTTGGTCACGAACCGGAAAAGCCCGCCCCGGGGGACGCGATACACCTTGTCCCCGCGCTCGATCTCCTCGACTCGGCGGAGATTGCGAATGATGGCGTCCGAGTGGATGTTGAGCGCAAACGAAGTGTAGTAGAGGACGATGCCGAAGATGAAACGTGGGTCCGTGAACCAATCCAGAGTGAAGTGTCGGCCGAGGTCGCTGATGAAGGCTGCATTCAGATAGCCGTGGAGCGTAGTGACCAGCCATCCCATCACTACGATCGTGATGCTGAAGGACGCGGTCGCGCCCTTGGGGCTCCTGATGAGATACGGAAACACGAAACCCCGGTTGCCGTAGTGCACGACCCAGACAAACAAGAAGAACAGCGGGACGATTTCAAATCGATTCCGCCCCTGGAAGTAAAAGAACAGGAAGCTGAGCATCGCGGGCAGCTCCATCAGGAACCAGCCGAGGCGCGGGCTCAAGTTGACCCCCCATCGGTCCGACGCGAAGCGTCCGTAGGGGCTCTTCATGAATGCGGCGCCGATGAACACGAGGACCACCAGTCCAAACGCGAAGGTCAGCGCCGTATCGTATGTTGGGTCCCCAGTGTACCAAGTCATGGTCAGCCTGGTTGCGCTCGTGATGGACTCGTGAGCTCTGCGACCTTGGCGTCGAGTTGCAGCTGCGCCCATGCGAGGGCGTCGGAGCGCCGCGCGAACGCCTGATGCGGGAACTTCGGAGGCGAAATCCAAAACACGGCCGTGACCAAGCCACGAAGCCAGGCTCGGGGCACGATGAGCGCCGAGCCGGCGTTCCACGACACGTCGTGCTCCTCGAATCGCTTCAGGTGCTCGGCGAACAGTTTGCGCTGCCCGGCGTTCGCCTTTCGGAGATTCGACAGCTCGACCACCCAGGCAACGGGGTAGTGCGCCAGCTTCGCCCAGTCCTCACGCGCCCGTATGAAAGCGGACAACTCCTCGTCGCTCGCCTCTGCGGGAAACGTCCACTCGTAAATCGGCATGTGCCTGTGCGAAACCCAGGGGTGATCGATTTCGAGGTAGGGGGACCGTGATTCGGCGGCAAACTCAGGCATCCGATCTCGCCATCATAGATCCAAAGCGACGATTTGTCGGCACGAGTCGCGAGACAGGCTCTCGGTCCGCGCTCGGAACACTGGCGAGCCAGGGCCATCGATGCAACAAAGCGTTTCATGGCTGAAGATTTCACCAATTTGAGCGAGCTCGAGGGTCTGATGAGCGAGGACGGCGGCGCAGCGATCATCGACTTCTGGTCACCAAGCTGTGGCCCCTGTCAGGCGATGGCTCCGGCGTTCGAAGCCCTCTCCAACGAGCTGGCCGAAGAGCCGATCCGATTCGTGCGGATCAATACCGCCGCTCAGGCCCAGCTTGCCCAGCCGTTCCGCATTCATTCCGTCCCGACACTCTTGTTCATCCACAATGGCGAAATCCTGGACGTTCGCGTCGGCGCGTTGCCGGGCCCAGCGCTCGCGAAAAAGGCGCAGTGGCTGCTTCGCAAATCCCGCGGAGAAGGGTTCTTTTCGAAGCTCTTTGGGGGCTAGATCGGGCTGCCACCAATGGCGTTCGTGATGAACGCCTTTTCCATGGGGAACTCGCTCGGCGCATCGCCCACGGGGAACGCGCGCTCGATCAGGTTGAGGATTCGGCTGGTGGTCGCCGGCGTCACGCGGTTGCTGAATGCAAAGTAGGCGCCGGCTGGGGTCATGACCCGGCGCCGCCTGTCGACCACGCCGTCGAGGATCATCGTGGCCGCGCGCTTGGGCGTCATGACGTCGCGGCGTCCCGCATACGCCTCGACCGGCGCCATCATCTCGGTCTTCACGAGCGGAAGGTAAACTGACGAGACGTGAATCCCTTCGTGTTGCAGCTCGGACATCAACGAGTCGCCAAAGGCGTCGAGCGCCGATTTCGTCGCCAAGTAGGCGGCAAAGTAGGGGCCCGGGATCAGCACGCCCATCGTCAGGACGTGAGAAATCGTGCCGCTCCGTTCGATGAGCGACGGCAACAGCCGCAGCGTCAGGCGAACCGGCGCGAAGTAGTTCAGCGCCATCGTGCGTTCGTAGTCGTGGAAGCGGTCCATGGACGCGACGATGGGACGGCGGATCGAACGCGCCGCGTTGTGGATGAGGACGTCCACGCCGCCATGCTGAGCGAGCACCGCCTTGGCGAGCGCGTCGACTTCGTCGAACGAGGAAAGATCGGCGGCATGCGCGTACGCTTCTCCACCAGCTGCGCGAATTCCGTCTACCGTAGCCGCTAGTCTTTCGGTGTCTCGTGCCACCAGCAGGACCTTGGCACCTGCCTCTGCCGCGGTTTGCGCCACGACCCGGCCAATCCCGCGCGACGCCCCCGTGACGAGTACAACCTTCCCGGCCAAAGCACGCCGGTATCGCGCCGGGCGCTGCTTCATCGGGTCGAGATGATCTTCGTAGTATCGGTACAGGGTCTTGGCATAGCTCTTGAGCGACGGGCACTCGATGCCGGAGCCGGCCAAGGCCGCCTGTGTGTTGCTGTCGTCGAACCGCACCTTGGTGTTCATCGCGCGCACGCCACTGCTCGGCAGGCCAAGGTCGCTGAGGAATGCATCTCGCAGCTCGCGCACGCTTGGGAGCATCGACAGCAGGGCTCCGGTCTTCTTCATGCCGGGCAGCTTGGCCAAGTCGACTGCGGGACCGAGCCGCGGGCCGCCTGCGGCCGCCACGAACATGTCGGCCATCTTCAAGAGGGAAGGGGGCTCTGGATCCACCAAGTGAAAGACGCGCGCGCCGCTCTCGGCAAACGCGATATGAGCCATCGCGTCCGCGACGTAGTCCACGGGGACCAGATTGAACCGGCCTCGGATCCGGGGCACGGGCACGCGCGCCCAGCGCGGAAGAGCGTACGCGAGCTTCTTGATCGCGCCGAAGCTGAAGTAGACACCGTCGATGCGGTCCATCGCCCCCGTCTTCGAATCACCAACGACCCCACTCGGCCGGTAGATTCGGTAGTCGAGCCCCGACTGGCGAACGAGCTTCTCCGAATCGAGCTTGCTGCGGTGATAGGCGTGCGAGAGGCCTTGCCCTTCTTCGAACATGGCCTCGGTGAAGGTCTCTGCGTAGTCGCCGGCCACCGCAACCGAGCTCACGTGGTGCAGGGTTCCATCGAACCCAGCCTTGCGAAGCGCCGAAAGCAGCTGTTTCGTGCCGTCCACGTTGGTCATTTCCAGGGCGTCGGCGTCCGCGTCGATGTCGTAGAGGGCGGCGACGTGGAAGCAGTGCCCCGCTTTGGATAGGGCGGCGAGGCCGGCCTCCGACAAGCCCAAGTCCAACGCGCAAAGGTCGCCAGTCACGTGCTTCAGCGAGCCGTCCGCACCACCGGCCGAACGTTCGAGTGCCTCTAGCTCGCTCTTGCGACGCTCGGCCGAGCCGCTTCGGAGCATCAGGGTCACGTTCAGGCCACGGCGTAGAAGTCGTTCGACCAGGGCGCGCCCGATCAAGCCCGTTCCCCCGGTCACAAACACATGCGTCGCAGAGCCCATCCCCGCCGAGAATGCACCGAGCACTCCATGAGCGCCAGCGCCCTCCTGGGGAGAGTTGCGCCGAACACGCCTGCCGTTTTGCAGGCTTCAGTCGGGTCCGCCGACCGTGGGACCGTCGAACATGCCCGTGCGCGGCACCTTCGTGCCAAAGAGCGCGCGGAAGAAAATCGGAAACTCAATCACGACGGTGAGCCCGGCCAAGATCAGCGCGCCTCGGAGCGCAATCCGACCCGCCTGCTGGTCCTGTGGCATCCACAAGAGGTAGCCCACGACGAAAAGCGCGGTCGCCGCGAAGCCAGCGAGCGACATGATGAGAAACTGGCTTCTCGTATTGCGCTCGGCGTCGTAGCTGAAGAGAAACGGCGAGATCAGCCGCTTGGCCGGCACGTAGACACTGCCGGTCAGATGCGCACCGATGAGGTGCCCCCACTCGTGTAGGTTGTAGGCACAAATCGCAGCGCCCACCCCTGCGCTGATCGACAGCATCATCTCGAGCGAGCTGTCGGCTTCGGCCAAGAAACTCAGCCACCAGAGCCCCGCGGTGCCGAGTAGAATCGTCAGGTCGCGAATGGCGAAGCGCCGGAACATGGCAGTTCCTTAACCCCGAGGCTCTCGCCGTCAAGGGGAGCGCTAGGCTCCTTGCAGAAGCTGCCTGCTGATGATGATGCGCTGGACGTCGGAAGTGCCCTCGTAGATCTGGGCCACGCGAACGTCGCGGTAGATTTTTTCGACGGGCAGCTCGCGAGAGTACCCGTACCCGCCAAAGATCTGAATCGCATCGGAGCAGATGCGTTCAGCTGCCTCTGAGGCAAAAAGCTTCGCCATGCAGGCTTCCTTCAAACACGGACGCCCCGCGTCGCGCAGAGCCGCAGCTTCGAGCACCATCGTCGTCGCAGCGTGGAGCTGGGTTGCCATGTCGGCGAGACGAAACGCAACGGCTTGGTGATTCGAAATTGCCGTGCCGAACGCGGTTCGCTCCTTGGCGTAGCCGACTGCCTGGTCCAAGGCGGCCCGCGCCATGCCCACGCATTGGGCGGCGATGCCGATGCGTCCGGCTTCCAAGTTGGCCAAGGCGATTCGGTACCCGTCTCCTTCTTTGCCGACCAAATGGTCGGCTGGAACGAGCGCAGCATCGAAGCTCAACGCTGCGGTGTCCGAGGCTTCTTGGCCCATCTTGTGCTCCAAGGACGCAACCTTCATGCCTGGCGTTCCCGCCGGTACCAAAAACGCCGAGATGCCCCGCTTGCCGGCGGAAGGGTCGGTCACCGCGAAGACGATCACCGCGCCCGCGATCTGGCCCGAAGTGATGAACTGCTTGGTGCCGGTGATCGAGTAGCCATCCTCAGTTCGAATCGCACGCGTTTGAAGATTGGACGCGTCGGACCCGGCCTGCGGCTCGGTCAGGGCGAATGCGCCGATCATCTCTCCGGCTGCCAAAGGCTTGAGGTACTTTTGCCGCAGCGCTTCGCTCGCGGCGGACTGCAGGATCGCGCAAACCGGCGCGTTGTTGACGCTCATGATTGTGGAGACCGCGCCATCGCCCGCCGCGATTTCGATCAGCGCCAACGCATACGACACGTAGTCGAGCCCTGCGCCGCCGTAGGCCTCGGGCACGGTCATCCCCATGAAACCGAGCGCGCCCATCTCCTGAAGCGCCTCGAGCTCGACGGCTCCGGCGGCTTCCCAGGCTCGACTGTTCGGCGCCAGACGCCCCTCGGCAAAACGCGCCGCCGACTCACGAATCATTTCTTGCTGCTCGGTGAGGACCATGGTCACTCCCGGGATAGAACAGCCTCCCTGGCCGCGCTAGTCGTTCAGAGACTCTCGTAATACGCGCGGGCTTCCTCAGCGGTTCGCCGCAGGCCTTCCTCGGTGTCGACCAGGGGCCTGTAGCCGAGGTGCCGCTTGGCCTTGTCGATCGAGAAGTAGTGGTCGATGTCGCAAAGCTTCACGTTGGCCTCGGTGAACAGCGGCTTCGCGACGCCCAGCGCCTGATAGACCCGTTCCATCGCGACGCCCAGCGCGCGGGCGACGGGGTCGGGCACGCGCAGCAAGCGGGTTTGGAGGCCCATGTTCTTCACGAGCTCGATGCTGAACTGACCCGCGTTGATCGGGGTGTCATCGCTCAGGAAGTACGCCTCCCCGCAGACCGGAGAGCCTTCGACCAGGCGCTCGGCTGCCCGCAGCTCCGCGTCGACGAGGTTGTCGATGTAAACGTAGTCGAGTCGCGCGCGGCCGTCGCCAAAGACCACGAGCGGCACGCCCATGCGGAGCGCCCGGACGAGCCGCCCGTAGGTCAACCGTTCGCCGGGGCCGTAGATTCCGCCCGGACGAATCGCGCAGGTCAAAAGCCCGTCCGTCCCGTTCGCGTCGAGGACCGCCCGTTCTCCGGCGATCTTGGTGCGCGTGTACAGGTCGCGAGATGTGCTGTACGGAGCCGACTCATCGCCCCCAGCGGCATCCATACAGAACGAGGCAACAATCGAGCTGGTGTACACCAAGCGCCGCACGCCGTTTTGTCGCGCCGCGAGAATCACGTTCTGCGTTCCGCCTACGTTGATCGCTTCGATGGTCTTAGCGACCGAACGCCGCGCGCGGGTCAGTGCCTCAATCACCGCCGCCGTGTGAAACACCGTGTCCACATCTGTTGAGGCAGCGAGCACATCGGAATGACTTCGCACATCACCCTGAAACCAGCGCAGGCCGTCCTGAGGCTCGGGAGAAGCAGCCGTGTCGAGCACGTTCACCGGGCAACCTTTTGCGAGGAGCGCAGCCACCAGATGTCGTCCGAGGTACCCGGCTCCCCCGGTGACCAGACAGCGCTTTGCGTCGAGGGGCGAGGTGGCGAGCATGTCGCGGGGATAGGTAGCCGCTCTTGCTGCTGTGAACAAGCTCACAAATCCGCCCCAATTGCGGCAATTGCCCCGACAATTCTGGGCATCTGCGAAAGGGACCTATTGACGAGCAGGCCCTTGTTGAGGGTAGACTCGTTCCTCTGCGCTCGCAGAGAGTCCGGCGGTCTTCCCCCCTTTCCCGCCGGAGATTGTACCGAGGATAATGATGATGAATCGGAGCTCCTTACAGGCGGTTGCCTGGTCTCTCGTGCTTGCTTTGACCGCGTTTGGCTGCTCGAGCAGTGGCGGCGGGGAGTTCGATCCTTGCGCCGCGTTCTTGCGCATCAACCTCGAGGTGAGCGACGGCACCGTCATCGACACCGTGGACTACGAGATCACCGGCAACGGCATGCCGGCCATGGGCGGCACGATCAACACCAGCGCACCCGGGGCGACCGCTTCGGTCGAGACCTTCGGTATTCCTCCGGGCGAAGGCTACGTCGTGATGATGGTGGCAACCTCGGTGGACGGCTCGCTCAAGTGCGGTGGCGCGGCGACCTTCGACGTGGCCGCCGGCGTGAGCACCGACGTGGACCTCATTCTCTACTGCAAGGGCACGCAGCAATTTGGTGGCGTTCGAGTGAACGGCAAGCTCAACATTTGCGCTGAGCTCGAGAAAGTCGTCGTCGCGCCCCTTCAAACGGCCAGCGGCTACTCCCTCTCCGTTGGGGCCGCCGCGGGCGACGAAGAAGGCGATGCAGTCGAGTTCAGCTGGACCGCGACTGGTGGCTCGTTCGACGATTCGGCGGCAGCGTCGACAGTCTTCAACTGTGACGAGGCCGACGACGAAGAGATCACAATCGAAATCTCCGATGACGGGTTCGTATACTGCATCGACGATTGGACGATCAGCGTCAATTGCGTGCCCGACGACGGCGCCGGTGGCACGGGCGGTGATGGCGGAGCAGGTGGCAACGGCGGCGCCGGTGGTGACGCAGGCAGCGGCGGCAGCGCAGGCAGTGGCGGCAGCGGTGGTGACGGCGGCAGCGCAGGCAGTGGCGGCACCGGTGGTGACGCAGGCAGCGGCGGCAGCGCAGGCAGTGGCGGCAGCGGTGGTGACGGCGGCAGCGCAGGCAGTGGTGGCACCGGTGGTGACGCAGGCAGCGGCGGCAGCGCAGGCAGTGGCGGCAGCGGCGGCGGTGGAGCTGGCAGCGGTGGCGCAGGCGCGACGGGCGGCAGCGGCAATACGATCCCCCCCGAGTGCCTCGTTTCGGTTTCCGTTCGCTAGGAAATCAGGTTACGAGTCCAGCAGCCGGTTGGACATTTCTGACCCGGCCGGGCTGACCGGGGCTCCAGCCGAGGGCGACACGCAGGTGATCGAGGCTCGCCTTCTCGAGGGCAACAGGGACGCGGGCAACACCACCCGCGCGCTCCGGCGCCGGATTGCCTACGCGGCCGAAAACACGCCTGAGCGAAGCTTCAGACCCGTCACGGACGTCCGTAGAACCCGTATCCGTAACGGTCGATCGGCGCCGTGTAGAACACGTCGCCGTAGTAGTCCTGCGTGTATCCGTAACCCACGTAGCCACCGGAGACATAGCAACTCGAGACGCCCAAGCAGAAGACGAGCACGGTCAGCAGGACGACTCGTTCGATGATGCGACTCATGGGCTGGCCTCCAGGTTGGGTGACCACTTTTGAAGCACGATCGGGGCGCCGGAAGGGTCGAGGACCAGGGCGAGGGTTCCGTCACGAACGTCCGGCCTGGGCGCCAAGACCACACGGCCGCCGAGCTCGGGAACACGCTCGGAGAGTGCCGCCGGGTCGTCAACGCGTACATAGGGAATCCAGGCCGAGCGGGTTTCATCGAAGGGATTTTGCAAGATCCCAGCCCGTGCCTCGCCCGAGCTCCACAGGACGCGGTACTCTGCGCCGGGCTTACCCTTCAGCCTTTCGATGCGGTAGCCGAATGCGCTTCGGTAGAACTCGACCGCGCGCTCGGCGTGGTTTGCCAGTAGCTCGTGCCAAAGCCAGGTATGGACGGCGGGCTCCGCGTCGGGCGGGTCGCCGTTGCTCGACGCCAGCAGATGCAGCACGGCACCGTCCGAATCCTCGACGGTGACCACGCGTCCGACTCCGGAGACGTCGATCGGCGCCTCGAGCTGCTTGCCGCCTGCTTTGCGTAAGGCGGCGAGCGATGCGTCGAGGTTCGGCACCGACATTGCGCTCAGCCAGTGGCCGCGCTTCTGGGCCTTGCCGTCTTTGCTGGTGTCGAGGATCCCGCCGAGGTTGCGCCCCTGGTATCGAATGACGCTGTAGCCACCGTCGTCCTTGATTTCGAACTCCCAGCCAAAGAGCCCGCCGTAGAACTGGCGCGCTGCTTCGCCGTCGCCGGTCACCAAGTTGTGCCAGACGAACTTTCCGGGGATCTGGGGAGTCGCGGCCCCGTCGACCAGTGGCGGAAGGTCCGTGCTCCGACTACAGCCGGCAATCGAAGCCGCGCAGAGCAGGGCGAGAAAGAGGATCGGTCGTCGCATGGTTCTCCAATGCTTCCGTTCGAAGCGAAGCGCAGGATACACTATCGGTCCCCATCATGCTGTTCGCTCGCATCGTTCTCACCGCCACCGGCTTAATGTTCTTCATCCACGGCCTGATCTGCTTCATCCATCCCGCCACCATCGGTATCGAGAGCGGCCTCGCGATGCCGACGCCCGGATCGCTCATCGAAGTGCGCGCCGAGTACGGCGGCCTCCCGATGGCGCTTGGCCTCTTCTTCCTGGCCGCGGCGTTACAGAAGATCCAAATCCGCACCGGCCTCCTCGTCATGGTCACCGCGCTCGGCGGCTACGCCAGCGCCCGAATCGCGGCCGCACTCATCACGGCAGAAATCGACCAATACAACGCCACCGCCATAGCCTACGAGCTCACCAGCGCATCCCTAGCCCTGTGCGCACTAAAAAGGGGACAGTCCCCTTTTTCGAAGCGTTAACCCTTTTGAAAAGGGGACCGTCCCCTTTTTTATTCTGCGGCTTCGAGCCATCGAGCTTGCATTTCGTCGCGGCGGTGGGGCTCGTTGAAATCGATGATGGGGCCCATCGGTACGATGTGGGTTGGGTTGATGCTTTCGTGGCTGCCGTAGTAGTGCTTCTTGATGTGGTGCATGTTGACGGTGCCACTGACGCCCGGCACTTGGTAGAGCTCACGGGTGTACGCCCAGAGGTTCGGGTAGTCGGCGATTCGGCGCAGATTGGTCTTGAAGTGACCGACATAGACCGCATCGAAGCGCACTAGCGTGGTGAAGAGCCGCCAATCGGCTTCCGTGATTTGTTCGCCGACGAGGTAGCGCTGCTTCGACAGGCGCTCCTCGAGCCAATCCAGCGTGTCGAATAGGTCGACCAGTGCCTCTTCGTAGGCTTCTTGTGTGGTCGCGAAGCCGCACTTGTATACGCCGTTGTTGAGCGTGTGATAGACGCGCTCATTCACCTCGTCGATTTCTTCGCCAAGCGCCTCCGGGTAGAAATCGCCGGGTGTCGCACCGAGGTGATCAAACGCCGAGTTGAACATGCGGATGATCTCCGAGGACTCGTTGCTGACGATGGTGCCGGTCTTCTTGTCCCAAAGCACAGGCACCGTCACCCGTCCGCTGAAACGGGGATCGGCCGCGGTGTAAATCTCGTGCAAGAACTCGGCATCCACCAGCGGGTCCGGAATCACGCCGTCCCCTTCGTGGAAGGTCCAGCCCTGCGCCCCCATGAAGTGGTTCACCACAGAGACGCCGATCATCTCTTCGAGGCCCTTGAGCTTTCTCATGATCAACGTCCGATGGGCCCAGGGGCACGCATAGGATACGTAGAGATGGTAGCGCCCGTTCTCGGCTTCGAACGCCTCGCCGCTCGGCGCGCTCTCGCCGTCCGCGGTGATCCAGTTCCTGAATTTGGCGTTGGTCCGAACGAACTTCCCGCCCGTGCTCTTCGTGTCGTACCAAATGTCGTGCCAAACGCCTTCAACTAACTTACCCATGTCGTACTGTCCTTCAATTCAAAGCAGGTGGCCCATCCTGCCGCTTTGATAGTCGCGGAAGGCTTGGCCGATTTCTTCTCTGGTGTTCATGACGAAGGGCCCATAGGCCACTACCGGCTCGTCGAGGGGCTGTCCCGCGAGCACCAAGACGCGTGCCCCCTTGCTCGCATGAAGCTGGATAGCCCCGTCATCGTTGCGATCGAAGACCCCGAAGTGCCGCAACGCGATCGGCTCTCGATTCGGCCCTGCGGTCACCTCGCCCTCAAGTGGAAAGACGAGTGTCGTCCAGCCCTCGGGCAGCTCCACCTCAGACGTCCCGTCTTTTAGGAACCGAAGATCAAGGGTCGTGATCGGCGTGTGCGTTTTTGCTGGACCGGTTTCCCCGGCGAGATTGCCCGCGACCAGTCGCGCCTCGGCCGCTCCGAGCTGCAGGCGCGGGAACTCTCGATCGAGCAGTGATTGATATCGCGGCTCGCTCATCTTCTTGCTGGCCGGCAGGTTCACCCACAGCTGCACCATCTCGAAGTCGCCACCTCGCTCCGAGAACGCCTGCGCGTGCTTCTCTTCATGCACAATCCCGGACGCGGCGGTCATCCACTGAACGTCGCCTGGTCCGATTCGCCCACCGCCGCCCGCGGAGTCGCGGTGCTCGATCTCTCCCTCGTACGCGAACGTCACGGTTTCGAAGCCACGGTGTGGGTGCTCGCCCACGCCCCGTCGGTACGGAGAAGCGTCGAAGCGCTTTCGCGCCGCGTGGTCGAGCAAAAGAAACGGGCTCAACATCTGTGCGTCGAGCTGCGGCCAGAACACCGTCTTCACGTAGAAGCCATCGCCCACCCAGTGGTCAGGCCCTGGGGGAAAGACCGCTTGCAACGCCCGTGGCGATGTCTTCGTTCGTGCTGCCGTTTGCATCATTGCCTCCCGCTTCGGACTGCCAAACAACTTCGGGGCGACGGCCCAACTGGCGACTGCCGCTCCAGCGGCGGCGAGCGTCCCGAGCACGCCTCGTCTCGAAGTGCCTCTCTTCACCGGCTCAACCTAGAGGTCAGCGGCCGAAACGGCAGGGTGCATCCAGTTGACATAGCGTTGCTAAAACGCAACTATAATGCTCGAATGAGGGCGGATAAGGATAATATTGCAACGTTTGTGGAAGTGATCCGGCGCAATAGCCTGGCTGCCGCCGCGAGGCACCTCTCGGTGCCCAAATCGACGGTGAGCCGCCGGCTGGCCCGCTTGGAGGAGCAGCTCGACACCAAGCTGGTCCATCGAGACGCTCGCCGGGTGACGCCGACCCCGGAGGGCAGCCGTTTCTATGAGTCGGTCGTCGACGCGATCGACGTCTTGGACACGGCCGTCGCGACCATCGAGCAGAGCACGACGCAGCCGCGCGGCACCATCCGAATCACGGCGCCAAGCGACCTCGGTCGCATGATTCTGCTGCGTGAGCTCGTACCATTCCTCGAACGGTACCCCGACATTTCACTCGACCTCGTGCTTACCAATCGCTTCGTCGACCTGGTACAGGAGCGCGTTGACTTGGCTGTACGCGCGGGGCGGGTGACCGAGCCCAACCTGATTGCGCGGAAGCTCCTGTCGTCCGACTTCCAACTTGCCGCCCATCCCGGCAACGACATCGACTGCGACGACATCACGGGGCTCGAAGCGCTCCCATTCGTGCTGTACCGAAAACGAGGTCAGACCCAGGTCATTCGCCTCGAGCGCGGCAGCGCTGCGCAGCACGAAACGGTGGAGCTGACCGTCAGCGGCCGCGTCAACGTCGACGATTACGGCGCGATGGTCGAGCTCGTCGCGGGAGGGCAGGGCGTTGGATTGATGCCGGAGCTGCACATCGCAGAAGGCGAGAACGCCGGACGGCTGGTCCGTATTTTTCCCGACTGGTCCTTGCCCGCATCTCCAGTCCATCTGGTGTACTCCACCAGGCAGCTCCCCGAGCGCGTTCGATTGCTGATCGACTTTCTCTGCGACCGCCTTCGCGCGCCGGGGGCCTGATTCGAGGGCTTTGACCTGCGCCGCGACCGAGTTGAAGAGACGATTCGGACACGATACCCTTCGCCCATGGCTCGCGTCCTCTTCTCTTCGGTTTTGGTTCTGTCCATCGCGTTGGCTAACCCTGCGGGAGCACAGGAAGGCGCCTCGCAGCCCGTGCAACCCCAACCGATGCCACCGAACCAGGTCATCACGACCTTGCCCAACGAGTCCCTTGGTTCGCAGGGCTACCCCTCGCCGACCCAAGGCTACCAGCAATACGAGCTCGAAGAGGCAAACAAAGGCATCCGAAACACGCGGAACGCGCTCATCGCGACCAGTGCGCTGGGCCTGGTGGGCATGATCGTCGGCGCCACGGCATTCCGGCACTGCGAGTTCATCTATTACAACTTCAACCAGCCAGACGACTTGGTGTGCACGCAGAGAGGCGATGCGCTCTTCGCCGCTGGCGGCACGATCTTCGGGCTGGCTGCGATCGGCATGATCACCTCCGGGATCATGCTCGGCGTACGCAAGGGTAAGCGGCGGCGGCTGCGCCGCGAGATACAAAGCCAGCAGGGCGCCCACCTCCAGTGGAACGTCGAATCGGCACGATTGGAGTTCTGATGTCCCGTCCGGGACACCCCAGCTGACGCTGACGCTGGCACTGACAGTGACGCTGCGGTAGATGCATGAGAGATGCCTTGGGACACCCTGATCACGAACGCGCTCCTGTTCGACGGACGCGCCGAATCTCCCAGCCACCAGGACGTCGCCATTGCAAACGGCAAAGTGGCCGAAGTGGGTACCGGTCTAGACGCGTCCCAAGCCAAAGAAGTGATCGACGCAAAAGGCCGCTGGCTGATGCCGGGGCTTTGGGACATTCACACGCACCTGGATTTGGAGGTCGAGCTCGATCCGGGTTTGACAGAGGTCGTGCGCCACGGGACCACCACGGCGGTGGTGGCGAACTGCTCGATCGGGGTTCCGTTCGGCCTCCAGGACAGCGATGGACACGATCCGGTCATCTCCTGCTTCGCGCGAGTCGAAAACATTCCCAAAAGCGTCCTTCGGCGGGTGGCCGACCAGATCAGCTGGGACAACCCCAAGGCCTACCTCGCGCACTTCGAGCAGATCCCGCTCGGCGCCAACATCGTGCCGATGATTCCGCACTCGATGCTGCGCATCGAAGCGATGGGGCTCGAGCGCGCCATCAGCGAGAAGCCCAACGAGCTGGACCTCGAAACCATGGAGGGCATCCTCGAGCAGGCGATGAAAGACGGCTACGCGGGCTTCTCCACCGACATGCTTCCCTTTCATTACCTCTCGGACGATCCCCATCGCGAAATTCGAATACCCGCCAACCACGCCCCCTTCAAAGAGGTCAAACGGCTCACCGAGGTCGTTCGCCGCTACGGCCGCGTCTGGCAGGCGACCCCCGAAAAAGACAAGCCGCACAATGTCTTTCGCTGGTTCATGCTCAGCAGCGGCCGCTTCTTCGGGAAGCCGCTCAAGGTCACCGCGGTGGCCGCGCTCGACGTCGTGACGAACCGATCGCTGGCGCGCATGGGCGTCGCCCTCACGCGCATCATCAACTCGGCGTTCGTCAACGGGCGCTTTCGCTTGCAAGCCTTGGCAGCACCGTTTCGCGTGTACGCGGATGGCGCGATCACGCCGCTTTCCGAGGAGATACCGGCGCTACGCGAGCTCAACGCGATCGACCTCGAGGACAGAGCGTCCCGGATCGCCCTGCTCGACGACCCCGAGTACCGCAAGCGCTTCCGCCAGATGTGGTTCCACGACAAGAAGGGATTCTCCTTGGCCCGCATCAAGCGCTGGCTGCGGATCATGAACGACAGCTTCAGCCGCGATTTGAAGGACATGGTCATGACCGACCGCCCCCTGCCGGTCTGGGAGGGAGAGACGCTCCAGGATATCTACGAGCGCCTACTCGACTGGCAGGCGCGACCGGGCGGGCAGGGAAGGCTTCGTCGAACGGGGCTCGGCCCTCGCAATGACGCCGAGGCGAAGGTATTTGCGAGCTTCCCGAGGCCGGTCGGCGACGACTGCGACTTCATTCTCCATCTGCTGCGATACTTCGACACGAATCTCCGTTGGTACGTACTAGCGGCGAACGACGACGAGGAGCGGATGGCGCGCGTCCTATTCGACCCGCAAATGCTTCCGGGTTTCAACGACTCGGGTGCGCATCTCACCAACATGGCTTACTACGATGCCAACCTTCGCGGCCTTCAAATCGCGCAGCGCCGCTCCTTGGAAACGGTCGCCTATCACATCGGCCGCTTGACGCGCGTCCCCGCCGAGTTCTGGGGGTTCGAGCAAACCCTCGGGACGATCGAGCCGGGGCAGCAGGCCGACATGATCCTCATCGACCCGGGCGCATTGAGCACATACGACTCCGAAGCCAGCACCACCTTTGGCTATCGACAAGCCGTCGACGCAGAACAGATGCTCAACCGCAGCGATGGGGTCGTGACCGACGTCTGGATTGCGGGAACACCGGCATGGCGAGACTCCAAGGCGACCGAACACCTGGGCGCCACCCAAATGGGCAGCGCCCTCACGGTGCATCCGTCGTCCAATTAACCCTCTAGAAAAGGGGACTGTCCCCTTTTTCGCGGTCGGGTTTGGATGAAATGGGCTGGCGGGGCAGTCAGAAGCGGGTTTGCGACAGGACCGCCGCAAGGGCTCGGACCAGGGCGCTGCGTTCGTCGTCTGAGGGTGGGGCAGGGGACCTGTCCTTCCGTTGCCACCACGGCTCGGAGCGGCGCTTGGGCTCGGGGGCCAGACTGCCCCGGGCTGCGATGATCGCTTTGCTGATCTTCCGGTCCGTCATGGTCACCAAGAGCGGGCCGCCTCCTAGAGGGTTGAGCTGGCGGATCTCGAGCAGGCGGCCGTTGCGTTCCCAGCCGGCCCGCCGAAGGGTGGATTCACCCGAGCCCAGCTTCGCCTTGATGGTCTGGTCGTAGCGGAACGGCCCGTAGCACTGGGTGGCCTGCCGGACGAAGTCGTCCATGATCGGCTCGTGAAAGCGGTCGCTGAGCTCCCAGCGGATCCGGTAGACCTGGCCCCGAAAGAGCTCGTACTCGACGCTCCGCACGTCGCCTTTGGCCAGCACCCGCCGCAGCCGAAGCTGGCCGGCATAGGGGTCGGCACCCGCCTTTGCGCCGGAGTCGTCCGGCTCCGGCTGCGGTGCGAGGCGTTGGAAGTCCGGGCCGAGGTGCTCGATCGTCTGTGGCTGTAGCGCGTCTCCCCAAGCCTTGCGGAGCTTCTTCTCCGCCGCTCCGAGCTGCACCGAATCGAACGGCTCGCCGGGGTTCTCTGCCCGTGTGCAGAGCTTCGCCCGGGTCGCCTGTTCGCGGAGATCGTCCGAGGTCGGATGGGCCGCCGCCAGTGCCGGCGCGAGCCATACCGAGAAGCAGAGCGCCCAGGGCGCCAGACGGTGAAGCCGGGTCCCCTGGGCGCGGTCAGAACCGTGCCGCATCAGTGGTTCTCCTGGGCTCTCCTGCATGGATCGTTAGAGCCCCGGCGGTTCGTAGCCGTTGCCATCCCGGTCCACGAACACGGGGTTCGTGAATCCGAGGGGCACGACGCCCGGCTCGATCGTTTGCACGGTGTCGAGAAGGCCCGGCGTGACGGGGTTGCCCCCGCCATCGATTTTGACGCTGGCCTCGACCGTGATGAACGAGTCGGCGTCGATGCCCGCGATCGGGACCGCGCGGTTGAAACGGAGGACCTTTCCGAGCACCTTCGACGACTGCACCGCATGGGTCTGGATGAGGTCACAGTTCCGGTAGATACGGACCTCTTCGACGGGGATCCACGGCGCCGCTTCGACCCGAATCTTGATGACCACCTTGTTCCCGGTGGACACCGCGGTTTCGCCCATCGGCTGCTCGACGTCGTCGTCGTCCTTGACGCTGAAGCGGATGAAGGGCCCGCTGGTGCCGACCAGGTTCATGGCCTTCACATTCTGGGTGAGCTCGTCCTCGTCGATGGCGGCGGGGTCGTCAGTGCTCGACGCCACGAACGAGCGCCCGAAGCCCGCGTTCTCCATCACCAGCCGGTGCGAGTCGGACACGGCGGTCGCCGTCTTGTGCAAGCCCTGTTTGACGAGGCTGCACCAGTCGTCGTGCACCGTGGTGTAGCCGCCGAGGTCGCCGCCGTTCATCAGCTCGATGGCATCGAAGCTGAGCGCGTTCGTGTCCGTTCCGGCCGGCCCGACCACCGCCTTGCTGTAGAGCGACGGCGTGAACAGCCCGTTGTTGGGGAACGCCGAGAGAGGCTCCATCGGGTCGTAGCCGCCGAGGGTCGGGTTGCCGCCCGGGTTCGACAGGCTGTTGAACATGCCGATCACGACCGTGCCGGCAAAGCCCGCGCGCGGGTGGTTGAACATCACCACGTCGTCGTCGGGCGGCAGCTGCTCACCCACGGTCCCGGCCTGCCCGGCCTGGATGGCGGGCAGCCAGTCGCCGACGCCGGCGGTGTCGGGCGTCTTGCCCAGGAAGACCAGCGAGTCCATGCCGCGCAGGCGGTCGATGGCCGTACCGGGTGTGATGAACTCGTCCGGGGGTGCGCCGTTGCGGCGGTTATTCTCGATCACCGTGAGCGGCCACGCGTTCCAGTGCCCGATGCCCTCCGGGAAGACCGTGCCGTCCTGGGTCGGATCGGCCGGCACGGGAATCCCGCCGGTCAGCTCGTCGCCGATGATCGAGTTGATCTCGTCCTCCGCGCTCAGCGAGCTGATCATCGGTGAGTAGTCGGAGATGAAGTCATGGTCGGTGGAGACCATCACCTCGACGCCCTCGGCCAAGTAGGAGGCCACCCGGTCCACGAGCGGCAGGGAGCTGTCGAAGCTCTTTCCTGAGTGCACGTGGAAGTCCATCGAGACGTAGCCCGAGGTGTCGACGACCCGTCGGATGTCCAGCGAGACGTTCGCTGTGCCGCCGGAGCCGATGGTGATCGACTGCGAGTCGATGGTGTACTCGAGACCCCGCGAGGCATAGACCATGTAGGTCCCGGGCGGCAGCTCGAGCGTTCCCGCTCCGTCGGGATCCGTCTGGAAGTTCAGCGCCGGCGTGCCGCCCGTCGCATTTGACAGCGCCCCCGAGTTGCCCACTGGCAGCGGGAACGGCCCGTTCGGCTGGATTAGCGAGTAATCGCGCCGGGTCAGGAACTGGTTGCCGAAGTCGGGGTCCGGGGTTTCGCCCGTTCCCTTGAACGTCAGTTTCGCCGCCGTCGGAAGGCCCGTCTTGCTGTCCGTCACCGCGAAAGAGACGCTTCCGGTGCCCGAGAGCACGATGTCGGGAAGGGTCGTCGGCCCGCCGAACAGCGTGACCGGATCCACCGAGAGCGGGCCGGCGGAAGCGGTGCCCCGGCTCTCCGCGTTCACCCTCAGCTGGTACACGCTCGGCGTCGAGGAAGGATCGGCGAGCGCCTGGAGCTTCAGCGTGAAGGTGCCGTCGGCCGCCGTCACCGTGTGGCTCACGGGAAGGGGGTCGTCGCCGTTGGCGAAGTCGATGCCGTCGGGGTTGCCGTCGAGGTTCTCGTCCAGCACCGAGACCAGGGGGCTCAGGTCCGGAGCGCCGGGCACCGTGTTGTCGACGAAGATGTGCGCGTTCGGGACGCCCTGGCCGTTGCCGTCGACCACCCTGCCGGTGAACGTCGCGCGCAGGTCCTGTCCGAAGATCGGCGTGTAGAGGAGCGGCAAAGCGAGGTCGAGCCCCGACTCGACCGTGTTGTCGTTTGTCACCACGAGCTTGCGCGTGAAGACGAGGCTGTCGCCGGGCAGGATGCCCCCGGGCGACGCCAGGTTGAAGAAGTTGCCGATAACGGCGACGTTCTGATCGGCGACCCCGACGAAGGGTGCCAATACCGAATCGGGAACGAAGGTGTAGGTCACCTTGCCCGACGGGCTTCCGTCGTTGTTGGCCGGGCCGTCAGCGGGGCCGTTGTTGCCGGGAAGCGACAGGTAGCTCCAGACACCGATGGCCGATTCCGGGGCGCTCAGGTCGAGCAGCGGCGGCTTGTTTCCGCGATCCTCCATGGGCTGGAAAGGGATGCGGCCGCGGCCGGCGAGGATGTCCGCGTCCGCTATGGAGAAGACGGGTGCCGGACCGGTGAACACGTTGGTGACGGTCGTCTCGATGTCGACCCAGGAGTTTCCGTCAGTGACCGAGTAGGTCGTCTCCGCCAGGAGCGTCGGGAGCGAGAAAGACGAGCCGGGGAACGGGGGATTCGTGCTGGCGGGCAGCAGGACGATGCCGAAGACCGTGATCGATGCAGTCGCGCCACCGGTCACGAAAACGGGAGCGGGAAGGCCCTCCGCTGGTCCACCGTAGAAGATCACGTTTGCGGCGATGTTCACGACGTGGTCGATCTCGGTGAGCTGGTCGTTCTTGTCACCGCGTGTCCCGAGGTCGACGATGACGCCGCGGCCGGGCAGCGCTTCGGCGACGATCGGGATGCCGAAGTCAGGTGTCGTCGTGATGCCGAGGATGGTGGCCTCGATTTCGTCGTTGCGCAGGAAGTAGTCGCCGGGTCCGCCGTCGAAGTCGGTGCCGCCGAGCGCCGCCAGGTCGGCAGCCGTGAGGGTTCCCGCTTCGGCCGCCCAGACCGAAGAAGCGGATCCCAAGCTCGCAACCAGACCGAGTGTCAGCGCGATGGTGAAGATCGATCGTGTTCGCATGGCTCGCCTCCTCTTGCCCCCGCGACCCCATCCGGTGTGGCGGAAAACCGAAGCCGCATTATGGGAGAAACACCATTCGCTTGGGAAACGTTTTCTGAGCACTTTGCGACGAGCCATCCAGGGTGCGGTGACTGCCAGTCCCCGGGCCAGCAGGCCCCCCGGTCCGAGCGCTGGGACCGGTGAGGTCACCCACATGGGTCGCACGCGGCTACCGCTCGCAGGACAGCCCGGCGAGTGCTTCTTCGAGGTGCACGGCCGTTGAAGGATCGGTGACTTTCGCAGCCCAGGCCTCGAGTTGGGTTCGGACGGTCCCACACCGCGGACCTCTTCTCGCGGTCGCGACGAGCGCATCGATCGCCTCTCGCGTCTTGACCGTGTCATTTGCCTTCACCGCCAACTCGTAGGTTGGAATGATGATCGCGGTTGGCCACGGCGGTGACGGCATCGACGAAAGGTGCTTGCGCAGACCGGTTCGGTTCGCCCTGCGAGCCGCAACGGAGCCGAAGTAGTAGTGAATGCCCGGGTCGTCGAAGTGGTCGCGAAGGAGGGCACGATCGTAAGCGTCTTGGCTGGCGTACGCTTTGCTGGCCTCGTGGGTCTGCATCGCTGCATGGGCGATGAGTGCGAGGCCCAGGGCGCAAAGTGCGACCCGAACACGTCGACCCTGTGACGCGAGGCGGACGACGTACGGGAACAGCGCGAGCAGCGCCAGAATCGTTGGCATGTACAGGTAGCGGTCAAAACCCAGCCAGAACGTAGCCGATACGATCACAGTGGGCGCAAGGGTCAAAAGCGCACCGAGCCAATACACGAGCCCAGACCAGTCCCGCCGGTACATCAGGAATGACACGACGAGGAGCGCGATCGCCATGCCTAGCCACTCGAACGCGGACCATGGTCCGAACAGCATCCATGCCAGGGATCGCATGGCCTCTGCGCGGAAGGCCAGGAGCGTTTCGGTCCCATTGGCCGCCAGCCTCGGAAGTGACCACCAGATCGTCGGGTCGGAAAAGACGTTCTCGGATGCGCCCAGCTGACCCCGAAACGGTGCGAAGACGGCACGAAGGATCAGATGAGCACCAACTCCAACCCCAATCGCGCCCCCGGCAATACGCGCCTGGGGTGCCCGCGTCCGGATGGCCCATCCAAGCCAGGCGGCCAACGCGGCGATGGCGAACGGCAGCTTGGAGCTCGCGCCTAGGAACGAAACGAGGCCCAACGCCAACACTGGAACGAGTCCTCGCCGCGGAGCCCTGCTGATTTGGCTCAGCGAGAACGCGAGGGCCGCTAGCCAGAATCCTCCGAGGAGGTCCGAACGTCCGTTGATCCAAACGTACGACTCCACATGAACGGGGTGAACAAAGAACAGCGCCGCAAGCCCCGCCGCCGCCAGGTCGTTCGTGAGGTCCCTGGCGGGGCGAGCGGCAGGACCCGAAGCCCGCAGAAGGCCGAAGAGAAGCAGGCTCGTCCCCGCGTGCAAGAGCCAACTCAGCGCATGATGAAGCCAGGGCCGCGGCACCAGCAGATGCGTTGCAAGCAAGGTGAACATCGTCACCGGTCGATACGGACCGATTTTGTCGTCGCCGAAGAGATAGCTCGCCGCATTGCGTTTGAAAACCGCGGCGAGCTCGCTCCAGTCTTCATAGAGGTAGTTGTTGACCATGTGCCAGTCGTCGCCAACCCAGGTCCCGGACAAGCCGACCCATGTCGCAGCCCACGAAATCAGCGTCACGACGAGCGCGAATGCTCCCAAGCGAACCCAGTGCTTGCGCTCCATCTGATCCACCTAGCCCTCGCCGCTCGATCCTACCGACGACGTTCGCAGGCACGCGAGTTTTCCGTGTCCGGGCGCCGCAACGAAGCTCCGGAACAAGTCCGATGGACCCACCCTTCTTCTATCTCCAGTAGTCGACGCGACCGTGAAAGAAGCCGCCGTCGTCGACCCAGACCGTGTGGCGCTCGTTGGGTCGCTTCCCCGCCGTTTCCCCGGCCCAGACTTTCCACTTCGCGTACGTACATTCGCGCCTGAAGTGAACTCCCTTCAGCGTCTCTTCGTCGTCGCCATCGGGTCGAATCTCCGGACCGGACGGCTCGCCGACGCACCTGACCTCGCGATTCTGGGCGACCGGCTGAAGCTGCCCTTCATCGGGCATGCTCTGCTCGTCACGATCGCGGTACGGCCATTCGTTGAGCCAATCGGCCGCCTCCGCTGCGGTTGCCGGACGCGCGCGTTGCCCGTCGTCACTCGGCGCGTCGAGCGCATCCCAGAGCGACGCGGTTGTACAGCAAGGGGTGGCCACTGCGAGAAACCCCTCGGCCGCCGGCGTCCATGACGTCGCTTTTTCATCGCGTCTCGACAAAGCAAAGCCAGCGGCGAGCAGGAGAGCCGCCACGATGATCGTGATTGCCAACATCACGCGTCTTTTAGTTTGCTGCATGCCGTACGGGTACGATCCGAGTTGAAGTTCTACGGCGCTTCGTTGGGCACGAAGCTAGGGAGGGGTGGGAGTGTCATCGGGGCAGACCACGTTGGCGCAAAGCGTCTTCGTGCAGGCGCCGTCCGTCGCGTCGACGCAGAGCTCGACCTCACCTGGGCGGTCGCAGATGTAAATCGCATTTTGAAAAACCACGTTGTCCGACTGCGGGCAGTCCGGCGTGATTTCTGGGCAAGTCATGTTCTCCGTGTCCTCGAAGCTACCCCAGAACGCGCTCAGGGTGAGCATCAGGGGGAAGGGCCTTCTGTCGGTGTCCCAGCCGCGAGTTTGGACGTTCGTCCAGTTTGACCCCGGGGCGATGGTTGACGAAGGATTGAAGTTGATGACGTTTAGATTCGGACAAACGTTCGGTATGACATCGCCAGGGCACTGGATGGTGATGCAGCGTTTCGCATCTGGGAGCTCCAAACAGCTTGGATCGCCGTCGCTCACTTCGACGCACACCTCGACGGGGCCAGGCTCGCCGCAGGTGAAGGTCGTTTCGGGTGCATTCGGGTCTAAGAAGCCGCCCCCGTCGGAAGTCCACTCGATACCCAATGACTCGGGAAATTCATCTGGGTCCAAGGCAGTGACAACGACGATGCTCGAATCCATCCCGCGGGGAATCGGATTGGGGTCTGCACTCATGCTTTCGATGATCGGGCAGGTGTTCTCTGCCGGTTCGCCTGGGCAGCGAACTTGTGTGCAAAGCGTCTCTGTGCAGGCGCCGTCCGAGGCGTCGACACAGATCGGGATGACACCGCCAAAATTTGGGTCACAGGTGTAGGTCGTCTCGCTGGCACGTGCGTCGGCGATCTCGCCGTGACCTGCCGTGAGCGTGGTGACCAGTGCTTCCGGACCGTCATCCGGGTCACCGGCGACGACCGTAATGGTCGCCGTCTCTCCTTCGGGAACGATCGTCGGGGGCATGGGGTCGATCGTCAGGCTCGACACCTCCGGGCACTCGTTCTTGTCCTCGGGGCAGGTGACGACCGTACAACTCAAGGTGGAGCACTCCAGAGGGTCGGGGAGGACAATGTGCGATGGGCGAATGTACTCGTACACCGCCGCGACGCCCGGAACCTCACTCAGGGCGCTCTCCTCGGCGTCTGGGTCCACATACACCGTGGTTACACAAACCTCGACCGGACCAGAGACGTCATAAGCGCATGCGTAGGTCGTTGCCCTCGCAAACGGGTCGGCGATGGTGCCGCTGATTGCCGAAAGCTCGGTGACGGCGACGTAGCCATCGACGACGTATGGGATGTGCACGTCGACAAGCAACTCCGTCTCGCTAAGTCCTTCGGGGATCGTCGCCGGATCGGCGGTGACCGTCCCCTTCGGGCATTGGTCGTCGCCGCCGCGACATCCAGCGACGGTCAGGACGCAGCAAAGCGCAGCGGCACTCATCGATCTTACAACGGGCATCGGACCAGATCCTTCTTACCAGATCGACCCCCAAAATGCGCGGTCAAATCGCTGTCGGACGCGACGGGAAAAGCACGAACTAGATGTGAAATGGATTACCGTTTTGGGGTGCTCCGGACCCATGCTCAAACCGGCGTGTGCGATCGAGCTCGAAGGCGTGGGTTGCGGTGCGGCACGCGCCCACATGATGTCCGTTTTTGACTAGTCGCGTTCGGAGCGGGCGGCTCATGGCCTCCAGACGCGGACTTGAATTGCGAGACGAAACAGCAACACTTCGGGATCCAGGCCGGAGATCCCGCCTGCACCCATTGGAGTAGACCAAAATGATCGATCGATCCGCTTATGTGACGAACATTCTCTTCATCGCGACCTGCCTGGCTGTTGGCTGCACCAGCGGCGGGTCCCTGGGTTGCGGCAGCGGCAGCGGCAACGGTGCGAGCGAGCCGATGGTCGACTCCGATCTGCTCGGCGTCTACCGGCTCGATCAGTACCAGCAAAGCGAGCAAGGCGGTTGCGACACCTTGGTGGACGTCGATCCCGCTCCTAGCCGCCTGGCGGTGTACAGCGTGCCGTCCGACGAGGCCCCGGGTGGGGCCGCGCTGGCCGGCCAGTTTTGCGGCAGCGTCCTCGATTGCCGCAGGAGGGTGAAGGACCTTCCCACCATCGTGAACTACTCGTTCCTGCAAGGCAGCGACGCGGCGGGGTGGCAAGGTTGGGGGATCCCAAACGAGGGCAGTTTGGTGGGCGACCAGTGCCTGATCGAGGTGCAGGGTCACACGCTGACCTCCCCCAGCAGTCAGAAGATTCGCATCGACACGAGACAGGTTGAGACCTCTTTCATGGCGACGATACCCGAAGGAACCACCGAGGCGACTTGCACCATTAGGAATGCCATCGAGTCAGTCGACGAAGATGACCCGTGCACGGCACTGTTCAACCTCGAAGCGACATTCGAAGCGGGCCTCTAGCGTCGCGGCTAGCCACCGCGAGCCGACCACGTCGAACTGGCTCACTCGAACCGGTTGGTTCGCACCTTGTCCCGCCGGTTGCTCTGGTGCAGCCAGACCGAGTGCGCGTGGCGTGCTTCATCGACGGCGATTTTGGGTAGGCCCGCCGGGTCGGCGAAGTCTTCGATGAGCTCGGCGTTGGCAGCGATCCAGCTCTCACCTGGGTCGATTCTTCGATTCGACCAGATGCTGCCCCAGCTGTCCCAATCCTGACGCCAGACCACGAAGACGTTGCCCGCTCGGTTGACGTCGACGCGAGGCGTGGTGGCAGGGTCGAATTCCAGCGGGTCGACGTTCGGGGGTTCGATGAGCACCGGGTCGCCCCAGGGGCTTGCGGCCCCTGGCGTGAATTGCGCGGCCCAGATGTTGTTGATCGTGCTCTCGAAAAAGGGATCGGCCTGCGACCAAACCGCATGGGCAATGCCGTCCCCGTCGACCGCGATGTCAGGGTTGATTTTGTCGCCGTCTTCATACTTGTCGATTCTCGTTGGCTCGACGTCCCACGCGCCTCCCGAAAAGCGAGTCGCGTAGATGTTCATGCGTAGCTCGGGATCGCCGGTGCCGCCTACGCCGCCTGCGCCACCTACGCCGCCTGCGCCGCCTATGCCACCTACGCCGCCTACGCCGCCCGCGCCGCCCGCGCCGCCCGCGCCGCCCGCGCCGCCTATGCCGCTCGGGTCGTCCTGCCTCCAAATCACGAACGCATCACCGTTCGCCCCGACATCCAGCCGAAAGCCGAAGGCGCCCGTATTCTCATCCGATTTGATCGTCACGACGTCGCCCCAACCCATGCCGGGCGTATAGCGGTTCGCCTCGAGCACCCGTCCTCCTTGCCCCCCGGCTTGGGGGTTCCAGACCGCGATGGCACCGCCCTGATCGTCCATCCCAACGTCCGTGATCGATGGGGCAAACTCTGGCGAGCCGATCGTCACGGCGTTCCCCCAGCCGGTGGCTGGCTCGTAGCGAATGGCCCGGATGACCCGTGGTTGGTTCGGGATGATGTTGTCTTGCAGCCAGACGGCCATGGCGTTACCCGAAGGGTCCGCGGCGACCGACGGCACGTTGGCCCGCGTAATCTCGCCCTCCTGCAGAAGCGCCGCGGTTCCCCAGCGCCCTTCCTCGACGTCGTAGCGATTGGTCCAGATCCTTTGCTGGGCGGTGGAGGTGATCACGTCGGCTCGCTCCCAGACCGCGAAGCCGTTGCCGGCGCCATCCGCAGCCACCTGCGGCCTAGTCGCGCGGCCATTTCCGTCGTCGATCGGCCCTGGCTCCCCCCACAGACCGGTGCGGGTGTACCGGTTTGCATAGATGAAGGTGTTGCTGGGGGTTCCAACCCGATCGTCGAACGTCCAGACCGCGAACGCGCCGAGCTGCCCATCCACAGCAATTTCCTGGCTAGAGGAAATTCCGGCGCCGAGCGGTTCAATCCATTCCGCCTCGCCCCACGCGGCGTCGATGGTCTTGAACGTCCATGTGAAGTCCTCTTCCAAGCTGATGCCGGCGGTGGACTCGAGTCCGGTGGTGATGGTGACGGTGTAGTTTGTCAGCACGTCCAGGGACGCGTTCGGCGTCAACTGTGCCGCGGTGCCCATCTGGACCGGATCGGCATTCGGCTCGTCGAGGATGCTGACCGCGCTGGGCACTGGCGCGCCGTCTTCGTCGGTGAGGAAGAACGTGTCGTTGCTGAGAGAGGTTGGGTCGATTGCTCGGCTCACGCGGACGGCGATGGAGGTGTCGACGATGACGTCCTCCTGCCCATTCGCTGGCGCGGTTTCGACGATTTCGAGGAAGCTGGAGCCGCCGTCCCCGCCACCCTTGCACCCGAACCCAAGCGAAACCGATCCAAGCAGCAGATAAGCTAACCAACGGGATTGCATAAGACCTCCTGAAGGATGGTCATATCACAGGTCCGGAATCGCTGCATTCGCAGCGCCAAGCGGCAGGGTCATGTCCGTTAACGACCAGGGGTCAACGCGCAGGTCCCGTTAACGACAAGACCCGCGAGCCGAAGCACGCGGGTCTTGCGCACGGTGAGTCTTGCTCGATGAAAGTCGGCTAGCCGCCGCCAGCACCACCCATGCCGGCTTGGCCGCCCATGCCGGCTTGGCCACCCATGCCGCCCATGCCGGCTTGGCCACCCATGCCGCCCGCACCACCTGCGCCGGGCTCCTCGATCGTGAACGTGACGCACTCGGTTGCCGGGTCGACCGCGACGGGGATGGTTTCGCACGTGCCGGTACACGGGACAAGATTGCCCGACACGTCACACATCTGGTTCGGTGTCGGAGGCCCGTCTTCCGTATTGCAATCCGATGTGGGGAATGGGGTCTGTCCGGAGGTCGCGGTGCCCACGTCTTCTCCGCAAGACAAGCCGTTCGGGGTACTCGCGCCCGGGTTCTCCAGGATACATCCGACGTCGTTCTCCGTCCCAGGGGGAGGTTCAGTCGTGGCTGGTCCTCCGCAGGCGAAGCCGACCTCGAACGGGCTAACGAACACGACCACAAAGGTGTCGACCGGGTCTGTGCCCGCCACCAGTGGCGTGCTGCCAGTTGGGCAGAAGGCGGCTGTTTCTCCAGCATTGCCTGCGGTGCACGGCAAGCTGACCGCCGGAAGCTCTACCGAGATCCCGGTGTTGACGTCGACGCTACCACCAGCTCCGCAGGTGCCGGTGACCGTGACATCGAGCGTGACGTCCTGGGGTACGGGGGCCAGCACGCTCAACCGTGACGTGCATGTCGCGCCCTGGAGGGCATCGACCCGCGCCTGCGTGTTGTTGATGGTCACCGCCGTCAACGTGGTACCCAATTGGCAGAGGGTATCGGCCGCGGCCTGCAAGAACGTCGTGTCGAGCCGGACCGTGGGCATGACCGTTGCGTTGAAGGGCTGGCCCGCTACGGCGCAATCCAAAGCCACCTCCATGTCCACCAAGAACTCCGAAGCCACCTGGTTGAACGAGTTACGGCAGGCCACAGGCACCGTACCACTTTTCGGTTCTGGGGCGACCGCACCCGGAGGACACTCAACCATAACCATGCCCCCTTCGCCACCGCCGCCACCAGTGCCAGCCGTGCCACCCGTCCCATCGGGAGTGGACATGGGATCGGGCAAACAGCCCACAGCGACTGAAAGGCCCAATCCAATTAGGCTAATCAAAACTACATACGATCGAGACATTGTGAACTCCTCCAGCTCCCGCCGACCATACCGGCGTCGTCGTGGGCGGAGCATATCCCTAAGGGATGGCGGGTGGCAAGCAGGCAAGAAACCCGCGAGCCAAAGCCCGCGGGTCTCATCTGTCTTAGCTGCTCAGGCGAGCGGCTATGCCGTTACTCGACCGTGAACGTCGCACACACCGTGCTCGGGTCGACTGCGATGGGAACTGTCTCGCAAGTGCCCGAACAGGGGGCCGAGTTTCCGAACAGATCACAGGTCTGGTTCGGGATCGGAGGCCCGTCTGCCGTATTGCAGTCCGAGGTCGGGAAGGGGGTCTCGCCCACGTTTCCGTCGCCCACCTCGTCGGCGCAACTCATGCCGTTCGGGGTGCTCGCACTCGGGTTGGTCAAGATACATCCGATGTCGTTTTCCTGCCCTGGGGCGGGAATCGTCGTCGACGAGGTGTTGCATGCGAAGGCGACCGTGATCGCGCCGCCGCCGACCGACACGCCCACGTAGGTCTGCTGATATGTTGGAGGAGGCGCTGGAACGGTGAGCGAGATATCGAGCGGCACTTGGCCGGTCGAGCAGAACTGGACCTCGCTTCCTGCCGTACCCGCCGCTGAGCAAGGCACGTTCATCGCCGGGAGCGAGACCGAGATGCCCGAGTTGACCGTAACAACACCACCACTTCCACAGCTCCCAACGAGCGTGGTGTCAAGGGTGACGGTGAGCGGCGTGCCTCCCAGCACCGAGAGCTGCTCGGTGCAGGTGGCACCCGCGATGGCGTCGACACTGACCTGGGCTTTCGTGACATCCGCTTCCGTCAAGTAGGTGCCCAGATCGCAGAGGGTCTGCGCTGCGGCCTCGAGGAACGCCGTGTCGAGGGCGATGACCGGGTCGATCGCCGTGTTGAACGGCTGACCGGCCTCGATGCAGCCATCCGGTGTGACGTTGGTCAGGTCGATCGGGAATGTCGAAACCGCCTGGTTGAAGGAGTTACGACAGGCCATCGGAATCCCAACGGCGTCCACCGGAGCCGGGACTGTGCAGCCCGCGCCGCCCATGCCGGCTTGGCCACCCATGCCGGCTTGGCCGCCCATGCCGGCTTGGCCACCCATGCCGGCTTGGCCGCCCATGCCGGCTTGGCCACCCATGCCGGCTTGGCCGCCCATGCCGCCCATGCCGGCTTGGCCGCCCGAGCCAGCTTCGCCGCCGGAACCTGCTGTCCCACCGGAACCCGCAGTTCCGCCGGAACCTGCCGTGCCACCGGAACCCGCAGTTCCGCCCGAGCCGGCGGCTCCGCCGCCATCATCGCTACAGCCCGTACCCATTGCGAGGGCGATCCCAATTACGCCAACCAAAACCGAATATGATCTAAACATTGCTAGCTCCCACGACTCCCACAGACGAACCCATCACCACGAAGGGTGGCGAAGCATAACCGCCTACGACGGCGATTAGCAAGCACCAAGAAACCCGCGAGCCAAAGCCCGCGGGTCTCATCTGTCTTAGCTGCTCAGGCGAGCGGCTATGCCGTTACTCGACCGTGAACGTCGCACACACCGTGCTCGGGTCGACTGCGACCGGAACCGTGTCGCATGTGCCCGAACAGGGGGCCGAGTTTCCGAACAGATCACACGTCTGCGGGGTGACCGGAGGCCCGTCTGCCGTATTGCAGTCCGAGGTCGGGAAGGGGGTCTCGCCCACGTTTCCGTCGCCCACCTCGTCGGCGCAACTCATGCCGTTCGGGGTGCTCGGGTTCGGGTTGGTCAAGATACATCCGATTTCGTTTTCCTGCCCTGGGGCGGGAATCGTCGTCGACGAGGTGTTGCATGCGAAGGCGACCGTGATCGCGCCGCCGCCGACCGACACGCCCACGTAGGTCTGCTGATATGTTGGAGGAGGCGCTGGAACGGTGAGCGAGATATCGAGCGGCACTTGGCCGGTCGAGCAGAACTGGACCTCGCTTCCTGCCGTACCCGCCGCTGAGCAAGGCACGTTCATCGCCGGAAGCGGGACCGAGATGCCCGAGTTGACCGTAACAACACCACCACTTCCACAGCTCCCAACGAGCGTGGTGTCAAGGGTGACGGTGAGCGGCGTGCCTCCCAGCACCGAGAGCTGCTCGGTGCAGGTGGCACCCGCGATGGCGTCGACACTGACCTGGGCTTTCGTGACATCCGCTTCCGTCAAGTAGGTGCCCAGATCGCAGAGGGTCTGCGCTGCGGCCTCGAGGAACGCCGTGTCGAGGGCGATGACCGGGTCGATCGCCGTGTTGAACGGCTGACCGGCCTCGATGCAGCCATCCGGTGTGACGTTGGTCAGGTCGATCGGGAATGTCGAAACCGCCTGGTTGAAGGAGTTACGACAGGCCATCGGAATCCCAACGGCGTCCACCGGAGCCGGGACTGTGCAGCCCGCTACGCATACGTTGCCGACGCAGACCTCGTTGAACTCGACATCACATTGGAGGTTGTTGTTGCACTCGACGCACGTGCCGGCGCCGTCACACACCTTGCCGCCGTTCTGGTTGCATAGGGTGTCGGCGGCCAAGTCCGGGTTCGAACAAATTCCGGCAGCACAGAGGTCAGCGGTGCATTCGTTGCCATCGCTGCAATCGACACCCAGGCAGGGGTCATCCGGCACGCACACGCCGGACTGGCAGGTGCCCGTATTGCCGTCGCACATGGTGTTGTCCATGACGGGCGGGTTTGAGCAAATTCCGTCCGCGCAAATGTCATTCGTGCATTCGTTGCCATCGCTGCAGTCGACGCCGTCGCAAGGATCGACCGAGCCGCCCATGCCGCCTGCGCCAGCCATGCCGCCTGCACCGGCCATGCCGCCTGCGCCGGCCATGCCGCCTGCGCCGGCCATGCCGCCTGCGCCGGCCATGCCGCCTGCGCCGGCCATGCCGCCGTCGCCGCCCGCGCCGGCCATGCCGCCTGCGCCAGCCATGCCGCCCGCACCGGCCATGCCGCCGTCACCGCCTGCGCCAGCCATGCCTCCGGCCCCAGCTTCGCCGCCGGCGCCTCCAGCACCACCGGTGCCACCAGTGCCGCCATCACCCGCGACGCAAGTGACGGGAATCGTCCAAGTGGCCATGTCGCAGTACTCGTCGTTGTCCGTGACGCTGATCGTGATTTCCTGATCACCCACCTCTTGGCAGGTGTACGTGGTGGACCACGCGCTGGCATCTGCGATGGAGCCGCCACTGCTGGTCCACGAGTACGTGATGGGATCGCCCTCTTGATCGACGGCCTGCGAATACAGGTCGATGTCGTTGCCGACCGAGGTCTGCAGCGGCGAGACCACCGCTTTGATGAGCTCCGCGCAGATGTTGAACTTGCCGTTCACGCGGACGGCACCAAGCCGTCGAGGGAGCTTGCAGCTCAAGATCACCATCACATCCGTGGTCTCCCCGACCTCCACGTTGAATTCGGCCGAGCCTTTGCACGCCACCTGCTCGTTGGTCGACTCCGCCGTGAGCATGACCACATAGTTCACCTCGCCTGGAGGAAGTCCGAACACCTCCACCGAGGCGGTCGACCCCGGCGCGCTCACGTCGATGGCGCCTGACATGTCCATGCCATTGCCCATGATCTGCCAATCGACTTGGTCGATCACGACGCCGTCGGCGATGACGAGGTCCAGGGAAAGCGAGCCGGTCTCGCTTTGCGGGCCGGTGTCGGTCGTCCCAACACAGCCAAAGGCCGTGAGGGCGCCAAAAACGAGGAAGGTGATCCAACGCGAAGGATGGGAACCGAACATAGTGGAGCCTCCAGAGGCGGGATGGTCTGGTGAAAGGGGGGAAGCGGAGACTACCACCGCCAAATCCTTCGTATCAAGACCAAAAAACCGCCTGGCGCTGAAGTTGGGCCTTATGTGTGGTGGCTCACAACCCGTCTCGACGTGAGCTTGAACTCCGTCACAAAACAGTGACAATGCGCGGCTTCGGGCGGCCCAGACCCACGAAGCTCGACTTGGAGAAATCATCGATGCCCCACGGAACCTCTCTTCTTAGAAACGCGTCACTCATCGTTGCGACCTGTCTGACCCTCGGCTGCTCCAATGGCGGCGGCCTCGGTTGTGGCAGCAGCACCAAGAGCGCGCATAGCGACAGCACCGGCGCGCCAGAGCTCAAGGTGCCCTCCAGCGTTCTCGGTGTATACAAAGTCGATCGCTACCAGGGCAGCCAAGATGGGTGTGACCAGCTGATCGATGTCCCGGACAGGCCCGGGCACCTCGTGCTCTACGTCTTTCAGCCAAATGATGGGAGCAGCAAGGCACGACTCGGAGGCGCGTTCTGCGCAGACGCGAGTCTTTGTCGCGCCGTCGCAGAGAAGGCTTCCGAGCCGGCCGTGGGCTACTCCTTCATCAGCGGCGACGACGCATCGGGCTGGCAGGGCTGGGGGGTTGTGGGTACCGGCCCGGTCGAGGACCAATGCGGAGCCACTGTGCAATCCCACGTCCTCACCTCCCCGGCGGGGCGGACGATTCGGATCGAAACCACAACCGTCGATGCGGTGTACGCGCCGCTCGTCGAGGAAGACGTCGCCACCTGTAAGAACAGGGACGCCATTGCCGCAGCGAAGGCAGATTTGCCCTGCAAGTCGCTTCTCGTCCTCGAGGCGACGCGCGAAGGGGGCCTCTAGGCTGCGTGGGCTGACGTCGCCCGTCTGGCGCGTATGCTAGAAAGCAGGGATGGTCGCTCGGGTCCTCATCGCCGTTGTCTGCGTGAGCTAGTTTGGAGTGGCGGCGGGCTGCGAGCGCGGTTCGCGTGACGCTCCCGGCCGTACCCGCCCGAATGTCGTGGTCATCACCGTCGACACGTTGCGGGCGGATCGGCTGGGCTGTTATGGATTTGAACGCGCGCGAACACCCCACATCGACAAGTTGGCTGCTGAAGGTGTGCTTGCGAAGCATGTCATCGCTCCGACGCCGATCACGCTACCCTCGCACACCTCGATCTTCACCGGATTGCAGCCTCCGGCGCACGGCGTGCGGAACAACGCCGCCTTTTTGGTTCCGGACGAGGCAGTAACCCTCGCCGAGCGCCTCAAAGCGGAGGGCTATCGCACGCAGGCGTTCGTGTCCGCGATGGTGCTGCATCGGATGTACAACTTGAACCGAGGGTTCGACGGCTATGACGACCGGCTTTGGGGTGAGGAACAAGCCGAGCTATTCCTGAATCGTGAACGGTCCGGAGCGCGAACGACGGACCTCGTTCTCGAGTGGCTGGACAAGGCCACTGCTTCATCGAAGGACGTGCCGTTTTTCCTTTGGGTGCACGTCCCTCTGATCGTCCGCTACCCCCGCAAGCTGCCTGCGGGCAAAATCTACCCGGGCCCGGCCCGGCTCGTCGACATCATGCCCACCATCCTCGGACTGCTCGGCGTCGAGCCGAGCCTCAGCCAAGGCGCAGACCTCAGTGCACCGTTTGCGGGAACCACGCCGCCGCCGACGTTCGCCCAATACTCCGAATCGCTTCACCCCGAGCTCGAATACGGCATGGCGCCGCTCTATGGCCTTCGCCTGGATCAATGGACCTACATCCAGGCGCCGCGACCCGAGCTCTACGCCCGAGCCAAGGACCCGGGCGAAACCAGGAACCTTTTGGAGCCATCCGCCGCAGCATCGGACCCCGCGGGCGCGAGCGCAGCCGCCGCGCAAACCATGAAGCTCGATCACGAGCTGAGCAAAACGCTGGGAGAGCTCGAGCGCCTCGCCCTCGCACCGAAGGCAAAGCCGCTGGACAAGGATCCAGCCGACATGCTGCGCGCCCTTGGGTACGTTGCGGATGCTGAGGCAAAGCAGGGCCTCGAGGGGATGGATTCGAAGGATGGACTACAGGTCTGCGCGCAGATCCAGAATGCCCGGCAGCTGCGGCATAAAGGCGACTACGCCGCCTGCACGAGGGTTCTCGAGCCTTTGTTGAAGGGCCATGCCCAAGAACGTGCCGGCGCTCAACACAGCGGCGCTCTGCGAAACAGAACTACCGCAAGGCAAAGGAAGCCTATGAGAAAGCCGCCGAGGTCCAGCCGCGAAGCTTTCATGCATGGTTCAACGGCGGCCTCTGCGCGCTTCGGTTGGGAGAGGTCGAGACCGCCGAACTCTACCTGATTCGAGCCGCAGAAGTCGACCCAGGGGCGCTGCTCCGCAACCCCAACCTGGCGGCCCTTCAGGCTGACCCCCGCCTCGCGAGATTCAGCGTTGCCCTTGAGCCGGGCGATGCAGCAGCAGTAAGCCCCCCATCAGGTCACGACCACGATCACGATCACGATCGCAGTCGTGGTCGTAGTCGTAGTCGTGATCGACGGCGCGCTGCTAAGGCTCTGCCGTCTGCAGCCCTAGCGCTGCGCCTTGACTTCGAGGGTCGTCTCGACTGCCATGACGACGGCTTCGCGTTTGGGGGCCTTCGCCATCATCTTGAAGACGGTGACGGTGTGCTCGGACGCCGAAGCGGGGCCGAGCTCGATTAAGAGGCCAGGCGCCCTTGCTCTCTCCGGAGAAGTCGAGCTCGTCGAGCGTGAACGACGCGTCTGGGCGGCTCCCCGGCAACTCGAGCTGCTGCTTGGGTGTCTCCGCCGCGTGCGTGCTCGTCGCTCTGACCCGCTCGCCTTTCACGCCCACGAGCTCGAAGGTCGATGTGTGGCTGATCTTTGCAGTGCGCTGCTCGATGACCTGGGTCGCGGTCCACTTCGCTCCCTTGCCCACGGGCTCTTCAGGGAGCGGCAGGCTCGAGAGGCGTATCGCTTGCTTGATCTGATCGATCAGGTCGCTCGCGAGCAGTGAGGCATCGGAGGGCGCGTCGATTGCGAATTGCTCCACGATCCCGCGAGCGTTGATCGAAAAGCTCCCGGTCACGCCCTTCAGCGACCCCGCCGCCTTCTTGACGCCCTCTGTCTCTGCCGGCTTGACCCCTTTGCTCGACTTGGCGGTAACCTCGGTGACTCGGAAGTCGAACCGAGCGCCTTCATCGCTGGCCTCCTTGGCCTCCGTCTCGAGCTCGTAGACGAGCGATGGCATCACGGCCGTCGTGCTGATCAATGGACCGTACAGACTACTGACCGTCCAATGGCTTTCGACCCGAAGCGACTGCTTCGCCCCGGCCTCGAAGGTCGTCCGCAGGGCTTTGCGGGGCGCCTTGCCCGCCTCGAGGAGCTCGACCGTGGACGGCGCGTCGAGGTCGACCGCGGGCGCGCCCTCTTGCTGAGGTTCTTCGCCGGCAGCTGCCTCTGGCGGCTGCTCGGGCGCGGCTTCTTCCGCGACTTGGACCGGCTCTTCAGCCGTTAGTTCAGGGGCCTGGTCAGCGGGTTTGGAAGGCTCACTGCGGGAGCAGGCGCCCGCGACGATGAGGAACGGAATCAGAATACGCATAGGCGCGCTGCTTATCACACTGCGAGCCGGTGCGCCGCAAAATGGTGGGAGGGCGTACCGAAAAAAACGACAAAACCCGCGGGCCGAAGCCCGCGGGTCTCATCTGTATTAGCTGCTCCAAAGAGCGGCTATGCCGTTACTCGACCGTGAGCGTGGCGCACACGGTGCTCGGGTCGACTCCAATGCCAACCGAGTCGCAGGTGCCGCTACATGGGACTGCGTTAGTACCGAAGAGCAGACAGGTCTGACCGGGTACCGGAGGCCCGTCCGCCGTATTGCAGTCCGACGTCGGGAATGGGGTCTCGCCCACGTCTCCAACACCCACCTCGGCCGCACAGGTTAGGCCACTCGGCGTGCTTGGACCCACTGCGTTGGCAAGACTACATCCGACTTCCACACCAGGTGCGGGACTCGTGGTTGACGAGGTGTTGCACGCGAAGCCGACCTGGATGGCGCCTCCGCCAACCGCCACGCCCACGTAGGTCTCCTGATATACTGGAGGAGGCGGTGGAACGGTGAGCGAGATGGCGAGCGGCACTTGGCCGGTCGAGCAGATCTGGACCTCGCTTCCTGCCGCACCCGCCGTGCAAGGCAGGTTGACAGGCGCAAGCGGGACCGCGATGCCCGAGTTGACCGTCACAACACCACCGCTTCCACAACTTCCAACGATGCTGATGTCAAGGGTGACGGTCTGCGGCACCGGGCTCAGCGTGGAGAGCTGCTGGGTGCAGGTGGCACCCGCGATGGCGTCGATACTGACCTGGGCGCTCGTGACGTCCGCTGTCGTCAAGAAGGTGCCCAGATCGCAGAGGGTCTGCGCTGCGGCCTGCAGGAACGCGGTGTCGAGGGCGATGACCGGGTCAATCGCCGTGTTGAACGCCTGACCGGCCAAGATGCAGTCATCCGGTGTGACGTTCAGCAGGTCGATTGGGAATGTCGAAACCGCCTGGTTGAAGGAGTTACGACATGCCATTGGGATGCCAGCGGCGTTTTGCGGAGCCGGGACTGTGCAGCCCGCGATGCAGCTTCCGCCACTGCAGATGCACGAAGTACCGCCACAGGTGGTGCAGGCGTTCGCGTCGTTGGTCGGGTTGGAGCACGTGGCTACGCCACCACCTGAGGTGCAGACGTCGTCCGTGCATGGGTTGCTGTCGCTGCAGTCGACACCGACACAGAGGTCGATGCAGACTCCACTCGCGTTGCAGGCGCCCGTGCCGCCAGCGCAGGATGCGCCGGTGTTCGGGGCATTGGTGCAGCTGGTGGCCGGAGGCGCGTCACACGAGTCAATCGTGCACTCGTTGCCGTCGTCACAGGAGCCGTCGGGATCGGGCTGCGCGTTGCAGTCCTGCGAAACGCAGACACCCGCCTGACAGGTCGCCGGAGCCGGCGCGCTGGTGCACACCGTGTCATCCGCAACAGGGGTGCTCGAGCAGACCGCCACGCCGGTGCTGTCATCGCAGCTATCCGCGGTGCAGTCGTTGCCGTCGTCGCAGAACCCGGGGCCCGCCGCCTGACAGGGCGAGAGGCCTGGACAGGAGACATCGACCGTCTTGGTCTTGTCGCAGTCCGTGTCGCCGTCGGTGGTGACCGCGGTGCACGTGACCGTGGCGCCTGGGGCGAGCGGGACTGGCGCGGTGAGTGGATCGCCATCGTCGTCCGCAACAGTGCAACCGACGAGGAAGCCGCCATCGCCCACGGCGAGCGGTCGCGGAGGGGCATCGCCGATGTTGCCGAGCGTGTCACCCGTGAACTCGCAGAACGGATCGGCAGTGCCGCCGCCGCAGTTCTGAAGCGCCGCCGGGGCGCAAGCTCCAGGGGCGATCCCGTTGCAAGACGCCGGGTTTGTGTCGGTGGGATCACAAGGAGTGCCAAAGAGCGCCGGGTTAGGAATCGCGCAGAAGAATCCCGGGTTGCTGCAGGTGACAGTGGTGGTGACGGGTGGGTCGATTGCGCCAGACGGGGCACAGTCGAGGCCTTCGGGCGTGGTCACGCAAGTCTGCGGGTCGCAGGAGCTGGCCCCGTCGGGGTCACCCGGCGCGACACCGGTTCCACCGCAGCTGCTGTCGCCATCGCGGAAACGCACCTGGCATCCCGAGTACACGAAGGCGCCAAGACCGGGGACCACCAAGAGCTCTTCGAGGTCCGGATCGACGCAGTTGAGCACGAAGAGGTCCGGGCAGAAGTTTGCGACGTTGAAGGAGAAGTCGCCGTCGAGGTCGAGCATGCCGACCGGCGCCTGGAAGCTGATTCCGCAGTACATCAGGACGTTGACCTTAGTGGTGCTGTCCGCCGCGATGTCGAAGCTCTCGGTCGAGGTACAAATGACCTCGCCGTCAGCATCGCGTGCGCGAAGCTGCACGGTGCATCCGGCCGTGGGCGGCAAGTCCATGAAGCCCTGCCAGACGTAGACCTCGGTGAGGTCAGGGCCGAAGTCCTGGATGG
Source organism: uncultured delta proteobacterium (assembly GCA_963704865.1). Lineage (GTDB taxonomy): Bacteria > Myxococcota_A > Polyangia > Polyangiales > Houyiibacteriaceae > SG8-38. Next base: position 36,668 of record CAVPIE010000005.1, on the reverse strand, counting down.
TGACGCCCGACGAAGCGGTGTCGAGAACCTCGAGCGCACCACTGATGGTCACGTCGTCATCGAAGGTGGCGTTGTTGTCCAGGAAGGGGCCGGGTGTGTTTCCATCGTTACACGCGATGGTGTATTCCACGACTTCGATGTCGAAGGCCGCGGGGTTTGACGACTGTCCGGCATTGTTCGGGATAACGACGTTCAGCTCGGTGTTGCCTGCAGTACCACCCTCGCCGCTAGTACAGCCGGCTAGGGTTCCGATACATGCAAGCACGATCCACGGGGTAAATCGTGTCTTACTCATTTGTACGCTCCTTGAATTGGATAGGTCACTGCGACTAGCGCAGCGGTTTACGAACGGGTTCACGAAGGAGTGGCTATCTCAGCACGATTCGCGATGTCAACAGTTTCTGTTTCGATTTACATCGCATGTTTGGATTCACTCGCGCGCCTGTGAAGTGGAACACAAACGCGCGAAAAAACCCACATGGTGAGCTGGCGTACATCCAGTAGTCCTCCTCTGAAGCTCCGTCCGCAAAATCAGGAGCAAACGATTGCGAGGGGCAAGCGTTGCGGCGTCGATTCAGCGTCTAAGCTCGCGACAAGCCGTCGTGGAGACCGTGCCTGCGCGCGAGCCGAGACGCCGTGCGCGGGAACCCGGCGCCCGTCGTCGATCGCGGCAAACGTGCCGGGAGGTCCGAAAAGAGCCAATCATGCGCTGGAACCGGACCTTGGGCGCGGAGGTAGGCGGAAAAGCTACTGAATCAGGATCGTGCCCGAGCCGACGCTCGGGGTCGTCCCGAGGTCGATGCAGGTGCCGTCGACCTGGACGACTTCGCCGTCCTCGAGGAGGGTTCGTTCGTAGGGCGCCCTGATGCCACAAGGGCCCGCGTCGGGTTCGTCCGAGCATGGGACGAGGTCGAACACCACCGCGCGCTCGTCGCAATCGGAGCCGCACAACGTGAGCCTCATGAAGAAGCGGCCGCGAACTTCCTCGCCGCTGGACATGAACAGCGGGATGGTTTCATTCCCAGACGTCTCGACTTCGTCGATGAAGATGACGTTCTGTGGCGACCAGGCGTTGGCGAGCTCGACCTTCACGCGCCGGGTCGCACCGTTGACGGTGACCTCCGCTTCGATCGGATCTCCGGGGCTAGCCTGCGCCTGTCCCACCGTCGATTGCTGTGCGTTGCCCGTGAGCAAGAAGATCGGGGGCGGCAGCGCCGGCAAGTTGGGCTGATCGGCCGGGAAGAACCGCTGAATGCAGTCATTCGTCCCGCCATCGAAGCCGATGTTGATCACGTTCTGCGGAGGCCGTTCGACGCCCCCTTCGCTGCAACTCCACAGAAATAGGCTGAGTACGGGAATGAATGAAAGGATGAGCGCGTAGCGCAATGGGCTAAGGATCATAAAGGGCCTCTCGGGGAAGGTCGGAAAGACTAAACGGACATGCCTCTGAACTCAAGCAGGCCGATGTGTCTCGTACTTCGGCGCACATCGGTGGATATCCACGCACCGGCCTGCGGCTGGCGTTGCCCTCCGATCGATAGCATGGTGCCCGGGCCGCCGAGCTTCACCCGTTCTTCCGGTTGCATGCCTCGACACGGGGCCCGAAGGAGTACCGATGCGTCTTTGCGCCGCTGGTTTCGTGACTTACATCACCGTCGTTGCGGGACTGCTCGTTCCCAAAGCGAACGCGCAGTCCGACTACACGCTGTTCGAGTCGGGCCCGGTGCGTCCCATCGCCATGTCACCCGACGGGAATCGCCTTTTCGTCGTCAATACCCCCGACGGCTACTTGGAGATATTCGACGTCTCGAGCGGATCGGCCGTGAAGGAAGCGTCCGTGCCGGTGGGCCTCGAGCCTGTCGCGGTTGCAGCCCGAAACGACGACGAAGTCTGGGTGGTCAATCATCTTTCGGACAGCATCAGCATTGTTGACCTGGCTTCGGTGCCGCCGCGTGTGGCCCGCACATTGCTGGTGGGGGACGAGCCGCGGGGGATCGTCTTCGCAGGACCAGGAGGCAACCGTGCATTCATCGCCACCGCGCATCGCGGGCAGAATACCCCGTGGCCCGATGGCGACTACGACGTCCCGGGGATCGGCCGCGCAGACGTGTGGGTCTTTGACGCCACCAACCTGGGGACCTCGCTTACCGGTGATCCGCGTACGGTCATCCAGCTTTTCGGCGACAAGCCCCGTGCGTTGACCGCATCGCCTGACGGCTCGAAGGTGTATGCAGCGGTGTTTCGTTCCGGCAATCGCACGGTTCCGATCAGCGAAGGCCTCGTGTGCGATGGTTCGGGGCCCTGCGATGTTCAGGGGACGACCTATCCGGCGGGGCGTCCGTTCCCGGAGACGAACTTCCAGGGCATTGCGAGCCGTGAAACCGGCATCATCGTCGGGTTCAACGATCTCAGCGGAAACTGGGAAGACGAGATGGGGAACGACTGGAGCCCTGCGGTGCGCTTTTCGCTGCCCGACCTCGATGTCTTCGAGATCGACGCCAACGCTCCAACGCCCGTCGAAACCAATTCGTTTTCAGGGGTTGGCACCGTCCTCTTCAACATGATCGTCAATCCGGCCAACGGGAAGCTATACGTGACCAATACCGAGGCGAATAATCGCGTTCGGTTCGAGGGCGTTGGCGACTACACGTCGTCTATCGGCCCAAAGCCGTCCGGTGACCCGGCGTCGGTGCGCGGTGATCTTCACAGAGCGCGCATCACGGTGATCGACACGGCCGGCAACGTCTTGCCGCGCCACCTCAACAAGCACATCCCATATGGGGTCAGTCCTGTCCCAGCGGGCGTGAAAGAAAAGAGCGTCGCCACGCCGTTGCAGATGGCGGTGAGCACCGACGGCGCGACCCTCTACGTCGCGGGCTTTGGGTCGAACGCAGTCGCGATTTACGACACCGCGCAACTCGAGAACGACTCCTTTGTGCCGGACGCCGCAAACCTGGTTCCAATCGAACGCCCGAGCGGACTTGCATTGGACGAAGCGCGAGGGCTCCTCTGGGTGATCAGCCGAGGGACCAGTACGCTGTACAAAATCGATATCAGCACGAAGGTGGTGAGCTACGCTGCGGGCCTTCACAACCCCGAGCAACTGTTGCACAAGCGTGGGCGGAAGTTTCTTTACGATACCCAGCTAACCTCCAGCAACGGCGAGGCGTCGTGCAGCAGTTGTCACATATTTGGCGACATGGACGATCTTTCCTGGGACCTCGGCGATCCGGATGCGGTTCCGTTCGCAAACCCAAACCCCACGCCACCGACCGACGAGTTTCCGTTGATTCAGTTCTTGCCTCCGCTTCAGCCCTTTGATCCGCTCAAGGGCCCCATGACGACGCAGAGCCTTCGCGGGATGACGAACAGCGGGCCCATGCATTGGCGCGGCGACCGCACCGGTGGGGCTTCCGGTGGCGATCCCCTCGACTCGAACGCGGCGTTCCTGGCCTTCAACGTCGCATTCCCCGGTTTGATTGGACTGGACGAGGGCGAGCTCGATCCAAACGAGATGCAACAGTTTGCAGATTTCGCACGGGCGCTCACCTATCCGCCGAACCCGATCCGGCCGTTGGACAATTCGCTGAGCTCACCAGCGTCGCCTGAACCATCGGCCGCTGCAGGCGCGTCCCTCTACAACGGTGCGATCACCGACACGGTTGCCAACTGCAATGGTTGCCATGCGCTCGACCGCGCCCAAGGGTTCTTCGGTGCTTCCGGCGCGTCGACCTTCGAAAATGAGGCAATGGAGTTTAAGGTCCCCCACCTGCGCAACGCCTACCAGAAGGTGGGCATGTTTGGCGAGCGGCCCACGAACTTCTTTCCGAACGCCGACGGTTCATTCATGGGAGACCAGGTCCGCGGGACGGGTTTCTTGCACGACGGCAGCGTATCGACCGTGTTCAACTTCCTGGGCGCAGGGGTATTCAGCATCAACGACGCTCTACAGCGCGACCTAGAGGCGTTCATCATGGAATTCGACAGCGACCTCGCCCCGATCGTCGGCCAGCAAGCGACGCTGACCTCGAACAGCGGGACCGACACGCTTGATCGAATCGACCTTCTCATTGGCCGCGCCGAGGCCACCTATTACACGAGCCCCGAGCTAGGCGCCGTCAAGGAGTGCGACCTCATCGTGAAAGGCGTGCTGAATGGCGCATATCGCGGATGGCTTTACCAAGGTAGCGACACGTTCACGAGCGACGACAGCGGAGACCCCCCTTGGTCCATGAGCGAATTGCTCGCGATCGCCGACGCGCCGGGGCAAGCGCTGACGTTCACCTGCGTTCCCCCCGGTTCAGGGACGCGGATGGGGATCAATCGGGATCGCGATGCTTTCTTGGATGCCAACGATGCCGCCCCAGATAGATTGCCTCCAGCCTCCTGCTCGGCAAGTCGCGTCGGTGGCGCCTCGTACCAAGGAAATCTTTTCGCTTTGATCTTTGCCATCCTCGGGCTGGCAGTCGTCAGTCGCCGGAGGCGTGCGTAACTCAACCGTCGGGTGGGCCTCTCGATGCTATCGTGACGGCTCAACCGCAAAGCGCGCGGTGAAACCGACCAAGGTGGGGCTGAGGCAGTCGTTGGGCACCTGGAAGTCGCCCAACTCAAGGGATAGGCCTTCGAGGCCCAGACCCATCTCCACGTCGATTGCGTCTCCGTCGACCGAGGCCGTCGTGGTCACTGCGTCCAGCTCGAGGCGATGGGGGCCTGGAGCCCCGTTGTCGTCGGTGTCGATGTCGAGGTCGAAGTCGTTGATCCCCGCGGCCAACGAGGTCGCCAGCATCGAAGGACTCGCGCCCAGGACCGAGCTCGTGATGTCCATCGCCATGATGTCGACCTTGCTGACCCCGGCGTCGATGAGCGCAGCGGAAAAGGCCTCGTCGAAGATGACCGCGGCGGAGAAGCTCAGATCGGCCGCGGCCCCTGCAACCAACGGACGGTCCAGTTGGTAGGTGAGCTCGATCGGAATCTCGAGGACGAGGGTATCGATTGTGCACCTCAAGCTGTACGCGCCCTGCTGCGCCGCTGGGGTTCCGCCGCTCCCTCCGGTTGCACCGTTTGCATCGCTGCATCCCAAAATGGCGGCGAGCACAGGCAAGAGACAGGACATGAAGCGGTTCACAAGCCGGAGCTTGATGGACGGCGCGCTTCTCGGCAAAGGACTTGGCCAGGCGCGTTCGGTGCATGCCTGATGACCGTTTCCAGCGATCCGATGGATCGATTCGGACTGTCTTCCATTGTCGGAGGGTGTGTGAGCCCGCTCACAGAAGGCGCACAAAGAGAAACCTCGTTCGGAAAACGGTCGGGATTGAATTGATCTCGCGCACGGATGCAGGTTAGGTTCCTCGCTCCCCCGTGAAGATGGGTCCTGCCCGGCCCAGCGATATTGATGTTGTGTAAACCCGTCACTCGAATGGTTGTGTTGTGTTGCATCGCGCTCAGCGCGGCCTGCAATGGCGGCAGCCAAGCCGAGATTGTTGGCCCGTCCAACAACACCGAGGTCAACCTGCTGATTTCGGATCCGGAGATGGCGGCCGAAGAGCTCGCTCTCTTGATCGATTTCGTGAGCTACCGGATCACCTGTGCCAACAACCCTACGCTCACGCCATACGACGACTCGGTTGCCCTCAGCGGGCAGTTCGAGACCATTGTCGACTCGAACCCTGCGGTTTGGCAATTGGTCACCGACCTGCCGCTTTCCAACTGCTCGATCGCGTTGTGGGTCTTTTACGACGACGAAGTTGTTTGCTCGGGGAGCGAATCGCTGTCGATCGTTCCAGACGACGACCCGTTGGCGCCCAACAAAGTCAACATCTTGCTCGAGTGCAATCTGAGCGTGAGCGGTCCTTCCGGCGATGTCGAAGTCGACGGGAGCTTTGAGTTCATCAACGGCAACTACTGCCCGAAGGTCAATTGGCTCGGCGCGCTCCCTGTGGCCCTCCAGCCTTTCGAGATGACAATCGAGGCGTCTGGCTTTGACGTAGACAGCACCTGCGGTCTCAACTGCGATCCGCAGACCTGTGACTTCACTCAAATCCCCCCGCTTTGCACTGCGGCTCCAGACCCCGGCTTCTCGGCCACCTTCACTGCCCCCGCCGGTTACGGCAGCTTCGACGCGCCGGTGGCGACAGGGACGCCGATGACGGGTGGCACTCCAATCGATGCGCAATCGACCTACACGTGCGACCCGTCGTTTCCGGGTCCGACGGAGATCTGCGTCGTCGTGAGCGATGGTGACAACGACTGCGATCAGACGCGTTGCATCACCATCCAGTGTCCGGATCTCTGCGACAACGTCGTCTGTCTCGACGACGGCGACGAGTGCACGAAGGAGTATTGCAATCCGCTCGATGGCCAGTGCGTGACCGACATCGCTCCCGATGGGATCGCGTGCGCCGACTGCAGCGCGACGTGCAGCGGCGGGACGTGCACGGGTCCTGATTGGGTCGGGGCGGTCAGCGGGAGCACGTTGCTTTTCTCCGGCACCTTCCAGCAGGTGAACACGACTCTCGTCAACGCGTACAGCGGTGCACAAGTTCCGCTCAACGGCGGGTTCAGAGTCAACAACACGTCATATGAGGGTGTGAGCTCGGACGACACGCTCTTCGGAGCCCAAGTCACGGATATCTTGTTCGTCCAAGATCCGACCGGCACGCAGCGCATTTGCGGGGTCGAAAACGTTCTCACACAGAACAGCTTCGACGCGGTGATCCTCGCCGACGCGTCGGTCGTCCTCGGCGATATGCTGATCGAGGGCGGGAACGAAGGGGACCTCATCTGGGCCAACGTCGGCAACGACACGGTACGTGGCGGCAATGGGGGTGATCTTCTCGACGGGGGTCCGGGCGATGACATCATCGAGGGCGGCAATGGAGATGACACGATTACCCTCTGGCCCGGCAGTGGCGATGACAGCATCTTGGGCGGGAACGGTACAGATACGGTGGAGATCAAAGCCATCCAGAGTCAGATCCTCATCGCGCCGGCCGCCTTTCCGTACGCGTTCGAAATTCTATACCTGGGAACGCGCATGGCGCAGGCTAGCGAGGTCGAGCTCATCGACATGATCGATGCGTCCGTCGACCTCGCGACGTGCACCGGCAGCGCCCCCGACATCTGCAACCTATGCGGCAACGATGCGCTCAACGGCGGCGAAGGGTGCGACGACGGCAACAACGTAGATGGAGACGGCTGTGCGGCCGACTGCACGGCGGAGTATTGAATCGATGAGTCCACGGGTCATAGCGTTGCTCGCTCTCACGCTTGCCGTCGGGTGCAGCCAATCGAACATCTCCTTGGACGAGCCCAACACCGGAGTCGTCAGCGTGACCGTTGGTCTTTCGGCCTCGGAGGTCGGCGCAGCGACCGTGAGCTTCGTGGTCAGTCACCCGACTGCGCTGCCGCAGCCGATCACCGGCACCGTCGCCGTCGCCGATCCGGTGACGAGCTTCACGCTCACCCAGATTCCCGTGGTCGATCTAGGAGACCCCTACACGCTTTCCCTCATCGCAGAGAAGACCGACGGCACCTGGGTTTGCGAAGGGAACACGACCTTCGAACACAGCGTGCAAGGCGTGACCACATCCGTGGTCATGACGATGACCTGTCCGACCAGCGACACGCTGCCAAACGGTGAGGTCGGGGTCGACATCACGTTCCAGCTCAACTTCTGCCCGGTGGTCGAACAGATCGGCGCGGCCCCAGAGATCACCGTGCTGATGGACCCGATCGGTCTTTCGACCACGGCAAACGACCCTGACAACACAGCACCGCTCACGTATGCCTGGAGCGCGACCAACGGGACCATCACCAACCCGACCGCGCCGAGCGCGACCTACATCTGCCAGACGATCGGCGATCACACGGTCACCCTCGTCGTCAGTGATAGTGATGACGCGTGCGATCAGGAACGCCAGCTTCTCGTCAGCTGCACGCCGAATGCGAACTGCGGCAACGGGACCCGCGAGGTGACCGAGTTCTGCGACGATGGCTTCAACGACGGTGGCGAAGGCGAGTGCCTCAACTGCACCACGATCCAGATTTGTGGCGATGGTGTCGCCAACGGCGACGAACAGTGTGACGATAGCGGGCAGAGTGCCACCTGCGATACCGATTGCACCGACGCGCTGTGCCAAGACGGCACCTTGAACATCAGTGCGGGCGAAATCTGCGACGACGGTGTGCAGACCGCGACCTGCGACACGGATTGCACCGCGGCATTGTGTGGGGACGGGGTCGTCAACCTCGACGCCGGAGAGACCTGCGATACGGGCGGGCCCAGCGCGTCCTGTACCGCCGAGTGTTTGAGCACGTCCTGTGGGGATGGTGTCATCAACCTCGCTGCCGGCGAGCAGTGTGATGACGCCGGAGAGAGCGCAACCTGCGACGTCGACTGCAGCGTTGCCGTCTGCGGCGACGGCCTGGTCAACACGACAGCCGGAGAAGTCTGCGACGACTCCGGCGAGAGCCCGTCTTGTAACGTCGATTGCTCACCGGCCGTCTGCCCCGACGGTATCTTGAACACCACCTCGGGCGAGGTTTGCGACGACGGCGTTGCGAACGGCGGCCCCCCAGGGTTCTGCGAACCTGGCTGTGCCGCGCCGGGGGGTTGTGGGAACGGCAGCCTCGAGACCGGCGAGGAATGCGACGACGGAACGGCCACCGCTCTGTGCGATGCCAACTGCACCTTTGCGACCTGCGGAGACGGGACGTTCAATGCGGCCGCTGGCGAGCAGTGCGACGGTGCGGGCGAGACAGGCTCCTGTGACACCGATTGCACCAACGCGATCTGTCAGGACGGGACCTACAACCCCTCGGCAGGCGAGGAGTGCGACGACGGGGCGGAAAGCGTCGGCTGCGATATCGATTGCACGGCTTCGGCGTGCGGCGACGGCGTGAGGAACGCGACGGCTGGCGAGGCCTGCGACGATGCGGGCGAGAGCGCGTTGTGCAACGCGGACTGTACGCTGTCGGTTTGCGGCGATGGCAAGCTCAACACGACAGACGGTGAGATCTGCGACACCGGAGGTGAGAGCGCGACCTGTGATGACGATTGCACGCCGGCGATCTGTCCCGATGGCAAGCTGAACGTGACGGCGGGTGAGGAGTGCGATGACGGCGTGGCGAACGGCGGCCCCCCAGGGTTCTGCGAGCCTGGCTGCGCTGCGCCCGCGAACTGCGGAAACGGCCTGATCGAGACCGGAGAGATTTGTGACGACGGTGGGGAGAGCGCGGCCTGCAACGCGGACTGCACTCCTCGGCAGTGCAACGATGGAAAGCTCAATCTGACCGCAGGGGAGCAGTGCGACACCGGAGGCGAGACTGCGTCATGCAATGGCGATTGCACCATTGCGGCATGTGGCGACGGCAAGCTCAACGTCGCGGCGGGCGAGACCTGTGACGAGGGAGTCAACACCGCAACCTGCGATGCCGACTGCACACTGCCCGTTTGCCCGGACAACTTCTTGAACCCGGCTGCCGCGGAGGAGTGCGATACGGGCGGCGAGAGCGCAGCTTGCGATGCCGACTGCACGTTCCCCGTCTGTCCGGACAACTACTTGAACGAGGCAGCCGGCGAGGTGTGCGACGATGGCGTCGCGAACGGAGGCCCCCCAGGATTCTGCGAGCCTGGCTGCGCCGCGCCTGGTTCCTGCGGCAACCTGATCGTCGAGACCGGCGAGGATTGCGACGCCGGTACCCAGACTGCGACCTGCGACAACGACTGTAGCTTTGCGGCTTGTGGCGACGGGGCGCTCAACCTCGTCGCGGGTGAGCAATGCGACACCGGTGGAGAGAGCGGCACCTGTGACGCCGACTGCACCCCTGTGGTGTGCGGCGACGGAACGGTCAACGGATCGGCTGGTGAGACCTGCGACGACAGTGGTGAAAGCGCGACCTGCGATGTCGACTGCACCGCTGCTTCCTGCGGTGATGGCGTGACCAACACGACCGCTGGCGAGGAGTGCGACGACAGTGGCGAGAGCACGAATTGCGACGTCGACTGCACGATTGCAACCTGCGGAGACTTGACCGTCAACGGTCTCCGCGGAGAAACCTGCGATGAAGGAGGCCAGACCGCGACCTGCGACGACGACTGCACCGCGCCGCTCTGTGGCGACGGCGTCACCAACTTTGCTGCGAACGAGCAGTGTGACGATGCGGGGCCGAGCACGCTTTGTAACGCCGATTGCACGCTTGCCGGTTGTGGCGATTCGGTCGTCAACACGGCTGCCGGCGAGGAGTGCGACGAGGGCGGCGTAGGCCAAACCGCGACCTGCGAGGCGACGTGCACCCTGCCGATTTGTGGTGATGGGATCCCGAACCCCCTGGCCAGCGAGACCTGCGATACGGCTGGCAACAGCGCGACCTGCGACAGCGACTGCACTGCGCCGCTCTGTGGTGACGGCCTCACCAACCCCGTGGCGAACGAGGACTGCGACGACTCCGTGGAGTCCGCCACCTGCGACGCGGACTGCAGCTTCGCGGTCTGCGGCGATGCGGTGCGCAACGCCAGTGCCGGCGAAGCCTGCGATACCGGCGGCAACAGCGTGACCTGCGACAACGACTGCACCGCGCCGCTCTGCGGTGACAACCTGACCAACCCCGCGGCGGGCGAGGCCTGCGACACTGGCGGAGAGAGCGTCAGCTGCGACGCCGACTGCACGGCGGTCGTTTGTGGCGACTCGAACGTCAATACGACTGCCGGCGAGCAGTGCGACGCCGGCGGCGTCCAGACGGCAGGTTGCGAGACAAGCTGCACCACGCCTGTCTGCGGTGACGGGACCCTCAACACATTGGCCGGCGAGGCCTGCGACGACGGGAACACGACGCCGGGCGATGGCTGTAGCGCGACCTGCGTGGTGGAGTTCTGCGGCGACAACATCGTCAACAACGTGACCGAGGCCTGTGACAGTGGCGGCGTCCAGACCGCAGGCTGCGAGGCCGATTGCACCGCACCCGTTTGTGGTGATGGGACTCTGAACGGCCTGGCCGGCGAGGCCTGCGACGACGGGAACACGACGCCGGGCGATGGCTGTAGCGCGACCTGCGTGGTGGAGTTCTGCGGCGACAACATCGTCAACAACGTGACCGAGGCCTGTGACAGTGGCGGCGTCCAGACCGCAGGCTGCGAGGCCGATTGCACCGCACCCGTTTGTGGTGATGGGACTCTGAACGGCCTGGCCGGCGAGGCCTGCGACGACGGGAACACGACGCCGGGCGATGGCTGTAGCGCGACCTGCGTGGTGGAGTTCTGCGGCGACAACATCGTCAACAACGTGACCGAGGCCTGTGACAGTGGCGGCGTCCAGACCGCAGGCTGCGAGGCCGATTGCACCGCACCCGTTTGTGGTGATGGGACTCTGAACGGCCTGGCCGGCGAGGCCTGCGACGACGGGAATACGACGCCGGGCGATGGCTGTAACGCGACCTGTGTGGTGGAGTTCTGCGGCGATGGGATCGTCAACAACAGCACCGAGGTGTGCGACGACGGTGTCAACAGTGGTACCTCGGGCAGTTGCGCGACGGATTGCTCGGCTGCCATCCCCTAGGGCGGCTTTCGGTGCGGCCCCCTCCCTTCTGCAGAATGTGTGAGACACCTTACACAGTGCGACTTGAAACCAGATGTAGGTGAGTGATTTCGGACGTATAGAGTCCGAAAAATGCTAGGGCTATCGCCGAAAACGGTTTATCCTATGGGTCCCCGTTATGCTCCCCCCAACCCCCGAAGCGGACGTGCCGCCATCAGGCGGTGGCGCGCCCACGTCCAATGGAACGGCGACCACCGTGTCGCGTGCCCTTCGGTTGATCGAAGACGGTGTGCTCGACCACGCCAATATTGACGCGCTGTGTGAGCGGCTCGGCATTGGGGCGCGCCAACTTCGGCGGCTCTTCAACAAGCAGCTCGGCACCTCGCCTGTGCAAGTGGCGCGCGTTCGGCGCGCTCGATTTGCACGGCGGCTGATCGAAACGACGAGCTTGTCGATGGCGCACATTGCGGAGGCAGCGGGCTTTGGAAGCGTTCGCCGGTTCAATGCCGTGATCAATGAAGTCTATGGCTGCCCGCCAACCGCGCTCCGCAAGGGCCCCATTCGCGCGCCTGGTGCGCTCGAGATCCAGATTCCAATCGAGGGGCCGTTTCCCTGGTCTCGCATGCTGCAGTTCCTCGAACCTTGGACGGCATCCGGCGTCGAGCAGGTCGTCGGTGATCGGTACTACCGAACGGCGTCGTTTGGAAAAGTGGCCGGCGAAATTTGCGTGGAGCACGCCCCCGAGCTTGGCGAGCTGCGCGTTCGCGTGAGCAGCTCGCTCGGTGCGCATCTGCTCGATGTCGTCTCCGGTGTGAGGCGGCTCTTCGATGTCGATGCGCGGACCGAGGCCATTGACGCGCACCTTCGTAGCGATCCTCTGCTCGGCGAATGCATTCGCGCGAACCCGGGGCTGCGCGTACCAGGCGCGTTCGACCACTTCGAGACCGCGGTGATGATGCTGCTCCACCAACACATCGCCCCCGAAGAAGCGTCGGACCTCGCCGATCGCATCGTCGCGAAGTACGGCAAACGAATCGAGACCTCACAGCCGTCTCTGACGCACGTCTTCCCGACGCCCTACGTCCTGAGCACGGCGAAACTGGAAGCGGTCGGCGTGCCGAAGCGCCGCGCCCGCGCGATTCAGGCGCTCGCCAAAGCGGTCCACGAAGGCGGGCTTCGCCTGGACGGCTCGCCGTCGCTCGACGCGGCACTCGAAGGCCTGCACTCGATCACCGATTTGAGCGCGACCACGGCGCACTACATCGCCATGCGGGTTTATCGCGAATCGGATGCGTTTCCCTCGAACAATACCTGGTTGCGCAAGGGTGTTTCCAGCAACGGCGCGCCGCTTTCGATTCCAGATCTCGAGAGCCGCGCCGACAACTGGCGACCGTGGCGCGCCTACGCCGCGATGCATCTTTGGGATTCGTTCGTGGGTGATCAGCGTGATGCACGCGAGCTTTGGGACCGCGACTCGATGCCGCCTCCACAGGCGAACCAAGTCGCCTAGCCAGCGGTGGCTTTGGCCCAGCGATCGTGACAGCATCGCGGCCGATGATCAGCTACGAGACCGAAACGACGATCGACGCGCCGCCGGACGAGGTGTGGAAGCACCTGACGGACTTCGAACGACACGACGAGTGGAGCGAGCACTTCAAGCTGCGAGGGCGGCCCGTCGTAGGGGAAGCCGGGCGCGTCGAGTTCAGGCTGTTCGGACGGGCGGCAGGGTCAGCGGTGGTCATCGAGCGGGTCGAGCAGGCGCGAGAGCTTCGCTGGCACGGTGGGCCCAAGGGCCTCGTGACCGGGAGCCACTACTTGATCTTGCAACCGCTCGACGCTGGGCAGAGGACGCGCCTCCGACACGGCGAGAATTTCTCAGGCCTGCTCGCGCCGCTGGTCTGGGCGTTCCTCAAGGCGCAGCTCGGGCCATCCTACGCCGGCTTCAACGAAGACCTGAAGCAGCGAGTCGAAGGCGCGTGACGCGCTGGCCAAGACCGTGCTTCTGCATCGTCGATTGAGGTTCGGGGCGTCGGCGATTGAGCGGACAGCCAAGCTCTTGGGTCTGCTCGGGGCGCTGCCCTTTGGCTCACACCTTCGCTCTGTTTATGTAGAATCTCGCGGTTCACGGCTAGTCGCGGCGGTTCAGGACCTGGAAACGCTCGAGGCCCTTGAATGAGCAGGGTAAGTGATGGCGCTTTGCAAGGACGGAGGCCATAAATGAGGTCGATGAATCGGCACGTTCCACTCCGCGGCCAGCCGAACTTTCGAGACCTAGGCGGCTATACGGCCAGCGACGGACGGACCGTCAAGTGGGGACAGCTGTACCGTTCCGGTGAGCTCAGTCAGCTCAGCGACGATGACGTGCGCAAACTCGGAGGGCTTGGCATCAAGTCAGTCGTCGATCTCCGGTCGCCCGAAGAAGTGTCCGCGCGCGGTGCTAGCCGCCTGCCGCCTGAGGCCAAGTCCTACCCCATGCCCATCGCGTCCAGCGACATGTTCGCAAAGCTGATTCCGATGTTCTTGAAGGGGGACTTCTCACAGGTGCCGCCTGACATGCTCGACACGGTGAACCGCATGCTGGTGCGCGACTTCACGGAACAATACGCAGGCCTGCTTCGGGTCGTGAGCAATCTGGCGAACCGGCCGCTGGTGTTCCATTGCACGCAAGGCAAGGACCGGGCCGGTTTCGCGGCGGCGATGGTTCTTTCTGCGCTCGGTGTTCCGTGGGAGACGGTCGTCGAGGACTACCTTCTTTCGAACCATTTCCGGAAGGAAGAGAACGACAAAATGCTCGGCATGATCCGGAGCTTTGCGGCGAGTCAGGCCGGCCCCGAGGGTGAAGAAATCGCTTTTTCCCGCGTCGAAGGTTTGTTGTATGTCAAAGGGCAGAGCCTTCAGGCAGCACAGGCCGAAATCATCGAACGACATGGCAGCATCGCTGCTTTTCTCCGCGAAGGGCTAGGCTGCACCGATGATGGCCTCCGGCGCCTGCGCGATGATTTATTGGAGTAGAACGTGTACGAAGCAGCAAAGAAATCTTGGGTCGTTTTCATCTTGGCCGCCGCATGCCTGCTCGTGGGCGGCACCAAGACGCCTAGCGCGCAGGCTGACGAAAAAACGGTCATTCGATTCGCAACCATTGCTCCAGCGGGCTCCACCTTCGGTAAGATCCTCAAGGCCTGGGGACGAAGTCTCAGCAAGGAGACCGAAGGGCGCGTCGAGCTCCGCTGCTACTCGGGTGGAAGTCAGGGCGATGAGCGGGATTTCATTCGGAAGATGCGGGCCGGGCAGATGGATGCGGCAGGGGTGACCACGATCGGGCTCGGCATCGTCGTGCGTCCCGCGTTGGTGCTTTCCGCACCCGGCGTCATCGAGACTTACGAGGAGCTCGGCCGCGTCCGCGCCAAGATGAACCCAAGCTTCGAGAAGATGTTCGAGGATGTGGGCTTCGTTCTGCTGAACTGGTCCGACGCGGGGAAGGGCCGGATCATGTCGACCATTCCGATCCGCAAGCCGGCGGACTTGAAAGCCGCGCGTCCCTGGGCGTGGAAAGACGACCCAATCTTTTCAGAGTTCCTGAAGGTCGTTGGCGCCAATGCGGTGCGGCTCGGCGTGACCGAAGTGTACGCGGGCCTGCAAACGAAGATGGTGGACGTCGTTCCCGCGTCGCCAATCGCAGCCCTGGCGCTCCAATGGTTCACCAAGCTCAAGTACATGTCGAACGAGAGCTTCGGGATCATCCTCGGCGCATCGTTGATCAAGAAGGAGAAGTTCGACCAGCTCTCGCCCGCGGATCAGCAGGTGCTCAAGGAGACCGCGCGGCGCGCTGCGGCGGCGCTCGACAAAGTCGTGCGTCGCGATGACGCGAAGGCCTACAACATCTTGCTCGAGCGCGGAATCGAGCTCGTCGACACGAGCCCGTACCGCGCCGAGTGGGATCAGGCCGCAGAGGAAACGATCGACCGATTGACCGGGCGCATTTTCAGCAAGAGCTTGCTGGCCGAGGTGCGCGCAGCCGCCAAAGGAACTGCCCGCTAGCCCACTCCGCGCTTCAGGCGCCCCAATTGCAAACGTGCCGGGCGCATGATGCACGCCGGCACGTCCGCAGGCCCGCATCCCTACGAAAGGGATGCGTGTCGCTTACTCGAAGCTCGAGAGGTCGGGGAGCTCGTCGAGGTTCGGCTGAAGCGCGATCTCGATGCGGCGGTTGAGCGCGCGGCCCTCCGGGGTGTCGTTGTCTGCAACCGGCTGCGTGTCCGCGTAGGCGGCGGCCGAGATGCGGGTGGCGGGAACGCCGTACTCGATGAGGAGTTGGCCCACGTCGATGGCGCGCGCGCCCGAGAGCTCCCAGTTCGAGGGGAAGCGCTTGGTGCGGATCGGCTTGTTGTCAGTGTGACCACCAACCTGGAACTCGCGTCCCTTGATGCTCGCGAGGACCGGGCCGAGCTCGGCGAGGACGCGAACGCCATCGGGCTTGAGCTTGGCGCTGCCGCTGGCAAACAGAACCGCCTCGGGCAGCTCGATGACCATCTTGTTGCGGACGATGCGGACCTTGAGCTTGCCGGAGTCGATCATCGACTTGAGCTGCTTGAGCATCGAGTTGTACTCGGCGAGGCGCTTGGCGGCACGCGCTTCACGTGCGGCGGCCTCGGCCAGTGCGGCTTCCATGGCGTTGATCTCGCCGGTGTAACCCTTCACGAGCTTGTCGAGATTGGCCTTGTCCTTCTTGCATTGCTCGAGCGAGGTGCCTGTCGCCTGCCCCGACTGCTCTAACTCTGCGATTCGGGCGTCTTTTGCCCTAAGTTCGTCTTTTTTACAACCGGCGGTCAGCATTAGGCTGACAGCCAATAAAAGTACCCAGCTTGCTTTCTGCATGTGCCCCTCCAAAAGGAATGTTCTCTAACGGGTCCGCCACCTTATCAAGCAGTTAGGACATGGCAAGCCCTTGATGTGGGGCCCTTTTCAGGGCGATTACAGGGCCAATTTTGCGCCGCTTAGCCCTTGGAGAGCTCGCCCCGTCGGAGCTGGCGGTACATGACCAGCCCTTCGCGAAGGATCCCGAGCGCCTCTTCGCGCTCCTGCATGCCCTCGACGACGACCTCTTTGTTCTCGAGCGCTTTGTAGTCTTCGAAGAACCGCTGAATTTCGCGCAGCTTGTGGTCGGGTAGGTCCTCGAGCGTCCTTCGGTCTTGGTAGACGGGGTCGTTGGCGCTGATGGCGATGATCTTGTCGTCGATCCCTTTGTCGTCGCGCATGCGCATTACGCCGATGGCGCGCGCGTTCATGATGGTGAGCGGCACGACGGCTTCTTGGCCGAGGACCAGGGCGTCCAGCGGGTCACCGTCGTCACAGAAGCTCCGCGGCACGAAGCCGTAGTTGGCCGGGTAGTGCACGGCACTGAACAGCACGCGGTCGAGCCGCAGCAGGCCGCTCTCCTTGTCGAGCTCGTACTTGTTCTTGCTCCCCATCGGCACCTCGATGACGACGGGGAAGGTCGATTCGAGTTGGTCTTCGTCGATGTAGACGTCGTGCCAGGGATGCATCGGAGTCGTCCCTTATAACACCTCTCTTGTATTTGGGGCCAGCAGGGGTTTCGGGATTGTTTCGGGGAGGTAAGAAGCGAATGCGCGGCGCTGGTTTCGCTGGTTCCGACTTCTCGCTCCTTTCATGCTGTCTGCATCATGGCAGCGGAGCTCGAGCAGACCGTTGGCCTGGCGGGGGATACGACGCTCCTCGACGGCTACGCGCCCCTGCCCAGGACCTACGATGAGCTCTTTCGAGGCGACGGAAGCTCGCGCGAAGAGGTGGCCGACATGGTTGCGGAGCTCGACCAACTCGGTCGGCTCGAGTTCATGACCCGGCAGCGGCTCGCCGAGGGCGCGCTGTTTCGTGGAGGGGTCACATTTTCGGTTTATTCCGATTCGAAGGGGCAAGAAAAGATCTTCCCCTTCGACCTGATTCCGCGCGTGATCCCCGGCAAAGACTGGGACAACATCGAGCGTGGCCTCATCCAGCGGGTCACGGCGCTCAACATGTTTCTGTCGGACCTCTACGACGGGCAGCGCATCCTCAAGGAGCGCCGCATCCCCGAGTCGATGGTGTTCGGCACCGCCGGGTACCTCAAAGAGCTGCACGGCATTCGGCCGCGGGAGGGCGTCTTCGTCCACATCGCCGGCATCGACCTCATTCGCGGCGCCGACGGCGAGTTCCTGGTGCTGGAGGACAACCTCCGGACGCCATCGGGCGTGAGTTACGTCCTCGAAAATCGTGGTGTGATGAAGCGCATTTTCCCGGGGGTGTTTCGGCGCAGCCGTGTTCGGACCGTCGAAAGCTACCCGGCTCGACTGGGCGACGCGCTGATGAGCGTCTCTCCTCGGGACCCGGGGGACAGTCGCGTCGTCGTGCTCACACCGGGTGCGTACAACTCGGCGTACTTCGAGCACAGCTTCTTGGCTCGTCAAATGGGTTGCGATCTAGTGCAAGGCAGCGACCTCTTCGTCCACAGCGAGCGCGTCTATGTGAAGACCACGGCCGGCCCTCAACCGGTGGACGTCATCTACCGGCGAATCGACGACGATTTTCTCGACCCCAAGGTGTTTCGCGAAGACAGCGCGCTTGGCGTGCCCGGATTGATTGGCGCCTACGCTGCCGGGAATGTCACCTTGGCTAACGCGCCGGGCAACGGCGTCGCGGACAACAAGGCCGTCTATCCCTTCGTTCCGGACATGATTCGCTTCTATCTCGATGAGGAGCCGATTCTCGGTCAGGTGCAGACTTACATCTGCATGCGTCCGGACGACCGCCAGTACGTTCTCGACAACCTCGGCTCCCTGGTCGTCAAAGCGGTCGACGGTTGCGGCGGCTATGGGATGCTCTTCGGCCCCCGCGCGAGCCAAAGCGAAATCAACGAGTTCGCTGCAAAGATTCGGGAAACCCCTGAAGGCTACATCGCGCAGCCGGTCGTCGAGTTGTCGACCTGCCCAACCTGGGTCGGCGGGGAGGCCGCGCCTCGGCGTGTCGACCTCCGGCCCTTCGTGCTTACCGGAAAGAAGAGCTGGGTTTTGCCGGGCGGCTTGACCCGGGTTGCACTCGACGCCGGTTCGTATGTGGTGAACTCCAGCCAAGGGGGCGGCTCGAAGGACACCTGGGTGCTGGAGGCGCCCGAATCATGATCTCACGGGTCGCAGGCAATTGTTTTTGGCTCAATCGCTACATGGAGCGAGTAGGGGGGATGGCGCGCTTGCTGCGCGTGAACCGGGCGTTCGTCCCGGGTGTCGACCTTCCGCACCTTCACCGCTGGCATCCACTCGTGGTCGTCGCCGGTGAGGAGGAGCGGTACCGCCGCCACTTCGGCGAAGACGAGAACGGAGAGACCGTTCAGGAGTATCTCACCTGGGATCGCCGAAACACGACCTCGATCGTCGAATCGGTACGCTGGGCCCGTGAGAATGCTCGCACTGCGCGAGAAATCGTCAGCTCCGAGATGTGGGAGACGGTCAACTCGCTCTGGCATTGGCTTCAGGGCGGACCCGGCCGGCGGCTGTATCGCTCCGATCGCGATCACTTCTATCAACACATCCGCGAAATGGGCGAGCTGTTTCACGGCCAGGCGGACGAGACGATGCTCAATGGGGAGCCGCTGGCGTTCATGCGTCTGGGGCGATACCTCGAGCGGGCTGGTCAGACCGCGCGCCTCATGGACGTGCACTTCCACACCTTTCCCGACGAAGGCGAAATCGACGACCCGATCCGCCTGGCGCAATGGTCGGCGCTTCTCGCCTGTTGTTCGGCGACCGAGCCGTTCCAGAAGCGCTCCTTTGGGACACCGACAGCCCGCGAGGTCGTGAACTTTCTGCTTTTCGAGCAAGACTTGCCGCGTTCGGTTTCGTATTGCCTGAGGTCCGCTCGCCATTCCTTGGTGCACGTGCGAGGCTACGGGTCGAATCGCGTTGGGATGGTGTCGACGGCCTTGCTCGAAGCGCTGCTCAGTCACGTGGCGCTGCGAGAAGGCCACCCGATCGTCGGCAACGAGCTTCACGGCGAGTTGACGTACCTGGTCGACTCGGTCACCGATTTGTGTACCTCTATAGAACAAGAGTTCTTCCACTCCACCGAATTGCAGACCCAGATTCTCGCGGAGCAAAGCATTGCAGCAGCTCAACAGTGACCTTCTTGCCATTTGCTACGACAGCCCCGCATCGCCCAAGATCAACTTCAAAAAGGGCAACAGGCCAGACGGTTGGGGCTTTGCCTGGTATCCGCGTGACGGCGTAGGCGCATCGGTCCTCAAGGACCCACACGTCGAGTACGACATGGCGGTCGCGACCGCCGTGCAGCGCTGGGACCGCTTTCGTTCCAGTATTTTCATGTGTCATAGCGGCACGCACCGCGGGCGGTCCTTCACCGACGCCCATCCGTTCGTGCGTAGCCACGCCGGACGCGATTGGATTTTCGCCCACAACGGGGAGCTGGGGCGAAACCTCGACGTGACGCTGCCCCTCGATGAGGGCCTCGGCTTCGAGCCGGTCGGTCATACCGATTCGGAGCACGCGCTCTGTTGGCTGATGGGTCAGGTGCGTGCGGCCGGCGCCCGCAGCTTTGCGGACGTGGGTTGGCAGACGCTTCACGCTTGGCTGCAGAGGCTAAACGAGCTCGGAACACTCAACGTCATCTGGAGCGACGGTCTGCACGTCGTGGCCTATCACGACCAGTCCGGGTACAACGCGCTTCACTATCTTCGACGCATCCCCCCGCCCTCATCGATCAAGCTGGAGTCCGATCTCCTCGAGCTCGACGTGTCGAACTCGGTCGACGAGAATCGCACTCTGACCGTCGTGTCGACGCGCCCGCTCTCGGCCGAGCCCTGGTCACAGCTTGCACCCGGAGAGATGCAGGTCATCAGTCGCGGGCAACTGATCAAGACGGGAGAGGCGACTCGACCGCAGCCGCCCAGGCCCTCGGCACGGGCTGGCGCGCCCGGTTGGGTTCAATCCAAGTCGGACGCACCCCGCGTGAAGGCAAGACCGGCTCAGCGTTCTTTGGATTCGATGCCGGCGCCCGGCTTGCCGACGCTCGGCGTCCAGAAGGGCAACTGGCACACCTACGACATCACCCACGAGACGGTCTATCGATACGAAACGCCGGTCGAAACCTCGTCGCACACCGTGCGCCTTCAACCGGTCCGCGATCTCACCCAAGACGTGCTCGAATACAAGCTCGAGATTTCCCCGCCGGGACAGGCATATTCGTACGAGGACGTCTTCGGCAACCACGTGCTGAGCTTTCAGATCAGCCAGCCTTACACCGAGCTTTGGGTGCGGGCGTATTCGAAGGTCCGTGTGTTCCACGTCAACACGCACTCCTCGCTTCGAAGCACGAGCATCCCGCTGGTTTGGATGCCTTGGCAGCGTCAGATGATGAACCCTTTCTTGCTGCCGCCCGAGCTTCCGGAAACCGAGCTGCGCGAGCTTTCCGGGTTCGGGATGAGCTTTGCGGCGCGCCGCTCGTACGACCTTCTCGAGACGCTCATCGACCTGAATGAAGTATTGCACCGCGACTTCAAATACATTCCAGGCGCGACCACGCTCGAGACTTCACCGTTCGACGTCTTCCAAGAGCGGCGCGGAGTCTGCCAGGATTTCGCGAACTTGTTCATCTGCCTCGCGCGCTTGCTTGGTGTTCCGGCGCGCTATCGAGTGGGCTACATTCACACCGGCGCGGCCTACCACAATCAGATTCAATCCGAAGCCTCCCATGCATGGGCGGAGGTTTACTTGCCCTCGGTGGGTTGGCGGGGCTTCGACCCGACCAACGGCTGCCTGGTCGACCTCGACCACATTCGCGTCGCGACGGGGCGAAACTACCGCGATGCCACCCCCACGGCGGGAACGCTCTACGCAGGCGGGCACGGCGAGCGACTCGACGTTTCGGTGCGCGTCACACAGATAGATGAGGTGCCACCGGACGGAGCGCAGGAGTCCCAACAGGCGCAGCAATAGCGCCTCTGCGGAGCAGGGCGCGCCACTCTTCGGCGCTGTGCGAGCAAGGGCTCGTGCTGTCGTAGAACTCTCGGAAGACTTGCAAGAAGCGAGCGGGCTGGTTCTGGTGGGGGAAGTGCCCCGCATTGGCGAAAACCTCGAGCCGGCTTTCCGGCATCGCGGCGTGGACTTGGTACGCGTGCGTGACGGGGATCACGCCATCCTGGTCGCCCCAGACCAAGAGCGTCGGCATGTCTTTGGCCAGGTAGCATCGGTCGAGCATGGTGATCGCCTGGCCGCGCCAGTCGATGGCCGCGCGGAGCGTGCGCACGAACGCTCTTCGCGATGCCGCATTCGGGAGCGCATCGAAGACACGGGACAGCTGGTTGGCGTCGTGCCCGATCTTCGTCTTCAGAGCCTTGAGGATTCTGAAGCCGATCTGGCCGAGCGTCCGCGCGCCTGGGGCCCCCAGAAGCGGCAAGACGAGATCCGCGTTGGGCGCAGCGACGAATCGCAGCATCGGATGGACTTCGTGGCTGACGCCGCCCGTGCTGATGAGCACGAGCCGCTCGCAGCGCTCCGGGAACTGGTAGGCGAACTGCATGGCGACCCCGCCGCCCAGGGAGTGTCCGACGACGGTGGCGCGTTCGATGTCGAGCACGCTCAACAGGTCACGCATTGCGTTGGCGTACGCGCCGATCGAGTAGTCTGCGCGCGGCTTGTCCGACTGTCCGTGGCCAAGAAGGTCGGGCGCGATGACCGTGTGTTTGCGCGCGAGGCTTGGGATCAGGTCGCGCCAACTCTCGGAGTTGTCGCCGATTCCATGAATCAACAGAACGGCCGGCCCCTGTCCAGCAAGCACGAATGCACGTCGATACCCGTGAATGGTCCGGTACCGAATCCCATCCGAGGCGGTCGCGTGGACCGCTCGGAGCCGGCTGGGAAAACGAATGACGTTCTTCACGTTGGGTCGAGAATATCGTCGCCGAAGCCGCTTGGCACGCGCGCTCGACGCGCTCAGGACGATGTTGCCGGGCGGACATGCCAGCGAAACCAAATAGAAATCACACAGTCCACAGAAACCTGCTACTCCAGATGCGATGAAGATCGCCGTCGACCACCTAACCGAGTATCGGTACGAGCGTCCGGTAGGCTTCGGCGAGCATTCGCTGTATCTGCGCCCGCGCGAAAGCCAGACGGTCCACGTCGCGTCCTTCTCCCTCGATTGTGCGCCGAAGGCCAAGGTCCGCTGGATGCGCGACTGTTTCAACAACGTCGTGGCCGTGGCAAGCTTTGGTCTGGCCGAGGCGTCTTTGCTCTCCTTCCACTGCCGGATGGCGTTCGACGTCACCGAAGAGAACCCGTTCGATTTCATCCTGGAGCCCCGCGCGCACGAGTTCCCGTTCAGCTACGACGATCGCGAGAAGAGCGCGCTCCGGCCTTACCTCGAGCCCGAGGAATCGGAGCGCTGGAAGATCTTGGATTGGGTACGCGACACGATCGGCCTCTCGGCGCAGAGTCGCGACACGATTTCGTTTCTCACGGACCTCAATCTCGCGATTCAGCGGAACATCGCCTACCGGCGTCGTGACGACGAAGGAACGCAGCGCGCGAAGGAAACACTCGAGCTCGGCAATGGCTCTTGCCGCGACATGGCCGAGCTTCTGGTTGCCACGAGCCGCCAACTCGGTCTCGCGGCGCGGTTCGTGAGCGGGTATTTGTACGAACCTCCGCCTCCGGACGGAACCGCGGGATTCAACCGTGCCGCCGGCTCGATGCACGCCTGGGCCGAAGTGTATCTTCCGGGCGCGGGCTGGCGTGGTTTCGACCCCACCAATGGAATTCTGACGGATCACCGCTTCCTGCCCTCTGCGGTGGCGAACCGTCCCGAATGGGTCAATCCGATCCAGGGGCAGTATTTCCACCCCGGCGCGGTCGCCTCCGAGATGAGCGTGAGGCTGACGCTCAGCGGCGACGTGTGACCACGGGGCTCGACGAGCTGGCGCGCACGGTCGAGACCCTACTCGATGCGCAGGAGCTTTCGCTCACGATGGGAGGTGAGCCCACGTTCATCCCCGAGAAGCCCGACGCACCGGAATGGAACCAAGAGGCGCTGGGGCCGCAAAAGCTCGGTTATGCCAGGCGACTCGCCTCTCGTTTGCTCGACGAGCTCTACCCCGGCGGGCTCGTCATGCAGGTCTACGGAAAGCAGTACCCGGGCGAGCCCCTTCCACGCTGGGTCGTGCTGACGCTCCATCGCCACGATGGTGTGCCCTTGTGGCGCCATCCCGAGATCTTCCTGCTCGACGATGTGCCCGCCCTAAACCGCGCCGAAGACGGGCGGCGATTTGTCGAGGCACTCGCCGACGAGCTCGGGCTGGGCGGTTACGTCGTCCCCTGTGTCGAAGAGGATGCCCTCGAATCCCCACACGGCTGGGCGCTGCCGCTCGACTGGTCGGAGGACGGCTGGGCATCCGATGACTGGCCGTTCTCGGCGACGGAACCGATCGTCGCCGTTTCGGGAAAGAGCCCGCTCGGGCTGCGCTTGCCACTGGGCGACCTCGATGAGGATCGCCTCCGACGTGCGCTTACGGTGGAGGTCCATGACGGTGCGCTCGAGGTCTTCATTCCGCCACTCGAGCTCGAGTCGTTTTCCGCGCTGATCGAGGCGGTCGAGCGTGTTGCGCTGAGCGAGGGCACCGAAGGGCTGGTGCTCTGCGGCTACGGTCCGAGCGCCGCATCGGCGATCACCACGCTCGGGCTTGCGGCGGACCCGGGCGTGCTCGAGGTGAACCTCCCGCCAACGCGCTCCTGGCGCGAATATGATGACATCCTGCAACGGATCACCCAGGCCGCGGCGAAGGAGGGGCTCTACACCCTGCGCTACCATCTCAATGGCCAGGTTCAGGGGACAGGTGGAGGCGCGCACGTGCTCTTCGGAGGCCCAAGCCTCGACGAAAACCCTTTCTTCCGGCGCCCGGACCTCATCGCGAGCATCATCCGTTATTGGCAACAGCACCCGTCGCTTTCGTATTTCTTCTCCGGTCAGTATGTCGGACCGGGGTCGCAGGCGCCGCGTGCCGACGAAACCTTGGTCGGCAAGCTCTACGAGCTCGAAACGGCCTGCTTGGGGATCGACTCGCTCGAGGGGCCTCCGGACCGAATTTTTTTCGACCGCTTGTTTCGCAACCTGATGACCGACAGCGGCGGCAACACGCACCGGGCGGAGATCTGCGTCGACAAGCTCTGGAACTTCGACTCCCCGACGGGCCTGCAAGGTTTGATCGAGCTTCGTGCGTTCGCCACCATGCCGGAGGTCGATCAGCAGTCGCTCGCAGCGCTGTTCATTCGAGCGATCCTCGCGATGCTTGCGACCAGGCCCTGTACCGAGCCCCTCGTTCGGTGGGGCGCAACACTTCACGATGCATACATGCTCCCGACCCTCCTCTTGCAGGACCTGCGGGCGATTTGCGCGGACCTGGCGGCGGCCGGGCTCCATTTTGACCCCCGTTGGTTGCAGCCACTCCTCGAGCAGCGCTTCCCCGTGCTTGGACGCTTCGGGCTCGCCGGGGGCGAGGTCCTGGTCCGGCAGGCGCTCGAGCCCTGGCCGCTCATGGCCGAAATTGCCGACGGCGGAACCACGTCACGGGTCGTCGACAACTCCACCGACCGCATCGAGGTTTCCGCATCGCATCGGGCTGTGCTTGGGGAGAGCCGGGTGCTCGTCAACGGAGTGGCCCTTGCGATGCGCGAGATCGACGGCACGCTCGTGGCGGGTGTGCGCTACAAGTCGGCAGGGGGCTGGCCTGCGTTCCACCCGCACATCCCGGTGCATTCACCGTTGGAAATCGAAGTCGTCGACGGCGCGGATCGGACCATTGCCGCCAGCCGATACTATTACTGGAACCCCGATGCTCCGCGCTACGACGGCCCGCCAGCCGATCGAGCCGAGGCGCGAGCGCGTCAGCTTGCAAGGTGGCGGCCAGCGAAACGGCGCCTGGGCACGACGCGCATCCCCAAGGAGCCGGTCTACTCTGCCGAGAACCACTACACGCTCGACCTCCGACGGCAGCCGCCCGGCCGATGAAGGTCTTCGCTAGCCGTCGACCAGGCGAACGGACGGTGAAGGAAGCGGCAATTTCGGCAGCTCGATGAAGGCGGCCTTCAGGCTGTCCTGCCAGGCGCGCCGGAGCTCGCGCAAGTAGTCGTCGTCTTCGCCAAAGGTCACCTGGCTCCCGGGGCGTTGCGTGCCAGCGGAGTAGAGCAAGAGGTCGATCGGCGGGCCCACGCTCGCGTTGCTTCGCATGGTCGAATCCATCGAGACGAGCGCGCAACGGCCCGCGACTTCGAGACTGAGCTCGTGGTCGATCATGCGATCTAGGATCGGTTTGCCGTACTTGTCCTCGCCAATTTGCAGGTAGGGTGAATGACGGGAGACCGGGATGTAGTTGCCTTCCGCGTAAATGAGAAGGATCGAATGGCGCCCCCCTTGGATTTGGCCGCCCAGAATGAAGCTCGCGCCCGCCTGAAACTGCTCGTCCTTCACGCGCTTGTTGTGCTTGTGCTGCTCTTCACGGCTGAGGCGGCCGATGTAGTCTGCCGCGTCGGTCAAGTGCTTCACCGTGTTCAAGCTCAGCTCTGCGCCGTCCTGCATGTCGTGGCGCAGGCGGGTCACGACCGCGCGGCTCGTCGCGAGATTGCCAGCGCTGAGCAGGGCGAAGAACCGCGTGCCGTCCCCGCAGAAGGTGTGCGTCTTTGCGTAGGTGCTGATGTGGTCGACCCCGGCGTTGGTTCGGGAGTCCGAGACGAAAACAAGCCCTTCATCGACTTTGACGGCCACGCAATAGGTCATTCGTAGCAAGCTACGGGAGCAGCGAGGCGAGGTCAACCGTTGCAGAACGTGCAGGAATGCCGGAAAGTACCTGCGGGAGATCGACAATCGATGATTTTGGATCGCTTCAAAGAACAGGGGCGCGTCGCGGTGGTGACGGGCAGGATTCTCGAAGTCGACGCTGGCACGGTCGATTCCAACTGGCCGTTTTCGATGCCGAGCGGGCTCAGCGGCCCCAAAGGGGACTGAGCCGTGAAATCTGCATGGATCGATGCGTTTTCGGACGACCCAAGCACTGTCGAGGTCCGCGAGACCCCGGTGCCTCGGCCTGCTGCAGGCCAGGTGCGCGTCCGCATGAAGATGGCGCCGGTCAATCCTTCGGATTTCAACTACATGGATGGAATCTACGAGCGCTCGTTTGCTCGGATGATCTGGAATCGCGGGGCGGAGCGGCCGACCGACAGTCCGGCATCTTCGGAGCCGTTCCCGCGCCCGCCGTATGCCCTCGGCGTCGAAGGGCTGGGCATCGTCGAGGAGTCCGGTGGTGGTTTTCTCGGCGGGCGCCTCGTCGGTAAACGAGTCGCGGTGGTCAGCGGGCCGCCCCACGGGACCTGGCAGGAGCAAACGCTCATCGATGCACGCCGCGCGTTTCCCGTGCCACGCTCGCTGAGCGACGCTCAGGCTTGCTCCTTTTTCGTGAACCCGCTGACGGCGCTGGTGCTCGTAAGGCACGTGCTTCGTGTTCCTAGAGGGTCCGTGCTGCTCCAAACCGCGGCGGGGTCTGCGCTCTCCCAAATGGTTCGGAACCTCGCCCGCGCGGATGGCTTTCGCGTCATCGACGTCGTCCGCAGCCGGTCGGGCGCGGAGCGTTTGAAGCAGGGACACGCGAAGCACGTCGTGGCCTTGGAAGATGAGGACTTGCTCGACGCCGTGCATCGCATCGTGCCCGGAGGTGTCGACTACGTTCTCGACTGCGTCGGTGGCCCGACCGGTTCGGAGGCGCTGCGAGCGCTCTCCCCGGGCGGACGCATGGTTTGTTATGGCACCTTGAGCCGCGAGCCGATCTCGCTTCCGC
Source organism: uncultured delta proteobacterium (assembly GCA_963704865.1). Taxonomy (GTDB): domain Bacteria; phylum Myxococcota_A; class Polyangia; order Polyangiales; family Houyiibacteriaceae; genus SG8-38. The sequence continues at coordinate 9,254 of CAVPIE010000005.1, read as the reverse complement.
CGCGCGACATCATGATGCCGATGACCAGCGTCGAGGGGTTCTACTTGGCTGCATACCTCGCCAAGCGAACGCTCTTTCAGCGCCTCGGCCTGGTCCGCAAGACCGCAAAGCTCATCAAAAGCGGCGTGCTTGGCACGCCCGTCGAACAAACCTATCGTCTGGATGCGCTACACGAGGCGCTCGCGCACGCACGAAGGCCAGGGCGAGCAGGGAAGATCCTGCTCGACCTCAATCAGGCTCCCGAGAAATGAAGCCACTGATCCTCGTTTGCACCGATTTCTCGTCCTGCTCCGAAGTCGCCCTCGAGCGGGCCGCCGAAATCGCTGGGCGCGATGGAGCGCGCGTGTTCCTCGTTCACACCTATGATCCCAAGCGAACGACCGGGCTGGGCGGCTGGCCGGTCGCGCCAGGCGATTCCGAGGCCTGGGACGAGAGCTCGATGCACCGGCTCAGAGAAGCCCGCCACCGCCACTTTGCGCACTTGCCCGACACCGACGTGCAATACGACGCCATTCCGAGCTCGCATCCTTCGATGGCGATTTGCAAAATCGCGAAAGAGACCAAGGCCAGCCTGATCGTCGTCGGCTCGCATGGACGCACCGGTGTGCTGCGTCGCCTGCTGGGCAGCGTGGCCGAAGCCACCGTACGCCATGCGCCTTGCAGCGTGTTCGTCGTTCGCGAGCAGGCCGAACCCGGCAGCTAGCGACCGGGCAGCGACCCCGAGCCGCGGGGATTCCTAGCTGAGCTTGGCCTTGATGTTGGCCAGGCGCTGTTTGATCTCCTGCCCGAGCGCTTTGAGCTCTTCGCCGACCTCGTCGGCCTTCGCGTCGAAGCGTTGCTCGAAATCTGCGATGCGTGGCTGGATCTCTTCCCAGGCGTCTTTCGCGTCCATGCTGGCGAGGTGGAGCTTCACCTTGATCTCGTCGGCGGTACGCCTGAGGTCGTCGCGGGTTTCTTGAAGGTCTTGCTTCAGTGTCTTGTTGGCTTCATCGGCGCTCATGGTCGACTCCTTTGCGGGACCGGGTTGATACCAGTACTGCAGCCAACGTGCCAAACGCGACTTCAGCCTTTTTGCAGTTTCGGGGTCAGCGAGGCGCACAATCTTCGCTTTTGTTGCGGAAAGGCGCACGATTGGCGCTACCTGCTCCTTTCCGTTGCGGTTTCTCTACGGAACTGCGGGGCTCTGGCGCTCCAGCCACTTGGCGCGCCGGATGCATGTAATGTCGCGGCATGGCGCCCAAAACATCGGAGTTCGTTCGGGGGTTCGAGACCCTCCGCCGGATCGACACTCCGGTCGCCGGGGGCAAGGGAGCCAACCTCGGCGAGCTGACGGCCGCCGGTTTGCCCGTGCCTCCGGGCTTCGTGATCACCGGCCAAGCGTACTTGCACACCCTCGACCTGGCGGGGTGCCGGAAGCGACTCCTCGACATCGCCGAGAACACCGACCTCGATGATTCGAGCGCACTCAAGCTCGCCGCCGACGAGTTGCAGGCCACGGTGCGGCGCGCGGGTGTTCCAAACGACGTGCAGGCTGTCGTCATTGAAGCGTTCCAGCGGCTCGGGGAAGGGTCGCGGGTCGCGGTCCGTTCATCGGCCACCGCGGAGGACACCGCGGAAGCATCCTTCGCCGGAATGAACGAGACGTTCACCAACGTCGTGGCAGAAACCCTGATCCAACGAATCCTCGATTGCTGGGCGTCGCTCTGGAGCGCGCGTGTCGTGGCGTACAGGCACAGCTTGGGACTGACCGACGAGCCGACCATCGCCGTCGTCGTACAACGGATGGTTGATTCGGAAGCTTCGGGAGTCATGTTCACCGTCGACCCGATCTCACAGGATCATGAACGGATGCTCGTCGAAGGCGCGTACGGGCTCGGGGAGGTCGTGGTCGGGGGACAGGTCGAACCCGACACGTATCTCGTGGGCCGCTCACGTGACCCCGCGAAGGGCGGCGCCCAAGTCCTCAGCGCGCGCGTCGGCTCGAAGGCGCACAAGGTGGTCCGACAGGCGGACGGCTCGGAGGTGAAGCTCGAAGTCCCCAAAGCGCAGCGCGAGATGCGCGTTCTCGACGATGCGCAGGTGCTCGAGATCGCCGGCCTCGGGCTTCGAATCGAACAGCACTATGGGAGCCCCCAGGACGTCGAATGGGCGTTACACGAAGGCAAGATCTACATCGTTCAGTCCCGCCCGATCACGACCCTCGTGGCGGAGCCGGGGACCCGGCTCCTGACCGGGCTTGGCGCCTCTCCGGGCCGTGTTGCCGGCAAGGTGCGCGTCATGCGGGAGTTCCAACCGGACGCGAAGGTTGGCAAGGACGAGATTCTCGTGGCGGAGATGACCAGCCCCGACTGGGTGCCGGTCATGCGTCATGCTGGCGCGCTCGTCACCGACGAAGGAGGAATGACCTGCCATGCGGCGATCGTGAGTCGAGAGCTTCGCATCCCTTGTATCGTCGGTACCGGCAACGCGACGCGGGTGCTCAAGAGCTCGCAATTGGTAACGGTGGATGGGGCGCGGGGCGAGATCGTCTCAGGCGACGCGACCAAAGGGCCATCCGTCGCAGCGTCGTCTCGTGCACGATCGACAGCGGTGGCCTCAGCCGAAACGGCGATGGAGCCTCTCGCGACGCGCCTGTACGTCAATCTAGCGATCGCTGACGCCGCCGAAGAAGCTGCTGCATTACCGGTCGATGGCGTGGGCCTGCTTCGCGCGGAGTTCATGATCACCGATGCGCTCGGCGGCGTGCATCCCAAAGCGCTGATCGCGGAGGGCGGCTCCGACGAGTTCGCCAGCAAGATGACCGAGTCGCTCCTGCGAATCGCGCGACCCTTCTTTCCCCGGCCCGTGATCTATCGGACCTACGATTTTCGCACGAACGAATTCAGCGGTTTGCGAGGCGCCGCGGACTACGAGCCGCATGAGGAGAACCCGATGATCGGGTACCGGGGCTGCTTCCGCTATGTGAAGGATCCCGAGCTCTTCGATCTAGAGCTCGAAATTCTGGCTCGCGTCCGCGAGGCGTCGCCAAATGTGAACATCATGATCCCTTTCGTGCGAACCAAGTGGGAGCTCGAGGCCTGCCTGGAGCGGATTGACAAGCACCGACTCGGGAGCGATCCGAGATTGCTTCGCTGGGTGATGGCCGAGGTGCCGTCGATCCTCTACCGCATTCCCGACTACGCGAAGCTCGGCATTCACGGGGTTTCGATCGGCTCGAACGACTTGACGCAGCTCATGCTCGGGGTCGACCGGGACTCGGCAATTTGCGCGGAGCTCTTCGACGAGGCCGATGATGCGGTGCTGTGGGCCATCGAGCGCATCGTTCGAACAGCCGAAGACTGCGGGCTCACGTCCTCTCTTTGCGGACAGGCGCCTTCGAACCGGCCTGAGTTCGCAGAGAAGCTCGTTCGTTTTGGCATCACGTCGATTTCGGTGAACCCCGACGCAGTGCCACGGACTCGACAGGTGATCGCATCGGCGGAGCGGCGAATGCTGATCGACGCCGTGCGCCACGGAGAATTGTCATGACCGATTCAAGTGATATCGAAGAACTATACGCATCGTTTGCTCGCATCTATGCAGACGGAAAACCCATTCGCGGGGCCTTCGAGCTGGTCGCGGCGATCCACGCGGCAGGTCTCGAACCGGAGAACGTCACCGAAGAATGGCTCCGATCTCTGAACCGGGACTGGGTCTGTGGCGCGGCGCTCTTGCCGTTCCAGGACCTTGCCGCCAATCGTCTCTACCGAAGATTCCTAACGGGAGCCTGAGGGTCGTGCGACTCGAGAAGCGAGTGCGGGACGAGTACGTGACTCCGAATCTGAAGGACTACGATGAGGAGCGAGCATCGTTCTCTTGGGAAGCGGCGCGTCGGGAGCTCGACGGGCTGCCCGGTGGCCGTGGCCTCAACATCGCCTACGAGGCGGTCGGTCGGCACGCGGCGAATGGGCATGGTGGGCAGACGGCGATCATCTGGCTCGGCAAGAAGGGCGAGCGGCAGGAGCTCAGCTATGCCGAGCTCGACGCGCGGAGCAGTCAGTTCGCCAACGTGCTGTCTGCGCTCGGCGTCGAGGCCGGGGATCGGGTATACTCGCTCGCTGGGCGGATTCCGGAGCTCTACCTCTGCGCCCTCGGGACCCTCAAGCACCGGGCGGTCTTCTGCCCACTGTTTTCCGCGTTTGGTCCCGAGCCGATTGCAGAGCGGCTTCAGTTGGGCGAGGCGCGCGTGCTCTTCACGACGGAGCGCCTCTACCAGCGGCGAATCGCTGCGATACGCGATCGGATAGCCACGCTCGAGCACGTGATCATCGTGTCCGATCCGAAGACGCCCCGGAAATCCGCGGGAACCGTCGACTGGACCGAAGCGATGGCCGAAGCCTCTGCGGAGTACGAAATCGCTGACACCGATCCCGAGACTCCGGCCCTGCTTCACTTCACCAGCGGTACGACCGGCACGCCCAAGGGCGCGTACCACGTGCACCAAGCGGTGCTCACGCACTACGTCACCGGCAAGCTTGCGCTCGATCTACACCCGGGTGACAACTACTGGTGCACAGCTGACCCCGGCTGGGTGACGGGAACCTCGTATGGCATCAGTGCGCCGCTCAGTAACCGCGTCACGATGGTCATCGACGAGGCGGAGTTCGACCCGACGCGCTGGTATCGAATCCTGGAGGAAGAAAAGGTGCAAGTTTGGTATACGGCGCCGACCGCGATCCGCATGTTGATGAAAGCCGGGCCAGAGCTGCCGCGAAGCAGAGACCTTTCCGCGCTTCGTTTCATGGCGAGCGTGGGGGAGCCCCTGAACCCCCAGGCGGTCATCTGGGGTCAAGAAGTCCTCGGCAAGCCATTTCATGACAATTGGTGGCAGACCGAAACCGGCGGGATCATGATCTCGAACTATGCGTCGATGGACGTGAGACCGGGCTCCATGGGCCGGCCGATCCCCGGGGTCACCGCTGGGATTCTCCGGGAAGGTGATGACGGACACATGCATGAGGTGAACGACCCGAAGCTAGACGGTGAGCTCGCCTTGCGTCCCGATTGGCCGTCCGTGTTCCGAGGTTATTGGAACAACCAGGAGCGGTACGACGCCTGTTTCCGGGATGGATGGTACCTTTCGGGGGACCTCGCGCGTCGCGACGAAGACGGATACTACTGGTTCGTCGGCCGTGCCGACGACGTGATCAAGTCGGCGGGGCACCTGATCGGCCCGTTCGAGGTCGAAAGCGTGATGATGAAGCATCCAGCGGTCGCGGAAGTCGGCGTTATCGGCAAACCCGATCCGGTTGCCGGCACGATCATCAAAGCCTTCGTCAGCTTGCAGCCGGGGCAGGCGTGGAGCGACGAGCTTCAAAAGGAGCTCATCGGCTTTGGGCGAAAGAACCTCGGTACCGCGGCGCCGCGTGAAATCGACGTCATCGAATCGCTACCCAAGACGCGCAGCGGAAAGATCATGCGGCGCCTGCTCAAGGCGCGGGAGCTCGGCTTGCCCGAAGGGGACACGTCGACCCTGGAAGGAGACGAGCGATGAGGCTGGACATCTCACGTGACGACGCCATCGAGTTGCTACGCGACATGATTCGCATTCGCCGGCTCGAGGAGAAGAGCGCTGAGCTCTACGCGAAGCAGAAGATCCGCGGGTTCTTGCACCTTTACATCGGCGAGGAGGCCGTCGCGGTGGGAGCGCTGCACGCGCTTCGGGAGGACGACAACATCGTGGCAACCTATCGGGAGCACGGCCATGCCTTGGTTCGCGGTATTCCGGCAGGAGAAATCATGGCCGAGATGTACGGGAAAGCCAACGGTTGCTCAGGCGGCCGTGGCGGTTCGATGCATCTGTTTTCTGCGGAGCGGCGATTCTATGGCGGGCACGCCATCGTCGGTGGCGGATTGCCGATCGCAGTCGGTCTTGCCTTGGCCGACAAGATGAAAGGCGAGTCGCGTGTGACGGCTTGCTTCTTTGGCGACGGCGCGACCGACGAAGGCGAGTTCCACGAGTCGCTGAACTTGGCTGCGCTTTGGAAGCTGCCAGTCTTGTTTCTCTGCGAGAACAACAGGTACGCGATGGGGACGGTCTTGGAGCGCCACGTGTCAGACAGTGACATCGCGAACAATCCGCCAGCGTACGGCGTTCCAGCGGATTCGGTCAATGGAATGGACGTCGTTGCGGTCCAACGCGCGGTGCACAACGAGGCCGAGCTCGTCCGCGAGACGAGCGAACCGCGGTTCCTCGAGCTCAGGACCTACCGTTTTCGCGCACACTCCATGTACGACGCCGAGCTCTACCGCACCAAGGAGGAGGTCGAGAAACACAAGAAGCACGATCCCATCGAGGGCTTTCAGGAACGCGGCCTGAGCGACGGCCTGATCACGCAGGCCGACATCGATGCGATCGAAGCCGACGCAGCCAAAGAGGTCGCCGAGGCCGTCGAGTTCGCCGAACAGGGCGACTGGGAGCCTGTCGAAACCATCACCCGTCATACCTATGCGAGGGATTTATCGTGACCAGCTATCGAGACGCGGTGCGCACCGCGCTACAGACCTTGCTTCGCGACGACCCGCGCGTGTTCTTGATGGGCGAAGACGTAGGGCGCTATGGCGGTCCCTACGCGGTCAGCAAGGGCCTCTTGGAGGAGTTCGGCGAGGACCGTATTCGCGACACACCTCTGTGCGAGTCGACCTTCGTCGGCGCGGGGATAGGCGCAGCGATCGGCGGCATGCGACCCATCGTCGAGGTCATGACCGTGAACTTCAGCTTGCTGGCGCTCGACCAGGTCGTGAACAATGCCGCGGTGATGCGGCATATGTCAGGTGGCCAGTTCGAGGTGCCGATCGCGGTGCGAATGGCAACCGGCGGCGGCAAGCAAATCGCCGCACAGCACTCTCACAGCCTCGAGAACTGGTATGCGCACGTGCCCGGCATCAAGGTGCTCGCGCCGGCTACCGTGCAGGACGCGCACGACATGTTGCTTGCCGCGGTCGAGGATCCCGACCCAGTGTTCGTCTTCGAGCATCAGATGCTCTACGGCATCGAGGGGCCGCTCGACACGGAGTCGACGCCTCCGTCCCCTTGGAAGGCGGCGATTCGGCGCCCAGGCACGGACCTGAGCCTCATCGCATACGGCGGCTCGGTCCACAAAGCGCTCACTGCTGCAGAGGAGCTCGAAAAGGAAGGCCTGAGGGCGGAAGTCGTCGACCTGCGAAGCCTTCGTCCACTCGACCGCGACACCATCATCGGGAGCGTGTCGCGAACGCATCGGGCCGTCGTCATCGACGAAGCTTGGAAGACCGGCAGCCTTGCGTCGGAAGTCAGCGCGATTTTGGCCGAGGAGGCTTTCTATGAGCTCGACGCGCCGGTCGCGCGCGTCTGCACCCTCGAGGTGCCGATGCCGTACGCCAAGCACCTCGAGGAAGCCGCCATCCCGCAGGTCGACCGAATCGTCGCAGCGGCGAGAAGGAGCGTCGTCGGTGGCTGAGTTCGTCATGCCCTCACTTGGCGCCGATATGGCCGCCGGGGTGCTCGCGGCCTGGCGCGTTGCAGTGGGCGATCGGGTCTCCCAGGGCGACATCATTGCCGAGGTAGAGACCGACAAGGGGCTCATCGAGGTGGAGGTTTTCGAGACCGGCGTCGTGGAGAGGCTGCTGGTGCGGGAGGGGGAGAAGGTGCCGGTGGGGACGGTGCTTGCGGAGATCGATACAGCGGCAGCTGCCCAGTGTCAGCGCCGGTGTCAGCGCCGGTGTCAGCGCCAGTGTCAGCGCCAGTGCCGGGGACGATCATCTCCGCTGGTTCTTCCAAAGTCGACGTCGATGGACCGTTGGCCTCTCCGGCCGTCCGGCGGCGTGCACATGAGCTAGACGTCTCGCTTCAGGGGATCCAGGGCAGTGGCCAGCACGGTCGGATCACGTTCGACGACCTGGTGGGGGTTGGTCGGAGGGCGCGCTCGGGTCCGAGCGACCGCGTTCGCATCTCGCCCTACGCGCGCAGAATTGCGGCTGAGCACGACATCGATATCTCCAAGCTTCCGGGAACCGGGCCGGGCGGGGCGATTCAAGCCAGTGACGTAAGGAGCGCGAAGGCTCTCGTGCCAAGCGAGCCGGTTTCGCCCGCCGAGCGCATGCAGCGAGCAATCGCGGCGGCCATGACACGCGCCAATGACCAGATTCCTCACTACTACGTCGAGCAAAGCATCGACATGGGGAGCGCGCTCGCGTGGCTTCGCGAGACCAACGCATCTCTGAGCGTGAGCGAGCGCCTCGTATCCGGCGTGTTGGTGTTGCGCGCCGTGGCGCTGGCCTTGCGTGAGCACGAGTTGCTGAACGCGACCTGGCAGGGTGCCGAGGCGGTGCCGAGCGCGGACGTGCACGTCGGGCTTGCGATTTTCCTTCGGGGCGGAGGGCTCGTGGCCCCAGCCTTGCGAAACACCGACGAAGGCAGCCTCGGCGAGCTCATGGCCAGGATGACCGATTTGGTGGGCCGCGCGCGTGCCGGGACCCTTCGGAGCTCGGAGATGACCTCTGCGACGATCACCTTGACCTCACTTGGCGAGCGTGGGGTCGAGAGCGTGACGCCGATCATTTTTCCGCCGCAGGTGGCTATCGTTGGCTGCGGCGCCACAGTCGAACGACCTTGGGTGGTCGACGGGCAGGTCGTGCCGCGGCCCGTCATGCGGGTTACCCTCGGCGCCGATCACCGCGTCAGCAATGGTCACCAGGGCTCGCGTTTCCTGACTGCCCTCGATCGACTGCTGCAGGAGCCGGAGAAGCTATGACTCGCGACGAAATCCGATCGACTTTGCTCCAATGCCTAACCGAAGTGGCCCCGGACATCACCGACGAAGAGATCGAAGACGATGCCGACCTGCGCGACGATCTCGACCTCGACTCGATGGATATTCTTCGCTGGGTTCAAGGGATTCACAAAGCGCTCGGCGTTGAAATTCCCGAAGAGGACTATGGCAAGATTGCGAGCTTCGAGGATGCCATCAGCTATGTCGCAGCCCGTGTCTGACTCCGCGCCGGTCTGGCACACCCTGTCCGTCGACGCGGTCATGTCGCATCTGCAGTCCTCCGAGCACGGCCTGGCGAAGGCCGAAGTTGAGCGTCGATTCGCTCGATTTGGCCCCAACGAGCTGCAAGCTGCCGGTCGTGTCTCCCCTTGGGCCATCCTTTTCCAACAATTCAAGAACATCTTGATTATCATTCTGTTGATCGCGACGGGGATCTCCGCCTTCCTCGGACAGAGCGTCGAAACC
>CAVPIE010000004.1:0-447922 GCA_963704865.1 uncultured delta proteobacterium | reverse complement strand
AGCACGAGGCCGCCGGCGTGCAGCGTCACCGCGAGCTCGTCTTGAAGCTTGCCGCCCACCGCCGAGTCATCGGCCACGGTCAGCACCAGGCCGGCGTAGCGTTCGCACTCCGCGTCGGGTGTGCAGCCCGTGGCGTCCGTCGTTCGCAGCGTCGTGCTCACCCAACCTCCGAGCCCGAGCGAGACACAATCTTTGCTCAAGAGCGCGCGCGGCGAGTCATCGGGAAGGAAGCCACCGACAAAGGTCGCGTCATCCAGCGAAGGCCGAAGCGGGCCCCACACCCCACCGCCGGTCGGGGTGAAAACCCAATCGTTGCCGAGATTCGCAGCGGTCCAATCCTCGCTGAGCGTCGTGCGGCGGAGCTCGCAGCAGGCCGGCTCTTGCGCGCAGTCCGTGTCGTCGCAATCGAACGCCAAGTCGTTGTCGTCATCGAGCATGTCGTCACAGAAGAGCTCGATGCCGTCGCCGCCGGTGCCTGGTGGCGTCAGATTTCGCTCCGGCGCGTTCAGCCACGAGCATCCGCCGGCCAGCGCCATCCACGGCAGCACAACCGGCACGAGCAGAGCGACGAGCCCGCGACTCATGGCCGCGCTCCAATCGGCATCCGAATCGACGCGAAGCCACCGTGCCGAGACACCGACACCGCCACGTTGGGCGCTTCCCGCTTCTGTTTCGTCCGGTGCACGCCGTAGAGCACAATCGCGCTGATGCCGAGGCCAATCGTCGTTCCCCAAAGCACGTCCGCGGCCAAGTTGAAGCGGTCGGTCTGGTCGGCGAGCTCCTGCGCGCGCTGGTAGTCCGCCAGGTCGCCGGTGAGGGTGTACTGCGCCGCGGCCTGGTTGTAGTCGTCGCGCAGCGTCCGCGCGTGGACGGAAAGCCCAATGGCGACGCCTGCCGCTGCGAGCGTGCTCGCCGCCGTTCCGATGGCCGCATTGCGAAGCCGCGGACGCTCAGCCACCGGCTCGGGCACCGGCTCCGGTTCGACCGGCGCCACCGCCACCGGCAAGAGCGCAAGCGACAACACCGTCGTCACCCCACGCACCATCGTCTGCGTTCGCTCGACCGCTTCGAACCCCTCTTTCTCGACGAACGCCCGATGCTCGCCCGGCGGCAACGCCAGCTCGATGGGCGTCTTCCCGCGGGGCGCCAAGTCCTTTCGGTCGACCCAAAGCAACGCGCCCTCGGGCTCCGAGCTCACTTGAAGCACCGCCACCTCGCTACGAAGCGCATCGCGCCGCGCCGTCGCGTTCTCCCGGTCGGCCGCCGTCAGCCCCTCAATCGCCAAGTACTCGCCGAAGTAGTTGAACGCTTCATCGTGGCGCCCGAGCTCCCCAAGCACGATGGCCGCATTGAAGAGCGCGTTCCGGCTCCGCACGATGCGCAGGCTGTCGACGTACGCTTCGAGCGAGCGCTGCAAAAGCTCCGTCCGCTGCGGGGCACGCGCGCGGTTCGCCTGCTCGAACAGCCGGTTCCCTTCTTCGAAGTACACGCGCGCCTCCGCGTTCTCCGAGCTGCTCTGGGCAGCCGTCACAGAAGGGCTCGCCAAGAGAAGGGCGACGAGCACGGGCAGGAGTCGAGCAAGCACTGGCTAGAAGTCTGTCTTAATCGGGGAAGGCTTGGGGCGGGTTTTCTTTTTCAAGCGAACCACGAGCGCATCGTCCTCGAGGGGGACCAGCCGGCGCTCCTGGCTCCGGTATCCGGGAAGCGAAAACCGTACCGTCGCCTCGCGCCCCGGCTCGAGCGCTAGATCGAGCGGCGTCCGGCCGCGCTTCTCGCCGTTTACGACGACAAAAGCGCCCGCAGGCCGCGAGTCCAGCGCAAGCGTCACCGGCGGCGCGACCGCCTCGACCGGAGAAGTTTCTGCGGGGCCGTCGGACTTTTTTGTCACAGCGGGCGGCGCAGTCACCGGCACAGCCGGCTCCGCCAACTCCACCGGCGCGCGCGTCGGCCACAAAAGGAACGCCACCCCAGCCACCAACGCCGCCCCGAGCAAGGGCAGCCCCAAGGTCAGCGCCCGCCGCGGCACCGTCGGCCCCCGCAGCGCATCGCAGAACGCGTTCATCGTGTCGAAGCGATCCGCCGGTTCTTTCTCCATCGCGCGCAGCACCGCTGCCTCGACGTGCGGCGGGATGTTGGCTTTCTTGCTCCGCTGCGACGGCGGGTCCGGCGCTTCGTTCCCGTGCTTGTAGAGCAACTGAAAATGATTTTGCCCCGTGAACGGCGGCGACCCGGTGAGCATCTCGTACAAAATCACGCCGAGCGCGTACACGTCCGTCCGATGGTCGACCACCGACAGCCCCCGCGCGAGCTCCGGCGAAATGTAGAGCGGCGTCCCGATGATTTGGTCGGTTGCGGTCAGCTTCGGGTCGCCGTGGTCCGGCGTCTTGATTTTCGAAATCCCAAAGTCGAGCACCTTCACGAAGTTCTTGCCGTGCTTTTGCGTGAGGAAGATGTTCTCGGGCTTGAGGTCGCGGTGCACGATGCCCGCGTCGTGGGCGGCTTGAAGGGCCTCCCCGGTCTGCCGTGCAATGTCGACCGCCTCGTCGACGGGTAGGGGGCCCCGCTCGAGCCGGGCGGCCAGGTTCTCGCCATCGAGCAGCTCCATCACGATGAAAAGCCGGTGCTCCTCGTCGGTGTCGCAGTTGACCACTTTAACGATGTGCTCGTGGTCGATTTTGGTCGCCGACTTGGCTTCCCGGAGGAAGCGCTCCACGGCCGACGGCTTGTTGGCACGCCCTTCGGGCAGGACTTTCACCGCGTAGGCCTTGCCGAGGTGCGTGTGTGTCGCCTCGTAAACCCGCCCCATGCCGCCGACCCCAATCAGGCGCTGCACATGGTAGAGCCCACCCAGTGTCGCGCCGACCAACGGATCCTGAGCTAGCTCCCCTTCGACCATCGTCCTCATCAAGCTAGCATGCCCACCCGGTCCACTGGCATGGGCAGCCAGCCGGCACTACAGGGTAGCCATGGCTCTCATGCACTCCAAAGGGATGGCGGTTGGCACCGCCGCGCCGCCGTTTTCGTTGCCCGGCGTCGACGGCAAAACCTGGTCGCTCGACTCCTTTGAGGACGCAAAGCTCCTGGTCGTGGTCTTCACCTGCAACCACTGCCCCTACGCCATCGCCAGCGAAGACCGGCTCCTCGAAATCCAAGCCGACTACGGCAAAAAAGGCGTGCGATTGGTCGCCATCAACCCGAACGACGCCGACAACTACCCAGACGACTCCTTCGACAACATGAAGAAGCGGGCCGCCGAGAAGGGCTTCACCTTCCCGTACCTCTACGACGCATCCCAAAGCGTCGCGCGCGCCTACGACGCCGCCTGCACCCCCGACATCTTCGTCTTCGACCGCGACCGCAAGCTCATCTACAACGGCCGCATCGACGACAACTGGCAGAAGCCCGAAGCGGTCACCCGCCGCGACCTTCGCGCCGTCCTCGACGCGGCCTTGGAAGGTCGCGCCGTGGACTTCAAGCACGTGCCGTCGATGGGCTGCTCCATTAAGTGGAAGTAGATGGCACGCGTCCCTTCATTTGAGATGCCTCGCACCGAGATTCGGCGCGAGCTCGACCGCATCCGGCATCCGTTCCGCATCGCCATCGACCGCGCGAAGAACCCCTTCAACATCGGTTCCATCGTCCGCACGGCCCACTCGTTCCTCGTCAAGGAAATCATCTTGATCGGCACCGAGCCCTGGTACGAGCGCGCCGCCATGGGCATGCAGCGCTACGAAAACATCGTCGAGCTCCCAAGCGAGCGAAACTTCCTCGACGTCGCCGATAAAGAAGGTTGGCCGCTGGTTGTATTCGAAAAAGACGAAGCCAGCGTCGGCCTCTGGGAAGCCGAGCTCCCCGACAACGCCGTGCTCGTGTTCGGCAACGAGGACGACGGCTGCTCCCCCGCCATTTTGGAGGCCGCCAAGCAGGTCGTCGCCATCCCCATGTTCGGCATCAACCACAGCTACCCCATCAGCGTCGCTGCGGGCATCGCCATGGCCGAATGGGCCCGAAGGCATTACGAAAAAGGCCGCTGCATCTAGCCTTGCCTGCCCCGAAAGTGACGCTAGACTCCGGCCCCTTTGGTGGGTGTAGCTCAGTGGTAGAGCACTGGATTGTGGCTCCGGGTGTCGCGGGTTCAATTCCCGTCACTCACCCCACTCTTTGAAACTTTTGACGAACTTTCTCCGCGGCGCAGCCGTGTCGCGGGGCGCAAGCACCCGTAGCTCAGCTGGATAGAGCGCCGGACTTCGAATCCGTAGGTCGAAGGTTCGAATCCTTCCGGGTGTGCCGCGGCAACGCGGCAAAACGGGCCATTAGCTCAAGTGGTAGAGCAGTGGATTCTTAATCCATTGGCTCCTGGTTCGAGTCCAGGATGGCCCACCCAATGATTCCGAAAACTTAGGTCGTACCACTGGACGCTTTTCGGCCGCTTGGCCGGCAACGGTGTCCACTTTGGTGTCCAGAATTCCGGCTCGGCGAGCGACTGCGCGGCGTGCAGCAGCTTCTGAGTTGTGCACGTAGAGGGCGGTGGTGGTCGCGTTCTTGTGGCCGGCGATGTGACCGATGGCGGTGAGGTCGCTGCCGACCGCGGCCATGTGCGTGAGGGCGGCGTGGCGGAAGTCGTGGGCGCTCAAGTGCTTGGCTTCGTGCTCGGTGCCGAGCACTTTGCGTGCGGCGTGCCCCAGCATCCGGCGGTACTCGAAGCGCCGGAAGATGAGGCCCTCGTCCTCGCAGATCCCATCGAGCACCCGGCGCGCTCTGGGGGTCAGCGGGACGGACCGGGCGTATCTCGACTTGTCGATCTCCTGTGAGATCCGGAGCACGTCGTCTCCGCGCTTGTAGTGCTTCGGCACCTCGAGGCGCCACATCGTTCCGATGCGCAGGCTCGTATCCCAGATGACCGTGAACAGGGCCTTGATCGGGTGGCCGGCCACCGGGGTTCGGTCCGGGAGAAAGTCAATAATTGCTTCGGCTTGCTCACTGGTGAGGGACACGCGCACTTTGTCGCGTTTGCCACCTTTGAAGGCGGTGCCCGTCGATCGCTTCGGCGGATTGCGGACGATAGGGGCTTCGTCGATCTCGTGCCGCCGCTCCGCCCAGTTGAGGAAGTTGCGCAGCGCGGAAAGCTCCTTCGCGACCGTACTGCGCGTGACTGCGCGGAGGCGCATGCGGCTGTAGTCCTCCGCCGAGCTCACGGTGATCCGGTCGGCCGATTCAAAGAAGGGCAAAAAGTGGTTCGAGCAGTACCCCTGGTAGGTCTTCCAGGTTTCGGGTGCGATCTCCGACTCGATCTGGCTGAGCCACTCGGCGAGCAAGACGTCCAGCTCCTTCAGGGGTTCGGTTCGGGGTTGCAGTCGGCGACCGGAAATAGTCTCGGCGTAGATTCGCGCCGCTTCGACCTGAGCTCCTGCAAGATCTCTTGCGCGCGTGGATCGGTGCTGCCGTTTGCCCGCGTGCGTGAAGCGGACCGTGTAGACACCCGTACGCCTGTCACGAGTGAGCGACCATCCTTCTGTGTTTCGAGCCATGTATCGATATCCCTTCGGTCAAACAAGCGGCGCGCGCCAATACAGAGCACCTGCACATGCGGAGCGACAAGCCGATCAAACGTGCGCAGCCCTATCCGACAATACCTCGCCGCCTCATCTCTTGTCAGCAGGGGCGAATCTGCCCTTGCAACTGGCGTCGCCTCATCTGTTCCTAGCGTCGGCCTACGTACGGTCACTAGAAAGGCCACCCCAGCAGGCCAGACGCCAAGGCCATGATCAAGATGCCGAGCGCGGCAATTCCGCACAGCCATAGCTGCGCGCGACGATCGAGTCGCGTCTCGGCCACGGCGTAGAGCTTCACCAACCCGCGGACCCTTGCCTCGACGGCGCGAGACAGCTCCTCACCCGCATGGTCGAGGTGAGCCGAAAGCGTCCGGTCGAGCTCTCCCACGAGAGATGACGTCAATCGGTCACCAACCTTCTCGGCCGTGCGCCGAAGCACGCATTCGTTGACGACCACCAAATCGAACAAAGGATCATCCTGAGGAATCAAGCGACCGCATTCCTTGGCCACCTGCGCCGCGATCTCCTTCTTGTCTTCCTCCGTCAGCAGCGGACGTCGGTTTCTAGGCTCCATCGAGCGCATGTTCGATCTCCGTAAACAGGTCTGTTCTCACAATCGAAAGCCGGGACTTGGCCGGCGTCCTGAAGTGATCGCTGGCGATCGCTTCGTCGAACGTCATGAACCGGCTGAGCATCTCCTGAACGTCTTCCTGAAACGTATGTCCCCGGCGAACCATGACCACGGGTCCTATCAGCCTGTCGGAGCACGTTTGCGTTAGCTCCCTGGCGCGCTCGACGTCGACGGGCCCGAAGTGCTCGTTCTGCCAGACGACGAGGGTCGAATCCTCGACCAAGAACTTTGCAACCGTGCCAAGGCCCGCCAAGGTGGATGGGCCGTGCTGGCCGCCGGTGACCACGCAGTGAAGGAACGTCTGGCGGCCGGCGGCCTTCAACTGACGGACGGCGTCCATTTCGAGGAGGTACTGGGCCAAAGGCTCGAAACTACCTTGGCCGTTGTCGACCACCACCGCCTTCTCCTCGTCCCCGAGCAGGACCTCGAGAAGCTCATCGAAGCGTCTACGATTGATTCGCCGGTCCTCATCAAGGAGATCGATGCGCTGGACGCGAAGTCCGGAATACCGAGACAACGTCTTGTTCGACGCGTCGCACTCGACGCACAACGGATCGTCGGTTCGCGATCGCAGGTACTGCGCGAACCAAGACGCGACCAACGATTTTCCGATTCCGCCTTTTGCCTGAATGACGCAATGAAACTCGCTCATGGCCGACTCCTTTGGGCTGAGCCGAAATGCGAAGATGGCGCTTTCATTCGAGCTCCAGCTTGGGAAGATTTCGGCGGAGGTTGTTCCTAACGTACTCGAGACTGGGCGTCGGCGCCGTGGACGCGCGCTGCGGCCTATCGTTCATGTCTCGCTTGGTCAGAACTGCGGGCTCACCCGCGGGCTCGTTGAATCCGAGGCCATGTTTTCGGACCTGCCTGTAGAATGACGTGTAGCAACCCGGGTACGGCGGGCTCACGCCGCGGTAGGCTCGCCATACTTCCTTGATGTGATACCCAAGGCGTAGATAGCCCTCGATCGCATCTCGATGACATGAAAAGTAGACGCGAGGTGGCGCACCTTGGAGTGCCTGCGGACCTGGTAGTTTTGTTCTGAGCATCTTCCTCCTACACCCTGTTATCGGTTTTGCCCCCCAAAAAGTTGCGCGAGCCTCGGTATGCGAGGTCACCGGCACTTCTGTTTCTCGCCCTCGGCGATAGAAATCGACCTGTGCGTTGCGTGGTGTTGCACGTCCTTGCACGAAGTTGCGTGGCACGCGCGGCCGATTGCATGATCGATCCAATTGTTGCACTCCGTTGCGTACGGTTGCGCTTTGTACACCGATGTTGACGCGGTTGGGCAGGGCAAGATGTGGGATTGTAAGACATCGAAGATGTCCCAATTCCCGCTTGCCGCGCTCAACGCCTTCGGCTTATTCGCAGCGGAGCAATTAGGTAACCACTATGGTCGCTGGCTCGACTATTCCGGCACAAGCTCAGGCGGTATCTGAATCGGCGCTCCAGGGGTATCGCCATCGGGCATCAAGAGGCAGCCGTCAATTTGGTAGCGCTCGTAAGAGAATGAACCTTGCACTCCAGGCTCTACGTCGAGGCATTTGATCTCGAGGCTCAACAGATCTCTTTGAATACCCGCGTTGTGGTGAAGGTACAGCTTCGCGCGATACCGGCGACCCTCCTCGTCTGTGGCCATAACCTGAGTCAGTTGACCCTTCCAGCTTCTCCGCGCGTATTTCGACGACAGTCGGCGGTTCGATAGACCGCGGTGCTCCATCAGGAATCGAAGCAGTTCTCGCATGTAAGGGGAAGTCACCTCACATCAGCTTACTCGTGGAGCCCGACACCTCCACACCTTCTGCGATCTGCGCGCGGACGTTCCAACGAGCGCTTCGCGGTGTGGAGCCGAGACAAAGGCGAGCAAGGAGCGGCCTGAATACTCTTCGTCACGAGGAGTCCGTACTTGTAACCGAGTTCACAGTTCATCCACAAGCGCCAGGCTTCCACGCCGCCTTCCTCTACTTTGTTAGGTGAGGGGGCAAGGATGAAGAAGGCGATTGGCTGGGGCGTGTTCGCGGCGGTGACGGCATGGATGTGGTGGTCCGGAGAGACGGCCGGTGTGTTGCTGTCAAATCAGATTCCTGATCGGGTACAGACCGAACTGCAATCTGTGGGACTCGATGAGGGGGAAAAGGTTGCTGCATTCACGGAGTTCTCGCTCGGCACGCTGAGCGAGTACGCGGCCATCACGAACCGTCGCCTGTTGTATTCGAAGGACGGTCGTCTCACTTCGATTCCACACGAGGAAATCAGTTCCATCGAGATGGGCGACGCGATGGTCGGAGGAGACTTGGTCGTGGTCAGCGAGAGCGGAGAGATCCTGAGGCTAGAGTTAGCCAACGATCCCGAACTGTTCCTACGCGTGCTCGAGGAGCAGAAAAAGAACGTAGTCACCGAAGCCGATGTGGACACCCGTCATGCGCAAGGAGCAGAGGCGCCGAGTCCGGAGTAGGGTCTGCGTGTCCGCCATGTCGGGAACTGTCGAAAGAGCCGTTAGCGTCTTCTGTGGTTCGACGATGCGTGAGCGAACGATCCGAGGTGCGTCGGTTCTAACCGCGGTTACCGAGAGAACTTGCCCGCTCGGAAGGCCGGAAGATACGCTTTCGACGCAATGACCGCACCTGCGCTGAGCCCCTTCGATGAGCTGGACGCGATCCTGAAAGACGTTGTGCGGCAAGCCAATCGTGAGGTGTTTCGTGACATCGAGAGTTTTCTCGTTGGTGAGACGCTGGATCGAGTGGTCTCACTTGTTCGGCAAGGAGCGCTGGGGGATCGCGTCAATGAGTACACGCTGGACGACGGTGAACGGTGGTCGCAGCCACTGCTCGTCTCGGCCGCCGGGATCGGATGCGAGCCCCTTGTGGAGGCGCTCATCGACGCAGGCGCTGACCTTGATCGTCGAGACACGCGTGACGATTTGAAGGACGATCCAGAGCTTCACACGGCGATTGAGGAGGCAGCACGAGCAGACGCCCCCACGATCGTGAGATTGCTGGTCGACGCCGGGGCCGACGTGAACGCCTTTGGGAACGTTTCGCCGCTCTTTCACGTGTGTTGTGACCAAGATGTGGAGCTAGTGCGGTTCCTTCTCGCCAATGGTGCGGACCCGATGAAGCGCAACATGGGAGGACACACTCCTATGCAGTACGATTTCGGGCGCAGCGAGCGAACGAATCCTGAGATCAAAGCTCTCCTCCGTGAGGCGGCCGCCCCCCAAATCGCGAAGAAGAGGGGCAGCGCTATCACCGTTAAGCGGCAGAAGCGCATGTATTCATTGGGAGAGTCTTTTGGCGCCACCGAGATCGTTCAACGTTACCGCGATGCGGATCTGCACTGGTCGGTGATCCTCGTGCGCTCCGACTACGTTCGGGTCACGCGCTTGCTCGAGGACAACACTAACTTCACGCGCGTCGAGCGAGATGCCCACAAGCGCGTAGTCCCTGATGCCGACCTCTACGATGCTGTCTTTCAGCTCGCGGGGAGTGAGTGGAGCATCGTGACCCAAGACACGGGCGAGCAGATCGCTATCGACCAGACCTACGACACCGCCCAAGCCCTGTCGAAGGATCTGCACACAGACGCTGTTGCGGTCGTGGTCGAAACAGTCCGCGGGTTTCACAATGGACACGAGGCGGAGCAGCACGAGTGGTCCGAGGAGGCGGCCATCTACGCGGTGCCCGTAGATGCCGACTCATCAGCCGTCGAGGAGTCAATTCGGCAGTACCGCCAAGCGTTCGATGATTGGCTCGGCAACCATCGCATTCTGATCCCACCATTCGAGTACGCATCGGACGGCTACCTCGCTGGCATACGACTCTGGGGTATCCGCAAGAGCGACCTGGCAGGCGCCGATCTGATCATTCGCCGAGAGTTCGAGGAATAGCAAGGGCGTGTGGCCAAAGACCCTTCACACTGGTACTGGATCCGACGCTGTCTTGGGCTTGTCATGGCCGTGTTGTTTATGATCCGGTAGTGGGGAAGAGGACCGCGGAGACCGTTGCAATCTGGTTAGGGGCTTTGCTTGTCCTGCCGATCCTGTTCCTTTTGGCGTACTTTCTGGCGGCACTCCAAGTAGCGCTCCTTGTGCTTGGGATCTTGGCGGCGATGATCCTTGCCTATCACGCCACGGTTCCGGTTGCGGCGTTTCTTCCCGGCGATCCTCCGCACGCCCTGATTTGGGTGTTGATATTCTTGACGCTGATCTCGCCAGCGGTCGGATGGTTCGTATACCGAATCCGAAAAAGGGACTTAGAGGCGAAGGAACAAGAAGAAAGGCTCCGAGGGTATCGAGAGCGACGGAAACGAGATGCATCCGGGGTCGAGGAGTAACGAGGGCACTTGCAAATAGGAGGTTCAGACTCAGAGCGCCTCGAAACCCGCATCGGACGGTGGATCGTACGGGTTGGTCGCGAGCACACGCGTGTGGCGCTTGTCGAAGTGTCGTTCTTCCGTCCCTTGCCTTGGGCCCTAGCTACACCGGAGCCGAAGTGATTGGTAGTGCGCCCGAGCGCTTGATCCGTTACGTGGACTACCCGGACGACCTCGATCAACCTCCCATTTTCAATGAGACTTTCGGGGGCTTGGTCCGCCCGGATTGGTTGGCGATCAGTCACTGCCCCGTGTCCGGGAGTGTGCCGGAGACCTTCGTTTTGTACTTCCTCGCGACCGCCGGAGCGATAATCGCCTGCATCCAACGAGACACCCTGGAAGCTGCGCTGGACGAGGCACTCTCGCTGACAGGCCTGTCGCACGACCGTTGGGCGGTCTGTGATGTGCCCATTCGCGAGGGAACTAGCCTGCATCGAAGCCTCATCACCAGTGAGGCAGAGGAGGGTCGAACGAAGTGACTACTCAGTCCGCCGGATGCCTGTGCATATTCTGTGGCGCGCGAAAGAAGCACATCGTCGATGCGTGTGCCGAATGCTCCCGCCGGCCCCAGAGTGAGATCGAGCTTGCCAAGTCCGTCTTGGTATCCTCACCAGCGGTGGAGGTCGAGGGACGTTGGCTAGGGCGGGACGATGCGGACCTCGAACGCGTGGCGCTGTCACTGGCCGACGACCGAATGGATTGGTCGGAAGCTGATGTGGAGGGGGTGCTGCCCGTCGTTCGTGGATTCCAACAGGGGTCGGAGTGGTGGCGTGACTGGCTCGTGTACGGCGGTTTTGCCGGTTCGATGCTACTTCTAGGCTGAATCAGCTGGCTCTTCATCCGCAGGCTGGTGGCCTTTCTCGAGTAGCGCTCGAACTTGCTAACCTGTGGTGGGAGCAAGGCAGCAATCACCAACGCAGATCGAGACGGAATGGCGCAACGGAGAGATGATGCCGAAGGCGATATCGTTACGTTCTTCGAGAGAGAAGTCGCCTGATGGACCGGTCGATGGGTCCCTTGCGAGGCCTCACTGCTCTCGCTTTCGGATCGCTGCTGCTGACCGGCGTCTCTGCCGGCTATGTTTACGAGGAGCTTTCGGGACAGATTGGGCTTGAGGGCGGCGAAAGCGTTGTTGAAGTTCCCTTGCTACTACGCGTCACCAACGTGAGAGAAGACATTGGCCTCGTTGCGTCCTGTAGGCTCAGGAGCCCTTCTGGCCACCAACTCGCAGCTGAGCTCGGTGGCGGCGAGTCCGGCGCGGCCAACGAGGGAGTCCTCAATTTGAGAATACCGCCAGCCTGGGAGACCAGACAGATTCGACTCACCTTGCGGTGCCGTAGTGACGATGACGCTGAAGACTCAGAGATCTTCTCGAACATTCGTGCACGAGCTCGGCCTCGCGGAGGGTGTACACTTTCGGGATGCATTGGACCTCAGTCGCGTATGTCCGTTGAGATCGGCCGATGAGGTAACCGCGGGCCTCGTCTACAAGGCGCGCGCAAGGGCGTCCGCTCGCTCGCCGAAAGCTGAAACAGCGTGATCGAAGTTCGGCAGAGGATGTGACTTCGAGTCGAGTCGTGGGGTCGGCGTGACCCCGCCGTTCAGGTTTTGGCTCAAATGCAGCGCCTGCTACCTTGGATGAACGAGAAATGCGATGTTAGTTCTCTATCTCATGGCCTTGTTGATGGCTGCGCTCTGCTTTGCGGTACTCGTTCTTAGTCGCGGACCATTCGCCGTCCACGAGGACGAGGTCGGAACCCACATCTTCATCGACGAAGCGCACGTTTGCCTGGAAAAAGGAGGACAGGTGACGCTCGACCAGGACTCCGCTGATGTGCCGAAGGACCAAGAGGTTTCGCTTGCGGAGCTCGTCGGCTGGGCGCTCAATGGCGAACGATTCTACGGTGCCGCTGCCCTGGTATTCGGCGTGAGCGGGATCCTGTTGGAGCGCTATTCCTCGCTCGGAGATGAGCTTTCCGTCTACGCAGCCGGCGGCCTTGGATTCATTGCAGGAGCCGTGGTCTGCGTGTGGACCTGGGTTCGTGACAGAGGGAGCGCGCTTCGAGACATATCACACCGTCGGCGGATGGCTGCGCTCCGAAATCGCTCGAAAGAGGGGGTGTGATTGAGGGATGCTGGACACGTTCTCGCGCTCGTTGGCCGGGGATTGGATGACGCTTTGGTCGCAGGGGCGTTCATTGACTCGAGCCGGAAGACCCACAAGTCACGCGTCCTCTCGCTCGGGGTGCTTGGGGCGACGTTTTCCGAATGTCGTCAGCCATGCTGCAGCGTAGGCCAGCGGCACGACTGCCGGAAGCAACCACAGTGCTTTCAAACCCAGGGTGCCGCCCCTAAGCGCGATCTTGACAGACGTCGAAACGAAACCAACCATGAGCCAGACCTTGAACCAATCTTCGAGGTACATCGTTTTAGGTTCGACGGCCCGAGGCGTCTCGGCAATCGGTCGTCCGCGTAGCGCTTCGACTTCGTCGTACACCTGGTGCGCGACTCCGCGATCTTGAGGGCGAGCGATGCGCTCAAAGTCCTCTCGACTTATCCCTTCGGTGGCAGCGTAGTGCGCTCGCTTCAACTCTTCTTCGCGTCGCATCGACGCGACCAAATCCTCGAATGTGTTCACGGGGACGACCCTGAGATCGGGGCGTTCGGCGAGAATTGTCGAGACTCGCCCCGAATGCGTCATGGCCACTTTCCGCAGTGTTGAGCCCGTGTCCATGTGAACGCGATGCAGCGGCTCCGGCAGCGAAAGAAGCAAGTTCTCCGGAGCGGTTGTGGTGGTTTCCGTACTTCCGTCGCTGAACGATGTGGTGGCCTCGATGACGTAGTGATCTTTGATCCCCAGTAGCCGCATCATCACGCCGCGTATTCCAGGGAATTTGGCATGATAGAATCCGATGCATTCATGACCGTCCGAGCTCACCGAGGCTCGCACGTAAGAGTCCACGCCCTCCATTCCCAGGTTTCCGACGAGTCGGTACCCGAGGTTCCGGAGC
This sequence comes from uncultured delta proteobacterium, assembly GCA_963704865.1. Taxonomy (GTDB): domain Bacteria; phylum Myxococcota_A; class Polyangia; order Polyangiales; family Houyiibacteriaceae; genus SG8-38. Next base: position 434,357 of record CAVPIE010000004.1, on the reverse strand, counting down.
TCTCCCTCGCGCTCGTCGTACCAGGCGGCGTCGAGATGCGAGTAGTCCTTCGGGTCGGCTCGAAACAGCGCTTTTTCCTTCTGCAAGTCGTCGCTGACCTTCTTGATCTTTCGGGCTGCCGTCTTGCTCTGCCAAACCGACCAAAGGAAGAACCCGCCAATCGCGGAGAGGACAACTATTTCGAACGTACTCATGCGCACTCCTTGTCTCGTGCTTGCCCATCCGCGCCCCAGCGGGCGAGAAGGGAGACCACCGCCAGAACGGTGTCGTTTTCGATGTCAAAGACGTGGCCTTGGAGGTTGGGGCAGGGTGTTTCGGTCGAAGCGATGTAGGCAAGCACTTGCGACGGCTCCAACTGTCGGCGTACCAAGAGCGCTGCGAGTGGTGGCCGCAAATTGCGCTCGTAGTCGGAGCGGGAAAAGAAGTTCATGAGCACGACCGCAAGCGCGAGGCCCAAGGCTGAGTAAACGACCCCCGACCAACCGAGCCGCGTCAAGAGCAGCACGGTTGCCATCAGCCATACGCAAAGCACCAGATTGAGACGGTTGTTGCCGCGCAACGAAGTCGCGGGGATCTCGAGTGCATCCACGGCGCGCTCGTCGGCGGCGTTGAGGCCACTTGGCGCGCCGATGTCGCCTGACTCGCTCACGGCACGGCTGAGGTTGGCCACGAGCCTATCGAATGACCGTGGGTTCGATTCCTGCATCGACCCGAGCGTCGAGAGGTAGGCCTGCCCGTCCGAGCGCAGTTCTCTCGCGAGGTGGGCAATGTGTGAAAGCAACTGCTCAGGGCTCTCGGTCGGATGCACGTCGGCTACAGCCTGCAACGTGGCTGCCGCGGAACACCCGTCTGCGGTCCCCTCTGCTTCCACACCCCTCCCGCTTCACGATAGCGAATCGTGAAGACCATCGCCTGAGAAAGACGTCGTTGCCGATGCTTCTGTGAGCCCACCTCGAGCGTGAGTTGCGTGCGATGCCTTACAAGGCTTTGAAACGCACTCTGGTACCCCTTACCTTGAAGAGAGGCCGCACGATGGAGCGGCATAGCCGGGGGGAATCAACGTGCAGGACATACTTTGGGGTGGGGCGATCATCGGCATCGGGCTTCTCATGGGTGGCTCGGTCTTCCAGGGTAACTTCAGCATCCTGAGCATTCTCTTCGATGGCCTCGGAGTGTTCTTCGTTGGCCGCGGCGTACTGACACTAGTCAGGCAACGCTCGAGCTGAAGGCACGTTGAGTCTCCGACTTCAGCTGACGGCACACCGCTACGATTGCTTCGTCGGTCCGGACGAGAAACCGTGACGATCCGTCGCGCGCTCGGCACGCTCTTTTGCCTAAGCCCCGTACTACTTCTGATCGTGTCGGGCCTCTTCGTCGACCGAGTTCATTCGCCAGGGGCGTTTTGGTTGCTCATCCCAGCCGGACTAGTGGCTCTGCTCAACTGCTATCTCTCGTTTGCGCGCCCAATGATATTCCGATGGCGACACGAATCGATGGATGACTATCGCCATGTCTCAGGTATACCGGCGGTTGGAAGCGTCTTGGTTTTGGCCGGTGGCATCGTTGGTTTTGGTGCGCTGTCCGCGGTGGCGCTCGGATTTGCCGCGACGCTGATCGATACTGGTGGCTTCCCTTGGTTGCTCGTCGCGACTTGGCGAGACCAGTCCCTCTGGGATGGTTAGCCCGCGCGTGAAGCGCGCCCAGCGGCGCCCGCCAGAGTCCGAGGGCCTCTGAACAGGCGATGGCGTTAGAGATCCGACCCGGGTTGGCCAGAAAGCCGAGATGTCACGCAACAACTCCTGCCCTTTGGCCGATAAGGCCGGCTCGAGGGGCGGGCTTCCCACGATGAAGTGGGCCGCGTTCGGTGGCCCGTGCGCTCACCCCTCGCCTTCGACAAAGTACACGTCGAAACCGCACTCGAGACCGAGGGCGGCTAGAGCCGCCATCTGCTCGGGCCATAGAGTCGGCCCACCGTGCCCAGAACGCGAGTACCAAGCGCACGTTACGTTCATGGACACCGAAGGAACTTGCTGAAGTCGCTTCAGTGATTCGCCTGCTGGTTTGAGCCGATGAATGAGCCAGTCGAGGTGTCGCCGAAGATCCAGCGAATCGACGTCGGCTTCGGAGGAGAGGAACCATCCGTTCTTGGGTATCGTTCGTTCCAACCCCAGGCTGTTCACGCGCACTCGACCCGCAACGTTCACGAGGGTCGGCTCGATTCCGAGTTGTCGGCTGACCTCCTGGGGCTCCAAGTCGCCCGGATAGATGCGCAACTCGCACCTAGTTTCGAGGCAAGTTCCGTATCCATCGTCGTATGGAGTCAACCTGGATCGCTCAGACATGCATCCCAACCCCCGAGAACCACATTCGCACGATATCAGCTGCAAAGTCTTGTGTCTCGAAGGCACATCTTGCCGTCGAGACTCCCTACTGAACGGGCCGCTGTGATGGCATCGCAGCCTTCGCCTTGCGAAGCCACTCCGCAAACTCGTCTGCTGTTTCCCAGCCGTCCTTGCGATCATCTTCGGGAATGACCTCCTCGGCCCATGAAAGCTTCTCCGGAATTTCAGTGAAGAGTTGTTCCGCTTCCGTACTGAAAGAGGGGTAGCGTTCAGCGTCTAGAAATAGATACTGGAATCGCTTCTCGAATTCCCTGAAATTCACAGACCCAATAAGAAATGCATCGATCAACCTCTGGATCTCCTCTTCAAGGGATGCGTAGATCATTTCCCAGTCCCAGCACGGGTTCCATCGACAACTATCCTTCGCCAGCAGCGTTGCGAACGGCGTCGCGGGCCTGACGCAGTAGATCTCTGTAGTCCGGTTGGAGGGGCTCCGTCAGTTCGCGCTCAAGCTGCGCCTGTATGAGCCAAACAACGCGTTGCTCTGCCCCATCGTCAAACGAAAATCGCTCAGCCTCTTCGCACCTCGCCAAGAACTCGAACAAGACCAGCGCCTCGGCCCTGCTCACCTGCAGCATCAGCTTGGTGTCCGCCATCGTTCTTCCCTCAACCTTTCTCGGTCACCTTCCCAAGCAACTTCAGCCAAACGCATGCCTGACAGTCCGAATCCTATTGTTCAGTCGGCTCCCAACCGCCCCCACGCTGTCGTCGGCGGAACTCCGGACGAAGCTCGCTTCGAGCGTCGTGAGTGAGAAGCTCACAGGGATCGAACCAATGATGAGTGCGCGCCATGCCTTTGATGACTGGGAGCTCGCCTGCGAACTCACGGTTCTCGGGACAGCGCTGATGCCACAGCGCCAACCGTGACGGGCACTCATCGAATCCCAGCACTTCCTTGATGCCGCCGTTGCAGTTCGTAGCGACGACGAGGAATCGACAGGGCAAGTCTTGTCCGTCCGGTAGCCCAAGGACAACGTCGTGATGGAACTCACCCTGCTTCCAGTGGTCGAGCAGGTCGAAATCGCCGTACCGTTTTCGGACCTCCCGTAGCAACGAGCCAAGGGTCAAACAGTTGGCAAGCTCGGAGAACGCTTCCATACCGGCACTGTAGCAGCCTCCGGCAGCCCCCCACAGCGTGCGCGGTCGTACGCGCGGTAGCCTCGGGCAGCAGGACCACACCAGCCGCCCGACAGCAAAGATCAAAGATCCGTTCGAGGTTGAGCAGAAAGTCGAAATGTCACGACACACGCGGCGGCTTCGAGCGATAAGCGCGGTTCGTTCCTCATTTGGTCTCCGGATGGGCCGCTTGCTTGCTCTCCAAGCTCAATCCAGTACGCGTCCGACATGCCCAAGATCGACCCCGCCAGCGCTCCAACTTTCAGAGGTTCATCCTATCCGCCTCCGTTTGACGAGCCGTGTCGAGGCCGAAGCGGCCTCCGACTTGGGGCCGCGGCGGGACTGACGCAATTTGGCGCCAACCTGATGAAACTTGCGCCTGGCGCGTGGGCGAGTCAGCGGCACTGGCACCAGCACGAGGACGAGTTCGTGTACGTGCTGCAAGGCGAGCTCGTGCTCGTCGAAGACGCCGGCGAAACCGTGCTCCGACCCGGCGACAGCGCGGGGTGGCCCGCCGGCGTGCCCAATGGGCACCACCTCCAGAATCGCACCGAGGTCGATGCAACTTTCCTAGTCGTTGGGACCCGCAATGATGAAGACCACGGAGAGTACTCGGACATCGACATGGTGTTTGGCCCCGGTCGCTACACGCGCGGAAAGGCCGGAGGCTACCGATACAAGGACGGGACGCCGTATTGACGGTTCCAAGACCATTCCAAGAGTTCGCCCGCGCAGTCTCGGTCAAACACCGGATTGCACTGTTACGCGATGCGCTACTGCATCGTTCCGCTCGCGCACGCGCGAGCGTAGGCCCGGTCTTTCTCGGACAGGTTGGGGTTACGAGCTAGAAAGCCTTCCACTGCCTTCTCTGTTTCGCGGTGTCGGAGATGCCCGAGCCCATGGAGCGCGGCGCGCTGACACGTCAGCGAGTCGAGCTCGAGGATCTGCACAAGCGCTTCGAAGATCGCGTCCTGCACGCGGCGATCTTCCGCGTTGGATTTCGGATCGCGAGTAAGGGCGTAGTCGTATGCGATTCCGTCCCAGAACATGTGAGATGAGGTATCTAAGGGATCAACCGTGAAGAGGTCACGATACAACGCCACAGTGGCGTCGATCAGCTCTGCGCGTGCCGTCCAGGGAACCGCGGGGTTCCACAAGAGGTCGCAGATCCCACCATCGGCGCCTGAGATGAGATACCAGAAACCTTGTTCGAGTTGCTCTGGAGAGTATCGAGACCTCAGAACAGCCGCGTTGCGAAAGATGGCGGTGAGGTGTCCGACTTGCTCGCGCGGGTCGAAAGTCAGGTCGACTTCCCAGTACCAGCCCTTCGCGTCGGGGGCCTCCGGCACAGGGTGGCCGAAGATGAAGTCGGTCACACTCTCCAGATCACGGCCCCGCAAGTCGACGTCCACCTGCCAAGTATCTTCGGGGCGCCCCGCGAGCGCCAGCGCCCTCTCTCTGAAGAGGGTCCGTCCCGGTTGATCAGAAGCTCGTCTGCCGCTGCAACCGCTTGAGCAGAAACAACACCCCCACGTAGACGCCCACACCGACGAAGAACTCATTTGAGCTGATCGCTCCGGCAACCTTGGCCCCGATGAGCGCTCCGAGAACGAGCACGAGCGCCAGGCGCGGGACGAGGTGTTTCCACGGAACGTCCCCCACCTCCGGCGGCTTCGGTTTTCTCGTCGGCCGGAAGAGGAGCTGAAACGCCGGGGCCCAGAAGATCCAGGCGAAGAACAGCCATCCCAGGCGCACCTCCCCTACGAACGCTAGAGCAACGCAGAAGCCGCCACACAGCGCGAGCACCGCGCCTGCGATCGCAACCTTCTTGGGAACGCCGCCGTCGTTCGTCTCGTCACCGAACAGCACTTCGGGATCGTGCTCGGCGATCAGTGGCAGAGCAAGAAGGGCCACGAAGCCGGCCATGAGTATCGGCGCCACCATCAGCGCGAGCATCAACAACAAAGCGTACACCGCGCCGTCGCCCACTATCCGAGCGTATCACGACTGGACCTCGGTAGGTTGTACCTCGTCGGGTGCGCAACGGCTAGTTTGACAGCACAAAGAGCGCGCGATCACGAAGCTCGGCCACCTCCTCGGTCACCTCGACCCCGGATGGGCCCGCATTGCACGCGGAGCTCGTGAGAATCATGGCGAAGACTTCACCGCCCCAGTTGTAGTGCCAGAGCGCGGGTTCGATCTTTTCGCACGTCTTCCCTGCAGCGAGCATCGCGAACGCCTGGTCGATATCCGCATGCGTGCGTTTCAGGTCCGTTCAGACAAGAAAGGTCCTCTTGCCATTGACTCGGTATGAATCCAGGCCGCGGTACGCGGCGACGTATTCCGCGATGAGCGCGTTTCGAGACGACAAGGGTGGCGCGTCTCGAATCGCGTCAGCGAGGCGGGTTCGCGCGCCTTGATCGTACAAAGTGTCTGCAAGCTCGAGGACCAGCTCTAGATCCCTCCGCGCCTGCACAGCGCACGCAAAGTAGTTCAGCCCGTCGCGTGCGAGGTTCGCGCATTGAATCCACATCGGGATGAGCGCGGCCAGGTCGTCCGTGGCAGCCGCTGGTTCTCGATCCATCTTGCGCTTGAGGGAGATGAGAACCCAGTCGTGCCATGCGGGAAGCCTCATTACGTCGGTCGCTCCCTCCGGGTCGATACGGGGTGGCGGCACGAGCTGGGGCCATTCGCGGACCCCGGCCGCTTGGTGTAGAACGTGGGCGACGGCTGGTTGTCGCAGCGCTGCATCCGTCAGATCGATGTCGCTTGCAGGTATCCGTTCCTTGCCCAGAAGCTCCCGGTCGAGATTGAAATCAGGGATGCTTTGCGAACTTCCGACGAGGTACCAGGCGTTGGCGTCGTCTGGCGGTAACCAGACCAAGTCCGCCTCGGACCATCGGGCTCGAGGAAGCGTCATACCACCCCGGATCCAGTGAACGCCAGGCAGCACGATGAAGTAGATGAGCCCTGCAGCTAGCATCACGCGAAGCCCGACCAGAAACAACTTGCCCCACCACGGAAGCTGATGGATGCCCCCGACCAACCGCGGTTCCGCGCGGATACCATCAATCTCCAGCACGCATCCGGGAGTGAGGCCCCAACGAGACCAAGCCACGACCTTCGCCTCGTTCCCCTCTCCGAGATCCAAAGGGATCTCTCGCCGGAACTTCCAAGAGAACCCGTCGAACACTGCCGTCCCATCGACTGAAACGATCTCTCGACCGGTGACCGGATTGAGGTCCGCCGTGACGATCTGTCCTTCGACATCCCATTCCCAGCGCATCTCTCACACCGAGCCCGTCGAGAGGGTCAAATGCGAGTCGTCGACGAGTCCCGTCACGCCCGCGATGATAGGGGAAATGAAGAGGTTGCGCTCTGCGCCTTATTGCTTGTGAGCTCTACGCGCACTGCGAGAGGTCCATGTCGGGCAGGCTTGTTTCCTGGTCCGGATCAGGCACGAGGATTCCCTGGCTTCGCCAAGGCCGGTCTAGAGCCCGAATCGCGAGAGTAGCAGAGCCGGGGGGCGATCTTATTTTCCTTGGGCGCGGATTGCTTGCACTAGCTCACGCAGGCTCGGCGCGGCGAAGCCGGCAGTCTTCTTGGGAGCTAAAGCACCGAGGACCAGGGCACCGATGATGAACGCGAGGACGGCACCGGCCTGATGTGCGTCGAGTCGGTCGCCCGAGCGGGCCTGAATGGTCGTGATCTCGGCGTCGATCAGGCTGCGCATACGCTTGAACAGCGCTGGGTTTCGGATCGCTTCGGCAAACAGACCTACCCAGCAGCGCGCGGCGGTGATGTCGGCGCGCTCGTCGAGCCTTAGGGCGCCATCTACGTAGGCCAGCAGCGGATCGGACTCGTCACGATCGCGCACGCCGGCGCGGAAGCGGTTGACCAAATCCGACAGCAGCGAGGCGAGCAGGTCCTCTTTGTTCTCGAAGTGGTGGTGGATGAGGCCGGGAGCGACCTCGGCTTCGGTGGCTACGGCCGCGATCGTCGCGCCGGCATAGCCGTGATCGGCGAGGACGCGAGCGAAGGCTCCGAGGATCTCGGCTCGTCGGGCCTCGCGATTGCTGGGTCGTCCCATTTATTGGTTGGATAACCAATTTACTGGCTCCAGTCTAGAGATATGCAGCCGAGAGTAGAGACCTGGGGACTGGATCGGGCCCGTTTTACGTCCGCCTGGCGCGCCGTTGGCGCGAGCCATGACAACGCTTCGGCGTGGCTCGCGGACAGGTACAACGAGGACCACCGCGCCTATCACGACGTCGAGCACATCGCGGAGTGCCTCTCCTGGTTCGACCGTGTGCGAAACCTGGCGGAGCGCCCTGCAGAGCTGGAGGTGGCGCTCTTCTTCCACGATGCGATCTACGAGCCCCTGGCCTCCGACAACGAGGCTCGCAGCGCAGAGAAGCTTAGGCAGCTCGCGCGGGAGGCGAGGGTGCCGACAGACGCGGTTGAGCGGATCGCACGACTCATCGAGTCGACGGCTACCCACGAAGCGACGTCGGGGGACGCCGCGCTCCTCAGTGACATCGACCTCGCGATCTTGGGTGCCTCGCCGGCCCGCTACGCGCGCTACGAACGGGAGGTACGGCGCGAATACGCGGCCATCGACGACGCGTCTTACCAGAGCGGCCGAGCACCGGTGCTTCGAGGATTCCTCGAGCGCGTCGAGATCTATCGGACGCCGCGGCTCGCCGCACGGTTGGAGGCTCAAGCGCGGGACAACCTGAGCAGCGCCCTATCGGCGCTGGAGCGATCTTAGGAAGGAGGCGAGCATGTTCGAATCCATCAAGACGAAGCTGCAGGCCTGGGGCCAGGCCCTCAAGGCACGTGACCAAGTCACCTTCGACGACGAAGGTGTCACTCGAACACGGCGCGATGGTGTCGTCGAGTATGTGGCATGGGACGACTTGTTAAGCGTCGACATCGCCACGACCAACGAAGGCCCCTGGGTCGACGACGTCTTCTGGCTCCTATCCGCAGGAGACCACGGCTGCGTGGTGCCATCAGAGGCCGAAGGCATGGGCGAGCTACTGTTGCGCCTACAGGAACTGCCCGGCTTCGATGACGAGGCCGTGATCCGCGCCATGGGCTGCACAGACAACGACCTCTTCCCGGGGGGAGCCGGGGCGGAGGCGAGCAAACACGCGCGAAATCGAAGCCGCCCGACATCGACAGCGAAGAACGCAGTCGCCCCTTCGAGGAGGGGTTTACATTCGCGCTTTATATGGGGGGAATAACGTCGGTCAAATATTGGGGTCGACTCGATTGGTGGAAGATCCTCTTGGTCTTTTTGATTGTTTGCTCCCTTTTCGGTGCTCTGAACGTGGTTCGGACTCGTCTCTTTGCACCGCGCAGTGCTCCAGACACGGAAGGCTCCTGAGCAGAACAATTCGACCCGATCCCGGTTGAGCGCCGAGGGAGTCGGTACGCCACCTCCCCATGGACGCCGTGCCTCACTCTCAGCAAGGCAGAGGCTTTGGTCCTGTTCGAGTTCCTTGCCAGGTCAGACGAGGTCGGCGCCTTCTCCTTCGAGGACACGGCAGAGCAGCGAGTTGCATGGCTGCTGCTTGCCCAGCTCGAGAGCGAGTTGGTCGAACCCCTGCGTCCAGACTATACGAGCCCTCTCCGCAAGGCGCGAGACCTCGTGCGGGAGGCTTCTTCCAGCGAATGACGTCCCTAGATCAAATCGACCAAGCGCTTGCGACGCCTGCCAACCGCGTTCGGCGTTTGCTCGCCTACCGCGCGATCGGGCAGTCGATACAAGAGATGGCAATTGAGTGGGCCAAAGCCGAAATCTACGCGGGTGCAGATGGGGAATCGCTTGCGATGCTCGCTGGGCTATGGGGACAGCTCGATTCCGTAGAGATCGAGAGCTTGCTCGACAAAGCCCTGGTCGAAACGAAGCGCGATTCACCTGCTGCCGACCACCTGCTTGACTATGCGTGTTCGCTCTGTTCGATCATCTTCGAAGGCAGATTGGAATGGAAACCCGGCCTAGAAGAACTAGGGACCCTCGCGGGACACGGGCCTGTATCTGCGGCAGAGCGTCTGGTGTACTGGACACTCTTCTATGAGGACGCGGTGAGCGTTATGGAGTACGACGAGCCGCCCAACTTCTTCCCAAAACTGACGAAAGACACCATTGCGGAGTGCTTGAAGGACGAGGCAGCATCATTCCTGAGAGACCACTGTCCTGAGTGGGCGACCGACATCACCGGGGTCGTGGTGTGAAAGAACTAGTACCAACCTCGTCCTGGGTGCATCGAACTATTCGAAGCCAACGGCGTTTCAGCGACCTTCGGGACGACGAGACGCTCGCAGCGAACTATTCCTGGGTGGGTGACGGACTACTTGGCGTCTACCGAAATCCCTCGGGCGTGGAACCCGAGGTGGTCGTCGTGGGGGACCGCTTTCTCATCCTTTGCTCGCCAAAGCAGCGGCGGAAGATCCTGTATGAAGACATCGTTGACTGGCGTTCGCCGGAGAAGGGTAGTCAACCACGGCTGCTCCTACAGCTGGGCGACAGCACGGAAGTAGACCTGGAGATTGCCGGGCGCGACGGAAAGTTCTGGGACATCTACGATTTCAACAGATTCTTGGCCAGGGTCGTCGTCGCGGCACGGACGCGGAATCTTCTTCTCGAGCTTCAGGAGCGGCGAGAGTGGTTCGAAGACAATCTCGGACGGGTCCGACGTGCGGAGCACGTCGGGCAGTTCGTCGCCCCGACCGAAGAGCCACTCGATGGGGTCCGCTATACCTGTCCCTGCTGTGGATACCCTACGCTGACGGAGCGTGCAGGCTATGAGATCTGTGGCATCTGCTTTTGGGAAGACGACGGTCAGGACGACGAGCTCGCCGACCGAGCTCTAGGCGGGCCCAACGCGGACTACTCATTGACCCAGGCACGCATGAACTTCGCAACGCACCGGACGATGTACGACCCGTCGGACGACCAGCTCGCGAGACTGGGGGCGGACAGGCTGGAGGGCGGGAGTTCAGCGGTTCGGGAGTATGAGCAGTTGCGCGCCGGGCATCATCGTGACCACGAAGCGATCTGGCGTCGTATCCTAGGGCAATCCGGCCGGGGTGAAGGGCGTCGGAAGTAACTATTCGGTCTTGATCTGTAGGGCGTCGTCACCATGCAAGTAGGCCGTGAAGTACTTGTCAGCATATCTCCGGGTCCCCATGTCTGCGAGCTCAAGCATCCAGTTTCGTGCGCGCGGTAGACCGATTTCGCGGAGCGCTTCTCGAGTCTTCCGCCGCAGATGTGATGGCGTGGCAAACACCACCACCGCAACGCTGCCGGGGGGTGGCCATCGAGACGGCAAGTTGCTAACCATGCTGGTCCGTTCATGCTGGGACTCACCGGCGAACAGCATGCGCAATACCACGCCCGACGATTCTCGCGCTGGATCCAGTATCTTTCGGATGCTCAAATCATGCGGTGGTTTCCAGATTACATCCCGCTTGGGTGCAAGGAATGACACGCTGTCGAGCTTCGGCGAGCCCGCGACTCGCAACGAATCGATGTCGCTCCGATTCAACGGATAAGCGAGGTTGCGTGGGAGAGGGTCTTTGATCCAATCGCAAGATGTGTCCATGGGATAGACACCATCGTAAAATCGAAGGCTCTCCTCGGGAAAGGAAGCCGCGCAAGCCAAGAGGGACGAACGGCGTTCGAACACGCGCCAAGGGCCTGAAAGAGGCCCGCTTCGGAAGGCCACTTTTCGAGGCCCAGGGCTGATCGGGTTCGCCGGCTCGGGCAAAGTCCGTGACCATGCTAAGAAGGCACAGGAACCTTGCAAGGCTCAGGCGCTCATGTCCGGCAGCTTCGATCCCTTCGGCAACGATCGCTACCAGCAGCGCGTCCCCTATGACGCCGCCGTCGCGCCCCTCGCGGAGTCGGATCTCGCGAACCTCAAGTCTGCCGCCGCGGAGCTCGGGGGGTTCGCTGGAAAGGAGATCTCCCAAGGCCTTGAGACGCTCGGAGTTGATCCCGGGCGACTGAGGACGCTTCTCGAGAACATCGATGGGCCGGTTGCACTCGCGAAAGCACCGAGGGAAACGCTGCTCGGGCTGTTCCTGCTCTCCGGCCTGGTCTGTGCGGCTCTCGGCGACGAGGAGCTCGCGACGATCACGGGAGCCGGCCGCGACGAGCACTTCCTGACAGCCAGGCGACTGTACCACGCGCTCACAAACCCAGCGGGCTGACAGCCGAAACTGTGGCCCGGGCCGGTGCCTTTGCCCGGACCCGGATAACGCGCATCAGTGGGCCGCGATGTAGGCGTCGCGCAAGACCGCGACCTCACCTAGGTTGGCGTCGCCGCCAATCCTACTAGGGCCGCTCACATGTACTCGAAGAGATCGGCTACCACCCACTGCTCCGGGTTGAGCGAGGCAAAGTTTGACGCGTAGCTAAGGCTCTCCACTCCATCTGGAGTCAGCGCGACTGACGCGTAGCACTCTTCTCCATCCGACTCGAAGAATCGCCACACCCAATACTTGTGGCCATTGACGAAGACCGTGCGAGCGAACGTCAGTTGTTGCCGACTCACCCCGGCGAGGTCTGCGGATTCCATACGGAGGTAATCGAGCAGGTCGTCCAGTGAAACCGGGCAGGATTCGGGAGAATCCTCTTCTAGGTAAGGGAGACCGAAATCGAGGCCCGCGAGTTCCTCGATTTCCTTGGGAAGATTGGTTCGGTCGATCACCATCGCTGTCTAGCCGACCCGACGGTTCAAACTGCCGAGCCGGCCCGATTCTATCACGCGCCCAAGGCCTGTCGTGGATGGGCCTTGCGACTTGGAGACAACGGCTTGTGGTCCGCACCAGGACACACGACTTCACGCGCACATGATCTTCGGGTTGTGAACTCGGAAGGTCGATCATCGCTCCCGTTCCTCATCCGAACGGCTGCGATTCCGCTCTCGTGCCCGCGTAAGTCGGACTGCCCGAGCGTCGCGCTCGGCGGCGCGGCTAGCGACGAAGTGGCGCCAGGTGCCCGGATGCCAGGTCTTCTGAATCGCTGTTCGTTGAATTGCGAGCTTTCGCTTGAGGACCCGGCCTTCCATGGTCTTCCGGAACGCGAGCTGTCGTAGGAGCTGGCCTCGATCGCGAGCTGACACGGGTAGGGCATTGATGACCCTTCGTTGGAGGCGGTACTTCTGCTTCAGTTGTTGACGCTCGCGAGAGGCGGACTCTCGGTAGCTGCACCAGGCCTCCTGGCGTTGCGTCCGAGCTTGGTCGAGGCTCCGCTCGTACTCCTTCCACAGGCTCTGGGATCCCCGGGACGGCGAGTACCGATCGAGCGCCTGGCGTGCGGTTTCCAGATATCGCTCCGACGCCGGCTGGAACGCTCCAAGCCGTTCACAGAGCCGCGCCTTGCTCAGGTCGCGAGCTACGAAAGAAGCTTTCACGCGGACGCCTCGATCCACATCCTCGAAAACGAGGCCGTTGCCGTGCGGCCGAATCACGATGCCAAGACGACCGCAGACGTCATGCAGGTCATCCCAGCTTCGTAGTTCAGTTGTACGAAGAGCAGGCCGGAGCTTTTCCCGGGCCCAGCGCGCGAAGCTTTCGATTCCGTGGTGAGCTTCGCAGTCCGCAGCCCGTCGCGGGACGTTCTCGCGCTCGCGCGTCCTCGACCGGAGGGGTGTCAGGCCGAGCTCCCGCTCGAGGGCCCGGGCCCCGGTGAATAGCTTCTGATGGTCCCAAGCGGGCGAGTGAATTCGAAGGGTCGCTGGATGGATCTTGTTGATCGCAACGTGGATGTGCTCGTGATCGGTATCGTTGTGACGCACCGCGATGTATTGGTGCTCGGAAAACCCCAGCGTATCCACAAGCCTGTCCAGAATTTGTTGGAGCTCCTTTCGTTCGAGGCGCCGATCGTCGGGGTGAAGTGAGATGACGAGGTGGTACGTCCGCTTGTTTCCGGCGCGAGTGTTCTGCGCTTGGACGGCGTCGACGAGCTTGCAGGCGAGCTCGAGGTCGTCTTTCCCGCCGACGCCGGGCAGATTGGCGGCGTGGAACCACGTGGCGCGGGGCTTGGTGTCTCGCCCCCGGATGTAGCGCGCCAGGCGGCGGAACCCTCGGTTCGTTGCCGATTCGCGTTGATGGCGGACGATCACTGCTGCCCCGCCAGGCGATTCACCGCGCGGCGGACGTCCATGACCGAGTCGAGGAGCTCGAGATTTAGTCGATGCGAAATCGACCGGTCCGAAACGCCTTCGCGAATGGCAAGCTTGAGCAGCCCACCGATGCGGTTAAGGTTGGCATGGACTCGGGACACTTCCGTGAGGGCCTGGGCATCGATGGTGCTCTTGAGTTGGGCGCCGGTGAGACAGCGTCGCAGGACCTCTCCACGCGAGCAGCTCGTCTGCCGAGCGAGGGCATCAAGCAGCGTGAAATCGTCCTCGTCGATGCGGAACGACACGATACGAGACTTCCGCTTTTTCCATGCACGCTTCACCCGGCGCCTTCCTTTTCCTTCTCGGCATCGTCAACGACTCGCACACCCAACACCAAGCTCGCCAGCTCGAGGGCACGCCGCACGGCAAACTCGGGCGGCCCTTCGAGTACCTGCCGGCTCGCCTCGACCAACTCCGAACGCAGGACGAGCTCCGCAAACTCACGCAACACCGAGATCGAAATCTCGCCGCCCTCGGCGACGCGATGAAGCAAGGTCGCGGCGGCTGCGTGGACGTTTTCCAGTGGCACAACGCCGTTTTCCCGTTGGACACCGTGTCCGAAAAGGGTCGTTTCGGGGCGTTTGGTGGCCACTCGTGACGCTATGTCACCTTCAGAATCATTGGAAATTCCGGGGTCTTCTCGCCCAAGAGGTGAATTCTTAATCCATTGGCTCCTGGTTCGAGTCCAGGATGGCCCACCCAACTAGGGGACACGCTCCCCCCCGCGACCCTTCTGATTTCAAGCACTTGAAGGCAACACCGCGAAAACCCGATTTGGCGGGCTCTCGGAAGCGTCAAGAACGTGCGTGCGGTCTGCCATTTCTGCCTCGGTTTGATGCCAGGGCTCACTTCCTATCCTCGAGCTCGGCGTGCGAGGATGAGCGCCATCATCGCCAAGTCTCACGATGGATTTCCACGTTTCGCCCTTGGGGCCCTGCTGGCGTTCGTTGCAATCAACGCGTTCGGCGGTGGCGCGTGCGGCGTCCTCGGCGCGAAAGGCATCCCAACCGAATGGCTGCATGGCACCCCGTTCCGCAGCTACCTCGTTCCGAGTCTCGTCCTTTTCGTGGCCGTCGGGGGCTCGTGCCTTCTGGCTGCCGTGGCAGTCTTCCGTCGCAGCCCGTCCGCGCGTCCCGCGGCATTTGCCGCCGGCAAAATCCTCCTCGTTTGGACGACAGTGCAGCTGCTCCTCGTTATCGCAGCGGAATCGCCGAGTGCTTGCCGCGTTTCAGGCAACGACGGTCGGATCTATCGTCGCCGCAACGAATGTCCACGAAGAATCGCTGGGGTCCACTATTCACCGACCACAGTAAGGCTCGCGGCCGAAATGTCGGTCCGACATTGCCTGAATCGCTTGGCCAAGAGAACGGCGTTGAGAACATAGGACGCTTCTGGGTTACCAGCCCTGTAATCACCATTGCTCGGTGGGACACTTCCAGTGAGAAAGATGATTCGAAGCAGATACACGCCCGAGGGAAGATTCGTGTCCGCCAGCGGAAACAAGGCCGCTTCATCGCCTCGGGTCTCGCGATCGGGGAGGTCGACCGCGATGTTGGGGTCATCCACAGAGCGAATGCTAACAGATGCTTCTTGCGTGAACTCGTTCACGGGCACCGCAACGGTCAACGGATCTTTTGGTTCGATCTCCGTAGCGGAAAAGGAAGGAGCGTCGCTCAGCTCTGCAGCGGTGGAGCTCTGCGGCCGGCTCCGAGCACGTGATGAAGTCGTCGTCTGCGTTGCTCGCGCAGCCTCCGGCCAGCGTCGCGCAGAGCATCAGCAAAGTTACGAGAAGGATGCGACTGAGAAGCCTCATTTCATCGGCTTTCCAAGAAAGATTCGACCGACGTCTCCCCGGATGGTGCGAGCGCTCGGCGATGCCTCTGCGTTGTGGTCGGCGGGCGCGCGCACCCTCCCCCAGCGACATCGGCACGCGTGTGGTGCAAATGTTTCTCCCCAATTGGGCCGAGATGAGATACAAAAACCGAATGAGATGGTGGAAACCGTTAGCACCGGGGCAGGTGACCCCGACCGGTTAGTTCTTCCATGCCAGGTCAGACGTCAGATGGGTCTGCGGACCCGAGCGGCGCTCTGCTTGCGGGCGGCGAGGCCGAACGCCGCCAGCTCACGGTGCTCTTCTGCGACATGGTGGGGTCGACGAAAACCGCAGAAGCGTTGGATGCGGAGGTCTTGCTAGGAATACTGGGCGAGTACCATGGGCTCGTCGCCAAGATGGTCGAGCATTTCGGCGGATCCGTCGCCGAATACGCGGGTGATGGCGTAGTCGCATACTTCGGCTACCCGAACGCTCACGAGGACGATGCGAACCGAGCCGTCCGTGCGGGGCTCGCCATCACGGAGCTCGCGGCAGAGAAGAGCCCAGAGCTCGAGGCGAAATTCGGAGAGCGTCTCTCGGTTCGGATCGGAATCCACACCGGGTCTGTCGTGGTCGGCGAAATTGGCAGTGGAAAACATAAGGAAACCCGCGCTGTCGGCGTCACGACGAGTGTCGCAGCCCGGATCCAGGCTGCGGCAGATCCCGACACGGTCGTCATCTCTCCCGCCACCCTGCGTCTCGCACGCGGGGTCTTCGTAACCGAAGATCTCGGCCCTCACGACCTCAAAGGGATTGCGAACCCAGTCCGATTGCACCGCGTGATCGGGCCGACCGGCGCATCCACTCCGCTCGACGTCGCGTCGATCGAAGGGCTGACCCCGTTCGTAGGTCGCGCCCACGAGCTGAGCCAGATGCTCCAGCAATGGAACCAGTCGACGGAGGGTCGTGGTCAGATCGTCATGCTGGAGGGCGAAGGAGGCATGGGTAAGTCGCGGCTCGTCCGGGAGTTTCGCAGCCGGCTGACAGACAAACCGCATCGTTGGATCGAATGTCGTGCTTCGAATTTGCACAGTCACACCGCGTTTCATCCGCTGAGCAATCTCATCAAAGAGACGCTGGGCCTCCGAGCAGCACAATCAGCGAAACAGCAGCTATCGAGTCTCGAACAAAAGCTCAGCGAAATGGGGCTCGAACCGTCCGAAACAGCCCCTCTTTTCGCAAACCTGCTCGCCATTCCGATGCCGGGGCACCAGTCACCTTTCGCGGTCACAGTCGACGCACGAAGAAGGCTCACGCTCGAAGCGCTGACGAGCTTGGTCCTGGCGCTGGCAGAGCCCGAGCCCGTCGTGCTCGTGGTCGAAGACCTCCACTGGCTCGACTCGTCCACGCTCGACTGGCTTGGGCTCCTGATGCAACGAGTATCGAACGCTCCGGTCCTTCTCCTGCCGACCTTCCGCCCGAGCTTCGAGCCTCCATGGGCGCTCGGAGCGAACGCGATCCGCGTGACACTCGAAGCGCTGTCACACGAACAAACGGACGTGATGATGATGGGCATCACCGGAGGCTCTGCGCTTCCCTCCGCGGTCCGAGACCAGGTGGTCGAAAAGACAGACGGGGTGCCCTTGTTCGTCGAGGAGTTCACGCAGGCTGTTCTCGAGTCGGGGGCTCTGGAAGCGCGGGAAGACCGGTACGAGGAGACCGGGCCGGTGCCTAGTTTTACGGTCCCTGCGACGCTTCAGGATTCGCTCATGGCGCGCCTCGATCGACTCGGCCCAGCCAAGAACGTGGCGCAGCGCGCAGCGGTGCTAGGCAGAGATTTCTCGTATTCGCTTCTCGCTGCTGTTGCGACCGATGCCCTGTCCCTCGAACGCGACCTGTCCTTGCTCGTCGCCGCAGGCATTCTGCAGCGGACAGGCGATCGGGCGGAAACGTCGTATACGTTCAAGCACACGCTCATTCAGGAGACAGCCTATCACTCGCTGCTCAAGGCTACGCGCCGCGGATTGCACGCGCGCATCGCAAACACGATGGAACGCGACTTCGCCGCCAGCGCGACCGCGGAGCCCGAGCGACTCGCATGGCACTGTGAACAAGGCGGCCTGATCGAAAAAGCGGTGCGTTACTACCAAAGTGCGTCCGACCAGTCCCAACGGCGGTCTGCAGCGGCCGAAAGCATTCGACACTTGTCTCGGGGAATCGAGCTGCTCGACGCCCTTCCCGAAGGCATTTCCCGGCGGGAGCTCGAGCTTCAGCTCCAAATCGAGCTCGGCAAGACTGTGGTCGCGGCCGAGGGTTGGGGCAATGCCGACGCGGAAGCAGCATATCAACGCGCGCGCGAGCTCTGCGAGGACATCGGCGAGCTTCCCCAGGTGTTTCAAGTCATTCGCGGCCTCGTCATCTACTACACGGCCAAATCGGAGCTCCGCACGGCGAACGAGCTCGCAAAGCGCTTGACCCAACTTGCAGAGGAATCCGGTGAACCGGACCTTCTCCTTCCGACTCACATGCAACTGGGAATCCTTCACTACTACGACGGCAATCCGAGCGCAGCTGTCGGTCAGTTCGAGAAAGCCATCGCCCTCTACGAACCGTCTGCCCACGAACACCTAACGCAACTCTACGGAGAGGATCTCGGGGTGCTTGCTCGTATCTGGATGGCCTGGTCTCAGTGGTTGCTGGGTCGTCCTGATGAGGCCCTCGCGACATGCCGCGAGGCGCAGGCCCTCGGCGAGCAAATAGGACACCAATTCAGTCTTGCGTGTGTGTTCCTGTGGACCTCGGTCCTGCTCATCATGCGTAGGGAGCCCCAGAGGGCCCGCGACATGGCCGAGCTGTCCACCGAAATTTCCGAGCGCCACGGCTTCGCACTCCTGCTGTCCGAGGGGCGCCTCATGGTCGCATGGTCACGCCTCCAGCAGCCACTGGACGAAAGCAAGATGCAGGTGGCCGCCATGGAGTTCCAATCTTGCGTGAACGAGGTGTCCGGGACGGGCATGCTCGCCAACGCGCCGGTGATGGTCGGCTTCCTGGCAGATGCCTATCACCACACGGGTCAGCACCCGATGGCGCTCGGCGCGGTCGAGGGAGCTCTTGCGATCTCCATGACGACCGGGCAGGCGCAGTGGGATGCCGAGCTCCATCGGTTGAAAGGCGAGTTTCTGTTGCACGCGCACGCCGATGAAGACGACGTCGAGCGCTTGTTCCGCCGCGCGCTCGAGATCGGGCAAAACCAGAACGCGCTCTCCTTGGAGCTCCGCGCGGGGGTGAGCCTCGGCCGCCTCTTGCAGAAGCAGGGTCGCGCCGATCAGGCCCGAGAGCTGCTCGCTCCCGTCTACGCACAGTTCGTCGAAGGCTTCGATTGCCCCGACCTCATTGACGCGCGAGAGCTGCTCGAGGACTAGGGCTTCGGTAGCTCGCGGCGCCGAGCGCCCTCCCGCCCACTCCTCGCGCGATTCGAGCCGCGCATCGAGGTCTACGGGCTACGCGTTGGACGTCGGCCCCGGGATTGGCCCAGACGGGTCGTCGCCGAACACAATGGTGGTACCCTTACCCCCGAGACCCTTGCCGAGGATGATCGGAAAGACGTCGGTCTCGGCGGACTCTCCCCAGAGCAGGTCTTGGTGGCCGTAGCCGGGAATGATCTCTTTCGTGAACCGTTCACGGGCCTTTCCGCTGAGACCAGCCGTGACCCATTCGTGCATGCGATTGATGCTGTCCCTATGCCAGAGCTGATTGTGCTCGCCCGTGACTAGGGTGACGGCGGGAAGTCTTTGGAAGCGTTCGCGTGCATCGCGATCGATGAGCGTCTTGTCGCTTTGGAGGCTGGCGGAACGGTCGAGGGGGAACCTCGCTGCCCAACGCCTTCGCACGTTCAACGCCCCTTGCAGGTACATGCGGAGTGGAATGCCACCGAATTGCTTGCCTAGCTCGGCAGGTCGATCGGGGTGGGGTTTGCCCTGGCAGATCGCGATCGTCTGGTCGTTGGCGCGTAGCTCGTAGTGGCCCAACTCCGTGTCGCCAAGACGCACGACGGCGGGGAACTTGCCCACGGAGCCGGCAAGCTCGAATGTTCCCACCGCATCGCCGCGGCGCCAAGACCCCGATTCGAGCTCCACATCACGGACGAAGCCGATGCTCGAACGCGCCAGCGAAGGCCCCGTAAGCTGAGGTGCAGGCCCGCCGGCGCCAGCTTCATCCCCTGGCTGCTCCTTGGGGACAAATGCCGCGTGCAAGCGCTCGCCTAGACCCGGCTGGGCCTTTCCCTTCTGGAATCTCACGGTCGACCGGCCGTGGATTTCCCCGTCTAGATTGCAATGCCGAAACGGAGCCCCGTACATGAAGCTCACCCGATTGCAAAGGGCATGAGAGCAAAGCGGCTCCACGTCCGCCTGTGGATGAGGTCGAAGACCCGATCCGATCCCCTCGTACACGCGGCGGAGCGCGGGCGGCCACCTACTCTCGTGCTCGGGCTTTCGCGGATCGATCAGGACAACGGAGCCCTCATTCCACAAGCGGTCGAGAACGTTGAACTGGCCCTTGATCTTGCCGTCGAGTGGTGGCTCGTAGAAGAGCCCAATGGTGAGCAGGACGATGCGTCCCAGACGCTCAGAGAGAACATGATTGCCCCCCGCAATCATCTGTGCGAGCACCGCGGCCCCGAGGCAGTGCGCGACGACGTGAATCTTGTGTCTTTCGGAGAAGTCTTCTGCGTCGCGAGCTTCAGCAATCGTTTGCAGCGCCCAGGGGATGTCCTCGCTCGCGGCACGATCCAGATCGAGGACGTCCCGCATTTGGTCGAGTCCACCGTTCCCGAGAGCATCGGTGACGCGTCGGCTGCCGCGCCAGTCGAGGAGCCAGGGCTCGTAGTCGTTGCTCCATAGGAACTCCGCAAATGAGCTCCTTTTGGGGACGCAGAACGTCGCGTGTTGAGCGCTTGCCCCGTGGAGAAGCAACACTGGGGGCCTCCCCTCATTGCGCATCCGGCGGAGCTCGAGCGGGACGCCTTCCGGATCGCCTGTCGGCCTAATCGGCTGTTCTAGGTCGGGCGGTGTTTCAGCCATGACCACGCCTGATGAAGTTGGAACTGAGCTCACCAAGGCGAGCGAGCTCCGGCAGATAGACGGCTGCCAAGTGTCCAAAGAAGAACTTGCCAAAGGTCACCATCGCCCAGGTCTGGCGCGCCGGGTCGTCCGTATCCGCCTTGAACGAGGGGAGCTGGCGGCTGAAGAACGCGGACGCGGGCAATAGGAGCTCTCCCACCGTCTCGGTGACTGGCTTTCCGTCCGCGTCGCTTCCGCTCAGCTTCTCGATCTTCAGTCTGCTCGTGTCCTCCCAAGCGTCGAAGCCTGGGTCGTCGCGGATGGTTTTCTTTCCTTCGAGC
Source organism: uncultured delta proteobacterium (assembly GCA_963704865.1). Classification (GTDB taxonomy): domain Bacteria; phylum Myxococcota_A; class Polyangia; order Polyangiales; family Houyiibacteriaceae; genus SG8-38. Next base: position 413,426 of record CAVPIE010000004.1, on the reverse strand, counting down.
GTCCACGTGTTGTCCTTGGTGACCAGGTGGTACTCGATGGTCCGTACTTCGTTCCCGTGATCATCGAGACCGGGACGCGCCATGACGATCATGTAGCTCTTGTCTGCATCAATCTTGTACGCGCGACCGTTCGTGATCCGGCCACCTCCGCCGGTGCCGGGTGCTGAATCGTCGCCGCGCTTTCGCTTGCGAAACTCCTTCGCGTATTCGCCTATCGTGAGCGTGCCACTGACGATCGGGACGCGCTCGTTCGAGTCGCGCGCATGAAGAGCAAGAAATTCGGAGAGGTCATCGATGCGAACCCGGAGCTCGATCTTGATGGGACGCAGTCCGCGATCACGGCCAACGGCCCCCTCCATCTCTTCGGTGAACTCGATACCAACAGGCCGATGAGCCGGCTCGACGCTATCCCGTCTGGACGTCTTGCCGCCGAGCGGATCGAGCACGCTGCGTTTTAGGTCAACCCGGGCTTTGGCCGCCTTCCGTTCTTTGCAAAGTTTCTCCTTGGCCTTAGCGCAGACACGGCCGGGGTGCTCCTCGGAACACCAGTCGATGAACTTGGCGACCTTGTATTCGGCGATGGCTGCGATCGTGGCCGATGGGTTTGCGCCCACCGGTCCCGGAAAGGCCGCGGCGTCCATGACGTAAAGGCCGTCGCAGCCGTGCACTTCGCCCGTCGGCTTCGTCACGGCGCGATCTTCGGGGCCCATTGGACAGCCGCCCTGGGGGTGCACGGTGATACGGCGGTCGAGGAACGTCCAAAGAGGGTCGGTTCGCAGCTCACCGTCCCAGGCAGAAGCGATGTCGCGGAGAACGCGCTCCTGTACGCCGCGCTCGGGAGTATCGATCGCCTCCGGCAGCGTGGCCCGCAACCGAGCACGGAGCGCAGGAGGGTCGGCGCTAGCTTCGGTCATAACAGGCCTGAAGCGCAGAACACGGAGTTCGAGAGGGCTGAGCTGGCTCTGTGTGACTTTTGCGCCGAGTAGCATTTCCACCAAATCGACTTCTTCTTCTTCGAACTTGCCCACCTTCTTGCGTCCCGCGAAGAGGAACTCGTCAGTTTTGAAGGGGGCCGTGGCGCCCGCGACGATGAGTCTGCCCGACGCGGTACCGTCGCCGAAGGACGTGCCTTCGTCCAGGATCGTGGCGATGACGTAGGCTCGCGACCCGGAGGACTGGCCGAGCAACTCAGACCCTAAGCGCGGCGCCGCAGGAAGGTCCAGCTCCAACCGGCCGGGGACCGAGTCGAGCCCCATGGAGAGCAGCATCGCGGCGCGACCGTTGCCAAGCCGGTAGTCGAGCAGGCGCGTCAGCAAGTCGACGCCGGCTTCGGCGAGCTTTCCCCGGCCGACAGAAACCGTCTCCCAAAGCTGCTCGCCGATTGCCCTAGCGAGTCCGCTCTGGCTCCCCCAAAGGAGCTGAACCCCGAGCCGGAGCCCGCCGCGGGCTAGCCCGAGCTTCTCGATCTCCTTCAGCAGGACGGCGTCGATCTTGCCGAGGTCTTCGGGAACGGGCAGCAATTGGGGTGTTCTGGCGACGTTGCTGAGACCGGCAGAGAGCTCCTTGGACAACGAGCCAGCCGCGTTTTCGAGAAACGAAGAGACGATGTCCTCGGTCGCGAGCCCCACGGCGTCGAGGGTGCGTTCCCTGAGCTTCTCCCACGCATTGTCGAGTTGAGCGGGCAGCAGTTTCCAAGCACCGCTGGTGTAGTCTCCCGTGCTCTCGTCTTCCTCGGATTCGAATTTCAACTTGGACTGCGCATCGCGCAACCGGTAGAGGCGCTGAGCGCCGAGCTCGCTTGCCTCCGCCATCCCGCCCTCGGAGGTGCCACGCGTAAGGCCCGAGATGAGGTTTGTGAGCGCTTCGATGGGCAGGGTCGCGTAGCCAACCCGCTGGCTCGCCGCGGCGTGCTCGACATGGTCGTGCGCATCGGGATCGTTGTCCGCCAGCTTCGGGGGCCAGTCATCCTCGTTCGGAGCGCGCGGCGCCTCTCGGAAGGCGTTCCGGCCGAGCCAAAGAGGGCTGCGATACACACCGAGCGCGGGCTCGAAGTCGACGGGGAAACCGCCATCTTGGATGAAGAACCAGTGCCGTGCCTTGTGCGGCTCGGCGTCGACTTGGCCCCAGCTATTGCCGTCGATCAACAGCGCCTGCCCCTTCTCGAAGTTGCCGTCTAGCTTGGAGAGCATGATCTCACCGATGGCGCTCTGTTTCTGGAAGGAACCGGCTACGACGTACGCGCGTGACGCGACCTCAGCGGTGCCCCCGGAATCGGCATCCGTCGTGACCTTGCTTCCATGAGGGGGCGCGAAGGACGCCTTGCTGAACGCGAGCCGCCATCGGGCGCTGCGCTCGTCCTTTCCCGGCTCTCTATCGTAGAGGAGAGTCGAGGTAATCGTCGGGCCGCGATCGAGCTCTTGCGGCTCATCGCAGTCGAAGACCGCGGAAAGCGAGTCTTGGTTGGGATGGAAGCGGGTGCCGAGGCCGTGGCAGTGGCCGGTGAGCGCGAGCGTACGGGCCTCCTTGCATCGCATCAGAAGCTCCGTCGTATTGACGGCGCCCGCGCAGAGAAAGACATAGTCGGCGTCGACCCGTTTGGTCGCGCCGCCTTCTCGATGGTCGCGGTACTCGACCGTGAATCGCTGGTCCTTGGCGTCGTTTCGTCTGATCCAGACGACCTCGGCAAGCGTTCTCATCTCGGTCCCTGCACTCTCTGCCCTCATCAGGTAGTTGAGGTCGAGTGTGTTCTTCGCGCCTTGCTTGCAGCCCAAGCAGCAGTTGCCTTTCAAATCGCATACCCCGCGTGGCTTCCCGTCCAATCCCTTCTGCCCCTCGTTGAAATTCACCGCCAACGGGGTCGAAACCGTGCGCAAGTACGGCTCCTCGGCTTCCTCATCGACACCGGGACGCTGCTTCTGGAAGCGATTCAGATCCTGTGCGGCGCGCTTCAGCTGGACGCGTTTCGGGATATCGGCGTACTCCTTCGGTAGCGGCGCAACTTCCAACATCACGGCGGCAAGATCGAAGTAGGGTTCGAGCTGCCCTCTCTGCTGGTACGGTTGTTTGTCACCGTCGCACCCAACCATGCGCCATCGCTCGTCGAAGGTGTCCGGCGGCGGGCGGAGGTGGACATTTGCATAGATGAGCGAACCCCCACCGTAACCCGCGGCCTGGCCCACCAGGACGTCACCGAGGTCCCGGAAATCCCAGACGCCTTTGCCGAGCTTCCAGAACATCCTCGACACGTCGGGCTGCACGATGTCGCGACCATCCTCCGGGGCGTCGGATGGCACGTTGGGATCGTTCGGCCTTGGGTAGACCGGGAAATCCTGACGCGAATCGAAGCGGCGGCCGCGCTCTAGGACACAAACGCCTAGGCCAGCCTCGGCAAGCCGGCACGCGGTGACCGAGCCAGCGAAACCGCTGCCGATCACGATGGCGTCGAATGTCTCGGGCTCTCTCACTCGGCCTCCTTCATGCGGCGGTGAAAACGAATGCGTCCGCAGAGGTCGTGCGGATCGACTGGACTCGGGAAGTTGATTTGACGGTCGCGTTGCTCCTTCGCGGGGCTCGTTCGCAGGGCGGTCCACCGAACCTCGAGCGCAGAGTCGTGAGTCTCTGGGGTCACCGAAACCTTGAGAACGCTCGGCGACGAGCCGTGAAATGACTCCATGGTGCTGATCCAGGGCAGAAGGTCGTGCTCATCGTCTTTTCGTTCCATCGACAGGGCCTCAGGCGGCACCTGTGGAAAAACGCCGTCTTGCCGATCGCGCGGGATTTCAATCGCGCTGCTATACCTCGCATAGAAAGCGTCCCGCTTTGCGAACTGGATCTGGTTCAACGGCCCTCCCGCGAGCTCATGAACGGTGATTCGCTTACGGCGGTCTCCGATCAGCATTCTGGCGTGATACGTGCAGTGCATGTCGCCGACGAGAAATACGAGCCGATCGGCACCCGCCGCACAGATGGCGCTGATGATGTGATCGCGTTGTGCGTTCCAAGCGTCTCCGCACCACTTGTCCGCTCGCTGGTCGCCGCGCCGCACGTCGTTGCGGTCGAGGCCAGGGGGCCGGAGCTGTGCAACGAATGGCACGCTCGAGACGACGAATCTGAGATCATAAGCCGTGCCGTTCAGCCATGCCTCGAGCGCCTCGAGCTGCTCTTGGCCGATCATTCGTTTGTCTTTCGCCGAGCGCTCGGTGCGCGTGTCGAGGACGAAGAAGCCGGTCTTGCCGTGTGCGAATTGATAGTAGAGAGAATCCGACGTTTCGGAAGCGGGAGGTTGGCGGGACGCGACGTATTCGTCGTAAGCCTGAAGCGCGGCCCCCTTGAGCGCATGCTCGGCCTTCGCCTCCACGGGGTCGGTTCCATAGTTGTCGACGATCTCGTGATCGTCGAGGGTCATGTACTGCGGAAAGCTTCGCAGCACGCGCGACGCGTGCTCGTCTTTGAGCCAGGATTGATGGTAGTTGCGGCGGTAGTCCGGCACCTGCTCCGAGGGAGCCGGGAAGTCCACGTCGTAGTAGATCTGGTCGCCACAGTGAATCATGAACGCAGGGCGGTCGGGCCGATCTGGATCGGTCTTCTGCTGTTGCGTGTCTAGCCGGGTCGCTTCCTCGACGGGGATCGTGTTCGCCGCGATGGCTTCGAAAGGGCTAGGCAGGAGTGGTGCTCGCTGCTCGAAGCGCGTGAAATACATCGCCAAGCCGGGAACGAGGGCAACGATTTTCAAAATGGGAATTGAAAGGCAGCGAATTCCCGGCAAGCTCATCCAGCGCAAGTACCAGGGCGCTTTTTGCACGTCCCATCTTGAAACGGGGAGCTCGAACGCTTTTCGCGTCGCAACGGCCCCAAGCAAACCGGCCGCGGCACTACCAAGAGCCGTCATCCGATCCACCGGCAGGTTGCAGCTGCCGTGCAGGAAGTAAAATGGCTCCGGCGCTTCAGCTTCGGCGAAGGTCCTTAGCTGCCCTATGACTGCAGGTGCCTTCCCGTCGATGAGGCGCAGCTCCTGGGAGGTCAGCTCTACGTCGTAGCGTGAATTCGACCTCAACCCCGAATCGAAGCGGACCACGTCGGTGTAGTCGCGATTTGCATGAACCAAGACCGATCTTCGTTCGACGCCGTCCAGGAACACGCCTTTGTTCTCGAACAGCCCGCTGAGCTTCAACGTCAGGTAGCGTGCCTTTTTGCTGCCGCGCACCCAAATCCACGCGGACTCGTGCGTGGTGTGGCCGATGATTAACGCCATCTCGGGCATACCGTGAGATTTGGGTGGCGCAGGCCTCTCCTCAGGAGCAGCCGACGGCGCGGAGTCGGGGGGATTGGACCGGGGGCACACCCCGCTACCGTACTCCAACGCGGCAGCGCAACGGAATACGTAATAGTTCACATCTCGACGCAGTTCCGGGTGGGCAAGACGTCGGCGCCGGGCACGGACGACCCAGCGTCATTGCTCCTGCCCGGTTTGGATTTGGCGCGCTGCGCCAAGGTCACTCGAAATCCTGCAAGCTCAGGTCGCTGGCCTCGACAAACTTGTTCGGCATGATCCAGGTAAACTCGGCTCTGGCCGCCTCTCGATGTGCCTCGGACAAGCCCCTAGCGTAGTAGACCGCAGCGAGGAATTCGAGCTGCAACCGATACGCACCGCCGCCTTCCCAACTTCGATCTTGCTCTCCGACGTGGCACGGGAGGCCGGCGGCATGACCAACTTCGTGAATCAAAAAGCCCGCCCGGGATACGACATCGCGGTCATAGAACAACTCGAAGACGTCGGTCCGGTGTCCGCTCCTCCCAGAGTACGTGTGCGCGACCACGCCAGGTTTCATTTGCCCACAGGAGCCGTGCACGGCGTAGGTATGCTGACGCACATAGTCCCCCCATCCCTCTAGGCCTGGCGTCGTGACGATAAGCTCGTACGCATTCAGGGTCTTTCCGTATGGGCTGACCACGATCCCATCCTGGTTGACGTCGTTTCCAGACAGATGCTCCCACTGGTCATCCATCCCGTAGGCAAGCAGTTGAGCTTCGAGCTCGGGATCGTCAATCCACTTTGCGTAGTCGACGTGATCAAGCTCGGCGCGCATCCCAGCGGGTGACCAATCGCCGCTTGCGGCCTTGTCACACAGAGGCCCAGAGTACTCCGGGAGCCCGGGGCCACATCCAGCGCCGAGCGTTAGAAGCATCTGCGCCGTCGCCACCACACCAGCCTTGCCGAGGTCTCGAAACACCATCCGCTTTCCCATTCGCCCTGCAGGGGCCGACTGCTCGGCCGCGTGTGCGCAGCGCTTGTGCAGCGGACGTGCCAACGCCAAAACGCACGGATTCTTGGGTAGCTAACCGGTCGCTCCAGCTGAATTGATGGCGAGCATCGTCAAAAAATGACGACGGCCGTCATCTCTGAGTATCTGGTCCGCCAGTCTGCGACGCGAAATCTCATCGCTTTTTTCGCTGGCACACACGGTGCACTACTCCGCGACCAAGTCCGCGAGGCGGGCAGGCGTGAACGACGGAGGTGTGGCGATGAGCAGTGCTGCGGTGGACCCAGAAATTCCACGCGTGGTGGGCGATGTGGGCCGGCCCGAACGCGGCTACGACATACCAACCGACACGCGGCACATTCCCGGAAACGAGGGGTTACTCGCCGGGCTCGCGAGCCTTTGGGGTTGGATGAGGCATGGCCACGCCCACTTGCAGACGCAGGCCAAGAAACACGGGCCGCTCTACCGCGGACAGGTTGGCACCGACAAGTTCGTCTTCGTTTCCGACCCAAAGCTTGCGGGGGAAGTGCTTCGCAACGGGGACAACGCCTGGTCGACTGCGCTTGGATGGTTGGTTCAGTTCGGCGGAATCACCGACGGGCCGATGGACTCGCCCATCACGCTCGATTTCGGGCCCCACCGAGACGTGCGAAAACTGCTCCAGCCGGCGTTCAAGGCCGAAGCGCTCGAGAGCTATGTCAACGCCACCGTCCCACTCTTCGAGTCAGCCATCGCGCAGTGGCTCGAGCAGGGCGACGTAGCCTTCAAAGCAAGCGTCCGGGACCTCTTCGCCCGAGTCTCGGCCAAGGTCTTCATGGGCGTCGATGACCCGGTGGAGGGAGCTCGCCTCGATAGGGCGATGTCGGACTACTGGGCGGGGGGTCTGGCGCTATCAAAGAGGGAGTGGCTCAGCCCGACCTGGCGCCGTGCACGTCGCGCGTATCGGGACTTGTTCGAACACCTTCGCGTGCAGGTGGACGAGCGTCGGGCGAGTGACTCCCCCGACCTGTTCAGCCGCCTGTGCCGAACGAACAAGGGCGTCGATTGGCTCGATAACGACGCACTCGTGCGTATGTTCTTGGCGGTCATGAGCGCCGCGTTCGATACGACGTCGGCCGGCGTCACGAGCATGGCGTACCTCCTGGCAGCGCACCCGGAATGGCAGGCACGGCTTCGAACCGAAGCCCGCCATGTGATCACGGAGCCGATCCGCTACGACGAGATCAAGAAGCTCGAGCTCCACGACCTGGTGTGGAAAGAGACACTCCGCTACTACCCCGTGGCGCCATCCATCCCGCGGCAACCCTTGCGCGACGTCACCCTCGGCGGCTACCACACTCCCGCGGGCACCGTCGTCGGCGTCGTGCTCAGTGCAGCGCTGCGTGACCCATCGTGTTGGACCGAGCCAGACCGTTTTGACCCGGAGCGCTTCAGTGCCGAACGTAGCGAAGGCAAGAAGAGCCACGGCGCGTACGTGCCCTTTGGCGCAGGTGCACACGCGTGCGCGGGTGCGCAGCTGTCGGCCCTCGAAGCCAAAGCCTTCTGGCCCACCCTGCTCCGCAAAGCGCGTTTTCAGCTCGCCCGACCTTATCCAGCGCGGCACGAGTTCAAACCGCTCGGCTCGGTCTTCGGTAAGGTCGAGCTGATCGTCGAGGCGGTGTGACGATGAACCGAGCCTCGATCAGCTCTATCGCTCTCGTAGAAGCAGCCTACAATCTCGAGCTCGGTCCCGCGGAATGGCTGCCGAACTTGCTGCGGGCAGGCGCAGGTCTCTTAGACCTTGGGCAGGGCTGCGCCGCGACCGTCTGGGCCGGAACCTCCAGCGAAGGCGAGCCGCTCGTTTCTCAGCTCCACGCGGAGAGCGGGCCCCCGGACCTCGCGATGCGGTTCGCGCGCGCCGCACAAGAGCTCGACCCCGACTTTGCAAGAGCCGCCCCAGTGCCAGGCGAGCCTCGCGTCCAAACCTTGACTCAAGCCAGGGATCGCCACCCAGAAGCGCACGATGCGCTAACCAAGCATCTCGGCTGTAAGGACATCCTCTCACTGTGGGCCATGGACCCGGACCACCACGGAGTAGGGATTCACATCCCCTGCGCAACGGAGATTGAGCCAAGCCGCAAAGCACGTGAGCGCTGGCACATGCTCTCGGTTCACATCGCGACGGGTCATCGCTTGCGGCGAAGATTGGGTCAGACTCCGAGAGGCACGCCAGTGACCCAGATCCCGCTCGACGCGGTGGCGCTGCTCGATCCGAGATGCTACTCGGTGGCGGAGGCTGAGGGCGACGCCAGGACCCATCGCGCGCTCGATGAGATTCGCAAGGCAGCCATTGGTGTGGACCTGGCTCGAGCTCAGCTTCCAAGCGGCGAGACCCGCGAAGCGCTGCGGCTCTGGGAGGGAGTGCTCCGCGGCCGATCGTCGATCGTCGACTGGTTCGATACCGATGGCCGGCGATTCATACTTGCCTTGCCCAACGCACCCCACAACCGCGACCCACGTGGCCTCACCGAACGCGAGTGTCAGGTGGCCACCCACGTGGGAGCCGGGGAGAGCAGCAAACTGGTCGCCTACCGCCTGGGCGTCAGCCGATCGCGGGTCTCGGAGCTACTTCGTCTGGCGATGCGAAAGCTCGGCGTTCAGACCACAGGGCAACTCGTGATCAAGATGAGAACGCTTCTGGTCGAAAGCGCTTCGAAGCTGTAGGCTAGGCCCGCGAGATGGGCCGCAAGCAGATCAGTGATCCTTGGCCGCGCATGCGCGAAATCGTATCCGCGGTCGTCGCGGGGCTTCACAAAGGTCGCTTCATCGAGGAGACCCTCGAAGCACTGTGTGTGCAGGTTGGCGCTTCCTCGGCCTGGAGCACCCTCGAGACCAAGGGCGGCGGCCCGATGCACCGCTCGCGCACCGCGAGCTTCCGCGGAGTTGCGCCCGCGGTGCTTGCCCAGCATGTGACCGAGTCGCTCGGCCTGGCTCAAACCGAGCTTAAGACGATCGCAGGCCCGGTCCCGTACGCATCCGACGGGTCGTTTACTGCTCTCCCGCTCTGGTCGCACCCCAGCGCCTCTGGTCGCGGCCGCAGCTTGGTGGGTGCCATGTATCTCGAGTTCCCTGGCGATCAGGGAACGAGAAAAGACGTCCTGGAGTTCATCGAGTGCGTAGGGTCGCTCCTTGGCGGAGTCATCGCACAGCAATCGCTCATGGAAGCGACAAAGGAAGACCTTCGCGTCGAGCGTGCCAAAGATCGAAACGAGCACTACCTGAGCTTGGACGACCTGCTGAGCTCCGAGAGCATGAGCAGCATTCGCCAGGAGCTTCGAGGAGCGGCGGCCGGCCAGGCGTCGATCATGATTCTGGGCGAGTCGGGCACGGGGAAGACTCAGCTCGCCACCGCGTTTGCGCGCGCGAGTAACCAAGAGCCCATCGTTCGCGCCACGCTCGGCATGGCGGACGATCTCAACACCATTACCTCGGAGCTCTTTGGCCACGAGCGGGGCTCGTTCTCTGGCGCGGTGTCCAAACGAAACGGCCTGGTCGAATACGCAGACGGCGGCACCCTCATCCTCGACGAAGTGTTGAACCTGCCGCCAAACGCGCAGCAGCTTCTCCTCGACTTCACCCAGTTCGGCACCTATCGGCCGCTCGGCTACCAAGGGCGCGAGCCAAAGACGGCGAACCTCCGACTCATCTCGGTGACCAACGGCGACATGGATAAGGCGGTTGCAGAGGATCGCTTCCGCCAGGACCTCTACTATCGCCTCGCGACCGTGCCAATCGTATTGCCGCCTCTGCGCGAGCGGCGCCACGAGATTCCCGCGATTGCGGCGCGCTACTTGCGCCGGACCGACGCACAAACCGACTGGGAGCTCGACGGCAGCGCCGTAGAGCTACTCACCGCGCCACAGCTTGCATGGGACGGCAACATCCGAGAGCTCGAGGCGGTCTTGGAACGCGCTAGAAACCGCGCCCGCGCGCACAGTCCGGAAGACTCCGTCATCGAAGCTCGCGACTTGGGCCTCGAAGGCGCTCGCGCGGTCGACTCGAGAACGCCGCGCGCCTCGTCGACGGTGCCCGACCCGCGCACCCAGGACGGAATCCAGGAACGCTGGCAGCACCTCGGTGACCAAAAGGCAGATATCGACGCGCTCGAAAAGGCGATCATCGAGGACGCGCTCGCTGCATGCCACGGCATCGTGGCGAGAACCGCCCGCATGCTCTCTGTCCCACGCACCGGGCTCATCAGCCGTATGGCGACGCTCGCCATCGACCCCGAGCGCTTTAAAAGCCGGTCGGCGTCTGGATAGCGTTCATCCAATCTGTTCGTTGCATCTCACATCAGGCCGGAAGCACCGGAATCCGCAGGCTCCGAGCCCTGAGTCAGATAGAGGTTGATTTTGAGCACGCTACTCGACTCGAAGGAATGGCCCGCCAGGTTAATCTCCAGTCGGTCCTCGTCGAAGCTCAGGTCATCTTGAAAGATTCCGAGCGTGCTCATCTTCGAATCAACCAGCGCTGCGACCAGAAAGGGAGCGTCGGCGCTTCGCACCAATTCGAGGATGTAGCCTTCGAACTCACCGTCGGGGAACCGACCGGGTTCTTCGACGTTCGAAAAATCGAAGACTACCGCGCTGTCCTCGACGTGGACCTCGACACCGGGACTGTGCGCCAGGGCGCAATTGGCTTTGAGCTTGCTAACGACCTCTGCGGGATACTCCAACCAAGGCCCGACCTCTACGATGAGACCTTGCGACTCGGCCGCGTCGCAACCCGTGGAGTGACGAATGAGCTCGACTCGCACACCTTCCATGGTCGCGACCAGGCTTGGATCGACTCGGACGTGGCCTGGGTCGCCCGCGTAGAGGCAACCGATCGGAATTCCGAGTGCGGACACTAGAATGAGAGCGACGCACTTTCGTAACATTGCTTGGGGGATTGTTTTCATGATGCACTCCTCGTGATGGGCTGGCCGTCTTGCTGAGGACGGCCGCCCATGAAAGGGAAGCGATGCAGTCTTCATACCAACGGAGAAACGCTCATCGTCTCCGCCCGAAGCGCTCCTCGTTGGCTTGAAACGGCGACGAACGTCGTCGAAAAGATGACGTCGTTCGTCATTTTGGGATCATTTGGCCTTCCCGCCGACCGAGATCACGGCGTTCTTGGGTTGGCACGGCACGTGCTCCATGCGCCAGACACGTTCGCACAAGGCGAGCGCAGTCCGCAGAGAGGAGCCACACCATGAGCAATCAACAACAGATCCAGGACATCATCGCGCAGGCGAAGCAACAGCGTGCCGAGTTCATCGGCGCGTCCATTCGCAAACATCCGGTCGCCGCCCTCGTGCTGGTTGCGATTCCGGTTTTGCTCACTCAGATCCCATGGAGCCCGTCGTCGCCAGTGGCTGACGCCGCGTATGATACACGGACCATATCCGTCATTCCTGGCTGACGTCGAGACGAGACTCGAGATCGGCAAATCTGCTTGTGACCGCCGACATGAAGGAGGCAAGGACCGGGTTACGCTTGAGCTCGCGATCCAGTGCACCAAGAGTCACGAGTCGCAAACTGACGTCGGTTTGCGCTATTACGGTGGCGCTCCTGGGTTCGCCGGTGAGGATCGAGAGCTCGCCGAACGTATCCCCGGGGCCCATGCTTCGAATGAGCTTTCGAGATTCCGTGGGCATTCCTCTGAAGACTTCGCAGATGCCGCTTGATATGATGAACGCTTTGGAGCCCCTGTCGCCCTCACGGATGATGACGTCGCCTGCCAAATAGTGACGTGTCGCGAACCAACCCCCGCCTGCCATGAAGGCTTCCATCTCGCGTTTCAGTTCATCGACGGATTGAAAGCGGTGCGCTTGTGCGGGGCTCAGCGCTCGCTCGGCGATGCGGCAAAGCTCTGGTGGTACCTCCGGCATGGCTCTTCTGTGTTCTAGGCTTGGAGCGTCGTACCATTCCGCAACTCCCGAAGCGTCTTGCCGCGGGGGCTTGCCGGTGAGAAGAACGCACAAGACCCCGCCCAGACCGTAAACATCGGTGGTGGCGCCGATCGCGCTTCGGTCGCCCGTCAATTGCTCCGGGGCCATATAGGCGAGGGTTCCACCAAGCGAAGAGCTCCTGAGCCCGTGACTTCTCTGCCGAGTCGTCTCAGCGTCGCTGTCACCGACCGGCGCTGCCTCGGTCCCCTGGACAAAAGCGACGCCCCAATCCATCACATACACCTGACCGTGCTTCCCTACCATGATGTTGTCTGGCTTCAGATCGCAGTGAATGACCCGGCGCTCGTGGGCAAAGGACATTGCGTCGCAGACTTTGAGAAACGCCTGAAGTGCCTCGTACAACTTCGCGTCAGTCGGTGAAGCATGGAGCCGTTCGATGAGTTGCAGGTAGGTTTCGCCGTCCACATGCTTCACGATGACCGAGGGCGCCGCTCCCTCGCTGCTCGTCTTGAGCTCATAGACCGGGAGGACATTCGGGTGGTCGAGTTGTCCGGTCAGCTGCGCCTCCTGGACGAACCGGTGGCGAAGTTCCGCAGACTCGGCCAGGTCTTCGCGCAGAGTCTTCAGCGCTACTTCTCGCAACATGAGATGATCGAATGCGAGGTAGACTTTGCCCATACCCCCTTCGCCTAGGAGGGACCGGATCTCGAATCGATTCGGATCCGCACTGTTCTCAAGGGTACGGCCGCCCTCGAATGCGCTTCGCTTGCTGCTCACGGTCCGCGTCCCACCCGGGCGCGCGCCACTGGGTCGCCTGCTTCGTGTTGATAACGGTTCGCTGCAATCTCATGCGCCAGGGCTCCAGGTGTATGAGTACGGCTCATCAGCGCTAATTATCCGCCTCGGACGCTACCCAAGGGTCCTCAACAAAGCAAGCAGCAGCTGAGGGACCGGCTACGGACCGGCTGCGTCCGACGTCGGTGATCCATCTCCCTGTCGGCCTGTATTCATCAGGTAAGTAGACTCTGTGCCCCACCTGTCCCTACTGCCGGGAAGAAATCCACAGGGAGGCGCGCAGATGTCCGCACTGAAATCAGTGGCTCGGCAAGGCAATGGTCTACTTGCCTCTATTGCTCGCGATGTGCGTTCCGCTTCTGGTTTTCCTCTTCATGTGGCTATCGCCACTGCTCCAGAGCGAGCTCGATCCTACGAAAATCGTCAGCCAAATCGTCGTGGTCGATTCTACGGTCCACTTCACCCAAGAAGCCAACAACCTCACCCCGGTTGACGTCTTGGAACTGCTGGCGTGACGGCGACCCAAGGGCCGTGGAAGCCGGGACCTTCTCCGCAGCAACTTTACTCGCGCCCCGCAGGCTTGCCCACGCCGCGCTCGTCGCAGCCTCTGAGCGGCCCAGGAACAGTCGCTCGCCTGGGCTGGACACACCCGCGCGTCGACTAGGGCGAACCGCGGCCTTAGCGCTCGACTCTGTGGGCGACCCGCTACGTCTGCCCGACCGCGCCATGCACCTGGCACTTCCACCAGGTGCCCTGCGGGAACACGACGCTTCGGAGCCCGGCGCGCCATTGCTCGAGCGCTTGACTCCCGTCGGCGTCTCTACGAGCATGCGGCATGGAAGCCTTGGCTAGGCCGAGGGTGAGGAGAGCTATGCGTCACACGAACATCATTCTTGGGTTGCTGCTGGCATTGGGGTTGGCGGTCAGCGCGTGTGGAGACAGCAACGACGCCAAATCGGCGTGTTCCTCTTGTCCTTCCGCCGCGAGGGACATCTGCGAGCAAGGAGTGCAGAACTGCCTCGACATTGGTGGCCCCTTCACCGACGAATGCGTCAACGCCATCACGCGGGCCTGCCAGGGCGAATAGCGCTCGCAGCTTGCCGAAGGCTTCGTTGACGCTGCTGCGAGCTGTCGAGGCCCTGAATGCACGTTTGCGCTAGCTATCCGCCCCTAGCTGTGAGAAAAAGGGCAGTATGCGAACCGTTCACCTCAGCACGGTTTTGGCTGCCGGCTTGAGTCTCTTTTCCGCGCCCGGATGCAGCAGTGATGGGGGTGGTGGTGGCGGTCAGACAACGTTGACCGAAGGGGTGTTCGGAACGGTGACGGATGTCTCCGGTGCCCCGATCGCCGACGTGTCGGTGCAGGTCAACGGCGTCACCAGGACAACCGACGAAAACGGTGAGTTTGCGATCCAAACCAACCGGGGCCCGGCGACGGTGACCTACCGGCGCGAGGGGTTTCTTCCATCGGTGCGGAGCGTTACCGTGGACGACGACTCACCGACCGCGACACGCGTAACCCTGGTCGAGCGCGCTGCGCCGGTGGCCGTCAACTCGGACACCGGGGGCATGGTGATGGGCTCACGCAATGCCGCAGTGATGATCGAACCGGGCACCCTTAGCGATCCGAACGGCGCGACAGTGAGCGGCATGGTCGATGTGTATCTGACACCGGTCGACCCTTCCGTAGATGACGAGGTGCAGGCCTTGACCGGTAGCTTCGAGGGTCGAACTGGCAACGAAGTCTCACTATTGGAGTCCTTTGGCATTGTGGACGTGACCATCATGCAGGGTGGGGCCGAGCTAGATGTGATGACGGGCGAGAGTCTCGAGATTCGCATTCCGGCGCCGAGCGCTGCGTCCTCGGAATCACTCCCGACGACGATGCCGCTTTGGAGTCTCGACGAGGGCACGGGTCAGTGGGTTGAGGAAGGCACGACGACTCTCGACGAAGGCAGCAACACATACGTAGCCGATGCTTCACACCTCTCTGCGTGGAACGCCGACCAACTCGCAGATTCAACGTGCCTCACAGGCATTGTCGTGGACGAGGATGGTCAGCCGATCGCGGGAGCTGGTGTCGACTCCGTAGGGATCGACTACTTTGGCTTCTCGTCTACGACGACGCTGGACGACGGACGCTTCTACCTTGCGGTAAAAAAAGAATCGCAGATGTCCGTTGGTGCGTATCATGCGCCCGAGGGCTTTGAGAGCATGGTCATCGAATCGGGTGGCGCAGACACCGACGTGCCGCCAACAGCGGGCGACGCGCGCTGCCAAGATGCCGGGACGTGGACGGTTGGTCGCGCCGTCGTTGAGCTATCGGATGGAGGCGGAGGCAGCGGCCTCAGCCGTGGGGAGCAAGCATGTCAGATCGTCGATGCGGCAATGGTGACCGCCGCCTTTGAGGGGACGGCCAGCGAAGGCGTGCCGGGCGACGACGCGGCTTGTGAGTTCCAGCTCACAGAAGGAGGCGCCGTGGAGTCCGTCGACGTCTTCTTCTTTGGCGATG
Source organism: uncultured delta proteobacterium (assembly GCA_963704865.1). GTDB lineage: Bacteria > Myxococcota_A > Polyangia > Polyangiales > Houyiibacteriaceae > SG8-38. The sequence goes on along the minus strand of CAVPIE010000004.1, from coordinate 397,928 downwards.
AATCGGGTTGGGCGGGCACCCGCAGCGGCTTCGAAGAATTCACAGGCGGTACGACAGACGTCGCCGGCGTGGGGGACGAGGCGTTCTACTCGAACGACCGGGGCCCGATCGGTTTGGTGGTGCGCGCAGGCGGAATCATCTTTCAGGTCTTGGCCCGGGTTCCTTTCGATCCGTTCGAACCGATACCTCCGAACGTCGAGGCGACCATCGCCGAAGACGTGGCTGAGCTGGCGCGGGCGATAGTCACGGGTCTGGAATCCAGCTGAGTACGCCGAGAACGCAAACGCTACCGAGCGCCCAACGCACAGCGCCTCGAAACCGATCCGCCATTTCTGTCTTTGGCTTGTGGGGCCTCAGTCGCTGCTTCCGATTGCTAGGGCGTCTACTACATCGACTGCGGCACGGCGGCCGGAGCGCCGATGCCGGAGCAAAGGTTGAATTCGAGGTTGCACTCGTCGAAGACGCAATCTTGGCACGGCAACGTGTTCGCCCCGCGCTCGTTGCAGAAGTCGCCGCAGCCCGAGTCGATGCAACCCGCAAACGTCCCGAAACAGCCGCCGCAGTTCCCAGAGACGCCGAGCGCCTCCTGCACACACGTGTCTACGGACAGCTCGATGTCCGCATCGGCCGCGTCGTAGCAAGCCCAGAACTCGTTCGGGTACGCCACCAAAACCGACGCCCACAACCAATGCTCCCGACATCAGAATGCCGATTCATCCAGTTCCATGAGCGACAAGTCTGAGCCCTTGAGTTGTGCGAGTCGCATGTCGAGCTTTGGCAAGACGGTGCTGGCGAAGAAGCGAGCCGAGGCGACTTTGCCCTGATAGAACGCAGAGTCGGGTTCTCCAGCCGCGCCGAGCTTTTCGTTCGCGATCACGGCTTGATCCAACAGCAAGTACGCGATGAGCAGCTCGGCGAGTGAATCCAAAAGACGGTTGGCATGGAGACCAACCCAGTAGACCGATTCCTGCATTCTACCAAGCGCGGTCTGCATGCTCTCTTGCATGACGCGCAGCGCCTTTGCCAGTTTCGCACGCTCGTCCGCGAAAGCCGAACCGCCGCGCTCTTCGGCGACCAGCTTCGTTGCGTCGCCCAGCAGGGCTTGAAGCGTCTGTCCTTGATCCCTGGCCACCTTTCGAAAGAAAAGGTCGAGCGCCTGAATGTGTGTCGTTCCTTCGTAGAGCGTGTCGATCTTTTGGTCGCGAATGTACTGCTCGACAGGATAGTCCTTGCAGAAACCCGACCCACCAAAGGTCTGAAGCGAAACACCCAACAGCTCGTAGGTTTTCTCCGAGCAGTATGCCTTGATGATCGGAAGCAGCAGATCGCTTTTGCGGGACGCAGCCACCCTTGCATCTTCCGTCTCCGCCGACGCGACTTCATCTTGCAAGCGCGCGCCGTAATAGATGAGCGCGCGCATGCCTTCGGCGTGCGACTTTTGCAGCATGAGCATGCGCCGCACATCGGGGTGCTCGATGATACGCACACGCGGCGCCTCCTTGTCGGTCATGCGCTTCATGTCAGGCCCCTGAACGCGTTCCTTGCTGTACTCGAGCGCATTGAGATACGCGGTCGACATGGTAGACATCGACTTCAAACCAATGCTCATCCGCGCGTATTCGATGACGTGAAACATTTGCCGGATGCCGTCGTGAACGTCACCGAGCAGCAACCCCCGACATGGCTCGCTCCCGCCAAGCGTAAGCTCGCAAGTTGACGATGCGCTGAGGCCCATTTTCTTTTCGATTCCTGTGACAACCGCGCCATTGCGCTCCGCAACCGCGCCCGTCTCATCGACCCAGAACTTCGGCACGACGAACAGACTGAGCCCTTTGGTGCCTGGCTGTGCGCCTGTCGGCCGCGCCAACACGAGGTGAACGATGTTCGCAGGGCCGTCGAAGTCCCCATTGGTGATGAAACGCTTGGTGCCTTCAAGCTCCCACACATCGTCCCGAAGATGTTTGGCGGTCGTACGCCCCGCGCCGACGTCCGAGCCTGCGTCAGGCTCGGTGAGCACCATCGTCGCACCCCAATGGCCGCCGACCATGTTGTCCACGTACCGCGACTTTTGCGTGTCGGTGCCGAGCTTGTCGATCAGCGCAGCAACGAAAGTGCCAAGAAGATAAAACGTGGCGGCCGAGTTGCCCCCCCACAGCATTTCGAATGCGGCCCAACGAAGACTCGGCGGCGCTCCCACGCCACCCAAGTGCGGCGGCAGCTCCAGCCCTTGCCAGTCGGCATCGTAAAACGCCTCCACCGCAGTGCGTACACTCGGCGGCAGCGTGACGTCGCCATCATTGAGAGTAAGCGGAGTCCGGTCCCCCGGTTCGAAGCTTTCGGCAAAAGGACCCTTCGCCAACTTTTCCACCTCGAGCAGCACGTTGCGGGCGGTCTCCTCGTCCATGTCCTCGAACGCCCCGCTACCCATAACGTCCTGCGTGCGGTTGTACTCGAACAAGTTGAATTGAATGTCGCGTAGGTTGCTCTTGTAGTGGGCCATGAAACTCCTCGGTCGGATCTTTGGGATCCTTGTCGGATCCTTTCAAGCCCCTTTCGCTCCGCTCCACCGACGCTGATCCTGACTCGGTAGCCGGCGAGTCGGGTTAGGCGCTCGGTCTGCGCCGCAGAGTGAATCGGCCCTGTCGCCGTCGTGCGGCGGGGTCGTCGCGATAGAAAATGGCCGTGAACAGGATGAAGCCCAGCCAGAGGGCGGCCAAGTGATAGAGCATCATGGCCCCGCCGTAGTGCTCGAAGATGTCCGCTGAGATCTTTGGGCCGAACAACATGCCAAGGGCGTAGAAGGTGTTGTAAATCGAAGTGCCTCGGCCGTAGTCCTCTGGGCGGAGGGAGACGCCCTGCAGCGCCAGGCTCACCGGCGAAATCGAGGCGAGCGTCGCGCCGGCTACCAGCACCGCGACGCCCATGGCCCAGTAGGATTCGAGAAACACGAAGCCTAGGACCATCGTCGCCCCTACGATCGCCAAACCGCGCATCGTGCGTAGATGCCCGACGCGATCTCCGAGCAGGCCCGCAGGGTTGGTGAACAGCAGCATCCCGAGGGCGAAGAAGGCCGGAATCCAAATCGTCTGCCCTTCGCTGATGCCCTTGCTTTGGATCAGGTAGAGCGGGAGAAAGAGCACCACGCTGGCCTGGAAATAGCCGTAGGCGAAAGCCGCAAAGCAGGAGTTCTTGATCTGCCAGAGCACCTCTGCGCGTGAGAGCCGTTGGGGCGGATCCGGACGCACTTCGTGCTCCAGCTGCTCGAGCGAAACGACCTGCCGCTTCGCATTGCTCGGGTCGAGACGTACGACTGCGTAGAGTCCTGCGAGTGCTGCGAGAAGGCCGGCGGCCACGAAGCCGATCGACAAAGGTCCGAGGCGTGTGAGCGCCCAGGCAAGCGCCGGACCCACTACGTAGCCGATCCCGATCGCCACTGCGTAGAGGCTCATGGTGAACGCTTTGTTTCGTTCCCCGGCGCGGGACAGGAGCATCGTCTCTGAGCCGATCCAGATTCCCACCGAGAACGCGCCGTCGAAGAATCGCACCGCAGCGATCGAGGCGAAGGTATCGAGAAAAGGAAATACGACGACGGTTGTGGCGTAGCCAAAGAAGCAGGCGACGAGCGTCTCTTTGGCGCCAAAGCGCTCGATGAGCCGATCCATCACCAGGGAGAGCGAGACGATGCCGAGCCCGAACACCAGGGCGAGGCTGCCAATGTCGCTCTTTGTGAACCCCTTGGCGTCGAGAAAGATCGCTAGCAGAGACAGCGCCATGCCGTAAGCCACGCTGAGACCCACCGTCGCCCGGTAGATTCGCCACACATTCGGATCTTCGATGCGCTGGGTCCACTTCATCTGGAGCCGCGTTGTAGGGCAGCGAGCCGCACAAGTCACCCACGTACTACTCCGAGTATACTTGCCGTATGCGTTTCCGAGACCACCATCGCCGTGCCATCGATCGGCTTGTGAATGAATACAGGGACGACACCCGGTTCAGCGCCCTGATCATCGGAGGGTCGGTGGCGAAGGGGTTTGCCCGTCCGGATTCGGATGTGGACTTCCTGATCGTCGCGACTGATGACGAATTCAATCGACGCAGGAAGCAGAATGATCTCTTTATCAACCGCAAGGATCTCTGTGACTACGAGGGTGGGTACGTTGATGGCAAGATCATCAACCACGCATTCCTGGAAGAGGTCGCGGACAAGGGCAACGAGCCATCGCGAGCCGCTTTCGAGGGGGCCCTCGTAGCCTATTCACACGTTCCAAATCTCGACGTGCTGCTGGAGAAAATCCCCGTCTATCCGGAGCACGACCGAGACCGCCGGATAAAGGCCTTTTACAGCATGGCGTTTATCCAGCACTGGCTGATTCACGAATCTTTTCGACACGACGACCGCTACACGATGACGCGGGCGGCTTCACAATTGGCGTTATTCAGTGGCCGGCTTATCCTTGCTCACAACCGCACGCTATTCCCTTATCACAAGTGGCTGATGCGCACTTTGGAGTCGGTCGAGGACAAACCCGTCGAGCTCTTGTCGCAAATTGAGTCGCTGCTGGAACACCCCAACGCCGAAAACGCCGACGCGCTTTTCCAAAGTGTCAGGGGCTTTCGTGATTGGGGCGTTAGCGATATCGAATCCTACACCTGGTTCATGACTGAGGTGGAGTGGGCATGGATGTCCGGGACAACACCGATGGAAGATTGGTAAGTTTCCTGCAGAAGATCGGAATCAGACTGGTCCCGAGTGCTTCTCACGTTGGCGCCCGCCGGCGGTTCGGTTCTCGACGCCAACCACGGTGAGGTCGTCGAGCCCAATTGTGCGGTACTAGTCAAGATGTAGCGACCGACTCCGATCGCAGACCGTAGTTTACGCTGCGAATCGGAAAAGACCGTAGCGCAGAGCTACATACGAAGGGAGTCGGTCATGTCGAACCATACAGCAAGCTGGACGTACGTGGGATTGGATGTGCACGCGGAGACGATCACGGTGGCGGTGGCGGAAGGAAGCGGCCGGGCTCGTGGCCGTGGCGTAGGGACGATTCCGAATCGGCCCGATGCGATTCGCAAGGCGATGAAAAAGCTGGGCGAGGCGAAGTCGCTTCGCGTTTGCTACGAGGCGGGACCGACCGGATACGCGCTGTACTGGCAGCTGCACAAGATGGGCATCGCGTGCGAAGTGATTGCACCCACGTTGGTGCCGGTTCGGGCAGGCGATCGTATCAAGACCGACAAGCGCGATGCGCTCAAGCTGGCGCAGGCTTACCGGGCAGGCGAACTGACTCCGATCGTTGTGCCCGATGCCGAGCACCAGGCGTTGCGCGATTTGGTTCGTGCTCGTGAGGCGGCCAAGAAAGATCAACTGCGTGCTCGGCACCGGCTCAGCAAATTCTTGCTTCGCCTCGGCCGCCGTCGAGATACCCAGAGCCAAGCTTGGGGCCAGGTCCATTGGCGCTGGCTCGATTCGCAGGTGTTCGACCATACAGCGCAAGAGGAGACGTTTGTGGACTACAAAAACGAGGTCGAGCATGCGACGGAGCGCGTGGCGCGACTCGACAAAGCGCTCGACCGCGCGGTCGAGCAGGCGCCACCACGGATGCAAGAGCTGGTCCTGGCCCTGCAAAGCCTTCGGGGGGTGGCGATGCTTACCGCGGTGACCGTGGTGAGCGAGGTCGGCTCGTTTGAGCGATTTCCCTCCGCCCAAAAATTCATGGCCTACCTGGGCTTAGTGCCGAGCGAACACTCCAGTGGCGGAAGCCGGCACCAAGGTGGCATCACCAAGACAGGCAATGCGCATCTTCGCCGGGTCTTGGGGGAGTCGGCGTTCTGTGGACGTCTTCGGCCTCGCCGCAGTCCAAGCCTCCAGCGGCCTCAGCAGGGACAGAGTCAAGCCATTGTCGACATCGCTTGGGAGGCGCAAAAACGTCTCTACCGAAAACACGGGCGCATGAGGATCCGAGCCAAGTCTCACCAGGTCACGGTGACCGCGATGAGTCGAGAGCTCGCCGGGTTTGTGTGGGCTGTCGGGCGGCAGCGCGAAGCCGAGATGAACACGCAGGGCCCGCCTGTTGAACGGTTCAAAGAAGCTGGCAAGCATCCCCACGGGAAGGACAAACCTCGAAACATTTATGCGATAGGCACGGCCGTGCCCAACTCGCGCCACTAGTCTGAGCGAACTCCCGACGGATGATGACCATGTCGGCGGCCTTCGGGCCGATCCACGAATATCAGATTGATCAACCGTCGCTTTGCTCGCCAGCTTCTTTGAGCCGTTTAACCAACCACAAAGGAAACCCCATCATCTCTGTTGACCGGTCGCTACATATCAGATGTTATGTCGCGTGGCTCGTGGCTCAGACAGGGACTTTGGCTTCGCTATGCTCTCGGCGGACGTTCCGACAGCAGTTGCGACTGACGGGCTCAGGCGTCACCCAACCACTCCTCTTGCGTGAACGCGCTTGGCGAAAGCTCGAGCGGTATGGGACCTGCGGGCACGATGCCGTTTCCCGTGCGGCCGAAGTAGCCGTTGCGGGCGTGGTCGAGGTTCGAGGCTTCGCGGATCCCTGGCCAGTCGAGCATGGTCGCAAGCCACGCCGAGAGCTCCGGGTAGTCGGCGATACGCGCCTCGTTGGGCTTGAAGCGTGCGTAGTAGACCGCATCGTGCCGGAAGAGGGTCGGGAAGAGTCGTAGATCGGCTTCGGTCGGCTGCGCGGTACCAAGGAGAAACTCACGGCCCGAGAGGAGATCGTTCAGGTAGCGGAGCGCCGAAAAGTATCGCCGGTACGCGCGCTCGTACGCGACCTGGCTCCCTGGAGCGCGCGATGTGACCACGGGCAATTGTACGGTGCGAAGAGGTGGTACCGGCCTCCTTCTTCGGGGAATTCCGCGTCGGCGTGTGGTTCGATTGCGCCTCGGAGCGCGGCGACGGCATCGATGACGTCGTGCTCGAGCACGTGCACCAAGGCGTCGTGATGCTCGCTCTTTGGGAACAGCTGGGGCGCACGTTCCGTCGCCCGAATTCGAGCCGCCTTCAGTGTGCCATCGAGCCCCGCCCGGCCCACGCCGACATCGTCCTTCTCGGGCCGCTCCGCAGTGCTTGCGCAGATGGCGACAAGATGCTGCACGAGGCTGTCTTCGGCTGAGGGGTGCTCTTTCGTTCGCTCGACCATGGGGCCGTCGACGCTTACTCCCGCGTGTGTGGTGTGGGCCGTGGCTTCTCCAGCTCCAGAATGGCCTGCCCAACGTGGAACACAGTGACTGAACCCGACGACTCCGAGATCACAACGGCCACGGAGTTCGTGTGGGCGGTAATCGAGGCTGCAGCCGCGTGGCGTGATCCAAAGCCAGGCTCGAGCCTGACTTTCTTCGTTGGGGCATCAATGTAAGTGCCTGCTGACTCTACGACGCCTTTCATGTTGACCACGAAGGCTCCGTCGAGAGCGGAAAACTCGCGCAACGATTCCAAGAAATCCTTGTTGTGGATGCTCCTTTCTTTTTTCGGGTGCCCCTTGCAAGGATTCAGGATCAGTTGCCGCAGATACGGCTGAAGCTCCTCTGGGTCACCAAGGACAAACACCGATCCTATGGCCTTTCCTTCTCGACCTTCGGACGAAAGCCGCAACGCGACGTCGATAATGCGGCCGAATTCTCTGCTCCCCACCACCGACTTCGTGGCCTCTAGGTCACGCCTTCGAAACCACGGGAAGTCCCGACGCGGATTTGCAATCACCAACGTATCAAGCCGCTTTGAGCCCGCTACGCCCGTAAGACACACCACGCTCTCGTCCAAGTCAATGCGCTCCTCGAGGACGGCTCGAAACAGCGCAATGTTGAGCTGACTGAGACGCGTCAATCCGGTTTCAGGAATCACGATACGGGCGTCACCATGCGGCAGCTCAAATTGCAGTTCGGGGTCCCGCACGAGCCAAAGGACGCACTCGGAGGTCCTCTCCTTTTCAATCACGCGCGAATCGCCGGGTTCTTCTACTTGGACGAGGATTTTCGAAAGCCCAAGGCCTCGGGCAAGGGTGAATGCATGGCGTACGAGAGCCCGAGATTCTGATATTTCTTGATTTCGGAGGACTTTGTGGGTCACGGGGACGCTCCGGTGGGCGACCTCATGATTTGGCACTGAAGAGGTCGAGCAATGAATCACGGAGATCCATGAAGATTATGGATAGGTCAAGGATCAACTCATTTTCTCCAACTCGCGAGGATCTGACCTAGGTTGGCCAGAACGTCGAAATGTCACACATCACCTGAGACCTCTTGGTCGATAGGAGCGCTTTTACCCATGCCGGCTACGGCGCGACCAGCGGCTTCTGGAACTTGAGCGTCATTCGGTCGCTTTCCCCGATGGCCACATAGGTCGCCTCGCCCTCGGCACCGAGTCGAAGCACCGGTGGGAGCGTCCAGACTCCCTCGGGATGGTGGTGCGTGTCTTTCGGGTTGCGGTTGACGTCGGACCGGCCGACCAGTTTCAAGCCGGCTTCTTCGGCCAAGGCGATGACGTACGCCTCGGGCACGTAGCCTTCTGTCGCACTCGTCTTCGGGTCGGCTCCCTCGTCGGCGCGGTGCTGCACGACGCCGAGGATTCCGCCCGGTCGCAGGACAGCAAAGAAGGCGGCGTACGCCTGCTCGGCGCCGCCGTCGACGATCCAGTTGTGTGTGTTGCGGAAGGTGAGGACGAGGTCGACTGAGGCGTCGCGTCCGAGCTCGATCGGCGAAGGAGGATCGAAGGTCACGAGCTCTGTGGCTCCGAGGACCTCGGGTCGAGACGCCCGCGCGTCCATGAAGCGCTTCCGGTACTTGGCGCGCGGCCCTTCCGCGCTGGGGATGCCGACCGACAGTCTTCCCGACTCAGCAAGGTACAGGGCGAGGATTTCCGTGTACCAGCCGCCTCCCGGTCGAATCTCCAGGACGTGCATGTCGGGCTCAATCCCGAAGAAGGTCAGTGTCTCCAAGGGATGTCGGTATCGGTCGCGTGCAAGATTGTCAGGCGAGCGCTCCGCGGACGCGAGCACCGCGGCGAGGCTCCCCGGCGCAGCAGCGACCTCGCTGGCGGTCCCGCCTTCGGTCGGATCGGCAGGCGGCACGGCACTGCGCCCTTTCGGAGCGGCGGCACCCCCACAACCCCAGAGCCCAACCATACAAAGAACCAGGACGCGCTTGAACATCGTTAGCGGCTACCGCCAAAGTCGCCGCCTGTCGAGGCGCAAAGAGATCCGACCAGAGATCCGACCGAGGTTGACCAGAAAGCCGGATTGTCACGCAACACCCGAGCTCGTGCGGCCGATAACGCGCCCCGCAGACTTGGTGCGCAAGCGTGCGCCTGGCTCCCGCTCGACTCGCCCCCCGCCCCGTGCTTCATGGCGATTGGCCCACGTCGCTGACACCATGGTCGGTCAACCATTGGCTCAGGGGGGTGGGAAGCTCTGCCGGGCGGTCTCCCCAGTCGTAAACGACCGCGGTCTTTGCGGCCAAGTCGTGAAGCGCGCGTTGTTTGGCGTCTAAAACTACGCCGAGGACACCAACGACGCTCGCGACGCTGAAGGGCAGAAGCAGCGCCCGAACGGCCGCGTGGCTCGGGCTCACGGGCTTTCCTTCTTTGCCCACGACCTTGATACCAACGACGCTCATTCCAGGGGTCTGTCCGGAGATCGCGACTCCGACCCAAAGGTAAAGGAAAGACCAGATCGCAAATGCGGCGACACCGAGCAGGCCGGCTCGCCAATCCCACTCCAAGTCGGCGCCCAAGACGATGTTGACCGACCCGACGACGGCCGCGGAGATCAAACCTGCCCCCGTGAACACCACGAAGGAATCGATCAAGTAGGCGAGAAGACGCGTAAGGGGCCCTGCGTAGTACCCGCTGATCTTGACCCGAGGAGAACCCAGCATGGGCCGAGCCTCGGTCTCTTGCGGAACCAGCGCGGGAGGTCCTAACGGCTGCCTAGAGGAATCGCGCCCGAGCAATCGGTCAGCGAACCCCATCATCAGGGTGTCCACACCCACTGCCTGTCGACGCGCCACGTCCAAGGTCGACCCCGCGACCTGACTCGTGCTCCGGGCGACCAGATCGCCTACGTTGGCCCGGTTGGTCAGGGCTTGAACATCCACGCGGGCAAGCAACCTGTTGACGTCGACGTGGTCGAGCAGGCGATCGACGTCGACGTGGTCGAGGAGGCGATCGACGTCTACACGATCCAGCAGTCGCGTCAGGTCGACTCGATCGAGGAGACGATTGACATCGATGCGATCGAGCAGCTCGTCGAGCTCCACCTGGCCGATCAGGGCGTCGACGTCGACCCGCTCGAGCACGGCGTTGATCAGTCGGGCCCGATGTTTCTCGTCGTTGCTCACAGGGCAAGCCTAGCACCTGTCCCAGACCAGCCCGAGGACAGGGCGGGAGCTCGTGGGGTCGCTAACGATGTTTCGACTCGAGTCAAGTCGCTGCTAGGGCGCTTGTAGGATGCACTTGAAGCTGTCGATGCTGTCCGGAGCAAACTCGGTACGTTTGCCGCTGTCGCTTTCGACCACCAAGCCCGCCTCGCCAGTGAACCAGGTGTAGATGACGTCGCGCTCCGCGAACAGGTGATACCCCGACTTGTACCCGGTCTCGTTCGTCTCGATCTCAATCGCCTTGCACTCTCCGCGATCCCCTTGTGCTGGGGCAAGGCGCGTTACGGCCAAGAGCGCCGTGCAAAGTAGAAGTCCGATGAAGATTGTGCCTCGCGAAGTCATCGTGCACCGACCACCGTAACAGGGATGGCGCGCAGAAACGAAGAACCTGATGCGCGAGCGCTGGCTGGAAGGCTCCGTGACAACAGTTGGCAGCGGCTAAGGCGTCCTGATCTCGACCAGCAAGACTTCGGTGTCGGTTGCTCCGATGTTCTCGCCAACGTGGGTTTGAGCAGGAACCCACATGACGTCACCGGGCTGAAAGCCACGATCCCGAGTGGTCCCGTCCGGGAAATGGAGGCGACGCCGGAATGCGCTCAACGCATAGAGCACCGAGTCTGGGTGACGATGCGGGTGGGTCTTCGTGCCCGGTACATCGTGGTAACGAAGCACCCGGACACGCTGGTTCTCCATGACCAAGTGATAGTTGTCCGGGTCCGTCACCGTAGGGTCCGCCGTGTTCGACTCGGCGACTGAGCCCTCGGTCGGGGTCATGTCTGCCTGGGCGCGCGCGGCGAGAGGCGCTCCGGACGTCCTCGCGTCCTCCCCCTGGGGAACGGGACGAGGTGGCCGCACCGTCGCGCACGCCCAGGCAGAGTGAGCAAGGGCGACGGTCAGAGCAAGCGCGAACAATCGGTGAGTTGGCATGCTCGACTCGATATCACATTCAGACAGGCTGGCGGGAGGCACGAAGATCTGACCCACGAAGATCTGACCCACGAAGATCTGACCCGAAGATCTGACCGAGCTTGGCCAGAAAGTCGAGATGCCACACAACAGATCGAGCCCTTTGGCCGACAAGCGCGCGTTCGTCCGTACTCGGCTCCGACCTGACTCTTCCGGGGAAAGAGATCGTTCAGTCTTGGGTCGCCCACCTAGCTAGTCCGACACGTCGAGGAAGCTGAACAGCAGCGAGGCTTGGGGGTCGTCGGCGATTTGGAGGGTCATGAGGACGTCGTGGGCGTTGTCGTCGCCGGTGACTTCGACTGGAGTTGACCCGCTTCCGAACGTCCCGGCATTGCTTTCTGCTTTGGGTGAACCCAAACCCCGGACAGAGAGGTGATAGGTGGTGAAGGTGGCGGCGCTAGCCCCGATTGCAGACAATCTGTGGAGCGCGACGACGCCGCTGCGATTCTGGGGCGTCGAAACCGGGAGTCGGATGACGATTGCGCGCCTCGACGATGGCGGGTTGTTCGTGCACTCGCCTCTACCTCTCGATGATGGGTTGCAACTGGAGGTCGACGCCATGGGTCCGGTCGAGTTCGTGGTGGCGCCGAGCCTGTTTCACCACATGGCGGTGACCGCCTGGAAGCAAGCGTATCCGTCGGCGGTCTATGCATGCTGTCCGGGGCTCGAGCGAAAGAGAGCCGATATCGCGTGGGACCGCGTGCTCGCGGACCGACCCGAGCCGGAATGGGCGAGCGACCTCGATCAAGTGTTCTTCGCGGCCCGCACGATGGAGAACGAGGTCGTGTTCTTCCATCGCGCGACGCGGACCATGATTCGCGATCGGAAGAATGCACGGAAACAGGTCGATCGAATGCTCGCCTGGAGACCGGAACGAATCCTGCTTGCCCACGGCCCTTGTATCGCGCGCGACGGCGAGGCGGTGCTGCGCGAGGCGTACGCTTGGCTATAGCTCAACCGTCCGTGGCGTAACCCGGAAGCGTCGCGGTTTGCGCCGCCGAACGGACGATTCGTTCGCAAAAGGAACGTTGCATTTGTTCAGTACCTGGTATGTAACTACCAGGAATCATGCGGGGATCTTGCTCCGAACCTCCAGCTCCCGCCGTCGGCGAGCTCTTGCGCAACGTCACGCGCGACCCCGCGCCCGGCACCCCCGCTGTCTAGATATCCGGGAGTCCCGGCGGCGAGGTGACCCTTCGCACCCAAGACGACCCTCCGAACGATCGGGTTTGTATTTGCACGCTGCCCTGAGTGCGCTCGAGCCAGCGGATCGCCTCTTCACGACCCGACCCGGGTTGGCGTTCCGCCACCGCCTGCCGCCGGGCGCCAACCTCGATTTAACCTAGGAATCCACCTGACCGCAGGATTGGCCGCCAACCCGGGTCTGAAGGCTCCCCACAAATAGTTAAATGAAGTTAACGGGTTAGCTTCGTTGTTTGAAAAAGGAAGCGCGCACGGAGATCTTCGTGGGTAACGACACCAACAACGGAGAGCTCACATGCGCGCCGAACGAATCCTATCACGATGGCTAGAACCGCTCACGGACTTCATGCACGCCAAGCGTCAGAGGGCGCTTTTGGATGTGGTCGGCGCCCTGATGAAGGGCCGGCGACTGTGGGTGACGGCGCTTGGTCGGGCATTGCCCGGGCCAGCCAAGTTCAAGCATCGCATTAAGCGTGTCGATCGATTGCTCGGCAATCGTCGCCTGTGGTCGGAGTGCGAAGAAGTCTATCGGCGCTTGGCTTATGAGGTCGTGGGTCAAAGCGAGCGCATCGTCGTCTTGGTGGACTGGACGTATGTGAACAACACCGAAGCCGCGCTGGTCGCGACCATTCCGATGTCGGGACGCGCTCAGATCGTCTACGCCCAGGTGCACGGCCAGAAGAGAGTTGGAAATCGTGCTGTGCAGCGCGGTTTCCTGAAGTACCTGCAGCAAGTGCTTCCTACGGGACGGCAGATCGTCGTCGTCACCGACGCCGGCTTTGGTCGCTCCTGGTTCGACGATGTTGCTGCGTGTGGCTTGCACTTCGTCGGTCGCTTGACGAGGAACAATACCCTTCGTCCTCACGATGCGGCTCAATCGCTCCGCGTTCACGACCTGTTTGCAGGAGCCAAGATTAAGCCTCGAGCGTTGGGGCGCTGCAACGTCACTAGAGATAACCCGATCGAGGCCACCGTCATCGTCCAACGGATGAAGAACAAGCGCCGTCATCGGCCGAAGTTCAAGACGCGGGGCCTCCATCCAAATTCCGCGCTCCATGAATGCTACAAGCGCCGTGCTCACGAGCCCTGGGTGCTGGCTTGCTCTGCCCATGAGCTCAGTGCGTCATGTATCTCTCGAATCTACGCGAGTCGCATGCGGTGCGAACAGGCTTTCCGCGATGGAAAGAATCTTCGCTTCGGGCTTGGACTCGGCCATGTCTCGGTGCGCCAGACCGAGCGCCTGCACGTCTTGCTGCTCTTGGTCGCTCTGGCCTTGTGGGCTGCGTCCTTGCTCGGATGTCTCGGTGAACAAGCAGGAGCGGCCAAGCCACTGCAAGCCAACACCGTGAAAACCCGAAGAGCCTTCTCAGTGACCGTCCTCGGACTCCTCATCCACGAGCACCAGATCCCCATCCCGATCTCCCGCAGTCGGCTCCGCCAAGCCCAATCCCTCTTTCGACAACAGCATCAGCGACTTTTCATCCGATGACTTCGTGGGGATCCGTCAGACCCGGGTGAGGTCGCGAGGTCGCGAGGTCGCGGGGTGAGGTCGCGCAAGACGTGCGCCGCACAATGAGAGCGGGCGCGGAAATTAGCCTGGAAATCGGTTGGCACATGTCTTGCGTCACCTCGCGTCGGGTTTTGAATCTCGGAGGTTGTCATGAAGTACGTCATCTGGAACTGGCTGGGGATATTCGCGTTGCTCGCGTTGCCGCTTGCAGGATGCAGCGACTCGACGAATGAGGGCGCCGCGGGGTCGGGCGGTGACGCAGGCGCTGGCGGGACCGCGGGCACCGGCGGAATGGCTGGCACCGGTGGCACCGAACCGGCTCCGGTAGGGCTTTGGACAGGCTCGGGTCAGGGGGGCGCGGACGGTGCTTTCACCGTCTGTTTCAACGTTCGCGAGGACGGAGGCGCGCTAGTGCCACCAGTGGGCGAGAACCCGGGATGCGACGGGTATTCGTTCGCGATCGAGTTTGATAACTGTGATGGCGCGTTGTTGACCTCGGACGTGGTTCCCATCGTCGATGGGGTGTTCAATTTATTCAGGGACGGCGCCGATGCAATGGAGGGGTACTGGGACATCACTGGGACCTTCGACGGCAACACCGCATCTGGTGATGTCACCGTCGGCTGGGTAGCTCGCTGCTCCGGCTCGTGGGACGCCACCCCCATCGAGTGAGGCGTCCCTGCTCTGCTAGCCCACCAGAAAGTCGAAGTGTCACAAAACCCGTGCCGGCTTCGACCGATAAGCGCGGCCCTGGAGTCTGGGGCTCTCTGAGCCCCTTGGGAACACCTATTCCACGTAGAGGAATGGTCGGTTGCACTGCTCTTCGTCGGGGACGTTTCGGGATTCGAACTCAGAGCCGTCTTGGTTTGCGCGAGTTGGGTTGTCGGCGACGATGAGGATGCTGATGAGCTGGTCGGCATCGCTCATTCGGCGATCATTGACGTAGTTTGTGACGTCGAGCGCGTACTTGGTCCCGTCCGGATCGACGACGCCATCCCCACCGAGGTCGAGGTCGTACGCAGGGATAAGGAGCTGCACACCCGGACTTTGCTCGAAGCCGAACGGGGAGCCCGTGTCGTTCCGCGGCGCGTTGTTCCAGGTGATGGCGGTTTCAGCGAGCGCACCCGGGTCCCAGTCATTGTCGTCGACGATGCCATACACGTTTGCGGGTTGCGGCCCGTTGACCTGGTCGATGTGGCGTCGGACGGTGAGCACGACGTAGGCGCTGCTCACGGCTTCGCTCAGCGACGAGATGTCGAACACCATGTACATCTTGCGAGTGAACCAGGCGTTCGTCACCGACTTCATGAGCAGGTTGGTCGTCGAGCCGAAGTTGTTGTCGGAGTCGTTGCCTTCGGGGCCGTCGCCCTTGATGTAGGCGTCCGCGATCGTCACCAAGTTCGCATCGGCAAAGCAGGAGACAGGGGAGGCCATGGCGCCGGTCGATGGTGTTCCGCCGGTCCCGCCCGTGCCCTCACACTGGCCCGGTGAGCCCGGCTGCCCCGCGTCGAGCCAGTCCTCCCACGTGGTCACCAGAGAAAACGGCGTCCCTTCGGTGTCGGTCCCGTCGAGCGAAACGCAGCCGCCTCCGGTGAAGGTAGCGTTGACGAAGGAATCGTTCGGCGTGGGCGTGCCAAACACCCCACAGATGCCTCCGCTCAGGTCGCCGCTATCGAGGGTCAGGCTTCCAGATTGCGGGGTTCCGTCGAATCCAGCGAACGTGAACCCGATGTTCGAAGGCGTCTCGCTGTAGCTGTTCATCGTAAATACCTCGGTGCCCTGCTTGAGAACGCCGAGCGGCCGGAAGAACTCGATGCCAGGGCCGGCGAGACCGACCCGCTGGAAAATGTCGAAGCACGCGAGCTGCGCACGAAAGAACCCCTCGGTGACCGTAATCAGATCGCTCGGAGATCGAGAGCCAAAGGTGAGATTGGCAAGCGCGAAGCTCGGCAGGTTTGCATCGACGCTGAAGCTACCGGTGATCATCGTATCGGGAGCGATGGTCAGATCGAGGGTCGCTGTCGCTTCCAATATGCCGCCGATGACCGGGAGCCCGCCACTTACATCGAGCATTTCGAGCACGACGGTGCCGTTCGCCGCATCGGTGGAGACCGGAGACCCCGCGCAGTCCTGTAGGGACAGGGTGACCACGTCCCCCGCGGCGAGCATGTCTTGTATGCCCTGCAACGGTGGCTGGATGGCGACATCAGCCGTACCCGACAGACAGAATCCGGGTACTAGCGCCTTGCGCGTAAGGTTCGGCGCGGCCGCGAGCACGCCACTCCCGAGCGTCGACAACACGTTTGACACGATCGAGCCCAATCGCACCCCGACCGCCACCGAGCCCGCTGCAGTAGGCCCGACTTCCAACGACGATTGCTCATCGAAGTCGAACGCAGTCGCGGGGCCCGTGCCACCGCCGCCGCCAGTTCCGTTCCCATCGCTGCTGCATCCTGCCCACGAAATACAGGCTACGAGAAACCCATGAAGAAGTCTGTTACCCATTCGCACCCTCCTCACCTGTTTCGCGCATGGTATCGGAAAAACACGTTCTAGTGTTCATCGTACTTCGCCCGAAAACACAACAACCGAACGGTGGTTGGCGATCTCGCCGATCCACCACCGATTCGTGGCGAGTCCCTGCCTCTGAGTCGTACGAGTGGTGGTACCCTCACGGTCGATGGCCCGATTCGATCGCGACAATCTCATCCAGCAATGCATTGACGCTTGCGAGGGAAGTGACACTCCATGCGAGGCCGTGCAGGCGGTGATCGAGCGAACGATGTCCTCTCCCGATCGGGTCGCCGATGCCATGGGCGACCCTGAAGGAGGCCCGGTGTTCACGACCGGTATCAATCGGACTTCCTCACGATGCTTCACGTCGTCTGGCCTCCTGAAGTCGATCTCTTTGCTCATAATCACCAGATGTGGGCGGTCATTGGTGTGTACGGAGGTCGTGAGGACAATCGTTTCTACCGCCGCCTATCGGACGGCAGCCTAGCGCCAAAGGGCTCGCAGACTTTGCTGAAGGGCGACGTGATGGCGCTCGATGAGGATGCGGTGCATGCGGTGGCAAACCGATCTCGCGAATGGACCGGCTCGATTCACGTCTACGGGGGAGACTATTTCGCATCGGCACGCACCATGTGGCGGGGCGACCCACCGCAAGCGGAGCCCTTCGACGCCGACGCGTTGCAGCAGGTACTGGAACGGGCCGCGATTCTCGCCCGAACGCCTTCTTGACGGTAGGCGCGAGCACACGCGTGAACCTCGGTGGGTTTGTGGAACCGACCGCCGGTGAGGTTCACAACCCGACCCAGGTTGGCGTCGAGCAAAACCCTCGGTCTTTTCTTCAGCGAGCTAGTGGCTGGCGGCCGCTGGCCGGGGGCGCCCAGACGTGTAGTTCGGTCGGGTCGTTGTCGTACTCGAGGCCTATTGTGTCTTCTGGTCTTCCGCCGCGTCGCTACTACGGAGCGCGCGCGCGAGGCGCCCGAAGAGTAGACCGGTCAGCGTGGTCCATATCAAGATGCCGGAGTGAGCGCCCGGTTCGGTTGCGATTAACCCCTGAAGCGCAACGAGCCAGCCGATCAGCATTCCCGCTCGGACGCGACCAAGTGACAATGGCTCTCCGCCGACATCCGCGACCGACGCCACCGACCGTGTGAAGGCGATGTTCACCAGCCAGGCCAAGCTCAGGGCGCCCAGTGACATCACTAGGGTCGGTGTGACTTCCGGAAGCCCGATACTCCCAAAGGGGTCGAGCACCAATGCGAAGCCAGCCGCTGCCGCAGACATGCCAGCGAACACCCATTGACGTAGGAGGCCGTCGGGGAGGAGCGCATCTGAGACAAACGCAATAGCCGCGACGAGACCCAACAGCGGACTATGAAGACCGTAGATGGCCCCAACGCACAACAACCAGACCAGAATCGAATCGCCAAGCTTGGCCTTCAAACCGGTGCTCCGATTGACGATACGAACCAAGAACAACGCGACGAACGGAAGCAGCACACTCGTGTCGTCCAGCAACAGGAACGCGGCAAAGGCCAGGGCCATGCCGATGAACGCACCTGGGTTGTCGTCGGGGGCCAACTCCCTCCCGAGCGCCCAACACCCAAACACCACCAGAAGACCGCCGAGCGCGGCGAACGCAATCCCCTTCGCGTCGACGCCGCCAAGCCAGGCGACGCCACCGCCCACCAAGGCCGCGATTGGCATGAGAACCTGCACCGCGCGGTTGGTCGGGTATCTCGGATCGAGCGGACGTCCGATCGATGTAACGCGATAAAGTCCGTGCTGTGCCATAACTTTGGTTCCTCAGGTCGTGTCGTTTGAGTTGCCTGTGCGAATGGCCAACACGCTGGCCACAAACGCCGC
The DNA here is from genome assembly GCA_963704865.1 of uncultured delta proteobacterium. Lineage (GTDB taxonomy): Bacteria > Myxococcota_A > Polyangia > Polyangiales > Houyiibacteriaceae > SG8-38. The sequence continues at coordinate 379,468 of CAVPIE010000004.1, read as the reverse complement.
TAGCCCAACTCCGACGCGTCCCCACTGCCACCTGCTCCAGGCTTCAAGTGCCGTCGGCAGAGAATCTTCTGAGATCGCGCGACTCGAGAAACCCGCGTTTGCGTCTTTGAAGTACAGGAAGAATGTCGCGATGACGAGCGATCTTTTCGTGTGGTCGACGCCGGTTACATGCACGCCGTACGCTTTGGCCAGCTGCCGGGCGATGGAACCCGCGCCACCGGCAGCGCCATTGATCAACACCTTCTGCCCTGGCTGTACCCTTCCCGCCTCTTAGCGGTTGCTCAGTGGCATCTCTTTGCGCATGCGTTACGGGTCAGGCACGCACTCCCAAACGCCATTGATCTGCGCCGTGGCATTGGGGCCGCAAGTTTCGTATTGCTGGCCGCCGCACACGTCAAACGCGAAGCTACACTCCACCGTATTCGTCCCACACCCTCCCTTGCAGGTGCAGGAACGGTTGCCTTGGACGAACCCGGAGCAACTGGCGACGAAATCCCAGTTTCCGTCGACGCACTGTACGAGCGTGAAATCGTCGTTTAGGCAATCGTAGGCGCCATTCGGTGCGGCGGTGGAGCAATTGCCGTTCCACTCACAGCCGCCGGCGGGAATGCCGTTGCCGCCCGAGCCCGCCTCGTCGGAGCAGGACGCACATGTGAGGACTGCGGCCAAGGAGACCATGGACCATGCTCTCGGAAATGCGTTCCAGCTCATAGGCGCTCTCCCGTTGTGGTTACTCGAAACAAGTGACGAGACCACGCGCGCCTCCAGTCTGTCAAGGACAGGAAAAGCGGTCGTCGTGCTCGCGGACGTTCGGGTGACTTTCGATGCGTGTGAGGTGTTCCACATCCACGCGGAGCACGTCGCTCCAGTCGAGCTCTTGCTCGAGTTGCTCCGGGGTAAAACCCACGGCGCGGAGCACACCGAGACCGCCCGCTTTGCCAACCGCCACGACCACGTCGCGACAGTGGGTGAACGCAAAGATGGGAATTTCAATGCCGAGCTTTTCGCAGATCTCGGTCTTCATGGGCTCTCCTTTGGAGCGCGCAGCGTGGAGCGGGATCGGTTTGGGTCCAGCGGCACCGTCTGGTTATTGCGCTTGCGTTCTTCGTCTGAGTCGCTTCCAGTAGGGCTTGGAGTCGGCCTTCATCGAGGGCCAGACAGGAGGAGACGAGATGACCAAGTTCGCGCGTGCATTGTGGTGTGGGGCTCTACTGTCTGTCCTAGCGCTCGGTTGCAAAGGGGGCGGCGCCGACGGGGAAGGGCCCTGTCTCGATAGCGACTCCGACGGCGTCTGCGACAGCGAGGACAACTGTCCGTCGGTTGCGAACCCCGACCAGGCCAACGAAGACGGGGATCGCGCCGGCGACGCCTGCGACGCTTGTCCGGGCGCGGACGATGACGGGCCGGATGCAGACAGCGATGGCGTGGCAGACGCCTGCGACCGCTGCGAAGGGTTTCCGGACGGAGAAGACTCCGACGGGGACGGGACTCCCGATGCTTGTGAGCCGCGGACGACCTTCGATTTGAACGACGCTCCGACCGACAGCCGGCCCCGGGAGCTGACCGTCATGAACGGCATCCTGTACTTCCAGGCCGATGACGGGCTTCACGGCGTCGAGCTCTGGCGGAGCGATGGCAGCATCGCTGGCACGTACATGGTCAAGGACATGAAGCCCGGCGACGACGACGCGTATCCGAGCGAGCTCACCGTTTCAGGCGACACCTTGTTCTTTCGAGCGAGAGGCGATGGCGGCGACGAGCTGTACAAGACCGACGGCACGGAAGCCGGCACGGTCTTGGTGAAGGACATCAACCCCGACCGCGGCTCCAATCCGGATCGACTCGTCGCCTACAACGGTGGCGTCTTGTTCGTGGCCGATGATGGAACGACGGATGAAGAGCCCTGGTTCTCCGACGGTACCGAGTCTGGCACCGTGTTGCTCGCCGACATCCGCACCGACGACACCTCGGCTCCCCGGGACTTCACGGTTTTGGGTGCGAACGCCTACTTCGTTGCGCACGATGATGCTTTAGACCGCGAGATCTGGGTCACGGATGGCACAGCGTCGGGAACGCAGCTCGGGATCAACGTCTGGGCAGCGGGCAGCAGCGGCCCTGACTTCCTCATGGAGGCTGGCGGGCTGCTCTACTTCGGCGCAAACGACGGGACGGAACGGCTCTGGCAAAGCGACGGAACGCCGGGGGGAACCACTTCGATTCTGAACGTCGAAGTGCGCGGGCTCGTCGCCGGGGACAGCAAGCTCTTCATCGCCACGGGGGGTGACGAGCTCTTCACGCGCCCGCTCAGTGGAGGCGCCGCCAGCCCCGCGTTCACGTTCAATGTGCTCGCCGGCCTCAACTACGCGTTCGGGGACAGGGCTGTTTTCACCGCCATCCAGACGCCGGGGGAGGGGTTCGGCCTATGGGCCTCGGATGGCACGACGACCGAAGAGTTGGCTCGGGTGACCAGCAGCGGGTTGCCGGCGGCGGAGCTCGACGGCAAGTTCTACTTCCTGACCACCGTAGCCAATGAAAACGCCTTGCTGTACGAAAGCGACGGCACCACGGCGGGCACTGCGCTCATCAAGGACATGGGCGACGCTCAACTCGGCGCGCTGCTGTTCTTCGTGGTCAACTTCGAAGACGTCTTGTACTTCGCGGCGGCCGATGTCGATGTGGGCGTCGAGTTGTTCAAGTCGGACGGCACCGCGGACGGCACCGAGCTTTTCATCGACCTTCGGACTGAAACCGAATCCGCGGACATCGAAAACGCTACGGTGATCGATGGCGTCGCGTATCTTTCTGCAGATCGTGGCGACGTGGGCGGCGGCCTGTTCAGGACCGACGGCACCGCTGCCGGCACGGAGCTCTTGGCGGACCTCTATCCGGACGGTTCAGGTGTCCCTCACGATTTTGCGAAGATGGGTGAGCATGTGTACTTCGGCGCCAACAGCCAGGTCATGGGCATGCATCTCGGGAACCGGCTCTGGCGGACCGACGGAACGGCGTTCGGCACCACGCTCGTGCACCCGGATGTGGTCACGGGTCGCTTCACTCCCTTCGTGCCCGTCGGGGGGCGGCTCTATTTCGCTGCGGAGCTGACCGACGGTTTGGAGCTCTGGTCCTCGGATGGGACGGCGGTGGGGACGACTCAGGTCAAAGACATCCTTCCAGGTGCGGACTCGGAACCCGAGGAGCTCACCGAGCTCGACGGGAAGCTCTATTTCTTTGCGACCGGGCCGGCTGGGTTTGGCCTTTGGACGAGTGACGGCACGGAGGGAGGTACCGTCGAGCTGAAGGCGTTCGACGACGCGAGGAACCTCACGGTGTGGAACGGCGCGCTCTACTTCACGGCGGACGACGGGATCGACGGTATGGAGCTCTGGCGCTCTGACGGCACGGCGGGCGGCACGCAGGTTTTCAACCTGAATCCGACGGGCGACTCGTCGGCGTCTCAGTTCACGCCATTGGGGGACGCGCTTTTCTTCACGGCGAGCAACGCCCCGGATGAGCGAGCGCTCTGGCGGACGGATGGCACAGCGGACGGCACGGAGGCGCTCTGGGAGCCCGCGTTGGATCCAGAGGGTGGCCTCGGACGACTCACCAGCATGGGGGGGAACCTCTACATGATCGTCGAAGCCGTGGAGGGCGAGTACGACTTGTGGAAACACAGTGGCGCGCCCGGCGGTGAAGAGGTCGTGACGAGGCTCCCGAGCTGGGTTCAAAGTACGTTTGCGAGTGAGTCGACGTTGTTCATGACCATCGACACACCTGAAACCGGCGTCGAGCTGTGGCGATCGGACGGGACCGCAGCGGGTACGTACTTGGAAAGCGATCTGCTACCCGGGCCTGAAGGGTCGAGACCCGAGGATTTCTTCGAGCTCGGCGGCGATGTGTTCTTCGTCGCCCGGGACGCCGCGTTCAATCGAGAGCTCTGGGCGATCACGCCTTAGCGCGGGGTGAAAATTCGAGTCTAGGCCGAGGCCGCGCCTTCGGGGCCCGCGTATTCAACGACGCGGATGCGGCCGCGGCCTTTCAGGCCGAGGAAACGCTCGTTGCCGGTGGAGAGGCGGCCCCGTCGCGTAGATGTTCATCTTCTCGTTCTCCGAGGTGTTCGCCGATTTCGAAAACATGGCAGTCCCACGTGAAGGACGGGGCCTAGGCGTTCCCGGGTACGCGTCTGGTGCTTCAGGGCCCCTCCGACTAGCATGGGCGCCCCATCGAGAGGTCCCCCATGTTGCACGAAGTTCCCGCCCATGAAGCCCCAGGACGACTAGAGTCGTTCAATCCGCGAGACGGTTCGAAGCTCGGAGAGGTCCCCATCGCGGATCCTGCGATGGTGCATGCGGTCTTCGATCGGGCAAGGCGCGCCCAAAAGGGCTGGGCAGAGTTGGGAGTCGATCGCCGCAATGAGATCCTCAACCGGCTGCGCGGGGTGCTCCTCGATCGTGCGGACGAGATCGCGCACACCGTCTCGTCCGAGAACGGCAAGCCGCCGGTGGAGCCGATCGGGCTGATCGCCCCCGTCTGCGAAACGATCAAGCTCCACACGGCGCTCGCGAAGCGGCTCGAGCACGGCCAGAAGGTCAGCGCGACGTTCTTCGTCGGGTCGCGCGCGCGAATCTTCTACGAGCCTCTCGGTGTTGCCGGGTACATCTTGCCTTGGAACTTCCCTTTCGAGCTCGGCATGAAGCACATGATCCCCGCGCTCGCTGCGGGCAACGCGGTCGTGCAGAAGCCCTCGCCCGTCAATCCGCTCATCGGCAACATGATGGTGAGCCTCTTTCGCGACGCTGGGGTTCCTGACGGAGTCGTGCAGATGGTGCACGGATACGCGGAGACCGGGAGCGCGCTCATCGACGCGGCCGACACCATCTGCTTCGTGGGGTCGACGGCGACGGGCAAGAAAGTGATGAGGCAGGCCGCCGAGACGCTGACACCCGTTGTCCTCGAGCTGGGCGGCAACGATGCGGCCATCGTTCGGGAGGACGCCGATCTCGACCTGACAGCGCGCGGTCTGGTCAACGGTACTTGCTACAACGCCGGCCAGGTATGCAACGGCGTCGAGCGCATCTACGTGCCTCACCAACTGGTCGAACCGCTTGTCGAAAAGATTCTGTCCGTGGTCCAGCAGCTCCGACAGGGCTGGCAGACCAGCGGTGGGGATTACGACCTCGGACCGATCATCTGGGAGCCCCAGCTGGACATCTACGAAGCGCACACCGCGGATGCGATCGAGAAGGGGGCAACGCTCGTCTGCGGAGGAGCGGCTCGACGGGAGGGCGGTGGCGTCTATTGGCCTCCGACGATTCTCACCGGCATGACGCACGAGATGAAGATGATGCGAGAAGAGACGTTCGGTCCCTTCCTCGCGATCATGGGCGTCGGGAGCGACGAAGAGGCCGTCCGGCTAGCCAACGATTCTCAGTACGGCTTGGCCGGCAGCGTGTGGACGCGTGACATCAAGGCCGGCGAAGCGATCGCGCGTCGCTTGCGAACCGGCTCCGTGATGGTGAACAACGCACTTCAATCCGGCGGCTGTGTCACATTGCCTTTCGGCGGTGACGGCGACTCGGGTGTCGGCCGGGCACAAGGCGAGCAGGCTTATTATCACTACGTCGCCACGAAGAGCGTGATGATCTCTCCGGACAGCGCCGAGGCTCTTTGGATGCCGTACGCGTCGACGACCGAGGGGTTCTTCAAAGGGGTCGGCAAGTTGTTCAATGGCCGCGGAATCGCCGAGCGGGTCAGCGGACTCGTGAGCCTGATTCGAAACCGGCCTCGCGGGTAGCCTCGGCCCCCGGGATGACGCCACGCATCAGCGGGCCCAAATTGCTTCCGTCTTGGGCACGGTTTGGCATATGCTGGCCCATCCATGAGCAATTTCGAACCCTACGAGAACCCATCGATCTTTCACCGTTGGGCAGCCGCTCAGTGGCGTCGGCCGAAGGACCCCACCATCTACGGCGCGACGGAAATCGACATGGAGCCGGCGCTCGCCTTCGTGGATGAAGTGCGAGAAGAGTGGGGGGTCCAGGTCACGGTGACGCATCTGGTTGCGAAGGCGCTGGCCATCGCCATCGCCCGCCACCCGAAGACCAACGCCAAGGTGCGGTTCTGGGGCAAGTTGGAGCAGCGCAAGACCGTCGACATCACCGTATTGATCGCGGGGGCCGGCGGTCGCGACCTCTCCGCGCATCGACTCGCCGCGGCCGACGAGATGCCGTTGCGCCAGCTCGCGATGGAAGTGATCGAGTCGGGTCAGCTCATCCGCCACGACCAGGACCCCAAGTTCCAGCAAAGCAAGGCGCTCATGGAGAAGCTCCCCTGGTGGGTGATGCGGCCCTTTCTCACGCTCGCGAGCCTTTCGATGAACGAGCTCTACCTCGACCTGTCGAAGATGGGCCTGCCTGCCGACCTCTTCGGGGTGGGGATGGTGACCAGTCTCGGGATGCACGGCGTCGACGAGGCCTACGCGCCGCTCACGCCCATCGGCCGCATCATGGTCGACTTGCTTCTCACGCGCGTGCGTCCGCGCCCATGGGTGACAGAGGACGGCGAGCTCGAGGTCCGGCGCACCCTGAAGATCTGCGCCACCTTCGACCACCGCGTCATCGACGGCATCCAAGCCGCGAGGCTCTGCCAGGAGCTCAACAGCCTGCTTGCAGACCCCGACTCGCTGCGCTGAAGCACCGTCGACAACGACCCATCTGGAACGCACCACTGAGAGGAACTGCATGGCCGCCTTTGACTTCTTCATCACGCTCGATGGCAACTGCCTCAATGGGTTTGAGGGCCTCTGCGGCGTCGCCCGGCTCCGTTGCGATCCCGACGCCGACCGCTGGGAGAAAGAAGTTCACTTCTTCGAAGGGATGGCCGGCGGCCACGCCACGCAAGTGAACCCTACGGGCACGCTCGGGTTCCTCGGCAACCTCTCCCAGACGCTTCTCTTCTACGATCCGCGCACGCTGCGAGAGGTCCGTCGCCTCTCCACGCTGCGCTTCTGCGCGCCCGATGTCATCTACTCCAGCCAAACCCACGTCGTCTGGCTGTCCGAGAAGACATTCATCACCGTACTTGGCGACTCGTTCTGGCGCTTCGACATGGACGACCTGGAGAATCCGGTCCGTCTCGGCGAGCACCTGGTGAAGCTTCCCCACGCGCTCAAGCTCGCGCCTTCGCGGCGCTACATCGGCTACGGCTCCATGGACCACGACCATAAGGGCTACGCACGCGAGATCGGCATCTTCGACCTGACCACGAACGAAGCGCGCGTCGTGAAACTCCCGGCAACCTGCTGGCACATCGCGGCGCACCCTACCAAGGACTTTTTCTACGGCCCCAGTCAGCAGGTTGCTCCACAGGGGAACGAGTTCGGCGAGTACACGCTCGCCCACTTCAAGAACTACGTGTTCGAGGTCGACGCAGAAACGGCAACTGTCACGCGACATGCCTCCATCGCCAAGGAGCTGCCCGCCGCGTTCACCTCCGACGTCGCGGTCACGCCCGATGACGTCTTCTACAACGCCTGTGCCGGGGGCACACTCGTTCGGGTCGATCTCGAGACCTTCAAGCGCGTGCAGTTCATCGACGAGCGCCCGAGCTTGCTTCGCACGCTCCCGCATTTGCGCAGCGGTGTATCGAACCTCGTTGAAGCCTTCAGCCGGGCCAACGTGCTCGGCAACTCGCACCTGCTCCTGAAGGCGCTTCGCGCCACGCGCTTCAGCCTCCTCGACGGCAGCCTCGGCGTGCAGGTGAGCCCCGACCGGCGATTCATCCTCACGGCCCACCGCGGCCTCAACGAGGTCATCGTCTATCGACACCCGGAGATGACGGTCCACAAGCGCATCCGCTTTCCCTCCATCCGTGGCTTCTTCCCGGAGCACATCGGGCTCCTCGACGATCCCCGCCTCGGCTTCCACCACACCACGATATCGACCGCGACCGTCGGCGCTTGAGAGCAAGAGAGCGCGGACTGATCGAGTCTTACGAAGAGAACTGTAGCGTTCGAACCCAGGCGAGCGTCTGCGCCATCCCCTCTTCCTTCGACACGATGGGTCGGTAGCCGAGATCACGCTCTGCGTTCGCGCCAGAGAAGAAGAAGTCTTTGACGAGGATGTGGTAGTGGAAACGGTGGAAGGGGACTTCGATTCCCGTGACCCGATGCACGACTTCCATGGCTTGGGCGAGTACCAGCACGACCGGGCCCGGGAGGCGGACGCGAGGCATGGGGATGTCACAGGCTTCGGCGAAGGGTCGGAGGAACTCGAAGTAGTTCGGCGCGTGTCCCTCGCGCGCGAAGTAGACCCTGCCGCCGACCAGGTCGCGCGTCGCCGGGTCGTGAAGCTTCGCCGCAGCGAGCAGGTGGGCGTGCGCCACGTTGTCGACGTGCACGACGTCAAAGCGCGCCGAACCGTTTCCGAGCAAGAAGGGCACGCGGCGATCGGCGAACGCTTCGAGGCTCTGGATCATGGCGTGGGGGTCGTCCGGCCCGTAGATGTGCACCGGGCGGATCGCGCAGGTGCGAAGACCCCGCTCGCCGTCGGCGGCACGCACTGCACGCTCGCCTTGGATCTTCGTTCGCACGTAGTCATGTAGAGGCTTGGTCGGATACGGGAGCGACTCATCGCCGCCAGAGACGGGCGTTTCCGAGAACACCACGTCCTCCGTGCTCGTGTAGACGAGAAAGGGCACGCTGAGCTCTTGGCAGACCTCGATGACGTTGCGCGTGCCCACGACGTTGATCTCCTCGATGGCTGGGTTCTTCTTCAGCCCGACATCGACGAGTGACGCGAGGTGGAAGACCGTGTGCGCGCCGCGAAGGGCCGAGCGAAGGTCGTCTTTCGATCGGATGTCACCGATCGCCGACGAGATCGAGATCCCGCGATTCTCGCGCTCCTCTTTCCCTCGGGGATCCTCGACGTAGGCCGCACGATCGACGACATGCACGTGATCGAACCGGGGCCATTCCGACGGCGGTTCAATCGAACCATCCCCGCCGCCGAGCATCGTGACGAGCCGCTTCCCAAGAAAACCAGCGCCTCCGATCACGACCGCCTTCCGAGGGCCGCTCGGAACGTCAGCGCCGCGTTCATCCTTTGCTTCCTGCATGGGTACTCCGTAAAGCTCTCTTAGCCCATAGCACTCATGTTGAGGGCCCAATTGCGCGGTACCAGATATTGGGTCGAGTTGCGGGGGCCAGATGGAGCTCTGCTGTCTTCTAGTCGCTGGTGAGCCTAGCTTCACTACGAAGAAGGAAGGCATGAGTCTCGGAGCGTGGCCCTATGGAGGGTGCTAGGTTCCCTCGCCGCGGGCGGTTCTCGATGGACGTTGAACTCATACACAACCCTTCGCTCACCGTGGCGATCGCGCTTGCTGCGGGCATGGGCACGCAATCGATTGCGTACCATCTCCGGATACCCAGCATCGTCTTGCTCCTCGCCGTTGGAGTGCTGCTAGGGCCCGAGGTTGCGGGCATCGTCGATCCAGAGTCGCTGGGCTCCTCGTTGCATGCGCTCGTAGGTATGGGCGTTGCAATCATTCTTTTCGAAGGTGGGCTTCAGCTCGAGTTGCGTCGACTTCGGCGAGAGCAAGTCGTCATTCGGCGCCTCGTCACGCTGGGTGCGGTGATCACCGCGATCGGGGGAGCGGTCGCCGCCCACCACGCGCTCGGCTGGGACTGGCGCCTGGCTTCTTTGTTTGGCGCATTGGTGATCGTCACCGGGCCAACGGTGGTGACTCCGCTCCTTCGGCGCTTGCGAATCCGCGGTGCGGTCCCGACAGTTCTCGAGGCCGAAGGCGTGCTCATCGACGCGATCGGCGCCATTACGGCAGCGGTCGTTCTCGAAGTCGTGCTGCGACCTTCTGACGAGAGCCTCATCCTGGCCGCGCCTCAGATCGGCTTGCGGCTTGGCTTCGGCGTCTTGGCGGGGCTGGTCGCCGGTGGCGTGCTTGCGGGTTTGCTTCGATTCCGGGGTCTGATTCCCGAGGCATATCACAAGGTCCTGACGCTCTCGATCGCGGTTCTGATCTACGAGCTGGCCAATTCGTTCGTGCACGAGAGCGGCCTTGCAGCAGCCACCATCACGGGCATGGTCCTCGCGAACTCCCCCATAAGAAAGAGCCGCGACTTGATCGAGTTCAAGGAGCAACTGACCGTGCTGCTCATCGGGATGCTCTTCATCCTGCTCGCAGCGAACACTCGGGTGGCTGACATCATCGAGCTCGGCTGGGCGGGAGCGATCACGGTGGTCGCGCTCGTCGTATTGGTTCGCCCGATCGAAGTGTTCCTGTGCTCGATGGGCACCACGCTGTCGTGGCGAGAGCGAGTCCTCATCGCGTGGATCGCACCCCGCGGTATCATAGCCGCAGCAGTCGCATCCTTGTTCGCGATTCGGCTGCAAAGCGCGGGCATTGCAGGAGGCGCGCAGCTTCAAGCACTCGTGTTCGCGACGATCGCCGCTACGGTCATTTGGTCGGGTCTCACGGGGGCGGCGATCGCTCAACTCCTCGGTCTCCGCCGACGCTCGGACGCGGGTTGGTTGATCCTGGGAACCAATGAGCTCGCGATCGAGCTAGCACAGCTGTTGCAAACACCGCGGCAGGAGGTCGTGTGTCTGGACGAGGACCCGCACCGTGTGCAGGCCGCGGAGGAAGCCGGGATCAGGGTGCTACTCGGCAACGCCCTCGAAACTCGGCTCCTGATGCGTGCCGAAGTCGAGGTCCGTACCGGCGCGGTAGCCATCACGGAAAGCCCCGAGGTCAATCTCTTGTTCATCAACAAAGTTCATCAAGAGGCCAAGGAGCAACGCTGTCTCGTTGCCATAGACACCTGGTCGACCGGAGTCACGCCGGAGATCTTGGAAGCCAAGGACGCCGAGGTGCTTTTCGGCGGAGCCACCGATGTGGCTAACTGGAGTCAGCGCATCGATCGCGGTGAGGCGCAGGTCGAATGGTGGACTTGCGGCGCCTGGCGGCCGAAGGGGATCTTCACCGAGGGCGACAGTCGTCCGGCGTACCTGCCGATGGTCCGGCAAAGATGGAGCAGAAGGACCACGGTGGGAACGCGAACACGATTTTGGCGCAAGGACAGAGTGGCGGTTCTCGTCGACCAGGCCCGGCAGGAAGACGCGCACGAACGATTGCAGCACTCGGGGTTCGTGCGCAGCAAGGACCCAATGTCCGCAATCATCCCGCGCTCGACCATCGTGTGACGCCGTATTTCGACCCCGAATCCGAAGCGAAGCGCGTGATGATGACTCAGTGAACCCTACACTGGAGCCCGAGCGCCACCGCGTGTTACGATGGCTTGCTCATAGGTTGGTATGCGTTGTCTCATTGGATTCGGGCTGCTGTGCGCAGCCAGGGTGACCCGAAGCGCTGCATGACGTGCCTATGACACGCAGCGCCGCCCAGCCGACCGCTCTGCTCGGGGCAGTTCTCGTGCTTCTCGCTTGGTCTGCGATGGCGCCGCACGACCGGTTCACCTGGTTTCTCGAAGTCGCGCCCGTCTTGATCGGAGCCCCGATCTTGCTCGGCACGTACGCTCGCTTTCCCTTGACCCCGTTGCTCTATACGCTGCTCGCGATTCATGCGGCGGTATTGATCGTGGGGGGTCACTACACCTATGCAGAGGTTCCGCTCGGATTCTGGGCTCAGGAAACGTTCGGCTTGGCGCGCAATCATTACGACCGAATCGGTCACTTCGCGCAGGGATTCGTGCCCGCAATCCTGGCTCGTGAGGTCTTGCTGCGACTGACCCCGCTTCAAGTCGGTAAGTGGCTCTTCTTTCTCGTCCTCTCGCTCTGCCTCGCCTTCAGCGCGTTCTACGAGCTCATCGAATGGTGGGTCGCCGCCGCGACGGGCTCTGCCGCCGAAGCGTTTCTGGGCACCCAGGGCGACCCCTGGGACACGCAGTGGGACATGTTCCTCGCGCTCATCGGCGCGACGATTGCGCAGTTTCTCTTGTCGCGTCTTCACGATCGGCAGTTGGCTCGGCTCGTCGCGCAGTGACTCTGAATCGGCACCGCCAGCGCCAAACTTGCGACGACCGACCGTGGTTGGCGGACTCATACCCGGTGGGTCACGCCAATCACGGTGAGGTTGTTGGTTGCTGAGCAGCCACTTGCAGCCGCGGAGGCGGTCGTATATGGAGCCCGCATGGCGCAGCGCTTTGTAGTGGTTTCGGATAACGGCGAGTCTTGGGTGCTCGGCGGCGATCCCGAAGACGGCACGTTCAACTCCGGCAAAGATGACCAGCATGCCTTGCCGCAGCTTCTCAAAGACGGATGGACATCCAAGGTGGTGACGCCCGGCTCGGGGACAAAGGACGACTCTTCCTATTGGCTTGTCCTGCTCGAGAAGTAGTCTGAACGTCGACTACCGGCTTGGGCAGCCCCACAGCGCCACCACCTGGCACGACCCGACCCGGGTTGGCGTTCCGCCACGGTTCCCCGCCGGGCGCCAACGTCGACTTCACCTGAGAAACCACCCGACCACACGATTGGCCGCCAACCCGGGCTAGGGCCCCTCGTACACGATGCAGCCTCGGAGGGTGCTCGTTCCGCACTCGCAATTCTGCTCAAGAGTGGCAGCCAAACGTTCGAGCTGGGTTCCATTCACTTCGAGCTCGTGGATTTGGAAGCTTCCGCAGAGCGTGTTGCAACCACGACCGTCGCCTGAGACGTCGAGACCGGGATGACCCGGGTCTTCCAAAAGGATCGCGTTCGGCATTCTGGTAGACCTGTGTTTGAAGCGCCTGACCAAGCTCGCTCGTCGAGAAGTCGAGACCCATCGCGAGCCCTGATTGTCATCGGCAGGCTCCAGGCGGACTCGAACATGGTCCGGAGCGCCTTCCGGCGAAACGGAGGAGGACCACGTCGCGTCGGTGATCGTATCCACCCAAGGGTAGATCCAGTCGCCTTCCTCACCATCCATGAAGATGACGTCGCCGCCACCCACGCATGCAGCCAACGACCCCACGCCCGACGGCTCGACCAAGTCGATCGGCGGTGAAATGGCAACGATCGTCTCGGGGGTCGCTTCTGAGCGCAAGGGTGATCTGGAACGGCCCTGCGCACCCCGGGACGACCACCGTATTGCACGCCTTGTAGTAGTTCGTGACGCCGGACGCGGTCAGGGTAGCCACCGGGTCGGCGAAGTTCCCTGCTCCCGCCCGCGAGACGCCGAAGAGCACGGGCTCGTGCGAAGGCGTGCCATCCGCCAGGGTTCCAATCGCGAAGACCGGGAGCTTTGCGTAGCCGTTCCCCGAGATCTCGGTCGCCGCGACGCGGACCTCGTAGCGTGCCTCCTCCGCGGGCCATCGGGTAGGCACTCGCCCTCGATCTCCACGGTGCCGGGGCCGCACGATATGCCATTGTCTGGCACGCAGACGTCTCCCTCGAGGTGCGTCCCCGAACCGCACTCGACGGATGCGTTCTCGCCGCAGGCGGCGGCGAGGCTACACATGAAAACGATGGCAAACAAATCGCCACTCATGCAGTATGGACAACCGAATCCGAAGAGGAGAATAACTCCTGGTGGAGGCCTTGAGCGACAAGCTCGAGAGCCCGCTGCTCCTTTCGCCTGAGGGACAGAACGCTGTTGACGCGTTCGCTCGCGCGCCGCGCTTTCGGGCAAGTTGGGCAACTCGGGCATCTCCATCGAGAAGATGGTCCAGGACCCGGATGCAGGTCAGGAAGGCAGCGCGTCGATCGCCATACTGGTGCACCACGCGCGCGGGGCGCGAAGTGGCGATTTGCGATGGGATCTTCTATGCGTCTGGTAGATCCATGCGCCGGCGAACCTCGTTCCTGATCTTGTGTTGCCATTGGGTGGCTGTCGGCGCGATTCCCTCGCAAGCCGACGCGCAGGAGCGCCTCAACGGGCTCGAGCTCGGCTTCAGCCACACGTTGCAGATCTTGAGGACGAGCCCGAGCGAAGCGGAAGCGGGTAGTAGTGAAAACCTCGTGGGATTCACGCTGGCTTACGAGCGCTTGCTCATTCCGGGTCGGCTGTCGCTGGTCATTGCGAAGCCATTTCACTTCACCAAGGACCGTTTCGACTCTCCACTCGACGTCCTATTGAAGGTCGGCTTTGTGGAGGGTCGATGGGAGCCCTTCGTCTCTGTCGGAATCAGTGGCAACCTGCGACTGTTTAGTGGCGAGCTCGAACAAGAGGAGGGCAAGCGCATCGAGTACACCTTCGGCATAGGGTCCATCGTTGGGTGCACCTATGTATTCACACCTCGATGGGGGCTCACTCTCGAGGTGGGCTACTTCTACTTCGTGAATGGCCTCGCTCAACACGGCATTGTCGACGCGCTCTCCGGCGTGTGGTTCTTCTAGTGGCGGGGGGGACGGAAGATCCGACCGACGTGGAAGATCCGACCGACGTTGACCAGAAAGTCGAAATGTCATGAAACCCGAGACGACGTGGACCGATAAGCGCCCCTGGTCCTTGTCTCGTCCGACCTGCTGGGCTTTCTTGCGTTGAATCGCCGTTCGAACCCAATCCGGTCGCGTCACGCATGCTCGAGGTCGACCCCGCCAACGCCCTTTGGCTCGGGGCGCATCGCGACTTGCGCCACATGGCACGCGTCCGCGCGTTCGTCGACTTCATCACAGAATGCATCGCCGGCAAGCGCGATTTGCTAGAGGGGCACGTTGGGCGGTCGCCCAGTCGAGCCGATCGTTCATGATGCCCCCCGATGGACGCTTAGGATACTATCGTTGACGGACTTCGGTCCAGGGACTGCGCCACCCACAGAGGAGGAATCATGGACACCACAACCGACGAGATTGCTGACAATATCTTCCGCATCAGCACGTTCGTGCCTGAGGCGGGGCCGGCCGGGCTTACGTTCAATCAGTTCCTGGTCCGCGCAGATGAGCCGCTCTTGTTCCACACCGGGCCCCGCGCGATGTTTCCTGCCGTTCGTGCCGCCGTAGCGAAGCTGCTTCCCGCGGAGTCTCTCCGGTGGATCACCTTCGGGCACGTCGAATCGGATGAATGCGGTTCGATGAACCAATGGCTCGAAGCGGCTCCGCAAGCCGTCGTCGCCCATGGCGAAGTGGGCTGCATGGTCTCGCTCAACGACCTTGCCGACCGACCTCCAAGGGCCCTGCAACACGACGAGGTGTTGGACCTCGGAGGCAAACGCGTTCGGCATCTCGACACACCGCACGTGCCCCATTGCTGGGAGGCGCGGGTGCTTTTCGAAGAAACGACGCGAACGCTTCTATGCGGGGACCTGTTCACGCAAATTGGCAAGGGCCCTGCGGTCACATCAAACGACATCGTCGGGCCCGCGAAGGAAGCCGAAATGCAATTCAAAGCGGCATGTCTGACCCCGACGACGGGAAGCACGATCCGCTTGCTGGCGAGCCTCGAGCCGGCCGTGTTGGGAATCATGCATGGGTCCTCCTTCAATGGAGACTGCGTCAAAGCGCTCAAGGACTTGGCAAAAGTCTACGACGGCCTCCTCGCGACTGCGGAGACGACGGCATAGACGGGCTCGGAGCCCGAGCGCAGCCTCGGGCGCGCCCAAGTGCGGGGCGAACGCACCATGGTTGGCGGTCTTAACGTGGGTCAGGTCACCCTCCATGCTTTGGCGAGGCGGAACCGTGCCGGAAGCGTGTGGCCACGGGCCTTACATGGATGGACACCGCTCTACCGACGGTCGGCCCTCTCAGCTCGAGTTGGGGACGCCAATGGGCTAGCCTTCGACCGAAGCATGCGGTCACGGTACCTCGACCTGTTGTTCTTCACGGGGCTTGCGTTCCTGCTTTGCCACGAGCTCGACGCAGTGGCGCAGGCCGAATGGCGTTTGCTACCGTTTCTCTCCGGGATGAGTGACGGGGATGCCTACGTGGTGTTCGTATTGCTCCACGTCCCGCTGCTCGCGTCCGCTCTCTGGTGGACGGGTAGTACGGCGCCCCGCGTCCGGTATCGATCGCAGCTCGTGGTCGACGCCTTTCTCGTGATTCACGCGGGCCTCCACACGGCGCTCCGTTCCCACGAGGACTACACCTTCCACACGACGCTCTCCGAGGTCTGCATCTACGCCGCCGCCGCGTTGGGTCTCATCCACGCAGCCCTATCGATGCGCTCCGTTGTATACTCCTCCCGTGCTCAACCCAGTCGGTGAAGAACTATGGACCGTCGAGGGTCCGATCGTATCCTTCTACAGCTTTCCCTATCCGACGCGGATGGCCGTAGCTCGGCTCGCCAAGCGGCAGCTCTGGCTGTGGTCGCCGATTGCGTTGACCTCTGAGCTAGCCGAAGAGCTGGAGAAGCTTGGCGAGGTCCGCCACCTCGTCGCCCCGAACAAGCTCCATCACTTGTTCCTGACAGAGTGGGCCGCGCGATACCCCGGGGCTCGCGTGTATGCAGCACCCGGGCTCGCGAAGAAGCGGCGGGACCTGACGTTCTCCGCCGAGCTCGGGGATGAAGCGCCATCCGAGTGGCAGAACGAGATCGATCAGGTCGTGATCGGTGGAAGCTTCGTCATGAATGAAGTGGTGTTCTTCCACCGCCCATCGCGGAGCGCACTCGTGTGTGACTTGATTCAGAAGCATGACAAGAGCGCGTTTTCGGGCTGGCGGCGATGGGCCATGCAGCTTGATGGAATGGTCGGCCCCGACGGGAGCACTCCCCGCGAGTGGCGGGCGACGTTTACCAATCGAGCGGTTGCGCGGGCGGGTCGCGACACCATGCTCGAATGGAATCCGCGCCAGCTCATTGTCGCCCACGGCCCTGTCATTCGAGAAAACGCGAAAGATGTCATCGCGTCATCGCTCGCATGGATTGGGTAGCGGTACAACCTCACCCACGTTGGCATTCGTCGTCGGGATTGAGGAGATCCGCCAGGTGTGGCTACGCAACGCATTGGTATCCAACGCGGGTAGCACGGCCTGGTTCCTGTTCCCTCCGCGCCTATGACGCAACCACGTTTCGTGCTTGCAGGCGACACCGTGATGATCACCCGACGTACGCCTCTTAGCCCATCGGGCTCAGGCTGAGAGCCGGGTTGCGCGGTACTAGATACGGTGTCGCGTGGCGCAGACAGGGCGTTTGTTTTTCCTATGCTCGGCCGACGCTGACGGTCTGGTTATGCGTTGGAAATCAAGGTAGAAGCACATGCAGATGCGGAGCGACTGACGTGGATCCCGACTACGACGTAATCATCATCGGCAGCGGTTTTGGCGGCAGTGTGCCCGCGCTCCGGCTCACCGAGAAGGGCTATCGCGTGGCGGTTCTCGAGCAGGGGAGACGAGTCTCGCCGGACGACATGCGCGCCGCCGACCAGCGTTTACGCGACCTCGTTTGGCTTCCGCGGATCGGCCTCCGTGGCTTCTTCGTGCAGCATGTGTTTCGGCACGTGGGAATCGTCGGCGGCGTTGGGGTTGGCGGCGGTAGCCTGGTCTATGCTGCAGTCCTCTTGAAACCAGAGGACGCCTTCTTCGACGACCCGGCTTGGGCGGACCTCGGCGTAGACTGGAAAGACGAGCTTGCGGGAAGTTATGCCGAGGCCGCACGGATGCTCGGGGTCACGACCAATCCTGACCACGGCAAGATGGATGATTGGTTGAAGGCGACCGCCGAAGCCATGGGCGCAGGGGATTCCTTTGGCCCTGTCGAGCAAGGCATCTACTTCGGGACGGCCGCCAAGGCGGCAAAGGATCCGTTTTTTGGCGGCGTCGGGCCTGACCGAATGGGTTGTACACGATGCGGTCGATGCCTCACTGGATGTGCGGATGACGCAAAGAACAGCCTCGACAAGAATTATCTCTACCTCGCCGAAGCCGGTGGTGCGGAGATTCTTCCGGAACGCAAAGCCGTATCGATCCGCCCGCTCGAAGGCGGCGAATACGAGGTGCAGACGGTTGACCCGTTTCGATCTCGCGTGGCCCACGCGCCTCTCCGATCCAAGTACGTGATCGTAGCCGCAGGTGTGGTCGGGACCTTGGAGCTTCTGTTTCGATGCCGTGACGAGCTCAAGACGCTACCGAATCTCTCGAGTCAATTGGGCGAGGTCGTCCGAACGAATAGCGAGGCGATCGTGGCCGCCCTCTCTCCAAACGTCGATGAGGATCTGACGCACGGAGCTGCAATTTCATCACACTTCTACGTGGGCGATCACACCCACATCACGCAGAACCGCTTTCCGCCCGGATACGAATTCATGCGCTGGTATCAAGGCCCCTTGATTGACGGATTCACGCCTTGGCGACGCGCACTGAGAACTCTTCTCGAAATCGTCACACACCCGGCCCGTGCGTTGCACAGCTGGTTTGCCAAGAACTGGCACAAGCGCGTCGTCCCGCTGACGGTCATGCAAAGCTTAGACAGCCAAATCGCTTTCCGCTTCCGGCGAAGCCTGGTGTCGCCGTTCAAGCGTCGACTGAGCTCAGAGGTCGCTCCGGGGCGAGGCGTGCCTTCCTATATTCCGGAAGCCAACGAGGCGGCGAGAAAGCTTGCCGCGCACATCGACGGCACCGCGCACGACACGCTGTTCGCCACGATCGGCAATGCCTCCGTCACGGCCCATATTCTCGGTGGATGCGCCATCGGCGCGACTCCCCGCGACGCGGTCCTCGACATCGATCATCAGGTATTCGGCTACCCTGGGCTCTTCGTCACGGACGCAGCGGCAATTCCTGCGAATGTCGGGGTCAATCCGTCGCTGACCATCACCGCATTGGCGGAACGGTTCAGCGCGCGGTTCCCGGCAAAGCGCGTAGCGTCGGCGAAAGCGATGGGCGATAGCCGCGTTCCCGAAACCGTCACGGTGGAATCTCGGGGCGGCGAGCCCTTATGCTGAGTGTATGGAAGAGCGACGGGGACACTATCTGGGGACCGAAATCGACGGTCGCTGGTACAAGCGGTACCGACAGGACGGCCTGTTTGCTCGGGGGCTCGGCGACTACTGGATCGAAGGCGATATGCTTCGGTTTCGGCGCTATCTGACCCGCGAGCCGCTGAGCATTCCGCTTCGGCGCGTTCAATCGGTCGAGCTAGGCAAGTGGCACGCGGGCCGCTGGGTCGGTGCAGAGCGGGCAATCAAGTTAATCTGGGAGCACGAAGGCCAGGTGCTCTCGAGTGGCTTCGTCTTCACGAAGACCGCCGCAGAAGCAGCAAAGCGGGCAGGCGAGCTCCAGGCCTTGATCTCGCGCCTTCGCTGAAAAGGCGCACCGCTTCCTGCTTGACGGATCTTTTCCTTTTGTCGAGAGAACCTTCCGGGCGAGCCTTGGACTACTGAGGCTCGACGGAGGGAGAGGCGACGCCGGTGCATGAGGTGAGGCCCAAATTGCACTCGGCCGCAACGCATTGGCTGCATGGCAAGGTGTCGGTCCCACGCTCGTTGCAGCTCTCGCCGCAATTCGTGTCGATGCACCCTGCGTATTCGCCGTAGCAGTCCGAGCAGCCCCCGGAGAGCCCAGGGGTCTCCTGCAGGCAGGAGTCGACCGAAGCCACGATGTCCATGTCGGCGGTGTCGTAGCAACCCCAGAACTGGCCTGAGAACTCGATGCTCGTCGCCGCAGACAGGTCGGGCTCGTCGATGCACGCAGTCGTCAGTCCGCCGCCGCCCATCCCGCCCACGCCGCCGGTCCCGCCCACGCCAGCCGTCCCGCCAGCGCCGCCCGCACCACCGGCACCCGCGCTGTCATCGCCACAGCCCAAAGCGCCAATCGCCAGGGCCAAAATCGCCACCACCACTTCTTTGCGAACCATGGGTTTCCTCCCTCGTGAGTCGTCCCATCCGATGGCGACCACCCCAATGAGTACCACGATCCGAAGCGCGGGAGCTAGTTGAGCGCAGGGAACTAGTTTCGTCCAGCCTGACCGCGATCGCCACGAGAGAGCCGCGCCATCTCGGGTTCACGAACAGTGGCGTAGCGACGAAGCGCCCAATCTTCGCCAGGGTGGTCGCCCATCTGCGTCTCCACCCCGTCTCCTCCTTGGTCGGAACGACCCTCGCGTTCGCACTAGCCGCGTTCCCAATCCATTGGCTCCTGGTTCGAGTCCAGGATCGTTCACTAGAAGCGGCAGATCGTTTGCGCTCCGACCTCCATGGTACGGCGGCCTTCTGTCAGAGACTGCCCGTGTGCAGTGTCGACGAAGCGCGCCCTCGTGCGCGGCGCCCTGAGGATCTTTCCAGAGCTGGTGCGCACGCCTCGAGCGGCTTCGCGGAGAGCTCGAGGACACCTCGGCCTGAGAACACGGGGTCGATGAACATCGCCCCCGAATCGGGTCCTCCCCAGGTGCCGCAGTGGTGTAGCTCGCCTCCGATTTGAAGGAGTCGTACTCGGTTGCGGCCCCTGAAGTCGAGACGAATCGCCCCATCGGCGACGTCATCGGCGACGCTCAATGTGGCGGACTCCGATATCGCCGGCTTGCGCAACGTCATTGACCCACCGCGTACGGTCACGTCGCCCACGCCTAGGCCAGTCGAGGAGGTGACGATCAAGTCAGCTGACTGCACTGTCACTCCCCCGGAGAAATCGTTGCTCCCGTTCAGGACCAGTCGTCCGCTGCCGAGACGAAGGCCGCCTTCTCCGCTGAGGTGAATCGGCGTGTCCCCGTAGGAGGCACCGGCGAACTCGGAGGGTGAGTTGTCGAAGACCCGGACCAAGAGAGCATCGCCATCGTCCAGAATTCCCTCATCGAGAGTGATGCGTCCGTGCAGGCGAGCGGCGCGCGCCAGCACCGGGCGATACTTCTGCTGGGGGCCGAGACGCCTCTGGAGCACGCGCCCCTCTTCGCTCAAGGCAAACCAAATCGTGCCCATCCCGACGCCTCCGGGCTTGGCTCGGGAGTGCGGAGGAACCTTCGGTAGGGCGTAGCGACCATCGTCGTTCTTCCGCGAATCCGGGTCGAAGTGAAGCGTCGCGCTCGAGTCGACCACCGGTACCGCGATGACCGTTGCGGCGTCCTCGGTAAGCGTCCCGCGACCGTCGTAGTTCTTCGTGTCGGGATCGACCAGGCTTGGCCGGCCCGCAACGATGAAGACATGGCCGGTGTCGCGGGGCTTCGGGCGGCTTTCATCAGACGGCTTGGCGTAGCGCCCCATGGCGTAGGCACCGATGTCGCCCGACCGTAGGTCTTCGAAGCTCGACACGAGATCAAAGCCGGTCGAGCGTGCATCGCCACTCCGAAGGTGATGCGCCACGACGAATGCGCGCGACCAGGGTCTCCGGCTTTCCCGGAGCGCGAAGGCTTCCGAATAGGCGCGGTTGTACTCGTCCTGCCGCCGCTGGGCTTGCAAGACCGCCTCATGGAGAGGAGACACCGTGTTGAGCACGAAGCTCAGCCAACCGGAGCAGTCGGTCGACGCGAGGAGGGAGTGTGCGTCCGTCGACTTCAGTTGGACCCGTGGCCCACCGAGCCGCCTTCGCGGGCCGAGTAGCCGCTGGTGACTGTAGCTGTTGCTCACGGGCGGTGTCCTGGCCTCGTCGCTGAGGGCCCCGATCACCGCCGTGGAGAGCTGCACCAGGTCTTCGGACAGCTTCGCGGACGAGTCGGCCACCTCATTGCGGCGCCCGTCGGCCACCGTGGTTGGCCCGTGATGGGACGAACTACAGGCGGCGACGCAAAGGAACACCAACAGACGCGTTTTTGACAGCACGACTCGTTTCTTCTTTCCCAGGTTGCACCGGCAAACAGCATCCGGTGACACCACAGGCTAGTCGGACTGAATCGTCGGGACCAAATCTCTGGTTTCCGCCACCCGCTCGTTTAGCGGGTTGAACACTCTGCGTTTGGGGCAACTTGGGTCGGATCTCGCCTTGCTGGCGCCGAAAGGCCGCCAAAGTCGGCGGCCTCTCTCCTTGACACGAGTCGACCCAGATCTACGACTCCTTCCATGGCGGCGCCCATCGGCACGGATCTCGTTTGGAACGAAATCGAAAAGCGCTCGTTTGCCGTGCTTTCCTACGTGAATCCCAAAGGCCAGGCGCGTTCTGCAGGTATCGTCTATGTCCCGATAGATCGGCTGCTATACGTCCGGGCGGCGAAGGATTCGTGGAAGGCGAAGCACATCCTGCTCAATCCCCACGTCGCGCTCAATGTGACGATCGCAAAGCGCGTTCCGTTCATGCCCTGGATCAAGATCCCCGACGCGACGATCGCCTTCAGCGGCACTGCGCGCGTGCTTCCGATGAGCGATGTGGATCCGAAGCTCCTCGAAACCCTCTTGGGACAGATGATCGATCAGCACGGGACCATCGCCGAGAACTGCATCATCGAGATTCGTCCCAGCGGTCACTTCGTGACGTACGGCGTCGGTGTCTCTCTCTTGGACATGCGCGACCCAAAAAAGGCGCGGGGCCGCGCGCCTGTCGGCTGATCGCCCGTGAAACAATGAGAATCTTAGTCAGCGGGCAACAACCTCACCCAAACAACCTCACCCACGTTGGCGTCCGCCACGACGATCGAAAACCAACAACCTCACCCACGTTGGCGTCCGCCACGACGATCGACGGAATTCGCCAATCGAGCTGCGACAAAGCCTTGGAATCACTTGCGAGGGGCCTGGCGCGCTTCGTGCGTACCCGTGGTTCATGACTCAACCACGCTTCGTGGCCCCCGGCGACACCCTGATGATCACGCGGCGGACGCTTCGGCGTCATCATCTCTTCCGTCCCGATTCCGCAATCCGTCAGCTCTACTTGTACACGCTCGCCTTGTGCGCTCAGCGGTTTGGCATCCTCGTGCACGCCGTCACCCTCATGTCGACGCATGAGCATCTGATCGTGACCGACCCACAAGGGCGTTACCCTGACTTCTTGCGCCGCCTTCACCGACTCGTTTCCCTCGGCACCAAGGTGCTTCGCAAGTGGGAGGGCCCCACTTGGGACCATGAGCCATCCTCGGTCGTGCGACTGTTGACCGAGCGGGCGGTCATCGAAAAGCTCGCCTACGTCATGGCCAACCCGGTCCACGCGGGCCTGGTCCGCCATGGGCGGGACTGGCCGGGCATCACGGTGCTGCCCCACGAGCTTGGGCGCCGCCTTTGGACCGTGGAGCGGCCCGAGGCGTACTTCGATACCAAGAATCGGCAATGGCCTGACACCGTCGAGCTGGCACTGACGTTGCCCCCACATCTCCAGCGGAGGTACGACGCGCAGGCGGTTCGCGAAGCTGTCCAAATGGAGCTCGAACGCCAGGAGCGGCTTGCCCACCACGAGATCAAGAAGCGTGGTTGGCGCGTGCTCGGTGCCGAACGTATCCGTCGACTCTCGCCGTATCGGCGCGCGACGAGCTTTGAGCCGCTCCGAGATCGAAACCCGACCTTTGCTGTAGGTCACGGGCAGAAGAAGGCATTCTTTCAGGCCGTTGCCGAGCTTCGCGCCTTCCGGCAAGCCTACCGACAAGCGCTCGAGCAGTGGCGTGCAGGGCTAAGAAGCGTGGTGTTTCCGCAGGGCACCTGGGGCATGTGCCGAGTGCACGGCGTCGCCCTCGACCCATAGCAGGACGCCTCAATTCGACACGAGCTTCGTTCTCGATTTGCGTCGTCCGAAGCACCGGTGCGTTCTGAGCAAGCGCGTGTGACCAGGGGCACGCCCCAGAAGTATCCGATCGCGCATCGCAAGGGTGAGCCGCCCGCCTCAGCCCCTCGATGCCAAGACTAACCGACGCGTTCAGCCGCGTTGCCTGCCCTCCGGTCCTATGTTCTCAGAGGTTAACCTCGGTGGGGTTGTTGGGTTGTTGGTGGGGTTGTTGGTCCTATGTTCTCAGAGGTTAACCTCGGTGGGGTTGTTTGGGTTGTTTCGGTGGGGTTGTTCCGTGCTGATACGTCGTCCCCCGGAAGGTCCGAAACACCCAGCCAAACAATCGCGTCTGCACGAGGCGGAGGAACGAGTCGCCAAGACGTGGCGAGATGGCCTGCGCCAACATCAAAAACCTCGGCTGCCAGGGCACGACGATGCGCGACGTGTTCTTCGAAAGCCCCTTGAGTACGGCCTGGGCCACTCGTTCGGCTGGGATCGGCGACAAGCGTCGGAATGGCGGTGGCATGTCCTCTGCTCGAACGTCGGCAAGCAATGGCGTCTGCGTCAACGCCGGATGAATGATCGACACATCGATGCCCGTGCCCTTCAGCTCCTGACGCAGCGCGTCCGTGTATCCAACAATGGCGTGCATGATGCTCGAATACCCTCCGAACCGCGCAAACGCTTTGCTTCCGACCACCGACGACATGTTCAGAATCTGCCCAGCTCGCTGACGCCGCATCGCCGGCAGAACGGCCTGCGTGACGCGCACCGTCCCGAGGAAGTCGACTTCGAACATCTCTCGGACATCGTCGACGAACTCGGGCGCGTCCGTCGGCCCAACCTCGGACCTACCCGCGTTGTTGAATAGCACGTCGATGCGACCCAATGTCGCGAGCACCTTGGCGATCGCCGCGTCGACCTCCGCTTTCGAAGACACATCGGCGGGCGCCACGAACACCTGGTCAGAGAACGCGCGAATCTCGTCGGCAACGGCGTCGAGCTTCTCGCGCGACCGCGATAGAAGGACCGTCGTTGCGCCTTCCCGCGCAAACGCGAGTGCTGCCGCCCGCCCGATGCCGCTCGACGCCCCGGTGACCACGACGACTTGATTGTGAAACCGCTCCTTAATCATGATATGCTCCTTTCGTGTAACTACACGTGTTGGGTCAAAAAAACTCACATGGGCAAGCTTGCGCGCATGGCCTCCAACTCTCCGCGCAGGGACCGCCATCGTTTCCCACCAAAGCCTTGCAAGACACGCTTCTGAGCAGCAGACCACAATGGCAACGCCGCCTCGAGCCGGCGCCTCCCTTTCGGTGTCAGCGCCACGGTCTTCGAACGTGCGTCGAGTCCGGCGCCCAGCTTTACCAACCCATCCCGCTGCAGAACCTGAAGGTTCCGCGTCAGCGTCGTGCGCTCGATGTCCATGGCGCGCGCGAGATCGGTAATCGAGATCGACCCATACCGCTCGACAACCGCCAGCGCAGTGAACTGCGTGTTCCTGAGCCCGCTGGGTTCGAGCGCCCGGTCGTAGAACTGCCCCAGCAACCTCGCGGTTTTTCGCGTGTTGAAACAAGCGCAGTCTAGCGGGTCGAGGTGGCTCGGCATGATGGTCTCCGTGGCTTGACGCTAAGTGCGTGTATATGCACTCATTGATGGCTTGTCAAGGCGCCGACCGCGCCTCGTAGGCGTCGCCCTAGTCGGGCGGGGAGAAGCATCGTTACCAGTTCCCACCAAGGCTCCCCCCAGAGCGTCTAGTCTGCGGCCAAGCGTCCGCGCGTCGATAGATGGGTGCCGGCTCATGACGACGGGCCAGGAGTCCATACGGAGCGGGCAAACCCGACATTTCAATCTGACACGAACCCGACACTTCCATATTGTTTCTACACCCCGATTGCCCAGACCGCCTGATACGTTAACTTTGCCAGACTGAAAGAGGGCGTTAGTTTCGCCTATCGCGCAAGGAGCCCGGGGGAAAAGGAACTACGGATGAACAAGCTACTGTCGAAGAAGGAGGGCTTCACCCTCGTTGAGCTGATGATCGTCGTTGCCATCATCGGCATTCTTGCCGCAATCGCGATTCCGGCATTCATCAACTACGTCAAGCGTTCGAAGACCTCGGAAGCTGCCAACAACCTGAAGTCGATGTTCCAAGGCGCAGCGACGTACTACTCCTCAGAGAACTGGAGCGGTAGCGTTCCCGCCCCGGGCGTGGCCGCCGCGGCCGTGACGCACTGCACCCTCGGCGACGCCGAAATGCTCGTCGAGCCGTCTTCCAGCAAGAACATCCCGCTGTGGAGTGGTGAGGCCGCCGAGTTCGAGGCGATGAACTTCGCGCCAGCCGACGGACTCTACTTCCAGTACGGTCTGGACGCCGAGGGCGCCAGCGCCTGCGCGAACGCTGCCAACGACAATGCGCTCTACACCTTCTACGCCAATGGTGATCTGGACGACGACAACGTGGAGTCAACGTTCCAACTCGAAGCCGGCACGAACGAAGACAACGTCGTCTACCGCGCACCGGTCATTCAGCAGATCAGCCCGCTCGAGTGATCTCCTGCAGATGACGACTGGAGTGCGCTCGTCGTCATGGGCTCATCCTAGCTCTCGGTAGGGTCCCGATCCTCGGCCTCACTCGCGTCAACCAGGGAATCGGTGACCTTGATCTCGTCCGCGCTCCTCTCGGCATCATCGACTAGCGTGGCCTCCTTGGTGGTTTCTGCCTCCGGTTGAGGCGCTGCCTCGGTCGCGGCGGTCGATTCCTGCTCCGCCGCTTCTTGGTCCTCTTCCTCGTCGTAGAGCTCGATTTCGTGGGTCGAGCTCACGAAAAGAACGTTGCCCAGGCCCTCGGTCCCGCTGAACGCCTCGGTTTCCCGTCGCGGAACTTCCTCACCGACGAAGCCGATCATCGTGAGGTCTGCATCGCACGAACGTTCCAGTATCAGCGCTTGGAGTCCGATTCCCGGCCTGCGAATGATCAGCTCGATGTTCTTGGCCGAGATCGGAAGGCGGCCCGATCGGACCAGAGAAAGCAGCTTCTCCTTCTCCTGCTCGATTTCCTCCTCGGGAAACACGGCGAAGAGCTTGATCTCCGCGTCGCGCCAATCTGGATTCCCAAGAAGAATGTATCCGAGAAGAATCATCAGCGGGGCGTTTTCGAAGTCGGTTGGTGTTATCCAAATGTGGATCTCGTGCCGGTAGCCAAAGCCGCGGTCGGACGACGCCAAGACGCAGATGTCGAAGTTGGCAGCGACTAGCATTCGGTAGTTGCGCACGAACGTATCGAGATCTTCAGGCTTTGACTTGTCGAACTCGAAGAGAACTAGGTTGTTGGCCATCCCAGAAAGGCCGGGCAGCTGCGCCACCACTCCGAGCGCATCGCCATAGGACGGGTTGATGAGCGTATCCATGTAGATGTTGCTCCCCGACAAGTCTGAGAGACGGACGAGTCTCTCCAACGTGCTTCGAGACTCATCGAGTGACGCGCGAGATAGGTGCGCCTTGATGAGGTGGATGTACGTCGCAGACCCGAATCGGTACGAGATCCAACGGAGCAAGTCCAGTGCATCGAGTCGCTCGAATGATGCGGAGCTCATGCAGATGATGGCGGGGCGCCAACCGTCGTTTTCCCCGGCGCGTTCTCGCGATGCACGTTGAAGAAAGATCTGTAGCTGTCGACCCAGCTGGAACATCGCGCCGGTGAACAGTCGTGCAAAACCACCGCGATCCCGATTGCTCCTCGCGATCAAGACGTAGAGGAGCGACATGAGCACCAGGGAAAGCACCGCGTACGGCGCGCTCATTTTGAACATGAGCCAGACGCACGTCAGTGCCCCGATGAGGGAGATGTACCAGCGCGACCGAAAAGAAGGACGGTACGATGGATCCGCGGCGAAATGTTCGAGAAACGAGATGAGGCAGAGCGAACCGTATGACACCATGAACACCATCGATATGATGCGCGCAACGAAGTCGACGCTGCCGGCGGCAACGAACACTGCCGCAATCGCAAAGACGACGATGGAAGCGTTGGTTGGTTCGTTGGTGTCATGCTTTCCTCTGGCGAGGATTTGGTTCAGCCGCGCCCAAGGTAATAGACGGTCACCCGCCACGGCCTGGAGGGTCCTTGGGGCCACGAGCGATGAACCGAGTGCGGAGGAAATGGTTGCCGCTCCTAGGCCGATGGGAATGATCGGGCCCCAGAGGGCGATGCGGGACATGATGAGCTGGTCAGAGACCAAGTCCGCTGGCGAAGCGGAGACCGCGAGCTTGAAGGCCACCGCAACGTAGATGAGCATCCCCATCAGGGTCGCAGCCAGCGTTCCGATGGGAATCGACCGGCGCGGATTGCTGAGATCGCCTGATAGACCGACCCCCGCGGTCATTCCGGTGAATCCCGGAAAGCAAATGGCGAACACCAGGAAGAAGGCATCCGGGGCTTCGACCGTGTCCGACAGCAGTCCGAGCTTGTAGGTTCCATCCATCCCCTCGAGTGGGCCACCCAAGAAGAACAGTACGAGCGATATTCCGAGGATGCCCGCGACGACGTAGAGGACGCGCACTCCGAGGTTCGCGCCTTTTCCAATCACCACCAACGCCAACACTACCGTCGCCGGGAGCGTGATCAGGCGCTTGTCCGGGATTGCGATGCCATAGTCACTTTGCAGCAAGTCGATCGCCGGGGTGAGCGCTTCGCCAAAGGCGATGACGTAGAAGGCTACGCTGATGGCTTGAGACAGGAACAGCGCGATCCCGATGGCGCCTCCGACCTCGAGCCCGAACGAACGCGAGATGATGAAGTACTCCCCGCCTCCTTCGACCTTCTGATTGGTCGCGATCTCCGCGAGCGCCATGGCCGTCGCGATAGTGACGACGTGTCCCAGAAGAATGATCCCGACGGTCCCAATGAATCCCACGTTCGCGACGGCGTACCCGAAGCGCAGGAAGAGGATCGCCCCGAGAATCGTCGAGATGGCGGTCAGAAAGACGGGCGCTGTTCCGAATCCCACCCTCGGCTTGATCAGATGCTCCGCCATTGCTCCCGCCACCCGGGAGGGAAAGGCTCCTTTGCAATTGTCCGAGAAGTCAAGTGCGTTCGAATTTCGCGTCGAGCGCAAGATCTGCGCTTGCGGCCACCGAGTCGTGCAGCGGCTGCGTTGGCAGTGTCAGTGAGTGAGTGAGGAGTGAGTGAGTGGGGCGATCCGACCGTGGTTGGTGGTTTGGGTTGCTACTTGGAGCGGGCGCAATGCAAGCTGAAAATCCAGGTGCATTGCGCTAGCGCACGACGTGCGACGCCCCCACGCTCCTCCAACTCATCACCAGAAGCACCTCGACACGCAGCGCCGTCAGGCGATTCACGTCTCGCGCACACACCTAGACGCCGCTGCGCAGATTGCGCAGCCACGAAACTCAGTCAAACGCTGCCCACGCCCTACGGCCCAGGCCCGCAGCGCGCCCCATGACACACCCGCATCCACCAGGTGCCCTGAGGGAAACACGCAGTCCAGTCTCCGCCCGGTCCACGCCCGGAGCGCCCGTCCATACTGCGCCTTGGATCGTTCCCTTTCCGCCCCCGCAGCGCACGCCCGCCATGAACGGTGGATCGCTAATGCTGCGACACGCACTTGAAGCAGGGCGCGGGTTGGCCCTCAGCGCACGGCGCGTCATTGCATACCCCGAGAGGCCCATCGGGCATTCGGCACTGGGCGTATCGCGTGACGCAAGCCGCCGCTGGGGCTGGGGATTGGTCCGTTCTCGTCGGGCAGCCCGTCACGAGAAGGGCAAATGCGACGAGGCCCCAAGACCCCCAACGGCGCGTGACTGCAGGGAACCGCATCACTCGAGGCACGCTACTACGATGGACCAGTCTGATCGTGACTCAGATAGGTCGGACGTTCTCGGCGCGTGGACCCTTGGGACCTTGGCCTTCGTCGAATGAGACCTTCTGTCCCTCGCGCAAGTCTTCGAATCGCACGCCATCCACGTTGGACATGTGGAAAAAGATGTCATTGCCCGGAGAGGTTTCGATGAACCCGAAGCCCCGATCCGTGAGACGCTTAATTGTACCTTCAGCCATGTTGTATTCGTTCCTAGCCGACATTGTCGGTCACCCCAGAAGCTCGCAGCCGAAGTGGCAGCGAGGGTGGCAATCACCCTGGGAAAGACTTCCTAGCGCAAATTCCCCCCGATGTCCGCTGGTCCGATCTACTCGCTAGCTTCGTCGGCAGGTGCTTCCTCGGCAACGGCTTCATCTGCGGCATCCGCCGAGCCCTCCGGGGCGGGTGCTTCTGGCGCTGGCTCGGGCTCCTTTGCCTTAGGAACGGGTGCTTTGATCAGCTTCTCGGCGAGCAGGATTTTCACCTTTTCGTCCCCCTTGAGCCATTTGCGCTTGGCGTCGCGAACGGCGTAACGCCCCGAGCGCTTCTTGACGATCTCGTACTCTTCGGTTTTCTTGACGCTCTCCATGGGCCCTCGCGTACCGCAATCTGGCGCGGAAGACAAACCCACGCGGAGAACCACCCGACCCGTGTTGGTCGCTACCGAGCAGCCGCGGGTACGGCGCCTTCGAATGCCTGCCGGGCAATGTACTTCTTGAGGCTCTTCATCATGCCGTTCAGTTGCCATTCCATGATCGGCTTGAAGATCGGCAAGAGCACCCTGCCTGCTCCGGTCGGAATCAATGCAACGTGCCAACAAAGCTTGCACCGGCCGTTCCCGAGATCGGTGACGTCGTAGTTCTCAGCGAACGCCTCGAGCGGCATGTTTCCTCGCTCGAAATAGAAGGCCATGTGCTTTCCGTGCTCCCACGCAAAAAACACCTCATCCGCAACGCGGCCGCCGGGGAGGGTGACGGTGCGGGTCGTGCCGGGCCCGAAGGGCTTGGGTGAGGTCCACTCCACCTTCTTCAACGCGTCTGCCCAAACGGTCCACGCGTGGGCATCTTCGAACACAGCGAAAAGCTGTTCGGGACTGCAATCGAGCTCCACCTCGACAGCGAAGGAAAATCGCGTCGTCTCGAAGAACGAGCGATCCACGGGCTGGTAAGTCTGCATGCTGGCCATGTGAAAACGATGGGCCGGGCGCCGCTCCAATGCAACAGCCCGTCCCTCCATGAACCTTCGATCTTGACCCGGAATAGGCCGCCAAAACAATGCAGGGCGAAGCCACTTGCCGCCCTTTGGCAGGGTGACGCCCAAAGCGCTAACCTAACCAGATGGACCGGGGGACGGACCAGCCTGCTTCGGAGCACACCGAGATCGACCATCCGTGGTTCTCGAATGACCTCATGCCAGTCTACCGGTGGACCTTTCCTTCGGAAGCCACCGACGAAGAGCTCGCGGCATCTCTTCGGGCACGCGAGGACTGGGCGGTTCGCGCGCGCCACCCCATGGCCTGGGTCATCGACCTCTCCAACGTCACCAAGGCGCCGCCCACTCAGCGCAAAGCGTTGGCCGAGCACCTCGAACGTTTCGGAGAGCTCAGCAGGCGGTGGTATGTGGGCGCCGCGTTGATCGTACCGAGCCCCTGGCTGCGTGGGGTCGCGACCGCCGTGACTTGGCTCTGGCCACCGAAGTTCCCCTACGAGCTTTTCTCCGAGCCTATCGAGGCAGAACGTTGGGCAAAGCAGCGGCTCGCCGCGAAACGCGACGAGTTGCACGAGGGTCGCTAGCAGCTTGACGCAATCGCCACCGGTGCCCATGACTCCTTCGAAAGCCATGAGCTCACCCCCCGCCAAGATCCGCATCGACATCGTCTCGGACGTGGTCTGTCCGTGGTGCATCATCGGCTACAAACAGTTGCAAGAGGCGCTCTCCCGTCTCGATGGCGCGGTCGACGCCGAGATCCACTGGCACCCCTTCGAGCTCAACCCGATGATGCCGCCTGAAGGCCAAGAGCTTCGCGCGCACATGGGGCAGAAGTACGGAACAAACCGCGAGCAGAGCGACGCCGCGCGGGGCCGTTTGACTGGGGTCGGCGATTCGCTCGGCTTCTTGTTCAACTTCTACGAGGGCCAACGCATCTACAACACGTTCCTCGCGCATCAGTTGCTGACCTGGGCCGGGCAGCGTGGCAAACAGTCCGAGCTCGAGATCGGGCTGTTCGAGAGCTACTTTTCGAAACAGGAAAACGTCGGTGATGAAAAGGTTCTGGCCGTGGTTGCGGGCCGGGTAGGGCTCGACGAATCCGAAGCCGCCGCGGTGCTCGCAGATGGCCGCTATGCAGCCGACGTTCGCGAGCACCAGCGCTTTTGGTTGAGCAAGGGCATCCAAGCGGTGCCATCGTTCATTCTCGACCGCCGCTACTTGATTCCCGGCGCGCAAGATGCGGACGTGTTCGTCGCCGCGTTGGAAAAGCTCACCGAAGAGACCGCCGCGTAGCGCAGGCCAAACGTGGTCGCCATTGGCCCACGCCAACAGCGTTCGTTCTACTGTCGCCGCGCGACCAGCACCTCGGTGCAGATACCTAGCGTGCAGACGACCTCGCGGTGAAGGATCCCCCAGTCACGGCCTATGAAGGCCTCGAGGTTCAGAGGTCGGCATCCGCCGACGAGCCGCGGCCTGAGCGCGTGAATCGCGGACCAGGCGCGGCAGGCGAGCCTCGATGGAAGTGTCTGACCGAAGGTCAAGCTCGCCAGGCAAAGGCGCCCACCCGGCGCGAGCACTCGCCTCGCCTCGCGCAACACCGCGTGGATGTCCTCTTCGCTCAGGAGGTCGAGCACGTAAGTCGAAAGGAATCGGTCGAAGGCGCCGTCGTTCATCGGAAGAGTCGGCGAGCCGTCCGTTCGCTGCACGCGAGCGCGATCTCCCCAGGGCGCGACTCGACCCTGCGCCAGGTCGATCATGGTTTGGCTGAGATCTAGCCCGACGTACTTGGAGTCGTCTGGAAGAAGCTCTTCGAGGATGCGCTCCGCGAGTCGGCCCGTCCCGCAGCCGACCTCGACGACTGAGCAGGCGGTTTGGAAGCCCGCGTATTCGAGGAGCACCGCTATCGCGGGATCCTCATAGATGCCTTGCAGGTCCTGCTTTTTTCCAAAGCGGTCGTAGAAGGCTCTTGCCTCCTCGTGCGAGAGGACCCGGCCGGCTTGGCCGTGTTGCTTTGCGACATCCATGCTCGGCTCAGCCTGGCATCGTCATACGGATCGGCGCAAGCAGTCAGGCACCCTTGGTGCTGGTCAGCCGGCCTGCCCGTAGCGTAGAGTCGCCCCAAGATGACCCAACAACTCTCCGGTGACGCGCTGCAGCTGCGATCATTGATCAAACAGGACGGCACGCTCGAGCTGTCGCTCGCGGCGATGCCCATCCCAGAACCCAAAGACGACGAGGTGTTGGTTCGTGTCGAAGCGTCGCCGATCAACCCGTCGGACCTTGGGCTGCTGTTCGGTGCCGCGGACCCTACGACCATGCGGTCATCGGGCAGTGCGGATCGTCCGATCGTGACGGCAAGCGTGCCGGACAAGCTGATGCGCGCGATGACCGCGCGGGTCGATAAGTCCCTGCCGGTCGGCAACGAAGGCGCGGGCATCGTGGTCGCGGCCGGTGCCGGCAAGTCCGCGCAGGCCTTGGTCGGCAAGACTGTCGGGATCATCGGCGGAGCCATGTACTCGCAGTACCGCTGCGTTCCGGCCAACCAGGCACTTCCTTTGCCCGACGGCACCACGCCCGCAGAAGGCGCGTCGTGGTTCGTCAATCCGCTGACGTCGCTCGGTATGGTCGAAACCATGCGCCTCGAGGGTCACAAGGCTCTCGTACACACCGCAGCCGCGTCCAATCTCGGCCAGATGCTGCAGAAGGTCTGTCTCGCGGACGACGTCCCGCTGGTCAACATCGTGCGCAAAGCGGAACAAGTCGAGCTCCTCCGGGGCATGGGCGCCTCCCATGTTTGCAACTCGAGCGAACCGACCTTCATGAAAGACTTGACCGACGCGCTGATCACCACGGGTGCGACACTGGCGTTCGACGCCATCGGTGGGGGAACGCTCGCGGGGCAGATCCTGACCTGCATGGAAGCAGCCGCGAGTGCGACGGGAGCCCCGTACAGCCCCTACGGCACGACCACACACAAGCAGGTTTACATTTACGGCGGGCTCGATCGCAGCCCGATCGTGCTAGCCCGAAGCTTCGGGATGGCCTGGGGCGTTGGCGGCTGGTTGTTGTTTCCGTTTCTCCAGAAGATCGGACCCCAAGCCGCTCGGAAGTTGCAGGAACGCGTGGCTGCCGAAATCAAGACCACCTTCTCAAGCAACTACACGCGAGAAGTCTCGCTCGCCGAGGCCCTGACCCTCGAGGCGATCTCGGTGTACGGAAGACAGGCGACGGGCGAGAAATACCTGATCAACCCGAACAAGGGGCTCGCCTGATTCCGCCGCGAGCTGGTCGAAGACCAACTAGCAGAGCGTCCAAATGAAGATGGTGCGTGGCTCGGAGGTCGTCGTTGCGCCGTCGCCGTCGGTCACCTCCAGCACGATCGTGTGCGTGATCCCGAAACAGTTGTTGGAATACAGCCGCAGGGTGGGGTTCGTGCCGGTGCCGAGCACTTCCTCTTGGACACCGGTCTGGTCCGTTTTCCACACGAGCGAGGCGCCGGTCAGCGTGCCGTCCTTGGTGTCCGCCCCTAGACCTTCGAACGTCACGTCCTTGTACCAAAGGCCCAGGTCGCTATCGAAGCCGTCGTAGACGTAATCGTTGTTGCTGGTGCCCGAATCGCTCGCAGGTTCGACGATGGCCGCCTCCGGTGGGCTGTTCGTCATGCCCCCGGTGCCGCCCATGCCCGCGGTGCCGCCCATGCCGGCGTCGCCGCCCATGCCTGCCGAGCCTCCGGTGCCGCCGGCACCCGAGCCAACATCGACGCAAGCCAGCAGCGCCACCGCGGCGACGAAAGCAATCATGTGTGTTTGGTACTGGTTCACGGTCGGTAGGAGTGCCTTCATGCCTGCGAGAGTACCGTCACCGCACTGCTCGATCAAATAGCTGTCATACTTGACGCTTGTCTGAACGATCGACGAGCCTCGAAATGGAAGCCGATGGCGGTCAGCCATCTTCTGAGACTCCGCCCCAGGGAACTTCCACGATCACGACGAGGCCAAGGTACCTCGGCGATCACGATCGGATCGGCGAGATCGATGACTCCCGGCTCCTCGTCCTCGGACCCGTCCGCCGGGTCCGGCTCCTCGGCGCTGCCGTCCAGATCGCTCGAGGAGCGATCATCGAGCTCTGCGATGAGCTCCCGATCGGAATCAGAGTCATCTCTGACTCTCAGAACCCCGGTTCCGCAAGTGGTGCGAACGTCCCGCACCGCGTCGGCGCAGTCGTAGTCGTCATCAAACGGCGATGCGGAGCAGCTGAGTGCCGAGATGCAATTGAGGAGGTCAATGCCGACGAGCGTGCACTCGTCCCCTGCCTCGGTGCCGACCCCATACGCTGCAACGCAGCTTTCTACGCAGTTCTCGGTGACAGCCGTTCCTGGACACTCCTGCATGGCGTCGCAGGCGGAATCGCACGCCAGCTCGACCTCTTCCTCGAGTGATGCGCCACCGTCGCTCTCCGACGGGCCGATTGCAGCGGGCTCTTCGGAGACGCTGCGCTCATCGACGCCTGAGTCACCGCAGCCGATCGCCGCGACAATGATGCTCGAGCTGACGAGCGTTCGAAAGATGTTGTAACGAGTCATGGCCTCTCCTATGGGTTTGTGTTTCGACATGCCTCGCTGGTAACGCACGAGGCATGCCATCCAGAAAACCGAATGATTTTCGGAGAGCGCTCCGGCTCGGAGAGCAGAGTGACCGACCCCCGTCAGTCATTTTCCGACCGGATGTCGGCTTCCTTATCGATTACTTCGTGACGTCGAGCTTCAACTTCTTCGTCTGGCCCGGCCGGAGTCGTATGGTCTGAGTGACCGTAGGCTCGCCCTGGCCGGCGGCGATTCGATACCGACCGGGCTTGAGCGAGAGGTCCTTCAACGGCGCGGTACCCCGACGCTTCCCATTGATCCAAACGTCGCCCCAGGGGTAGACGATGACCGTCAAACTCGCGGGCGCCTGCACCACCGGCTGCACGCGAGGCTTCGGCGTGGGCTCCACGTTCGCTTCTTGCGGCGCGTCGGCCTTTTGCTTCTCGGCCTCGGTTTCGGCCTCGGTTTCGGGCTCGGCCTCGGCTTCGGTCTCGACGTCGGCTTCGACGCTGTCGTCCGCGACGACCGGCTCGGCTTCGATCTCACTCGGAGCCGGTCGCACCTCTGGACCCGCATCACGTGTGGCGCGCCAGGCCAGCATGCCCCCCGCCAACAGCAGGGCGGCAAGTAGCAGCGCGATCAGAGCCCCCGGCCGTCGTCGCTTTGGCAGGGTGCCGGTGACGAACGATTCCGATTGAACTGCGCTCGGTGCCTCCGGCGCGGCGAGGTTGCGCTCCACCCACGGCTCGACCTGCTTCCGGCCTTCTCCCGCGCCGACGATTCCGCTGATCTGTTCGCCATCGTCCGCCCCAGGGATGTCCGACTGATGAGCCGTCGCCTGCTCGCCGAACGCCTGCGGCGCTGGGTCTTCAGGCCGGAGCTCGGCCACTCGCTTGCCGAGCTCGCGCCGAACCCGAGGAACGGGGACGAATGGATCGAGCAGCTCGATCAACTCGGCGGCGCTGGCAGGGCGCTGGTCGCGGTCCGGTTCGATCAGGCGCTCGACCAATGCACAGAGCTCAGGCGGGGCTCCCGGCGCAAGCGAAGCGAGCGGCTGATGCTGACCCTGCAGGATCAACATGATCGTGGCTGGGTCGTGACCGCCTTCATAGGGGCGCTGCCCGCACAACGCCTCGAAGAGGACCACGCCCACCCCAAAAAGGTCCGCGCGTCCATCGAGCGGCTCGAGTCGCAACTGCTCGGGCGACATGTAGGGAATCTTGCCCTTGACGGCGCTCTGTTGCCGCGAGCTCCCCGAGACCGCCTTGGCAACACCGAAGTCGCTCAGCATGATTTCGCCATGAATGCTGATCAGCACATTGGACGGAGAGATGTCCCGGTGCACGATCGCTGAGGCCTCCACTCCGTCTAAGTTGCTGTCGCGAGGCGGGTTATGCGCATGGTTCAGCGCGGAAGCGAGGTCGTGGCCCACCAGGGCGACCCTCTCTGGCGAAAGCCGTCGAGCGCTTTCGGCGTCGAGCAGGACCCGAAGGTCGACACCGTCGACCAACTCCATGGCCATGTACGAACGGCCTGCGATCGCTCCGAAGTCGATGACACCGACGATGTTGCTGTGGCGCAACTTCGCAGCAAGTCGCGCTTCACGCTGAAACAGCGCTACGAACTCTTCGTCTTCGCGAAAGAAGGGCAGCACGAGCTTGAGACACACCCGTTGCGTAAACCCACTCGGCCCCCGCCGAATCGCCACGAACGTTTCGGCCATTCCACCCATACCCAGCCGTCGCACCAGCGTGTACGGTCCGATCTCGGTTCCGAGCAAATCGCTTGAAGAAGCATCGAAGTCGATTTTGGACACGAGCCCGGCTCATCCCTTTCGTTCTTTGAAACTCTCTGCGTCGATGCCGAGCCGTCCGATCCGGCTGATCAAACCAGTACGCGGCACATCCAACATCCGCGCGGTACGCGCGACGATACCATGGCAGATCGCTAGCGCGTCTTCGATCACGGCCCGTTCCGCTGCCTCGAGGTCGCTCTCTTGTTCGCTCAGTTTCTGCCAGCGGCCTCGAATGTCATCGTGAGCCGCCGTGGGTGCCGACGGCCGGCCGGAGGACGTTCGAGGCTCACCCACGCCCAGCTCGAGGTGCTGCGCATGAATGACCGGATCGCCGTCCCCCGCCGTACGGGCTCGGTTTTGCGCACGCTTCAACACGGACTGGAGCTCGCGGATGTTGCCATCCCACGGCAGCTTTGGGGAGAGAAGGGCGTCCATCGCACTCCCGTCGAGCTCCCAGCTCGTGATTGGGTCGATACGATGAAGGTAGCGCACGGCCATGTTGGGGATGTCCCAGCGGCGTTCGCGAAGCGGGGGAAGGACGATCGGCACCGCGGCGAGCCGGTAGTACAAGTCTTGACGAAACATCCGGTCGGCGATGGCCTTCTGTACGTCGCCGTTGGTCACGGAGATGATGCGCAGGCTTGCCGTCTTGGGCTGGGGTCCCTGGTGGCCGAGCGGGCGGTACGAACCGAATTGGGTGAAATCGAGAAGCAGTTGCTGCGCGTGGTGCGGCAGGTTGAGCACCTCGTCGAAGATTAGGGTTCCTTTGTCTGCATACTCGACCAGGCCTTTGCGCTTGGACACCGCACCCGAGAACGAGCCCCGTTCATGCCCGAAGAGCTCTGAGGTGATCGTGTTCAGGTCGTCCGCGAGCCCCAGCGTCGCCCGTACGATCGGGGTTTGGTTGCTCGCATGTGCGAACGCCGTCGCGAGCTGAGTCTTGCCGGTGCCGGACTCGCCCACGATCATGATCGACTCGTCGCTCCCAATGGCAGAGCGGAGCTCACGAGCAATGTCCGCCATGCTCTCGGGCGCGAGAAGCTCGTCCAGTGTCAGCTGCGCACCGCCGGGCTCGGTCGCTCGCTCGGCCCGGAGATCTTCCCTGGTGTCTTCGATGACCGTCTGCTGAGCGATGAGGCCGCCAAGCAACGCGCCGGCTGTTTCCACCACACCGACGACTGCGTCGTGGGTGCCCTGGTCCCTACCGAATTCCAAGTAGAGTGCGCCGATGAGGCTTCGGCCTTGCGACGAGCCGGTCGGAAGCGACCACAGCGGCACGGCAATGAAAGAACCGTTCGGCGCGTACGGAACCGGGCCGGCAACCGTCTTGAGCTTGGACTGCACCTGACTAAGCACGTCCGCCACGTGCATGGCAAGGACCGCCGGCGCCACGCCGCGAAAGCTCGTCGTCCGTGAGCGGTGCATCGGCCCGTTGCCTTTGGTTTCCAGCGTACTCCAGGCCGAAGCCGCGCTCAGTTGCACACACAGCGCTTCGAGTGTCTCCTCGATGAAGCGGCCGCGATGGAGCCCCATGACGGAGGCTTCCACGACGTCGCGCACTCGCGGCCACGGCTCAGTCGGCTTGATCGAGGACATCGGCGCTTCTGAGATTACATGCTTGGCGTGACGAGGACCACCCCTGCACGACGTTGTTGCTCCTGAGTTTCCGAACCTGTGATAATACCCCGGCATGCGACTGACCTCGTTGACGTTCCTCTATTGGACTTTGCTGGTTTCGTCAGTTGCCGCACAGGGGGAGAGCCACTGGCTGGTCGTGCCGAGCCATTCCGGCGCGGAACCCGGCTGGATGAACGGGGCGGTATCGGACCTCCGCAAAGAGCTCCTCGGTCAAGGCATCGAGGTCTGGTCCCAAGAGCGGGCTGCTACCGAAGTGGAGCTTCAGGTTTCGGCGCCCTCGTTGAAGCTCGGCGATCGCGAGGTCCGCCGTTGGAGGTCTCTATCCGACTCGGCGGTCAACGACCTTGCGGAAGGCAATTACGAACGGGCCCTCAACAAGCTGAATTCGGCCCAGGCGATATCTCGCAATGCGATCGAAGAGCTCAACCGAGAGCCCGAATCCGCAAGGCGGGTCCTCGACACGTGTCTGTACATCGTACGTGCCGAGCTTGCGACGCAATCGGAGTCTCGCGCAAGGGCAGTCGCACGCGAGTGCCGGCAACTGGTGCCGCGCGGAGAGCCGAGCGCTCAGATGCATCCTCCTGCCGTGACCGATTTGCTCGTTCGCGTGGACGCGCTGCAGGCCAAACAGACTGGCGAGCTTCGAGTCGAGAGCACTCCGCCCGGGTGTGCGGCACGGCTAAACGGGCTTCTTCTCGGCGAGACACCCGTTTCAATCGGAGATTTGTTTCCTGGAGAGTACCGCCTTCAGGTCGAGTGCAGCACCGAAGCTCGCGGTCGCGTACATGCGGTGACGGTCGGCGCAGGGAAGACGCTTCGCCGAGTGGACTGGCGATTCGATGAAATCATCGAAACCAGGCCGAGCCTGTCGCTCAGCTATCCGAGCCCCTCCGAGGAGCGTGAGCACCAGGTGCTCGATGCCCGGCGGGTTGCCACGGGGATTGGCGCGGACGCGGTCGTTCTCGTTTCGATGCCCACCACCGATACCCTGGAGGCCGAGCTCATCGAAATCAAAGTGGCGGACTCCTCGGTGCCCGTCGCACTCGCGCGGCTCTCCGTCAGTGACAATCGGCCCGTCAAGTCCGATCTCCGCTCCGCCGCACGCACTTTGACCGACCGCCGATGCATGGACTTCACGTCGCCCGAGCCCGTTGCACTGCCCTGCCGGGGCGGCGAGGCTGTCGCTGCGGTTTCTGCAGCGCCCGATTCGCGGCGTTCAGGCCGCCGGCCGCGTGGCCAGCTCATCGCTGGCCTCACGCTCGTCGGCGTCGGCGTAGCCGGCCTCGCGACGGGCTACGCGCTTCTGCTACCGCGCAGCGATGCTGCCGTTTCATGGGTCAATGAAATCGATGCCGGCGGGCAAGACACGTCTGCCCAGCAAACGTGGTTTGACCTCCGAGGAGCGATCATCGCAACGGGTGCGGTCGGCTCGGCAGCGTTGGTGGTGGCGATGCCGCTCGCCTTGCCGGAGCGCGAAAAGACTCCTTGGTGGGCATGGGTTTCCGGCGGCCTGGGATTGGGCTTGGCCGCATTCTCGATTGCCTGGGGCGTCACCGCAGAGGCCGAGCCATCGACCTCGTGCTCCGCGCAGGGCCTCGATACCTTTGAAGTGCGTAGCTGCGTGGATCGGGGACAGCATACGAGCGTCGCCTTGCTCACGGGCCTCACCTCCGCGCCGCTCCTCACGATGCCATTGGTGTACTTGTTCCGACCCAGCCGAGCTCGGCTCGAGCCGCAAGTCGTGGTGGGACCGAACGGGGCCCACGTGGCGCTCCGCGGCCAGTTCTAGGAGTCCTCGTCCACTCCTTTGTGCGCGATGACGCACGCACGTCAGGCCGCGCCAAGAACTGGCGACGGAACGTCGTCACTTTCGCTCCCGACTGCGCATGATGCGCCAAAACACGCGTGTTTTGGCCTGGCATACGCTTTGCTCTTCTGTCGCTCCGAACCACCTACCCGAACTCATAGGAGCGACCCATGAACAACAACGACAACCTCAATCCCTCGGCAGCCAAACTACAAGGTCGCGTGAAACGCCCGGTTCGGTTGCCATCCGGCATCGGCGCGCGCGTCTTGCTCGCAGTGCTCGCATCGCAGCTCGTTCTCGCGAGCTGCGCGCCCGCTTCATTCGAAGAGCAAGAAGGAGGGGGGCCGAGCGCCCCCGCTGCAACGTACGGAGAGCGCGACGGCATTCCCACAGTCACCCTCAGCGACGGCAAACGGGTCGTGTTGGACCGGCTGGATCTCTGGGACGAGCTCCGCGCGCAGTTTCCTGCGCCTCCCGAGACCGCGCCGGAGGACGGCGAGGGCTCGCCTAAACTGCTGGAGGACGGCATCGGGTTAAAATCCATCCCCAGCCGAGTCGACCTTCGCGATCGGCAGACCCTCATTCGAGACCAAGGCGGGCGAGGCACCTGTGTTGCCCATGCAACGAGTGCCGCCCTCGAAGCCGCCTACGAACGGGAGCGCGGAATGGCCCTGGACCTGTCCGAACAGTATGCGAACCACGTGCAGAAAATGACCTATCTGAACCAAGCTCCGGCGGCACCGAGCGAGCGCGAAACCCAGCTCGGCGCATGGGGCGGCAGCTCGCTCAGCTACCAGCTCGGCTGGTTGTTTCGATTGAGGTTCGGCCTGCCCGAGGAGGACGCGATGCCTGGGATCGATGTGAGCGACCCAAGCCTCACCTACATCCCGAACAGCAACTACGAAAACACCAACCAAGATGGCGACGTCCCTCGGATGTCGTGGAGCGACACGACGCTGAGCCAGCGAGCCGTGGACGGCTGGAATCTCAGCGCTCAACCGATGACCTATTCGATTCCCGAGAGCAGGACTTTCATCAACTTCCCGCGCAGCGCCCCGGCAGCGGCCGTTTACGGTGCAACTCGGGTGCGTGAGGTCGGCCGGACCCTGAGTGCGATACGCGATGAGCTCGCCGCCGGTCGCGAAGTGGCCTTTGGCGTCGCGTTGACTCGCGTGCGCGCCTGTGAGGACGACGCCAAGAACCCCTTGCCGGAGGGCGACCCCTGTTACGATGCACAAGACGCGGACGAAGCCGCACAGTTCGCCGACGGGATCTGGCATCCGCTCGAAACCGAGTGGGGCGGACACGCGATGTTGATCGTCGGCTACGACGACGCGTTGGAAGCTTTCATCGTCAAGAACTCTTGGGGCATGGACGAGATGGGTCGCGGACGGCCCGTCGAGGCCGCCGCGGGGACGAACGGCTTCATCTACATGAGCTACGGCTGGATCGATCGGATCTCAGACGCGTTCAGCGTGCTCGAAACCCGCAACCCCAGCGCTTGGCTCAACCACCAGCCCTATCTGGGCAAGTGGCACGTCGAGACCGATCTACCTCTCGGGCGCGCCGATCTCGCGGCCTACCATCTGCCGGGAGCCTTTCCGAACAGCTCCCTCTTGGGACGAACCGACCGGCGGATTGGTACGCTCCATGCAGCCGACCGGGACTACCGGGTCAACGGATCGCTGGGTGTCG
The DNA here is from genome assembly GCA_963704865.1 of uncultured delta proteobacterium. Taxonomy (GTDB): domain Bacteria; phylum Myxococcota_A; class Polyangia; order Polyangiales; family Houyiibacteriaceae; genus SG8-38. The sequence continues at coordinate 337,371 of CAVPIE010000004.1, read as the reverse complement.
ACCGCATGGTCGCGCGTTTCGACAGTCCGGAAATCGACGCCAGCTACGATGCGACCTCCGGAGGGACTGAGGTGATTGCGCTTCGCGTCGACGACGACACGCTTGCAGGTTGGACGCATCCGGCGGGCGACTTCGACACGCGTGAGCCATTCTTCGCGACGATCGGCGACTATCCTGCAATGCAGTTTGCCCGCGAGACAGCCGGCAACCCAGCGCCGCTCGATTTCTTCGGCTCGTGGCGCGTCGTCGGCGCAGGCCTCGACGGAGTGTTCGAGTTCGTCGACAGCATCACCGGCGGTACCTATGCGCCGTCTGACTCCAGCAGTGCGATCGCGGGCGTCGAGCTCGAGATCAATCCCCGCACCTTCATCACAGACCCGAACGATCCGTGCTTCGTGCGCATCACCGTGCCGACGACTCCACCGATTACCCTCGACGGCTTGCTTTTCTGCTCGACGAGCACGCCGGCGCAGCGCGCGCTGATCACTGGCATTGGAGATGAGACCGGCGTCGGGGATGAAAGCGGTTTCTACGCGTACCGCGAACGAAAGGATCCCGCGGTCATCGTCCAGTCGCCGACGGACGGCAGCGTGGTGCCGCGTGGGCGCCGGCGAGTCGAATTCAGAGCGCGCACACTCGGTTTCACCGAGGCGCCAGTGATTCGATGGACGAGTGATGTGGATGGCTTCCTCGGAGAGAGCGTGGGCTTGATTTCCCGCCTCGACCTGTCGTTCGGCACGCATGTCATCACTGCGAGCACTTCGGCACCGGGTGGCGGCATGCTGAGCGACCGCGTGGAGCTCACGATCTCCAACGATCCCCCAACTGTCGACATCGTCGCACCCGGCGGAGTCGAGCGTTACTGCGCCGACGAGCCGATCGCGTTCCTTGCGATGTCGCAGGATCTGAACAACACACCAACCTTCGAGCTCCCCGAGAGCGCGATCGAGTGGTCCGTTGCCGGTGGCGCGTTTGTTGGCACGGGTCACTCCGTGACGGGCTCGTTCCCGGAGGGCGGCTACACGATCGTGGTTCGTGCGACGGACGACCAGGGCGAGTTTGCAGAGGACTCGGTCAATCTGTTCGTCGAGACCTGCGCAGACAACCCGCCCACCGCTTCGATCCTCGAACCCGCGGTGGACTCGGGCGTGAGCGAGGCGCAGTTCGCGTACGACGGCTACGACAGCACCCGTGAGCAGTGGTACAGTGACGTGAGCTTCGTCGGCACCGGCCAGGATCCAGAAGACGGAACCCTGTCCGGCAGCTCCTTGTCCTGGACGACGAATCGCACGGATCTGCAGAGCGGCACGCTGGGGACGGGCGGAACCCGCACGGTGCGCCTCTACTCCAACACCTGCTTTGGCACCTGGCACGATGTGAAGCTCACGGTGACCGATAGCGACGGCAACGCGCGAAGCGCGGTGCGTCGCATCTTCATCTGGACTCTATGCTAGTCAGGCTCGCGTCAGCCTCTGGCTGGCACCGGTAGAAAGAGGGGCCCCCAAGTCGCGGGGCCCCTTTTTCGCAATTTCCCCTTCGATTGGAGCAGCCCGATCCGGGTTGACCACCACGCCCAATCCCCCTACCACTCGCCCACAGAGGGCCGTTGACCAACCGTTCCAAAGGGCTTTTCGCCAACTACGATCGCGCCGGCTTCTTTTGCGAGATGTTCGGCGGCAGCCCTGAACCCGCCGCACACACCGACGCGATCCGCGATCGAATGCGCAACATGAAGGTCTCGACGCTTCAGCGGCGCGCCCAGTCGAGCGACCGCGAGCTCTACAACCTCGGCATCACCTTCACGGTCTACAGTGACCGCAACGCAATCGACCGAGTGCTTCCCTTCGATGTGATCCCTCGAGTCCTCTCGCGCGACGACTGGTCGCACATCGAGCGCGGCTGCGTTCAGCGCGTCGCGGCGCTCAATCGCTTTCTCCACGACGTCTATCACGAGCAGCACATCTTGAACGACGGCACGGTGCCCGCGGAGCTCGTCGTCGGCAACAGCAACTTTCGCCCCGAGATGAAGGGGCTCGACCTTCCTCACGGCACCTATGTCAGCATCTGCGGCATCGACCTCGTGCGCGATGGTCAGGGAGTGTTCCGCGTGCTCGAAGACAACGCGCGAACGCCCTCCGGCGTTTCGTATGTCGTCGAGAACCGCCATTTGATGATGCGCGCGTTTCCCGATCTGACCAGCAACGTGGGGCTCCGGCAGGTCTCCGACTACGGCATGCATCTGCGGGCGGCCCTCGCCGAAATCGCTCCGCCAAGCGCAGCCAATCCCAACGTCGTGCTGATGTCGCCGGGCGTATTCAACTCCGCTTATTTCGAGCACGTGTTCCTCGCGCGCGAGATGGGCGTTCCCCTCGTCGAAGGCCGGGACCTGGTGGTCAAGGACGACTACGTCTTCATGAAGACCACCGGCGGGCTTCGTCGCGTCGATGTGATCTACCGCCGAGTCGACGACGCGTTCCTCGATCCGGAGCAGTTCAATCCCAAAAGTATGCTCGGAGTGCGAGGCCTCTTTCGTGCTTACCGGGCGGGTCGCGTGTCCCTTGCCAACGCCGTGGGCACGGGTGTTGCCGACGACAAAGCGGTCTATGCCTACATGCCGCGCATCATCCGCTACTACCTCGACGAAGAGCCGATTCTGCAAAACGTCGACACACACCTCTGCCGCGAGCCCGAGGGCCTGGCCTACACGCTTGCGCATCTGGAGGAGCTCGTCGTGAAGCCGGTCGGGGAATCGGGCGGGTACGGTGTCGTGGTCGGGCCGAAGGCCACGCGCGCGGAGCTCGACGAGTGCCGAGCGCGCATCGAGAAGGACCCGGCGAACTACATCAGTCAGCCGGTCATCGACCTCTCGGTCTGTCCGACCCTGATCGATGGCTCCATCGCGCCACGGCATGTCGACCTGCGCCCCTACATCGTCACCGGGAAAGAGAGCTGGGTTTTGCCGGGCGGCCTGACGCGCGTGGCGCTTCGTAAGGGCTCTCTCGTCGTCAACTCGTCGCAAGGCGGCGGCACGAAGGATACCTGGGTCCTTGAGTAATCTCCTCGCAAGATTCGCTGAGAACAGCCACTGGATGGCGCGCTACATGGAGCGTGCGGAGAACCTGGCTCGCATCGTCGACGTCAACGAGACGTTTGCGCGTGACGTCCAAGGCGCCAACGACTGGCTCCCCATCCTCAAGCTCCATCGCGACGAAGAGGCCTTCTTCGAGCGCTACAAGAAGGCCACGTCCGAAAACGTCGTTCGCTTTTACATCCTCGATGCAGAGAACCCGAATTCAATCATCTACTCCGTAAAAGCAGCTCGCGAGAATGCCCGAAGCATCCGTCATCTCATCAGCCTCGAGACCTGGACGCAGCTCAATGTGCTCTACAACTGGGTCGCTTCGTTGACGGCCCGGAACCTACGTTTGACCGAGCTCTCGAGGCTCTGCGGGCGAATCAAAGAAGGTGTCCAGCTTCACTCCGGCATCGTCACCGGTACGCTCTACCGGGACCAGGTTTGGTCCTTCTATCGCCTCGGGGTGTTCACCGAGCTCGCCGATCAGATCACCCGACTCGTCGACATCAAGTACCACGCGCTCCTGCCCTCGTGGCAAGACGTGGGCTCGCCGGTCGACATCGCGCAGTGGAATGCCTTGCTTCGCTCGGTTTCCGCCTATCACGGCTACCGGCGGGTGTTCCCGGCCCGAATGACGCCCACCACCGTGGCCGGCTTCATCCTTTTGAGCCCGCGGTTCCCGCGCTCCCTCACGCACTGTGTGACCAACATCGAAGGCACGCTGGACGAGCTGCTCACGAACGAAGACCTGAAAGACATCTCGTTTCCCCGCGATTCGCTCGAAACCCTCAAGGAGCTGACCTCGCGCTCCTCGGAGGACGTCATCGGAGGCGGGCTTCACGAGTACCTCGACGAGGTCCAGGTCGCGCTGCTGGACTTCGGCGCCCAAGTGGCCGGCACGTTCTTCTACGCCGATTAGCGACGCTGGCGCTCGCGTCCGATGGGCTCTAGGCACCCGTAATGGGCCGGAGCCGAACAGCCATGCTTGGCGTAGTTGCAATCTGCCTTCATCTGACCTGGCCGCAGACCGTGGTCTCGCAGGAAATCGACTCCAGCCCCTGGGCCGACTCGTCAGCGCTCCTCCCTCTGGCAGGGGCCTATCGATACGCCGGTACACCCGCCGACGACCATGCCAAAATCGACGCCTCCATCGAAGCGTCCGTCAGCAGCCTCGGCTGGCTCGGCCGCCGGATCGCCGCAAGCAGGCTCGCGAACCACAAGGAGCTCCCACAACGAATCGTCATCGCGCGCATGGGAGAGGACGTGTCGGTCACCATGGGCAAGTACGGCGCCGTCGCGCCACTCGACGGTTCGCCAAAAGAGCTCGTCGCTCCCAACGGCCGCGACGCAAAGCTCTCCTACCGCGTCACCACCGAAGAAATCCTCCAGTTCTTCGTATTCGAGCACGCAAAGCGGAAATCAACCTACCGCCTCGATGCCGAAGGCAGGCTCGTGATGTCGGTCTTCATGACGAGCGAAAAGCTCGCATCCCCAATCGTCTACGACCTGGTCTACGAACCGACAGCGACGCCTTGACGACGTAGGTGCCGCGAGCACAGGTTCCTGCTTCGCCAATGGCGGTCCCAACCATGGAGATGAACAATCGCTGGAATCGGCTCGTATACTGGCTTTGGGCCCCGATCTACGACGCGGTGCTCGAGCGGCTCTTCCGCCAGGGGCGGCGAAGAGCGATGGAACAACTTGGTCTGCAGGCCGGCGAACGTGTGTGCCTCGTCGGCGTCGGGACCGGCGCGGATCTACGTCACCTTCCGGAAGGTGTGGCCGGCATCGGAGTGGACCTGAGCGAGGCCATGCTTGCCCGTGCAGAAAGCAAGCTCCCGATTGCGGGATGTGCGATCGAGCTCCGGGTCGGCGATGCGCAAGCGCTCCCACTCGACGATGGAATGTTTGACGCGGTCGTTCTGAATCTGATCCTGAGCGTCGTTCCCGACCCCGTTCGCTGCATCTCCGAGGCGATTCGCGTGCTGCGACCCGGTGGCCGAATCGTGGTCTTCGACAAGTTCCTGCAGGACGGTACCGAACCCAACTGGGGAAGGAGGCTCGCCAACATCGTCTCGACGCGCCTCGGCACCGACCTCAACAGGCGGCTCGGCGACATCCTTTCGGGCTTGCCATGCAAGATCGTGCACGACGAGCCGAGCATTCTCCGTGGGATGTACCGAGTGGTTCTGCTCCGTCAAACCCCTTGGCAGGTTGGGCAAAGGTAGAGGCGTCGGGACCCCAACCCAAACCGTCTCGACCACCTGGCCCCTGAGCTTGGCCGCGATCTCGTCAGGTTCCTGCGGCGAGCATCGCCGCGCGCATGCCGTGATCAATAAGTATGACCTCGTGGTGCAGTTTTTTCGCATTGCGAGAAAATTTCGTCTTATTCGAAGCGTCTCTGAGCGAAAGCGCTTCCTTTTCGTGATCCGCAGCGTGGAACGCGCTTTGCAGCCCTTTCGCGTGAGTGCGGCGTTGGATTGGCGCCGTGAGTCTCGATCGATGTTGGTCCTATCTGACGGACGGAGAGGAAGGTTGTCATGGGTTACTCGTTGATGCGATGGGCGTGCCTTTTCGCGGTGCTTGCTTTTCCGGTCTGGTCGGCTGCGGGTTGCAGCGGTGACGAGAACGGCACGGGCGGTTCCGCGGGCAGTGGTGGTACAGGGGGCACCGGCGGTTCCGCGGGCAGCGGGGGCTCCGGAGGAGCCGGCGGTGGAAGCGCTCCCGAGCTCACGCTCGAACAACAGGTCGTGGGAGCTTGGGCTCAGTCTGGATCATGTGGCGACACGGACATCGTCGTCGCTCAGTTTGTTTGTCCCGGCGGGCGTATCCGCGGCGGCATCTCCTTCGGCAATCTCGATTTTGTCGTTTGCGGAACATGGAGCTCCGAGGAGCCGGACAACGTCACCGCAAGTGCGCAGCTGATCTCCGTTCAAGACCCCAGCGATCCCGCCAACCAGGACGTTCTAACGCTCTCATACACCTATGATTCCGACGCGGATGGACTCGTCTACCTCGCCTCCTGTGAGATCCCGCTTGAACGCGTCGAGGGAGGCGTGACGGCCGACGATTGCGAGACCAGCGTCAGCCAGTGTACGAGTGGAGGGGGGGCCGGACCGGTGCAATGCATCGAAGACTGCGATTGCGGCCGCTGCAACTACTGCGAGAGCGGCACTTGTCGCTATGGCGGCGAGGGTCCGTTTGGATGCTACCGAGGCTGCGGTGAATACGTGCCCTAGGATGAATGAATCGACTCGGAAGGAGGCGCGTACGCGCGATCGAATATTTAGGAGCTGGCCTCTCTCTTCAGTTGGGGTGGTGGCGCTTCTCGCGGCCGCTTGCAGCGGTGAAGAAGGAGCCAGTGGAGAGGGCTCGCTTCAGAGTTCCTGCGTGTCGAATCAACTGAACCTGGAGCGCACGTGGCGATGTCTGCGAACCTGATTCCTTCGGCTCCGGTGACATGAGCTGCGTCGATGGGAACTGCGAGTCGAGCTGTCCGTCCGCCTGCATTCAAGGTTCGGTGTGTTGTGGCGGCACGCTCTGCAGCGGCAACTGCATCGGAACGCCGTGCTGTAGCTAACGGTCGGACGCAACGAACGCATTGCGCTAAGCGCTCGCAAAACGCAGAACGTTCGCCCGCTATTCAGAACCGTGTCTCGTAATGACAGGGAAAAGCCGTTGGCACGCAACCTGCTCTGAAGTCTCGCAGCAGGCATTGAAGTTGCGGACAGGAGTTTGTCATGTCCTTCACCAGAATGTTTTGCCTAGGCGCGGTCGGCGCACTGCTGATCGCTGGATGCGGTGAAACCATCGGAACGCCGGCAGACGATGGCGGCACGGCTGGCGGCGGCGGGAGCGCTGGCGAAGCAGGGAGCGGTGGCACGGCGGGTGTTGGCGGCACAGGCGGGGCCGGCGGCTCGGGCGGCGTGGCTGGCACGGCTGGCACGGCAGGGACCGGCGGCGCGCCGGAGCTCTGTGCCGGCATCGACTGTAGCGATGCAAACCCCTGTACGAACGACGCGACTTGCAATCCAGCCAACGGCGCCTGCGAGGGCGGGAGCAACAAGCCGGTCGACACGCCCTGCGACGACGGGAGCTATTTCTGCACTGCCGACGCCGATTGCAGAGCGTGCAATCGCAGCGAGCAGTGTCCCGATGACGACGGCAATGAATGCAACACCGGGCTCTGTGCGCATCACGAATGCATGTTGATCGCTACTGGCGGCGCATGCGACTTCTTCGGCCAGACCGGCGTCTGTGAAGGCGGTGTCTGCGTCGATGCCGATCTTTGCGTTCCATACCCGTGCACGGACCAAGGCGACTGTGTGAGCGACGCATGCAACCCATCGAACGGAACGTGCGTCTATCCGCCCTTGCCTGCGAATACCTCCTGCAACGACGATGGCGGCGCCTACTGTGACGGCCGCGGCAACTGCGTCGAATGCACCACTGGCTCGCACTGCTACGACGCCGATCCATGCACTTCGGACGTCTGCTTGGCCTCTGGCCAGTGCGTCAACTCGCAGGCTCCAAACGGCAGCTTCTGCACGGCGCGACCCAACGTCTGCATCGATGGCGTGTGCACCGACAACAGCCTGGGTCGTCTTGTTTTCAGCGGAGACCGAAGCGATCTGTATTGGGCAGGGAGCTATGCGGGTATCTACGACGTTTGGTCGGGCTTCCAGCCTTGGGGCCTTGCCGGGTTCTATCTGAATTTCACCGGTTCGGGAGTCGACCGCGAAATGGAGCGCATGACGGCGAGCTGGGTGGGGACGAGCACCACCACGGTACTGTACGCGAGGCTCGAAGATGACAACGGCGACGATGGGTTCACCTGGCGTATCGACTCACAGCAGCTGCCATACGGAAGCGAGCGCTACTCCTACGCAGATTGCAATAACGGCACCGGCGACACGACGACTCTGAGGTCGCTCCCGAGCGACAAAGTTCCGGTTCTTCTGGGCTTTGACCTAGACCGATCGCGCGAAGACAAGGTCGAAAGGATCTTTGTAGAGCTCTACGAGAGCCAGAACGGTGGCGTGCTCGTGCTCAGTCATGGGCTCTATGACGCCACTGACGTCTCGTCCCCGGGGCCCTATTGCGCGCGCGTCGACTACGCCTTGATTCCTGCCGCGCGTGTCGTTGGGCAGCATAGCTTTACAGACCCGTCGACACGGCATGGCATCTACTCAATCAACTTGCCCGGAGCGACGCGCCCGATCCTCCAAGGGTTCCGGCTCGAGTTCACCAACGGCGACCACAACATCGACCAAGTCGGTGTTCGGATGGAGCCCGGAAAGGCCACGATCTGGTTCAATGACAAGAACGACGACGATCCCTTCACCTGGAGGATCTCGTGGGCAGACCTGCAGTAGTTGCGGGAACAGACGACTTGGCGAGGTGTATCATGAAACGTTGGTTCTCGTGTTGTGCAGACGACGACTGGGGAGCTCCACATGCTTCTCACCGCAGCATTCAACGTCTTCGGGGGGGCGTTCTCGATGGACGTGACCCCCTAGGGGCTTCTTGATGTGTTTCCTCCCCAGATTGGTCTTGTCGCTAGCGCTCAGTGCGCTCCTGGTGATTGGCTGCAGCGAGCCCGGTGACGCCGAGGGAGGCGGGGGTGGCACGGGTGGCGCAGCTGGCACAGGCGGCACAGCTGGCACAGGCGGCGCTGGCGGCATGGGTGGCGCAGCCGGTACAGGTGGTGCTGGTGGCGTGGGTGGCACGGCTGGCCAAGTCACCCCGAGCTGTATTGCCTCGGGCGATCAAGATGACATCAATGGGGTCCTCACCGAACCGGGCCGCGTCGCCGTGCTTTGTCAGAACGCGGAGTTCGAGCTCACTGCACCGGTTGCGTTCACGGAAGACGGTCAAGAGATCTACACGGAGGGCTTTCCGACCGACGAGCGACGAGCGCGACTGAGGATCGCGTCTGCCTCAGTGGTCACGGCCGTAGATATGGCCGACCGCTCAGACGTGGTGCTGCGCAACGTGGTCATCGATGGGAGCCGGCCCATCTTCGGTTACCGGGGCGGCGAGGCTCTAATACGTGCAGGTGGTGGCGCCTCAGGGCAGGTGGTCCGAGAGGTCAAAGCCTTCGAGCCCCGGAGCTGGTCGATCGTGCATCTGTTCGAGGGTGGTGACCCGCGCTGCACTGGTGCCGTCGTGGAGGACAACGAGCTCGGTCCGGCCGGTCAGTCGGATGGCAGCTGGGCCGACGGCATCTCATTGGCCTGCGCCAACAGCATCGTCCGCAACAACACCATCGTAGACGCTACCGACGGGGCCATCGTGATCTTCGCCGCACCAGGATCGATAGTCGAGGACAACGTCATCAGAGCGAGCACTCGGGCGCTGCTAGGAGGCATCAACATGGTGGACTATCCCGTCCATCAAGGCGATTACACGAACACTCGGGTGCGGCGCAACGTCATCGACGCAGCAGGCGCCGTCATTCGCATCGGCATGGGTATGGGCTGGCGCGTCTGGGTGTGCTTCGACCCCGCCAGCTCTGATGACCCCACCATTTACGGCGCCTTGGTGACGGACAACACGCTGATGGGGGATCACATGCAGTACGGGTTCGCAGTGGATGGTGTTAGAGACTGGACCGTAACCGGCAACGTCGATCTTGCCACGCACTCGGGCAATCCGACGATCGGCTGCAACCAGCAGCTGGCGTCGCGACCGGCCGGCTTCCAACTCCACAGCGCCCGGGCGCATGGCATCTTCCAACCCGAGTTCACCGAAGCGTCCCTCGAGCTGGCGCTGTGGGCGATCGAAGATCCCACGCCCACAGCGGCGCAGCCCTAGGCGCTCGCGGGCAACGGGGGAGTGTCCCTCAAAAATCGTGGAAGCCGCGCTGGCAGTCCACGCAAAACGGCGCCTCGGGCTTGGCGGACAGGCGACGGAAGCCAATCGGCTCTTCGCATTTGCGGCACACCCCGTACTCGTCGCGCTCGAATGCGGACAGCGCACGCTTGCATTGCCCGAGGCGGAACTGTGCCTTTTCGCGCGTCGCCTTCGCCATGGCTTGCTGCTGCATCGCATCCATCCGCGAGAGCCGCCCGACCGAGCTTTGGTCGAGCACGACGGGCGCAGCCGAGCTGGCGGTGGCCCGCAACCCGCTCTCGAGCTCGGCGGCTAGCTCGAGGAGCCGTAGCCGAAGCTCCTCGGCCTCCTCTTTCGTCAGCTCCTCCATCTTCACCGTCTGTGCGTTCATATCATGCGCCGCAGAGAACTGACCGAGGCTTGCGGAATATCGGCCGAGCCCGAAGGTTAAGAAGGTCGCGAAGACAGGTGGTTTCCAGGTTGTGATAATAGTGCAGGGTCTTTGCGCCTTCTCACCGAAAGGTCGTGTGCCATGAATACCGCCTCCCTCGAGATTAGCAGCGCCCAGAAAGCGTCTTGGAACAAGTTTTCACCCGGATGGAAGAAGTGGGATGCGCTCACCATGGGGTTTCTCGCGCCGCATGGGGCAGCCATCATCGACGACTTGAAGCCCTCGGGCAGCTCGGTCGTTTTGGACGTCGCCGCCGGGACCGGGGAGCCCGGCCTCTCCATGGCTCGAATGCTCGCCGGCGGCAAAGTCGTCTTGACCGATCTCGCCGAGGGGATGCTGCAGGTGGCCCGTGACAAAGCGGCCGCAGCCGGGGCCAAGAACGTGGAGTTTCAAGTCGCCGATGCCTGCGAGCTTCCCTTCGAGGACGACAGTTTCGATGCGGTGAGCTGCCGTTTGGGCTTCATGTTCTTCCCCGACATGCAGTTGGCCGCACGCGAAATGGTGCGTGTGCTCAAACCCGGCGGCCGCCTCGCGACCACCGTCTGGAGCTCTCCGGAAAGGAACTTCTGGGTCACCTGCATGATGCAGAACATCAAGAAGCACATCGACTTGCCCGCGCCGCCGCCAGGTGCGCCGGGCATGTTCCGGTGTGCGCAGCCCAGCCTGATCGGCGGTCTGTTCGAGGCGGCTGGCCTCCGGGAGGTCCGGGAGGCGGAAATCCCTTGCAAGCTCGACTGCGGTAGCGCCCAAGGTTACTGGGACATGATGACGGAAGTCGCCGCACCGTTCGTCGCTGCGTTGAGCCAGGCGCGCGAGGCTACAATCACCATCGTCAAGGCCGACGTCGTCGCCTCGATGAACGAAAGGTATCCCGCCGGCGCCATCGACGCGTGCGGCATGATCGTCGCCGGAGTCAAATAGCCCGGCTGAGGTTGCGGCTTTGCAGGGGCGCGCGTCCACTCCACGGGGGGGGCGCGCAGGCCTGCGTCTCTTGCCCCTGATTCGCCGCCCGTCCGCGGCACAAAGCTCCGTGGAACCCGACGACGAACGCCAGCCTGGGTGAGGTCGTCATGGCGATTTCCCCCGCATGGGTGATCAGCACGAAAGCGCCGCATAGCGCACGGACAGAATCATGAGATACAACCTCAACGTGCTCGGGGGCGTGGCCAACAGCTTGCGACGGTCGGAATCAAGACCGCAGAAGCTGATGTGCAGCCCACAAACTCGGTGCGTGCGTATACATGTGCGGATGAACGACGAGCGGAGCGCTCGAAAGGAGACAGGATGCCATGAAGGAATTGACTAATAGGCTCACGGAGGTGCTCGGTCCGGCTGGGTCTAGCGCCCTAGGCCATGCCTTGCTCGGGCTCGCGATACTCATCGTCGGCCTCTTCGTCGTCAAGCTGGTCGCCGACCTGCTGAAGAGGGTGCTCACGAAGGTTCCGGCGCTGCACCGAACGCGGGACGACGGCAGCGTCACCGATTTCGTTTTGCCGATCGTGTCGCTCGTCAAAGCGGTGCTCACGATCTTCGTCCTAATCGCGGTGCTGGAGCACTTTGGACTGATGAATGTCCTCGATCCGCTCAAGTCGATGGCGAGCAAGTTCGCAGCTGCGGTACCCAACATCATCGGTGCGGGAGTCATCGCCTACGCGGGCTGGATCATCGCGAAAGTGCTCGCCCAGTTGGCAGGTGTCGCGTTGGAAAAAGTGGACGAACGGTTGGCGGAGCGCACCGGAAACGAAGAGATCAGCATCGCCAAGTTTGGTCGGGCCCTGGTCTTTGCAGTCATCCTGCTTCCGATCATCGTTTCTGCGCTCGGCGTGCTGAACATTCCAGCGATTTCCGTTCCAGCGTCAAACATGATCGAAAAGCTCATGGCCGCCGTGCCCAACATCGTCGGCGCGGCGATCATACTCCTGGTCGTATACGTGGCGGCCAAGTTCGTGATCTTCGTCCTCAATGGGATCCTCGAGGGCATGAAGTTCGACGACTTGCCCGAAAAGATCGGTATCGGGGGCTTGTTCACGACGACGTTCACGGCGACGCGGCTCGTCGACATCGCGATCATGTTCTTCTCGATGTTGGCTGCCGCGGCCGCAGCCGTGAACGTGTTGCAAATCGAGGTGATCTCGGAAGTATTCGCCAACGTGCTGGAGTTCGGTGCCGGTTTGCTCATTGGCGCCGTCATCTTGATCATCGGCAACTTCCTCGGCACCTTGGCCTACGAGAAGCTGACGGAGCACGGGAGCCACGGGCTCGCCAACATCGCCCGGATCGCGATCCTCGGCTTGGTGCTCGCGATGGGTTTGAAAGCCATGGGGCTCGCCGACAACATCGTAAGCATGGCGTTTGGTTTTACCCTAGGTAGCGTTGCCGTTGCGGCCGCGCTCGCGTTTGGGCTCGGCGGTCGTGATGCTGCAAAGTCCATCGCCGACGACTGGGCTCGGAAAATCAAGGAACGATAGTCGCGGTTGACACCACCCGGGTTGGGACCGATTGGCCACCCCACCCGGGTGAGGTTGCGCCCCTTGCTTCGGCTCTACACACAGGTCGGATGCGAGCAAACGAAGAACCACGACGAATCGCAGTCATCGGCGCCGGCATCAGCGGGCTGACCTGCGCGAGCGAGCTCGCCGAGCGCGCATACTCGGTGACCGTCTTGGACAAGGCGCGGGGTCCAGGGGGCCGCATGTCGACCCGGCGTGTGCCCAACCTCGGGGTCGGCGCCGACTTCGACCACGGTGCGCAGTACTTCACGGTTCGTTCGCCGGAGCTCTCGTCGCGGGTGCAGCACTGGGGCACGGAGGGAGTCGTCGCTCCCTGGCAGGCCCGCATCGTCGCGGTGGGCCCCAATGGCCTCGACGAGTCGAACCGGCAAACTCAAAGAGTCGTCGGCACGCCTGGCATGAACGCGATCTGCCGGCGTTTGGCTGCAGGGCTGGATACACGATTCGGCGCACACGTGTCGGCGATTGAAGAGGCTCGGTACGGCTGGACACTTTTCGATCAGGCCGGGGACACGTTCGGCACCTACGAGATTGTGCTCTGCACCGCGCCAGCGCCACAGACCGAGAAGCTGCTCAGGACGATTGCACCTGCGATCGCTGAGCGCGCGGCTGCCGTTCGGATGCAGCCTTGCTGGTCAGTGCTCGTCGCGTTCGCCGACCCAGTGCCGGTTCACTTTGACGGCGCCTTCGTCAATCGCGGTCCGCTCAGTTGGGTGGCGCGCACCTCGGCCAAGCCGGCGCGAGAGACGTCTCCGGACCGTTGGGTGCTGCATGCCGGTCCGAGCTGGTCGGCGGAGCACCTCGAGGACGACGCCGATCGGGTCATCGAGGCACTGGTCCTTGCTTTTTTCGAAGCGATCGGCTGTCCACCATCGACGCCCGCGTGGTCCAACGGCCATCGATGGCGATATGCCCTCGCCGAGAACCCGCTCGAGGATGGCTGCCTCTACGACCTGAGTCTCGGGATCGGCGCCTGCGGAGACTGGACGAACGGGAACCGGGTTGAGGGAGCGTTTCTGTCAGGGCTTCGCTTAGCCCAAGAAGTCGAGCTGGCGCTCCGTCGATAACTCCGCCTCCCGGGGCAACAAACGGACCGTGGTTGGAGCAACCGCACAACAACCACCAACGATCGCACCGTGGTTGGCGGTCGTGCCACCATCGGTCTGGAGCACTTAGTCCATGCTGGACGTCAGGTCTTCGACGCTGCTGAGGAGAGCATTCGTTTGCGCAAGTAGTCAGCCGCGAAGATGAGCGGCGCGCCGAGCCAAGCCATTGCGTACATCGGCAAGGCCACAGGGCCGGTGCCAAGTACGCGGCAAAGCGGCGGGAAGTAGAGCGCGCCCCACGAAAAAAAGATCTCGATCCCGAAACCGAGGAGAATGAGGCGGTTCGTGAGAAGCCCTCGATCCAAGCCCGAGCGGGTGGCAGAACGGCGGCCGATGAGATTGCCGATCTGCATGAGCATAATCGTCGCAAGCGCGAGCCCGGTCGCCGATTGATACAATGGGTCAGCGGCGCTGAGCCGTTCTCCGTAGCGCCAGCCTCCGGCGTGCAGTACCCAGAAAAAGAGAAAAAGCGAATATGCTGCCTCGATGAGTCCGAGGAAGAAGTAACTATGGGCGACCAAGCGAAAGCTGAGCAGAGGTGCGTCGCGCGTGCGAGGGGGCCGCTTCATCGTGTCTTGGTCCGTCGGCTCCTGGCCGAGCGCCATCGAGGGAATGATGTCCGTGCCGAGGTCGATCGCCAGGATCTGAATGATCGTCAACGCCAGTGGCACCGGAAGGAGGATGTAGATTAGGTACGGCAGGATCTCGGGGCCGTTGCTGACCAGCACGTAGTTGGTGAACTTCCCAATGTTGTCGAAGATTGTGCGCCCTTCGGCGACTCCCGCGACAATCGATGCGAAGTTGTCGTCGAGCAAGATGATTTGTGCGGCCTCCCGTGCGACGTCGGTGCCTCCGATGCCCATCGCTACGCCGACATCTGCTGCTTTCAAGGCCGGCGCGTCGTTGACACCGTCCCCTGTCATGGCAACCACCAGGCCGAGGCGCTTGAGCGCGGTGACGATCTTCATCTTCTGTTCAGGCGTCGTCCGCGCAAAAACGCAAGCACCGCTTTCGAGCAGCTCGCAGAGCTCGGTTTGCCGTAGACGTTCGAGCTCGTCGCCTGTGACGAGGAGCCTGCGCCCATCTTCGGTAGAAGAAGAAGACCCTGGCAGGATCTGGGCCTTGCGCGCCACCGCGGCCGCCGTTCGGGGATGGTCACCGGTGACGAGCAGAACTCGAATGCCCGCCTGATGGCACTGGTTCACGGCGTCGGGGACTTCCGCGCGAAGCGGATCCTCGAGGCATAGAAACCCCAGTAGCGTGAGCCCGCGTTCTAGCTGGTCCTGCTCCGAATCGTCGGCTGCGGCGGCAAGATCACGTCTGGCAATGGCGATGATGCGCTGACCCTCACCGGCTAGATCATCGACGAGCGCATCGGTTTCTGTGAGCGACTCCTCTGTCACGCTGCGCGCCGTCGCGTCCGGCTCGGCGATCTCGTGGATCAGGGGACGGAGCGCCTCCCAGGCGCCTTTGACCGCAACGACCGATTCCCCCCGGTCCTGCCAAACCCCCGCCGACCTTCGTTTACGGACGTCGAAAGAGAATCTCTGGGCAACCCGCTGAAGAACCCCGTCCACGTTGCCGACTTCGACTTCGAACATCTGCGCGAGCGCGACGTCGAGCGGATCCCCGGCCCATTGGTCCCCGTGCCGATGGACTTCACTTGCAATGACACCCGAGAGGAGAAGACTCGCACGCCTTGGGTCTGAGGGAGGAATTTCGCTAGCCCTCGCATCGACCATCCGTGCGATCGACAACTCGTTGAGCGTGAGCGTGCCGGTCTTGTCCGTACAGATCGCATGAACCGCGCCAAGAGCCTCCACCGCGTTGAGGCTCTTGACGAGCACGTTCTTGCGCGCCATTCGCAGGCTTCCCATCGCCAGCGAGAGAGTGAAGGTGGGGAGCAAGCCCTCCGGGACGTTGGCTACGATGATGCCGAGCATGAAGACGAGATTCACCCACAGAGGGCGCCCCGCGAAGACGCCGTAGGTGAAGAAACCCACGCCCATCGTGACCGCAATCGCTGTCAGCACCCGGACCATGTGCGTGGTCTGCCGCTCGAGCGGGGAAGCAGGCCGTCGAATGTCGCGGGACAGCGCCGCCACCTTGCCGAACTGGGTCCGCTCCCCGGTTCCGAACACGACCGCGACCCCGGAGCCTTTGAGAACGGAGCAACCCGCGAAGACGATGTTGCTGCTGTCGATCAGGCGCCCGGACTCGGCGGCTTCCGTGAGAGCCACTGCAGCAGATTCACCGGTGAGCGGCGCGTTGTTGACGAGGAGCTGGTTGCACTCCACCAATCGTGCGTCGGCGGAAATCCGATCACCTTCCCTGATGAGAAGCACGTCTCCGGGAACGACGTCCTCGGCAAGCATCTCGAGCTCGCGACCTTCGCGGCGCAACACCAGACGAGGCGGCAAGAACTGCGCCAAGGCCTGCATGGCGCGCTCGGCCCTGTACTCCTGGAAGAACGCAAACAAGGCATTGAGCAGCGAGACACCGAGCAGGGCCCATCCGAGCACGTTCATTCGCTCGCCGGGCTGCATCGCGTTGGCGACGAAACAAAGTCCGGCAGCCACGTCGAGCAAGAGGCTGAAGAAGTTGGTTAGCTGCCGAAACAGGCTTCGGATCAAGCGAAACCGAACGGGAGCGCCCAGGGTGTTCTTGCCGAGCTCGCGTAGACGTTCCGCAGCCTCCGCGGCCATCAGGCCCTCGGAACGGCTCTGGAGCGATTCGAACACGCGCTCCGGCGCGACTTCGTGGATCTGACTCACGACGGCGTACCGTAGATGGCGATGTCACACGGCGCGCTGCGCAAGACCTGCTCGATCGGACTGCCGTACACCGAGCGCTGACGAAGCGACACCGCAGACGCACCCATATAGATGATCTGAGACCGCGCCTTGTTCGCCTGGATGACGATTTCTTTGGGCAGGTCATCGGAGAGGACGACGGTGGCGTCGAGCCGGCCCAAGGGAAGATGTAGCCCGGCGCTCAGCGAGCGCTCGATGCCGAGAACGTAGGCCTGTCCTCGCTCGATCAAGCGTGCGGCCTCGGCATGGCTCATGCCCCGAAACCGCTGCCTGCTCATCTTGCGGACGAGGAGGACTTCCAGATGTGCAGACTCCGGAACCAACAAGCGAAGAAAGGGCAATCCCACTTGAATGCCTTCCGGCCGACCGCTGACAGGAACCAGAAAGCTCCGCGGCACTCCCAAAAGCCCCGGCTGGATCACCCGGAGTGAGAGAACCTGACAGCCCCCCTCGCGGAGCAACTGCTGAGATACCGTTCCCGCCAAAAACCCACGGCCCTTGTGGCGGGCGCGAGTCCCGCAAACGAGATGGTGATCGGGGCGCTGCGGGACGAGCCCGAGCAACGTCGCCGCCACCGCGCCACGCGCCGGCTGCACTACGATCTCGCACGGCACCGACAGTGATGCGCATTCGGATTGGATGCGGGCCAGGCCTTCTTCGAGCACGGACTCTGAGAGTTGTCCGTCGTGGACGTGGAGCACTCGCAGCCTCGGCTCGGGAAGCCGTGTCGCCATCCGCATCGCGTAGCGAGCAACCCAGTCGCCGTGAATCGAACCGTCGTAGGCGAAGTGGAGCATGACTGATCCTCGGGGACCGGCGATCATCCCGAACTGGAAAAGAACTTCACGGAGAGCCCTATCAGAGTCGTCTGATCCCCGCAATTGAGGGCCCTCTTACGCGTGTGGCGCGGTCGCCCGCAGGAAAGATTCTACAAGTGAGTCCACCCAGACACAGCGACGTTCCACCTGTGACACAGCACAGCTCCAAGCTCACCCCATTTCCCAGACGAAACGAGATGGCACTCCGGTTGCAATAGCCGCCTCCAACAAGGAGGTCCCCCGTGCCACTCACCCCCCGTTGGACGCAAAGGCTGCTGCTCGGCGGTCTGTTCGTCGTCCTCGCCGCACCCGCCCAAGCCGAGCCCACGACCGACGACAAGACGCTTTCTCCTTACTTCTTCATCGAAGGTGACCCGGCCGTCGACCGTCTCCCGCTGGCCAAGACGGACGTGAAGGTCGACGTGGCGGGCGTCATCGCCGACGTGAAGGTCACCCAGACCTACAAGAACGAAGGTAGCCGGCCGATCCACGCGGAGTACGTCTTTCCCGGATCGACGCGCGCTGCGGTTCACGGGATGCGTATGAAGATCGGCGAGCGCGTGATCGTCGCCAAGATCAAAGAACGCGAGGCGGCGTCCGAGGAGTTCGGCAAGGCCAAGGCCGCTGGCAAGAGCGCGTCGCTACTCGAGCAGGATCGCCCGAATGTGTTTCGGATGAAGGTCGCCAACATCCTGCCAGGTGACGTCATTGAAGTGGAGCTGCGTTACACCGAGCTACTGCGGCCGACGGACGGGATCTACGCGTTCGTCTACCCCACGGTCGTGGGGCCGCGCTATGCGAGTCAGCGCCACTCTGCCGCGAACCCCCAAGACAGCTGGGTGAGCAGCCCGTATCTCCGTCAGGGCCAGGCACCGACGTACGAGTTCGATTTGAACGCAACACTTTCAACCGGCATCGACGTGCAGGCTCTGTCCTGCAAGTCGCACAAAGTAGTTGCGGAATGGAAGGGGAAGCGGCTAGTCGCGGTCGCGCTCGATGAGTCGGAGCAGCACGGGGGAAACCGGGACTTCGTGCTGAGCTACCAACTCGCTGGTGGAGCCGTCCAGAGTGGCTTGATGCTCTATGAAGGTAAGCACGAAAGCTTCTTTCTCTTGATGGCCGAGCCGCCGAAGCGGGTCGAAGCCGACGACGTACCGGTGCGTGAGTACGTCTTCATCATCGACGTTTCCGGCTCGATGTACGGCTTCCCGCTGAACACCGCGAAGAGATTGATGCGCGATCTCGTCGGTCACCTTCGCCCCAGCGATACCTTCAACATGATTCTATTCTCGGGCGGCTCGACCCAGTTCGCGCCGCGGTCGGTGCCGGCGACGCAGGAGAACGTGCGACGTGCGCTCGCGGTGTTGGAAGGGCAGCAGGGTGGCGGTGGAACCGAGCTCTTGAGCGGGCTCCGAATGGCGATGGAGATGGAGCACGAATCGGGCACATCGCGAAGCTTCGTGGTGATCACGGATGGCTACATCGCCGGAGAGGCCGAGGCATTCCAATACGTCCGCAACCATCTCGGCAAAGCGAATGTCTTTTCGTTTGGGATTGGGACCGCGGTCAACCGGTACCTCGTCGAAGGGATTGCCAAGGCAGGCTTTGGTGAACCGTTCGTGGTAACCGACGCCGCGGATGCTGCGTCCACGGCGCAGCGCTTCCGTCAATACGTCCGCGCTCCCGTTTTGACCGACATTCGAGTCGACTTCGTTGGTTTCCGGGCCTACGACGTCGTCCCGACATCGGTGCCAGATGTGTTGGCAGAACGCCCGGTCCTGGTGTTCGGGAAGTTCGCCGGGAAGCCGGCCGGTGCGATCACGCTTCGCGGCGTCGGAGGCAAGGGCCCGATGACGCAGCGCTTCGAAGTCGCCGAAGTCGGAGCCGCCGAGGACAACCGCGCGCTGTCCTATCTCTGGGCGCGTCAGAGGATCGCCGATCTGTCCGATTTCGGGGCAGCACTCGGAGTCGAGATCGCAGAAGAAGAAGTGACCGCCCTCGGCCTCCGATACAGCCTTCTCACCAACTACACGTCGTTCATCGCCGTCGACGAAACGCCGCGCAACGAGCTCGGCCCAGGTGAAGAGGTCAAGCAACCCTTGCCCTTGCCACAGGGCGTCAGCGACTACGCCGTCGGCGGCCTGACGCAAGGTTCGGAACCCCATCTCACGCTTCTCATGGCGCTGCTCGTAGCCGTGGCGTTTCTGATCTGGACGTCGAGGCGCTGGCAGGTCCGGTACGGCCCATGACGCGCCAGCAGATCCACAGCGTGGTCGTGATCGTCGCCATGTTGGCGATCACCTACGCCCTCAAACGGCACTACAGCACCGCCACCGCCGACGCGCTCCAGTGGATCCTCGCGCCGACCGCCTTGCTCGTCGAGACCATCTTCCGCGCGCCCTTCGTCTTCGAGCAGCACGTGGGCTATGTGAACCGGGATCTGCATTTCGCGATCGCGCCGTCCTGCGCCGGTGTCAACTTCATGATCATCACGATCTGTGCAATATCCGTGGGCTTTGTGACCTACATGCGCACCCTGCGCGCCAAGCTGAACCTGCTCTTCGCCAGCGTGGTGCTCGCCTACGCGGCCACGCTCGGCGTCAACACGACACGAATCGTCATCGCGCTCCTCTTGCAAGCCCATCCCGTTTCGATCGCCGGTCTATCGTCCGGCCAGATGCACCAAGCCGAAGGCATCGTCGTCTACTTCACCAGCCTCTGCGCCCTCTACCTACTGGCCGACCACCTACTCACCCGAGCCCGCACGAAAGCTCCGACATGAGACGCCTTGTCATCCCCCTAGCAAGCTACCTCGCCGTTACCATTGTCGTCCCCATCCTAAACGGCACCCCGCTGGACGCGGCCTTCCTCGAGCACGCCGCTCTCGCCATCACACTGACCCTCATCATTGTCGGAATGATCTCCCTCGTCTTGCGTCGACCTGCGGCGTGAGCCCGCCTGCCTGGAACACTTCGTCCGTACGAGCTACGATCCTTCGCTGGTGATCACCTCCATAGACCACATTCACATTCATGCTGCCGACCCCCTGGCGACGATTCGGTTCTACGAGTCCTGCCTCGGCGCCGAGCACCTGGGGTCCATTCCTTCAGGTGAGGGCGGCCGGAACCACGGCGTGCTGCTCGGTGGGCAGATCTTGGTCATCAGCGAGTTCCCGCCAGGCATGACGCCGGCGGAGCCGCCCGAAGCGGGGGAGGGGGCACTTCGCTCCGGATTTGGCGTGGCGCACTTTGGTGTTCAGACCACCGACCTCGATGGCGATTTAGCACGCCTAGGTGAAGCAGGCGTGCACGCGCACGCCGAGCCGCGACGCACCGGCTCGATCCGCTACGCATACGTGACCGCCCCCGACGGCGTCGTCATCGAGCTCGTAGAGCTCCACTTGCCCGCTCCCCTCGCGCGCTTCGTCCCGGTGCTCAACGGCGTCAACCGGGCGATCCATCTCACCCGACGCGCACTCGCGAAGCAACTCTTCAAGTAGGGGGAGACTCTCCTCTTGGAATTGGCTACTTACGTGCCCCGAGAGTGTTCCCTCGATCGACGCAGTCGGAGTAGCCCCAGCAGAGCCAGGCCCAGCCAGGCGACAAAGCCCTTCGGATTCGATCTGACCGAGCAGCCGCCGGCGGTCGTGAGCCCCATGCTGTCGAGGCTTGGCACGGTCGCGTTGTGCTGCCTCAGCGCCTGTTCGATCGCCGCGCTGTTGTCGGTCACGACCGTTCCCGGACCGCCTGTCGTCAGCTGTGAAATGATTGCATTGGCCGGGGGAGCGCCGTCTTCATCCGGGTTCCAGGGCCAGGTCCTGGCGCCCGGCGGCAGTCGGACGACCCTTCCGTCTTCGAGCTCGACGCGCGACGGTGCTTCGTCGAACGTGATCAACGGATCGCATTCGATGACCCGCTCGGCGCCATGCACGTTGTCGACGTCTTCGAGGTCGGGGTTGAAATCAAACAAGGGGTCGAGGTCCATTTCCGGCGCGGACAGTGTCGTGTAGAAGCGCGTCACGTAAGGAAGTGACGCCATTAGCTCGCTGGTTTCCAGCATTGGCTCGATGACCTCTGCCGCAAGCGCATCCATGAACGCCTCTGTGTTGAACGGCGTCAGCGGGTTATCGCACTGAGGACACTGGACGAACGCATCGAGCTGGTCCGCGGGCAAGAAGTCCTCGAGCACGCCGAGATACCCATCCCACTGCGCGAACCGCGTGCTCTGCACCAGGACCTCTTCGGATGAAAGTACGGGGAGGTCGCGCACGAGCTGCTCCCACTGCTCGAGCTCGAAGTCGCCCACGACGACGTTCTCGTAGACGTCGCTCGAGCCGGCGCGCTCTGTCACAAACCCTTGACCCCCTGCCTCATTACCCGCGGCCACCACGACCTGGTTGTAGTTGCTGCCGCCGGTGAGCCAATCGATCAGCGCCTCGTTGAGCTCGAGCGAGCGGTAGTTGACCGGAACGGCGCGGCTTTCGCCGAGCACCCAGACCATCACGCCCATGTCGTCGTTCGCCGCTACGGCGGTTGGACGAATGGGAATCATGGGCTGATCCGAAATGTAGGTCATTCGAATCGGACGAATCGTGCCTTCGTCGTTGCCCTTGGTCAGCCGAAACGCGATCAGGTTCATCCCGCCTTCGAGGTATGAGCCGAGCAGGTCAGAGATATCCTCGGGATCGCCGCCCGGCGGTACCACGTCGTAGCCCTCGTTGGTAAGCCATTGGACCGCCACGTCGCCGACGCGGTCGAAGATGCCGTCGGGCTGGATGACCACATAGTCGTACGGACCGACGTTGCCCTGCGCCAGGACATTGATGCCGCCGCCGCCGCTGCCCCCCGCGCCGCCACCGCCGAAGTTCCCATCGGAGTCAACATTTCCCGTCGGTGCGAATCGGGTGCCATCGTCCAGACACTCGCCCTCGATGCGGGTCGTCAGATTGTACTGTGGGTTGCTGGCAAGTTGGAGTCGGGTGAACGCGAGATCCGACGACACTTGAATGTCTGGAATCCCGGGAACCGGCAAGACCCAGGCGAACTCTTCGGACGGCCCTTCGTATTGGATCTGAACGACGGCGGTGACCGTGCCATCCGCGTTCTTCGAAAAGATGATCCGTTCGGCGGCCTGATTCACCGGCGCCGTAGCGGAACAGAAAAGCCCGCCACACGCCCGAGCCGGCGTCGCCGGGGTGAGCAGCGAAAGGGCAAACAAGAAAAGAGATCCAAGGGCAAGAAGTTTTCCTGACATTTTCGTCATCCTATCTAAGAGAGACTTACCGTGCCGGATCGGCGGGCTTTTGGCCAATCAATTCGACTGGAACAGGAAACGCTGCCTCTCAGCGTGTCACGCGGGCCACGAACTCGTCGGCCGCGCGAAAGATTGCATCCCGCCTCGACGGTGCCATTCGTCCGAGCGTGCCGAGCATCATCTTGCTCCGTGGATTCTTCTCGAAGAAGTCCCGGTGGTCCCGGATGAACGACCAGTACAATCCGTCCACGACTTCACACCACGGCCCCTTTGGGTAGTCGCTCATCTTCCGAAGATAGTTCGAGCCGCAGATATATGGCTTGGTGGTAAAGGCGCCGCCCTCGCTGTGGAGCGCCATGCCGTACACGTTCGGCGCCATGACCCAATCGGCAGAGTCGACATACATCTCCATGAACCATTGATACACCGCCTTCGGCTCGATACGGCACAGCAGCATCAAGTTGCCGACCACCATCAGGCGTTCGATGTGGTGGTTGTAGCCGGTCGACCGGGCCCGAACGATGGCGTCGTCCAGCGGTGGAATGCCTGTCGTTCCCTCATACCACTCGTCGCGAAGCTGCCGCCCATGGCCCCAGAAGTTCTGCTCCCAGTGGGATGGCGGCAGAGTGTTCCAAACGCCCCGAATGAATTCCCGCCAGCCGATCACCTGACGAATGAAGCCCTCGAGCGAGTTGAGCGGGGTTTCATGCTTCTCCGCGTACCGTAGCGTTCGGTCCACCACCGTGCGCGGTGTCAGCAATCCGATGTTCATCAGCGGGCTGAGCACCGAATGAAAGACGGTCGGGTACGCGCTGCTCAGCGCATCCTCGTAGTCGCCGAAGAGGCGAAGCCGTTCCTCCAGAAACGATTCCAGGGCCTGCTCGGCCTGCGCCTCGGTCGTAGGAAGCCAGAACTCGGCCGCTTCGCCCGGGTGCTCGGCAAATCGCGCGTCGACCAGGCGTACGATGTCCTCGGTGTGCGCGGTCCAACTCGGTCGCGGCAGCGCCGGCGGAACCAGCTTCTTCGGAAGCTTCTTCCGGTTCTCGGCATCGAAGCTCCACTGCCCGCCGTCGGGGTCACCGTTCCCGTCCACGAGCACGCCCAATCGCTTTCGCTGCCACCGGTAGAAATCCGCCATGAACAGGCGCTTGTGGCTATCGCGATACGCGGCGAACGCCTCACGGCCCGTGACGAACATCGGGCTCTCGAGCGCCGTCTTGCGGAGTCCCTGCTCGGAGCACACCGCTTCGAGCAGGGACTCCATTCCGCGCGACTCGGTCTCGAAGTGAACCAGCTCCGCGTAGCGTTGGTCCGAAAGGTGATCGGACAAAATGGTCCCGAGAGGCCGGCCTTCATCGTCCTCGAGCCGGGTGTACACCACCTCGTATCCCGCCTCGCGGAGTGAGTCGGCCTTCGAGCGCATCGCGCTTAGAATTAGAACGAGCTTTTGGCGATGCGCGCGGTAGCTGCGGCAGGTCTTCTCGGACTCCGCCATGAAAATGACGTCGGCCTCTGCTTCGTCGATCCACTCGTTGGCAAAGAGTTGGTTTCCAAAGAGTACCAACAAACGTTTACGCTTGGCGCCCTGGCCCACTACTCGAGCACTTCTTCGTCTTCGTCGTCCATGTCGTCAGGGATGAGGCCGAGAAAGCGGCAACCCTCACTCACCTCGAACGAGGTCGTCACATCATTGAACGGCCCTGGCGCCGGCGAATTGTCCGGACGAAGCAGCGTCAAGCGAATCGTGTGTTTGCCCTCCGATAGATCTCGGATCTGATACGGGCTCCACGAGAACAGTGTGCCTGCGTGGACGCCATCGATGAGATACTGGACGCGATAGCCCTTTCGCGACAGCCCGTTGACGTTCGTGACGACAAAATCGAGGAGCCTGTCCGGATCCGAAGCGCAGCCGTCGGGTCGGCTGTAGGTCAGCATCGGCCGGCTCGCGTCGAACGACCAACCCTTGGTTTTGGAGCGATAGTGAAAGACCGTGCTGTCGAACGCGGAGGGCACCTTCACGCCTTCGTGGTTCGGCCTGCTCAAAAAGACTCGAATGACGTGCGATCCGTCGCTCAGCGGCTGTCCCGTCTCTTCTTCATAGCGCTCATCGAGCGCGATCGGCTTCGACACGTCCCGAATCGCAAACTCATTGCTGTCGTCGATCTTGACGTGGACGTGGTTGCCAGGCGCAGTCGCGAGCTTCCACCGTGTCACCTGGAGCTTGAGCATCACCGGACCTCGAGCGACGAGCGCCTGGTTCTTGGGCTGAATGATCTCGATGCGCGGCGGGGGCCCTACGATCGGTCGCTTGTCGAGCGCACGAAGGCTTGGTGCAGAATACTCTCTTTTTTCCGCCTCCGCTGCGGTGTCCGCCTCTCGAGCAGGGTCATCGACCGTCGAAGGAGGCGTGCTCGAGCTTCCCACCGCTGGCGTTCCAGAATGGCAGCCGACCATTGCCGCAAGAGCGAGAACAACGAAGGTGTGAGATCGGATCATGATCAAGTCTGTTCGCACGATCTGCGACTACGGCCAAGAATATGGCCGGGGACTAGCCCCCCAAGACCTTCTCCATCCGCCGAAACACGTCCTCGATGACCTTCGCCTCAGGTAAAACCGTCACTCGGAAGTAGTTCCGGTAGTCGACGTTGAAGCTGGAGCCTGGCGTCACGAGCACATGCTGCGTTTCTAGAAGCTCCATCGCGAATTCCAAGTCATCGAAGTCAGGCAGCTTCTCCGTGTCGGCGCCGACAAACGCGTACATCGCCCCCCCGGGCGGAAGCATGTGCAGGTACTCACTTGCTTCGACGCCTCGGATCACGGCTTGGCGAGACTCGTATAGGCGCCCGCCCGGTCGAACCAGCTCCTTCAAGCTCTGATAGCCGCCCAGCGCCGTTTGGACGCCCCACTGCCCCGGCACATTGCTGCACAAACGCAGCGACGCCAAGAGATCCAAACCCTGCAGGTAGTCCTTCGCGAGCTCGTTGGTGCCGTTGAACACCACCCAGCCCACACGGAAACCGCAGGCCCGGTAGATTTTCGACAGGCCGCTGAATGTACCGCACAGCGTCTCTTTGACCATCGGCGCAACCGGGACGAACTCGGCGTCGTCGTAGACCATACCGTCGTAGATCTCATCGCTGAAGACCACGAGCTTGTGCCGTTCGGCAAGCGCGACCATCGCCTCGAGCACCTCCCGGCTGTAGACGGCGCCGGTCGGATTGTTGGGGTTGATGATCACGATCGCACGCGTTCGATCGGTAATCAGACTGGCCAGCGCATCGAGATCAGGCTGAAACTGCTTCTCCGGCGTGCACGGGTAATGCACGCCCTTGCCGCCGTTCAGCGTGACCGATGCGGTCCAGAGCGGATAGTCTGGGCTCGGTACCAGCACCTCATCGCCGTGGTTGAGGAGCGCACGCAGCGTCAGGTCGATCAGCTCGCTGACCCCGTTGCCGATGAACACATGCTCGGCCGTGACGTTCATGACGCCCCGTTCCTGCTGCTGCAGCACCACCGCCTCGCGCGCCGGGAAGATGCCCTTTTGGTGGCAGTACGCCTCGCTCTCGGGGAGGTTCTCGATCATCGCCATCCGCATGGTTTCCGGAGTACGGAAACCGAAGAGGCCCGGGTTTCCAATATTCAGCGAGATGATCTCGTAGCCCCGACGCTCCATCTCGTGCGCGCGCTGCGCGAGCTTCCCGCGGATCTCATAACGAACATCGTGGAGGTTGTCGCTGCTTCTGAGTTCAGTATTCATCGATTCGAGCCAATCCAGTTCTGCCTCATGGTAGACGTCCCTGGCTCTGTCGAGCAGGAATTTTCCGTGCGCGCGCTCACTTTCTCGAGCCCTGCCTGTTGGCCCGTTTTTGCCAAAAGGGCCGCTCGATGCGCCGTTTCCCGCCAGGCACGTTTGCCGTTCGGTTACTCGCACCGCTATTCTAAAATCATGGGAGAGAGTTGGGGAATCGGCCTTCGTTGGGCGTGCACGGCCGGATTTCTGGTCGGCATGGCGTTTGCGACGCCAGCGTCCGCCCAACCCATAGCGGACGACGCCGCGGCCCGCGAGTATTTCAACGCGGGTCGAGCGGCCTTCGACCAGGCTGACTACGAAAGTGCCCTGACCTATTTCCGACACGCATATCGGAGCAGCGGCCGAGGGGCACTCCTCTACAACATCGGCGTGGCAGCGGACCGTTTGCAACGCGAACAAGAAGCGCTCGAAGCCTTCGAGCAGTACCTCGATAGAACCGAGAAACCAACGCGCGAATTCGAAGTGCGCAGACGAATCGAGGCGCTGCGAGGCTCGATCGCGAAGAAGGAAGCAACCGAGCGCGCGCTCATGGAAGCCAAGCTTCGCTACGAACAAGTCGCGCGAGAGGAACAGGTCGCGCGAGGAAGAAGAGGCGCAACGCGCCACGTTGAACCCGTACCAAGTCCTGCGAGCATCGACACGACCGCGTCGCGTCCCGGGGGAGTCGCCTTTCAGATGCCTAAGTACGCTGAGCCGGTCGATCGGCCGACCACAAAGAAGAAAAAGTGGCCTTGGATCGTGGCCGCCGCCGCCGTCGTCCTGGTGGGAGGGGTCACCGCGGGTGTCGTCGTTTCGCAGCGTTCCAAACAAAGTCAGCCGCCATCCGGCGGTTTCGCGGTGAACTGGTGAGTCGAATCACACCAAGCCCGAGCGTCGTCGTCACGGTGCTTGCCTTGGTTGCGTCCCTTGCGGCTGGTTGTAGCGGCGCGACGAGCACCGAAGGCCTCAAGATGGAGGCTTCCTTTGCCCCAGGGGTCCCTCGTGCGGCGCGCGACGAAGCGGTGCGGGTCGAAGGCTATCTCGTCGCTTCCTGCGATTCGGTTGAGATTCCCGAGCGGCCCGAAGACGCCATCGGTAGCACGTACACCCTCCGCAATGGCACCGAAGGGCCGCCCATTCCGGTTCCCGAGCCCGGCCAGTACGGGCTCTACGCCGTGGCGCTAGATTCGAACTGCGCGGTGGTTGCTGCAGGTTGCGACGCCGTCACGATTGACGCCGATAGCCAGGCTACCCTGCCCGTCCTGATGGGCGCATTCTCCCTCGAAGGTTGCGCGGCCGGCGAGCAGTGTTCCATCGACACCGGTGCATGCATTGGACCCGATGGAGGCACCGGCGGCGCTGGAGGCGTCGGAGGCGCAGGCGGTGTCGGAGGCGTCGGAGGCACCGGCGGAGTCGGTGGCAACGTCGTTGGTTCGTCATGCACCGTTCAGACGCAAGACGAAGACTGCAACGGCAAGACGTGCAACCCGGTCACCCTCGAATGCAGCGACTTCGGGGCGGGGGAGCGAGGGCCCTGCGAGACCTGCGTGAGTGACGAGAACTGCTGGAGCTCAGGGGATCGCTGCGTACCGATGTTCTTCGAGGGCGACCGCTACCCAGATGACCACACCGGCTTCTGTCTGTCTGAGGCGCAGCTGGAGCTCCCTGGCGGGACCTATGAGTGCAACGGCGAACAGCCCTATGTCACATTGATCCCAGATCGCACGAGCATGTCTGGCGCTGGGGCCACCGCGTACTGCGGCCCGCGCGAGGACTTCACGACCTGCGACGCAGTGAATGCGCAGCTAGACGAGATCAAGTGTACGCAGGGACGCGACGACGAATGCCCCGCCGGGGGGATCTGCCGCTACACCCAGGACAATGGCAAGTGGGACTACCGCTGCACCTACGCCTGCACGTCCAACTCCGAGTGCGCCAACCGCCAGGGCTGGGAGCTCGACTGCGCCGACTTCTGCGGCGCCTGATTTCAACAGCTTGCACCCCAGACCGCGAAAACACCCGTTTCCCATACTAGCGCGGAGAGCATTCGTAGCTGAGATGCACTTCGTGAACGTCCTTCGTGACGACCGTACCGTCATCTCGCGTCCTAGTCTTTTGACCAACCACGACTCGCCGCTCGTCGACGATCACGTACCCGCCGCCACAATGCGCTCCCATCCGGCGTCGCGCTTCATCGCGTGAGCCCTGATCATCGGCGACGGCAATCGTTCCACCCGAAGCGTCACGCTGCACGGTCGATACATAGGTGTAGTAGCCGCAGGCATTCGCAACGAGCAGCAAGACGGCAAGTAGGGCGCGAAGCATGAACCACCTCCTCACCCTGCGACGGCAAGAACGACACCGATATTCTCTAATGCTTCCGGGGAGTAATGGCCGGACTCCCGGATAGGAGCGAGCAAACCTCGGTCAAGCTCGGAAAACGGCGCGTCACTCGCCGCGCATCACAGCCGGTCGCCGACACCTGTGGGCTCAGCCTCGGCGGAGCCGGAAAATCGCAGAAGTTGAATGGCAAATTCAAACCACTGGAGACGAGGAATGCCCAAGAAAGGCGTTTTGGCTCCCAACGAGCGGGGCTCAATCTGCACGGATGTTGTTTTCACTTCGCGCCGGCTTGTTCTGTCCTTCGCTCGCGATCATATTCTGCCTCAACCAAACCCCGTCGGGTTCGTCCGGGCCCGTGTTTAGGAGAATTACCCAATGAAGTGGAGACCAATTATTTCTTTTGTTGCCCTGACGATGGCCGTGGTCGGTTGTGGTGACGACGGCACGGATGGCAGTGGCGGCACAGCCGGTAGTGGCGGTACGGCTGGTAGCGGCGGCACGGCTGGCAGTGGCGGCACGGCTGGTGGCGGCGGCACGGCTGGCATGGGCGGCGGTGTCGGTGGCGACGGCGGCATGGGTGGCGACGGCGGCATGGGTGGCGACGGCGGCATGGGTGGCGTTGGCGGCATGGGCGGCGTTGGCGGCATGGGCGGCGTTGGCGGCATGGGCGGCGTTGGCGGCATGCCCGGTATCTCGTTCGCTGCAGACATCCAGCCTTACTTCGAGCCTGGCCTTGCGGACTGCGTGGATTGCCACACTGGCAACGGCCCTGCGGGCGTCGGCCTCGACAGCTATGTCAACATCTTGGCGGGCGGCGACACCGACCCACTTGTGGTTCCTGGGGACTCGACCGATCCGACGGCTACCCTCGTGCCGAAGCTCAACGCCAATCACAACGACGGTCCGGACGACGCTGGTTTCGTCGTGACTCTCAGCCAGTGGATTGACGAAGGCGCGCTGGACAACTGACATCCTCGGCCACACCGCTCGAAGAATTCATCCCCAACCGGATCTGGCTCCAAACGTACCCGGTCCACTATGCGGGTTTGGACTTCTACGCTCGAACTACCGTGATTCGCCTGTCGAGCGGAGAGTTGATGATTCACTCACCGTCGCCGATCGATGAGGGCCTCCGCCAAAGCATCTGCGACATCGGCCCAGTCGCGCATCTGATCGCGCCCGGGAGCTATCATTACTTCCACGTGGCGGCGTGGCAGGAGACGTTTCCCGAGGCGACCGTCTGGATCTGTCCGGGCGTCGAGCGCAAGCAGCCTGATCTAGAGTTCGACTGGTTCCTTTCCGACAACGCGCCCGACGCCTGGGCCGAAGAGATCGACCAAGTTCTGGTGCGCGGTAATCGACTCATCTGGGAGGTCGTCTTTCTCGATCGGCCATCGAAGACTCTGATCGTCACGGACCTGCTGGAGAACATCGGAGAAAAGTCGGACGCCGTTGGTTGGCAGCTCAAGCTCTGGTGGAAGGTCGTCTTCCGCATGTGGGACAATCCGAAGCCGGCTCCTGAATATCAAATGGGTTGGAAGGACAAGCGCGCAGCGAAGCGTTCACTCGAACGTATCCTGGACTGGGACTTCGACCGCATCGTCCTGTCCCACGGCGAGAACATCGAGTCGGACGCCAAAGCGGTTCTCCGCAAAGCGTGGGCGCGGCCGCTGAGCTTCAAAGAGTAGAGCCTCTGGGCGATCAGGGGTAGACTGCATCCGTGGCTCGGGGACGCAAAGCCGGCTCCGCAACCCTGAACGACGCCCGGCGGGTCGCCAAGGAACGCTTTGGCATCAAGAAGCTCCACCCGGAGCAAGCGCACGCAATCGAGGCGTTGCTGTCCGGCAGCGACACGCTGGTCGTTCTGCCGACGGGCTACGGGAAGTCCCTCATCTATCAGGCGACGGCGCTCTTGTGCGACCGGCCGACCATCGTCGTCTCGCCGCTGATTTCATTGATGCGCGATCAGGAGCGAAAGCTTCGTGAGCGCGGTGCGCCGGTGGTGCGCATCGATAGCATGCTTCGCGCGACCACCCGTCGCCAGATGTTAGCGCGCCTCGGCAAGGGAGGCTCGCTCATCGTGCTGACCACCCCCGAGACACTAGAGTCGCTCGCTGGGTCCACACTCGCTGAGGTGAAGCCAGCGATGTTGTGTGTCGACGAAGCCCACTGCATTTCGGAGTGGGGGCATGATTTTCGCCCATCGTATCTGCGCCTCGGCGCGCTTCGAACGCCACTCGGTAGCCCCGTCGTGCTGGCCCTCACCGCAACGGCCACACCGCGCGTGCGAAAAGACATCAGCGACCGTCTCGAGATGAAGAAGCCGGTCGAGGTGGTCGCGCCGCCCCACCGCAAGAACCTTCGCTTGTCAGCGAACGTCGTTTGGGGTGACGACAAGATCACCAGCACAGCAAGATTGATTCGTCGATTGCAACGGCCCGGCATCGTCTATTGCGCCACGACGAAAGCCGTCGATCAAGTCGCCAGTGCGCTTGCCCGCGCGCACATCCCCTCGGCGCGCTACCACGGAAAAATGAAAGCCGCTGAGCGCGCTTCGACGCAGCGCAAGTTCATGAAGCCGACGCGGCGTCTGGTCATGGTGGCCACCAGCGCTTTCGGCATGGGCATCGACAAACCCAACATTCGCTACATCGTCCACTACCAGGTCCCCGGCTCGCTCGAGCAATACGTGCAAGAGGCGGGCCGCGCGGGCCGCGATGGCAAGCGATCGGAGTGCGTCCTGCTCTTCGATCCCAACGACCTTCGCATCCAAGAGCACCTCCAGGAGAAGGGCCGGTCGAACCCAGCGCAAGCTCGCCGCGTCGTCGACGCACTCGTCGCGTGGGTAGACGAGGGCAAGCCGGTCAAGCCCAAGGAGCTTGCGCTGTCTGCGAGGGTTCCCGTCACCGCTGCCCGAGCCGTGTGCGCGCAACTCGAAGAGCTAGGCCTCATTCACATGGTGAAGCGCGGGGAGTACAACGGTGGCGCCACCGCTGGGCGAATCCGTAGCGGCGCGACCGACCTAGCAGCTCGCTTGGAGACCCGACGAATCCAAGACGCTCGCCACCTTCAAACCATCGCGGCCTACGCCGAGACCGAAGACTGTCGCAGTGCATTCATTCGCCGCTACTTCGGCGAGACTCGTCCACCAAAATGCGGCATCTGCGACAACTGCCGCCGCTAGAGCTCCCTGGTTCTCCGTTCACGGCGGCTCAATCCGTCCTCACCTAGCCGTCGTCGCCCCATCAACCCGCGACCGCGACTGGAACACGCTTCCCAAGTGCGCCACCAGCTTCGGAACGATGCGCTCGTGCGCGTCTTCTTGCAGGTAGTGCCCGGCATCGGGCAAGCGCAGCACGTCGGCGTTTGGAAACGCGGGGAGCCACAGGTCGTCGAGATACTGCGGGAGAAAGGCGATGTCCTTCATGGCCCAGGCGATCATGGTGGGCTTGTCTTTCAACGCCGCGAGCCCAGCCTCAACCTCTCCCATGAAGTCCGCCACCCGTCCGGTCGAGTCTGCAGGGATTTCACGCGGAAAGACGAGAATGGCAGTACGGGACGAGTAAGTAGGGTGGGGCGCCATGTAGGCGGCGCGCATCTCCGGGGTGATTCTTTCCCGGTGCATGATGCCCGCCTTGAGCAGAAACCCTCGGACGAACATGTGACCGCCTTTGACCATCACCTCGCCGATCCCGGGCGTGCGGAAGAGCCGCAGCGGCACAGGCAACTCCACCTTGCCCGGGGGCCGATGTGCGAACGTGTTGAGCACACACAGCGCGGCGATGCGTTCGGGGTGTCGCGTCGCCCAATAGAACCCCAGCGGACCTCCCCAGTCCTGCGACACGAGCGTGGCATCGTGAAGGTCGAGCGATTCCAGCAGCGCCTCGAGCCGTTTTGCATGTCGCGGCACTTGGTAGAGCTCCGCTCGGTCGGGCTTGTCAGACCGCCCGAAGCCTAAATGGTCGGGCACGATACACCGATACCCCGCGGCCACCAGCGAAGGTATGAAATTGCGATAGAGATACCCCCAGGTCGGATTGCCGTGCACCATCACCACCGGCTTTCCATCGCGAGGGCCCTCATCCACGTAGTGGAGCTTCCCGTCCGGGTGGTCGAACCAGCGCGGCTCGTACGGCCAAGTCCCTCCAAAGGTCCAGTCCTGTGTCGCCATGGCGGTCTCCTCTCGACAACGAAAGCGATCATGGGGATCCCGCCCGTGTTCGTCAACGCGGATCGCGGCCCCTTCCAACAGCTGTCGGAAGTCTAAATCGTGGAATCCAGCTTGTTCGCGACCACGATGACCAGCGCTAGTATCGCCAGTCCTGCGACCTTCAAAAAGCCCGGAATGAAGAAGAACGTCAGCGTGCCCAGACCGAGGACGCTCGCCCCGAGCTTGACCCGCCCGCTCACGAAGGCCACGAGCACGCCAGCGAGCAAAACGACGCTCGCGAGGAGTACGAAGATCACGTGCGCCCCGCTGCAAGCATCTCGCGCCTCGCACGCAGATGTTTCGTGATTTTGTATCGCCGCTCTTTCATCACCGCACTATAGCAAAGAGAGCCGTAGACGCGTGATCGTAAAATGGGCAAACCCAATCCGATGAGCGAGCGAACAATTGCTGGCCAGATGCTCGTGGTTTCGCTGATTCACCTGGCCTCGTTCCGACGAGAATCTCGAGGTCTCGTTAGCTCGATCCGTCGGGCATATGCAAAGTTGATGAACACCCGCTCTGACGGGCTCGCGATGGCAGCCGTGGTCGCCATTTGTGTAGGGTGGCCGCCGAATCTCGCTCGTGCCGGGCCGCCCCTCATCGCGGACGATCCGAACACCGTCGGCCCCGGTGTCGTGCAACCGATCTTTGCCATGAGCACCTTTCATCAGGGGGATGAAACTTTGGTATTGGGGCCGACCGCGGACGTCACGATTGGGCTCGTCGACTCCCTCGATGCGACCGTGATCGCCACCTTCGCGAGCCTGCATGATGTCACGGGCAACCCTCGATGGACGCTGAGCGGGCTCTTTGCCCTGGGCGCCAAATGGGAGTTCTTCCGGCGGAAGCGTGGCTCCCTTTGTTTCTCTCCAGCCTTCGTGATCGACACCGCCGAGCCCAAGCGCTCGGGCATCCTGTTGCCCATTCAAGGGGAGCTTGCGGTCGGCCGGGGCAAGGCCATGATTGGATTCGATGTCGGCTACGTCGTGCAGCAGCGTCAGGGCCATCAGTGGTTTGTTGCGTTGTACACGAACTGGGCCGCCACGCGACGACTCAACGTTCTCGGCGAGCTTTGGGCTGTCTCTTTCGGACAGACGGGACCCACGGACTTGGGCGAACCCGTTG
The DNA here is from genome assembly GCA_963704865.1 of uncultured delta proteobacterium. GTDB lineage: Bacteria > Myxococcota_A > Polyangia > Polyangiales > Houyiibacteriaceae > SG8-38. Next base: position 303,042 of record CAVPIE010000004.1, on the reverse strand, counting down.
GAACAGACTTCGGAACATCGATCGGAATCGACTACGGGATCGTCGGCAACGAGCTTCGCCTCCTCGCAGCCGTAGGCACAGGAATCGTCTCGCTGGGTGCCGCTCGCGTCGACGTGCGCGCCTACCTAGGCGCGCAGTTCACCTTCGGGACCCGACGAGACCGCTGGCGTTCGACAAGACCCTAGCTCGTGGTTCAAGGTCGGACGACTACTTCCTCAGCGGTACGGAGAACCTCATGAAAGCGATCGTCCAAGACAGCTACGGCTCAGCGGATGTCCTCGAGCTCCGGGATATCGAGAGATCCGAGGTCGGGGACGACGAAGTGCTCGTACGCGTTCATGCGGCCGGCATGGACCCGGGTGTGTTGCATTTGATGACGGGCCTGCCGTACCTGATCCGCATCGCCGGCTACGGGTTCCGCGCACCCAAATCCCCGGTTCGCGGAAACGATCTTGCGGGGCGAGTCGAGGCCGTTGGCAAGGACGTGACCCAGTTCAAGGTGGGCGACGAAGTCTACGGCACCGCGGATGGCACCTTCGCAGAGTACGTATCTGCCAAAGCGAGTAAGGTTGCGCTCAAGCCCGCGAACCTGAGTTTTGAGCAGGCGGCCGCCGTTCCCACCTCGGCCCTGACCGCCCTCCAAGGTCTTCGCGACCATGCAGAAGCTCAGCCTGGCCAAGGCGTGCTGATCATCGGCGCATCCGGAGGCATCGGGACGTTCGCCGTGCAGCTCGCCAAGGCGTTCGGCGCGGACGTGACTGGCGTGTGCAGCACGACCAAAGTAGACATGGTCCGCTCCCTCGGCGCCGACCAGGTGATCGATTACGTGCGCGACGACTTCGCACAAATGGCGCAGCGCTACGACGTCATCCTCGACATGGCGGGAAACCGCTCGCTATTCACGCTAAGGCACGCCCTCACGCCCGAGGGCACGCTCGTGATCATCGGCGGCGAGGAGGGCGGCCGGTGGCTCGGCGGCACCGACCGTCAAATCCGCGCCCTCCTGTTGTCACCCTTCGTTCGCCAAAGGCTGCGTACATTCGTTGCAAAGGAGAGCGCCGAAGACCTGCTCGTTCTCAAGGAGCTCATCGAATCGGGCAAGGTCACGCCGGTCATCGACAGAACCTACGCGTTGCGCGAAGCCGCCGACGCCATCCGTCATCTCAAAGAAGGTCACGCCCGAGGAAAGCTCGTCCTCTCCATGCAACGCAGTTAAAACGTTCCGGTCTTGGAAATCCGGGCCCGAGAAATACTGCGGATCACGTGTGTGTTCGTGCCGATCGCTTGATCAAACGGGCGACATGCCTCACCACGAGCATCCACTCATGCCTTCCACGCTTCGATTTTTCTTGCTCGCTTCCCTGGTCAGCCCTCTGCTCGCGTGCAGCGGCGTCACGTTCACCATGAAGTAAGAGACAGGCCAGGCGCGGCGTGAGCAAGAAGCATCGACTCGACCGCGTCATGTTCATCGGATGCCTGATCGTCGCCGGCGAGGCGGTATTCAGCCTGCCGTTTCACGTTGCGCGGTTCTTTCGCCCCACGGTTCTGCAAGTGTTCGACTTCACGAACACCGAGCTCGGAGCAGTCCAAGCCGTCTATGGCGTAGTCGCCATGCTCGCGTACTTTCCAGGCGGGCTACTGGCGGATCGATTCTCCGCGCGCCGACTGCTCACCGGCTCTCTTCTATGCACGAGCGCCGGCGGCCTCTACTTCGCGACGATCCCGGGCTTCAACGGCAGCTGGTGGCTCTTCGCCTACTGGGGTCTGACGACCATTCTCCTGTTCTGGGGCGCGCTCATCCGGGCCACCAGAGAATGGGGCGGAACCGACGAGCAGGGCCGTGCCTACGGTCTTCTCGACGGCGGTCGCGGCCTCTTCGCCGCCGTCGTTGCGGCAGGCGCCGTATTCGTCTTCCAGCTCATGCTTCCCGAAGATCCGACGACCGTCACCCCAAACGAACGAGTCGAAGCGCTTCGAAACGTCATCTTGGTCTACACCGCCGCGACGGTCCTTGCCGGCGCCTTGTGCTGGTTTTTCGTGCCCGAGCAGCCGTCGCGCCTCGCGGAACAGCCGCCTGTCTTTCGAAACGTTCGCAAAGTGCTGCGACTTCGTTCGGTCTGGCTCCAAGCGCTCATCGTGGTCTGCGCCTACGTTGGATACAAGGGTATCGACAACTATTCGCTCTTCGCGGTGCAGGTCTACGGCATGAACGAGGTGCAAGGCGCGCAGCTAACCGCGATCAGTGCATGGGTGAGGCCGGTTGCAGCGATCGGCGCCGGTCTCCTGGCGGATCGATTCACTTCTTCGCGAGTGTCGGCCCTCTGCTTCGCGATGATGATCGCTTCATACCTATGGTTCGGCCTGACCGACCCCGTGCCATCCACTCCATGGGTCCTCTACGCCAACGTCTTCGTCAGTTGCGCCGCCGTGTTTGGGTTGCGTGGGGTTTACTTCGCACTCTTCGAGGAAGGCGCCGTCCCCCTCGAAACGACCGGGACCGCCGTCGGCCTGGTCTCGGTCATCGGCTACACCCCGGACGTTTTCGTAGCCCTCGCCGGCGGCTGGCTGCTCGACCGTTCACCCGGCATTCCCGGCCATCAGCATTTCTTTCTATTTCTCTCCGCCTTCGCCGCCACCGGTCTCATCGCAAGTCTTCGCTTCCTGGTCGACTCGGGTCGCTCGTATGTATCCCGCGAGCACGTTGCCAAACGGCAAAAGAAGAAACAAAGGCCCTGACGCCTTGCTCACCGCACCTTGTCGGTCTGCCCTTCGACCGCCTTGGTCGTTTGGTCGCTCCGCTTCTCCGCCTCGGATAGCAGTTGAGCTTCTCGTTTGCGCGCCTCGTCCACCGCTTGGGTCGCGCGCTTGTCTGCTTCGCTCACGAGTTGCTTGGCGCGCTTGTCGGTCTCGGCCCGAAGTCGCTTCGCGCTCTCTTTGGCCGCAATGGCTGCGATGGGGTTTTTGGCACTCTTCTGCTCGAGCTGGTCGGCCCGCGCATACCCTTCTTTCCGCGCTAGCTCGGCAGCCTTGGCGGCTTCCGCTCGGATCTGCGCCGCGCGCTTCTCCGCTTCTGCGATCAGTCGCTTCGTTTGCTCCGTCACTTCGTTCAGTGCGCGCGCTTTCTGCGCGGCAAGTTCTGCCGAAACGGCATCGGCAACCGCTCCCCGAAGTCCCTTGGCGTCGACGTCCACCGAAACCCGTGGCGATGTGATCGAACCCGTCAGATTCGCGCGTACGCCAACCGTATTCGCCTTCGAGAGGTCCAGCTTCAGCACTTGGACTTCTTTGGAAAGCTTCGACGTCAGCTTGTCCAACGGGACTTCGGTGGACACCTGATAGCTCATCTCCTGGTCCAGCCCATGCGTTCCGCCGACCAACATCGACACCCCCTTTGCATTTATGGTGAACGGGGTCACTCGCACGGCGCCATCTTCAATTTTGAAACGCGCGCGAAAGCTATCGATCTCCAGCGGTTTCCGAATGACGGGTACCGCTTCGCTGAGCGCGGCCAACGGTTTGAACTCGCTGTTGAGCTTGCTTTGAACCGCTGCCGCGATCCCACTTGCCCCGATCGACTTGAGCTGAGGCGACAGGTCTTCGCCCAAGGTTCCGCTCGCATCGAGCTCCGTCGAGAAGCGGCCGTCGAGAAACTGGGCGATGGGTACAAAGGCTCGCATCGAAGGAAGCGATTCGAACGCCTCGACGAAGCGCGCCTGGTCCACTCCGTAGTGGATGTCAAACCTCGCAGGGGCGTCAATCGGCGTTTCCACAGTGCCGTCCGCCTTCATCGAACCTCCGAGCGCATCTGCGCGGACGCCCTCGAGAAAGAGCTTTCGATCCCGCAGACGGCCGGTGCCCTTGAAGTCTCGCAGCACCAGATCTTCATAGGTCAGCGTTCCGACATCGAACTGAAGTTTCGCGTCGATGTTGTCGGGCAGCAGGAACCCTTCCCCCGCGTCGGCATCGGATTGCTCACTCGACACAAAGTCCTCGACCCGAAGGCGCTTCGACTTCATCCATATACTCGCGGTGACTTTTTGATCGTCCAGGAGCAGCGTGGTCAGCGGCGAGACGATCCCGCTCACGCTGAGGTCGCTCTCTGCGACCTGCGCTTCGAGCGCTTTGATCGTCGTGCTCTCCGGGGAGAGGACGATAAGCGCGGTGCGGATACGAACCGCAGGACCGTTGGCCGGGCTGTAGCTCAGGTCCGAAACCTCGACATTTCCCGAGAGCTTTTCGATCCGCTCGCCTTTTGCGACGAGCTCGACCCTTGCCGCGACCAGGCCCTCCGCCTTCTCGATATCGGCAATCGGATACGCTTTGGAGATCTCCGCCAGGTCGAAGCGTCCGTCCAAACTGAGGTCAATCCTTGGCTGCGAGAGCGGCCGTGTGACGGTGACGCGCCCCTTGGCTTGGCTCTTCCCTGCTGCAAACCCGTACTTCGGAACCTCGATTCGCATCCTGTCCAGATTGCCTCCGGGGTGCTTGACCGACGCTTCGAGCACCAGGTCGGTGACGCCGAGCGGAAGGTCTGGATATTTGAATGCTCCATTTTGAATGTCGGCCGTCGCGGAGAACGAGGGGATATCCTCGTCTCCGGGCCCCAGCTCTCCCTGAATCGTCGCCGCCAGCGAGAACGTGCCGCTGGCCGTCAGCCCCTTGAAGTCCGCTGCGTATGCATTCGGGATTGCCGAGATTAGCGCCTTAATGGGAAGCCCCTTTTTGGAAGCCAGCTTCAAGTCGAGCGCGGTTCCATCGCCCGCCCAGCCGATCTCCCCAGTCCCTTCGAGGGCAAGCTGCTGCACGGCGACATCGAGCGCGTGAAGCGTCAATAGCTTCTTGTCGGTGTCGACGGTGGCGTTCACGTCGAGACTCGCCTTCGCCTTCTTCAAGTACGAAATCCCTCCGAGTCGAGCTGTCAGCTCATCGACCGTGGTCTTCAAGGAAAGCTCCTGAATGGCGCCGGAAATTTTGGCGCGTCCGTCGTGTTCGAGCCCTGCCACGATCACACGAACGCTGGGAGTGACATAGGTCAGCGACCCATCGTCGATGCGGAGTCTCTTGATCTCGAAGGCGATGGCCCCGTCCGGCGCTTCCGCGCCGTCTGCTTGCTCTGGAACGATGTCGTAGTTTGCCTTCCCATCAGCGCGGACGACGAGGTGCACTTCGGGCGTCTTCACCTCGATCGACTCGATCGTAATTTCACGCCGTAGGACGAGCCCGACGAGGTCGATGCCTGCGCCGATCGACTTGGCCTTCAAGAGGGTGACCTCTGCAAAGTCACCTTTCCCCGTAATCGCCAGTTCGGACACCTCCGCGGTCAGCGTCGGAAACGTCGACAGCAACGAGACATCGACATCGGAGAAATTCACCGTCGCGTCGACACGATCGTTGAGCTCGCCGCGCAACCGCTCGACGATCTGATCTCGGAACAGCACCGGCACGAGCGCCACGCCAACGGCCAGGACCGCGAAGATCGCAACCACCGCAATCAGTATGTTTCTCGTCAACTTTCTCATTCACCCTCACTTCCGGCGGCTTCCTTGAGGCGCCGGATCGAGTAGATTTTTCGGTTCCTGGGTAGAATTCCGATCTTCATTCTTCTCTCCCTGGTCAATTGAGGTTTCGCGTGGATTCGGTCAAAGACAAACAAAGAGGTTGTGCGTCTGGTCGTTCATGCGTGCAACTCTCGGAGAGGCTCTGGTGATTGGCGGCGAAGGGCTCGATTGAGGATCAACATTCCAGCGACGATGCTGAACGCCGAGCCCATCAACACCCCGGCCTTGGCGGCCACGAGCATCGGCCCCTCCACCGACAGCGACGCGATGAAGATGGCCATCGTGAAGCCCACACCGCACAGGGATGCCGCTCCGACGAGCGCGTTCCAGCCGACCCCCTCGGGGAGCTTCGCCCAGCCGAGGCGGATCGTGAGCCAGGAGACCAACAGAATGCCGATCGGCTTGCCGACGAAGAGCCCAACTCCGGCCGCGACTGCGATGGGCTCGTCGAGCGCGGAGCGGTTGATGGGGACGCCTGCATTGGCAAGTGCGAAGAGTGGCATGATGAGGAAGGCGACCCAAGGGTGAAGGTTGGACTCGAGGCGAACCAGGGGGGACATGGCCTCCCGCGCAGCAAACGCCAGATCGCTTAGCACGTGACGGCGCGAGACTTCATCCACAGGTTGCGTTCGGAGGGCGAGCGAGGCGCGTTCGAAGCGCTCCAAGAATGCGGCGTCGGTCAGCCCAGCCTTGCTCGGCGCGAGCAGGCCGAGGGCGACGCCGGCGATGGTCGGATGAATCCCCGACTTGAGAGTGCACAGCCAGACCACTCCGCCGATCAGGAAATACATCGAGATGGCGCGTACCCCCGCTCCACGTGCCACCACCACCAAGACGAGTCCTGCGAGGGCGCCAAGCAGCCAGGTTGGGTGAAGCGTGTCCGTATAGAAGAGCGCAATGACGACGACCGCCATGATGTCATCGACAATTGCCAACGAGAGCACAAACACTTTGAGGCCTCGCGGCACGCGACTTCCGAGCAGAGCGAGACCGCCGACGACGAATGCGATATCCGTGGCCATCGGAACCGCCCAACCCGCGCGCCCCGGACCTTCGGGGAGGATCGCGAGAAAAATGATGATGGGCGCGGCGACGCCACCTACGGCAGCCGCAACGGGAAGGACCACACGTCGCGCGTCTCGAAGCTCGCCGTGGACGAGCTCTCGCTTGATCTCCAATCCGATCACGAAGAAGAACAGGACCATGAGCGCATCGTTGATCCAGTACCAAAGGGGATAAGACAGCTCTAGAGCACCGGCGCCCACTCGGATGTTTTGGTCCCAGAGCCGTGCGTACGAATCCGCCCAAGGCGAGTTGGCCGCCGCCAATGCGACAACGGTACAGACGGCCAGAACCAAGCCGCTTGCCGACTCCACATGGAGAAAGCGCACCAGCGGCTGCGTCAGCCCCAAGATGCGCCGACGCGCACGAGGCTCCCCAGAAGCCAAATCGACTCTCATGCTCATTTCAGTAGGCGCCAAAGCAGGTTCTGTGCCAGGCGTGGTCAAGGGCACTGCAACCCGGCCGAGGAATCCTTTACCGAGGCGCGCAGCGTGGGCCCGGCGTGTGAGTGCAGGAACTGCACGGCCGCCCCTTCGGACCAATGCAGACCTTGCACCGTTCGGAGCGCACGCCCCGGCGGTCTGCACGCGGCAGCGGCAATTGGTCCATCGTCGCCCGCTCGGCACGGCACTTGCTTCAGTGGAAGTGCCACGGAGGCAGTCATGACCCATCCGCAATCAGATTTGGTCACACCTGAAGTGGTCGAGAGAATCCGTTCCGACAATCAGCGGCTCCTCCGGGCCGCCCGATCCATGGAAGCCAGCATCGAAACCGGGCGCCTCGCCGAAGCCATCTTCATCGCCTCCGAGCTCGGCAAAGTTCTGCGGAAGCACGTTTTTCTAGTGGACGGTGTCCTGGATGTCCTGACGCCGGACGACACATTCAAGCGGTCGTAAAGGAAAAGGAATCCCTTACACCAGCGGTTCCTGATAGCCCGTCGGGAACCACCCCGAAGCGGAGCCGGCGAAACTCGCCGCGCTCCGTTTCACTTGATATCGTCCTCCTCGTTGCTTTTCGCGACCCCCCACTCCTCGAGGCGATAGTGAATCGTTCGCTTGCTGATCCCAAGAATCGCGGCGGCTTTGGTCGGTGAGCCGCCAACCGCTTCGAGCGTTCTCATGATGGTATAGCGCTCGACCTCCGCAAGCGTCACGCCAGGGACCAGCAGGCTCAAGGGTTCGGCCTCCCGGTCGGGCGGCTCAATCGGCAAGTCCTCGGTGTCGATGAGCTCCTTCTCGCAGAGCACGACCGCCTGTTCGATCGCATGCTGAAGCTCGCGAACGTTTCCGGGCCAGGGGTAGGCCACCAATGCTTCCTTTGCATCATGGGTGAAACCTCGCACCTTCTTGTCGTTCTCGTCGGCATAGAGCCGGAGGAAATGGTCGGCCAAGAGCGGAATATCGCTGGGACGCGCGCGCAGCGGCGGCACCTCGAGGACGACCACCTTCAGGCGAAAGTAGAGATCTTCGCGGAACATTCCGTCTTCTACTAGCGATTTGAGGTCGCGGTTCGTCGCAGCCACGACGCGTACGTTCACCTTGACCGTTTCGTTTCCGCCCACCCGCTCTAGCTCCCGTTCCTGCAGAAACCGGAGCAATTTGATTTGCACCGAAAGCGGCATCTCGCTGAGCTCGTCGAGGAACAACGTCCCACCGTCGGCCTGCTCGAACCGCCCCCTTCGTCGCGTGACCGCGCCGGTGAACGCCCCCTTTTCGTGCCCGAAAAGCTCAGACTCGAGGACACTCTCGGCGAGGGCCGCGCAGTTCAGCCGAATCAAGGGACCCTCACTCCTCAGGGAGTGCTCATGAATCGCTTTCGCAATGAGCTCTTTGCCTGTGCCCGTTTCGCCTTGGATCAGCACGGTCGACCGGCTCTTGGCGGCTTGAAGCAAACGGTTGAAAAGGCGTTGCATCGAAGGGTGCACGCCCACGACACGGTCCATGAGCGCGCTCGTGGGCAGGGTTGCGGCCGCACCGGCCCGGGCTTGCATGGCGTCTCTCGCATGAAGGGGTTTGTCGAGGGACCGCTCGACGATGAGCGCCAGCGCGTCCGGCCGAACAGGCCGCGTGAGAAGGCGGTCTGCGCCGCACGCCAGTGCTTTGACCGCGGTGTCCGCGGAGCCGGTTTCCGCCATAGCGATGAACGAGGCGGCAGGAAGGAGTGCTCTGGCCTGCCGAAGGAAGTCGAAGCCACTCATCCCTTCCGGGTCGAGTGCTAGCAAGACCACGTCAGGCATCGACCGCTCCAGGTGCTCGAGGGCGGTGACGCTGTCGGGGGCCGTCTCTACGATGTGCCCGATCGCCGAGAGCTGCCCCTCCAGCTCCGATTGCAGAGCCCGGTCGCTCTCGACAATGAGGATCCGACCGGTCTGTTCCTGGGCCATGGTTCGAGGATGGCCCGACTGCGCTGGCGCGTCCACTTCAGACGTTCCTGCGTGAGCGGTCTGGCGGTCATTTTGTCGACCGCGATCGTGGCCAGCACCGACTGGACATAGGCCTCGACGAGATCGTCGGTTCCAACACCGACGGTGTTGAAGTCTCGGCGATCCATCAGCAGGAGCCTCTCCGTGGACGCGGTCCAGGCACCATCCGGCTGGCGCTCGGACAGGTTGGTCCCAAGGACATCCCAGGACGACTCCCCATCCTCTAGGCCGGACGGAAGCGACTTTCTCGAGCGGCGCGCGTAAATCGCAAGAGGACGAAATCCATTCGCACCACCACAAACCATGATGCGAAGATCGGCCACGTAGACGTGCCCATGCCGATCTGGGATCGTCCCCACGTGATAGTAGCGACCTGCGCGCTCGACGGAGCTCCAACTGAAGTTCCCCATGAGACTCTGCACGACGGCGTGCCCACCGAGTCGTTGGACCCAGAGCGGCACCTCCTGCTTGGTGACGTCCCGAATGCTTTGAGGCGTTTGTATCTGAAGGCCGGAAGCTTCGAGCTCGGCGTTGTAGATCGCGTGGGCCTTCGCTGTGCGCGAGGCGGTGACATCCATGGCTCTCGGAGCGACGCGGCGCCTTGCGCCGGAGCCTGGCAAGTAGGGGCCAAGGCGCGCCAGGTCGCCGTGCACCGATTGCATTGGTCCAGCTCGAAGGAGAGCAAATTCTGCACTTGCGCGCCCCATGTGGCAGGCCCTCTTTCCAGCGGCCGCGGCGCCAGGCACTATCCGCGGGCGGCAGTCTCTGGCACGGTTCCTGCTGCTGGGGTGGCCCAATCGGGGCGGCCCACTCAGTGGCTGATCCAAGCCCTGCGAGGGAGACGAGACGATGTCGCAAACGAACATGAAGATGCATCTGAATGGGGTTCTCATGATTTCCATCTGCGCGTCCTTGAGTGCAGCGGCGATGGCCGGCTGCAAGAAGGACGCAGAGGAGCCCGAGCCAGAGGTCACCACAGGGTCCGAAGCGCCTCCCCCTGAGCCTGAGCCGGTACAGATCGAAGAAGCGCGCTGCGAGCTTCAGACCGTGTATTTCGCCTTTGATTCAGCAGAGCTCGACAGCACTGCGCGTATGACGGTCCAGGAGGCCGTCGAATGTTTCCGGGGCCAAGGGCTCCAAGGCGGGCTGATGCTGACCGGTGCATGCGATCCGCAGGGCACCGAGGAATACAACATCGCGCTCGGCGAACGACGTGCGAGCGCCGTCCGCGACTACATGCGTTCGCTCGGTTTGAATTCGAGCCGCTTTTCGATCACTTCGGTCGGAGAAGAGATGGCGACCGGCACCGACGAGGCCAGCTGGGCTCAAGACCGCAACGTCACTGCGAGCGCGGAATAATCGCGACCTTACCCTGAACCAAGCACCTGGGCGCCGGCATCTCTAGAAGTCGGTTGCCGTGATTCAGCCGGAGAAATCCTATGAAGCTCGACGACACGACAAAGCAAATCCTCTCTTCACTCACCCAATGGAAACTGAGCCTGATCGACGCGCTCCCCAATCTAGTGACGGCGTTCATCGTCTTGATTCTTGGATGGGCCTTGGCCTGGGCCCTGCGGAGGGTCGTCCGCCGGGTTTTCCGACGGCTTGCAGCGCGGATTCCTTCGGGAACGGGCCGCGCGGCCTGGGCCGAGGCGGTCGAAGACAACGATGTTGGGAACGTCGCCGCGGGCGGCGTGTACTGGCTGGTTTTGTTGGTCACTTCGATGGTCGCCATCGATGCGCTCGATATTGCTGTCTTCAGCCGCTGGGTCGGTGCCTTTGCTGGCTACCTGCCGAGACTAGCGCTTGCGGCTGCGTTCTTGTTTCTTGGCATCGTCGCGGGCCGGCTCGCGCGCAACGCGATCATCAAGACAGCCGTTCGAATGCCAGCATCACAAGCCCGAGGCCTGGCCCGGTTCGCGCAGCTGGCGATCGTAATTGCCACTGGTCTCGTTGCAGCAGAGCGGCTGGGATTGGATGTGTCGCTTCTGAGCGCGATGTTCATGATTCTAGTGGCGGCGACCCTCGCCGCTGCAGCGTTGGCGTTTGGCCTTGGAGCCCGCGACTTCGTGGGGGACATTCTCGCGATGCACTACGTGAATAAGTCCCACCGAATCGGCCAGCTCGTTCGTCTTGGCCCAGACGAAGGTCGCATCGTGAGGACGAGCAGGACCGCGGTCTCGTTGGAGACTGCCGATGGCGAGATGCTGATTCCAGGTCGAGACTTCGTGAATGCCCGATGCGTGCTCTTGAGCGAGGAGGGTCCCCGTGGAGCTTGAATCGAGGTTGCTCAATGCATTCGCCAATGCACACCCAGCCGAGGTCGCACGGGTCTTGGAATTGCTCTCCGCTGCAGATGCCGCCGAGGTGATGGGGGCGCTTCCCTTCGATCACTTGGCCCAGCTTCTTCCGTGGCTTGCCCCTCCCTTGGCCGCGAGCTCCCTCGACCTCGTTGAAGCGGACAGAGCGGCAGCCGCGCTCTCCGCAACCCGCCACGACATCGCCGCTACGATCATTCGCGCGATGGCCCCGGAGCCGCGGTCGAAGGTCATCGAATCGCTGAGCCCCGCGGCGCGCAAGGCCACCAAGGGCCTTCTTCGGTACTCACAGGACACAGCCGGCGCACTCATGGATCCGCAGGCCCTCGCCCTCACGGAAACCGTCTCGGCCGGCGATGCACTCAATCTGATCCGCAGGGCCGCGCGGGACGCCTTGCACTATGTGTACGTGGTCTCCGAGGGCCAAGAGCTCCTGGGAGTCCTCAACTTACCGGAGCTCATGGCGGCGAGGACCGATCAGCTTCTCGGTCTGATCGCCGTTCGTCCCGTCCAATCGGTTTCCGCACGGGCCAGCTGGCAGGCGATTGTGGCCCATCCCGCGTGGAAGCGATTCCACGCATTGCCGGTCGTCGAGGCCGGTGGACGTTTCGTCGGCGTCCTCAGATACGCGGCGATCCGAAAGCTCGAAGAGCGATTGCTCGACACCGGGCTACAGGATCAGGGTGCGCAAACCGCAGCGGCCCTCGGCGAGCTCTATGGCCTCGGGCTGCGTGGACTGGTGGAGTCGGCGGCTGCGGTCGTTATAGGGTCGCGCGAACCCGATCGGGGGGGCAAATGAGCACCGCCGTTCACGAGGTCGTAGGGCAGTTCATGCGCTTGCATCCTGGAGAGGTGGCGAGGCAGATGGAGAGTGCCGCGCCCGAACAGGTCGCCTCTGTGCTCGCCGTCGAATCGCCGCAGACCACGGCAAGGGTTCTTGGATACATGCAAGGGGATTGCGCGGCGACAGTCCTGGCGGCTGCGGGAGAGAAGGGGGTGGAGCAGCTGGTGTCCGGGCTCGACCCTGCACACGCGGCGAACTTGCTCGCACGACTTCCGGAGGAGACACGATCGAAGCTGCTCGGTGTGCTCTCGACCTCTCTGGCACAAGAAATCAAAGAAATCCTCGCCTTTCCTCCGGGCACCGCGGGCCAGATCATGGATGCGCGGGTCGCCGTCTTCACAAGAGAGACCTCGGTTCGAGACGCCCTCGAGCGAATTCAGAAGCTTCGCAATCGAAGAATTTCAGACCTCGTCATCGTCGATGACGAGGGTGCTTTCAGCGGCGTGGTGCGCCTACAAGACGTCGTGGGCGCTGCCCCGGACCAGCAGTTGGCGGAGCTCAAGAGCCCGCGGGTCGTGTCCGTTCATCCCATGACGTCTCGTGAAGAGGTGGTCGAGCTCCTGAATAAGTATCACCTCTCGAGCCTACCCGTGATCGACCTTCAGAACCGTGTCGTGGGCATCATTCGACAGGTCGGCCTCGTCGAGGCGGCACAAGCAGATGCCATCATGGATCTTCAGCAGATGGTCGGTGGTTCGAGGGAAGAACGCGCCCTCTCTCCCCCGTGGGTTGGCGTACGAAGTCGCCTTCCTTGGTTGAACATCAACTTGGTCACAGCCTTTCTCGCGGCATCGGTCGTGGGTCTTTTCGAAGGCACGATCGCTCGCTTCACGGCTGTCGCGGTCCTTCTTCCGGTGGTCGCCGGTCAGTCCGGCAACACGGGAGCTCAGGCCCTCGCCGTCACGATGCGCGGGCTCGCCTTGCGAGAGTTCCGCGTGTCGCAAGGCTTCCGCGTACTTATGAAAGAGCTGATCGTCGGCTTGGTCAACGGGATCGCGATTTCCATTGTGACTTCCATCGGTGTCTACATTTGGAGCCGCAACCTCGGTCTGGCCTTCGTCATGTTTCTATCGATGATCATATCGATGATCGCGGCGTCGGGCGCCGGTGCGATCATCCCCGTCGTCTTGGTCAAACTGAACCGAGATCCAGCGACCGCTTCTTCGATCATTCTCACGACCGTGACGGACATCGTGGGTTTTTTCACGTTTCTCGGGCTTGCAACCTTGCTTGCTGGCATGCTCGCGGCCTCTTAGCACGGAGATCTGTCTCGAGAAGCTGGTATAGAGGAGCAAGATGCCCCAAACGTCAAAGATGCAAGCGAGCCGCATACCATGAGCGATCCGCACACACAGCTAGATGCCGTAGGGGTTGCCTGGCGCTTGGGCGCAACGCTCTTCTTCGTGTTGCTCAATGGCTTCTTTGTTGCCACCGAGTTTGCGCTCGTGAAGGTTCGTGCGACGCGCATCGACAACTTGGCGAAGGAAGGACAACGAAGCGCCGTTCTGGTTCAGCACATCCTTAAGCACATGGATCGCTACCTTTCGGCGTGCCAGCTAGGCATCACCCTGGCCAGCCTGATCCTCGGCGCCTTGGGCGAGCCCGCCGTGTCGGTGTTGCTCATCGCGGCGCTCGATGGGCTCGGTGTCGAAGTCGCGCAGGACGCGGCCTGGCTCCCGATCGTCTCGATCACCATCGCCTTCGCCGTGATCACTGTCTTGCACATGACAGTGGGCGAACAGGCACCCAAGATGTGGGCGCTTCGCCGGGCCGAAACGACAGCCCTGCGCACGGCGCTTCCGCTCAAGCTCTTCACATGGGTCTTCACACCGTTCATTGCGGTGATCAACAGCATCTCCAACCGATTGTTGCGCCTGGCGGGCTTGCCCGCGCATCACGGCGACGAGGCCACACATACCTCGGATGAGATTCGTTCGATGCTCGCGCTTTCGTGGGCTGCGGGGCACCTCTCGAAACTCGAGCATGACGTCACCGGGAACGTCTTTCGAATCATGGAGCTCGAGGTCCGCCACATCGTGGTTCCGCGCATCGACGTCGGATACCTCGCCATGGGCCTCCCCGATGAAGAGAACGTCGCGGTCATCCGGGACAGTGGTCACAGTCGTTTGCCGCTCTGCGAGGTTGGATTGGACACGATCATCGGCTTCGTACACACCAAGGATGTGATGCAACAAGCCCTAGATGGGAAGGGTTTGGATTTTCGCGCTCTGGCCCGAGAGGCGATCTTCGTCCCCGACACCATGTCGATTTCCAACTTCCTCATCGAGCTGCAATCAAACCAACAGCACTGCGCGGCCGTCGTGGATGAGCGCGGGACCGTCATCGGATTGGCGTTCCGAGAAGACGCGCTCGAGGAAATCGTCGGGCCGCTCGGCGACGAGTTCGATGAAATCGACCGAGAGTTCCAAGCGGTGCAGGAGGGCGTCTACGAAATCGCGGGTCGAATGTCCGTCCCCGAAACCTGCGACAGGCTCGATTTCGAGCTCAGTGAAGAGGAAGCCGAAGACGAAGACACCATCGGCGGCCACGTGACTGCGCGACTCGGACGAATGGCAAAGCCGGGCGACAAAGTGCTCGTCGGGCCCTACGTAGCGACCGTCTTGGACGTTAGTCGCCGTCGTATTCGACGCCTTCGTCTGGAGCAGGCCCCGGCCGAAGACGGGGGGGATCGTGAAACCGTCCTCTGAAGCGAAGCCCTGCGCGAAGCGCTTCGTAGTCAGCGTTTACCCGAGCGTCGGCGGCTCAGTCATGCACCGAGCTCCGCGGCAAGCTCCTCGATGTTGGCCGGGGCTAAGTCGGGTCGTGGGTGTGGAACCGTCCAGATCACTCCTTGGCGCGCGATGAACGCGCCGGGAATACCGACGGCGCGGGCTCCGATGATGTCCCAGTCGTGCGCGGCAACCATCATGGCCTGCCCAGCCTCTACGCCGAGATGCGCGAGCGCCAAGCGATAGGGAGCCGGGTCGGGCTTGAAGCGACTGGCTTCCTCGACGCTGACGATGCGCTCGAAGCGATCGACGATCCCGGCGTGGGTGAGCTGGCTTCGGATGCCAGACGCCGAGCCGTTCGATAGGGCGATCAGTCTAAATCCCGCCACCGCCAAGCGAGAAAGCCCGCGGGGAACGTCGGGGTGCGGTGGCAGTGAGCGAAATCTGTCGACCAGATGATGCGCATCGCGGTCAGAGAGCTCCCGACCCTGCCTCAGCGCGACTGCGCGCAAGGCCTCGACGCCGATCGTCTCGAACGAACGAAAGCTGTCGGTTGCATTGGCCACTAGGCTGCCGTGGAGAAGTCGGAAGAACCACTCCGCAAGGCTATCCCCACCGCCAAGGGCCTCTGAGAACACCGAGCGCAGCCCGGCGAGGTCGAGCAAGGTCTCGTTGACGTCGAAGATGAGTAGTCGGGGACCGTCCATGTCGATGATATTCTCGAGCCAGTAGCCCCTAGGTTTCGGCCAGGAGTTGCTTGGGCAACGCCGGCCTTCGCATGAGTCGAACGAAGCCCGCCATTTGGGCACCGAGGTAATGCGTCGTCGCGCGAAACGGTGAGAGCCGCGCGTCCGGTTCCTTCCCGTCGCCCATGCGTTCGAGCTGGGCGCCATGATATCCCGCTTCGGCCATGGCGCTAAACTGTTTGTTGATGAATCGAACCGGCATCACCGGGGATACGATGGAAGGGTCACCCCCGACGAGCTTCGCCGGAAAATCCGGGTCCACGGCGAGGGGCCGCGCAAGACCGATTACATCGACCGCGCCACTTGCGAGCACCTCGTTCATCACCGAAGCCGAGCGCAACCCTCCGGTCAGCATGAGCGGCCGCTTGAAGGCCTGCCGAATTCCTTGCGCGTACTTGAAGAAATAGGCCTCGCGAGCCTTGGTGCTTTCGGCCTTCTCGTTGTCGACACCGAGCAGAAGCGCAGGGCTCTCGTAATTGCCGCCCGAAATTTCGAGCAGGTCGATGCCTTCTGCATCGAGCAAGCGCGCCACCTCGATCGACTCTTCGTGCGTGAAACCTCCACGCTGAAAGTCGGACGAGTTGAGCTTCACGGAAACCGCAAAGCCAGGTGAAGTCTCCCGGCGCACCGCCCGGATGCACTCCAACAGAAATCGGGCACGATTTTCGAGCGAACCGCCCCATTTGTCGGTCCGGAGATTGGTCAGCGGAGAGAGAAACTGGCTCCCGAGGTACCCGTGCGCCGAGTGGATTTGCACCCCATCGAAACCAGCCTTCTCCGCCTGCGCGGCCATGATGCCAAATGCCTGGATCAGCGCTTCAATCTCGTCGGCGTCGAGCGCGCGCGGCTTGGCAAACGACGCGATCATCTTGACCGCGCTGCTCGCCGAAGGGGCGACCGGCTTGCGTGTGATGAATAGGCTCGATTGACGGCCCGGATGGCTCACCTGCATGATCACTTTGGCTCCGCCCGACTTCGCACGCCGAGCGTATTCTTGAAACGCTCCGAAGTTGCTCCTCGCATCCAAGACCACGTTGCCCGCTTGCTCCAAAAAACGCCGATCGATCATCACGTTGCCCGTGAGCAGAAGCCCGGCACCGCCATTCGACCAGCGTTCGTACAAACGAAAGTGCCGTTCATTGGGGTTGCCGTCGACCGGGTCGGCGATGTTCTCGGTCATGGCGGCCTTGGCCACTCGATTCTTCAGCGTGAGGCCGCATGGGAGCGTGAGGGGGGATTCAATCATAGCGGGCCGATCCTGAAGCGCACCATCACCTTTGACAAGCTGCGAGCGACCGTGTCGTTCGCGAGCCGCTTCAACGCGATGCGCTCATCGGGCGCGATGCCGCGCGTAGCAGCCCCGCACCCAGTCGATCATTCGGTAACCCCGCATCTTCTCGACCCATGCATCCCCGACCTTGCCATACGCCATTCGAGGGTAGAACGGGTGCTCCGGCGGTCGCGCCAAGGGCGAAAGCATCGACGCCATGGTCAGGTCGGCCAAGGTGAACGTGTCGCCCACCAAAAACCGGGTCGTGTCGCCAAACGATGGGTCCTGCGCTTCGAGGAAGCTCCGAACGATCTTCTCGCTCGCCGCACCCGCCTCCGGATTCACCTGAAGCGCTTTGAACGCCATTCTGCGTGACACCGGAAAGACCACTTTGTGTAGCCGAGCCTCGGCGGGACTGACGTTGAGCGCCCACGCCCTCTGCAGCAGCTTTGAATCTTCGCCGATCGCGAGATAGGTCAGCCGCCGGACATGGGGCCCAAGCGACCTGGCTTCGTCCGCCACCCGAAGCACTTCTTCGCGATGCTGAGCTGGGATCAGCACGGGCTCCGGGAAGCGCTCCTCGAGGTACGCGCAAATCTCGGCGCTCTCTTGAATGACTCGACCGTCGATACTCAGAACCGGCGTGTAGGTCTTCTTGAGGCGCCAGGTGCGCAGCATGTGTAGCATCGGCGCCCAGGACACTTCGGCGTACGAAACGCCTTTGTAGTCCAGCGCCCAGCGCGCGTTCTCGCAGAAATGCGAAAGTGCGAACGTGTTGAGAATAGTGGGGGTGTCGGCCAAAACGCAGGTGTTCCCTTAGCGTCTCAACTCCCACAGGTCCAACCACACGGCCCCGCGGGAGCCTCGGCGCTGCTTGTCTCTGCTTGGTTTCATCGCGAAGAAGACGGAGTATAAGGGGAGCCACGCTCAGAAGCGGCAACATGAAGCTCAGCAACATCGACAAGGCCTTCGACGTAGAGCGGGATCGCCGCCAGCTAGACGAAGCGCCGCGCCCAGCGCGCATCCCGACGTCCATCGAAATCCTCTATCGTGATGACGCCGTGGTCGTTGTCGACAAACCCTCCGGCCTGTCCGTCCATCGTGGTGACGACCAGGGCTCGACCTTTGCGCTCAATCTTACACGTGATGCAATTGGTCAGTGGGTCTACCCGGTGCATCGCCTCGATCGTGCGACGAGTGGTGTGCTCGTGTTCGCGCTCTCCTCGGAGCATGCCCGGGCACTTCACGAGTCATTCAGCACCCGCACCGTGCACAAGACCTACTTGGCATTGGTTCGCGGCACGCCTCCACCACACGGGCTGATCGATAGTCCGATGGCCAAGCGTGAAGGTGGCCCGGACGTAGAATCGCTCACCGAGTACGAAACACGCTTCGTCTCCGACCGGCGGCTCTCACTCGTCGAGGCGCATCCGAAAACCGGACGTCGTCATCAGATTCGCCGCCATCTCCGACGCATCGACCATCCGATCGCCGGCGATGTCAAATACGGAAACGGACCGGACAACCGTCGCTATCGCGCCGAGCTGGGCCTCTACCGGCTCGCCCTCCACGCGCGACGGCTCTCTTTCACGCACCCGGCGAGCGGTGAATGCGTCACGTTCGAAAGCGCCATACCGGAGGATTTCGCCGGCCCGCTACGCCATATCGGCGTGCCCGCGGCGCTTCTCGAGATTTGATTTGCGAACATGGCTAGAGCCGGCTTGCAGCTTCGCTCAACATTTGCTTCATATCGGGCCATGGCCTACTTCGACACCGCCGACTTCCACAACGTTCTCCTCGCCGGCCCCCGCTCGAGCGGAAAAACTACCCTGGCCGAAGCCCTCCTGTTTCGCGCTGGCGAAATCAGTCGCCAGGGCAACGTCGACGCGGGCACCGCGGCGAGCGACTTCGAGAAAGAAGAGCAAGCGCACCACTACTCCGTGTACTCGACGCTTCTGCATGCCGGCCACCAAGGGAAGCGCATCAACATCCTCGACCTTCCGGGTGCCCCTGATTTCATAGGACAGGCGATTGCCTGCCTTCCGGCTGCCGAGACGATGGTGCTGGTGATGGATCCGGAGCGTGGGATCGACAGCATGACCCGGCGCCTGTTGAAGCTCGCCCGCAACCTCGAGCTGCCGGTTGCCATCGTGGTCAGCCACATTGGAGAAGGCATCGGACACCTCGCTGCATTTCTGGGGGAGCTCAAAGAAGCGTTTGGCCGTGGCTGCCTTCCGATCAACTTGCCCGCGAACAAGGGCACGGCCGTCATCGATTGCCTGTTGAACGGCGAGGGCGACAGCGACATCGGCCCAGTCGCCGGCTTTCACACCGAGCTCCTCGATCAGATTGTCGAGATCGACGACGTGCTCATGGAGCGATACCTCGAAGGCGAAGAGCCAAATTACGAAGCGCTTCACGAGCCATTTGAACGCGCCATGGATCAGGCGCACGTGATTCCGGTCTGTTTTACGGACGCCCTGAGCGGCGCAGGCGTCGAGTCGCTGCTCGACATCATCGTGCGGCATTTTCCGAGCCCCCCCGAAGGGAACCCGCGCCCGTTCTTCATCGGCGAAGGAAAAGACGAAACGCCATTCCTCTATGTCGATGACGCGAGCAAGACGCTCCTGGCGCGCGTGTTCCACGTCACCACGGACCCGTACCTCGGCAAACTGTGCCTGTGTCGGGTTTACCAGGGCACCATGAAGACGGGCGACCAGCTCTTCATCGGAGATGGCAAGAAGCCCATTCGGCTCGGGCACCTCTTCAAGCTCCAGGGCAAACAGCGCGAGCCCGTGACCGAAATCGTTGCAGGTGACCTCGGAGCGATCGCCAAGCTCGAGGAGCTGCACTTGGGCGATGTGCTGCACGACGATCATGCCCTCGACCACGTGCACCACAAGGCGCTGCCATATCCGACGCCATTGCACGGCCTCGCCATCGTGCCCAAGACTCGCGGCGACGAAGACAAGATCACCGAGGTCCTCGCTCGCATCCGCGAGGAGGACCCTACCTTCGAGGCCCATTTCGAGTCCGAAACGCACGAGCTCGTCATCCATGGCCTAGGCGAGATGCACTTGAGCTTGGTGATCGAGCGTATCAGAAACCAGGGCGTCGACGTGGAAACCAAGCCGCCGAAGGTCGCGTACCACGAAACGATCATGGGCGAGGCGGAAGGCCACTACCGGCACAAGAAGCAAAGTGGCGGCGCGGGGCAGTTTGGCGAAGTCAAGCTTCGCGTTGAACCGCTCGAAAGAGGTGCGGGTTTCGAGTTCGTCGACAAGATCGTCGGCGGGGTGATCCCCAAAGGCTTCATGCCGGCCATCGAGAAAGGCGTTCGTGACATCATGCGGCAAGGCGTCGTCGCGGGCTACCCAATCGAGGATGTGCGTGTGACCGTCTTCGACGGGAAGACACATTCGGTCGACAGCAAGGAAATCGCCTTTCGTACCGCTGGCAAGTTCGCGTTCAAGGATGCGTTTCTCAAAGCCAATCCACAGATCCTCGAGCCGATCGTAAACGTCGAAGTGACTGCGCCAGGCAATGCCGTGGGGACCGTCACCGGTGATCTTTCAAGCCGTCGTGGCAAAGTGTTCGGAACAGACGTGATGAGCAGCGGCGCGGCCGTCGTCAAGGCCTCCGTCCCCCTGGCCGACATGATGGACTACGAACCGACGCTCAAGAGCATCACAAAAGGTCGTGGCAGCTTCACGATGGAGCTCAGCCACTACGACCCGGTTCCCGAACGGATCGCCCAAGACCTCGTCGCGAAGCACGATGCTGGCTAGCGATGACCGGCCTGCCATTGCGGAGTCGCGGTTACGAAGCGACGGCCAGTAGGGCTTGAGAGGGCCCGATGAGCCGCTGCTCCATCATAAACGAGGCATAGCTGGAAAACGGCAAGAGGGCGCCCGACTGCACGGACAACTCGATGACGTCGCCTAGCGGTCGGTTGGCCATCAACATCGATCGAATCGGGTCGGTGAGGCGGAGAGATTCGATGACCGCCACCCGCCCGAGAAAGCCCGTTTGATCGCAAGCATCGCAGCCCGTCGCTCGAGGAAGCGCTGTCGGATGACCCGGATCGTACAGACCGCGAGCCAGGAGCGCTTCGCGCAAAAGCTCGGAAACCTCTTCTATGACGGTGCATTGAGGACAAAGGCGGCGCGCCAGCCGCTGAATGAGGACCAGGGCCATCGACTCCGCGATCACCGTTCGGTGGCAGCCGAAGTTCTCGAAGCGCTGAATGACGGCGCTCGCGTTGTTTGCGTGAATCGAGGTCAAGACCAGGTGGCCAGTCATGGCGGCCTCCAGCGCAAGCTGCGCAGTTTTCTCGTCACGAACCTCGCCCACCATGACGACGTCCGGGTCTTGGCGGAGAATTGCGCGGAGCACGTTCGCAAAACCCAGCCCGATCGCATGATGCACCTGTACCTGCGTCACGCCATCGAGGCGATACTCGACCGGATCTTCGACCGTGATGATGTTCGTGTCCGGGCGGATCGTCCGACGCTCGTGAAGCGCCGCATAAAGGCTCGACGTCTTTCCCGATCCTGTCGGCCCGGCGACGACGATGGCGCCGTACGGCCGCTGGAGAACTTCGCGGATCGCCGACAAGGTCTTCTGTTCGACGAAGATCTGGTCGAGTGGCCGCAGCATCGCATCGGCTTCGAACACACGCATGACGAGCTTCTCGCCCTCGCTTGCAGGGAGGGTCGAAACACGAAGGTCCACATCACGTCGTCCGACACGGACCCCGATACGTCCGTCCTGAGGTCGCCGGCGCTCCGCGATGTCGAGGCCCGCGAGCACCTTGAAACGAGCGATCAGCGACCTCGCCACATGCATTTGAACGGTCTGTTCCCAATCCGAGAGCAGGCCGTTGACTCGGAAGCGAATGCGAACGCCGCGACGCCCCGGTTCCAAGTGGATGTCACTCGCGCCCCGCTCGAGACCCGCTGCGACCACTTCCGCTGCAAGGGCCACGACTTGCTCCCCGGCTCGTTGGACCGAGCGCTCCGAGTCGCGTCGCGAGTCTGCCTCGTCGAACATCACGGCGTTCGGGTCTACGCGTTGACCGCGTCGGCCATGCTGGGCCGACGCATGAAGCTTCAGTCGGCGGGTTGCCGCTGTGAAATCTTCCGCTGAAATTGCGACCACACGAGGCTGAGCATTTTGGAGCACGCGCCTCAATTCTCTGAGCGCGGCCTGGTTGTAGGGGTCCACCATCCCCACCGTCAAGACCCGATCACGAAGCTCGAGCGGGATCATGCGATGCCCTTGGATCATCTGCACCGGCACCGTATCGATGACCGAGTCCAACGGGCCGTAGGAGGAGACGCGCACGAACGGAACGGTTTCGTTGGGGCGAGGCAGCGCCGCCGATCGGTCGCTGACATTCACACTCGCGGTTGGCGGCGGGGGCGGGCGGCTCGTGCTCGTCTTGACCAAGCGGTCCGCGAGTGATGCCGCCAGAGCCTGAGCAAACGACGGGATCTTCTGGCAAAGCTGTGTGACCGCGGCCTCTCGCAAGGTGAGCACCACGCAGGGCTGTTCGGCTTTGACGTCATGGGGTTGTGACTCGCCTAAGAGCAGTCCGACTTCACCAAAGTGATCGCCGACGCCAATGCTGAAGAGGGTCGTCCCGGAGACGGATCCCGGAGCGGGCATGCTCACCGACGCGGAGCCGTGCATCATGATTCCGATGCCTTGGTCGTGTGCACCGGCGCGGACCAGGAAGGTTCCTGCAGGTGCCTCGATCACCTCGATGTGAGGTGCCACCTTCCGGGCTACGTCGGAAGGGCCGTCACGAAACAGGGAGGAGCGACGCAGGAACTTGGCAATCGCTGCCTCAGACGGTGGCATCGCTCGGTCGATGAAATCACTCCGTCGCTTTGACCACGACCACGCGGTCACGATTGACGAAATGGGCAGCCTGCGCGTCACGGACTTCGAAGAATTGCGCTGAGCTGTTCAAGTAGTCCTGCAGTCGGGAAGTGGCCGCGGGAAGGAGGATGGACACTTCACCGATGAAGATCCTCCCGTCGTCGAGGGTCACGTCGATCGGCGTGCACCAGTCCATCGCATGGTCCGGGTACGAACTCGACCGTTCACCCATCTCCAGCTCGAGCGCAACGGTCATCCAAGCGATCGCCCGCTTGTTGATGAAACATATCGCCCCGTCGCTCGCCTTCACGGTCAGAAAGGGGTGGCCGTTTAGCAAGAGCTCGCTTGGCCGTTCGGCTCCAGGATGCATGGCCGCTCTAGGGTCGAGGAACACGGTCAGCTCCTCGGGCTCGCCGCCGCGAAGCGCGATTGCGACCGAAGCCTCATGCTTGGGAACCCGATACGAATCCGAGCGTGAGCTTAGCTGCGAAAGCATTCGCCGACGGTACTACGACCCATTCGATGCCTGCAATCCATTTAACGCCGCCGTCGGTTTCCAACAATGACCACAGCCAGGAACAATAGCCAGTCGCCGCTCCGGAGCATCGATACGCCCCCGGTACCCGCGCTACAGCCACCCGAATCTCCGGGAACGATTGCGATTGGGCCTGGTTCGTCTTCCACACCGGCGTCTGGCTCGTCGATCGAGGGTACCACGTCAATGAGGCAAGCCGCGGTGCACGGCGGGCCACTGAAGGGAATGACAGGATCGCACTCCTCGTCTGCGTCGACGACGCCGTCGCCGCAGTGCGCATTGGCGCAATCCGCTCGGCACGCATCCGGCAAGGTGTCGCTGTTCGCTTGCCCGTTGTCACAATCCTCGACCCCGGTTCGCACGAATCCGTCGCCGCAGGCCGCCCTTGCGCATGTCGAGAGGCAAGCGTCGCCATTCCCGGCGTTGCCATCGTCGCACTCTTCGCCGGAATCGACGACCCCATCTCCGCACTCAGCTTCGCGAACGCCGTACCCCAGGTCGGCCAGTACCTGGATCTCCCAAGGTGCGTACGCCCGCCTTGCATTTCCCGCCTCCAAGAAGGGAAGCATCAGAACATCGGTGCCAGTCGAGTAGTCCCAGTGTGCAACGCTGCTGCCTTCGATGAAGGGGTTGGGCGCAAACACTGAAGGCGGAGCGCCAAACGCCGCCACGGTGCGAGGCCCGGTGAAGACGACATCCCCGCTGATGAGATCCTCGCTCGATGCACGAATTTCCCCGCCGGGGTGATAGAGGTCACGGCCAGAGGAGCCGAGGGCCAAGAGCTCGTCCATCGTCGAGAAGGCTCCGGTGCCTTCACCTGTGTTGAGGATCGCGCTCGACCCATCGGAAGCGATCAGCGTTAGAAAACCTAGCGCGTGTGTGAGCTCGTGAAGCAGCACCGTGTAGAGGTCCAGCTCTTCGAACGATGGGGTGCCGAGACCGGAGTTCCAGGAATACCCGAAGTCCACAGTCAAGAAGCCGTCCGGCACCTCGGCATCCGGGTCCACCCCCGTGGTGAGATGATCAAACACAAAGCCGCTTTGAAAGCCCACCTCGGCAAATAGAAGGGGACCGCCGATCGCCAATGGGCCGCTGCCGTCCATTTGCGAACCACCGATCAAAATGTCGGCGGAGCCCGGTGCGTCGAGCAAGGAGCGCAAATATTCGACGACGGCCTCGAGCGTTGTCCGTCGCTCCTCACCCAACTCTGGATCATCGAAGCCGACGCCGGACTCGATCGCGAGGTCTTCGTAGCTGAGGTTGATCGCCCCAGGGCCTGACGCCTTCAGGGCCTGCGACTCCGCCTCGACCTCCGGTGCGTCATGGGTGTCGACCAGCTGCCAATTCCCATTCCCATCGCGGTAGGCGACCCTGGTCTGCGCAATGGCGACCGAGCTCGAACCGAGGTAGGCCAATAGGACGAAGGGCCCAGCAAACGAAAGCAATCCAATCTGCCAATCGGCCATGGGAGCCGGACCCTACCAAAATAGAATTCGCATGGAAACACAAGGTTCAGCTTGCGCTCTCGGCAACGCCGAGCTCTCGCCGAATTCGCTCGTACTCCCTGCTGATGGGTCCATCGGCATCGCGTACCGAACAGTGAATGCGATGAAGCGCCTCCGTCGGCTGTCTTGACAGCTCGAATACCGTAAGGAACGGACCGGGCTTGTCGGCGCGTGTAGAGAAATCCGCTTGGCCGCTCAAATGCAACTGGTGCTCGGCCGCCGATGCAGTGACTCGCTGGCTCCAACGCGTTTGAAATACGATGTACAGCCGAGCTCGTTCTCCCATGGCGCGGGCGGCCGTCTCCACGTACGCCTCTACCCCGCCGCGTTCTTCAAAGCGGCATGCGCGTCGTTGTGCATCGTCGGGCAGCACACCCGCATCGAGTGGAAAATAGGGTGGGGATCCCGTGATGAGGTCGTAGCGCTCGCGGCCAAACTCGAGCGCACGGAAGTCCTCATGTCGGACGTGGATCTCGCTTTCATGCTCTGGCAGCTCAGCAATCGCGCGTCGTGCCATGGCGACTGATTGAGCCTGCGCCTCGACGCCGACCGCGATCTTGGGGCGCAGCTTGTGGCTGACCATCAGGAGCACCGAACCCACGCCGCATCCGAGGTCTAGGTAGCGGGCCGGGGACACCGGGTTTCGATGGACGGCATACCAAGCGGTGATCAGGTCGTCGGTGCTTGTTCGATGCCCGCCCGAACGCTGGAAGATGTGCCAATCCCCAATGAGGCGATCCCGTCCCGCATCGTCGGGCCAGTCCACGGGCTCAGATGGAGGCCTCGGGGTTCGCATGCACGATGCTACTGAGCGATCGCCGCTAGTCAATTCCCGGCTTGCGGCGCTCCTCCATGAATCGCTTCCGTTCGAGCCGCGCTGCCGCAACGGCTTTCACGGCTTCTTCGATTCTCGGACCGAGCGCCTCGTTGGTTTCATTGAGGCGGTCGACGAAGGCCTGTTCGAGCGGGGCCTGCTTCAACACCAGGTCATAGAGCGCGTCGAATACCTCGATGACTTCGGGCTCGAGGCCGTCTTCCTCTTGGTGCGCTTCATTCTGGAAATCATGAGCCTGCGTTCGCAACGCGGGCTCGACCTTCTGAAGGGCTGCCCCGGCGTCGCCCTCTCCGAGCCAGCGAAAGACCGCGCGCAGCGTCTCATCAGGAGCTTCTAGTACCGAGTCGTATGCCACCATGTAAAACGGGTATCGTCGCGTGACGATGTCGCTGATCAGGGAAAAATTCTCGACCCACCACTCGACGATCGGCGACATGACCCCGGGCGGCGGGAGCGGGCTGCTCGAGTCCTTGCGTGCGGCTTCCTGCGCTTTGCGCTCGATGGCGTAGAGCCGATGGACCGAGCCGAGGTACTGGCGCCAGGGGCGAATGGTTGCAACTACTTTGCTGATGAACGCGCGGTCGGTCTTGAGGAGGCCCGGAATGAACACTTTGACCGCGTGCCGTTCCGTCTGCTCAGGAAAGAGGTACGCCCCGGTCTTCGGGTCGGGGTTGGTTTCGTAGAAGATGCCTCGGCGCAGCTCGGATTCCCAGAAGCCACCAGGGTTTGCATCTTTCAGAGTGGTTTCCCAATTGCGCGGGAACGCGTCGCCGATGGGGGCAAAGCCCGCAGCCTGGAGGAGCTGCATCCACATCGACGTACCCGAGCGTTTCGTGCCGGTGACGATGATCATCGAGCGCCCGGCCGCGTTCTTAGCTACACGCCGCGCCGGCGGCGGCAAACTCGTCGTCGCAGCTGTTTCCGCCGGTGCCGTCGAGCTCCTGGCAGGTCAGCGGCGCCCCGCACTGGAAGTAGCTGATGGCGGCGGCTTCGCATTCGCTGCTGATCTGTCCATCTAGGCCATAGTAAGTAGTGAGGTAGCTGACGCAGTCTTGGGTGTTGGCGTAATAGCCCGGGAAGCACTCGACCAACTTGAGGCAAAACGCTTCGAGCGAACCGGCCAGGGTCCCATTCGTGCCGCCGCTGCCCCCGGTTCCACTCGTTCCGCCAGTTCCGCTCGTTCCGCCGGTTCCGCTGGAGCCACCCGTGCCACTGGTTCCGCCAGATCCGCCAGATCCCCCGAAATCATTCGGGCTGCCGGTCTCGCCGCAACCAGTCAAGGCCAGAGCCGCAACCGCCAACTTCGGAATCATTCTTCTTGGATTGAACATGAGCTACGAATCCCTTCGGAGACGGACGTTACCCGCTAGGGATCTCGGGTGCAGCAAGAATCGCAATCGTCTCGTTTTACAGGCAGAATCGGCGATCTCCTGTTCCTCGGTGGTCGCCGTCCCCCTGGACCATTCCAAACGGTAGGGCGCTCCGCATTGGTCGATTCCGGTCCAAGAATCGACCAATACGCCTTTGGCCCGATGTTGTGTCGGGATCCTAGGCCACTGCCCGCCGGCGTTCGTTTGGAGGGGAGGTGACGGCACCGTTAGTCTAGGGGTATGCAAGCGCGAGACTTCGGGAGCCCTGCTTTGATCGGACCGTTCGATCGCGCGCAGGGCGCGATGCTTCGGAGGGCCGTCGAGCGAGCGAACTCCGGGTCCTACGTGTCGAGCAGCATCTTGGGCTCGCAAGACGATCTCTCCGAGCTTCGCCCGAAGTGTATTTTCGTCGATGGCGAGACCAAGGAGCTTGCGACGACCACAGCGTGGATTCGCGAGGATCCCTTCCTGTTCGCGACGCCGGTGATCGCAATGGTCTCCGATCTTCGCGATGCCTCCTTCGTTCAAGCGTATCGAAAAGGGGCAGACGATGTGATCCTGCGTTCGAACATTGGGGGAGTGACTCGACGGATTGCGAACCTCCAGGATTTCGACCCCACCGCGCGGCCGCCGGTCTCGAGGGGCCGTGTCTTGATCAGTCATCATGTCGACGAGTATCGAAGGCTTCTGGGACGTGTGCTTCGCCAGGCCTGCTTCGATGTGCACTTCGCGGTCGATGCGGAGGAGATCATCGCAGCGATGGCATCGGAGCCGGGGCCTGATCTGGTCGTCGTGTCCAACCAGCTCCTTCCCGTGGCCAAGATTGAAGACGTCAGGCGATCGGCCAAGGCACCCAATACCCGTTTTGTCGTGGTCTCGGCCACCGCTTCGACTCGAATCATGCTGGACGCCAAGTTCCCGCACGTCGCCACCATCTCGGAAGACGCGCCCCACGACCACCTGCTCTTCTTAGCGAACGACCTATTGCGAGACGGTCGTCGTCTGGGACGACAGTCTCCTCGATACTTGTTCGATACGATTTGCAGCTTTCGAACGGAGGGTGAGTTTTCCCCCGAGTATGGCCTCACCTACAACATGAGCCAGACGGGGATCTACGTGCGAACGCTCGACCCGCCCCCGAAGAACACGACGCTCTGGCTCGAGCTCAGGCCTCCGGGCACGACAGCGACCGTGCACTTGCGCGGCAACCTCGTTTGGGTCGCGACCCCCGGGGCGTGTTCACGTGCAACCCCCCCGGGGTTTGGCCTTCAGATCGATGCAAACACCTCGCCGGCTCGTGACTTGAAGCTCTACCGAGATGCATACAACACGCTCGCACAGGTGCCGAACCAGATCGCCCTGAGCTGGCGACCCTGAGCTCAGCGAGGCATACACAGCGGGGCAGACATGAAGGGCCTCGCGATCCACGAACAGCTGAGCATTCCCAGCGGCGACCTCTCATGGAGCGCTGCGCGCTCGTCCGGCCCTGGCGGCCAGAACGTCAACAAGGTTGCGACCAAGGTCATCCTTCGCTTCGACCTCGATGGAACGGCTGCGTTGACCCAAGCCCAGAAGCGACGTTTGCGTAAGCTCGCAGGGCGCCGCCTGGACGCCAATGGCGGAATTCTAATCAGCGCCCAGGCCGAGCGCTCGCAACGCCAGAACCTCGATCGGGCGCGCGCAAGCCTGCGTCGCCTGATTCTGAAATCGCTGGTCGTTCCGAAGCGTCGCGTCGCAACGAAGCCATCCAAGTCGCAGAAACGCCGCCGGCTCCAAGACAAGCGCCGCCAAAGCGAGAAGAAGCAGAGCCGAGCGGCCGTTCGAGGAGGGGACAACTAGCCCTCGAGCCGCTTTTTGACCTTTCGGCGCAGCACGGGCAGGAGCTTCTCTTCGAACCACGGGTTCTTCTTCATCCAGATGCGTGAGCGCCAGCTTGGGTGGGGGAGCGGAATCGTTCGGGGGCCGTACTCCGCGAAAGAGCGAACGGTTTCCGTCAGTGTCTTCTTTCGAGAGGAGCCCAAATATTGCGCTTGTGCGTATTGCCCGCACAGCAGCACGAGCGGGTCCGGAGCGATGGCGTCCAGGACGCGCTGGTGCCACTGCGGCGCACATTCAGGTCTTGGCGGCGCATCGCCGCTCTTTGCTTTTCCGGGGTAGCAGAAGCCCATCGGAACCAGCGCGAACGAATCTGGGCCGTAGAAATCTTCGCGGGAGACACGAAGCCACTCTCGAAGGTGGTCGCCAGAGGGGTCGTCCCACGGAATGCCCGATTCGTGCACCTTGGTGCCGGGCGCTTGTCCGACGATCACAATCCCACTCTTCGACGAGAACTGAACCACCGGCCGTGGCCCCAGCGGAAGGTGCTCGATGCAAATCTCGCACTGAGCGATGTCCTTTTTGAGCGTGCGCAATGACATTGCCACCGAGCCCGGAGCGTATCACGTGCCTCGCCCGTCGAGGGTGCCGTGCCGGCTCCGAAATGTACGACCCGCGAATCGTGATCCCAAAGGACGACCGTCTCCTGTAATCTACTTCCATGCCCGACCCAGAAGACCAGACCCTCTCGGCCGCCGAGCGACTCCTGGAGCTCGAGGCTATCAAGCAGCTGAAGGCGCGCTACTTCCGACTCATGGACACCAAGCAGTGGCTGCCCTTCTCTCAGGTATTCACCGACGACGTCGTCGTCGATGTTTCGCACGACAAGCATGCGCCCGGCGACACCATTCGAGGCCGGGCGAACGTCCTCGACTTCATTCGCAAAGCGGTCGGTAAGGCCACGACCGTACACCACGGCCACATGCCCGAAATCGAGCTGCTCAGCCCCACCGAAGCCCGAGGCATCTGGGCAATGTACGACTACGTCGAGTTCAAACCTTCACGTGGCATCCGCGGCTACGGCCACTACCACGAAGAGTACCGCAAGGAGAAAGGCGGCTGGCGCATCAGCACACTCAAGCTCACGCGAATCCGGCTGGACCCGCTCGACTAGGGCGGCGGTTGTTCCGATGCGCGTAACGTGCGAAAGGCCTCGAATGAAATGCAGCCCCCATAGCCTCCTGCTCGCCATCGCGATCTCAGGCTCATTCGCCTGTTCTTCGACCGACAACGCCTCTGACGCCGGCAGCGGTGGAGACGCGGGCAGCGGTGGAGACGCGGGCAGCGGTGGAGACGCGGGCAGCGGTGGAGACGCGGGTCCATCCGAGTGGCGCATCTTCCGAACCGCGACCGTTCAAAATGCGAACCTCGGTGGCATCGCCGGCGCCGATGCAATTTGCGCGGCGCAAGCCCTAGCCGCTGGTCTCGACGGCGAGTTCAAAGCCTGGCTGTCGACCATTTCGTCGCAGGTCTCCGATCGCGTCACCCATGCACCCGGTCCGTACGTTCTCGTAGACGGAACCATCGTTGCCAACGATTGGGACGACCTCGTCGATGGCTCCATCCTCGCGCCGGTCAGTATCGATGCGAGCGGTATGGTTCGCGCCGGTGAGGTCTGGACCGGAACCCTCGCCACCGGCGCGTCCTATCCCAGTGACGATTGCGCAGCTTTCACGAGCGGCACGACCGGCGTCGCCTTGTGCGGCGCGACCAACTCGACGACCGCGACCTGGACCGAGAACATCACCCCGGCCTGCGCCACGCAGTTGGGCCTCTATTGCATCGAGCAGTAGCCGGGAGGTCGCTTGCCGATTCTAGCCATCGATCTTGGCACCTCGAACGTCAAGGCCGCCGTCGTCCGGCGCGATGGTACGCTGCTCGGCACTGGTCGCGGCTCCATCGAGACGATTCACACCGCGGACGGTGGCGCCGAGCAAGATGCGGAGCGCGTCTGGCAGACGGTCTTGGCCGCCGCCGACCAAGCACTGGCCTCCCTGCCGAACAGACACGATGTCCGCGGTATCGCTTGCGCGAGCCAGTACTCCTCGATCATCCCCGTCGACCGCCAAGGCCGTCCCACCGCCAACATGGTCGTCTGGATGGACCAGCGCGGTGCGCCGTCGCGCTTGAAGACATTCTCGGGTGGGCAGCGCATGAAGCCGAACCTGTTTCAAATGGGCCGCTGGGTGCAGATTCACGGAATTCCGCCGCTCGACTCGGGTGCAGACTCCCTCGCGCACATGCGCTGGCTCAAGCTCGCGCGGCCAGACGCATATGAGCGGACCGCGACGTTCCTCGAGCCGATGGACTACGTGGCGATGCGGCTCTCGGGCCGGCATGTGAGTAACCGCTGTTCCAGCTTTCTCATGCTGCTCACGGACAACCGTCGCCCTGACGTCGCCTATCACCCCACCTTGCTGAAGTGGTCGGGCCTCGACGCAGAGAAGCTACCGAAGCTCGTTCCAATCGACGAGCCCCTCGGACCGGTGCTTTCCGAGGTCGCCGAACGCCTCGGGCTCTCACGCGACACGATCGTCTTTCCACCGATCAACGACACGCAGGCCGGCGGCGTCGGCGCTGCGGCATTCGCGGGCAATCACGCCGGCATCTCCATCGGCACGACAGGTGTCTGCGTCACCCACGTCGACTTCAAGCGCACCGACGTCCTGAACTCCCTGGTGAGCATGCCGTCCCCGATCCCCGGCGGTTACTTCGTCATGGCGGAAGCGGGAATCGGCGGCGGCGCATTAGACTACTTCCTTGAGCAGCTGGTGTTCGCCGACGACAGCTTCGGTGATCACAGCCTTGCCGAGCGGTTCTCCGCTTTGGATCGCGCTGTCGCGGCGATCGAGCCCGGCAGTGACGGCGTCCTCTTTCTGCCCTGGCTGACCGGTTCGGTCACCCCCGCTGAAGACGGCAAAGTGCGGGGCGGCTTTTTGAACCTATCCCTCCAAACGACACGCGAGCATCTCGGCCGTGCTGTGCTCGAAGGCGTAGCCTTCAACCTCCGATGGGTCCAAGGAAGGGTGGCTCGCTTTGCCAAGCGAGATATTTCGCGCATTCGGTTCTATGGCGGTGGCGCACTCTCGTCGGCCTGGGCGCAGATCTTTGCTGATATCCTCGGACTTCCGGTCGAGCAACTCCGCGAACCGGAGTACGCGGTGAGCCGTGGATTGGCAGTGCTGGGCTACCATCATCTCGGCGAGCTGAGTTTGGAGGAGATGGAAGCGCGCGTCCCCATCGCGGCGACCTATGCGCCGCGGCCAGAGTTCGCCGCGCGCTACGATACGATGTTTGCGCAGTTCGTCCGTGCGTTTAAGAAGAACCGTTCCGTATTTCGCGCGCTGAACGCTGGGAGTGAGTCATGACCGACACGATCGAATCCTTGATGAGAGGCCTCTATCCCTACGCGGAGAGTCATGGCGTGATTCGCGACTTCCCGGCGGAGGGCCGTTCGACCGACGCGATCCTTCAAGAGCTCCGCGCCATTGCCAGCAAAGAAGACGAAGCCTGGGAGAACGGCCGTTGCTCAGGCACGATGTACAGCGGCGACCACGAGCACTACGATTTCCTCAACGCGGTTTGCGCTCTCTTTTCCTATGTGAACTCGCTTCAGCGCGACATCTGCCCAAGCATGACGCGCTTCGAGTCCGACATCATCGCGATGACCCTCGACCTCATGCATGGCGGAGAGGTCAGCAAGCAGAACCCCGCGCAGAAGGCTTGCGGTGCCGTTGGTTTTGGCGGCACCGAGAGCATCATCAACCCCTTGCTCATCTATCGTGACAAGGCTCTCGACGAGCGCGGCATCGATCGGCCCAAAGTCATCATCCCAGACACCGCACACCCGGCATTCCGCAAGGGCGCGCACCTGCTCGGCATCGAGGTCGTCCACGCACCGACGGATCCCGCGAGTACCCTGGTCGACGTAGATTTCGTCCGCGACCACATCGATGATCGTACGATTGCCCTCGTCGGCTCCGCGGGCAACTACCCGTACGGCACCATCGACCCCATCGATGCACTCTCCGACTTGGCCCTGCAGCACGGCATCGGCTTGCATGTCGACGGCTGTCTAGGTGGTTTCATCCTGCCCTGGGGCGAAGCGCTCGGTTACGAGATCCCCGCCTTTGATTTTCGTTTGCCGGGCGTGACCTCCATTTCCGCCGATACCCACAAGTTTGGCTACGGCCTCAAGGGCACGTCAGTCGTGGTCTACCGGGACGCGTCGTTTCGCAAGTATCAGTACTACGTCGAGCCGGTTTGGAAGGGCGGCATCTACGCGTCCAATGGGCTCGCCGGCAGCCGTTCCGGCGGCCTCATCGCAGCGACCTGGGCCGCCATGGTGCGCTACGGCAAAGAAGGGTACCTGCGCTACGCCAAGCAGATCTTCGAAACCTCATTCAAGATGCAGGACGCGGTCAAGGCCCTGCCTGAGCTTTCGCTCATGGGGTCACCGACCTTCTGCTTCTCTTTCGGCTCGGACGAGTTCGACATCTATCACGTCAACGACTTCATGAAGACCCGCGGCTGGCGCTTCAACGGCCAACAACACCCGTCCGCAATTCACATGTGCGTGACGCGGCCTCAGACCCGCCCCGGCATCGTGGAAGCGTTTGCAACCGACCTTTCCGAAGCCGTCGCCTACGCGGGTGAGAACCGCGATGCCAAGCCCCAAAGCTCGGCGATCTACGGGGGCGGCGCCGCGGGCATCCCCATCGACACCCCCGAAGCGGTGCAAATGCTCATGACCATGGCGCTCGACACCCTGCAGTCGTACCCCTTCTAGCGACACGGGAGCCTTGCCATCGAGGTCTTGGCTGGGATAGCGTCGGTCCTGACGATCGCCGCACGCATTTTGAACTGGAGGATCCGATGAGCGCACTACAATGGCTAGCAGCCTCTGCACTGATGACGGCACTGTTTTGGGTCCCGTACATCCTGGAGCGAATGGTAGCCTTGGGCATCATGGGAGCGTTGAAACCGGTCGACCCCGAGGACGAGCTCAAGCAAGCTCTGTGGGCGCGTCGAGCGAAGCGTGGGCACTACAACGGCGTCGAGAACCTCGTGGTCTTCGCGACCTTGGTCCTCGTGGCCTTCGCCATGGGGAAGGGCGACGAGCCCGGAATCCTGGTTGCGACCCAGGTGTATTTCTGGGCACGACTCGTTCACTTCCCATCGGTCGCTTTCGGCCTGCCAGGGATTCGAACCGTTGCGTTCCTAGTTGGCTTCGGCGCTCAAATCGCCGTCGCGCTTCGTATTTTCACCTGATGCGCTAGGGCACCACGATCACAGAGCGCATGCCGAAGTGATCCGAGAGCGGCACCAGCATGTCGCCTTCCACAGGTACGACGTCTTGGTCGAAGATGCGTGCGGTCGAGCTGACGGAGCTTTGGTCCAAATTGTAGAGAAAGATGTGGTCGATCCAAACGGACGTCGCTTCGGGGTCGTTGTCAGGGTTGGTGACCGGATTGGTGCTGCAGAACGTGCAAAGCGGCGCGCTTAGATACTCCGCGGTGTAGGCGGGAACGTACGCCGCATCGAGGACGTTGAAGGTTTCCTCACCCTCGGCCACGATGTCGTTCGCGGGGAATCCGAGGCCGGCGTTCATGTCACCCAGGATCACCGCCGGTCGGTTGCCGCTCGTCGAGGCGACGTAGTTGATGAGTTTTTGTGCCTGAAGCTCCTGCTCGGCCTGCCAGCCTTCAGGCCCGGTCATCCCGTCACCGTACTGCCCGGTGTAAGGGAAGGTGTTGATTGGCTGCGCGTCGAAAATTGGCGTGAGGTGATTGCAGTACGTGTCGAGCTCCGCCCCGTTGGGCAGCTCGACCCTGGCTTTGAGGATGCTGCGACGATTCCAGGTGCCTGGGATGACCCAGTTCTCGGCGTTCTTGAGCGGATGACGCGAGAGAATCATCACGCCGTTCTGCCCACCAAAGGCGAGATCTTGGTTGGGCACCGTCGGACAGCTCGCGCGCATCTCACCGAACGTCGCAGTCGGAAGCTGCGGAATGACACAGGCGTAGCAGCGCTGATGTTGAGGGTCGAGTCCGAACAGGAGCGGCGCGACTACAATCGAGCAGTTGGAAGAGGCGCAGGCCGCGCTGGTGGTGCGGCCCTCGTCGCTGTCCTCGATCGTCGAGCAGTTGTCCCGCACGCAGTCGATCGCCGCATTCATTTGTTGTTCGATGGTCAGGTCTTCGCCGTCGAAGAATTCGTCCGGACAAGGCACGGTGGTCGGAGCTGGCGGGATCTGGCCTAGCTGGTCCGTCGGGTCGTCAACCGGCGTATCGAGGTTGTTTTCAAAGAATGCAAAGTACGGGTACGTTTGCGCCGCCGTGTCACGGATGAGCTCTTTGTCCGTCTGGGTCCAGACCTCTTGCAGGCAGAGGACGTCGGCGTCGTGCGCTGCGATCGCGTCTGCAATCGGCTGCCGCCGTTCCGCCTCGTAGGGAATGAAGGCCCCCGCCAGAGCCACGTTGAACGAATCGACGATGACTTCTTGAGGCTCCCGGCTGGTCGTTGTGCTCTCGCCACAACCGAGCGCGAGGGCAAACATACCAATGATGACTAAGCTACGCTTCATGACTAACTCCCTTGCGAATTGTGACGGCAGCGTGCCGAATCCCCGTCTCGTCGTCAACCGATGGTGAGCCAGCCCAGCGGCCTTGCGGGCAAAGCGAGATCGTGGGTACGGTAGCTCGACGAAATGGGCGTCTCGTTCGTTCCCGCTCGCGCGAGCTTCGGCGACGGCCCATTCACAAACCCCTGAGGAACCTGCGAACGTGCCCATCTTGGTTGCGGAAGGCCTGCGCAAAGCCTACGGCGAGACGCGACTTCTCGATGGCGTGGACCTGTCGATTCACGAGGGGGAGCGGGTGGGGCTCGTCGGGAACAACGGCTCGGGCAAGTCGACCTTGGCGCGCATCTTGGTTGGTGAAGAGCAGCCCGACGCCGGGCGGGTCG
Source organism: uncultured delta proteobacterium (assembly GCA_963704865.1). Taxonomy (GTDB): domain Bacteria; phylum Myxococcota_A; class Polyangia; order Polyangiales; family Houyiibacteriaceae; genus SG8-38. Next base: position 267,121 of record CAVPIE010000004.1, on the reverse strand, counting down.
CACGTCGGCGTGAGGCGACCATTCGCTACTTGCCACAGGAACCTATCTTGCCCACGGGTCGGAATGCCCGAGACATCGTGCTCGAAGGGCTGGGCGCCTGGGCCGAGGCGTTTGAGCGACACGAAGAGCTCAGCCAGCTCATCGGCGCGCAAGGACCGGGATGGGAGGCGTACACCGAGCCGCAGGCGGCAGCCGCCCACGAGGTCGAGCGGCTCGGCGGCTGGGAGAATAGCCTTCGCGTCGACGTGCTCCTGCAGCAACTCGGTCTTCGCGAGATGGACCGCGGCGTCGATGAGATGAGCGGTGGCGAGCGGCGGCGCGTGGCGCTCGCGCGGCTCCTGGTCGAAGAACCCACCTTGGCGATTCTCGATGAGCCGACCAACCACCTCGATGCCGACACCATCGAATGGCTCGAAACCCACCTGCGCGAGCAGTACCGGGGGGCGCTCGTTCTGATCACGCACGACCGCTACGTCCTCGACCGGGTGGTCAAGCGAACGCTCGAAATCGATCAGGGCAAGGTGTACAGCTACGATGGCGGTTGGCATGCGTATTTGGAGGCCAAAGCAGACAGGCTGGCCCACGCCGATCGCGCCGAGGCAAACCGTCAAAACCTCCTCCGGACGGAGCTCGAATGGCTCCGCCGCTCTCCCAAGGCCCGAACCAGCAAGTCGAAGGCGCGCGTCGATCGCGCTGAGGCGCTCCGCGATGCCACCGGTCCCAAGGCCGAGCAGGTCGCACGGTTCGCGGCGCAGACCAAACGGCTTGGCGGAACCGTGCTCGAAGCGCATGGCCTCGGGGTGCGCCTCGGCGCGCTCGAGCTCGTCGATTCTCTGGACTTGATCTTGTCCCGCGGGGATCGGCTCGGCATCGTCGGTCCGAACGGCGCCGGCAAGACCAGTTTGCTGCGCGTACTCCTCGGCGAGCTCGAACCAACGCAGGGTCGGGTCGTCATCGGAGCCAACACGAAGTTCGCGTACTTCGATCAGGGCCGAAGCGGTCTCAGCGAGGACGAATCCGTTCAGCAGAACGTCGCACCGGACAGGCCGCAAGTGACTTTCCAAGGTCGCTCCATCGACATCCGAAGCTACCTGAAGCGTTTCCTCTTTGCGCCACATCGCACACGGGACAAGGTGTCATCGCTGTCTGGTGGCGAGCGCGCGCGCGTGGCCTTGGCGAAGCTGCTGCTCGCTCCGGCCAATGTGCTCGTCCTCGACGAGCCAACGAACGACCTCGACGTCGCCACTCTCGCGGCGCTCGAGGAGATGCTGGTGGAATCCAATTCGACTGCGCTCATCGTCAGTCACGATCGCTACTTCCTCGACCGCGTCGCCACCAAGATTCTCGCGTTCGAGGGCGATGGCCGGGTCATCGGCTACGCTGGGAACTACAGCGACTACCGAAATCAGCGCGCCGTACGTCAGACAGAGCGCAAGCGAAGTGCCGACAAGGGACCCCGTCGTCTCAAGGGCACCTCCACTGCAAAAGGACAGAAGCTTTCCTACAAAGAGAAGCGGGAGCTTCAGCAACTTCCGAGCGAGATCGAACGCGCCGAAGCGGAGGCCGTCGAGGTCGAAGCCCTCCTAAACGACCCGGCCCTGTACGCCGATTGCGCCGAGGAAGTCCCCAAGACTGTGGCGCGCCAGGGCGAGCTCCAAGCGAAAATCGACCAACTGATGGCGCGCTGGATGGAGCTCGAGTCCAAAGCCGAGGGCGAATGACCGGATGGGGCCCCAGGGACGGGGCTTGCGGTCGACCGTAGGGTAACGCTACAACTAGTCCGCTATGGCTCAAACCGCTCAGATCCGCTCTATTCAGTCCGTCGAAAACGAGGCGCAGCGCGTCTACAAGCTCCAACGCGAGGCGTACCTGCGGGATCCATACCCGAGTCTCCAGGAACGAAAGGCGCGCCTCGACGCGGTCGAGCGAATTCTGCTGGAGAACACCGATGCGATCGTCGAGGCCATCGCCCAAGACTTTGGGCACCGCTGTGCCGAAGAGTCGAAGATTCTCGAAATCTTTCCAGTCATCGACGGGCTTCGCCACACGCGGAGGAAGCTTCGCAAATGGATGAAGCCCCAGCGCCGGCCGATATCGTGGCTCTTTGCAACCGGCTCCAACCGGCTCATCCCGCAGCCCAAGGGCGTCGTGGGGATCGTCTCGCCGTGGAACTACCCGCTCTTCCTCACCTTGAGCCCTCTCGTGAGCGTCTTGGCCGCCGGCAACCGCGCGATGATCAAGATGGCGAGCAACTCTCAGCACCTTTGCCGACTGCTCGCCGACAAGTTCAGCGAGGTGTTCCCAGAAGAGGTCGTCGCGATCTTGCCAGGCGTCCGTGCCGGAGACTTCTCTACGCTGCCCTACGACCACATCATCTTTACCGGCTCGGCGGACGTAGGTCGCACGGTCATGCGATCCGCGGCCGAAAATCTGACGCCCGTCACCCTCGAGCTGGGCGGCAAGTCGCCGACGATCGTCTGTGACGATTTCGACATCGACGAGGCCGCTTCGCGGATCATGTACGCGAAGCTCGTCAACGCAGGCCAGACATGCCTGGCTCCAGACTACCTCTTCCTTCCGGAGGGCAGCGAGGATCGATTCGTAGCTGCAGCTCAACGTCTGGTGGCGGAGCGCTATCCGGACACGAACGACGCCAGCTACACCTCACTCATCGATGACAAGGCCTACCGGCGCCTGCGCATGACGCTCGAGGACGCCGAGGCAAAGGGCGCAAAGCTCGTCCCGTTGATCCCCAAAGCGTCGTTCAACGATGTGCTTCGCAAGTTCCCGCCGTACCTGGTGCTCAACGTGACCGGGGACATGATGATCATGCAGGAAGAGATCTTCGGTCCTCTTTTCCCCGTAATGACGTACAAAGATCTGGACGAGACCATCGAGTACGTGACCCACCGGGACCGGCCACTTGGGTTCTATGTGTTCACCAACGATCGCGCACGGAAGGACAAGCTCCTCTACAGCACGATCTCAGGCGGCGTCACCATCAACAACTGCATCATCCACGTCGCTCAGCACGACCTGCCGTTTGGAGGCGTTGGCGCGAGCGGTATCGGCCACTACCACGGCTACGAGGGCTTCGTGGAGTTCAGCAAGATGCGCCCCGTCTTCACGAGCCCATGGTTCTCGTTGCTGCATTGGTTCTACCCGCCCTACACCGGCAAGCAGGAACGCATGATCGACATGACGATCAAGCTGAAGCCCTGAGGGCCGCTTAGGCCGAGTCCGCCTGGCGCCGGCGACGCATCATCGAAAGACCGAGTAGTGTCATCGCGGTCAGCAAGCCGCCCGATACACCTTCCCGCGGGCGTGCGCGCACGATGCAGCCGCATCCGCCAGCGTTGTCGCCCGTAGCCGATCCGCCCGAACCGCCCGAACCACCCGAGCCGCCACCGCCGCCGAATCCGCCGTCGCCGCCCGTTCCGCCCGTGCCGACTGGATTCACGGTGGCCATCCGCGCACCGGAGCCCGGTGGAGCACAGGTGAAGGTCAAGGGCTGGCCTGGAACATCGGCTAACGCGAGCAGCTCCGCTTCCGAGATGACCCCGTCCTGGCTTTCGAACGATCCATCGCTCAGTCGCAGCCAACGATTCGGCACGCCGTCGACCACACCGGTCACCACGAGATCACATTCGGTTGCCGTACCCTCGTTGGGGATGACGAAGGGTGTACCCGCGCGCGCGATCAGAAGATCGACGCGCGCCCGTGTGGAGGACCTGCTCGTATCGCTGAGGGTCACCTGCTGGCCGACGATGGGCGCGAGGTTGGTGTCGAATGCCATGATCAGCGCTTCGAGGTTGTCCCGGTCGGTCGGCGACACATCGTTGAACACGTTTGCGCTCAAGAAGTCGGTGATCGTGGGGACGCTGCCGTCATGCAGAAAGCCCGAACCCCGAACTTGATCGCCCGTTGGGGAACTGGCTGCACCCGTGAAGAACGGCGACGGCGCCATCCCGAACATCCCTACCTTCTGATACGCGTTGCGCAGGTGCGGAACCTTGAACTCCATCGCCTCGCCTTCGAACGTGGATCCGCCGCTGGTCCCGAAGAACCCACGCGCCGGATCGAGCACGTGGCAACCGTTGCAGTTGGCGACGGTGTCCGTGATGCGACCGTCGTACAGGTCGAACCCAGCTTGCTCTTGGGGACGGAGCGAGTTGTCGAGCCGTCGAATTGGATTCGGCGGGTAGGTGATGCGGAGCGCAAAATCGGTGAACGCTTGCATGTCTTCGGCAACGAGCTCGCCTTCGTCGCGCCCCACGAGTCCCGGAAATGCGACGTTGAAGAGGTTGAAGGCCGCATTCGTATCGAGGGAAGCGCCACCTTGGTTGCCCCCCGTCCTGTCACCCCGCCAGTGCATCGGCCCCGCGTTCTCGAGACCGCGAAGGCTTTGCGTCGTCATCGGACCTTTGAGCGGATCGAAGCTGTCCAAGCCGCAGACGCCGAAAACCCCCGGGGGGCACGGGTTGGGATTCGGCGCTGGCAATAGATCCGGATCGCCGAGGTCCCAGGCCAGGTCGTCCATGTCGCCAAATACATGGCAGCTCGCGCAGGAGGCCTCGCCGTTGCTGCCCGTGAGCTTCGCGTCGTAGAGGAACGGCCGCCCGTCGATGACCGACGCCGGCTCCGGGTTCGCCATGTCGACCATTTGAACGATACCGTGCGTCACCGTGTCGATGACGACAATCGAATTCTCGAAACGCGTCATCACGTACAGACGCTCGCGAGCCTCATCGAGCACCAGGCCGCTTGGGCCGCCTCGCGGCAGGGAGATCATGTTGGCGGCGTCCGGGGTGAAGGTGTCAGCTTCGAGCGCGGCCGTATCGTAGACCCCGACGGCGCTCGACCCGAAGCCCGCAATGTAGAGCGTGCTGCCATCGCTGCTGATCGCCATTCCGAGCGGGGTCGACAGGCTCCGATCCTTGGTTCCTGCCGGCTGGGGCCGGGCGGCGTAGTCGATGTGCTTGTTCAAGTGTCTAGGGAGCACATTCAGGGCGCTGTCGATAATCGTGACCCGCGCTTCGTGCAGGTGGCCGCGGACCGTGGGCGGGTCGCCGGATGGCTTGGGCCCCAGGTCGGTCACCCAGTCGGCGACCCCTTCGAAACGGACGCGGTTGATCGCTTCGGTGTTCGTGATGTAGAGGAACCCGTTCTGCGGGTTGACGATCATGTTGAAGAGGATCGTCCCGACGCCCGACGCCGAACCGATCTCGACTGGTGTGGGCGCATTGGCGTCGATTCCGAACACGTCGATGTCTGGCAGCGTGAAACGGACGCCGTTGCTCCAGTCTCGACCGAGCTCGTCCTCCCAAAGCTCGTTGCCCTCGTTGAAGCCTACGATGAGTCCTGCTTCGCGGCTCTGCGTGCCTTCGAAATTCGTTTTCGGCGCCGGAAGGCCGCCAGGGTATTGAACGTCCTCGACGTTGCAGGGGTCGTCCGTCTGGTTGGTGTCGCAGACCAGCGGCTCGCCCAAGCTCATGGTGCGGTTTCCCGATCGAAACACAGCCGCGAAGACCGTGGACCCGTCGGTCGACGCAGCGAGCGCCCGGGGACGGTCGCCGAAGAGCGTCACGATCGTGAGCGGGTCGCCCCCGAGCGATGTCCCGAGCGCGCTCGCATCGAACACCCAAACGTCGGCGCGTCCCGTCCCTTCGACGTCGTACTCCCCCTGCGGATAGGGGCTGTTCTGTCCTCGGTGGGCAGTCGTGATGAACGCTCGGTTGCCGCCCGGCCCCGCGAAGACGATGTCACGCGGCTCATCGCCGACGAGCAAGGTCCGCACGACCCGTGGCGGGTCGGCAGCGACGTCGACGACCGAAATGCTATCGGAAAGGTGATTGACGACCCAGACTTCATCGTCGTCGCGAGCCGCAACCGCGACTGGCTCCAAGCCGACCGGCACCGCCTCCACGAATGACAAGCCTCCAGCGCCGAGGTCGTAGATTTCGAGCTGTGCGTTCGGTGTATTGACTGCGAACACACGCGACCCGTCGGGCGACATCGCCAGCGGACGAACCTGACCGGCCTCGAACAGGGTGTAGTCGGGCAGCTCCGCAAGCGCTCCACCGGCAAGGCCAAGCAATGCGAGCGAGGCGGCGACCAGCATGGAAAATGCGCGTAAAATGATCGGTCGACCCTCCAGAAGAAAAAGACTAGGTGGCGTCGCTGTTTTGGTCCAGGCGATTCAGAGTTGCGCCGTTGCCTCAGTCGAGGCTGATCGAGACTTGCTTGATCTTGTCCGCTTCGACGTCGACGAAAATCCGTTTCGGAGGTCCGTTGCCCGAGCGCTTCAGCACGAGCTTGTGACGTCCCGCGGGAAGCGTTAGTCGTCTCGGGGTGCTCCCGAGCGACTTTCCGTCCTTGAACACCTCGGCCCAGCCACCACGCGTGACGAGATTGACAGTGCCAGGCTTGCCGCTCTTCTGCGGTTTCGGACGCGCGCGTCGTTTTCGAGTCGGCGCCGCGGCTTTGGCCGTCGGTTCGACGGGCGGTTGCGCAGCCGGAATCTCATCGACCGGCTCTCGCGCCGTCGGGGCACTCGCCGACTTGGCGGCAGAGATCGGCTCGGCCGGGAGCGCCGCATTCACCGGCGAGGCTTCTGCAACCGCCGGAAACGCCGCCTCGACGTTCTCTACGTCATCGCCAGCGCCGAGCGCAACACCGATCGCCCCGACGATCGCGACCAAAGCCGCGACCAAGCCAATGATCGGTCGTTTCGATCGCCCACGCTTCGGGGCCAGCGGCAGGGCCCCAGGCACCGTCGCAGCCTGGGTCAACTCGAGCTCGTTGACGGCTTGCATGGAGGGCACGGCGGTGTGCGGCATTCGGGCGAGCTCCATGAGCTGATTTTTGCGCGCCTCTCCCTGCGGAAAGAGCTCCCCCATCCAATCCGAGAGCTCGGCAGGGCCGATCAGCTCGTCCCGCTTGCTCAAGAACCTTCGGAGCGCTTGTCCCATCTCCCGCGCGGTTTGCCAGCGGTCGTTCGGATCACGCGCGAGCGCTTTCAATGCGATGTCATCGAGCTCTTTGGGAACTTGGGAACGATACTTGGACGGGGGTGGGATTTCTTCATACAGCAATGCGAACATCGTATTCGCCGTCGTGTCGCGTTTGAACAGCCGTTTGACCGCAAGCGCCTCCCACAAGGCCGCGCCCAGTGCAAAGGTATCGATCCTTCGGTCGATGGCACCGGCTTTCAGCTGCTCCGGGGCCATGTACGCAATGGTCCCCTTGACGTCTCCCGTGGACGTCTTGTGCAGACGCTCACGCGCACTGGCCACTCCGAAATCGACGAGCAGCGCTGTGCCGTCGTACGTGACGAACAGGTTTCGGGGAGAAACGTCGCGATGAACGACGTGAAGCAGGTCTCCGTTGGCGTCCTTGAGCTCGTGTGCGGCGTGAAGCCCTTCGCAAGCGTCGGCGATGATTCTTGCAATTCGAAGCGGCAGCAGCGGACTGCGGCGTTGTTCTTGATTCCGCGCAACCCGCGTACAGAGCCGGGACAAGGGTTCGCCGACGAGATACTCCATCGCGATGTAGTACTCACCGTCGGCTTGGCCGAAGTCGAACACGCTGCAGACATTGGGATGTGTGATGCGCGAGGCGATCTTGGCCTCGTCCAGGAACATCTCAATGCAGTCGGTTTCTTTCGCCAGGTGGGGATGGATCCGCTTGAGCGCGACCAGCTTCTCGAAGCCCGCCGTACCATCAAGCCGCGCCAGGTAGACCGAGCCCATGCCCCCGGACGCGAGCTCGAATCGGAGCTCATATCGGCCGATCCGCTCCGGCGCCGTTCGCTCCGGGGGCATGCTGTCGGCCACCGATACCGGAGGATGCGACCCCAGCCCCTCTCCGGTCTCCGCTTCGTTGGTACTCAAGCTCACGATTCCATTACCCTTTATACCTCACGTTAGCCGTTATTGGTGAAAGTTTTGATTGACACTTCATTTCTCGCTAGCTTATGGGGACTGGATTACATGTCTACCAAACTCGGAATCATTGGAATTTTGGGTGTTCTTTGCCTTCTTTCGACCGAGGCAAAGGCTCACTACCTCTTAGATGACGCGATCGCCTCCTATGAGGATGCCGACTTCCGGGCGGCGCTTCGCACTTTCAACCTCGCCGCCCGGGACGCGGACCTCTCGGTGGAGGAGCTTCTCCTGCTGTTTGAAATGAGGGCCCTGGTCCATCACGCGATGGGCAACGAGACGGCGATGCTCCGGGACTTGGAGCGTGTTGGGGCGCTTCGCCCTAGCCATGAGCTCGGCGAACTCGCGCCCCCTCCAGTACGCAAGGCGTTCGACGACATGCTCGAGGCGAACGGCGGAACGCTGGGCGTCGAGCTCCTGGTGGAAGAGAGAACTTTCGATGGGAAGGCCTTCATCGTCGCCCGCGTCGAACGCGTCCCGAAGGGTCTTGTCCACCACGTGGGTTTGCAGTGCAGAGTCCAACCGGATGGAAGACTCATGGCGCGCACCGCGCAGGGCACCAGCGTGAGGCTTGCGCTTCCCACGTCGGGCGAACACCAAGGCTGCGAGGCCAAGGCGGAGACCAGGCGGGGCACGGTCTTGTTTAGCGCAAGCATCGAGGGCACGCTTTTGAAGCCGCCTTCGGTGGCAGCAGAGCCACCACCGCCGCCGCTGCCAACCCCTGTGCCAGCGCAATCGCCAAGCGTCTTTCAGATGCCCGAGTACAAAGGCCCTGTCGATGAGCCCAGCGCGAAGAAGAAAAAGAAGTGGCCGTGGATCGTGGCCGCCGCTGCGGTTGTGGTCGCGGGCGGGGTCACCGCGGGTGTCCTGATCTCCAAGAGCTCCAAGCAGAGCCAGCCCTCAGCGGGCGGCGTCACGGTGAGCTGGTGAATACGTCCCTCCATAGTTTACGCATCGCAGCCGCGGCGATCGGCCTGTTGGCGTTGGTCACAGCGGGCTGCGGCGGCGAAGCGGGCTCAGAAGGGCTCAATGTGGACGTGACCTTTGCACCCGGAGTGCCTCGGGCAGCTCGCGACGAAGCCGTTCGCGTCGAGGTGTACCTGCTGGGTTCTTGCGATTCGGTCGTGATGGGAGACCGCCCCAACGAGGCCCTCGACAGCATGTTCGTTCTACGCGATGGAAGCGAGGGGCCGGCGATCGGCATTCCCGATCCGGGCAACTATGGTCTCTACGCGGTCGCTCAGGATTCCAACTGCGCAGTGGTCGGAGCGGGCTGCGACGAAGTGAGCATCGACGCGGCGCCTCTCGATAGCTACTCCGTCGAGCTCGGCGCGTTCTCCGGCGAAGGTTGCTTCGCGAACCAACAATGTTCGATCGAAACAGGCGAGTGCAGCGGGCCGAGTGGCGACTGCGTCGACTTGGATTCGGATGGCCTGGGTGACGGCACGCGTGACAACGTGGGATGCGTCGATGCGACGACCGACTCGAATGATGACGACGGAATGGTCTGTGCCGACACCGATGGCGATAGCTGCGACGACTGCAGCAGTGGATCTTTCGACCCGCTGGACGATGGCACGGACACCGACAGCGATGGTGTTTGCGACGCCGGCGACGTCTGCGTCGACAGCGACGGCGACGGCCTGGGTAACGGTACGCTCGGAAACGGGGGCTGCGTCGATGCGACGACCGACTCGAACGATGGGGACGGTGCGGTTTGCGCTGACACGGATGGCGACAGCTGCGATGACTGCAGCAGCGGCTCTTTCGACCCGCTCGACGACGGTCCGGACGCCGACAGCGACGGCATTTGTGACGCCGGTGACGTCTGTGTCGATTCGGATGGCGACGGCCTGGGGGATGGCACCGGGGGCAACGTGGGCTGTGCCAGCACGACGACCGACTCGAATGTGGGTGTAGCGACCATCTGCGCTGATACGGACGGCGACGGCTGCGATGACTGCAGCACAGGCTCCTTCGATCCGCTGGACGACGGCGTAGACAGCGACGCGGACGGTATTTGCGACAGCGGTGATGATTGCGTGGACGCCGACGGCGATGGTCTCGGGGATGGCAGCGGCGGCAATGTGGGCTGTGTGGACCCGACGACCGACGCGGACGACGACGATGGGGCAGTCTGCGCGGATACGGATGGCGACAGCTGCGATGATTGCGCCGTCACCGCCTTCGATCCCAGCAATGACGGCCTGGACGCTGACGGCGACGGCGCCTGCGCGCCAGGGGATTGCGATGACGGCAAGCCGCTCTGCGCAGCCGTCTGTACCGATGTTGATGCAGACGGTTACTGCACCGATAGCGATTGCGACGATGCGGTTCCGACCTGCGATCTCGACTGCACGACGAACTCCGACGCGGACCCCCAAGTCGATTGCTTCGAGACGTTTTGCGGAACCGACCCGAACAGCGGCGGGTCTCGCTGTCTCGTGGCCAGCAGCGAAGCGTCGTATGAGACGGCGCTCGACTCAGCCAATAGCAGAGCAGGGCACGACTACATCGTTCTAGGTGACTTCACGATGACCCAGTCCGCACCCAAGCTCGATGACGATGCAGGCGTCACCATTCGACAGCTCGCGGGCGCGACTTTGACGGTCAACTCCGGCGGCGATCGACTGGTTTTCGAAGTCAGCCGGAACAACAACGTGATCGACGGCGTGCACGTGGTGAATGTGTTGAACCTCCGAGACATCGCCCTCATCCAGGGCAACAACAATACCTTGCAGAACTGCGTGTTCGAAGGGTTCGAGCGCCGCGGAATCTTCGTCAACGGCGGGGACAACGCTCAGATCTTGGACAATATCGTTACGGGTGGAACCGATGCGCAAACCGATGAAGTCGCGGCCATCATCATCAAGGATTCACTCGGCTCGGTCGTCGCAGGCAACACGGTGGGGCTCAATGCCATGGACGGAGTGCAGATCCGCAAGGTCACAGGTCTCATGGTCGATCACAACACGATCGCTGACAACGGCGGCTCCGGCGTCAAGTTCTACGGGGACGACTCTTCGGGGGTTTGCCTCCGCAACAACAACATCACCGGAAACGTCGATTTTGGCCTGAACGCCGACAGGGTCGTCACGTTCGACACGAGCCCGTCCTGTCGGGCTCCGTTGTCACCATCCAACTCCTACGGCAACAACGACTTCAGTAACATTGGCGGCCGCTGTGGCGGCGACGACTGCCTAGGTTGCGCCTGTCTTCCGGCGGGATCGTTCTGGGAGTACAGCGTCGACCCGCTCTACACGAGCGTCACGGCAGGCGATCCGGACTTGTACTGCCTCGGGGCGTCCTCGACGCTGATCGACGGCGGCGACGATCTGGTCTCCTATGACCTCAACGGCGACGCCGCCGGCGACTTCAATGGGGTCAGCCCGGACATCGGCAGCCGAGAAGACGGCCCGGGCGACTGCAACTAACCGCGCCCCGGCGCGGTCTGATTCACGCGACGATTCAGAATACCTTGGCCTCGTGCCTAAGTCGGCAAAAGCCAGGCGCCTGGTTGCGGTGTTTGGAATTGCGGCGCTGTCGCTCTCGGTCTTCCTTTCGGTGAAGTTACTGCGTTTGGCAAACCGTCAGCCCAATGTGATCTTCGTCGTCATGGATACGCTTCGGGCCGATCGCACATCCCTATGTGGCTATATGCACCCGACGACGCCCAAGCTCGAAGAGCTGGTTGAGCGTGGCGCGAGTTATGCCTGCAATTCCCACTCACCGTCCACTTGGACCTTGCCGAGCCATGCCACGTTCTTCACTGGGCTCGGTCCTGAGGATCACCAGGCCGGGTCCGGAGGAAACACGAAGGGCATGACCTGGGGGAGCGTCACTCTGCTCGGCCCTCGCTGGCCCACGCTGGCGGAGGAGATGGCGGCGCGCGGCTACCGCTTCTCTACTTCAGCACTGAAGGAGAGGTAGAGCTTCCGAACGACGTTCCTTCCATCGCCGTGCACTCATTGGCGCGCGATGGTGTCTTGCCCGAGCCTCTGCCGAACCGGCTCGTCCCCGATGCGGAGCCCAGTGAAGAGCTGAGCGCACAGCTCAAAGCCCTTGGATACCTACGCGATGACGATGAACCGCCGCCACCGGAGCCCTCTGACCCCCACTAGCGTCGTCACGGCCTCTGTGGACCTCGGTCGTGCTCACCAAGGATCGCTCGATGATCTCTTGGCGAAATCGCTCGCTCGACGCACTATGGAGCCGAGGTTGCGTGACTACCGGACTAGGCCAAAGCACCGATAGCCGGGAGTTCCTGCAGGAGCGCGTGGCTGCATTTGGCTTTGCGGTTGCGGTGATCCTCCTCCTGTCCTTGCTCAGTCGCGTCATTCTAGGCGTGGCGTTCGGGTATCTAAGTGGAGAGGTCGCGCATCCCTCGTTCTGGGCGCACGCGGCTGCCTGGGTTCCTGTCGCATGCGTCTGGCTGATCTGCCGCTCCCGCCCGCTCGAAACACGAACCATTCAAATCGTCGAAGCCGTCGGATTGGTACTGACGAGCGTAGGTCTGGTCGTGATGGGCGGCTATCTCCCAGCGGCGGCAGGTGCGGCGACCACGACGGCTTACGCGTTGTCTTTCGGGCTCGTCGCGCGCGCGATCTTCGTTCCCAGCACTGCCCGTCATACCGCGTGGCTCGGCTTGGCAATCGGGATCCCACTCGTCGTCGCGGTCTATTTGAACTTCCTCACCGTCGATATCGAGGTTTGGAACAGCCACGGTTTTTTCCGCAAAATCAAAGACACGAGCACTTTGGCGCGCAGTCAGTCGATTCAGATCGGATTCGCCTGGGCGCTTACGACCTTGCTTGCAGCCTGGGCGACACGCGTGATCTACGGCCTGCGCAAAGACGCGCATGACGCCAAGAAGCTCGGCCAATATTACATCGAAGAAAAGCTCGGCGAAGGAGGAATGGGCACGGTGTATCGCGCACAGCACGGGCTACTCAAGCGACCGACCGCGATCAAGCTCTTGAGCCCCGAGCTGAACGCCCCCGAAGACCTCGATCGGTTCCGACGTGAAGTGCAGATGACCGCGAAGCTCAAGCACCCGAACACGGTGACGATCTACGACTACGGACGAACCGACGACGGCACATTCTACTATGCGATGGAGCTTCTCGATGGCGTCACTCTGGTGGAGATCGTGCGAACCGAGGGCCCAATGCCGGAGTCGCGGGTGATTCACATCTTGGCGCAATGCGCCATGGCGCTGCACGAAGCGCATGCGATGGGGCTCGTTCACCGAGACATCAAGCCCAACAACATCATGCTGACCCAACAGGGAGGTGCGCACGACGTCACAAAAGTCCTGGACTTCGGCCTGGTGAAGAACGTGGACTCCAATGTCGACGCCACCATGACCTGGACCGAAGCGATCATCGGGACGCCTCGTTTCATGAGCCCCGAACAGATCCTCGATCCGCCGGCGGTCGACGCGCGATCGGACCTCTACTCCCTCGGAGCCGTGGGGTACTATTTGCTCAGCGGCTGTTTCGTGTTTGAAGGGAGCAATGCCATCGAGATCTGCGCACAGCACCTGAGCGCGGCCCCAGAGCCCCCTTCATCGAGAGCGGAGCGCGCCGTGAACGAGGATCTCGAAGGCATCATCATGCAATGCCTAGAAAAAAAGCCGGGTGAGCGGCCCGCTTCCTGCGTCGAGATCGCCGAGCGGCTTCAAGCCTTGCCAATCGAGCGATGGTCCCAGCAGCAGGCTGCCGAATGGTGGGACGCGATTGGCGGGGAAATTAGGGTACACAGAGAGCTCGACATGGAGATAGGCAATCTCGGAACCATTCAAGCCAGGCCGGCTTTCACGGATTGATGATGATCGAAGCGCGTGACAAAAGCCCCGAAGAGCTCGTCGCGGCAATGGCCGCCGGCGATTCAGGCCGAGCATTGAGCGCATTCTATGCTCAGTATGCAAGCACCGTTCTCGCACTCCTGACGAAGATGCTCGGCTCTCCCGCGGAGGCAGAGGAGCTCTTGCAGGAAGTCTTCGTGGAGCTCTGGCGGCGCGCGCCTCAATTCGACAGCTCGCGAGGCAGCGTCATTGCCTGGGTCGTCACGGTTGCCCGAAGCCGTGCACTGGACATGCTTCGAGCGCGCAAACGCCGTCATGGCGATCGGCAATTCGAGTACCGGGAAGGGGACGCGCTAATGACCGAGCGAAAACGTCCCGATGTGATGGCCTCATCGACGCGCTGGCACCAGGCCCTCAGGCAAGCGTTTCAGCGCCTCGACGCAGAGCAGCGGGCCGTGCTCGAGCTTTCGTATTTCCAAGGGATGTCGCACGGTCAGATCGCCGGCACGCTCAAGCTTCCGGTCGGCACCGTCAAATCTCGAATCCTCGCGGGCATGCGCTCACTACGTAAGATGCTCCCCATCATTCACCGGGCGATGAAGGCATGAACGAACAGCAAGAACGGGCCGAGCTGCTGGCGGCGCTCCATGCGGCCGGAGCCGCTTCCGAAGACGACGAGAAAGAGCTCGAAGCGCTCCTTGCGGCCGACCCGAGCCTCGTCGACGTCGTCAAAGATTTTCGGGATTCGATTGCGGCGCTCGCTTCGAGCTTTGATCCGCTCGAAACTCCGTCGAATACACTGTCGAACATTCAAAAACAGATCGCGAAAGAAAAGGGCGGCATCTTGAGCCGTCTGCGCGGCTGGTTCAGCAAGTCCTGATTCAACAAACCGGCAATCGAGTGGGCATCGCATCGACATGAGAATCCTCGGGGCAATCGTGCTGATGGCGCTGTCTCTGCTCTGCTGGGGAGGGCAGACGATCGTTTGGCTAATGCCGAGGACCGGGGTGAAGCTCGGCCTTTCGGAAGCGGAGCAAAACGTGGAGCCCGCCTATTGGGCCGACATACGCGGCGAGGCGGCTTGGGACTTCTTCACGCTTTGGACCATGGTGGCCGCGGCGCTTCTGCTCATCATCGACGAGCCGGCCTGGACGTACTTCGGGCTCGTTGGGGGCGGGATGTACGTTTATTTCGCGGGTCGTGGCATTTTCACACGAGCGGCCATGAGACGCCGTGGGCTCCGAGTCGGCGCAACGGCGAGCCTCAAGCTGGGCTACGCGTTTCTTGCGATTTGGGGCCTCATGGGCTTGGTCACGATCGCCGCGGCGGGGAGGGCTCTGGCTCTGCGTTAGTCGCCGCCAAGCTCGACGCCGTTCCCCCGTCGCTCACGATCGTCAACACGACAGCGTCCTCTTGGCGCCACCATCCTAGAAACGTTCGGCCCTCTGGGTGGATGCTGGCACGCAGAGAATGCCAACCGCTTTCCGCTACTTCGACATCTTCGAGCTCCACCTCGACGCTACGCGTGTCCCGCCGCAGCCCCACCCGCAAAACCTTCAGTACGCTTTCCTTGGCGCTCCAGGTCAAGGCAACGAGACGATCTCGGTGAGCGTCGCCGGTCATTTCGACCTCCGTGCGCTCTTGCTCGGTGAAGAAGTCGCTCACGAAGCGTGCGCTGCGCGGCTCGACAGCCTCCAGGTCGCAGCCGACCCCTGCGTCCGACGAAATCACGCACGCGGCCCGTCCGTCGCGATGGCTGATCGAGATTCGCGAGTCGAACATCTGTCGGTCGATCCATGCTTCGGGAGCGCCGTCCTCTGCTGCGAGGATCTGAATCCGATTCAAGTCATCGACCCCGGCGAATGACGATACGGCGCGCTTCGACACCAACCGTCCGAGTCTCCACTCCAAACGTCGCTTCGGGAACCGGAGGCCCGCCAAGACCTTCTGCTCTTCTGGTCCGAGCCAGTCGTCCCCTTCTGGCAATTCGGATGCAGAAAGGAGCCGCCAGCGCATGGTCATCCTTCGGACTGTTCTCGTCGAATTCCGCGCTCGATCGCATCTACCAGGTAGGGGCGCAGGGTGCTGGCGGGAATGATTCGGTGGACGGAGCCGACCTCCAGCGCCCGATGCACGCTGTGGACGCTGTCGAATTCTTCGGCCACCTCTCGCAGCTTCTCCGAGTGTACGAGCTTTTTCATCTTGCTGAGGCGATCCCGGAGCGCCACCCGCTCGGCGCCGACAGCCCGGTCGAGCTCCTGTTGCAGCGCCATGACGCGTTCATCCGAGAGAGTTCGCTTGCGTACGGAACCTGCGAACACCACTGCAGCCGCCGGCGCGCCGCCGATGACCGACGCATAGGTGTGCTCGAGCGCTGACACTTCCAACGACGGATTCAACTTGGCGGAGAACACCACGAACGCCCCGCCGTGATACCGAGAGATGACCAAGAACACCATCGGACCTTTGAAGTTGACCACAGCGCGGCCGATTTCGGCTCCGTACTCGAGCTGAAGCTGCCTCAACGACTCCGGAGACCCATCGAAGCCGGACAAGTTCGCTAGCACGACCACAGGTCGGTTGCTGCTTGCTGCATTGATCGCCCGAGCGACCTTCTTCGAAGACATCGGGAACAAGGTTCCTGCCGTCCAGGTTGCGGGACCATCCGCCGGGACGAAACCGAGGCGCGACAAGGGCTGTGATTCGAGTCCGATTAGACAAACCGGGAAACCCCCGATGTGTGAGTCCCAGACCACCGCAGTCTCGGCGTCGCGCATCCCGTACCATCGTTCGAGCACATCGTGATCCTGGTCGGTTGCGGCGCGCATGACCTTGCGAATGTCGAAGGGGCGTTTTCGGCCGGGATTGGTTTTTGGATTGAACACCTCACCCACCGTCGCGAAAGTCGAAGCGCCGATATGACCGTGGGGAGAATCGCAAACGTCCCGGTGGATTGCATCCTTTGTCGCGGCGCGCCGCGGAAAGCGCTCGCCGGGCATCACGTAGCTGTGAGCGTAGTGACGGAGAAGAATGTGACAGCCGTCCGCCAGGTCACGCGCAGCGTATTGCGCCTGACCATTGGGCCCCATGATTCGATCGTATCCCCCGATCCCGGTGTTGTCTTCGGCCGATACGCCTCCCGAGTAGTCGAGCGCTTGCTTGCCGGTGAGCACCATCGCGCTGCCGGGGCACATGATGAGCACGCCCTTGGTGTGCATGAGCATCGTCGCCTCGGCGTTCCAGTACGGCTGGGCGCCCACGTTGATGCCGCAGACGAGAACGTTGACTTCCGAGCCCGCCTGCGTGAACTCGATCAGTCGGCGCAAGACGGCCGAGATCCAGTCCATGTTCTCGGTCCCGCTTTCCATCGAGATCTTGGCGCCTGCCGACACGGCGTACCACTCCAGCGGGACACGCATCTCCTCGGCGAGGTCCAGGCCTGCGATGATGCGGCGGCACTCGGGTTCAGCCAGTGCGCCCATACCTCGACTCGGGTCTCCCAGAAGTGCAACGCGCGTCATTCCCTCCGGATATTTATCGGTAAAGCTGGTCAGCAGGCCGACGATGATATTGGCGCTATTGCCTCCGGGCGGCCTCTGCACCGGTACGAGCTGATTCGCCTCGTCGAGGTCGAGCTCGCGGAACTTGCCCCGCGGGAAATCCGACTGGACGTCGCTGTCTTCGCCGGGCGTGAGCATGGCAATGATCTCGTACGGGTGCATCAAACCACGTTGGCTCAACCGGACGATGTTTTGCTCGTACGCGCTGCGAGGCCTCATCGGCTGGGTTGGCAAATCGCGAAGCCGAATGCGGAGCGCTCCGCGGCCACGATTCGACACGTCGAGCAGCTTCTCCTCGAGCCGGCCGCTTGCTGGGTTGCGAATTCTGCCCTGGACTACGATGCGCTCCAATCCAAGCCCCGTCGTCTCCGGGGCCAGCTTGTGAATGATGCGGTTGATCTCATCTTGGCTGAGGTCGAGGGGCGGCCAGAGGAACAAGTGAACGCGATTCCATTGAAAACGCTGGCCGGAGGGCCTCGTGCTCTGCTCACGTCGAATCGCAACGAGGCACTTCGAAAGAGTTCGCTCGAGGTTCGGGAGAGCGACCACGCGACCCGCGGCGTCACGCACCGGCGTCAAATCCCGCACTTCGGCGAGGCAAATGAGACGCTCGTCCTTCCCGGTCACACGATATAGATTTACGTCCTCGGCCGACTCGACCCGCTCCGTGCTCAGGTCCTTCAGGCGCCACAAGAGCAAGCGTTTGCTCAGCATCGAGTGCATGCCGCGGTAAATGAGCTCTTCGCGAAAGCCATCGTCGTTCATTCGAAATGTGAATGTTTGCAACTCGTTTGCTCCGAGCCCGGTTTCGCTCCCCGTCACAGAGACGATGACGCGCCGGATCGGCCGCGCAGGCTCGAATGTTCCGAGCAAGCGCCTGAGCCCCTCTGAAGTCTTGTCCGGGCTTTCGAGCTCGTCGCGATGCAGCACATAGAGATCTACGACGACGTCGTCGGCTTCTGGAACCACTTCGACATGACGTTTCAGCTCGGCTATCGCATCGGGCAGCTGCTCGCCCGCAACATGCGTCGCGATGAAGTGAACCTTCTTGCCCTCGTACTCATACCAGCAACTGGAAACGTCGATTCCTCCATGGGAGACCATTTCGAAGTCCCGCAGCTCGCACATCTTGTAATATCGGCGGGCTAGGGTCTCCAGCATGATCAGGCGTTCGTCATGGCTTGCCTGCTCCAGCCGCCGGGACATAAACCCCTTGAGTGGATGGGGAACCGCAACGAGCTCGGCGATGCGCGCGGCTCTTTCCGGGCCCTGCGGGTCCGCGACTAGGTCCGCGAGGATCTGGTCGACCTTGGCCAGTGTCTCTTCCTCGACGCGCTCCTGAATGGGGCGCTCGAAGTAGTGATACTGCAGCTCGCGTGCGAGATCATGGACGGAGGGGTAGCGATCCTGAGTTTCGATGATCATTCGAGACAAGAGCTCGCGAAAGCTTTCCCCAGCCGCCTCGCGAAGCGCGCCGACGTTATCGAGTCGGTTCTGCAGCAAGCTCAGCACCGGTGCGATCTGCTCGTCGATCCGCTTGTTTCCCTTGCAGATCCGAAACAGCACCCCCTGCAGCTCGGCGTTTCGCTGAATCTCCACCAGACTATAGTGGCCGATGGCCCGACGAAGCTTGGCAACGAACGAAGCCGGGAGCTCTTCCTCGCGACGAACGACGAGGTCGCGAAGGAAGGTGAACAGATACTCCTCGGCGGTGTGTTTTCCGAAGTCCTCGGAACCGTCCTCATAACGCGACTGTCGCCGGAACAAGGAGCAGAGGTCCACGAAGATGTTGAGAATCTGTTCCTCGAGCTCAATGCGCGCAGGATCGTCCGGCGCGACGCTCGCAGTGACGAGGTTCCCATTCTCGACCTCCCGTGAAAGCTCCACGCGGTCGGCATCGAAGCCCATGATCAGGCGCTGAAGCTCGATCAGATTGTGCTTGTAGTTCGAGCATTCGGGATCCTGCTCGGCAACCAGTTTCGAAAACTCCAAGCGTTCACTAGACGCAGAGCTGGCGTCGCCACCGCTCGGCTCGATGAGCAACATCGGTGCGCCGATCCCGACCTGCACGTTGTTCATCACCATGACCTCGCGCACTTTGCCGGAAAATTTCGCGCCGATGACCATTTCCATTTTCATCGCTTCGAGGACGACGAGCCCATCTCCCACCGCGACCTCCTGACCCTCCGAAACGAGCACATTGACCACGACGGCTGGCGACGGCGCCCGAACGAGGCCGCCACGATCTCGAGAAATGCGGTGCGGCACACCGTCGACCTCCACGAGCACGCTCAGCCCCTGGTCCACCGATTGAATTCGCACGTGCCGAGCGCCGACCCGGAGCCTTCGCTCCGCACCTTCGAAGCGCTCGACCACGACCTCGATACGCTGTCCATCGACGTCGATGCGGTAGCTGTGCGGGCCCAGGCGAAATACGGTGAGCTCGTAGGTATGTCCCGCGTGGGTGAGCTCCATCGCCTGTCCGTGCGTGTCTTCCACGTACGGACGTCCCCGCGCCGCAGCGGTGTAGAACTGTGCACGCTCGACATCGAGCTCGGCGTCGTAGGTTTCAATCGCAGCCTGCAGCAGGGCGATCTCCGCGCCCTCGCGGGGCAGGTGCCTTCCTTCCGCAACCAGGCGATCAACCCAGCCAACGTCCACCTCACCGGAGCGGACCGCTGGATTGTCCACCAGGCCGAGCAGGAAGCCCTTGTTGGAGGCGCCACCGCGAATTACGACCTCGCTTTCGAGGAGCGCCCGCCGAAGCCGAGCGAGTGCCTCCTCACGCGTGCGCCCGCAGGCGATGATCTTGGCGATCATGGAATCGAATTCCGATGGGATTCGATCGCCTTCCGCGATGCCCGTATCGACCCGCAGGCCCGGGCCGCTTGCCAGTCGAAGCTGCTCGACGAGCCCCGGCGAGGGCGCGAAGTTCTCTTCCGGATCCTCGGCGTTCAGTCGCGCTTCGATGGCGTGCCCACGCTTGGTTGGGGGCTCCGGGTCCAGTCGGCCGCCTCGCGCGACGTGGATTTGTAGCTTCACCAGGTCGGCGCCGGTCACCATCTCGGAGACAGGGTGCTCGACCTGCAGCCGCGCGTTGACCTCCATGAACGAGAACTGCCGCGTCGGCTGGTGGTAGAGGAATTCAACCGTCCCCGCGTTTCGATAACCGATCGATTGCGTCAGCCGGACTGCCGCTTGCTCGAGCTCACTCTGTTGCTCCGCGCTCAGGGCTGGCGAGGGGGTCTCCTCGAGGATCTTCTGATTGCGTCGCTGCACCGTGCAGTCTCGCACGCCCAGCGCCCAGGTCGTCCCTTCGTTGTCCGCGATGATCTGCACCTCGACGTGGCGCGCCCCGGTCACCATTCGTTCGAGGAACACCGTAGCGTCTCCGAACGACTTCTCAGCCTCTGACCGCGCACTTTGAAACGCATCGGCTAGTTCCGACTCGCTTTGTACCCGACGGATACCACGGCCTCCGCCACCCGCTGTCGCCTTGATCATCAGCGGATAGCCGAGGCGCGCCGCGTGCGTGCGCGCGTCACCGAGCGTCGCCACTTCACCACCACTCCAAGGGGCGACCGGAACCTCCGCCTTTTCTGCGAGCTGCTTGGAGGCGATCTTGTCGCCGAGCTTGCGCATCATGTCGCCGGTCGGCCCGATGAAGATGATTCCCAGACGGTCGCAGAGGTCCGCAAACCGCGGGTGCTCAGCTACGAAGCCCCATCCCGGCCAAACCGCCTCGGCGCGCGTTTCGATCAGCGCACGCTCCAGTCGGTCGTAGTCGAGGTAGCTCGATTTGCGATGGCCGTCACAGGTCACAAACGTCGCAGGGCCGAGCGAGTAGGCTTCGTCTGACTCGCGTACGAACATCGCTCGGCGGTCTGGGTCGGTGTAGAGCGCGATTGTGTGGAGCACCTCGCGGTGCTCCTGCGCGTATTCCCGTGCTGCAATGATGAACCGCATCGCTGGTTCGCCGCGGTTCACGATTGCGATTCGCCTGAAAGTCGAGCTGGCCATCGTCGTTCAGTCCATTGCTGCGCGGAGAGGCTTCCGCTTGTCTGGATCCACATCT
The DNA here is from genome assembly GCA_963704865.1 of uncultured delta proteobacterium. Classification (GTDB taxonomy): domain Bacteria; phylum Myxococcota_A; class Polyangia; order Polyangiales; family Houyiibacteriaceae; genus SG8-38. The sequence continues at coordinate 245,737 of CAVPIE010000004.1, read as the reverse complement.
TCGGGAAGCTCTGCGGTCTGGTATCCGCGAAGTACCACGTAGAGGTTGCCGCCTTCATCCGTGACATGCGCATCGAACGATTTTCCACCATCCCTCGGACTCACCACCGCATGAAGCCGCCCTTCGGTCGCATCTGCGGACTGAACGCATTCGAGCTCGTCGATGTGCTGCGGAAGTCCCATCCTGCCGGTCGTGCCGATCTGCCAGACACCTGCGGTCTGGAAGCAGAGCTCGACCAGCCTCGGCTCGGTCACCATTTCGAGATCCGCCGGCTGGCGATCATCGGGGAGCTGCTCGCGCATTCGGCCGACCACCACGCCATTGTCGCGCCAGGCGGTATCCAAGACCTGATAAGCGGGGCCGTGGAAGTAAACCTGGTAGATGTCCTTGTCCGCAACGCCCGCATCGGAAGCATGAGGGGGTGCTGCAGATCTGTCCCTGTCGACAGGCTTGCGCGCGAGCCGGACGGTCGCCGTAAAATGGGTCTTGACCTCGTCTTTGCCTAGGATCGACCGCGTGCCGATCAACCGGCAGCGCGCCAGCAGCTCGTCGCCATCGCTGGTGAACTGCGCCGTCAAAGCCAGCGTTCTCGGCTCATCGCGGTAGAACTTGAACGGCGCGAGGAAATCCACTCCTTCGATGGCTCGGATGTGCCAGTCCGGAAAAAGCGCCTTGCTGAGCTCGCCGAAGCCCTCGAGCCCCATCACGCCAGGCAGCACCGCCGTCCCGCCGATCTTGTGGTCGTAGAGGAAGGGCTGCTCCCGCGGGTCCAGCGTGGTCTCTACCCGGAGCCCAGTATGGACGCCCATCGAAACGAGGTGCGTATTCATCGGACCTGGGCGAATAGCTAGGAGGCCGCCGGGGTCGAACCCGCCAGTCTCGTCCCATTCCCGCATCAGGATGCCGAGCGCGCCGCCGATCACGACCTCCCCGGATGTGCCAGCCTCGAGCTCGTTGCGGACGACCGGAATGCCGTTTGCTGGTTTCAACATGTCGATGCCCGCGAGCTCCATCATCTTTGGGATGGATCCGCGGGACGCCATGCCGATGTCTGCCCACGCGGTCCAGTCCACGACGATGCCTCGGGTATCAGGCCGTGCGTTCCGGAAGCTCGAGACGGATTTGGCCAGAAGCTCGTTCGCGGCACTGTAGTCGGTTTGGCCACCGTTCCCGAATCGCCCCGCAATCGAGCTGAAGACCACCGCGGCGCCGAGCGGCATGTCGCCGATAGACGACAGAAGGTTGTACCAGCCGGTCGCTTTCACATCGAAGACCAAATCGAACTCGGACGGGTTCTTGTCGGGCAAGAAGTGACTGATTTCGAGTCCGGCCGCATGCACGAGGGCATCGATTCGAGCGCTCTGCTCTCGAATGGCCTCGATCGTCGACGCGACGGCCTCTCGATCCAGCAGATTGACGGAATGATAGTGAACCTCGCCGCCGACAGCGAGAACCGATTCGATGGCCTGCAGCGCAGCGTGTTTTCGTTCAAGCTCGCCGAGCAAGCGCTGCACCGCAACCGGCGTTGCTTTCTGCCCACTCTCCTTCAGGCGCTCGAAGAGCTCCCGCTGTAGGCCATCGCGGTCGCTTGCGAACCGTTTGAGGTCCGGGTCGTTGGGATCCGGTTCAGGCGTGAGGTCGAGCAGGTGGAAGATACCTCCGGATGCCTTCGCCAAGTCTTCGACGATCGCCGACACGATCGACCCGGCTGCGCCGGTGATCGCGAAGACGGTATCCTTCCCAAGTGGAAACGGGCGTACGGTGGGCAGCGCTTCGAACGACGCCGTGATCGCCCAGCGTTCGTCTCCGGCGTAGCCAAGCTCGCATGCTCCTGGATCGGACAAGGTTTCCGCAATGAGCCGTTCGGCCATCGTGCTTGCTTTGAGCTTCGCTTCGAAGTCCACGACCTTGACCGTCGCTTCGGGTTTCTCGCGCTTGTAGGTCTTGGTGAATCCGCCGACCGCGCCCCCGAGTGGCGCGATGGCGCCGCTCTCATCGAAGCCATGCTTTCCGCCGAGGCGCGTCGCCGACACCAGGAACGTGCCTGGTGCCGAGACCTGCTCATAGAGCGTGCGCATCGTCGTGAACAACAGCTTGGCGCGCCTTTGAACCGCCGTGGTCCAAGCATCCGGCGAGAGCTCGGCGATCGGGGCTTCTCGATCGAGCCCGGCCAGCCAGTACACGCCCCGGATCGGACCGTCCTTCATCCATTCTTCGAGCCGCTGCGCGAGCTCGTCTGCAGACGGCGTGTCGACGACGACGAGGGTTTGGACGCCGCGCTTCTTCAGCTGCTTGATCAGCGCCTTTCCGACCGCTCCCCGATCGCTCATCACGACGACGCGGGCCCCTTCGGCGAGCTCGACGCCGGTGGGCTTGCAGGCGGATAGCGGAGGTCTGAGCACGGCGACTGGAACACGGCGCAGCCCTTCGGCCGGTTCTTGCGCTGTCACCTCGGCTGGTGAAGCGACGGTGGCTTCGTCCGGCAGGGCTGCGGACGGCGCAGCCTCGGGCATGGATCCTTTCACCCAGGCAATGACGTGATGGAGCGTCGGGAAGTTCCGAAGCTCGAGCTTGTCGTCGCGCGGAATCCCATACGCTTCGCGCACCGCGGCGAAGGTCTCCGCTTGCTTCACCGTGTCGATTCCAAGGTCGGCTTCGAGGTCCAGGTCGAGCTCGAGCATTTCCGGCGGGTAGCCGGTGACCTCTGCAACGACCTCGAGCACCTTCGTGGTGATCGGGTCGCCTCCCACTGGCGCTGACGCTGGCGCTGACGCTGGCGCTGACGCTGGCGCTGACACTGGCGCTGGCGCTGACGCTGACGCTGGCACTGGGACCAGGTCTGGCCGGCGGTCTCTCACGAATTGAACGACATGCCCGAGCGTCGGGAACGCGCGAAGCTCCAGATTGTCCTCGCGCTCGATGTCGTAGGCCTCGCGGACTGCGGCAAAGGTCTCGGCCTGCTTGACGGTGTCGATCCCGAGGTCGGCCTCGAGGTCGAGCTCGAGGTCCAGCATGTCAGACGGATACCCGGTTTGCTCCGAGACGATGGTCAGCACCTTCGCCGTCACCGGATCGCTCACTGGCGCTGACACTGGCGCTGACGCTGGCGCCGACACTGGCGCTGACGCTGGCGCTGGCGCCGAGACCAGGTCTGGCCGGCGGTCTCTCACGAATTGAACGACATGCCCGAGCGTCGGGAACGCGCGAAGCTCCAGATTGTCCTCGCGCTCGATGTCGTAGGCCTCGCGGACTGCGGCAAAGGTCTCGGCCTGCTTGACGGTGTCGATCCCGAGGTCGGCCTCGAGGTCGAGCTCGAGGTCCAGCATGTCAGACGGATACCCGGTTTGCTCCGAGACGATGGCCAGCACCTTCGCCGTCACCGGATCGCTCACTGGCGCTGACACTGGCGCTGACACTGGCGCTGGCGCCGACACTGGCGCTGGCACTGACACCGCCGCTGGCACTGACACTGGCGCTGCTGCAGCCACCGAAGCCGCCGGTCCCTGATCCTTCACGCGCAGCGTCCGATTCACCACTTCTAACTCGGGCGAGGCGTAGCCGGTGGCCGCGGCCACCCAGCTTTCGAAGCGGGACCCGTCCTCGATGCGCGTCGCGTAACCCAGGTCGCGCGGCGCCGGGCGCCGTCCGTCCGGGCTCGAGACCCAGCGGGAGAGCGACAGGCTAATCTGGGAGCCGAAGCCAGCGCCCAGGCGAAGCGAATATTGAACCGGGTAGCTCCCACCTCTCGAGAGGTTCAGCGCGCCCAGCTCCGGGTCGACCTCTTTGAAGTTCGCCACCGGCGGGACCAAACCGGTCTCGAGAATCTTGACGGCGGTCGCGTCTTCCACGCCCGCGCCCATCGCATGACCTGTCATACCCTTCGTGTTCGCGATCACGATACTGTCCGCGTTGACGCCAAACACCTTTCGAAGCGCGCTGATCTCAGCCTGGGCGCTCCCGCCCCGGGCCGGTGTGTACGTTTCGTGCGAGACGAAGACCGTGCTTGACGCGATCTCGGCGCGGTCGATGCCGTGCCGCGCTTCACAGTCGGCAATCAGCTTCTCCATCAAACCCTGGATGTGTTCGATGTTCAACCGGCTGCCGTGATAGGCGCTGTTGGCCGTCACCGTGCCGAGCACTTCTGCGATGGGCCGCAGTCCGCGTTCGCGCGCTGCTTCCGCGCTTTCGATCACCATACCCGACGCACCCATTCCTAGAATGAGGCCGTGACGTCGGCGATCAAAGGGCAGGGCGGCCTCTTCGAGGACCTCGTCGGTCGCCGCGGCGCCGCTGGCCAGAAAGCCCGCACCGATCCATTCCATCAGGTTGTCGCTCGTCACGTTGTCCGCGGTGACCACGATGACGCGTCTGCAACGACCTCGTGCAATCCAATCCTCGGCTAGCGCCACGGCCTGGGTTCCACTGGCACAGGCCGAGTTGATTTGGGTGTTCGGCCCACGCGCGCCGATGTATTCCGCGAGCTGTGAGTGGCCCATCGACAGCGCCTTGAATAAAAACCGCCGGTCGAACGTGTACGGATCGCGCTGACGGTCGCTTTCGATTTCCGCGATTCGGCGGTCGATCTCTGCGCCAATCGGGTTGCCGCCGCTACTCGCCATGCGTGCCCGCAAGCTGCGCAGCTCATCGAGCAGCTTCTCCTGCGTCTCACTCTCGAAGTATCGCCGGGCCTCGCCCAGGAACATGTCGGAGCCCGGGAACGCCGAACCGAAGATGACGCCCGTCTCGTCTTGCATCGCCAAGGGCAAACCCCAGCGGTCGGGAAGCTTCGTTCCCTTGGTCGTGGTCTTGTAGTGCATCACCAGCGGAATGCCGGCATCGCGCAGCGCTTCGACGCCCGCCGCGATCGCCATTCTGGTGGTCGAGTCCATCGCGGCTGCGCGCTCTTCGGGAATGCCGAAGTCGCTCGACAGGGCGATGTCGCCACCCCGGCCGGCAAGCTTGATCACCTCGGCGGGCGAGTCGATCGTTTCGAAACGCGCCCCGCCTTTTTCGGATTTCACCAAGCGGGTGATCTTCTTGTCCGCCATCGCACGACGAAGCCCAACCGGGATTGCATCGATGAAGCTTTGACCATGCAGCATGCGGTCGACGTTCTCGTCCGCAAACACCTTGTCCCCGCCGGGCAAGCCGATGGCTGCTCCGGTGACGACCGCCGGCTCTCCGGAATCGACGACCGTTCCGCCGCGGTAGATCTCCATCCCCTGGTCGAGGAAGTCCGCAAATAAGCGGCCAAGCTGGGCGTAGCGATCACCTCCCACGGCGGATGAGGCCGATCGATGCACCCGATGCGCTGGGGCCGGAGCCGGCCTGGGGCGTGCTGGCGCCACGGGAGCGGTTGCGCGCGCGGCTGCTCCGTTGCCGCTCAGCTCTTGGACTCGGCGCTCGCTCTTCGGCGCGCCGTGCCCGCTCGCATAGAGGCCGGTGAGCGCCGCGTTGAAGGCCGGCACGTCGCCGATCTTCGGGTGGTTCGTAAACAAGGACAAGGTGTCGGTCTTGCCACCCAGCACGTCTTCTGCGAATCGGGCGAGAGCGGACTTCGGACCCACTTCGACGAAGACCCTTGCCCCTGCGTCGTACAAGGTTTCGAGCCCCTTCACGAATTGCACCGGCGAGGCGATTTGCCGACCGAGGAGCTCGATCATCTCTTCGGCGACGTTCGGCCCCATCGGGTAGAACTCACCGCTCACGTTGGCGACGATTGGAATCTTCGGGGATTCGATTCCGAGCCGTGCAAGCTCCTTTTTGAGCGGGCCGCTCGCCGGGGCGACCACCTCCGTGTGGAACGCGTGGCTGACCGGCAGGGGGATCGCCTGGTGACCTGCCTTCATGATGGCCTCAATCGCTGCCGTCACACCCGGTGTCGAACCACCGATCACCGACTGGCCGAAGCTGTTGATGTTGGCGATGACGACGTATCCATCGACCGAGTTCACGATCGCCTGAACTTCGTCGATCGGCGCGAGGACGGCGGCCATCAAGCCGTTGTCCTCGACCGAGACCTTGGTCATCTCCCGTCCGCGCGCGCTGACCGCCTCGAGCGCTTCGCGAAAACCGAGCGCGCCGCTGGCGACCAAGGCTCCGTACTCTCCGAGGCTGTGTCCCATGACCATGTCCGGCGTCGTGCCATAGGCGGCCAGGAGCCGCGTCAGCGCAAGGTCCGTTGCGAGCACGGCCGGCTGGGTGATCGCGGTCTGCCGAAGCGCTTCGTCCGCTTCGGCGACCGCTGCTTTGTCGTTCGGATCGACGAAGATGATCTCGCTCAGCGGCTGACCGAGCAGTGGCTTCATCACGTCGTCGGCTTCTCGGAAAGTGTCAGCCACGATCGGCTCCACCTCGCGCAGCGCTCGGAGCATGTTCACGTACTGTGAACCCTGGCCCGTGAAGAGGAACGCGGTCTTTGGCGCAGCGCCCGTTCGGTAAAAAATGCCCTGCGCCCGTAGCGCCTTCCACATCGCCGCGTTGTCGGCGCGAAGCCCCTTGGCGGCATTCGTCGCCTTCTTGGCGAGCTCGGCTGCGTCACCGAAGTCGATCGCCAGTCTTTCGGCAGCGTTGAGATCCGAGTGCGGCAGGCGGCTGGCGATTGGGCGCGCGCCCCGCCTTCGCGTCTTCGAGCACCGCATCGAGCCTAATCGCCAACTCGGCCGTCGAACCGGCGCCCAGTACCAAGGAACCGCGCAGCGGCGCCTTGTCCGCCATCGCAACGGCGCTGGTCGCCGTGGGCGTCGTGGAACCCGAGGGCACCGATACGGAGCTCCGCCTCTTTCGCTGAATCCTTCCAGGCACGTGCTCTTCGAGGACGGCATGGAAATTCGTCCCTCCGAAACCGAATGCGCTGACGCCCGCGCGCCGAACTTCTTTGAAGTCATCCCAAGGCCTGAGCTCGGTGTTGACGTAAAACGGGATGTGACCGAACCCGATCTTCGGGTTGGGTGTCTGGAGTCCGATGCTCGGGGGCAATTGCTTGTGGTGCAGTGCGAGGGTGGCTTTGAGCAGGCCGGCAGCGCCAGCGGCTCCCTTGAGGTGACCGATGTTCGACTTGACCGAGCCGATCGGAACGCTCGAGTTGGGCAGCCCCGCATCGGCGAACGCGTCGACCATGCTTTGCACCTCGACCACGTCGCCAACGCGGGTCGACGTGCCGTGGCCTTCGATCAGGCTCACCGTCGCCAAATCCTCGCCGGCATGAGCCCATGCGCGCTCGATCGCGAGCTTCTGTCCGATCGGGTTGGGCGCGGTGATCCCCTTGCCTTTGCCGTCGCTCGACCCCCCAATGCCTCGAACCACGGCGTAGATCTTGTCGCCCGCTTCCTCGGCGTCTTCCAAACGCTTCAGAAGAAAGACCGCCGCGCCTTCGCCCATCACGAAACCGTCGGCGCCTTCGTCGTAAGGTCGCGTCCCGGTGGCCGAGAGCGCGCCGATCTTGCAGAACTTCGTGTAGCTCGGCGCGCTCATATTGCTGTCGATGCCGCCGGTGAGCACGGCGTCGTAGTCGCCTTCTTCGAGCCCGGAGATTGCAGCGCTGAAGGCGGCCATCGCCGATGCACAGGCTGCATCCGCCGTGAAGTTGGGACCGTGGAAGTTGAAGACCGCCGCCACACGGCCGGCGATGATGTTCGCGAGCTCGCCGGGCATCGTGTCCTCGGTGATGGTCGGGAAGTGCTCCCGCATGCGTCCCATCGTTTCTTCGACGATTGCGGCTTTGACGTCCCCTGGGAGCGCTTGAAAACTCGGCGCGCCGTCGAGCTCACGCGAGAACTCGGGAAAAAAGATGCGGAGCGCCGTCTTGTAATGCTGGTCGCCTGCCATGGCGTTCCCGAGGATCACCGCGGTGCGATCGCCGTCGAGCGAGCGCTCCGGATAGCCGTAATCGAGAAGCGCCTCTCGCGCCGACATGATCGACCACTTCTGCGTGCGGTCCATCGACTCCGCCACCTTCGGCGGAATCGGCAGCTTCCACTTCAGGGGCTCCCAGTTGAACTCGCGAACCCAGCCGCCGATCTTCGAATAGGTCTTGTCGGGGGCCTTCGGGTCTGCATCGTAGTAAAGCGCCGGGTCCCAACGGTCGACGGGTGTTTCGCTGATGCTGTAGCGCCCGGTTGAAACGTTGTTCCAGAGCTCCTTGGCGTTCTGTGCATCCGGAAGTACTGCGCCGACCCCGACGACAGCTATGGCTCGATGTACCTGATCTCGCATCTGCGGGCTCCCTACTTGGTCAGGAGCGCTCGTAGAGCGCGTCCCCCACTTGATTCATGTCTTCGATCAACCCCGCCTGGGCTGCATAAACCTTCGACAGGCCCGCGCTCGTTTCGAGCGACTGGACGTCTGCGCTCCCCGCCGCTTCGGCGCCGATGACCCAACGCATGCCGTCCACGGCAACGCGCTGCGCGGCTTCACGCGCGAAAACCCGCGCCATCGCCGCAACGGCCGGCGGCGAGAATCGCCTTGGGGACTTTGGATTGAGCTCATCGAGCTCGGCGCGGACTGCGCGTCGCGCGAACGCCGCCGCACCTTCGACATAGGAGGCGAGCTCACCGATTCGAAACAATACGTGCTGGTTGCGCGTGAGACGTTTCTCGCGTGCGCGCTCCATGACTTCTGCGAGGGCGTGTGCGGCCAGCGCTGCGATGTCGGCACCGACCTTGGGGTGCTCGCTGTGTACGCCTTCGAGCCTCCGCCCGAGGTCGTGATAGTGCTGCCCGCGGGTCTTGAGGTGATGCTGCCAGCGGTCGCGTCCGATCGTCATTTCCATGATTTCGGAGGTGCCCTCGTAGATCGTGGTGATTCGCACGTCGCGCTTGATCTTCTCGACCATGTACTCTTTGGTGTACCCGTAGCCGCCGTGCCCTTGAATGGCTGCGTCTGCCGCGGCGTTGCCCGCCTCGCTCGCGAGGTATTTGGCGATCGCGCCCTCGGTGTTCAGCAAGTCGTCGCCGCCCTTGTCGATGGCCTCCGCCGTTTGCTCGATGTAGGCTCGCGCGGCCTCCAGGCGCACCGCATGCGGCACGATGAGCTTGTGCGTGTAGCCCTGCTTTTCCGAGAGCGGCGCCCCACCTTGAATGCGCTCGGTCGAGTATTCGATCGTCCGGTCCAGAGCCGCCCAGCCCGCGCCAAGCCCGAACGCCGCTACCATCAGTCGCGTGAACCCAAAGACCAGCTGCGCCTGTTGCAGCCCTTGGCCTTCTTCGAGCCCAACGAGCTGACCGGCGTCGACATAGACGTTTTCGAGAACCAAGGCGGTCGTGTTGCTCAGCCGGATACCGTGCTTGTCCTCAGGTTTCCCGGCGGAAAAGCCCTCGGCGCCCCGCTCGACCACGAACCAGCTGGGACCACCCGGTGCCTTCGCAAGCACGGTGTACACATCGGCGTACCCGCCGTTCGAGATCCACTGCTTGTTTCCGGTGATCTCGTATCCAACGACCTTGCCGTCCTTTTCTACCGGTACCGCCACGGTCTTGAGGGCCGCGAGGTCGCTTCCAGCCGCGGGCTCGGTCGCCCCATAGGCCATCAACAATCCCTCTTCGGCGATACGGCTCAGCCAGTGTTCTTTTTGCTCGGGCGTTCCGCCGAACACGATGGGGTCGCTGCCAAGAAAGGTCGCCAGGACGCCGGTGGCTAGGCCGACATCGATCCGGGCCATCGCTTCGCAGACCCGATACACGTCGAAGGCCCCGCCGCCCATCCCACCGTGCTCTTCGGGGATGAACACCAGCTGCACTCCGAGCTCTTCGCTGCCGATCGCGCGGACGAGCGCTTCTGGAAAGATGTCCTTCTCATCGAGCTCGAGGAGCTTTTCGTCGCTCAGGTTTGCTTTGGCGAAATCATCGAGCGAATCGAGCACAAGTCGTAACGATTCCGCGTCGAGGCTACTGCTGTGGGTCATGGAGAGGTCTTCCGTTTTCCCCCCTGCAGAATCTGCGCGGCAAGTTGCAGGCACGCAGGGGCACGCTGCGGATAAGCAGCTTCTGTGCCATCACCTTACGCCTGCGCCGACGCACGGCAATCTCTAAGAACCTCGTCTGCTGCGCTCCGATCGTCGAAGTGCGCCATCGTCGGGTGGAGGCGCAAATCATGCGCTTTCGAATTTCTGTGCGAAAGAAGTGCACATTTTGCGCGCTGCGTCATCGACGCGATTTGCATCATAAGCGCTTGGCGACCGGAGTCGCGACTCAGAAAGGGTGTCCCATGAAGAACTCGTTGATCCTCGCTTGCGCTGTTTTGCTCACGATCGCTGGAGGCAGCTCCGAAACGGGTTCGGACAGCGGGCCGACGCGCAGCTGCGCGACCGACATCGCCGTTGGCGACGTGCAGCCCTTTGGCGATCCGCTCGCCACACGCACCGAAGTCCAAGGCCGCGAGCCTTGCGTTCGGCCAGGGCGAGTACGATCCCTGCTCGCTCTACGTGACCAACCTCTTCGGGTCGCAGGTCTGGCGCGTCGGCATCGGAGTTCTGGGCACCGAGAGCTAGGGCGTGTTCCGCACTTCGATGATCTCGCAGCGCACCTCGCCTTTGGGGCGGCGGAGCGTGATTTCGTCTCCCAGCTCGCGCGAGAGCAGGGCCTTCCCGACCGGTGACTCCATGCTGATCCACTTCTTCTGGGCGTCGATTTCGTCGGGTCCCACGATCCGATAGGTCTGCGTTTTCCCGTCCTCGTCTTCGATCGTGACCCAGCTTCCAAAATAGACCCGACCGTCGTCCGGCGGCTTCTCGTCGACGATGGTCAGCACCTTGAGTCGCTTGCCCAAAAAGCGAAGTCGTCTATCGATCGCAGCCAGGCGCTGCTTGCTGTACTGGTATTCCGCGTTTTCCGATCGGTCGCCTTCGGCCGCCGCAACCTGCACGGCCTTTGCCATCTTTGGACGATCGACGTTCCAAAGGCGGTCCGCCTCTTCTTCGAAGCGCCTGTAGCCGTCCGGCGTGATGTAACCGGGTTTGCCCGAGGTATCGGGTCGTGTCCTGCGTCGCGTCATCGTATTCGACGCGAGTCTAGTAGACGAAGCTCGGCTTGGGCACGCCACCGGCGCTCATTTGTAGGGCGTTCTTGGCAAAGCTGAAATCGTGCTTCGGTTCGCCCCGCGGTCCGGACGCATACTTCGTAGGTGCTTGCGAGGTCAGAAGTCCGAACAGCGCCGCCCCGAGGGGAATCGACATGCGAGGTGACAGGAAAAGCGACTTGGGCTTCACGCCGGTCATGGCAGCGCCGAAGTTGTCCATGAAGCTAGCTCCGTGGCGCTGCGCCGCCATCGCGGCGGTGTCCAAGAGGACCGGAAAGCGATGGATCGCCCGCCCGGCGGCGGCCGAGATCGAGAAGTCGCGACCGAACGCTCTCATCCAGGCACGATGGTACGCCGAGAGCCGCCTCGCGCTGAGGTCCCCAGCATCGAAGGCCTCGTGGAGCAGTCGGGCTGCCATTTTCGCGGCGACCATTGCGGTATGAATCCCCTCACCGGTGAGGGGGTCGGTTTGCCCGGCGGCGTCGCCCAGGACGAGGAGTCGATCCCCATGCGTTCGGGGCTCACCGCCTAGACGAAGCGGAGACAGGCCCGGAGGTTCCAGCGGCTCGGCGTGGTCGCCTAGCGCCGCGCGCACGTAAGGGTCTGAGGCGACCTCGGTTTGGAGTAGAGACTTGAGCTTCGTCGGCGGCACTCGACCTCCCGGAAGGAGGTAGCAACCGAGATCGATGTCTCCATTCGAGTGGCGAAAGAGCGCCACGTAGCCGGGCAGCACATAGCGCGGATAGAGCAGGACGCCGTCGCTGCTGAAGCGATGCGTGCCCCCCTTGATGTACTGCCGGCTTGCAACGCTGTTGGCACCCGTCCTCACGACGCCGAGTGCGCGTGCGATCTTGCTCTTGGCGCCGTCGGCGGCGATCAGGCATCGACCAGAAAACCGCCGGCCATCCTTGCAGCGCACCGCCCAGCGTCCATTGCAGAGTTTCACATCGCTCACCGAAGCACCCTCGATCAGCTCGGCGCCCACTCGTGCGGCTGCTCGCGCAATGCGTTCGTCGCAGACCATCCGTCGGATCGCCGCCACGCGCGGCGCGCCCTCCCGCTCGCCTTCATCGGGGCTGGTGAAGCTCAGCCCCGAGGGTGACACCAAGCCACCGGAACGAACCCATTGAACCGCGCCCTCAACGTCGAGCTCCTGGATGACCCCCATCTCCTCCAGGATGTCGAGCGCGGGCTCGCACCAGGCATCGCCGCAGCGCTTGTCCCGAGGAAAGGTCGCCTTCTCGAGGAGTGCGACTCGCTTTCCTCCCTTGGCGAGAAAGTACGCCGCGGTGGCTCCAGCAGGGCCGGCGCCAGCGATCACGACATCGTAAACAGGCTGTTCGTCCATGGAGGGCGGACTCTGGCGCGCGCCGGCTACGCCTCCCAGACCACCTTCTGCCCCACGACGTACCACTCGTCCATCTTGGGGCCGTAGGTGTCTTCGAGCATGCTTCGCTTCATCTTCATGGTTGGCGTGAGAAAGCCGTTTTCGATCAGCCAAGGATCTTTGACGACCGTCAGGAACTGCAGGCGCTCGAAGGCCTCCACCTTTTGGTTGACCTGCTTCAGCAGCGCCTCGAGCTCGGCGTGGATCTGCTCACGCACACTCGGGTCGCTCAGCTTCGGGCGGAGCTCCTCCCCGAGGAGCACCAGGGCAAACGGCTGGGGATGGCCGGACCCCGTGACGCAGCACATCTCGACGTGGACGTTGTTGTTGATGATGTTCTCGATCGGGACGGGGGCGACGTACTTGCCCTTGCTCGTCTTGAAGAGCTCCTTCACCCGGCCCGTGATCTTGAGTCGGCCTTGTTCATCACGCTCGCCGCGGTCGCCCGTACGGAAGTAGCCGTCCTCGGTGTAGCACTCGGCCGTCATCTCGGGCTCCTTGTAGTAGCCCATCATGTTGCCGGGTGACTTGATCAGGATCTCGCCCTCGTCGCTGATTTTCACGTCCACGCCGGGCATCGGGCTTCCGACGTAGCCGGCCCGGCCGAGCCCGGGGTAGGTTGCGTGGGAGTACGCGAAATCCTCGCTCATGCCGTAGCCTTCGAGGAGCTCGAGACCCAAATTGCGATACCACTGAATGAGATCGGGTGGAATGGGCGCCGACCCACTGGCCGCGATCCGTACGTGTTGCAGGCCAAGCCCGGTCAGCACCTTCTTTTTGATCACCCGATTGAGTAGAGGGATACGAAGTAACCGTGAGAGCTTCTCAGGCGGAAGCTTGTGAAAAATCCCGAGCTGGAACTTCAACCACAAGCGCGGAACCGAAACGAATATCGTCGGCTGTGCGCGATTGAGGTCGGCCACGAAGGTTTCCAGCGAGTCCGCGAAGAAGAGCTGCATTCCGGTGTGCAGTCCCTGTGTCTCCACGCAAAATCGCTCGAAGACGTGGGCGAGCGGAAGATAGGACAGCATTCGGTCGTTCGGGGTCGAGTGAAAGATCTCATCGGCTCCCTTCACCGACGCGGCGATTGCACCGAAGCTGTGCATCACGCCCTTGGGTCGTCCCGTGCTTCCAGAGGTGTACACGATGATCGCGAGCTCGTCGGCTCCGCGCGAGGGGTTTCCCTGCAGCGGTTCGGTTCGCGCGGTGATCGAATCCCAGGTCTCGTAATCGTTCGGGGGGGCGAGTGGAAACGAAATGCAGGGCATGTCGGCGGGGATGCCTTTTTTGATCTCGTCCCAGCCATCGAGCTTGCCCACGAACAGAAGCTTCGACTCGCTGTGCTCGAGGATGTACTGAATCGTCTCCGCATTGAGCGTGGGGTAGAGCGCTACGCTCACGTGCCCGGCCATCCAAATCGCCAAGTCCGCTAGGATGAAATGCGCGCAGTTCTTCGAGATGAGCCCGATGTGGCTCCCAGGGGGAAGGTTCAGCGACTTCAGGTGCGCCGCCATCCGCCTCACCTGATCCATCGCTTCGGCCCAGGTGTAGGTTTGTACCTCGCCATTGCCGATGGGCTGGGTCATCCATCGCCGATCCGGCGTGGAACTTTCCCAGTGATAGGCGTCATCGAGTACGAGTTGCTGTTCGGCCATCGGTCACTCCTCATTCGGACGGGCCCAAGAGGATACACCTTCTCGCAACCAAAGTGGGCTGCTTTCATCGTGGAATGTGCTCCCGTTCCACTCCCCGATCCCGCCGTTTCGTGCCAAATCGCGATGAGCCCTCAATCATCCGGACTGGAACAGATGTGCAGCTGGGTCACGGACACTCCCGACACCGGCCTTGCGCGGCCTGGCTTGACGGAAGACCCTCACCCGGAGCGGAACATGGCAGAGGTGGAAGTCGGATTTATCGGCAGTGGCGATGCTTTTGGCAGCGGCGGCCGCTTTCAGACCTGTATTGCGATACGCACTTCCCATGATTTCTTTCTCGTCGATTGCGGGGCGTCTTCCCTGATCGCGATGCGTAAACAGCAGATCGAACCGCGAGAGGTGAGCAAAATCTTGATCACCCATCTGCACGGCGATCACTTCGGCGGTCTGCCCTTTTTTCTGCTCGACGCACAGTTGGTGTCCAAGAGGGCTGCCCCGCTCACGTTGGTGGGGCCGCCGGGACTCGAAGAGCGCCTCAAAGCCGCCATGGAAATCCTCTTCGCCGGCTCGTCCAAAGTCGAGCCAAACTTCGAAGTGCGTTTCGTCGAGCTCAAGGCTCGAACACCGACCCGTATCGATGGAATTCGGGTCACTGCGTTTCCGGCCGCGCATTTCAGCGGGGCTCCATCGTATAGCTTGCGCGTCGAAGTCGAGCAGAAGGTGTTCGTCTACTCTGGTGACACCCAGTGGACCGACACCCTGATCGAAGCTTCTGCTGACGCAGACTTGTTCGTCTGCGAGTCGTATGCCTTCGAGGGCAACGTCCCGCTCCACAACAGCTATCGCATGATCATGGAGAACCGCCCTCGCTTGACTTGCAAGAACATCATTCTGACCCACCTGAGCCAAGAGATGCTCTCCAGGGCAGACGAAGTCGACTTGCCCATGGCCGAGGATGGGCTTTGGCTGCGCTTGTGATGACGCTCGTGTCGCGCTCGACTAGGCTCTAGCCCATGCTGGATTTCTCGGGCCGCGAAGCGGTCGTCACGGGTGGAACCGGTGCGCTCGGAAGTGCCGTGGTTGGGCGTCTCATTGCGGCTGGCGCCATCGTGCACGTTCCTGTCTTCGCGGCCAACGAGCTCGATGAGTTTGAACATCGCGCGGACGCGTCCGTGAAGCTTCACGAGGACCTGGATTTGAGCGTCGAGGCGGACGTTGCTCGACTCTTCGCCGAAACGAGCTCTCTTTACGCAAGCATTCACATTGCAGGTGGGTTTGCGATGGGGCCCATCGGCTCCACCGGCCTCGACGTTTGGGATCACATGATGCGCATGAACGCGACGACCTGCTTCCTTTGTTGTCGGGAAGCGGTGAAGGCGATGTCGGGAAGCGAGGGGCGCATCGTCAACGTCGCGGCGCGTCCGGTCCTCGTGCCCACCGGGCAGATGACCGCCTATTCGGCTTCGAAGGCCGCCGTTGCTGCGCTGACCCTATCGCTTTCGGAGGAGCTTTCGGCCTCTTCGATCTGGGTCAACGCCATCGTCCCGAGCATCATCGACACGAAGGCGAACCGCAGCGCAATGCCCGATGCGAATCACAGCGCCTGGCCCAAGCCCGATCAAATCGCCGAAACGGTCGCGTTCCTAGCCTCGCCGCAGAATTCCGTCACACGGGGGGCCCTCGTCCCGGTCTACGGCAAGAGCTGAACGGGCTGGTGCGCCGGCTGGTTCCCATGATGTAGTATCGGCGGGATGAAGTACACGCATCTTGGTCGAACGGGTGTGACCGTTTCGCGGATTTGTCTCGGCTGCATGAGCTACGGGACACCGGTCTGGCGGCCGTGGGTCCATGATTCGAAGGCGTCTGCGCCGTTCTTCAGGCGCGCCATCGAAGCGGGCATCAACTTTTTCGACACCGCCGACATGTATTCGCTCGGTGTGAGCGAGGAAGTGACCGGGAAGTGGCTCCGCGAGTATGGCAACCTCCATGAGCTGGTCATTGGGACGAAAGTCTTCTTTCCGATGAACGATCGGCCCAACATGGGTGGGCTTTCGCGCAAGCACATCCAGCAAGCCTGCGAGGACAGCCTCCGCCGTCTGGGCGTCGACACCATCGACCTCTACCAAATCCACCGTTTGGATCCCGACACGCCGATGGAAGAAATGCTGGCTGCCCTCGACCTGCTCGTCACCCAGGGAAAGGTGCGTTACATCGGTGCGAGCTCGATGTACGCCTGGCAGTTTCAGCGGCTGCTTTCGATGTCCGAGCGCAAGGGCTGGGCGCGCTTCGTCACGATGCAAAACCACTACAATCTCGTCTATCGAGAAGAGGAGCGCGAGATGATGCCGCTCTGCGAGGACGAGGGAATCGGGGTCATCCCCTGGTCGCCGCTCGCTCGCGGAATGCTCGCCGGGACGCGCAGCAAGCTTGGGGACAGCTCCACCAGCCGCTCATCGAGCGACGGCCTCGATCAGCTTCTGTACGATCAGCCCTCGGACTGGGACGTCGTCGATGCGGTCAAAAAGGTCGCGGCCGAACGGGGCGAGCCGGCCGCTCGCATCGCCCTGGCCTGGCTGCTTTCGAAGCCAGCGGTAACGGCTCCGATCGTGGGCGCGACCAAGCTCAAGCACCTCGATGATGCCATCGCCGCTGCGGAGATCGAGCTCAGCCCTGAGGAGATCGCGATCCTCGAAGCGCCCTATCGCGCGCATCCGGTCAAGGGCCTGGCGGCCCCAAAGAGCTGAGAGAGTCCCTGTCAGCTCTCATCGAGCTCGACGCGCAGGCTCCGGATCATCAAACGTTCGTAGAGCCCGGGGGCGAGGCGCGAGAGCACCGCACTGGTCTTGCCGATGGGCGTCAGCACGAGGCGTCTCCGCCCGGCTTCGGCCGCCTTCAACACTTCCGCTGCCACTTCGTCGGCATTGCCCAGCTTTCCGACCTTCGAGCGTGGCCGCGAAACGCGTTTGCCGTCGCCCCCGAGCGTCGAGGCTTCCAGCCCGGTTTCGACGAACGAAGGGCAGACCATCAGCACGCCGACGCCCTTGTCGGCCACCTCGGCGCCCAAGCTTTCGAACATGCCGTGCATCGCGTGCTTCGAGGCCGCGTATCCGCTGCGTCCATAGAGCGGCGCCAATCCGGCAATGCTCGAGACGGCAATGATCAAGCCGCGGTTTTCGAGCAGGTCGTTCATGCAGGCCTGTGTGCAATGAATGGCACCGAAGAGATTGACTTCCATTACGCGGCGAAAGACTTCCGGCCGTGTCTCGGCGAACGCGCTTCGGTGCACGATGCCGGCGTTGTTGATGAGGACGTCGACGCTTCCGAATGCTTCGCGAACGGTGGCCATCGTCGAGTCGACCTGCGCCGGGTCGGTGATGTCGCAGGGAAGCACGACCGCTTCGATTCCCAATGCGTCCAGCTCCTCACGGGTTCCGACCAAGGGGCTTCCGGGCAGGTCGACGATGGCGATCTTCGCGTCCGCAGCCCCGAAGCTTCGGGCGAGCGCGCGTCCGATTCCGCCCGCGCCGCCGGTGATGACGACCGTGCGCCCGCGAAAATCACGCCGAGCCAAGGAGACCTCGCGCGCGGGCGTAGAGCTCGAACGCCTCGCGACTGCTGAGCTGTGGAATGTAGCCGTACTCCTCTTTGAGGCGCCGGTTCGAGAGCACCGGCCGATAGCGCAAGAAGTTCACGCGTTCGGGCCCGTTCTCGGTCAAGCCGACGGTCTTGAGCCCCCAGAGAATCGACTTCACGAGCGACGCCGGCAGCGGTACGTACGGCTTCTTGAGCATCTTCGCGATCTCACGCGGGGTGAGCGCGCCGTCGCCGGCTTGGTTGTAGACACCGACCTTATCGGAAAAGACCGCATCGACGAGGCAGGCGACCAGGTCCTGGTCCCAGATGAAGACAAAAGGGGAATCTGAGCCCAAGATGCCCAAAATAACGGGTTTTTCGAACAGATCGGTGACCGGACTATGCACGTCTGGCCCCACGACGGTGCCAGGGCGGAATACGATCTGCCGAAGCTCCGGACGCTCTTCGCGCCAGCGCGCCAACATGTCTTCGACCATGCGTTTGTGCTTCGAGTACTCGAACTCATCGTTGCCTCGGAGCGGATCGTTTTCGTCCAACCAATCTGGGTTGTCCGGATGATAGCCGTATGCCGCGCCACTCGAGGTGACGATCAGCCGGGTCGCTTTGGCTGCTTCGCAGGCCTCGAGGATGTTCTGGGTGCCGAGGACGTCGACGCGGTATGCCAAGTCCTCCGGCGCACCTTTGGGTGCGCGAACGATCGAAGCGAGGTGGACGACGGTGTCGATCCCGTGCTTGCGAAACAATTCATCGAGCGCAGGGTCGCAAATGTCGCCCTGCTCGTAGACGACGCCCTCGAGGCGTTCGCTCGGCTCGACCTCAATCCAATCGAGTGCGACCAGCGCCGAGAGCTCGTTCCGACGCTTTGCCAGTGCCGCGACGCAGAGGCGACCGACATAGCCAGCCGCCCCGGTCACCAAGACCGCGGGGCTCGCACCCATCAGGCGCCGGGCTCCTGGTGCATGGCCTTGAACTCTTGAAGCCCTGGCGCGAACAGGTGCATGTTCGGGTCGACGTCGACATGAATGACCGACGGCTTGCCGGAATCGACACAGCGCTGAAGCGCCGCTTCGAGCTCGGCCGGATCGGCGACGCGCTCGCCGTGGCATCCCATGGCCTCGGCCACCTTGTCGAACTGGATTTCTTCGAAATCGGCGTTGATCGTGCCCTGTTGATCGGTTTGGATCGCGGGGCGAAGCATACCGAGCCCGATCGACTGCGTGAGCTTCACCATGCCCCACTGCTTGTCGCAAAGCACCAGGTAGATCACGGGTAACCCATTGCGGAGCGCGGTCTCCAGCTCCTGGAAATGAAAGCCCATCGCGCCGTCGCCGATGATGCAGACCACTTTCGAGTCCGGCTTCGCGATCTGTCCAGCGAGCGCCTGTGAAACACCGGCGCCCAACATGCCAAACTTGAACGTCGACAGAAGCGTGTCGGGCCGATTGATCTCCGAGAAGAAGCTCGCCCAAACTGTAGCGTTGCCTCCGTCGAAGACGTGAACCGTATCGTCGTCGAAGAAACGCTGGCAGGCCGCTGGCACCTGGGCGCTGTGCATCGGACTCGCCGTGTTCTGGAGCGCCATATCGAGTTGACCTCGGACTTCGCCCACCGCTTCTGCAAGACCAGCCGTGCGTGCGCGGTTGGCACGCAGTCGCTCCTCATTTGGCGGTGACTGCTCGAGCTCGGCAGCGAGCGCGGAGAGAAACGTGCTCGCGTCTGCCACGATCGCGAGCTCCGTGGCCTTGTTGAGCCCGAGGATCTCTTCATCGATGTCGACTTGGATCAACTTCTGCTCGGCTGGCTTTCCCCAATACGGCGGCTTGCCCCACCAATCGGTCTCGCCGAGGCGCGAGCCGACCACCAAGACGACATCGGCTTCGCTGCGGGCCTGGTTGATCGGCTCCATGGCCCAAATCGGGAGTAATTGTTCGTGATTGTCGGGGAGGGCGCCGCGCCCCGCCCAGCTGGTCGTGACCGGCGAGCCGATCGCCTCGCTGACTCGTTCGAGGGCGTCGGAGGCGTGCGCGTGCAGGACGCCGCTTCCGACATGGACGTGCGGCCGCTCCGCGTGTCGAAGCAGCGCCGCGGTGCGTGCCACCTGGCTCGGCGAAGGCTCGACGGGCTCGGTTCGCCGGTACGCATGCGGGGGTCGAAGGTCGATGCCGTCCGCTTCAAAGACACCGTTCATGACGGTTTCCGGAACGTCGAGGTGAACCACGCCCGGCCGACCAGACCAACTAATTCGCGCAGCGCGCCGGAAGAACTCGGGAAGACGATCGAACGACGGCACCGCGCCACTCCACTTGGTCATCGCGCGTGTGACCCCGGTCTGGTTGAAATACTGGTAGGTGCCGCCGCGATCCGGATAGGAGATCGGAGTGCGTCGGCTCGAGGTGATGAGAAGGACCCGGTTGCCCTCGCCGTTCTCGACGGCGACGCCGGGCAAAATGTTCGCAACGCCGGGCCCGTTTGAAGCCATGCAAACGCCGAGCTTCCCGGTCAGCCGGGCGTAGGCGCCCGCCATGTGCGCCGCGCTGGTTTCGTGTCGCGGCGACACCATCCGGATGCCGTGCTTTTCGAAGCTTGCAAAAAAGCCCATGTACGTGCCGTCGACGATGCCAAAGACGACCTCGACACCCTCGGCCGCCAACATTCGAGCTAGGGCCTCACCTCCAACCATCTGAGTCATGGCTTTCCTTTCCGCGCACGGTTAACCGCCGACCGGTGGCGGAGCGGGGCGCCGAAAAAAGAATGTACACCCGTGCTTTCCCTCCCCGAAAGCGAAACATTTGCGCCTCGAGATGCGCTATTCAGTCCGTGTTTGCGGTCCGGCCGGCTAAGGTCGACGGAAAGAGGCGACTTAGGGCACACTCTCCCACGTGTCTGAAGCTGCGACGCTATCGCTCCCCAGCCGACTGGAAGTCGTCGATCACGTTCGCTCGCTGGGGCGTGGCCTCGTTGCCGTGATGCCGATTCACTATCCGCGCGCAATGTTGCGGGCGCATCGGCTTCACCCGATGGAGATCTGGGGGCCGCCTCATGTCCAGCGGCACGAGGGGAGCCGGCACTTCCAAGCGTACACCTGTGACATCGTCGTCAAAGCGATGTCGTTCATTCGTTCGGGCGGTCTCGATGCGACGAAAGCCATTTTGGTTCCGCACACCTGTGACGCCTTGCAGGGCATGGGCTCGGTGCTCGGCGACTTCCTTCAGCCGGATCAACGCGTTCTCACGCTCTATCTCCCGCGGGGGCGGCGCAGCTCCGACCACGAGTTCTTGCGACGTGAGCTCGGACGTCTTGCCCAGACACTCGTCGAGGTCAGCGGCCACGAGCCCAGCCGTGAGGATTGGGACGAGGCGTTCGAGGCGGAAGACGCGGCCGATGCGGCTCTGGCCGACCTGTACCAGCGTCGGGCCCGGCTCGCGATTCCCGACCGGGACTTCTACACCGTCGTCCGTTCTCGCGAGTATCTCACCGCAGAGCAGTTCTGCGACCAGGCGTCCGCGCTACCCGAAGGTGAGGCGCCCCAACGCGGGGTCGGACTCATGATATCGGGCATCGTGGCCGAGCCGGCTCTGTTCGACCAGATCGAAGCCATGGGGGCCTACGTCGCCGGCGACGATCTCGCTTGCGGTTTTCGACGAGTCTATTCCATATCGGCGGAAGCCGATCCTTTCGAGCGGGCAGCCAATCGACTCCTGACATCTCCCGCCGATCCGACCTGCGGGACGCCCATCCAAGTCCGCGTCGACACGCTTCAAACGCGTATGCGCGCTCTTGGTGCTCGCGGGCTCCTCATCTACGACCCCAAGTTCTGCGAGCCGGAGCTCTTTGATGTTCCGCTGTTGCGCAAGCACCTGAACGCGGCCGGGTTTCCCGTCCTGCACGTCGAGTTCGAGATGGGGGACCGCCTTCCGCACCAGACCCTGTCGCGAATCGAAGCCTTCGTGGAGACCCTATCATGACCAGGTCGGAAGCTTTGCCGCACTACGTCGAATCCAACCGGATCGAGCACTTCGTCAACTACGAAGTCTTGGGCAAGACAGCGCTTCGTGTTCAGCGTTGGCGCGACCAGTGGAAGCTCGCCAGACGACGCCCACGGCCTGATAGCCCACTAAATCCGCCTCTTCGTTCGGTCGTGCACATGAAGGAAATCATGAGCCGCCACTACCTAGAGGGTCGGTATGCTGCAGGGGTTCGGAAGGTCGCTTGGGTGACGAGTGGGGCGCCGACCGAGCCACTTCAGGCCTTGGGCTACTTCTTGGTCTATCCCGAGAACCACGCCGCCTTGTGCGGAGTGCGCCGGAAAGCGCAGAGCATCGCAGAAGAAGCCGAGCATGCTGGCTGGTCGCGCGACATCTGCTCCTATGCGCGCACCGACATCGGCGCGATGATTTCCGGCAAGACGCCTGTCGGTCGTTTGCCTCGCCCGGACGTGCTCGTCTGCTGCACCAACATCTGCCAAACCGTCCTGCACTGGTACCGCGTCTTGGCGGACTACTTCGAGTGCCCGCTCGTCTTGATCGACACGCCGTTTCTCTATCAAGAAGCGCACGATCACGAGGTCGCATACGTGAAGCGTCAGATCGAAGACATGATTTGTGTCGCCGAGGAGATCGCGGGCAAGTCGCTCGACGAGACACGCTTTCGAGACGTCATGACCAATGCACGTCGAGGTGCGGAGCTCTGGCTCGAGGTGCTCAACCGCTCACAGCACCGGCCGGCGCCGATGACCGCATTCGACGGTTTCATTCACATGGGACCGATCGTCGACATGCGAGGTGAGGCGGCGACCGTCGCCTACTACGAGCGCCTGATCGCCGAGCTCGACGAGCGAATCGAGCGTGGCATTGGCGCCATCAAGGAAGAGCGCTACCGCCTGCTCTGGGACAACCTCCCCATCTGGTTCAAAATCGGCGATTTCTCCAAGTGGCTCGCAGAACGGGGCGTCAACGTCGTCGCATCGACTTACACGTTCGCCTGGGGCGAGCTCGCGCCGATGATCGACCCGGCGAAGCCGCTCGATTCCATGGCCCGCGTTTATCTGCATCCGATCCTGAACCGCTCGACGGGCCACAAGCTCGACTCCATGAAACGAATGGTCGACGCTTTTCAACTCGACGGTGTCATTCTCCACTCGGATCGTTCCTGCAAGCCCTACTCGCTCGGGCAGATCGATCAGCGCGATCGCTTGGTCAAGACGCTCGGCGTCCCTGCGCTGCTGCTCGAAGCCGATCACAATGACCCACGCGACTACTCGGATGAGCAAGGCAGCAATCGGCTAGAAGCCTTCATTGAAATGATGGAGCCACGCGCGTGAGCCGAGTCGCCGCGATAGGAATCGATGCGGGCTCGACTACCTGCAAGCTGGTTGCGGTCGATCAGCTTGGCACCATCATTGGCTCTCTGCTCGAGCCCACGGAGCCGCGCGTCGAGTTGCAAGTCCAAAGGATGCTGGATGCGATTCGTGCGGAGCACGGCGCCAATTCGAGTGTTCCGACGATCGCCACCGGATACGGGCGCAAGTTGATCAAGGATGCCACGCGGAACTTGACTGAAATCACCTGTCACGCGAGAGGCGTCTTTCGCGATCTCGGTCGTGCAGGCACTCTCATCGACATTGGTGGACAGGACAGCAAAGTCATCCAGATCGGCGGGGACGGGCGACCAGTCGACTTCATGATGAACGACAAGTGTGCGGCCGGGACGGGTCGATTCTTGGAGTACACCGCAGCGCGCCTCGGCGTTCCAGTTCCAGAGCTCGGTGCCCGAGCGCTTTCCACGGCTCAAGAAGAGCCGATCAGCTCCACGTGCACCGTTTTCGCCGAGTCCGAGATCATCTCCCTGATCGCCCGCGGCGCGGAGCCCGACTCGATCCTTCGCGGACTTCACCGCTCGTTGGTGGGCCGGGTCGTTTCGATGGTTCGAAACGTCGGCATCGTCGCGCCCCTCATGCTTTCAGGTGGCGTTGCGAAAAACGAAGCGGTCCGCGAGATGATCGCCGAAGCAACCGTCGAGGATGTCATCCTTCCAGGTGAGCCCCAGCTGATGGGCGCCTACGGGGCCGCCCTCGTGGGCATTTGAGCAGGCAGTGGCAATGGCGCTTCAGAGCCCAGGTGAAATATTACGTATGGACTCATGGTCGATTTTGACGCTTTCTACCGTTGATGGAACCGATCAGCTCTGCGCTCATCGATTTCGCGGAGGCGGCTTACAGTCTCGAGCGCAACGAAGATGACTGGTTGCCCGCTTTGCTCGAAGCCGGTGCTCCGGTGCTCGATCATGGGCTCGGCGTCTTTGCGCTGACGTGCACCCGACCGCCCCGAAGCGGGCCTCTCGTCGTCGATCGCATTCATGCGATTTCCGGCTTGGAGGATCTGGCCGAACGGTACCGGCGCGTAGAACGGGAAACGCCGCCGGATGTCCTGTGGGCGCTGAGTCGCCCGACGGTTCCCAAGACCTTGAGTGAAGCGGCGGGGGATAACCTGGAGGCTTTCCGATTCGTCATGCGCCAGTTCGACTTCGCAAAAGACGGGCTTGGCATGTCGACCTTCGATCCGGACGGGCATGGCGTCTATCTCATCGCGCCGCTTCCGAGGGTAACGACGCTGAGCGAGAAGGTGCGCGACCGGTTCCAGATGCTTGCTGCGCATTTTGGAGCCGGATACCGACTGAGGCGCGCGCTGACCAACTCGGGACCGGAATCTGAGACCAACCTTCCGCGCGGCGCAGAAGCTCTGATCGATCCAAACGGCTTTCGGGTCGTCGACGCCGAGGGGCCAGCGAAATCGAAAGACGCCCGCGCTGCTCTTCACGATGCCGCCCTTCGGGTCGACCGAGCTCGCGGCCGTATGCGCGAAGAGGATCCCGAAATGGCATTGGAGCTTTGGACGGCCCTGGTCCGTGGCCGCTGGTCTACGGTCGATTGGTTCGATTCCGATGGGCGACGATTCGTGCTCGGACTCCCGAACGCACCAACCGTGACAGATCCGCGGGGACTCACGGATCGGGAGCACCAGGTGGTGGCCTATGCGATCACCGGACAGACCAACAAGCTCATCGCCTATCAGCTCGGGCTCTCCAAGGGGCGGGTGTCGACCCTGATGAGCTCAGCGAAGCGTAAGCTTGGTGTGCAAACGCGGGCTCAGCTCATCAAGAAGCTCCGCGATTTCAAGATCGTCACCGACGGCTAGTTCAACGTCTAGCCTGATCGTGCGCCTTTTTTGCCAGGTTCGACCGGTTTCCGCTACCAATTCGCGGGATTCGGGATGTTCGAGCAGAAGCGATTACTCCGGTCGATGCTCCTGGTGGGCCTCGCGATCTTGTTGGTGAGTTGCTCCATCACTCGGGCGAAGTGGCGGATCAAGACCGACAAGCCCATGCGATCGGGCAAGTCGGCGTACATGGAAGCCCCCATTGCCATCTCGAAGCCGCAGCGGCAGCCCAACATCGTCATCTTGCTCGCCGACGACTTGGGCAAATACGAAGTCTCCGCATATGGCGCGGAGCACATCGCGACGCCCAACATCGATCGGATCGGCGCCGAAGGCGTCGTCTTCCAGGAAGGCTACGTAACCGCTCCGACCTGTGCGCCCTCACGGGCGGGCATCATGACCGGCCGAGTTCAAAACCGGTACGGCTTCGAAACACAAATCATGGAGCACTACCCGACCAACTGGGTCGAGTACATCTCGGGCCGCTGGATCGTAGATACCGGCGAGTTCAAGGTCAAAGCCAAGCCATCGTTTCCAGCAGAGTGGCAGGCGCACAAGCAGGGTGTTCCACCGACCGAGATCACGCTCGCCAGCATCCTCAAGAAGTATGGCTATTCGACGGGAATCGTCGGAAAGTGGCATCTGGGCGTGTCGCGCAAACAGGTGCCCCTCGTGCGCGGCTTCGACTACCAGTTCGGCTTCAACGGAGCCTTTTCCCTATACACGCCCGAGCGGAACTGGGCAGGCGTCGTCAATCACGAGCACGATTCGTTTAGCGCGCAGCACCAGTGGAACATGGGCCGTCGTGAAGAGGCCGTAATCCTCGAGAACGGGAAAGAGGTTCGCGAAGAGCAGTACCTGACCTTCGCATTCCGAGATCGGATGAAGACTTTCATCAGAGAGCACAAGGACGAGCCGTTCTTCCTCTACGCCGCGTTCAGCGCGCCGCACGTCCCTTTCCAAGCTCCCGTCGACTACTACTGCCAGTACGCCTACGTCGAAGACGACAACAAGCGCGTCTACTACTCGATGATTTCCGCCCTCGACGACGCGATCGGCGAGGTGCATCAGACCATCATCGACGCCGGCATCGAGGACGACACGCTCATCTTCCTTCTGAGCGACAATGGCGGCGCTTCGTACACGCACGCGACGGACAACGGTCCGCTCAAGGGAGGGAAGCTCACCCAGTTCGAAGGCGGGATCAACGTCCCGTTCATGATGAAGTGGAAGGGTCAGATTCCCGCTGGGGCTGCGCTATCAGAACCCCGTTTCCTCGACCGACATCTTCGCCACCTCGGTCGCGGCCGCAGGCGGTGTTCTCCCGAGCGACCGTCCTTACGACGGCGTCGACTTGATGCCGTACCTTCGGGGCACGGACAACGGCGTCCCGCACGAGCAACTCTTCTGGCGCGCCGATCACATCTGGGCGATTCGCGATGGCAAGTACAAGCTCATCTTGAGCACCCGTGACGGCTGGGCCGAGCTCTACGATCTCGAAACCGACAAGTCCGAGCAGATCAACCTCAAAGAGCAGATGCCCGAGCTCTACGAGAAGCTCCACACCGAACATGAGCAGTGGCAGAAGAACGAGCTCCACAAGAAGCCGCTCTGGCCGCGAATCATGGACAAGCGTTTCGTCCTCGACGGCAAGGAATACCTCTTTCCGGCATGATCATGACGAAGCCCTGGCTCATAGCGCTGTTCGTCTTGGCCCCTGTTCTCGTTCTTGCGTCGCCTTCCAGTGGCAGTGCCCAGCAGCCGAAGCTGGACATCAAGGTCTTCTTCGGAGGTAGCGTCACGAACTACGTTGGCCTGCTCGAGACGGGTCGCGAACAAGACATTTTCGGAGGATGGCAGGTCGGATTCGGTGCGCGAGTCCGACGCCGCAACGCTTTCATCGAAATTCTGTTCTCGTTCAATCGCTGGGCGGTCGGCCTGCAGGATGCTGACGAATTCGGCAACGT
This sequence comes from uncultured delta proteobacterium, assembly GCA_963704865.1. Classification (GTDB taxonomy): domain Bacteria; phylum Myxococcota_A; class Polyangia; order Polyangiales; family Houyiibacteriaceae; genus SG8-38. The sequence goes on along the minus strand of CAVPIE010000004.1, from coordinate 218,907 downwards.
CCTCACTCTCCAAGCGCAGGTGAACTCCTTCGAGTTGCCACTGATCATGGGGTACATCCCGTACAAGAACCCCCTCTTCAAACTGTTTCTCTACGCAGGATTCGTAAACCACTTCAATACGAAGATCATCGCTACGATTGAATCCAACGAAGCCTTGGGAATTCCAGAAACCACGATCAAGATCAGGCCCAAGGAGGTAGACTTCGCGATCTACCAAGCGATTGGACGCGTTGGCGTGAACTTCGACGTGGCGATGTTCAATTTCGACTTCAACTACTCGATCAGCCTCAACAGCGCGACGAAGACTTCCTACAGAACGAGCTACCAGCAGCTGCAGGTCAACATCGCGTACCTATTTTAGGACGTGATTGTTCATGTGAAGGCGCCCGGAGCCGCGGGGTTCGCGCCATCGTTGGTCGCGCTGCGAACCGCGGCCACGGCCGCATCCACATCTAGCTGGTCGTAGAAGTCGAAGTCAGGGTTCGCGACGAGATACTCGGCGGCGGCGTCCTCCAGGTTTTGGACGCGCGCTTCGTCGAGTTGCTCTTCGGTAATCGAGTCGTCTCCGATCGCCGAGATGCCCGCAATACAGGCGATGGAGGTCGCCGGATCGAGGTCCTTTTCGATCGTCATCCCGTCCGGGTTGTACAGCCCCGAGATCTCGACAGCGCCGTCGTTCGTCATGCCGTTGACGACGACCGCGATGACTGCCTGCACCTGAACGTCGACGACGAAGTTGCCGTCGGCGTCGGTCGTGCCCACCTCGGCGCTCTGAAGATTCCCGTCTTCGTCGTAGTGGAGCAAAACGACCGTCCCATCGGCAAGGGGAACGGTGTTGTTCGGGTCGCCCCCGGATTCAGGAGCAAACGCCTGCCCGAAGACGCGCGACAAGGCGCTGCCCACGCCGCCCCCGCTCGAGCTGCAACCTACGACAGGCAATGCCGATCCCAAGCTCAGCACAACCAATGCAGCCAGAAGGCTCCGTGTTTCGAATCTATTCAACATGCTTCCTATCTCCTTCGGTGGTTCGTCCTACTCATTCAGAACACGTACGGAATGAATAAGTAGGGGACTTCTTCACAGTAGCGATCCCAGTCTGCGCCGTACTTTTTCTCACACCTGCGGATGTCCCGCCCAGCGCGGTGCAGAATCATGACCACGAAGAAGGTCACGTAGAGATACGGTAAGAAGTGGTCGAAGCCGCAAATCAGGCCCCACGATAACGCCATCAGAATGTCCGCGGTGTAGTGAATCTTTCGGGCGTATCGCCACCAGCCATCGACGAGTAGCTTGGAGCCGGCTTCGGTGTCCAAGTAGCGCGGATTGTGCAGCGTGCCCCAGGGCAACTGCGGGAACGCCTTGCGTTTCACGTACGAGCCGTTGAGCTGCATGCGAAAGCGGTTTCGCTGGCTTTGCGCCGTGTCCCAGACGTAGTACGAGCCGAACAGCAGCACGAAAACAGAAGACGGTAAACGGAACCGAGTGCTCGAACGGCGGTCGCGATGCGATGTACATCGAGCTGAAACAGTACACGAACGGCACGCCCGGCAGGTTCCAGAAGACGAGCATCCAACCCCACTTCTCGTAGAAGATGTCCCAGGTCGTCGGGATGCACTCCTCGCCCTTCATGCAGGCATTGGTGTAGAGAAAATGGGCCACCACCATGAAGATCATCGGCGTGCTCACCGTGCCGTACGTCGCGTATTGGTGTGCAGCGCCGCTGGCCGTCAGCAAGAAGAGGGTCAGCCAGGAGACTCGGACCTCCGCCCACATCTTGAGGTCCAATGGGCCGATCCGCGGATTGAGCCAAGCCCCCATGAAGAAGTCGTAGAGGAAGCTCCCCGACATACGCTCCGCGTTACCGGTGGCCTTGGCTCCGAAGTAAACGAGGATCGCGACGATGTTCGCGACTGATCATCGCGGTGATCATGAATGCGCCAAACTGCTCGTAGATCGTCTCCAGAGGAAAGACTCCGCTGAAGTGCAGAATCGCGACTCCGATCAGCGTGAGGTACCAGGCGGTGATCCCGTTGCAGCGGTAGACCAACCGTTTGCCGTTCGCGCGACGGGATCGGCAGCCCCTTGATCTCCAAGCCCGGCAGGTAGGCCGCCATCAATCCTTCGACGACCAGGAAGGTCCCGTAGATCGCGAACGTGCTCCAAGTCGGCGAGGCGTAGGTCACGATCTGCCCCCAGATCCGTCCGAAAAACGGGCCCAGATCCGCGATGGAGGCCGGAAAGAACACCGCTCCGTCGTAGAAGCGCCATGCGATCCATAGGTAGAGCATCAGGGCGTGCGAGAGCGTCATGATGAAGCTGGCCCCGAAGGTCCCCCCAAACTCCCGCGCCGATTCCTGGGTGTGGACAGCCGGACGTCGCCTGGTCGCGGCGGCTGGCAAACGGGGCTCTACTGAATCCTGCACGGCTTCCTCCTATCTACCGCGCATTTCTAACCGGCTGAATTCCGGATGTCCAGCGTTGTTCTGGAGTCCTGAGCTAGGCTTCCCAGCGTGGATCGTGCAAGCCTACTGAAGATCGCGTTCGCTGCGCTCTTGGCTGGCGCGATCGCGTGGATCTACACGAGCGGCGCGTACCAAGAGCTCGACCCTGCCACGATGCGGGTTTGGTTTCGGAAGGCCGGGCCCTGGGGCGGCCTGCTATTCATTGGTGCGTACGCGTGCCTGCAGCCATTCGGTGTGAACGGGCTGGTCTTCCTTCTGAGTGCGCCGCTCATCTGGAGTCCGACCGAGGCGTTCCTGCTCAACTGGGCAGGAACGGTCGGCACGGGCTTGTTCTCTTTTTTCGTCGCTCGCTTCGTCGCCCGCGATTGGATTCAGCAACGCCTCCCTCGACGCATTCGCCGATTCGACGAGCGACTCCAAACGCACGGATTCCGTACGGTGTTCCTGCTGCGCCTCATCTTCTACACGACGCCCACCGTTCAGTGGGCATTGGGTGTCTCGCGGGTTGCCTTCGCCCCGTTCTTAGTCGCGACGGTATTGGGCGTCGCGCCCTTCACCTTGATGACGACGCTTGTCGGCATCCGCGTAGCGAAATGGATCGAAGAGCACCCTGTTGCGACCTGGCCCTGGGAGCAAATCTGGCCCTTTCTCGTGATGGCCGTAGTCGTCATCGCCGCAATCAGCGTATTCATCCTACGCAAATGGCGAGCCCGAGCCGTCGACTAAGCGTTCCGCTGCGCCCCTCCATATGGAGACATGAACAACAACCTTCCCAGAACGGCAGGCGGCAGCGCGAGCCCGAAGGGCGAAGCCCGGCGCCGAAGGCGCCGCCAAGGCAAAGCGAAGCGCATGCCGCGCCAGGGAGGATTACGGGTGGGGGTGGGCGGGTGGTGTAACTAAACCAAACCAACCACCCCACCCAAGACCCGACCCCCAAACATCCGCGGCAGCGCCAGCCGTTGCGCTTTTCGCGGGGGGCTAGACGGGGTACTCTCTGCGTCGTGGAGCAGTTGCCGGCGCCCGAGCTTCCTTCGTGGATCGCGAAGGAAGTTCCGTTCACTCGATACCGCGTTGCCGTGGGCGACGGGCTGCATATGCACGTCATGGAAACGGGCCGAGGAAGGCCCGTGTTGATGGTCCACGGCAACCCAACCTGGGGTTTCCTCTACCGCAAGGTCGCCATGTGCCTGCAGGGGCAGGGGCTTCGCTTGATCATGCCGGACCTGATCGGCTTCGGGTTCAGCGACAAGCCCCGCGACTTCTCACTTCATACCATCCGTAACCACAGCAAGTGGCTTGGCTCGCTCATCGACCAGCTCGATCTTCAAGACGTGATTTTGGTTTGCCAAGATTGGGGCGGCGCGCTGGGGACACATCCCTTCACCACTCGGCAAGATCGCCTCGGCGGAATGGTCGTGCTCAACACTGTCCTCGACGCGCCGTCGCCCGGCTTCAAGCCAACCGCGTTCCACCGCTTCTCGCACCTGCCGCTCGTCAGCGATTTCGTATTTCGCGTGTTGCCGCTGCCTCAGGCCGCCTTGCACCTCGCGCAGGGAGACAAGGCGAGCATTCGCGGTAACGTCGCGCGCGCCTATCGCTACCCGTTTCGCAACATCGCCGATCGCGTGGCCCCTTTGGCGACGGCGCGCATGGCGGTCGATCGCATGGGCCATCCATCGATCCCTGCCCTCGAAGAGTGCGCTGCCTTGGCTGGCAACTTCGATGGGCCAAAGGCCATGGTTTGGGGCCGACGCGATCCCATCCTTGCCCGTGCGTTGAAGCGCACAAAAGCGCTCCTTGGCGACCCGCCGGTGACAGAGACGCAGGCCGGCCACTTCTTGCAGGAAGAGGTGCCCGAGGAAATCGCGGCGGCCGTTCTCGACGTAAACGCCAGGCTAAGCCGCGCTTCGGCGCAGGCCGCGCAGAAGCAGGCGTAGCGACGCCGTAAACTGCTTCTCCTGGGCGGCTTGCGACGGGATCGTGCCACCCAACCAGGTCACGAGACCGAAGTAGTGCGTGCTGAAAACCTGCTGTGCGGCTTCCATCGGGTCGATCGATGGGTCGAGCTCTCCGCGCCGCTGCGCATTCCTCACCAAATTCGCAACTCGCTTTACCAAGTCGAAGGTCCACGCGGCGGACTTGGTGCGTCGCTGGCCATCGGTGAATAGCAGCTCCTTGATGAACACTCGGCTCAAGCGCCGTTCTTTCGCGTAGCAGCGGGTCAACGCTGAGAACACGTAGGTCAATTCCGCCTCGAGGGTCGACGCCGCCATCGTCGCGAATGTCTCATCGAGTGCCCTGTCAATTTGACCCTGCATCAAGTGGATCAAGAGGCTGCGCTTCTCCGGGAAGTAGTTGAACAGCGTCCCCGCGGCGATGTCGGCAGCCTCGGCGATCTCTCTAGTCGACGTCGCCTCGTAACCGCGGCTCGTGAACAGCCTCCAACCCGCTTCTTCTATCCGTCGCAGCGTTTCCTCTTTGCGGCGTGCCCGACGGTTCATGCCTTCCACGGGAACGACTCTCGTCCCCCATGCAATCCACACCAAGTTTTCCGCATCGGGCAAACGTTTGGCAGCTCACACAATGATCAGATCCCACGTGAACGTCATCCGTTCACTCTATCAAGGCCGATGCACCCGTGATACACCCACCTACCTTTCCCCATGCGTCTTGCAATGGCATACAAAGCCCTAGTTGTAACCCTTTTGGGTATAACCCTTGGCTGCGGTGAGATGCCCAACGCAGCCGACGGGGATGAAGAGATCGGCCAATTCCGTGCGAACGTAGTCGGAGGTTGGGCTGCCACCGACCAGCAGATCTTCGCCACGGTCGAGATCCGGCATGCGGGGGCGGGCACAGGCTTCTGCTCTGGCACGCTGATTTCACCCCTCGTCGTCGTCACCGCGGCCCACTGCGCGGTGGTCGAGCCCGAGCTCGGTGTCGTTCGAGCCGCGGCGCCGGGCACGCTCGAGGTAGTTGCAGGCCATCTTGCGAGCCGTTCGGCGCAACCCGGCATGATTCGCCCCGTGTTCGAGGTGCGTGTCCACGAGGGCTACGATCACGACTTCATCATGGGTCGAAACCGCAGCGGCGCGGGTCAGGGTGGCATTGGCTCGCCAAACGACATTGCGCTCCTGTTGCTCGCGTCGCCTTTCGATGGGATTCCAAACGCGCCGCTACTCACCAAAGAGCGTGAGCATGAGCTCGTCCATCATGGGGACGTCGGGTTCGTTGCCGGCTACGGAATCTACGACCTCGACGACAAGCTAAACGGCGAGCTCTACATCTCAGACGCGGTGATCGACATCCTTGGGCCGGAGGAGCTGCTGACGCGACGACTCGATCAGCTCGGTGACTCCTGTTACGGCGATTCCGGCGGCCCGCTCTATGTTCCTACGGAGGAAGGCGATTTCCTGGTGGGGCTCGTGTCCCGCGGCCGCTCTGATGTGAAGCGGGATTGCGGCGACGGTGGCGTCTACACTTTGCTTTCCGCTCATCTCCCTTGGATCGAGGAAACCGCGGGCAGTCGGTTCCAACCCAGCAATGCGATGGGCTCGAGCGAGGGTTCGTTCCTGGCCGAAGGGGCGGACCCAATCAGCGTTCCCAAAGGTGGTTCGCTTCATCGAGCGAGTGCTTGCGCCGCATTCTCGTCCACCACCGGCGATCGTTCACCGATTTCAGCGCTTGGTCTTCTGCTGGGCTTTGCGTTGCTCAGGCGGTTGCTCGGGCGCCGTTTGTCAGCGGTTTAGCCCTGGCCTAGGCTCCGCGCAGCTATGAAGCTGCCGCCGCAATCATCGCAAACACGGCTCACCAAGATCGTCTGTACGATCGGTCCGTCGACCAGCTCCTGGGATGGGCTCGCGGCCTTGGCCCGTGCGGGCATGAATCTCGCCCGCCTCAACATGTCGCACGGCGATCATGCGTCTCACCTGCAGGTCATCCGAAACCTCAAGAGCCTCAGCAAGAAGCTCGCCCACCCCGTGTCCATCTTGATGGATCTTCAGGGCCCCGAAATCCGGACGGGCGAGCTCGCCGAGAGCCTCGACCTAAAGGCTGGCGATGTTTTCTACTTCTCGGTCCTGGCCGACGACGCCGAGGAGCGCAGCGTCCACGTCAACTATCTAGACCTGGTCAAAGATCTGCGCGTCGGTGAACGAGTGACGGTCGACAACGGCCTGATCAATCTGGAAGTGCTCGAAGTGTTGGAGCATCGCCTCAAGTGCAGAGTCCTCGATGGCGGAACGCTAGGGTCGCGCAAACACGTCAACCTGCCCGGTGTTCGAGTCAACCTGCCTTCCATCACGAAGAAAGACCGCGAAGACATTGCCTTCGCCCTGGAACAAGACGTCGATTTCATTGCGCTCTCTTTCGTCCGAGGCGCACAAGACGTCTTGGAGGTCCGGAAGATCGTCGACGACGCGGGTGGTCACCAGCGCCTCATCGCCAAAATCGAAAACCAAGAGGGCGTCGACAACTTCGAAGCCATCTTAGAGGCGGCGGACGGCATCATGGTCGCGCGAGGAGACCTCGGCGTCGAAGTCGCGTTTGAAGAGCTTCCCGTTCTACAGCGCGACATGGTCCGTAGTTGCGCGATTGCCGGCAAACCCATCATCGTAGCGACTCACTTGCTCGAATCGATGATCGACAACCCCTTGCCCACGCGAGCCGAAGTCACCGACGTCGCAAACGCCGTCTACGAGCAGGCCGATGCGATCATGCTCAGTGGCGAGACGGCTGCCGGCAAGTACCCCGCACGCTGTGTCGAGGTACTCGACACGATCGCCCGCCGAATCGAGACGGGTCCGGGCCTCGACTTCTACAAGCAGCGCGCTGCACCCACGACCCAGCGCGCCCACATCGCCCAGGGTGCGTGCCGTCTTGCCGATTCTTTGGGTGCGAAAGCGATCGTCGTCATGACGCGGCGCGGTTACTTTGGTCAGCTCGTCGCGAGCTACCGGCCGCAGCGCGCGATCATCTATGCGTTCACCAACATGAGCACGACCCGCCGCAAGCTTTGGCTCCTCCGCGGCGTGATTCCCTTTCGGATGAATCTATCTCGAGACCCTGAAAAAACGATCGTGAACGCGCTCGCCAAGCTCAAAGAGCGCTCCGTGATCGAAGCCGGCGAGCCTGTGGTGGTCGTTTCGGATGTGGCCACTTCGACCGGGGATCTGGTAACCAGCATACAAGTTCGGGTGTCCGAGTAGCTTTCGTCTCAATTTGGCCTTAAGTAGTAAAATGATGCGTTCGCACACTTGCTTGGTCTATGTGTTGGGGCTGATCACAGCCTGTGGGTCTTCCGACGAGGGGATCGTCGGGGAGCTGACCGCGCCGGTGGTGTACGGCGCCGACGACCGCGTGGAGGTGTACAACCATCCGAACCCGGAGCTGCGCCGCATCGCGGAGCAGTCGATCGTGGCCTTGATCCGAAGCTTTCGAATGGACCGGGAGCCGAGCGGCAACTACAGCCTTTTTACCAATTCCTTGAAAGACTCGCACGACCTCTGCGATGGCGAGCGCTTTGGAGACCAACCGACTGCGGCGTCGTGCTCCGGAGTGCTCATCGATGACGAACTGGTCCTGACCGCGGGTCACTGCATCGACGATCACACACCCTGCGACTCCTATTTCTTCGTATTCAACTACCACTACGATCAGCCCAACGTGCTTGCCGCGATCCGGGATGAAGACGTCTACACCTGCCGGCGGGTCGTTTCACAGGGTAGTGCTGGGTCTGGCTCATTCACCCCCGACTTCGCCGTCATTCAACTCGACCGCCCGGTTGAGGGCGCTCAGGCTCCGGCCGTCATCCGGCCGGCCAAGGCGCTCGCCGATCGAGAGCCGCTGTCGATGATTGGATTTGGAAGCGGGCTCCCCGCGAAAATCGATGACGGCGGATCGGTCGCCGATCCTCGCGCGGCCCAGCTCGATTTCTTCGTCGCCAATCTGGATGCCTTTCAGGGGCATTCGGGCAGCGCGACCTTTGATTCGCAGAACAGGCTCGCCGGCATTCTCATCGGGGGTCGGGCCCCGGATTACGTCACTTTGGAAGGCGAGGACTGCGCACGCGTTTCGGTCTACGAGAACTCTCAGGCAGGAGAGATCGTGCACAACGTTGCGCCGATCGTCGCCGCCCTGTGCGAGGACGGTTGGCAGGCCGAGGACCTTTGCGACCCCGACGCCTGCGGAGGGGAGCCCTGCGGCTCTGCTCCGTTGCCCTCCGCCGGCGGCGGCGGCGTCTTCGCGCCACCGTCCTCAGGTTGCAACGCATCGGCCGGCTCGGCTGGCTCGACCGGCTCATGGTTTGGTTGCATCGGCCTGCTGCTTTTGGTGGTAGCGCGGCGATTCAGGCTGCGAGTCGCTTGACCACCTCGAGTGCTTCGCGGACGTGCTTCTTCGCGTTGAGCTGCGAGTTGAAGACGTGTTGCACCTTGCCTTCGCGATCGATCACGTAGGTGACGCGCCCGGGGAGCAATCCCATGGTTTTGGGCACGCCGTAGGCTTTCTGCAGCGCTTTGTCGCGATCGCTCACCAGCAGGAACGGAAGACGGTGATGGGAGGCAAAGCTCTTGTGACTCTCTTCGCTGTCCTGGCTGACACCGATGACCACTGCGCCCGCTTCGACGAAGTCTTCGAAGCTGTCCCGAAAGGTGCACGCCTCCGCGGTGCATCCGGGCGTCTCGTCCTTTGGGTAGAAGTAGAGAACGACGGTCTTCTCGCCGCGGAACTGCGAGAGGGAGATCGCGTCGCCGTTCTGTGTGGTCTTGGTGAAGTCTGGGGCGTTCGCGCCCATGCTGATCGTCGCCATAGTCGGCCTCCGGGCGGGAAACTAGCACCCATGCATCGAACGCGCAGCCGGGCTATACCTGCTCGCGAGCATGCACGAGCTTCGCAGCTTCGCTTATCGTGAGGCCGATCTCGAGCCGATGATCCCGCTCGATGACGGGACCTTGCGCTTCGAGTTGCAGGGTTGTGTGTACAGGGTCGTGGCGGATCCGCACTGGCCGAAGACGGCCGGCGCAATGTTGGAGTCGGCTCCCGAGTCGATTCGATGCAACGCTTGTGCATTCTCGTTTCCCGAAGGGGACGAGCTCGACCGATATCATTACGGAAATACCGAGTATCCAGGAGCGCTCCTCTTGGTGCAGCCCAGCGGATCCGGCGCCCATGTTTCCACTTGAAAAAAGTGAAACACGTTCTATTTTGATCCAATGGACGACCGCTACTTCACCCCGCCGATTCCGAACGGCTGGTTCCAGGTCGCTTACTCCGACGAGATCAAACCCGGAGACGTCAAGCCACTGAAGTACTTCGGCGACGACCTGGTCATCTGGCGCTCGGAACAAGGCGAGCTCTCGGTACTCGATGCATTCTGTCCTCACCTCGGCGCCCACCTCGGTCACGGTGGCAAGGTCAAGGGTGGCTCGATTGAGTGTCCGTTCCACGCATGGCAGTTCGGCACCGACGGCCGCTGTACCGCGGTCCCCTACGCAACGCACGTTCCTCGAAAAGCAAAGGTCGGCACGTGGCGCATCAAAGAGCTCGCAAACATGGTGTTTTGCTGGCATCACGCCGAAGGGGAGCCGCCGAACTTCGATCTGCCCGCAGAGATTCCCGAGTGGGGCACGCCAGATGGCGTTCGTAACGAGGAGTGGACGGAGTTCGTCGAACGGCAGTGGACGATTCGAACTCGCAATCAAGAGATGGCGGAAAACGCCGTCGACTCGGCGCACTTCCGTTACCTCCACGGCACGACCAACATGCCTCAGTCGGAGGCCTCGGTAGACGGCGCGGTTCTGCGAGTCTACTCGGGCGCCGGCATGGAGACTCCACGCGGCACCGTCGATGGCTCGATCGAGAGCCTCAACTACGGGTTTGGGCTCGCGATCGTTCGCTTCCAGGGGATTGTCGAAACTTTGAACGTCGCGACGATGACGCCCATCGACCCAGACCACATCCACCTGCGCTTTAATTTCTCGGTGAAGCAGACCGCCGGTGCGGAAATGGCGCGCGGCGTGGGCAAGGCGTTCGTCGCGGAGGTTGCGCGACAACTCGAGCAGGACATCCCGATCTGGGAACACAAAGTTCAATACGAAAAACCGCTCCTCTGCGATGGGGACGGCCCAATCGGCATCTTCCGGCGCTGGTGCACGCAGTTTTATTCCTGGCCCGAAGGCCAGCAGGCAGCTGAGTAGTGCCTAGCTTCGAGCTCGAAGAGGTCGAGGCGGCGTTTCGGCACTTCTGGTACACAGGGATGATCCGCGAGGATTGGAATGCCTGGACCGACCTCTTCACCGAGGACGTCGTCTACCACGAGCGCGTTCTCGGCACGATTCACGGCCGCGAAAACGTTCGGAGCTGGATCGTCCCGCTCATGGCGCAATACGGAGAGATCTACGGCGTCTACGACTGGCACATGGCCGACCCGAGCGGCCGCGTCGTGTTTCGCATGAACAATCGCCGCGATCATCCGAGCGGGCAGGGCATCATGGATTTCCCCGGCATCACGGTTCTACAGTACGCCGGCGACAACCATTGGTCGTCCGAAGAGGACTACTGGGCCGAGAAGCTCGGCCTCCAGCAGTGGCGGGATTACCACGAGGCGCTCAAGAACTACGACCCGGACCACCGCGAAAAGCGCACACGCAACGACTGGGGCGACGGCCCGGACTGGACGATTGGCAAGGCGTCGTTCTGGGACTGGCCTGGCCGGCAGCGCCCTTAGTATTCGGCGTCGAAATCGATTTCGATAGGCTCTTGGCTCGCGGGTCGCGATTGGCAAGCTAGGACCCAGCCGCGTTCGATGTCGCTCGGCTCGAGCGCATCGTGGGCGGCCATCTTGACCTTGCCGTGCTTGAGCAAGGCCATGCAACAACCGCAGTAGCCATCTTCGCAGGACGAAGGTGGCTTGTGTCCGGCCTTGACGGCGGACTCGAGCAAGGTGAGACCTTTCTCGTAAGGCACGTCGAGGGACTCTCCTTCCAGCACAATCTTGAAGGACGCCGGGACCTCGTCGTCGGACTGCTCGGGCACGACCTCGGCGGAATCGTCTTTGCGGTCGGGATCGATCGGCGAAATGAAGCGCTCGAACTTGGTCTGCTTTGGATCGATGTTGGAGGCCTTGAATGCCTCTTCGACGGCATCCATGTAGCCCGTTGGGCCACAGACGAAGAACTCGGCTTCTTCCCATCCGCGGATCTGTTCGCAAAGCTCGGCTACCGACATGAAACCGCTCACGCTGTCGAGATGATGAATGACTTCCAGGCGGTTCGGGAACTCCGAGAGCCAAATATCGATTTCATCCTTGAAGATGATCGAGCGCTCGTCCCGGTTGGCATAGATGAGCTTCACGTCGCGCTTCGTCGTGCGCAGTGCGGACTTCAAGATCGACAACACCGGGGTGACCCCACTTCCCCCGCCGAATAGGACGATGCCGTGTTCTCCTTCGTTCGAGCGAATGAGGAAGCGACCCTCTGGCGGCTGCACGAGAATGGTGTCCCCAACGTGAAGGTTGTCGTTGAACCAGTTGGAGATTCGGCCGTCGTCCACTCTCTTGACCGTCACCTTGGGCCACGCGTCGGTCTCGGGCGCGCTTGAAAGCGAGTAGCAGCGGCGCAGCTTCATGCCGTCGTAGGGCACCTCAAAGGTCAGAAACTGACCGGCGCGATAGCGGAACGCTTCGCGCAAGGATTCGGGCACGGCGAAGATGAACGACCGTGTGTCGTGAGTTTCCTGAACAATTCCTGCTATTTGAAGCTCGTAAAAATCCGCGGGCATCGGCTGAGGCGTCCAACTAGAACGTGTTTCACTTTAGAGCAGGGAAGCCGTGCGGTCCAGCCGTCGCACTCGCTGTGGCAGCCGGCGGCTGAATCACGTAGCCTGGTTGTTCCGGAGAGGCCAATCCCCCCATGGACCTCAATCAAATCAGACCCCAGAGCTTGGGGCGCCCGATGCCCGTGCGCAGGATACAGACTGTAGGAATCGATCTTGGTACCACCAACACCGTGATCGCCCGAAATTTCGAAGCCCTGCGGCTCGACAGCGGCGGCTACGTGATGCCATCGGCCGTCGCGTTCCCGCCGAGTGGGGCAACGCTCGTCGGCCAGCCGGCGCGGCGCCGGCGCGCCATGGACCCGAAAAACACCATTTTGTCGGCGAAGCGCATCGTCGGTGCCCGCTGGCATTCCTCCTACACGGCTCAGTTTCGCGAGCACTATCCGTACGACATGCGGGAGAGCCCGGATGGCGGGATCGTGATCCAAACCCGCGCCGGCATCGTTTCGCCCGTCGATGTGGGCGGCACGATCGTAAGCGGCCTGTGCCAGCTCACCGGCTGTCCCGTGCGCGACGTTCACGCGGTCGTCACGGCTCCCGTAGGCTTCGATCAACGCCGCCGTGACGCAACCGCGCTTGCGGTCGCGAAAGCGAGCTTCGCCTCCGTCCGGGTCGTTGAAGAGCCGATTGCCACTGCGCTCGCGTACCTCAACCGCAGCAGTTTGAAGTACGCGTTCATTTACGACTTGGGTGGCGGCACGTTCGATGCGGCGGTGGTCGATTGCAGCAGCTATCCGTTTCGCGTCATCGGTCACGGTGGCGATCCCTACCTCGGCGGGGACGACGTCGACCGCACCATCGCGCTCCACGTGGCCGACAGGACGCTTGCACGAGACGGTTGGGACCTGAGCAATGACGCCGTGACTTTCGATCGCCTGGTCAACGCGTGTGAGCTCGCGAAATGCGAGCTCAGCGAGTCCGAAGAGGCCGCAATCGCCATTCCGAGCGTCGATCCGGCTGCCCCCGAGAGTTGCGGCATCATTCCGATCACGCGGGACGAAGTGCGACAGCTCACCCTGGATTTGGTCCGCTCGACATTCGGCATCTGTGACGAAGTCCTCGCCCAGGCGAGCCTGAAAGCACGGGACATGCAAGCCGTCTTCCTAGCGGGCGGCAGCACACGCCTCCCGGGTGTCGTCGAGTACATCGAATCGTACTTCGGCAAGCGACCTCGCTCGGACATGGACCCGATGCAGGTCGTCGGACTAGGCGCTAGCCTAGCCGCCGCCCGCCCGGCCGTCTCCGAGCTCCTCGACCCCTGCGCCTGAGCGCTTGTCCGAGCGTCCCTAGTTCGAGAGCGCCTTGATGACGGCCTCGTCGAGGTGCACGTCCTGCTGCGGAAAGGGAATCCCGATGCCGGCCTCGTCCAGGGCCACCTTGGCCGCCCGAACCGTCGCCTGCCAGACGTCCCAGTAGTCTTCGGTCTTGCACCAGACGCGAACCTGCCAATCGACTGAAGAGCCACCCAGCCCCTTCAAGAAGACCTGAGGCGCGGGGTCCTGAACCATGCCGGGAACCTTTGCAGCCGAAGCTTCGAGTGCTTTTCGGGTCGCGTCGATGCTGGCCGAGTACTCGGCGCCCACATCGACGTCGACGCGGCGAACGTCGTACCCGGTGTAATTGGTGATCGTGCTTCCGAAGACCGCGCCATTCGGGATGATCAGCTTTCGGTTGTCGAGTGTCCGGAACTCGCAGGTGAAGAGATCGATGTGCTCGCAAACGCCCGTGTCGTCGTTCACTTCTACGAAGTCCCCAACTTTGAAGGGCCGGAACACCAGCAGCATGATGCCCGCAGCGAAGTTGCCGAGCGTGCCCTGGAACGCCATTCCAACGGCGAAGCCGGCAGCGGCCAACACGGCCGCAAAGCCAGCCGTTTGAATTCCAAACACCCCTAGGCAGCCGAGAACAGCGCCCACGAGAATCACATAGCGTGCGAGCTTCGCGAAAAACCGCGTGAGGGTCGCGTCGAAGTTGCGCTTCTCGAGCGCGCCGCGGACGCCTCGCTCCGCCCAGCCCGCCAGTACGAACGCGAAAAAGAGCGCCAGCAGGACGCCCAAGACCTTGGGGCCGTGCTCCATTAACAGATCGATGTACTTGCTCGCGTCGATGTCCATGATGTCTCCACTATTCGAACAGCGGTTAGCGCAGCAGTTGGTCGAGGATGACCAGGTTTTCGGCTTCCACGTCTTCGACGGTGCCGTCGGAGAGGATCATGGCCTTTGCTGCGTCTAGAAACAGTTGCCGGTGCTCTTTCGGGATATCCCCAGGGTCGAGGTCGTCGGCACGGGGCGGAACCTCGAGCCACTGTGCGACCTGCTCCTGCTCTTCGTCGTCCAGACCGAGTCGAATCACCATCTTGACGATGAACTCGCGTTCACGGTCGGTGATCTCGAGGTCGGCCCAGGCGAAGGAGCAAACAAACCTCATGAGCTGAAGTCTGTCTTCCCTATTGAGCCTGTCCAGCATGCGCGAGACTCTACTCCGAGCGGCGCGGCAAGACTAGTCTGAACGAGGGGGCACCGTGACCAATGGGAAACCAAAACGGCCCCTGCGGATCGAAGGAGCTACCGCGCCCGTTGTTTTGGGCTATGGTGCGGCTCCAATGGCCACCAAAGTGACGATGCCACAACTCGGCGAGAGCGTCGTAGAAGGCACCATCGGGAAATGGCTCGTATCGGTGGGTCAGTCCGTTGCCAAGGACGAGCCCATCGTCGAGATTCTCACCGATAAGGCGGACAGTGAGCTCCCGGCGCCCATTGCGGGCGTCGTCACCCAGCTGCTCGCCGCCGAAGACGACATCATCGCAGTCGGCGATCCGATTTGCGAAATCGACGAGAGCGCGCAGGCGAGCGCGTCCGCAGCGCCAGCCAGCGAGCCCAAGGCGCCTGCCTCGGCCGCCAGTGCTGCGCCGCCCACTTCACCGTCGGTCCGCAAGCTCGCGCGAGAGAAGGATGTTGACCTCTCCGCCGTCCAGGGCTCGGGCGAAAGCGGACGCATCATGCATGACGACGTGATGGCAGCGATCGGAGACGCTTCCAACGCCGCGCGGATGGCGACGCCGCCTCCGCCACCTCCTGCACCCGCTGCGGTTTCCCCCACGCCCGCGCCCGCTCCTGCGCCCGCGGCCCAGCGCGCGCCTGCAAGAGTCAGCGGTCCCTCTGGAGCGTTTCGCTTGCCGCCGTACGTTCCCAAGGCCGGGGACGAGGTCGTTCCCTTCACGCGCCGCCGCCGAATCATCGCCGACCACATGGTCTTCTCGAAGCAGACCGCCCCGGACGTGGTCACCTTTGCCGAATGCGACCTTCATCGAACCGCTGTGCTGCGAAACCAGCACAAAGCGCAGTTCAAAAAAGACGGCGTCAATCTCACCTACCTGGCCTTTGCCATCGCGGCGACCGCTCGCGCCTTGCGCGAGTTTCCAGAAATCAATTCGCGCGTCCTCGACGACGCATTCGTCAAGCTGGCCGAGGTCAACATCGGGATTGCAGTCGATACCGACGAAGGCCTGGTCGTCCCCGTCATTCGAAACACCGACGACCTCACGATTCGAGGCGTTGCACGTGCCGTGGCCGATGTGGCGGAGCGAGCGCGTTCCGGCAACCTCACTCCAAACGATCTCTCCGGCAAGACGTTCGCCATTTCCAACCCCGGCCGCCGAGGCAATCTGGTCGGCGGCGCGATCATCTCGCAACCCAACGTCGCAATTCTTCGCCTCGGCACGATCAAGAAGCGAGTCGTGGTAATCGAGCATGAGGGCGAAGACGTGATGGCGATCCATCCGGTGATGCACGTGGCCCTGACCTATGACCACCGCGTCGTCGACGGGGTGCACGCGAACGGCTTTCTGTACCGAATCGCGGAGATTCTCGAGTACGGGGACTTCGAGCTCTAACCGGGGCGCGGAAAAAGGCGCGACATGGGGCTGCGTCGAACGGGGCGGCTTGTGCTGCCGCGGATGTTTGGGGGGTCAGGTCTTGGGTGGGTTAGCGGGTACGGCTTGTTGACACCGCCCCGCCCACCCCCACCCGTAATCCTCCCTGGCGCGGCATTCGCTGCGCTCTGCCTTGCCGGCGCTTCGCGCCGGGCTTCGCCCTTCGGGCTCGCGCTGCCGCCTGCCGTGGGGGAAGGTTGGTGGTCCTGTCTCCATACGGAGGGGCGCGGAAAAAGGCGCGATATGGGGCGGAGTCGGCGTGTGAGTGACAATCGGCAAGACAGCAACCAACCCCGATTGGCGCGAGCTCCGAGGGGCGGCTTGCGTGGCCTCAGGCCCCAAGCCCCTCCGGCCACCTTTGCAAGCCGCCCCGTTCGACGCAGCCCCGTGTCGCGCCTTTTTCCGCGCCCCGGTATGCCCGGCGCCTACTCGGTCTTCTTGTTCACGACGAACCGCAGATTCTTAAACTCGGTTTGCCCGAGCGTGTAAATCACCTCGCTCAGGGTCCGGTACGGGGTTCGTTTATCGGCGATGATTTGCACGTCGCCGACGAATGGCTGGTTTGCGAAGCGCTGCGCGGTTCGTTTCTTCCGGTCGCGGATTTGGCCCAGGGTTTTGTACAGCGGCGTGATTAAGAAGCCGCTGCTGCCGCCTTGCTTGAGGCTGGGGTCGACGATCCCGTTGCGAAGCTCGAGGACGGATTTGCCATCGACGACCACGCTACTGCGCGAGATCTGAACCGAAATGGCGTCGCTGAGCTCCACCTTGGACGTGGAATAAGGAATTTTCAGCTCGCTGCTCTCCTGAACGGCCGCGGCCGACGACGTCGCGAAGATCGCCATCATGTAGACCAGGAGAATGGTGAGCATGTCCATCATCGGGTAGATGTTGAGCCCGAAATGCTCAGGCTCGGCGCGTCGTCGCAGTTTTGCGCGGACGACGCGATTCACATACGCCATCGAGACTGACTTCTCCTCGATGGGCGGCGCGAGGGATGGGCGCGATGGTCTGCCGCTCTCGTTCACCACTATCGAATCCCCGCCGAAAGCAAAACCTCAGGGAAGAGCTCGTTCTCATCACCTCGGACGGCGTCCATGGCGGCGATTAGATCTTCATACGGCACTTCGGGGTCTGCGCTGATCGTGACCTGGGTTTCGTCTTCGAACTGCTGCTTGACGCGATTGACGCAGGTGGTCAGCCCTTTCCAGTCATGCTCGCCGTTCATTCCTGCAGGAACGGTGATGACCTTGCCGGGCGCCGTGGTGGTGCATCCCCGCGCGAGCTTGCCGCCCGACCCGGACACGACGACCCCTTCGCGCGTCACCGTGACATTTAGATTGAGCGCTTCATCCGCCGCTGCGCGCTTACCGATCCCGCCCTTGCGATACTCCGGAAGCGCCGCTTCGACCTGCGAGAAGAAGGCGATCGTCGTCAGCGTCATCAACAAGAACATGACGATGTTCACGACGATGTCCAAGAACGGGACGATATTCAGCTCTTCACTGGTCTCGGACGGATCGAGGTCGGGAATGCGGGTTCGCTTCCGGACGTAGGCTCGTTGGCGTGGTGTCAGTCGTGCGGGCATGGTCGGGCCCGACTAACCGCCTTGCCGGCGCAGCGTAAGGAGGTTCTCCAGCTGCATCGTGACCTTTTCCATTTCGTGCTTGTGTCGCTTGGTGAGACCGTGAAGCACGAGGTGAGCGACCATGAAGATCACCGCGATCAGGAGACCGAGGAATGTGTTCCACATGGCCTCGGCGATACCGGCCGAAAGCAGCGCCGTCTTCTGCGACGGGTCGTCGATTGTACCGACCGCCTTGAAGGCGCGGATCAGACCGCTGATGGTGCCGAGCAGGCCGATGAGCGTCGCGATGTTGGCCAGCGTCCAGAGTGAGCCCGTCCGCTTCTCGAGCGCAGGGATCACCTCTGACATCTTTTCTTCCATCGAGGCGATGACGGCTTCCTCTCCGCGGTTGACCTGAGTCAGCCCGGATTTGACGACCTCGAGCAGCGGCACGGCCTTCGCCTCGCATTGTCGAATCGCGCGATCGATGTTTCCCGCCTGCACGAGCTTTCGAATTCGGTTCATGAACTCGGCTGCATCCACGCTGTAGTTCATCCGGATGTACCAGGCGCGATCGATGATGATGCCCACCCCAAACGCTAGAACACCGAGATTGATGAACGAAAACGGAGCACCTTCGAGCAGTGCCTCCCAAATCTCATGCATGCCTGCGGCTCCCTCCGGCTCGCCGTTGATTTGGCGAGAAAACCCCTCAGTTTTCGCTAGCCTCCAGCCCCACTGAAATTCGGACCCAAAAGCTGGAATCCGTTGAAATCATTAGGACTGTAGGGGCGAACCCCTTAACCGAGGGGCAAGCTACTCTACCCCCCGCGAAGTTGTCAACGCGACTACAGCTTTTTCCGCTTTTTGCACCCAAGCTCACGGCCAACGGGGTTTCTAAGCAACTGTACCGGGCACGATGTTGACTTGCTGGATCCAACCGTTATCATCCCTATATAGTAAGCAAACCATGGAATTGCTTACTGTTCTGGGGGGAACAGCGAGTTTTAGTTAGAAGACAGTGCTGGGGATCGACCCGTACTCACTCGGGGTCCGGATAACGCTGTCGAAGTAAAGTTCGCAGGAGGCAGGAATAAGATGGCCAAATTGGCGTACCACTTTGAAGCAGGCGGATGGGCGATGTGGCTAATCCTCGTTTGTCTGGTCTTTGCAATCGGGTTCACAATCGAGCGCGCGATGTATCTCTACAAAGCGTCGATCGACAAGGACGAGTTCATCGCGAAGATGCAGAAGTGCATCACCGCCGGAGACGTTGCGGGAGCGATTAAAGTTTGCTCCGCCGAGCACAATCCGCTCGCGCGCATCGTCAAGCAGGGTTTGCTCAAAGTGAACCGTCCCGACGCCGAAGTTCAGGCGGCTATGGATGAGGCTGCGCTCAAGGAGCTCCCGCTGATCGAACGGCGCACGCCCTACCTGGGTCTGCTCGCAAACGTCGGCATGCTCTGCGGTCTGTTCGGAACGGTCGTCGGTCTCATCACTGCGTTCGGTGAGGTCGCCAAGGCCGACGCGGCCAGCAAGGCAACCGGCTTGGCAAAGGGCATCGAGGAAGCGATGAACTGCACGGCATTCGGTCTGATCACTGCGGTCTTCGCGCTTCTGATGATGGGCCTTCTCAATGGCAAGACTCAGAGGATCATCGACGACATCAACGCGGCCACCGTCCAGGTTCTCAACCTGGTTGTGGGCAACCGCTCGAAGGTCGATCTTCAGAACCTTCCCGCGGAGTAACGCCCCAGATGGCTGCAATCGATAGTGGCGGAGGCAACTCCGGGAAGAAGGCGGTCAATCAGGAGATCCCCCTGATTCCGTTCATCGACCTTCTGCTCTGCTGCGTCATGTTCTTGTTGGCCACCGCGGTTTGGAACCAGCTCGCCGCGGTGAACGCCAATCAGCAAGTCCCAGGCCAGGCTTCAACGGAGGACTCGCCGCCAGAGGACGAAAAAGTGAAGCTCATCCTGCAGGTTCGGAACTCCGGCTACGTGCTGGGGTCCTCGGCCGGGGAGAGCATCGACATCAGCAAGCGCGTCGTGGCGGACCAAAAGGAGTTCGACATCGACGAGCTGCAAACCAAGCTCGCGCAGTGGAAGCAGGCCTGGGACAAGCGTGACGACTTGATCGTCGCGCCCGAAGACGGCGTTCGATACGAAGACGTCATTCGCGCAATGGATGTCGCGGCAGCGGCGGGCTTCACTACCCTGTCCATGGCCGACGGAGCTGCGTTCCTGTAGGGGGAAATCATGGCGATCAAACGGCCACAACCAGAGCTGCTCCGTCACATTCCGCTGAAGTTCGTGCGCGAACGTGTTTCGGGCCACGCGCGCAAGTCGGTGGACCACCAGATCCCGCTGATCCCGTTCATCGATTTCCTGATCGTGCTCGTGATCTTCCTGCTCATGTCGTTCTCGGCTTCGGGCGAGCTGGTCGCGCAGCAGCCGACCATCACGATGCCGGATGCCAAGAACACCGAGCAAATCGAGATCTCGCCGATTGTCGCGGTCGATGAGCGAGTGATTACGCTCGACGGCACCCGGGTCGCCGACACACAAACGCAAGGGCAGTCCGCACAGGTCGATCGCATCGAACCGCTCATCGCGGGCCTCGAGGCGGAAAAGCGCAAGTGGGAGACGATTCATCCTTCGGAGCCGTTCGCAGGCCAGGTCATCGTGCAGGCGGACCGCAACATCGACTTTCGAGTCGTGAAGAAGGTGATGTTCTCGGCTGCCGCTGCGGGCTACGGCAACGTCAGCTTTGCCGTGAACCAGCGCGAGTAGCGAACTTCCAGTAAGCTTCAGCGCATGGAGCCGTCAGAGCTCACTCCTGCCGAGTTCGACGGCATTCGCACCAACCGATACCGGCCACGTCTTCCGTGGGCGCGTATCGGTTTCGTCGTTTTGCTGGCCGCGATCGTCGCCGGGGCGTATTTCTGGCGTCAGAAGGTCCGGGCCGACGAGCTCAGAAGCCGCATCGAGGCCCTGCACGCGGAGCGGGTCGCGCCGATCCTCCACGAGTTGCAGTCCACTCGTGCAGAGCTCGAGGACAAAGCGCTTGGGGCGAAATCCGGAGCGGCAAACCGCTTGGTCGAGGCGCAGGTGCGACTTTCCGCCCTCCATGACGAGAAGGTGGTCTACCTGAAGGTTCGCGCGCCGGAGCTCGCGTCTGACGAGGCGCTGCGGACCGCGATCGAGACCGAGCAGGAGGACGCGATCGGTCCATGCCTGGGTTTGGAGCTGACCCCCTTTTCGGCGCTTTCGGAGGTGCCCGAAGTCCTGACGTCCAAGTGGCTCGCGCGAATCCACGAGACCAACGACATGCAGCGACTCTCCGTCCGTGAAGAGCAGCTGGCCCGGGCGATCGAACGCGAGCTCCCGGCGCTCCAGGAGCGCTTGCCGGTCGACTACTTCTTGCTTTTGCTCGTGCAGGGCAAGAGCAGACTGACGGATCCGGTCGACGTGTTCCTCTGGGACCTCGAGCAGGACAAGCTCGTCTTGCGTTCCCGGACGGAGAACCGCGGCCGATTGATCACGGTCCGCAGCCAAATTGGGCCCAAGGTCGACCCCGCCAAAGCGGCTGGGGATCCCATCGTCACCGCCGACTGTTCCATTGCAGCGCACATCAAGGCGCAGCTGGGGGAGCCGACGATGGATCTGGCAACGCGGGACTGACCGTGCGGGTCTGCGCGTAGTCGATTCGTTCGAGCCAGCGCTGCGCTTCCGCCTTGGCGGCGCGGCTGGTTCCAGCGCGGGCCCTCCAAATCGCGGCGGATTCGCCGTAGTCACCGAGGGCGAAGAACGTGATGCCGAGAAGGCGGCTCAGCGCTTGATCGAGGCGGACGCTCGGCAATCCAAGCCGCCCCGCATCTTGAAGCAGCGGAAGCGCGAGCGCGTAGCGATTCGCGCCGATCAGCTGCCGGGCCTCGAGATATTGCCCAAGGCCATCGTCCCGAATCGCTGCCAGTGAATGGGCCAGGTGAACGACGACCGGGCTCGGCGATCGGCCGAGGAGGATCTCGTAGAGCAGCTTGCGCTCCGGGGCGGAGGCTTCGAGCGCGAGCTTTTTCACTTCGCTTTGGCGGGCGGCGCCGTCGGTGCGCGGGATGTCGAGCAGCTCCCCGTAGAGCGCGTCCGCCTCTGCCAAGTTGCCGCGCATCCAATGCGCATCGGCGTACTGCTCGAGGGCGGCCGCCACGATTGGCTTCGGTGCGTTCATCGTGGCCCGCAGCCCATCGAGCGTGGCCAGTGCATCGGCGTCGCGCCCGTCACGAGCGAGGGCGCCGACCAGCGTGGCCCGGGCCTGCGCCTCCTGCTCGTCGATGTCCAGTATGGCGCGACAGGTCTCGATCGTCCGGAGGTCGTCCCGGGCGGCTGCATCGCCGGCCAGGTTGGCCCGTAGCTTTGCGAGCTCGTGCGGACAGACCGACGAGAAGATGCTCGGCCGCGCCAGCGCCACCTCGGCCACGCCCCGCTCCGTCGGCGTCACCGGGACCTTCTCGAGGTAGGCGTGCCAGTCTGCTTCGAGCGCATCCAAGTCGTCGACCGTGCCGCGATGGTACGTTTCGAGAAGCATTTCCATCCCCCGGGTTGCGATGAGGAATCGAATCAGGGACCCGGCCGCCATGTATGCGCGCCGGGCCGGGAGGGCGCTGAAGCGCACGCTCATCAGGTCAAACGCGGAAGGAAGCTCGCTTCGGTCGATCATGATCTTGGACCACTGGTCGGGGTCGAGGTCGTCCCGAATGTCCCAAGCGACAGCGACCGCAGCGCCTTCGACGATGCCCGGGTTCGGAATCAGGCCGCCCAGAGTCCCTGCGATGGCGAAAGGTCCGCGACCCGCCTCCTCGAGCACCGCATGGACGACCTCATGCCCGAGGACCGGATGCGGCCAGTGCGACATCTGCAGATAGACCTCGCGTCGCCAAGGCTTGGCGACCAGCGTGCGCCCGACGCCGATGAGGTCTTTCTTCTCGTCCTGGTTCCGAAAGAAATAGGCGGTCACCGGCTCCTTCGAGGAGAGACCGGTGAGGGATCGCACGCGCTCGACTTGGAAGTCGCAGTCTTCCAGCAAGCGAATGGCATCCTCGGGCAGGGTTTCGCGCGGCATGTGCACGATGCAGTGCGCCCCGCGCTCGGTCTTTCCGAGCCGCTCGACCAGAGACTCATCGCTGACCCAATGCCCGAGCTGGTTGCCGTGCCAATAAGACGCGGCGACGAGACCCAGGGCTCCGACGGAGACCGCGATGGCACCGAGCTGCAAGCGACCCCGGCTGCGAAGGCCGACCGTGCCAGACGACGGGTCCCAGAGCGCATCAAACAGGACGCCCAGCGCCAACGCGGCGACGAGCATCGTGGCTCGGTACGTGAGGTAGCGGGTCGGAATCTTCACGAGGTCGTCGTAAATCGCACCGGGGAAGTAGCCCGCGAATGCGCCAAAGACGTACACGGTCGGCGTCGAGTAGAATGCCCAAAGCCCAAGCAGCGCCGAGCCGAGCGGGATGGTGGCTGCCAGCCATGGAGCGAAGCGCGGCAGCCTGACTGTGCCGCCGACCCAGACGCCCGCGCAGGCTGCGAGCGCACAACCGAGCGCAGGGCCTAGCACCATGAAGGCGAGACCCTCGGCTGGCGCGCACTGACGCGTCCGCAGCGAGCTGAAGGCGAGCAGCACGACGGGGATCAACCAAATCAGCAGGCCCATGCCGACCATTCGGAAGATGAGATCGATGCCTCGGAGACCGCGGTGCCGCTCGGTGTAGCTGGCCGCCGTCGCGGCGACCCAAGGCGGAAGAAGCAGGCCGAGGGCCAGCGCACTTTCCACACCGTGCACGGCGAGCAGGGGGATGAACGCCAGAACGATTCCGACGACGGCCGCAAACGCCGCGCTCAACCGAAACATGAACAGGGTTGCCACGGACTATTCGGCGGCCGCCGGCGCCCCGGTCGTATCGAGCTCGGCGACGAGCCCCAACACTTCGTCGATTGTGGACACGAGGCAAATCTCGAGACCATCACGCACCTCTTCTGGCACATCTTCGAGGTCTGGCGCATTTCGCTTTGGAAGAACGATGCGGGCGACGCCGGCGCGGTGTGCAGCGAGGCACTTCTCCTTGATGCCGCCGACTTTGAGCACGTTGCCGCGAAGGGTGATCTCCCCGCTCATCGCCACGTCGGGTCGGACCTTGACCTGCGTGAGTGCCGAGGCCAGCGCCACGAACAGCGGGATGCCTGCAGCGGCACCGTCTTTGGGCACGCCCCCGGAGGGCAAATGAACGTGGATGTCGGTGTGACTCACGAAATCCTCAGCCAGACCCAGAGCCCCCGCGCGCGCGCGCACGAACGTAAAGGCGGCCGCGGCCGACTCTTTCAAAACGTCACCCATGTTGCCAGTGAGGTGCAGCCTGCCCGTGCCCGGCATTCGCGTCGCTTCGACGAACAGCAGGTCCCCGCCCGCGGCGGTCCAGGCCAGGCCCGTCGCGACGCCTGCCCTCGGAACTCGCTCTGGCTTTTGCCGTTTGGCCTTCCCGGCGCCAAGCACGCTTTCGATGAAGGGCGGGTCAGCCATGATCGATACGTCTTCGCCATTCGCCAGTCGGACGGCGACCGCCCGGCACACCGCCGCGGCCTGTTGCTCGAGCTTTCGGACGCCAGCCTCGTGGGTGTAGGAGTCGATCAGCATGTCGATCGCCTCGTCTGAGAAGTCCAGACGCTCCGGCGAAAGACCGTGCTCGCTCAACTGCCGGGGAATCAAGAAGTCGCGCGCGATCGACAGTTTTTCCCGCGATGTGTAGCCAGGAAGCTCGATCACTTCCATTCGATCGAGGAGCGGCCCGGGGATCGTGCTCTTCTGATTGGCCGTCGCGATGAACATGACCTTGCTGAGGTCGAAGGGCACGTCGATGTAGTGGTCGGTGAACTGATGGTTCTGCTCGGGGTCGAGCACCTCGAGCAGAGCGCTGGCAGGGTCGCCCCGCTGGTCGGTTCCGAGCTTGTCGATTTCGTCGAGAATCATCACCGGGTTGTTCGAGCTCGCTTTCTTGAGGCCGGATATGATGCGCCCGGGAAATGCCCCGACGTAGGTGCGGCGGTGGCCGCGGACCTCGGCTTCGTCCGACACGCCTCCGAGCGACACGCGCACGAATGCCCGGCCCGATGCACGGGCGATCGAGCGAGCGAGCGAGGTCTTGCCGACGCCAGGCGGGCCGACGAAACACAAAATCGGTGCGCGCCCGTTGCGCCGGAGCTTACGGACGGCGACGTATTCGACGATGCGGCGCTTTGGTTTTTCGAGCCCGTAGTGGTCTTCATCAAGGACCTGCCTGGCGTGCCGGACGTCGAGTCGGTCGGGGGTCTTCTTCGCCCAGGGTAGGTCTGCGAGCCATTCCACATAGGTCCGTGCGACTTGGTACTCGCTGCTCGCCGCGTTCATGCTGCCCATGCGCCGAAGCTCGCGTTTGGCAGCCGCTTCGGCCTCGCTCGGAAGCCGGCCGAGCGCGATGCGTTCGCGGAGGTTTTCGATCTCGTCTTCGTCCACGTCGGTTTCACCAAGCTCTCGGCGAATGGCTTTGACCTGCTGGCGCAGCAGATACTCACGCTGCGAGCTCGACATCTCTTCTTCGACCATGCTGGAGATCTCTTGCTTGACCCGCAGCACTTCGTTTTGCCGATTGACTTGGTCTAGGACTTTGCGAACTCTGGTTCGAATGTCGAGCGTTTCGAGAACCTCTTGCTTGGACTCGTTTGGAACCGGCAGATTCGACTCGATGAGGTCGGCCAGCGCGCCTGGTTCACGGACATTGTCGAGGATATGCAAAGACTCCCTCGACGCCGTCGGCAGGTCGTGGAGCAGTTGGCGCGCAGACTCTCTGAGGTGTGCAGCAAGGGCTTCGACTTCGACGTCGACGGTTGGCAGCTCGTGGTAACGATGCACGCGGGCGCGCATCGTCGGATGCCGGCCTAGGGTCTCCTCGATGCGCATTCGGCTCACGCCTTGGAGCACCACGCTGTACTGACCCGAGTTGAGGCGGATGACCTTCAAGACGCGGGCGATCGTCCCGATGTGGTAGACCTGGTCGAAGGTGGGGTCCTCGACCTCGGCCCTGTGCTGCGTCACCACCCCGATGGCGGGGCGCTCGCGCCCGCAGGCCTCTTCAATCAGACGGACCGACCGGGGCCTGCCGACGTTGACGGGCACGACCGTGGCCGGGAAGAGGACCGAATTCCGGAGAGGCAAGATGGGTAAGATCGGTTCAGCGCCAGCGGGAAAGATCGAATCAGTCATTGGATTTGCTAACGATATTCGAGATCTACGCCGCCAGCAACGACCCTGCGCAATCCACTAGCGCCCTGGGCGATCGGCTGGTATCAAAGCGGCGCCCGAGATGCTGGGACGGAGATCCATATGGGGAGTGGGGCTGCTCGGACTGACCGCCATCGGCGGTTGTCACGGCGGACTTGCGTTCAATGCGCTCGTATTGCTCGTTAGCGTAGGGATATTCGTAGGCACGATCCTCTTGGAGCGGTCTCCCTAGCTGTGACTATCCCGGAGCTCCGCACGCTCGACGAATTCAGCCTATCCGACGTCGAGGCTATTCGGGTCCTCTTGCGCGGTGGCTCGGTGGTCGACTGGCATCGGCTCAATTTCGCCGACGAGGAAGAGGCCGTGGCCTTCGTAAGGGCCCAGGAGATCGACCCGGACGACGCCGTCGATGCGGCACGGGTGCTGCACGTCAAAGAAGCCGCGATCGACTATCTCCGCCGCCACTTCGATTTTCCGGTCCCAAAGCCGGTGGCCAAGCGCGACCTCGTGGGCCTGTTGATGCTCGCGTCGTCCAAGGGGCATCGGCAGATCTGTGCCTGCGCGATTCTGAAGGTGATGCACATCATCCACCACCTCGAGGCCCGCGAGCTCCTGTTCCTCCTGCCGACCGCAGACGAAGAGGTCTTCCAGTGGGTGGAGCAGAAGGTCTACCACGTCATGGCGGCTGCCTTGGCCAATGACTTTCCGATTCTCGAGTTCATCGGCGGGCGAAAAAACAAGGACTCGCTCTACACCAAACTCTTGTCGAAGCCCGAAGTCAGTGCGTCGCAGATCTACGACAAGGTGCGCTTTCGAATCGTGACGCGGAGCTCGCACGACATCTTCCCGGTCCTGAATTACGTTCAGCGCAGCATCGTGCCTTTCAACTTCGTGATTCCGGGTCAGTCCATCAACACGCTGGCGCGATTCCATGAGTACTGCCGGTCGGAGCCGGCGCTTTCGAAGCACATTCCCAATATGCAGCTGCCGCTCGATGTAGAGGATGGGCTGTCACCGATCGACAATCGCTTCACGGCGCCGAGCTATCGCGTCGTCCACTTCGTCGCCGACGTGCCGGTTCGAGTCCCAGACAAGGTTCTGGCGGCCGCGCCTCCTGCGATTTCGGACCTCGGTCATACCATCTTCGTCCAGACCGAGTTCCAAGTGCTCGATCGAGCGACCGACGAGAATAATGAAGCGGGCGACGCGAGCCACCAGGCGTACAAAGCGCGTCAGAAGCTCGCCGTCATGCATCGGCTGAAGGTCGGCCGATTTTCGTAGGCCGCTGCACACAAAACAAAAGGCGAATGCCTTTCGGCACCCGCCCTTTCGTCAGGTGTATCCCTGGTATCGTAGGACTACGACGGTGCTTACATCGCCGGGTCGACCGGGATGGTGACGCCGTCGCCCAACATGGTGCAGTCGCCGTATTCGCTCGCGTCGAGGGTCAGCGGAGTTAGCGGAACCGGCACCGTGACGTCGAGGTCGATCAAAGCCGAGGTGACCTGAATGACGAGCACCGTGGCCTCCGCATCGACAGCGAACGTCACCCGGTGCCGCTACCACCGTCGATGGTTCAAGTTCGTTCCCATCGACCGTCTGCTACGGGGATATCGGAATTTCGGGCTCGCCGTTCCACCCGCGGTCGTGGCCTCATAGGTAGTGGTGCTAGCCAGTCTGTGATCGTCGCCGTCAATCGTGGCCGGAAGGTCGTTGATCGTACTGTGCTCGCCGAGATAGTCGACCGTGACCGTGCTGCCCTGAACGACGGCACCATCGCGGTACCGCAGTGAAGTCGATCGGGAACGTAGAGGATCGCCGATAAGCCGCTCCGAAGCCACCGAGCGCCGCTGCCGGGCAGAAGAGACAAGCGGTTGTTTCGCAACTCGGCAGCGCCGCCGCCACCCTGCCACCTTCGCCGCCGCCGCCGCCGCCGCCACCGGTGCCAGCGGTGCCGCCGGTGTCGAGGTATCGTCGCTACAGCCGAAGGCCATGAGGGCACTGCCGAGCAGTGCGATTAAAGCTAGTTTGCTGATCTTCATACGTTCTTCTCCTTAGGTCCGGAATATGCCGGATCCACGTCGCCCCTTTTTGCGTGCGCGTGTGTACCACGGCTTCCCCCGGATCTACAACCAAGTGAAACAAAGTAAGGAATCAGAGTATCAGACATTACCCAGAATGCTCGCGTCGCGAATTCGTCGGCGCTTCGTACCGCGGCCGACTAGCCGCTATCTGCCTGATTTTGCGGTGATTTCGCGGTTCGCCTGATTGCCCGAGGCATCGAAGGCGCGAACGGCAATGATATGGCTATCGCCCGAAATCGCGCCAAGGGAGACGTCGAAGCGCTCATCCGCGCTGTCGAGAACGGAGTCGGTTGGGAACACGTCGCGCCACGGGCCTGCGTCGACCGACATTTGAATCCGCGCGATCGGTCCGAGCGAGTCGACGACCCGGCCGAGCACACGCCCCTTGCGAACCTTGAGCTGTTCGAGACGCGGCGGATGGTTGTCGACGACAATCGGTTCCGAGGTCGCGCTCGATTCCAAGGTGCGCTGTTCCGGATTCGATTCCTCGTCGGAGGCCTCCACGCGCACGACGTAGTAGCCGTCCGGAATGCTGCTGGTGTCCCAAGTGTACTTAGCCTCCATCAGCACGCTGTCCTCGGCAAACATATCGCGCCACGCCGACTGGTTTTCTTCGCGATAGGCGATGCGGTAACGCAAGGAATCGCCGTCGGGGTTGTTGGCGCTCCAACTCAGGCTCAGCAGGGTCGTCGGCGGCGGAGGCAGCCGTGGCGTTTCGCCTCGCTTCGGAGGGGGCCTGCTGCCTTGCACGTTGGACACGCGCGCGCGTTGGTTCTGAGGCAGATAAAAGAGCCGTACGGCGCGAAGCACGGCGGAGTCGTCGTTTGGAAGCTTGGCGCGAATTTGAATGAAGCGCCCGGCCGGGCTCGAGACGACGCCCGGTTGCTTGAGATTCTTCGACCAGCCGCTCCACGTGTCTCCGGGTTCTTGGGTATTGCCCGAGCGCGTTTGAAACACGAAGCGACCTTGGCCCCGCCACGTGAGGCGGCCCCACTTCGACGCGAAGCGCGCGTCGAGTGCTTTGCTCGTCCAGATGGCGTCACGGCGCTTGGTCGGTTTCACGCGGTAAAGCGCCGCGCCGTCACCCGTGACGAACGACGGGTTCTTCGCGCGCAGGTCCAAAGCAAGGACCTGTCTCTCTTCCACGTCGACCCAGATCGAGTAGCTCGCGTCGGGCTCCACGCGCAGGATTCGGCCTTCGTGCCCGCCGCCGGCATAGATCGCGCCGTCCGGTCCCCATTGGATCGCAGTGAAATGCGTGTCTTTTCGGCCGACCAGCATCTCGGCGCGCCCCTCGGCGTCGACCCGCCAAACCTGCCCACTTCCGGGTCGCGGGCGGGTCACCGGGCCTGCCGGGGTGGGGCCCTTTCCGGTCGACGGCTTGAACTGGCTTCCGGGGGCGGTCTTGAATGTGTTCGAAGCGACCGCGAGCTGCCCGTCGTAGAAGTCGATGGCGGTGACCTCGTTGCCAGGAAAGTCATGGACGACGTCGACCTGGTCGTTCGGCCTGATCCGAACAACCACGGCCTGGTCGCTCGTGCCAGCATAGATGGTGCCTTTGTCGTCTCCGGAGAGCGCCATCACGTGGGATGCTTCCGTCTTGAAGAGCACCTTCGCGCGACCGATCGGGTCGATCGCGAACAGCTTACCCTCGGGGCCGGTTCCTGCGATCAGGCGGCTGCGCTTCTTGTCGTAGTGAAGGGCCCAGATGTGTTTTGCGCCTTCCGGAATGGAAAAGCGCTTCACCTTCCCGGACTTCGGGTCGATGCGGTAAATCCGGCCGTTCGGCAGGGTGCCGGCGTAGAGTGCGCCGTCGTTGCCAAATGCGAGTGACGACACCAGAAGCTCACCCGTGTTCGCAAAGACCTTGGTGTTCTTGCCATCGACACGATAGACCGCCCCATCGGTACCGGTGCCGATGAAGGTCGCGCCTGCGCCTTGCGCGATGCTGTAGGCGAGTGGCACGTTTTCGAGCGCCGTCCGCTCCGTGGCCGCACCGGCCCGTATCGAGCCGTCGGAATGGACCGCAGCCCCGTCGAGCTCACCGTCGAAGAACGCGTCGGCGTTGTCGAGCACGAAGCTCTGGGTGCCCAACGCAGCAACGGTCGCGCTCGTGGAGATCACGAGGCCCGCCAAGGCGAATCGGAGAATGGTTTTTGGGTTTGTCATCGTTTCGTTACTCACCGAGAAGCCGGTCGCGCGCGACCTCCCGGACGCGGAGCGCCAGGTTCGTGCCGCCGACCACCACCTGCGGCATCTTGATATCCGTACGGGACTGCGTGACGAAAGGGCGGCTGTCTTCCGTGCTGCTGACGAATTGAAGCGAGTTCAGCGCCGAGGCCGGAAGTGAATCGACCACGTGGCCCTCGAAACGAAGGCCCCGTGTCGGCATTTGGAGCGCGACGACGATGGAGGTCGCCGCATAGCGCCGGTTTGCCTGTTCGATCAGGTCGTCGAGCGAACGAGCCCGTGGCTGTTCGACGGCCACCTTGTTGCCGGGGAGGATCGCGACGCGAATCGTCTGACCTGCTGCAGCCTCCGGAACCTTCACCTGGACTGCGCGAATGGTGTCCGGCTGATCGACGCGGCGCAGCTTGACGTAAATCGTGACCTCTTCGCCTGGGTCGACCTCGTCGTAGGCGACCGAGGCATCGGCGATTTGAAAGACCTCGCGGCTGAGCTCGAGATCGAGCTCGAGGTCGATCGACGTCACACGAGAGATCTCAAAGGGATTGGCAAACGCGGCTTCCATCAAGCCGAACATCCGAAGTTGAGAAAAGACCGCCGCGCTGGAGGCGCCCATCGGAGAGAAGCCCCGCTCCTCGAGTGACACGATGCCGTGTCCTTCGATGCCGATCTTGCTCTTGGCCCGAAAGATGACGTCCGTGGCGTCGCTCGCTGTCGACTTGACGGCATTGGCGATCACGGCGAACACGATGTTCGGCGTGAGGACGCGGTGGCTCGCCACCTCTACGTGCCATTCGGTCTTCGGCGCGCCCTCGGCCCCGTTCACTTTCACCCGTATCGGGACGACCGCCGCCTCGATGTCCGGGTCGACGACGATGGCCGGCTGCCGATCCTGAACCAAGGCACCAAGAGACCGTCCCGCTTCGGCGATCTTGAAAGAACGGGCCTCACTCACCAGCACGTGCACGACACGCGCGGTCGCCGTCGGGAGACCGGTCGCACCCGCTTCCATCATCGGGTGCCCGAATGCGAGAGTTCGACCTCCTTTGTCGATGTAGGTGACCGTGCCCACAGCGGTCATGGCGATGTCACCCCGGGCAAGCTGAATCGCAACGGATCCTCCCGGTTCGAAGTGCATCGGGCTGCCTTTCGAGCCTCCCCCGGTGCCGGCTTGCGTCGCCACGAAGCCAAGCGGCTCGAGCTCCTTCGCGACCATTTGGGCGATCGCGTCGTCCAGACCGCCGAGCATGAGCGGCGTGCTGGCCTGGTGAAGGCCCAGCGGCCCCTTCGTGCGGGCCTTCTTCTCCCGGAGTGCATGGAGCGTGGAAAGCGCGCTCACTTCGTTTTCGCCGCGAAACGGAGGCAAGCCGGCGAGCCGTTCTTTCGACGGCCGATGCCGGTCGAGCTTTGCGCTCGGTCGGCCTGGGAGCGGCTTGGCGCCTGGGAACATGTCGAGCCGAACAGGGCGTTTGAGCTCGGCGAGCATGTTGGCGATCGGCGTGACCCCGACCACCGGGTCCACACCGTAGCTCCAGCCGTACGCGTAGGCGCCCGCAAGGCGTCCGTCGAGGTAGATCGGGCTTCCACTCATGCCGGCCACGCCCCGCGCCCGGTTGAGGAGGGGATGTGGGGTCCGGATGAGGATCAGGTCCTGGTTGGGCCGGAACTGGTGGAGCACGTCGATGACCTCGACGTCAAAGCGCTCGGGCTCTGTGCCCCGCAAGACCGAAAGGCCATAGCCTTTCATCCCCGGGTGAATCTCGTCGACGTGAATGAAGCCCGGGGTCGATTGGGCGATTGCGGCGTCCCAGAGCAACGAGCCCAACAAGAGCGACGCGCTCGATACGAAACACAACGCGGAGAGCAGTCGCCTCACAGCTAGAAAGCCTAGCAGGGCTACTCCGCTGGAGCCGGTGTAAGTTGAAGTGATTCGATGAGTGCGCGCAGCGATTCGAAGCGAAAGGGCTTCGCGAGGTAGGCGCTCACGTCGGTCGAACGCTCTCTTACGACGGGCTGCGGAGTCTCGTTGGACATCAAAATGACCATGAGGTCGGGATTGCGTTCACGAAGGCGTCGGGCGACCTCGACCCCGCTCGCGCCAGGCAGGTCCGACGCCACCAGCGCGAGATCCGGGTCCCACTGCTCGATGACCGTGAGGGCGCCCTCGCCGGAGCTGGTCCCCACGACGCGATTGCCGTCGACTGTCAGCATACGGGCAAGGCTCCACTGAAGATCCGGGTCGCTTTCGACGAGCAAGACGCTCCGATGCCGAGGTCGGCTCTCGGCGATCGTCCTTGCCGCGCTTTCGAGCTTTGGTGCGCTTGATTCGCTAGTCATCTTCGTTATTCGGTCGCTCATTGCCGGAGACCATCGAACAACGCCTTGCGTTCGTCCGTTGTTCCCTCTCCCCAACCCCGCCCCATGATAAGGAGGTCAGGGCCTCGGTGCAATCGAGCTTGCCAGTTCTTGGCGAATCAGCCGATTGCCTTGGAAAAACCACTGTTACGCGGTGACCCTGGGTGAGCTCTGAGCATGGTTTCCGCGCGACTGGCCGGGCTGAACCGGGTCCGAACCATGGAAGGTCTGGCCGCTTCGGGCGATCTCTTCGAGCACCGGTGCAGGGGAGAACCGAGGGCCCAGCTGCTTTTCCAGCTCGCGCAGACGCCCGAGAATTTCCTTGGCGCCGACCGCGTCGACGAAGCGGAAGGGGCCGCCGCGAAACGGGGGGAAGCCGAGTCCAAACACCGCGCCGATGTCACCGTCGCGGGCGCTCCGAAGAATGCCGTCGCCAAAGCAGCGACAAGCCTCGTTCACGAACTGCAGTGCGCAACGCCAGGCGATGTCTTCGTCCGAGATGCTCTTGTTGTTGGGCGTGACGCCCAGCACCTCGTAAACCGACTCGTCGACGCCCTTCTTTTTGTCGCCGTAGAGATAGAATCCGCGGCCGTTTTTGCGGCCGTAGCGCTCGTCGGCGATCAACTTCTTCATGCCTTCGGGCGCACCCATGCGCTCGCCAAAAGCCTCGAGCATGATCTTGCCGACTTTGGCGCCGACATCGATGCCGACTTCGTCCGTCAGCTTGATCGGGCCGACCGGAAAACCCCAGTCGAGCATGGCCGAGTCGACCTTTTCGATGGGAACGCCTTCGGCAACCAGATGCGCCGCTTCGTTCATCATCGGGGCGAGCACTCGGCTCGTGTAGAAACCGACGCCGTCCTTCACGACGATGACGTGCTTGCCCTGTTGCTTTCCGAGCTTGACGCAGGTCGCGGTGACCCAGTCGGCGGTCTTGTCCGTGACGATGATCTCGAGCAGCGGCATTTTGTGGACAGGCGAGAAGTAGTGCATCCCGATGACCGTTTCGGGGTGCTTGCTCGCCGCGGCGATCATCGTGATTGGCAGCGAGGACGTGTTCGACGCGAAAATCACGTCGTCTCGGCCTGCCTCCTCGACGTCACGGACCATTCGCTCCTTGAGCGAAAGGTCTTCGAACACCGCTTCAATCACGACGTCGATGTCCTGGAAGCCTTCGTAGCTGGTCGTTCCCGTCGTCTGAAGCATGAGCGCGTCGGCCTGCCGTTCGCTGAGCCGCTTGCGCTTGACGCGTCCGTCGATGATGCCGCGAATGTAGCGGAGGCCCGCCATCACGCCGTCGGCGTCCCGGTCCTTGAGACGCACTGGAATCTTGGCGACCGCGGTCGTGACGTAGGCGATGCCGGCGCCCATGAGTCCGGCGCCGAGCATACCGACCCTCTTGACCTCGCGAGGCTTGACGTTCGGGTCGTCCACACCGGAATCCTTCTTGAGCGCGGTGGTCGCAAAAAAGATGCTCATCAGGTTGGCCGCTTCCGGCGTAGTGAGCAGGCGACCGAAGCCGCGCGCCTCGGCGGCGAGCCCTGCTTCGAAGCCGTCTTCGAGGCCCGTCTTCACGATGTCGATGATCAAATCCTGCGCGGGGTAGTTGCCGCGCGTCTGCTTGTGCAACTGCTTGCGAGCCTGGTCGAAAAGGATTTTGCGCCCGACGGGGTTCTTCGAAAGCGCGAACTCCGTCACGGCGTCCTTGTCGCGGAGCTGCTCGATGAAGCTCTCACGATGGGGAACGTAGCCAACCCTTGAGAGCGCGAGGGCCGCGGCGGTTTCGAGAAGGATCGATGGGGGCACCACCTCGTCGACCAGGCCGAGCTTGAGCGCCTTCTTCGCGTCGACCGACTTGCCGGTCAGCATCAAGTCGAGCGCAGCCTGAACTCCGATTTGCCGAGGAAGCCTCTGGGTGCCGCCGCCCCCGGGAAGAAGGCCGAGTTGGGCCTCCGGGAGGCCGAGCTGGGTCTTCTTGCTGTCGGTAGCCACGCGGGCGTGACAGGCCAGGGCGACTTCGAGGCCGCCACCAAGCGCAACGCCATGGATGGCTGCGACGACGGGTTTCGGGCAGTCCTCGATTCGGTTCATCACCTTGTGGCCCTCGCGGGAGACCCGCTCGCCTTCCTCGGCGCTGGTCACGGCTTCGAGCATCGTGATATCGGCGCCTGCGATGAAGCTGTCTTTCTTGCCCGACGTGAACACGACCGCCTTGATGTCCGGGTCGTTCTCGATGGAGCTGAACGCCTCGGTGAAGGTGTCGATGAAGTCGCTCTTGAGCGTGTTCATCGGTTCCCCTGGGATGTCCATGCGAACGACGGCTACGCCGTCCTCGCGCTTCTCGATGCTGAGTCCTTCGTTCGCCATTACTCTGCCTCCAAGACCATGGCGGCGCCCAAACCACCTGCCGCGCATGCAGTGCAAAGGGCCAGATTGCCGCCCCGCCGCTTGAGCTCGCGGAGGGTCTGTGTGATTTGACGCGCGCCGGTGGCAGCGAACGGATGGCCGATCGAAATCGAGCCGCCGGTCACGTTGAACTTGTCCCAATCGATGTCGCCGATCTTCTCGGAGCGACCGATGTGCTTCTCCGCCCATTCCTTCGACTCGAACGCCTGCGTGTTCGAGAGGATCTGCGCAGCGAACGCCTCGTGCATGTCGACGAGATCCAGGTCGGAGAGCTTGATGCCGGCCCGATCGAGGGCGATCGGCGTTGCATAGGACGGACCCATCAGGAGCTGGCCAGCTGGGTCGAGCGCGGCAAACGCGTAGCTTCGAATGAAGCCCAGGACATCGAAGCCGTGCGCCTTGGCTTTGTCTTCACGCATGAGCAGGAGGGCGCTCGCGCCGTCGGTGAGCGGCGAGCTCGTGCCCGCCGTGACGGTGCCGTGCTGGCGGTCGAAGGCAGGCTTGAGCTTGGCGTAATCTTCGATCGTACCGCCCTCCCGAACCAGGTTGTCCTTGCGAATCGTCTGATCGAAGCGGTTGGGGACGAAGACCTCCATCACCTCCGCGTCGAACTTGCCCTCGTCCCAGGCAGCGGCGGCCAGCGTGTGGCTTCGAAGCGCAAACTCGTCTTGGGCGTCGCGGGCGATGTGGTTTTCCTTCGCCATCTTCTCGGCGCTCTCGCCCATCGAAAGGCCGGTGGAGTACTCCGCAATGGCGGGAGCGACCGGTATGAGGTCCCGGGGACGCAGCCCTGCGAAAATCTGAGCGCGCTCTCCGATGCTTCGCGCCTTCGTCGCTGCCATGAGCGCTTCGGCGAGGCGCTTCGACACGGTGATCGGCACGTTGCTCGCGCTGTCCGCGCCGCCGGCGAGGCCGGTATCGATCGCGCCGGTCATGATCGCCTCGGCGACATTGACGGTCGACTGATAGCTCGTCGCGCAGGCCCTCGAGACGCTGTAGGCCTCGATGCTCTTTGGCATGCCGGTCGCCAAGACGATCTCACGGGCGATGTTGGGCGCTTCCACCGAAGGCACGACCTGTCCGTAAACGACCTGCTGGATTTCGGTCGGGTCGAGCTCGAGCCGCTGCAATAGCTCTGCCACGACGATGTTCGCGAGGTCGAGTGCGCTGACCTCTCGGTACGCCGACCATTGTTTCGCGAAAGGCGTCCGCAGTCCGGCAACGATCGCCACGCGGTTTCCGTTAGATTCCATGCGCTGAGCTCCTGAAAATGAACCGTGATTCAGTGGAAGGCGTGAGCCTGATTCCCTGCTCAGGTGATGTCAAGCACGCGTCCGAGCGTTGACCGGAACGCGCGGGCCCCTAGACTCAGCGGGTGCACCGACTCCCCCTCGTGCAGAGTCGCTCGGCAGTCTACGAAGACTGGCCCGTTCGGCCCGACGATTTCGACGCGATCCCGCTACTGCGTGACTCGCGTGGGCGGCGGTACACCTATCTGCGGCTGAGCGTGACCGACCGCTGCGATCTTGCATGCGTCTACTGCATGCCCCCGAGCGGGGAGGATGAACATGCGATTCGGCGCGACCTGCTGACGTTCGAAGAAGCGGCGCGGCTGGTGTCGGTCTTTGCGCTGGCGGGCATTCGGCGGGTGCGATTCACCGGCGGTGAGCCCTTGGTGCGAAGAGATATCGTTCGGCTGGTGGAGCTGGTGCATCGGCGCACCGAGGTCGAACAACTCGTGATGACCACGAATGCGACCCGGCTATCCGAGCTGGCTCGGCCGCTGCGCGATGCGGGGCTGTTCGGCGTGAACGTGTCGATCGATACGCTGGACGCCGCCAGGTTTGCCGAGATCACCCGCGGTGGCGACCTGGGGCGAGTGCTGGCCGGCATTCACGCTGCCATCGACGTCGGGCTCGACGTGAAGCTCAACACCGTGCCGCTTCGGGGCCGCAATGACGACGAGCTCCAACGGATCGTCGATTTTGCATGGTCGCTCGGCGTTGCGCCGCGTTTCATCGAGCTCATGCCGCTCGGGGAGGGCGCCAAGCTTCCGCAAGACATGCGAATGAACGCCGCCGATGTCCTCGAAGTCCTTGGAGAAAGCGTATCGCAAGAGGCTCCCCAGGGAGTTGAAGGCCAGGGGCCGGCGCGTTACATGATCGCAGCCGACGGCTCCGGTCATCGGGTGGGCTTCATCACGCCCATCAGCAATGAGTTCTGCGACACCTGCAATCGGGTCCGGGTCACGGCCCGGGGCGACATTCGTGCCTGCCTGGCCTCGCGGAGCGCGATCAGCCTTCGCAACATCATGCGCGCCGGCGGCAGCGATCTCGACCTCGCCTGGGCGATGGTCTGGTCGCTCACCGGCAAGGACCGCGGGCATCATTTTTTAGAGTCCGAAGAACACGAGCACGAACGCGTCGGGATGAGCCTCATCGGCGGATAGGCTAAGGGGGGTTCCGTGTTGATCAGGATCATGGTGGCCTGCCTCTTTGTGGCGGCCTGTTCGAGCGAACCCGAAGACCTTCGCGTCTGGACCCCCGAGGACCACGCGCACCTGCCGGACAATCTAGTCGATCGCAATCGCGTGCCGCAGCTAGAACGCCCCGACCTCACGGTCGGCGAGCTCCTGTGGCAGCGCAACTGCGCGCGCTGTCACGGCACCGACGGACGTGGCGGCCCCGAAGTCCAGCTGAACTTCGCGAGCGCTGCCTGGCAAGAAGGCATCGACGACGCGCGGATCGCGCAACTCATCACCCGAGGCAATCCACCGATGATGCCTGCGTTTGGGGAGCTGTTGACGCCTGAGCAAGTTGGTGAGCTGGTGGAGCATGTGCGGGCGATGGGCGGGCAGGGGGAGTAGGCGGCGCCCGCTGGCGCTGGCGCTGACACCGACGCTGGCGCTGACATGTCTCCGTATCGAGGGGCGAGGAAAAACGCGCGATATGGGGCGGAGTCGAATGGCTTGTGCTGCCGCGGGTGGTTGGGGGCGGGGGTGTTGGGTGGGCTGCGTGGTACGGCTTGTTTGCACCGCCCCGCCCACCCCCACCCGTAATCCTCCCTGGCGCGGCATTCGCGTCGCTCTGCCTTGCCGGCGCATTCGCGCCGGGCTTCGCCCTTCGGGCTCGCGCTGCCGCGGGTGGTTGGGGGCGGGGGTGTTGGGTGGGCTGCGTGGTACGGCTTGTTTGCACCGCCCCGCCCACCCCCACCCGTAATCCTCCCTGGCGCGGCATTCGCGTCGCTCTGCCTTGCCGGCGCATTCGCGCCGGGCTTCGCCCTTCGGGCTCGCGCTGCCGCGCATGGCTTGGGGCGGTTTTCTGGAACTTGTCTTGATGGCTCCGTACGGAGGTACGCGGTTCGAAATATCTCCGAATGGAGGGGCGCGGCGGAACGCGATGTGGGGGTTCGGCGGCGTGTGAGTGACAATCGGCAAGACAGCTTCCACCCCCGATTGGCGCGAGCTCCGAGGGGCGGCTTGCGTGGCCTCAGGCCCCAAGCCCCTCCGGCCACCTTTGCAAGCCGCCCCGTCCGTCGCACCCCCGCGTCGCGTTCCGCCGCGCCCCGGTACGCCCGCTACACGCTCTCCGACAGAAACTGCGCGATCAAATCCGCGACCGAATACACCCTCAGGAAGTCTCCGTCGGCGAAGTCCTGGACGTGCGGGCGCGTATTGGTGCAGGCGATTCCCGTCAGCGCGCCGCTGTCTTGAATCCGCTCGAGCGATTTCTGTGCGAACACGCCGTGCGTGCACACCGCGTAGACCTCGCTTGCGCCTGCTTCTCGATAGGCGTTGGCGGCCGAGATCAGCGAACCGCCGGTGCGGATCATGTCGTCGTAAATGACCACGGGGCGGTCTTCGACGTCGGCGGCTAGGGCGGTGATTTCGGTTTGGGTGTCGGAGAGACGGCGTTTGAAGACGAAGGCGGCGTCGACGAGGAGATCGTTGGCGAGGCTCTCGACCCACTTGGCTCGGCCGGCATCTGTTGCGCCGAGGACGAAATCCTCACCGCCAAAGTCTCGAATCGCTTGGAGCACGACCGAGCGTGCTTGCAAATGGACCGGACGAATGTCGCCCGAGAAATACTGCGGGATGCCTTCCGAGTGCAGGTCGATCAGAACCACGCGGTTGCCCGAGCCGGCGCTTGGGATCGACGAGATCAGCCGAGCACGGTTCTTCGCCGCCACAATTTCCCCATACCGGGAAGCGCGCTCCATCGTTTGATAGCCGAACCAGGGGAGCACGAGGGTGAGGGTGTGGACCCCGAGGTGAACCAGGCCGCATGCGAGGTCGTAGATCTCGAGCATGTCGACGTCGTCTACCGTGCCGCCGACGACCGCGACGTCGCGCAGCGCGCAATCGCTTTCGATCCGGCGGTATCGCTCTGCATCCGGGAAAACCTTGCGTTCCACCACGCCCAGGTCGAAGTCGCCCGCGCCCGAGATGTCCTCACAGAGCTCTTGGTAGCGTTCGGTCGCAAAGAGGAGCATCGGTTGCTTCATGGTGCTGCTCGCATGACAACACAGCTCGCATTTACACGCTAGTGCTTGGCCAAAACATCGAGAAGGACGTCGGGGAAGTCGGTCATGATCCCGTCTACTCCGGTCGCGGCCAGCCCTTCCATCTCTGCGGGGTCGTTGATCGTCCAGACGTGGATCTGAACCCCGTGGCGGTGCGCAGCCTCGACGAATCGCGGCGTAATGAGCTTCATACCCCGGAAGGTCGTCGGAATCTGCAGCGCGTCAAACGCATACACCGCGTGCCTGGACAGCCCGGTCAAGGCGTGCGCCCAGAAGTGAAGCGCGGCCTTTCGGCCCGCCGACGTGGCCACTCGACCCCGGCTGTGCTCGCGAAATGCCGCGGTCACTTCGTCGTGCTCCGACGCGACCAGGACCCGGTCGTGAAGGCCGTGGTGGTCGATGAACTCCCAAAGCCGGCCGGCCAAGGTCGGGTCGTTGGGCTTGACCTCCAGATTGTAGCGCAGCGTCGGATCAGCCTCGAGCGCCTCTTCGAGCGTCGGAATGCGGAGGCCTGCATGCCGAAAGGCGTAGCTGCCGTTTTCGATGAAGTGGTACCCGGCGTCGAGGCGCTGAAGCTCGGTGAGTGTGTGGTCGCGCAGATTTCCACGGCCGTTGGTCGTTCGTTCGAGTGTGGGATCGTGGAAGCAGACGAAGCGGCCGTCCGAGGTTTCATGGAGGTCGGTTTCGATGTGCCGGTACCCGAGCTCGGCGGAGCTCCGAAACGCGAGAACCGTGTTTTCAGGCCAGCGCTCGGCGCCTCCCCGATGTGCAAATGGAATCGGTGTGGTCGGGCCGAAGAAGGGGCGGGGCATCGAAGGAGCAGCATAGCGCTCTTTTCGCAACGGGTGCGCGACACTTGTCGGCAAGCGCTTTTGTGGCCATCGTGCGGCCGCAAAGGGAACCCGGGCATGGCGAACGACTTGGCAGGGAAGGTGGCGATCATCACCGGCGGCGCAGGCGGCATGGGTAAGGCCATCGCCGAAGAATTGGCTGCGCGCGGCTGCTACCTGGTGCTGGCCGACAGCAACTCCGACCTGCTCGAAAAGACGGCGGCCGAGCTTCGGGCCGCCGGGGCGGAGCTCGACGCGAAGATGGTCGACGTCCGTGATGCGTCGCAGGTACAAGCGCTCGTCGAAGGCGCTCATCGGGAGCTCGGTCGGATTGACTACATCTTCAACAACGCCGGGGTGAACGTCTGCGCCGAGCTTCGCGACACGACCCTCGAGGACTGGAATCTCCTGATCGACGTGAACCTCCGGGGCGTGGTGCACGGGGTGCACGCGGCCTATCCGATCATGCGAGAGCAGGGCTTCGGGCACATCATCAATACGGCCTCCGCGGCCGGCCTGATTCCCGCCGCGGCGGAAGGTGCCTACGGCGCGACCAAGCACGCCGTGGTTGGACTGTCGTCGACCTTGCGCATCGAGGCCTCGAGCTTCGGCGTGAAGGTGAGTGTGGTCTGTCCGGGTCTGGTCGATACGCCGATCCTCGACTCGACCAAATACGTCAAGCTCGACCCGGAGGCCCTGAGAAAAGTGTCGCCCGGGCAGCCGATACCGCCCCGAATAGCAGCCCGGCAGATTCTTCGCGGCGTCGATCGAAATCGGTTCTACATCGTGCTCACGCCCACCGTTCGCGCGCTCTGGCGGCTTCATCGCTACGCGCCGGGAACCTCTCTAGGGGTAGGGCGAATCGCCGTGCGTTTGTTTCGCCGCCACCGCACCGAAATCGATTGAGCTCAGACGAACTCGGGGCCAATGCCGATGACGCGCAGGGCGTGGTCGTGAATACGAAAATCTGCCGGCCCGATGCCTGGTGCCTCCCCGTCGATGTCCATCCAAGCCGTGTTGGCGAGCATCTCGACCTCGATGTGCCTGCCGCGGTAGGTGCTTACAATCGGAGAGCGAATGTGGGTTCCTTTGTAGAGCCCGGCCATCACGGGAAGCCCTCGCAGCGTCGAGGTCGCGCGAAGCAACACCACATCGAACATGCCGTCGGCAACGCGGGCTTCAGGCGCAAACATCATCCCTCCCCCAGCCCATCTACCGTTACAGACGCAGATGTTGCTGATTTCGTGCTCGCCCTCGTTCTTGCCGTCGATACGCAGCCCGATCCGCGCGGGCTTGTATTTCATCTGCGCGCGGAGCACGGCCTTGAAGTATTTGGCCTTGCCGCTGCTCTTTGATTTCGATGCTCCAACGATGCGATCGACCAGTCCCCCCATGCCCATCGACGTGATGTTTAGAAAGAACCGTCCCTCGCGGCGCCCTTCGTCGTCCTGGTACTGGACCCAGCCGATGTCGATCGGGACCGCAGGCGCATCGCGAATGACCGCGCAGGCGGTTTCGAGCTCCTCGGCGCCTGGAATCATGCGCCGGAAGTCGCCGCCCGTTCCCGCGTGAAGAATACCGAGCGTCACCTCTTGATTGAGCCCCGACCGCATGATGCCGTCGACCACCTCGCTGTGGGTGCCATCCCCGCCAAACGAGATGATCGTGCGTGCGCCGTCGGCGATGGCCTGCTTTCCAATTTGCAGCCCATCGCCGCGCGACTTGGTGAGCTGGAGGTTCACCGGGCCGAGGACCTCGACGATTCGAGCGCTCAGTGCGGGCCAGTTGTCCCCGACGAATCCGCGCCGGGCCATCGGGTTGGCAATGACGAGGGTCTTGCTTGCATCGAACATCGCAGAAAGGCTCGTACCGCATTTCGAGTCTTTCGGGTAGAGTTGCGTGATGCTTGTGAGAAGACTTGGTGTCGTTTCCGTGACGGCGCTTCTGATGACGCTTCTGGGGTGCAGCAGCAGCCCGATGTCGAGCGTCTGTGAAGGCCTGCCTGCCGAGCAGTGCGGCCAGCCGGATGCTGGGGTTCCGGATGGCGGCGCGCCTCTGGAATCCGAGCTGGTGGTCGACACCGACTG
Organism: uncultured delta proteobacterium; assembly: GCA_963704865.1. GTDB lineage: Bacteria > Myxococcota_A > Polyangia > Polyangiales > Houyiibacteriaceae > SG8-38. Next base: position 176,339 of record CAVPIE010000004.1, on the reverse strand, counting down.
GCTCGAAGCGCGGCTGGGCGATCCCGATATTCAGCTGATCGACACGCGTGAATCCGGTTTCGAAGATTCGCGGATTCCTGGCGCGATCCGTTTGCGTCCGGTCCAATTGGCAACGACCGTCGGGGGCGTTTCGGCGCAAGTGATGCCGCCGATGCAGGGGCAGCCGGTGCTGCGCGCGGCCGGGTTACGGAACGAGGTGACCGCCGTGGTGTACGGCGAGGCTCCGGAGTACGACCCGTCCCGAATCGTCTGGGTCCTTCGCTATTATGGTCACGACGATGTTCGCTACCTCGACGGCGGCTTCGCGGCCTGGGTGGCGGCGCAAGGGGCGCTCGACACCGACCCGCCGATCACCGAGTCGACGGAGTACACAATCGTCGGCGTCCACGAAGACCTTCGGGTGACCGGGGACTGGGTGCTCTCACAGCTCGGCGACGAGCCATACGAGATGCCCTCGATTCAGCTCGTCGATGCGCGTTCCCAAGGTCGAATACGACGGCGGCCACATCCCAACGGCCCGCAGCGTGAACTGGACGAGAAACCTCGAGAGCGGCTTCCTGAAGTCTGAGGCGGAGCTCGTGGCGCTGTACGATGGCATGGATCCCGCCGAGACCACGGTGAGCTATTGCACGACGGGGTTGCGCGGCTCGTTTGCCTGGTTGACCTTGACCGCCCTTGGCTTCGAGGACGCGAGATTATACGACGGTTCGTGGAACGAGTGGGGCAACGGGGCGTTCCCGGTCGAGTAGTGGCCGGTCCAGTGTTTGGGGGGCAGAGGGTGGGCCGGTTGGGTGGTTTGGTTTAATTACACCGCCCGCCCACCCCCACCCGTAATCCTCCCTGCCGCGGCGGTCGCTGCGCTCCGCCTTGGCGGCGCGTTGCGCCGGGCTTCGCCCTGCGGGCTCGCGCTGCCGCGCATGTCTTGGAGGCTCTCGGGCCGTTAGAGCCTGCGGCCCAAACACCAAGTGATGGCACACACCTCGTCGAGCTTCTCGTCGAGGTGAGTTGCCGTGTGGCTCTCGATGTAGCCCCAGTCGCTTGCGACGTTCAACGCCGCTCGGACTTCTTTTGCGGAGCCGCAAGCGGTGGAGAATCTCGCTCGCGCGTTTCCGGCGTCATTCCCGCGACCTTCGGCGATATTCAGGACCACGCTTTGCGCCGGCCCTCTTGAGCTGATCGGCCAGCGACTTATCGTACTCGCGAATGACGTGCACGAGAGGAACAAGCTCTCGCACCACGCTTCGTGCTCTGTCGTAAACATTCTTCTTTTGCATCAGCGACTCCTTGGTTTGGGTTTTGGGCCTCACTCCAGTGCGGCCCAAAACCCAAACCAAGGACAAGCGATCGCCAAGGATGAATTCGCATGCCAGTGCCAGTGCCAGCGCCAGTGCCAGTGCCAGTGTCAGCGCCAGTGCCAGTGCCAGTGCCAGTGTCAGCGCCAGTTTTGGTTACACCGCCCGCCCACCCCCACCCGTAGTCCTCCCTGCCGCGGCGGTCGCTGCGCTCCGCCTTGGCGGCGCGTTGCGCCGGGCTTCGCCCTGCGGGCTCGCGCTGCCGCCTGCTTCTGGGCCGCGCCAGCGTCAGCGTCAGTGCCAGTGCCAGTGCCCGCGCCCGCGAGACATCCGACCCGTTAACTGGTATCGATCCGCCGTGTCCGACCTCTTCCCCCGCCTGACCCATGCCGATTCGCGTCTTGCGTTCTTGGTTGAGGGAGATTCTTGGACTTACGGCGAGCTTGCAGGCGCTGCGCTCGAGCACGTGGCCTTGCTAGAAGGGACCGGTGTCATGAGCGGTGATCGCGTGGCGATCTGGGCGCAGCCCGATCTGTGTACGGCCGCAGCGATCATTGGTAACGCGCTGGCCGGCGTGGCTACGGTGCCCTTGAACCCGAAGCTCGGATCGCGCGAGCTCTCCCACATCTTTGAGGACTCTACGCCAAAGCTTGCGTTCTGCTGCGAAGGGCACGAGTTGCCCCACGAAGCGGTTGGGGTCCCGTCGCTTCGGGCCGCGTATCGGCCGCGACCGGAAAGCCTGCCTGAGATCCCGATCGATGAGACGGCCGCGCTGATTCTCTACACGTCCGGCACCACCGGCCCACCCAAAGGGGCCGTCATCACTCGACGCAACATCGCGGCGAACCTCGATGCGCTTGCCGAAGCCTGGGACTGGACCGAGCGAGACACGGTCGTCCATTCGCTGCCCCTGATTCACGCCCACGGTCTGGTGCTGGGGCTCTTTGGCAGTCTTCGTCTGGGTGGCGCGCTTCACTACGTGCCGCGGTTTTCACCCGAAGGTATCGCGGCGGCGATCGTCGACCCGCGCCACGAGCAAACGATGTTGTTCGCTGTGCCGACGATGTATCACCGGCTCGCTGAAGCTGCCGAGCGGGATGCGGGTCTTTGTGAAGCTCTCCGCCGGCCCCGCTTGCTCGTTTCGGGCTCGGCTGCGCTTTCGCTTCGGGAGCACCTGCGCATCCAAGCGTTGACTGGGCGCGGCGTCCACGAGCGGTACGGCTTGACCGAGACCCTCATCAATTGCGGCGTGCCCGCGTGCGACGATCCGATGCCCGGCTACGTTGGGCCGCCGCTTCCCGGAGTAGAGCTGAAGCTCGTCGATGACCAGCGCCGCGAGCTGCAAGCCCATGACGATCGGACGATCGGTGAGGTCGCGGTCCGGAGCGACGCGGTGTTCAAAGGCTATCTCCACCGTGACGAAGCGACCGCCGCGGTCTTGGACGACGCAGGCTGGTTCTACACCGGTGACCTTGCGACCCGCACCGAACAGGGTGCGATTCGCATCTTGGGCCGACGAAGCACCGACTTGATCAAGACCGGAGGCTATCGCGTAGGCGCCGGTGAAATCGAGGCATGCCTGCTCGAGCATCCGTCGGTTCGGGAGGTGGCCGTCGTCGGGTTGCCCGACGATGACCTCGGCCAGCGAATCGCTGCCTTCGTCGTCTTGGAGCCGGGTGAAGCGGAGGACGCCGCCGCGCTGACGGGCTTCGTCGCCGAGCACCTCAGCCCCCACAAGCGCCCGAGAGACATCGAGTTTTTGGCCGAGCTCCCGCGGAACGCGATGGGCAAGGTACAGAAGAAGCTTCTAGGCGGTTAGCGGCAGCTCATCTCGGCGGATGCCGCACGCTTCGGCCACGTCCTCCCGGTATGCGAGCCATGCATTCACTGCCTGCGACATGGCTTGAACCACAGCGCCGCGGTCACCGTCCGGCACGTGATTCAACATCACGCGCCACGCGGCCTGACGGTGCTCGCCTTCGACCGAGCGGTGCGCTTTGGTCAGAGCCAGGCATTCGACTGGAAGCCCATAGTGCTTCGCAAGTGGATGTTCTTCGAGCGGCGGTTGCGGGCGAGCAGGCGCAGACGCGTCGAGCTCGTGCCGCTCATATGCCGTGCCCTCGATGAAGAGCGTCGCGATCGATGCTGCCACGGACCAGCCGCGATTCGTAGTCGCGTCATCCAAGAAGCTGCGATAGGCGCGCGCGGCCGGAAGCAGCCGAACCTTCGCAAACCGTTCGAGGTCCATCCCGAGTCCTTGCGGATACATCATGAACAAGTCCGGGTGTGGCCTCCCCGCGGCCAATCCTCCGGTCTCTTCCTCGTAGAGGTTCTCCGCCAGCTCGCGCCGCACTTCCGCGATGGGACACTGCACGTAGGCGCGGCCCACCATGATCGGGAAGTCGCGCACGTACACTTCCCACTCCTGTTCGAGGTGGATGTGCAGCTTGTGTCTCGAGACCAGCCCGTGCGTGAAAGCCGGCCAGGCCCAGTGCATCTTTCGCTCCATCTGCTGGAGCAGCGCCTCTTGGAACTCCACTAGATCCACAATTTCAAGGTAAAGCTTGGGCGGCGCCGTGTCGAAATCGGCACGAAAATCGCCCGAATCTAGGCGTCGCCCTTGAGATACGTGTAGCCACGGAGGCTCTCTTCGTAGTGGAGCATGAAGGTGCGCAGCTGCGGCAAGGTCATCCGCCCCTTGTTGAGCGCGCGCTCGGCCTGCTTGCGCACGCGCTCGACCATCTCCTCCGGATCGTACTGTAAGTAACGAAGCACCTCGTCGATCGAGTCGCCTTTGATGACGTTGGCAACGCTGTAGCCGTAGTCTTCTAGCCGCACGTGCACGGCATTCGTATCGCCGAAGAGATTGTGAAGGTCGCCGAGAATCTCTTGGTAGGCGCCGCCGAGAAACATCCCGAGCAGGTATTCCTCGCCGTCTTTCACGGAATGGAGGTCGAGGGAGTGTTGCACCTCCTCGACGTCGATGAAGTGGTCGACGATGCCGTCCGAGTCACAGGTCAGGTCCGCAAGCCGCGCCCGGACGGTGGGTTCCTCCGTGAGGCGATGGATCGGCATGAATGGGAACAGTTGGTCCATCGCCCAAATGTCGGGCGCCGATTGGAACAACGAGAAGTTGCAGTAGTAGATTGCCCCCATGAAGTCTTCGACGGCTTGGAGCTCCTCGGGCACGTACTTCAGCCGGCGCATGCTTCGGAGAATTTTTTCGCAGCAGCTCCAAAATAGATGCTCCGCGCGCGCCAGCTCGCGCATGCCGAGGTAGCCGAACTTGAACAGGCTTCGCGCTTCTTCGAGCGATTGCTGCGCATCGTGCCAGGATTCTTGGACGTTCTTGGGCTGAATCCCCTTCCAGGTCTCGTAGAACTCGTCGAGGATTCGATGGTCTTCGGAAGCGGGTTTCTGCGGTTCGTCGAAGTCGATGCGGTCGACGCCCAGCGCATCGAACACCAGCACCGATTGGTACGCTGCAATCGAGCGGCCGCTCTCACTGACGATGGTGGGAGGCTTCACGCTCGCCTTCTCGCAGGCCTCCTGAATGCCCGCCACGACGTCGTAGGCGTACTCTTGCAGGTCGTAGTTCATCGAGCCGCGGAAGTCGGTTCTCGACCCGTCGTAGTCGACCGCCAAGCCGCCGCCAACGTCGAGGTAGCCCATCTGGCAACCCATCTTCGTCAGCTCGACGTAGATCTGTCCCGCTTCGCGCATCGCGTTCTTCACCGGGATGATGCTCGAGACCTGGCTACCGAGATGGAAGTGGAGGAGCTTGAGGCAATCGAGCATGTCTCGCTTTTCGAGCTCGTCGACGACGTGAACCAACTCCGACATCGAAAGCCCGAACTTTGCCCGGTCGCCCGCAGAGTCGGCCCAGCGCCCCATTCCTTTGCTGCTCAGCTTCGCCCGAACCCCGAGACAGGGCCGGATTCCGAGCTTCTCGGATGCCCGGAAGGCGAGCTCGAGCTCTTCGACGCGTTCGAGCACCACGACGACCGTGTTGTCGAAGCCCTGTGCTACGAGCGCCGTCTCCATGTACGCGAGATCTTTGTACCCGTTGCAGATGATGAAGCCGTCTTCGTCTTCCATCGCAGCGAGCGTGATCAGGAGCTCGGGCTTCGACCCCGCTTCCAGGCCGAATCGCCAAGGCCTTCCTGATTCGACGATTTCCTCCACTAGATGCCGTTGCTGATTGACCTTGATGGGAAACACGCCGCGGTAGGTTCCGTCGTACCCGTACTCGCGGATCGCGCGTTGGAAACCCTCGTTGAGAAGCCGGAGTCGATCTTGGAGGATGTTGGGAAATCGAATCAGCAGAGGCAGATCGAGCCCGCGCTCCGTCAGTTGCTTGGTGAGATCGTAGAGATCGATCGACCGATCCTCGGTGGGATCGGGCCGCACCTCGACATGCCCGTGCTCGTTGATTCGGAAGTACGGCTCTCCCCAGCCTTTGATCTGGTAGAGCTTGCTGCTCTTCTTGACGCTCCAATCGCGGGGCTCGCCGTTTCCATCCATGAGGCCAGAGCACTAGCACATCCACAGGCTTCGGGGTCGCCTTGGCTTCGTTGCTCCCCTCACCGAGCCGTGGTAGCCGAACGCGCATGTGGGGAAGACACAAGAAGAGCCGATGGGCTCTGGTCATTCTGCTTTGTCTTCAGGGGTATACCTGTGAGCAGGGCGCGGCAGGGCCAAGTGAGCCGCCGGAAGAGGCATCGGAGGACGAACCCAAGCGCGCCCGCCCCAAGCGCTCGGCCGTGCCGGCGGCGGCTGTCGCACCCGCGCCTGAAGGCACGGCCCAGCACGAGGACCTCCTCGCGCTGCTACATCTCGCCGACGTCTACGACCCTGCCGGCCTCTTCATCGACTTCGGCACCGCGGCTCGGCCCAAGTACACCATCGGGAACTGGAACAGCGGCTGGCTGGGCGAGAGCCGTGAAGGCGGAGCGCGCGTGTCGACCTTTGGCAAGACGGCGCGCCTCTATCTGCCGGTGGCAACAAAGGAGGCGATGCAGCTGCGCTTTCGGGCTAAGCCCTACGCAAGCGGGGCGATCATCGTTTACGTCAACGGCAAAACCGCAGGCGAAGCCCGCATGACGCAAGGTGACGGCTTTCAGGATTTCGTGATCCAAATTCCCGAAGCGCAGATTCGCGCAGGCGAAAATTCGATCATGCTGCGCGCGACCAAGAGCGCCCAGGTTCGCGGCAAGGCCCGGTCGGTTGCGATCGACTGGTTGCGATTCGAGCCATCCGGTGCCGACGATCCGACTGCGCCGCGTCGAGTCGCGGTGAGCCAAGTCTCGGTGTCGGGCGTCGACCGGCGCGCGATCGTCTTGGCGCCTGGGGCGCAGGTCGACTGGTTCATCGAGGCGCCGGACGAAGGCAGCCTGGTGTTCGGATCCGGCCTTGCCGCCGAGGGAACGGGAATGCTCTCTTTGCAGATCCGCTCCGACGGCACCGCCGGTTCCACCGAACGGATGGAGCTTGGGCCGGCGTGGAGCGATCGAACGGTCTCATTGAGCCCACACGCCGGCGAGATCGTCCGATTGCGTTTCCTAAACGAGGGCGCTGCCGACCTCGCCGTGAGCGACGTTCGAATCGTCCGACGGGCTGCTGAGCCGATCGCCATGGACGAGCCGGCCCGGAACGTGATTGTGCTCCTCATCGATACGCTGCGCGCGAGCAAGGTACACGCCTACTATCCGAAGACCCGCGTGAAGACCCCGGCCATCGACGAGTTTGCCGCGCAGGGCACTCTGTTCGAACGCTCACAGTCCCCCGAGAACTGGACCAAACCCTCCGTCGCGAGCGTGCTCACTTCGCTTCACCCAGCCACGCACCGGACCAAGGAAGACGCCTCGAAGCTTCCGAAGTCCGCGTTGATGCTGAGCGAAGTGTACAAGAAGGCTGGCTTCACGACTGCGAGCTTCATCGCCAATGGCTACGTGTCGAACGCATTCGGCTTCGATCAAGGTTGGGATCACTACACCAACTACATTCGCGAGGCGCGCAACACGAACGCATCCAACGTGTTCGGGGAGGCGCAGAGCTGGATCGAAAAGCACAAGGATGGGCGCTTCTTCGTCTACATTCAGACGATCGACCCCCATGTCCCCTACGACCCGCCCGCGAAGTTCCTGCAGATGTACGACCCACAGCCTTACAGCGGGCAGGTGCAGAATCGCCGGACGCACTTGATGCTCGACGAAGCGAAGAAGAACCCGAAAAAGTACGCATTCACGAAGCGCGACAAGGAGCGGATCGAAGCGCTGCACGACGGCGAGATCAGCTACCACGACGAGCACTTCGGGAAGTTTCTCGTGAAGCTTCGCGAGCTCGGGCTCGAGGAGAACACCATCGTCGTCGTGACTTCAGACCACGGCGAAGAGTTTCAAGAGCACGGCTCTTGGGGCCATGGGCACTCGGTGTATCAAGAGCTCCTCGGCGTTCCGCTGATGTTCCGATGGCCCGGTGTCGTTCCGGCAGGCACGCGTATCGGCCCGGTCGTCAGCACGATGGACATTGGGCCGACCGTCCTCGAGGCAACGGGCGTGTCGATCCCCGACGCGTTCGAGGGCCGGAGCCTCCTCGGCTTCATGCGGAGCGATTGGCCGGCCGGCCCCTATGTCGCGTTCAGCGACTTCCTCGATCACCGCCGGGTGATTCGCGGCGGCGATTGGAAAATGATCATTCGTGGCAACCTGACCCAGGTCATGTTCGACCTCGGGAACGACTACTGGGAGAAACAGGAGCTCGACGGAAGCCAGCATCCCATCGCCCAACGCTACCTCCGGACGCTCCACGGGCAGTTCCTCGGCGCTGAGGATCGCGGCCATTGGTTGGCTGCTTCCAGCGGTTCCGCTGCCAAGAAGACGCCTGGGCTGGCCGAAGAGAAGCAGGACATGACGCCCGAGCTCTGCCGCCAACTCGTGGCCCTTGGCTACATCAGCGCTGAGTGTGACGCGGTCCTCAAGAACTAAGTGGCGATACGCGACGTTTCCATCGAATCGCCCTAGGCCCCGGATCGCCGCGGCTTGGAGCCGCCGACCCGCGCGACGAGCGTCGTGACCATGTAGCCGATGCCAAGCAGACCCAAGGCCATCATGACTTCATTGAACGTGGGTGTGTAAAACTCGGTCGGAAACTTGTCCGGCGTCAGTTCGGCCAGTCGTTCGCTCGTCAGGAGTTGTCCCTTGAACATCTCGCCGACTTTGGGCGCCACACCGTCTTGGAAAGGCCACAGGCCGAAGACCGCGCCCACGAGCAGGCCCATCAGGACGCCCAAGGTCGGTTGCTCGTGGCGCTCGAGCACGATTTTGATCAGGTTGCTGATCAGCAAGATGCCGATCGCGACGCCCACGCCGACCGGGAGGACGACCCCCATCACGGGCTCCGAGGCGCTCGCAAGCTCCCCTGACTTCAACGCTTCTTTGAGGGCGTCGATGGCGCTCAGCACCGGGACGTAGACCCCCAGCACCAACAAAAGATATCCGCCGCTCACGCCGGGCAGAATCATTGCGCTCGCACCGGCGACCCCGGCCACGAACATCATGACGACTCCTTCTCGATTCGCGCCCGAGCTCGCACCGTGGAATTGCAGCCAAGCCAGCGCGGCCATCAAGAGAAGCCCCATCACCATGCTGCCCCAGAACGCGTTGCTTGCGGGTCGAGCCATTTGCCAAAGCACTGGAACCCCGCCCAGCGTCAGCCCGATGAATAGGCTGTACATCGCCCAGCGGTGCTCGACGACCGCATCCTTGACCGGGCCGGCACCGAGAAGAATCGCTGACCCCGCGGCGATCCCCACGAGTCCCAGGACAAAGAACGACTGTTTTCGAAATCGAAGCCCGCTCAGGTCGGCCAAGGCCTCGATGAAGCGAGGATAGATTCCAGCGGCGAGCAACATGGTGCCTCCGCTGATCCCGGGGACGAGATTCGCAAGCCCCATCAGGGCGCCGCCCAACACGCACCGCAGTCCCCATTTCGGGCTCATCGAGCCGTCCAGCGCCGTATTCATGCGGCCGGGTGTACGGCACAAAGACGGGGACGCCAAGCAAAGGGAAGATCCCCGGGGTAGCGCAGGTTCCATGGAGGCCTTACGCTCGACCGGTGGGCCGCCTTTTCCTGTTATTCACGGTCGTTCCGCTGGTCGAGCTTTATCTCTTGATCGCGGTCGGCCGAGTCCTCGGGCCGATGGCGACGATCGGTTTGGTTCTCGTGACCGGCGCAGTCGGAGCCTGGTTTGCTCGCCTCGAGGGCGCCCGGGTGATTCGTCGCTGGCAAGAGGCCATAGCCCGTCAGCAGATCCCGAAAGACGGCGTCATTGACGGCTTTCTGATCTTCGTTGGCGGCTTGCTGCTCATCACCCCAGGTATCCTCACCGACCTTGCAGGCCTCTCGATGGTGATGCCTCCGACGCGCAGGGTGATTTCGGGTTTTGTGCGCAGATGGTTCGAGCGGCAAATCGCAGCGGGCCGAGTACAAGTGTACGCGCCCGGCTACAACGGCGGGCCCGGTCGTCCCCAAGGGGTGATTGACGTCGAAGGGGAGGTCGTGGAAGTGGTCGAGGTGGGGTCCAAACCGAATCCCCCAGGGCAATTAGAGAAGTAGACAGCGCGCGCGCAGTCGGCTACCAAGCGTCCATGAAAAATGTCTGGACCCTTCTTTGCTGCGTGGTGCTCGCCGCCGCGCTGACCGCCTGCAAGAGCAGCAAACCCGCACCCGCGGAGGGCGAGCCCGCCGCGGAAGCCGAAGCGCCGGCCGAAAAAGCCGAAGCCGCCGAGAAAGAAGCCAACACGCAAAAGATCGTGGCTCAAGGCGCGAAGCCTGGCGCGCTTCCGGCGCCTCCAGATGTGGCCGCACCGCCCGAGAACGCGGAGAAGAGCGCGTCGGGGCTCGCCTGGACCGTCTTGCAAGCAGGCACCGGTGAGAAGCATCCGAGCGCCGCGGACATCGTGACGGTCAACTACACCGGCTGGACCACCAGCGGGCGCATGTTCGATAGCTCGGTCACGCGAGGCCAGCCCGCGGAGTTTCCGCTCAACCGCGTCATCAAAGGTTGGACCGAGGGCGTGCAGATGATGGTGTCTGGCGAGAAGCGCCGTTTCTGGATTCCGGGCGAGCTCGCGTATGGCGAGGAAGCTCCCAACGATCCGCATGCGGCGGTGGGTCCGCCCCGAGGCACGCTGGTGTTCGACGTGGAGCTCATCAGCTTCAAGGAGGCGCCCAAGCCGCCCGAGACGCCCAAAGACGTCGCCAAGATTCCAAAGAACGCGAAAAAGACCAAATCCGGCATTGGTTCGCGCGTGCTTACGAAGGGAACGGGCACCGAGCACCCCACAGCGACCAGCGTCGTGACCGTGCACTACACGGGGTGGACGACCGACGGGAAGATGTTCGACAGCTCGGTCGTGCGCGGAACCCCGGCGAGCTTTGGTCTGAACCAGGTCATTCCGGGCTGGACCGAGGGCTTGCAGCTGATGGTGGTCGGTGAGTCGCGACGAATCTGGATTCCCGAAAACCTGGCCTACGGCGGCCGACCAGGGCGACCGGCAGGGATGCTTGTCTTCGACGTCGAGCTTCTCGACATCAAGCAGTAGCCGCGATCGGGCTGCTCTCTCACCCTAACCGCGCGGGTTTTCACAAAATAGATCCGAATTGCGGACTCGTGCGTCTACCTGGGCAAGTGAGGAACATTCGATGAAGCAAGCAATCGCTGTTTTAGGTTTGTGCGTGGCCATGGCCTGGCCGACGACGTCACGCGCATTTTGTGGATTTTACGTGAGCGGGGCCGATGCCTCGCTCTACAACAACGCGACGATGGTCGTCATGATGCGAGAGGGCACGCGGACCGTGCTCTCGATGCAGAACAACTACCAGGGTCCGCCCGAAGACTTTGCGATGATCGTGCCGGTGCCGGTCGTTCTGCAGGAAGAAAACGTGAAGACCTTGCCGCCGGAGATCTTTTCGCGGGTCGACAAGCTCGCGGCGCCGCGCTTGGTCGAGTACTGGGAGCAGGATCCCTGCCGTCCGATGGTCGTCTACGAGATGGCGTCCGGTGCGCCGATGGCGCGACGGGCCAAGTCGAGTGCAGACGCCGAAGATGATTCGAAGTTCGGCGTCACCATCGAAGCGCAGTTCAAGGTGGCCGAGTACGACATCGTCATTTTGAGCGCGAAGGATTCGGGCGGCCTCGACAAGTGGCTTCGCAAGAACGAATACAACATTCCGAAGGGCGCCAACGCGGTGCTTCGTCCCTACGTCGAACAGAATACCAAGTTCTTCGTGGCGAAAGTCGATGCGGAGAAGGTGACGTTCCGCGATGGCAAGGCGGTGCTCTCGCCCCTGCGGTTCCATTACGACGCGCCGACCTTCACGCTGCCGGTGCGGCTCGGGCTGCTCAACAGCGCGGGCAAGCAGGATTTGATCGTTCACATTCTCGGCAAGCAGCAGCGCTACGAGGTGGCCAACTACAAGAATGCATCGATCCCGACCAACATCCGCGTCGAAGACAGCGTTCGCAAAACCTTCGGAGCGTTCTACGACGCGCTTTTCGAGCGAACGGTTCAGAAAAACCCGGGCGCTGTGGTGACCGAGTACGCATGGGACGCGACGACCTGCGATCCCTGTCCGGAGCCCCCGCTCAGGCCCGATGAGCTTGCCCTTCTCGGTGGCGACGTGATCGTGCCGGGCGAGCAGGACCCTTACTCCGACATTCCGGGTGTGGTGCCGCAGCGCAGGCGGCGGCCGTCGTGGCAGCCCTACGGCTTCGTGCTCACACGTTTGCATTACCGCTACGACAAGGACGGCCTCGACGAGGACCTCGTGTTCCGTGCAGCGGGCCCGATCGTCGGCGGCCGCGGGATGCCCAATCAAAAGGGTGAGCTCGGAGAACGGCGCGCACAGGCCTCGAGCGTCAACAACTTTCAGGGTCGGTATGTGATGTTGCATCCCTGGGAAGAGCCCATCGCTTGCGAGAATCCGCAGCGTGGCACCTGGGGTGGACCGCCAGGTGGTCCGACGCCGAGGCCCTTTGCTGCGGGGAACACCGCGCTCAAGGGGATCACTGGCAAGACGCTGACCAATCAGCTGCCTGGCTTGATCCAGACCGACATCCCGGAGCTCGACCTCAAAGCGGGCGAAATGGAAACGGCGCCGAAAGGCAAGGCGGACCCGGACGAAGGGAAGGGCGAACCGAGCGGTGATGCGAGCACCTCGGACGGTTGCAGCGTGAGCGCGGCGAAGAGCGCGTCCCTCGGTTGGATTGCGCTCTGCTTCGTTGCTATGTGGCTGACCAGGAGACGCACGGCTCAATAGCTCATGGCAGAATTCATCTTCACGATGAAGGGGGTGACGAAAGTTCATCCCCCGGACAAGAAGATCATCGAAGACCTCTATCTTTCGTTCCTTCCGAACGCGAAGATAGGGGTCATTGGTGTGAACGGCACCGGCAAGTCGTCGCTGCTTCGCATCATGGCGGGCGTCGATGACACCTTCACCGGCGAGGCCTGGATTCGACCGGGCGCCCACGTGGGCTACCTGCCGCAGGAGCCGGATCTCGGTGACGCGAAGACGGTCTTGGAGGCGGTGGAGGCCGGGGTCTCTTCGGTGCGCGCGATTCTGGACGAGTTCAACGAGCTCAGCATGAAGCTCGGCGAGCCGATGAGCGACGAGGAGATGGCGAAGCTGCTCGACAGGCAGGGCGCGCTTCAAGACAAGATCGATGCCGTCGATGGTTGGAATCTCGAGAGCACGCTCGAGATCGCGATGGACGCGCTTCGCTTGCCTCCGGCCGACGCAGACCCGAAGACGCTATCGGGCGGTGAGAAGCGCAGGGTCGCGCTTTGCCGCTTGTTGCTGGAGAAACCGGAGCTCCTGTTGCTCGACGAGCCGACCAACCATCTCGACGCCGAGTCGGTCGCTTGGTTGCAGGGATATCTCCAGAAGTATCCGGGTTGCGTGATCCTGGTCACCCATGACCGCTACTTCTTGGACGAAATCGTGGAGTGGATACTCGAGCTCGACCGTGGCGAGGCCCATCCTTTTCAAGGCAATTACTCGCAGTGGCTCGAAGCCAAGGAGGCGCGACTCGCCCAAGAAGAAAAGAAGGACAGCTCTCGGAAGCGGAAGATCGCACGAGAGCTCGAGTGGGTGCGGTCGTCGCCGAAGGCTCGGCAGGCCAAGAGCAAGGCCCGCATCACGGCCTTCGAAAGCCTGGTGGCCGACGCCGCCAAGGCCCGAGGCGATGCAAACGAAATTCGAATCCCCCCGGGGCCGCGGCTGGGCACGCAGGTGTTCGAGCTCAATGGGGTGAGCAAGGGCTACGGCGACAAGCTCCTGTTCGAAGACCTGAGCTTCATCGTGCCGCGCGGGGCGATCGTCGGCATCGTCGGCCCGAACGGTGCAGGCAAGACGACCTTGTTCCGAATGCTGGTTGGCGAGGAGACGCCCGACTCCGGGACCGTGACCGTCGGTGAAACCGTGGCGCTCTCGTATGTTGATCAGAGCCGCGATTCGCTCGACGACGGCAACAATGTGTTCAAGGAGATCACGGACGGCGCCGACGAAATCGACGTCGGTGGCGGTACAGTGAAGTCGCGTGCTTACGTCGGTTGGTTCAATTTCCGCGGCAGCGATCAGCAGAAGCCAGTGAAGAATTTGAGCGGCGGCGAGCGAAATCGCGTGCACCTCGCCAAGCTCCTCAAGAGCGGCGGCAACGTCTTGCTCCTCGATGAGCCAACCAACGACATCGATGTCGACACCTTGCGCTCACTCGAAGAAGCGATCCTCGCTTTCCCCGGCTGCGCGATGATCATCAGCCATGATCGCTGGTACCTCGACCGGATTTGCACCCATATCCTCGCCTTCGAGGGCGACAGCCGCGTCGTCTGGCACGAGGGCTCCTACGCCGACTACGCCGCCGATCGCAAAGCCCGACTAGGCACCGACGCCGACGTCCCGCATCGAATCAAATACCGCAAATTCTCGAGATAGGGACGCTCTCCTACCCCCTAACGAGGAGGGCGGTGATTTCGGGTTCCAGGGCGGAGTGGCCGGAGCGGGGGGCGATTTCGAGGGTGCTGTTGGGCAAGGCACGGTGGAGCTCGTAGGCGCTTTCGGCTGGGCACACGATGTCGTAGCGGCCTTGGACGATGAGCGTCGGGATGTGTTGGATGCGGTCGACGTTGTTCAAGAGCTGGTTGTCGTCTTGGAAGAAGCCGCCGTTGACGAAGTAGTGGCACTCGATCCGGGCGAAGGCTTCGGCAAAGGTTTCGTCGCCGGTCCGTTCGATCAACTCCGGGTCGGGGATGAGCCTGCTGGTGCTGCCTTCCCACATGCTCCATGCGCGCGCCGCTCGAATCCGTTCGGTTCGATCGCTGCTCGTGAGGCGGCGATAGTACGCGTCCACCATGTTGCCGCGCTCTTCTTTGGGAATCGGCTCGAGATACTTGGCCCAGGCCTCCGGGAAGATTCGGCTGGCGCCTTCTTGATAGTACCAGTCGATCTCGCGTTGTCGGAGTAGAAAGATGCCGCGAAGCACCAAGTCAGACACACGCTCCGGGTGCTGTTGAGCATAGGTCAAACTGAGCGTGCTCCCCCAGGAGCCGCCAAACAATTGCCAGCGCTCGATGCCGAGGTGCTCCCGGATTCGCTCCATGTCCTGGACTAGATCCCAGGTGGTGTTGTTTCGCAGCTCTGCGTGAGGGGTGCTGCGGCCGCAGCCGCGCTGATCGAAGAGAATGATGCGGTAGATCGCAGGGTCCCAGAACCGGCGGTGCACCGAGTTCGCGCCGCCGCCAGGCCCTCCATGGACGAACAGGGCCGGCTTTCCCTGAGGATTGCCGCATTGCTCGAAGTACACGGAGTGCAGCTCGTCGACCCGAAGATGGCCCGTATCGTACGGCTCGATTTCTGGAAATAGCCCCGACATCGGCAGCGCGCATCACAGCACGTTCGCAGACTGGCGCAACCGACCACAGTGACTATCTTGCCGCCGGGGCATGGGCCAAAACGAATACCAACGGCGGCGTACTTTCGCGATCATCTCGCATCCGGATGCCGGCAAGACGACTCTGACCGAAAAGCTGCTGCTTTACGGGGGCGCTATTCATGCGGCCGGCGCGGTCAAGTCGCGCAAGGCCAAGCGGTCTGCGGTCAGCGATTGGATGGCGCTCGAAAAACAGCGCGGCATTTCGGTCACGACCTCGGTCTTGCAATTCGAGTACGACGACATCCGTTGGAACCTGCTCGACACACCTGGCCACAACGACTTCAGCGAGGACACCTATCGAACTTTGATGGCGGCCGACTGTGGCATCATGATTCTCGACGCTGCCAGAGGCGTCGAGCCTCAGACGCGCAAGCTCTTTCACGTTTGCCGCCTGCGCAACACACCGGTCGTGACGTTCATCAACAAGATGGACCGCCCCGCGCGCGACGCCTTCGCCTTGATGAGCGAGGTCGAAGAGGTGCTCGGCGTGAGTACGGTGCCGTTCACCTGGCCGATCGGGAGCGGCGATTTGTTTCAAGGGGTCTACGATCGAATCAACAAGCTCGTCGTTCGTTTCGAGCGTTCGTCCGAGGGCCAATCCAAGCGCGCGGTCATGAAGGTCACCGGCCTCGAAGACCCCGAGCTCAACGCGCTGCTCGGCGAAGAAGCGGCGCAAACCCTTCGCGACGAGGTGGAGCTCCTCGACGGTGCAGGCGAAGAGTGGGACGAAGAGCGATTTCTCGCGGGTGAGATCACGCCTGTGTTCTTTGGCAGCGCACTCAACAACTTTGGAGTCGAGCCGTTTTTGCGTTCGTTCAAGGGCCTTTGCCCCCCGCCGGGCAAGCGCGAAGCAACTGGAGACGTCACGGTGAGCCCGGACGACGATCGCTTCAGCGCGTTCGTATTCAAGGTACAGGCCAACATGGACCCGTCTCACAGGGATCGTATCGCGTTCGCGCGCATCTGCTCCGGAAAGTTCGAAGGAGGCATGCGAGTCAACCACTTTCGACTCGGCAAAGAGATCCGACTCAATCGTGCGGAGCAATTTTTTGCGCAGGAACGCGAGAGCGTGCTCGAGGCCTATGCGGGCGACATCGTGGGCCTCTACGACCCCGGGCTGTTTCGAATCGGCGACACTCTATCGACGAACGGCCCCATGAGCTTCGACGCGGTTCCGCAGTTCTCTCCGGAGCACTTCGGGCGGCTGCAGCTTCTCGATCCGCTCAAACGCAAGCAGCTCAAAAAAGGCATTCAAGAGCTTTCCGAAGAAGGCACGGTTCAGCTCTTCATGGAACCGGGCCGCGAGAAAGATCCGGTGTGCGGCGTCGTGGGTCGCCTGCAATTCGACGTGCTGATGTTCCGTCTCGAGCACGAGTATGGCGCCAGGGTGACCTTCGACCTTCTCCCGTACCAGCACGCACGCTGGGTGACCGGTGCCACCGACTGTGCGGAGCTCAAGGCCAAGCGAGTCCCGATGGCGGTCGTCGACCGGGACAATCGTCCAGTGGCCCTGTTTCGCGATGAATGGGAGCTCGGCCGCGCGGAGCGGGACAACGAGAACTGGACCTTTCACGAGACCGCCCGGATTGTGGCGGCCGCGTGAATACGGGGGTGAAGCGGCCGTCCAAAACCGGCATACTTGAGGCAAGGGGGAGCGAACGAATGATGAAGAATGCTACCGGAGTCAGTCTTATCTTAGCCGCGTGCATGGCGGTGCCGGCGGTCTCTCAGGCCGACGCGACGACCTTTGTGGTACGCGCGGACGGCAGGAGCAAAGCCACCTTCGTCTCGGACGCTCCACTCGAGACGATGACAGGCAAGACCTCGAAAGTGAGCGGTAGCCTCAGCATGGATCCAGCGGACATCCGCAATACGACGGGCTCCTTCAAGGCGCCCGTGGTGTCGTTGCGCACCGGTAATGATCTCCGCGACGAGCACCTTCAGGGCGACGGTTGGCTCGATGCGAAGAAGCACCCGAACATTCATTTCGAGATCACGGAAGTCATCCTGGGCAAGAAGGATTCGCCGGAGCTCAAGTCAGGCAAAGACCGCAAGGTGCAGGTCAAGGGCAAGTTCACTGCTCACGGAGTCAGCCAGCCCGTGCTCGCCAAAGGAACCGTGAACTGGTCCGGCAAGCAGCTTCGAATCAAGGCCGACTTCACCGTGGTGCTCGAAGATCACGATATTTCAGTCCCGTCGATCGTGCGGCTGAAGGTCGCGAACGATATGGCAGTGTCCGTCGACCTACGCGCCGTCGCAGAGTAGCCAGGTTACGCTCAGCCCCGCGGGCGATGCGCAGCATCGGCTTTGCGAGGGAGTAAACCGGTCCGCTCGAGCAAGGGATCGAGGTCTGGCCCCCTCCCCATGAAGTCCTCGTAGAGCTTTTCCGCTTCTTCACTGTTGCCCTTGGATAGGATCGCATTGCGGAACGCGC
Organism: uncultured delta proteobacterium; assembly: GCA_963704865.1. Lineage (GTDB taxonomy): Bacteria > Myxococcota_A > Polyangia > Polyangiales > Houyiibacteriaceae > SG8-38. The sequence goes on along the minus strand of CAVPIE010000004.1, from coordinate 158,617 downwards.
GCCCGACCTCGGGATTGGTGATGCCTTCCCGCTTGAAACGCGTGAACGCGTCCGCGTCGAGTACCTCGGCCCACTTGTAGCTGTAGTAACCAGCAGCGTAGCCCGTGGGGTGGGCGAAGACGTGGCCGAAACCCGCCAGCATCGCGTAGTCGTCGGGAAGCGTCGTCGCCGAATGCGCCTGGATGATCTCCCTCGCGTACGCCATGACGTCGCCATCGCGTTTGGGGTCGTAGTCTTGGTGGAGGGCGAGATCGACGGCTGAAAGGCCCAGTTGCCGCATCTGTGCGTTGGCCGCGCGGTACGTCCTTGCGCGGACCAACTTTTCATAGAGCTCGTCCGGGATCCGTTCGCCGGTTTCGTAGTGCGCGGCGAAAAGATCGAGGCCGCTCCGCTCCCAACACCAGTTCTCCATGATCTGCGAGGGCAGCTCCACGAAGTCCCAGGCGACGTTCGTGCCGGCGAGGCTCCGCACGCTCACGCGGCTGAAGCAGTGGTGCAGCAAATGGCCAAACTCATGAAAGAGGGTCTCGACCTCCCGATGCGTGAGGAGCGCGGGTTTGCCACCGACCGGCGGATTGACGTTGGCGCAAAAGAGCCCGAGCTGCGGTGCCGGCTGCCGTTCACGATACGCAGCGCTGATCAGCGAATTCATCCAGGCGCCGCCGCGCTTGTTCTCACGCGGAAACAGGTCGACGTAGAAGGCGGCGATCATCGTGCCGTCACGATTGCGGATGGCATAGGCTTTCACTTCGGGGTCCCAGACTTTGGCGTCTCGCTCGACGATCTCGATTTCGTAGAGCGCCTGCGCGGTGGCGAAGAGGCCTTGGAGCACGCGATCGAGTGGGAAATACGGCCGCAGCTCTTCCTCGTTGAAGTCGTACTTCGCCTGCCGTTGCTTCTCGGAGTAGTAGCCGATGTCCCAGGCCTCGAGCGCGGGTGCCGAGGCGCCTTCGATCTCCTTGCGAAACGCCTCGAGCTCCTGGTTCTCTCGGCGAAACGCTTGCTTGGTGCGTTCGCGCAGATCGTCGATGAACGCTTTTGCCTTTGCGCCCGCCTTCGCCATTCGGTCTTCGGTCACCAGGTCCGCAAAATCGGCGTAACCGAGCAGCTTGGCCTTGGCGCGGCGAAGCTCGAGAACCCGCGCGATAAGCTTGCGGTTGTCGCGTTCGCCTGAAACGGCGCGGGTGTTGTAGGCGCGCCAGACATGTTCGCGGATGCTCGCGTCGTCCAAATAGGTCAGCACCGGGATCATGCTCGGCGCATGAAGCGTGAACCGCCAGCCACCAAGGCCCTTTGCGCGTGCGTTCTCCGCTGCCGCTTGCTTCGCGCTGTCGGGTAAGCCCGCGAGCCTGCTTTCGTCGCTTATCAAGAGCTCGAAGGCATTGGTTTCGTCCAAGACGTTTTGGGAGAACTCCGTCGTGAGCCTGGTGAGCTCGATCTCGATTTCTTGGAGCTTCGCTTTGTCTTTGGGGCCGAGCTCGGCGCCGTGCCTTCGAAAGTCGTCGAGGGTCTTTTTCAAGAAGCGCTTCTCAGTCGGGGGAAGCGCCGCTGCTTCATCGGTTTGCGCAAATGCGCGAACGGCCTGATACAGCCCGTCGTTCATCGCGAGCTCCGACCAGAACGCGCTCACCTTCGGATGCGTCGCATTGTATGCGGCACGCAGCGCGTCGCTGCTTGCGACGCTTTCCAGGTGACCGACGACGGTCGAGGTCCGTTCGAGCATCTCGGTGGCTTCCTCGATGGCGCGCAGCGTGTTGGCGTAGCTCCGAGGCGCTTGGTTCGTCACGATTCCGTCGACCGCCGCGCGTGATCGCGCAAGCAGCTCGTCGGTGGCCGGTTCGACCTGCGCGGCCTCGATCTGGTCAAAGGGAATCTCGAATCCGAGTTGGATCAACGGGTTAGGCATCGCGGAACCTTAGCAGCGCGACCGGGTTTGCGCGGCTTCCTACCAAATGGTAGAGGGCCAAGTCGGGCGGCAGGTGCTCCACCGCACCGGCAGACCGGGAGAATCGATATGGCGGTACCTACGCGTTACATCCTCCATCAGGGGCCGATGCTCGGCGCCCTTGCCCGCGCTGCATTCGTCGCCGTGAAGAGCGCATCCGGGCAGCCCAACAAGTCGCCGGCCCAGGTTCCGGGGCCCATCGTCTCGGCGCGGATTCCCGCACGGCCCGCCGATCTGGTGCGCGACTACATCCGGCACGTCGGCGGCGACCCCGCCTGGTACCGGGGCCAAGTTCCTGCCCATCTGTTCCCTCAATGGGTCTTCCCGCTGCAGGCGCGCGGAATCGAAGGGCTCCAGTATCCGATCCAGCGTGTGCTCAATGGCGGCTGCCGCTTGCAGACGAACGCGCCACTTCCGCTTGGTGAACCCTACGGGCTCAAGGTGCAGCTTCTCGACATCGACGACAATGGACGCCGTGCGGTGATTCACCAGCGCGCGACGACGTCGACCTCGACTCATTCCGAGGCGATCGTTTGCGACGTATACGGAATCGTCCCGCTCGGAGGCGGCGACAAGTCCGCCAAGCGAAAGGACGACCGCCCGCGCGTTCCGGTCATGGCAAAAGAGCTGGACCGCTGGAAGCTCGGCACGCACGTGGGCCTGGAGTTCGCCAAGCTCACCGGCGACTTCAATCCAATCCACTGGATTCCGCCGGCCGCTCGCGCCAATGGCTTCCGCAACGTCATCAATCACGGGTTCTCTACGATGGCGCGCGCGATCGAAGGTTTGAACCGTTCGGTTTTTTCAGGCGACGTGAGCCGGCTCGAATCGATTGACGTGAAGTTCACGAAGCCGTTGGTGCTTCCCGCCAAAGTCGGCCTCTACATCGAGGATGACGCGGTGTTCGTGGGGGACGCACCCGGCGGACCTGCCTATCTAGTTGGAACCTATTCAGTGAGGAGCTGAGCTCAAATGACGGATTTTCTGCTCGAGAACGAGAACGCACGAAAACTGGTCAAAACGCTTGGCCTCCCGATCCCCGTGCCGGAGAAGCTGGCCCGGGCCACAGGCCCCTATGAGGAGCGGCCGCTCGACGACAAGAAGGTGCTCGTCTGCGGCGTCGGTGCGCTGCAGAGCGTGCTTGCCCAGAGCCTGACGAAGGCAGGCGCCTACGCCTGGGTCGTCGGCACCTCGGAGGCTGCCATCGAGCCTTTTGTAGGACCTGGCGAAGCGTGGGCGCGGGCTCCGCAACTCGTGGCGCCGGGGGATGCCCCGGAAGGCGCGCGCGTCGACGCGATCGTGTTCGACGGCACGGGCCTCGAAACACCGGACGATCTTCACCAGCTCTACGAGTTCATCCATCCGTGGATTCGCCGGCTCAATTCATCGGGCCGCGTCGTCGTGCTCGGTCGTCCGGCCTCGGATGCCAAAAAGCCGGTGCACGCTGCAACGCGAGCAGGCCTCGAGGGCTTCACGCGAAGCCTCGCAAAGGAAATCGGCGGCAACGGATCGATCGCCAACAGTGTGTTCGTGCAAGAGGGCGCCGAGGAGCGACTCGACGCCGTGCTTCGCTTTCTCTTGTCTCCGCGGTCGGCGTTCATCAGCTGCCAGCCGTTTCACGTCACGACCCGCGCCCATGGCCAAGGGGCGCCCGACACGCACGTGCTCGGCGGCAAGGTCGCCCTCGTCACTGGCGCGGCGCGTGGAATCGGCGAAGCTACGGCCGAGCTTCTAGCCGCGGAGGGCGCGCACGTGGTTTGTCTCGATCGGCCTGCGGACGACGCGCCGTGCAGCCAAGTGGCGCAGCGCATCGGCGGATCCACGCTGCTGGTCGACATCACCGACGCGAATGCTCCGGAGCGAATCGCTGCGGAGCTCAAAGAGCGTTTTGGCGGAGTGGACATCGTCGTGCACAACGCCGGTGTGACCCGCGACAAGACCCTCGGGCGCATGACGCCCGACGCCTGGGACATGGCGGTCGACATCAACCTCGGCGCCGTCATCCGCATCACCGATCGACTTCTCCGAGACGAGGTGTTGCGCGCGGGCGGACGGATCATTTGCCTCTCGTCGGTCTCAGGAATCGCCGGAAATCGCGGTCAAACGAACTATTCCGCAGGCAAAGCGGGCATCGTCGGCTTCGTGCAATCACTGGCCGCCAAAGTCGCGAAGAAGGGCATCACGGTCAACGCGATCGCGCCCGGTTTCATCGAGACACGTCTCACCAACGCGATGCCGGTGGCGATCCGCGAGGTCGCGCGCCGCATGTCCGCCGTCGGGCAGGGCGGCAGGCCCGAGGACGTTGGTCAGGCGATCACTTTTCTAGCAACCCCAGGTGCCGTAGGACTGACCGGTGAAACCGTTCGTGTCTGTGGCGGCGCACTTGTAGGAGCATGAGAATGGCCAAGAAGAAGAATGGTTGGGGCAAGAAGCAGCGGGCGGTCATCGTGTCCGGCGTTCGCACCCCGTTCGTCAAAGCCTTTGGGAAATTCCTCAAGCTCGACAGCATCGACTTGGGAGACATCGCAGTCCGGTCGCTGCTCGAGCGAACCGACATTTCCCACCAGGAGATCGACAGCATCATTTGGGGCGGCGTCATTTTGCCGTCGCACGCGCCGAACATCGCCCGCGAGATCGCACTCGACTTGCGCCTGCCTCCGAGCGTCGAAGGCATGACCTGCACCCGTGCCTGCGCGTCGGGTCTGCAGGCCGTCACGCTTGCGGCTGCGGCGATCGAGCGCGGCGAGACTGACGTCGTGATTGCCGGTGGTTCGGACTCCACGAGCAATGCGCCGCTCAACCTGCCGCAAAAGGCGGTCCACGCGCTCGCCCCGCTTGCCTTTGGCAAGGCGTCCACCCCCGCGGACTACCTCGGAGTCTTGGCTCAGATGATGCCGATCACCGACATTCTGCCGAAAATGCCCAAAATCGCAGAGCGAACGACTGGTGAAGTCATGGGCGAGTCCGCCGAATCGATGGCGCGGCGCAACGAAATCTCGCGCGAGGCGCAGGACCGTTTCGCGGAGCGGTCGCATCACCGCGCTGCCGAAGCGATCGCCTCAGGCCGTTTCGATGACGAGGTCACGGCCGTCGAAGCGCCGGATGGCTGGGTGCACGCCGACAACATCGTGCGCGGCGATACGAGCGTCGAGAAGCTCTCGAAGCTCCGTCCGGTCTTTGCAAAGGACGGCACGGTCACGGCGGGCAACGCATCCCCGTTGACCGATGGCGCGGCCGCAGTCTTGCTGATGAGTGAGGAGAAGGCGCGTGCACTCGGGTACAAGCCGCTCGCGGCGTTCCGCAGTTGGTCGTACGTCGGCGTCGATCCGGCGGACCAGCTGCTGATCGGGCCCGCGATTGCGATGCCCAAGGCGCTCGACCGTGCTCGGATGGAGCTCAAGGACATCGATCTCGTCGACATGCACGAAGCCTTCGCGGCGCAGGTGCTTTCGGTCATCAAAGCGCTTGCGAGCAAAGGCTTCGCCGAGGTCAGGCTTGGCAAGAGCAAGGCCGTGGGCGAAATCGACGAAGAGAACTTCAACATCTACGGCGGTTCGCTTTCAATTGGTCATCCGTTTGGTGCCACCGGCGCGCGCATGGTGACGACCGTCGCAAACGAGCTGGCAAACAGCGGCAGAGAGACCGCCTTGCTCGGGATCTGCGCTGCAGGTGGCCTTGGCGCCGCGGCCGTGCTCGAAGCGGTCCGCTGATCGTGCCCGCGCGGGCGGCAGTTGCCGTGGCGCTGCTGCTCGCCTGCGTTGGCTGCACGAAAAAGGAGCCAAGCGGCCCCGGGCGCATCGTCACCCTCGATTCCGAGGTTCGCGGCTTGTCCGGGCTCACCGTGGATGATCACGGCGCGTTCTGGGCTCCCGGCGAGGATGGGGATGCGGTGATCCGCATCGACCCGGAGACCTTCGGTGTCACGCGCTACCCGGTCGTCGGCGCCCCGCCCGGCACCGATCTCGAAGCGATGGCCTGGGTGGAAGGGACGCGATTCCTGCTCGGCACCGAAACCCAGGACAAGGGACGCTTCAGCGACATCATCCTCGATGGCCGGCTCGATGCGGGGCGGTTTGTGGTCGTTCCCGTCGGCAACCTCGACTACGCTCGCTGGCAGCTCACCGCGCCAGATAACCGTGGCATCGAAGGGACTTGTCACGTAGATGGCCTCTTCGTGTTGGCGACCGAGCTCGTGGAACAGCAGCGCAAGGGCCGCTGGGCACCCGTTGGGATGTTCGATCCGAAGACGCGGTCGTGGACCGCGCACCGGGTCAAGCTCACCAGCAAAACCGGGAAGCTCGCGGCGCTGAGCTGCAGGCTCGCCGGTGAGTCGATCGTCGCGCTTGCCGTGGAGCGCCACTACGGAGTTTCGCGCCTCCTTCGCTTTCAGATTCCTCGTGGACCCGAGGGTCAGTGGATCGAGCCCACGCTGGCGGCCGATTTATCCGAGCTCATCTCGCCGCTACCGAACTTCGAAGGGCTCGTCTGGATGGATGACGGTTCGGCGGTCGTCCTCACCGATAACCAGCACCGAAGCTCCACCGGCCAGCCGAGCCGGCTCTACGTGATCCCCGCGAGCGCGATTCAATGAAGTCAGCCCTCCTTGCTTTCGTTCTGACGCTGCTCGCCGTCGGAAGCGCTCGAGCCGAATCGGAGGCCCTCAGCGCTGAAGTCACCGAGCACGTTCGGGAGATCCATGCGCGCAATCCTGAGCTCCGCGACGATGCATTTTCGAAGATGGGCGGCTCCAGCGTGGCGAGCACAGCCTTCCTCCATTGCTTTGCGACCCCTTACGTGGAGCTTGGCGAGCATGAAGACCTGGCCAAGACCGTCGAGTACTTCGCGGCCGGCCCGCGCAACTCGTTCAACCGTGAAAGCCAAGCAGCCGGCGTGAGTTGGAACCTTCGCTACGTCCTCCGGGGCCGCCCAGCCAGTTTCCGAAACGAGCTCGAGCTGACCCAAGCACGCTGGGCGCTGGTTCTGTTCGGGGGCAACGACGCCCAAAACGAAAACGAGCGGGTGTACCTCAAGCGCCTGGTCTACTTGGTCGAAGAGCTGGCCGCGATGGGCGTCGTCCCCATCCTCGGCGCCGCACTCCCAAGACGAAACAGCTACAAGGATCGCTGGATTAGCCGCTTCAACGCGATCACCGAAGCGGTCGCCAAGCACTGGTCACTCCCCTACATCGACTACCACGCTGCCCTCAGCGCGCTTCGGCGCAAAGGTTTAGCCCGAGACGGCGTGCACCCGAATGTCCTGGGGCAGGGCGGCCTGAAGGCTGCATGCCAGTTGACGGAGAAGGGGCTGCGGTACGGGAACAATCTGAGGAACTTGCTGACGCTGGAGATGCTGGACGCGGTGAGGAAGGCGGTGGGGGACGGGGACAGGGACAGCGGCAGCGACAGCTACAGGACCACCTACGCTGACGCTGGGGCTGGCGCTGGCGGCGCTGGCGCTGACGCTGGCACTGGCGCTCGCGCTGGCACTGACGCTGGCACTGACACTGACGCTGGCACTGACACTGGCACTGACGCTGGCACTGACACTGGCGCTGGCACTGACGCTGGCACTGGCGCTGGCGCTGGCACCAACACGCCTCCCTTCCCCTTTTCCGCTCTCGTCTCTAAACCCGATCTACCCACGGCCGAAACCCTCCCCACGCACTGCGGGTCCCTCAAATCCAACTCCCGCCTCTACCGCCACAGGGTCGAGCTAGACGAGCGCACTCGGCTTCGCGCCTCTGCCCTCGACCTCGCTGGGCACAAGCATCGCGTTCTTTGGGTTCGCATCGACGAAAACGGCGAGCGCTGCGCTCGCCGGCGCACCCAGACCCTGGAGGTGGAAGCAAAGCCAGGAATGTGGGATCTGATCGTTGAAGTTCCGGAACGGGCCGCGCGAGAGGGACAGATGCTGATCCTCATCACCGGCAACCCACGCTTGAGATGACCGACGCCGAGCAAATACGAATTCACGAGATCTACGAATCGATTCAAGGTGAATCGACCTTCGCCGGGCTTCCTTGCACCTTCGTCCGGCTTTCTCGCTGCAATCTGCGTTGCCGCTGGTGCGACACCCCGCAGGCGTTCGAGGGCGGGACCGAAATGCCGCGCGCCGAGGTGCTAGCGAAGGCGCTTTCGTTTGGCACCTCGCTCGTCGAGCTCACGGGCGGCGAGCCGCTCTTGCAGCCAGGCGCGATTCCATTGCTCCAAGAGCTGTGCGATGCGGGGCGCACTGTCCTGCTCGAAACCAGCGGCGAGCGCGACATCTCCCAGGTCGATCCCCGCGTCCATCGAATCATGGATCTCAAAGCACCGGGAAGCGGCGAGTCGAAGCGCAATCGATGGGAGAACATCGCCGAGCTCAGCAAACACGACGAGGTGAAGTTCGTTCTCGCGGACCGTGCGGACTACGACTGGACCAAAGGCGTCATCGCGGAGCATGGCCTCCCCGATCGGGTCCATGCCGTTCTACTGAGTTGCGTCTGGGGAGAGCTCGACCCCAAGGACCTGGCGAAGTGGGTCCTCGAGGACCAGCTGCCGGTTCGCGTGCAGATGCAGATGCACAAGGTCATTTGGGACGCGGACGCCCAGGGAGTTTAGAGTAATGCCATTGGACCCTGAATTCGTCGCAGATTGCCCCTACGGCCCAGGTGCGATCTGCATCGACGAGCTCGTCGAAGTCGACAAGGAGGCTGGGATCTTGCGGGCACGGATGACCACGCGCCCCGACCTTCCCCTGACGCGTGACCAGCGAGCCCACCCGGTGCGCCATCCGCGGCACGTCAGCGGCGGCCTCATGGTGCACCTGACCGGGATCCTCGGCTTCATGCACACCTATTATTGCCTCGGGCTCCGCCACGCGGACGGCTGGATCGGCTACGGCGGCCGAATCTACGATGCCCGGTTCGCAGCCCTCGCGAAGATGGGATCGCCGCTCGATATGGAGCTTCGGGCCACGAAGATCCGTCAGCGCGAGAAGCAGGTGTTTGGCCGCTACGAGTTCCGCTTCACACAGGACGACATCTTGATCTACCAAGGTGACCAAGCGGCGATGTGGATGAGAGTATCGCCGTCATGAGCGCCAAGTCGCACACGTTCACGGTCGAGACGCGGGGGAGGGGCACCCGCGAGATCACGAGAGACGTCCAGGCATCGGTCGCAAGTTCCGGGATTTCCCAGGGCCTCTGTACCGTCTTCGTGCATCACACGAGCGCATCGTTGATCATCAATGAGAACGCCGACCCCGACGTTCAGCGCGACCTCGACGCCTTCCTTTCGAGGCTCGTCCCAGACGGCGATTCGCTCTACGTCCACACCATGGAAGGCCCCGACGACATGCCGGCGCACGTCAAGACGGCCCTTACGCAGACTTCGTTGGGCATCCCGGTCAGCGAGGGACGCTGCGCCCTCGGCACCTGGCAGGGCATTTTCCTTTGGGAACACCGCCGCCGGGGGCATCGGCGACAGGTCACCGTGACGGTCGTCGGTTAGACGCCGCCCGGGACCGGTTCGCCTCTTGCAGGCTCGTTCAGGCGCGAGCCTGGGGCTGGGCGCCCCCTTCGGCGTACATCGATTCGATGTCTTCGGCGAAGTGGTCGTTCACCTTGGCGCGCTTCACTTTCAAGGTCGGCGTGAGCTCGCCGTCTTCGACGGTGAAGTTCCGCTTGAGAATGGTGAACTTTTTGATCTGCTCCACACGCGCGAACTCCTTGTTCATCTCGTCGATGTGCGCTTGGATGCTCGCCCTGAGCTTTGCGCTCTTGTGAAGTGCGCTTGCATCTTCACCATTGGCCGCGGCCCAGGCCGGGCCCGCTTCGGCGTCGATCGTGACGAGCGCGCTCAGGTACTTGCGCCGGTCGCCGATCACGACGGCTTCGTCGACGAGCGGGTGGTTCTTGATCCCTGACTCGAGATTCTTTGGCGTGATGTTCTTGCCACCGGCGGTGATGATGATGTCCTTTTTACGGCCGGTGATATTCAAAAAGCCGTCGCTATCGAAGGCGCCCAAGTCGCCCGAGTGCAACCAGCCGTTGGAGAGCGTGGCGTCGGTGGCTTCCTTGTCCTTGTAGTAACCCAAAAAGACGTTGGGGCCCTTGACCATGATTTCATCGTCTTCCGCGATTTTTACCTCCACGCCCGGAAGCGCCGGGCCTACGCTGCCGAAGCGATAGCGGGTCGGGGTGTTGAAGCTCGTCGGGCCGCTGTCCTCCGATTGCCCGTAGACCTCGAGCACGATCAGGTCCAAGCTCGCGAAGAACTCGAGCACCTCGCGCGCAATCGGCGCGGCGCCGGTGACACAAACCCGGGCGTTCCCCATGCCGATCGCCGGCAGGAGCTTCGAGTAGATGAGCTTGTTCGCCAGCTGATACTGCAGCCCTTTGTTGCCGTCGGGGGTCTGGTTGGCTTCCCAGCCGACCTTCATGGCCCACTGCACGAGCTTGGCCTTCACGCCGGTCGCATCTTTGAGCTTGGCCGAGATACCGGCATGGAACTTCTCCCAGATGCGCGGCACGCCGAAAAAGATCGTGGGCTGGACCTCTTTGAGGTTCTCGGGCACCGCTTCGATCGACTCGGCGAAGTACACACGGGCGCCTGTGGTGATCGGGATGTGCAGCGTGAACATCTGCTCGGCGATGTGCGAAAGTGGCAGATACGAGAGCGAGCAATCCGAAGCGTTGATTGCGGTGATCTGGATCGCGATGTTTGACGTCCACGCCAGATTCTCATTGCTCAGCATCACGCCCTTGGGCGGGCCTGTCGTGCCTGAGGTGTAGATCAAGGTCGCAAGGGCCTCGCGCTTCAGGCTCTCGACCCGGTCGAGGTACGCCCGCGTCTCGACGCCATCGCCTTTCGCCATGAACTCTTCCCAGGTCATCACCATATCGTCGGCAATCGCGGGGCAGCCTTTCATCGTGATGACGTGCTTCAGCTTCGGCATGTTCGCGCGCTCTGCTAGAATCTTCCGCCACTGATCCTGGTTCTCGACGAGAATAATCGGCGCTTCGGCGTGAGCGACGATGTAGCGAACCTCGACCGGAGAACAGGTCGTGTAGATCCCTGCGGGAGCGCCGCCGGCACCCATCGCTGCGATGTCCATGACCGCCCACTCGGGGCGATTGAAGCCGAGGATGCAGACCGTCTGCCCGTGCTCGAAACCCAGTGCGATCAGTGCGCGGCCGGCCTGCGTCACCTGGTCGGAGTAGGTGCCCCAATTGGTCGGCTTCCAGCTGCCGCTTTCGCGCACGTAGTACGCGGGGTCGTTCGGGGTCTTCCTCGCACGTTCAAGGAGTCGATTGGGAATCGTGTCAGTAGCCACAGGGTCACCTCATCAGTTGCCGGCCGCCCACGGACCGGGGACCGGCCAATATAGGCCGAGATCCTCCCAAATGGGAAGGGCCAGAGCGCAATCCGTGTGCTAAATCCGCCCCTTCACGGAGGAGTGGCCGAGCGGTCGAAGGCGGCGGATTTGAAATCCGTTGTAGGGGCGACTCTACCGGGGGTTCGAATCCCTCCTCCTCCGCCAACTTCTCTCCGGGTTTTCTGGGACGAGCGCACGGGGCGTCATGCCAGTGTCATGCACGACGGCCTCCGAGCTCGATCACCTGGGCGGTATCGGGGAGCCGGGCGAGCTGCATCGTCTCGCAGAGCTCGTCTCAGGACCAGAGGGCATACTGGTCGAGCACATCGTGCGACGGGCCCGTGTCCGTGAGCACGGACATGGCTTTATGGTTTGCGCCGGCCTCGCCCGCGGTCGCCACGCTGCATCATGTGTACCCGATCGCCGTCCCTGGACGGCTCTACGCCGCTCGGATTTCAATCCATGGGAGGTCGCATTCGAAGGCCCCGACTTCCGTTTGCGGCGATTGACGCTCGTGGGTGCTTCGCTGTAGGATGCGCGTCCGCCGATATGAGTATTCGCGGGGCGTGGAATCGATTCACGCACGAGGAGGTATGTATGTTGTCGCGTTTCCAATTCAGCCTAGGGCTGCTGTTGCTGTGTCTCTCGCTAGCCGTTCTGGTTCCGACCGGTGCCGAAGGCGACTCCCCCAATAGAGGTCTGACTCAAGAGGCAGAGGACGAGCTCCGTGACGCTGGCGTCGACAAGTACCTGGGCGCCTTCACGCCAGCCGCATCGGAGGACGTCGGTGACGGATGGGTCAAGCACGCATTCGACCCCGACGGAGGGAACGGTCCCATCTGCATTGCCGGGACGCCCTACTCTGTGTTCACCCGAGAGGGGAACCCGGCCAAGCTCCTCATTCTTCTCCAAGGCGGCGGCGCTTGCTGGCAGGACTTCACCCGCTGCAACTTCTTCTCCGAAGCCCAGGAGCCACCCGTGGGCCGAGTCGGAATCTGGGACTTCGATTCCAAGGACAACCCCTTTAGAAACTACTCGATTGTGTACATGCCGTACTGCGACGGGTCCGTTTTCGGCGGCGACAACACCGTGGAGAACGATATGAGCTTCCCCGGCGGTGTGCGCCACCATCGCGGCTTGCGCAACCTCAGCGCTGGCATGGACGTCGGCAAGGCGGTGTTCCCGAACGCCAGCACGATCACGGTCGCCGGCTCGAGCGCCGGAGGCGTCGGTGCAGCAGCTTTTGCACCTTTCTTGGCGCGCTTCCAATACGGAAACAACACACACCTCACCGTCTTCAACGACGCGGGCCCGATCGCGATCAACCTGGCTGCCCAAGACGCGGTTGCTGCGAGGGATAGTGATTGGCAGTTCGCGCAGTTCTACCCCGCGAGTTGCACCGCCTGCAGCGCGTTCGGCCAGCAAACGGCGATCGTCGACTGGCGGCTGGAGAACGACCGGACGATCCGGGAGGCGTTCTACGAGACGGATGCCGACGCGACCAACATCGGCTTTGCCAGTGCGAACCTACCCGGCTTCTTCAATCCGCTTCCCCCGATCATTCCATTTCCCAACGGGCTGTCGCAGACCGATTACAGAGCTCTGATTTTGACGGAGCACGGCGCGCTCAACGCCGCGTACCCCGGCCGCTACAAGACCTTCATCGTCAGCGGTGACAGCTCGCACACGGCGCTCCAGTCGCCCCGCTTTTACAGCCAGGAAGTGGACGGCGTCCCGCTCAACGAGTGGACCGACGACTTCGTGAAAATGAGGCCGTTCTGGAGCGACATCGTGGAGGACTTCATACCGCTCCCCTGAGCCCAGCTTCAACGAGCTCGACTGGCGCTGGTCGCGGAACTCAAAGGCCGTCCTCGGGCAACGAAACCGCCACCAAGAGCGATTCGATGCTCTCCAAGCGCTGCCCTTGGCGGAGACCGTACTTGTTGTTTGTCCGGGGGCACAACTATGCCGCGGCGATGTCACGATAAGGTGTCACGCACCGGAAGACACGTTCATTCCCCCTGGGTTTTCGGGGCCTCGCCTGTTCGAGCTCGTGGCAAAAAGCCCCGTGACCTCGTTCAGGCGGTCATTCGGCGAAGCGTTCGAATCCCTGTTCCTTCGTCAGTTGGGTCCGGGGCCGTGCCAGTGTCAGCGGCAGCGATCCCCCCTAGGATCCCTGCCTCCGATCGAGTAGCGTAGCCCCCTCTTCAGGAGGCCATATGACGCTGCAAGGAACGATGCTTTCGCGGATCGAGGGTTGGGCGAAGGCCAACGGCAACGAGCCTGCCATTCACGACCGCAATTCGGACGGGAATTGGGCGACTTCGACCTGGGGCGAGTACTGGGAGAGCGTGCGGCGGGTGGGGAAGGGGCTCATGGCATTGGGCCTGCAGCCTGGGGATTGTGTAGCTATCGTCGGCGCCAACCGGCGCGACTGGGTGGTCTGCCAGCATGGGATCAATGCAGCCCGAGGGATTCCGGCGCCGCTCTACACGACGCTCCTGCCGGAGCAGATGGCTTACATCGTCGGCAATGCCGAATCAAAGATCGTGATCTGCGACGACGAGACGCAGCTCAATAAGTACTTATCGATCGCCCAGGGGGACAGTCCGATCGAACACATCGTCACGATGGACGACCTGGGATCGAGCGATCCTCGCGTGATCACCCTCGAGGCCCTCATGGCGAAGGGCGATGCGATCAGCGATGCCGAGCTCGATGCGCAGCTCGATGCCGTGAAGATGGATGACGTGGCGCTCCTGATCTACACGTCCGGTACGACGGGGCTGCCGAAGGGAGCGATGCTCACGCACGAGGGGATCGACCTCATCGCCAATGCCGTGGCGGAGGTCTTCCCGTCGCTGATGCAGACGAAGACGCGAAGCGTCAGCTACCTGCCGCTCTGTCACGCGGCAGAGCAGGGGATGACCAATTTCGCAGGGCTCATCATTCAGGGCGAAACCTTCTACTGCAGCGACCTCACCCAAATCAAAGACTACCTGGTCGATGTGCACCCCACGATTTTCCTTGCGGTGCCGCGGGTTTGGGAGAAGTTCGAGGCGGCGCTTCGGGGCAAGTTGGCGGAAGCCACGGGCATCAAGGCCAAGCTGGCGAGCTGGGCTCGGAAGACCGAGCTCGAGGCGTTCAAGCAGGAGGTCGCAACGGGCCGTCCGGTATCGAGCTTCTCGCGCAATCTCGCCAACAAGCTCGTGATCTCGAAAATCAAGGAGGCCCTCGGCTTGGATCAGCTTCAAGTCGCGCTGAGCGGCGCCGCCCCGATTTCGGTTTCGACGCTCGAGTTCTTTGCGTCGATCGGTCTACCGGTTCACGAGGGCTACGGGATGACCGAGACGACGGCGTTCGCCTCGGTCCAGCCGCACGGGAGGCCTAAACTGGGCACCATCGGCAGGCCCTTGCCCGGCGTTCAGGCGAAAATCGCCGAGGACGGCGAGATCATGCTCAAGGGTGTCAACATGGTGAAGGGCTACCACCGCCTGCCCGACAAGACGGCCGAGCTCTACGACAGCGATGGCTGGATGCACACCGGCGACCTCGGCGCGATCGATCAGGACGGCTACATCTCGATCACCGGTCGAAAGAAGGACCTGATCATCACGGCGGGTGGAAAGAACGTCGCGCCCGCCGAGATGGAGGGCTATTTGCAATCGATTCCGGGCGTGGGGCAGGCGGTCGTCGTGGGTGACCGGCAGCCCTATCTCTCGGCGCTGATCGTGCTCGACCCGGAGGCTCTCCCGGAGCTGGAGGTCGCTTCCCAGATTTCCGGCCTAAGCGACATCCAAAGCGCCGCCCGAAACGAGGAAGTGAAGCGCTACATCGAGCAAGAAATGCAGGAGGTCTGCAACAAGAAGGTCGCCCGCTACCAGACGATCAAGAAGATCAAGATTCTCCCGACCGTGTTCAGCGTGGATGGGGGCGAGCTGACGCCGACCCTCAAAGTGAAGCGGAACATCGTGAACGAGAAGTACGCGTCTGAAATCGCTGCGTTTTACGCCGAAGGGACAGCTGCTACCCAGGCGGCGCGCGCCTGAGCCTCGCCTGGCCTTGGGGCCTGCCCCTAAGGGTCCCCCACTTGGGCATGACCAGCTCCAATCTCTGAGCTAAGGTCCCCGCCGAGAAGCTGAACAACGGAGGCAAGGGGCATGAGCGAACGAGTCGAAAAAATTCTCGCGAACTACGCGGGCGAAAATCCTGGCGTCATTGGAAATCTCAGGCGACTGATGAACACCGGGCGCCTCGCTGGAACCGGTAAAATCGTGATCCTCCCGGTCGACCAGGGCTTCGAGCATGGGCCGGCCCGCTCCTTCGCGCCGAACCCTCCAGGCTACGACCCGGCCTACCATCCCGCGCTTGCGGTCGAGGCCGGTTGCAATGGCTACGCGGCGCCCCTCGGTTTCATCGAGTCGATCGCGCACCGGTACGCCGGTGAGCTTCCGCTCATCTTGAAGGTTAACAACAGCGATTCGCTCGGCGGGCCCGACACGCCGTGCTCGGCGCTCACCTCCGCGGTCGATGACGCCGTTCGGCTCGGCTGTTCGGCGATCGGCTACACCATCTACCCAGGCAGCGGCCTTCGCAATCAGATGTATCAAGACCTTCGCGACCTCATCAGCGAGGCGCGTGCCGCCGGCTTGCCAAGCATCGTTTGGTCGTACCCGCGTGGCAACATGTCCAAGGAGGGGGAGACCGCAATCGACGTTGCGGCCTACGCCGCGCAGATCGCCTGCCAGCTCGGCGCGCACGTCGTGAAAGTGAAGCCGCCGACCGAAGTGGTCTACCAGGACGCTGCGAAGAAGAGCTACGAGAACATCCCGATCGGCACCCTGGCCGAGCGTGTCCGGCACGTCGTGCAGGCAGCTTTTGGCGGCAAGCGGATCGTCATCTTCTCCGGTGGTGCCGCCAAGGGCACCGAGGCCGTTCTCGAAGAAATCGGGGAAATCGCCAAGGGCGGTGGCTACGGTTCGATCGTTGGCCGCAACGCCTTTCAGCGATCGGAGACCGATGCCGTCAAGCTTCTTCACGACATCATGGATCTCTACGCCGCGCAGGCCTAAGGACGCCAAGCTCAAGCGTGACTGAGCCCGCTGTCCCAATCATCGTGACTGCAGCCTGGGATGCCTACGGGGATCATCGGGAACTGGTCGAGGTGCGCGAGGTCAGCGCCAAGGTGTCGACCAACTCGGTGTATCTGCTCATCCTCGACGACGGGCACGCCGTGGTGGCGAAGCGCTCGAGCTACGGCTCGTACGTGCATTTTCGACAGGATCATTACCGGATCCACGAATGGATTCATCGGCTTCGCGGGACTCGGTACGCGAAGTTCCTCGCGCCGGTGCTTCTGAAGAACGAAGAGGTCTTCACCTACCGTGACGACGACGAGTGGGTTGTCTTCTACGCACAGCAACCCTTCTACGACTTCCTTCCCAAGGTCCTGACGGACGGGCAGATCGAATCGCTCGGCGAGGAGATGGGGCTCTTTCATCGAGAGTGCCTGAACATCTCGGACCGCGTGAGGCCGACCTGGCAGTCGCTCGGCGCCGATGTCGCGAGCCTTCACGACGCGATCGGCAGCTCGGAGTGGCGCCGTGAGCGGGGCTTTTCGGACTCGTCGATCAGCTACGTTCGCGCCCACTGCGATGCCTTTCTCGGGAACGCCGACGACCTCGGCTACCACCAGTGGACCAAGATCCCGGTCCTAATCGACTGGAACCTCGGGAACTTCTCGGTCGGGATGGACGGGGACGGCTTCAAGTTCTTTTCCCGCTGGGACTATGACTGGTTCCGCATCGAGCCCAGGATGCTGGACTTCTATTTCTGCGCCCGCGTCGTCCGCGCCGAAGGCGACCAAACCGCCTTCAGCTACACGGTCGACCCGCTCTTCGACGAGCGCTTCATGAAGTTTTTGCGCGCCTACCACGAAGTGCACCGCCTCACGAAAGAAGAGCTCCTCTTCCTCAAAGAGTCCTACCGCTTCTTCATTTTAAATTACGTGCTCCGGGTCGGAGAGCACTTCTTCCGCCCCGACATCTGCCACCGGCTACAGCAGGAAGCGATCCACGACTACTTGCCGCAGCTAGAGCTCGCAGATTTTACGCCGTTGCTTGAAGTGCTGTAGACGGATGATCGGGGCGCGGAAAAAAACCCGTCACGGGGTTCCATCGAACGGCTCGGCTCAGGCGCTCGCGTGGGGGCGGCGGGGTGGGGATGAAGGGTTCACTCGCGCGCGAAATGCATTTCGTTCGTCGCCGCTTACAAACAGTAGCCGGAAGCAAGGACCCGCGCGCCCCACCCCGCCGCCCCCACGCTGGCGCCGAGATTGTCACTCGTTACGTCGACTCCACCCCATGACGGGTTTTTTTCCGCGCCCCTCCATACGGATAGATCTTCAAGCGCGCCCCTTCATATGGAGACAGGGCGAACCCGGCGCCCATACGGCAGGCGGAACCCGGCTCCCCCACGGCAGGCGGCAGCGCGAGCCCGAAGGGCGAAGCCCGGCGCGAAGCGCCGGCAAGGCAGAGCGCAGCGAATGCCGCGCCAGGGAGGATTACGGGTGGGGGTGGGCGGGGCGGTTCAATCAAACCGTACCAGCCAACCCACCCAAGACCCGACCCCCAAACATCCGCGGCAGCACAAGCCGCTCGGCGCCGAGCCGTTCGGCGCAGCCCCATATCCCACTTTTTTCCGTGCCCCGATCTTACGTCGCGATGGAATCGCTAATGTACGTCGGAATGATCCCCGACGATTGGATCATCAGGTCGGCGGTTTCCGGCAAGGTGTTGCCTGAGAGGACCAGCGTGCTGTCGAAACCATACGTGTTCGCGCCGATGATATCGGTGCGCAGTGTGTCGCCGACGAAAAGAACGTCGCGTTTGGTGATGTTGGGAAGCTCTTTGTGGGCGCGGGCCAGTGCGTAGGCGAACATCATCGAATCGGGTTTGCCAAAACGGACGAACGTCTTTTCGGTGATCTGGGAGAGCAGGTCGCCGAGGCTGCCGACCGCGATGGCGATTTCATTGCCCTTCATGGGGTAAGTGATGTCGGCGTTGGCGACGATGACGGGCACGTTGGTGTGCCGAATCAAATTGAGCGTCGCATTCACGTCCCGGAACCAGTCGAACCCCTCATCGTCGAGCAGCACAATCGCAACGATATTGTTGCTCGAGGTGCAGTCCGAAATCGGAACCGGAATCTTGCCGGCGATTTCGATGTAGTGAGCGGACTCGGGCTTCCCGAGATAGGCGACCTTGCCATAGGGAATCTGGTTCTCGAGGTATTCGGCCGCCAAGAGCCCCGAGGAGATGTAGCGATCGGCCGGCAAGAGCTCGCGCCCTGCCTGCTGCGCGTATCGCTCGGCCATCGACTCGGGCGATCGGGACGAATCGTTGGTGACGACGAAGACCTCTTTGCCCGCGTCGATCAGGGAGGTCACCACCTCCAAGGCGCCATCGATGAGCCCGCTCGCGCTCTTCAGAACGCCATACGCGTCGAGAAAAATGACGGAGTACCGCTCGGCCGTCTCTCGGAACGAAACCACATCCATAGGACGGACATATTCGTTCCGCGGCGCACGGTCAATCGTCGCTGCTGCGGCGTTTCCGAAGCACGACCAACACGAGCAGGACGGTCAGAATCGTGGCCACGCCCACCACGGCGAGAACCTCGATGAGCCGAACGAAGAAGTGGTCGATCAGGCCCTTTCCGACGTCGTTGAGCTGGGCGGTGGCCGTGAGCAACTGCGAGTCGAGCTCATCCATCACCGACATGCGCTCCTGCTCGATGGCCGTCAGAACCATGGCCCGCTCCTCGGCGATGGCTTCGAACACCTCGATGCGCTCGCCCTCGACGGCCTGAAGAAGCGTCGACACCTGCCCGTCTACCATTCCATCGAACTGGCCGAGGAAGCCGTTGATGTTCTCCATGGTGACGACCAGCTCATCGACGGGCGCCTCGAGTCGTTCCTCGAACAACGAGTTCGTCAGATATTCGACTTGCCAGCGCGCCTCGACCGGCATCTGCGCGGTGAGAATCGCGAGCCGATCGTTGAGGTCGCGAAAGGCTTCCTCGATGCTGCCGACCGCCGAACGCCTCCTTGCCCCCGCCGTCGGTGAAGTGGTCGCGCTGCTGCCCAGCGAGAGTCCAGAGCTCGAGCATGCCGGCGAAGGGGTCTCGGTCGAACGAGGCGGCGCGCGACTGTGCAGCTGCCCACATCTGTCATTGGTAAGCGTAATCAAAGACAGCGAGCTGGTCGCTTGCTTCCACGATGTCCAGGACCGAGGTCGATACGAGCTGCCCAAAGCGGGCCGCGTACTCGTAGTCCTTGGCCCGCAGTTGCGCGACGGTCACATCCTGCTGCGCCATGTTCGCCATGAGCGACGGCTTTGAGGGAGTCGTGCTGCAGCCGAGGAGTGACAGGAACATCGCTGAATCGAGCAGCGAGGATGTGGTGACAGTCGGGCGCAAACCGGATGCTCCTGGCTTCAGCTAAGAGATGCGTCGAAACGCGAGGGTTGCGCCAGCGAAGAAGAGCAGCACCCAGCCGAGACCGCTCCGGCCGGTGGGGCCGGGGGATGCGCTGCAGTGGTCTCTCCTGCGGGCTTCACCATCTTTGCTCTTACGGCGCGTGACTGCTTCGTCGAATTCTTGTGAGGGATTCCCAAGGAGGTCGAGGTCCTCTTGGGCGTTGGCGACGAGCGCGGTCCGGCTGCAGAGGCTGACCCGCATGGGGTCGGCTTCGTCCCGGTCGGCGTAGACCAGGTAGGTTTCGCCTTTCACGAAGCTGTAGCCGCAGGCCGCGCTGCTGCCGGCGGTGCGGACCTGGACTTGGGCGCCAATCTCGCCCTTCCAAACCTTCATCACCTGCAGCGTGATTTCGACCCCACCGAACTTGGTCGCGGTGTTCGGCTCGATGTTGGTGACCTCGCCGGTGAAGACCGCGTACGAAGAAGAGAGGCCTTCCGCTGGGGTGATCTTCATGCAGGAGCAGGCTCGGGCCTCGCTGATTTGGGTGAAGCTCGCAAGACCGATCAAGAACACCAAGAGCCAACGCATGACGGCCTTTGTAGCACGGCCCGGACCCGCCTCCGAGGGGGCCTTTGACACTGCTTTGGGGGGCGGCTACATAGGCCGCCCGCGCGCAGCGTTCGCCGTGCCGGGCATTGAAATCTTTGCTTCTTGGAGAGGTGGCCGAGTGGTCGAAGGCAGCCGCTTGCTAAGCGGCCGTGCGGTGTAGAGCCGTACCGGGGGTTCGAATCCCTTCCTCTCCGCAAGTTGGGGCGCTTGACGCTCCAAACGGGGCCGCTACCGTGCGCGCTCCGTGGTGACGAAGTCACTTTACGGGGCGTGCCCCGGGGACTCATAGCTCAATTGGATAGAGCACCGGCCTACGGAGCCGGGGGTTGGAGGTTCGAGTCCTCCTGAGTCCGCCGCGACTTTTTCGGTGAATCGGCCACGGCCTGACGCTCGGAGAGACGGAAGCTGATCTTCCCCTGGTTTTCCGGACGGTACTCGTACGCTGCCTGAGTTGCTCGCGAAGTCTCTCGCGGGCCGGCTGCCTCGTCTTCTTAATCCAAATGCGGCGCCTCGACGTAGGGCTTGTTGAAAGGCGGAGTTGAACCGCCGGCACTCGCGGGGTTCGCGGGAGCAAAACCCAACGTCACCGCATCAGGAGAAGATTTCATGACGAAAAACATACTTAGCTCGAGCTTGCTTGCCCTCCTTTCCATGCTGGCCGTCGCTTGTGGCGATGCGGGTGCTGGGTCCTTCAATGAGGACCTCGACCCCAGCGAAGTGCTCACAGGCGAACAGGGCGGCGACGAAGAGGCTGGTACGAACCTCGAAGGCGAAAAGGACGACGAAGGCGGCAACGACGATGGCCAGGACGGCCTTGACGAGGACGGCGCCGAGGATGGCCAGGATGAGCTCGCGGAAGACGAAGATGAAGAGCCCGTCGTCATCGTCGTCGGACCTGCATGCGGCGATGGCAACCTCGACGCATCCGAGATGTGTGACGATGGCAATGCCGTCGACGGCGATGGCTGCTCGAGCTCGTGCGAGATGGAGGTCGAAGGAGAGATCGAGATTGGAGTCCAGATCGACTCCCTGAGCTCCAACGAGCCGCCCGCCGAAGGGTACTGCCCGGGGAGCATCGATCTCCTCGTTGGTTCCAAAGCCATCGCCGGCTCGGGTCGCTGCTTGCTCGACGGCACCTCAAACACCTTGGACTACGTGCTCGATGTCGACCTCGCGCCCAGCGGCGAGGTTACGGGCGAGATCGAGATCATCCTCAACGGAGGCTCGCACATCCTGGAAGTCGAGGGCTCCCTCGAGGACGGTGTGTTCTACTTCGAGTTCAACGGCGTCACTTTGGTAAGCCAAAGCCTCCGAGCCATTTGGGCCGGCGAGCAAAAGGCTGTCCTCGACTGACCTCTCGCCTATCTCAGCCGAACAAAGGGCGTCCTCGAGGAGGGCGCCCTTTGCTCGTTCTGCGCGTCCTAGCAAAACCCCAGTCGAGGTTGCCGATCTTCTACTCGACGGGATAGACGGTGACGCTGGCTTCGTCACCTTGGGCGGCGAGGACGGCGCCGGTGATGATCGAGCTGACGAAGAGGCCTACGCCCGTGTAGAACATGCCGCCGTAGCGGATTTGGTCGCCATAGTACGGGTCGACGCGGTAGTCGATCGAGGAGAACATGAGCGCCATGCCGGCGACGGAGCCAGCGACGAAGGTGATCCAGCCGGCTCTGCGCAGGTGGCTTTTGTCGACGTAGCGGCCTTCGATGACCGACTCGACGCTGAGGTCAACGGGTTGCGCGACGTCGATGGGCCTTCGGCCGTTGAGCGAGAGCGCGAAACGATGCCTGCCCGAGAGCAGGGTCGCATCGCAGGGCGCTTCGCAGATCGGTTGATAGGCCTTGGTGACGACCTCTCCGTAATACGGTGCGACGCCGTAGCCGACGCCGTAGCCGCCCCAGCCCCAGCCGGGGCCACCCCAGCCGTACCCGTAGCCGTACCCCATGCCGAAGCTGACACCGCTGACCGAGGTGTAGCTGCCTCCGGTTCGAAGTTGGAACGAGACGCCGTCGGTTGGCGATTGGAAGTGCGTGGGCACGGGGGTTCCCGTCAGCATGACGCGACCCGTCCCTGGCCGGCGGAGAATGACGCCCGTAGAAGGCTGCTGAGGCGGAGGCGCTTGTGGCGGCGAGTCGATGACGACGATCGACGACGGTTGGTCTTTCGGCTGAGTCGAAGGCGGTTGCGCGAGGGCATCCGCCGGCCCGAGGACCATGGTGAGCAAGAAGATGCGAATCGAATGACGCATGATTCGGTCCATCGCTAAGTACGTCGCCTTGCCCCGCTTCCTCCACTATAGCGTAAAAAAAGGCCCCGCCACACGTCGGTTACCGCTACCGTTGCTCCCTTCCGGGCCTGGCGGAGTTCACGGGCCGACGTTGGCAGGACCATATCGCGGAGCCCCCTGGGCGGGAGCGCCGATCGGCGGAGAGGAAGGGATTCGAACCCCCGGTACCTTACGGTACACACGATTTCCAGTCGTGCACCTTCGACCACTCGGTCACCTCTCCTGGCGGAGTCCGCCTTCCTGTTCGCTTCAGCCTCTGCTCTTTGGGCAGGGGCTTCTGCGGTCGTCAACTTGTAGGTCAAAGAACGTGGCGGAGAGCAAGGGATTCGAAC
The DNA here is from genome assembly GCA_963704865.1 of uncultured delta proteobacterium. Taxonomy (GTDB): domain Bacteria; phylum Myxococcota_A; class Polyangia; order Polyangiales; family Houyiibacteriaceae; genus SG8-38. Next base: position 135,609 of record CAVPIE010000004.1, on the reverse strand, counting down.
CCTTGGTACCTCTCGGTACACGTGATTTCGAATCACGCACCTTCGACCACTCGGACAGCTCTCCGCGGCGGAAGCTAGCAAAACGCATTGGGGTGTCAACGGCCGTTCCGAGGCTTGTTCTGGGCGCGAATTGCAGCGAAAAACTCGCTCAGCAGCATGCTGCACGCATCGCCTAAAACACCCGGCACGCAGTCGAACGTGTGGTTGAGACGCGCGTCGCTTCCGATGTTGTAGAGGGTTTGGGTAGCGCCTGCCTTCGGGTCGTCGCAGCCCCAGACGACCCGCGGCACGCGCGCGTTGACCAGGGCGCCGGCGCACATGGGGCAGGGCTCGAGCGTGACGTAGAGCGCGGTGTCGATCAGTCGCCAACTGCCGAGTCGCTCGGCCGCGTCGCGGATCGCGATCATCTCCGCGTGCTGAGTGGGGTCTTGGGACGACTCGCGCTCGTTGTGACCGCGGCCGATGATCTGTCCTTCGTGGACGATCACCGCGCCGACCGGGACTTCGCCCTTGGCCTCGGCAAACCTTGCCTCGGCGATCGCGGCCCGCATCCACTGCTCGTCCAGGGTTTCGTTCGTCATTGGCCGACCCGGGTTTGGCGGTACCAGGTGGCGAGCGCGGCCAAGCCTTGCGCGCGCGTGACGATGGGCTCGTAGCCGAGGTCGCGTTTGGCTCTGTTCATCTCGAAGGCACTCGTCTGTCCGCGCAGGATCACCTGGGTCGGGTGCAAAGACGATAGCCCGGTCCTCGCCGTGATCCAGGCCCAGCGATACGGGCCGCCGCGTCGTGGTGGCGTCCAATCGAGGGCAGCGCTGAGCTCGGTGAAGAAGTCGCGTGAAACCGAGAGCTCGGTGTCGACGACGTAGTAGACGTTGCCGGTCGTGATCTTGGTTTCCAGAGCGCAACGCACGGCATGAGCGAGGTTGCCGATGTACGTGGTCGACAGCAGTTTCTTGCCGCCGCCAAGGATTCGAATGCCGCCTCGCTCGGCCTCGCTCTCCCAGCCGGGCAGGTGCGTCGTGTCTCGTGGCCCCCAAACGACAGAGGGACGGAGCACCGATGTTCGGAAACCGCGTCGGCCCGACACGCGGACGAGCTCCTCGGCACGAAGCTTCGTCTCTGCAAGCGCGCCGTAGGGCCGAGGCGGGGCCGCGTCCTCGTTCCAAAACGAGCGGGGCCCATCGTAAAGCGTCACATCGGCACAGGAGATGTGAATGAGGCGGCGGCAACCGGCCTTCCTTGCGGCGTTGATCGTGTTCTCGGTGCCCGCGATGTGCGCCCAGCCAAGGGCGTCCGGCGCAGCCGTGGGGTCGGCGATTCCGGCTGCGTGAACCATGGCGTCGCAACCTGCGGCTGCGATCGCCAAGCGGTTCGGGTCGCCCAAGTCGCCGACGATTCGTTCGACGTCTTGGAGCGGCCGGGAATCGCTGCCCTCGCGGACGTACGCCACGACCTCGTGGCCGGCCGTCTGCAGATTGCGCGAGACGGCGCCGCCGATGAATCCGGTTGCCCCTGTAACCAGACAGCGCACGCCCGTCTTGTAACAGGAAGCGACCGGTTCACAAACCGTTACGCGGCTTTCGGTGACGCTTTGGCCGGCGCTTGGAGCTGCGTGACGAGGATCTCTCGGAGCTTGCTGTCTTTCTCGATTGCGTCGCGGGCGTTCTCCCGGCCTTGGCCGATGTTCTTGCCACCGAAGCGATAGTACGAACCGCTTTTTTCGACGATGGCCGCCTCGACGGCCCGGTCGAGCAGGTCGCCTACCGCGTCAATTCCCTTCCCGTACCGAATGTCGAACTCGGCCTTGCGGAAGGGAGGCGCGAGCTTGTTCTTGACGACTTTGACGCGGGTCCGATTGCCAAGCACCTCTTCGCCCTGCTTGACGGCGCCGATGCGGCGGATGTCGAGGCGGACCGAGGCGTAGTACTTGAGCGCATGACCGCCCGTGGTGGTCTCCGGCGAACCGAACATGACGCCGATTTTCATGCGGAGCTGGTTGATGAAGACGATCGTCGTGCGGGTGCGATGGGCTGTCCCGGCGAGCTTTCGAAGCGCCTGGCTCATGAGGCGGGCTTGGAGACCCATGTGCGAGGCGCCCATGTCGCCATCGAGCTCGGCTTGCGGTACCAGGGCAGCGACCGAATCGATCACCAGCAGATCAACTGCCCCGCTGCGCACCAAGATCTCCGCGATGTCGAGTGCTTGCTCGCCGCTATCGGGCTGGCTCACGAGCAGCTCCTTGGCGTTCACGCCGAGGTTTTGCGCGTAGTGGATGTCAAGCGCGTGTTCGGCGTCGATGAACGCCGCAACGCCGCCACCGGCTTGGCACTGCGCGATGGCGTGCAGGGTGAGCGTCGTTTTGCCGCTCGACTCGGGGCCGAAGACCTCGATGACACGGCCCTTGGGGTAGCCGCCGCAGCCGAGGGCCTCGTCGAGCGACGGGCTGCCTGTCGGGATGCAGGGGACGCGCTCGGCTTTTCGGTCGCCGAGCCGCATCATTGCGCCCTTGCCGAACTGCTTTTCGACGGTTTGTAGAAGCGCGTCGACGGCCTTCAGTGCTTGTTTCATTTGCTTCTGCTCCTTGTTGGTGTCGGTGGGTTGCTGGGTCGATCGATGACGCCTCAGGCAGGCTCGCGATCGAGGACTCGGTATTGCAGCGCTTCGGCGGTGTGCGCGGCCAGCACCTCGGCCGCCCCATCGAGGGCGGCGATGGTGTGCGCGACGCGAAGCGCCTTCAGATAGGCGCGGGCGCTCATCTTCAGGCGTTCGACGCCCAGCTCGAGCAGCGTGAGTGCCTCTTGGGCGACGTTTTCGGTGAGCGATTCGATGCTGGCGCGCGCGCCCGAGGAGGTCAGGCGAACCCGTGCCTGCTCGACCCGCTGCTGGACGGCCTTGGACTCTTCGCCTCGCGATGCTTTTCGCATCGTGCGCGCGCTCACCCGCGGCACCGCGACCTGAAGATCGAAACGATCGAGGAGGGGGCCCGAGACCCGGCCGCGGTAGCGCGCGATTTGCAGCTCGCCGCATCGGCAAAAGCGCGTTGGGTCGCCGTGGTAGCCACACGGGCAAGGGTTCATGGCGGCGATGACCATCGGTTCGGCGGGGAGGCGCACACGCTGCCGCGCTCTGGAAATGACGACTGCACCTTCTTCCATGGTCGTGCGCAGGGTTTCGATCGCATCGCGGCGGAACTCCGGCAGCTCGTCGAGAAACAGCACGCCCCGGTGGGCCAACGTCAGCTCGCCCGCGCGGATCGGCTCACCGCCGCCCACGATGGCGGCTGCGCTCGCGGTGTGATGCGGGGCGCGGAAAGGACGCTGACGCCCGGTAAGAATTCGCGGCGCGCGAAGCCCGGCCGAGCTTGCAATCGTGGCGATTTCGAGCGCTTCTTCGGAGCTCGGTGGCGGCAGGATCGAGGGGAGGGCGCGCGCGAGCATCGTTTTGCCGGCGCCCGGGCTCCCGATGAGAAGCATGTGGTGGCTGCCGGCCGCGGCGATTTCGAGCGCGCGCCGGGCGGCCTCTTGCCCTCGAATGGCGCCGAGGTCGCGCTCTGGTTCGGCATCGACGCTCCCCTGGAGGACCGCGGACTCTCCGGTGACGTCGGGGAGGGGCGCCTCGCCGCCCAGCCAGCGAACCACGGCCCCCACGTGCGGCGCGGCCAGCACCGACACCCCTTCGACGAGCATGGCCTCGTGACGGTTGCCTTCCGGTATGACGGCGTTCTTGAGGCCCGCTTGGCGCGCGCTTCGCAACAGGGCGAGGACACCGCGCACGGGGCGAAGCTCGCCGGACAACGAGAGCTCACCGATGAGGAGCGTGCTTGCAAGCTGTTCGGACGACACGCCTTCGCAGGCGGCTAGGATCGCCGCAGCGATGGCAAGATCGAGCCCCGCCCCCGTCTTTGGGACATCGCCAGGCGCGAGGTTCAGGACCAGATGCCGAGGTGGAAACGCGAACCCGATGGACGACAGGGCAGCCCGCACCCGAATCCGGCTCTCGCGAACGCCGCGCTCGGGCAGCCCGACGATATCGAAACCCGGCAGCCCCTCGCCGAGCTGCACCTCGACTTGAACCGGATGGGCTTCGATACCGATGAGGCATGCGGCATGCGCAGTGGCGAGCATGCTGGATGGGAGAGCACGGGGCATGCCAGGGGTTGGGGCAAGGACTTCAGGGACTTAGGTGAGCGCCTGTGACCGGATCCGCCGCCGCCGCCGCCGCCCGCCAGCGCCAGTGCCAGCGTCAGTGCCCCAACCGCGGTTTCCGCGGCGTTCCGCGCCGAAAGGTGAGGTCATGGGCTCCCTCGATTGTCCGCGGCCGGGCAGCCTCCCAGACCTGCGGAGTGCAGGTGCCAACTTCGACCCGTACTAGGGCCCGACCCTCGAGCTCGGGCTGGTTAGCGCAATTGTTTTACGCCGCCGGCGCGGACTTTCGTTTGGCCGTGGCGAGGTTTTCGACCGGAACGAACTTGGTGGGGATGCTGTTCTTCCGCATCGGGCGGCTCTCGCCCAGTAGCTCTTCGTGGATCCAGCGGCGAAACGCGTTGACCTTTTCGAAGCCCTTGGGGACATCCTCGTAGAAGGGGTACTCGCCCTTCTCGAAGAACACACGGCGATCTTGGGTGTGCAGATAGTACGTCTGCGCGATTGCGGCCCAGGGGTACACCGTGTTCATGAAGGTCTTGATGTCGAACTTCAGCTTCCATTGCCGAGGCTCCATGTACATGGCCACTGTCCACTCGGTCACCTCGTCCTCGATCGGCGTCGTGCAGTGAATCATCCGGGCTTGGAAGTCGCCGATCTGGACGAAGTTGATGTGAATGCCGAGGCCATGGAAATCCGTATCCATGCGGGTGTCCATTTCGTCACCATCGATCCCTTGAACCTTGAACGGGCCGATCTTGGGGGCGTCGAGCCGCATCGTGTTCTTCGTCGAGAACCGGTGTTTTTCGTGATAGACCTTCAGCTCGGACTTGTATCGATTGGCCTTGTGCAGATTCATGAAATGCAAGTCGTCGATGATGTTCTCGTGCAAGGGCGCCATGTGCGTCGGGGTGATCGAGCGGGCGAAGAACCGCCGCGGGAACTTGCTCACATCGGGCAAATCGAGCTTCCAGGTCGGCTCGCCGACACCGTTGTCGCTGTTCGCGTCGAACCAGAACATGATCAGGTCGTTCACCTCGATCACCGGATGGCACGGAATGCATTTGGTCGGGTCCTTACGGAACTCGGTGGGCCCGCTTTGGGGTACGCCGTTGTCGTACGAGTACCCGTGGTATGCGCACGTCAGCTTGCCGTCCTCGACCTTCCCCATGGGTGCAAAGAGGCCGTCCATGTGTGGGCAACGGTTCGAGTGAACGACTGGCTTGCCCTCCGCGTTGCGGTAGGCGACGAGGTCGAGCCCATTGAGCTTCTTGTGAACGATTTCGCCTTCAGCTAGGTCCTTCGATGGCACGAAGAGGTACCATCCTGAGAAGTACCTCGGGAACTTGCCGTATCGGCGTTCGTAGTCCGCTTTCGGCAGGAAGAGCTGCGAGTCTTTCAGGACGTTGTGAGCGAAGAGTCGCGCCACGAACTGCGCGAAGAAGGCCTTTGTTTCCACGTCTTTGATTCTCATCTTGGGCTCCTGTGCTCCCGGGGCCTAACAATCGTTAGCCTAACGGTCGTTAGGTAACCCATCTTGCGAGTAGGCGTCAAGTCCCATGCTGGACGCGCAGTCGGCAGCGGTGCTAGGGGCTGGCGCAATGGGCGAGAGCAACACCCGGGATCGCTTGATCCAAGCCGCAGCCATGGAGATCGCGCGGCACGGCTTCAAGGGGGCTTCGCTTCGTGGCGTCGCTGCACGGGCGGACATCCGCGCGGCCAGTATCTTCCACTACTTCCCCGGGGGGAAGGAAGAGCTCGCCCGCGCCATGCTGGAGCACATCATGGAGACGATCGGCACGCGCATGACGCCGACGATCGACGCCGGGTCGAGTCTTCCACCAACCGACCTCATCGTGCAATGCGCGGCGCAGCTGTGGGACTTCATGGCGGAGCACCCCGAGTACGCCGGCGCTCTCATGCGGGAGGCGTTCGAGCCAGACGAAGACACGATCGTCGAAGTCGTGCGCGAGAACGGGCAGCGCATCGTGAAGTTGGCCACCGCCTACATCGAGGCTGCACAGGCCGCCGGTCGGCTAGGAGACTTCGATGTGAAACGCTTCCTGCTCCGCCTCGCGTCATTCACAATCACGTTCCACGCGTCCCCTACCATGTGTCGCTACATCCTCGGTGCACGGTATTCCACACGAGAGGAGCGAGAAGCGTTCCTTCAATCGATACGCGAGGAGATCACCACGCGGAAGCGAGGCAATGTCGGTCCGCGATAAGAATGTGATGATCACCGGTCCCACGGAGGGGATCGGCCGCGCTACCGCGTTCGCCCTGGCGGAACGAGGCGCGCGGCTTCACTTGCTCTGCCGCAATCCGGAAAAAGCAACGGCGCTGCGGGATGCGCTCCTCTCGAAGTACGGCGACATCAGCGTCGAGCTCTATCTCGCCGACCTCGGGGATTTTGCCACGGTTCGCGGTGCCGCGAGTGCGTTCATCGACCGAGACGAGCCCCTCGACGTGTTGATCAACAACGCTGGAGTGATCAATACGCGTCGGATTCTGCTCGACAACGGCCAGGAGCAGATGTTCGCGGTCAACCACCTCGGGCATTTCTTGCTCACGACGCTACTGCTCGATCAGCTGAAAGAAGCCGAGCAAGGCCGGGTCGTCGTGGTGGCGTCAGACGCCTACCGATTCTGCCGCGGCATTCGGTTTGACGACCTCCAATGGCACAAAGGGTTCAGCGCCTTTCCGACCTATGGACACTCGAAGCTCGCAAACATCCTGTTCGCTCGGGAGCTTGCCGAGCGCATGCAGGGCACCCGCGTGACCGTGAACGCGCTTCATCCGGGTGGCGTCCGTAGCCAGCTCGGCGCGCAGAACACGTGGTGGGCGGGTCACATTCTCGCGCTGGTCAAGCCTTTCTTGCGAACCGCGGCGCGAGGCGCCGAGACGAGTGTGTACCTCGCGACGTCCGACGAAGTGACGACGACAACTGGCGAGTACTTCTACGACTGCAAGCCGAAGAGGACGAAGCCGTCTGCTCGCGACCGAGAACAGGCTCGAAGGCTCTGGGAGCTCAGCGAACGCCTCGTCGCCATTTGAATGGCTGCGCTCCTGTGACCTGCTTTCCCCGAGTGACAGTCCCAGCGCTGACCGTTGTGTAGCTACTGTCCAAGCAACGAATTGATGGAGTTGTTTGCCAGCGGCAGGGCTGAGAGGGTCGTGCCCACCAGGACTGCGTAGAGGATCACCTGGGTCCCGGTCGATACGGGTTGTCCGCCATTCGCCCGCCGCCGGCAGAACCAGAACACGATGCCCGCCGCCATCGCTGCTTCGATCAAGAACGAGAGGATGGGCGCGTTGACATACAGCGCCATCCCGATTGGGCGTACGCCCCGGACCACCTCATGCGGATAGCCGACGATGAGGTCGCACACTTCATGGAACGCGATGAGCCCTACACACCAGAGTGCAATGACAGGCTTTCGCCAAATCATCCAAGTGGCGACCCCAAAGAGCGCTGCCCAGCCGACGACGGGAAGGAGGTCGTGACTCACGAACATATCGGTCTGCAGGCCACTGAACGAGACCGCTAAGGCATCCTCGGGTTCCATCTTCTCGATGCCCAGAGAGACGAAAATCATCATCAGCACATCGAGAAACTGAGCGGCGAGGAGAAACAGCCAGACCGGAACCGGGTCGCTCTTTCGAGTGAGCTCGTACGGCACGAGCGCCGTAGCAAAGTGTCCGGCGATCATACCCGGTCCTCGCGGCTCAGCGCCCACGTCAGCACGACGAACATCGGGACGTACATCGACCAAAGAAGGAGCACGGTGCTCATGCGAGACCACTCATCCAGCAGACATATATCACCGAAACGGTCGGGCTTGGGCCGCCAAAATGCGTTTCGCGTCGTCCCTGGCGCGCAAAGCACTTCGTTCCGAGGGGTTTTAGAGGGGGACCGCGTCCCTTAGTTTTGCGTAGGTGCGTAGGAAGGGTTCGATGCTTAGCTCGCGGCCGAGGTAGCTGTGCTCTTGGACTTCAAGGTAGATGCCGTAGTCGGCGCGGGAGTCGAAGTAGCGGAAGTCGAAGGAGAGGGTCTTGCCGAAGGACACGCCGCCTCGGACGACTTCGGGGTAGCCGGCGCTTTCGATCGATCGCGCGAGCTGCTTCATGCCGCGCTGGTAGATGCCGACGTGGTGGAAGACGATGTCGTGGTCGACGAGCTCCAGGGCGTAGTGCTGGGTTCCTTTGCCCGGCCCGAGGAGCTCGACTTGCCGATCGCCAGCGTAACCGAGCGCGACCTCGAGCTTGCAGCCTTTGATGCGCTCGCCGCGTTCGACCCAGTTGGGCGCGGGAATCGTCACATGGAGGAACGGGCCGGCGCCCAAGGCTTCGGCGCGCCTTACGCATCCCGCGACGTCGCGGCAGGCAATCGCGTACTGCTGCGGGAACTTGAGGCCCAGTTGGTAGAACACGTCGCGCGGGATCTGTTCTTCGACATGGGGAAGAGAGAACTCCTTCAGTACGTCGTCCAGCACGCGGTTGCTCGTTTCCATCTCGTCTTCCTAGAGGTAGCTCTTCGCGGCTTTGAGGGCGCGGCGAACGGTCGTGATCGCACGGTAGGCGTCGGGGAGACGGGGCTTTTTGCCCTCGGCCAGGGCGTGGTGACGTGAGTGCGCGAGGATGACGGGCGTGAGCGTCGGGCCGATGAGCTTCATGAGGTGGCGCGCCGCACCCAGCTCGGCCGACACTTCCTCGAAGTACTGGGCCGCGTCGCGACGCTGGTAGTCGAGGAGCGCTTGGGACTCCTCGGAGTCGACCCAGTCGGTCAAAAAGAACGCGTCGCCAAAGGCCGACTTCGGCAGGGGAAGGATCCCCATCGCGCCAAAGGCCATGTTCATGAACTCGCGGTACCGATAGCGATTGCGTTTGCCGCCGCCGAGGCAAAGCGTGCGGCCGGCAATCTCGTCGACGACCAGCGAGTTGACGATGCCGAGGGCTTGGTCCTTGGGGTGCGTGAACTCGACCCGCATGTCCGGGTGCATGTCGAAGACGAAGGGGGAGAGGGCGCCTGGCGCCACGGGCGGAGTCATGGCGATTCGAAAGATGACGGTGTCGAGGGTCGAGCTGCGGAGCATCGCCTCGCATTCCGCCTTCTGACGCGAGTAGTTGTCACTCGGCGAGATCTCTTCGTCGGCTCGTCGCGGGCCGTCGACCTGGTCGTTGCGTCCCCAAATTGCGGCGGTCGAGGTGAAGGTCAGGCGTGGCGCCTTTGCTTGCGCCTCGCAGGCCGCGATGATCGCGCGGGTGGCGACCACGTTGACGGCGTATCCCGCAGCCTGGTCGACGTCGGTTCCGGGCGGCACCATCGCCGCCAAGTGGATGACGTGATCGACGCCCGAAACGGCCTCTCGAACCAAGGCCTCGTTGCAAATGCTGCCGAACCGCATCTCGACCCGATCCGCCCAACGCGCGGAGGTTTTGCGGCCGCCGGGGCGGTCCAAGTCCACCGCCCGAACCGCGTAGCCGCGCTGCACCAGCAAGTCGACGACGTTCGCGCCGATGTTTCCGCAGGCGCCGGTGACCAGAACCCGCTTCACGCGATTTCCTTTGCGAGCTGTTCGAGGGCCACGTGGAATGCCCCAATGGTCTGCTCGATGTCTTCGTCGCTGTGGACCGCGGAGATGAAGAACTTCTCCGCCGCCTTGAGCACGCCCTGTTGAAGCAGAAGATCCGAGAAGCGGATGTTCTTGTAAAAGTCCGAACCCTTGGTCGAGCGATGATCGTAGGGTTCGTCCTTGGTGAACCAGATTTCGAACACGCTCGGGACGCCCGTGACACAGGCTTCGATGCCCGACTGCGCGATCGCGTCGCGAAGGCCCGCCCGAACCCCCGTCCCGACCTCGTCCAAGCGCTCGTAGAAGCCCGGCTTCTCGAGCTCTTCGATGATCGCGCAGGCGACGCTGGCGCAGACCGGGTTCGAGGAGAACGTGCCGGTCTGCATCGAATAGGGGAGCATCTGAAGCCGCCGCTTCGGGTTGGCGATCGCCATGAGGTCCTCGCGTCCGCACAAAACGCCGAGCGGAAGCCCGCCGCTGATGACTTTTCCAAGCGCGCAAAGATCGGGCGTGACGCCGTACGTCGCCTGCGCCCCACCGAGCCCCATGCGAAACCCGGTCACGACTTCGTCGAAGATGAGCGGGATGTCGTAGTTGGCCGTCACTTCGCGCACGCCTTGCAAAAAGCCCGGCCTGGGCTCGAACGTTCGCTGGACCGGCTCGAGGATGACACCGGCCAGCTCGTCATGATGCGTTGCGATGATCGCGGCCGTGGCTTCGAGGTCGTTGAACGGTGCGATCAGTACTTCGCTACTCAAGGAGCGGGGGATGCCGTGGGTGTTCGGGATCGCTTGCGGAAACGGCGGCGCGCCCATCGTCCACTGATTGCTCATCATCGCGTAGTCGTTCATGCCGTGGTACGCGCCTTCGAACTTCAGAATCTTGTCGCGCTTGCGGTACACGCGGGCCAGACGCATCGCGAAGAACGTCGCCTCGCTGCCGCTGCTGTGCAGGCTCAGCATTTCGGCGCAGGGCACGTGCTCGAGGATCTTCTTGCCGAGCTTCACGGCGTGCTCGTTGATGATGAGGTGTGAGGTGCCGCCTTCGGGCACCGTTCGGAGCGCCTCGAGCACCGCGGGATGCGCATGCCCGAGGACGTGCGGCCCCGAGCCGAGCAGGTAGTCGATGTATCGGTTGCCGCTCACGTCCCAGATGTGGCTGCCCTGGGCCTTCCCAACGCAGAAGTTGAGGTCCGGGTCGAAGGTGAGGCAGCGCGTCGAGGTCGGGAACATCCGCTCGGCGTCGGCGATGAGCGCGCGCTCTTCGTCGGTTCGCTTGATCATGCGGCGCTCCTCTCTCGCTTGTCGAGCACCCGGGGGAATTGCTCCAGGTACGCCGCGTAGCGCTCGTGAATCTGCGCCGGCGATTGACCGAAATCGTCGCGGGTGTAGTTGTGCGTGCCGAACTGCCCCGGCTTGTGGGCCTCCCGCCAGGCGCTGAGCGCGGTTTTGGCGCGGGCGGAGAAGGGCTGATCGAAGTGGGCATACGCCTTGGCGACCTCGCCGATCGGGTCCGCCATGAAGTCGTCGAAGTAGATGTCGTGGAACTGCTGCTCGCGGCCTTTGCGAAGGCGCATGCCGCTTTCGACGGCCCGCGCCCAGGCTTCTTTTTGCTCGAGCGCGATGCGCGGCCGATCCACGTCCTTCTCGAAGAGCGACCGAAAGTGCGCGCAGAGGCTCACGTAGGACGACAGGACATCCGCAGGGTCGCGGTGGGTCCAGATGATGCACGCGTCCGGGTAAGCCTCGAGGAGCGCGTCGAGGTTGCGCATGTGGACCGGGTACTTGAGGAGCCAGCGCTTGTCCGGTTCGTACGACCCGATGAGCTGCATGATGCGCTTGTGCCGTTGGTAGGTTTCGCGATGCACGTTGTTCATGTACCAATCTGAATAGGTCGGTACCGTCGAGACGACCTCGAAGCGGTCGTCGCTGAAGCTCTGCCCGAGGATGCGCCCCGATTCGTCGGGGCCGTCGGGCATCATGAAGTGAATCGACTCGAGCATGCTCTTGCCGGCCTGGTACATCATGTCGAGCTCGATGCGCGCGTGGCGAAAATCGGTCGCGGCTTCCCAGTAGGCACGGGGAGGGCGAGGCTGCGGGTGAAGGGCGAGCCAGTACTGAAGGCACTGCATGTCCGGGTTGGCGCCCATCAAGTAATGGAGCGCCGTGCTTCCGGTGCGCACCATGCCGGTGATGATGATCGGCCGCTCGATGGCGATGTTGGCCGAGTCGGGTCGCATTTCGAACCAGCGCTCGGTGTGCAGGCGGGCGGCGAGCAGGCCGACGGTCTGGTAAACGGCGGTCATCTTCCCGGTCGTGTGAAGGCGGGCCTCGTGGTCGTACGCGTAGAGCAGGCGCCGAAGCCCTTCGAGGTAGCTCGGGTCTCCGAACTCGTCGTAGCCGTCGACGCCGCGAATGGCGATCTCGTGAAACTCCTGCTCGCGCGATGCGAACGAGGTGCGGCTCAAGGGATTGAAGTTGCCGAGCCCGCTCATCGTTGAGTTCGCTCCGGCCACAGAAACCGCACCGCTGGGGTAAGCGCCGCGCGCGCCGTGCTGAGCGCCGCTTCCTTCAAGCCGCCAGGCAGAAGCCCGAATTGGAGCTCGATGGCATCATCCGAAGCGCGAATTCCAGTCACGCCGAGGTAGCTGGTCGCCGCCGCGAGGGTCGCTTTCAGCATCTCATCGCGCTCGATCGCGGGAACCTTCAGCAAGTCGATGACCAAGTCCTGGCCTTCGGCCGCGACGACCATGTCGGGGAGCGAGACCATGTTGCCGATCAGGGTCGCCGGATGCTCCGTGTCGATCATTCCTGTGCGAATCGCATCCGCGAGAGGGCCCGGCGCGTCGTCCGTGGTCGAGAGCGCGACCTCGCTCAGCCGAATGTGCACCGTTCGTTGCTCGCCTTCGACGCGCACACCGTTCGTATCGATGCGGACCGAGAACTGGATCGGTGCGCCGAGCGCTTGGGCCTTGCCCTCGAGACGCAAGCCCGGGCTCTCCGCTTCGATCGTGAGCGAGACCTTCTCGAACATCGGACCGAGGCGACTGCGGATCGCGCTCAAAGGAATCGCGATTCGGCCGCCGAGCGCATGTGTCACGAAGCTCAGCGCCTGCCGAGCGTCGATTGGGGGAGAAATGGGCATCGAGCAGCCGCTACAATGACACGAAATTGTGGCCCGCTCACCCGCTAAGGGCGGCTGTGGGAATCGAAACCGACGCCCTGGGACGGTCCTCTAGCGCCCTAGTTCAGTGTGCAGGTCGGGTTGACGCAGTAGCTGCTGCCGTCTTCGTTTTCGTCGTAGCAGGCGAAGCCGCCGGGGCACTGGACGTTGCTTTCGCAGGTCAGCTGGCAGGTCAACGTCTCGGTATCGCAGACGAGCTCGAGGTTGTCGCGGTCGTAGCGCTCCTTGAGGATGCGCGTCTCGCAGGCCCCGAGCGATTCGCCCTCGAGGCAGTTCTCAGGGGCAGGATTGCACTCGGTGTCCACGGCGCAGGGCCAACCGATGTCTTCGTCCTGAGGCGGCGCCGTCTGTAGGCATTCGAAGCGAACGCGCGCGCCCGAAACCGGATCTGCGCCATCGGTGAAGCTCACACGCTGCCGCTTGTCAGGGTCCTCGATGAACGAGCATGCTGACTGCGTTTCCGGCGTGAAGTCGTCGTAGAACCAGCCGAGGCCGTCCGGCGGATCGACGTCGTCCTTGCTGGTTGGTAACTGCGTGATGCGACACACGTTCCGGACATCGGATTCTCCGGCGGGGCCGACATCGTCCGTTCCAATCAACACACGGCCACGTGCTTCGTCGCACTCGTCTCCGGCCGGCTGAACTTCGCGGACCTCGCATCCGACGAGGCCCTTGGAGTCGCGGTTGAGTGGCCGCGGCAGACAAAGCTGGCGAAGCGCGGCCGCGATGCGGTCGACAATCGCGTTGAGCGCAGGCGCGTAATCCGATGCACAGATCGACTCGACGACCGTACCCACGCCGGTGTTGCTTCCGGCGAGCCCGTTGATCGTTTCGACGATACGGACCCCTGGCGCAGCTGCGCCCGATCCGTCGCCGGCGATGCATGCCGGGGTGAGCGCCTGGTCCTGCGCACCGTCATCCGCAGGATCGGGGACTTCCGCCATGCCCGGATGGGCAAGAATCGCGGCGTATCGATCCGCGTCGGTGTCGAAGTTTACGGGGTCGAGCGCGCTGTCCTCGGGAATGCCGGTAATCGCTGCAAACACGACCTGACTGGGGTCGGCTTTGAGGTTGGCAATTCGGTCGACGTATCGCTGAATCTGCTGGAGGGCTTGCTTGTGCTGCCAGCATCGCAGGTTGAACTGCACGAGCAAATTCGTGGGAGGGTCCGCGAAGGGGCCTTGATACGGATTGCCCGGACGCGCTTCGACGTCGAAGATCCGCGGGTCGGTCGTCGAGCAGTCGTCCTCGTCCGTGATCATGATCACGGCCAACAGGGCGTCGTCACGATTGAAGCCGGCGTTGGCGGTGTTGCGATCGGATGCAAGAAGGGCCTCGAGCTGCTGTTCGAAGCCGCAGCCGTCGGCCTGTCCGGTCACGCACTCTACGTCTGCCACGAATTGCATGTCGAAGGACGCGCTCGCGTCGGTCGGCCGGTCTAGGTAGAGCGTACCCTCCGGCGGTGTCTGTGCGGAACATTCCTGGGGGGTACCCGCCAGTCCCGTCACCTGCATGAAGCCAGCCTTGCCGGTGCTCGTGCAGGCGTTTGTCGGATTGAAGTCGACCCCCGCCTGGTAGGTCGTCGTCGGCTCTGTGCTGTAGCCGAGGTCCGGCGTGATCACTGCGACGTGAAGGCTTTGGACCGCCGGGAAATCACCAACGGGCATCGAGACGCCATCGGTGTCGACACCACCGGTGAGCAAGAGGTTCACGAGACGCGGGACCTGTTCGGCAAGTTTGTCCTGCTCCTCGCGCATCGAAGGCGAATCGTCGATGAGAATGAGCAAGTCCAACGCGCGCTGCGGGTTGACCGGCACGTTTTGGACGACGCCGTTGATGGTGCACGGATTGAGGTTGGCCAATGGCCGTCGCGTGCAACTGCTCACGGTTGCCACCGACCCCACGATCAGAAGTAAAAAAGCAAAGCGGATCTTCATGTCTTGTCCCCCTACCCGACACGGAAATCATACCCACTTGGGCGCTTGGAAGCCAATCAAGCGAGAACTTTACAGCAGATCTCGCCCTCTACACGCAGAATTATGAAATTTTTTCTATGGCTCGCATTCTGCTATGCAGAAAGTATAGGGTTAAAACCATGCGCCGCGTCCTGGTCGTCGACGATGAAGAAAACATCCGGCTCGTGCTCCGCACGCTGCTGAAGAAGAACGACTATCAGGTCGAGGCGGCCGAAAGCGCCGAGATCGCCTTGGAGCAGCTGGAGCGCTTCGACCCCGACTTCGTGCTTGCCGATGTTCGCATGAGCGGCATGACCGGGATCGAGCTCTGCACCGAGCTGAAGGCTCGTTCGTCGCTGGCGACGGTCATTTTGATGAGCGCCTATGGCTCGGTCGACCTCGCGATCGAAGCGATGAAGGCCGGTGCGTACGACTACATTTCCAAGCCCTTCAAGCAAGATGAAGTCCTGCTCGCGCTCGCCAAAGCCGAAGAGCGTGAATCGCTGCGACGTGAAAACCGCGCCCTCAAAGAAGCGATGCGCAAGGAGCAGACCTTCCACGGCATCCTCGGCAAGAGCGAGGCGATCGGCAAAGTCTTCGCGACCATCGGCAAAGTCGCGGAGTACAAGACGACGGTTTTGATTCAAGGAGAGAGCGGCACAGGCAAGGAGCTCGTCGCGCGTGCGCTCCACGATGGCAGCTCGCGCAAGAACAAGCCGTTCATTCCGATCAACTGTGGCGCCATCCCCGAAACCCTTCTCGAGAGCGAGCTTTTCGGCCACAAGAGAGGTGCCTTCACCGACGCACACGCCGACAAGAAGGGGCTCTTTGCGGAGGCCCACCAGGGAACACTCTTTTTGGATGAAATCGGCGAGCTCCCGCTCAGCTTGCAGGTGAAGTTGCTTCGCGTGTTGCAGGAGGGCAGCATGCGACCGGTCGGTGCGACGCGCGACGAAGAGGTGGACGTTCGAGTGATTGCGGCGACGGTGCGCGACCTCCAGCGTGAAGTCCAAGAGGGGCGCTTTCGCGAAGACCTCTACTACCGACTCAACGTCTTGCAGATTAGCGTACCGCCGCTGCGCGACCGACGCGACGACATCCTGCTGCTGGTCGAGCACTTCATCGAGCGCAACAACGGCCGGCTGGGCACCCAGATCCGCGATCTCGACCAGCGAGCTCGCAAGCTGCTCCTCGACCACCCATGGCCGGGCAACGTCCGCGAGCTGGAGAACACCATCGAGCGGGCCGTCGTCCTTGCCGAAGGGGACACCCTCACGGTGGCCGACCTGCCCGAGCGGATGCGCGAGCCGGCCGATCCGGTCGCGGCGAGCCTCGCGAACGGGGAGCTTTCCATCAAGAAAACCGCGCGATTCATGGAGGAAACGCTGATTCGGAGGGCGCTCGAAAAGACCGGCGGCAACCGAACCGGGGCGGCCAAGCTACTCGAGCTCAGCCACCGCGCTCTACTTTACAAAATCAAAGATTATGGGATTCATTAGCGGTCGATGGATAATCGGGAATGTCATGGAAAAGAGGAGCGTTGATTCTGTGATGGGCTGTATGCGTAGACCCTTAACCGCCGTAGCGTTTTGTGCAGTGCTTTTTGCGGCCGCGGGCTGCACGAAAAACATCCCAAACACGACCGTGAAGGACACGCCGGAGAATCGGTCCGTCATCACCTTCATGGAGAACTACCGAAATGCGGTCGAAGCCCGGGACGTCGGGGCCCTCTTGGCCATGGCGCACACCCAATATTTGGACGACAACGGCACCCCTACGGGCGACGACGACCTGGACTACCGGGCCCTCCAAGAGAAGCTCGGCCGCTGGCGGGAGCGGGTCACCGACGTTCGGTACGAAATCAAGTACCGCACAATCGCTCGGGAAATGGACCGGGTGCTGATCGCCTACCGCTACAGCGCGAGCTTTCGGATCGCCTACGATGAAGAGGACCAGCGCTGGTCGCGTCGAATTGGTGAAAACCGGCTGGTCTTGCTTTACGACGACATTCAGGCCCGCTATTACGTGCTTTCGGGCATGTAAATTTTTGCGATGCTATTGGAACATGGCGCAATTCGCGCTACGATTCTGTCGATGACACCCTGGAATGGGTGCAACTGAGTGTGCCCGCCCACAGACGACGAGACAGATGAGATTCGAGTGCGATAGCTGCCACGCCAAGTACAAGATCGCCGACCAAAAGGTTCGTGGTCGAGTCGTCCGTTTTCCATGTCGCAGATGCGATCACAAGATCTTGGTCGACGGTCGCGAGGGCGATCCGGATGTGACGGTTCCGGCAGGGTCCGCGTATGGTTTTGAAGAGGTCAGGCGAAGCAGGCCAGAGCCTACGGCGCGATTCACCCACGAAGCACCGACCGCGCGCGCGCGTCGTCCTTCGTCGCCGGTTCGCCGGCGTTCTTCATCGGTTCCGCCGCGCCGTCCGTCTGCGGCTGCACGCAGGGTCTCTTCGATTCCGGCTGCTGCGAACAGCGCGCTCGTCGGTCAGCATCCGGGCTTGGCGCCCGCGCTCCCGCTCGTACCTGCAGGTCCGCCGATCGCCGTGAGGGGCGAGGTGCCGCACTGGCACGTCTCGATCAACGATGTTCCTGTCGGGCCGGTTCGACTCGAGGAGCTCGGTCACAAGATCGACGCCGGTGCCGTGAGTGAGTACTCGCTGGTTTGGCGCGAAGGCCTCGACGAGTGGCGCCCGCTCGCAACCGTTCCGGAGCTCATGGCCTTGCTGCACGAGCGCCGGCATTCGGGTCCCCCTTCGCGTACTTCGTTTTCGTCTATGCCGCCGTTCGTCGACTCGCGGACGTCAATCACCGGGCCGTCGGAGCGCACCGTGGCATCGGCGCCCATGGCTGGTTTGGGCTCGTCGAACGCGCCCCACGATTTCGTTCCGTTGGCCGATTCGCTTGCCCCCGACGAAGACCTGCCCAGCGGGCTCGGCGATACGTCGCAGCCGCCTGCGCCGATTGGGCCGCCTGGGATTTTCGAGTCATCGGCTCGATTGGGCTCGTTTTCCGGGCTTCCGGCCGCAGGCGAAGGGGTTTCGGTGCCTTCGGTGCCACCGGCGGCTGCCGTGGCAAGCGCCGAGCCGCGCCGCGGTCTTTCGCTCGGCGTGTTGGCGCTGATCTTCGCGGTGATCGTGCTCGCGGGAGTCTCCTCGTTTTTGGCCTACGAGCGTTTTGGGGGTTCGGCGCTGGTCGAGTGGCTCAGCAATCGCGTTTCCGCGCCTGCAGAGCCTCGGCCGTTTGCGAAGAAGTCTGAGGCGCAATCACAAAGAACGGTTCCCGACTTGGTGGAGAAGCCTGCGGATGGTGCGGCACCCGCGGAGCTCGCGAATGCGCCTGCGCCAACCAAGGAAACGCAAGAAGCCAAGGTCGTGTTCGAACCGCCAAACCCCGCGAACGACGGACCAACGATGGCGCCGGCCCCGAAGCCCAAGCCCAAGATGCGCCGCAGGGCCCGCGTCCAACCGGTCGAAGAGACATCGGACGAAAGCTCCTTGAGCGCTGCGGAGCAAAAAATACTCGATGACTTCGGTTCGGGCGCCGATGCCGCGCCCGCGAAGATCAAGGTCGACGAGTCGCCGAGCAGTCAAAGCACGAAGCCACCGCTCGACGGCAATGGCGTTCGGGCCACCGTGACGACCAACAAGCCGCGCCTGCAGCGTTGCTACGAGCGAGCGATTCGTGGTCAGCAGTCGCCGCAGTCGGTTCGTCTGGACGTGAACGTGACGGTCGCGGCCTCTGGCAGAGTCAAAGAGGTGAGCGCCGATGGGGATGGCCCCGGTGGGCTCGCCGAGTGCATCGAGGCCTCGGTTCGACGTTGGCGTTTCCCGGCATCGTCCGAAGGCGGGCCGGCGAAATTCCCCATTGTTTTCTCAGGGAACTGAGTAGGTTCCGATGCCCACGAAGCCACTGATCGACGCGGGGACGATTGCCCGGCGTGTCGCGGAGCTGGGCCAGGCGATCACCGAGGACTACCACGGCCAAGCCTTGGTCGTCGTACCCGTGCTCAAAGGCAGTTACATGTTTGCCGCGGACTTGGTGCGCCACATCGACCTGGATGTCGCCATCGATTTTCTTGGCGTGCGCAGCTACGGCACTCAGCAGGAGAGCAGCGGCGTGGTGCAGATCACCACCGACTTGAGCCACTCGATCGAGGGCAGACACGTGATCCTGGTCGAGGACATCGTCGACACCGGGCTCACCGTGGCTTACCTCCATCAGAACCTGACGACTCGCCAGCCGGCATCACTCAAGGTTGCGTCGCTGCTTCACAAGCCTTCGCGCACCCGGGTGCCCGTCCAGATCGACTACCTCGGCTTCACCGTCGATGACGTGTTCGTCGTCGGCTACGGCCTCGACTTCGCTCAGAAGTTCAGGAATCTGCCGTACCTGGCGGTGGTCACCGACGACGAGGCCTAAGCAGCCTATACTGGTCCCCGTGAGCGACCCAAAGTCACCCGAGGATTTGACCGAGCGAATCCGCCGCATCGCTACGACGATTGCCGAAGAGGTCGACAAGCGCTTCGCCGCCAGCGAGCAGTCGCCTTCCATGCTCGAGGCAGCGGCCTCTTCGCTCGGCACGACGATGGAGCGATGGGGTCGGAATCCCGGGCTCCGGCGAATTATCGGCGGCGTGCAGCGCGACGTGGTCACGAGCCCGGGGCAGCCGGTCGAGCTCTCGGCAACCTTGGGGGTCTCTGCCAAGCTCGGCACGATCGCGAGGTTTTCGGTCGACGACGCGGTCGCTGCAGAGGTTCCCATCGGTGACGCCGCCGAGGTGCGCGCGGTCATCGACGCACCGGGGCCCGGGCTTCATCGCGTCGGCGTTGCCATTTGCAATGACCGGGGCGAGGTCGTCACAGACCTGACTGGCCAGCGTTTGCTGCAAGTGGCCAGCGGCAGGCCGGTCGTGCTGGTCGACGCGGCGCTCGTGCTGCCCGGGCGTCCCGATCAGCCGGCCCCGACGGTTTCGCCCATCGAAGCGCTCCGCGCGCTCATCGACGAGGGCTTCGAGCTCGTCTACTTCGACATCCACGTGAAGAACCGCGATCCCTTGATCCATCAGGCGCTGGTTCGGCAGCGGCTGCCGCCCGGGGCGATTCTGGTCTATTCGGCCGAAGAGCAGGAGCTCCGAAGCCTCGGCATCGATTTCGTCGATATGTTCGCGTCGACTGCCATTCGCCGGCTGCGCGCGAAGGGTGTTCCAGTGACCACGATCCTGACGGAGCGGGTCGAGCGCCCTGATGAAAGCCATGCCAAGCAGGTGAGTGTCATGACGCCGGCGACGGCGCTCAGGCGAGCGCTCGCGGGTGTGTTCACGGTCGAGATCGAACAGGCGGCCAAGCTGCTCGACGACAGGGCGAAGAGCAATCCGCTGGACTGGCGCCTCGATCAAACCACCGACTCCAAGCTGGTTGCGGGCAATTCGTTCCACGCCGAGCTCGACAACGGCGAGGCGAGGCGGCGCTTGCTCACTGCGTTCGATGAGGCCCAATCGACGATTCATATTCAGTTCTACATGGTCCAGCCGAGCGACTTCACCGAGCACATGATCGTCCGGCTGATCCAGCGTGCACGCACCGGTGTGAAGGTTCGGTTCATGGTCGATGCGCTCTACTCCGACGAGGAAGTTCTTGGGCGCCTCAACCCGTCGATGTTGTCTCTGAAGGAAGAAGACAACATCGAGGTGCTGGCGGTCAATCCGATCGAATCTCGCAAGCAGATGGATGTTTCGCGACTCAAGAAGCGAGACCACCGCAAGCTCGTCATCGTGGACGGCAGCTTGGCATTCGTTTCTGGCCGGAACGCAAGCAACGAGTACTACACGGGTTTCAGCGAGGTTCCGGTACACGACAACACCCGCCACGAGCGTATTCCCTGGCTCGACGCCCATGTCGAAGTCAGCGGGCCCCTGGTGCGCACGGTTCAGGAGACCTTCATCGGCACCTGGCATCGACAGGGCGGCAGCCGAATTCCGGACGACGACAAGACGATGCCCGAGCTCGAGCCCGCCGGCTCGGCGTCGGGGCGTCTGGTGGTGCACCGCGGTCTTGCCGAAACCAACGGCCTCGCGATGTACGAGGCGATGTTCGACGTCGCCGAGGACCATGTGTATATCGTCAACGACTACCCGATCGTCCCGGCTCTGGAGCGCGCGATCTATCGGCTCTTGGCCAAAGACGTCCGCGTGAAGCTGCTCACGGGCAATGCGGCTGCCCGGCGCGACGATGGGACCTTCTTCCCAGCGCCCATGCACCGCACGCTGTTCGAGTACATGGTGAAGGCGAAGCTCGAACCGCTGCTTCAGGCGGGCGTCGAGGTCTACGAGTTCGTGCCGCCGCCATCGCCGATGATCGTCGCGCGCGGAGGCCGCATTCGGCCGTACGTGCACGCGAAGCTGGTCTCTGTCGATGGCCTCGTGACCAGCATCGGCTCGGCAAACCTCGATGCGACCGCGAGTTTCTGGGAGAGTGAGGCCAACGTCGTCGTGCAGGACGCCGAGTTTGCCCGCGGCGTCGAGGCCACGCTCCAGAAATTCATCGACGGCAGCGTCTTGCTCGACCCCGAATCCGAATACTGGAAGCGGGAGCGAGCTCAACGTGCCGTCGTCGCGACGCTCTGGCCGGGTTCGCTCTATTCCTGAGCTTCGAGCTTCTTGCCGGCTCTCTCTTCGGCCTTGCCGGCGCCTTTGGCCTTTTCCACGGCTGTGTCTGCCGCGGCCGTGGCGAGATCATACTTCACGGTCATCCGAACCTGGAAAGCGCGATCGATCTCGATGTCTTCGGTGTCGTCCACCGTCTTCACGCTCAACATCCCGGTCGAGTCGCCGTTCGCCGAGGCGTTGGCTTCGAGTGCATTCAGGTTGGCGATGACCTCGCCGTTCGCGTTCATCTTGAACGACTTGACGGTGAGCTCGACACCCTCCTCTTCGAAGGTGATCGTCTGCGGGGGGGCGGACTGCTGAATCTGCACGTTGAGCTTCAGCTCGTCGCCCACCTTTTCGCTCAGTGTGTAGGTGTCGACCTGGTTGACTTTGAAGCCATAGAGCACGAGGTCCTTGCGGGCTTCCCAGCGAGCGCCAACACCGACGGGCTCTGCAGGAAGCAGCACGCGAGCAAGCGAAGTGCGCGCGTTGACGATCATCACCAGCAGCCGCACCGGAACGTCGGAGCGCTTGGCCGCGTCGTTGAGCTCGGTTCGCTGGATGATGCCTCGGTCATCGACCTCGACCCAGCCGCCGACGTTATCGAGCACCGAGGCGCTCTTGTTGAGGTCCTTCGCGAGCCCAGGATCGACGCCGACCGGGACGATGGCTTCGGCCTTGACGATGCGAACGTCGAATCGGGTGCTGCCGCGCTTCCCTTGCATCGAGGGGCCCGACACGATGTAGAGCCGCACGCCCGGGGTGACCGAAAGCGCAGAGGCGCGGCGCGAGGTGGCCATCGAGGCAAGCCCGAAGTCCATGGTCGCCGTCGTGGACGTCCCGTGGTCGATCTTGTAGCGAAGCGTCTCCCGCGGCTCGGCACCGGCGTCGAGCACGAGAACCGGATCCCCACTTTTCGCGTCGTTTGCGGTGTCGGACTTGCATCCGTTCAAAACGAGCAGCGCGGACAACAGAATCAACGCGCGCGTTAGCACTTGCTTGGTCATGGAATCTCCTCTCGGCGCCCCTGCGCCGCCGTCTAATCGCGCTCTATATCGCAAGGTCGTCCCGAACCGTCAAGGCTGCGGCGCGGAAGGGCCTTCGATGCGCTGGTAGCCCTCGGGGAGCGCAAACACCTCTGGCGGCATGGGAGCGCGCTGGACCATATTCACCAGAAAGACCACCGGGACGCCGCCCGCCTGTTCCACGCGCATCTTCATCGAAAAACCGGGCTTGACCCCGTACTTCTTCATGGCTTTGCTGCGCTCGTCGTCGGACAGCTCGAGCCCGAGATTGCGGCCCCGGAACGCGCGTGTCCAGAGGTCGGCCGGGTATTTCTGCGTGAGCCAGAGGTCGATGACGGTGCGGTTGTCTTTGTCGATCACGCGGATGTGGCGGGTCTCTACGCCACTGACCGTTGCTTTGCCGAGCTTCTTGATCGCGAGGTTGGCGTTTTCCCCCGAGCCCGTGACCTGCTTGCTGGCCGTCGCGAGTGTCGAGTAGAGCATCTCGACGATGACTTTCTGCCCGTGGTCGATCGAGAAGTAGCTCTCGCCCTTGGACGGCATGAGGGTCGTCGCCCGCACCGGCTTGCCGTTTTCGTCGACGGATTGAATGTCCATGCGGACATCTCCTTGTTTCGAATAGCGGGCGCGGACTCGGGCAGCGACGCCTTGCTCGCTCGAAAGGCTGGCTTCCATCACGCCTTCGAACGCGAGCGCAGGAGATGCAAAGAGCATCACGACGAGGCAGCTAAGAATAAGACGCATCGAAGGCCAAGCTTAGGCCGACACGACCACCAAGCCAAACGCCTCGTCTTCGTAGAGCCGATCGAAGGTTTCTTGGAATTTCGCCTCGACGTTCTTGCGCTTGAGCTTGAGCGTCGGGGTGAGCTCGTCTTCCTCGACGCTGAACTCGCGGTCGAGGACGTAGACCTTCTTGATCGTCTCGACCCGCGACAAGGTTTCGTTCGCTCTCTTCACCGAGGCGACGACGCGCTTCTGTACGTCGGCATCCCGTGCGACCTGGGCAAGCAGCGCCTGGAGCTCGTTGGAGCGCCCGAGCGGGTTCTCGCTCAGGGCTTTGATGTGCTTGTCCGCGGTGGCTCTGTCGATGGTGCCCTGTTGTCGGGCCCAGTCGACCGCTTCGCCGGCGCCAATGGTGACCAAAGCGACCAGGTACTTTCGCTTATCGCCGTGCGCGTGGGCCTGGCTGATCAGCGGGTCGGAGGCTTTGATCTCGTTCTCGATGTTGGCAGGCGTGAGGTTCTTTCCGCCGGCGGTGATGATGATGTGTTTTTTGCGATCGAGGATGTGGACGCAGCCGTCTTCGTCCTTTTTGCCGACGTCGCCGGTGTAGAGCCAACCGTCGATGACGGTTTCCGCGGTCGCTTGCGGGTTCTTGTAGTAGCCCTGAAACACGCATTTGCCGCGGACGAGGATCTCTCCGTCGTCCGCGATGCGGTCTTCGACGATGCTCAGGGCGCGGCCGACCGAGCCGAGCTTCACCTTCCCGGGGACGTTGGCGTGCGTGATGACCGTCGACTCCGTCATTCCGTACATTTCGTAGATCGGAAACCCCGCCGCCCAGAAAAACTCGAGGATTTCGGGTGCGATCGGTGCGGCGCCGGTGATGAAGTAGCGCACGCGCCCGCCGAACACCGCGCGCAGCTTGGAAAACACCAGTCGGTCGGCAAGGCCATACTTGAGCTTCAAGCCAAACGGGATGGGCTCCCCTGCTTGCCAGCGCTGCACGGCCTCTCGGCCAACGCGCTCGGCCCAGCGGAAGATGCGCTGCCGCGTCGGAGGCGCTTGCTCGACGGTGCTCATGATCTTCGCGTAGGCCTTCTCGAAAATTCGCGGCACGCTGCCAAAGATCGTCGGCTTCACCTCGACCACCTCTTCGAGCACCTTGGCGATGCTCGATGCGAAATAGGTGCCCATCCCGGTGTTGATGCGTCCGTAGAAGGCCAGAATGCGCTCGGCGACGTGCGCCATCGGGAGAAAGCTCAGGCCGACGTCGTCCTCGTTGATCGCGAAGGCCTCGTCCTGATCTTTCATGACCGTCATGATGTTCTCGTGCGAGATCATCGCGCCCTTGGGCGGGCCGGTGGTGCCGCTCGTGTAGACGATGATCGCGGTGCTCAACGGGTCGACCGCAGCGACGCGCGCTTCGATGGCGGCGCGGTCGACCGGCGTTTGAAGGACGCGCTCGAAGGGCACGAGCCAGTCGTGCGCGTCCATGAGCGACTCGGCGCCCGTGCTGTCCCACACGATGACTTTTTCGAGCTTCGTGAGCTCGTCGCGCCGGGCGAGGATCTTGTTGATCTCTTCGAGGCCTTCGACGAACGCCACCTTCGTATCGGCGTGGTCGAGGATGTAGGCGAGCTGCTTGGGGGTGAGCGTGGGGTAGGCGCCAAGCGTCACGGCGCCGGCGAGCAGGCCTCCGACGTCGCAGTAACACCAGGCCGGGCCGGTGCTCCCCACCATGCAGACCTTGTCCTGCACCTGTAGGCCGAGCCCGAAGAGGTAAGACGCGATCGCGGCAGCTCGGGCGGAGAACGTAGTCCAGCTGACCGGCTGCCAGTCGCCGCCTTCCTTGAAGTAGAACGCCGGCTCGTCAGCGTCGCGCTCCACGCGCTTGAGGAACATTTCGCCTACGGTGCTGCTGCGCCTGGCGATGTACTCGGCCGGGGTGCCGCTGCTGCGGTCAGTCTCGAACATCCTTGAGGGTTTACACCCGATCGAGGCTTTGGATCTAGGGGCTCGTGCCCGGATTTGACCCGGCGGCAGGCCCCGCTACACTCCGCCCCTTCCAGCCGAAAAGGCAAGGCACTCCCATGCGTGATCTCATCAAGCTCAGCTGCGAAACCTGCGGCAAAGACAACTACACGACGGACAAGAACAAGCGCACGATGCCGGAGAAATTCCACATCAAGAAGTTCTGCCCCAAGTGCCGCAGCCACCAGCCCCACAAAGAAGGCAAAATCAGCAAGGGCTAACCGGCAGGCCACTTGCCGCCCGCTCTCCGCATCGTAGGAACCCCTCATGGCGCAGGGTGATACGCACAATCTCGGGATCGGCTACTTGCTGTGGATCTTTGGCTTCATGGGCGCGCACCGGTTCTATTACGGGCGCCCGGTGACTGGGACGATTTGGTTTCTCACCCTGGGCCTGCTCGGGGTCGGTTGGCTGATCGACCTGTTGTTGATGCCCTCGCTCGATCGTTCGGCGGAGCTTCGATACGACTCCGGCCCCGTCGATCACAATGTGACCTGGATCCTGCTCACGTTCCTCGGCATTTTTGGGATCCACCGATTCTACATGGGCAAGTACCTGACGGGCATCCTCTACTTGCTGACCGCTGGCCTGGCCGGCATCGGCATCCTCTACGACTACTGGACGCTCAACGAGCAGGTCAGCGAAGCGAACGCTGGCGGGCGCTAAGCCGGGTTTAGAGCCGATCGACGAGGCGGGCGACGAAGGCGCCGGTTCCGCCCAGGTGGCGTGGGGCCGTTCGGAATGCGAGGACGAAGCGGGAGGGGGCACGCTTGCTGAGGGCTTCGGCGACACTCGATTGGAGCGTGGCCTTTCCGCCTGGGCTGTGGAGACCCTTGCCGACGATGATCAGGACCCAGCGCCTACCGCCGCGCTGAGCTTCGCGGACGAAGCGGAGCACTTGGCGTTCGGCCTCGCGTGCGGTTTGGCCGTGCAGGTCGCACTCGGCTTGGACTTCGAGCTTTGGATCTTCCAGGGCGTCGAGGATGCTCGCGTGCGTCGAGCTGCGCTTGCCGAGGACGATTCCGTTCGCTTCGCGTTCGAGAACCAGTGACTCGGTCGGTCGAATCTGCGCGCCCCGCAAAGAGGGTCGCGCCGCGGAGCCACTCCCTGGCGCGGGCATCACGCGCTTTTTTGAAGCCGGGTTCAAGGGCTTCACGTCGGACAGGGCGCGTTCGAGCGCTGCGCGATCCGCTTCCGAGCGACCCCCGACCGGGCCTTTTCGGTCTCCGCCTTTCCCGCCTTTGCCCTTGGACCTGGTCATCGCCAAGCCATCATGACCTCCAGGCGACCCCGTCGGCAATTTGCGCAACCGATGCGGCCATCACGGCCGATGCGAAGATTCTTCGCGCCGTTCCAGCTCAGCGCGCGGATTTCCAGGGCTTTTTGGGGCATCGATGGTGGCACAGGCATTGCACCCTCGGGGGGTGATGGACGTCAGTCGCCGGCAACGGGATGGTGTGTCGGCCGAGCCGAGGCGGGTTGGTTCTCCTCCGCGCGCGGGAGTCTGCGGCGGATCTCTCGCTGCGCACGATCAGCCGCCAACGCCGGGCATGACGCTGGGGCCTACCCCGGGCCGTGCGACTGACCTCCTTCGTCGATCATGGAGTCATGCCTGAGATCCGCTGGTTGAGAATTTCATACTGGGTCGGTGCAGTCGCCGATGGCATCGTTGGTGTCCTGATGTTCTTTCCTGAGCTCGGGCGTGCGGCATACGGTGACCCCAACTTCGAGCCAAGTGCCGACTACCGCTACGCGATGCGATTTGGAGCGTCGCTGATGCTCGGCTGGACAGTGCTCCTCTTGTGGGCAGACCGTAAGCCGGTCGAGCGCCGCGGGGTTTTGCCGATCACGCTCTTTGTGATCGCAGGCCTCGCTTGGGCAGGAGCCTACGCCGTTTCTGCCGACCTGGTTTCTCTGTCCCGAATGGTTCCAAGCTGGGGCTTCCAGGCGCTGTTGGTGGCGCTGTTCCTCTACAGCTATGTTCGGTCGACGCGCGCAGACGCGGAAGCATCGATTCCGAAAGGCGCCAAGTCACTTTCCCAGGCGGCGGCAGCGTTCCTGGCGGAGAAGCGCTTTGCGGTCGCCGGAGTGTCACGCGGCGGCGACGCTCCAGCGAATCTCATCTTCAAGAAGCTCAAGGTGAGTGGACGAGAGGTCTACGCGGTCAACCCCAACGCCGATTCGGTCGAAGGGGACCGCTGCTACGGCTCGCTTGCGGACCTTCCCGAGCCTCCCGATGCGGTGATGGTTGCCACCCATCCCGACCAAGCCATCGAAATCGCGCAACAGTGCAAAGCGGCTGGCGTTCGGCGCGTCTGGTTTCACCGGTCGATCGACGGAGGCTCATTTTCGCCCGAGGCAGCTGCGCTTTGCGAGGCATACGGCGCGACGGTGATCCCCGGCGGCTGTCCGATGATGCATCTCGGGCCGGTCGACGTCGCGCATCGATGCATGCGCGCGGTGTTGAGCTTGACCGGCGCGCTCCCGAAGGCGGTCCAGGATTCGAAGGCCTAGCCCTTTTTGGTGGCTTCGCGCTTCGGTCGGACGTTGCATTGGAGCAACGCCTTGCGGATGCGGACCGAATCCGGGGTGACTTCCACCAGCTCGTCCTGGTCGATCCAATCGAGGGCGGTTTCGATCGTGAGCTCTTTGGGCGGTGTCAGGACGACGTTTTCGTCTTTTCCTGCGGCGCGAATGTTGGTGAGCTTCTTTTCGCGGGTGCAGTTCACGTCGAGGTCGCTCGGCCGGTTGTGCTCTCCCACGATCATGCCTTCGTAGACCTTCGTCGCCGTGCCGACGAAGAGCTTGCCTCGCGGCTGCAGATTGAAGAGCGCATACGGCGTGGTGACGCCCTTCCGATCGGAGACGATTGCGCCGTTCTTCCGACGAAGCAAAGGCCCGGCGTAGGGGTCCCAGCCCTCGAACATCGTGTTGAGAAGCCCTTCGCCACGCGTTTCGGTCATGAACAAAGATCGGAAGCCGATCAGGCCTCGCGACGGAACGCGATATTCGATGCGGGAGCGGTTGGTGCCGAGGGGGCTCATCTTGACCATCACGCCGCGCCGGTCGCCGAGGAGCTGGGTTACGGTGCCTACGTGGTGCTGGGGGACGTCGACGACGACGGTTTCGACAGGTTCGAATTTCTTTCCGTCGACCTCCCGAACGACGACCTCGGGCATGCCGAGGGCGAACTCGTAGCCTTCCCGCCGCATCGTCTCTGCCAAAATTGCCAGCATCAGCTCGCCGCGGCCGTACACCATGAACGAATCGGCTTCGTCCCCTTCTTCGACGCGCATGGCGATGTTTCGCTGCGCTTCTTTGAGAAGCCGCTCGCGCACCTGCCGAGACGTGACGTAGTCGCCCGCCAGGCCTGCGAACGGCGAGGTGTTGACCATGAAGCGAATCTTGATGGTCGGTTGCTCGACGCTGATTCGCTCGAGCGGGTTCGGGTGGCTTGGGGGCGTGATTGTGTCCCCGATGTGCACGTCTTCGATGCCCGAGATCGCCACGATGTCGCCGGCAGCCGCTTCGGTGATGCGGATGCGTTCGAGGCTCTCGAAGCCCCAGAGCGCGCCAACCTTCCGTTCAACCACATCATCTTTGCCGATGATCGCAACCATCTCTTGGGGCTTGATCCTCCCGTTCCGGATGCGGCCGATCGCGATGCGGCCGACGTACTCGTCGTGAATCGTGTTGTGCACCAGGAGCTGCAAAGGGGCGTCCGGGTCGCCTTCGGGCGCGGGGAGCCGTTCGATGAGCGTTTCGAAGAGCGGCGTGAGGTCGCTCGACTCGTCTTCGAGCTCGCGCTTGGCGATCCCGTCTTTGCCGATTGCGTAGATGTGCGCGAAGTCCGCCTGCTCGTCGGTGGCTCCAAGGTCGCAGAACAGATCGAAGACCTCGTGGAGGGCCTCGTCGGGTCGCGCGTCGCTTCGGTCGATCTTGTTGACGACCGTGACGACGGGAAGATCGAGCTCGATGCACTTCGACAAAACGAAACGGGTCTGGGGGAGGGCGCCTTCGGCCGCGTCGACTAGAAGCAGCGCGCCGTCGGCCATGCGGAGCGTCCGCTCGACCTCGCCGCCGAAGTCCGCGTGGCCCGGCGTGTCGATGAGATTGATCTTGTAGTCTTTCCAGCGGATCGACGCGTGTTTGGCCAAAATCGTGATGCCGCGCTCGCGCTCGAGGTCGTTCGAGTCCATCACGCGCTCGCGAACGGCCTCGTTCGCCCGAAAGACGCCAGTCTGATGCAACATCGCGTCGACCAGCGTGGTTTTGCCGTGGTCCACGTGGGCGATAATCGCCACATTTCGAATCATATTCTGCACGCGTAAACCCCCACGCCTTCGCGTGAGGGCGCGTCTTGGCAGATCCAGAGCCGGGCTGCCAGCCGCAGCCCGGATGCTGCACGCCCAGTGCAGGTTTTGCGCTGAGCATCCGTCAAACGCAGCGACTGCACCCTTCGATGCTCGAAACTGGGCTGGAACTGGCGGTTTTTTGGAGGCATGCGGTTTGCAACGGATCGCCAGGCATGAGCACTTCGTTCGCGACTTGGGTTCGGATTGGCACGCTGTCGCTGCTTGCCGCGTGCTTGGTTCCAGGCTGCGCTGCGGAAGAAGCCGGCGAGCTTGGAGTGGCCGGGTTCACCGACGCGACGCGTGCTGATTTTAGATACAAAGCATTTCGGTTCGGGCCCGATGCCGGCCTGTTCGAACCGGACGACCCGCGCTTCGGCCAGTCCGCAACGCTGTTCGTCGGCGAGTTCCCATCCTCCAACGTGTTGGCCGGCTTCTCGCTGACGACGGACGATGGATCGCTTCAGGGGGGCGTCTTGGACGTCGGGTCTTGCTTCTTTGTGACCATGTTCCTCGAATTTGCTGGTGAAGAGCCACAGATCGAGGCTTTCTTGCGTCAGGACTTCTTCGAATGGTGCGGCTTCGATTCCGAAGGGCGATTGGCGTTGCAGGAGGACGACGAGACGCTTCCCATCATTTCCGAGCCGGCGACCGAGCCGACCCCAGAGTTTGATGCCATGGTCTTGCTGTCTCCTGGACTGGTGGTCGACCCACCGATTCCACTCGACGATCGTGCGGAAACCGGAACCGTCGACCTCCAACTATTCGGGAACGTGCTGAGCTACACGGTGACGGTCGACAATCTATCCGAAACGGATGACTTTCGTGACGGCCAGATTCGCAGGGGCGACGCGTCGGAGAATGGGGACGTAGTATTGACCTTGTTCGGGGAACCGATCGCAGTGGTCCGGCAGTACGGTCCGCCTTTCCTCGAAGAAAGCTCGCTCACCGTTTCGGTGTTCATCACCCCAGATGAGGCGGCCGCGCTGACCGACTCCGCGACGCCGCTTTACGTCCTCTTCACATCCCAACAGATTTCGAGTGGCCTCATGCGAGGACAGTTACGGGACGCGCCCTAAGGCTCGTTCGATATCGAGTTGCTGTCCGGTCGCGATGGCGTTTGGTCGCGCGCTTTTGGCAGAGGTCCTCTGACTCGCTATCTTGGTTCCAGGGGGAACCGAGGATGTCAGAACGCTACTGGCCGTGGATTGCGGCCCTGCTGGTGCTCGGAGCGCTGGGCTGCGGCGAGTCGGCGCCTGTCGATCCACGGACCAATCCGAACGAGGGACCGCCGGTCGGCAATGGGGACGGCAGCTGTAGCGTGCCTGGCGAGGCCCAGCTCGAAGACGTGTCTTCACCGGATACGGTCATTGGCGATGGGAGTCCGGCGAGTTGCACGTCGGAAGCGTTCGTCGATGCCGTCGCGCGGGGAGGCGTCATCACCTTCGACTGCGGACCCGAGCCGATCATCATCACCCTCGACAGGACCGCGAAGGTGTTCAACGACCAGAACCCGGATGTCGTCATCGACGGTGGCGGCAGGGTGACACTGAGCGGCGGCGGGCGGGTCCGGATTCTCTATCAGAACGCCTGCGACGCGCAGCAGGTTTGGACGACGTCGCATTGCAATGACCAGGATCACCCGCGGCTCACGGTCCAG
This sequence comes from uncultured delta proteobacterium, assembly GCA_963704865.1. GTDB lineage: Bacteria > Myxococcota_A > Polyangia > Polyangiales > Houyiibacteriaceae > SG8-38. The sequence continues at coordinate 104,302 of CAVPIE010000004.1, read as the reverse complement.
AACCTGACCTTCGTCGACGGCAATGCCAAAGCCGAGGAAGATGGCGGTGGGGCGATTTTCGTCCGGGGCGGCCGGTTCAAAGCCGTGAACACGCGTTTCTTCAATAACGTTTGCCACGATGTTGGGCCGGACGTGGGCGGCGGCGCGATTCGGGTCTTCGACATGTACCAGGACCGGCCGGCATTCATCGTGAACAGCACCTTTGGCGGGGAAGGGCTGGGGAACGTTTGCTCGAACGGCGGTGCGCTGAGCTCGATTGGCGTTTCGTACACGGTCATCAACAGCGCGCTCACGCACAACGAGGCGATCGGCAACGGCGCCAACCCGCATCGGCCCGGGACCCCAGGCGGCGGGAGCGGCGGCGCCATCTACAACGACGGCAATACCTTCACGCTCACCGTCTGCGGCACCGTGATGGAGAACAACACGGCCAACGAAGGCGGCGGGGCGATCTTCTTCGTGAGCAACGACCGGAGTGGAAGCCTGGTCATCGAGGATTCGGTTTTGCGTAACAATCCGAGCGACGGCTTCGAAACCCAAGGCTATCCGGGCATCTTCGTCCTAGCGAACGGCGACCCCCAGGTACGCAACTCCGTCATCGAGTGACGGCTTCGCGGATTCGACGCGCGTGGCCGCGTGGGTGGCGTCGAGGAACTTCAAGACGGCAGCGAGCATGTGTGCGGTCCGAGGGGAGCAGAAGATGTCGAACGCGTGCTGCGCGCCGCCGAGCTCGGCGTAAACGACAGGGGATTTCGAAACCTCGCGAAGCTCATCGGCGAACTGGCGGGCCTCTTCGACCGGCGCGAGGGTGTCGCGATCTCCGTGAATCACGAAGAAGGGCGGCGCGTCCGGGTGGATGCGCTCGATCGGCGAGGCTCGACGAAACTTTTCGGGCTCTTCATCCCGGAACGCTTTCATAATCTTGCGTTCGAGCCGCCGGTACCAGAACGGGAGTCGGTTGGTGCCGAGGCGGCTCGTGAAGTCGTACACGCCGTAGATCGGCACGGCGGCCTGCACGCTAGTGTCGGCCTCTTCGAAACCCGGTTGGTACTCGGGGTCGTTGGCCGTCAATCCCATGAGGGCGGCGAGGTGCCCGCCGGCAGAGCCGCCGGTCACCGCGATGAAATCGGGGTCGATCCCCCATTGCTCGGCATGCGCGCGAATCCAGGCCAGGCCTGCCTTGAGGTCGATCAGATGTTCGGGGAACGTCGCGCCCGGGCTCAGGCGGTAGTTGAGATTGAAGCAGACCCAGCCGTTGGCCGCGAGGTGAGACAAGAGCGGCCAACCCTGCTCTCGCTTGTCGCCCATCACCCAAGAGCCGCCGTGGATTTGCAGAATCGCGGGTCGCTTTGCGCCGTCGTCGGCGGGCGCCACCACATCGAGCTTCAAGACCATGCCTGCCACGCGCCGGTAGACGATGTCGCGCGTGACCCGGATGCCGCGTCGCTTCTTCGAGAACGGCAAGACGATGTTTCGGCGTGGCACGGGCTTGGTTTCGCGCACGGGCTCGACGCCTTCGAGGGCGGTGTCGAAGGTCTTCTTTGCCCGGTTGCCGTCCGCGAAGAGAACCAAGAGGCCGAGCCAAGAACCGCAGGTGATGATCAACGCGAGCCAGCCTGGCCAGGCGGCTAGCGCGCCAAGCGCGACGAACAGCAGAGAGGCGATCGATTGCCACAAGACGTGATGCATCGCGAGCTCGGCAGTCAACCAGGAGCCAAAGAAGCTCGGCATGAAGAGCGCGGGAACGCGGCGCACCGGGACGAATGCGTTTGCCGTGAACAACGCACCGACCAGACTGACCGCCAAGAAGGCCCACGCGACCGTCGGTGCGCCGAGGAACATCGGCCTGCCGCTCTATGCTCTCCGCCGGACGAAACGGCTGAGGAGGGGTTTCGGATTCTCGATGGCGAGCCGGTCGAGGGTGGCCTGCATGATGGACGTGATTTCTTCGTAGCAGCGATCGAGCACTTCTGGATCGTTGGCGCCTTCGGGACCGAAGCGCTTCCAGTCGAGCGGCTCGCAGACTTGGACCGTGATCTTTGCCGGAAGGGGCATGCCCGGAATCGCCGGGCTCGAAATCCCCCAGGGCACCTGAAAGAGCAGCGGCGCCCCGTCCATTCGAACCTTGTCCAAGCTCAGGAGCTTCGCCAAGCGCTCGCCGCGCGTCAGGACGATGGTCGTTTCGTGTCCGCCATGGCCGACGACCGGCACGACGGGAACACCCGCTTGGAGGGCCAGTCGCACGAAGCCTTTGCGACCCTTGAATGTAATGCGGTTGCGGTCTTTCCAGGGCCGGAACACCTCGTAGGTGCCACCCGGATAGAGGAGAACCGAGCATCCAGCGCCGAGGGCCGCCTGGGCGTTGTCCATGCTCGCCGGCATCTGCCCGATCTTTCGCATGAGCTCTCGCCAACCCGGCACCGCGTAGATGCCGTCGAACGCCAGGCCCATCAGAGGGTCTTCGAAACCGCGCGTCCGGTACCAGGCCGCATAGACCGCGCTCGTGTCGGGGGTGATGATGCCGCCCGAGTGGTTGCCGATTAGAAGGACCGGGCTTTGCGGCACCCGATCCATGCCGCGAACTTCGGCGCCGAAGTAGCTCATGAACGTTTCCATCTTCGGCACGAGCTTGCGCATGAACTCCGGATCGAATTGCTGCGCGGGCACCTGCAGCTGGGTTTCGGTCGCTGCGGCCCATTTGCTCCAGAAGCCGCGCTCCATGAAGCGCTGAAGTATCTTAACTACACGCGGTGGCAGTTTCTGCTCCGGGCTGTTTGGTTCGTCGGGCATCGGCTTGCTCGTAAATAGTACATGTTCTATTTTCGATCGACTGGAGAAATGGATGGGTTCTGCGCGCGTGTGGTCGAGTCTGGTTCACAGCTTGTTTCCGTGGCGCGCACCGGTTTCGCCCGAGGCCGCGCGTCCTGCCAAGCGTAAGCCTGCCCGCCGCGGCCGGCAGCCGGCGGGCGCGAGCATCCGGCTGGCCCGCAGCAATGCCTACACCGGGGTTGCACGCTTCGCGGGGCGGTCGATCGATCGCCTCTTCCTCGCGGGCATGAGCCGGCCGCACCGCTACCCGGGCGCGGGCGACCTGGCGCGCGTCGGCGAAGAGATTGCCGCCGCCCACCGCTTGTACCGCGCGGGCCGGCCTGTGGCGCCGAGCGCGTTTCATGCGACCCCACCGGCCATCGATGAGATTTCCATCGAGCCGGCCTGGCACCCTTCGATGCGCTTCGAATGGCTTTCGTTTGAAAGCGGCTACCAAGTGCCTTCGGAGGACCCGGCAGCCGACCGATGGAACAACTACGACCGCAATCACGTCGCCCACGCCTGGGTTGCTCGCCACAGCGGCCCGGAGCGGCCTTGGCTGATCTGCCTACACGGCCTCGGGACCGGCGGGCCCTATGCGGATTTCGCTGGCTTCCGCGCCGAGAAGCTGCACCACGAGCTCGGCCTCAACCTCGTCATGCCCGTGCTGCCGCTGCATGGCCCGAGAAAGCCAGCCGCGTTGCCGATCGCCTCGCTTCTGTCGTTTGATCTTCTCGACGCGTTTCACGGCGTGTCCCAGGCCGTCTGGGACACGCGCCGCTTGATTCAATGGGCGCGCACGCAAGGCGCGACGAAGATTGGTCTCTACGGTTTGTCGATGGGCGCTTACGTCTCGGCGTTGCTCGCCGGTCTCGACAACGTCGACACCGTGATTGCCGGGATTCCCGTCTGCGACATCCCAGATTTGTTCGTGCACCATGCGCCGGTCGACCAACGTCAAGAAGCCGAAGACAACGGGGTGCTCGGTGTGCACACCCGCGAGCTCTTCGAGCTCGTTTCGCCTTTGTCGGTCACGCCGCACACGACGCTCGAGAATCGCTTCATCTTTGCCGGCAGCGACGACAAGGTTTCGACGCCCGAGCAGGCCGAACGCCTGTGGGAGCACTGGGGCCAGCCGGGCATCCGCTGGTTCGCCGGCGGGCACGTGAGCTTTTTCTGGTCGTCGGAAGTGGCGCCCTTCGTCGACCATCGGCTTCACAAGTCCGGCTTTGCCGTTTTAGATCGCTGAGGCGCGCGTGGAGCGTTTTTCGGGGCAGGACGCTTCCTTTCTCTACATGGAGACCCCGAGCGTGCACATGCACACGCTCAAAGTCGCGGTCATCGATTTGCCGTCGCAGATCCCCTACGCCGATGTGTTCGACCTCGTACGCGTATCCATGGAGAGCAAACTGCACCTGGTTCGGCGCCTTCGCCTGCGCCCGGTGGAGGTCCCGGGCGGGTTGCACCATCCGATGTGGGTGAAGGACCCGCACTTCAACATCGGCCGTCATCTCTATCGATCGAAGATCGCATCGCCCGGCGGGCAGCGCGAGATGGACCACGCGATCGCGGAGATCGCCAGCATTCAGCTTCCGCGCGACCGTCCGCTTTGGGAGACGTGGCTGCTCGAAGGCTTGGCCGACGGCGGCGTCGTGTTGGTGACCAAGATTCACCACAGCCTGGCCGACGGGGTCGCTTCGGCCAACATGCTGGCCAAGGTGATGACGCTCGAACCGGATCAGAACAACCACAACGCAGCCAATCCTCCCTGGGTTCCCGACGCCATTCCCTCGCGACGCAAGCTCTTGGTGGACGCCGTCCGCGATCAACGAGAGGCGCTCGCCCTGATCGGCCCCCTCGTGCGCAGGACGGTGAAAGGTAGCGTGAGCGTCCTCAAGAACCTCAAGCATCGGGCCATCGACGTACCGTACCCTTTCGTGACGCCGCGCACCGTGTTCAATCGCTCGCTTTCGCCCGAGCGTTCGTTTGCGACGACCTCGCTTCCCGTTGCCGAGCTCAAAGCTGTGAAGAACGCCGCCCACGTGACGCTCAACGATGTCGTTCTGGCCACTGTGGCAGGGGCGCTCGATCGTTTTTTCGAATCTCGCGGTGAGACCCTATCGAAGCCACTGATCGCAAGTGTGCCAATGGCGGTGGCGTCTTTGGTGGATGCGCCGCGCGAGGCGGGGAATCGCGTGGCCAATCTATTCACGTCTCTGTGCAACGATGTTCGCAACCCGCTCGAACGCCTGCACAAGATTCACGCCGTCACGACGCAGTCCAAAGAAGTGCAGGGGCAGCTCGGAATCGAGACCATGCTCGATTGGTCCGAGGCCGCGCCCGCCGTGGCCTACCGCTGGGCTCTCGCTGCGTTCGCGCAGTCGGGCTTGTCCGACGTCTTGCCGCCGGCGGCGAATCTCATCGTCTCGACAGTCCGCGGTCCCGATCATCCGCTCTTTGTCGCGGGAGCCCGGCTCCGGACGATCTACTCGGTCGGCCCCGCGGTCGAAGGAATTGGTCTCAATATCACGGGCTGGAGTTACTGCGGCGAAATCGCGTTCGCGCTCATCGCTGACGCCGCCGCGATTCCCGATCCACACTGCATCACCGACGCCATGCGTCCGGCCCTCGACGACCTGATCCGAGCCACCCTGTAAAAAGGGGACTGTCCCCTTTTTCGAAGGGTTAATTTGCTTTCGCGTCGGGGCGAAAAGGGGGAGAGTGCGCCCCATGAGTAAACCCGCGATCGACACTTGGCATCAACTCATCGAGGATCGAAACGCTGCCGGGCTGGACGACATCTTGGCCGATGATGCCGTGTTTCACTCCCCCGTCGTGCACACCCCGCAGCGGGGCAAGGCGCTCACGAAGCTCTATTTGAGCGCGGCCATCATGGTGCTCGGTGGCAGCAAGTTCGAGTACGTGCGGGAGGTCGTCGGCGAGTCCGACGCCGTGCTCGAATTCACCGCGGAGCTCGACGGGATCATCATCAACGGCGTCGACATGGTCCACTGGAACGAAGACGGGAAAATCGACGACTTCAAGGTAATGATTCGCCCGCTCAAGGCCGTGAACCTGCTGCACGGCTTGATGAAGCAGATGCTCGGACAGATGGGTTAGTGGGGCGCGGCGCGCCTAGCGCAGCGTCGAGAGCTTGTCGCGGTGCTTGGCTTGGAGCGCGTTGTAGTCGTCTTGGGTTAGGCTCAGCGCTTTGGCGAGGCGGCGTAGCTGGGTTTGCTCTTCGTGCTTGAGCACGTGGTCGGCGACAGCCATCTCGATTAAGACTTCGAGCACTTCGAGACGCAGCTCTCTATCCGCAAGCTCTCGCAGATCGCGCGTCCAGTCGTGGTCGCCGAGAAGCGCGACGTGACTTATCTGGTCGGCGAGAAGCCCGCAGATCGCATCGACGCCCGCCTGGCTCAAGCCGTGGACGCGGCTGAGCTCCTTTTGAATGGTCGCTTCTTCCTGCTCCGAATAGTGCCCATCGGCGTAGGCGACTTTCGCTAGCAAGCCAGCAACGGCGGTCACGATGCGTCGCGTCGCGTCGTCGGCCTCTGCGAGGTAGCGCTCGACGATTTCCGCCAAGCGGTCACGCGCTTCGGGCGTCATTTCGCTGGGCTTGTCTTTGCCACCAAAGATCATCGGGGTTTCAATAGACCGGACGCTGCCCCTGCACAAGGGCGCTAGAGCCCGGCTTTGACTGCGCCCCACACGATCGCGCAGATCACGGCGCCGGCCATTCCCAAAAGGAGCCCGTCGCGCACGAAGAATGGAATGAGCAAAAGGAGCAGACCGGCGCCCAGTTGTACGGCCCGTTGTTGCTTCTTGCCGTAGACGAACATCACGAAACCCACGCTACTCACGATGAGGGAGACGATGAGATAGCCGGGCTCCAACATCGCTACCCGGGCTTGTACGCCACGGCCGCGGACGACGGGCCGGCCAAGGGAATGACCTCGAAGCGATCGAAGCCGACTTCGCTGCACCACTGCTTGAAATCCGCGCCCGAATAGTCGAACGCATCACCAAACTCGATGAGCATGTTGAGCGACATCAAAAGGCCAAAAGCGTTTTCTCGCCGCGCGTCATCGATGAGCGCTTCGACGACGATGAACGCGCCCCCGGGAGGCAGCGCGTCGTACGCGAGCTTGATGAGGTGCTTTTTTTTCTCGAGGTTCCAATCGTGGAGGATCATGCCCATCGTGATGACATCGGCCTTCGGGAGCGGATCCTTGAAGAAGTCGACCACCGCGGTCGAGACCCGATGCGGCAGCCCGGCTGCTTCGATATACTTTTTGGCGATGGGCTCGACTTTGGGCAAATCCGCGCTGACGCAGTGCATGTGGGGGTTTTCTGCCGCGACCATGCAGGAAAGCTGGCCGGTTGCGCCGCCAACGTCACAGAGCGTCTTGTAGTTCGAGAAATCGAACTTCTTGGCGAGCGCTCGGAAGTTGCCGGCGGACACACCCGCCATGGCGGCCATGAACTGCTCGATTCGCTCCGGCACCGCGTAGAGCTTGGCGAACATGGGCTCGCCGGTTTCTTTGATTTCGCTTTGTGGTTCGCCCGTCTTGAGTGCTTCGGTGAGGTGGTTCCAGAAACCATAGAGACGGCTGCTCGACATCTCGAGGATGCCGCCGATGTAGTTCGCGCCCTCCTTGTCGAGGAAGACCGCCGTCTCGGCCGTGTTCCCGTAGAGCGCGTCGGGCCCATCGCCGTCCCTGCGCAGTAAGCCCAGGGAGACCAGCGCGTCGGGGAAGTCTGGAATCGCACGCGGGTGCAAACCCAATCGCTCGGCGATCTGGGCGCCGGTCATCTTGCCGGTCCCGAGCTCGGTGAAGAGGCCGAGCTCGACAGCCGTGAGCAGCGTGCGGGAGCCGAAGAAACCCATGCCGACCTGCATGATGTGGGTAGGATCGAGCTCTTCTTCCTGCATGGACGGCCTCCTTCGATGGAAGGCGTATCCTTACAACCAGAGTCCCCGGATACGCAACCGAGAAAAGGCTAGGCGTCTTCGGCGGCGAGGTCACCATCGTCACAAACTCGGATCGGGGCTGCCAATATTTCCCGTGGGCAGCGCCCCGTCTTTGGAGTGGAGGCCGTTTCTCGCTTTTGCGCGCGTGAGCAGGGCGTCGCCGATGTGGATGAGCGCGAGCAAGGCGAAGATCGGCGCTGCAACCGCGACACCCTCGAACCCGCGTCTCAGGGTGGCCGGAATGAGAGTGCTCAAGAAAAGCCCCCAGAGCAGGGTGACGCCGGTGATTTCGAGCAAGCCATACTTGTGGTAGCCGAGGTAGAAGTCGCCCAAGCCAGGCAAGAACAGCGACCGGAGCGCCGCCTTCTTCGGGCTCTTGAACTCCTCGCCGCACTTCTTGCACGAGAGGGGCGCGTCGTCGGTCGCAGTGAAGCAGCGCGGGCAGAGGTTTTGCCAGCCGCCCTCCTTGCTTGCGGTTGATTCGAGCAAGCCCTTGAGTTGGCGCGCTTCCGAGCGCTTCACGCCGTGGAACATCAGTTGTTCGTGCCCCGTCCGAATGAAGATGTAGCTGTTGCGGCCTGAGGTGGCGCGGATGCGGTCGAGAGGGAGTTGGCTCGCGAACATGCGCGGGCGTAGCTTCGAGTCGGTGTGGATCAGCAGGATGCGTCGATTGGTGAGCACCAAGGTGGTGCGGTTGGCGAACGGGTTCATCGAGCCCGCGGTGAGCAGCCACCAGCTGAGCTGCCGGACGCCGTTGGTTGCGAAGCGCACGACCTCCATCGGGTTCATCACGCGCTGCAGAACGGGCTCGGCTTTGCAGAGCATCTCGGCGCGCTTGCGATCGCGCCTTTTGATCCGGCCGTTGCGGATGTTCGGAAACATCTCTTCGAACCGGACCGCGATCTTCGCGGGCAGAAGGGCTCTGAGCGCTTCTTCTGGCTGACCCCCCCTCGGCATGTGCATCGCGCACTCTAGCATGGGCGCGTCGTCCTCAATCCGCGCTGCTCAGGCCGTCCCGATGGTGCTAGTATCGCGGCTAGCTCGGTTTTTGGGGGATTGTTGATGGTAGATCCGCTTTTGATGGCTGTGGTGATCCTGCTGGTCATCAACCTCATCGTGACGCTCGTGCTCCTCAAGAGGAGGGCAGGCGACTCGGCCGCGATTGCGCAGGCCGAAGCGGAGGATCGTGCAGAGACGGCGCGCCTGCTGCGTGAGGAGCTTCGGGCGTCGCGTGAGGAGGCGTCGGCCGCGGCGAGCGAGCTTCGACGGGAGGTTTCTGGCACGCACCAGGCGAGCACGGACGGTCTCGTCAAAACGATTTCCCAAATCGGCGATTCGCAAACCAAGAAGTTCGAGGCGTTCACCTTGCAGCTGAAGGGGCTGACGGACTCGAACCACGCCGGCCTCAAGCATTTGCAGGAGACGGTCGACGGTCGTCTTCAAGAGCTTCGGAGCAGCAACGAACGCAAGCTCGACCAAATGCGCGAGGTCGTCGACGAGAAGCTACAGAGCACGCTCGAGAAGCGACTCGGCGAATCGTTCAAGCTCGTTGGCGACCGGCTCGAAGCGGTGCAGAAGGGCCTCGGCGAGATGCGAAGCCTGGCGAGCGGGGTGGGGGATCTAAAGAAGGTGCTCACCAACGTGAAGACACGCGGGACCTGGGGCGAGGTGCAACTCGGCGCGCTGCTCGATCAGATTCTCACGCCCGAGCAGTTCGATCGAAACGTGAAGACGCGGCCCGACTCGCGCGACAACGTCGAGTTTGCCATTCGGTTGCCGGGGCCGAGCGGGGACCCGAACCAGTGCGTCTGGCTGCCGATCGACTCGAAGTTCCCGCAGGAGGACTATTTGCGGCTGGTGGAGGCAAGCGAGAACGGCGACGCGGGCGCGGTGCTGCAGGCACAGAACGCGCTCGTCCGCTCGGTTCAGGATTCGGCGAAGGACGTGGGCACCAAGTACTTGAACCCACCGCAGACGACGGACTTCGCGATTCTCTTTCTGCCGACCGAAGGCCTTTACTCCGAGGTGCTTCGCCACCCGGGTTTGGTCGAACGGCTGCAGCGTGAGCATCGCATCGTGGTGGCTGGGCCCACGACCTTGGCGGCCGTGCTCAACAGCCTCCGCATCGGGTTTCGCACGCTGGCCATCGAGCAGCGCTCGAGCGAAGTGTGGAAGGTGCTGGGCGCAGTGAAACACGAGTTCGGCAAGTTCGGGGACGTGCTCGAGAAAGTGAAGCGGCAGCTCGACACCGCCGGCCGCACCATCGACGAAACCGGCCGACGCACCCGGGCGATGGAAAAAAAGCTCCGCGATGTCGAAGAGCTGCCCGCCGACACGGCGACCGCCATGCTCGACCTCGCCGAGGACGCCCCCGTCGACCTGCTCCAAGCCAAAGAAGACGGCGCCGCCTAGGAAAAAGGGGACAGTCCCCTTTTCCACGCTGCCCAGCAAAAAGGGGACTGTCCCCTTTTGGGGGTCACGGTTTGCTGTGCTAGATGCTCTGGCCTGGAGCTTCCATGACGCACGCACGCTTTCTTTCCTTTTCTATTCTGATTTTAGCCCTCGGCCTTGCGGCTTGTTCGACCGACACGACCTCTTTCGCGGGGGCCGTACCGCCCGCGCCCCTCAGTGGGACCTACCGCGACGTTGGTCCGTTCGAGGCCGGCGTGACGACGCTTACCTTGGCCGATCGAATGGTCGAGGTTTGGTATCCGGTAAACCGTGCCGATGTGGCCGGGATGAGCCCCGTGCCGTACTTCATTCGCGACGAGCTTCCCGACGCGCTCCAGGCAATTCTGGACGACGATATCAACCCGCCGTTGCAAACTGCGGCCTACCGCGATGTGCGGGCGAGCGGGAACGGTTCGTTTCCGTTGGTCGTTTTTGCTCACGGTTCCTCGAGCTACCGCAATCAGTCGACCTTCCTGACGACGCACTTGGCGACCTGGGGTTTTGTCGTGGCATCGGTCGACTACTTGGAGCGCGGCCTGCAGGGCTTTCTCGGCGACGAACCGGATCCGGTGCTCGATGACGTGGAACTGACGCGCATGGTCGTCGCGCTCATGGCCTCGGAAAACGAGCGCGATGGGAGCTTGTTGAACCGGCGCGTCTCCACCGATCAAATTGCGATCACGGGCCATTCCGCCGGCGGCGGGACCTCGATTCGTTTTGGCGGGGAACCCGACGTCGTGACCTACATTCCTCTGTCAACGGGCATCTCGAGCGAGAGCCCCATCGAGCTTCCCGACAAACCGTCGCTCTGGATCGCGGGCGCGATCGACGCGGTCGCCTCCCCGGAGCGCACGGCCAACGCCTTCGCGGCGGCCAGCACGCCGGCCCGGCACGTCGTGATCGAAGCGATGGGACACCTCGGGCCCAGCGACATCTGCGCCATCGGCGAAAATGGCGGCGGCGTCATTGCGATTGCGCTCGAAGCCGGTCTTGAGCTCCCGGACAATCTCGTTCGTCTTGGGACCGACGGTTGTCAAGATGAAGCGATCGCGCCCGAGGATGGCTGGCCGGTGATCAACCACTTCGTGACGGCGCAGCTACGCTGGGCCTTTGGCTTCGACCAAGACCCGATTGGGCTTTCGCAGAGTGCCGAAGACGACCTGCCAGAGGCCGTGTTCACCTACGAAGAGTCTTTGTAAGAGCCCGCTAGTCGCCGACGGCTACCTGTGACGGACAACAACTTGGTTGACTTGTCTGCTGTTAACTCGGTTGGATTGCTCCTTGCGGGCGGTAGAGCTCAGGAGCAGCAGGGGGTGCCGATGCAGTTGCCTGCGCAGAGGGAGCCGCCGCAACATACCGAGCCCTGGATGCACGCAGACGGGCAAGACGATTCACAGGCTCCGGCGACGCAGCTCATGTTGCCCGTGCCCCAGGGGTCAGGCCCGCACAGATCTCCCGGGAGGCAGGGGCAGTTGACGCTGCCTTCCGGGCAGTCCTCTACGAACTCACACCAGTTTCCGTAGCCCTTGTTGCTGACGATGTATTCATGACAGGTCCACTTCACCCCGATAGGCAGCTCGCCAAACGACGCGCTGCAGTCTTCCGGTGTTGAGCACTCCGCAGGCTGGCAGAACCCAAACGCGCAGTAGTTGATACATTCACTGCCGAAGCCAAAACAGTCGCTGTAACCAAAGTTGTCGCAGAGGCTGCGATCGGGAATGTTTCGCTCCAAGTTGAGCTGATTGATCACGCATTGGCTTTGCAGCGCGCCCGGCCCGGACTTCGGGGCACCATCTTCACCGCTGCATCCAATGACGACGAATACGGCCACGCCAATCGCAGCGACCACCCAGCGTTGCGTTCCGTAGTGCGCCATGTCTGCTCCTTTTGTCTTTAATGTTCGTGCAACGGGTGTACCAAACGATGAAAACCTTGTACCGGCCGGAAACCTCGAATAATCTGCCGATCAAGATCGTGGCCGACGCGCAATTTGTTCGCCTCATCTAGAGCTCGCGCAACCACTTCGCCGTGATCGAATCGTAACTTCCTTCAACTTGCGGTGTGAATGGCTGGTACGTGAGTTGCACGGTGTCAGCGGACAAGTGAGGTCGCCATGAAGAAGTTGTTGATTTTGATTGCCTGCATCTCTGCTCTATGGATGGTCGGATGCGGTGGCGAGAGCGGATGCCCCGGTGTCACCTGTACGAATTGCGCCGGCTCTGGAGATTGCAATATCGACTGCGGAGAGAGAGTCGAGGTATGCGGAGCGCATCCAGACGATGCCTCTCTGCGTTGCGCCTATTGCGAGTGAACCGGCGAGTGTCAGTCGCCACCGCGCACGGGCCAAACGTGTTGTCGTTGGAACTCGCTCTCTTTGATCCCGTAGTAAACGCGATTTGTGCCCGGGTTTACGGTTCTCGCAAAAATGTAGCCGTCCGGATGATAGATGCTGGTGGATGACCAATAGCCGACCGCGTTGAGGTTTGAAATGCCGGTGGCTTGGGCGTACCCCGTCAGCGGTGTTTCGAAATCGAGCAGGCTTCTCAGCTCCACGATGTTCGGTAGACGCCAGTCGTCCTGACCCGCGGCGCAGGCCGAGTATGTTCCAGTGTTCATACCCTCGATGAAGTCCAGGGCCTCCTGCCAGTAGACTTCGCCGTCGACCGAGCTCATCCCCGGGTATTGCGTGTTCATGCAATCGGCATCCGCGAGCCAGGTCAGACCTGTAAGTGCGTCCCTGACCGTTCCATCCTGATTGTTGATGAACCGCACGAAGGGCCACTCTACGCCGCTCCGCGTCTCACCGTCTTGGCCGGTCCCGGCGCAACCGACCGGGTCGCCGTTCCCGTCGTAGCAGGACGATTGATGGGTTTGCCACAGTTGTCTGCGGTCAGAGAACGCGGTTCGCACCGGCCACACCGCGATCGGGATCGTGAAGTTGCTGCCTCGCGACGCCAGGCTGGTCGTTCCGCCGACGCCGCTATTCAACACGTACCGCGGGTCGCCGGCGCTGGTGGAGGTCCAATTCCAGAAGATGTCGAGGCCAGTGAACCCCTGAGTCAGCAACCATGCCGCCGGATCGTCTTCTCCGGAGTGGTTCAGACTGAGCATCTCGTTCACGTTCGGCAAGCGCCAGTCCGCGTAGCCGGACGCGCAATTCGGATAGATGCCGCTGTTGATTCCGGCGACGAACGCATGGGCCTGGGTCCAGGTCACCGCGCCATCGCCAGGCGTATTGAAGGTATCGAAGGTGGGGTACTCGCTTGCGATGCAGTTTCCGTCGCTCGCCCACATCAGACCGGTGAGCTCGTCGGTGATCGTCCCGTCCTGGTGGTCGACGAAGCGCGGACTTGGCCAGATCGTTCCCTTCCTGAGCCTGCCATCGTCGCGCTGTCCATAACTTCTGACCTGACCGGTCCGCGGAAGGGTGGCAGGTGTGCGGGCAACCGTCACGCAATAGGGTGCGCTCCAGTTCTGAAAGGTCAGGAAGCTGACCCGGTAACAGTACTCGCCATCGGTCTTCCCCCGGAAGAGTCGAGCGCCCGCGACGGACGGGTTTGGGCCCGACGAGGTGATGAACTCCGTCGAGTTTGCAAACTGGTCGTCGAGGTCTTCTTCAACGACGAAGTATGCGTTGGGCATCCCGCAGGTGGCGGCGCTGCAGGTCCACTGGACCGTGTAGTCGCCGTTTTGGTCGGGCGAAGGCGGAGCGACGATCGTGATGGGGCTCAGGAACGTGGCAGTCACAATGCGACTGGCATTCATGGTGACGGTGCATTGGTCCCCGACGACGCTGTCGCAGCCATCCCAGCTTCCGAAGGAGGTATCGGGGCCAGAGGGCGCGGCGCGGAGGGTGACCTGGGTGTCCGCATCAAAGGTTGCGCTGCACTGCGTTCCGCAGACGATTCCCTCATCCGAAACGGGTTCGACTTGGCCGACGATGCCGTTTCCCGATACCGACTTTCGCACGTTCAGATCGTACTGCGCGGCCGGGATGTTGACGCCGACGACGTTGGAGTACTCGGAGTTGCCGTCCCCGTTGTAGGCGAGGACTCGGAAGTAGCAGACTGCTCCTTGATCCGGGAGCGAGTCCATGTACTCGGTGGCGTTGGCGTCCGTGGAGCCGCGAGCTTCGTATCCGCTATCCGGGCTCGTGCAGCTTCGTTCGATGCGAAACCCATCTTCGTCACTGCTGTTGTCGATCCAATTCAGCACGGCCGCCGTCGGTGAGCCGAGCGCAGCCGTCAGGCCGGTGGGTGCGTCTGGTACCGTTGCCGTTCCGCCGGATCCACCGTCACCGCCGATCCCCCCGATACCAGCCGAGCCACCGCTGCCACCGGGATCTTCGTTGACCGAATCGGGTCCGCATCCGATTGCGACTGGAACCACGAGAAGAAGGAGCCAGAACTTACCATGGGGAAGTGCCATCGCGCTCTCCGGGCCCGAAAAAGAGGCAACTCTCGTGCCAGGCCTCTGCGCCGTGAGCTGGCGTACAAACTCGGGCTCCTCGCGGGGATCAATCCGTCTCGAGACGCCGGAACACGCTCAATTTTGGTTTGCCATGGCGCAAGGCTTGCGCGGCGTTGGCACGCTACGCAATGCGTTCGTGTGGAGCAGCGCGCTTAGATCTTCCCGGCTTCCTCGGCGGTGCGTCCGTCTTCGACGCTCATCGAGTGCTGGGCGCGCCACTCGTCGCTTTGCTCCGCCCAGGCCGCGTCGGCCTTCTCGATGCGGCCTTGGAGGCTTGGCTTGTTGGCCTCCACCCACGCTTGCAGCTCTTCCATCATCGTGGATGGGCTCGTGTCGCGAACCCATTTCACGGAATCGGCGAAGTCCGGATGGTTTCGTTGGATTGGTGTGGCGGTGACCCGAGCTTTGCCAAAGCCCATTCGGACTCTGGTGAGAATGATGTAGGTGCGGCCGGCGCCCACCTCGACTTGGATTGGATCGGTATTCTCACCGCTGACGTAGATCTTGTGCTTGCCCGGCTCGACGGTGGCGAGAGCGTGCTGGTTGCCCTTCAAGCGGGCGAGCCCTCGCAGCTTGTCGTCGACGACCGAAAACTTCACCGCTTTGCCCATCTTCGAAGTCCGCACGAAGACGAGGAGCGCCTTGTCGCTCGGGGCGACGAAGGACTCGGCTGGCGCCTTTGATTTCTTTGCCTCACCCGAGCTGGCAACGCTTAGAAATGCAAGGCACAAGGCGATCAGTTGAATCATGGAACGCATCGTCATTGGAAACTCCCTCGTTCGTCGGCGCACCGAGCCTTCGCTTGCTCGTCATGGCCCTGCGTCAAGTGATCCATAGCCTCGAAAGCCAGGGGTCGTCTACAAGTTTCTGTGAACAATCCGTCGCTACTCGATCCGCGCGGTCGGAGTGGGCATCGGTGCGCTGGCTTCGCGCGCGATCTGCGACACCTCGCCTAGGGCGCGCAGGGGTTTCCGTCACCGTGAGCACGCTCTGCCGCCGTCCGGCCGAGCTTGTCTTTGAGGCTCGGGTCGGCGCCGCGCGCCTTCAGGTTCTCGATGATGGCGGCCTGGTTCTTCGCGCACGCATACATCAGCGGCGTCGTTCCGAGCGAGTCTAGCGCGTTGACGTCGGCCGACGTGTTCAGAAGCAGCGTGACGACCTCGTTCTCTTCGCTGAAGACGGCGAAGTGCAAGGGGGTGCGGCCGAGCTGATCGCGCGTGTCCATCTTGGCGCCTTGAGCGAGCAGGTACGTCACCTTTTCGGTCGAGCCCTGCCCGGCTGCCCAGCTCAGTGGAGTGCGGCCTGCGGCATCCGGCACGTCGACGCTTGCGCCCTCGCCCACGAGCCACTCGATGAATGCGAGATCGCCCTTGCCGCGGATCGCTGCGACCAGGACCGGCGCGTCTGCGTCGATCGAGGCACCTTGATCGAGCCATCGGCGCGCTCGCTCGCGGTCGCCTTCGCGAATTGCGATGAGCAGTCGCTCGTCGGCGCTGGGGATCTTCGGGGCGATCCGTTCGGCGCCCATGGCTTGGCTGATGTTGCCCGATCGAACAGGCGGCTTCTTCCGGAGCGCTTCGGCCTCAGCCTCGCGCTTCTGCGCGCGGTCGCAACCGAACGAAAGAAACACGAGGCCGAAGATCAGCACCATCGCCAGGCGTGGCGACGAGATCACGAACCGGCGATGGCGTCGTTGATCAGGGGAGCAACGATTTGCATGCCCGGATCCTCGGCGTTGTAGCCATTCGGCGGCTCGACCAGCCGGTACTTTCGGTTTTGCCCGACGAAGCCGTCGATGAAGCCCTCCATGGTCTGGAAGGTGCCAGGGCACTTCCAGCTCTGGCTCCACGGCCACTGCCAGCGCTCATACCAACGCTTCTTGCGGATGCTCGGGCAGTTGTGGCTGCCGATGAAGGTGACGATCGTCGAGCAATGGCTGACGTTGATCTGACGTTCCCACGGAATGTTGTAGGAGAAGTTCGGGAACTGCGAGAGCTGCGCGACCAGCGCATCCTGGTCCTGCTTCCATTTGGTGAGGATTCCCTCTGGCGTGATCCCCGGGTTGAAGCGCTCATAGGAGAAGCGGGAGAAGTTGTAGTCTCGCGAGTAACCCGTGTAGGCGAGCTGATCGTTCGGGAACTCGACGGCCATCATGGCGTTGATGCTTCCGAAGTCGCTGTCGTCGAAGGTTGCTGGAAGCTGGTCGAAAACCGATGGGAGATCCCAAGAGGACGTGATCGTGTCGTGGAGCGCGCGCGAGTTCGAGCTCGCGTTGGGTGCGGGAAACACCGGGCCCGAGTCGTTGATCATGTAGCCGGCGTTGGGGTTGAGAATCTGCCGCGCGAAGTAGTACCCGACGCCCGTGGCGACGCCGCCCGCGCTGAAGCCGCTCACCAGCAGCTTGTTGATGCTCGGGAATCGGCTCGCCAGCTCGTTGAGCGCGGCGATCGTGTTGTTATAGCCGTTGTGGTACCAGAGGAGATCGGGCTCCTGGCCGAGTGGGTCGACATAGGTGGTCGCGCTGTTGCCGACGTGCACGTCGCCGGTGCAGTAGGGCATGTAGACGACGTCCCAGCCCTTGGTGACGATGTCGGTTCGCGAGCGGAACGGGATCCCGGGGTCGGCGCCGTTGACGAGTGGCGCGACGAACTTCGGGAGGAACCCTTCGATGTAGCCGTCGGGAAGGCCGTTGCGATTGGCTGCGCCGAGGATGCCCAGACGGCCGCTGCACGAATCGTAGTCCCAACAAGCGCCGCCGCCCTCGAAGTAGAGCAAGAGGTTGTTCGAGGTGGGACTGTCGTAGACGTAGAACTTGTACTGCGAGCCGTTGCCGCAGACGGTGCCGGGCAGCTCGACCTGCTCCCAGGGGTAGTTGTTCTCGCCATCCACGATGTCCTCGAGGCCAATGCCTCGCGCGGTGTTCAGTGGAAGAATGGCGAAGGCCAACGCGCAAAACGCAACGACTCCGAATTTCATGTCATCCTCCTGATCGGGCTCAACGGGTTTCCAACTTGCCGAGCAGACTATCGGCGAATTGGGGGCTGTTGATCAAGGCCAGATGTGGTGCCGCCCGTGACAATTTTGCCCGCTAGGGCTGCCCGTCTGGCTTTTGGCGCTGCTGCTCCTGCCACGATTTCTTCACGCGGTCGTACTCGGCCTTTCGCTCCAGGGCGTCCGCCAGCTTCGAAGGAATCTCGGCAAGCCGGGCCGTGTGCATGGAAACCGTGAGCTCGAACAGGCCGGTGTCACGTTCGGAAAGCTCGTCGCCGTGCTCGTCGAGTATCAACTGAAGCACCTCGATGTAGTCCTCGGAGAGCTTCCGCCGGTAGGCGTAGTAGTCGTGGATCTCTTCGACGCTCGCCGTGTTGGAGACGACCTTGCCGTATTGCAGGTTGCGATCGTCGCGCGCGCGGGCTCGCGCATCGAGGATGGCGGGGTCCTCGGTGGGGGCCGCCATCAGCCAGTAGAGGCTGTCGGGGGTTCGGCGTCGGAGGGATTCGAAATCGAGCTCGCCGAGGTCGAAGTGGAGGGGCTCGCTTTGAGGGCTTCCCACTTCGGCATCGACGCCGCCGTCGAGCTTCGAGGCGTTGCCCCAGGGTGAAGGCGGCTTGCTATCGGGCGCGGGCTCAGCCGGCGTCCGGTCCGCTTCGTGTGCAGGCGCTCGGCCCCCACGCCGATTGAGGAGAAATGCGACGGCCACGCCGGCGCCCAACAAGAGCACTGTGAACAGAATTCGCCGCATTTCGATCTCGGACCGACGCCGAAGGTAGGGCAGCGTCGAACGCGAAGCAACTCCGAAACCGGCGAGTGACGGAGTATAACGAATGCCCGTGGCCCGCTTTGCAACTCCGTTTGCCCTGGTCGGTGGTGCGCTCCTCGGCTGCGCGTTCTCCATCGAGTGGGCGTGGCCGGGCGCGTTCGTGGCGGTCGCACTGCTGACGCTCTGCTTGGAGCGCGCTGCGAGCCCGGGGCAAGCGGCCTTTGTTGGCGCAGTGTTTGGCTGGGCGGGGTACGTCGGCGGGTTCTTCTGGCTGCAACCGGCGCTGGCATCGTTTTGGGACGGACGGCTGGCGCTGAGCTGGGGTGTTTGGCTTGCCTGGGGTGGTTGGGTGTCGCTTCGTTTCGTGCTGATCGCGTCGGCCTATCGCGCGCTGCGCGTTCGCTCGCTCGGGGTCGTCGAATCGCTGACCTTGCCTTGGCTCGCGGTCGAGTGGCTCTACCCGTCGGTGTTTCCGTTCTATCTCGCAAATCCGCTCGTCGATCAAACGGTGCTCTCGCAGGCGGCGGCCTTGGGCGGACCCATCCTGCTGAGCGGCTGGGTGTGCGGGCTGAGTGCGGTCGCGGCTGCGGGCGTGCTTCGGGTGGAGCGTGGCTTTCGCGTGCCGCGCGTGGGCTGGGTCACGGTGCTGGTCGCGACGGTCGTGCTGCTGGGGTACGGCCTTGGCTCCATGCGCTGGGTGGCGCGACGCGTCGCGAACGCCCCGGGACTGACGGTCGGGATCGTCCAGGCGAATGTCGACGTGATGGACAAGCGCACCGAACGGGCGCTTTCGCACCGCCGCCACCTCGCACAGAGCGCCACACTGCTGGCGGGGAACGACGTCGGGCTAGTGGTCTGGCCGGAGACGAGCTTCCTCCACGCCTTGCCGCGCGAGCTTCCGACGTCGGGCGCCGCGGTGCGCGCCGACGTGCGGCGGCCGCTCGTGTTTGGGGGAATCCGGAAGGATGAGCAAGGCCGGCGGTTCAACAGCGCGCTGCTCATCGACGCAGACGGCACGATTCGAACCGCGTACGACAAGCGGTTTCTCATTCCCTTCGCCGAATACGTGCCGCTCGGGGAACGGTTGCCATGGTGGGGCGACGCTGCGCCGACCTTGAGTCGATTCAGCTCGGGGAACGAGATGACGGCGCTCGAGCTCGGCGACTGGCGAATCGCCACGCCGATTTGCTACGAGACGATTCGGCCGGGCTATGTGCGCAGGCTCGTTCGGAGCACGGGGGCCAACCTGCTCGTGAGCCTCACGAACGATGGATGGTTCGGCGACTCGCCCGAGCCGCGCATCCACCTCGCGCTCGCTCGGTTTCGTGCGATCGAGCATCGGCGCTACCTGGTCCGTGCGACCAACACGGGGATCAGCGCCATCGTCGATCCCTTGGGTCGCGTGGTGGCGCGGACCGAGGTCTTCGAGGCGGCGACGATTGCGCACGACGTTCGAATGCTCGATGGGTGGACGGTGTACGGCGTGCTCGGCGATTGGCCCGGCTATCTCAGCGTGGTCGCACTGCTCGTGCTGTTCGTTCGGCGAAGGCTTGCGTCAACCGTGCGGTTCTACTGACCCAGCCCCTCGAGCACGAGAACCGCTGCGCCGGCGTCGCGGCTTGCGTCGAGGTCGATGCGGAAGCGCAAGTGCCAGCCTCGGTGCTCGTCCGGGTCGAGGAGGATCTGCGTGAGCAGCCAGTCGGTTTCGCGGCGTTCGATTTGGACTTGGGCGCTGCTGCGGGCGTCCGGGCCGATTTGGATCGCGTCGTATTCGGCCCAGTAAGGGGCGAGGGCTTCGGCGAAGCGGTCGGCGGTCCAGTCGTTCTTCTCCGAGCCTTCGTCGAGGGCTTCGGCTGCACGCTCGTATTGCTTGAACGCGAGGAAGCGGACGATCTTCCAGGCTGCGTTGCGCACCATGGTGGTGAAGCCACGCTCGTCCTTGGTGATGTCGACGGTTTCGTCTTCGTCCCGCTCGACTGGCATCACCACAGCCTCGCCCGGGACCTGAAGCTGCTCCCACTCGTCGAGCAGGCTCGCATCGACCGAGCGAACGGTGAGGCCAAGCCAGTCGGACACGTCGTAGAGTGCGTCGGTCTTGGCCGATTCGGGCACGGTTTGCACGAACCCCTTGTACGCGTCGGTGAGGTAACGAAGCAAGACGCCCTCCGAACGCTGTAGTCCGTACTCTTTGACGTACTCGACGAAGCTCATGCCGAGCTCGTACATGTCGCGCGCGATCGATTTTGGCCGAAGCACGTCGCTCCCGACCCAGCGATGATGCTCGGCGAAGACTTCGTAGGTCGCGTAGAGGAGGTCGGCTCTTGGTTTCGGGTATTCGATTTTGTCGAGCTCGGCCATGCGCTCCTCGTACTCCATGCCGTCCGCTTTCATCACCGCGAGCGCCCGCCCCTTGAGCGTGTCGGTTTGTCGATAGAGCACGGCCCAGGGATCTTCGAGGGTGGCCTCGACCAAGGTGAGCACGTCGAGCGGATAGAGCGCGTCATCCTTGTCGAGGACGTCGACGGCTTCGACGACGTAGAGCGAGAGCGCCTGGTTGAGGGAGAAATCGGACTGAAAGTCCTCATGGACGCGCGGCCCTTCTCCGTCGAGCTCGATGACACCGGCGTCGCGCAGCGATCGAATCAAGGCGATCGCGTGCCGCGCATGGTTGTATTTGGACTTCGGCCCTTCGTGACTGCTGCGAATTAGCTGGCGGAGCGCCAAGCAGCCGTTGTCTTCGCGCTCGAACAGGTTGAGGATCATTGCGGTGCTCACCCGGAACCGCGAGCGAAGCGGCTCGGGCGGTGATTCTTGAAGGCGGGTGAAGGTGTCGGCGTCCCAGTGTGCGTATCCTCGCTCCGGCGGCTGCCTCATCTTGAGCTTGCGCACCTTCTTCGCATCGCCGCCGGCCTTCGCGCGGAGCTTCTTGTTTTCAATCGCGTGCTCGGGCGCCTGTGCCACGACGCTCCCAAGCGTGTCGAAGCCTCTTCGCCCGGCGCGCCCCGCGATCTGCTTGAAGTCGCGAACGGTCAGCACCTTGGTCTTTTCGCCATCGTACTTGCAGAGCTTGGTGAAGAGCACCGTTCGGATGGGCACGTTGACGCCGACCCCGAGCGTGTCGGTCCCGCAGATGATTCGAAGCTTCCCTTCCTGGGCAAGGCGCTCGACCAGGCGCCGATAGCGCGGAAGCATGCCGGCGTGGTGCACGCCAACCCCGTGATGCAGGAACTTCTTGAGCTCTTTGCCAAACGGCGTGTCGAAGCGCGTGCCGCTGAGGTCCTCTTTGATGGCGCGCTTCTCGTCCTTTGATAGGAAGTCGATGCTCATGAAGCTCTGGGCCTGCTCGGTCGCAGCCCGCTGCGCGAAGTGCACCACGTAAATCGGACCCTTGCCCGCTTCGAGCAGCTCGACCACCGTGTTCTGCAAGGTCTCCTCGCTGTAGGTGAAGTCGAGCGGCACGGGGCGGTCGATGCTCTTCACCAGGGTCGTCGTAACGCCGGTAAGCTCGGTGATGGCCTCTTCGAACTGGCGCGTCTCGCCGAGTGTTGCGCTCATGACCAGGAAGCGTGCGTGGGGTAGGGCGAGCAAGGGGATTTGCCAGGCCACGCCGCGGTCGCGATCGGCGTAGTAGTGAAACTCGTCCATCACGACCCCGTCGACGTCGGCTCGCTCGCCTTCACGAAGGGCAAGGTTGGCTAAAATCTCCGCGGTGCAGCAGATCACCGGCGCATCGCGATTCACCGTGGCGTCCCCGGTCATCATGCCTACGCGCTGCGGCCCCAGCACCCTGCACAAATCAAAAAACTTCTCGCTCACCAGGGCTTTGATGGGCGCCGTGTAAAACGAACGCTCTCCGAGCGCGACCGATCGAAAATGAGCCGCCAGCGCGACGAGCGACTTCCCGGATCCGGTCGGCGTGTTGAGGACCACGTTGTTCCCGACGAAGAGCTCCATGATGGCTTCTTCTTGCGCCGGGTAAAGCTCGAGGCCCTGGTCGGTCGCATAGTCCAAAAATCGCGTGAGCAGCGTGTCTCCGTCGACGTGCTCGCCGAGGTCGTCGAGGTAGCGATCGAGTGCGCTCACGTGTGCTCGCCAAGCGAGGCATCGAAATAGGCGGCTTCGACCTTGTGTCCGTCCGGATCGCGCGCAAACGCTCCATAGTAACCGGGGCTGTACTGAGGCCGGGGCCCTGGCGGTCCATCGTCCGTCGCCCCCGCGGCCATTGCGGCTTGATGAAAGGCATGGACGGCCTCTTTGCTCTGCGCCAGGAAGCAAATGTGCGTCCCGTTGCCGACGGTCGCGGGCTCACCGTCGATCGGGCTCTGCACCCAAAACTCCGGGAACTGCTTTCCGTAGGCCACCCCGAACGAAAACTCCATGAGCTTTTTGCAGCCGAGCACGGGTAGCACCGCGTCATAGAACGCGACGGCGCGAGGCATGTCGTTGGTCCCGACCGACACGTGCGAGAGGATGCTGGGATTCTCGTTTTCCATGTTTGGTCCTGTGACTGAGGTTCACGCCTGCGTGCGCTTGCTGCGACAGCCGCAGCGCGTCGAGCGCTTCGCGCAGAGTATATTGTAGGGTCCGCGCATTGGCACGAGCGTTGCACGGTTTGATTCGGTCCGGGCATCGAAAGGTGTCGTCATGCTTCGAGTTGCGTTGGTTTTTTTTGCGATTGTCTTTGCCTTCGTAGCGGTTTCGGCCTGCGATGGCTCTCCAGACTCGGGCGTCGAGGTTCTTCAGCCCGATTCGCGCGCGGTCTTGCTCAGCGAGTCGAACGGGATCCCGGTCGGCGTCCTGGACGAGCAGCGAATCCTCGCCGGGGAGCAACACATCCTTCTATCGGGTTCAGATGCCGAAGGGCGCAACCAACCCAAGGATCGCTTGCTCCGGCTGGATCTTTCTCCAGGCCCTCAGCTACTGGAGTTGGGTGGTGACGAAGAAGACGAGCCCATCGTCGTCGCGTTCGACGCGGTCTCCGAAGACGAAATCGTCGGCATCGAGCTCCTTCAACCCGACGAAGAAGAGCTCCGCCCCGGAACCTGGGTCGAGGTCGACGTCGTCGGCGTCACCGAGGAGGGCACCCAGGTGCGAAGCATCCATCCGCGATTCCATACAGGAGGCCACACCCACCTCGGCTACTTCGCCTATCGCTTCGACCCCGATGCCCCGACGCGGACACTCGAGATCAAGGCGCTCCAATGGCTCGAACGAACGCAGTTTCGGGGTCTGCCGAGAAATTAGGCGAAGCCGGCTAACGTGGTGAGACGCTAACCGGCTTCTATCAACGGGCTCCACAGAGTGGGGGGAGGTCAAGGCGGGCACCGTCTTTTCGAAACGCATTTTTCGCCTGACTCTGGATGGGATGGTGGGCTCATCCGTTGTCCTGCGTTCCGTGCCACTGGTGCCCGCCTCGCACCGAATGACATCTCGGAAGCTAACCGCCCTGTCCGTACCGACGGCGACAAAAGCCGGTACCGATCGCGCCACACTTTGTAAAACTTCACCCCTCGGGCTTGTAATTCGCAAAACCTTGTGGATCGATCGCGCCCAGTGAGCGATTCAGCTGAAAACGCCAGGACCCATTCTGGCCTGAGAGTGTCCGGCGCCTGGGCGCGCGGTGTGGTGAACGCATTCGAGGCCCTCGGGCTCGACGTGGAGGCGCTGTGCGACGAAATCGGGATGGATCTCGAGATCTTCACCGATACTTCGGGCAGGCCGCCGCGCGATGCCCTCGGCCGGTTCTGGCGCGCCGCCCTGGCCGAAACCGGGGACAGGCACCTTGGGCTGAGCGCCGGCGAAGTTTGGCGCGCCCGCGCCGATCACCTGGTGATTTTGCTGCTGACGAGCGCAGAGACCGTCGGCGAGGGCCTCGAGGCGAGCCTGCGATTTCAAGAGCTGCTGTCCCACGGACGCGTGCTCAGCCTCAGCGAGCACCCCGGCTATCACACGCTCCAGATGCACAAGGTCGAGCACGAGCTCCCGATCACGGTTCATGAGGTCGAGTTCCTCGCGGTCATCTTGATGAAGGTCCTGCTCTTCGCCACTTCGGGCCGATTCGCCGCGCGCGAGGTTCACTTCGAGCACCCGTATCGCGGGAACATTCAGAAGTACACGCACGCCTTGGGCTGCTCGGTGCTATTCGGCCAGGAGAAGTCGGCCATCCTAGTCGACGACGAGGCCTGGAGCTTGCCGTTGGCGCACCGCAATGAAGCGCTTCACGGCGAGCTTCGCGGCGTCGCCTCGGGGCTGCACGCGGCCCTCGAGTCGCATCCGTTCATCGATGTCGTTCGCGATCGCATCAAGCTACTGCTCCCGCGAGGCCAGTCCAACATCGAGGCGGTGGCTGCCGCGCTTCACACGACGCCCCGAACACTGCAGCGACGCCTTCAAGACTCGGACTCGAGCTTCCGCGCCTTGGTGGACGCCACCCGCAAGTCGATTCTCGTCGGCTGTGTCGAGCGCAATCAGACCCCCGACGAAATCATGCGTCATGCCGGCTACACGAATGTCCGCAGCTTCCGACGTGCTATGAAGCGCTGGAACCTGCCGGACCAACCATGAAGCACCGCACAGCACAGATTCTCTTGTCGTTGTTCCTCGTGCTCGTCTTGCCGCTCTTCGGCTGCGCCGCGCTCGGCCTCTCGGGCAGCGGGTCGAAAATTCCCAACGTGAAGCCGCCAAAGGTCAGCATCGCCTCGGTGAGCATGGCCAAGATGCCGTCCAATCGCGACCTGGCGAGCTACTACTGCGCCCAGTACCTCGGCCCGCTCATCTGCAGAGCCTTCGGGCCGGTGCCGAAGACCTCGGACATCGAGTTCGCATTCGATGTGGAGCTAGCGTTCGCAAATTCCAGCAAGGTGCCGCTGCCCTTGGTGCAGACGCTGTTTGCGTTCACCGCGTTCCCAGGGGCCCAAGACGCCCAGAACCTCGGCACCGTCTGCCTGAGCTTTTGCGAGGACCCCAACAATTGCAGGCAGGATGCGAATGCGTGCCGCTCGAACGAGCCCGAGATCCGCGACATCCGCGACTTCGCCAACGCGGCGACGGGGTTCTTGATTTCGACCGCGCTCGGCGAGCGCAAGTTCAGCGACCTGCGCGTCCGCACCGTCCCGCCCAGCGGCGAGATGAAAATGGTGGTCCGACTTGGGCTCGACCCCGTTCAAATGGTCGGCCTGATTCGCCAGCTCGGCCAAGGCGAGCTGGAACGAATCAAGAAAGGCCAGATTCCAGAGTTCACCATCCCGTACGAAATCGAAGGGACGGCCTGGGTGTCGGTCGAGTCGCTGGGCCGCCTCGCGACGGGCTTCGGGCCCGCCGCGGGGCAATGGCGGCTTCAGCGCTAGTCGTGCCGACTGCCGCTATTGTACCTGGTCGAGCGTCAGCGTGAGGTCCGCCTCACCCGCGCACGGAAGCTCGTTGAACCAGAGGACGATCGGGTCATCGTTCTCATCGACGAGAGGATCGCCGTTCTCATCGAGAGAGCACGCGTCGTCGTAGGCGCTGCTGATGTCTTCTTCAGCGTGGTTCCAGACGACCGCAAGTGAGTCCTGCTCCTCGAGGCTGAGGTCGGGATCCGCGAGCGTTAGCACCATTGCGTCGTCGAGCTGGACCACGCAGGGATCGAAGTTGGTATTCACCGAGAGGCCGGTGACGCGGACCTCGTTGTCCATCGGATCGTAGCTGTCGGTCGTGAGCTCGAACTCGGCGTCCGGATTGGTGACGGACTGCACCACCATCGTGACGGTGCTCCCGACCACGGTGATCACGGCACGCAGCTCCTCACCCGGGGTGAAGAAACCGCATTCGTCCGTGTCCACAATCGAAAGATCGTCGCTTGTCCAGCTGGTCGGGCCAGTGGTGTCAGTGGAATCACAGGCCGATACCAGCGTCGCAGCCATTGCAGTCAGCAAGAATATTCTTTTCATCAGTCTCTCCCTCTTTCCATCTATCTGAATCAGTAGCGGCTACCGACGCCCTTGGTCGCCTTGCCCTGCTCTTGTGCTTCCTGCACTGCTTTTGACTTCTTTGGTGCCTCAGCTTTCGCTTTGGCCGCTGCTGCGGCCTTCTTCTTGGCACGGGCGGCGGCGGCTTTCTTCTGTGCGGCCGCGTCCTTTGCGTCCGCGGCAGCAGCGTCCGCGGCAGCAGCAGCTTCCGCTTCAGCGGCGGCATCGGCTTCCGCTAGCGCAGCTTCGGCGGCTTCCTTGGCCTCAGCCAAGTCCGCAGCACAGGCTTCTTGGGCGGCCGTGAGGTCGCTCAACGCCGCAGCCTGCTTTTTCGTCGTCTCGGCGATGGCCGTCTTCAGGGCCTCGAGTGCTTCAACGGTCGCTTCTCCGACCAGCTCGGGCGTCTCGACGGTGACGTCCTTCGTCTTGATCACCACAGCCTCACCCTTGGTCTTGGCGACCTCGGCCTGGCACTCCTCGATCTCGCCTGCGATCTTGGTGAGCGCTTCGTTGCTCGCCGTTGCCGCTTCGAGCTGTTGATTCGTCAACTCCTGCAGTGCCTTGACCGCAGTGTCGTCCTTCGTGCAGCCGAGAATTCCGGTCACGACCACGAGCGCGGCCATGACGGCCACAATCCATTGCTTAGATTTCACAGGTTCCTCCATTTTCGTGTCACTCACATGCAGTCCTGGGTCGCTCGGACGACATCCGTGTCGTTCCAGCGTCGCGACCCCGCTTGCCCTATCCCCATGTTGAGTCGATCGTGAGTGACCAACGCGCCATCTCCATAGCTCAGTCCGCTCGGGTGCCGCAAGGGTTAGCCCCGGGGCACAAGCCCTGAACGGGTGAATTCATCCATGCTTTCGGCGCTTTGCCGCTAGGGCCCATGAACTTCGGCGGCCGTCCAACCGTCGTTGCGATGCACGGTGTGGGCCGCCCGGTGCTCGTCCCCGGCCTTGTCCCAGTCGACCTTGACCCGCTGTGCCCGGGATTCGATCTTCCTGCGCTTCCAGGAAACCCATTCGGTGCAGCTGCGCAGGTCGGGCTGGGCGGGGACGCGGTCACGGACGGCGGGAGGAAAGGCCCCGAGGGCTTGGTCGGCACGCCTGAGCACTTTGATTGCGACCGGCCTCTTCGCGTTTACCCGTGTACGCAGATCAACCACATAGGTTTTCCCCGCGCTGAGCCTAACCTCCATGAGCTGAACGGTCGGCGGCGAGGTGCCGGTGATGACCATCAGCATATGCTTCCCCGGCCACATCGGCGCCGTCGTTTGCCAGCCATTGTTGAGCACCGCGATGCAACGGCCGGCTTGATTCACGACGTGCATCGTCACTTCGCTGGCTTGTCTCCGCCGGGGACGCGAAAACACCAGCAGCGCCTGTTCGGTGGGAGCGGCATAGGGGGCCTCGACCGTTTTTGGAATTTGGGCCTCGGACGCTGAGCTCGCAGCACCCATGAGCGCGATGAGCAGCGCGCCGATGAAGCGACGAGCTCGACCGGGGAGGCAGTTCATCTTGTGACCTACCTCGCATGTCATGAAGCCCGCAACCAGGCGGATTCGGGGCATTCCTGCATGGTTGCCCGGAGTTCGCATTTTGGCCGATGGATGCAGGCGGAAGCCCTCATTTTTCGCAATACTGTAGCCGTGCGCACTTCAAAAGGGGGGGATGGGGCGCCCACGCTCCCGTCTGCTTCGGATTCTCAAATGCCGCGGATCGGCGACGTCTTGGACTCTCGCTACCGCATTACCGGGGTGCTTGGCTCCGGAGGGATGGGGTGCGTCTATCTCGCGGAGCACGTTTCGATTAAGCGGCCACTGGCGCTGAAGCTCTTGCACCCCGAGGTGGGGGACATCGACGAGGTCACCAAGCGCTTCGAGCGCGAGGCGTTCGCCATCGGGCGGGTCGACCACCCAAACTGCGTCAACGTCTCGGATTTCGGCAAGCTTTCGGATGGCACCTTTTACATGGTGTTGGAGTTACTCGACGGTGTGCTGCTTTCCGACTTGCTCGAACGCGAAGATCGGCTCGACTGGAAGCGGGTCTTGCACATTGGCCGCCACGTTCTGAGCGCGCTCGATTACGCACACGGCGCGGGGATCATTCACCGCGACGTCAAGCCCGAGAACGTCATTCTGGTCCAGCAGGACGACGACCTGGACTTCGCCAAGATCCTCGATTTTGGCATTGCCAAGCTTCACGACGACGGGGCGAATCACGACAATGACACGAGCCCGCTGGGCAACGATGCGAAGCTCACCCAGCATGGCGTCACCATCGGCACGCCCACGTACATCGCGCCCGAGCAGGCGTACGCACAGCCCATCGATGGGCGCGCCGACCTCTATTCGCTCTCGGTCATGATGTACGAGATGATTACGGGGGTGCCGCCCTTCGACTCCGACGACATCGGCAGCCTGCTACGGATGCACGTTTCAGCTCCGGTCCCCCGTTTTGAGGAGGCAGCGCCCGACCTCGAGGTTCCGGAGGCGGTTGAGGCGCTGATTCGTCACGGCCTCGAGAAGAAGGCGTGCGACCGGATCGGGAGCGCCGCGGCGTACATCGAGCGCATCGACGAGGTCATCCTCTCTGAACGCCCCGGCCAGTCCGGGCTTCGCGCCATTCCGTCGATTGTTGCGGATGGCTTTCGCGACACGCTGACTTCATCGGGCGTTCGGGCGGGGGGCAAGAAGAAGCCCGTGAAACGCATCATCGCCGGAGCGATGCTCGTCCTAGGCTTGATCTCCATCACGACCTTCGCCCTCGGTCGCAAGGGACCGAACTACCTTCCCAATGGCCCGCTCTTGCCGATTGGTCCGACGGCCTACGGGCCCGAGGCGGAAACGGCGGCCGCGATGCTTTCGCAGGGCCGCCCCCAAGAAGCGGTTTCGTACCTGATGGGTCATCAGCAAGAGGTTCGCGAGGCGCCGTACGCGCAGATGGTTCTCGGACACGCGCAGGCCAGCGCACAGCGCAGCATTTTGGCGCTCGCCGCGTATGAGAAATCCGTGAGGCTCGAACCCAAGCTCGCGAAGGACAAGCTCATGCGCACCAACGTCGCGCTCATCTTGGACAAGAACGCGCCAGGAATCGTCGACGACGCGATCGAGCTTCTGGGTGTGCTCGCCTCGGTAGGGGACGACGCAACGGCCGCCGACCAGCTCATCGACCTGGCTTCCTCATCCAAGGACGCACGGCGGCGCCACAAGGCCATGGCCGTCGCAGACGAAGTCGGCCTCGGCGACCAGGTCGACCGCTTCAGTTCGTATCTGCTCGACCTCGAGCACGGCGAAGACTGCGCAGCGCGCAGGGGAGCCGTGGCGAAGCTGCGCACGCTTGGCAACAAGAAGGCCATCCCCGCGCTGCGAAGTGCGAGGAAGCGCATCCGAACCGAGGGCGGCATCATCAAGCGCAGAGTCAACACCAACGCCTGCCTTCGCACCGACGCGGCCGAGGCCATTCGGTACCTCAAAAGCCTCTAGGTTTGCGCCCGACGCCTGCGCGTCGCATTCATCCTGCGTGATGAGGATGGTGACTCCGAGCCAAGCCCGCCGTGCGCTCTGGCTTTGCCTGTGTCTATCGACGCTTGGCTTGGCTGGGTGCGGCCGTTCATCGGCGGGTTGCTCCCCTGGCTCCGCGGGGGCGGGAGGCACGGCGGGTTCCGGGGGCGCAGGAATCGACTCGGCTCCAGATGAGCTCGCTGCGACGGTCCCGCTCGTTTTGGATGAGGGGCAGGAGGTGCTCTTCGTCGGTGGTTTCCTTTCGGAGCTCTACGAGGAGCTGAGCGTCCACCTCGAAGACGAGATTAACGAGGCGCTCCAAGACGCTGCACGCGCGCTCAATGTGCACATCGACTTGCCCTTCGCGCGGGACATCGACATCCCAGTCGGGGATTCAATTGCCAATGCGCTTCCTCGGATCGATCTCCCGATCAAGCCGGGGGGCTTCGTCTCGTTCTACCGGCAGATGCAATACTTCGATGCGCAGGGAATCGCCTATCGGAATTTATCGGCGGTGTCGGATCCGTTCGATACGTCGGCAAGCGTCGAGCACAACGCGGCCGCGCTTCTCGAGGTGCTCCGACGCACCAAGAAGCAGGTCATCATCGTCTCGCACAGCAAGGGAAGCCTCGAGACGCTCCATGCGCTGCTCGCTGCACCGCGGCTCGTCGGGACGAGAGTCATTGGCTGGGTTGCGATTCAAGCGCCGTTCCACGGTTCACCGGTGGCCAACTCGACGTTTGGTCCCCTCAACGGCTTTCTGCTCGAAGCACTTGGTGGGAACGGGCAGTCGGTCGAGGATTTGAAGACCAAAGTGCGCGAGCCCTACATGGAAGTAAACAAGGCACGCATCGAGGCGCTGACCGCGCGCATCCCGGTGATTTCGGCGTATTCGACCTACGAAGCGAGTGGCGGCGTGACCGGGTTCGCCCGAACGTTTGCGAGCAGCATCTTCAACGCAGGCCTAGTCTCGGAGATCAGTGCCATCGTCGTTCGAAACTACCGTGAGACGCCCCGCGACGTTTCGCGCGTCGTTGCGGCGTCGACGAGTGAGGCGATTCGGCTGGTGCGCGAGCGGGTGGCCGTCGCCCTCAGCGAAGCGATGGCGACCATTGGGCTGGTGGACTTCACCAACGTGTACATGAACGACATCCTGGAGTTGCCCAATGACGGGCTCGTGCCGCAAACGAGCACGGAGCTGCCTGGTGCGATTTCGGCGGAGCTCGCAACCGGCGACCACGCGAGCCCAGTGATGGATGTGGATCCGTACAAGAACTTCTGGTCGGTGGCGGAACGCAACGCAGTTACGGTGGAGCTGATTCGCGAGGTGTGGAGGCTCACCAAAACCGCACGCCAGTAGCATTCCAGGTTCGATTTATGAGCTGGCCTACATAGAATGCAGTTGTTCTTTTCTCGGGGCATCTGGGCACGACACGCACCCTGCGTTTCGTGTACTGTCGGTGCGCCCTCGGGTCGTGACCCTGGTGGCGTTAGGCAGGCATTCATGAAATTCAAAACATTCTCATTCGCGTTTCTCATGGCTTCCGTTGTGCTCGTACAGAGCTGCGGGACCGGCACCTCGAGCGGCGATCCCGAGCTCGCGGCGGTTCTCGACGCCGCGGCCGATCGAGAAGGCGTGGCGCACGGAGAATGTCGCGACGGCTGCACGGCCGCGGCGCTTGCGGTCTTCGACGAGTGCACGGCCGATGGCGAGCACCGCGAGGCCTGCTTCGGCAAGGCGATTCACAGCTTCTACGAATGCGGAGGAAAGTGCGAGCCTGCGACCTGCGAAGCCGACTGTCAGGCGAGAGTCACAGAAGAGTTCGCCGAATGCATCGAGCTGACCGGCAACGAAGAGGCCTGCGGCATCGAATCACGTGAGCTCCTGGCACTCTGTATCGACGAGTTTTGCGTCCAGCCGGAGCCAGAGCCGGAGCCAGAGCCAGAGCCGCCGACCTGTGAACACCGTTGCGGGAAGTTCGCGGAGCATGTCTACGACGCCTGCATGAGTAAGATCGACTCCGAAGAGCGCTGCGCGGCGATGGCACATCGAGCTCAGGAGCACTGCATGGATCGGTGCGAGGGGCGTCCTTGCGACTGTGACCGGGACTGTGACTGCGACGAGGACGACAGCGACGGTGACAGCGACAGCGACAAGGACAGGGACAGGGACAGGGGTTGCGACTGCGAGGATGACGGGGACTCCGACTCGGACTCGGATAAAGACAAAGACAAGCACTGAGAGGGCGGTCCGCTCGTCGAGGGCAAGCGCTGCAGGTTGGCGACCGTGGCGATCGGAGTCCGCTCGCTTGTGTGCTAGCGTTCCGCCGCTTCGATGCGGGTGCTCACGCTCAACGTCAATGGTCTTCGCGCGGCTGCGCGCAAAGGGTTCTACCCATGGCTCGAGGAGCAAGATGCGGACTTCGTTTGTCTGCAGGAAATCAAAGCACGGCCTGAGCAGCTCTCCGAGACGGAGCGCGCACCCGCCGGCTACCATGGCTTCTACGAACCGGGGGAGCGCAGAGGGCACAGCGGCGTCGCGCTATTCGCGCGCGCGGAGCCAGACGAGGTCATTTACGGATTTGGCTCCGCCGAGTTTGATCCGGAGGGGCGCTACATCGAGGCGCGGTTTGGCGATGTGAGCATTGCGTCGGTGTACGTGCCGGCCGGGACGAGTGGGCAGTTGCGGCTGGCGGCCAAGTTCCGATTCATGGAAGCGTTCTCGGCACACCTCGCTGGCCTGGTGGCAAGCGGCCGCCATTGCATCCTTTGCGGCGACTGGAACATCGCGCACAAAGAAATCGACCTCAAGAACTCCAAAGCCAACGAGAAGAACTCCGGCTTTCTTCCTGAGGAGCGCGCCTGGCTCGACCAGGTCTTTGGGCCCATCGGCTTCGTCGACGCGTTTCGACGAGTCAACACCGAGCCCGGTCAGTACAGCTGGTGGTCGCTGCGGCATCCGACCACCCGCGAACGGAACGTTGGCTGGCGTTTGGACTACCAGGTCGTCACCCCGGGGATTGGCGACTGTGTCGTCGGCGCATCGATCCCCCGCGAACCGCGCTTTTCGGACCATGCGCCGGTTATCGTCGACTACAGGTAGCGAAAGCGGTTACAACCTTGGGTCATGAGATTCTTCGTCTTGGTTGCGCTGCTGTTGGCGGAGCCACGCTCAGCCGCCGCTTACGACAACTCGGACTTCATTGCGCCCGAAAACGAGGCGCTCGTCGTGTTCATTCAAAACCTCTACGAAGATCGCGCCGAGAGCTTCATCGTCTTCGACGCGGACAAGCAATGCTTGGCCGAAGTAGGCGGCCGCCAGGCCGAGGTCATCCCGATGAAACCTGGGAAGTACACCCTCTACGTCGCCAGCTTCAGGAACCAACGTATCGACATCGACCTGGTCGCCGGCCGTACGTACTTCATCCGCCTCAATTCAATCGCGAAAACTTCGAACCGAGCCACCGAGGTGACGCTGGTCCAGCGTCGCACCGAATCGTTCAAGCTCGTCAAAACCTGGCTCCAAGGCGCGCGCGTCACCCACGGGCGTGACGACCCGTGCCGAGGCAAACCACTCAAGGAGCGGCAGAACCGCACCATCCGGCGCATCAACGACGCCAACTCCGAGTGGAAAAACGGCGACGAGATTTATCGATACCGCTACATGCTGCTCAAAGAGGACGGGCTGACCCCCACCGAGGTAGGCTGGCTCTGAGGGAACCGATGAGCGACGCAGGCCAAGTGAGCGCGAACGCAGCCGAGGTCTACGACGAGTTTTTTTTGCCAGCGCTTTTCGCGGCCTGGACGCCTCGGGTCGTCGCGGCTGCGGCGCTTCAACCCGGGCAGCGCGTCGTTGACGTAGCGTGCGGCACTGGCGTCCTTGCGATGGAAGCGGCTCTTGCCACGTCTCCAGGCGGGCATATTGTCGGCGTCGATCTGAACCCTGGCATGTTGGCCGTAGCTGAGCGCAAGGCACCAGAAATCGATTGGCTCGAAGCTCCCGCGGAGTCCCTCCCGTTTCAAGCTGAGACCTTCGATGCCGCCGTCAGTCAGTTCGGCTTGATGTTCTTCGAAGACAAGCCAGCGGCGATTGCCGAGATGTGGCGCGTCATTCGCCCCGGAGGCCGTCTCGCCATCGCAGTCTGGGACTCCCTCGAGAACACGCCCGGCTATTCAGCCATCACCTCGCTCCTGGCTCGCCTTTTCGGCGACGACGTCGCGGCTTTGCTGGAATCACCGTACTCACTTGGCGATCCGAACGCCCTTCGCGCGCTCATCGCGGGCGCCGGCGTCACCGATCCCGAAGTCCAGCGCATGCCCGGCGAAGCCCGCTTCCCTTCGATTCGCTCCTGGATGCATAGTGACGTGCGTGGTTGGACGCTGGCCGATGAGCTCGATGACGAGCAGTACGAACGGCTGGTCGCAGAGGCCGAGGTCGAGCTGAGCCGATTCGTGACCGCCGATGGCTCCGTCCGATTTGCGCATCCGGCGCTCATATCCACCGCGCAGAAGTCCTAGGCCCGCCAGGTTGAGGTAGAGTCCCGCCAAGTCATGCCTCGCGCGTATCGCCTCTCCAAGTCCCGATTCACGGCCGGGCTGCAATGCCACCGGCAACTCTGGTGGAAAGTGCACGAGCCGCGCGCGCCCGAGCTGCGCCCTGACGCCGCCCTTCAAGCCGTCTTCGACATGGGCAATCGGGTCGGCGCGCGCGCGCGCCAGGAATTCCCGAACGCCGTGCTCATCGACTTCGACTATCGTCGCCCAGTCGCTTCGGTCAAACCCACCCGCCAAGCCATCGACGCCGGCGCCTCGGTCATCCTCGAGGCGTCGTTTTTCCAAGACGACATCTTCGTTGCAGTCGACGCGCTCTCGAAAGAAGGCGATGGCTGGTTGCTCACCGAGGTCAAAGCCACGACGCGGGTCAAGCCGCAGCACATTCCCGATGCGGCCGTGCAAGCGCACGTCGTCGAGAAGGCCGGGCTCCCGGTGGTTCGCGTCGAGCTCATGCACCTCAACCGCGAACACCGGCATCCCAACCAGGGTCCGCTCTTCATCCGGGCCGACATCAGCGCCGAAGTCGAGGCGCTTCGGAGCGACATCGCTGGCGAAGCAAGCGCGCAAGTGCAGATGCTCGCGGGCGAGCTCCCGTACGTCGAGCCCGGCGCTCATTGTACGTCGCCCTACGAGTGCCCGTTCCTCGACCGGTGCGTTGCGCCTGCGCCCGATCACCGCATCGACGAGCTCAACGGAATCCGAGCCAACAAGCTCGACGAGCTTCGTGAGGCCGGCATCGAAACCGTCGACCAAATCCCAAGCGACTTCCCGCTCGAGCCGCTTTGGGCGCGCCACCGTGCGGCCGTCCTTCGAAAGCAGCTCATCGTGGAGCCCGGCCTCCGCGAGGCGCTCGCAGGGTTCCGCTACCCCATCGCCATGCTCGATTTCGAAACCGTGGGTCCCGCCCTGCCGGTGTGGAACGGCTGCAGCCCTTTCGGCTCGGTTCCCGTCCAGTTCAGCGTGCACACGATTCTTGAGGACGGCGCGGTTTCCCAAAGCGCATACCTCGCCGACGGTCCGGGCGACCCGCGTCCCGGCGTTGCGGAGACGCTCGTCCAGGCATTGGAGGGCGCCGAAACTGTCCTCGCATGGCACGCAAGTGTCGAGAAGCGTTGCTTGAGCCAGCTCGCAAAAGCTTGCCCCGAGTACGCCCCAGCCCTGCTCGAAGCACGCGACAAGACCGACGACCTGCTCGTCGTCGTCAAAAACTACCTCTACCACCCCGACTTCCGCGGGAGCTTCAGCATCAAGAACGTCGTCGCCGCACTGCTCCCCGACATGGGCTACGACGACTTCGACGTATCCGACGGCCGGCTCGCATCGTCCTTATTGGAAGGGCTCCTCTGCCGGCCCGAAGCGTTGAGCGAGGGGGAGGGCGAAGCCCTTCGAACGCAGCTCGCCGCCTATTGCGAGCACGACACGGCCGTCATGGTCGAGCTTTGGAAAGTGCTTCTAGAGGCCGCCGGCAAGCCCGCGTAGCGTTGAGCTCGTCACCAGGTCGCGCTTTCGGCCTCACTTGCTGGTACACGTCGCGTCGGTCAGGAGCCGTACATTGTCGATGAACGCCTCCTCCTCGGGGAACGTTTCGGTACAGATGCTGCCGATGGGCCGGATGGTGAACGTAAGCGTCTGCGGTTTCGTCGCGAGCGCAGGGTTCAAACACACCGTCTCCTCGACGAATTGGGAGTCCCCTTCCGGCAGCACACCGTTGCCCGGTCGCGAGCTGGTCTCTGTCTGCGGGTTGCTTCCGACTCGATAGAAGTACTTGAGCGCAGGCCCACCGGTTGCGTCGGGTTTGGGCACCACGAAGGTCGCGCGCGCGGTAATGTCACCGCATCGTTGTCGCGAGGCCAATCGCAACGAGGCGCTGCCGTTCTGCGCGTTCCCGGCCTCGATGCTGGCGTTGCCCCGAGCCGCGTCGAAGAACGTAGCCCATCCGCTCGCGACGGTTCCGCTCAGCGCCAACTCGAAGTCTCCGTCCACGAGGTAGGGATTCTCTCCGCAATCCGGCGCGGACACGACCTCGACCGTGTCGATCGTGAAATCCCGCACGTCCGGCTTGTCGCATGGTCCGCTGGTCCGCGGAATCCCGAAGGTGACGTTTTGTACGAGCCCTTGGGAGCTCGGAGGTAAGCATACGGTGCTCATGTCCGTTGTCCCGCTTGCAGTAGATCTGGCAAGCTCGAAATTGCCCGCCTTCACCTCCAGCAATCGACCGTTGGTTCCGCTCCAGTAGAACTGAAGCGCGGGGTTGGGCAGGGTGCGTTGCAGTGGCCACGATGCCACGCCCGTCAACTTCGCAAACTCACACAGTTTTTGCGACTGCAGCCGCCCTGCGCGCGACCCGCTCTGCCCAATACCGTCCTCCACGGTCGCAGCCCCGACCTTCGTCCAGGCGCTGCCGTCCCCGTCGAAGTTGCCGTCCTTCACCACCCCTGGCACGGGACAGTCGAGCCCCCCGCCTTCGGCACGCACGACCTCCAGTCGATCCACGCTCAGTTCGAGCGCGCTTGGGCAACGGCGGACCGCGCCATCGACACGAAACGCCACGTCGCCGCCGAAAGCCGCGTCCCCGAGGCATGTCCGGGCCGTCTTGAATGAGCCGGTCGCCGGAAAGCGAGTCCACTTCTCGTTGAAGGCCACCATCGCGTCGGCTGCGTCGAACAAGGGAGGGTCCAACTCGCCGTTGAACGTCAGCTCGAGCACGAGCGGTTCAGCTGCGGAGTAGGGTGGCATCGTGAACGTCTGCGAGACGGCGGATGCGTCACAGAGCGACTTCTCGCCGACCCAAGTCACCACACCCGGATCGTCGAAGCCTGGAGCGGCGGCATCGAGCATCGCTCCACCGGACGTCGTCCATGGCCCCGCGTCATCGAAGCCCGGCGCGAGCGGTGCCCCAGTGAACTCGCATCCGGTGCCGAAGTCTTCATACAAGGCGGCACACACACAGATGCGTCCCTCGGCAGACGAATCGCAGGTTTCGTGTTCGGCGCAATCAGCGTCCGTCTCGCACTCGCACGCGACGGTTTCGCAGCCGCCGACGCCAGCCGTGCCGCCGACGCCGCCCGTGCCGCCGACGCCGCCCGTGCCGCCGACGCCGCCCATGCCGCCGACGCCGTCACCAGTGTTTGCGCTGCCCCCGCAGCCAATCACGAGCATCGCACAACCCATAAGCCAAGATCGAATCATCCCCGCCTCCCTTAAGAGCGTAACGGAGGGGCCGGCAAGGCCCAAATGCCCACGCGAGAAGGAGGGAATCGGCGGGCCAAGGGCCCTTTCCCCGCTCCAGAAAATCTAGGCGACCGTCACCACCATCGTCGCCCCGAAACCCGACGTCGCATCGCCAGTCGCCATCGGTCACCTGCGTACCTTCTTGGTTGCCGAGTCGAATCCACTTTCGGTAGTCTCGCCCCACTGTGTCGAACGCGAACCGATTCCGAAAAGCCGTGATGTGGCTCGGTGTCATCTTCCTCCTCGTCGGGGGCTTTGGCTCGCTGTCGGCCGGTTCCGTCACCGCCACCAGCATCATGGCGCTCAGCTTGGCCAGTGCGCTTCTTCTCCTCGACCTGTCCGGGAAACCGAAGCCTCGCTCGGCAAGATCGTTCATCGGCTTCGCCCTCCTTGCCGTGGCCGTCGGCGCCGCGTTCGTGATGGTCTACGAGCTCCTCTCCCGGTAGCTTCGTCCGAGCGCTCGAGCCGTCCGAGTCCGCGCCACTCAGGCCCGGAGCCGATACCCCGTCTTGAAAATCCAGCGCACGAGCAGCAGGCATGCAGCCAAGAAGAGCAGAATCATGGCGGCGCTCAAGGTCACGCTCACATCCGCCACGCCATAAAAGCTCCACCGAAACGCGCTAATCAAATACACGACCGGATTGGCCAGTGTGACCTTCTGCCAAAACGGCGGGAGCATGTCGATGGAGTAGAAGCTCCCGCCCAGGAACGTCAGCGGCGTGACAATCATCATCGGGACGACCTGCAGCTTCTCGAACCCATCCGCCCAGATGCCGAGGATGAACCCAAACAAGCTGAACGTGACGGCGGTGAGCGCCAGAAACCCGACCATCCAGAACGGATGCACGATCTCGTAGTCGACGAAGAGCCGGGCCGTCAGCAAAATCAGAAAGCCCAGCACCATCGATTTGGTGGCCGCCGCACCGACGTAGCCGAGGAGGATCTCCACGTAAGAAACCGGCGCAGACAGCAGCTCGTAAATCGTCCCCGAAAACTTCGGCATGTAAATGCCAAACGAAGCGTTGGAGATGCTCTGGTTCAACAACGACAGCATCGTCAAGCCCGGCACGATGAACGCGCCGTAACTCACGCCATCAATCTCGACCATACGCGACCCAATCGCCGAACCGAACACCACGAAATAAAGCGAAGTCGACAGCACCGGCGAGACGACGCTCTGCATCAGTGTTCGCCCCGTCCGCGACATCTCGAACAAGTAAATCGCCCGAATCGAGTAATAGCTCATCGATCCTCGTTCACGAGATTCACGAAAATCTCCTCGAGCGAGCTTTCGCTCGACTGCAGGTCTTTGATGTGGATTCCGTTCTCGTTGAGCTTCCGCAAGAGCCCGGCGATTCCCGTGTGCTCGTGCTGCGCGTCAAAGGTGTAAATCAGCTCGTTTCCGTCCTCGGAAAGCTCGATGGGGAGTGCAGCGAGCTCATCCGGAATCCGCGCGAGCGGGCTCTGCAAGTGCACCGTCAGCCGCTTTTTCCCGAGCTTGTGCATCAGCGTCTCTTTGCCCTCCACCAAAATGACCTCACCCTTGCTCATCACCCCAATCCGGTCGGCCATCTCCTCTGCTTCTTCGATGTAGTGCGTCGTCAAGATGATGGTCACGCCACTTTGCCGAAGCCCCCGAACCATTTCCCACATGTCGCGCCGCAGCTCGACGTCCACCCCAGCGGTCGGCTCATCGAGGAACAAAATCATAGGCTCGTGCGACAGCGCCTTCGCAATCATCACCCGCCGCTTCATCCCGCCCGACAGGTCCATGATTTTTGAATCCTTCTTGTCCCACAGCGAAAGCTGCCGCAGCAGCGCCTCGATTTGCGCTGGATTTGGTGGCTTGCCAAACAGCCCTCGGCTGTAGCTCACCGTCGCCCACACGGTCTCGAATGCGTCCGTCGAAATCTCCTGCGGCACCAGCCCAATCATCGAACGCGTCGCGCGATACCCCGACACCACATCGTGCCCATCGACTCGCACCAGCCCCGAGCTCGGATTCACGATCCCGCAGATGATGCTGATCAGCGTCGTCTTCCCCGCGCCGTTCGGCCCCAAGAGCGCAAAGATTTCTCCGCGCTGAATGTCGAGGTCCACGTCGACCAGGGCTTTGAACCCTGACTCGTACGTCTTGTTGAGCTTGGCGACAGAGATGACCGGTTGCATGGGAAGCCCCAGACGCGTGCTCTAGCACAAACCGCGCCCGACCCGACGCAGACCGCCCACGCAACCGAAGCGCAGGTAGCCCTGTGATACGGTCTGCCCCATGCGGGACGAATCGAAATGACCGCCGCAAGCACCGAGGCATCGCCTGTGGTTTATGCACGAGTCGCGGGCGTCGCCTATCTGGTCATCACGTTCGCAGGGGTGCTCTACGGGTTTCTCGTCGAATCCAAGCTCATCGTGCCGGGAAACGACGTTGAGACAGCCAACAATATCATCGCCCAACAATCCCTGTTTCGCATCGGCATCGTCGCGGTCCTCATCATCTACGTGAGTGTCGTGGTGGCCTCCTGGGCCCTCTACCTGATCCT
This sequence comes from uncultured delta proteobacterium, assembly GCA_963704865.1. GTDB lineage: Bacteria > Myxococcota_A > Polyangia > Polyangiales > Houyiibacteriaceae > SG8-38. The sequence continues at coordinate 64,068 of CAVPIE010000004.1, read as the reverse complement.
CCGAACGGTACGCGAAGATCTTGCCTTGCTCGGGCTGCTTCTGCGCTTGGCGGAGGCCATCGTGGGCGCCGCGACGGTGCTCATCAGCTTTGCCGTGTTGTCTGTTCTTCTCGGCCAGGGTCCTTCGAACGCTCTTGGACCCGAACAGCTGCAGTCCTTGGCGGGCCGCTTGATCGATGTGCGCACCGCCGGCCTCGATGTGGTCTTGATCTTCATCGGCCTGGGCGCGACCATTTCTTGCTACCTGCTCTTCAAGTCGAGGTACATCCCGCGACCTTTGGCCGCCTGGGGAGTCTTTACTTACCTGTCGATGCTCTCCTTAGCGCTGGTCAGCATCCTCTTCCCCAACCATCCGCTCATGCTCGAAACCGTGCTCTACTCCGTCGGCGGCACCTTTGAGCTCGTCCTTGGCCTGTGGCTCCTGTTCAAGGGCGTAGACCTCGAACAATGGGAAAAGTACGCATGAGGGCCAACGGCCCCAGCGTGCGCATCATCGGCATCGACTGTGCCACCGTCGCGCAGAAGGTCGGCCTCGCGCTCTGCGTCGTCCGCGAGGGTCACCCCCGAATCGACCAGCTCCTGGTCGGCGAAAGCTGGCCTGCGATTGACGAGCAACTCGTGCAATGGGCAACAGAGCCAACTCTGCTCGCAGTCGACGCCCCCCTTGGCTGGCCCGCGCCCTTGGCGGACTCCTTGCACAGCCATCGCGCTGGCAGCGAGCTTCCGTACCCGAGCAACACCTTGTTTCGCCGCAAGACCGACGATGTCGTCGCGGAGCATCTGGGCAAGCGACCCCTCGACGTCGGCGCCGACCGGATCGCCCGCACGGCGCACACCGCTCTTTCGCTCCTTGCACGGTTGCGCGAAACCGTCGGCAAGCCGATTTTGCTTGCATGGCAACCCGGGTCCGCTGAAGGCCTAGCCGCCATCGAAGTCTACCCGGCCGGCACGCTCGCAGCCCGCGGCCTTCCGCACTCCGGCTACAAGGCGCGCACCGGCCACTCCGCCGCGCTCCGGCAACAGCTCGTCGAGGCCATTCGCCAACAGCTTTCGGTCGACGACGACGCAGCCACGCTCATGGTGCAAAGTGACCACGCCCTCGATGCCGTATTGTGCACCGTGGCAGGGCTCGATTTTCTCGCCGGCGATGTGCTTCCGCCCAGCGATTTGGACTTAGCCCAACGCGAAGGCTGGATCTGGGTCCCCTCCCGAGTACGATGTGCCCCGTGACGAGGCATCGCACCCGAGCTGTTGAACCGGGCGTCACCTACTTCGTTATCGTGTTCGCGGCGGGCTTCGCACTCACCCTCTTCGGCTTGATGCTAGTCCTCGCGAGACGAGCATGAGGAAGCTTCTTCTCCTATCGCTCTTTATTCTGCTCCCGGTGGTTCACTTGGCTGCGCCGCCGACCAGCGCGGCGCAGCAGCCCAAGCTCGACATCAAATTCTTTTTGGGCTTCAGCGAGACGACCTACGTGGCCATGCTCGAGACCGGCCGCGAAACAAACCTCTTCCCGAGCTACCAGATCGGCTTCGGCGCGCGAGTTCGGAAAGACAAAGCGTTCATCGAAGTCCTCTTCTCCTTCAACCGATGGCTCTACGAGGGCGTGAACCCGGACCTCGGTGGATTCGAAACGCAGGTCAACTCCTTCGAGCTCCCTTTCCTTGCGGGCTACATCCCGTACAAGAACCCGTACTTCAAGGTGTTCCTGTATGGCGGCTACGTGAATCACTTCAACACGAAAATCATCGTTCGAAGAGAAGGGCAGCCCTCGCTCCGGCTCAAACCCAAGGCCGACAACCTGGCCATCTACCAGGCCATCGCCCGCTTCGGCGTGAACGTCGACCTGGCGATGTTCAATTTCGACATGAACTACTCCATCAGCCTCAACAGCGCGACGACCACCTCCTATCGAACCGGCTACCATCAGATTCAGCTCAACCTGGGTTACGTTTTCTAACGCGCGGGGCTCCCTGGTCTTTTTTCTCGGCGTTTGATAAGGAGGGATCATGAAGTCCCAAATTTCAGCGCGCGCGGCTCATGAATCGGACCGGGCCACGTGATCTGATGGGCAAGGACATTCAACAGAGCGTCGAGCTCCCAGCTACTCCCGAAGCGCTCTTCGAGATGTATGTCGATGCGAAGCAGCACGCGGCATTGACCGGGAGCGAGGTCACGGTCTCGCGCGAGCCTGGGTCCGCGTTTTCTGCGTTTGGGGGGGCGCTGACCGGGCGGATGGTCGCGACGGTGCCCGGCCGCCTCGTCGTGCAGACCTGGCGCTCGACCAACTTTGCGGCGGACGACCCCGACTCGATCCTCGTCCTCGCGTTTTCGGAGGCACCGTCCGGAGGGCGCATCGACTTGGTGCATACCGGCGTTGCGGATGGTGACTACAAAGGCGTGAGCGAAGGCTGGCGGAAGTATTATTGGGACCCTTGGCTGGCGTTCTTGCAGGCTCGCGAAACGCCGCCGTAGGACGACAACAGATGCGACGCTCCATCTCAAGCCTTCTCGTCCTCCTGTGCGCTTCCCTCGCACAACCCAGCAGCGTCGCCGCACACGACCCCGTGCGCGAAGCCACAGCGACCCCCACACAAGCCCCGCCACGCATCAGCTACGACGAACACCGCCGAAACGAGCTCGAGTTCCTCGCCAAACGATCCCGTATCGCTTTATTCAGCAGCTCTGCAGCGGCCGCGGTTGGCGTCGCACTCGTCACGCCAGCGGCCGTCAATGAGTGTGTCCGGGTCGCATCCTCCTCGAGCTTCGACGACGTTCGTTGCAGCGCCACAGGCAGAACCTTGCTGGGTCTCGGCATTCCCCTTCTCGTCGCAGGCGCCCTCGGCATCATCATTTCGGGGACGATGTTCGGCGTGCGAAAAGGCAAAATCCGAAACCTCGAAGACCGCTTTGCCTACGAGAAATCGAGCGCGTTCCGTTGGGACACATCTCGAACCGCGTTTGTGTTCTAGCCCGAACCGCGCGCGAACGGCGTCCGTTCAGCCGGGTTCGGCGAGATCGACCCGCTCCCGCTTCAGAATCTCCCGAAGCGCAGTCTCCGAGATCTCGTGTTCGACCTGATCGTGGTCCACGAACATCTCGAAGCGCCCGCCCCAGGCATTGGCCCGGTACGACGTGTAACTGAGGTAGTCGTACGAATAGAGCCCGCCGAAACAGCAGGCGTCGAACTCGTTGAACATCTGAACCTGCGCTCGGTCCGGGTACGTCGCCATCAGGTACAGCTCCAGATAGTTCGGCGTGATCCGCTCCTCGTAGTCGCCGAAATACCCAAACCTATCGCGCAGGTAGTGCGGCCAGGACCCAGCCACCGGGTAGCTCGTGTCGATGCGCTCGTCGATTCCTGCGACCAGCACCGTCGTCCATCCACCGCCCGAAATCCCCACCATGAAGCGATGCCGATACGCATACGCCTCCTCCGCCCAGTTGAGGGCCACGACCACAGGATCGGCAAAATACTCGAGCGGTCGCTCCCGCACCTGAAGCTCACTGTGCTCGTCCGTCTCAAACGGATGCGTATTCATACCCAGCATCGGCATCGAAAACGCAAGCACTTGAAAACCTTCGTCCAGGAACGCCGCGATGGTCTCTCGGCCAGCCTCACGGAAGTCCCCCAAATGCCCCTGGTGATAAATCGCGAGTACTCCGTTCCACGCATCGGGGTGGATCAGATACGCAATCGAGACGAGGTCATCGGTAGCCACGCGGATGCGCTGGATCTCATGCCCGACAAACGCCTCATCCTGGGTCGCCTCGACGTCGTCAGGCATGCGCGTGGGCAGCGGTCCGCCAAACACCAGCTCGAGCATCTCGGCGCGCGCGTCCACTACGTCGTCAGCGGTACGGATGCGCTGCGACTCATCGAAAAACTCCCATGACGAAAACTCCAACGACTCCACGTGGCAGCCGCTCATCCACATCAGGCCGAGCGCCCATCCGCACAGGAATCGAGCCGAGCACCGCATAAGCTACCTCTCGATATGGACGCTCCCCCGCGAACCGCCCCGAGTCAAAGCCTATCGCTGTCCAGCCTAGCCAAGCGCTGCACACACCCGGGCGACATACGCATCCAACCTTGCCGTGATTCCCGGGATCTCCGCTTCCTCCTCGGGCGTAATTGGATTCACGAAAGCGCCGGTGCAAAACGCGTCCGCGAGCGATTGCCTCAGCTCTTCGGAATCGCAGGGTGGAAGGTCGGACGGCGCGGTCTCGGCGAAAATACGCGCGTCGAGCGCGGCATTGCCGTCGACGATGGATTTCGCCAACGCTGCTTCATACTCGCGCTGTGCGTCCTCAAAGGCTAGTTGTGGGATGGGGTCGGCCATCGGTTCTGTCGAGCCCGGTACGACTTGGTCTGTTGCTGCCGCGTATGCCGCAAGCGCCGCGTCCCGGGTAGCCTTGAGATACTCCAGCATCTCTGCCTTCACGGATTCGACGATCACGTCGGTGGCGAGGCCAACGATGTTGGGGGTTTCGAACAGCGCAGTGAGCTCCTCTAGGTATGCCACGACGAGCGCTTGGATGGCCTCGTTTGGGTTCTCGGCAAGGTCTCCCCAAGTCGTGGGTTTCTCCGGTGCGAGCTCTACGAGGGCGACTTCATACGCGTCCACGGCCAAGGCGCTCGCGAGAGCCAGCGCGGCCAAGTAGGCTCGGCCTGCATTGCTCAAACTCATGTCGTCGGGCCGATCGGTCTGTGTCGAAAACGAGTTTGCGAATGCCTCTTCTGCATCATCCCGCACAGCTCTCGCCGCATCCGCCGCCGCATCACTGGCTCGCGCGATGGCCTCCGCCTCCTCCGCTGCCACCTGGCGCGGGTCCGGAAGCGTCGGCCGATTGGCTTCGAGGTCATCGTCCTCGTAGCACCGACCCGTATAGTCACTCTCCGTGATGTCGATGCCGTCACCCCTGCCAAGCGGATCAATCCCCAGCGACGCCAGGCCGCTAGGAGTGCCGTTTCCACCGCTCTCCGCGGCGCCACACCCAACGACAGAAAGCACAGTCACCACAGTCAAAACGGCTCTAGACATCGATCTCCCTCATCGAATTTCTCAACAATCACTCTAGGTGAGGCCCACCACGATTGGGTGCCCTCGCTCAACTGAACACCATAGACGGCCGCGGATCGTAAATCCAACGGCTCGCGCGGCCTTCTCACGGAGCGCCGCGCGCGTGACTCCGCCGGCAAACTCGACCTACGGCACGATGCGGTACGCCATGTTGCCCTCCGCAAGGAGCTTTCCTGCAACGGTCGCGACCTCCGCACCTCCTCGAATCGCATCCCGAGGAAATTCGGAAATGTCGCATGCGAGATCGTCCCCCCCGCCTCGAAGACCCTGCAGTCACTTCTCGAGCGCGGTCGAGCACAACGACGAGCCTGCGGCGCCACGCCGACCGTCACCGGACGGTGGTATACAAGACACCCGCGCGCTGGTACCCGGAGTGAGAGGCGCCATCACACACAGTCGCCTAGGAGCGTGCATCATGAAGAAGCAGCAGATTCTATGGTCCCTCATCTTGGGTTCGATGCTCGCGACCACCGGGTGTGGAGACAGCAGCACTTCCGCATCGGGCGGCACCGGTGGCGACACGTCGAAGGGGTCGTGCGAGACGATCTGCGACAGCCCCTGCCGACTCTTTGAACGGGTCGACCCCGCGAGCCCCACGTGCCTCTCCGACTGCACCGACGTCGGGTACGATAGCTGCCTGACCGAGACCAGAGCATTGGTGGCGTGCGCCGAGCAAGCGCAACGTGGCAACTGCAACGTCGACCCAAACCCCTCATGCGAAGCTCAGGCGGACGCCTGGAGTAGCTGTCCTTGAGAGGCGCTCCAAGTCTCCGACCGACCCGGCGCAGCCGATGCGCGTCGCGCTGCGTTCAGCGCATGGGCTGCGCGATGTTGCCCAAGAACCCGAAGCAAATTCAGCCTTCCGCCTGGCACGCCTGATGCAACGGATCGGTCGCAATGGAGTTCTCCAGCCGACGGCCTTCTTGGTGCGTTCCTGTTTTGCTGTTCGGCATCGCCGCGTGCAGCAGCGGTGAGTCGGCGCCAACACCCGAGATCACACTGGAGGCATCGTCCGCGCCAGCGACTTCCCCTCTCGAGGTCTATGGCTTGGACATCGACGCTTGCCCGCTCAGTAACTCCGAAATTCGAGTAGGGGGCGAGACGGCGCCCGCGGTGCTGAACAGCAAGCGCGAGCTGCTGATCCGGCTTCCCTTGTTCTACGACGAAGACACCCAATGGTCGGCGCCTCCAAGCGGGCCTCAAGATGTCGAGATCTTCTGCAATGGCGTGCGCCTAACGACCTTGCGCGCTGCGATCACCGTGACGGAGCTGCCGCCCGCGCCGGGGACGACCGAGGCGATCATCGCGAACTATGCGCAAATCGTGACGCACTATGAACGCCTCGTTGAAACCCTAGCTCCCGAGCCGGGAATTCAGCAACAGTTGTTTCGCGCCACATTTGGCGCCCTCAAAGAGCTCGTGAGCGGCACCTCCGAGGAAAGCCTTTCCGTCTTGCTCGACGAGCTGAGGCAGAGCGAACCGGAGGCGTTGGCCCTTCTCGATGCCATGCACGCGGTTGGCAGCGCCAATGAGGACACCGCCGCGTTCCGGGATCTCCTGGAGGAGATGAGCACCCTGGCCGTCGCGTCGAAGGCAGCGGCTCCCGCTGGTACGGCACCCAAAGCCCTACTCCCCGACATCGAGACACCGATTTACACCAGCGATGTCGCGCTCGCCAAAGGAATGCAGTCGTATTCGATTCTCAAGTCGCTCTCCGAAGATTTCATCCACGATACGGCGGAAGATTTCGCAAAGGTCACAGGATTGCTTTCTGCTCTTTCCGCCAAGTTCCGACTCGCCGAAATCATCGACGCCGTACTTTTCGTTCTCGACTACGTGATGAACAAGCTGGTGGTTTCGGCTTTCCCCGCGACACTCGATAAAATCGACTTGAAGATGCCCGTAACGGAGCTGCAGAACTCCGAGGTCACCGTTTCGATGTTTACCCTCTACGCCAGCAATGTTCCGGCCTCCATGACCATCACCGACCTCACGGCGGGTGCGCTGAATGTTCTCGGCGTGCTCGACCTGACGGGTTCGGTGGCCGCTGGCGAGGCTGCCGCAGCTTGGATCAAGCCTTTCGAGGAAATCATGCAAGGTTTGGCGAAGTTCATGCTCGACAGAATCGGTGATGGCCTCAAAGACTACGCCGCGCTTCATCCGGAGGGATTCGACTTCGACCTTGAGCTGTTTGACATCGTTCCTGAGTTGCACTTCGAAGCGGAAGGAAAGACGAGGGAGCTCTACGTGTTGGAACCCACCCAAAGGAAAGTCATTCGACCTCTCGATGACCGACTCGAATGGCGTGCGAGCGAAACGCTTTGGGGATCGGCGGAGGTGTACGTCACTGGCGGTCCTGGTCCGGCGAACGGGTTCTGGGGTTCGCTATACAGCGGAGCGGTTTTCGGTGAGAGCAGTACGCGCTCCAACGGAGTGCTGGTCACCGTCGGCGACGTCTCCCTGGTCCTCGAAAAGCATCATGTCACGGTGCTTGAAGGTGGCTCGGAAAGCGTAGGAGTGAAGCTGAGCAGTGGGCCAGCGGCAGAGGAAGACACGGTTTCCGTGTCCGTCAGGAAACTCGCTGGCGATGCAGATATCTCCGTCAGCTCAGCGCCGTCCATCTCATTTGACGCTGCGAATTGGGACACGTACCAGTACGTCGTCATCGAAGCCGCCGAAGATGAGGACGACGAGGATGGTCACGCGACCATTTCACTCGATGGGGTCGTCGATTCCGGCGGCGAGCAGCCAATTGGGCTCGAAGGCGCCATTGTCGCTACCGAGATGGACAATGACCGGCTGACTTTCGTCATCGACCCGAGCGCCGTCCGTATCCCCGAGGGCGAGACGGCCGTGTTCAACGTCAAGCTCAATCAGCCACCGCCTTCTGCGTTCAGGTCGTTCATCGCCCATGCCAGTGGCGACACCGATATCCTGGTGAAGGCTCCAACCATACTTCGCTTCGACGAGAACAACTGGGACACCTCCCGAACCGTCACGCTCTACGCACGCACGGACGACGATTCTGAGGAGGGGTCGGCGCGAATCAGGATTGCGGCAAATGAGCCAAACATTCTCGCCGAGAGGTCTGTCACCGCGACCGAGGACGAACCCGGCGAAGCGTTGACCATACAATTTGCCGAGTGGACCGACTGGCAGCGCGTCACTGCGGAGGGAACGGTTCAAATCGAGCTCGATCCCGACAACTACGATTTCCCCCTAGCGCACGCCGCATGGCTCACTGCGCGTGCAATCACCGAATCCCAAACGCTGAAGGGTAAGGGCTACCTTTCAATCACCAACCATCCGCAGCGACCAGCATGTCCGTGCGGTCTGAATGCATGCTACGAACGAGAAGACCCCGAAGACACGATCCTGAACGTTGAGGGTCGCATCGACTGGGAGTGTACCCAACCCTGCGCGTCCTATCATTTCACGCTCATTCTCCCGTTCCTCGGCGAAACTAGCTTCGAGAAGACCTGTGAAGAAGGTGGCACGGGCCGATCCTATTCCGCAGAGCTGAGGCCGTAAGAACCCAGGACGAAGTTACCCCTCACACCACGTCCAACTGCGCCAAATGCCGAAAGTGTGCATCCCGCGTACACAAGCGCGCCCCGTGCTCCGTCACCAGCGCCGCAATCCACAAGTCGTTCGTGGGCACCGGCGTCTGGTCGTCGCCATGAAATTGGCAGATGACCTGCAAGGGCGTCTGGGTGTATCGTGCGCAAGGAATCCCGCTCCGCCGGAGGAAACATGGATGGTTGTTTTCGATCGCGCGCATTCGTGAGACTTGCGGCGACCCTAGTGGCTTTTGTCTACCTGATTCTGAGCCCTGTGGCGCATGCGGCTGTGTTCGACGCGACCAATGCCGCCGAGCTCGCAAGCGCACTCGACGCCGCCGACACAAATGGCGAGGACGACACGATCAACATCGCCGCTGGGACGTATGACGCGACTGGTGTCGGCGGTTTTGTCTATGACGGCTCCGCCGAGGACTTTTCGCTCACCCTCGTCGGCGCCGGAAGCGACATGGCCATCATCGATGGCGGCCAGTCCGTTCGGCCGCTCGGTATCGATTCGATCGGCAGCGTATCCGTGACGGGCATCACCTTCCACAACGGAGACGCCGACCAAAGCGGCGGTGGACTACGGGTCACGACGACCACCGGGAATATCCTGATCGACAGCTGTGGATTCAGGGACAACAGCACCCCAATTTACGGCGGTGGTGCGTACCTCGAGAGCGACCAGGGTGACGTGGAGATCCGCAACAGCGGGTTCTCTGGGGGCAGTGGCCAGGACGGCGGCGGGGTGTTGGGGCGAAGCGCTGACGGAGGCGTGACCCTCTTAGGCAATGTCTTTGTCAGCAACGAGTGCACCAACACCGGCGGCGGAGGCTATGCTTACGCACCGGGCGAAGGCGCGATACTGGTGGCGAACAACCTCGCTGTCGCAAACGTCGCCCTCGGCGCCAATTCGATCGGCGGAGGGATCTATGCCGAGGCTGCCTTCGGCGACATCACTGCGTACAACAACACCATTTACGGCAACAGGGCGGAGGCGATGCTTACCGCTGGCGCCGGGCTCTACCTCAACGGTCCGAATTTTCTGGTGGTCAACAACACCATCACCGGCAACGTCGCCGTTGGGGCTGGTGGTGGTCTCTTGATGGAAGATCAAGGTGGCCGGGCGGAGCTCTACAACAACATCATTCGCGGAAATACAGCCGGCGGCGACGGCGCCGATATCCACTCTGGCAACCACGACCCCTATATCGTCAACAACAACAACTACGGTGAGCTCTTCACCAGCGGGGCAGTCACTTCACAGGCGAACAACATCGACCTCGATTCGCTGTTCGTTGATATCACCAACAACGATCCGATCGACTGGGATTTGCACTTGCAGGACACGTCACCCTGTGTTGACAGCGGCGACAACAACGAGGTTCCCGCAGCGGCCACCACCGATCGCGACGGCGACCCGCGCATCTTCGACGGGACCTTCAATGGGACTGCCACGGTCGACATGGGCTCCGACGAGTACTTCATCGTACGCGTTCCTGGCATCGCAGTGAGTCCGACCGTTCTCGACTTCGGCACCAGCCCTGGGGATCGGGTCGTCACCGTCACCAACCAAGGCAACGGGAATCTGCTCCTCGGCACCGTCGGCGGCACCGATGCGCTGGCTGCTCCCTTCAGCCTGGGTGCCGACACCTGCTCGGACCAGACTCTTGCGCCCGACGGTACGTGCTCGATCACCGTGACGTACGCGCCGACGCCCATCATCTCCGGAGCGGCCTCGCTGGGCGGTCTTTCGCTGGCGCTTCTCTTCATGATTGGGTTCGGAGCCTGGGGAGGGCGCCACCGCTTGTCGCTCTGGCCAGGCTTTGTGGTGGCCGTGCTGTTCTTCGCAGCTGCAGGGGTCGTGGCGTGCGGCGATGAGGCCGGTCCAGCGTCGCCTGAACCGCTAGTCCACACCGACTCATTCGACATTCCCAGCGACGATCCCAACACCGCATCGGTCACGGTGTCCGTCACCGGAACCGAGCTCCCCTAGACCACCCGGTGCTGTTCCGTCCATCCACCGAACGGCCCCGCACCGGACACGCCGACGCCCATGCCACCAGCCAAGCGTTTCCTCGGCTCACCTCCAATCCCGGCCCTCAACCCCTTCGAGAACCCCCACAACCCCGAGATTCACCGCCCGCATTCCGTCGAAACGCGAAGCCGTGCAACGACGGCTCGCCCCTGCCCCGACTTGCGAAGAGAGACCACCCCGTCGATGCTCACGCTGCGTGCGACATCCTGCACCCGACTGACGAAGCGCTCGCTGCTTTCAACCGGCACGGTCCAGTCGACCTCTCCCCCGCCGTCCGCGTCGACCTCGACCGTGACCATCGCGCCCGACTCGATTTTGGATGTCACCTCGACGCGCAGACACGACGCGCCGCCTCGCGAGGGTTGAGAAAGCAGCACCGGCGACCCGACCAACTCGACGCCATAGTCATGATCGTGCCAGGTCGGCACCTTCCGAATCTCCCCCTCTTCGAGATCCCAGGCGCAGAGCTGCTCCCCGCACCAGAGCTGAAAGCCCGGGTCGTCGATCAGATCGGTCTCGCACGTCGCCGCGCTCACGAGGCCGACCATCAATAAGAGGAGTAGGGTGGCTCGACTCATCGCGACCTCCCGAAATGCGCGCTCAGGCCAAAGAGCAGAATGCCGCCGCCGCTTTGGTGTGCATCCCCGAAACGGTTCTTCGGCGAAGGCGAGTAGATGTAGCCGCCCTGCACGTAGAACCCCACGTGCTTCGAGGTCAGTTCGGCGCCCCCGAGGCCAGCCACGTTGTAGCCCACGCCGACTTCTCGGTATTTCGTTTGCTCGGAGCTGGCGGTCGTCCGGACGTAGAGCCGCGACCCGGTGAAGGTCGGACCCACCCCGAATTGCGCGTACACGCGGAACCACTTGCGGACCGGAAGGAAGGCCCGCGCGTGAGCGTCGAGCGTCCAAGAGCTCCATGTGAACACGTCGTCCTCTCCGATACCGCTATCGCGATACCACTTGCGGCGATCGAGCAGGTTGGTCTGCAACAGCACGCTGAAGTAGGGGAGGAGGATCTTCTCGACCGCCCCCGAGAAACGAAATCGGGAGACGGGGTCCCAGCAACATGCATACGTGTCCTCGAAGCCAAACGTCTCGAGCGTGCGTGTGTACACCGAGCTCTCGTCCACCCAGCCAAGGCCCAGGCCGATTTCGAGCCCCCACGTCTGCCCCTCGACGAAGGGTTCCTTCGCCTCGGCCAGGCCCGGGGCAAAGACGCCACCCAAGAGCAACGCCAGCGCAAACAAGCCCTTCGAATCCATGACCCAAACGTTTGCAATTCCCGTGCCGAGGAGTAACCGGGCGATTCTCTTCACCGACACTCGCGGGTGTGATCCGAAGCGCACACACTGTGCTCTCAGGTCACGGAGTCTTCCGCGACTGCCCCTGCCGCTCCGCGGATCCGCAGAGCATTCGCTGGTGCAGGTGAGGTAGTCTCCACCCCAATGAAGCTCGCTGCGCTCACCCTCGCACTCGCACTCGCGCTCGTCTCACCGGCCTGCGCCCGCACCGACGACCAGCCTCCGCCAGTCGACCCGAGCTCGGTCATCCGCAAAGAAGCGGCGAGCGGCACCGCGCCGCCAAACATCATCATCATCGTCGCCGACGACCTCGGCTACGGCGACCTCGGCTCCTACGGCGGACAGTCCATCAAGACCCCCCACATCGACTCCCTCGCGAACGACGGCATTCGCTTCACCGACTTCCACGCGAGCGATTCGGTCTGCACCCCCTCACGCGCAGGTCTGCTGACCGGCCGCTACCCCGCACGCATGGGCTTGGACGTCCCGCTCATGCCCGAAGAGATGTCGCTAAAGCACACCTTCACCGTCGCGCTCGGTTACCTCATGGGCAAGCTCGGGTTCATCGACATCGCCACCAAAGGCGCCGCAACTGGCCTCCACCAAAACGAAATCACCTTGCCCGAAGCCCTCCGCATCGCCGGCTACGCCACCGGCATGGTCGGCAAATGGCACCTCGGAGACTTCGCCACCAACCCCGCGCACAATCCGCTCGAGCATGGCTTCGATTTCTATTTCGGCGTCCCCTACAGCAACGACATGCACCCCTTGCCGCTCTATCGCGACCGCGAGCAGGTGCTCCCGAACGTCGACGACCAAGCCATCCTGACCCAGCGCTACACCGAAGAAGCCCTCCGCTTCATCGACGCATCGCACGCAGCCCCGTTCTTCCTCTACTTCGCGCACACCTTCCCCCACCGCCCGCTCTTCGCTTCAGAGCGCTTCGCCAAGCGCTCCGAGGGCGGCACCTTCGGCGACACCGTAGAGGAAATCGACTGGAGCGTCGGCGAGCTACTGGACGCACTCGAACAGCACGGCATCGCCGACAACACCTTGGTGGTGTTCACCAGCGACAACGGCCCCTGGTATCAAGGCAGCCCCGGCAGCTTCCGAGGCCGCAAAGGACAAAGCTACGAAGGCGGTCACCGCGTCCCCTTCCTCGCGAGGTGGCCCGCGCACATCAAAGCCGGAACTCTCTCACCCGAACCCGCCATCAACCTCGACCTCTTTCCGACCGCTCTCGCGCTTGCAGGCCTCTCACTCCCCAACGACCGAACCATCGACGGCGCCAACATCCTCGACCTGCTCAGCGTTGAAGGCAGCACCTCGCCTCACGACACGCTCTACTTCTACCACCAGGGCGAGCTCGAAGGCGTCCGCACCGGCAAGTGGAAGTACCTGCACTCCATCAACCACTACGTCTGGCCTCTGCCCTTGAACAAGAAAGCCGGCCGCATTAGCGAACACACCACCGGCCCGCTCCCCTTGCTCTTCAACCTCGAGCTCGACCCCGGCGAGTCCTACGACCTAAGCGCCAAGCACCCCGACGTCGTCAGCCAACTCGCCGAGCAGATGACAAGTTGGAAAGCGAACTTGGCAGCCAACCCGAAGGGCTGGGCACAGTAGAGACCAAAGCTCGGAGCGCACCACCCGCGTCACGGCTCCACGCTCACCGCGCGGCCTGTTCCCAGTCACTTCATCTTTCGCTCAATCCCGGCGTCGGCATCCTCGCTGGGAAGCCAATCGAGGACACCGATGAAGTGCACGTGCAGACTGTAATCCGTCAGCCATTCCGGGCGCGGCCCGAGCCGCCGCCAAAGATTTCTTGCCCTTTAGTGCATAAGTAGTCGTTCAGCCGCAACGCGCTGCGCTCTACGTCCAACCGACTGTTCCCCCAGCAAATCACGAGACGTGAGCAATACATCCGACGCTTGGGTCCTGCGCCCTGAACTATTACGTATGGACGCCCTTTCTCCAACCATGGTTTCATCGTCCATCCAAAGGAGGCGAGCCATGGAAACCTTCGAGAAGAGCATCATCATCAACGCGCAGCCCGAGAAGGTATTCGAGTACATCGATGACCCAATGAACGACCCCGAGTGGATGATAGGCATGGTGGAGGTCCACGAGGTGGAAGGTCTACCCGGAGTCGGCCGTCACTTTCATTGGACGTTCAAGATGGTCGGTATCCCGCTCAAAGGACAGAGCACCACGATTGAGCACGTGCCCAACCGCCGAACAGTCACGGAAAGCAAAGGTGGGGTGTCGAGCACATGGGCTGCCGATGTCGAGCCCGAGGGCGAAGGCACAAAGCTCACGATGAAGGTCGAATACGCCATTCCGATTCCCGTCCTCGGCAAGCTCGCCGAGCACCTGATCTCCAAGCAGAATCAGCGCAACCTCGAAAGCTCGATGGAGAACATCAAGCACATGCTCGAAGGCTGACGAGGCGCGGATACGACAAGTCAGTCGACCCAGCGCGAACCTCGCAAGCGCCGCCCCCATCACCGCCCCAACACCACGTCAACCCCCGACAACACCATCTCCACCCGGCGCCGCGAAAGCTTCACCACATGCTGGTCGAGGACCTCTCGGTCGAGCGTCACTAGTTGCGACACGTTTGCCACCGAGTCCTTGGACAGCCGAGTCGCTCGCGCGGGCAAGAACACATTCCCAGGCGCCTCCGCCCAACGAAGGTTGCTAGTCAGCGGCACACACACCACCGTCCCAATCCGACTCCGGTTGAACGAATCCCCTTGCACGACAACCACCGGCCGGCGAAACCCTGGCCCGGACCCTTCCGGCGCCCCTAGCTCCGCCCACCAAATGTCCCCTTGAGCAATCACCAGTCACTCGACTCGAGCACTCGCCGACCCGCCTCGCGCACAAACTCCTCGGGCCCCGTGTCGAGCTCCTCGCAAAGCGCGTTGAGCGCTTCGGTCACCTCGTCCGGCGCGTGACGCGCCAGATACTCCCGCAGCGCCCGGCTGTAGAGCTCACTGCGCGAAACCTCGAGCCGCTTCGCCAGCCGCTCCGCACGCTCAAACACCTCATTAGGCACCGACACCGCAGTTTTCATACCCAGAGTATAACCATTCCAGCAAGGCATGAGAAGGCAAGATGCACCCCGCATGCCAGCCTTGGAACCAGTGATTTCGGCCTGTTACGCCTGGCGCCATGGTGAGCACATCAAGGTCGCCCCCGCCCGCCATCCAGAGTAATCTCGGCCCGCAGGGCCGAAATGCCATCTACCACCCAAGTTCTCACCCAAACCCACTACCAAACCCTCCTCGCCGACCTCCGCCGCATCATCGGCCAAGGCAAGCAAGAAGCCGAACGCGCCGCCGCCCAGGCCCTCCTCGAAAGCTACTGGTCCATCGGCAAACGCATCGCCAAAGAAAAGCTCACCACCCGCGCCAACTTCCACAACGCCATCCTCACCGACCTCTCCGCCGACCTCGACATCGACCTCCGCACCCTCCAGCGCACCGTCACCTTCTACCAAACCTACCGCCGCCCCCCGCGCGTCGAAGGCCTGAGCTGGGCCCACTACCGCATCCTCATGCAACTGCAGGATCCCGACGAACGCGCCTTCTACGAACAACTCGCCGCCGAAGACTCCCTCTCGGCCACCCGCCTCGCCACCGCCATCCAAGGCGCCCACTACGACTCCGCCCAACGGCAACGCAAAGGCAAGCCCCTCACCCTCCCGCGCCCCACCGACCCGAGCTACCTCTACAAAGCCGAAGTCCGCGACGTCATCGACGCCGACACCGTCCTCCTCGACATCGACCTAGGCTTCGAAGTCATCCGCCGCCAATCCATCCGCCTCGCCCGCATCGACGCCCCCCCACGCGACACCCAACAAGGCGCCGCCGGCCGCCGCTTCGTCCGCAAACAACTCGCCGTCGCCCGCACCGTCGTCGTCAACACCCGCAAATACGACATCCACCGCCGCTACGTCGCCCACGTCTTCTACGCCTTCAACAACCGCGGCATCGAAAGCACGTTCCTAAAGGGCCGCTACCTCAACCAAGAGCTCATCGATAAGGGCTTTGCGAAGCCCGTGTAGGGGCAGCCGGTCCTTCTCCCAACGACCGCTGCGACCACCTCTGGTGCCCGAGCAAAATCTCGACCTCCGGGTACCGCTCCGCAAACGCAACAATCCGGTCGAGCGACACCTGCGCCTCCGCAGTCGTTTCACCCGTTGCTCCACTCGGGCCCACCCCGTGCTCGAATCCCCACCGCATGTGGCAAGCATCGCCCGTCAGCAGAACAGGCCCCTCCGCTCCGTTGACGAGGTAGCTCACATGCCCGGTCGTGTGCCCCGGCGTCGAAATCGCCCAAAACGAACCATCTTGGTACAGGTCGATGGCGGGGCCGAGAGGTTCGAGCGTTGCCGCATCGCTGAAGTCGAGCTCGCGCACCACCCGCGCATCATCGACCAGGCCGTGGTTCAACCTGTGGCCGAGGTCATCGAGCTCCGCAGCACCCGTGTAGAGCGGAAGCGAATGGTCGAACGTCGGCAGCGCCGTGGCGTGGTCGGAGTGAAGGTGCGTGAAATAAATCGCGCCCACCTCGGCGTTCGCGTCTCGAAGTTGCGCGTGCACATCTTGGCCCGGCCGCTGCGAAAAGCTCAACCCCAGCCAACCCATCACCAGCCGACCGACCCCGCGCATGTGTCCCAACGGCTCGGTCGCGTAGCGCGCGTCCAGCCCGGTGTCGATTAACACGTCCCCACGTCCTTGGTGGCGCACCAAATGCGCAAACACTCGCAGCGGTGAACCGTCGTCGACGAAACCCTCCATCGCCGGGTGGTCACCGTTGAGCAGCAGCTCCTTCGGAAAGTGCACAATCCCCGTGTCGAGCGTTTGCACATCAATCGGCCCCGGACCCGCAAACACCTCCTCCCAGGTCGACGCCTGCGCCCGCCCGAAGGTGCTCGTTTCACGGGATGCGCCCGGCGCTTGGAATGCCACTGCGCCCGTCGCGAACAGTGCGGCTGCCGCGACGGCCACCGCTGCGATGATTCGGGATTTGGTCATGTTCTTACCTCCTCGTGCCCATCATGGGGCCCGAGCCATCATTCGATAAATGAATAGTTAGTATTTATATTATGCGACAATGATATAATGAGCCCCGATGCCCAGCCTCGAATCGATCGACCTCGACCGCGTCCTCGCCCTGCACTGGCTGCTCGAAGAAGCCCACGTCAGCCGCGCCGCGCGTCGCATGAGCACCAGTCAACCTGCGATGAGCCGCACACTCAGCGCACTGCGTGACCTCTTGGGTGATCCGCTCTTGGTGCGCAGCGGCCGAGCCATGGTGCGAACGCCGTTTGCCGAGTCGTTGCGTCCCCGGCTCTCGGTCGCCATCCGCGACTTGCGTGCAGTCCTTCGAGACCCGGAACCATTTTCGCCCGCGACCGCGACCGGCACCATCGTCGTGACGACCACCGACTACGCCGCAACCCTCGCCATCACCGCATGGAACGCCTGCGTGCGTCCCGAGGCCCCCCTCCTCGATCTCGAGCTCGTGCCGTTCGGCCCCAGCACCAAAGAGGATGCCGTTCGAGGCGAGCTCGATCTAGCCATCGCCGGCGCCGACGTCCCGGGCATGGACGATCGCTACGTCATCAAACCATTCCTCACCGAAACATTCGTCAGCGTCGTCCGACGCGGCCACCCGCTCTCGCGTCGCAAGGTCTCGCTCGCCCGTTTCGCGGCCCTCGATCACGTGCTGGTCATCACCGGCAGCGGCCAAGTCTCCTCCGTCGACCGCAAGCTCCAGTCGCAAGGGTTGGTCCGCCGCATCGCTCTCCGCGTCCCGAGCTTCTGGGCAGCACTCCACGCCGTCCGAAACAGCGATGCGGTCACCACCTTGCCAAAACGCTTCGTCGACATCGCAGGCACCGACGTCAACGTCCTTCGACTCGCCGACGAAATCCCCGGATTCTCTCTCAATCTCGTCTGGCACCCGAGAAACACAACGAGCCCAAGGCACCGATTCGTGAGGGAGGCGCTGCTTGGCTGGGCGGGTTAGCCCACCGACCCAAGCGGCACCGCGAGCTCAAACCCCTTCCGCCACCGCTTCCCCATCCGCACCGCCGCAAAGTCCGCATCGATGGTCAGTATCCGCCGCACATCCAGCCGCTCCGCCAGCGCCACAATCGACGCATCCACAATCCCAAGCCCAAGGTCCGCAAACTTCCGATCCACATCCGCCGCCCGCTCCACATCCTCGAACGTCATCGGCTCATACGCATAAGCCCCCTGCGTCACTTCCTTGAGCAACCGCCCCATGTCCTCCCGCCGCTTCCGCAAGTGCCAGTCCACTTCGGCAAGCACCAGCCCCGGCACGATGGCAGGCCGCGCATCCTTCAACGCGTTCGCGTAAGCCTCATCCCCCCCGAGCGCGAACAGCCACCCCCCGGTGTCCAAAATCAGCGGCCCAGCACCCACCCGCTTCACCCGTCGAAGTCCCCAAACGCATCCGCCTCGACCGCCTTCCGCTCCGCCCGACTCAATTTCAGCCACCCGACAGACACCCCACCACGCCGCCGATACGCCGCAGTCACCATCCGAACCCCCCGCCGAATCAGCTCCGACTGCGAAACCCCTTCACGCCGACTTGCCTCCCGCAGCGCCTGCTCATCCTCGTCGGTCAACACCACCGTAGTCCGCAATGCCATATCTTCCATATACTTGCGCCGAGCCCCCACCGCAAACCCTCCGCCCATACCCGGTCATCGACCACCGCTGGTACGGGTTGCTCCAGAAAATCGGTTAGTCTCGCCGCCACGAAGCTCGGTCTTCACACCACATCCAACTGCGCCAAATGTTCAAAATGCGCATCCCGCGTGCACAACCGCGCCCCGTGCTCCACCACCAACGCCGCAATCCAAAGGTCGTTCGTAGGCACCGGCGTCCCCTGCTGCCGAAGCTGCCGAAACAACGCCGCGTAGTGATGCGTCGTCGCATCCGTCGCCCACGCCACGTCAACTCCAGGCTTCGCCAAAAACCGCTGCAAGAACCGCTCGTTCGCGCGCCCCTTCTCCCCCACCGCAAACCCAGCCCGAAGCTCGGCCAACACCACAAACGGAACCAGCACCGTGCGCGCCCCTTCCACCAGCGCCCGCACCTCCGCGTCCCCCCGCATCAAATCCACATACCGATTCGTGTCGAGCGCCAGCTTCACCGCCACATCTCATCATCGATCCGGCGCTGCGCCGCGAGCGCCTCGTCGACCGCCGCATCCTCCACCCAACTCCCCGCCAAGCCCCCCAGATCTCGATGCGCCTCCACGCTCCCCCGAAGCCCAAACGCCTCCATCAACGCCTCGACCGCCACCGCGTTGAGGCTCTTCCCCTCTTCCTTCGCCCGCTTCCGAATCAACTTATCGAGCCGGGCAGGGAGCTTGCGGATCGTGTACTGCATGCAAAGAGTATAGGCAGTGCAGGCAAAATCTGCAATCATCCGGCGTGCCGCGCCCATCCCGCCCATCCCACCCATCCCCCGCCTCATGGTGGCCCTCGCCCGGACCCACCCCGGCCCCCACCCGCTCGCCGAGTCGCCATAAACCGCCGCCCATACTCCAGCTCCGCCTCCCACTGATTGTGCGCTCGGCACCGAAGCTCGATGTTGTCCGTAGTGTGCGGCCCGTCTCTCCCATAGGGGACGCAGTGATGAAACTCGAGCTGCCAGGCGGATTCGCAGCGCCGGCCCTGACCGTCCACGAAAGCGCATCGCCCCTCGTCCCGCTTGAACACCTCGCGCCGCACGTGCGCCGGAATCGCACGAGTCCTTCCGCCGTGCTTCTTCCGCGCCGCCCGCGGTTTGTCCGCAAGCGCCTCTCTCTTCTTCTTCGTCTCGGCGAGTAGCACGTCCAAGGCTCGCTCGACAACGGCGGCCGGATCACCGTCCGGGATCTGATGGCTCAGCAAGTTCTGCAGCTCCGCAAGATTGTCCCGCGCCTCCTGGCCAATAGTCACTTGCAGCTTGTATCGCCCCGGCGAAAGCGGAGTGGCTAGATTCCTAGCCCTGCGCCCGGCAGCTTCCGCATTCCCGTTCCCCGACGCGAAGCCCTGCGCGTTCGACGCGTCTTCGAGCGCTTGCTTCGAAGGCAGAGCCCCGTCTAGCCCTGTTGCGCTGCCGACGAGTGAAGCCTCCGGTTCAATCGTGTCGCCGGCGCCGTCCGCCCGCTGCCCAGGCAGCGCGCGGATCATGGACACCGCATCCGGCTTCGGCGCAATCTCCGCAATCAGCACGTCGATCTCCCTCATGCTCCTGCCCTTCGCCCGCCGCAGCACCGCCGCATGATTCCCCTCGGTAAGGTGCCCCGCCAACTGATGAACCCCACTCAAATGCAGCTCCCCGCGCCTGATCATCCCAAAAATGCGGGGAAAACGACCGGCCGCACGGCCTGCCCGGATACGCTTGGCCGCAATCGCCTCGGACATCCGAAACCGCTGCGTGCAAAACGCAAACATCGAAGGATACGCATGCTCTAGATACAGCTTCCGCCGATCGATCTCCGCGAGGTACGCCAACATGTCGGCCGTATCCCCCCGCTCCCTGGCCACCAAAATAGAGAACTCACGAAGCAGTCGACCCCTACTGACACCTTGAAGCGAGCACGTTTCCATCACGCCATTCAACAAAGCACGTGCCGTGCCAGCGCCCGCTCCAGTGATTCCACACACTTGCCCAAACCCAAACGGCGGATTCGCGCCCGCCCGCCAGCGCCCGCCCCCACCTCTTGCACTGCCAGCACCCCCCTTGCTAGAAGCCCCCGCCAGTGCCCACGAACCAAAAACGAACCCCAGACGAAACCATCGCTCTGTGGACCGAGCGTGATCTGAGCGATGAGCTTCAGCGTGGTGTCCTGCGTCCAGCGTACGGGCTGGATGACCGTCTTTCAGTGCTGACCGACCTCGTTGCCGTTGGGAAGCGACCCGTGGTCACCGGCGAGTCCGGCGTCGGCAAAACATCCACCATTCATGAGTTCGTTCGGCGCGTCCACACCGACGATGCGCTCGCCGCATTTCGAGGCCGCCGCTTCGTGCAACTCTCTCTGCGTTACCGCTTGAGTGGCCTGGTCGAATCCAAGCTGCTCCCTCCCGAAATGCAGGCGCTCATCGATGCCTTGCTTGCGCAGGAGGATCGAATCGTCCCGTTCTTCCGAGACATCCACCTTGCCGGCGACCTCGGAGTCGCCCCACAGCTCGAACACCTTGGCCTGCGTTTTCGGGGCCTCTTGTTGGCCGAGGCCGATGCGGCTGAGTACAACGCCATGGTCGAAGACGCCCCCGAGCTCGAGCGTTACTTCGTCCAGGTGCGACTCCCGGAGCCCAGCTACGATCAGATGCACACCATCCTCGGGCGCTGGAGCGAAGACCAACGTGCGGCCGGCCGCGAGCTCGAACCCTCCGCAGTCGAACAGGGCCTCGTGCTCACCCACAGGTTCCTCACCCGCCTTCGACACCCCCGCAAATCGATCGACTTCTTAGAGCAAGTCGTGAGCGTAACCCCACGCGATCGCCCAGTCACCGCCGCCGACGTCACCGAACGCTTCTACCAGATGTACCGCGTCCCACGATTCCTCATCGACCCGACGATCCCATTCGACTCCTCGGCGACCGAGCAAGAGTTCGAAACCGAGGTACTCGGACAGCGTCCAGGCGTCCAAGCGGTGGTCCGAATGATCGCGCAAATCAAGGCCGGCTTGAGTGACCCCAGCCGCGCACTCGGCACGTTCCTCTTCGCAGGACCCACAGGCGTTGGCAAAACCTACCTGGCTCAACTCCTCGCCATCCGGCTTTTCGGTAGCCCCGATCGTCTCATCCGCATCAACATGGCCGACTTCAAGCGCGATGCCGATGGTCTGAGCCTCTTCGGAAACCCCGACGCCTACGCCATTCGTCATCAACGAGGCGTGCTCACCCAACGCGTCATGGGCCACCCGTTCGCCGTCCTCCTCTTCGACGAGCTCGAAAAGGCCGAACCAAGTGTCCAAGACCGCTTCCTGCAGCTCATCGACGAAGGCAAGTTCATCAATGGCCTCGGCGAAACCATCGACTGTCGATCCACCATCATCGTTGCAACCACGAACGCCGGCGCCGAAATCTACCGCGAGGCGCCTCTTGGTTTCGGTGGCGCAAAAAGCGACGCCACTCAGCTCGACCGAGAGCTCAACCGTAGGCTTCGTCGCGCGTTTCGCGAAGAGTTCCTCAATCGTTTCGATGACGTCGTGCACTTCTATCCGCTGCGCCGCCAGCACGTGCGCTCGATTGCGCGCCGAGAGATTCGTCGCCTTGGGGAGCGCCCAGGCGTGGCGGTTCGTCAGGTCCGCTTCGACGTCGACGACTCGGTTCTCGACTGGCTCGGGGTCCACGGCTACGATCCCTACTTCGGCGCTCGATTCCTACGCCGGACTGTCGAACGAAACGTAAGCACCGTGCTTGCAGACGCGATGGTGCGCGACAACCTCGTACCCGACACCACGATCGAGCTCAGTGTCCGCGGTGGCCGCGTCGTGGCGAGGGTTCGGCAGCCGCTCGAGAAGAAGACCCAACGGGTCGAGATGCCGATCGGCCGCGCAACCACCACGCGCACACTCGGCAAGGCCGCGCTCGTCGCCGAATCCCAACGTGTCTTGGCCCGGGTCGATCCCCTGCGCGAGACCCTCGAAGCCCAGCGCGCAAACTCTGCCGCCTTGCTCGAGCGCATGAACGACGAGTCCCTCTGGCAAGAGCCCGAGGCTGCCCAAAAAGTGCTCGAAGAATACCGCGCGGCCGACCTCATCGTGCAAATGGGCGCGCGTCTCGTCGGCCCCATCGATCGGCTCCGCGACTTGTTGGAGCACGGCCAAACCGCCAACCTGAAAACGGAGTCTCTCGCGGCCGCCTTCGAAGAGGCCGCGTCCGCCGCTCAGGAGTGGGAGCGCCGCATCGAAGACTCCGAGTCCTCCGCGGTCTGGCTCTTCATTCGCAGCCAACACGTCCTCAAAGACACCAGCGATTGGCTCCGGCAGCTCGTCGACATGGAGCTCTCCTGGTGCCGCAGAATCGGGCTCGATGCCAAAGTCGAGGCCTTCGGCGAATCAGGCGATGGCATCTCGTCGGTCGTGTTGGGAATCGAGGGCCCCGGCGCCGAGGCCTGCCTCGCCATGGAGCAGGGCATCCACAAACTCCACGCCAAATCCGAAGAGCTGCGCGCAAGGGTCGACGTCGTTCCCCGAGCCTCCCACGAACCGCCCGACGAAGTCGGCATCCACACGACGCCTCGGCGCAAGGCCCACTTCGGCCTCCGCGTTGCATGGAGGGGTCGCCTCTCCTTCGACGAGAGCGGCCAGGTCACCGAGCTACTCGGTGAAGACAGGCAGGTCCTCAACAAAATTCTCCACGACTTCACCACCGTCACGTTCGCGGCCCCAGACCCGGCGCGTCACTACGGGCACGACGGCCACGGCGCCAAGGACCCCCGCACCGGAGCCACCGTCGCTCGCCGCAAAGACGCCTTGCGCGGCAAACTCCATCCACTCCTCGACGCGTGGCGCATCTGGTTATCGGAGCAGTAGCGCATCCCACGCTGCCAGGCGCGGGACGCCCCCGCGCAACTGCAAGGCCCTCTGGTCCATCTTGCAGGAACAGCACCGCGAGTTCTTCGAGCAAATCACCGAATCAGGCGAAACCAAGCGCGGCCCCACCGTCCACCACAACACCGCCAGCTACAACCCCACCGACCGCTGCGGCTACCACCGCCCAGCAGACGACCGCCCCAACACCCTCCAAGTCAGGGCCGCCCCGTCGACGTCATCGAAGGCCACGGCACCTACACAGGCCCCTACGACTTCGACTTCGCGATAGTGCTCGACACAAACAACGTCCTCATCTTCAGCTTCGTTTCGAATCTGCAGGATTGAAAGAAGAGCGTCGCACTTGCGACCCGCCGTGACGAAATAGCCTAAGCTCCTGGACGCGATGCCCAAAAGCCGCATCTCCTCTCAGGGCCAAGCAAGCCAGTTCACTCGCTCCCAGAAGCGGTCGCCTCGTGTTGCAGCAAGGTACGCGCAGACTGCGCCGCTGATGAGCGTTGCCACCACGATGAGCCACCAGCGTTCCAGCCACGTCAGACTGGACAGCAGACCCGCAGCAGCTCCGGCGATGAAGCCAAACGTGCCCCGAACCAACACCTGAAGTCGACGGCTCTCGGGTGCAGGATCGGTGTTGTCACGATGGGCCATGACGGCACACTAATGGTGCCCAGCAAAGCGCGTCAACGCCAAACACCGTGCCAAACCCCGCGTCGACCGCCTCATCACCCGCCCCATCGTCTCCGTCTTCAAGGGCCTAGAAAACGACGTCGTCATCCTCACCGCCCTCACCGACATCGAAACCGACGGGCACCCAGGCGTAGCCTACGTGGGCATGTCGCGCGCACGCACGCGCAACTGTAGCCGCCGGCAACCGATAACACCCCGTACTCCGACTAAGAGCGCTTGACCCAGCCGGAGCCCGGATGTAGCTTATAGGCTACATGCCTCATCTGCATGACACACGTCGAGACCGAAGTCCGCGTCTACACGACGCCAACCGGCCGCTGCCCGTTCAACGACTGGAGGGCGCATAAAAATGCCAGCCGTCCCCTATCGTGACCTCCTCCTCCCCCGTCTCCAGGACCCAATCGAGGCTGCCCACTACCTCACCGCCTGCCTCGAAGAAGGCGACGAAGTCTTCCTCATCGGCCTTCGCGACGTCGTCGACGCCCACGGCGGCATAGCGCACCTCGCCGAAGCCACCGGCCTCAACCGCGAAACCCTCTACCGAACCCTCTCCGAAAACGGAAACCCCCGCCTCTCGAGCCTCGGCCTGATTATCGAGGCGCTCGGCCTGCGCTTGAGCATCGAATCCCCCGAGAACGACCCGCGAGCAGCCTGAGCCCGGGCTCACGCCGCCGATCGCCTCAAAACGTCCTCCGCGATCCGAGCAGCCTCGATCCCAATCTCCCGGAGCATCCCCGTCGGCGACACATAAAGCCCACACAAGTACAAGTCGTTGTCGAGCCGGTAGCCGCTGCCCTCATGGCTGCCGGTCTTCGCGTCGATGTCTTCGACAGAGACGAACTCGCCGAGGGCAGGGCGATACCCTGTCCCCAGTACGACCGCCGCGAAGTCCTCCCGCCTACCGTCCACGAACACGACGCCCTCCTCGTGAAACGACTCGATGCCAGGCCGCACTAAGATCTTCTTCTGGCGGATGAGATCGATCGTGCCGATGTCGAGCAAGGGAATTCTCCCGTGCTCGCGGATCTGGACGTTCGGACCGTACGGCAGCCGCCGCAGGCCGACGTCCTCGATGTTCCCGATCGAGGCGGCGACGATCGGTTTCCCGAGAACGTCTGCCACCTTGGCAGGAAGGAAGCTCATCGCGATCCCTACACCCAGGATCGGGATGCCGAACACATCACGTGGCACCACGTTGACGGGTCCGCGGACTGCGAGGCTCGGCTCCGCGCCCTGCTCGACGAGATCGATCGCGATCTCGCATGCGGAGTTGCCGAAGCCCACCACCAGCACACGGGAGCCCGAGAACCTGGCGCCGCTCGAGTATTCGGAGCTGTGCAGCAGCTCGCCTGCGTACTCGTCCATGCCCGGCCACCGCGGACGCACGGGCTGACGTGTGTATCCGGTTGCGACCACGACGCGACGGGCGTGGAACACATCCATAGTCGTTTCGACGAGCCACAAATCGCCTTCGCGCCGCACCGACTTCACCGTCTGCCCGTAACGCGGGTGCAGATCGAAGTGCTCGCGGTACGCCTCGAGGTAGTCGACGACCTGTTGGCGGCTGGGGTAGCGCGGATAGCTCTTAGGCATGGGAAACCCGGGAAGCCCCGACAGACCGCGCGACGTATGAAGGTGCAGTCGCTCGTAGTGGTTGCGCCACGCGTGGCCAACGTGCTCGTGCTGCTCGAGCAGGACAGCGTCGATGCCTCGGGTCTTGAGCGACGCGGCGACAGCTAGCCCGGCCGCACTCGCGCCAACGACCACAACGTCGTGCACAGAGGAACGTTCCACATCACCGAATGTACTGCGAAGCCGCCGCGCCTGGAAGGGGAGAGGATTCTACCGTTAGCCTCGGTCGGACATTTCCAGCGTCGTATCTTCACGGGGGTTTTGGGACCCGAGGGCCGCATCCGAACGAGGCATGGCCCCTCACGAGCCGCGCGCGCGCGGCTGCACGTCATCGATGCCCCTACGCCGCGCTCTCGTCCTCCGTTCGCCACCCCGGAAACAACAGCACAGCCGGATGCACCTTGAGCGCCCGCGCGATGCGCACGGACTGCCCCACCGACAGCCTCTTAGCCCATCGAGAGGACGATGAGAGCCGAACTTCGCAGAACTAGCTCGTTATGTCCCGTAGGGCGCGAAGCTCAAAGGGCGTTTGTTCTTACTACGCTCTGCCGACCTGCCGCATTGGAGGATTCCAAGTGCGCATCCGGATTGACGGCTTGGTACGGTTCGGTATCGTACCCGGGCGGCATGGTGCAGGCTCGTGCCGTCGGTCGCTCGGAAAGGTGCCCGATGTGCAAGTCTATTCCATGGACCGCGGTGTTTGCTCTCGTCGCAGCGCTGCTCGGCGGATGCGGCGAGGACGGAGCACCGAACGGTGCCGGTTTCGGCGGCGCGGTCGGGTCAGGCGGCATGGGTGGGGACCCAGCACGAACCTGTGGCCCCGACGCGGTTTGTGAAACCGACGGACTGGTCTGCGACATCGGCCAGGGGCGGTGCGTCGAGTGCCTGAGTTCCGCGACCTGCATGGACCAGTCGGAGGTATGCATCGACGGGATGTGCCAGGAGAGACTCTGCATCGAGGACGACGAGTGCCCGGCGGGCATGCCGGAGTGCACGGACACCGGGTGCGCGCCCTGTGTCGGCGTCGTTGCCGCCGATGGCGACGAAGGCGACTGTTTCGCAGCGCGCGGCCCGGACGGTGAATCACCGAGGAGTGACAAGCCCGACGGTTGCAGCGCTCAACAGTTCGTCGCTGCACTCGAAACGGCGGGCTATGACATCCCGAGCGACGAGGCAGAGCGCCAAGCGATCGCGGACGACCCGGTCAAGCGCGTAACCGAGGGGCTATGCAGCGTTCCATTCGGCAACGCGGGCAACGCGCTGAGTGCCTGCGAGCTCCACGACTATTGCTTTGCGATCTGTGGCTCGAGCCGCGCCCAATGCAACCTCGAGTTTGCGGCTCGGCTCTTGGAAACGTGTCGAGGTACCTACATCGCGGGCCCGTGCCTGACCGCCTGCAACACACTTGCAGTCATCTATGCAGGCGCAGTCGCGACTTCCGCGGACGACGGTTACATCAACGCCCAAGAGCGAAACTGCGTCTGCTGCCCCGACCTGTCGACCGACGGAACGTGCGACGAAGACAGCGGTGAGTCCATCAACAACTCCCGCGACTGCCTGGGCGACTTCCCCGACGGCACCCTCTGCCTCACCGATCTCGATTGCAGTTCCGGTCACTGCAGCGTGCATGGAGAGTGCGCACCCGTCCTGTGCATCACAAACGCGGATTGCCCCTCCGACATCTGCAACTGGGGCGTCTGCCTCGCCCGGCCACTCGCCACCGGAAGCGGCTGCAGCACAGACGCGGCCTGCGAGAGCCAGGCATGCACACTCGGGTCCTGCCTCGAATGCCAAAGCGACAACCAGTGTGTCGCGAGCCAGCACTGCAACCTCATCGGAAGTTGCATCGACGACCTCGGCAACAATGCCCTGTGCACCGCCAACGCCGAGTGCCTCTCCGGCATCTGCTCCGCAGGCTTTTGCGCAGAGTGCGTCCGAGACAGCCAATGCCCCTCCAGCAAACACTGCAACCTCGTCGGCGACTGCATCGACGACCTCGGCAACAATGCCCTGTGCACCGCCAACGCCGAGTGCCTCTCCGGCATCTGCTCCGCAGGCTTTTGCGCAGAGTGCGTCCGAGACAGCCAATGCCCCTCCGCCGAGCACTGCAACCTCGTTGGCGATTGCATCGACGACCTTGGCAACGGCAGCCTCTGCACTTCGAACGCCGAGTGCCGTTCAGGAACGTGCATCGGAGTCTGCGTGTAACACCCCCGCCAGCGTGGGCCGCAGCCGGTCTCGTCGCTCGAGGTGCAATCTTCTTCTTGATCGCTCTCTTAGCCCATCGGGCCCACGTTGAGAGCCGAATTTGCCAGAACCAGCTCGTTATATCGCCAGGGACGCGAACCGGTCGGCCGGACCCGGCTCATCGGAGGCGATCTTCGGGGTGGATGAGACGACCCCTTGGGTCAGCGGCGTTGACCTGCCCGCTGGTCGTTGCACGGCCCAGTTCCGACAACGGGACTCCCAAAAGGTTCGCCCGTTCCGCGACCCGCAGGGCTCGAATCGGATCGGGTTGATCGTCGAGACCCCCGACCTGGAGACCTGGCACGCGGCGCTGCAGACGGACCATGCACAAGAGGCAATGAAGCACGACGGCGTGCGCCCCGACACGATTTTACAGCTCGCGGAGGGGTAGCCGATTCAGTACGAGGTCGCGACGGCGGCGTTGTCGCCGCCCAAATCGCCGTCCCGCTCCGGCACGACTTTCGACGACAGAAGAACGTAAGTGTCATCCTCGGCGACGCGACCTGCAGACGCCTACTTGCGCACATAGGTAGTCGTGAAGCGAATCACGGACGGTAGCTTGTCGGCGGTGACCGTGGTCTTCATCGACAGCTTCCCGTCAGCGGAGATCGTAAAGACGTTCGTCGAGGCCCCCCGGTCACCGACGAGCTTCTGCTCGAGCGCCCCCGCGGGTGTGATCCGGTGACTCACCTCGAGCTCGTTTCCATTCCGAGGGTTCCGCCACGCTACCCGCTTGCCGGTCGCCGGCGCGGAGACCTTCGGCTGTCCCGTTCGCGCGACCGTGATCATATCGCCTCCGAGGGAGATGCGGAGCTCGTCGGTGGGTAGATTCGGCTCCTGTAGACGCCGTCGAGCGATCCCCCGAATGAAAACGTTCATCTCCTCGACCGCCTCGTCGATTGCGCGCTCGACCTCCTGCGTCTCCTCTTGCCCGCCTGCGAACCGGTAGGTGCCGAGCAAGGGGAGGGGCTCCGGGTCGCTTGCCTTGGCCTGCGGCGTTCCCTCGGGCGCCCAGGGCGAGGCGAGAACAGTCACGGCGAGTGAGATCAACGCCAATCGGAAGGAAACACGCACAACGTTCGGTATAGGGCAAAACGACCCTCTGCAAAGCCTCGCTTCCCAGCTCGCCGTGGTGTCTACGTCGCGTGCCTAGACAGTGATGACCCTGTGTTGGACACGTTTGCGAGCCGAATACGAATCGGACCTTTCGCGGTGCTCGGATCGACCCGCCTTCCCCCCTGCAAGATTTCGGCTTTCCCAGCTGCGACCAGGCGCCGCGCCGCCTGCCTAGCGGGCTCCATGAGAGCACGCCAGCGCTCCACATCCACGTGCCGAGCGGCTTCACTCGGGCAGATCGTCTTGCCTCGACGCTCCATCAGCAGGGAGACAATCGCATCTTCGAGCGCCCGATCGAGCGCTGTTACACGGCCCCGTCGGCACCGCGTGCTGCAGAATCGGACTTGGTCCCAGCTCTTCGACCATTTGGTGCGCCAAGTAAATCTCCGTCCGCACCTCGCGCAGATTTTCGTCGGTGTTGACGCCATCCCCGCCCTCTCTAAGTACCTCGAGGAGCAACGTCGAGCAGGTGCACGTGGTCTGGTTCAAGCGAGGTTTGAGAATTCGCGACCATCGGCCTCTCGCCGAGGCGGACTGCTCTCTTGGCCCACGGGGCTCATGCTGAGAGCCGAATTTCGCGGTACCGGATGTCATGCGCGAGTCGCGCGCGAAGCTCAAAGAGCGTTTGTTCTTCCTAGGCGTTCCAGCTCATCCCGGCGCAGCAAATCCCGTTCTACGACGGCTGCACCCCCATTGGCAGCACCTGCACGGACTTCGGCGCACGGATGGAGTACTCCATGAAGGCCGAGGCCTTTCATCCGGCCGAGGTCGTCGAGGGCCTCATCTGGTTCATCCTGGCACTAGCGCGCCGCCCACCGCGTCAGCCCCTCGTTGCCTGCGATCGGACCAGACACGCGCCAGGAGAATCTCGTTCCGCGAGCTCGTCGCCGGAGCCTCGCGGCGGTGGCTCGGCGTGCGCACCAGGAGGGCTTGACGTCGCCGCCCCGAGGCAAGAGGACACCGGCATCCGTTTTTACTTGAACCCTCACGGTTCTTCCCCCGAAAGAAGGTCACTCATGAATCCAAACAAGGTCTCCCCCGCGGCGCGCCGCAGCCACTTACTCTTCACTTCCATCCTCGGCATGCTGATGCTCGCCGTCGGCGCGTGTGGCGCGGACAGTGGCGAGGGTGTCGATGGGTTCGGCGCCAATGTCCAGGACAAAGGCCGTAGTGCCAGCCCAGTCCCCGGAAAACCAGGCTATGCAAACATCGTGGAGATTGCGCTCGCGGTGAATAACGACCTCGGGGAGTTCGACTATCTCCTCGGCGCCGTCGGCTGCCTCACCGATGACGACGGCAACAACCCTGTCGTCGATTTGCTGACCGGCGACGACAAGAAGACGCTTTTCGCCCCGACCGACGATGCGTTCGAACAGCTTCAGCTGGCCTTGGGCGTGCCCGAGGATCAGCTGGCTCCCGAGGTCACCTGCACGCTCGGCAATGAGACCGTCCTGGACGTGCTCGCGTACCACGTGACCGACGGCCGACGCTTCTCGAACAGCGTCTTCAATCGCAACAACTCCAAGCCCGTCGAGATGCTGAACGGCGAATCCATCACGACCAACCCCGACCTCACAATCACGGACATCGCCGGCCAGTCGATCGGCGTCGTGCCGGACTTCGTGAACATCAACGCGAGCAACGGTGTGATCCACGTGATCGACACCGTCATGCTGCCGTTCATCCCGTAAGCGTTCCTAACGCTCGCTGAACCACTGGCGCCCTCCGTCGCCTGCCCCGTTTCGTCGAGGGCAGGCAGACGAGCGGCGCCACAGCGGTTCCGCCGCGATAGCGTCTCGCCCGGTCGAATCTCTGTTCTGCGCCTCGCGACCCCGCGCGGCATGTCGCGCGCTCGCACCCGCCTGCACGTCATCGATGCCCCTACGCCGCGCTCTCGTCCTCCGTTCGCCACCCCGGAAACAGCAGCACAGCCGGTTTGGAGTCCACCCCCCCGCACTGATATCTTTTCACAGGGGCAATGATGGACAAGCAAGACGTAGACCGGCTCGCCGGCCTGTTGCAAGAGCTTCGTGAGGCGCAGCGCGAGCAGCTCTCGATTCAGCGCGAACATCTCGAGCTCGCCAAGACGCAATACGACCGTGCGAAAGCCATCAACGATCGGGCCGAGCGGATTCAAGCGAAGAGCGACTCGCTCATCGACCGGTCCAGCCGGATCTTCAAGCTCGTCATCCCGTTCCTCGTCTTGCTACTCGCTGCCGCCGGCTGGCTGCTCTTTCGCATCCTGTAACCGTCGCGCGTGGGACCACAGTGGTTCGCGTATTCGAATTCGGTTCAGTCATCTGCCTCCTCGTTTCTCTCGTTGAGCTGCCGAAGCCGCTCCTCGATGAACGCAGCGTCGATATCTTTGCCGTGAAGCACCCAAGTTCCTCGGACCCGCAACCTCAAGTGTTCCCGCTCGCACCACCGGGCTCTTCGCGCCAAGGGCGTGGTGCGCTCAAGGAGTTCCGGCCTGGCGGCGTTCGGCGATCACGAACTTCACGAGGCTCACGATCAGCACGAGCAAGATCACGGCCATGATCGACTGCGCGATGCTTGCCGCAGGCCGCGGGACCTCCTCGCCACCGAGATAGGCGATGACCTTCGGGATGCCTGAGACGCTCCCAAGAAGTCCGACGACGGAAAGCACGAGCCCGCCGTACGCCGAGGGGACGCGAAATCGGTCTTTCAGCCCGAGCGCGCCGAGTCCCGCGAGTGCGATCCCAAAGAAGGCCGGTATCAATGCAGTCACGCTGACCCCGCCCGTTCCAACATAGGCCGCTAGACCGAGCACGATGAGTGCCACGGCAATTCCAATCATCATTTTTCCCATGGGTCGGCTGTAGCGCCCCCGCTCGCGAACAAAAGGAGCGAATGGAGTTGACTCGGTTTGTTTTCGGGTCTCTTCGCCCGTCGGGCTGATGCTGAGAGCCGAATTGCGCGGTACTAATCCCTGAGCGAGCCGGTCCTGCCGCGTTTCACTCTGGCGCAGACGCGTACACTTTGCCGGCGTTGCGTTTGTATCCCTTGTAGAGCGTATCATCGAACGCCCCGGCCAGGAGAAGGCCTTCTGGTCCCGAATCGGAGTCGCCTTCAAGAACCGAGACGGCTCCATCAACCTGAAGCTCGACTTTGCGGCTCTACTAACGAATCACCACCGCGTTGGCCTCGATGGACAAAGCGGGAATGCTGTCGCCCGCGCCGTCATCCTTGAGATGCTTGCGCTCGGCGTGACTGCGCTCGCGGCGATGGACAATGCCCTCGACCACCGCTTCGTTCCCAATGCTGTCCATCGGCACCGCGAATGCGTGGCCGGCCATCGGAACGAAGGCCCGGGTGCCGTCGGCGTCTGCGAGCTCGAGCCAGCAGCCCTTCTTCTGACAAACCCGCTGGATCTCTCCCTCGGTACGGACCTGTCGTCCTTCATAGCGAGTCGGGTTGGCGGCGATCTTCGCGAGCGGGATGACGCGGCCATTCGGTTGGCGAAGTTGGCCGTAGGTCTGCGGCACGGCGGGTTTGGTCTTGGCTTCGGCCTTTTGCAGAACGTACGCCTCGCCCAGGGATTGGGTCGCTTCGACGCCTTGCGGCTCGCAGGCCGCGAGACCGAGCACGATGAGTGCCACGGCAATTCCCAACATCATTCGTCCCATGCGTTCGTCTCTAGCGCCGCCGCTGGCGAACAAAAGGTGCGAATGGAGTTGACCCGTTTGTTTTCCGGTCCCTTCGCCCGTCGGGCTCACGTTGAGAGCCCAATTTCGCGGTACTAGCCGGTTATGTCGCCTGGCGCGCGAACTGGATAGGGCGTTTATAGGGACCAGGAGCCTCGTGCACTGAGGGAAGGTTGTCATGCGGTACCTAGTTGCTTTTGTGTTCTTTGTCTTGGCCGTAGGGACGCTGCGCGTCGTGGGTTGTGGCGAGACGACCGGCCCAGGTGGCAGCGGTGGTAACGGTGGCTCGGCTGGTGCTGGTGGTGGAGGCGTCGGCGGGGACGGCGGAACCGGTGGAGAGGGTGGCGTCGGAGGCGACCCCATCGCGGACCTGGTGGACAAGATCCGGACCGAAGTCGACCCCGCGTTCGTGTACGCGTACGAGGAGACCAAGTTCGTGCCGCCGGCGGGTAAGACACTGCTGATCGTCGGGCAGACGTTGGAAGACATCAATGAGTACACCGCCGACTTCCCCGATGAGCCGGCGCCAGGCGGATGGGCCGCTTACTGGGGCATCCCCAGCACCGAGGGCTTGGCGACCACGGCGGTCAACGAGTACGGGTATAGTCAAAACCATCAGGAGCTGGTGGATCGCTTTCCCAATACCGTGCTGCAGAGCGGGCTATGGATGGTGGGGATGTGGGATGTCGCCAAGGACACCGCAGACGGGGTTTACGACGACGTCATTCGTGAATTCAGCACCTGGGCCAAGACGATCAACTGTCCCGTCTACCTCCGGATCGGCTACGAGTTCGACGGCGCGCACAACCAGTTGGAACCGGAGGAGTACAAGGAAGCGTATAAGCGATTCGTCGACATCACCCGTGAAGAGGGCGTCAACAACGTCGCGTTCGTGTGGCACTCCTACGCATCAGCGCCCTACAACGATTACCCACTTGCATCCTGGTACCCGGGCGACGACTACGTCGACTGGGTGGCGGTCTCCCTGTTCGGTCACATGTACGGCCCCGACCCGGGTCCGTACGGCGACGCCGTTTTCGACTTTGCGAAAACGCACAAAAAGCCGGTGATGGTCGCCGAATCGAGCCCGATTTACGGGATCTTCGATGGGGACCTGCGCTCCTGGAACACGTGGTTCGTCAACTACTTCTCATTGGCCTACGAAAGGAACATCAAGGCGATCAGCTTCATCAACACGGACTGGCGCCAGTACCCGCCGGTGGGACTGCTAGACTGGCAGGATGCACGGCTGCAGAACAACGAGACGGTGGCCGAAGCGTGGTTCATGGAAACCGCCAAGGAACGCTACCTGAAGCAGTCGCCGCAACTGTTCGAGCAGCTGGGCTTTTCGCCCTAGTCCGCAGCGGCCTGACCGCCGATCTCAGCCTCGGACGCGTAGAATGCGGTGATCTCGACCTGAGAAGGTGAGTAGCCGCAGCTTGCGGTAGTCAGCTGCCTGGTATCACTTTCGTAAAGCCAGCAAAGCGTTCATCCACTGCAACGGATTGCCAGTTCCCGTGTAGACCGGGGTGACTTCCCTCCCTATCTTCAACAGCTCGTACACGCCAATCTGGGCAGAGCGAGTTGAATAATCCACCAGAAATACACAGTCGTTTGGGATTTCGACGAACTGCCCCAGCAGCGCGAGGTTCGTCGACCCTTCTGGAACGACCTGGGGGCGGTCCGCTATTCTTCTTGGGCTGAAGTGGCTGGTGGCATAGGGAAGAGTGGTGGGGATGCTCTCTGTCACTTTCTTAATTTCATCTAGATCATCCATGAATCCCAGGTGATATACCAACTCGGAAAGCAACTCCTCTCCTGTCGATTCGGGCATTGTCTTCTTGATATAGTTGCCCTTCGTATTCCCGAAGAGTCCATAGCCCAACATGACAGTCGTATCCTGGGACTGGTTTCTGAAATGCGGTTGAAAAGGAATGTGTATTCCCAGCCCCCAGTTCGAATCGATACACGATAGGATGTGTTGTTCTCCCTGGACTTCAACCCTCGAGTAATTCCTGATCTTCTCTGCAAACAGCGGTCCCTGCGTCGTGATGGTGAAGACCACCCATTTCGTACGATCGACATTGCTGCTGAAGGCGCCGGGGTTCCCCATATCGGGCACTTTGTCTGCCATTTTTTCCCAGAGCGACCAGCCTCCGTCTCTCTTATCCGTGACCAGCTCAGGAACCTCATTCATGCCGCCTTCGCGTGAATCGGCAGCTTTGGATCCGATCGTAATGAAAACACAATCATGATCTCTTACGTCTATCGCATGCTTGGTGCCGTTCTTGAGTAGATGAATCTTCTCAATCGTTTTTCTGGTTTTGGATGGCTTGAAGTCCACATCGCTTATCGTGATTCCGGCCTGGATATCGACACCCTGGTCTGACAACCATTTCTCGATCGGCATGACGATCGACTCGTAATTGTTGTATGGCGTGTTCCAGCCTCCTCTTAGCGTGGTTGTGTTTGGGGCTTCGTGAAAGAAGCGCTGCATGTATCGCTTGCATTCTATGAGACTGTGCCAGGGTTCAAAACCGAACATGGACGCGAACAAGTACCAGAAATTGGTTTTGAAGAAAGAAGGCCGAAAGTACTCGTCTATCTTTTTGCCATCGAAGTATTTCTCCGAAATCAAAATTAGACCGATGAGTTGAAGCCGGTCCAGCATGCTCAGACCGAGCTTTGTGTGATCGACTCTGGCCCCCCTTTTTCCCACGAGTCTGGTTGCGGTATTCAGCCTGTGGGTTCGATTGAACTCGAAGATTTCATCTTTGACACTTCGTGCGGGGCGATAGCTTCCAAGATCTTTGACTTTGATCTTCCCCTTCTCGATTTCTTCCTGCTCCGCAAGACACGGGATTGCCGAGAGCATGTCGAAATAACACTGGTATGCCTTTTCATTGATGAGTCGTGCACCGCGCATGGAGTAATGCTCTTTGCGCTCCCACTTGGCATCGAGCGCGCCTCCTAACACCTCGAGCTCTTCGAAAATGTGTATGTTTTCACCTGCTACCCCGCCGTCTCGAATTGCGAATACGGCGGCGGATAAACCCGCTATTCCTCCACCTACGATGTAGATTTGAGTTTGATCCGTTGCCACGCGTTTTGTCTCCTCAAGAAATCTCGGTCAGATCCTGCGTCAGCCTCTAGCGACTCACGTTTGTACGCTGACCCTCCGAAACCTCGGGCGCGTGCGCCGCGGCAAGCTGTTTATACTCTTCGAACGAGGCCTCGAGGGTCTCGACGAACTCGTGCAAGTCCGGAAAACCTTCCCAATCGCCGTTGAAGCCCCAGTATAGCACCCCGTTGTAGCTAAAGAGCGCAATGCCGAGGTTCTGGGTCGGCGGGATGGGGACCAGGGGGATCATGGCCTTGAGCTCGGCGCCGAGCATGTGAAGTCGTAGCGGCGGCCCCGGGATGTTGGTCACCACGACGTTGTACGCGTGTCGTCTGATCGCTTCGCGGGAGATGTCCAAGATCAGCCGCTTGGTCGTCAAGTCGGCCACGTCTTCGAGGAGCTCCGCGCCCGCGGTTTGATTGGACTCCTTCTTTAGCTTTGTCGTGACGGCGATGACCTTCTTCATCCGTTCGATGGGGTCAGGCTCGGACACGGGAAGCTCCGCGAGCAGCATGGCGACCTGGTTTCCCGCCGGCCCGCCGCTGGTCTTGCGCGTGCTGACGGGAAGAAAGGCGCGAAAACCCTCCATGGAGTCCACGTCCAGGTCGCGCGTCTCGAGGAAACGCCGGATGGCTGCCGTGGTCGTCGCGACAACCACATCGTTGATGGTGCCTCCAAGCGCGTTCTTCACGGCTTTCACCTCTTCGAGGTCGAACGAGGTCCAGTCGAAACGACGATAGGGGCTGATGTCCGGCGCCGTGAAAGGACTCTCAGGACCGGCCTTCATTCCCGATTGGAGCACACGCACGATACCTCCGAAGTTCTCACGGATGCGGGGCCCGAAGTGCGAGAGTTTGCGCAAGCCATTGACGCGATGCTTGACCTCGGCCCGCAGGAGCTGCGTCCGAGTTGGAGCAGGACGTGGAGTCCACGGCCTCGGCTCTTTCTCCATCACGACGGGCGTCATTTGAAGTAGCGCTTCGATGAGCCCAACACCTGCTACGCCATCGACCATGCAGTGATGCGCCTTGCCCACCAATGCGAACTGGTCGTTCTCAATGCCTTCGACGAACCAGAACTCCCATAGCGGCCGGCTCCGATCCAGTCGCTGCGAGAACAGCCTACCCGCGAGGCGCTTGAGCATTCGCTCGTCTCCGGGAAGCGGAAGCCGTGTGTGGCGGAGATGGAAATTGATGTTGAATCGATCGTCTTCGATCCAAACCGGATGAGCAAACCCGGGTACCCACTCGAGCCGTTGCCGATAACGTGGCATCGTGTCTAGTGCCGCCAACGTGTACTTCGTGATGCGCTCCATATCGAGCCCGCCGTTGTCGAGCGTCAGTGGTTTCGCGTCGAAGAGCAGCACCGCGCCGACATGCATTGACGCGGTTTCGTTCTCGAGGTCCAAAAAGAGAGCGTCGAGCGCGCTCAATCGTTCGTGGAATGCCTCGGTCATGGTGGGCTGACGAGAATACGCTTCTGTCTGCCGCGGCACCAGCCCTTGCGCTACCGGCCGCCGCATTGCGAGCGGATACGGTGAGTGCCCCAAGCGGCTTGGATTTTGACGCGTATTTGACGCGGAGATCTGGAATGGCGTGATATGGGATGACGGTCCCGAGCGCCGGCCATGCATCTAAGTCTCAGTTATCATTTGCGAAGTGTCTCAAATGTTGGAGTTGACTGAAGCTAAGAAATTGGTCGGCGTAGAGCTCATAACCCGAAGGTCGTCGGTCTAAGTCTGGCCACTCCGCGCTACTTCCGAGCGGAAGAAGCTCTTACGTCACGAACCTTCAAATCCCGCTCCCTCAGCTCTCGTCGAAGTGCGTGGATCTGTTCGGGCCACAAGCCGTCCAATCGCAAGAGCGACTCCGCTTCTTCGACCCAGTCCGCCAGATCCATGTGCACGATCGTACCAGAGCGAAGATCTTGGCAGAGGGGTCAAGGAGCTCTTCGACCCTGGCAGACAACCAGGGCAGGGTGCCCTGGTTGTCGCGCCAGTCGCGTTCCAACGCTAGAGGTCGTCCGACTGCCGCTCGAACGCACCGACGTCGCACGCATCGCCGCCCGTCTCTGGACGTGGTTCGCAAGACCGTCAAGAAATAAGATCCGGATCTTGTGCATGGCCTTGCGGTTCGCTCGAGGAGTTCGTACCCCTCTGACTCCAGGAGAATGATATGCGAAAGATTTTGGTAACCGGAGCAAACAAAGGAATCGGCCTCGCCATTGTGCAGGCCATTTTAAAAAATCACGATGATACCTTCGTTTTTCTAGGGTCTCGCGATGCGGAACGCGGCAAGAAGGCTTGTGAGACCATCGGTTCCGACCGAGTGCAGGTGGTGGCGCTCGATGTGGCAAGCGACGACTCCGTGGCGGCAGCGGCGGAGCAAGTAAAGGCAGCCGTGAATGGGGAGTCGCTCTACGGCATCGTCAACAACGCGGGCATTGGGCTCGGTTCGGACGCGCTTGAGACCGTACTCAATGTGAATGTGCGCGGCATCAAACGCGTGAGCGATTCCTTCCTGTCTTTGCTCGACAAAAGCTCGGGGCGCATGGTGAACATCACATCCGCTTCCGGGCCCATGTACGTGGCCAAATGTGATCAGGACAAACAAAGGTTCTTTGTGGACCCGAAGGTGGAGTGGGGCGCCATCGACGCGCTCATGAGCGCCGCAGTCAAAGCCGGCGAAGAGGCAGACGCCTATGGACTCTCCAAGGCTTGCGCCAATAGCCTCACGATGTGCCTTGCGCAGAATCACCCTTCGCTGCGCATCAACGCATGTACGCCCGGGTTTATTGAGACAGACCTGACCCGGCCCTACGCCGAGTCCTCCGGCAAGTCGCCCGCCGACCTCGGGATGAAGTCACCAGAAGAGGGCACGCGCTCCGCCATGCACCTTCTCTTCGAAGAGCTCGATGGAAACGGTTGGTACTATGGCAGTGACGCCGTGCGCAGTCCCTTGGACAAGTACCGCGCGCCCGGTGACCCGCCTTTTGCCGGTGACTGATGTAGAGATTTACTTTCACTTGGACAAATCTAGCCTGCAGGTGCGCAAGTCCCCGGAGAGCTGCCGTTTTGCCCTTCACCAACTCTCTTAGCCCATCGGGATGACGATGAGCGCCGAATTTCGCAGAACTAATCGTCATGTCGCGTGGGGCGACGCAGGCAGAGTGCGCTTGTTTTTCCTATTCAGCCCTCGACCCCAACCCACTACTTCATCTTCCGCTGAATCTGCGACAGCTCGTGCCGAATCCCCCGCAGCTCGTACACCACGTTGCGCATGTGGTCAGCCACCGACGGCTGCGTCATTGCCGGCGCCGGCCGAAAAACCTCGAACGCCGCAATCAGCGCCAGCACCAAAACGATGGTTCGCGTATTCGAATTCGGTTCAGTCATGTGCCTCTCCGTTTCTCTCGTTGAGCCGCCGAAGCCGCTCCTCGATGAAGGCCGCATACTCCGCCTCTTCCCGCAGATGCGCGCGAGTCTCAGCATTCGCGCGCCCGCTCCACCGAGCATGCTTGCGCTCGAGAAGCCAGCCTTCGTAGCTCGCCCGCACACCGGGCGAAAGCGAATCCATCAACGCGTCGAATGGGGAGAACTCGACGGGCGCGGCCTCCTCGCAAGGCCGCGACCCGGGAAGCGAGCTGAGGACGCCGATGATGCCTACTCTTCGAAGTCCTCTCGAACGACCGAAGCATCGCGCTGCGTTGGAGAGGCTGTGTGGTTGCCCCTTCGACCAGCACCCTGAACGATGTCGTCGCCCTCCCTGAAGACGAGGGCTTCCTCGTCACCCACATGGGAGAGAACCCAACGACGTTTCGCGGCAAGCTCGCCGCCCTCGAGGCGATGCTCTTTCAGGGGCAAACAGGACACGTTCTGAAGTGGAGCCCATCGAAGGGCCTCTTGGTGGTTCCCGGAACCGACGCGGCCTTCCCGAACGGGCTCGAGTTGTCCGCAGATGGCGAGCTCATCTTCCTGAACGAGTTCTGGGGCAATCGCGTCTTGAAGATCCGTCGCTCCTCCGGAGAGCGCCTCGGAAGCCTCGAGGTGCCCCGTCCCGACAACAGCTCCTGGAACCAGCACGGAGAGCTGTTGGTCGCTTCGCAGCCCATGTCGATCCTGGAAATCATCCGTTGCACGCAAGCGACTCCAGAAGAGCCATGTCTTTCCCGCTCCAGCGTCGTCGCCATCGATCCCGACACCTTCGAGGCGAGGGAGATCTTCGCCCACGAAGGCGCTCCGATCGGGCCCGCGACAATGGCACTGCAACACGGCGAATACCTCTATCTAGGCACCTTCTCCGGAGACCGAATCGGACGATACACGCTGGGCGATTGATTCCACCCCTACCTCGGCAGCGGGTCCCTCGACTCCCTCACCTGGTCCATGGCGGCCTGTTCACGGCGGCCTGTTCATGGCGGCCGCCCTCAGGCGGTCGGCGACACGGAGCCAAGCGTTTGACGAATGAGCTCGAGGTCCCCAGCGTCTTTCCACGGCGCGAACCCCGGCTGGAAGTAGCGGAGCGCCTGCCTTCCGAACTGGCGTCCATACCCAGGGGAGACCGCCATGAAGCGAAAGAATTCCATGCGCTGTGCGGCGGTTTGCTCCGGCTCGCTTGCCAACAGGCGTTTCATGACGCTGGCGAGGCTCCCAAGAAGGAGCCGACCGGCATCGGCAAACGCGCGCGCTCGGACGAGGCGATGAGAAGGACCGTCTCCGAAGAGGTGGACGTAGACATCATGCGCGACCGACTGATGCTCCATCTCCTCGGCGGCATGCCACAAGAACAGACCCTTCACCTCTGCGTCCATCCCCTCGGTCATGCGCGGGTCTTCGAGCAGAGCGCGACTCATGGCGTAGATCACATGCTCGCCTGCAATCATCAATGCCACGGCGGCCGGCTTGTCGACCCGCGCGACGTAGTCATCGAACCTCTGGTCGAGCTCCGCGTTTACGCCTTCGATGTCGTAACCGAGCTCGGCGAGGCGTGTGTTGAGCCGCCGATGCTCGCGCGTGTGCAGCGCCTCCTGCGCGACGAGCGCTTTGAGGTCGGTGAGCAGACGTTCGTCGCGGATGTCGTCACGCACGTCTCTGGCGACGGCCATCAAGATGCGCTCGGTGGACGGCGCCATCACGGACAGCGCGTTCCAAAAGTGGCTCAGGTAGGGGTTTCCCCGGTGGTGTACCCCGGGGCTGTCGCTGAAGTCGAACCGGATGTTTCGTCGGATTTCGATGTCGACGGGTGTCGTCGAGGCGTTGGCTATCATGGTCTTCATCCCTTTTCTGCAGGAAGCGGAGAGTGCGTGCTCGGGCCGAGGGCGGCGTAGGCAAGGTGGGTTTCGATGAGACGGGCAATCGCTCGGAGGCGCCCGCGAAGGCGTTCGCGGTCCGACTCGAGGTGAAACGCGAGGGCGGCGGCTTGCACCAAGCCGAGGACTTGATCGGCAAGCACATCAACCTCGGCGACTTCGCCGGCGGCCGCGCGGATGCTCCCGGCGATGAGCTGCCGCGCTCGCTCGTAAACGCGCCGCAGCGAGGTTTCAATCTCGGCAGAGTGCTCGGCGCCGTCGAGCTGCACCGAGAGGAGCAACTTGATGGGGCGAGCCGGATCCTCGATCATCGACTGCCAGCCATCCACGGCCACTCGGAGCCGCTCTGTGATGTCGCCCCGCGCGGGTTGGCTGGCCTCGAGCTGATCCAGCCACGCTTCGGTGACCGTCTCGACGACCGCTCCGAGAAGCCCCTCCTTGCTGCCGAAGTGATAGTAGATGGCGGGCGCCTTCACCCTCGCTCGCTCGCAGACCTGATTGATCGTCATCCCCGAGGGCCCCGCCTCGGCCGCCAGATCGAGCCCCGCCTGCACAATGCGGGCTCGGCCGCTCGGGACTTGGACGGCGCGCTTGCTGGGTTGAGAAGGCATATAGCTATCCCTATATACATTCATTCTGGACCGACGCAAGCCTCGATATCGACCGCAAGAAACACAACAAAATCAGGACCCCAAGTCCGCAAACTTCCATCCACCTGCGCCGCCCGCTCCACGTCATCAAACGTCATCGGCTCCTACGCATTGGCCCCCGCGACACTTCCTTGAGCAACCGCGCCGCTGCTTGTCCGAGCTAGTCGAGACCCGCGGAGAACCCGCGAGCCTTCGCGTCGTGCGCAATGCGAAGCGTGATCAGCAGGTCGCCGCGCTTGTCGTTCCCGGTGACTTCGACGTGCGTGATAGGGCGGTCCCCGAAGTAGCGGATGGCTTGCGCCTGCGCTTCTCGGCCGGCCGAGGTCTCGTCCGCAGCAGGAAGCATATCGGCGGTCGGATCGAACCCCGTGGTGGTTTCCGCCTCGCCAAAGGTCAGGCTCTCGTACCTCAGGTCCGCACGCGTCACGCATGAAGCTGCGGTGAGCTTCGGGGAGCAGCGCGATGAGCTCGCGCGGCGTCTCGGGCAGGCATTGCACGCTTGTCTCGCTGACCGCGGCGGGCGGGAGGTCGAGGTCGTTCCGGTCCCAAGCATTGAAGGCGGTGATGAAAGGCGTCGGGTCGAGGTGGGGCATGGTCACGCCGCCTCCACCTCGACGTTCATCTTCACCCCCGCCCGGTCCAGCTGCTCCTGAAGCGCCAGCTTCACGAACACCGTCGGCGGGAAGCCAAGAACCTTCGCCCAAGCAGCGGCTCGCTCCGGGCTCACCACCTTACGCCCCTTCTCGACGTCGCAAAGATGCGAGCGGCTAACGCCCAGCCGTCGCGCAAACTCAGCCTGGCTGACCTCGTCGCACTCCCGAAGGCTCCAGATCATGCCGCCGAGGGTAACAGGCCCGTAGAGGCTTTCGAGTAACTCCATCGCGTCGATTCGGTCTTCCGACGGGGTAGTGCGCTTCTTCCGTCTCTTTCGCTTAGTAGCCATGCTTGCTCACTTCCTGACGCATACGACTTGATTTCGCCCTGCGCACACCCGGTACAGCGCTCGGTACGCGCGGTTAACCGAACTCTTCGCATCCCGCGCCGCGTACGCCCAACGGCTTGTCCTGAAACCCCGGAAGCCTCCGCACTTGCTTCTCTGCCCGCCTAGTGAGCTCCACCCGACGGATCATTCGAAGTGTACACCTGATTGGTGAACGCCGTCAAGCAGCGGCGCTCGCTCTTGGTGCAGGCTCGGGATCGTCGCTCCACACACCCTTTCATCGGCGACCGCCCGTCGAAGTTGCGCCCCACCGGCGAGAAACACCTCGAACTCACGCCCCTCTGCCGCCTCTCAGAGGACGACGTCCCTCACCTCGGAAGCGCAACCTTGCAAACCATCACCTGGTCCATCGTCTCCGGCTTCGAGCGCCTAGCAAACGACGCGGGCATCTCGCGCGCGCGCACACCCCCGAGCCCAACCCGCTACTTCATCTTCCGTTGAATCTGCGCCAGCTCCTGCCGAATCCCCCGCAGCTCGTAGACCACGTTGCGCAGGTGGTCGGCCACCGACGGCTGCGTCATCGCTGGCGCCGGCCGGAAAACCTCGAACGCCGCAATCAGCGCCAGCACCAAAACGACGGTTCGCGCATTCGAATTCGGTTCAGTCATCGGCCTCCTCGTTTCTCTCGTTGAGCCGCCGAAGCCGCTCCTCGATGAACGCAGCATACTCCGCCTCTTCCCGCTGATGCGTGCGCGTCTCAGCATTCGCGCGCCCGCTCCACCCGCTGTTCATGCGCCCCTTCGAAGTCGATGGTGCGCAGTGCGGCGACGGCGGCGTGGTCAACATCTTCCCGTTGGC
Source organism: uncultured delta proteobacterium (assembly GCA_963704865.1). Taxonomy (GTDB): domain Bacteria; phylum Myxococcota_A; class Polyangia; order Polyangiales; family Houyiibacteriaceae; genus SG8-38. The sequence goes on along the minus strand of CAVPIE010000004.1, from coordinate 20,265 downwards.
ACGAGGTCACGGTCAGCATCTTGCGCGTGAGCCCCCAAACCAAGCACCGCCAACACCTCGAGGCGGCGCGCATGCAGCTTCGCCGCATAGAAGACCGCTGCCTGATGATCGATCCGCTGCCCTATGAAGAAATCCGAGGCATTCGCCTGTATGAGCAGTTCATCAACCGGCGCCCATGGCTCGACTTCATGCGCCGAGGTCATGCGGCGGCGCGCCGTCAGCTGGAAGCCTTGCAAACAGCCCCGGCCCCTGGGCGCTGAAAGCCCTCGCAACCTTTCGAACACCAAACGCCAAGCACTGCGTCAGAGCGCACGTCGACATCACCTCGTCCACCGTCTCCGGCTTCGCGGGCCTAGAGAACGACGTCGTCACCCGTCGACGTCACCAAAATGTTCGGCCTGCAGCGCCCTTCGTTCCGCTCGGTTCAGACGCAACCAACTCACACGTGGCCCACGGTCGGGCTCTTCTTTCTCGGGTACGCGCGCTTCTGCCGCGTCATCACGCCGTCGCTCCTTATTGGCAAAACGCTTCGCTTCCTCGCGCGTGCCCCAGCGCCCGCCACCGGTCCCGTGCATGTTCGGTTTGACCTTCCAATAGCCCATCGTCCAGGTCCCGCCTCAAGTCAGTAGGCTAGGGTCCTGAAACGAGGCGCTCTTGTCAACCGACCACGTGTCGGAAATTCCGCTCCTCACCGCGTCCCCCGCGCGATCTGACTCACCCGCTGCTGCGAAAGCTCGAGCAAGTCCGCGATGTCCCTCGTCCCCATGCCACTCCGCTGAAGCGCCTTCACCGCTCGCCGCCGCTTCGCCGCCAGCTTCCGCGACACGTCCGAGTGCAGTCTCGCCAGCTCCTCCGTCTCCGCCAGTTCGTCGGTCAGCGCTGCCGCGAGCTCGACCCTGTCGACGATCCTAGCCGTCGCCGCATCATCATACCAAAGCGAAAGAGCATCGCGGATGTTCTCTCGTGCCCTCCGAAGCGACCGCGCAAACGAGTGGATCTCATGACGGTGCCCCCGGATGTAAACGATCCAAGCCCCATCGGCCTCTCGTGAATACACCGCCGTATAGCTTCCCTTGCCCCGCAGCAGCGCCTCGTCTCCCATCAGGCTCATGATAGACTAGTGAGCTAGTCAGTCAAAGACTAGCTTGCTAGTCGCATGGGGCAGCAGGCCATTGGGTTGGCCGAGGGGAGACAGGTCGCACACCTGTTCATCGGCAGTTCTCTAAGCGAGTTGCCCCGCCTCCGGCTTCAAATCCCTAGAAAACGACGTCGTCATCCTCGCGGCCCTCACCGACATCGAAACCGACTGGCACCGAGGCGTGCCTCCCAGTCGACGTCATCGAAGGCCACGGCACCTAGGGCGGCCCCGTCAGCCGCCAAGCCCAAATCAGCATCCGAAACGGCGCCTCCCAGAGCTCCACACCGACGCGGAGGGCGCCACAGGTTCTGCGCTTCCACTTCATTCGGAATGTCGGAGCCGGCGAAGCGGGCTCGAGCAGCTCGACCTCGCCGGAATCGCACCTGATATCAATGCCTCGCGCGCCGGTCTCGGCGAGGTAGCGCTCGTTGACCAGATCCTCGACCGTCGGGCATCGCCGCGGATTATCAGCCCTGTGATAACAGTAGAGCGCAGCTACGAGCATCAGCGGCCCCAGTCCAGCCAGTCGTCGCCGTTTCATTGATCAAGAATTTCAACGATGCACCGCCCTTGCGTATTCCTACGCCACGCCACCGTCCCACCCGCACGTCTTTCGAGGCTAACCCACCCGCTGCGCATCTTCCGGATGCGGAAACAGCAGCCCGCGCACCGACAGGTCCTCGTCGAGCTGGGGCCAATGAATCCCAATCCCGTCACCGATGAGCCGCAGGTCTTCCCGTTGCTCCGGCGTAGCTTCTCGCAGCCGCGGAAACCACGCCAGCGGCACCTCCAGCTTCCGCCCATCTTGAAGCGCAACCCGCATCACACCACCGGCGAACACAACCGATTTCGCGAGAGGTTGTTCAGGTGCCGAAGTAATCATTCGCGCACTATGCCATCGTCACGGGTTTCAACCAATACTTCACGACGCCCCCACCTCGTTCTACGTGCACATGGGGCGGTTCCCATCCTTCGTCGCTGAAGAAGAGCACTCGGAACCCGTCTCGACGCAGCACCGTGGGCACGTGTGCTCATCGGCCAGCGCATTCAGAAGTTGCCCCGCCCGAGTCGGCCCCCCGCCATTGACGCGCGTAACCGTAAAGCCAGCGCGACTCCGTCCCGCCCACGTTCCGAACCGTATGACGCGCCCTCGCAGGGGTCTTGCCATACGTCCAGAAAACCAAAAGCCCCGCTTCCCATTCGAAGCGGGGCTCTCGTGTACGTGAATTCGGCTGGGGCTACTCTGGTGCCGACACCGAGAACAGCTTCACCGAGCGAAGCTCGATATAGTCGCCGTCATCATCGAGCAGTGACCCGTCGTTGCGGGCCTCGAAGCGCACGTAGCGCGTCACATGCGGGCCGGTCGAGATGACGGTTGGGTCCGTCACGACCAATGGGTCGACGCTGGTTCCCTCGCCGATGGTTTCGAAGTCGGTGATGGTCACCCAGCCGTCGTCGTCCCACGCAGGGGGTGTGTCGCCGCGCTCGGGATGAACCGAGATTCGGAGGTGCGTCGTCTTCCCGTCGCTGTACATCTGAAACACGCGCGCTTCGTTGAAGTCGACCGCCTCGCACGACGCGTCGCTACAAGCATCGACCACGAGGAAGCCGGTCACCGGCGGGTCCTGGCCGACACCGAGATTGGTGTCTCCGTTCCAGGTCGCCCCACTGTCTTCATCGGTCTTGGTGCTCGTCGTCGGGCTGTCCGTCGTATCGGGCTCATCGCAGAGAGTTCCCTGCGGCTCCCAGGAGGCGTCGCATCCCGTCGTGAGATCATCGTCGTAGATGAAGTCGATGTCCTCCGTGCCGTCTCCGATGGTCGCCGTGATGGCCACCACCGTTGCGGCGCCGCCGGAATTGGTCCCGTTGAGCTTGTTGTTGGTGGAACCCTCAGGCGTTGGGTCTTGGTCGTCCGGAATGCCATCGCGGTCCGAATCCATCGCGCCGCCCGCGCCGCCTTCGCCGCCCATTCCGGCCGTGCCACCGGTCCCAGCGGTTCCACCGCTGCCACCACCGTCATCACTCTCGCTGCAACCCTGCGCAGCCAGCAGCAACGAGAACACCAAGATTAGCCAATGCCGTTTCCCCATAAATTCCCCCTCATCGATGAGCGGCCATCGGCCGCGAAGTCGGAACAGCATAGCCAGCGCCCAGTCGTGGTGGCAACATTTGCCGCCCTCGGCAGCCCCCCCGCCATCAACGCACCGGCGCCGGCCGAAAAATCTCGAACGCCGCAACCAGCGCCAGCACCACAACAATGGCTCGCGTATTCGAATTCGGTTCAGTCATCTGCCTCCTCGTTTCTCTCGTTGAGCCGCCGAAGCCGCTAGTCCCGCGGATCAAAATGCGCCGACTCCGGTGGAATCTGCAGGATTGAGCCAGTACCGCACCCTACGCTACATCCAAATCAATCTCCGTCGGCCGCCCCTCTTCATCCGCAAGCTCAATCAGCCAGCTCCGCATCACCGCACGCCCCTTCGACCGCTCATCCGCCATCTTCGAAACCAACAACATCGCCCACGGAGGCACCGGGCTCTCTTCACTCTCCCACCTCTGCACCGTCCGCCGATCCACCTGCAGCAGCTCGGCAACTGCCTGCATGCTCATCTCGCAGTAACTCCGACATAGCCGGAACGATTGAGGCCCTAGAAGCTTCTGTGAAAAGATGCGTTGCGCGACCTTGCCCTCGAACACCTCGAGGTCTTTCGAATCGATGAGCGGCCCTAGCTCAGGACGCTTCTTGCTCACCGAACACGGAACCCGCCCACGAAACGTCCGGCCATCGAGTTTGATCTTGAGCTCGGTTGTCTGCATGTTCATGCTCGTTCGCCCGGTCAGTAGACGGTGATGATCAGAATCCCATCTTCCAGGATGACCGCGATGTCCAAATCATCGCAGTCCCGATCGGGGCCCGTGACGGTCCAGTCCGAGGCACGTCCCCTGCCGCTCGCTCGAATGCTCGTCGCATTGGCGAGCGCACAGCGGACATCGTCGCGAGTCGCCCCGCACTCCATGGCCTCTCGAGCAGCGTGAGCGGTGAACCGAATCCGGTTCGCCCTCCCGAGCCCCCGAACGGCCCGAAGCGCATCCGCTGAATCCATCTACGCATCAGTAGGACAATTTGTCCTAATTGCAGAGATTGTCAATCCTGCCGATCGCGCCTCGCAGAACAGCCGTTGAAGCCACGCCACTCGCATACCCCTTCATCGGTCGCCACCGCCTGAAGTTGCTCAGAACTACGCCGCCTACGTGGCCATGTCGCGCGTGCACACACCCCCGAGCCCAACCCGCTACTTCATCTTCCGCTGAATCCCCGCCAGCTCCTGCCGAATCCCCCGCAGCTCGTACACCACATTGCGCAGGTGGTCAGTCACCGACGGCTGCGTCATCGCCGGCGCCGGCCGAAAAATCTCGAACGCCGCAACCAGCGCCAGCATCAAAACGATGGTTCGCGTATTCGAATTCGGTTCAGTCATCGTGCCTCCTCGTTTCTCTCGTTGAGCCGCCGAAGCCGCTAGTCCCGCGGATCAAAGTGCGCCGACTCCGGGGTATACAAATGCTCGAGCGTAATCTCGATGCCGTCCTCTGCGGGTTCGAGCCCCCGGTCGCGAAAGTCCCACAGAAGATTCCTGAGCGCAGTCTCGATGTCTTTGCCGTGAAGCACCCGGGGTCCTCGGACCCGCAACCTCAGGTGTTCCTGCTCGCACCACCAGAACAACCTTTTGGTCGGCGCAGAGGTCGTATAAAGAAGCGCGCCCCTGTAGCCGTCGTCACCTTCGTAAGCCCGCGCGTTCGGCCCCGGGTCAGGCTTCGGAAAGCGCGTCTCGACCATGTCCTCCGCCGCCTGTCCATAGCGTTCGCACGTCTTCGGAACCTCCGGCTCCTCAACCGCTTCGGTTTGCTGCACCTCTTCGTCTGCTGGCGCCCCGACACCGGCGAACGCCACCACAGCAATCACGAAGACCAGCGCCGCCACCACGTTCCGCATCCATGCCCTCGATTCGAAGGTAGCGAATTTTGCGAAACAAACCCAAAAACGCCGCTTCAGTAATCCTCGTCGTCCCCCCGCCGCTCCTCCATCTCATCCATCCGCTCCCGCATCTCCTCGCGAAAGCGCTCCGCCTCTTCCTGCGCCTCGAGCTGTGCCTGAAGCTGCACCTCCTGCATCTCGAGCTCCGCCGCCTTGAACCAGAAGTAGCCGACAATCGGTATCGCCAGCAGCGCCGGCGGGAAGATGATGCAAACGACGATGTAGACGAAGAGCAGCGGCGCCTTCCACGCGATCAGCACCGCACTTACCACCGCCATCTCGAGAAGCCCCCAAGCCAACAGGATCGCGAGAATCGCGATCACAAAAAGCACCATGATGATGACGGTTTCCATTAGATCAAACGCGCGTTCTCCCGCGCGCCCGCGCGCACGCCCAGCTTCAAACACCTCCGCGAAGAGGTCCAAGCCGTCGAGATGACGAGCCGCTTCCTCAACGAATCAGCTCACTCCCCGCCCAGCGAAGAACACATCGACCAAGTGCAGGCCGTAGAGCGAGCCATCCTAAGCGGCGAGCTCCTGCGAAGGCTCACGTGCAAGCTTGCCTCCGAGCCCAGCGAGCCCACCGAACGCAATGGACGCGCCGGCACCGATGAGGCCGGCTCGCCCGAGCCCCATGACGCCGTCCAGATATCCGTAGGTCCCAACGACGAAGCCCCAAACGACACTGTCCAGATATCCGTAACCCCCGGCAGCAAAGTCACCCTCCGCATGCGAGTCCCCGGCGATCTCCTCCTCCACTACCGCCAACTCGAACGCCTCCACCGCCAGAAACTCCCCGACACCAGCTTCATCCAGTTCCTCTGCACAACCTTCTGGCAAACCTGGGTCCCCCACCTAGGCACCTCGGACAAATGGGAACAGATCTACCGCCGAGATCGCTACCGCTGCACCAACCCCGTCTGCCACCAACGCAACGTAACCCTCCACCACGTGAAGTACCGCGCCAACGGCGGCACCGACGCCCCCGACAACCTCACCACCCCCTGCGCCTTCTGCCACCTAGAAGGCGAACACGGTGGCCGCCTCAAAATCCTCCCCCCAGGCAACGACCCCACCTGGCTCCTAGGCCGCCACCCCATCATGCGCATCCACCGCCGCGAACGAACCCTCCTCGCCTAGCCCACGGCGCCAACGTCACAACAACCCGGATCCCGTCGGCAGCCAGCAGGACAAGCTATCCTAGCCGTCGATGCCAGTCGCCGAGCGCGGCCTGTCCGCCGACCACCCCCAGGGAAGCTCATGCCGCCTCTACGACCAAGGCGACGGAACCCTCGACCCGTCGCCCCCCGTCGCCGTGATCCTCACCGCGCTACGCAAACGAAGCCCCTGAGCTCACGAGCTCGTCGATCTAACCGAAGCCAACGTCCCGCCTTGCTCAGGGCTGATAGTGGTAGATGAGGCCGGTGGAGCCGCCCTCGCCAAGCTGTTGCCCAACCGCCCAGACGTCGGTCGAAGACGTTCCGTGCACGGCGAGGAAGAGGCGTAGGTAGGGCGCGCCGATCTGCTGATGCGCGACTTGCCGCCACGACGTTGCCGTCGTAGTGCGCGATCGCGCCGGCGCTGCCCACCGCCCACAGGTCGTCCGGAGAAGGGCCCCACACCGCGCTCAAGTCACCGACGAAGTCGAAGGTGTCGATCGTTTGCCACTGCGCGCCGTCGAAATGACTGAGCTCGGAGTTATCCGTCATCACCCAAACGTCGCTCGCGCTGGTTCCCCAGACTTGACCGTCGCCGGCGCCTGCGTCGAGGTCGATCTCGGTCCAAGTCGATCCGTCGTAGTGCACGAGATCGAAGGTCGAAAGCGCGTAGACATCGCTGGGCCCAGAACCCCAGATCGAGCTCTTGAACGGCGAGCCGGCGATCGTGCGCCCCCACGAGTTGCCGTCGTAGTGGGCGACGATGGCGTCATCGCCCACCGCCCAAACGTCGCTGGCAGAAGAGGCCCACACGTCGGTCAGCCCGCTCAGCCCAGTCGGCTGAGACACATTCATCGGCTCGAACGTCGCACCATCGTAGAACAAGAGGTCGCCGCCGGAGCAAAGCCACACCTCGGTCGGCGACAGCGCGAAGATGCACAGAAGCCCACCGTTGCTCCCGGAGTCGAGCACGCTCCAACCCTCGCCATCATAGCGCTGGATGCTCGAGCTCCCATCGATGACCCACACGTCCGTCGGCGAAAACGCCCACACATCGATCGCCGCGAAAACGCTTGGCGCGCCCCGCGCAGGCCGTCCAGTCGCTGCCCGAACCGTCCCCGCACGCGACGACGAACACGAGAATAACCCCCCAGATCCTCATCCGATCAGGATACAGGCTCTTCCACCCGTCGGTCACCGAGACTGCCCTTCCTGTGAGGCAAAGCCCTGAACACACGAAAGCGCGCCCCAGCCAAAGCCCGGAAGGAACCGCGCCTTCGGCGCGCGCCACGGGCGCGCGCTGACGCGCAACTTCCAGCGCCGCCGGTCGACAACCAAGCATGCCCAACCCACTCCTAGAACGCACCCGGAAAGGAAGGTATGCTCTGCCCATGGCCGTCATCGTGCACTGGAACGGCGTCGACGTTCCCCAAGAGCTCAAAGCCCTCAAGAAGGGCCGCTACGTGCTCGTCCCGATCGACGAGCCGCCCGAGCTCACCGAAGAGCAAGAGGCCGGCCTCGAGGATGCGCTAGCGTCGATTCGCGCAGGGGAGGGCCTCTCGCTCGAAGAGGCCCTGGCCCAGGCTAAAGCAAGCCTCGAGTAACAAGATGGACGCGCCGGCAAAGAAGAGGCCGGCGCGCCCGCGCCCGAACCCGTTGTCCAGATATCCGTGACCCGCCGAAGACGAGGCGCCGAACGAAGCTGTCCAGATATCCGTACCCCTCAGCCCAGCGCCATCTTACATCGCCTCGCTCTGCCCAACCCGATCAGGCGAGCCTCGACCGCCTGCGAAGCTCGGCCCTGGCTTCTGCGAGATCTGGGCGCCCGTTCTCGACGAATCGAGCGAGGAAAACGTCCGTCAGCACCTCGGCCACACGGAACTCGGGGATTCGAACGGAGGCCTGCGCCCATAGGAAGTCGTCGACTTCCCCGGTTCCCAAGGTCGGACTGCGGACGCGGTCCTGGGCGACTACCCACTTCAGCTCTTTGGTAAACTGGTTGAGCGAACCGCCGACGCTGCGGTCGCGCGTCGCGGTCACATGCGCTTGCTGGTAGAGCCGCCGCACTTCGTCGACCACGTACGCCGGTACCCTTCTTTCCTCCAACTGCGAGCAAAAGACTTCCGTAAACGCATCGGCAAGGTTCGAGAGCTGCTGCTTCTTGACCCCAAAAAGCAACACCGGAAGCAACGTCCGATCGTTCACGAAGATCACACACTTGCGCCGCTCCCAGTGGAAGAGGTTGGCGTGCCACTGGTCCAGGGGATGACCGTCCGGCAGGTGCCCCGCCGTAGGTCCCCCGACCGCGGTGAGGAGCTTTCTCGTGCATTGAAGAACCAGCACGCAGGTGACCATCCTAGGCCGCCCAAAGGCCGCGTGCTACCCTCACCATGATGTCGACGATTCGCGCCCGAGTTCGAGACGGCCGTCTCATCGTGGACGAGCCAACCGACCTTCCCGAAGGCACCGAGCTCGATCTCGTCATCGACGACGCCGGCGACGGTCTCGACGAGGCCGAACGCGCCGCACTCCACGCCGCCATCGGGCAAGCATGGGCGTCGTTCCAAGCCGGGGAAGGCCGCCCCGCCGCCGACGTCCTCAGGGATCTAGGCAAAGGTTGAGCAATGTCTCGCGCGCCCAAGCCGAGCGACGACCTCGATCGCTACATTACTGAGCGCGACGCCCGAGAGCCCGGCTTTGCAGCGCTCGTAGCAAACGCGGAGAAGAAGCGAGCGGCGCGCGCACCAGGTCGGCGAGCAGACACGCGATCGCGACGATAGCGAGACCGACTGACCGCACACTGACTGCAGCGGGGCCAAGCGACGGCGCTCAGGGAAGGGCGCGCCTTCGGCGCGCGCCACGCCGCGCGCAAACGCGCAACTTCCCCCGACGACGGCCGATAACCGTCGCAATGCAGCGCTCCCTTCCAAACCCACGGGTAAGCCATTGACTTACCCCTCTTGAAAGGCGACACTTCCAATGTCGATCCGCTTCGAGTGGGATCCCGCGAAGAACGATGCCAACCAACGAAAGCACGGCCTACGGTTCGAAGACGTCGAAGCCCATCTTCATCTGGCCGAGGCCGCTCGCTCGACGAGCATCGATGAAACCTATCCCGGCGACGAGCTCGTTTCATTTCCGTTGGCCCACCCCCAGGGTCTCATCACGTCGTATGGACCGCTCCTCCAATAACGTCGTGCGAATCATCAGCGTACGTTGCGCCAACAAGTGCGAGCGACAGCCTCTACCTCGCCACAACGACATCGACCAAGAATGACGACGTTCCAGAAATTCCCGAGCTCACCGAGCGAGACTTCAAACAGCATGATCCGCGGCTCCACGCGCCGCCGCATCATGGAAGGCCGAATCGAGTCCGGCAAAGACATCGTGGCACTCAGAAGGTTCACCAAGCTCAGCCAAAAAGAGTTCGCCCGCGCCCTCGAAATCAGCGTGCACACCCTGCGCAACTGGGAGCAAGGCCGCCGCCAACCCGAAGGCCCCGCCATCGCCCTCCTCAAAATCGCAGCCCGCCACCCCAACATCGTCCGCCGTGCAGCAGGCCACGGCCCATCCCAGCCAGGTCGCCCCGCCGATAGCCAGCCGCACGGCCACTTCGATTCTCAACGAAAGCACCACGAGTCGAAGTACATCCAGCACAATCCGCAGACGCACGAAGGCAGCGAGGGCCTGGCCGCGCTCTACGCCCGCCTGTCGAAAACCAACCCGCGCGTAAACATCGTTCGCGCCTTCGCCGACGGCGACTTCGTCTTCGCCCACACCGAGTACGACTTCGCCACACGCCGAATCGGCTTCGAGGTCTTCCGCTTCGAAGCCGACCAGGCCGTCGAACACTGGGACAACATCCAACCAGTCGCCCCAAAGTCCGAGTGGAAAAACGACAACGGCAAGTTCTAACCCCGAGCGCGCGGCCACCCGCCCCGAACGCGGCACCGGCCACGCACCCCCACATCACTGAATCAAGATATCGTTACACCCCGTCACCGCCCCCATGACTCCCAGGAGCGCAATCCTCTTGACGAGCGCCTTGTAGCTCCTCGCCGGGAACAACGCGTTCACGCCAGTTCCAATCGTCGGACACACCGCCATCCGCACCGTGTCGAGCACAATCTGCACCGCCTCTTCCTTGAGAGCCTGCAGGTCTAGCTCCTTCAGCATGTTGAGCGCTTGCTGCGCCTCTGCGATGCGCGCACCCACTTCCGAAAGGTCTGGCGGCGTGCCGACTGCCTCGGGAACCGCAACCGAAACGTAGCCGCCTCCATCCTCGCAGTAGTCGTCATCCGAATCGTCCGCCGCCTGAAGCGCAGCCACCAAGGCGCGTACCGGGTCGAGCTCCGCGAGCAACGGGTTGTCCTCCACGTACGCCTGCACCTCCGCAATCTGATCGCGCCGAAGGATGAGATAGTGAAGATACGGATTGCCATTGGCATCCTCCGCCGCCGAGCGACTAATCGCCATGAAGTCGTCGAGCTCGCCACTCACCAGCAACGCCTCTTGATCACCACACCGGCCCGCGTCGTTGCGCGGCGCAAACGGAAGCTCGGGCTCCGGCCCCATGCACGACATCACGGCCTCCGACGCATCGAACGCCGGAATCGGATCGCCCCGGAAGCTCTCGACTTCGTAGTCGTACGAAAACGCACCGCTCCCGCTCGCATCCGCCAGCGTGCCGCCTCTCAGAGCCTCCTGATACCCCGGCAACGATCGAATCGTCGGGCTCAGCCGGTCTTTGAACACATCGAACGTGAGAAACTCGGCCAACACGAACGGCAACTCGACCGCCGCGCCTTCGAACAACCCACTCGCCGACTCGATCCGCACCGTATCGGGCGGGTCACTCGGAAGCTGCGGCGTCTCCGGGTCAGCCGGAAAACGATTCACCATGTCGAGCTCCGTCGGCGCCGCAAAGGTCACGCTCGGCGCACCACCCGGGCGCTCGGTAATCTGATAAGACGCCGCCGCGTTCCACACCGCCCGCTCCGACGTGCCCGACGACAACGGAGTCGACAACGCATCCGGGCTCGCCGAAACACGCACGGTCAACGTGGCGCCATCGAGCCCCGCCGCATCGCCTCCAACCGTGTCCGACAGCGTCCCGGTCGCCGTATAAACCACGAGGTCCAGCTCCGCCCCCAAACAGAACCCAAGCGCGCCGCTAATCTGCACACTCCGCTGGTCCACTTGGCTGAGCTCCCCGGAAAACCAAAACGGACCCGTGCGACAATCAAAGTCGTCCGGACCTTCGCAGCAAGCCTCGTCCTGCAGAAACTCGATCTCTTCGTCGAGGTACTCGATGAGACACTCGGTTACCCTCCGCGGCAACGGGTCAATCCCAAGCAACGGCGCAAGGCACTCCTGCCGCGGCGACTCCTTGGCCGCCAAGCACGCCTCGCGCTCCTCGTCGGGGACGCAACGACACGCCTCCTCGAACGCCGCATCGAGCGAGTCGCTATACAACGCGACGAGCTCCTCCCCCGTCCGATCGAAACACCCATCAGCAAGCCGCTCGAACCCCATCGCCGCTTCCGGGCAAGCCCCAATCGCCGCTTCGAACGGAACCAAACAACCCGCAAACTCATCGTCGTCGCACTCCGCATCCGGCGTACACGCATTCAAAGCCTCAACCGCCTCGAGCTGACACTCCACCGTCGGCGTATCGAGCGTCGTTCCCAAAAGCTCCCGGAAGCACTCCACATCCCCATTCGGCTCGAGCTTGAAAAGCTCCGCCTCACAGTTCTCCACACACGCGAAAGCCCCGAACCCCACCGCGCAATCACAGTTCAGCCGCTGCGCCTCCGCATTCGCAACGACAAGCCGACTCGCGACATCTGTAGCCGCCGGCGGGTCAGGTTCCGCCTCCGCCGTACACAAAGGGTCCCCAACTCCACCATCCGGCATCGGATTCATCGGCTCCCGATCCGAAGAGCCCCCATCCGTGCAACCGACCCCAACAAACAACACCAACAAACCAACCAAGCGAACAACCATCCCGAAACAATACACGACTCCCCCCAACACCCCGCAGCGAGGGGCACCAACCCCGCCACGCAACATCCCCGGCCACCGTCCGATAACCACCACTAACGAAGGCAAATTACTTGACAAATGTTCAGCTCTAAGGCTATAAACATCAATAATCATGAGAACTTCCCCCTCGCACATCCTCACGAGTTCTCAGGCGCCCATCACGCCTCCGCGTCCGCACCAAGAGCACCCCCCGTTCGAGTCCGAGCTTCGCCAACTCGACGCCGAGCTCCACCGCCTAGCCCGCGGCGCCGGCCGCCTCCGCCTCCGAATCGGCCAAGCCCTGCACCGCTTGGCTGACGGCATCCACGACCTCGGCTTCTCCACCCTCGGCGCATACGCCCTCGAACGCTGCAACCGCGGCGCTCGCTGGGCCGCCGAATCCCGCACCCTCGCACGCCGCCTCCAATCACTCCCTCAGTTAACAGTAGCCCTCGAGTCCGGCGCCATCGGCTGGTCCATGGCCGAGCTCCTCGCCCGCCACGCCACCCCCCAAACCGAAGCCGCCCTCCTCACCATCGCACGCGGCCAAACCGTCCAATCGATGCGCCTAGCATTCGCGCGAGAGCGAGCGCCGAAAAACAAACGCGAGTCCGACGCCCAAGGCGCAACTCCCACCGAGTGCGACGACCCCGACGACGACGACCTCACCCGCACCCTCTCACTCACCCTCCCAGTCGAAGAAGCCTGGGCCCTCGAAGCCACCCGCATGATGGTCGAACACATGGACGGCAAACACACCGGCGCCCACTTCCTCGAATCCCTCCTAGCCGAAGCCACCATCCCCCTCCTCGACCTCACCGCCCCCGCGCAAGCCCAAGAAACCGACCATCCCGATCAAGCCGATCAACCCAACCAACCCGACGTCACCGCGCAGATGGAAGCCGAACACACCGCCTACCGCGCGCAGATGCAACGCCTCCAACACCAACAAGCCGAAGCCGAGCTCAAAAGCCGCCCCGCAGTCCCGACCGATCCCAACCCAGGCGAGGCCCCCGACCCCAGCGACCTCCCCACCGGCACCGAAGCCCTAGACGCCCGCATCCGTCACTACAGCGCCGAGCTCGCCAGCCGCGATCTCTTCTTCGGCCGCATCGCCCAACGCTTCCTCGCACTCCGCGGTTGGCAAACCCTCGGCTTCACCAGCGAAGCCCACTACGCGCGCGAACGCCTCGGCATGTCCCGCGCCTCCCTCCGCAGCAAACTCAGCCTCGCCCGCCGCAGCCAGGGCCTCCGCCAAGTCGCCGACGCCCTCCAACAAGGCCAAATCGGCTTCGAAGCCGCCCACCTCATCGCCCGCATCGCCACCCCCACCACCGAACGCGCCTGGCTCACCCGCGCCACCCGCCGCACCTTCAAACACCTCCGCGAAGAAGTCCAAGCCGTAGAAATGTCCACCCGCTACCTAGGCGAGACCGACACCTCACCCCCAACCGAAGCCCAACTCCACCAAGTCGAAGCCGCCGAACGCGCCATCCTAAGCGGCGACCTCTTACGACGAGTCATCCGGAATCATCCATCCGACCACGATGGACGCGCCGGCAAACTTGAGGCCGGCGCGCCCGAGCACCATGACGCTGTCCAGATATCCGTAACCGCCGCCGCCAAAGTCACCCTCCGCATCCGAGTCCCCGGCGACATCCTCCTCCACTACCGCCAACTAGAACGCCTCCACCGTAAAAAACTCCCCAACGAAAGCTTCATCCAGTTCCTCTGCACCACCTTCTGGCAAACCTGGGTCCCCACCCTCGGTGTCTCCGACAAATGGGAACAGATCTACCGCCGCGATCGCTACCGCTGCACCAGCCCCGTCTGCCACAACCGCAACGTCACCCTCCACCACGTGCGGTATCGCGCCAACGGCGGCACCGACGCCCCCGAAAACCTCACCAGCCCCTGCCCCTTCTGCCACCTAGAAGGCGAACACGCCGGCCGCCTAAAAATCCTCCCCCCCGGCAACAACCCCACCTGGCTCCTAGGCCGCCACCCCATCATCAAAGTCCACCGCCGCGAACGAACCCTCTTCAACTAGCCCACGCTTTGTGCGCTCGAACGTACCCTAGGGGGCTTCACGGAAGCACTCACCGGCCCAATGGGACAGACTGTCTATCAAGGAGCAATCGTGGCGACAAACACACGTCCCCCGGGCGTCGGGGTTCTTGCTGCTCTCGAAGGCGCCGGCCTCATTGCCTGGCACCTCGTTGCGACTCCGTTCGTCGGGCGCAAGCGCCTGCACTGGGGCACACGGGAGCCCGAAGCGACCGATCCACTTCCCGGTGACGAGCTGGTCCCAAACCCGAAGTGGTCTTACACACTCGGCACCGACGTCGCTGCACCGCCGGAGGCGGTCTGGCCCTGGATCGCGCAAGTCGGACAGCAGCGCGGCGGCTTCTACAGCTATCAGACTCTCGAGAACCTAGTCGGTTGCAAGATCCGGAACACCACCGAGCTCCTCCCCGAGTACCAGCATCCCGAGGTCGGGCAAAAGGTCTACCTGCATCCGACGACACCGCCCCTGCGGATCGAAATCGTGGACCCGCCACACGCGCTGGTCCTCTTCGGCTCCCCGGCCGATGTCGCCGACGAGCAAAGCTGGGGGGTCTCGACATGGCAGTTCATCGTCCGGCCCGGGTCAGCCGGGAAGAGTCGACTCCTCACCCGCGGCCGCAGTGATTTTTCCCCGGGTTGGGCAACCAGGCTTGCTTTCGGACGCTACCCCATCGAACCCATTACATTCGTGATGAGCCGCAAGATGCTACTGGAGATCAAGCGCCTCGCCGAGCTAGCGCGCTAGCGTCGCCACGAACGAACCCTCCTCGCCTAGCCCACGGCGCCAATTGACCCAACCCAAGCCTGCCCGCGCGAACCCCCAAAAAACAACACGAAACAACAGGCCGCGCCTGCGCCGTGGTGACGAAGTCACTTTAGGGGGCGGCCTGCTGGAATTCGAACGAAAGCACGCAGCTGCCGTCGG
Organism: uncultured delta proteobacterium; assembly: GCA_963704865.1. GTDB lineage: Bacteria > Myxococcota_A > Polyangia > Polyangiales > Houyiibacteriaceae > SG8-38. Next base: position 4,925 of record CAVPIE010000004.1, on the reverse strand, counting down.
CGCCGACCGATAACCAAGCATGCCCAACCCACTCCTCGAACCCACTCAGAAAGGAAGGTATGCTTTGCCCATGGCCCTGATCGTCAACTGGAACGGCGTCGACGTTCCTGAAGAGCTCAAAGCCCTGAAGAAGGGTCGCTACGTGCTCGTCCCGATCGACGAGCCGCCCGAGATCACCGAAGAGCAAGAGGCCGGCCTCGAGGCCGCGCTTGCATCCGTGCGTGCGGGGCAAGGCCTCTCGCGCGACGAAGCGTACGCCAAGGTCAAAGCAAGCCTCGAGTAATGCGCATCGTCATCGCGCCACGCGCGTTTGATGACCTTGCGGCAGCGGCTGGCTACGTGGCCCGAGACAACCCGGCGGCCGCAGGGCGCCTCGCCGATCGCGTGTTCGAGATCATCGATATGCTCGCCGAAGGCGGCCTCGACGGTCCGCTGACCACGCTCCGCTCTGGCGTCGAAGTCCGAAGCTGGCCCGTCCAACCGCTCCGCATCTTCTACCGGCGGGAAGCTGACGAGTTGCACGTCCTACGCATCTACCACCAATCCCGGCGCCCACTCTGATACCGCAAGGTGATGCAAAAGTGTTACACTATGCAAATGCCCACCCAAAAGAAGCGAATCAACATCACGATCGACGATGCGACCCATGCGGCCATTGAGCGCTTGGCCGACGAGCGCGAGGAGTCGATCTCGCGGACGAGTCTCCGGCTCATCGAAGAGGCCCTCGAGTTCCAGGAAGACCGGCACTTCTCCAAGGTCGCCGACGCGCGCCTCAGAAAGAAGCAACGGCGAATCGCCCACGACAAGGCCTGGGATTGACCTATCGCATCGAGTACTTGCGAACCGTCGTCGTCGACGACATCCCCGCGCTCCCCAAGTCAGCCAAACGCCAAATCCGCCGCGCGATCGAAACCAAGCTCACCACCCACCCCTTCGAGCTCGGCAAGCCCCTGTGCTACAGCCTCAGGGGCGCCCGCCGCCTCCGCGTCGGCGACTACCGCGTCATCTACCGCATCGAGCCACCCGCCGTCGTACTGGTCGTGAAGATCGGCCACCGCCGCGAGGCGTACGAAGACTAGAGCCGAGTGCCTCGTTGCATGGTTTTTGTCGAATCCCCAAGAGTGGCCGCGATAGCGGCTACGCGCGAACGCCTTGGACGACCCTGGGAATGTCGCCACCAAAAATCATCCTGAGCGCCGCCGGGGCATCGTAGCGGTGCCGTTCCAGTGCCGATTGAAGGACCTCGATCTCCACCGGAGCGTTGCATATCCGGTGGAGATACCGAGCCAACGACGACGGGACGCTGGTCACCGAGCGCGGCTGCAATTCATGTTCGAGTCGTTGGAGCTGCGACGCGAAGCCGATATTGGGAAGGACTTGAAACCGCTTCGATCGAACTCGACAGAAGGCATCAAAGAAACTCACGCCCTCCGTTTTCATCAGCCAGGCGATGACGAGGGTTGCCGATCGGCTGACGCCGACTTCACAATGGACGAACAGCTTGGCCTTTGGATCTCCGGCCGTCGCAGCCGCTGCGAACTCGAAGAACTGCGAAAACGTCCCTGCAATATCCTGATGCATGCCATCGTGGACACCGAGAAACAGATGATGAAAGTCCTGCTGTAAGAACGCCATCTGCGAACGTTCATCCTCCATCAGGCAGCTCACCACGTGGGTGACTCCGGCCCCCTTCAGCTCCTGAACGCGCTCTCGGTTCGGTCGGGCGCCCAGGTACAGAGTCCGAGTGATCGGACTGAAGAAGCGCTCACGCAGGTCTACAGAGAAATCCAGTCCAAGACCGAGCCGTGAGAGCACACGGTCCGCGAGCTTATCGAGTAGGGCCTTCATGGGGGGTCTCGTCGTGAGTCGAGTCGCCTATCGCAATACCACAAACCTCCGAGTGACGAACGCCTCGGAAGCAGGCGAGGGTGACCCCATCCTCCTCCTCCTCCACGGCTTCCCAACCAGCTCCCACCTCTACCGCAACATCCTCCCGACACTGGCCAAAACCCACCGCGCCATCGCCCTCAATCTCCCGGGCTACGGCCTCTCCGACAAACCCCCTTCGCCCGCCGCCATCATCAAGGACACTGCTCATCGAACTGCGTGCAGTCGGGGGGCACACAGTACGTGTACATCACGTTGGCGAGCTCGTTGTTGCTGAAGCCCGCGCAGTCGGTCGCCAGACTGACCGTGCAAGTCTGTTCGCTGTAGTCCGTGTAGCTCACCCCGACGTACCAGCCCGAGATGTTGCTGTTCAGAATCTCGGCGCCGATGTTCCCCGATTCATCGAGGCAGTAGAGCTCCATGCCACTATGCCGCTCGCTGCCCGTGAACGTGATCGTCGAATCGTAAATGCCGACGAAACCGTCCCCGCCGCCGGGCCATTGAGAGAACTGAACACCGTCCGCCCCCGAGCTCTCGACCGTGACGTTGCAAAGAATGAGGTCCTTCGCAGCAATCGCAGTGACGCCCCAAAACTCACCGGCATCGATCGTCATGTCGCGCAGCGTCGCCGTTCCGACGGTCGTCAGGCCAACCGAGCCGAATTCGTTTCCGCGCATCCGCAGCGTCGTCTGTCCTCGGCCCGCGCCCGCGAGCGTCACGTTTCTGACGAGCACCTGGGTGTCCCAATTCCCGACGCGCTCATCCTCCGGCAGCGGCCAGGTTCGGATGGGCGGTGTAAAGGTCCCCGCCGGCAACTTCACGACCGAGCCTCCCGGCGCCGTGGTCAGCGCCGCGTAAAGCTCTTCTTCGTCTGTCGCATCGATGACATTCGACGGCAGAGAGCCGCATCGGTCCGCCACCCAGGCCTTGACGTCGCCGACGGTCGCCGGCGTGCTCGTCGGGTACGTCCACTCCGGGTCGACGACCAGCACGATCGCTTCCTTGTTTGGATCGAAGTCCATCGTCACGTCCCCGTGCTCCTTCGACAGGTCACGCACGGTGTCCATCCCCACGAAGTCACCACTCCCCGCTTCGATGATGACCACGCGTCCGTCCAACGCTCTCGATGTCTTCGGGAAACGAACGTGCAGCGCCCCGGTCAGGTCGAAGTTGGTGAGCTTGGTCACGTGGGCCGTCAAAGGCGGCACGAGCGTGAACTGCGCGACCGTCGGGTTGTCCTCGGCGTCGCCCGTCGAATTCGGCGCCGTTGAGGTACGACGCGCCATGTTGGCATCCACCTCGGCGAGAACCCACTTTGGCCCATGGAGACGCGGGCGCGCGGAGTCGTCCGACCAAAGCTCGCCCGGCTTGGTCTCCTCCTTGTCGTAGTCCTTCAGGTACCGCGCGTTGTACACGAACTCGAGGAAGTCCGCGTCCGACCACTTTTGCTTGAACGAAGTCAGGAAATCCACCCAGTCCAGGTTCTCGATCGGCCCCTTGCTGCCGATGCCCCCCGTGTGTGTGAGCGAGAACTGGTCCTCTAGGATCGTCTTGATGATCCCCGGGTTCTTCGCTTCGGCCCACTTCCAAAACGCCACGGTTTGATAGGTGTCGGTCGGCGAAGCCTTGTTCGTGAGCGCCGTCAGCGGCTTCCAGAATCGCTCCTGTTTTGGAGCGAAATAGTAATCGTCCAGGCCCGCGATCTCGTCGAAGACCTCGTCCATTGCCCAGCTCGCCGTGCCCTCTGCAAACCAGCCGTCTTGATCGAAGTAGAAGAGCCCCGAAGCGCGATTGCGGTGCATGTTCTGCACCAAGTGAAAGTACTCGTGCGCCACCGCCTTCTTGACGCGCGCGGCGGTCTCGATCGCGTAGCTCAACTCGATCAGGTCATGGTCGACCACGTTGACCGTCCCCGCCACGCCTGGCTTGAGCTTCGTCACCGAGACCACGATCGCTTCGGGTCCGAGATAGCCCTTGCCGAGGGCAAACACCGCGTGCGCCATGTTGAGCCCTTCGCGGACCGCCGTCTGATACGCGTCCCGGCTCAACTTCGTGGGCTGGTGCGCGAAGCTCGTCACGATCAAAGGTGACGCCACCGCTTTTTCAGCGACTGCCTCCTCCCGCGCCACGTCGAGGGGTGCGGCCATCCTCACCAACTGCATCCGGCGGTGTCCATAGATGTCGCCGCGGGCCGTCCCATCGGCATCCAAGCGAGTGACCGGCAGCAGGTGGTAGTTCGCGAGTAGGGCAGGGCTCACCGTCGAGTCGAGCTCGTCCGCTTCGGGATGCGGCCGGCTCAGGTTGCGCACCAGCCAGGCCAGCTCACTGGCGTCGAGTCCGACTGCTTGCGGATCCTGCACGGCGATATCCATCGCCGTAGTCGACTTCAAGGTCATCGACACCTCGAAGGCGCTCCCAAGTGCCTCAAATCGATCCGCCTCGAACTTCCGTTCGCTCGCCGGTTCCATCGACGGCAACTCGGTCACTTCGACGCTCATGGACTCGGTCACCGTCCCCGCCGGCACCGTCACCGTGCACGCACCCTGTGACACTGCGCCCCCGTCCGCGCCAATCGCCGCAACGCTCTTCGGCTGCGCCTCCGCCACCACGGTGACCGAGTCGCTGCTGGTCGAGCTCCCGTTGGAAACGGTCACCGAGACCGTATGCGTGCCGGCGGTTTCGAAGACATGAAACGCCCGCGTCGTTCCGTCGACAGGCCCGTCTCCAAAATCCCAAGTGAACGTGAGCTCTTCAACGCTCAACGGCACCCCCGAGTCGATGACCACCTCGCAGGGCACGTCGCAGGCCTCGGGGTCCGCAAACGCCTCGGCATTCGGTAACGGCGACCCGCCGCTCCCACCGTTTCCGCAGCCTGGGAACCAGGCCCCCAACAGCAGAAGCGCAAACCACACACCTAGAGGAACACGCATAGAGGGAACCTCCCATGCGACAACAGAGCAAGTGCCGTGCCAGGCGAAACCAAAGGAAAACCTAGGTTTTCGCAGGTGAAGGGGCGCAGCCTTTTCGCCCCCCCGCGA
>CAVPIE010000003.1:0-220070 GCA_963704865.1 uncultured delta proteobacterium | reverse complement strand
GGGACGGTCCGCGAGCTTCACTTCGAGTCGGGGCAGGAGGTCAAGAGGGCGACCTGCTCCTGCGGATGGATGTCGACCGAGCGCGCCGAGCTGACCGCGGCTCAGGCGGATGCCACGCTTGCGGATGCAGAGCTTGGTCGCACCAGGAGCCTGCTCGAGCGGGATGCCCGAAGCCAGGCCGACCTCGATATTGCCGTCGCAAGCCGCGCGGGCGCGCGCCGCCGTCCGCAATGTCGCCTCGATTCCGAAGACGATCGAGTTCCGTTCCGCCGACTCGGGATTCGAAAGGTCGATGTCGGAGAGTTTCTTCAACCGGGCACACAGATTGTGGCGCTCGATGCGTCCAATCCGGCATACGTCGACTTCCGAGTCCCGCAGCAAGCCTTGGCCGATATTGAAGTCGGACAAGAAGTCACGATTACCGGCGACACGTTTGGTGACCGTGCCTGGAGCGGCAAGGTCGACAGCATCGATGCGGGCGGATTACTCGAGCACTCGAAACATGCTAATCCGGGCCTTGGTGGACAACCCGGACGGACGGCTTCGGCCCGGCATGTTCGTCGACGCCAAGCGACGCTTCCAAATCTTCAGAACTGATTGTTGATTGGACTGTGTTGCTGGTCAACGCGCCTGACGGAGACTCGGTGTTCCTCGTTCGCGGCGCCGAGAACTACGTGGACGGAAAAGGCGAGCGTACCGTCGAGCAGGTGTTCGTCCGGGTGGGGGAACGCCGGGGGACCTCAGAGCCATCGATTCGGGGCTCGAGGCGGGGCAGACCATCGTCTCGACCGGGGCGTTCAAGCTGCAGAACGGAAGTGCGATTGTCGTGAACAATGCGCTTGCCCCCGAGGTGAGCGAGAACCCCACACCCGAAGATTGATGAAACGGGGCGATTGAACGCGTCATGAAGCTCGACCATCCTCGCACCCGCCGCCCCGTCATCGCGATCGTCGTGAAACCTGGTAATCGTCATCGCCGGGCTTCAGGCGATCCGTTCGCTCAATGTCCTGGATATCTGGCGCAACGAGAACGCCGCGATCACGGTCACGACCGCGTACGCGGGCGCCAACGCGCAGCTGGTGCGCGGCTTCATCACCACGCCAATCGAACGTGCGATTTCGGCGGCCGACGGCATCGATTACATCGCGTCAAAGCACGCAGGGAGTTGATTCGCGCCAATCTCCGGCGACCAGGCATTCGATTCGCGCGCTTTCGGAGATCAGCTCGAAAGTCGACCAGGTGCCTGCTGCGCGTGATGCTGCCGGAGGCCGAGGTTCCAATCCTACATCGAGTCGGTCGAGAGTCAGTTCGCCTCGCGTACCGGCTCCCGAATTCCTCGAGCAGAACGAGATCACCGACTACCTCGTTCGGATTGTTCAGCCCCGCCTTTCAGCGATTCGAAGAGGTGCAGAAGGCCGAAATTCTCGGTGCTCACGTTCGCGATGCGGATTTGGCTCGACCAAAGCAGGCTCGCGGCCCACGGGGTCACGCCCACCGACGTCCAGCGTGCGCTCGTCGCAAACAATTACCCTGCCGTCGGACAGACCAAGGGTTCGCTGATTCGAGTGAACCTGACGACGAACACCGATCTCGCGTCAGTGGAGGAGTTCAAGAGGCTCGTGATCCGCGAAAAGGACGGAGCCATCATCCGGATCGAGGACGTTGGTACCCGCTGGCACTCTGGGGCGAGAGCTACGACGAACGCGTCAACTTCACGGGTCGACGGCGGTCTTCATCGGCGCCTTCGTGCTTCCGAACTCCAATGCGCTCGACGTCATTCGCGACAGTGCGAAAAGAGCTCGAAGCAATCAAGAAAGACCTTCCGAGTCAGCTAACGGCGACAGTTGCCTACGACGCGACCGCCTACATCGAGGACGCAATCAAAGAAGTCGTGACACGACGCTCCCGGAGACGCTCCTCATCGTCGTGGTGGTCATCTTCTTCTCTCGGGTCGTTTCGCTCCGTTCTCGTGCCCGTGGTCGCGATCCCGGTTTCGCTGATCGGGGCCGTGTTCCTCGATGCAGCTCTTCGGGTTCACACTGAACCTCCTCACCTTGCTCGCCGTCGTTTTGTCCGTCGGGCTCGTGGTCGACGACGCGATCGTCATCGTCGAAAACGTCGAACGGCACCTTCGAGAGGGCCTCTCGAGGACCGAGGCCGCAATCGTCGGTGCCAGGCAGCTCGTCACGCCGATCATCGCGATGACCATCACGTTGGCGGCCGTGTATACGCCGATTGCGTTTCAGGGGGGGCTCACGGATCGTTGTTCCGAGAGTTCGCGCTCACGCTCGCCGGGGCCGTGATGATTTCGGGGATCGTGGCCTTGACCCTCTCCCCGCTGATGTCCGCCCGATTCTTGAACGAGCACAAGAGCGACCGTGGCCTGAGCGCACGGATCGATCGGGGTTTTCAGCGGCTCAGAACGACGTACTCGCGTCACCTCGCGTTCGCTCTGGAGGCAACCGAACCAGCGTCTACGTCGTTTGGCTCGGCTCGAGCGCGCTCGGACTGGTGATGTTCAGCATGTCGGGCGCGGCAGTCGCACCCGCCGAGGACCAGGGCGTATCTTTGGGATTCTCGAGACGCCGTCGAACGCGACCCTCGACCAGCTGGGTCCCTTCGTCGATGCGATCCACGAAGAGGCGATGTCCACAGCCGAAGCCCAGTTCACGTTTCAGGTGACGACGCCCGGCGGCGGTTTCTCGGGTGTGGGCTTGACGCCATGGGGCAGCGTGACGGAAGGTCTTCGAGATCTTGCCCGAAATCACCGCGAAGATGTCCGCGCTTCCTGGAATCCGCACCTTTCCTGTCTTGCCACCAGCACTTCCCGGCGGCGGACAGTTCCCGGTCGAGTTCGTCATCGCCTCCACCGCCGAGACGCCACAGATTCTAGAGCTCGTCGAGGAGCTTCAAGGGCGGGCCACCGAAAGCGGGATGTTCGCGTTTCCGCCGATCATCGACGTCAAGATCGACCAGCCGGAATCCGAAATCGTGTTCGACCGGGACGCGGTGGCGGAGCTCGGCTTGGACCTTCGACAAGTCGGCCAGCAGCTGGCCGCGGCAGCTGGTGGCAACTACGTCAACCGGTTCAGTGTTGCCGGCCGCAGCTACAAGGTGATCCCCCAGCTGGCGCGCAAAGAGAGGCTCACCCCCGAACAGCTCGAGGACATCTACATCAACGGCCCCACGGGCGAGCTGATTCCGCTTGGCACGTTCGCGACCATCCAAGATACGGTCACTCCGCGATCGCTCAATCGCTTCCAGCAACTCAACGCCGTGACGCTCTCGGGTGTCGCGATTCGGCCGCTCGACGAAGCCCTCGGCTTTCTCGAAAGCGAGGCCGAGAAGCTTCTCCCGCAGGGCTACACCATCGACTACACCGGCGAATCGCGTCAGCTCCGCAAGGAGGCGAACACCTTCGTTCCGGCCTTCGGCCTGGCGATCTTGCTGATCTTCTTGGTCCTCGCGGCCCAGTTCAACAGCTTTCGCGATCCGTTCGTGATTCTCGCGGGCTCGGTCCCACTTGCCATGTTTGGCGCATCGATCTTCACGTTCTTGAAGATGCCCGATCCGAACATGAGCTTCTTCACCGACGGCTGGACGACGACGCTCAACGTCTATTCGCAGGTGGGGCTCGTGACCCTGATCAGACTGATCTCGAAGAACGGCATCCTGATCGTGGAGTTCGCCAACGCGCTTCAGCGAGAAGGTCACAGCAAGCTAGACGCGATCAAGCAAGCCTCTGCAACACGACTGCGCCCGATCTTGATGACCACGCTGGCGACCGTGTTCGGTCATTTCCCCCTGACCCTCGTCTCCGGACCGGGCGCCGAAGCCCGGAACAGCATCGGCCTCGTGCTGGTTGGGGGCATGACCATCGGCACCGTCTTCACGCTCTTCTTCGTTCCTGCGATCTATCTGTTCGTTTCGCGCGACCATCAGAGCGCCGTCCTCGATTCAGAGAATCCTCTCGCGAGCCAAGCTCGGGCCCAAGCCCGGCGCTTGGCTAGTGATCTCCTTCTGGTGCTCGTCACCTGGTGTCCCCTTCTTCCTCCGCGGCGGCGACCTTCATTCGCTTCGAATCCACGAGGTCTTCGATGTCCCTGAGGTAGCGAGCGTATTCCGCGGAGTCGTCGGGGCTATAATTCAGATTCTTGTAGAGGCTGATGAGGCGCGTGAAGAAATCCTGCGCCACGTCGCGATCGTCGATGTCGAAGTCTGCCTCGACGACCGCCTTCACCATCTCGAAGCTCCTCTTCTGACGCTCGAGAGGCATGGACGAGTCCACCGGGTCGTATGCGTCCTGCTGGAGGAAAACCATGTCCAAAAAGACCGATTTCTGCCAGGTCAGGAAGTCCTCAATCGTGGTCCCTTCCTCGCCTGTGACCTGCATCATCTGGTAGATTTCGTCGCCCCGATGAAGGAGCGCATGGGCGGCCTTCACGTCCTCCACCCAGGTCGGCGACAGATTCTCGGCGTACCAATCGCGCATCTGGTCGAGGTAACGCGACCAGGAGATCAGCGGATCGATGGCCGGGTAAAAGCGCTTGTATGCGCGTTCGGCCGACAGGCCCAAGAAGGTCTTCACCGTGGCGAGCGTCGCTTGGGTCACCGGCTCCTCGAAGTTGCCACCGGCAGGCGACACTGTGCCGATGAGCGTGACGCTACCGGTCTGGCCATCGGGCCCCTGGATGAGACCGGCGCGTTCGTAGAGGGTCTTGATGGAAGAATCGAGATAGGCCGGGAACGCTTCCTCCCCCGGGATCTCCTCCATGCGGCCGGACGTTTCGCGCATGGCCTGGGCCCAACGCGAGGTCGAGTCGGCGATGCACAACACGTTGTACCCCATCTGCCGGTAGTACTCGCCGAGCGTGATCCCGGTGTAGATGGAGGACTCCCGTGCGGCGACTGGCATCGAGGATGTGTTGCAGATGATGATCGTGCGGTCCATGAGCGAGCCCCCGGTTCGGGGGTCCCGCGTCTCCGGGTACTCGGTGATCGTCTCCACGACTTCGCCTGCTCGTTCGCCGCAAGCGATGACGATGACGATGTCCACGGCAGAGTGTCGGGCGATGAGACTCTGGAGCACCGTCTTTCCAGAACCAAAGGGTCCCGGGATGCAGGCGGTGCCGCCACGCGCAATGGGGATCATCGTGTCGATGATGCGCTGGGTGGTGGTCAGAGGTTCCGTGGGGTAGATACGCTCGGCCACGCGCCGCCGGAGCATGCGTTCGGGCACGGGCCGCCGCACCGGCCAGCGCTGAGCCATCGTGAGCGTCCTTTCTTCGCCGCTCGGTCGGACAATTCGGGCGACCGGGTCGTGGATCCGGAGGTTCCCCCGGTTCATCCAGGTCACCTCGACCGCCGAGGGCTCGTCGAAGGGACCATGATCTTGTGCTCGAAGATCCCCTCGGGCGTCGTTCCCAGATCTGTCCCGGCTCCACGGTTTTTCCGGTGGTGACCGTGGGTGTGAAGTCCCAGCGTCTCTCGGTGTCCAGCGGGTCCATTTCGATGCCGCGGGGGAGCAGGAAACCGTATTGCTCCGCCAACGAGGTCAACGGGTTCTGCAGCCCGTCATAGACCTTCCCCAGAAGACCGGGCGCGAGGGTCACCGAAAGCATTTCGCCCGTCAACTCGACCTGGTCGCCGACCTTGACCCCGGAGGTATCCTCGAAGACCTGCAAGTCTGCGACTTGATTCTGGACGCGAAGCACCTCGGACTTGAGACGCCGCTCTCCAAGAAGAACATACCCGACCTCGTTCTTCATCACTCGGGTGTCGCTGACGTTGATGCTGACCAGGCTCTCCTGCACGGCCACGATGGGGGCGCGCCGAGATCCGCGGCCGCTCGCGTCGCCCGGATCAGGCGAAGAGTTTTTGGTGGTCACTTGTCACCTCCAGGATCAGTTCTTCAAAGCGCTCACGCGCCTTCTCGGCATCATAGGAGAGCCAGCGGTGGAGGATGTCCCACTTGTACACGAAGGCGAACACCTGCTCGAACCCGAATGGATGCGCATCGGAGATCTGGCTCAGCTTCTTCCATGACTCACCCATCATCAGCGTCTCGAGCCCCAAGGCATCGCCCTGCTCGAGGAACACCTGCGCCTCGACGATCCAGGGAAAGGCGGCGCTTAGCCCAAACTCCGCGTCCGCCCAGCGAGACTCGATGACGCGCGTGTACGGACCGGTGCCCCATCGCCCCGATGGCGCGGATTTCCCCTGACGCTTGAGGCGCAGCGCCACCATCAAAGTCCGTATGTTCATCCGAAAATCCACGATGTTCAGAAGCTCCGGAGTGCGGTTGTGGGCGACAACTTCCTCGTACATGGCGGCGATCTGCTCGTTCGTCCGACTGACAGGTTGGCGATGCCAGCTGACGAGACGCTCGGTCCGCACCAGCTCGTCCAAGTCATCCGCGTGCAGGAGCGACAAGCGCTCTTCGAGACGCCGACGGCTCATCGGCAGCAGCTTGCTCTGCCTGAAGTCGGGAAGCGCCGGCAGACTTGCAACGAGCTGATAGTAGCGTCGTCTCACTGCCCTGCCTCGAGCAGAATCTTCCGATAGCGAGGCAGAAGCAGCTTGAGCATCATTTCGGATAGTGCCTCGTCGCTCAAGTCGATCTCGAGGTCCTCACCGACCAAGCGAATGCGCGCCCCGCCGTGGACCTCGTTGGACGGAATGAGCTCGATGCCCTTGCGCAGAACATCGGCTGAGAACGACACGGCGGACCGCCGGAGAAACGCATCGAGCTCCGTGGAGACTTCATCGGCTAAGCGCTTGGGAACCAGAATGACGGCGTCCTTGTCTTGGATGAAGTCTTCGGCGGTCCTCCCCGCCAAAACCAGGATCATGTCGCGAAGCACGGAGCCGTCGGTGGTCACATCGGTCACGAGGCGACGCACGTGCTCTTCGAAAGCGGACATGACCGCCGAGCGAAGCTCCAGGCCGGTGTCCCGCGCCGCCATGCGCAAGGCCTCGATGCTCGCGGTCTGCTCCCGCTCCGCCGCGGCCTGCGCTTCGTTCTTGATGGCCGCTGCTTTCGCTTTGGCATCCGCCACGGTTCGGGCAGCTTTCGCTTTGGCATCCGCGAGAATCCTGTCCGCCTCAGCTCGGGCGGCGTGGACTCCCTCGTCACGAATCCGGTCGATGAGGTTCTTGACGCCCGAGGATTTCAGAATCTGGCTCGGTCATGCGTCACCTCATTTCGGAATGGCGCCCGCGAGCACCAGAGCAAATACGAAAACGAAGACCGCAAAGCCCTCGATCACCGCCGCGGGAGCAATGGAGATCCCGAACACTTCAGGCTTCGACTTCGAAGTGTTGATGGCGGCAGCGCAGGCGCTTCCTTGCGCCGTCGCGCTGACGAGCAGCGCCACGCCGGTGAGCGTTCCCAAGACGAAAAGGCCCGGCGAGCTTCCCAGCGTCACCGAACGGTTGAGCGTCAGCATCACCACGATGCCGTAGATGGTTTGGGAGGAGGGCATCGCAGCCACCCCGACGAAGCGACCATAGCCGCCCTCCACCTCGAGCATCGCACCGGCGGCGGCCTGCCCGCCTCGGCCGACGCCGATCATGCTGCCGATTGCACCCAGCGTCAGAGGGGCGAAGATCCCCAGCCAGCCCATGGTCAAGACCAATGGTTCCACGGATCACACTCCTTTCTTATTGAAGGGCCGGAAGAGAGGACCCTCTTCCGGAAGTCCCCAGTTGAAGAATTCGATGACATTCAATCGAAGCCCGTGGATCACTCCGCTGGCAACGGCGAGTAGCAGGTTCAGGCTGTGTCCGATGACGAGGATGATGAGCGCCACCAGGAGACCCACGCTCGGAATCGCCGCCCGAGCGCTGGCGGCCATGTCGTTGAAAGCGATCGCCAGCGACGCGGAGGCCAGGCCCAAAGCGAAGAGCCGCAGATAGCTCAGCACATCCCCGAACACTGCGATGAGACGGGTCAATCCGACGAGCCCCCTGCCCAAGCGGGCCAAAGGCGGCGCCCCGTATCCCGAGAACGCGAACACCAGGACCAAGCTCACGATGGCCACGGAAACCGCGGGCGGCTTCAACCAGTCGACACCTGCCTGAACCGCGAGGAACAGCGCATAGCCAGCGAGCACGAACATGGCCCAGCCGAACGACGGCAGGGCACGGGGGCTCCATCCATGGCGCCGCGCGTCCATGAGATTGCCGAGCATCACGTGGATCGCTCCGATGGTGATCGACAACGCCATCATGCTCCTCGCATCGCTGATTTCAAGAACCGCCAGCCGCGAGAGAAACGTGTCCGAGGCAGGCGCCACCCCGAAGAATGAGCCCACCAAAATGCCATAGACGACTGTGGTCACCACCAGCGTGACCAGGACCCAACGCCAGCTGCGTCCTTTGGCCGAGCTCGACAGCCTTTTCCACAAATACGCCGTGGCAAGCGCCAAGACCAGCCCGTAGCCAGCGTCGGAAATGATCATGGCAAAGAAGATCGCGAACGAGTAGAGGACCACCGAAGAAGGGTCCCAGCTGCTGTAGCCGGGCGTCTTGTAGAAGTTGACGAGGTTCTCGCCGCCTTCGGTTCGCTCCGAGTTTCGAAGAAGCGTAGGCGGCTCGTCATCGGGGCCGGGATCGGTGACCTCCACGGCCATGCCGTGCTTCGCGGCATACGCGCCGAGCGCCTTCACCGCCTCGGTCGGCGCCCAAGCGCGGAGCGCGAAGAGCGGCGTGGAATCGTAACACTGATCGGCGGCGAGCTCGCGCGCAGCTCGGTCCTCGAGGGCAGCCAGGCTGCGTGACAAGAGGAGGCTCCAGCGAGTGAAGCGGATCCGCTCGAGCGACGCGTCCTCGAGCGCGAGCTCCACGTCCTCTAGCCTCCGCTCCAGCGTCTGCCGCGATACACTGCCGGTTCGAATTCGCGGAGCCGGGACGCCCTGGGGCTCGAGCTCCGAGATGACGATCACATAGGCGTCCCGCCCATCGCGCCGGACCTCTTCCCACGTCAGGTCAGACGCTTCGAGGTCGCGCAAGCGGTTCTGCGGCAGTACATAGAACCAGAGCCGCTGCCCGCTGAGGCCTTCCTCGGGCGGAAACTCGAAGTCGCCCCAGGGGGCCAGGGCCTCGATGTGGTGCATGAGGCCGTCCCGCTCGAGCTCCAGCTGGTGAGTATGATCTCGGAGTGCGAGGACGTCCTCTTCGACTCGCACCGGATCGAACGCTGCGGCGTGGGTCACCGGACGCTGCTTCTGAGGACATGTTTCGAGGTAGCTCAACGCTTCGCGACTTCGTTTCGAGGGGTCCGCGAGTGGAGCGACGTCCTGGGCGAGGGAGACGATCTCGAGGCACCCGAGCTCTTGCAGGTCCTCGAGGGCCCGTTCCTTTTCAGCCTGGTGCCCCACGAACGTAAGTTTGCTCAGCGGGACTATGGCCACGTCGCCACCTCTTCCTCCGCCTGACCCGAATCCAACACTTGCCGGGCCTTCGCCAGCTTCGCCTGAACCACGGCCGCCCTTCCCATGTCGCCCAGCCAGAATCTGGATCCGCTCGATGTGGTTCCGGGTCCTGGGGATGAGAATCTTCTCGAAGAGGTTCACCCGCTGTGTGATGCGCCGCTCCGCACGCCCGAGGACGCGGACCCTCTCCGCAGCAACCTGGATGCGCGTTCGCGCCTCTGCTGCATCGCCAAGGCGTTCGGCCAGTGCGTCAACCCAGGCGGGTTTTGCAAGCGGCGAATATTCGGCCACCTGGCACTCGACCTCCTTCAGCACGGGAAGCCTCACCCCAACCACGTTTTCCTGCGCGAGCTCGAACGCGGTCATCTTGACCAATCCCTTCAGATCGATCTCCGAGTTCGCCAACATGGGCAGCTCCGCCCCCACGCGCGCCTCCAAGCGCTCCACATCGGCCCGCGTGGCCGCGTGCTCTTTGCGGGCCTTATCGAGCTCAATGGTCAACTGCCTGCGCTTGAGCTCGAGCGAAGGAAGGAGCTTTTCGTACAGCTTGAGCTTGGTTTGCTCCTGCTGGAGTGCGGCCTTGCTGAGCTTCAGTCGAGCCATTCCTCAGCCGACCCCTTTCGTCTCTTCGTTCTTCAAGTCCGGGAAGTAACGATCGATGAGGTCCTGCTTCATGAGAAGCTCGTGCGCCTCGAAACATTCGGCGAGTGTGTGCCAACTCAAGTCCAGGGCTTCCAACAGAGGCAAAGAGACGTTGACGTCCATGAACCGGCGCCGAAACAGCCCCCCAAACTTGAGGAGCTTCATGTCGAAGTCCGATAGCTCGAACGCCATGGCCTGCTTTTGCTCTGCCTCTCGCGCAGCGGCGTAGAAGCGCACCATCGTGTTCATGATCTGACCGTGATCCTCCCGCGTGGCTTTCCCCACCACGTGCTGTTTGAGGCGCGACAGCGAGCCGAAAGGGTCGATGACCCCATCGTGCAAGTAGAACTGACCCTCGGTGATGTAACCGGTGTTGTCCGGCACGGGGTGGGTCACGTCGTTGCCCGGCATGGTGGTGACGGTCAGGATTGTGACCGAGCCCGCCCCGTTGAAGTCGCACGCTTTTTCGTAGCGCCGGGCGAGCTGCGTATAGAGGTCGCCCAAGTAACCCCGGGTGGCCGGGATCCGGGACTGCGAGACGCCGATCTCCTTCATGGCATCGGCGTAAGCGGTCATATCCGTCATCAGCACCAGCACCCGCTTGGACTGCTCCATGGCGAATCGTTCGGCGACCGCCAAAGCCATGTCCGGGACCAGCAGCCGTTCGATGATGGGGTCGGAAGCCAAGTTCGCGTACATGACCGTGCGATGCGAGACCCCGTGGTCCTCGAAGGCGGTCTTGAAGAAGTGGAAATCGTCGAAGATCAGTCCTAAGCCCGCGAAGACCACGATGTCGGCGTCTGCCTGGAAGCCCACGCGGGCCAAAAGGGCGTTGTAGGGCTCACCGGCCACCGAGAAGATCGGGATCTTTTGGCTCTCGACCAGGCTGTTGAAGAGATCGATCATCGGGACTTCGGTCTCGATCATCTTCGACGGCATCACCCGCATCATCGGGTTTACGGTGGGGCCCGCCACCGGGATGGTCTCCTCCGCGTCCAGCGGCGGCTTGCCGTCGATGACTTCGCCTGAGCCCCGAAAGATGCGACCCAGGATGTGGTTCGAGAACGTGACCTGCTGGGGATGTCCGAGGAAACGAACACGGGCATCCGTGGAGATGCCCTTGCCGCCCGAGAATACCTGGAGGCTGGCGATGTCACGATTCAGCTCGACCACGCTGGCGCTGGACACCTCGCCATCCGTGTTCTCCACCGCCGCAAGGTCCCCAAGCGCTACGCCTCTGGCGCGAACTCGAATGACATCGCCAATGATGTCGAGAACGCTGGTGTGCCGGACGAGACTGTCGAGCATGGATGACCTCGGAAGGTGTGAAGGCGTCGAAGGAGTCCGGCCCATCTAAGCAGATGGGCGGCGCAGGGCAAGATGCATTCGAACATCTGGAAGGTTGCAACCAAGCGTGCCCGTAGCTAAGACGCGATCCGCCGTCTCTCGTGCTCACGCGAGAGCCACAGTCACGCTCTTGAGCTCGGTCCAGTCCTCGAGCCCGTGCCGGCTTCCTTCTCTGCCGAGGCCGCTCTGCTTCCAGCCGCCGAAGGGCACCTCTGCGGTGCTCACGAGCCCGGTGTTGACGCCGACCATGCCGGCCTCGAGCGCCTCGTATCCGCGTACGAGGCGACTGAAGTCGCGTCCGTAGAGGTACGCGATCAAACCTGCGGGCGTCCCGTTTGCCAACGCCATTCCTTCGGCGTCACTGCCAAAACGCGTGAGTGGCGCCACCGGTCCGAACACTTCCTCCCGGCTGATTCGCATGTCTGGGCTGACATCTTCGAGCAAGGTCGGCGTGAAGAACGTGCCTCCGGATTCGGCTTGGCCACCCCCGACCGTCGAACGCGCACCAGCGTCACGCGCGTCGGCGACCAAAGCGCGGACCTTGTCGAAGGCCCGACGATCGATGAGGGGCCCGATCTGCACGCCTGGCTCGAGGCCCGGACCGACGCGCAGCGTTGCGATCGCCTGTGCGAGGGCATCACGAAAGCGCACGTAGATGCCGTCTTGAACGAGGATACGATTGGCCGCGACGCAGGTTTGGCCGGCGTTTCGGAACTTTGCGATGAGGCAGCCAGCAACCGCGGCGTCCACATCCGCGTCGTCGAGCACCACGAACGGCGCGTTTCCGCCGAGCTCTAGGCTCACCCGCTTCACCGTCGCCGCCGATGCTTCGAGGAGTTTCTTCCCGACCGCGGTCGAACCCGTGAAGCTGAGCTTGCGGACCCTCGGATCCCCGATCAGCGCATCACCCAAATCCGCAGCGTCGTCGCGATCCCCGGTCAAGACGCTGAATGCGCCGGCAGGGATACCGGCTTCCTCTGCGATGGCCGCGAGGGCCAATGCGGACAGTGGCGTCGCCTCGGCTGGCTTGAGAATCAATGGGCAGCCGGCCGCGAGCGCCGGTCCGAGCTTTCTGGTGATCATCGCGCAGGGAAAGTTCCAGGGTGTGATCGCGACCCCTACGCCCACGGCCTGCCGGAGGACGAAGACCCGCCTGTCGGCCGACGGCGCAGGGATGGTCTCTCCATACATGCGCCGCGCTTCCTCCGCGAACCAAGTTAAAAAGGACGCGGCGTAGCGGACCTCGGCGCGCGCCTCGGCAAGGGGTTTGCCTTGTTCGCGCGTGAGCAATGTCGCCAGCTCTTCTTCACGGCGCCCCATGGTCCGGGCCATGCGGTGCAGAGGCGCAGCCCTGTCGAGCGCCGAGAGGCTGCGCCACTGCTCGAAAACCCCGGACGCGGCATCAACCGCGGCGCGCGCTTCTTCGGCGCCACAGCGAGGCACGCGCCCCACGCGCTCTCCGGTCGCAGGATCCAACACGTCCAAATGAGTCCCCGTCTCGACCCACTTGCCGGCGATGAATGCGCGAGCGCGGATGAGCGCGACCTCACTCATCACGACCTCGCGCGTAGGTGGGCTGGAACCAAGTCATCGAGAGGCGCATCGACTTAACGAGCACCAAAAAAAGCTGCCTGGGCACACGCACACCAGACCATGCGAACCGGCGCATGCAATTGTCAAGCGCCGGGCCTCGCCCCCCAAAATGGAGGACTCATTCGAGGCCGAGCGTCGTCTTCCTCGCCGCCGAAGTGATCCGCATGCGCAACGGTGAGGAGGTGCTCACACAACGCTATCCCTGGGTCGTTGCGTTCGGCTTCGGTCTCATCCACGGCCTCGGCTTCGCCGGCGCGCTCTCCCAAGTCGGCATTCCTGAGCACGAGGTGCCGCTCTCGCTTCTGATGTTCAACCTCGGCGTGGAAACCGGGCAGATCGTTTTCGTCACAGTCGTCGCTCTGGCCCTCGCAGGCGTTCGGCGCATCCCAGTAACGCCGCCCCGAGGCGCATGGCGTCTAGCGCCGTACGCCATCGGAGGCCTCGCCACCTTCTGGACCATCCAGCGACTCGTCGGCATGTTTTCGCTTGGCGCCTGAGCGCGATGTTCGCCGAGCTGGCGAAGAAGCGCTACCGGTTCGGAGCGATGTGCTCCTCGATCCAAGTGGCGATTCGCGGGAGTGGCGCGCGGGCTTGGATGACTTCGTCGATCAGAAATGCCTCGGCGTCATCCGCAGTGACCCGCAATGTGAAACCATTGAGGCGCAGGAAGATGGCCATGGTCGCAAATGCCACGCGCTTATTGCCGTCGACGAACGCATGGTTATTGGCGAGGCTCTGCAGTAGTGCCGCGGCCTGCTCGCTGAGCGAGGAGTAGTAGCCGGAGCGCGGCCGATGGAGAGCGGCGTCCAGCATCCCGAGGTCGCGAACACCCGACTCGCCTCCGTAGCGAGCGAGCAGTAGCGAGTGCAGCACCAGCACTTCCTCGACCGTTGGATAGATCGTCGCGGACATGGGCTCGCCTATTTCGCGAGCCGCGCGAGGAGCTCATCATGCTCCGCGACCACGGCCTCGGCCGCTTCGCGAAACGCCGGGCGCACACGCTTCCTCGCCAGGTAGTCCCGAACAGCTTCCGTCAGAAGGCCGGCGAGCGTCCGCCCCTCGTCGGCCGCGTGGGCCCGCAGCGCCTCCAACGCTTCCCTCTCCATCTTCGAGCTGAAATTTGACCATTTCGCTCATGATTGAGAGTTTGAAGCTCTTGTCTTGACTTGTCAAGACATGTCAAGATCACACTTGGTCGACGCCGAACGGTTTCTCGATGAGCTGACCGGTCGCGGTCCAAGCATTCGCAGGCGTCGCTACGGTAGTCGGATTCGCGGTCGCGGTGTCCCTCATGATCCTCGAGCAGGGGGGCACCGGGTAACCCAAGAAGGATGGGCTCGTACTGCACCGGTCGTCGCCGTCGGCCCCGGTGATCCTGAGGACGGGAACTGGGTAATCGTACCCAAACATGACCGCTTCCAGCGACTCGCTGAAATGATTCCCTTGGGCATCCAAAAGCATGCCTGATGACGCAATCAAGCTCGCTCACCAAGGCAACCACGACACCGCTCGCGTCGATTTTCGGCAGTGGCTTCCTGATCATCGTGCCGATTCTCGCCGGTGCCGCCGGGCGTCATTCGGTGATTGCGATGGTCGGGGTCTGCGCGCTGGCCATCGCAGT
Source organism: uncultured delta proteobacterium (assembly GCA_963704865.1). Lineage (GTDB taxonomy): Bacteria > Myxococcota_A > Polyangia > Polyangiales > Houyiibacteriaceae > SG8-38. The sequence continues at coordinate 205,433 of CAVPIE010000003.1, read as the reverse complement.
GGGAAGCGTCATCCGTGTTAACATTCGGAATGCCGAGCCCGTCCTTGCCGGCAAGCCTCCGGAATCCACGCTTTCGATCGAGCGCGCATCGGATCTGGCGCTGATCCTCGCGTACGTCATCTCCGTCTCGCTTTACCTTCACATTCTCGCTTCCTTCGTTCTCGGCGGATTCGACGCAGACACCGAGCTCAACGAGAACGTCATCACCACCGCGGTGATCGGCGTGATCATGTTCATCGGGATCACCAAGGGCCTGGCGCCGCTTGAATTCCTCGAGACCTGGGCGCTTTTTTACACCTTTGCCATCATCGCGCTCCTGCTCGTGGGCTTCGCCTATTTCGACTGGAACGCCTGGCAATCGTCCGCCGGTCTTCAGATGCCCAAGCCGCTCAAACACACACCTTGGGAGGTGCTGAAGATCGTCGCGTTCACCGTCAGCAAGTCCTCTGCGCAGAAGCTTGGCATCCTCGTTCTTTCTTTCCTGCTGGCGTTTATTACAGACTTTGCGGTCCCCGCTAGCTAGCGGCGCGCACGCGCTTGTGGCGAAGGTGAATAATTAAGCATGCCCAACAAAATGAACCTCCCCGAGTGGTTCGTAGGCATGACGGAGGTGACCGACGTTGGCCCAAACGCAGCAGGCGATGGCGAACGGTGCTGTGGTTTTGCGAAGTGGCGACCGCCGACGGCCAGTTTGTTCAGCGGCTGGAGCCGTCTGCCACGCTCGGCAGACACCCGATCGCGTCCTCGTAGGTCTGGTCGGAACGCTGTGCGTAGCTGACGATGACAGCTCGCTACCCCCCTTCGGGCACCAGCGTTTCATGCACATGGCTACGTGTTGTTAAAGCCAAACAGGCTCGAAGAGCATCTTGCCTGGCCTCGAACCCCAGTGTAACGTAGCCGGAATTATCGGGACTATGATTCTCATACGCTCGGAGGAGACTGCCGTGTCTACGAACTTTCTTTCCAACCGCACAGTTGCCGTCAAAGGGTTGCTGGTCCTGGGGCTCGTGCTCACCCTCTTTACGACGGGATGCACGGATAGCTCAGATGAGTCTTCAACCGCACCGGCCGAGGACCGCGCCTACTACATTCTGCCGCCGGGCAACTTCGGCGGTCTGCCAACCACCGACAACTCGCTTGATCAGCTGCCGCTCTATGACGGATTGACACCGTTGCGCGGCAACGTCACGGACGCAGACATCGAGCGGCTCTTCATTCCCGAGAACTTCCAACCGGTCGGCGAAACAACGGAGGAACCCACGGGGCGGCCAGGAACGACGATTCTCTACGACGAATTCGGTGTGGCCCACATCACCGGCGAAACCCGGGAAGATGTGGCCTTTGGCGCTGGCTGGGTAACGGCCCGCGACCGGGCTCTGCTGCTGGGCCTCGGGCGCGGTCCTGCGCGGGCCGCGGTGGCTGACATCCCCGGTATCGACGCGTTCTCGCTAGTGACCAGCGGGCAGTCGTTCGTGCCCAGTGCCGAGACCGAGCAGCTCGTGACCGACCAGGTCGATCTCTTGATCGATGTCTACGGCGACGAAGGCCGCGAGATCATCGCCGACGCGCAGGCCTATGCCGATGGTCTGAATGCCTACCAAGAGGCCAATGGCGGCAACCCGGTGCCGTACAACGTCAACGATGTGATTGCCGTGACTGCCTTCATCGGGTCGATCTTCGGTGCCGGTGGCGGTAGCGAAGCATCCAATGCTGAGTTCCTGGCGACATTGATCCAAGGGCTCGGCGAGGGGCAGGGACAGCTAGCATGGGACGACGCCATGTTGTTCGAAGACCCGGAAGCGCCCACCACCATCGATGCCCGCTTTGACTACGGCCCCCTGACCGGCGGTGACGTCACGGGTGCAGTCGTCATCGACTCAGGCTCTGTCATATCGCTCGACCCTCGCGCGCCGGCCGCTGCAGCGGCATCCGTGGGCAATGAGCAGGCCGTGATCATCCCTGCGGCCGGTCCGCCGCCCGACCGGGAGGCGTCGAACTTCCTGATCGTGAATGACCCACAGTCGGTCAACGGCACCAACCTCGCCGTCATGGGCCCGCAGCTCGGCTACTTCTACCCCGAGATTGTCATGCAGATCCACCTGAGCGGGCCGGGAATCGAGGCGCAGGGCGCGGCGGTGCCGGGGCTGGCGATGTACTTGCTCATTGGGCGGACCCAAGATTATGCCTGGAGCCTCACTTCGGCCAGCCATGATGTGCGAGACGTCTTCGCCGAAGTCCTGTGCAACCCCGATGACTCCCCTCCCACGCGCGAGTCAACCCACTACCTGTTCGACGGCGAGTGCCGCGCGTTCGAAATCTTCGACGCGGGAACGCTCAACGACGTTCCGATTCGCTACCCGGTGTCGGTCCATGGGCCGATGATCGGAACCGCAACCTCCAATGGCCAGCCCATTGCACTCACTCGCAAGCGTTCGACGTTTGGGCGCGATGGATTGAACCTGGCGGGTCTCAAGGACATGACCGAGGGAGACGCAGTCACCCCGGAGAGATTTTGGGAAGCCGCCAACAAGTTTGGCTTCACCTTCAACTGGGGCTACGTGTCGCGCAGCAACGTGGCCTACTTTTCCTCGGGGCGTCTCCCTGTGCGAGCCCCTGGCCTGGACCGACGGCTGCCCACATCGGGTACCGGCGAATACGAGTGGCAAGGTTTCCTGGAACAGGCCGAACACCCCCATGCCGCAGAGGGGCCTTCGGGGCGTCTGCTCAACTGGAACAACCAGTCGGCGCCGGGTTTCATGCATGGCGACGGCTCACCTTATGGCTCGGTACACCGGGTCGAGTTGTTCGACCAGTTTCCTGATCAGGTTGACCTGGCCGGAGTTGTCGGTGTGATGAACCGTTCCGCCACCGAGGACGTGCGCTCCCCCGCGTGGCCGGTGGTGAGTGAGGTGCTGCGCGGCGGCGATGCACCCACCGCGCTGGCAGGCGAAGTCGTCGACCTGCTCGACGCTTGGGTGGCCGACGACGCTCCCAGACTCGACGCTGACGACGACGGATTTAACGACGATGCCGGCCCAACCATTATGGATGCGCTGTGGGAACCCCTGGTCGCAGCGGCGATGCGCCCGGTATTCGGAGACCTCACGGAGGCCCTCGACAGTATCCGGAATCTTGGCGGCAACGACGGCAGCAGTTTGGTCGACAAAGACCTTCGCACCCTCCTCGGGAAAGAGGTCGAAGGGGAATTCAACCTCAGTTACTGCGGCAACGGCGTCCTCGACGACTGCAGGGCCTCGCTGTGGCAGGTCGTCGACGAGGTCGCCCAAGAGCTTGCCGCCGAGCGGGGCGACGACCCAAGTACTTGGCGCAAAGAAGGAGCCCGGTCTGGATTCGTCCCCGGACTGATCGCTGACACCTTCCGGTCGACCAATCGACCCACGTTCCAACAGGTGCTGGAGTTCGCTCCATCGGGTCAGGCCAATTGAGGACGCTGAAGTCGAGCGGGACATCTGCGAACTGAGGGCGCTACAAACCACAGAAGGGACCGCGCCCTAGAACGCAATCCCTTGATTTCTTGGTGACCCCAACGACGCGAAGTTGGAACCAAGTTGTGGGGTTCCTCACAGATTGGGAGGGGCTGCGGATTTTTGTGGCGTGAGATTGTCGGGAACAAGGTTTCAACCAGGCACAGGCGACTAGCGATCTACATTTCGCGCAAAAATGCTTGGATCTCGCTCAGCACCGCCCGAATCCGCGGGATTTCCGAGAGGACGGTGGGCACGACGACCTGCAGCGGTCGTTCGCGTCCTACCTCGTCGGGCAACACGGGCACGAGGCCGTCTGCTGGAGTGTCCGACTGCGGAATCCCCGCATCGGGCAAGAAGGCGATCCCCATGCCGGCCGCAGCGCACCCACGCAGCATGTGGATGTCGGGACTGATCATTCGTGGTGCGACGCGGAGGGTCGTGCCCTGCCGTGTGGGCCAGATAGTCGGGTCACCGTCGGGGCAATCCCAGGCCAGGAGATCGTGCTCTGCCAAATCATCGGGTGTCTTCGGGACTCCCTTGCGTTTGAGGTACGCCTGACTTGCGACCAACCACTCACGCATTCGCAGGAGCTCATACGACACCCAGGATCCTGGTGGACTGCGGGTGCCGAAGTGCACGGCCACGTCGACGTCTTCGAGCAGTCCGCTGAGCGGGTCCTCTGAATAGTGCACACGCAGTGAGAGGTGCGGGTACTTCTTCTGCAACGCGGCGAATAGCGAGGTCACGCCTTCCGGTGGCAGTCCGACGGGAAAGACGAAGCGAAGCTCGCCTGCCGGCTCCGCCCCCACTTCCCGAACGGAGCTCAACAGCGCGTTGGCTTCCTGCAGGATGCGGCGACCGCGGGCGGCCAACACCGCACCCGCCTCCGTCGGTGTCGCGCCGTGCGCCGTCCGGTACAGCAACGGTACCCCGGCCCGCGCCTCCAACTCGTCGAGTCGCCTCCGCAACGTCGCCCGCGCAAAGTTGAGCGACCTCGCGGCCGCTACGATCGACCCTGTCTCGGCCACCGCGACGAAGGCCCGAAGCTCATCCAGGTTCATCATGGGTCCACTGTGCCCTGGATGGTAACTTTTTGTCCAGCTGATGCCCATCACTGGACATTAACAAGCCATCGGTCCGTTCGTAGGATGAGAGTGTCCAACCCATTGCAAGGAGGAATTGAGATGTCACTCACCAACTACGTCCCCACTCCGAAGTTCGAGGAATACAAGGAGCTCTTCAAGGAGCACTTCGAGATGGAGCGCAGCGACGGAATCATCGTCCTGCGCATGCACACACTGGGCGGCGACGTGCAGTGGAACTTCGAGCTCCACCGCGCCATCTGGCAAGCGTTTCGGACAGTCGGGTCCGATCCCGAAAACGAGGTGATGATCCTCACCACGACAGGCGATACCTGGATCGCCAACATCGACGACTCGAGTTTCTCGAAGGAGGAAGAAGATCGTCCCTACTACAGTTACGAGCACATGTACTTCGACGGGCGCCAAATGCTGATCAGCCTGATCCACGACATCGAGATCCCAACGATTGGCGTGATTCCCGGCTCTGGAGCACACACGGAGCTGGCGCTCATGTGCGACCTCACGATCTGCTCCGACAACACGGTCCTCATCGACCCGCACTTCGACCTCGGCCTCGTGCCTGGTGACGGGATCCACAGTGCGTTCATCGAGCTAATGGGCGTGAAGCGCGCGACCTACGCCATGTGGATGTGCGAGCCCATCACCGCGCAGAAGGCGCTTCAGTACGGCCTCGTCAACGAGGTCGTTCCGCGGGCGAAGCTCATGAATCGAGCGCAAGAGATTGCCAAACGCCTTTTGTCCAAGAAGCGGACCACGAGGCGCATGTCGGTGCAGGTGATGCGGCGGCCGTGGAAGCAGCGCATCGTGGACGACCTCGACGCAGGCTTCGCCATGGAAATGCACGCCTACCTCTGCGACAAACCACAACACCGTGACCGAATCGGAGAACAGGCCGTCGAAACGATGGAGGGCTTCACGGAATCCGATCGCAAGAAAGGCATCCGGGAGAGCAGTCACGCGCAGGGCTGAGGACGGAGACCTCTTGCAAATGAAAAAGCCCGGCCGGAGCCGGGCTTTTCGCTGGTGACCCCAACGATGCGAAATTGGAACTCCGTGCTGGTGCTCCTGCGTGACTGAAACGCGCTGTGGAGGTCGGAGCATCTCTCCGGCACGGCGGCCTTCTAACCTATGCGCACACACGGGTGATCGTTCTCTAACTCGGAGAATCGAGCGGCGAACGCTGCGATTGAAGACCAGGCGTCGCGACTCTCGTCGAGCCAGGGCAGTGTGAGCGGCCAATCGTGCTGCATATGTCGCCCCACGTGGAGCGTCGACTCGACCCCGGCGGCCAAGGCGTGCTCGTGAACTTGGCGAGCGTCATCGAAGAGGACCTCCCGGTCGCCGACCAGCAGCAGCATGGGCGGCAGACCGTGGAGATTCGCGTACATAGGGGACACTCGAGGGTCACGGGGGTCCACGTCACCCAGGTAGTAGCCCGCCCACGTCTCGCAGTGCGCTCGACTCAGCCAGACATCGCTCCGATCGTTGTCTTCGTAGGACGCTCCCGAGACGCTCAGGTCAGTCCAGGGCGAGAACAACACGGCCCCGTCAGGCAGTGGAAGCCCCTGCTCGCGAAGCGCCACCATCATCGAAATCGCGAGGCCCCCGCCCGCGGAATCACCAGACACGAACATTGGCACGCCCGGGCGGAGCCTTCTCAACTCGCACCAAGCATCGAGCGCGTCGTCGAGGGCGGCGGGCGCAGGGTGTTCGGGCGCGAGCCGGTATTCGGGTGCAAAGACCTCCGCATTGCAGCGATAGCTCAGCCGCATTGAGCGGCTCCGGTACGATGCGGGCGTACCCATGAAGTACGCGCCGCCGTGAAGATGCATCAAGACACACGAAGGCGCCGGGACTGCCTTGACGGCTTCCATCCCTCGGTCCCCAAAAGAGTGGTCCTCGAAGACAAGCTCGGGGTACTTGCGACATAGCTTCTCACGAGGTGTTCGCGCGAACCGTTCAAAGCGCGCCCGCATGGCCAGCGGAGACCCGTGCGCCGGGAACAGGTTGCGTGTCACCATCCCGTAGGCTTGCACCGAAAGCCAGCGCTTCCACGCCGGCGACCGATGGCGCGTTCCGTGGAACGCCGTGCTCTGCATCGTGTTTGCATTCGTCATGTGATCCTCCCGGGGAAACCCCATCTGGAGGTCACGCTAACGAACTCGACTCGTGAAGAACTTTGGGGTGCCTGAGCTTCTCCTGAAAGCTTCCTGAACTCAGTCGCGACTAGCCGTGCGCGGCCAAAAAGTCTTGGATTTCGCTCTCCATCCGACCCCAGGCGGGATCGTGGGCGAGCGGAATGTGACTCTTGGTTTCGAGAGGCACGAATCGAGCGCCAGGGATCGCTGCGGCGAGCTCTTTTCCGTCGCTGAAGGGAATCACCAGATCGTTTCGCCCGTGGATGACCAGCGTGGGCGCGCGCACCTCGGAAACCTCGGAACGGAGGTCGATATTGCCGATCGTCGAAAGGATTTTGATCGCATTCTGCGGCGTGGCCGAGCGGCGCTGAAGCTCGTTGAAGCTGTCGATCTCTTCTTTGGAAGCATCGGGGAAAAAGGCCGTGCTGAAGATTTGACGAAAAGCGGGATTGTCCTGACCCCAGCCCCCTTCCATGAGCGATAGCAGCGCCTCGAAATGGCGTGTCACTCGTGGGAGCTGCTTCACGCGCCAGCCCCGTACGAGGCCGCATATCAAGATGAGTGCGGACACGCGCCCCGGATGTCGTGCTGCGTACGCCGCGGCCACCGAAGCGCCTTGCGAGATCCCAATCAACGGAAAACGATCCAATTTGGCCGCCCCCACGACAGTGCCGAGGTCGCTCACCCAACGTTCGAAGCTCACCTCAGGGACGTCATGGTCCGAGAGCCCGTTGCCTCGCGCGTCGTAGCGAATCAAGCGGCGCGAGCTACTTAACGAGTCTACGATATGGTGCCAGATCAGGCTCGACCGATCGAGCTCGAGGTGGCCACACCAGTTGCCCGCCTTGACGATCGGCGACCCCTCTCCGAGCTCGGCCCATGCTAGTCTCACGTCGTCCGACGTTCGGCAGAAGTGGACGTTCTGATGCTTCGCCGAAGTGGCTCGCTGGGCGGCCGGTGCTCGTTTCACATCGGCAACCAGCCGGTAGCCACGGCCACGAAGCGTTTCGATCTGCACCGCCGAATCGGCCAAAGCCTTGCGGAGAACGGAGATGTTGTGCTGCAGATTGTTCGGCTCGACGCTCACGTCTGGCCAAAGCCTATCGATTAACTCTTGTTGTGTTTGGAGGCTGCCGGCCCCCTCGACCAGTAGCACCAACGTATCGAATACCTTGTCGCGAAGCGGCACAAGCTCGTCATCCCGCCAAAGCCGACGCTCCCGCACGTCGAGCCGAAAGCGATCAAACGCGTAGGTGACTTCGGCCATCTCGTTCTTCGCCAGGCATCCAGATATAGATGGACAGGCTGTGCGACGGCAAGCCCGAAGATTGCAGGCCGTCGAGCGCAGCGATCATACGTCGGGCCCCGTACAGCTGGCGATTCGCGCCTAGCCAAGGGCCTCCCATAAAGGGAGGCTTCGTCGCAACCTCCCCACATGCCTCCGCCCAAGGGCGAAGCCCCGTGACAAGAAAGCGAGCAGCTTTTCCTGCTCCCTTTTTCGTTTTACGAGGTGCCCCCAACGACGCGAAGTTGGAACCAATTTTTCGCCTTCATTGAAGAGTGGGACGAGCTTCGGAGGGCCGCATGATGAGCTTCGACGACGGCAATCCATGGACAGCCGCGCGGCACTGCGCGGGGCTAAAGCGGTTGCTGCGCTCGACTCGCGCATGTCGAGCTGTCGGCAACGCACTTAAAGGTCGGAGCTCTGTCCGCCCGGTCACCTTCGCGATCATCGCGGCGCACATCTCGCGACGGACAACGTTTTGAGGAACGACAGGGCACGGGGTGTGCTCGCTGAGCAACCGTTAATAGAGCCATTCAAACCGCAGATGCACCAACCCCTGCAGACACACCGGCCGTCGCTGTTGCACACGTGGCCGCTACAGTTCGGATTACACGACTTGCCCTCGTTGATCGGCGTGAGGGTGCCGCATGGCTTTTCCGCATCTGGGTTGCACTCTGCGAACTCGACCCCGTCGACGGCACGATCGTTAGCGTTTCGGCGCCTGGGTTCGAGCTAGTCTACTCCTGCTGCGTCTGTGGGCATTTCCATGATCCGTGTTCGCAACTGCGACACCCCCGTAGGCAAAGATCACATTGTCGTGCCCGGCTGCACTCGGCGATAGAAGAAGCCCGGCCGAAGCGGGCTCTCTCATGGTCATAGCCAGAACAAAGGGCTAACAGAGCGTTACCCAACCGTCGGCATGGGCTCGCCGATCCATAGAATTTCACACCAGAAGCCTCGTTAGAACAATACCTTCGCTCCGAGGTTGAGCGAGAGCTCGTGGATCTTGCCGCTGGTGGGGAAAGCCCCGGCCGCGGATGGATCGTATTGAGGCGGTACGAAACGACCCAAGACGTTACCGCGCCCGAACGCATAGCGGAGCCCGATCGCGATCGTGAGGCCGACCTTCTCTCTTTTCTGCTTTCGCTCGACGTCCGGCCGGTCAGGATGAACCTCGCGGTTTTAAAAGAGAAAGCCCAGATGCACGCCGTAGAAATCGATGTCGGTTGTGGCCACCCGAGTGACCCGAATCCGGTCGATTGGGCTTCGATTGGTGAAGACGCCAACGCCAAGCTTCATGAACCGCGTTAGACGAAAGGCGCTACCCACACGACCATTGACGATACTCTTCAGATCGATACCGAGCTCGGGCGTCCGGAGCCGCCACTGGGCTACGAGGTCCCCTTCGATCCAGCCCCAAGCGCGCGTTGCAGGGCTCAACGCCCCGCCAACCTCCCCGTACCCCGCGGTACTGTGTGCCGTCCGCCGCCTGGGCATTCGCATCACCAGGAGGAAGGGGCATGCCCTCCGGGGGGCTCTGGCCGAATGTCGTCGCGAAACGATTGATCAGAATGAACGCATACGTCGGGGTCGCAACCGAGAAGCCCACTCGGATTTCCTTGATTGGAGCCCACTGTAGTCGGCTTTGAGTTGCAGCCCAAAGCTGATCTCCACGCTGATTTCGCCCTCTGTGACGAACCCCGATTCGCCTTGGTCGAAGGTGAACACCCGTGTCGAGTCGATTCGACTGTTGCCAACGACGATGTCCAATGTGCCACCTAGCCAAACGTTTTGTTTCTTGCCGAGCGTCCCCGCAAGGCCGCCGCTGACGTGATAGAAGTTATTCCTCGAGCTCCGACCGCCCACCGCCTTCACTTCGGGCGAAAGGAACCCGTCAGGGCCGGACCGAAGTCACCGGCGAGAGCGAGTGAAGTAGTAGTGCTCGACCGGGTAGACTGCAGGTTGGCCTTGTGCGTCGAGGCAGGGGCGCGCGATCCCAGACGACAAACCCGAACGGCGGCGGGTTCTGCCTGCGACCGCCTTGAAGGTGGGGCCGCTGTTCAATTCATCGCACGCGAGGCAGGCGTTCAAGCTCCCGTCCGGCAGCTTGTGCTTCGTGGGGAGCGTGGCGACGCAGGTCCCCATGCACTTCGCGCGCGTGTTTTCGATGTTGAAGCTCCAGATCTGAGCGCAAGCATCGGTGAAGCCGAGGTCCTTCAGGCAACTGAATTGCGTCTTGTCCCCGAACATCCCTCGCATGCCGCACAGGCGCCCGGCGCGGTTGAGGTTTCTTCGTTCGACGTAGGTGGCGAGGTCCTGAAACGAAGAGCAGGCCCCGCAACGGCCGCGATGCGTCACCTGACCGCCCGCCGCGCGTGCCGCTCGTTCCGTCGAGAACGTTTTGAGCCGGTAGGTGCGTGCTGCTGGGCTCGCGTCGACGGGGATGGCGGCGCAGTACGCCGGAGAGTCGTCGTCCTCTTGGGGCGTTTCGCCGAAAGGATCGGCCGGTAGAAGCGACGCCGGGTTCAGGAGCCTCCAGCTGCGTAGCGCGTGAGCTTCGTGCTCGTCGTACTCGGGCTCTGAAAACTCGTAGCGACCGCACTTGCATGAGGGAGCACACCGCGGCTCCGAGTCGGATTGTGCCTCCGCGGAGCAGAAGAGGGTCGCGCATGCTTGGTTGGCGTCACTCACATGGCCAGGAGAGCCCGCTGGGGCGCCGCCTCGCACTCCGCAACCGGCCGACAGCACTGAGGCTGTGGTGACTGCGCACAGCACCATGTTTCGAGCCGAGGCCTTGCGCAGTTGGCCAGCAATCGGTCCCAGAGCCACGCTGGATTCTCCCGGTGCTTCGTTGACGACGCAAGTGGACAACCCACCGACCGGCGGCTCTGGACGCCCGTTCAGCTAGCGTGTTCGACCAGGCAGCTCCTCCTGCGCGTTCGTCTCTTCATAGGGGGTCCTGACCGAAGCGCTTTTGGGCTTGATCCACCTCGCCCGTGAGCCTACGGGTCACGCCATGAACCGGACATCGATTGCAACAACTCTCGTTCTCGCGGCCGTATGCTGGCCCGCAGGTCCCGCATCCGCGCAACAAACCTCTGCGATTGCTGAAGCCGAAGCCGAAGCCAGCCCTTCTGCCTCGATCGTCACCATTGCACCCAGCCAAACCTCGCAGGAACATTGGTTGCAAGTCGATCTCGAGGAAGCCAGCCAGCGCAGCCGGCGCACCCGCAATGCGCTGATCGCCACCAGCGCAACCTTTGCCGTCGGCGCGATCTTGGCGGGCATCGGCGCCTCCCAATGCGAACAGATCAACTCGTCGTCGGTCCAGAACTACAACGACCTTTCGTGCAACACCGCGGGCGACGTGCTGCTACCACTTGGAGGAACGATCGCCGGTCTGAGCTTCGTCGGCATGCTCACCTCCGGCATCATGCTCGGGGTCTCCAACCGGCGAAAGCGGGAGATACAGCGCGACATCCGCCGCGGCCAGTACGGCCGTCGCCTTCAGTGGGATATCCCCTCTGGCGCCCTGGTCTTCTAGGCGACGCGTCGGCTTTCTGCGTTTGCATGTTGAATGCCGCGAGCATGCCGCAGCGAACGAATCGCTGAAGCTCGCGCTTCACGAACAAGGCAGAAGATCCGACCCAGGTCGCGTGCGAAGAAAAAAGGCCCGGCCGAAGTCGGGCTGTAAGCTGGTGACCCCAACGACGCGAAGTTAAAACCAATTTCCCGCTTTCATTGAAGAGTGGGACGAGCTTCGGATGGCCGCATGATGAGCTTCGAGGACGGAGTTCCGTCCGCTGGGCCACCTTCGCGATCATGGCGGCTCACATCGCTCGACGGACAACGTTTTGAGGAACGACAGGCGTTCGGCCACGCGATGCACCCGCTGGTGCAGTGTTCTCGAGCATCATCACGCAGTCGCCCCCGCGGACGGAGCTCGCAAATACATCGAAGTCGTTTGCCCGTTAGTTGGAGAGCCAAAGGAGCTACTAATAGAATTGGATGAGCCGAACCGACCATTCCGATGGTGAAGCAAACCGTGATGAGCAAAATCCCCGCGTGACGCAGAATTCTCTACCGCCCCGGACGGGCTTCGGTTCAACGACCCTGAAAATGGCGGTTGTGATGTTGGCCGTCGAGATCATCATCATGCTGGGCTTCCACTGGCTTGGAGTGCAGCTACCGGAGTGGAAGCTTGCTCTGGTGGATGCCGGGTTGCTGGCTGTCATCGTGGCGCCGATCGCCTACTTTGTGTTCGTTCGTCCGAGAGACCGACGGATTCGGGCGATTATGGTAGCGCTAGAGCAAGCAAGGCTCGAGGCTGAGACATTGGCGCGTTTCGACGCACTGACGGAAGTCCTCAGCAGGCGTGCGCTTCTCGAGGCGCTCGACAAGGAGGTAGAGCGCGCCAAGCGCTACGGCAACGGGCTTGCGTGCCTCATGCTCGACGTCGACCACTTCAAGAAAATTAACGATACCTACGGACACCAGTTCGGGGACAAAGTCCTTCACCGAATTGCGCGAGTGATCACCGATCAGTGCCGTGCGAATGACCACTTGGGTCGCTACGGCGGCGAGGAGTTCATGATCGTCATGCCGGAGACGCGGATGGGCGGCGCGATCGCCTTTGCGGAACGGGTGCGTTTGGCAATCGCCAAGACGTCGCTGGACCGGAAAGAGCAGCGCATTACTCTCAGCATTGGCGTGGCGGAGTGGCGCGACGGTGACGACACGTCCGGTAGTCTAATAGCTCAGGCAGATCGAGCTTTGCTCGAGGCTAAGGTGGCAGGCCGTAACCGCGTCGCGGTGAGGGAATCGGCCTCGGCGTAAACGCCGTATCCTCTCAATCTGATTGATGAACACCAAGCTGGATCTCGACGCGGTGTTGTCGTTGCCATCGGCGTTCGGCCACGCGATTCACTCGCTCGAGCACATCGCCTTTGCTTGGGTCGATCGCCAACATGAGTTTGGCTGTCGCGGCGGCAAGCTGGCCTACCCCGATGCATCACCTGCTGTACGCCCTGCTCGCCACCGCCGGATCGAGCCTGAAGCCGCAGCGCGAACTCGCTCTGCAGACCCTCGCCTCGGGACAGCAGCTGGCCGTTGTGCGCCGAGCGACATCTCACCGCGCAACACATCCCTCAGTTGAGGGATGGAACCGTTCCGGGTTTACCCGAAGCTCGATTGCATGAGCCCGGCCTCCATGGCTGGACTGCTCTGATTGCGATAGAAGAAGCCTGGCCGAAGCCGGGCTTTGATGGCGGTGACCCCAAGTACGCGAAGTTGGAACCAATTTTCCGTTTTCATTGCAGATTGGGAGGGGCTCCGGACACTCGCGGCGTGAGATTGCCGGGGGACAAAGCTGGAAAATACGAAACTCTTGGCGGTTCCGGCCGAGACCACATCATGATCTCCCTCATGCCACAATCTCGGCGATGACTGACGCGGCAAAGAAGCTTCTGGAAGCAGCCAGCGCGCTCCCCGAAGACGAGCGGTTGGAGCTCTCGCGTCTGAGCTCATTGCCAGCGTAGACGGGCCACCCAACGGCGACTGGGAGTCTGCATGGCTCGCGGAGCTCGATCGTCGCGTGGAAGCCGCTCGTGACAAGGGCGGACCCGCCCCTGAGTGGAGCGAAGTCCGTGCGCGTGTTCTGAGCCAACTCGGGCGATGAAGCGAACGCTTCGCGTATTGCGAAGCGGAAGCCGAGCTTCAGTCGGCAGCCATGTGGTACGAGGCGAAGCGTCGCGGCCTCGGTATCGAGTTCGTTGCGGTCGTCGATAGAGCTTTCCAATCCGTTCTCGAGACTCCCGAAGCGTGTCCGGTCTGGCGACCCGATGGACCGTGCCGAAGGCCAGCGTAGAGATGTCTTGGTCGAAACCTAGGCAGTCCTCAGGCTGGCGATGAAGCTCTGGAATGCCGGGGGCGACCAGATGGGTGGGGGTCTTTGCCTCAAGATCTCCGTACACCGACTCAAGGTCCAAGTAGAGGATCGCTGCCTCGTCGGCCAATCCCGAAGAAGACCTGTATGTCGGTCTCTCCGAATCCCGGAACATCGACGCGGTCAGGGGTGCAAGGAGGTCGGATCTACCACCCGAGCTCGGCCCTCAGGAACGCGATCGTGTTCTCGGCCATCAAGGCGTGCGTCTCGACACCGGGGTGGCCGTTGTCGCAGGCGACGTCGACGAGCTCATCGAGCTCGAGGTCCGCCCCGGTGACCCGGGCGTCGCCGGCAGCGGCGCGCTCGGCGATGGCCGCGTCGATCGCCGAGCGGGCGAGCGACGTCTCCGAGGCGTCGGGGAGCTCCGGCCGAATGCAAGCGATGACCGCGTCGGGGTGCTGAAGGCGAATCTGCTCCAGAAGCGAGGCGTAGGCGGGCACGAACCCATTGGGGAGCTCGCCTTCGATGAAGTCGTTGGCGCCAAGAGAGACGAACACCGCGTCGGCCGGGCGGATAGTCCCGGTGCTGCCGGCCTCGGTTCCGACGACTCGGTCGTAGAGGGCTGGCAAGGGCTCACGGACGATGCCCTTGCCCCCCCACGCCACGGTGCTGAGCTCGGCGTCGACCGCCCGGGCCGCGATGGCGCCCCACGTCAAGAAGTGGTTTTGGGCGCTCGAGTCGCAGACCTCGTTGGAACCGTCCACGCCGTCTCCCGTGCTCCACGAGTCGCCCACGATCTCCAGCTGGCGGGTTGACCGAGGCACCGCGAGCGGCTCCCCGTCGACCTCCACCCCGCCGACCACGGTCGGTCCATTGGAGGCTTCGGTGCGGCGGTAGACCTCGATGGTGTGTTCGCCGTCCGGAAGATTCGAGGCGAGGTCGTAGGTCGCGCCGACGATATCGGACACCGCGAGCGGATCGGGCCAGACGTCACCGTCGACGACCACCGTGAAGTAGCGTCCGCCGCGAAATGTGGTTCGCGCGCCGGTCCCGCGGAAGCGAACCACGAAGCCGCTCCCGGACCACGAAAGACGAACCGCGCCCGGATCGGAATCGTCGAAGCGACCCACGTAGAGCACGTCGGCCACGGACGATGGACCGGGGTCGGGCATCTCGGGAACGTCCGGCCCTGGGTCTATGTCCCCTCCGCCGTCGCCGGCGTCAGGCGCCTCCGCGCCAGCATCCATTCCCCCCGGTCTGACGTCCTCGTTGTCCCCACAGGCGAGAATGAGCAGCAGGCCACATAGCAACAGATTGGAAGCGCGCATGCCGCACCCTATTCCATCGAAACCGAGTTTGCCGAGGACAATCCGAGAAAGTGCCAGTCTAGGCCGGGTTGGTCCCCTGCCGGAAGCGCTTCACCCGCTCTTCGAGGAACTCTGCGGCCCGTGCCGCCGTCTCGTCCCTCACCTAGCTTCCGAATTTTCCGCAACCGTTCAGGTTCCGGCAGGTCGCGATGCAATCCACTGACTCGAGGGTGCCACAAACTAACAAGGGACCGCGCCCAACGACGCGATCCCTTGTTTTTTTTCCGGTGACCCCAACGATGCGAAGTTGGAACCAGTTTTCCGCCTTCATTGAAGAGTGGGAGGAGCTTCGGACGGCAGCATGATGAGCTTCGACGACGGCAATCCATGCACAGCTGGGCGTGCTGCGTAGAGCTAAGGCGGATGGCGCGCTCGTCGCGGCTCACATCTCGCGAAGGACAACGTTTTGAGGAACGACAAGGCCTCGGACCGCCCCTCGCTACCGATCAAAGTTCCGATTGGTCCTGTGCAATTGGACTCTCAAAGCAGTCCCCATGACCCAACAGAGCCGCCGCTTTGAATTACGTTGACCCGTTTCGAAACGTGTGCGTGGCGTGCGGCGATGACGCACCAGATCTATCCGCATGGTCTTCCAAAGGAGGTGGTGCCGGGTCTTTGGCAGGTGCGGGGTTCGCTTCCCATGCCGCTTTCTCGCCGAATGACCATCGTTCGATTGCGCGATGGCTCCTTGCTCTTGCACAGTGTAGTCGCCATGAACGAGGAAGGGATGGCATCCCTCGAGTCGATTGGACGTCCCTCGGTCATCGTGATCCCGCACCCGCTGCACCTGATGGACGCGGGCTTCTACGCGGACCGATACCACAGCGCGTCCATGGTGGCAGGACCGGCATCCCGAAAAAAGCTCGCGACGCGTAGTGTTCGCGTCGACGCGGGTCTCGACGAAGTGCTGGCCGCAATCGATGTCCATCCACATCTCGTCCCAGCGTTGCGCTACGAAGAAGTGGTTTGCGACGTTCCGGTCCAGGGAGGTCGCGCACTATTGTTCACAGATCTGATCGCGGAAGGCGCGCGCAAGGGCGTGTTGGGTAAGCTGATGGGAGCCGCGGGGGGGGTTCGGCGTGCCGCGTTTCGTCAAGCTCAGACAGATACGCAGTCGCCGCACGGTCCGCACGTTCCTTGCAGAGCTGGCCGAAACACCGAGTATCCAAGCTGTCACCGGGGCGCACGGCCGTCCCGTCACCGACGACTGCGCTGGGTGGCTCACTCGAGCATCCGCCAGCTGTTGAACGCATAGACCCGGGATGCACCGGGGCGCGTACGGCGAGGTTCGGGTTTGAGCGGAGAGATCGATTAGTCGAGGCCCACGTTCACAAGTAGACCATCGACGCGAAGACCTTTCGCGAGCACATGGATAGGCTTCGGGAGCAAAAAGCAATTGCGAAGTTGGAACGCTACGACGCCGAGCTCGAGGACTTGGACTTCGGCGGGGTGCTCGCGTTTGCGGAACGAACGCTTGGTGCCCCCAACGACGCACAGTTGGAACTTGGTGGTTGTCTTCCTTCGTGACTGGAGCGCCCTCCGAGACTCTGCGTGACCTGCCTGGCGCAGCGGACGTGGAGTCCGCAGGAATAGACGTGCCTATCAGCTTTTCTCAACCGCTTCCGACGCGCCATTCACGCGTTCGTGTTCGCGCCAAAGTGGCAGCGTGAACGCTGTGGCGACACGGAGCTCGTCTAGCGCAACTCGTCGATGGACTCCTCCCACCGTTTCCCGTCGAAGGGTCGAATGTCGAACGCGTCTGGGTTCGGGTCATCGAGGCAGCGGAGGTTTACGTCGATCGCGTCTGGGTGGGAGCGTGGCCTGTAGAAGGAGTGGATGCCGCACGTACTACAGAAGTGGTGCTTTGCGGTGTGCGTACCGAACGTATAGGTCGTGAGGTTGTCGTGCCCGCGGACAAGATCAAAGTCCGCTTCATCGACGATGATGTGAATGAATCCCTTCTTCGAGCAGATGCTGCAGTTGCACTCGACCGCCTTCGCATCGCGAACTGTCACGCGGTAACGCACTGCGCCGCAGTGACAACCACCTTCGTAGAACGTCATCGCGTACTCCCTAGCTCTGTGTCATGCATTTTGGACTCCAGGATCTGAATTCGATGGTCGCGCAAGGCTCATGGGCTCCGCTCACAGGAGGGAGTCGTACCTGGGGATTGCAACGCTCTTTTCCGCGAGCCGAGTCCACTTCGCAACGGAAGGTTGCGCCCAGATGCGCGCCTCCCAAATTGGCGTCGATGAGGACCGGCACCTTCCCCGCACCCGAGAACCGGAGAACTTTTTCTCACCAACCGGGATCGACGAAGAGCGCGATTTCATGCGTCTTAAAATCGGCGCCCGAATGGTCCAGTGCGAGCCAGGCGCGAACGGACCAGGAGGAGTAGTTGAGCGGAGCGATCACCAGGCGGATCATTACCGTGATCTAGCGCGATTTACGAAAGGACGCTCAGCGAGGCGACAACTTGTGCGCCGAAACGTGCGAGTGAAGCGACCGTTCGAACGGCGCCAGGACACAGGTCTACGGCAGACGGCAACCGTGCATCGCCTCAGCGGCCACGATCTTACCGTCGTCGTCAAAGTGCATGAACTCGCAGGCTCGCTTTCGTCGGCCGTCGATGTTTGAGGTGTACACGATGACGATGTCTTGTCCGGCGACGTCTTCCAGCACCCGCTCGACCTCGAACACAATCGATTCGACGCCTGCCACGGCGAGCCGCCAGTAGTCGCGCAGCGCTTGGCGCCCGAGGACCACTGGGTTGCCGGTCACCTCCGCAGCCCTCGGACTCACGAACCGGACGTCTTCTGAGAAGCATGCGGCTACGGCGTTCACATCTCGGTTTGACCAGGTGTGCGCCCACCATCGAGCAAACTCCTTTCGGTTTTCCATGCTCGCCGAGAGTACCTGAGATCACCTATCCAACGACCAGATTCCCGATTGCTAGTACACGTCTGGATATCGGTCGGAAAATGGCATGGGCAGAGGTCCGACCGACCTTGAGCAGAAAATGGGACTGTCACCCGACCTGTTGGCCTCGATGACCGATAAGCGTTGCCCTCGTTTCGGGGAGACCTCCTACAACGAAAACCCCGGCCGCAGCCGGGCTATGATGGTGACCCCAAGTACGCGAAGTTGGAACTCGGTCGTGGCGTTCTTGAGGCATTGGGACGCGCTCCGGACGCTGCAGGCCTGACCGTTTCGGGGGAAAAGCTCGAAAACACGAAGCTCTCGGCGGTTCCGGCCGAAACCACATCATGATTTCGCTCGTGCTACAATCTTGTCGATGACTGACGCGGCCAAGAAGCTCCTCGAGGCGGCCAACGCCCTCCCCGAGGACGAACGGTTGGCGCTCGCCTCGGAGCTCATTGCGAGCGTAGACGGCCCACCGGATGGCAACTGGGAGTCCGCGTGGCTCGCTGAGCTTGATCGCCGCGTGGAAGCCGCTCGTGACAAGGGGGAACCTGCCCCCGAGTGGAGCGAAGTCCGTGCGCGGGTGCTCAGCCGACTCGGGCGATGAAGCGAACGCTCCGCGTATTGCCCGACGCGGAAGCCGAGCTTCAGTCGGCAGCGATGTGGTACGAGGAAAAGCGTCGCGGCCTCGGCATCGAGTTCGTCGCCGTCGTGGATAGAGCTTTCCGAGCCGTCCTCGAGAATCCCGAAGCGTGTCCGGTCTGGCGACCCGATCGACCGTATCGAAAGCGCCTGCCCAAGCGCTTCCCATACGTCGTGTTTCTCCGCATCGACGCGGCAACCGTCGAAATCGTTGCAGTGGCGCACGCGAAGCGACGCCCTGGTTATTGGCTAAATCGTCAGCCTTAGGACGCTTAGCGGAATCATCCAAAAAGAGCCCGGCCGAAGCCGGGCTATGATCGCGGTGACCCCAACGATGCGAAGTTGGAAGCGATTTTCCGCTTTCATTGAAGAGTGGGACGAGCTTCGGATGGCCGCACGATGAACTTCGACGACGGCAATCCATGCACCGCAGCGCGTAAGGCGATGGCGGTTGCCTCGCTCGATTCACGCATATCGAACCGTCGGCGGCGTACACAAGGGTCCGAGTTCTGTCCGCTACGTCACCTTCGCGAGCATCGTGGCTGGCATCTCGTGACGGGCAACGTTTCGAGGAATGACAACGAGCAAGACGAACCCCTCGACCGGAGCGCTTGACGAGGGCAGCGGACGCTTTCAAATGTAGGAAATGCTTAAATTTTAATGCTGACACAAGCTCCGGTCTTCACAGGTGCTACCACGGAGCTCCCCACTCAGACGATCTCGTGTGTCGCTCGATCAGGATCTGCCCATGTCCCAGATGACCGGTGCGTGCCTCTGCGGCGAGTGCCGCTTCGTGCTCGCACGAAAACCAAAGGTCGTTGTGCATTGTCATTGTTCGATCTGCCGGCGCGCTCATGCAGCTGCTTACGGAACCTACGCGCAGGTGCCCCTCAAATATTTCCGCTGGGCTGTGGGGTGCGGGACGCCGCGCGCATTCGAGTCGTCGCCTGGCGTGCTCCGCTACTTCTGCGCGACATGCGGCAGTCACCTGATGCATCGCGAGGCGAACGATGCGCGCTCCGCTGCGGTCTCGCTCGCTCTGCTCGGTGACGATAGTCAGCTTGCGCCGATGGCGCACGTCTACGCGGCGTTCAAGGCGCCCTGGACCGTGATCGATGATGCGTTGCCGCGCTACGATACCCTCCCCACTCGAACGAGTGTCCGATGATGTCCATCCCACCTGTGCCTCCTCAAAACCCCGTCGACCGCACAATCGTTGATGTTTCCACGCTCGAGGTCAGGCTCGCCTACCCCGATATTTCACCTGCTGTGCGCCCTGCGCGCGACCGCCAGATCGAGCCTGAAGCCGCCATGCGAGCCCGCGCTCGTGAAATCGCCCTGCTCGGCTGCGCTCGGCGATAGAAGAAGCCCGGCCGAAGCCGGGCTCTCTGGTGGTGGTGACCCCAACGATGCGAAGTTGGAACCACCTTCGCGGGTTCTTGGGGGACTGGGAGGGGCTCCGGAGGCTGATGGCGTGATCACCCGGTGTGAGAGGACCGAGCCAGTTGGCAAGGCCGTAGCTGCGTCGCTTGGTAGTTCCGTCTCGCTGTCCTACGCTATGGGCTGGCAGGATGAACAAGGCCCACAGAACCCAATCCACTCGCATCTGGTTCGGGCTCGCGGTGATATCGCTGCTCGGGGGCCTTGTCTTCATGGGGGTGACCGTTTGGCCCGTCGCGGGACAAGGTGCCGACCGCGCAGGGACATCCGCAAGGCGTTCAGATCCGGAAGACGCCTCCACGTCATGCGAGCTGCTCGATCTGGTTGAGGTCGACCCGCCGCTTGACCCGCGGGTCGAAGCGGTATGCGCGATTGCGCTTGGGGTCGCAGACCGAATTCGGATCGGAACGATTACCCTGCCGTTCGATTCGAGAGAAGGGCACATCGTGACCGAAGGGCGGGTTGTTGCGCGTCACGGTCGCTGCGGGCCCGATGGGCTCGCGCTCGCCCTGATAATCAAGCCGCTCTTCGGAACGCGGCGGCGCCCCGTTCTGTCCGCGTACGAGTTCGTGGATCGGTGGATCGAGGGGGTCGCGGCATGGGGCGTCGATCCGTTCACCGAACCGGCGATCAGCGAGCTGAGAGTCGCTTGGGACGAGGGCCACGAACCCGGTCGACGACCACGAGTCCGCGTCGCGGGGCACTGGCAGTACCTTCCGGTGGACGGCGGCATTCGTGGTGATGTTGTATACGAAGCAGAAACCATCCTGTTCGAACAGATCTGGAGCGCGCCGACGCACGCTTATGCCGTCGATCGGAGGCGGTGGAGGTTTCCTTCGAGTGAAGAAGTAGCGCCTTAGCTGCTTGCGTAGGTGGCGCATGCTCGTGCCGCTCTTGAGAATTCCTCTTTGAATTCGACTGATTCTCCTCCGGAAAGCCAGGGGGAGAATCTTGGTGACCCCAACGAGATTCGAACTCGTGTTACCGGCGTGAGAGGCATCTGACGCTGCGCTTCGACTAGGCATTTTTCGCTTCTATCGCTGTTTCGTTTGCTCTGTTTTCGCGGGCTTTTGCGAAGTCGATTACGTTTTGCTGACACAGATCTGCCACGCTCGGCAGACACCCGATGGCGTCCTCATAGGTGGCATCGCTGAGCTGGGGGTGGACGCGCCTCACCATCTTGCTTGAGCCGTGCCCCATGAGGCGAATCGTCGCCAGCTCGGGCAGGCCCACGCCGAGTCAACTTGCTCCCGGTGCGGTCTCGGAATAGTCCTCTGGTGTGAGCGTCCGAATCTTGCTGACTTTGAATAGGTCTTGTGCGCTGGCCTTCGCGGGGCTGTGGTTGTCGAGTTGTGGTGTCTCTCCGAGTGCAGAGCCGGCACCGCGTTGGTTGCTGCAGCCGGATGACCCTCTTCCAGAGCTCTTGTCGGAAATTGGTGTCTATCAAGACGTCGTCTCACGTGGCGCGTATCCAGACGTTGTGGGGTACGTGCCGAATCACCCGCTCTACAGCAATGGCCTGCAGAAGGAACGCCACCTCTACCTTCCCGAAGGGACCACGGTAGAGGTAGGCGACACAGAGGCGTGGGACTTCCCAGACGGGGTGGTCTTCGCAAAAACGTTCCTGTATGAGGGCGAGCCTGTAGAGACGCGATTGTTGTTCCGGACGTCTGCGGGCTGGGACTATGGACTCTACCAATGGCTGCCCGACCACTCCGACGCGGAAGTGATCCGTGGGAACTGGGCCGAGGTTCCGGTGGAGCTCGGCGGCGGGGAGCTTACGCACACGCTGCCCTCGCGCCTCGATTGCCGGACCTGCCACGAAACCCACGAGGCCGTCGCTGCTTCTCCCGTGATCGGAGTTAGCGCGCTGCAAACCAGCGCCGATCTCATCGAGGCGGAGGTCTTTTCGGAGACGCCGACCATGACGCCGGTGCAAGGGAGAACCGAGGAGGAGACTACAGCGCTGAGCTACTTCGTGGGGAACTGCATCACTTGTCACAACGATGGCGACTCGATTAATTCTGCGTTCAGCCTCTATCCCGAGGACGCGGTTGCCAACACGGTGGACCAGCCCACAGAGTCCGAGACGGGCGAGGGTATTCGGGTGGTAGCGGGCGACCCGAAGCAGAGCGTCCTCTACATCACGGTGGTGGAGGCGGCGGGCCCCGGCTATCGGGGCCCCTTCAAAGTGATGCCGCCTATCGGCGGTGATGTCATCGACCCAGATGCGAGCGCGATACTGGGAGCCTGGATCGAGAGCTTATGAAAAGAACACTTGTCTTGTTACTTCTTACCTTAATGACCGCCGCGTGCGGCGACCAACGCGAGCCGCCCGTGATTCCGCCCGGTGTCTTGCAGGTTGGATTCGAGTCCGTCCCCTACGAGACCACGCTCGACTACCTCACCGACCTTGCCTTCACCCCCGATGCATCTGGTGAGTTTCTCGCGATCGGCTTATACGGCAAGTTCGAGCACGCGCAGCTGAGTGCCGATGGAGCTGTGCCGCTGATGTCTGGGAGCTTCGATGACGTCTACGCTGAGTTCGACGCGGGACAGCTCGGGCTCGCGATCGATCCAGACTTCGCGGACAACGGGTTGTTCTACATTGCTACGAATCTCGCGAAGAATCACGTTCAGCTTCGGCGATACACTCTCGCGAGAGGCAGTTTCGCTGATACGCGGGACAGTGAGGTGGTCGTCCTCGATTTGCGAGTGCCGTCTTCACCGCGATGGCACAACATCACGTCGCTAGGCTTCGACGAAGAGGGTGTGATGTGGGTGCTCGTCGGCGACAAGGGCCTCTTTGACCCGGCGCAGGACGAGGCTGGCCTGCTGGGGAAGCTTCTTCGTATCATTCCGTCGAAGGTGGAGGGCGTGGGTGGCTACACGACCCCGGAAGGGGGACTGAGCTACTCGCCCAACTCCGATCCAGCTGTGTACACCATCGGCATTCGGTCTCCGTGGAAGGGGCGCTATCACGAGGGCCGATGGTTCTTCGGGGATGTGGGACTCGACGACTTCGAGGAAGTGAATGTGATCGGCGCGCCGGGGCAGAACTTCGGCTGGCCGATCGTCGAAGGGCCCTGCGAAGTGGATATCCTCGGCACCGAGCCCGACTGCTCGCTCTACGACGAGCCGTGGGTCTACTACGGCCGCAGCAGCAGTGAGCAGTTCGTCCAAGACGATCTCGAGGCGACTCCCACGAACTTGCGCTCGGTGTATGTTGGCTGGATCTACCAGCCGACCGACGCTGATCCCTACGATGGTTTGTGGAATGACGTGGTGGTGTGGGGTGATGCCTACGTTGGCTTCATGCGAGCCGCGGAGCTCGACGACCCCGCCAATAGCTGGCACCTCGGCCACTTGCCGTTCCCGACAGCCTGGGGCCAGGCACCCGATGGCTTCGTCTACGTCACGGCCTATCCGGACGATCCCCCTGACGAAGGGGTACCGGAGCAGCCACCGTCGCCACTCTACCGAATCGTGAGCGCGCGCCCCGACTAGCTCGAAGCGGCCCGCCAGAGGCCTACCTCCTAGCCCATCGGGCTCATGTTGAAGGCCCAATTGCGCGGTAGGAACGAACCCGGCGTGTGCCCATTACGCTCCGCAATGATCTCAGGATCTTAGATGTCGCGTAGGTAATTGTTCACGTCTTGAGAAAGCGGAGGTCTCAGGCGACCCGCAACGTGGCGATCTGTGTCCACGCCCTCGGCCTCGGTCGCTGCGGCGCGGAGCAGATCGCGTGCGCGACCAAAGGGGACCTCCAACGATGCGTGGTTGAAAAGGACGCCGAAAGCGTCGCGCATCTGAACGGATGCAAGGTCTACAGAGTGCACACGCGTGACACATACTTGCCACAACGCACCAAGGGACTCCGACCAGAATCACAATCCCTTGGTCGCTCGGTGACCCCAACGACGCGAAGTTGGAACCAATTTTCTGCTTTCATTGAAGAGTGGGACGAGCTTTGGAGGATGGCGGCGTGGGGGCCCGGCTGTTGAGCGATGCTACGCTTCGGCAGAGCACCGCCGCGCTTCTTGCCGGGAAGGCAGTCCGCTCCCACCCCTTGACACCCGGAACAACAAATGACGATGAAACCGCATGTTTTTCTAGTCGAGTTCGACCGCAAACAGAATCGAATTCTGCTTTCCAGGCCTGTCGAGGGTGAAGAACGTTTGATACTGCACACGCAGTACGATCTCGAAGATCTCCTTCGTCTCAGCTTCTCGGATGCCGGACGCCAAATAGGCGAGGACATCCTGCTGAGCCTGAAAGATCTAGAGACACTCTGGCCTGACGGCGATACTAGTTCAGGCTGACACGAGGGTCATGACGCCGGAGGAGCAACAACTGACACTTAGGCAGGGAAAAACGCCCGGCCGAAGCCGGGCTTTCGTGGCGGTGACCCCAACGAGATTCGAACTCGTGTTACCGGCGTGAGAGGCCGATGTCCTAACCACTAGACGATGGGGCCGAAAGCTAATCTGCGCGTTGGCTGCGTTCCTCTAACAGCTAACTAGCTCGGGGACTAGGATTCGAACCTAGATAGCCAGTACCAGAAACTGGAGTCCTGCCGTTAGACGATCCCCGAATGGTCCCGATACCTTAGTTGGGGTGTCGAGCGGCGGCACTATAGCGGCAAGGCTTCGCTCAGCAAGCAATGGCACAGTCCGCAAGTTCTTTATCATTTCACTCATGTATATTTTGGTGTTTTCGCCCATAAAATCGAAAGCAATTCCTTATTTTTTCTATTGTTGACTTGACCTACGGGAAAACTGAGGAATAGTGAGGATTACCCTTCGTGGCGTCGTTGAGCAGCCAGGGGACAGGAGCATCATGACTTCGTGGAAAGAACAGCTTGGTGATCGGATCCCTGAGCAACTTGCGGGCGAGGTGGATCTGTTCGAGGGCCAAATCGAGCTCAAGAAGCAGGGCAAGCTCGACGACAAGATCTTCGCCGAGACCCGGCTCCGTCGAGGCGTCTACGGGCAGCGTTACGACAACGGCCTTCGCGACGACGGCACCGGCCAAAAGACGCTCGCGTTCCCCTGCGGCGACCTGACCAAGGGGCCGGACACCGTGTGGGACGCGCCGGGCATGATGCGGATCAAGATCCCGTTCGGGAAGCTCACCGCCCAGCAGCTCGAGGTGCTCAGCGAGCTCGCCGAAGAGAACTCCGATTCGATCCTGCACGTCACGACGCGGCAGGACATCCAGCTTCACTTCATTCACATCGAAGAGGCGCCTGACATGATGCGCCGTCTCGCCAGCGTCGGGATCACCACCCGGGAAGCTTGCGGCAACAGCGTTCGCAACGTGACCGCATGTGAGTACGCCGGTGTCTGCAAGACGCAGGCGTTCGATGTGACACCCTACGCCGATGCGATTACCAAGTTCCTTTTGGGGCACCCCGACGTGCAAGACTTCGGACGCAAATTCAAGATCGCGTTCTCTGGCTGTGAAGACAATCCCTGTGGGCTCGTCACCTTTCACGACCTTGGTGCCGTCGCCCATGTCCGAGACGGCAAGCGCGGCTTCCGCGTCGTCGTGGGTGGAGGGCTCGGCGCCGTGCCGGTGCAGGCCAAGGTTCTTGCCGCATTCTGCCCCGAAGAAGAGCTTCTTCCGCTTGCCCAAGCGGTCTCCCGCGTCTTTGCCCGCCTTGGCGAAAAGCAGAGCCGCGCCCGCGCACGCATCAAATTTCTGGTTCAAAAGGTCGGCATCGACGAGTTCAAACGGCTCGTGGCCGAAGAGCGCGAGGGCCTTCGTCCGGACGAGCGCTGGACGGCGTTCCTCGATGACCTTCACGCCACCGACGAGAAGCCCGTGCGCGACCCAAGCGCGATTCCCAGCGACGCTCCGGCTGGGTTCCGCGCCTGGGCTGAGCACAACCTCAAGCCGCAAGCGCAGGAGGGCTACTACTCTGCGATTGTGAAGCTTCCGCTCGGTGACTTCACCGCCACGCAGGGCCGCGCGCTGGCGGACCTCGCGCGGAAGTACACCGGGGATTCGATTCGCTGCACGGTTGAACAAAACCTCACCTTCCGCTGGCTCAGCGGCGCAGACGCCGTGGCGTTCTACGATGGCCTCGTCGCGCTGCAGATGGCTGAGGTCGGGGCAGGCACGATCACCGACATGACTTCCTGCCCTGGCACCGACACCTGCAAGCTCGGCATCTCTGCGTCACGCGGCCTGACGGGTGAGCTCCGCAAGCGACTCACCCTCATCGAAGGTGAGCTCGACCCTGCGGTCAGAGCGCTTCGCATGAAGGCGAGCGGCTGCTTCAACTCTTGTGGCCAACATCACGCCGCCGACATCGGGTTCACCGGCGTGAGCCGGCAGGTGGGCGGCCGAAAGGTTCCGCACTTCAACATCGTCCTTGGCGGACAGTGGACCGAGAACGCCAAGAGCTACGGCCTGGTGGTGGGCGCGGTTCCGTCCAAGAACATCCCGAAAGCGGTCGAGCTGATCAGCCAACACTACCTCAGCAACCGCGAGGGCCAGGAGAGCTTCCAGGCGTTCATCGCACGGGTCGGCAAGAGAGAATTCCGGAAGGTTTTGGCGCCGATTCAGAAGCCGCCCCCTTACGAAGAAGACCCGAGCTACTACAGCGACTGGGGCAATCCTCGGGAGTACACCATCGGCGACATTGGCATCGGCGAGTGCGCCGGCGAGATCGTCCCCTTCGTCGAGTTCGGGCTCCAACAAGCCGAGCAGCAGCTCCACGATGCGCAGGACGCACTCGAAGCGGGGCAGGCCGGAGCTGCCGCGCTCGGGGGCTTCACGGCGATGGTCACGGCGGCCAAGGCCCTGGTCCGCCACCTCGAGGTGCAGGTCAAAGACGACGCCGACGACGTGGTCGCCAACTTCAAGACACACCTTTACGACACCACCCTCTTTCACGACCCCTTCGCAAAGGGCAAGTTCGCCGCGTACCTCTTGAAGATGCACGGCGAGCAGTCCTACAAAAACGCAAACGACGAAATCGCACACCGAACGCTCGACGAAGCCCAGTTGTTTCTCGAAGCGGCGCACGCGTGCTACGAGCGTCTCACCCAGGCATCAGCCGCCGCGGCGGAGTAAGGGCCATGCAAGCAACGAAGTTTCAGGTGAAGCTCTACACCCGAGCGGGCGGCATCGAGCTCGAAAAGCTCGTTCCCGTCTTTCACGAGTGGATTCGCAACAAGAAGATCTCCGACGAGCTTCTGATCGACGTCGCGGATTACGCTCACGTTCCGCAGGGCCCCGGTGTGGTTCTGATCGGTCATCAGTCGGACTACTACCTCGATGTGGCCGATGACCGACCCGGCCTGCTCTACAGCCGCAAACGCGGCTTCGACGGCGACTTTCAGGCCGGCATCGACGATGCATTTCAGCGTGCGCTAAAAGCATGCGAGCTTCTGGAGGCGGAGAGCAGCCTCGAGCTAGAGTTTGCAACGGACGAAGTGCTCTTTCGGGTTCAGGACCGGCTGAACGCCCCGAACGGCGACGCGACCTACGCGGCGTACAAACCCGCACTAGAACAAGCGTCGACCGCGTTTTTTGGCGCCCAGCCATCGCTCGAGCGGGTCGGCACGGAGCGCGAGCCGTTTGCCGTTCGAATCCGCACCGGCGCGAGCGGCTCGGTCGCGGACGCCCTCGCCACGCACTAACGCAGCCGTCGGCAATCTTTTTGGCGCACAGCGGTTTCGCGGTACAAACATCAGCCAGGAGCTGATGTGCTGAAGTACCCTCGCCTCGCCTCATCGTTACTCGTGATCGTCTGCGCCATGGCTGCATGCACGCGCGCCGACTCGCTCGAAGAAATCGCCGAGCAGCAATCGGAGCGCTCGGGCCCCGGCGGAAACGACGCAGCGCTAGACCGAGTTCGCGCGGCGGTGCGCGCCATGGCGCACCCGGATCGGAACTTGGACTATGTCGCCGCCGAAATGCAAGGCGTGATCAAGGCGCGGACCAAAAGCCAAGCCTTGATTCACTACGAAGGGTATCGGGTAACCTTCATCACGCCCGGTGATCAAGTGACCCAGGTCACCTTCGACCTCATCGAGGCGAAGCCCAGCTTGCGGCAGATGACCAAGGCCTTTGGGCCGTCGAGCGAGATCGCCAAAGGCATGCTCTATGAGCAGTCGTCCGGATCGACCGGCGCGAAAATCGATATCTTGGCGGAGCCGGTGTCGATGCCAGCCGAAGAGAACAGCTTGGTCCGCCGCATCATCGTCCGGCGCGGGCGCGGCCGCTAGGTCAACCGCCAAGCCCGAGCGCCTGAATTCGGGCGACCACACTGTCATCCGCCGGAGGAAGCGGATAGCGATCGAGCTCTGCCGGCGCGACCCATGCGTGGTCGGCGACCTCTAGATGACGAACCTCCCCACCGCGAAGCGCGCAGCGATAGAAAAGCAGGAGCACGTCCTTTTCGGGGAAGCGGTGGTGGGTCACGTCGAGGATCTCCCCCACGTCGACGTCGATGCCGCACTCTTCTCGACACTCGCGTGCGAGCGCTTCTTCGGGCGACTCCCCGTCCTCGAGCTTTCCGCCCGGGAACTCCCACATCCCCGCGAGGTGCTGGCCCTCGGCGCGACGGGTGAGCAGCACCCGGCCATCGCGAATGACCACCGCGGCCGCAACGACGACTGGCCCGCAGCCCCGTGGGCTATGCGTCGCGTCGCCTTTGAGGGGCACCTCAGGGCATCTCCCCGATGGCACGAAGCAGTTGCGCTTTGGCGACGCGTAGCCCAATCGCCGAATCGACGACATCGACCTGCGCGCGAATCAGCTCGGACTGCGCCTGCAGCAGAGTCGTCGTGTTCACGATGCCGGCCTGGAGCTGCTCGCGCGTCACGCGGTAGCCTTCACGCGATGCGTTGAGACCGAGCCTCGCCGATTGCAGCGCCCTTTGTGCGGCTTCGATGCCATGATAGCCCCTCGCGATCTCCACGCGAACCTGCTGCTCGAGGATCGTGACGTCCGCATAGGCCTGTTCGAGCTCCCCTTGAAGCTGCCGCGAGCGCCCTTGCGCGTTGACCGTGTCGTTGGGGGCCCATCGAATGACGGCTCCAACCTCCCAGGTCCCGATAAAGCGCTCCTGCTGCGGAACGACGCGGAGGTTCGGGTTCGAATACTGGGCCGAAGCGCGGACGAGGAGGTCCGGTGCCCGGCCGCCGTTGGCCGACCTCAGCTGGTGATGCTTCACGTCGATGTACTTGCGGAGCGCCAAGAGATCGGGCCGATTCTCATAGGCCCGCGTTTGGAGCTGCTGTTCGGTGCCCGCGGGAATGCCGGTCACAGGCTCGGATAGGTCCTCGCCAAGCGAAGGAAGCTGGTCGGTGAGCATCAGCGCTTGAAGGGCACGCGCTGCCACCTGCAGGCCGAGATTGGCCTGTTCGACCCCCACCCGCGCCGCTTCCTCTTGGGCCTGGACGCGCATCAGGTCGACGCGTGCCGCCGAGCCGGCCCCAACCAAGGCTTCGGTCTCCTTTCGCTGCGAGACAGCCGCGTCCAGTGCGAACTTGGCGACTGCGAGCCCCGCTTCCGCGCGGGCATACTCGTAATAGGCCTGCCGGGTATCGAACGCCACGTTGTTGTTTTGGGCTTCGATCTGATATCGCGCCGCCACCTTGCTCTCCTTGGCGGCCCGATACGCGGGCAGCGATTGCGCGAGCGCCCCCGTGAAGGAATAGCTGAGCGTTGCGTCGAACTCGGTTTGCCGGGTGAGTGACGGGAACGTGTAGGAAGTCAGGCCCGTCCAAAGCTCCTGTGCAATCGGATCTTGAAGCTGGTCGATCAAACCGGTGAAGTCCGTCCCACCGCTTAGGCCGGCCGTCTGAACCGGGCTTAGCTGCGAGTGCCGCCCTTGGAGGTCGAGTCGAGGCGCCAACCCAGACATCGCTTGCAGCGCCGCGCCCTTTGCGACCAGCATGAGCGCAGTGGTGCGTTTGATCGCCGGCGAAATCGCGAGCACCCGCTCCACCGCTTGATCGGAGGTCAGCCCATCCGGCACATAAAGCGACCGAAGCGCTCTGGCCGCGGCATCCTCAGCGCCGGCTGCGGCTTGCTTCTGCGTGGGGACGTCGAAGCCAGGCGACTCCTGCGCCTGGAGACGCGCCACGCTCAACAACGACACGACGCCAGCAACGACGATCAGAACCTTAAATCGATGAATACTCATGAGTGCTCCTTGCCCAAGGCATGATACGTCAGAGGGCCGTGGGCCAGCTTGCCGGCCCTGCGACGCTAATCTATAGCCGTCGCCTATGGCTCATGGACTCAAAGTTGCGGTGGTTGGAGCCACCGGCATGGTGGGCGCGGAGATGCTGCGCGTGCTCGAGCAGCGCGACTTTCCAGTAGCCGAGCTGGTGCCGGTGGCATCGGCCCGGAGCGCCGGAAAGACCGTGACGTTCAAGGGAGTCGAGCACACCGTCGTCGAGATCGCGCCCGAGGTCTTCGAAGGAGTCGACCTGGCTCTCTTCTCGGCCGGTGGTGGAACATCCCGAACGTGGTCGCCGATTGCCGCGAGCAAGGGCGCCCTGGTCGTCGACAACTCCTCTGCGTTTCGGTCCGACCCCGATTGCCCTCTCGTCGTGCCTGAGGTCAACGCTGCCGCGGCCGCGAACCGGCCCAAGGGCATCATCGCCAATCCCAACTGCTCGACCATCCAGATGGTCGTCGCTCTCAAGCCGCTCCACGACGAGGGTCGCCTCAAGCGCGTCGTCGTCGCGACGTACCAGGCGATCAGCGGTTCGGGCGCTACCGCGGTTGCCGCGTTCGAGGAGCAGGAGCGAGCGACAGCCCGCGGCGCCGAAGTCGACAAGACCAAGCTTTCCGGCCAGTTGAGCCGCAATCTTCTGATGCATTGGACGCCTGATCCCGAGACGGGCTACCAGGAAGAAGAGCTCAAGATGGTGTCGGAGACTCGCAAGATCTTCGGGGACCCTGACATTGCTGTCTCGCCGACCGCGGTCCGCGTCCCGGTGATCACCGCGCACAGCGAGGCCGTCACGGTCGAGACTCACAAGCCAATCACGGCAGCGCGCGCCCGCGAGCTCCTCAGCCGGGCCGAAGGCGTGGTCGTCGTCGACGATTTCAGCCACGGAATCTATCCGCAGCCCATCGACGCAGCGGGTAAGGACCCGGTCTACGTGGGCCGCATCCGCGCGGACGTCGGAAATCCGGGTGGCATCCAGATGTGGGTCGTCTCGGACAACCTCCGCAAGGGCGCCGCCCTGAACGCGGTCCAAATCGCGGAAAGCGTTCTATTAAAGTGACGAAATGTCAGGGCATGGCGTAGAAGAGGGGCGGATCATGTCAGTTTGTCCGCGCCCTCCCGAAAATACACGGCTTTCGGCCGCCGAGCGTTGGCCCGCGGATTGCACGGAGTTCGAGTCATGAAGGACGATCGCTTATTTCTCTCGTCGGTCCTATCGGTTTTGGCCGCAGTGTCAGGATTCTCGTCCACCGCGGCTGCTCAGGCTGCCGATAGCATTTCGTCGATCGATGGCGACAGCGGCTTCGCCTCGGACAGTCAGTTTCGCTACTTCAATCGCGAGCATTGCGGGTTGGATGCCGCTGGGGGCAGCGCAGGCACCGGTGGTGCGGGCGGCGATGCGGGCGCCGGTGGTGCAGGCGGCATGGGCGGCGAGGGCGGTGCGGGCGGTGCGGGCGGCGCCATGACCGCGGCCGTGCTGAAGGCCGACCCCTCCGAGGTGTCCTTTGAGATTCGGCTCGATCAGACAACCTCGGTGACCGACGTTTACCTCTGGATCGGCAAGGCTGGCGCGAAGTGTGAGGTTTTGGAAGAACGCAATGAGACCGCTCAGCTCTGCGCGGAGCTCGCCGGGAATCCGCGCCGGGTTGGCAGCAACTTCACCATCAGCGGGCTCGTCCTTCAAGACCTGCTTGACGCGCAGGCCGGTGGCACCCCAATCGCGAACTGCGAAAGCTCGGGGTTGACCGGCACGGAGTACCAGATCTTCGTGTTCCGCGACGCTCCCGCCGGTCTCGTCGATCCCTCCCGGTACGGTATCGCGCCGTTCTACATCGACGTTCAGGCGCCCGAGTCGCCTGCGGTCAACACCACTCCGCAGCGGCAATCGAACTTCGAGATCAGCTGGAGCACGCCAGACCCGCCGGACCTCATCGGCCTTTGGGAGCTCTGGGCTGCGGACAGCGACGACCCGGATTCCGCCACGTCCCTCAACATCAACAGCACGGCTCCAAACGCAAACAGTCTGAGCGTCGAGGCGAGCCAACTAGGCCTGTCCGATGGCGAGTCCGCCTACCTGTACGTCAGAGCCTATGACGACGCGTACGTCTCGAATCGGCTTGACGGCAACCTGGGCGAGCTCTCGGACGGCGTCATAGTGACTGCAGTGAACGTGGCGGGCTATTGCGATGCGAGCGGCGACTGCAACGGCTGCTCGGTTTTGCCGTCGACGCTCGCGGGCGGCGGGCCGGGTTCTGTCGCCCTAGTCCTAGGATTCATGTTCGCGGCGATCTGCGCATGGAGATTTCGCCGGTGAAACTCGTCGCTTCGGCCCTCGTCTTGGTTGCCGCAATCGGGGTCTTACCCGACCGCGCGAGCGCGGGCGCAATCGGCGAGTCCGCCGAAGCGGGCTGGAGCCCAGAGGGATACCTCCTCTCATTTGGGGTCGGCGCCTACCGTCCCGATCCAGGCAGTGCGGCGTTCGACCTCGTGTACCCGGGTCAAAACGGCCCCATCCTGCTCGCCGAGTTCGATATGTTCCTTTATCGAATTCCCTTCATCGGTCCCGTTGGCATCGGCATCGCGGGCGGCTGGGCGGGTTACAAGGGCGCGGCCTGTGTGGCGGACACGGTCACGCCGACCGGCTGCGAGCCCTCTACCCAGGGCACCAAGTTCAGCCTGTTCCCTATCAACGCAATGGTGGTCTTGCGAATCGACGCGCTTGCTCGCCGGACGCCCGTGCCGTTCGTGTTCACGGGCAAGGTCGGATACAATACCGTCTTCTTCAAAGAGAACATTGGCTCGAACGGTCGGAGTCACGGCGTCGGGTGGGCGGCGCAACTCGCCATCGAGCTCAACTTCATCAACGAGCGCCGCGCCAACGCACTCGATGAAGATTGGGGCATCAATAGCTCGTTCTTCTTTTTCGAGCTCGCGGGGTCCGACACGAACAGCCGCGCACCGATGGGCGACAAGCTCTACTTCACCGGTGGCCTTGGTTTGACGTTTTAGGGCCGGCGTGGCGGCGTCGCTGCCGTGGGGCGATCGAAGGCATCGCCTGGGCCGTCGAAGCGCGCGAGCTCGATCTCCACGAGGGTGAGGCCGTGGGCCGGCGCGGTTTGACCTGCCTGCGATCGGTCGGCGTCCTGTTGCAGCATGGCGGGGACGTCATCCGCGGAGAGCCAACCCCGTCCGACGTCGACCAGGGTGCCGGCCATGATCCGGACCATGTTCTTCATGAACGAGTTGCCGACGACCTCGAGCGCGATCAAGTCTGGCCGACCGTTCCACTCGGGGAGCACGTTGACCTCGAACATTTCGCGGACGACGATTTCGCGCTGGTCCCCGGATTGCCGGAAGGCGCGGAAGTCGTGGGTGCCGAGGAAATGCGCCGCGGCTGCCTTCATGGCCGCTACGTCGAGGTAGTCCTCGATGCGCAAGCCCCGGCGCTCGACGTCCTTTCTCATTCCCTTGGGACCGAGCTGCCAGGCCTGCTTCCGGATCAACGGGTCGCGCTGCTGGCCGCAGCGAACGACGTAACGGTATCGCTTGTAGGCCGCGTGGAAGCGCGGATTGTAGCGTCGGTAGCAGGGCTGCGTGTCGTGGACGACGATGTCCTCGGGCAGCCGCGCATTGAGCCCACTGGTCCAACCGTCCGGTGGAACCTCGATGGCCGCAGCAAAGCTGGCGATTTGGCCGAGCGCGTGGACGCCCGCGTCGGTCCGGCTGCAGCCCCGCACCGCGCCGTGCTCGATCCCCATCTCGTCAATGGCCTCCTCGAGCATCCCCTGGACGGTTCGAAGCCCCGGCTGCGCCTGCCAGCCGTGAAAACCCGTCCCCTCGTACCCAAGGCAGACGCAAACACCGTGCATGAGCTGTGGCTTGTCACCCATCGTTAAATCGCGCCGCACGCTAGCGCGGATGCGCTAGGTTGCCTATCGTCCCGCCGATGCGGTGCGTATTGCTAATCGTTCTACTAGCCGCCTGGCCCCCCCTCGCCCAGGGCCAGGACGCGAGCACCGGCGCTGACGCTGGCACTGACGCTGACACTGACACTGACACTGACGCTGACGCTGACGCTGACACTGGCACTGGCACTGGCACTGACGCTGACGCTGGCACTAGGCCTACAAGTCTCCCTGCTT
Source organism: uncultured delta proteobacterium (assembly GCA_963704865.1). Classification (GTDB taxonomy): domain Bacteria; phylum Myxococcota_A; class Polyangia; order Polyangiales; family Houyiibacteriaceae; genus SG8-38. The sequence goes on along the minus strand of CAVPIE010000003.1, from coordinate 170,821 downwards.
CTCCCCTTCGCCCCAAAATCGCCCTCGTCGTCGCTGGTGATCCCGACGAGACGCTCCGGCAGACCGCCGCCTTCATCGAAAGAGAAGCGACCCTCTCGGGCCTCCGTGTTCCGACCGACCCCGCGCTGCGCGCCGCGATGCGCGGTGAGCCCGCAACCGCAGACGATGGGCTCGAAGGCCTTCGCTCCCTCCGTCGCGGCCTCGGCTTCGACCCGCGCAAAGACCTCGCATCGTACAAGCGCATCGGGATCATTGCCGGTGCCGATGCCCTGCTGGTCGTGCATCGCGAAGGCGCCATCGTGTTGGAGGTCTTCGACGTAAGCGCGGCGCAGTTCTACGAAGGCACGCTCGCGTTCGACGACAGCAGCGCGCAGCAACGGCTACAGTTCATCGAGAGCCGCGCAACTCAAGCGCAGCTACGTTGGTCCGAACCGCCTCCGCCGCCTCCAGCAAGCGCTCCTGTAAAAGTGAACGAGCCCACGCAGCCCGCGGACGAATCCCGGGCGAAACGCAGGATCAAAAAGGCTTGGCCGTATCTGGTCGCCGGGGCGCTCCTTGCCGGAGGTGTAACCTACCTCATCATTGATCGACGTCGCACTAACGAGCCGGGACCGCCGCTGCTAAGATTTAGACCCGGTGAAGAGTAGACCCCATCTAACTTCGTTTAGGGCATTCCTTTTCGCGATCGCCGTCACCTCGGTGTCCGTTGGCGCATCGGCTCAGCTCGCACCCCAAGCGGCACCGGAAGAAGAGACGCAGGTAGCGACCCAAACGGCGCCCGTGCTCTCGCTCCCCTCGCCGCTCGATGGGTACGAAACCGAGCAGGTCGGAACGGTGACCTGGACATTTCCCGAGTCTGAACGCGGTCGCGTCGAGGAGCTCATGGATAGCGCCGAAGAGCACTGGGCGGCGTTGCTCGACAACTTTGGCGTCCCGATCGACGACGAGCTGATCATCCGCGTCGCGCGAAACCCCCGGGAGATGCGGGCGATTGCGCCCTATGGCCATCCGCCGCCCGACTACGCGACCGGTGTCGCCTACTCGCAGTGGGGCGTGATCCTCTTGACGATGTCCGCGCCGGAGACTTGGCAGCCCCCCGATCTCGAGGTGGTCCTCGTCCACGAGCTCTCGCACGTCGCGCTCTACCGTGCGGTCCTCGGCAATCCCGTGCCCCTCTGGTTCAATGAAGGCGTCGCGATTCAACAATCCGAGGTGCGCTTGCTCCCACGCATGGAGTCCCTGCTGCGGGCGGCCGCCCAGCGCTCCATGCTGCGGCTCTCCGAGCTCGACGATCGCTTTCCCAATCGCCCGCACGAGGTGAACGTCGCCTATGCCCAGAGCGCGGACGTCGTCGGTTTCCTGCGCCGCACCGACAACGACGAGCGCCGTTTTCATCGATTGATTCAGTCTCTGCGCGAAGGAGAAACGTTCGATGCCGCGCTTGCAACCGCGTACGGCTGGACGCGAATCGGCCTCGAACGCCAGTGGCGCGAAAGCCTTCGAACGCGGTACCGAATCCTCCCCGCCCTTTTCGCCGGCTCCACGATTTGGGTAGCCGCCGCAATCCTCGTTGTGTTCGCGTACCGCCGCCGCCGCCGGTATCACCATACGAAGCTACGACAAATGGCGTATCGCGAAGAGCTCGAAGCGCTGCGCATCACGACCGTGCCGCCCCCTGCCCCGCTCGCTCCGACTGACATCGCTGCGGATACAGGCATCCCGATCGTCGAACACGACGGCGAATCGCACACCCTGCACTGACCCCGTGAAGCCGATGCGTATTGGCGAAAACGCGGCTGGCTCTCAGGCCTTGGCCGCGGGAGCCTGGTCCGGATCGAGCGGGAACTTCGGGGTCGTCCCGAGCTTCGCCAGCTTCTTTTTCCGGTCCTTGCCCTGAGCGGCGACCTTGCGGCGCCGTTTTGCCTTTGTCTTACCTGTATCCGACATTCAACTCGTCCTGGCCGCTGCGTGTACTTCGCCTCGGGCGGGCGGTCAAACCCCCGCCCCGGTGGCCAGGGACACGGCTCGTAAATAGCCCGCGTGGAGGCGTTTTGTGACCGGACCCGGCTTCCCAGACCCGATCGTTCGTCCCTCTGCGGACACGACCGGCATCACCTCTCGGATGCTGCTCGTGAGGAAGGCTTCGTCGGCGCCGTAGAGATCCTCGGGGCGGACTTCACCCTCGCTGACCTCGATGCCCTCTTGGGCGGCCACGGCGATGACCGTCGCCCGAGTGATGCCGACCAGAATGCCCGGCTGGGGCTCGGGGGTGCGCACCTTGCCCTCCTTCACGATGAAGAGGTTGCTCGATGCGCCTTCGAGGATCTGGCCGTCGCGTCCAAGCATGAGCGCCTCTTGTGCACCCTTTTGCTTGGCCTCGTGCACAGCCAGCAGGTTTGCCAGATAGTTCGACGCCTTGGCGCCCGCCGCGCGCACGTCATCCGTCGGCCGCGACGCCTCGAGGAGCGCCACCGCGACCCCCCGCTCGTAGTGCTTGGCGGGGGGCACCGACACGGGTGCTGCGATGACGACGCGAAGTGGGCTGCTGGCAGTGGTCAGATCATAGGTGAGCGGGCCGGTCCCCCGCGTCACGATGACGCGAACATACCAGTCGCCCTCGCCTGCAGCGGCCAGGGTCGCGTGCACCTCCGACGAGAGCGTTTCGATCGACACCGGCATCGGAATCATGAGGCGGGCCGCAGAACGAGCGAGCCGTTCCAAATGCTCGGTTTCGGCAAACGGGATGCCAGCGTAGGTCCGGTACACCTCGAACACGCTGTCTCCGTAGAGGAAACCTCGGTCGAAGACCGACACGCGTGCCTCGTCGCTATCGAAGACCTCGCCATCGATTGCGACCCTTCCTATGGCCATGGTTCAACCCTTCAGCTCTGCGAGGAGCGCCGCAGCCTGCGCGTGACTGGCATCTTCTGCAAGGGCCCTCTCGAGCATCGTGATCGCTTTGCGCGGGTCGTCGGTCTTGGCTGCGATGTCGCCGAGGTAGAAATAGACATCGGCTTTCTGGATGCCCGAGTCCGGTTCGAGCTTTTGGAGCAGCAGCGCCCGGAAGCTCTTCTGCGCACGGTCGAGGTCGCCAGCCGCATGGGTGAGCTTGCCGAGGTCTCGAAGGATCGCCACGTTGGTGAGGTCGATCTTAAAGGCCGCATCGTAGGCACTGAGCGCACCCTCTGCATCGCCCATCGCCGCCAGCGCTTGGCCGAGCCTGTGCTGATGTGTGGCGAGCTCCTTGCTTCGCTGCCGGCCGTAGCTCTCGATGATCTGGCGGAGGATCGGCACCGCGTCCTGTTGGCGGCCCGCAGCGATGTACAGATCGCAAAGCGGAACCAATGCGCCCCGGTCGGAGCTGTCGAGCTCGACGGCGCGCTCGAGATAGCCCGCCGCTTCGCCGGGCGAATCGAGCTTGTCGCGGTAAACGTCAGAAATCGCCCGCAGCAGCGTCAGGCGGTCGGCATCCGAGCTCGCGGCTCGAAGCTCCGCGTCCATGACCTCGACCAGCGCCGGATAGTCACCGCCAGTCTCGTAGTAGGCCTTGACCCTCTCGCGTGTCTTCGCATCCTCTGGGAATCGCTCGTACGCCCCCCGAAGCGCTCGCACCGACTGTGCGTCATCGCCAACGTGCTCTTCCCAGACGTCCGCAACCCGGTGCGACAGCTCGATGGCCGCTTCCCCGTCGAGGCGACCGACGAGCCGTTCGAGGGTGTCGGCGACTCGCGTCCAGCTCCCTTTGCGTTCGTACAGTCCCGCCAGCGCACGAAGGGAGTCCTCGTCCGCGCCGAGCTCGGTGTTGATTCGCTCGTAGATCACGATCGCGGCGTCTTCGTCATGGCGCTTGTCGAGGTGCAGGTCCGCGATGCGCGCGAGCAAGACGCGCTGCGCCTCGTCCGATGCGTGCCCGACCCTGGAAAGGAGTAGCGCGATGAGCTCATCCCATGCACCCGTTGCTTGATACAACCTCTCGAGGTCGGCGTTTGCGACCTCGTTGTTCGGATCGGCCAGCACAACCTGCCCAAACATATCGATGGCAGCCGCCTGATCGCGGAACGAGTCCTCGTAGAGCTGCGCGAGCCGAAGCTGCATGGCGATCCGGTCGTCGTCACTCGCCGAGCTCGCCCGGCGTTCGAGTAAGGTCCGAAGCGATTCGAGCCGGTCGTTGTCACGGTAGAGCGCTTCGAGCGCGTCCATGGTGCTCGCGTCGTTCTCGTCGATCTCGAGAGCGACCTCGTAGGCGCGAATGGCGGCCCGCGGATCGTCGAGCTGGTCGCGGTACACTTGGCCGGTTGCTCTCGCGACCTGAGCACGTTCCTCTCCAGCGGCGATTTCCATTTGCCGCTCGAGAAGCCCAACGACCTCATTCCAGCGCGATTGATCGTGCCGAATCTCGGACAGAGCCCGCAGGGCATCGAGGTCGTCCGGTTCGACGGCGATCAGCTCCTGGTAGCAGGCCGCTGCAAGCTCTGGCTCCGAAAGCTCCACTCGCGCCAGCTCGGCCGCTTCGCGCAGCACAACGATGCGCTGGTCGCTGCTCGGATCGACTTCGGCCCAGGCGCGAAGCGCGTTCACCAAGTCCCCCGTTCGTCCCTCGGAGCGAATCAAGTCGACGCGTTGGGAGTGCGCTTCGAGTGGCTCCGGATCGAGCTCGAGCGCTTCGGTGAGCGCTCGCTCGGCGGAGCGCGGGTCGGACAATCGGTCGCGGTACCAGCCCGCCGATCGCAGACGCAGCTCGTACATCTCCCGTCTATCGAGGTCGCCGTGCGCAGCGATCTCTTCGACCAGCCCATCGAGAACCGCCCAATCTCCCGATACCTCGGCGAGACGCTCGAGGGAATCGATGAGGGTCAGGTCGCGCGGGTCCGTTCGCACCGCATCGCGCAGGGCCTTCAAAGCCTGCTCGGGACGTCCGATGTCGTTTTCCCAGATCGCAGCGGCTTCGGTGAGGAGCGCGACGCGGTCCGCATCGGTGGCCGCGAGCTCGACGCGCTGCTCGTAGAGTCGAACAACCTCTTCGAGATTGCCGGCGCCCCGGTGGTAGGCTTCGAGCAAGTCGAGCGCGCTCGCAGCGACCTGAGGTTTTGCGGTGAGGTCCCGCACCGCGGCGAGCGTATCGTCGCGCCCCGGGTCCTCCTCCATCGCCTTCTCGTACGCGCCGAGCGCACCTTCGTAGTCGCCAAGGTGTTCGGCACGAAGCCTCCCTTGCCGCAGCAGGAGCGTCGGCCGGTCGGCGCCCTGCACGTCCAATCGGCGCGAGATGACCTCGTGCACCCGGTCCCATTGCTGGGTCTGCTGAAGCAGCCGATCGAGCGTCTCGAGGGTCGACGAATCGTCGCCCAACAACGAAAGCGCTCGCTCGCGCGCGTCGATCGCTTTGCTCAGGTCCTTGAGCTCGTCTTCGCAAATCCGCGCCACGCGCCCGTAGAGCGCTGCACCCCGCCCCGAATCCAAGCTGGCGCCGGCCTCCGCGAAGAGAACCTCGACCAGGTCCGACCAGCGCTGAAGCCCGGCGGCCAAGACCTCGGCCCGATCGAGGATCTCTTCATCCTCCGGGCGCTCTCCAATCGACTGCAGCAGTGCATCGAGCGCCGAGTTCGGGTCTTTGCGCCCATGCTCGTGCACCTCAGCCAGGGCGACCAACTGCTCGGCCTTGTGCTGCGGGTCGGTCATGGCATCGGCACGCAGCCGAAGGAGCATCGCCAGGTCGTTCCAGCGTTCCTGGGTTCGCAGGTAGGGCTCGAGCACGGAAGCCGCGTCTTCACGGTAGTCGGCGAGCTTGGTGATGCGAAGCAGCGCCTGGACAGACGGCTCATGCCCCACGTCAATTCGGAGAATCTGGCCGTACACGGCGATGGCACTGAGCTCATCATCGAGCTCGCGCTCCATGATGTTGCCCAGCTGATAGGTAAGCTCGACCCGCTCGGCTTCATTCGCGGCGGCATCGGTGCGGCGCTGGAGCACTTCGACCAGCTCTGGCCACTGCCCTTGCCGCTCGTAGAGCCGGCTCAAGCCCTGCAGGGCACCGCGATGCTCGGGGTCCGCCTCCACAACTACTCGCAGCGCATCACAGGCGGCATCGGGACGGCCGAGTTGGGCCTCGTAGAGCTCGGCCAGTCGCATGCCCGCCTCGACCCGGACCTCAGGCTCCTCTTCGAGCTGCATTCGCCGTTCGAGCACCTCGGCCAGCCGCTCGGAGTCGTTCGCCGACGCGAAGAGCCGGTCGAGCGCCTCGTACGCGGCGCCGTCGTCGGGCTTCTCGTCCGCCGCGCGTTGGTAGTATTCGACGGCGCGCTCCGGGTTCGACAGCTGCTCCTCCCAGAGCCCTCCGAGCCGGCAAAGGAGCTCTGCCCTCGGGTCAGGCTCGTCGGCGCGTTCGAGCTTCTGCTCGTAAACCCACGAAAGGCCTTCCCAATCTCCGACCATGACTTGAAGACCTTCCAAGTCGTCGAGGGTTTGATTCGCCTCGGGATCGGCCTCGAGGATTCGCCGGTAGGTCTTGATCGACGCCCGTGGATCCCCGAGCTCCCGGTCCTGGGTCTCGGCGACGCTTCTCAGAAACGACCCGCGAAGCGAGGGCTCCACTGCAGCGGCGGCAGCCTGCTCGCAGATTTCGATGTAGCTCTCCCAGCTGTCGAGGGCCTCCGCCAATCGGTCGACCTCCGCGCGCGTGGCCTCGTCGGCCGGCTCGGCAACCAGCGCCTTGCCCCAGGCGTCGAACGCCTTCGCGGCATCGCGGCCTGGCCCCTCATGCAAGCGCCCGACCTCCCGCCAGGTTTCCGCCTCCTCGAAGGGATCGTCCACCTGCCTGGCCTTCGCCTCGAGGATGCTGACCAGCGCCTGCCAGTCACCGCTCTGCCGATGGATCGGCTCGAGAACCTGAACGGCTCGTGGCCCATGCTCCTGGTCCTCGACGAAGCGCGAAACCGCTGCGAGTGCCGCGGCGTAGTCGGGTCGGTCGGCCAGGACATCCTCGAAGATGTCGAGCGCCCCCGCCGGGTTGTCGAGCTTGGTCTCCGTCAGCGCACCCAGACGCTGCCGAAGCGCTAGCCCAATCCGAGCGTCCGTCGCGTTTCCAATCTGAAATTCGATGTGGGCGGCGAGCTCTGACCATTGCGCTGCGCCTTCGAGCAGCGCGTCGAGCCGGGTTGCCGCCTCGGCATTGGCCGGTTCGATTTCGAGGATGCGCCGATACGTGATGATGCCGTCTTGCGGGACCTCGAGCTCGTCGACCTCGGTGCGCGCGATTTCGTGCAGGATGGCGACCCGCTCGTCGTCGCTCTCTGCAAAGCTTTCGCGCTCGCGATCGAGGTCGAGCAGCGGTTCCCATCTGCCGCTCCGCGCGTAGACCGAAGCCAGCGCCTTGCCGGCTTCCTTGTTGCTCGGATCATAGGTGAGTGCGCGCTGGTAGAAGTAGCCTGCGCGGTTGAGCTCCTCGAGGCGCTGGTCGTAGAGCTTCGCGGTCGTCAGCGCGATCGCCGCAGTATCGCCGTCATCCACCTCGACGGCACGAAGCGTCGCGTCGAGAATCGCGGCGAGTCGATCCCAGCGGCCGAGCGAACGCGCCAAGCGAGTGAGGGTCTCCAGGCTGTGCGGATCGTGCGGGTCTTCGGCAAACAGCCGGCCGTAGGTCTCGAGCGCACCGTCGAGGTCTTCGAGGTGCGACTCTTGTACGTCGCCAAGGTGTCGCAGGAGCTCGAGCCGTTGGCTCGGATCGACGACCGCATCGAGGCGGACTTCGAGCGTCTCGGTGACCTTGGCCCAATCCATCCGGCGCAGGTACAAAGGCTCGAGCATCTCGGCGGCCGGTCCGCGGTGCTCGGACTGCTCGACCAAGGCTTCGAGGGCGCGGATGGTCGGCTCGTGGTCGGGGTTCTGACTCAATGCCTCTCGAAATTGGTCCAAGGCGCGCAGGGGTTCCTTGAGCCGCTTCATGCAGAGCTCGCCGAGCTCGTAGCGGACCGAGGCCGGGTCACCGATGCGCTGGTCGATCTCTCGCTCGTAGAGCGTAGCCAAATCCTCCCATCGCTGGGTTCGACGATACAGGCGCTCTAGGCCTTCGTAGGCCAAGGGATGATCGCTCTCGCCGAGGGCCCGGTCCAGCGCCTCGATCGCCGACTCCGGATCGTCGAGCTCGCTCTGGTAGAGGTGTGCCTGGCGCACGAGGAGCGCCGCGCGCTCTTCCCGGTCTTCGCAGAGCTCACCCTTGCGCCGCAGAAGCTCGACCAGCTCGCGCGTTGCGCCTGCATCCTCGACCAAGGTCAACAGCGCATCGAGAGCCGCTCGGTGGTCCGGCTGCGCTTCGAGGACGCTTTGGTACTGCGCCCGCGCGAAGTCGGTGTCCGAGAGACGTGTTTGGGCAATGCTGGCGGCCCGCATGCGCACCTGCATTCGCAAATCGGCGTCGAGCAACTCGGGCGCGATACGTCCGAGCGTGGCCATCAGCTCCGAGAAACGCCCGGTCGATTCGGCATGGCGCTCGTAGTCCCCCAGCACGCGCTCGAAATCATCGAGGTCGACCCCTTCGCGGAGCGCGCGCCCCGTGAGCTCGAATGCGGCGTCCAGGTCTTTGATGTCGACTTCGCTGATCGCAGCAGCACGCAACAAGGCACGAACCCGTTCGCTCGGGTCGTCCGCGGCCGCCATGATCTCGAGCATGCGAACCTGCTCGGCTGGTCGACCATCGGTCGCGTATTGGTCGAGCAACCGGTTGGCCGCAGCCACCCGCAGATGGGCATCCGAACCTGCAGCCAACTCCTCGAGCGCGGCCACCGTGGGCGCATGCCCCGGCGCGGAATCGAGAAGCTCGCGGTAGAGCTCGAATGCCCGCTCGACCTCGCCGGTCCGCGTGCGCATGAGCTCGGCAGCCTCGAATCGGAAGCCCGTCCGCTGTTCCTCGTCGTCCGCGTCCGCGGCCCGCATTTCGGTGATTTCGAGGAGCTCCTGCCAACGTTCGGTCTGTCGGTAGAGCCGCGTCAGCGCGGCCGAGCTTGGTTCGTCAGAGCCAAAGCGCAAGAGCAGATCGCGATGCGCCAAAATCGCGTTTTCGACGCTGCCCAGCCGTTTCTCGTGGACCTCGGCGACGCGCCTCGCCAAGCTCAGCTGCTCCTGCTCGTCGTCACTGAGCTCCGCGCGGCGCTCGAGCACCTCGACCAAAAGCTCCCAGCGCTCCTGCGATTCGTAGAGGCGCTCGAGTGCCAAGAGCGCGTCGGTCTGCGCCGGATCGTTCTCGAGACGCTCCTCGTGAACCTCGATCGCGGCATCTGCGTCGTGCAACGTCGTCTCGAACAGATCCGCCAACCTCGGAAAGAGCTCGGCACGACGTGTCTCATCTTCTTCGAACTGAAGCTGACGACGAAGATCGCGCGCGAGCGCCGGGTGATCCCCGGAGCCGGTGTGAATGCGCTCGAGAGCGCGCGAGGCCTTGAGAACGATCTCCGGATTGTCCCGCTCCAAGCGAATGAGCTGCTGATAGATTCGCTCCGCCTCGTCGGGCTCGGGCTCCGAGACGTCCCAGAGCTCAGCCAGCTCGAGGAGCAGCTCCGTCTTGATGAACTCGTCTCCGACCGTGGCAAGGCCACGTTCGAGCAGCTCGGCGCGCTGACGATGACGTGTCAGCTTCGAGGCAAGCCGCGCCAGATCCGAGCGCGCGGCGCCATCTGCGACATCCTCGCGAACAGCCCGCGCGTAGGCATCAAAGGCGAGCTCGTCGTCTCGGAGCTTGGTTTCGCTCAGCTCGCCAATCCGCACGAGATGCCCTGCCCGGGAGCTCGGGTCGCTGAGATCCTCGAGCTGCACCTCCAAGACCTTCGACAGCTCGCCCCAGGCGCCCTGTGATTCGAAGATCGGCTGAAGGATGGAGGCAACGCGCTGCCGCTCGTCGCGATTGCTCATCAGCCGCTCGAGCGCCTCCTGGGCGCGGAGATGCGTCGGGCTCGACTCGAGCACGAGCTCGAAGTGGTCCACGGCGTCGACGGCTCGGTTCAGTCGAGTCTCGTAGATCGTGCCGAGCTCGTAGGCGAGATCGACGGCTTCTTGTCCGCTCGCCTCGTCGAGGTCTCGCTGAAGGAGCTCGGCAAGCTCCGGCCAGCGTCGGAGTCGGCCGTAAAGCCTTTGCAACGCTCTGCGCGACGGCGTGTGGGTTGGGTCGAGCTCGAGCGCATGCTCGTAGGTCGAGATCGCATGCTTGGGTTCGTCGAGAATCTCCTCGAACAAAAAACAGAGCTGAAGAAGCAAATCGAGCTTGGCGCCTGCGTCGGTGGTGGCCTCGATGCGTCCTTGATAGAGCGCGCGGAGATCGTCCCACTGCTCGTGCTTGGTGTAGACCTGCTTCAAGGCAGCGAATGCCGCGCCATCGTCGGGCTCGAGCTCCAAAACACGGCGGTGGAAGCGCGCCGCTTCTTCGGGAGTGCCCAGGGCCACTTCGAAGAGCTCCGCTGCGCGGCGGCAAACGGTCAGCTCGACCTCGCCTCCAACGTCGCCCCCATCGAACACGAGCACCAGGGCATTTGCCAGGGCGACTTGCTGGTTCGATACCTCCGCAACGCCCGTCAAACGGTCGAGCAGATCCAAATCCTCTGGGTTGTCGAGGAACACCGATTCGAGCGCCTCGTAGGCGCCCGTCGCATCATCGAGCTCGGAGGAGGATAGATCGGCCAGACGCAATTTCAGCGCGCGCTGCTCGTCGGCGTCTTCCGTCTTTTCGAGCCGTGTGCGCAGAAGCGCCGCGAGCTTGGCGAAATGACCTCGTTTCGCATATGCCAGCTCGAGGAGGTCGATCGCCTCGATCCCCACGGCGCCTCCCTGCGCCGAGAGCGCCTCGAGGCCGCCGATGGCGACCTCGTTTCGACCGTCCAACGCCAGGGCGTTGCGGTAGCACTCAAGCGCACCGGCCGAATCTTCGAGATAGATGCGTCGCAGATCCGCTAGCTGCAGATAGACCGAAAGCCGGTCTTCATCCCCCACCTTCGACTGCAAACGCCGGGCCAGCGCGGCGTCCAATCGGTCCCACTGCTTGAGCTGCTGCGAAAGACGTTCGACCGCTCGTAGTGCGTCGACGTCGTGTGGATTCTTCGCCAAGATCTCCCAATGGCGCTCGGCGGCCGCCGGAAGGTCCCCGAGCTGCTCCTCCTCGACCTGTGCGACCTCGTTCAGAAGCACCCACTCCTCGGCCGGGTCGGCCACATTATCGAGGCGGCGTTCGTAGAGGGTGCGCAGGTCGGCAAATCGGCGCTCCGAGCGGTACAAGCGATCGAGGACGGCAATCGCCTCGGCGTCGTTGGGGACGACCTCGAGAATGGCTTCGAGCCGGCGAATCGATTCCTCCGACTCGCCCAGCCGTTCGCCCGCAATCGAAGCGATGCGTCGCTGGAGGTCGAGGCGTTCGGTATCGGAAACGGAAGCGGCTTCCAATCGATCGCGAAACAGGGCGACGAGGTCGGCGTAGGCGCCCGACGCCTCTGCCGACTCTTCGAGGCCAGCGACCATCGCCGGATCGGCGGGGGCAAGAAGGTACGCCCGGGTGGCCCAACCGAGCGAGGCCCGTGGATCACGGAGTCGATTCAAGTGAACGCTGCGCAGCGAGACCAGTCGTTTGATCCGGATGTCGAGGTCCTCGTCCCTGTCGGAGCCCGCTACGATGACCTCGAGGCACTTGGCGTAGTCTGGCCACTTGTGATCCTTTTCGTAGATCGGCAATAGCCCCTTGGCGGCGTCGATACTCGTAGCGTCGGCTGCGAGCGCGCGTTCGTAGTAGCGCGCGGCGCGATGCAGATCCGCAACGCGGTCGCCGTAGAGCGCGGCTGCCCGCAGGCTCAATTTCACGACCGATTCCGGGTCTTCGGATTGCTCTGCCGCATGGCCAAGCAGCTCGGCAAAGCCCGCCCAATCGTCGGCCTCGGCATAGAGCGCCTCCAAGGACTCCCAGTCGTTCAGCTGAAGATAGGCGTCCTTCAGCATTCGCCGGACACGGCTGTTGTCCGGATCGAGCTCGAGCAAGCGCACCCAAACCCCGACGGCCTCGCTCGGACGATCCAGGCGTTCCACGTAGAGAACTCCGAGCCGATGAAGTTGCTCGACCTGTTCGGGCTCAGTCGCGGCCGCCTCCATGCGGCTCTGCAAGACCTCGGCAAGCGTGACCCAATCCTTCTCGCGCTCGGCAAGCTTCTCGAGCGCATCGAGCGCCTCGGCCGGGTCGGGCGTTTCGCCAAGGATCTCTTTCCAAAGCGTGATCGCGGTGGCGTTCTTGTGAAGTCGCTCCGTGCAGAGCTGCGCCATTTCCATTTTCTTGTCGAGACGCACGACAGGGTCTTCAGCGAGATCCGCTTCGCGACCGAGGATTGCAACCAAGGCTTCCCAGTTGCGTTTCTTCGTGTAGATGTCCTTGAGCTGCGCGATCGCCTCATGGTGCGTGGGCTGCAAACGCAGCACCCGTTCGAGCGGTTCGGTCGCTTGCTTCAGGTTCCCAAAGCGCTCGAGCCAAAGCCCAGCGATGCGGACATAGAGCCCGACCTTGACCTCGGTGTCTGAGGCAACCTCGGCTTGGCGATCGAGAATCTGGATGAGCTCGTTCCATCGTCCCGCGCCTTCGTAGAGCTTGGACAGTGAGCTCAGCGCCTCGGAATCATACGGGGAGACCGTGAGAATTTCCCCGTAGACTTGGATGAGCATCGAATCGAGCTGGAGCGCGTCGCGGTATATCGGGATCAAATCGCGAAGCAGGCGGAGCTTCTCTTCCTTGGCATCGGGCAACAGGGCTTCAACCTCGCCGCGGATCGACTCCGATAGCGCGTTCCATTTCCCACTGTGCTGATACAGTTGTTGAAGCGCCGCGCGCGCATCGACGTCGCCAGGCGCCAGCCGTTCCACCAGCTTCCAAGCTTCGAGCGCGCGCTCGGGGCGGTCCGCCAACTGCGCGCGATGACCGAGCTCTCGCGCCAAGGCGAGCTGTTGCTTCGGATCCATCGTCGTACGAAGCGCGTCGCCCAGGATCGTGAGGAATCGGCCGTTTGGATCGTCGTTCCCGATTTGCCCGCGGTAGAAATCGAGCATGCCTGGGTGCGCCGCATCGATTTTGCGAAGCCGCGCAAAAAATGGCTCTGCCGATTCTGGGTCATCGCGAAAACGCCAATGGACCATCGCCAGCTGAAGGAGCATGCCCTTTTCCGCCTCGAGCGCCTGGCGCGAGCGGAGCGCGCTTTCGTACATCTCGGCGAGCTCGTCCCAGGCCTCGAGCTCTGTGTAGTGCTCGACCAGCGCGCCGAGCGCCTCGGCGTCCGTGGGTGAGAATTTCAAAACCTTGCGGTAGGCGTCGGCCGCTCGCTCCGAATCCTCGAGCGGACGCTGGAGCACGCGCGCAGCCTGCAACCAGGCGCCGGCCTTTTCCTCGCGTGTCCGAGCCGCAGTGGCCGAGCGAACGAAGACCGAGACCACGTCGTCCCATCGGCCGCGCGCGCGAAGACTCAGAGCGTACTGGCGAGCCGTGCACATGTGTGACGGATCGGCGGCCAGCGCTTCGTCGAAGATCGCGTCAGCCTCCTCGATGGTCGACTCACCGCCGTACTGCCACATCAAGGCCGCGGCGCGGGTGAGAAGCGAAGTCTTGAGGCGCGGGTCGACCGCTTCGCGAGCCTCCTCGACGAAGCGGCGCGCGACCTCGGCCCACTTCTCTTCCACCTGTTGAATCTGATCGACCGCGTGGGCGACCTCGGGGTCGTCCGACTCGAGACCACCAAGCTTCTGGTAGGCGACCAAAGCGCCCCGGTCGTCCATGAGCTCGTCTCGGCGCACGCGGCCGAGCTCTTTGACCAGCACCTTCTGAAAATCCGGATCGTCGGCAACCAATTCGGTCTCGAGCTCCATCAACCAGGACGCGGCCAAGAACTCGCCGCGGCGCTCGTGCCCACCACGGGCAGCCTCGAGCAACCGAAGTGGATCTTGGTCGTCGTTGGCGGGGTTCGGGCTCTTTAGGAGCTCGCGCAGGCCGTCGACGAGCTCCGTGTCGTACGGGTCTTCCAGCAACAGGCCCAGGTACTTCGCTAGAGTCCGCTCAGACATCTGCACCCCGGCCAGCCGTTTCGGAAGGATTTTCGCACCCTTCGGTGATCTCATGAAACCCCTAAAAGCAAAAGGATCCTGCGACCTAAGGTCCCCACAGCGCAGGCATCTAGAATGTTAGCGGCGCGACGATTGGATGGGCAAGCCCTGAATTCCAAGAATTTCATCGCACAGCGGAGCTTGGTGAGCCCGCTCTCAGAAGATCATGATCGCGCCGGCCCAGGTCAGGGCGCCATAAGTCACCAGGCTGACCGCCAAATGAGCGGTCGCGATTCCGCGGACGGCTTTGTAGTCGTTGGCCCGATCGAGGCCGAAGCGCTCGGAATTGGCGGAAACGACGCCGAGGCCGATCTGGGCGATCATCCCCGCAAACGTGACCCAGCGGAGCACCTTGTGCGTCCGGAGCTTCCTGGCGAAATCGCTGTTGCCCTCGCTGACTTTGAGCGGGTCCGGCATGGCGAACGAGAGCCCAAAGGTCGTGAAGTAGGCGGCGGACGTGAGCGCGATCAGGGTCACGTGGGCTGTCGGTACCCCGCTACACGCATCCTGGGTGAAGATCGCGTTCCCTTGGACGCAGGGGTTGGTCGCCTGGCTCTGCCACCATCCGTATTGGTTGTGGAACTGAATGAACCCTGACACCACCGACAAGGTCATCAGCGACCAGGTGGCGATTCCGAACCATTTGTGGACCTTCTTGATCTTGTTGCGCTTCCGAACGAGATCGGCGGTGGTCGGTTCGTTCGGCTCTCCGAGGTCCGTGGAAACCTCGATGGCCAGGACCACGCCCGGCTCGAGCGCGGCGGACGGGGCTTCGAGCATCGAGGCATCGACGTGCAAGGACAGACCAAACAGAGGCGTAGCAAGCATCAAGGCGGTCAGGGTGGCCATGGCGGGCGGAGTATCTAACAAATCCGCCGCCAGGGCCAGGTCTCTGCCGGGCCTCCGACGGCTTTTCACGAGGCCCGAGGCGCTGTAGAGGAAAGATATGGCCCCGTCTTCGAAGCTCCCGACCCGCGTCTCGGTGTACGAGGTGTCCCCGCGGGACGGCCTGCAGAACGAAAGCGCCCAGGTCGCCACCCACGCAAAGGTCCGGCTCATCGAAGCGCTCGTCGATGCCGGTATCAGCCGCATCGAGGTAGGAAGCTTCGTGGCGTCGAAGTGGGTCCCTCAAATGGCCGATGCGGATGAGGTCTGCCGGATGATCGAGCGACGGCCCGGCGTCACCTATGCCGGCCTTTGTCCCAATGCCCGTGGTCTCGATCGCGCGCTTGCTGCAAAAATCGACGAGATCGCAGTCTTCGTGAGCGCGAGCGAGACCCACAACATCAAGAACGTGAACAAGACGATCCAACAAACGCTGAAGGCCTTCGAACCGGTCATCGGGCCGGCCGTCGCCGCCGGGCTGAAGGTCCGCGCCTACGTCTCCACAATGTGGGGTTGCCCCTACGAAGGAGACATCGACCCGAAGCGTGGCCTCGAGCTGGCCAAGCACTTGCTCGGTGCGGGCTGCTATCAAGTTTCGCTGGGCGACACGATCGGCGTCGGCACGCCGATTCAGACGGAGAAGATTCTCGATCTCTTCGCGGCCACGCTGCCGCTCGAGCAGATCGCCCTGCATCTGCACGACACCCGAGGCACCGCGCTCGCCAACGTTTTGGTCGGATTGCAGGCTGGCATCACCACCTTCGACGCGTCGGTGGCCGGGCTTGGGGGCTGCCCGTACGCGCCGGGCGCAGCGGGCAACCTGGCGACCGAAGATCTGGTGTACACCCTAGACGGAATGGGAATCGAAACCGGAATCGACATCGAGAAGCTCTGGCAGGCCGGCCAGGTTGCCGAGGCCATCGTCGGCCGCGAGCTGCCGGGCAAAGTGCACCGCGCCGGCGTCCGCTCGCTTGCAAGGTAAGGGAATCAAGTGCCAGTTCAGGATCTCGTCCAATTCATCAACCGCTCCCCCACGCCCTTCCACGCGGTTGCCGAAACGGTCGCGCGCCTAAAAGCGCACGGCTATCGCCGCCTCGATGAAGCAGAGGCCTGGAAAGTCGACGGCGGAGACAAAGTTTACCTCGTGCGCGGCGGCGGATCGGTCGCCGCGTTTCACCTGGGAAGCGCTCCGGTAAGGGAAGCTGGCTTTCACCTGGTGGGCGCGCACACCGACTCACCCAACCTCCGGGTGAAGCCAAACCCGGAGCTCAAGAAGGCAGGGTACGGGCAGCTTGGCGTCCAGCCGTATGGCGGGGTCTTGTTGCACACCTGGCTCGATCGCGACCTCTCGCTGGCCGGGCGAGTATCGCTCGCGGACGGCGGCGCGAGGCTCATCGACTTCAGGCGCGAGCTGCTTCGGATTCCGTCCCTCGCGATTCATCTGAACCGCACGGTGAACACCGAGGGCCTCAAGCTCAACGCACAGACGCACATGGCGCCCATCCTCACACTCAACGAGCTCGGAGACATCAACCTCCGCGCGCTCCTCGCCGATGAGCTTGGCGACGTCAAGGCCGAGGATGTGATCGCATGGGACTTGATGGCGTACGACGTGCAGCCAGCCACGCGCAGCGGCCGCAGCCGAGAGTTCATTCACGCGGGCCGCATCGACAACCTCGCGAGTTGCCATGCAGGCCTCAGCGCCCTACTGGCCGCCGATCGGGACGCCGAGATGAGCCGGGGGATCGTCTTGTACGATCACGAAGAGGTCGGGAGCAGAAGCGCGCACGGGGCCGCCTCGGACTTTCTGCGAAGCTGTTTGCAGCGGCTTTCGGGCGAATCGGCCGAGAGCTTTCACCGCGCCGTCGCCAAGTCATTCTTGATTTCGGCAGACATGTCCCACGCCATCCACCCAAACTACGCCGACCTCCACGAACCGATGCACCAACCCGTGCTCGGCGGCGGCCCGGTCGTGAAAGTCAACGTCAATCAATCGTACGCCACCGACGGTGAAAGCTGGGCGAGCTTCGAGCGCTGGGCCAAAGAGGCCGACGTGACCACGCAGCGTTTCGTCGTGCGCTCCGACCTCGGCTGCGGCAGCACCATCGGCCCAATCACCGCCGCCGAGCTCGGCATTCGCACGGTCGACGTCGGCAGCCCGATGCTCTCCATGCACTCCTGCCGGGAAGTCGCCGCTGCCTCCGACGTTCCACAGATGATCGACGTGATGAAGCGCTTCTTCCATGCGTAAATACCGGCGACCACCGGGCCCCCCAAACCGCCTCTGGCTCGGAAACCTGCGCGGCATGATGCGCGACCAGCTTCGGTACATGACCGCGGCGGCAAAGTACGGCCCACTCGTCAATCTTCCGATTCTGTTCCAACCGTACTTCTTGGTTCTCGACCCGGAGCTCATTCAGCAGAGCTTGGCCCAGGGGCACAGCGTGATGCAAAAGGACCGCTTCACGCACGAGCTGGCACGTGTGCTCGGGCAGGGATTGGTGACGAGCGAAGGCACGCTTTGGCGAACCCAGCGGAAGCTGGTCGCGCATGCGTTCATCCCGCGCCGGATTCGAACCTACGCTGATTCGATGGTCGCGGCCGCGCATCGTTCCCTCGACGACTGGAGCGACGGGAGTGTGATCCCGATTCACAAGTCGATGGCGGAGCTGACGCTGGACATCGTCGGGCGCACGCTGTTTGATGCCGACGTTCGGGGGACGGCACGGGAGGTCGGCGATGCGCTCAAGGTCATCAGTGACTTCTACTCCTCTGTGCTCGAAAGCCCGATTCAACCGCCCCAATGGTGGCCCTCTCGAAAAATGTTCCGGTTTCGAAAAGCCGTCCGCAACGTCGACCGCATCGTGTCGGGCATCATCGACGATCGGCGCCAGAGCGGGGAAGACCGGGGGGACCTCTTGAGCGCGCTGCTCCAGGCGCAGGATGACGATGGCACGGCCATGAGCGACCAGCAGCTCCGCGACGAGTGCATCACGCTCTTTCTCGCCGGGCATGAAACCACCTCAATCGCCCTCGCCAATACGCTCTATCTCCTTTCGGAGCATCCCGAGATCGAAGCGCGGGTGCACCAAGAGGCGGCCAACGTGCTTGATGACCGCCGCGCGACTTCCGACGACTATGCCCGGCTCGAGTACACCGAGCGCGTCATCAAGGAGTCGATGCGACTCTACCCCCCGGTGTACACGATTGGCCGTCAGCTTCTCGAGGACTTCGAGCTCGGCGGCTACACGTTCGTGAAGGGCGACACCCTGCTCTTCGTCCAGTGGGTCACCCACCGAAGCGCGCAGTGTTTCCCTGACCCGCTCCGCTTCGACCCCGACCGCTGGCTCCCGGAACGCGCAAAGTCGACTCACAAGTACGCGTACTTCCCATTCGGCGGAGGCCCACGCGTCTGCATCGGCAACCACTTCGCCATGATGGAAACGGTCCTGGTCCTCGCCACCCTGATGCGCAAGTACCGATTCGAGTTGCTTCCCGGCCAGACACTCGAGCTCCAGCCCGCGGTCACGCTACGAGCGGCGAAGGACTTGCAAATGCGACTCGTCGCGCGGGGCGCGGAGCCAGCCAGGGCGGCGTAGCCTTCGTCGCGGGTTCACTCTACGTAGCCAAGCGCCCGGAGTTGCTCGACGACAGCCGGGTCTACCTCTCCCCGTCGGTTCCTTCCGGCCTCGATCGCCGCAACCAGAGCCTCGAGCGCTGCGCGTTTGGGATGATCGCCGAGGGGCTTCGGCACGAGCTCGTCGGGGTCCTTGGCGAGATCGATCCGCATGTAGGTTCCGCCAATCCAGACGAGCTTCTCGTCACCAAACCACATGGCCGCCGCCGGCATCGCGCCGGGTCCCTTCCGCCGTCCTGCATCAGGGTTTGGAATCGCAACCAACTCCACAGCTGGCATGGGATCGGGAAGCCTGCCGTTGCGCAACAGGGAGTGGACGGCGATGGCGGGGAGCGGCTCGGGGAGCGCAGGCGAATCGCCGTCGGTCCAGTACAGGAACGGAACGCGGGCGTTGCCCTCGTAGACGAAGAGGTGCCGCCACATGCCGTGCTCCATGAGCATCTCGCCGTGGTCAGCGGTAATGCCGATCCGATAGCCCGCTGTTAGCCAACCCGCGCGTTCGAGCGTGGAGAGTGACCGCTGCAAAGCCTGATCCTCACGATGGACTCCATAGTCGTAGAGGTCGGTCAGTTGATGGCGCAGCAGACCCTCATCGCCTGGCTTCAGTCCGTTGCGCAGATAGAGGCTGAAACCGCTCTTGAAGTCGGCCGGCACCATTTGCGGATCGAGCAGGTCCCAACCCAAGTTCGGGTCAGGCGCTACCCAGGGGTCGTGCGCTTGAAGGAAGTTGAGGACGAGAAACAAAGGCTTCGAAGGGTCGACCTTCTCCGCAAGGACGCGCTGGAGCGTGGGCGGAACCCAGTCGGCCCGTGGGTCGTGTTTCCTCGGGCGCGTTGCAACGACCGAGAACCCGCGCTGCAAACCGGCCTCCGCGAGGAGCCCGTTGTCGCTCACGAGCACGGTCTGATAGCCGCGGTCTCGCATGTCTTCGGCCAAGGTGCGGACGTCCTCGCGAAGGGGATAGACATAGAGCGAACGTATGCGCTCCCCGTTCTCGTCCTTGGCGTGGTGGGCGTAGTGGGCGCCGTGCCGCGCAACCGAGACGCCCGTGAAGTAACTGGCATGCGTGGGTAGGCTCCAGTCCCCAGGGGTATAGGCGCGGCAGCTATGCACCGCGCCACGCGCTGGCAGCGACTCGAGGTAAGGCGTGGTCTTGCGCCGGTATCCACAGAGCGAGGTGTGATCCGCCCGAACCGTGTCGAGCACAGCCAGGACGACCGTAGGCGCGTTGGGTCTCGCCCGCACAGGCTCCGGCGCTTGGATGTTCAAGGCTTGGTCGAGGTGAAACGGACCGCGGGGGATGACCTCGTAAATCCCATCGCTCGTGTCGCCAGTTGCCTGTTGCTCTGCGGCCGCGCTCGACTGCTCCGCGCCGTCACGGTTGCAGGTGCCCGCATCTTGGCATGCGGCCACGCAAAGCAAGAGCGCGGCCACCCGCAACGAAGCGAGCAGGTCGATCGGTCCCATGGCGAAATCCTAGAGCCCCGCTCCCCGATTCCCCAACAAAGCGAGCGGCCCAGCGAGCGCCAAGCTCCTTTGCGCCTCACGACCTCGTTCCGCGAGTATCACGTTCGAGCCCCTGCCGCGCCGCGGCATGCGGGGCCGACGTGACCATTGATCGTATCAGTCGCGTCATGTTACTCATGCACTCCCGCGCTTGGATCGTCGGCACGCGGCCGATGATCGGCTACCCGCGGCACATTGGAGTTGATCATGCGTACATCTACTTCCCCGAGGCTACGAACTTCGTGCTTGCTCGTCCTGGGCGCGGCACTCGTTGTCCCGTTTTTCAACGCTGCGCCGACGAGCGCGAACTCCACGATTAGGAACGCGTGGACCAACTTCTACGGTCCCATACCGTCCAACGCGAACTGTCAGCTATGCCACTTCGATACCCAACCTCCCTCCTGGAATGGATACGGGTGGGACATCCGTCTGGCGATAGGCGACGCGAACTGCGACGGCGCCGACGGAACCATACCGGATGGCAGCATCAGCCTCGATGAGGCGTTTGCTTGCATCGAGGGCCTCGACTCCGACATGGACCCAGGCGCGAACGAGAACATTGCGGAGATCAATGCGAGCACCCAGCCGGGCTGGACCGCGGCAGATACGAACACGATCTTTTCTGATTCGGGCGACGTCTTCAACCAGCCTCCGTTCCCGGGCCTCGAGCCCTACGACCCGAGTGGTACCGGCGGCACCGGCGGCGTGGGTGGCACCGGCGGCACCGGCGGCACCGGCGGCATGGGCGGCATGGGCGGCGCGGGCGGAACGGGCGGAACGGGCGGAACGGGCGGAACGGGCGGCTCCGATTGTGACGCGGGCCACGAGAGGATACCCCCCGGCCAGTTCAAGCGAGGCACGATCGTCGTCAAGCCGGGCCAGTCGATTCAGGAAGCGATCGACCGGGCGCAGCCGGGCACCCGGATCTTCGTTCACGGGGGCGTCTACGAAGAACCCTGCAACCCGACGAACGGCCTCAACATCACCAAGAGCGGCATCCACCTGGTCGGGCAGAGCAACAAGAACAAGCGCGTGATCCTCAGGAGCGCGAACGGTCAGCGGAATGGTATCGCCATCGTGGCGCCGGAAGTTCCGGCAGCGGCCCAGCCGGCGGGAAGAGAGGTCGAACACACCGACTGCATGGGCTGTCACACAGACATGGCGCCGCCGTTCCCCCTGTTTCCGGACGTACCGATCCTCGATCCAACGGGCGATCCGTGGCTCTACGATATCGAGGTCGAAAGCATCACCATCGACGGCTTTGCGAACAACGGGATCTTCACCCGGCACGTCGACGGCTTTGTGTTCGATGACGTGACGTCGATCAACAACCGGAACTACGGGATCTTCCCCGTCCTGTCGAGGAATGGCGTCATCCGTGACAGCTACTCGACGGGCTCCGACCTGGACAGCGCGCTCTGGGTCGAAACCTCCGAGCACGTTCTGGTGATCAACAACGTCGTCGAGAACAGCGTCAACGGCATCGAGGTTTCGAACAGCGACGACATCCTCCTGATGAACAACGAGATGCGAAACAATACGGTCGGCGCCGCGATTCTCCTTCTGCCGGACATCTTCGATGACGAAGGCCGGAAGAGCGCCAAGCGCATCGATATCGTGAACAACTGGATCCACGACAACAACAAGGAGAATACGGCCCGTCCCGGTTCGATTCTCTCGTTGATCCCCAAGGGGATCGGCATCCTCTATTTGGGTGTGGACGACTCCCTGATCCAAGGAAACCTGGTGGAGAACAACGGCTACGTTGGGATCGCGATCGCGGACTACTGCGCCGTCACGGACGGGTTCGAGAACTTCAATTGCGCGGCGGACCCAGACATTTCGATCGAGTTCCTCTACGACCAATCGTCGAATCGAAATCGCGTCGACAGCAACGTGCTTTTCAACAACGCCGGCAGCCCGCCGCCGCCACCGTTCGGATTCTTCGCTGCGGACCTCTCGTTGCTCACGGTGCCCTGGGACGTGACTGAGCTTGGGATTCCGATTCCTCCGTTCCCCCCACAGGACCCGGACGACCTGACTCCATTCCACGGCAACTGCTATGAGAACAATGATCCGGACGATGCGTCGTTCTTCTCGTTGTTCTATTTGATCCTGGCTATGGACCCCACCCTTCCGGACCCTCCACCGCTACCGTGGCAGCCACCCACGTGTGACTGAGCCAAGACTGGCCAGGCGGTGCGTCTCTGGGTGCACCGCCTGCGCCGGTTGTTTCCAATGGCGCCTTCGATCGACAAGAAACTCCACGAGCTCGGCAACGGGATCTATGCGTATACGCAGCTGCCCGGTTCTTGGGGCTGGAGCAATGCCGGCCTGATCACCGATGGGGGTCAGAGCTTGTTGGTCGATACGCTCTTCGACCAAACGCTCACCGCGGAGATGCTCGAAGCGATGCGCAGGGCGACCCCAGCTGCCTCGCGCATTGGTACGGTCGTCAATACACATGGAAACGGAGACCACTGCTATGGGAACGCGCTCGTCGCCGACGCGGAGATCATCGGTACGCCGGGCTGCGTCGCGGATCTTCGAGAAGCGCCACCGAGCCGCAATCGACTCTTGCTGCGGGCCGCCTCGATCATCGGCGCCCTCGGCGCGGGGGGAGGCTCATTGGAAAGGCGCTCAACGCAGTGGGTGTCGATCGGGTTGCCCTCCTCGCGGACGCCGGGTCGCTTGCGCTGCCGGTCTTCGCTCCGTTCGACTTCGCGGGCGTCGAGCTGACTCTGCCCAACCGCACCTTCCAAGGCGAGCTCGAGCTTCAGGTGGGCGACAAGCGGGTCCTACTCATCGAAGTGGGCCCAGCACACACGCGCGGTGACGCCGTCGTTTGGATTCCGGCCGACAAAACCCTCTTCACCGGAGACATCCTATTCAACGAGTCTCATCCAGTCGTCTGGGAAGGTCCCGTGTCGAATTGGATCGCAGCCCTTCGGCGTCTGCTCGAAATGGACATCGAAACCGTCGTTCCCGGTCATGGTCCTCTTACCGACAAGTCCGGCATCGCATCGATGCTGCACTATCTCGAGCTGCTGACCGTAGAGGCGCGTCGCCGCTACGACGCCGGAATGAGTGTCGAAGAAGCCGTCCGCGATATCACGATGGACGAGTTCAAAGGTTGGCTCGACGCCGAACGCAGCTACGTCAACGTACATACACTGTATCGCGACTTCGCTGGAGACAGGGAGCCGGCGGATGTCCTCGCGCTCTTTGCCGGCATGGCGCGGCTCCAACGCAACTAGGTGAGCTCGAAGTCTTTACAGAACAACAGCGCAGCGCTCGGATCCTCGTAGCGCGACTGCCGATGCCGGTGCGTTGGAAAGCCATGGGCGCAGCCGGCCTGAGGGTCGAACAGCACGCAGTCCTCGCAGTTCCATTTGAGCCGAAATCGTTCTCGCTGCGCTCGAAAGCGTTCGTCCTGCTCGACCTTCATGAAGAAGGTTCGATCTTTTTGACGCGCCGCTCGTGGCGGCCGCCTTCGAAGCTGTGGCTCAAGAAGGCCTTGAGGATTTCCCCGGCGAGGCCTGGGCCGACGACCCGTGCGCCCACGCACAGCAGATTGGCGTCGTTGTGCTGCCGGCTCATCGACGCGCTGAAGACGTCCCCGCAGAGCGCTGCTCGCACCCCCGCGTGACGATTGGCCGCCATCGACATCCCGATTCCCGTGCCACAAACGAGCAGCCCAAGCCCTTCGCCGCGCGCCACGGCGCTCGCGACCTGGTGCGCGTAGTCCGGATAGTCGGTGGAATCGCTGCTGTTCGTGCCGAGGTCGACGACTTCGTAACCAAGCTCGGAGGCCAGCGCAGAGAGCTCGCGCTTGAGGCCCAAGCCTGCGTGATCTGAACCGACGATGAGGGTCTTGGCCATGGCTAAGGGGCCTTTAGCACGAGCGCGCAGTTGGTTCCCCCGAAGCCGAACGAGTTGTTCATCAGGGCGCGAATCGGCCGCTCCTGCGCCTCGTTCGGAACCAGGTTCATCCCTTCTGCCTCCGGGTCGGGCTTGTCCAGGTTGATCGTCGGCGGCATCAGGCCGTCGCGCACGGCGAGCGTGCAAAGAACCGGCTCGAGGCCACCGGCGGCACCGAGCAAGTGGCCGCTCATGCTCTTGGTGCTCGAGACGGCAAGCCCATCGGTAGCGTGCGCACCGAAGACCCTGCGAATCGCCTGAAGCTCTCCGACGTCACCCTGCGGTGTCGAGGTTCCGTGCGCATTGATGTAGTCGATGTCGGCCGGATTGAGCTTCGCGTCGGCGAGCGCGAGCTTCATCGCGCGCTGCGCGCCTTCGGCCTCGGGCGCTGGTTGCACCATGTGATGCGCATCCGACGTCGCGCCGTAGCCGACGATCTCGGCAATGATCTCGGCACCGCGCGCCATCGCAGCCTCGCGTTCTTCGAGAAGCAGCACGCCGGCGCCTTCGGCGATCACGAATCCGTCCCGATCGACGTCGAACGGGCGGCTCGCAAGCTCGGGCTCGTCGTTGCGCCGTGACAGCGCACGCATCGAAGTGAACCCGGCCACGCCGATCGGCGTCACCGCAGCCTCGGCGCCACCCGCAACGGCAGCGTCGATTTCGCCTCGCTGAATCCAGCGAAACGCATCTCCGATCGCATGCGCCCCCGACGCGCAGGCGCTCGTGTGCGTGTAGCTCGGCCCCTTGAACCCCCAGTCCAAGGTGACCTGGCCGGGCGCAAGATTGGAAATCACCGAGGGAATGAAGTACGGCGATACCCGGCGCGGCCCCTTGTCGAAAAGGGTCTTGCAGGTGTCCTCGAAGACCTCGAGCCCGCAGAAGCCCACGCCGATGAACGTGCCCACTCGCTCTTTGTCTTCCTCGCTCGGTTCGAAGCCCGACCCCTTGATCGCCTGGGCACTTGCCGCGATGGCGAGTTGAATGAAACGCGCTGCTTCCCGAAGGCGGCGCTTCGGCATGTACTCGAGCGGATCGAAGTCCGTGCACTCGCCCGCGATCTGCGAAGCGAAGTCGCTCGGGTCGAATCCCGTGATCCGCGCGATGCCGCTCCGGCCCTCGGAAACGTTTTTCCAGGTGGTCGCGACATCCGCGCCACATGGGCTCACGGTGCCCAAGCCTGTAATGACTACTCGCCGCATCGACCCGCCCGGTGAAGGAGGCGCAGTGGACTGCTAGCCCTTGTGCGCCTTGATGTATTCAATCGCGTCGCGGACGGTTTTGATTTTCTCCGTGTCCTCGTCCGGAATCTCAATCTCGAACTGCTCCTCGAGGGCCAAGACCACTTCGACGATCGCGAGTGAGTCGGCCTTGAGGTCTTCGATGAAGTCCTGCTCTTCTTGAATGTCGGCCCCGTCGACGTCGAGCTTGTCCGACACGATTTCTTTGACCTTCTCAGCGATGTCCATCTGCTTCCTCCGTCATGCGCGCCTAGACGTGCATGCCTCCATTGACTCGGACGACTTGTCCGGTGATATAGCCCGCTTCTTCGCTTGCCAAAAACACAACTGCAGCGGCGACCTCTTCGGGACGCCCAATTCGGCCCAGTGGTGTCTGATTCACGATACCCTGCCTGGCCGCCTCCGGCAGATCGGCAGTCATATCGGTCTCGATGAAGCCCGGAGACACGGCGTTCACGGTGATCCCCCGAGAGGCGTATTCACGAGCGAGCGAGCGGGTCAGGCCCAACAGGGCCGCCTTCGACGAGGCATAGACGGCCTGGCCGGCGTTCCCGGACTCGGCGACCACGCTCGAAAGGTTGATGATCCGCCCCCAGCGATTCTTCATCATCGGGCGTATGCAAGCCTTCGCGCAGTACACCGCGCCATTCACGTTCGTCGCCCAAGTCATCGCGAGATCCTTCGCAGACACTCTCAACAACAACTGGTCGATCGAGATTCCAGCGTTGTTGACCAGAATGTCGATTCTGCCGTGCCGCGTCAGGGCCTCTTTGATGCTCCGATCTACTGAATCGGGGTCAGCAACGTCAAAGGCGACGAGCTCCGCCTGCCCGCTAGCCTCTTCGATGACCCTCACGGTTTCCCGAGCGGCCTCTTCGTTCGTACGGTAGTTGACGAGGACGAGGGCGCCGGCCTGCGCGAGTGCAATGCAGGTCGCCCGGCCGATGCCCCGTGACCCCCCAGTCACGATGGCGATTTTCCCGGCCAGATCGAACACGCGCTACTCGAGCTCTTCGTTCTTGCCCTTGATGACCTGCCGGCCCTTGTAAAAGCCGCAGGCTGGGCACGCCCGGTGTGGGAGCATCACATCGCCACAGTTGGGGCATGCACTCACATTCGGGGCGGTGACTTTGTCGTGATTGGCGCGCCGCTGGTCGCGCTTCATCGGGCTGGTTCTGCGTTTCGGTACTGCCACGGAATCATTCCTCGTTCTTCGTAAGAGCTTCTTTGAGTTTGAGCAAGGGAGCGAAGCGCGCGTCTGGCACCGCATCCCCAAAGACCTCGGCGGGTGGCTGGAGATGATCAGGAATCGCGATTCCCCCGCATGCATCGGAGCAGAGCGGTTTCATGGGCGCCTCGAGCAGCAAATACTCCCGTACCATCGGGTCCAAGACGACCTCGGCGCCGCTGTAGTAATCCCGATTGACTTCATTCAATGCGATGTCGATCTCATCGCTCCCGTGCAGGCGCATGTGCTCCGGACTGAACAGCGCGGTGAGCGGCAGGTCGACGCTGATTGGCACGTCGGCCAGGCATCGCGCGCAGGTCGCGGCGAGCTCCGCCTCGACATGGGCCTGCACGAGCACATCCATGCCGGTTCGCTGCGCGTGCACGGTCAGCCGGCCGTCCTTTGCCCCTGCGCTCAGCTCAGTGTCGGCAAGCGCGAACGCCAACCATTCCGTGCCGATGGCAAAGTTCCAATCCTTCCCGACCTCGTCGAGGTCCTGGATCTTTAGGACGAAGGTAGACATTGAATTCAGCGCGATAGGCGACGGCCAAGCGACCCTCCCAGGCCACATTAACGCGCTACTATTCGTCGTGGTCTGGGGACTGTCAAGGAGGGTGGTAGCCCACCCGCCCCGCTGCTTAACTCGTCGTAATGTGCCTGCTTTCCGACGCGGTCCTGGCCACGGTCACTGGCGCTGACGCTGACCCCGTCACGGCCACGGCCTGCACCCCTGCAGCACCCGCCTGCCCGCCGCCCGCTCGGTCGCCAATCTGCCGGAGCGTGATACATTTCGGCTCCATGGCTGACGATTTTCGAAGATTTTCGGGTACTTCTACTTATCTCACGAGCGAGGCACTCGAATCTGCCGTGAACTGCGCCGTTGTACTCGAACGGCCGCTCCTGATTCGAGGCGAGCCGGGCACCGGGAAGACCCTGCTAGCCGAAGCGGTCTCCGAATCACTCAGCATCCCCCTGATTCGCTGGAACATCCGCAGCACGACCCGGGCCCAAGACGGCCTCTACGTGTACGACACCGTCCAGCGTCTCTACGACTCCCGGTTCGGAGACAAGGACGTCAACGACATCAGCGAATACATCAAGCTTGGCCCGATGGGAGAGTCCTTCGACGCCAAAGAGCGCGTGGTTCTGCTGATCGACGAAATCGACAAGGCCGACGTGGAGTTCCCGAACGACCTCCTCAACGAGCTCGACAGGATGCAGTTCCACGTCGACGAAACACAACAAGACATCATCGCTGCGCAGCGTCCCATCGTGATCATCACCAGCAACGCCGAGAAGGAGTTGCCCGATGCGTTCCTTCGACGCTGCGTGTTCCACTTCATCGATTTCCCGACGCCCGAGCTGATGGCCGAGATCGTCCAAGTTCACCACCCCAAAGTCCACGAAAGCCTCGTCGAGCAAGCGCTCAAAACCTTCTATGAAATCCGGAGCATGCGACGGCTTCGCAAGCGTCCGAGCACCAGCGAGCTCGTCGACTGGATTGCGGTTCTTCAGCGCGCCGGCATCGAGAGCGTGAAGCTCGAAGAAAATCTTCCCTTCTTGGGCGCCCTGCTCAAGAAGGAACAGGACCTCGTCGCCTTCGCAGATCAGCTGTCGGGTGGCCGCCAATGGAGAAGCTAAAATCCTAGTCCCTTTCATGTATGAGCTTCGCGGCCGCGGCGTTCCCGTTGGGACGCAGGAGGTCATCGCGCTTGCTCAAGCCCTGAAAGCCGGACTTCACGACAGCTCGCTCGACGGCTTCTACAACGTTGCCCGCTCGGTCATGATCCACAGCGAGGCGCACCTCGATTCGTTTGACGAAGCCTTTCTTTCGTTTTTCAAGGGCATCGAGATCGAATCCAAAAAGCTCAAGGACGAGCTTTGGGACTGGCTGCAGCAAGCCAAAGAGAACATGGCCGAGCTGACCGACGAGCAGCGCGAGTTCGTCGAGAACCTCGACCTCGACGAGCTTCGCAAGCTCTTTGAAGAGCGTCTCGCCGAACAAGACGAGCAGCACGACGGTGGCAACAAGTGGATCGGCACCGGAGGCACCTCGCCCTTTGGTCACAGCGGCCGCGCGCCCAAAGGCTTTCGAATCGGAGGCTCTGGTGGAGGCCGAAGCGCGGTGAAGGTCGCCGATGCGCGTCTCTATCGCCCGTACCGCCAGGACCTCACGCTCGACGTTCGCCAAATGCAGGTCGCGCTCCGAAAGCTCCGTCTCTTTGCGCGCGAAGGGGGCGAAGAAGAGCTCGATCTCGAAGGCACCATCGATGCAACGGCACAAAACGCCGGAGAGCTGGAGGTCATCACCCGTCCTCCGCGACGCCACAACACCCGCATCATTTTGATGATGGACGTCGGCGGCTCGATGGACCCCTTCGCGCACCTCTGCTCCCGGCTTTTTTCGGCCGCTAAGAAATCGTCCCACTTCAAAGAGCTGCGCACCTACTATTTCCACAATTGCGTTTACGGCCATGTCTACCAAACCGAACGCTTCGACACGCCGATCAAGGTGCGTGACCTGCTCCACGAGACGGGCCCGCACTACAAGCTCATCATGGTCGGCGATGCGCTCATGGCGCCCTACGAGCTTCTTGCTGCCGGCGGCTCACTCGAGCTCGGCGACGACCGGGGGATCGAAGGCCTCCAGTGGCTCATGATGCTGAGCCAGCACTACCACCGCAGCATCTGGCTCAACCCCGAGCCGCAGCGCTACTGGACCGGAAACACCATCGAGTACGTTCGACAGGCGTTCGACATGTTCCCGCTCACGCTCGAAGGGCTCGGCGACGGCGTCGGCCATTTGCTCAAGGGCGGCAAGGGCCACTGAGTCGCGTGAAATTTCGGATCTCGGAGCGAAATTTGGGCCCCGGGCTCCCGGTCGCGTACCCTGAGAGCGTGGGGAAGAAATCCATCATCGCGTTCATCGTCTTGTTCGCCAGCTGGGCCGGGATTGCCGCGGCGGAGGAGTCCTCGTACGCCGGCGTGACCCCGGGCTCGGAGACCTCGGAGAACCTGCCGCCCAAAGCGGATGAGATTCCCGAAGGGGCGCTCATGCTCACCTGGCCCGGCTTCATGATGTTGGAGGACGGCTCCTCGTTCTTCATCCAGACCTCGAAACCGGTGAAGTTCGGAACCAAGAAGTCCGGCTCACGCCTCGAGTTGGTCCTGCACCACACGCGGGTTCATCTCAAAAACAACTTCCTTCCGCTCGAAACTCAGTTCTTCGACACGCCGGTGACGCGGGCGACCGTGCAGCGCAAAGGCAAGAAGGACTTGGTGATGATTTTCGAGATGCGTGAAGACGTCACCCCGAGCATCACTCAAGAGATGGGCAAAGACGGATTCAACTACGTCTTCGTCAAGTTCAGCCAGTAAAACCGTCACTTCGCCTCGCCCATGGGCCGAAGGCCCGACGCTAAGCCGATGCCTCGCGTCGCCCGCGGGGTTGCGCCCTTGCTTGAAGGGGGCGCATCGAGTAACCGGACGCCATGAGCCTCCGCGCCGTCAAGGGGATGAAAGACATCCTGCCGGACGAGATCTCGAAATGGCACCGCCTCGAGAACGCGTTCCGCAACCGAGTCGAAGGCTATGGGTTTCGGGAGGTGCGCTTCCCCATCGTGGAGCCGACCGCCCTCTTCGTACGCTCGATCGGCGAAACGACCGACATCGTGGAAAAAGAGATGTACACGTTCACCGACCGGGGCGAGAAATCGCTCACGCTGCGCCCCGAGGGCACGGCGTCGTCGGTACGCGCGTACGTACAGCATAGCGTGCAGGCCCGGGAGCCGGTCACGAAGTGGTATTACATTGGCCCGATGTATCGGCGCGAGCGGCCTGCCAAGGGGCGCTACCGGCAGTTCTACCAAGCCGGGATCGAAGTCTTCGGCGATCCGGGCCCCTACGTCGATGCCGAAGTGATCGACATGGTCGTTGGTTTCATCGCAAGCCTCGGCATCACCGAGGTCGAAGTACTGGTCAACTCGATCGGCGGACCGGAAACGCGCGAGAATTATCGCGACGCGCTGCTCGGATATCTGACGCCGCATCGCGCCGAGCTTTGCCCGGACTGTCAGCGTCGAATGGATGCCAACCCGCTTCGCGTGCTCGACTGCAAGGTGCCGCGCTGCGCTGAGATCGCAGCGGGCGCGCCGTCGATCTTGAAGCACCTTACGGACGAAGACCGGGCCCACTTCGACGGGCTTCAAGAGACCTTGACCATCCTCGGGACTCCCTATCGCGTGGACGGCTCCCTCGTGCGAGGGCTCGACTACTACAGCCGGACGCTCTTCGAAGTGCTTGGCAAAGGTGAAGGTCTAGGCGCTCAAAACGCATTGCTCGGAGGGGGCCGATACGATCAAATGGTCAAGAGCCTCGACGGGCCGGACACCCCGGCGATCGGCTTCGCGATGGGACTCGAGCGCTTGCTGATGGCCATGCCCGAGGGGGAGTCCGACTCGCACGTCGACGTCTTCATCGTGGCCGCCCAAGCCGGCGTTCGTGGCCAGGCGACCCTGCTCGGGCGCGAGCTCCGAGACGCCGGGCTTCGCGTGGAGAGCGACCTTCGCGGCGGCTCGCTCAAGAGCCAGTTGCGCCGCGCCGATAAGATCGACGCTCGGATCGCGATGATCCTCGGGGAGTCCGAGGTCGAAGAAGGCGTTGTCCAGCTCAAGGACCTGAAGAACAAGACCCAGGAGCAAGTACCGCGGGCGGATGCCGCAGCCCGGGTCCACGCCCTGCTCACCGAGTCACCGCCGCACTAGTGTGCGAGAGAAAAGATCCGCACACTAGGAGCGGTTGAAGAAGATGGGGCTGGACCAGGCCATCTCGCCATCGGCCTGGGTCACGCGGCAGTACACGTAAGAGGCATCGACCTCGCCAGCGAACGAAGTCGAGGGAGACCTTGGCTCGTCCGAGGCCGCCACGCCATCCGGTGTCACCAGCTCGATGCGTTCGATGTCGGTCGTCCCAAGCGCCCGGGCGTGGACTTCGACCCGCCCGTCGATGTCGAGCTCGCTTCCCATCGGAAAGCCAGCGACGTGTACGTCGAGCAGAATCTTGGCGCCGCTGGTCGCGTAGCAGCGGCGAGCACGAATCGCATCGAGAATCGCCTCGCGCGTGCGTGTCGCGCAAATGACCGCCGTCAGCCCAGTTCGGAACGGATCGCGCTTTCGGCACTCACCGTGATGCCAAAGGAGCCCGTGGCTGTCCGAGTTCGCGATGAAACCGAAGCGCATGCCGGTGTCGAGCAGCGGTTTGGCGAACTGGTCTTTGAGCTCGCCGCGGTGCCCGAGCGGATGATCGGGGTGCTCGTAGCAGCCGTGGCAGGAGCAGATCTCCCAAACCGGCTGCCCTTCGGGGTCGTGTCCGGGCACGTCCGCGCCCGTCCAACCGATGTGGTGTGGCCCCGTGAACGCGCCCTGCGCGCTGATCTGCTGCACGATGTCGCGCCCCTCGGGAACGTCGTCGCGAGAGATGATCGGAAAGCCCGGGCCCGGAAGGTAAATGCACTTGTGCCCCGGCCCGGGGTATGACTTGCCAGTCCATTCGTAGGCAACGATCGTCGCGAACTCGCCGGG
Source organism: uncultured delta proteobacterium (assembly GCA_963704865.1). Taxonomy (GTDB): domain Bacteria; phylum Myxococcota_A; class Polyangia; order Polyangiales; family Houyiibacteriaceae; genus SG8-38. The sequence continues at coordinate 138,727 of CAVPIE010000003.1, read as the reverse complement.
TTCGTCGTGCCGCTCAGTAACGGCCTGCAGGTACGCCCACTCGCCGGGCCCGATTCGTTTGCCGAGGAATGATTCGTGGTCAGTGAGCGCCGCGAAGTCGTCACCGTACCGATAGCGCGCACGAAGATAGGCTTCGTCCGCGCTACCCACGCCATCGGAATGCGCGCTGTGCTGTTGGATGTCACCGAACAAGACTTGCGGCCCCGACCATGCGGCCACATGCGTCGGCGCCCGCTCGAACTCGCCGACGTCGATCTTCGCCTGGATGAGCTCCGGCGCTCCGCCGGACGGTTCATCGAACGATTCGATTCGAATGCCCTGGCGACCGCGCCATGCAGCCAGCGTACTGCCACTCGCAAGGCGAACCGCGGTCACCCGTCTCCCTCGACACCCCCATTGGGCATCATCGATCCGCACGCGGGCCGCGAAGCCATCCGCGTTGAGCCCCTGCCGGTACATCGTGTGGGAGCCGCGACCAAAGAGATCGATTGCCCCGTCGTCGCCGACCACGATGGCAGGGAACTCGAAGCCCTGCTCTTCACCCTCGAGGTCCCGGTCTCGATCGGTCATCGGCCCAGCCGGCTCGAACACGCTGCCCTCCATGTCGACGAAGCGAACCGCGATCCACTTCGCGATGTCAGGAACCCCGGTGTCTTCCCGAACGTCGTGGTGAAATCCAACCCAGGCGCCGCCGGGCGCAGCGCTGATGCAGGGCGCGGCCGCAATCCCGAATGCCGTCCAGACGACGAACTCGCCGCCCGACGGGGGCGCAACCACGACGCTCGACCGCGGGCCTTCATGCCGCGCCTCGACGCGCCAGCCCTGATGCTCCGCCGCGAGCTCGGCGCGCGGGTCGTTGATGGGATGCGAGACGCCCGGTGCCCAAGTCATGATCGCAGCGCTATGATCCGTTGCGCCTGACTCGCCTTGCACCTTCCCGTCGTCCGCCAAGTCGAATCGCAGAACGCATTCTTCGTCGCCCCCTCCCCACGCGAAGACGTGCAAGAGCGCACCTCCATCGGCCACCGGCTCCAAGCGCGGGCTTCTCAGGTACCGCTCCGGAGTTTGTTCGATGAGGGGCATGGGGCCTCAGTGCGCGTAGCCGAGCGCGCGTAGCTGATCGCGAATCGTGTCGTCCATTTCAGCGTTCTCCCGCTTCAGCTGTGTACCGCCCTTCTGCTCGGCGCTCAACCAGTCCCCCCGGTTGCTCGCTCCGAGGAACTGACCGAGCAACATGCGTGAATAGCGCCGTGCGATGGGAAAGGCGGACGCGTCGAGCTGATTCGTCTCCAAGGGGTCCGCCACAAGGTCGAACATGGTCGAAGTCAGGTTTCCGCGGAGGATAAGCTTCCACCGGCTGCTGGTGATCACCCGGCGGTCGTCTTGGAAGTCGCTGAACGCCACCGCCGGTCGGGTCGCCGCGTCGCCGAGCATCAAGCCAACGAGTGGATGCCCTTCGTTGCTGGCCATCTCCGGAACGCCCAAGAGCTCCGTCACCGTAGCGGAGATGTCGAGCGTGCTGACGGCGTCGCCGATCTTCGTGCCGGCCGGGAGCCGGTTCGGGAGGCGAAACATCAAGGGGACGTGAAGAAGCTCTTGGTACACCGAGTGACCGTGTCCCCAGGAGCCGTGATCATCGAACTCCTCGCCGTGATCCGATGTCACGACGATCAGCGTGTCCTCACTCAGGCCGAGCTCGTTCAAGCGCTCCAGAAATGCCCCGAAGAAGTGATCTTGCTTGGTGATCTCACCATCGTGAAGCGCCTTCAATCTCCGCTTGTCGCTTGCGTCGAAAACGACTTGCGGTGGGTTGCGCTTGGCCTTCTCGAGCAAGTCACCCGTCATCCTCGGCTTGACCTGTCCGGAATACTCGCTCGGGTCGTACATCCGGAGGTACTCGCCGGGCGGATCGTACGGCACGTGTGGATCGATCGTCTGAATGTACGCGAAGAAGCGTTCATCTTTGTGCTCGTCGATCCAGTTTCCCGCCTCCTCGAAGACGTCCTTCGCCTCGGTGCTCTTACCCTCGCGAATGTAGTTGCTGTAGTCATCCCAGCCCTGGTCGAAGCCAAAGCGGTCGGACACATAGCCGTTCGCGATGAAGCTTCCGGTCGCGAATCCTTCGCCCTGCAAATGCTCACTCAAGAGCTCGGCCGAGCTCGGCAGCGCGGCATCACCGGTCTTCTGCTGATGGGTTTGTGGGTGCAGCCCGGTGAGGATCGAAGCCACTGCCGGCTTGGTCCAGTTCTCGGGCGACTGCGCGAGCTCGAAGATCACGCCTTCGGAGGCGAGCTTGTCGATGGCCGGCGTTTTCACCCGGCTCTGCGGATTGAACGGCCGGAGCTTGTCGGCGCGAAGGGTGTCGATGACCAGTACGACCACGTGCTTCGCAGGCAAGAGGTTTCGTTCCTCCCGTTCGGGCACCACGATTCGCGGCGAATTCCAAGCCAAGCGCCCCCCCCCCTGGCCTTTGGCGCGAAGATCGATCCGCACGGTCTCACCTGCGAAGCGGCTCAAGTCCACCTTGTGATCGGTCCATGCACCCGAAGCCGTACCGGTCAGCACTTCGATCGTCGGCTGCCCGTCTGCCGTCACCTCGATCGCGAAAGGCGCGTCACCTTCACCTTCGACACCGACACCAAACCCCAACGAGCCATCTGCTGGAACCGCGACGTGATAACGCAGCGTCGACGCCCGCGACAGGGCGATGGCCTGCCGCTCCTCCTCGCCGAAGCGAACGGTGGCGACCAAGCCCTCATACGTCGGCGCGCGCGCGCCCTTCGCCGGCTGGGACTCGTTTCGAATCCAGATCGAATCGACGGCTACCGACACGTCTTGACCATCGATCGGTGTCGTTCCCCCGAATGTGAGCAACAAGTAGTTTTCGCCGGACGTCACCTTCTCTTTTGGAAGTGGGACGTCATAGTCTGCAAATCCATCGCCCTTGCCGAGATGAATCGACGCAAGCTGTTGGTTGTTCAGGTACGGCGTGAGCGCCTGTGTCCCGTGCGTTCGCAGGCGGACGCGAGCAACGAGCGCTTCGGGTCGCTCTGCATCGAAGTACACCCGACCGCGCATACCAACGTGCGCATAGCTGGTGTCGCCGTCGACCCCCTTGCCGAGCCACCCGCTCCGCCAGTCGCCCACCGTGTACTTGGGCTGGGCGGGGGTGCCGAAGTCGAGATACCAGCCGCCATCGTTCACCTCGGCCAGGTGTCGAAGCCCGGTTAAATCCAAATGGGTCTCGAGCCCGGCAAACGGGTCCGCTCTGGGCCCACCTCGGCTGCAAGCAGCCGCCACGCAAAGGGTCGCGAGCACCACCAAAATCAATCGCATCAGCCGCCTTCCTCCCTCGCTCCGGCGGCCGTCTTCGCCCCTGATTTTGGCCCAGCGGAACCTAGCTGCGGTTAGCACGCGGCTTCAACGAGCGTCAACAAAGCCACCCGGTTGGGTGACGACCCGCAGCGCACGCGTCGCGCCCGACTTCAAATAGTAGAACCGATCCGTGGATCGCGTGCCGAGCTGGTAGCGAACCCGGTGGGTGCCCTCATCGAGCGCGAGCGTCACCGGAAGCGTTCCGCGGTCCTCCCCGTCGATCTCGACCGACACCTCGGCTGGGCCGGTGAGCTCTAGCGCGCCCTGCCCCTCCGCGACGGCCAGGGACGGGTCGACGCCTGCTCGGAGGCTCCCCGCAAACGCGGAGAGGTCTGTGCCGACCCGCGCGTCGGGAGGCAAGGCTTTCGGCGCCGGCTTCTCCAAGTCGACGCGAACGTCCACCGGATCGTCGATCTCGATCGGCCGCGCGGTGACGGCGGGAGACCCGGCCGGCGTGCCGACGGGCATCGTCTCGTTCCAGATCAAGAAGGCCACCGTAGCGGAGAGCAAGACCAGAAACGCCAAACCAAATAAACGCGGAGTCGCTTGCAGTTCCATCCCAAACCCAGAGCTGCTCTCAGTGCTACCAGGCGCCGCCCCACTGCCGAGCCGCCAGATCGGATAGCTCCAGCTAGAGGCACGGTTGGCGGGCTCGCGATGCATGGCCACCGCCGACTGCGCCCGGACGTTCTGTCGCTCGATCGGATCGGACACGTGCACGGAGTCTTGCTCGATCTCAGAATGGAGCAACTCCGGTCCGGACTCCGGCGAGCCGACGGCGCCCGTGTCCCCGCCCGCGGCCCGCTCTGAAGCGCGGACATCTCGAATGGCCCCCTGCCGAGCCAGGGTGATCAGCAAGGCATCGACTAGCGCCCGGGACCCGGCCCCGGACTCCCACAGCACATCGGGCGGGCCACCCGCCACGAGTGCGGCGATCAGACGCTGCACCCGAACCGGCGAATGGCGTACGTAGGTCCCGAGCACGTCCGGATCGAACTCGACCCGGCAATCGGGATTCGCCGCGATCGCATTGAGAAAGGTGCCGAGTCGCCGCGTCGCCTCCAGAAACGAATCGTCCAGCGACTCCGGCGCCTCATCGGCCAGCCGGCCAGGCCGCTCGGCCACGACGAATCGACCCGAGCTCATCCCGACCAGAGCGGGACAGGCGTCGGCTCCCTCCTTGACGACGCCATCGATCGCGGTGCGGGTCAGGTTGACGATGCGGCCGTCTCGAAGTTCCAAGTCGAACAGGCTCCAGGGATCTTGAAGGACGACGCTTGCGTTGGGTCGAAGGCGGCGCACGGACTGCAGGAGGCGCGTGACACCCAGTTCTTCCAAGTCACCACGGGCCTCTCGCTCGCCTTTCAGCGCTTCTTCCAGCCGCGTCAACGGTTCGAGCACGCCGAGCACGCGATCGAGAACCTGACGCGCGGGCACTTCCTTGCGCAGATACCCCTGCGCGTCTGCCCGAAGCTCGCGCATGCGGTGCAGGAAGTCGTCGCGCCAGGACAACAGCACGACAGGAACCCCATCGAGCAAGGGCTCGCGGCGCACGGCGGCACACAGGGCAAGGCCGTCGAGGCGGGGCATGACGATATCGGCAAGAATCACATCGGGTGACTCCCTCCGAGCAAGCTCGAGGGCCTCAATCCCGTCCCGCGCTTCGATGACCCTGGCCCCGGACTCGCGAAGGACGCCCACGTAGAACCAACGAACCTCGGCTTCATCGTCCGCAACCAAAATGGAGCGCCCGCGCAGGCTCGGCTCGGTTGGCGGAGTGACGGCCGGGTGCGTCCCGGACTGCGCGGGCAAAGCCGCGAGAGGCTCGTACCTCCAGGCCAGGACCCGTACCGCCCGGAGCGACGCGGGCCCAAAGGCCTCCCGCTCGAGCCTGGCCAACGCCTCAGCCACGGCCGCCTCGAGGTGCGAAAAACCAAGCTCTGCCGCCGAGCGGCGAAGGACGCTGAGGTATCCGGCGAGCGCCGCTCGCGCGGCCTCATCCTCGGGGGCAATGCTCAGGACCTCGGTTAACCGCACTGTTTCCAAGCTCTTGGCAGCCAAAGCTTGGATGAATGTAGCGTTTCGAGACGCCGATTCCGGGTCGCTGTGAGCACTCCGCACTTGCGCAGTGTACGCATCCCACCGATTTGTTCGAGCACCAAGTCGGTTGCCCTCGCATTCACGGCGACGTACGGACGACCGTGGATTTCGTCGATGAAGTGACGTTGGAAGTTGCCGCGGGCGACGGGGGCAATGGCTGCATCGCGTTTCGGCGCGAGAAGTTCGTTCCGCTCGGCGGTCCATCTGGCGGCGACGGCGGGCGTGGCGGGAGCGTGATTCTGGTCGCGCACGACCGGCTCTCCACCTTGCTCGATCTCCGATACCGCAAGATCGTCCGAGCCGAGCGCGGCGAGGACGGCCGCGGCAAGGATCAGTTTGGCAAGGCGGGCCAGGACATTCGCATCCAGGTCCCGGTAGGCACGCAAGTCTACGACCAGGAGAGCAAGGCCCTGCTTACGGACCTCAGCGAGTCCGGCGCCGAGATTGTGATTGCTCAAGGCGGCCGCGGAGGCCGGGGGAACATCAAGTTCGCGACCCCGCACGACCGCGCCCCGCGACGCGCCAGCCCGGGCACGCCGGGCGAACGGAAGCAAGTCCGGCTCGTCCTGAAGCTCCTCGCGGACGTCGGCATCGTCGGGTTCCCCAACGTCGGCAAGAGCACGTTCATCGCGACGGTCTCCCGCGCAACACCCAAGGTCGCCGACTACCCGTTCACGACATTGGTGCCCAATCTCGGTGTCGTTTCACTCGGTGTCGACCGCACCTTCGTCATCGCGGACATCCCGGGCATCATCGAAGGGGCCTCCGAAGGCGCCGGCCTCGGGCTTCGCTTTCTCAAGCACGTCGAGCGAACCAAGGTGCTCCTGCACATGCTCAGCGTCGACCCGGACCCCGAGCGCGATCCCGTCGCCGATTTCGACGCGCTCATGTCGGAGCTCGGCCGCTTCGATGCGAGCTTGCTCGAACGCCCGATGGTCGTGGCTGTCAGCAAATGCGACCTCCCAGAGGCCCGAGAAGCCTACGAAGCGGTTCGCCAAGCGCTCGAGCCAAGGGGATTCCAGGTTTTCGCGATCAGCTCGGCGATCCAGGAAGGGCTCACACCACTGCTCGAATCGCTCGAGGCTATTCTGAGGCGGCCAGACGACGCCTGAGCTCAGTCCTGGCCCAGTCCGCGGCTTCACGAACGACCTCGGAGGGGTGGCTCCGGCTCGCGCCGTCCAGCACCGGGAGATGTGCGGCGTGTCCGCGATTCCCCAAGACGAGCGCAGCGTTACGCGCCAGACCTTCGGGCTGCGCGCGCTTCACCGGCGAGCCTTCTGCCCAGGTGCGGAGCGCTTCACCGCTCATCTGAAGAAGCGTGGCGACTTCAAATCCATCCCAGCGCTCGGATGGCTCAAACGCTTCGAGGGAACCCTGGGTTGCACCCGACGTGTGGTTGTAGGGACAGACGTCTTGGCAGACATCGCATCCGAAGACCCAGGGTCCGAGCGCCTGCCGCTGTGCCAGGGGAATGGGCCCTCGATGCTCGATCGTCAGATAGGAAATGCACTTTCGGGCATCGAGGCTGCGTGGACCATTGAAGGCCTGGGTCGGACAAGCCTCGAGACAGAGCGTGCAGGTTCCGCAGCGGCGTCCCATCGGCCCGTCGGCGCGCATTGGCGCGGTCGTCACGACGCAGGCGAGGAAGGCATGCGAGCCAATCCCTGGGACGATGAGGCAACAGTTCTTGCCCACGAACCCGACCCCCGCGCGCTCCGCCCAGGCGCGCTCGAAGACGGGCTTGGAGTCGACCGCAACCCGCGCGGTGAAGCCCGCCTCTTGAAGCAATCGCGCTATCTTCCGGCTCTTCTTGGTGAGCACATTGTGATAGTCCCGCCCGAGCGCATACTTCGCCACGCGTGCCGGCGGCGGCCCTTGGTAGCCGTTGCTCCGAAGATACGGCGCCGCCATCACGATGACGCTCTTGGCATTCTCGAGCATCCGCGGATCGCTCGGGTCCTTTCGAACCGGCGCAGTCTCCGCCATCCACGACATCTGCCCGTGATGCCCGGCGCCGAGCCAGGCATCGAGATGCGCGCCCTCCTCGTCCAAGCGACCGGCCTTCGCCACGCCGGTACGCGCGAAGCCCAGCACCTTGGCTTCGGCTTTGACGCGCGCGGTCAGATCGGCGTCTCGTTGGTCTTGGCTCATCCCAGGCCGGCGCCGGGAGGTGGAGGCGGCGCGGCGGGCGCTCCCTCTTCCTGCTCCTTCGGCTGCGCTGGTGGCGACTTCTCCGGAGGCCGCTTCGGCTCGTCGTCCTCCTGCGACCCCTCCTCGCGCGTGCGCCATGTCGGCTTTGCGTCTGCGGGAACGACCGTGTCCCAGTCGGGCGCATCGGTCAGGCCGTCCTTGCGTCCCTTCGAACCGCGCGGGTTCGGAACAATGTAGGGCTCTGCGTTGAACGTGCCGCACTGGCGCTGATTTCGATAGAAGCCCCAGTGGAAGTAGACCCGCCCGTCGCCGCTGAGAATCGACGAAGGAGCCGGGGGATAGGGCTGCCCGCGGAGCACCGAGTTGAACGCACCGAAGTCGAACGGCAAGAGCCCGCTCGATCGGACGACGCCAACCCGATAAACGGAGCCGTCGCGATTGAGCACGATTTCGAGCTTGGTCATGAGCGTCGGATCTTGGTACGGGCTGCCGCCGATCGGCAGGCTCCGAAGAAAGCCATCCGCAAACTCTTGGTGGATACGCCGGTGCACCGCTGCAATGTAGGTCGCAAAAGGCGAGGCTGCCGCGTTCAACGCCGTAGTCGCGCCGCGCTTCACGCCGGGCACGTAGTTCTCAATCGCCGCGCGAAATTCATTCCAAGTCTTTTCGCGGGCGATCCCGCGCTGCGACGACTTGCGCTCGGCAAGGTAGGCCCGGCGATCCTCGCTGAGCTTCTCGGAGCCGACGGCAGCCTCGAACTCGGACCAAGCCATCTTGCCGCCTGGGCCTTTGCCCGTCGCCCGCTCGCCGCCGCCCTGTGCGGAGTTGCTTGGTCGTCGAATGCTGAACGTACCAGAGGGATCGGTAATCGTGAGTGTGTCTTCGGCGGCCTGAGCCGTACGGTCTCCGGCGTCGCTCGATCGCTGTCCGTCCGGCGCTTGGCGACTCACGCGTTCGGCCTTGATCGGGTCCGCCTTGATCGCTTTGTCGGGGCGCTTGCGCTGCGCTTCCTCCTCGGTGACCTTGCGTGCATCGCTTCCGTCCTTGTTGCGGAGCTCGGCGATCTTCTCTTCACGGGAGTTGCCCTGCTCTTCGAGCGTGTCGGAGGGTTGCTGCTGCGACCCCGGCGACGGAATCTCATCGTCGCGAATCATGCTGCGAACCTGAGCGACGCTTTGCTCTTCGACCCGGTTGTTCTCCTCGGCGATGAACTGGGGGTTGTCTGGCTCGAGATTGGGGTTGGTGCTGTGCTGCTGCACGGCTTGCGGTGAAGTGAGCTCGGGCGGCGGCGGTTGCTTCTGCTGCTGGGCCTGCGCTTGCGCCTCCGCTTCGACCGCCTTCGCCACGCGCTCGCGCATCGCTTTGTCCCGTTCTCGTGCCGCCTTTTTTTTGAGCCGCTGAGGCTCCGCGCTGCCCGGCACCTCGAAGTCCACCTCAGCGGGCTCGAAGGTGACGGCCTTCCGCGCCGCTTCTTCCTGGAGCCGGATGCGGTCGGCCAACTCACCAAGAATCTCGTAGACCGGAAGGTGCACAAACAGCGATGCGATCAACGCAAGCGCGAAGGCAATGGCGACTGGTTCTCTGTAACGTCGACGCACGGAAGCTTTAGGGGGTTGAATGCACTTCCCTCTATAGGGTTGCATCGCCCCCCCTGCCTAGCAAAGAGTCGACGAGGGGTTAACCGGGTTAGCGGGCGCGGGCCCGCCCAGAACCGCCCGAGGATGACCTCCCGTAGCCTCCGCCCGGACGCGACCAGCCGGAGGAGCTGGGACGCGACCAACCAGAGCTGGGTCGGCTGACTCCTCCACCCCGTGACGAGTTGGGCCTGGAGCGCTGGACGCTGCTGGCTCGGCCCGAGCTCGGACGGCTGTTTACGGGGCGATTGATCCTAGCCGGTGAAGGCGTCGATGCCCGTTGCCTTCCCACACTGTTTGTGCGTGTGGGGCTCACGCGTGGCTGGCTCACCGTGGCGCTGTTGGCGCTCGATCGCGGGACCGACCTCGTGAGCGTGGGTCCGCCTCCGGAGCGACTGACTGCGCGAGTTGCTGCAGTCGAGCTAGGAGGCCGATGGACGACCGTCGTTCTCGCAGGCGTCGTCCGGGCGCGGCTGACCGAGTCGACCCGGCTCGTGTTGGACCGCGTGCGGGTTACCGTTCCGGTCCGGGTGCTCGGCGCCCGGGTCACCGTTCCGGACCGGGTGCTCGACGCCCGGGTCACGGTCTGGGTGCGCGTCGGAATCGTGCGCGCGCGGCCGACCGAGCCCGTCGGCCTCACGATGCCTCGGCTCGAACGCACGGCGGGGGGCCTCGCTCGAACGGTGGTGGGTCGGTAGGGCACGCCTCTGTTGACCGGGACCGGATGGCGCGTGCGGTAGTACGGATGGTGATAGGGCGGATACCAGTGCCAGGGTCGGTAGTAGCCGAAGCCCACATAGACACCCCAGGGTCGATAGTAGCCCGGCACGAACCACCACACGCTCGAGTAATAATCCCAGCGCGGCTGTACGAAGACGTAGTTCACGCGCTCGACGACGCAGTGTCCGTCGACCCAAAGGTAGTCGCCATTGCTGTAGGCCCAGTACCCATCGACCCAGATCGCCCCGGGGCATTGCACCTCGGGTTGTACGACCACGACCGTTTTCGGCGCCGGCGGCGCCTGCTCCGTGGCTGCCAAGGGCTCGGGCTCCTGAACGACGATGACCGTCTCGCCGTCGACGACCTCGGTCGTACCGCCCTCAGCTTCGATGACCACGTAGGTCGTCGCCTCGGGCGTTGCGTCGGTCTGGCCTTCCCGCCGGTAGCCGTCGTGTGGGACATCGAAGCCATAGCCCGTCGACTCGCCGTAGCCGTTTGAGCCTTGCTGGTCGGCAGCCGCCGGTGCGGTCACCGCGAACGCAGCGCCAAGCGCAAAAAGCGAAATGAAACGAACGAGGGAATCCATGGGTCCTCCTTCATGTGTATGTCCTTCGGGGGCTGCCGTCATCCCCCCCCCGGCACCGGGCAGGCGCGGCCCGCTCGACAGCGCGGGTGGAAAGTGCTTGGGTTTTGACAATTCTGATGAAATCACGAGAAATAGACGCTGCAACCGCCCAACTTCTTCAACGCTACGGATTTGACGACATCCCCTTCGAAAAGCTCAAGCAGCAGATGCTTCAGGGCGAGCTTGGAGAGGCCCAAAACCGGATTAGGGGCAAGGTGGAACCGCCCGAGGCAGGCGACCTTCAAGCCTTGCCCCCGCTCGGGAGTGACCTGCGCCGGGCCCTGACCGAGCGCGGCCAGGAAGCGGTGCGACGCGGTGAAGTCGCGGCGGTCATTCTCGCAGGGGGGATGGCCACCCGCTTCGGGGGCGTCGTCAAAGCAGCAGTCGAGGTCCTCGACGGAAAGTCGTTCCTCGAGCTCAAGCTCGAGGACATCGCAGCCGTGGCGGAGTGCGCCGACGCTACAATCCCGGTCTACCTGATGTCGAGCTTCGCCACCGACGAGGCGATTCGAACGATGGCCGAGCCGCTTAGCACGAAGCACGTTCCAATCGAGACCTTCTCGCAGTTCATCTCGCTTCGCGTCGCGCCTGATGGCGAGCTCTTTCGAGACGGCTCCGGCGCGCTCTCGCCACACGCCCCCGGGCACGGCGACCTCACGTTCGCGCTTCGCCGCTCCGGCATCCTGGGGGCGTTCCGTGACCACGGCGGCCGGGTGCTCATGATGTCGAACGTCGACAATCTTACCGCGACGCTCGACCCGGCCATCATCGGTGCCCACCTGGAGTTCGGCGCCGCGCTGACAGCCGAAATGGCGCCCAAGGAACCTGGCGACAAAGGCGGCGCTCCCGCAAGGGTCGACGGACGGGCTCAAATCGTCGAGGCGTTTCGCTTCCCGCAAGGCTTCGACCAGGAGCGCATTCCCGTCTTCAACACCAACACCTTCGTGCTGGATGCGGCCGCCATCGACGCGGAGTTCCCCTTGACCTGGTTCGCCGTCAACAAGACGGTAGACGGCAAGCCCGCCGTGCAGTTCGAACGCCTCGTCGGCGAGCTGACGTCTTTTCTCGATTCGGCCTTCCTGCGTGTCGAACGGCACGGGCCGGATGCCCGCTTTCAGCCGATCAAAACCCCGGAAGACATGGACAAAGAACGCCCCGACATCGTCAAAGCGCTCAAGGCGCGCGGCAGTCTTTAGTCCGAGTCGGCGGCAAGGGCACCGCGCCCGGTTCGTCGGGGTGAGCCGTGGAACGCGAGTTGTCCGCAGGCGGCGGCGACGTCGTCTCCGCGTGTCTTGCGGATGAACACCGAAAGCCCACGCCGCGTCAGCTGCTCTTGAAAACGCGTCACGTGACTCGTGTCCGGCGCACGAAGGTCCGATGCGGAGATCGGGTTCATCGGAATCAAGTTGACCTTGACGGGGATGCCTCTGAGGAGCTCGACCAAACCGTTTGCGTCGCGCACCGAGTCGTTCACGCCTTCGATCAGGGTGTACTCGATGGTGATTCGCTGACGCTTCGAAAGTGGATAGCGTCGCAGGGCCTCGGTGAGCTCGCCGAGCCCGTGTTTGCGATTCACCGGCATGATCTTGCTCCGCTCCTCGTCGCGCACGGCATGGAGCGAGATCGCGAGCTGCACCTGGCCGTCGAAGTCTGTGCCGAGCCGATCGATTTGCTTGACCAGACCGCTGGTGGACACGGTCACGCGGCGCTTGGAAAGATCGAGGCCATCCGCGTGCGTCAGCAAGACGAGGGAACGTGCGACCGCATCGTAGTTGTGAAGAGGTTCGCCCATCCCCATGAAGACGACGTTGCGAATGCGCTGGTCGGGCCCGAGCTCGCGCCGGCCGAGCAAGACCTGCGCGATGATTTCGGCATCCGACATTTGCCGTTTCAATCCCATCAGGCCCGACGCGCAGAACACGCATCCCATGGCGCAACCCACCTGGCTCGAAATGCACTGGGTCACGACACGCTCGTCGCCGAGTTGCGGAATGAGGACCGTCTCGACCATTTCGCCGTCAGGCATGCCGACGAGGAACTTCTTGGTCCGATCCGCCGACTCGTGAGTCGAAACGATGTGGATGGGCCAGCCGAGTCCTTCCTCTTTCAAGCGCTCTCGGAGACGCTTCGGAAGGTTGTTCATCTCGTCGGGGTCAAGAATCCCTTGGCGATGGATCCAATGGAAGATCTGCTTGCCGCGGTACCGAGGCTCTCCCCAGGCCATGACGCAATCCTCCCACTCGACGGGCAATCGCGCGACGGGGTGTGAGGCGGGGGCCAATGTATCCGCTGAAAGCTTCACGAACTCTAGCGGTGGCAGAGTTTGAGGCGTCGCGCAATCACGCCTTCGGAGGAACGAGACGCGGGCGGCGCGTTACTTTTTGAGGATCTCTTGGACTCGGTTCAGCAAAGCCCGCGAGTACATCCGGCCGACCAGTGATTCGCGTGCCGTGAATTGCACCTCTTCCCATTGGCGCTGGGCTCGGAAGAGATTGATCACCTTGAGGCGCTTCGCGAGTGTCTGCGCCGCCTCGTCGTCGAGCTTTCGGCCTTCCACGCGGAAGATCTCTTCGGTCTCGCCGGAGACCTCATCGAGGTAGTCTCGGGCCTCTTGGGGAAGCGTGTCCAAATGCTCCTTCCTGATGACGAAGGCCCCCGTGACAATCCCGCCGGCCTGCTTGGCCATGGTCTTGAGCTTCGTATGCCACTGGAACGCGAGTACGCCGACCGAGGACGCGATGATCGTGTCGATGATACCCGTCTGCAAGCCGGAGTAGACCTCGGGCAAGTTCAGCAGAACACCGTTGGCCCCCGACGCCTTGATGAAGGCCCCCATCGTTGCCGAATCACGCCAGACCCAGGGCCGCACATTTCGCAGATCCGAAGGCCCGAAGATCTTGTGCTTCGAGAAGATCCGAGTCTTGCCCGCATCGCCCCAGGCGACGAGCTTGTACCCCGCCTTGTCGAACATCGCTTCGAACTGCGGCGCGAGATCCTCGCGCACCGCGTCGAGCTCCGGGTAGCTCCGGATGAGCCCAGGCGCCTCCATGACGAGCACCTGCCGAACGAGCGCGGAGAGGCCCGTCGACGTAATCAGAGCGCCATCGAGCTGGCCGACTCGCATCTTGCGAACGACTGTGATCTCGTCGCCGGCGACACCGCCGTAGTACATCTTCATGTTCACTTGGCCGTTGGTGCGCTTCCTCATCTCGACCTTGAGGTTCTGATAAACCTCGCCGAGGGAAGATTGGCGCGGGGCCAACGTCGCGATCCTGAGCTGGTGGGTTGCCTCCGCACGAGCTTCGGCGGTGAATGAATCGCCACTAACCAAGAAGCCTACGGCCAACAGAAGAATGATGCTGCGCATCCGACTATTTGAACACGAATGGGTGCTGTACTACAAGACGGTAATCACGAGCCCACGCAGTCGCCATATTCAAGGGTCTAATGGCAAATCCGTGACGCTCAGCGACTCACACAGGGGCAGCCGCTTGTCGTGCAGCACGAACGCATCGCTCCAATCGGTCGACCGATCGAGCAGGGGATGGTTGCCCATCCTCATGACCTCGGTTCCGAGCACGGCGATCCGATCGCGCTGTTCGCGAAAGAGCGACAGCCACAAGACCCACTGCTCGCGCGGAAAGACGTCCGCGATGTGCTTGAACTTGTCGCGGCCGTTCTCGAGCCATTCGTCGAGGAATGTCAAGCCAAAATCAGAGGCGCGAATCATCATGAAGCCGCAATTGGGTGGACGCAGAGTGCGGGCCGAAACCACGCCGCGCAGACTGAGTGGGATAGGGATACCAAACCGTCGCGAGCAATCCTCTGAGATCAGAAAATCTTTCCCCGGATGTGCGCGAACGAGGTCGGCGAGCTCCATCTCCGGCTTATTGACGACAGTGTCGGCGTCGACGACGACCAGCCAGTCCGCGGTCATGTGGCGCATGTGGCGCCGCATCCACTCGATTTTCGACCAGATGAGATGCATGTCCTCGAGCACGGTTTCTCGCCAGACGACGAACTCGTAGCCGTGGCGATCGCAGTACGCCTGCCAATTGGCCTGCGTTGCCTTGGCGTAGTGGTCAATGTGAGGTGTCGCCAGCATGGCGACGTCGAAAGATAGGTCAGTGATACGCACCTCTCGGGCAGAGCGGCGAGCCGCTGTCGCTAAAGCTAAACCGAAACCCCAAAATCCCTTAGCGCCTCGTTCAGGGTCACCTTCTTGTCGGTGCTCGCCTTGCGCTTTCCAATGATCAAAGCGACGGGAATTTGATACTCCCCCGCTGGAAACGTTTTGCTCCGAGTGCCAGGAATGACGACCGAGCGAGGGGGGACGTAGCCCTTCATTTCGACCGGCTCCGAGCCGGTGACGTCGATGATTTTGGTACTCGAGGTAATGACGACGTTTGCGCCGAGCACGGCTTCCTCGCCGATCCGCGAGCCTTCGACGACGATGGCGCGAGAGCCGATGAAGGCGCCGTCTTCGATGATCACAGGCTTGGCGCCTGGAGGCTCTAGGACACCGCCGAGGCCGACGCCGCCCGACAAGTGAACCCCTTTGCCGACCTGCGCGCAGGAGCCAACGGTCGCCCAGGTGTCGACCATCGACCCAGCGCCGACGTAGGCGCCGATGTTGACGTAGCCGGGCATGAGGATGGAGCCGGGTTCCATGTGCGCACCGTAACGAACGGTGCCGGGCGGCACGACGCGCACGCCCTGCTGGTCGAGGTTCTTCTTGAGCGGGATCTTGTCGTGGTACTCGTACGCACCGACTTCGACGCGCTCCATTCGACGGATGCCGAAGTAGAGAAGAATCGCCTGCTTGGTCCAGGCGTGAACCGTCCACTCACCGTCGTCTCCCCGCGTGGCGACCCGAAGCTTGCCCTTGTCGAGCAACTCGATGGTGTCTTCGACTGCGGCGCGGTACTCCGCGGCTTCGAGCTTCGAGCGGTCTTCAAACGCCTGCTCGACGAGCGATCGCAACCGGTTTTCGATCGAGTCGCGCATCGATTACTTCAGCACGTACTCGGGGAAGAAGTATGCGACTTCGATCCGGCCGTTTTCGACGCTGTCCGAGCCGTGGCAGGCGTTTTCGCCAATGTCGGTGCCGTAGGCCTTCCGTATGGTGCCTTCGCCAGCCTCCGCCGGATTGGTCGAACCCATTAGCGTGCGGTACCGGGCCACGGCGTTGTCGGCCTGGAGCGCGCTCACGACCACGGGGCCGCGTGTCATGAACGCGACGAGCTCACCGAAGAACGGACGATCCTTGTGAACCGCGTAGAAGCCTTCGGCCTGTGCCCGGCTCAGATGAAGCATTCGCATGCCGAGAATCTCGAGGCCTGCGCCTTGAATCATGGCGAGGATGTTCCCGGTGTTGTGCTGCTCGACGGCGTCGGGCTTGATGATGCTAAGGGTGCGTTCGACAGCCATGTGGCTCCTCTTTTTGTGTGGTGTTTGCCGGGGTGCGAAGCCCCGTGGCGACGAAGTCGCTTCACGGGGTAGCGCGTTTTGATTGCTGGGCAATGTCCGCGGCGAAAGCCGCGATATGGGCGGAGATGACCGCGGGTTGCTCTTCCTGCAGAAAGTGTCGCGCGTCGACTCGGTGATCGGCGCGCAAGGGAAACACCTGCTTGATGTAGTGGAGCTGAGCCTTCGGAATTGCGATCTCTTGCTCTCCCCAAATGAGCTGCATCGGCTTGTCGATCGCGAGCAGGCCGTCGCGCAGCCAGTCCCGATGCTTCTCGCTGAGGTCGAACCCGTCCATGATCTCGAGGAAGCTGTGGTGCCCGCCGTTGTTTTTCAGCAGGTAGATGTAGCTCGCGATCACGTCTTCATCGACGGCGTCCGGGTTCTTCACTCCGCTGTGCCGGAAGATGGGCAACATGGCCTTGGTGCTCAAGGTGGAGAACACCAGATGCCGCATCACGGGCACGCGGAAGGTCCACATCGGGAATGGGGGGGTGAAGTGGGCGACATCCATCAGGGTGTTGGTGAACGTGATTGAGCGCACCTTCACCGGATTCTTGATCGCCCATTCGGCACCAATCGGCCCGGCGATGTCGTGCAGGACTAGATGCACGGGCCGCAGGGCCAGGGCGTCGACGACGTGGCAGACCCAGTCCGCGAGCGAGTGCCAGTCGTAGTTTATGTCTTTGGGCTTGTCGCTCAGGCCGACGCCTGGGAAATCGAAGCTGATCGCCCGAAGACCGTGACCGGCGAGCTCGGGAAGCATCTTCCGAAACAGGAAGGAGCTCGAGGGTACGCCGTGAAGCAGCAGAACCGGTTCACCCTCACCCTCTTCGCGAACGAAGATATGATGGTCGTCGACGACGATGCGCTTGCCCGCCGCTTCGTGCTCTTCGACCAGCCTCGGCTTTCGCATTGCGGCACCGCCTCCCCGGTTGGAATCCGCCGAAGCCTAAACCAGATGAGCGACCGCAGCAGCCTCTTCTTGAAGCTCTGCAGCGGTGGCGTCCAGCTTGGCCCGGCTGAACTCGTTGACCTCCAGCCCCTGGACGATCGACCAGTTCCCGCCGCTGCAGCTACACGGGAAGCCGTAGATAATCCCCTCGGGGATTCCGTAGCTGCCGTCCGAGGGAACCGCCATCGAGGCCCAGTCACCGTCTCCGGTGCCCAGATGCCATTCGCGGACATGGTCGATCGCAGCATTGGCCGCGGAAGCCGCGCTCGAAAGGCCCCGCGCGTCGATGATTGCTTTACCACGCTGCTGGACAGTCGGGATGAAGTCGTTCTCAATCCAGGCCTGATCGTTGATCAGCGAAGCGACGCTCTTGCCGTCGATCTGGGCATTGAAGAGATCCGGGTACTGTGTTGCCGAATGGTTGCCCCAAATGGTGACCTTCTTGATGTCGGTCACGGGGCGCCCGGTCTTGGAAGCCACCTGCGAAATCGCACGGTTCTGGTCGAGACGGACCATGGCGCTGAAGCAGGAGGAATCGAGATCCGGCGCGTTTTTCATGGCGATGTAGCTGTTGGTGTTGGCGGGGTTTCCGACGACGAGCACCTTGACGTCGCGGCTGGCCACATCGCTCAGCGCCTTGCCCTGCCCGGTGAAAATCGCGCCATTGGCCTCGAGCAGGTCCTTTCGAAGCATGCCCTTGCCGCGTGGCCGCGCACCGACGAGCAGTGCGACGTCGCTATCTTTGAAGCCCACCGTGGGGTTGTCGCTTGCCTCCATACCCGCGAGTAGTGGAAAGGCGCAATCCTCGAGCTCCATCATCACGCCGCTCACGGCCTTCATGGCCGGGGGAATGTCGATGAGCTGCAAGATGACCGGCTGATCGCGGCCAAGCATCTCACCAGCAGCGATTCGGAAGAGAAGGCTGTAGCCAATCTGGCCTGCAGCGCCCGTGACCGCGACACGCATCGGTTTTTTCGACATGGTTTGCTCCCTCCAAGAACTGATGACTAGAGAAGACTCTGCAGTGTGGTGCCCATGTCGGACGGGGTTGGGGCGACCTTCACCCCGGCGTCCTCGAGGGCCTCGATCTTGGCATCCGCGGTGCCCTTGCCTCCGCTGATGATGGCGCCCGCATGACCCATGCGCTTGCCTGGCGGAGCGGTGCGCCCGGCAATGAACCCGGCGACCGGCTTTTTGAAGTGCTCTTTGATCCAGGCCGCGGCCTGCTCCTCGGCATTTCCGCCGATTTCGCCGATCAGAATCACTCCATCGGTATTGGGGTCGTCGCTGAACAGCTTCAAGACGTCGATGAAGTCGGTCCCGTTGATCGGGTCACCGCCGATGCCGACTGCAGTGCTCTGCCCGATGCCGAGCGCGGTGAGCTGTCCGACCGCTTCGTAGGTCAGGGTGCCGCTCTTCGAGACGACGCCCACACGCCCGGCCTTGTGGACATGGCCGGGCATGATGCCGATTTTGCACTGATCGGGTGTGATCACGCCCGGGCAGTTCGGCCCAATCAGACGGGTCTTATCCTGCGAATCTAGAACCCGTCGAACTTTGATCATGTCCATCACGGGAATGCCCTCGGTGATGCAGACGACCAGCGGGACCTCTGCGTCGACGGCCTCCAAAATGGCGTCTGCAGCGAAGGGCGGCGGCACGAAGATGCAGGAGGCGTTGGCCCCGGTCTGCTTTACGACGTCGCGCATGGTGTCGTAGATCGGCACGTCCATGAGCGACTGCCCGCCCTTCCCCGGCGTGCACCCCGCGACGACTTTGGTGCCGTACGCGAGCATTTGCTCGGTGTGAAACTGTCCGACGCTGCCCGTCATACCCTGAACGACGAGCCTGGTGTTCTTGTCTACGAGAATCGACATCGCGCTTATCCCTTTGCCAATTCGACGATCTTTTTGGCGCCCTCGGCCATCGTGGCCGCCGAGGTGATAGCCAGCCCGGAGCCATCGAGGATCTTTCGGCCCTCTTCGACCTTGGTGCCCTCGAGCCGCACGACGAGCGGAACGGTCAAACCGAGCTCCTTGGTCGCCGCGACCACGCCCTTGGCGATGGTGTCGCAGCGCATGATGCCACCGAAGATGTTCACGAAGATGCCCTGAACGGCATCCGACTCGAGGATGATCCGGAAGGCCTGGGTGACAGCCTCTTGGCTTGCGCCGCCGCCGACGTCGAGGAAATTCGCCGGCTCGCCGCCGTAGTACTTGATGGTGTCCATCGTGCTCATGGCCAGGCCGGCGCCGTTCACGAGGCAGCCGATGTTGCCGTCGAGCTGGATGAACGACAGGCCCGCTTCCTTGGCCTCGGTTTCGGTGGGCGCCTCCTCGGATAGGTCTCGAACCGAATCCCAAAACGCCTTGTGGCGAAACTCCGCGTTCGAATCGAAGTTCACCTTCGCGTCGAGCGCGATGACTTGCTCGTCCTCCGTGAGGATGAGCGGGTTGATCTCGGCGATCGAGCAGTCTTCCTTCTCGAAGAGCTTGGCGAGCCCTCCGAGCAGCTTGCTGAAGTTCTTTTGCTCCTGCTTGGAGAGTCCGAGCCCGAACGCAAGCTGCCGAACTTGGTAGCCCTGGAGTCCGACGGCAGGGTCGATCGCAATGGTGTGAATCTTCTCTGGGGTGCTCGCCGCGACCTCTTCGATGTCCATGCCGCCTTCGGTCGAAGCCATGACGGCGATTCTGCGGCTCTCGCGATCGACGACGAGCGCCAAATAGAGCTCGCTCTTGATCGCGAGCCCTTGCTCGACGAGGAGGCGCTGCACCACCTTGCCTTCCGGACCGGTCTGATGGGTGATCAGGGTTTTGCCGAAAATCTCGTTTGCTGCCGCCGTCGCAGCGTCGACGCCCTTGACGACCTTCACGCCGCCGGCCTTGCCTCGGCCACCTGCGTGAATCTGCGCCTTGACGACGACGACCTCGCTGCCCGTTTCGTCGATGAGCTTCTTTGCCGCCGCGGTCGCTTCTGCGGGCGACATGCACGCGATGCCCTTCGGCACGGGAATCCCATACGTCCGGTAGAGTTCTTTCGCTTGATACTCGTGAATGTTCACGGTGCTTGCCTCCTCAAGGTCGCCTCCATTGCGTGCAGAGCGGCAGGGCTATAGCACGACTCTACCGAGGCGCCCGAATCCCGGTTCAGTCCGCTTCGCTGGGCAATCCGACGAGCACGCGGCGCGTTCCAATCAGGCTCGAGGTGCGCACGATCTGTTCGACGTCCGCTGAGGTCACACCCCGATAGACCACCGCATCGCGGCGCACCAAACTCTGAGCGTCCGCGACGATGGCCTCTTGCATACCGGGATCGTCGGGCAGCTTCACCAAGAGGTAATGTGCGAATCGAAACCCGAGCTTGTCGGAGTCGCAAACCTCGAGCTCGGGCGCTCCCCCGGCGTAGAGCTTCTCGACGAAGGTCTCCACGTAGTCGGGGCGGCGGACGTATTGCCGAGTTGCAGACGAGCTGACGTACTCTCGCGCTTCGTGGAGCTCGCAGTCTTGCTCCCGCAGCGTTCGATCGATCCAGCGCTCCGCCGCACCGCGGTCTCCGTTACGGGCCGCTTCGAGACCTGCCGCGCCCGCGTTGTGACGCCACGAGTTCAGACCCCATGCCAGTGCGAGCGACACGACGAACCAGATGATCTTGGGAAAGTTTGGCTCCACCACGGCTAGCTCCTGAGACCGGTGAAGAGGTCGTATCCGCCCGCACCGAGGAAGTAGATGCCCAGACCATCAAAGCCGATGCCCATCCAATCGGCTTCGCCGCGAAGCACCGAGTCCCCGAGGACGTAACCAATCGCGAGGATCGCAACACCGGCACCGAGGGTTGCTGCGGCCCGTCTCACGCGTCTGCGTTGCTGTTCCACTGGCGCAACAGACACCGATGATGTGCTGGGCTCCGCGGGCAGCTCCAACTCGGACGCAGGGCCTTGGTCCGCTTCGGCCGTTGCGGGAACTGCCTCGTCGACGGAAATGCGTGGCGCGCCCGGCTCGCCTGCGGTTGCGAACGGGTCAATTGCGGAGAGGCGGCCTGCGGGGAACAAATCCGCACCGGGTGGATGAAACACCGCGGCGCTATCGCGCCCGGTCGCTCCGGCGACGGGCTTGACCTGCCGTGCAGGCCGACATTCGACCACGGCTCCGATCGCCTCGAGCGCGATTCGCATCTCGCCAGCGGCCTTTGCGGGCACGGCGTGCTTGACGATCTTGGGAACGCTTTGCTCGAGTGACCACGCGCTCGCGGAATCGATGCCGAATGCCGTTTCGAGACGTTCCGCCGGGGAGGCGTCCCCAGGCTCGAATCGCATGATCCAAACGTCGAACCTCGACATGGTCGCGAGGATACCCACTTGGCGACCGCAGGGCGACTACTGGGGGTCCGGGGGGCAAATCCCGGAGCAAGGGATGGAACCTACCCCCGAGGGTGATACCGCTCGTGCATCTTGTGCAGGCGGTCCCCGGTGACGTGGGTGTAGATCTGCGTGGTTGAAATGTCCGCGTGCCCGAGCATCGTCTGCACCGAGCGGAGGTCAGCGCCCCCATCGAGCAGATGGGTCGCAAAAGAGTGTCGGAGCTTGTGCGGAGAGATCGGCTTGGTGATGCCGGCCACTATCGCGTATCGCTTGACCAGCTTCCAGAACCCTTGGCGGGTCATCGCCTTCCCGCGCGCCGTCAAGAAGCAGGCGCGGCTCGCGGGTCGAGCCCATTTCGGCCTCACGGCAGCGAGGTACTCGACTAGCGCCGCTCGTGCGTGCGCCCCGATGGGGATGATGCGGCGCTTGTTGCCTTTGCCGAGAGCCGAAATGAAACCGTCCTCGAGATTCAGGTCACCGAGATCGAGCTCGGTGAGCTCGGTCACGCGGAGGCCGGCGGCATACATCGTGTGCAGCATCGCTCGATCGCGAATCCGGTTCGGCTTCGTCCCGCTTGGCGCTTCCAAGAGCCGGACGACCTCGTCGCGATTGAGAAGGTCCGGCAGCTTGCGCAAGAGGCGCGGCCCTTCGAGGAGCTCCGTCGGGTCGAGCGCCTGGCGCCCTTCCTGAACGAGGAACCGAAAGAAGCCGCGAATGGAGCTCAGCGCCCTGGCCTGCGTGCGTGCACTCACGCCGGCCTGCGACAGTGTGACGAGGTGGGCAGCGACGCGTGTTTCGTCGACTTGCTCGAGTGCCGCACCTTCGTCGTCGAGCCAAGCGAGGAAGCGCCCGAGATCGTGGGCGTACGCATCCACCGTGTGCGCGGAGAGGCCACGCTCCACCCGCAAGTGCTGAATGTAGTCATCCAACGCACCGTCCAATGCGACGGACATACTACTCGCTACCACAATCCGATCTTCGAGCCCATTTTGTGTACGTCCAGACCCGACCTGTGGGCTGCCCTTTCGTTGATGCGCATCGGGACGCGTGGTACCAATTGAGATGGGGATTAGTTATGAAGCAGGACTCCACTTACACTTCGCTTGGGCGGTCCAACCATGAGTAGGCTCATCGGCTATGTCGCGAATCGAGCCGATCGAATGCGCGACGCCCTCTACCAAGAACGGGCCGTTCTTCACCACAAGACCGCAGCGGAAGACGCGAGCGGTTGGGGCATCGGCTTTTATCACGGAGACGAGGTGCTCCATAAGAAGCGCCCAACTCGTGCAGGCGAGCGAGTCGATTGGCAGAATATCGCAGGCGATGTTCGTTCAGACTGCGCTGTGTTGCACATGCGTCAACCAACCGTCGGAGACTTCCGCGCAGAGAACGCGCATCCGTTTCGCATGCGCAGTTGGCTGTTTGCACATCAGGGCACGATCGGGGGCTTCGATGCAATCCGAGGCAACCTTGCCGAGATGATCCCCGACTTCCTTCGACGCAACATTCGTGGGCAGACCGACAGCGAGTATCTCTTCCATGCGTTGCTCACCATGCTTCACGATGCGGGTCAACTCGACAATCCCGATGTCAACGAGGCACAGGCGCTTCCGGCGATCAGTGCCGCGGTCACGCTCGTCGAACGGCTGGCTGCCGAAGTCGGCAGCAGCCACAGCAGCCTGAGCTTCATTCTGACCAATGGCCGGTCGATGTACGCGCTGAGGCACGGCGCGGCGATGATCTACGTCGAGCGCCAGGGCCTTCACGACCCACCAAAGGACTACACGCCCCCGCCGGTGGGCAGCACGCAGCTGCGCTACGTCATGGTGGTGGGCGGCATCGATGAAGAGCAGGTCGGCTACGAAACGATTCCGGAACGCTCCGTCGCGGTCATCGACCGCGGATTGGACGTGAGGGTCCACGCGCTTTGAGCCCCATCGACCCGTGAGCGGCGACGACGAGCTAGTGCTGGTCCTGTGTACGGTGCCCGACGAGGCAACGGCCGAAAAGCTTGGCAAAGGGCTTGTCGAAGCGCGGCTAGCGGCCTGCGTCAACGCAATTCCCGGGCTGACCTCATACTATCGCTGGCAGGGCAAAGTCGAGATCGACTCCGAGATTCAACTGCTGATCAAGACGCGGGGGGGCCGGTTCGAAGAGATCGCCGCGTGGATCCAGGCGAATCATCCGTATGACGTGCCGGAGATCATTGCGGTGGCCGTGGAGCACGTGAGCGAGAGCTACCTCGCGTGGGCCGTCGAGCAGACTCGGTAGACGGCGACGCTGGCGCCGACACTGACACCAACACTGGCACTTGCACTGGCACCAACACTGGCACCCGCACATGCGTGGCAGCGCGAGCCCGAAGGGCGAAGCCCGGCGCAACGCGCCGCCAAGGCAACGCGAAGCGTATGCCGCGGCAAGGAGGACTACGGGTGGGGGCGGGCGGGCGGTGTAACCAAAACTGGCACTGACACTGGCACTGGCACTGGCACTGACACTGGCACTGGCACTGGCACTGGCACTGGCACTGGCACTGGCACTGGCACTGGCACTGGCGCGTTCAGACTTGGTGATCGCTTTGTCCTTGGTTTGGGTTTGGGCTCGCACGCGGGGTGAGAGCCCAAACCCAAACCAAGGAGTCGCTGATGCAAAAGATGAATGTTTACGACAGAGCACGGAACGTGGTGCGAGAGCTTGTCCCCCTCCTCCACACGATTCGCGAGCACGACAAGTCGCTGGCCGATCAGTTGAAGCGCGCTGCACAGAGCGTGGTGTTGAATATCGCGGAGGCGCGCGGGAACGATGCTGGCAATGCGCGGGCCCGATTCTCCACCGCTTGCGGGTCCGCGAAGGAAGTCCGAGCCGCCCTCAACGTCGCAAGCGACTGGGGCTACATCGAGAGTCAGATGGCAACTCACCTCGACGAGAAGCTCGACGAGGTCTGTGCCATCGCGTGGTGCTTGGGCCGTCGGCTCTAACGGCCGGATAGCCTCCAAGACATCGCGCAGATCCAGGCGCTCGCGACGACCAAGTCGCGTGACACGAGCACGTGTCGCCGGCACTGGCACTGGCACTGGCACTGGCACTGGCACTGGCACCAACACCGATACCCTCCCACCCGCGGCAGCGCGAGCCCGAAGGGCGAAGCCCGGCGCAACGCGCCGCCAAGGCAACGCGAAGCGTATGCCGCGGCAGGGAGGACTACGGGTGCGGGCGGGCGGGCGGGCGGGCGGGCGGGCGGGCGGTGTAACCAAACGGGCGGGCGGTGCAACCAAAACCAACACTGCCCTCACGCCTCGCCGATACTCCGCACGTTCGGAGCCACCTCGAACACGCCGCGGCGCTTTGCCTTTGCGAGAATGCGCAGCGCGTCCCGGTAGCCTCGGCGGAGCATCGTTCGGGCGTGCACGCGCGAGGTGAATGGCAGGCGCCCGAGATCCGGGGACACGACCAAGACCTGGATTTGCGGGTACATCTTGTGAATGAGGTCGATGCCGCGCTTCTCTTTTTCGTTGAGGATGATGTTCAACGATTGGCGGACGACCGCGAGGCCGCCCTGGTGGACCAGTGACGGGCTGCCTACCCTTCCGACGTGCGGACGGTAGACGTTGGAAATGATCACGACGTCGGCGCCGGCTTCAACTGCCAGGTCGATGCTGAGTGTGCGAACCACCTCCCCGTCGATGTAGAAGCGATCGCCAATGCGATATGGGCGGAAAAGACCGGGCACGCAGCTCGAGGCGGCAACCGCTTTGCTGATCGAAATGTCGTCTCGGTATCCGCGACCGAAGACCACTCGACCGCGGCCGTCGACGTCGGCCGCCGTCACCATGAGGTGCTTGTCGAGCGTGCGGAAGTCGTTGCTGGGCAACTGCTCGGCCACGAAGGCTTCGAAGCGGTCGATCGAGAAAAGACCGCTGCTGAGATAGCCCAAGCTCCGCCGTTGCTCCTGATTTGGCAAGCCGAGGAAATACCGGGCCTTGAGCGGTGGGCTCTCGAGACCTCGCTGCCAAAACGGGCGAAACCAGTCGATCAACTGCTCGGGGGTATAGCCCTCGGCATAGAATGCGCCGGCAATCGCTCCGGCTGACGCGCCAACGCAGATGTCGGCCTCGATGCCCAACTCCTGCATCGCCCGGAGCACACCGATGTGAGCCACGCCCTTCGCGGCGCCACCTGAACCTACGAATGCAACCCGCGGTCGTGCCATCAAACATCAACGTGGCACAGGACGCCGGCTGCGTCGACACGCGATGGCGTCGCGGCGGTTTCTCAGGGTGGGCTGACGGGCGTCACCGTCGCTGCTTTCTTCCCGAGGTATGCCTCTCGCGTCACGTCGCGAAGCATCGGTCGAGCGTCCCGTGAAAGCGCGGACCTCGGCCATTTCTTGATCAGGAGCTTGAGCGCATCACGGGCGGTGTCCAGATCGCCGATGTCCCGAGCGCAACGTGCCACCAGCCACCAGCCATCCGCTTGAAGGGCGACATCGGTCGTTTGGTCAGCCACCTGTTGCGCGTACACGAGCGCCTCCGCCGAACGCTTCTCGCTCCGCAACGACAGCGCGAGGCTCTGCTTGACCGCTGGAATGTGAGAGCCGTTGGGATGTCGCTCGAGCGCCTCTTCAAATCGCTTGATCGCTTCGGCGTGCTTCTTCGCCTCAGCGAGTGAGAGCCCCTTCTGATACGCGTCGAGCGAGAGGTCTTGCCGGAACTGCTGCTCGAAGTCCCGGAAGACGGCGGCTTCGGCTGGGGACAAGGCCTCCTTGGACATCGCCGGGTAGTCACGAACGACCTCCGCACGCTTCCGGGCGCGAATCAGATCGTAGTATTTGGATGCCTTTGAGGCCGCAGTTCCTCGGTCCGACGCGCGGCGAACTTCGTCTCCCAGGTCGTTTCGGAGCGCTTCGGCGGCGGTTTCGGCGGCCAGCTTGGCCGATTGCATCGCTCCGGTTTGCGCGTCGAAGTAGAGCTTGAGCCCAACGAACGAAAGGACGCCGATCACCGCGATTGCGACACCGCTATTCCAGTTGAGCCGCCTCTCGTATCCAGCCTGACGCTTTGCGATCGACTTGATGTCTGCACCTAGGGCATTGACCAGATTGTTGGTCTTGATGATCAGACCACGGCTTTCGACGATCTCCTTTTTGATCTGACGCACCTCGTCGTCGACATCTCGCATGGAACCCGGCGTACCGCTGACCCGCACCAGAGGCAAGGGCAGGCGCTTGACGGGGCCAGACGGGCCGCCTACAAGCCGAGCCGTGGAGGTTTCCGTGGGGCTTCGCCTGATCCCTTTGATCGCGGTATTGACGATCGCAAGTTGCAATGCGCTGGCTGACTATGCACTGGTGGGTAGTGCCTACGTGCCCGCCGCGCACGGCGAGATTGACATCGAGAAGATCGACAGGCAGCAGATTCTCATCACGGTGATCTTGGACCACCTCGTCCCACCGGAGAAAATCGAGCTCGGGCTGACGCACTACATCATTTGGTTCAGCGCCCCAGGCGAGCTTCCCGTGCGTCAGCAGGCCCTCGAATACGACGCCGAGGCCCAAGCGGGCCGCGCCTCGATTCCGACCAGACTGCGAGAGTTCGAGCTTCAGATTACCGCCGAGAATGGCGACACTCCCAATCAACCGAGCGACCTCGTCGTCGCCTCCCAGCAGATCCGCGAGAAGTAGACCCATGGCAGACACCTCCGACATCAAGAAAGGCTTCAAGATGCTCCTCGACGGCGTGCCGTTCGCAGTCGTGGATCACCAGTTCGTGAAGCCGGGCAAGGGACAGGCGTTCGTTCGCACCCGCATGAAGAACATGATGACCGGAGCGGTGATCGACCGGACGTTCAAGAGCGGCGAGAAGCTCGACAAGGCCGACACCGAAGAACGCACGATGCAGTACCTCTACCCTGAGGGCGAGGCGCGGGTGTTCATGGATACCCGGAGCTACGAGCAGATGTCTCTGACGAACGAGCAGCTCGGCGATAACGTGTACTATCTCCTCGATGGGACCGAAGTCGACGTCATGCTCTTTGACGGTCGCCCCATTGGCGTCACGCCACCGACGTTCGTCGAGCTGCTGGTCACCGAGACGGAGCCAGGGTTCAAGGGCGACACGAGCAGCAACACCACGAAGCCCGCAACGCTCGAAACGGGTCTGCAGGTGAACGTGCCCTTGTTCGTCAATGCCGGCGATCGGCTGAAGGTCGACACGCGAACCGCCTCCTACGTGGAACGCGTCAAGGGCTGAGCGCCGCGTGCGGGAGCCCGCTGATGCCGCAGTGGTTCAGGTACTGGAGCTCCGCGCCGCCCTGCTCGCGGCAATCCGACGCTTTTTCGCAGAACGCGACTTCATCGAAGTAGAAACCCCGGCCATCGTGCCCTCCCCCGGGCTCGACGTGCACCTGTCGGCATTCGAGGTGCGAAACCCGAGAGGCGAGCGCGTCGGCTGGCTTGCGACCAGCCCGGAATACCAGATGAAGCGACTTCTGAGCGCCGGCGCGAAGCGAATCTTTCAAGTGTGTCGCAGTTACCGCGGCGAGGAACGAGGTAGCCATCACGAGCGCGAGTTCACGATGCTCGAGTGGTATCGCGCGGACGCGACATCCGACGACGTCATCGGTGACACCGAAGAGCTGGTCGCATTCGTCGCCGACTCACTCGACCAACCCGCTCCCGAGGTTCAGCCACCTTGGCAGCGGATCACGGTCGACGAAGCGCTGCAGTTCCACGCGAACCTGACGCTGGCCTCGCTGCTCGACGACGAGGAACGCTTCTTTCGCGTTTGGGCCGAGGAGGTCCAGCCGCGTCTCGGCAACGAGCGGCCGATCGTCGTGACGGATTGGCCAGCGTCGATGGCGTCGCTCGCGAAGCTCAAGCCCAATGGGATGGCAGACCGCTTCGAGGCGTTCTTTAGGGGTACGGAGCTGTGCAATGGCTTTGGCGAGCTCACCGACGCCGCCGAACAACGGCGAAGATTCGAGCAAGATCGAGCGGAGCGCCAAGCGGCCGGCCTGCCGGTGTATCCGATCGATGAACGCTTCTTGGCCGACCTCGAACGAGGCATGCCCGAAAGCGGTGGCAACGCGCTCGGCGTGGACCGCTTGCTGATGCTGTTGCTGGGCGCGCCCTCGATTCAGGCAGTCATGCCGTTTCCCGAAGAGCAGCTCTAGCGATCGAATCCAACTGCGTCATGAGCCGGAGGTTCCCGAGTTTCGCGCTTTGCGCTCGACGGCCTTTGCGCGCTCCCACATCTCGTCTAGCTCGGACTCCTCGTAGTCTCGAAGGCTCTTGCCATTCGCTTGCGCTGCGAGCTCACAGTGCCGGAAACGCGAAGAGAAGCGATTGAGCGAGGCGCGGATGGCAGCTTCCGGATCCAAGCCTTGTTTGCGGCCGTACGTCGCGAGCGCGAACAGAAGGTCTCCGAGCTCGTGCTCGACTGCTGCCATGTCTCGGCTCTCTGCGGCCTCGTCGAGCTCTTCGAGCTCTTCATCGATCTTCCCGCGGGCCCCCCCGGCGTCCGGCCAATCGTAGCCGACCGCACTGGCCTTCTCCCCGATGCGGACCGCGCGCAACAGCCCCGGCAAAGCCACAGGGACACCGCTCAGCGCGCCGCGGTCCTTTTTCTCCTTGGCCTTTATCGCTTCCCAGCTGTTGATTGCCCCGCTGGCGTCGTCCACCTCTTCGTCGCCGAACACCCAGGGATGCCTCCGAACGAGCTTCTCGCAAATCGCGTCAACTACGCCATCGATGTCGAACCACCCTTTTTGATCGGTGAGCGCAGCCTGAAAGACGACTTGCAGCAGGAGGTCACCGAGCTCTTCGCGGAGCATCTCTGGAGTGCCGTGATCGATCGCGTCGACGACTTCATGGGCCTCTTCGAGCACGTATTGACGAAGGGTTTCGAGGGTCTGTTCGCGATCCCAAGGGCAGCCGTTGGGACCGAGAAGTGTGCGCATCAGCTCGACGAGGCGCGTTAATGACTGACCTTGTTCACTCACCATGCGGCTCTAGCACAAGCGGTTGACTCGCCCCAGCAGCAGGCGTCATTGTCGCACGTCCATGGCGTACGCAAAAAGCGCGGTCAGCTCCCAGCAAATCATCGACGCGGCGATCCGCGTCCTCGCACGCCAGGGCTACGCAAAAACCAGCCTGCTCGACATCGCCAAAGAGGCCGGCATGAGCAAGGGCGCCCTGCACTATCACTACCCAACCAAAGAAGCGCTGATCCACACGGTGCTCGAGACCGCATGCAACGCCGTTCAAGCACGGACGATGCAGGCCTGGTCACCTTCGGACAATCCCTTCGAGGCGCTTCGGAAGTCGCTCGAGGAGCTTTGGGCAACGCGCGCGGAGCGCAGCGACGAGGCCCTGGTGGTCGCCGACCTGCTCGCGCTCAGTCTGTCCGACGAAAGTCTTCGTCCGAAGCTGGCTGAGTTCTACGAGCTCGGCGCAGAGCAGATCCGCGCCTATCTCCAACAGAACTTGATCTCGCTCGGCCTCGAGCCTCGAATCTCCCTCGAAATCCTGCCCCGTATCGTGATTGGGCTGCTCGACGGCCTGGTAATGCAAGCGTTTGTCGACCCCGATGCGCTATCTCCCGATGAAGTCGTGGACGCCGTGCAAACGATCGCGATTTCAATCTTCAGCGGAGGCTCCGGCAAGTGAGCGCGCTCGATTCCATCCGGGCGCAGGATGGGGCTGTGCTCGCGCTCACTCGGGCCCGTGCGCACGGCCGTCTAGCTTCGGCGTACCTTTTCGACGGGCCGAGCGGCGTGGGCAAAGAGCGAACCGCGCTTGCACTGGCCACAGACATCGTCGCTTCGGGCGATCCCCACATCGTCGAACGAATCGAGCTGGGGGCGCATCCCGATGTGCGTGTGTTCGGGCCACGCGACGAAGGCAAGCGCAACATCCAGGTCGAAGTCCTCCGCACCGAGATTCTCCCACTCGCCCAGTTCGCACCCTTCGAGGCCGGAGCGACCTTCTTCATCTTTCCCGAGGCGGACGTTTCGTTTCCGGTGTTTCAGCCGGAGGCAGCCAACGCCTTGCTCAAGACGCTCGAAGAACCCCGTCCCAACGTGCACTTCATTCTCACCTCGGAACGCCCGGACTCGCTGCTACAAACGATTCGTTCGCGCTGCCAACGCGTTCGGTTCGGGCGCCTTCCGCAGGCGGTTCTCCGTGACATTCTCAGATCAGAAGGGGTCCCCGACGATTGCATCGCCCCAGCAATCGCGCTGAGCGGAGGCCGGGCCGACGTCGCCTTGGCCCTGGCAAGCGATGGTGCGGTGGAGGCGCTGAGCGAGCTCGTGTTCTCGATCGACGATGCGATTCAGCGCTCTGGCCCGGGCGTTCTGGTCGAGCTCGCCGAACAGTTGGCGCGTCGGGAGGACCTCGAGCTCGCGCTACTCACGCTTCAAAGCTTCTACCGGGATCTCGCGGCGACCTCGCTCGGTCTTCCTGCCGAAGGCTTGGGGTTCTCGGAACGCAGAGAGGAGTTGCAGGAGCGGGCGGAGCCGATTTCGTCGGCCACTGCTGCTGCGCGTGTCTCGCTCATTCACGACTGCGTGCGATCCATGCAAAAGAACGCCAACAAGCAAGTTGCGCTCGACTCCTTGCTCTTTGGTCTTCGAAATCTGCGCTAGCTGGCGTCTCGGCCGATATTGGCTAGTCTCGGGCGCGAAATGGCTCGTCCCTTCTACGTCACCACGCCGATCTACTACGTCAACGATCGGCCGCACATCGGGCACGCGTACTCCACCGTCGCCGCGGACGTGGTGTCGAGGTACCAGCGCCTCAGAGGCAGACCGGCATACTTCCTGACCGGCCTGGACGAGCACGGCCTCAAGATCGAGCGCCGCGCGAAGGAGGAGGGGCTCGCACCACGAGATTTCGTCGACCGGATGGCGGCGCCGTTCCGGCTTGCCTGGGAAGAGCTCGACTGCGCACACGACGGCTTCATCCGCACGACATCCCCTCAGCACCGCGAGAACGTCCAGGCGCTCTGGAAGCTGATGGCCGCGCGCGGAGACATCTACCTCGGCGACTACGAAGATTGGTACTGTGTCGGCTGCGAGTCCTTCAAGACCGAGAAGGAGCTTCTCGAGGGCAATCTCTGCCCGATTCATCAAAAGCCCGTGGAGCGCATCAAGGAGCGCAGCTATTTCTTCCGCCTGAGCAAGTACACCCAGCCCCTGCTCGACCACTACGAAGCACATCCGGAGTTCGTGCGACCTGAAGCGCGCTTCAACGAAGTGAAGTCGTTCGTCAAAGAGGGACTGCGTGACTTGTCAATTTCGCGAACCAGCTTCCGCTGGGGCGTCCCGGTGCCAGATGACCCGGAGCACGTCGTCTACGTCTGGCTCGACGCTCTGATGAATTACGTCAGCGCGCTGGGCGGTCCTGCCGAAGAAGGCG
Source organism: uncultured delta proteobacterium (assembly GCA_963704865.1). Lineage (GTDB taxonomy): Bacteria > Myxococcota_A > Polyangia > Polyangiales > Houyiibacteriaceae > SG8-38. The sequence goes on along the minus strand of CAVPIE010000003.1, from coordinate 106,927 downwards.
AAGCTCCACTCTACGACGAATTCTGGAAATCATCGGAAGCGATCATCCACATCGTCGGCAAAGACATCCTTCGCTTCCACACGATCTACTGGCCTGCATTCTTGATGAGCGCGGGCATCCGCCTTCCGACCCAGATTTGGGCGCATGGTTGGCTCACGGTCAACGGCGAGAAGATGTCGAAGTCCCTCGGCAACTTCCTGCCGCCAGGTCCGCTCGTCGAAGCGGTGGGCGCAGACGTGTTGCGCTACTACTTGATGCGCGAGGTCGGCTTTGGGCAGGACGGCGACTTCAGCCACCGAAATCTGCTCAATCGATACAACGGCGAGCTCGCCAACGGCCTCGGCAATCTGATGAACCGAATCGTCGCGAGCATCCTCAAAAAGAGCCTCGGCGGCCAGGTGCCGAACGTCGATCTCGAGCAACTCGAGCCGGCCGACCGACACCTGATCGACAAGGCCATGGAGGCGTCTGCGGAAGCGGCCAAGCACCTGGAGGCGCTCGCGTTTCATCGCGCGCTCGACACGATTTGGGAGCTCGTTTCGGCCGCAAACAAGTACGTCGACTCGACCGAACCGTGGAGGCTGGCCAAGCAGGACGACAAGACCCGGCTCGAGCAGGTCTGTTACACGGTGCTCGAAACGCTCAGATGGCTTTCGATCATGCTGTTTCCGGTGATGCCCAAGAAGTGTAACGAGCTCCGTGCGCAGCTCGGAATGCCCCCTCTGCTTCCGACCGAGCAGGTCGACCTCTGGCCGAGCGCGTGGGGTGGGCTCAGGCCCGGCACGCAGACGCAAAGCGCCACACCACTCTTTCCCAGATTCGACGAGGCCCAGGAGCGCTCGATGTTGGAGCGTCTCGGCGTCGAGGCTCCCAAGACAGAACAGAAAAAGGCAGCGGCCATGACAGAGACCGAACGAGTCAAAGACACATTCATCGAGTTCGACGATTTCATGAAGATCGACCTTCGGGTGGCCCTCGTGAAAGAAGCGGAGAGGGTCGAGAAGAGCAAAAAGTTGATCCGTCTCGTCGTCGACGCGGGAGAAGCAGAACCGCGCCAGATTGTGGCCGGCATCGCCGAGCACTACAGTCCCGAAGACCTCATCGGTCGGCGAGTCGTCATCGTCGCCAACCTCAAACCCCGCAAGCTGATGGGCCTGGAGTCGCAAGGGATGGTGCTCGCCGCAAGCGACGAGAGCGGTCTGTCCGTGCTTGGCGTCGACAAAGACGTCGAACCCGGGTCGCCCGCAAAGTGATCCCTCCGCTGACGCCGACGTTTGACGCCGCACTTCGAGACGTCCGAGCCCAACAGCCACGATTTCGAGGCGCCGCGGCTGCGCGGCTTGCGGAGCCTCCGGCGGACCGAAGAGGCGAAGCCGTGCAAGGCCTGCTCAGCCTCGCAAAGGACGAGGTCGGCGCCGTGCGTGAGGCGGCATTCGAGTCACTCGGTGCCCTAGGCGCACGCGAAGGGTTGAGCACCCTGCTCGAAGCCTTCGAGGACGAGCACATGGGCGCCCGTCAAACGGCAGTTCTCGCCGTCGGACGCGTTGCGCCCGACGCGGGTATCGATGCGATTGCCGCCTTGCTCGAAGACCCCCGCCCGGAGATGCGCTTTTCGGCTATTTGGACCTTGTCGTACCTCGGTGCAGAGCAATCCGAACGGATTGCCGCAGCCCTAAACGATCGAGACGAGGAAGTGCGCACGCTCGCGATGCAATGCCTGGGCGAGCTCGGCGCCACGGGCAGCGTCGATGCGATCGCGCGCGCTTTGGACGACCCTTCGGACTCGGTTCGCTTCGCCGCGGCAAGCAGCCTCGCGAGCTTGGGCGACGCGAGGGGCGCCGCAACGCTTCGGGCGTCCCTGGGCCAGCCGGACCGCGCCTTCATTGCCGCGATGGGGCTTGGCGACCTCGCCGACCGGGACTCGTTGGCAGCGTTGACGCGGCTTGCGAAGCATCGTTGGCGCTCCCCGATTTTGCGCGCCGCCGCTGCGCGCGCCCTCGTCCGTCTCGGCGACCCGGCCGGCGCGGAGGTGATTCGAAGGATCGTGCGGAGCTGGCGGATCGAAGCTCGCCAGTACGGTGTGGAGCTCGTGGGGGAGCTCGGCCTGGCGTCGCTGCTCCCCGATGTGACCCGCGCGTTGCGCAAGAGCCGAAAAGCCGAAAGGCCAGTGTACGAAACCACGCTCGAGCAGCTCGCACCGAAGAGTGAGGAGGCGAAGGCCTTGCTTGCTTCTCTTCGACAGACGAACCACCTTTCGTAGTGAACTAGACCATGCTCTTCGACACGCACTGCCACTTGAGCGACCCACGTCTCCTGGACGAGCTGGACGCGGTGCTCGAACGGGCCGCCGAAGCCGGCGTGCGGCGCATCACCAGCATTGGCTGCGCGAGCGACGTGGCTTCGGTGACCTCAGCAATCCAGATCGCCCGGCGACATCCCGGCCGAATCTCGGCGACCGTAGGCGTGCACCCGCACGACGCCAAGCATCTCGACGACGCGCTCTGCGATGCGATTCTCGAGGCGGGAGCGGACCCGTCGGTGGTGGCCATCGGCGAAACCGGTCTCGACTTCCACTACGACCACTCGCCCCACCCCGCGCAAGAAGAAGCGTTCCGAAGTCAGATCGCGATCGCCAAGAAGCTCAAGAAGCCGCTGGTCATTCACACGCGATCGGCCCCCGAGGACACGCTGCGGATTTTGCACGAGGAGCATGCAAAGGACGTGGGCGGCATCATCCATTGTTTCAGCGAGGACGCCCGCTTTGCCAGGGCGGCGCTCGATCTGGGGTTTGTATCGTCCTTCAGCGGGATCGTGACCTTCAACAAGGCGGTGTCCGTCCAAGAAGCGGCCATCCAACAGCCGGCGGACGCGCTTCTGATCGAGACGGATGCCCCCTACTTGGCGCCGATCCCAAAGCGTGGAAAACGCAATGAACCCGCCTATGTAGCCTATACGGCAGCCCGTATCGCAGAGCTCCGCGGCGAAGACCCGGAGGCTCTGGCCCAGGCCAGCTACGAAAACGCCGTCCGAATCTTCGGAATCCACGAGTGATCAGGGCACGGGGCAGTCGAACGCATCCGCCTTGACTCCCCCCCGCGCATCACTATCTTTGCGGCCCTTTTCCCGGGGAGAACACTTGTGAATACGAATCCCGGCCTCATCGGCACCAAGCTTGGTAATACCCAAATCTTCCTCGACGACGGGGAGGTCCGACGCGTCACCGCAATCAAGGCGGGGCCCTGCGTGGTCGTGGGAAAGCGCACCCCCGCGAAAGACGGTTACTCTGCGCTCCAGCTCGGCTTCGGCAGCCGTCGCGAAGCGCGTGTGAGCAAGCCCGAGGCGGGCGCCTTCAAGAAGGCCGGCGTCGACGCCCAGCGAGTCGTTCGCGAGTTTCGCATCGACGAGTCGCTCCTCGAGCGCTTCGAGGTCGGCCAGACCCTGGGCGCAGCCGACATCTTTCAGGATGGCCAGTTCGTCGATGTCTCTGCCACGAGCAAGGGTCGCGGCTTCACCGGCGTCATGAGGCGACACAACTTCGCTGGCGCCGGCACCGTGGGTCACGGCACACACGAGGCCAAGCGCGGTGGCGGTTCGATCGGCATGGCGACGACCCCGGGCCGTACCCCTCGTGGGCAAAAAATGGCGGGCCAGCACGGCAACAAGAAGGCGACCATCTTGAACCTTCGCGTCGTCAGGGTGCTCCAGGACGAGAACATCGTCCTCGTCGACGGCGGCGTTCCCGGTCCACGCAACGGGATCCTCACCTTGAAGGGCGCCATCAAGAAGGCAGCGGTCCCGCTTCCCGAACGCCCGGTCAAAGAAGAAGCCTCCGCAGAGGCGCCGGAAGCCACCGACGAGGGCTAACTGAGCCGCCGCCGCCAGCAGGATCACCACGGACGCCGAGCGCGGCGCGAAGGTTACCCCGCTCGTTCGGTCTACAAACTCCAGGAAATCGATCGACGCGTGGGTCTCTTCAAGAAGGGCCAGCGCGTTCTCGATCTCGGAGCAAGCCCCGGCTCCTGGACCCTCTACGCCGCCGAGAAGGTCGGCCCCAGCGGTCGCGTGCTGGGGATCGACCTCAACGACCCGGAGCTCGCGCTACCGGCCCATGCCGAAATTCGTGTACTCGACGCGTTCGAGGCCGATCCGAAGAGCTTGGGAGGGCCGTTCGACCTGGTCATCAGCGACATGGCGCCGAAGACGAGCGGCCAGCGCCATGCCGATCAGTTTCGAAGCTACGAGCTCGTGATCCGCGCGCTCGAGCTCGGCAAGGCGGTGCTTCGGCCGGGCGGCAGCTTCGTCGCGAAGATCTTCCAGGGCGCCGAGTTCGAGGACGCACGCAGTGCGATGCGGGAAGTGTTCGGCAAAGTCCGGACCATTCGCCCTGATGCAACGCGTGACGAAAGCTACGAGCTTTTCTTGGTTGGCCTGGGATTTGAGCCGCTCAATTCTTGAGCGCCTCGAGGCGGGCGCGGGCGCGCTCCGCATACGGCCCATCCGGATCGAGCTTCGCGGCGCGCCTCAGGTGGGCGCGGGCCTTCCCAAGCTGGCCCTGTTTTGCCAGGATTGACCCGTAGGCATATTGAAGCGCTGGATCGCGCTCGTTCTGTCCGACAGCGCGACGCATCGTCGCTTCCGCCGCGTCGAGATCCCCGGTTGCGTACTGTGCCAAGGCCAGCTCGGCGAGAAGCTCCGTAGGAGGCGGTTCGGGCGCCTGTCGCAACGCCGTCTGCAGAATCGGAACCGCCTCCGCCGGCAAGCCGGCCCGCCGCAAACCCTCCCCGACCGCAATCGACAGTAAGATGTCGCCTCGGATCATCGGACGGACCGAGCGGAGCTGCGCCGCCGCGTCTTCAGGCCGCTTCGCATCGAGAAGCATCATCGCCAAATTGATTCGAGGGATCGGATCGTCAGGGAGTCGATCGATGGTCGCCAGGTATTCACGTTCGGCATCCACCAGCTTTCCGAGCTCTTCATAGGAGAGCGCGAGATTGAACCGGGCAGCGGCAAGCGCAGGGTCCAGAGCGACCGCGCGTTCGAGCATCGCCGTAGCCTCCGTGAGCTTGCCCGATTCCCGCAAGAGCACGCCCAGGTTGTTGAATGCCTCCGCGAAGTTCGGGTCGAGGGAGGTCGCACGCCGGTAGGCCTTCTCGGCTGAGGGCCAATCGCTCGTCGCTTCGTGCGAGAGCCCCAAATCGAGCCAGGCCCTGGCGTCGTTCGGGTCGTCGGCAAGTGCCTTCTCAAACACACGCTTCGCCTCCGCCACCTTGCCTTCGGCAAGCAAGCGCTCTCCCCGTAGCACATCGGGGCCGGCCGAAGGACGACTGACGACGGCGCGTGATGGCACTGCGGCCGGTGCGCTCGGACCGGAGCCACAGCCCCCACAGAGCGCTCCCAGGATCGCTCCGCGAAACAGCACAGCGCCGAGCGCCTTCACAGGACCCCTGCACGCGCGTGAAGCGCGAGGATGCGATCGTAGAGCACCCGCTGCAGGCGCTTCAAGCGCTCGTCGTCGTGGACCTTCTTCCCGTCGGCGTCGGAAACGTAGAACACGTCCGCGACGCTCTGACCTTCGGTGTTCACTTTCGCCAGGGCGATAGTCAAGTCGAGCTGGTGCATCGTGCGTGCGATCTCGTGCAAAAGGCCGATGCGGTCACGCGTGAAGACGTCCACGACCGTGTATCGCAGGGACGCGTTGTTATCGACGCTGATGTGTGTAGGCACCTCGGGACCCCGGCGCACCGACCAGGGAGGCGGCGTGCTTTGCCGCGCGATCAAATCCTGGGCCGAGATACGGTTCGTGACTCGGTGCACGATGTCTTCTTTGAGTGCCTCGGCGAGCTTCGCGGGCGTTGGCGAATTGTCCCCTACCCGGACCCAGAACACGTCGAACACCTCGTCCCCGCTCTCGCGTTGCCGGGTGTAAAGCTGCGCGGCGAGGATCGAGAGATCGTGCGCGGCGAACACCGCGGTGAGATCTGCAAGCAAGCCCGAGCGGTCCGCCGAGACAACCACCACCGATTCCACGTCTTCGCTCGGGCCAGGGTCGACACGGACGGTCGCTATGCCCTCGTCGCGGTCGCGTGAAATGCGGGCATGGCGTCGAACGACGTCTACGGGATTGGCGAGGAAGTAACGGTCTGGCATTTCATCGATGAAGCTTTGAAGCTCCTCTTGCCCCGCATCCCCTGCGAATCCAACGACGGCCTGTAGCTTCACCTCCAGTACCCGACTTTCGGTCTGTGCCGACGCGCCGCCTGATTCGAGCTGCGCGAGCGTCGCAAGGTAGAGGTCCTCGAGCGCGCGCGCCTTCCAAGAAGTCATCGCTTTGGGATTCACGGTGGAGACGACCGAAACCGTGCACAGGAACAAGTCGCGAAGGCGCTCGGGTGTTTCCACCATCTTGACGACCTCGGTCAAGCCTTGCGGATCGTGGATGTCCCGTTGGGTCGCCCACCGGTAGAGCGAGTTCTGCTCGCGGACGAGCCAAGCGACGTGCTGCGCGTCGACAGGCGCGAGGCCCAGTCGAAGCGACACGTTTTCGGCGAGACGCGCGCCTGCTTGCTCTTGCTCACGACCCCGCGACCGACCGAGCGAATGGAGGAGCGCCGCCAAGAAGAGCGGCAGCCGCCTCGGGGCCTCTGCGGCGAGGCGAGCCGAGAGCGCGCGCCCACGGCTCTCGCCTCGGGTCAGCGCCTGCAGGTGCTCGAGCGCTTTGACGGCATGAATGTCCGCCGTATAGACGTGGAAGACGTCGTGATAGACGCGACCGACCAGGGGCTCGAACTCGGGAATCATCGCAGAGACGAGCCCGACCTCGTGGAGCTCGGCGACGGTGGAGCCGCTGCGGAATGCCGTCTCATCGATGTTTTGGAGTAGGCCCAGGAAGAGCTGCGTGGCTTCTTCGGAGTCCTGCAACCGTAGACGCCAGCGCTTGTCCGGTGCGATACGGGCAATCGCGTCCAAGGCGGAGTGGTCGGGCCGCTTGTGGTAGCGGAGAGCCTGTCGATAAAAGCGAAAAGCCAGCGCGGGGTCGCCGTCGAGCCGTTGAGGTTTCTCGAGGTTGATGCTCCCGTCTGCCAACACGATCCCGTGCGCGAGCTTCCGGAACGTGGCGGCTCGAGTTCGATTGCGCGGGCGAGCGCGATCGAGCATGCGCTCTGCGGTAAGCGCGACGATGCGAGCGTGCCGATAGTAGGCCTGCATGAATTGCTCGACGCCTAAGGCGACGCCATCGACGAATCCGAGCTCCTGCGCAATGTCTTCTTGGTCGCCGAACGTGAGTCGGTCCTGCTGACGGCCTGCGCGCAGATGCAACAGGTTGCGAACGCGCCAGAGCATCTCTCGAGCGTCTTCGAGCTCCCGAACTTCGCGCGCGAGAAGTGCTCCCGTGCGGACATAGTCCTGCTCGTTTCGCGCGCCCCAGCGTGCTCGCGCCGCCCATTCAGCTACGTCCATGTCCCTCAAGCCGCCGCGCCCCTGTTTTACGTCCGGCTCGAGAAGGTAGAGGCTGCCGCCAAAACGGCGATGGCGAGTCTCGGTGTCCTGCTCGAGCGCGCCGAGGAACTCGACCAGGTGCGGCTCGAAGACTTGCTCGCGCGCGCCGCGTTCTAGCACGTCGAGCAGCGAGCCACTGCCGGCGACGCGCCGGAAGTCGATCAGCGTCGTGGTGGTGCGGATGTCTTGGCGAGCGAGACTCAGTGTCTCTCCTACGCTTCGAGCGGCGTGCCCGATGTCGACCCCGAGGTCCCAAAGTGGGTACAGCAGGCCCTCCGCCAGCGCCCCGACGAACGGGTCGTTCGAATCGTCGCACAGGAACACGACGTCGACGTCGCTATTGAGCCCGAGCGTCGAGCGGCCGTAGCCTCCGACCGCAACCAGAGCGACGCGCCCGCGCGGCTCGATGCCCAGCGCGCGCGTTGCCGCATCGGATGCGCAGTAAAGGGCGCTGAGCAGCCCGTCGAGGGCGCGGGCATGGGCGCAAGCGGTGCCGACGCCCGGGTCTCCTCGGCGCACCGCGTCCTCGAACGCCTGGCGATAACCACCCAGGTATCCGCTGCAGGTCTTGCCGAGCGAAGGTGCGAGCCCACCCAGATCGACGACCGGACTGGAACCATCCGACAAAGGTCAGCGAGTATGACCGTCGACCCAGCGGTCGGCAAGCCATCCCCCTATCGAGTCAGGAGGTACGACGCAATGCCGGACGCGATGCCGTCTGCGAGGGCGTAGCGATATCGACGCTTGGTCAGCGCGCGCGCCTCAGGCTCATACGTCAGAAAGGATGCTTCGAGAAGCACCGCCGGCATGCGGGCGCCCACCAAGACGTAGAACATGGCCCGCCGCACACCCCGGTCCGAGAGATTCGGGAGAACCGTTTGGCCCCGTTTCAAAGTGTGGCGCTGAATCTTTCCAGCCAAGGTCAGGGAGCCCTCCGCCTGGTTTTTCCGATGGTGCTTCGCTAGGAGACTCTGAATGCCGGTCACCTCGGCGACGCGCGTGCCGTTCTCGCGCGCTGCGAGACGAAGGGCCTGACGGTTGTTTGTCGTGTCCAGAACGAAGGTGGTTACGCCTCCTTTTCGAACCTGCTCCGAGCTGGCGTTTAGATGGATCGAGACGAACACGTCCGCCTCCATCGCGTTGGCCAGCGCGCAGCGTTCTTCGAGCGAGAGATCGACGTCGCTCGACCGGGTGAGCATGACGCGCGAACGCGGCATGATCGCTCGCAGCTTTTCTGCCGCCAGCTCGGCCAACTCCAGCGCCAGCTCCGACTCGACGAGCCCGTATCGATCGTTTGCGGCACCAGGTTCCTGCCCACCGTGCCCAGGGTCGAACACCACCAGCGGCCTTCGATTCTTTCGTAACGGCCGGGCGGCGCTCACGTCGACGACGATACGGTACGGGTCGGTCAGGAAGAAGACGCGGCCCGAGGCGGTCGGATATAGATCCAACACGACGCGAGGGTTGGGCGTGGCAAGCCGCACGCGCCGGAGGCCTCCTCGATCGACAGCCTGAGAAATCGGAACGCTCGCGTCCCATTCGGCGTCTTCCAGCTCGATGGCAATGCGAGGCGGCAAGATCCCCTCCGCGGGAAGCTGCTTCTGTGTGAACAGCGGCGCTCCTTCGAAGAGAAGCACCACGCGTGCACCGGCCGCGTCCTCGGTGCCAGCGCCGTACACATCGATCCGCAGCAGCCGGGCCTTTTCAACGCGAGCATCGGCAGGTTCGGCCAGCTCCACCGACGGCGCGGAAAGCTCCTGCTGGCGCCGCGGCGACGGATCAGCCTGGCAGCCCGCGGCGGCCATCAGCAGCCCGAGAACGGAGAGCCTGCATGCGTCTACCCCTCTGCGAATGGACGCGTGTGTACGCGACCAGCACGCAAGCGTCAACGGAGTGTCACTCGTTGACCCGCTCGGGTCGATCGCCTAGCTTCCGCCGCATGGCGGGGTTGACCTATCGTGACGCCGGAGTGGACATCGAGGCGGGTGAAGAGCTCGTCGAACGGATCAAGCCGCTCGCGCAGTCGACTCGTTCGGAGTACGTGCTCGGTTCCCTCGGCGGATTTGCCGGCCTGTGCGCGATACCGAGCGACATCGAGGACCCGATCCTGGTCTCCGGAACCGACGGCGTAGGAACCAAGCTGAAGCTGGCCTTCGAGCTCGAGCGTCACGACACGATCGGCATCGACCTGGTCGCGATGTGCGTCAACGACATCATCACTGTCGGCGCCAAGCCGCTGTTCTTCTTGGACTACTTCGCGACATCGAAGCTTGATGTGGACCAAGGCGAGGCGGTCATGAAAGGCATCGCGCAAGGGTGTCGCCAATCCGAGTGCGCTCTGCTTGGAGGTGAAACGGCCGAGCTCCCTGGGTTCTACGCCTCTGGGGAGTACGACTTGGCGGGCTTCGCGGTGGGGGTCGTCAGTCGCAAGCGCATCGTCGATGGCAAATCCACGAGGCTCGGCGACGCGCTGGTCGGCGTCGCTTCGTCGGGATTGCACTCGAATGGTTTCTCCCTAGCCAGGCGTGTGCTCATCGAAGGCGATGCGCCGCTCTCCCTGCAAAGCTCTTTCGGAGCGCAAGGGACCCTCGGCGACGCCCTGCTCCGGCCCACTCGAATCTACGTAAAGGCGGCGCAAGTTGCGCTCGAACACGGGGTTCATGCCATGTGCCACATCACCGGCGGTGGGCTGCCCGAAAACCTGCCACGCGTCACGCCCGAAGGCCTGGGGGTTGCGATTGACACTGGCTCCTGGACGATCGATCCGGTCTTCACTCTGATCCAGGACCGGGGCGCCGTGGCCGACACGGAGATGAGGCGCACGTTCAACATGGGCGTCGGCTTTGCCATGGTCGTAGCGCCCGATTGTGCGACCCAACTGGTGGACGCGCTCCACGCCGTTGGCGAACGCGCTTTCGTCATGGGTCAGGTCGTCGACCATGAAGGGGTCTCGTTCTCGTCCTAGAGTCTCGCATGGACGTCGTCGTTCTCGTTTCCGGTCGTGGCTCCAACTTGAAAGCGATCTGCGGCGCGATCGACGCAGGAACCTGTGACGCCAACATCGTGGGGGTCGTTTCCGATCGAAAAAAGGCCGCTGCGCTCGACTTCGCAGATGCGCGAGGAATCCCTACTCGGCTGGTTCCTCTTCGCAAAGGCGATGACCGCGACCTCTGGAACGACTCGCTAGCCGAGACCGTGGCCTCGCTGAACCCGGACTTGGTGGTCTTGGCCGGGTTCATGCGCCTCTTGGGTGCCCCATTGCTCGAACGCTTTCCGGGTCGAATCATCAACGTGCACCCTGCCCTGCTTCCTGCGTTTGCAGGGCACAACGGCCCCCAAGACGCCCTCGATGGCGGCGTGCGCGTCAGCGGGTGTACGGTCCACGTCGTCGATGCCGGTGTGGACACCGGTCCAATCATTGCACAGGCGGCCGTCCCGGTGCTCTGCAATGACAGCGCTGATTCGCTCCATGCGCGAATCCAAGTCCAGGAGCATCGGCTCTTGCCTGCTGTCATCCACCAGGTCGCGATTGGGGCGATCACGCTCGACCCGTTGACCGTGAGCACGCCTGTCGCCGACCCCTCTCGATCGCTGACCGTGCCGGACGCATAGACCGGTGCCGACGAGCTTCTACGACGTCGTCGTCCTGGGCACTCACCTCGAGCCGCTTCTCTGCGCAGCTCTGTTGGCGCGTGAAGGCCTTCGAGTCCTCGTGCTCGGTCAGGGGGTGCCCGACCCGTCCTACCGCCTGGCGGGCGTCGAGATCGAACCGTACGGACTGACGATGACAGGGGCTCAAAGCCCGATTATTCAGAGCACATTGGAGGACCTCGCGCTCAGGCAGGACGTCCGGCAGCGCATGGCGGATCGGACCAGCGTGTTTCAGCTGCTGCTTCCCGAGCATCGCTTGGAGGTTCACCCCGAGGCCGACAGGTGGCTCGCAGAGATCGGCCGGGAGTTTCGAGGCGCACGGCGCCAGGCCACCGATATCACGCGCACGTTAGCGGAGGTGCAAAGCGAGCTCGACACGGTGGTCGCGCGAGGGCTCGTTTGGCCTCCGGAGACGTTTCTAGAGCGCCAGCGGTTTTCATTGACTGCAACCGCACAACGTTTCGATCGGCAAGGCCAGGGTTGGACATCGTGGAACCAACTCGCGGTGCGGCACCCTTTGCGGACTGCGTTTGAGGCGCTCCTTCCCCACCTCTCTGGGCTGGTCCCCTCGCAACATTCAGACGCCACGCGCGCGCGGTTGCACGGGCACGTACTGTCGGGTGTGAGTGAGCTCAGTGGCGGTTGGTCCTGGTTCCGAGAAGCGCTATTCGCGCGCATCCGGTCTTGGGGCGGTGATGTCAGGCCGCGGGACCGGGCCGATTCCATCCGCCACGAAGGCAGGCGGGGTCACAGCATTCATGTGGTCAGGACCGACGAGGAGATCGGCTGCTCGCAAATTGCACACGGCACGCCAATCGGCGAGCTCTCACAAATGCTTCCCGAACGAGGTTCGATGGCCGCGATGTTCGAGCGGGTGGGTGAGCCTCGCACGCGCGCGTACCGTTGCTCGGTGCACTTCCTCGCCGAAAAGCAAGGCATTCCGGACCCACTCGCGCCTCTGGCCTTGCGATGTATGAGCGCAACCGACCCGAGCCAAGCCTTCATGCTGCAAACTCGAGAGGCCGCCCCGAATCGCATGCTGCTCTCGGCGAGCCGCCTCGTCGAAGAGCACCGAATCAATACGGAATCCTCCCCACTTCACTTCGTTCGCGAAGAGGCCTTGGATGCAATTCGCGGCGTCGTTCCATTTTTCGACGAGCACGCGATCTGGGTGGACAGCCCGCACGACGGCCTGCCTCCTAGCGCGTTCCGTGCCGATACGGAACTTCCGTGCAGCGACCCATGGGCCCGAGGACCATCGACGATGCGAGCCGTGTACGACTATCCAACGCGACGAGCGCTCGGCGTGTGTGCGCTGACCACACGCACCCCCGTTCGGGGGGTGTTCCTCTGTAACGAACAGGTGGCGCCCGGTCTCGGTTTGGAAGGGTCTTTTCTAACCGCCACCTCGGTTGCCAAGATCATCGGCTCACAGTACCGACGGCAGGACTGGCTCCGACGCGGTCCATGGGCACACCGTAGCGTATAGGGCGAACCGCCTTCTGCTCTGTTATGCTTGAGCGCATGGCGGCACCACAGGAGGCACCAAGGCTCACCCTTCGGCAGTTGCTTCGACTCATGGTCGAGCGCGGCTCTTCGGATTTGCACATCACGACGGGATCGCCGCCACAGCTCCGCATCGACGGCGCACTGATGCCGCTGAGAACACCGCCGCTGAAGCCGCGGGAAAGCAAGGCGCTCTGCTACGAGGTGATGACCGAAGATCAGCGCCTTCGCTTCGAAAAAGGGCATGAAATCGACTTCTCTTTCGGCGTGAAGTCGCTGTCGCGCTTCCGAGCCAACGTCTTTCTTCAACGCGGTGCAGTCGCTGGCGCGTTCCGAGCGGTCCCATTCGAGATCCGGCCTCTCGATCAGCTCGGCGTACCGCCGGTCGTTGCAGAGCTCTGCACGCGACCGCGTGGCTTGGTGTTGGTCACCGGGCCGACGGGTTCGGGAAAATCGACCACGCTGGCCTCGATGATCGACAAGATCAACAGCGAACATCGTCACCACATCGTGACGGTCGAAGATCCCATCGAGTTTCTCCACTCGAACAAGCTCTGCGTGGTGAACCAGCGGGAAGTCGGTTCCGACACCGCGGGTTTCAAGGACGCGCTGAAGTATGTCCTACGCCAAGACCCTGACGTCGTTCTGGTCGGCGAGATGCGAGACCTCGAAACGATCGAAGCAGCGCTCACCATCTCCGAGACGGGCCATCTCGTGTTCGCAACGCTTCACACCAATACCGCAGTTCAGTCGATCAATCGTATCATCGACGTGTTTCCTTCGGGCCAGCAGAGCCAGATTCGAGCCCAGCTGTCCTTCGTCCTTCAGGGAGTCCTCAGCCAGATGTTGCTCCCGCGGGCCGATGGACCGGGCCGCGCGATGGCTGTTGAAGCGATGGTTCCAAACGTGGCGATCCGAAACCTGATTCGCGAAGACAAGGTCCATCAGATGTACGGCATCATGCAGACCGGCCAGGGCACCTCAGGCATGCAGACGATGAATCAGTCGCTCCTGCATTTGGTCGCCCATGGGGCCCTGGACCGCGACGTGGCCACGATCCGATCGCCGGAACCAGACGAATTCCGTCTAATGCTCGATCAATTCGACAAAAGAGGCTACCACCAGGCCATCCGCAAGGGCGGCTGATTCGGCTTCCCCCGAGATTTTTATTATCGTTAACGGTGGGATCTTGGTGATGGGACACACGACCATAGGCCGCGGGTGGATCGCGCCGTCCGTTTTGACGTTTGGCCTGCTGTTCTCCTCTGCAGCCGCAGCGGAGACGCAAGCGTCGAGCCCGCGCCGCGCATCGGTCGAAGATCGAGCCGAGGCGGCAGAAGCGTACGATCAGGCTACGTCCGCATATCTTTCTGGCCGCTACGAGCTCGCCGCGCATTGGTTCGAACGAGCCTATCGCTTGGTTCCAACATCCGCCGCATTGCTTCAGGCCGTGCGCGCGCACGACAAGGCGGGCAACTCAATTCGCGCTGCAAACCTCGCACTGCAATTGCGTGACAAGTACCCGTCGAACGAGCGGGCCACGAAGGTCGCCGCCACGGTGATCGCTGCGGTGCGGCCCTTGAATGTTCTGGTGAAGGCTGAGTGTGCGAAGGAATGTGCGCTCGAGCTCGATGGCGCCCTGCTGCAACATTCGACGTTTTTGGCGACGCCTGACGTCGAGCATTCGCTCCGCGCCAGGTTCGACGACGGCGAAACCTCGACCTACGTTCGAGGGGCAGCCGGCGACATGAAGAAAGTGAAGCTCGCCGCACCCGCGCCCCCGTCTCCACCGCCGATTCCGCGCTGGAGTTTCTTCTCGTCGCTGGGCGCGACAATCGCGTTGGGCGCGGTCACCGTCTGGTCGGGGATCGACGCCAACAAGGGCGTAGACGCCTACGAGGCCGCAGCCCGAACGGCCAACTCACCCGGCATCAACAACGTTGCTTCTCCCACGCCGGCAGAGCTCGCCCAATCCCTGCTCGAGGATGGACGGAAGAAAGAACGCAGAACCAACATCCTCATCGGCGTCACCGCTGGAATGGCAGCAACGACTGCGGTTCTGGGCGTGTTCACCAACTGGAAAGCAGAGTCTCGAGAAGCCAGAGCTCAGCGCATTGAGCCTGCAGTCGGCGTCAGCAAGCAAGGTGGCCTCCTGACGCTCAAGGGTCGCTTCTGATGAATGCACCCGCGAGCGCTCGAGGATCCTTGCCGCCTTCCCGACCCATGGCTGGTCGGAACCTGGGCCGCTACGAGATCCTGACGCAGCTCGCATCCGGGGGAATGGCGTCGGTGTACGCTGCGCGCGCGCAAGGAGTTGCAGGGTTCGAGCGTCTCGTCGCCATCAAGATGCTGCATCCACACCTGGCGTACGAGCAGGAGTTCATTTCGATGTTCCTCGACGAGGCGAGGCTCGCGGCACGGATTCGCCACATGAACGTGGTGCCTACGCTCGACATCAGCGACAGCCCGGGCGATGGCTACTTCCTCGTGATGGAATACATCGAAGGCAATCACCTCGGCGCGCTCCTTGGGCGAGCCGCCAAACGTGGCGAGAGGCTTCCCCAGCCATTCGTATGCCGCGTGCTGATCGATGCATTGCAGGGCTTGAGCGCGGCACATCGTCTCACCGACGAGGGCGGCAAGCCCCTTAAGCTGGTTCACCGTGATGTCTCGCCGCACAACATCTTGGTCGGCACCGATGGCATCGGTAGGCTGACCGACTTTGGCGTTGCAAAGGCCGACGTCCGCATGGCATCGACCCGGGCCGGCCAGTTCAAGGGCAAGCTCTCGTACATGGCGCCCGAGCAGGCGTCGTCGAGCTCGACCGACCAGCGCTCCGACCTCTTCAGCGTCGGCATCATTCTTTGGGAATCGCTGACCGGCAGGCGCCTGTTCAAGGGTGAGTCGAACGGCGCCACGCTGAACAAGCTACTGAACGACCCGGTGCCCAAGCCGTCTGAGCTCTGGCCGGAGCTCGAACGCTTCGACGCTGTCGTGATGAAGGCGCTGAGCCGAGACGCCGACCAACGGTTCCAAAGCGCGGACGAGTTCGCCGAAGCGCTCGAAGGTGCGGCGGGGTCTGGCCGTGTGGCCAAGACACGGGAGGTTGCCGAAGTCGTTCGAGATTTGGACGCCGAGAAGCTTCAGGATGAACGCGAGCGGGTGCGCGACGCAATCAAGATGCTTGGAAGCACGGACATCGGCACCTCAATCGTTCCGATGCCGCGTGAAGGCAACACCATCGAGACACGGACCTTTGGCGCGAATGGCGGCACTGGGTCTCACGTGCACGGAACCGTGTCGGGGGTACTCAACGACGGGACGCCGGTCGTCATACGGCGTGCATCGGAGTCCGATGCCTTGAAATGGTTCGTGATGGCTCTGGCGATCATCGTGTTCATGTACGCCGGCTTCTTGGTGTTTCAGCTGCTTCGGCCCCCTGCGGCGCCGGGGCCTGCACTGGACCAAGCCAAGCCCGCAGCGGTCGAGCCACCAGGCCCCTCGGAAACCGACTCCGCGCCAGCCGAGGCTTCCAAATCCGACGAGGCCACCGAGACGGAGCCTCAGGCTCAACCTTCCACTCCGAGCCCGAGCCCATCGGCCGAGGCCAAGCCCGCACCGGAACGCGCGAGCAGCACAGCGCCGGCCCGCCCGAGCGGACGAAGGCCTTCGGCGACCCGCCAACCCCGCCCCAGCCGGGCTCCAAAGCGAGAAAAGCCTGCGAAGTTGGAGGCTGCTGAGCCCCCCGCGCAGGCGGACAAAGCTGAACCTGTCGACATCGACATTCAGAACCCCTACAGGAATTAGGCATGCCTTTTGACCATGCGATCCGAGATCAGCTAGGATTTTAGAAGGCCCGGAGGGGATCGGGCGGAGAATTCATGGCCGAGTGGGTATACGAAGCGCGCACTCGCGCGGGCGAAGTCCAAACAGGAATCATCGAGGCGGACAGCAAAGAAGCTGTGCAGTCCAGACTGCGCGCGCGCCAGCTCAACCCCGTCAAGATCAAGAAGAAGGGACGCCAGCTCAGTCTGGCGTTCGGCACTGGCGTCGATACGAAGGAGCTGGTCATCTTCACTCGCCAGTTCGCGACGATGATCGATGCAGGCCTTCCCCTCGTTCAATGCTTGGACATCCTCTCGAGCCGAGGCGAAAACAAAGCGCTCAATGCCATTCTCAAAGACGTAAAGGACTACGTCGAACAAGGCGGCACCTTCTCGGATGGCCTAGCGAGACATCCAAAGCTTTTTGACGAGCTCTTCGTCAACCTCGTGCGCGCTGGCGAGATGGGCGGTATCCTCGATACGATTCTCAACCGTCTCGCTGGGTACATCGAAAAGCGCGTCAAACTCGCCCGCCAGGTCCGAGGCGCGATGGTTTACCCCGTTGCGATTTTCTTCGTGGCGATGATCGTCGTCGTCATCATGCTCGCCTGGGTCATTCCGAGCTTCAAGGGGATGTTTGCCGAGTTCGGCGCCGAAGACTCTCTGCCCGCGTTGACGCAGTTCGTCATCTCGGCCTCCGAAGGCTTCATTGCCAACATTCATTGGATTGTCTTGGCATCCGCTGCGTTGGTGTTCGGCACCACCTGGTTTTACCGTCAACCGGCGGGCAAGCACTTCGTCCATCGAGCACTTCTGGTGCTCCCAATTCTCGGCCCGGTGATCCGCAAGGTCTCCGTGGCCCGGTTCACACGTACGCTAGGCACCCTCCTCTCCGCGGGTGTTCCGATTCTCGATGCGCTCGAAGTCGTGAGCAAATCAGCGGGCAACGTGGTTGTGGAAGCAGCGATTCAGACCACCTCTGAGAAGATCCGCGAGGGTCAAACGATGGCTGAGCCGCTGATGGAAACCAACGTGTTTCCGCCCATGGTCGTGCAGATGATCGGTGTTGGCGAGCAGACCGGCGCACTCGACACGATGCTGAACAAGATCGCAGACTTTTACGAAGAAGAGGTGGACATCGCGGTTGCGGCGCTCACCTCGCTATTGGAGCCACTGATGATGGTGTTCATCGGGGGCATCGTCGGCACGATCCTGATTTCGATGTACCTGCCGATCTTCTCGATTGCAGGTAAAGTCAAAGCGGAGTGATTCAGCCGCGAGAGATCCCGACCGTCGATCGAGAGGAGTTCAACTCGAATCGACGCCTGCAGTGGGTTCTCGGCGGGCGACTCATCATCGCAACGGTGCTGCTCGGCGCCACGATGTACCTGGCACTCGACGCGATTCGCTACGGTCGCTTCACGCCAACCTTCCTGCTCATCCTGATTTCGGCGATCTACGGCTCATCGATTCTATTTGGCGTCTGGCTCCTTCGCGGCCGTCGTGCGACACGTGTCGCGGCGGCGATCACGACCCTGGACGTGCTGCTGATCACAGGTCTGGTGTATCTGACCGGGGGCGCAGGAAGCATCTTCTCATTCCTTTACGGCGCGCAGATTCTCACGGCCGCGCTCACCCTTGGAACAGGCGCCGCGTACTACACCGCAGCGGCGAGCCTTGCATGTTACTTCCTTCAGGCTCTCGCGCTCAATGTCGGTTGGCTGCCGCCCCCGCCAGACCAGCCCCTCAGTCAGTATGTCCTCAGCTCACGCGACTTTCAGCTGGCGTTGGTGAGCAACATGGTCGGCATCACGGCGGTGGCGCTGCTGGCAACCAATCTCGCCCGGCGCGCACAAGTGGCCGGCGCGCGCCTCATCGAAGCGGAACAGAGTACGGCGCGGCTCGTCCGGCTCAACGATGACATCGTCCGTTCGATTGCCTCTGGTCTGATTACCGCGGGTGACGACGGACACATCTTGGGGCTCAACCGGGCCGCCAGAGATATCCTGCGGGACCGCACGGGCTCGCTCCTGGGGCAGCCCCTATCAAAGGTGCTCCCTCAGTACGGCACCAAGCGTCTGAGCGAGCCTCCGCGACGCGCCGAAGCGATCGGGAAGCGCGCCGATCGAAGCGAGTTTCCGATGGGCTACACACTCAGCTCATTGCTGGACGCGGAGGGGAATCCGTCGGGGCTTCTTCTCGCCTTCCAAGACTTGACCGAGATCAAGACGCTTCGCGATCAGGCGGAAAGAGCCCAGCGCCTTGCCGCGCTCGGACAGCTTGCGACCGGCTTGGCCCATGAGATCCGGAACCCGCTGAGCTCGATCTCCGGCTCGGTGGAAATGGTTCGCGAGGGCAATGCGCTGAGCCGCGAAGATGCGCGCCTGCTCGGCATCGTCATTTCGGAGGTCGAGCGACTCAATTCCTTGGTCACCACGATGCTCCAGGTCGGCCGGCCCAGCCAGATCAGAACCGAGGCGCTCGACCTGCGTTCGATTGCGAGCGAAGTGGTCGCCGTCGCCCGAGGCGAGGCGACGGCCAGCAACGGCGTGGAGATTGACGAGATCGAACCGGATGAGCCCATTGTTGCGATCGTCGATCCCGATCGGATGCGACAGGTCGTTTGGAACCTCCTCAAGAATGCTCTACAGGCGTCGCCTCGCGACGGAAAGGTCGAGGTTCGTACTGGACGCGATCCACAGGGTCGCGCGTTCTTGGAAATTGCCGACGAGGGACCTGGAATCGAGGAAGCTCAGCGGGAGCACCTTTTCGACATGTTCTATTCCGGTCGAAGGCACGGCGTTGGTCTTGGGCTTGCCCTGGTGAGACAGATTGTCGACCAGCACAAAGCGCGAATCGAGATTGTCGACCGCGAGGGTCAGGGCACATGCTTTCGGGTCACTCTGCCGACCAACGAGGACTCGGTCAGACCGCCCCCAAGAGCTCCGAGAGGCGAACGCCCGGGTCCTCGGAGCGCATGAGGCCTTCGCCGATCAGCACGGCATCGGCACGACTCTGAGCAACCTCTCGAAAATCGTCGGCCGATCGGACGCCACTCATGAATACCGCGACGCAGCCTGCTGGAATTCGCGCGATACACGCGCGTGCCGCGGCCATATCCACGTCGAACGTGCTCAGATCGCGCGCGTTGACCCCGATGATGGTCGAGCCCGCCGCAACGGCCCGATCGACTTCGGCGGAGCTCGCGGCTTCGACGACCGGTTCCATGCCGAGCCCCCGAATCTGCTCAATCAGCGCACGAAGGTCGGAATCCCCCAAAGCGCGGACCAGCAAGAGGACGAGCGATGCGCCAACATCGTACGCCAGATCGACTTGGACGGAATCGAGCACGAACCCCTTGTAGAGGACTGGAACGCTTACTGCTTTGGCGACTCGCCGCACCAGTAGGGGCGAGCCACCAAAGCCCGGTCCGTCAGCCAGCACGCTGACGGCCGACGCCCCTGCACGTTCGTACGCCCGGGCAACCCGCACGCCCTCACCTGCGCTCCATGGACGGATTTCACCGGCGCTTGGACTTCGAAACTTGACCTCAGCCAGCACCGAAGGAGGATCGCCCGGTGCTCGACGCAACGCCCGAATGCCTCGTTCGGACCTCTCTCGCTGCGGCGGCCGCTCCACGGCTTGCATGGCGGCAAGGTGGCGGCGGCGCCTCTCGTTTTCGCGACGTTTGCGCGCGAGAATTTCGGAAAGGAAATCGGTCATTCGCTTTGCGTGAAATGAGCCCAGCGATCGAGCATTCGTTTGGCGTCTCCGCTGTCGATTGCCTCGGCGGCCCGTTCCGCTGCGACCCTCAGATCGCCAGCAAACCCCGTGACGCGTAGCGCGGCAGCCGCATTGAGCAGGACGGCAATGCGTGCCGGCCCCTTTGCCCCGTCCAAGACGCCGCAAATGATTTCGGCGTTGCGCGCTGCATCCCCGCCGGCCAAGGCTTCGACCGGCACTTCCGAAAGCCCGAAATCACCGGGGCGAACCTCAAACCGGCTGACTTTGCCACCCGCCAGCTGCGCAACCGAGCTCGGCCCCGCCGGGGATACTTCATCGAGCCCGCCTTGGCCATGAACGACCCAAGCGGCCGTCAAACCGAGCGAACCCAGTGCCTGGGCCAGCTGCTCGAGCCGCGTGGGGTCGTAGACACCGACCAGCTGATGGCTCGCCGAGGCCGGATTCGAAAGCGGCCCAAGCAGATTGAACAGGGTGCGGACACCCAGCTCGCGGCGCACCGGTGCAGCGTGTCGCATCGCGGCGTGGTGGCTTGGCGCAAACAGGAAACCGATCCCCACCTCCTCGATGCATTGGACGACGCGCTTCGGCGCAATGTCGATCCGGACGCCCAGCGCTTCGAGGACATCTGCGCTTCCGGCTTTCGACGACACCGCGCGGTTTCCGTGTTTTGCGACGGCGACGCCGGAGGCCGCCGCCACGATGGCCGCCGCCGTGGAGATGTTGAACGTGTGCAGACCGTCCCCACCGGTCCCGCAGGTATCGAGAAGCGGGCCATCGACTTCTGGTCGAATCGTCTCGCAGTGCTTGCGAAGGGATCGGGCCGCCGCGGCAATTTCGTTTGCAGACTCGCCCTTCATGCGGAGCGCTACGACGAACGCCGCAATCTGAGCAGCCGAGGCTTCCCCCTCGAGGATCGCGTCCATCGCAGCTTCGACATCGTCAGGAGACAAGTCGTGGCCTGCCACGATTTCCTTGATCGCGTTCGAAATCACGACGCCCTTGCCTCCGGCAGCGATGACAACCAGTTTCGAATCAAGTGGTGGCCATGCTCGGTCAAGAACGACTCGGGATGAAACTGGACTCCCTCGATGGGGAGCTCGGTGTGACGGATGCCCATGACTTCGTCCCGGTCGGTCCAGGCCGTGACCTCGATCGCGTCGGGCAGCGTGTCGCGTTTCACGATCAGCGAGTGGTAGCGCGTCGCGGTCAGAGGGCTCGGTATATTGGCGAAGACGCCGCGGCCTTCGTGAAGGATCTCGGAGGTGCGCCCGTGCATCAACCGGTCGGCCCTCACCACCGACGCGCCGAAGTGCTGCGCGATGCTCTGGTGCCCGAGGCAGACGCCGAAAATCGGCGTTGCCGACCCGAGCTTTGCGATGAGTTCGAGGCTGACTCCCGCCTCTTCGGGCCTTCCTGGGCCAGGGCTGATCAGCACGCCACGCGGCCGAAGCCCGCGAACCTCATCGACCGTGATCGCATCGTTTCGATGAACCACGACCTCAGCCCCGAGCTCGCTCAAATATTGGACGAGGTTGTAGGTAAAGGAGTCGTAGTTGTCGATCACGAGAATCATTGCGTTCGATCGCTAGCGGCTCGCCGAGAGCGCGTCAACCAGCCCCGGGCGGCATCGGCTCGTAGCCCCGCTCTCGGAGGAACTTCTCGAGCCTCAAGTTGATCATCTCGGGGTACTCGAGGGCTGCGTAATGCGTGGCTCCGGGGAGCAGCATGACCTCCGACCCCGGAATGCGTCGCGCCATTCGCTCCGCCGCGGACCTGGGGGTGAAGACGTCGCGGGTGCCGGCGATGATCAAGGTCGGCACATCGATCAACGGAAGCAGATCCCAGCCGTCGTGCTCTCCCATTTGCTCCAGCATTCGGATGAACGTATCCATGTCGAGAATACGAAGCTTGGTGACCAACTCGTTGGCGAGCTGGTCATCGAGCGTGCCGGCGGTCAAACCGATCCGCTTCACCCACTCTCCGGGCTCGGGGATACGCGTCGCCTGACGCACCACGGCCTGAATCGTCCGAGGAATCGATCGAAGGCCCCGAAGGAACGGCGGCAACAGGCGACCCACGAGATTCAAGTTGAAGACGTAGTCCCAGGGCCTGCCCGCCACTCCGTTGAGAAACGCGAGCGAGGCAACCGTTTCAGGCGCTAGGCGAAACATCTCGAGACCGACCTGGACGCCCATGGACCAGCCGAGGATCGCAGCTCGCTCCGCCCCCTCCTCGCGAAGCAGATGCAGGGCGTCCCGGGCGTGATCGGCGATCCGGAGGGCCTGGGGGTCCGCAGGCGCTGCAGAGCCGTAGAGCCCTCGGTAGTCCCAGGAAAGAAGTCGATATCGGTCGCGAAAGTAGTGGATCTGGTGGCTCCAGGCCTCCCAGCTGCCCCCGAGGCCGTTACAGAGCAAAATCGGGCGCCCCTGGCCGACCGCCTGGTAAGCGATTTCGGTGCCATCGAATGACACAAAGCGGCGTTCTTCGACAGGGGGTGGCATCATAGCAAGGGGCGAAGCCTAACAGGGGCAGGTTCTTCGCGCTTGCCTTGACAAAATCGGCCTAAGACGGATAAATTTGAAATAACTGAAATGTCAGACGAACTCCAAAAATCCAAGAAAGTCCGCGATATACGCGAACGACTCGGCCGGCACACGGCGCCGCCGCCTGCAACGGGCGTTGAAGACGGAGGCCTTGCGCCACCGCCACCGGCGCTGGGAGGCGTCGCACCGCCGCCCGGATTCGTTGGAGGGCAAGCGGCGAAACGATCGGGGCCGTTCGGAGGCGCATCCGCGGATGCACCCGCGCAGCGGGAAGTTCGTATCGTGGTCGACGAACAGGCCGTGGCGACTGCGCACGAAGGCAAGAACCGGCGCGTTCGTAAACTGATGATGATGAGCGGAGCGGGAGCGGCCCTGCTTGGGGTGTTCCTCGGCGTTCTGGCGACGACGGTCATGAGTAAGCGCACCGCGTACAACCTAGCGGTTCGCGACGGCAAGGCTGTCTACCAAGGCGTTCGCGCCGCCGCAGACCAGGTGACCGAAGCCAAGCGGCTCCTCGACCAGGCCGCCGATGCAGCGAAGTCGAGGCCGGGAGAGGGACCCTCCGTCGACTATGAGGCGATCGAACGACTGCGCGCCTTGCCGACTCCATTTACCGCGGCGGACTTCACCGGACTCAACTACACGAAGTTCAATGCCGAGACCGTCAACGCCTTGTTCCTGTACGCACGCCAGGTCGGCGAGCTTTGGGACAAGTTCGATAGCCTGGCAGTACGGGTTCTCCCGGAATCTCGGCGCGCCGAGCTCGATGAAGCTGCACAGGACGAAACCGCCCTCACCACCAGCCCTACCGGTTGCGTCCCGACGCTCGGTGAAGGGGGCTTTCGTTGTGGCTTGGTCTATGTCGACATGCCCGACATGGAGGCCGACTCGAAAAAGCTCAAGGTCCGCGCAACGCGCGCGAGCAAGCCCTTCGAGAAGGAGCTCTACGCGGGCCAGGACCTGCGCCAGAGCGCCAGCAATTACGTGATTCTGACGAATCCCGACCAATCCGCGGGAGTCCTCGGCCAGCGCAAGAACGCCTTCGCGTCGTACCGCCGCGACTTGGCCGATCTTGCTCGCCTCATGGACTCGACGCTGGAGACCCAGGGCAGCCTCGAGAAGGGGCTCGGCGCCGTCGCAGGTCTCGAGGAAATCGCCAACTTTTAATCCGGCTTCACGTCGAGGCTCGGTTTTTGCCGGCGCACTTCATTCGACGTCGGGACGCGCCAACTGCTAAACTGCAAATTGGGGTGCCACGATTTAGACTGCGATATCAGTCGACCAACATGGAGATGCCTCTCGGGGAGTTCACCATCGGTCGAAGCTCGGCCTGTAATCTCGCGTTGGCCGATGGACTGGTGTCTCGAAAACACGCCATGCTTCACGTGGGCCCGGACACGGTCGTGGTCGAAGATCTAAGCAGCCGCAACGGCGTCGCAGTCAACGGGGTGCGCATCAACGGCCCTCGCCGAATCGAGCACATGGACCGCGTCTACATCGGCGCGCAGGAGCTCGTTCTCATCGACGCAGCGAAGCTCAAGGAACGCTCAGCCCAGACCGGCGACTACGTTGTATGTGAATCCTGCGGTGCGATTAACGGCGCGGCCAAGCGCCGCTGCGGCGATTGCGGCAAGCGTCTGAACTCCGACGCCACGAAAACCCTCGCCAGCAAACGCAGCGTGGATTCGAGCAGTCACGCATGGGGCGCCGAAGATACGCGAACGCAACGCGCACTCGATGTGATCGCAGGCATCGCGAGCAAAGCGATCGCGATGGGCCGCTTCGAGGAAGCCGAGCGCATGCTCCTCCCGCATCTCGATACGATTCTGGAGCGAGCGATGGCGGATCGACCGCTGAGCGAGTCCGAGAAGGATGACCCAGACGCCCTTTTCGCGGGAGCGACTGGTTATGCGCTGCAGCTGGCGCAGGGCCTCCGCAACACCCGATGGATCGATTGGGTGTTTCGCATTCACACCGCGACGGGTCGTCTAATGGAGGCGGAGACGATCGAAGCGCTTCACGACCTCGTACGCGCTCACAAATACTCGAAGACCGGCTACCTTCGGGCATACCTGAACGTCATCCAGAATCACTCGGCCGGTTACGGCGCGTCCGAACGGTTCCTCGTGGGACGGCTGGAAGGACTCGAGCAGGTCATTTCCGCCAACTAGGCGCGTCAACCCGCGCGTAGCGTTCCAGGCCCGCCGTGGCGCAGCGCGCTGATCGCAACGTCCAGACGGGCGTCCGCAGGCAGCTCGTCGACCAGCGTGAGCACCTCACGCGACGGAGCCTCTCCGCCACGCCCATAGAGTCGAGCGCCGATTTCGATCCAGCGAGCGCTCCGGAGCGCACAGCCAAGCCGGGTCGCGCATTCCGCGACCTCGACTACATGGCCCGATTCGACGTCGATCCCCCGTTCGAGTTGCTCCTCGAGCTCCGCGACCCCTCGGGCCATCATCCGCTCGGCGTCGGTCAGGCGCCCCTGGTCGATGGCGCGGGCGACCACTTGAGAAAGCAAGTGAAATGTCCAACCGGACGCCACGACGTCGCGGACGTCGGTCCTCACCTCTTCGTCGTTCTGAGCTGCGCCGCAGTGTGGGCAGTGTGGGCTCCTAGCCGGATACGGAATCGCGCAGCCGCTGCAGAACCGAAGCGCACTCGTGTTCCGGTCGTTCTTCATGGCGCTTTCAGGCGCCAGGAACACCAGCTCCTGGGTCCCGATGCGAATTCGGTCTCCATCGGTCAACGTGGCTCGATGGACGAGCGCATGCCCATTGAGCTGGGTGCCGTTGCGGCTCTGGAGGTCTTCCACGGTCGGCGCGGCGCCGGAGAGATCGATTCGAATATGCCTGCGCGAGAGCATCGGATCGTCGATGGTGATCTGCCCCATCGCACCCCGGCCGATGATGATCTCCTCACCAACCAGGTCGACCTCTTGTAAATGAAACCGTAAACGATATCGCACGCAGGGTCCCTTCAGGACTCACAAGCGTACCCGCGGGATGAGGGCGGTGTAAATCCTACCCGGACCTACGTCGGTGCTACTTTTGGTCGACGACGTCGGGACTATCGTGACGTCGAATCTCGCCGGTAATTCGGTCGGCGATATCGGCGTTCTGATCATCGGTGCTGTGTTCCTCGACCATATCGACCAATCCACCGCCCTCCGCGGCCTCGTCGGCCTTGTTCTTCCGAAGCTTGCCGAGTTGAGCGACGGTTTTCGGATCTTCGAGAATCAGGCAGTAAAAGCCGTAGAATTCGTTGTTGTCCACAGCACGAGCCAAAACCCGGGGCTGTCTCCACTCCAACCATTGCGTCGATGGCGTCCCCGGCGTTCGGACGCCGCTTTGCGCCTTCGCCTTGCCATAGCGCTTCTGAAGCGCGCTGCCGAAGTCGGCAAAGCTGGCGCCTTCGAACACGGAAGCATCGAACGCACGGTATCTCTTCCATAGGCGATCGTTGATGAAAAAGAAGAAATCCTGCGTATTCTTGGTTCGTACCCGTAGCAACGATTCGCCATTTTTGTGAGTGAACTCACCCTTCAAATAGCCGGAGTCGTACGCGCTGGGCGTGCCGTCGAACTCCAAGTACGAATCGCGGATCTCTCGAGTCTCTTCGGCCATCTTGTGGCGAAGCCTGTCCTCGTCGATCGCGTCGGTCGTCTTCGAGATCGGCTCTTGGTAAGAGGCTTCGATCTCTTTTTTCAGCTGGCGGTACACCTGCTTGGGAGACCAGCCCCATTGAATGTCGCCCATGGTCTGCTCAAGCGCGCTCGGCGAACCGGCGCTAGCCATACCCGTCTCGGCGTGCATGCCGAAGCCGAACAACAATCCAAACGCCACGAAGAGCGCCCAGTAGGATGAACGTCGCATAACCAATCCCCTCACCCCCAAGTTAGCACCGAGCGGACCCAGTCGACAAAAAGCGCGGAAATCCGCTAGCTTTCGGTCGCTTCGAGCTCGATGAACAGCATCGTCCCACCCGCCACGGCGGCCGGCATGAAAAGCAGATTCACCAGCGGGATGAAGAGCAGGACCCAGACACCAGTGCCAAAGCCGGCAACGGCCGGCAGCTGGCGACGAGTAAACGCGACGCGATCGCCGACGGACCAATTTCGCCGGGCGGCTGGCCAATCGACATAGTCGATGCCTAGATAGACCGCGGTGAGCGCGAATCCGACCAGCGAGATGACCTGGCCCACCCCGGGGATGAAGAACGACGCGAGGAACATGGGTCCTACGACCGCGATGTAGAGCAACGCCTTGCCGAGCTCGAGCCGAACCGTTCGCACGATGTCGGCGAGCATGCGACCGAACGAGAACGGCGGTGCGGGCTTGCCGGTCAGAATGTGTTCCACCGCCTCGCTGAGTGCGTCGTTGAACGGGGCAGCGACTACGCTCGACAAGAGAAGGACCAACACCAATCCGAGCAAGACGATCAGGATTGCAGCGATGAGCTCGACCACCCAGCGCAATGCGCTCAACAGGCCGCCGACCCAGCCGGTCGCCTCGTTCCAGCTATCCGGGAAGATCGACCAGAGCGCAGCACCGATGTCTTCGTTGTAGCTTCCCGCGCCGTAGAAGACGGCCAGCAGCGCGAAACCCGTGATCAGCACCGGGAACAGCCAGTAGCGAGCCAGCCGGGGGTGCTTCAAATAGACGAAGCGCATGCCACGAACCGCGTACGACAAGCCGCGCGCGAACCCAACGGGCGACTTCACGACGGCACCGGCGCGTCGCGCTACGCTCGTCATAGCGCACCGGTCGCGAACGGTATCAAGGGCTTCAGATCCTCGTCGTCGAAGCGCAGTTGAAGGCCGAAGAAGTAGTCGCGGCCGCCGTTGATCACATCGTCGATACCAGCGACGAGCCAGAACCGACGTATGATTTCAAAGCCCGCGCGAATTCGAATTCGCGGATAGATTCGTCGGCCGAACTCGAAGATGTCGGTATTGATCTCGAGCCGCTCTTGGATGACTTTGATGTCCAAGCCGAGGCCACCACTCGACTCGATGATGCCGAAACGAAAGGTCGCAAAGGAAATGGTCTTGCCGAATTCCGCGGAGAACCGCAGTCGGTTGCTGCGTGTAATCTCGGTCCGCTTGTACTCGTTTGGATAGAACAGCGGCGGAGGACTCTGACGGATGATGCTCTCCCTCACGCTGACCGATCCTCTCGGGTCATCGACCAGTTGGAAGAGGAAGTATCGTCCTTCGCGGGGTTTCAAGTAGATCGAGAAGTACGTCTTGAACGCGTTCGCCAGCGCGTAGTACTCGCTCCTGAGGCCCACGATGGTTTGGAGCCGGTTGAGCCCTCCCACGAAGCTGTTCAATCCTTCGGCGACGCCTTCGACTTCGTCGATGAGCGCTTCGTCCTGCGTGAGACGACCGATCGTGCCCTCGCCTCTCGCTGTCCGGCCCGTGACCTCTTTGACGTCCGCGAGCACGTCGTTGAGTTGTTCAGCGGCGCGGTGAATCGAAGCGATTGTGTCGTCGACCTCTGCAACGCCGCGATCGATGTCGCCTTTTCGCTTGTGGATGATGTCGCTGAGATCATCGGTGGCGAGCTCGACGTTTTCCATGATGCGGACGATTCGGGGACCCGCTTCGTCGGTCACCTCTTTGATGTTCTCGAGCGCGTCGCTGAGGTTGCGAAGCGCGCTCTGCATCTGGTCGCCCGCTTCCTCGGTCCCAAACGCCCGCTCCATTTGGGCCGTGATCTTTTTCACGCTCTGAGCAATGTCGTTGACCGTCACCATGATGTCGTCGGTTTGCACGCCCTGCTCGGTGCCGCGGATCTCCCCTCCGTCCGGAATCACGGGCAGCCCGGGGGTCCCCGGCCGGAGAACCAATGCCCGTTCCCCGAGGAGAGAGAGGCTTCGCATGGTGACCCGTGCATCGTCATAGAGCGTGAGATGCCCCTCGATGCGGAGGTCGACCCGGGCGCGGGTGCCCTCCAGCCGAATCGAAGAAATGTAACCGACGGGAATGCCGGCCACCAAGACCCGAGACTTCGCGACCAACCCCTGAACATCGTCGAAGTACGCGTACACCCCGTAGCCCGAGTCCGCGGACGATCGCTCGTCTACGTAGCGGTAGACGGCATAGGTGACGATCAGTCCGAAAACCACCATCAATCCAACTCGGGCCGCGTTCCACGTCTCTCGCATGAAGCCGGGCGAATCGTAGTCGAAGCAGAACTAAACAGCCATCGCCCCATGCCCAAAGAGCCGGAACCCACGGTCCTTGCAGTGATGCACGACAACCGCTATGCCGTGCCACTTGTCTGAGGGGATCGATGCGCTGACGGCCGCCGCACTGGGCGCATTGCAGGGGCTCACGGAATTCCTGCCTGTGTCGAGCAGCGGGCACGTCGCGATCGGTGCGCAATACTTCGACATCCACGAGAGCTCACTCGCGCTCGTGATTCTCCTTCATTTGGGCACATTGCTCGCCACGGTCCTACTGTTTCGGCGGGACATTGCGGCTTTGATCCGGGAAGCAGGCGCCGCAATCCGCAAGCCCGAGCGCTTCATTACAACCCCGGAGGGCCGCACGCTGGTCGGGATTCTGCTCGCCACCCTCGTCACCGCGACGCTTGGACTGTTCCTCCGCGAGACGGCAGCGGCCTTCGCCGAGGACCTTCGACTGGTGGGCTATGGGTTCCTGATCTCGGCGGCTTTCCTGCTTGCGAGCGGCATCGCGCGGGGATCGAGCGATGAGGTTTCCTGGCCTCAGGCGATCGGCATCGGACTCGCGCAAGGGGTAGCCGTTCTGCCCGGGGTCAGCCGGAGCGGGGTCACCATCGCGGTCGCCATGCTGCTTGGGGTTCAGAGTAACGCAGCATTTCGGTTCTCATTTCTGGTCTCGCTGCCGGCCATCGTTGGCGCTGCGGCCTTCGAGGCAAGCGGCGCCGAAGGACTCGGGTCTTTGGGGCTCGGAGCCTGGGTTGGAGGTGCGACGGCCCTGGTGACTGGATACGTCTGCCTTGTTATCCTCCGGCAGATCATTCTCGTCGGACGGATGTGGACGTTCGCGATATACCTCGTGCCTCTCGGAGTATTCTTGATAGCGCGCTGAGACAGTGACTGGCTCGTGAAAAACAGCGAAAAAGCATATGCGGTGATCATGGCGGGAGGATCCGGTACGCGCTTCTGGCCGCTTTCGCGAAGCGACCGGCCCAAGCAGTTCCTCGCCCTCGGCCCGGACGCGCGTTCTTTGCTTCGAGCGACCGCGGAGCGCGTTTGGGATGTGCTGCCCGCGGAGCGCACGTTCGTCGTCACCTCGGAGCAGCTCCGCGAGCAAGTGGAACGAGAGCTTCCCGAGCTGAAGCCCGAGCAGATCCTCGCCGAGCCGGTGGGACGCAACACCGCTCCGTGTATCGGATGGGCAGCAACCCACGTGAAGCGGATCGACGAAGATGCGATCATGGCGGTTCTTCCCGCCGATCACTACATCCGCGACACAGAGGCCTATGTGGACACGCTGCGTCGCGGGCTCGAGGCGGCAACACACGGCGACTATGTCACGATCGGAATTCGCCCTGCGCGAGCGGAAACCGGCTACGGCTACATCGAGGTCGGCTCCGAGCTCGACCCGGGGGTCTTTCGAGCCCGGCGCTTCGTCGAAAAGCCGAACCGCCAACGCGCCGAACAGTTCGTCGCGAACGGGAATTTCCTTTGGAACAGCGGGATGTTCTTCTTCCTCGCGTCTCGAATTCTCGAAGCGATCGACCAGCACCTTCCGGGCCTCGGTCGGGAGCTGCAACGCTACGACGAGGCTGCAAGAGCGGGCAACGAAGCAGACCTGGTTCACGAAACCTACGGAGGGCTGCCCGCGGTGAGCATCGACCATGGCATCATGGAAAAGGTCAGCGCCGTCAGCGTGGTGCCCGGCTCATTCGAATGGTCCGACCTCGGGAGCTGGACTTCCGCATGGGAGCTCTCGCCCCAAGACGAGCACGCCAATGTCTTGCCCGAGGGCGCCGTCGCGGTCGACGCCAGCGGAAATTTCGTTGCGGCGCCCGATGGCAAGCTCATTGCACTGATCGGGGTTCGCGACCTGGTCGTGGTGGACGCGGGCGACGCGCTTCTGATCGTCCCGCGGGAACGCGCTCAAGACGTGCGAGAAGTCGTCGCAGCCCTTCGTGAACGTGGCGACCACCGGTGGTGATCAAATGAATCCGCACGTTTTTCGTGAATACGACATTCGAGGACACGCGGAGCGCGATTTCGGCGACACGTTCGTGCGAGCATTGGGACTGAGCCTGGGCACCTTCTTCATGAAGCGAGGGTTGCGGCGAATCGGCGTCGGACGCGACTGCCGTCTGAGCTCGCCACGCCTGCACGAAGCCCTTTGCGCCGGGCTGATGGAAACCGGCCTTCAACTGGTCGACATCGGCGTCGGCCCCACGCCGCTTTTGTACTTCGCGGTGCACGAGCTCGACCTCGACGGTGGCGTTCAGATCACAGGAAGCCACAACCCCCCGGACGAGAACGGCTTCAAGATGATGGTGGGCAAGGGCTCGCTCTACGGCAACGATATCAAAGAGCTCCGCAGCGTCATGGAGAATGAACGCTTTGTCCGCGCTCCGGGCGGCACGATGGAGACCGTCGACCCGACACCGGCCTATGTGAAGAAGGCACAGGACGACATCCAGCTCGGGCGACGTGACATCCGATTCGCAATCGACGCAGGCAACGGCGCGGGCGGCCCCCTTGCCCTCGAAACGACGAGGGCGCTCGGGCTCGACCCCGTGGCGATGCTTTGCGACATGGACGGCACCTTTCCCGTTCACCACGCCGATCCGACAGAGCCAGAAACGCTCGATATGCTGATCGATCGTGTCGTCAAAGACGGGCTCGAGCTCGGCTTCGCGTATGACGGAGATGCCGACCGCGTCGGAGTGATCGATGCGCGCGGCGAGATCATCTGGGGGGACAAGCTCATGATCATCCTCTCGCGCGCGCTTCTGAAGAAGCACCCCGGCGCGACGATCATCGGCGAAGTAAAATGCTCGCAAACGATGTACGACGACATCGAAGCGCATGGCGGACGCGGCGTCCTTTGGAAGACAGGCCACTCGCTGATCAAGACCAAGATGAAGGAAGAGAAGGCCCTTCTTGCCGGAGAAATGAGCGGGCACATCTTCTTCGCGGATCGCTACTACGGCTTCGACGACGCGATCTATGCAACGCTCCGAATTCTAGAAATCGTGTCGCACAGCGATGTGCCACTTCACCAGATGCTGGCGGACGTGCCCCAGACATTCGCCACACCGGAGATCCGCGTCGACTGCGACGATGCCCGCAAGTTCGAGCTGGTGCGGCAGATGGTCGACCACTACCGGCCTACGCACGCGCTGATCGACATCGATGGCGCGCGCATCCAATTCGACGGAGGTTGGGCGCTGGTTCGCGCCTCCAACACGCAGCCGGTCCTGGTCCTACGCTTCGAAGCGGACACCGAACCAGGGCTCGCATCGATTCGAAGCGAAGTCGAGTCAGTCCTCGAGCGTTTCCGGCGGGGCTGACTTCGGGAGCGACGGCAGCTCGATTTGCACGGTGGCACTATGAACCGTCTGGCCCTCCACGCGTTGCCAGTCGCTGGGCCCGACCACGGCGCGGCGGGTGTCGTGCTCAGCGTGAAAGACCAGAATCTCCTGGCCCTCCTGAATCGACGCCGCGGGGATGCGTACGTTGGGCCCAACGCCTACGTAGCGGTACACCTTCGCGCCGGGCGGATTTGTGATGATGCGGACCCTAGCCTTTTCCCCGGTGTCGACGGAAGACGGCTTGGTCTTCGCACCGCCGAAATCGCGCTCGTCCGAGGGATCGGCGACCTCGTCGGTCTGAATCGCAAGCTCGTAACTCAAGCCGTCTTCGGTGTTCGTCCAGCTTGCACCGCGGGGGACGATCGCCCTCGACGGGCGGAGACCGCGGTCGAAGACGATGAATTCGTGCTCGGCATCGACCGCTAGCCCGTCCGCAATCGCAGGACCGCGTCCAACGAAGACGAATACCTGGGCATCACTTGGCGTGACCGTGACGTCGATGACGCCAGGCGTGAGCGGCGCCATCGGCGCGGCGGCTGGCCGAAGCAGTGGGTCCAGGGCACCGGAGCTGATCAGCCCATAGATGCCGAGGCCCACGACCGCGGCAACGAGCAAAACCCCCAAGCCGCCACGGCGTGTCGGGGGCTGCGCCACGGCGAACGAAGGCCTGTCATGGGCGGGCTCGGGCGCCGCCGCCGACTCCCTGGGAGGCGACGGCGAGGGAATGGACTCGGCGTGGGACACGGACCCTGCCCCGAACACAGACTCGGTCGGCGTCTCGAACACGGTCGCGGATGGGGCAACGGACCCCGCAGCCGACATGGACGTGGACACTGGCTCTGACACCGGCACTGGCGCTGACACTGGCGCTGGCGCAGACACTGGCGCGGACGCTGACACCGGCGCTGGCACTGGCTCTGACACCGGCGCTGGCCCTGACTCCGCCTCCTCCTCGCGAGACCACTTTCGAATCGTCGCCGTGATGGGCTCGGGCCCGGGCTGTCGCGGTTGTTCCAGAAGCGGAGCAAGCGCAGCGGCGGCGTCGGGTGACGATGGCGCCCTCAGATCGGGAACGGACGCCGAGCTCCGTGCGACCGCAGGTCGCGAAGGCGGGACCGGCACCGTCTCCGGTTGGTCGTCGCGCTCGGCTTCCCGACTCAACGCAGCCGGGATCCGGAGCTGCTCAGTGATCGGCTCTTCGGCTTTCCATTCATTCAATCGGGACCCCGCCTGCGCAGGGTCCAGGGTCCTCGTGGCCGGATCGCGCAACAGCTCCTCGAGCTCCGTGTCGAGCTCGCGCGGATCAACTCGAACGGGCTCGGGTACCGGCGGCCGGTCACTCTCCCGAACCAGACGAGCCAGCACACGTCGGGATGCGCCGCGGTTGATTGGGATGAGCGACGCCTCGATGGCGTCGTGCAGATGTCGAAGGTCGCGCGGGTTCTGCCCGGTCGCACCGTCTTTCACGAGCTCTAGGAGATGCGGTGGGACGCCGGGGCCCGCCGCGACGAGCAGCCGCGCGAGGACCGAAACCAGAGAACGGGCCGCCTCGTCCGGCTCCACCCGCTCGGCCTCATCCGACACGACCACCGACCCTTCCAGGGTCACCCGAACATCATCGGGGTCGATTTTCACCGACTCCAAGAGTAGGCCCTCGCAGGCTTCGAGAGCGACGAAAGCACCGATCTCGAACGGTAGCCGATCGCCGCGCCGTTCCAGCTCCTGCACCAGTTGGCCCACGCCGACGTCTCTGCCCATCGCCACCCCTCAATCCCGCTCAGGCGGGCGCACACAAACCCCTTGGTCGAGCAGGTACTCCTTGACCTCGGCCACAGTGTAGTGGCCGTCGTGAAAGATAGAAGCCGCAAGCGCCGCATCGGCGCCCCCGGCTGCCAGACCTTCATGCACGTGCCCAAGGGTCCCCACGCCTCCCGAAGCTACAACCGGAATCGAGATTGCGTCCACAACTGCGCGAGTTAACAGCAAATCATAGCCGTCCTGAGTCCCGTCTCGGTCCATGCTGGTCAGCAGGATTTCGCCGGCGCCGTAGTCAGCCATCTGCCGGGCCCAGGCGATCGCATCGAGCCCAGTGTCCCGCCTTCCTCCGTGCGTATAGACCGTCCACTTCTCCGTCTCACCCGGGACCCGCTTCGCGTCGATCGCCACCACGATCGCCTGCGAGCCGTACGCCTCGGCCATCTCTTTGATGAAGTCGGGGTTCGATACGGCGGCGCTGTTGATCGAGACCTTGTCGGCCCCAGCATGGAGGAGCTCACTCACGTCGCGCCGCTCTCGCACGCCCCCACCCACCGTGAGCGGGACCGCGACGGTCGAAGCCGTCCGGTCCACCAGGTCGAAGAGGGTTCGGCGGTTCTCGTGCGATGCCGTAATGTCGAGGAAGGTGATCTCATCGGCCCCGCCGGCGCTGTACCGCTGGGCCGACTCGACCGGATCGCCCGCATCCCGAAGGCCCACGAAGTTGATGCCCTTGACGACGCGCCCATCTTTGACGTCGAGACAGGGGATGATTCGTTTGGCCAGCATCAGGACTCCGCCAGCGCCGCAAAGGCTTCGGACAGGGTGAAGGCGCCCGAGTAGAGCGCGCGCCCGCAAACCGACGAACGAACGCCCGCGGCACGGAGCGCGCGAAGATCGTCGAGCGAGCCAATCCCGCCCGAGGCGATCACGGTCGTCTCGACCTGTGACTGCAAGCTGGCCGTGCCTTCGACGTCCGGCCCCTCGCGCGTCCCGTCCTTGTGGATGTTGGTGAACAGGATGGCTCCGATGTTCCAGCCATCGACTTCCCTGGCGAGCTCCGTGACGTCTTGCGCGCTTTGCTCCTGCCAACCCTCGACGGCGATCTTCCCGTCACGGGCATCGAGCGCCATCACGACGCCTCTCGGGTAGCGGTCGCAGATCGCCCGGGCGACATCGGGCTGCTTCACGACCACGGTGCCGAGCACGACGCGAGCTGCGCCCGCATCCATCCATTGGGTGGCAACGTCTTCGTTGCGAACACCCCCGCCGATTTGGACCTGGAGCTTCGTCTCATGAAGGATTGCTTGGATGACGGGAACGTGCGCGGGCTGACCTCGGCGCGCGCCCTCGAGGTCGACCACGTGCAGGCGTTGGGCGCCCTGTTTCTCGAATCGCTTGGCCATGGCGACCGGATCGTCGTCGTAGACGGTAACCCGATCGTAGTTGCCCTGGTGCAGCCGGACGACCTTACCATCGAGCAGATCGATCGCTGGAATCAACTCCACGCCACATCTCCTAGGAAGTGTCCGATCAAACGGGCACCGGCATGCTGGCTCTTTTCGGGATGGAACTGGCAGGCCAGAATGTTGTCCCGCGCGATCGCCGAACAGAACGGCCCGCCATAATCGGTCGTCGCAACCACGAGGCTCTCGTCGGCTGGGACGCAGTAGTAACTATGAACGAAATAGTACCATTCTTCGTTCTCGAACACCGGGTGTCGGCTTTCGATCTGGTTCCACCCGATGTGCGGCACCTTGAGCCGGCGCCCCTGTACGTCGCGCAAGTCGGTCGCGAAGCGCTTCACGCTGCCCGGGAAGATGCCGAGCCCTTTTTCGCCCGGCGCCTCTTCGCTCTCTTCGAACAAGGCTTGCATCCCAAGGCAAATCCCGAGGTACGGACGACCAGTGTCGATCCAGGCGCGCACGGCCTCGCCTACCTCTCCTGCGAGCGCATGCGCGCACTCCTTGAAGGCACCCTGCCCCGGCATCACCAGGCGATCGGCTCGCAGAAGAACATCCGGATCCGCGCTCAGCTCGGCATGTGCACCCGCACGCTCGAATGCCTTGGCCACGCTGTGCAAGTTACCGAGGCCCAGATCGACAATCGCTACCCGGCCCGTAGTCATTCAGTCAACGTGCCCTTCGTCGAAGGCACACCCACGACCCGAGGGTCGATTTCGGTCGCCTCCCGAAGCGCGCGAGCAAAGGCCTTGAAGCTGATTTCGATGACGTGGTGGAGATTCTCGCCTGCGTGCTGGCGCATGTGCAGATTGCATTGACTCCCGCGCGCAAAGCCCTCGAAAAACACCTCGGCGAGCTCGGCGTCGAAGTCACCAACTTTTGCCTTTGGAAGCGTGACCGCCCAAACGAAGTACGGGCGACCGGACAAATCGAGCGCACAGGTGACGCAAGCTTCATCCATCGGCAAGGTCGCAGAACCGAAACGTCGAATGCCGGCCTTTTCGCCGAGGGCGATGGCAAACGCCTGCCCGAGCGCGATGGCAAGGTCCTCGGTCGTGTGGTGCCCGTCGATGTGCGTGTCGCCGAGGGCGCGCACATCGAGGTCGAACAGCCCGTGCTTGGCGAGCTGTTCCACCATGTGCGTGAGAAACCCAATCGGAGTCTCCACCTGGTATTGGCCGCTGCCGTCGAGGTCGAGCACCACGCGGATGTCCGTCTCTTTGGTTCGACGTTCTATCGTCGCTGTTCGTCCCATGACGCCGCTACCATAGCCTGGAAATCGTTCCAGGCTACCAAACTAGCCCGGCTTCATACGTTCGAGAACTTCTTCGAGCTTGGCCTTCAGATCGTCGTTGTCGGGCTCGTTCTGAATCGCCATTTTGAGGTTGAGCTTTGCTTGAGCCCAGTCCTCGGACTCGATCGCTCGATGAGCGCGCGAGAAGAACGCCCGTGCCTTACCGGAGCGCAACGAGACTCCGCCCGGCGGTCTGACCGTCCGGCGCTTCTCCTCGGCGCGATCCTCGGAATAGCGGAGCACGCCTTTCTCGAGACCCTCGTTGTAAAGCTTGCGCTTCATGGGATCGAGGAGGATGCGGTAGGCCTCGCTTCCCAGCCGGTAGCGCTCCGTGTGCCGCGCCGCTTCTTCGGGCGAGCCGACGAAGTTATCCGGATGATGCTCGCGCGCAAAACGATGGAATGCGGTTCGAATCTCGTCCGCGCTGGCGACGGGGGTGATCTCCAGAACCTGGTAGTAGTCGAAACGATCTGCCGGGTCCGACATCGTTCAGCCTCCGAGCTTCGCCTCGTGGCGTTCGCGCAACTGCGTGATTTGCTCTTCGGGCAGCTCGCCGATGAGCTTGATGGCGATCTGTTGTTGCTGGCCGGTTCCAACGTCTTGCGCTCGGACCTGGAGCGTGCCGTCGGCGTCGATCATGAAGCGAACCGCGATTTGAACCTTGCCGCGCGACGCCGGGCGCAGCCCGTCGAGCACCACTTCACCGAGGAGCTGGTTCGCAGAGACCCTCCGGTCCTCGCCCTGGCAGATGCGCACGACGACGGTTTCCTGCCGATCGCGCGCCGTGGTGAACATTTTGGTTTGGCCGGCGGGGATCGCGGAGTTGCGACGTATGATTCGCTCACAGTAGCCGTCGACCGTTTCGACGCCCAGCGACAGCGGCGTCACATCGAGTAGCAGCGGCGCTTGCGGAACCGTCTCGGGCGGTGCGACCGCGGCAATCGCGCCGGTGACCGTGTCAACCTCTTCGTCGAGCGCTGCACGGAGCGTCGCCGGGGCCTGGCTCCCGAGGTCGAAATCTACATCGACGTGCGGCACTTCGTCCATCGGCACCGAATCGCGACCGAACGCCTCGTCTCCAGGCTCCATCATGAGCGACGAGCGCTCTTCGTCCGGCGTGTCAAACCCGTCCTCGGCCTGGCGCCCGATTTGCATCAGGAGACCAGAAGCGTCGTCCGTGGTCGAAGGGTTGAAATCAAGCGCACCGACTTGGGTCGGCTGCTCCGTGTACCGCGGCTCGCGAGCACGCGTCGGTGCGTCGAGCAGACCGTCGTCGGCAAGCGAGTCCGCGATCGAATCGAGGGACACAGGCGGTGGCGGCGCCTGTCCAGGCAGGGTCGCCTTGCGCGCTCCCCGCGCGACAGGAGGCGGTGGAAGCGGTGGAAGCGGCGGGCGATCTCCGACGTTGGTGACCTCTTCGTCGAGGTCCGCGCCGCCAGCAATGCCGCGCGCGTCGCCGCTCGATTGGGCGACCTTCTTGAGCGAGACCTTGGCAAACGGGGCCTTGCGAGCTGGGACCGAGATCGACAGCGCATGAAGCGCTGCGCCCTGCGCGACGACCAAGTCCGGGTCGATGTCCACCCGAGGCTCGCGCCCGAAGTACTCCGCGACCATTCGTTGAAGCAATGGAATTCGCGTCGAGCCGCCAACCAAAATGACGTTGTCCAGCTGCGTGGGACGCACGCCTGCTGCCTTCATCGCATCTTCACAGACGTCGAACGTTCGGGCAACGAGGGGCTGGCACATGTGCTCGAGCTGCTGACGCGTCAGCGTGTAGTCCAAGTTGAGCGCCGCGCCTCCATCGCCGTAGGCCAGCTCCTCGACGCAGAGCTGAACATTGGGCTTGCCCGAAAGTTGGATCTTCGCCCACTCGGCAGCCGCCCTGAGCCGTTCGTAGGCTTGGACGTCCTGCCGCACATCGTAGCGATGAGACTCGAGGAAGCGCTCGATCATGTGGTCTGCGATCGTCGTGTCGACGTCATCGCCACCGAGGAACGTGTCACCGGCCGTTGCAAGCACTTCGAACACGTCTCCAGCCAGCTGAAGGATCGTGATGTCGAACGTGCCTCCACCCAGATCATACACGGCGACCCGCTCGGTTGAGGTCTTGTTGTAGCCGTATGCAAGCGCCGCTGCGGTCGGCTCGTTGACGATGCGAAGCACGTCGAGACCGGCCACCCGTCCAGCTGCTTTGGTCGCGCTTCGCTGGAGCTCGTTGAAGTTGGCGGGCACGGTGACGACCGCCTTGCCGCACTCTTTGCCCAGGGCCTGTTCGGCTACCTTTCGAACATGTCGGAGGACGAAAGCGCTGATCTCGCTGAGCGTGTACGTCTCGCCGCGCGCTGCGACCAGCACACCTCCGCTCGGGCCTTCCGAGAGCTCGAACGCGAACCGCTCTTGCGCGTGTTTGACCTCATAGCTGCTAAAGGGACGACCGATTAGCCTCTTGACGGAGTAGACGGTGTTCTTTGCATCGAGCAGGCGCCGCTCCTTCGCAGGCGCGCCCACCAACACATCGCCACTTGGATGAAATGAAACGACCGACGGGGTCAAGGTCACCCCATCGCTGTCCGCCAGAACCAGCGCTCCGCGCTGGTCTGCAACGGCAACCACAGAGTTGGTCGTACCCAGGTCGATCCCGATGACGGGTCCGCTACTCACACTCCCCTACCCCTCGCAAAACACTCCCCAAAATGCTCTCACAA
Source organism: uncultured delta proteobacterium (assembly GCA_963704865.1). Lineage (GTDB taxonomy): Bacteria > Myxococcota_A > Polyangia > Polyangiales > Houyiibacteriaceae > SG8-38. The sequence continues at coordinate 67,394 of CAVPIE010000003.1, read as the reverse complement.
GGATAGCGTGTTGTTCTCGGGATTACACATTTCCAGTCCGGCTTGGGCTAATTCCCCTGGGGTTCTTGCGGTTCTTCCGCGTCGACCACTTGGCCGAGCTCCGCGTCGACCTCTTCGTCCACCTCTTCGCCTTCGGCCACAGGCTCGACGTCGACGACTTGCTCCCCATCCCTGAGGCGGATCACCCGAACACCCTGGGTGTTGCGGCCGGTTTCGCGAATCTCGCTCACCCGGGTGCGGATGACCTGTCCACCGTTTGTGATCACCATCAGCTGGTCCTCGGGCGACACGAGGCGGAGCTTCACCAGAGCGCCGTTTCGCTCCGAGGTATCCATCGCGATGATGCCTTTGCCACCGCGGTTCTGAGTGCGCCATTCCGCGACCCTGGTCCGCTTGCCGTAGCCGTTTGCACTCACGGTGAGAACCTGCTGCTCGCTCTCGTCCTCGATGATGTCCATGCCAATGACGAGGTCGCCTTCGCGCAGGTCGACACCTTTGACGCCCATCGAGTCGCGGCCCATCGACCTCACGTCTTCGATGGCGAAGCGAATGCTCATGCCGTTGGACGTGCCAATCAGGACGTGCTGGGCCGGGGTCACGATCCGGGCGGCCAGCAGCGCATCGCCCTCGCCGATGGCCACACCGATGATCCCCGTCTGACGAATGTTCTCGTATGCGCTTAGACTGGTTCGCTTCACGCGGCCTTTTCGCGTGCACGTCAAGAGATACCCGTCATCGACAAACTCACGAATTGGAAGAATCGCGGCGACCCGCTCATCCGGCTCCATGCCGACGAGATTGACGACCGCCCGTCCCCTCGCCGCACGGCCGGTTTCGGGAATCTGGTAGACCTTCTTGAGGTATGCCTTGCCCTTGTCGCTCAAGAACAGGACGTTTGCGTGCGCGTTGACGACGAAGACCCAGCTCACGAAGTCCTGTTCGCGGGTATCCATGGCCCGAAGGCCCTTGCCACCGCGGCCCTGCGCCCGGTATTCGCTGAGCGGAACGCGCTTGACGTAGCCCGCGTGCGAGACCGTGACGACCACTTCTTCGTCCGGGACGAGATCCTCGATCGAGATGTCCCCTTCGGCTTCGACGATTTCGGTTCGCCGTGCGTCGCCGAAGCGTTCCCGGATCTCATCGAGCTCTTTCACGATGACCTCGTCGAGAAGCACGCTGCTCGCCAGGATGGCCTCGAGCTCGCCGATCACGTCGCAGAGGCTACCGTACTCGGTGGCCAACTTTTCACGCTCGAGACCGGTCAAACGGGAGAGCCGCATCTCGAGGATGGCCTTGGCCTGCCGCTCGGAGAGCAAATACTCGCCTCGCTCCTTGGCTGTTTGGATCTCTGCTTCGGGACGGCCGGCGCGCCTGACGAACTCTTCGAGGCCGGTGAGCGGCAACTGCATCAGCCGCGCGCGCGCCTCATCGGGATCTTTCGAGGACCGAATCGTATTGACCACCAGGTCGATGTCGGTGACCGCCATCCCGAGCCCTTCGATGAGCTCTCGCTGCGCCTTGGCCTGGCGAAGGTCGTACCGGGTCCGACGAACGACGACCTCGCGCCGGTGGTCGATGAAACGAAGGAGCGCGGTGCGTAGGTCGAGGACCTCGGGACGCTGCCCCACGATGGCGAGACAGTTGTAGCCAAAGGTGCTCTGGAGCGCGGTCATTTGGTAGAGCTTGTTCAGCACGATTTCGCCGTGAGCGTCCCGCTTGAGCTCGATGACCACGCGCAGGCCGTCGCGGTCCGACTCGTCGCGGATGTCGCTGATGCCCTCGAGCCGCTTGTCGCGGACCAGGTCGGCGACCTTCTTCAGAAGCTCCGCCTTGTTCACCTGATACGGGATTTCGGTGATGACGATCATCTCGCGGTCACCCTTGCCGGGAAGCTGCTCGATGCTCGCCCGGGCCCGCATCACGATGCGCCCGCGCCCGGTCCGGTACCCGAGATGGATGCCCGCGCGGCCGTAGATGTAGCCCGCGGTCGGAAAATCGGGGCCCGTCACCCCAAGCCGGCCGGTTTCGTCGTCGTCCTGCATGAGGTCGTCGACGCTCAGCTCCGGGTCTTTCATGAGTCGGACGGTGGCATCGACGATTTCCCGAAGATTGTGCGGCGGGATGTTGGTTGCCATGCCCACCGCGATGCCGCCCGAGCCGTTGATCAGCAGGTTCGGAATCCGGCTCGGAAGAACGAGCGGCTCACTTTCGGAGTCGTCGAAGTTTGGGCCGAAGTCTACCGTTTCCTTTTCGATATCTGCGAGCAGCTCGGACGCGAGCCGGTGCATCCGAACCTCGGTGTAACGCATCGCCGCGGCCGGATCGCCATCGATGGACCCGAAGTTCCCCTGCCCATCCACGAGCGGGTAACGCATGGAGAAATCCTGCGCCATGCGAACGAGCGCATCGTAGACCGCGCTATCCCCGTGGGGGTGATACTTGCCGAGCACGTCACCGACGATGCGGGCGCTTTTCCGGTACGAGCCGTTCCAATGCACCTTTTGCTCGTGCATCGAGTAGAGAATGCGCCGGTGGACCGGTTTCAGGCCGTCCCGGACGTCCGGAATCGCTCGCCCGATGATCACGCTCATCGCGTAATCGAGGTACGAGCGCCTCATCTCGTCTTCGAGGGTGACCGGATGCTTCTGTGGAGATTCCGCCATGAACTACTGCTCCCACGCGCCGTTCCCCAGTGCTGCGACGCCGGCGCGAAGCTACCACGTGTGCACCCCCGCTGCACGCCCTCTCGGGGCGTCTGAACTGCTGTTTTTTGGCTGCTTCGGAGGAAGTTTCGTAAACCCCTGAGCAGGCTCGGAGCCGAACGGAAAATGGACACTGCAATGCGCGATCTGGATCGGATCGAAGAGCGATCCTCGAGCGAAGGGCGAGGCGTTTTGGCGCTCTCGGGGGTCGGCCTCGTGGCGGCGATCGCCGTCGTGGTGGCTGCGGTTGCAGCCCTGCCGGATGACAGCGAGTCCGAGCCCCACGATCCTCTTCAGATGTTGGCCATCGCCGAGCAAACCGAAGCCGAAGAGGCAGAGGCAGAGGCAGCGAAGGAGCCGGTCGCCGAGCCTGCAATCGACCCCGAGACCTTGAGCTTCCCCACGACCCTGGTGAGCGAGACACGGCCGGAAGTTGCCGCTGCCATGGCCGCCGCAGCCGCCGAGCTCGCACACCTCGATCCGCTGACCAAGCCTCCACCGCGTTCCGACATCGCCGCCGGGTTGCCGGCTTCCGTCACCGCGGGTCCTGATCGAACGGTCGTCGAGATGGCCGCCGTACGCGACCCGCTCGTCGCCGCCACGGTTCCTGCGAACACGATCTCGGCACCGGCCGGGCACGAGGGACGCTACACCCTGCAAGTCATCAGCTACCGGGACGCCAATGAGGCTCAAGTGTTCGCCAGCGCCCTACGCAAGCGCGGGCACGCGGCCTACGTGACGACCGGCACCGTCGAAGACCGCGGCACCCACTGGCGCGTCCGAATCGGTCCGTTTGAATCGCGACAACAGGCGCAGGACTATCGGACGACATTCGAACGGGAAGAAGGCATGAACACCTTCATCGTCCGGAATAAGGACTAAGGAACCGGGGCGCGGCGGAACGCGCCCCGGTTCTTACGACTACGGCAGCTCGTCGACCCAGCTCGGGTCCTCAAACCACTTCGCGCGAAGCGCCGAAAGAATGCCCGTGGCTTCCATCGCCTCGATGTAGTTATCGATCAGGTTGTAGAACCGCATGTCCTTTGCGGACACCGCGATTCCCATCGGCTCGACCGAAAGCGGCTCTGCGAGCGTGATGAGGCCTGCGTCGGGATTGCGGAGGACGGCCAAGGCGCAGGCCGGCATGTCCGCGATCATCGCGCTGGCCTTGCCGTCGATGACCATCGCAATGCCCTTCTCGTAATTGTCGACGGCGATGAGCTTGGCCTTCGGGATGTTCTTTTTGACGAAGGCGTGGCTCGTCGAGTTCTTCAGCGCAACGAAGGTCACGTCCGGCTGGTTGATGTCGTCGACCGTTTCGGCGCCGGCCAGGGCCTTCGAAGTGGTCACCAGCGACTTGCCCGACAAGAGATACGGACCGACGAAGAGGAAGTCCTTGGTCCGAGCGGCAGTGATATCGACGCCAGACATCACCATGTCGACCTGACCCTTCTTGAGCGCTCCGAGAAGCTGACCAAAGGGCTTCTGCACAATCTCGAGCTCGAGCCCAAGCGCGTAGGCAATCCCGTTTGCAAGGTCGACCTCCAAGCCGATCATCTGCCCGCTCTTGCTCTTCACGTTGAGCGGCGGCTGATTCGCCGACATCCCTACTCGAAGCGTGTTGGTCTTGACGACACGGTTGAGCACCGGTGCCTGTGCGGTCACGGCGGAAGAAGAGAGCAAGAAGAGAGCGGTCAGCGCGCTTAGCGCCAGAAGTCGAATGCTACGGAACATGGAGCGTACCTTTCTTGGTAGTGAAGCGGGCCGCAGGCTAACTCAGCCGTGGGACACCGCAACGCCCCAGAAGGCCGAATTGGCTAACTAGCTACCGCAGCAGGTAGTTCCGCAGCGCTTCTTTGGCTACGTAGCTCGCTTTGATCCGCCAGGCGGGCTCATTGACGACGAGCGCGGCGACCGCGATTTGCGGATCGTCGACCGGCGCGTAGCCGACCCACCAGTTGTAGGTGCGGTGCGGATTGTAGCGGCTGAGGGTGCCGGTCTTGCCCGCGATACTCACGCCAGGAAGGAAGGGGCGCCCCTTTGCGTCCCAAAATGCCTTCTTGGATGTTCCCTTCGTCACCGTCCGCGTCATCATCTCGCCGGTGAGACGCGCCGTTTGCCGCGGCAAGACCTGCCGAAAATTGCGTGGCACATGCTGATAGAGCGTCTCGCCGGAGCTGCTTTCAATTCGGTCGACGATCGCCGCATACGGCATTTGTCCGTCATTCGCGATGGTCGACGCGAGCAACGCGCCGTGCAGAGGCGAGAGTTGGCTGTGCCAGAACCCGGCGGCCATTCGTGCGCGCTCGAGACGGCTGTCGGGCACGTCCACTGGGCTTGGCGACACGGGAAGATCGAAAGGCAGGCGCTGTCCAAAGCCGAAGGCCGCGACGTATTGTGTCATCCGAGCCTCGTCGATGTGTCGGTCCGCAAGCTTTGCGAACACCGCGTTGATCGAATACCCGAGCGCGTCGGCCATCGTTGCGCACCAGCGATCGCGTTTGGGGCTATCGACCAGGTCGGCGGCCACCAGTCCGCGCATCCCTCCGCCGTAGCAAACCGAGGTCGAGCTCTTAACGCCCGCGTCGAGCAGAGCGGACGCGGTGATGATCTTGAACACCGACGCGGCCGGCGGCCCGGGGTCCGTCGCCACTCGTGCGCTTTGGCCCTTCCCCGCTTCGTACCCAACGAAGGCAAGCACCTTTCCCGTCTTGGGATCGATCGCAACCAGGCCGCCCGCTGGAACGTCGTATCGACTGAACAAGCTTTGAACGTGGGACTGGAGGTCGCGGTCGACCGTGAGCACGGCGCGGGTTCCGTCGCGGCGCGGAACCACCCAGCCCTCGCTCCCAGGCTTCGCCTTCGACACATCGACATCCGTGAACGGGGGCGTCACGACGCGAGCCACGTTCGTGGAGGTGCGTTGCGCCGTTGGCGGGCTGGCCGTCAGAGCGAGGGGCGTAGCGAGAACCAGGGCGAGGCTCACCAGCCCCCACAGCCAGGAGTTAGAAATTACGTCGCGCACGCCTTCACGCTATTGAACCGTGTTCTGGGGGTCAACAAAGCAATCAGTCCGCTGTGACTGCAATCCTCTGTCGGTCATTTTAACGGAGAGTGCGTTACACTGTATATTGAAAGCGTGCCCTTCAAGGACCAGACGACCAGCGCCAGTCAAACCGTCCTCACGGAGGTCGGAGACGCTCGGGGGCCGCGTCCCTCCAATCAGAACGGTTGTCTGATCGTCATTTACGGACATGAGATGGGCCGGCGAGTGCAGGTTGGCACTGAACCTTTGACCATCGGGCGCTCACCCAACTGCCAAATTCCGATCGACCAGGAGAGCGTCTCGCGCAAGCACTGCCGGATTCAGTTCGAGGACGGAGAGTTCCTGGTTCGCGACCTCGATTCGACGAACGGGACCTATGTGAACGACGACCTGCTGGAACCCCAAGGTCGGCTTCGACACGGCGATCAGCTCAAGGTCGGGCGCACCATCTTGAAATTCATCGTCGGCGACGACGTGGAAGTCCAGTACCACGAAGAGATCTATCGGTTGATGACGACCGATGGCCTCACGCAGCTCAACAACAAGCGATACTTCGACGAGATGCTCGACCGGGAGGTTGCGCGCGCAATTCGATACAAGCGAACCTTTTCTCTCCTGGTCTTCGATCTCGATCACTTCAAGAGCGTCAACGACCGCCTTGGTCACTTGGCCGGCGATGCAATCTTGCGGCAGCTCGGCGCGATTCTCCTCGGCAGGCTTCGCGTCAACGATGTGTTGGCCCGAATTGGGGGCGAGGAGTTTGCCCTGATCACCCCCGAGGTCAGTCTTGATGGCGCCACTGAGCTCGCCGGCAAGATCAATCGCCTAATCGGAGATACCCGCTTTGAATTCGAGGGCTCCGCGGTCCACATCACCGTGAGCGTCGGTGTGGCCGAGTGGCAAACGGACTACGAAGACGCCTGGGATCTGTTCAAGGCCGCCGACGACAAGATGTACGAGGCCAAACGGGCCGGCCGAAACCAAGTCTGCTTCTGAGGCGCAGCTCCAAAAACGCCTAATTGGGCGACTCCGAGCCTTCGATCGACGATGTGCCCGCAGAATCCTTGACGTGCCGGGCCAGCGCCACAAGTGAGACCCTTGCCAGGAAATTGGTGCGTGGCTATGTTCGCCAACAGTATAGGAAAAACTTGGGTTCGGCACGAGTTGGAGTAGAACAGCACCATGAGCGACGAAGAGGAAACAATTACATCGATCCCGCCGCCCGATACGGGGGAAATCGAGTTCGGCAGCGAGCTCCCGGTGCTTCCCATTCGCAACGCCGTGCTCTTCCCGGCGGCCGTGGCGCCCTTCGATGTCGGTCGCGAGAAGTCGGTTGCGCTCGTCGAGGACATCGAGAACCTCGATCAGCCCATCATCGCGATTGTGGCTCAGCGGGACCCTTCGACCGACGATCCGGACCAGAACGACCTCTACCCGGTCGGTGTAGCGGCGCGCGTCCTCAAGGCGCTCAAACACAGCTCGGGCAACTACAGCCTCATCCTTCAGGGCCTGGTGCGCATCCGGCTCGAGCAGGTGGTGACCTCGGAGCCTTACCTCCGCGCTCGCGTCTCGCGTCTCGAAGAGCCAGTCGCCGAGGATGTCGAGAGCGAAGCGCTCGCCATGAGTCTCCGCGACATCGCCAAGCAGGTCATCCAGCTGATGCCGGAGCTGCCACGGGAGGCCGGCTCTCTCATCGACTCGATTCAAGAGCACGGGCAGCTCGCCGACCTGGTGGCCGCGAATCTCGACGCACCGGTCGAAGAGAAATCCCAATTGCTCGAAACACTCGACGCGAAGGAGCGCATTCGCAAGGTCCTACGCCTGCTGACACGTCAACTCGAGATCCTCAAGATGCGGGAGCGCATCAACTCCCAAATCAAGGAGGAGATGGGCAAGAACCAGCGCGAGTACGTCCTGCGCCAACAGCTCAAAGCCATCAAAGAGGAGCTGGGCGAAGAAGAAGGCGATCAGGGCGACCTCGATGTCCTCGAGGAGCGCCTCGCGAAGGCAAACCTGCCTGGCGAGGCCGACACGGTTGCGCACAAACAGCTCAAGCGACTTCGGCAGATGCAGGTCGGCTCGGCAGAATACACGGTCGTGCGAACGTACATCGACTGGATTCTCGATGTCCCATGGAGCAAGCAGACCGCCGATAACATGGACATTGCGGCCGTTCGGAAGGTGCTCGACGAAGACCACTCCGGCCTAGAGAAGGTCAAAAAGCGCATCGTCGAATACCTCGCGGTTCGCAAGCTCAAGAAAGACAAGAAGGGCCCGATCCTCTGTCTCATCGGGCCGCCCGGTGTTGGTAAGACCTCGCTCGGCCGTTCGGTTGCGCGCGCGCTCGGGCGTAAGTTCCACCGCATCAGCCTTGGTGGCGTCCACGACGAAGCCGCCATTCGCGGCCACCGGCGCACCTACGTCGGCGCGCTCCCTGGCCAGGTCATCCAAGGAATGAAGAAAGCCAGCACGATCAACCCAGTCTTCATGCTCGACGAAATCGACAAGATTGGTCACGACTTTCGCGGTGACCCGGCCGCGGCGTTGCTCGAGGTCCTCGACCCGGAGCAAAACGACACGTTCAGCGACCACTACCTGGAGATCCCCTACGACCTGTCGAAGGTGATGTTCATCGCAACCGGCAACGTGGGCGACACGATCCCGGCGCCGCTTCGGGACCGCATGGAGATCATCGAGATCCCGAGCTACACGCGTCGAGAGAAGGCCGACATCGCCCGAGTGCACCTCGTGCCAAAGCAACTCGAAGAGCACGGCATCAAGCCCGAGCAGGTCACGCTGGAGGACCGCGCTATCGAGTCGATCATCGATCACTACACTCGGGAAGCCGGGGTGCGCAATCTCGAGCGCCAAATCGCGAGCGTCATTCGTGGCGTTGCGGTCAAGGTGGCGGAAGGAGAAACGGGCCCGTGGGTCATTTCCGATGAGGACTCCTTGCGGCCCTACTTGGGCGCGCCTCGCTTCAGCTCGGAGGTCGCGGAGCGGACGGCTGAAACCGGCGTCGCAACCGGCCTGGCCTGGACCTCTGTCGGCGGCGAAATCCTCTTCATCGAATGCACCCGGATGCACGGCACCGGCAAGCTGCAGCTCACTGGGCAGCTCGGTGATGTCATGAAGGAGTCCGCGCAAACGGCGATGAGCTACGTGCGTACGCGCGCCAAGGCGTTCGGCATTCCCGAGGATTTCCTCGAGACCAGCGACATCCACATTCACATCCCGGCCGGGGCCATGCCGAAGGACGGGCCGAGCGCAGGCGTCACCATGATGACGGCGATCGTTTCACTGCTGACCGGCATCCACGTGCGGCACGACGTGGCGATGACAGGAGAGATCACGTTGCGCGGCCGCGTGCTTCCTGTTGGCGGCGTCAAAGAGAAAGTTCTTGCGGCGCACCGCGCGGGTATCAAGCGAGTGATTCTTCCGGAGCGCAACGCGGCAGACCTCGACGAGGTTCCGGAGGAAGTTCGCGAGACGCTCGAGTTCGTCCCGGTATCGAAGATGGACGCCGTGCTTGCAAACGCGCTGCTCGACCCCGATCGCCTCAAGCTGGACCTCAGCGACCCGCGCCCCGACAAGGGCGAGGGCGTTCAGCCGTCTGCCCCATAGAATGCAGCCCGAACTCCAGTAATGGAAGGCGGACGCCTACGACTATGGTACCTCGTCCTGGTCCCCGCGATCCTGGTCGCCGCCGGCATCTTGGGCGTCTACACGTTTCGCTCTTCGCGTGAGTACATGCAGCTCGGGGACGAAACGATTGCGCAGTCGCTGCTGAGCGTGGCCCAGCAGCGCGTAGAGCGGATCGAGCGTTACATCGTCATTGCGGACGGCACGGTGTTTCGCCTCGTCGACCCAAACGATTCAAGTACCATCGACTCGGTTTGGCTCCCTCAAGCCGAGACGCAAACACCGAGTGTCAGGTCGGTGCTCCTGCTCGACCCAGATGGCGACGTCATTCAGTGGGCGAGTCGGGAAGACAAAAAGACACGGCGGGCCTTTCTCCGAACGTTTCGCCAGAAACTGCTGGGGACCCTCGACCTAGACTCCCCCGAGCCGCACGTCCTTCGACACGTCCACGTCCAGGAGGACGGCGACCAAGGCGGCTACCTCCTGTCTTACCGGGCATTCGATACCCGCGCCGGTCAGCTGACCTACATCGTGGCCGTGCACGACACCCAGTACCTGGTCGATGAAGTCTTGCCGACGATGTTCAGCTCCGATGCGTCGAGCCAGGTTTACAACATCGTCGACGAAAGCAACCAGCTGGTGTTTGGCCCCGACCTGTCGGAAGTCGGCGTCTATACGGTCGACCATCGGTTCCCGACGACGCTCGACGGCTGGCGGTTGCAGGTCGCTCCTCGCCAAGCGGCGCTCCTTCAAGCTCAAGGACGCTCCAGGATGCGCGGGGAGGCGACACTCCCTTTGATGTCTTTCGCGATCATTCTCTTGAGCGCGGTCTTCTTCATTTACGCCGCGGAGAAAGAGCGTCGCCTCAACGAGCTCAAGAGCGAGCTCATGGCCAACGTGTCCCACGAGCTCAAAACGCCGCTATCGGTCGTTCGAATGTTCGCCGACATGCTTCGCTCTGACCGCGTACCAAGCGAGGAACGCCGCATGGAGTACCTGGACATCATTTGCCGGGAGTCCGAACGACTCACCTCGTTGATCGACAACGTGCTGGATTTCTCCGCACTCGAGGGCGGCAAGGGGCCGTACCGGCTCAAGCAAGGTGACCTCGGGGAGGCCGTCGGCCGCGCGCTGGAGGCGTTTCGCTACCGGAGCGAGCAGGACGGCGTCGAAATCCAGCTCGAGAGGGCGGACGAGCTTCCTCCGGTGCTGATCGACCAGGAGGCCATCGCTTTGGCCATCATCAATCTACTCGACAACGCCGTGAAGTACGGCGGACAGACCCCCGTCGAGCTCGAGCTCATCGCCAAGCGTCACTCCATCGACGTTGCCGTCCGTGACCATGGCGCCGGAATCCCCACCGACTCGCTTCGGCGCGTGTTTGAACGCTTTTACCGGGGCCCGCACAGCAGCACCACTCGCGGCTCGGGCATCGGTCTGTCGCTGGTCCAGCACATCGCGCAGGCCCACGGGGGCCGGGCATGGGCAAAAAACGCCCCGGGAGGCGGCGCGGTCGTCGGCTTCTCCATTCCGGTCGCCGCGCTCTGAGCGAAGCATCTTTGCCGCTCCACGAGACAGCGGGTATCTTCGCGGCGATGTCAGAAGACGGACGCGGAATTTTGCTCGTGGAGGATGATCCGGCTCTCGCGCTTGGGCTCTCCGACAGCCTGCGGTTCGAAGGGTATCGGGTCGTACACACGGCGAAGGGTGCAAAAGCGATCGAGCTTGCCGCTACGGAGGACATCGACTGCGTGATCCTCGACCTGATGCTCCCCGACATCAACGGCTATCAGGTTTGCGAAACCATCCGCAAGACTGACCCAATCCTGCCTATCCTCATGCTCACGGCCCGCGGGCAGGAATCGGACAAAATCCGCGGACTCGAAGCCGGCGCCGACGACTACGTGACCAAGCCATTTGCGATCGGCGAGCTCGTCGCCCGAATACGGGCGCTCTTTCGACGCGCTGGAAGGTCCATCCGCCCCTCACAGGCCGAAATCCGAATCGGCGACATCAACATCGAAACCGGCGCGCAGACTCTCACGCGGGGCTCCGAAACGATGCATTTGTCGTTCTACGAAGTGGAGCTCTTGAAGTTCCTCTGGGAGCGCGAGGGCGAACCCGTCTCCCGTGACGAGATTCTCGAGAAGATCTGGGGCTTGGAAGCCGGCCCCAACAATCGCACGGTCGACAACTTCATCGTCAAGCTGCGCCGCAAGATCGAGCCCAAGCCCGATCGCCCCGTGCACATCCTGACGGTCTACGGCGTCGGCTACAAGCTGGTGTGTTGATCGCGTGGGGACCGGGGTCACCACTCTCCTCTGGTACGGGCTATGCGGCGGCGTCGTGGCCCTCACCATCATCGTGAGCGTCGGCCTTTTCATGTGGGGAACCCGTCGTGAGAAGCAGAAACGCCGCAATCCGCCGCCGTCTTGACCCGGTGCAAGCGGGTCGTTACAACCAATCGGCTTTAGAGAGAACATTGGTAGACGAGGACAGTCTTTGCCGCGAAAAAAAGAACGAGGCGGGCTTGGCCGCCGGTTGGCCGTAGGCATCTATTCGATCGCCCTCGCCTACTTGGTCATCGTGGGCTTTGCATCGGTCATCCCGCAGGTGTTCTGGCCCAAGAGCGATGCCTCGTTCGATCTGGAGTGCGCCGATGGCCTGCAGCTGCTTCGACACGAGGTGGATGAGCTAAGGCTCGCCTATCTCGCCACGAATGCGACAGATGAAACCGCCCTCCAGAAGTCTCTCGAAGCCTGGGATCTTCGGCTGAACGAGCTGGCCACGCGCTGTAACGAAGACCACGTACATTTGCTCAATCAGTACCGACACCGCGTCGAGCTCGACCTCCAGAGGTACATCCGAGAAGACGCGCCTCTTGCCAATCGCGTCACCGAAACGCTCGGCTCGAGGTCGGAGCTTCAATCACCTCAGACCCCGGAGCCTAGTCCATGACCGAGCAGCCCGAAGCCGAGCAGCCCGAAGCCGAGCCACCCGAAGAGGAAGGCGCCAAGACGTTCGCAGAACTTGGCATACACGAGGACGTCCTCGAAGCGATTGCTGAACTGGGTTGGGAAACCCCGACTCCTGTGCAGCGTGACTCCTATCCGCTGGCCATCGCCGGACACGACCTCATCGTGCAGTCCCGGACGGGCACAGGAAAGACAGGCGCGTTCGGAATTCCGCTCGTCGATCGATTGCTCACGGATGACGGGGATGAACAGGCCCTCCTCCTCGCCCCAACGCGGGAGCTGGCTCTGCAGAGCGCGCGGGAGATTGCAAAGCTCGGAGCCCGCCGCGGCATCGACACCGTCGCCGTCTACGGCGGCGCCTCGATGGAGCAACAAATCCGCGCACTCGAAAAAGGCGCGCGCGTCATCAGTGGAACGCCTGGGCGCGTCCTCGACCATCTCAAGCGCGGGACGATCAAGGCATCTCGACTGAAGGTCTTGGTGCTCGATGAGGCCGATGAAATGCTGTCGATGGGCTTCGCCAAAGAGCTCCACGCAATCATCGAAAAGCTCCCCAAAAAGCGTCAGACTCTGTTGTTTTCGGCGACCGTCGACCGCGCGATCAAACGTGTCGCCGAGAAGCACATGCACAATCCACAGTTCCTCGGCCTCTCGGGAGACCACGTGGGCGCCCTTGGGATTGAACATTTCGTCTACATGGTGAGTGGCGTCGGGCGAGTTGCAGACTTGATCACGGTTCTCGAAATCGAAGATCCGGAGAGCGCCCTCATTTTCTGCAACACCAAGGCCGAAACCGAAGAGGTCTCGGCAGCGCTGCAGCGTGCGGGCTTCAATGCAGAGTGGCTGAACGGGGACCGGCCTCAACGGGAGCGCGAGGAAGTGCTCGGCCGTGTGCGTCGCGAGGAGCTTCGCTTCTTGGTCGCGACCGATGTCGCTTCCCGCGGGATCGACGTCTCTCACCTCACCCACGTCATCAACTTCTCGTTGCCAACCAACGTGGAGCAATATGTGCACCGGACTGGCCGAACGGGGCGCGCCGGCCGAACCGGCACTGCGATCACGCTGGTGGGCGCGACCGAGCTCGGGATCCTCTACTATCTTCGACTGCAATACCGAATCTTCCCCGTCGAGCGGACACTGCCGAGTGAGGGAGAGCAACGAACTCGCCAAGAGGCCGACCGAATTGCGATGATCGACGTGGCCTACCCCAAAGCGCCGAACGAACATGACCTCGCCTTGGTGCGCCGCTTCATGAGCCACGTCGATGCGGAGCGGATGCTCGCCGGCCTACTCTCCGCGTTCTTTGGAGAAGAGACGGGCGATGTCGATAAAGTCGCCGCAACCCGGCGAAGGCGCGGCAAACAGCACCCGGACGAACACAGCATGGTCAATGGCGATTCCGACGAGTCGACCCCCGAAGTCGAGGAAGAGCCGCCGACGGCGACGCTGTATGTGAACGTAGGTCGACGCGACGAGCTCCGGGCATCGGAGCTGGGGCGCATGCTCCGAGACCGAACCGGTCTGAAACGTAAGGAAATTGGCCGCATACGGGTTCGTGACAAGCACTCGCTCGTCGATGTTCCTGAAGACCGCGCGCAAGATATCATCGAGTCGATGGCGGGCGCCGTGCTGGGGGACCGGGAGCTCGAGGTGGAGCTGGCGAAGGGGGACTAGCCCCAAATTTGGGACGCCCCGCTTCCGTCGTCTATCTTGTTTTTCGGAGATGGCTCAGGGGATTGCGTCAACGAGGCCTGCGGCATCGGGGTTACACCCAGGGGCTGTGGTTGGGGGAAGATTCGAGGTCGTCGATCAGATCGACGAAGACCCGCAGGGCGTCGTCTGGTCGGCCAAAGATCAGCAGACCAAGCGCTCGATTCTGGTTCGCGTCATCAAGCCGGAAATGGTCCCAGCGGCCGCGGCACCCGAATTTCGGGAAGCCTGCCGGGCGGCGGCGACGCTCACGCATCGCAACATCGCACGAGTCTTCGGAGTGGGCCGCACTCCGAAGGGCGAGCATTTCGTCGCCAGCGAATGGATCGACGGGCTTCCACTCTCGGATTTCATCCAGGCCCGGGACCGCGACGGCGATCCGATCTCGTTGCGGGGCGTTTACAACGTCATCGCACACCTCTGCGGCGCGCTGAGCTACGCGCACAAAACCGGACCGCACGGAACCTTGCGTCCGAGCGTCGTCTCCGTAACACGGGGCGGCCGTGTCAAAGTTCGCGACTTTGGCGTTGGCCAAGTGCTTTTGGGGGCTGCTGGTCCGAGCGCCTTTCGGGACTCAGACCACGCCTGCCTGGCGCCCGAGGTCAAACGCGGCGAACCCGCGACCGCGCGGAGCGACGTGTTTGGAATTGGCGCCATCCTCTACGAGCTCCTGACCACACGCAAGCCAGGAACCGACTTCGTCGCCCCGTCGGAAGTTCGCGACGACATTCCGCCGGAAGTCGATCGCATCTTGCTCGACTGCTTGGCGTCCGATCCCGCCGACCGGTTCGACTCTCCCGACTCGGTGCGCAACGCCCTTCTACCTTTCGTGAAGGAGGCCAACTCGTCCCCTCCGCAGCCGGACACGGGCGTCAGCGTCGACATCGACATCATCAACTCGGTGGCGCCGCCTCCGGACGTCGAGATTCCGATGATCTCCTTGGCGCCGCAGGCATCGTTTTCGCCACCTGCTCCTCCTCGGCGTGGCCTGATGAGCCTGATCAACCAGCTCTCTTCAGATTCGAAGCAGCGATGGATGGTTGCGCGGGACAAGATGGACCACGGTCCCTTCAGCGCGCGCGAGCTCATCGAGCGGCTCAACGTTGGCGGCTTCGCAGGTGATGACGTCACGTTCAACATCGACACCGGCGAGCGCAGACCACTCCGCGAGTGGCCGCAGTTCCGTGAATTCATTCTGCAGCGCGAACATCAGGACACCGCTGCGGCTGAAGAGGCGGCGCGTACACACGCGCAGAAGTCCGAAAAGCGCTCGTCCGCGATGAAGTTGCTCATCGCCGTTTCCGTCGTTGGCCTCGTCGCGATTGCAGTCGGCGGTTTCCTTTTGTCCCGCTCGAGCGACGCTCGCGAGATGGCCTCGACGGAGCTCGACGACCTGTTCAAGCTCGGGAAGATCACGACGGGTGAAGCCGGCCTGCTTCCGGACCGCCCTACGCGGCCCCGCAAGCGAGGCGCGGCCGCTGCTCCGTCGACACGCAGCAGCGGGTTCTCGAGCTACGACGATGCGATGAGCCGTGCCATGGATCTCGGTGATGCTTCACAATCCGGCGGCGAGGGACGCCTCACCGGCGGTCAGGTCGCTGGCGTGATGAATCGCAACCTCAATCGCTTCTACAGCAGCTGCGTGCTTCCCGAGGTGAAGAGCGGCGGCAAGCCGGGGAACGTCAAGGTAGACCTCGCTATCGCGGGCAGCGGCGCGGTGCTCGGCGCCACCGTCCACGGCGGCAGTGCCGGTTTCCAGGGCTGCATGGGCAACCAGATCAAGAACGTCCGCTTCCCGACTTTCGGCGCGCCACGAATGGGCGCACGCTACAGCTTCACGGTGAACTAGAAGTACCTAGCGGGGCGCGGAAAAAGGCACGACACGGGGCTGCGTCGAACGGGGCGGAGCCGAACGGCTTGCGCTGCCGCGGGTGTTGGGGGGGCGGGGTGTCGCCGTTCGGCTTGTGCTACCGCGGATGTTTGGGGGGCGGGGTGTTGGGTGGGCTGCGTGGTACGGCTTGTTTGCACCGCCCCGCCCACCCCCACCCGTAATCCTCCCTAGCGCGGCGTTCGCTGCGCTCCGCCTTGCCGGCGCATTCGCGCCGGGCTTCGCCCTTCGGGCTCGCGCTGCCGCGGGCCGATTGGGAACGTTGTTCGTCCTGTCTCCGTAGGGAGGGGCGCGGCGGAACGCGACGCGGGGGTTCGGCGGCGTGTGAGTGACAATCGGCAAGACAGCAACCACCCCCGATTGGCGCGAGCTCCGAGGGGCGCCTTGCGTGGCCTCAGGCCTCAAGCCCTTCCGGCCACCTTTGCAAGGCGCCCCGTCCGTCGCACCCCCGCGTCGCGTTCCGCCGCGCCCCGGTCGCTTACGGTTTCAGCACCGCGGCGACCTGCGGAATTCTCGAGAAGCTGTCCTTGTCGGCGGCCTTTTCCAGCGCGTCCTCCGGGGCGACTTTGCCAGCTTTCACGAGCTTCTCGAGGACCGAGTCGATGCTTTGCATCCCGTGCGATCCGCCGCTCTGAATCAGGCTGGTGAGCATGGACGTCTTGGCTTCGCGGATCGCCGATGCGACACCGGAGGTTCCGATCAAGATTTCCTGAGCAGCGATTCGGCCGTTTCCATCTGCCTTGCGCAGGAGCTGCTGGGCCACGATGCCGGCCAGTGAGTCGGCTAGCATGCCACGGATCTGCGGTTGCTGGCTCGCGGGGAACGCGTTGACGAAACGGTCAATCGTCGCGGGCGCCGAGTTGGTGTGAACGGTGGCGAAAATCAAGATGCCAAAGCTCGCGAGCTGAAGCGCCATTTGCATCGTGTCTCGGCCGCGTAGCTCGCCGACGAGGATCACGTCGGCGTTTTCTCGTCCGGCGCTCCGAATCGCATCGGCGAAGCTCGGCGTGTGATCACCCACTTCCCGGTGAGTAATCTGGCACTTCTTCGGCGTATGAACGAACTCGACCGGGTCTTCGATGGTCAAGATGTGCCCTTCGCGATTGCGGTTGATGTGATCCAGCATGGCCGCGAGCGTGGTGCTCTTTCCGCTACCGGTCGGCCCAGTCACGAGCACCAAGCCGGCGCGCCTCTCGGCCAGCTCGACGACGGCCTGCGGAAGTCCGAGTTGCTCGGCGGTGAGGATCTCGCTCGGGATCGTTCGAAAGACTGCGCCGGGACCGGTCGTTTTATACAGATAGTTGGCTCGAAACCTCGCCTTGTCTTGGTATCCATAGGCAAAGTCGAGATCGCGATAGGCGTGAAAGTAGTTTCGCCGGTCCTCGTTGATGATCTCGTCCATGAGCCGCACGATCGTGGGATGGTCGAGAGGCCGGTCATCGATGGCCACGAGCTCGCCCTTGGCGCGCATCATGACCGGGTAGCCAATCGAAAGATGAAGGTCGGACCCTCCCCTTTGGAGCAACACGTCGAAATAGCGATCGAGAGCCGGCACGGCTTATGGACCCTTCTTCGAAAAGAGATTTCGCATGGTGCCCTTGGTGCTCTGTTCGGGCGGCGCCTGCGGCGCTGACAGAGGTTGCTTTGGTGAGTGGCCGATGACGCGGGGATCGTCGGCAAAAGCCTTCGCGGTTTCGATTGAGATGACGCCCGAGGACACGAGCTCGTTGAGCGAGTCCTCGATGCGAATCATTCCAAACGCACGGCCGCGCTGGAGAAGGCTTGGAAGCTGGAAGAGCTTATCGTCGCGAATGAGCGTCCAAAGCGCCATCCCGCCCGTCAGAAGCTCGACCGCAACGACCCTGCCGTTCCCGTCCTTCCTCGGCACCAAGCGCTGACTCACCACGAACTTGAGGACGCCCGCCAAGGTCGACCGAACCTGGGATTGGTCGTCAGGAGGGAACATGTCGATCAAGCGGCCGATCGTTCGTGCGCCCGATGGCGTGCTCATCGTCGCAAACACCAGGTGGCCGGTCTCCGCCGCTTCGAGCGCTTTCTCGACGGTTTCGCGATCGCGAAGCTCGCCGATCGCAATCACGTCGGGGTCTTCGCGGAGCGAGCCCTTCAACGCGGAGTGAAAGCTCTTGGTGTGGATTCCAACTTCGCGCTGACTGACAATTGCCTTCTTGATTGGATGAATGACTTCCACCGGATCCTCGACGGTGATGATGTGGACGCTGCGCTCGCTGTTGAACAGGTCGACCAGGGCAGACAGGGTCGTCGTCTTTCCGGCGCCGTTGGGGCCGGAGACCACCACCAAGCCCTGATGATAGTTCAGCATCTGACGGAGCTCGCTTGGAAGACCGAGCGAATCTAGGGTTGGTGGCTCCGGCATGATGAGACGGAAACAACCTTTGATCCCGCTTCGCTGCTTGTTCACGTTGACGCGCAGGCGGCCAACGCCTTCGAGCTGGCAAGCGAAGTCCGCATACCCGAGCTCCTCCAGCTGCTTTGCGTTGCGCTCGTTCAGAAGCGGCATGACGAGGCCGCACGCCTCTTCGTTTGATAGAACCGGCCCGGCCGCAGCCAAGCGCCCCGCACAGCGAAATCGCGGCGGCTCTCCCGACATGATGTGAACGTCACTGGCAGCCTGATCGCGCGCCTGCACGAGAAGCGCGCGCAATCCAGCCGGTGCCCCGAATGGAAGATCCGATCGTACGAACTCACCGAGGGGCGACGCTTCGGCCGGAGGTCGGTACGAGACCTGAGGCTGAGGCGCCTCGACCGCGGGCGCTGAAACCCACGCCGGGGCTGCGACCGCTGCACGATCTTTCGCGGGCATCGGCGGAGGCTCATAGGATTCGAGCGCTTGCTTCTGCTCCACCGCGTCGGCCGGGAGCGAGATACGAACAGGCGCAACAGCGCCAATCGGTGCTGCAGGCAACTCGGTGTTTCGTCCGGCGCGACGCACCCGCAACAAGAGCATCTCGCCCGAGCGAACCACGGTCACGATGTATTCGACACCGTCGATCCGCGTTGCGGTCGGGGCCGACGCACCATCTTGGACGGGAACGAGACTCTGCAGCGGCGTATCACTGACCAGCTTGAGAATGTGCCTTGCGCTCATCGGCTCGCTGGTCAGCGGCTTGGGTTTCCCCCGCTTCTTCGCCGTCGCCGCAGCCCCGCTTTGGAACACGATCTCGGTCACATCAGCCCGATCGAGGTACTGCAGGAAGTCTTGAAGCTGACCCACGGTTCCAATATTATCGCTAAATTCTACTGTATACCAGGTCACAATGGGTTTCTGTGAGCCTTCCCCACGGAGGGTTCCCATGACGCTGGAAATTCAATAAAAGCGTTGGTTTGACAGGAGTCCGCCGGCGTTGCTAGCGTTTCATGTTCCGAAAAGGCATTTCTAGCCCTTGTCCGTAGGCAACGGAAAAGTGTAATATAAGTAGCATCATGTCCGAAGAAAAAGAGTCTTCCGTTCTCTTCAATCTGCGCGAGCTCATGGGTCTCGAAGAAGATCGTGTTCGCAGCGAAGAAGAGGAGCGTCTGCAGCGCGAAGCGGCGGAGCGTGAGCGCATCGCGGCCGAAGCCCAGGCACGCCAGGAAGAGGAAGCCGCTCGACTTCGCGCCCAAGAAGAAGCGCGGCAGGCGGAAGAGAAACGAAACCGCGAAGCCGAAGAGCTGACTGCGCGGGAGCGCGAGGAAGCGCAATTGCGCGTCCGTTTGGAGCAGGAAGCACGCGAGAAGGCGGAGGCCCATGCCCGCATGCTCGATCACGAGCGCGAGCTGGCGGCGATTAGCGCCCAGCAGCGCAAGGGCGTGCACCCCGGCTTTCTGGCAGCGGCGGCTGTCTTGGTCCTCGGCCTTGGCGCCGGCTCCTACTTTGGATACTACAAGCCGAAGATCGAACATCGCGAGGCTGCTGCCCTAGCGGCGAAGATGGAGGCCGAGCGCGCTGCGCGTGAAGCGGAACAAGCGCGTGCGGCTGCAGAGCTCGAAGCGCAAAAGCGGGCCGAAGCCGAAGCAGAGCAGGCCCGCCTCGCGGAGCAAGCAAAGCGCGAGGCACAGGCTGCGGCGGCGGCGCGCAGGGCCGCTGCTCCGAGCACGCCGGCGAAACGGCGCGGCAGCTCGAAGCGACGCAAGGCGGACACCGACGATCCATTGGCGGGGCTGGACAGCCTCTAGTCTGCGCCGTAGCGTGGCTGCGGTGATTCATGGATGAGAACGACCCGCGGTCGCGCATCGCCCTTGCGCTCGATGTTCCAGACCTCGACGCGGCCAAAGCGCTGATCGAGCAAACACGGGAACACGTGGGCGCCTTCAAGGTGGGGCTGGAGCTCTATACCGCCGTGGGTCCGGCCGCCGTCGAAGCAGTCCACGCCGCTGGCGCCGAGTGTTTCCTCGACCTCAAGCTTCACGACATCCCTGCAACGATGGGGCGCTCCGTTGCCCGGGCCGCATCGATGGGCGTAGCCTATCTGACGGTGCACAGTGTCGCCGGGCACGAATCTCTTCATCAGGCATGCGTCAACGCAGCCTCGACTCGCCTTTTGGCGGTCACGGTGTTGACCAGTCTCGACGCTGCAGCGCTACAAGCCATTGGCTTGGCAGGGGCGCCGCGCGACGCAGCGGACAGGCTGGCGAAGCTCGCATGGGGCGCTGGGCTCCGGGGCTTCGTGACCTCGCCACACGAGTGCGCGACCTTGCGCGCCGCGCTCGGAAAAGAGGCATTTCTCGTGACGCCCGGAATTCGACCCGCAGGCGCAGACCTCGCCGATCAGAAACGCGTGACGACCCCAGCCGACGCCATCGCAGCAGGTGCCGACCTGCTCGTCGTGGGAAGGCCAATTCGTGATGCGGCTGATCCCGGTCGAGCAGCTGCCGAGATCGAGCATCAAGTGCGAATGGCACTTTCGAAATGACCCGTGTCCTCGCAGGACGGCGGCCCGTACTCGAAGGAATGCGCGGCAATGCCAAGGTTCGCCAAATCTACACCGAACCGCAGCGCGCGTTTCCAGACATCTGCGAAGCGGCGGAAGCTCGAAGTATTCCGGTTGCGAACCGAGACCGGGCGGAGCTCGACCGTTTGACCGATGGCGTGAGGCACCAGGGTGTCGTGGCGCTTGCCGACGACTACGAGTTCTGCGAGCTCGACGAGATCCTTGCCCATGCCGAAGCGGCGCCTGCGCTGGTCGCCCTCGATCAGGTCACCGATCCACAGAATCTGGGCGCCATCATTCGAAGCGCGGTGACCCTCGGCCTCGACGGCGTGATCTTCCCCAAACATCGCGCTGCTGGAATCACGAGCGCGGTGGTCCGCGCCTCGGCTGGAGCGACTGAGCACGCATCGATTGCACGCGTCACCAACCTTCAACGAACCTTGCTCTCGCTGTCCGAATCTGGAATGGAGATCATCGGGCTCGACGCTGGCGCCGACATCGACATCCGCGAGCTCGAGCCTAGCGCAGCAGGACGGATCTTGGTGATCGGGTCGGAGGGCAAAGGCCTACGCCGAATGGTTCGACAACGCTGCGATATCGTGGTTCAGATCCCTCAGAAAGGTCCGATGGACTCGCTGAATGCATCGGTGGCCGCTGCAATCGCGATGTACGAGATTTCGGGGAAGAGAGTCGCGCATGACCGATGACAACCTCGCCCGCGAGCAGAAAGAGGAGACGGTTCGTCGCGTCCTCATCCTGACCGGCGGCGGTGATGCTCCTGGCCTCAACGCCGTCCTGCGCGCGTTCGTCAAGACAGCGACAGGCCTAGGCCTCCAGGTCTACGGCTCCGAAGACGGGTTCGCTGGCCTGATCGAGGAACCCAGCCGTGTCGTCCGACTCATGCGATCCGATGTTCGAGGCATCCTCCCAAAAGGCGGCAGCATCCTGGGCTGCTCCGATAGGGCCAACCCCTTCGCCTACGGGGCGACCAGCCCCGAGGGCAGCCCGAAGACCATCGACGTGTCCGACCGGGTTGTGGCCAAGCTCGATGAGCTCGAGATCGACACCCTCGTTCTCGTGGGCGGCGGTGGAACCATGAATATCGGCATGCGCTTCGCGAAGCTTGGCGTTCAGGTGGTGGGCATTCCGAAATCCATCGGAAATGACCTTGCAGCAACGGACCTCACCTTCGGTCTCGATAGCGCAGTCACCACGGCGACCGCAGCCATCGACACCCTCCATTCGACGGGCGAGGCGCACGACCGGGTCATGGTCCTCGAAGTGATGGGGCACGACGCGGGCTGGATCGCACTCATGTCGGGCATCGCGGGCGGCGCGGACGTCATACTCATTCCCGAGATTCCGTATGACGTCGATCGGGTGATCGAGAAGATCGCGGAGCGTTCGTCTCCTTCCGGCAACTTCAGCATCGTCGTCGTCGGAGAAGGCAGCAAGCCACTCGGCGGCACCGTCTCGAGCATCACCGAGAAGCACGACCATCTTCCCCAGCGGCTCGATGGTTCAGGTTTTCGACTGGCCCGGCTTTTGGAAGGACGCATCGATCACGAGATTAGCGTGACCGTGCTCGGGCATTTACAACGGGGGGGCTCGCCCTCCTCTTTTGATCGGATTCTCGGCACGCGTTTTGGGGTGCGAGCCGCGGAGCTCTGCTACCACGACACCGTTGGCCAAGTCGTCGCCCTGCGAGGCCAGGACGTCGTCTCTGTGCCTCTGGAGGCTGCAGTGGCAAACCTCAAACGCGTGCCACCCGACGGAGAGCTCGTTGCGGTTGCCCGTGCCCTTGGAATCGAGCTAGGCCAGGAGTGACATGCCTCGTACCGCCGCAGCCTTGATCATCGGAAACGAAATCCTATCCGGCAAGATCGTCGACACCAACACGACATTTCTCGCGCGCATGCTGTTCGAGCTCGGAATCGAGCTCCGGCGCGTGGTCGTCTGCCCCGATGAAGTCGAGACGATCGCGGAAGACCTCAGCGCCCTGCGCGCCACTCACGACCTCGTATTCACCAGTGGCGGTGTCGGCCCGACACACGATGACGTGACCATCGACGGCGTCGCCGCGTCGTTCGACCGGCCGGTCGTTCGTTCCGAGGCCGTCGAAAAGATGATTCGCCACTATTATGGGGACCAGGCCACCGACGCCCATTTCCGCATGGCCAACATGCCCGAGGGGGGAGAGATGATTCGCAGCTCCGACGCTCCCTGGCCGACGGTCGTCATCGAAAATGTCTTCGTGCTCCCGGGCGTTCCCGAGATCTTCGAGCTGAAGCTTGCCGACCTTCGCAAACGGCTCGACCAGGGGCACGAATTCCACTCGCAAGCCGTCTACACCCTCAGCGGCGAAGGCGAAATCGCAAGCTTGCTCGAACGCATCGCCAAGGACTTTCCCGCCGTCATGGTTGGAAGCTACGTCAAATGGAAAGCCGAGGACTACCGCACCAAGGTCACCTTCGACGGGAACGACCCGGACGCTGTGTCCAAAGCAGCGGACACGCTCGTCAAAGAGCTAGCCCCAGAGCAATTCGTACGGAGAGAGTGAGTCATTGGAGAACGGCTCGCGGCGTACCGGGGTGCGACGGACGGTTCGCGCTGCCGCGGGTGTTAGGGGGCCGGGGTGATTGGGTGGGGTGCGTGGTTCGGTTTAGTTACACCGCCCGCCCACCCCCACCCGTAGTCCTCCCTGCCGCGCCTGGCGCTTCGCTTAGGCTTGGCGGCGCCTCTGGCGCCGGGCTTCGCCCTGCGGGCTCGCGCTGCCGCCTGCCGTTTGGGGAAGTTGTTTTTCATGTCTCCGTGTGGAGAGGCGCGGAAAAAGGCGCGATATGGGGCGGAGTCGACGTGTGAGTGACAATCGGCAAGACAGCTTCCACCTCCGATTGGCGCGAGCTCCGAGGGGCGCCTTTTTCCGCGCCCCGGTTACTGCCACTTCAACTTCTGTTTCCCCGGGTCCGTTATGACCTTCGCGTCTTCCGGATTGGCGGGTTCCTCTTCGGGCTCTTCAGTCGCCATTTCGCCGGCTGCGTCAGCCGGGTAAAGTCTCACCGCCGTCACCGTATCGATGCGAACCAGCTCTGGCCCGGACTCGGTCTGGGTCTTGATCCGCATCTGCGAAGTCGACTCGGCCTCGGAATAAGGCGTGAAGTAGTTCAGGCGCACGGTGGCCGAACCGATGATCGATGCCTGGTAGGCCTCGAGTCGGCCGTTCCCAACGGACTGGGGCTGAGCGGTTTGGCGTGCCGTGATCTGCAGCTTGAGCCGTTCCTTATCCATCTCGTCGATGCGATAGGTCACGACCTGATCGACCCATATACCGGAGAACTGAAGCCTGCGCTCGACCTCCCATTGCGCCCGCACACCCAGGGGCTCGTCGGGAAACGGCACGGTGAGCAGAGCGCTGCGAATGTTGCCAAGCATCGTGCGGAGCGTCGGTGGCACGTCTTCCATCCCGCGAAACTCTCCGCGGCGGACTCGTCCTTGCACGTCCATTTCGCTCCACCCTTGTATTTGCAAGAGAGGCGCCAAGGTCTGTTCCATCTGCTCGCGCTGAGCCGGGCTCATCTTCTTTGCCAGCTTCGAGATCCGCACCTGGGTGATCTGAATGGGATGGCGAATGAACCCCTGAGGCGTCGGCTCGGCGGGGCCCATCTTGACCTCGAGTTGGACCGGCGGAATGCCGCTTTGCGCACCCTGACCGGCCGCTTGCGTCGACTGCCCGCGCACGAGCTCGAGGAAAAGCGTCTCGGTTTGCCCGGGTGCCACCCTGTAGCGAAGGGGAACCCTCGGAGTCATGCCGGCATCCACGACCCGAATTTCAGGCAGCACGCGCTGCGGGGGACCAGGGTCGGCCACCTGCACCGTCTGAGGCTGGAATTGCGTTCGGCAAGAACTCGTCGCCAGCAACACAGCGGCGAGCATCACGATACGAAACATGAAGTCTACCTTTCCTTCTTCGAAACCAGTCTGAGGATAGCCCGTCGCGCGGACAGCAAAGGCTCGGTCTTTTTCGGGGAAACCAGCGCGATGTCGGCCGCGGAGCTCGTCTCGATCGACGCTTCGAGCGCCAGCGGCAGGCCGAGGTCGGCAAGTGCGAAGCCCCGCCCATGCATCTCGTAGCTGCGAACGTGCATTTCGAGCTCAGGGTTGAGGTCGGCAACCTGAGGGGCGGCTGTCTGTTGCACCGTCACCGTAACCCGGAATCGATCACCGACGCGATCGGTTAGCTCGTACCGCGTCACCTGGGTCACGCGTGCGCTCCAAATCCGAAGAGGCCTTCGAACTTCCCAAACCGCACCGACGCCGACCGGCTCCAGGGGCAGGGGGATGGTGGCGATTGCCGAACGCACGTTTCCGATCGTGATTGCAACTCGGGGGTGGATGCGTTGCTGGCCTTCGGCCCAGGGAACATTGGCATCGACGACGATGCCTTGCGCATTGATATCGAAGCGGCCGCGCATCCCGTTGAGCGCTTCCACGCCTTGCTCGACCTCTTGCATTTGACCATCGGTCACGCCTTCTGGAAGCACGGGCTCCGCTTTGGCAATGCGCAAGATGTAGCGAAACCCTTTCGGAATGACGACAGTCGGACCCGCGTGCAGGAACAGCGTGAAGCCCGGCAACACGCCGAACGCGTCTTCAGAATCCTCGGTTTGTTCCGCGGATGCCTCCACGTCGCGGATGTCCAACAAACTCTTGACGACGGTGTCGGGCGGTATCTCGTAGCGCAACGGCTGGAGCGGCGCTTGCCCAGGATCGACCAGAGTCACCGAGAGCTCCGGCGGAGGCGGCGTGGTCTTGTTTTTCTTGCAGCCAACTATGGCCAGCGCAGCGAGAAGGCAGGCACCCAGGATGATGTTCTTCATTTGTCGGCGAAGTCCCCTATTGTCCGGTGTCTTCTAGAGAGGAAACGCCCTCGGGGCAAGCATGGATCAACGAAACGCTGCGATCTCGGCCGCTCAGTACCAGCCGCCGACGCCGAGGGAGAAGGACCGGTACTTCCTCGCGATATCGAAGGCGGCGCTGATCTGCCAGCGGTAGTCATCCGGCCAGAGCCCAAACACGTTCCACTTGAAGAGGCTGATGTCGCAGCCGAGCGTCCCGTGGACGCGCGGCGTCGACGCGGCAAAGCGACTGGGCTCCATGTACGCGCCAGCGCGGATTTTCATTCGCGTCGGCGCAACCTCGGTTTCAAAACCGATGCGCGGTGAGACCGTGATCTTCTCCCCAGACCGTTGCACCGTTTGAAAAACAAACGATTCGACTCCGACACCGTTGTCCACTCGCCCAGTGAGCCAGAGGTCGGCGGTGAGCAGGTAGTAGCGGCGCGGCCAGCCCCAGCGGTATTGCTTGCGAAGCATGTCCCAAGCCTGCTTCTTCACCTCCTTTCGGGACTGTTTGATCTTGGCGTATTTCCGGGCGTACTTCTGCTCGACCGCTTGCACGCAGAGCTCGACGTCGGGTCCGCCGCGCGCCCGCACTGCCCTGAGCTCTTCTTGCTCGCGTTCCTGCGCCGCTTGCTTTCGCTGCTTGAGGCGGTCGAGCTCGTCGGCCGCGAGCGCTTCTGCGCTCACCCAGGGTGGATTCGCCGGTCGGAGCCCAAACTGATACGAGAAGCCAAGGCTGCCGGTCGTTGGAAGCTTCGTGGACCGTGGGATGTAAAAGTCACCGACGAGAATGTCACCGTCCGGATTCGGCGCGACGTTTGTCCTTGTCTGGACCCCTGTAGCAATCCGCGGGAAGAGCGATGCGCCCAGGCTCCAGCGCTTGTGGTGCGGCCTGAACATCACGCCAACCTCGGCACCGAGTCCCAAGCTCTGATAGAGGTCGCCGTTGCTCACGGCGCGGTCCGACTGAAACGTACGCTGACGCAGGATACGTAGGCCTGCGCCGACGATGAGCTGCCCATCGAGGAATCCGTATCCGGCCTGAATGTGAAACGTCGTGAAGCGGAGCCGCAAGGTCTCTGAATCCCCGGTCACCGGGTTGATCACGCCCCCGACTTTGACGAACTGCGAATCGATCGTGAGGCCGATACCGAGATTCCACATCTGGAAGTACGCGCCTGGAATCAGAAAGAAGGTGCTATCGGAGGAGTCGGCATTGGCGTTTCCCGCGACTTGCCCGCTGTTGTAGAAGTCACCGGATTGGAATGGATAGGTTAATCCGAACGCCAGCCAGTAGTCGTACCAATCCGGCCATTGGGGCCCCCTATAAGCGACCGCGGCGGGGTTTTGCAGTCCGCCCTCGACGCCTTGGGCCAAGGACGTGGCTGCGCCTGAGAGCCCGACCACGCGCGATGTGCTGATCACCACGCCTCGCGTCAGGTCGACCGAGTAGTTCGAAGTGTTGATGGCGCTACCGTCAGGGCCGAGCTGGCCCTCAGCGCTTGCGGGCAGCGAGACGCAGCCCACCAAGGTGAGCAAGAGCAGTGTGGGTTTGATGGGTCGCTTCGTTCTCACAGCGGGTGGACCCGAGGCTACACGCGGACGCGGCTCGGCTCACTAACGAATTGCGCCAACGCCCGACTGCGTGGCGCCCTGGATCGCGCCCTGGTCCTCTGCGTCCAAGTTCCCCGGCTTGGTCGCCTTCAGCCTTTCGACCTCTGCGTCGGCTTCCTTCGCGCGTTGTTCCGCTTCATCGCGCTCTTTGCGCGCTTCGATCGCCCTTTGTTGAGCGGCCTTGATGTCCGGGTCCCTCTCGGCTTCCATTTCCGCCAGTCGGGCCTCTCGCTCTGCCTCATTTTCCGCTTCGAGCTCGTCCTCGGTCTTCTTCTCCTTAAGGCGGGTCGTCACCACATCCGCGGCCTGACCGATGTCGCCGCCGACCGAAATGATTAGGATCCGCTCCTTGACCGGTACGCGGAGGAAATTGCTGTCGTTCTCGAAGGCCTCATTGCGGAAGTCGAGGCCATTGCCCGTCCCTTTGCCAAACAGCACGGACACGCCCGCCGAGAGACCTTTGCCGTTCTTCGCACCGCCGACGGAGGCGCTGAAGCCATATCGATCGATCTTGGCGGGACGAATGAAGTCCGAAGAGCCCGAGGCGTCGGGTGCGCTGCTGTTGTCGGTGAGAAAGCCGAATCGAGTGAACAAGAACTTGTTGATCTGAATCTCCGAGCCAAGGGAGACATTCCAGGTGAAATCTCGTTTGGTCGAGTCTGCCAAGAGAATGCCCGAAGTATTGGCTCGACCCTCGAGCTGTGGGATCCCGGGGGCGATGGTGCCATCCGCGATCCGGCCGACGAGCTGCAGGTCGGCCGCCACTACGACCTTCCTGGAGATCACATAAGACGCGCCCAAGCGGAGCTCCCAGGGAATCGGCGAGCGAGCGCCGCGTTCGATCTCGGCAAAGATCGAGTCGGAGAGATCAGGATTGAACGGTGCGTTGCTGGACGCCACGTCGCTCAGCTCGAATCTCAAGTTGGACTTGCCGCCAACCTGGAGGCCGGGAGGCTGAAACATGATGCCGACGCGCCATCGCTTGCCAATGAGGTTCAGAAGACCGACCCGGAGGGTAAGATCCCAGGCGTTCATCCTGAACACTGTGTTTCGGTTGATCTGTGTCGCGTCGAAGACGCAGAACGGGATGGTGGGACTCGTCGGGCAGGGGCTCCCCTTGCTGGGATCTTGCGTGCCTCCAAGTGCCAGTGCGGCCGTTTCCACATGCTGGATCACGCGGTTGCGGGCCAGCAGGGTAATGCCCCACGAAAAATGGCGCGTGGGCCGATGACCGACGCCTGCCGCGAAGTAGCTG
The DNA here is from genome assembly GCA_963704865.1 of uncultured delta proteobacterium. Taxonomy (GTDB): domain Bacteria; phylum Myxococcota_A; class Polyangia; order Polyangiales; family Houyiibacteriaceae; genus SG8-38. The sequence continues at coordinate 38,715 of CAVPIE010000003.1, read as the reverse complement.
GCGCGATCATCTTGGTAGAACTGAAGGCTGTTGGTGCGCAGGAACTGGTCTTGAAAGGTGACGTCGCCTCCCTGCGTGTTGCTGTAGAGAACGAACGCGGAAATCGCAATCTGGACAGGCTTTTGATCGTCGAGCTCCGCTTTGCGTTTGCCAAGGGCGAAGCTTGCCACTGCGAATCCCGGAAGGTTCGGGCTCGATTTCAGGTCGAAGTTTGACACCTGGTCTTCGCCGCCGGGTCCGTCGGGCCCGTCCGTAACGAGCGCGCCCTCGATCTTGAGGGTCCGACGCTGGATCAGCGACAAGCTTCCCTGAAGAAGCCTCGGCTCGAGCAAGGGGAGGCCCGCCGGGTTGAACCAAATGGCTGCGCCGTCGGCCGCAAATGCGGTGTACGCGCCCGCCATACCGCGTGAGCGCTCGCCGAGCTGGAGGGTTTGATAGTGGGTGCTGTCCGCTTGAGCCTTGCCGGAGCTTGGACACAGCAACGGCGCAGAAAACGCGGCGAATAGCAGCAGCAGACACATCGTCGCGAAAACCCCTCGACGCATGACGCGTAATGTATCCGAAAGCGCCGATCTTGTCGGCAGCAAATGAGGAAAAGCGCACCTTCGAACGAGCCGACATCGTCGATTGACCTGCGGTCGGTCTGCTTCTAAAACCTCGAGCGATCACCCTGCTAGTCGGACCAAGAACCCCAAGGAAGGCACAAATGAAGCTGCCCCTGGTCGAGCTGTTCAATCTTTGCCTGTGCTCAGCCCCAGCGATCTTGCTTTCAGCCTGCGGATCGAGCGGGGGGCCACCTTCTTATGCCACATCGACAGCGGTCAGGGCCGAGCCATCCCAAGTCTTCTGGGGCGATACGCACCTGCACACGAGCTACTCGCCCGACGCGTACTTCTTTGGGAACACCACTGCGGATCCGAATACCGCGTACCGCTACGCCAAAGGGCTGCCGGTCCTCCATCCCTACCACCACGGGAAGATCCAGATCGGGACGCCGCTCGACTTCCTCGTCGTGGCTGATCATGCAGAAATGATGGGCGTGCCGCTGAGACTGTTCCAGGGCGACCCATCGCTCACCAAAACGGCGAGCGGAAAGCGCTTCATGAAGATGATCGAAGCCGGAAAAGGCCAGGACGTGTTCCTCGAATTCGTGGGCGCGATCAACGCCGGCAAACCCTACGACGACCTGAACGGCGAAGAGATCCGTCGCTCGGTCTGGAGCGACATGGTCGGAATCACAGAGCGCCACAACGATCCGGGCCGCTTCACTTCGTTCATCGGCTGGGAGTGGACGTCGACGCCCGGAGGCAAGAACCTCCACCGTGTCGTCTTCATGCCCGAGGGCGGCAAAGTGGCATCGAAGTTCGTTCCGTACAGCTCCTTCGACAGCGACAAGCCAGAAGACCTTTGGGCCTGGCTCGAGGAAACCGCGGGGCGCACCGGAGCAAGCTTCACCGCGATCCCCCACAACTCCAACATCAGCGGCGGCCTGATGTTCAACGACGTCGACAGCGGGGGACGCCCGATCACCGCCGAGTATGCGCGCACACGGATGAAATGGGAGCAGGTCGTCGAAGTCACGCAGGTCAAGGGCGACTCCGAGACCGATCCCATTCTCTCCCCCACCGACGAATTCGCTGCCTTCGAACCTTTCAGTCACGCGATCGACGCAGAGGCCCTGGGCGAAGGCACAAAAGCTGCCGTCGGGCCGGGTGACTTCGTACGCTCCGGGCTTATCCGCGGCCTCGCGCTCGAAGCGAAGGTGGGCGTCAACCCTTACAAGTTCGGCATGATCGGCTCGACCGACGCGCACACGGGCATGTCTTCCGCCGAGGAAGACAACTTCCACGGTAAGACGGCCTTTGATTCGACGCCCGCCAATCGCTTCGACTCATTTCTCGGAATCAAAGGCTTTGGCGCCGACATGTCGGCCGCCGGCATCGCTGGGGTTTGGGCCGAAGCAAACCAGCGCGGCGCCCTCTTCAATGCCTTCCGACGCAAGGAAGTGTACGCGAGCACGGGGCCACGCATTCGTGTCCGGTTGTTCGGCGGCTGGGGCTTCGACGACAAAGACGCTGGTAAAAAGAACCTCGCCCAAATTGGCTATGCGAACGGAGTCCCGATGGGGGGCGACCTGACCCAGGCGCCCGAAGGGAAGTCGCCTCGCTTTTTGGTCTATGCGATCAAAGACCCGGTCGGCGCCAACCTCGACCGTATACAAATGGTCAAGGGCTGGCTTGACGAAAACGGTGAGCCTCAGGAAAAGGTCTACGACATCGTCTGGTCGGACGGACGAGTCATCGGCAGCGACGGTTCGCTGCGGCCGGTCGGCAACACGGTCGACCTCGAAACCGGCGCGTACCGTAACTCGATCGGTGACGCCCAGCTTTCCGTCGTATGGCAAGACCCCGACTTCGATCCCGGGGCGCGTGCATTTTACTACCTGCGGGTGCTCGAAATCCCCACGCCACGCCACACCCTCTACGACGCCATCGCTCTCGGCATGGACCCCGCCCAAACGGGCCACCCCTCCACCATCCAAGAGCGAGCCTACTCCTCCCCCATTTGGTATACCCCGTAGAAAAGGGGACAGTCCCCTTTTCCAAAGGGTTAACCGGTTTTGAAGAAGTTTCTAAGAGAGCCGCTTGTGCATTTCCTCGCAGCGGGTCTCGGGCTGTTTGTCTTGTTCAATGTCGTGAATCGCGGCGACCAAGACTACGAACCGAACGTGATTACGGTGGACCAGGAGGCGCTCCTCACGTTCATTCAGTATCGAATCAAGGCCTTCAATCCTGACCTCGCGAAGAAGAAGCTCAACGCCCTGTCAGAGGAGGAGCTTCAACGCCTAATCGACGACTACGTTCGAGAAGAAGTTCTCCATCGGGAAGCGGTTGCGCTCGGCCTCGACGACGACTACATCATCCGCCGCCGACTGGTGCAAAAGCTCGAGTTCATCACCGAGGGCTTCGCCGAAGCGGGGGCAAACATGGATGAAGCCGCGGTTGAGCGCTACTTCGAAGCCAACAAAGCGGACTACTACGTCGAGCCCTACGTGACGTTCACACACGTCTTTTTCCAGACCGAAGATCGCCCGCGGGAGCAGGCCCGCGCGCTGGCCGAAAAGGAGCTCCAGAAGCTGAACCGGAATGGCGTCCCTTTTTCCGAGGCGCCGCAACACGGCGACCGCTTCCTTTATCACGTCAACTACGTCGAGCGGACACCGGACTACGTCGGCAGCCACTTCGGCCCACCGATGGCGAAGGCCCTTTTCGAGCTCGAGCCCAATGAGTTTGTTTGGAGGGGCCCATTCGACTCGCCCTACGGCGTGCACCTGGTCTTGTTGACGACGAACGAGCCGGGGCGCGAGCCGGAGCTCGAGGAGCTCGAACGGAGCATCCGCGAGGATGCACGAAGGGCGCGAGTTCGAGAAGAGACCGAAGCGGCAATCGGTGACGTCGTCGATGCCTATGACGTGCGAGTCGTCTACGAGCGCAATCCTTCGCCGGTGGCCCGAGAAGGAACGGGCAAGCGATGACCCGCGCGGCAACCCTGTGGACACTGGCGCTCGCTGCCACCGCCACGGTCTCTAGCCCGGCGCGTGCACACGAAAGCCGCCCCCTCTACATCGAGGTCACCGAAAAGGCGCCGCTGCTGTTCTCGGTGCGATGGAAGATCCCGCCTTCGGTCGACGTGCGCAATGCGCCGGAGATCCTGATGGCCGAAGGATGCGTCGCGGCGACCGGCCAAGCCGCCGTAACCGCGAATCGCGGAAGCGTGCGTCGCCAAACCTTTCGATGCGAGGTCGATCCTGCGGGCAGCGCTCTGCAGATCCGCTACCCGGCATTCAACCCATCGGTCTCCGCGCTGGTGCGCATCTCACGGCAGTCGGGCGAAACGCACTCGCTCTTGGCATCCCCGGAACAAACCGAGGTCATCATCCCGGAGGTCGAGAGCTTTGGCGCGGTGGCGCGCGACTACCTGACGCTGGGCGTGAAGCACATTCTAGAAGGCTACGACCATCTTCTGTTCCTCGTGTGCCTGATGCTGATCGCCGGTACGGGCCACCGGATCCTGATCACGATCACCGGTTTCACGTTCGCGCACTCGATCACGCTCGCGCTCAGCGCCCTCGGTGTGGTCCACGTGCCTATCCCTCCCGTCGAGGCAGCCATCGCGTTGAGCATCGTCTTCCTCGCCGTCGAAATCGTACGCGGCGACCCGAAGAGCCTGACGTACCGCTACCCGATCGCCGTAGCCGCGTCGTTTGGCCTGCTTCACGGCTTCGGCTTTGCTGCCGTGCTGGGCGAAACAGGTCTTCCCCAGACCGAAATCCCCGCCGCCCTACTCTTCTTCAACGTGGGCGTGGAGCTGGGACAAATCGCTTTCGTTCTGGCCGTCGTTCTCGTCTATCAACTCGTTCGCTTCGCGGGGCGGACGCTCATGGACCGAGACCTTTCGATTGCCGCGCTTCGACCCTTGCAGGCCCCAGCTGCGTACGCGGTCGGCATTCTCGCCTCCTTCTGGATGATCCAACGCGTCGCCACGTTCTGGACGGCCTGACCCCTCTCGAAGCGCCCCGAGAGCACCGAAGTCGACGAACCGATCACTCGGAGACGTCGGGCTCGACCGCCGTCGGCTCCGCCGGCGCAGCTTCGACCGGCGCTGGCGAGCCGGACTCCATCTTGCCCCGCTTCTCGGCCTTCAGATCCTTCTTGTCTCCCCGTTTGCCTCGGCCTTTGACAATCTGGGGCGGCACCTCGTAGTCCGACGCCAGCGGCGTCACGATGCCGTCGATGATCCAGGTGTCGGAATCTGGGTAGTAGACGTAGACCGCCTTCTGCTCGCAACCACGCACCGCGATCTGCGAAGCCATTTTCCGCGCGCCCTCGGTATCGACGACGTTGAGCTTGAGCTCCTCCTTTGGGCAGGCGAGGTCGAACGCCGCGCGGCGCATCACCGTCGTGGTCGCCTTCTTGTTGTGCTTGCAGGCGGTACCCGCGGTCACGAGGAGTGCAGCAAGAGCGAGACGTACTAACACGCCGCCGGTTATGCCCCGTGGAGCAGAAGTGCGCCAGAGCTTTCTTGGGTCCCCCGATTCAGCGGCGTGTGTCGTGTTCATAGCGCGTTCCCCTCTCGTGCATGCCACTCGCGATGTTTAGACCGACGAGCCGCGCGATCATCACCGCGAGATAGAGCGTCCCAAAGACCCCTTCGAACACCGGGTTCGCGTTCATCGGTCCCGGCACCTGGACCGCCGGCTGGTTGGTGATTCCGATGGTCTTGGTCAGCACACGAAAGCGGGTGGAGCAGAAAAGACAACGCGCTAAGGTGACCGCGTCATGAGTCGGCATCATGTGCTCACCCTGCTCGCCCTCGCCGCGAACCTCGGCTCATGCGGCCAGGGGATTGACGCTCCCCCGGCCCCTGATCTTCAGCCGGTGCTTCAAGCGTATGACCGCCCCACCGCGGTCGTTGGGAGCGAGATCATGGCTGCGGTGGCTGACGAAATCGAGGAGGCTGCCACGGAGGTTCAGAACTCGGAGATTTTCGACGAGATTTTGGACGTCATCCGCCAAGTTCAAGAAGAGCTCGACTCCGTCACGGTCAAGACCTGCAGTGCTGGCGCCAATCAAGGCAGCGCCTGCGCCGACGACGCAGATTGTCCTGAGGCCAGTTGCGTTTTTGGCGATGAGATCGTTCTCGGTGCGACCTGCAGTGCTGGCGCCAACGACGGCAGCAGCTGCGCCACGAACGCGGATTGTCCCGATGGCACGTGCAGTGGTGGGGTGACGTTTCCAACTCCCACTGGGGCCATCCGGGTCAACTACATCTGTCCGGGCTTTGACCCAAGGCAATTCGAGGACGGCTATGATGCCGAGCCTGACGCCGCCAACGGCTCGATCGATCTCTGGATGACACTGGACAGCGGAGGGATCGGCCGGGTGGTATGGGGCACGGCGGCCAAGTGCCTTTACCTAGTGCCCAACGAGCGCGGCACTTGCGAAGCTCCTGGATGTTACGAATCTTCGTACGATGGAGGCGTTGCACTCGACTTGGGCGATGACGTTCTGCCGGGTCAGGATATCGACCAGCTGCCTGTCACCTTCGTCATCGAGGGGACCATCGGCTTTGACGGAGATGACTACCGTATCAACCAAAGCTTTCGAGTGGTCCTAGCGGACGAGCCGGGACTCGAAATCTTGGTGGACCTCGCAGATTCGGCGTTGTCGGAGACGTTCAACTATTTCTTTCTGGGAGCCCAACAGGGCATCCGCGATGCGACCGGCGTGTTCGGATGCAGCCTAGAGGAGAGTCAATGTTTCGACGAATCAGGAACACTCTTCTCCTGGCAACGCTCCTCGTGGGTGTGACGTCGGCGGGAATGGGGCTCCGTCCCAGCTCGGCACGCGCCTATCACACGTACGAGGAGCGACTGCTCAACACGACGGCTTATAGCCTCCATCGGCGGCGGGTCCGCCTCGGTTTGATGCAGCTGAGCTACGGAATCCTCGACCAGCTCCAAATCACCACCTACACGATGCCTTGGCTCCTCGGAGCGATCTTCCAGACCCTCGCCCCCAACCTCGAGCTCAAGTCGACCTTCTACGACCGCAGAAGCCTGGCGATGAGCGTGTCGGCCGGTTTCCTCACAGGTACCATACAGGCGAATGACGAAACCAGAGTGCGGTATTTTCTTCTCCCGATCTCCCTTGCGGCGTCCACGCGGATCAATTCCGACGTGAGTATGCACTTCGGTGCACGGTATACCACCGTCAACGGGGATGCAGATGCCAAGCCGGGAGGCGATTCCATCAAAGGCGCACTCGTGGTGGATTTCCTTCAGCTCTGGGGGATGGCCGAATGGCGGCTCTCTCGGGTGGTCGCCTTCACATTCACCATGAGATGGGTGCCCTATGTCAGCAACCTCGCGATCGACGGGACGCTCGACGCCAATAACCCGACCATCGGCCTCCAGCTCGAGGCGGATCTGAGCGAATTGAAGAACGCATTCGCCGTCATCCCCGGCTTCGTGTTCTCTTGGGACCGCGCCAACATCCGTCTTGGGGTCGGCTACAGCAGTTTCTTCGTCGAGGGTTTCTACCTCGTGGTGCCCGGCGACGTGCTCGACAACGTCTCCCCCGAGTTCGACATTTTCGTCCGCTTCTAGTCCGCTTTTAGGGGAGGCCCAAGGCTTGTGCTAGCCTCCGCGCCATGAAACGAACGGTCTCCGCATGGCTGATGATGCTCGTCTTGAGCGCATGCGCCTCGTCCAAATCCTCCACGAGCGACGGCTCGACGATCGGCAAGGGCGTCGACGTTGAAACGATGCGACCCCCCGAGGCCGCCCAGGTGGTCCAGGAGTTCCAGAAGGCCTACGGCATCCCGTCGATTCCGCCTCCGAACACGCCGGTGACCTCCATGGCGCAGGTGCTGGAGATCATCCGCGGCGACCGTCTGCCGGAGTACGAGGCGGCGAGGCGCTTCGCAGCGGGTCGACAGGGTGCGGAGGCGCTTACCCTTCGCGGGTATCTCGAGCTCTCTTATGCCGGCGCGCTGATGACGGCCGCCTGGATTTTGGATCATCAACGCCGCCAAGACCTGACCGAGCTACGCCAGTTGACCATGAGCCGCCCGCTCGAAGAGGGTCAGGCCAGCACTGACGACAAGGCGCGCGTATCAAAGCTGCAAGCCAAGACGGCAGACTTGCGGAAGGTCGTCCGCGCCCTCCGGGTGCTGTCCGAAGAGCCGCTCGTTGCAGGGGCCGACTTGATCAAGCAGGCGATTAGCCAAGATCCGAAATCGCAACTGGCCTACTTGGCCAACGCCAACTACTTCCGCCTGCGCGGCAGCTGGCTCGAGTACGATCGCATGATGGGATACGCCGACGAAGGCCCAGACGACCCCCCCATTCGGACCTATGTCCGCGCGATGGAAGCCTTCGAACGCTACGTCGACCCGGCCCGCTGCGAAATGCTCCTCAAGCAAACGATCGCCAAACGCCCGGACTTCGTTCGAGCCCAAGCCAACCTCGTCCTCGTGAATGAAGACATCGACGAAAAGTACGCCGAGCTTCAGACCCTCAAACAAATGAGCCCCAACCACCTCGTGGTCAGACTCGCCGGCCCGATGATCGAAGAAGAGTACAAGACCAGCCAAGAGCTCAAAGGCGTCCTCTCCAATTAACCCTTTTCAAAAGGGGACAGTCCCCTTTTCTGGCTACGGGGGGATGGGGCGGAGCTCGACGGTGATCGTCGTGAGGCCGCGCGGCAGCTCTAGCTCCATGTCGTGCGGGAAGTGATCCTCTGCTTGCACCGTCATCAGATGCATACCGGGAGCGAGTGCTTTGGGCTCCTGTGAGAGGACCGTGGCGCGACCGAAATAGTGGCCGTCGATGTAGACCGAAGCGTTCGGCGGCGTCGTGACGATTTGCAGCCTCGCAAGCTCGGGCGCGATCGTGTGCTTGTTCGCGCAGCCCAGCGCGACGAGCGAGAGAGCAAGAGCGGCGACCCTCACTCCCATTCGATCGTCGATGGGGGCTTGGACGAGATGTCGTAACAGACGCGGTTGCAACCTCGAACCTCGTTGATGATGCGGGTCGAGACGCGCGCCAGGACCTCGTGCGGAATCCGCGACCAGTCGGCGGTCATGCCGTCTCTCGAGTCGACCGCGCGAATGGCGACCACGTAATCGTAGGTCCGCTCATCACCCATCACGCCAACGGTGCGCACGGGAAGAATCACGCAAAAGGCCTGCCAGATCTTGTCGTACAGATCCGAAGCGCGAAGCTCCTCCATGAAAATCGCGTCGGCTTCCCGAAGGATCTCGAGCTTCTCTCGCTCGATGGTCCCCGGACATCGAACCGCCAGGCCGGGACCCGGGAAAGGGTGACGCCAGAGCAAGTCGTGCGGCATGCCCATCGCCTCGCCGACCTCGCGAACCTCGTCCTTGAACAGCAGGCGCAGCGGCTCGACGAGCTCGAGGTGCAGGGAATCGGGCAAGCCGCCGACATTGTGGTGACTCTTGATGACGGCGCTCGGCCCCTTGAACGAAAGGCTCTCGATCACGTCCGGATAAAGCGTGCCCTGCACGAGGTACCCGACGTCATCGAGCTTCTCTGCTTCACGCTGAAAGACGTCGATGAACACACGGCCGATGATCTTTCGTTTCTTCTCGGGGTCGCTGACACCGTGAAGCTGATCAAGAAACTCGTCCGCGGCGTCGACGTGAATCAGCTTGAGCCCAAAGTGATCGCGATAGGTGTGCACCACGCTTTCGGCTTCGTCTTTGCGGAGAAGTCCGTTGTCGACGAAAATGCAAGTGAGGCGTTCGCCAATTGCCTTGGACACGAGCATCGCCGCGACCGAGGAGTCCACCCCGCCGGACAGGCCGCAGACCGCCGCACGATCACCGACTTGCCGACGAATCGACGCGACGCTCTGCTCGACGAAGGAGCCCGGGGTCCAGTTGGGCTTGCACCCTGCGACCTCGAACAAGAACGCCCTGAGCATTTCGACCCCGCGCGGCGTGTGGGCCACTTCCGGATGAAACTGCACCCCGAAGATGTTCCGCTCAAGGTTCGCCACGGCCGCAAATGGGCTGCTCGACGTACGAGCGATGGTCTCGAAGCCCGTCGGGAGACACTCGACGCGATCGCCGTGGCTCATCCAAACGTCGACGTGCGAACCGGCCTGAAAGCCGTGAAGAAGCCCCTCGGGCTTGAGGACCTCCAGACGCGCGGGACCATACTCCCGTTCATCCGCGCGCTCGACCTGGCCGCCGAGCAAATGACTGGTGAGCTGCATCCCGTAGCAGATGCCCAGGACCGGCACCCCGAGGTCAAACACCCCCGGATCGACGGTCGGCGCCCCTTCGGCAAAAACACTCGCCGGGCCGCCGCTCAAAATGATCGCCTTCGGTCCGGTCTCCCGGATGTCGGCCAGCGGATACGTGCAGGGCTGGATCTCGCAATAGACGTGCTGCTCCCGAATACGCCGAGCGATCAGCTGGGTGTACTGCGACCCAAAATCGAGAATCAAAACCCCATCAACGATCATGGCGCGGGTCTAACATGAGCCCCCGGGACGGTCGAGCGACGCCAGCAGTCGGGGCTTGAACCTGCACAAGCCCGGGAAACGACCAACCACGCAACCGGAGAATGCCTCGCGACGGGCGTGCTCGCGATTGGGACCCACTCGCCCCCAATTCCTTAAGACGACCCACGGCTAGGCTCGACCCAATCGCTGTGCTGCCCATCCCGAGGCATTCTCCTGTTGAATGGATATGAATGGAGGGGCGCGGAAAAACGCGCGATATGGGGCGGAGTCGACGTGTGAGTGACAATCGGCAAGACAGCAGCCACCTCCGATTGGCGCGAGCTCCGAGGGGCGCCTTGCGTGGCCCCAGGCCCCCAGCCCCTCCGGCCACCTTTGCAAGGCGCCCCGTTCGACGCAGCCCCGTGTCGCGCGTTTTTCCGCGCCCCGGCTCAACTCACGCGGTAGTTCGGCGCTTCTTTCGTCACCATCACATCGTGGACGTGACTCTCGTGCAGTCCTGCTGGGCTGATACGGACGAACTCTGCGTTCTTTTGAAGCTCCGGGATCGACGGGTTGCCCGTGTATCCCATGCCGGCGCGCAAGCCGCCGACGAGCTGGTACAACACTGTCGACAATGGTCCGCGATACGGCACGCGGCCCTCGATGCCTTCGGGCACCAGCTTGCCAACGTCCGAGATGTCTGCCTGCGCGTAGCGATCCGACGATCCTTCCCGCATCGCGCCGAGGGATCCCATGCCACGATACGACTTGTACGTCCGCCCCTGATAGAGGACGAGCTCACCGGGCGCCTCGTCGGTGCCTGCGAAGAGCGATCCGATCATCACGCTCTCAGCGCCCGCCGCGATCGCCTTCACCGCATCGCCCGAGTACTTCACGCCGCCATCAGCAATGATGGGAACGCCGTGCGCGCGCCCGACCCGGGCGCAGTCCATGACTGCGGTCACCTGGGGAACGCCAATGCCGGCCACCACCCGCGTGGTGCAAATCGAGCCCGGGCCCATGCCCACCTTGACCGCATCCGCGCCCGCATCGATGAGTGCCTTCGTCGCATCGGCTGTCGCCACGTTGCCGGCGACCACTTGAATGTCCGAGTACTGTGCCTTCGTGTCCCGCACCGCATCGATCACACCCTTGGTGTGGCCGTGGGCGGTGTCGATGATGAGTACGTCGACGCCTGCTCGCGCCAACGCTTCGGTCCGCTTGTCTCGATCCGGGCCTACGCCAATCGCCGCGCCGACACAGAGACGGCCGAGCGAATCCTTGATCGAGTCCGGGTACCGATCTGCCTGCAGCAAGTCTTTGATGGTGATCAGACCTACGAGATCGCCATCGTCCCCGACCACCAAGAGCTTCTCGATACGGTGCTTGTGGAGCAGCTCGCGTGCCTTGTCCTGCTCGACCCCGGGAGGCACCGTCACGAGCTCCTTCGTCATCAGCTGCGCAACCTTCTGATTGAGGTTCTGCTCGAAGCGAATGTCACGGCTGGTGAGAATGCCGACCGGCTTGCTGCCCTCGACGACGGGAAGTCCCGAAATTTCGTGACGCCGCATCAGCTCGAGGGCGTCGTGCAGCGACTCGCCCGGGCCCACGGTCACCGGGTCGACGATCATCCCCGTCTCCGCCCGCTTGACCTTGGTGACCTCGAGGGCCTGAAGCTCGGGGCTCATGTTCTTGTGCAGAATTCCGATGCCGCCTTCACGCGCCATGGTGATCGCGGTGCGCCATTCGGTCACCGTGTCCATCGCGCTCGATGCGAACGGAATGCGCAGCTCGAGGTCGCGCGTGAAACGTGTCGAAACGTCAGCGTTCGCGGGGAGAAAATCCGCGTAAGCCGGAAGGAGCAACACGTCATCAAAGGTGAGTGCTTCCCGCAGGATGCTGTCAGTCACCGGAACCTCCCAAGGACCCTAAAAATTGGCGCCGAGTATAGCGCCCCGGTGACGGCACGCTAGTAGGCGCGCGGGAAGTCCTGGATCTCCACCTGGTCGAGGGCGAACCGGATGAGCGCGCTCCGGCTGATCCGGCGATGGCCCTGCTTTTTGAGCTTCGCGACCATCTTGTCGAGCTGAGCCAAATCTTCCTTGTAGAGCGAAATGCAGATCACGTCGTAGTGGTCCGCCTTCTTCGCCTTCTTGGGCTTCGCCCGGCTCCGCTTTCCGGCCTTGTCGCCATAGAAGCTGTCGCGCAAAACAGCGCTCACTTCATCTTCTTCGAGAACCCCTCGTACCCCTGCTGCTTCACGTCGCTTCATGTACCCCCCTAGGATGCGACCGAGAGTGAAGCCCGCATCTTCGCCCTCTGGCCGGTCGCGGCAACGGCGGTCACCCGTTGCACCAAACGCATGTAGTCCTCCGCGCCATGGCTCTTCGGCGCGTACTCGAAGATCGTCTGCTTCGCGCTCGGGGCCTCACGGAGCTTGGTGTTGATTCGAATCGGATCGTAGCAGCGGCTCTCGAAGTGTTCGCGCAGCGTCAGAATCGCCTCTCGGGAAATTCGATTGCGCACATCGAAGAAGGTCGGCAGCACGCCGAGCAGCTCGACATCGTGCTGGAGCAGCTCGCGGACATTGCGAATCGTCCGAAGCACCTGCTTGACGCCGATCAAGGATAGGTAATCACACGCCACCGGCACGATGACGCTGTCTGCGTAGACCATGGCATTCTGATTCATCAGAGAAAGTGCCGGTGCACAGTCGACGACGACGGTGTCATAGTCCCGGCATGCCTCTCCCAGCCGCTCGCGCATGATGCGGTCACGATTCGGGCGCTCGGCGAGATAGAGCTCGGCCGCCGCGAGCGACTCGTTGGACGTCAATACATCGAGCCCCTCTCGAACGGGCACCGCAATGTCGGCTGCCTTCGCGCCATTGACGAGCACGTGATAGAGCGAGCGCTGTCCTGCGATCCCGAGCGAAGCGCCGACGTTCCCTTGCCCGTCGGCGTCGATGAGCAAAACCCGGCGCCCCGACTCGGCCAAGCCAGCGGCCAGGTTGATCGAAGTCGTCGTCTTCCCGGTGCCGCCTTTGTGGTTGAACACTGCAATTCGCTTTGGCGCCGGGCGCGTGAGCCCCACCTCACTGTGGCGTTGCTCCCCGCGTTCCCGACATCCAGTCGAACAGAAATATTGGCGACGTCCATCGCTCACGGCCATTTGGTAGGGATATTCGATCTCGAAGGTGGCTCCGCAGGTGTCGCATCCGTGCACGCCATCGGCCCCGAGCAGCAGCTTCTGCTGACAAGCCGTCGAGCAGATGTAGAGGTAGCGCCCGTCCTCCTCACGAACCTGGTAGCGAAATCGCGCTTCGAAGCTCTTTTCGCAAACATGACAAGTCGATTGCATCACCACTCCCCGGAGTTATCGAAGTACTTCCTGAAGTGGTTCAACCAGAACGCGCTGGACTGGTCAAAAAACCGGACTGGTTTTTCGGCCTAGACGTCGAGCTCGACGGCCTCGGCGGCGGGGGCCTTCTCCATGATGAACTGGTAGCGAGCCGATGGATCTTTCCCCATGAGCTCGCTGAAGACCCGATCGGCCTCTAGCTCACCGTCGATCATGACCCGCAGAGCACGCCGGCGGGTTTTGTCCAGCGTGGTTTCCCGAAGCTCGTCGGCTGTCATTTCACCAAGGCCCTTGAAGCGGCTGATCTCGACCTTCGCATTCGCAGGCGCGTCGGCGATGATGCGGTCGCGCTCTTCGTCGTCGAGCGCCCAGTGGACCTGCTTGCCGATGTCGAGCCGATAGAGTGGAGGCTGCGCCAAGAATACGTGCCCCGCCTTCACGAGCCCGGGCAGCATCCGAAAGAAGAACGTCAGCAAGAGCGTCGCGATGTGATGCCCATCGCTGTCCGCGTCCATCAAGAGGAATACCCGGCCGTAGCGCAGCTTCGAGATGTCGAACTCTTTGCCAATCCCGCAGCCGAGCGCGCTCACGATGTCCTGAAGCTCTCGATTCCCGAGAATCTGCGCCGTCGTCGCGCGCTCGGCATTCAAGACCTTTCCACGGAGCGGAAGGATCGCCTGGGTCTTGCGGTCGCGTCCTTGCTTGGCGTTACCACCGGCGCTGTCGCCCTCGACCAGGAACAACTCGCTGTCCTGTGGATTGGTGCTCGAACAGTCGGCGAGCTTCCCGGGCAGGTTCAATCGGTGACTCACCGCGGTCTTGCGGGAAACCTGCTGGCTTGCCGCACGGCTCGCAGCGCGCGCGCGCGACGAAATGATCACGCGGGCGATGATGGATTCGGCCGCGGTCTTGTTGTTGAGGAGCCACTGCTCGAGCGCCGTCCGCACCGACGACTCGATCTGCGCTGTGATCTCGGGGTTGTTGAGCCGATCCTTGGTCTGCCCCTGGAACTGCGGTTCCTCGACGTACACGCTCAAGAGCGCGACGAGCCCCTCGCGGATGTCGTCGGCGGTGACCTTCACGCCTTTCGGCGTGAGCTTGTGCGTCTCCATGTGGTTCCGAATGGCCTTCGAGAGCCCCTGCTTGAACCCATTCTCGTGTGTGCCGCCCGAACCCGTGGGAATGCCATTGGCATACGAACGAATCAGCTCGTCCGTGTCCTCGGTCCATCGCAGCGCCACTTCGAGCCGCGGCTCGCCCTCGCTCTGCGCGGTGAACGCCTCGGCATGGACCGAAGGCTGCCCACGCTCGGTGACCAGCTTGTCGAGGAAGTCGACGATCCCTCCCGGATGCTCGAACTCCTGGCGCTCCCCGTTCTTCTCGTCGACGAAGACGATTTTGAGGCCACGATGAAGATACGTCTTTGCTTCGAGCCGATCCGCCACGCGCTTCGGGTCGAAAGCAGTCCGCTTGCCGAAAATCTCCGTGTCGGGTCGGAAATGAATCGAGGTGCCGCGCTTGCTCGTCTTCGCTCCTCGCTTGAGCTTCGCGCTTGCCTTGCCCCGCACGTAAGGCTGCGAGTAGGTCTTGCCCCCGCGCCAAACGGTCGCGGTCAGCTCAGAGGAAAGCGCATTGACGACCGATGAGCCCACGCCGTGCAGGCCGCCGGCGACCTGATAGCTCTTCCCTTCGAACTTACCGCCCGCATGAAGGGTGGTGAGGATGAGCTCCAGCGCCGACTTCTTGAACTTTGGATGGGTGTCGACCGGAATGCCGCGCCCGTTGTCGGTGATCGTCGCACCGTGATGATCCTTGTCGAGCACCACCTCGATGCGCGAGGCATGCCCGTTGATCGCTTCATCCACCGAGTTGTCGAGGATCTCCCAGAGCAAGTGATGGTAGCCGTTCGCGTCGGTGCCTCCGATGTACATCGCGGGGCGCTTGCGAACCGGCTCCAAGCCTTCGAGAACATCGATGTCTTTGGCGGTGTACGCCACTATTCCTCCGGGAACACGGGAATCTCGGGTTCTTGATAGACTTCGCCTTCGACGGAGCCACGCGTGAAGAGCTGAAAGCCCTTTCCGCCGCGGGACACGATTTCGTATTTGCGAAGCGTGATTCGGTACTCGCTGCCCCCGTCGCGCTGTGCGATCAAGACATCGTCTTCATAGGAGAGCACCCTTGCCGCCAAGACTTCGTCGTCCTTGGCAAGCTTGATGAGCATGACGCCGCGGCCCGCACCGGCCAACAGCGAAACATCGTCGGCTTCGCAAATCAGGGCCCGGCGTTGCTTCGTCACGCAGGCGACGCAATCCTCCGCGAAGACCGGCGCGACGTAGAGCACTTCGTCTCCCTGCTTCGGTCGCGTGAACTTGCGGCCCGAACGCGTGGACGGTTCGCGGTGGGCGCGAAGCGAGAATCGTAGGGCGAGCCCGCCGCGCGTAACGGCGATGGCGTACGGCTCCTCGGGCTCCTCGGACCCTTCGTCCACCGGCGGCACGTCCAAGAAACGCGGGTCGAACCCCATCGCGCCGACGATGCGCTCCCCGTCGGCCATCTTGAACATGGTCTGCAACGGCGTCCCATGGCCGGTCGTAGCCGCAATATCGACGATGCGGCTCACGTAACAGACGCCATGGCTGCTGAAGAACGCCACGGTGCTCTTGGTCGACCCCGCGAGCACCGCCAGTACCCGGTCGCCCTTGCGCACCCTCGTCGAGGCCACGTCCTTCACGCGCTGCTGACGCTTGACCCAGCCCTGCTCGGTGACCACGACCATCGCGTCCTCGTCGACGATGAACGCCTCGGCATCGAACTCGGGCTCGTCGAGCTTGGCGCTGATGCGAGTGCGGCGCGGGTCCGCATAGCTCGAGGCCAGCTCCTGAAGCTCGGCGCGGACCAGCTTCCACCGCGCGGCCGGGCTCTTCAGCAGTTTCTGCACACGGCGCGCTTCCTTTTGTTTCTGCTCGAGCTCCGAGCGAATCTCGAAAATCTGGAGCTTTGCCAGGCGGTAAAGCTTGAGCTCGAGGATGGCGTCGACTTGAAGCTCGTCGAGCCCGAACCGCTTCATCAGCTTTTGGGCCGCATCTTGTTTGCCCTCCGAGCGCCGGATGATCCGAATCGCCTCGTCGAGGGCATCGAAGACGATGACGAAGCCTTGAAGGATGTGAATGCGCTTGAGAAGCTGGTCGAGCTCGAACTCGAGCCGCTTGGTGACCACCTCCATACGGAAATCGAGGAAGTGCCGAAGGATCGCTTTGAGGCCGATACGCTGCGGCGCAGCCACCTGGGGGTTCGAGGTCGGAACCAGGCAGGTGAGGTTCA
Organism: uncultured delta proteobacterium; assembly: GCA_963704865.1. GTDB lineage: Bacteria > Myxococcota_A > Polyangia > Polyangiales > Houyiibacteriaceae > SG8-38. The sequence continues at coordinate 21,997 of CAVPIE010000003.1, read as the reverse complement.
CCTGTACGTTGGTCTGCAGCGGCGTGTTCTTATAGAGATATGCCATGATGAGCTGCGCGTCGGCGTCCTTCTTCATCTCGCAGACAATGCGGCAGTCATCGGTGCTCTCGTCGCGCACGTCGAGCAGCAGCGGAAGCTTCTTCGCGATGATCACCTCGGCGATCTTCTCGACGACGGTGCTGCGCTCGACCGAGTATGGGATCGAGCGAATCACAATCGTCGGATTTCCACTCCGGGGCTTCTCGATCTTCCATTCTCCGCGGAGCTTGAGCGACCCCTGTCCGTTCTCGTAGGCCGTCGCCAGCTCGCTGCCGCTACTGATGAGCTCGCCGCCGGTCGGGAAGTCGGGCCCCTTCACGAACTTCATCAACTGCTTGGTCGTGAGGTCCCCATCGATCAGCGCCACGCAGGCCTGGATCACCTCGGACAAATTGTGAGGTGGAATCGAGGTTGCCATTCCAACTGCAATGCCTTGCGAGCCATTCACCAGGAGGTTCGGAAACCGCGCAGGGAGCACAATCGGCTCAAACAGCCGTCCGTCGTAGTTGGGCCGAAACGCCACTGTCTTCTTGGCAAGCTCAACCAGCAGCTCGTCGGCGAGCTTCTGGAGGCGGGCTTCGGTGTAACGCATCGCCGCGGCCGAATCGCCATCCGGCGAACCAAAATTGCCGCGCCCGTCCACCAGCGGCGCGCGCATGGTGAAAGACTGCGCCATACGAACCAAGGCGTCGTAAATCGCGGTATCCCCGTGCGGGTGAAATTTGCCCATCACGTCGCCGACGATGGCTGCGGACTTTCGATGCTTGACGTCACTCCGAAGACGGAGCTCGTTGTACATCGTGTAAAGAATTCGCCGCTGGACCGGCTTGAGCCCATCGCGCACATCGGGCAGCGCACGAGAGGTGATGACGCTCAGCGCGTAGTTGAGGTATCGGCGCTGCGCTTCGACGACGAGCGATGCGTCCTCGATATTATCCATGGGCAGCTCAATCTGCGGAGCCCCCTTCTTCTTGCGACGCCGCGCCATCCGAAAACCTGCTCGCATGTAGCAGCCTCGCAAAAGGCGGGGCAACTATTGCGTTTGCAAAACTTCGAAACGAGTTAAGGTTTCTCGTCCAGAGGCCAGAGATGATTCACCAGCTTGGCACCCTTCCCTGCTGCGAATGCATGGGCGAGGGCCCCGCCAAGCCAGGCTTTGGCCCCGCCGACTGCAGCGGAAAGGTCCTCTCCAAAAGCGAGTCGTGACGCGATGGCCGCAGAGAGCGCGCAACCGGTGCCGTGAAATCGGCCAGGGACGATTGCAGCGGCCCTCAGCACGCTGAGCTTCCCGTCGTGTAGCAGCAAATCGGTGCCTCGGTCCGCGCCTTCGAGGTGACCGCCCTTGATCAAAACCGCGGCAGCGCCAAGCGCGACGATCCGCTCGACCGCTTTATGGGCGTCATCGAGGTTCCGCACAGGCATCTCCGCCAGCCAGCCTGCCTCGTTCGCGTTTGGGGTGACCAGCTCGGCGTGTGGAATGACCGCGTCTCTGTAGGCGGCGACCATGTCTCCTTTGGACAGGGGCGCCCCCCGGCTCGGAAGCCAGACGGGGTCGACCACCCAGCCAAATCGTGTCTCTTCCATGATGGACCCCAAGACGCGAGCCACTTCCGGAGAGCCGAGCGCTCCGGCCTTCGCCGCGGCCGGCTCGAGATCGGAAAGCACGGCCGAAAGCTGCGCACGCACGAGGTCCGCGGGGAGCAGCTCGACCCGCCCGACCTCGAGGCTGTCCTGCACAGTGATCAGGGTCGGCACCGCTGCGCCGTATGCGCCGTGCTGATGAATGGTCTTGAGGTCCGCCTGCAGTCCAGCGCCACCCGAGGGATCGGAACCAGCCACGGTCAACACAATCGGAGGGGCCGCAGTCATGAACGTTCGAGCGATTCTCGGCACTCGATCAGAGCGAGCCGAGCGGCTTCGTCGATTTTGGGAAAGTCGACGCCCAGATTCTGAAGCGTCTCTCGGACGATGTGGGCGACTTGGAGCCGCATGTAGGGTTTGTTGTCCGCGGGAATCGCATACCAGGGTGCCCAGGGGCGCGAGGTTTCGTTGAGCGCATCTTCAAACGCGCGCATGTAGTCTGGCCAGCGTTCTCGCTCCTCGACGTCGCCAGGGTTGAACTTCCAATTCCTGCTCGGCTTTTCAATTCGGCGAAGCAGGCGGCTCTTCTGCTCCTTCAGCGAAACATTCAAGAAGAACTTCACGATGATGGTGCCGTTTTCGGCAAGGTGCTTCTCGAAGCTCCGAATCGATTCATAGCGCTCGCTCCAAAGCGTCTCGAGGTTCAGCTTGGGCAAGCGCTGACCCTGCAGAAACTCAGGATGCACACGAACCACCAACACTTCTTCGTAGTGGCTGCGGTTGAATACGCCGATACGACCGCGCTCGGGCAAACGCTCCGCAACACGCCAGAGAAAATCGTGATCGAGCTCCTCGTCCGAAGGAGCCTTGAACGACGAGACCTGAAAACCCGCCGGGTTCACGCCGGTGAAGACGTTCCGAATCGTGCCGTCCTTGCCTCCGGCATCCATCGCCTGGAACACGAAGAGCGCGGCGTATCGATTGTCAGCATAAAGCTTCCGCTGTAGCCCGTAGAGCTCGGCCGTGTGCTCGCGGCGCTCGGACTTCACGGCATCTTTGTCGACCTTCCCTTCGGGCGCCGTCGGCGCTTCGGCGATTCGAAAGCTGCCGTCGAACGGAACCAAGAACTTGCTCTTCGGCGGGCTCCATTTGCGGGGTGCGGTCATTCGGCGGACTATACACCATGAGCGCCATCTCAGCCGAAGACCCACACCCGAGAAAACGCGTCGCCGTCGAAGACAGCGAGATGTCCTACGTGGACACCGGCGGCGACGGCCCCATCGCGGTGTTCCTGCACGGGAACCCAACCTCGTCGTACTTGTGGCGCAACGTAATCAAAGAGGTCGCGCCGGTCGCACGCTGTCTCGCCCCCGATCTCGTCGGCATGGGCGACTCGGGCGAAAGCGCGAGCGGGTATCGCTTCGTCGATCACCGCCGCTACCTGGATGCCTGGTTCGATGCCGTGGTCGGTGACCGGCCGATCTTCCTCGTGATTCACGACTGGGGCTCGGGGCTCGGTTTCCACTGGGCGCACCGTCACGCCGAGCAGGTCCAAGGCATCGCCTACATGGAGGCGATCGTCCGTCCGCTCGAAAGCTGGGACGATTGGGCGGAAGCCGCCCGGAAGATTTTCCAAGCGATCCGATCTCCAGCCGGTGAAGAGATCATCCTGCAGAAGAACGTCTTCATCGAACGCATCCTGCCTTCGTCGATCATGCGCACGCTCAGCGACGCAGAAATGGGCCGTTACCGCGCACGGTTTACCGAGCCGGGGGAGTCGCGTCGCCCCACCCTCACCTGGCCGCGCCAGATTCCGATCGGCGGAGACCCCAAAGACGTCCACGACATCGTCGACGCCTACTCCACATGGCTCCAGTCGAGCGATTCACCCCCCAAGCTCTTCATCAACGCCGACCCGGGTATCATCCTGATCGGTCCGCAGCGTGAGTTCGCGCGCCAACTGCCCAATCAAGAAGAGATCACGGTGAAGGGGCTTCACTTCATTCAAGAAGATTCACCGACGGAGATCGGCGAAGCCGTCGCGCGCTTCGTCCAGGCGAACGCCTGAGCGCTACGGAAGCGCTTCGGGATTGACCCACTCGTCGGGAGGCCGCTTGCACTTGGGTCTCTTCCCGGCAGCCAGCGCTTTTTCGTATTCCTTCATGGCTTTGGGAAGGTTGGCGCGAAGACGCTGAATGCGGGTCTCGTCCGAAGGGTGGGTCGACTGCCATTGGGCCGGCCCCGGGCCGCCCGCCTTGGCCATGGCCTGCCAGAGCGTGATCGCCTCCGCCGGGTAGAAACCCGCGCGGGCCATGAAGATCTGCCCTACTTCGTCGGCTTCGCTCTCGTGTTTCCGGCTGAACGGCAAGAGCACGCCGAACTGAGCGCCCACGCCGAGCCCACCGACGATCAAGTCCTGATACTCCGGCGCCGCTGCACCCGCCGCGACCGAGGCGGTGCTCATCGCGGAATCCGCCAAGATCGACTGCGACATCCGCTCGTTTCCATGGCGCAACAAAACGTGGCTGACCTCGTGGCCGATGACCGCAGCGAGCTGCCCCGGTGTGGTCGCAATGTCGAGCATCCCGACATGAACGCCGATTTTGCCACCGGGCAGCGCGAACGCGTTCGGCGTCGGGTCGTCAAAGACCAGGACCTCCCAGCGGCCGCCCTTGGGGCCGTGCTCCGGTGGGACGACTTTCACGATGGCAGCCGCGACGCAGCCGACGTACGCGTTGAGCGCGTTGTCTTGGCTGAGCTTGCCCTCGCGCTTGAGGCTCGCAAACGCAGCGATGCCCATCGCATCCATTTTGTCGTCATCGATGAGGGTGAGCTGCTTGCGTCCCGTCATCGTCGTCGAACAGGCCGCTACCAAGAGCGATACGGCCAGCGCCAAAACCCCGATTCTCACGCACCGCTTCTAGCACCATGCTAGGCTCTCCGCACGCATGACTCAGACCGCTCAACCCGAGTTCCCGGGAACGCGCATGCGGCGAAACCGCCGCAACGATTGGCTGCGCCGGCTCACGCGAGAATCGCAGGTCACCCCGGACGACCTCATTTGGCCGCTTTTCGTTCAGGAGGGCAAAGGCGCCCGCGAAGCCGTGCCGTCGATGCCCGGGGTCGAGCGGCTCAGCGTCGACCTCTTGGTCAAAGCGGTTGGCGAAGCCAAGGCGCTAGGGATTCCCGCGGTCGCGGTCTTCCCCGTCACCCCTACGAGCCTCAAGACCCCGAGCGGCAAAGAAGCCACGAACCCGGAGAACCTAGTGTGCCGCGCCGTGCGCGCCATCAAAGATGCGCACGACGACATCGGTGTGATCTGCGACGTCGCGCTCGACCCGTACACCAGCCACGGGCAGGACGGCATCGTTCGGGACGGGGAGATTCTCAACGACGAGACGGTAGAGGTCCTGTGCGAGCAGGCCATCGTGCAAGGCCATGCAGGCTGCGACGTGGTCGCCCCGAGCGACATGATGGACGGTCGCATCGGCGCGATCCGAAGAGCGCTCGATGCGGAGGCCCTGGAACAGGTCAACCTGCTCGCGTATTCGGCGAAGTACGCATCCGCGTTCTACGGCCCGTTTCGCGACGCGGTCGGCTCGGCGCAGAGCCTCGGCACTGCCGACAAGCGCAGCTACCAAATGGACCCGGCAAACACCGACGAGGCGCTCCGCGAGGTCGCTCTCGATGTCGCCGAAGGCGCCGACATGGTCATGGTCAAGCCTGGGTTGCCGTATCTCGACATCGTTCGCCGTGTGAAAGAGGCATTCGGGCTTCCCACGTATGCCTACCAAGTCAGCGGCGAGTACGCGATGCTTCGCGGGGCGGCCGACCAGGGCTGGCTCGACTGGGAAAAGGTCATCCTGGAGAGCATGGTCTGCTTCAAGCGGGCCGGCGCCAACGGGGTGCTGACCTACGCGGCCCCCGAAATCGCCAAGCTACTGGGCTGACGCCCGCCCGCTTGCCCGGGCTCGAGCCATGTGCCAAACAGGCCGTTCGCAGAACGAGGAGTCCCTGAATGTACCGATGTCAGTTTTGCAATCGAGTGTCGCGCCCCGGAGAGCGGGCGACGAAGGTGGTGACCGAGCGTCGTCCCGCCGAGTACCCGAGCCGCGGCAAAGCACAGAAGGGCCGTCTGGCCAGCCGGTCCAAGGGGCAAGAGGATCCGGGCGGCGCAGGCTACGAGATCGCCAAGGAATGCATTGCATGCTCGACATGCGCGCAGGAGCATCTCGCAAAGGAAGCCGCGCAAGAAGCCGAATCGCTCGGCATCTAGCACAGCCGGACTCGTCCCGAGTGTGGTAAGCCCGCTCGATGGAGTGGCCGATCACGATCGTCGTTGGATCTGTCGCCATGGGCGCGGTGCTGGGCTTGATCGCGCCTGGGCGTGGCAGGCTTCTGGACGCGATACGCACGTTTGCGGTCGTGTCGTCGGTTGCCGTCGTGGTTGGCCGCCTGATCCCCGACGCGGTTCGCGTCGGCGGCCCGCTGGTCTTGATCGCAGTCGCCGTCGCGTTCATTGCGCCCTGGCTCATTGAACGGGCCGCGCACGAGGACCCGGAGCACGATCACTCCTCCACGATGGGCCTCGAGCTCAGCTACTGGGGCCTGATGCTCCACAAGCTCGGCGACGGACTGGCGCTCGGCTCGTTCACCGGCGAGGGCCACGTCGGCCATCATCACGGCGATGTGCTCACCGCCATCGCGGTGCACTCCGTTCCGGTGACCGCCCTGATCACGCTCGCCTTCACCTCGGCACACGGCCGCAACAGCGGCATCCGGCGGGCCATCGGCCTGGCCGTGGTGGGGAGCCTCGGTGTCGTGCTGGCGCAACAAACCTCGCTAGGGGCTTGGACGAGTGGCGAGCCCTGGATCGAAGCGGCCGTCAGCGGGCTCTTGCTACACGTCGTCACGCACGACTGGGCGCACGAGCACGACAGCCCGGCCCTTCCTGGCTGGCCGCAGGTGATCGCAATTGCCGCCGGCGTCAGTGTGCTGCTGCTAGGCCGCTAGGTTCCGAGGAGCTCACGGGACACGGCGACGGCCTGAGCGAGGGCTTTGCGCGCCCTGTCTTCCTGCCCTGGCGGCGGCACTGAGAACAGTCGTTCGGCCGTGAGAACGGCACCGGTCCAGCCGCTCCGATGCCACTCCGCGCCCTCGGCGAGGGGCGGCAGATTTGCGACTTCGGGATAAGGCCAAGGCGTGACGTAGAAATATGGTTGGTCGTAGGAACCGTCGCCTGGCGAGAATCCGACGCCGATGCTGCGGGCCTCCTCGGAGTCCGCGCTTGGATCCAGCGTGATCAAGCTCGCCACGTCGAAGTGGTGTGGCCAGCAGCGGACCAGCGACGCCGAGGGCTCTTCCCCCACGGTCTCGCGAACCATGTTGAACGCATTTGCGAACCAGCTGGCGAGCTCGGCGCGCGCCGGAGCCCCCGCGTCTGAAAACACGCCGCCGTCACCGACGGGGTGCGAAGGCATCTCGTGCTCAGGCGGGACCAGGGCCGCGCCCTCGCCCGCTAGTTCTCGACCGAGCCAAGAAAGGCTCTGCTGCAGCGTATGCCCTGCAAGTCGCATCGAGGACCGTTCCCGCTCTCCATCGAGGACCGCCAACTCCAGGCCCTCGAAGACCAACCCCGCACGCAGCGAATCCTGGCCAACATGGCGCCCGCTCAAGACGCCGAGCTCGAAATCCCATCCGAGATTGGTATGGGAGTAGTCCTCCTCCGCCGGGAGCAAGCTCACTCCAGGAGCACTCAGCAACTGCGCCGCCCAGTGCAGCTCGACTCTTGCTTCCGAAAGACCACTGGGTGAAACCGCTCCGAGTGTCTTCCAGTTCACAGCGGGCCGACTCCTGCGTAGTGAATGCCAGTGAGATCTGCGATCTCGCGCTTCCAGGTCGTGAGGTCGCGCAGCTCGAACTGGTCGAGATGGGCGTGGCCGCAGCCGCGGGCGACTACTTTCATCAGATCCACCGTTGCGCTGAAGTAGTTGTGGAGTTGCTGTGCGGAGCTGTCGATCTTCAGTCGTGCACGTAGATGATCTCGCTGGGTCGCGATCCCAACGGGGCAATTGTTCGTATGGCAAGCCCGCATGCCAAGGCAGCCGATCGCTTGGATCGCTGCGTTGGAAACCGCGATCGCGTCGGCGCCCAGGGCGAGCGCCTTCACGAAGTCGCTCTCGGTTCGAAGCCCACCCGTGATGACGAGCGTCACCTCAGGACGGTTGCGTGCGTCGAGATGACGCCGTGCGCGCGCCAATGCGACCATCGTGGGCACCGAGATGTTGTTCTTGAACACGTTGGGCGCCGCACCGGTCGCACCACCCCGGCCATCGAGGATGATGTAGTCGACACCGACATCGAGCGCGAAATCGATGTCGTCTTCGATGTGCTGCGCGCTCAGCTTGAAGCCAATCGGAATTCCACCCGTCTCGTCTCGCACTTCATCTGCAAGGCGCCGAAAGTCGGACGGGCTGTCCAAGTCAGGAAACGTGGCAGGGCTGATCGCGGCCTGCCCCGGCTCGAGCCCGCGCACGGCGGCGATTTCGGGACTGACCTTATTGCCCGGGAGGTGGCCACCGGTCCCCGTCTTGGCGCCCTGCCCGCCTTTGAAGTGAAATGCCTGAACCTTCTTGACCTTGTCGAGACTCCAACCGAAACGCCCTGAGGCGAGCTCGTAGAAGTAGCGCGAGTTGTTCGCCTGCTCATCGGGGAGCATGCCCCCTTCTCCGGAGCAGATTCCGGTGCCCGCCATTTCGGCGCCCTTTGAGAGCGCGATTTTGGCCTCCCGACTCAACGCCCCGAAGCTCATGTCGCTGACGAAGAGCGGAATCTCCAAGTGCAGGGGCTTCTTGGCCTTGGAGCCGATCACGACATCGGAGCCGACCGACACATCGCCGAGCAGCGGCTTGCGCGCGAGCTGTGCGGTCAAGATCAAGACGTCTTCCCAACAGGGAAGGTCCTGGCGCGGCACGCCCATCGCCGAGACGGGGCCATCGTGGCCTACGTTCTTCAATCCGTTGCGCGCAAGCTCTTGGATGTGATTGTTGAACGGCTCGGCGGGCGTTCCGTGCACGTCCGCGTAAAGCCCCAGGTAGCGGTCGCGATCATAGGGTTGCGGGGACTTCTCGGCCCACGCGCAAATCTCGGATTCGTCGACCAGCACCACATCGGCGTCGAGGTCGACCCAAGCACGGAACTTCTGAAGGACTTCCGTGTTGTTGTAGGAGCTCACGCCGGTGTCGTAGCGATAGTCCCAGCCATGCAGACCGCAGATCAGGTTCTCCCCCTCGACCCTGGCGTCGGCCATCAGCGCGCCGCGATGCAAGCAGCGGCCGTAGAGGACCGAGACTTCATCATCGTATCGAAGCACGACCAAGTCGACGCCGGCAACGAGCGCGTACGCAGGGGTCCGGTCCTCGAGCTCGCTCCATTTGGCCACTGGGGCTTTGTTCTGCGTTCGAATCTGCGTGACGGTCATGGTGCATCTCACCACGCCTCGAGCGCGTAGTGCAAGGGCCGTACGTCCCTTCGGAGGATTTGTTAGCGCTTGACTTCAACTGTGCATGCGAAGTGGATGCTCCATCACTTCTTGGTGTTCCTTCGCGCAGTGCGCTCGATCGGCGGCCATGGCTCCGTAGCGTCGAGCCAGGGGTGCCGCGGAGAGCCCGTGCGCAACCACGCTGAAAAGAACGGTGAGCATGACCAGTTCGAAGATCTGCGCCTCATGTGGAAGATCGGCTTCGTCGAGCACGAGTATGCCAAACAGGATCGAGGCCAATCCCCTCGGCCCAAACCAGCCGATGAACAGGACCGTCGGGAAACGCAATCCGGTGCCGACCATCGCGACGGCGACGGGAACCATGCGAATCACCGTGAGGCTGAGGACCGCGTACGCGACGGTGCTCCAAGAGGCCGTCTCCAACGCGGGCGCGGCAAAGCTGACGCCAAAGGCGAGAAACACCAGGAGCATGAGGAGTTGGCCTTCGGCCTCGAGGAAATCGTAGAGCCATTCACAGCGCCCCCGCGTCCATTGCCCAAGCATCATCCCCGAAACGAACGCCGCAATGAACCCATTGCCGCCGACATGCTCCGCACAGGCGAAAGCCAGCAAGGCCAGCGCCAGCCCGATCAGCCGCTCGAAGGGCGGCTCGATCCAGCCCTTGGCGGTCGACCACTTGAGCAGCCGGTTGCCAAGCCAGGCGACGGCGACGCCAACCAAGGGACCGAGCGTGACCTGGAGGGCTGCGAAGCGCGCCCAGTCCGATGCGGAGCGTGTCATCTCCGCGCTCATGCTCGCGAGCGCGGCGAGCACCAAGACCACGGGAAGTACGATGCCGTCGTTGAGCCCGCTTTCGACGTTGAGCGCCTGACGAACCCGAGTGGGGACCGCAGGATTGCTGACGACCGCCTGCCCAAGCGCTGCATCGGTCGGGGCGAGCACTGCGCCAAGCACCGCGGCCTCGAGCCAGCCCAGCTCCGGAAACATCCACTTTGCAGCCAGGCCGCCGAACAAGATCGTGAGCGGCATTCCGATCGCGAGAAGGCGAACGGGCAATCCGAGCTCCTGACGCAAGGCCGAAAGATCGATCCGCGCCGCGTCGCCGAAGAGGACGAGAATCAAGGTGAGCTCGGCGAGCACGTGCATCGCACCGTGTTCGACATCGAAGTGAAGCCAATCGAGGCCCCAGGGCCCAAACGCGATACCCAGCCCGACGAAGACGAGGGGCGGCGTCAGCGGAGAGACCGCCAACCGCTTCGATACCAGGCCGAAGCCAAAGACGAAGCACGCGATCAAGATGAAGGCGGCGGTGTTCATCGCTTAGATGAGCAACGTATCGGCCACAATCTCGACCGTCGCGGGACCGTCATGAGCCAAGGCCTCGGTGAGCGCGCCCTCGAGCTCTTCGGCCTTCGTCACGCGAAGCCCCAATGCGCCGCAGAGCTCTGCGTATTTCGCAAAGCTCGGATTGTGGAGCGTGGTCTGCCACACGTCGTAATCGGCGCTCCGTTGTTCCTTGCTGATCTTGCCGAGCTCGCTGTTGTTGAGAAGGACGTGGGTGATGTCCATCCCGTACTTCACGGCCGTCGTATACTCGGCCATGTACTGGCCGAAGCCGCCGTCGCCCGTCACGGCGATGACCTTACGACCTTGGAAGCGCGGGTCGCTCTCCTGGGTCGCCGCCCAGGCGCCCATCGCGGCGGGGTATCCGAAACCGATCGAACCCAAATAGCCACTCATCAAGACTGATTGCCGCCGGCATTCGAAATAGCGGCCGAAGGAATAGGTGTTGTTCCCGACGTCGACCGCAATGATGGCATCGTCGGGTGCCGTCGCCGTGAGGGCTGCGAAAATCGCCGCGGAATGCACGCCGCCACCCTCGGTTTCGCTGAGCCGCCGAATCTTTTCTTCCTTCCAAATCGCCCAGCGTTTTGCAACGTCGGGCCGCTGGTCGACCCCCGCCGCAGATCCCAGCCGCTTCTTCATGAGCCTCGCCGTCACGCCGATCTCGCCCCACACTGGGACCGTCACCGAGTGAAGCCGGCCGAGCATCATCGGATCGTAGTCGACCTGGACGATTGGCTTGTAGCTCGTTATTCCGGTGTGATTGCTGAAGCTGGCGCCAAACACGATCAGCAAATCGGCCTCGTTCATGAACCAGCTCGCCACCGGAGTCCCACTGCGTCCGAGCACCCCACAGCCAAGCGGATGGTCATCGGCGATGAGCCCTTTGCCCTTGAACGTCGTGAGCACGGGGGCGTGGAGCTCTTCGGCTAGTGAGATGACGTGTTCCATGACGAAGCGGGCGCCATGCCCAACGACGATCACCGGCCGCTTGGCTTCGGCAATCCGCTTCAGCGCTTCGTCGAGCGAGTCCTGAGGGGGCGTAATCTCTCGCCTCGTCATCCGGCCTTCCGGCGACCCCGCTTTCGTTTCCGGCGCTTCGACGACCTGCACGTCGTCGGGAAACACCATGTGCGAGACGCCCTGCCCTACGATCGCGTTCTTACAGGCCAGGCTCGCGATCTCGGGGAAGTTGGAGTCCTTCGCCGCCACCGCGGTGTACTTCGCCACCCCACCAAACGCCGCGGCCAGGTCCACCTCCTGGAAGGCACCGCGTCCGATGAGATGTGTCGGCACCTGACCGGTGAGCGCAAGCACCGGCGCGCGATCCACGTGCGCGTCCCACAGCCCCGTCAACAGATTGGTTGCACCCGGACCTGCGATCGCGAAGCAGGCCGCGGGCCGTCCAGTCAGCTTCCCGTACGCGGACGCAGCAAACGCGGCCGCGCCTTCGTGCCGGATGCCAAAGTAACCGAGTGCGCCTTTGGATTCCTGCCGCCGCATGGCGTCGGCGAAGCCCAGATTCGAATGCCCGACCATCCCCCAGACCCAACGGACGCCCCAGTTGACCAGCGTTTCGACCATCACGTCGCTGCTCGTCCGAACGTGCGCTTCTTCCTCGGGAAACGCGACATATACCCCGTCTTTACGCACTTCGACGGGGAAGGTCTCTACCCCGTCATCGAATCCGCCCGGCGGTTCGCCGGTGAGCGGATGGAAGTCCCAGCCGTGCCAAGGGCAACGGAGCAAGCCGGATTCGATGGAGCCTTCCCCGAGCGGACCGCCCTGGTGCGGGCACTTGTTGTCGAGGGCGGCAAACTCACCTTCGAAGTGCGTGAGACACAGGGTTCGGTGCTTGCACGTGACCGGTTTGACGCGTCCCTCGGGAAGCTCGTCGAGATCGAGTACCTTCAGCCAAACACTACCCTGGTCGCCCATTCAAACATCCTTTGCGAAGGCCCGAGCGTTTCACGAACGGGCCGCGGCTGTAAAGGACGTTCGGCGCGTATAAATGTTACAGGTTGCCCGCGAGACGCTCGAGTTCCTCGGCGCCACTACCGTCCTGCTGCACGAGCTCTTGGACATCTTCCTCGCGAAGCCGAATCACGCCGACCTTCTCGGGGCGAAACCCTGTCATGCCCGCGTAAAAATCACGAATCTTGTCCATGTCGGCGCTGATGTCGCCGGTGAGATCGATCGCCGGGCCAATGCCGCCGACCTTTTTACCGACGTCCAAGTACGAGAGAACGACTGGAACGTTGGCCTTTCGCGCAATGTGGTAAAAGCCCGACTTCCAATAGTCGACGTGCGAACGGGTGCCCTCGGCCGGGACCATCAGAACGAGTGACTCGTTGTTCTCGAAGTGCTCGACCATCTGACCGACGACGCCGCCAGGACGATGTCGCACGATCGGGATGCCGCCGAGCCGCTCGAAGAATGGACCGAACGGCGCCTTGAACAGCGTATGTTTACCCATCCAGCGCACTGGGATGTCGTACACGAACGCCATCGCCAGCATGAACGGCATGTCCCAGTTGGAGGTGTGCGGTGCCGCGATGATCACGTATCGATCGACCGGGGGCCGCGCGCCATCCGTCTTCCAACCAGCGACCCGAAGGAACGCCTCGCCTATCCATCGCTTGATCATTGCGTTTCTCGTCCCGATACGCCCTAGTCGCTGTATTGCAGACCGGGGCGCGGGTTACGAGAAATGGCGCGATTGGTGACAGAACTTTTACAATCGGCGCAAATTGGCCGGCCTGTAACATTGCTTACGCCCCAGGGTAAGCTCCCTAGATGGAGGAGGCCCGATGAAGCTCTACACCAATCTATTTTCGCCGAACGCACGAAAAGTGCACGCCGTCGCCAAGGAGCTCGGACTCGAGCTCGAAACCCAGACGCTCGACCTCCGCGCCGGCGAGCAGCGCACCGCCGAATATCTCGCGCTCAATCCGAACGGCAAAGTTCCCACCCTGGTCGACGGTGACACGGTGTTGTGGGAGTCGAATGCGATCATGTGTTACCTCGCCGGCAAAGGCGACACCGAGCTGTGGCCGAAGTCCGCGAAGCGATACGACATCCTCCAATGGATGTTCTGGGAATCCAACCATCTCACCAACGCGCTGAACCGCCTCTTTGGTCAGAAGTTCTTTAGCGGCGGTAACCCTGATCAAAAAATCGTGGATCGCGCAACCAAGGACTTCCGAAAGTACGCAACGATCCTCGACGGTAACTTGGCGGACAAGAACTTCGTCACCGGCGACACCCTCACCCTCGCAGACTTCGCCATCGGCATATGCTTCGGCTACCAAGTCCCGCTCGAGCTCCCGGTGGACGGACTCGAGAACATCGCCCGCTGGTGGAACGCACTCTCCACCACCGAATCCGGCAAAGTTCTCCTCCCGGGCTGAACTGAATCAGCCGTACGATCGGAGAACGGCTCGCGACGGGCGTGCTCGCGATTGGGACCCACTCGCCCCCAATTCCTTAAGACGACCCACGGCTAGGCTCGACCCAATCGCTGTGCTGCCCATCCCGAGCCGTTCTCCTATTGAATGGATATGGATTCAGGGGCGCGGCGACGACTTCGACCCAAATGCCGTTCAGCTTTGCCATTCCCGAGAAGTACTCGAGCTCATTGGGGCCGTCGGCGGCCAGCAGGTTCACGTTCACCCCGGTGGTCTGACTTGCCACGCTCAGACCATCGGCGGCCTGGTGTCCCCATCCGTGCGGAAGGGCCACCGCACCGACCATCATTTCGTCGGTGAGCTGAACGGGCAGCCGCACCGAAGCGACACTGCTACGAACCTCGACCATGGCGCCAGACTCGACACCGACTTTGCCGCCATCTTCCGGATTCATGTAGAGGTAGTTCGTCGAGCGCCTGCCCTCGACGAATCGTGGAAAGTTGTGCATCCAGCTGTTGTGGCTGTGCGTCTCCCTCTTGCTAATCAGCTTGAGCTTGCCACGCTGAGCACGCTCCGCCTCGAACGCGGTTTCGAGCTCGCCGGCTGCCGCGATGAATTCTTCTGGCGCCAAATCGACCAGTCCGTCGTCGGTCACGACCCGTCGACCTAGGAAGTCCTCTCCCTTGTTCGGTTCGAGCAGGCGCCCGTGTGGCTCCTTGCGGAGACGGCGGAGCGAACCGATCCGAAACGCGCGCGCCATCAAGCCCAAGAACCGCTCCGGGGTGAGCCCGATTCGACTCCCAATTCCCGGCAGACTCCCAAGGCCGCTCCAGGCACGAAAGAAACCGTTCGCAACACGCGACCCAAAAAGTGTAGAGCCACAGGCGCGCGCGAGCTGCAGTAGGATCATCGTCTCATCGCGCTGCTCGCCCCCGAGAGGCAGGAGCGCATCGGTGAACTGCACGTACGGGACCGGCTGGACACCCATCAGAGACTGAAACACGAACGGCAAGTCCGCGCGCTGCAGCGCACTGCTTCCCGGAAGGATGTAGTGCGCGTGATTGGCCGTCTCATTGCGAAAGATGTCGATCACGACGAGGAGCTCGAGTGCTTTCAACGCCTTTTCGAGGCGCCCGTTGCTGTTGGGCACGGACAACAGTGGATTGCCCGAAAGGCAGAACAGCGCCCGCACCTGCCCTTCGCCCGGAGTGAGAATCTCGTCTGCCATCAGCCCCGCAGGAAACGTGTCGGCCACCGACGGGAGCTGCCCGATGCGCGACAGATCCTTGCGCATGGTATGGCCGCCTTTGCGCGCATGCTTCGGGAAGTCCTTGATGAAGCCGTGACCGACGATGGTTCCGCCGAGGCGGTCGAGGTTCCCCGTGACCGCGTTGATCGCTTCCTGAATCCAAAACGCGAGCGTGCCATGGCTGCCCTGATTGACCCCCGTGGAAAGGAAAATCGCAGCCCCGTCGGCCTGAACATAGGCATCGACCATCGAGCGAAGGGTCTGGGCCGTGATGCCGGTCACCTCTGCGCTGCGTTCCGGCGGCCAGGCCTCCGCGACCGCGCGAAGCGGTTCGAGCCCCTTCATGTATCGGCGCACGCGCTCGTGGGCGATCGCACCCCGGCTGAGGACCTCGTGGAGAAAGCTCAGCAAGAAATAGATGTCGGTATCGGGACGAATGAACACCTGCGTCCCCAGCTGCTTTGCGGTTTCGGTCCGACGCGGGTTCACATTGAACACCTTGCCGCCCCGGCCTTCGATTGCGCGCAGGCGACGAACGGGGTCGGGAAGCTGCATGAAGCTCGAGCGGGAGACCGCGGGGTTCGAGCCGATGATGATCAAACACTGGTTGCGGTCGATGTCGGCAAAGGGCTGAATGAACGGGAAGCCGTAGAGCCGCTCGGCCGCAGCGAACTTGTTGTTGCAGTCCTGCGAACCGGTTTGGAACAAATTGCGCGAACCGAGCCCTTGAAGGAACGCGGCCGTGAGAACCGGAGGCAGCAAGCTGAACGAAATCGGGTTGCCGAGATACGCAGAGACCGAATCACCGCCTTGTTCGCTCACGAGCTGCCGAACCTTCGCGCCGATCTCCTCGAGCGCTTGCTCCCAACTGATTTCTTCAAACCGGTCGCCGACTCGCTTCAGGGGAACACGCAGCCGGTCTGGCGAATGATGGACCTCGTGGTAGCGAAGGCCCTTGATGCAGGAGTAGCCCTTGGTGACGACGTGGTCCCGATCGGGCTCGATGGCCACGACCCGGTCACCTTCGATGGTTGCCCTAAGGCCGCAAGTCGCTTCGCAAATGCGGCAGAACGTGAGCTCGGTTCGGCTGGACACGGACGGGCTCAAGCGGTCGGGAACTTCTCGACCAAAAGCGCCAACGCGTCGTGCGTGGTGAGAATCCCGATGATCTTGTTGCCTTCGACGACGACCGCCGAGCCGTACTTGTGCTCGAGCATCTCGTTGAGCACGGAGAAGAGCGGCGTGTCCTTGGTGACGGTGTACGCTTCCTGAGTCATCGCCTCTTCGACCGTCGTCGCGTCGGGATTGACCTCGTTCAGGCCGGCCACCATGCCAAGGTCGCGGTCGCTGACGATTCCGTGAAGCTCGCCACCGTGCAGCACGGGCAAGTGGCGAACGCCGTGCTTCTGCATGAGCTTCTGAGCAAACGTGATCGTTTGCTCGCTGCCCACCGTGTGGGGCATCGAGGTCATGAAATCGGCAATGGGCGCGGTCTTGTCCATGGGCGGAGCTGTACCACAGTCAGGCGGTTCCGCCACGGTCCAAGTCCACTTGGCGCCCGTCCTTTCGACGGATCTGGCTGATCCCCCGCAGGCTTTAGCCCAACGAACCGTCAGGCCTCCCTTCCGAGCCAACCGCGTCGACCGAGCCACTTCGTCAGCTCGAGGACCGGCGAGATGGTCAGCGCTGGGCACGACGCGATCAGCCAGTCCGTCGGCGACAAAGGGCTCAAGCCGAACGGCTCTTGCAGCGGCGGAAAGGACACGATGAACACCAGCAGTCCCAGCTCCCAAAGGATTGCCAGGTTCAGCCACTTGTTGGCAAACGGCCGACGCAGGATCGACCGGCGGTCCGACCGAAAGTTGAACGCCTTGAGGAACTCGATCAAGACCAAGGACACGAAGGTCATCGACATGGCGTGGGTAAGACTCCCGCCCGATTGGAGAGCCCAGGTGAAGAGACCGAGGTTCGCGACAGTCGACCACAGCCCTCCGACGATCATGAGTGTTACGACCCAGCGCGTGAAGATTCCTGTGCGCGCATCACGCGGCGCGCGTTCCATGAGATCGTCGTCGGGAGGATCTACAGCCAGTGCCAGCGCTGGCAGGCCATCGGTGGCGAGGTTCACGTACAGGATCTGCACGGCGGTCAGGGGCAGCGGCAGACCAGCAAACACGGCCCCGGCGATGAGGCCGACCTCCCCGATGTTCGCCGATAGCAGGTACATCAGATACTTCTTGATGTTGTCGTAAATTCCGCGGCCTTCTTCCACGGCGGCAACGATCGATGCGAAGTTGTCGTCGATCAGGGTCATCGCCGCGGCCTCTTTGCTCACATCGGTGCCGGTGATACCCATCGCAACGCCGATGTCGGCCTTCTTTAGAGCGGGTGCGTCGTTCACTCCGTCGCCTGTCATGGCTACGATGTGACCGCGCCGTTGAAGGGCCGTGACCACCCGTAGCTTGTGAGCCGGGGAGACGCGCGCATAGACTTCGATGTTTTCGACGCGATTCTCCAGCGCCTCGTCGCTCATGTCCTCGAGGTCTGCACCCGTCACCGCAGGCCCGTCCGTGAGCAGGCCGAGCTCGCCGGCCACGGCCTGAGCGGTGAGTGGATGGTCGCCGGTGATCATGACAACACGGATGCCGGCCCGCTCGCATTGCACGACCGCGGCTTTGGCTTCCGGACGCGGAGGATTGATCATACCCACCAAGCCGAGGAAGGTCATGTCGCGCTCCGCATCACCGAGCGTTGCATCCGCCTTGCTGGCGACCCCAAGTACGCGTAGAGCCTCGCCGGCCATCTCTCGGACCACCTTGAGAATCGCCTCTCGATCGGCGTCCCCGAGCGCTACCTCGCCTTGGCTCGTCAGTTGTCGAGAGCACGAGTCGAGAATGGTTTCGGGCGCGCCCTTGGCATAAGCAACCTGAGCGCCCCCCACGGAATGCAAGGTCGTCATCCGCTTGGTTTCGGACGTGAAGGGGACCTCTCCGACCCGTGGGAATTGCAGGTCCAGGTCGTCCTTTTGCATTCCGGCTTTCGCAGCCGCGACGATGATCGCTCCTTCGGTGGGGTCTCCTTTGATGTGCCAGCTGCCGTGCATGTCGTCGCGGACGACGTGCGCGTCGCAGACCAGAGCGGCGGCGAGCAACAAGTCCATCTCCTCTTGAGAGGGCTCGACAACCGTACCGGTCAGCGAAAACTCGCCTTCAGGGTCGTACCCGCTACCGGAGATGGTAGTCGTTCTTTGGAAGGTATGGAGCTTCCGGGCGGTCATCTCGTCTTTGGTCAGCGTGCCGGTCTTGTCGGAGCAAATTACGGACGTGCCCCCCAAGGTTTCGACGGCCGGCAGGCGCCGCACGAGCGCGTTGCGTTTCACCATCCGCTGCACGCCAATTGCCAAGGAGATGGTGACAACCGCCGGTAGGGCCTCGGGCACTGCGGCTACCGCTAGCGCGATTCCGAAGATGAACATCTCCAGCAAGGGTTGGCCGCGGAACACGCCCACGGCGACGACAGCCGCTACGACGACCAGGGCTGCTTGGCCCAGGATACGACCCACCTTGTCGAGATTCTCTTGCAGCGGTGTCCTGCCGATCGCGACGGACTGCAGCATCTGGGCGATCCGGCCGAACTGGGTTGCCATGCCGGTGGCGACGACGACAGCACGGCCTCGGCCGTACGTGGCAATGGTTCCACCAAAAACCATGTTGTCGCGGTCACCAAGGGCTAGGTCCTCTCCGAGAAGCGCCTTGGTGTCCTTGGCGACAGGTACGGATTCACCCGTGAGCGCGGCTTCATCGACTTTCAGGTTGATCGACTCGAGCAGTCGTGCATCCGCCGCAACTTTGTCTCCTGCGTGCAACAGAACCAGGTCACCCGGCACGAGCTCGCGCGCCGGAATCTCGATCTCTTGGCCATCGCGTATGACGGTCACGGTGGGCGCGGCCATTTGCCGGAGCGCTTCGATCGCGCGTTCGGCCCGGTACTCCTGTATGAAGCCCAACACGACGGCAAAGAGCACGATCACCGCGACTTGTGCTCGAGCATCGCGTTGAGCACGGAGAAGAGCGGCGTGTCCTTGGTGACGGTGTACGCTTCCTGCGTCATCGCCTCTTCGACGGTCGTGGCGTCGGGATTGACCTCGTTCAGGCCTGCGATCATGCCGAGGTCGCGGTCGCTGACGATTCCGTGAAGCTCGCCGCCATGAAGCACGGGCAAGTGGCGAACCCCGTGTTTCTGCATGAGCTTCTGAGCAAACGTGATCGTTTGCTCGCTGCCCACCGTGTGGGGCATCGAGGTCATGAAATCGGCGATCGGCGCGGTCTTGTCCATGGGCGAAGCTCTACCACAGTCAGGCGGTTCCGCCACGCTCTAGGTCCACCTGGCGCCCGTATTTGCGACCGATTTGACCAATCGCTCGCAGGCTTTGGCCCATCGAACCGTCAGGCCTCCCTTCCGAGCCAACCGCGTCGACCGAGCCACTTGGTCAGCTCGAGGACCGGCGAGATGGTCAGCGCTGGGCACGACGCGATCAGCCAGTCCGTCGGCGACAAAGGGCTCAAGCCGAACGGCTCTTGCAGCGGCGGAAAGGACACGATGAACACCAGCAGTCCCATCTCCCAGAGGATCGCCAGGTTCAGCCACTTGTTGGCAAACGGCCGACGCAGGATCGACCGGCGGTCCGACCGAAAGTTGAACGCCTTGAGGAACTCGATCAAGACCAAGGACACGAAGGTCATCGACATGGCGTGGGTAACACTCCCGCCCGATTGGAGAGCCCAGGTGAAGAGACCGAGGTTCGCGACAGTCGACCACAGCCCTCCGACGATCATGAGTGTTACGACCCGGCGCGTGAAGATTCCTGTGCGCGCATCGCGCGGCGCGCGTTCCATGAGATCGTCGTCGGGAGGGTCTACAGACAGTGCCAGCGCTGGCAGGCCATCGGTGGCGAGGTTCACGTACAGGATCTGCACGGCGGTCAGGGGCAGCGGCAGACCAGCCAACACGGCCCCGGCGATGAGGCCGACCTCCCCGATGTTCGCTGATAGCAGGTACATCAGATACTTCTTGATGTTGTCGTATATTCCGCGGCCTTCTTCCACGGCGGCAACGATCGATGCGAAGTTGTCGTCGATCAGGGTCATCGCCGCGGCCTCTTTGCTCACATCGGTGCCGGTGATACCCATCGCAACGCCGATGTCGGCCTTCTTTAGAGCGGGTGCGTCGTTCACTCCGTCGCCTGTCATGGCTACGATGTGACCGCGCCGTTGAAGGGCCGTGACCACCCGTAGCTTGTGAGCCGGGGAGACGCGCGCATAGACTTCGATGTTTTCGACGCGATGCTCCAGCGCCTCGTCGCTCATGTCCTCGAGGTCTGCACCCGTCACCGCAGGCCCCTCCCTGAGCAGGCCGAGCTCGCCGGCCACGGCCTGAGCGGTGAGTGGATGGTCGCCGGTGATCATGACAACACGGATGCCGGCCCGCTCGCATTGCACGACCGCGGCTTTGGCTTCCGGACGCGGAGGATTGATCATACCCACCAACCCGAGGAAGGTCATGTCGCGCTCCGCATCACCGAGCGTTGCATCCGCCTTGCTGGCGACCCCAAGTACGCGTAGAGCCTCGCCGGCCATCTCTCGGACCACCTCGAGAATCGCCTCTCGATTGGCGTCCCCGAGCGCTACCTCGCCTTGGCTCGTCAGTTGTCGAGAGCACGAGTCGAGAATGGTTTCGGGCGCGCCCTTGGCATAAGCAACCTGAGCGCCCCCCACGGAATGCAAGGTCGTCATCCGCTTGGTTTCGGACGTGAAGGGGACCTCTCCGACCCGCGGGAATTGCAGGTCCAGGTCGTCCTTTTGCATTCCGGCTTTCGCAGCCGCGACGATGATCGCTCCTTCGGTGGGGTCTCCTTTGATGTGCCAGCTGCCGTGCATGTCGTCGCGGATGACGTGCGCGTCGCAGACCAGAGCGGCGGCGAGCAACAAGTCCATCTCCTCTTGAGAGGGCTCGACAACCGTACCGGTCAGCGAAAACTCGCCTTCAGGGTCGTATCCGCTACCGGAGATGGTAGTCGTTCTTTGGAAGGTATGGAGCTTCCGGGCGGTCATCTCGTCTTTGGTCAGCGTGCCGGTCTTGTCGGAGCAAATTACGGACGTGCCCCCCAAGGTTTCGACGGCCGGCAGGCGCCGCACGAGCGCGTTGCGTTTCACCATCCGCTGCACGCCAATTGCCAAGGAGATGGTGACAACCGCCGGTAGGGCCTCGGGCACTGCGGCTACCGCTAGGGCGATTCCGAAGATGAACATCTCCAGCAAGGGTTGGCCGCGGAACACGCCCACGGCGACGACAGCCGCTACGACGACCAGGGCTGCTTGGCCCAGGATACGACCCACCTTGTCGAGATTCTCTTGCAGCGGTGTCCTGCCGATCGCGACGGACTGCAGCATCTGGGCGATCCGGCCGAACTGGGTTGCCATGCCGGTGGCGACGACGACAGCACGGCCTCGGCCGTACGTGGCAATGGTTCCACCAAAAACCATGTTGTCGCGGTCACCAAGGGCTAGGTCCTCTCCGAGAAGCGCCTTGGTGTCCTTGGCGACAGGTACGGATTCACCCGTGAGCGCGGCTTCATCGACTTTCAGGTTGATCGACTCGAGCAGTCGTGCATCCGCCGCAACTTTGTCTCCTGCGTGCAACAGAACCAGGTCACCCGGCACGAGCTCGCGCGCCGGAATCTCGATCTCTTGGCCATCGCGTATGACGGTCACGGTGGGCGCGGCCATTTGCCGGAGCGCTTCGATCGCGCGTTCGGCCCGGTACTCCTGTATGAAGCCCAACACGACGGCAAAGAGCACGATCACCGCGATGGCAATG
>CAVPIE010000002.1:0-1003009 GCA_963704865.1 uncultured delta proteobacterium | reverse complement strand
CGGTCGGATAGCCGTTCGCCTGCACTTCCAAGGTCAACTCACCCGGTGCCACGTCGAAGAAATCGAAACCACCGGCGGGATCTGTGGCGGTCACCGCCTGACCTCCGCGCCCATCGCGAACAACAACGTTCGCCATTTCGATCGTCGCACCGGAATTAAGATCAATCACGCGACCTTGTATCTGTCCTGGCTCTGCAGGTGGGGGTGCGTCTAGAATATTGAACAACATTCCGAAGCGATCGTCGCCAGAAACTAGATCGCCTACGACCACAGCCTCAGCTCGAATTGAAGCGACAACAACCGTCTCTCCCGCCGGCAACGCCGGCACCTCTAACGAAAGCTCTAGGGGCGCGGTTGTCGCAAACGTGGGCGTGCTTCCGTTGTAGGTACACGTTGCTTCGGTTCCGGAAACAATCTCGCACGTCCATCCGACGCCCGTCGCTCCCAGGAGGTCGACACCGTTTGCATCGAGATTGAGGGTCGCTTCCGAGAATGGAGCGTTGCCTAGATTGGTTACACCGACGTCGACAACCGCGGTCCCGCCAGCGAGCAACCAATCGTCTTCGCTGACTTGCACCGGCGTAGCGTTTGGGGCTCTCTCGCTGAGAATTTCGAGAACAGTCAACACCTCTACGTTCACGCTCGCGCTTGCTTGTGCACCGTGACTATCGGTAGCGGTCGCCGTCAGTTGTCTCGTTCCTGGGGTGAGCTCGCTCCCGGAGATGATGAGCGTGCTCCCGTTGCCGACTACCCCGTCGGCGTCAGAGGTCCACGTGACCTGATCGCCGGTCAACTTGCCGTCCTCTGTGTCCAACGCAAACGTGCGGAGCGAAACACTGGCAGAGTGCTCTACTCGGTCTCCTTCGCTCGGGGACGACACGGAGACCATAGGCGCGGAGTTCGGGATGACGACCGGCCAGCTATCGGCCGAGGCGCTCAGAACGCCGTCGCTGACAATGACCCGAAAACTTCCTTCGTTCGCCGCTCCAAGCTCCCTGATGTCCACGGAGTACTCGTTTCCCCGTAGATCGATCGCAAGTGGCAACCAGGGTCCGTCGTCCCGCCGATACAGAAGAGTCGTAAACAACTCATCTCCATCAGCATCAATACTCTCCCATCCAACACGAACGGAATCCGACTGAACAGCAGCATTCACAGAGGAAACGAACGGAGGGGAACTCGATGCAGCTAGTCGGGAGAGCTCCACTTCATTCTCAAAAAGAATAATCTCCGCAATCTCCCCGTTAGTTGGCACGGAAACGAGACCCAACGCGGCAGACGATTCTCCCCCGCCCTGCGGCGAGAGTTCTTTGACGTCGAAGCTTGTCTCTGCGATCAGCATGCCGAAGAAGTTACGAAACTCAATTCGAAAGGGGCCCGGCTCGAGCTCCGGAGGTTGCGCCGAGTCTTCCGTAGCAAACACTGGGAGCCAGAGGACCGAACCCGTCCCCAGGTCGCGAACAAACCGCACGATCGACGACGGAAAACCGTCCGGGACCCAATCAGTTTCAGTTGTCTGGCCCCGCCGCACGATCGCGTCTCGCATTTCTCTGTATTGAATGTCCGAGATCCACCTTGGGCTGGTGAAGTTCATCAGTTCATGGACGTCGGCCTCAGGCGCAATGCCAAGAACTGTGTCCCAAGGCAGAGCCTGGAGCTTAGGCTCCAGGTTGCGGTTGTATTGGAAGGCCTGTTGACCTCGGTAGTACTCGTCGTATGGAAAGTTGGCCTTCGGACCAACTGGTGGCGAATGGGACCGACCAAAGATGTGTCCGAGTTCATGTTCGAGAGTCCGCAGCGGCCACGGGCCGTCGTAGCGCTCCGTCGGCGAGTCGGGGTCGGGGAAGGCGTCGGTGTAGAAAGCTAGCGCCTTCCTATCGAGACCGGCTCTACCTGTGATCTGCTCCGTTGGTCCTGGTACATTGACAAAGTCAGTCAGCAGCCCGACGGCCACAAAGCCTCCAATCCGGCCACAACCTGTGGACCCGCCATCGAGGCACCACGAGGCGAGATAGTTCTCGCGAAGAAAGACCTGAGTCTCTAGAGCCGAAACGAGGGACACCATGTCGAATGTCCCCAGTGTTGGTCCAGAGGTCGTCACACCCTCAAACCGCGGACCTGGGACGAACGCCACATGACCATCGGGCACAAACGCCTTTATCCGGTTCTCGATTTCACCAAAAGTCTGGTTGCCTGGTCCAGAGTGCAACTCGTCGTTTCCGTCCTCCCAGGACACCGGCACCAGCTGGAACGTTAGGGCTTTTGATGCCGGTTTGAACTCCACCGTGATGCTACAGGCGTCAGGGCAGTCCGGCGGCACTCCCTCTACGATCAGCTCCAGTTTGTCGTACGCGGTCCACTCAGGCGGGATCTCGAAATTCGCTGAGACGTTGGTGTTGAGTCGCGAGCAATTTGCGTCCTGGCAAACGTTGAACTCGCGCGGCGAAGGAAGGAGAACGGGCTTCAAGTCCTCAGTGCTGCCCACACGACGGCCTCGAATGACGGGGAAGTGCGGGCCAGGCTTACTCTCGCCTTCGGGCATGGAGAGATAGAGCCGCGCCGCGGTTGGTTTGTCCTTGTAGAGGTCAATCAAAGGTTCATCTTCGGTCCCAACCACACGTTGGACACCTTGCGTCACTTCGATTCCTTCGAACTTTGCCTTCGGGCCTAGGCACGCGCCCAGCGTGCGAAGCAAGTCCTCCGGATCCGTGGCGGCAAAGAAGGACACAGGATGATCGTCGGCGTGGAGCGATTCGTAGAATGGACGAGATGTGATTCGGAGAGGGGATGAAATACCGATATCGGTCCCAAGGTCGACGACCCGCAGCCTGCGCTTCTGTGTTGCGAAGCCGTCCGCGTAAGCATCGTCCACGCTGCGACTAGGAGGCAGGCCTGTCCCGAAGAATCCGAACCAACCGCCGCCTGAGTCCACGTCGCCGGCCAGACAAACGGT
Source organism: uncultured delta proteobacterium (assembly GCA_963704865.1). Lineage (GTDB taxonomy): Bacteria > Myxococcota_A > Polyangia > Polyangiales > Houyiibacteriaceae > SG8-38. Next base: position 1,000,056 of record CAVPIE010000002.1, on the reverse strand, counting down.
TTGATTCGAGCGGGCCGCATTGCCCTTGTCTTCGAGATGCGCGACAGCCACATCTAGCCCGACCCCCGGAAGGAACTGCTCGAACGGGAAGCAAGCCGAGCCATCAAGTGATGGCTCGCACTCCCCGAAGGGCCCCGCATAGCGTGGGAGGTCTCGTATCAGAGTCGCCAGTGCCGACGCGTCGGACGCGCTCGAGATCTTCTGCAATGGAATTCCCCACGGTGGTTCAACGGTTGGACCACTCAACCAATTTCGACCACCAGCCGTGAGCGCCGCTCCCGTCGCCTGGACCACGGCGATCGACACAGTTCCGTCGTGCGGTAAGAATCGGGGATCTTCGATTGTGGCCGCGATGGCCTTCGTGAAGTCCGCCCAACTCGATGGCACGAAGAGTGGTTGCCATTGACACTGAAACGGGTCCGAACCCTCTGCGCACGAACCGTACGACCAACCACCCCACGTGATGCCGCTGTCGATCACCAATACGATGTCCTTCGGAGGAGGTTCTAGCGGCTCTTGAGCCGTCGCCTCCGCGGTCGGCAGAGAAATCGCCATGATGCCGCAGGCAAGGACGAACAGGATTCGAGGTTTCTGAAACATTGCGACACAGGAAATACCAGAAAACAAAACCCCGGGGGTAGCTTTTCTTGGCAATGTCGACGACCAAGATTGGAAACAGCAGCAGGATGAGAGCGTGGAGGCGCAGAGCAGTACCGCGCACCTCTCAAACCCATTGGCCTAGTGGTAGGGCGTCTCCCAATCTTCGATGCGCCTCCAGGCTCTCGCCAAGCAAGCCTCCAAACGTCGGACTCACGCCCGGTCGGAGGACCGAGAACGACTCGTCCACCTCGTTGCTACGAGCGTCCCTAGCTCTGCAGGGAGCAGCAGCGCAGCGCACGCGCCGACTAACTCAATCGGCCAAAGGCCGAACTCATCGTAAACGTCGAGATAGGTGAGACGCGATACCGCCACGATGAGCGCTTGAAAGAACATACCAGCAACAACCCACGAGGTTCCAACATCGCCCTTGAAGGCACGACGCCACACCCAACGAGCACCCAAGAGTGTCAACGAGAGCATGGCGAGGAACACGAGCCAAACCGGAAGGCGTGCCACGAACGCCGCGAGCAACCCATCACGCGCCTTTCGCTCCCATTCTCGACGAACCACATGCGCGGAACCGGGGACCGGTATTACCTCCGCCCGCTCTATTCCATGCTCAATCTCGCGGAGGAACTGCTCCGTGACTTGGACAACCCCCTGAGGTGCGAGGTGCCTATGATCGAATTCAGCGTTCAGGGTGTCGAGCTCCGATTGCTGAATGTCATCCAGCACGATTCGACTGTCGCAACCGTAACCACGAACGGTGCGGGTTCGAAACATCCCGACACAGTGCCCGTCGTCACAGCTCAGGAAGTATAGATCTAGTCCTTGGGTACAACTCAGTGCGGCTGCGTCGTTTGCAACGGCGAGTGCCATTAGGACACCCAAGACCAGGACAAAGCACGAGTTGCATCTGCGCATAGCGGTATGATCAGTATAGCCTAAAGAGGACTGCGTTGTTCCCAACACCGGCGCGGTCGCGCCAGAACCTGGCGCGCCAGCGGCTACTTGTGCCGACCAACCGACAAACAACGGCGATCCGCAAGCCTGGAGAACGTGAGGTACGCCCTCACGTGGTGAAGCAACGCTGCCACCCTACGGGTCATGCATACCTTCGACCATCGCACCCGGTCTTTCTGTGGTCGGACTCACACTTGGGAGGAAGACGCCCCTCTGATGACACGCATCATTGCAGGTTCCTCACCCGAAGGTCCTCTTCGGCCGGTCGTACGCAATGGCGGACCTAGGTGACGGGATAAAATGTGCGGTCCCATGAACTCGCATGCCCGGCGACGATGTCTCTGCCGGTGCAGCCGGGCTATTGCCTATTCTGCACGGAGATCGGATGGGAAAGTCATTCTCCAGGTGGACCTGCGCGCTCGCAAACGAGCTCAACGGCCTGGCGCTTTGCAAAGGCCTCACAGCGCTTCAAACTCATAAGTTCTGTAGTCGAGTGCTTGCCATTGTCGACGCGCACCGGGGAGTAGTCCGACTTCGGAGCGGAGGTCGGTGGCGTATCTTCTCCAGCGTGACAGCTCTGCACCAGGGAGAGGCTGAGGGAAGCGCTGAGCGCGATCCAAATGCATTGTGCGACGCGTTTTCGGCTCGCCATCCTACGGCTCCTCCCCTCAGCATAGGTGGTACTCGCATGCGACCCGCTTCCACGTCGGCATTCGATTTTCGTCGCGCTCATGGCACGTGCTGGTGCACTCGCCAACCGCGGGTTGTGGCGCTTTCTCCGTCCAGGCCGCAAACTGGTGCCGCCGAGAGCAATCGCCGGCCACCACACTTGAAGTCGGGTGCCCGCCCTACCCCTCTCGCGCATCGAGCCACGCCTTGATGGCGTCGACCATCACCGCGGAGAGCGCGATCTCTTGGTCGAAGGCGTACTTCCGAACCCGCTGATGAAGATCAACCGGCAGGTGAATCGACGTTTGGCGGAGGCGCTCACCGTCCTTGGCGCGAACGCGCGGCTCTTCTTTCGTTCCGCTACCACGGGAGCGTCCTGTGGGAAGTGTAGGCACTGGCGGTGGCGCAATCTCAGGCGTGCTTGGCGCGGCCTCGAGCTCGGCTTCTGCCTCGCGTGCGACCGAGTGGATCGCGGCCCGGGGCTTCGCCACGACCTCAGAGTCGCTGGTCGAGCCAAGGACCCCTCCCCCATCGACCTCGGTCTTCACCATCAAACGTTGAAGCGCTTCGGGATCGGGTGTGGTGCGGGTCTTCGGTGAAGCGAAGCTCCCGATTGAAAACCTTTTTTTACTGCTGCTAGCCGGCGGCATGGAGAACCTCCTGGGCGTCGGGTCAGCGAGAGCGAACAAGATGCGCGATGCACCGCCTGAGCTCGGCCGCATTGCGTTCCACCTCGATCAAGGTTCGGCGAAGCGCCGCCTTTTCCTCTCGCTCCGTCAGCGCCTTCTTGAGTAGGCCACCAAGGCGGTTCTGCTCGCGTTGGATCCTCAAGAGATCTTGAACCTCTTGCCGCGTGCGTGAGCTGGGAATGTCCGCATTCAGAAGCGCACGGCGCAGGATCTCTCCGCGCGTGAATCCAGACGCCTCAGCAAGGGCATCGAGACGGGCAACATGTTCATCCCCAACCCGTACACCGATGAAATGCCGAAGACCCCGCACGAGTAGATAGTAAGCAGCACTCGGCGCTTGTCTAGCGCCGATCTCGCCTCGCACTCGCGAATAAGCCGAAGGCGTTGAGCACGTCATCCAGTGCGGCGGCGCGAACGTCGAAGACTTCGCACGCCGCGCTTGCAGTTTTGTTAAACAAAACTCCACCTTGCCGGAAACGAGCTGGGTCCCTTATCGCAAGCGCATGCAAACGTCTGAAACAAAGTGAAACTCGCCGGGACTCGGTGTGCAAAGAAATTTCTTGTCATGATTGGCCGCAACTCGGCACGATCTGGCCCGAGTCGGTATCGCCGAGCTCCAATCAGTCTCGCAGACTCGCACGCAGTTGCAGTGAGCTCCAACGAGATCCGGCGGGTTGCAGTCGCTTCCAACTGAGCTCAGCGCGGTCGTCGAAAAAAAACGCCTCCTCTGAGAGTACTTTTGGTCCCCAAAACCGATAACTTGGTCGATGAAACCACAACCTTGCCCGAACTACCCACCGGCAGAGCCGCCGGGTAACGAACCGTACGCCTGCTTCCTTCAGCGAAGGGACCAGATCGCAGCCTGGCTGCGGTCTGGCTACTCAATCAAAGGCGTCTGGACGGCGTGCCGACGCGCCACACCGCCGTTCGAAGCCTCCTACCAGACGTTCTGGCGGTACTGCCGTCAGCACGGACTCAGCATGCCTCGAGGCGCCCCTCCAGAGGCAATGACGAAGCCTATCTCGGAGAACGCAACTGCTCCGAGGGCATCAGGGCCGCTCGGGTCAACTCCTCGGATCTGGCCGCGAGTCCCCGGCAAGCCTCGCGAGTTCATTCCCAGGACGGAGGACTAGAGGCCGTGGAAACACCCACCCACAGAGTCGGAACGTGGCTCACTTATGCCCAAGCCGCACGTCACACCGGCTGGTCGATCCGACATCTACGAAACCTAGTCTCGGGAGGACGGATTCCGGTCTACGGACGTCCGCGGGTACGCCGGTTCCGCCGGGATATGTTAGACCTCTTCCTGACGAACCCGGACATGGCGATGCGGAAGTTCCTGTCGGAAAGGAACGAGCCGCATGGCCGTTAGAAAGTTAGCCAACTCATGGCAATTCGACTTCACACCCCAAGGCTACGGTCGCCAGCGAAAGGCTGGCTTCAAGACCAAAGCCGAGGCGCTCGAAGCCGAACGACAACGGCGCACCGATCTGATCTCAGGTCGGAAGCGCATCCTGTTCGCAGACGCGTACACGCAGTACATGTCCGCGACCCGCATGAAGGCCCTCGGCCGCGACCACTGGGAGCGCTGCTGGCCCGATATCAAGCCTGTGCTCGGGCATCGGTTCATCGAGGAGGTCGATACCTCAGCGCTGGACCTGCTCAAGACCAGGTTGCCCAGCCACCTTGCTCCGAGCTCGATCAATCACCGGCTGTCACTGGTGAGAACGATCCTTCGGTTCATGTGGAAGCGGGGGCTCCTTGCATCGGTGCCCTATGTGCCGATGGAAAGCGTCCCCACGACAGAACCCGTCTGGTACGGCGAGGAGGAGCGGGATCGTCTTCTCGACGGCATGTTCCGCCTGCAGCCGCGCTGGTACCTGTTCTTCTATCTAACGACCAGGCTCGGTCTGCGGACGGGAGAAGTATACGCCGTCGCGAAGAGCCGTATTCGGGACATCCCGCCGCAGCTCATCGTCGACCGGGCGGTGCAGCGGGGCAACAAGGAGCGGCCCGCGCTTCTTGGGACCCGCAAGAACAACAGATCGCTGAAACTGTCGCTCACGCAGGACATGGTCGACGCGATTCGTTGGCACATCGGGCAAGGATACTCGGGGGAGGAATTCCTCTTCTCCATCGACGGAACCTTTCCCAGGCACCTCGACAGCCACAAGCGACCGCTGCGAACGGTGCAACGCGCGCTCGGGCTCCGGGAACTGAGCCATCACCAGATCGGCCGTCACTCGGTGGCCAGTCAGGCCGCCACCAGCGGTCATTCCATCAAGGCGATCCAGGCCCAGCTCGGCCACCAGTCGGCGCAGAGCACGCACCTCTATGCCCACCTCGGCGACCAGGCGCAGCTCCGATTAGTCGAAGCGTTACGGCCCGTTTCTCCACCTCACGTCAACGTCAGGTCAACGGCTCCCGATCGCCAAAATCGGTAGCGCCGCAAGTCCTTGAAATGATTAGTCGGGGCGACTGGATTCGAACCAGCGACCTCATGCTCCCAAAGCATGCGCACTACCAGGCTGTGCTACACCCCGTGACTTTCGTTTTACCGTGGTCTGGCGGCTTGGGGTAGCCGATGGTTAGCGGGTCTGCAACCGCTGCAGTAGGGGCACCAGCTTTGCCGCCGCCTTGGCGCGGTGGCTGATTTCGTTCTTGGTTTCGGGGCCGAGCTCCGCCATGGTTTCACCGTACCCCTCGGGGATGAATAGCGGATCGTAGCCAAACCCGTGGGCACCTCTTGTCGCGTGCCCAATGCGACCCTCACACGCACCCTCGGCCGTGGCAAGCTCACGCCCGGCACCGTCCACGATGACGATCGCGCAACGGAATCGGGCCGTTCTTTCCTCCTCAGCGGTGCCGGTCAGCTCGTCGAGTAACTTCGCGTTGTTCTCGGCGTCGGTCGCGCCCTCCCCTGCATACCTTGCCGAGTACACCCCAGGCCGGCCGCCCAAGGCATCGACTTCGAGCCCGCTATCGTCCGCGATGCAAGCCATCCCCGAAGCCGCCGCGATCTCGGTCGCCTTCTTGAGGGCGTTCCCGGTAAACGTGTCGCGGTCCTCCACGACGTCCACCAGCTCTGACAACGACTCCATCGTCTCGAGCTCGAGCCCGGGCACATCCGCAAGAAGCCGCTCGTACTCCCGCAGCTTCCCTTCGTTCATCGTCGCGACCAGAATTCGCATCAGGGCAGCAAGCGGTCGAGGTCGATATCGAGCGCTCGAAGCGCGCGGCGCTGTTCCTCGGCCAGCGCCGGCATCGCGCCGAGCGCCAAGTCGATCATCTCATCGAGCTTCTCGCGCATGATCGGGGCTCCTTCCGCGGTGCCCTGCACCTCGACTACGGCGCCTCGCGGTGTCCCGACGACGTTGAGGTCGACCTCCGCGTCCCGGTCTTCGGTGTAGCAAAGGTCGAGCATCGGCTTGTCTTCGAGCAGGCCCACGCTGATCGCGCCAATCGGCTCCCGAAGAACGCCCCTGTCGACCAGCCCTTTGGCACGAACCCGATCGAGCGCGATCGCCGTCGCAACCATGCCACCCGTAATCGACGCGGTCCGCGTCCCACCGTCGGCATCGAGCACGTCACAATCCACCGTGATCAATCGCTCGCCGAGCTTCTCGAAATCGACCGCCGCCCGAAGCGCGCGTCCCACCAGACGCTGAATCTCGGTGGTCCGACCGTCGACACGCCCGTTGCGCCCGTCGCGACGATTTCGCTCGGGATTGGCGCGGGGGTGCATGGCGTACTCCGCGGTCAGCCAACCCTTGCCCGAGCCCCGCATCCAATCGGGAACGCCATCGGAGATCGAAGCGGCGATCAAGACGGTGGTGCCACCGCAGCGATAGAGCACCGACCCTTCGGGATTGCGCTGCACGTTCGCTTCGATCTCTACTGGCCGCAACGCGTCGTAAGAGCGCCCGTCTGCTCTGCTCATCACACCCTCCAGACGGACGAACCACTAGTCGTTTGTGCGACGGCTGGCAACCAAACCTCGAAGGTCGTCCCCTGGGGGTGGCGGGGCTTGCACGCAATGCGCCCGCCATGAGCGACGACGATCTGCTGCGTGAGCGGTAAGCCAAGCCCAGTGCCCCGCTCTTTGGTCGTGTAGAACAGATCAAAGACGTGCTCGCGCTCTTCCTCTCCGATGCCGGCGCCTTCATCATGAACCAGAATTCGAACGCCGCTTTCGTATCGTGTGGCTTCGAGCTTCGCTACCCCGCCCTCGGGCATCGCCTCCCGCGCGTTGCGCAACAGGTTGAGCAGCGCTTGACGAAGCTGAGGCTCGTCCATGGCCACTGCGGGCAACTGCGCCGCGAGGTCCAAAGAGAGCTCGACCCCAGAAGCATCCATCTCGCGCCTCACGAACTCGGCTGTGTCCCGCAGCAGATGGCTTGGGTCGTCGGGTGTGAGCGACGGCTCGGGCAAACGCGCTAGACGCAAGTACTCCTCGGTGATGCTCTCCAGCCGTTCGAGCTCTTGTTGAATTGACTCCAGCAGGTGCTTGCTCTCCGAACCCACGTCGCGAATCTCGTCGCCAAGCATATCGACGTTGAGACCGATGCTCGAAAGCGGGTTGCGGACCTCGTGCGTGACGTGCGCGGCCATCCGGCCAATCGCCGCCAGTCGCTCGGTTTGAATGAGACGGGACTTCGTGGCGATCGCATCCGAAACATCGTCGGCAACGACGAGAACGCCACGCGAGCCGCTCTCGCCCATTTCGTCGCCGAACGGAGTCACCAACACGTCCACCAGGCGCTCGTCAAAACCGGTGATTCGCTCCCCTTCCAAAGTCAATGCATCGCCTCCCTCGGCAACTTGGTTGATGGCCCGAGCAAGCGCAGGAAACCGTCGCAGTAGTGAAGTGTCATCGATCGCAGCGTCGACGTCGCGAGAGCCGACCCCGAGGATCTCTTCGGCAGCCGGATTCGTGGTCTTGATGATGCGACCACGATCGATGACCAGAATCGCCGCGCTCAACGCCTCGACGATCTGCACCTGCATTCGCTGGAGCCGCTGCTCTGCCAGAGCCGCCTCGCGCAGGCTTTGATCGCGGGCCGCCAACGCAAGCACCATCCGTTCGAACTCTGCTACGAGCTGGCCGAGCTCGTCGTTGCGCTTGATGTCGACCGCGCTCGACAGGTCTCCTCGCGCCACCGCCGCGACTCGTTGATGCAGCAGCGGGATCGGCCGAAGAAGTCGTTGCGAAAGGAAGGTCACCGCAATGCCGACGAGCAGGGAAAGCAAACCGAGTAGACCCAATAGAAACGTTGCGCGCTCAGACTGCGCGGCGGCCACGGCGCTGGTGCGCGAGATCCGCTGTTGAACACTGCTCGAGGCACGATCGTAGTTTCGTTCGATGCGCTGTTCGGTGCCACGAAGCTTTGCCAACAACCCTTCGACGGCCTCATGTTCTTCATCGGCGCTGTTGAAGAGTTGTTCATACTGCGCGTCAATCTCACTGTACGCTTTCGCGATGGCATCGAGCTCCCGACGCACCGAACGAAGCGGCGCGGGCCGTCCAAGCTCCGCGGCCAAGGTCTCCGCCTTCTCGACGCCATCGTATGCGCGCTGCAAGGTCGTCGGCCGGATCCGCAGCGCCGCCCGCAGCCAGGATTTGGTCGGCGTGCTTCGCTCGGATTGGAGCGCCCGCTCCACCAGGTTGGCGTAGACGCTCTGGGTCGCCTTGGCCTGGCTCAAGGTCAACGCCAAAGGCAGGTATCCGTCCTCCAGCAATCCAAGCGTCTGCGAAGTCCGGTGGTGCTGCAAAAAGCTCAGGCCGCCCACCACGGCAAAGGCGACGAGCACCACGATGTACCCCAAGACGATACGAGTGGGGATCGTGAGCGACCGACGGCGACCCGGGCGAGCCATACCGCGATCCTAAACCTGGTGGCCAAGCCTGGCGAGGATCTCGCCCTGGGGTGCCCAAGCCACGCAAAAAGCAACGTAAACCCGGTCGATGGGCCGATTCGCGCGCCGCGGTTCACCGTGACGAGCGCTCGAGAAAGTGGCATCATCGCCTTCGGCTTACGTTTGGGGACACGATGAAGACACGCTGGGGTTTGTGGATAGTTGCTTGCTTGGTGATCGGGGCGTCGAGCGCGGCGAGTGGCACTGCGAGCGCACAGGCCTGTGCTGCCACGTGTCAGGCGATCGTTCCGGGATGCAATGTGGTCACGTGCACAGGCGGGCCGTGCTTCGCAACCGGCGGCAATGACTGCATCGTCGGGACGGCGGAAGACGACACGATTTTTGCGCTGGGTGGCGACGACTGTATTTGTGCGGAGGGCGGCAACGATATCGTGAACGCTGGCACTGGAAGCGACTTCGTGTTCGGGGGTGACGGCGCAGATACCTTGAACGGTGAGGACGGCGTCGACTTCCTTTTCGGTGACGCGGGCGACGACACTCTCAACGGAGGCACTGGAGCCGACCAGCTCTTTGGAGATGTCGGCGACGACACCCTCAACGGGGGCGCGGACAACGATACGCTCGCCGGGCAGGCCGGAGCCGACACCCTGCGGGGTGACGACGGCGATGACCAGTTGAGCGGTGGCGCCGGGAACGATCAGATCTTCGGTGGAATTGGAGCAGACACGCTCAACGGCGACGCCGGAGCTGACATCCTCCGGGGCGAAGATGGTGACGACCAACTGAATGGCGGCACCGAGAACGACCAGCTCTTTGGTGGAAACGGCGCCGATAGTCTCTCGGGAGATTCCGGCGATGACACCCTCGACGGGGGAGCCGGCGACGACCCGCAGCTCGACGGCGGCGACGGTGAGGACACCATCAATGGCGGCGCCGGTAACGACACCGCCAACGGCGGCGCTGGCGTCGACTTCATCAACGGCGGTCTGGACAACGACACCCTCGACGGCGGCGACGACAATGACATCATCAACGGCGGGGGCGGCGACGATACAATCAGCGGCGGTCCGGGCAACGACACGCTCGACGGAAACGCGGGCATTAACAACCTCTTCGGCAACGCGGGAACCGACGTCTGCCTCAACGCCGCGAACATGGACCCGAGCTGCGAGAGCTTCACCCACGCAATGCTCGCCTCGTTCAGTGCGTTCTCGGATCAGGGTGACTCGATCGTTCGCTGGGTCACCACTTCGGAAGCCGGCACCGTCGGCTTCTATCTCTATCGCGAGGTCGGCGGTGAGTGGGAGGCCGTTCACGAAGGGCTGCTGCCGGGCTTGCTCGATGCCCCACAGGGCGGGGTCTATGATTTCCGCGACCTCGAAGCCAACGCGAACGAGGGGGAGCGATACCTCTTGGTCGAGGTCGACGTTCGGGGCGTCCAATCGGAACATGGCCCCTTCGAAGTCAACTTCGAGCTCACGCAGCAAACCGTCCTCGACGAGGGCGCCCTCTTCGGACGCCAAGCCCATGAGCTAGCCCCGATCGGAACCACCCGCAAAGCCTCCAACACCGAGAAACAAAGCGCCGGTGATGCGGTCGCGATCTATCTCGGCGTCGAGGAGACAGGCCTCTACACCGTCAGCGCCGCCGAGATCGCCGCACGCTTCGGGGTTACCGAAGCAAGCGTTCGAGATCGGATTCAAATAGGCGCGCTGCTGCTGACCGAAGAGGGCGAAGCCGTCGCCTGGAAGCCATCTGCCGACGCCGCCGCGCTCGAGTTTTTTGGCGTCGAACGCCACAGCCTCTTCACGACGGAGCAAATCTACCGGCTCTCGCTCGACACCGGCAGCACCATGGGCGAGCGCTCCGCAGCACCGGGTGCACTCACCGGCGGCCTGACCTTCGAAAGCAACCTGCACCTCGAAGACGACCAAATCCCCGCGGTCATCATCGCGCAGGACCCAGATGCGGATTACTGGTTCTGGCAGTTGATCTCGGCCGAACCGATGATGCCGCTGTCGGCGGCGGTGACCTTCGAGCTAGAAGCCGTCGCGGGAGATGGCACGCTCCAGGTCGACTTGCACGGCATCCAGGGCGAAGTGCATTCGGTCGAGGTACGGCTCAATGGGACGCCACTTGGCACCACCAGCTTCGAAGGCGTCGTCCCCCATCAGGCGACGTTCAGCGTTCCCGAGGCAGCCATGCAGGAGGGTGAGAACACGCTTTCGATCGAGCCCGTCAACCCTGGCTCCAGCATGCTGTACCTGAATTCGGCAGACCTGAGCTACACCCACGGATACGCGACGAGCGCTCCATCACTCCTTTTCGGTGCGGGTCAAGACGCATCGATCGAAGTCACCGGGCTCACGGGCGACGATCTCCAGGTGCTCGACGTGTCCGACCCGAGGCAACCGGTACGCTTGGGCGACGCGGTCCCGGCCGGAACGGGGCTTCAGCTCGCAACGGAGGCAGGCCGCTCCTACTTTGCCGCCGGCGCCGCGGAGCTTCGCTCGCCGAGCTCGATCTGGAACGACGTTCCTTCGAGCCTCCAGAGCAGCGACAACGCAGCCGACTACCTGCTCATCACCCCGGCAGAGCTCTTCGAGGAAGCCCAAGCGCTGGCCGACTATCGCGAAGCCGAGGGCTTCCGCACCATCTTGGTCGAGCTTCAAGACATCTACGACGAGTTCGCCTTTGGTACGCCAGATCCAAACGCAATTCGCGACTTCCTGATCGACACTCAGAGCAACTGGGCAAGCGCACCCAACTTTGTCGTGCTCGTAGGCAAAGGCTCGTTCGACTACCGCGACATTCTGGGCCGTGGTGGAAACCTGCTACCCCCGCTCATGGTCCGGACACAGGACGGGATCTTCTCCTCCGACACCAAGTACGCAGACCTCATCGCGGACGATGGCCTACCCGACGTCGCGATCGGCCGTCTCCCCGTTGCTTCCGCAGCGGACCTGAGCTCCGTCATCCAGCAGATCATCAGTTACGAGGGCTCGCTCGACGCTTTGCCGGACGAGATCACCCTGCTCGCCGATGAAACCTTTCCGCAGGACAACTTCGGGATGTCCAGTGATTTCGTGAGCGAAGCGTTGCCCGTCGACTGGAACGCCAACGCGGTGTATCGGTCCGAGCTCGGCGATTTGGAATCGACGCGCGCTCTGTTCTTCGACGAGGTCCGCAAAGGCCCCCGCCTGGTCAACTACCTCGGTCATGCGGGCGCGACTGCGCTCGGCTTCCGCGGAATCCTCCTGAGCGTCGAGGACGTCGAGACGATGACGATCGACGGGACTCAACCGCTCTTCTCGAACATGACCTGCACGGCGTCCCGGTTTGCGGTACCGGGCCAAGTGTCCCTCGGCGAAGCGCTGCTGATCGACGAGGAAGGGGCGATCGCCGTCTGGGGCCCATCCGGTATCTCGATCAACGTGCAGGCGACCCTATTGGCGCGAGCCCTGGTGGGCGAGCTGAGCACGGGCGGCGAAACTCGAATCGGCCCCATGATCAATGCCGCCCTCCCGGTGCTGGCCGACTTGGAGTTCGGCCGCGAGATGATCTCGATTTACCATCTCTTCGGTGATCCTGCGCTCCGTGTCGCCAAGGCGGACGACCCGGGCACCGGAGGTGCAGGGGGTGACGGGGGCGCGGGCGGAAGCGCCGGATTCAGCGGCGATGGAGGCACCGAGGGTGGCGACGGCGGGTCCGGCTGCTCGGTGGGCTGGTGGATGCCGAACACCTCGGTGCCGCTTCTTGTGCTGCTCAGCACCGTAGCGCTCGCACGGCGACGCCGACGCCGCTCGTCAATCTAGCCGAATTCGGGCCAGGGCGTCTCGATGCCAAACTGGCGCCGCAGCCGAGCGACGTCCGGTGCAAAATGAGTCGCCAAACGCGCACGCATCTTTGGGTCGGGGCCTGAGTCGGCTCTGGTGCCAACACCCAGCTCCGTCCGCGTCCAGAACTTGAACGCTTCGTACCGATCCTGAGAGATAAGTCGGTTCAGAATCGGGAGTCGTCGTGCCCTTCGGACCGCCCGGCGTAAGGTCTCAGCGACGGCAGGCATCGAGCGTCGACCGCTCACGTTGAACCGTTTGCTCAAGTTATCGGGGCGAAACTCCGGGTCGACGCCCAGAAACTCGTAAACGGTACGCGCAAGTTCTGCCGGGTCAGCATCGAGCGCCTCCGTGAAAACCAGATTGAATTGGCCCCTATCGAAGTGCTCGAGGTAACGTTCGAGAATGCGCCCGTACTCGCCCAAACGAAGGTAGTCTCGGTGGATATCGAGGTCGCCGTCTTCGTCGTCCGACCTTGATTGGAGCGCATCGACGCACGCGTCAAAGCTACGATTTTCGTATCCTCGCATCACGGTCATCCGATAGTGCGAATACGCGCGGTCGATCGGGTTGCGCAGCAGCGCGAGCAGCTTGACTTCCGGGAAAGCATCGTGAATTCGACGCGGAACCTCGGGAAACATCATGTACTGGGTCGTCGCCTCCCCCTTGCATGCAGCGTCGGGCGCTGCTGAGAAATACGTGTTCCAGTACCAGTCGAGCCCCTGCTCGAATCGCTGCGGGTCGCTGAAGAACTCCACCTCTTTCGTCGCCGGGACGAAGATCTGCGGATGGGCGGCAATGTGCTTCCAGAGCGACGTCGTCCCGGACTTCTGGGCCCCGATCAGGAGGAAGTCGATGCGATGGTCCACGCTCAGTTGAACTATGATGTCCGAGATCGCTGGTCAAATCGGCTGGACGACCGAACCAAGCTCGGATTGCTATCGCTCGGCTGCACGGAGAATACCTACCCATCGTCCTGTGATCCGAAGCGACCCGCCTGCTCGGACGGTGCCGACAACGACCAGGATGGTTGCGCCGGCCTAGGATGGGTTGCGGCGATACAGCAACGAAACTTTGAACAGAAGATCTCGGACGAGCTCCGGCGCCACGAGGTGCAGGGTCACGAAGTACGCAATTGCGCCGATACCAATTGAGGCCAAGAGACGATGCACGTCGCCGAGCGGAAGCCAGGAAAGCATCCAGATGGCGAGCGCCATCACGACGCAACCGACCAGCGCGGGTATGAAATTCGCGAAGTAGCGCTTGGGTGAGATCTCGATGGCGCGCCGCAACACGAATACGTTGAGCGGCATCAGCAGGTAAGCCCGTGCAACGAACGCCGCGGCAACTGCGACGATGCCGTAGGGTACCGCCACGAAGAAGACGATCACGTTGGCGACCGTTCTGATTGCGCTGAGCTTCATGACATAGTCCGGTCGACCGACCCCCGTGAACACGGGGTAGTTGAGGTAGCTCACACCGTGAACGACGCCGATGAGCGCGAGCACCTGCAGAACTTGGCCGCTCTCGGTATATTGCTCGCCAAAAACTAGGGGTACCGCGAACGTTGCAACCATGGAAACGCCGACGAACACCGGCATGGACGCCACGCTCGCGGCACGAGTGGACTCGTAGAAGGCCTCCCGCATCTGTTCGGGTCGGTCTTGAAGCCGGGAGAACGCGGAAAACGCAACCACAGTGCCCGTCTTGGCCAGCACCTGTTCAAGAATCTGCAGGCCTCGATACGCGACCGCGTAGGTTCCAAGTGCGACATCGCCCAGAACCATGCCGATCAGGAAGTCGTCCGCACGTCGGCTGATGAGGCCGAGCAGACCGGAACCAAGCAAATAAGAGCTGAAGCCGAGCAGCTCCTTCAGGTGACGAAGCGAGAAAACGAAGCGCGGCCACCACGCCGCCGCGCTCCAGACCACAATCACGTCAAGGCTCGCGCCGACGAGCTGCTGAACCACCAATGCGTAAACGCCCCAGCCCGAAAGTGCCGCGACAATTCCCGCGATGCCGCCGACCAATGCGGCCGACACCGAGCGAAGCGCGAGCGCACGAAAACGAAAGCTCCGTTCCAAAAGTCCGACGGGGACGGCGACGGCACCACGAAGCACAACGACAGGGCTGAGCCAACGAATTACGGGTCCTACGGCCTCCTGCCGATAGAGCGCGGCCACCCATGGCGCGGCCAACCAAAGGAGGCCGCCGAGACCGAGACCTAGCAGGATGTTGGCCCAAAACGCCGTGCTCTCGTGCTCGGGCTGGAGGTCTTCGCGCTGGGTGATCGCCGTCCCAAATCCTTGCGCTGCCAGCACGTCTCCGAGCCCAACGAAGACTCCGGCCATCGCCAAGACGCCGAAGTCCGAACGCGTAAGCAGTCGCGCTAGCACGACGAAGACGACGAGTGAGAACAGCCGAACGCCCAGAGATTGTACCGCCGTCCAGAAGACCCCGTGTACCGCGCCGCGTTGGTCGAGCTCAGTCATGCCTGCTCTCGACGACTAGAGACGGCGCCGATCCCAGGTGACGCCGTCCCTGATCTCCCTTGCGGGAATCCCGCCTGCGACTACGCCGGCGCTGAGGTCGTGCGATACGATCGAACCCGTCGCAACGACACTGCCGTTTCCTATGCTTACCCCTTTGAGGATCACCGAGCGCGCTCCAATCCAAACATGCTCTCCGATGCGAACGCTCTTGTCGGGATTGATCCGCTCGCCGCTGCCCGCATCCAAGATCGAGTGCCCGTCGCTCGTTCGAACCTCGACATCATAGGCAAACATGCAATCAGGTCCGACCTCTAGCCTGGTGCCGCCGTGCGCGATGAAGCGCGCGCTTTCCACGGTCGTGTGATGGCCAAGACTAATTTCGGCATCCTCTCCCATCAAGATGAACTCCCCCCAGCGAGACATCTTGACCCTCTCGCCAAGCTCTACGCGCAGATTGTCACCGAGCAATCGAAACGAAACGTTGACGAGCTTGCAGGTCGGATGAATTCGGATGACGTTGTGACTTCCACGTATCTCGATCCGGGCCCCGTGCACGCGAGACTTCCCGAGGTCGAGCACGTTGCCTTCACCCTCGACCGTCACCTTCGAGCCGAGGCGGCGAAGCCCGTCGCGCGCATCCCAGGCGCGACGGCGCAAGTTCTCCCTCGCTTTGGCCACCGCTTGTCTCACATCCGAGCCCATGGCCCCCCTGCATAAAGGCTAACATAGGCCCAGCTGCGATGCGGCCTTCCGGAAGCGAGCCTCGCGCGCCGTACTGGCCACTTGCAAGAGCTTTCGGTCGCGCTCCCAGCGAGCTCGTTCCTCGGCCGGCGCATCCTCCCAAAGCTTCGAAAATTCATCCCGACTCATGAGGCGCGACAGATTTTCGATCGCCCCATGAAGCGCGACATGCACCCCAGGGTCCAACGGCGGCGCGGCCCGCAGGCGGTCGAGCGTCGCGATGAGCGCGCAGAGCTCTGACATCCAGTCGGCCGGCCCTGCGCACCTCTTCGCCAAGCCAAGCAGATAGGCCGACGAGGTTGCGAACACGTGGATGTCCTCGACCGTCCGAAATGGCTTCACGTAGTCGAGATAACCATCGCCGCCCATCCGCTCCCAGTCGTCAACCTGCACATCGTGAAACTCGACCCGTGCATGTGGGATCTCCGGCACGAACGGAATCGCCGGCAGCTCGTTCAATGAAACGCCTGCACGATCTGCGGGGATGCGTACGACGGCGAGCTCGGGCTTTGCGTCACTCTGCTCGCCGACGCGTGCCGCAACGATCAAGGTCTTCGCTATGTTGCCGAACGTGACGAAGGTCTTGGCGCCATCGAGCGTGTATCCAGAACCTGCGTTAGAAGCTTTCAGGCTGGCCTTGATCGCGCGCGGATGATTGCCGTCGGCCTCCGTCACACAAAGCGCGCACGGAAGAATCACGTCGGGTATCAAGTGCTCGAGCGCAGCCGAATATCCCGCGGCAAACGCGAGCCCGAGCCGGTCGACCGTCGAGGCGACGCGAACAGCCGAGTAAAATGGATCTGCACCGCTGTCACGCGCGCCGTGATACGAATCCCAAACGGCGTTGATGCTCGATTGCAACGCCTGGTCTTCGGAAGCGAATAAGCCAACCAGGTCGCCCATGATCAAACACCCAGGTCTGAGGTGTACCGCATTCAGGAGCACAAAGAAAAGCCGCCCCCCAACGGGAGCGGCTTTCCTCGATTTACTGTCTAAAAAAGATTCAGAGACAGTCGTGGTCGTAGTCGAGTTGCTGCCAGAAAATTTGTCCCGCAGTACTGGTCACCTCGATTTCGTGCGCCGATGCCACCGAGACGATGTTCGCCTGTCCCGTCACCATTGGGACCGAGACGGCGGTGCCGCCATCGACCCGGACATCAGCGGTCCCGCTCGTCCCTTGCGGGTGTAGAACGATCGACACCTGGCTTGCAGTCCGCGAGTTGCCATCTTGATCGAAGAACTCGATGAGAAACGAATCGCCAGGATCGAATCCCGCAAAACCCCCAGCCGCGTTCGAGCCGAGACCCCGGAACGAGGTCGTGATATCGCCGCCGATTGCACTGATGGTGAAGCCGTTGGTCATGTCCGTGTAGGTCGGACCTAACACCTCGTTCAGAACAGAAGTGGGAAGGTCCGCCGTCACATCCGGAGTCGGCGCGCAGACCGCAACGCAGGCGCCCGCGCCATCGCACTCCCCGGGAAGGCCCATCGCGTCACAGGTCGTGCCGTCCGTCTCATTCGTGTAGAAGCATTCGCCATCCGCGACGTTGCACGCATCGATCGTGCATACATTCTTGTCGTCGCAGTCGACGCCCTCACACAGACCCGTACACACGCCAACTTGGCAGATTCCCGGGTCACCGTCCGCATCACAAACCGTGCCATCATCCGCATTCGTGTATAGGCATTCGCCGTCCGCGACGTTGCACGCATCGATCGTGCATGCATCCTCGTCGTCGCAGTCGACGCCCTCACACAGACCCGTGCACACGCCAACTTGGCAGATTCCCGGGTCACCGTCCGCATCACAAACCGTGCCGTCATCCGCATTCGTGTAGGAACAGGTGCCGTCCGCGACATTGCACGTATCGATCGTGCATACATCATCGTCGTCGCAGTCGACGCCCTCGCAGAACGCTGCGCACACGCCGGCCTGGCAGGTTCCGGGGTCGCCGTCCGCATCACAAGCGGTGCCATCTTCCTCGTTCGTGTACAGGCATTCGCCATCCGCGACGTTGCACGCATCGATCGTGCATGCATTCCCGTCGTCGCAGTCGACGCCCTCACAGAGACCCGTACACACGCCAACTTGGCAAGTTCCCGGATCACCGTCCGCATCACAAACCGTGCCGTCATCCGCATTCGCGTAGGAGCAGGTGCCGTCCGCGACGTTGCACGTATCGATCGTGCATGCATTCTCGTCGTCGCAGTCGACGCCCTCACAGAATGCTGCGCACACGCCGGCCTGGCAGGTTCCGGGGTCGCCGTCCGCATCGCAATCGGTGCCGTCCGTCTCGTTCGGGTTGGAGCAGCTACCGTCCGCCGGATCGCACACATCCTCGGTGCAGTCGTTGCTGTCGCTGCAATCGACGTCCATGCAGACGTCGGGCATGCCCCCCATGCCGCCTTCACCACCCATGCCAGCCATGCCGCCGCTGCCAGCCATGCCGCCGCTGCCAGCCATGCCGCCGCTGCCAGCCATGCCGCCGCTGCCGCCATCGCCGCCGCTGCCGCCAAGTTCGCCGCCGTTTGCTGTTTCACCGCACCCGTAGGCGGTTAACGCCAAGGCGAGCACGATCACCCCACTCCAATGATTCGTCATGCCGCGAAGGATAAAACGAGGTCGCCACCGCGCAAAGAAAAGAGACCACATCGGACCGATTTTGTGGGTTCCGGGTGAAAAGCGTCGCCGACTTCAGTTGACGTGTGCTTCGGAGGTTCCGCCAAGCGACTGCCCCTGATGGGCGTGATGCTCGACCGCGGCCCGTACAAAGCTGGTGAAGAGTGGATGTGGCCGGTGCGGCTTGCTCTTGAATTCGGGGTGAAACTGGCAGCCGACGAAGTGCGGATGGCCCGGAAGCTCGACCATTTCGACCAGGCGCTCGTCCGGCGAAACCCCGCAAAGCACCAGGCCGCCCTCTTCCAGGCTTTCCCGGTACTCGTTGTTGACTTCATAGCGATGCCGGTGCCGTTCACTGATCTGGGTGGTTCCGTAAATCTGAGCCGCCAGGGAGCCGGGCTTGATCGTGCAGGGGTACGCCCCGAGGCGCATCGTCGCCCCCTTTGCCTCGATGCCCCGCTGATCGGGCATGATGTCGACCACGAGATGCTTTGCGTCGCGAGCGAACTCGGCGCTGTTGGCTCCGTCGAGCCCACAGACGTTCCGAGCGTACTCCACGACGGCCATCTGCATCCCGAGGCAGATACCAAAAAACGGAATCCCGTTCTCGCGTGCGTACTCGATCGCCTGAATCTTGCCCTCCGAGCCGCGGTCGCCGAAGCCGCCCGGGACCAGAATCGCGTCGTGTTTGCCCAAGCGCGCCTCGATGTCCCCGCCTTCGAGGTCTTCGCTATCGACGTAGTCGAGGTCGAGCTTCACGTCGCACTCGAGCGCCGCATGCACCAAGGACTCGTGTAGCGACTTGTACGAGTCGCGCAGGTGCACGTACTTGCCGACGAGCGCAATCGAAACGTGCCCCCTGCCGGGAGCCATGTAGCGGTCGACCGTGCGGCGCCAAACCGAAAGATCAGGGTCACGCGACCAAATGTTGAGCCGCTCGGCGAGCAGACGATCGAGCCCCTGCTCGTGAAGCGTCAGCGGAAGCTCGTAGATCACCTTCACGTCGGGCGCGGCGATCACCGCTTTGACGGGCACGTTGCAGAAATGCGCGATCTTCTCTTTGAGCTTGTGCGGCAGCTCGCGGTCGACCCGGCAAAGCAAAATCTCGGGCTGAATCCCGAGACCCAAGAGCTGTTTCACCGAGTGCTGGGTGGGCTTGGTCTTGAGCTCGCCCGCCGCCGCGATGTGCGGGATGAGCGTGACGTGAACCGAGACGCTGTTCTGTGGACCAAGCTCGCCGCGCAACTGCCGAACCGCCTCGAGGAACGGCAGCGACTCGATGTCACCAACGGTGCCACCCACCTCGACGATCGCGACGTCGACATCACGCGTGGCCTCCCGGACCCGAGCTTTGATCTCGTCGGTGATGTGCGGAATGACCTGAATCGTCGCCCCGAGGTATTCGCCTCGACGCTCTTTTGCAATGACCGAATCGTAGATCTTGCCGGTCGTGAAGTTGTTGGCCTTGGTCATCGTCGCTTTGGTGAAGCGCTCGTAGTGACCGAGGTCGAGGTCTGCTTCGGCGCCGTCGTCGGTGACGAAGACCTCACCGTGCTGGAAAGGCGACATCGTGCCGGGATCGACGTTGATGTACGGGTCCAACTTCATGTTGGTCACCCGAAGTCCTCGTGCTTCGAGGAGCGCGCCCATCGAAGCAGCAGCAAGGCCTTTTCCGATGGAGCTGACAACACCCCCTGTGACGAAGATGAACTTGGTGTGTCGTGCGTTCATCCGGTGTGGCTCCAGGAGCATTGCGTGTTGCACGCAACGATTGGACCCTAGAGGCCCGACCGAATCGTGTCAACGCGACTCGGAAACCAAGGTGCTGATACCGTGATTGTGCGACTTTTCTAGCGATGGGAATCGCCGGCGTCGAACGGGTCGGCAATCAGGGAAGCACGGGTGACACCCGCCGTGCCAAAGCGCTCGCGGAGTGCGCCCGTCGTTGCGGCCAAACGCTCGCGCCGCTCGCGCTCCGCGTCCGGAAACAGCTCGGCGTCCGGCTCCTTGATCAGCGATGAAACCGACACCCCGGTGAGCCGCACGCCGTGTTCAATCGCCTCGAAGCGCGAAAGCAATTCGCTGGCGGCGTGGAAGATCGAATCGGTGTCGGAGACCGCCCGCGGGAGGCGCGCTTGCCGGGTTCGAATGCGATGATCGCCGTACTTGAGCTTGAGCGTGACCACCTGCGCCCAGAGCCCTCTATGCACGAGCCGGTCCGCCACCTGCATCGACTGCCGCAAGATCGGCTTGAGCAGCGCGTCGTTCGTCGTGAGGTCCTCTTCGAATGTCGACTCGCTTCCAAGGCTCTTTGGGGGCGCCCCGACCACCACGGGCCGCTCGTCGATCCCGCATGCAAGCTCGCGCGCTACTGGACCCCAGCTCCCCAGCAACTGCTCGAGCGTCCGCAGATCGCTGCGCGCAAGGTCGCCGATGGTATGGAGCCCCGCCGCCCTGAGCCTCACCCTCGCCTTGGGGCCCACGCGCCACATGCGCTCGAGCGGCAGCGGTGCGAGAAACTCGGCCTCGCCGCCCACGGGCACGACGGTCAGCCCATCGGGCTTATCGAGGTCGCTGGCGATCTTCGCGACGAACTTGTTCGACCCGACGCCCGCCGAACCGGTCAGCCCAATCTCGGATCGAACGTCGTCCTTAATGAGCCGCGCGATCTCGGGCCCCTCCCCAAAGAGTGACCGGCTACCCGTCACGTCGAGGAAGGCTTCGTCGACCGACAGGCCCTCGACCAGCGGTGTGT
Source organism: uncultured delta proteobacterium (assembly GCA_963704865.1). Taxonomy (GTDB): domain Bacteria; phylum Myxococcota_A; class Polyangia; order Polyangiales; family Houyiibacteriaceae; genus SG8-38. The sequence continues at coordinate 978,814 of CAVPIE010000002.1, read as the reverse complement.
ACCGCCGAAAAACCTCGAAAATTCGGCCGCTGAGCTCCGAGTAGCGTGCACGCCGCGGCGGAACGACGACAGCATCGGGGCAGCGTCGCAGCGCCTCGACCATCGACATCGCCGAGCGAACCCCCGTCGGGCGCGCCTCATAGGACGCGGCGGTCACCACCCCCCGACGCGAGCGTGCGCCCACCAAGACGGGCTGCCCTCGCAAATCCGAGTTGTCCAGCTGCTCCACCGACGCGAAAAACGCGTCCATGTCGAAGTGGATGACTGTACGCATGTGCTCTTTTGGGACCCTACCTCAACAAGTCTTGATTGCCAGCGCGATCAAACGTACGGTCCGGCGCTATGGCTGAACCGGGCAAAGACAACCCCTATGAAGGCCCCTGGGGCCCCCTCCGACGGATCGACGACTGGATCTTCCATGTCGAAATGGGGATCTTGTGGACCTTCCTCGGCGTCTCCGCGGTCATGGTGTTTTTGGACGTGATGTACCGGCGTCTCGCCGCGCCCGATAGCAAGGTCGCCGAGCTCGCGGCTCGGATCCTGGGCATCGAAGATCCGGAATCGATGGCACGGCTGACCGCCATCGGTCCGATCGCGACCGGCGTCATCGGGATCGGCCTCGTGTACTTCGCCTTTTGGACGGCGGAGAAGCATGCGTCCGAAGGCCGGGAGCAATCTTGGATCAAGCCGCTGATCGAAACCATCGCCGCCTGCGCCGGCCTCGGGCTTCTCGGCTGGATCATGCTTCAGCCGCAGGTCGAATCGCGCTGGTTTTACCTCCTGCTTTACGCGCTGAGCGCCGGGCTGTGGCTGTTCACGCTGCTGAAGACGCGCCCCGCGGGTTGGGTCAGCAAGCTCATCGCGTTTGCGGTGGTCACTGGACTCTACTTGTTCGTCACGTTCAACTACTTCCCCGACGGGTATAGCTGGTCAAAGGAGCTTTCACTCATCATGCTCCTCTGGGTCGGCTTTCTCGGCGCAAGCGTTTGTGCCCATGAGGGCAAGCACATTCAAGTGGGTGCGCTCAAGAAGGTAGTCCCCCCGTCGATGTCCCGGTTCTCCGATGCCATCGGTTACCTGCTGACCGCGGCGTTCTGCTTCTTCTTGGCGTTGCTCGGCTACGAATACGCGGCCGAAGCGATCCAACTCGAAGGCCGATTCGAGCAAACCAACGTCCCGGATTGGGTAGCAACGATCGCCGTGCCAGCGGCGTTCGCAATGACGATGATTCGCTACATCGGCGCCGCCGCAAGCTCCATCATGGGCGGCTCGTACGGCGCTGCTCCCGAAGAAGAAGCCGTGGTCGCTGCGACCCAGGTTTCCAAGAAGGGAGCGGAACGATGACCCAGGTCAAAGAGCGCAAGCTTCCCCTCCTGATCATGATCGCGATCGTCCTCTTCCTGCCGTTCCTCGGCAAAGGGGGGCTTTTGGCATCTGCGATCATCGCCGCGGCACTCGTGGGTTCACCGCTGTTCGTGCTGATCGGCATCGCCACCCTCGGCAGCCTCTTCCTCTGGAGCGGCTTCCGCGAACCCGCCCAGTTCACGATCGTCATCGAAGGCATTCGCAGCCTCGCCGATAGCCCCACCCTTCTCGCGATTCCGTTCTTCATCATGAGCGGTGCGGTCATGAGCCGGGGGCAGATTAGCCAGCGCCTGGTCGACTTCGCACAGGCCCTCATCGGTTGGGTGCCTGGCGGCATGGCGATGAGCGGCGTCATCGCATGCATGCTCTTCGCGGCGATCAGCGGCTCTAGCCCTGCAACCGTCGTCGCGATCGGGACCATGATGGGCCCGGCCCTGATCGCCGAAGGCTACCGAGAACGCTTCTCCCACGGCCTGCTCACATCCGCGGGTTCGCTGGGCATCCTGATTCCGCCGTCGATCCCGATGATCGTGTACCCGATCGTCAACCAGACGGCGGTCATCGAGGTCGAGCGTCTGTTTGCTTCCGGATTTGGTCCCGGCCTCGTGATGGGCTCGATTCTGATCGGCTACTCCTTCTATCAAGGCATCGTCGACAAGGTCCCGACTGCTCCTTTCAAGTTCAAGAAGCTCGCCGCCGCAACCCGAGACGGCTTCTGGGCCCTGATGTTCCCGATCCTGATCCTCGGTGGCATCTACGGCGGTATCTTCAATGCCGTCGAGGCATCCGCGGTCAGCGTTGCCTACGCGGTCGTGGTCGAAGTCTGGCTGCACCGAGCACTCAAGCTCAAAGCCATCCCCGGCATCTTTGGGGAGACTGGCGTATTCCTCGGCTCCTTCCTCGTCATCATGGTCATGGCGCTCGCACTCGGCGAGTTCCTCGAAAAGGAAGAGATTCCGGCCCTCATGGTCGAGTGGATTCAGGGCAAGGATCTCGAGTACTGGCAGTTCCTCGTCCTGCTCAACCTGATCCTTCTCGCCGTCGGCATGATGATGGACATCCTCAGCGCGATGTTCGTCTTCGTCCCCTTGTTGGCGCCGATCGCCGCTTCGATGGGCGTCGACCCCATGCACTTTGGCATCATCTTCATCGTCAACCTCGAGATCGGCTACCTCACGCCGCCCGTCGGTCTGAACCTCTTCGTCGCGAGTGCGCTCTACGAGAAGGGGCTCGGTCACATCATACGTAGCGTTGCACCCTTCGTGGGCCTGATGCTGATCGGTCTCGGCGTCATCACCTGGTACCCCCAGCTTTCGATCGGCCTCGGCAACGTGATCATGGGAGGTGATCCCAACGCCTTGGTCGACGAAGACGGCGACGGCATAGATGACCGCGGCGAGGATGCCGGCGGCATGCCGACCATGGAAGAAATGATGCAAGAAGCCATGGAAACCGAAGGCCTCGAAGGGGATGAGGACCTCGAAGACGACGAAGACCTCGAAGACGACGAAGACCTCGGGGACGACGAAGACCTCGGGGACGATGCCCCCGAGGACGATGCGCCCGAGGACGAAGATCCCGAATAGATCAGCGACGCCGAAGAAGGGCATAGGCTCGACACGGCAGGGCGAGCGCGGCTGCGCCAGACGGGCAGCCGTGATAGGCTCGTCCGCCCGATGTCGTACACCGTTCTCGCAAGGAAATACCGGCCCCAGAGCTTCGACGACCTCGTCGGCCAAGAGCACGTTGCGCGCACGCTCGCCAATGCCATCGACGCCGATCGCGTGGCGCATGCATTCCTGTTCACCGGAGTTCGAGGGGTCGGCAAGACGACCACGGCGCGGTTGCTCGCCAAGGCGCTGAACTGCGAAAAAGGGCCGACTCCAACCCCTTGCAATGAATGCGCGCCCTGCCTCGACATCACCGCCGGCGTCGACGTGGACGTCCAGGAGATTGACGGCGCCTCGAACAACAGCGTCGAGGATGTCCGAAGGCTGCAAGAGTCGCTCCCCTATCGACCCCAGCGGGACCGCTACAAGATCGTGATCGTCGACGAGGTCCACATGCTATCGGCGGGCGCGTTCAATGCCTTTCTAAAGACCCTCGAAGAGCCCCCGGACCACGTCAAATTCATCTTCGCGACCACCGAGAGCCACAAGGTGCCGATCACCATCCGTTCTCGATGTCAGCAGTACGACTTCCGGCTCATTCCTCACCGGCTCATCGCGGAGCGAGTCCGCGAAATTCTCGGCGCCGAATCCCTGTCAGCGGACGACGAGGCAATCTCGGTCGTCGCGCGTGAGGCTGCTGGCTCGATGCGGGATGCCCTCACTCTGCTCGACCAACTCGTCGCCATCTCCGACGATCGAATCACCGCTGACACCGTGGCCTCGAGCCTGGGGATCGCAGCGCGCGAGGCACTTTACGACGTGGCCGGCGCCGTGCTCCAAGGAGACGGTGCCCGCGTGGTTCAGGCCGTCGACGCGCTGGCCGACAAGAGCGTCGACATGCAGCACTTCGCCCGTCAGCTCTTGCAACTGATGCGCGACTTGGTCGTCCTCAAGCTCGATGCGGGAGACCCGGCAGATTGGGTCCCCGAAGAGCGAGAGGCGGCCCAAGCGCTCATTGAAGGTATCGACATTCTCGAGCTTCAGCGAGGGTTTCGGGCGACGTCGAAGGTCATGGACGAGATGGCGCACAGTCCCAACCCCAAGCTCATGCTCGAAATGGGCTTGGTCCGCGTCGCGACGAGACCTCCTCTTCAATCGGTGTCCGACCTTCTTGCGCGCCTCGACGCGCTGCAAGGAAACCCGGGGGGCACCGGTGGCCCCGCGACGGGTTCGCGGCCTCGAAAGCCCAAGCCCGCTCCGCGTTCGGCGCCGTCCAAGGCCGAGTCCAAGCCTGAGTCCGCACCCGAGGCAAAGCGCGACGCCGCGCCACCGCCCGATCCGCCGCCCGAAGCGAGACGGCGAACGCCGAGCGAACCGATCATGCCGGCGACCAAGCACGCCGGAGGTTTTCAAACCAGCACTGGCGAGGTGCTGACCCCGATACGCCGAGCCGCGCTCCAAGAATGGGAAGAGCTCGTTGGAACCCTCGAAAGGCAGCAACCCGCGTTGGCGGCGGTGTTGGAGCATGGGATTCCCAAAGCTGTCGGCCCGGACCGAATCGTCCTCTCATTCAAAGACGGCTCGTTCTACGGGCGCCAAGCAGAATCGCCCGAGTCGATTGCAGCCATCGCGAGGGTCGCTGAACAACAGCTCGGCGGGCGTCCAGAAATTCAAATCCGCTTTGACGCGCAGGGCGAGGCAGCCAACAAGACCGTGGCGGCGGTCGCTGCGCAGCGGAAAGAGGCAGAGGCCGAAGCCAAGCGCAAAGAGGCGCTCAACCACCCGCGTGTACGCGACGCCATCGACGTATTTCCCGAATCAGCAGGAAAGCTGAAAGTTCACATCGAGGCGGACTGAGAGGATCGAATGAATTTTCGTGGCGGAATGGGAGAGCTCATGCGGCAAGCTGGCCGCGTTCAACGCAAGGTCGAAAAGCGTCGGGAAGAGCTCAATCAAGAGACGTTCGAAGCCAGCGCAGGCAACGACCGGGTGACGGCGGTCGCCAACGGCATCCCCGAGCTTGCTGAAATCCGAATCGACAAAGCGCTTCTGCAAGAAGAAGACATGGACATGGTCCAGGATCTCATCGTCGCGGCCGCCAACGCCGCGCTGACCAAGGCGCGCGAGCACGTCGATGCCGAAATCGAGAAAATCACCGGGGGCTTGGCGATTCCTGGGCTCGGCTGAGCGATGACGGCCCAGGACCCCATCGCGTCGTTGATCTCCCTGCTGTCCAGGCTGCCTGGCATCGGCGAGCGCACTGCGGCTAGACTGGCTTTTTTCGTGCTGGAAGGGGACGCGCAGTATGCGGCGGCGCTTGGCCAAGCGTTGAGTACGATCCACGAGGACGTCACCCGCTGCGAGCTCTGTGGGAACTATGGCGCGGAGTCACGATGCGCGATCTGCCAGGATCCGCGCCGCGACGAATCGCTCGTCTGCGTCGTGGCCAAAGTCCCTGACTTGATTGCCCTCGAAGCCCTGGGAAGCTTCCGTGGTCGCTACCACGTCTTACACGGCTTGCTCGCGCCGCTCGACGGCGTCGGACCCGATCAGCTTCCGCTCGATGCACTCGAACGGCGCATCACCGATGAAGCGATCAAAGAAATCATCATCGCAACGCCACTCAACGTCGAAGGGGAAGCGACCGCCCTCTACGTGGCAGACGCCCTGTCCTCGTTGCCGGTGCGGGTCTCACGGATCGCCGCAGGCGTGCCCCACGGAGGCGAGCTCGAGTTCACCGACCAGGTCACCCTGGGCCGGGCGCTCGAGGACCGGCGCGCCGTTCGCTGAAGTCGAAACGGCCTGAAATCCCCGCCGATCTCACTTCAATTGAGCCCATTTGAATGTTTTGCCGGCCCCCCTCGTAGAAAAGCGAGAGGTGGCCCCATGCTCCGATTCATCGTCTTTCCCGTCATAGTCTTCGCCATCGTGCTCAGCAGCACGAGGTCAGCCCGCGCCGAGGTCGTCGTCGTCCGACCCGAGAGCTCCTCGTCTCAGGTGGTCGTCAAGACCAGACCGCCGACGGTCGTCGTCGTCCGACATACGCCGGCGCAGCAACCAGCCGCAAAGCCCCCTCCTCCGAAACAACGGGATCGCAAGGTCGGTCTTCACTTCGACTTTGGCGGCACGTTCGGACCACGGGTCTTGATGGGCGGCTTCGGAGGCGCACTTCGCTTCCGTCCCAATGCGCATATCGGAATCGATCTCGGATCTGGGTACTATGCCGGCAACGACTACCAAGGCTTCTACCGAACCGAGATTCCTCTCACCGCAAACGTTCTCTTCTTCCTCAATCCGCAGCACAAGTTCCAGTTCTACTTCGTGATCGGCCCGGGTCTTTCCTTCGGTCGCGTCGACACGATCAATGAAGTGCGCCGCATGACCCACGTCGGAGGCCAGGCCGGCGCCGGAGTCGAGCTCAGGCTTGCGCCAGCGTTTGCACTCAATGCAGATGTTCGAGGCGTCATCCGTCACCGGATCGACAGCGACCCACGGCCAGAGTTCTTCGATGGGGTCCGTGGAACGAACACGTCCGGCGGCGCGGTGCTCACCTTCGGCGGGACGTTTTACTTCTGAGGTCCGCTATGGGCTGCTGCTGTTGCGGCGGCCACCAAAGAGCTTCTTGAAGAAGCTACCCTCGCCTTCCGCCGGTTGCTCGCCGTCAGGAGCCCCAGCCGGAGTCGTCTGCAGGGCATCGTCTTCTCCGGCCTTCTCGAGCGCTTCGAGCTCGTTTTCGTCGACGAGCAAGACGAAGTCCGACTCGTCCAGAACCTCGACGTCGGTGTGCTCGTCGTCCCAATCGCCGGCGGCATCCTGGGCTGTGACGGGCCTCTCGTCGTGCAAGTCGGTCGACTCGCCGACGAACGAAAACTCCGTCGAAAGCATGCCGAGCTCGCCGTCCACCGATTTCAAATCGACGGAGGTCGTGCTCCGAAAGCGACTCCGAACCTCGGTCACCTCGGCGTCACTCATGCCTAGGTCTGCGAGAGCCTGGTCCACCCCAGCCAGCTTCTCTTCGGGAACGCTCACGTGATCAATGTCACAGGAAAAAGGGGCGTCGTAAAGTCTTTCACTGCACAAGCAGCTCAGGCCGGTTGGGAAAACCGAGTGATTTCGGCCCCGAGCGCCGGAATCCGGTCCTGGCCCCAGGTGGAATAAGAGCCGATTCGAAGGGATGGCACACCCCAGAGTCCCATGTCGGTCAGGGATTCGCGGTTGGCCTTGGCCAACGCCTTCCAGCTGCTGTCCTCGATGACGGCCCTTACGTCGGCTTCGCTGATCCCGGCCCGCTCGGCTAGAAACACGAGATCGGGAAGGTGGCCGACGTCGCGCGCCTCGGACCAAATGCCCCGCATCACCGAGGCTGGAAACTCGAGCTCGAGCCCCTTGCCGACGGCGCAGCCGAAGAACACCGCCATGCAATGACCGATGCCCTCGCCCAAGGGATCGCAGACGTGGCCGAAAGGAATCCCCAGGCGGTCGGCTTCGCGCTTCGCGTCATGCACGATGTAGAGCCGCTTCGCCGTCGGTACGGGAAGGCCTCGCATCACCATGGGCAGCACCGGCCGCACGGTGACCTCGATGCCGTGGCGATCTCGCAGCTCCATCAGCGGAGGAATCGACAAGTACGAGTAAGGGCTGCGGAACGAAACGAAGACCTCGAGGCGAAGCGGGTTCTCACCCAACGAATGAATCATCGATGCGAGCGCCGGCGAGGGCCCAGGGTTTAGATCGAGACCTCCTTGTAGCCCCTCGCGTTGGAGCCTTTTCTCGAGGAAGTGAAGGCGGTCAATCCCCCAGTACCAGTCGCCCCCGTAGTGGATCATGCCTGGCTGGTAGTGCCCGGCGCGTTCGAGCGCGGCGTAGTTCGCTTCGAGCGCCGGCCGGACCTCCTCGCCCGACACGCTTCCATGACGCTCGACGATGGCGGCCAGCGCCTTCCCGTCGTCCCGCCAGACCGCTTCTCCTAGCTCCGCAGCGACTTGCATCTGTTCGTCGGCGGGGCGGCGTTCGAGCAGCACGGCATGCGCCCTCCGAACGCGGTCTTCGGACGGCGGCGTCGCATCGCGCGGGAAGCTGAGCCCGTAGCTCTCCGCCAGAAGCGCAGCGTCACCGATCGCATGCTCGAGCAACATCTCTGGGGCCGGATTGGCCCCGGCGCTGGGGCGTGCGACCGGAATGATTTCGATCTCGAGGCCGTAGGCGCGGGTCAAGCGTGGCGCGACCTGCGCCAGGAGGTGGCTGTACGGATCATTGGCGCGGTAGTACAAGCGCGCGTGCCTGCGTCCGCCTCGAAGCACTCGGCCGACGGTGTAGAGTGCGTGCTTCGCAGGCCTCGAGCTGAGATACGCGTTGAGAACGGTACCGATGGCGCGGGACTTCGCGGACACCTAGCCGGCTCCCGCGATCTCGTACACCGCGTGGACCGCCTCCTCGAGCTTGCTTGGGTCCGGACCTCCTGCCTGAGCGAAGTCGGGGCGCCCTCCGCCATTTCCACCGACGATGCCGGCCGCTGCCCTGACGATGTCCCCCGCTCGGAACCGACCGATCAGATCCTTCGAGACGCTGCAGACGAGCAGCGCCTTGTTGCCGTCTTTGCTGGGAGAACCGAGCAGGATGACCGCCGGGGCGAGCTTGTCTCGCAGTTGATCGGCCATTTCGCGCAGGGCGCCTGCGTCGCCGAGCTCGACGATCGCGCCTAGCACCTTGGCGCCGTCGATTTCACGGGCATTGGCCGAAAGGTCCGCGCTGTCGCCCGACATCAAGGAGCGCTTGAGCCGTTCGATTTCCCGCTGGGATTCCTTTTGCTGTTCGAGGAGCCGCTCGACTCGTTCGCGAAGCTGCGTCGCTGGCGATTTGAGCAAGGACGCTGCGCCCGTGAGCTCGGACTCGACGCGCCGTAGATGCCCAAGCGCGTTCAAGCCCGTGCTTGCCTCGATGCGACGAACACCGGCCGCGAGACCCGTCTCGGAAAGCACTTTGAAAAGCCCAATGTCGCCGGTGCGCCGCGCATGGGTGCCCCCGCAAAGCTCGAGCGAGGGGCCGATGGTGAGCATGCGAACCACTTCGCCGTACTTCTCTTCGAAAATGCCGATGGCGCCACGCGCTTTGGCCTCGTCCATCGCGAGAGCATCGGTCGTGATCTCGGTGTTTTCGAGGACGCAGGCATTGACGAGATCTTCGATTCGCTTGATTTCACTCGGTTCGAGAGGGCGTGTGCCGCTGTAGTCGAATCGGAGCCGGTCCGGGCCCACCAGCGAGCCCTTCTGCGCCGCGGTCTCGCCAACGACTTTCCGCAGAGCCCAGTGCAGTAGATGGGTGGCGCTGTGATTGCGCCGGGTCGCGCTCCGAAGCGCATGATCGACCCGGAGATCGACCTTCGCACCGACCTCGAACGAACCCGAGACGACCTTGCCGCGATGAACGATCAGGCCCTCCACGGGTTTTTGCGTGTCGTCGACCTCGAAGCGCGCGCCGTCGAGCGCGATGACGCCTCGGTCGCCCACCTGGCCGCCCTGCTCGGCGTAGAACGGTGTGGCGCGCGTGATGATCTCGCCCGATGCGCCTGGGCCGAGCGCGTCGACAGGGCCGCCGTCCGAAACCAAGCTGCTGATTTCGCTCCGAGCGTCCTCGTGGTCGTAGCCGAGGAATTCGACGGTGCCGAGCTCTTGGGCGAGCGCTGGGTACACGTCGGCGACGGCGCTAGTGCCGATCTTCGAGCCCTGGCTTCGAAGGCGCGCCTGCCCGAGCTCGGTGTCGAAGCCCTGTTGATCGATCGAGAAGCCCTGCTCCTCGCCGATGACGTTCTGAAGATCGAGCGGGAAGCCATAGGTGTCGTAGAGCTTGAAGGCCACCTCGCCGGGCAAGGAGCGCACACCGCCGAGGTCGATCCACTTTTTGTTCTCTGAGATGAGCTGAAGGCCGCGGTCGAGCGTGCGGCGGAAGCGCTCCTCTTCTTGCAGCGAAATCTGTTCGATGAGGGCACGGCGCTCGGCTAACTGCGGGTAGACGTCGCCCATGTCATCGACGACGCGGAGGGCGCAGTGGTGAAGAAAAGGCTCTTGGATGCCGAGGCGGTGACCATGGCGGATCGCACGCCGCATCACCCGCCGCAGGACGTATGCCCGTCCGTCTTTGTCGGGGAAGACACCCTCGGAGATCAGGAACGCCGTCGTACGCGCGTGGTCGGCAATGACGCGCATGCTCACATCGTCCTCGGCCTGGCTGTCGCTGTAGCGCTTGCCCGAAATCTCGGCGGCCAGATCGACGATCGGCCGCAAGAGGTCGGTGTCGTAGTTGCTCAGGACACCCTGTTTGACCACGGCAATCCGCTCGAGACCGGCGCCGGTGTCGATCGACGGGGCCGGCAGCGATTCCATGTGCCCATCGGTATGCCGATCGAACTGCATGAACACCAGATTCCAAAGCTCGAACCAGCCCCTTCCGTCCGCGGCCGGCTCTTCGCCAAAGGTGCGCGGGTCGATGTCGTCGAGGCCGAGGCAGTAATGCAGCTCCGAACAAGGGCCGCATGGACCGGTGTCGCCCATCTGCCAGAAGTTGTCTTTTGCGCCGCAGCGAATGATTCGCTCGTCTGAAAATCCGGTGACGTCTTTCCAAATCGCAGCGGCTTCATCATCGGCTGGAGCAAGCCCTTCTTCGCCTCCGAAGACGGTGACGACGATGCGCTCGGGGTCGAGGTCGAGCGTGTCGATGAAGAAGTCCCAGGCAAACTTGATCGCATCGCGCTTGAAGTAGTCACCAAACGAGAAGTTCCCGAGCATCTCGAAGAAGGTGTGATGGCGGGCGGTGACGCCGACGTTCTCGAGGTCGTTGTGCTTCCCGCTGATGCGGATGCACTTCTGCGAAGAGGTTGCTCGCGCGTACGGCCGCGTTTCTTTTCCAGTGAAGACGTCTTTGAACTGGACCATGCCGGCGTTCGCGAACATGAGGGTCGGATCATTGGGCGGAACGAGCGGGCCTGAGGCAACCCTTTCATGGTCGCGTTCCGCAAAGAAGCGTAGGAACGATTCCCGAATTTCCGCTGAGGAGGCCATGTGCCTCGATTGCTAGCGCCTGTGCAGCGCCTACGCAACGCCTGTGCTAGAGCATTCGCCGTGCTCACGTGCCTGCGCGTCCGGAGCTTCGCCATCATCGAAGCGCTCGAAGTGGAGCTCGACACCGGGCTCAACATCGTCACGGGTGAGACTGGCGCGGGAAAGTCGATCCTGGTCGACGCGCTTCAGCTGGTGCTGGGCGCCCGAGGGCGGCCGGAGGTCGTTCGGACCGACGCTGAGGCGGCGGAGGTCGAGGCGCTCTTCGATCTGTCCGGGCAGCCCGGCGTCCTTGGGGCCCTCCGCGAGCAAGGCATCGACACCGAAGGGGAGCTCTTGATTCGCCGGGTCGTGAGCGCGACGGGCCGGACCCGCGCGTACATCAATGGGCGGCTCGCCACCCTCGCCCAACTCAAGGAAGTCACCAAGGGCCTTGCGGACATCTCCTCGCAGCACGAGTACCATTCGCTGGCCGACGCGCGACATCATCTCAGCTATCTCGACGCGTTCGCCGGCCATGCACCGCTGGTCGACGAAGTGGGTCAGGCGCACGCAGCGCTCGTCGAGGCCGGAGCGCGGCTCGAAGAGGTCGTCACCGAAGAACGCGGAAAAGCAGACCGAGAGGACCTGCTTCGCTATCAGGTCAACGAGATCGAATCGCTGCGGGAGGCGCTCGAGAACGAGGCGGCCCTCACCGTGGAGCGCGAGCGGCTTCGGCACGCGGAGAAGCTCGGCACGGCGGCGGGCGAAGCGGAAACGCAGCTCTACTCGGACGATGATTCGATCTGCGGCGCGGTTTCGCGCATCGCTGCATCGGTCGAGCAAGCGTCGCGTTTTGATCCGGCCCTCGGGCCGATGGCCATCCAAGTTCGCGAAGCCCTTTTGCAGCTCGAAGATGCAGCCGCCGAGCTCGGCAGCTACGCGCGTGATCTCTCGTTTGATCCGAACCGGCTTGGGGTGGTCGAAGATCATCTCGACCACCTCTCGCGCGTGAAGAAAAAGTACGGAGAGACTGCAGCGGAGATCCTCGCTTATCGCGATCGGGCTGCCGAAGAGCTCGACTCGCTCGAACACTACGAAGAGCGCTTAGACCGCTGGCAGCGCGAGTTCGACGAAGCACTCGAAGAGGCTTCCCGGGTCGCGCTCGCCCTTCGCGCCAAGAGGCAAACCGCCGCCGCCAAGCTCAGCAAGGCGATCAGCAGGGAGCTTTCTTCGCTTGGGATGGGCGAAGCCAAGGTCACGGTAGAGCTGGCCGCACTCGAAGGCGGCCCGCGCGAGCTCCACGTCGAAGGCGCGCGCCTGTCACCGACGGGCATCGACCGCGCCGAGCTTCTGATCGCACCCAACCGTGGCGAAGACGCCAAACCGCTTCGTAAGATCGCGAGCGGCGGCGAGCTCTCGCGCGCCATGCTCGCAATCAAGCGCGTGCTCGCCGGCCTGGGCCCCGCAAGCCTCTACGTCTTCGACGAAGTCGATGCGGGCGTGGGCGGTGCGGTCGCTGAAGTCATCGGCCGCAAGATCCACGAAGTCGCCCAACACAGCCAGGTGCTCTGCATCACCCACCTGCCGCAGATCTCCGCCTACGCCGACGCACACTACCGCGTACACAAAGAGGTCGTAGGCGAGCGGACGAAAAGCGACATTCGATTGCTCTCGGATACGGAGCGACTCGAAGAGATCGCGAGGATGCTGGGCGGGGTTACGGTCACCGACCAAGCGAGGGCAGCGGCGCAGGAATTGATTCGCAGCGCAGAGGCGTGAGGGATCGCTGGCGCTGGCGCTGGCACCAGCACGGCCCAGAAGCAGGCGGCAGCGCGAGCCGAAGGCGAAGCCCGGCGCAACGCGCCGCCAAGCCCATGCGCAGCGAAGGGCGCGGAGGGAGGATTATGGGTGGGGGCGGGCGGGCGGTGAAACTAGCTCCCTGCCGCTGCTACCCCTGCTTCGGCCCCACCAAGGTCCGCAACATCCCCTCCACCACAACGTCCCCGCCCTCATCTCGGAGCGTGACCCTCACTTCGTATTCTTGCTTCGCGCTTGTCTCGATGGGCGGGGTGCGGCATTCGCCGGTGATGGTTCCGCGGGCCTTCTTGAGGTAGTCGAGGCTCATGCCGGCGACGATGAAGCGTGCGTCGTTGGGGAGCGAGTAGCCGAGCGCGAGATTGCCCGTGAGCTCGACGAGGTTCGCGAGCGCCACCGCGTGAATGCACGAAAGGTGATTCCGGACCGCACGGCGATCGGAAAGAGTGACGCGGGAGTACCCGTCGCCGAGCTCCTGAACCACCGCCGAGATGGTCCTGGTGTACGGGGCCATTTGCCCTACCAGCCGGCTGTAAAGGCGCTTGCCACCGGGAACTCGTTCCAATCGATTCCAAACGTCTCGAATGAAATTCCTTTTGGAATCGGTGGTTCGTGCTTCTGTTCTAAAAAATGTGCTGACGGCCATCGCCTGAACCGTAACACAGCCGGAGACCGGTCATATCAGAGGTACAACCTCTCCTTCATTCCAACCCCCTGCCTGGTTCCATCGGTCTCACCAACTGGCGGTTTCCAGGCAGGGACTTTTAAGCGCCAGCTCAGGCCATAGACCTACCGCTCGGTTCAAGCGCTGATCAATTCGCCAAGCCTGGCCAGACTCTCGCTCGTGCCGCCGAGCAGGAATTCCAGATGCTTCGAGGTCATGAAGTAGCGGTAGAGCGGGTAGTCCCGGTCAAAGCCCATTCCGCCGTGCACATGTTGGGCGGCAGCCACGACCCGGGCGCCTGCTTCGGAAGCGAAGAACTTCGCAACGGCGAGCTCTTTGGCGGCGTCCAGGCCTTCATCGAGACGCCAGCAGGCTTGCCACATCGACGAACGCATCGCCTGGACGTCGATGTAGGCATCACCAACCCGCTGGGTCACGCCCTGAAACGTGGCGATGGGAACGCGGAACTGCTTTCGTTCACCCGAGTATGCGGCGGTCATGAAGAGGGCCTGCTCGGCAATGCCATATTCGACCGCGCAGATGGCGAGGTCGGTCCGATCGACGAGATATCGAAGGACCTGCTCCCCGTGCTCGGCGCCACCAAGCACTTCGCCCGCGGCGACGGGCGCGCGATGAAGCTCGAGTAGCCAGAGCGGCTGGCCGTTGGTGCCTCGCTGCTGGCCAAGGCGCACGCCATCGGCCTTGGGGTCGACCAGCAACACCACGATCGAGCCGCGATCGGTGCGCGCCGGAACGATGATCCGTTCCGCAAGATCGGCGTAGGCGACATTGCTGAAGCGCCCGCTGACGCGCCAGGCATCTCCATCGGCGTCGGCGATTGCGGAAGGGTTGAGCGGATTGCGGCTCCCGGTGTCGACGAGCGCCGGCGTCAGGATCGTACGGCCCTGCGCAATGTCGCTAAGAAAGCGTTCCCTTTGCGCCGGCGTCCCAAACTCCGCCAAGGGAAGCGCTGCGGACACGAGTGTTTCGATCGCGGGAATCGGGGCGACTGTGCGCCCCACCTGCTGGAGCAAGAGACAAAGCTCGGTCAGCCCCATCCCGGCTCCGCCATACGCTTCGGGAATGGCGAGCCCGAGCATCTCCGATTCGGCGAGCTGCCTCCATGCGCGCTCGTGGAACCAAGTGCCCTCCTTGGCGAGCGCCTTGAGCGACTCGTCCGTAACGATGTCGGTGAGCAGCTGCTTGACGAGATCTCGAATGCTGTTCTGATCTTCGGTGAAGGCGAAATCCATGTCGGTCCTCTTCAGCGTCGTCCGAGGCGAGGCATGCGAAGGCCCGCCTGGCAAATGATGTCTCGTTGAATTTCGTTGGTGCCGCCACCGAACGTAAGCACCAGCGACATGCGGTAGTACTTCTCGAGCCGCCCACGAAGGAGCGCGCCTTCGGAACTGTGATGGAGCACGCCGGCCGCCCCATGAACCTCCATGAGCAATCGAGAACCTTCCACGTAGAACTCCGACCCGAAGACTTTGATCGCGGAGGCATCGGCCGGTGAAAGCGCATCTTTGGCAATGCCCCAGGCTTGCTGCCAGTTGAGTAGCTTGAGCACCTCGAGCTTGGCGTGGACGCGCGCCAGATTGCTCTTTACCCAGGGCAAGTCGATGACCATACCGCCGTCGCCGTTTGGTGTCTTCTTCGCCCATGCGATGGTTTCGGTGCAGATCTTTTCGAGCGGCCCGACCGAACAGAGTGCCACGCGCTCGTGGTTGAGCTGCGTGGTGATCAGGTGCCAGCCCTCGTTCTCGCCGCCGACGATGTTCTCGACCGGAACCCGAACGTTGTCGTAGTACACCGCATGCACGTTGTTCTCGCCGAGCGCGTGCATCGGCGTAATCTGAACACCATCGGCGTTCGCGGGGACGATGATGATCGAAATCCCCTTGTGCGGGGGTGCATCGGGGTCGGTTCGGCAAGCGAGCCACATGTAGTCGGCATGATCGGCCAGGCTCGTCCATATCTTCTGGCCGTTGACCACGTACTCATTGCCGTCCCGGACCGCGCTCGTCTGAAGCGAGGCGAGGTCGGTGCCGGACCCCGGCTCGGTGTATCCAATCGAGAAGTGACACTTTCCCTCGAGGATCTTCGGCGGGTACTTGGCCTTCTGCTCCTCGGTACCGAACTTGAGCAGGGTCGGCCCCACGGTGTTCAGCGTAAGAATGGGAATCGGAAAGCCAGCCCGCTGCACCTCATCGAAGAAAATGAACTGCTCGATCGGACCGCGGCCCTGCCCGCCGTGCTCCTTCGGCCAACCAATGCCTAGCCAACCATCGGCGCCGAGCCGCTGCATCGCCTGGTGATAGAGGGGGCCGCCGCCCTCCGCTCGATCGAGCTCGGCGAGGAGCTCGTCACCGATCAGCTGGTCGAAGTACGCGCGCAGCTCGTCTCGCAGCGCTTTTTGCTCGGGCGTGTAGTCGAAGTACATGGGCTGATGCGTTCCGGCGCAGTGGCCGGAATGGAACACGTTCTAGTTAGCCGTAAGTCCGATGCAAGTCGACGCCCGAGCCCCCACAAAAAAAGCCGGCTCGTAAAAGCCGG
The DNA here is from genome assembly GCA_963704865.1 of uncultured delta proteobacterium. Lineage (GTDB taxonomy): Bacteria > Myxococcota_A > Polyangia > Polyangiales > Houyiibacteriaceae > SG8-38. Next base: position 962,771 of record CAVPIE010000002.1, on the reverse strand, counting down.
CTTTCTTGTTGAAAAGTCTGAAAACCCAGCGCTCTACTGGCCCATCTTCTTCATGTCGGCCTTGGCGTCCGCAGCGGCCGCTTCGGCGTCTTTCTTCGCGTCGGCCGCGGCGGCCTTGGTGTCCGCGGCAGCTCCGGTGGCTGCTTCCTTGACGTCCGCTGCAGCACCCTTGGCGGCGTCCGCGGCATCGGCGGCAGCGCCCTTGGCGCCTTCGACGGCCTTCTCGCCCGCTGCCTTGGCTCCCTCTACGGCCTCAGCCGCGGCTTCCTTGGCGTCCTCGGCGGCTTCTCCGGCCTTTTCCGCTGCTTCTTCTGCGGCTTCGCCAGCTGCTTCAGCGGCCTCGGCCGCTTCATGTGCCGCGTGGTCCGCTGCCGCCGCAGCCTCATCGGCCGCTTCCTCTGCCTTCTTGCAAGCCGTCATGGCCCCACAGAGCGCGAGGACCAGGCCCAATCGAAAAATGTTTTTGGTCATAGTGATTCTCTCCGTTGATAACGCGGGGTACACCACGAACACCCACATTCCCCGCTACAGGCGTCGGGGTTAGCGGTTATGTCCAGGCGCGTCAAACGTGGCGCGTTTACCAGCGCATCCCCGCTCGGCACCTCATTGACCAGGCACCAAGCCCCGCGGGGTACCAGTCAGGCGCGTAAGCTCTTGCAAGGACAAGGGAACGCGTTCTGTGCGGTCGCGTTCCTCGTTCCGCTGAATCAGGACTATTGCAATACTGCTGTCGGTGGGTTTCGAATTGTCATTTTGTGTCAGGTGCACAGTGGCCCTCCTCTTCGATCTTGGTGTAAAGGACGCCCTTCTCTGCAAAGGCTCAGCCTGCTACGGATTCGGCGGCCATGCAGCAAATCACGGTGGGCATCGCGGGTTTGCTTTTGTTCGCAGCCGCTGGGTGCCCAGGCACAGCGCCGCCGGAGCAAATCGGACTCGATGCTCCGGCGGAGGCGCAGCAGGTCGTGCACATCGACCGCCTGACCGACGGGCAACGCTCGTTCGAAGGCAGCGTGTGGAACTCGGAGACGGCCGCCATCTTCCGAGGAAGTCGCGCCTACGTGATCTTCGACCTTGGCGAAGTGACACCGATCGACGCAGTCTACCTTCAAGGGGACAACAACGACGAGTTCATCCTCGAAATATCGGAGGACGGCGCCGGCTTCACAACTCTCTGGACGGCGCCCGCGGTAGGCCAACCAGGCCTTCGCGCCCGGTGGGCCAGCGACCTTGGTGGGCGCGCACGTTTTGCAAAGCTGAGCGCGGTCGGTGGCGATGCCAGCGTGAGCGTCAGCGAGATTCAACTCTTCTCGGCGACGCCCGCGGTCTGGCCGCCGAAGGTCTCGGCTCTGGTAGAGCTCGAATCGTCGATCTGGGCACGGCTTTCGTTGCTCTTGTTTGGCGTGATGGCCACCTTGGCCGTGTTCTTTCACCGTCGCGACGCTCGGGCGCAGCTGTCGAACCTGTTGTGGGCCGCGACTCTGCTTTGCGCAGGGATTGCGGGGTATTTCGTTTTCCTGATCTGGCCGGTCGAGGCGAACGTGATCGACGTGTCGCGCGCCGTTTGCGGGGCGGTGGCCTGCGCGGTGGTCCTGCGGCTCGGCCTGCGCCCGGAGCAGGCGCGCCAAGGACTTCTGACCGGCCTCCTCACGACCATGGCCTTCATGTCGATCTTGACTTTCTACAACTTTGGCCATCCACAGTTTTACGACGTCGATGGACCAAAGCCGACGTACGTCCATACCTGGGACATGCGCGTGTACTTCCCGTTCGTGAAGTACTTCGATGAGCTCGGCTATGACGGCGTGTATCTCGCGAGCATTAAGGCGTACGCCGACGAAAAGCTCGACGGTTCGCTCGATCGAATCGAAGGAACCCAGCTTCGAGACCTACGCGACTACGAAATACGAAGCGTCTCCGAGGTCGCCGAAGAGATTCACGCCGTGAAGGATCGCTTTTCTCCTGAGCGATGGACAGAGTTCAAACAGGACATGTCCTATTTTTGGAAGACGATGGGAACCGGGGCCTATTTGAATAGCCTGCGCGACCACGGAGGGAACGCGACCCCCGCGTGGCTGCTCGTCGCGTATGCGATCTACGGCTCTGCGGAAGCAAGCGAAGCGACGTTCCTCTGGGGTGCCCTCCTCGACCCCCTCCTGTTGCTTCTCTTCTTCATCGTGGCCTGGCGCACCTTCGGCCTGCGTACGGCGCTCGTCTGTCTGGTCGCGTATGGAGCGACGACCATTTATCAGTTCGGCAGCAACTGGGGGGGCTCGACCCTCCGAAACGACTGGATGGTTTTGCTCGGGCTCGGCGTCTGCGCGCTGGCATCGCGGCGCTGGTACCTTGCCGGCGTTCTCCTCGGTTGGGGCGCCATGATTCGCGCGTTCCCCGTGCTTGCGCTCGTATTTTTGGCCGCACCGGTCGCTTGGAGGTTGCTCGGAGCCGTGCGGAAAGGTCGTGGCGACTCGGATGACGACCCGAGCCCGCTGTTGCAACTGCTTCCTCTGGTCAAGGTGGGGGTCGGGGTCTTCGTGGTGGTCGTGGTTCTGGGAGGCTTGTCCGCGAGTAGGTTTGGTATCGAAAGCTCCTGGGGCGCGTGGTCTCAGAAGATCTCGATGCACGCCAACAAGCCGAACGTGAATCATATCGGACTCATCGCCTCGGTGAGCTATGAGCCCGACAACCTCTGGCACAACCTCCGCGCTCGGGGCGAGGACCCGGAACGATGGGGACCGCTGACGGCGCAGACGATGAAGGACCGACGCTGGATCACGATCGCCGGCATGCTGTTCTACACATTGCTTGGTATCGTGGCGTGCAGGCGATTGCGGCTCGCTGACGCCGCGGTGATCGGGACCTTGATGATCCCGATCTATTTCTATCCAGCGAACTACTACTTGCACATCCTCTTCATCTGGCCACTGCTTCTCGCCGCTGAGTCTGGGCTGAATCCGAGTAGAGGTTGGACGCTGATCGCGGCCGCGGTTCTTGGCTTCTGCTCGCTCCAATGGTTTGGCTGGCTCATACCCGGCCGGTACGGGCAGTTCATCTTGTGGAGCGGAATGTTCCTCGGCCTGATCGCCATCCTGCTCGGCATTGCCCTTCACGCGAGCAGACGGGCAGCTATTTCCGAAACTGTTTGAAGTCCGGCGGGCGCCTCTCCATGAACGCGGAGAACGCTTCCATGTTGGCTGCAGAGCCCATCAGCTCCGAAAATCCCTCCATTTCGAGCTTCCGCGCGAGCGCGACATTGTCACCGTGCATCGCCTTCATGATCCGTTTGATCGCCACCAGCGAGTCAATCGGCCATTGCGCCATTTGCCGCGCTTTTTCGAGCGACCTCGGCAAAAGCTCGTCGTCGTCGAAGACTTGCGTCGCCATCCCGTACTCGAGAGCCTTGTTCGCGCCGAAGAACTCGGCGGTAAACAGCAGCTCCGCGGCCTGTTTGTGACCAATCGTCGCCGGCCCAAGATACGCAGCAGCCGCCTCGGTGACCAGCCCGAGGCTCACGAATGGAAAACGCAGCTTCGCGCTCTGGCCCAGATACACGACATCGGCATGAAAGAGCACCGTCGCGCCGAACCCGATCGCGCAGCCCTTCGCCGCGCAAACCAGCGGCTTCTCGAACGCGCAGATCGCATCCATCATCCGCTCGAAGGGCGGCTCCTCATCCCGATTCATGTCGATCGCCGAAAGATCGAGCCCCGAGCTGAAATCATCGCCCGCACCCGTGAGCAAGACGACCGCAACCCTCCGGTCCGCGTTGGCCTTCGCGAACGCATCCCGAAGCGCCAGAAACGCCTCCGAGTTGAACGCGTTACGTCGTTCGGGACAATTCATCGTGACGGTGAGAACCCCATCGTCGTCGAGATCCGAGAGAATCGGCGCGTCTGCCATGTGGACTGCGTAGCACACCCGTCGGCGCCAGCGTCAGTGCCGCTGCCGCTGCGAAAAAGCCCGGCCGCCGTTCTCCTTCACCAACCTCAACAAGTTCTTCAACACCACCGGGCGCACCTCGCCGCTCTCCATCGCTCCCGCATGCAGTAAGTGCACTGGGCGGAAAACGTGTGAAGCGCCGATGAGCTCGCCGTCGTGGCTCTGCGCGGTTGCCCGGAACTCGGCGCTCAACTCGGACACTGGGAAACCGTCCCCGGCCGGGAGCGCGAGGCGGAGCTTCTCAGGCAAACCCGTGAAGAGGCCTTCCTCGGCACAGCTCACGTTGGTCAAACGACCGCTGACTCGTTCATCGGACCGTGCAGTGCGCCGGGTACCGAAGAACTCGGCGACGGGGCCCATCGCCGCGCCAACTGCAAGGACCGTCGCGCCGTTCCAGCAAAGCTGGCGGGTCCAGTCTTGCATGCGCTCGCTTCGAGTCGCACCCGGACGCGTCGCGAGCACCGCCAGGCTTCCCAAATCGCCGAGCAGGCTCGAGGACGCAAGCAGCGGCCCTTCGGCTACGTCGAAACCGTAAGCACGCAGGTCGGCCGCGAGCTGGAAGGCAGAGCCGTCGTGCACGACGGTCGCCTTTCGGAGCGCACGGGTTCGAAGCTGAGCGTGTCGGTCTTGTGCGTGGTTTCTATCTGTCCGTGCCATCGGTCGGGCTCCCAGCCCCTCCCACGACAGCCTCAAATCTTTAAACCAAGAAGGCCGCCCTGGGAGGCGGCCTTTGAGCGACAACGCGCGCAGGCCACCTCAGTCGGTGAACCAAAAAAAGTAGCGGTTGTCGCAGTGAGTGTTCATCTGAGTTGTGAGTTTACGGCTGCACGGCGACGCGTCAAGGACCGGGCCAACACCCCGATGGAATCAAGGGAAACCGACCTGCATCACCCAGAAAGATGTACGTCCAAGCGAGGGCTGAGCCGGCCCCGGTGGTGAACCCGAAATAGCGCGCCAAGGATGACTGCTCCGAGGCGCGGGACGCGGCTCGATGAACGCCGCGGTGTAGCCGTTGGTTGCAGACCAGAAGTCCCAGTTCTCCAAATCGAGATTGGACTCGTAGGCAATGTAGAACACAGAGTGGTGGAACACTGGCGCTGACACCTGTCGCTGGCACTGGCACTGACGCTGACACTGGCGCTGCCTCCGCCCCTGCCCTACCCTCCGCCCTCGATGGACCGAGACCTGTCAGGCCGGTGCGGAACCTGCGGTTGGTACATTCGCAAACGCGAAGAGCCCGACGGGTCTTGGGTGGGCGATTGCCGGCTTGGTCAGGGTCGCTGGCCGCTCAAGGACATGGCGACCTGCTCGAGTCACAAGTCCAAAGACACACCATGGGAACAGGCCCTCAAACGAAAGCCCGCCGTGGGGGCGCCGCGGCGGTATCGCGAGGAACCGGCATCGAAACCTCGGCCGATCATTCCCTCCGAGATTGGAATCGACATGGATCAAGAAACGTTTCGACAAGTCCTGCGTGAAGTTCTCCTCGATGAGCTCGGCGTCCGTGAGGTCGAGCTCGGGGACCGCTGGAACGACGGTGAGCTGGTGCTCATCCCAGGCAAAGCAGGAACGCAGGAAAAGCGCATCCCCCTGGACGTGTTCTTCAAGAAGATCGTCATGGTCCGAGACAAGCTCCGCGTCCTCGAACAGAAGCTGAACGGCAGCAAGAACCTGAGCGACGAAGAAAAGGTCCAACTCCAACAGTACATCACCGGCTGCTACGGCTCCCTCACCACCTTCAACGTGCTGTTCAAAAGCAAAGACGACCAGTTCGCGGGACAGAAGAAGTAGACGCGTCGCTTAGTGGGTCAGACCCAGGGCGTCTCGGTACCAGCTGTCGCTTGCGGCGTTGTGTTTCCAGTAGTCGTCGATGATCGCCCGGCTCCGCACCGCCGTCGTGCGCTGTGGCCCGACGTTCTCTTCCCAGGCTTGGATGACGTAGGGGAACTTGGGCTCGTAGTAGATGGTCAGGTCGCGGCCCAACGCGGGATACTTCACCTCGAGCGCGTCAACGGGATGGTCGACCAAGTCGGTCTCGACCTGGGATTTGCGAGTCACTTCGGCCGGGTACGCGCGCAAGGCCTTGTGTCGCATCCGAATGTAGTCGAGCGCCGGTATCAGCTCTTGCTTTCCAATCGAGATCGCGGAGGGATCGATCCGGATATTCGCCCAGAGCCCGTCCTCCAAGCGTGCGATCGGCAGGGTCGTTTTCTGGTCGGCGTCGTCTTGGAAATACGAATGCATCACGGCATGCAGGCCGTCGGCTCGACGGTTGATCTGGGTGTAAACGTGTCCGCACCATTCTTGAATCGTGCTGCTCAGCTTGAGCGTCGTCCCGCTCGGGGCGAGCGCAGGCGTGAACGATGACGTCATCAAGGTGTAGGGGTAGATGCCGGTATAGAAACGCCGGTAGGCGTTGAGCTTGAGCACGGAGATCGCGCTTGGAGAATCCCCGTGTTCTTGCTTTACCTGCAGCCTCGGAAGGAAATCCTCGGTCACAAACACCAGGACGGCTTCTCCATCGTGCTGGTCGCCATACCTCGCTTGCCGGAGCGCGTAGCGGGTGAGCTCGGCGCGCCCCTGATACCAGTAGCTTTGGAAGGCCGGGTACTGCTCTGCGAACGACTCCGGTGTGGGCAGCCGGCCCTCGTAGATGTCGTTCGTGTTCGATGTCGCGGCTGAACCTGCCGGGGAGGCGTCTTGGCACCCCGCCGCGATGAAACAAAGAACCGATGTACGAAGCAGGAAGCGAATCATGGCGAATCTCTAAATCATGCCGAGCTCGAGCTTTGCGGCTTCGGTCATTCGTTCGGGTGTCCAAGGTGGGTCCCAGACCAACTCGACGTGGGAGGTCGATACACCTTCTACGCGACCTGACTTCTCGGCGACCTCTTCGACGAGCGCGCCGGCGACCGGACAGGCGGGCGCGGTCAGTGTCATACGGATCTCGGCGCGGCCGTCCACATCGACCTCGACGCCATAGATCAAGCCAAGGTCATAGATGTTCACCGGGATCTCCGGGTCGTAGATCGTCTCGAGCGCTTCGATGATGGCGGCTTGGACGCGCGCTGGATCGACCGGCTCGGTGGGCTTTTCTCCGCTCCCGCCAAGCGCCTCGGTGATCGGCTCCGTTGGCGGATGGTGCGGCGGCTCTGCCACCGGCAAGAACACGTGCTCGGACGTGGTCCGCGGCTGGATCTTGTGAATCTTCAAGCGCTCGATGTCGTCGCCCACCGCTCTACTCCGTCTTTGCTTCGCCGCGCTCGTTGCGAAGAGCTTTGTTGAGGGTGTGCCAGCCGAGCGTTGCGCACTTGACGCGCATTGGGAACTCGCGGACGCCCGCGAACACCGCAAGCTTGCCGAGCTCTTCGATGTCGTCTTCGGAGCTGTCTTCGCTCGTGAGCATCGTGTGAAACTTGGAGAACAGGGCTTCGGCTTCGGCAAGCGTCTTTCCCTTGATCGCTTCGGTCATCGTGGAGCACGATGCCTGAGAGATGGCGCATCCCTGGCCGATGAAACCCACATCGGAAATCGTTTCGCCGTCCAACTGAAGGCGCAGGGCGATCTTGTCACCGCAGAGGGGATTGTAGCCACGGCCTTCTCGATTGTGCGGCTCGGGAAACCTGTGGTTTCTAGGGTTCTTGCCGTGATCGAGGATCACTTCCTGGTAGAGCTCGCGGAGGTCCATCAGCCGAATAGCTCCTGCACTTTTCGAAGCGAGGTGACCAAGGCGTCGATGTCCTCACGGCTGTTGTACATGCCGAGCGATGCCCGCGCAGTCGCCGCGATGCCGAAATGCTCCATCACCGGCTGCGCACAATGATGGCCCGTCCGAATGGCGACGCCTTCGGCATCGACGATCGTGCCGATGTCGTGCGGATGCGCCGATTCCATCAAGAAGGAAAGAGCCGCCACCTTGCCCGGCGCGGTGCCGATGAGGCGCACCCCGGAAACCGCTTCGAGCGCTTCGGTAGCATAACGGAGCAAGGCGTTCTCGTGAGCGTGAACCAGCCCCGCATCGAAGGAAGAAAAGTAGTCGATGGCCGCGCCCAGGCCGATCGCTCCTGCAATGTGCGGTGTCCCCGCTTCGAACTTATAGGGTAGGTCGTTGTAGATCGTCTCTTCGAACGTCACGGAGCGGATCATGTCACCGCCACCTTGGTAGGGCGGCATCTTGTCGAGGAGTCGTTCTTTTCCGTAGAGCACACCAATGCCGGTCGGGCCGTAGAGCTTGTGGCCGCTGAAGGCATAGAAGTCGCAGTCGAGCGACTGCACGTCGACATCGACGTGCGAAACGGCCTGCGCACCATCGAGCAGGACCAATGCGCCGTGGCCGTGCGCAAGTGCAATGAGCTCTGCGACTGGCAACACCGTACCGAGCGCATTCGAAACGTGTGACATCGCAACCAAGCGCGTCCGCTCGCTGAGCTTTTTCTCGAACGCTTCACGTAGGACCTCGCCTCGGTCGGTCATCGGCACCACGACGAGCTTGGCTCCCGTCTGCTGGCAGAGGATTTGCCAGGGGACGATGTTCGAGTGGTGCTCGAGCTCGGTGACCAGAACCTCGTCGCCCTCTCGAAGCGAGCTGCGTCCCCAGCTTTGCGCCACCAAGTTGATCGCTTCGGTCGCTCCACGGGTAAACACGATCTCGGTTTGGTTGGAGGCGTTCAAGAAGATCCGAACCTTCTCCCGCGCCTCTTCAAAGCGAGCGGTCGCCCGCTGAGAGAGCAGGTGAACCGCCCGGTGAATGTTGGCGCAGTCGCGTGCGTAGACCTCGTCCACGGCGTCGATCACCGATTGCGGCTTGAGCGTCGTGGCGGCGCTGTCGAGGTAGACCAAGGGCTTGCCGTGCACATCTTGATGGAGCGCCGGGAAGTCCTCGCGTACCCGCTGGACGTCAAACACCGCCCGGGTGGAAGTGACCATGGGCGATACCTCGCTCATGTGACCTCCCGAATCTCTTCACCATACGGAATTCGCGAAAGCAGCGCTTCGCGCATCCGTGCCCGAGTCGGCTCATGGCCCACGCGGTCCACGATGGACTCCACGAAGGCATAGGTCAGCATCGCGAGCGCGAAATCCTCGGGAACACCGCGTGCGCGAAGGTAGAAGAGCTGGTCCTCGTCGAGCGCGCCCACGGTGGCGCCGTGGCTACAGATCACGTCGTCTGCGTCGATCTCGAGGTGCGGCTTCGTGTGAATGGTCGCCGTATCGGAGAGCAGCAGGTTGCGATTCTCCTGGTGGGCCTCGGTCTTCTGAGCGTCGCGGTGCACGATGACGACCCCGTCGAACACGGCGGTGCTCTTCCCAGAGACGATGCCGCGATAGGTCTGCCCGCTGCGGCAATGGGGTGCCTGATGCTCCACCAAGGTGTGGTGGTCGACGTGATCGTCGCCGTCGGTCAGATACGCGCCGTCGAGCTGACACTCGGCTCCCTTGCCCTGCAGCAGGCAGCGAACGTCAAAGCGCAAGAGGGCGCCGCCCAAGGTCACGACGGTGGACCGGTAGCTGCTGTCTGCATCCTGGCGAACATCCACGCGGCCGATCTGCAAGCCAGCGTTCTCGTGCACACGCACGTGGTTGACCTTGGCGTTGCGACCGAGCTCGACTTCGACCACCGAGTTGCTGAGCTGACCAGCTCTGCCGCCCGCATAGGTTTCGATTAACGTGAGCTCTGCACCCTCACCCGCCGTGATGAGCACGCGGGGGTAGACGACGCCCGGCTCCGAAGACGAAGGGCTCGCATGACTGATTTCGATCGGCGCTTCGACGACGGCGCCCGCAGGAACGTCGATCCAAAGCCCATCGCGGAACAGGGCTGTATTGAGCGCGGCAAAGTGGGCAGGCGCCCCGCCGAAGTCGAGCCGACCTTGCAGTAGCTCGGGCTGTGATTCGAGGACGTCAGTCAGGCCGCGGACCGTGACACCCTCGGGAACGGCGGAAACCAGAGTGGGAACAGCCCTGTCGTCTCGCGAGAACTCGGCATCGACGAGCGAACGCACCGGCGTGAAGCGCCACGCTTCGGTGCGCTTGCTGGGAAGGCCCTGCTCGCGCAGCGTCGCTGCCGCCTGTCCACGGAGCGCGCGCAACCAATCTGGCCCGGTGTCGAACGAGGCAGGAAGACTCGCAAGGAGCGTCTGGCGGTTTGCCTCTGTCACAGCGGAGTTGCGCCCCGGACCTCGCTGTACCCCTCTTTTTCGAGCCGTTTGGCGAGGTCCTTGTCCCCGGTTCGAACGATCTGGCCGTTGATCAGCACGTGCACGACATCCGGCACGATGTAATCGAGGAGCCGTTGATAATGGGTGATGATGAGCATGGCGCGATCCGGCCCGCGAAGGCCGTTCACGCCTCGGGCGACGACCTTGAGCGCGTCGATGTCGAGCCCGGAGTCGGTCTCGTCGAGCACAGCGAGCGAGGGCTCGAGCATGGCCATTTGATAAATCTCGTTGCGCTTCTTCTCGCCACCGCTGAAGCCATCGTTGACCGAGCGCTTGGTGAGCTCGTCCGGAAGCTGAACCAACGCGGCCTTCTGCTTCGAGAGCTTCATGAAATCGATCGCGTCGAGTGGATCTTCTCCGCGATGTTTTCGAATCGCATTGAGGGCGGCCTTCAGGAAATAGATGTTGCTCACGCCGGGAATCGCGACCGGGTACTGAAAGCCGAGGAAGATCCCCTCGGCGGCGCGAAGCTCGGGCGCCATCTCGAGCAGGTCTTGCCCTTTGTAGAGCACGCTGCCTTTGGTGACCTCGTAGCCGTCGCGGCCGGCGAGGACGTACGCAAGCGTGCTCTTCCCAGAGCCGTTCGGCCCCATGATCGCGTGCACTTGCCCCGCCTCGATTTCGAGGTTGATGCCCTTGAGGATGGGCTTGCCCTCCACTTCGACGTGCAGGTCCTGGATCTTCAACATCAGCCGACTGCTCCTTCCAAGCTCACGCCGAGGAGCTTTTGCGCCTCGACTGCAAATTCCATGGGCAGCTCTTTCAACACTTGCTTGGCAAAACCGTTGACGATGAGGCTCACCGCATCTTCTTCTGAAAGCCCTCGCTGCCGGCAGTAGAAGAGCTGGTCGTCTCCGATGCGCGAGGTCGTCGCCTCGTGCTCGAGCTTCGAGGAAGCGTTCCGCACGTCGACGTAGGGAACGGTGTGCGCCGCGCACTTGTCCCCGATGAGGAGCGAATCACATTGGGTGTAGTTTCGGGCGTTGGTCGCGCCGCGGGAGATTTTCACGCCGCCGCGGTAGGTCTGCCGCCCATGGCCGGCGCTGATGCCCTTGGAAATGATGGTAGATTTCGTGTTCTTGCCGAGATGGATCATCTTGGTTCCGGTGTCGGCCTGCTGACGGTGGTTGCTCAGCGCCACCGAGTAGAACTCCCCAATCGAGTCGTCGCCCTTGAGGATGCAGCTCGGGTATTTCCAAGTGATCGCCGAGCCTGTTTCGACCTGCGTCCAGCTGATCTTCGAGCGGGCACCCTCGCAGAGGCCGCGCTTGGTGACGAAGTTGAAGATGCCACCCTTCCCGTTCTCATCGCCGGGATACCAGTTTTGCACGGTGGAGTACTTGATTTGTGCGTCCTGGTGCGTGATCAGCTCGACGACCGCGGCATGTAGCTGGTTTTCGTCGCGCATCGGCGCCGTGCAGCCCTCGAGATAGCTCACGTAGCTGCCCTCGTCCGCGATGATGAGCGTCCGCTCGAACTGGCCAGTGTTGGCGGCGTTGATCCGGAAGTAGGTCGACAGCTCCATCGGACAGCGCACGCCCTTGGGTATGTAGACGAACGAGCCGTCGCTGAAGACCGCGCTGTTGAGCGCCGCAAAGAAATTATCGGACACCGGGACGACCGAGCCCAGGTACTTCTTGATCAGCTCGGGATGCTCCCTGACCGCCTCGGAAAACGACATGAAGATGACGCCGACCTCCGAGAGCTTCTTCCGGAACGTCGTGGCGACCGATACGCTATCGAACACGGCATCGACCGCGACGCCAGCCAGGATCTCGCGCTCGTGGAGGGGAATCCCGAGCTTCTCATAGGTCCTGAGCAGCTCCGGATCGACTTCATCGAGGCTCTTCGGCGCGTTCTCGTTCGTCTTCGGCGCCGCGTAGTAGCAGATGTCCTGATAGTCGATCTTCGGGTAGCTGACCTTGGCCCAGGTGGGCTCCTTCATGTCGAGCCAGCGCCGATAGGCCTTGAGCCTCCACTGCAGAAGCCAATCGGGCTCTTGCTTCTTCTTCGAGATGAAGGCGACGATCTCTTCGCTCAACCCCGGCGGAGCGTACTCCTGCTCGATGTCGGTGACGAAACCGGCGTCGTAGCCCTTCTTGAGAATGTCGTCGATTTGTTCGGTTGCTGCTGACATGAGTGACTCCAACTCAGTGAACGTCGTTGCCCTGCGTGCCGGCGCCGCGCACCCGCTCCGCATCTTTGCTCGAGAGGGCGATCGACACGAGCTCCGCGGTGCCAGGGAACGCCATGTCCGCAAGGCTGATCTCGGATAGGGCACCCTGAACGGCCAAGTTGATGCGCTGCCAGTTGGCCCGCACCCCGCAGTTGGTTTCGTACTCGCAAAACGAATCGGTGCTTTCATCCGAGCACTCGGTCACCGCGATTGGACCTTCGATCGCTTCGATGACCTCGTGGATGCCGATCTGCTCGGGACGACGAGCGAGCGCATAGCCGCCTTTTGCGCCGCGCTGCGAAATCACGACGCCGGCTCGCGCCAGCTTCTTCAGGACCTTGCTCGCGGTCGGTTCGGGGATTTGGGTCTGCAGGGCCAGGTCCCGGGCAGCATGCGCCCCGTCCGCGGCGGCCAAGTGGGTGGCCAGCACAACTGCATAGTCGGTCATTTTCGAAATTCGGAGCATTTTCAGAGAGTTATATACCGGACCGTTTCAGTCCCATATGGGGATCTAGAGTACGGCTGCCTGGGTGTCAAGGTTGGCCCATGGCCAAGACCTTCGACGCATTCGACGAGAAGCTCCGCCGCTTCATCGACCAGCAGAACATGTTCTTCGTCGCGACCGCACCCTTGACTGCCGAGGGGCATGTCAACGTGTCGCCCAAAGGCCTCGCCGGCACCTTCGCGGTGCTCGACGATCGCACGATCGCATACCTCGATTTCACAGGGAGCGGCGTCGAAACGATCGCCCATCTTCGCGAGAACGGCCGCATCTGTTTGATGTTCTGTGCATTCGAGGGCCCGCCAAGAATCGTGCGGGTGCACGGTGTTGGAGACGTCGTGGAGCCAAGCGACGACGAGTTCGAACGCTTGCGCGACCGGTTCGACGACTACCCGGGGGTGCGCTCGATCATCCGTATTCGCGCCAACCGCATCAGCGACTCCTGCGGCTACGGCGTGCCCTTATACGACTACCAAGGCGAGCGCGATCAACTTCCGCGCTGGGCCGACAGCAAAGGCGAGGATGGTCTCGCCAAGTACCAACAGGACAATAACGCCGAGAGCCTCGACGGACTACCGGGCCTGCTCGGGAACCAATAGGATCGGCAAGGGTGAGACCCGGAGGCAACGCGAGGCCGTGCTTCCGACCAGCAATCGGCCCAGCACGCCCTGCCTGTGCGTGCCAACGACCATGATGTCGGCCTGCACCGCCTCCGCCGCCTCGCACATCGCGTGCGAGGCATAATCGGCCGAAACCACCTGGTGGAGCTGTGCCCCGGGCGCGTGCTCGTCGATGTACGCCGCGAGCTTCTTGCCGGATTCGAGCTTGCTCTGGTCGCGCAAGACCTGGCGCCAGGTGCGCTCCTCGTCGGGCTTGTCCTCGCCGCCCGCAGGGATGACGACATTGGCAATGTGCAGCTCGCCGTGAACGCGTGCAGACGCGCGCTTGGCCCAGGTGACGGCGGCCAAGGACGATTCAGAGAAGTCGGTCCCGACGAACCACTTGGTGCCCTCGAGCGCGTCCGGGATGGGAGCCTCACCGGTCGCGACGAAGACCGGGCAGTCGGCCGCGCGGATGACCCGCTCGACGGTCGAACCAAGAACGAGCTCGTTGGCTCCTTGCCCGCTGACCGATCGAGATCCACTCGAACCATAAGCGCCAATCGTGATCAGGAACGCACCTCGATCGCCCGCCAGCTCCGGAATGAGCCGCCATGGACGGCCGCGAACGACGATTGCTTCACACTCTACACCGGCCGCAACGCAACGATCCCGCTCCTTGTGAAGCTCGGCCTCGAGAACGGATTCGTACTGCGAAGCGTCTGCCCTCGCGGCCTCGGCCGCCGCCTGGAACTCGGGGGCCTCAGGCCACCAAGAATCTGTGTCATCGAGGACGTGAACCAGGTCGATCCGCACGCCAAAGGCCTTGGCCGCCGCGATCGCGAGATCGACGGTTCGGGGGCCCGCTGAGGTCAAATCGGTTGCACAAAGAATGCTCGCTCCTGCCATGAGCAAAGCATAGATCAACCCGTTGGAGGCGCACATGGTCGGCGCTAGGCTTGGGCAGACCAATGGATGACGCGCCGATTTACATGGACCACCACGCGACGACCCCTGTCGACGAGCGGGTCCTCGCGCGGATGCTTCCTTACTTCGTCGACCGGTTCGGCAATGCCGCGAGTCGGGCGCACTCCCACGGCTCGGTCGCCCGGGATGCCGTAGAGCTTGCGAGGGCCGAAGTTGCGGGCCTGGTTGGGGCCAGGGCGGACGAGCTGATCTTCACCTCGGGCGCGACCGAGAGTGACAACTTGGCGATCCGCGGGGTCGCCGAAGCGCGCGAGGCCGACGGCAAGCACATCGTCACCGTCCGCACCGAGCACAAGGCCGTGCTCGACAGCTGCGCCGCGCTCGAGCGCGAAGGCTGGCAGGTGACCCGACTCGACGTCGACGAAGAGGGTCTGGTGTCACCCGAAGCCATCGCGGATGCGCTCACCGACCAGACGGTGTTGCTGAGCGTCATGCTTTCGAACAACGAGGTGGGCGTCGTGCAGCGCCTCGCGGAGATCAGCGGGCTCGCGCGGGAGCGCGGTGTCTTGTTTCATTGCGACGCAGCGCAAGGCGTCGGCTACCTGCCCTTCGCGGTCGAAGATTTGCAGATCGACCTGGCGAGCTTCTCCGCGCACAAAATGTACGGCCCCAAAGGCGTGGGCGCGCTCTACGTAGGTCAGCGCGTGCAGACGCGCGGGATGCTCGCGGCGCAGATGCACGGCGGCGGACACGAGCGCGGGCTGCGCTCCGGCACACTCAACGTGCCGGGCATCGTGGGTCTTGGCGCAGCCGCGACCATCATGAAGAAGGAAGGCAAGGCAGAGGCTGCGCGGATTGGGTCGCTTCGAGACGCCCTCATGGATCGGCTCTTGGGTGAGCTCGAAGAAGTGCGGTTGAACGGCGCGGCCGCTCCGCGGCATCCGGGAAATCTCAACTTGTCGTTCGGCTACGTGGACGGCCCCCGACTGCTTCTGGAGCTCTGCGAGGTCGTCTCCGTCTCGAGCGGCGCCGCCTGTAGCAGCGCGGCCGAAGGCCCTAGCTACGTGCTCGAAGCCATGGGCGTGCCGAAGGCATGGAGCGCCGCCTCTGTTCGTTTTGGGCTCGGAAGGCACACGACCAAACAAGAGGTCGAATCCGTCGGCGATGCCGTGGTGGAAACCGTTTGCCGGCTGAGAGAGCGCTCCCCTCTTTGGACCCGAAGGGCCAGCGGAAAGCCCGTGGACTGGTAAGCGAGCCCATGAGCTGGCGAAACCCCGCCTCCCGCCTTACATAGAGAAAGATGAGCGAAGCCAAGGGCATCACGCTGACACCAAAAGCCGTGCAGATGGCGAAAGCAAAGCTCGCCGACGCCGGCGAGCCTGTCGAAGGGTTGCGGCTCGGCGTCAAAGGCGGCGGCTGCTCCGGCTACTACTACGTGTACGATTTCGCCAAAAAGGTCCGGCCCAACAAAGATTTGGTGTTCGACTTCGACGGTCTCAAGGTCGTCGTCGACAACCGAAGCATCGCGTTTCTCGAGGGCGCGGTGCTCGATTGGGAGCAAAGCCTGATGAGCTACGGGTTCAAGTGGAACAACCCAAACGCAAAAGGCGACTGCGGGTGCGGCGAGTCGTTCGAGGTCAGCTAGAAACCGTTTTCGATCGGCACTGGAATCGGATTCGGAAGGTCAGAATAGGGCCGAAGATCATCGGGCGTGCAGTCCACGGGGAGCGCGTCGGGTGAGTTGAGCTCGACCGAGCGGCAGCAGCGATCGAACGCGGGCTCGGGGCCGCTCCCAGGATTGGCGCAGGGTTCTGGAATCGGAAGCTCGACCGGGGCGACCTGGTCCGCGATGCGGGCGCGGATCCCCTGGAAGCTGAAGGCTACCCCAGTGGCCGTGCATTCATCGTCTGCGCTTCCCACGTCGGGATCGACTCGGAGGTCGAGATTGTCGGTGAGCAGGCCGAGGATGCTTCCTTGGAACGTCTCGTCGCAAACCCCAAGAGGCTCGAGTGCCGACACCAGCTTGCCCGCGGGGAATCGGCCCGCGATCAGGCCTTTTTCCAAAGTCTGCCCGTCTTCGCTGACGTCCGCGATCACGAACCCGTTGATCGAAATCGAGAAGCTACCGGGGCCTGTGAGAAAGACGAAGGTGGAGCCCGTATCGAGCGGGAGCACGACGCGGCCGTTGCTGATGTAGGCATCCGGTTGCCACACCACCGGTCGGTCGAGGTCTCCTGTAATCAAGCTCGAAGGATCGACGAAAAAGTAGTCGTTCCCATCCCACCCCGGGTCGGGCGCCTCTTGTGCGGAGCCCGGCAGCACCAGGCTAGAGCCATTGGGCCCGCCCCACTCCAAGTCGGAGACGTCGTCGAGAGACGTTCCGTCGACCGCGAAGAACGCCGACACGTCGACCTTCGCGTCGTTTGGCGTGCCGTTCCAATTGCGCAACCGCATGAGAACCGTGCCCCGACCGCCTCCCTGATTGAGTGCGATGTTGTCCTCGAGACAAGCGATCAGGCCCACGACCGTCGGCAGAACGTATTGTCCGAAGGCGTTGTCGATTCCCTTTTCCCCGTCGAGGGGGGGCTTCCCGTTGGCCCCGACACACTCGGCGGCATCGAGGACCGACGCCGTGTTCATCCCGTCCAGATCGAGGCCGAGCCGTCGCCAGCGATCCCCGGACTGGTCGAGCGAAACGTTGCGAAACGCAAAGGTCGCCTCGACATCATCGGCCTCGGAGCTGGTGCTCGCCTCGGGACGAGTCGGAACGCCCGCGAGCCCCTTGTCCACGAGGCTGGCGTCGTAGACGCTGCAGGCCACGGCGGCCGGCAGAACGGCCCCGAGCAAGAGGTTCAACGAAGTCTTCATGGGTTCCACGCGTCCAAGCCGTCTCGAAAATCTAGCATTGACATAATATAACAGCGAGCAAAGAACTCTAGAATATTGAGAGATGCCTTACAAATAGGTCGCGGAACGCCTCTCTATCCGAACGGGCCTAAGGGTCGGTCGTTTCGCCGGATGTGGGGCGCCGAGACCAGAATGCAGCCAGCGCACTGCCGATGACGCAATGGGTAATCGCCGAGATTGCGCTCGGAATCGCGGTGAGCGGGTTGGCGAAGTGGGCTTGCGCAAGGACCGCACCCAAGCCGGAGTTCTGCATTCCGACCTCGATCGAGGTCGTCCGCGCGACCGTTCCAAAGCCCCCAGCGAGACCGCCAAACAGGTAGCCGAGAAGGAAGCCGAGGGCATGCGCCGTGACCACGGCGCCGAGCAGCTGCAGACCGGATTCGAGCACCGCATCCTTGCTGGCGCCGAGTATCGCCGACACGATCAGAACGATCATCAGCACTGCAGCTGCTGGCGCGACGGGGAGCAGCTTCTTGGTGAGCTTCGGCACGTAGCGTCCCATGAAAAGCCCTAGCGCCACCGGAAGCAGGACCACCGTTGCGGTGCTGAGAAACAGGGCCCAGCCGTCGACGTCGACTCGGCTACCGACGATCCAAGTCGTGAGTAGCGGCGTGCACGCAGCCGCGAGCATCGTCGAGAACGCGGTCATGGAAACGGAAAGCGCGACGTCGGCCTTGGCCAAGTAGGCGATCACATTGGAAGCCGTTCCGCCTGGACAGCAGCAGACCAACACCAAGCCTACGGCAAACGCGGTGGGGAGTTGAAACAGGTAACCCACACCCCATCCGAGCAGCGGCATCACCGTGTACTGCAGAAGCACCCCCCAAAGGATCGGCGCAGGAGTGCGAAAAACGCGGGAAAAATCGGAAAGCTCGAGCGTGAGCCCCATGCCGAGCATGATGATCTGAAGCCCCGGCGTGATCAGCCCGTACTCGAGAAACCACTCGAAGGCCGGGGGATAGATGAGCGCCATGACCGCACCGAGGGTGACCCAAAGGGGAAAGAGCCGAACGAACGCAGCCACGACGTCGCCATGTAGCACAGCATCCGTCCGCACGGGCCGAGCGAGACGCAGCCTCCCTTCCGTGCTAGAAGCTCGGCTCTCATGTTCCGCCCGCCTACCGACGACGTCCGGATTGAGGGGCTTCGCCCGCTGATCCCACCCGCCATTTTGATGGAGGAGATCCATCCCGGGGACGAGGCGATCGCGCGGATCGCGACCGTGCGCAAAGAGATTAGCGACATCGTCCACGGCAAGGATGACCGACTGCTGGTGGTCGTCGGCCCCTGCTCGATTCACGACGCGGACGCAGCGCTGGAGTACGCCAAGCGGCTCAAAGCGCTGCATGATGAGCATGCCAAAGATCTGCTGATCGCCATGCGCACCTACTTCGAGAAGCCGCGCACCACCGTCGGGTGGAAGGGCCTGATCAACGATCCCAATCTCGACGGAAGCTTCGACATCAATCACGGGCTGCGCGTGTCACGCGGCTTGCTGAGCGCCCTGGCCGAAATGGGGCTGCCGACCGGGACGGAGTTCCTCGACCCGATTTCGCCGCAGTTCGTCGCGGACCTGGTGTCTTGGGGAGCGATTGGCGCGAGAACGACCGAGAGCCAGGTTCATCGCGAGCTGGCCAGCGGCCTTTCGATGCCGGTGGGCTTCAAGAACGGGACGCGAGGGACGGTGCTCATCGCCGTCGAAGCGGTGAAGGCGGCCCGGAACCCGCATCATTTCCTTTCGGTCACCAAGCAAGGTTTGACGGCCATCGTTGCAACCAAGGGCAATCTCGATTGCCACGTCATCCTGCGCGGAGGCGGCGGCAAGCCCAACTACCAAGCGGAGCACGTCGCCTCGACGGTGGAGATGCTCGAGGCGGCGGGGCTCGAAGGTCGCATCATGGTCGACTGCAGTCACGCCAACAGCCAAAAAGATCACGAGAAGCAGGCCGGCGTCGCGATCGCGATCGGGCAACAGCTCGCACAGGGCAGCACCAAGGTGTTTGGCGTGATGCTCGAGAGCTTTCTGGTCGGCGGGCGTCAAGACAACAAGCCTGGCGCCGAGCTTCAGTACGGGCAGAGCATCACCGATGCTTGCATGAGTTGGGACGTCACCGTGCCCGTCCTCGAAGGTTTGGCCGACGCGACTCGAAAGCGCCGTACGGCCGGCAGCTGAGCGACGCCTCAGCCCTAGAGCAGCTCTGGCTCGGGAACTGGAACTCGAATGGCGTTGGAGAGCGAATCGAAGCGCGCAGCCTTGATGAGCTTCTCGAACGTGTCGCAGGTTTCCGCCCTCGTCTTGCCGTTCGACCATTCGCTCGGACAGCAGCGGTCCACTGGGATGGGACCGGTTTGTGCGCAGGGCTCGAGCCCCGGCCGTGAAGACGCCGCGAGCCCTGCGACCTCGCCCACGACCGCCTTGAAGGTCACGCCCACGCTGAACGCGTCGCACTCCATTCCGGTGCCATCGTTCGCCGGGAAGCCGACGATATCGGCAAACTTTCCAATGAGCGATTGCATGAGCTCGGCATCAAACGCGCAGAGGCCGACCTTGGGCGTGATCTGCGTGAGCTTTTCGAGGGTAAGCCGGCCCGCGAAAAGCCCTCGAGCGAGCCTGGTACGTTCTTCGTCGATGTCGCCCATGAGATAGCCGCCATTGACCGCGATCGTCATGTCGCCGTCGCTCGGCAACGAGCCGTCACCGGCAATGAGCTCGAATGCGGTGCCTGGACGCAGCAGCACGACCAGGCGGCCGTACGACACATAGGCGTCCAGCTGTGGCTCCTTTGGCAAGTCGAGGCTAGGCCGGCCGGATTCGTCCGCGTCGAAGTCCGCTGGATCGAGGTACCAGTAGTCCTGATTGTCCCAGCGGGGAGGAGGCGCCTCGAGAGTTTCGCGCTGGCCCAGATACACGAGATTCACGGGATCGGAATCCGCAAAGCCGACGAGTGAGGGGTCTTCGCTCGTGGCGTCGACGGCGTTGGTGAGCACCACCGAAACGCTCGCATCATGGTCGAGCCCATTCCAACCCTGAACCCACAGGAGCACCGTGCCGATCCCGCGGCCCTGCGTCAGCGCCAGGTTGTCTTCGAGGCATGGCAGTGCAGTTCCGACTGTCGGCAGCAGCAGCGCGCCGATCGCATTGTCGATGCCTTTCTCGCCGTCGACCACAGCCTGGCCGACCACTTCGCCGTCGATGGTCGGCGGCTCGCAGGTGGCGTCATTCGGGCCGGTCGTGAGCGTCGAATCGAGGTCGATGCCGACACCTGCGGCTATCTCGGCGGACTGGCGGAGAAAGATTTCGTTGAGTGCAAAGAGGAGCGACTCGCTGTCGTCTGGCGAGCTCGTGTTTGCGGCTGGCCGCGCGGGAAGGCCGGCCACACGGCCATCGATCAGGCTCGCATCGTAGACCGAGCAGGCAAGCGCAAAGACGAGCGGGCACAGGCCGGTACATCGGCCAAGCCTACGCATCGCGTCGCAGCGTCTCCTTCCCACGGTTACAGGGTAGCAAGCTGGCCGTTCAGGCCAAGAAACCCTAGACCGAGGGCGCCATCGTACGGATGAACATCTCGACCATCTCCCAGGGCAGATTCGACGGAAGATTGAGGATCGGGAGGTCGATTCCGTATTCGCGCCGGCGTTTCAGCTCCGAAATGCAGTATTGAGGATCGCCCGCGATGCTGAGCGCTTCGATCATCTCGTCGGAGACCGCATCGGATGCCTGCGACCGAGTGGTTTTGTCGCGGTACAGCTCGTCGACTCGTTTGCATTCGTCTGCGTATCCAAAACCGCTCAGAAGCTCCTTGTAGTAGTCGCCCATGCCGCCAATGTAGAACGATACGATTTGGCGGGCTTCACGAACGCCCGCCTCGCCGAGCGGGATGACCGTCGTGAAAGGCGCAGTGGTGATCTCACTCGGGTCGCGTCCCGACTTGGCTGCGCCGTCCGCAATCCAAGCATGGCCCTGGTCGAGCTTTGCGTACGGCCAGAACGTCGGAATCCAGCCGTCGGCGAGCTCGCCGATCGAAGTGATCGATTTCTGTTTGAGCGCTGCGACGTAAATCGGCACATCGGCGCGAAGCGGTTTCATCGCGAGCTCGAAGGGCCGGTAGTCGTGAAGCTTGGCGCCGCTTTCCGTGAGCCGCTTTCCGGCGAGCAGGGTCTTGGTCACCCGGATCACATCGCGTAGCTGAGTCAGCGGCTTGTCGAACTGGCGCGCGTGAAAGCCTTCGATGACCCGCTGACCACTGGTACCCATGCCGAGGATGAGGCGGCCTTCACTAATCTCGTCGACCGTCGCCGCGTTCATCGCCATGAGGCCGGGCGAGCGGCTGAAGCAGTTGACGATCCCGGTGCCGATCTTGATCTGCTTGGTGTGCAGGGCGATCTCCGTCAGAAGCGAGAAGATTTCGTAGCCCCAGGCCTCGGGAATCCAGAACGAATCGTAACCAAGCTCGTCCGCGAGAATCGCGGCTTTCAGATACAGCTTGCGGTCGTAGTTTTTCCAGAATGGGAGAAGCCCAGTTCGTTCGGCCATCGATTGCCTCCGGAGCTGCAAGTAGACCGTTTGAGACGGGGTTTCAAGAGCCTGCTCGCCTTGACAGTGTCTGGCGATTCATGCGACGAGCCTGTCTTCGTAGGAACCCCAACGGATGAAGATCGACGCCGGATTGCTGGTCACCGACATGAAGCAAGTCGCAGCACGGGTTCGCGAGCTCGAGGAGGCTGGCTTCGACGGATGCTTCACTTTCGAGGGTCCGCACGAGCCGTTCATGCCGCTGGTGCTCGCAGCCGAGCACTCGAAGCTCGAGGTCGGCACCGGGCTTGCGATCGCCTTTGCACGTACCCCGATGACCGTCGCAAACCTGGCGCACGACCTGCAGCAATTTTCCGATGGCCGCTTCTGGCTCGGCTTGGGCTCGCAGATCAAGCCGCACATCGAAGCGCGATACAGCATGCCCTGGGGCAAACCGGTTTCGCGCATGAAGGAGTTCGTGCGGGCCCTTCGGGCGATCCTCGCGAGTTGGAACGACAACGAGAAGCTCGACTTCCGGGGAGACTTCTACACGCACACGCTGATGCCGCCCATCTTCAATCCGGGTCCTGCCAAGGGGGGCGCACCGCCGATCTACCTCGGCGGCGTCGGGCCAAAGATGACCGAAGCGGCAGGCGAAGTTGCGGACGGCATGCTTTTGCACCCTTTTCACACTGAGCGTTCGCTCCAAGAAGTGATGCTACCGAATCTGACCAGAGGCTTGGCCGCATCTGGGCGCGAGCTCTCCGGATTCACACTCTGCGCACAGGTGCTGGTCGTGACCGGCAAAGACGAGGCCGGCTTCGAGAGCGCGCGGGCCATGGCGCGAAATCAAATCGCCTTCTACGCATCGACGCCTGCGTATCGCAGCGTGCTCGAAGCCGAGGGCTGCGGCGAGCTCCAGCCGGAGCTTCGCAAGCTCACCAAGGAGGGCCGCTGGCACGAGATGGCCGCGCTGATCGACGAGGAGCTCCTGGGCCGCATCGCTGCCATGGGCACGCCCCATGAGGTCGCCGAAATTTTGCACCGACGTTACGGCTCCCTCGCAGGACGGCTCGGCTTTGCTTCGCCATTCCCGCTCCCGCAAGGCTGCGCGTCCGAGATCATCAGCGAGCTGCGAAGCCGGTCGACGACGGCATGACCGGACCGCGCTGCATTCCGCTCGAAGCGATTTCCGATGAAGCCGTGGGCGGCAAGGCCGAGGGGCTGGTCCGTTTGCTGGAGTACGGGTTCGATGTACCTCCGGGATTCGTCGTGATCGGCGCCCACAGCGGCCGCCTTCCAGAGGACCTCGACGCGCACTACGCCCGAATTGGCGGAGGCAAGGTTGCGGTGCGGTCCTCGGCGATCGGAGAAGACTCCGGGGACGCGTCCTTTGCGGGGCAGTACGAGACGGTTCTCAACGTCGAAGGCGGCGAGCCGCTTCGCGCGGCAATCGAGGACTGCCTTCGTTCGTTGGAGAACGCGCGGGCCCTCGCATATCGCGACGAGCAGGCCGGCCAGCATGAAGCTCAGATGAATATCGTCGTGCAACGGATGGTCGATGCGCGGGTCGCCGGCGTGCTCTTCACGGCACACCCCGTGAACGCCCGCCGCGACCAAATCGTCGTCGACGCGGTCAGCGGCCTCGGCGAAGCTTTGGTCAGCGGACGGGCCTCACCAAACCATTGGCTAGTGGCCAGAGACGGCTCGGTGATCGAGCGCGAACTTCAGGGTGACGCGTCGATCTTGAGCGATGACGAGCTCACTCGATTGGTCGACGGCGCTCTCCGCGCCGAAGCACGGTACGGCGCTCCTCTCGACATGGAGTGGGCGATCGACAAGGACGGCGAGCTTCGATGGCTCCAGGCCCGGCCGATCACGCAGCTCCCGGCAGACCCCCGAGAGCTCGACACCAAGCCAAACCCCAACGATGTCTACACCTGGTGCAACATCGGAGAGATGATGCCGGGGGCGGTCAGTCCGCTGACCTTCTCGGTGACTGCGCGAGGCATCGACCTCGGTATGCAGTGCGCTTACCGGCGCATGGGAGCCAAGGTGCCGCACAGCGACGAGCTTCGCTACGTGGGAATGTACTTCGGGCACCTGTTCCTCAACCTGTCGAACTTGTCCGAGCTCGCCTCCGCGGTGGCCGGGTCGAGCAAGAGCCAGATGTGCATCGCGCTTTGCGGCAGAGACATCGAAGAGCTTGCCGACCCGGAGCCGGAGCCGACTTGGCGGCGAGCGTTCAACGGCGCACGGTACTTCTCGCTCCTCGTCTCGGCTGCCAAGCATCGCAACGATCTCGACGTGCTTCTCGCCGGCTTGGACTTGCCCGAGCAAGGCACCGCGACGCAACTCTACCGTGCGATCGACGAGAACCTTCCTCGGATCTGGCGAGCGTACGAGCTCCATCTGCTGTCTTCGTCATCGGCCGGCGCACTGAGCCCCATTTTGCTCGGAATCCTGGCGAAGGGAGAGGAGCCGACTCAGGCGCATCACGCGGAAGTCGCGGACATGCTCGCTGGCGCGAAGAACGTCGAGAGCGCCGACATCGCCGAGGGGGTCGAGCGGCTGATCGATCTGCTGCTCGTCCAGGAGGGCGCTGAGGAGTCCTTCGCCACAGCCGATCCCGAGGCGGCGCTTGCCTGGCTTGGCTCGAGCAAGGCGGGCGAGGCGAGCACCGAGTTCGCGCATTACCTCGAACGACACGGCCATCGCGCCGTCCGGGAGCTCGAGCTGCGGCAAAAAGAATGGGCTGTCGACTCGGCTCCACTGATCGGCTCGTTACAGTCTGGCCTGCGTGCCCGGCTGAAATTTGGCACGCGTCACCGACCCGCGGCACGCCCGCAAGCTGCCGCCCAAGGCCATCCAATCCTTCGGAAGCTCCTCCCCTTGGCGCACGCAGCCATCCGGACACGCGAGCACACCAAGTCTGCGCTGGTCGCGGTGACGACTGCGTTCAAGCACGCGTACCGCGCGCTGGGCTCACAAATGACGGAGGAAGGTTGCTTGCCGGACCAGGACGCAGTCTTTTTCCTGACCCACCAAGAGCTCGGCAAGCTGCTTGGTGGACGGCGAGAGCTTACCGAGCTCGCGGTATCGAGGCGAAGGGTCATCGACTACCAGATGCCGCTGCACTTCCCCGAAGTGTTCCGCGATCGGCCCGAGCCCCTGGGAGTAGAGCCGATCACAGACGGCGACGGGGCGCTCGTTGGAAAACCGGTGAGCCGCGGTAAAGTCACCGGCCGTGCGCGCGTCGTCGAAACCCTCGAACAGGCAACCGCGCTAGAGGCCGGCGAAATCTTGATTGCACCCATTACCGACGTGGGCTGGACGCCTTACTTCAGCCTGATCGCCGGCCTCGCCACCGACGTTGGGAGCGCGGTGTCGCACGGCGCGGTGGTCGCACGGGAATACGGCCTTCCGGCGGTCGTGAATCTCCGAGTCGCGACCAGCCGGATTCAAACTGGCGACTTGGTCACGCTCGACGGAGACCGTGGAACGCTGACGCGCGCTGAAGCGGAACGAGGCTCCCGGGGCCCTTGACTTCCAGGGTCAATATGCGATCGGCAAGCCCCTAAGGAGCTATCATGGTCGCCACGATCGGACTCACCGGCTTGCGCCCGGACCCGGCCCGCGTGCCTCGAATCGCGTCCCCGCCCTACGACGTGATCAAGCCAGGCACCGCACTCGAAAAGCTGCTCGAGCGAGAGCCGAGCTCGCTCTACCACATCATCTTGGGACCCGAGCCTGCAGCAGCACGCGATCGCCTCCTCGCAGACGGATCGCTCATCGAAGACGCCGAACCGGCGTACTACGTGTACGAGCAGACCTGGAAAAAGGGACGGCGAACCGGGGTGTTCGCCGCGGCAGAGGTTTCCCCGTACGAGGCGAAGCAGATCATTCGTCACGAGAAGACCTTCGACGCCAAGGTCAAAGGTCGCATTGCAATGCGGCGCGCCACAGGGCTCCACATCGGGCCGGTGTTCGTTTTGACGCGAGCGCCGATCGCATCGATTTTGGATCAGGCGAAACAAGAATCGGATCCGGTCTACGACTTCACCAGCAGCTTCGGTGGTTTCAGCGAGCTCGAAGACATTCAAAACAAGGTCTGGCGTGTGCCCGAAGCCAGCGAGACGGGGCGCACGCTCCAAGCAGCGCTCGCTACCGAGCCTTTGTACATCGCCGACGGTCACCACCGTTACCATGCGAGCCTCTTGAACGAACAGACTCACTTCCTCTGCTACGTCACGGAGGAAGCCGTGATTCAGGCGTACAATCGAGTCATCAACGGCGTTCGACCCTTCGCCGAGATCGCCGGCGATCTTCCGCTGCGGCCGGTCGATTCATTCCGCACTCCGAAAAAGCACAGCTTCTGCATCTACACCAAGAACGGCTGCTTCGAGCTCGATGCGCAAGAGGTTCCAAACGACGTCGTCGGTCGCCTCGACTGCGCGATCCTCGAGCGTGAGCTCTACCCGAAGCTCGGGCTCACCCACGACATGGTCGTCGACCCCGCTCACTTCGACTACTACTCGGAGTCCGCCCTCGACGAAATGAAAGCAGCTGTCGACCGCGGCGACTACGACATGGCGATTGCCCTGCACCCGGTGAGCCTCGACGAGCTCATGGCGGTGGCCGACGCCGGTCTCGAGGACCCGGAGGTCGTCATGCCCGAAAAGAGCACGTTCTTTCAGCCCAAGATTCTCTCTGGGCTTTCGCTGTACCGGTTCACCAAGAAATGAGTGCGCTGCCGCAGTACGGAAAGCACCTGCATCCGAGCGAAACCATGCGCGCGGTCCTCATCGACCGATACGGCGGCCCGGAAGTGCTGCGCCTCGCCACCGTCCCCCGTCCGGTTCCGACACGCGGCCAAGTCCTGGTCCGGACGCGCTTCATCGGGGTGAACCCCAAAGACGTCATCGTCCGCAAGGGGAAGTTCAAAATTGCGACCGGCAAGAAGTTTCCGCTGATCGTCGGGCACGACATCGCTGGCGAGGTCGTCCAGGTCGGGCGTGGCGCCGACCTCGCGAAAGGCGACCTGGTCTATGGCATGATCAACGACTTCGCAGGCCGTGCCTACGCGGAGTACGCCGCCGTCGATTGTCAACAGCTTGCCAAAGCGCCGACCTCGATCGAGCTGGCAGTGGCAGCCGCCGTGCCGCTGGCTGCCCAAACGGCGCTTCAGGCTCTGCGCGACGATGCGCAGCTGGACGCAGGCCAGACGGTCTTGATCAACGGTGCGTCCGGCGGCGTGGGGGTGTTCGCGGTACAGATCGCAAAGATCCTGGGCGGGCAGGTCACCGCCGTGTGCAGCCATCGCAACCTCGATCTCGTAACCGAGCTCGGCGCCGATCGAGTCATCGATTACACGAAAACCGAGCTCGTGGAGCTCGACGAACGCTTCGACGTCATCTTCGATGTGTTTGGCAACTACCGCTTCGACAAGCTGAAAATGCTGCTCTCGAGGCGGGGCACGTACGTCAATACGATTCCTAGCGCGCGCATCTTCAAAGACGTGGCCAGAAGCTTCGTGCGCCGGAAGCGCGCGAAGCTGGTGATCGTGAAATCCAGGCGTGACCAACTCGACTGGCTGCGCCAACAGATCGATGCGGGCCGCCTCCGTGTCGTGGTCGACCGTACTTTCCCGATCGCGGACGTCGCCGAAGCCCACCGATACATGGAAACCAAACGAGCCCGCGGAAAAGTGGTCTTGGCAGTCGACTAGTCAGGGGATAGTCATGGATTTTACGTACAGCGATAAAACGCAAGCTCTGATCTCCCGTCTTCAGGCGTTCATGGAGGCGGAGGTTTATCCAAACGAGGCCGCAGTTCGCAAACAACACGCCTCGCTTTCGGATCGATGGGACACGCCGCCGCTGATCGAAGAGTTGAAGAAAAAAGCGCAGGATGCGGGCCTGTGGAATCTCTTTTTGCCCGAGAGCGAGCGCGGCGCGGGGCTCACCAATCTGGAGTACGCGCCGCTTTGCGAGATCATGGGCCGCGTTGCGTTTGCGCCGGAGGTCTTCAACTGCGCTGCCCCAGACACCGGCAACATGGAAGTGCTCGATCGCTATGGCACGGAGGCACAGAAACGCGAGTGGTTGGAGCCCTTGCTCGAGGGTCGCATTCGCTCGGCGTTTGCCATGACCGAGCCCGAAGTGGCCTCCTCGGATGCGACCAACATCTGCACCGAGATTCGCCGCGACGGCGATGACTACGTGATCAACGGTCGCAAGTGGTGGACTTCCGGCATCATGGACAAGCGCTGCAAGATCATGATCGTGATGGGTAAGAGCGATCCAAACGCCTCCTCCCACCTTCAGCAGAGCATGATCCTCGTCCCTCGCGACGCGAAGGGCGTGACCGTCGAGCGTTACCTTCCGGTATATGGATTCGACGACGCGCCCCACGGGCACGGTGAGGTTCTCTTTGAGAACGTCCGCGTTCCCGCGAGCAGCATGCTCCTCGGCGAAGGTCGCGGCTTCGAGATCGCGCAGGGCCGTCTCGGCCCTGGGCGGATTCATCACTGCATGCGTCTGATCGGCGTGGCCGAGCGAGCGCTCGAGAAAATGTGCCTACGCTTGATGAGCCGGACAGCGTTTGGCAAGAAGATCTATGAGCAGTCCATCTGGGAAGAGAGGGTGGCCGACGCTCGGATCGACATCGAATGCGCTCGGCTACTGACGCTCAAGGCCGCCGACATGATGGACAAGGTTGGCAACAAGGCGGCGCGCGCCGAGATCGCGATGATCAAAGTGAAGGCGCCGCTGACCGCGCTCAAGGTCCTCGACGATGCGGTTCAGGCACACGGTGGCGGAGGCGTCACCACGGACTTCGGCTTGGCCGAGACCTGGGCCCAAAGCAGAACGTTGCGACTCGCCGACGGGCCGGACGAAGTACACCGGCGAACCGTCGCGCGAATCGAATTCAAAAAGCACGCGGTACGACCCGGTTGAAGTCGCTTCAATCGGCAACGAAAATCAGGGCGGCGTCAGTACGACGAGCTTTGCTGCGCTTGGCAGCGGTTCATTCGAACGGATGAAGCTCAAATCCCCTTCGTCGCTCACCGCGAACAGGGGAACCGCGTCCATTCCGAGTTGTTCCCGCATTTGTTCCAACGTAGGCATGTCCTCGATGGGCGTCACCGTGACCGAGGCACCCGACCTAGCCAGCGCATCGAGCTTGCCGAGGGTCGCCCCGCCCGCAAACGTACGCGCTTGCAGCTCGCTTGCGTAGCCAGGCATTGGACGCCCTCGATGGCTGCTTGGCTGAATCTGAAGAACATTGGCCTCTCCGAAGAGCCTTCGGAAGTGTGCGGCCGCCAGCATGTTCACGTCGTCGTTGGGGGTCAGAGCAAGCAGGTGCCCAATGCCGTCCAGGTCGAGACTTCGTAAGACCCGTCGGGAAAGTACCTCACCCTTGACCACTTCGAGCCCCAGTGATCTGGCTTCTTCGACCTTGCCCGGATCGGAGTCGACGAGGAGTGCCCGAAAACCGTGCTGCCGCAGCGCCTGGGCGATGGCGCGGCCTGTACGATCCGCGCCGACGATGAGCACGCCTTGAGGTTTCTTCTGGGCAAGCCCAAGTCGCTTGAGCAAGGGAACTGCCGAAAGACCCGACGTCAGAACGGTGAGCGCGATGACTGCGAAGGTCACCGGCATGAGAATGGAAGCTTCCTCGTAACCGGTCTCGATGAGCTCGAGCGCGAAGAGCGAGGAGACCGCAGCCGCAACGACCCCTCGGGGGGCCATGGCGCTGAGGAAGATACGCTCGCGCAACGAAAGCCCGGATCGCACGGTCGAAACAAATACCGAGACCGGCCGAGCAACGAAAATCACGACCGCCACGAAGGCCACTGTAGCGACCGGAAGCCCGGTGATGTCGCTCAGGTTCATTCGCGCGGTGAGGAGGATGAAGAGCGTGGAAATCAGAAGAATCCGAACATGCTCGGTGAACTCCAAGCTCTGCTCCATGCTGACTCGTTTCTGCGACGCCAACGCAATGCCCATAATCGTGACGGCAAGCAAGCCGGATTCCTCTTGGATCTGGTTCGCGCCTGCGTACACGACGAGCACGGATGGAAGAACGATCGCATTGTGAAGAAACTCCGGCAGAATGTCGCGCTCGCGAAACCTCACGAAGAGAAACGCGGCGACTAAACCGAAAAATGCGCTGACCAAGGCTGCCCTCAAGACACCCGCGCTCACCACCGAGAACGCGCGGTCGACCTCTTCTGCGCGGATACCCTGAAAGACCAGCACTGCGAGAATCGCCCCGATCGGGTCGTTGATGATGCCTTCGAGCTTGAGTACGGAGCCCACCGTTCCCCGTGGGCGCGCATGACGCAGCAGAGGGCCGATGACCGTTGGGCCTGTCACGACGAGAATCGCCCCGAGAAGGACGGCGAGCTCGACTCGTAAGCCCAGGAGGTAGTGCGCTGACGCCGACAGAACCGTCCAAGTGATCGGGATCCCGAACACGATCAATCGCCGAACCGGCGTCGCGACACCCTTGATCTCCTCCCAACTTGCGCTGAGCCCGCCTTCAAAAAGAACAACCGCCGCCGCCAACGAAACGAAGGGGAACACGAGCGATCCGAGAACCTCGTCCGGCGCGAAAAAGCCGGTCAGTGGCCCTGCGATGAAGCCGACGGTCAGCAGCGCCAAAATGGATGGAATCCTCAAGCGCCAAGCGATCCACTGCGAGCCCGCGCCGAGCGCGACCAGGGTCACGATGCCGTTGATGGTTTCTTGGCGCATGACCCCTCTCGAATCATCTCGGGAGCTGCTTTGCCAGAGGCCCGTTTGAGGCGTAGAATTCGATGGATGATTCCCGAGGAGATTGACCTGAATGACCTCAGGCGCCAGCTGGCGGCACGCTTCGGCGAAGCGCCGCCCGCAGGGTACGTCCGTGGAAAGGGTGACCTTCGTGCCGCCGTGGTCGCGATTCTGAAATGTTCCGAGTTGGAGGCTGAGCAGCTCGTCGACACGCTCGAATCCCGTCGGCTGATCCGCTACCAGGGCGACCCCGCAGACGCGATCGACCAGCTTGAGAACCTCTGGCGCCTGGGCGCCGGCTAGCGGTACCCGAGCCGTTTGAGGCGTCTCTTGTAAGCAAATCAGGATCGGGTACGCTCGATCGCCATGATTCTTCGAAAGCCTTTTTGGGTTCCGCTCGCTGCCATCATCGGGTGCAGCAGTGGTAGCAGCGACGTCGGCAGCGATCTGGAGCGCCGCGTCGACGAGCTCGTCGCTCAGATGACGCTCGACGAAAAGGTCGCGCAGATGTCGGGCAATACGGCCATTAGCGGAGCGTACGGCCGCGAGCTCTGGAACGTTCCTGGCGTCGAGCGACTCGGCGTCCCTCCGTTCAAGATGTCGGATGGCCCTCGAGGAGTCGGTGTGCACGATGGCGCTACCGCGTTTCCGGTCGCGATGGCCCGAGGCGCAAGCTGGAACTCGGAGGTCGAGCGCCGAGTCGGCGAAGCCATGGGCCGAGAGCTTCGCGCGATCGGAGGAAACGTCCTACTGGCCCCTACGCTCAACAACCTGAGGCATCCAAGCTGGGGCCGCTCGCAGGAAACTTACGGCGAGGACGTGCACCTGCTTTCTCGCATGGGCGTGGCTTTCGTCCAAGGCGCTCAGCAGTACGTATTGGCAAATGCGAAGCACTACGCCGCCAACAGCATCGAGGACACGCGCTTCAACGTAAACGTCACGATCGACCAGAGAACGCTGCGCGAGATCTATCTGCCCCATTTCCGCGCTGCCGCGCATGAAGGCCGCGCGGCTTCCGTGATGAGCGCCTACAACTCGGTCAACGGGCAGTTCTGCGGCGAAAACGAAGCTCTCTTGAGAGGGGTTCTCAAGGGCGAATGGGGTTTCGACGGCTTCGTGCTTTCGGACTTCACGCTCGGGACGAAGCCCGAGTCTGCAAAGAATGGCCTCGACCTCGAAATGCCGACCGCCAACGTCTTTCGAGATCTACTCAGCCAAGTCAACGCAGGCGAGCTGCCCGAACCGGTCATCGATGATGCGGTCCGGCGGATGGTCCGAAAGAAGCTGGAATACGAGCTCGACGCGCCGAGCCCGGTCGATGACAGCGTGATCGCCAGCGAAGCCCACCTCGCGATCGCTCAAGAAGCCGCGGCCGAAGGTGCGGTCCTTCTCAAGAACGAGTCCAATGCGCTTCCTCTCGCCATTGTTGGGCTCAGCCGAATCGCCGTCGTGGGTTCGCTCGCAGACACGCCGAACATCGGCGATACAGGAAGCAGCAGCGTCCGGCCCGCATTCGTCTCAACCCCTTTGAAAGGTATCGAGGAAGCCGCAGGCGGTGCGGTCGTGATCGACCACATCGCGAAGGACGTTCTCGATGGCGATGACCTCTCAGCGATTGAAGCCGCCGATGCGGTGATCGTGGTGACCGGGCTCACCGCCGCCGACGAAGGCGAAGGGCTCATCGGGGCAGGCGACCGGCTCGACCTCGACCTTTCGCCGGAACGAGAAACACTGATTCGAGACGCGGCCGCCGCAAATCCTCGAACGATCGTCGTCCTCGAAGGCGGCGGCGCAATCACGATGGGCGACTGGCTTCCCGAGGTAGAGGCGCTGCTGATGGTCTGGTATCCCGGTCAAATGGGCGGATACGCCATCGCCGACTTGCTGTTCGGCGATGCAAACCCATCGGGCAAGCTGCCGATCACCTTCCCTACCGGCCTCGACCAACTGCCGCCATTCGACAACGTTTCGCTCGAAGTGACCTACGATTACTTCCACGGCTACCGATACCTCGACCGCAACGGCGCGACGCCGGAGTTTCCATTCGGCTTCGGCCTCAGCTACACGACGTTCTCCATCGACAATCTCCAGGCGAGTCAGGCCGCAGCCGTTGCAGGCGATGTCGTTCGCTTCAGAGTCGACGTCACGAATACGGGTTCGACAGCAGGCGCGGAGGTCGCGCAGCTCTACGTGACCTACCCGGGCTCCGCGGTGGAGCGCTCCGAGCGTGAGCTCAAAGGCTTCGCAAAAGTGATGCTGGACCCCGGCGAAAAGCAGACCGTAGAAATCGCGCTGCCGGTGAACGACCTTGCCTACTACGACGTCTCTGAATCGGCCTGGGCACTCGAAGCGCTGGAACATGCGATTCACGTCGGCACTTCTTCGCGAGATCTGCCGCTGTCGACCACACTGAGCGTCGCCGCTCAAGCTCCCGTTTCGGTGTACTGAGGTGGGGCTTCGTTTTCGGTTCTCGACTGCCTCGCCAAGGAGGAGCACATGCGAAGATTGACTTTTGGGCTCAGGGCGCTCGCAGTGCTGCTGGCTGGGATGGCAAGCACCGCGTTTGCAAACCCGGGCGTAGAGAGCATCGACTTTCCGACGGGGGGCGGCATCCAAGGCCGCGCGGACGTCTATGAATCCAAGACCGAATCGGGCACCCTAGTCCTGCTGTTTCATCAGGCCGGATGGAGCCGCGGGGAGTACAGGGAGATTGCTCCGAAGCTCGTCGAAGCCGGATATCGCGTGATGGCGGTCGACCAGCGTTCAGGCGGCGCAGTCAATGGCGTCCAGAACGAGACCCATCGGCGCGCCGCGAAAATGGGCTTGGGCAGGAGCTATCTAGATGCCTACGCCGACCTGGAAGCCGCGCTCGGCTACGCGCGCAAGAAGCTGGGCGCTACGCGGATCATCGCGTGGGGTAGCTCCTACTCGGCGTCGTTGGTCTTTCGCTTGGCGGCGGAGCATCCGAAGGTCGTGACGGCGGTGATGGCGTTTGCTCCGGGCGAGTACTTCGAAAAACAAAAGAGCCCGGTCTACATTTGGAACTTTGCCAAGCGCGTGAAGCAGCCGCTCTTCGTCACCTCGTCCAAAAAAGAGCGCGCGCAGGTCAAGCCGATCTTCGACGCGTCCCCTGCGAAGAAGAAGATCCTCTTCACCCCCGCATCACGCGGACAGCACGGCTCCCGCGCGCTGTGGAAGAAGTTCCCGGATCACGACGTCTACTGGGCGGCCGTCAACGGCTTCCTCAAGAGCTACGCCCCGGCCGTGCCGGCCCCTACATCGAACTAAAGCCGCTGGAACCCGCGCTCAGCTGCGCTAAAGCGGGCCTGTGAGCATGCACCCCCGCGACGCTGTCTTGGACTTCGAACGGGCGCGTCTAGCGGGTCGAGAGCTAGGAACGGACATCGATCTCGCGAGTCAACTGCAGCCCTACGACGCGCACCGCTGGCACCGCGGCGATACCCCCCACCCGACGCTGCAGCTCGATGACGTCTCGGCGATTCCGTTCCTCGCCGATATCGCAGGGGTCGAGGAGTATCAGCACCGGGGCCGTCTCAGGGCAGGCGACGCCGACCTCTACGCGACCGTCACCCCTGCCGTCGCCGGCTACGAAGCCTATTGCCACGACACACTCCAGCTGGGAGCGCCGGAGCATCTGGTCGCCGACCCGGCAGGCCCGCCGATCGCGGTTGCACGCGCGTGCACCAAGGGACCTACCCACGCGCGTCTCGTCGAGAGAGCAAGCGCTGCCGGCGGCATGACGATCCACCCCTACATGGGAATCGAAGACGTCTGGAAGCTCGGGGCAATGCTCAGCGTGGACAGCCGCAGCCCGGTACGCTTGCTCGCGCCACCGCCTCCGGTGACTTGGATCGCCAACGACAAGTCCATGTTCGACGAGCTCGTCGAACGCGTGCTCGGACGCGAGGCATTGGTCGAAACACGGATCTCTCGGGACGTCGCGGGAATCGAAACGGATCTGCGAACGCTGTCGCAGCGGCACGAACGCGTCGGGCTCAAGCGGACGAGGTGTGCATCCGCCATGGGCAACGCCGTCTTCGCATCACGCGACCTGCGATCGGACCGGGACGCAGCACAGATGGTGGAAGCGTTCCTACGGCGTACCGAATGGCCCGAAGGAGAAGAAGTGCTCACGGTCGCCTGGCTCGATACCGACCTGTCGCCCTCGACCCAGCTCTGGATTCCACCTCTTGGATTTGGCGACCCTCGTCTCGACGGAATCTATGAGCAGATTCTCAAAGGCGAGGAGAAGGTCTTCGTGGGAAGCCGGCCTTCGACGCTTCCC
This sequence comes from uncultured delta proteobacterium, assembly GCA_963704865.1. Lineage (GTDB taxonomy): Bacteria > Myxococcota_A > Polyangia > Polyangiales > Houyiibacteriaceae > SG8-38. Next base: position 927,907 of record CAVPIE010000002.1, on the reverse strand, counting down.
GATGCGTTGAACCAGAAGCTCGAGAGCGACGCGCTCATGGTCGCTGCAGCGCTTCAAGCGCTAGGGTACGTGGGACGCTGCTCCTTCGACCACCTCGTGACGGGCGACCCGGACGGGGTCTTCAACGTGGTGTTCACCGAGTGCAACGGCCGCTGGGGCGGCACCAGCACGCCGATGAGCCTGCTCGACCGCCTGCTGAACCAACCGCGCCCACCTTACCGCGCACAGGATGTCGTCTACCCCGAGCTCGTCGGGGCACGCCTTGCTGACCTCCTCGAGCTCCTCGGCGACCTGGTGTTTCAGACCGAGACGGGAGAAGGCCGCTTCATCCTCTACAACCTCGGCCCCCTCGACGGACACGGCAAGTTCGACGTGATTTCCATCGGTGCCGATCAAGAGGACGCCGAACGTGGCCTGCTCGAAATCCTCCCGAAGCGGCTCGGGCTGTGAAACCGGCTTGCGGGGGCAGAGGCGGTCACCCTATGGTCGCCGCATGAGCGTGCAAGGCCTCTCCGACCGCCGGATACAATTCATTCGTCTCGTCTGCTTTTCGTTCGCCGCCTCCTCGTTCGTCATCGGAGCATGGATGATGGTCGACCCCGCCTCGGCCTGGGGTTCGATGGGGCTGAACGTCGGCGACGATCCATTCGTGCAAGCCCTCTACGGCGGCGCGATCATGGGCGAAGGCGCCATGTTCGCGCTCGGGGTCGTCTGGCCGGTTCGCTACCTCGTGTTCTTCCAATACCTGGTCATCTACAAGACGTTCGCTTGCATCGCGGGGATGGCGGTGCTTTTGCGGATGGATCCGGCCCCGATGGGAGCCTGGGCCGTCCTCGGCGGCTGGGCGTTCGCGGGCCTGGTGTCAGCCCTGGTTTTTCCGTGGGGAAAGTGGCCCGACGTGGAGAGCTGGTATGGCGCGCGCGGGGTGAAACCCTGACGGCTGGGTGCTAGAGTCGCCCTCCGATGTGGGCATGGTTGCGCGAGATCTACAGCGAGCCGTTGTTCTGGCTCTTTCCCGTTGCTGGAACGGTCCTTGCTCTCGTCTCGTTCTTGGCCTTCGCCGTGCCCTTTACCCTGCTCGCTTGGAAGCAACCCCAATGGGCGGAGCCCTACCGAATCCAAGCGCGCAAGACCGGCCGCCGCTCGATCGTCGGCCCGGCCTTTTGGCACGTCGCCCGCAATAACTTGGTCTTGGCGATCGTCACGCTGGGTGCGTGGCCTTTGCTTCGGCTATCGAACGTGCACGCCGGGCCGCTGCCCGCATGGTGGGTCATCGTTCTTCAGCTCGTATTCTTCATCCTGCTCGACGACTTCTTGTTCTACTGGATGCACCGCAGCCTCCACGAGAGCCGATGGCTGTTCAAGAGGGTTCACTCAGTGCACCACCGCATCATGACGCCCTGGGCGATCACCGGGAATTACATGCACCCGGTCGAGTTTGTTCTGACGGGCACCGTCATGCTGATCGGCCCACTGCTCGTCGGCGCGCACGTCGTCACCCTTTACATCTGGATCGTGCTTCGCGAATGGGAAGCCGCCGAAGGCCACGCAGGCTACGACTTCCCCTGGAGCCCCACCCACCTGATGCCCTTCAGCGACGGCGCCACTCACCACGATTTTCACCACGCGAAAGTCAAAGGCAACTACGCGGGCTTCTTTCCATGGACGGATGCGGCATTCGGAACGCTGTGCGCCGGGTACGCGGAGCACTTGGAGAAGCGGAAGAGGCTGAAGGCAGCGTCGTAAGTACCGGGGCGCGGAAAAAACCCGTCACGGGGTTCCATCGAACGGCTCGGCTTGCAGATGTGGTCGGAAGCACTTGGGGCCTGGACCACGCAAGGCGCCCCTCGGAGCTCACGCCAATCGGAGCGGGTTGCTGTCTTGCGGATTGTCACTCGTTACGTCGACTCCACCCCATGACGGGTGTTTTCCCCGCCCCTCGCTACGGAGACAGGACCACCAACCCTCCCAAAACGGCAGGCGGCAGCGCGAGCCCGCAGGGCGAAGCCCGGCGCGAAGCGCCGGCAAGGCAGAGCGAAGCGAATGCCGCGCCAGGGAGGATTACGGGTGGGGGTGGGCGGGGCGGTGTAATCAAACCGCAGCACGCACCCAATCCAACACCCCCGGCCCCACCGCATCCGCGGCAGCGCAAGCCATAAGTCGACGCCTCCCCAACACCCGCGGCAGCACAAGCCGAAAAGGGCGCGAACTGGGGGACGTTACAACGACTCTTTCCGCTTCTTGATGTCCAGCGCCGCCCGGATCCCCTTTTCGCGGATCACCTTCAGCTTCAACCCGGTCTCGGTGAGCTTGAAGAATCGCTTCCCGTATTTTCGCAGCTTCTTCCTGTCGATCTCGAAGCCGAGTCCAGGGCGCCGGAACGGCGGCAGCATTCCGTTCTCGTTGGGCAGAATCGGGTCGATGATGCCTTCGCGGAACTCCGGGATCCACGACGGTTCTTCAAGCGGGTACTCGAGCGGGTGGCTGTTCTTCTGATCGGCCAGCGCCATGTTCCAGTTCACGTAGAAGCCGATCCCATTCGTCCAGGTGTGCGGCGAGTAGATGCGATCGTGTTCGTGGCAGGCGTCGATGACCTTTTTCACCTGGGCCATGCCACCCGCAAAGCAGGCGTCCGGCTGGTAGATGTCGAAGCAGTCCTTTTCGAACATGATCTTGATTTCGTCCCAACCGTGGTTTAGCTCGGCGCCGGCGATCTTGACCTTCGAAGCCTTCTTTAAGGCCGCAAGACCATCGTAATCGTGCCAGTCGAGCGGCTCCTCGAGCCAGGAGATCCCATTGTCGTGACAGGCCGCGGCGAACTCCGTGGCGCGCTTCAGATCCCAAGCCGGCACGCGATCGACGATCGACACCAGCCAGCCCTGATTCGCATCTACACCAAGGACGAAGTCATCCCCGATCCCTTTGCGCACCACCTCGATCTGGCGAATGTCTTCTGCCAGACGCGGGCTCTTCACCCGTAGCTTGGCCGTGCGGTATCCTCGATCTTTCATTCGAAGCAGCTCGTCGACGCGCTGCTCGGGCGGATGCACTTCGCCCGTCGAGAGGTAAACAGGCAGCGGGCGCGGCGTACCACCGAAGAGCTCGTACACCGGCTTGCCCTCGGCCTTGCCTTTGATGTCCCAGCACGCCGCTTCGAGCCAGAAGTTTCGCCATCCCAAAAACCCGGCTTGCTTGAGCAAGTCCTGCACGCGATCGATGTCGCTGGGGTCGGTTCCAAGCAGATACCCGCCGAGCAGGTCGCCGAGGCCCTGGCGCTCTTTGCCCATCGACTGCCCAGCCGCGAAGCCTTCGATCCCCTCGTCGGTCACCAGCTTTGCGAGCGTGAAGCGGTTGTGCGTCTGCGGGTACCCAGGGATCCACGACGGCCAGAACGTCTGACGAAGTGGAACCGAGACGTGATAAAGCTCGATGGATGTGATGCGCATGTTCGCTACACGCGCAGTTAGGCAGCCGTTTCGGGAATTTCGGGCGTGTGGAGCTCGGAGAGCGACGAGTCGATGTCCTCTTGGCTGAGCTCGTGGCGATGGAGCTTGCCCGAGAAGTAGGCCTCGTACGCCGACATGTCGAAGTGACCGTGGCCGCAGAGGTTGAAGAGGATGACGCGCTTTTTGCCCTCTTCCTTGGCTTCGTTCGCCTGGCGAATTGCCGACGCCACGCCGTGATTCGCTTCCGGCGCAGGGATGATGCCCTCGGCGCGCGCGAAGAGCACGCCCGCTTCGAAGCTCTCGATCTGATCGACGGCCTCCGCGTCGATCAGCTTGTCATGAAGAAGCTGACTGACGAGTGCACCTGCGCCGTGGTAGCGCAAGCCGCCGGCGTGAATCTTGGCCGGCACGAAGTTGTGACCCAAGGTGTACATGGGAATCAGCGGAGTCATCCCGATGGAGTCGCCGAAATCATAACGAAAGACGCCGCGCGTGAGCTTCGGGCAAGACGTCGGCTCGGTGGCCAAGCAGCGAATGTTGTGACCCTCCGCAAAGTTCATCCGAAGGAACGGAAAGCCGAGCCCGGCGAAGTTTGATCCCCCGCCAAACGGCGCGATGACCACGTCGGGCAGCTCGCCCGCCTTTTCCATTTGCTTGATCGCTTCTTGCCCCATGACGGTTTGGTGCGTGAGCACGTGGTTGAGCACACTGCCGAGCGCGTAGTTGGTGTCGGGGTCGGTTGCCGCGCGCTCCATGGCTTCGGAGATCGCAATGCCAAGGCTTCCAGGCGAGTCGGGGTGTTCGGCGAGGATCTTGCGACCCGCCTCGGTCTGCGGGCTGGGCGAGGGAATCACCTCCGCACCCCAGGTATTCATCATCATCTTTCGGTACGGCTTCTGGTCGTAGCTGATACGCACCATGTACACCTCGCAGCCGAGCCCGAAGTGCTGACAGGCATAGCTCAGCGCGCTTCCCCACTGGCCAGCGCCCGTCTCGGTCGTGATCCGCTTGGCGCCGGCTTGCTTGTTGTAATACGCCTGAGCGACGGCCGTGTTTGGCTTGTGGGACCCCGCCGGGCTGACGCCTTCGTACTTGTAGTAAATGTGCGCGGGTGTATCGAGCGCCTTTTCGAGCCCATGCGCCCGGTACAACGGAGATGGACGCCAGCTCGTGTAGATCTGTCTCACCTCTTCGGGAATCGGAATCCAGCGGTCTTGGCTGACCTCCTGCTCGATCAAGGCCATCGGGAAGATGGGCGCGAGCGCCTCGGGGCCGATGGGCTCTTGGGTTGCCGGATTGAGCGGCGGCAACGGCTTGTTCGGCATGTCCGCGACGATGTTGTACCAACGCTCTGGGATTTCGTTCTCTTCGAGGGTGATCTTGGTTTGCTTCATGGCGTCGGGGAGCCTACCAGCGCTTTGCGTCGTAGACGACCCCTACTTCGACGAGAAATGACGTCTGGCACGATGAATGACTCCCAACCCGCCCAGCTCCGCCGATCCCTAGGTTTTTGGGCGCTGGTCTTCTACGGCGTCGGGGACATCCTCGGCGCCGGCATCTACGCGCTCGTCGGCAAGGTGGCCGGGGTGGCGGGGAGCGCGAGCTGGGCAGCCTTCGGCGTGGCGCTCGTCGTGGCCGGCCTGACCGCCCTCACCTACGCCGAGCTCGGGGGTCGCTTCCCCCGAAGCGCCGGCGAGTCGTTCTTCGCCGAGCAGGCGTTCGGGCGCCCCGTCCTGTCGCTGCTGGTCGGATGGATGGTCCTATCCTCGGGCGTTCTTTCCTTGGCAACGGTGTCGGTCGCATTTGGCGGCTACATGACCGGGCTCGTCCCGGGGCTTCCGCCATCGGCGACGGTGGCCGGCATCCTGCTGTTGCTCGCGGCGATCAACTTCCGTGGGATGCGGGAGTCTTCGACCAGCAACATCATTGCGACGATGGTCGAGCTGACCGGGCTCTTGATCGTGATCGTTGCCGGAGCGCTCTTCCTCGCACGCAGCCCAGACGCCGGAATCCTACAAACCGTCGAAGTTGGCCGGGCGGTTGGCTGGACGGAGATCACACGTGGCGCGGCATTGGGCTTTTTCGCCTTCATCGGCTTCGAAGACATGGTCAACGTTGCCGAAGAGGTGAAGGACCCGGAGCGCAACATGCCCCGCGCGATCCTGATCGCCCTTTGCGTCACCGGGGTCATCTATTTGCTGGTCGTTCTGGTCGCAACAAGCGTCGTCGCGCCGGGCGAGCTGGCTAACTCCGACGCCCCTCTCCTGTCCGTCGTGCAACGCGCCACCGATGTCGTTCCCGACCGTTTGTTCACCCTGATCGCGCTCTTCGCGGTCGCAAACACCGGCTTGCTGAACTTCATCATGGCCTCACGCCTGATCTACGGCATGTCACGCCAGGGACTTCTGCCCACAGCACTCGGCACGGTGCACCCGAAGCGTCGCACACCACACCTCGCAGTCCTCACGGTGCTCGCGGTCGCGCTCGCCTTGGCACTCTCGGGCACGCTCACCTATCTCGCCGGCACGACCAGCCTCCTGCTGCTTCTCGTGTTCTTCACGGTCAACGTTTCGCTGTTCGTGATCAAGCGACGCAAGCGCAGCACTTCGCGCACATTTTGCGCGCCGCGCTGGGTCCCTCTCGCCGGCGCGCTCAGCTGCCTCGGTCTGATGCCGTTCGTGCCCCGCAGCTCGCTCCTCACGGCCGGAATCATCGTGACCTTGGGCTCAGTCCTCGTTCTGCTGCGCGCTCAGCGTGCAGGCGCCTAGCCGTCCTCGGACTTCTTCGCCGCGGGCGGCGGAAGCGAGGGCCGAAATTCAGCTTGTCGCAGGTCGATAATCACGATGACCAAGAACAAAGCGAATGATAGCGTGCCAATACCTTGGCCCACCGACATCGCCATCATGATCGGAATCCAACCCTGGTCGAAAAGCGACCAGCTCATCAGCGCCAGGGCGATCAGGCCGAGCACGCAGGCGTAGACCATCAGCCGCGATCGGGAAGACGAATCGAGAAACTTTTCGATCTTGGCTCGAGGGCTCATCTGCCCCCCGGCCCTGGGCCTTGGAGCGCCGAATGAGCCTCGGCATGCGATGGAGTTTCCTCGTCCGGTTTGCTAAAAGGATGCGCGTATCCGTGACAGCCGGCGCTGGCACAACTCGTCTGGTCGGTGCGCAGGTCATCGAGAAGCCCGTTATGGTCCGCCACTTCGTTCCAAATTTTCCCGGTCGTACTGTGACACTGCATGCAGTTTTGGTTCTTGAAGGGGCGCGCGATGTGAATCTTCTCGATGACCTCGTCGCGGTCGTACCACATCCACTCGGAGACAAACTTGTACACGTGGCCCATCCCCCCGACCTTGGTCATCGCGTAGCCGAACATCCCATAGTCCTTGTGGCAGACGTAGCAGCTGCTGCCGCCGAACTTGTGGGTGCGAGAGTGAATGGCGGCGAGCGATGTGCTGCTCGGGTCGTTGGCGTCCTCGATCCACATGTCCATCGTGTGGCAGCTTCCACAGAATCCTTGACGCTCGGTCGCAGCGAAGCCCTCCAAGTTGCCGATCATGGCGACCATGATCGGCAGCACACCCAGGCCCAGGAGCATGACCGACTTGCCCGCGGCATCGAGAGGCGGCCTTTTGACCAGGTAGTAGAGCATGATGCCAGCGGCAACGACGGCACAAGCCAGAGCAATCCAAGACAGCGGCGATACATGCATGATTTAACGGGCTCGTCGCGTCCGTGGCGTTCCGAGCCACATGAACATGATCCACGATCGGGTCCCAGTGCAAGTGGGCAGATCGGCCGCTCGAAGCATGGGCTTGTCGGGCTTGCCGCCGCCCTTGCGCTGGCAGTCCTGGCGCCCTTTTCACAGGCAGTCGCCCAACCCCACAGCGTGGGTGTCTCGGCCTGGGGGCAGCTCGACCCCAACGTCGGGCTGATCGTCGTCGAAGGGTCGACTCGCAAGTATCCGTACGTCGACGCCGAAGCGCTCATTTGGGGCGGCGCTGGCTCCCCTCAGTACGGCCTGCGCGACGATGAATTCACCTTCGAAGCGCTCGTGGCGACCCTCAAAGTTCGGGATCCAAGGGGCATCAGCGACGCCAGGCTGGGCCGGTTCATTCTCGCAACCGGCGCGGTGCGCGCCCAGCACGTCGATGGTGGGCATCTGATTTTGCGCGCACCCTCCAAGACCCACTTCGAGTTCTTCGGCGGCGTGCCGGTCGACGGCAACATCGAAGGTCGCGGGTACGACTGGATCGCAGGAGGCCGGATCTCGCAGGGTCTTGGTAAGATCGGGGTTCTGGGCGGCTCGTATTACAACCGGTACAACGCCGGTCAGCGCTCCGACGAAGAGGTGGGCGTGGACTTCTCCCTTCGAGCCGCAAGCTGGCTCGATATGGCAGCCAAGTTCTCGTGGGAGATCGTCAACCCCGGACTTGCCGAAGTGCTTGCGACCATTTCCTCCCAAACCAACAACCGAAAGTTTCGCGGCGAGCTTTTCGCGAGCAAGCGCAATCCTACCCGCTTCCTGCAACAGACCTCGCTGTTCACGGTTCTGGGTGACCCGGGAACCCTGAAGACCGGCGCGAATCTCTTCTGGCGCGCCGCGCCGAGGCTCGATTTGACCGTGGAAGGGGCTGGGCAACAGGCCGAAGACCAATGGGGTTGGAGCGGCTATCTGCGCGGCGTGCTGCGCACGGACGACGAAGGCAAGGGCAGCATTCTCGGCGAGCTGCGACGCATGCAGGTCGCCACGGCGCGTTGGACGGGAATCCGCCTGGCCTCGGTCATCCAGCTCTTCGAGGACGTCCACCAGACCGTGGGCCTGATGCCTGAATTCGAGGTCATCATTCCCGACGACCGCAACTCGGTCACCGGCAGGGCCTGGCCCTGGGGCCGGCTTGCGCTGCGCTACCGGCACCAGAGCGGTTGGTCCTTCGCGGCAGCGGCCGAAGCGAGCGCCAACCAGGTCCAACGACTCGACGTACGCGGGCTGGCGCGCGTCGCTTATCAGCGTACGTGGCACGGGAAACAATGAAGAAGATCGCCGCCATCGCAGCCCTGATTCTGATTGCCGCCTGGGCCGGAGCCTGTGCCAAGATGCTCGGTCTCGAGCAGGAGCGGGAATCGAATGCGTTCGAACACCGCGCGCACGTAATCGCGGGGATCAACTGCCTGGAGTGTCATGGAGGGATCCAAGAGGCGGGAGACACGGGGCCGCTGCATTTTCCAACGACGGCGGACTGCGTGGAATGTCACGAAGAGCCGCACAACCCCGATACCTGTTCGAACTGCCATGGGCGCGCGAGAAATCGTCAAGCCGCCGAGATGGCTCGGAAACATCTGCGCTTCTCGCATCTGAGGCACAGCGAGGAAGGCGCCGGAGATTGCGTTCGTTGTCACGTCAACGTGACCACCAATTCCGACTACGTTCGTGTCAAGCATCCGACTTGCTTCAGCTGTCACGCCCACAAAGGCCAGTGGGACACGCGGGACTGTGGTGGTTGTCACGTGGATCTGCCCGGCGAGATGGCGCCACCTGAAAGCCACGTCATCCACGACGGTAATTTCTTGCGCGAGCACGGCGTGCAGGCCAATGCGCAAGGCGACCTTTGCACCGCCTGTCATACCCAGCGCCAATGCGCCGCGTGTCACGGCGTCACGGTGCCGACCATCCCCTCGCGCTTTCGTTTTGATGCGCCGCTGCGCGATTCGATGCACCGCGCGAACTTCATCTCGATTCATGACCAGCAGGCAGTCGCCGACCCGGCGCAGTGCATCGTCTGTCACAGCGAGCTCTTCTGCGTCGATTGCCACACGCGGTTGGGAATTTCGGGCCAGAATTCGGTTCGCGGGAACCCGCATCCGCCGGGCTGGTCGGGCCCGCCGGGCTCGTCGAATACCCATGGGCAAGCGGCCCGCCTCGACCCGCTCTCTTGCGCGAGCTGCCACGGCGGCGCCGGCGAGACCCTCTGCGTGAGCTGCCATCAGGTCGGGGGCCCGGGGGGCAATCCACATCCGCCGGGCTTCAATAGCCGTCTGAGCAAAGCGAACGATCTTCCGTGCCGGCTCTGCCACATCGGAGGCCTATGAAGCGCGCTGCGATCCTCGTCGGCATCTTCGCGGCGCTCGGGGTCGTGGCCGGCTTTCTCGTTGCGAGGCTCACCACCAACGTCGTCCCGACGATGAAAGAACAGCGCAGTGCAGGGCCAACCCGCATGGTGCCAAAGAACTGGCCCGAGGTCCGCCTCTCTCCAGGGCACTCGCAGCACATCATCAACGAACGGGTCGAATGTAACGAATGTCACGACCCTGCGGAGGAGGGATTCGGCTCGCCGGACACCGGTGTGTGCACGCAATGCCACGAGGACCAGGCATCGTTAGCGCACGTCAATCTCGATGGCATGCCCATGGACTGCTACACCTGCCATGTTTTTGGCGCCGAGCCCGAAGTCTTCGGAAGGTGGCACTGCACGCGTTGTCACGGTCCTTTCGAGAGCGAAGGGCTTGAGGGCCTTGCCATGCACGCGACTGTGCCCTGCGAAAGTTGCCACAATCCGCACAAGCCCGCCGAAGAGACGATTCGTCAGTGTGACGAGTGCCACCAGAAGATGAATGTCCAGCATGGGCGCTCACGCCTGAGTGGATCCTGCGCAGACTGCCATGGGGGGCATAAGCTTGCTTCGGACGCAGCGTCCTGCATGGAGTGTCACGGGGAGAAAGAACCGACGGTTCCTGCCTCGGCGACGTTCGCGGGCGGGCATGATTCGTGTGCGAGTTGCCATCAGGCGCACGCGTTTTCGGCGTCGACTGCGCTCCGGTGCACCTCGTGTCACGAGGGGACGCAAATCTTGGCACAAAATAAGGCACGCGAACATCGCGACTGCGGCAGTTGCCATGAACCGCATGCGGTCCGATCAGCGGGCGACCGAACTTGCGGTGGCTGTCACCAAGACGTGGTCTCGACACATCCCGTGGTGAGCAAGGGAGACTGTGTCGGCTGCCACGATCCTCATCCGAGCCGACGTGCACAGATCGCCACTCGATGCTCCGACTGCCACGATGAAGCCCCGTCAGAGACTGCGTTTCACGCAGGCAAGCTTCCGTGTACGGCGTGCCACGAGCCCCACCGATTTGACTTGAGCGGGCTCAGCGACCGGGCGATGTGCGGGAGATGTCACACGCTTCAAATTCGTCTAACTCGCCGGAATTTGGGCCATTCTAGCTGCGAAACGTGCCACGAGGGGACGACCCACGAACCCGCTGGAGTCGTCGCATGCGGAACCTGCCATGATGACCAGCTCTCGAAGAGCCCGAAAGGACATCGGGACTGCGCCACTTGTCACGAGCCGCATGGCGGCACGGTATCTGCGCAAGCCAAGTGCAACGCCTGTCACAAAGTGGCTCAGCTGCCTGGGCTTCACCGTATGGCAGACGTTCCTCAGGGCGAAGGCCACACGGAGTGCACGGCTTGCCACGAGATTCACGATTCGAGGGTACGCGCAGGCCGCGCAGACTGTATGACCTGTCACGAGGACGTCGCCGATCACCAACCCGATGCCAAGGTTTGCACGGGATGCCATACGTTCATCCGAGCCCGCTAGTCAAAACGGGGGCAACGTTCGAATCTTGATCGCGACACCGAGCGTGAGAAGCAGGAGCAAGAGAGTGCTGATGGCAAGCCCGCGGCGGCGATCTTCCAGGCCGCGTAGGGCCGCGTAGCCGATCTCCAGCGCTGCCGCTTGGTTCGCCGCGATTTCCGACACCTTCTCCTCCATCACCGGCTTTGAGAACGCGTGCATCAATGTACGCGCCTGCATGAGACCCTGCCGGGCCGCCTCCACGTAGTCCTCACCTTCGGTGACATCCATGCCCTTCACTTCGACCTCACCGAGCAACTGCTCGATGTCATCAAATGCCAGTCGAACTGAGCCAAACGTTTCGGTGAAGTACAACGCGAGGTCCGACCCCTCTTCACCCTCTTCGTGACACTTCCGACAAGTGGAGCCGGGCTTTTCACCCTCCCATTCTTCGGCCACGTGCCTAATGAGGTGCTTGCCATGGCAGGCAACACAGTCGGCGAGCGATTTCTCTTTGAACGCCGGCGCTAGCGGGCTCCCGAGGAAGAGCTCCGCGTTGTAGCTGTGACAGGTCCCGCAGATGTTGCTGATCGCGTCTATCGACGGCGGAGCGGCACCATGGTTGCCGTGACAATCGTTGCACGCCGGCGCCCCCCGCACGTCATTCTTCTCGAGCAACGCCTTCCCGTGCACGCTCTGCACATACTCGTCGTATTGATTGGTCTTGATGTCGAAATCGCTCATGTACTCGGCATCGCCGTGGCAGCCCCCGCACGTGGCTGGAACGTTGGTTGCATAGACCGGTGACTTCGCGTCATTGACTTCGCGCACTCCATGCGCGCCATGACAGCTCGCGCACTGCGCCACCCGCGTCTCTCCTTTGATGAGGAGCTTTCCGTGCCCACTGGTCCAGTACTTCTCAAGCTGATCGATGGGCAAGAGCGGCTTTCGCTCCTTCATGTACTCGACATCACCGTGACAGCCGCCGCACGACGAAACGATCGCACGAGCAGACAGCTTCCCACGGTAACCAGTTCCCGAGCGTTTGGCGAGATGGCTGTCGTCCTGCGTCGCGTCTCCACCGTGGCAGGCATCGCATCCAATCCCGGCTCGTGCGTGAACATCGTCCTGCCAGAGCTCGCCAACCCCGTCGTCGGTCGTGAGGTGGCACTCCAAGCACTGTCCTCCTGGAAGATCATGAGCACTGGCAACGCCTGGAAGATCGTCGGCCCTGGCATCGGCGCTCAGCGCTACGCAGAGGAAAATGAGAGATCTTGCGAAGAGCTTCGTCATGCCACGAACCCCCGGTAGGTCATGTACGTGAGGAAAATGAGGATCGCGACGCCGGAAACCATGACGATGGTGGTGATTCGACGACTCCGCCCGCGGTCGATCCATGGAACCAAGCACCACAAAAGGAAGCCAAACGAAATGAGCAAGAGCCCGAGCTCTTCTCCTTCGAGCGGACCGACATGAGCCGGCATGTACTTGAGAAACTCGAAGGTAGAGAGGAAGTACCATTCCGGTTTGATTCCCGCCGGAGCCGAAGAAAACGGATCTGCCTCGATGCCCAGCTCCGCAGGGAAGAAAACCGCCAGCACCGCCACGATGTTGAGCGTGACCAGCCAGAGCAGCAGCTCTCGCATGAAGAAGTGCGGAAAGAACGGCATCGTCTTCCGCTGCTCGGGGTGAGCCTCCCATGCTTCCGGCTCGTGGATTCCTTGCATTTGAATGAAGAACAGATGGGCGGCGATGAAAACCGTCAGCAACGCAGGAAAAAACGCCACGTGAAGCGCGAAAAAGCGAGGAAGCGTCGAGCCGCTCACGTCCTCGCCCCCGCGAAGGACGTACATGATGGGCTCTCCGATCACGGGAATCACACCAACGATGTCGGTGCCCACTTTGGTGGCGAAAAACGCTAGCTCGTTCCAGGGCAGAAGGTAACCGCTGAATCCAAAGCCGAGGAGCAGTGCGAGCAGCACGAGCCCTGAGATCCATGTCAGCTCACGCGGCTTGCGATAGGCGCGCATGAAAAAGACGCTGAACATGTGGATGAACACCGACAAGATCATCAGGTTCGCGGACCAGGCGTGGACCGAGCGAACGAGCCAGCCAAACGGCACCTTGGCGGAGATGAATCGGACGCTTTCAAAGGCCGTGTCTGCGCTCCCCTTGTAATAGAACATCAAGAGGATTCCTGTCCCGACTTGAATCAGAAACAGGAAGAGGGAAATCCCACCGAAGTAATACCAAAATGCCCCGCGACCGACCGGAACCGTCTTGTGCTTGGCCCATTCGACGAACTTCCCGATGGGGTAGCGATCCTTGGCCCAAGCCAGGAGCGCGCGATCAGGATTTTCGGGTGACGTAGACATCGTCCCCTTGCATGTGCACCTCCAACGCGTCCAACGGCCTTGGGGGTGGACCCGAGACGTTGGTGCCGTTGAGGTCGTAGAAGCCATCGTGGCAAGCACACCAAATTCGCTCTTTGTCCTCGCGGTACTGCACGACGCAGTCGAGGTGTGTGCACTTGGCAAGGAACGCACGAAATGTTCCGTCGGGCTGCCGCACGATCAACGCCGGCTTCCGGCCAAACTTGAAGATCTTTCCCGAGTTCGGCACCATCTCGGTGAGGGTTGCGGCCTTCACGGCAGAAACCGCCGCTTCCTGCTCGGGCGGCGGCATCAGGAAACGAGCCACCGGATAGAGGACTGACCCGATCCACGCGAAGGTGCTTCCGCCGAGAAACCAGTTCAGAATCGTCCGCCGGTCAAACTTCATCAGGCTCGCCTCGCCTCCAACTCGGGGCGAGCCTATCGGATTTCACGACCGAATCGCAAACGTTATCGAAATGCGTCGACGCGCCCGTTGATGTGGGGCGCTTCGAACGTCAATCGGGTGCCCGCGGAATTGATGCCGCGGTGACAATTGTTGCAAGCGATCTGCGCGTGGCCGATCGGTGGGTTCTGATGGCAGGCATTGCACTGCAGATCGAGCCCGGCTTCGTCCCAGGCGACGACAGGCGTGGTGCCTCCGCGAACATGACAGCTGGTCGAACAGACCCGGGTCTCGGGGTCGTAGCTCGCGTCGGGGCCCCAGGCCGGCTGGAACACCACGTCGACCTCGCCGTTGCCGTGGCGGCCTTCTAGCATCGAGAAGTCCTCGCCGAAATGGCACGCCTGACAGTCGAGACCGCTGGGGTTGTTGGCCGAGGGCTCGGCGTGTGGCTCATGCGCGTAGCCAGCAGGTGGGCCCCGGAAGTAGCATTGGTCTCTGGGAGGATACGCGCGCAGCTCGTCACCGTGACAAGTACCGCAGGCCATCACGCCGCCAGGAAGAGAATGGCAATCGGTGCAGTCCGTCGCACCCAGCGGGTACTTGATGACCCCTTCGACGGGTGCCGGGGAACCCGCGTGACAGAGGCCACATGCATCGGAGCGTGTCGGATCGACGATTGGGAGCCAGTCGGTGACCCGCAAGTAACTGCCATGCCAGTCGGCGACGCGCGGATCGTTCCATGGGCCGGGGTGAGTGCTGTTCTCGTCGGGAAAGGCGCCGTCCGTCACCCAGGTCGTCAGAGTCGACGTCTCTTCCGTGTCGAGCAGATCGGAGTGATTCGGCTGCTGAAGCACGGTGAGAATCGGCGCGGTCTCGTCCGGGGGTAGCGTCGCCGCTTCTCCCTCCGGATCGGGGATGCATCGGATCGTCGTGAAATAGTCTTCGACCCGATAGTTCGCTTCGGCCAAGGGCCCACTGTGGCATTCGAGGCACTTCTGCTGGAGAATCGGCTCCACATCGGCGAATACCACCGGTGGCTCAGCCCGATCGCGCGCCTCGTTGCAGGCAGCGAGCGCGAGGGCCGCCAAGCAAAGCCCAGCCGCCCAACAACGGTGCACACCAGGCGTCATGGGGTTGGCGTGTTCGGAAGGAGCTCGGCGTGGCACTGACCGCACTCGTTGGTGAAGGCGATGGGCTGCTCGGGCTGCCCGCCTTCCCAGCGGGTCACCGTCATGCGATGGCTCGCGACGTCGTTCCAGTAGTATTGCACCGTCGGGGGCGCGCCAAGTGGATCGAGCAACGCCGGAACCGCAGCACCAGACCTGGCTGTCGGCACCATGTGACACTGCGTGCAGACGAAGGGACCGAAGATGGGCTCGAGGCTCGCATGGCCAGCAACACCGGTGACGTTCGCGGCGTGGCCGGCGACGGGATAGAGCTCCGGGTTGGCCTCCGGGCTGTGGCAGGTCGTGCAGACGGCGTTGGGGTTACCAGACGTGTCCATCTCGGCGACCTCGTCCGCGTTGACATGCGGGTTGTGGCACCCCGTGCAGGTGGTCAAGCGGACCGGATTTCGGTAGTGCGTCGCCCGGATGTGGTCGGAGTACTGCTGATAGTCCAGCTTGGCATCACCCGAGGCGAAGAAGTCATCCGGCGCGCCGCTGACGCGCGTCGTGTACATCGAAGCGAAATCGCGACGACGAATTCCCGGCGGGGGCATCTCGTTATCCACCGAGAGCGGCAGCCCGGTCATTCCGGCTCCGATGCCGAGCGGTCGTGAATGACAACGACCGCAGATCGCGGTGTTGCGCCCGGGGGTGAGCAACCCCGGCGAAATGATGTAGCTGCTCCGAGGACTCAGCTCCAGATGCTCGGAGCCGGGGCCGTGGCAGGCCTCGCAGCCGGTGTTGATCAGCTCCGGCTTCCCATCGCCGTCGTAGTCGAAGGCGCCGGCGGCGTCGACGAGGGCTCGCGCCGACCAACCGTCCGCGTCGCTTCCGTCGAGCTGGTAGTCGGTGAAGTGACAACCCGCGCAGTTGTTGTCGAACGACTCGGCATTGCCGGGTTGTCGAAGCGCATCGGCGCCCGAGTCGTACCAAGCATCCGAGCGGTAATCCGTCCAGGGCCAGTCCTCTGGATTCGGATTCGAGAAATCTCCTTGATAGTTAAACTGAAGGGGTAGGACGAAATAGCTGAGGCTTCCGTCTGGATTGGTGCGTCGCGTGAGGTACTGCTGCCTTCCGAGCGCGCCGCCGTAGGTGAGAACCACGTCGTAGCGGGCCGTCGTGCCATCGACCAACTCGATGTAGTACGCCCCGATTTCACCGAGCGACTTCGCGACATCGCGGCGCAGGTTCACTGTGAATGCCACCGTGCCAGCAGGGGGCTGGTCGTCGACACTGCACTTTGCCGGGCCAAGAGCCGCATCGTTGCAATCGTAGTAGTACAGCGTCGTCGAGTTGGTGTCGAATACCTCGAGCGCCGCATCGAAATTGGGCCACGGCTCGACGTCCTGCAGAATCGAACGCACGCCCGGCACCTGAAGGCCCACGTTGTGCGCGGTACGTGTCGTGCTGTGGAGGCCGTGGCAGACCATGCAGGTCGAGGAACCCACGTACGTCGCTGCAGGGCTCGGCCGCGGGCTCACGCGGATCTCCATCTGCATACCGATCAGCGCATCGGTCGTGAACGACACCCTGCTGCTGTCACCGCCCGGCAAATGCTCGCCATCCTCCGGCGCGGGAGTCCAGACGACGAAGTGACGTCCCTCGGGAAGCGTCTCGAATCGATAGACGCCATCCTCGTCTACCGCGGCTTGTTCATAGGTGTCGCCGCGCGTGTCGAGCAAGTCTTCGATCGGTTCGTCGATCTCGAGCGTCGCCGTCGCTTCAGGCGAGAGGAAGAGATCGATCGGCGTCTCGGAGAGCTCCTCGACATCACTTGCGGGAACGAGATAGACCGTCCCGCTCGACAACGGCACCCGGTTCGGCTCCATGACGTGCCCGACCAAGCCAAACGGCGCGGGCTCGATGTCAGGGCCGGGAACTTCCCCAGCTGGTCCCTGCTCGCCCGGAGGCCCCTGCGGCCCTTGCTCGCCGGTCTCTCCTTTGCAGGCGCCGCTCGCGAGCGCGAAGAGGACGAACGCCGCAAGCCAAAAACCACGCTGGAGTAAAGACATCGGGTCGATAATAAACGACCAGGGCGCGCCTTCAAGGAAAGACGTGCCCCGTGTCGTGGTTTTGGCCATGCGGCCTCTTAGGTGAGCGTTACGGACAGGTACCCGGTCGACCCGGCACCGTGACCACGCGCGGTGTGCCACCCATCAAGCAGGTCGAGTCGAACAGAAGCTGCTCGATGTAGCCGCCGTTGTGGATGTACCCACCCGGGTCCTTGAGCGCCACCTGGTAGTTGTAGGCCGCGGTGAGCATGTTGAAGTCGAAGTCGCGGTACCGGTTGCCGAAGTTCGCACCTAGGTCGTTGTCTTTGAACCAGTACGGGTACGCGCTCGAGTCGTAGAACACCGGCGAGGACAGATCGTTGGTCGCGTAGTCCTGAATCGCCGCATACAGGTCCTCTACCAAGATGTTGATCTCGCGGTAGTTGTCGCTCGGCGATCCGCTCAGGTCTTGGAACTCTTGGCCGCTATGACACTGGTTGCAGTCCGCCACCTGCGGCAAGAACGTATGGCGTTGCTTGCTGTCGGGGTCCTCGGAGGCATTCAGATGGCAACCGATGCAATCGACCAGGGTGCGCCCATCGGAGGTATGGAGACCCACGAAGGTGTTCTGACCACGATACGTGTTGCCGTCGTACTCGTAACCACCCTGCACGTCGGTGCCGAAGAACGTCGCCCCCGCCGCGTAGTAGTGAATGTTGATGAAGTCGTACGACGGGTAGTTGGTCGGCGTCTGTGTGACGCCGTTGTCCGTCGCGTTGTCCACCTGCACCTTCGAGCTCCGGCCCTGGTGGCAGGTCATGCAGATGTTGCTCGCGTTCCCGAGCGAGACCGAGTCACCCGAGGGGAACTCGACCGAGGCCAGCTCGGGATTCGCCGTCAAATCGTCGTAACGAGTTTCGGGATTCGAAAAGAGGTTGAAGTCGTTGTGGCAGGACCAGCAGTCAACCGTCGTCGTCGGCATCGTCGAAGTTGGCACATCGCCCTCGACGAGCTGCCCAAAGCCCGGCGTGCTGTGGCAGCGGGTGCAGGAGGCCGAGATCCCAGTCGGGGTGTACCCGTCGGCCTCGTAGTCCTCGTCCCAGTGCCTGAACGGCTCGCCGGCGGCCGCAGCATGGCCGCTGATCGCCCATTGTTGCGTCTTCGACGCACCGCCGACGCCCGACCCGTTGAGGGTCAGGTTACCGCGACCAGCAACCATCACCGAGGGCGAACCACCGAGGGCCACGATCGAATCGTACATGAGTTGCTGGAAGTAGATGCCGTTGTGGATGTGGCCGTTCGGGTCGTGAACGACCACGTAGTGGTTGTAGGCCGCCGGAAGAAGCGTCGCGTCGAAATCGTCGTAGCGGTTGCCGCGCGTACAGGGCTCCCCGTTGTCGTAGCACCAGTTGCCGTCGTCGTAGACGATGGGTAGGCCGATCACGTCCGCAGCATAGGTCTGGATCGCTGCGGTGAGCTCGGTGAGTAGCGTCTGGATATTGGTGTAGCTCTGGCCTGGGGTCCCCCCAAGGGTCTCGAAGCTGTCGCCGCCGTGGCAGCTTTGACACGAAGCGAGACTTGGAATCCACGTATGCATCTCGCCGCCCTCGGCGTTCTTCATGTGGCAGCCGACGCAGTTCGAGAACTCATCGGGATGCGAGCCGAACACGTTGCGCGGCTTGTACTCCTCACTGGGGTATTGATAGCCGGCATTCCCCTCACTTCCAAAGAGCGTGGCTGCTGCCGCGTAGTAGTGAATGCTCGGGAGGCTGTACGGGCCCGCTCCGTCGTCGGCGTCGATGTCCTCCTGCACCGAGACGCCGGAGTCCCGACCCTGGTGGCAGATCAAGCAGACGTTGCTGGAGCTAAAGAGCGAGAGCTCCGCGCTGGACGGGAACGTCGTAGGCTCGAGCTGACCGTCTGGAAGCCCGAACTTCGCGAGGTTCGAGTAGATCGTGGGGAAGGTCTGATGGCAGTTGACGCAGTCGATTCCAAGCGCAACCGGAGCCGCAACCTGAGCGCCCGTCGAGGCATACGCCAGGTAAGACACGTCCATCGGCGCATCGCTGGCTTGCGGCGCGTGGCACCTCGAGCATCGGCTCGAAACCTCTTGCGGATCGTCCCAGTCCCAATGACGCCAAGGCTCGGCCGCGATGTCTCCGTGCCCGCTCTTGGCCCATTCCGCGCGAATCGGATTGCCCGTCGCGTCCACATAGCCTTCCCTCTGCTCTGGGCTGAAGCTTTCAACTCCCGACCCGCCTGCGCCGCCTGTGCCACCCGCGTCGCAGTCGCCGACAACTGCGGTGAACTTGAGAACAGCCGTGTCCGTGAGGGTGATCGGCCCCGTGTACTCCGTACCGCCAAGGAACGCATCGCCGTCCTCGTTGACGACCGGAGACAAGTCCGTGCTGTAGCAGATCGTGCCGTCCGGAACGTCGGTCGTCAGCGTGACTTCGATGCTGTCGATAAACGACATGCCCGATGGCGTCGCGGTCACCGCCCCGATGGGAGTGCCGCCCGTGCCGCCCATGCCGCCGCCCGTGCCGCCCATGCCGCCGCCCGTGCCGCCGCCGCCCATACCGCCGTCGCCGCCTGTGCCGCCGCTGCCGGCGGGGCCGCCGTCGTCGGAACTACAACCCATCACGGCGACCGTGAATGACAACATCGCGAACAACACGAACCGCGTAACCAAAGACTTATTCATTTGCATGGCCCTCTCACCAATCTCCACCCGAAGTTGGATGTGCGGATTCTCCACGATTCGCACGAGAAATCAAAGGATTGTCGCTGAAAAACGTTTTCAACAACCGATGCCCATCGCTGCGTTCAGACGCGCGCAAAATCTGCGCGCATAAACTTATTATTCGCGTCGTGCTTGCGGCGTCGGCAGAGATCATCTGGGAATCCTCATCGCGTGCGCTTCGCATGCAAGCGCAGTACCAAGTTGAGGCGCTCACTCCTGGTCGACGACGCCAACAGCAACCGGTGCGTCGAGCGCGTCGACGCATGCTCGGTCGATCAAGCTGCGCATGACATGCATCTGTTCAGCGCCGAGACCCTGACCGATCAAGGTCGCTCCGTACACGAAACCGAAAAGCGCGACCGAGGCGGGTACGATCCAAAACGCCCAGGACGACTGACCCAGCGTCAGCTGAACGATGCCGTATGAGAATCCGCCCAGCGCAGCGATCGCCAGCAAAATGTAGACGCCCATGAACATCGTCCAGACGTTTGGATGCGGCGAAAAGCGACCGCGAATCGCCGAGCCGTCCGGCTCGTCTTCGACTTCGAGGTTGAGATACGGTGACCAAAACGTACGCTCTCCGTCGCGCATTAAGACGACCGCATGTTTCTGAAAGACCTGACCACGCAGCGGGCCCGGAGCGTTTTGAAGCTGCGACTTCAGCGCGCCGAGCCAGCGCTCACGCTCCACCGGGAGCTGTAGCTCGAACCGAGGTCGCATGCGTGGGGGCGCCATACGGGCGAGGATACCGGATTCATTCTGCGAACCGACGCGAAAAAAATGCGCGCGATCGCTGGCCCTCGCGCGAGGTCACGCCGGTGGTGGCGCAGAGGATGGGAACGCCACTTGGGACGGCGTCATGAAGGGGCGCTTCTCGATGTCGACCTGCCGCTCGGGGAAGAAGTCTTCGAAGCAGAGCTTGTTGGTCGTGCGCAACTGGTCGGCAACGACCTCCGCCATCGAAGTGTCGAGGAGCATTCCCTGCTCGGCCAGGTCTCCGCGGAGCCGATGGCAGAGCTGGTCGATTCGTTGAAGCGCCGATAGATAGGAGCCGCGCCAGATCTCGAGATACGGCCGGTGGTCCATCGGGTTGGTCGAAAGCAAGCGACGCAAGGTGTTCGATGGAAGAAAAGTATACGAGCTGACCTCGGGATGTTTGCGAAGGGTGGCGTTGCGCGCGCGCTCGAAGCGCGTGAACGTAATGGTCCGAATGTCTTGATCGATGTTGTAGAGCACCCCGCGGCGATGGGCGACGCCGGGCAGCTTCGATACGTACGGAACGAAGGGGTCCAGCGTCACGACCAGTGTCGCGTTCCGGCTGATGGCTTCGACGAAGTTGGAGGTTCGGGTGATCGCGCCGTCCTCGTAGTAGCGGCCTTCGATGGGCACCGAGGAAAACGCGGGATTTACGCTGAGGGAAGCCTGGACCGCCTTGCTGATGGGCACGTGGTCGTAGCCGGGAGTTCCGAAGAGAACGTGCGATCGCGCGTCTTGATCGGACGCCCCCACGTAGAGCTCGACCGGGAGCTTCCGGAAGTCGTTGGTGCTGCCCGCCGTGTGCAAGGCCCGGCGAAGGATCACCTCGAATTCGGAGGAGTGAAACGGCGCCCCGACCAGGCTCGTGTACTCGAGGAAAAGCTTCTCGGCGGTATCTCCGCCTCGTCCGCGCAACGCATCCCAGAACGCACGAACCGCAGTCTTGGCGGCGCTGGTCATTCGCCAGCGCATGTCCTCGTGATTGAAGTGCGAGAGCCGCAGAAGGCTCAACGAGAACGGTGGAACGCGGCCGCCTTTCACGCCGGCGATGCCCGCCATGAGCTCGTCCGGCGTGTAACCGACCGACAGAAGGCTCGTGACGACGGCGCCGGCACTGATGCCGAACATCATGTCGAAGTCGTTGACTCCGCAGTTCGTGAGGCAGTCGTCGAGACACTTGAGCACGCCCATCTCGTAGTAAATGCCCGTGATGCCCCCGCCCGAACCGCAGATGGCCGTTTTGCCGATGCGGCGCGAGCTGGTCAGCTCATCGGCCATCTGAAGCACCTCCGCCGAGTAAGACACATCGCTCGACCAGGCGGACCGATGCTCGTGGAAGTCCTGGCGAAGAACGTAGCGAACGCCAACGGCGCCGAGCTCGATGATCAAATCGTCGATACGGTGGGCGTCAGGGCCGGACACGAGCACGACGATGCGGTGAAAGCCGTAGCGCTGCTCGATGTCCTCGTCGTGGTCGAGCGCCGTGAGGAGCTGGCGAATTTCGGCGACCCGGTTTTCGAAGTTCTCGCACCAGCGAAGGTCGACGAGCAGCAGATTCACATAGGCAGAGCGGAGCGCGTCGGTTGCGCCCATGGTGTCCCAGACGGGTACGAATTCGAGCTCGTGGCCGCGCGTCCGGAGCGCTGGGTAGATCTCCGAGCGTACGCGCTCGGCACGCGGCGCAGCAGCCATGTCGTCGACGAGCGATTCGAAGCACTGCAGGCCGGAGCCGACGTAAAGCACGCGCTTTCGGATGTTGCCAGGCTCATACTGACAGGGGGCGTCACGAGTCATGGGTACGAGGTCAGTCCTTGGGTGGTAACGACCTGGCGTAGAACAAACCCTGCTCGACCCAGGCCTTCAGGCGAGGCGCAGGCTGCAAACCTCGCGCGCCGACGTATACCATGCCTTTCATCGCTCGGCCCGTGAAGTCCATCTCGCGCGCGCCTGGCTTCTCGAGCGCGGCATCGTAGGCGTCGGGCCCAACCCGCACCATGAGCTCATCGCCGATGATGCCGCAGGCCATGTGCCCGTTCACCAAGAATGCCAGCCCGCCGAACATCTTCTTCTCGCTGATACCCCGACGGCGTTTGAGCGCGCCGCGCACACGATCGGCAAGCTTCTCGTCGTACGCCATCGCTACATCGATCTCGCTACGCGGTGACCCCGGCGACGATGGTCTCCGAAACTTCCCAGAGCTTGGCCGCCATGGCCTCATCGCGGCCGTGCGAGCTGGGTCGCGACTCGTTGCAGTCGGCGAAGTACTTGCCCGAAACCCCTTCGACGCCCGGATTCACGGCGAGATAACACTGCGTGGCAGCACCCTCTCCGACGGTTTTGAGTACGAGCGGGCCACCGATCGAAAGCGCCATTCGGGCAATCGGATTCATGCTGCGCGCCAGGTTGGTGTGAATCACGCCCGGATGCAGGCTGTTTGCGGTCTTGCGGGTGCCCGCGAGCCGCTTGGCCAGCTCCTTGGCAAACAGCACGTTCGCGAGCTTGGACTGCCCGTAGCTTGCCCAGGGGCTGTATCCGCGTTCGCCGCTCAGGTTGTCGAACTGAATGCCCTCGGGGGGCGCGTTGTTGTGGGCGGAGCTGCTGACCACGACGACCCGTCCTCCATCGGCGAGGCTCTCGAGAAGCGACGTTACCAAAATGAAGTGTCCGATGTGGTTGGTAAAGAACTGAAGCTCGTAGCCATGCCGCTGCTCGAGCTTGGGGAGCGCCATGATGCCGGCGTTGCAAATGATGGCGTTGAGCGGACGGCCGAGCGCAGTCACGTCTGCAGCGCAGGCCTTAACCGAGGCGGGCTCCGAGAGCTCGCACGCGACCGCAGTGGTCTCGCCGACCAGGCCATCACAGGCAGCCTGAGCCTTTTGAACGGTTCGCGCGGCGGCGATCACGTGAGCACCGCGCTTGGCCAGAACCCGAAGGGTTTCGTTTCCAATGCCCGAGTTGCAGCCCGTCAGAAGAATGGTGCGCCCCGTCAAGTCGAGGCCCTGGGTGACGTCCTCCGCGCTGCTTCCATAGCCAAAGCCGCTCGGACCCTTCCCTTTGAACATCGATAGTAACGACATGGCTCGGTTTTACGGCTCAGTAGAGCCCAGTACAAGCATTGACGTCGATGCAGTTCTCTAGGGCGCAATTCGCGCACTCTTGGGAGCCGGAGTTCGGTGGCAAGCAGGGCGCGATGCAGAATGCCGTCGAACACGCCGCGATGGAGCCGTAGCAACCGGTGCAGGCGGTGGAGAGCCCGGTTTGATCGGAGATGCAGCTGGCGATGCAGTCGCCGAGCGCGTTGCGCGCCGTCTCCGAGCCGTCGGAGAGCACCCCCCCAAGCTCCGCGGTGCACGCACTGAGCGGACAGTCGCCGGCGATCATGCCTACGATTGCAGGGCCGCTGCGCTCGTCCGTTGCAAGCGCGTCGAGCGCCGCTTGATCGGCATCGTTGACGCACTGATCCAAGGGCGTCGGGATGACCCCACCGCCGCCGGAGCCACCGCTCCCGCCCATTCCGCCTGGCAGGCTGTCGCTCACGATGAAGGCCTGGACCCCACCGATTCGAAACATCGTGCTGAACGACCTGCAAACGCCAGTGCCGGCGTCGTAGTCGCCATCGGCAAGCTCGGCCATCGCGGCGTCAAACTGTTCGATGGTGAAGTTTGCGGCGTTGCCATTGTCGGTCGTCGGCACACCGATGATGTCGCGAATGTTGGCGACGTCCCAGTAGCCCGAAACCGTGCCCTGGAATCCTTCATCGAGCAGCTCGACCCGCAGCCAGCTGTCGTGGACCAGGAGCTCGTCCCGCACGATCATGATGTCGATTGGAAACAAGAGATCGATTGGGCCTGCGGTCAGCACGCCATCGACCACAGAGCCCTGGACCTCGCCGCTGTGAAAACGCGAGTCCGGGTGGATGCTGAGCGTGGCGCCAAGCAAGACCGAGTTGTCGGTGCCGAGCGCCGGCGAATCCTCACTGCTGTAGATCTGCACGCGGACGTCGTCATCGTTCTGGGGGTCGTCGAGGCCTTCAATTTGGAGGAGGATCGTCATCGAGCCATTTTTGACCGCTCCGCTGATGACCCCATCGACCAATTGCCCTTCGTGAAAGCCGCCGAACACGTACTTCCCATCTTCACGCTGCGCTTCGTTATCGATGATCGCGAGGAAGCCGTAGTCGATTCCAGGCTCTTGGTTCGGTCCCGTCCAGTCGTCGTGCGCACACTCCTCGATGCCGGGCGAGTCGCTGCTCGATGCTCGGCCGTCGAGATCGAATCCCTCGATTCCCGAAGCCCCATCATCCGGATAATAGAAGCCAAACGAAGACGCTACGAAACCGAGGCCCGGCAGGACTTGCCCGACAGCCTGGCCAGTCATCCCGCCGCTCCCGGATTCCCCGAAGACAGCCGGGCTGTCGCCCGCACAGCTGAGCAACGCCACACTCAGTGCCGCCGAGGCCATCATCCATCGGATTGCACGGGCGTTGAGGGTCTTCATCAATCGTCGCTAGTTGAGGTTGTCACAGGTCATCTACGCGTTTCGATCAACGGGCGAAACCGACGTGTATCCTTTGAAGAACGCCTCGATGTCGATGGAGTCGAATCATCCGCGCGATAGTAGAAACAAGCCCCAGCGGGCGCAATGGGAGTCAGGTGCGCAGATGTGAACCGCGGTATGACCATGCAATGGTAATGTGTGTCACTTTCCCACACGAATTGTGCAAAACTAGCTCAGACGACTGTTGCAATTCGAAAAGCAAGATCGTACTCCAGCTACCCCGACCGACCGGGCGCCCAGCAGCGGCGGAGCGACATTCTGGCTGAGCCCTCTTCTCCTGAGGACTGAGCCCAGCCCCTGAAAATGGCGGGGCCCAACGGGGCCCCGCCGCCCGTTTTTTCCCAGTAGATCGCTGCAGCACAGGCCGCTTGCATGGGACGCACGCGGGCCGGACGATCCGGGCATGGCCGAGCCGATCATCGATGCCTGGATCCAGCATCCGACTGCGCAGTTCATCGGCGACGACATGTTCGCTTCTCTGCGACGCTGGATGACGCTCGATGTGATTCCAGACGAGATTCCGATCGAGCTCGCGCTGGCCGCACTCGATGCCGCAGGCGTGAGCAAAGCGCCGGAATCGGCTCGGTGAATCTGCATCGCCCGATGGATGCCGTGCGCGAGCTCCGGCGTTGCGTGACGGAGCTCGGTTTCGTCGGTGTTCGCCAGCTGCCGTGGCTCTGGGGCCTCCCACCCAACGATCGTCGCTACTTCCGCGTACACGCCCGAGCGGTACCCGGAGGCGCTCGTTCGATTCATGAAAGGCGCCGTCCGCCGGAAAGTCCTCTTCGGCAGCAACTTCCCCATGATTCAACCAGCGAAGTGCGTCGCCCAGCTCGACTCGCTCGGACTTTCGGACGAGGTGCGACGGCTCTTTCTTTGGGAAAAGGCCGTGGAAACATCCCCACGCTTCGCCGTTGCCGAAACGGCCGTGTCGGGTTAGAACACGTAGTGAATTTATGAGTACAAAAGCAAAGCTCGACTACGACGACACGAGCTACGAGATGCCAATCGTCGAAGGCTCTTACGCCGAACGCGCGATCGACATTCGCAGCCTCCGTAAAGACACCGGCCTCATCACGCTCGACTCGGGGTTCATGAACACCGGAGCGACAGAAAGCAAGATCACCTTCATCAACGGTGAAGAGGGCATCCTGCTCTATCGAGGTTACCCGATCGAACAACTCGCCGAAGAGTCTTCGTTCATCGAGACGAGTTACTTGCTCATCTTCGGAGAGCTTCCAACCGGAAAGCAGCTCGACCAGTTCTCGGATCTGCTCACCTACCACAGCATGTTGCACGAAGACATGCGCCACTTCTTCGATGGTTTTCCTTCAAACGCGCACCCGATGGCGATCCTCTCATCCATGGTGAGCGCGCTTTCCGCATACTACCCGGACAGCATCGAGCCGGACTCGCACAACATCACGCACATCGCGCGCCTCCTCTCGAAGCTTCGAACGATTGCGGCGTTCAGCTATCAGAAAAGGCAGGGGCGGCCGGTCGCCTACCCGAAGAACAGCCTCGATTACTGTGGAAACTTCCTCTACATGATGTTCTCGCATCCGGCAGAGCCGACTTACGTACCGGACCCTGAGCTCGTGAAGGCGCTGAACGTCTTGTTCATCTTGCATGCCGACCACGAACAAAACTGCTCGACCTCGACGGTCCGGCTGGTGGGCTCGAGTCAGGCGAACCTGTATGCCGCGGCGAGCGCGGGGGTCTCTGCGCTCTGGGGGCCCTTGCACGGAGGCGCGAACCAAGCCGTCATCGAGATGCTTAGAGAGATCCGTGACGAAGGCGGCGATCCCGCGACGTTCATGCAGCAAGTGAAGAACCGGGAGCGAAGGCTGATGGGCTTTGGGCACCGCGTGTACAAAAATTTCGACCCGCGGGCGACGATCCTGAAGAAGTACGCCGACCGCTTGTTGCACCATCTGAAGATCGAAGACGAGCTCTTCGACATCGCGCGTCAACTCGAAGAGGTCGCGCTCTCCGACGAGTACTTCATCGAGCGAAAGCTCTATCCGAACGTCGACTTCTACAGCGGAATCATCTACCGCGCGATGGGCATCCCGACGGAGATGTTCACCGTACTCTTCGCTCTAGGCCGCATCCCAGGCTGGATCGCCCATTGGAAAGAAATGATGGAGGACCCGGACGTACGAATCGGTCGCCCTCGCCAGGTCTATACGGGCGAACGGCGAAGAGAGTACACCCCTCGGGAGAGCCGCCGACCGACCCCTCCCTAGTCTTTACCAACCTTTAGGGCATGTTATGGCATTGGTCGAGATCAGCGTCCCGGCACCGCACGTTCGTCTTCTCACCTTGAACGAGCCCGAAACTCGAAACGCGATCTCTTTCAATCTCACGACCGTGCTCTACGCGGCGCTTGGCCAGCTTCAAGAAGACAACGACTGCAGCGCCATGGTCCTGACCGGCTCGGGCGGTGCCTTCTGCTCGGGCATGAACCTCGATGAGATGGGGATCCCACCAAATTGCGAAGGCCTGCCGATGTCGCGCATCGCAATCCGGTCGATGCAATACATCTCCGGACTCATTCCAGCGATGCGTGGGATCCCGGGACCCCGAGTTTAGCGACTGAAACGGAGCGCGCAGCCACTCCCCAAATCGCGATTGAGCTCTATGATTGTTCAAGACCGGGGGAGGTGGCCATGGAAGCGCTTCTCTTCGACCTCGACGGTGTCTTGTACCAGGGCGATCGCGTCATCGATGGCGCGGTGGAAACCCTTCGCTGGTGTGAGCGGAGGGGTATTCCTCACCAATTCGTCACGAACACGAGCTCGAAGCCGCGAAGGTCGTTGGTCGAACGACTCTCCGGCTTCGGCTTGTCGGTGTCAGCAGAGCAGATCTTCGCGCCACCCGTTGCAGCGCGCGACTACCTCGCCAGTCGGGGTGCAACGCCAGCGGCCTTGTTCGTGCGAGACGCGACGCGGGAGGACTTCGAGGGGCTCGAATGCCTGGGGAATTCGGCGGAGCACGGTGCGCGGAGCGTGGTGATCGGCGACATCGGCGAAGCGTGGGACTTCGCAACGTTGAATCGCGCGTTTCGCCTTTTGATGGCGGCGCCTCGGCCAATCCTTGTTGCGCTCGGCATGTCTCGGTACGCGCAGGGCGTCACGGGCCTCGTTCTCGATGTAGCGCCGTTCATCAAGGCCCTCGAGCACGCGGCCGACTGCGAGGCCGTGGTCATGGGTAAACCGGCCAAGGAATTCTTCGATGCAGCCCTGCGCGAGCTCGGTGCGGCCGCTTCCGATACGGTGATGGTTGGCGACGACGTTCGCGGCGACGTGGGTGGTGCGCAGGCTGCCGGACTTACCGGAATACTGGTTCGGACCGGCAAATTCCGGCCTGCAGACCTCGATGGTGCCGTGCGGCCGGACGCCGTTTTGGATTCTGTAGCCGATCTGCCCCAATGGTGGGAGAATCATCATTGCTGATGGGCGAATCCTTCAACCCAGACCTGAAAGCGCACGAGCTCCCACGCGAAACCCTGATCGGTTTGTGGCTTCGGACGGTCGAAGCGCACGAGTTGCTTTTCCAGACCTGGTTCGCCGCGGTTTCTGAGAAGTATGGGGAAGATATCGCCGAGGCCGTGGCGGACCGCGGCTGGCCGCTCCGCAAGACCGGCGCGACCCCGAAAGAGCTCTTCTTGGACGATTTGAGGTTCATCACGGCGGCGACGGAGCTCAAGCCCGAGATGCTCACGATCGCGAAACGAGACCAGGCCGAAACGCCTCAGGAGCTTTCGAGCCATCGCTCTTGGTTCCAGCTCTTGGTGACGCCGTCCCGCTTTGTGGGCAGCAAGGCCAAGCCGCGCAAAGGGAAGCCGGCCTGGGTCGGTGGCCCGGGCAGGCTCCGCGGCGTGGCCCGCGGAAAAGCAATCGACATCGGCTTCGCGGTGCTTTTGAAAGCCTGGCAGTCATCTCAAGGCGCGCGTGTCTCGGAGATCGACATCGAGGCCTTCGAACGGAAGGTCGCGAGCGTCTACGACGAGAAGACGCTTGCACTCTTGTGGAACTACGCGGCGCTTGCGTACATGCTCGGCACCGACCGCTGGTACACCGGCATCCGCGAACGATACGGTGACGACGCTGCGCAGGAGCTCGAAAAAGACGTGTGGATCGACCGGGGCGCTGCCGAGCACGATCTGAGTATCGGCCAGCAGGCGATGGGTGTGACCGGTGACGATGTCGAAAGCCTTCTTCGCAGCTTTCAGTTTGCACCGGGCGAAGTCGGGATCCTAGACGTCGAGTTCGAGCTGATCGACGAGACGCACGGGATCATGACCCATCATGCCTGTCCGGCGCTGGACCGCTTCGAGCACTTCGATGACGTACGGCAAAAGCACTGCTGCGACATCTGCATCGCCGGCATGCCGATCTCCGGCGAGATGCTCAACCGAAAGATCGAGTGCAAGCCCATCAAGCTCCCACCTCGTGTCGATGCCAACGATATCGCCTGTCGCTGGGAGTACCGGCTTCGGGATCAGTCCTGAGCGGCGCAGCTGAGAAAGATTCACGTGGCGTGCCGAGAACAGGATAAGCTCCGCCGCGACGTGACCCTGACTCCGATCAGTCGAGCGGCCTGGATGTTCTGCACTGTGGCCGCACTCTTGTGCTCCACCGCTCCTGCGCATGCTGAAGACGAGGTCGCCAGCATCGAATCCGAAGTGCCCGCCAAGCAAGAGGGACTAAAGCTTCGCGCAACCTTTGCCGACGGCTATCCGGTGCGCTTTGCACGACGGCCTCTGGTTCTGGGTGAGGGAATGGTGCGAGCCGATGGTCGTCTGACCGTCGGCGGGGTGTTTGGGCCAGGTACTTTTTCCTCTTTGGACATCGGAGGAGCGGTCAGCCCAATCGAGAACCTCGAGGTCGGCATGAGCACCGAGCTGACAGGTGCTGTCCCCGCTCCGGGCGGCATCGGCTTGATCAGTGTGATCTTTTCGCCGATGGCAAGCTACGGCGACATCCCGATCTATGCGCGCTACCAATACGCAGAAAGTGAGACCGCCGTCGCCGCAGTGGACCTGGTGTTGGTCGTGCCGAGCAACACCGACTTCTCTCTCACTGCCGGCATGCCGCTGCGCATCGTGGAGCTCTTTGGCCTGTTCACGATGGACATGAACATCAACATTCGATATCGGAACGGCGACAAGTACGCAGCGTTCATTCCGAACCCGTCGAAGAACACCGCTGACTTCACCTTTTCGGGCGCCAGCATCACCAACATCACGGACAACGGCTATATCGAAATCGGCGGTGGCGTCGGGCTCGTCAATGTCGGAGGCGGAGCAGGCGCCAAGAACGTGGTGGAGCTCCCCTTCTTCATCGGTGGCGGCTACACCTACAAAGGCAAAGTGTTGGCCGACATTTTCACGCAGTTTGGTTGGCAGCCCTTGATGATCGCCAATGGGCCTTCAAACGTGGACACCTTCAACGTCGGCGAGACCTGGTACGTCACGGTGGGCGCTACAGTGCACACCAAGGCGCTCTTTGGGAAGAACAAGCAGTAAGTCAGACGTCGGTCGCGCCGAGTCGCTCGAGTAAGGCCTTGGCCATGTCCGCGACTTCTTGACGTCCGAGCTCGCGGCTTTCGCTGCTTTGGTAGCTTTCGATGTCGGCGTCAGGAAGCCCGTCGAGGAACCGGCTCGGTGTGATCTTCACGAGGCGGCCTCGGGCGACGCGGTCTTTGTGACGCGTGAGGTAGAGGAGGTCGCGCGCCCGCGTGACACCGACATAGAACAAGCGCCGTTCCTCTTCGAGGTCGGCCACCGAGGCGTCCGTGATCTTCGGGTCCGTCGTCCGGGCATGGGGCAGTACGCCTTCCACGCAGCCGATCAGAAACACGACGGCAAACTCGAGCCCTTTCGCGGAATGCAGAGACGACAAGGTTACTTGCCTGCCCTCTTCTTCTGGCTCCTCCGGCTCACTCGAATCGAGCGCGATGTGGTGCAGCAGGTTTTGCAAGGCCGCACGGTCGACGCCAGCACGCGCCTCGAGCCTCTCGATGCTCCGCGTCAAAAATTCGACGTTGGCCCTCCGCCGTTTCGCATCGGGGCTTTGGGCAGCGTCGTCTTGCAGCATGCCGACGGCTCGGAGCAGCGATCTTGCCGTATCGGCGAGCCCGGCTCCCCGAAACCCGTTCCCTGCCGATTCGAGGGCTTCGCTCAATCGGATCGCCGAGGCCTGGGCCCGGGCGGAAAGCGGCTCGATGCTCCGCGCGTTCTTCAGGGCCCGCAGAAGGCTCATCCGGTGCGCCTCGCCGTACTCGACGATGTGCCGAAGCGACTGCGCCCCGAGACCCCTTGGCGGCGTGTTCACGATTCGGCGAAGCGAGAGCTCATCACGAGGATTCAAGGCGACGCGCATGTACGCGATGCCGTCTTTGATTTCCTTCCGATCGAAAAACTTGGTTCCGCCAAAGACGCGGTACGCAATCCCCGCGACGCGGAGCTCCTCTTCGAGCAGCTTGGCCTGGGTATTAGACCGGTAGAGCACCGCGATCTCGCGTGGATCGGTGCCTTCTCTCTGGAGCTTTCGGATCTCGGAGGCCACGAACTTCGCCTCCTCCTGCGGCTCGGGCAGCACGCATATGCGCACCGGCGGCCCCGCTTCCCGCACCGGCTTCAAGACCTTCGCGTAGGGCCGCTTGCTCGACTTCTCGATCGCCGCGTTGGCGACATTCAAGATCGAGGCCCGTGATCGATAGTTCTGCTCGAGCTTGGTGACGACGGCGCCCGGAAAGTGCTTCTCGAAATCGAGAATGTTGTCGACGCAGGCGCCGCGCCAGCCGTAGATCGACTGATCGTCGTCTCCGACGACACATACATTTCCCCGTTCGTTGGCCAAGAGGCGAACCAGGTCGAGCTGGGCAGCGTTGGTGTCCTGGAACTCGTCGACGAGAATGTGCGCAAATCGTCCGCGCCACTTGCTCCGAATCCCGGGTCGTTTACGGAGAAGCGCGACCGGCTTGACGACGAGGTCGTCGAAATCCACCGCATGCATGTGCGCGAGAGCCGATTCGTAGGCGGCGTAGATGCTGGCGGCCGCCTGGTCGTACTCGTCGCTCTTGGCCCTCAGCTTCGCGGGCTCGAGCATCGCGTTCTTCCAGAGGGAGATTCGGGAGAGGATCGCCTGTGCGTCGAGCTGTCGATCGGCTTTGGCTTCGGTGCGAAGAAGCTCCCGGACCACACCGAGGCTGTCGCCCTGGTCGAAAATCGTGAAGCGTGTGCCGAGGCCCAAAGCCTTGGATTCCTGGCGAACGAAGCGCACACCGAAGCTGTGAAACGTCGACAACCAGATCTCGTCTGCCGTCTTGCGCCCGATCATGTCACCCAGGCGCTCGCGCATCTCGTTGGCCGCCTTGTTGGTGAAGGTCACGGCCAAGATCGCGTCCGCAGGGACTCCTCTCGCGAGGAGCCGCGCAATCCGGGCGGTAATTACTCGAGTCTTCCCCGAGCCTGCACCAGCCAAAACCAGCAACGGCCCCTCGTCGTGCTCCACCGCGGCGCGTTGCTCTGGATTGAGTCGCAAGGCTGCCCGGGGTAGCCCGGCGCGTCCCTGGATACAAGGCAAGACCACACGACGTACGGATTCGCCACGATGCCCTCAGACAATGGTAGAGATAGGTCCATGCCAGAAGAAATCGAACGGAAGTTTCTCGTCATCGGAGATGGCTGGCGCGATGCGGCAGTCGGCACGAGCTTCCGGCAAGGGTTCCTGTCGACGGAGCCGGAGCGCACAGTTCGAGTACGCGTGGCGGGGGCGCATGGCTTCATCACGGTCAAAGGCAGAACCGTCGGGGCGACGCGCGAGGAGTTCGAGTACGAGATCCCGTTGCTGGATGCGGAGCGGATGCTGGACGGTCTATGCAAGCGCCCTTTGATCGAGAAGGTTCGCCATACGCTCACGATCGGGCGGCACGTCTGGGAAGTCGATGTCTTCGAAGGTGAGAACGCCGGGCTGCGGGTCGCCGAGGTCGAGCTCGAGAGTGAAGAGCAAGCGTTTGAAAAGCCAGACTGGGCCGGTGAAGAAGTCACCGACGACCCACGCTACTTCAACTCGAACTTGGTCGCTGCGCCGTACAAAACTTGGTAGCGCTATCGCTTCAAGAGCTCGAGCAGATTCGGGACGATGAGCTCGGGCGCGTCTTCTTGCAGAAAGTGACCGGCTTTCTCGAGCCACAGAACCGGCGCATCGGGGAAGTCCGGCTGCCAGAGCCGCCAGTACACGCCCGGAGGAAAGACCGGGTCCCTCTTCCCCCATGCAAAGGCCACCGGTCGATCGCGAAAGGCCATCAGCCCTCGGTGCACCTCGTCGAGGAAGTCTGAAATAGGACCGGTCGGGCTGTCGGGGATCTGCCGCGGGAACACCAAAATCCCCGTCCTGCTCGCATAGCTTGGGTGTGGTGCGAGATACGCGGCGCGCGACGTGTCGGTGAGCCGGTCGCGCCGGATCGCCTTGAAGAGGAGGTTCTTCACGAACGCGTGTCGTCCCTTGACGAGAACCTCGCCGACGAGCGGAGCGCGAATCAAGCGCAGGATCGAGGGCACTTTCGTCCCGGGCGGCGGTCGATGGGCAAACGTGTTCATGATGTAGAGGCTGCGCACGTTTTCGGGACGACGCGCGGGCCAGGAGAGCCCGATCGGTCCGCCCCAATCCTGCGCGACGAGGGTTGCATCCTTTAGGCCGAGCGAATCCATCAAGGCGATGAAGCGTTCCGAGTGCTTTGGGATCGTGTAGAGGCTTGGCTCGTTCGGCTTGTCCGAGCGCCCGAAACCCAGATGGTCGGGGACGACGACGCGATACCCAAACTCTGACAACGGCGAGATGAAGTTTCGGTAGAGATAACCCCAAGTCGGGTTGCCATGCACCAACACCACCGGCCGGCCATCGCGGGGACCTTCATCGACGTAGTGCATCCGTCCGACTCCGGTATCAAAGTAGTTCGGCGCGTAGGGCCAGGTTCCGTCGAACGTCCAATCGCTGCGGACGGTTGCAGAATCCTTGCTCATTCAATCGTTGTAATCGGGCTCACGGCGGAGTCGCAACAGACATTTGATTACCCTGCGGCGACGGACAACGGGTATCCTGAATGCTACGGTTTCAACCATGCAGCTCCCACCATGTGGCTTATATCGAACGACCGGACCGATCGGCTCGGTCGAACAGGGACGTCTCGTGTATTTTCACAACCACGGAAACCCGGGGCCGGGCCTTTACCGCCCGACGGAGTGGCGGTTCAACCGAGCACAGTTCGAGGCGAACGGGCAGATGCTGGACGACCCGGGTCTGGTCCGGTTGCTAGAGCCACTTCCGCCCGAAGGTTTCTATCGGGTGGCCGAGTCGTTTCACTGCTGTGACAAGCAGTGCCGCCTCTTTGAGCAGGATGCCCTGCTGCAACTTGGATACAACGCGGAAGCCGAGCCCATTCTCTTCGTTCCTGAGCTGGTCGATTCGATGTTTGCGATACCCGCGAAGGGTTGGAAAACGACACCCGAAGTGTTCAGCAAAATGCAGGGCCTGCGGGTACCCGTCACCAAACGCGACACGCTACCGACGCAATAGCGTCTGAAATCGAGCTAGGGGCTGTCGCGCGGCGGCCTTCCTGCGCTAGAGTCCCGGCATGAGTACCATTGGGATTCTAACGGGCGGCGGCGATGTACCTGGTCTCAACCCGGCCATCCGGGCTGTAACGCTTCGCGCCATCCGGGAAGGTCATCGCGTCATCGGGATTCGCAGGGGCTGGGGTGGCCTCGTGGACATCGTCCCGGACAAAGACGCCGACAACAGCGCGGCCGTCCAGCTTCTGACCGAAGACCTGGTGGACAAGGCAGGCCGCACCGGCGGCACGTTCTTGCACAGCTCGCGAACACGACCGAGCACCCTGCCCAAAGAATTCGTGCCTCCGCATCTGCAGGACAAGTATCAAGACGACGTCAACGACATCACCGACGAGGTGCTGAAGAACCTCGACTTCCTCGGCATCGATTGCCTGATTCCGATCGGCGGTGACGACACGCTCAGCTATGGCGCGCATCTTCATCAGCGCGGCGTTCCGGTCGTCGCGATCCCGAAGACGATGGACAACGATGTCCCAGGCACCGACTACTGTATCGGGTTCAGCACCTGCGTCACGCGGACCATCGAGCTGACGCACAAGCTGCGCACCTCCGCGGGGTCACACGAGCGCTTCCTCGTCATCGAAGTCTTCGGTCGATACGCAGGGTACACGGCGCTCTTGCCGAGCATGGCCGGCGCTGCCAGTCGTTGCCTCATCCCCGAGCATCCCTTCGACATCGAGCGACTCACCGAGCTGATGGTCTACGACCGCAACCGTAACCCCAGCAACTACTCGGTGGTCCTCGTATCCGAGGGCGCGCAATTCGCCGGCGATACCGACATGTCGTTCGAAGGTGAAGAAGCCGACATGTTTGGTCACCGAAAGCTCGGCGGCATCGGCGACCGCGTTGCAAATGCGCTCAAGGAGCTCTCTCCCAAGTACAATAAAGGCCGCAAAGTCAACGTGGTGAGCCAGCGCCTCGGCTATCTGGTGCGTTCCGGCAATCCCGATGCAATCGACTCGATCGCACCCATGGCCTTTGGCAACCTCGCGTTGGATTTGGTCACCGCCGGAACGTCAGGTCGTCTGATCTCCGTCCACAACGGTCGCTACGGCAGTGTGCCGATGGAAAAAATTATCGGCACCAAGAAGGTCGTCGACGTCGAGAAATACTACGACATCGGCCGGATGCGTCCGACGTACACCGCGTTCAACGGCCTCCCGCTGTTCATCATGGCCAGCGACGCGTAAACGGTCCGCCTGATGGCTTCCCGCTACCGCCGTCTTCGCGCGCGTACCCTCAAGGCCATGTTCAAGACCCATGCCGAGGTCTACGAACGCAGCGGCGGGCGGCTTGGCGCCTGGTTCGGCCTACCAACCTTGTTGCTGTCGGTCACGGGTCGAAAGTCCGGCAATACGCACTCGACGCCCCTCGTGTACTTCGAAGACGGCGACTCGTACGTGGTGGTGGGCTCCGATGGCGCTGCGAAGCGCGACCCACAGTGGTGGAAGAACCTTCAGGTCAATCCAAACTGTGAAGTTCGCGTAGGGCGAAAGAAGCTCGCGGCGAAAGCCTCCCTTGCGAGTGGCGCCGATCGTGAGCGCCTCTGGGAAATCGGAAAGACGGTGAACCCAATGTGGTCGAAATACCAATCGCGAACCGAGCGGGAGCTTCCCGTGGTCGTGCTGACGCCGCGGGCCGGGTAAACGCCGGCCAAGATTTAGGTCGACAAGCCTACGGTCGGTAGGTGGCGGTTTCGTATCCAGGCATGCGGATCCTCGCCGGGGGACTCGCCAATTCCGGCGCGTAGAGGATGCCGCCCGGCAGCTGCGAAACCCTCACCAGCGTTGCCCAAAGAGCGAGGGGAGTCATTGCGCGCTTGAGCGAAATTGACGATGAAGCGGTGACGGCGATGAGGCGATCATAGAGCAATGCGTAGTGGTAGTCGCTGATCCAGACGGGACCGCAGTAGCCCATCAGGTCGCGGTGTTGCGTATCGAGAAGGCGCTTCGCCGCGATGTCGAAACCGAGGATGCCAATCCCACCGCCGCTGTAGGGGCAGTCGGGGTCTGCCCCTGCTCCTCCGCCGCAGGGCGCGTGCGAAAGCCCGAGCGTGTGACTGATCTCGTGCACGAAAGTCTCCACACCATTTTCGTAAAGCAGCCCGATGGCCGAACGGTTGAAGGTGTCACCAACGCTCGGAACAGGGCCGAGGCCGGCGACGCAGTCTTGCGAGCAGAAGTCGACCGGATCGTCGGTGGGTCAGACCGCGCAATAGTAATACGTATTCGAGGCCGCACTGTCGTTCGCGCGAAGCGAGAGGCACTCACTGCAGAGATTGGACCATCCTTGCCCATCCGCCCCGATCACGTCATCGAAGTCGAGCGGAGCCTGGCGGATCGAGACGTCGAGATCAGCAAGCGGGAACATGCCGTACAAGCGACTCGGCGTTGGAAGCGGGGTATCGGGCGTCGAATTTTCGACCAGCGGAACCGACACACCTTGATTGACGGTGACGTCGCTGATGCGCAACGCCCGCGCGGGCAATGGAGGGGTCGTCATCGGATCGCAGTCCGGGGGCGGAACGGCCGCATCCGGGATCGAACCTGCGTCGGGCATCGGTGCCTGCCCGGCATATCACCCCATTGCAGGCCGAAAGCAGCAGAGCACAGAGTGCCAGTCTCGAACCGCTTTCGAAACGCATCTATTCAAGCTAGGGCGTCTGTGCCGGGATGCCTGTAATTTCTTGTGCCTCTTCAAAAAAGGGCGACCGTTGGTGGCGTTGCAAACAGCGTTGTGATGCAAGTTTGGGCATTCTTTTTAGATTGAAATGCATCCCATGTGAGTCTGTTCGCAC
Organism: uncultured delta proteobacterium; assembly: GCA_963704865.1. GTDB lineage: Bacteria > Myxococcota_A > Polyangia > Polyangiales > Houyiibacteriaceae > SG8-38. Next base: position 890,448 of record CAVPIE010000002.1, on the reverse strand, counting down.
ATCCGAGCCCGCCATCGAGAGGAGCAAGAGATGAAGCAGCCCGCCGTTGCCGTTCCGCTAGCCGTCGCCGCCTTCGCATTGCTCGCAATGACATCGGGCTGTGACCAGCTCGCCGATCTGGCCGACCGCCTCGCCGATGCCGTAGTTCCAGCGGAACCTCAAGCGGCTCCGCCAAACGAGCCCCAAGTCGAAGAAACCAAACCAGAGCTTCCGGAGAGACCGGACACTTCGACCGCACACTCCGAGACCGACGTCATCACATTTCGAAGCATTCTAGAAAACAGTCAAATGACGCGGAAGGAGCGCATCCGTGCATTCGAGAACCTCGACCCTGCAGCGCTACAGAAGCCGATCGCGAGGAGTAACGTAACCGCCGCCCCACAGAGCGAGGCTGGTCCACGGGCAGCGAGGAACGCCGAACCAGCCGACTGGGAGATCGCAACGGCACGCCGACGGGTTCCCGTAGTGATGTATTCGACTGCATGGTGCGGCGTTTGCAAACGCGCGCGTGCGTATTTCGAACAGCAGCGCATCGCCTTCGAAGAGCACGACGTCGACAACGACCCGACCGCGCGCGCGCAATACCTTCAGTTGAATCCACGACGCAGCGTACCGACGATCAAGATCGCAGACGAAGTGATCGTGGGCTTCAGTGCCGCCGCCGTCGAGCGAGCGATAGACGCCGCCGCGAGGGCTCGACTGAACTAGACATTAGTAAGATCGAATACGCACTCAGCTGCGCTGCAAGCTTGGGCGACCTGGTCTTAATCTTCTACAGATCTACGATTGGCGGCGGAATCGATTCAGCGCCCCCACTTTGCCTTTGCGACGCTCTTTACGCCGAGCACCACCGCGTCCTTGAGATCCAAGGGAAGCGCCTTACGGATGTTCCTCAGCGTGTCAGCGCGCAGCCGCTTCTTGGACACCGCGTGCGCCACTGAGTCGAGCTCCAAGAGCGCTGCAGCTTTGTCACGAGCCGTGTCGAGCAACTGCTCGGCGGGTACCAGCGCGTCGATAAAACCCACCTGCAGTGCCTGCTCCGGCGAAAATTCCTCGGACAAGGTCACGGCACGCTCTCGAGCCGCAGGGTTCAAGCGCAGGCGAAGGACCTCGCAGGCAACCCGCGGCATCGCGAGGCCAATCGCGACTTCGTTCGCAACATAGGTATACGGACCCGGCACGCCGAAGCGGTAGTCGCCGGACAACAACATGAATGCACCCATCGCGTACGCGTGTCCTGGCGACGCGATGACCACGGGCTTCGGAAACGACAGAAGGCGCGCGGTCAGCGCGTAGCCCGCCCGCAGCATTTTGACCGCCGGCACACCACCGGATTTCATCACCTTGAGGTCAAACCCCGCGGACAACACGCCCTCGCGCCCAGTGATCACCACGGCCGCGTCCTCTCGCTCCGCGCGCTCGAGCGCCGCGTAGATCTCGTCGAACATGGCCGGCGAAAGCGCATTGCGCTTGCCGTCATCCATGGTCAGCGTCGCAACTGAGCGATCGATTTCGAGTGTTACCAATGACCTTGTCATGCGTGATGGATAGCACCCCGCTCCGAATCGCCAATTCGAGGGCTACTCAATCGGCGACACCAACGCGCAGAGCATCTCAAAGAAAGAAGCCCCGCTTCTTTCGAAACGGGGCTCCATAATTCCGGCGGCGTCCTACTCTCCCACAGGGCTGCCCCTGCAGTACCATCGGCTCTGATAGGCTTAACTTCCGAGTTCGGGATGGGATCGGGTGTGACCCTACCGACATTGCCACCGAATCCGTAGAAAGTTTCTCTGTGCCGCTTCTGTGAAGCGGATCAGAAGCAAGTTCGAGAGTCCGTGTTGATGGATGGTCTCGAGCTCTTCCTCCCAACCCTGATCTCAAGCCACGCACGAAACGTGTCTTAGAAAGAGGTCAAGCCTCACGGCCGATTAGTACTGGTCAGCTACATGCGTTGCCGCACTTCCACACCCAGCCTATCAAACTCGTAGTCTCCGAGTGGCCTTTAGGGACCGAAGTCCAGGGATACCTCATCTTAGGGCTCGCTTCCCGCTTAGATGCTTTCAGCGGTTATCGATTCCGTATATAGCTACCCGGCTATGCTTCTGGCGAAACAACCGGAACACTAGGGATACGTTCAACCAGGTCCTCTCGTACTATGGTCAACTCCCTTCAAGTATCCTCCGCCCACGACAGATAGGGACCGAACTGTCTCACGACGTTCTGAACCCAGCTCGCGTACCGCTTTAATTGGCGAACAGCCAAACCCTTGGGACCTGCTCCAGCCCCAGGATGCGATGAGCCGACATCGAGGTGCCAAACCGCGCCGCCGATATGAACTCTCAGGCGCGATCAGCCTGTTATCCCCGGAGTACCTTTTATCCGTTGAGCGATAGCCCTTCCATGCGGAGCTACCGGATCACTAAGGCCTGCTTTCGCATCTGTTCGACCTGTCGGTCTCACAGTTAAGCTCCCTTATGCCTTTGCACTCTACGGCTGGTTTCCAATCAGCCTGAGGGAACCATCGCGCACCTCCGTTACTTTTTAGGAGGTGACCGCCCCAGTCAAACTGCCCACCAGGCAATGTTCCCACACCGGATCACGGTGTTGGGTTAGAAGTCCAGAACAGCCAGGGTGGTATTTCAAGGTTGACTCCACCGAAACCAGAATCCCGGCTTCGAAGTCTCCCACCTATCCTACGCAGACTGTCCCGAACTTCACTGCCAAGCTGCAGTAAAGGTTCACGGGGTCTTTCCGTCTTGTCGCGGGTAGAGCGTATCTTCACGCTCAATACAATTTCGCTGAGTCACTGGCCGAGACAGTAGGGATGTCGTTACGCCATTCGTGCAGGTCGGAACTTACCCGACAAGGAATTTCGCTACCTTAGGACCGTTATAGTTACGGCCGCCGTTTACTGGGGCTTCGATTCACTGCTTCGCCGAAGCTAACAACTCCTCTTAACCTTCCAGCACCGGGCAGGCGTCAGACCCTATACGTCCTCTTACAAGTTCGCAGAGTCCTGTGTTTTTGGTAAACAGTCGCAACCCTCTATTCTCTGCAACCCACACCCGCTCAGAGAGCAAGTCTCATCACGGACACGGGCACACCTTCTCCCGAAGTTACGGTGTCAATTTGCCGAGTTCCTTAGCCAGTGTTCTCTCACGCGCCTTGGGATTCTCACCCCGCCCACCTGAGTCGGTTTGCGGTACGGTCACTAAAGATCCTCACTACGCAGCTTTTCTTGGAAGCATGGAATCACCGAGTTACGGAGCCGGAGCTCCACCTCATCACGTCTCGGAGTAATGTTTCCGCGTTTGTGGCTATCGCCTCCTACGGAAACCTCCTACCTGCTTGAACGGGCACTTCCATTCGCCCGATCGGCCTATCCTTCTCCGTCCCTGCTTAGATCAATGGATTCCTTAGTGGTGCAGGAATATTAACCTGCTTCCCATCGTGTACCCCTTTCGGGCTCCACTTAGGGGCCGACTAACCCACAGGAGAATTATTCTTCCCTGGGAAACCTTGGGCTTACGGCGAGAGGGTTTCTCACCCTCTTTATCGCTACTCATGCCTACATAAGCTCTTCTCACGCCCGACAGTGCTCCTTACGGTACACCTTGTATCTGCGTGAGAATGCTCCGCTACCGCTCTAATAAATTAGAACCCGAAGCTTCGGTACCAGACTTAGCCCCGTTACATTTTCGGCGCGGGTTCGCTCGACCAGTGAGCTGTTACGCTTTCTTTAAAGGATGGCTGCTTCTAAGCCAACCTCCTGGCTGTCTGAGCGCCCCCACATCCTTTCACACTTAGTCTGGATTAGGGACCTTAGCTGTCGATCTGGGCTCTTTCCCTCTTGGCTACGGACCTTATCACCCGCAGCCTGACTGCCTAGCAGTTGTCACCGGTATTCGGAGTTTGGTTGGGTTTGGTAATCTGGTAGGACCCCTAGCCCATCCAGTGCTCTACCCCCGGGGCAATTCACTAGACGCTATACCTCAATATATTTCGCGGAGAACCAGCTATCTCCGAGCTTGATTAGCCTTTCACTCCGATCCTCAGGTCATCCCCTGAATTTTCAACTTCAGTGGGTTCGGTCCTCCACGCAGTTTTACCCACGCTTCAACCTGCCCAAGGATAGATCGCTCGGTTTCGGGTCTACGCCCTGCTACTAATTTCGCCCTATTTGGACTCGGTTTCCCTACGGCTTCACCTATCGGCTTAACCTTGCAACAAAGCGTAACTCGTAGGCCCATTATGCAAAAGGTACGCCGTCGCACATTCCCCGAAGGGCATAGTGCTTCGACTGCTTGTAGACACACGGTTTCAGGTACTATTTCACTCCCCTTGCCGGGGTGCTTTTCACCTTTCCCTCACGGTACTTGTTCACTATCGGTCGTCGAGTAGTACTTAGCCTTGGAAGATGGTCCTCCCAGATTCCCACAGGATTCCACGTGCCCCGTGGTACTCGGGTACCAGTGCAGAGACCAAACGCTTTCGACTACAGGGCTGTCACCTCGTATCGCCGACCTTTCCAGATCGTTCATCTAGCATTTGGTTTTGTAACTCTGTGAGAGCATTAGGGCGCTCTCCCACTGGACCCACAACCCCGTACCAACAACGCCCCTAAGCTTACATTGGTATGGTTTAGGCTGGTCCCCGTTCGCTCGCCGCTACTAGGGGAGTCTCGATTGATGTCTTTTCCTCCAGGTACTTAGATGTTTCAGTTCCCTGGGTTAGCTATCCAACGCCTATGAATTCAGCATTGGACTTCTGGGTATAACCCCAGACGGTTGCCCGATTCGGATATCTTCGGATCAAAGTGTGTTAGCCACTCCCCGAAGCTTTTCGCAGCTGCCCACGTCCTTCATCGCCTCTCGACGCCAAGGCATCCACCGTGTGCCCTTCCTAGCTTGACCTTTTCCTAAGACGCATTTCGTCTTCGAGCTTCGATAAATCGCTGATCCGCCGCTTACCTCCTCGTCGCTCCGCTGCGAGGTACAGAAGTACCTCTCACTTCGCTCCTGCGGGGGCGCTGGCGCCTCATCGATTTCTCTTCACTCGAAGGTGGTGGCGTAACCAACCGCGAATAGTTGGGATACCACCGTGGTGCCTTGCCATGACGGAAAGTCATAAATGGCGCGGCACCCTCGTAACTCGAGACCAGGGTTCGAAAGAAGAGCCTGGTCACAGCTACGGCTAGAAAGAGAAAATTTCTACAGATATTCAGTTGTCAAAGATGCGAGAAATCGAGACTTGAAACTTGATTGCTCGGGTCGATTGCGCGCTTGCTGCGCTGCCGACCGAAGGAATCAAGACTGGGTCTTCACGGGATGATTGGCAACCGCCAATTTTGTGGAGCTGAGGGGGATCGAACCCCTGACCCCCGGCTTGCAAAGCCGGTGCTCTCCCAGCTGAGCTACAGCCCCGTCCTCAGTGGGGCACGCTAGACTCGAACTAGCGACCTCACCCTTATCAGGGGTGCGCTCTAACCACCTGAGCTAGTGCCCCGTGTATTCTCGCAAACTGTCAAAGAGAGTCAGAAGCCGTTTTCGCGAACCGTGATTCGAAGCTCGTCCGGGCCTAAACCCTGATAACTACTTCGTTTTGTTGGTTCCCGTACCCGTCTTCGTCCTCAAACGGACGCCTTCTTTAGCGGCCTTCCCCAAACCGGTCAAGCACTTTCAATCAAGTCCACGGAAAAAGGGGACAGTCCCCTTTTTCAATGGGTTAACGCTCAAGAATGGTCCTTTTTTAACCCCTGCGAAAAGGGGACTGTCCCCTATTTCGGGGGCCTGGGTCAGGGGCCGTTAGTCGGGGGGCTGGACGGCGGCAAGCCGCATTTGATAGTGGGCCAGGCAGCGCGCCATTGCGGTGTCGGGTTTCACGACGGGCTGATAGCCAAAGTCTCGCTCCGCGGCTTCGTTCGTGGCGCGGTGAGAGATTGCGAGCTTGCGGATTTCATGCGGCGTGAAGACCGGCGCGGGCAGACCCATCCGAAAATGCAGGTACTGCCAGAGGCGCAGGATTGCGAGCACCGGTCTGTAAGGGATATTGAGTTTGGGAATCCGGTACCCAATCCCTTCGATCAAGGGCCGCATGAACTCGAAGAGGGGAAGCGGATGGTCATCGGTGACGAAATAGGCCGTGCCGCAAACCGGGCTACCGGGAACCAGATGCTTGGCAGCGAGGATTTCGGCGTGGACCAGGTTGTCGATGTAGACGTGATCGTGGAGCGCGCCAGGGAAGCCGATGGTCGCAAGGAGCCGCCCCTTCGTCACCTGATTGAACATCTCGTCCAGCATGATGTTGTTACCAGGACCGTAGATTCCGTCGGGGCGAAGTGAAGTCGTCAGAAGCCCGTGCTCCCCATTCGCCGCGAGCACGCGCTTCTCGCCTTCGATCTTGGTTTCGGTGTAGAGGCAGCTCATGTTGGTCGCGTAGGGCGTGTGTTCGTCCATCGCGGTGTTGACTTCGGAGTTGAAGCAGACGTCGATCGAGCTCGTGTGGACAAAGCGACGTACACCCTGGGCGTGACACGCGCGGATGAGGTTCTCGACGCCGCCGACATTCGTATCGTAAGCCGCGCGGCGATAGGCCTCGGATGCGGCGCACCCTCCGAGCAGCGCTAACTGGGCCGCGGTGTGGAAGACGGTATCGATCCCCTCGCAGGCCTTCATCATCCGGTCGGCATCCTCGACTTCGCCTCGGATGATTTCCAGGTTCGCGTGCTCGAACTCGAGGGGCGTATTTCGGATCACGGCACGAACCCGATAGCCCTCGCCGAGAAGGCCTCGGACGAGATTGCTGCCGAGAAATCCTGCGGCGCCGGTGACGAGACAGGTCCCGAGATCGTCCAGTGATTCGTTCGTTGGCACTTGGGTTTCTCGTTGTATCAGAGACCGGCTTGACGCTATATGTAACGTTCGTTATAATTTTGCAAGTCAAAACCTCACGGAGAGAAGCAGAATGCCGGAGCCCCATTTCCTGTACGAGAAGCGCGGCCATCTCGCGATTTGCAAATTCAATCGGCCGGAGAAAAAGAACTCGCTCAGCATCGAGATGATGGTGCGGATGGCGGACGCCTGGGATGAGGCGGACGCCGACGAGGATGTTCGGGCGATCATCCTGACGGGCGCGGGGGGCGCCTTCTGTGCGGGGAGCGACCTCGGTTCGATGAAGTCCGGCAAGTGGGACGCTGGCAACCAGTGGTTGAATCGAATGAAGGAAGACCCGGACCTTCATTGGAAAGCGCTCCTCCGGCACTACCTGACGAAGAAGCCATTGATCGCCGCGGTCGAAGGTTATGCGCTGGCTGGCGGCACCGAGATTCTTCAAGGCACCGACATTCGGATTGCCGGCGAAGGCGCGGTGTTTGGTGTGACCGAAGTGCAGCTCGGCCTGTTTCCTTTGGGTGGATCGAGCGTGCGACTTCGACGGCAGATCCCGTACACCATCGCGGCGGAGATGTTGCTCGCGGGTCGGCGGCTGAGCGCAGAGGAAGCCCTACACTACGGACTCATCGGCCACGTCGTGCCCAAAGGGCAAGCGCTCGAAAAGGCCCTCGAGATTGGCGCACGGGTCGCTGCGAACGGCCCGGTCGCGGTTCGCGCGGTCAAGCAATCGCTCATCGAGAACGACGGCGTACCTGCAAAGGAGGCCCTCGCCCGTTCCTTGGAGATCGGGCAACCCGTATTCAAGACGAAAGACGCCATCGAAGGCCCGACAGCCTTCATGGAGAAGCGCAAACCGGTGTTCCAAGGCTCCTGATGGCGCGAGCCGTCGCAGCGCAGCGCAACGGGGGCACGCGGGAGGTCATCCTCGAGGCCGCAGAGCGCCTCTTTGCGGAGCGCGGCTTCGTTGCGACGAGCGTCCGCGACATCGTGGCTGAAGCGAGCACCTCCGCCCCGAGCCTCTATCACTTCTTCGGCAGCAAGGAGAACCTCCTGGTCGACCTCATTACCGACCGGCATGCCGAGTACTGCGACGAGCTCGAAGCGGACCTGGCCTTCGCGAAAACCCCATTCGAGGTTTGCCAGCGCTTCGTGAAGTTCGTGCTGACGAACATGAACAAGCGGCCGACCACGGCGAAGTTCCTGCTTGGAATCATGTTTGGGCCGCGACAGAACATTCCGGAAGACGTCGTTGGTGAAACGCTGATGCGGTCGCAGCAAATCGTCCAAGCGCGCCTTCGTGAAGTCACCGAAGGCGTGTCGGATTCCCGCATCGTGTTCGCGCGGATGATGCTGCTCGGGATGGTCACGCCTGCGGTCTTGCTCTTTCTTACCTCGGGCGTTCAATCGTTTTCCTCAAAGTTGCCAGGCTGCATCGCACAGCGTGTCATCGACATGATGCGCGACTCACATCCGGTTTGCGCTTGGCCGACTGTCGATCAGCGTGGGTGAGATGATGAACGACGCATTTGCACTGCCAGCCCCTTCGCTCCGATTCGAGTTGCCCAATGGAATGTCGATCGCGGCGGACGCCTACGGGGACCCGGCCCACCAGCCGGTGCTCTTCCTTCATGGCGGAGGGCAAACGCGGCACGCCTGGGGAAACAGCGCGGAGCTGCTGGCTCAGCATGGCTTCTACACGATCTGTATGGACCACCGTGGTCATGGCGAGAGCAGCTGGGCGGGCCTCGGCGAGTATCGCGTCTATCACTTCGCCGAAGACCTGCAGCAGGTCATCGCGCAACTCGATCAAAAACCGATCTTGGTAGGAGCATCGCTGGGCGGCATCGCTTCACTGCTCGCCGAGACCGAACAGGAAGAGTCGGTTGCGAAAGCCGTGATTCTGGTCGACGTCACGCCGCGTCTGGAAACCGACGGCGTCGACCGCATCATTGGGTTCATGAAGGAGGGCACATCGGGGTTCGATTCCCTCGAAGAGGTGGCGAATTCGATCGCGGCGTATCTACCGCACAGGAAACGACCCAAGGATCTGTCTGGCTTGGCCAAGAACCTGCGGCAGATGGAAGACGGGCGCTACTACTGGCATTGGGACCCGAACATGCTGAAGACCTGGGAGCCAAGCCGGTACACCGAGGAAAACGATCGCAAGTTGAAGGAACGCCTGCAAGAGGTCCGCAAGATCGAGATTCCGATGCTGTTGATTCGAGGGCGCCTGAGTGACCTGGTCTCGAAGGAAACCGCCGCGGAGTTTCTCGAGATGGTGCCGCATGCCGAGTACGTCGATCTCGCGGACGCCCATCACATGGTCGCCGGCGACCGAAACGACGCGTTCACCGATAGCGTGAAAGAGTTCCTGCTCCGACACTTTGGCTCGGCGAACATCGAGCGCGAAGAACAAGCACAAAGGACGTCCCCATCATGAGCGCGCGAACCGCCTTCGTGACCGGAGCGGCAACCGGCATTGGCAAGGCACTCATCGAAAAGCTCGATCGCGAGGGCTGGCGCTGCTTTGCGGGCTACAACCGTCAGCCGCCGGACGCTCTCCTCGCCAGGTGCAGCAACAGGACCCGGGCTGTGCGGTGCAACGTCACCGACGTCGCGAGTGTGAGGTCGGCGCTCGGTGAAATCGGTGAGGGCCTTAGGGAAGGCCCGCTCGACCTCCTCGTCAACAACGCAGCCACCACCGGGGGCGCAGGCGGGGGCGTGGAAAACGTCGATATCGATCGCTTCAAGAGCCTCTTCGAGGTCAACTTCTGGGGTCAGCTCCGCGTCACACAGGCGGCCCTTCCCTTCATCCGCCGAAGCAATGACGGCCGCATCATCAACGTTGGATCGGCCTCGCAGTATCTCACCATCCCAATGGGCTGCTCGTATCCAGTCAGCAAAGCCGCACTCAAGCGTCTGACTCAGGCGCTTCGCGTCGAGCTCAAACCGTTTGGCGTTCAAGTCACTTGCATCGAGCCCGGTGGAGTGAAGACGCCGATGATGGACATCAGCGACGCGCAAAAAGCCGAGCTCTGGGCCTCGTTCCCCGACCATCTGCTCCCGCAATACAAGGCGCAGTTCAAGTTCCCGGGCGACGCGATCGAGTCGACGTTTCCGCTCTGGACCGCAGAGAAATTCGCGGACCGCGTCTACCGTGACGTGATCACGGCCAAGAAGCTCAAAGTGAACTACGTCATCGGCCCCGGCGTCTGGGTGCTTCCGCTGATGGAACGCACCATGCCAGACTCCCTGCGCGAGCGGATCTTCGAGCGGATGTTTCGGCGCTGAGCGGCCCGTCTCTCCGAAGGCCAGAGACGGATTGAAACCATCGGGACCGGGTCTATAGAAGGCACATGACCAAGAGGACAGCGCTCGTAACGGGGGCGGGAGGTGGGCTCGGCCATGCCACGGTCGAACGCCTCCTCGCCGGTGGTTGGAATGTGTTTGCGGCGGATCTCAGCAAGGACCTGCTTCGGACTTCGATGCACGATCCCGATGCCGTGCCGGTCGTGATGGACGTGACCGACCAGGAGAGCATCGAGAGCGCCTACCACACGGTTGCGAGCCAGACCGATCGACTCGACGGGATCGTGAACTTCGCCGGAGTCATGGGGGTTGGCTCTCTGACCGACATCCCGGAAGCTCGGCTCGCGCGGATTCTCGACATCAACGTGATGGGCACCTATCGAGTGAACAAGGCCTTCCTTCCTTTGGTGGAGGCCGCGAAGGGCCGCATCGTGAACCTCAGCTCCGAGACGGGTTGGCAAAGCGCAGCCCCGTTCAACGGACCTTACGCGATGAGCAAGCACGCCATCGAGGCGTACTCGACCGCCCTGCGCCGAGAGCTCGCACTCCTCGACATCAAAGTCGTCACGATTCAGCCTGGCGCGTTTCGTACCAACATGGTTGCGGGCATCGAAGACGCATTCACCGCGGCAGAAGCCGAAACACCGAAATTCGCTCAGGTCCTTCGCAAGCTCAAAGCGCTGGCCGGCAAGGAGATCGAGTCCGCACGCGACCCCGACATCCTGGCGCAAGTCATCGAAGACGCGCTCACGGTGAAGCGGCCCAAGCCGGTCTACTCGGTGAAACCCGATCTCTTGCGCTCCACCATCGAGCGGCTTCCGCTAAAGACCGCCGATCGCCTCTATCTCGCCGTCTTGCGGCGCGCGCACAAGGGATAAGCGCCATGACGACCGAGACCGTGAAGATCAAGTCCAAGCCCGAAGGTCTCGACAAGCCCTATGTGGGCAAGATCATCAAGACCATGTCGGCCGTACATCTCGCGCTCTACCGATGGACCGGTGGTTTGCTCGGGTCGAAGTGGCGCGTCGGCAGCGCATTTCCCTTGGGCATTCCGGTGCTCTTGCTGACCACAGTCGGACGCAAGAGCGGCCTGCCGCGGACTTTGCCGCTGCTGTTCATCGAAGAAGGCGACACGATCGTCGTCGGCGCGTCGAAGGGGGGGCTTCCGGGCGACCCACTCTGGTACAAGAACCTCGTCGCCACCCCCGAATGCGAAGTGCAGATCAAGCGCCGGAAGATGAAGATGAAGGCGCGCACGGCATCTCCGGAGGAGCGCGCAGTGCTTTGGCCGAAACTCGTGGCCCACTACCCCGACTTCGCAAGTTACGCGACTTGGACCGATCGAATCATCCCGGTGGTGATTCTCGAGCCGGCTGGCTGAGCCTCACCTGACAAAAGAAACCGGCGCTGGATCTTGCCCAGCGCCGGTTCTTCATTCTTGTGTCGCTACGCAAACGTTAGCCGGCGCACGCGGTGGCGCGGTCTCCGGTGCACGTCGCGGCCGCGGCATCGCAACCCGAGCTGTCACGGCAACCGAGGCACGCTTGGCTGTTCTGGTTCGGTGGCGAACAGACCGCGTCCCCACTAAGGACGCAGTTGTCACGAATGCATTGGGTCTGAGCACCGAAGCAATCGGCGCAGTCCATGGTAAGACCTGGGCCCGCCGGCGGCTCTCTCTGCAAGCAGGTCGAAGTAGCCGCGCCGTCTCCCAGTGCGGTAGTCGCACACGGGGCAACATAGTCGTCACCAAAGGTTTCCATGCAAACCATGGCAAGGTCTTCCGCATTGAGGCAAGCATCGGTCACCGAGCCGCCCATGCCGCCGTCGCCGCCCATGCCGCCGTTGCCAGCGGTTCCACCGCTGCCAGCTGAACCCCCGCTGCCTCCGTCGCCATCTGCGTCGCTGCTCGTCGTCTCACAGCCAAACGCAGCAACCGCCAAGGACAGCCCAAGAATCATCATCAAGTTACGAACCATATCCACCTCCCCTAAATAGGTATCGAGACCAATTAGCCTCTTTTTGAAGCTGCCGCACGCCGAATGGGTATTCGGCGGCCTCAGTCGCACAGAAGCCCGAGGTTTCGGTGGTTCCGAGAACCGAGTTGCTCGAGCCACCGCTCCGCGGCGTTTAGGCATCGATCGAAAACCGGCCGCCGTCCCGGGGGATGCGTGTGCTGATCCTGCGGATGATCTCGGGCCAGTATGCCGTCTCCAAGGCAAAGAAAGGCTTCCCAGAGTTCATTAGCGCCACCGAGATGTCCCGCTCCGGGTCGGCCCAAGCGAGGATGTTGCTGAGCCCGACATGACCGAACCCCTTCCCTGCGCGGAAGCCATAGAGGCCAAGCGGTTCGGTGCCGAGCATGAAGCCCATCGAATACGACATCGGCAAGAGGATCATCCTGTCCACTTGACCGGGCGTCTGCGGCTGGACCGCTCTGCGCACGGTGGCCTCGGCAAAGACACGGGTGCCATCGATCGCACCGCCCGCGACGAGAAGCTCGAAGAAAAGGCAAATGTCGTTGGGCGTTCCGAAGAGATTTGCGGAAGGAATGACCCCGGTACGGAATCGCGGATCATTGGAGAGCTCGATCAGCTCTTCTACCGAGGCCCCGAGGGACCTCTTGAAGATGTCTTTGATCGGCCAGATCAACTTGGGACCCGTGCAAGCATCGATAGCTGCGTCATCGAGTCGATCTGCGGTCAGCCCGTAATTGAAGTGGTTCATGCCAAGGGGCTTGGAAAGTTCCTTGTGCACAAACGCGCGAATGTCGTTGCCGGTGATGCGTCGAATGATTTCCCCAAAAATGAAACCGCTGGTCACCGCGTGATAGGCGGGCACCGTTCCCGGTCTGTAGCTCGGTTCCAGCTCGTAAATCATTTCCAGGATTTGCTGGGGGTCTTGCAGCACATCCAAGTCGGCGACTTCGCTGGGCGCGGCTGGAATGCCACCACGATGTGTCAGCAGGTCACGGATCGTGATCCGCTCTTTGCGATGACGAGCGAACTCGGGAATGAACGTCGCGACCGGTTCGTCGACGTGCAGCTGATCGCGCTCGGCCAACAGGTGAACGAGCATGGCTGTGACCGACTTCGAACCCGAAAAGAAATTGAAGAGCGTGCTCGTGGTGGCGGGAACCAGCTCCGCATCTCTTGGATCTTTGGGAGAGTTTCCGCGCGCGTGTCCGATGACGCGATCGAGAACGACCTCCCCGCGCCGCCGAACACAGAGGCCGATCGCCGGGTGAAAGCCGGTCTTGTAGAAGTCGACGACCGCGCTCCAAATCGACTCGATATCGACTCGTCGCAAACCGACCGATGCCGGATCGGCTTCCCCTTGGCCTCGCGAGGTGACCTCATCGGGTTCGAATCGGCGCACGCGCCTCGACGACAGACCACGTATTTTCAACCCTTTCACTGGTTCCTTTCTAGTCATTGGCCCCGAGGCGCCGGGGCTGTCGCGCTTTTCTCGAAATGAGACGATTGACGCGTTTTGTGGACTTGTTCGGAGTAGTCCGCCAATCCGACTGCTCCGCTGCGCGGCGGGGATCGCCGAAAGAAGGGCCAGTAGGTGAATCAGTTCATAGGGCCCTCTAGATTCTGAATCGTCCGGTGAGGCCGCTTGCGCCCTAGGCTGGATTCCCTTCGTGGAACTTCACTTCTGCTTGCATGCCGCGTTCACCCGGATGCATCGAAAGCTCGGTCACGAAGTCGGGTTCAAAGCCTTCGGAGAGGTTCGGCTCGACGCGTTGCAGGAGCGTCGCGAGGATCATTCGCATCTCCATCATGGCAAACTGCTTGCCCAGGCAGACGCGCGGCCCCCCAGCAAACGGAACGTACGCGCCGCGGGGAAGGCTCCGTTCGAACTCACGGGTCCAGCGCTCGGGCCGAAACTCCATCGGATTTTCGTAGTACTTGGCGTTGCGACCCATGGCGATGTGGCTGATGGTGATCGTCTGACCCTTTTTGATCTCGTAGCCTTCGATGACGAGCTCCCGCTGCGCCTGGCGCGCGTACGCCCATACCGAGGGCAGCAGTCGAAGCGATTCCTTCACCACCATCTCGAGGTAGGGAAGGTTTGGCAGGTCCTCAACCTCGGCGCGCCTACCCTGGAGCACGCACGCAAGCTCCTCGCGCATTTCCGCTACTTTGTCCGGGTTCTTGGCGAGTAGGTACCAAGTCCAGGTCAGCGCATGCGCCGTCGTTTCGTGCCCTGCGAAAATGAGGGTCATCGCTTCATCACGAAGCTGCTGGTCGGACATGCGCCCTTGCTCATCCTCGACGAACACCATGTGTGAAAACAGATCTCCACGATCTTTCCGGTGGGCCAGCCGTTCCTCGTGCACGCGCCGGATGATTTCTTCGATCTTCGCAATGGCGCGCCTCTTCCGCCGGTTCTCGGCCGTGGGCCACCAGTCGGGCCGCGGGATCATCTTGTCCGCGTCGGTGACCAAGATCTCGCTGATGTCAGCCAGGGCGTCGCGAATCGTCTCGGAGTCGCCCCTGCCGATGTCAATGTCGAAGAGCGTGTCGGCGACGACTTCGAGCGCAAGCGCGTTGAGCTCGAGTCGCATGTCTCTTTGCTCGCCTTCCTCCCAACGATCGACCATTCGATCCGTGAACTCGACCATCGTCTGGGCATAGGCGTCGACACGCTTCTTGTGAAAGCCCGGCATGATGAGCTTGTGTTGGCGCTTCCAGGATTCGCCATCATTCGGCACCAGACCGTTTCCCAAAAACGGTTTCCACATCATTTTGATGTAGTCAGGCTTGTAGAAATCTGCCCAGTAGGTGACGTTGATCGCATTCACGACCGCCGGATCGCGCACGAACATGAGGTCGCGAATGAGCGCGCGAGAAACGAATACGTCGCCGTGCTCCTCGTGGCCGTCGATCAAGAACTGCGTACGCTCAGCGGCCAGGTCCCGGGCACATCCCCAAAACCAATGCCCCTTCATCCGGGGCGCCTCTCTAGTCGGAACGAGGCTGGGGCTGGCCTGTGCGGCGGCTTCGGCGGTCACGTCGTTGGTCTCCTCCTGCTTCGCTGTTTGTAAACATACGCAAGAGGCGTTCGCAACCTGTTACTTCTTCGTTAGCTCCGGGCGATCCTCGAGGAACGAGAGAAACGGCTCGACCAGGGTCGTACCCAACGCGTCTTGGGCTTGTGGGCTGCGCAGAAACTCTCGAACGAAGTAGCGGAAGTTCGACTCCCCAAGAGAGGCCTCTAACTCGGGCAGGGCCTCCGACAAGACCGACAGCGCTCCAAAGACCTGCTCTCGCAAGTACACGCCTTCGGAGCCGAAGCGCCCAGCGCGCACCCGCTCCGAGAAGAAGTGGGCCTGCCATTCAGATATGGGCGGTGGCGATCCCACTCGAGAATCACAGGCGCAGTTGGCACTGCGTATTCCAGAAGCTCCATGCACGCGGCGCTGGGCCTGCGACTGTGATCGTCAACCGGCAGCGGCACGTCCTCCTGACCTGCCACGTGCCCCCGGGCGATCTCTGCGGTGAGCGCATCGAGAAAGGCAGCAGGCGACTCCCCGAGCCATCGCTCACCAACCAGCAGATTGTTGAAGTCGAGGTGAATCGCGGTGCCGCAGCGCTGATGGAGCTGGTTGAACATCTCCGCCGGCGGAATGTCCCCTGGGACCGTTAGGTATTGCGAGACGTTCTCAAGCGCTATCGGTCGCCCGAGGAATGCCTGAATTTCATCGAGGCGATCGGCCAGGTGCCTGAGCGTCTCGTCTCTCCGCGGAAGCGGAAGCAACGAGAGCGACCAGTGGCCACCGATGCTTCGCCAGCGCAGATGGTCGGAAATCCCAGCGACATCGAAACGATCGGCCAAAGCGCGCAACCGCTCGAAGTAGTCCCTACCGAGAAGATCGCACGATCCGATGTTCATGCGATGCTCCCTTTTTGAGGAAGTGTGATGGTGTACATACTTGAGACGCTGGGCCGCGTTAGCCTGGAATTAGAGCTCGCCTGCCCGCTGCAAGGACCCGCTTGATGGACCACTCGCCGCTGATTGACGAGGTGCTCGACCGATACCGACAGCCTGCTCCGCCGCGTGTATGCCGGCCAGCTGCCAATCGGCTCCGCGGCGACGCGCCAAGATGACCTGGCTGTCGATGTTGGCTTGGACGACGCCGGTGAGAAGCACGGCGGCAAACACTGAATCGATCTCATGCATTCGCGCGATATGATGGCTCTGCCGGCAGCCTAGCAAGGGTCGGGTCTCGCTCGATAGATGGCTTTACGAGCGCGCACTCAGCAACTATACGCAGCGAATGAAAAACTTCTCCTTGGGTTTGTCCTTGCTTCTGAGCTCGGGCTTTTTGATGGTTGGCTGCGATAGCGGCAGCAGTGCGAGCGCTTGCGACGGCGGTCAGGTGGATTGCGACGGGTCTTGCATCGATCCGATCGCGCCGACTCTGACAGCGATTCAAGCTTCGATATTTGACGTCCGCGGGTGCGCCTCGAGCGATTGCCACGACGACACGCTGCCGGAAGCGGAGCTGGACCTCAGCTCAGTATCGGCGTCTGGAATGAACCTCGTGAACATCAACTCGGTGCAAGTTACCGAGAGCCTTCGCGTCGCGCCAAATGACAGCGGAGCGTCGTACCTAATGAACAAGATCCTCGGGGTCGACATTGCGCTCGGAACGTCGCGAATGCCGTTGAACGATGAGGGCATCGTCTTGTGCGATGCGGAGGTCAACGCGATTCGTCAGTGGATCGACGACGGCGCGAACCCTGCGCCATCAAACTGACGCATTCGAAGCGCTTCATTTAGATCCCGCTCGGGGCCACTCGTGCATTGCTTACGTAGCTGTCATGGGGCTCCGCCGCATCGAAGGCTGCGACGGCCTCATCGAGTGACTGCATCGCGTTGACTGCAGCTGCCGCGACGTCGCCCATGCCTGCGACCAGGGCGACCGCGTGTGTCGCGAGGAGCTGTGCAAGCCGGACCAAATCGTGTCACCGACAGCCGTGCTGCAAAGTCGCTCGTGGGGCGCCAGCGGCGTGGTGCACAGATTCGAGCGGTGAGCTGAGGTCTGAGCATGACTCCGGCCTTTTGGCCGTTGGTGGGCTGCGGCGAAAGCGAGGTGGGATCGGGCATGGCGGCCATCGATGACCCCGGCAAAGTGCCGCAGATGCGCCTCGCGAGCTTCCGAGGGAAGCGGGAAAGCAACCGAAATGGAGCGAATTCATCTATGCTTGGGGTGTTGTCGCTCGGCAGCGAACTCACAGCAAAGGAGCCGCCTATGAAACCGCAGCGGATTCGAGTCGCACTTCTCGTGTTGGCCATCCCTGTGCTCGGCGTGAACTCATGCGAGTCGCGCCCGACGCTGGTCGCGCCGACTGGCGGATACGTCGTCGTCCAGAACGTACTGAGCCCCGTGAGAATCAGAACCTCGAATCTAGAGGGCGCTGGTCGAATCGAGGCCCTCATGCCGGACGGCAACTGGGAACTGATTTATTTTTCGCCGAGCGGAGCATTCACCTTCGACGAAACTCTGCCCACTACCGTCTGGCACTGTTCAAACCCAGGCGGCGCAGAGGGCTGCGTCGCGAGACTTCGCATCGCGCACGAGAATGGCCCGGTCGGTCACAACATGACACACGGCCCCGGCATCGTGCACGTGTGCACCGAAAACTACGTCCAGCGGCAGGGGCGCAATCACTGCGGCGGTCGCGAGCTCGAGTACTCGACTGCTTCGGGAAACGATCTCGACATTTGGTTGTCTCCGACGAAGAGCCGAGCAGAGGGGCAATTTGGGGACATCGCGAGTGGCATCTACCGCTGGCGCGGGGACGCGTGGAATCGCCTAATTCGGGCCAGTCATGGTTTCAAGCATAGCAATGCAAGCAGCCCGCCTCAGGGCGCGGCGGCTCAGGAGAGCTCGGGAACGTTTTTCGACTACAGCTGGGATCCCGAGGCCGAAGTCACCGTCGAGCTCGGCAACACAGGATGGCACGCATACAGCATGGACATCGGTGCCTGCTCGTTTTTCATTCCTTGGGAGTGGGAGCACCGCCTCGAGAATGCTTACTATACGGCAGGCCTTGGAGGCGCCTTGGGGAACCGAGGCCTCGCGGAACGCTTCATCGATGAAATGATCGAAACCACCGAGCCGCAGTCCCGGACCGAGGTCAACGCGGCGCTCTGGGTGGACGGAACCGTGGGCATCCGGCCCAACGCGAATGCAAGCCCGGAGTTTCACTATCGGCTGTCCGAAAATACTGGCGTGCCGCAGATGTGCTTCAAGCAGTACTTCCATGCGAGTAGCGAAATCTCCGCCGCACCCGATCACTGGTATCGCTTCGACCAAGCGATTGGCGCGTTCTTTCTCGAAATACTGCCTTTCGTCGGCCAGTGCGGTGACAAAGACGTTTCGTTCCGCTACTGCGGGACCCCTTTCGTGGATAGCCACGGCAAAGGATCGTTCGTCGTCGACCAATCGTCGGTCGTCATCACGCATCAAGGCTATCCGTGGGCCAAGGTGCTCTGCAACAACAGTTTCGTTCCCAAGTTCATCGGCGGTGTTCGGGACACTTTTTCACCGGGCGGTGAGGGCGCGATTCAGATCGATCGAGGCATCAACACGCTAGTCGGCTCTCTTTCCGATGTGCTGAGCGTCGATGTGCGTCGGATCGAAATGTCACCGAGGGGCATGTACTTGGTGATTGCCGAGAGTACGAGCGACCCGCAGTACGGCACGGGCGATTGCCGATCCGATTTGGATCGAGCACCCGATTTACCTACCGCGAGCCGGCCTACTGAGGGTTGGATTCGCTACTACGCCCGGGGCATCACGAGATTCTGAAGCCGTAGGCTTGAAGCAGTGGATGCGCGCCGGACAAAGCGCGTTATGATCGAGCCATGGCGACCATCGATGATCTAGGCAAAGCGCAGTACGTAAACCTCGAGACCTTCCGAAAGAACGGAACGGGCGTGCAAACGCCGGTCTGGGTGGGCCGCGACGGGAACGAGCTGGTGATTTTCACGAACGGCGACTCGTACAAGGTCAAGCGCTTGCGACGCAATTCGAAGATCCGTATCGCGGAGTGTGGCGTTCGGGGGGCGCTCAAGGGCCCGTGGCACGATGGCACTGCGCGGCTGGTCGACGATGAAGCCGACAAACAAGCGGGGCTCCGGGCGCTTCGCAAGAAGTACGGCTGGCAAATGATGCTGGCCGATTGGGGTGGGCGCCTCCGCGGCTCGAAGAAGAACTGGGCCTTCATTGCGGTTCGACTCGATGGCGGTGAATAAGGTTCTCTGGGTTGCGGTCGAAAAGGTCATGCGGCTGTTCCTTGTTCTTCTACTCGCTTCTGGAATTCCTGCGTTCGCCTTCGCGCAGGACGCCTCGGAAGGTGACGTCGTTCGCTCCGCAAACGAGGTCCCCGATGACATGCCGGCTCCGCCCGAGAACGCGCCGCCGGCCGAAGCGCCCGCGGTAGGCGGAACCGATGACCGTCCTCCTCACCCCGAGACGCCCCAATCACTCGAAGAACAGCAACCCTCAGCCGAGCTCCTCGCCAAGACTTCGTACCAGTGGTTGCCCGGTCATTGGATATGGACGGGAGAGCAGTTCGACTGGAAGAGCGGCGAGTGGATCTACAAGGTCAAGAACATGATCTTGGTGCCGCCGCGCTGGGACTGGGACGGCAAGCAATGGGTGTTCTATGGAGCCGGTTGGGCGAAGCCGGGGACGAAGAACGTCGTCTACAGCACCACGTCTGCTCCAGGAGGTCCAGACGTTGCCGCCAAGGTTGAACAGGCTCCGCCCGCCACGACCGAAGAGCCCGCTCCCCAAGCGTCGACGACCACGGTCTACGTATGGACGGGCGCGTACGTGGCGCCACTCATCCTCTTTCCGGTCTGGCACCCGTACTACCACTACCACTGGTATCACCGGCACGCATACTACCGCCGACCTCCGGCGTACCGCAGCGGGCGCTATCACTACTCCCATGCGCACCGACGCCCATACCACCCTCCTGCGCACAGCCGGCCTCCGAGTCATGGCGGAAGGCCACCAAGTACCGGGAGGCCACCCAGCTCTGGGCGTCCTCCGAATCAGGGCGGTAGGCCGCCGAGCACCAGGCCTTCAACCCAGCCTTCCAATCGGGGCGGCTCGAGCACGGGCAGCAACCGAGGAAGCAGCGGCAACCAACGCGGTACGAGCGGCCGAAGCAGTCGCAGCAATCGGAGTGGCAATCGGAGTAGCGGGGGCCGAAGCGGAGGCGGGCGACGCGGTGGTGGCGGCCGCCGCTAGCGGAGCGAGGCTACTTCCGACGCCGGACTAGGACGCCGGCGTACGGGGCGAGGAACCATCCCGATTGCTCGAAGAAGTTGCCCTTACCGGTGAACGAGTACTGGAAGCCGAGGTCGATATGGACGCCACTCTCGTTGATGTTGAAGGCGATGCCGGCCTTGCCGGTGAAGCCCGGCGTGAATCGATACACCGAAACTTGGCTGCAATACCAGTAGCCGCATGCGACTCCAGTCTCGGCGAAGTTCCAGAAGTTCATGTCGAACGCAAAGCTGAGGTACGGGAGAACGACCTTCAGATCTGGAACCTGAAAGCGAACCTCGGGAACCGAAAGGTAGATGCGCGTGAGCGGCCGGCGCCCGGAGAAACCGGGGACCTGGTTTAGATCGATCGGATTCCACTGCAGACCGAAGTCACCACCGATCGCGAAGAAACCGAAGTCCGCGCCTCCAAAGAAGAAGACGCTCGCGCCCGGACGAACCACATCGCGGGGAACGTCCAAAACGATCGGTACCCCGATGTCGAGGGACCAAATGAAACTGGCTTGCTTCCACGCCTTGTCTGACCCCGGCTCCTGAAGGGGTGGCAGTGGGGTGTCCGCGACCATCTGGTCGGGCGGCGCCGGAGGGGGGGCTGGCGCGGTGGTATAAGCGCCTTCCTCGGTCGTTGCATCCCATTGGGCGGATGCCAGCGTCGCTGGCAGCCAAAGCGCAATCAGAAGCGCGGTCCATCGTAAGCCGTTGATCCTCATCTCATCCTCCACAATCGGCGCGACCTTAGCCTGCGAAGCGCCGGTTCTCAACGCCCCTGCCGCCTTGAGGGCAGGCGCGACTTCGATTAGCTGTAGCGCTCGCTTGGGGTCGATTCATCGACCCGGCAACGAAGCTTGACGGAGATTGACTATGCAAATTGCGGCGCAACGCGGGCGTCTTCTGCTCGCCTCGATATTCTTACTCACCATGGCGCTCCATTCACTGCTGCCGCTGGCAGCAATGGGACAGGATGGCCATACGGCCAAGCAGAAGGGCGCCGCGGACGAGATCCAAAGGCTGGTCGCGGATTTGAAGCAACGCGGATCACTTCTCGAAGAGCTGCGGCAGAAAGTTGAAGAAGATCCTGACCGGGCCGCGGCCGTGATGCTCGAAAAAGAGGTCTCGGAACGGCGGGCTCGATATCGACGGGACGTCGAAAAGCTGGTGCAGCTTGTCGTCAACGCCGAGGACGCCGGCGCGAAAGCCGCGCAAGGCCGCACGACAGCTACCGAGCTACTTCAAGAAGACGCACGCGCCATGCGAGAAAAGTTGGAAGAGACTGCGAAAGAATCCGTCGAGCTCGTGGACGTGGCGACGAAAGGCAGCCCCGAGGAAGCGCAGAGGGCACGCACCGAGCTCAGCAGGAAACTTTCGGCCTCAAGCCGCTTGCTCAAGTACTTGGACACGAACATCGACCAGCAAAAGATGCTCGGTCTCGATGTGGAGGCGGACTCTGAATACCTCGTCGCGCGCCTCCGGATCCGTGCAGACGTCACTGCCGGTGTGCTCCAGTCCACGAAGGAAGAGATCGACGAGATTGCAGCACGCACTGGGGCGGACAAGGACGCAGAGGCGCAGAAGCAGCTCGCCTCCCTCAAGAAGCAAAGAGACGCGCTCGCCGAAAGCCAACGCGTAACCCTCCAGTTGATGGACGAATACGGGCTGAAAACCGCTCAGCTCAGGCAGGGAATGATCCTCGCGACCGGGAAGCTTTCGCAAGACATCTTCAACAAAGACGTCGCCTCAGGCCTCGCGGAATCGTGGCTGGCCGACGCTGCCGATTGGTTTCGCAGTAACGGCGCGTCACTCGTCTTCCAGGTCCTCGCGTTCGTACTGCTGCTGTTCGCGTTCTGGGTCGCAGCGCGGATCGGGCGAGGGCTGATCCGGCGCGCCATCGACCGCTCGAAGCTCGAAGTGACGAGCTTGGCCAGGGATTTCTTCATCAAGATGACCGGGCGACTGATCCTGCTGTTCGGAGTCATCGTCGCGATCGCCCAGCTCGGCATCGAAGTGGCCCCCTTGCTCGCTGGCCTCGGCATCGCTGGCTTCATCATCGGCTTTGCCTTGCAGGACACGCTGTCAAACTTCGCATCGGGAATGATGATTCTGGTGTACCGGCCGTTTGACGTCGGCGACGTCGTCGAGGCAGGAGGAGTCACGGGAAAGGTCGACAAGATGAATTTGGTGTCGACCATGGTGCTCACCTTCGACAACCAACTGCTGGTCGTCCCCAACAAGCAGATCTGGGGCGGCGTCATTCGCAACGTCAACCATCAAGACACGCGGCGCGTGGACCTGACTTTTGGCATTGGTTACTCCGACGACATTCCCAAAGCGGAGAAGGTGCTGGGCGAGATCGTCGCGAGTCACGAGAAAGTGCTGCAGGACCCGGAACCAGTCATCCGGCTGCACCAGCTCGGCGAATCATCGGTCAACTTCGTCGTCCGGCCGTGGGCGAAAACCGCTGACTACTGGGAGGTCTACTGGGGTGTCACGCGCGAGGTGAAACGGCGCTTCGACGCGGAAGGCATTTCGATTCCGTTCCCGCAGCGCGATGTGCACATCTATCGCGAAGACGGCGACGGCGAGGCCTAGCTCCCTTCGTTCGTCTTTCGGCGCTGGCGTTCGCCGAACCAGAGAAACGGTTTCAGCATTTTGAGACTGAGCTCCGGGAACGGGCGCATGGCGTGGGCGAGAACGGCGCGGGACCGCGGAACAGTGACGGCGAGCCTGGGCCTATCGACCAGGTCGAGGACGACGCTGGCTACCTCTTCGACGGTCAGAAGCTTGGCCGCGGCAAAGACGAGGCCCGCTTGCTGGTTGCCTCGCTGGCTGCTCACCATATCGGTGTCGATTCCGTCTGGGCAAACGGCGCTCACCTGGATGGGCAACTTGGCGCGCTCGATGTCGCCGGCGAGCGAGATGGTAAAACCCAAAACCGCCTGCTTAGTCGCTCCGTAGACGGCCAAACCCGGCACCGGCGTGATCGACGATAGCGATGCGATGTTGATCAAGTGGCCGCCGTCATCACGCATGCCCGCAATCGCGGCACGGGCGCCCCAGATCATGCCCAGCACATTGACCTCGGTCATCTGTCGAACCAGCTCGTCGCCGTGATCCCAGGCGTGGCCGGTGTGAAGCACGCCGGCGTTGTTCACCCAGAGCGCGAGCGAGCCTCGTTCCGTTGCGGCGCGAGCGACCTCGTGATGCGAGGATGGATCCCGGACGTCGTGATGCATCGACCAAGCGCCACCTCCGATGGCCTCTGCCGTGACGCGGGCTGCGTCCTCGTCGATGTCGGTCGCAAGCACGGTGAACTGCTTTGCGGAGAGACCCTTGGCGATCTCGCGGCCGAGGCCTTTGCCCGCTCCTGTCACGACGGCGATTTTCATTCCTCGCTCTTGGACGCATCTCACAGAGAGTTCAAGAGCCGAGCAAAGCGCTGTAGACAGGGCTTGCCTCGCCATCTAGCATCCGCGGCATGAATGGATTTGTCTCTTGCCTTGCCACCCTGGCATTTGCGGTTCTTTTCGTCGTCGGCTGCGGCACCGAGAGTAACAGCGCGGGCGGAACGGCTGGAACACTGCCGCTCGAATGCGATCCCTTGACGCCGAGCTACTGCGGCTTTCCCTACCCCAACGACTACTGGACCGTGGCGGACGCGACGACGGTCACGGGGCTTCGCCTGGCGCTTCCCGAAGTCACGATGCCCTCGAACCGAAACGGAGTGCAGACGAAATCGGGCGCGTTCAACGAGATGGATGGCTTCTCGCCCGGGATTGCTGCGATGACGCACTTCCCCGGGGCAACCGTAGAGGGACTTGCAACGCCGGACAGTATCGAAGACTCCATGAGCGCCGAGTCTCCGACGGTCATCCTCAACGCCGATACGGGCGAACGTCTCGCGCACTGGGTCGATCTCGATGAGTATGTGGTGCAAGCGAAGCTCCGGGGGGACGCGATGGAGGACCGGCCCCGGTTCACGATCAACCGTGACATTGCGGAGCTCAGGCAAGAACAAGCGCTGATGCTACGCCCTGCAATCCGGCCAGAGGATGCAACCCGATACATCGTGGCCATTCGAAACGTGCGGGATGGCGATGGGGCTCTCGTAGCGCCCTCTCCAGGCTTTTTGGCTTTACGCGACGACGAGCCCTCCGGCGACGAGATCATCGAGTCGAGGCGCGCACATTTCGAAGAGATCTTCGCTACGCTCGAAGAGGCCGGCATCGCGCGCGACGACCTTCAGATTGCATGGGACTTCACCACTGCAAGCCGGGAAAACAACACCCGCGCGATGGTCCATATCCGGGATGACGCCTTCGCGAAGTATCCGGACGGTGTGCCGTATGAGGTTGAGCTGAAGAACGAGGGGCTTCGCGAGGGCATCCAGTGCCGTCTCGAGATCACCTTCGACATGCCGCTCTACATGACGCAGGGCGAAACCGGAGGGCTGCTCAACCTCGGCGACGACGGCCTGCCGGAGCAGAACGGCACCTACCCGTATGCTGCGGCGATGATCATTCCCGTCGCTGCGCAAACGACACCCGCGGGGCTCGTGGCGGTTGGGCACGGTCAGCTTGGCGCGAAAGAAGAAGTGCTGGGTTACCAAGAGATCATGGCCGAGGCAAACCTCGCGGCGTTTGGCATGGACCACAAGGGCTTCTCGTCGGACGATGTCCCCACGGTGGTGGAGGCCATTCTCGGTGGCGACCTGTCGGTGTTCCGCAAGATCCCAGAGCGAATGCACCAGGGCTTTTTGAACTTCCTGATGGGGATGCGGACCTTGTCGCGCGAGGCCGATGGCGGGCCAATGACGAAGCTCAATGAGGCGCTCCTGAACGACTGCGGCGGTGCGACGATCGACGGCTCGAAGCGCTACTACTTCGGTGGGAGCCAGGGCGGAATCTTGGGCGCTAGCATCATGGCGCTCAGCACCGACACCGAACGCGCTCTGCTCGCCGTGCCGGGCCAATCGTATAACCTGCTCCTCAATCGGAGCGTGAACTTCGATGATTACTCCGGGCAGCTGTACGGAAACTACAACTGGAACGCGCTCGATATGCAGATGAACCTCGCGCTCATTCAAGGGCTTTGGGATCGCGCCGAGCCGACGGGGTACTCGAAGTACATTCGCACCAACCGTTTGCCGGGGACGCCAGCGCACGAGGTGGTGATTCAGGTGTCGAAGGCCGACCATCAGGTGACGAACCTCGGCGCCCACATCATGGCGCGTACCATCGGCGGGGTGGTCAACCTGGCCCCGCTGATCCGACCCGTCTGGGGCCTCGACGTCGTGAGCGGCGCGCACACGGGCTCCGCAATGATCGAGATCGACTTCGGCAACGACGACCCGCCGATCACCAACATCCCGCACTGGGCTGACATGATGGACGACCCGCATGGGCGCGCGACAGAGCTCGAAGCGCTTGGACCTATCTTAGCAGAGTTTTACAAAACCGGAGTCGTTTCGAATCCCTGCGATGGGCCCTGCGACGAAAACGACCTGGTCGTCCCGTAGCGCACCGGGACGGTCGCCTAGATCCAGCCGAGCACGGCGCCGAAGACGACGAGAGCGATCGCATCGAACCCCAGAATGGCGCCAATGGCCGCGGCTTGTCGTTTGATGCATTTCATGTCGTGCACCCAGTAGGCGACGACGAAGAACGGGAAGTAACCGATCAGGAAGATGAGCCAAGGCGCGGAGCGGTTCCACCACGAGTAGTCCCAAGTCAGCGCGTGGACGGCGTTGAGCAGGTACTCGATGAAGACCGCGAGCGCGCTGAAGAACACCGCGAAGACCCAGCGGTTAGGCAAGCCGAGAATCTTGGTTTCCTTACTTGGGAGCATGACGGTGGTCACGATGCCCAGAATCGCGAACATGAAGCAGATCTCGATGTTCAAGCCGATTAGAATCAGGTACGCCGTCTCGCCCGGTGCAGCCCATACAGGCGCATAGCCGCTGACGTGGAAGACCAACGCATTCCAAATCTCGTTGAACCAATCCATGCCCCACAGCGCGAGGCCGGCGAAGGCGACGCTGTAGTTCTTCCGGCCGATTTGGTCGTGATAGATGTAGAGCACAATCACCAAAAGCGGGATGACGTACCACTTGAAGTCCGAGGGATCGCGAAGGTGGGAGAGCGCCTGCTGCGCGTAATCGGATGGCATGACGGGGGCTTACCACCCGTCAGCGGGCGGCACCTAGCGCAGAAATTGCGCCCGAACTCCCTGAACTGGTCGATCTTTTGAATCATGGGAAAGTGGCGCTATCCTCGGTGGGCAGCGGACGCGGGGTCGAGCGTTCCTTTCAAAGCACGGTACATGTTGCGGTTTCTCTCGAATCGATGGTCTTTGTTATGTCTGGCCGTTCTGATCGCTGGCATCAGCGGTGGGGCGGTCGCCTTCGGCGAGCACGCATCGAACGAGCAGCTGCACCGCGCCGAGATTGTCGACGGGCAGCGTCTACTGCGTGCACCCCATCTCGACGACTGGAACGAGCGTCAGCAAAGCCCGAAGAACAACCCCGGGCAGACGGGTCGCTTCGGATCCGCGTTTCACTACGACGCATTCGTCTACGACAAAGCAGAGAGCAGCCCGAAGGTCGCCGGTATCGTGCGCCGGGGCGATGTGATCAAAGTGGGCGACAAGGTCAGCGGTTCCGGTTGCAACGACGGGTCCTGGTACAAGGCGACGCCGTTTGGGTACGTGTGCACGTCTCTCGGCTTCCACGTGGGCGAGACGCCGAGCACGAACCGGTACGGAGTCCCGCCGGCGAAGACCAGCAGCCACCTCCCCTATCAGTACTCGCGCGTCATCACCAAGAGGGCGCCGCGCTACTACCGCATCCCGACGGTGCAAGAAGAGAAGCAGGCTCGACGTGCGATGGAGAAGAAGGGTCCGACGCCAGAGGTGGTCTCGTCGCTGATGGAGGGAGACTACTTCCTCGCGCTTGCCGAAAAGGAGACGCGTGAAGCCGACGGCGCCGTCTTCTACCGCACGATTCGAGGCCGTTTCGTGCGTGAGAGCGATGTCGAGCTTCGCAACCCCGATGTCGTTCGAGGCGAGGAGCTCGGCCGCGACGGCTGGCACCTCCCCTTGGCTTTCGTGTGGGGCGAAGATCGAGACCTGCTCGAACTGAAGGGCGACCAGGCCCGGGTAACGGGCAAGGCGCAGAAACACGGGCGCTTCGTGGTCGAAGAGGAACCTAAAGTCGACGGCGTGACCTATGTGACCGGCAAGCCTGGCGCCGTGAAACGAGACGAGGTGCGCGTGGCGCGGCAGGCCAAACGTCCGAGCGACGTTCCGGCGAATGGAAAGTGGATTCACGTCGACCTGGGCGAGCAGACGCTCGTTGCGTACGAAGGCGACAAGCCCGTGTATGCGACACTGATTTCGAGCGGCAAAGAGGGCTACGAACCGCCGACCGGGCTCTTCGAAGTCCAGCAGAAGTACATCTCGACCACGATGAACGCAACCGACCCCATCGACGGCTTCTACGAGGTCGAAGAGGTCCCATGGACGCTCTACTACTTCGGCGGCTACGCGCTTCACGGTGCGTACTGGCACACCGACTTCGGCAAAGTGCGCAGCCACGGCTGCACGAACATCGCGCCGGTCGACGCACGCTGGCTCTACTACTGGAGCGAGCCGGAGGTTCCAGCGGCCTGGCACGCCGTGCGTTTCCAACCGGAAACGACCTGGGTCTACTTCACCAGTTGAAGACGCCCCGGGCGAACAGCAGGAGCGCCGCGCCCGCAGCCACGACGACGATGGCATGGCGTAGTCGTGGGCCGTCGACCCTAGGAATCAGTATCCGACTGGCCCTCAGTCCGAGCCCTACCGCTGGCAAGAGCGCTGCGCCAACGACGACTTCGGCCCAACTCACCTCCCCGGCCAGGGCACGGACGCTGATGGTGATGCAGAGTCCGATCGCGAACACCAAGCCCAGGTTGGCACGCACGGTCGGGCCCGCGTCGTTTCGATAGAGAAGCGCGATAGGCGGTCCGCCGATCGCTGAGACCATCGCCATGGTCCCAGAAGCGACACCGGCCCCGAACTCCCGTGCAGCCGTACGTCGGAACGTCCCATGACTGGCGACGAGAGCCACGCCGAGGACCACCATCGACGACATCAAGACGTCGAGCGCCGCGCCCGAGAGCATCTTGAGGAGGGCGACGCCAACGAGCGCTCCAGGAACCCGGCCAGCGAAGATCCAAAGGGTGCTCTTGACTTCCACGGCGTGGCGTTCGCGAATGACGATGGCCACTGTCAACGGAAAGACGACGAGCAGCTGGGGCACGGGGGCAAAGAGAGGGTTGAGAAGCGAAAGTACGGGGACGCTGAGCAGTGCAAAGCCAAAGCCCACCGTGCTGTGAAGCGCCGCGGCCAGGAAGCTCACAAAGAACGCGATGGCGAATTCCGGTGTCGTGATATGTGCTAGGGCTTCCATCGGCAGTGCTAGGGTAGTCAGCGTCTGATCATGCGGCCAACCAAGACGAGATGGACGAAAGACCCGATGCAGAGGGCGGCGAGCCGTCTTCTGGGCGCGGCGACCGACGCGCTCGACGTCGCAGCTCGCAATCTGGACAACGCTCGGCGAATCGCCAAGTTCCTGCGAGGCCGAATGGAGCTCGAAGTTCGGGAGAGCGACGTTTTCATCTCGAGCTACCCTCGCTCCGGCACGACGCTAACGCAGTGGATTCTCTATCTGCTAGCGCACGACGCGCAGCCCGAGCCGACGCATTTGACGAAGGTTTCTCCGTGGTTCGAGCGTTCATTGGCCATCGGCGAGCTACGCGCGTCGGACTTCGAGCGCTTCCCGTCGCCGCGGATATTCAAGAGCCACCTGCCGCGGGAATGGCTGCCCGACGGCGCGCGCTACATCTACGTCGAGCGTGACAGCTTGGACGTGCTCCTGTCCTACTTTCATTTCTACCGTGCATACCTGGGGTTCGAGGGGTCGCTGGACGAATTTCACCTGCGCTTCATCGAAGGCCGATTGCAGTACGGATCCTGGTTCGACCACGTTGCGGGCTGGCGCGCTCGAGCCTCTGACCCCGACGTGCGGATCGTTCGCTACGAGGATCTTCTGAGCGACCGCAAGACATCGGTCCAAGGCATGGTCGAGTTCCTGGGCTGGGACTGCGACGAACGCGGTGTCGACCGTGCCGTGACCGAGAGCAGCTTCGATGCGATGAAGAAGCGCGAGTCGGTCTTCGATCACGCCACCGCGCTGCTTCTCGAGCGCGGCGTGAGCCCAGAGTCGTTCATTCGCGCCGGTGAAAGCGGGCGCGGCGCTGACGCGCTGACGGACGCACAAGCTCGAGAGATCAGGGAGCGAAGCTCGACGGCGCGCCGGCTCGCGATTCGCGGGCTGCCCGCTTTCCTGCAGTAGCCGGCCCGGCCGAGGTGTCGACGACGAACTGAAGAAAGCTTTCGGGAGTTCCCGGGTCGTCCCCGGTGAGACGCCGGTACGCTCGCGCAAGCTTGGCGATGAGGCGACGGTAGCCGCGGACCGCAGGTGACGTGGCGTCGCCGTAGAGCTTTCGCACTGCGTTCTCTCGGGTTCCGAGTAGCAGTCGATCGTTCGGCTCCCGGCAGAGGTAGGGGCATGCGCGTGGCCGCTGTACGTTCAGCGTCCTGCCTCCGATGGTGTAGGCGAACGTGACCTGATCACCAAAGCGATTACGGTACAGGCGATCGAAGTAAGTCTCGTCGTAGGTGCACGCCGACAGGGCCCAGCCGACTTTCACCGCCGCACCACGGGAACGCATGATCTCGGTTTGCACGAGCTGCTGCGCCACATATCCGTTTTCAATCTCGAGCGCCTCTTGCTTTCGCTCGACCTCCGCTGCCGGTGCCAACGAAGACGAGCGTCGGATGTCGACGGGAAAGCCAAAACGATCAATCAGAGCTTCCAAGGGCGCTTGCGCAAGCGAAGCCGCGCGGTGCACGTCGAGCCGCGGCACGCCGGCATTGCAGGCATTGCTGTCGGCGATGAGGATGGAGCTCTTGGTGAGCCCGAGCTCCCTGCGCACCATCTCCTGGGCGAACACGAGGATCAGCACGTCGATGGGGAGGCCACAGCTCGCATCGTCCGCGGCAACCCCAACGCCAAACCACGTCGACTCGGTGGACTCGAGCGCCCGGTGGGAGATCACAGGCTCGTATTGCCGCCTGGCAAACAGCTCTTGGCGGTTTGCCAGCGAAGCGAGACGCTCCCCCAAAAAATCTGTCCCTGCTTGTCTGCTCATCCCACGCTTCGCCGCATGTCCCGACCGGCACCCTAGCGGACA
This sequence comes from uncultured delta proteobacterium, assembly GCA_963704865.1. Taxonomy (GTDB): domain Bacteria; phylum Myxococcota_A; class Polyangia; order Polyangiales; family Houyiibacteriaceae; genus SG8-38. The sequence continues at coordinate 859,646 of CAVPIE010000002.1, read as the reverse complement.
TGGCCCTAGGTCGCAAAACCTTTGAAGGCGCGAAATAGGTCGGAAACTTGGACCGATAAGTTGGAATCGTGATAGCCGGGCGGCATCCTGTTAAGCTTCGGGGAGCCGCGTGAGATTTCTTGCAATTTCTTTAACCCTCGTCTCGTTCGTCGCCCTCGCGACCGCGCTGCAGCCGAGTCGCGCACAGGACACGCCTTGGAATCGGCGGTTGCGGACGGACGTGGTGCTGAACGACTCTCCAGCGGTTCGATCGGCCGGTCAAAAGGGCCCGTTGACCGCCGACGAGATGCGCCGCCTGGGCTTGCGACCGCGCGGGGGCGGCTTGATCGACCTGTCGTACTGGCCAGAAGAGCCCGCCACGCCATCACGCGTCTTGGCCAAGGACCTCGCTGCGGCGATGGCGCTACTGTGTCCGGCCTCCACCAGCGCGAGCGAGCTCGCGACCTACACCAAGGCCATCGTCCGGTATGCCGAGGAGTTCTCTGTCGATGCTTGGACGCTCGCCGCTCTCGTGTACACGCAGAGCAATTGCAACCACGAGATCAACAATAGCTACGGAGCCGGCCTCACCCTGATCAATCGGGGCATGCATGCAGCGAACATCCGAGGTGGGGTCTACCGCTTCGGCGTCTGGACGGACGAAGGCTGGACGCGAAAGGAGCTGGACGTGAGCGCGTTTCAGTTTCGCCGCGAAGCGCTCGTACGCTCGAAACCAAACATCTATTTTGCGGCAGCGATTTTGAGCGTGTTTGCTCAGCAGTGCCCGCACATCGACCGGGCCTTTGATTCGGCCCCTCACCGCCATGCGGTTTCTCATTTTGTCTGGGGAGATAGGGTCGGCGATACCGGTCCCGAGGATCGAATTCTCACCGCTCGGCGACGTCTGTTGAGCCACCATGCACGCCTGAATCGTGGCAACCGGGGGCTACTTGGTATCTCTTTCGTGAGCCCACTCGATGGCTATCCGAGGATCGCGACCAGCGGCCTGGGCGAGCCGCGAGACAATGGCCGACGCCCGCATCGCGGTATCGACCTCGCTTCCGAGGAGGGCGAGCCCGTTCGTTCGATCGCGGACGGCACGGTGACGTTTGCAGGCGTCGATTGGGAGCGGCGCGCGCTCATCCCGCTTGAGCCATGGGGCGCCGTAATCGTTCATGAACGGCACATGGGTCCCCGTGGATTGTTCGTGGAGGTCGACCATGGGAATGGAGTCGTGTCGCTCTATGCACACCTCGCCAGCTACGACGTACAGATGGGCGACCGGCTTGAAGCCGGCCAGCGTCTTGGGGAAGTCGGGCGCACTGGAGTCAAGGACTCCGGCCCCCACCTACACTTCGGCCTGTTTCAAGACGGGAAGGTCTTGGACCCCCTGGAGTACTTGGCGGAGTACGTGTTCCCGCCATCTCTAACCACGCGCGGTTACGCCGAGCTCACCAATCAGCACCGGCGCAGCCGCCGGCGGCGACGCAGCTCAGCTCGCTACTAGGGGCAGGTTCGCGGGTCCGGCCACTGCTGGAAGATCAGTTGAACCGCCTGGCGCGCTTTGGTTTCGGCGTCTCCGCCTGAGCCCACAATCGACTGTGCGAGGCCGGCAAAGATCAAATCCGGCGGCTGATCGCCCACGATCGGGAGACCGATGGGAATCAATAAGCTGCCCACGTCATACTCGACATAGGTCGGAACCCAATAGGCGCAGGAGTTCCAGTACCAGCCCCAGTAACCCCACCACCAATCGCCCACGCACTGGTACACGTAGCCACCGTTTGTGTCGCGCGCGACTCCGTTTGCTGCCCAAAGGTCAGGTTGGTTTTCGTCGGTCACTTCCTCGGGGTCGATGAACGTCAGGCAGACAGGTTCGGCTTGCATGGCCTCGACGATCAGCTGGTTGACCGTGTCGGTGAAGGCCCTTTGGTTCTCGTCGAGATCGGGGAGACTCTCCTCTGGGACGATATCGGACGTAACGACGCTAAAGGTCTCAGCGCTTTGGAAATCGCTAATATTATCCTGGTTCCACTGAACCTCGACAGAGCCGGTCTGGACCACGGCATCGTTGGCGCAGCTCGAGGCCAGAAGTGACGTTGCAGCGAGGATAACAAAAGGAAAATAGCGAAACATTGAGGACCTCCATTTGCCCTGGAGGTAGCACGGTCCGCCAGCCGATCAATTCTACGGCGGGTCGGTTGCGCTCCCGTTGCCGTCACGTTGGTCGGTGCGAGGCACCAAGCCGCTAGGTGCACGGGGCGGCGGCGGCACGATGCTCTCTGGGGGAATGGTCGTTCGAAGCATCCGCATACCCCAGGGTGCGCGCGCAACCACGAAGAGCGAGAGCAGAATCAAGGCAAGCACGATACCCGCAAGCCAACGGTTCGCTTGGCGCTTTTGGAAGATGTCGCCCGCGCCGACCTCCGGTGTCACGTGAGGCGCGATCTCTAGACCATACCTTTCCGCAAGCTCGGTCATCTGTGACAGGTGGATCCCAGGAATGCCAAGCTCGAGGAACGCGCCCAGCACCGAAGGTGGCATGTCTTCGATTCCTTTTGGCGGCCGATTGTTGACACCGGGCACAAACTTGCGCTTGCCCACCTTGGTGCCGACCGAAACGGTGCCTCCACCCACGTTGACATACGCCTTGATTGGACGATCGCCAGCGACTTCATGGTAGACGCGAATACGTTCACGGACTCGATCCTGGTCGACGAGCGTGATGTTCAATCCGCCCTGTTCGGTTTCGTCGTCGACGTCGCGAGGCCGGTCTCTTGCCTTGATTTCTCTCAGAACGGGGATCTTGTTTCGTTCGATCGCGCGCTCGAGCATGGTTCGTCCACGATTCGTCAGGCCAATCGCATCGTCGCCGACGCCACCGAGCGATGCAGCAACCGACTTGTAAGGAAACACCTGACTCTTACGAAGCGCCGCTTCCATATCGAGCCAGGTGAAGTTGGGGTCGTTCGCACCGTACTGAGAGGCTGCAGTGCTCGAGATGATGATCGGCTCGATGCCGAGCTCGTGAATCGCCGAGTAGACCGCGACATTCACCGCCGGGAAGGAACCGGACAACCCGACCGCGACCACGTCACCGCTCTTGATTTTCAGATCCTTCAACCATTCGACGACGACCGCCGCAAAATTCGGGTTCACCGTGGTTTGCTTGGAAACCAGGCTGCCGCTCCCGCTGGTGATCGGGGAGAGCGGATCACCAATCAGCCTGGAGCCCGCCGGATCGAACTTGGGCTCTACGCGGATGCGCTTTCGCTCCGAGGCGTCGGCGATGACGGCGAAAGCTTCTTGCGCCGTGATTGCGGCAAGCTTCTTCTCGGCATAGTGGGGCTGCTGCTCCTCGGTTGGAAACACCTCGACGGCGATGAGGCCGACGACCGCCAGGGCCGCGACCAACGCGCGCTGTACCTGAGAGGCGCCTTCCGGCTTCCAATACATCCCTCTCATATCGTCACGTCTCCAATGAATACGACCAAGACCATCCGGACGATGATTGCAGCGGTGACCAAGCTGAGCGTCGTCTCGAGGACGCCCTGCCGCTGGTACCAAATCGCGATGAGCCCGGGAATGATGAAGCCGATGATCGCTCCTTCGGAGAACGGCGTGATCGCGCTGTCCAACCACATCCGAAAGCTCAGGCCGACCAAGTAGCCGATCAAGATGGTGAGCGCGGTTCGTCGGCGGCCGTAGACGATCGCGACTTGCGAGACCCCTTTGAGAAAGCCGAAGGTGACGAGGGCGGCGAGCAAGGTCAGCCCGATATCCACCGGCTTGTTCATGTAAAGGGCGACGTAGCCCGGGACCACCATGCCGCCGGCTGCAAGCCCGAAGAGCTCACCATAAAGAAGGCTGGCGGCTAGGCCGAGCCCGATCGACAGGGTCAACAACTCAATCTCTGGCATGATCCATTCCTCGGTTGGCGAAGTACTCGGCGAGCGCCAATCCCGGCCCAGCGATGTTCCCCAGGCCCATCACCAGAGCAGAGCTCTCGGCAAGTCCAAGCAGAATTTCGAACACATCGGCCGGATGCGTCTGGTCGACGAAAACCAAACGCGTCGGGTCGAGCCCGCTCCTCACCGCAGCGCGGGCAAAAATATACTGCCCGCTTCCGAGGAGAACCACCTCGTCCGCCTGCGTCCATTGCGCGTATGACTCGGCGAGCTGCTCGGAGCGGTCGGCGCGGTCGGAGCGGCAATTGAACACCGCGATGCGTCTGTTGAGCTCGCGGTGCCGCCGGAGCGACTGTTCCCAGATGTAGCGTGTCGACGTCGGGTCGTTGGCGGCGAACCCGTTCACGAAGACGATGTGCCGACCGAAGAACTCGACCTGGGATTCGATCATGGCGCCAGGATCTGGCTTGGCTCTCCACATGCCACGAAGGGCGGTGTCGATATCGACGCCAACCTCTTCACACACCGCGAGTGCGAGCTCGATGTTGTCCAAATGCTCCAGATACGGGAATGCAGCCACATCTTCGGGCGTGAGCCGGCGGCTGATCGCTTCAGAAGGGTGGAAGCGTGAACCTCGTTCCTCCGCGACTTGTTCAAAGAAGGGGCGATGATGCCGTTCGGCAGTCAGGAAGACGCCTTTGATCGGCACCGTCGCGGCAAGCGCGCGAGCGACATCGTCCTCGGTAGGGCCCATCACATCGAGATGATCCGGCCGCGCATTGGTGATGACCCCATGCGTGGCGTGAACGAGCTTCGACTCGGAAAGCCATTGGAGCTGCGGTTGGAGCGCCATGCACTCGACGACGAGCGCTTCGGCCCGTTGAGCAGCCGCCATGGTGACCGCCTGCTTCTGCTCGATGATGTTGGCGCCGCCAGGACGGTACACCGGTACCTCGCGGCCATTGGGCAGAACGAACCGGGGGACGGTGCCGGTGGTCTTAACCACACAACGAACGCCAGCCTCGCGAAGACCGGCGCCGATCAGGCGAGTGACGCTGGTTTTCCCACGCGTGCCGTTCACGTGAATGCGAATCGGAATCCGCTTGAGCCGCATCCTGTGAAGGGTCAGCTCGAGTACGCCCAACACGATGAGCAGCCCACAGGCCGAAAGTAGGATCACAATCTCGATAGACACTCGACTCGCCCCCGACTAGATCGAAAGCCCCCTGACGCCTGCCTCTTTATCAGCTGGCGGACCCACAGCAAGCCCGCCGATCGCTCGCATCTCACGGCGGTGCAAGGGCTTGTGATGGCCCCGCTGCACGCGCGATCCGCGATTCTGCATACACCCAAAGGATGAATAAGAATGTAAAGAACTGTCGAAGTACCTCGCGCCTACAGCCTTAGGGATCCATAACAACCCTAAGGGGTCAAAAAGTGACTGAACGGGTTCGGACAGGCCTTCGAGGGTTTACGCGGCGTGCATGCACAGGGGTCATTGGGGAAGCCGGCGGCGCGCCAGGTCACGGGACGATGCAGAACCTGTTCGGTCACTTCCCCGGTGGAGATGCTGGCGCCGCGCTCGAAAAGATCGAGCCGGCGTGCGGCATCCTCGCCGACTAGCCGCCCGAGCTCCCGCAGCGTGGCCACGTTGAAATCGGTTAAACCATGCCCGTGGCTTCGAGGTGCTGGCAGGTGCGTTCGATGCCTTCTTCGACCGAGACCCGAGGGTCGTACCCAAGCTCCCTGCGCGCCTTCTCGATGCTGAAATAGTGGTGGGTGCACATGTACCGGATCGCAAACCGGGTCAGACCGTCTTCGGCGTTGAGTGTACCGCCTCTGAGGGTGTCGATGCCTTCTTTGATCGCCGCGATGGCATAGACGAGTGACTTTGGCGCGGTGTACTTCACGGGCGGAAAGCCAAGACGCGCGGCGACCTTGCGAATGAAATCCCAGAACGGCATCGGCTCGCCGTTGGTGATGAAGTAGGCCTCGCCCGCGGCAACGCTGTTCAAGCCATCGTTGGCGAGCGCTTCGTCGGCGAGCAGGACCGCATCGGTCATGTTGGTCACATAGGTGTAGTCCGAAAGCCACACGCCGCGCCCGATCTGGACGCGCAATTGCCCGTTGCGGCCTTTTGCCAAGAGCGTCGGCATGAAGCGATTGTCGCCAGGGCCGAAGACGACGTGCGGCCGCAGGGCACAAGTCGCCATGCCGCCCTTCCCGTTGTCTGCGAGCACCAGCTTCTCCGCCGCGATTTTGCTGTCCGCATAGGGCGCTTGGGAAACCGACGAGTACGGAAGACTTTCGTCCCCGTTCTCGATGTCTTTGCCCTCGTAAACCACGCTCCCGGAACTGATGTAGACGAAGCGCGGAACCCCGTTTTGCCGCGCTGCCTCGAGCATGTTCTCGGTGCCACCGAGGTTCACCGCCCAGACGATGTCTTTCCTGTTCTGCTTGGTGTGAACGATTGAGGCGTTGTGGATGACCGTGTCGACGCCGCGGCAAGCTTCGATGACCGCTGCCTCGTCGCGGATGTCGACGCGACGATAATCGACACCTTCGACCGGGCATTCAGGGGCCAAATCGAGGACGATGACCCGGTCGCCGCGAACCTTGAGCGCGCGGGCGATCGCGGCCCCTACGAAGCCGGAGCCCCCGGTTACCAAGCTTACTGTCATGACCTACTCCACGGTGCCGAAGATGATGTCGGGCAAGGGCGTGATCGATGCGTAGTTGCCGGAAAGCATGCTGTGATGATGCCGATCGTGCTTGGCCGCAAGAACGCCCAAGGTCTTGAAGGGGAAGTGCGGCACGTCAATGCCGGCGTGATTGAGAATGTTGAGCGCGGTGTAGGCCGTGAAGATGGCGCCCAAAGTGTAGATGTGCACGCCGCCGACCAAGGCTACAGAACCGAAGAAGAGCCCGAGGCCGAGTACGGTTTCGACCGGGTGCAGCAAAAGACTGTCGATCTGCCTTGGATTCCTTGCGGCATGATGGACCGAGTGGACACCCCGGAGAAGCTTCCATTCGTGGAAAGGGTAGCGATGCATGAAGTAATAACCGAAGTCGTAGATCAGGACGACGGTCACGGCCTCGAGAGCGAAGCGCCAAGCCGGCGCCGCATGGTCGTAGTAGAGGTAGTCGCCAAGGCCGAACATCACGGAGAAGATGAGCGTAACCGACACGGTGATGTTCAGCGCAACGCGCCAGTAGAGCTCCCGGTCGGTTTTCGAGCGGTGGGCGTCGTCGCTGATCATGTACTTCCGGGCCCCCTTGGACCGATAGGCATACATGAGGGCCGCCTGCGCGAGGCCGGCCGACGCGTAACTCACGAGAATGACGTACAAGACCTTCATGTCGATTCCTGGGAATTCATTTTACCACCTAGTCCACCAATCGGAGAATGAGCGTTCCTGCGATCATGAATGCGAAGACACCAACGGCCGCGAGCCTCGATGCGCGCTTGCTGTACGAGGATTTCACGGCCGATGCAGCTCGAAACGAGGTCGAATCGCTATCGAGCTCCAGCGGGTCACTGCTCGCGGGCAGGCTCTGGCAAAGCAGTGCGACGCCGCGCGCGATATCTCGATCGGATAGCGCTTCGTGGGTCCGCATGTAGACCTTGCCAGTGTTGACGTGCGCCATGCAAGAACCGCAATAGCCTGACTCGCAGGAGTGAGACGGTTCTAGCCCGGCATCCTGGGCGCACTCGAGAAGGGTCTTGCCCTTTACATAGGGAACCGTGCGCGAGCGACCATCGAGCCAGAGGCTGAAGCTGCCCGGTGATTCCAGCGAAGCTTCATCGACCGCACCGACATGAACCCGGTCAGGATCGGCTGGGGAGACGAAGCGCTCGATGTAGACGAGCTCTTCGTGGACACCCGCCTCATCGAGGGCTTTCTCGACGAGCGCCATGAACGGTTCCGGTCCGCAAATGTAGAACTCCGCGATGTCGCTGTGATGGAGAAGCTCGCGAACATCGCTTTGCTCGAGGTAGCCGTTCGTCGAGTCGAAGTGAAGATGCAAGGTAAGCCGGCCCGGGTGCTCCGCTGCAAGCTGAGAGACCTCCGCCCCATAGATGACCGAGCCCGCATCCTGATTGGCATAGAGCAGGGTGATCGCGCGCTTCGTGGTTTTTAGCGCGCTCTTGAGGAGCGCGATGATCGGTGTGATTCCGCTCCCAGCCGCAAAGAGGAAGAGCGGGGCTCCGGATCGGGTGTCTGGATCGAGAACGAAGCGGCCCTCGGGGACGCTCGCCATGATCGAGTCTCCGGCCTTCAGATTGTCGTTCAGCCAGTTGGAGATTCGCCCGCGCTCGACTCTTTTGACTCCAATTTTCAGTGTTTCGCCGAGGTCTGGGCAGCTCGACAAAGAATAGCAGCGGGTCAGCTTGAAGTGGCCCCAGGGGAGCTCGAGCGTGAGGTGTTGACCGGCGCGATACCGGAAGGCTTCCTCCAAGGCGGCTGGTACCCTGAGCTCGAACGAGCTGCACTCCGGCGTTTCGCGGATGACCGCGCTGACCTGGAGCTCGTGAAACGCGACGCTCATGGCTCGGCTCCCAGACCGGCTGCCTCGAGAGCCGATGCCAACTGCCCCGCCTTGCAGTAGCTCCGAAGCAGATGCCGGAGCGCTGCATTGGCTACGCGATCTGGATCTTCCTTGCAGCCGCGATCCATCCACATCGCCAGTCGTACTTGCTGGGTCGCGATCATCATCCTCGCCATGAGCTCGGGGTCGTCGTCGATGAGGTATCCGTCGTCGATGCAATTCCGTAGCAAACTCGCGATGAGGTTCAGGCCGACGCCGAGCGCCTCGACCTGCTCCGGGCTTCGCATGAGCTCAATCGTCGACCAGGCGGTGACCTCCTTGAGCTGCATCTTGGTGAAGTCACGGCGCTCCATGAAGAAGGCGAGCTGCCTTCGAGTTCCTGCGATCAAAATCTCCAGCGAGGACACCTCCGCGTCGAGGACGCCCTGGGTGAGACCCATCACCTCACTCAATCGGCGACGGTGGACCGCGCGGTAGATCTCCCACTTGGACTCGAGCACGCCGTAGAGCGTGGTGAGCGAGACCCCGGCCTCGGCGGCAATCCGCTGGACTTTGGTGGCCTCGTAACCCTCCTCGCCGAACACCCGTTCGGCCGCGTCGAGGATGGCCTCCCGATAGAGCTCGCGCTTCCTATCCCTCAGGGATTCTTGCGCTTTTGCGCCTGTGGAGAGCGTTGACATGGTCCGCTCGGAATGATAAAGGCGAAAATCAGAATGTCAATTCCGATTTCTACGGAGATCCGATCGTCGCCTGCCGAGCAGGCTACGCACATTCCCTGCGTCGACCCTGCGACGCGAGAGCCACTGGGAGAGGTCCGCATCGACTCCGCAGAGGATGTAGATGCCGCCGTCGCACGCGCGAGGGTCGCCCAGAAATCCTGGCGGTCGACTTCGTTCGACGAGAGACGCGACGTGTTGCGCAGGCTGCTCGCGTACACGGTCGACCAGAAGGACGAGATCTGCGTCACGGTGCAACGCGACTCCGGCAAGACGCGAGAGAACGCTTTGATGGGGGAGATCTGGCCGACCTGCGAGAAGTTTCGCTGGATGATCAAGAATGGAGAGAGATACCTCCGCTCCGAACCCATCTCATCGGGCTTGTTGCTCCACAAGAAGGCGCGACTCGAGTATCACCCACTCGGCGTCATTGCTGCGATCATTCCATGGAATTATCCGTTTCAGAACATCGTCAATCCGGTGATTCCCGCGCTGATGTCCGGGAACGCGATCGTGCTCAAGCCCTCGGAGTGGGTTGCATGGTCGAGCACGAAGTTCATCGATTCGCTGCGCGCAGTCATCGAAGCAGCTGGACACGATCCGGACCTGATCCAAGCGGTGCATGGATATGGAGCGACCGGCGCTGCGCTCGCCCGCTCTGCCGTCGATTCGATTCTCTTCATTGGTTCGGTTCACAACGGTCGACGCGTGGTCGAAGCCAGTGCGGAACGGGTCATCCCGGTCGTGATGGAGCTCGGCGGCAAAGATGCCTTCATCGTCTGTGACGACGCTGACCTCGAACAAGCCGTGCACGCCTCATTGGCCGGTTGCTACATCAATTGCGGGCAAAACTGTGTCGCCTCGGAGCGAATTCTCGTCTACGACCGCATCTACGATGCCTTCGAAAGACGCGCCGCGGACTTGGTTCGGGCGTTTCGGCAGGGCAACAGCCGCGACGGAGTCGTCGACGTCGGCGCCATCGTCACACCGCTTCAGCTCGAGGTCATCGAGAAGGCGGTCGACGGGGCGATCGCGGAGGGCGCGCGTGTCGTTACCGGTGGCAAGCGCGCGCTGAGCGACAAAGGCGACTATTTCGAGCCCACCATCTTGGCGGACGTGACGCCCGAGATGGAGATCGCCCACGAAGAGGTATTCGGACCGGTGATGCTGCTCATGCGCGTACATGACGATGCGCATGCCGTCGAGATCGCAAACGGCGTGTCGTATGGCTTGTCGTCTTCGGTGTTCTCCAAGGACCGCGCACGCGCTCGAGAGATCGCCTCGAAGCTCGAAGCGGGGATGAGCGCGATCAACGATTTCGGCGGCATCACCTACATGGCGCAAGGGCTTACGTTCGGCGGCGTGAAGGCCTCGGGCTACGGCCGCATGAACGGCCGCGAAGGCCTGCGTTCGATGTGTAATATCAAAGCCGTGGTCGATGACCGGTTCCCGATCAACCAGCCAAACCGCGTCTTTCCAGTCGCAGAGCAAGACTACGGCGTCTTCAGTGGGGTGATCGAGCTGATTTACGGCAAGAGCCTCGCACAGCGCTGGCGAGGCTTTCTCAAGCTGCTCGGTCGAAAGCCTTGATGGAGCAGTACGACTACGTCGTGGTCGGCGGCGGCTCGGCTGGCTGCATCGTGGCCGCTGAGCTTGCGAAGGATCTCGCGAAACGCGTGCTCTTGATGGAAAGCGGACCGAGGGCGGAGGAGCACCCGGAGACGCTTGTCGCGGCCGGGTACAAAGAAGCGTTCATCAACGACGCCGTGATGGGCGAACGCTTTTCGGTCCCGCAAGCGCACGCTGCCAGGCATCGCATCTTCGCGGGCACTGGTACCGTCATGGGTGGGAGCGGATCGGTGAACGGGATGGTCTATACGCGCGGCTCTCGGGAGGACTACGCGGAATGGCCGGAGGGCTGGCACTGGGACGACAATCAAGACGACTTCGAGGCGATCGAAAAGGTCCTGCGACCGCACCGGCGGCCGGCAACAAGCTGGACCGAAGCCTGCATCGCATCGGCGGAGGCACAGGGGTTCCGTCGCAAAGAAGACCTGAACGACGGCAACCTGAGCGACGTCATCGGCTACGAGTGGATGTCCTATGAAGGCGAAAACCGCCGAAGCTCGTACGTGGCGTTCATCAAGGAGGCCGGCGAGCGTGAGAATCTAACGGTGCTCACTGGAGCGTGCGCACACCGAGTGGTTTTCAATGCAGAAAAGCGCGCAACAGCGATTGAGTTCGAGCACGAGGGTGCACTGCGGCGCGCGGAGGCCCGTAAGGAGATCATCCTGTGCAGCGGTGCGCTCGAAACCCCGAAGCTGCTCCTGCTTTCGGGCGTGGGTCCAAGCGAGCACCTTCGCGCCTTCGACATCCCGGTGGTCGCCGACCGGCCCGCCATTGGCGAAGGGCTTCATGACCACCCCAACGTGCCTGTGTTCTTCAAAGCAACGGCGGACATCGACTGCTTCTATCCTCAGCTCTACAGCTTCTTCCGCACCAACGAGCGGAGCGACCTTCCCGCCTCGCAAAGCGACACCTGCTACGTGTACTGGCCCGCTCCAGCGGCGATGAGGCAGATGATGCAGCGCATGGTCCCTCCGATGGTCGTACCCCATGCTCTCTACGGCCCGAGGTCGAGGCAGCTGGTGCGCGGCCTGGTCGGGGCGGCGTTCAAGCTAGGCGCGATCCAGCGCTTCACCGACCACATGTTCGGTATCATTTTGATCCTCGGGAAGCCGAAGAGCCGCGGGACGCTGCGATTGCAATCGACGGACGTGCGCAAACAGGCCGCCATCGATCCTGCGTACTATTCGCATCCGGAGGACTTGGAAACGATGCTGCGCGGTGTGCGAATCGCCAGAGCGATCGGAGCTTCTAGTGGCCTCGCGCGGTGGAGCCCGAAAGAGCTCATGCCTGGGAAGCGGGTCACGAGTGACGAGGCGATTTCGAGCTACGTCCGAAAGAACACGATCACGACCTATCACTTCGCTGGCAGTTGCGGCATGGGCGGGACTGGAGCCCACGCTGTAGACCCTCAATTGCGCCTACGCGGCGTGGCTGGCCTTCGAATTGCGGACGCCTCCGCCATCCCCTGGACACCGGTTTCCGCGCTGAACGCCCCCAGCATGCTCATCGGCTATCGCGCTGCGAAGCTCATTCGGGGCGGATCTGCCTAAAACTGAGGCCACGCTAGTCTTGAATCCCCTTCGTGGGACTTGCGTCGGATTCCCAAACCCCGCGATTGCAGTCATGCCCTGCGCTCCCCATAGAGAGACCCATGAGAAAAGCCAAGCACCTCTTCATCGCCGCCCTCGCCCTAGGCGCCTTCATGTTGCCCGGCGCGGTTTCAGTGCCTCAGGCCAGCGCTGCATCCTCGACGATTATCCGCTTTGCGTCCCTCGCGCCTCCCGGTTCGTCGTTCATGAAGTTGATGAAGGCATGGAACCGGAGCCTGAAGAAGGAAACCGAGAATCGAGTGGAGCTTCGCTTCTATTCCGGAGGCAGTCAGGGCGACGAACGCGATTTCATTCGCAAGGTGCGGGCTGGGCAAATGGATGCGGCCGGGGTGACGACGACAGGTCTCGGAATGGTCGCGCGACCGGTGCTGGTCTTGACGGCGCCTGGAATGATCACGGAATACGATCAGCTCGAGAGCGCGCGCGAGCAGTTGAGCGAACGGTTCGGGAAACTGTTCAAGGAAAACGGTTTCGTCATGCTGGCTTGGGGTGAAGCTGGCAAAAATCGCATCTTCTCGATGGAGAAGTTCGCCAAACCCGAAGACCTGAAGAGGCTTCGCCCTTGGGCATGGAAGGACGACCCGGTGTTCGCCGGCTACATCACCACCATGGGTGCAAATCCGGTGCGCATGGGCGTGCCGGAGGTGTATGGCGGCTTGCAGACGGGCATGGTCGATACGGTGCCTGCGTCCGCGCTCGCGGCTGTTGCGCTGCAGTGGTACACGCGCCTCAATTACATGGCGAAAGAGAACTTCGGCATCATCATCGGCGGCTCGGTCATCAAGCAGGAGAAGTTCGACCTGCTGAGCGAACACGACAAGAAGGTGCTCTTGGACACCAGCGAGCGCGCCGCGCGTGCCGGCGACGTCATGGCGCGCCGGGACGACGAACGGGCCTACGCGTCACTGATCAAACGCGGCATGATCGAGGTCGACACCGCCGCCCACAAATCGGCGTGGCAAGGGGTCGCCAAAGAGACCCGGGAGAATCTGACCGGCCGGGTCTACAGCAAGAGCCTCCTAGAGGCGGTCGAAAAGGCCATCGCCCACAACTGAGCGAAAAAGGGGACAGTCCCCTTTTTCAAAGGCTTAGAAACAGCGGCTCACATCGCGGGCCGAGCCAGAAAAGGGGACTGTCCCCTTTTAGCCGAGCTCGTCTTCGAGGAATTGGAGCGTGAGCTGGTTGAAGAGCTTGGCGTATTCGACCATCACCCAGTGCCCGCAGCTGGAGATCAGGACTGTGCGTGCATTGGCGCAGTGGTCCGCGATTTTGGACGCGCCGCTCACAGGGCAGAACTTGTCGTTCGCGCCCCAAAAACAGAGCACCGGACACTGAATCTCCGAGAGCCGATCTTCCTGGTTTGCTACGCGGATGCGCGCGATGTTGTCTTTGTGCTGCGTCATGGCGACTTGGAAACGCTCTTCGATGACTTCGTCGGTGATCTTCGATTCGTCGTGAAGCTGAAGGCGGAAAACCTTCCGCATCGTTTCCTTGCTGATGCCTTCTTTGTAGAGGACGCGAATCATCGCTTTGATGCCCTCCATCTCCATGTAGGTCTCTCGCGTCTCGAGTCCGCCGGGAGCCATCAAGACCAACTTGGTGACGAGGTCAGGGTAGTTGAGCGCCATCGTGATCGCGATCGCGCCGCCCTGCGAGTTGCCGATGACCGTGACGCGATCGATTCCGAGCGAGTCGAGTAGCCCCTTGTACTGCGCCGCGACATCATCGAGGCTGAACGCGCCGTCTTCGGGCTTGGTCGAATAACCGTAGCCCATCGTGTCGGGGACGACCGTGCGGTAGCCTCGTTCGGCCAACAGCGGGTAGTTCCCCTTGAAGTTGCTCCAGCCGCTGGCACCCGGACCGCTGCCGTGGACGAACAGAACCGCGCCACGGTCCCCGCTGCCCGCCTCGTGGAAATGCATCGTGATGCCGTTGCCGACTTCGACGTATTTTCCTTCCGGAACTGCCTCTATGACCATGACTTGAACCTCGAACTAGAACGTGTTCTATCCCATCGAACGCGCGCGGTCCAATGGAGGCCGCTCAGTCGTTCTTGCTTCGGGCTTCTTTCGCTCGGCGATAGGCCTTGGTGAGCAGCTGCGGTGGGTGATGCCCCCATTCACTCACCTTGCCGTGGACTGTGCTCTTCCAGCCCTCTTCGATCTCGATGGCGCCGGCCCCGAACTCGAAGTGGAAGCCCGATGGCGTGTATCCGTAGAACGAAAACATCTTGTCGTTCGGATGCCTGCCGAGCGTCTGGTGAACCATTCCACCGGAGAAGAGAAAGCGGTCGTAGCAGCGGCCGACCTCGTCCATGGAATTGGCCTGCACCATGAAGTGGTGAATTCGCTTGAGCTGCCCTCCCCCGAATGCAAGCGAATGGTGACGTAAATTGGCATGCATGAAGGTTACGTTGATCTCGTGGCCGAAGTACTCGCAGCGTATGTAGTCGCTGAGCTTGAAGCCGAACATGGTGGCGTAAAACTTCTCGTGCTTCTCGTCGTCTTTCGAGACGATGACGACGTGCCCAAATCCCTGTTCATCCGCTACGAAACCGGAGGGGACCACTTCGGAGACGAAAGGTTCGGCCGCCATCTTGGGACCGTAGAAGATCTCGATGGGATTGGCTGCCGGGTCACTCGTCCGAACGAGTGCCTGCACGTTTCGTTCGGCCGCTTGTTCCGGACTGCACTCTATGACCTGGTACCCGGCGCTTTGGAGACGATCCATGATCGCTTCGAGCGCCTTGGGACCTTCGACCTCCCAACCCACGGCGGCGAGGTCATCCGCGGGCCCTGGCTCGATGAAAAAGCGCTGCTGATAGCCATCCATTCGCAGCGAAAAACCACCGTCACCCCGCCGATTAACGACTTGGAGGCCGAGGATTTTCGTTCCGAAATCCTCCCATGCCGAGAGGTCACTCACCTCGAAGACCAAGTATCCCGCTTGCTTCACCGCAGTCATTTGCCTTGCCTCTGGCGGGAGCATAGTACGGAGCCCCTGTCTGGCTACGGAGAAAATTGATGGAGTCCACAACAGTGCCAAGAGGGATTGCCATCCCGACCGCTGCAATCATCGGAATCGTCATCGTCACGGGCACAGCCTTTCACATATGGCTGCACCAGCGTGTCCACGGAGCGTACAACCCGACTCAGATCGGACTGGCGTTCTTCCTCGTGATCAACGTGCTGATCAACTGGTGGGAAATCGCTTTGATGGTTTGTCAGGATCAGATTCGCGCCGAGTATGAGACGATCAAAGAACCTTACCGTGGACGCGAGATGCAACGCATCGGAGAAATTTTCGCTCGCCCGATCCCGCTTCTTCAAGTGCTCTCGTTCCGCCAATGGACCACCATCTGGTCCAGCTACTCACTCTTCGACCCGGGCTATTCCGACCGCCGTTCGTTCGGCTACAACATCGACGTCGGAAACGGTTTCACCACGATCATTCCTGCAGCTCTGTTCGCGTTCGGCATGACCTTCGAGCTGATGCCGCCGCGCTGGCTGGGCATCCTGGGCCTGATCATGTTCTGGCAGATGTTCTACGGAACCGCCGTCTACTTCTTTCAGTTTTTCAATAACGGCCGGCACAAAGGCCACTCTGTGAAAGACTTGCTTCTGTTCGTTGGGATCACGAATCTGATGTGGTTCGTCTTTCCGATCTGGGGGCTCTGCGCGAGCATCCAGCTGGTCCTCGACGGCTCTTACGGGGTCTTCCGCTAGATCGGCCGTCGGGCTCCAGACTTCAGCATCATCTTCTGCATCTGTTTGAAGTCGGCAACGGCATCCGTATGGTCCGTGGAGAACGGATAGTCGGCACCAATCGCGTGTGCGACCACGAGCCCCGACATGAACGAAAGGTCGTGACCGCCCTCCGGGGTGGTGAATGTCCCGCAGTAGTGGACCCCGTCCCTTCCTTGGAGATACCGCATCGCCGACATGATGATCAGGTTCTGCAATGACACGCTGTGCGTCGGATGCGGCAGCTCGATTCGCTTCTGGACTTTCTCGATGACCCTCTGAGAGTTGAAGGTGACCAGCATCGGCACGCCCTGATCTTTGGTGCTCGGGTTCTGCGCCGAAATCACAAACGTGCATTCGAGTGCACCCGCTGCGCTGATCTCCGAGTACGTGTTGAAGTCGGAGAGAATTCGTTGACGATGCTTTCCGGGCAGTATGCTCGTGTCGGAGTGCACGACGAAACTAGAGAACGCGGGATCGACGTCGTCCACATACTCCGCGTTGCCCAGCAGAAGGCGTTGAAGCCAACTAGGAGATTCGAGCGCGTTCAACACGGCGGTCGAATCGCAGGCGAAGACGACCTCATCGGCCTCGTAGCGCCTACCTTTGGCGTCTGCGATCACGAATCGGTCGTTGCATCGCTCGACGTGGGTGATCTCATGATCGGTGTGCACCCGATCCGAGAATCGCGCCGTCATCCGGTCGAAGACCTGGCGCGGAGCGCCTCGCCAGGTACCCATCTGCGTTGGCTCTTCGAGCGGTACGATGCTCTCGAGCAAGGGAAGGATCACAGCGGGAACACCGCGCATCGACGTGGTGATGAAGCTGGCACAGTGGATCGGAACGAAAATCGTGTCCCAGAACGCACGGGAGATCCCAAAGAGCCTGGCCATCCAGTAGAGCGGGATGAGGTTTAAAGGGTTGAAATACGAGAAGTGGTAGAGCGAGTGATGACGGTCCTTCGGCAAGAAGAAGTCATTCACTTTGCTGACGAAGGCGACGAGCTTCTTCCATCGTCGGAACTCCGGGGCGAAGCGCTTCTGAATGCCCGTCTGACCGTCCTGGCAAAAGTGCCCCTCGGGGGTCTGCACGAAATAGGAAATCGGAAGCGTTTCAATTCCGACGCCAAGCTGGTCGAGGAGTAGCTCGTAGTTGTGATAGTACATCTGCGGCCAGGCGACGACGAGCAGAGGGGAGTCCACGTGACCGCCATCGACGCTCCATCGAAAGGTCTTCGCATTGCCTCCGAGCGCCGGCCCCTTCTCGAAGAGATCAACTTCATAGCCTGCGCGGTGAAGCGCCCAGGCCGCACCGACGCCAGCGATGCCCCCTCCAACGACCGCGATTTGCTTGGTCATGACGCCCTTCCCATGTTCATTCGCTACGAGCGCTTCGGCACCAAGTCGACGATCGGTCCGTGGCGCAGAGTATGCCAGAGCCCCTTGTAGATGCCGAGCGATTCATAGACCGCAGCAGTCATCATGACAGTGCGTGTCTGCCCGATGATCGTGAGTGGGAAACCGCTGTGTAGGAACGCGAACGAAAGCTTGTGCTCGGGATTGGCCCAGCCACCAGCGCCGCCCAGGCCGAAGTGCCCAAACGCTTCGGGAACGTCCAGAAGAAACGCATCGGTGCGGTGATAACCGAGCTTCCAGTGCAGGGGATAGATGGCCACCCGATCCGCGCGTTTTGTTTGGACCTCGGATGCCTTCCGGATGACTTCTTCGGAAACCAGCCGAACGCCGTCGATCTCTCCCCCCATGGAAAGTGGGGCGTACATCTTGGCGAGCGAACGGGCGGTCGCAACTCCGTTCAAGGCGGGCAAGCAAGCCTTCCAAAACGCTGGATGCGAGAAGAGCTCCTTGGCATGTCGTGGGGTTAGACCACGGCTGCATAAATCTCGCATCTTCTTGGAGCGAACCCAGAACGGAACGCGGTAGTCCGTCGAGAGCGGCTTCGCCCGAGTCCGCTGAAGCTCGGGCAATCCGACGAAATCGGGAATGCGATCCATCTGCGTGTCCGCGCCACCGATGTAGAGGCCGTCGAGCTGCAGCGGTTTGGCAATCCGCCTATCGATGAACTCAGAAACCGTGAGGCCCGAAATTCGTCGAACCAGCTCGCCCACGAGCCAACCAAATGTGACCGCCTGGTACGCATTGGCCGTTCCGGGGTCGAAGTCCGGCTCCGTCTTGGCGAGACGGGAGACGATCAGATCCCAGTCCAGGATTTCAGGGAGCTTCTCAATGAGATGCACCATCTTGTGGAGGCCTGCTTGGTGAGACAGCAACTGGCGAACGGTGATCTGTTGCTTCCCGTTGCAGCCGAACGCGGGCCAGTAGTCGGCAACGGGCGCTTCGTAGTCGATGAGGCCGTCCGTTGCGAGAATGTGGACCGCGGTGGACGTGATCCCCTTGGTACCCGAATAGCAAATCGACATGGTGTCGTGCTGCCAGGGCGTGCCATCGTTGCGCGCACGGCCGGCCCAGATGTCGACGACTGGCTTGCCCTCGAGGAACACGGCCGCTGCGGCGCCTCCGCCGTAGTGCTTGATTTGCTTGCGCATGAGCCTGGCTACCGGCTCGAATCGCGGTTCGTACGCGCCGTGGATCTGTATCTTCGTAGACATCGCTCTCACCTGCCTAGCTCAGCGCGCTAGATCGGTCCAAAGATTGCAGCAGCAAAGTCTAGTAAGAACATCATGATCAGGCTCGCGCTGCACGCTGCGGCCGCGGTGATGGGCAGACTCCAGCTCGCCTCGCGTCGTTCGTCGAGCTGATAGAAGATCGGAAAGCTCGCTACGAAGTAGAGCGAATAGAAGAGCGAGCCGTATGCAAGCATGCGATCCATGTCTCTGTAGTGGAACTGGCCTTCGATCCAAGGGTTGGCCATCGCCTTGGTTTCCATCCAGGCCCAGAAATAGGCGATCGCGAGAAGCAATACGGGCCAAAGGAGGGCGCCGACGGGCAGACGCGAAGTTCGAATGCGGCGGAGCACGATGACGGCGGTCGTGTGATACGTCACGAAATAGGCCTGTGTGAGAAGGTACATGATCAGCGGGACGCGTTGCTCGCCCGATCCGACCAGCGTCGAATCCAAATTGATCTCGATCATGGGGTAGTCGTAAACCATCCCGAGAATGTCGAAGAAGTACTCGCTCCCGAAGTAGTTCGCCGCGAAGTTGAAGATTGCAATGTAGAGGTTCGCCTTGAACCAATAGGCCTGGTACCAGCGCCGGCCGAGCGGCTTCTCATCGCGAATCAAGGCGGGGACCGCCACCAACGGCAGCGCGACGGCGACGCCGACGGCCATGAAGCCCCACTCGCCCAATCGACGGGTTACGCCGAGGCCCATCACGAGTCCCATCATCGTCATCCAGACCGGCGAGTATGCGAGGAAAAACTTCTCCCCCCAGGCCTTGCTTGGGTTCGCGGAGAACCAACGCGGAACGGCGTCGCTGGTCATGCGCCCCGACGGCGATATCGAATGCGAATGGGTGGCTTTGGACCCAGAACCAAACCCTGAAAATCGGTTTCGATCGGGTCACCGACCAGCTCGAAGTCATAGCGGTTCAACAGGACGGCGATGATCGTCTTGATCTGGAGGATTGCGAAGGCGTTCCCCATGCACTTGTGCCGCCCGCCGCCGAAGGAGATGTACGCGAACGGTCGTTTGTCCTCCTCGCGGCCGGGGCCGTAGCGATCCGGGTCATACGCGAGCGCGTTCTCGAACACCTCCTCGTCCCGGTGGGCAACCATCGGGGAGACCGCAACCCAGTTGCCCTTCTTGACCCGGTATCCGAGGATCTCGCAGTCTTCGAGTGCCGCGCGGAGCAAGATGAAAAGCGGGGGATGGATTCGAAGAGCCTCTTTGACGGCTCCTTCGGTCTTCTCCAGGTCGCGCAGCGATTGGAAGCTGTACTCCTCGCCGTCGGCGTAACGCACCTGAATCTCGCCGCGAACTTCTTCGAGGAAGCGCGGGTTTCTCAAGAGCTCGATCAAAGTCCAGGCGGTCGTGACGGAGCTGGTGTGGTGCCCGGCGAACATCGCAGCGACGAGCATGCCCGTGATCTCGTGGTCACTGAGCTTGCTTCCATCGGAATACTGCGCATCGATGAGCGTCTGAAGGAAGTCTTCGCCGCGGTAGCCGGATCGTTTTCGTTTTTCGACGATTTCGGAGACCATTTCGCCCAGCCGGGCGCGTGCGCGGTCCCGGCGCCGAAACGCGGGAATTGGCAAGTACGGATGGATGTAGCCCCAGGCGACGATGCCTCGCTCGAGGTCGTAGTAGACCTTCGAAAATTCTTCGCTCATCTCGTTGCGAAACTCTTTGCCGAGCAGGCAGCTGCTCGACGTGTAGTTGGTGAGCATGCCGAAGAACGCGCCCGCTTCGATGACGCCCTCGGCCCCCCAATCACGAATCACGTCGAGCGTCTCCCGTGCCACGATCTCGGTGTACGTTCGCATGCGGTTGTTGCGCAGGGCCGGGTAGAGCGTGTGCATCTGCTCGGCCATCCTCGCCGGCCCGGCGCCGTAGGCGACACCCTCACCAAAGACGGGCACCATCATCTTGTAAGCCGCGTTCGGACTGAGGACCTCGTCGGGCTGCCGGAACAAGGCTTCATGCGCCTCTGGCCCAGTGAAGAGAATCACGTCCTTGCCGAAGAGCTTGAAGCGACCGACTCGACCGCACTCGTCATAGGTCCGCTGAAGCAAGCCAATTGTATCCTTGACGAATGCCATGGTGTGACCGATCAGCGGAAGCCCACCCTTCAACTTGGGAGGCCTCTTGAGCTTGCCCGTCGTCACGGGCATTGCGGCGCTCTTTTCGGGTCCTGTCACGCTGTGCTCCTTGGCGGGACGCATGGTATCTGGGAAACAAAGGAGCACCAATGCGAATCAAAGCGGATTTCGATCTTTGCAAGGGTCACGCGAACTGCATGGGCGAAGCGCCCGAAATCTTCGAGGTCGACGACAAGGGGTACCTCAACATCCTTCAGGAAGAGCCGCCCGAAGCGTTGCGCGAAAAAGTCGAGCTGGCCGTCAAACACTGCCCGACGGGGGCGCTGCGCCTCGAAGGCTGACCGTCACTCCCAGGGCTTGATGCTGAGAAAGTCGTCGGTACGACTCAACTTGCTGCTGAGCCCGGTTGCTAAATTTCGAAAGAGCACGAGGCCGATGTCGCTTCGTTGCGTCAGGAGTTGGTTGAGGTCTTTGTGGGTGACCACGGCGGCCTCGACGACACCGTCGGCAACCGCTGTCGCCGAGTGCGGGGTCTTGCGAAGAAGGGAGACTTCGCCGAGAAGCTCGCCCTGAGCGACCGTGCCGACCTCTTCTGCCGGCGTCCCTGAGAACACTCGCGCCATGCCCGAAAGCAAGATGTAAAGGCGTGCGTCGCGATCCCCGGCCTCCACAATCGTCTCCCCATCGGCGAATGTCACCGTCTCGAACAGGGTGGAGAGCCGTGAGGCTTGCTCGCGATTCAGAGCGTGTCCGAGCCGCGTCGTCGGCAAGAGCTGAACGAGCTTGGGCTGAATCGCGCGGGTGTTGAGGTTTCGAACCACCATCTCGACCACAGGTTTGGATTCCTCGCAGATGTGCAGATTGTCGGTGCGCACCGGCACGTAGAATCGCTCCATCCGCACGGTGTCGAGCCGCTCGACATGGTGGAACACCGCTGCCGGGAGATAGGCGACCGGGACGAACCCGAGCTCGAGCATCGTCTTTTGCATGCGAGGCGCGTGGGCGTTGACGTCGACTTCGACGTAGTCGACGCGCCACTCCTCGCGCGACCGGCGCATGAGCTCCTGAAGGAGCACGCGGACCGGAGACTCGTCGGCGCAGACGAGCTCGAAGATTCGCACGGCATGGTCGAGACGGGCGTCGTGCGCGTAACCCACGGCGCCGACCAGGTGCCCGTGCTTTCGCGCCAACAGGTATGACGTATTGTGCGACTCGAGGGTGCGCAGCCCGAAATGAACCCGGGCCGGACCAAAGATCTCAGGGTTCTTCACCCTTCCCCGCTCGAAGCGCAAGAGCGTCGCGTAACCCTTCGCGCTCATTTCCTCGATCTCGAAGCCCGTATCGAGGCCGTACGGTGGCGACATCTCGTCGACGATCGCATCCGGTTCGATGCCACAGCTTCGGAGCGCTCGCTGCGCGAGGCCGTAGACTTGCGGAGCGACCCGAGGGTGATTGCGTCGCAATTTCAGTCCGTCGCCGAAATGGCGCGCAAAGAGCGCGACCGGCTCGCCGTTGTGGATCGGTAAAAAGCCAACGGGCGCAAAGCCATGAGAGAGCGAGATCTGCTGCGATCGGGTGTGGGCAACCCGGTTGTCCGCGAAGCCAATGTGTAGGTAGGGCGCGACCCGCTTGATGCGTTCGGTCATCAATGCGTGGCCAATGTGCTGACCCCGCTTGTCCGGGTGCACCACCAAGCGCCCGAACTCGCCGATGAGGTCTGCATAGGCGCCGACGTCGATCACCACAGAGGCAGTCGCAATGACGCCCTCGCCTGCCTCGTCGGCTACGAGCACAATCGAGTTGTCGCTGTACATCATCTTCCGGAGGTACACGGCAGAGACAAACTCGGGATGGGAGTAGCGGTCGCCATAGCAGACGTTGAACAGCCTCTGAATTACAGGGACGTCGGCTTCGCGAGCAGATCGAATACTCACAGTCCTGGGGTCGACCTCGACCATCTTGCCCTTTTGATATGCAAGAATCGGTGCACTTTCGGATCCCTCGAAACGGCGACACAGGGGGGAAGCTCGTTTGCCCCTAGCGGCAAGGGCCTTTACCCGGCGGTGGGCATTCGGCGACGGCGAGCCAGTCCATCGTGAGCGCCACACCGACGTGAATCAGAACCCCTCCCCAGATGGATCGGGTGCGCATTGCTAGCGTCCCGAGTGCGATTCCCGCAAGGATTGCGCCGAGCGTTTCGGGAAGCGGCTTCGGGTAGTGAATCATGCAGTACGGCACGATCATCACGAAGATGGCCCCATAGCCGAACTTGTGCCGCAGCCCCTTGAGCATGTAGCCGCGAAAGAAGAATTCGAGCGCGAGGAACTGAACCGCATAGAGCAGCTGCCAGGCGAGGAAATGACCGAGCGACTGGTTGGCGTACTTGTAGAACGGGTACGTCCTCAGAAACTGCTCTTGCTGCGCGACGAGCAGCACGAAGGGAAGCACCAGCAAATAGAGCCCGACGTAAATCCAGAGGTGCCGGCGGAAGCCCCGAAAAGAAATGTAGTAATCTCGAATGCGCTCACCCGGCATCAAGACGATGGTCAGCGCGGGGATGAACACATACGTCACGATGCGCGTACCTGACCACCAGGCCCTGGCCATCAAGTCCCACTCCGCCCGCGAGTAGACTTTGGGGTCGTACGGGACGAGCTCGGAAAAGGTTCCGTTGCCGCCGAAGTACCGGGCGAGCGTCAGCACGACGGCGGTGGTTACGAGCACGACGACGGGCCGCCAATCAAGTTGCTGGGCGCTCGCGGTGTCCGCCTGAGCATCGGCTTCGCGCCAAGAATCCAAAATGACGCGCGTCAGAAATCGCTTAAGCCAATCCATTAGGGCGCGCGACTATAACCGATTGATCAGGCCGATTGTAGGCTAAGCTCTAGGACCGATGGCATCTGCCGCGAACAATCGACTGAGAAACGTGCTCGTGCTCTCGACGCTCGCAATCTGCGCACTCTTCTGCGCTCAGGGGGCGACCGCACTGCTTGCCGAGCGGGTGCTGAGCAACGAGGTCGAAGCCCGCCCCGCACCTTCGCGGAAAGCCGCGGCGCCCTCCCGTGCTCCGCGCAGACGCGATCCGGGAATCATCCTGAGGCGAAACATCTTCAATTCTGCTTTGGGCGACCTGTCGAGCGTGCCGAGCGAGGACTCCGACTTGCCGATGGAGGACCTGCCAGCAGAAGACGTCAAGACGCTTTGCACCGGAGAGATGCGCGTAATCGGCACGGTCGTGATTCCCGGCGACCTCGAACGTTCACTCGCTGCCATCGTCGGAACCGACAAAAAGGCGGGCCTTCACTACGGGGGGACGGAAGTGGAGGGTTCTAGGATTCGCGCGATCGAGTCCGATGCCGTGGTGCTTCAGGGCAAGGGAGGTCTATGCCGGCTCGCGATGTTCCAAGTTGCTGGGGCCGCCAAGAAGCCGGTCTTTCGGCCGGCGAAGAAGGCCGATGTGAAGAAGACACCGAAAACCAGAATGACCCCAACGGCGGATCGCAACGCTGGGTTGAGCGAGAGCGAAATGGCCGAGGGCATCGACCGCGTGAACGATAGCAACTACAACCTTTCGCGATCCATGCTCAACAAGGTGCTCGACAATGCTGGCAAAATCATCGGCATCGCCGCCGTCTCACCGAAGATCGAAAACGGCGAATCGGTTGGCATGGAAATTCGAGGCGTCCGGCCCGACACCTTGCTGACCAAGATCGGCATCCAGAACGGTGACATCCTCGAGAGCATCAACGGACAGTCGCTGAGCAACCCTGATGCGGCGCTCGGCGCGTATACGACCTTGCGGACGGCCGACAAATTCAACCTTTCGGTCCGGCGCGGCGGTCAATCGATGATCATCAACTACAACTTGCAGTGAACGCGCGCTGCCGGGGCTCAGTCGGTGCGGCTCGGGGGCAGCTTCATCTCCGCGGGCACGGAGCGGAGGTGCAAGTCCCGTTGCGGGAATGCGATTTCGATGCCGGCTTCGCGGAACGCTTTGTCGATGCCCATGTGCAGATCGTGTCGCGCGGCGAACAATTGCTCCGCGCTCCGCACGAAGACCCGGAGCTCGAAGGAGAGCGAGCTGTCGCCAAACGCCGTGAAGAGCACATGGGGGCGCGGGTCTGCCAAGACACGCCAAGACTCCTTGGCCACCTGCTCGAGGACCTCGATGGCCCGATTCGTGTCCGAGCCATACGCAATCCCGACCGGAATCGAGAGGCGCAGCACTGCGTCCGACAGCGTCCAGTTGATCAGTTGGCCCGTGACGAACTCTTTGTTGGGCACCAGAAGCTCTTTGCGGTCGAACGCGGTGATCCAGGTCGCACGGGTGCGGATTCTCGAAACGGTTCCACTGACTTCGCCGACGGTCACGATGTCGCCCACCCGAATCGGCCGCTCGAACAAGATGATCAGTCCAGAAATGAAATTGGCGAAGATCTCCTGTAGGCCGAAGCCGAGCCCCACACCGATTGCAGCGACCAACCATTGAATGCTCGACCAGCCAATACCGATTGCATCGAACGCGAGCGCCAGGCCAGCGAGCACCACGGCATACTTCGCGATGGTCGAATAGGCATAGCGCACGCCCTGGCCCAGTCCGCGAAACAGGGTAGCTTCGAGCAATCCCGGAACCGCGCGCATGAAAACCATGGTCAACAAGATGATGAAAACGGATCGGACGAGCTCCGCAAGTGTGATCGCGACCAGTCTCTCGTCGGTTGAGACGTGTTCGGCCCCGGACGGGTCGATCTCGGAGACCGTGATTTTCTGGGTGACGTTCCAGAGCTCCACCTGCTGAAGAACTCGTGTCGCCGGCAAGAGGTCAGCCCAGACGGCGAGCAGTCCGAGGATGACGATCAGAAGGCCGGTGCCGACCATCAGACGGCTGACCTCCATCGTCGGCGTCGGCCTCGCGGTCGCGTCTGAGAGCTCGTCGTCTTCGAGGGCGGCGCGCCGCTCGGACACCATGGCCCAGCGGGCATAGAGCTGAATGCTGAACACGACGAGAAAGACGAGAACGGCAGATAGGTGCAAGCGAATCACAAGCTGGAGGGACGTCCAGTAGAAGCCGTAGAGTGCTCCGAAGATGAGGCCGAACGGCAGCAGCACCGAGCAGATTTGGAGGACGCGCCAGATCCATGGACCAATGGGCTCACGTCCGTGTATCACCGTTCTCACGGGACCGTCGGGCCGCAATGCCAGGTAGTTGAATGCAGCGACGGCGAACATCGACAGGGTGAACGCCACTCGGCCGACCGACTCGCGCCAAAGGTCCTCGCCGCGCGCCTCGAACACAAAAATGATGAAGACGGAAGGAACGGTGAGGGTCGCAAACCATCGAAGGTTTCGCCACATAGATTGCGCGGCACCCGCTTGCCACCCGCAATGCGCAACAGCGATTCCGTCGGGACGAACCAGGTGCCGACACAGGCGGATGGTCGCCCAAAACGCGGAGGCCACCAGCAATCCATACGCAAAACTACGAGTAAACTGGGTTGCCACCGGAGACAGGCCGAGACGCCAACCCAGATAAGCGAAAACCGCGGGCAACCAGAGTGCCAACGCCAGCGTAATTAGCAGGGCTTCGATCGTGGGCGCGATTGTTGCGCAATCGGCTCTGCGCGCTGCGTCATCGAGAGCCTTCAGCCGCTGTCTGGCTCTCCGTGCCACGGAAACGAGTACGATGACGAGGATCAAGACGAGAAGATTGACGGGCCAAAACTTCGTCACTGCTTCTCGAGTGGCCCTGGCGAGCTGGGCCCAATATTGCGGGCTCAATAGCCAAGTCATCGCGTCACGCCCATCGGAGAGAAGCTCCGGCTGCACCGCTTTGCCGCTCGGGATCCAAAGGATGCGCTCGTCGATGAAGTCGAGAAGGTCCTTGGTGCGATCGATGAGCTCGTGTTGACTCGCATCGAAGTCGACGAGCTTCTGGAAGTAGGTCTCGTAGTCCTCGATGAGCGCGTCCATGTACCTGCGCTGAGTTTCGAAGAGTTGCCGGAGGAGCTGCTCAACCTCTCGGCGGGCCTCGGGAGAGGCGGGCTCATCGACCGACGCCATCACCTCGGCGACCAGCGAATCGATATCGGTCAGCGTCTGGCGCTGCTCACGAAGCTTGATCTGCTGAAGCTGCACGTCGCCGATTTGCTCCTGGCGCATGCGAATGAAGCGCTGGTACATCCCGATGTCGGGTGCGTCCGCGCGATGCTGCCGGAGCAAGGCACCAACCGAATCCGCGAGACCCACAGCCTCGACGCGGGCCGCAAGCCGAACGAGCTCGGACTCGATCTCCGCAACCTTGGCCTCGGCTCGCGCAAGCTTCTCGCTGACATCCTCGATCTGCCGGTAGAGCCCGCCGTCGCCCGTCCAAACCGAAGCCAACGCTTGGTTTCGATGGTAGAGTTCTTCGAGCGTTTGCTTGAAACCCTCCGGTAGAGCAGTCAGCTCCTTCAAGAGCTTGTTCGCCGCCTCATTCTCGCTCTCGACCTCGCGCAGCTCCATGCGCTGCGTCGCTTCGCGCAGCTTGGCGCTCAGAGCTTGATAATATGCGATTCGCAAGGTCGCTCGGTCGCGACTCTTGGCGAGCAGCGCACCGCGGACCTCGTAGCTCCCGAGCTCGTTTTGATACGCCTCGATTTCCGCTAAGAGCGCTTTCCGTTTTAGCGAGTCGATTTCGGAGAACGCCTCCATTTGCGCGGCGTCGCCGTCTGCCGCGATCGGGGTGCTTTCGAGATCTCGGAGCCGCTGCTTCGCGACCAGAAGCAATTCGGGGACCCGTCGACGCCGCTCGGCCCGAGCATCGGATTCCGCATCGAGCTCCGTGGCTTCTCGTCGCGACGCGGCGAGATCCTGCTCAGCCTCCACCATCTTTGCAGCAAGCTCCGCCGCGGTCGCGCCCTCAGGCACCTCGATCGCCTTCCGTTCCTGAAGGCGAGCGACCTCCTGGTCGATGATCTTTCCGCGGGAACGGGCTTCTTCGCCCGCACGCTGATACTCCGCTGCCTTCGCCCGCCAGCTCTCGAGTCTGGCGCGCAGCTCCTGCATCTTTTGTTCTGTTTCGAGCAGCTCCGGCGACGTCTCGAGCGTACCTGCGTCCTGTGCCGGCGAGGGCAGCGGGCTGGGCTGCGCTAGAGCGGGAGAGTCAACGAGACCAAGACCGATGACGATGACGAGCCAAAGCGGTGCGCTTCGTCGACTCATTGCTGCTTCCTGTTTCGCATCAAGCCCTCTTGCGCAACCGAAGCGACGAGCGCGCCGTCCCGGGAATAAATCCGACCGAAGTTCAGCCCACGCCCTCCGGCGGTGCGTGGGCTGTCGGTTACGTAGAGCATCCACTCATCGGCACGACACGCTTGGTGGAACCAGATCGCGTGGTCCAGGCTGGCGATGATGAGCTTGTCGGTGAGGAAGCTGTGACCGTGTTGGGTGAACGCGGCTTCCAGCAATCCGTAGTCGCTAGCGTACGCGAGAACCGCCTGATGAATCACCGGGTCGTCGTTCAGCGTACCTGCCGCACGAAACCACGTTCGATGGATTCCGGCCCGCGGTTTGGGATCGAGCAGGTCGACGTGATCCACCTCGCGTCGCTCGATGGGCCGGTCGAGCATCAAGAGAAAATCGATCGCCGTGTTGTTCGAGCGCTCTTTGTAAGCACGCAATCGCTCCACGTTCGTGGGGACCGTGTCCGGTGGCGGGGCTTCAGGCATGTCGGTCTGGTGTTCGAGGCCGCCCTCCGGTGCCTGGAAGGAAACCGATAGATTGAAAATCGCTTCGCCGTGCTGATTGGCCACGACACGCCGCGTCGCGAACGAGCGTCCGTCCCGAATGCGGTCGACATGATAGAGAACGGGAACCGAGGTATCGCCCTCACGCAGGAAGTAGCCGTGCAGTGAATGTGCGACACGCCCCTCGACCGTTCGGCACGCTGCGATGAGCGACTGGGCAGCAACGAGGCCGCCGAAAATCCGAGGTCGGCCGTCGTGGGGACTGAATCCACGGAAGAGATCGCGATCGAGACGCTCGAGATCGAGACGCTCGAGAAGGCCGGCGAGGTTAGACACCGGGGGGAATTAGCACGACAGCTCCGCGAGCGAACCAAGGGAGGCGCAGGCCAAGAGCGGCCCCCTTTGTAGGATCGACCCGAAGAGTTCGTGATCCTCCTCACAAACCAGCCACGCAACATTCCTTCATTGCTATAATATTCCATTATGAGTGCCTATAGACTTGGGATGGTTTTCGCCGCGATTCTCGCGGTGGGTTGTAGTGGCTCGGGAGATGGCGACTCCAGAGGCGGAGGCGGCTCCGGCGACAGCTCGGGGGCGGGCGGCGCGGGCGGCCAAGCCGGCGCTTCAGGGAGCGGGGGAAGCGCGGGAAGCGGCGGCACCGAGACATGCGAATCGTCCTTGCTCTGTGGCACGCCTTCGGTCTGCTGTGACGTGGGCGACGAATGCTTCGAAGGCGCCTGCGTCGCGCCGTGCGTATCCGGCATCCGCTGCGGCGGCGACGGATCGGTCTGCTGCGTGGTGGGGGACGTTTGCCTCGCCAGCGCGTGCGCTACGCCGGGCGCGAGCTGCACCGATAGCTTCGACTGTCCCGAAGGCCACTTCTGTGAGCCGACGCTTTCTCAGTGCTTGCCCCAACCCACGGGTCCACTGTGCGAGCTTCGTCCCGAAACGGTCACATTCGAACCGACGATCGAATGGCACTGGGAAGGATGGAGCCTCGACGATCGCTACCGCCAGGTTCAGTCGACCCCGGCAATTGCGGATGTCGACGCGGATGGCCTTCCGGAGGTGGTGACGGTCGCGTACCGATCCACGGCGAACAACATGCTCGTCGTGCTCAACGGCGAAGATGGCAGCGAGAATTTGATGATCCCGGACAGCACCTACAACGTCCGATGGGGAACGGGCGCCGCGGTTGGAAACCTGGACGCCGATGCGGAGCTCGAAATCGTCTTCATGACGATCGACCGGGCACTGGTGGTGATCGAGCATGACGGCGCGGAGAAGTGGACGGCAGACGTCAGCGGCGGGGCAAAGCAGGGCTATCCAACGCTTGCGAATCTCGATGCCGACCCCGAAGCCGAAGTGGTGATCGGCGGCAAATGGTTCGATAACGACGGAACTCTCATGCAGGACAAGGGTTGGATCGGCTGCAACGGCGAGTGGTGCATCACCGCCGTGGCCGACTTCAATGAAGACGGCCAACTCGACATCGTCTCAGGCAACAGGGTCTACGAGTCGGACGGAGCTCTCGTCTGGGAGAACGTCACCGCACCGGACGGTTTCGTGGCGGTCGCCGACATGAATCTCGACGGAAAGCCGGACGTGGTGAGCATCAGCGCCGGAAACGCCAGAGTCCTGAACGGCGTGGATGGCACAGTGGTCTTCGGGCCAGTGCCCATCCCAGGCGGTGGCGTGGGGGGCGCGCCGACGGTGGCCGACTTCGATGGGGACGGACGCCCAGAGTTCGCCGCCGCAGGCCGCGGAAACTACGCCGTCTATGATTTGGATTGCGCCGGCGACCCGGTGCCGACGGAGCTCTGCAGCACGGGCCGGAACGACGGAATCCTCTGGTCGATTACCGTGCAGGATCTCTCCTCGAGCGTGACCGGTTCGAGCGTCTTCGACTTCGAAGGCGATGGAAAGGCCGAAGTCGTCTACAACGACGAGTGCCATCTCTATATTTTGTCCGGCGAAGACGGCACCGAGCTTCTCAAGATGGAGAACTCCTCGCGCACGGCCGCAGAGTATCCGTTGATCGTGGATGTCGATGCCGACGGCAACTCCGAGTTCGTCGTGCCCGCCAATGACGACCAGATCGTGCGCGACAACTGCGCCGTTGGCACGCACGGCTTGCTGGCATTCGGCGATGTGAACGACAAGTGGGTGCGAACCCGGCAGGTCTGGAATCAACACACGTATCACGTCACGAACGTCGAAGCCTCGGGCGCGATCCCTGCGCAGGAGAACGACAGCTGGTCGGGGAACGGGCTGAACAACTATCGCCAGAACGTCCAAGGCGAAGGCGTCTTCAATGCTCCGGATCTCTCGGTGGCCGGCCTTTCGGTCAACACGCGCTCTTGCCCGAGCGCGATCACAATTCAGGCGCAGATCGCCAACACCGGCTCGCTCGGCGTCGCCGGCGGTGTTCCGGTGGGCTTCTACCAAGGGATCCTGCCCGACGGCGTGCTGCTCGGATTTCAATCGACGACGGTGCCCTTGCTCCCCGGGCAGAGCGAGACCCTCCTGTTGGACTTCGTTCCCGAGTCTGGAGACCTCGGACCCTGGGATTTCTACGTGACGGTGGACGACGAAGCGGCCGGGCTTTCGTTGGAGCTGGAGTGCGCGGAAGACAACAACGAAGACAGCGTGGGCGCTGCGCGGTGCCTGGTGGTGCAATAGCGGACGGGATTCGAACTGAGGCTACGCGCTAGGGCGTGGTAGACTGGCAGGCAGATGGTGGAATCGATCGGGATTTGCGAGACGCACGAGCTCCCACTGGATCGGAACGGGGAATGCGAGTTGTGTCGCCTGAACCTCGTCGCGTCCAAAGCGCCGCCGAGCCCGAGTTCCTGGTGGGCGCTGATCATCCCGCTTCTGCTGCTCGGCGCCGGTGTCGCCTGGGCGTTGTCGTCGTTCGGAACGGAGCCTGAGGTCGCGCCGCAGCGAGGTGTTCAGGCCGCTCAGCCTCGAACAGACGCTGCGGCCCCTGTCACGGCGAAGCCGACCGCGCCCGAACCGGAACCCGACATTGCGCCGCCACCCATGGAGCCCGCCACGCCCGGTCAGGACCTTCCGATGGACGACATCCCCGTGCCCCAGCCGCCGGGGGATCAGAGACCCGAGGGCACCGAGCTCGATCCGCCTCCGCGCCCATGATCGGTGGCATGGACCCACAGTTTCACAAACGAATCCGCGGCAGCCTCGACTGAACTTGGCGTCTTGCTTGCATCGGCGAAGACATCGTCGATAATCGCTGTATGGGGGGAGTACCGAGCCTTGGGGCGGCACCGGCCGGCGTCGGCCTCCAGTTCGACGTTTCGAAGTGGCCGCTCGCGGTGATTACGATGCCCGCCGTCCTGACGGTGGCCGACATTGAATACATGCAGGCATGCTACGAGCTGGTCTTTGCAGCGCCGACTCGGCATGCCCTAATCGTCGATACGACGACCATCGTGAGAGTCCCCGAAGCTACGCTGCGCAGGCAGATGAAGGCGTTCGAAGACAGCCGACGACCGATCATCCGAAAGAAGAACATCGGCAGCGCGATCATCATTCAGAGCGCGGTGGTACGAGGTGGCTACACGGCGCTACGCTGGATTTCGCCGCAGCCAGCGCCCAATCGTGCATTCCCGACCCTGCGGGAGGCTGCCGAGTGGTGCGTCCATGGGATTGAAGCAGACGGTCAGATTGTGCCGATCGCGGCATACAGGCTCGCCGGGCTCGCAGGGCACACCTCCACTGGCTAACCGACCATCCGCATTCCCGAGGGTGCTCGACGCGCTGGGGCGTGTTCGGCATCATGCCGAGCTTCGCACACTTCGAGAAGATCCCAAGAGCATCGCGAGCCAGGACCATTCGGTCGATTGGGCCACGGTCATTCGCACGATGATCGTGAGCGGGACCGAGAGGAGCGCGCCGATCGGCCCCAGCACGAAGCCCCAGAAAACCATCGAGAGAACGACGACCGTAGGGGAGAGATCGGTGGCCTGACCGGCCCAGCGTGGCTCGATCAGGATGCCGATGACCAAGTTGATCAGGCCGTAGCCAGCCGCTAGCGCAAATGCAGGGAGCCAACCGAGGGTGATCAAGGCAAGCGCAATCGCGGGGATCGAAGCGAGAATGCTACCGATGCTCGGGATGTAGTTGAGGATGAAGGCGATCAGGCCGAAGAGGAGCGAGTGGCCGAGGCCGACGACGCTGGTCAGGCCCGCGACGAGAAGTCCGGTCGCCGCGCTCGTCACGGTCTTGATCAGGAGATAGCGCTGTACATCGCGCGCCGCGCCTTTGAGTGTCTGAACGTCCAGCCGGCCAAGTTGGTCTGTTCCGGCGAGCTTTTGGGCGATGGACCCGCTTTCGACGACCAAGAAAACGGTGATCAGCAATACGAGCGAGCCCGCGGACACGACGCTGAGCGCCAGGGTCAAGCCTGGCAGCGTCAGGCCTCGAACCAGCTCACCTGGGTCGAACTGCTCTACCGCGGTGGCGGGAATGCCGAGCCCTTGAGCCCAAAACCAGGAGGCCATCTCGAACTGCAAGCGGTCGAAGTCGCCGCGGTACTGGCTGAACGCCAGAGCAAAATCGGTGGCCGCCCGCGTCGTGAGAAAGCCGAGGCCGGTCACGACTGCGATCGCCGCAAGACAGGCAAGCCCAATCGCCAGCCAATGGGGCACGCCCTTCTCGGTGAGGTCCAAAATCTTCGAAAGGCTGATCGCGATCAGCGTCGCGAGCAAAATGGGAATGACAATCGGCTGCCCCAAATGCAACACGACCAAGAAGACCCCAAAGGCAGCCAGACGAATCATGCAGGGAACGTTAGCATGGGAGGAACAGCACAATCGGAGAACGGCTCGCGACGGGCGTGCTCGCGGGCGTACCGGGGCACCCCGTCCGCCGAACCCCCACATCGCGTTCCGCCGCGCCCCTCCACACGGAGACATGACCAACAAGGTTCCCAACACGGCAGGCGGCAGCGCGAGCCCGCAGGGCGAAGCCCGGCGCAACGCGCCGCCAAGGCGAAGCGCAGCGCCCGCCGCGGAGGGAGGATTACGGGTGGGGGTGGGCGGGCGGTGTAACCAAACCAAACCAGCCCCGCAGCCTCCCCCCGGCCAACCAACACCCGCGGCAGCACGAACCCGACGTTGCGCGGTTTGCCGCCAGAGCGTACCGTCGGCGGCTGTCGGGCATCGACTTCGAGGACCGCCGTGCGCACGATCCATTTCACATTCGCTCGTCTGACCGCGGCTGCCGGTTTGATGCTGCTCGGCGCTGCGGGCTGCAGTAGCTCCTCGCCGGCGGTTCCCGTAGACGCGGGACCATTGGCGCTGCGGCGCCTCACGACTGAGCAATTCACGCGAAGCGTGCACGACGTGCTGGGCGCGCACATCACGGTGCCGAGCCGCATCGACCCCGACGATCGACGATCGGGGCTTCTTGCGGTCGGAGCGTCGTTTGCGAGCGTGACCCCATCGGCCTTCGAGAAGTACGAAGCGGCCGCCGCCGCGGTGGCAGAGCAAGCGCTCGACGCGTCACATCGCAATGACCTCGTTCCGTGTGAGCCGGCTGACGTCAGTGCCGGCGACGAGGTTTGCGCCAGAACGTTCATCGAGCGCGTTGGACGTCGCTTGTTCCGGCGCTCGTTGACCCAAACCGAGGCAGACGCCCGAATCGCGATTGCCGATGAGGCGGCACACACGCTCCGCGACTTCTACGCGGGCCTCGAGCTGGGGCTCATGAGCCTCCTGGTCTCGCCGGAGTTTCTCTTTCGTGTGGAGCTGGCAGAGTCCGACCCTTCGCGTCCGTCCACCATGCGCCTCACGAGCATCGCCATGGCTTCGCGGCTCAGCTACCTCTTGTGGGACAGCACACCCGACGACGAGCTCTTGGCGGCTGGAGAAGACGGCGACCTGGTCACAGAAAACGGCCTGTCGGCGCAGGTCGAGCGAATGCTGGTCTCGCCAAATTTCGAAACCGGCATACGAGCCATCTTTTCGGACCTCTACGATTTCAAGCAGTTCGACGACGGCCTGGTGCGCAAGGACAACGCGCTTTTCCCCGTGTACACCCAGACATTGGTCGAGGAGGCGAAGGAACAGACCCTCCGTACGATCGTTGCGCACCTGACTGCGGATCGAGACTACCGGGACCTCTTCACGACTCGCGAGACGTTCATGACCCGGACGCTCGGCGTGGCGTATCGCCTGCCCGTCGCGACGGCGGGCGGATGGGAGCGGTACACTTTTCCCGAGGAGTCGCGGAGAGCCGGGCTTCTTTCGCACGTCAGCTTCAACGCGCTGCACTCCCATCCCGGGCGAAGCTCGGCCACGCTCCGCGGCAAATTCGTCCGCGAGGTGCTGCTCTGCCAGGACATTCCGACCCCGCCGGCCAACATCGACTTCTCGATCGTCGAAAATACCCAGGGCGAGCTGCGAACCGCGCGGGAGCGTTTGGAGAAACACGTCGCGAGCCCCGCGTGTGCGGGATGTCACACGCTGACCGATCCAATCGGCCTGGCGCTCGAGCGCTTCGATGCAATCGGCATGTTTCGGGATGAGGAAAACGGCGCGCCGATCGACACCTCCGGCGAGCTCGACGGAATCGCATACGAAGACGCGATCGGCATGGGCCAGGCGCTCCGAGACAATCCGGCGCTCGGGCCTTGCCTGGTACGCACCCTCTTCCGCTATGCGGTCGGCCGGGGCCCCGACGCAGGTGAAGAAGCGCTCCTCGAATCGCTGGCCGAACGCTTTGCCAATTCGGGCTACCGTGTGACCGAGCTGCTGCGGGAGATCGTGCTGAGCGACGGGTTCCGCACGACGTCCGGTCCCCGCGACGCCGAACCGCGCGGAGAGGAGCCATGAAGCGGTTCAATCGAAGGAACTTGCTTCGCGGAGCCCTGGCAGGCGGTGCGGTCTCGATGGGGCTCCCCCTGCTCGACTGCTTCCTGAACGCGAGCGGGACCGCACTCGCCCAAGGAGCACCACTGCCACTCCGGTTCGGCGCTTGGATGTGGGGCTGCGGCGTGAACCCTGCCCGCTGGACTCCAAGCAGCGAGGGCACCGACTTCGAATTGCCGGTCGAGCTTCAGGCCCTCGACCGCGAGCTCGCAACGGGTGGCAAGCTTCGCGACCAGGTCAGCATCCTGAGCGGCTTCGATGTTCGTCTCGACGGGCGGCCGAACTTCCCTCATACGGCCGGCTTGATGGGTACCCTGACCGGTAGCTTGCCGCTGCAGGACTACACGGTGCCCGCAGCTACGCTCGATACGATCATCGCGAGGGAAATCGGCGGCTCGACGCGATTTCGTTCACTCGAGATGTCGTGCACCGGCAACCCCAATCAGAGCTACAGCTACGAGAGTCAAAGCGTGTTCAACGCGCCCGAAATCTCGCCCGTCGCCCTCTACACCCGCGTGTTCGGGCCTGAATTTGCTGACCCGAACGCCGGCCCCTTCACGCCGGACCCGCGCGTGATGCTGCGTCAAAGCGTGCTCTCCGCGGTCAAAGCCGATCGCGATCGACTGCTTCAGCAGGTCGGCGAGCACGACAAGCAGCGGCTCGACCAGTACTTCACTTCGGTCCGGCAACTCGAGCAGCAGCTCGACATTTTGCTCGCAGGGCCAGCGGACCTCGAGGGTTGCGTCCGCGCGCCGGCGCCGGGGCCGGAGAGCCTCGGAACCGAAGTCGGCGAGTCGATGTCGACCAACCAGCTCATGGCCAGCCTTCTTTCGTTCGCGCTCGCCTGTGACCAGACCCGCGTGTTCAGCATGATGTTTTCGGATCGCATTTCGGGGCTCCGCCAACCGGGGTCGAGCGCACAGCACCATCAGCTGACCCACGATGAAGCGTTGGACCCCGCTGTCGGCTACCAACCCGAAGCCACCGAGTTCATCTACATTTCCATGGAAGCTTGGGCCGACTTCGTGGAGCGCCTCGCTGCGATCCCCGAGGGCGATGGAACGCTGCTCGACAACAGCCTCGTCTTTGGCCACTCGGACGTTTCGTTGGCGAAGGCTCACGGCATCACCGGAATTCCGATGATGATCGCGGGGACTGCCCGAGGCGCGTTGAAGCCAGGCGTACACGTCGGGGGCGCGACTTCGCCGACCACACGCGTCGGGCTGACGATTCAACAGGTCATGGGTTTGAACACCGAGAGCTGGGGCAGCCGTTCGATGGAAGCGACGCAGCCAATCAGCGAAATCCTGGCCTGAGCTTCGCAGAGTGCGTGAAAGACTGTGATCCAACGCACAGTGCCGGGCCCTTGTCATTGACGCTGTAAAAATACACCTCGAAACTGTGTAGAGGCGATGTCGACTCGGGGGAGCGCCGTCAGCCGCAGTTTGGGGGATTCGATGACGCGGTTCGCTTTTGTTCTTGGGGCATTTTGGATGACGACACTGGGCGCCGGCGCACAGGATCTGCCGGGCACATTCTCGGTGGAGCAAAACGGCGTGTCGCTCACCGGCGAGGGGGAGGAAGTCGTCGAAGACAGCCCCGAGCCCCGGAAGGCCTACGAGAAGAAGGTGGGCGGGATCGTCTGGCTCGAAGCCACGGCAGGCCCGTCTCGCTTCAACGCGACGCAGTTTCGATCGCTGGACATCGTCCCCTCGGAGGTCCAGTCGTTGATTCCACGCGTCGTCGTGAAGGGCCCGGAGTTCGGGGCTGCACTTCGCTTTCGGACGGGCTCGACGACGATCGGCGCCCGGTTCAAGCGCGCCGACTACGAACCATTCGATCTGACCTCGATCGGCCTGGACCTAGGGTTTCTGATTCGTGCTGTCCCGTACGTGCACCCGTCGATCCGTCTCGGCTTCAACTACTACACGACGACCGGCGGCTTGGTGATACCCGGCTACGACGGCCTCGTCAGCAATGTGCGGAGCCAGGGCGGAGGCGCATCGATTGGCGCCGGCCTTCGCATCCCGATCGTGCGATGGTTGTCGATCGCTGCTGATTTCGATTACTCGATCATCGGCCTGATCTTTCGCGGCGACTACAACGTGACCGTGCCAGGATTGGGCGCGGCCGGGGGCAAGTTCACCGCCGGCACCGCTGGCACCGCAATCGCAGGAACGTTTGCCTTGACCGTGCATCTGGGCGGCTAGCTCGACCTGCGCGCAACTCGCGTGGCGCCGGGCAAACGTTCCGGTTATGCTGAGACGCGAGGCCGAAAGCAGTCGATGAAGATCATGGTCACCGGTGGCGCCGGCTTCATTGGTGCCAACTTCCTGAACGGCTTGGTGCCCGAGCTCCAAGAGCACCAATTCGTCAACGTCGACAAGCTCACTTACGCCGCGAATCTCGGCAGTTTGAAGGCGATCGACTCACTTCCGAACTACGCGCTTCGGAGGGTGGACATCACCGACATGGACGGCGTGGATGCCGTGTTCGATGAGTTCGACCCGGACCTCGTCGTGCACTTCGCCGCCGAGAGCCATGTGGACCGAAGCATCCTGGGCCCACGCGAGTTCGTCCGGACCAACATCGAAGGCACCTTCAACCTGCTCGAGGCTTGCCGAAAGCGATGGTCGGGCGATGACAACCGGCT
This sequence comes from uncultured delta proteobacterium, assembly GCA_963704865.1. GTDB lineage: Bacteria > Myxococcota_A > Polyangia > Polyangiales > Houyiibacteriaceae > SG8-38. The sequence continues at coordinate 821,498 of CAVPIE010000002.1, read as the reverse complement.
ATTTCATCACGTGAGCACCGACGAGGTCTACGGTTCGCTCGGCGACACCGGGCTCTTCGAGGAAACCACGGCGTACGATCCATCGAGCCCCTACTCCGCGTCGAAGGCCGCAAGCGACCACATCGTTCGCGCGTACCACCGCACCTTTGGGCTCCCGATCAAGATCACGAACTGCTCGAACAACTATGGCCCGATGCAGTTTCCCGAAAAGCTGATCCCTCTGATGATTCTAAACGCGGTCTCGCGAAAGCCTCTGCCGATCTACGGCAAGGGACTCAACGTCCGCGATTGGCTCTATGTCACCGACCATTGCGAGGCGATTTGGTCGGTGATCCAGAAGGGCCGCGTCGGTCGCACGTACAACATCGGCGGAAACAACGAAATGCAGAACATCGACGTGGTCGACACCCTTTGCCAGATCGTCGCCGAAGAAACCAACACGGACGTCGCCGAGCTCTTCGCGCTGAAGGAGTTCGTCACCGACCGCCCGGGTCATGACTTGCGCTACGCCATCGATGCCTCGCGCGTCCGCGAAGAGTGCGGCTGGGAACCGAAGGAAACCTTTGACACCGGCATTCGCAAGACGGTGCAATGGTATTTGTCGAATCAGGATTGGGTGCGGGACGTGCTGTCGGGTGAGTACCGCAAGTGGATGGACCTGAACTACGGCGATCGGGCCGGATAAAGGGTAGGCATGATCAGCAAGGGCATCATCTTGGCGGGCGGGACCGGCACCAGGCTGCATCCGCTCACCAAAGGCTTGAGCAAGCAACTCATGCCGATCTACGACAAGCCGATGATCTACTACCCGCTGTCGACGCTAATGCTCGCTGGGATTCGCGAGGTTCTGATCATCACTACGCCGCATGAGCAGATGCTGTTTCAAGGTCTCCTCGGGGACGGTGAAAGCTGGGGCATGCGCTTCGAGTACGCGGTGCAGCCGAGCCCCGATGGCCTGGCCCAAGCCTTTCTGATCGGCGAGGACTTCATCGGTGGCGACGCCTGCGCGCTGGTGCTGGGAGACAACATCTTTTACGGACACGGGCTTCAAGGGCTGCTCGAAGAGAGCGCCCAGCAAGGCGATGGAGCGACCGTCTTCGGATACTACGTGAGCAATCCAAGCGCATACGGCGTCGCCGAGTTCAACGCCGATGGCGTCGTGATTGGGCTCGAGGAAAAGCCGCAACGCCCCAAGTCCAACTACGCGGTGGCCGGACTCTACTTCTACGACCAAGACGTGGTCGCGCATGCGAAGGCGCTCAAGCCTTCTGCGCGAGGCGAGCTCGAAATCACCGACCTGAACCGCAGGTACCTCGATGCCGGCAAGCTGCACCTTCAGAAGTTCGGGCGCGGGGTCGCTTGGCTCGACACCGGGACGCCGGTTGCATTGCTTCAAGCCGCCAACTTCGTGCAGACGATTCAGGAGCGACAGGGTTTGCGCGCATCTTGCCCGGAGGAAATCTCCTTCCGGATGGGCTGGATCGACGCCGATCAGCTGGCGAGGCTCGCCAAGCCTCTCGAGAAAACCGAGTACGGTCAGTACTTGCATGCACTGGCCGCCGGGCTGGACATCTGATGAAGGTCGAGTCGACCAGCATCCCCGGTCCGCTGATCGTAGAGCCTGCAGTTCACGGCGATGAGCGGGGCTTTTTCATGGAAACGTATTCGCGCGACCGTTACGTCGAGGCTGGGCTCCCTGGCGACTTCGTTCAAGACAACCTGTCCATGTCTGCGAAGGGAATCTTGCGCGGCCTTCACCTTCAGCACCCGAACGATCAGGGCAAGCTCTGCGGCGTGCTCGAAGGCGAGGTCTTCGACGTGGCGGTCGATGTACGCGTCGGCTCTCCGACCTTCGGCCGCTGGGTGGGCGTGACGCTGTCCTCGAAGAACAAACGGCAGTTCTACGTCCCGCCGGGCTTCGCCCATGGCTTCTGCGTGCTCAGCGAGCGCGCGCTGTTTTCATACAAGTGCACCGACTTCTACGCTGCAGCGAGCGAGCTTGGCGTCGCCTGGGACGACCCGGAAATCGGGATCGACTGGCCTATTTCTGCGCCGACACTTTCGGGCAAGGACCAAGCGAATCCCAGGCTGAAGGACATCCGAGCCGAGAAGCTTCCCCGCTATGAATGACATTCTCGTCATCGGCGCCGATGGCATGCTGGGTCGCTGCTGGGCGGAGCTCCTCGAGAGTCGAGGGATCGAACACAGGGCCACGATGCTCGAGGATCTCGACATTCGAGATCGCGCCGCGCTGAATCGCTTCATCACGCCAGGGACCAAGTGGGTCGTCAACTGTGCCGCCTACACGCTGGTCGATGCAGCCGAAGAAAACAAAGCCCTTGCGAACGAGGTCAACGGCCATGCGGTCGGCCGAATGGCGGAGCAGTGCAAAGAAGTGGGGTCCAAGCTGCTTCACTACAGCACCGACTACGTATTCGACGGAACCGCTCGTGCGCCCTACCCGACCGACCATCCCCGGAACCCGATCAACGCCTACGGTCGAAGCAAGGCGATCGCTGAGGAGCTGATCGAGTGTTCGGGCGTGGAGCACCTTCTGGTGCGCAGCAGCTGGTTGTACGCCCCGTGGGCGAAGAACTTCGTACTCACGATCCGCGAGCTGGCGAAGACCCGTCCGAGTCTTCGCGTCGTCGACGACCAGCGAGGCCGACCCACAGACAGCCGAAAGCTCGCCGAGGTGAGCCTGGCACTGGCTGAGCAAGGCAGCCGCGGCGTCTTTCACGTGACCGACGGTGGGGAGTGCAGCTGGTTCGAGCTCGCCGCGTTGATCGCCGAAACCGTAAACCCCGAGTGCCGCGTCGAGCCGTGCAGGAGCGAAGAGTTCCCACGCCCCGCGCCCCGTCCCGCCTACAGTGTCTTGGACATTTCGGCCACGGAACGGGTCGTCGGGCCGCTGATTCCGTGGGAAGCTCGCGTCCGTGACGTCCTGGGTCGACTCGAGCCTTAGGCCATTTGCCTGTGCCATACTGCTCTTCGCGACCCTCGTGACCTGCAGCGCCGTTGGGAATCGCGCGGAGGCTCAGTCTCTTTATTATAGGACGGTTCCAATTGGCGAGCGTGCGATTGGAATCGGAGGCGCGTTCACCGGCGTCGCAAGCGATCCGTCCGCCGCGTACTACAACCCGGCCGGGATCATGCTCGGTGGGCGCTTCCAGCTTCTGGGTAGCTTCAGCTCGCTCGTCTTCATACAGAGGAAGACCAAGAATGCCTTCGATTCGCCCAACCTGGACGCAGACTTCAGCTCGAAACGCACGACGACGATTCCACGCTTCATTGGGACGGTCGTCAAGTTCGGTCGCAAGAGATTCGGCGACCACCAGTTCGCGCTCGCCTACAGCACCTTGGAAGTCGATCGCAATGACGTGAACGCGGGCTCGGTTCAGATCGAAACCGATTCTAGCCTCGACCTTCGCTTGAACAACGACTACAGCGCGCGCTGGTACGGCGTTTCGTTCGCCGCACAGGCAACCGAGAAAACCGCGCTTGGGTTCACGGCCTTCGTCGCACAGCAGCGCGGGTTCTACAGCGAAGACATCGGACTCGCGACCGGTGGAACGCTCGACGAGACCGGTCTCCGAGTCGGTGGCGACTCGGTCACGTCGAACACGTCGCTTTCGGTTCGGAACTGGGACATCGTCCTTCGGCTGGGTGTGCTCCATCGGTTCAACCGCCGCTGGCAGCTAGGCATCTTGTTCCAACTGCCCGGGATCCCTGTCAGCCAAAAGGGCAGCGTCTTTCGCCGCTTGACGAGTACGATCGCCGGCGAGGATCCCCTCTATTTTCTGTTCGATCAGGGAGACTTCACCGCGAGGGCGCCGATCCCTTGGGCGCTTCGGGCGGGTTTCGAATACCAGGCCAACTCGCTGACGATGCTGTCGCTGGACGCGGCGGTCGCCGGACCGGTTCGTGATCGCAACGTCTTTGAGCTACCCCCGGCGCTTCAAGGCGTGAATCCGACGCTTGGCACCTACTTCGCGAACTCGACCAAGCGGCGTTGGACGCCGAACGTGGCAATCGGTGCCGAGCACATCTTTGGAAAAGTCGCCGTAGCGGGGGGGCTGTTCACCAACTTCTCCGCGGCACCGAACGTTCCGGCGACCGCGACCGAGTACAGCCCAGACCAGGTCAACATCTGGGGGGCCTCGTTCTCGGTGGGTCTCGACGCGAAGGGGTACCGTCTGACCGTCGGCGCGAACGGCTATTTCGGCAGGGGCGATGCTCTGGCCGCCTCGCTCAATCGAGAGACGGTGGTGGTCTCTTATGAGCGAACTCAGTCGACGGTATCGGCCGTCGTCGTTTACATCGCAGGTGCGATTTCCGTCGCGACGAAGGGCGCAAAGGAAGTCCAGGACAAGTACAAGTCGAAGAAGTCCCAGAAGCAATCCGAGAAGAACGCCGATGAGGATGAGAACGAATCCGAGAACGCGACCAAGCCCGAGAACGCGACCGAACCCGAGAACGCGAGCCCGTCCCCAGACGCGAACGAAAGTGCTCCCTCAGTCGAGTAAGTAGACCTTCGTCGGGGGAAGCCCGATGCCGGGCGCAATCGCGCTCGACCCGACCTCGACGAAATCGCCCTGATCAGCGGCGAACTCCAAGACGGCGTTCTCGGCCGCATCCGGAACGTACAGCATCTCGCTTCGCGGATCATAGGCCGGTTCCCCAATCACGAACGAGCTCGTGGATTCGTGGACGAGCTCTTGCGCTCCAGTCGCGAGGTCGAGCAAGTACAAACGGTCCGAGGTCGTGGCGAAGTCGCCGCTCGCGACAGCAACGACCCGCGCAGAGTCGATCGCGATGACCGCGTTGACCGCAATCGCCGACATGGGGTGATCCGCTACTCGCCAAACCTCCTCGATCACAGGCCCGCCCTCTCCAATGTTGAGCAGCGCAATGCCCGACGACGCTCGAACCTGGGGCTCGTCTCCAAACGGTTGTGCGAAGCCGACGCATGCCACGGCGAGCTTGCTGGGCGCCCCCGGTACGGGAACCGTGCGGCCGCAGCTCTTGAGCCCGGGCAGCTCCAAACCTTCGACGGACTCGTCTTCGAGATCGACGACCGCCACCATTCCCGGTCCAGCTGCATCGAAGTTTGCACTGATGCGATCGAGCCCGACGACGATCGTCGAGCCGACGAGCACGCCGCGGCTTGGCCGCGCAAAGACATCTACGTCGATGGGCCCATTACTGGTCATCACGTTGGCGATCGCATTCAACGAGGACAGATCGATGGTCGCTCCCGTTGCGCTCATGTCCGCCGGATTGACTTCATAGAGGTCGTTCCCCTGGTTTCCCGGGTTTGCCGATGGACTCAGGTTGACCTCGTACCTGGGGACCCAAGCGCTGTTGGCATGGACGAAGATGAAGTCCTGCGGGTTCGAAGAGAAGCCCGCGTCACCGATGTCGCCTTGGGTCCGCAGCTGCCCATTGAGATCCCCACTGGGCACGAAGAAGCGAGTCACTACATCCGTGAAGAATCGATCGATCACGGCAACCGTTCCGTCTCCCGCTTGGCGGTTGGGCAAGACCACGTCGCCCGACAGGGTGGCAACCAAGCCAGGATACGTCGTCCCGGAGCTGAGCCAGCTTTCGTCGATGGCGACGAAATCCGCGTCGAGCATCGCGATCGACGAGCTGCTGAAGTCCGAGCTGAGCACCGCATAGCGCGGGGTAGCCGAGAGCGGATCGAGCGCCGGGCTGCCCGCTGTGCCTCCGCTTCCCGCGGAGCCGGCCGCGCCCATCGGAGTGCTCTCCCCGCAGCCGACGGCCGCGATCAATAGACAAGTCAGAAGAGTGAATGTGAGATCCCGTTCCATTTGCTTCCTCCGGCTTCGGAGCAGGAAGGATAGAAACGAGGCACGTTCATTTGCGAAATGAAGCCCTGTAGCCACCCGCCCTCCCCGAGGCGTTTCGAGTGAGCTCACGATGGTAGGTCTCCGGGCTCGTAACCCTAGGCTCTGCCGCCTTCCCAGGTTTTCACCCAGTGGCATCGTGGCAGCGCATTCAGTTACATACCGTGGCGGGTCCGCGCCGGCCTCTCACCGACTTCCCTGTTCAACCGATCGGAATTTTCTCCGTCGGCCTATCTCCAACGGCTTCGACGAAGCCGCCTTCAACCCTCGCAAGGACGAGGACGGTAGTTTGGCGTCGGCCAAAGTCAACCTACCAGGCGTGGCGAACGCTGAGCCGGCCCGTATAGCGGCGCCCGGGAAGCGGATAGCTGAGGAGATCAAAGCCTCGAACGTCGAGCAGGTCATCGACCCGGAAGCTGAGTCCCAATCGGCCTTCAAACATGTCGACTCCAGCGCCGACCGCAAGCTCGGTTCGCGCACGAATCTCCACGAGGTTCACCGGGTCGGCGTAACTCTTGCCCACGTACGAAACCTGAAAGAAAGCCATGATGTCCGAGATCCATTTGGAAAGCGTCCCTGAGTGGGCCTCGGGTTGCGCGAATGCGACCCATTGTGGCTGTCCCGGCAACCACTTCCCGGTCGTCTGGTCGATCGCCTCAGTCCAGGTCACTTCGGCGGCGAGGAAGATGTGGCGGGTGACGCCGCCGCGAAGCTCCACCTCGACGCCACGGCTTCGACCAGAAGCGATGTTCTCGTATCTGATCTTGAACTGCGAGGTAGTTCGGAGCCGGATCATGTTGTCGATGTAGTTCACAAACGCACCGACAGACGCGTACCCGCTCAAGATACCGTCGTGCCCGCGCATGGTGATCGCCCCATCGACGGACAGTGATTGCTCAGGAACCAGCTGCGGGCTCGCGGCCACGGTCGAGCGGTTGCCGAAGATCTGCAACAGCGACGGCAGCTTGTACCCGCTGCTGACCGAAGCCCGAAAGGAAAGCCATTCGAGCGGCGAGATCGCAGCGCCCAAGCGATACGTCGGCTGAAAATCCGACGTCGGCGCCGGAATGGGCTCGCCCGGGCCTGCTTCCCGAACCGCCGCGCGGCTCCAGCCTAAACGAACGCTCGGACGAAGCTCGAGGCCTACCTTTCCGAGCTCTCCGAAGAAGCGCGTTTCCACCGTGCCAGCGGCGGTCAGGCGGTCCGAGGCCGGTGGTTGCGAGAACAACGCCAGCTCGTCCTTGGGGTCGAATGCCTGGTAGCGAACGGAGCCGATCGTCGTGATCTCGAACCAGGGCATGACGAGTACCGACGCGGCCACGCGACCCAAAATCGCGTGAGTCCGGTCGTCGGTGAGCTGGGCGATGCGCGAGGCAAGCTCTCGTCTCTGGTTGTCGAACCGATTGCGCCCGTAATCGTAGTTCGCGGCGACCTGAAGGCGGTAGGGGTGCGCCCCTTCCTTTTCCTGGACCCAGGAAGCGGTCCCGACGAGGCGGGTCGTCCTCGTGCGCGCGTGCAATGCCGGGCTCGCCCCAGGTCCGGGCTCACCGAGATCTCGCCCCACTCCCAGGAAGACGAGGTCGAGCTGACTCGAATCGCTGGTCTCGACCATCATATTGGAGAAACCGAAGCCCTCGAGGAAGTCGGCGTTGTCCCGCAAACGCTGGTAGCCGTCGGTCGGATCCAAGGGAGTGACGTCGAAGAAGTACGGGTAGTCATTGCGCGCCCCGGCCGCTCCGGCAGTCGCAAACAGCTGTACTTTCTCGGCAGCCGCTGCCCCATATAGATTCGCTCGCCACGAGCCAAAGCTCCCGGCCGTCGCGCGCGCGCCCACCTCGTTTTCTTTGTAGGTGCGCGGCACCAAGCGGAGCACGCCGCCGACCGCTCCCTCATTGAGCCAGGCGGGGGCTCCCCCTCGATACACTTCGAAGCCATCCAGGGCTTCGAGGGGAATCAAGCTCAAGTCGAAGCCTCCGGTGTCGGGACTGCTGATCGGAATGTCGCCGAGCATGACCGTCACTTGATCACAGGCCGCTCCACGTATGCGAAGACAAAATCGTGTGCCTTGGGCCCCGGCAGCCACCACCCGCGTGCCGGCTGACTCTTTGAGGAGCTGATCTGTCGTCTGAGCGACGATCCGGTTCTTGATGGAGACCTGGCTGCCGGATGCGGTTGGATCCAGAGAATTTGTCGCGGGGATGGGACGGACCACCTGGGCCGTTGCACCGAACTGAGCGGAGCTCGGAGCACTGAGCCACAGGATTGCGAGTGCCACGACGCCGATTCTCCGGCCCCGTCTTCCTCGCTCCATCCTCCGCTTCCCGACCTGCTCCAAATCCCGTTCCTGAGTCGGGAACGGCCGATCGAACGGAACAGGAATTCCGACGCGCGACTCTCACCATCCCCGAGGTGATCAGCACAAAAACACGATCGCAGGTTTCCGGGCTCGCGACCCCAGGTCCTGTCACCTTCCCAGGCTCATCACCCAGTGGCATCACGACAGCACATTCAGTCACATACCGTGGCGGGTCCGCGCCGGCCTCTCACCGACTTCCCTGCTTGAGCCGACGATGACCGATCCCCGATTGAGCGTCAATCGTCCGTGATGCGTATCGATCCGTTTCGGAGCGCGTGGTAAGGACGCGCGGTGCGGCTCTATCCCTTGCTATTTCTGCTCTTGCTCATCGCTGCGGCCCTCGCCGTGCTGGTCGGTTCGGGCGACCTCACAGACTCGGAGCTCCGCGACACGTTTTTGAAGCTACGCGGTTATCGCCTCCTCGCTGCGTTTCTTGCTGGGGCGGCCTTGGCGGTCGGCGGTGTCGTCGTGCAGGGCCTGTTTCGCAATCCGCTGGCGAGCCCGTCGGTGCTCGGCACGACCGCCGGCGCAAGCTTTGGCGGACAAGTTGCACTTTTGGCCTATGGGCTCGCTGGAGCCGGAAGCAGCTTCATCGTTCCCGAAATGATCGTGCCGATCGGTTGCTTCATCGGAGCCTTGGGGGCCCTGGCCGTTCTGCTGCTGTTTTTGCGCATCACCCAAGACCTTCTCGCGCTTCTTCTCACGGGCTTCGTTCTGAGCGCGCTCTTTTTGAGCCTCAGCGCGTTTGTCACGAGCGTTGCGCAGGAAACCTGGGAGCTCGGCCGGGCGGTCGTCTCTTTTTCACTTGGCTCGGTGAGCGGCACCGGCCCGCGTCAACTCGCATTTGCTCTACCGCTCATCGGCATCGCGTTGGTCGCGTCCTGGTTTTGGGGGCGCTCGCTCGACCTTCTTCTGAGCGGCGAAGAAGAGGCGCAGGCGATGGGCGCCAACGTCGGGGCGGCCCGCTGGTGGTCGGCGATTTGGGTGAGCGTTCTAGTCGCCGGAGCCGTGTCCGTAGGCGGTAATGTCGGCTTTGTAGGGCTGGTCGTGCCCCACATGCTGCGCCCTTTTGCCGGAACCAAGCATCAGCGATTGATCCCTGCGGCAGCATTGGCGGGCGGGATCTTCCTCGTGGCCTGCGACGTCGTCGCTCGACTCATCCCGTCGCGGAGCGAGATCCCCCTTGGCGTCGTGACGGGCCTGATCGGCGCGCCACTGTTCTTGCTGCTTCTCGTTCGGCTTCGCCGGGAGCGCGCTTATGCGTAACGGCGAAGGACACCTCGGTCTTCGCGCACGCGGCTTGAGCGTCACGCTGGGCGGCCGCACGGTGCTGCACGACGTCGAGCTGGAAGCCCATCCCGGCGAGGTGCTCGCTCTGCTCGGCCCCAACGGCGCCGGAAAGAGTACGCTTCTCAAAGCGCTTGCTGGCCTATTGCCGTATGAAGGCAGTGTCGAAATCGCAGCAACGGACGTCGCCGCTCTTTCACCGCGAAACCGGGCGCGGCGGATTTCCTACGTGCCGCAGCGTAGCCTGCTTCGATCCGCGCTCTCGGTGGAGGAAGTGGTCGCGTTGGGCCGGTACGTTCACGGCGGCAGCTTCGGCGGAATGTCAAAAAGCGACCAAGAGGCGATCGACCATGCACTGATGACCGCGCATGCCGATGCACTGCGCGATCGAATCTTCACCCAGCTCTCCGTTGGGGAGCAGCAGCGCGTGTTGCTAGCCCGCGCGCTCGCCTCTGACGCGCCGATCTTGCTGCTCGACGAACCAACCGCCGCGCTCGACGTCGGCGAAGCAATGGCGGTCCTGCGCTTGATCAGAACACTCGCTGCACGCAAACACACGCTGGTCGTCGTGCTCCACGACCTTGCCGACGCGCTCAGCACCACGGACCGGGCTCTGTTGTTGAAAGACGGATGTGTGATCGAGCAGGGCGACACGCGAGAAGTCATCAGCGCAGAGCCGATTCGTGCGGTGTACGGCGTGAAGCTCATCGAGAATGCTCGCATTGGCTTCGAACCCGACTCCGAAACCGCGAGCCCGGAGTGAGATGAAGCGCGTCAACGTCATCAATGGCACGCTCCTGCTCATCGCCGTCCTGACGAGCGCGGGGGTGACTGCTGGCATCTCCAAGAGGACGGCGCAGGAGCAGCATCGATTGGACGTGAGCACCACGGAAGACGCCACCGGCGAACACATCCTGGTACGCGACTACGCTCGCATCGTCAGCACCAGCACCATTGCCGATCAGGTGCTCATCGAGATCATCGAGCCCAAGCGCCTGCTTGCGGTCAGCGCTCACACGCTGCGTTCCCAGGCATCCCGTCCTTACGAAGACAAGATTGGCGTCGAACACGCGCGCGACATCGAAACGATCATCGAGCTCCGGCCGGACATCGTCTTCATCAACAATTTCATCGACCGCCGCCAGGTCGAACGGCTCAAAGAAGCCGGCCTGAACGTGTTCGACCTCGGCCCCATGCGCGGTTTGGAAACTCTGCTGCCCAACATTGCGCAGCTCGCATCGGTGCTGGGTGTGCCCGAGCGCGGACGGGCGCTCGCCGATCAACTCGTCCAGAAGCTCGCTGCGGTGTCCGCGGACATCCCCGATGTCGAAAGGCAGCGCGGCCTCTATGTCGGCATCCACGGCGACCGGCTCTACGGCGGAACCGCAGGAACGAGCTTCCACGACGTCCTGGCCGCCGCCGGGCTAATCGACGTTGCGGCAGAGGCGGGGTTCACGGGATGGCCGGCGTTCACCAACGAGCAGCTTCTCAGCCTCGACCCGCCTTGGATCATCACCAATCCCGGAACGGAGCGTTCGCTCTGCCGCCACCCTGGCTTTCAATCGCTCGCCGCCTGCAAGGCAGGCCAGGTCCGCAGCGTCGAAACGCATCTGCTGACCGACCCTGGGCTCGGTATGCTGCAGGCGGCCGAAGCGGTGCACGCCGCGGTTTACGGCGACGGCGTCTAGTACGGCGACGGCGTCCAGTACGGCGACGGCGTCTAGTACGGCGACGGCGTCTAGGCGGAGCAGAGTCAGCGCCGCGGGCTAGTCGAGCAAGGCCGGCAGGAGCTCGCTGTAGGTATCGGTCCGCATGAACTGGGGGAATTCGTCAGCGACGTTGTCGGGACAGCGGAACAAGATGCCCCGGTCCGCCTCCTTCAGCATGGTCGTGTCGTTGTAGCTATCGCCCGCAGCGTGAACCCGAAAACCGATGTTCTTGAGCGCCAGAACGGCCTTGCGCTTGCCGTCGGGCAGTCGAAGCCTGTAGTCGGTCACCCGATTGTTCTCGTCGGTCAGCAGCTCATGGCAAAAGAGCGTTGGCTGGCCTAGTTGCCGCATGAATGGCGCGGCAAACTGATAGAACGTATCGCTGAGGATGATCAGCTGGGCTCGGTCGCGGAGCTCGTCGAGGAACTTCTTGGCGCCAGCCAAGGGCTCCATCGTGCCGATGACCTCGTCGATGTCGGAGAGCTTGAAGCCGTGCTCGTCGAGAATTTCGAGGCGCCCACGCATGAGCTTGTCGTAGTCCGGCTCGTCCCGGGTGGTGCGCCGGAGCGCATCGATTCCAGTCTTCTCGGCAAAGGCGATCCAGACCTCGGGGATCAGGACTCCTTCGAGATCGAGGCAGACGACGAGTGGCGGCATGAGCGGTACTCCGAGGCCCAACATCGGGCGGCAACGCGAAGGCGCTTCGTCTACCCGATTTTCTCGTCCAGGCAACCGGGTTCGGCTCGACAGACAGCCCCCTGCGGATCAACAATGGTCAGTCCATGACGTTCCGAAACGCGATCTTCGCCGGTGGAGGCAGCCGCTGCTTTTGGCAGCTCGGTTTCTGGGAGGGCGCCAAGGAATCCGGGCTCGATCTCCAACGCTCGGTAAAGTTCGTCGGCTCGACTAGCGCCGGCTGTGCGATGGCCACGGCGGCAGTTCTCGACCGGTCACACTTCGCGCTGCAACTCTTCAAAGGCTTCACGGCGCGAAACCCGAGAAACATCCACTGGGAAAACGCCAGCCCGTTCAAGCGCGGCACGTTGCTTCCGCATGCTCGAATGTACCGTGAAGCGCTGAGGGAGCTCATCGAACCTGGTGATTTAGACACGCTCAGGAAGCGTTCGGTTCACTTCCTGATGAGCGCGTATCCCGAATGGCTTGGCGGGGCGATCGGCGCAACGACGGCCCTTTGCATCTACGGCCTCGAGAAAACACTCCGTAAAGATCCCATCCACCCTAGATGGCCGGTAAAAGCTGGCTTCAAGCCGATCATCGGACGTGCGAATGACTGCCGCACGCTGCAGGACTACATCAGCATGGTCTTGGCGGCATCGTGCATTCCTCCCATCTTACCGGACGGCCACTTCGAAGGTCGAAAGGTGCTGGACGGTGGGCTCATCGAAAACATTCCGGTGCGCCTGGCAGAAAACGAGCCTGGCCAAACGCTCGTTCTCCTCAGCCGCAAGTACGAGCGCGCGCTTCCGTCGACGAAACGCGTCACCTGGGTGCAACCTTCGAAGCCGATCAAGATCGACAAATTCGACTACGCGAACCCCGACGGCCTGGAGCAGACGTTCCAGCTCGGCGTGGAAGACGGTCGGAAGTTCGGCCGGAGTTGTGTTCTGAGCGGCGAAGCCTATAGTTCCGCGCGGTGACGCGATCCGTTCTGACACTTGCCGTTGCGCTCGGTCTCGCGTCTGCCGCGGTGTGGATTGCCAGCGGGCTTCAGCTCGACACCGGGCTCGAAGCGCTCCTCCCAGCCGACTCGGTTTCGGTTCTGTCGATTCAGACAACGCGCGACAAGCTCGGCCTCGAAGAACCGCTCACGATTCTCGTCGACACCGACGACCCCAAGCGAAGCAAGGCCATCACCGCCAAACTCGCCGAAACCTTCACCGAGTGGCCCGAGACGGTCTGGGTGATGACCGGCTACGGTCTGGACGCGCTCGCCGAGCGTGCGCTGTACTACGTCGACGCCGAGACCCTCTACGAATGGAGCGAGCTTGCCGAAGAGGCGCTCGATTGGGAGGTCTGTAAGGCCTCGCCCCTGTGCGTGACCATCGCGGACCCGCCCGAGCTGCCCGACAGCGACGAGATTCGTGCGGCCGTCGATCGCTCGCCCGCGGGGACGGTGCTTCAGGAGCTCACCGGCCAGTCGGCCAAGCAGGCGGGCTCGAGCAACGATGGCGACGGCGACGAGGAGGAGCAAGCACTCTGTAACGATGCTGGCACCGTCTGCGCGGTGCAGGTCATGCTGAGCGGCTCACCGGGCGACATTGGCTACGCCCGGATGATCAAGGAGCGGGCTGAAGCGATCACCGTCCCGCTGGTCCAGTCCGAGCCCGAGGGGACGCGGATCGAGGTCATCGGGCGCTATCGAGTGGCCCCGCTCGAGCACGGCATCATCTTGAACGACCTTCGGCTCGTCTCGATCCTTGCCGCGCTCGGTTCGCTTCTCGTGGTGCTGGTCTTCTTTCGGGATCTCACCGCGGTGGTGCAACTGATGGTGCCGATGTTGAGCGGTCTCGCGGTAGCCGTCGGTTTGATCGCCCTCATCCAGCCCAAGATCAACATCATCAGCGCCGCCGCGCTCGCGATCCTGGCAGGCATGGCGATCGACTTTGGGATTCATCTCTTGATGCACTATCAGTCCGCTCGCGCTGAAGGATTGAGTGCGGCCGACGCGGCCAAGGCAAGCGTTCAAGAGCTGTGGGTCTCGCTCTTGGTTGCTGGCGCGACGACCGCTTGCGGTTTCGGAGCGCTGTCGATGACGGATTTTCAGGGCTTTTCACAGATGGGCTGGATGGCTTCGCTCGGAATCATGGTGACCTTGCTTTGGACGCTTGCCGTGTTCCCAAGCATGGTTCGCTTGGTCCCGGGAAGCGCCAAAAGCAATCAGCAACCGGCGGCGAAGCAGCGCAGCGCCCGGAGCTTCGCCTGGTTCGTTCTGCTGCTGGGGCTGCTGGCAATTCCCTTTGCCCGGCAAATCGGATTCGAGCCCAACCTGGGCAAGCTGCAGCCCGAGGGCGTGGGCCACGGGCTGGACGACTCGATGATGCGCGCCCGCGGCAACATCAACGCGCTGTACGTCGGAGAATCGCCCGAGGCGGTGGACGCGGCGATCAGCGACGAGCTGATGACCGTAGGCGCTGTCGAGGCGATGGGCGTCGAGCCGATCGTGGTCTCGGCCCAGGTCATCTTTCCCGCCGATTCAGACGAAAAGACCAAGATCCTGACGGATCTGAGGGCGACGCTCGTGCGGGCTCGAGAAAAAGCGATCGAGCGCGAGGACAGCAAGCTGCTCGAAGAGCTCGACGAGCTCGAGCCATGGGTCGATGTCGACGGCCCGCCCCAAGCCGATCAGATCCCCCAATGGCTTGCCGCGACGCTGGTGCTCAAAGACGGTTCGATTGGAAAGAGCGGCATCATCTACGTGCCACTTAGGGGCTCGAACTCCGAAGCCATGGAGCGGCTTTCAGCCTGGCTCGATCAACTGCGTGCAGCACATCCCGACGTGACCTTCGCCTCGGCAGCGGCCCTCCTAGGCGAAGTGACCCCCGCTTTGATCGCCGATTCGCCGTGGATTCTCGCCCTGGTGTTTTTGGGCTTGATCGCAGCGACAGCGATCGCGAGCCGGTCGTTCGCCGTCACCAGCGACGTCTTCCTCGCGACGGCGCTGAGCACCGTTTTCTTCGCGGCGACCCTGACTCTTTTCGGGATCGATCTGCATCTCTACAACCTACTGGCGGTGCCCGTGGTGGTCGGCCTGGCCGTCGACGGGGCGGTGCACGTCCGCTGGGCGAAAGACTACGACAGCCCGCGACAGCAATATGCGACCTACAAGGCCGTCGCGGCATCGACATTGACTTCGATGGTCGCATTTGGCGCCTTGATGACCGCCGACAGCCCGGGCCTGCGTTCGCTCGGGCAGGTCGGAGCGATCGGCCTCGGGATTTCGCTCGCCGTGAACCTGATCTGGCTTCGCGCCTGGTGCAAAGCCAAACAGCCACAGACGGCCTGAGGGCATGTGCAGCTCGCGATCATGCGCGAGCTCTGGGGCGCCACGCCCCGCGAGGTCGCAGATCTGTGCTAGACCGGCCCGCGTGATTTCGATCGTCGTTCCGACTTATCGAGAGGCGGACAATCTCGCTCTGCTCGCGGAGGCCGTCGACGAGGCCCTTTCAGGCCCCGGACACGGCTACGAGCTCCTCTTCATCGACGACGATTCCAGAGACGGTTCCGAGGAGATCTGCGCCGAGCTCTCCGCGCGCTTTCCCGTGCGCATCATCGTGCGAAAGTGCGAGCGCGGGCTGGCGACGGCCGTCATCCACGGCATCTCCATGGCGTCCGGCGACATCGTCGTCGTGATGGATGCCGACCTGTCCCACCCGGCGAGCGCCATCCCTGCTATGGTCGCGCGCCTAAAGAGCGGCGAGAGCGATTTCGTGCTCGGCTCGCGCTACGTCGCGGGAGGTTCGATCCACGACGGCTGGAGTGCCTTTCGCCAGCTCAACTCGATCATCCCGTCGCTCTTGGCGAAGCCTCTGTGCCCACTCAAAGATCCGATGAGCGGATTCTTTGCAATCCGACGCACGGACATGCCTCTCGAGAGCCATCTCTCGCCCGTCGGGTACAAGATCGCGCTCGAGATTTTCGTCAAAGGCAGGTTCAATCAACCGAGCGAAGTGCCGATTCACTTCTCGGATCGTCAGCACGGCGAAAGCAAGCTCTCGCTGAAGGAACAGCTCAACTTCCTTCGGCACCTAGCTCGCCTCTACGCTTACAAGCTCCGCCCTGGCAAAGAGACGTGAAGCTGATCAGAGAGGATGGGACGGTCGCCTGGATCGTCATGGTCTTCGCGCTCTCCCAGCTCGTTGCGATCGGCTGGGACTTGCCCGGCTCGTACGGATGGGAGAACGACGGCATTGCGCCGCGCGACTTCTTTGCGGGAATCGCGATCAACCTGACGCCGGGACAAGGGCATCGCTATCCGATGTTCCACAATCTATTGATTGGGGTTCTGTCCATCCCCATTCTGCTGCCCGCTGCGCTTTCGGCCGAGAGCTGGACCCTCCCGGACCTGATGGAGAAGATCCTCACCGTACCGACGATGACCGGTGTCTCGCTCGTCGCAAAGCTCGTGAGCGTGCTCATGGCCTGCATCGCTCTTCTGGTGATCGCCCGCATCGCCCGACGCACCGTCAGCGCTGAAGCGGGTCGCTGGGCGGCGATCTGGGCAGCAACCTGCCTGTCGTTTGCGTACTACGGACGGGTCAGCAACCTCGATGGGCCCTATCTGATGTGGACCGCACTGGCGCTCGACCGGCTTCTCAGTGCTGCCGAAACGCGCAAACGCCGCGACTACGTACTGTTCGGCGTGCTCGCCGGCGCCGCGGTCGCAACCAAGGACCAGGCCTATGCGGGCCTCGTCCTGCCGGGTTTGATCTACGTTCTGCTCTTGCCCCTTCGGGACGACCAGCCCTTCGGACAGCGGGCGGCTCACTACAAGAACGCCACGTTCGCAACCTTGGCCGGCGCTCTCTCACTCGGACTTCTGGGCGGAGGTCTCTTCAATCCCACGGGCTTCGTGGCGCGCCTTCGCGAGCTCACAGGAGGAGCGAGCCAAGATTGGATGAGCTATGCGCGAACACCCGAAGGTCTCTTCCACAACATCGTCGACATCGTCGTTGGTCAGGAAATTTACTACTGGCCGTGGCTTGTCGTCGCACTCTGCTGGGTCGGTGTCGGCATGGCCGTCGCGCGTCCCGGCGGCGAGGGCATCCGCTCGCGCACGTTCCGTCTCCTGCCATTGAGCGCCGGCATCAGCAGCCTCGTCTTCTTCACCCTCGTCGTTGCACGCTGCGAACACCGCTTCGTCCTGCCGATGGGGTTCTGGCTCGCGTACTACGGTGGGATCGCATCTGCGGCAGTGCTCGCGCGTGTGGCGGGCAAGGGGCCGGTGTTGCTCGGTGGCGCGCAGGTCGCGCTGGGCCTGCTCGTGCTTTGGGCGGCCGGGCACAGCTTCGAAGTGCAGCTGACCCAACGCGGCGATGCACGAAACGAAGTGCACGCATTCCTGACTTCGCTACCGGAAGGCACCCTCGTCGAAACCTACGGCTGGCTGGTTCACCTCCCGCACTTCGACGTATCCGAGGCTTCGCCCTACCGCCTTCAGCGTGTCAGCAGACGACCGATCAAGACACGCAACCCATTGGTCGGCGCCCAAGAGATCGACGAACCGTACGGCAACGTACACGCCCGTCGTCCCGACGTGTTGGTCGTTCCGGAGTCCACGGCCCGCGAGTTCATTCCGCGTCCGCTCCGCGCAGGCATGGCAGCGGCTGCGGTAGGGGAGCGCTTCCAATCGGACTTGGACGCACAAGAGTTCTTCCGCTCTGTCCTCAGCGGTTCGCTCGATGGCTACGAAGTCGCGTTCATCGCCGAACCGGAGCTCCCTGCCTGGGCCAAAACGCTCGGTGCGCAGCCCGTTCGAGTGCATGCGAGCGTCGGCAACCGCCAGTGGATCCTTCGCCGTTCCAATCCCTGAACGGACGAACGGAACGACCGAAAACGGCGAAGCACGCAGATTGTGCGCGTCGATCGCGCAGGAAAAGAGGCTCTTTGCTCGATTGCTTCGATTCGCACCGGCTACCTGTTCAGCTTCCCACAACGCTTCATGGACGCCGCTACCGCTGAAAACGGGAGTCAACATGAGGTCATGACGCAGAGCACGATGAAAAAGAGGGTAGACAGAACGTCACGCGATTGTGCATTCTCCGCTGCACCGGGGTTCACTGCGACTCTGGAATACGCATTCGGTGCGCTCTCGTTTCGAGAAGGTGGAGGTGCGACGTGAAGTATGGATGGATTGCGATAGTCGCCATGATGGCGGCCTTGTTTTCGACAGGGCAGGTTGCGGCCCAAGACGCATACGGGCCCGAAGAGATCGGGGCCGAGGAGTCTCCCATCTCAGACCCGGATACGGTCACCGACGACTCCATGTCCGAGCTCGACAAGCTCAAGGCGATGGACGCGGAGTCCGAGACCAAGACGGTCACTGGAGCGCGTCCCCCGAGCACGACTTCGGGTTCAGCAGTGGGCGAGGCCGGCATGGGCACCACCGCTTCAGAGCGTGAGCGAGCACTGAGGAGCGTTGGCGACGTCGGTAAGAGCGTTCGTCGAGATGAAGAAGACACCATCCCCCTGAAGTTTCAGTTTCACGGCTACTACCGGGCCCGCTACAACTGGATCGGCAACGCGCCGATGCCGAAGGGGAGTGTCCCGGGGGCCCAATCGGAGTTTCCGAGCAAGAACGCCTCGTTCGGTGAAATGCGACTGCGTCTCGATCCGGAGGTGACCTACGGTCCAAATCCCGACCTTCCCATCGCGCGCCTTCGCTTCACGATCGACGGCTTGGACAACGTGGTATTCGGCGACAATGCCCGCGTATTCAGCGTGCCGCTCTTCGCCGTCGATCAATCCGCCACCGACCGCAACGGCGTCGACCTCGGGGAAACGCTCAAGCTCGAGCGCGCCTGGATCGAGTTCCTGGTCCCCATCGGGCAAGTCCGAGTCGGCCGAATGGAATCGCAGTGGGGTCCGGGCCTTCTCACACACGCCGGTAACGGGCTCGCCGAGTGGGGTGAATTCTACCGAGGTGAAACCTTCGACCGAATTCTGTTCGCGACGAGGCCGATCACCTTGGCGCGTGGCATCAGCAAGGGTGACACGCGGCAAACCCCGTTGATCTACGCATTCCTGTACGACCGGCTCTCGCAGGATCCAGTCGTCGACCCGACGGTCTCGTCGGCTTTCGACGGCAGCAGCGGAGCCGCAACCAACCCGAACTTCAAGCCGTTTTATACGACGTTCCCGGAGCGATCGACTTATCCGCTCGCGTATCTGACGAATCTCGATCGGCGCGTCAACGAAATCGCCAATGTCCTTGCCTGGTTCGATGAGGACTTCGGCCGCGCGGCAACGGATGAGTTTTTCATCGGGACTTATGTGCTCTACCGATGGCAACAGTCGACCCAGAGCCGAATCATCATTCCGGACGTCGCGTGGCGCTTGAAGAGCACATTCAAGAAGAAGAGAAACCTGGCGCTCACCACCGAAGGTGAGTTCTACCCGATCTTCGGACACAGCGGTGCGCTTGGTTTCACCGGGCCTCAACCTGGTGTCAATCCGAGCTGTCCTCCCGAGCCCTGCGCGGAAGGCTTCGCACGTATCTACAACCTCATGGCCCGCATCGGCGTCATGGACGAGGGCTCCTGGGCCTTTCAGGCCGAGGGCGGCTGGGCATCGGGCGATGACAATGTCCTATCGGGCGCGTTCCCCGGCACACCCCTCGAGGACCCCAAGGTCCTGAGGACTCGCGGCTTCAACGAGAACATCAAGGTGGGCCTCTTGATGTATCAGGTCGCACTCAGAGCGCTGACCTACCAGGCACTGAGCCCACTCAACGCGCAGGAGCTGGGTGCCAACGGCAGCGTTTGGAACTCGAAGTACCTCATGCCGAGCTTCCGCTTCACGGTCGTCCCAGGGCTCGAGTTGCATACCCAGTTCCTCGTGGCTTGGGCCGATAAGCTCGACCCCGTCGTCTACGGGGCGGGCAACGGAAACGACAAATGCACCTTCTCGGCGGGTTGCTTCATGGGCTGGGAGGCCGACCTCGCGCTTCGCGCCAGGATGGGCGCCAAGGACATCATCTGGGTCGACCTCGAAACGGGTTTGTTCCAACCCAAACAGGCCTTTACGAATGCGGGCTTCAATGACGCCTACATGTGGACGGTGCAGCTGCGTGCTGCCATGATCTTCTAACCCGGTATGCCATGAGAAAGGGACCGACCATGAAACTAACCAATCTTATATGGGTTGTCGCATTGGCTAGCTCGGTAGCGGCCTGCAACACCGGCTCTCCGATCTCGGGATGCACCATCGATCCGACGACCGGTTTGTGCGGTGCCGAAGGTGGTGAGTGCGGGCCTGTAGAAAACGCCTGCACCAACGCCGAGGACACAATGGTGTACAACAATCTCACGTACACCAATGACATAGGCGATACATTCACGGGTACCGATGCGGCGTCTGAAATTGGGAGCGACTGTATTTTCGGCTCTGATCCTGCGCCGCCATCGCTAGCGGATCCGCGACTCGACGGCTGTGGCATTGAGGCGGGGCGGGTCATCGGCTGCTTTCCAAACTGCCCGGACTGCAACCAGGAGGCGCCCCCCGCGACTTGCGGCCAATCGTGCACCACAAACGAGGAATGCGGCCTCGGCTTCACTTGTTTAGACGGGGCCTGCGATGACGCGGTCGCGGTGGCTGCGCTTTGCGTCTCTGAATGCACCCAAGCCGCGACTGGCCTCTCGGACGATTGCGTGTCCTGTACTGGCACCTCGGTGGCCTGCGGTTCAGCGTTCTGCACCACGGTTTGTGTGGCCGACACCAACGCGCCGATCTGCATCGAGTGCCGTTGCGCCAACAATTGCATCCAGTGCAATGATGTCTGCACGGGCCTTCCGTCCGATAACGAATGCGGCTAGCCACTAGCTAAACCGCGAGCGAAAAGAGGGCGCCCCCATCGTGGGTGCCCTTTTTCTATCCTCGGGCGCAAATCAGATCGCTCTGTTCGAGCTCGGGCAGGCAGGGATAGCTTTCGAGGTTCACCTGGTTGACCCGGTCATAGATGTATTGGCAGTCGAGCTCGGCCGAACAGTCGACCGCCGCTTCGAACGCCTCGAGGCACCTATCTGAGGTTTGTTCCGCGAGTGCGCGTTGTTGCTCGCAGGTTTGCTTGCACACCGGATCGTCGCCTAGCTCGGTGACCTCGCAGTCTCCGACAGCTAGGGTACAGAATGCCGTACAGGTCGGACCTGGCTCGATGAACTCGGTGACCGTGCTGCCTGGAGCATCCCCTCCACCACAGCCCAATGAGCCTGCGCAGAGCAGGATCGATCCAACGCAAATCAATTTAAGCATCGCATCCCTTAGTAGTTCTTTCCGACGATCTCTTGCACCCGCGTCATCAACGACTTCGAGTAGAGCCTTCCGGCGAGTGAATTTCGCGCGTCGCGCTGGACCGCCTCCCAGGCGTCCTTGTTGCGCCAGATGTTCACCGACTTGAGTCTGCCCGCGAGCGCCTCGCTTGCTTCTTTGTCGAGCCTACGTCCGCCTTCGCGAAACGCTTCGGCGTGGTCTTTCGCGCTTTGCCGAATGTGATCCTGGGCTGCCCTCGGCAGCGCGGCGAGGCGATCCTTTTTGATCACGTACGCGCCGACCACGATGCCCCCGCCGGGCTTGGTCATCGTCTTGAGCTTGGTATGCCACTGAAAGGCGAGGACTCCGATCGAAGACGCAATGACGGTGTCCACCATGCCGGTCTGCAGAGCCGAGAAGACCTCTGGCAAACCCATCGTCACGCCGTTCGCCCCCGCAGCCTCGATGAACGCTTTCATCGTCGGCGAGCCGCGCCAGACCCAGGGACGTACGTTCCTCAAGTCGTTCGGGTGCTGAATCTTGTGCTGGGAGAAAATCCGGACCTGCCCGGAGTCTCCCCAGGAGATGAGCTCGTAGCCGGCCTTGTCAAAGAGCGCGACCAGGTCGGGACCGAGCTTCTCGCGTACGTCGTCGAGCGCTGGGTAACTGGTGATCAGCCCTGGCGCCTGGAGCACCAAGACCTGGGGCACGAGCGCGCCGAGGCCGGTGGAGGTCAGAAGGGCGCCATCGAGCTGACCGACCCGCATCTTGCGGACCACGGTCATCTCGTCGCCGGCGACGCCGCCGTCGTACATCTTCAAGTTCACCTCCCCGTTGGAGACCTCTTTGAGCTCCTTGCGAAGCTGCTGAAAGGCTCTGCCGAGCTCTGACTGCCTAGGTGCCAAAGTCGCGATGCGAAGCTGGTGCTGCGGCTCGGCGCTCCCCTCGGCGCTTGGCTTTGGGCTGGATTCGGCGCTCGTGGCGGGGGCGGTTTCGGCTCTGGCTTCACCCAGAAACGAATCGCCACCGACCGAGACGACAATGAGAAGGACGAGTGACGAAAGAAGAACGCGAGGCATGCCAAAGCAAAGCACGGACCGGGCATGGCCTCAAGAGCCGCCGCCGGTCGCGCGCAGGACCCCGCTGTTGCGCAGCTCGAGGCCGTCGAGACAGCCGGAAAGGTCGTCGAGCAGCTTGGGAATCGCCGAGGGGTCGGCGATGGGGTTGACCACACAGACGTCGATGCCGGCTTCAGCATAGGCACGAATACGCGCCCTAATGGTTTCCCGATCGCCCACGACGGCCATGGCGTCACAGAGCCGGTCGGTCACCCCGTGGGCCACGCCTGCCCGGTCGCCCTTGGCGAAGGCTTCGCGAATCTGCCGCGCTTCGTCTTGGTAACCGATCCACTCGAAGCACTTGTTGTAGCCAGGCGTCGCCGCATAGGCGCCGAACACGGTGCGGATCAAGTTGCGACCCATGTTGGGATCCTCGGCCATCACCACGTGAAGCCGGGCGACGACTTCGATCGCGCTTGGGTCTCGCCCTGCTTCCTCGGCGCCGACCCGTACCTCGCCAAGGACCTGGGGCAAAGCCGACTCGGGGACCATATTGAGACAAACCCCGTCGCACAGTGTGCCGGCCAAGCGTAACATCCCTTTGTTGAGCGCACCCAGATAGATCGGAACCTCACCGACGGTGGCGCCTCCAAGCCGAAACCCTTTCACCGAGAGGGTCTTGCCCTCGTAGTTGGTCTTCTGCCCGCTCATCATCTGACGGAGCACTTCGACGTGCTCGCGCATGCGCGTGAGCGGCTTGTCGAACGGCTGGCCCGCCCAGTCCTGAACGATGTTCGGAGACGAAAGCCCGAGGCCGAGGATGAAATTGCCATTGGTCATCTGGCTCAGGGTCATGGCCGCCATGGCATGCACCATCGGCGTCCGTGTTTGCGCGGGAACGACGGCTGTCCCGATACGGGTTCCCGGCAAGCCCTGCGCAACGGCGCCCGCGAGCGCATACGAATCCCCGCCATTGACCTCGGCCATCCAGACCTCTTCGTAGCCCCGGTCGACAGCAGCCCGCGCCAGCTCGACCGCTTTGTCCGCCCCCGCCACCGGCAGGGTCATCCCCAACCGAACATTCTTCTCCGTACGCTCCATCCAGCCATCCTAGTCCAATCCCCCCAACCCATTAACCCTTTTGAAAAGGGGACAGTCCCCTTTTTGAATTGGTTGGTTTCTCGAAGAAGCTGCTAACAACGGGGGATGACCGGTACCTTCGAGGTTCGCGCTCCGATGCAGGCGGTGGTCATCTCCCTTCGCGCGGAAGTCGGCCAGACGGTGGCTGCCGGGCAAGCACTGCTGATCCTGGAAGCGATGAAGATGGAGCACATCGTCGCTGCGGAGCAGAGCGGCGTCGTCCGTAACGTGCTCGTCGCCGCCGACGCGATGGTGGCCGCCGGAGACCCGCTCGTGGTGTTGGAGCGGGCCGAGCACATCGAGGCTGCGACGGCTGACGAAGCGGCCGCGTCGCTCGACGACGTTCGGCCGGACCTCGCCGAAGTGAACGAGCGGCATGCGTTCGGGCTCGACGAGAACCGTCCGGACGCCGTGGCGAAGCGCCGCAAAACCGGTCAGCGCACCGCGCGTGAGAACATCGCGAACCTCGTCGATGAGGGAACGCTGGTCGAATACGGCGCCTTGGTCATCGCAGCCCAGCGACGACGGCGATCCGTCGACGACTTGATCCGGCGCACGCCGGCCGACGGAATGGTCGCAGGCATCGGCCGCGTCAACGGGGAGTCCTTCGGGGAGACGCGCACCCAGTGCGTCGTCATGTCGTACGATTACACGGTGCTCGCGGGGACGCAGGGCACGATGAATCACCTCAAAAAGGACCGCATGTTCGAGCTCGCCGAAGCGCGGGGCCTTCCCGTCGTCCTGTTCTCCGAGGGCGGTGGCGGCCGGCCAGGTGACACGGACCATGCGATCGTGGCAGGCCTCGATTGCCGAGCCTTTCAATACTTCGCGGAGCTTTCAGGGAAGGTTCCGCTGGTCGGCGTGAATTCCGGCCGCTGTTTTGCGGGGAATGCCGCGCTGCTCGGTTGCTGCGACGTCGTGATCGCGACGAAGGCGTCGAACAT
Organism: uncultured delta proteobacterium; assembly: GCA_963704865.1. GTDB lineage: Bacteria > Myxococcota_A > Polyangia > Polyangiales > Houyiibacteriaceae > SG8-38. Next base: position 797,150 of record CAVPIE010000002.1, on the reverse strand, counting down.
CGGCATGGGCGGGCCCGCGATGATCGAAGGCGGAGGTCTCGGCGTCTACGCGCCCGAAGAGATCGGGCCTTCGGCGTCTCAGTATCGCAACGGCGTGATCGACTTGCTGGTCGACGATGACCAGGAGGCCGTCGCGGCGGCAAAGAAGTACCTTTCCTATCTTCAGGGCGCCCTCCCCGACTGGCGCTGCGCGGACCAACGCCTGCTCCGCGCGGTAATCCCCGAGAATCGCCTTCGCGTCTACGACGTGCATGCGGTCGTTGAGACCTTGGCGGACGAAGATTCGGTGCTGGAGCTGAGGGGCGGTTTTGGCATCGGCATGGTCACGGCCTTGGCGCGGGTCGAAGGCAAGCCCGTCGGCATCGTCGCCAACAATCCGATGCACCTCGGGGGCGCGATCGACAGCGATGCCGCCGACAAGGCAAGCGACTTCATGAAACTCTGCAGCACGTTTGGGATCCCGCTCGTGTTCTTGTGCGACACGCCGGGGTTCATGGTGGGACCGGAAGCCGAAGAGACGGGGCTCGTGAGACGCGCCGCCAGGCTTTTCACGACGAGCGCCGCCCTCGAGGTTCCCTTCTGCACGATCGTTTTGCGCAAGGGCTATGGGCTCGGCGCGCAGTCCATGGCAGGGGGCAGCTTCAAAGCGCCCGCGTTCACGATTTCCTGGCCGACCGGCGAGTTTGGGGGCATGGGCCTCGAAGGGGCGGTGAAGCTGGGCTTTCGCAAAGAGCTGGCGGCAATCGAAGACCCCGAGGCGCGCGAAACCATGTTCCAGGAGATGGTGGGCAAGCTCTACGAGCGCGGAAAAGCCGTCAACATGGCGGCGCACTTCGAGATCGATGCCGTGATCGATCCCGTCGACAGCCGCCCCTGGATCCTCAGCGCCATCGTGGAGCCCTAGCCCTTCAGCGATGCGTGCACTTCGCCGGCCGCGCGCGCGCCTGCCGAAATGGCGCCGTCCATGTACCCGCACCAGCGCTTGGCGCTTTCGGTTCCAGCCCAGAAGATGCGGCCGCTTGGCTTCCGAAGATGCTCACCGCCCGCGGTGAGCACTCCGGGCGTCAACGGAGTGATGCAGCCGGTGCTCCAGGGGTCGGTCGCCCAGTCTTTTTCGACGTAGCCGGTTGCGTCGAGCGCCTTCGGCCCGAAGTAGCGCGCGAGCTCTTCTTTCAAACCCTCCTCGCGCAGCGTGCGTTCAGCAAGGTGCGGACACTCGACGACCGAAAGGAAACAGCTGAGCACGCCCATCGATGCGTCTTCGGGCGAGTTGTCGAACACGAGCTGGATGGGGCTGCGGTCGCTTTGCATGGCGCCGTTCAGGCCGTCGGCTCGCCAGAACGGGCGCTCGTACAGCATGGCGGCTTTGACCAGTGGCAGCCGCGGCAAGCGCGACCAGCCCGACACCAGATCTTGGCGCGGCTTGGGCAGAGCCGGTACGAACGCGATTCGCGCAGTGTCCGACGGCGCCATCGCGACGATGACCCGGTCGGCGGTGAAGGTCTCGGTTGCAGTGACCACTCGCATGCGCTTGGGAGCGCGATCTTCGACGCGAAGGACGGGGCAGCCGAGAAGAACGCGATCGCCGAGGTCCAACGCCATGCGCTGCGAGATGACCTGCGAGCCCCCATCGATGCGCTGGTCCTGGGCCCCGCCGTCGTTGAGGATCACCGGCAAGAGGCCCCCGGCCGAACGCAGATAGTGCAAGACCCAGAGCAACGAGATGCGCTCGGGGTAGCCCGACCAGACCGCTCGGCTGATCAAGCGAAACACCGAGGGCGTGAAGCTGGTCGCCGCGCGCTCCCGGAGCCAGTTTCCGAGAGTTTTCCGGTCGAGTGCCGCAGCATCGGGCATCCGCCAGGGCTCGCCGACCGGCATCTTTTTGGAGAGACGATCGAGCTGCCAGGCGACCTTGCCAAAGTCGACCGCTTCGGAAAGGCTGACGTCCGGCAGGAGTCCGCGCGAGATCCGGCCTTCGATGTCATAGGTCGTGTCGCCGTCGTAGTAGTGATCGAAGGCGCCGATGTTGAGCTCGTCGATGAGGGCAGCGATGGCGTTTTGACCTGGGCCGATCCATTCCCCACCGACCTCCACGATGTGACCGCCGCCGATGGGCATGTTGAGGGTGCGTCCGCCGACGCGCTCCCTTGCCTCGAGCACAACAAACGAATCGACGCCTCGCTTCTGAAGCTCCCGCCCGGCCATCAGCCCCGAGAGACCTCCTCCAATGACCACCACGTTCACGTGTCGCGTCGCCAACCCTGCTTCGTCGGTAGCGGCGGCTCGCCGCAAACCCGGCCCTGCAATCGACGCCGCCGCGGCGGCGCCCCCGGTCACGCGGACAAATCGCCTGCGGGTGAATCGAGTCGTCATGGCGATGCGCATCCCTTCCCGGCGGCCAGCCAGGCTGCGATCAGCCCAAGGTCGTCGACGGGCACCGCGTCCACGACGCCTTGCATGATCGCATCGGCCGTGCCGCGCGTTCCTGCCGCGGCTTCTTCGAGACGACGCGCGAGGTAACCGGCGTACTGACCGCAAAGTCGAGAAGCAAACAATCCATCGTCCCCTTCTCCGTTTGCGCCATGACAAGCGACGCAGTGCTGGGCGTACAGCGCTGCACCCCCGGCGCGTTCTTCGTCGCTCGCGGCGCTGGGCGCGATTTCGATCTCGGGCAACTGCGAAAGGTACATCGCGATCTCGCTGACCTCCGTGGGCAGCAAGGTGCGGGCGTACGGATCCATCACCGGAAGGTGCATCGTTCCAGCTCTCAGCCGGTAGAGCTTGTTTTCGAGGACCGTGCGCCTCTGTCCGGCGAGTCGAGGAATCGAGCCGTCGGGCCTGCCGCTGCCGTCGTGCAGATGACAAGACACGCAATGCGCATATGCAGGGGGCTCACCGGCAGGGGTCGTGTCCTCGAGCACCTCGGCGATGCGCGCGGCCTGCGCAGCGCTGGGCCCGCGCGTCGTGAGCCAAGCGACGGCCGCAAGACCGCCAAGCCCGACGAGCAAGACTACGATGATGAAAACGCGCACTGCGGCCGCGAGCATACCAGAGGTTTCCGCGCAGCGGCGCGCCCCGATATGGTACTGACACCGGAGGAAAGATGAAGAACCCGCCGATTTACGAAGAGCTCGTACAAAAGCTCGTTCGCGTATACGACGAGGGGCCCAGCCAGTCTCTTGGTGTCTTTCAGAACCCGGTCACGGCCTACACCGACCAAGCGCGGCTCGAGTCGGAGCAACGTCTTTTGCGCTCGCTGCCAATGCCGGTCGCGCACGTATTCCAGCTCCCGTCTGCGGGCTCGTGCCTCGTCCACGACGCGCTTGGCGTGCCGATCCTCATCATCCCCGAGGAGCCCCAAACCGACAAAGCACGGGCGCACTGGGAGCTCAACTACGAGCTCATCCAGAACGGTGTGTTCAAGAGCGAGGACCTCTGGGTCTGCGAGCAGATCCAAAAGGGGCTTGCGAGCGGCGCCAACGAGCGCATGACCTACGGCATCGAAGAAGCACCGATTCAATGGTGGCACGACGAGCTCGACCGCCGGATCGAGGAGCTGTCATGAGCCAGAACGAACCCATCCTCGTTCGTCGCGCGGCCTCGGTGGCGACGATCGAGCTCAACGACCCGCCGTACAATCGTTTGAGCATGGCCTTGATCGACGCGCTCGAGAAGGTTGTCGACGAAGTCGAGCAAGACCAGACAGTTCGGGCGGTCGTCCTGCGGGGCGCAGGCAATGAAAACTTCTCGGTGGGTGCCGACATTCGCGAATTCGGTGCCGCGGCGGCTGGTCGGGGCGCCCAAAGCTTCATCGAGCAGCGGCTGCGCGTCATCCGCAGCATCGAAACCATGAGCAAGCCAGTCGTCTGCGCAATTCGTGGCGCTTGCCTCGGCGGAGGGTTTGAAATTGCCTTGGCCTGTCACTTTCGGATCGGCGCGCGGGGAGCAAAGATCGGCCTGCCCGAGGTCGAGCTCGGGGTGGTGCCCGCATGGGGAGGGACGCAGCGCCTCACACGCACCGTGGGGCGCGCCCGCGCGCTCGAGATCATGCTACTCGCCAAAAAGCTGGACGCCGACGAAGCGTTCAAAGCGGGCCTGCTCACGCGGGTTTGCGAGCCGAATGATCTCGACGCGCAAGTCGCTGAGCTCGCGTCGGAGCTCGCCAACAAAGCCCCGCTCGCGGTCGCGGGGATCCTCGATGCAGTCATTCGAGGCGGCCCGAAGTCTCTAGAGGACGGACTCCTGCACGAGTACGCAGCGCTCGAGCGCGTGATGACCTCCGAAGATTTGCAGGAAGGCGTGATGGCTTTCTTCCAGAAGCGGCGTCCCGAGTTCAAGGGGAAGTAAACGCGCGCTATCGCTTCGCGAGCTTGGCCCAGGAGTCTTTGAGCTGGATCGTCCGGTTGTAGACGGGGCGCTCCGGCGTGCTGTCGGCATCCACGACGAAGTAGCCAAGCCGCTCGAACTGGACACGTTCGCCAGGGCCGCGCGCTCCGAGGTTCGGCTCGAGCTTCGCGCACTCTAGCACTTCGAGCGACTCCGGGTTGATGCGTGAGGTGAAATCGCCCTCGAGTGCCTCGTCGAGTGGATTCTCGTCTTTGAAGAGACGGTCGTAGAGGCGCACCTCAGCGTCGACGGCATACTTGGCGCTCACCCAATGGATCGTACCCCGCACCTTGCGGCCGTCCGGCGCGTTGCCACCTTCGGATGCCGGGTCCCAGCCGCAGCGTAGCTCGATGACGTTCCCCGCTTCGTCTTTGATGACCTCGTTGCAGGTCACCAGCGCGCCGTATCGAAGCCGTACTTCTTTTCCAGGCGCCAATCGGAACCACTTCTTCATGGGCTCTTCCATGAAGTCGTCCTGCTCGATGAACACCTCGCGTGTCAGATGCAGGCGCCGCGAGCCGAAGCTGTCGTCGTTTGGGCTGAACGGCGCCTCGAGCTCGATTTCCTCATCCTTAGGGAAGTTTTCGATCACCAATTTGAGAGGACGCAGCACCGCCATGGTGCGTGGCGAGGTTGCGTTGAGGTCTTCGCGAAGCGCGTGCTCGAGGAGGCCGACATCGACGATGCTGTCCCGACGTGAAACCCCGATCCGCTCCGCAAAGCGCCGGATTGCTGTCGGCGTGTACCCGCGACGCCGCATTCCGGCGATTGTCGGCATCCGCGGATCATCCCAGCCGCTGACGTGACCCTCTTCGACGAGCCGCTTCAAGAGCCGTTTGCTCATGACCGTGTACGTGAGATTCAGACGCGCGAACTCGTACTGCCAGGGCATCGGGTCGAAGTCGAAGTGCGAGACAAACCACTGGTAGAGCGGATTGTGGTGCGCGAATTCCAAGGTGCAGACCGAGTGCGTGATTCCTTCAAACGCATCCGACATCGGGTGTGCGTAGTCGTACATCGGATAGATGCACCAGTCATCACCCGTGCGATGGTGCGTGACCTTGCGAATTCGGTACATCAAGGGATCACGCAGGTTGACGTCCTTGGACGCCATGTCGATCTTCGCACGCAGCACGTGGGCGCCTTCTTCAAACTTGCCGGCACGCATGCCCGCGAAGAGCTCCAGGTTTTCTTCGACGCTTCGATCGCGATGCGGGCCGTTGACACCCGGCTTGTAGAAATCGCCGCGGCCTTCGCGGATCTCTTCGAGCGTCTGACTGTCGACGTATGCCAAACCGCGCTCAATGAGATCGACCGCGCAATCGTAGAGCTTCTCGAAGTAGTCGGACGCGAAGTACTCGTGGCTGCCCCAATCGAAGCCCAGCCAACGTACGTCGTCGCGAATCGACTCGACATACTCGGTGTCCTCGGCTTCCGGGTTCGTGTCGTCGAAGCGCAGGTGACAGCGCCCCCGCTCGGCCAGCTCCGCGGTGGTGAAATTCAGACAGATCGATTTTGCATGGCCGATGTGCAGGTAACCGTTCGGCTCCGGAGGGAATCGCGTCACGACCTGGCCGCCGTGCTTGCGGGTGCGGAGATCTTCGCGGACCAAATCGTGGATGAAGTTCGGCGCGTTCTCTTGGCCCTCGCCCTTGCCCTTCGGCTCGCTCATGCCGCAGGTCTAGCGCGCTTTGTGTCCTGATGCCGCTTTTGCGTCAGTCGCCTACATACCCAAACGTGCATCTGGCGCGGGCGGCTCATGAGACTATCCTTGGACCCATGATTTCGAAGATCATTCTCGTCGTTTTGGCGATCGCCGTGGTGTTCGTACTGTACCAGCGCTTCACCGCCGTTCGGATTTCGGGAAGCGACGCGCGCTCCCTCGTTTCGGAAGGGGCAATGCTCGTCGATGTCCGAAGCCCCGGAGAGTTCTCGGGCGGGCACATCGAAGGCGCGATTAGCGTTCCCATCCAAGAGCTTGCAGGACGGGCTGACGAGCTCGGCGATAAGAACGGCCAAATTGTCCTCTACTGCCAGAGCGGCGCCCGTAGCGCGATGGCGAAGCGGCTCCTCGAAAGCAAGGGCTTCACGAACGTCCACGACATGGGCAGCATGGGCAGCTGGTGACCGCGATGTCTGACCGTTACCGGTGCGCCGACTGCGATCTCGAGTTCGTCCCCAAATATGACGGAAACGATCCGCGATGTCCGAGCTGCACCCGCACAGAGGCCATGGAACCCGCTGACGGATCCGCGCTCCAAAGTGACATTTGGCGCCAGTGGCTCATGGTGTTTGCCCTGCTGTTCATCGCGGGCATCGCCTATTTGGTTTTCGAATGACCATCCAGATCTCGTACGTCTCGGACGTCCTGTGTGTCTGGGCCTATGTGGCCGAGGCACGCGTCGATGAGCTGCGCAAGGAATTCGGATCCTCGATCGAGCTCGAGTACCGCTTCATCCCAGTCTTCGGCGCCACCCAGCATCGAATCGCCGAAGGCTGGAAGGAGCGGGGTGGCTACGCCGGTTTTGGCGAGCACGTGCGGGGCGTCGCCAAGGAGTTCCCGCACGTTTCGGTGCACGAACGGGTCTGGACCGAGGTTGCGCCGACGACCTCGTCCGCCGCGCACGAAGTGCTCTGCGCCCTGCGCTTGCTGACGGAGGAGGGCACGTTGAACTCGTCACGCCGCGATGAGCTCGACGGACGCAACCTTCTCGAAGAGGCGATTTGGCAAGTCCGCTTGGCGTTCTTCGAGCATGCCCGCGACATCTCGAATCGGGAGGTGCTCCTCGACGTCCTCGGCCAGGTCGGAATCCCCGTCCCCGCCATCGAAGCCAAGCTGAGCTCGGGCCAAGCGATGGCGGAACTTTGCCGAGACATTGAGCTCCGTGACGAGCACAAGATCGAAGGCAGCCCGACCTATTACCTGAACCAGGGCCGGCAGAAGCTCTATGGCAACGTGGGCTATCGGGTCGTGTCCGCCAACCTGCGCGAGCTTTTGGAGCAGCCGGGCCACCAGGCTTCCTGGTGTTGATCTAGCCTGCCCGAGCTCGCGCGGCCGACTCAGTGGATCGAGTCTCGCCCGTCGGCTCCATTGGCGGGGACAGGCCAGCGCCCGAGAAGCCGCATGATGCCCAGCACCAGGCCTCCACCTCCGATGGCGGCGACGTGAAGCGCGACGATGGACATGATGACGAGTAGTAGTTGCGTATCCATGGGTAACCCCCAATCGGTTCTGCGGAGCACTTCCTGGGGCTCGTGACCCGCTTTCCTTGCACACCAGTCTGGGGACGACGACGCGCTGCGTCAAGTATTAATACTTCAATTTTTCGATGATATCGTTATTGTATGGCCGAAAACCTAATGATTTCATGAATCTCCTTGCGGGGAATCGACAGTTCCTGACAAGCCTAGGCGGAGCTCGATGCCCCCGGCTAGGCCGCCTGTGTGCTCGAATGGGTGGGCGGGCGACTGCTCTCGCCGGCCCTGACCGGCGCCCCCTCCCGGAACTGCACCTTCATCGGCATGCCACGCGCTCCGGGGTTGAGCGAAAGCTCCGCCACGAAGTCCGGCTCGAAGCCCTCTAGGACGTTGATGTCGACGTTCTGGATCAGGGTACCGAGGATGATGCGCATCTCCATCATTGCGAACTGCTTGCCGAGGCAAACCCGGGGGCCTGCAGCGAACGGCACGTAAGCGCCCTTGGGAAGCTGACGCTCGAACTCGCGCGTCCAGCGCTCGGGCCGATACTCGAGGGGCTCGTCGAAGTACTTTGGATTGCGTCCGGTGGCGAGTGGGCTGACTGCGAGGATTGCACCCTTCGGAAAAAAGTAGTCGCCGAGTCTCAGATCCTCTTGTGCTTCGCGCGCATAAATCCACACCGCCGGAAGACGGCGCAGCGATTCTTTGAGGCACATCTCGAGGTAGGGCAGCTTTCGAAGATCATCGACTCCGATCGGCCGATTGCCGACGGTTTCGCCGATCTCGTGCTGCGCCTTCTTAAGCTTGTCGCGGTTGGTTGCGAGCAGGTACCAGGCCCAGGTAAGCGTGTGCGCCGTGGTCTCATGCCCAGCAAAGATGAGGGTCATCAGCTCGTCCCGCATCTGCTTGTCCGACATGCTGCCTTTCTCGTCGGTGGCAAACACGATGTGCGACATCAGGTCACCCCGGTCTTTGCGGTCCTTTCGACGCGCGGAAACGAGCCTTCCGATCACGCCGTTCATCGCGTCTAGCGCGCGCACCATGCGTTTATTGCGCTCGGAGGGCCACCAGCGCGGAGCTGGAATCGGCGTTTGCGCGTGGTCGATCAGTGCTTCGCCAATGTCTTGCATCGCCTCGTGCACCGTCTCGGAATCGTGCGCGAGGTCGGTGTCGAACAAGGTCTTTGCAACGACGCGAAGTGCGAGCGCCAGTATCTCTTTTCGAAAGTCGCGCTGCTCGCCGTTCTTCCAGCCGCGAATCATGTCGCGCGTGTACGCCGCCATCGTCGGTGCATAGGCGTCGACGCGCATCTTGTGAAAGCCCGGCATGATCAGCTTGTGCTGCCGCTTCCAAGACTCGCCGTCGTTTGGAACCAACCCCTCACCGAGGAACGGCTTCCACATCTGCTTCACGACCTTGGGCTTGTGAATGTGCTTGGCGTGGGTGACGTTGATCGCGTTGACGACGGCAGGATCACGAATGAAAAACGACTGACCGGTCAGCACGCGCGTCACGAAGACGTCGCCGTACTTCTCATGCGCCTCGAGCACGAACTCGGCCGGGTTGCGCTGAAAGTCGAAGGTCCCGCCCCAAAGCCAGTGGCCTTTGTGGCGCGGCATGGTTTTCGCCGGGGGCAGAGGGTCTTGGGCGTCGACGAGAAGAGTCATTTACTTAACATAAAGTAAACTTATTTCTCCGCGCTGCGCAAGTTAACAGTCTGTAATTTAGGCCTCAGTTCGAAGGCGGCTCCGGATCCCCAAGCTCCGCGCGAATCGCCAAACCCTCGCCTCGAGATGCTGCCTGGCCTCGCCCACCTGGTGTCGGGAAAGGGCCAGGGCAGCCAAATAGGCCTCGAGGGCGCGATCGAGCTGGCCGAGCGACGCCGCTGCGTCTCCCCAATTGACGTAGGCCATGAAGTTGGTCCCATCCAGCTCGATCGCCCGCTTGGCCAGCGCGGCGCCCCTCGGAACGTCGCCGCGCACGTAGGTGGTCCACCAGGCCGCTACGGCAAAGTGGTAGGCGCTCGTTGCGTTCCGTTCGAGCGTTCCGAGCCAGTCGTCGATCGGCTCGGAGATACCTTCGGCAACGGCTGCGTCGCTCATGTGCAGCTGCAGCATCGCAGCGAGCGCGTCGAGATTGTCGCTCTCGCGTTCGAGTGCCTGCTGCACGGAAGCGAGCGCTGCGGCTTCGTCGCCACGTGTCTCGAGAAACGCACCGCGCAACAGCAGCGCGGCAAGTCGTGTCGAGTCCTGCTCACTGGCAAAGTCGATGTAGGCCTCGGCGCGCTTCGCACCTTTGTCGTCATTCCAAGGCTCGAGTTGGGCTAGCATCAAGGCGGCATCCCCTTTCGACATGGGCCGGGCGACCAAGCCTTCTGGCTTGGGAATGTGCATCGATCGGAACCGAGCGTAATGGTGCTCGGTCAAGTAGACCTCGTACCGCCCGGCGATATCCATACCTCCAAAGCTCGCCTGCCACGCGGCGCCTTCTTACTTCCCGGCGTGAAGCGCTTCGATGTATCGAATGAAACGCGGCGAAAGTGAAAGGTCACCGTGCTTGAGTAGATGAACGAGCGCCCAGGCGCCGGCATAGTGAATGAGCTCCTGGCTGAGATCGGCTGCGTAGAACTCAGACCTGCCCATCCCGCGTAGGGCTTCTGCGCCCGGCATGAGCGAGTCAGGCAACACCGTGATGCGCTCCCCGTTGAATTCGGTCTGATCGATATGGACCGGCCCCACCCAGTGCGAGCGCGGCATGACGACATAGGGCGGAAAACCCAGCTCGAGGGTATCCGCGTGTAGGCGTGCGGTTTGATAGAACCCCGCCATTCCTTCGTGGAACCAAGTGGTCGCGGTGGGAAAGCAAACCGCAAGGAGGCGATGCGTCAACTCGTGCGTGAAGAAACCGAGAGAGTCGCTTCGATTCGCGGTGTGTACGACGATCTGCGCTTGGAGCCCGAGTAAATTAATTTGCGGAGGTCGGTGGAAACTAGGTTCGCCGGACTGTTCGAAGAGCGTCACCTCCAAAGGGGCGGTCAACCGGTCGAATCCGCACGGCAGCTCATGCTCCGCGATCGCATCGTGCATCCGTTGGTAGTGCGCTGCGAGCTCGACGGCGCGGTCCGGACGCGTATCGCTACGGACGCGCAGGTCGGCGGTCTCGACGACCACCCACCCGCGCGTCTTCGCGTCGAGCATCGAAGTCCCGCATCCTGAAATGCAGCCCAGGCCCAGCAACGCGCCGATGACGACCCTTCCTCGCACGCACGCTTAGTACCAGATTCCGCCGCCTGACGAGTCGCCGAAGAGGAGGCTGCGCGAAGGGGTCCCCGTTTCGCCTCGACTGGTCTCCCAGCTGCGCGTCACGGAGGCGGGGTTCCAAAGGTCACCGCCCGTCCGACTTTGCGCCGAGTCGTCGCCTCGCACCGCCTCTAAGCCTTCGACACCGTCGTTCCAAAGGTCGCCGAGGCTCTGATCCGCGTATCGCGGCGTCTCGAGTCCCTGCGCGGCTGAGGTTTCCGTGGCGCTCCAGAGCGCATCGAGGCCTTGCTGCTTCTGGAACTGGCTGCTGAGGCTCGAGCTCTGCTGAACCCCGAAGCCAGCGCAGCCCGCGGTGCCGAGGGAGAGAAGGATTCCTAGTGTGAGTAGTGGCTTGTTCATGTTGACCTCCTGATGTATTCACTGTATACATCAATGTATACGGCGTTCACTGCCAATGTCAACACTGTTTACTGAGGTCCCATGATTAAGTTACACTGCCCCATGGCAACCGCTAAAAAGGCCTATCATCACGGCGAATTGGGCGAATCCTTGCTCGAGGCAGCCGAGCTGCTCCTCGAAGAAGACGGTCCTGTGGGGCTGTCTTTACGCAAAGTTGGGCGGCGGCTGGGCGTGACCCCCGGAGCCCCTTACCGCCATTTCGAGGACAAGGACGCGCTTCTTGCCGCCCTCGCGGTCCTAGGATTTGAGCGCCTTCGGGAGAGGATGCTGGCCGAGCAAGAAGGCAGCGCCAACGGCGAAGAGCGTTTGCGACGAGCCGGCCTGGGCTACCTCGAATTCGCGTCGCAGCATCCCGAGCTCTTCCGATTGATGTTTGGCTGGATACCATCGCGCGACGTGCCCGAGCTTTGCGAAGCGGGCGACGCGGCGTTTGCTGGCCTTCGCGGCATCCTCGAAAGCTGCGAGCAAGAAGGGCTGTTGAGCAAGAGCGTGCCGGACGCGGGTCTGATGGCCTGGTCCGCAGTGCACGGCGCGGCGTTCCTTCTGATCGACAAGCGCCTCATGCTCGACGAAGACGAGCCCTGCCCCGAGGGCGTCCTGGAACGTCTCCACGAAGGCATCTGGTCCGGCATCGGCCGACGCCCCTAGCCGTAGGAAGTGGCAAGCGCTTCGATGAAGTCGTCGAGCTGATCCGCAGGGAGCGCGTTGATGCCTGCCGCTGCAGCGCGGCCGCCGCCCGTCGGGAACTGGCGGCATAGCTCGTCGGCGCCTCGCTTGTCGTCGAGCGGTGCGCGCACGCTGACGAGATACGTGCCGTCCGCACGTTCGGTGAGCACGGCATGGGCGCGTCCGGGTGAGCCGTTGGCGAGGTCGTTGCTGTAGACCCCCGATACACGGCGCGCCCAGGCTTCGTTCGGCAGGACGATGACGGCGGTCTTTTCGGTTTCGCGCTGGGGCTTGACCTCGGCGGCCGCGGCCATGTCGCCGAGGTAGCCGGCCTCCAGCTTGGAAAAGGCGTCGGCCGCACCCTCGACAAAGTCGAACGGGGTTGGAAACGGACGTACGAGCGCGAAGAGCTCGGCCGGCGGGAAGTGCAGATCCTCGAGAGACGCGCCGTAGCCATTGTAATTCATGTAGATCCCGAGCTTCTCGAGAAGACCGAGCTGCTTTTCCGAAAAGCCCAAAGGCCCGGCAAGGGTGCGGGCGCTGGCCTTGAGGTTGTCGCCAAAGGCCCCAGTCACGGCCCACTCGACGTACTTCCCTTTGAGGTAACCGTTGATGAGCAGGCTGGTGCAGACGTTCGGATCGGGGTCGATGATCACCGTGAGCCTGTCACTTTCGGGAATCTCGCCGGCGAAATGATGATCGACGTAGAAGACCTCCGCCCCTGCTTGAAGCGCCTTCAGCACGCCGGCGCGATTCTTGTCGAAGCTGAGGTCGAGCGCGGTGATACGGTCGCCGGCGAGGACCTCAGCCTTCGCGACCAAGGCGATATCGCGCTTCACTCCGGTAATGAGCGTGCTTTCCAAGGGCTCGGCGTTGCGAAGCTGGGTCAGCGCGCAGATGCCGTCGGCGTCGCCATTGAAGATGTCGATTTGAGCCATTCGGTTTTCTACTCCGGCGATCCAGATCGCGCGAGCCCCCGGCGTCGATCGAAGCTCAGGCCGCGAAGCTCAGGCGACGAAGCTCACGTTCACTTCATGCGAACGCACCGTGCGATACGGAGTGAGACGCTCGACCCCGAGGTCGCGGCGGACCTCGTCGATCGGGCGTGCGAGCCATTCGTGCCAGGGCACCTCGACAAACCACGCAGATTTCTTCGAGCGAAGCCGGCCGTTGATGATGACGTCGCGCGCGCCGAGGTTGCGATCGGTGATCCGGCCGATCTTGAACCAGGCCATCGTCGCGATCATGCCAACGCCGATGTTTCGTGTTTGGTAGTGGATGAACGCCAAAATCGCCGCCTCGCCGATCAGGTCGCCCTTGTAGCCCAGCACCGCATGCCAAACATCGTGGGAATCACGCAGCCAGTTGCGAATCCATCGAAGCTCTGCAGCCTCGTTGCGCTGACGCGAAATATCCGAGGCATCTACCAAGCCTTCGGCGCTGATGCCCTCGGCTTCGACGAACGCCAGGTACTCCCGCCCCAGGCTGCCTTCGGGCAAGGCGCGAAGTCCCTCGCGGTCGCTGAGCAAGGGGATGAGGTTGGGTTGTTCGGCGAGCAGGCGGCGCCCCTGTTCGGATTGCTGAAGCCGTTTGCGCATTCGGACCAGGGCCGGCCCTCGCATCGCGTCGATGATCTCGAAGACCTGCTGGGTGTCGTCCGGGTTCGCAAAGAGCTCCCGCAAGGCACGTGCTGCTCTCAGAGGCCGGATGGACTGGATGCTCATCGTGGGTCCTATAGCTGGGATCTCCACTGCGATCATGCAGACAGCGCCAAGATTTTGGCGGTTGTGCCCAGCCAGGCTGGAGCTTCGTGAGTCAAAGGGCTAGGATTCGCGAACCGTGGCTAGAAAGAGCGTCACTTCATTGGAACGAGACGTCATCGACGAAGCCAAAGGGCTTCGCGGGCAGGTGCTCAACACATCGCTCCTGATCGCGGTCGTAGTCGGCGGCGCAGCCTTTGTTCGCACCCTCATCGACTCGGTAGAGCGAGGCGCATGGACGGTGCTCGCAGGAGCGGTGGCCATGTACGGGGGCGCCGTCGTGCTGCTCCTGATGAAACGCCTGCCCTATGCGGTGCGTGCACTCGGCTTTCTCGCGCTTCTCTACGTCGTCGGCGTCCTGGCCCTGCTTGCGGTGGGCTACCTCGGCGCCCCCGTTTTGATTCTAGCCGGGCAGAGTGTCCTCGCATCGGTGCTTTTCGGTCGCCGCATCACCCTGATCGCACTCGGCTTGAATCTGATTGCCTTGCTTGGCGTCGGGGCGGTCTTGTCGACGGGCGTGCTGACCGTCGAGACTCTAGATTTCTACGAGCCGACGGTATTCATGAATTGGTTGCGCATCACCGCGATCTTCGCGGTCTTTTGCGGCATCGCCGTCGTCAGCGTCGACGTCATCACCAATCACCTGAACGAGAGCTTGAAAGATCAAGCCGAGCTCATCGAGAACCTCAAAGGCGCAATGCAGCTCCGCGACTCGGCGGAGACACAGCGGCGCAACGCCGAAAAGCGTCTTCGCGACTCGCAACAGATGCCCAAGGTCTGAGCGAGAGCCGGATGCACGGCTGGTTCGCTGTTCTGCGCTACTCGACGACGACCTCGCAGGTCGCGCTGCATCCGGAGCCTGGGACTCCATTGTCCGGACCTGCGTCACAGCCTTCACCGAGCTCAGGCTGCCGAATGCCATCCCCGCACCTCGGGCCCTCTGTGCAATCGGGGTTGCAGCCGCCCGGCCCACCGAGGTTGTCGCCGTCGTCGCATTCCTCGAAACCCCCGTCGACACTGCCATCGCCGCAGTAAGGCCCAAGCCCGGAGCAATCCGGCAGGCAATGCCCGTAGGCGCCGGTATTCTCCCCGGCGCCGTCGTCGCAGAACTCGAACCGGGTCGCGATGCCGTCGCCGCAGGTGTAATCGCAGGTCGAGATTTCCGTGACGAAGCCGTCGAGCGTGAGCCTGAAGTTGGACGCGCCGGTATGCCGCTCTGCGTGAAAGATGGCGACCTCGTAGACCGCGTCAGACGTCAGGCGCGCCTTACAATCGGTCACGATAGTTTCCTGAGTCGCACTCCCTGCATCGGCAGGGTTGGCGAAGCTCATCACATCGGTGACCCCCGGGTGAAGCCCACCCACATCGAGGCACAGAAACCCGTCGACGAAAACCCAAAGATCATCGTCACCGCTAAACGTGAGCACCTCGTCGCCCTGATAGACGAAAAAGTAGTGCACCTCCGTCGTGAACCCAAAGTTGCTAGGGTCGGTGCCACCACTCGGAACGAAAAGGGTCTCTCCATAGGTCGGCTCGGCCGGCCATGTGAACGGCTCAAGCGCGGGGTCATCCAAGGGAAAGAATCCCGGAGGAAAGTCCGCGCTGTCGAACTCGTACACATTGGCGCCCGTCTTCGGAAGGACCAGCTCTCCCACCACCTGTAGGTTGCCGGTTGGATCGAGGGCCGGGCTGGTTCGGTACCACTGCGCAAACGACGCTGCGCTGTGCGAGGGACCCTCGTTGGATCCGTAGACGTAGGGGTTCTCTCCCGAGAGCTCGGGCTTGCCCTCTGCGTCGAGCAGATCCGCCGTGATGTCGAAGGCGATCGCGCCGTTGGAATCTTCGGGATTGTTGAAGTCCAAGCTAAACGTCGTGGGCAGGGGGTCGGTCGTGTCGTTACTGCGAAAATCTCTGTAGATGACGGGAATCGAAAGGTCATCGCCCAGGTCGACCGGGGAGAGCACGCAGTCGAAGCCCTCTTCCTCTTGGCAGCTGCTGGAGCAGCCATCGCCGTCGTTCGTATTTCCGTCGTCGCAGGCTTCGCTCGTACCGGGAAGGATCACCCCGTCCCCGCACACGGCCTGGCAGACCCCACCGTCGCAGTCTGGCTCGTTTTTGCAGGCAACGTCGCAGCCGTCGAATGGCGTGACGTTTCCATCATCGCACTGCTCCGTGCCTTCGCGGCTGCCATCACCGCATTGGATCGGCACGCAGTCTGCACCGGGCGTGTCGCACTTGTACCCGTCCTCGAGCTGGCATTCGCTGGAGCAGCCATCGCCAGACATGGCGTCACCGTCGTCGCACTGCTCGAAGCCAGCCACGATTCCGTCGCCGCACTCGGTGGCCGCGCAGGCTACGCCAGGAAGCGAGCAGGACCATCCGTCCACCCGTTCGCAGGTCGCACTGCATCCATCGCCGCCGGTCGCGTTTCCATCGTCGCAAGTCTCCGGAAGGTCGATCCGGGAATCACCGCAGACGATCGCGACGCAGAGGACGCCGACCGTAGGGCAACGGTAGCCTTCTTCTATCAACATGCAGTCAGCCGAGCAGCCGTCGCCGTCCGTTTGGTTCCCATCATCGCAAGCCTCGGTCGCATCGCGCGTCCGGTCGCCGCAATCCTGGGAGATCGCTCCTCCCGTGCCGCCGCCGCCGTTGCCAGCACTGCCGCCACCGCCGCCCATACCGCCGCCGCCTTGGCCGCCCGTTCCCGCAACCCCGCCGCTGCCTCCGGAACCGCCTAAACCCATCGAATCCGAGTCGCTCGAACAACCCGACGAAAGCATCGCGGCGAGGCAGAGCCCCGCGAATCCCGTTTCAAGCAGACGCCCCATTCCTTCATCTTAGACCGTCGGGGAGCCGGGACCAAAAGCTTTGAAATCGAGGCTTTCGGTCGATTGCCAGGGCATGTTGCGTCGAGTAAGAGGTCGCAGACGTGTCCGAGCAAGATCCAGCAAAGCATCGACAGAATCCTTTGGACGTGGGCCGATACCGAGCATTGGCGTGGACGGACGAGCACGTGCGGCGATTTTGGGAGTACGAATCGCAGTTTCCGGAAAACTACTTCAGCTATGGGTACCGCGACCGGCTGGTGCCGCGGCTTCGGGGGATCCTGACCGGTAAGAAGCGCGTCCTCGATTTCGGTTGCGGCGGCGGGTTTCTCATTCCGGCGCTGTCACGCGTCGCAGGAGAGGTCTACGGGGTTGACTTCTCTCCTACTTCGGTTGAGCTCACCAAGGAACGAAGTGCGTCGATCGCGAACTTTCGCGGTGCCTATTCGCCCATCGAGGCACTCGACATGGGGCTCAAGTTCGATGGAATTCTTGGTGTCGAGGTGATCGAGCACCTTTCGGAGGAACAGCTGTCTGGAACGCTGGACATCATCAAGCGCATGCTGGAGCCGGGGGGCGTCATCGTCTTCACAACCCCCAACGACGAAGACTTGAGCGCGTCGCGACTGTACTGCCCGGAGTGCGATCACGTATTCCATCGCTGGCAGCACGTTCGTTCTTGGAACGTGGAAACGCTGGGCGTTTTCCTCGAGGAACAAGGTTTTCGAGACGTGAAGACCTGGACGACCGACTTCTCGCCTCCCGTGGGCCTCGGCATCTGGGGGCAGGTTCGACGCGCCGCTCGAGCCATCGGAAACGGCGTCGATCTCGGGCTGCCACACCTCGTCGGCGCCGGTACGCTTCCCTGAGGCGCAAACTTACTTCTCGACGCGACGAAGTCGCACGACCACAATCGAAGTCACCAGCATGAGAGCAAAGGCGATGAGGGTACCCCAGGCGGCGCCGACCTCGCCCATGCGCGGAACCAGGATGTAATCCGCGCCGAGATTGACCAAAGCTGCGGTTACCGCGATCGCCGATACGGTTTTGGCTTGGGTTGCTGCCAAAAGCGCAGATTGCCAGAGCAGCGAAATGCCAAGGCATCCCAATCCCAGCGCGAGAATGGGGATGGACGTAAGAACGCTTGGCGAGGTGCGATACGATTCCTCCAAAATCGGCGTGTACGTCACGATGAGGGGAAGCGCGACGACCAGGAAGGCTGTCCAGGCGGCAATCTGCAAGCTGCTCCTACGCAGGAGCTTGGCTGCTCCCTCGCGGTCACCGCGCGCGTACGCGGAGTAGTAGAGGGGGTTGAAGGAATGGAGCGTGACGACGTTGACGGTGCTGACTAGCAGCGCGATGCGGTAGGCCGCTTCATAGCGGCCTGCTGCGGCGACCCCATTCCAAAGCGCGACGTAGAGGCGATCGGCACTTTGGTATCCGACGTAGGCGAGCGCGGTGAAAACCATCGGCCCGGAGAATCGAAGGGGAACGCGCAGAACGGCGAGCGAAGGGGGTCGCGCGAGCCAGCCTTGCCGCCCGAGAACGAAGACGGCCGCCACCCCCGCGCCAACGTGCGCGAAAACCAGTCCACCCCAGCGGGCCTCCCAGGTCCATCCAAGAAGGAAGAAGAGCGAGATGGCGATGAACGGGCGGGTGCCTTCGACGAACTCGGACCAGAGCGCAGCTCGCGTCGGCTGGCTCTGCGCCTCGTGGATCGTCTGCGCCATGATCCGCGCCGTGGTGATGGTCGCTGCGATGATCACGCCTGCCACGGCCCAACGAGGCACCGCTTCGCCCGCAAGCATGAAGATCGAATCCGGCACGGCAATGAGTGCGAGCGTCGTCAGCACGCCAATGATGAGCGACACGCCGAGCATGCCGCCCAGCTCGCCGGCGAGCTCGGAGCGCGGCTTCTTGTGGACGTAGACCAGAATGTACATCTGCGGCGCCAGGGTGACGGTGGCGGTCGCAACCCCGAACACGACGCCTTCCAAGATCGCAAAGCGACCGTAGTCCGCCTGGTCGAGCAGATGGGTCCAAAGCAGATGCGCGAGCTGGACCAGGCCCCCCATGGCGCTCGCCATCGTGTAGATGATGACGTTTCGTCGGAACGTCTTCTTCTGTTTGGATGCGGCGTCCAGAGTGAGGGAAGTAATCCAAGCGCTTCGCGGACGCCAGCTAGGAGCAGAACGGCGCCCCCGGGGGGGCCCGTGAAGTCAGGCCTCTCCACGTGAATACGGCCCTCTACACGGGTTTACAAAGCGTCGCCTGGCGTCCCGCCCGATCGCCAGGCACAAAGGGGCAGCGAGTCAGCGATATCCCTGACTCGCCGGGGATTCCGATGCTCAGGTGCGCTGCCGATGTCCGCACTCTGCTCTACATGGTCGTGACCACGGCGATGCTCGTCGTTCTGTGGACGAGGGATTCGTTCAGCCCCTTGCTGTTCGTCGCGTACCTGTTCATGGCCGTCTCGGTTTCGGTCATCGCGCACAACCACAATCACCTCACGATCTGGAAGTCGAAGCCGCTCAACGCGCTGACGGACTATTGGCTCACCTTGTTCTACGGGTTCCCTACCTTCGGTTGGATCCCGACGCACAACCAGAACCATCATAAATTCAACAATCGCGACGGCGACTACACGATCACTTATCGGTACACGGAGAAGACGAATCTGTTGACGCTTCTGACCTATCCAAGCGTGAGTGCCTTCCACCAGCAAAAACCCATTCGCGACTATCTCAAGAAGCAGTACCGCATCAACAAGAATCGCTTCTGGTTCTGCATCTCGCAGTACATCCTCTTGGTCGCCTTCCTTCTGGCCGCGTTCCTGCTCGACTGGAAGAAGGCCCTGCTCTACGTCTTGATTCCGCAGCAGTTCTCCTTGTACTCCGTGCTGATCTTCAATTACGTCCAGCACGTTCACGCGGACGAGGAGTCGCCGATCAATCACTCGCGCAACATCGTCGGCCCGGTGATGAACTGGTTCCTTTTCAACAACGGCCTTCACACCGTCCACCATGACAATCCTGGGCTGCATTGGAGCAAGGCACCGGCGGCCCACGCAAAAATCGCCGATCAAATCGACCCGCGGCTGAACGAACGAAGCTTCTGGTGGATGCTCGTTCGCGTCTACATTCTCGGAATGTTCAGTGACAACGCGCGAGGTCGCTCGATGCGTCTGGATCGCATGGCCGCAGAGCAGCAGATCTAGCGACCGCGCTTTTGCGCCGGGCCCCGAGGAAGGCGGAAGTGCCCGCACTGAGGGGCAAACGGTGTTGACGCTGGAGATGCCGGCGATCCATCCTCGCTGTCGAATCAAGGCAAGCGAGGAGTCGACGCATGACCAAGCCCACGCTCCCTCATAAGGGAACGAGCACCGCGGATGTCCTGAAACAGCTTCAAGGCCATCGCGGCCAGGATGTCGACTGGAAGAGCGGCCGAACCTTCAGTCTCGTCTACTACGCCGGCGAGCAAGTCATGCAGCTCTTGCACGACGCCTATTCGATGTTCATGGCCGAGAACGGGCTGAGCCCCATGGCGTTTCCCAGCCTGAGGGACATGGAGAACGAGGTCGTGGCGATGACCGCGAATATGCTCTACGGCGGCGACTCGGCTGCAGGGAGCATGACTTCGGGCGGTACCGAATCGATTTTCATGGCGATGAAAACCGCACGGCAGTGGGCGCGCAAGCATCGGCCCGAGATCGTCAAACCGAAGATCGTCGCGCCCGTGACCGCTCACCCGGCGTTCATCAAGTCGGCGCACTACCTCGACATGGGGATCGAGCTCACTCCGCTTCGGGACGACTGGCGGGCCGATTCCGAGTCGATGAAAGCAGCCGTGGACGACGAGACGGTGATTCTCGTCGGCTCGGCGATCTGTTATCCATACGGTGTCGTCGATCCCATCGAAGAAATCGCGGCGATCGCGGACGAGCGCGGCATCCTCATGCACGTCGACGGCTGCCTAGGCGGGTTCATGCTGCCGTTCGTGACCAAGCTCGGCTACGAGGTACCGATCTGGGACTTCCGTGCGAAAGGCGTGACCTCGATCTCTGCTGATGTGCACAAGTACGGCTACGCGGCCAAAGGTGCATCGACGGTCACCTACCGCGACGCCGAGCTGCGGAAGCTTCAGTTCTACGCCTACCCTGATTGGCCCGGTGGCATCTACGTCACGCCGACGATGGCGGGCGCGCGACCTGGCGGTGCGGTGGCTGCTGCGTGGGCGGTCATGCACCACCTCGGCGAAGAAGGTTACATGAAGTTGGCCAAGGTCGCGATGGACGCAACGAACCGAATTCGCGCTGGCATCGAGTCGATCGACGGACTGAGCGTCATGGGGAACCCGAACATGACGGTGCTTGCGTTCGACTCCGACGAGGTCGATGTGTTCACGGTCGGCTCGAAGATGGACGCCCGGGACTGGCACCTGGATCGCAACCAGTTTCCTTCCGCACTTCACATCATGGTGACGCCCGCTCATGCCGACGTCGCCGATCGACTCATCGAAGATCTCCGGCTGGCCGTGGAGGAAGCCCGAAAAGAGCCTGCCGGCACGGCGGAAGGAATGGCCGCGCTTTACGGTGCGGCCGCCGCCATGCCAGACCGCGGCGCGGTGTCCGACTTTGCCATCGGGTTCATGGATTCGCTCTACACAATCTCGTGATCGGCACGATCGTGCAGCTCCTGTTCTTCTTGCTGGTGCCCGCTGCCGCCCTGTGGCTCGAACAACACGTCCGCGTGGTGGCTGTGATGGGCTCCGTGGCGCTCTGCGACATCATCGGCTTCGTCATCGGGAACACGCCGAGCATCTCGATCGTCGCCTACGTGGCCACTGTGATCTTCACCTCGCTGACGATTCACGTCGTGCTCTGCCGTCTCAGCGGAGTGGATCAGAGCGCGTCGATGATGGCGTTGAACGTGGCACTTGGGCGCATTGCTTTGGAGGCGAGCTCGTCGTTGGGCAGGTAGTAGCCGCCCACGTCCATTGGCTTGCCCTGGACTTCGATCAGCTCGGAGACGATCTTCGCCTCATTGTCCCTGAGTGCCTTTGCAATAGGCGCGAAGTAGCCCCGCAACTCGGCGTCGCCGGACTCGGCCAAGGCCTGCGCCCAGTAGAGCGCGAGATAGAAATGGCTGCCGCGATTGTCGAGCTCGTTGACTTTGCGCGAGGGCGACTTGTTCTCGAGAAGGTATTTCGTCGCGGCTGCATCGAGCGTATCCGCGAGAATCTTCACCTTGGGGTTGTCGTGACGCTCCGCGAGAAAATCGAGCGAGGCGGCCAAGGCGAGAAACTCGCCGAGCGAGTCCCAGCGAAGGTGGTTCTCT
The DNA here is from genome assembly GCA_963704865.1 of uncultured delta proteobacterium. GTDB lineage: Bacteria > Myxococcota_A > Polyangia > Polyangiales > Houyiibacteriaceae > SG8-38. The sequence continues at coordinate 775,257 of CAVPIE010000002.1, read as the reverse complement.
TTTTCGAACTGCTGGACGTGCTTGGGCGCCGACCCGCCGGCCCCCGTCTCGAACAGGCCGCCTCCATTCATCAGAGGCACGATAGAGAGCATCTTGGCGCTGGTGCCGACTTCGAGGATCGGAAACAGGTCGGTGAGGTAGTCACGCAGGACGTTGCCGGTCACCGAGATGGTGTCCTTGCCCTCTTTCATCCGCTCAAGGGAGAAGCGCGTGGCCTCGGCCGGCGCCATGGTGCGGATGTCCAAGCCCTTGGTGTCGTGCTTAGGAAGGTAGACCTTGACCTTTGCGATGAGCTGCGCGTCGTGCGCACGCGCCTGGTCGAGCCAGAAAACCGTCGGTAGCCCGGTGGCGCGCGCGCGGCGAACGGCGAGGCCAACCCAGTCTCGAACCGGCGCGTCCTTGGTCTGACAGGCGCGCCAGATGTCCCCGGCACCGACCGCATGCTCCATCAGCACCTTGCCGCCGGCGTCGATCACCCTGACCACCCCGTCGGCGGGGACCTCGAAGGTCTTGTCGTGTGAGCCGTACTCTTCTGCCTTCTGCGCCATCAATCCGACGTTGGACACGCTGCCCATCGTCGTCGGGTCGAACGCTCCGTGCTTCTTACAGAAGTCGATCACTTCTTGGTAGACGGCGGCGTAGCTGCTGTCGGGGATGACGGCCTTGGCGTCCTGCTGATCGCCGGCAGAGTTCCACATCTGCCCAGAGGTTCGGATCATCGCCGGCATCGATGCATCGATGATGACGTCGCTCGGGACGTGAAGGTTGGTGATCCCTTTGTCGGAATTGACCATCGCCAACGCGGGTCCGTGCTCGTATGAAGACTTGATGTCGGCCTCGATTTCGGCGCGCTTGGCGGCGGGGAGACTTTCGATGCGATCGACAATCTCTGCAAAACCGTCGTTCGGGTTGGCTCCTAGATCATTGAAGGTCGCCGCATGTTTTTCGAAGACATCGGAGAAAAATACGCGAACCGCATGCCCAAAAATGATTGGATCGCTCACCTTCATCATCGTCGCCTTCAGGTGCAGCGAAAAGAGGACACCCCGCGCCTGTGCATCTTTGAGCTGCTCCCTGAGGAATGCGAGGAGCGCCTTTTTGCTCAGGAACGTACCGTCGAAAATCTCGCCTTCGAGCAAGGCCAGGCCGTCCTTCAAAATCGTGGCCTTGCCGTCTTTGGCGACATGCTCGATGCGCACGCTGGTGGCCGCGGGCAGCGTGATCGACTTCTCGTTGTGGAAGAAATCTCCTGCGCCCATCGTCGACACATGCGTCTTCGAGGCGCTCGACCATGCCCCCATCGGATGCGGATTTGCGCGCGCGTACTCCTTCACGGCTTGCGGTGCGCGACGGTCCGAATTGCCCTCGCGGAGAACCGGATTGACGGCACTTCCCTTGACCCTGCCGTAGCGCAGCGCGATCGCCCGCTCCTCATCGGTCTTCGGCTCTTCGGGGTAGTCCGGCACCGCAAAGCCCTTTTTTTGCAACTCGGAAACGGCTGCCTTCAGTTGCGGCACCGATGCGCTGATGTTCGGCAGCTTGATGATGTTCGCTTCTGGGGTTCTCGCGAGGCGGCCAAGCTCGGCCAGCGCATCGTCGATTCGTTGGTCTGCTTTCAGCGCTTCGGGAAATGTCGCCAAGATTCGACCGGCCAAAGAGATGTCGGGAAGCTCGACCGCAACGCCGGCCGGAGCGGTAAACGCCCGGAGAATCGGAAGCAGCGAATACGTCGCGAGGAGCGGTGCTTCGTCGGTCTTGGTATAAAGGATGGTCGGCTTCTGAGTCATGGTGATGCTTCTCTCGGTGCGGAAGATGTCCGCGACCGTTTCCCGCAAACTGACCTCGACCGCAACCCAGCAGCGCCAATCGGGCACCGGCCTTCGGAGCCGCATGCCACTTCCCGTTCAATTTGGGGGAATTGCGGGCGATGTGACGCTCTGCCCGCGTGACGGTCGAGCCCTCCTCTCGCTTGCCGTGTATGGTTTTTAGGATCGGACCACGTAGCCCCCATGACGATTCGCCACGCTCGCCTGCTTCAAGATCTCCCAGCGTCGCTGGACCAGGAGCAAGTCGACGAGCTCCTCCGAACGCCGAACCTGAGGATCGCGCGAATCGTTTCGACGGGCCAAGCATCGGCGGAAACGTTTTGGTACGACCAAGACGAACACGAATGGGTGCTCGTCCTGAGCGGACGCGCAAAACTACGCTACCAAGACGATCCTGAAGAAGTCGAGCTCGGTCCCGGCGACGCCGCGTTCATTCCCGCACACCGCAAGCACCAAGTCGCATGGACGACCCCAGACGAGCCGACCGTCTGGCTCGCCGTGTTCTGGGCGGATTAGCGCGGAACGGATCTCGCGATCGGAGAAAGCGACCGAATGACCCTTCGCTTCGTCACACCATTTTGATAAGCTAGCGCTGCGTGAACCTCCTCACTAACTCACTGATGGTCTACGTCATCGTCTTCCACGTTTGGGCGATGGTGCTCGAGATGTTCCTGTGGACGAAACCCTTGGGCCGAAAGACGTTCGGACTCTCGAAGGAGGACGCCGAGACCTCGAAGACCCTCGCTTCCAACCAAGGCCTCTACAACGGCTTCCTCGCTGCCGGTCTCGTGTTGAGCCTCCTCGTCGCGAACCCAGATACCGCGTTCACCTTGAAGGTGTTCTTTCTCGCCTGTGTGGCTCTTGCAGGGCTCTACGGGGGGATCACCGCCAAGATGTCGATCCTGTTCATGCAGGGTCTGCCCGCCATGGTCGCCCTTGCGCTGCTTCTATTCGCGAGAGCCTGAGACCAGGGGTCAGCCTTGCTGAATCAGTGCGGCAGCCCGTTCACCGATCATCATGCTGGGCGCGTTGGTGTTGCTCCCGGTGATCTCCGGCATGATCGAAGCATCGACCACCCGCAGCCCTGGAATGCCCCGCACGCGTAGACGTGGGTCGACGACGGCCATCTCGTCGACGCCCATTTTGCAGGTGCCCACCGGGTGGTACGCCGTCCCTGCACGCAGCTTGATTTCTTCGACGAGCTCTTGGTCACTCGTGCGCTCGGCACCCGGCGCAAGCTCTTCGGCAAGATGCTCGGCCATCTCCGGGTGACTGCAAATCTCACGGCACTTGCGAATGGCGTCGAGGAAGAACCGCAAGTCTTCGGGTTCTTTGAGGTATGCCGGATCGATGTGCGGCGCCTCCGCTGCATCGGCGGAGCTCAGCCGTACTTCGCCTCGGCTTTTCGGATAGAGAAGCGTCGGGAGCACCGACAAGCAGTGTCCGGTGTCTACGTACGCGCGTTCCGGACCGTCCTGGTTTGGATCGGGGTACCCCCAGGGAAGCGTATGGAGCTGCAGATCAGGAATCGGCGCGTCGGGATGGCTCTTGATGAACGCGCAGGCCTCGAACACCGTTCGTCCGAACCAGCTGTTTCCGAGCATGTACTCCTTGATCATGCCGCCGAAAAAATGCGCCGCTGTGCCGCGGTGCAGGCTGGTGCGCGCCCGGAACACCAGAGGTACCAAGAGATGGTCGTGCAGGTTCTGACCCACACCGGGCAGGTCCTGCTTCACCTCGATGCTGTGCTCGCGAAGATGGTCCGCGGGTCCGACTCCCGAGAGCATGAGCAGCTGCGGCGAGCCGATCGTGCCCCCGGATAGAATCACCTCGCGATTCGCACGGGCGACGACGCGCTTGCCGGACTGCTCGTATTCCACCCCCGCAGCGCGGCCGTTCTCGATGAGGACGCGTTGAACCAGCGCGCGCATTTCCAAGCTGAAATTGGGGCGCGAGAGGCTCGGCTGAACATAGGCTTCCCCGGTTCCGCTGCGAACACCATCCCGGCAGGACATCTGCAAGATGCCCGCGCAGTTCTGATTTCCCGCGTTGAAGTCGTCGAGAATGGGGACGTCGCACACCGCGGAGACGGCCCTCAAGAACGCATTGGAGACAGGGCTGAGCTCCTCATCCGGGTGTCGACTGATTCGAATCGGCCCGCCCGCACCGTGATACTCCGTCTCGCCGTCTTGGTGATCTTCGAGCTTCTTGAAGAACGGAAGCAGGTCCGCGAAGCTCCAACCCTCGCAGCCTCGGGCGGCCCAGTCGTCGTAGTTCTCTTTGTTGCCTCGGAGGTAGATCATCCCGTTGACCGAGCTCGAACCGCCCACGACTTTTCCGCGCGTGTACGTGATGCACCGGTTGTTGAGATTTGCCTGAGGCGCTGTGCGAAAGCCCCAATCGACCTTCTCTTTGAGCTGCTTGACCTGCTGAACCAGGCTGATCATGCCGGGCTTGCGGACGAAGGTCGTGCGGTCACTCCCCCCGGCTTCGAGCAGCAGGATACTGACCTCGGGATCCTCCGCGAGACGGGCAGCGACGATCGCCCCCGCAGACCCCGATCCCACGACGATGTAGTCGTAGTCAGCCACCTGCGCGCCAAACTGGAACGTGTTTCACTCCGGCGGATATAGCGGGCTCCGATGGATCTGGCTAGCGCGGATCGTCTCGAGAGCTTTTGGTCTGGCGCTACGCGTTGGCGGGTTTGATCACGCCGATCATGCCGCCGAGCGGATCTCGAAGAATGGCGAATCGTCCGGGCTCGGCGTCCATCGGCTCCGCGATGACGGTGGCTCCGTTCTTTTTGGCGCGCGCAAGGGTCGCGTCGCAGTCGTCCACAGTGATGTACTGCAGCCACATCGTCGGAATGTCGGAGCTGGGCGCCTGCAGCATGCCGGCGCGCATCTGGTCTCCATCCTTGAAGATGTAGTACTTCCCGTTGGGCATGGTCATTTCTTCGTGGGTGTATCCGAGCACCGTCTCATAGAACGCGAGGGATGCTTCGGGGTCCTGGGTCCAAAGCTCGTTCCAATGGAGCGAACCCGGCCCATCGACAGGCGGGGGATCACCCGTCTCCGCCTTGAAGAGGCAGAACATGCCGCCTTGCGCATCGCTGACGGGCTGCATCCGACCAACGCCGGGTGCGTCGAACGCGTCCACGTGTGTCGCACCGCCCGCGGCCACGACTTTCTTCGCCGCCGCATCGACGTCAGGGACTGAGACGTAGCTCACCCACGCCGTCGGCACGTCGCCCTGTGGCGACATCAAGCCACCTACGCCTGCTTCGCCCGCCTGAATCATCCAGTAATCGGGACCCGCCTGCATTTTTGTTTGTTCGATTCGCCAGGGCAGGGTCTCGGGATAAAATGATAGGGCTCGGTCGATGTCCTTTGTGAGTAACTCGAACCAAACAAATCTTCCGTGTTCGTAGCTCATGAGGGCTCCTTTCGTAGCGGGACGACTGCCCCGTCACTCCCCAGTCGAGCCGGGAGCGGATAATTCGACACCCTCAGGCGATTTTTTTCCAGCGCGATGTCGAGAACGGCCGCCCTCACTCGACTAAACCCAAAAAGGTAGGCAATTTCGGATTCGCCGGGTTGCCCTGCCCCACATGCAACAAACCTGGAGGTGATCGATGAACTATCTGCTGTTGATTTATGAGGACGAAAAGGCACTTCACGATCGCGACGAGAAAACCCGCAATCAGATTTTTCAAGAATACGGAGCCTTTACGTCCACGGTTCGGGAGGGTGGTCACTTCGTCGCCGGCGATGCGCTGCAACCGACGAGCACGGCAACATCGGTCCGAGTCCGCGACGGGAAAACCATCACCACCGACGGCCCATTCGCCGAAACCAAGGAACAGCTCGGCGGATTCTACCTGGTGAGCGCCAAAGATCTCGACGAGGCAATCGCGATCGCGGCACGCATCCCATCGGCGCGCTTCGGCACGATCGAGGTTCGCCCCATCTGGAACTACGGGTGACCTGACATCGGAGAACCCCGCGCGTGCCAACCTCTGCTTACGATCTCCTGCAGGCCGTGCTCACGGCGGAGCGCGCACGGATTCTTTCGTCGTTGATTCGAACCTGCGGAGGCGACTTCGACCTAGCGGAAGAAGCGCTGCACGACGCGGTGGTTGCGGCCACGACGCAGTGGCCGAGGGGAGGAACACCCGATGCACCCAACGCCTGGCTCCTACAAACCGCGCGACACAAAGCGATCGACTCGATGCGCCGAGATCAACGCGCGCGGTTGAAGCTGAGCGAGCTGGGTCATTCGGCGGAGCTGCTCGGCGGCGAGGAAGAGTTGACGCCCATCCCCTACGACATGCTTCGGCTGATCTTCACCTGTTGCCATCCGGCACTCAACCAGGAGGCGCAGCTGGCCTTGACTCTGCGGACGGTCGCGGGCCTTCCAACCATCGAGATTGCCCGTGCATTCTTGGTGAGCGAGCAGACCATGGCCCAGCGCCTCGTCCGCGCGAAACGGAAGATTCGGGAAGCCGGCATTCCCTATCGCGTGCCCGCGCGGCGCGAAATGCCTGAGCGACTCGACGCGGTCCTGCTGGTCGTCTACCTGCTGTTCAACGAAGGCTACAGCGCCTCGAGCGGTGAGCAGGTCGTGCGTCAGGAGCTCTGCGCGCATGCGATCCATATCGCGCGCGTCTTGTCGGAGCTGATGCCCGAGGAGGCCGACGTTCGAAGTCTGCTCGCCTTGATGTTGCTACAGGATTCGAGGCGTCACGCCAGAAGCAACGCACGAGGCGACTTGGTGCTTCTTCGCGATCAGGATCGGACGCTCTGGAACCAAGCGCAGATCGACGAGGGTCTGGGGCTGTGCGACGGGGCAGCGCAAAGCCGGTCAGGCGGTGCCTATGGCATTCAGGCAGCGATTGCGGCGGAGCATGCGCGCGCTGCCGAGGCCGAAGACACCAATTGGATTCAAATCGCGCGACTCTACGAAGAGCTCCTTCAAATCCGGCCCACGCCGGTCATCGCACTCAACCATGCCGTCGCGGTTTCGATGGCGCACGGCGCGGAACAAGGGCTCCGCCTGCTCGGTGCGCTGGCCGATGACCTCGATGGATATGGCCCGTTCCACGCCGCACGCGCCGATTTCTTCCGGACGCTAGGGCGTCGTCCGGAAGCCGAGGACGCCTACCAACGGGCCATCGAGCTCGCCACCCACGACCCCGAGCGCCGTTTTCTCGAAGGTCGGCTTCGTGAAGTGCGAGGCACGGCGATTCCCCGGGCCACCTGAGGGCGGCAAACCCAGACAAACCTTGCGGCCGCCCTTTTGGACCGGCGCGCCCTACCCTATTGATCCAGGATGACCGGGAGCACCCCGCCGTCGCAGCCGCATGGCTGCCGAAGAAAAGGAGCAAGCCAATGAGCCTGAAGCTAGGAACCACCGCACCTGATTTCGAAGCCGAGACCACCGAAGGGACCATTCGTTTTCATGACTGGGCCGGCGACAGTTGGGTCATCTTCTTTTCACATCCTGCAGACTTCACGCCGGTCTGCACCACCGAGCTCGGTCTCGTTGCAAAGCTCCGCGACCGATTCGCGAAGCGCAATGCGAAGACGCTGGCGATCAGCGTCGACTCACTCGATTCCCACCATGGCTGGATCGCAGACATCGAACAGACCCAGGACGTGAAGATGAACTTTCCGATCGTCGCGGACCCCGATCAGAAGGTCGCCACCCTCTACGAAATGATTCACCCTGAAGCCGACGCAAAGCTCACCGTGCGCTCGGTCTTCTTCATCGACCCGAACAAGAAGATCCGTGCGACGATCACGTATCCTCCGGCCACGGGTCGCAACTTCGAAGAGGTGCTGCGCGTCCTCGACGGCCTGCAGTTGACCGATGGTTACCAAGTTGCGACGCCAGCCAATTGGAAAGATGGAGACGACGTCGTCATCGTGCCGTCGATCACAGACGCGAAAGAGATCGCCAAGAAGTTCCCAAAGGGTCACCGAGAGCTTCGGCCCTACCTTCGGATGACGCCTCAGCCAAACAAGTAGGCCAGCACCATCGAACCGCTCTCTCAGCCTGGGTCAGGTCCTGAAGCCTGCGCCTGGCCCAGAGCAGCCACTGCCGCTCGAATCTCATCGGGTACGCGGACCTTCTCGCCGGTCTCGTAGTCGATGAGAACGACCACGGCGCTGCCACGCGCGACCGCAGCTCCATCCTTGGTCGCCAGGTGCTCGATGACGAAACTGGTATTGCCGACGCGTTGCAGACGGGCGCCGACGACGACCGTGGCTGGATAAGCAACCGGCGTGAGATAGTCACAGGTCGTCGATGCTAAGATCGGTCCAACCTTTTCCGGTCGACTCGCGCCAATATGGATCCGTTCGAAGAACGCGATCCGCGCCGACTCGAACCAGCGGAGGTAGACCGTGTTGTTCACATGACCGAAGGCGTCCATGTCGCCCCAGGCAACTGGGATTTCTAGCTGTACCGGGTAGCTCTCCATCCACAGAAGCTAGCATCAGGTCACATCGATGCTTTCGTGCGAAAGGCCTCTTCCCCTGCAGGACGGAAGCGGGCAGTATCGCGGATATGCCACGCCAGCAGTTGAATCGCGCCTTGGTCGCACTTCATCGGGAGCTCGAGTCCGGTGCCGAAATCGAGGCGGAGGACCGCGAGGCCCTGCTGCAGGCCGTCCGGGAAATCGAGGAAGCCCTGAGCCAGGACGACCCTGGTGACATGCCCGGCGAGGGAGGTCTCTTGAGCAAACGCGTCACCGGGCTCATCGAGGACTTCGAAACCTCGTACCCCAAGTTCGCGGAAATCCTGAGAAGCGTCTCCGAGAGCCTCGCCAACTTGGGCATTTAGACCTGGATCAAAGGTCGGACGGCTCGTCGGTCCTGCCGTCGCAATCTTCGTCGACCGGCGTTTCTCCTTGAGGCGTGGGCCGCTCCATGGAGGGCAGGACCTCTCCGATGCACGCACCCCAATCGCTGCCCTCGTCGTTGCATTGCTCGGAGCCGATCATGCAGGCTCCAACGTTCGCTGTGCCGGGTGGGCCGCCGTAACAATCACGCCTCACTCCCGGCTCGCATTCGGTTCCGAGGCCGCCGTTGCCGCCTTCACCCATGCCTGCATCGACGCCGCCCAAACCGCTGCCCCCGAAGCCTCCGTCGCCCCCGATGTCGCCCACGCCGTTGTTGCTGCCGCCGTCTTTGCAAGAGAGCGCCGGGACACACATGCAGATGCATGAAAAACCGATGAACCAGCGCATGGTGCGACTATAACCGGTGGAGGCATTTGCGGGAAAATCTTGGACTGAAACGCGGCGCAGAGTTTGGGCAACTTAGCGCCATCTACGTCACTCGAGGCGGTCGAGGAGTCGCTCGAGGATCCGGTCGTGAACCCCGCGAACCTTGAGGATCCATACCGGCACGAACCACCACGCCAGTTTGGCATCGAGCACGTGTACTACACGGCAGCCAGTGTCCGTTTCTGTGAGCTCGAAGCCGTGCGTGCCTTTGACGAATGGTTGGTCGGCTCGCCATACGAAGCGGCGATTCAGCTCGAGCTCGTGGAGCGTCGCGCGGATGATGCCGTGGCGTTCCTCCGTCTCGCCAACTTTCAGCGGCCCTGGAGTACGTACAAACGGGATCGATGGGGCGGGCCAGATCGGATCGCCCTCGGTGCCGATGGCCTCCAGTGCGTCGAAAACGTCCGACGCGGGGCGTGAGATCGATCGTGCGTGTTCATTTCGAATGTGCATCTTGCATCCCCGTGGCGCCCATACGGTGCCGTATGTTTCTTAGATCCAGCCCTTGCGTCTGTCAATACGTCGCCGTATGGTGACGGCGATGACGGAGCGATTGAACGCCGCTGCATGGACCGAAATGGGATTGCGGGTTCTGGCCGCCCAAGGGGTCGAAGCGGTCCGCGTCGAGCCCCTCGCGCGCGCGCTCGGGGTCACAAAGGGTAGCTTCTATTGGCATTTCTCGGACCGAAGGGAGCTGCTCGATTCCATGCTCCTCAATTGGAAACAGTTGGCGACGCACGATGTGATCGAGACGGTCGAGCGCGCCTCCGATGAGCCAGGTGAGCGCCTACGAGAGCTCACCCGGCTGGTCTTTCGGCACGGGGGCCCGCTGGATCGGGCGGTGCGCGCCTGGGCTAGTCACGACGATACTGCGGCCAACGCAATCGCACGAGTCGACGCCGAGCGATACGCCTTCGTCCGAAGACTGCTCGAAGACCGTGGGCTCCCGGCGGAGGTCGCAGCGAGGCGCGCCCACCTGCTCTACACATCGCTGGTGGGAGAGCAGCACACTTCTCTCCGACTGAGTCGCAAGCGCCGCGTCGACTGGGCGCTTCTCAATCTGGAGTCGCTTCTCGATCTCCCATAGTGCGTTCGGGACCGCGATGTCGATCGCAATCTTCGCCGTGTTCGCTGCCACGTCGGAGCTCCAGATCATGTCCGCTGTTTTGCTCGCTAGCGACAGAAAGCACAGGGCTTGCCTGCTTGCGAGATTTCGCCGAATGCACCCGATCGACCATCTGGGTCGAGTATCCTCACGGCCTCTCCGAATCCCCTAATTGCAACTACCTCCCGCCGTGGGACTGCAGTCACACCGTCGATGTCGGCGTCTGGTAGGCCGCCGGGCTGATGGGAAACGACATCTCCGGCCATCCTGAGCTCGACACGGTCTTGGTCGTCAAGAACATAGGGAGCAACAAGCAACGCGGCGGTTGGCATGCGGTTCGCCCCGCACTGGTCGCGCTCGATCCGACGGATGCCGGCGACGAAGAAGCCTTCTGCGAAGCATGCGCGGCCCGAGACTACGCTCCGAGCCTCCGAGACAACGCCAGCACCGCCTGCACATGCTCTGTCTAAATGCTGACGTGAACCTCGTGTCCTTCGTAGGCCGCGATCCCCTCGTCGACTTGGTGACCGAGCTCACGCGCCAACACGAGCAAGGAACGCGCAATCGCGAGCTCGTCGCCGATCAAGGGGCGATCCGGGTCATCGGGATTGCGCTTGGCCTTCCCTCTCCCCACGAGCTCGTCGCCGCCGATCGTGAGGCGAGCCTCTGCATCGGTTGTGTCGCCTTCCTCGACGACTTCGATTTTCACAGTGAATGACTTTGCCTTGCTCATTGGACACCTCCTCGGACGAAGTCTGAGCATAGAAAATTTCGGGCATTTGGTCTATGCGCGAGGCAAGCGTCTTTACGTCGTGCGCCTCGGAAACTATACGCGACTCACAGGAGTGACGCCGTGGAAATGGAATACCGACGACTGGGAAACACCGGCCTCAAGCTCAGCGTGCTCTCCTTTGGCTCTTGGGTGACGTTCCACCATCAGCTCGGCGGCGACACGGCCCTAGCGTGCATGCAAGCGGCCAGGGATGCCGGTGTGAACTTCTTCGACAACGCGGAGGTCTACGCGGGCGGCAAGTCGGAAACCCTCATGGGGCAGGCTGTGAAGGAGCTCGGCTGGCCACGGGAGTCGTTCGTGATTTCGACCAAGCTCTACTGGGGCTTGCGCGAAGGGCCCAACACGAAGAACACCCTGAATCGCAAATATCTGATGCACGGGATCGACGGCTCACTCGAACGTCTGGGCTTGGACTTCGTGGATCTTCTGTTCTGTCACCGACCCGACCCGGACACGCCGGTCGAGGAAACCGTCTGGGCGATGAGCGACATCATCGCTTCGGGCAAGGCGCACTACTGGGGCACGTCCGAGTGGGCCCCGGAAGCGATCGAGGAGGCCTACGCGATCGCGGAGCGGTACGGCCTGCGCAAGCCGGTGATGGAGCAACCTCAGTACAATCTCCTTTGGCGCGATCGAGTCGAAAAGGAATACGCGCCGCTCTACGAGAAGCACGGGATGGGGACGACGATCTGGAGCCCACTCGCATCGGGCGCCCTCACCGGAAAATACCTCGGTGGCATTCCCGATGAGAGCCGCGCCGCCTTGCCCGGCTACGAGTGGCTTCGGGAGTACATCGTCACCCCTGCGAATGAAGGCAAGATCCGCCGCGTGCTCGAGGTCGCTGAGGATCTCGGCTGTACGCCGGCGCAGCTCGCGATCGCCTGGTGTGCCAAGAATCCGCGGGTCTCGACGGTCATCACCGGCGCAAGCCGCGTCGAGCAGGTGCACGAAAACATGGGCGCGCTTGAGGTCATGCCACGACTGACCAACGAAGTGATCGCGCGACTCGAGGGTCGCGCCTAGCACCAACGATTCGCGCATCGTCAGGCACGCGTGCGTCGCGGTCCTAAGTTTACCGAGTGTTTCTTTCGCGCGATCGATCGTCGGGATCTCGTTTTAGCTTTACCGATCGACAAGCTGATCTGCGAGCGAACTCCAGCACTTGAGAGTTTGTTCGCTTCGTCGCTTTACGGCGCGGAGGTCCAACCTCAGGTTGTTGGCGGGCGCGGTCGCGACCATACACCTTGTCGCAGTGCGCAGCTTTCTTGTCAGGAGTGCCTGATGACTGATTTCTTGAGTCGAGACATGCATCGCAACGACATCGAAATTCACGGCGACTACGACCCACGCTTCGAGCCGGTCGTCCGCGTATTGCGAAAGCAAGTCGCGCGCTACGGAGGGGGCGCGTCTGCATCGGTCTTCCTCGAAGGAGAGTCCGTCGTCGACGTCTGGGCCGGGCAGGCTCGACACGACGGCACCCCGTGGGAGCGCGACACGATGTCGCTTTGCTTCTCCGCAAGCAAAGGGGTGGCGGCGACCGCCATCCACATCCTCGCGACCGACGGGCTCTTGGAGTACGACGCCCCGGTAGCCCGCTACTGGCCCGAGTTCGCGCAGAAGGGCAAGGAGATCATCACCGTTCGCCAGGTGCTCGCGCACCAGGCCGGTCTTCACAAGACCGCTCCGCTCGTCGACGACCTCACCGACATTCTCGACTGGGACAAGGTGATTTCCCGGCTTGAATTGACCGAGCCCGATTTTCATCCGGGGACGGCGAACGGCTACCACGCCATGACCTTCGGCTGGCTCGTGGGCGAGCTCGTTCATCGGGTCTCCGGCACGAGCTTCAGCGAGTTCGTGCAGAAACGAATCGTCGAGCCGCTCGACCTCGACGGCATGCGCATTGGAAACGCCGATGCCGAGCTCGACCGCATCGCAGACCTCGTCGGTGTTCCTGCCCTTCGTCGTCACGGCGCCGCACCGTTGCCCGATCAGTACCGCGCTCCCCGCTGGCTGCCGAGCGGGCCGCTTCGGAGCCTGGTCGATCGGGGGCTCACGCCAAAGAAGATGGCGGAGCTCGTCACGCATCCGTCTTTTTGGAAGGCATCGATTCCCGCGATGAACGGGGTCTTCACTGCGCGTTCGCTTGCGAAGATGTATTCGGCGTTGTCGCTAGGAGGAGAGCTCGAGGGAACGCGCCTGGTTTCGGAAGACATCGTCGAGCAAGCGGCGCAGGTTCAGATGAAGCGGCCCGACAAGGTGGTCCTCTATCCGCTCCACTGGCGCCTCGGCTACCACCGTGCCGATGCGCTCCTGATGGATGTTCCAAGGGCGTTTGGTCACTACGGGGCCGGCGGCGCAGGGGCCTGGGCCAATCCCGATCTGAAGCTGTCTGCCGCGCTCGTCCACAACGGGTTTCCCTTCTCGCTGACGGGGCAAGCCCGAACAGCCATGATGACCCCGGCGGTGTATGAGTCGCTTGGCCTCTACAAGGGAATCCTACACACCCTCAGGCACGGGCCGATCATCGAGCTTCTCCCCGTGCGCGCAGCGAATCGAGCTCCGCGATTGTCGAGCACAGACCAGGCTGCGTAGCATCGCGGCCGTCCGCGGTCGCACACGGCGAGGTCGGTTCCCAAGACGAGCAAGCTGTAATATGAGCACCTTGTGCAGATGAATGAGATGAGCATCTCAGCGGCAGCAGGCAAGCTCCGGATGGTTGGGCCGGCCAACGAGCTTTTGGCCTCTCGAAGCACGATGGAGGTCTTTTGGACCTGCACCGCACTCGTCCAATCGAACGCTGAAAACTGAACCGGAATCGTGCAGAGCTCAGCGAGCTGAGACTGCATAGGTACTACTCGGATATGACCAGATACATTTCTCTTTCGAGAAAATGCTCCTTAGAAAGGAGGTGATCCAGCCCCAGGTTCCCCTAGGGCTACCTTGTTACGACTTCACCCCAGTTACCAAACACTCCTTGGGGACCTGCCTCCCTTGCGGGTTAGCGTGGCCACTTCTGGAGCACTCGACTCCCATGGTGTGACGGGCGGTGTGTACAAGGCCCGGGAACGTATTCACCGTCGCCTGCTGATCGACGATTACTAGCAATTCCGACTTCATGCACTCGAGTTGCAGAGTGCAATCCGTACTGAGGCCGGCTTTTTGCGATTCGCTCCACCTTGCGGCTTCGCAGCGCTTTGTACCGACCATTGTAGCACGTGTGTAGCCCAGGACATAAGGGCCATGAGGACTTGACGTCATCCCCACCTTCCTCCGGGTTGACCCCGGCAGTCTCCTTTGAGTGCCCAACTAAATGATGGCAACTAAGGATAAGGGTTGCGCTCGTTGCGGGACTTAACCCAACATCTCACGACACGAGCTGACGACAGCCATGCAGCACCTGGACCTAAGCTCTCTTGCGAGCACTCCCGAGTTTCTTCAGGATTCTTAGTTTGTCTAGCCCTGGTAAGGTTCTGCGCGTTGCTTCGAATTAAACCACATGCTCCACTGCTTGTGCGGGCCCCCGTCAATTCCTTTGAGTTTTAGCCTTGCGGCCGTACTCCCCAGGCGGAGAACTTAACGCGTTAGCTACGGCACAGCAGAGGTCAATATCCGCTGCACCTAGTTCTCATCGTTTACGGCGTGGACTACCAGGGTATCTAATCCTGTTTGCTCCCCACGCTTTCGCGTCTCAGCGTCAGTAAATGTCCAGGTGGCCGCCTTCGCCACTGATGTTCCTCCCGATATCTACGAATTTCACCTCTACACCGGGAATTCCGCCACCCTCTCCATTACTCAAGACAAGCAGTTTCGGATGCAGTTCCTAGGTTAAGCCCAGGGATTTCACAACCGACTTGCGAGTCCGCCTACACGCGCTTTACGCCCAGTAAATCCGAGCAACGTTTGCACCCTCTGTATTACCGCGGCTGCTGGCACAGAGTTAGCCGGTGCTTGCTAAGGAGGTACCGTCAAGGCGCACCCATTTCCTGGCGCGCTGTTTCGTCTCTCCCCACAGTGCTTTACGACCCGAAGGCCTTCATCACACACGCGGCGTGGCTGGGTCAGGCTTTCGCCCATTGCCCAATATTCCTCACTGCTGCCTCCCGTAGGAGTCTGGCCCGTGTTCCAGTGCCAGTGTGGCTGATCATCCTCTCAGACCAGCTACCCGTCTTCGCCTTGGTAAGCCATTACCTTACCAACAAGCTGATGGGACGCAGGCTCATCCTTTGGTGGTGCTTTGAGGCACCTTTAACCACTTTCACCGAAGTGAGCGTGGTCTTACGCGGTATTAGCATTCCTTTCGGAATGTTGTCCCCCGCCAAAGGGTAGATTACCTACGCGTTCCTCACCCGTGCGCCACTGTACTCATCCCGAAGGACTTTCTCGTTCGACTTGCATGTGTTAGGCCCGCCGCTAACGTTCGCTCTGAGCCAGGATCAAACTCTCCAGTTGAACTGTTGAGCTGGTTATCCTGCTGAGTTCTGGCGCTCCCGCCAGACGCTCAAGAGCATCACATTTGATTATTGCGTGTTGCTCTCGGATGCGGCCTCCAATCGAAATTGGGACCGCCTTTTTGAATTGACCCTAGTCGTACGTTTTGTTGCACGACTCGGGACCCGAGTACGTAACTATTGATTCCGATTCAGTTTTCAAAGATCGATCGGCGGAATGCCCGCAGACCCCCTGCAAAGGGACGCCGAAGTTAGCGCGGAACCAGGGCCGGTCAAGCAGGAATGTCCACTTTCGTGGTCCACCACTAACTAGCTGAAATCAAAGCGCTTTGGCCACATCAATCCAGCGATTTTCTCCGATTTGATTCTCGGCATCTGATCAGAGGGGGTTTGCATCCCCATCGATCGCAACCAGAAGATGCCCGTCGACGTCGTCGGTCGCGGGGTCGGCGATCCAGGGACTGAGGCATTCGCGATCGAGAACACACGGGTCGGTGAGCGTCTCCAAGAACGCCACGAGGTCTTCGACGTCTTGGTCGGTATGCTCGATCGGGGCTCGAAGAGAGTCGATTCCTCTGCCAGAGACCTCGAGGAAATCGAGCATCTCTTGCGTGTTGCGGTCGAAGTCTTCGGACGCGGCGAAAGCAACGGTCGACGGATCGAAGCGGTCGATGGCGCCCTGCGGATCCAAATGATGGCGCACGACGTCGGCGAGGTTGTCGTAGCTGCCTGCGTGCAGGTACGGGCCGGTCGCCGCGACGTTCAAAAGCGAGGACGTGCGAAAGGAGAAGCGGTAGTTGCGATCGTCGTATTCGCGCGCTCGCCCGTGATCGTTTGTGCCCAAGAAGCCGTCGCCCTTGCCTCGACCGAGTTGCGGCGCGCAGATCGAATGGAAGTCTTCGTCGGTGAAGAAGTCACCTGCATGGCAGCTCGCACAGTCAGCGCCGCCGTCTTCGCGCGTACGAAAAAACAAAAGCCCGCCGCGTTTCGCTGACTCGCCGATCGCGTCATGGTTGCCTGCGACGTACGCACGCCATGGCGTGTCGGTGAATACCTGAGAATCTTCGTACCCGGCGATCGCTTCTGCGATGCGCGCGTAAGTGATGTCCGAAGAGTTGAACGCTGCTTCAAATTCGGCGTCCCAGCTTCCTTCTTCCGCCAGCCGCTGCTCGAGCGCCGCGCGAAGCTCAGCGTTGGTCCCGTCGAGCACGAACTCGAAGCCGCGCATCTCCTCGGCCGAAGTCACCGGGAAACGCGCCTGCGCCTCGGAGAGGCTCGCGCCCGCGTCGGTGTCGGGCGTTCCAAAGTCGCTGTCAGGGGTTCGGATGCCCCCCGCGTCGAGGCCCTCGACCCGCGAGTCAAAGAACAGGCCCTTTTCCCAGAGCGCGATGTTGAACGTCGTCGGCGCGTTTCGAGGGACGGTCAGGTCGCCGTCCGGATGCGTACGACCGGGTCCGAGCAAGTCGGGGTCGTCCGCGCCAATGCCGATCGACATCGGCAAGCCATCTCCGCCGCCGAGCGCCGGGTGATGACAGGTCACGCAGGCGGAATCTCGATCGCCGCCGAGGCTCTTGCTGAAGAAGAGCTTGCGTCCCAACTGGGCAAGCGGTTCATCGATGCTTGGAATCTCGTGACCGAGAGCCGGGTCGCCTCGCAGCCCGTGCTTCTGAATCAAGCCTCGGAGCGCGATGTCGGTTTCGCTCCCAGGGTCTGGTGTCGAGCCCCCGCAGGCGGCGAGCCAAAACATGCCCAAAAGAAGCCAAGTCGTGATCACGCGCATTGCACACCGCCCAAAGAAAGATTCAAGTCACTGAACATAACACGTAGCCCCGGCCATCGGCCTGCGCTGCCTCAAGATCCGCGTGAGCCGCGAAAGCCCACCGACGGCGTCGAAGCCCCTGGGGAATCCCCGTGAAAACTGGCAGAACGAAGACAGCAAGCACACTAATGACAACAATCTGTTATTCTGACAATATACTTGTCAAAATGAGCTCGGAAGGCCTTTTCAACGAAACACGTCTGCTTTTTCACACGCTGAAGGAGTGGGCGGAGACCCTCCATGGAGGGCTGGAAGTGTCGGCGCCGCTGCGCGCGGTTCTCGAGCTTCTTCTACCCGGCCATCCGGCGACTGTGCCTGAGATGGCTCGGGCGCGCGGCGTGTCGCGTCAGCACATCCAACAACAGGTCGATACGCTCCTCGATCGTGGCTTGGTCGAGCGTCAAGACAACCCTGCCCATCGACGCTCGCCGAACATCGGGCTGACCGACGCGGGCCGCGCGTTGATCCAAAACATGCTCGCGGACGAGTTGAACGCCCTCACTCATGTCCAGGCCGGCGTTTCGGATGCTGCAACTGCACAGGCGGCCCGGGTCCTTTCGCTCTGGCGCGCGGCGCTCAAGCGAGACACCGCAAGGAGGATTCCATGAGAAAAACCGCGACCTGCGTCTTGGAGCGCGCTTGGCGCTCCCGCTTGTAGACGCCGAGACTTGATTGTAAACCGTTTCGTGTGGGGCTGATCTACTATGCAATCCCCTTTTTTCTGGTGACCTTGGGCATCGAGCGATGGCTCGTCGACCGGAAAGAGCAGCGGGAAGGCGCGGCGGCAAAGCTCGCCGGCTTCACCACGAAGGACTCGTTCGCGAGCCTTTCGATGGGCGTTGGTTTTCTGCTCATCGAGGCGACGCTCAAGCTTCTGCCGTTCGCGGGCCTAGCGTGGTTCTACCAGTTTCGGCTCTTCGACATTCCCGTGGTCTGGTGGTCTTGGATCCTCCTGCTCTTCGCGGAAGACTTTTGTTACTACTGGTTTCACCGGCTTCATCACGAGGTGCGCGCACTTTGGGCTGCGCACGAGAACCATCATTCGAGCACGCACTACAACTTGACGACGGCGCTGCGACAGTCCTGGACGACTCCGTTTACAGGCTTCCTATTTTGGGTGCCGCTCCCCTTACTCGGCTTTCCAATCGAGATGATCATCATTCAGAAGTCGATCAGCTTGCTGTACCAGTACTGGCTGCACACCGAGCTCATCGACCGGCTCGGCTGGTTTGGCGTCGTCTTCAACACGCCCTCACACCACCGCGTCCACCACGGACGCAATCCGATCTACCTCGACCGCAACCACGCCGGCATATTCATCATTTGGGACAAGCTCTTCCGCACCTTCGAGCCCGAGAGCGAGGCGGTCGACTATGGGCTCACCAAGAACATTCACACGTACAACCCAGTCTGGATCGCGTTTCACGAATGGAGCTCGATGCTGCGGGATTGCTTGAACGCGCAGAGCTGGCGGGGCCGGCTTGGCTATCTCATCATGCCGCCCGGCTGGGCCGAGGACGGCGTGGGCAAGACCGCGCCCGTCTTGCGACGCGACTACCTTGCAGCGCAGGCACCAGAGCATCGAGCTACTGGCCGTTGACCGTCTGCGGGGCGTTGGCGTCACGAAGTAAAACGCCGGGTGGATCGGCCGATCCACCCGGCGTGTAGCAAGCAAGCCTCAGCCGCTAGTTGCGCCGATAGCGGCGAATCCCCAAGCCAATACCAAGTATCAGTAGTAGTAGAAGCACCCCGGTCGGACCGCTTTGCCCGGGCGCCCCAACATGACAGCCAGCGCCACGGCCACCTTGAAGAATCAAGCGGCCAGGGCCCTGTGCTTCGTCGAGGACCTCCAAGTAGTCCGGAACGCCGTTGCCGTTCTCGTCCCCAGGCTCGTCGGCGTCATCGATGCCATCGCCATCACTGTCGGTGTCGAGCCAGTTGACGAGTCCGTCGCCGTCCACGTCGTCGTCGTCGATCGCGTTTGAATCCGCGATCTCTTCGGCCGTGTCGATGCCGTCGCCGTCATCGTCCTCGTCCAAGTAGTTGGGCGTGCCATCGCCGTCCGTGTCGTCGTCCGTCGGGTCGGAGTCCCCGTCGGGGCTCTCGTCCGCGGTGTCGATGCCGTCGCCGTCATCGTCCTCGTCTTGGAAGTCCGGCGTTCCATCACCGTCCGTGTCGGGACAAGTCGTGGGCTGGAGCGGGCTTCCGGGTGGTGGGCACTCCACGGAGTCGGGAATCCCGTCACCGTCGGTGTCCGGCACGCCGGCTTCGATGCGACAGCTGCTGTCACAGCCGTCGCCATCGACCGCATTGCCGTCGTCGCATTCCTCCCAGCCCGAGGCGACGTCGATCACGCTGACCCTGTCATCACCGCAGACGTCGAGGTAATCCGGCAGTCCGTCCCCGTCGCTGTCCGAGCAACCCGCGCCGAAGCTCGGGCACTCCACGGACGTCAGAACCCCATCGTCGTCATCGTCGGCGTCGAGATAGTCGGGCTTCCCGTCGCCATCGGAGTCCTCGTTGGTCGGGTCGTTGTCGCCGTCGTAGTTCTCGTCGGCGGTGTCGATGCCGTCATCGTCGTCATCCGGGTCGTTGAAGTCGGGGTCTCCATCACCGTCCGTGTCGGGACAGCCCGAAGGGTTGCCCACTGGATCGCCGGGCGCCGGACACTCTACGACGTCGGGAATCCCGTCGCCGTCGGTGTCGGGCGGCCTGTTGTCGGGATCGAGGTAGTCCGGCGTACTGTCGCCGTCGCCGTCCGGACACGCTGCGCCGGGATTCGGGCACTCGAACACGGTGTCGACACCATCTTCGTCGTCGTCCGTGTCCTGGAAGTCCGGAACCGTGTCCGCATCCGTGTCCTGGGTTGGCGCCTCGGTGCCACCGTCATCGGTGTCGAACGCGTCGTCGAGGCCGTCCCCGTCTGTGTCGAGGTTGAGGGGCGCCCTGTCCGCGATGCCATTCATGTCTGCGTCGTGGCCTTCGACGAGGTCGACGATGCCGTCTCCGTCCGCGTCCTCGTCGAGGTAGTCCGCTGGGCCATCCGAATCCGAATTCGCACAGCTCGCCGGAGCAGCGCACTCCACGGTATCGGTGATTCCGTCACCATCGCTGTCGATATCGCGGTGGTTCGGAATGCCATCTCCGTCCGCATCACACGCAGCCGGATCGACCCCGCACTCGGTCGACGTGGGAATCCCGTCGTCGTCGTCGTCGGAGTCCAGGTGATCGGGATCTCCGTCCCCATCGGTGTCGACGCAGCCGGGAATATCGCCTGCGCATTCGACCTCGTCAGGAATGCCATCCCCATCGGTGTCGGGGAGAATGGTATCCGGATCCAGGTAGTCGGGCGCGCCATCGGAGTCGCCGTCCGGACATCCGGCAAGCACATCCGGGCATTCAAAGGACGTGCCGACGCCATCGCCGTCGTCGTCCGAGTCGCGGTAGTCCGGTGCGCCATCGCCGTCGAAGTCTGGCAGCGGTGCGGGAACGCCACCAGCCATGTCGATGTCGTAGGCGTCGTCGAGCCCGTCTTCGTCGTCATCCATGCCAAGCGGCGCGAAGTCCGGAGCGCCGTTGGCATCCGCATCGTGACCTTCAGTCGCATCCGGGATGCCATCGTCGTCGCTGTCCGTGTCGAGGAAATCGGGGGCGCCGTCGCCATCCGAATCCGTGCACGCGGTGGGATTGGCGCACTCGACGCGGTCCGCGATGCCATCGCCGTCGCTGTCCTGATCGATGTAGTCGGGTCGACCGTCGTTGTCGCGATCCTGGCCCGTTGCGCCGATTCCGCCTTGATCGATGTCGAAGGCGTCATCGAGGCCATCTTCGTCGGCGTCGATGCCGCTCGGAACCGCTTCGGGTTGGCCATCGGCGTCCCCGTCGAAGCCTTCGACACGGTCGAGTAGGCCGTCGTTGTCACTATCGGCGTCGAGGTAGTCTGGAGCCGCGTCCCCATCACGGTCGGGCACCGGCGCCACGATTCCGTCGGCAGCGCAGGTTCCTGGCATGCCGGCGCAATCCGCGTCGAAGGCGTCGTCGAGGCCGTCGCCATCATCGTCGTTGCCGATCGCCACCGAGTCGGCGAGGCCGTCCCCGTCGGCGTCGTGCCCTTCGGTGGAATCCGGCAAGCCGTCCCCGTCGCTATCGAGGTCCAAGTGGTTCGGCAGGCCATCGCCATCCGCATCGACCTCCGTCGGGAGGGCGTCGCAAATGCCGTCGGGCTCCGCATCGGCACAGGTCACCTCGTCTGGATCGGCGTAGTCGGGAACCCCATCACCATCCTGGTCCGCGGACCTGTCGGTGCCGTTGCCTTCTTCGCTGTCCAAAATGCCGTCGCCGTCATCGTCGACATCGACGTCATCCCTGAGCCCGTCGCCGTCGTGGTCCGGAAACTCGCAGGCGTCGTCATCGGTACAAATCTGGAGCCCAGGGCAGTCGTCATCCGAGAGACACTCGACGCAGGCGCCGCCGGCGACCGAGGTATCGCACAGGGCCATGCCCGCCGCCGTGCAACCGGTGTCCATCGCGCCGCCGCTCATGTCGTCGAGACAGAACACGCATGCGGTTCCGGCCTCGCCGGTGGCCCCGTTGCAGACGGGCAGCGCCGGGTTCGTGCAACCCTCGTCAGCGTTCGCGCCTGCCTGATCGTTCACACAGGTGACGCATGCGCCCGGGCTAGCCTGCGACGTGTCGCAGACCGGCGCTCCGGCATCTCCGCAGTCGGTATCGTCGAAACAGCCCGCGACACAGCTGTTGGTCGCGACGTTGCAAGCATCGCCGAAGCCGCAGTCCGCGGTCTCGGTGCAATCGACGCAGACCGGGTTGCTGCTGCTCTCGTCGCAGGCATTGTCGCTGCCCGAGCAGCCGATGTCCGTTGCTCCGGCGCCACTGTCGGTGCAGCCCGCAACACAGAACGGGAACACTCCGCTCGCATCGCAGTACGGCGCAACGCCCCCACAGCCCGCATCGATCGCAGTGCCAACCTGGTCATCGAAACAGACCACGCAGCCCAATCCGCCGGCATCGCACTGTCCGGACGCGCACTCGGAGCCGAGCGTGCAGCCCGAGCCATCTTCGAGTAGGCAGATGCTGTTGCAGCCGTCGCTGTTGTCGGTGTTGCCGTCATCGCAGGCCTCACCGACGTCGACGGTTCCGTTGCCACAGGTATCGGCCGGCTCGCAAACCGGCGGGACCTCGTTGAGGTCGCAGACGCCGCTGGCGCACTCGGCCCCGGCCGCGCAGGCCTCATCGAGCTCTTTCAAGCAACTGTCATCGCAGCCATCGCCTGTGGCCGTCCCGCCGTCGTCGCAGGACTCGCCTGCTTCCACGGTTCCGTTGCCGCAAATTCCAGCTGGCTCACAAACCGGCGGTGCTTCGTTGAGGTCACAGACCGTGCTCGCACAGTCCGCGCCCGCAGTGCAGCCCGAGCCGACTTCGATGAGGCAGCTCGCGTCACAGCCGTCCCCAGGCGTGGTGGATCCATCGTCACAGCCTTCGCCTGCCTCCACAATGCTGTTACCGCAGGTGTCGGCGGGCTCGCAGATCGCTGGTGCCTCGGTGTTGTCGCAAACCCGGCTCTCGCATTCTCCGTCACTCGTGCAAGGATAGGAGTCCTCGATAAGGCAACTGGGGCTGCAACCGTCGCCCGCGACTAGATTGTTGTCGTCGCAGGATTCACTCACCTCTAGGATGCCGTTGCCGCAAGCCGGCTCGGTGAAGAGCACGAGTGGACAACTGCCCGTCACGTTCTGCGGCGTGGTGAAGCTCACCTGCATGAAGAAGGTGGTGCCGCTGTCGGCAATCCCGGGCGTCCAGTCGAAGGTCGTGCTGAACGGACTTGCGCTCGTCGTGCCTTCGGCTGGCGTAAACGTCGCCGAGCCTGGCTTTCCGATGGCGCCCAAAGTGAGGTTGTTCCCGGGATCCGTGGCGCTCACCACCGTCGAGAACGGCACCCCAATAGGCAAGGTGAAGACGCCGCCGCCGGGGCAGCTCGGAATGGGTTCGGAGGTGATTTCGATGAGCAGATCGAGCGCCGTCCGGCTCGTCAGAGGCGGCAGCCCGCGCTCGGATTCGAGGACGAAGTGAAGCACGTACTGCTGCCCTCCGACGGCGTTGGTCAGGTCCCAGGTCAGCTGGCATGCGTTCGGGGTCGGGGTTGCAACGGTGGGTTGTGCCCCGCCGTCCGGAACCGCCGGGATCGCGTCTCCTGCAGTCAAGCCCGATTCGGCGGCAGTCGCGAGGCGACAGCTCACGGGGTCGCCGTCGGCGTCGAACATCAGGAAGTCATAGGTTCGAACCCCGCCGCGCTCCAATTGCACGATGGCGGTGGACCCAGTGGCAAGTGGAGCGGTATTGCCGCCCCCGAGGCCTACCGTAGCTTCAACCCGGAAGTTGCCTTCGGCGCCGTTCACGAGCCCAGCGACTCGGCAACACGATTCGAAGAATGCCGTGTACTCTCCGGTAGACGCGTAGTCATGCGTCGCGGTGTACTCCGTCGTGGTGTACGCGTTGCCGTTGCTGTCGACGCCGGTGCCGATGGTCGCACCGGTCTGCGCGCCGTTGGAAGTTCCGTCCCCAAAGTCCAAATTGGTGCTTCCGACGAATGTGGTTCGCCAGCTGCTCGTCACGGTGAACTCGACGCGAAGCGGAAAATTTTCCGGGTCTGGCGTGCGCCAGTTGATCGTGCCGTGACGAAAGTGACTCGCGCTGGCTTCAGACGACCATCCCCACGCACACGCGAGCGCTAAACACGCGACAGCAACCTGACTCAAGACTCGATTTCCCACGGCTCCCTCCATACGAGTTCACGCCAACCCCGACCGCCGGCGTGTGACTTGCCATAGATTATTGCTGCGCAGCTGCAAAAATCAAGTATTGATGCGTAATCTGTGTCGCCAAATCAGAAACGCCGCACAGGCGATCAGGAACCAGAGCGCCGTGCCAGCCTGCAAGTCACCCAAAGGGGTCGCTGAGCAGCTAGAGGCCGCGGCAGGTCCGCCGGGCTGAGGGGAGCCGGCAGGTGGCGGAGTCTGCTCGGGCGCGGCGCATCGCTTCCCGTCTGCGTCGTTCATGCAGCGTGGACTCTCGGCAATGCAGCCAGAATCGAGCAGGTCGCCCGCCGCGTCGTCGACGCAAAGGACGCAGCGCGTGAAGACCGGGTCACAGATCGACTCCGTGTTCGTGCAGTCCATCTCGCTCAGACAGGTGGCCGGCTCGGAAGTCCCGTTGTCGAGGTTCAACGGATCCGAAAGCTCCGAGGTGTTCCCATCGACGCTTGCGGTGAGCAGGATCGATGTCACCGACTCCTCGATCGGGATCGTAAGCTCGAAAGCGGCTTCGTTGTAGAGGCTGCACGCCTCTGAATCGTCGGTGTCTTGTTCGCCGCCTTCCGCCGCGCTCCCGAGGAGCCGCAGGGCGCCGGGGGATCGATCGGGGGTCGTGAGGGCTTCATACAATTCGATCACCGCACCGACCGGGACGCAGGCCTGAATGCGGAGCTCACCGTTCTGACGTTCAAAGCCGGTGATCTCGGAAAAATTGGTCGGCAGGGACTGATCCGAAAGGTCATTGTCGGTGCGACCTCCCGGACCCGCGTCGATTGAGAGGCCATTGTTCAGGAAGATGGCATTTCCGCGAATCGTCGCGGTGCCGCCGATCGCGCGCACGCCAGCGCCTTCATTGTGCGCGATGAGATTTGCGTCGTCGGGGTCTTCGTCGCCAATGATCGCGTGCTGACAACCCAGGTCTAGGCGTACGCCGTCGCCCGCATTGGGGAGCGTGTCGCTTTGCGCCATATCGATCCCGATGAGGTTCCGCTTCATGACCCAGGGGCCGAGCGTGCCCGCTAAGCAGGAAACCCCGGGTCCATCGTTGGCCGAAATCACGTTGTCGAGGATGCTCAACCCCGTGGAATCGCCTTCGATCGCAATCCCGGGCCCCGCGTTTCCAAGCCCCAAGCGACCGCTGGCATCGACGCCGATCTTGTTGCCTTCCACCGAAGTCCGGGTTGCGTTGGCCAGGCGAATGCCGCCGCCCAGGTTGGATGCGACCGTGTTGTCCCAGATCTCGCTTCGATCCGACGTGTCGACGTCGACCGCGAACGCACGCGGATCGTCGAGGGCGTTCGATCGCGCTTCGAGCCCCGTTGGATCCAGTCCGACGTAGTTCTCGTGGAAGACGAGGTTGTCGGAGCGCTCGACGAGAACCGCTTCGGCGCCAGCGCCAGCGATCAGGTTTCGCGCGAGCTCCCCCTGGCCGCCGATCCTCGGGCGAAAGGTGTCGCGGACATGGATCGCGTGCGAGCCAAACGCGGGCAGCCCCAAGCCGGGGAGCATGGCCTCGCCCGTCTCCGGATGAACTCCGAAGTAGCAGCCTTGAACGAGCAGGTAGTCGGCGCTCTCGGCATCGATCGCAGAAACCGCCGCGTTCGTGATCGCGAGCGTCAGAATGAGCGTGTTGTTCGAGCGAATGCGGAGCACGTCATCGAAGCCTCCGCCATCGAGGATGACGACCGGCACGTGCTCCCTCGAAAGGATGAACCGCGGCTCTGAACGTCCGTCGAGAATCAGCCCCTCCGTGATGGTGGGCAGTGGGCTGTCGAGCACGATGGTGAACGGCGGAACGGCGCCGTCCCCGAAATCAAAACCGACGATATCCGGTGCGTCGGGGTGGTCGTTCAAAAAGGCGTTGGCGGCTTGGATCGCCTCTCGAAGGCTGCAGTCACCGTCGGGCGCGATCTCGCAGCTGCCATCGTCGATATCCGCCCGGGTGTTCACGATGAACGCGGCATGCGCCCGGACGGCTCCGGCCCATCCCGAAACGAGCAACAGCAAGGAGATCACTAAGAAAGGTCGCATTTGCCCCCCGGGCCGGGCTCCATCGGAGCGCGCCGGAACGCTTAGACTCTAAAGGACCCGGAGGCTCGACAGCAAACGAGGGGTGAGGTTTTGCTTAGTCGGGGGCGAGGAGATCGGAGCTGCCCATGAGGAAGGTATCGACCGCCCTTGCGGCGCCCCGCCCCTCGGCGATGCCCCAGACGACCAGGGACTGCCCGCGGCGACAGTCGCCCGCTGCAAAGACGCCTTGGGTGCTGGTTGCGTACTTGCCGTACTCTGCCTTGAAGTTGCTGCGGGGGTCACGCTTGAGGCCAAACTGCTCAGCTAGCGTGTCTTCCGGACCTAGAAAGCCCATGGCGAGAAAGACGAGGTCGGCTTCGAAGATCTGCTCCGAGCCTGGCACCTCGCTCATTTGCCACTTGCCGTGCGCATCCTTTATCCATTCGACGCGCACGGTTTCTACGCCCGCGACCTTGCCGCTGCCGTCATCGAGGAATCGCTTGCTCAGCACGCGATACTCGCGCGGGTCTTTCCCAAACTTCGCCGCGACTTCTTCATGGCCGTAGTCGACCCGAAAAATGACCGGCCACTCCGGCCAGGGGTTGTCGTCCGCGCGCCCCTGGGGCGGCTTCGGCAGGAGCTCGAAGTTCACCAACGAGGCGCATCCGTGGCGCATGGAGGTCCCGATGCAGTCGGTCCCCGTGTCGCCGCCGCCGATGACGATCACGCGCTTGCCTTTGGCGCTGATGTAGGCTCCGTCCTCGAGCTTGCTGTCCATCAGGCTCTTGGTGTTCTTGAGCAGGAAGTCCATCGCGAAGTGAATGCCCTCGAGCTTGCGGCCGGGAATCGGCAGGTCCCGGGGCCGCGTTGCGCCGCAGGCGAGGATGACCGCATCGTGCTCGCTCCGAATCTTTTGAGCATCCTTGTTGACGCCAACGTGCGCATTCGTCACGAACTCGACGCCTTCGTCACGGATGAGATCGACGCGCCGATCCACGATGCTCTTGTCGAGCTTCATGTTGGGGATGCCATAGGTGAGCAGGCCGCCAATCCTGTCGTCTCGCTCGTACACCGTGACGCGGTGCCCCGCCCGATTGAGCTGCTGGGCGGCCGTGAGCCCCGCGGGGCCGCTCCCGATGACGGCGACCTTCTTGCCGGTCCGTTCCTTGGGCGGCTCCGGGTGAATCCAGCCTTCTGCGAAACCCCTGTCCACGATGGCGCTTTCGATGTTTTTGATCGTGACGGCTGGGTCGGTGATGCCGAGGACACAGGCGCCTTCACAGGGAGCTGGGCAAACGCGGCCGGTGAACTCCGGGAAGTTGTTGGTCTTGTGCAAGCGATCGAGCGCCTCGCGCCAGCGCCCGTGGTACACGAGGTCGTTCCACTCGGGGATGAGATTGTCGATCGGGCAGCCGGTCCCGGATTGGCAAAACGGGACGCCGCAATCCATGCAACGGGCACCCTGCTTGCGGAGGTGCTCCTCCGGCACGTCGACGGTGAACTCGCTCCATCCGGTGATTCGCTTTAGCGGGTCGCCGTACGGAACCGTTTCTCGCGGAAACTCTTTGAACCCAGTTGGCTTTCCCATTCTCCTACTCCGCCGCCGGAAGGCCCTGAAGTCGAACCGCGTCGGGCCCGGGAACGCCCACCGAAAGGTCGCCTGTCTCGCGAAGGACCCGCTTGTAGTCGGTCGGCATCACCTTGATGAGCTGCCCAAGGGTGTTCTCCCAATCCTGCAGCAAGCGCTGGGCGACGGCCGAGCCCGTGTACTCGAGGTGCTCCTCGATGAGCCCCTTCACGATCGCGATTTCTTCTTCGTAGACGAGCCGCTCGAGCTCGACCATCTCTTGGTTGCACTTCGATGCGAAGTCGCCCTTGGGGTCGAGCACGTACGCGACGCCGCCGCTCATGCCCGCACCGAAGTTGCGCCCCGTGTTACCCAGGATCACGGTTCGGCCGCCTGTCATGTACTCGCATGCATGGTCGCCGACACCTTCGATGACGGCCCAGGCGCCCGAGTTTCGAACACAGAAGCGCTCCGCCGCGCGTCCTCGGAAGAAGGCCTTGCCGGCGATGGCGCCATACAAAACCACGTTGCCGACGATCATGTTCTCGGCGGGCACGAAGGTCGCTTGCTTCGACGGATAGACGATGAGCTTCCCGCCAGACAAGCCTTTGCCGACGTAGTCGTTGGCATCGCCCTCGAGCTCGAGGGTCACACCCTTCGCAAGCCAGGCGCCAAAGCTTTGACCGGCGGAGCCGATGAGCTTGAAGTGCACCGTGCCTTCGGGAAGGAGGTCTTCGCCCCAGCGCTTGGCGATCTCGTGGCTGAGCATCGTGCCAACGGTGCGGTTGGTGTTTTTGATTTTCAGCTCCCCGCGGACGGGCTTGGCGTCGCAGATCGCAGGCTGCGCGAGCTCGATGAGCCGATTGTCGAGCGCCTTGTCGAGGCCGTGGTCCTGCTGCTTCGTGCAATAGACGTCGGTCACCGCGTTCTTCTTCTTGGCCATGGTCAGGATCGGCGTGAGGTCGATCCCCTGAGCTTTCCAGTGAACCAGGGCGTCCACCATGTCGAGCTTGTCGACCCGGCCCACCATTTCTTGGAAGGTGCGGAACCCGAGCGAGGCCATGATCTCACGCGCTTCTTCGGCGACCATGAAAAGGTAGTTGACCACGTGCTCGGGCCTGCCCTTGAACTTCTTTCGAAGCTCCGGGTCTTGAGTCGCAATACCGACCGGACAGGTGTTGAGGTGGCACTTACGCATCATGATGCAGCCCATCGCGATGAGCGGCGCCGTGCTCAAGCCGATCTCTTCGGCGCCGAGCAGTGCGCCGATGACGACGTCGCGGCCGGTCTTCATCTGCCCATCGGTCTGCAGGACGACCCGACTCCGAAGGTCGTTCATGACCAGTGTCTGGTGTGTCTCGGCAATGCCGAGCTCCCAGGGGAGGCCTGCGTGCTTGATCGAGGTGAGCGGCGATGCGCCGGTGCCGCCATCGTGCCCGCTAATCAGAATGTGGTCGGCGTGCGCCTTCGAGACGCCAGCCGCGATCGTGCCCACGCCAACTTCGCTGACGAGCTTGACGCTGATCCGCGCCGACGGGTTGCTGTTCTTGAGGTCGTGAATCAGCTGTGCGAGATCCTCAATCGAGTAGATGTCGTGGTGCGGCGGCGGGCTGATGAGACCCACACCCGGGGTCGAATTGCGCACCGCAGCGATCTTCTCGTCGACCTTGCGACCGGGAAGCTCGCCGCCCTCGCCAGGCTTGGCGCCCTGCGCCATCTTGATTTGAATCTCGTCGGCGTTGGTGAGGTAGTTGATGCTCACTCCGAAGCGCCCCGACGCGACCTGCTTGATCGCCGAACGCATAGGATTCGTCGCGCCGTTGGCCAAGGGCAAATAGCGCTCTGGGGCTTCGCCGCCCTCGCCGGTGTTGGACTTGCCGCCGAGCTGGTTCATCGCGATTGCAAGCGTCGAATGCGCCTCCATCGAAATCGACCCGAAGCTCATCGCGCCGGTCGCAAACCGCTTCACGATCTCACTCGCGGGCTCGACCTCGTTCAGCGGAATCCGCTGACCATTCGTGAACCGCATCAAGCCGCGCAGCGTGCAGCGGTCTCGAGCACTGTCGTTGGCATGCTCCGCAAAACGCTTGTAAGCATCGGTGCTGTTTGCACGCGCCGCCACCTGCAGGTTCGCGATCGTCTCTGGATTCCACATGTGACGCTCACCGTTGGCGCGCCAATGGAACTGCCCGTCGTTTGGAAGGATCGGCAGTCGGGGCTCGTCTTCGTTGGGGTAGCCAAGCGCGTGCCGTTCGACGAGCTCCTGCGCGATGACGTTGAAGCCGATGCCTTGAATCCTGCTCGCCGTCCCGACGAAGCAAAGGTCGATGACCGAGCTGTTGAGGCCGACCGCTTCGAAGATCTGCGCGCCCTTGTACGACTGGAGCGTCGAAATCCCCATCTTGCCGAAGACCTTGAACATCCCCTTGGCGACAGCTTTGCGATAGCCGTCGACGATGCTGTCGTCGTCGGGGAACCGCTTTGCGTCGAGCGTCCCAAGACGGCGTTCTTGCCACAGCGATTCGAAGGCCAGGTAGGGGTTGATGGCATCCGCGCCATACCCGACGAGGCAGCAGTGATGGTGCACCTCTCGCGCCTCGCCGGTTGCAACGACAATTCCGACCCTGGTGCGCTTCTCGGTCGCAACCAGATGGTGGTGCGCCGCGCCAGTGGCCAGAAGCGCACTCACCGGGATTCGGTCTTGGCCTGCAGCGCGATCGGTCAGCAGGATGAGGCTGTACCCCTGGTCGACCGCCTGCTCCGCTTCCTCTCGGATGCGTCGGAGCGTGGGCTCGAGCCCGTCGGGGCCCTCGCTTCGGGGCCACGTGATGTCGATGAGCTTGCTCCGCCAACCGCGCTCGTCGATCGTCTTGAGGGCCCTGACCTCTTCGTTGGTCAAGATCGGGTGCGGGATCCGAAGGCGGTGCGCGTGCTCGGGCGTCGTCGTGAGCAGGTTCTGCTCAGGACCGATGTAGCACTCCATCCCCATGATCACTTCCTCCCGGATCGAGTCGATGGGAGGGTTCGTCACCTGAGCAAAGAGCTGCTTGAAGTAGTCGTAGGCAAGCCGCGGCTGGTCGCTCAGAACCGCGAGAGCGGAGTCGTTTCCCATGGACCCGACCGGATCGCGCTTCTCCTCGATCATCGGCCGCAACATGAATTGCATCGTCTCGGTGGTGTAACCAAACGATTGCATGCGAGAGAGGAGGGTCTCGGGTTCGAAGCCGTGCGCATCGCCATGCACCGGTAGCTTGGTGAGCAGGAGACGCTGCTCCCCGAGCCACTCACCGTACGGACGCCGCGTTGCAAAGTCGTTCTTGAGCTCCTCGTCCGGAATCATGCGGCCCTGTTCGAAGTCGATGAGGAACATGCGTCCGGGTTGCAGACGGCCCTTGTGCTTGACCGTCTCGGGCGGCACTGGGAGGACGCCGACTTCGGACGCCATGATCACGCGGTCGTCGTGCGTGAGGTAGTAGCGGCTTGGACGGAGGCCGTTCCGATCGAGCATGGCGCCGATCATCGTGCCGTCCGTGAACGCAATCGAGGCCGGGCCGTCCCATGGCTCCATCAGGCAGGAATGGTATTCGTAGAAGTCCCGCTTCGCCTGCGGCATGTTCTCGTGCTTCTGCCAGGCCTCGGGAATCATCATCATCGCAGCCTCGGGCATGCTGCGACCGTTCATGTACAGAAACTCGAGGACATTATCGAGCGTCCCCGAGTCGGAAAGCCCGAGCTCGGCCACCGGGAACAGCTTGCGCAAGTCATCGCCGAAGAGCTCGCTCGCGACGACGCCCTGGCGCGAATGCATCGCGTTCTTGTTGCCACGAAGGGTGTTGATCTCGCCATTGTGGCTGAGGCAACGAAGCGGCTGGGCGCGCTCCCAGGTCGGGAACGTGTTGGTCGCAAAGCGCGAATGCACCATCGCAAGATGCGTTTCGTAGTCTGGGTCGGTCAGATCGCCGTAAAACGGAAGCACCTGCTCGCAGGCGAGCATGCCCTTGTAGATGATGGTTCTGCTCGAAAGGGAGCAGGCATAGAGCATCGATCGTTGCTTCAGGCTCTCGTCCACGCGAAGCGGGCTCGCGGCGCTCTTGCGAATGACATAGAGCTGCCGCTCGAACGCGTCCTGGTCGAGCCCTTCGGCTGCTCCGATGAAGAGTTGCTCGATCTGCGGCATGCTTTCGAGCGCGGTCGGCCCGAGGTTGGCTCCGTCTGGATCGGTCGGCACGACGCGCCAGCCGAGCAAACGTTGCCCCTGCGCTTCGATCGCCTTGACGAACGCCGCTTTGCAGTAGGCGCGCTCCGCCTCGTCGGTCGGCAGGAAGATGTTGCCCACGCCATACTTGCCGGGCGCTGGAAGCTCGACGCCCAGCGCCGCCTTGGCCGCGCGACGCAAGAGCTTGTCCGGCAAGGCGGTGAGCATCCCGGCGCCATCGCCCGTATTGGTCTCCGAGCCGCGCGCCCCTCGGTGGTCCATGTTGCAAAGAATGCGATTGGCATCTTTGACGATTTGGTGGGATGCGACGCCCTTGATCTGAGCGACGAAGCCGACGCCGCAGGCGTCTTTCTCGTTCGCGGGATCGTAGAGACCGTGTTTTTCGGGAAGTCCGTACTGCATGTTCACGCGCTTTGGGGGGTTTGTGGGCTGTCTGCGGAGCGTCGGAGACGTTTGCGGCGCCGCGCTTCGGACGCGGGATCGCCAGGCGGGAGGGGGATTTCTGCCCTCTCGGTATGGGTCGAGAGCACCACCATGGTTTCGGTGCCAGCGACGCCGTCCATGGACCGGACGCGGCTGATGAGCTGCTCGAGAGCTTCGGTGTTCTCGGTCTTTACCTTGAGAATCAGCGTAAAGCCACCGGTCACGTGGTGACATTCCAGGACTTGCGCGACCGAATCAACCCACGTTTCGAACGCTTGGAGAAGCTTTGGATCGCTGATCGAGACCCCGATGAAGGCCGAGATGTCGAGGCCGAGCTTTCGTGCATCGAGGAGCGCGTGATAACCTTTGATGATTCCGGCGCTTTCGAGCTTCCGCACCCGTTCCATCACCGAGGGTGCCTTGAGCCCGACCGAGGTTCCGATCTCCTTGAGTGAGCGCTTGCAATCGCTCTGCAACTCGTCCAGCAGTTGCCGATCAATTTCATCGATAGTGTATGTTTGTCCTACTTTCATTAGGCTAGAACCTCAGCAAGCCTAATAGATAGGGCTCATCTCTCCGAGAGTCAAACCGAGAGGAAGAGGCGGAATTGGGCTTGGTAATTCACATGAGCATGTAATACTTTGATGACAACGGCCTGGCTGCGCCTGAGCCGCTGTGATCGAAAGGTTTGATGAAGGATTCACGCGCCGAAGACATGGAGTCCGTGCGGCCCGACCGCCCAGATGCGCGGTCGCGAGGCCCCGTGGCGAACGCGCCTTCGAAGATCGGCCGCTACGAGCTTTGTTTCGAGCTGGCCTCGGGGGGAATGGCGAGTGTCCATCTGGCGCGAGTGGAAGGAAACCCGGGCTACCAAAAGCTCGTTGCGCTCAAGCGAATCCATCCTCATCTCGCCTGCGAACGAGAGTACTTGGAGATGTTTCTCGACGAGGCGCGGATCGCATCGAGGATCACTCACAGCAACGTGTGTAGCGTCTTCGATTTCGGTGAAGCCGATGGCGAGTACTTCATTGCGATGGAGTATCTGGTCGGGGAACCACTGTCGCGCGTTCACCGACGTGTCCTGGCCGACGTCGATCAGCGCAACTCCCCGCTCTTGCCGATGCGAATGGCGCGCGTCATTGCGCAGGCGTGCGAAGGGCTTCACGCGGCGCACGAGCTCGCAGACGCAGAGGGCGAGTCCTTGCACGTGGTCCACCGGGATGTGTCGGCGGAGAACCTCTTCGTGACGTACGATGGTGCGACCCAAGTCGTCGATTTCGGCATCGCGCACGCACGGCAGCGCGTTCACAACAGCGAAGCCGGTCAAGTCAAAGGTACGTTTCCGTACATGGCGCCCGAACAGATGACCTCGGCGGTCGTCGACCGGCGCGTCGATATCTGGGCGCTGGGTGCCGTGCTCTGGGAGCTGCTGACCCTGCGGAAGCTATTCCTGAGGGAGACGGACGTGAACACCATGTACGCGGTCCTGTCGGGGGAGATCCAGCCACCCTCGGCGTATCGAAGCGAGGTCTCCGCGGATTTGGACGAAATCGTTCTCAAAGCACTCCAACGCAGCCCAGACGAGCGTTGGCAGAGTGCGCGCGAGATGGGCAAAGCCCTTCGCCGCTATCTCGCCAAGCAGGACGAGCTGATCGGTCCGGCCGAGATCGCGGACTGGATGCGCCAACTGTTTCCGAGCGGTGAGCTGCGAAAGCGAGAGCTCATGGAGATCGCGCGTAGCCGCGAAGGCGTCGAATCAGAGACCGCGGCGCCCATAGAGGCCGAAAGCGACGAACGCGTTTCCCGATTCCCCGCGCTGATGATCGACCGCATGCCGCCTGCGCCGCCCTTGCCTGCAAGCCTGCTGGTGATGTTGATCGGCGTGCTGACGGTGCTAGCCGTCGTCACGGTCGACTGGCTGCGGCAGTAGCGTCATCAGACCGAACGCAAAGTAAGGCGGTCCAGCGGCGTGAACGAGGCCTCTGAGCCGTCCGCGGCGATCGAGCACCGGCGCGCCGGAGCTGCCTTGGCGAATCGGGCAGGAAGAAAGCACTCTTACCGAAGACGGGGGAAGCTCGCCAGAGGAAGCGAGGCGGCGGTTGTCGTCAACGATGCAACGCCGGCTACGCACCTGGTGAACGTCGTCGTAAAAGCGATCGGCCGTCACCGTGAGCACGGAGACGACCTCGCCGGGCGGAACGTCCCCTTCGCCAATGGGGATCGAGGGGCGCGACGCGTCCCGATTGAGCTTCAACACTGCGTAGTCGGGTGAGAGAAGGCTCGGGCTCGGCGCGGACGCGGACTCGATTCGCCCGCAGCCGATCCACTCGGCGGGCCGACTTTCGGACTTGGCAAACCCCAACCAGAGGCCGTCGCAGCGTCCGCCGTTCGAGAGCTCCCAGGCCACGCAGTGCCCGGCCGTAATCGCAGTTCGAGGACCGATCAGCGCAGCGGTGCAACGGGTGGGTTCACGAGGTGCTGAAAGTCCGACCAGTAGCGCAACCGACTCGCTACAAACTTCTCCCACGGGGCACGAAACCTCATAGCGCGGAGGCACTGGATCGATGTAGCGTGCGGACGTTGAAGAGGTCGCCTTGCACGCCGTCAACGAAAGGAGTGCTGCGATCCACAACCCCAAAACGAACCGTGCCCTCCCCTTCATTCCATCAACGTATCAAGCCTCGACCACGGCGTCACATCTCGCACTTTCCGCCTGTTTCTTGGACTAAAGAGCCAGTTTGGATAAAACGGATCGGGATGCTCCGCACGCTCGGGATCGCCATGCTGTGCCTTGCCGCCTTGGCTCCATCCCGAGTGGATGCCGATGCGTTGGTGCTGACGGTGCAGCAGGGCGATGCGCTCAGCTCGATTGCGAAACGTGCCGGCGTGTCCGTGGAACAGATCAAACATTGGAATGACCTCGACGGCGACATGATCCGAATTGGTCAGAGGCTCGTCGTCGGACGAGGGGCGTCGCGGTCGCACTCGCAGGACGGAATCGATTGGACGCCTCCGTTCGACTACGGCGCTGCAGCGCCAGACACGACGACGCAAAGCAACGCGCGAATCGCGGCTCGCGACCCATCCAGTGCGGTCGCCACCCGCCTTTCCGAGGGCGCGACTGAAGGGAAGAAGCCCAAGCGCGGCAGAACCTACCGCGTTCAAAAAGGCGACACGCTCACCGACATCGCTCTCCGGCATCGCACGACGGTTGGAGAGATCGTCGCATCGAATCCAGGTCTTCGCGCCGATCGGATCTTCCCCGGCCAAACGATCGACATCGGCGCACCGAGGCCCGAAGTCGTATTCAAGCTCGAGCGTGGAGACAGCTTGCTCGCGGTCGCGGGCCGCTACGACGTCAGCCCGCGCGACCTGAGCCGTTGGAACGCTGGCTTGAGCAATCGAGACCCTCGACCGGGCACCAACATTCGTCTCTACACACGAATCCCCGTCAGCCCGTCGGAGGCCATTGGACCGACCAACCGAGGGCGCCTCGAAAACGGCGTACGTCTCCCGTCGCACCGGGGCTATCTAATCCGCAGTCCTGCGCGCGCCTACGGCACCGAGGAGACGACGCGCTGGATCGTCGGCGCGTTCAACGCCGTGGAGGCGAGGTTCAAGCAGAGCAAGGTCGTCCGCATTCACGACATCAGCGACCGCGACGGCGGCAAGCTCCGCGACCACAAGAGTCACCAGAACGGACGTGACGCCGACATCAGCTACTACCAGACCGAGTGTGGCCCGCGCGGCTGCCGATTCGACGACTTTCGGGCATCGGAGCTCGACGTTGCGCGGCAATGGACCTTGCTCGAGCACTGGCTCCGCCATGGACAGGCCGAGATGATCTTCATCGACTATCGCTTGCAGGCCAAGCTCTACCGGCACGCGAAGCGAAAAGGGGTCACCAAGGCACAGCTCGACCGGTGGATCCAATATCCGCGCGGCAAGTACGAGCCGAATGGCGTGATTCGTCACTTCCCGAATCACGACGATCACCTCCACGTTCGTTTCGTGTGCCCGTACTCCGACCTCAGCTGCCGGCCTTGAGAGCAGTCGGGCCGAACAAAGCCCGTTCAAGCCTGCGCATGGCGGCAGCCCGCGCGTTGACTCGTCGTCGCCGCTCGGGTGTCATCTCGCCATAGGTCATCGCGAAACCGTCTGGCAAGAACATCGGTTCGAAGCCGTGCCCAAGCTCTCCGCGAATCGGCCAGACCAAGGTCCCGGGCGACTCGCCGCGAAACGTGCGCGCGCGGCCGTCCGGCCAGGCGACGCACAGGACGCACACGTAAGTGGCACGGCGGCTCACCCGTTCGCCGAGCTCTCGAAGCCGCGCTTCGACCCGCCGACGGGCGATATTGAAGTCTCGCCCCTCGCCGGCCCAGCGCGCCGTGTGGATGCCCGGTTCGCCTCCGAGCGCATGGACGGCCACTCCGGAATCGTCTGCAATGGCCACCCGGCCGGTGGCCTGGGCGGCTGCAAGGGCCTTGAGCTCGGCGTTGGCTTCGAAGGTCGTTCCCGTTTCCTCGGGCTCGGGAAGCTCGAGGTCCTTGGCGGAGGTCAGCCGAACGGGAAGCTTCGCGAACAAGTCCCGCAGCTCCCGGGTCTTGCCGGCGTTGTGCGTCGCGAGGACCCAATCGTCGGAGCGGGCTGACACTACTTTACGCGTTCGAAAGGTAAGCGGGGCGGAGCGGTGTCAGCGAAGCTTGGA
Source organism: uncultured delta proteobacterium (assembly GCA_963704865.1). GTDB lineage: Bacteria > Myxococcota_A > Polyangia > Polyangiales > Houyiibacteriaceae > SG8-38. The sequence continues at coordinate 738,221 of CAVPIE010000002.1, read as the reverse complement.
TAAGGCTTGCGCCGCTCGATCTGTTTTTGAAACACCTGGGGCTTCGACGTGGGCAAGTCGCAACGTCCACGCTCACAGACGTAAGCCGTGCTCTTGCCGCCCATCGCCCGCTTGGCTTCGAGCCAAGGAATCGTTGCCTCTTGTTGGCTCGCTTCGGTGTCGGTGAGAACGGTGAATACCTTGTTGGGTACGAACGCCTTGCGAAGCCGCTCGTTGAGCGAGCTCGCTTCTTCGCGGCTCGCCGGAGCGATCAGCGCAACTTCGAGAGCGGTGTCGTAGTAACGATCGAGGGCCACCAGGAGCAAAGGAAAGCCCGTCGGTGAACGGGTCACCTGGAAGGCGAGCGATGCGAACAGACGCTCGGCGCGGCGCCTCCATTTTGGGTCTCCGGTGAAATCGTGAAGGCGGAGAAGGTTGTTGGCCGCGACCGAATTTCCCGAGGGAACAGCGCGGTCGTAGACTGGCTTTTCCCGGACTAGAAGCACTTCACCATTGGCTGCAGTCAAGTAGTAGCCGCCGTTTTGCTCGTCGAGGTAGCGCAGATCTTGATCGCTTTGAAGCTCGACCGCGCGCTTGATCCAAGCTGCGTCGCCGGTCGCTTCGTAAAGGTCGAGGCAGGCGGCCACCATGAAGGCATAGTCATCGAGAAACGACGCACTGCCCTTGTTCCCCTCGCGATAAGTTCGCACGAGCGCGCCATCTTCGGCGCGCATTCGCTCGAGCACGAATCGAGCCGCGCGCGCTGCGACGTCGACGTAGCGCGGTTCTGCGAGCATCCACCCTGCTTTGGCGAACGCGGCACCCATCATGCCGTTCCAGGCGGCGATGATTTTCTCGTCGCGGATGGGCGGCGGGCGAGAGGCTCGGGCATCGTAGAGGATGGATCGCGCGCTGCGGATCACGACAGCGACTCGCTTGGGAGTGAGCCCGAGCTCGGACGCGAGCGCTTGGTCGGCCTTGACGCGGTGAAGGATGTTTCGACCTTCGAAGTTCCCGCGCTTGGTTACGCCAAATGCGGAAGAAACGACCGCTGCGTCGCCTGCGCCGAGCAGGCGTTCGAGCTCGTCGGGCGTCCAGGTGAAGAACCAGCCTTCTTCGTCATGCCCGCTTGGGGTCGGGCTGTCCGCATCGGTAGCCGAATAGAAACCGCCTTCGGGAGAGGTCATCTCACGGGCGACGTAGTCGAGAATCTCGCGAGCCACGCGCTGATACGACGAATCGCCCGTGTGCTGCCAGGCCTCGAGATAGACCGCGGCGAGCTGGGCGTTGTCGTAGAGCATCTTCTCGAAGTGCGGGACCAGCCACTGGGCGTCGGTCGAGTAACGGTGGAACCCGCCCCCTACCTGGTCGTAGATCCCGCCCTCCGCCATCTTGTCGAGCGTTGTTGCCACCATGGCCGTGGCACCCGCGTCACCGGTTCGGCGCGCATACCGCAAGAGCAAGGAGAGCCGCGAGGGCTGTGGAAATTTCGGCGCACCCCCAAATCCCCCGTCGACCGGATCGAACATCCTGCCGAGGTTCTGCGCGGCCACGGCGATCACCTTGTCGCTCGGTACGCCGGGCCCGGGCTGAATCGCCGCCGCTTGCTCTACGCCCTGACTGAGCTCCTGAGCGCGTGCGACGACTTGCGTGGGCTCGTTGGTGTAGAGGCTCAGCATGTCGGCGAGGATGTCGATTAGCCCGGCGCGGCTGCCGCGAAAGCCCTTTCGGGGAGGGAAGTAGGTGCCGCCGAAGAATGGTTCTTTGTCGGGCGTCATGATGACGGTCATCGGCCATCCACCGCGACCCGTGAGAATGGTGACCGCCATCATGTAGACGCTGTCGATGTCCGGCCGTTCCTCCCGGTCGACCTTGATCGCGATGAAGTGGCGATTGAGATAGGCGGCGATCTCCTCGTCCTCGAAGGACTCACGCTCCATCACATGGCACCAGTGACAGGTCGAATAGCCCACCGACAGGAAGATCGGTTTGTTCTGCCGCTTGGCCCGCTCGAAAGCTTCGTCCGACCAGGCGTACCAGTTGACCGGATTGTGGGCGTGCTGGAGCAGGTACGGGCTAGACTCCCGGATCAGGCGATTGGTGAATCGCGGAGAACCGTCATCGTTCAGATGGTGAGTTCGAGGAACGTAGCCCGGCCCTTGGGATGCGAGCAGCCGGTCGAGCCCGTCCTGAAGCGCCTCGTCGACGAACGCGACGCCGGGCACATCCGGATCGCTTTCGGCGCCGGCGCTCGGCTCTGCGGCCGACTTGGGCGCGCTCGGCTGGACCGGGTCACAGGCGAAGCCGGGCAGTGCCGCGGCAGCGACCAGGAGCAAAGCTCTAAAACGCGTTTCTGGGTATCGGTACATTTTGCCCAAACCCCAATGAGAACGGGAGCTTGCAGAAGGGGCTTGCTAGGGGTACATCCAGTGGATCGCAACCGGATGCAAGCCCAGCGCGTCCGTGATACACGACGGGCTCCTTTTTCCGGGCCCTGGGGCCGGCTGTCACCCGATTTTCGAGGAACTGTAATCGATGCCTGAGTCTACACCCTCCGTAACTCCCAGAGTTTTCGAGCACACCAGCCGCAAAGACTGGGGCCGCTCGGTGCTCGTCCTCGAGATCCCGGACAAGCGAACTTTCCTCTTCGAAGACGGCGCGGAGCGCAGCTTCCGGCCAGACTACTGGCACAAAATGGAGATCATCGACGTGCAGGCCAACGAGGCCGTGCGCATCGACCGGATCGCCCGTCGCAACCAGGCACCGGCGCCGGGCTCGACGCGCAAGTCGAAGGCACCGCCGAAGAAACCCGACATCACGTTCGAGCAGCAGGTCGCCTACTTCATGACCCTCTATCCAGTCGGTTTCGAGGACGAGTCCTACATCAAATCGGAGCGTGGCGTGGCCGGCGGCAAGGGCAGGGAGAAGCTCAAGGACGCGGCGATCGAGCGTGCCGAGGATCTCCTCAGCCAGAAGAACCTGGACGAGCTGACGGGGAACCGAAGCTACGAAGAAATCCACCAGATGATCTACGAGTTTCTGACGAGCACCAAGAGCACCACACAAAAGGCTGAAGCAACTCGGTTCAAGAACCTTCCGGAAGAAAGCCGTGAGACCGTGGCGCTGGCGCTTCGAGAGCTGCTCTACGGGGAGCGGACCTATCCGATTCGCTACGACTCGTTCGTCGCGGCGCTCGATGTCGAGGACGGCGCTACGTGGCCCCTGACAACCTTGCTGCCAGCGCTGGTCTACCCGGCCGACCATCTGTTCGTGAAGCCCACGTTCCTGAAGAAGCAGGCCCTCATCCTGGATATCGATCCCAAGTACGACACGACGCCAAACTCGACCACGTACACGCAGTTCCTGGAGGCCGCGAAAAAGACGATGGAGCTTTTGCAGGAAGCGGGACAGCGGCCGCGTGATCTCTGGGACGTGCACGTGTTCATCTGCAAGACGCTCAGCCCGAAGGCGATCAAGGAAGCCACTGGCGTCGCGTAGCGCTGCGCGATGAAGGCGGTGGTCCGAGCGGAATCGTGGCCGATTCGAGGGGGTTTTCGAATCGCGCGCGGTGCCCGGGCCTCGGCCGAAGTGATCGTGCTCGAGCTTCATGACGGAGGCTCGATCGGGCGCGGCGAGTGCGTGCCCTATGCGCGTTACGGGGAGTCGACCGAATCGGTGTCCGCGGAGATCACCGCCGCTTGTCCGCACCTGCACGGGACCGATGCGCACGAACAATTGGCCGCGATGCGCCCCGGCGCCGCCCGGAACGCGATCGATTGCGCGGTCTGGGAGCTGCAGGCGAAGCGCGCTGGCACGCAAGTCTGGCGGCTCGCAGGCCTCGACTCGCCTCCGCGGACGATTCGCAGCATGCGCACGGTCAGCGTCGACAGCGCCGAGAACATGGAAACCGCAGCAGCCGCGTTCGCTCGGGCACCTGTGATCAAGGTGAAGGTGGACGGCGGTGCGGATATGGAGCGTATCGAAGCGGTGCACCAAGCTGCGCCCGATGCGGCGCTCGTCGTCGATGCGAACGAAGCCTGGTCGAAGCCGCAGCTCGAAGCTTGGCTGCCGCAATTGCCAAAGCTCGGCGTCGTTTTGCTGGAGCAACCTCTTTCAGCCAGCGAGGATGCAGCGCTCGAGGACCTCGAACACGCGGTGCCGATCTGCGCCGACGAGTCGTTTCACGATCGGAGCTCGTTTTCTCAAATCCTGGGTCGCTACGACGTGGTCAACATCAAGCTCGACAAGACAGGCGGGCTCAGCGAAGCGCTACATTGCACTCGGGAAGCGAAACGCTTCGGCTTGCAGATCATGCTTGGATGCATGGTCAGCACGTCTCTCTCGATCGCGCCGGCGCTCCTGTTGGCCTCGAAGGCCGAGTACATCGACCTGGACGGGCCTCTGCTCTTGGAGCGGGATCGAGCCGGCGCGCTCCATGACCGGGACGCCGGCCTCTTGCGACCGTCAGGCTCGATCTGGGGCGCCCCTTAGGAACGAGACCGCTCCGCGAATCACCGAGGGATGGTTCATGATGAAGGTGTGAATCGCCGGAATGACGTGATGCTCGCTCGCGCCCTCGAGACGAGTCTCGTCCACCGCCACCAATCCATCTCCCGGTACGCCGGCCGCATCGCCCGCGAAGATCGCGACCGGAACCTCGGGCACGGGAAGCGTCGCGGCGAAGCCTTCGGCGATCTGTCCATACGAGGGGCCGAGTATGCCTCGCATCACGCCTCCCTTGTCGAGAGAGCCTGCAAGCGATGCGCCCCGGTTGGGCGGGGCAATCATCACGATGCGATCGATGGCCGAGCGCCAAGGGGCGTCATAGCGAAGGAGCTGCCGAACGACGAGTCCACCGAGACTGTGCGAAACAAACGAGAGCTTCTTTGGGGTGGGTACGTGGTCGAGCAGATCGGCAAGCGTCGCGGCGTGCTCCTGAATCGACTTCCGGGTGCTCGGGTAGTCGAGACGCGCGGTCGTGAAGCCCGCTTCTCGAAGAGCCCTGTCCAACCTCGCGAGCGAGCGACGCGTGCGGCCGAGCCCGTGCAGCAGGACGACCAGGTGATCGATCGAAGCCGCCACCGGTTGCGCCTCGTCTAGCGCTGCGATGCACTGCGCTGAGGAGCCGCGGAAGACGATGCGACCCGCTGGATTGAGCAGCCTGCTGGTCTCCCCATCCCAATGTCGCTGAACTCGCCAACCGTCGCGCCATCGAGCGTCGGTCCAGAACTGCGTACCAGGCGGCTCGATCATCCCCCGAGATCTTCTTTGAGCCTATCCTGGATCTGGTCGTCGCTCGGATAGATCTCTTCGACGTGTTCCGAATCGACTAGTGTCGCGGTCAGCTTCTTGAGCATGTGCTTGACCGAGCGTGCATCAGAACCTGCCGTGACGAGCTCGATCAGCAGGGCGTCCTTGCGATCTGGATCGAGCTCTAGCTCGCCCTGCTCGACCATGCGATCGAGTGAGCCGGATAAGGCTTGCATCAGCTTTCGCGTGAACGGTGTGTGCTGAAAAGGCGGTGGCTCGTCGGCATAGTCGTCTTGTTCGTCGGGCGCCGGGACGCTTGCCGCCGTCCGCCAGCCGTCGTGCCGCTCCACCCATTCGACGGCCATCTTTGCTAGCTTCGCGTCTTCCCCCGCTGCGGCCTGGTCGATGATTCTCGGCACGTCGCCAGCGTGAATCGCCTGCTCGAAGTCGATGAGGTGGTCGACCAGGGATCGATGAATCGCGTCCATGTCGGAGACGCCAATTTCCTCGGGGAGCTCCAACGAACGCGTCGCCAGGAACCTTCGTGTGAGCCAGAGTGAAAGGCGCCGCTGCCAGCCATCTTCGCGATCGACCGACGCCTTGCTTCCGTCGGACTCGACCAGCGGCCATTGACCTCGGGAAATCGCATCCCAGGCCTCGAAGAGCGGCGTGTCGAGGAGCTCTTCGACGATGTACAGGGCGGACGTCGGTCCTTTCTCCCACTCGTCGTCGAGCAAGGCGGATGCTTCGCTTTGGATCTCTCGAAGCTTTGCGTCGTCGAGCTCGCCCTTGGCGTGCCGCACCTGCGCGGTCATCCAGCGGAGCGCGTCGGTGAGGTCTGCAAACTCGAGGTCGCCGCGCATTCCATCTTTGAGCGTGTAGACTCGATGATTGCCCTCGGGGTCGGCGATCGTGTCTGCAAGGAAGATCATGCCGTCGAGATCGGAGACGATGAACGGCTCCACCTCGCCGACCTGAAGCGCCCAGTGCAAGCGCCACGGTCGTGAGGAATCGCCGACGGCCATTCCCGCGTAAGTCGACTCGAGGGTCTCTAGCAATCGAAACCCATGCGCCGCGCTCGAGGTCACGTGCAAGAGGTCCACGAATGCGTCGATTCGAGACTCGCCAAGCTCGGGCGGCTGACCCGGTTGGCCAAGGGCATCCCAGTACGCCTGGATCCCCTTCAGAAACGGCTGTTGAGACATAGGTGGCGGAAACTAGCCCAATTTCGGAAAGGTGAAAGCCCGCCGTCCACTTGAAACACGTTCTATTTTTGCCTAGACCCCGGGAACGATGCCGATTGATGAGGATGCGTTCAAAGAGGCGCTTCGCGGCTGGGCCAGCGGGGTGACCGTCGTGACCGCGCGGAGCGGCGACCAGATGCACGGGATGACGGTGTCTGCCTTCTCGAGCGTCTCCGCCGATCCGCCCCTGGTGCTGGTCTGCGCGAACCGGTCCTCGACCACCCACGGCGTCATCGAAGCGGGCGGGGTGTTTGCAGTGAATATTCTGGCCTCGCACCAGCAAGATGTATCGAACATTTTCGCGTCGTCGGAGAACGAGGATTCTCGACTGCAAAAGGTCAGCTGGACCGAAGGGGCGACGGGAGCGCCTTTGATTGACGAGGCGGCCGTTTCGCTCGAGTGCAACGTGACGAGCTCGCACCGCGAGGGGAGCCACACGATCTATGTCGGCCGAGTCGAAGCGGTTCACGCGACCGACGCCGAACCGCTGCTCTACTACAACGGCGCGTACAGGTCTCTGCACTGCGGCGACTAATCGGCGGTGAACTGACGCCAGAGCGTCTCCAACGTCGTTTCGAGCATTCCGGCCTTCGTCGCGTTGTACGGGGTGAAGTTCATCAAGCGAACGTAGTCGACCCGCGCGCTCCGGCCCTCTCCGTCGATGTCCAGGACATTGAGGCAGCCGGGGTCCTGCTCGAGGCGGCGATAAATTTCAGGACCGGTCCCTAGTGCCTGGGCGAGGATCGTCCGGTTCACGACGCCGTGGCAGGCGACGAAGGCGCAGGTCCAGTCGCTGCGGCTCAATAGGCCCGCCCACGATGCTGCGACGCGGTCCCAAAGCGCCGCATAGGACTCGCCGGTGAGAAAGCGGGCGTCGGGATCTTCGGCATTGTCAAACGCCCTAGTGAAGAGCGTTTCCATGTCGTTGAAGTTCTCGATATCTTCGAAACTGCCCGTTTTTGCCTCCGACAGGCCTTCGATGACGCCGATCGGGAGGCTCCGCGAGCCAATCGCGAGGCGAGCCGTCTGCTGCGTGCGACGCAGCCCGGTGCACACCGCGAGGTCGATGGGGGCCTCGGCCAAGAGCTGCCCCAGCGCTTCGGCTTGAGTGACGCCGGTTTCGTTGAGCGCGGGATCGTGGTCCCCAGGGTCTTGGCCCGGTTCAAAATAGGAGACCTCTCCGTGCCTCGCCAAGTACACCCTACGTCGGTTCTTCACTGGGCCGTAGCATAGCAGCGGGTGCCCTGTGGCGCTTTGGCTGCTATCGTCCGCCCCATGTCTAAGATGAAGTGGGCGCTCATCATCATTGGCGCCGTGGCGGTGGTAGGTTGCACCAAGAAAGAAACCCCTACTCCGGCGGCGGAAGAAACAGCGGCCGTCCAGAAGGAAAAGCCGGCCGTAGTGGCCGTGGAGCCGATTCTGCCGCTCCCGAGCTCGGTGGACGTCAACATGGACAAGGTGTTGCTGGGTCGAAGCCTCTACCACGACACGATTCTTTCGGGAGACGGTACGGTTGCCTGCGTCACCTGCCATTCGCTCGATCATGGCGGTGCTGAGCCACGCAAGACCTCGACCGGGATTGGCGGTCAGATCGGCCCGATCAACTCACCGACGGTCTTGAACTCGGGATACAACTTCGTTCAGTTCTGGGACGGCCGTGCGAAGGACCTGCAGGAGCAGGCCGCCGGTCCAGTCGCCAACCCGAGCGAAATGGGCGCCAACTGGGACGTCGTCGTCGAGCGTCTCAAGAAGAACAAGAAGTACGCCGCAGCTTTCGCGAAGCTCTACCAAGACGGCGTCACCCAAGCCAATACGACCGACGCGATCGCGGAGTACGAGAAGTCACTGATCACTCCCTCGCGCTTCGACAAGTTTTTGCTCGGCGACGAAAACGCAATTACCGACGCCGAGAAGCAGGGCTATGCCACCTTCAAAGAGGTCGGCTGCACCGCGTGTCACACCGGCATCAACGTCGGCGGGACGATGTTCCAGAAGATGGGTCTGGTGAAAGACTATTTTGCGGAGCGTGGGACGCCACTCACCGATGCCGACATGGGACGCTTCAATGTCAGTAAGAACCCCGCCGAAAAGCACTTCTTCAAGGTGCCGAGCCTTCGAAACATCGAGCTGACGCCGCCCTATCTACACGACGGCTCGCAGGCCACGCTGGAGACCACCGTGAAGATCATGGGCACCCACCAACTCGGCAGGGACCTGACCGACGCCCAGGTCAACAGCATCGTGACCTTCCTCAAGAGCCTGACCGGCGAGTTGCCCGCACACGCGAAGCCCGGAAGCTGAGCGACCGGCCGGCGCGGACGATCGGGCAGACCGCTCAGCCCACGATCTGAAGACGAACGCTCTCCGTATCCGGCTCCGTACGTGGCGTTGGGGCGGGAATGTACTCGTGGCTCGTCGGAATCTCCGCGTCGGTGCTCTCCTCGGCTTGGATAACCGCGCTTCGCATCAGGTTCTGCCAGGCCTCTTTGGGCGCCGGGAGCTTCTCTTTGAGCTCGACGTAGATGAGACGACCGAGCGACGGCAGGTAGGGAGCCATTTTCCCGAAGGTCTGCCGTGCGTGCGGTAGGTCCTTGGTGACGAATGCCTTGCTTCGGGCTGCCGCTCGCCGCGCATGGACTTTCGCTCGTCGGAGCGGGCCCTTTCCGACGAGTGGACCGATCTGGTGAATGATGTCGGCGCTCGTCCCAGCAACCAGGTGCGGAGCCTTGTAGAAGGTCTTCGCGTAAGGGCTGCCCTTCAAGAACTCGCGCGCCTGCTCCTCGGTGATTCCGTATTTGTCGAGGGCCGCCTGGTGCTCTTGACGGGCGCGCTCGCGTGCCTTGAACATGTACATCTGCACACGTGAGTAGAAGTTCACCGCGCCGTCGCCGCTCGTTTCGACCGGACAGTAGATCGCATCGGGATGAAGCTCGGTGATGACGGTTTGGATGCCATCGGAGACGCCGGAGCTCGGCATGCAGCCGAATGGCTTCACGCTGAGCGTCATGTTCGCCTTCTGCTTGGCCACGTTGAGGACGAGCTTGGCGACCTCCATGTGACCCTCGCCGCCTCGAAGCTCGTTGTTGTAGAAGCTGTGGCCGACTTTGGCGATTTCGTCCATGTCGGGAAGCTTGTTGCCTTTGAGGCCGGCGGCTGCACTGAAGGTGGCGAAGGTCGCGCGCAGGGCGAGCTCGCCGAGCCAGACGCCCGCCATCTTGTAACCGACATCCGAGCCTTCCAGGCCATAGTACGATTCGTCGGTGCCACGGAGCGTCATGCGCCGCTCGGTGTCGTGCCGCATCTCCCACAAGGTGTAGAGCAGCCAGTTGACCAGCGTCTGAATGTCGTTTTCGCCGCCTTCGGATTCGACGAATCGCTGGAGGTGGTAGTTCCCGTCTCCCTCGGTCGTCATCGCCCAGAACTCGCCGATGATGGCGACTTTCGGCTTGGCGCGGAGGCGATCCACTTCGACCGCTGCGAGGAACTTTCTGCCACGCCACAGTGCGCGAAGAACGCTGCCATTCTGCTCGAGCGCTTCGCAAACCTCGCGCTTCACCTCGGCGATCGCGCGATCGGCTGCGCCTTCGACCACCTCGTACGGTCGAATGCGGTAGCTCAGTACGTTGAGGACATCGCCGGCAAACAAGCCGCGGGCCAGCGCCATGAAAAACCTCGGATTGAGCGCGAGGCCGACTTCTTCGCCAGTCGCTTGCTTGAAACCGGACTGCTGTTGGAAGAGCACGACGCGGAAGCCGTCGAAGCCCGCGTCGCGTAGCGCCTTGCGATACTCCGTGACGTACATGCCGAACCGGCACGGGCCGCAGGCTCCGGCGGTCAGAAAGATGTACTGATCGATGATCTCTTGGGCAGACATCCCCTCTTCGTCGCGGAGGCGGGAGAGCTCTTTGACGAGGTTTCCGACCGTGAAGTAGGTGGGATTGCACTGCGCCTTGTTGCCAAACTCTTTGCCGTGCCGGAGCGACTCCACGTCCGCGCATTCCATGGACCGCGTGTTGTAGCCGATGCCCTTGAGCGCCGAGGCAACGAACTCGTCGTGAGCCATCGTGAGGCCGCCGTTGAGAATCGTTACGGTCGAACGCTCTTTGGCCGAAAAGAAGGGATCGATCATCGAATCGGTCCACTGCTCCCGATTGTCTTCGAGCCCTAGCCGTGCCCGCTCTTCAGCTTCGAATGCGGCGAGCTCTTTGTCGATGTCGACTTCAAAACCATCAGCCATGACTAACCCTTTCACACCCGGACGACTGTGCCGTCCTTGGTCTTCTTCCCGAGATGAATCAAACTCTCCGATACCTCACCCGACAAAGTAGCGTCCTCCTCGGACTTCGACGCTTCGATACGATATCGGTTAACTTTCTCTGCAAGCTCGTGAATCTGACGTTCGAGCCCGAGATCGGCGCGCCGATTCTTCGCGAGCTGATCGTGCTTCATGCGCAAGAGCTCGAGCCGCTTCTCGTCGATGCGACGCTGCAGCTCTTCTCTACGCGAGGCGAGGTCTTCGAGGTGCTCTTCGCGAAGCCTGAGCGAGTGAGCGTAAGTCTTGACTCGAATCTTGATCGAGCCACCGGGCCTGTTGGCGTCGATGTCGTGAAGCGACGACGACGGAACGCCACTCTTCGCGACGATGCTATCGATGATGCCGTAGGTAGGCGCGTCATGGCCGCATTTGAAGCTGCTGAGATCGAGGATCGCCACGTTGGGATGCCTCGACGCGAACTTGGCGGCCCAGACCTTCTGCGCCGAGTTGGACGAATAGTTCTCCGGCCAAACGTCGTTGACGCTGAGGACATCTTCGCCCTCGTCGTAGAAACGCTGGAGCCAGTCGCGGTCCTTGGGAATGGAGCGGATGCTCAGGATCGGGTAGCCGAGAGCTTGGAATTCGTCCGGGATGCCATGATGGAGACCCGGGTCGTTGTGATACGGGCGCCCGAGCACGAGAATCGCGATCTTGTTGTCGTACTCGACCTGGTCGAGGATCGATTTGCCCTTCTCTTGGATGTCCTGATCGAAGCGATCGAGCGCCGCAAGAGCCTGCTCTGTGGCAAAGTCGCTCTCGTCTTCGGTCATGCCGAGAACCTCCCGGAAGGCATCGAACATGTCACGCTTCAGAAGGGTGGGTTCGGCAAAGCTGAACGCCGGCGCAAGATACTCGATGCCTCGGTTCGCGAAGTAGTCCTGCTCCTTGGTGAACGCAGCCTTCATGACATCCGGGGTGCCCGCCACGATGGGACAGCTCGCGTAATCGACCGCGTCGGTGACGAACGAGGGGACGTGCGTGAGGATGGGGAAGAAGATCGCGTCGAAAGGGTTCTGCTGGTGCTTGTGGAAGAAGAGCTGGTGGAAGTGCGCCTGCGCGACCTTGGACGGATAACAAGGGTCGACCGAGCCGTACTTACCACCCTCGGCAAACATCTCTTCGGAGCTCGGATCACTAAAGACGATGTTCTTGGGACGCACGCCGAGCACTTCGAAGTAAGTCCGGAAGAAGGGCGCCGTCGAGTACATGTTGAGGACACGCGGAATCCCGACGCGCCAGCTCGCCCGCTTTTTCGCGGACTCCTCGGATGACCGCTCGAAGGTTCGCGCGTACTTCGTGCGCTCGATCGCGCCGAAGAACTTGCGCTCGACCCTAACATCTTCGATTGGCGTACTTGCTTCCGGCATCGCTTGGACCCCAGCCACGCGCTTGAATGCCTTGAGGCCCTCGTAGTTCACCAGGTTCGGAAACTCCCGCATGACTTTGCGGCGCTCTTTGACGATATCCTCCATCGCGGCCTTCGACTCGACCATGCCTTTTTCACAGGAGAAACCGCTGATGTACCTGCTGGTCGTCCCGTCTGGACGGAACGCGTCGATGAACGTTCGAGAGCAGTTGTTTGCGCAGAAATGGCAAGTGGTCGAGTCGTCGTTCGTCGACTTGTACTCGAGGTCTATTGCAGCATCGAGGCCGATGAATGTGGAGCTGCCGCGTCGCTTGACGACACGAAGCGTTTCCATCGCGGCGCCGATGGCGCCGGCCTCACCGCTATGCGGATGAACGTAGACTTCCGCGTTGGGCACGCGCTCGTTGATGTAGTCGACCTGCGCTTTGACCGCGGCCATGTTGTACTGTGTGCCGCCCTGCAGGACGAACTTGCGCCCAAGCGCAGCCATGCGTGGGACACCGACGACGTACTGCCAGACGTTTTTCGGGAGAACCTGTGCAAGACCCGCAAGCAGCTCTTCCTTGCTGAAACCTTCTTTTTGGAAGTTCACGCGGTCGGTGTCCAGGAAGACAGCGCAGCCGTAGCTGAACTTTGGCGCCAATTCCGCTTTGAACGCGTTCTCCGCGTATTCGGTGACCGGCAGGCCGAACTGATCGGCCATCGCCTGCAGGAGCATACCGTTGCCCGCTGAACACTGATTGGACAGCTTGAACGTCTTGATGTCTCCGTTCTCCATGAACAGGACCTTGATGTCTTGGCCGCCGATGTCACAGATGACGTCGACGTCGCCGAAGTAGTGCGTCGCACTCATCATGTGAGCCACCGTCTCGACGATGTTCACATCCGCACGTACACATTCTTCGAGGACGTCGGCCGCGTATCCCGTCGCGCCGAATCCGAGCACCTCGACCTCGACGCCCTTGTCGGCCATGCGCGATCGAAGCTCGGCGAGCAGCTCTTTGGTGTCTTGGATGGGGTTGCCCTTCGATAGCGCGTAGGCCTTCATCAAGACTTCGCCATCCTCGCCGAGCAGAACGGCCTTCGACGAGGTGCTTCCGCCATCGAGGCCTATGACCGCACGCACTGTGCCTGTAGGAATTTCGGGCTCGATAAACTTGGGGATCCGGTACGTATCGAGGAACTGATCGAGCTCCGCGTCGTTACGCGCCAAAGGCGGACCCGCGGCTTCTCCGAGGCGTTCTTTGCGCCCATCGGTGATGTAGCTTCGTAGCCCGTCGAGGCCCTCGTACACACCGACGCCAGCGGGCTCGTGCATGCCGTACATGACCGCACCGTACGCAGCGTAGAGGGCTGCATTCTCGGGCACAGGGATGAGCTCTTCGATCGGGACGTCCTTGGGGTAATCGTACCCGCGCTCGTCCCAGGTTTCCGGAATGCGTTTACGCCAGCACTCCTGAAGAAAGGGAAGAAACGTGTTCGGGCCGCCCAGCAGCAAAACCTTGTGGCGCAGGGTGTTGCCGCGGGTGAGGACCGAGAGGTTTTGCATGACGATCGCGTCTGCCAGGGAACACATGATCTCGTCCGAAGGAATGCCCGTCTTCACGAGATTGACGATGTCGGTTTCGGCGAAGACTCCGCACTTGGCCGCAACGTGGTGAAGCTGTTGGTCGTCGAAGTGCAAGTTCAGCGTTTCGCTGGACGGCATACCGACCTTGATCATGCACTTGTCGATGGTGGCGCCAGTGCCCGAGGCGCACTTGTCGTTCATGGAGGCGATTGCGGACTTGTCGCCGGTCTGCTTGTTCTCTTTGAAGATGATGATTTTCGCGTCTTGGCCGCCGAGCTCGACGACGGAACCGGCATCGGGGTGCAGGGTCTCGACGGCCAGCGTGACCGAGTTCACTTCTTGAACGAACTTCGCGCCTAGCGGAGCTTCGAGCGGCTTGGCGCCCGACCCGGTAATAAACGCACGAACATCTTCGCAGCCAAGCTCCGCGAGGACCTGCCCGATGCGCACCATGAAGTCGAGGACGCACTCGGCCTGCTTGGTGTGGTGGCGCTGGTAGTCACTCCAGACGATATCCTTGGTTTCCGGGTCGACGACGACCGCTTTCACGGTGGTGGACCCCACGTCCAATCCAATTATCGCGTGGTGCATCAGTACAGCCGTGCCCTTCCCTCGACAGGTGGCTGAGGTAATCACAAGGTTCCTCGAAAGTCACGCGGATTGCCTTGCAAATCGCGTACGTCGACGTCACACCTCGAACGGCAGCCAGGGAAGACGTGTGGCTCGGCCCGGAGGATTCGATGAGCAAGGTGTTGATCATTGGTGCGGGGGGAGTGGGCGGCGTCGTCACCCACAAGTGCGCAGAAGACGGCGACACGTTCTCCGAGATCGTACTCGCGAGCCGCACCCTTTCGCGCTGCGAGAAGATTCAAAGGCAGGTTCGAGAGCTGCGCGGCCGTGAAATCGAGATCGCGCAAATCGATGCCGACGACGTCGCCCAAACCGTGGCACTGATCAAACGAGCTCAGCCGGACTTGCTGATCAACGTGGCCCTTCCATACCAGGACCTGGCTTTGATGGATGCCTGCCTCGAAGCCGGCGTGGACTATCTCGATACGGCCAACTACGAACCGCCGGACGAGGCGAAGTTCGAATACAAGTGGCAGTGGGCCTATCAGGACCGATTCGAATCCGCCGGACTCATGGCCCTGTTGGGCTCGGGCTTCGACCCCGGGGTGACCAACATCTTCTGCGCATACGCCCAGAAGAAACTATTCGACGAGATTGACTACATCGACATTCTCGACTGCAACGGGGGCGACCACGGCCACCCCTTCGCCACCAACTTCAACCCGGAGATCAACATCCGCGAGATCACCCAGCGCGGCCGCTATTGGGAAGACGGGAAATGGGTCGAGATCGACGCCATGTCGCAGTCGCGAATGTTCGACTTCCCTGCGGTCGGCGAGCGCAAGGCGTACTTGCTCTACCACGAAGAGCTCGAGTCCCTGGTGAAACACATCGACGGCCTCAGACGCATTCGTTTTTGGATGACCTTCGGGGACGAATACATCACTCATCTCCGCGTGCTGCAGAATGTGGGCATGACGAGCATCGAACCGATCGAGTACGAAGGCAGGGAGATCGTACCGATTCAGTTTTTGAAAGCACTGCTGCCCGACCCCTCGACCCTCGGTGAGACCTACACGGGAAAGACCAGCATCGGCTGCTTGATCGAAGGCCGGAAAAACGGCGAACCCAAAAAGGTGTTCATCTACAACGTTTGCGACCATGAAGAATCCTGGAAAGAAGTTCGCGCGCAGGCGGTCTCGTACACGACCGGCGTTCCGACGATGGTCGGCGCGAAGATGCTGCTGACCGGGCAGTGGCGCGGCAAGGGCGTCTTCAACGTCGAGCAGCTCGATCCGGAGCCCTTTCTCGAAGAGCTCGGCCGGCGTGGCCTCCCCTGGCACGTCAAGGAGATGTAATGCTTGCCTGCGAGCAGCTGGATCTGAGCCGCGTCGATTCACCGACCTACGTGATCGACCTCGCTACCCTCGAGAGCAACTTGGAGCTCCTAGCCCACGCCCAGCGCGCGTCGGACTGCGCGATCCTGCTTGCCCTAAAGGGCTTCGCCGCTTGGTCGACCTTCCCGCTGGTGGGCAAGTACCTCGAGGGCGTGGCGGCGAGCGGCCCCGACGAGGCGCGACTCGGCCGCGAAGAGCTCGGCAAGCAGGTACACACCTATTGCCCCGCGTTTGACGAGGCATCGCTTCGCGAGTCGATTCGCTATTCCGACCACGTCATCTTCAACTCGCCTTCACAGGTCGATCGCTTTCGCGCAGTCATCGACGAGCACGCTTCGGACACGAGCTTCGGGCTGCGCATCAATCCGGAGCACTCCGAAGTCGACGTGGCCATCTATGATCCCTGTGCAACGGGGTCACGACTCGGCGCCACCAAACATGCTCTGATGAAGGCCGACCTTCGGGGCATCGATGGGTTGCACTTTCATACGCTTTGCGAGCTTGGCGCGGACGCGCTTCAACGAACGCTCGCTGTCGTCGAAGACCGTTTTGCATCTTGGCTCGGCGACGCGAAATGGGTGAATTTCGGAGGCGGCCATCACATCACCAGGCCCGACTACGACGTGGCGCTGCTCATCGACCTAATTCGCGAGTTCAAGCGTGAGCACCGGGTGGACGTCTTCCTCGAGCCGGGCGAAGCCATTGGGCTGAACACGGGCGTGCTCGTCGCGACGGTGTTGGACCTCATCGAAAACGATGGCCGGATCGCCATCCTCGATACCTCTGCGACGGCGCACATGCCCGATGTGCTCGAAATGCCGTACCGCCCACGTATCCGAAACGCCTCGGAGCCGGGAAAGATGGCGCACAGCTACCGGCTCGGCGGCCTGAGCTGTTTGGCCGGCGACGTGATTGGCGAGTACTCCTTTGCCGAGCCGCTGGCCGTCGGTGACAGGCTCCTCTTCGAGGACATGGCCCACTACACGATGGTCAAGACGACGACGTTCAACGGCGTTCGGCTGCCATCGATTGCGCTCTACGACCCGAGGGACGACTCCTACCGCGTCCAACGACGGTTTGGATACGAAGACTACCGCAACAGGCTCTCTTGAGCCTTGAACTTCGACCTGGAGCGGTAAGACTCGCCTGATGGGCGACTTCTCGGACTTCACTGCGTACGCCAAGGAAACAGGCGCACGCCTGAGCGATCAACCGCTTCTGTTCGAAACGACGAAGCGACTCGACGTCACCCAGCAAGAGCTCTTCAACTACGTGAGTGACTTCGAACGATCGAGCGAATGGATCGTCGGCGCCAAGAAGAGCTGGACCGACAACAGCGAAGCTGAAACGCCGGGCCAGGTCGGGGCGGTTCGCGTCATCAAGAGCGGAGGCTCGACGCTTGTTCGGGAGCGGGTGAAGGCGTACGAAGCGCCGCGCATGCTCGCCTACTCGGCCAATGACGGGGCGTTCTTGGGGCTTTGTTTCGACCACCTCGGCGTGATGACCTGCGAGCCGCATCCCGACGGGGGCACTGTGATTTGCTGGCTCGCATACGGGCGGCTCGCGAGCAGCGCGCTCAAGGCCTGGGCGGGCACTAAGCTGTTTCAAGTGGCGCTCAGCAGAGGTATGAAGAACCTGGAGCGAAAGTTCGCACATCGTTGAGCGCATGGAGCTCATCCGCAGCAACCGAACCGAGAACCTCGCGGACGCGCTCGCATCGCTGATTCGCCAGAAGCCGCTCGGGCCGTTCGAAAACGAGGTCATCGTCGTTCAGAGCCGGGGCATGGAGCGCTGGCTGACCCTGGCGCTCGCCGAGCGGTTGGGCATTTGGGGAAATCCTTCGTTCCCCTTCCCACGGGCGCTGATTGAGGCGGTGCTCGAACGAGCGATCGGACGATCCGAGACGGCGCCTGCGTACTCCCCCGATCGTCTCAAGTGGACGATCGCCCGCTTGCTGGAGGAGTCCGCGCCACAAAAGCTGCTTCCGTACCTAGGAGCCGAGGCGGACCCCGATCGCGTGCTTCGTTTCGCGGCCAGCCTCTCCGCGGTGTACGACGACTACGTCGTGTACCGCCCGGAGCTGCTGTCCACGTGGGCGGACGGGACAACCCCGGGCTGGCAACCGGAGCTGTGGCATCGCGTCGCGCGGGCACTGGGGCCGCACGACCTCGCCTCGCGAATTCAATTAGCGCTGCCCAAGCTCCGAGACGGCCTCGATACGAGCGGGCTGAGCTTGGAACGCCTGCATGTGTTTGCGCTCGAGACCATCCCGCCGCTGTTCCTCCAGTTCTTCAACGCGCTCTCGCGCTCGGTTCGAACGACGCTCTATGTTCTGGAACCCTCCTCGGAATACCTGGGGGACGTGCTCCTTTCCCCCGAGGGGCAGGCCTCGAACGACGGACATGCGTTTCTGTCGAACGTCGGACGCTTGAGCCGTGACTTCCAACAAATTCTGCTTTCGGTCGACCAGGAGCTCGGCCGTCAGACGGAGGCCTACCAGCCCCCGGTGCGAGCGAACCTGCTCGGCTCGCTACAAGCCGACATGTTCGAGTTTCGGAGCCCGCCCGCGTTGGCGCAGCGGCCCGTCCACGATTGTTGGGATTCGTCGATTTCGCTCCATGCATGCGCCGGCCCGATGCGGGAGGCGCAGGTTGTGTACGAAACCGTGCAAGCGGCCCTCGAAGAAGACCCGACGCTTCAACCCGAAGACATCCTCGTCATGGCGCCGGATCTCGAGACCTACGCGCCGGTCTTCCGGGCGGTGTTCGGGCAAGAAGGAGGGCATCGGATTCCCTACGAAGTTCACGACCGCCTGACCCGCGACGACACGCCTTTCTACGACGACTTCCTGGCGGTGCTCGACGTGCTGGGATCGAGGTTCTCGGTTCTCGATCTGCTGCGGCTGATCGACGCCGATTCGATGCGCGCGGACTTTCGCTTCAGCCCGGAGGAGCGAGCGCGTCTCACCGAGCTCCTCGCCGCGGCGGGCATACGTTGGGGCATCGACGCTGAGCACCGCGTCGAGCTCGGGTTTCCCGCGGAGCCGCTACACACCTGGCGGGCGGGATTTGGCCGGCTGTTCTTGGGATTTGCCTCGTCGCCGGAGGACATCGGGGTCTTCGAAGGCCTGCTCCCGCGGGGGGCACCATCGCTCGAGGACGCCGCGTTGGTGGCTCGTTTGTCGCGGCTCGGCGAGACGCTGTTCGAGGTGCGACACCATGCGCGTCATCCGCGCAGCATGGGCGACTGGGCCGAGCTCCTGGGACGGCTCTGCACATCGCTCTTCTCGGAGGATGATCGATGGAGCGTTGCCGTGCGCGTCGTTCGCGAAGCGCTCCGCAGCTTGAAAGAATCGGCCGAGCAGAGCGGATACGACGGTGTCCTGCCTCTTAGAACCATACGCAAGGAGCTTGCGGGGCGCTTACTGAAGGAAACCCCGGCAGTCGGGTTTTTGCGGCGCGGGGTGACCATCGCCGAGCTCGTGCCCCTGCGGCCGGTACCGTTTCGGCTCGTCTGCCTCGTTGGGATGAGCGAAGAGTCGTTTCCCCGCGCGGACAAGCGCCTGAGCTTCGATACGACGCGGGAATCGCCGCGCCCAGGCGACCGGAACAAACGCCACGACGATCGTCATGCATTCCTGCAGGCGATCCTTTGCGCCCGTGACCGCCTCATCATTACCTTTGGGGCCGATTCGGCGGGTTCACGAGACGCCGCGGGCCCGTCGCCGCTGCTCTGGGAGCTTCGCGAGACGGTCAACCGCTACTACCAGGGTCCGGATGGGGCGCCGCTGCTCGAACCGAGCGCGCATCCTCGACACGCGTTCGACGCTTCGTACTTCGACGGCAGCGCGCCGTTTCAGAGCAGCTCGCGGCGATATCTGCAAATCGCCGAAGCGCTGGGCGAGCCGCCCAGCGAGCGTGCAAGGGTGGAGCTTCGAGCCGAGCTGCGCGAACGGGACCCCGTGGTATCGACAGGCGAGCTTGCAGCCTGGCTTTGGAACCCGATTGCTTCGTTCATCGACACGGTCTTGCTGGCGCGCTTCGGCGACTGGGAGCTGTACGAGCCGAGCAGCGCAGTCACGCAGATCGGCGCGCTCGACGCGTCGGTCGTTGGAAATACAGCCCTTCGCGCTGGCCTTCGCGACGATGCCCTTCACGAGTACCTCGGGGCGGCGCCCGAGTTCCCGGATGGAACCTGGGGCGCGCTTCAGCGGCGAGCCCTCGCACAGGAGATCGCCGCCCTGAACGCACGGGCGGATCGGCTGCAGGACGATTCGGTCACCCGGTCGGAGCTTCTCTCGATCGAGCTCGGTGGCCTCGTCTTGGAGGGTCGCGTCGACGGCCTATTTCCCGAGCAGCGCCTCGTGAAGCGCTTCACGAAGGCTGGGCGCAAAGCCGAGCTCGGGGCTTGGATCGAACACCTGCTTTTGCAGGCAGCCACCGGAGCGGCGCGCCCGACGAATCTCGTGCTTCGAGGCGAAAACCAGCGAGCGAGCCTCGTCTCTTTCGCGCCGCTCGAAGACCCTCGGCATCTGCTCGATACGCTGCTCACGATCTATCGCGAGTGCCTCGAAGCCCCGGTTCCCTTGCTCGAAACCGCGTCGCGGATCTTCGCCGAAAAGTTCGACCCAGCGGACCCAGTCAAAGCGTTGAAACCGACGAAGGACGAGTTGCAGAAGCTCTGCGACAGGGACGCACGCCTCGGGTATGCCTTTGGCTCGTTCGACCCGTTCGCCGACGAGCGCTGGGCGGAAGCCTTCGAGCTTGCCGCGCTCGGGGTCTACGGGCCGCTCTTCAAGCATCGGAGCGAGCAATGAGCGCGCTCCGTCCCGAGCTCGTACCGCTCGACGCACCGACGCTCGTCGAAGCGAGTGCCGGCACGGGCAAGACCTATGCGATCACGACGTACTTCGTTCGCGCCATCCTCGAGCTCGGGCTCGAGCCCGACCAGATCTTGGTCGTCACCTATACGAAGGCAGCGACGGCCGAGCTCCGGGTCCGCGTGCGCAAACGAATCGCGGAGGCGCTTGCGCTGTTGGATCCGTCGGACGAGCAAGGCGATGCGCTCAGCGACGTCGTCGGCGCCGCCGTCGAACGCCTGGGCCGAAGCGAGGTCGAGCGTCGCCTTCGAAACGCCATCGGAAAAATGGACCAGGCCGCCATCCTGACAATCCACGGTTTCTGCCAGCGACTGCTCCAGGAGTATCCATTGGAGTTCGGAGTCGATTTCGACCTCGAAGTCTCCGAGGACGCCGGCAGCCTGCACTCCGAGCTCGCCGTCGATTTTTGGGCGAGCGAGCTCTATGACCGAGGCGAATGGCTGCTGCAGGCGCTGAGCGAAGCCAAAGTGGGGCCGGATCATCTGGCGAGGCTCGCCACCGTCGCCCTGATGCCGGGCACCGAGATCCTCGGTCCTGAACGGCAAGAACCGAGCGAGGAAATCATCGCGGACTGGTTGGAGCTGCGCGGCCGCGCCGGAAGGCTCTGGACCGAGGAGCGGGCGCAGATCCGCGACATCCTCCTGCACAACGAGGACTTCAACCGGAATCGATACAATCTCAGGAGCATCTCGAAGACCTGGATTCCGGAGCTCGACAACTTCTTCTCGGAGGCGCGTTTTGCGTACCCGCCAGCGTGCGTGGCGCTACTCGCGCAGGGCAACATGACGATGAAGAAAGGCCGCGAGGAGCCGAAGCATGAGTTTTTCGAGGCCTGCCGTCGCCTCCGGGATGCCCACGAAGCGCTCGTGCCGATGCTCGACTACGCGGTGTTCGAGGTCCAGCTGCGCTTCATCGAGCACGCGCAGAAAGCCTCGCGCAAGCGCCGCCACGAAACCGCGGTCTTCACCTTCGACGACTTGCTGACGGCGGTCTACGCGCCGTTGAATCCATCGCTGACGGGCAGCGCTGCGTCCAACCGCGACGAGGTCATCGCAACGATTTCAAATGCGTATCCGCTGGCGCTCGTCGATGAGTTTCAAGACACCGATTCGGTACAGTACGGGATCTTCCGGGCGATCTACGGCGAAGGCGTGGCAGTCTACGTCGGCGACCCAAAGCAAGCGATCTACTCGTTTCGCGGCGCGGACGTGTTCTCCTACATCGGCGCGTCGGCCGACGTCGGCGAGCGGAAGCACACGCTAAAAACAAACTGGCGCTCAGACCCGGCCGTCGTCGAAGGGGTGAACGCCCTGTTCTCCCTGAGGAAACCCGCGTTCGCGCTCGCGGACATCGACTTCGAAGGAGCGGTCGCACGGGCCGCGAAGAACCGTTCAAGTCTCGAAACCGGCTTGGAAGTCGTCTTCGTGCGAGAGGACCAGCTCAAGGGTTCACTCGCCGAGGCGGTCGCACCGATCGTCGCCAACGAGATTGCGCTGCTGTTGCATTCGGATGCTCGAATCGACGGGCGCCCGATCGTCGCGGACGACGTCGCCGTGTTGTGCCGGAGCAACACGCAAGCAAACCAAGTGACCGCCGCACTGCGCACCCTCCAGATCCCGACCTCGCTCGACGGCGGTTCGAGCGTGCTGGGGACTGAAATCGCTTCGGAGCTGAGAGCCGTGCTCGAAGCGGCCTTGATGCCGGGCGACTCCGGCGCGGTCCGGCGCGCGCTTCTCACGAGGCTTTTGGGCGTCAGCCCGTATGAGCTCTCCTCGATGACCGATGAAACCTGGACCGGCTGGGTGACGCGCTTTCGAGAATGGAATGAGGCCTGGCACAGCTACGGGGTGCTGCATTTCCTCGAAGCCATGCTTCGTGGCTCGGGTGCGGAATCGCAGATTGCGCGACAGCCGGCGGCACGGAGGGAGCTCACCGACCTTTCGCACCTCGAGGAGCTCTTGCTTCGTGGAGAACGCGAGCGAGGCCGGAGCCCGGTCGCCCTCATGCAGTGGCTCCGGCGCTCGAGTGATGGTTCCGCAAGCGGCGGGATGGCGCGCGAGGAGCTCCAGCAGCGGGCCGACGCGGATTCGGGGGCCGTTCGAGTCGCGACGATTCACAAGAGCAAGGGCCTCGAATACGGAATCGTCTACTGCCCGTTCACATGGAATGACGCCGGCCTTCGGGACTTCGCGGCCAAGGCCCTGAAGTTTCACGATGCGCAGGGGAACATCAAGCTCGACCTTCGCTTCACGCTCCGCAACGCGCAGAAAAGGTTCGCGAACCAGCCGGAGCTCGACGAGCATCGCAGGCTCGCCGAGCTCGAAGCGCAATCCGATGCGCTGCGGTTGCTTTATGTAGCCGTCACCCGCGCAAAATACCGCTGCACGCTTTTTTGGGGCCGCGGTTCGGGCTGGAAGAAGTCGGCGCTTCGCTACCTGCTGCACGGCGACGACGGGTTCGACAAGCTCGACGAAACAGAGCTGCGCGAAGCCGTCGAGGCGCTGGTGGCCGAGTCGTCGGGGTCGATCGAATGCCGGTCGCCTCACGAGGAGGTCGCGGCTCCCTTGCAGCTCGAGGTTCTCGAGGATCGGCTGTCCGCGAGAGCACCCGGCCGCACCTTCGTTCAGGCGCCTCGAATGGCCAGCTTCACGAGCCTCACCGGCCATGACGAGAAAGCGCCCGTCGTACGAAGCGACGCGGCGTCCACGGATCCAGGGTCGTCTCTCTTCAGCAACCTGGCGGCTGGGGCTCAGACAGGTCTACTTCTCCATTCGATCTTGGAGCATGCGGATTTCGCGGAGCTTGGTGGAGAGCCGGCTGCGGCCGCGATCGAGCGAGAGTTGGAGGCATGGGGGTTCGATTCGGCTCTTGCCGAAGGGGTGCAGCGGGATCTCGTCACGGTGTGCGGCACGCCGCTCACCGCTGAACCTGGTGCGCCGCGCCTGAGCGCGCTCGAGCCGAAGCTGCTGCTGCGAGAGCTCGAGTTCACGCTTCGAGTGGACCAGCCGAACCTCGAGGGCCTGGCCAAGCTATTCGAAAAGCACGGCGCGCCTCAGGCGGCGCCCGGCTACCACGCGCGACTCGCCGAGCTCAGCTCCCAAACACTGCACCGCTATCTGCGCGGCTACATCGATTTGCTGTTCCAATGGGAGGGCTGCTGGTACGTCGCCGACTACAAGTCCAACAGCCTGCCAGCCTATGACGCGGCCACGATTGCCGAAGCGGTCCAGCGTGAGCACTATCTTTTGCAAGCGCAGCTCTACACCGCCGCTGCGCATCGTTACCTGAAGCAGCGCGTCCGCGACTACGATCCGATGACCCAATGGGGCGGCGCGCTCTTCGTGTTTCTTCGAGGGATGGGTGGTCCTGAGCGCGCCGGGTCGAGTGTGTTCTTCGACCGTGCATCTCCCGAGCTGCTGAACGCGGTCGACCGGTGGCTGGGAGGAGGCGCAGATGCTCGCTGAGCTGCAAGCCAGGGGCCTGCTCGAGCTGCTCGACGTCGAGCTGGCGCGGGCGCTCGGCCGAATCGTTGGGCCCTCGAGCCCCGAGGTCGAGCTCGCCATCGCGCTCACGGGCCGCAACGTGCGGTTGGGGCACAGCTGTTTCCCATTGGACATGTCGGCCGCGGAGATCTGGCCGCGGGAAGCCGGGCGACCGGCCGAGTTGCCCGCTGTCGCGCGTTGGAAAGACCTGATCGCCGCGAGCACACTCAGCGATGGTGGGCCCCTCGTGCTCGACGAAGCCGGCCGTCTCTACCTGCGCCGGTACTGGCAGCTCGAGCGTGACATCGCTCGCGAGCTCGCGCTGCGATCTTCGACCCCGCCACGCATGGCAAGCGATACACCTCGGCTCGAGGCATCCCTCGAACGTCTGTTCCCCGGCGCGGGCGACTCGCCGCAGCGCGGCGCCGCACGAAACGCGCTTCAGCATTCGGTCTCGCTGCTTTGCGGCGGTCCGGGAACGGGCAAGACGACCACCGTGGCTGCGATCGTCGCGCTGATGATCGAGGAGCACTTGCGAGAGGCCCAGGCAGTACCTCGTGTCCTCTTGCTCGCTCCGACGGGAAAGTCCGCCGCGCGGTTGGGAGAGGCGGTGCGCCAGGCGAAGTCCGGGATCGCGACTTCCATCGAAGTGCTCGCGGCGATCCCCGAGCATGCCACCACCTTGCAACGGGCTCTCGGGATGCGGCGCGAAGGAGCCCGCTTTGGGCGAAACGCCGACCGGCCGCTCGAAGCGGACGTGATCGTGGTGGACGAGGCTTCGATGGTCGACCTCGGTTTGATGCGGCAATTGCTGAACGCGACACCAGGGGACGCGACCTTGTTGATCGTCGGGGACCCGGACCAGCTCACCTCGGTGGAAGCCGGTTCGGTGCTTCGGGACCTGGTGATGGCGAGCGCGCAAACCGCTTGGAAAGGCGGCGTCACGCAGCTGACCAAGACGTATCGCTACGACGAGAAACAGCCCCTCGGCCAGCTGATCGCGGCGATCCGGAAAGGCGATGGAGCGACGGTCCAACGCCTGCTCGACCTCGACGATGCAAAGGATCTGGTCTGGGTCTCTTCGGCTGGCTTGCCTGCCGAGCTTGATCGCGCCGCTTCCCATTGGTCCACCGCGCTAGGCACACGGGACCCGGCACGGCATTTCGACCTTCGCAGCCGCTACGTGATGCTCAGTCCGTTTCGGAGAGGGCTGGTCGGCACGCGAAGGCTCGGCGCCGCGGTGGTCGACCGGCTGTACCAAAGCGAAGGACGCGAGCCCGCGGTGAGGCCGATCATCATCGAGGAGAACAGCCACGAGCTCAAGGTCTACAACGGAGACTTCGCGATGCTCGTCGGAGGCAAGCCGTCGATCGCGACGGTGCCGAGCGAAGCGGAAGGCTTTCGCGAAATCGCCGAAGCGAGGTTGCCGCGCTACTCAGACGCGTTCGCGCTGAGTGTGCACAAGGCACAGGGTTCGGAGTTCGACGAAGTGCTGTTCGTTCTTCCGGACGAGGACGCGCCGACCTTGAGCCGCGAGCTTCTCTACACCGCGGTCAGTCGTGCACGCCATGCGGTGCGACTCGTCGGCCCAAAGGAAGTGGTGCTGGCGGCGCTTGGCCGGAGCGCTCGACGCTACTCCGGGCTCCTCGACGCAATTGCCGAGGCGCTGGATTGAGCTGGAGCCGGATCGCGAAAGAAGGGGTCAGGCAGCCTGAGGCGGCCACTGGCGACGAATCTTCTGGGCGACTTTCGCCGCGATTTCTTCGTCGATGGGCTGCGTTGGGTCCACGCCCAGCTGCTTGAGGATCACCTTACAGTGAGCCGGGTTCCAGTTGAGGAGCTTGGCTAGCTCCCTGAGCTCGTATGACTCTGTGACGACCATCGCGCGCTTCCTTTACTAACCGTAAATTTATAGCGCACAATCGAACGCGATCCAAGCTCTTATTTGCCAGTTAGTAAATAAGCGGCGACCCCCAATAAAGTCAGTAATAACAAGATGATGATCAACGAGCTCGGCCCGCGCAGGCCTGGTGCAGGCATCGAATCGGGGGGGGGGGCCATGGGGGGCCCTTCGACGGGCTGGGCCGCGAGGAATTCCTCGATGAGCTGCGTTGCTTGCTCGACCTGGTCCATTTCGACACGAATTTCGGTCCCATGCCGCTGCCGGTCGGTGATGCCCGGGTAGGCGGTATCGCGGTGATTGACCAGAACAGCGGCGATGCCCTCGGTTTCCAGGGCTTCCTGGAGAGCCAGTGCCTGCACCTCGTCGTCGGTCTCGTAGACGCTTCGTGTCTCCATGGTTTACTCCGATTGCACAAAAGGTGGGACAGGACAATCGAGCGCGTCGCCGATCGCGCGGATGAGCTCCGCCTCGCGGTCGGTGACCTTGTCGTCCGCCATGACCGTGGCGGCGCAGGCCAACATGAGCCCGTGCTTGAGCGCGGGCGCCGCCGAATCGTAGCGGCTGAGGGCGCGATCGACCGCTGCAAGGGTGCATTCGCGCTCGGCTGGGATCGCACCTGCTGCGTCCCCGAGGTGAAGCGTCTGCACGCCGTGCCGATACGCGCGCTCGGCTGCTTCTTCGGTTCGGCTCCCAACCCGAGCCAGCGTGGCGATGAGCACGCGCATGTCGGGCACAAGCGCCCGAAGCGACCGGAACTTCAGAGGTGCCGGGCCCGCACCCTCGAAGTGTCGCGCGAGGTGACGCTGAATCATCCGGCTCAGCGTGTACTCGAACAAATCGATGCGCCGGTCGCTTTGCATCAGCGCGTCGACAACGTGGCGAAACCGTTCGTACTCGTCGGCCGACAAGTTGCGCAAGGTCGGCAGCGCCATGTCGACGAGGGCGATTTTCTCGGCCGAGGAGCGGTCGACCGCCTCGGCGTGAAACCGAAGCGTGAGGTCGGCCGTGGGCGGATCGGTCAGCTCCTCGAGGCGGATCAGCTCGGTCCCGCGGAGCACTTCGTCCTGCGCGAGCAGAAGCCCGAACACCATCGCCTGGGCCATGGGGGCCTGATGGACGGCGTGAATCCAAAGGTCAGGGAGGGCGGCGTGAAGCGAGCGGGCGAAGGCGACCTGCTCGGGGCGCGGGCTCCCAATGTGCTCGAGGGATTGGCCCACGGACAGCTCGGTCGGCGCTTCGGAGAACGCGTACGCCTGGGTGCCTGGTGGCCCGGGCGGCGTGCTCATGCCCTGGGCGATCCGAGGCACCGGCACTTCGGGAAACTCTCCGTCCCAGCTCGGCTCGAGCTTGCGAATGCGTTCACCGAGTGGCGGGTGGGTTCGGAACAGACCCGCGAAGAGGCGAAGTCGGCGAACCGCATCGGAGAAGAAGATGTGACTGGCTTCATCGGCCTTCGGCGTTTCTAGGTGCGAGCTCGACGACGCTCCGCCGATCTTTTTGAGAGCGCCGACCAATCCATCGGTGTCGCGGGTGAACTGCACCGCCGAGGCGTCGGCGAGAAGCTCTCGCTGTCGGGAGATCGAGCTCTGAATCATGCGTCCGAAGAAGACACCAATCGAGCCAATCGCGAGAAGCCCGACGCCGATGACAGCCACGCCGCCGCCTTCCTTCTTGCCACTGTGCATGGAGCCGCGAATCAGAAACCGGCCGATGAGCGCGAGGAGGAAGATCCCGTGCAAGAGGCCGATGGCGCGAAGGTTGATGCGCGAATCTCCATTGAGGATGTGGCTGAACTCGTGGGCGATGACGCCTTGAAGCTCGTCGCGACGGAGAAGCTGCAGTGTGCCTTGCGTGACGCCGATGACCGCATCGCTGGTGGTATTCCCAGCGGCAAAGGCGTTGATGCCCGGCTCGCGGTCGAGCACGTAGACCTCGGGGGCGGGGACTCCGGAAGCGATGGCCATCTCTTCGACGACGTTCAACAGGCGCCGCTCGTCGAGCCTGGTCGAATCTGGGTCGACTCTGCGCCCGCCGAGACCAAGGGCAACCGCCGGACCACCCGCGCGAAGCTGCGCTACTTTGTAGAGCGAGCCGAGGCCGACGACGCTTGCCGTGCTCCCGAGCGCGAAGAGGAACACGCCGGGATCCCAGAACGCGAGGGTGAGCTGGGCGAAGTTTTCGTAGTCCCCTGTCATGTAGCGGACGCCCGCTCCGTCGATCGAGACGACGCCGGAGACGAGCATGGCAAGCAGGTACACCGAGGCGATGACGCCGAGGACGGCGAGCGTGAACAGGAGCGCCAACCGTCGGGTTCGCTTGCGCGCGACGACCTGCTCCTCGAAGAAGTCCATGGCTCAGAACTGGACTTTGACGGGCGCGCGCTCCGCTTCTTCTTCGACCTCGAAGAACTCCGCGCGCTCGAACCCGAACATGCCGGCAACCAAGTTGGACGGCACCATCTCGCACTTGTTGTTGTATCGCATGACGGCATCGTTGAAGGCCTGCCGCGCAAACGAGATCTTGTTCTCGGTCGTCGAAAGCTCTTCGGACAGCTGCATCATGGTCTTGTCCGACTTGAGGTCGGGATACGCCTCGGAGAGGGCGAAGAGCCGGCCGAGCACGCCGCTCAAGCCGGCTTCCGCACTTGCGAGCCCCTGCATGGCCTGGGCGTCCCCTGGGCTGGCGGCCGCCCTGGTGCGGGCTCCTTCGGCGGAATTCCGTGCGGCGATCACCGCTTCGAGCGTCTCGCGTTCATGCGCGAGGAACCCCTTGGCGGTTTCGACCAGGTTCGGAATCAAGTCATGCCGCCGCTTGAGCTGCACGTCGATTTGGGCGAATGCGTTGCGGAAGCGGTTCCGAAGATTGACCAAGCCGTTGTAGATGCCCGCGAACCAGGCGATCAGGGCGACAGCGAGCACCAACAAAGCAATTAGCCAAACCATGGCGTCCTCCCCTACCTGCAAAAGGCGCTTTCAGTGTAAGTGCCGCTCCCTATAAACTCAAACCCAGATGGAATCCGACAAGACGGTGTTGATTACGGGCGCCAGCACCGGGATCGGCCTCGAAATCGCGCGCGCACTCATGGAGACGAACTACCGCGTTTATCTCACGGCGCGCGAGAGCTCGCTTCCGCGCTTCGACTCCCATGCGATCTGCGAGTCGGAGCACGTTCGAATTCGCGCACTCGACGTGACGAAGCCGCAGGAGCGCGAAGCGATCGTCGCCGAGGCCGAGCGGGATTGGGGCGGCATCGACGTTTTGATCAACAATGCAGGGGTTTCCTACCGGGCCGTGGTGGAGCATGTCGACGAACGGGAGCGCATCGCGCAGATGGACGTGAACTTCCGCTCGCCGATGGAGCTGATCCGACTGGTGCTTCCGGGGATGCGCGCGAAGCGAGCGGGGCGGATCATCACGGTGAGCTCCGTCGGTGGCATGATGGCGATGCCCACGATGGCCGCGTACAGCGCATCGAAGTTTGCGCTCGAAGGCGCGCACGAAGCGCTCTGGTACGAGGTTCGGCCCTGGAGGATTCGGGTGAGCCTGGTGCAGCCGGGCTTGATCGATTCCGACGGTTTCCAGAAAGTCCGGTACACGAGTCAAAGCGATCGCTCCGAGCAGGAGCTGGCCGAGCCCTATCACGAACACTACATCAACATGGCGCCGTTCATCGAAAGGCTGATGAAGGCTTCGCGTGCGACCCCAGCATCGGTTGCCCGCGTGGTGCTCAAAACCATGCGCCGTCCGAGGCCGCCACTACGCGTTCCGGCGACGCTGGACGCGCGGGCCTTCACGCTGCTTCGGCGTATCTTGCCGCGCAGCACGTACCACTGGCTCCTCTACAAAATGCTACCGCGCGTCGACACTTGGGGGCCGTCGCCGAAGCGCTTGTCGGCGCTGCCGCCCCCACGGCGCGAGACCGATTGATCAGCGCATATGGCGTGCGAGGTATTTCTTTTTGGCAGCTCTTCCTTTGCGTTCGAGCGCCGGAAGCAACGTGCGGCGAAGCGACGGAAACAGATAACCCATCGTCGCTAGCTTCCCGCTGAACGCAGGTTTGGTCCGCTCTCTCAGGCCGTCGCCCGCGGAAGCCAGCACGAGGTCGGCGATCTCATCTGCGGTGCTCATCGGCTGCGAAAACACGAGCGGGGGGACCGCGTCGATGACGCTCGGGTCGAGGATGAAGCCGGTTTCGACGGGCCCCGGGCTCACGACGGAAATGCGAACGTTAGTGTTCCGAAGCTCCTCCGCAACGGCAAACGAGAAGATTCGAAGCCCGAATTTCGTCGTGGAATAGGTCGCCTCGTCGTCGAGTGGAAAGCGGCCTGCCAAGGATGCCACGTTGACGATCGTCCCCGAGTCGCGCGACCGCATGTGCGGAAGCGCGAGCTTGGTGAGCATCATCGGGCCACGGAGATTCACGTCCAGGATCTGAAGCATCGAATCCATGGAAAGCTCTTCGAGCGGCCCACGGGAGTTGTATCCTGCATTGTTGATGAGGATGTCGATGCTCCCGAACTTCGATGTTGCTTCTTCGAGAAGGTGCTCACAGGCGCGGAGGTTCGCCACATCGGTCGGCACGGCGTGCGCCACCTCGGCACCGAGCTCCTCGACCAGCCGCTGCAAGGGCTCGGCGCTTCGGGCTGCCAAAACAACGCGCGCCTGCCGCGACGAACTTCCGCGCACAGGACTCCCCGATGCCACTGCTCGCCCCGGTGATCACCGCTGTCTTGCCTTCGAACTTTCTCATCCGGTCGCCTTTCTCGCTTCGAGCATCAGCTCGGCCAAGGTCGTGAACACTTTGCCGACGCTGTCTCCAGTCTTCGCGCTAGCCTGGATGAGCCGCCAGTCGAGCTTGCCCGCGGCATCGATTTGGGCCTTGCTGAGCGCGAAGTCTCCAGTCAAATCGGCTTTGTTCGCGACGAGGATCGCCGGACGCGAGCCGATGAAACCGCGCTCCTTGGCCTGTGCTTCGAGCAGGGTGTCGAGCGTCTGCGGCCTCGTGACGTCCACGACGAAAATTAGGCCCGACGCCCCGGAGATGAAGGAGCGATTGTATTGCCCCCCGGGCTCGGTGCCCGCCGGGTCCCAGAGCATCATCTCGAGGGTCACGTCGCCCAGCTCCACGGTGCCCGAAAAGATCGACATCGCAATCGAAGGGTTGTGCGCATGATCGAAGCTGCCCTCGACGAATCGCCGGACGAGGCTCGATTTGCCCACCCCCGGCGCGCCTAGAAGACAGACTTTTCGCCTCAGCCGCATAGGGCTGTACTACGCCAAGTCCCGGGTGCCGCAAAGCCCAGCGGAGGGGGTGGCGGCCCCATGCCCTATTGCCCTAGAGTCCGGCCGATGAGCGAGCACAAAGAGAAGCTGGAGTTTGGCGGGGTCCCTGGAAACTTCGCCATGATCGTCGGCCTCCCCATTTTCACGGCGTATCTATTCTTCGCGGTGCGTTTCAACGGCGGCGCCGTGCTTCCGGGGCCCAGCGCCGATTGGGAGGGGTTCCAGCAGGCGATGATGCCGACCGGACGGGCGGCGGTCATCTATGGCGTCTGGTTCGTGCTGCAGGCACTCCTCCAGCGGTACGCGCCCGGCCGGGAGGTCCTCGGCGCCGAGCTGCCCGACGGAAGCCGCCTCCCCTACCGGATGAATGGCCTGTTCTCGCTCTTCGTGACGTTCATCCTGGTCGCCATCGCGCACTGGTCGGGTGTGTTTTCGATTCGCGAGCTGCACGACCAGTTCGGCGCGCTGATCAGCGTGATGACGATCTTCGTGATCTTCTTCAGCGCCTATCTCTACTGGTACGGCAAGCAGCACGGGCAGGCACGTCATCTGAGCGGCAAGTTCATTCATGATTTTTGGATGGGCACGGGCCACAACCCGCGCATCCCCGCGGGCCGCGACGGCCTCGATTTGAAAATCTTCTGCGAAGCGAGGCCAGGGCTGATTCTGTGGGTGCTGATCAACACCTCGTTCGCGTACGTGCAGTACGAACAATACGGCTTCGCTTCGACCTCGATGGTTCTCGTCTGGCTCTTTCAGATGTTCTACATCGTCGACTACTTCTGGAACGAGGAGGCCATCCTCACCACGATGGATATCAAGCACGAGAACTTCGGCTACATGCTGGCGTTTGGCGACTTGGTCTGGGTCCCGATGACCTATTCGCTCCAAGCGCACTACCTCATCGACCGCGTGCACTCCCTGCCGTGGTGGGGCGCGCTGCTGATCGTCGCCGTCAACATGCTCGGCCTCTACATCTTCCGCGTGGTGAATCTGCAGAAGCACAAGTTTCGCAAAGACCCGGACAACGCCCGGATTTGGGGCAAAAAGGTCGAGTACCTTCAGACCGAGCAGGGCGGGAAGCTGTTGCTGTCCGGATTTTGGGGTTGGTCCCGTCACTTCAACTACGTCGGAGACATCCTGATGGCGCTTTCCTGGTCGCTACCCTGCCTGTTTGGCTCGGCCCTGCCCTACTTCTACCCGGTCTACTTCGCGATCCTGCTGATCCATCGAGAGCGCCGAGACCACAACTTCTGCTCGAAGAAGTACGGCGAGGACTGGAAGCGATACTGCGAACGAGTCCGCTGGCGGATCATCCCCGGCCTCTACTAACCCCTCCAAAAAGGGGACAGTCCCCTTTTTAGAAGGGTTAATGCGCAGTAGGCTTGCTGGACCATGAGTCGCACCCCAGTTACCTCCGCTGAAGTCGAGCGCATCGAGCGCACGCGCCGGGAGCAAGGCAGCGACCTGGTTGCGGTCGAGGAGCCGCTTCAGATTCTTCTCGAGCACGGGGAGCCGCACGCCCGCACGGAGGCCTCGCTGGCGATGACGATGCGCACGCCGGGTCACGATCGGGATCTGGTCACCGGATTTCTGTTTGCCGAAGGGGTCATCGCCGGGGTCGACGACTTGGTTAGCGTCCGCCACTGCCTACGGTCGGACACCCCGGACAACGTGGTTCGCGCGGTGTTGCACGAGCGCGTCGTCGTGCCGTCGCGTTTGCTCGAACGAACGCTCACGATGACCAGCGCCTGCGGGGTTTGCGGGGAACGCACCGTCGAAGCCTTGTCGAAGGCTGGCTGCACGCCGTTGCCGGTCAAACGAGACGCATTCCATCCTTCCGCCATTCGCGATGCGCTTCTCTCCCTGGAAGAATCGCAGGCCTGGTTCCGCCATACCGGCGGCACGCATGGTGCGGCTTTGTTCGACGACGCGGGCGATCTCTTGCTGCACCGCGAAGACGTCGGTCGGCACAACGCGCTCGACAAGCTGGTCGGAGCTTGGCTCGCGGGCGCCGCGCCCGACGCGACCAGCGGTTTCGTGGTGGTGAGCAGCCGAGCGAGCTTCGAGCTCGTCCAAAAGACCGTGCGCGCCGGCTTCCCGATGATGGTCGCCATCGGTGCGGCATCGAGCTTGGCGATTGAAACCGCACGACGCTTCGGCCTCACCTTGGTTGGCTTTGCGCGTGAGAACCGCTTCAACGTCTACTCAAGCGGACAACGGATCGCCCTCGAGTCGAGCGAGTCCGCGTTCGTGCAGGTGGAGGCGGGTTGATGACGACGCACCGACCGAGCAGCGCCGAGCCACCCGAAACCGATGACAACTTGCGCATCGAGGCGCCCCAGAAGAAGGCCGCGGGGCTCGCGTCGGTGCGCTTTTCGTTCGCGCACATGCACCTGCACGGCCATGGGCTACTGTCTGCGATTCGCATCCTCGGGCAGATGAACCAAGTCGACGGCTTCGACTGTCCGGGCTGCGCCTGGCCGGACCCGGATGATCGCGCTGCACTCACCGAGTTTTGCGAGAACGGCGCGAAAGCTGCGGCTTGGGAAACGACGCGTCGACGGCTCGATAGGAATTTCTTTCAGCGATACAGCATCGACGAGCTGGCCAATCAAACCGACTACTGGCTCGGCCTTCAGGGTAGGCTCACCGAACCCCTCATGCTTCGCCCCCGCTCTCGTTTTTACGAGCCGATCAGCTGGGAGGAGGCGTTCAAGCGCGTTGCCAATGGACTGAAGGCGCTCGACTCGCCCAACGAGGCGATTTTCTACACGTCGGGCCGGACGAGCAACGAAGCGGCGTTCCTCTATCAGCTTTTCGTGCGTGCCTTCGGGACGAACAACCTGCCCGACTGCTCAAACATGTGCCACGAATCGAGCGGCGTTGGGCTCGGGGAAACGGTGGGCATCGGCAAGGGCTCGGTCACGCTCGACGACATCCACGAAGCCGACACGATCATCGTCATGGGCCAAAACCCGGGCACCAACCATCCGCGCATGCTCACCGCCTTACAGAAGGCGAAGAAGAACGGCGCGCAGATCATCGCGATCAACCCGCTCCCCGAAGCGGGCCTGATGGGTTTCGTCAATCCGAAGAGCCCGGCGCAGGTGCTCAGCGGCGGAACCCAGGTCGCCGACCTCTTTCTCCAAGTCCAGATCAACGGCGACGTCGCCTTGCTCAAGGCGCTGATGTGCCTCTTGCTCGAAGCCGAAGCCCAGCGCCCGGGTGAGGTGCTGGATCAAGACTTCATTGGCCTCTACACCGAGGGCTTTTCAGAGCTGCGCGCGCACTTGGAAGCCCAAGACGTCGATGCGCTGCTCGAGGCTGCCGGCATCAGGCGCGCCGAGCTCGAGCAAGCCGTCGCCATCGTCCTCCGCAGCCGAAAGACGATCGTCTGCTGGGCGATGGGCCTGACCCAGCATCGAAACGGAGTCGGCAATGTTCGCGAGATCGTGAATTTCCTCCTGATGCGCGGCAGCATCGGCATGCCCGGCGCAGGGACCTGCCCGGTCCGAGGGCACAGCAACGTGCAAGGCGACCGGACGATGGGGATTCACGACCGGCCGTCGAAGGCGCTCCTCGATCGAATCCAAGAGGTGTTTGGCTTCGACCCGCCGCGCGAGCCCGGCTTCAACACCGTCGAAGCGATTCACGCGATGCTCGACGGCCGCGCCAAGGTCTTCTTTGGGATGGGGGGCAACTTCCTCCAGGCGACACCCGACACGGAGCGCACCGCGCAAGCACTTAAAAACTGCGAGATGACCGTGCACGTGAGCACCAAGCTCAACCGCGGCCATCTGATTCGCGGCAACTGGTCGATCATCCTGCCCTGTCTCGGGCGCTCCGAGGTCGATGAACAAGCCTACGGACCGCAGTTTGTCACCGTCGAAAACTCGATGGGCGTCGTCCATTCGTCGCACGGCCACCTCAGCCCCGCCGATCCAAAGCTCTACAGCGAATCGTCGATCGTCGCCTGGCTCGCCGAGCAGGTGCTCGGCCCGGAAACGCCGGTGGGCTGGTGCTGGATGATCGAGAACTACGATCGCATTCGCGACTTGATCGAGCAGACAATTCCGGGTTTCGAAGACTTCAACACGCGTGTGCGAAAGCCTGGCGGTTTCCACCTTCACAACAGTGCGCGCGAACGCCGGTTCGATACCCAAAGCGGCAAAGCGCAGTTCACCATCAACCCGGCGCCCAACCTCGCACTGCCTGATGGCTGCTTCCGGATGATGACGGTGCGAACTCACGACCAATACAACACCACGGTCTACGGAAACGACGATCGCTACCGAGGCGTCCACGGCGGCCGGCGCGTCGTGTTGATGAACGAAGCCGACATGCAGCAAGCTGGCATCGCGGCGGGCTCCAAGGTCGACATCACCAACAATTTCGGAGGCGAACAGCGCATTGCGCCCCGGTTCACGGTCGTCCCCTACCCCATCCCAAGCCGCTGCGTCGCCACGTATTTCCCCGAAGCCAACGTCCTGGTTCCTCTGAATCGATACGCCGAAGGCAGCTTCACGCCGGCCTCCAAAGACGTCACCGTTCGCCTGGCCCCGAGCGTTTAGGGAACCCTACAGGCGGCGCAGGATTTCGTCGGCCGCGCGTTCACCCGACTGAATCGCGCCTTCCATGTAGCCGATCCATTCGGTGGCCGCCTCGGTGCCGGCCCAGTGGATTCGGCCTTCGGGCTTGCGAAGGTGCGCGAACGATTTGGTGAGCACCCCGGGCGGTAAGCCACCCACCGGGCACCCGCGAGACCAGGGCTCCGCGCCCCAGTCGAGCTCGTGGTATTCCTGAAACGATTTGGCTTCGTCGCCGAAGTAGCGCGAGAGTGCATTGGCGACGCGGCGCTTTCGATCGGAGAGAGGTTGCGCAGACCATTGCCGCGCTTGGCTTCCAACGACGAAGCCGACCAGCGCAGGCTGCCGACTGTCATGCGAGGTGTTGTCGTAGACGACGCTCAGCGGCCCGTCCGAGCTGACCACTTCGCCCGAGAAGCCTGCTTCGCGCCAGAACGCGCGTTCGTAGGTGACGAGCACCTTCACCGCTGCGCCCATTGCAAAGCGCTGCGTGACTTGGTCGCGGCCGACGGACACCGAAGGCTGGTATTCGATTCGCCCGGCGAGCGGCGGCGGCACGGCGACGACAGCGAAGCGCGCAGCGACCGAGTTCGAGTCGGAGTGCGCCTCGACGCCGTCTTGGTTCTGGACGATCGTGCGAACGGGTGCGCCGAGGATCAGCGCATCCCCGAGCTCCTTGGCGAGCGCGTTTGAAATCGACTGCGCCCCGGGGACGAAGCGATC
This sequence comes from uncultured delta proteobacterium, assembly GCA_963704865.1. GTDB lineage: Bacteria > Myxococcota_A > Polyangia > Polyangiales > Houyiibacteriaceae > SG8-38. Next base: position 701,671 of record CAVPIE010000002.1, on the reverse strand, counting down.
CTGCTGTGCTCCGCCACTGGTCTCCGAGTGGCTCAGCAAGCCGCCCCCAGCGTTGAGGTACATCAGGAAGTAGAGCGCCGAAAGCTCGCGCGCCTCGGCGCCAAAAATCGAGCGAATCGCGGCATCCATCACCGCAAGGATCTTGCCCGACTTCACGAACCGGGCCCGCCAGGTCTCGAGCGTTTCGCCATCGAGCTCCTCGGCGCCTTCCGCGCTCATCGGCGCGGTCGGCGAGATTTTCTTCTGCACCCGGTGGAGGTAGCTGAGGGCCCCCTGCATCTGAATCAGAGAGGGCAGCGACATTGAGGCAACCGAACGCTTGTAGGTCGACACCTTCCCCTCGACTTCCAAGACCTTCTTGCCCTCGGTGTACGTCGGGAAGGTCTGAATGCCGAGCTCGTTCGCAAGCGCGTGCACACGCTCTTGCCCCGGACCGATCCACTGCCCACCCAGGTCAAATTCGCCTTGCCCAATCCGTTCGGTCCGAGTCCGTCCGCCAACACGATCACGCGCTTCGAGGACGAAGACGGACTTCCCCTGAGCCCGAAGCTTGCGCGCTGCACAAAGCCCCGACAGCCCAGCTCCAATCACGACCACGTCCGCCCGATCACCCATCGCGACGGTTATAGTACGCGGCCGGGCGGTTACTCAATTTTGGTGATTCTCATTCGCTGTCGGCCCCGTCGCCGGGGCAATTTTCGAAGGTCGAACGACTGGTTGATGACGAAGATCTCGTCTGCGTCCTGGAGTGTCCTCAAATGCGTTGGGCGCTGTGGGCTCAGCTGCGATCGACTTGATGTGTCGAGCTCTACGATGAAGTCCGTGCCCGGACGGGCCGAGGCAGAGAACTGCGCGACGCCTGAAGGATTCATCTGAGCCACACTTTGCCCGTTGAGAAGGACGGGAAGGCCGGCACCGTGCTTTGCTCGAATGATGAAAACAGCCAGCCGCTTCTCAGGTTTGCATCTGAGCGTGATCTTCAATGCCCCCGAATGGGACTCTCCGACGCGGCCGAAGGTGCGCAGCCTCAGAAATTTCGGCTCGGATGGGGCGACATGTCCATGCGGGCAATCGTGCTCGACTCTGAATCGTTTCCCGGGCTTGCCGTCGACCCTTGCTCGCGCCAGACCGTTCGAATCCGTCTCCCCCACGGATTGACCGTCGACAGAAACATGGACTTGGCGAAGCGGCAGGCCCGGATCTGATTCGACCGCAAAGACGACGTCGACTGTCGGCGCGGAAGCGGTGGGCGCCTGACACGACGCCGACACCGCAGCGCCAACGATGAGTGTCCAACGATGCATCAGCGACATGCGCCCCGCGCGAAGCTGGCAGATGGGTCGCAACGGAGCTTGGCCTTGAGCACGGTGACCACGTCGCGGAGCGTCCGGTCGTCAGGAAAGAGCTCCGCAAGCGTCTCGTACTGACTCAGTGCAGCCGGGAAGTCATTCGATGCGATGAGGGCTGCGGCCTGCCGCTCCAGCGCCTCACGCTCATCGGGCGAGAGCTCTTTGATGAGCGCGCGACGCTCGACCTCCTCTCGGGTGAAGGGCTCTTGGGATCGTGGAAGCGCGTCAGAGCGGGCGTTACCGATTTCCTGGCGAGGAGCGCGAACCTCGGTGAGCGTCTCACGCAAGGCATCGGTAATCAGCCATTGTTGGCGGACGACCGAACCGAGGCCAACGAAGACAGCGAGAGCCGCGCTGACCTCCATGATCTCGCGCCTGTACCTCGACAGCAGCGAGCGCCCGGCTCGCAGCGTTTGCTTTGCTTCACGCTTGGCGCGGTCGCGGTCCTCGCTTTGCGAGTTCTCCGGGACCGGATGAACGGACCCAGCAAACGCTGGCTCGGGACTGGAGAGCTGGGCGCGGTCGACCAAAGTCCGCTCCTCGTCCGCGTCCCAAAGGATTAGAGTTGGAGGTTCCGTCATTGGCCTCCTCCGAGGTCTGGCGGCCGCTCGAACAGGTGATGGAGCCGATAGCCGCTATTTGGGTCGTGACCGAGGACTTGCGATACATGGGTCACATGCCGCAAGCCGTCGGAGCCACGTGAAACTTGGACGATCGTGTCCACCGCCGAAGCGATTTGAACGCGGAGGACGGCGAGCGGCACCTCGACGTCGGTCATCAGGGCCATCGTTTCCAGTCGGCTCAGCGTATCGATGGGGAGCGTGGCATGAACCGTGGAGAGGCAACCCCGATGGCCAGAGATCATCGCTTGAATCAGGTCGAGCGCTTCGCCCCCGCGTATTTCGCCGATCACGATTCGGTCGGGGCGCATGCGAAGAGTGGCCCGGAGAAGGTCGCGAATCGTAACGCAGCCGCGGCCGCGAATGTCCGGCGGCTGCGACTCCAACTGCACGACGTGAGGCAGCCGAACCCGAAGCTCCTGAGAATCTTCGATGACCACGACGCGCTCGTCATTTGAAGCAAGCGATGCCAGCGCGTTGAGCAAAGACGTTTTCCCAGATCCGCTGCCACCCGCGATGATGACGTTGTGCTTTCGTTCGATGACCGATCGAAGCAGAATCGAGGCCTCCCGGGGAACTGCCCCCAGCTCGACAAGGCGTTCCAAGGTCAACTGCTGACGGCGAAAGCGCCTGATGCTGACCACTGGGCCGGAGGGCGCGGCAGGCGGAATGACTGCCTCGACTCGCGAACCGTCAGGAAGTCGCGCCTCTAGGATGGGTTGCTGCGAGTTGAGCTCTCGCCCGACGAACTGTGAGAGGTTTCGTAGCGCGGACATCAAATCGTGCTCTGACGCAAAGCGGCTCCCTGTGAGATGGAGTCGACCCTGTTTCTCGATGTAGATCTGGTCGTGACCATTGATCATGATTTCGCTGACCACATCGCCTTCCAAGAAGGGGATGACTGGAGCGAATAGCGACGCGACGGTTTGGTCAAAGACATGACGAGGAATGCTCATGGCGCGTCCTGCGCCTCTTGGCTCGCGTCGAAGGTATAGGGCATGCGCTGCGGTCCCATCTCGGTTTCGGAAACGTCGCTGAGAATAGACTGCGCTTCCGCCGCGTGAGGGCCTCGAGGCACAAGTTTGAGGTACTCCTGGAGGTGCGCTTTGGATCGACCTCCGTCGTCTTCGCTGCGGCGATACAGCATGGCCAGCCGGTAGTGAGGCAACGGGCTATCGGGGGCCACTCTCACGATTTGCTCCAGCTCCGCCTCCGCACGAACCAGATCTCCGAGCGCTTCATGGATAGTCGCCACGACGAGACGAAGTGGCCAATGTGCGGGGTGGTCGCGAAGGTACTGGGCCGCGTGGCGCAGCGCGGATTGATAGCGGCTTGCAGCTACGCAGACTCGCACCAGCCAATAGATCGCGGATGCCTCGTCGTGTCCTCGCTGTCGCGCGGCGGTCAGGTACTGCTCGGCGCGTAGGAGGTCCCCAGAACGCGCATGGGAGACGCCGAGGGAAAAAAGGTCTTCCGAAGTGACGGTGGTGAGCTCAGCTTGGAGCTCGGAGCCTTGATGAAACATTGCGTGATGACAGCCGCCGATCATCGCAAGGCACGGTGGGAGCAAGAGCCAGAGTGCCTTGCTACGGCGTCGTGCTTGCCCGAGCGGCGATCTTTCCGATGATCTCGTTGAGCCATTCGACATACGCGTGCCTCCTCAAGTGCTCAGTCAATAGAAGTAGCCGATGTATCTCGCTGAGCGCATCAGACCATCGACTCTGTTCGAGCGCCGTGACCAGATTCAAACGCGCTGCCGCGTAGTCCGTGTTGACTCGGGCGGAGAGCGCCGAGAGCAAACGACCCACGCGCGCTGCATCGCGCTGCGAGCCAGCGGCTCGATAGCAAGTCAGGGCTTCACGGTAGCGCTGCACGGCTCGAACGCCGTCGCCTTCATCGTACGCATAGCGGTCCGCGCGCAGTAGGCCGAGCTCCTCCAAGCGTCGACCGTTCGGGAGAGGCTCGCCTTGCGACGGACAGACAGCGACGTCGACGAAGAGCTCAGGATAGTCATGGAGAGCTTGCTGTTTGTGGCTGGGCGCCGCCCGGCCTCGGAGCCACGCTGCGAGCGCCAGAAGCGCGCATGCTGCAAACAAGGCGACGAAGCCGTAGCGCCGCACTTGGGAGATGCCCGTCATGCCGGTCCAAGCCCTCCCGTCATGAAGCGAACAACTACCGGGCCGAGAAGCAGGACGATCACGCACAGAAAGATCAACGTCATAGGACCTAGGAGCATGAGCGCGGCCTCCGATGCGGTTTCTTCGGCGGCGATACTGCGCCGTAGACGTTGCGTCTGTGCCTGTATGGTCAAAACGCTTGCGAGGGGGCTTCCTTTCTCTTCGGCCTGGACGACGCTGTTGACGAATTCGCGGACCTGGTCGGTTGGAATGCGGGCAGCGAAACCTTCCATCGCGCTTCGCCGAGTGTGGCCGAGGTCGAGCTCTTGCAGCACCCTGGCAAACTCCTCGATCACGGGATCGCTCGGATTTGAGGCGCTCTGGACGATGCGTCGGAGTGAACCTGGGAAGTCCAGACCCGCGCTCATGCACATCGACGCAAGCTCGACCGACGCTGGAAGCCCGCGGCCAACGCGTATTGCTCTTTGTTGAGCGACCCCCATCACGCGAACCCAAGGCAGGAAGGCCCCTATGCACAGAGCCCCAAACGGAAGCAGCCAAGATATCTCCAGAAGCTGACACGCAATCAAGGTCCCGCCTCCGAAGCTTAGGCCCGAGAGAAAACAAAGCGCGATCAACTCATCAGCGGAAAGCCCGAGGTAGTCGCCGGCATGAGTCAGCGAGCGTCGGATGTGCGCGCGAATTCGCTCCATTGGAAGCAGAGCCAGCCAGGCCGCCAGCAGGCGGACCGCCGGCTCGACAAAAGAGAAGAGAGCGCACTTGCGCAGAACCTTGGTTCGATTGAGACCCCGGGCACCCAAGGTCGGCCGGTTGGCCAACGGCATCTTCGCGAGCTGGAACGTGAGACCCGACGCGCCTCCCAGAACTGCGGCGAAACCGAAGGCGAGAACGACATCGAGCCGGCCGATCACAGGTCGGCCTTCGTGATGTGATGGGCCCAAACCGTGGCAAAGGTCCACGCCAGGGCGCAGGCCGTGAGAATGGCCTGGCCGATCTGCTGGTTCAGCATCGGATCGAACCAGGACCGGTCGAGCCATGCGATCATGACGCAGAGAAGGAAGGGCACCGACGCCAAGACCAGAACCTGCCCGCGGCCTTCGGCTGTCTTGGTCCGAAGGACACCTTCGAGCCTGGCGGACTCACGAAGCGCCGCCGAAGCGTGCTCCAATGTCCTAGAGAGGTCGCCACCAGTCTGCCGGGCGACCACAATCGTCGCGAACGCTCCGGAAATCACTGTGCTGTCGATTCGTCGCGCGAGGGCGCCAATTGCGCGGTCGAGCGGCGCGCCGAGCCGGATCTCTTTGACCAATAGGTCAAGCTCTACGCTGAACGGCTCGGGTACCAGGGGGACGGTAGACGCAATGGCTTCTCCGACCGAGGACGTCGCTTTGAGGGCGTTGGCCAGCATCAGCAGCCAGGTGTCGAGCTGACGTTCGAGTTGCGCGACTCGCGCAACGTGCCGCTTCCACAAGACGAAAGGCGGCGCTGCGGCTGCAATCAGAGCACCGAGAGCTACCGCTGAGCTACCGCTGACCGCGAACAGACCAGCAAACGCTGCGCTGGCGAGAAGTTGCGCAAGGGCAATCTGCGACCCTCGGTACGGCAGTAGAAGAAAGCTCGAGTGGCGATCGAGGCGAGCAGCGTAGCGTAGCCATTGCTGCTGGGCGAGGTTTCCCTTGATGGAAAACAGAAGATACGAAATGACTGCGCATCCGCCGACGAGGAACGCTGCGGATAAAAGCAGAAGAGGAAAGGCTTCGAGCTTCACAAGAACTCCCCACCGTCGATGAGCCCCTGCGTGATGAACTCGTCTAAGAAGCTCGGAACGTAGCCCGTCGTTCGGTGCTCGCCCAAGACCTCACCAGATGCACTGGTGCCGGTTCGGTGGAAGACGAAAATATCGTGGAGAACGAGCTGGCCGTCATCGCCTAGCTGCCCGACTTCGGTGACCGAAGTCAGACGACGTGAGCCGTCCGAGAATCTCGTTTGTTGAACGACGACGTGAAGACTTCCGGAAACCTGTTCGCGGATCGTGAGGGGAGACAAGTCGAGGCCCGCCATCATACAGAGCGTCTCGATGCGCTTGAGCGCTTCGGTGGCGGTGTTCGCATGCGTCGTCGTCATCGAACCTTCGTGTCCGGTGTTCATCGCCTGCAGCATGTCGATCGCTTCTCCGGCGCGGCACTCACCCACGATGATTCGGTCCGGTCTCATTCGGAGAGCGTTCTTCACCAGGTCCCGAATGCTGTACCCGCCACAACCCTCCAGATTTCGGGGTTTCGATTCAAGCGAAACGACATGCGGCTGATCCAGACGAAGCTCCGCAGCGTCTTCGATGGTGACGATTCGCTCGCCAGCTGGAATTTCGGTAGACAGGATATTGAGCAAGGTCGTCTTTCCGCTGCCGGTGCCACCCGCAATGAGCAAGTTCTTTTTTGAGCGCACGCAGCGCCGCAAGAACCTCGCCATGGCCGAGCTCAGACTTCCCAACCGAACCAGCTCGTCCATTTGAAGCGGTCGTTTCGCGAACTTGCGAATCGTGATGCACGGCCCTCGGATAGCGAGCGGCGGAATGATCGCGTTCACTCGGGAGCCGTCATCGAGGCGCGCGTCAACCAGGGGCGTGCTTTCGTCGATGCGACGACCTAACGGCGTCACGATTCGTTCGATCGCCGCGCGACACGATTCGTCATCGGTAAAACGCAAAGGGGTGAGGCGAATCGTGCCCTGTCTTTCGACGTAGATTGTATTGGGATCGACGACCATGATTTCGGAAACGGAATCATCGTCCAGAAGCTCTTGAAGTGGACCGAGCCCAAGCACCTCGTCGGTCATCTCCGAGACGAGCTTGGGCAGATCTGTGGAAGGAGAAAGGTCCGTCTCGAAGCGCGACACAATCTGCTCGAGCGCCTGAACGACGCGCGGCCGCAGAACCTCGGCATCCATGTCGGTCGCCTCCAGCGATGCAAGATCGAGGTGATCGAGGAGCGACCGGTGAATTCGTCGTCTGATCTCAGGAGATGCGGAAGCGTTGCACGCCACAAGAGGCGAGATTTGAAGCAGGTAGGGACCGACTCGAAGCGCTTCACCTGGCGTGAGGAGCGTCTCGGCGTCGGAAAGCCGCTCGCCGGCGAGGATGGTGCCATTGGAAGACCGATCGACGACCAGGGCGCCGCCGCGGCCCTGTTCGATGTGAAGGTGGATTCGGCTGACCGCCGGCGACGGAAGAACGATGTGGCAAGCGGGGTCGCGGCCCACGGTGAGCGAGGTCGTGTCGGCGATGGCTAGCTCCTGCTTGGAGCCGTCCGGCATGAGGACGGTGACCGCGAAACCGCGACTCATCGACTACGCTCGCTTTCGGCCCTGGGAGCGATGGAACGCCCAACCCGCGGTTGATCCAAGAGGTGATGATCGTCGACGTCACCTCGGAAGCTCTCGTATATGCGCAGCGCTTCTTCGACGCGGTCCCTTTGACTCACGCTCACCGGCTCGACGACGGAAGGGACCACGAACATGTACGATTGGTCGTCTTCCGTCTCCCGAGAATGCGTACCAAAGAGCGCACCGATGAAGGGAACGAGAGCAAGCCCCGGGATTCCTTTCTTCCTCCGCCGCTCTGTGCGCGCACGAATTCCAGCCAAAGAAACAGATTGGCCTAGCTCGAGATTGACCAAGGTTTCAACGTGCGAGGTGATTCGTCCTGGAATCCCCTGTGCCCCTTTTTCCGCATCCAGGTCGGACACGTCCGCAACGATCTCGAGCTCGATTCGACCAGTCTTCGAATCATACTTTGGGAGAACACTCACCTTCGTTCCAAACTCGATCGCCTGCACGTTCACGGTCAAGTTGTTCTGGACTTGAACGTTGAACTCTCCACCAGAGGTAAAAACAGCCTCGGTGCCGTTGGCGGTCACCAGCGTGGCTTGGCGGTACAACTTCGCCCAACCTTTGGCCTGTGCGAGGTCAAAGCTCGGCAAGAACGTCTGCGGCAGTATCTGAAAAGCGCTCTGCGTCGGTTGCCCGCTGCCGCCTGTGATCGCGATAGCGGCCTCCGACGGACCGATCGTGCTTCCGATGTTTCCTGGCCAATTGAGCCCAATCTGATGGCCGTAGCGGTCCTGGATCAAAACGAAATAGAGATCCAAGCGGATATTCTCTCTGCTGCCGAACCCCTTGGATGCGTCCGCTAGAATCACTCGAATGGTGTATTGGAGCTGGCTGCCGTCATTCTTGATCAAGAGTAGAGAAGTCGTCCCCTCTTCCTTGCCGACGATCACGAAGCGACTTTGGTCGCGCGTAATGCGAATGTCGGCGAAGCCAGGTGCGCCCTCCGAGTAGCTCTTGATGCCCCGCGCGGAGAGACTCTTCTGCTCGCCGACTCGCACGACGATCGGGCGGTTGACCTCCAGATCTGCCGTGGCGTCAGCCTCTAGCGCGTTGGCGAGAAGCATGACGGCTGCCACAACCCTCCTCTTCGTCAGAGAGGACACCTCAGTCGACCTTCTCGATCCGCAATCGCCGTTGGCGACGCGCCCGCTTCTCTTGCTCGAGGACATCCGAATCATCGGTCTCGGCAAGGCCCTCATTGATCTCGAGGTCGTTCTCGTTGCGCAGGACGAGATTCAAGGTTGCATCGCGTCGTGCCTGCGCGAGCAGGCTGGCTTGGTCGATAGTGAGGAGCAGCGTGACAGAGTCCGATCGAAGGGGTGAGCTCTGTGGGTCCGCTGCGCCGAAGCGATCGCCGACGGCAAGCACCAGAACGTTCTGCAACAGCGGAACCGTCACGACTGTTGCCTCAGAGCCTCGCTTCGCTTTGGTGAGCAAGACGTCGACCCGATCGCCCGGGAGCAATAGGTCGGCGAACGGTCGCCTTCCAGTTCCGGCAATGCTCATCGCTCGCATCCCTTTTGGAATACGGCTCGACAGCGAGCGCCGGTCCCTTGGAGCCGCGGACAGATCCGTCCAAAGCAGCGTTTGGTTGGCCTCGAGGTCAATGGACGAGCGGACGCCCAAGACCCGTGGAAGCGCGCTGGCGAGCACTTGGCGTTCTTCGACATAGCTCTCGGGCAAGGTCCGCACGAGCAGCATCTGCTCGGTCAGGGGCACGCCTGCCGCGACGTCCTGGCTCATGGCGAGCAATGCAATCGGATCGCCCCCGGTCGCGTTTCGCTGGAACTGCCGAACGTAGACGCCGAGGAGCACAAAGCCGAGTGCAGCGACGATGACGGATGCGAGGAGAGCGGTTCGATTCATGGACGGTGGCCCTTGGTCATGACGGTTCAGAGACTAGGATGGAGAGCACGCTGGCGGAGGCTTGGGTGGACCGGGCGAGAACCGTGACCGTGCGGTGTCCCTGCTCCGCCGAGATCGTTCGAATATCGTCGATCACGATCGACTGAGAAGGATGCCGCTCGATGATCGTCCAGCCATTGGCCGATAGCTCGCGTCGATAGAACGATACGAGCTCGTCCGCCGACTCGTCGGGCACCCGGTACACGACGACCCCGCTGGGTGACCCTGCCTCCCATGCCGACAAGACGCGCTGCGACCCTAGAGGCCGAGGCACCGCTGCGACGTCACCGCCTGCTGCGTCTGAGCCGTCCGCCGGCAACATTCGAAAGAGGTTGAAGGCTGAGTCCGCCCAGACCGTAAGAACGAACGTTTGGCCGCCGGGCATGTCGGACAGTTCGCGAGCGCGCATGTATCGAAGCCTCCCTAGCTCGCCCAAGTCGCCGGTCTCGGAAAAGCGAAGAAATCGATCGACGAGCGAGCGTAGGTTTCGGGGCGTATCGCCCATGTCGAGGCAAGCAACTTGGCCAACGTCCTTGCTGCGGACCGATTGCATCGAAAGCCGCTCGGCGAGCCCAGCATTCCCGCCAGTGCATAGGGATTCATAGTGAAGGAGAACCTCGTCGAGCGAGGCAGGCACCGTTTGCGTGCGAAATGAAACGCCGACACCGTTCAAATGCAGAACCCGGGTGGGCTCCGGAGGTGCGCCGGGGTAGCTCATGGTCTCTACCACGATGCCGGAAAAGAACGGCGCAACGTCGGCATGGGCCGAACGGAGGAGAACCGCGGAAGCAAACACGACGAGGACGTGCAGAAACAGTCCCAGCCGGAACCAGGGCATGATCCTATCTACATACTTCACGCGCGTACTCCGTCGTTTGCAATCCTGTGCGGCAGGCGTGCTCGAGAACGTTGCCGACTCCTTCGGCGTTCCTGGAGGTCGTGTTGCATAGCAGGGTCGTCACCCCATGTTGCGAACCCATCTCCGGCCTCAGCATCGTGGGTGTCAATGCCTTCGCCAGGCCGACCCCATTCGTCGCCTTGCCGAGAAAAAAACGACCGAGGTTGCCGAGGAAGGAGTCCAAGGTGAAGCGACCGTCGTGCACTGTGAGCAAGTCATCGAGACCACCAGCGCGAATTTCGCCTTCGATGCGCCCGCACTCCCCGCTTCGACAGCTTTGCGAAGGGCATTCGCCCGAGTCGGCCTGCAGCCAGGCCATTCGCCTCGCACGAGACTTGGCCTCGAGCTTGGCTCCGTACATTCCATTGAGAGCGACTACGGCTACCAGAGACGCTGCGAATACCGGTAGACTGATGAGCGCTTCGAGCATGGCCGTTCCGCTTTCGTCTGTCAGCACTTGTCGGTTTGATGCAGTCATCGTGTCCTCAGTGCGCGGAGACCGCGTTGATCGAGAAATCACGCGCGACGTCACAAAGGCCCGCCAGCCCGTCGAGCGAACCTCTCCCTCTCGCTCCCGAACATGCGCTGAGAATCCCGCGCGGAATCCAGTCGCGCGAGATTCGAAACCTGCGAAGCCGTGCGCGCCACCGCTGTTTCCAGAGCCACTCAGCTTTGTGCTCGGTACCATCGAAGTAGTACTCGGCCTGTGCAAAGGCGAGGCGACCTACGACATGCGCTTGGTGCGCGGCATTGCGCCCGTCCGCCGCGCCGCCTTGCGCAATGCGAATGCCCCGCTCGCCATGCTGCCAGTGATTTTCGTGAGGGTCTCGACCGATCGCGTACGCACGGTATTGGAACTCTTCGTGCCCGAGCCATACGTGAGTTCCATCGGCTCGGTTCTCAATCACGCGCCGTGGAGGCTCGACGACTTCGTCTGCGCACGTCCTTCGTTTGCCCAGCCGGAGTGCCTGCCCGACGACGCCACCAAGGAACTTGAGAAGCCATCGAGGCACCTTTGAGCTCATGTTGCTGAGCCTGTTGCTCAGGCCTTCGGAGACGCGATCACAGAGGATGCCGATGTCGTCCTCTTCGATCGGTAGCCCTCGACCACCGCTGGGAAGGCGCGAGCCGAGAAGCGGCACGACAAAACCGCCGGCGACCGGGGGATCATACGCGGCCTGGAAGGCCATCGCATCGACCGCGCGCGCTTCTGCCAACAAGGGATACCCATGCTGGACGGCCTTGTGCGCCACATCCAACGCGTCGTGGGCGGCTCGCACAAACTGCTCGACGGCATCGCCAACCCTCTCGACCGTGCTCTCGACGGGACTGAGCACGGCAATGAGTGCCGATGCTTTCGCCGCTAGCACGACCGTCGCAACGAGTCCGTAGAGAATGCCGATTACGATTTCGAGCAGAACCTCGACGCTGCGGATGACCAGCAGAATGCCGGTGGTCACGGCCATCACGACATTGAGCAAGACATGGAGGTTCATCCCCTTGGCGCCCATCACCGATGCTGCGTGCGCGCCTGCATCGGCGCCGTCCTGCATGATACGCCGGTAGATGACAGCGTCTCCTACGCCGAGGATGTAATAGAGAGCTCCGATGAGGAGGAGCGCCATGAATAGAGACATGAGCATCATGGCACCCTTCGTGTCCTCGACTAGGCCTGCTTGCTTCGGGTGCATCAGGAACCCCTCGGGTGATACTCGTAGGGCGCGTCTTGGATCAGCAGCGTGGTGTCGTGCTGTAGACCCCGAAATCGACCGCCGACGAGACTCTGGGCCAGCGGGAGGAACGCTTCGCCGAGCTCTTCTTTGGCGTCGAGGTCTGCGAACGACTGACAGAGAATACTTCGGGCAAGCGGCACGGTGCATTGGTAGGCGTACGTGACCCTCACGGTGATTTCCGGCTCCGTCGCGACGACCCCCCGAAGGCCCGGAAACGTCACCGCAAGCGCAAACGGCTGATAGTAGAGCGCGCTGAGGAGCTTCCTCTCGCTTCCGATGGCCTTACCGATGCTGGGGTGCGAATCGCGACCTACATTCATCGGCGCCAACGGCATCAGCGGCGTATGGGCGGCCAGTCGAATCGTGTTGAGGCGTGACCTTCCGAGGTTGGCCAAAGGCTTCTGGGAGAAGGCCTTCAAGAGGCCTGCTTCGCTTGCTCGACCCCGCACCGCCGACCCGATTTGCCCGAGTGCAACACCCAGATCGGATGCCGTTACGGCATTGCGGTCCAGGCTCATCTCGGGTTCGCCGCCGTATTCGTTTGGATCGTCGGGCAAAACGACGACGGCCGCCCTCGCTGCCGAGTCGGCGGAGTGCTTCACCATCAGGTTCGCGTGGGAAATGAACGCAAGCTGAAGAACGCTCAAGAAGAACGTCCACATGGGAACGAATGAGACGAGAAACTCGAGAAAAACGACGCCGCGTTTGTCTGTAAACAGCGAACCAGAATTTGACATAGTTCCGGTCACGGCGCGGCCCATGCGAGCAAGAGATGTGGGGTTGCGAAGAATCCCGTCGCGACGAAGACCGGCGCTCCCATACGAACTTGCGCAGCCAGCTCGTCGCAAGGTTCGCGACGCCATCGCTGTGGAAGCAAAGGGCCGAAACCCACGGCAAGCGCGTTCATCAGAGTGCTGGTCAATGCCCCTTTCCAGGCAAGCGCCGCACTGGCGAACACCAAGGCCGCCAAGGAAGCCGCCAGCTGGATCTCGACCCCGAGAAGCAGGTCGAAGCCCATCACCGCCCCTAGGGCGCCAAAGAGCTTGACGTCGCCGCCTCCCATCGCGCCACGGCGAAACATGAGGTACGGCACCAGGCCGCCCAAGAACCCAGCCGCGAGGCTATGTAGGGCGTACTCGATGCCGAACGCAAGGCCGTAGCTCCATGGCGCGAGGAGAAGCGCGGGGAGCGTCAGCCAATTGGGGATCTCGCCTCGTCGCCAATCGCAGAACGCCGCTGTTGCCGCGACGCACAAAGCCAGACCCGCAGCGATGGTTACCGCCGTGTTCATCGCACTGCCTGCTACTGCACGACGTCCGCGATGTATCCGTCGGCAGCTTCGACCTCGCCGATCAAGGTTTCTCCAAATTGCTGCCAAGCCGCGATGCCGACCACGGCGATCAAACCGAGCACGATGATGTACTCGACCGTGGTTAGTCCTCGCTTGTCGGCGAGCAAGGTCTTCTCATTTCCCGCTTCGATTCTCATGACTGCCTTCCTCTCTCAGGGCACCGGTAAAAGGATAAAGAGCTTCGTGAGGTAGAACGCCTGCACCAGGGGTACGCCGAGGGCGTAGAGGGCTAGGCCCGCCGTTAGGACGACGATTCCTGTGAGCAACGTGTACTCGGCGAACACCATGCACGTACATCGGACGTGGGTGGCGAATGTTGTGTGGAAACTCTCTCGTTCGTCGGGACCAGAGGTCGCCCACCAGAGGGTGGGCTGCTCGAGCTGCGCCAACCGGTTGCTGCTTCTCAACTCCTCATGGCTCCTTTTTGGCTAAACAATTGCGTATGGACGTCGTTGGATTCGTCTGGTTTCATGGCGTTTCGACCCTATCGTCGGACCCGCCATGGATTCTTGGAAGAGCAGCATCGTCATCAACGCCACGGCGGACCAAGTCTTCGCGTACATCGACGAGCCGATGAACTTTCCCGACTGGATGCCGAGCATGGTCGAGGTTCACAATGTGATCGGGACGGGCGCCGGGCAGCAGTACGAGTGGATCTACAAAATGGCAGGGCTTCTGCTCCGAGGGCAGGCTACGGTCATCGAGCATGTTCTCGATAAGTGCGTCGTGCATCAGACCATCGGCACCATCGAGCTAGTTTGGGGAATTAACCTCGAACCGCACGATGAAGGGACGGTGGTGAAGGCCGAGGTCGATTACAGCATTCCGATTCCCGTGCTCGGCAAGCTCGCAGAGCACATCGTCACGAGGCGGAACCATCGGGAGTTCGAGATGGCGCTCCATAACATCAAAGACACGGTAGAAGCCTAGGCGAGTCAGTCCGTTGCACGAACCTGCACCGTGGTCGGGCGGTCTTCGGGCATCGGGAGGATCGCGTTCCAACCGGGCGGCAGGACGGGCTGGCTGAACTGAAAGAGGTAGCGAGCGTCCGCGGGCGAGAGGTTGATGCAGCCGTGGCTTCGGCGGCGGCCGAAGTCGTTGTGCCAGAACGCGGCGTGGAAGCCGTAGCTGCCTTTGAAGAACTGAACCCAGGGGACATCTTGAATCGAATAGTTCTTGTCGACGTCGGTGCGCTCGATGTCGTCCATGTCGGAGTACTCGAGCTTGGCCCAGATCTGAAACACACCGATCGGGGTTTCAGATTGCTTGCTGTTGCGGCCGGTTGAAACCAGGGTCGCGAAGGTCGGCCTGGGGCCTTCGTAGGCGACGAGGGTTTGCTGGTCGATGTCGATGTCGATCCAACGGTCCGTCGGGCCCACGCCTTCGGGGGGGGCGACGCGGACGGCGCGGGCGAGGTCGGCGGTGCGCATCCACCCTCCCCCGGCGAGCTGGCTCCAGGCGCCTTGGCTCGATTGGATGTGGACCGCGGCATGGCGGTCGAGGCGTTTTCGAACGCGGCCGTGGGGTTTGTCGTACAGCTTCGCGGGGCGAGGCGAGACCCAGGCGACGTCGAGGGGCTTGCCTCGGCGGAGCTTTACGCCGGTGAACGCGCTTCCGTCGACGAAGTGAACCGAGCCGCGTTCGATCCAGAGGTAGCGGCGCGTGCGGATGAACTCGACGCCCTCGTACACCTGCTCTCCGGTAATCACGATGCCATAGCCCTTGCCGAGCGCTTCGCTGTAGTCGCTTCGGAAGTAGTCGCTCGGGTGCGCGTACGCGCGGGTGCCGTCGAAGCGGACGAAGGCGTAGCGCTGAGGCAGGCGCGAGCTTGGGCCGGTGAGCTCGTCGCGCTTGGGGCCAGGGGGCTCAGGCGATGGTTGTACGTGCCCTTCGCAGATGAAGAGTTGGTCGCTGGTTTCGTACCAGACCCCGGTCGAGCAGCCTTCGCCGAAGACCCTCCGCGTGAAGCCGAGGCGCGTGCCGGCGCCGACGGTCCCACGGCGACGTGAGCTGCCGTCGGGTGCGAGCATCACGGGGGCGCCGTCGTTCACGACTTCGACCGACTTGGCCCAGGACGGCGCGGGCGCAGCGGGTTGGCCGACGGCTGCGTCGGCTGAAACCCATTGTGGCCAACCGACGGCAAGCGCTGCGATGAAGAGAACGGAGCCCCGAGCCATCGCTTCCATCATAGGCGGGAGCGACGCCGATCGCTCAATCTTCGTCGTCGGGATCGTTGGCTTCGCCGCGCAATCCGTAGCGTTTGGCGAGCTCGCGGAGGTGGTAGCGGGTGAGGCCGGCCGCTCGCGCGCTTCGGCTGATGTTGTCGCCATGCTTGTCGAGCACCGCTTTGAGGTACTGCGCTTCGAAGGCATCGACGATTCGCTGCTTGGCGTCTTTGAAGGGGATCTCGTTGTCGACGAACTGCTCGGCGGTGCCGCCGGGAAACACCATCGGCGGCGTTTTTTGCGATGCGGGCATGAGGTCGTGCATGCCGAGCTCGGTTCCGTCGGCAAGGGAAACAGCGCGCTCGATGGTGTTCTTGAGCTCGCGGACGTTTCCAGGCCAAGGGTAGGCTTGCAGCTTCGTCATCGCGTCATGGGTAATCGAGAAGGTCGCGCCCTCTCGCGGGCCGCGCTTGGCCGACTCTTCGAGGAACTGGCCAGCGAGCGCCGGGATGTCTTCGCTGCGCTCACGGAGCGAGGGCAGGTCGACCTCGACGACGGTCAGACGGTAGTAGAGGTCTTCGCGAAACGTGCCTTCGTTGACCATCTGGCGGAGGTCGCGGTTGGTGGCGGCCACGACACGCACGTCGACCGGAATCATCCGGGTCCCACCGACGCGTTGCACTTCGCGCGTCTCGAGCACGCGCAGAAGCTTCGGCTGAAGGCTGATGTCGAGCTCGCCGATTTCGTCGAGGAACAGCGTGCCGCCGTCCGCCACTTCGAAGCAGCCGCGCTTGCGGTCGGCGGCGCCGGTGAACGAGCCGCGCTCGTGGCCGAACAAAATGCTTTCGATGAGGTTGGCAGGAATCGCGCTGCAATCCTGAACGATGAGCGGGCGCTGCGCGCGCTTCGAAGCGCGGTGAATGGCGCGGGCGACGAGCTCTTTGCCGGTGCCGGTTTCGCCCCGAACCAGGACGGTCAGGTCGCTTGCGGCCACCTTCTCGAGGACGGCGAAAATCTCGCGCATGCGCACGCCGTGGCCGATGAGCTCATAGAACTTCTCGCGCCGGCTGAGGTCGATTTCGATGGTGCCCGGGCCGTGCTCGAAGCGGATGACGGTGCGCCCGATGCGCAAGGGCATGCCCGGTTCGAGCCAGGCCTCGCGCACGCGAACCCCTGCAACCCAAGTCCCGTTGGCCGAGCCGAGGTCGCGCAGCAAAAATCCGTTCTCTTTGGCGATGATCTCGCAATGCGTGCCGCTCACCGCGGTGTCGTTGAGCGTCAGGTCGCAGATCACGCTCTGGCCGATGGTCATACGCTCGCTGGCGATGTCGAGGCGCTGGCCTTTTTCGGGCCCTTCTTCAACGACCAATCTACTTTTGCGGAGCTTCCGCTTGGTGACTTTGCGGTCGACGAAATCCTTGCTCAGCGCCGCGTCGTCGTTCACTCGCCGTCCTTTCGGATCGCCCGGATGGCCGCCGCGTAGTCGTCCTGGTTGAAGACCGCGCTGCCCGCGACGATCACGTCGGCGCCCGCTTCGATGACTTGGCGCGCAGTTCCAGGTTTCACGCCACCGTCGACTTCGAGGTCGATGTCGAAGCCGGATGCGTCAATCATGTCGCGAATCTGAGCGAGCTTATCGAGGGCGGACGGGATGAAGCTCTGGCCCCCGAACCCCGGATTGACGCTCATGACGAGGATCAGGTCGACGTTGGCCAGGACGTATCGTAGGCAATCAGGAGGGGTATGGGGGTTGAGCGACACGCCGGCGCGCTTTCCGAGAGCACGGATTTGCTGGAGCGTGCGATGCAGATGCGTGCTGGCTTCCGCGTGCACGGTGATGACGTCGGCGCCAGCCTCGGCAAACGACTGAACATACTTCTCTGGTTCGACGATCATGAGGTGAGCGTCCACCACGCTCTTGGTCGCGGCGCGGATGGCTTTCACGATAGGTGGGCCGATTGTGATGTTCGGCACGAAACGGCCGTCCATGACATCGACGTGGATCCAGTCGGCGCCCGCCTTGTCGACAGCCTGGACTTCAGCCTCGAGGCGGCCAAAATCAGCCGAAAGAACGGACGGGGCGATTCGAAGGGGCTTTGGAGAGCGGGACACGGCAGCAGTCAAGCGCTGCAGGGGCACCGTGTCAATGGCATCCCTTCCTTGACCAGGCCACTGCCCACAAAGGACAATGGAAAAACGCCTCAGGGGAGGGCGGACGACCTGAGATGACCGATCAGAGATACAACCTGATCGAAAGACTTGAAGCCGGCGGAATGGCGGAGGTTTTCCTTGCGGAAGCCACGAGTGTTCAAGGTTTCAAGAAGCGCGTCGCTATCAAGCGCGTTCTGCCGCATCTCGCCTCGCACACGAACTTCATCGGGATGTTTCTGGACGAAGCGCGGCTCGGCGCCCGGCTGACGCACGCGAACATCGTCAGCGTCTTCGACATCGGAAAGTCGGACAACAGCTTCTTCATCGTGATGGAGTTCGTCGACGGAACGAACCTGAAGAAGATCATGGAGACGCTGCGGCTCAAGCGGCAGCCCTTCCCTCTCAAGGACGTCATCTACATTGCGATGGAAGCCTGCCGCGGGCTGAGCTACGCCCATGAGCTCGTTGACGAAGATGGAAATCCGGTCGAGCTGGTTCATCGTGACGTTTCGCCGCCGAACATCCTGATCAGTAAGCGCGGCGAGGTGAAGGTCACCGATTTCGGCCTTGCCAAGGCGCGTACGCAGCTGGAGCGGACCGACCCCGGCGTGGTGAAGGGGAAGTTCAGCTACCTGTCGCCCGAGGTGGCAAACGGGCAGTCGGTCGACGCGCGGGCTGACATCTTCGCGCTAGGTGTCTGCGTCTGGGAGATGCTTTCGGGGCGCCGTCTGTTCCTCGGCGAAACCGACTACGACACGGTCCAGGCGGTTTCGAGCGCCGACGTCCCGAGCCTCGTGGGCGACCACCCCGAGGTGGACCCGGAGTTCGAAATGTTGCTGCTGAAATCGCTTTCGAGAAAGCCTGACGATCGGTTCCAGACAGCGCGTGAGTTTGGCGACGCGCTGGCGAGCTATCTCTTTCACCATCAGATGAAGGTGACCTCGTACGACATCGCGAACCTCGTGAAAGCGGCGCTCGAGCGCCAGAAGTCGGTGCCGCCGCAGCCGATGATGATCGACGGCATGATCCAAGAAGAGCTCGGCAGGTTCACCTCGCTCGATAGCACGGTCAACATGCCGGCCGATCCGTCGAAGCCGTTCCGGCTCAGCCCCGACGATGAAGGCGCAAGGCCGCTGGTGGCTTCGGACTTCGTCGACCCCAGCAACTGGTTTGCTGGTGACTCGGAGGTCGAAACCGCAATTGAAAACGTGCGCAGCAGCGCACCGCCAGGCGCCACGATGGGCTGGTTCGAGTCCAAGGACAGCAGGCCAGCGGCTCAGCGACCGGCCGGAGTGCCCATGGGGCCGTCGCTGATTCCGGCTCCGCGCACCACAGACAAAGATGGGGCGCCCGTGATGACGTTCCGCCCGCCAGGCGCGACCCCGATTTCGATTGTAGACCCGAAGTCGGAAAAGCCGGCGGAAGAGAAGCAGGGAGCGCAGAAGAACGAAGCGGCTCGCGCAGGCAAGCCCGGGGGCTCCAAGGTAGCCCTCATCGTCGCCGGCGTCGTTGCGCTCGCCGCGCTTGGTGTGGCCCTCGGCTGGTTCCTCACGAAGTAGGCGCGCGCTTGGCCTTGGCTCTAACCCCACGGCTCAACTGGCGAAGCCGCTGGTAGTCGTGCAGCGGCAAGGTCGCTTCGCCGAAGCGCGCTGCGAGGTAGGCATCGGTGACTTCGCGAACTTCATCGGCCGCAGCGAAGCCTGCGCGGTCGAGCTCTTCGGCGTGCTCGATCGGCGTGACATCCGGTGGGCGCGCTTGTCCCGCGCTTCGAAGGCTGCTCTCGAGTGAAAGGTAGAGCCGGACGGCTCGGTCGCGGTTGGGGTCGAGCTGCCGCCCCGCACGGGTTTGGCGACGGCGTTTGCGGCGCCATCGAACCCAGAGGACGCCAACGCCAAAGGTGCTCATGATGGCAACGAACCAGCGCCAGTCGGGGCGAAACGGAATCGGCCCGAATTCGCTCTGGTCGGTCGACTGACCGTCTGCGCTGAACGGCTTGGCACCGCGATCTCCGCGCAGGGATCGATACCATGCCGCGAGGCCTTGCAGCGCCTTGGCCTGGTCGCGGATGTTGTACTCGACGACGTACTCGGCCCAGCGGACGCGCATCGCATCGATGACTTGCCGCATCCTCACAGCCAAGCCGGACGGCACCGCGAACACCTGGCCGGAGGCCGGCGTGGGGTCGAACGTGACCCAGCGACCGTCGATGAGTACTTCTACCCAGCTGTGCGCGTGTCCGTTCCGTACGGCGTAGTAGTCGCCGTAGGGGTTGTAGTCCGCACCGAGGAAGCCGGTGACGTTGCGAGCCGGCATTCCGAGGGAGCGCATCATGATGGCCATCGCAGTCGAGAAGTACTCGCAGTGCCCCGCCTTGGCCTCGAACAGGAAGACCTGCAGCGGATCTTTGCCTTCGGTGTCGGGCTGCTCGAGCGTATAGCGGTACTTGCCGCCGCCGCGCAGGTAGCGCTCGACGAACTGCGCTTGGGCGTGCGGGTTGGAGACGCCTTTGACCACCTCTCGGGCCAAGGCCTCGACTTGATCGTAGCCAGCCGGAACCTCGAGGTAGCGGCTTCGAAGGCGCTTCGGGATGTTCTCCGGAAAGCCACGCGACTTCGCCGTGACGAAGGCCTTGTAGGTCAGAGGGCCCTGGACGCGGCCCTGGTAGCGCACGTCGAGCCCTGGCGAGCGCGTGATGCGACGGTATCGATTGCGGCCGGCGCGAACCGTCGGCGGGAGCTGCAATGACACGGTGCCCTCGGGCAGGAACAAGACCGCCTCATCCATCGGGTCGAGTATGATCTCGTACTCCCGGTCTTCGGGCTTCGGAGGACGGAAAACCATGTACGTGTCTTGGAGGCGTTTCAGCTCTACGCCGGCGATGGGCGAACGCGACCAGCGGCCGTCGCTGTAACGGTCGAACGAGGTTCCCCGGAGCCGCAGGTCGAGCGAGCGCGGCGGCGGGTCGGGGCGGTTCTTGGGTTTGACGCGCATGACGACGGTGGGGTCGTCGCGAATCGTGCCGAAGCCACCGAGCTCGACGTCGTCACCAAAGCCGGCGACCGACTGCGTTCGCACGCCGAGGTTCGAAAGGAAACCAAAGCCGACGCGGGGAAACGCGAAGAACATGGCGGCGGTCAAGATGAAGAGCGGAACCGCGAGAAGCGTGGTGCCGCCGAAGAACGCCGGGGTCGCGAGATTTCTGCTTTGGAGCTCGCCGCGCAGAACGGGGCTGTCTGCGCCATGCGCGATCTCGAGCTCTTTTCGTAGATGCGTGAGTGCGAGCATCCACGGCATGACGATGACGAAACCAAAGAAGACGACGGCATAGTCGAGGCCAGTCGAGAACACGGTGCCCGCGATGAGGTGCAGGAAACCGAGGATCGCGATTTGCTGGTAGTCCGCAGCTGTCTTGCGGTGTGAGAGGCGTGAGATCTGAAGGAAAGCCGCGTACTGCACGCCCACCGACAAGATCGACTCTCCGGCCATCGCTCGCGCGATTTGGAGGATGAGAACCACTACGGCGGCGATGTTCCAGAAACGCGAGTAGCCCGGGCGGTCGAGAAGCGGCGGCTCGGCAAACCAACTGGCCCCGAAACCCAGGACGACGAGCGTTGCTTCCAAAGGGCTGAACGTCGTGCCGAGCAAGAGCGCGATGAGGCCGAGGGCCGCAAACAGGTAGGCCACGATCTTGTGGGCGAAGCCAAATTTCATGCCGCGCGCCTCTTGCGTTTTGAGTTGCGGCGGGAGGTATCGGCGCGGGCGGGCGCAAGGAGCGCGAGAAAGTGCCAGATGGGGTCGGGCGGAGTGCCGCCAGGCACCAGTGGCGAGACGCTGCTGCTCGACTGAACCTGCACGGAAATGCCCTGCGCCAGATAGACGGAAGCCAGGGTTGCGACCTCGGAAATCGACGTTTCAAACCGCTCTTGCCATGCGGCTTCGTCGTCGAGGCTGGAGGGAATCAGGTTGTCGACGGTGAGCGTGACCAGCGCGCTCGAGTCTTGCTCGTGTTCGCGAACGACGAGCTCGCCGCGGCTTGCGGTTCGCTTCCAGTGGATGTCTCGCGCTTCATCGCCCTCACGGTAGAAGCGCACGCTGCCCGCGAACTCGCTTCCGCGTCCGGTCTGGTGAATCGGCGCAGCGTCCCCCTGCATCGGGCGAAGGGCAGGCGCGGCAACGTGCTCGAGCAGCTGCGGATAGACGACGAACTCGTCGGGCAGGAAGATGGTGTAGCCTTTTTCGATGAGGCCGAATGGATAGCGCGTGAGCACCCGCACGGTGCCGAGCTCGAAAAGCCCCCGTCGCGGCGACTCGAAGCGATAGCTCCCGATCTCCGTCTTTCCGGGCCCGACGCGCACGAAACGCGCGGCCTCCGTGTCTACGCCATCGATCTCGTCGATCGCTTCGACCGAGACGCTCGGGAGCCAGCGCTTCTCGTTGAGCAAGGCGACGTCGATGAGCGAGCGCCGCCCGGCGAAGAGTCGAGCGGGGAGGTTGCGCTTGAGTTGGAGCTTCCAGAGCGCGAGGTCGCTCAGGACGCCGCTCACCAGGAGCAGGCTAAGAAGCAAGCCGAGCACCAGGTAGAGGAGATTGTTCGCCGTGTTGACCGCAGCGAGACCGACACCGACGGTGACGAAGAGGAACGCCCGCCCCTCCCGCGTCAGTCGAAACTTCCGCCTGCTCCGCTTTCGCCGAAAGATCCGCATCGACCGGCCCGATCAGAGAGGCACAGAGACGACGGTGAGGAGCTCGCGAATCACGCGCTGTGCATCGTCGCGAACCGCGGCTCCGCCCATGCCGCCGCTGACCTTCACACGGTGGGCCAAGACGGGGCCCGCGAGCACCTTGACGTCGTCGGGCAGCACGAAGGAGCGCCCTTCGACCAGCGCCCTCGCCCGCGCCGCGCGCTCGAAACCGAGCGCCCCTCGGGTGGACACACCGACCGACAAGAGCGGCGTATTTCGCGTCGCGATGACGATTCGATGCAGGTAATCGAGAACCGCGTCGTCGACGCGCACCGAGTCGACCGCCTGCTGAACGTGCCGAAGCTCGTTTGCGCTCATCGTCGAGTTGAGCTGTTCGACCGGGTCCGCGCCACGACGAGTGAGCACCTCTCGTTCGACGCCAGGCGGCGGATAGCCAACGCTGAGCCGCACGAGAAAGCGGTCGAGCTGCGACTCCGGCAACGGGTACGTACCGTAGAACTCCTGCGGGTTCTGCGTCGCGACCACGAAGAAAGGTTCTTCGAGGTTGTGGGTCTCTCCGTCGATCGACACCTGCCGTTCGTCCATCGCTTCGAGAAGCGCACTTTGCGTTTTGGGCGTCGTTCGGTTCACCTCGTCGGCGAGGAGAACCTGCGTGAAAATCGGGCCGGGCCGAAATTCGAAGGTGCTCTTGGATTGGTTGAACACGTTGCCGCCGAGGACATCGGTCGGCATGAGATCGGAGGTGCATTGAAGGCGTCGAAACGTCACACCGACCGACGCCGCAAGAGCCCGCGCCAAGGTCGTCTTTCCGACACCAGGGACGTCCTCGAGCAGCAGGTGCCCACGCGCCAAAAGCGAGACGACCGCCAGCTTGATGACCTCTTCTTTGCCCCGAACGACCAGCGCAATGTTCTGGACGAGGCGCTGAGACAGTTGGGTCGCGTTCTCAGAGATGTGCGCGACGCTTGGTTGAGCCACTGTTCGAGCCTACCACACCCAACGTTGTGGGTAAAATATTACAATAGCACTGACCTTTGCGTCAGGGTTCCACTTTTTGTCCACAGTGCTCCGATTGCCCAAACCGCCCGCTATTCCGGGGGCTTGGAAGCTGAATGTGCCCTCGATCCCACAGTCGGCGCCGGGGACAAGATGGAATCCGGATCCTCGAAGAGAAAGGCCTCGATTTCGTCTCGCTTGGCGTGGGCATCGCGCCGGCCCATCTCGATGAGGGTCTGCGCAAATCCCCCGTCGAACAGGAGGTAGCTGGCCAAGTCGGCTTCGGCTCCGGCGCCGACATCCAGCATGCTGATGAACGCGCGCCCGAGGCTCTTGCCAAAGCGTACTCGGTTGGAGGCGAGGTACTCCGAAGCGACTTGTCCAATGTCGACGGTCGGTCGAAGAACCAAGGAGCTGAGCAGGCGGCGCTTCGCCAGAGCGCCACGCGCTTTGGCGGCTTCGTTGATGCGATCGAGGAACTCCGGACCGTAGGCGCGGACGCCATCCCGAAGGAAGTCGTTGATACGCTGGACTTCGAGGAGGTCGGTATTCACGTGGTCGAGAAGAAAGGCGTTGAGCACCTTTCCGAGCATGAACGTCGCGCCCGGGTACTTGCCGTCTTTTACGGCCCGCCGGTCGGGCGAGTGCGGCGTCGAGAGCCCAATGACGAGCAAGCGGTTCATGCCGAGATGCACCGACGGGCCCATCGGCGTGTTGAGGCGAAGGCCACCGTCGCAATGGATCTCGTCGCCGATTTCGACGGGCGGAAAGATGAGTGGAATCGCTGCGGAAGCGAGGACGTGGTGCTGCCCGATCCGGGCCCGGCGCACCAGCGCATGAAGGCCCAGGCTGTCTGGAATTCCAATGCCCGGAGCCGCATCGACGAAAATCACCGGCTGCCCGGTGCCCACGTGGGTAGTGCTCACCGTGAGCGCTCGAAGGGCGCCACTTCGAATGTTCTGCCTGAGCCGCCGCCAGCGAACGTTTCGGCCTACCAGCGCCGAGAGCGGGGCCGGGTCGAAGACGCCGCGCGCCTGCGCGGAGCCGCCAAGAAGCACGCGATAGAGGCCTGCAGCCTGACGCAGACCAAAACCAAGCACGTGGGGCAGCTCGAGTCCGGTCCAAATGGAAACGAGCTGCTTCACCCCGGCGGGCACATCGCCGATGGCCGAGGCGACAAAGGCGCCGTTGACAGCGCCGACGCTGGTACCGGAGATCAGGTCGACCTTGGGTCCTTGCCCCTTCGAGTCGAGGAACTCGCTGAAGATGTATTGGAGAACCCCGACCTCGTACGCTCCTCGCGCGCCACCCCCCGAAAGTATCAAGCCAAGACCGCTCACTATGACTCCTCGTCCTTCAAGCGTAACAGCCGAAGCGTGTTGTCGCAGATCTCATCGCTTGGCAGTAGCCGGCGGATCTCCGGGGGAAGCCAGATCTCCTGATGGGGCAGGCGGCGGAGCGCGTCGAGGAGCACCTCGGCCCGGCGCCAGGGTGGGGCGCTAGGAGACACGTAGAGCAGCATTTCCCCCTGGACCCGGCAGAGACCTCCGTCGACATGGGCCTCCTCGGGGAGCTCTTCTTCGAGGAAGCGTATCCCCAAGCGCGTCAAAGCTCGTTCCAGGGCGTCGAGCTGAAGCGCGAGTTCCACGCCTCCCAGGGTGCGACCGCCGGCCGGGCCCCGCAATCTGGTCGTTTGGGCGACCGATTTGGTAAGATGCCCAGACCTTGATTCGCCTAGCAAAACCATGGATCGGTGAGGACGAACGCCGCGCCGTTGCCGCCGTTTTGGAGTCTGGACAGCTCGTTCAGGGCGCGTTGGTCGAGCGCTTCGAGCAGGCGATCGCCGCGCTCGTCGGCCGTCGGCACGGGGTCGCCGTGTCGAGTGGCACCTCCGCGCTCCAGCTCGCGCTCAAGGCGCTGCAAGTTGGCTCCGGGGGCGAGGTCCTATGCCCGGCGCTCAGCTGGCCGAGCCCGGCGCATGCAATCCGGTTGGCCGGAGCAAAAGTGCGGTTCGTCGATGTCGATCAGGGCGAGTGGAACAGCACCGCAGCGGCGCTCCGCGAAGCACGGAGTGGCAGCACCAAGGCGGCCATCGTAATCGACCAGTTTGGCAACCCGGCACGGGCCCAAGAGATTCGGGAGGCTCTGGGTTCACTGCCGATCATCGAAGACGCGGCGTGCGCGCTCGGGAGCCGCTTTGGCAGCGGTCCATGCGGGAGCCTCGGCGTCGTGTCGTGCCTGAGCTTTCATCCGCGAAAGATCCTGACGACAGGCGAAGGTGGCATGTGCCTCACCGACGACGACGTCGTCGCCGACAAGCTGCGGACGCTGCGCAACCACGGGCAGCTCGGCGGAGAGTTCGTCGTCGCTGCCGGGAACTCGCGCATGACCGAGATCGCCGCCGCGCTGGGGCTCGCGCAGCTTCAACGGCTCAATGAGATTCTTGGAAGAAGGCGTGAGCTGGCCGCGCTCTATACGCAGGCGCTCGACGGGGCGCTCGACATTCAAACAACCCCTGACGGCGCGGAGTCCAACTACCAGACCTTCGGAGTCGTGCTTCCGCAAGGCTTTGCTCGCAAGTTGGTTTGCGAAAAGCTCCGCGATCGGGGCATCGAAGCGGGCGTTCTCTCTTTTGCGATTCACAAGCTCGGCAGCTTTGCCGGGAGCGATGCATCGCTGCCGATGGCCGAGCACATCGCCACGCGTGGCATTGCGCTTCCGCTTTATCCGCAGATGCGGAACAGCGACGTCGAGGACGTCGTCCGTGCCCTTCTTGGAGTGCTCGATGAGTGACGACTTGGTGCTCGAGGTGAAGGGCCTCTACAAGACCTTTCACATCGGCTTTTTCCGCAAGCGCGTGGATGCGGTGCGCGGGACGAGCTTCGCGGTGAAGCGCGGCGAGATTTTCGGCCTGCTTGGGCCCAATGGGGCGGGCAAGACGACCACCATCAAGTCGATTCTTCGCCTGATTTTTCCAACGAAGGGCGAGATTCGAATTTTCGGGAGCCCGTCCGGCGACCGTGAGGCAGCGAAGCGCGTGGGATACATGCCGGAAAACCCGTACGTGTATCAATACCTGAAGCCGATCGAGTTCCTGGACCTCTGCGGTCGGCTCGTCGGTCTCCAAAGGCGCGAACGCCGCGCGCGCTCCGAAGAAATGATCGACAAGGTCGGGCTTCGGCACGCCGCAGATCGACCGATCGGCAAGTTCTCGAAGGGGATGATGCAGCGCATCGGGCTCGCCCAGGCGCTCCTGCACGACCCAGAGCTCTTGGTGCTCGACGAGCCGATGAGCGGGCTCGACCCGATCGGCCGCAAAGAGGTGCGCGACCTCCTGCTCGAACAACGCGAGCGCGGAAAGACACTCCTGTTCACGAGCCACATTTTGAGCGACGTCGAGCTCCTCTGCGACCGCGTCGTGATCATGCAGCAGGGCAAAATCACTTCGGAAGGCCAGGTGCACGACCTCCTGGAGTCCGCCGGTCGGCGCGTCGAGATCCGACTGAGTAGCGCTTCACAGAAGCTCAGGGACTCGCTCGCGTCACGGGGGACCATCGTCGATGGCGGGGCCGGCCATCTCACGCTGCAGGTCGAGGGCCAGCAGGCGGTCGACGAGGTCCTCCGAATCTCGGGCGCAGCCGGCGCCAGGCTCGACGCGATGATCCCGGAGCGGGAGTCGCTAGAGAACCTCTTCCTCAAAGGCGCGCGCGGCTGAGCTGCCCACTTGCTCCGAAGTCGATGTTCCCTAGAAGGAAATCATGACCGTCAAGAGGGTTTCACCGCTCGAGGCCGCCGCGCTCCTCGAAGACGAAGGCTACGCGTACCTCGACGTTCGCTCGATTCCCGAGTTCGATGATGGGCATGTGGTCGGGGCGTACAACATCCCGCTGCTGCACGCGACGCCGTCAGGCATGCGGCCCAACGGGGACTTCATGTCGGTCGTCGCCGCGGTGTTCCCGAAAGAGAGCAAGCTGGTGGTCGGCTGCCGGTCGGGGAACCGTTCGCTCAGGGCAGCCATTGCCTTGCTTGCCGCTGGCTTCGAGCATGTCGTCGACCAGCGGGCCGGGCATGAAGGGGCGCGTGACGCATTCGGCCAGCTCCAGGAACCGGGCTGGCACGCCGCGGGACTGGAGGTCGCACGCGAGGCCGAACCCGAGCGCAGCTACGAGGCCCTGCTCGCCCGTCGTGACGGCTAGCCGAACACACTGGCCCAGATGAGCCCGGGGAGCCTCGCCAAAGACGGGTCGGCGTTGAAATACGTGAGCTTGGGGCCCACCGCGAGGGCTCTATCGTTGTCGACGAACCAGGCCGGCCTCGGGAACACGCGGAACGGGCCTCGGAGCACCGACTTCTGCGGCCGGTCGAACATGAAGGTGTTGTGCACGACGCCTTGTCCGGATCGAATGTCGCTGCGGTCGTGCCCGGGAAATGCGCCCCAGGTGGGCGTCCCGAAGCCGTAAATCAGCCCTGACCAATGATTGATGGCGATGGCTCCGTACCGGAGCTTGGCGATCGCGCGCTCGACGGCCTCGGCAACCGCCGGGTCCTTGAGGGACTTCGGGTGGACGATGATGCTGCAGGCAAGGGTGCCCCAAACGCGCTCGTTGCAGAACTCCACCGCCGCGTCGATGTATTCGACGATCGACGAGGCCGGGAGCGCAACCTCGCTGGTTTGCCCGCACCAGGATTCGGTGTTGAAGCAGATGTCGTCGGCGTGGCTAGGGTCGAGGTGGTGGATCAGCGTCCAAGGTACCCGGCCCTCACCCTTGGCGCCGAACAGCTCGGCGTCCGGATGATGCTCCAGGAACATCTTCTGGCGCTCTTTGGCGCCAGGGTAGTACGGCTTCCGATCGGCAGCCTTTTTGAACGCCCTTCGCAGCGCGTCGATCAGGGCTTCGCGCTGGTTCCAGCTCTGGTGCTGCACGATCACGCGCGTTGCCGTGCAGTTGAAGCCCGCGTTGTTGACGATGGTGGATGCGAGGTTCACGCCGTGGAACTCGAGGTCCTTCTGCGACCAGGGGCCGGGCACGATGATGATCGGGCTCACATTGCCAAGCTCACAGGTGAGTCGCTTGGGGTTGCGCGCGTCATCGGCTGCCTTTCGGCGCGCGCCTTCCTCGCCGATGCCAAAGACGATGGCGTCGTGGGTCTTGTCCGAACCGGTGACGTGGATGTCTTGGACTAGATGGTGCAGGCAGAGGTAGTCACCCTCGGCGGCGCCCCCATAGACGACTCGAAAGAAGCCTCGCTCGCGGAGCGGCCCGAACATTTCGTCGATGAGCGGGCCGAGGTACTCGTTGACTGGATTCATCTTCAGCAAGACGACCTGCCCCTCGACGAAGAGCTTGTAGAGCGTGTCCATCGGCCCGATCGAGGAGACGTTTCCTGCCCCGAGGACCAGGGCCAGCTTCCCTTTCGGTGACTTCTGCCGATAAAACGAGGCCTGGTTCTCGCTCAGCTCCTCGAGGCGGACCCCTGGCTGCATCCAGACCTCCGCGGTGAAGCCCTGAAAGAGAAGACCATCGAACCCGTCGGCCGGGAACACCGGAGCGACCACTTGCCCGTCGGGCCGCGCAAAGGCTGCGGTCGGAAGTTGCGGCACCCCGCGCTCTTGGATGTCACGGAGCGATGCAATGAGGAGGGTGATGTTCTTCACGACCGCGGAAGGACCCACCAGCCACTCCTCGCCCTCTTCGGCTCCGCCGAACCTCATGCCCTTGGCTTCCACCGATGCCGCAACCCAGCGCTCGGCAACCTCGACCGCTCGTTCGCGAACGTGCTCCAGCAGCTCGATGCGTTCGTCGATGTCGAGCGCCACCCACTCGTTCTTGTGGTCCTCGAGGATCGCGAGCGCTTCGTCGAGCTTGGACTGCGACGTAGGCTCGATCCGATGCTCGGCTTCGGGGATGGCGGCGGAGCCTTGGTTTTGGGCGACGGCTTGAGTCAAGGGGCCTCCTTCAAGACGCGGACACGGACGACATGTTGGGGTGTTGGCTCGCGGAGATCAAGAGCTCCCGAACCTCGTCGAGGCTGTCGCAGACGCGCGCCGGCGGAAGGCTTCGAAGAAACACTTTTCCATAGCCTTTACGGCGGATTCTCGAATCGAGAATGGCGACGACGCCGCGATCTTGCCGGTGGCGAATCAGACGTCCAAAGCCCTGTTTCAACGAAAGCGCGGCGGCGGGAACGAGGTAGCGCATGAACGACGATTCGCCGGCCTCGTCGAGGCGTTCGCAGCGAGCGGCAATCACCGGATCGCTTGGTACATCGAAGGGGAGCTTGTCGATGATGACGAGCCGCAGCGCCGAACCCGGGACGTCGACACCCTCCCAGAAGCTCGCGGTCGCGAACAATACGGCGTTGCCCTGATCGCGAAATCGATCGAGCAAGGTCTGTTTCGGTGCGTCGCCTTGGACGAACCACTCGTAGTCGAGTTGCTCTCCGACGCGCTTGGCGAAAATCCGCATCATGCGTAGCGAGGTCGAAAGAACGAATGCACCCCCTTCTGACATTCGGATGAGCTCCACGATTTCTTTGACCGCTGCGTCCGGGAAGTCCGACGCGCGTGGGTCGGGGAGGTGCTGGGGTGCGTAGAGCGCAGCCTGCTCTTCGTAACGGAACGGCGACTCGACGATTTCTTCGCTCACCTCGCGATCGATGCCGAGGCGGCGCTTGACGAAACGAAAGTCTCCGCCGGTGGTCAGCGTCGCGCTGGTGAACACCACGCAGGGGACGCGTTCGTGCAGCCGTTCGCGCAAGAGTGGCCCCACGTCGATGGGGCTCGAGCCGACGGCGGGGCTGCGTCCGCTCGCCTGCGCCCAGCTCACCTGGCCCGGTGCTTCGAGAGAGCCGAGCGCATCCCGCAGCTGGTCCGTGCGCCTCGCGATTTGTAGGGCGTTCTCGCGCGGCGGCCGCAGGTTCCGGCAAGAGGCGGCGAGCTCGGCGAGCGCGTTGTCCAAGGCGAAAAGGGCGCTTTCCGGAATCGACTGCGGGGGCAAGGGGACTCGGCCACCGTTGGCGCTGCCGGGTAGGGCGCTGAAAAAATTCGAGGATTGCTGGAGCACCGCGTCGAGCAGGCGCGTCGCCTGCTTCTTTTCACCCCGCTCGCTGCGCAACGCCGCGCGGGCGTCACGGACCAACTTGTCGAGCATTGCCGTCGAAAGCCGCGAGCCGAAGAAGAGGGTCGCGGTGTCCTCGATCTGATGCGCCTCATCGAAAATGACCGCGTCATAGTCGGGCAAGACCGAGGCAAACCCGGTGTCGCGAAGCGCGAGGTCCGCGAAGAACAGGTGATGGTTGACGACCACGAGCTGAGCCTCGTCCGCACGTCGGCGAACGCGGGTCACGAAGCAATCTTCGTAGAAGTCGCAGCGAGAGCCAATGCGCGTTTCGGATCCGCTCACCACACGCGACCAGATCGGGTCTTCCTCGGCAATCGACGAAAGGTCAGCGCGATCGCCGGATCGGGTACTCTCAATCCAATTTCGAAGCGCGGGTAGCGGGCGGGCGAAGCGGGGCTGCGTCGCGTCGGCGCTGTTCGAAAGCTCCTGAAATCTTCGGCGGCAGAGATAGTTGCTCAGTCCCTTCACGCACACTGCTTGGATGTCGATGCCAAGGTGGCTTTTCAAGGCCGGCAGGTCCCTTTCCATGATCTGGTCCTGCAGCGCGCGGGTTCCGGTCGACACCAGCACGCGGCGCCCGCTCAGGGCCGCAGGGATCAAATAGGCCCAGGTTTTCCCCGTACCGGTTCCTGCCTCGATCAACAGAACGCCATCGTGGTGCAACACGTCCTGCACCGCGCGGGCCATTCGAATCTGCCCGGGGCGATGCTCGTAGCTCGGAATGCCGCGGGCCAGCGGTCCGTTCGGTCCAAGCAGATGACCCGCGTCCATGTGCCCGCTCTAGCACGGGGTACTGCGGCTGCATTGCGGGCGCGCTATAGAGAGGCCGATGGTGATACCCATTCGCGACATCAACCAGACGCGCCGCACGCCCATCGTCACCTGGGCCATCATCGGCGCGAACATGCTGGTTTTCATGATGAGCTTGAGCCTCGACAAAGCCGGGGCGGAAGCCGCGGTGATGCGATTCGGCGTGATCCCCGACGTGATCGCCCATGGCAACTGGGGCGCCGCGCGTGTGGATGGAGGCGCGCTTGGGAGCTGGGTCACGCCGTACACCAGCATGTTCCTGCACGGCGGGCTCCTGCATCTCGCGAGCAACATGCTCTTTCTGCACGTCTTTGGGGACAACGTGGAGGACGTGCTCGGGCGCGCTCGCTATCTGTTGTTCTACCTCCTGTGCGGGCTCGGCGCTGCCCTGGGCCACGTTCTCGTCGACCCCAACAGCATGGTGCCCATGATCGGCGCGTCGGGCGCGATCTCGGGTGTCCTCGCCGGCTACCTGACGCTGTTCCCGCATGCGCGCGTGGTCACGCTCATCCCCATCTTCATCTTCTTTCACTTCATGGAAGTGCCTGCTGCGATTTTCATCGTGCTCTGGTTCGTGCTGCAGCTCGTGCTGGGCTACATGTCCCTCGACATGATCGCCGAGGGCGGAGGCGGCGTCGCTTGGTTCGCGCACATCGGCGGCTTTCTCGCCGGCCTGCTCTGGATTCGCTTGCTGTACCGAAGGCCTAAGGGACGTCGGCCGCTTCTGTTTCGCTAGGCGCCGGAGGCTCTTCGACGGGCTCTGGCTCGGCCGGCGGCTTCGCCTCGGCTTTCTCCTCGCTCGGCGCAGGCGCGGCCTGTGGTCCGGCCGTTTCGCCGCTCGGCGCGGCCGCTGGCTCGACAGTCTCTTCGCCAGGCACGGGCGCGGCGACTTTGGTGCTCGATCCGGCCCCTTCTTTCCGAAGCGTTACGTTGACGGTTGCGAACATGCGGCGGGTCTCTTCGGTGAACGAACCGCGGGTCACGAATTTGTTCGCAGTTTCGTAGCCGTTCATGGAGAACACGATCCTCCGAGACCTCGGCATCGATTTGAACTGCATTTCACCTGGCGTGACGACCACCCCGCCACCGACCGCACTCGCCATGGCGCCCGGTGGATCCGTCACGACCTGAACCACGTAGGGCAGGGGCACGAGCTGCATCGTGAGCGGCTCTTGGCCTGCGGCGACCACGACCTGCTGCCTCTGACCCAGATAGCCGCGAATCTTCGAGTAGATCGAAAGCTTCGTGCCCACGTCGTGCTCGAGCACGATCGGCGTGCGTCCCTGGCGTTTGCCGTTGACCGAGACGAATGCACCAGCCGGCTGCGAGGTGACCTCGAACTTGATGACACCCGCATCGACGTCCTTGGCAGGCGCCGCGTTCGCAACCGCAGGAGCGGCGACAGGCGGAGCGTTGGCCGGGCCTTCTGCGGCCTGCGCGGGAGCTTGAGTGGCTGCGGCGTCTGCTGCAGGCGGCGCGTCTGGGGCGGGTTCTTTGGGCTCGGGTACCGCAGGAGCGGCGACAGGCGCAGCGGCGCGATTGGGCTCGGCAGGTTCCGCGGAGCCCACCGCGAGCGAATCCATCAAATCGTCGAACAGCCCAAACTGCCATGCCGCAACGGCTGCAACGGCGACGACCAGCACGCCGATGAGCAGAACGACAAGGCCGGATCGCGCCTGCTTCTCCGGTGTTGGCCTCGTCGTCCAAACGGGCTCGGGCGACTGTGGAACCTTGAACGCCTCGGATGGAATCCCCGGCGCCTCTGGAACGGGTCGCCCCATTGGCCCATCGTCGGAATCGAAGAACTTCGCGTCGATGATCTCCCCCGGCGCAGGGCCGAACGAATCAACGTCCGCGGAGCCGAAAAGGTCTTGGACTCCGCCTTCAAGGGGTTCGCCCATCGTGTTTTCGGCGGGCGCCTTGGGAGCCGCGAGCCTTTCGGATTGGAGCAGCGCCGCCGGGTCCTTGGCGATCACCGTGGCGGCGGCTTCAGGGCGATAGCTTTCGGCGGGGTACTCGTGGACCTTCGTGGTTTCATCTTCGAGAAAGTCGTCGTCCGGGTCGATCTCGTCGAACGCCGGTGCCGCAGCGCTGCCGACACGCGCTGCGGAGCTGCCACCGGAGCCGCCAAATGCGGACATCGCGCCGCGCGCTTGTGCTTCGGACGCAAATTGCCGCTGCTGAGAAGCGAGGGTGTCGTGCGCCGCGAACGCGCCACGGGCCGCCACGTTGCTTCTGTCTTCGCCGTGATGACGCGCGCGCGCAGCGCCGGCCTGCGCTTCACGTCGTGCGGCTTCACCGGCCCCGCCCTCCTCGAGCGCGGACGCCAGAAATTCACTGACGTGCCGGACCTTGGTGCGATCGTCGCTGGCAGGCTGGTCGGACTCCAAAACCTGAAGATGATCGCCGCCTTCTTTGCCCTGATCGAAGACACCCGGGTGCGCCCGGTCGTCTGCGATCTTTTGTACTACGGCGCGGGAATCCGCATCCATCTTGATGAACTTGATTCCCATGCCCGGAGGGTCCTGCGGGCCCGCATCGGCTTCTTCGCGCCTCCACACCACGCGGCCCACGCCATGGATCAAGGACGACTCGTCCTGAAGCATGAACTCGAACTTCAGAAGCGTACCCACGGCCAAGGGTTTCTTGGCCTTGATGAAAACGCCCCCCCGCGAAATGTCGCTGCTGTAGCGTTCGATGAAATCCTCGAGCGTGGCGCTCTTGTAGCGGATCTTCAGCGAAAGCAGCGTGCGCTTGTCCTTACGTGCATCTGCCATGTTCTTTTGTCTGGAACCCCCGATTAAGAGTAGCTAGCGATTCGTGAAGCAACAAACGATTCGATGAGAAAACGACGCCGGCTGGCGGTCAGTAAAGCGCTGCCAGTTGGACGCGAATGGGGCGATGTGTTCCCGGGGTAGTCCAAAGTCGCACATCAGCCGGGCGCGGGTTTCCCATGCAAGCGCCATGAAATTCCAAGTCCCACTGGGATTTCGAGCAGTGACTGATCGTCGCCCGGTGGATTGAGAAGCCCTTCTGCAAAACGCGTCGGACTGCGCTCGAGAATTCTTGGACGCCGGGTTCGATGCTCCGGTGGAGGCTGGACCAAGGGCGCCCTCCGCGAACCCCGTGTCCGATGCTCAGTGCGCAGCCTTCCGCGAGCGAGTCCGCTTCGACGTCGACGTCGAAGCCTTTCGGGGAGGTCTCTACGACGATCCGCGCGTCGCGAGCCCACAAAGGCGGTGCGCCTCCCAGCTGTTCAAACGACCGGCCAAACGTTTCGACGAGCTCCGGGGCGACATCGAGCAGGGGCGCCAGCGCGAAGTCGCGGTTGCGGAGCTCGCGATGAGGCACGCGAAGACCCGGCGACTCGTGTGGCCCGCGCTGGTCCCAAAGCAGGTCGAGATCGATGCTTCTGGGACCCCAGCGTTGGTCCGCATCGCGACGGCGGCCGAGACGACGTTCGGTTCGCAGCAGCGCCGACAGAAGCTCGATTGGCGAACGGTTGGTTTCCAAACGGAACGCGGCGTTGAGATACAGTGGCTGTGGCGGTCCGAGGGGTTGGGTTTCGTACATCGGGGAGACGGCGGTCACCTCGATGCCGTCGCGCGCGTGCAGCAGGTCCCGCGCCGCACGGATCGCGGCCTCCCGCGCTCCGAGATTCGACCCGACCCCAACGACAACCGCACGCATCGCGCTCACTTTCATTAAAAGGGGACAGTCCCCTTTTTCGTAGGATGGATTGCGGCTAGGTTCGGCGCATGTCGGAGATGCCGCTTTTCGAGCGTCTTCAGAGCCAAGGCCATGATGGCGATGAACGTGTCTTCCGCGTCAGTGAAGTCAACCGCGCGGTTCGCCTCACGCTCGAGGACAACTGGGGGAAGGTGCTCATCGAAGGCGAGCTGTCCGACGTGCGGCGCGCGAAGGGTCACGTCTATTTCACGCTCAACGACGAGGAAGACCCCGCACAGCTGCGCGGTGTCATGTTTCAATCCGACGTCCGCCGGACCAAGGCCCCGCTCGAAAATGGGGCCCGCATCCGCTTTCGCGGGACGCTTTCACTCTATACGGCGCGCGGTCAGTTTCAGCTGATCGCGCGCTCGGCGCAGCTCGCGGGCGAGGGCGACCTCGCAGCTCAGTTCCGAAGGCTGCGTGCGACGCTCGAAGCCGAGGGCCTGCTCGACCCGGAGCGAAAGCGCCCGCTGCCTGCGCTTCCACGGCGGGTTGGCGTCGTCACGAGCCGAACGGCCGCTGCCTTGCGGGACATCATTCGCGTGGCTTCGGAGCGCTGCCCCGTGCAGATTCTGGTCGCAGACTGCCGAGTCCAGGGCGAGGATGCGCCGACCAGCATCATCGCGGCGCTCGAGCTGATTCAGCGGGTCGGGGACTTGGATGTGGTGATCGTCTCGCGCGGCGGCGGTTCGGCCGAAGACCTCTGGGCGTTCAACGACGAGGGGGTTGCGCGCGCCATTGCAGCATGTCGCGTGCCCGTCGTGAGCGGCGTCGGTCACGAGATCGATGTGACGATCGCCGATCTGGTTGCCGACGTGCGAGCTGCCACGCCCTCCAATGCAGCCGAGATCGTCGTGCCCGAGCGCCAAGCACTGCTCCGCGACCTGCGATCCTGGGAACGGCGGTTGAACCAAGCTTTGGACAATCGGATCGGCGGGCTTCGCCTTCGGCTCGAACGGCAACTGCGCCCGCTCTACGGCGCGCGGCGAGTCATCAGCCCGATTCGTCGGGAGCTCCGGAACCTGCAGGAGCAGCTCCAGCAGATGCAGCGGTCCGATCTCCGTGAAAGGCAGGAACGGCATGCGGAGCTCCATCAGCGGCTGATGCGCTTGGATCCGCGCTCGGTGCTCCGGCACGATCAGCGCGAGCTCGCTACGGTGACCGCCAGGCTCAGGGACGCGGGCCGCTTGCCCGTTCGAACACGCCGCGACCGCCTGCAGTCTCTCCAATTTCGATTGCGGGGCAGCGGGAGGCCGATGGTGCGGGAGGCGCGCGCGACACATGCAGAGCTTTGTGCACATTTGGACGCGCTTTCGCCGTTGCGGGTGCTCGAGCGCGGCTATGCGATTGCGCTTCACGAGTCGACGGGTCGCGCGGTTCGGAGCAAATCCGAGGTGAAGCAAGGCGACCTTTTGCGCGTCCGAGTGTCCGATGGAGAGTTCGGCGCAAAGGTCGAAAGCCATGACTGATCCGATTCGCCTCGGGATTTTCGGTTGGCCGGTTGCCCATTCGAAGTCGCCGCAGATGCACGAATCCGCCGCGCGGGCGCTGGGGATCGCGCTTCGCTACGAGCGATTCGAGGTCGCGCCGGAGGGTTTGGCCGAGGCGATTCGAGCCGAGCACGCTGCGGGCATCGATGGCTACAACCTCACCGTGCCCCACAAGGTGGCCATCCTCTCGCTGATCGACGAAGTCACGCCGACTGCGCAGGCGATCAGCGCAGTGAACACCGTCGTGCGCCACGACGGGCGCTACCTTGGCGACAACACGGACGCCCTAGGGTTGGTGCGTTCGCTCGAGGAAGCGGGTGTGGAGCTGGGCGCTGCGCGCGTGGTCGTGCTCGGCGCGGGGGGCGCGGCGCGTGCCGCGGTCGTGGGCCTGGCCCAGGCGGGCGCGTCCGAGATCCGTGTCCTCTCTCGGAAGCCCGAGCAAAGCGAAGCGCTGTGTCGATCCTTGGCGGACGCGGTCGGCTGCGGCTTGGAGGCTGCGCTATTGGGCGAAGCCGGCCGTCATTTCCAGGGCGCGAGCCTGCTCGTTCAGGCGACGAGCGCGACCCTCAAGTCGAACCCAGGCGCCCAAGCGTTCGCCGATTCGCTCCCCATCGAAGCCTTGCCCGAGGGAGCCGCAGTCGTCGACATGGTCTATGAGCCGCTCAGGACGACGCTGCTCGCGCGTGCCGAAGAGCGTGGCTTACAGGTCGTCGACGGCCTCGGGATGCTTCTCCACCAGGGCGCAGTGGCCTTCGAAATGTGGACCGGCATGAAGCCGCCACTCGACGTGATGCGCTCGGCGTTGAGAGACTGATCGAGCTCACATCAGAACGCCGTCAACTGGTTCGATCGGTGGCGGGACGTTCGTCTCGCCGAGGTGCTGGCGTAGGTCGATCTCGATGGTCCTACAAAGGCTCGTCATCGGCGTGTCATTGTCGTCGTTCTCGAACGGGTTCTTGAGCGAGGCGCCTAGCTGCTCAACCACCATGAAGCTCAAGCTGATCACAATCACGGCGAGCACCTCGATGACGCGAATCTGGCGGTCAGCGCTCAAGAACGCGATCGGGACCGCGACCGCGCTGAGCCAGACCAGGCCACGAGAAATCAGCCGAACTTCGTCGGGAAAGGCGGTGTTCTTGATCCGCTCGCAACCGCCTTGAAGATCGTAGAGCCGACTCAGCGTGGAGTCGAAGCGCATCAGCAGGAGCTGCTGGCTCATCTCGGTGCCGATCAAATCGGCAAGCGCTTCGCCTTGGGAGCGAATGAGGCGCGTGGGCTTGTTGGCAAATCCTTTCAGTTCGGTGAGTTCGTCACTCGTCACGAATGGAGCGAGGTCGTCCCAACAATCTTGGCCTCGCAGGCTGAGACGAAGCGCGTTGCAGAATGCCAAATGACGGTAGACGAGGTTCTTCTGGGCTTCGGACGCCTGGCCCTCGGACGCGAGCTTGGGAACGCGCTCCGTGCTTAGAAGCGTGCCGACCTCGTGTGCGAAGGTGCGGCTCTCGTTGACGAGTCCCCCCCACAAAATCCGCGCTTCCCACCAGCGTTGGTACGCCTCGTTGAAGCGAAACACGATGAAGATGCCGACCACGGTCGCAATCAAACCGATGGCGGTCGCAGAGAACACGTCGGTTTCGAGGACGCTCGTGTATCGCGAGATGATGACGACGGCCTGTTCAGTGAAGATCACGGTGAGGATCAGCCCCCAATTCTTGAGGATGAAGCGTCGGAATACACGCTTCAGTCCCGTACCATTTCGAACGATCATTCGCTGTCCAGCTCCGCGACACCAAAAATCTCGGCTGCGTGCACGAACACGAGCTTCTCGGCTTCCATGACGGGATCCGGCGTCGCATCGATGCCTACCGTGCAATCTTCGATCGCGAAAAATTCCTGAGACCCCATGAGCTCGTCTGAGACCCGAACACCTTCTGACAAGGACAGCGTTCCCATCACGAGCCCGCCGGCAAACAAGCAGGCCACTTCATGACGCGTGCGACCATCGTCTTCGTCGAGGCCAAGCAAGACATCTTCGCCCGGCACGACGATCAAGACCGCCTTGCGCTGCAGCGCCAGAAACGGAATCGTCTCGGGCTGAGCCGGCATGCTGACGTTGGTCATCCGGAAGAACGCTTCATCGCCGTTCAAAAACGGCAACAGCCCCATCCCGGCCGGAACATGCAACGTTCCAATCACCCAACCCGCGGGCGTAAACAAGCGCACCGTCGCAACAGAAGGGGACACTCTCCGGGGTTCTAAATACCCGATATGGGAAGGATTTTGGGAGAAAGATCGCGGCGGCACGTAGCTACGTCCTCGACCCCCCAAGAAGGCCGCACGGTGGGTTGTCGCTGCGATCTTTGCAGGAGAAAGGCTGTTATTTCAGGTGCTTGGAGGGGCGGAGAGTGTCCCCTGTGTGTTTGGCCACGGTGCGGCGGTCGACGCCTAGGATGTGGCCCGCTCGGGTGTAGTTGCCTTCTCGTTGGTAGACCCAGCTGCTGTAGGTGGAGATGACCTGGTCCAGGGTGGCGTTTGCGTTTTGCATTTGCTCGATGAGCGCGTCGAGCCCGCCGCTTGCAGGAGCCGCAGTCGCCGGAAGGTAGCGGCCGTGTATCAAGAGGTTGCGCACACACTGCTCGAGCTCCCGCATGTTGCCGGGCCATGCGTAGTCAAAGCCGACGCCCCGGTCGATTCCGGACATGACCTCTTCGAAGCTCGCGCTGTCCGCGGTGCCAAGAGTGCGTTGAATCAACACTTCGACGAGATGTGCAAGCTCGTCACGGTCGCCCGCAAGTTGCTCTTTGAGAGATGGGGTTCGAATGACGTCCGAGCAGAGGCGATAGTAGAGGTCCTCGCGAAAACGCCCGGCCTGCATTTCGCGCGCTAGGTCCCGGTTCGTCGCTGCAACCACCTTGCCTCCAAAGCTTCTTGGCGCGCTGTCCCCCAACCGGTGGAACGTCCGCGACTGCAGCACCCGCAAGAGCTTGACCTGGACTTCCGGATCGAGCTCGCCGATCTCGTCCATGAAGATGGTCTCGCTCGCTGTACGTCCTTCGAGGTGACCCATGCGGTCGGCGATCGCGCCGGTAAACGCACCCTTTTTGTGCCCAAAGAGCTCCGATTCGATGAGCGTATTGGACATCGCCGCGAGATGCAGCGGATGAAACGCCGTCCGGAAATCTCGGGCGAAGCGACGGCGGCCTCCGTCGAATGGAATGAACGAGGACAGACCGATCGCGCTTGCAACGAGCTCCTTTCCGGTTCCCGAGGGGCCCAGAATCAAGGTGCTCGCTTCATGCATCCGACCTTGGAGATGCTGCAGATAGCGCCAGGGGTCATGCGTGAACAACGACTCCCAGACGCTCGCGCGCAGCTTTGCGGCGGCGATCGAGTTGCCGAGGATCTGATGAAAGACGAAATGAAAGGCGCGCCGCGTTTGGAAGAAGAGCGCGAATAGGTCGGCGGGGGCGCTTGCCCATCGGGGCGGACCGACGTACCGGAACAACTCGCGAAAATCTTGTTGAAACCCGTCGTAGAAAGCCACCGTCTCGTCGGCGGATTTGGCGACTATCGACTCGTACAGCTCGGAGTCGTAGCGATAGTAGAGCACGTATAAGGCGGTGCCCCGAATGAGGTCGCAGTCATGCTCGCTGTATGCCGCGCCGCGCTCGAAGCCGGTCCGCGCAGCCGCCATCTGCCGTTCCGCTTCTTCTTGAATCGCGGGAAGCGCCGGGTCTTCGAGCGGCCAGTCCAACGAGCGGCTCCAGGGCGAGGAGCGCGCCACCTGCTCGCCCACGATGATCGCCTCGAGCTTCGGCCGGTCGCGCCCAAAGGGATTGGTGAAGCCAAGCTTCCCGATGGCATCAAGCCGAGCGGCGGTCTGTGAGTCAAACATGTGCAATCAGTGTACACAGCCTGTTCATTTTATGTACGTATTGGCCAAGCACTGGCCATTTTCCTCAATGATTTCAATCTAATCGGGCCTGGCACGCTCCCTGCTCTACTGGGCATAGGAGGTCCCGATGAATCGAATGAAGCGATGGAGCATGAGCGTGACGAGCTGGGTCGATGGCGTGCTGGCCCAGGTGGAGAACCACGAGGCGGCCGTCGGCGCGGCGATCGGGCGGGTTCGCCAATCCACCGCGCGGGCACGGGTCCAGCTCAAGCGGGTCGAGCGCGACCAGCAAACCCTGAGGGACAGCCTCGCTCAGGAAGAGCGCGCGATCGAAGCCTGGCGCCGGCGGGCGAAGTCCGCCGAGGACGAAACGGTTGCCCTCGAATGCATGCGCCGCTTCAAAGCGTCGGAGCGGCGGCTGCAGCTACTGCGCCAGCGTCTGGCCGAGCACGAGCGATCACACAAGGAGCTCGGCGAAGGCATCCGGATGTTGAACGCGCGTTTGTGCGAGCTCAACGAACGCAAGAACTTGATGCGAACGCGCCAGTCGCGTGCTGAAGCCGCTCACGGAATGGCGAGCACGACCGGACCGATCGGTGACCTCGAAGAAGTCTTTGATCGATGGGAAACGCGGGTTGGAGAAATCGAGATCGCATCGGAGTGCGCTGAACCGCTCGACGCGTTCGAAGCCGAGCTTGATGCCGTCGATGAAACCGCAGATCTTCGGCTCGAGCTCGAAGCGCTGCGCACCGAGGAATCCTAGGAGGCTAGATGGAAACGCGACTTCAACAACTGTTTCAAATGCTGCGCTGGTGCGGCGCCGCCATGATCGTGGCTGCTGCGGGCACGTTCCTCGTGCAGAGCTGGGATCAGGTCGGGGATATGTCCCGGTATCTCACGCTGCTGGGGATGACCACGCTGCTGCCCGCCCTAGCCTACGTCTGCGGTATCCGATTGCAAGAGGGCCGGAGCGCGCGCGTCCTGATGCTCACCTTGCTCGCGCTCATCCCGATTCACGCAGGCGTGCTTGGTGGGTTCGTCCTGTCGCAGTTTGGGACGGACACCAAGAGCCTCGGGCCGGTGGCTCAATGGGTCGCGCCCAGCCCCACGGCCGCGCTCCTGCTCGTTCTGGGCGCCGGGCTTGCTCTGATTCCCCTGATCTGGGCGGCCTTTCGTGTGCTCTCGCGTCCGCACGCGGGCCTGCTGACCGCTGCCAGCGTCGCAGGTCACGCGCTCTTGCTGGTCCCCGATCGAAGCTCGCTTGCCGCAACCCTAACCGTCGTTCCAATTCTCGGAATGACCGCCTTTTGTGCGGCCCGCATCAAGCCGCAGACCTCGGAGTCACGGCTGGCGGTCGCCTCCCTGGTGGCACCGGCCGTGGTCATCGCCTCGCGCCAACTCCTCTTTTATGACGTCTCCACCGCATTTTGGGGAGCCATCCTAGGAACCACCGCATTGGCCCTCTTCACGCTTGGAAAGAAGAGTGGAGACGCCACGATCGAACGGTTCGCGATCGTGCCAACCCTCCTTTCGGTCGCGGCGTTTGTCGATGCAACGGGCCCTTGGTGGCCGACCCTCTCCGCCTCGAGCGTTTGGCTGGCCTATGGTCTGATTTCGTCCATCCCGCTGCTGGCCTTCGCCGCGACGAGCGCTCGCAGCAAAGTGTTCTTCCTTCGAACGGCGGTCACGCTCAACGCGACCACCGCAATGACCACCCTGCTCATCGATCCACGGCCCTGGGCAGCCCTCCAGGCCATCGCCCTGGGCCTCGGCATCGCGAGCTACGGTTTCGTCAGGGGCCGCCGCCCTTCGCTCTACTCGGGGATCGCACTCGCCGGCTTTGGCTTCGTGATCGAGGTCGTGCACGCCATCGAGGTATTCCAACCGAGTGGCTGGCTGGCGCTCGCCGGTTTCGGCTCTGCCCTGGTAGGTCTGACCGCATGGCTGGAGCGCCGCGCGCGTTCGGTTCGTCATGCGGCACCCGCTGCCAATGTGTCCCAGCCCGCCGCGACATGCCTGCCACAATGACAGTCAACCATGGGATATCGGTCGCTTTTTACTCGAAATCAAAAGGGAAACTGGCGCCGCATGGGCTGGCACGAGGCCTGCATTGCTCGAGGACGTCATGAGACGAACGGGTATCTATCTCCTTGTCATCCTCTCGATCGTGGTCGGGGCTGCGCTGGTCACTGACGCCATCGTGGTCACCGACCGCGAGCGAATGGATGAGTTCATCGACTCGGTGACAGGGAAGGTGTCCGAATCTCGCATCGACAATGCCCTCCGCTACGCAGACCCGTCGAAGGTCACCGTGGAGCTCGTGCACGACGGACACAGGCGACGCTACAGCAACCGCAACGCGGCTGCGCTCAAGACCGATGCGCGCAAAGCACTCGCGTCCCTCGAAGGCTCGAGGCTTCACTTGATTCAGGAAAGCATTTCGCTCGACGGCGAGCGCGCCCGGATCGCACTGCGGCTTCGAACCGATGCCGGCCTGGCCAATACGGTCTTCGATCTCCGGCGCGAAAAAGATCAGTGGATCCTTCGCCGGGTGATCGTCAACTAGCCCAGTTCGAAGCGAACGTCGGTCGCACGGATTCCGTTGACGCGCAGCACCTTGATTCGCGCGCGATCGCCGCGGACGATCTCGACGTCTGATTTGGAGACGCCAAGGGTTTTTGCCAGCAGCTTCCGAAGCGCTTCGTTTGCCGCGCCATCGACCGGCGGCGCGGTGAGCGCAACTTTGAGCGCGCCATCTTGCACCCCAATGACGCGGCTACGACTCGCACGCGGCGCTACCCGCACCTCGAAAACGACCGCACCATCGTGTTCCCGCACGCGCAGCTCGTTCATCGCCCAACCAAAGCCACTTGACCCCCGAGGCGAACCCGGCGAGATTCCCGCCCAATGCATCCGGTCCTTTTCAGCATTCCGACGCCCTGGGGCGCGATCCCGATCTACTCCTATGGCGTGATGTTGGGAAGCAGCCTGCTCTTTGCCTGGTACTACATCATGTACATGGGCAAGAAGGTCGAGGGCTTCAACCGAGAGCTTCTCGCCAGCTGCTTCACCTGGACGGCCGTAGGCGCGATCGTCGGCGCCCGACTGCTCTACATTCTCACCAACTTGGACTCCTACGACAGCTTTGGGTCCTGGTTCGACCTTCGTGCGGGCGGCCTGGTGGCGTACGGCGGCTTTCTCGGCGGCTTCGTCACGGCGCTGGCCTTTTGGCGAATCAAAAAGATCCCCCTTCTCCCCTTCGCGGACATCGCCGTTCCCACGCTCGCTTCGGGCCTCATGCTGACGCGCGTCGGCTGCTACCTCTATGGCTGTGACTACGGCCGCCCGCTCCGGGAGAGTGCGCCGAGCTGGCTGCAGTCCGCGGGCACCTTTCCGAAATGGGACAGCGAGGCGTACCCAACGTTTGCCTGCGACCAAACGATCAACGGCTCGCCTGCCTATCAGCACCACCTGCAGGAGTATCCCGACCTCATGGTGGAACGCCTGAGCTCGCTCGCGGTCCATCCGACACAGATCTACGAATCGGTTGCGGGCCTGCTCCTGTTCATCTTCGCGACTTGGCTGCTCATGCACCGCAGGTTTCGAGGCCAGATCCTCGTCGTCGTGGCCGGGCTCTACGGCCTTTGGCGATTCCTCATCGAATACCTGCGAGACGACCCGGAGCGCGGCTTTGCCTTTGGGTTTTCGACCTCTCAGCTGATTTCGCTCGCGCTCATCCCCGTGTGCATCATCGCGTACATCCATT
This sequence comes from uncultured delta proteobacterium, assembly GCA_963704865.1. Lineage (GTDB taxonomy): Bacteria > Myxococcota_A > Polyangia > Polyangiales > Houyiibacteriaceae > SG8-38. The sequence goes on along the minus strand of CAVPIE010000002.1, from coordinate 657,464 downwards.
TGCGAAAGCGCGCCGAAGAGAACGGCGACATCGCGCTCCCGCCCTGGGCGCTCGAATCAGCAGCGGGTCCTGCGGCACAGGTGACGAGCGCGGACAGTCGCCCCGCGAAGTACAGGCCGAAGAAGATCAAAAAGAAAAAGTAGCAGCGACTAGTCTTTGATGGGTTGCTTGGCCCGATTGAAGGCCTCGAGGACCCGGGGAGAAGTGCGCACCGTGTCGAGCTCGAGGTTGGGCTGAAGGGCCAGCGCTGCACGAAAGGAAGCTTCGGCGAGGTCCGCTCGCTCGAGTGCGACGTAGGCCGCGGCGAGCTCTTTTTCGATCGTCACCACCTGCGTCGAGCTCAGGCTCTGCGTTCCGAGGAGCCGGTTCCCGAGCGCGACCGCCTCGGCAAACTGGGCGTTTCCGACCTGCTCGATGAGCTTCGGCAGCGCGCTTTCGACTTCGTCCTGCGCCGCTTTGGCAGCTCCCCCTCCAGCCGCGAGCATGAACGCCGCCGATGCCTGGGTTTGTCCTTCGCCCGCCAGCCGGAGATCGAACAAGGGAACCAACACGACCTGACCTCGCTCGATTCGAGCGCTTGGGTTGAATGCGCGCAGTCGCTTCACGGACAGAGGGCTATCGGGCAGGTACGTCTTCGCGATCTTCGCAAGCGTCTCGCCGGGCGCCACCACGTGACGCAGCGGGTAGGGGATCAGGAGCTCGGCGCCTTCGTCAGGCTCGACGCGCCTGTTGCCATTGTTCGCTTCGATCAAGATGGACGACCGCGTGGGCATTCCGTAGAACTGTGTTGCGATCGACTTCCAGGTTTCGTCCTTGCTCACGCGATAGAAACTCACCATCGGAATGAAGATCCAACTCCCCGACACGAGCTCGCTGGCCCCAGACCCCTTCATCCGATTTGCCTCGCGCAAGACCGCTTCACGCGTGGGGTCTGCATAATAGCGCTGCGCGATCGACGCGAGCGTGTCGCCATCCTGCACGGCGTGCGTGTACACGGGCTGCGCTCCTGCGGCCCCGGCGAGCGCGCTGAAACCGACGACGAGCAGGGCAGAGACGAGCCTTTGCCTCATGGCGTCGCCTGCGGTTGTTCCGCGATGGCGATCGGCTCGGTAAGCGTCGCCCGGTCGTGCACCGTCTCGCCCGTCTCGACGACGACTTCATGTTCGACGGACACAAAGTAAGGGTTGCTGTACTTCAGATAGTGCCGGCCGGGCGGCAGAAGAATCGCCCGTGCTGCCGGGGTCGTCAGCACATGCTGCCCATCGACCTGCACGTGCGCCCAAGGGTCAGCGCTGACCGTCAGAAGTCCGGACTCTGCGGGGTTCAAGGTCACCGGTGCCTGTCCAAGCGGCGGGCCCGACCAGCGACCGCTCGCCGCCTGCACGCTGAGCCCCGATATGGCGAGCACGGCCAGGGCAGCCGCCTGCCACTTGGCGATGCTCTTGAGGAAGTTGCCGTTGCGCCGCCCGCTTCGAAGCGCGCCCGGCGCGACGGCGGACAGCACTTCGTCGGTTTGGTCGCCGGTCATCACGCCGATTTCGTTCAGGAACATGACCAGGCGCGCGTTGTGGCTCATCTGCACACGGGGCGCGAGAAACTCGGCGAGGTCGTCGATGAGGGCCTGCGTGGTTGGGTAGCGATTTGCAGGCATTTTTTGAAGGCAACGCGCCATGATTCGCTCGAGCTTTCGTGGCACTTCGACGCCGAGCCTCCTCGTCGCCTCGTAGCGGTCGAGCCGAATCTTCTGCATGACCGTCCGCGCCTCGTCTTCGACGAATGGCTTTCGGCCGGTGAGCATCTGGTAGAGCACGATCCCCACCGAAAAGATGTCGCTGCGAAAATCGAGCTTGTCCCCGAGAATCTGCTCCGGACTCATGTAACTCGGTGTGCCGAGGCCCGTCCCCGTCTCGGTCAAGTCGCCAAAGCGCTCGTGGCGCGCGATGCCGAAGTCCATGACCTTCACGTCGCCCTGCATCGAGACCATGATGTTTGCGGGCTTGATGTCGCGATGGATGATCCCGCGAAAGTGCGCGTAGTCGAGGCCACGCGCGAGCTGCAGGGTGATGATGGCCGCGATGTCGGCGGGTAGGCGCGGCGAGCGCTCGAGCAAATCGTAGAGATCGATCCCGTCGACGTACTCCATGATGATGAACATCGAGCGCCCATCTTTGATGAAGTCGATTACGTGCAGGATGTTCTCGTGCTGGAGCGACGCCATGAAATTGGCCTCGCGTTCGAAGCGCGCGGCGAACTGGCTGTCGATCGCGATCGACGGCTTGAGCGCCTTGATCGCGACACGCCGATTGAGCGGTTCCTGGATCGCTTCGTAGACGACAGCCATGCCTCCGCTGCCGATTTGCCCGAGGACGCGACACGTTCCGATTCGCTCAACCATCGCGATCCATCAAACTAGGTGGGGGCTCAGCCGGTGTCAACGATCGCCAAAAGTTTTTAGAAAACCGACACTTAGGGCGGAGATTCAGTTTATCACGGCGGGAGCACACAAAGCCCACGTTCGACGCGATCGAGCCCTCCGCGGCCGTCCCGGACGACGAAATTGAAACGGACGAGCTGGCTGTTTGCCCCCGTCGGAAGGCTCGAAGGAGGCCGCCACTGGGTCAGCACCGAGCCTGCTTCCGGATCGGTGATGAACGAGAAGGCGACCTCGAAGCCGCCGCCATCCGCAAGCCAGCTGACCTGAATCTCTTCGGTGAAGTCCTCGCCGTCGATCGTGAAAGACTGAAGGCTGTCGGGGCTCTCGGTGGTCACACTGAGGTTGATGCTCAAAGGCGCGCTCCCGGCGTGTGGATGCCTCGCAAGCTCCTCTGGGCTGAGCGCATCCTCGCAACCGGTGATCGGTGCCTCGCGCGGCACGCCCTCTTCGTAGGGCGGCGGCCAACCGCTGCCGTTGAGAAATACGTTCAGGATCTCGGGATTGAGGTTTGGATCCTCGGCATCCCGCTCGATCGGAATCTGAACGGTCACGAAGCGACCTTCTGGTTTTGGTGGCTGGACTCCTGGCGGTAGCATGTCATTCGGGTCCGACTCGCAAGGTGCCAAGTCGTCGGTCTCGCCCGAAAGGAAGCGACCAATCGCGTCTGCGGAAGGCACACCCTCGCCGCAGACCACCCCTTGGAGAAGCACCTCCCTGGCCTCGACCGCGTCGAGCTCTTCTTGGGAAGGCACCTGAAAACGGATGACGGGCAAGGCAAAGGGGTCGCCGGGCTGCGGCCCGATGCAGCCGTCGCAAGCGTCGATCAAGGTGCCGCAGATCGGCACGCCGATGCGCGTCGCCGTGGGAACGCAGGCGACGAATGCCCAGCTCAACGACGGCAGCGCCCCTTGATCGATGACCAGAATCGAAGCCTGCACGTCGTCACCTGGGCTCGGGTTGGCACGCCCGGTCGCTCCTTGGACGTCAATCCGAGCGCCGACCACCCGCAAATTGTCGACGAACGAAGCAGGAGCAAAGCTCTCGCTGCAGGCGATCATCAAGCAAAGCAGTATCGAACCGAGCGCGCGTCTCACAGCCGCCCCCTGACCCCGAGCGAGGGGATGATCGGAAGCCCCAGCAGCGGGGTTTGCTCCCTGAAGTCGTAGTTGTAAATGATGCCCTCTTGGTTCTGCTGATTGTACGCGTTGCGCACGTCGAGGAACAAGGCCAGCTGCCAGGCCTTGAAGATCCACTCTTTTTGAACCCGAACGTTGAGCTCGTGGAACAGCGGGTTTCGGAGCGAGTTCACCCGTCCATCGATTGGGATGTAGACGTCGCTCAGCGCGTCATAGAACGAGCCGATCACCGGGGTGTTCGGGTTGCCGCTGACGAGTCGGAACGTGCCACCGATCTCCCAGTTGCGGGGGAATTTGTAAACGAACGCTGCGGTGAGGATGTGCGTCTGGTCGAAATCGAACAGACGCCATGGTTCCTCGGGCCCGTCCTTCCGCTCGCTTCGAGAGAGCGTGTACGAAAGATACCCGAAATATTTCCGCCCGGTGGCGGGGCGGAAGTTGGCGCTGAACTCCGCGCCGTAGATCCGGCCGATGCCTCCCGTGACGTAGAAGGGCGCTTCGCCGTTCGGTGTTTGGATGGCCCGGTCCCAGAGGTACTTGTAGAAGCCTTCGACGCCGAAGCGGAAGCCAGGGATCGGGTCGTACTCCCAGCCAGCGCCGACGTGGACCGCTTGAATCGGGTCGAGCTCCGGGTTGCCGATGCTCGAGTCCGACTCTTGAAACTCCGGGGGCTGGCTGAAGATGCCGACCCCGAGCTTCACCCGCATGTCCGGGCGCACGCTGAAGATCGTCGTCACCCGCGGGTCGACCGCAAAGGCATCGATGTCGCCGAAATAGTCGACGCGAAGGCCGAGGATGAGCTCGGTGAACTTGCCGAGCCGCAGGTCTGATTCGAAGTAGAGGCCGGGCCGGTAGACCGTCGTGTTGACGTCGGCGAACACCTGCTCCTGGCCGGCGAGTGAGCCCTGCTGGCTTCCTCCTCCCTCCTGCGCGGTCGGCTGTGGGCCGACGTAAGTCAGGTCCACGGGGGTGACGAAGACGTCGAGCCCTGCGATCAGTCGAACCCGGTCGGTGACCTGGTAGCGCCACTCGGCTCGGCTGTAGGTCTGAAGGAACGTGCCTTCGAGCCTGAACTCGTCGCCCAAGCCGAACGCGATTTTGCTAGGGCCGACGTTGAACGCGATTTCTTGGTCGACCTTGTCCCCGACCCGGCGCGTCCAGTCGATCTGGTTATTGTAGAAGCTGGTCGAGAGCTCGGTGTTGCCGCGGATCGCCGGGTCGTCGCCTCCGGCCTCTTCGAGAATCAACTCGAGCCGGTCGCTGGAGCCGTAGGCCGAGATACGGATACGGTCGCGTTTGGTCGGCGCGAACTTGAGCTTGAACTGATAGTCGATGTAGACGGGCGCCTGCCGCACGCCGATGTCGTCCGGGAGCACGGCCGGCAGGATGAGGTCGATCAGGCTTCGCCGAAGGCCACCCGAAATGCTGATCTTGTCGGTGATGGGCCCTTCCAGCGTCACGAACGTATCGATGACCGAGAATTCCGCGACGCCGTGAATCTTGTCTTGGGCGGGGTCCCTGGTGGTGACCTCCAAGATGCCGCCGGTGCGGCGGCCGTATCGGACCGAGAAATTGCCGGGGTAGAAGTCGATCTTCTCGAGCTGGTAGGAGTTGTAGACGCTGGTCAGGCCACCGAAGTGGTAAATCAGCGGAACGGGGATGCCATCGATGAACGACTCGCTGTCCTGCGGGGCAGAGCCGCGAACGATCAGCAAACCGATTCCGAACGGAGGCCTTGCCACGCCGGGAAGGAGCTCGACCGCGCGAAGCGCATCCCCGCGCGTGCCCGGGATGCGGGTCAACTCTTCTTTGTCGATGGTGCGCTTCACGACTTCACGTGGCGGTGCATCGATGACGGCGGTTTCGCCAAAGCCACGGTACGCGGCCCGCTTTTTCGCGCCGAGCCGGTAAATGACCTCGGTGACCTGCCCAGCGGCGAGCTCCTCTTCGGCTTCGAGGTCGCCGTATTCGCCGCCCACAATGGTGATCTCGTACTTCCCCGGTTCGAGGTCGGTTGCGATGAAGGTCCCGTTCGGTCCGGAAACCAGGTCTCGGACGAGCTCGCCTCGCTCGTTGGCGATCTCGATGCCGACCGAGCCCGCCGGGCTGTCGTCTTCGGCGAGCAGAATCGTACCCGAAAGCCAGCCGGTCGTGATCACCTCGGGCGGCGCCTTGAGCTCAAAGACGTATCGGTAGCGAATGCGCGCGGCAATGGGCTCCCAGTCGGTGCGCGCCGGCTCGAAGACAAACTGGCGAGCGGCGGCAAGCGCGGCTTCATCGAAGGCCTCGCCGGCCGAAAGCGCCACGTTCACCTCGGTGACCCGCCCGTCCTTGCCGACGACGATGTCGAGCTCGACCATGGTCTCCTCGAGCTCTTCGCCTTCGATTTCGGGGTAGTCGGCCTCGACGAAGCGAATGAGCTTCGGCGGCGTGATCAGCGGCTTCTTCTCTTGTTCAGTCGCAGCCTGAGAAGGCGTCTGCGCGTACGCCCCGTTCGAGACGAATCCCGCGAGGAGCAAGGCAGCGACCAAGCGAAGCACCGGATAAGCATAGAGATGGCGGCATCGCTACACAAACCGAAGCGGCCGGCGCCGTCTTCGACAGCGAGGGTGGCTCATTCCTGCGCGGCTCAAAAGGTGACACGAATGTCACATGGGGAGCGGGCGGATCGCTGGTCCGGGGGCAGTCTCTGATCTACCGTCATGCGATGATGAGATCGTTATCTATCGTTTCGATGACGCTGATCGCGATGGTGTCCTCGGCGGGCTGCGGTGACTCCCGCCCAGCCGGAACCGCCGGGAACGACAGCTCCTTGGTCGGTGGTCCGTGCTTGGTCAACATCGACTGCGATGAGCGCCTTTGCGAGATCGATGATCGGTTCCCGGATGGAATTTGCACCATCTCCTGCGGCCAGTCCGGGCATTGTCCTGAGGGATCCTCCTGCGCAGAGCTGGCGAGCGGCTGGGTCTGCCTCGTGAACTGCGTGAATTCGACCGATTGCAGAACGGGCTATGCCTGTGAACCCGTGACGGAAGCCGGCACGAACGGCGGCTCGACGGTGCCCGTCTGCATCGGCGCATCCAGCCCTTCTTGAGCTCCTGCGGGACCGAATTGCGTGGTACCAGGTTTGATGTGGACTTCCCATCCGCGCAGTGAGAGTTGAGATGTTTTCGGAAGCGAACATCGGTAGATTGTGTCCCCTCGTGGTGTTGTTGCTCGCCGCGTGCAGGTCGGCTCCGTCTTCGAGCGGGGTGGACGAAGCGGGCGAGTCGAAGAGCTACGTCTTCAAGCACGAGGGGATCGTGCGAGATGTCGGCGTCTTCGATCCTCGCACCCGGACGAACGAGGGTCTGTCTCGGCCGATGGTCATGGTGCTGCACGGTGGGCTGGGCGACGACGACGACACCGTCGCGCTGACCTTCGGAAAGCTCAACGAGCTTGCCGCGGAGGACGACTTCCTGCTGGTCTATCCGCAGGGCATCGGTGGCCACTGGAACGATGGGCGCAACGTCGATCGTTATGTTGCGCAGCGCGAGGGCGTCAACGACGTCGGTTTCCTCACGACACTGATCGACGACCTCGTCGAGAAGCGCAACGTCGACCGCGACGCGGTCTTTCTCGTCGGGGTGTCGGACGGCGCGATGATGACGCATCGCTTCGCGTGTGAGCGAACCAACAAGCTTCGGGGGTTTGCAGCGATCATTGGCGCGATGCCCTACGACGTCGCACGTAAGCGCTGGCGTTGTGGTAAAGAACCCTTGTCAGCCCTGATGATCAACGGAACGGAAGACCCGATCGTGCCCTGGGACGGAGGGATCGTGCAGTTCGGTGGTCAGAAGCTCGGTCGGGTGCTTTCGGCCCAGCGGACGTTTTCGTTTTGGAGTAGCCATGACGGCTGCACGAACGTCGCCGTGTCGAAGATCCCCGATTTCGTTCCCAGCGACGGAACCCGAATCGAGCGGCACAAGGCTACGGGCTGTGCGGGCGACACGAAAGTCGAGCTCTTCGCGGTAGAGGGCGCGGGTCACACCTGGCCGTCCGGTTGGCAATACCTACCCGAAAACATGATCGGACCGACCAGCCAAGACATCAACGCCGCCGTGGCGGCCTGGCGGTTCTTTCAAAGCACGCTCTAGCCGCGATCGCGATGATGCCACCTGCAACATTTTCGAAACGATCTCGGCAAGCGCCATCGCCCACCTTCGGTCTTGGGCTACCGTCTGGTCTCATGTCGATGCGTATCCTTGGCTTCCTCAGTCTGCTGGCGCTCGCCGCTGGCCTCATCGTCGTCCTTCTGCAGGGTTGTGGAGACGCGGGCGGATTCGATGCGGAGTGCCGGTCCAACGACGACTGTGCCGCCACAGAGCTCTGCGCGACTGGCTTGTGCGAGGGCGGGCTCGGCGTGTGCACCGAACGGCCAACCACGTGTCCCGACACCGATAGCCCTGTGTGTGGTTGTGACGATCAGACCTATCAGAACGTTTGCTTTGCCGACATGGCTGGCGTTCGCCTCGCCCGCCCCGGTCCTTGCATCCCAGCTCCGAGCTGAGGGGTGCGAATTGCGGTACGAGCGGCTCAACGCGAGGATCGAACCGCCCGCAGCCAGTCACCACTCAGAACGAATTTCGGGAACCTATAGAACTGTTCGGTGAAGATCCGCGTCAAGAACTCGCCTGGGCCGTCGAAGGGCAGCGGCGGATTGGGCTCCTTCTTATGGCCGACGCCTTGAACGGCGAGGGAGAAGACAGGGAGCAAGAGCGAGAGCAGCGCAGCGAACCAGCGCCCCTGAAACGCAGCCACCACTGCATAGACGACGCCGAGGACGAAGAGCGGCACGACCACGATGTGGAGGAGCAAATTCGTGCGGTTCTTGTGAAAGCGGGGGTAGTCCATGCGGCGAGGCTACTGCACTCGCCGAACAATTTAGAGGGCCCCGATCGCATGCTCGCGCAACCGGGGCCCGGTGCAGGCTTGCGGTTTAGTTCTCTGGGAAGGCGGTCCAGTCGCCGGTCGTCCAGTCGGTGCCGCTTGGCGCGAACGCGCCCATGCAATTCGCGTTACCAACCTTGTAGTCGGGGGTGCCGCCGTTGGCCGAACCGCTGGTGTCACCGAGATCCGGGTCTTCCTCGAGGTTGCCCAACGCGGGGACAATCAGCTCGGCCGACTCGTCGAAGGTCTGGGCTGCAGGGGTAACGAACGGGTCGTTGCAGTCACCGACTCTGTTCGCCGGGACCGGGTCTTCGCAGTTTGTGCCCTGCGGCGGGAAGTTGGGACTATTCCCACTGAAGCAGCTGTTGGTAATGGCGATCTCATTGGGCCAGCCACTATTCTGCCATGCCGTGTCGCGCATGTCGTAGCCAGCCTTGTCGAAGCCCACGACGACCAGGCCGTCCTGAATGCCCCAGGTCCCCTCGCGGTTCACGATGCCACTGTCGGTGCCAGCAGAGCCGATCAGGGTTCCGTAGCTAACCACCGGCGCGGAGCGGGGCTCGCTGTCGAAATCGCCGCCGTTGTTGTCGGTCTCCATGCCGCGCGGGTCGCTGCTGCGTGGAGCAAAGTGATCGACGATGAAGTTGGTGATGGTGCCACGGAAACCCTGGTCCCAGTCGATGCCATCATCGCCGGTGCCAGAAACGATCGCGTGGTCGAGCTGGGCTGTGCCGCCGAAGAACTCGATGCCATCATCCTCACCCCTGTGGGTCTGGATGTAACTGAGCTCGGTCTGATCTCCGCAGCCAGCCACCGAGAGGCTGTTGAGCTCGTTGTCCTGCGTTAGCTCGAATCCGGCGAACTCGATTCGCATGTACTTCAAGGTTCCACAGTCGTGGGTGTCATCGTTTCCTCCGTAGAGACCACGATCTTCTGTGGCTTCGAGGCCCTCGAGGTTGTCCGTGCACTCGCCGGCGGCGCCGTTACAAGCCGAGCCGCCAAAGCTGAGCCGTGCCTTTCCGAGCAAGGCCACGCCACCCCAGTCTCCTGGATTCCGCTCGCCCTCGGGAAGGCCCGACGTGAAGACGATGGGATCGTCCGCGGTGCCCACCGCGTCGACCTTGCCGTTCTGCGTGACGATGAAGCCGCTCGGCTCACCGGGGTTGGGGTTGCCGAAGAGCTGGGTGCCTGCTTCGATGCGGGTGGTGCCGCTCACCACGTAGGTCAGCTGGGTGATCAGGTAGCTGCAGTCGGCAGACAAGAACGTGTCTTCTGTGAGCTCTGCTGGAAGTGTCACTTCGCCGGAGCCGCCGGCGTTCGCGCAGAGGTCATCTTCGCCACCGCTGCCGCCGCTGCCGCCCGCGCCGCCCGTGCCGCCCGTGCCGCCCGTGCCGCCGCCTCCATCCTCGCTGCTACATGCCACGCCGGCAAACGCGATGACGCCGACAAGAACTAGTCCTAGGTATTTTCTCATATGTATTCCTCTATCCCCTCGCGACCGCCGTTGAGGTCGCATGATCTTCATGTTTCGGTTCGCCGGCTCAATAGATGTATTCAGCCGCGATGCTGACGGACGTGCCCCGGTTTTCGAGGAACACGAGCTCATTGCCTTTTTGGTAGCGCTTCCTTGCAAACGCGATGTTCTTCCACTTGAATCCCAACTTCACGTGAGGATTGACTTTCCAGGTTGTGATGAGATCCAACATGTGCTGCTGAAGCTCAATCGTGTCCGGGTTATCGAAGGTGCTGGCGGCAAGACCCACCTCGACGATTCGAGGCCCAAACGCGTTGTAGACCAAGCCGACCATCACGCCCGAGTCAGGATCGTCAAAACGGAGTGACAGGTTCGTGACGTACTTCGACTGGTAGAAGAGGGGCCGTTTCGAGCGGCCTGAAACGTCATCCGGAAGCGTGGTTTGCGACCAGGCGATCGCGACGTTTCCGAGAAAGAAGAACTTGTCGAGCTTCTCGTGCAGGCGTCCGAATCCAAGCCTGAGCTCGATCTCACCTCCCGCGAGCCAGCCCTTGGACGCATTGGCGTAGCTCGCAGTGCTGTTCACAGGGCTCAGCACGACAAACTCGATCGGGTTCTTCAGGTATTTGTAAAACGCGGTTGCGGCGACCAAATCGGTGTCGCCGAAGTAATACTCGTATCGTGCCTCGGCGTTTTGTACCTGGGTGCGCTTCAGGTTCTCGTTGCCTCGAATGTTCCAACCCCGCAGGAAATCCACATAAAGAAAAGGAGCCAGTTGTCGCAAGGCTGGGCGAATCACGGTCATTCCGTAGGCGACTTTCACGAACATCTTCGGATTGATCTCGAATGAAAAAGTCGCCGAAGGCATCGGATCGAGATCCCTTCGGTCGGTCCCCTCTGCTGGAGCGTCTTCGGTCGTGTCTCCAAATGGGCTTTTCGAGACGACCTGCTGCCGGAAGACCTCGAAACGCATGAGACCCAGGAACTTCAACCAGTCCGTGATCGGCGTCTCGAGCTGCAGGTAGCCGCCGTACAAAGTGTTGCTGGCGTCGTATGCGTCATCGGCCAGGGTGCTCTCTTGGATCTGGCTCACGGTGCCCAAACCGTCCGGGCCGTATAGCGCCTCCGGATCCCCGTTTAACAGCCCCCCCTCGAAGGGCCTCATCTGGAACCGGCGAACGAGGAAGTCTCGCTTCTCATAACCGGCATCGACTCCTACCGTGCCGTAGGCCGCTTCCCAAACAGGAAAACGTACCTGGGCCTTGCCGCCACCCGAGAGCTGGCTGAGGTCGGCGTAGAAGCGCGTCGCCGTCGGAACGGCTTGGCTCTCCACCTGCTGCTCGATCAATCGACGGTCGGGCTGGTCGCGCTTACCGATGCTGACCACGCCATTCCAACTGAAGCTCGTTCGGCTGTTCCCGAGGTTGTGGTGGTCGCCTTTGATCTGGTTGAAGGAGAGGGTTCGGCCGATGAAATCAAACGATGTCTTGGTCGTGGAGAGCTCATTGCCGGCATTCTCGCCGAACTGAAGCAGGGTCTCCGATTCCGAGGCTCGACTGAAAAACGATGTCAGGCTGAGGAAGTTGTCGGGGTCGAGCTCCAAGATGCCACTGACAAACGCTCCCCACAAAACCTCTTCGGCTCCCTTTTCGAAGCTCAACTCCTGTTCCGCTCGGACCGTGTCTCCGTTCTCGTCGAAAATGAACTTCTTGTTGAAACCGTTTCGGATCTGGTCCTCGTATTCGTAAACGAAGCTCACGAGGTACCCCGCTCTGCGCCCGGCCTTCTTCAGGTCTCCCATGTTGCCCGCATTGAGCTTCAATCCCAGCTTCGGGAACGCGGTGCGGCGGTTCGGGTTCCATATGTTGGGGAAGGCACGACCGACCTGGGAGGTCTGATCGCGGCTCCGGTACCGCCCGTCTCGACGAACCCGAAGCAGGTTGTCCCCGACAGCGTCTGGCAACGCCCGAGTTCCGTCGTCGTATCCTAGGAAGTCGGTCTTGCCGCCGGCGTAGTTGGGCATCTGGCGGAAAGAGCTCAACGAGTTAATTCCGAAGGACACGCCGACCTTGAGCATTTGCTCAGCGGGATAGCTATCGGTGTTGATGAGGAGCAGTCCGCCTGCGAAGTTGCCAGGGAGGTCGGGGCGAGGTGTCTTGACGACAGCCAGATTGCTGACGATGTCCGAAGGGAAGATGTCGAGCTTCACGCTCGGGAAGTTTGGATCCACGCCGGGTATTGGAATGCCGTTGAACAAGACGCGATTGTACTGACCGGCAAGGCCGCGAATGATCAGGCGATCGTCGTCGTCGATCGTGACACCGACGACTCGCGAGACTGCGCCTTTCGCGGTGCTATCTCCGGCGCGCTTGATCTCCTGCGCGCTGATCGCGTCCTGCACGCCGACGGCTTCTTTGCGGATGTTGAGCTGCGCGGCTTCACTCGTCGTGTCAGCGATATACGCGATCTCCTGCTCTTCGACCCCCGCGTCCTTCTCGCTGATCGGATCGAGAATGAAGTTCACCCTGCTGAACTTGCCGCGGGTGACGGCAATGTCGTCCCAGCGCGCGCCGTGGTAGAGGTCGTAGTACGAGCGAAGGGTGTACTTGCCCGGGGGCAGGTAAAGCCGATAGCGGCCGCGCTCGTCGGTGATGGTGCTTCGCAGCTTGCCGTCTTCCTTGCCCTTCGCGAGGACCGGCGCATCGGGCAATACCTTCTTCGGCTTCTTGGATACGACCTGCCCCTGGACGCCGGTTTCTTTATCGGCGCCGGGTTCGAGCGCGTCAGGGTCCTGAACCTCGACGGCCTTGGAAACGACAGGGGTCGGGACCTCTTCGATCTCCTTGCCCGCCGCGTCCTTGACGCTGTCCTCCTTCATGTCGGGGCTTGGCGCGTACTCGATGACCACCTCGTCCACGTCACCGATCGCGTCTTCCTCTTCTTCCTCCTCGGCAGCGCCGACGTCCGGCGTGATCCACTCCTTGCCGTCGACATCGCGGCGGACCTTCTTTTCCTTCTTCTCCTCGGAAGACGGCACTTCGGACTCCTGGGCAAGTAACTCGCCCGAAGTCGACGCAGCAATCCCCACGAGAAGGGCCAATAGAAGCCCTTCTTTAGTCAGCCTAAACATTTCTCTCCTTCGACGAACCGAGTTGCAACGCCCGGATGTCAGCTCGACATGCTCCTAGTCGTGCACGCCCTCCGTAAGGATTGCGATGTGTGCCGCTCCCCCGACACGCGCCAAATCGAGCGCGCGGACAGCGCGTGAGTACGGCGCGTCATCCGCCGCATCGAAGAACACTTTCCGCTCTCCGCGCGCAATCAACACACGCCTGAGCTTCTCGGCGAACTCCTCGTCCGGAACGACCTCTTTGTTGATCTGAAAATGACCTTCAGGATTGACGCTGATCACCAGCGGCTGCTTCTCGTTCGGATCGGGAGGCGTGATGTCCTCGGAATCCGGCTTGTCCGGCACGTGCACCCAGAAGTGCGCCGGCATGAGCGGCATGATCACCATGAAGATGATCAAGAGCACCAGAACCACATCCACCAATGGCGTGACGTTCATCTCCGGTCTTGCTTTGCCTTTTTTGCCTTCGGAGGCGCCGACGTTCATTCCCATCTGTGTTGCCTCCTAGTTGACGGCCCGCTTGGTTTTGCGAACGCTTTCGGCGAACGCAGCGGCGTCGTCCAACGCCGCCTTGGTGGCCCGCAGCGCGACCCCAGGGAACCCAACGTCCTGCACGATGGCCATGACATCGCGCACCTTGTCGTAGGTCAGCCGGTGGTCGCCGCGAAGCACGAGCTTCTTGTCCGGGTCGTTGGCGTTTGCGGCCCTGAGATGGGCGGCGAGCTCGTCCCTGTTCACTCCGTAGTCGTCGAGATAAAGCCGTCCGTCGACATCGATCGAAAGGACATAGGGGTCGGGCTCGCCTTTGCGCTCCTCGTCGGGGTTTTCGAGCTTCGCGAGCTCGAGGTTCTGATCGCTCACGGCCGCCGGCAGGATCACCATGAAGATGATCAGAAGCACCAAGACGACATCCACCAAAGGTGTGACGTTCATCTCCGGCTTTACTTTTTCGCGCTTCTTTCGTGAGAGGCTAGACATGGGTTTGTCCCTTTAGAGGGTCTCGTTCATTCGGCCGGAAAGGGCGTCGCGACCTGGCCGTTCATCGCCGAGCTAGGCGAATCCAGGATCGCCTCGGGGTCACCACCGAGGGCACCCGCTTCGAGCTGGTCGACCAGCTCGCTTCCCGCGTTGGCAAGGCCCGCTTCGTACTTGGAGATGAGGCCGCTCAACCAGTTGAAGAGCATCACGGAGGGGATCGCGACCATGAGGCCGTACCCGGTGACGTAGAGCGCTTCACCGATGAGAGGCCCAATCGTGCTGAGGCCCCCGCCACCGTCCTGCCCGATGACCTTGAACGCGCCGAGAATCCCGAAGACGGTTCCGAGCAGGCCGACGAAAGGCGCGGTCGAACCGGTCGTGGCGAGCACGCTCATGCCCTTGTTCAGGTTGGCGCTGAGATTCTCGCCGGTGCGCTCGAGATTGCGCTGCGTGAACTCGGCCGCACGGTCCCGGCTGTGGCCAAGCGCGAGGTTCTCTTGGAATACCTTGATTCCTTCGAAGATGAAGCGCGCAAGATGACTCCGCTTCTTTGCGTCGGCGGCAACCTGCATGACGGCATTGGCGTCGCCCCGCTCCATTGGATCTGAAACGTCGGCGGCAAATTGACGCGAGCGCCGCTTCGACATGAACAGCATCAGCAGTCGGTCGATGGTGACGGTGACACCCCAGATGCCCTGGATCGTGAGAACGACCACCGCGCTCTTCACGATTGGATTCATCGTGTGCCACATCTCGAGAATGTTGATTTCCATGGCTAGTACCTCTCTCTCAAATATTGGACGGCTTGAACGTGAACTGTCGCCGGTACGGGTACGGAACCGCGGTACCGTCGGGTAAGCGCGCGGGCTCGAATCGCTGAGCCAAAGCGCACTTGAGAATCGAATCATCGGGAATGAGCGCGTGTGATGCCTCCATCTCGGCTTTCACCGGGACCCCGTCGGGCATGATCAAGAGGCGAACCCGGACACGAATCGTCTCGGCGCTGGTGCGCACTTCGAGCGGAACCTCGGGCGCCCGGCAGCCGCTCAAAAACTTGGGGCGACTGACGGTCTCGCGCCTCTGACGGGGGCCGCTCTTCTTTTTCCCTTTGCTCCCGCCTCCACCGATCATTTCGTCGATGTTGATCTCTTCGACCTCCGCAAGGCGGCCTTCGCTCGCTTCTTGAAGCTCTTCATCCGGAATTTCCTGCGGGGCGCTCAGCCCTCGCTTCTGACCGGGCTCGGCTTCGACTTCCTTTGGCGCATCCTTCTTCTTGATCGGCTTGGGCTTGGGCTTCGGTCTCTCCTGCTCGACCGGCGTGGGGGCTGTGGCGAACTGCACGTCGACGTCTCGTTCCTGCCGATCCACCACGACTTTGGCCGTTGCAACTGCCGCCGCTACGCCCAGCCCCGCAACGACGTAGACCACCGACGAGACGGCGAGCGAAAGTCCCATGCGGCCCTTCGATTCGCTCGATTCCTTCTTCGTTTTGTCGAAGTCGCTAAACATCAGTTGATCACTTCAATCGGTATCCGACACCGCGCACGGTTTCGATTTGGCGGCCTACCTCTCCGAGCTTTTCTCGAAGGCGTTTGATGTGCGTGTCGACCGTTCGGGTTTCGAGCGTCCCGGCGTGATGCCAAACCGCTTCCAGCAAGGCCTCGCGGCTGCGGACGAATCCGCGGTGCCGGGCCAGGTCGATCAGCAGCTTGAACTCCAGCGCGGTCAGCCCGACGACCCTCCCGTCCACAGTCACTTCGTGACCTGGAATATCGATGGTGAGCCGGTCGATCTGAAAACGATCGAGGGGCGGATCCACCTGCGCCTGCGATCGTCGAAGGACCGCTCGCAAGCGAAGCGCCAGCTCCCGCGGGCTGTAAGGCTTGGGCACGAAGTCGTCCGCGCCGAGCTCGAAGGCCAACACCCGGTCCACCTCATCGTGACGGCCGGAAACCAAGATGACGGGCTTCGATCGGGTCTCGGGCCGCTCCCGAACTCGCTTGAGCACCTCGGTGGCACGCATGTCGCTCAGCTGGTCTTCGACGACCAGGCCGCTGACGCCCTGCTTGCTGAGCAGTCGAATGGCGCTCTCGCCGTCCCCAACGGCCTCCAAATCGGGCCCACTAGGCCCGAGAGACTGTTTCAGCGCCGTAAAGAGCGAGCGGTCACCTGCCACGACGCAACGATCTATCGCCATCATCGACGAGAGCTTGGGCGGCGCGGGTGACAGAAATGCGGCGCCATCGTGTCGAGATCGTGATTCGTCCGTGGCGGTCCCGTGTCGAAATTCGGAGCCGAAACGGGTCTGCGAGGTGACGCCGTGTCGTCGCCCGGCTGTCACACGGTTGTCACACAAAGGGCTCAGAGTCGGGGCGATTGGAGCGAATACATTGAGAAAAGCGTATCAAAATCACTGGGTTTTTCTGGTTCTCGCCGGGGCCCTCCTCGCGTCGTCTTGCACTTCGGGAAAGAGCCGACAGGCAGGTGACGCACCCAAGGAAGCCGCGCAGACGCGACAGAGCTCGACGCTGACGATCAAAGGCTCCGACACGATGGTGATCTTGGCTCAGAACTGGGCCCAGGCCTTCATGGACGCCAGCCCGGGCAAGGTGATCCAGGTTTCCGGCGGTGGGTCCGGAACCGGCATGGCCGCGCTGATCAACGGCACCGCGGACCTGGCGAATGCCAGCCGGCCGATCAAGGACAAGGAGCGCCAGCAACTCGTCAAGCGCCGCGACGCCGAGGCGGAGGAGTTCCGCGTCGCCCTCGACGCGCTCGCCGTCTATGTGCCCGCATCCAATAAGATCGAATCGCTCACGATCCCTCAGCTCAAGAGTATCTTCCGTGGCCAGACCACGAACTGGAAAGATGTGGGCGGTGAAGACAATCCCATCGTCCTCTACAGCCGGGAGAACAGCTCGGGCACGTACGCGTATTTCAAGGAACATGTTCTCGAGGACGAAGACTTCGCCGCGACCGCACAAACGCTGCCGGGCACCGCAGCCGTGATCAACGCGGTCAGCAAGGATTCGGGCGGCATCGGGTACGGGGGCATCGCGTATGCCGAAGGCGTCCGCACGGTGAAGGTCGCGCCGGCGGGTGGTCAGCCCGTCGAGCCCACGATGGACAACGCCACGAGCGGCAAGTACCCGCTTTCCCGCTTTCTCAACATCTACAGCGCTGGCACGCCGAGTGGAATCGCCAAGGAATACCTGGACTTCGTGCTCTCCGACGATGGGCAAAAAATTGTGGAAGGCGTCGGCTACTACCCGCTTCCAAAGGAAGCGACCCCGGCGGCAGAGTGACCGAGCAGGTGCTCGAAGTAGGCGAACGTACCCGCGTCCCAAAGACCGAGCGACGCAACGGTGTTCCCCGGCGGGGCGCCAAGTCCTCCTTGGCAGGCTCTTTTCACACGCCGCTTTGGCATCGTATCGCGGAGCGCCTGATCGCCGTCCTCGCGCTGGCCGCGGTTTTGGCGATCGCACTGATCTTCATCTTCATCGCGCGCGAAGCAGTCCCCATGCTCTGGGAGGCGGAGTTCGCCGAAGAGGTGCAGATGCGGGACCTCTTTTTTGCGAAAGAATGGACAGGCTACGACGAGCCGGTATTCATCTGGCAGCCGGTGGGCGAGCCAGCGAAGTTCAATGTCGTGCCGCTTTTCATCGGGACGCTCAAAGTGACCTTGCTTGCGATGCTGATGAGCGTCCCACTGGGCGTCGGGTGCGCAATCTTCATTGCGCTTTATGCGCCGCGAGCAGTCCGTGAAGTCGTAAAGCCCGTGATCGAGCTCTTGGCGGGCATCCCATCGGTCGTGCTCGGCTTCTTCGCACTCATGGTGCTCGCGTCCTGGGCCCAGGCGACCTTTGGGTTTCATTTTAGATTGAATGCCATCGTGGCCGCGATGGGCCTGGCTCTCACGATCGTGCCGGTGATCTTCACGATCTCGGAGGACGCGATCCAAAGCGTGCCGGGCACACTGACCGAGGCAGCCCTCGCACTCGGAGCCCGTAAATACCAGATCGCGCTCCGGGTCGTGCTCCCCGCGGCGATCCCCGGGATCGCTGCTGGCGTAGTCCTCGGGTTCGGTCGCGCCATCGGGGAAACGATGATCGTACTGATGGCTTCGGGCAACGCCGCGATCATGGAGCTCTTCGACTTCAGCACCAGCGTGCGCACGGTCACCGCAACGATCGCGGCAGAGCTCGGTGAAGTCGCACAGGGCGATCCGCATTGGCGGGTGCTCTTCTTGCTTGGCGTGATGCTCTTCGCTGTGACTTTCGTCCTCAACCTCCTCGGCGACCTGTTCATTCAGCGACTGCAGAAGAGGCTGACCGCGTCATGAGGTACACGAGGAAAGACTGGCTGCTCGCCGGATTGACCGGACTTTCGCTCCTGGTGATCCTGACGCTTCTGGCGGTGCTGCTCGGGCAGATCGTCTGGCACGGAGCACCCGTCATCTCTGCCGAGTTCCTAAGCCAGAGCCCGGGCGCCGACATGATCAGCGGCGGGATTTGGCCGGCGATCTACGGCACCGTGTTCATGACCCTTCTGATGACGATCGCGGGCGTGCCCGTCGGCATCGCCACCGCGATATACCTGAGCGAGTACGCATCCCCCCGATCGCGCA
The DNA here is from genome assembly GCA_963704865.1 of uncultured delta proteobacterium. Taxonomy (GTDB): domain Bacteria; phylum Myxococcota_A; class Polyangia; order Polyangiales; family Houyiibacteriaceae; genus SG8-38. The sequence continues at coordinate 638,756 of CAVPIE010000002.1, read as the reverse complement.
TCGCCAAGGCCGTGCGCATCGCGGTGAACAACCTCGCGGGCGTTCCTTCCATCGTGTTTGGGCTCTTCGGGCTCGGATTTTTCATCATTTTCGTCGGCGGCAGCATCGACGCACTCCTCTACGATGACTCGACGCCTGTGTGGGGAAAGCCCTCGATCCTCTGGGCCTCGCTCACCCTCGCGGTGCTGACCCTGCCCGTGGTGATCGTGACGACCGAAGAGGCGCTGAGAACGGTGCCTCAGGAGTTCCGCGACGCGTCGCTCGCCTTGGGCGCCACGCGCTTCCAGACGGTCTACAAGATCGTCCTCCCCAATGCGAAGGGCGGCATCCTGACCGGCGTGATCCTCGCGGTGAGCCGTGGCGCGGGCGAAGTTGCGCCCATCATCTTCTGCGGCGCAGCGAACTTTCTGCCCTACTTGCCGACCGACCTTCGCGACATGTTCATGCACCTCGGCTACCACGTCTACGCCTTGGCAACGCAGTCTCCGAACGTCGACGCGGCGAGGCCGACCCTCTTCGGCACGGTGCTCGTCTTGCTCGTGCTCACGTTCTCGCTCAATCTGCTAGCCGTGATTATCCGAGCCCGGTCGCGCGCAGCCCTTCGATCATGAACAAGCTCACCGATGCGGCCGCCGAAGCCCCCAACGACGTGAAGATGGAGACACGGGGGGTCAACGTCTACTACGGGGACAATCACGCCATTCGAAACGTCGACTTCGACATCACCGACCGGAGCGTAACCGCGCTGATCGGGCCCTCTGGCTGCGGCAAGAGCACCTACCTGCGCGCGCTCAACCGCATGAATGACACGATCGACATTTGCCGCGTCGAAGGGCGCATCCTGCTCGACGGCGAAAACATCTACGACCGTAGCGTCGATCCAGTGGAGGTGCGGCGCAGAGTCGGCATGGTCTTCCAGAAGTCGAATCCGTTTCCGAAGTCGATCTTCGACAATGTCGCCTTTGGGCTCCGAATCGGAGGCGAAAAAGACAAGGACGTCATTGCGGAGCGCGTCGAGGAATCGCTCAAGGGGGCGGCGCTCTGGGATGAGGTGAAGGACCGTCTGCAGAGCTCGGCACTCGGGCTCTCGGGTGGCCAGCAGCAGCGCCTCTGCATCGCGCGGTGTCTGGCGGTCTGGCCGGAGGTCATCTTGATGGACGAGCCCGCCTCTGCGCTCGACCCGATTGCGACCGCGAAAATCGAGGAGCTCATCCGCGAGCTGCGCGAAAATTATACGATTGTGATCGTGACGCACTCCATGCAGCAGGCCGCCCGAGTCAGTGATTTCACGGCATTTTTCTACATGGGAGAGCTCATCGAGCACGGCAAAACAGAGAACATGTTCACCCGCCCCTCCAGAAAACGTACGGAGGAGTATATTTCCGGTAGGTTTGGATAATGGCGCGCCCTAGCCGACCCTTGCTCACGCACACGCATCAAGAGTTCGAGGCGGAGCTACGCAATCTGAAGGATCGACTCCTCGCGATGGGCGGTCGATGCGAACAAATGATCAGCATTGCGGTGCGCGCGTTCGAGGACCGGGACGTGAGCCTCGCCAACGAGGTCATGAAGGCCGACCATCTCATGAACGAGGACGAGGTGGAGGTCGACGACCTCGCGGTGCGCATCCTGGCGTTGCGGCAGCCCGTCGGTCGTGACCTTCGCTTCGCCGTTGCCGCCGTCAAGGCATCGACCGACCTCGAGCGCATCGGTGACGAGGCCGTCAACATCGCGGAGCGTGCGATGGAGATGGAGCCTGCCGACGGTCTCAGCCCACCGGGCTCCAAGCTTCCAGAAATGGCGCAGCGAGCCCGCGCCATGCTTCGCGATGCACTCAACGCACTGGTAGAAGAGAACCCGGGCAAGGCGCGCGGCGTGTTCGAGCAAGACGACGCGGTCGACGATATCTACGGCGAGGTCATAGGGTTGTGCCTCGAATACATGAAGGGCGACCCATCTCGTATTCCGGACGGCATGCGGATCTGCAACTGCGCAAAGTACCTCGAACGGATCGCCGACCACGCGACGAACATCGCGGAGATGGTGATCTTCACGATCGACGGGCGGGACGTCAGACACGGCGCGCACGACAGCTGAGGGCGGGCTCAGCGATAGCCGGTCGGCGGGTACACTTCATCTGGCGACGGGCAGCCGAAGATTCTGCCAGTCACGATCGTCGTCATGCCATCCTCGAGATCGGGGTGAGCCGATTCGAGGAGAATATGCGTTGCGCCACGCTCGGCGGCCTGCTCGAGCGCGTCTTTTCGGGCGTGAACCGCGTCACCTCCAGCGCCTTCCACGACTCCGAGCTTCTCGCAGCGCGGCGTGCTGTTCACGACCCGCACGTCGGCCGCGGTCTCCGTGCTCGAGGGTTTGCAGGCCGCAACTGCGCAGCACGCGAGCACGAGGAAGGCGGCCCCTAGACGGCTCAACTTAGAGCGAGGCCTGGAGTTGGAGACGGAAGACTGTGGAGCCTTCTCCGAAGGTGTCTTCCCAAAGCTGCGAGACATCGGCCTGAATCTTGAACGGGTGGCGAGCGAAATAGTAGCTCAGAGAGAACGTCGTCCCGTAGCTGTCGTTCAGACTCGTGGGCGACCGCTTCGTGCTCGCCTTGATGAGTGCACCGCGCGCGGCGAACTCGAAGCCGGTGTGGGGGATGAGGTAGCCGGCTTGGAGCATCCAGCCGATGCCATTGCGTGGGTCGGTCGGCAGGTCGGGGTCGTAGTCGGGATCCGTCGGCGCGATGCCGCCGAGATTCCGCTGGCCCGTTCGAAAGGCAAGCTCGCTGATCGCAGAGAAGCCACGCGCCTTGAACATCGCATCCACGTACACGAAATGATAGTCCGTCGTGCCGCCATCTGCGAAGGGCGCACCAACCATGCCGCGGTCGCGGTCCGCGTTTTGGAAGAACGAGTACGTGGCGCCGATCGAGAGGCGCGGCTTGGTTCGAGCGAAATCCACCTCGCTGTAGTCGCGGAAAATGCCCATCGGCAGATACTCAATGCGCGCCAAGTACACCATCGAAAAGTCGGTGAACTGCGGGTTGTTGAGGCCGTTGCCGCTCGAAACGCCCAGCACGTAGCGCATCTTGTTCTTCCCGAGGAAGTCGCGGGATCGGATGTCGAGGCTCATGTCGCGATCGAGCGAGAACTCGGAGTTGACCTGAGATCGGTCGACCATCTGCAGGTTGCCCGATGAAATCACGCGCTGCCGGTTCGACGAAATCTTGTACTGTCCGACGCGAACTTCGACGTCTCGGTTCTTCGTGAAGTCGAGGTAGTAGTCGAGGACGACGTTGTCCTTGCGAAGCGGGTCGATCTCGAGCTTGTATTGGTTGTGCTTCCCGAAGGCGTAGCCCTGGAACACGAAGCGCGCGCGCCGAAGCCGAAAGTCCTGCAGATTGGCTTCAGGCTCGTCGCCTTCATTGGTCCCCAGGTTCTCATCATGGGCGTAGGTGTAGAGCATCTGCACCCGGACTCGAATGCGAAGCTGGAACTTGTCGTCCGCGCTGTTGATCTCGACGCCCTTACCCGGCCTGAATTTGATGTCTCCACGGTCCACGATGTGGTCGCCCATCAGCTCGTCTTCCCCCTTGGGATGGAGGTCCTCGCCTGGGACGTCACGTCGAACCCGTTCTTCGGCGGCTGCTTCCTGGTCGGTTTCCGAGCTCGGGTCGTACTTCCGCATTTCGGGCTCCGGCGGCGGAACAACGATGACCGTCGTCCCTTCCGGCGTCTCGGCCTGCTCGAGCGCCTGCTCGACGGCTTGCTGCTGCTCCGCCGGGAGGTTCTCGATCATCTCTTTGGTCGAAGGCTCCGCGTCTTCCTCCGACACGGGTGCGTCTTCAGCCAAGACGGGGCGAACTACGCTCAGGGCCGCGAGGGCTAGCAGAGCGTGACAAATGAAGCGGGTCGATGTCATTTGGCGGCGTGTTACGCGCCAAATGTGTCAGCTTGGTGACACGCGTGTGTCGCTCTTGGGGCTATCTGCACGGGGTATGCTGAGCTGGAATCGGGTCCAACCGGCACTGCTATCGACGTTGATCTCAGCGCCGATTTTGGACACCAGATGCTTCACGATCGATAGCCCGAGGCCCGTGCCCCCGAGCTCGCGGGACCGCCCGGCATCGACCCGGTAGAAGCGCTCGAAGACGCGCGGAAGGTGCTTGCTCGAAATCCCGGGGCCCGTGTTGGCGACCTCGATGAACACATCGTTCCCTTCGGGGGCTACCTCGACCCGCACCTCTCCCCCTTCGGGCGTGTACTTGATCGCATTGTCGACGAGGTTCACCAGCACCTGCTCGAGTGCGCGCCGATCGGCCAAGACGGGAGGCGCTTCGTCCAAGCCCGAGCAGACGACCTTCAAGCGTTTCGCCTTCGACTGGGACTCGAGCCCCCGAACGACTTGGTCGAGCAGGGCTCCGGCGCTGACGGGCTCCAAGTCGAGCTCCAGCTCTTCGCCTTCGAAGCGGCTCAGGTCCGCGAGGTCGTCGACCAGCGCCTGAAGTCGCTGCGCGTGCCTGAGAATGACATCGAGAAAGCCCTTGGCGGATTCCGGATCACGAATCGCTCCGTCGCGCAGCGTCTCGGCAAAGCCACGAATCGCGGTCAGCGGCGTTCGGAGCTCGTGACCCGCATTGGCCACGAAGTCTCGTCGAACCCGATCCGCCTCTCGCTCGGCGGTGATGTCGTAGAACACGGCGACGATGCCCTGGTGATTCCGAAGCGGAGACACCGATGCGCGAAGGATGCGACGTCCGCCTTTGAGCAAGCCGTCGAGCTCGAGCTCGAGTACTCCGGAAAAGCCTTGCTGCGCATCTTCGACCGCTCGACGGAAATCCGGATGCCGAATCGCCTCGACCGCCGTTTTGCCTTCGGGATCGAAGCCGATCAGGTCGGCCAGCACTTCGTTGCTGAGCGTGATGTGACCGTCCGCGTCGGTGACCATGACGGCTTCGGCCATGGCGTCCAGAATCGTCCGCAACCGATCTTTTCGGCTTCTCTTCTTCTGCTCGCTCGTCGACAGTCGGTCGGCGAGGGCGTCGAGCGAGCGCCCTAGGGATCCGATGACGCCTGGGCGCTGAAGTCGAGCCCGTGTGCCGTAGTCCCGCTCCGAGAGCGCGCTGACCAGCTTCTGCAGGCGCCGCAAGTCCCGGGTATCGTCGCGCGCGACCATCCACGAGAAGAGGCTGGCAAGCGCAAGGCCTACCAGCAGCACGGACCAAGTCGGCCAGTCGGGGGCGGCGTCTCGCCAAATCGCATACAAGACGCCCATCATCAGCGCGATCGCTCCGCCCAGCAGCGTATACCGTCGAATCACAAGAAGAGAATACGCGGGCTCGGGCCCCTGACCAACCTAGGATTTGAGTGCCCGGTAGCCTACGCCTCGAACGGTCTCGATGTGCGCGGCGCCCGCGCCGAGCTTCTCCCGAAGCCTTTTGACGTGCGTGTCGACGGTGCGCGTCTCGACGTTGGGCGAATATCCCCAGACCCGCTCGAGAAGCGCGTCGCGGGACTGGACGCGCCCCGCGCGGCTCGCCAAGTCGAGAAGCAAGCGGAACTCGAGCGCCGTAAGGAGAATCGCCTCGCCCTCCACTTCGACTCGGTGCGCCGGAACATCGATCATGAGATTGCCGAGCGCGATCACCTGTGGTCCAACCAGTTCGGCAGCGGGGATCGTTCGACGGAGAATCGCCTCGACTCTCAGCACGAGCTCTCGTGGGCTGAACGGCTTCGGGACGTAGTCGTCGGCGCCCACTTCGAAACCGACGACGCGATCGACCTCGTCGGTTCGAGCCGTGAGCATGATCACCGGCAGGCGAACGGTTTGGGCGCTTCGTCGCAGTCGCCGGCACACTTCAATGCCTGAGATGTCCGGCAACATCACGTCGAGTACGAGCAAGTCCGGCCGGCTCCTTTGGATTTCGGCCAAGGCGGTCTTGCCGTCGTGCGCAACGGTGACGTCGTGCCCAGCGCCTCGAAGGTTGATTGCCACCAACTCGGCTAGATCGGTCTCGTCCTCTACGACTAGGATTCGCGAACCCATACTCAATTGCCAGAATCCTGCTCACCTCTTGTGACGTCCCTGTGACGGCCGCGTTCCAAGCGAGCAACCACGAGTCTACACGGCATCGGCCAAGCCACAACGCCGATCGACCCCGAAATGCAGGAGATTCTAGCTATCGGACTTATCGTTTGAGCCGGGTGAGCAGGGATGAGAAGGTTTGCCGCGAGGTGCCATGAGAATACCACTTGCGAACCTGCTTGCGCGCAATCCCTTGCCCAAGGTGGGCGATCTGATGACGGAAGTGATCCGGACCAGCGATCGCGTTCGGGAGCTGATCGAGCTGCTGTCCGCGGGCGACCAGGCCGGCGTCGAACGCGTTGCCAAAGAGATCAGCACCATGGAGGGGAAGGCCGACGACGCAAAGAACGCGGCCCGCTCGAAGATGCCCGTCCGCTTGTTGATGCCCGTGGATCGGCGTGATGTGCTCAAGCTGATCAGCCAGATCGACGCCATTGCGGACTGCGCCGAGGATGTCGGTGTGCTGCTGACGATTCGCCCGCTGACCGTGCCCGAAGCCATGAAGCCCGTTCTCGAGCTTTTCGTGGATCGCGTCTTGGGGACGATTCGCGAAGCGGCAAAGCTCATCGACCTGATCGACGACTTGGTCGAATCCGGGTTCTCAGGGCCGCCAGCGGAGCAGGTCCTCGAGCAAGCGGCGATTCTTGGCCGCGCCGAGCACGAGGCCGACAAGATTCAAGATCAATGCGCCAAGGTTCTCTTCAAGGAAGAGGACGCCATGCCCCCGGCTGCGGTTTTCATGTGGACGAAAGTCCTCAACAAAATTGGCGACATGGCCAATCACGCGGAGAACGTAGGGGATCAGTTCAGGCTTTTCGTAGCCGGCTAGGCCAAGATTCATGGAGCCAACGACGATCGTCCTGGCCGTTGCGGCCATCGCCGGCCTCTACATGGCCTGGAACATCGGAGCCAACGATGTGGCGAACGCCATGGGCACGTCGGTCGGCTCCGGTGCGCTGACGATCCGACGCGCGATCATCGTCGCGGCGATCTTCGAGTTTGGCGGCGCCATGTTGGTGGGCGGCACGGTCACCCAGACGATCCGCAAGGGCATCGTCGACCTCGACGCGCTCGGCGGAGATCCGATGGTCATCGCCGTTGGAATGACCTGCTGTCTCATCGCCGCAGGCCTTTGGTTGAACCTCGCGACCTATGCCGGATGGCCGGTCTCGACGACCCACAGCATCGTCGGTGCGGTCGTCGGTTTCGGCTTGGTCGCCGGCGGTTTCAACGCGGTGAACTGGCTGACCATGGGCAAGATTGCGGCGAGCTGGGTGATCTCCCCGCTGCTTGGTGGGCTACTGGGGTTCCTCGGATTCGTCTTCATCAAGAGGCGGATTCTGAACGTCGACAGACCCTTGCTGGCGCTCCGGGGCTGGGGCCCGATCATGGTCTTCCCCATCTTCGCGATTCTCGCCCTCAGCGTCCTTTTCAAAGGTCTCAAGCCACTGAAGCTCGACCTGGCCTTGGGCCCTTCGCTGGGGATCGCCATCGCGGCGGGGCTTCTGGCCAGCATGGTGTCCGTTCCGCTGCTTCGCAGGTATACCGTCATCGCCTCCCAGGAAAGAGCGGACCGCACGCACCGCGCGGAGCGTGTCTTTCTCGTCCTGCAGGTCCTGACGGCCTGCTTCGTCGCCTTCGCGCACGGCAGTAACGACGTGGCCAATGCGGTCGGCCCCATGGCCGCCGTTTTTGGCGCAACCTCGGGCGAGCTCGGAGCCAAGGTCGCAGTGCCTCACCAGGTGCTCTTGATCGGCGCCGTTGGCATCGTCGTCGGCTTGGCAACCTACGGCTACAAGATCATGGCGACGATCGGCAAAAAGATCACCGAGCTGACCCCCTCGCGAGGCTTCGCGGCCGAATTCGGAGCGGCGACCACCATCGTGATGGCGAGCAAGCTCGGGCTTCCGGTGAGCACCACCCACACCTTGGTAGGCGCCGTGATCGGCGTAGGCTTCGCGCGCGGCATCGGCGCCATCAACATGAAAGTCGTGACCGGAATCGTGGCCAGCTGGTTCATCACGGTGCCCTTCACCGCGCTTTTGGCCGCTGGTCTATTCGTCATCGGCAGGCTCTGGCTGAACTAGTGGCCGCCCTCGGACGCACGCGCTAAGCCGGGCCCATGGCTTTATCCGTCGGCATCGTCGGCCTGCCCAATGTCGGCAAGTCGACGCTTTTCAACGCCCTTTCCGAGAAAGAAGCGGAGGCGGCGAACTACGCGTTTTGCACCATCGACCCGAATGTCGGGATCGTCCCGGTGCCCGACCCGCGCTTCGACCAGCTGGTCGCGCTCTACGGCCCAAAGAAGGTGGTCCCGGCGAGCGTCGAGTTCGTGGACATCGCGGGCCTGGTCAAGGGCGCCTCCAAGGGCGAAGGAAAGGGCAACGCCTTTTTGAGCAACATCCGGGATGCCGATGCGGTCGCGCATGTGGTTCGTTGTTTCGAGGACGAGAACATTCTGCATGTCGACAACCGCGTCGATCCTTTGGCCGACATCGAGACGATCGAAACCGAGCTGATCCTCAAAGACTTGGAGACGGTTCAAAAGCGTCTCGAAAAGGCCGAGCGCGCCGCCAAAGGGCAAGACGCGTTTGAGAAGAAGGCGCTCGAGGTCTGCAAACGCCTCGCTGCATCGCTCAACGAGGGAAAGCCGGCGAGCGCGACCGAGCCCCACGATGAGGACGAGGCCCTCGTGATTCGCGACATGTTCTTGCTCACGAACAAACCGTCCTTTTTCGTCGCCAACGTGAAGGACGAGCAGCTCACCAACCTAGACGAGGACCCGCTCGTCGCTCAGGTCCAAAAGCTCGGCAAGGAGCGCGGCGTCCCGGTGGTTGTGATCAGCGCGGAAATCGAAGCTGAGATCATGCAGCTTGCCGAAGGGGAGCGCGCGGAGTTCATCGAGTCGCTCGGCCTCGATGAGCCGGGTCTGCACAAAGTCATTCGAACCGGCTACGCCACGCTGGACCTGATCACCTATTTCACCGCGGGCGAGCCCGAGGTTCACGCCTGGACCATCGACCGGGGCACCCGAGCACCGCAGGCTGCGGGTAAGATTCACAGCGACTTCGAGCGTGGTTTCATCCGCGCCGAGGTCATGAAGTGTGCCGACCTATTTGAGCTCGGCTCGGAGCAGGCAGTGAAAGCCGCCGGCAAGCTCGGGATCCAAGGAAAGGACTACGTCGTGCACGATGGCGACATCATGCACTTCCGCTTCAACGTTTAGAGCTCGTCGGGGTAGGCCGGGAACCCGATGATCGGGCCGCAGTCGGTCTCGAACACCGCCACGCCTTCTTCGTCCAAGCCCATCGCCCGGTTGTTGATGCCGCTGGCGCCGATCTTCAGATTCGCATCGGTGTAGGCGAGGAAGTCGCACATCTCGCCGTACTGGAGCCCGCGTCGCAGCGTCTCATCGGTGTTGTTGATGAAGCCGCACTCCGAACGCAAGCGAGTCGCGCCATTGTTGTTCATCGGAGGGTCGATGATCGAACCGATCGGCTCACCGATCTTGTTCTTGATGTTGAACACCGTCTGCATGCTCCCGTCCTCTTGGACGAAGCTCAGATTGAAAGCGCTGCCCCACTGATGGTAGTGGCCCAGCACGTAGTAGATGTTGTAGTCGACTTCGTCTTCGCCGAGGATTTCTTGGAATGGCTCTCTGAGGTCGCACATCATGGAGGTCCGTGACCTGGTCGGAACCCCATCGACGGCCGGCGGAATCGCGAGGTCATCGATGGCAAAGCTGAACGGCGTGAGGCGGATCTGCACGTCTTCAGCAGGAACGGCCTCGACCTCCATCGTCATCGCGGTCTCGAGCGGTCCGGCGGTGATGTTCAGAAGGTGCGTGCTGCCTACGATGACGCTGCGCGGAGGAATCTCGAGTGCGGCGCCATTGGGGAACGCTTGGAGCTCGTCCAAGGCCTGGGTCGACTGAGCGAAGAAAACGCCGCCAGCTGCCGCCGCAATGTACTCACGGAAACCCCGGTCGCTGCAACGCCAGGTGCCTTCGAGCTGGGCGTCGGGGCCTTCCAGCTCTTCGTTTGGGGGGTAGGCGGCCTCGGGAACGAAGAACCAGTTCGAGTGATGCCAGCGCCAGCGCTTCCGGAGAAACTAGGGGTGCTGCTATCGCCACAAGCGATGAGCAAGAGACTAAGAATCGTTGATAGAATTATCAGGCGCACAGGCACAAGATTCCTCATTCGCTGGGTTCAGGCAAGACGTTCACCTCGATGAGCATGTATTCGTTCGATCCGTGGTTATCGACGTGGAACAGAAGTTGGGTTCCCGCCGGGTAGTCTTTGGGCGCGGTCCAAGGGGGAACCTTGGGGAACACGGAGTCGGAAGGGATTGTGACGCTGTAGTCGAGCACTTGCTCATCGCCGATGACGAAGCCGATTCGCGCCACGCCAGGAACTGGGGCGGTCAACCGTGCGTGGAGGGTCCGGACCTCGACTTGATCGCCGGCACGGATGGCGCGCAGTGACGGCTGCTCGAGGGTGATCCAGTCGCAGAGGGATTCCCGCTCGTCTAGCATTCTCGTATACACCGCGAGCACCGTGAACGTGTCGAGACACTCCGGTACGAACGCGACGACGCAGGGGGAGTTGTCCTCGAAGTTCGCGCATTCGCCTTCTGGCAAAGGCAACTCGTCCTCGCAGTCGATCGGGGTAAGCTCGCAGTCCGAGCCCTCGGGGCGCGCGCCGAAGAACTCTTCGCCTTTCTCGGAACGCACCCAGCGCGTGTTGTCGACCAGGGGGCCCGGATCGCTGGGGGCACCGCTGCTGCTCGAGCAGCCCCAAAGCGCAAGCGAAAGACACAGGGCTCCAAACCATCGGCTAGCCATCTCGCCTCCGGCCATGTGCGCCCAGCCCACGCTGGACTAGTCTTCCCGCGGCACGCTCAGCCGAACCTGGACGTCCGGTTTGACCTTCAGCGCTCCGAGCGCCGCTGTGTAGGGCTTGATGCCATAGTCCGGCTGATGGATGCTGACTTCGGCCAGCCAGCGATCGCCTTGCGCGCGCACGCTCGTCTGAATGCTCCGGGACTTGCCGTACATCTGTAGTGTGCCTTCGACCGCAAACCCTTCGCCCCGCCCCACCACGTTGGTCGAATCGAATCGAATCTCCGGGTGTTTGCGCGTCCTCAGCACATCCTTGACGATGTTGTCGTAGATCTTCTTCTTGTCGCCCTTGCTCAGCGTCGACGGGTCGTCCCGTCCATCGACCATCGCGCAGACGACTTGAATACTGCTCGGGTCGAAGGTCGCCTTGATCTGCCGGGTCGTCTCGTCGACCTCGATCGAAAAGCGCTCGACCTGCATCTTCAAGTCGTGCGCAAGCCTGGACAGGAGCCCGTCTTTGAACGTGAAAATAAGACATTCGGAGTTGTAGGCGTCGTACCGGTCCATCGACGGCGATGTAGCTCACGGCCCAAGAATGGGCCAGTTTGTTTACAGTACTATTACAGTCAGGGTGTCTCGATGTAGTACGAGCCGAGAAGGATGAACATCTCTTCCTCTGTGGTCACCCCGCCGCCGACCGGACAGGCGTCACAGACCCCACCAGCGCCGCAGACCGAGTCCTCGCCGTCGCAAGACATTCCCTGGTTCGGTCCACCAAAGCAGGAGCGATCCTCGGGCACGCAGCCGCAGGCAAACAGACCGAGCCCGGCCTGGTTGGCGAGTGGCGCGAACTGGTCGACGAACGCGCAGGTCTCGGCATCCGGCTTGATCGACTCCCTGCGCACCTCCGACGGGTTGCTTTCGCCGTTGTCCCAGATCGAGCAGTAGACGAAGGTGCGTTCCTCTTTGTTCGGGCTGTCGAAGCGAAGGATGTCGTCGCCGCTGAACCGTTGGTAGAGCGGATCGGCGTAATCGAAACTGACGTAATCCGCCTCCCGAGCGGGACGTGTGCAGGGGTCATCGTCCGGCGCCGTCGGATCACTGCTCGGGTCGCAAACTTCGTTCGGCGGGTACCAAACTCGGAAATCTTTACCGAACCGGTGAGTGTGGGTGCTCAGCGTCATGACTCGGCCGTACTGAGGAATCTCGAAGCTCGCACAGGCCTCGCCGGATGAGTACGCCTCGATGCGTCCCATTCCAAAGATGTCGTCAGCGTCGAAGATCTGGGTGCGCGGATAGAGCCGCTCACCGGACGGTGCGAAGGTGAGGTTCATCCACTGCTCGACCGTGGTGTCGGACTTGGTGAGGTTGAACGCATGGCTGTCCCAGACGACGAACCCTTTGACGGGAACCATCGCGAAGACGTCGGGCGGGAAGGTCTCCCGGAAACTCGATTCCTGAGCCGTCGCCAAGTTCTGCCGAACCGCCGCCCGGCCAAAGAAACCTGCAATCTGACCCAGCTCCTGGGGCGCGTTGCGGTAGCTGATGCACGCGATCGTGGTGAGCGGCTCGGTCGCGCATTGGCCGCGGGGCCCACACTCGTCGCTCCCGGGTGTGCACGACGTGCCTGCGAGGTCTCCGCCCAAGCACTGCCAATTCTTCCAAACCGCATTGGTCGGGTCGAGGTGATCCGGATTGAGCACGCAGACCGCGCCGTCTCCACAAATCGACTCGTCTTGATCGCAGCCGTCGCCGTCGTTGTCCCCGCCCACACAGACGCGCGGCGGGACGTAGAACTCGATGATGCTGTGGTGAGACTGCGGGTCCTGTGCGAGGAGTACTTCGTCGTAGACGAAGCAGTCCTGCTCCGGGCCGCCCTGCGCCTCGCCGCACGGGACGGTGAACTCGGCAGGAATCTGATCGGAGTAGTCGTAGTACGTGATGAAGCAGACCTCTCCTTCACCCTCGGCCGGAACGGCCCAGCCGCCCGAGTAGAACTGCACGCCTTCATCGGTTGCCGGGGCCGGAAGCGGTTGAATCTTGTTGGGCGCGAGGTCGCCTGCTAGCTCGCAAGATGCATACTGCTCGGAGCCAGCAACGATTCCGGTCTCCGGGGCGCCACCGCGAATCCAAGCGCGCAAAAGACTCAAGTCATTCTCACTCAGCACGCCATTGCCGGTCGGCATCCCCCCTCCGGAGATCGGGTTCGGGAGCGCGCTCAGCTCGAAGCCCTCGGTCTTGGCAGCAACCTTCTGATAAAGGACGCTGAGATCTTGCTCGCCGGGAAACACGCGCATGTAGTCGCCAGAGGTGGCGTCAACGTTGATCAGGTTCGCGTAGGCGTTCGCCGGTCGAAGGTCGAGTCCCGCATTGGCCGCCTCACCGTGGCACGCCGACGCGGTGCAGCCCTGCGCGTCGAATATCTGCTGTTGCACCTGCGCGAACGTGCTCTCGGCGTCGCACTTCGCCAACGTGGCGCTCGAGCCATCGGTTCCACATGCGGATAGGGACAAGGTCGCAACCATGATCGCTGCGAACTCGCATTGAACGAGTTTCATTAGTCATTCCAAACGGGGTTTTAGGCCAAGTCAGGGCCGGATTGTTCCTGATGAGCCTATCGGTGCAAGCAAAAAAGATGAGCTGTGCTCAGGATTATGCGCGCTGAGCGCTGAGGTTGGGCCTTTAGGGTTATGGCTCGGCAACGAAATAGGAGCCGAGCGGGATGAACATCTCGTCGTCGGTGGTCACACCGCCGTAGAGCGGGCAGGCATCGCAGACGCCGCCCTCACCGCAAACCGAGTCGTCGCCGTTGCAGGCGATGCCCGGCTTGTCGCCGCCGAGGCAGACGCGCTGCCCGGCCGGACAGCCGCAGTTCGCGCGAAAGAACGAGCAGGTCGGCGTGTTCGGCTTCGTCGACTCCCGCTTGACCTCGAGAGGATTGTCGGCGCCGTTGTCGTAGACCGCGCATGCTTTGAGCGTGCGGTCGGCCTCAGCGGAAGAGGAATAGTCGTTCGGCGGGTCGTAGTACGTGTAGAGCGGATCGTCATAGAGCCTGCTCTCGTAGTCCGCAGCCATCACCGGTGGGACGCAGTCAACGGTGCTGGCGCACGGCTCGTTCGGTGGCAACCAGATCCGAAACAGCTCACCGCGAGCGTGCATGTGCGAGCTCAGCGACATGAGCTGAGCGTAGCGAGGGAGCGTCCAGGTCATGCAGATCTCGCGCTTCTCAAACGGCGTCACCGTGTCCATCGCAAAGATGTTGTTCGCTTCGAAGATCTGCTCGCGAGTGAACACGCGCTCCGACTCCGGCGCGAAGGTCAGGTTCACCCACTGTTCGATCGAAGAGGCCTTCTTGGTGAGGTTGAATCCGTGGCTGTTCCAGGAGACGAAGCCCTTGAGCGGCAAGACCGAGTAGACCCCGGGCGGAGGCACATCGATCGAAGTCGACTCTTGGGCTCCTCCGAGTTGAATCACCTTCTCTTCGCCCGGGCCGCCGAGTCCGCCGCCCAAACCGAAGTCCTGCGGAGCGTGCCGGTACCCCACGCAGGCGACCGAGGTGATCGCCGGTGTCGTGCACTGGCTGCGGGCGCCGCAGGCATCGGCCAGCGTCGGGTCGCAGGATTCACCGGCCTTTTCGCCGCCAAGGCAAGCCCAAGGGCCCCAGTCGCCTCCATTCGGGTCGGATTCGGGTGTATAGACGCTGATGATGCTGTGGTGGGATTGCCCGTCCTGGGCGAGCTCATTGCGGCGGAACGCAAAGCACTTCCGGCCTTCGCCGAACTGCTCGCAGTCGACTTGGTACTCCGGCGGCACCGTGCCGGTGAAGTCGTAATACGACGCAAAGCAAACCTCGTCCTCGGCCTCGCCTTCGAGGTCCCAGCCGCCTGCGTAGAACTGCAAGCCTTCCTCTGGCGGGGGCGCTGGGAGCGGATTGATCTTGTTGGGGTCCGGCTCGAAGGTGCCGTCACAACCGAGGAGCTCGAGTGTTCCTCCGACGATCGAATCCGACGGGGCGCCCGCCCTCATCCAAAGTCGCATCGCCGCGAGCTGGTCGGCGCTGAGCGGCTCCTCATCGATGGGCATCGCCTGGCCGAGGCCACCAAGGTCTGTGCCTTCGGTGCCGGCCTCGAGCTTGAGGTAGAGCAGGCTGAGCCCCTGGTCGCCGGGGAAAACCCGTTCGATCGAAGGGTCGATCGTACTCGGCTGGCGGACCAAGGCATCGAACGACGCTACCGCACGGAGGTCGAGCCCACCGAGCATCGCGTCGCCGTGACAGGTGCTCGCGGTGCAGCCCTTCGCCTCGAAGATGGTCGCTTGAATCGCGTCGTAGGTACTTGCGTAGTTGCAGTCCTTGAGCGCGGTGCCGCTGTTTGATTCAGAGCCGCACGCGGCGAGGGCCAGTGAGCACAGGGCGGTCAGGGTAAGCAAGGCGGAGCTGGGTTTCGGCATTCGTTTCATCGTCCGGCTGGGGAGGGTCTGGAGCTGGGATACAAAAGGTCAACTGACCTCAAGTCAGTTGACGGCAAGAGGCGATAGACGCAAGTCTTGCGGTTCACAGAAGGAAGCCGTCATGTCCCTAGAAACCCTGTTCAAAGCAGCAAACTACGCGGTCATTCCATTCTGGTTGCTTCTGATTTTCGCGCCAGGCTGGTCCTGGACGCGCCGATTGGCACACGGACCGGTCGTGCTTCTGCTGCTCACGCCGATCTACGCTTACATGCTGTTCGGCTACGCAGCGGCCCCCGAAGGCATGGACCTTGGCTCGCTATACGGCGTGATGGTCGGTTTTTCAGCGCCGCAGATCGTGGTCGCGGGCTGGATTCACTATTTGATCTTCGACTTGTTCGTAGGCGCTTGGGAGACCCGCGATGCCGAGCGGCGGGGGGTCCCTCATCTCCTCGTCATCCCCTGCCTGATCATGACCTTGATGGTCGGACCCGTCGGGCTGCTGTTCTATGTGCTCGTCCGCTTCTTCAGCAAGAGAGTGCTCGAATACGACGAGGCGGGAACCCTCTGAGGCCCCGGCCGGCCGCGCCCTTTGGAGCCCGATCACAGTCCACAATTAGATGGGGCCAGCGCCACCTTTGGCGCCGGCCCTCGTTGATCCGGACTCCCACCAAGGGGGGGAGTTCGCCTAAGGGCTAACTCGCCCGCACCTCCGGTGCGAGTCCGATTCTAGAATTGCTGTCCATATGCGCATTCCTCCCCCGGCGATGCCGGCGCTCTTGGGTCTCTGAGCACCATGCCCAGACCACGCGGAGCGTTCCTTGGTGGTTGGACCCACGGATATCGAGGGCCAATTCACGGCAGCGAGTCTCCTTTCGGAGTTCGCACCAGTGCGGGGCAATCTGCCCAACCGCCGCCCGCGATGAGTGGCATCGCAAAAAGGAGAACCCTTTTTCGGGCAACGCCACTCACATCCTTAAGATAGTCGCTACACCCGAGCGCGCCAAGTCCAGAACCGACTCAGAGGAGGAATTCGTCTTCTAGCTGCAGTATCTGGAGATTTCGGCCGCGAATCTGCGCAAGCTCTCGAAGCACCCTGGCCTCGAACGTAGGCTTGATGTGGTAGAGCAAGATCGGAAGCGCATCGCTTTGGGTCAGCTTATCGAGCTCGGACGAAAGGGTCTCCGGGGTGAGATGCCGAGACGCCCATGCGAGCTCGGCTTCATCGTTTGGAAACGATACTTCCATCATCAGCGCTTGAAGATCATCGAGCGCATTGATCTGTGTCCAAAGCTCTTCGGTCGGTCCTGTGTCTCCACTGTAGACGATGCTCTTTGCATTCTGACGAATGATGAACGCGGAGGTGTCGACGGTGTGGTTCACCAGGACGGGGGTCACCTCGTAGCCGTCGACGTCAGATGCTTGGTTCGCCTGAACCTCGACGTAGCGTATAGTCGGACCGCCCTTGGCGTCGATCTGCGTGAAGTCCGGCCAGATGATGTCGTTGAAGAAGTGCGTCCGGAGCGCTTCGATGGTCTCGGGGATCCCGACAATCTCGAGCGTCGAACCGCCCTGCTGGCATCGGTTGTCCGCAAGCGTTGCGAGGTCGCGAACATGGTCCATGTGGGGATGACTCACCAGGACCGAGCGAATCAGCGCCTGCTCGCGGAGCGAAAGAGAGCTCGTGATGGCGCCCGCGTCGATCGCGACGCTGTCGCCCACCATGAAGCTCGAAGTACGGTGCTTGGGTGTTTCGCCGCCATGACAGCCAAGTACGCGGAGCTGCATCAGGAGGCCCCCGAATTCCGAATGAACTCGAGAAACTCGTTGAGCCGCGGCAGGTCTTTGATCAGGACGAAGCCTCCCGAGACCTCGACGACGCCGACGCGCGCGAGCCGCCGTAGTGCGATTCGCACATCGCTCCTGTCGACGCCAATCGCGAGCGCCAGATCGGCGTCCGTGACGTCGGGCGCGGCAGAGCCGTTGGCTTGTTCTAAGATTCGCTGAAGCTCCAGGATTACGCGAGCGGTCATGTCGTCTTCGAGTAGAAGATCGATGAAGCGATTTGCGTTCTCGATGCGCGCTGCGAGATGCCGAATCAAGCGGATCGCGACCTCGCCGCTTTGGGCGACCATTTCTTCGAGCTTGGCGGCAGGAACTTTCAAGAGCTCGACCTCTTCGAGCACCTCGGCTGTTGCTGTCCGAGGGCGACCCATGACGACGGCCATTTCTCCGAAGAAGTCCCCGGGGCCGAGCGTCGTCACGACCCGCTGCCTGCCGTGCGCTTCTTTGAGGACGCGAACCTTTCCGGCACGAATGACGTACATCGACCCACCCGGGTCGCCCTGACGAAAGATCGTCGTGCCCCCAGAAAGACGAACGCCGAATTTCTCAGTCAAAGACGGACCCGCCATGCTTCCCCCGACATCCAATGTACCCCGCTGCGAAGTCGACCGCCAGATTGATAGGCCCTAATCTCGGAGCGGGGCTTCGATGATGCTCGACTGGCAGCAAGTGCAGGAATTCGCGCCGGAGCTGAGCGTGGCGTTGGACGTCCTCCTCGCGCTCGGGGCGGCGTCGCACGTCATACTGAACAAGAGTGACACCCACGCGGCATCGGCCTGGGTTGCGCTGATTTGGCTGGTTCCATTCGTAGGCTCGATCCTCTACATCTTCCTCGGCATCAATCGAATCAAGCGGCGTGCGAAGGTGCTTAAGTCTGGCGCCACCGACTACAGCGTTCCGTTGGACGAGGCGCCACGCTCTCCGGCGGATCTGGATCGGGAGCTCGGAAGCGGCCGAGCGCGCTTGATCGAGCTTGCTCGCGTCGTGACGAGAGTCACCGAGCGGCCCCTGCTGGTGGGCAATCGCCTCGATCTCCTCGTCGATGGCGATGAAGCCTATCCGGCGATGATCGCCGCAATGGGTGAAGCGCGGGAATCGATCTCGCTCATGAGCTATATCTTCGAAGCCGACGGCGTGGGGGCGGAGCTGGTCGACGCGCTCGCCGATGCACACGCTCGCGCTGTCGAGGTCCGTGTCTTGGTCGACGACGTCGGGGTGCGTTACGCAAGGCCGCGCATCCACCGCGTATTGAAGAAGCGTGGCGTTCCGATTGCGAACTTCCTACCGGCCCTGCTGCCTCGGTCCGTCACTCACTTCAACCTGCGCAACCACTGCAAGATCCTCGTCGTCGACGGCCGCGTCGGCTTCACCGGCGGGATGAACATTCGTGAGGACTCGGTTTTGTCGTCCGCCCCAAGCTATCCGACGAAAGACGTGCATTTTCGAGTCCATGGCCCGGTGGTGGCGCAGCTTCAAGAAGCATTTGCACGAGACTGGACGTTCACGACCGGCGAACGCCTGGCAGGGCGACGATGGTTTCCCGAGCTGGCGCCGGCGGGGGAGACGCTCGCGCGGGGCATCAACGACGGCCCCGACCGGGACATCGACAAGCTTCACTGGGTGTTCCTCGCAGCGGTCGGGGCGGCACGGCGCTCGATTCGGATCATGACGCCCTACTTCTTGCCAGACCCGGTTCTGATGAAGGCGCTTCACCTCGCGGCGCAGCGCGGCGTCGAGGTCGACATCATCGTGCCGGAGGTGGGGAATCTTCCCGTCGTACGTTGGGCGATGTGGGGCCACTACCGACAGGTGCTGTACCCAGGGATTCGGCTCTGGCTTACGCCACCACCGTTTGATCACTCGAAGTTGTTCGTCGTCGACGGGTACTGGTCGTCGATCGGATCGGCAAATTGGGATCCGCGCAGCCTGCGTCTGAACTTCGAGTTCAATCTAGAATGCTACGACGAGGGGCTCGGGCAAAGCCTCGAAGATCACGTTCGGAACCGCTTGACCGACGCGCGGCTACTGACGGTCGAGGAGCTCGACGGCCGTTCGCTCTTTCGAAGGCTTCGGGACGGTACGGCGCGGCTGTGGACACCTTATCTTTGAACGCGAGTGAGCTCCGCCATGCACCTCGCCGTTGCAGGAGCCGCAGCGGCATCGATCGAAAGATGCGCGCGAAGCACGTCCAGGTCTTCGGGCTCGTCGATGTCGTACCATGGTGGGAGCACCGCGGGCTGTCGTGGGGCGTTCGCTTTGACGGTATCTGCAAAAGCGTTTTCCGTCGACCAGCGCACCCCTTCGAAGCCCGGACGGACGCCCCGGGAAGCCCCGATCGCGTAGTAGCCTCCGTCATGGGCTGGGCCGAGCATGAACGTGCTCTGCTCCAGGGAATCAAAGGCGGCGCCGATGAGCTCGATCGGCAGCGTGGGCATGTCGCTACCGATGATGACGACGCGTTCGTAGCCGCGGAGGCCCTCTTCAAAGGCCGCAGCGAGCTTCACGCCCAGGTCACCTTCCGGCTGAATCCGCGGCGAGGTCCCGAGGCGCTTCGCCCAATCGGAGACCGTTTCGTCGGAGCCGGCGGACCAAAGTGCCAGGTGCACGCGACCGGCGCCGCGAACCCGAGAACAGAGCGCGATGGTGTCCTCGGCAAAGGCCCGGTAGAGCCGCGCGGCGCCCACATCACCAAAGCGTGTCGCGAGCCGGGTCTTCACCGTTCCTGAATTCGGCGGCCGGACGAAGACCGCGAGCTGCGCTAACCCCATGCGTGGCGGCCTAGCAGCCAGAGGATCTTCGCGCCCGCACCCAAGGAGCCGCGCACGGTGCCACTGACCTTCGAGACCCCGATTCGCCTCCGATACGAGACCGGAACTTCGCGATAGCGAACGCCGCGCTTTGCAGCCTTGATCTGCATCTCGACCGTCCAACCATAGTTGCGGTCCACCATTTGCAGGTCCCCCAAGGTCTGCCATCGGATCGCGCGAAACGGACCGAGGTCGCTGTAGCGGACGCCGTAAAAGAGCCGGAGCGCGCGACAGGCGATGGCGTTCCCGACGCGCTGCTGCGGGCTGAGCGCCCCCGGTTCGCGAGAGCCGCGTGCACGTGAGCCGATCACCAGGTCCGCATCGCCTGCGAAGATCGGCGCGACGAGCGCATCGATTTCGTCCGGGTGGTCGCTGTAGTCACCGTCCAAAAAGACCACGATCTCCGGCGGGTCGACCGCGAGGTGCGCAAGCGCCTTCAAGCAGGCCGCCCCGTACCCACGCTCGGGCTCATACACCAGCTCGGCTCCGTTCTCGAGAGCCCGCTCCGCGGTTTGATCGGTCGAGCCGTTGTCGGCAACGACGACTCGCCGAACCGGTGGGCGAGGAATGTCCCGCAGCACCGAGGGAAGCGCCGCCTCCTCGTTGAGAGCTGGAATGATGACGTCGACGCTTTGCATGCAGTCAAACTACGTCGAACAAGCGGTGGCATTATCGCGGAGCGTGGACCCACCACGCCGCCACGCTAGCGCTTAGAGCTGCTTCGAGTAGTACTCGATGACGAGGTCGATCTCGAGCGCGAAGGGCACAGAGTCGACTTTTGGGGCGCCCTTGACCGTGGCGGTCTTCTTGGCCTCGTCAAACTCGATCCAATCGGGGCGCGCGAGGCGGACGTCTTCGAGCGATGCGGCAACGGTCGACAGCTCCTGGCTGCGCTCGCGGAGGCTCACGACATCGCCCTCACGGACGCGGTACGACGGAATGTCGAGACGCTTGCCGTTGACGAGGAAGTGGCCGTGGCAGACGAGCTGACGCGCCGCCGGAGTCGTCGGCGCAAAGCCGGCGCGAAACACGAAGTTGTCGAGACGACGCTCGAGAAACTCGACGAGCTTGTCACCGGACGGTTCCTTGCTGTGGACCGCTTCGTGGTAGAGGCGCCGGAACTGCCCTTCATTGAGACCGTAGTTGAAACGCAGCTTCTGCTTTTCGAGAAGCTGCTTTTTGAAGTCGCTGATCTTGCGGCGGCGAGCCGACTTGGGCCCGTGGACGCCTGGTGGATACGGACGATCCCACATGGTCTTGCGTGACAAACCGGGAAGGTCGATGCCGAGCGCTCGCATGCGCTTTACCCTGGGTCCTGTGTATCGAGACATCTATAAGGCTCCTGGCGCGAAATCCCTGGGCTTTTGCCCCGCCCGCGCGAGGCGGCCCTTATACGGCAATCTGCGGGGTAGGCAAATTGAGCTGGAAACCCACGCCGCGGGGCTGGGCGGCCGGCTAGCTTAGCGGCGAATTTCCCGGTAACCAGGCGGGATGGGGGAGCCGAGGACCATACATTTCGTATCGCTGGGGTGCGCGAAGAACCGCGTCGATACCGAGGTCATGCTCGGTGTGAGCGACCAGTCCGGCTTCAAGATCGTCGAGGACCCGGCCGAGGCCGAGGTGATCGTCGTCAACACCTGCGGTTTCATCGGGCCCGCCAAAGAGGAGTCGGTCGACGCGATCCTGGAGATGAGCGCCCACAAAACAAGCGGCAGCTGCGAGAAGCTGGTCGTGGCGGGCTGCCTGTCCCAGCGCTATCCCGAAGAGCTCTCCGGCGAGCTTCCGGAGGTCGACCACTTCCTAGGCTCGAGCGACATGCTGAAGTTGAATCGCGTGCTCGGTGGGGCCAAGGAACGGATGCTGGTGGGCAACCCGGCGCAATACACCATGCGCGCCAGCGACCCGAGGGTTCTCTCCGGCCAGACCCATCGCGCCTACATGAAGATCGCCGAGGGCTGTAACCGAGAGTGCAGCTTCTGCGCGATCCCATCGTTCCGCGGCAAGCAACGCTCGCGCGGGATCGAAGATCTGGTTCGCGAGGCTGGCATCTTGGCGGCCGCAGGGGTGGTCGAGCTGAACTTGATCAGCCAAGACACGATTGCGTACGGACGGGACCTTGCCAAACGGGCGTCGCTTGCCGAGCTCCTCCCGGCGCTAGCGGAGGTCGATGGCATTCGCTGGATTCGCGCGCACTATCTTTACCCGGAAACGCTCAGCGACTCGCTCATCGAAGTCATCGCGCAGCACGAGAAGGTTCTCCCGTACATCGACATGCCGCTTCAGCACGCGTCCGATTCGATGCTTCGCGCCATGCGGCGCGGACACGGTGGCGAGCGCATGTACAAGGTGGTCGAGCGCTTGCGCCGCGCGATTCCCGATCTCGTCTTTCGAACCACGTTCATCGTCGGACACCCTGGCGAAACGGAGGCCGACTTCGAGGAGCTTCGGAGCTTCGTCGAATGGGCCGAGTTCGATCATGTCGGCGTGTTCCTGTATTCGCCTGAAGAAGGCACCCCGAGCGGCGCCATGCCCGACTCGGTCGATGCCGACGTCGCCAAAGCGCGGCACGAGGCGCTCATGGACGTTCAGCGTCCGATCAGCCGCGAGCGCTTGGACCTGCGTGTGGGTACCGAGCTCGACGTGCTGGTCGAAGGGGTGAGCGACGAGAGCGACTTGCTGCTTCAGGGGCGCTGGTGGGGCCAGGCGCCCGAGGTCGACGGAAGCGTGTACCTGGCCAATGGTACGGCGCGGACGGGCGAAATCCGGCGAGTCCTGGTCACCGACGCCGCGGACTACGACCTCATGGGCGACTTCATCGACGCTCCGGGAGGGCGCGACGCACCACCCGATGCAAAAGATCCCAGGCAACCCAAAGTTAAGCTACGAACCATACCGTGAAGTGGACTGAGCTCGCTCTGTTGCTCGCGTCGCTCGTAGCTCTACTCGTAGGTCTACTCGTAGGTCTAGGGGGCTGTGCGACCGCGGTGCCAGCGATGAGCGGCGGTTCGACGACACCGAAGAACCGCACCGACCTCGCCTTGGGCGGTGCTGCGCGGGTTCCGCTCGGGGACCTGAGAGACCCGGCCGTCCTCGACCCGGGCGAATCGCAATACCGTTACGCAGCGGACGCGGGCGGTGTGGTTCCGATGGCGTACGGGCGCTACGGAATCGCGCGGAACTGGGACCTGGGCTTGATGGTCTCCGGCTCCACGGTCAAAGCCGAGGCGCGCTACGAGCGGTTGCTGCGGGAAGGGACCACCCGATCGAGCTTGATCGTAGGTCTTGCGCCGTACGGGGGATGGATTCCCGATCGCGATCGATCTGGCAGCGGAGGGCGCGTTGGGTTCGAGGTTCCGTTCGTCTATGGAGTCGACTTCGGGGGGATCTACGAGCTCTGGTTGGGAGCGCGCGGCAGTGGGGAGTACGTCTTTGGGGAGTTCCGGGTCACGGGCTCCGAGCAGCGGGCCAGCGGAGCGGGGCTCCGACTCGGGCCGGTGATCGGCATGGCGCTCGGCGTGCGGCGAATTCACGCGCTGGTCGAGCTGACCGCCGCGTACGAATACTGGTTCATCGACCACGCGGGAGGCTCGCTCAACCGGGGCGGCTTCGTCTTGATCCCCGGCTTTGGGCTACGCTTGCGCCTCTAGCTCGATTTTGCTCGTCCCGCTGCCACTCAGGCGGCCTTGGGCCGGCGCGATCGTCGCGGCCGCGGGCGTTTGTTTTTCGGCGCGGGCTTTTCCTCACCGCTCCGGAGCAGGTTGCCGACGAAGGCGCCCATCAGGGCCATCATCGTGGCCATCAAGACCCCGAGCACATAGGCGCCCGTCGAGAGCTGGTAGACGTCCGCGATGCTCGAGAGGTAGACCATCGTGGGAATCGCAGCAAGGAACCCTCCGACGGGCGGTTCGAGAAAGTTCTTCCCGGGCGAGAGGTAGTTGATCGCCCCGGCGCCGATGAACCAAAGGAGGATGATGATGACGATGCCAGCAAAGCCCTGCGGATCATACGCCGAAATGATGAGAGGCAAGAGCGCGACGGCAAGCGCCGCCATCACGAGGAAGAGCCCAAACGAGATGAATACCCAGCGAAGCTCGAACTCGTCAGGCTGATGCCGACGTGCGTACAGCTCCTCTTCGCTGAGCTCCGAGGCGAGCTCGGAGAGGCGCGCTCCGCACGAGCGACAGCGCTCCGAAACTTTGGGATTGCTCGCTCCACATACGTGGCATTCGATCTCTTCGGCAGCCATATCTCCCTCACTCGACGGGTTGCGTGTCCCCGGGCGCATTGTCTACGGCGGATCGCAGAAGCGCAACTGCCTGTACATGCGAGGGATGTCGAGCGTACTTGACGCGGGGTGCGAGGCGGCTACCTTCCCGCCGCGCCCGAAAAACCGGGCTGAAGGAGGCCTGAAGTGGCCCGTTTCATCGACGAGCTCAAGCGTACGCACAGTTGTGGTGAACTCAGAGAAGAGAACATCGATCAGGAGATCGTCCTCTTCGGCTGGGTGCAAAACCGACGTGACCATGGCGGCTGCATCTTCATCGACCTACGCGATCGCGACGGGCTGACCCAGGTCGTCTTCGACCCAGAGACGAGCGACAAGGCCGCGTTCGAAACTGCCGACAAAGCGCGCTCGGAGTGGGTGCTCGGCATACGGGGCAGGGTTCGCGATCGGGGTGCCAAGGATGACGGCACGAGCCTTCGCAATCCGCGGCTCGCGACCGGTGCTATCGAGGTCATTGCGCTCGAAGCGACGATCTTCAACAAGGCGGAGACTCCTCCGTTCGAGATCGAAGATCAGATCACGACGGGCGAGGACAAGCGTCTCGAATACCGCTACCTCGATCTGCGACGCCCGATGCTTCAGAAGAACCTGATGATGCGGAGCAAGCTCAATCATGAGTCCCGCAACTATTTCAACGACGAGGGCTTCGTCGAGGTCGAAACGCCGTTCATGGTGAAATACACGCCGGGCGGCGCACGGAATTTCTTGGTTCCGTCCCGTCTCTACGGTGGCCACTTTTACGCGCTCGCCGAAAGCCCGCAGCTCTACAAACAGCTGCTGATGTGCGCCGGCTACGACAAGTACTACCAAATCGTTCGCTGCTTCCGCGACGAGGACCTGCGCATCGACCGACAGCCGGAGTTCACCCAGATCGACGTCGAGATGTCGTTCATCAATCAGGACGACCTGTTCACGGTCCTCGAGGGATTGGTGTTCCGGCTCTGGAAAGAGGTCCTCGGCATCGACCTGCTCGAGCGCTACCCGACTGGTGAATTCCCCCGGATTCCCTACGCAGAATCGATGGAGCGCTACGGCAATGACAAGCCGGACATGCGCTTCGAAATGGAGCACGTCGACCTGACCGACCTGACCGTCGAGCATGACGGCGGTGGAATCGGCATGCTGGAGCCGATCGCGAAAAAATTCAGCGAAGGCACGTACCGACGCGACCTTCCTACCGAGATCGTGAAGGCGATGGTCGTTCCCTCTGGGCACGGCTTCTCGCGCAAGGATCTCGACGCGCTCGAGAAGTTCGTGCGTCAGATGGGCGCCAAAGGTCTAGCGCGCGCCAAGGTCGACGGCGACGGCAACTGGCTGCAAAGCCCGCTCGCCAAGATGGTCACGCCCGATTTCCGGAACGCCGTGAACGAGAAGGTCGGCGCCAAGGACGGAGATCTGATCTTCTTCCAGTTCGGACCGACGGCAAAGGTTCACACCGTGATGGCCAACCTTCGTCTGCATGTCGCGAGAAAGCTCGGCATGATTCCCGAGACCGGAAGCGCGGGAAATTGGAACTTCCTTTGGGTCGTCGATCCGCCTTTGTTCGACCGCAACGAGGAGAAGAAGCGCTGGGAAGCCGCGCACCACGTCTTCACTCGCCCGCACGACGAGTGCATCGACCTCCTCGATAGCGATCCGGGCAACGTTCTTTGCTATCGCTACGACCTCGTGCTCAACGGCTTCGAAATCGCAGGCGGCTCGATTCGCTTGCACGACCCCGAGGTCCAGAAGAAGGTCTTTGAAGTGATCGGCCTCAGCGACGAAGAGGCCCGCGAGAAATTCGGCTTCCTCCTCGACGCGCTTACCTATGGCGCCCCGCCGCACGGCGGTATTGCGTTCGGTATGGACAGGGTAGCCATGTTGGCCGCAGAGACCGAGTCGATTCGCGACGTGATCGCGTTCCCGAAGACGCAGCGAGCCAACGACCTGATGACCTCCGCTCCTTCACGAGTCGAGCCCGAGCAGCTCCTGGAGCTGAAGATCAAGACACTCGAGTAGCCACCGGGGCGCGGAAAAAGGCGCGACACGGGGCTGCGTCGAACGGGGCGCCTTGCAAAGGTGGCCGGAAGGGCTTGGGGCCTGAGGCCACGCAAGGCGCCCCTCGGAGCTCGCGCCAATCGGGGTTGGTTGCTGTCTTGCCGATTGTCACTCACACGTCGACTCCGCCCCCATATCGCGCCTTTTTCCGCGCCCCTCCATAAGGAGACAGGACCACCAACCTTCCCAAACGGCAGGCGGCAGCGCGAGCCCGAGGGGCGAAGCCCGGCGCAACGCGCCGGCAAGGCAGAGCAAAGCGAATGCCGCGCCAGGGAGGACTACGGGTGGGGGTGGGCGGGGCGGTGTAATTAAACCAAACCAGGCCCCAAGCCCAACACCCCCCACAACACCCGCGGCAGCACAACCCCCCGCTCAACGCGGGCGCGGACGGAGCTACTTAACCATGCTTGAATAGCCATAACTTGCGCTGCGTCTGTAATACCGGACAATGGGAGTCACTATGAGAGTCGCCATCGCCAGTCTGTTCACCGCCCTAATCGTTCTCACCACGGCCCTCCCGGCCCTGGGCGAGGAGGGCGGTGAGGACATGAAGAATTGCTACAACATCAGCGGCGAAGCTCGTTACGGCGCGCTTGCGTACAAGCATATCGTCATCGTAACCAATCGCTGCGACATCACGCTTCAATGCCAAGTTTGGACGGACGTCGATCCGACACCGCGACATTCGGTCAGCGTGGAGCCCCAGGGCACGGCCGAGGTCTTGGTCCGCGCGGTCTCGCCGGCACGCGCATTCAAGGCGTTCGGCGAGTGCAAAAAGTAATGCGCGAGTAGACCGCGCTCAGTAGAGCGGGTTGTCTTCGCGCTTCGTGAAAAAGCGTTCGAAGATCGCGTAGCCGTCGAACACGCCGTCCAGCTCGGTGTACTCATTCGGTTGATGCGCCTGAGCCGCGGTGCCCGGGCCCAGGTTGACGCCAGGCACGCCAATCGCGTCGAAGCGCGCCACGTCCGTCCAGGCTTGCTTGCTACGAATCCCGTTCACGCCACAGCGCATCAGGTGCTGGATGTAGGGATCGCTGGCGTGCGGGTGACCGGCGGGTGAAAGGTCCGTCGCCTGAATCTTGCATTGGTCTCCAGCCAGCTCCCGCAGCTCTGCGAACGCTTCTTCTGCCGTGCGGCCTGGGGCGAAGCGATAGTTGACGTTGAGCTCTGCCTGACCGGGAACGACGTTCCGGGGCCCGCCGCCGTGAACCACGGTCGGTGTCATCACCTCACGAAACACGTAGCCGTCGAGCTCGACCTCGTGTGGTTCCCGCTGCTCGAGCTCCCGGATGAAATTCGCGGCTTTGTAGAGTGCGTTGTCCCCTTGCCAGGGCCGCGCGCTGTGGGCTGTTCGCCCGAGGAAGGTCAGGGTGGCGTGAATCGAGCCCATCGCGCCAAGCTGCATCTGATTGTCGCTCGGCTCGAGGCAGATCGCCAGGTCGAGGTCATGGAGCTCGGGGTGCGTGTCGAGGATGGGTCCGAGCCGGTTTTCCTCGAACGGGCCTTCTTCCCGCTCGTAAAAGATCAGAGTGAGATCGCAGGGAAGCGCATCGAGATCGAGGCGTTCGACCAGCTCGATCATGACGGCCAAGCCGGACTTCATGTCGGCCGCGCCGGCGCCATAGAGGCGGTTGCCCTCGATGCGCGGCGGCCCGTCGTGCTGGGTGCGAACGGTGTCGAGATGACCGACGAGCGCGATCTGAGGGGCGTGGTTCCGCGCTACTGCGTGAATGATCAAGCTGTCGTGGAAACGCGTGATCGCCTCGCCGCCCAAGCTGCTCGTCAGTCGCGCTTCGACGTGATCGCAGAGCGCCGCCTCTTCGCCAATGGGGCTTGGAATCCGAGTGAGAGCGAGCAGGGTGTCTGCGAGCGCATGGGCGATGTCAGTCATCGCGCCCGAGCCTAGCAGGCCGCTCGCACAGAGGCCTACCGGGGCACGTCTTGGGGGTGGTCCCAGTCCTCCGGCGCCCGCACGACCGCGCCGGACCAGTGCTTCGAGGATTGGCTCCGTGCTGCCCGGAATCGAAAGGAGCCCGTTGGGCTCCCCCATCCGGCGCGACTTTCCCCCAACGAAAATGGCGAGGAGCGGGGGCGCCAGCATGACGGCCTAGGCAGGAAGCCCGGCGTCGCGCGGGAGGCGCGATTCGAGCTTTTCGACGACTCGATTGAGCTGGTCTTGTTGAATCGCGCTGGTGATGAAGTTGGTCACGAAGACCGTGGCGTACGAAGCGACATCGAGAATGACGGCGATGATCGTCGTGTCCTGCGCCGGACCGAGGCCATTGCGCTCTTCGAACTCGGCGATCTGCTGCGAAATCTGGTAGTCGACCCAGATGCCGTAGATGGCGAAGGTGAGGAGCACGAAAAGAAAATCGAGCCAGAAACCGCGACCGGTCGGCGTGCGTCCATCGAGCGCTTTCAGGTCTTCGTAGATGCCGTGGTACCAAAAGGGGAGATAGAGCCCAAAGGTGACGACGCTGAGAACCAACACCAGCGCAGGTTCACGTCTGTGGATGCTCGGAGCTGTCATCGAAGGGTTCCTTCCCGCTCGCGCGTGGCTCTAGGTCGGCTAAGTTTCGTCCCATGGCCAAGGACGCCGTGCAAGTGGCAACGGTCGCCGTGATCGGTGATGTTCATCTCTTCTGGGACGACGCCGACGTCGCTTTCTTCAACGGTGGCGGGTACGATCTCCTACTGTTCGTCGGCGATTTGTCGGGATACACGCAGCTGCGGGGTCGCGGCGTTGCGCGTTTGCTTCGCAAGCTTCGGGTGCCGGCGATGTGCATTCCGGGCAACCACGACGGCCTCCACGCATTCCAACTCGGCGCGGAAATCGCACCCCGCGCACACCGTCTTCGAAACGCGTTTTGCCAAGGACAGGACGGCCGCTGCGCGAGCCTGGAGCGTGCACTCGGCAAGGTCGAGCTCCTCGGATACAGCCGACGCCGAGTTGCCCCCGCCGGTGTTCCTTTGAACATCGTGGTGGGTCGACCACATTCGATCGGCGGAAGGCGTCTCGCCTGCCTTCGCTATCTCGCAAAACGCTACGGCATCGACTCGATGGACGCATCGGCGGCACGATTGAAGCGCCTGGTCGACAGCTGCGACGACGCACCGATCTTGTTCCTCGCGCACAACGGGCCTTCGGGTTTGGGCGACCGCGCAGATTCGATCTGGGGCTGCGACTTTCGCAAGAAAGAAGAAGACTGGGGCGACCGGGATCTCGAGGAGGCGGTGCAATACGCCAAGAGCAGCGGCCGAACCGTGCTCGCGACAGTCGCCGGCCACATGCACCGCAAAACCAAGTCGGGAAAGCGACGCCCCGCGCAGATCACCCAAGACGGCGTCCTCTACGTCAACGCGGCCGAGGTCCCGCGGCACCGCAAGGAAAACGGCCAGAAGAGGCGGCACCACGTGAGGCTGACCCTCAGCCCCATTTCCGCAACGGCCGAAGATCGCTGGGTCTAGGGGACGGACGCGAACGCGAACGGGATTTCATTCGGGATCGGAGTCGCCATCCCTGAGCCCTACGGCAACTTCATCTTCGACCCGGCCATTCTCAGCACACGCTTGAAGTGCTTCTTGTCCACTGGCTGGACCGAGAGGCGCGAGCCTTTTTGGGTGACCCGCATGCCTTCGAGGGCGGGGTCCTCTTTGAGTGTTTGAAGTGGAATCTCTTCGGCGAATTTCTCGACGAACTCGACGTCTACGAGGGACCAGCGGGGATCATCCTCGTTGGACTTGGGGTCGTAGTGCTTGTTCTTGTCGTCAAACTGCGTCGGGTCTGGATACGCCTCGCAGCAGATGCGGGCGATGCCTGCCGCGCCAGGGGGCTTTGCGCTCGAGTGGTAAAAGATGACGAGGTCACCTGCTGCCATTTCGCGCATGAAGTTCCGGGCCTGGTAGTTTCGTATGCCATCCCAGGGCTCGCGGCCGTCGCGCTCGAGGTCGTCTATCGAATAGCTCTCGGGCTCACTCTTCATGAGCCAGTACTTCACACCACGCTTCCCCATCGGCGAACTATGTCACAAATGCCCAACCACGAAATACCGCTGCAATTACGAACTGCGCAACCGGGCACGGAAAGAAAGGCGCGATATGGGGTTCCGTCGAACGGCTTGCGCTGCCGCGGGTGTTGGGGGGTCAGGGCTTGGGTGGGTTGGCTGGCACGGCTTGTTTACACCGCCCCGCCCACCCCCACCCGTAATCCTCCCTGGCGCGGCATTCGCTTCGCTCTGCCTTGCCGGCGCATTCGCGCCGGGCTTCGCCCCACGGGCTCGCGCTGCCGCCTGCCGTCGGGGACCCTGGTTGATCCTGTCCCCGTGTGGAGGGACGCGGCGAAACGCGATGCGGGGGTTCGGCGGCGTGTGAGTGACAATCGGCAAGACAGCTTCCACCCCCGATTGGCGCGAGCTCCGAGGGGCGCCTTGCGTGGCCTCAGGCCCCCAGCCCCTCCGGCCACCTTTGCAAGGCGCCCCGTCCGTTGAACCCTCGTGTCGCGTTTCGCCGCGTCCCGGTACGCCCGTCGCGAGCCGTTCTCCGATCGAATGGTGTTTCCAATTGCCGGTGGTGTTCGGGGATTTGACCCGGTTGGCTGCATCGGTTGATCATGGGCGAGCTTTGCGTTTCAACTGGATGAAGGGGCTTCTGGCTGGGGTTCCGCCGCTCTTGGCTTATCTGAGCACCGCGTCGGGGTTTGCGCATTGGCTCGACAGCGGCGAGTTCGTCGCGGCGGCCGCGGACTTCGGCATCTCGCACCCGCCCGGCCATCCGCTCGCGTCCATCGTCCTCGGCACGGCGAACTTACTGCCCATCGGCGCGCTCTCGTTTCGAGTTGCCGTGATCTGTGGGGTTCTGCTCGCGATTGCCGCTGTGGCCTTGTTCTTTGCCGTCGAGACGACACTTTCGGTGAGCGAGGTAATTCGGCCGTCGCTGCGATTCCCTCTCGCGCTCGCGGCAACCTGGTGGGTGGCCGGGAGCCAGGGCTGGTGGTTTCAAGCGGTGCGACCCGAGGTGTATGCCCTTCAAGCTGCGCTCCTGTGCATCGCGATGGAACGTCTGCTTCGCGTTTCAATTTCGGACCAAAAAGGACAAGAGGGTGATGTCCGACCGCTCTACCAGGCCGCCTTGGCACTCGGCCTCGCCCTCGCCAACCACCATTTCATCGCCCTGCTCGCCATCGTGCCATCGCTCTGGCTCTTGCTGGGCCTCTGGAAGACTTGGGGATGGCGGCCTTTCGCATGGTCGACCGGTTTCCTGAGCGCTGGTTTGATGACCTACCTCTACCTTCCGCTGCGCGCGCTCCAAGAACCGTTCTTGAATCTCGGAGATCCATCGAGCCCCGGACGTTTCGCGTGGGTCATCTCCGCGCAGACCTTTCAAAAGAGCGTCTCACCAGAAGCCGTCGCGCCATTTGGCGAGACCCTTGCCGACGTTCTGATCGCCACGGCTCGAGACCTCCATGTCGCGACGCTGATGGTGGCGCTGCTCGGCGCGTATTTCATGCTCCGAGTGAGCTCGTCCCGGAGATTCGGTCTTTTCTGGCTGACTCTCTGGCTGGTGTACGTGCTCGGGCGGGCCATGCTGGGCTTCGTTCGCGGCAACCCCGACGCGATTGCCTACTTCATGGTTTCGTATGCATCGCTTGCGATCTTCGCGGTCTTCGCCATCGGTGTTTTGCTCTCCGCACTGGCCGAAGCGGTGCCGGGCAAGCCGAAGCTGGCGCCCGGGCTCGGAGCGGTCCTTGCACTTGCGGCGTCCTTCCAGTTCGTTCGCTCGATCGATGATTCGACCCTCGCGAGCTTCGCCGACACGGATGTATTCGATGATGGGCTTCGACGCTCGCTCCCCGCCCGCTCGATTGTCCTGGTCCACAACCCGCAGACAATCTTTCGCTACTGGGGTGGCGAGGCGGAGGAGCTCAATCGGCCCGACGTGACGATGATCCCGCTCCCCCTACTCAGCTACCCAAAGCTCGTGGACCGCTACGTGAGCGACGAGCCCGAGCTGAAGCCGCTTCTGCGCAGCTACGTTCTCGACGGCACGCTGAGCGCGCCGGAGCTCCAAAGCCTTGCAGCACTTCGCCCGGTCTACGTCGAGATGGATGTGAGAGTGACCCAAGAGCTGATGGATTTGCTCGTTCCGGAGCATTTGTATCATCGCGTGCTGACGGCCGACACGACCGATATCGACGAGGCGCGGGCGATGCACGAGCACGCTGCGCTTTGGGGAGATCTCTACCAACGAATCGGCCATCCGATCGACTCGCACACCGAGGTCCAGCTGATCTGGCGTCACTACACCGATTCCTTGTATTTTGCGTCCGTCGGCGACACGAACGCTGCGCTTCGAACCGTGAAGGCCGGCCTCGCTCTCAACGCCCACCCGAAGGAGCTGCTGATGCTCCAAGAGGCGTTGAAGAACGCTGCGCCCGGCGAGCGGATCGACGTCACCCCATTTACGATTCGCTGAGCGAGAAGGTCAGCGCGCTTTGCGCTCGGCCCGGCGCGCACGACGGTAAACCTCATAGAGGCTCTGGCGGACTTGCGGGGGCACGCTCTTGCGAAGGTCGATCTTCCACGCTCGATCCTGTTTGACCAGAACGATCGGTGACAGCTCGACCGGTGCCGAAGCGGCGCGGACATTCGCCGTGTCGCCTTCGAGCTCGATCTCGAGCTCGTCTTTCCCCGCGACCAGCTGCCCAAAGACAAAACCTCCCAAGGCGTGATCGTGCTCACCTTGCCAATCAGAGAAGCAGGTTCGAAATAGCTTCGAATCGAGGAGCTCGAATCTCTCGTGCGCTTGAAGCCGACGGCGGGCTTCGTCTTGGGAAATGACTTGCACACCGTACGCGCGGAACAGGGAATCGATGGTGGCGCTCGGCGACTCGAAACCGGTCCGCGTTGCCTCGCTCTTGCAGGAGGCGATCAGCAGGAAGGCGAAGGCAGCGAGAATCAGGGGGCGCACCTGACGGTTATTGCCTCGTTTTCGGCCTCTGTCGAACTATTGACGCGCTCTTTGGCGTGCTTAACCTAAGCTGAAATGCGACTCGATCGACTCACCACAAAGACACGCGAGGCACTGGTTGCCGCACAGCAAAATGCTGGCGATCGTGGCAATCCAGAGGTTTACCCGGAGCACCTGCTGCTCGAGCTTCTGGCCCAAGCCGGCGGCCTGGCGCCTGCCATTTTGGAAAAGGCCGGGGCCGATCTTCAAGGTCTGATTCGTGCGCAAGGCGCGGTCCTCGACCGAATGCCGAAAGTCGCGGGCGGCGCCGAGCCAAGCATTGCGTCACGCCTTCGCGACCTTCTGAACAACGCGTGGAAAGAAACCGAATCCCTCAAAGACGAGTACACGTCGGCAGAGCACGTCCTGCTTGCTGCCTACAGCGATGGACAGCTCAAGAAGGCGCTCGTCGCCCAGGGCGTCGATCGCGCAACACTGCTCAAGGCCTTGCAAGAGGTCCGAGGTAGTCAACGCGTGACCGACCCGGACCCAGAGGGGAAGTTCCAGGCGCTCGAAAAGTACACGCGCGATCTGACCGAAGCGGCCCGCCAAGGGAAGACCGACCCGGTGATCGGCCGTGACGAAGAAATCCGCCGGGTCATGCAGGTTCTCTCGCGCCGCACCAAAAACAACCCGGTGCTCATCGGTGAGCCCGGTGTCGGGAAGACCGCGATTGCCGAGGGTATCGCACACCGGATCATTCAAGGTGACGTGCCCGAAGGCCTGAAGAACAAGAAGTTTCTGGCGCTCGACCTGGGCGCGCTGGTGGCCGGGTCGAAGTACCGCGGCGAGTTCGAAGAGCGACTGAAGGCGGTTATCAAAGAGATCGAGGACGCCAAGGGCGAGGTGATTCTCTTCATCGACGAGCTGCACACGCTCGTCGGCGCGGGCGCGGCAGAAGGCTCGATGGACGCGAGCAACATGCTCAAGCCGGCCCTGGCGCGCGGGGAGCTGCGATGCGTGGGCGCAACGACGCTGGACGAGTACCGAAAGCGCATCGAGAAAGACGCTGCGCTCGCGCGGCGGTTCCAGCCTGTTTTCGCGGGCGAGCCCTCGGTTCCCGACACGATCGGGATTCTGCGTGGGCTCAAAGAGCGCTACGAAATTCACCATGGCATCCGAATTCAAGATTCAGCGATTGTCGCCGCAGCAACGCTGAGTGAGCGCTACATCACGGATCGTTTCTTGCCGGACAAAGCGATCGATTTGGTCGACGAAGCCGCGTCGCGACTGAAAATGGAGATCGACTCGCTGCCTGCGCCAATCGACGCGGTCCAGCGTAAGCTCACTCAGCTCGAGATCGAGCGAGAGGCTTTGAAGAAAGAGAAAGACGCCGCGAGCAAGAAGCGTCTCGAGGACCTCGAGCACGAGCTCTCGGAGCTTCAAGAGCAGCGCGACACCATGCGCGCCCAGTGGCTGCGTGAAAAAGAGCTGATCACCGAAATCCGCGAGAAGAAGGAGCTAGTGGAAACCCTTCGTCTAGACCTCGAACGCGCAGAGCGAACGACCGACTACGAGGAAGCAGCGCGCCTGCAATATGGGGAGATTCCCGCTGCCGAATCGGCGGTCACCCAGGCCCAGCAGAAGCTCACCGCGGTGCAAACCAGTGCCTCCTTCCTCAAGGAAGAGGTGACGGACGAGGACATTGCCGAGATCGTTTCCAAGTGGACCGGCATCCCCGTGAGCAAGATGCTCGAAGGCGAGAAGGACAAGCTTCTTCGGATGGAAGATCGTCTCCGCGAACGTGTCATCGGCCAGGACGAAGCAGTCGTGGCCGTGTCCAACGCCGTCAGGCGTTCGCGCGCTGGCTTGAGCGAGCCGAACCGGCCGATCGGTTCGTTCCTCTTCCTCGGGCCGACCGGGGTCGGCAAGACGGAGCTTGCTCGCGCGCTTGCGGACTTCCTGTTCGACGACGACAAGGCGATGATCCGGCTCGACATGAGCGAGTACATGGAGAAGCACGCGGTCGCGCGTCTCATCGGCGCACCTCCGGGGTACGTCGGCTACGAAGAAGGCGGCCAATTGACGGAGCCCGTGCGCCGACGTCCGTACGCCGTGCTCCTCTTCGATGAAGTCGAAAAGGCGCACCCTGATGTCTGGAACGTTCTTCTTCAGGTCTTGGACGACGGTCGTTTGACCGACGGTCAAGGCCGCACGGTCGACTTCAAGAACGTCGTGATCATTCTCACGTCGAATGTCGGCTCACATCACATCATGGCGCTCGACGACGAGGAGGCGATGCGCGAGGCGGTCACCGAAGACCTGCGCGATGCGTTTCGACCCGAGTTCCTGAACCGACTCGACGAGACGATCATCTTCCACCGGCTCAACCGCGCGCAGCTTCGGAGCATCGTCGACGTGCAGCTTCGAATCTTCGAGAAGCGTCTCGCCGCGCGCGACATGCGGCTCGACGTCAGCGACGATGCCAAGGGCTTCCTTGCGAACGTGGGCTACGATCCGACCTACGGCGCCCGTCCGCTCAAGCGCGCGATCCAGCGCTACCTCGAAAACGGCCTGGCCGAGGACATTCTCGCGGGGCGATTCGGCGCGGGCGACACGATTCGGGTCGATGCCGGCGACGAGAAGCTCATTTTCGAGAAGGTCCAAGCCGCCGGCGGGGACGAAACCAGCATCAGCGCCGAATAAGGTCGTGCTTACAGGCTCTTACGAGGCCCGCCCCCGGAAAAACCAGGCTGCCTTGCGCCCGCGTGTACACTGTGTAAGCCTCCGGCGCTCTTAGAGGGAGCAAAAGCGTTCATGGTTGAAACC
Source organism: uncultured delta proteobacterium (assembly GCA_963704865.1). Classification (GTDB taxonomy): domain Bacteria; phylum Myxococcota_A; class Polyangia; order Polyangiales; family Houyiibacteriaceae; genus SG8-38. The sequence continues at coordinate 602,638 of CAVPIE010000002.1, read as the reverse complement.
GTACAGTGCAAGCCTATCGAAGTTCACGTCGGTGAACGTGGACTCGAGCGTGCGGTCAAGCACCTGAAGCGCAAGATGGCCACCGAGGGGATCCTCCGGGAGCTCAAGCGCCGCCGTCACTACATGAAGCCGTCGATCAAGAAGCGGAAGAAGGCCGCAGAGGCTGCGCGCCGCCGTCGAAAGCGCGTTCGTCAAATCACCGAACGCCCGTTCTGAGCTGAAGCCTTCGGAGTTACTCCGAAGGCTTTTCGCTTTCTGGCTCGAGACGCTGACCTGGGCTCCACGCGTGGAAGCGGCCGGTCTGGGCCTCGAGGAACCGTGCCAGGCGGTGGAAGTCGCTTCCGTTCCTGATGAAGCGTACTTCTGTCCGCAAGGTCTGCGCGTTGATCAGCTTCGAGAACTCGATGTAGTGCAAGTCCAGTTGGCCGCTGACGCTCACCATGTGGCCGTCGAGCTGCTCTTCGACCAAGGCGCGGTAGGCGCCGATGCCGAGCTGGCTCGCAAGCATGACGTCGAATGCATGCGGTGGCGCACATCGCGACTCGTAGCCGAGTTGGATGTGCCGAACCTTCTTGCGCCTGCCGGTGCGTTCCTCGTAGCGGACTTGAACACGATCGCAGACCACTTTGGCTAGGTCGAAGGCCGCCAGGCGAATGTGACCATGCTCGTCACGAGGCAGTCCTGCCGAGGCGTTTTGTGGCAGGAGCTCGGCGAGGCCTTCGGCCAGGACGACCGTTCCGTAGTACTGATCGCGGCGTTCGCGCTCGAGCATCATGTCGACGATGCGGTCGACCAGGGCGGTGATCGAAAGTCGAAGCTCCGACGTTTTCTCGCCCGTCACGGGGTCGATGCGGGCCTCTTCGATTGCCAAGTCGCCCTGCACGTCCTCCGTCGATACGACCATGCTGGCCTCGCCGGCAATTGCGACGCCGTAAGAAAGCCAGCCGGCTTTGCGGCCCATGGTTTCAACCATGAAGTAGCTGCTCGTCGCGACGCAGTCGGCCCGGAGATTCAACAGCTCCTTGGCCATGACGTCCACCGCCGTGAAAAAACCAAAGGTGAAGTCGATGCCGCGGTAGTCGTTGTCGATGGTCTTCGGCAAATGGACGATGCGAACGCGATTCGCTTCGGCTACGTGATGCCGCTGATACTCGTAGAGATAGTTCGCCGTCTTGAGCGTGTCGTCACCGCCGATCGAGATCAGCGCATCGACGCCGAGGTCGGCGAACGCATGGTGAACCCTCGCAAGACGCTCCGTTTTTTGTGGGTCGAAAAGGTCCGACGGAGCTTCGATCGCAGCGCCCGGATTGACGCGCGCGGTGCCGATGATGATGCCGCGGGTGTTGCGGATGCCACGAATGTCGGCGGGCGCGAGCGGGCGGTAATGCTCCAAGGGGATCATCGGATGGCTGACCGGGTCGTAGTCCTGGAGATTGGTGTACCCGTGAAAAATGCCGAGCACTTCGATGCCGGCCTCCAGGAAGGACGTCGTCGCCGCAGCGATGACCGCGTTGGCCGCAGGGGCGGGTCCGCCCGAAAAAACAATCGCAACTCGCTTCGCTCTCATCGCCACGCCGAACTCTAGGCTTTGGAGCGCCGGATTGCCATCCTCGCCCGCAGGCGCTCTACTCGGTGCGAGCGAGATGGCCATCAACCCCGAGAGCTTGGGCTACGAAGCCCCACCTATCGAATTCAAATACAGTTGGCGCGACACGGTGCTCTACGCGCTCGGCGTTGGGTCTTCCGCCGACGATGAGCTCGATTATCTCTACGAAGGTCGGGGGCCCAAAGTGCTTCCCACGTTTTCCACGATTCCGACCTTTGCGGTGTTCGATACCCTCGTCGATCGGCTGGGCTGCGATCGGCCCGGCATGGTGCATTACAGCCAGCAAACAGAGCTCTTTGCGCCGCTCCGCCCGAGCGGCCGGCTTCGCGTGATGGGCCGAATCTCGGGCCTGTACGACCTCAAGCGATTGGCGATGTCGGTCTTTGCGATCGAAGCGTTCGATGAAAACGATACGCTGACCATCCGGGGCGAGGTCACGCTGATCCTGCGAAACGACGGTGGCTTTGGCGGTGCCCGGCCACCGAAGACCGAACGCGTCGCGCTGCCCGATCGTAAGCCGGACTTCGAATTCAGCGAGAAGGTCGCGCCCACGCAGGCGCTGCTCTATCGCTTGAACGGTGACTACAACCCGCTTCACGCCGACCCGCAGTTCGCGTTCGACGCCGGTTTCGACAAGCCGATTCTGCACGGTCTGTGCACCTACGGGTACGCCGGCCGCGCGCTTCTTCGCGGCGCATGCGACGGAGACCCAAACAGGCTAGCGACCTTTCGAGGGCAATTCAGCAACCCGGTTTTCCCGGGCGAGACGCTCATCGTCCGCAGCTGGGACGAAGGAGGGCGCGTGGTTCTGGGCGTCAGCACTGCGGAACGTCCGGACCAGCTCTGTTTGAGCAACGCCTGCGCAGTTCTGCGCTGAACGAGCGCAGAGGTTTTTCTTCTTGCCGAACGATGAATCCAAACACAGGGTTCCTTGGTGGCGCGTATTTCTTTTCTATCCTGCTTGCCGATGCTCTTGCTCTGGGCAACGGGCTGCACGAATACCGCCCCCGCCGCGACCGAGGCGCCTCCGCCACCGGTACACGCTGCGACGATCGAGCCCCAGAGGGTGACGCCTACCTCGGTCGCAACCGCCGAAATTCTCGCAAACCGGCATTCGAACATCCGCTCGGAGACCGCGGGACGAGTGGTCGAGGTTCTCGTCGAAGCGGGTGAGCGGGTTGAAGAGGGTCAAGTTCTGCTCCGCCTCGATGTCGGCCGACCGGCTTCCGCCGCACAGGCGGCGAACGCCGCGGTCGCGCAAAGCGAGGCACGACTGACGCAGGCGGCGCGCGAGCTCGAGCGAACCAAAAAGCTCGTTCGAACCGGAGGACTGCCCGAGCAGCGATTAGACGACGCCAAGGATGCGGTCCGGCTCGCTTCCGCCTCCCGTGATGCTTCACGCGCCGAGGCACGACTCGCTCGGCGGGGTGTCACCGATGCCGTGGTCCGCGCTCCGTTCGGCGGTACGGTGGTCGATCGAATGGTCGAGCTCGGTGAGTACTTGGCGCCCGGAAGCCCGATGCTCAGCCTGGCCGACACGAGCCTGTTGAAGGCCCGGGTTCTGCTCGACCCGCGAGAAGCGATCGACGTGACGGTAGGCTCGCGGGCGACCATCTCCGTGTACGCACGCCCCGACGAGGTCTTCTCGGGAAAGGTGGTGCGGGTCGGTGAAGTCATCGATCCACGAACGCGCCGGCTTCCAGTCGAAATTGAGCTCGACGACCACGGCGGGCGGTTGCGGCCCGGCCTGGTTGCCAAGTTCGAGGTCGTCACCGGCGAGCCGAAGCTGGAGCTCCGAGTCCCCTTAGACGGGGTTTTCGAGCGTTTTGGCAGCCAACATCTGTACGTCATCGAGGACGGAATCGCCCGACGCCGCGCCATCGAGCTTGGTTCGGTCGGTGCGGGTTTCGCCGAGGTTCTAGGGGGCGTCGAGCCCGGCGAGACCGTCGTCATCAAGGGCGTGACCCGGGTCGTCGACGGCTCGAAAGTCCAAGTGGTGCCACTCGACTCGTCGAGCCTCTCGTCCGCAGAACGAGCCGAGGAGCCATGAGCATCCCCGCGTTCGCAGTTCGTCAGCCCGTGCTCGTCAATCTCGTGGCGATCTCGGCGGTGCTGGTCGGGGCGATGGTGATGAACGTGATGCACCGGGAGTCCCTGCCGACACTGCCAACGGGCTGGGGAAACGTCACGACGATCTACGTCGGTGCCTCGCCCGAGGAAATCGAACAGCTGGTCACAATTCCCATCGAAAACGCGGTCGGCGACGTCGATAAGGTCGAGGAGATCTGGGGCGTGTCCAAAGAAGGCGTTTCGTACGTCAGCTTCCATTTGGACGATGACGTCGAGGACATCACGAGCGCGATCATGGAGATCTCGAACGAGATCAACCGCCTCGATGATTTGCCGGTCGACGCGGAGCGCCCTGTCGTGCGCGAAGTCAAAGTCGACTTTCCGACGATCGCGGTTGCGGTTCGAGGCGAGGTCCCCGAGGTCGTCCTGCGCCAAGTCGGCAAAGATCTGGCGGACCGAATCGAACGATTGTCCGGGGTGTCAGGCATCTGGCGCAACGGCATTCGGGACCGGGAATTTCGGGTCGACGTCGATCCTGACCGGCTTGCAGCGTACCAGCTTCCTCTCACCGCGGTGAGCGATGCGCTTCGCTTCAGGGCTGCCAACGTCCCCGCGGGGACGACCAAGGGCCAGGGCGATGCCCGGCTCGTGCGTGGGATGACGCGAGTCGAAGACATCAACGAGCTTTCCCAGGTGGTGATCCGACCCGATCAGGCCGGCGGCTCGGTGCGCGTGGGCGACGTCGCTGAAGTCTCGGACACCTTTGCGGCTGGCAAGTTCAGCGGGCGCGTGAATGGCGAGCCCGCAATCGTGCTCACGGTTCGCAAAGACGAGCAGGCGGACAGCGTTCAGATCAGCGAGGACGTGCGTGCGCTGGTCGCTCGTATCACCCCGACACTTCCGCAAGGGGTCAAAATCGATTTGTTCGGCGATGCCGCTGCAGAGGTGGAGCACTCCCTCGGAACGCTCTACACGAACGCCGCGGTGGGGCTCTTGCTCGTGCTGCTTCTCCTCTGGGTTGCGGTCGGCGCACGCAACGCCACGATGGCGGCCGTTGGGCTTCCGGTCGCGCTAGCCGGGGCGATCATTGCGATGCACATGATGGGCATCACCATCAACATGATGTCGCTGATGGCCTTGATCCTGTGCCTTGGCGTCGTCGTCGACGACGCGATCATCATCATCGAGAACATCTATCGGCACATGGAAGAGGGGATGCCGAGGCGAAAGGCTGCTGTCGTCGGTACACAGGAAGTCTTCTGGCCCGTCGTCGCGTCGACGCTCACCAGCTGGGCCGCGTTCTTGCCCCTTCTCATGATGGAGGGTGTCCTTGGGGATGCCTTTTCCATCATTCCCAAGGTCGTCGTCGCCGCGCTCGCAGCATCGCTCATCGAAGCCATGTTCATCCTGCCGAGCCATATGGCGGATTTCGGCAAGCTCTCGCATCGAACGAACGCCGAGTCCGGGCCCCCGAAGACCCGTTTGCAGCGCGCGGGCGCTCGCGTTCTAGTCGCCTACGAACGGATCCTCCGCTGGTCGCTTCAGCGTCGAGCGAGCGTCATCTTCGGCACTTACGCACTTTGCGGTTTGATGGTCGCCATCGCCTTCAACGTGAAGGACGTGATCCTCTTGACCGAAGGCGATCCCAACATGTTCGACGTTCGGATCCACATGCCAACCGACGCGTCGAAAGAAGAAACCGAGGCGCTTCTCGCCGAGCTCGACGCACGCATCATGGCGCTCGACAATCCCGACGTCGAAGCAACTGTGGCCGTTCGCGGCATGACCCGCACCGACATGGGCTTCAGCTCGGGCGACCATCTGGGTATGGTGACGGTCTTCGTCGCTCCGGTCACTGAGCGCAGCAGCCTGCATGCCGGTCGCGATCTGGTTGCGCAGGTCAGCGCGCTCTACGACAACGTCGTGGGCCCTGCACGCCTCGAGATCGTCGAGGTGAGAGCCGGGCCACCGCGGGGCGCCCCGGTCGCTGTGCGCATTCGCGGAGAAGACTACGAACGCCTGGTTGAGCTGGCCGAGCAGGTGCTCGCAGAGGTTCGCCTCACGCCGGGCACGCGCAACGCAAGCCATGACTACGAGCTCGGCAAGCAGGAGCTCCAAATCAAAGTCGACGAGCAGCGCGCGGCACTTCATGGCCTCACGCCGGAGATGGTCAGCGGATGGCTACGCAGTGCGTTCGGAGCGACCCCCGCATCGACGCTGCGCGAAGGCGACGACGAAATCGATATCGTCGTCCAACTGCGGGAAGACGTGCAACAAGACCCTGCGCGCATCGCTTCCCTGCAGCTGATCGCGCCCAGCGGCGATGAAGTGGCCATTCGTGAAATCGCAGACGTCTCACACGGCCGGGGCCCAGGCGTAATCCGTCGCTATCAACAGAAGCGGGTCGTGAGCGTTCTTTCCGGAATCGACGAGGACGCGACCAATAGCGGAGAGGTCAACTCGAGGCTGCAAACGAAGTTGGCGCCTCTCGAAGCAGCCAACCCCGACATTCGATTCGAGTACGGCGGTCAGTTCGAGGAGACGCAGGAATCGGTGGATTCGCTTTTCCGAGCGTTCATCGTCGCGATGTTGCTGATTTATACGATCCTCGCGACCCAGTTTCAGAGCTTCTCCCAGCCTCTCGTCGTGATGGCCGCCATTCCGCTGTCTTTTATCGGCGTGGCCGGAGGCTTCTTGCTGAGCCCCAACGCAATTGGCCTTATCGCACTGGTCGGTGTGGTTGGGCTCACGGGTATCGTCGTCAACGATTCACTCGTTCTGGTCGACTTCATCAACAAGCGGCGGGATCGCGGCCTCGGGCTCGATGAGGCGATCGTCGAATCCGGAAAGCTGCGCCTCCGGCCGATCTTCCTGACCAGCATCACCACGATTGCCGGGTTGTTTCCTCTGTCGCTGGCGACCGAAAGCCTTCCTCACCTGGCGCCCATGGCCCAGGTGATCGTCTACGGCCTGACCTTTTCGACGCTGCTTACGCTATTGGTGGTTCCCTGCCTCTACCGGCTCGACGTCGACCTCGCAGCGCGCCTCTCGCGTCGGTTCGCCCCGCTGACCCGCTGGGCTACGGACCCGGGGGCGGCGGCCGCAGAGGAACCCATCGATACGGCGGCACAATAGCCGGCGGCGGCCCGTGGCAAGCGGCGCGGGGAGCTGCTACGCGCTGATCATGGCCAAGCGTTTCGAAAACAAAGTCGTTTGGATCACTGGCGGTGGCAGCGGGATCGGCCGTGCGCTGGCGTTGGCTTTCGCGAAGGAAGGCGCGGCGGTGGCAATCTCCGGCAGGCGCGAAGAACGGCTTCAAGAAGTGGTGCAGGAGCTCGAATCACAGGGAGCCAAAGGGCTCGCGGTTCGCTGTGACGTCGCAGACGAGGCTTCGGTCGCCGAAGCCGTTCAAAAGGTGGTGCGAGGGCTGGGCGGCCTCGATGTCGCGGTGGCCAACGCCGGTTTTTCGGTCGCAGGTCGGATCGAAAAGCTATCCGCGGCCGACTGGAGGCGCCAGCTCGACGTCAACGTCATCGGCGCAGCCATGACCGCGCGTTACGCCATCCCACACCTGCGTGAACGCAAGGGTCGCCTTGCGCTCATTGGCAGCGTGACCGCGATGATGAGCAGCCCCGGAGTCGGCGCCTACTCGGCATCGAAGCACGCGGTGCGTGCCATCGGACAAGTGCTCGCGATGGAGCTTCACGGCAGCGGCGTCAGCTGCACCACGATTCATCCGGGTTACATCGCTAGCGAGATCGCTCAAGTCGACAACCAGGGGCGTTTCGATGCGGCTCGTGAAGACCGGCGCCCGAAGAATCTGATGTGGCCCGCGGATCGCGCCGCACGCGTGATGGTCGATGCCATTGCGAAACGCAAACGCGAGTACACCTTCACCGTGCACGGAAAGGCCGCGGCGTTTGCCGGTCGCCACATGCCCGGGATCCTGCACTTCGGCTTCACCCGCGCGAAGCAGTAGTCGCCGTAGCGGCTACTGCACGACAAAGCGAAACATGAAGAGCAGGTAGGTCTCTTTGCGTGCGCCGATGTCCTGCCGGAGCGCCATTTCCGCTCCGATTTTGCCCTTGGTGAAACCGGCGCCGGCGGTGATCTGGTTGAGGTTTCGACCCTGATCCCGACGGTAGCCAAGGCGAAGCGGCACCATCTCGCCAGCGATGTAGCTCACGCCTGCACCTGCGATCAGCTCGTTCTTCTCGAAGGTCGTGAAATCGATGAGTACGTCCCCGCCGAACGTGAAGGACTCGATCGGAGTGAGCGCGACGCTGCCGCCGGCCATCTGCGGCGCGAGCGCGGAGTAGGTCTTGATCAGGTTGTACCCGAGACCTGCGAGCTTGAGCCAGGGGATGGGCGTGATCGTCATCGACGCGTCGAGTGTGATTCCGTCGAACGAGGGCCCGAGCCGCTGCCCTTCGAAGCGGCTCGACTTCATCCGACCCCATCGAAAGCCGAGGCCGATGCCAAGCTGGGGAATGGCTTGAATTCCGATGCCAGAGCGCCAATCCCAGCCGTCGTAGCGCCGGCCATCGCCGCTGAAGATGCCTCGGAAGCTCGTGCCCACGGCGATCTTCTTGCTGGTGGTCGAGTCGGTGACCGAGCTGCCGATCGTCCAGTACGTTCCGCCATTGCTCTTGCTGCCTGGGATGATCTGGCTGAACGCCTCGACGTGATAGGTGCTGACCGCAGCCATGTTCGACGTGTTGTACGCCAACGCGGAGATCGCCGTGGCCCCTGCACGTACGCCCGCACCCATCGCCAAGCCGTAGGTGGTTTCGAGCGTGTCCTCCGTGGGAACGAGCGCAGGGTCGCCGCGGCCAGCGGCACCCGAAGGTGCCTGGATCTGTGCCAGCGCGGACGTCGCCGGACACAAGGCGGACAGGAGACCAACGATCACCGTCGCCCACAAAGCTTGTATTCCCCCCATGGGTCGTACTCCCGCGGAAGCTAACAGCGATGGATCACCCTTCCAAATTGTCGACTCCGGCGCGACCAAGACCTCAACGCGAACGTGGCCGGCATTGTTCCCGCACAGCATTGCGAGCGAAACGAGGTGGCTCTAAGTGCACAGGATGCTCGATACGATACTGGACAAATCCGTTGTCGGTTACACGGCGCTCGGGTTCCGTTTGCGGTCTCACCCGCGAATTGACGAGGATTTGACGGGAAGGTTGGCCGTCGTCACCGGCGCCACGTCGGGGCTGGGCCGCCAAACGGCATCCGAGCTTGCCCGCCTCGGGGCGAGTGTCGTGCTGGTTGGAAGAAACACCGAGAAGACCGAGGCCGTCGTCGCGAGCATTCGGAGCGAAACCGGCAATTCCAAGCTTCGCTCCGAAATCGCGGATTTGAGCCAAATGGAGCAAGTCCGCGCGCTCGCCGGCCGGATCGAAGCGCCTGTTCACATCCTCGTCAACAACGTCGGTGTGCTCCTGCCGGAGCGGACCGAGACCTGCGACGGCTTCGAAACCAGCTTCGCCACGAATCTATTGAGTCACTTCCTTCTCACCAACCTGCTGATCGACAAGCTCGAGGCGCCGGCACGGATTATCAATGTTTCGTCGGGCGGCATGTACACCCAGCGGATTTGCGTCGATGACCTCCAGATGAAACGAGCCCGATACGACGGCACGGTGGCTTACGCCCGGGCGAAGCGCGGGCAGGTCATCTTGACCGAGCTCTGGGCGGATGCCCTTCGAGCGCGAGGGGTCGTTGTTCACTCGATGCACCCAGGCTGGGCCGACACCCCTGGGGTTTCGGAATCCCTTCCGCATTTCTACAAGCTCACCAAGCCGCTGCTGCGCACCCCTGCACAGGGCGCGGACACCATCGTTTGGCTGTGCGCGTCTGACGAGGCAGGACGATCCACCGGCCAATTCTGGCATGATCGAAAGCCAAGACCGACACATCGGTTTCACCGGACAAAGGAAACGCAAGCGGAACGAGAAACGCTTTGGGCTCGATTGACCGAGCTCAGCGGCTGGTCCGGCACCTTGTCCGGCCTCGCTGAGGCCAGCTAGCGTGCAAGCATGGTGAAGCCAGCAAAGCGCGGTCCTATTCGGCGGCGCGTGGTCACCACGTCGATCTACGCGCTGTCGTGGCTCTTGCTCACCTTGCTGAGCCCGCTCTGGCTCGTGCTTGGGGTCCTGGTCGGCATTGTCCGCGGTCGCTCGTTCATCGTTCTGAGGCTCCTGCTCTTTGCCTGGTTCTACGTCGGCTTGGAACTGATAGCGCTAGTGCTCGTCGCCTGGATCTTTGCGACGCGCGCAAGCGGCGAGCGTCGCCTGAGTAGTCTTTATCGACTCCAAGCTTGGTGGGCGAACTTGACCCTGCGCGTCGCCGCGAAAGCGCTCCAGCTTAGAATTGCCGTCGAAGGCGCCGAGTGCGCGATGCCGGGACCCACGATTCTGTTGGTTCGCCATGCAAGCATTCTCGATACGCTTTTGCCAAGCGTCTATGTTCAGCGGCCCCATGACTACCGGGTTCGCTATGTTCTCAAGCAGGAGCTCCTGTTCGATCCTTGCATCGACATCGTCGGCAACGCCTTGCCCAACTACTTCGTAGACCGAACAGGCGACATCGAACGGGAGCTCGCGGGGATTCGGGCGCTGGTCCAAAAGCTCGGGCCGGACGGCGTGCTGATCTTCCCCGAGGGAACACGTTTTTCGCTCAAGAAGCGCAAAAAAGCGCTGCACGAGCTCGAAGAGGGGGCTTCGCCGCTCTTGACTGCGGCGCGCAGGCTCAGCCATGTGCTTCCACCGAAGCCGGCCGGTGTGCTGACACTTCTCGAAGAGCTGCCGTCAGTCGACTGCGTCTTCCTCAGTCATACTGGGCTCGAAGCGTTTGGGAAAATCAAAGACCTTCTGAGCGGCGAAGTCGTTGGGTCGACAGTGCGCCTGCGGTTGTGGCGTGTAGCAGCAAAGGACATTCCGAAAGAATCCGATGAACGGTTGCACTGGCTCTACGCCGAGTGGGAGAAGGTGAACGCGTTCGTCCGAAACCCGACGGAAACATCGTGAGTAGTCAGTGGATAACCTGTGGAAGAGACCCACGAGTCGCGTCGTTCGCGAGTGATCTCGGTTGTTGAAAAGTCCGAAGCGTTGTGGAAGAAATGAGCTTCGAAGCGCACCGCATGTTGCGCAAACGATAACAAGACGTAATTCGGAATGATTGCAACAGCTTGTCAACAGCAGTGAAACGACTCGTAAAGCAACGCTGCCCGATGTCAAAAAAACTGCTGGTGAATCTTTCGCGATCACAAGTGGTTAGAAATTAGTTTGTCGATCCCCGTAGACGCTTCCGAAACTCGCTGCTAGTTTCGGCGCCCTTCAGTCGGATGAGACAGGTCGGCGGTCGCCAACGTGGGCGAAAATCGATTGGATGGTTACGAATGCTCGTCGCTTGCAAGCGGTGGATTGCTTGTGGACGTGGATGCACAACTGCGCGATTTTTGGGGGACTAGGGCTCGATGGAACAAGTGTGGGAACAAGTGTTGGGCACTCTGAAGGCGCACCTCTCGGCCGAGAATTTCGAAACGTGGCTGAAGCCTGTTCAGTTCGGCGGCATCGATGGCGATTCGATCGTCCTCAAGATTCCCAACCAGTTCTTCGCAGAGTGGATTGCGGCGCACTACCTCGACCTGATTCTCGACACCTTGCAAGCCGAGGCTGGCGAAACGCAGATGCCGAAGAAGGTTCGCTGGGAGCTCGACGAAACCCTACGTGAAAAGGCGCAGGCCGCACGCGAAACCACTCCACCACCGGCCCCGCGCGCGCCGCGGGCAACACCAAAGCCCCCGGATTCTGCCGACCTCAACCCGAAGTACCGCTTCAAGAATTTCGTCGTCGGCCCTGCGAATCAACTCGCGCATGCCGCGAGCGTGGCCTGTGGCTCCGACCCCGGACGTCGCTACAACCCGCTCTTCATTTACGGAGGCGTCGGTCTCGGCAAGACGCATCTCGTGAACGCAATCGGCCACGCAATCGTGCAGCGAAATCCGCGCGCGCGAACCCTCTACGTTTCGGCGGAACGCTTCACCAACGAGTTCATTTGGTCCCTGCAAAACCATCAAATCAACACTTTTCGGAAGCGCTACCGCACGCAGTGCGACGTTCTCCTCATGGACGACATCCAGTTTCTGGCTGGCCGTGAGCAGACCCAAGAGGAATTTTTCCACACGTTCAACGCTCTCTATCACTCGGACAAACAGATCGTCGTGACGTCCGACGTGTATCCGCACCAGATTTCTGAAATGCAGGAACGTTTGATCAGCCGCTTCCAATCCGGCATGGTTGCCGACGTTCAGGCGCCGGAGCTCGATACCCGAATCGCCATCTTGCAGCAGAAGGCAGAGAGCGAGGGCATCGAGCTCCCGAGCGAAGTCGGGCTCTTCTTGGCTCAAACCGTTCGCAGCAACGTTCGTGAGCTCGAAGGCACTCTTCTTCGCGTCGCGGTAAAGGCGGAGCTCCTGGGCCTTCCCATGGACCTCGAGCTGGCCAAAGCAACGATGCGGACGGTGTTGCCGATTCAAGACACCGCAATGACGGTCGAAGAAATTCAGCGCATCGTATGCGCGTACTTCGGGATTCGTCTCGCTGACATCAAGTCCCGACGGCGACACCGTGCGGTGAGCTTTCCCCGGATGGTTGCGATGTACGTCTGCCGTCAGCGCCTTGGGACGAGCTATCCCGAGCTCGGCCAGCGCTTTGGTGGCAAGGACCACACCACGGTCCTCAGCGCCGTTCGCAAGATCGGTGGCCTGATGGAGGACCAGGACGAGCGTGTCCTTGGCGCCGTGGGTGCGATCGAGCGCAAGCTCGGCATCTGATGCGCGGTCTCAGCCCTTCAATTGGAGCCGTTTTGCTCCGTCTTCGAGCTTCTTCGGGAGGCCGCGCCAGCCTGAGCCTTCCGCCGGATTTTGGTGTATACCAGCGCCTGTGCTGAAGCTGAGATCAAGCTGGGGAAAGCCGCTGTGGATTGCCCACGGGTTCGCTTATCCCCGATCCACTCAGGATCAACCCCCGTTTCAAAAACCTAACAAAGCCCTGTTCTCTCAACCGCTTACCCTGCTTCATCCACAATTCACAGCTGTTAAGACGACTACGAATTTTTAAATTACTAGATCTAACGAAGTGGATACACAGATCCAGCACTCTAGGAAGTGAACCGATACATGGAGCTCACGATCGATAAGCAGCAGTTTCTCCGTGGCCTTGCGCGCACTCACGGTGTAGCTGACCGCAAAAGCTCGATGCACATCTTGTCGAATGTGTTGCTTACGGCTGAAGGGACCGACCGTCTTCGTTTGTCTGCAACCGATTTGTATCTTGGCGTGACTGCAGTGGTTCCAGCGAGCATCAAGAAGGGGGGAACGATTGCTGTTTCAGCGCGAACCTTGTTTGACATCGTCAAGAACCTACCCGATGGCGAGGTAAGCTGGAAGGTCAGCGACAGCCATGCGGTCGAGCTCCGTTGTGGGAAGGTTCGCTATCGCATCCCCGCAATGCCAGGCGAAGACTTTCCGCCCTTGCCCAATCCAGGTGATGCAGATTTCGCCCATATCGATACCGGATTTCTTGCAGAGCTCATCTCGCTGACTCAGTACTCGATGTCTCACGACGATACGCGGCCACACCTTGCGGGGACATTGTTCGAAGGCGATGGGAAGACGGTGCGCATGGTGACCACCGATGGCCATCGTCTTTCGAAAGCTGAGCATAAAGTCAGTGGAAAAGGCTCATTGATGAACTTCAGCATGCTTGTGCCGCACAAGGGCATCAGCGAGCTCAAGCGGCTGCTCGACGATGTCAAAGGGAGCAAGGGCAAGAGCGATGAGCCTTCCACCATTGGAGTGGCCACGGAGGGCGGTAATGCGTTTTTTCTTCGAGACGACCTTTGCCTCAACGTGAAGCTCGCAGACGAAAACTTTCCACCTTATGACAAGGTCATTCCAAGCAAGCAAAGCCGAACGGTCATTGCAGCGCGTGGGCCCCTCGTCGAAGCACTGAGACGCATCAGCTTGGTCGCCAACGACAAGAGCGGCGGCGTGCAACTCACCATCGAGCCGGGCGTGCTGCGCTTGCAGAGCCAGAACCCCGAAGTGGGAGAGGGCAGCGAAGAGGTGGACGTCGACTACGCCGGTGACGAGCTTCGAATCGGTTTCAATGCGCGATACTTGCTCGATGCACTGAGTGCGCTCACACACGACGAAATCGCGATCGAGCTCAGCGGGGAGCGTGACCCGGGGGTGCTGAAGCCAGTTGGAGACAACTCCGACTTCATTGGTGTGATCATGCCCATGCGCATCTAGCAGAACAGGGCAGGGCGTTGACCTTCGACTCGCGTAGCGCTGAAACCCCGAGCCGGGTGACCGCCATGCGCGCTCGAGGCTTTCGCAATCTGGAATTGCCGGCGTTCGAGCCGGGTTCGCACTTCAACGTCATCCACGGAGACAATGGAGCCGGGAAGTCGAACCTTCTCGAAGCGATTCATTACCTGGGCGCCCTCAAGAGCTTTCGCGGTGCAAAAACCGACGACTTAATCGCACTCGGCGCTGACGAGGCCGCGCTCGAAGCAAGGCTCGAAGGAGGGCCAGCGCCCCACAAGCTGCAGATCGAGCTCAGCCGCTCGCAGCGCAGGCGCCTGGCGCTCGATGGGAAACGTCCCCGCTCGACTAGCGTCTGGCACCAGGCCGTTCGCATGGTGCTCTTCCACCCGGGAGATCTCGTGCTCGCGTCGGGTTCGGCGGACAAGCGGCGCGCGTTCCTCGACCGGATGCTCGAGCAGATGGATCCGATCTACGGTTCCAGCCTCGCAAGCTACGAGAAGGCCCTTCGCAGCCGCAATCGCTTGCTCAAGGATGTCCGCAGCGATCGGCGGTCGGTTCGCGCCTATGACGCGATCCTCAGCAAGGCAGGGGCCGTCGTAGGGCAGGCCCGACGCCGCCTCATCGAGGACCTCGCGCCGAGGGTGGTGCGCGCCTTCTCCGAAGTGTTCGCTGGTGATACACTGCTCGGGGTTCGCTACTTGCCTCGGGTCGAGCCGACGGAGGATGCGATTGCCCAAGCGCTCGACCGGGCCTTCAGCAAGGACCTAGCGCGTGGCTTCACTGCGGACGGTCCACATGGGGACGACCTCGAGCTCCGGCTACACGAGGTCGGCGCGCGTCATCACGGCTCACAGGGGCAGCACCGCACGATCGTCCTTGCGCTCAAGACGGCGGAGCTCGATCTGCTCAGCGAGCGCACGGGGCGCGTTCCAATTCTTCTGCTGGACGACGTCTCGAGCGAGCTCGACCGGAGCCGAAACCGCCGTTTCTTCGAGGTTTTGAGTCAGGCCGGTGGACAGGTCTTTCTGACGACGACCCATCCGGAGTTCATCCTCCTGGAGAACGACCGGGTCGATTTCCAAGTAGACGGCGGTCGCGTCACTCGATGATGCGGGCGCTCTTGATGTAGTCGAGCTTCGGGAAGTTCGCCTCGAGGTAGCGATTGCCCTCCGTTTGCATCTGCCCTTGGGAAGGACCGCGGCCACGAGGCGCACCTTCTCCGTAGCCGTCGTAGAGGGCATCGACTGGCGCCATGTCTTTGACCTTGCCGATGGGTGCAAAGCCCATCCCGTCGAGACGCGAGTTGTCACTGAAGTTGATGAAGAACTGCGTGGTACGCGAATCGGGTCCGGAAGTTGCAAAAGTAATGGTGCCGCGCATGTTGCTGGCCTTGACCGGATCATCTGGGATTCGTTTTTCGCGCCAGACGGCGTTGACGGCTGGGTCGCCGCTGATGCCAGCTTGCGCCATGAAGCCGCCGACCACCCGAAAGAATGCAACGTCGGTGAAGTAGCCGCTCTGCACCAGCTCGTAGAAGCGGTCGGCTCCATTCGGCGCCCAATCGCGGCGCACCTCGATCACGATCGCGCCCTTCGTCGTGTCGAGCTCGACCGTGTATTGGTTTGGGACGCCATTTCTGCCTTGGGTCGCCTCGTTCGCCGTTGGTTCGCTCGGCGCGGGGGTTTCTTCTTCTTTGGGGCATCCGATGAGGATCGCGCCGGCCAACATGAACAGAATTGCGGTTCGCATGGGCGTACCTTGGCAAGCCTTCGTCAGAGCGCAAGCCCGCGGTCGGCTAGGAGTCGAACAAGCCTCGAAGCTTCTTGATGAAGCTGGCTTGCTGCGGGTGAGATTCGTCTCCGATCTCCTGCGCGAGCTCGTTGATCAGCTTGCGCTGCCGCCGGCTGATCTCCTGGGGCACCTCGACCACGACCGTCACGAGCTGATCGCCTTTGCCGTAGCCCCCATAGACCGGAATTCCCTTGCCGCGCAGACGAAACACCTTTCCCGACTGGGTGCCCGGAGGGACCTTCATCAGGACCGTTCCGTCGAGCGTCGGCACATCGATGCTCGCGCCAAGAACAGCTTGCGGGAAGGATATTGGAACCGAGATCAGGATGTCGGCACCGTCGCGCTCGAACAGCATGTGATTGGTCACTTTGACGTTGATGTGAAGGTCGCCGTTCCCGTCCGCACTGGCCTCGCCTGCCCCCCGGACCGTACGGACCGCGCCATCTTTGACCCCGGCTGGGATCTTCACGCTCATCGATTCGGCCCGCATCCTCGTGCCGGCGCCCTTGCAGTCCTCGCACGGCATCGGAATCTTTTTCCCGGTGCCGCGGCAGGCGTGACAGGGTCGCGCGGCGGCAAAGAGGCCGCGTTGATACTTCACTTGCGCACGTCCTTGACAGACGTTGCATCTGTGAACCGGCGTGCCGGGTTTCGCGCCGCTGCCTTCGCAGGTTGCGCATTGCGCGGGGCGGTTGACGTCGATCTTCTTTTCGACGCCGAGCGCGGCTTCGATGAACGAGATCTCCAGGTCGTAGGTGAGGTCGCGTGCACTTCGGCGCTTGCGGCGCCCGCTGCTGAACACCTCACCAAACAGCCCTTCGAGGATGTCACTGACAGCGCCGAAGTCACCGGGTTCGAAGCCAGGGCCGCCGTTCTCGAACGCGCTGTGGCCGTAGCGGTCGTACTGTTGGCGCTTGTCCGAATCGCAAAGAACGGCGTACGCCTCGCTCGCCTCTTTGAACGAATCCTCAGCCGCAGGGTCGTCCGGATTGCGATCGGGGTGGTACTTCATCGCGAGTGCGCGATAAGCTTGCTTGATCTCGTCAGCCGACGCGGTGCGGCTGACTTCGAGAACCACGTAGTAATCGCGCTTGGACACTGAGTTTCGGAGTGTAGACGTGCCGCTTGAGCGTGCAAACGGCGTGCAAGAGCGGGCGATGGTATGAGTGCCAGATGCCGGCGGTCGAGCTCGAAATCGAAGGAGAGGAAGCCGGCGAGAGGCTCGATGTGTTTCTCGCCCGCCGTGTTCCAGAGCTCAGCCGCGCACGAGCCAAGCTTCTCATCGAAACGGGCGAGGTTCGAGTCGACGGGCGTCGGGTCAAAAAGAGCTATGCGCTGGCGGCTGGCGACAGGGTGACCCTCGAGGGCGTGCCCGGCCCGGCGGACTTCCACGCTGCTCCTGATCGGAGTCTTCAGCTCGAGGTCCTGCTCGAAACCGATTCCTACGTGGTGGTCGACAAACCAGCCGGCGTCCCGAGCCACCCGCTGCGCGAAGACGAGCTTGGCACGCTGGCCGGCGCGCTGGTCGCTCGATATCCGGAAATGAGAGGCGTCGGCTACCGAAAGCGCGAGCCGGGGATCTTGCACAGGCTCGATACCGGCACCTCGGGTTTGATGCTCGCCGCTCGCAGCCACGAAGCGTTCGAGGAGCTACGACGCATGTTGCAGGCCGGCGAAATCGAAAAGAGATATCTTGCGCGCTGCGTTGGCGTCGTCCCTGCGCCGATCGTCATCGATACGCCCATCGCGACCGATCCACGCGACCGCCGCAAAGTCCGAGTCTGTGCCGATCCGCGCGAGCTCAAACGGCTCGGCGCCCAAGCCGCGAGAACAGAAGTGCTGAGCAGCATCCCAGCAGAACAGGGCTCCCTGGTTGAGCTTCGCGCCAACAACGCCCGCCGCCACCAGATCCGCGTCCACCTCGCGTCGATAGGCCACCCCCTTCTAGGCGACGCCCTCTACGGCGGCCCCCCCCTCGATCACCACCTGCTCCACGCCAGCTCCCTCCGAGTGGGGACACACTCTACCACCACAAGTAGCTGGAATTACGCTGCTTCTGCTCCAAAGATCGCAACATCAAAAGACTGAAGGGTCCTGGGCACACAAGACGTGGCGCGGCGATCCTTGCATGGGGAACGCTCTGATTGCGGCTGGCTAGGAAGTTGGAGAGTGTCCCTTTGATAGCTGCTCGATTTGATCGCGCAGTGCTGCGGCCTTTTCGAACTCGAGGTCCTCGGCCGCGAGCAGCATTTCGCTTCGTAGCTCTTCGATGCGGGCCGGAATGTCGGCGGGGTCTTCCGGCATCTCGCCCTTTCGCAAGATCGGAATCACGACGTAGTCTCCAGCGCCGGTGGAAGGGTCCATCTCGAGTACTGCCTTCTTGATGGTCCGTGGCGTGATGCCGTGCTCTTCGTTGTACTCGGATTGGCGTGCTCGCCTGCGTTGGGTTTCCTCGAGTGCGTAGCGCATCGCTTTGGTGATTCGATCTGCGTACATGATCACTTGACCGTTCGAGTTTCGCGCCGCGCGCCCGATAGTCTGAATCAAAGACCGAGCGGAGCGAAGGAAGCCTTCCTTGTCCGCGTCGAGGATTCCTACCAGCGACACTTCAGGCAGGTCGAGGCCCTCGCGCAAAAGGTTGATCCCGACCAGAACGTCGAACTCGCCACGGCGCAAATCTCTAAGAATATCAACACGATCCAGTGTGTTTACATCGCTGTGCAGATAGCGCACCCGAACGCCGAGCTCGCCGTAGTATTCGGTGAGATCCTCGGCCATACGCTTGGTCAGCGTCGTGACCAAAATGCGCTCATTGCGTGCAACACGATCGCGGATCTCGGCCAGTAGATCGTCAACCTGATGTTTCGTCGGACGAACGTGCACATCTGGATCGAGCAGCCCGGTTGGCCGGATGACCTGCTCGACGACCACCCCGCTCGCCTGCTCGACTTCCCAATCACCGGGTGTCGCGCTCACGTGAATGACCTCACCGACACGCTCTTCCCATTCGGAAAATTGCAGCGGTCGATTGTCGAGCGCACTGGGTAGGCGAAACCCGTGGGCGACCAAGGTTTCTTTGCGCGATCGATCGCCACGGTACATCGCTCCAATTTGCGGAACGGTGATGTGCGATTCGTCGAGGATCACCAGGAAGTCATCTGGAAAGTAGTCGAGCAAGGTCGGCGGCGGCTCGCCCTCTTTGCGGCCCGAAAGATGCCGGCTGTAGTTCTCGATTCCGTGGCAGAAACCCATCTGTTCGAGCATCTCGAGGTCGTACATGGTTCGCTGCTGAAGGCGCTGTTTTTCGAGCAATTTGCCTTCTTTCTCGAGCTTTGGAAGCCATTCGAGGAGCTCCTCCCGAATCGAATCGATCGCCCGCTTTCGGTGCGAGTCCGGAGTGACGTAATGGCTCCCAGGGTAGACGCCGTATTGGTCCATCTCTTCGAGCACTCTGCCGCGCATGGGGTCGATCTCGACGATGCGTTCGATCTCATCGCCCCAATATTCGATGCGTACCGCGAGGTTTTCCGAGTGTGCGGGAAAGATCTCGACGACGTCCCCGCGAACGCGAAACGTGCCTCGATGAAAGTCGATGTCGTTGCGCTGATATTGAATGTCGACGAGCCGCCGCAACAAGACGTCACGTCGAAACTCTTGTCCCACCTCGAGATTGATCAACATCTCCTGGTACCATTCCGAGGATCCAATGCCGTAGATGCAGGAGACACTAGCGACGATGATTACGTCGCGCCGTGCGAGCAGTGAGCGCGTCGCGCTGTGGCGCATTCGATCGACCTTGTCGTTGACGATCGCGTCCTTCTCGATATAGGTGTCGCTCGACGGAATGTACGCTTCGGGTTGGTAGTAGTCGTAGTAGCTGACGAAATACTCGACAGCATTGTTCGGAAAGAGCTCGCGCATCTCGCTGTAGAGCTGCGCGGCCAGGGTCTTGTTCGGGGCGATGATGAGGGTCGGGCGCTTGGTGGTGTCGATCACGTTGGCGATTGAAAAGGTCTTCCCGCTCCCCGTAATTCCGAGCAGAACTTGGTGCCGCTCGCCTCGCGAAAGACCATCCAAAAGCTCGGAAATTGCTGCGGGCTGGTCCCCTTTGGGACGCATGTCGGTGACTAGCTCGAGCTCCCGCGCCATCGCCGAAGGCTATCACCCCTTGAAAACGGGGGCAGGCTCCATAATGACGGATTCATGGATCTCGCGCGCTTCCTCGATGTTACCACCGCGACGGCCGCAAGTGCCGCGCGCCCCAACTTCGGCAACGTTCACTACGAGCGCCGAAGGTCCCCCGCCCAGCCGATCGAGCTCTACGAGTTCGAGGTCTGTCCGTACTGCCGGATCGCGCGCGAAGCCCTTTCGGCGCTCAGCCTCGATCCGATCGTCTATCCCTGCCCGAAAGCCGGCAAGTTGTTCCGCGAAAAGGTGAAACGGGAGGGCGGTCGGTACCAGTTTCCGTATTTGGTCGACCCGAACACCGGAGTTTCGATGTACGAGTCGGCGGAGATCGTCAAATACCTCTTTCGCGAATACGGTGACGGCAGCGCCCCGTGGTTTCTCCGGCAACGTGCATTCGCTGTCACGACCTCGATGATCGCGTCGGCCTTTCGCCCAAACCGCGGCCGCCGCGCGGTGCCATCACGGCAGCCTGAGAAGCTGCTCGAGCTCTACTCCTACGAGGGGTCGCCGTTTTGCCGAATCGCTCGCGAGGCCCTGTGCGAGCTGGAGCTGCCCTACCGATTGCACAACGTGCCTCGAAGGAGCCCCGATCGAGGCGACTACGTCTCGATCTCGGGCAAGATGCAGGTGCCGTATCTGCGTGACCCGAACACCGGCGCGCAGATGTTCGAATCGGCCGAAATACGACGCTATCTATACGCCACGTACGCCGAGGGCGGTGCGACCGGTTAGCCGTTTTTCTTGGCGAAGGCCTTCGCGAAGTCGACGAACTTCTGGACGTCCGACGGCTCCATGGCGTTGTAGATCGAAGTGCGAATGCCGCCGACCGAGCGGTGGCCCTTGATACCCACCATGCCGGCTGCCGCCGCCTCGGCGATCAGCTTCTTTTCCAGGTCTTCGGTCGGAAGCCGGAACACCGGGTTCATCATCGAGCGTGATTCGACTTCGACTGGGCAGTGAAAGAAGCCTGGGTTCCCGTCGATCATGCCGTAGATCAAGCCGGCCTTGTCCCGATTGCGCTTCTCCATCGCGGGGGCGCCGCCCTGGTCGCGCACCCAGCGGAGGACATTGCGAACCATGTACACCGCGAAGGTCGGAATGGTGTTCTGCAGCGAGTCCCCGTCGAGAATCGTTTTGTAGCGGAAGATCTTGGGGATGCTGCTCGGGCTCCGCTCCGCCAAGTCTTTGCGGATGATCAAGATCGTGACGCCCGCTGGGCCGAGGTTCTTCTGGGCCCCGGCATAGATCAACCCGAACTTCGAGATGTCGATCGGGCGCCAAAGAATGTCGCTCGACATATCGGCCACGAGCGGAACGTCGCCGCTGTCCGGGTATTGCTGGAACTGCGTTCCCATGATCGTGTTGTTGGTGGTGAAGTGCGCGTAGGCCGCAGCAGGGTCGAGCTTGAGCTCGGCCTGCTTCGGAACGCGGGTGTATTTCCCGTCGACCTTGCCGGTGCCCGCCTCACGTGCCGTGCCCAGGATCAGGGCTTCGGCCATGGCCTTGTCGCTCCACACGCCGGTGTTGATGTAGTCTGCCGATTGACCGTCACCGCGGAGGTTCATCGGCACGAGCGCGAACTGAGCCGAGGCTCCGCCCTGCATGAAGAGGATCTCGTGAGTGTCCGGAACGTTCATCAGCTCGCGGAAGAGCGACTTGGCTTCGTCATGAACCTTCGCGTAGGCAGCACCGCGATGGCTGTGCTCGATGAGCGACATCCCCGTGCCTTCATGGTCGAGGAACTCGTTGTGGGCATACGCGAGGGCCGGCAGCGGAAGGGTCGCTGGCCCCGCACTGAAGTTGATTACGCGAGTCATAGGCGCCGGAGCGTAGCCGCGGTTGCGGGCGGTGCAAACCGTTCGGCCTTGGTTCCCCGAGCCTCGAAAAATGGTGGAGCTGAGGGGGATCGAACCCCTGACCTCCGCATTGCGAACGCGGCGCTCTCCCAACTGAGCTACAACCCCGAGGTCGGGCGTTCGTATAGCTGCGGCGTTTCCCCGTGCAACTCGAAGGCAGCCGCGAGCCCGGCGATGAGCTGAAAATTCGTTCCCTGCCGAGTTTGCGGACCGGGTGCCCGCTCCTCTATCTTGAAGCGATGAAAGAGACTTGGGGGATCGGCAGAGCTTGGGCCTGCGCAGCCGCGCTACTGCTCGGCACGCTTTGTGCGGTGCCTTCGGTCGCGCAAGAGACCGCCGACGATGCCGCGGCGCGCGAGTACTTCGAGCGAGGACGCGAAGCCTTCGAGCAGGCCAACTACGAAGGTGCGTTGGTTTTTTTCCGACACGCCTACCGACTGAGCGGCAGGCCCGCACTCCAGTACAACATCGGCGTTGCTGCGGATCGACTCCAGCGCGAGCAGGAAGCGCTCGAAGCGTTTGAGCACTACCTCGACGAAACCGAGAGCCCAACACGGGAACCCGAAGTGCGTGGACGCATCGAAGCTCTGCAAGCATCCATCGCTGAACGGCAAGCGACGGAACGCGCACTCGAGGAAGCTGCGGTTCGCTATCAAGTGGTCGCAGAAGGGCAGATTATGAAGGACGGTCGGCGCCTTCCAAGCTCCGCCATCATCGGTGGGACGGTCTTGGCTGCAGCCGGCGTTGCAGGGGTCACAGCGATGAGCGTTGGTCTCGCCCAGAACGGATCGTGCAGCCGTGAAGTCGCCGGGCAGTGCACGGTGGAGAGCTCTGCGACCGCGTGGACCTATGTCTATGGCGGCCTTGGGATTGCGGCTCTCGCAGGCAGCGCGGCCTGGTTTGCGATCGGCGCCAAGCGCGCGAAGGAGAAGCGGAGGACGCAGGTTTCCTTCTCGCCGACCGGGCTCATGGTATCAGGAAAGTTCTGAGCTAGGTATCGAAATAGATACTCATTGAGAATCGTAGAAACCTTATATTTTCAAGGTATTGAGAAGGAGTGAAGCCGTATCGACGAGGTCGGCGGGGCTCTGTACGCGGGGAGCACGAAGGATCGGAATGCGCGGGATGTAGTCGGCGAGCACGTCGGCATTCGAGCTGCGGCTGAGGTCGTCTTTGTAGCTTCGATCGACGTGGTTCAGCACGATGGCGCGCACCGAGATCTTCCTCTTGCGGAGCGCTTCGACGGCGGTGAGCGTATACGACAGAACGCCGAGTGCGTTGCGGGCAACCAGAACGGTTTGCAGGTCGAGCAACGCTCCGAAGTCCGCGATCGTGTGATCGCGATCGAGTGGGACGAGCACCCCGCCAACGCCTTCGACGATCGCGTAGTCGGCGTCGGTTGAAAGCTCCCGAACGCGTTTCGCCAGTGCGCGCAAGGAACCGATGCTCGGGCCCCCTCGCTTTTGGATCGCATACGGCGCCAGCGGTTCCTTTGCGCGGTACAGACCGGCGGCGTTGGCCAAGGACGCGTCGCCGCACGCGTGCGCAAGCGCAATGGCATCGACAGGATCCGGATCGACGCCGGTTTCAATTGGCTTGATCGCAGCGACGTGTTTGCCGCGTTGCACACAGGCGCTGGCAAGCGCGGTCGCAAGCCATGTCTTCCCAACTCCTGTGCCCGTCGCTGTGATGAACGCGCCCTTCATGGTCGGCCTCCTATCTTGGGTAGCGGAGCGATGCGAACGCCTCGATCGCGCTTGCGATCTGTTCCGGTCGATGTGTCGCCATCGGTGTCAGTCGAAGCCTCGCGGTGCCTTGTGCCACGGTCGGTGGCCGAATCCCTTGGACGAAGACACCTCGGTCGAGGAGCTCCGCCGAGAGCCGCATGGTACGATCATTTTCACCGATCAAAACAGGGAGAATCTGACTCTCGCCGTCGGGGACATCAAAGCCTAGGTCCCGTAGCCCCGCGCGGAGTGTGGCCGCGTGGGAGAGCAAGGTCCGCCGCGCATCCTCCGCGTCACGAACCAAGCCGAGCGCCGCGATGGCGGCACGGGCGAGCATCGGAGGTGGTGCAGTCGAGTAGACGAAGCTTCGGGCTCTATTGCGGATCAGCGCGACCATGGCCTCGGTTGCCGCAACGAAGGCGCCGGCGACACCGAAGGACTTCCCGAGGGTCCCGATGACGATGTCGGGCTTCACGCCAACGGCAGCGGCAACGCCGCGCCCGTTCGGCCCAAGCACGCCGAGTGCATGCGCCTCGTCGACGAGAAGGCCGGCTTCGAAGGCCTGGGCCAGTCGCGCGATCTCCACCAACGGCGCGGTCACGCCGTCCATCGAAAAGAGCGAATCGGTGACCACGAGTGCGCGTCTTCCGCTGGCTCGATGTCGCTCGAGGAGGGACTCGAGAGCGCCCGGGCTTCGGTGGGCGTACACATGGATTTCCGCGCGGGAGAGCCGACAGCCGTCGATGAGGCTCGCGTGGTTGAGCGCGTCGCTGAAGACGACGTCGCCCGGACCGACGAGGGCCTGGATGGTGCCGAGGTTGGCGGCGTAGCCGGTCGAGAAAAGCGCGGCGGAGGGAGCCCCGAGGAATTCGGCAAAGGCTGTCTCGGCCTCCCGGTGGGCGTCCATCGTTCCGGTGATCAGACGCGATGCGGCCGCGCCGACTCCGTCGAGAGGCAGGGAGGCTTCGGCGGCCGCCGCGATGGCCGGATGGCTGGCCAGGCCGAGATAGTTGTTCGAACAGAGGCAGAGGACCGGCCTGCCATCGATCAGGACTTCGGGTCCCTGGGGACCGGAAATCCGGAGCGGCTGTCGCAGGAGACCGGAGGCTTCGAGCTCGGAGAGGGCGTTCTGGATTTCGCGCTCAAAGCCCATCGTCGTCATCTAAGCCCAGCGGCATGCGGCGGTCAAACCCGCATCGGAGGCGGTGTTGCACGTGAAACATCCAGCCGGCCCCGTCTCCTTCTCGCGATGTTGCACGTGAAACACTCAGAGCCGGAGGCTCGCCCGCGGGTCGCTGTCGAAGGCATCCTCGACGGTCTTCAAGGCCTCTTCGACTTCTTGGTCGCGGCCTTTTGGCAGGACGATCTCGAGGTGCGCGATCAGGTCCCCCCTGAGCCCATCTTTGGGCTGGATCCCTTTGCCACGCAGCCGGAGCTTGGAGCCATTTTTGGAGCCGGCGGGGACGGAGAGTTGCACCATGCCTTCGGGCGTCGGCAGGTTCAACTTCGTCCCGGCGTAGGCTTCGAGCGGCGTCACCGGCACCGTCACGTGCAGCTGCTTGCCCCGCATCGAGAAGTGGGGGTGCTTGCGAACCTTGACCTCCAGAACCAGGTCCCCGCGAGGCCCACCCTGGAGCCCTTGGCCGCCCTGGCCTCGAAGTCGGATCTTTCCCTGGTTCCGAACCCCGGCCGGGATCCTCACCTTGAGCGTACGATCCCCTTCATCCGTGCGAAGGCTCAACTCCTTGGTGCAGCCGAGCACCGCATCCCGGAAATCAACCGTGACCTCCGAGCGGAGGTCGGCGCCCTTTCGGGGAACGCGAACGTAGCCGCCGCGGCCGGCGCGGGCGCCACCCAAGAGATCTTCCAAGTTGAACTCGAAGTGTCCGCCCTGACCACCGGCTCGTTGCCCTCGGGCCGCCGCCCCAAAGATGTCCCCGAAGTCGAAGGCCCCGGCCCCCTGAGTGGCCGCATGATAGGACTCCGGGTCGAAGCCTTCCCGAAGTCCCATCTCGCCAAACTCGTCGTACAGCTTTCGCTTCTCCTCGTCGGAAAGCACCCCGTACGCGGTCGAGACGTCCTTGAAGCGCTCCTCGGCCTCCTTGTTGTCCGGGTTGCGGTCCGGGTGCAGCTCCTTGGCAAGTTGGCGATACGCCTTCTTGATCTCCGGCGCGCTTGCATCCCGCGACACCCCCAAAACACTGTAAAAATCGCGGTCAGCCATGGTGGTCCAACATAATCACTCGAAACCTTCTTTCAACGCTGGCCCGGCTTGAAACCGAGTGCATGCGTAGGATTGAGGAGTCCGATACGCCAACTATGGCAGATTTCAGATCTAAAAAAGCCAATTCTGTCGCCAACGCGTGGCCCATTGCCGTTCTTGCTGCCTCTCGAGTCACATGATACTCGCTCGCCATGGGCTTGGTCGATGTTAGCCGCATTCCGAAGCATGTCGCGATCATCATGGACGGCAACGGGCGATGGGCGCAGGCGAGATCCAAGCCAC
This sequence comes from uncultured delta proteobacterium, assembly GCA_963704865.1. Classification (GTDB taxonomy): domain Bacteria; phylum Myxococcota_A; class Polyangia; order Polyangiales; family Houyiibacteriaceae; genus SG8-38. The sequence continues at coordinate 576,555 of CAVPIE010000002.1, read as the reverse complement.
GCACTGCTGGTCACGAGCGCGGTGCGGATGCGGTGCGCGCGACGATGCGTGCGGCTCGACGTCTCGGCATTCCGGCGCTGACCTTGTACGCGTTCAGCGAACAGAACTGGGACCGGCCCGAAGCAGAGATCAATGCGCTCGTCGATCTGCTTTGCGAGTGCTTGGTGTCGGAACGCAACGAGCTTCTCGACAACGAGATTCGCCTGTCCGCAATTGGTCGCTTGCACAAGCTTCCGCAACATGCGCAGTCACGCTTGCGCGCGCTGAGCGCGGAGACCGAATCTTGTGAAGGGATGACGCTGACGCTCGCGCTCTCGTACGGTGGGCGCGAAGAGCTCATCGATGCGGCGCGCGCCCTTGCGAGCAAAGCACGCGACGGTGAGATCGAACCGGATGAGATCGACGAAGCTGCGATCGATCGCTTCTTGCCATCGATGGACATGGGGCCGGTGGACTTGCTGATTCGCACCGGTGGCGAGCAGCGGATTAGCAATTTTCTCCTGTGGGGATCCGCCTACGCCGAGCTCTATTTCACGGATGCGCTCTGGCCGGATTTCGATGCAAATTCACTGTATTCCGCGATTCGGGACTACCAGGGCAGGGAGCGCCGATTCGGCCTGGTACCCGAGGTCGACGGGGACGCAAACGCTGGCAAAGCTCGTCGAGAATTGGAACGCGCCGTATGAGCGACGCAATCGAACAGCCGCCCATGAAGAAGGGCTTGTCCGGAACCGCGCTTCGGGTCGCAACGGTCGTCCCGCTGATTCCAATTATCATCTGGATGATGTTCGCGGGTCCGCGTTGGGTCTGGCAGACGTTCATTTTGGCGGCGGTTGCGATCGGCGGTTATGAGCTCATGGCGATGAAGGTGCCATCTTCGCGCGGGCTTCGAAGCTGGGGCTCGATGACCGCCGTCTTGTTTGCGTACACGCTCATGTTCACGACGACCACGAGCGCCGTGTACGGTGCCGTGCTGATCATCATTCTCGGTTCGATGGCTTGGAGTCTCTTGCAAGAGGACCCGCTGCACAATGCGAGCGTGCGTGTCGGATGGTTGTTGGGGACACCCATCTACGTGGGCGGCACCTTGGCTGCAGTCGCCCTCGTCCGCGACTTCGATCCGACCGGAGCCTGGGTTTTGCTCACGATGGTGCTTGCCTGGGGAAGCGATACGTCCGCCTATTTCGTCGGGCGCAAATTCGGAAAGACCAAGCTCGCACCGCGAATCTCACCCAAGAAGACCCTCGAGGGGTCGGTTGGCGGCCTGGGCGCGTCGGTCGTGGGCGCCCTGATCATGAGCTTCTTCTTGCCGGGGCTCGGCCCGATCGACGCGATTGCGCTCGGGATTCTTGCCGGCGCTGCCGGACAGGCAGGCGACCTCTGGATCTCGGTGCTCAAGCGGAGCAGCGGGGTCAAGGACAGTGGGGGCATCCTGCCGGGGCATGGAGGGATTCTGGATCGGGTCGACGCGCTTGCCTTTACGGCACCCGCGACCTGGGCCTACGGACACTTCATCGCCGGCTTCTGATATTCTCGTCCAGTGTCCGACCTCAGTCCTTCTTCGCCCGCCGCTACCGTCTCTGGGATGCTCGTTCTCGGACTGCTCGTCGTTTCCATTGCGTGCGACCGAAGCAGCTCCGAACCAGGTCGGTCGGCGGATACGCCAAGTCCCGGGTCGACCAGGGTCGAGGACTCGGCGCCTCCCGTGATCGATGCCGACTGGGTGGCTTCCAAGTTCCAAGCGCCGCCACCACCGGAGCAAAAGGACTGGCTCCGTGAGATCGAGAAAGACCCGATCGCTGCGTTGAAGCAGATGGACCCGGCAGCGCTTCAACCCAGCCGGAACCGGCCTGTGCCCTCCCCGGGCGTCGAGCCGGAAATCGCCGAAATTCGGGCTAAAAAGCCGTCGAGCCATCAGCCCGACCAGCCGCTACGCGGTTGGCCGCCGGTCGTCGGCCAGTTCTACCCGAACCTCGTCTTGAAGGACCAAACGGGGCAGGTCAGCGCGATCAGCGACTTCCAGGGCAAGGTGATCCTCCTCGAGGTCGTGGGGCTTACCTGCAAAGCCTGCCATGCCTTCGCCGGAGGGAACGAGCCCGGAAGGAGCCGCTTCCGCGAAATCCAACCCCAGCCGGGGCTCGACTCCATCGAGCGCTATGCAACCGGTTACGCGAAGCTCTCACTCGACCATCCCGACATCGTCTTCGTCCAACTCGTGCTCTACGGGATGGACGGCCGAAGCCCACCCACTGAAGAAGACGCGCGCGCCTGGGCGAGTCACTTCGGGATGGAACGTCGAAAGAACCAAGTGGTGCTGATCGGAGACCAGCGATTCATCAGCGCGGAATCGAGAAAGTTGATCCCTGGCTTCCACCTGATCGACCAAAACGGCATCTTGCGCGCGATGAGCAGCAACGACCCCAAGCACGATCGGCTCCACAGCTCGCTCCTCCCGAAGCTCGCGAGCCTGGTCAACGGCGACTGATCTTCAGCGTCCTGCGGCCTTTTTGATCGCACCGAGATCGAGGATGGCACCGCCCTCACCGACGATCGTGGGCTGCTTTCCATCCCACTTCTCGACCGCCCGTAAGTATACGATTTCAGCGCTAATTGTCTTCCGCAAAAGCTCCTGAGCCTTCGCCTCTGCTTCCGCTCTGGCGAGCATCGCATTTGCCGTTCCACGTGCCTCGGCCTCGGCCTGCTCGGCTTCGACCTTGATGCGCGCCAGGTCGTTCCTCGCGGTGAGCGCGCGCTGCTCTGCCACCTGTTTGGCTTCGACCGCCTGCTGGTACTCCGGGGCAAACTGGAAGTCCGTGATCGACAGCTCGGTCACCAGGATGTCGCTCTTGGCCAGCGTGACCTTGATGCTGTCACCCAGTGTCGCCTTCACCTCTTGACGCTTGGTGATCAACTCTTCGGCGGTGTACTGCGCCGTCGCCTGCTTGAGCGACTCTTGAAGCGCGGGATCGATGATCGTGTTCTCGACGACCAAGCGCGTCCCAACGTTGCGGAAGACCTCGACGACCTGGGCGGCGTCGATCCGATAGTTCAACGCGATCTTCGTCGACACGACCTGGAGGTCCTTCGAAGATGCGGTCGCGCTTGCTTCCATCTTGTGGACGCGCGTCGAGATGTTGATGATCTGTGTCTTGACCGGTGTTCGGAAATGGATGCCCTCCTGAAGCGCGACATCCTGAATCTCGCCCCACTTCATGACGACGCCGAGGTTGCCGGCATCCACCTGGCTGCAGCCCGCAAGCCCGGCAAAAAGGAGCCCCAAGAGCAGGGTTTTGAGCAATTTTGGTTCGAATTTCATATGCATTTCCTGTTCTATAGCGCCCCGGCGTGGAATGTCGCCCCGGCTTCGTCACCAATCCAAGAGCGCAACCAGGATACCAGTCGCCACGATCAGCGCGCCGGCCATGCTATCGCCGTAGCGCTCGATCCACTTCCCCTTGAACAACTGCGCGCCGGAGTGGGCCACGGCGACCAATGCGACCATCGCGCCGACCGTGGCAACCTCGTAGGCCACGACGATCGAAATTGTCTCGGCGGCCGAAAGAGGCGCAGCCGCGAACAGGATCGGAATCACGGCGACGCAAGGGTCCGCGCAATAGATCAAGAACAGGGACCAGGTCGATGCCCGCGACGCGTCGTGCACGTGATCGTAGTGGTGATGATGGTGGCCGTGCAGCCGATGGGCGAACGCGCCACGAAGACCCCAGATCGCATAAGCCACACCAAAGCCGATCAGGAGCAAACCCGCGAGCGAAACCATGCGCTCGCCGAGTGATTGAAAAAGCTGTGCGCCAAACAGCAGCGCGAGCAATCCGAGCAGCACCGAAACGGTGACGTGGCCAAGCCCGCAAAGGAACGCGACCCGCGCCGCGCGCCCTTTGGACCAGCCGCGCGCCCGGGCGACGGCCGCGATGGGCACCCAATGGTCCGGGGCCAAAGAATGCAAAGAACCTACGGTGATCGCCGCGACCGCTAGTGAGGCGAATAGGCTAGTGGTGTTCATGCGGGTGCTCGTGCGGGTGCTCATGGTCGTGATGCGCATGGGCTTCTTTGGGGCGCTCCACCGCGGCGGGCCGGCGCTCTTCCAACCAGCGCAACCAAGCGTCGATTCCCTCACCCGTTTTCGCCGACACCTTCAACATCTTGGCTCCTGGCATCACGCGGGCGAGCGCGTCTTCGACCGCGGCGACGTCGAAATCCAAATGCGGAATCAAATCGACCTTGGTCAGCAACACCAGATCCGCCTTTTGAAACATGACCGGGTACTTGAGCGGCTTGTCTTCGCCTTCCGTCACCGAAAGCGTCACCACGTTCGCAGCTTGGCCGAGATCGTAGATCGCCGGGCATACCAAGTTGCCGACGTTCTCGATGAAAAAGATGTCGCGGTCGCCCGACGGAAAATGATGCAGGGCGTGGTGCACGAGCCGCGCATCGAGATGGCAGGCGGACCCCGTGGTGATGGTCGACGAAACGATGCCCGCGGCATTGAGTCGATCGGCGTCGCGTTCGGTTGCCAGGTCACCGCTGACCGCGCCGAGCTTGAGGCGCCCCGCCGCCGCCTTGGAGGTCGCCTCCAGAACGGCCGTCTTTCCGGCTCCAGGCGAGCCCATCAGGTTGATCGCCAAGACCCCTAAACCCTCGAAATGAGAACGATTGTGCCCTGCCTGGGCGTCGTTGTCCGAGAGGATTCGCTCCTGCACCTCGATCGGTACGATTTCCGGGTCACCGCATCCGCAGGTTTCACACATCGGGAGCCTCCATTTCAATCCGTTCCAAGATGATCTCGTCGCCCTGCACCATCCGCGCCGGCTTTCCGCAATCGTCGCACCGCAAGATCGCGCCGGGAGCAAGGCTCCGGCCGCAGGATGAACAGGCCCAAGCCGGGGCGACCGTGTCGATCGCAAGCTCCGCACCGTCACAAATCGTTTGCTCGCGGAACGTGTCGAACGCGGTCTTCAACAGGTCGACCTCCACGCCGGACAGCGCGCCGATCTTCACATGCAGACGATGCACGCGAGTGCCGCCGTGCAAGGCAGCTTCGTGCTGCACGCGATCGATCAGAGAAGCGACGATGGAATATTCGTGCACGCGCTACTCGCTTTCGAACTCCGGTGAGCGTTTGTCGAAGAAGGCCGCGAGACCCGCTGCGAAGTTGGGGCCGTCGGCGATCCGCGCGAGCTCTGTGAGCTCGGCGTCGAGGTGAACGTCGAGACGATCCATGCCGGCAGCCTGGTTGAGGAGGCCCTTCGCTACGCCTAGCGCCGCCGTCGGAGCCTCCGCGAGCTGGGCGGCGATTCGGGCCGCTTCGGAATCAAGCGAACCATTGGAAACTACTCGGTTAATTAGGCCCCAGTCGAGCGCTTCGCGCGCGCTCAAACGCGGGTTCAGGAGCACGAGCTCGAGCGCCTTCCGAAGCCCGACCAAGCGAGGCAAGAAGAAGGTCGAGCTCTCTGCGCCGGTGAGCCCCGTCTTGAGGTAGGCCCACTCGAACCAGGCGCGCTCGGAGGCGATCACCAGGTCGCAGCTCATCGCAATTCCGAAACCGCCGGCAGCGGCAGGGCCATCGACCGCGGCGATGAATGGTTTCGGCGCGCGCCGTATCTCCGAAATCGTGCTGTGGATGTATTCGAGAATTTGTTTGAAAATCTCTCCGTAGCCTTCGTCTGGTTTGCGGGTCTCCGGTTGCAGGTATCCGAGGTCTTCGCGGTCGCCGCCGTCGCGGATGTACTTCAAGTCAGCGCCACTGCAGAACACGCCGCCCTCGCCTCGAATCACGACCGCGCGGACGTCGCGATCGCGCGCGAGCTGCAGGCCCGCCCTTCGGAAATCCTGAGCGGTCTCCACATCGAGGGAGTTTAGACGCTCGCGGCGTGCGATCGTCAGAAAGCCAACCGCCCCTTCCCGCTCCAGCCGGATGTGCTTCATGTCGCCCATGGCTCAGCAAATCCTCGGGAGAAGCTCGCCCTCGGCTTCAGCCAGCAACCGGCTTCCAAACCCGGTGTCGAGAATCACGAATCCAGGCCGGTCAGCGACGCATTCACCCACAATTGCAGCGTTCCGTCCCAGCGGGTGCGACCGGATGGCATCGAGTACCCCCGCCGCGACCTCGGGCCGCAGACCAAAGACCGCCTTGCCTTCATTCGCGGAAACGAGGGGGTCGATTCCAAGCAGCTCGCCCACCGCGCGAACCTCGTCACGGAGCGGCACGGCGGTCTCGTCGATGATGATTCCGACGCCGCTCTTTTCCGCCATCTCGTGAAGCGCGCTCGAAAGTCCACCGCGCGTGGGATCCTTGAGAGCGACGACGCCCTCTCCCCCGACGTCCAAGGCTCGTCGGACCAGCGTGTGGATTGGAGCGACGTCAGACACCAGTGTCGTCTCCAACGCGAGCTCGTTGCGCGTCGCCATGATCGCAAGCCCGTGATCACCCATCGTACCGGTGACCAAAATCTTGTCACCCGGGCGCAAGCCACAATCGCGAACCAGGCGCGACGTGAGCGCCACCCCTGTGGTGTTCAGCACCAGGCCGTCGAGCTCGCCGTGGCCCATTACCTTGGTGTCGCCGGTGACGATCGTGGTTCCCGCCTCCTCACAGGTTGCCCGGATCGACGCCCAGATGCGCAGCAGATCGTCTTTCGCGAAGCCATCTTCGATGATCGCGGCACAGGTCAAGGCAAGGGGCTCGGTTGCTCCCATCATCGCGAGATCGTTGACCGTTCCAGAAATCGCCAGGCGTCCGATGTCGCCGCCAGGAAACTCGAGGGGCTGCACGACATGCGAGTCGGTCGCGATCACGAGGTACTGATCGCCGATGCGAATCGCCGCGCCGTCGTCCATCGCCCCGAGGCCGATGCCGTCTTCCACGTCGCCGAGGCCCTTTGCAAACACCTGCTCGATCAGCGCGCGCATCGCACCACCGCCCGTCCCGTACTTGAGCGTGATGCGTTCGTCGACGAAGCGGGCGTTGCGCGTCATGCCGCCCCTCGCTTGATCGAACGAAGATCGGGTCGACCGCCATACTGATGCCAGATCTTGCAGGTGCCTTCCGCGCTCACCATGCAGGCACCGACCGGCTTGTCGGGCGTGCATTCCTTCCCGAATAGCGGACAGTCCGACGGCGATGCGATGCCCGCCATGATGTCGCCGCACTGGCATTGCTGAACCAGCTTCGGCGGTGCGTAGCTCCAAAGCGCCGACGCGTCGATGGTGAAGCGCTTCCGGGTGTCGTACTTCGCGAACTCATCGCGCAGGCGAAGGTTCCCGTTCGGGACATGGGCGATCCCACGCCAGCGCCCTCCGGTGGCCCGGAACACACGCCATAAGAGCTTCTGCGCGTGCACGTTGCCTTCGCGCGTGACGCAGCGCGGAAACGCGTTCTCGACTCTTGGCTCGCCACTGTTGATGACCTCCATCAGCTTGACCAGGCCCGCCAAGACGTCGAGTGGCTCGAAGCCTGCGATCACCACGGGCAGGCCATGGCGTTCGACGAACTTCTCGAACACGGCCGAGCCGGTAATCGTGGCGGCGTGACCGGCCGCGAGGAACCCTTCGATTTTGGTCGCCGGCATCTCGGCGACGATCTCCATCACCGGAGGAATGTACTTGTGCGCAGAGAGCACTGAAAAGTTGTCGGGCGGATCGTCGACCAAAACGGCGGCCGTTGCGACTGCCGTCGTTTCAAAGCCCGAGGCAAAAAAGACGATTTCCTCAGCATGTTCCCGCGCAAGCTCGACGGCCTGCGTCACGCTGTACACCACGTCTACGTTCGCGCCCTCGGCTTTCGCGTCCGCAAGGGATTGGGAGGTGCCAGGCACCCGCAGCATGTCGCCGTATGAAGCGATTCGAACACCCTGCTTTGCGAGCGCGACGGCTTCGTCCACCTCGGGCACGTCCGTCACGCAGACCGGGCACCCAGGGCCCATGATCACCTGCAAATCCAGGGGAAAAGCCGCTCGCAGCCCAAACTTCGCGATCGCCTGCTCGTGGCTTCCGCAGACGTGCATCACCGACACCGGTGCGTGGCCGGCTTGGCGCACCAGGCGATCGAGCGCGTCGCGAAGGCCGCGGGCGCGCTCGGGGTCGCGAAACTTCAACTGAGCCAATGGGTCACTGAGATTCATTGGATGTTCTCTTCGACGAATCCGTTGCATCCGTTGCATCTGGCGCAGCGGCGATCTCGGCGCGAACGTCGGCCGTCATCAAATCCTGCTCGTCCGCCAAGCGCAGAAGCTCGTCGTACAAGGCCAAGGTCTCCGCGGCCTCCTCCGGTGGAATCCGCCGAATCGCAAAGCCGACGTGATTCAAGATGAAGTCGCCGGGATCCACCGGCGCATCGCAGACCTCGAGGCGCACTTGTTTCTTCACGCCCCAGAAATCGACGGTTGCGATCTGGTTCTCTCGATCGACTTCGACCACTTTGCCGGGAACACCTAAGCACATGGAAAAGCTCCTTGGGGCATCAACCTTTGTCTCCCAGAATGGCGTCCGCGATCAAGGCCTGACCGAGGGCGATTCCGCCGTCTCCTGGCGGAACTTTGCTATGCCGTAAAACATTGATCTCATTGACTATTTGGCGCTGAACCCCACCGGCGAGCCAAGCGTTTTGGAAAACACCGCCCGTCAGGCCCACGGGCATGCCGCCCCGCTCTGCCCGAATGGCCTCCAGCAGCTGTACCGTGACCGCGACCAATGCGTTGTGGAAGCGCGCGGAAACGTCGCCGGCAGGCGCTCCAGCCCGCAGGTCGTCGACCGCAGCGCGCACCGCCGGCCGGAGGTCCACCTCCCAGGGTGTGCGCATTCGGTGGACCTCGAAGGGGTAGGCGTCCAAGATTGACTCGTTTGCAACCTGATCCCATGCGATCGCAACCTGACCTTCGTACGTCGAACGAGCTCGCCCGAGCGCAAGTGCGCCAAAGCCGTCGAAGTAACGTCCGACACCCCGCGCTTGCCGGGCGTTGAGCCCGCGCTCGATCATTTGCTTCACCACCCGAATGGATTCCGAGCTCACATCGCCCAAGAGCGAAATCGATTCGCTTGGAGGCGCGCCATCATAGGCGTCGTGCAGGAGCGCATAGCCGATTCTCCACACCTCGCGCATCGCGAGATCGCCTCCGGCCAACCGAAGCGGCCGAAACGTCGCCAAGCGTTGGTATCGCTCTGCAGAACACAGCAAAAACTCGCCGCCCCAGGACGTTCCGTCCTCGCCGAAACCAGTGCCATCGTACGCCACGCCGAGCACGGGGCTCTGCACTCCGTGCTCCGCCATCAGGCTCACCACGTGTGCATGGTGATGCTGAACGCCGACCAGGGTCACATCGTCGCGCGCCTTCGCGTACCGCGTCGACAAATATCCAGGGTGCAAATCATGTGCAACGACATCTGGCCGAACCTCGAGGATGGTTTGCATCCGCTCGATTGCTTCTTCGAAAAAATCTAGTGCAGCGACGGTTTCGAGGTCGCCAATGTGCGGTCCAAAGTAAGCGGTGTCGCCCATCGCAATGCAAAACGAGTTCTTCAAATGCGCACCGCAGGCGAGGACCGGACGCGCCACCGGGCGAGACAAATAGAACGGCCTTGGCACGAAGCCGCGAGACCTGCGCATGATGGTGGGCACCCCGGCGATGACGCGGCCGACGGAGTCGTCGCAGCGCATCGCGATCGCACGGTTGTGGAGCAAGATCGCATCCGCGATCCCCTCGAGACGCCGCCGGGCTTCGTCGTTCTCGTAGCAAATGGGCTCGTCGGACACATTGGCCGAGGTCATGACGAGAGGTCGCTGAACCGCTTCGAGGAGCAGGTGGTGGAGCGGCGTATAGGGCAAAAATAAGCCAAAAAGCTCAGTGTCGGGGCTGACTTCGACGGCCAAACCCGCGTCTTGGCGCCCGCGCAGAAGGACCACAGGCCGTTCGGCAGCCGTGAGAAGTGCCTCTTCATCGACACTGATTTCCGCCACTGCCCGTGCTGCAGCGAGGCTCCCCACCATGACCGCGAATGGCTTCTCGTCACGCTGCTTGCGTTCCCGAAGGCGACGAACAGCGGCTCCGTCGGTCGCATCGCATGCCAGATGAAACCCACCCAACCCTTTGACCGCAACCACTCCCCCGCGCGACAAGAGCTCCGCCGCGTCCGCGAGCGCATTGAGCTCGGTCACGGACTGGCCGTCGAGGCGGTCTAAGCTGAGTGCCGGTCCGCATTCCGGACAGGCATTCGGCTGTGCGTGAAAGCGTCGATCATCGACGTCATCGTACTCGGCCTGGCACGCCGCGCACATCACGAACCCCGACATCGTCGTTGCCGCGCGATCGTACGGAATGCCAGTGGCGATCGTGAAGCGAGGCCCGCACGTCGTGCAGTTGGTGAACGCATATCCGAATCGCCGGTCGTGGCGATCGAACAGCTCTTCGATGCAGTCTTCACAGGTGGCGAGGTCGGGCGGGATCGACAGCGCCTTCTGACCGGCGGCATCGCTCGATACGATCACGAAAGCATCGAGCTGCTCGTCCGGAATCGTCGTTTCGCGGAGCTCTACGATCTGTGCTGCAGGCAAGGCGTCTCTCTGCAATTCCTCAACAAATCGGCCCAAAACGGCTTTGCTTGCGAAGGCTTCAATCGTCACGCCCCCAGGGTCGTTTCGCACTCTGCCAACGACCCCGACGCGACGGGCCAGTCGGTAGACCCAGGGCCGAAAACCGACCCCTTGCACGGTCCCTCGAATCTCGATGCGATGCCCTGTCATCATGGTCCGTCGTCAGCGACGCTGAGAACATATGCGACGAGGTCCCACTTCTGCCCGTCGCTAAGGGTCGGCCAGGCAGGCATCGAAGTGCCGCGCTCGCCTTCGCTCAGGACTTCAAAGACCGCGATCGCGGTCGCGTTCGATCGCCATTCGCTGCTGCCGAAGTTCACAGGTTTCCCGGACAGCGCGTTGCTTCGCACTCCGCGGCCATCGGCCCGCTCGCCATGGCACAATGCGCACTTCGCTTTGAACAGTGCCCTTCCGCGTGCACGGGCTTCGTCAGACGAAAGTTGGGCGATGGGGACCTCGACTTTGTCGTAGTCGACGGCGGACGGGTCGACTTTGGCGCTACACCCCAAGAGTGCGAGCGACATGAGCAGTGCTCCCATGGCCTTCATCGCGACTCCCCGTAGATGGGACCGGTGGATACCCGAGTGCGCTGAGCTCTTCGACCACGCGCTCGACGAGCTCCGGAATGCTTGCCTGCACGGCAGGCGTTCGTTCGAGCCCGAGCTCGATCGAGTCCGGAACCACGCCGAGAATCACCACCCGGTCCGGATACCGATCGAGCAGGCTCGCCCCTGCCAAGAGATCCGCAACCCCGATTTGATGCGGTGAAAGGCGTTCGTAGACCGCAGGGGCGACCTCTTCGCCTTCGATCCGAACCTGCGTTCCGGGCGGCCCGTCGGCCCCGATGGCGTCCACGAGGATCACCTGATCGGCGCTGTCGACCAGAGGCAAGAGCGAGAGCCCGAGCGTGCCGCCGTCCACGACCATGACACCCTCCGGGAAATCGTAATCCCGAATGAGCTTGTGGATGGCGGCGATCCCCGCCCCGTCGTCCGTACAGACGACGTTGCCGAGCCCCAGAACGAGGACCGGCGTTCGGTCAGTCATCCCGGTTGCGCCAACTCTTGGGTAACCACTTGTAGCCGCTGAACAGGGAGTCCATCAGGCCCATGCCTTCGACGCGAGACACGAGCATCGCGCTCCAGATATGGTGTGCCACGAAACCGAGGAGGAACCACATCGCGATGTGATGGATCCAACGCGCCGTCTGCGGACCGCCGAGGATCGGAAGCAGGAACTCCCAGAACTCCATGTATCCCGTCGCGCTCACCGAATAAAGCGCGAGCCCGGTTAGGATCAGGGTGATGTAGATCGCGAACACCAGCAGGTAGGTCATGCCCGCGAGGGGATTGTGACCCACGTTGAGCGGTGGTTCCTTGCTGAGGAACGAATAGAACTTCAGCATCCTGAAGACATCGCCGCGCCGCCGCTTGCCCACTGGCACGAACTGGTGCCAGCGCGCGTAGTACGACCCCACGAACATCCAGGCGATGCGCGCCGCGACCGCGAGCGCAAAGATGATGGCCGTATAGAAGTGCACGACCTTCACCGTTGCCATCACGAAGTGCTCGCCTCCCGGCTGCGCTGGGATCAGGTACGGCTTGCCGATATAGATCCCGGTAATCGCCAGGATAAACACCGAGACCATGATGACCCAGTGGCTGACCCGAACCAGCAGGTCCCACACATAAATCCGCTCGAGGGGTTCGTCGTTGGTGATCGCGGGGCTCACCATGGAAGGCGCCCCGCCTTTGACCGCGGTCGCCGATGGGGGGGGAGTCATCGCACCTTCACGCGAGTGATCTCGCGCCCTCCAGGCTCGACGACGTGCACGCCACAGGCCATGCACGGGTCGAAGGAATGAACCGTCCTCAGGATCTCAATCGGCTGCTCCGGGTCGGCGACCGGGGTCCCGACCAAGGCTGCTTCGTAAGGGCCTGGCGCATCGCCAGAATCTCGCGGGCCGGCATTCCAGGTGCTTGGAACGACGCACTGGTAGCGTTCGATCTTCGCATTTTTGACGTGGACCCAGTGCCCAAGCGAGCCGCGTGGCGCTTCATGGAAGCCCGCTCCCATCGAATCAGCAGGCCAGGTCTCCGGCTCCCACTTGCTGTTGTCGTGGATGCGGAGCTCGCCCTTGCCCATGTTGGCGGCAAGCTCGTCGACCCAGTCGCCGATCTTGTCGACCAGTATCTGTGTTTCGATGCCACGCGCCGCGACCCGGCCGAGCGTCGAGAACAAGGCCTCGGGCCCGACGCCGAGTGTCTTGAGGACGTGGTTGACCAGGCCTTGGACCTGCTCGTGACCCTGAACGTAGTTGACCAACATGCGCGACAAGGGCCCGACTTCCATCGGCGCTCCGTCGTAGCGGGGCGACTTCAGCCAGGAGTACTTCTTCGACGTGTCGAGGCGTTCGAAGGGTGGCTCCGGGCCGGTGTAGTTCGGCTTGGTTTCGCCCTGCGACGGGTGCAGCGCTTGGTCCTCGCCGCCCGCGTAGTCGTACCAGGAGTGCGTGATCTGCTCGGTGATCTTCGAAGGGTCGAACTCCTCGACTTTCGAGAGGTCGCGAGCCCTGATGATACCAGGCTTGATGAAGCGCTCCGGATTCGCTTCGTCGTCGAGCGGGTACTCGCCGTACACCATGTAGTTGCCGACGCCTGCACCGTACCCGGCCCAGTCTTTGTAGAATGAAGCGACCGCGAGAAGATCCGGGATGTAGACCTTGCTCACGAACTCCTGCGCGCCGGCAATCAGCTTCTTGAACTCCGCGATTGTATGGATGTTGAGCGAAGCCTGCTTGTCCGGGTCGACCGGAGTCGCCATGCCGCCGACGAGGAAGCTCTGCAGATGGGGGTTCTTGCCGCCCAAAATGGCGTGCATCTTGATGAACTCACGCTGCCACTCGAGCGCTTCGAGATAGTGTGCGACCGCCATCAGGTTTGCCGCAGGCGGAAGCTTATAAGCCGGGTGCCCCCAGTAGGCGTTGGCAAACGGCCCGAGCTGGCCTCGCTCGACCAGCCCTTTGACGCGGTCTTGGATGCCCTTGAAGTACGTGGCGCTCGACTTGCCCCAGTCTGATATCGACTGGGCAAGCGCCGCCGTCTCCTTCGGATCCGCCTCGAGTGCCGACACGATGTCGACCCAGTCGAGCGCATGTAGATGATAAAAATGGATCACGTGGTCCTGGATGCATTGGGACGCGATGATCAGATTTCGCAGAATGCGCGCATTCGGTGGCGGCTTCGCGCCGATCGCGTCTTCCACGGCGCGGATCGAGGCGATCGCGTGCACCGTCGTGCAGACGCCGCAGATGCGCTGAGTGAAGGCCCAGGCATCACGCGGGTCGCGGCCTTGCAAGATGATCTCGATGCCTCGGAACATGGTCGAAGAAGACCAAGCGTCCGAGACTTGGCCGCCTTCGATTTCCGCTTCGATGCGCAGGTGCCCTTCGATGCGGGTCACCGGGTCGACAACGATATGAGTCATTCTGCGCCTCCTTCATCGGTCCGCGTCGGCGGTCCGTCGGGTGCATGGTCCGCACCGGTTCTCACGAGTTTCTTTCCGAGGTGCACCAAGGTGTGCCCGGCAAACGCGGTGGTGACACCGATGGTCGCCCAGAAGCCGACCTTGTCGATGTTCGAGCCTTTGCCGAAGCCGGGGAAGCCTGGGAGGTGCGCGTAGAACGGCGTCATCTTGTCCCAGAAGTCCGGTTCGGCGCAGCCGATGCAACCGTGGCCGCATGCGATCGGCCAGCTCGTGTTGTCGTTCCAACCGACGTTCGGACAGTTCTGGAACGAGACGGGGCCCTTGCATCCCATCTTGTAGAGGCAATGGCCGTCGCGATGGGCTTCGTCGCCCCATTGCTCGACGTACTGCCCGGTGTCGTAATGCGCGCGCCGCTCGCAGTTGTCGTGAATCGACTTTCCGTAGGCAAAAAGCGGGCGATTCAGCTTGTCGAGCGCTGGGAACCTTCCGTAGGTCAGGAAGTATACCAGCGTTGCGGTGAGGTTCTGGGCGTTCACCGGACAGGCCGACAGGTTGATCAGATTCTTCACGCTAGGAACCGCGTCGGACACACCGAGCGCGCCGGTCGGATTCGGCGATGCCGCCGGGATGCCGCCAAACGATGCGCAGGTTCCGACTGCAATCGTCGCGAGCGCGTTGCCGCAGACCTCGTTGGCAATGTCGATCGCCGCCTTCCCGCCGACGGTGCAGTACGCGCCGTTCGCGCCGGTCGGGATCGAGCCCTCGACGACAGCAAGGTATGCGCCCTTCTGGTTCTTGACGACGTTGTGAAGGTTCTCCTCGGCTTGGTGGCCGGCGGCCGCCATGATCACCTCGTGGTAGTCGATGGAGATCAGATCGAGGATCACCTCGGCTGCCGTTGGCTTGCTGGCGCGGAGGAATGATTCGGTGTTGCCGGCACAGTCCTGAAAGTTGAGCCACACCAGCGTTGGCTTTGGTTTGTTTTCGATCGCATCGGCTATCATGGCCGTTGCGCCTTTCGGCAAACCAAACATCACCGCCATCGCGGAACAGAAGCCCATGAACTCGCGACGTGACACGCCGCGCGCCTCTAACTCCCGCCGGAAGTCGTTTCCCGCTTCATCCATTGGATCCTCCTCGCAGTTGCAGAGCAAAGGACGCGGCACTACTCTTATCAGCCGCCCAGTGAGGGGACTGTAGCGTCGCGCCTCCCCAGAAAACAAGGTTCCCGTGGCTCTTGAGAACCGTTTTCTATACGTCGCGCGCATCTTTCGTTTTGGGTCATACCCGCGCAATTTTTGCGCCGATATTTGCCGTGCAGGACACCCACGCGGTAGCATCGCCCGGATGTCCGCCAAGCCAGAAGAGTATCGGTTCTTCGAAGTCGTCCAGGGCTACATCGAACAGGCTGCCGCGCTCACCGGCCTTCCGTCTCACGTGAAGGCGATCCTCGCGGAACCGAAGAACGAGCTCATCGTTCATTTCCCAGTGCGAATGGACAGCGGCGAAATGCGCGTGTTCAAAGGCTATCGCGTTCAGCACAACAACGTGATGGGCCCCTACAAGGGAGGAATGCGGTACCACGAGCAGGTCACGCTCAACGAGCTCAAGGCGCTTGCGACGCAAATGACCTGGAAATGCGCGCTGCTCGGCATTCCATTTGGCGGGGGCAAAGGCGGAATCAAGTTCAACCCTCGCGAGCACTCCATCGATGAGCTGCGGCGCATCACGCGGCGATTCACCCATGCCTTGGGCAGCAATATCGGCCCGTCCCACGACATCCCGGCCCCCGACATGGGCACCAACTCCCAGACCATGGTTTGGATGATGGACACCTACCTCAATACCGGGCCGACCTACGAGAAGAGCGATCAGCGCGCTGTAGTGACCGGAAAGACCATCAATTCGGGTGGCTCGGAGGGCCGCGAAGCTGCGACCGGCCAGGGGGTGGTCCATTGCATCAAGGAATGGGCGCGCGAGAACCGCTTCGACCTCGAAGGCGCCACGGCCATCGTACAGGGCTTTGGCAACGTGGGCTCCAACGCCGCCGTCCTTCTTTCGAAGCTCGGGGTTTCGACGATCGCGACGGGCGATCACTCCGGCTATCTGCGAAACGAAGAAGGCTTCAACGCGCACAAGCTTCAGGACTACGTGCAGGCGAAGGGCTCGATCGCAGGTTACCCACGCGGCGACGAGATCACGCGGAAAGAGTTTTTCGAAACCAAGGCCGACCTCTTCATTCCGGCCGCGCTCGAAAACCAAGTCGGCGAAGAGGAAGCAACCAATCTCAAGGTGCGCTTGATCGCGGAAGGCGCAAACGGCCCGATCAATCCGGAAGGAGCCGCCGTGCTGGCCGATCGCGGGATTCCCGTCATCCCCGACATCCTGGCGAACGCGGGTGGCGTGACCGTCAGCTATTACGAGTGGGTGCAGAACCGGAACAGCGAGCACTGGGACGCTGAAGAAGTCCAGCGACGGTTGCTTCACATGATCCGCCGCGCGTATCAGCGCACGATGTTCTACGCGACGGAAAAGAAGGTTGACCCCCGCATCGCCGCATATGCCCTGGCCCTCGAAAGCCTCGGCACGTCTTACGCGGAGCGCGGCATCTTTCCGTGAATTATCTGGAATTTCTGGACCCCCAATGCGACGCGGTCGAGGCCCCAGGCGCCTTGACAATTGGGGCCTTCGGAAGCACTTCCATCAGTCATGATTGCCCAAGCGGTCTTTGAAGGAACGATCCCGGAGGAAGGCGTCGGGGACTTGCTCGGCGGTCTCGAAGAGATTCGCACCACCGGGGTATTGACGTTTCAAAGCGAGTCGGGCTCGGGCACCGTTCGGCTGGTGCAAGGTCAGGTTGCGGACGCCGAAACATCGACGGACGAAGAACGGGCGCTTCAGATTCTGCTCTCGCTCCGCGAAGGTGAGTTTGCCGTGTATCCGAAGCTTCCGCACCTTCCGGTTTCGCGCGGCACGGACACCACTCGGCGTGGATCGATCGCCGTACACCCGCCTGCCGATTTGATGCGCTACTGCGAGGGCGCGGGTCTCACCGGTCGGCTCTTGCTCGAGCATCGGGGACGGCTCGCGATCGCCTATTACGAAAAGGGCGAGCTCCAGGACGTCAGCATCGATGGCGGAACTGCCGGAGATTACGTGCTGGCCCTCGAATGGACCGAGGGGACCTTTCGGGTCGATGCCGTCCCGCCGCCGCGCGAAACATTGCCCCCAGCGCTTCGGGACAAGACTTCCACCACGCCTCCGAAAAACCCAACCGTCCTTCCCATGCTCGACGCCTTTCAAGAAGGTCTCGCTGACCCCGGTCGTGTCGACGCGACGCCCGTCTCCGGACTGGGCCCCCGAATGGAACCGCTCGACGAAGACGCGACGATCCGCATCATTCGCAGGCCGGGAGACGACGATCTGCCCGACCTCCGGCCGAGCTGGCACGCCCTCGACTATTCTCCCTCGTTGACGGCGGGATCTGCTACAACTAGCCCGGTGAAGTCGAAGGACGACGGCAGGCGGATTGGTTTCTTACGCACGCTCGGATGGGTCGGCGGGGTTTTCCTCGTGGTGGCCGCATGTCTCTGGCTTCTCGCGTCGCTCCCGCCGCTGGAGTAGTCTGACCGTCGTGAGCCCGCGCTTGCGACCGGGACGCTGGCTTCCCAGCCGGATCGCCTTTCTTCATCTGGTCTCGCTTCTGGCGGTGGGCGCGACCTACCCCTCGATCGCCGGTGCGCAGGATCTAGATCCGAGGAGCGAGCCCTATCGTCCCGGCGACGTCGTTCCGGCCCCAAAGGAGCAGGGCGAATCCGAAGATGAGGACCCCCAAGAGTTTCGCGACCCGTATGGAGTGGTCAGTGAAGGTCGCCATTCGGATCAAGTTTCCTCGCAAGTCCGCTACGTGCTCGAGGGCATCGTCGTCATTGGCAACAAGAGAACCAAAGCGCAGCTGGTTCGCAAGTTCGTTCCACTGAAGCAGGGCGACTTTCTCGATCCAGAATCACCGGAGCTCCTCGATACCGAATGGCGACTGATGGGCACCGGCTGGTTCGACAGCGTCGACATCCGTCTCGAACGTGGTGCTGAACGCGGTTACGTGGTGCTTGTCGTACAAGTGAAGGAGCGCAATACCGTCGTCATCGAGAAACTGGTCGCGGGCCTTTCGAAAGGTGTACGACAAACCACCGACAGCGGCAGGACCCTGTTTCCTTGGTTTGGTTTCAAGATCACCGAAACCAACCTCGCCGGCCTCGGCATCCGCCTGTCCGGAACGGCGCTCGCAAGCGGATTCCAGCAGGGCGGACGCTTGGACCTAGAGTATCCCAAGCTGATCAAGAGTGAATACGGCGTCCGCTTCGGCACCTTCTTTCTCAACGGCCGGGAGTTCTATGGGAACAATCCCTTGGTCAGCGTGCCCTGCGGCGAACCGACCTGTCCTGGCACTTCGGTCGTCACCAACGCCGTGGTTCGCTATCGGCGCGGCGGTTTCATGGTTGGAACCGGCAAGGAGTTCACGACCAAGCTGCGCTACAGCCTCGATTGGATTGGCGACATCGTCAGCGTGCTTGGCCGCCCCCAGGCAGCTAGCGAGGTCGTTGGCAACGAGATCCAGCCGATCGATTTCGCGATTCAAGACGGCAGGAGCTTCGTTTCTTCGCTCCGATTCTCTCTGACCTTCGATAAGCGGGACGACCCCGGTATCACGAAGGAAGGGGTTTTGTTCGTCGGGGACGTCATGCTGGGGACGCGCGCGCTCGGCAGCGATTACGACTTCATCAAGATCGACGTCTGGGTGCGGCGCTGGTGGCGGCTTCCCTGGAAGCACACGATACGGATCGGGTTTTTTGGAGGCGCGGCCTTTGGGAACACGCCGTTTTTCTATCTCTACCACATCTCAGATCTCTCCGATCTGATCCCGTCACGCTTCCTCGAGATGCAGCTCGACGCGCGTCCACCGCCCAATCTTCTGGGGACCTCGATCGAAAACAACTACCTCGGCGAGCTCGCCTGGAGGCTCGACGTCGGATACGACATGCCCGTCTATCAGAACGCGCGGGAACGCGGGCTTCGCGAGGTCAACCTCTATGGGCTCATCGGGCTGATCTCGTTGACCGACCTCAGAAACCAACGGACCGGGTTCGGCGGGGTCACCGGCTACAGCGGCGTCTCTCGCTTTCCGCTCGACCTGACCTTCGACTTTGGATTCCGGTTCGACACGCGGGTCGGGGTTTTTCAGTTTGGTTTCTCGACGATATTGGGGTTCGTCCGCCTGTGAGATTCGGGCTTGCAGCGTTGGTCTTGCTGATCGCAGCGGTCGCCTACGGGCAGTCGCAGCTTCCCTTGCGCGACCTTGGTGTGACTTGGTCGCGCGGTGCCGCCAGGGTCTCGTTCTCGGCAAAAGATCTTGCCGACGAACGTGTGCGTCGGGAGCTGTCGAGCGGGCTTCGAAAACGCATGGAAGTGACCGTCAGCGCACACTTGAACGGCTCGAACTGGAGGATGGGCGTTCGGCAGTTTGGCTGCGACGTGACCCGCGACCTCTGGGAGGACGGCTATCTCGTTCGCATCGGCGATCAAAGCGAGCGGCTCAAAACGCTGGAACAGGTGCTCGAGCGCTGCTTGGTCGTCCAAGGCCTGTTCGTCGGGGATCCGAAAAGCTACCAGCTACAAAAAGGAAGAGAAATCTACTTCGCCGTGAAGGCGGAGTTCAACCCGATCTCGAAGAAGCAGTGCACCGAGCTCATCCGTCCTGCCTCTGGCGGAGATCCGGTCGGTCCGATTAGCGTCAACATCGTGAGGCGCCGGATCTGCAAAGCCGAGCGCAGCATTGGGTTCCGAGGCGCGCTCTTGAAGGTGCCCGAATGAGCCGATTCGAGCGAAAGATTCTATTCGCGATTGGCTTGTCGGTGTTTCTGGCGCTCGGCGGGAGCATCTTCCTCGCCCAGGGCGCGCTGCGCGACGTGTATGCGGTTGGGGTGAACGAGCGCTTCGGCGCAGAGCTCGTTCATGGTGTGGAGGCGCGCCGAGGCCAGCTCATGGCGCTCCGCGCCGGCTCTGATCAGGTCGCGGATGCCGTGCTCTGGGCGGTCGAAGCCCAGGTCGCCCGCAGCCGAAGCGCTGCAACGCTCGAACGTGTGCTTCGCGAGCTCCTCGGACGATACGAAGGCGTGCGAAGCATTCGGATCATCGATGACGCCGATGAGGTCTTGGCAAGTGTAGCCCGTCCACCTGACCCCGCGGGCGATGCGCTACGAACCACGATCCGCGATCGGGAGACGGGGAGAGCAGCACGCAAGTTGCGGATTGAGGTCGAGGTCTCGGTGCCGGAGAGGTACTTCGAGCGCCTGCAAGAAGCCGGCGAGGTTGCCGATGTCTACTCACGCCTACAACAGCAAGGCGCTTCCGTTTCGGACGTGTACGCGTGGGTCTTTGGGGTGCTGGCGTTTCTCGTCATCCTGGTCGCATTCTTGATTGGCGCGATCGTATCGCGTCGCGTGACTCGCCGTGTGACCGACTTGGCCGAAGCATCTCGAAAAGTCGGCGCTGGTGATCTCACGGTCGCCCTACCAACGGGCGCCAGGGATGAGGTCGCCGAGCTCACGATGGCTTTCAACGAAATGGTTCGCGACCTGCGTGATTCCCGCACGCGCATCGAGTACCTGCAGCGCATCGGGGCCTGGCAGGATTTTGCTCGTCGTCTCGCCCACGAGATCAAAAATCCGCTTACACCCATCCAACTTGCCGCTCAGGAGATGGCCGAAACCTACGCCGGTGACGACGAGGGCTTTCGAAAGAAGCTGCTTCAGGCGCGGGCGATCATCGAGGAGGAGGTCGCTACGCTCCGCCGGCTCGTCGGCGAGTTCAGCGCTTTTGCCAAGCTTCCAAGGGCCGATCTATCTCCATCCGATTTGTGCGATCTCATCGAGAGTATCCGGATTTCGATTCCAGCTGTCCTCGAGGATGTGGGCAACGGGGCTGGGGCGCCGGTCGAAGTTCGGCTCAGTTGTGCAACGGAACCCATCCGCGTGCGTATGGACCCCATGATGCTCAAGCGCGGGGTGGACAACATATTGCGGAATGCGATTCAGGCGGTCTATGAAGCCCATCCCACGGGGGGCGGTCGTGTGGTCGTCCACGCGTACAAAAGCAAGGGGACTGGGTTCGTCGAGATTCGCGACAACGGCCCCGGTATCGACGAGGAGAACTGGGACCGCGTTTTCGATCCATACTATACCACCAGGGCCGAGGGCACGGGGCTTGGCTTGGCGATCGTGAAGAAAGTGGTGTTGGAGCACGGCGGCGAAGTGCGGCTCGATCGAGCGCCAGAAGGGGGAGCGCGTTTCAGCATCGAGCTCCCACTCATGGAGTCATGATGAATGACTCCGACAGGCCCGCCGCGAGAAGGTGGATTCACTGGCTCGTGACCGCGATGGTCTTCGTCGCTCTCTACGCTTGGATGACTCGCGGCAACGCGTCCCCACTGATCGGGGAGCAAGCGCCTGACTGGAGCATGTCGGTTGCTGCGGGGGCGGAGCCGAACGGCCTAAGCAAGGTGACGCTCTCCGAAATGTCTGGCGGAGTCGTGGTTCTCGACTTCTGGGCCAGCTGGTGCGGTGCCTGCAAACGAACGACGCCGATTCTCAACGACCTTCGTGCAGAGTTCACCGAGCGCGGCGTCGCGTTCTACGCGGTCAATGTCGAACCGTTCGACCGACAGAGCCTGCAGGCGGCCCATGCGGCGTTCGGGATCGAGTTTCCGAGCCTGCATGATCGCACTGGCACGGTTCAAAGGCGATACGCCATCAAGATGCTTCCCACCGTCGTCGTGGTCGGCCGTGATGGCACCGTGCGCTGGGCTTCCACCGGCGTTCCGAGCAAGATGCGGCTGCGTGGAGCGATTTCGGATGCTCTCGATTAGCCATTTTCGGTCATGGTTGACGTCCTGGGGCCCCGCTGATAGTTTCGCCGGCCGCACGGAGCCTACCTCGTAGGCTGCCCGCGAGTGGAGGGAATTCCTTGGTTCAAGCGCTTCAGGGTCCGAGCTTAGAAGAGCGAGTCGCCCAGCTTCAGGAGTTGCTCGATTCTGCCAACGTGCAGGTGCGGCAAGAGTATCAAGAGCGCTTCGACATCGCCTGGATCTACCATGACAGCGCGCTCGAGGGCGTCGTCTACTCCATGGACGAGCTCAGAGCCGCCATCTACGACGAGGCCATCACAGACCCTGCGCTCATCCCCGTCTATGACGAGGTCCGAAACCACATGGGCGCGATCGAGATGATTCGCGAGATGTCCTCCCGCCGCCGCTTCACGGTGAACCTCGAAGTGATCAAGAAGCTTTACGCGCAGCTGGCCCCCGAGGAGCTCGAAGGGAAGGGGCCGCCGAAGTACCGGAAGGACATGCCGCTTCATCGGCTCTACTTCCATGACATCTCGCAGCCGGACAAGATCAGCTACCGGATGCGGCAACTCGTACAATGGCTTTCGGATCCCGACACCAAGAAGACGATGCACCCGGTTCGCATGGCGAGTAAGGCGCACTACCAGTTGCTTCACATCTATCCGTTCCCGCGACATAGCGGCAAAGTCGCGCGACTGGTCATGAACCTCATTTTGATGCGCGGCGGTTTTCCTCCCGTGGTCATTCATGCGACCGAGCGGCAGCGGTACTACGAAGCACTCCGAAGCGGTGAAGACGCGACTGCAAACCTGGTGAATCAAGCGCTCGGCGCGGCCATCGAAACCGCGATTCAGTACTTCGAAGAGATGAAGTGACGCACTACTGCGCGTCTTCGAGGAAGCGCGAAAGCGCCGAAATGACGGCGATATAACGCGCACCGGCCTCGAGCGTTTCCGCCGCGTTTTCAGGGGAAATTCCGCCGATGGCGACCACGGGCCGAGACACGGACTCGCAAACCTTCGCGAGTTTTCGCAGGCCCACGATGGGGTCGGGGTTCTCTTTGGTCTTGGTTGGGAAGACCGGGCCGAATGCAATGAGGTCCGCGCCCTCGGCCTCTGCCGTGATGGCCTGCTCGAGGCTGTGTGTCGAGACTCCGATCTGCATGTCGCCGACGACTTTCCGGGCATCGTCAATCGAGAGGTCGTCTTGCCCAAGATGGAGACCTTCCGCCTGGACCAGGCGCGCGATGTCAGCGCGGTCGTTGACGACGAAAGGAACCCCTGCATGCCCGCAGGCGGAATGGACCCGTGTCGCGATCTTGAGAAACGACGTGTCATCAAGTCGCTTGGCGCGAAGCTGCACCATGGCGCAGCCTGCGTTCAACGCCTTGAAGGCGAGCTCAAGCGGGCGTTCTGCGTACTCTGCATCCACAATCGCGTAAAGCGAATCAATCAAGCGGCTCGTCTCCGGTTAGCCTGTCGTAGAGATCCGGGCGGCGATCGCGAAAAAAGCCCCAGTTGGCGCGGTACCGGCGAAGCGCATCACGGTCGAACGTCGCGGTCGCCACGCCTTCTTGGTCACGCCCGAGCTCGGCGCGCAGGTCGCCGCGCTGATCGCAGACGAACGAGCTCCCATAGAAGGTCAATCCGGCTTCGGCGCCGATGCGGTTGGCCGCAGCAACGGGCATGGCGTTTGCCACGGCGTGGCCGACCATCACGCGTCTCCAAGGCGCCTGGCTGTCTTCATCAGGCGCCTCTGGCTCGCTGCCGATCGCAGTGGGATAGAGCAGAACCTCGGCCCCCTGCAGGGCCATGCTCCGTGCGGCCTCCGGGAACCACTGATCCCAGCAGATCCCGACTCCAACGTTTCCGTGGCGCGTCTTCCAAACCCGAAAGCCAGTGTCGCCAGCCCGGAAATAGAATTTCTCCTCGTAGCCGGGACCGTCGGGAATGTGGCTCTTCCGGTATGAGCCAAGCTGCTTGCCGTCCGCGTCGATCGTCACGACGCTGTTGTAGTAGACTTGCCCGGCGCGTTCGAAGAAAGAGATCGGAAGCACTACGCCAAGCTCATGCGCGAGGTTTTGCATGCGACCCACGGTGGGATGCGAATCGAGGGGCGCTGCCAGGTCGAACGCACGTTCGTCCTCGGTTTGCGGAAAGTAGGGGCCTTCGAAGAGCTCTGGGGTCAGGATGATCTTTGCGCCGCGCCCAGCGGCCTCGCGAATCAAGCCCTCGACGCGTACGACGTTGGCTTCCCGCGCGTCACCAAGTGCGCATTGGACGATTCCGATCGACAGGGAAGAGGCGGTCATGGCTTGCTGGGCTGAGCTTGGGTGACGCAGTGAAACGCTCCGCCTCCCCATAGCAGGTCTGTGGCGGGCAGGCCGATCACCTCCCGGCTCGGGAACGCATTTGCGATTTCTCCGACCGCGGCCTCGTCTTCGGGGAGGCCGTAGGTCGGAACGATCACGGCGGCGTTGGCGATGTAGAAGTTGCAGTAGCTGGCCGGCAGCGGCTCGCCGCTGGGAGACTGAAGGGCCGACGGTGCCGGGATCCCGAGCACCTTCAGGCCGGCGGCGCGCAGCTTCTGCTCGATCGAACGGAGCACCTCGGCATTCGGCGCGCTGGGGTTCGACGTCATGCAGATGACGGTGTCGATGGCGACGAATCGGGCGATCATGTCGATGTGCCCGTCGGTGTGGTCGTGCTCCAAACCCTCGTCGAGCCAGATCATCTTATCCACCGACACCCGTTCCCCCAGGGCTTTTTCGAAGGCGCCGCGCGTCAAGCCTGGGTTTCGGTTGGGGTTGAGCGAGCACGATGCGGTCGTCAGAAACGTCCCTGCGCCGTTGGTGTCGAGGGCGCCTCCCTCGAGGACGACCGGACATTCGAAGCGCCGGGCCCGTAGCCGCCCGGTCAGCCAGCCGCTGACGCGCCGGTCGAAAGGCATTGGGTACTTGCCGCCCCAGCCGTTGAACTCGAAGCAGAGCGCACCGAGCTCGCCGTCGTCCCCATGCCCGAAAAGCGGCGCCGTGTCGCGTAGCCAGCAGTCGCCGTAGTCGGTGGTCACATAGCGAACATTGCGAACCTCACCGATCAACGATCGCGCGCGCGACTCCATCTCTTCGTTTCTCACGAGCAACCGCACCGGCTCGTTTCCTGCCTCTGCGATCGCGCGGCACAAGGCCGCGATCGACGCTTGTGCGGCGCCGAGATTGAACGGCCACTCCTCCTTCAGGTAGGGAAAGGCAAGCCAGCAGGCGGAATGCGGCTCCCACTCAGCCGGAAGCCGAAGTCGTTCGTTCACGCTCGAAACCTACCATGCGAACACGCGCGCCTCACCGAAGCGCGCCACCATGGCGTCCACGTGCTCGAGGACCGCGCGACGACGCTGTTCGAGGCCGCCCAATTGCTTCTCGTTCAGGACGGGAGCGAGCGGATCTTCGCGCAGTTTGGAAGCCAATCGCTCGATATCCAGCCTTCGCACAGCCTCGATCGTCGACCGCCGGAAGCGCTGGAGAGCCTTCAAGCGGGCCTCCATCAAGCCAAGACGTTGCTCTCCGAGCCAGAACCCGGCGCCATTGTCCAGGTAGATCAAAGGCCCATCCTTTCCCCGCGATCTCACATTGGTGAAATCACCACCCCAGCGGTCCACGTTTTGGGTGAGGTAGTCGAAGACGATCAGATCGGAAATCTCGGCAGGACGCACGTCGATGTCGGGGGCCTGTGCGATCGGCCGACTCGGGTCCGTCGCTTCCCGAATCCCAGGGCGGCGATTCAGATCGGCGCGATAGTCTACCGGCCGTTGGTACGGCGTGATCGGAAGCAATTTCTGGATTCGTACCCAGCGTTCCCAGTTGCGGCCCATTCGGACTCGTTCGAGCGGCTCGGGGATCCACCAGACGAACGCGCCCTTGACCGTGCCGTCCTTTTCAATGCCCAGCTCGCTCGCCCTGGCGTCCGTCCGCGCAGCGGCTCGAAGCTCGCTCCAGCGAAACCTGCGACCGGTCGTAGGAGGCACACGGCCCATGCCGAGCTCTCGATCCAAGTAGTAGGCGGCGATCTCGGAGTACCAGTGTGCGGCAGAAAAGGATTGCTTGGGCTTGAAGTAGCCTCGCGTACCGTCGGCCAGCGTGACCTTGAAGGCCAGGCTGCGACCGCCTTTGCCTTTCTTCACTTCGGCAATCTCCGCGGTCCGCAGGGCCTCCACTCGCTTGCGATCGGGATGTCCGAGGAAGGCCGCGCCGGCGTCTTGTGCGGCTCCCGGCGACGGCCAAAGAAGCGCTATGAAAATGAGCACGGGGGCTAGCTGCAGCACCTGCTGGAGCCTACTGCCGGCCGTCGCAAACCGACATTTTTCGGCGGGGGCTCGCCCGGCGACCCCCACCCGCTAATCGTTCGATGGGGCGTCGAGGCCGAGCAGGTCGACCTCATGGCCGATCGATCGCCGCCGAGCGGCGTCGTAGATCGCACGTGCTAGCGAAACGTCTTGTATAGCCAGGCCCGTGGAGTCGAAGATGGTCGTCGTCGCGTCGTCCGGCTTCGGCAACAGGCCGGCCACGACTTCGCCCAGCGTGCCCGCCAATTGGCCGGCCTCGATTTCGCCGGCCGCGAGGGGGACGTTGATCTCCCCGCTTCCCGTCGCCTGATGGAGGTCGTCGATGTAGACAGCCGAGCTTTGCAGCAACTCGGTCGCGAGCTCCTGCTTGCCCGGCGCATCTGCGCCCATGGCGTTGATGTGCGCGCCGCGGCGGATCCACTTTGCCTTCACAAAGGGTGTTCGCGACGGCGTCGCCGTGCATACGATGTCGGCACCGGCAGCTTCTTCCAACGTGACGACACGCGCGCCAACCCGGTCGGCGAAGGCGGCTGCGGTCTCTTCGTTGCGGTCGTGGGCAAGACTTTCGAAGCCGTCGAAAACCACCTGGTGGGTGCCATGCAGGGTCTGAGCCTGCACGCCACAGCCGATGAAACCGATCGTCTTTGGACTGCGCGGCGCCAGGTACTTGGATGCGACCGCGCCTGCGGCACCGGTGCGTAGCGCCGTGAGCAAGGTGCCGTCCATGATCGCGAGTGGGAACGCGTTTGCCGGATCGTTGAGCACATAGACAGCCATGACGGTTGGCAACCCAAATCGCTTGCGATTCTGGGTGTGCACGTTCACCCACTTGATGCCGGCAGAGTCGCCGAGACGTGACGGCATCGCTCGGAAGTCGCCGTCGTGATCCGCGATCGGCAGGTAGACTTTGGGAGGCATGGTCGCCTCGCCCCGCCCGAAGGTGGCGAATGCGTGCTCCACCGCAGAGACGGCGAGCTCCATCGTGGCAAGCCGTTCAACTTCGGATCTCGTCAGCACCAGCGTTTTCATCGGCTCAGCCTCCCTGCAAACCCTATTCGCCGCACGGCGCTTTGGGTATAGTCCGCCCGGCTCACCGTAACTAGGAGAATGACGATGTCCCCCTCTGCACTTGCGCTCGTTGGCTATGTCGCTTGGACGATCTTGTTGGCGGCCACGATCATTTTTTATCGCACGGTGCTCGTGCTCAAAAAGGAACGCGCTGCGAACGACTTTCTCCCGAGTGGTGAGGACGTCTCTCCGTTCTCCAACCGGCTTTGCCGCGCGCAGGCCAATTGCTACGAGAATCTGCCAGCGTTCGCGGCGCTCATTCTTCTCGCGCTGGTGACCGACAACGCGGGCATCACCGATTCGCTGGCGCGTTGGGTGCTCGTCGCGCGCGTGGCTCAGTCGACCGTGCATTTGTTTTCGACGAGCGAGATGGCCGTCTCTCTTCGCGCGGCTTTCCTGCTCGTCCAACTGGGAATCGAGGCCTACTGGGTCGTTCAATTCGGCTTACTGGGGTTCGGTTAGCCCAAGGTTTAGTGGAAGTCGCGGGAACGGTGGGTTTGCTCGGCGAGTGAAACGTCTGGCGCCCATAGCGACTTCGCGATCAGGTGAATGACGCCGTCGGCTCTTTGAATCTCGCCGGTCACGCCGAGCAGGGCAGCGGTTTTGGCGAGCGCCGCGTGGCGGTCGAAGACCTGCTTCCAGACGACCACGTTGACGAAGCCGGTTTCGTCTTCGAGCGTGAAGAAGGTCACGCCCGACGCCGTGCCCGGACGTTGGCGGCAGATCACCATGCCGACATACTCGAGCTCGTCCCCGTGCCCGCAGCCATGAATTCGGCTTGCCTCGGGGATGCCCCGTGAACGAAGCGCGTCGCGAAGCCCTCGCATGGGATGGCCACGCGTGCTGTGATAACTCGACCGATAGTCCCAGACCACCTCGTCCTCGCTTGCCAAGGAGGCAAATGAAATCTGACTCGGCGCCGGGTCGAGCGGCAAGGAATCCTGGGCGAAACGCGACAGGCTCCGCACCTGCCAAATCGCGTCACGCCGGTTGAGCCCGAAGCACTCGAAGGCGCCTGCTTCGGCCAGCGCGTGCAGAGCCTTCTTATTGAGCCTGGTCTGGCGAACGAAGGTCGCGAGGTTCGGCAGTGGCCGCTTCGTCGCCTCGACCCGTTCGCGCTCGAGCGCTCCGAGCCCCTTCACGTATCGCAGCCCCATCCGCACCCCGTAAAGACGACGCTTCGCGTCGTCCACGAGGCTTTTCCCCGTTTTGCTGTCTATCGGGAATAGGGTGCAATCCCATTGGCTTTTGTTGATGTCGATGGGGTGAACCTCGACGCCGTGCCGCTTGGCGTCCTCGACCAGGGTGGCCGGGCTGTAGAAGCCCATCGGCTGGGCATTGAGAATCGCGCAGGTGAACGCCTCGTGGTGGTGACGCCGGAGCCAGGCGGTGACGTAGGCGAGCAAGGCAAACGACGCCGCGTGGCTCTCGGGAAAGCCGTACTCACCAAAGCCGCGAATCTGCGAGAACACACGCTCCGCAAACTCCTCGGGGATGCCATTTTCGAGCATCCGCGGGACCATGCGCGCACGGTGCTTCTCGATTCGACCGGACTTGCGCCATGCAGCCATGTCACGGCGCAACTGATCGGCTTCGCCCGCGGTGTAGCCTGCCGCCTCGACAGCCAGCTTCATGACTTGCTCTTGGAATATCGGAACGCCGAGCGTCTTCTTCAAGATGCGCTCCAACTTCGGGTGCGGATAGTCGACTCTTTCTTCGCCCTTACGCCGACGCAAATACGGATGCACCATGTCGCCTTGGATCGGACCGGGACGCACGATTGCGACTTCGATCACCAAGTCGTAGAAGGTGCGTGGCTGAAGCCGTGGCAGCATCGCCATCTGCGCACGGCTTTCGATTTGGAAGACGCCGACCGTGTCACCTTTGGACACCATCTCGTAGGTGGCCTCGTCTTCGGCAGGGACGGTTGCGATCTCGAGGTCTTGACCTTTGTGCTCGCGCAGCAGATCAAACGCACGGTGAATGCAGCTGAGCACTCCGAGGCCCAAGAGATCGACCTTGAACAGTGCCAGATTGTCGACGTCGTACTTGTCCCACTGGATGACGGTGCGGGCCTCCATGCTGGCAGGCTCGATCGGAACGATTTCGTCGACCGGACGGTGTCCGAGCAAAAACCCGCCTGGGTGAATCGACAAATGCCGCGGAAAATCGAGCACTTGAGTGGCCAATGACCAGAGCTGCTGAGTGGCCGGCGCATTTTTGTCGAGGCCAGCTTCACGAAGCAGCTCGGGGTTGAAGGTGTCGTCGCGATGCCTCAGCAGTCGTGTGGCGGTTTCCAGATCCGTTCGAGCCAAGCCAAGCACCTTGCCAACATCGCGGACCGCGGAGCGAATGCGGTAGCGAATGATGTTTGCGACCATCGCGGCATGGCGGCGTCCGTACTTCTCGTAAACGTGTTGAATGACTTCTTCGCGACGCTCGTGCTCGATGTCGAGATCGATGTCCGGAGGCTCGGCTCGTTCGACGCTCAAGAAGCGCTCGAACAACAAATCCATGCGCACGGGATCGACTGCCGTGATGCCTAGACAAAAACACACGGCGCTGTTGGCAGCGCTGCCGCGCCCTTGGCACAGGATGTTTTGCTGACGGCAGTACTGGACAATCTCGTACATCGTGAGGAAGTAACCGCCGTAGTCCAGCTTGCGAATGATCTGGAGCTCGCGTTCGATTTGTGTGCGAACGTCTGAAGGCACCTTGCCTTGATAACGTGTGCGCGCGCCACTAAACGTGAGGTCGCGTAGCCAGCCTTGTTCACTGTGCCCCGAAGGAAGATTCTCTTCGGGATATCGATAACGAAGGTCATCGAGACTAAACGTGCACTGCTCGGCGATTTCGAGCGTGCGACGAAGGCAAGCAGGGTCGTCTGCAAAGAGACGGTCGAGCTCCCGAGCGGGCTTGAGGTCGTGCTCTGCGTTTGCGTAGATCGTGTGTCCGGCCTCGGAAAGCACTTTTCCCCCTCGAATACAGGCTAAAACGTCTTGCAAAGGGCGCCGTAGCTTGTCGTGATAGAGGACCTCGTTGACGCCAATCGTCCGCACAGCAAGCTCTTTTGCGACAGAGCGCAAGCTCTTCTCTTTCGGTTTCTCGTGATCGCTCAGATGACGAGCACAAAGAGCAAACACCGACGAAGGGCCATGACTCGCATGTAAAGAACGCAAGGCTTCGGGGCTTGCAGCAAGAAAAAACAAATCGGAAAGTGGATCGAGCTCTTCGCCGTGAATGAGAGAAACACCCTTCTCACAGCGGGCATGCCCGAGTGACAAGACTCTACAGAGATCAGCGTAGCCGCGTCGCGTCTTGGCGAGCGCGATGACGTGCTGTGCATGCCCTTCGACCTCGACCATGAGTTGGGCTCCAGTCACGATGCGAATTCCGAGCTCTTTGGCTCGCATCTGCGCGCGTACCAGGCCGTACACTCCGTCGCGGTCGGTGATTGCAACTGCGGAAAGACCAAGCGCATGTGCGCGTTCGACGAGCTCTTCGGGAAAGGATGCGCCTTCCAAAAAGCTGTGGTTGGTCTTGACCCACAACGGAACGTAAGTGCTCATTCAATCGAGCACCCCGTGCAAGAACCAGCGCTTCCTCGGACGGTCGTAGAAGAGCCAGAGCAAGTCGCCGTGATCGGTTTCGGCGTAGTAGTAGTCGCGTTCGACGAGGCGCTTCCACCAGCCACCGCTCACGCGGTACGGCCCGTACATGTGCTCGATCGCATGGTTTTTCGCGAGCGAAGGCCCGGCCTGGGGCTCTTTCGGCACACGTGGAGGGAGCGGCTTTGGGCGAGCGTAAACCCTTCGAACCATGGATGAAATTGACGCTGCCTCGGATTGCTCGCCGAGCCGCGCGTGCTGAATGGGCTCCCAGAGAAAGGAGGCCTCCGGCAAATGCGCTTCGCGAAGGCGTGCCTTGGTCACCGACTGTTCGCCGTACGTTGCACGGACCCGGTCGAGCGCGCGATGTGCGGCTCTCATGTCGCGACGGGGTTGATGACCGGGGAGCGCAACTTGCTCCGCCGGTGCGCGCACCGTTTTTGCAAAAACTTCCACTTCTTCGACGGCGCCTTGCAAGCTCCGTTCACCGAGTCGAAGACGGATGAGCTCGAGCAACAGCATCAGATCCAAGGTCGGCGAGGCCGGTTCGATTTGTTCGTGATGCAGGGGCGCACGTTCCAAATGGAGTGAAAGCTCGAGAGCTTGGATGGATTCTCCGCGTGGGCGCACCTGATGCAGCAAAGAGTGCAAAGCGCTTTTGATTGCAAACAGCAGGCGGGTTTGATCTTTGTCGGGTGGATCGACTTGAAAAGAAATGCGGGCCGGCTCATCGAAGACCTGTGGCTGAATCGGCAGCTGCATGTCGTCGGCAAACGAGTCGTGAAGCGCGCTTGCCTGCGCACCGAAGCGGCTCAACAACTCTCCGGCGGGCACGGCGAGAAAATCCCCGAGCGTTTCGATACCCAGTGCGCCAAGGCTCTCGCAGAGCTCTCCGGGCAGATCGAATTCACGCAACGCGGTTTTGTTCGAACGTTCGCGCTCTTCATCGACGCTCTTCGAGATGCAGACCCCAACCTGCGCCATCGCGACCGCGAGCGCTCGCTGCCGATGAAAGCCTACCGCCACCGAGTTGCGCCAGTGCCGGGCACGCAAATATCGATGAATCGAGCTCGCCCAGTTGCGATAGCCTCCATAAAGTCGCCGGAGCCCTTCCGGATCGAGCTGAAACGCGCCGGCGTGGGCGAGCGCTTCGACCCGAGGCGAGAAGGTTTGAAGTGCTCCAACCAGCTCGCGGCTGACTTCCGACACTTCCTCGGGCAAGACGACGGCAGTGTGCAGGTTTGGAAGGAGATCACGCGCGACGGTTTGACGCATGCCGATGCGAAGGCGGCTCTTTTTTGCAAGCGCGTTGAGGTGTGTGATGCGGCCATTCGGGCCTTCGTCATCGACGACGGCAACAGGCGCAGCGCTCCAATTTGGCTTTTTACGCAACAGAATTTGCAATGGCAGCATCGGCAGAAGAACGCAGCTCACTCGCTTCACGACTCGCCTCGCAAACCGGACGGCGCGACTGGGTTGATCGATGAAAGATCGGCGGCGATTCCGACTTTGTCTTTGAGAACACGTGTGTGAACTTCGAAACGATCGGCGTGAAGAGGACCGCGTTGCGACTCGACGCGTAAGCCAACCAAAGGACCCGAAGAAGGGTCTTCGCATGCGCTCGAAGTGAGCAAGAGAATGCGTCCGTCGTACTGACGCAAGAGGCCTTGAAGACGACCTTGCCAGTTGACAGAAGACCCCGGCGGGAGCGCATCGCTGAGGTCGATGACAGTCAAGCCAAACGCGCCGGAACGCGCAAGCCACTCGGCAGCGCGAACCAACGCGAACGGACCTGCATGACGCGGCACGTGAATTACGATCAACGAATCGAGGTCGACTCCTGCCGCGTCGAGGTCGGGAGGAAACAAGGCGCCGTCTTTGGGCTGTACCCAGGCGACCAGCTCGGCCCGCGCCTGCGCTTGGATCACGCAGGATACGGCTGTCGTCGTCCGCGCACAGGCATGCCGCCCCGAAACCTCGACCAGCCGCCCCTGAGGCAGGAGCTCCGAGAGCGGCAAAGCTTTGGCTCGAACATGCCGAGCCTCGAAATCGATGACAGTCCCAAAAGCCATGGGACCACCCAGTATACTGAACAAAATACCAGTGACAAGAGGGACGCTCTCCCCCCTCCCAACCCATTGGAAACAAAGGGAAAATAGGAGAAAGGTCGCAATCCATTGCTGCGGTCTTTGCCGGGGGAGCTCCGTGATCTCAGGTGCTTAGGGGGGTAGAGAGTGCCCCTGGTCGTAGAGGTGGATGATGCCGGTGGCGAGACCTCGGAGGAAGGACATGGCCATGGCGAAATGGTCCTCCAGGACCTCGAGAAGGAGCTCCAAATCGATGCGGAAGGCGACCAGGTCTTCGGCGACTTCGGCTCGGAACCATCGGCGCTCGTCGGCCATGGCGTCGATGGCGCCTACGGAGTCGCCGGGACCCAGCTGAAACTGCTGGGCCGGATCGGTCGCGCGGCAGTCCACGACGCCGCGGAGCGGAAGCAGAAAATAGGTGCTTCGATCGCCGACGTTCCAGAGAACTTCGCCTTTGGGAAGGTGAACCTCTTGCACGTCGCGGGCGAGGTCGGCAATTGCGTCGATCTCGCTGTCGCCGAACGAGAACGTCTTTCGCAGAAATGCCATTCGTTCGACGAGATCAAAAGGTCGATCGGGAAAAGCAAAGGGTTCGGCCACGGGCCCGAAGCCCGCCGTCTTGCCGAGTCTGCGTCGCGAGTCGAGTACCTCGCGACTCGTTCCCCGAAGCACGCGCTTCAACAAGACGAAATGATCCTCGAAGATCTCCTGTGAATCTTCGACCGTAATGGCGAGCGTCACCATGTCTTCGAGTGCAACGCAATCGTACCCAAGCTCATCCCCTGCAAGCGCGCTCACGCCACCGACCACGCTACGTGAGCCCAATCGGCGTACCGCTCTGCCATTGCGGACGATTTCACACTCACCGCTCACGACGTATTGAATCTCCATCGCGGGGACGCCGGTTTGGTAGAGGTAATCGCCCTTTGCAAAGAAGCGCTCATGCGTGTTGGCCGCGACGACCTGTGCGACTTCCGCCGGCACCTCTGCCAGCGCGGGCATCGTTCGAAGAAACAAGAAGCGCTGAAAGCGGTCCATCTGCTCTTCTTTGTGCATCTCTTCAGACAAGGTTTTGCACTTCCTGAGCCGAGCCCGAGGGTGCGCGGACGCTGAGCTCCGCTGCATGGTGGGTCGCAATCCCGCGGATGACTTCGCTCTGGTCTTCCATCATTTGTGTCACCGCTTCCTCGTGGGACACCGGGCGGATGCTGGTTCCAAGCGCCGCTGCTGCAACTCGCGCTCGCCGTGCAACCGGCTCTCCATCGTCGACGATCACGAGCACCGCTTCACGAAAGGCACCCGGCAATGTAGCCTCCAACACTTCGTGGCTCGCTGCTTGCAGCCTGTTGTTCTCGCTCGTGACCCCGCGCCAAACCAAGGCGAAGTTCTCTTCGGGATGCCTCAGGCCCATCAGTGAGAAGGCTCGCTCGAGCGTTGCCCGTTCTTTGTCTCGAAGGGCGACACGGAGAAGCTCGGCGTCGGGCGTTTCCGCGATCCCATCGTGTTCGATTGCCGACCGCCACTGAAGAAGCTGCACGACGCGCATCAAGCTTGCACGAAGCTGTTCCTCCAAGAGCGCGTCGTCGAGGACCGTCGAAGGATGGCTTGC
The DNA here is from genome assembly GCA_963704865.1 of uncultured delta proteobacterium. Lineage (GTDB taxonomy): Bacteria > Myxococcota_A > Polyangia > Polyangiales > Houyiibacteriaceae > SG8-38. Next base: position 541,853 of record CAVPIE010000002.1, on the reverse strand, counting down.
TTGCAAGCGGCCGAGGGCTCGAAGAATCCTCAAACGCACGCCTCCTTCGCGTTCGATCGACAACTGCCGAAGTAGAATGTCGGCCGCTTCCTGTGGATCGAAGAGAATGATGGTGTGCGGAATGCGACGGCGCACCTTTCGGGGGCTCGACGGGTCCGCAAGCGCCTCTTGGAGTGCAGCTCAAGGCAGCAGGTCCAATCGCAAGCACGGCCTGACGCGCATGCGCACGCAGATCCGAGCTCCCCAATAGGGGCAAAAGGTACGGCAGATACCTCGGGTCTGGGCTTCCCTCCATGGCGCGCAGTGTCTCGATGCGCACCGAGTCGTCGTCGGTCGCAATGAGCTTGATGAGTGTTTCGTGAAAGACCGACCCGCCTTCGTGTCGAATCGCCCGGGCGAGAGAGGACTGAGTCTGGGGGTTTCCCGCACCGATCCATTCGTCCAATTTCGCCGCTGACACCCCGCTGCCGCCTCTCCCACCGTCGTTCATCCCGAGCAGTCCGACCAAAGCCGTGGCGCGAACGATCGAGGCTTCGAGATCGAGCTTTTCTTCGAGCAGCCCTCGATCCGGATCGGCCGCCGTGAGCGCGCGAAGCGCTGCCGCACGGATGTCCGGCTCCTCATCCGAAAGCATGCGTCGTGCGACCGGAATGAACCGGAGATCGGAGGCCTCCGCAAACGCTTCGAGCGCACGGCTCCGCACTTCGACCGAGGGGTGGTAGAGCAGCAGCACCGGCATCGAGTCGGTTCTTCCGTGTCGATCGAAGATGTCGATGGCTGCAAGCACTTCGGCATCCTGATCGCTGTTCAAGGCACTGAGCAGTACGTCCAGCGAGTGCCGATCCAGCTCCTCGAGCTCGAGCCGCGTGTCGATGACGCCGTGCCGGAGGCGAGCGCGAAACTGATCGACGTACTGACGACGGGTCGACATGATTGCAATGAGCCAACCGATGACGAGAAACACCAGCGAAAGGGCGAGTTGACGAGTCGTCAGGCCTACGGCGACCGCCGCAATGATGAGCAAAGATGCCATCGCTTGCCCAACGCGATGTCCAAATACCTCGATGAGCCCCTTGGCCCGCTCCCGCCGCCTGCTGCCGAGCGGCAGGTAGAGCACTTCGATAGAGCTTCGATAGAGCGTGTGCCGTAAGCTCCCATCGACCGCCTTCACGGCCACCGCGAACGGAAGAATCGGCCCGACTGCGAGGCCCAGGGCACCGCCGAAGATCAACACCGGCAGCAGTGCAGAGCTTCGGTGGGCGCCGAAAGCACGCAAAAGCCAGCCCGCGCCGATGAGCTGCACCAGCAGGGCTACGGTGTTCAGGCCCAGGTAGAAGCGCGCGAAGAAGGGACCGAGGCGATCGGGCGCGATCTGAGCAGCCACCGTGCTCTTGAAGATGAAGTCGACGATGGTGAGCGCGATGGTCCCCATCAGGACGAACGCGAGGACGCGCGTGAGATAGCTGTCCCGAAGAAGCCAGCGAAGCGCAGGCCCTCGCTCCGATCTCGGTGGCTCCACCGCGGCAGCGCTCGACACTTGCCACAGAAACGGCGTCGCTGCGGCCAACGCCAAGACCGTGGCGGCGGTAAAGACCAGCGCGATCGGTGGAGCGAGGCGGAGCACGCCTTCTGAAAGCAGGGACCCGAGCGTAGCGCCGAACACGCCGCCTGCCGCGATCGCCGGGAAGATGCGTTTGGCCTGTCTGACGGTCACGGCATCGTCGAGCAAGAGCCAGAACTGGATCAGCACGACCGTGATCAACAATCCCGTCCAAACGTAAAAGCCAAACGGCGCCCAGGCGCCGAGCTCTTCGAGAAGCCCCCAGAAACCAAGCGTCACGATCGCGCCAAAGACGAGCGACGCCGACAAGAGCAGCCTTCGGTCGCGCACCTGGCGAAGCACCTGCTCGTGGATTTTCAGCTCCAGGATCGCGAGTACGGCAATGGCCAGGTAGGCGCGGGGCAGATGGTCCGCCGGCAAGCTCGTCAAAAACAGCGTGTCGCGCGCCGTCTCCATGACCGAATGCGCAGCCATGATCGCCAGCAAGCCGATGAAGCCCACAGCCAGGTTTCGTCGATCCTCTCGGCGAACGGAAAAGCGCATCTTTCAGCCGCAACCTAACGTCAAAACGGGCCCAGGCACATTTCTAGTGTGTTCCACGAGCCGGACAAGTGAGCTAGCCCCGACGCAGCGCTTCGAGCTCCTCCACCGAGCGAGGCCAGTCTCCCTTGAGGAGCCTCGAAAGCGCGCGGTCCGCCAGAAGCTTCCCGCCGGTTTGGCATGTCGCACAGTAGTTGGTTTCCCGCTGTGCAAAGACAATCCGCTGAATCGGGTCGCCGCAGGTCGGGCAGGGCATGCCGTATTTGCCGTGAGCGGCCATCTCTGGGCGAAACGCCGTCACCCTCTCCGGAAATTCGTCGCCGTGTTGCGCGATTAGGCGAGCCAACCACTCCGAGAGCACGTCCCGGGTCGCCGCGTGCAGTCGTGCGAGCTGCTCCTCGGTCATTCGCGTCGTCCAAACGAGCGGCGAGAGCTTGGCCCGGTGCAGAATTTCATCCGAGTATGCGTTGCCGATTCCACTGAAAATCCGCGGGTCGGTCAAGGCTCGCTTCACGGTGTGATTTCGCTCGCGCAGCGCCGCACTGAAACTTGCGAAGTCGATCTCGATCGGCTCGATTCCGCCAGGGTCGTGCTCGCGCAGCGCTTCTTCACCGCGGCACAGGTGTAGGGCGGCCCGCTTCTTTTTGCTGGCCTCGGTCAGCAAGAGCGTCCCGTCTTCGAAGTCGAAGGCGGCGAGCCCCATGCGGCCGGGGATCTTGTGCCCTTGCGATTTCCAGCGAAACCGTCCCGCGATCATCAAGTGAATCACGATGTGAAGCTCGTCGTCGAGACCGAGGACGATGCGTTTGCCAAGTCGGCGCAGGTCGCGCACGCGTTTCCCCACCACCTCGTCGACCGACGGTTCGACCGTCCTGAGCAAGAACGGCGACGTAATACGCACGCCTTCGAGCGTCTTGTCGAGCACGCGCGGCCGCAGCGCGTGAAGGTAGAGCTCGACGTCGGGCAGCTCGGGCATGTTTATCGGGACCGAGGGTCGAGCCGGTCCCGCAACCAGTCGCCGGTGAGATTGAAGCCCAGCACGCTGAGCGCAATCGCTCCGCCAGAGAAGAGGGCCACGTGTGGAAAGCGGAGCAGCACACTCGTCCCCTGGTCCAGCAATGCGCCCCAGGACACGGCTTTCCCGGGCCCGAGGCCGAGAAACGAAAGCGTCGATTCCGCCAAAATCACCACGCCTAGGCCAGTCGTCGCCTGAATGACGAGGGGACCGAGCAGGTTTGGAATCACGTGACGGAGCAGGACCTCGTGCGTCGGTATGCCGAGCGCGCGCGCCGCTTCGACGAACTCCCGCTCCCTCAGCGTGAGGGTTTCGGCACGCGCGAGTCGCGCATAGAGCACCCATCCATTGACCGCGAGCGCGGCGATCAGATGTGTCAGGCCGGGCCGCGCGACCAGTGCAAGCACGGCAATGTTCAGCACGATTGCGGGAAACGCTTGCACGAGGTCTGCGATCCCGGTGATGGCGTGGTCGGTCAGGCGCCCTGCGTAGCCTGCCCAGGTCCCGAGCAGGGTGCCGACGAGCACCGACACCCCGACGACGACCACGCTCACGATCGCAGCGAGCCGTGCGCCGTGAAGCAGGGCGCTCAAGATGTCGATCCCATTGTCGCCGGTACCCAGCAGATGTGTCCAGGATGGAGGTTCGTATTCGTGCAGGAGGTCGATCGCGAGCGGGTCGTAGGGTGCCACCCAAGGACCGATGAGCCCCAGCACGAAGAAACCGATCACGATCGCCAAACCGAGCGGCGTCTTTCGAAGGCGCGCGCGAACCTTCGTCATGACAGCCTCACCCGTGGGTCGACCAGCCCATATGCCAGGTCGACCAACAGGTTCACGCCGACGTAAATCACCGCAATGATCAGCACGCAGCCCTGAACCACCGGAATGTCCCGCGCGAAAAACGCGTCGAGAAAGAGCGTTCCGAGCCCGGGCCGCTCGAAGATCTTCTCGGTCACGACCGTCCCGGAGAGCAGCGCACCGAGCTGGGCCGCACCGATGGTCATGACCGGCAGGAGGGCGTTTCGAAGCGCATGGCGAAGCAACAAGGCCACCGAAGGGACACCCCTGGCGCGAGCTGCGGTGATGTATTGCTGGGCGAGCACCTCGATCATCGCGGCGCGTGTCTGCCGTGTCAGCACGGCGGCAAGCGCGGTTCCAATCGTGATTGCCGGCAAGATCAAGGCCTCGGGGCCCGCCAGGTCGTCCCCGGGCAAGGGCAGCCAACGAAGCTTCACGCCAAACGCGAGGATCAGAAGAGGCCCTAGCCAGATATTCGGGATCGCCAGGCCCGCGACCGCGACCGTCGAGGCGATCTTGTCCCAGCCTTTGCCCGCCTGGGCCGCCGCGATCGTGCCAAGCGGTATCGCGACGAACCAGGCCACGAGCAGCGCAGCGATCGCGAGCACGATCGTGTGCGGCAAGACGTCGCGCATCATCGACCAGACCGAGCGATCGGGTTGCCTAAACGAGGTGCCCATACTGCCGTCGGCCATGTTGCCGAGGAAAGAGAGATACTGTTCTCCCACGGGTCGGTCGAGGTCGAGCGCGCGGCGAAGCTCGGCTTTCTCTTCTGGGCCGGCCTGGTCTCCGAGGATCGCTTCAACCGGATCACCCGGAATCAACCGCACCAACAAGAAGACAATCGTTACCAGGCCCACGACCGTTAGCAGCGCGCGCACAAGGCGACCCGCCAGGTACCGCAAGAGGCCCGGAGACAACATCGGGGCCATAGTACGCCCAATCCTCGTTTGCGTCGGTTTCCTGTCGACCGAGGCTACATTCCCGCTTCGGGCTCTTGCGTACCGGCGTCGATCTCCGGATCCGGGGCCAGGGCGACGCAGATCTTTGCTTCGGCTTTGTAGAGGTTGAGGTCGATGATGCGCGCGACCCGTTCATCCACTGGGAGGACGTCCTCGCTAAAGCCGCCGCTTTGCGTGATGTTTTCCGGGAACACGCAGCGGTACTCTCCGCGGTCGCAGCTCCCATCGTTGTCGCAGGTCTTCATGCACCAGGTTTCCGCGGTGCGGCTCGGAATGAAGCGCCACTCGACACAGGCCCCTTCGGGACAGGTGTCCGCGTCGCAGGCAAAGATCGTGCAGTAGCCGCCGGGCTGGGAGAGATCGCACTGCCGCTCCCCTGTGACCGAGCAATCGACGGAGCTCCCGCAGCCGTCTCCGATGTGCTGTTTACAACCGGATAGCGCGAGAACGGCAAGCAATGAGATCATGGCGCGTCGCATCGTCAGCGGCGGAGCATACGGGACCCTTCGAGCGATCGCCAATCGCACTGCGTCTTCGCAAATGAGTGTTAGATTCCCCTCAGATTGCGACGTTTTTGGCTCGGGGTGGGGTGTGCATTCTTGGTCGGCGCTGGGGCGCTGGCCGAGGACGGGCTCGAGCGACTTGCGTCCTTGGTCCGAACCGGAGACGAGCGCGGAGCGCTTCGAGAGATTGCCCTCCTACCCGAACAGCGGAGCGACGAGGATGCCGTGCGCTATCTCGAGGGTCGTCTGCTCTTGGCCGTCGGCCGCTCCTGCGAGGCGATGGCCACGCTGGCGCGAACCCCGTCGACCCTTCCCGAGTCGCTTCGAGACGATTCGCTGCGCCGATGGGCGACGGCCGCCGCAGAATGCGGCAACTGTACCGAAGCCCGGCCACTGCTCCTGCGCGCCAGCTCGCCCAGCGTCGCGATCAGTCGGCGCAATCGCGCGATCGCTGCGACGTGTGCGGTGCAGCTCGGCGAATTGGAGACTGCCGCCGAAGAGCTTCATAGCCTCACTCGATCGAAGCGCGGCGTCGGCAACCGAGTTGCTCTGCTTGCGATCTTGTCCGACCTGTACATCGAGCTCCAGCGCCCCGACGACGCCCACGACGCTGCGCTCGAGGCTTGGATTGCCGCCGTGCAGCCGGGCCAGCAAGCGGCAGCTCGGGAATTGAAGCAGCGCGCCTCGCCAAGCGTTACCGATCGCATGGAGCGCGCGGAGGCCATGATCGCTGCGCTTCGCTTCGAGAAAGCCGTCGAGGAGCTCGAAGCGATCGAGCTCGAAGCAGGCTCTGCGCTCGCGGCACGCTGGCACCATGTCTACGGGATGGCGCTATTCCGAACGCGCAACCGTTACCTCGACGCGGCGCGTACGCTTCACCGCTCGGCATTGCTCGGTGGCGAGCACGAAATCGAGGACGCATTCCATTCGGCACGGGCCCTTTCGCGGGCGGATCAGGACGCTCGGGCGATCCGAGCGTACCGGCGTTTCGCACAACGCTACCCTCGCCACAAGCGCGCTGCCGAGGCGCGCTTCCTCGCGGCCTGGCTCGAGATTCGGCTCGGCCGCGCCAACGGGGAGAAGCAGATGGAGCGACTCGTGCGCGGGACGTCCCAAGTGCGCGGCCGATGGCGTCGCGCGGCGCTCTGGGAGCTTGGCTTTCGTGCCTTTGAAACGCGACGATACACGCGAGCCGCCCGATTTCTGAGCCAGTACACGCCGCTCGCGACCGACGCGATGGATCGAGCGCGGGGCTACTTTTGGCTCGGCCGAGCGTATCGCCGTGGCCCCAAAGCGGTCGACGCCTACCGCGAAGCGATCGCCGTCGAGCCCTTGCATTGGTATGCCGTCTTGGCCGCGGCGCGCCTCAAGAAGCTCAAAGTCGAGCCCCCGAAACCGTTTGAGAACGCGGTCTCTCCGGCCTTGGTCGAAGTTCCGAGCGAGCCACTGCCGCTGCCCCAGACTTTCGAGGTCTATCGCAGCCTCGGCCTCGACCTCGACGGCATCGCCTGGCTGAAAACGCACGAAAACGCGCTGGTGGCAGACCAGCCCAGGGCACAACACATCCCGCTCTTGACCGGGCTGTATCGCGATGCACGTGCCTATCGAGAAGCGCTCTTGGTCGCACGTCGGCGCATGGTCTATCTCCAAAGCGACCCGTCCGAGCATCGCTGGTGGTGGGATGCTGCATACCCCATGCCTTATCGGTCTATCGTCGATGAGCATCGCGGAGAGCTGCCGCGCGCACTCATCTACGCGACGATGCGGCAGGAAAGCGGATTCCGTCCGGAGGTCGTCAGCAGAGCGGGCGCCGTTGGGCTGATGCAGATGATGCCGGAGCTGGCGAGCAAGCTAACCGGCAAGGCGGTCACGCGGCCGATGCTCCGCGTCCCCGAGACGAACATCGCCCTCGGGCTCGAGGAGATGGCCGCGCTCGCAGTGGAATTCGATCAGGTCTACCCGCTGAGCATTGCTGCATACAATGCAGGCAAGAGTCGAGTGAAACGCTGGCTCAAGGAAAGCCGGCGAATGGAGCTCGATCGCTTCGTCGAGCGCATCCCTTTCAACGAAACGCGCAACTATGTGCGGCGCGTCAGCACGCACTACGCGCGCTACGAATACCTGGACGACCCGGAGTCGGGTTGGCCGGTGCTGCCTGCCTTCGTTAACCCCTGATTTGCCACGCTTCCCTCGTTCGATAAACTGTTTTCAACGATTTGGGTTGCTCGGGATGGGGTCGAAGGCCAATAGATGGTCGAACTTTCTCTCCGGGCCTGAGAACACGGATGAACTTCATAGCCGCAGGGCTCTCTGACGTCGGACTTCAGCGAGAGCACAACGAAGATAGCTACTGCATCTTGTCGGAGCATCGCCTGTTCGTGGTCGCCGATGGCATGGGCGGACACCGCGCCGGCGACGTCGCAAGCCGCATGGCGACCTCAGAGATGACCGCCTACTTCGACGCAGCCAATGCGGATGGTGCAGGCGTCGAATGGCTAAGCAAGGACGATCCGAGGATGACGCCCGACCAAAGCCGCCTCGTGTCGGCGGTGAAGCTCGCCAACGAGCGGATCTTTCAAACGTCGATTCGCAACCGTTCGGTCCAAGGCATGGGTACCACGGTCGTCGGTGCATTGTTCAACCGGGATGAGGGGAAGATCAACGTCGCCCATGTCGGGGACAGCAGGGCCTATCGTGTCCGTGCGGACGACATCACTCAGCTCACGCGCGATCATTCCCTCTTGAACGACTACCTGCTCGTCATGCCAAACCTGTCGGATGCGCAAAAAGAGCGACTGCCGAGCAATGTCATCACGCGCGCGCTTGGCATGCAGCAAGCGGTCGCGGTCGATGTGTCCGCGGCGGACGTCGAGCCAGGGGATGTGTACCTGCTCTGCTCCGATGGCCTCAACGGGATGGTGGGCGACGAGCGTATTCGCGACATCATTCACGACGCGGGTCCGGACGTGGAAACCGCTGCCAAAACCCTGGTCTCTCAAGCCAATCAAAACGGGGGCGAAGACAACATCACTGTCGTCGTCGTCCGAATATCCGAATAATCATGCCCAAAAATCTCGCGATTCGGCAATTGCTCGACTGCTCTGAACCGGAGTTCTGGGACCGAATCTTCCGCTGCGAAAAGTTCAATCAGTACCTGTATGAACGCCTCGGCTTCGAGTACGAGCTCCAGGAATGGAATCCTCAGACCGGCTACCGGCGCGCCAAGGTCTGGCCCGCGCAGCAGATGCCACGCGCGGTCGAAAAAGTCCTGGGCGATCGCTTCAGCTACATCGAAGAGGGCACTTTCGATTCCTTGGCCGGGAACTACCGGTTCGTCATCATTCCCTCGACCATTCCCGACCGGATTCGAGTCAAAGGGACGGTGAGCATCGAAGCAATCTCGTCGCATCAGTGCGAGCGCCGGGTGACGCTTGAAATCGGTGCTGAGGTCCTCGGCTTGGGCCGTCTGATCGAAACGTATTTCGCCGCGACGACTCGTGCACAGTACGCGAAAAACGCGGCGCTCGTGAACGATTACTTAGACAGCTTGCGCTAGCGGCCGGCTGGACGTCCACCTTTGCGGGGATCGCTGGCGGCTTGGCGCTGATGCTCCGCGGACTGCTCGATGTAGATCAATTGCACGTTCGCGACGTTGTGAATCGGCTCGACCCGATGACCGAGAGCGACGAGGGCGTTTTGGAGCGACGAGTCCAGGGGAGCGACCTTTTCTACGCGAAGCGTTTCAGGCAGTCCCTGGTGGTGAATGCGAGGTGCTGCCACGGCGTCTGCGGCGCTCATTCCGTGAAGCAAGACGTTCATCGCTACCTGCTGTGCTGCGGTCACGATGCGGCTTCCGCCGGACGCGCCCACGCACAGAACGGGCGTTCCTTCGTCGAACACGATCGTCGGGGACATCGTCGATACCGGACGCTTCCAGGGCCCGGGTAGGTTTCGGGCGCCGCCTACGAGGCCAAAGGCATTGGTCTCGCCGATGCCGCTGGCGAAGTCGTCCATTTCGTCGTTCATGACGATCCCTCCGCCCGTGAAGCGGGCTCCAAAGGGAAGGTTCACCGTCGTCGTGACCGAGGCCACGTTTCCTTCGGCGTCGACCACGCAAAGGTGAGAAGTCCCCGCGTTGTCAGGTGCGGCGACCTCGGTCCCGGTCCACTCGATTGGCAGATCGTAGTCCGCGCTCGGATGGGTCTTGCCATCTGCGGCCAGCTTGGCGCGGGCGCTGATCCGAGACGCATCCAGCATTTTGTCGAGCGGCAAGATCACCTGATCCGGGTCGCCGAAATATCGCTGCCGATCGAGAAACGGACCCTTCCAGGACTCGGCCATCGCATGCAGCAGCGGTGCGCCGTAACTCGGAGTCGAACCGACCGCCTGCTCCAGAATCGAGAGGCTTTGAATCATCGTGAATCCACCGGCGCTCGGCGGGGGTGCCGTGACCCAGCGGTATCCAAAAGCGTTCGTTTCGAGCGGCTCCCGCGTCCGAACCCGGTACGCGCGCAGATCCTGCAACGTCATGATGCCGCCATGCTCTTGAACCGAAGCTGCGATTTCCTGGCCGATGACCCCGCCATAGATCACCGCCGCGCCTTTTTCGGCAAAGGCGCGGAGCACACGCGCCAAGCTCGGACGGCGCAAGGTCGCGCCCGCTCTCAGATCCCAACGGGCCATCAAGGGGTCCTTGCGCAGTTGAACGGCGAATGCGCTACCCATCGCGCTGAGCGCCTTGCTGACCTCGAAGCCCTGCTCGGCAAGGCGAAGGGCGGGCGCGATGACCTCGCGCAGCGAGAGCTTCCCGAATCGTTCTACCAGGGCCTCGATGCCGGCCGGCTCTCCAGGAACCCCTGCTGCGAGGCCGCCGAGCTGTGACGCAGCGCTCGCAGGGCCTTCGGCATCTTGGGTTTCGAGCTCGAACATCGTCCGAGTCGCGGCACGAGGCGCGCGCTCGCGGAAGTCGAGGAAAGTCAGCGAACGGTCGCTCGCGCGGTAGTAAAGGGCGAACCCGCCACCGCCAAGGCCGCTGCTCGCGGGATTGACCACACCGAGGGCAAGCATCGTCGCCGCGGCGGCGTCTGCGGCGTTTCCGCCAGCCAGTAAGATTTCAGCGCCCGCCTTCGATGCTTCGGCATGATCGGCTGCGACCGCTTCACGACTGAAGACAGCGGCGTATTCGGTCGGGAAGCCTACGGTCAGGCCGGTGAGAAGGCACGCCGAAACCCAGAAAAGCACCATCGAAAGCCAGCGTTTCATGCATCCCACCTTGCCTCCAAACCAGCGCAGATGCTACCGCAGAGTCTCATGCATTTCGTCTTCGTCATGGACCCGGTCTCGACGGTCATCGTCGATGAAGACACCAGCTTCGCCCTGATGCTCGAGGCGCAGGCGCGCGGCCATCGCGTCGATCACTGCTTGGCGAGCGATGTAGGGCTGCGGGGTCGTCGAGTCGTCGCCAGGGTTCGTCAGGCGACGATGCAGCTCGATGCCGGCGAACCAATCCGCTTGGACCAGCCCCAAGACATCGACTTGGTGGATGTCGACGCGGTGTTCATCCGCAAAGATCCGCCGTTCACCGATGCGTACCTCTGGTTGACGCTGGTCTTGGACCATCTCGAGGGGACGACCCTGGTGGTCAACGATCCGCGAGGCCTCCGCGAAGCGAACGAGAAGCTCTACGCGCACCACTTCCCGGAAATCGTCCCGGCGACGATCATGACGAGCCACAAAGACGAGATCCTTCGATTCCTGAGCGACATCGGCGGCAAGGCGGTGATCAAACCGATCGACGGTCACGGCGGCGAAGGCGTGTTTCTGCTGAGCCAGGGAGACAGCAATGTCAACGGCCTGATCGAATCGGTGACCCATCTAGGCTCACGGAACGCGATCGTGCAGGCCTTGATTCCAGAGGTGTACGACGAAGGAGATAAGCGAATTTTGCTCGTCGACGGCGAGCTTCTCGGTGTGGTCGGGCGCGTTCCAAGCAAAGGAGACCTCCGGAGCAACGTGCACGTCGGAGGGTCGGCCGCACCTGCCGTGCTTGGTGACGCGGATCGGAGCATCATCAAAACGATCGCCCCGCGCCTGCTCGCCGACAGGCTCTTCTTCGTTGGCCTCGACGTGATCGGCGGCAAGCTGATCGAGGTGAACGTGACCAGCCCGACGCTGCTCCAACAGATGTCACGGCTCGTCGGAGAGAATCTTTCCGCGGTCGTCATCGACCGGCTCGAAGAGAAGGTCCGCTCTTACCCGAGCTGAGCGTCGGGCTCAGCTGGAGGCAATGCGCATCGCTGCCGAAGCTCCCGCGCCGGCAACCGCCCCGACCGCCACCGCTACGATGAGTGCGACCATGGGGCTCATCAGGTCGAGCCCATCGAGAATGAGCCCGGTCATGCCGAAAAATGAAACGAAGAAGGTCCAGAACCTACGCGATCGTACGGTTCGCGCGAAGTAGTCGCCACCTGCCACGCCGTCGAGCTGCCCAAACTGACTTGCACGCGTCGTGTCGTCATGTGCCCGCGTCTGGTCGTCGGCGTCGACGCGTTTCTCTCCGAGGAAGAGCGAGGCGACGAGGAGCACCGCTGCAAGCACGAGCGACAGAACATAGAAATTGATGAGCATCTGGAGCTTCCTCCCGTCAACAGGCCTGCACGCCGCTTGCACCCCAGGAGACGTCGATAGGATGCAACCCTTCTTCTTTGCAGGCCAGCTCAAAGCTCATGGCGGCTTCGGGCTCGACGAAGAACGCGATCGCGACGTCTCCGCCGCCTGCACCGCACGGCTTCGCACTCCCCGAAAACCCGCCGGCAAGCTTCGCCGTGCGCTCGAGGCGCGCTTCGAGGATCGGAGCCCCTGAGGCGTCTCCGAGGGCTTTCATGGCCGCGCAATACGCGGCGGCCTGCGCAACGACGCCCGGCGCATTCCTATCCTCGAAGGCGGACGCGAAGCGCGCAGCGAGCGTGGTCAGCCGCTCCATGCAAGCTCGGTACCGACTGGCGTCGTTGAGCCGAAGTTCCTTCACCTTGCTCACGAGCTCGCTGGTTCGCGCGGCTCGACCCGTCCAGATCAAGCGAATGTACAGCTCGTCCGGGGCCTCGAGCGGGCGCGTGCTCACCCGATCGTCGTTGCGATCGAAGCGCAGAAAACCTCCGAAGGTCGATGCTGCAACGTCGACGCCGCTGCCCTGCGGAGCGACCGACGCATGACCTTCGAATGCACAGGCGAATAGTCGCTGCAAGGTGTCCCGATCCGCGAGGTCATGTCCGTGAGAGGCAAATACGGCGCCGGCCGCTGCGGTTGCGGCGGCAGCGGACGAGCCGAGGCCGAGCTTGATGCGATCCAGATGCAGCTCGCTCGCGTCCACATGGAGCGAGCGACCGGCGGGCCCGAGCTCGGCCTGCGCCCGACGAAGTGTGGCCTCGACCTCTGGGGACATCCCTACGTTCTGTTCCGTCCAAGCAACCCTCACGCGACGATCGACGGCCGCGACGACCGCCGGCGCGCCTTCGAGCACCGCATACTCTCCACAAAGGAGCGCCTTGCCTGGGGCGCTGGCGCCCGTCGGCGTCACCGATGCACCTCGATATCGGGCCCTGGCTTCGCGACCCAGGTTCGCGTCACCCCCTGTGTTCGGTCGAGCGCCTGGCGAACGCGGCTCGCATCACCGACTCCGCAAAGTGCCTTCACATGCGGCCCGGCGTCCATCGTCGCCCAGACCGAAACGCCCCGTTCCCGAAGTCCACGCACTGTGGCGAGGGCGGCCAGGGTCGCGGGTGCCCAGTAAATGATCGGCGGCGTGGACGTGATCGCGCAGCAATGAAAGGCGAACGTGCTCTGCTCCATGGCCTCCCCAAGCGTGTCGAGCTCGCGTTCCTTGATTGCGCGTTTGATTTTGCGCGACCATGTGGGCGCCTGGTCGATCCAGGCCTCATAGTAAGGCGAGGTCTTTCGTGAGCGCTCCATCCCTTCGGTGGATCCAACCTTCTTCTTGCCGGGATCGGTCAGCGCGACGACCAACCTGAGATTCCAATGCCCGGGGGGCGCGATCGGCCTGGCTGCGAGGTCGTCGTCGCCTCGGCTCCCTGCGGGCAGCTCGACGAAGCCGCCGTAGATCGAGCGAGCCGCCGATGCGCTCGATGCCCGCGCGAGCGCGCTGAGCCGGCGCGCATTGAATCGGATCCCTGCGGCGGCCGCGGCCGAAGCCGCAAGGGCGGCGAAGCCGGAGGCGCTCGAGGCGAGCCCGGCGGCCGTCGGAAAGTGATTGTGGCTGCTGACCTGCGCCTTCACCCGTAGCCGCGCTTCCCGGCGAACGCGATCGAGCATGGCGATGACCCGATCAGCCTCCGCCTCGGTCGCACGCCTTCCGTCGAGCCTGACCAGGTCCGAGGAAAGCGACGGATCGAAGCGCACGCGGGTTTCAGTCACGAGCTGGTCGAGCGTAAGGGAGATGCTCGGCACCGCCGGGATGTTTCGCTTAACATCGGCCTTCCCCCAGTACTTGGCGAGCGCAATGTTCGCGCAGGCCCGGGCGCTTGCTTCCAAGCGCGACCCGGTCACGCGCTCACCTCCGCCACGAACGCGTCTGGCCCGAGCGCCTCGCAAAGGCGCAGCGCCTGGTCCTGCTTGGGCGCGAGCGCAAACATGCAGCCTCCACCGCCCGCGCCCGTCATCTTTGCACCCAAGGCCCCCGCCGCCCGCGCGGACTGGCACATTTCTTCGAGCTTGCTCGTGCAGAGCATCAGGGAGCTGAGGATCGTGTGATTCAAATCGAGCAGTTGCCCGAGCGCGATGTGATCACCGGCCTCGATCGCGAGCTTCGCGTTGCGCACCAACACCTCGATCGCTTCGAAGGCCTTGTTTACCCGCTCGGGGTCTGCCTCGAGCTGCCGCGCCACCGCCGCGACCATCTCTTTGGTGCTCGAGGACTCGCCGCTGTAGCCGATCGTCAAATGAAGCGGCTTGTTCGAGCGCAGCGGCTGCAGCGGCTCTCCTTTGCGATAGAGCGCCACACCTCCGACCGCCGACATCGTGTTGTCGATCCCCGATGGATTCCCATGAAAGATTCTCTCCCAGACGAGTGCCGCCTCTGCCAGCTCCGCTCGAGAGCGCTTGATGCTCAGCGCCTCATCGATCGCGTCGATCACTGCAACTCCGATCGCAGCGGAACAGCCGAGCCCAGCGCCGGCCGGAAGCTCGACCTTCGCGCTCAGCTCGAGTGCGGGACGCTCCGGATAGAGCGCGAGCGCCGCCGCAAAGGCGCGTTCCAGAGGCTCGCTTCCCGAGGGGTTCGGCTCGAGCGCCAAGCCCCAGGGCGAGAGCCGCAAGATGTTGCGCTTGGCTTCCCTGGCCTCGGCCGTGACGCCCCGTTCGATGCCGACCGCGATCGCCGGACAACCGTGAACCACGGCATGCTCGCCAAGCAGGATGACTTTGCCTCGACCGAAGCCCATCAGCTCCCCCGATCGGTGAGCTGTCGTGTGACTTCTCCTAGAATCTGCTTGCCCTGTTCGTCGAACGGGCTCGCAGCCAGTGCACTCCGAGCCTGGTCTGCTAGGACGCCGAGTCGCGCCTCGACCTCGGCCTTGGCCTCGACGAGCACGGCCGTCGCCGATGCGATTTCTTCATCGCTTGCGTCGGTGCGTCCCCAAACGTCCTGCAGCAAGGCGCGCTCGGCGTTGCCAGGCTGGAGCCTACGAAAGGCCGCGATGACCGCATTGTGCTTCCCGTGCCGCAGGTCGTCGCCGGGCTTTCCCGTCTGAAGCGCGCTTCCGAAGGTTCCGAGCAGGTCATCTCGAAGTTGAAACGCGACCCCGAGTGGCGTCGACCAGTCGCGGAGCGCACGCGTTCCGGCCGCGTCGGCGTCGGCGAGGATGCCCCCGAGCGCTGCGGGCCCGCGCGTCGTGTAACTCCCGGTCTTCAAGTCATGCATGCGCTCGACATCCTCGTCCATCATGAGGTCGAGCTGCTGCCCCGCAAATACCTCCTTGTGGATTCTCACGAAGAGCGAGAAGCCTTCTTGCTGTCGTCCCGCGGGAAAGCGACCCTCGAGCAAGAGCTCCCATCCATAGGCCGAAGCCAAGTCACCTGCAAGAATTCCGAGGCTTGCACCGAGGTGTTCGTGCCCGTGTTTCCTCTGGAACGCGTAGTGGACAGCGGGCCCACCGCGGCGCTCACGGTCTTCGTCCATCCAGTCGTCGTGAATCAGTAGATAGGTCTGCAGTAGCTCGAGCGCCGCTCCGACCACCAACGTCGGGTCGAGGTCACTTGATCCGCTCGCTGCCCTGTACGCAGCAGCCGTGACGATCGGCCTCAGCCGCTTTCCTCCGCGCATCGTGAGATCGCGAACCTCGGAGACCAGCTCGATCGCCTTTGGGGAAAGCAGCCTCGCTTCTTCGCACTTCGCCGCGAAAAACCCTTCGAGGATGGCATCGACCTGCTGGCGAATTCCTCCCATCCACGACTCGAGTTCCATTTGCCCTTGCGCCATGGTGTCCGTGTCCTTATTCCGAGCTACGTACACGGCAGGACGCCGCCGAGCAAGCAATGCGATGAGCGCAGACATTGAGCAGAGAAAGGCCGATCATCTCGATCTGTGCGCGACTGACGAGGTCGCGTTTCGGCAGCGCACGACTCTTCTCGAATGCGTTCGACTGGTGCACCAGTCACTCCCCGAAACCAGCTTCGGCGCGATCGACACCCGGATTCGATTGCTCGGGAAAGAGCTCCGCGCGCCACTGCTGATCGCTGCGATGACCGGCGGCCATGCGCGCGCCGCAGAAATCAACCAGGCCCTGGCGTCCATCGCCGACGAGCTCGGCTATGCGTTTGGCCTGGGAAGTCAACGGGCCATGCAGAAGAGGCCGGAAACGAGTTGGACCTACCAGGTTCGAAAGCATGCGCCCGATGCGCTGCTCTTCGGCAACGTCGGCGTGGTTCAGGCTCGCGACCTTTCAACCGAGGCGATCGCCGAGATGCTGGCCAAGGTCGGCGCTGACGCTCTGTGCGTGCACATGAATCCCGCCATGGAGCTCGTTCAGCCCGAAGGTGATCGCGACTTCAGCAGAGGTCTCGAGACCTTCCAGCGGCTGTGGGCCGAGCTCGGCGTTCCGGTCATCGCCAAAGAAACCGGCAGCGGGATTAGCCGGGAGGTCGCGGCCCAACTGCGAGCGATTGGCATTCGTCACGCGGATACGTCGGGAGCGGGCGGCACTTCTTGGGTTGGTGTCGAGACCTTGCGCGCGGACGCTGACGGCCAGGCTCTCGGCGAGGCGCTCTGGGATTGGGGTGTTCCAACGGCGGCCTCCGTTCGATACTGCGTCGACGCCGGCATGACGACGATTGCCACCGGCGGGATCCGGACCGGCATGGACGTCGCGCGCGCGATTGCCCTCGGCGCAAGCTGCGCGGGAATCGCCCGTAACGTCTATCAAGCCTTTCTCGAAGGCGGCGTGAACGGCGCCCGCTCGTTCTTGCAGCGCATCGAGCGCGAGCTGCGTTCCATCATGTTGCTCTGTGGCGCCAAGACGGTTGAAGAGCTTCAGCAGTCTCCGCGGGTGGTGACCGGCGAGCTACGCGATTGGATCGCTTGATCCGTTCTCCGTCAACCTTCGACTTCGGTCTCGGCTTTGTGCTCCCCTAGGGCTGCGGCGGTCTCGCGGTCGTTGGACGGGGGCTCGTGCCGGAGCAAGTCCTCGACGCGCTCGAGCAACTCACCTTCGAAGTGCACTGAAAACCGAGGCTCGAGCAGCTTCGTTCGAACACGCCAGACGATGGGATCTGCCGGATCGCGCAGGACGACCGGCGAGGCGCCAGCGAGCACCCAGGGCGAGCTGAGAATCGCGTCGGTCAGAGCCATGCGCACCTTGCCAGCGTCCCGATAGCCTTCGAGCCGCACCGCCACCTCGTGCTCGGCGTCTGCGCCAGCATCGTACACCATCGGTGCGCCCACCATCGCGCGATTGGGCACGGTGATACGGTGGCCCTGTCCGTCACGCAGCCAGGTCGCGCGAAGCGACCGGCCTTCCACCGTCCCTTGAAAGCCGTCGCCGGAAACCCACATCCCCTTTTTCACACGGCGCTCGGCTGCAAGTACTACGCCGGCAACCAGGTCTGCGAACAGGTCGCGAACGGACCAACCGACCACGAGCGCAAAGACCGCCAGCGTCCAGAGAATCCAGGTTTTATCACTTGGGACGGCCTCGTAGACGATCGCTACGAGCAAAGAGAAGGCCGCGATGCGGAGAAAGAATATAAGTGCGCCGAGCGCACTCCGGAGCGGAATGTTTTTGGCAATCCAACTGCGAGCCCGCTCCGCGATGAACAGGACCAGGCCCAGGGCGAGCAACCAGAAAAATAGGATCCGCACCGAGCTGGGTTCTGCTCCAGGGAGCGCCGCTTCGCCCCCGCCCGATGGATCCCCGGCAACCGCGCGCGGTGACTCCTGTGAAGGCGGTTCGGTCGAGGCCCCGTCCTGCTCTTCAGCGCTCCGTTTGGCCCGGCGATTCTCCGCAGGCGCCTGCGTTTCCGGCGCCGCGCCAGCGGACGGTTCCATCTGAGCCCCGGTTCGAGAGTCCAACCGCTTGGTCGTTTCGTTCCTGCTGTCGGGGGGCTGTGCGATTCCGGGAGCCGCGATCACAGCGACCAGCAAGAACGACAAGCCGTAGCATTCGAGCTTCGAGGTCACAGCACCCATCCCCGTTCTGCGAAGATGCGCCCGACGACCCCTCGCAAATGTACCGCGATCACGAAGGTGCCTTCGCTCTCGTCGAGCAAACCCAGATGCGCCAACCTGCTGAGCTGCGCCTGCGCGGTGTTCTCGTCGAGCCGGAACAACCTCGCCTGACCCGCGGCGTCGATCCAGCCTTCACGGGCAATTTGGTACAGGTTGACCAGAATGTCGTCTGGAAGGCGCCTCACCTGCGTGTACGAAGAAGCCGGAATCGGTCCGACATGCACGATGTCGTCCTGGATTTCTCGGATGGAAGCGAGCCAAAGCCGAAGTGCATCGCGTACCAGTCCGCCGGTCGCTAGGTGGAGCTCATGAAAGTACTGATCGTAGGGCCGACGAATCCGGGTAGCGCTTCTGGCGAATAGGCCTTCGATTGGCGATCCGTCCCCGCGGTCGAAGGAGTGTTCAAAACCGCTCAAGCGATGCCTGGCAATTACGGCGGCTTGTAGCTCGTCCTCACTCAAGGGATCGAGCCGAATCAGCTCGGGGAACGCGTCGCGAAGTGGCGCCACCGTCGAGGCGAAGTTCCAGAAGAGCACGGCGCCGTGCGTGAGCCACCGCCGACGTCCCCCCTCCTCGATGATCCCTTTGACGAAGCGTCGAAGGGGATCGAAGCCTCCCGGAGCCATCGACAGCATCCAGTGAAGCCCGTCGACGACCACGAGCTGACCTTCTGGAGAATCCTGGAAGATCGCGTCGACATCCGCGACGGTCACCGGCGCGGTGAAGGCCACGCGCTTCACGTTCTTCCAACGACGGCTTCGCACGATGGCGCTCGACACCGCCGCCTTTCCAACGCCGTCAACGCCGATCAGCGCAACGGATCGCAGGCGGCCTTTGACCTCGCTCGAGAGAATCGATTCCGCGCGGCGAATTTCCTGGTCACGCCCGGTGAGCACATCGCCAGCCTCCATGGTGTCCGCAGCGAAAAGGCGCCGGTAGACCAGCGGCAGGTCGGTCCCCACGTCGGGCGCCGCGAAGGTCCCTGCCGACAACTCCTCAGTCGGCAAGGCCGGTGTCAGGCCAAGGCGCTCGCTCCAACGCTCTAGCCGCTCCTCCCCGAACAAGGCGCGGAGTCCTCCCCGAAGCTGCGACTTGAGCCGCTTCATCCGGGGCAAGCGCTCCGTCTTGCTGATGGCTCGAAGACCACTGGCGGCGCGGCGCATCGCTTCGAGGCGTGACCTGCTGAAGGAGCCCTCGGCGAGCTCACCTCGAAGCGTTTCGAGCGTTCCGAGCGCCGCGTCGCGCATCTCGCGTTCGATCATCGCCGGCCAGCCTGCCGCTTCGGCGCGAATCTCTTCGAGCGAGTTGTAATTGCGCTCCAGTTGCCCGTAAACCATGTCGCGAAGCAGTGTGTGCATCTCTTCGGGAATCGCTTCGTCGTGGACGACCTCGAGCTCCGCAGTCGCCAGCTCGACGTTGAACGCGACAACGCGCTCCAGCTCCTGCAGCACGTTGGCCAATGGCTGGATTCGTTCGGCCAGCTCTTGCCGGCTGGCAAGCAGCTTCGGGGCCACACGGCTGTCGATGTACGTGAGCACGACTTCGCGGAACGGGACTTCGACCTCGGGGAGCGCGGCCGGCAGGCGCCACTCACCGGTTTGACGTTGCCCCACGGTTACTCGGTAGCGCGGCGTGAGTCCCCGGCAGGCGTCGACCAGAGCATCGAGGAGCGGGGCGATCTTGGTGTCATCGCTCAGGTCTTCGTAGAGCTCGGTGGTGACACGTGCAGCTTCGCCGGCGGCCTTGCTCGTCGCCTCGGTGGACGTTCGCAGAGCGGCCGCCAGCTCATCTCCGGAGTAATCGCTCTCGAGCTCCGCGTTCAGCAGGGTCAGAGCCTCTTGAAGCGTGTCGCTTACTCGCTCGACCTGAGAGGTCGCACGGCGCTTCACCGTATTGGTCAGCCTCAAAACATAATCGGTGACGCTATCTTTGATCCGAGCTTCCAGCCCTAGCAGCTCGAGCTCCATGGCGAGCAAGGAGTACTCGGCCGAGCTTGCCTTCCGAAGATTGGACACGTCCTTGCTGAGCGTTTCCATGGCGCGCATGCGGTTTGCGAACCGGCGGCTCGTGCGTCGTTCCCCGTTGCGCAGATCGAGTGTCCCGAACGTTGGCAGGTCTTTCTTCAAGTCGACGTAACCGGTCGCGAGGGCGGTCGCCGCGCGATGGGTGCCGTCCCCCGTGATTCGGACGGTTTCGTCGAGCGCCAGAGCGAGCTCCTCTTCGACGTCGTGACGAAGGCGAACCAACTGACCTTCGAGATCCGCTTCGGGCTTGGCAGAGATCTCTACGATGTCGTCGTACCCGGCGATTACACCATCGAAGAGACTCCGCGTGCGAGCTGCGAGGTGGCGATCGGCTTCGACGAAAAGCGCCGCGAGGGCTTCGAGCCGAGCGGGCGCATCATAGGATAGATGGAAGCGTCCCAACGCGCGCAGTCGAACGTCGCGGTTCGGCTCGCTTTGTCCAAGCGTCTTGCGCCAACGGCGCTTCAGCCGAAGAAAACCACGCTGAAGTCGCTTCCGGAGTGAATCGCCTTCCTTGGTCTGGTAGCTGAGTTCCTCGAGAGGCGCGATGACGATCAGGGGAAGCTCGTCGACTAGGCTATCGACGTTCTCGAGCATCGTCTCGGGCGTCCAGGTGAGCTTGGCGAGCGTGACCGACCTGCCGAGGACGATCCCGCGCCAATGGGCTGCCAAATCGGATTGGGCGGAGCGAAGCATCGTCACGAGCTCGTCCCGTTCGGCACCGTCTTTGGCGCGCGCTTGAACCGTCAAGCGCCGGTGGTGGCGGAGAAACTCGCGTCGTAGGTCTCGCAGGTATTTCCCAGCGTCCAGCTGGAAATCGCGCAGTGGTCCTGTCGACACCTCGCGAACGATGCTCTGTAGATCGCCACCCAGGTCCTGTACGCGGCTGTTGAGCTCCGCGCTCTTCAACTGCAGCGGATCGCCCCACAGGTTCTTCGCGCCGACGTGCTCCGGCCACGGCTCGAGTTGCTTGGCCGCGCCCTCCTCGCCTTCGGGACGCATCGACGGCGGCCTCACCGACAAGTGCCTTGCCGGGCTGATCGACTTGCGGCTCGTCCGAGTTTCGCCCGCGAGGCTCAGGCCGAGCTTGAACAGGACCGGCCCGACGAGCTCGTTGATCGCAACGCCGCCGATGATCAAGGTCTCGAGGGAGCGACCGAGCTCGCCAAACGAATTGCCAACGATGGCGGCCAGCAAGATCGACACGCCGGCTTGAGATACGAACCCCATCCAGCCGAAATCCCGGGTCGCCTCATCCGCCTTGCCGATCCGGGCACCGATCTTCGTCCCCGAATAGATCGCGAATGCGCGGACGGTGACCAAGGCGATCGCAAACAACGCGACCTGGCGCAGCTCGTCGAGGTGGAGCTTGGCGCCGGCGAGCGTGAAGAAGACGACGTAGACCGGGAGTGACAAACGCTCAACCGTTTCGATGAGCCGGTGTCCGGTCTTCGAGAAGTTCGAAACACCAAAGCCAGCAGCCAAAAAGACGAGCACTGGGTCCCAGCCAAGCTGGTCGCAAATGAAAGCGACGAGGTACACCACGCCGACAACGAAGATCAGAAGCTCCTGATTGACGTACCGGATGTAGAGCGCCATCAGGCCGCCGACGACCACCGCACCGAACAGGATCGAAATCACGATGTGTTGGAGAAGGTAAGCCGCGATTCCGCCTTCCAACGCCCCCATGCCGACTTGCTGGGCGACGATGACCTGGGCGACCGCGAACGCCACGACGACGATGACGTCCTTCAGAACGACGGCGGACAGGACGTTCTGCGTCATCGAGCCTGCGGCCCTCGACTCCATGATGACGGCGATCGTCGCGGCGGGAGACGTCGCCAAGGACACCGAGGCCACCATTGCGCCGACGGCAAGGGCGGTCGCCATGGGCAGCCCAGCAACCCCGGGGAAACCGATGTAGGGGACAGCGCCCGAGATCAGCCAGAAAAATGCCGTCACGAGGACGCCGATCGACACGACCTGTGCAGCGAGGATCGAGCTGATCGCGCGGAGCCCTTTCTTCAGACCGTCGAGCTTGAGCTCGCCGCCAGCGGTGAGCGCGATCAGCGCTACTGCGAGGGTGTCGAACAGGCTGAGCTGCTCGATGACCGCGTCATTGAGAATGCCCTGATCGAAGGGTGCCGGCAGGCCAAATCCGCTCAGAACTTTGGCGAGCGAAGGGCCGAAGACCAAGCCCGCGATAAGGTAGCCGGTGATGTGCGGCAAGCGAATCTGGCCGACGAGCCCGCCGATGGTGTAGCTCGCGAGGACTACGAATCCAAACGCGAGCATCCCACTCGGATCGAAGGGATGCTGAGCGAACTGCTCGAACTGGTAGAGCGCTACCATTCCGAAGAGCAGCATCACGACCACGGTGATCTGCCGTCGCGCGTGTGTCTCTTCACCCGGTGGCGGCAAGCTGTACGAGCCGGTCATCAACGCCTCCAAAACCCAGGTAAGATGAGCGCAAAGAGGGTGAAGAACTCGAGGCGTCCGAGCAGCATTGCCATCGCGAAGAACAATTTACTGCCCGCCGAGTAGGCCGCGAAGTTGTCTGGCCCCACGTGAAAGGGTGCCGGACCCATGTTGGACAAGCAAGTCAGCATTGCCCCGAACGCGGTGGGGGCCGGCACGCCTTCGACCACTGTGACGAAGAGCAGACCGACGCCGATACATCCCATGTAGATCAGGAAGAACGAAGCGACGTCCGAGAGAACCTGGTTGCTGATCGCGGCTCTCCCCATGCGGACGAGTTGCACCGTGGCGGGCTGAAAGCTCTTTTGGATTTGAGCGACCGCCTGTTTGCCCATCAAGACGGCGCGCTCGATCTTGATGCCCCCCGCTGTCGAACCGGAGCATCCCCCGACGAACATCAAGAGGATCACGATGGTGAGCGCCGTGGAGCTGTATACGCTGTAGTCGTCGGTGCCGTATCCGGTCGATGAGACCGTGGTTGCCACCATGAAGAACGAGTAGCGGAATGATGTCAGCAATTCGTCGTGCACGCTGAGATTCAAAATCGTCAACACGATGACGGCCATGAAGACGATTGCGACATACCAGCGGAACTCGATGTTACGCACGAGCGACCGCCAATTGCCCGTACGCAAAAGGCCGTAGTAGAGCCCGTAGTTCACGCTTCCGATCAGCATGAAGCTTGCGATCACGTACTCGACGGCGGCGCTATCGAAGCCGCCGACCGAGCTGTCGAGGGTCGAGAAGCCACCCGTCGACATGGTCGTGAATGCGTGACAAACGGCATCGAACAGGTCGAGGCCGAGGATCTTGAGCAACGCGATCTCGATGACCGTGAGTGCGCCGTAGAGCTTCCACAGTGCGAATGACGTCTCGGCGATGCGAGGCCTCAAGCCCTCGGCCGTAGTTCCCGGTACCTCTCCGCGAAAAAGATGTTTGCCGCCCGCACCAAGATTCGGAAAGACCGCGACGAACAGAACGACGATGCCCATGCCTCCGAGCCATTGAATCAGGGACCGCCAGAGCAGAAGTGGGCGAGACAAACGTCCTTCGATGTCTGCGATTACCGTTGCACCGGTCGTGGTCAGGCCGCTGACCGATTCGAAGAACGCATCGTCGAACGACATGCCCGCTCCGAGGATGAATGGAACTGCGCCGCACGCGCCGGCAGCGATCCAAATCAAGCTCACGGCAAGGAGCGCCTCGCGACGCGAGATTCGCTCCGACACGAACCGATTTCCGTAAAGAAACGCGGTCAGGCCGACGATCGAGACGATGATCGCCGAGAGCGCGAGCTCCGCGGCACCGCCCTGCGGCCGACTCGGATCGGGCGCGAACTGGTCCCAGATCATGCCGACACCAGCGCAAAGGGCGATCATCACACCAATTCCGAGCACGACCGCTCCGACGGGTCGGATCACGCCGCGAAAGTCTCTCGACTGGGTGCTCACTCGCCCCTCGGTCGAAAGAGCCGCTCGACGGTCGCCCGCGCTTCCTTGGTAGTCATCAAGATCACGCGGTCGCCCGGCTGCACGACGTCTTTGCCGTGCGGAATGATCACGTCGTCGCCATGCACGATTGCCGCCAAGAGCGAGCCACGGGGCAGATTCATGCGGTGCAGCGGCTTGTTCACGGCGCGGCACTTCGGGCTTGCGGTCAGCTCGACGACCTCCGCCTGGCCGTCTTCGAGCACGGTCAAGCTGTGAAGGCCACCGCCTCGCGAGAAACGAAGGATCTGGTCCGAGGCGACGGTACGAGGGGAAAGAACGATGTCGATGCCGAGTTGACGGTAGATCGATGCGTAGTCCGCTCGCTGCACGATCGTGGCGGTCCGCTTGCAGCCCGCGCGCTGAGCGAGCAGCGCCGCCATGAGGTTGATCTCGTCTTGCTTGGTGACCGCGGCGAACAAGTCGTAGGTGCCGACCTCCTGTTCCTCGAGGAGCGCCCCGTCGGTTCCGTCGCCGTGCACCACTTCGATACTTTGAAACTCGGCGCTGATCTCTTCGGCTACTTCGAGATCGCTTTCGATCATCATGACCGTCGCCTCCTGCTGCAACAGCTCGCGCGCGAGCGCCTTGCCGACCACGCCTCCACCGACGATGCACACTCGGCGTGCTTTGCGTTCCTTGCTGAAGAGTCGCTCCGCGGCGAGCACGCCTTCTGGTCGACCGATCAAGTACACGCGGTCGCCCTTGACCAACACATCGGCGCCGCCTGGGACGAAGAGCTCACCGTCACGGACTACCGCGCTCACCAGCGTGTGCGCGGGGAGCTCGAGCGAGGAAAGCGGCTTGTTGAGGACCCGCGATTCGTCGAGGTCGATCTGCACGAGCTCGACCCGATCCTGCGCGAGGTCGACGACGTCCGAGGCGCCGTAAGACCGGGCGATGCGGCTCAGCTCTTGCGCGACGAGAACGCGCGGATTGATCACGACGTCGACGCCCAGCAAGCCGTAGCGGATGCCCTCGGTCCACTCGGACCAGGCCGTCCCTTGGACGCGAGCGACGACGTGCTTTGCGCCCAGCTGCTTGGACGCCAGCGCAGCGATCAGGTTCATCTCATCGTGGTTGGTCACGGCAACGACCAGGTCGGCGCGACCCACACCCGCGATCTTGAGCAAGGTTTCGCTAGCGCCGTAGCCGATGATCGAAGCTACGTCGTAGTGCTCCTCGGCGTATTGCACCGCTTTGGCGTTCGAATCGACGGCGATGATGTCATGACCCTCTTTGTCGAGGACGCTCAACAAGTGACGACCAACTTCGCCCAAACCGATGACGACGATGTTCATTTGGCACTCACCTCGACCGAAGTTTGGGAATCACTCGCCTTGAGCTCGCGCTGGATTTCGCCCTCGTCCGCGAGCAAGCCCCGGAGCAGTCGCGGTGCGATCAGGTCGTTGAGGATGACCGAGCCGAGCACCACGGAGTACGCGAGGTTTGCGGCCTCTCCCTCATAGACGAGGCGAAACGAGACAGCCATTGCCAGTGTGACGTCTCCGTGTGCCAAAAGACCCCGAAACAGGTCCTTTCGCAAGGTGGTGCCCCAGCCTGCGATCAGGCTTGCGACCCACTTCGCCCCGGTGCGCGCAGCCAGAAAACCAGCGAGCGCGACCAGAGTTGGCACCAACGGGGTAGGTTGCCAAAGGGCACCGGCAAAGATCAGGAGCACGATTGCCATCGGGCGCTCGGTCGATTCGAGCGTCGTGTGCAGGAGCTGGCCGCCGCGAGCGAAATTCACCAGCACGAAGCCCATCGAAAGATTCACCGCCAAAGGAGACAATTCGAGAAAATAGGCCCCACCCGATGCAAAGGCAATGATGCCTACCAGCGCCAAGAAGCGGGAGTTGTCCGATTCGTCACCGGCCAAGAAGAGCGAAAACAGGAAGCCGAGCGCGGCGCCGAGCAGGACCGTGACCCATGCCCACAGAGCTGGCGAGTAGTCTTGCGCTTGAGGCGCGTTCTCGTGGAACACGCAAAAAATTAGGCCGAACGCGAGGATCACAGCGATGTCGCCGAGGCGCGTTCCGTTTCGGAGCATCGAAGCAAGCCGCCCGCTGATCTCGTAACGCCTCGCGAGGAGGTCGAACGGTTCCGTCGAATCTGCGGCCGCAAAGCAGGCGAGCGCGGCGGCGCTCAGTGCCGCGCTGCGCGCCGTCGTCTCCACCCAGCCGCCGTCAGTGAAGAAGTAGTAGGCGCCAAAGCCAACGGCGAGGCCGGGCAGCAGGTGATGCAGAAAGACCACGCGCCACGTTGCTGGGTCGAGCTTCTGTAGACTCGTGAAGTCGAAGTCGGTGCCGCGGAGCAAGCCGACCCAACCGGCCGCGAGCGCGATGATCGGCAACAGGCCAGTCACGTTGTCGAACGCGTGGATCGCAGGGAACGCTGGACCGAGCAAAAACCCGAGAAGGAGATACTCGGCGCCGCTCACGACGAGGAAGCGACGCTGCAGGCGCTCCACCACGTTGTGCGCGAGCACGTATGCGACGCCGATGACGAGGACGAGCAAGACCACCGTACCGAGCTCGCCCGCGATCCCGGGCGCACCCGGCCCGCTCGCCGCATGTGCGACGCCGGGCAATGTCGCCCAGACGAGCGCCACTGCGGTCAAGATCAGGCTCCCCGCCATATCCGTTCAATTGTGAAGAAGAAGCTCCCGGAACGGTAGTTTCGGGCTGGACAGTTGTTCAACCGGCCCAGGCGGGCTAGTTTCGCAGACCTTCTAGCACAATCGAGATCAGGCTCTTAGTGGTTTCGATGGGATCCATCTGAACCTGCTTCCGCACCGAAGCCAGGGCGAGCGCTTCGACCGCGCCGAGGACGGCCAGCGCGCTTACGCGCGGATCGGAAACCGTCACGAATCCCCGCTCGGCGGCGACTTGGCTGAGGGTCATCGCCCTCTGGTCGAGCTCGTTCGCCAGGTCGGAGATCGCCTGCCGTGCGATTGTCGCCGGGGCCCTCCGCTCCTGAAGATAGAGGCACATCGCGTCCGGATAGAGGGCGAGCGCGCCAACCAAGCGATTGCCCAGTTGTCCATATGCGGCGACCGCCTGGTCTCGATCGCTTGCTTGCCGGAGCTGCGAGTCGCACTCCTGAATCGCTTCGAGCGTGGTGCTGGAAATCGGCGAAACCACCGCCTCGACCAGATCGGCTTTGTCCCGGAAATAGCGATAGAAATTGCCCTTCGCCATACCGGCCTCGCGGGCGACTTCGTCGATCGTCACCGCTTCGATGCCTCGTTGCAGAAAGAGCGCTAGACCGGCGTCGATTAGATCTTGGACACGCTTGCGCCTGTTGAGGTCTCGCTTGCCACCCAAAGCACCGGGTCTCTCCACGGGGCCAGCGCGCCTAGGCCTTCTTTCGTCGTCCATCGAGTTGCTCCTGACGGGTATTGAGCCGATTCGATGCAAGATTATGGGGCAGGCTCGACGTAGGTAAAGGGTCAAACACGAAAATATTGCGCCTAACCGGCCGGGATATCGATTTATTGCACCAAGCCGAAGAAAGCTCCACAATTCGTGGTGTTAGACGCGATTGACAGCAGAGGTGCAGCCCCCTAAGAGCTTGCCTTAGGATCAATGGGAGCGTTCGATGACCTTGCCTGCTCGCAAACCTGATTGGCTTCGCGTGAGGCTCCCAGCGGGGCCGCAGCAGGACCAATTCCACGGCCTGAAGTCCAAGTTCCGTTCTCGCGGGCTGCATACCGTGTGCGAAGAGGCCCGCTGCCCGAACATTTTCGAATGCTGGGGCCAGGGCACCGCGACCGTCATGATCCTCGGGGAGACCTGCACGCGGGGCTGCCGCTTCTGTTCCGTTCAGACCGGGAAGCCCGGCGGCGCCGTGGATTCGAAAGAGCCCGAAAACACGGCGATCTCGCTGGCGGAAATGGGGCTCGCCTATGTCGTGCTCACGATGGTAGACCGCGACGACCTCGCAGACGGCGGCGCCGCGCACGTCGCGAAGACGGTTCGGCGCATCAAGCATCACAGCCCAGCGCTTCGCGTCGAGACCTTGGTTGGAGACTTTCAAGGCGATCGCGACGACCTTTGCGTGGTCGTGCAGGAAGGGCGCCCCGATGTCTTTGCGCACAACGTGGAGGTCGTGCCGCGATTGCAACGGAGCATTCGAGATGTCCGCTGTTCGTGGGAGCGCTCGGTTGATGCCCTCGTCACCGCCAAAGCGCTCGGCGCTTCGATCGTCAAGACTTCGTTGATGGTGGGCCTCGGCGAAGAGCGCGATGAAGTGCTCAGCGCGATGCGGCTTCTGCGTGATGCGGACGTCGATGTGCTCACCATCGGCCAATATCTGAGGCCGACCAAGCGTCACGCCTCGGTGCAGCGCTATGTCGAGCCCGCTGAGTTTGAAGACTACGAGAAACAGGGGCTCGAGATGGGGTTTCGCTTCGTCGCCTCGGGGCCGCTCGTGCGCTCCAGCTATCGCGCAGCGGAGGTCTTTCTCAAGGGGGCGCTTGCCGCAGAGGTGCAGGACGAAGTGGCGCCTGCAATGAATCGGTACGGAAAGAAACGAAAGCTAGACGTGCTCGGCTGAGGGGGACATGCAGGTCATTCGGGACGACGGAAGCCTCGACTCAAAGCTCGACCCGGGCCTGTCCGTCGATGAAGTCGTCGCGCTGTACAAGGCGATGGTTCGCACCCGCATCGTCGATGACCGGCTCGAACGAATTCAGCGGCAAGGTCGCATTGCGTTTCACGTCGGCTCGCTCGGAGAAGAGGCCGCGATCCTCGGTGCCGCGGCCGCCCTTCGCGACCGGGATTGGATCGTTCCCTGCTATCGCGAAGTCGGCGCTCTGCTCTGGAGAGGCTACCCGCTGCAGCGGTACGTCGATCACATGTACGGGAACGCCGACGACCCGGTGCGCGGCCGACAGATGCCGGACCACACCTTCAGCCGGTCACACCGTTACCTCGCGGTGAGCGCACCGATCGGAACGCAGATCCCCCACGCCGTCGGTTTGGCGATGGCGACCAAAACGCGCGACCTCGACGAGTGCGTCGGCGTATTCTTCGGCGACGGGGCGACGAGCTCGAATGATTTCCACGCGGCAATGAACTTCGCTGGCGTCTTTCAGCCGCCAGTTCTCTTTCTTTGTCGCAACAATGGCTACGCGATCAGCTTGCCGGTCGAGCGACAAACCGCCACCCGTACCATCGCTGAAAAGGCGGCTGCGTACCGGGTCCCGGCAGCACGGGTCGATGGCAACGATGCGCTGGCGGTCTTTGGGGCCGTTCGAGAAGGCGTACAGCGCGCGGCAAACGGCGGCGGTCCGACGTTCATCGAGCTTGTGACCTATCGCATCGGCGGCCACTCGACCTCGGACGACCCGAGGCTCTATCGAAGCGAAGCGGAGGTCGACGCCTGGCGCAACGCCGATCCGATCGCCAGGCTCCGCAAGCACATCGAGCATCGCAAGGCTTGGAACGACGAGCTCGACAGCGATTGGCGGACGGTCTG
The DNA here is from genome assembly GCA_963704865.1 of uncultured delta proteobacterium. Lineage (GTDB taxonomy): Bacteria > Myxococcota_A > Polyangia > Polyangiales > Houyiibacteriaceae > SG8-38. The sequence continues at coordinate 512,266 of CAVPIE010000002.1, read as the reverse complement.
CGACCTGGAAGTCAAAGATTGCGTCCGGTGTGCCGAGGAGAAACCGGCGCCTGAGCTTGGCGAGATGTTCACGGACGTCTACGCCGAGCAGCCCTGGCACCTTCGCGAGCAGCAGGGGCAATCCCTTGGCGGGCCGCGGGCTGGGGTTGAAGAGGACGAGTCATGACCGAGATGAACCTCGTTCAGGCGATCCACAGCGCGCTTCGGGGTGCGCTTCGAGAGGACGAGAACGTCCTGCTCATGGGCGAAGACATTGGCACCTTGGGTGGGGTTTTTCGGGTGACCCAGGGGCTGCGAGAAGAGTTTGGCCCCGATCGGGTGCTCGACACGCCGCTTTCGGAGACCGGGATCCTCGGGACAGCCATCGGTATGGCGCTGCACGGGCTCCGGCCCGTTTCCGAGATTCAGTTTGCGGACTTCATCTACCCGGGCTTCGACCAGCTCGTCAGCGAAGCAGCCAAGTATCGCTATCGAACGGCCGGCGAGTTTCACGTGCCGATGGTCGTCCGCACGCCTTATGGCGGTGGCATTCGAGGTGGTCAGTATCATTCCCAGTCGCCCGAAGCCTTGTTCATCCACACGCCAGGGTTGAAGGTCGTTTGCCCATCGAACCCGTACGACGCGAAGGGGCTTTTGCTCGAAGCGATCGCAGACGATGACCCCGTTCTCTTCTTCGAGCCGAAGCGCGTGTATCGCGCCGTGAAAATGGACGTTCCGGAGACGACGTACCGAGTGCCTCTCGGAGAAGCCAAGGTCGTTCGGGCGGGCGAGCAAGTCACCTGCCTCGCCTGGGGGGCCATGCTCTATGAAGCGTTCACCGCCGCCGAAGAGGTGGCCAAGGAGGGGGTCGATGTCGAAGTGGTCGACCTCAGAACGCTCTGGCCGCTCGACATCGAAACCATCACCTCGAGCGTGAAGAAGACCGGCCGCGTGGTGATCGTGCACGAGGCGCCTCGTACCTGCGGCTTTGGAGGCGAGCTGGTCGCGCTGATCACCGAGCGTGCATTCTTGCACCTCGAGGCTCCCCCTGTCCGTGTCACCGGCTGGGACACGCCGTTCCCTTTGACACACGAGCGAGAGTATCTTCCGCTGGCCCATCGCATCGCCCCGGCGCTTGTCGAAACGGCGAGGTACTGAGGGATGGCGCGGCTCGATTTCAAGCTTCCGGACGTTGGGGAAGGGGTGACCGAGGGCGAGATCGTCCAGTGGTTCGTTGCGGTGGGCGATACCGTGGCCGAGGACGACCCCATGGTGGAGGTCATGACCGACAAGGCGACCGTGACGATTGGCGCGCCATGCGAAGCGCGAGTCGAGCGGATTTGCTTCGAAGTGGGCGCCGTCGCGCAGGTGGGGCAGGTGATCCTCACGCTGGATTCCGAGCTCACCTCGAACGTGGATGCCGCGCGGCGATCTTCGAGACCGCCGGCCACTGCCGTGGGGGAGATCCAGGACCAGGTGCCGGGGGCGGGGCTTTTTCAGTCCGGGGCCGACGGGCCGGGGCAGAGAGCGGTTCCGAGACCGGGGCGGGGAGGCCGGGAACGGGGAGCCGGGGCCGAGATCGGTTCCGAGCATGCCTACTTCGGCGCGAAGCCCTTGGCGACGCCCGCGACGCGACGCTTGGCCGATGAGTTGGGTGTGGACCTTCGGCGCGTCCGTCCGAGCGGCGCGGAGGGGCGAGTGACCGCGGATGATGTTCGCGCGCTCGTCGCCGAGCAGCGGACCGATACGGCCCTCGAAGAGCGTCGCCCGATACTCGGAATGCGGCGCGCCATCGCCGAACGGATGCACCGCTCCAAGACGACGGCAGCGCACTTCACGTTCGTCGAGGAGTGCGATGCGTCGCGGCTGGTGGACCTCCGGCTGCGGCTCTTGCCCGAGGCGGAGCGCCGCGGGGTCCGGCTCACCTACTTGCCCTTCATCGTCAAAGCCGTGGCCGATGCGTTGCCCAGGCATCCCGTGCTCAACGCTGCGGTCGACGAGCGCAGCAACGAGCTGGTTTATAAGAAGTACTACAACATCGGTGTGGCCGCGGCGACCGAAGCCGGACTGATGGTTCCGGTCGTTCACGATGCGGATCGACTCCCGCTCTTCGAGCTGGCGAGCCAAATCGAAGTCCTTGCACGGTCGGCGAGAGACGGCACGATCGCGCCCAAAGATCTCCGCGGCTCCACGTTCACGGTGACATCCCTCGGCAAACGTAGCGGCCTTCTTGCGACGCCCATACTGAATCATCCAGAGCTCGGCATCTTGGGAGTCCACCGAATCAGGGAGACGCCCGTGGTTCGCGACGGAGCAATCGTCGTGGGGAAGGTCATGTTGCTTTCGCTTTCGCTCGATCATCGCGTCGTCGATGGACACGTTGGTGCTGCGTTTGCATACGACGTCATCGAAATGCTCGAGAACCCGGAGCGCCTGCTCGACGGGGACCTTTGATGGTTGCGATTCGGCAGAAGCTACTCGACTGGTATGATGAGGCGGCCCGCGACCTTCCTTGGCGGCAGACGCGCGACCCGTACGCAATCTGGGTGTCCGAAGTCATGCTTCAACAGACGCGCGTCGAGACGGTCATCCCCTACTACGAGCGCTTCCTGGCGAGCTTTCCGACTCCGAGGGACTTGGCGGAAGCGGACGAAGACACCGTGCTCTCGCATTGGAGCGGCCTCGGTTACTACCGACGTGCGCGTTTGCTCCATGCGGGCATCCGGGAAGTCGTCACGCAGTACGGCGGACAGGTCCCCGAGGATGCCGAAGCACGGCGCGCTCTGCCGGGCGTCGGTCGCTACACGGCGGGTGCCATCGGCAGCATTGCCTTCGAAAAAGAAGAGCCCATCGTGGACGGAAATGTCACGCGCGTTCTCGCGCGCCTCTTTCGAATCGGCACCCCCGTCGGCTCGGCGGTGACCTGCAAACGAATCTGGGAAGAGGCCGCGCGTCTGGTCCCCGGCGCAAGGCCTGGCGCTTTCAATCAAGCATTGATGGAGCTCGGTGCGACGGTCTGCACGCCCAAGCAACCGAGCTGCGAGCTCTGCCCGGTTGCTGACGACTGCGAGGCACGCGCACACGGCGAAGTCGACGCGCTCCCCGTTCCGCGCCCGCGAAAATCACCAAGCCAGGTGAAGCTCGCCGCCGTGGTGGCGACGCAGGGCCGCGGGCCGAAGCAGCGCGTCTGGCTCCTTCGAAGCGAGCGGAGCCTGTTTGCTGGGCTCTGGGGCTTGCCGATGATCCCCAGAAGCGCGTTCGATTTGAGCGATGCGCGAGGTGCGCTCCGGGACGCGGGGATCTCGGCGAGCTTAGGCCGGGAACCGATTGGACAGCTTGACCACGTGCTGACGCACCGTCGAATGCAGGTCGACGTCTTCCGGGCGACGGGAGCAAAGGCCGAAGCCTCCGAGACTCGACGGCTTTTCCTCAGCGACGAGCTCGGGCGCGTCGGCGTTTCCACATTGACCAAGAAGCTCTTGGCTGCGGGGCTTTCGTAGAGAGGCAGCGCATGCGGGTCCGGTCACTGAGCCTGCAGCGGATTGGCCCCCCGAGCCCTCCAGCCGATACACTTCCTCGGTGGGAGTTCTTGCGTATCAGGGCGTATCCAAGCGTTTTGGGCGGCACCTTGCGCTCGACGGGGTGTCGCTCGAGGTGGGGTTGGGCGAGGTCTTTGGCCTCCTCGGACCCAACGGTGCCGGAAAGACGACTCTGATCCGAATCGGGCTCGACATCCTTCGTGCCGATGAGGGCGATGTGTCGCTCTTTGGCGCCGCGCCGACTCCGCAGAACCTCGATCGCACAGCCTACCTTCCCGAGGAGCGCGGCGTGTATCGTCGCGCCAAAGTGCGCGAGCTTCTCGCCTACTTGGGCCGTCTCAAGGGCATGAAGCGTGCGGCCGCTCGCGACGCAGGGGACCAATGGCTCGAGCGCGTCGGCCTGAGCGAAGTCGCGGACCAGCGCGTCGAAAGCCTATCGAAAGGCATGACGCAGAAGGTTCAGATCGCCGCCTGCCTCATGAGCGATCCCGAGCTTTGCGTTTTGGACGAGCCGTTTTCGGGCTTGGATCCGATCAACGTCGCCCTCGTCACAGATTTGATCGAAGAGCGCCGGCGAAGCGGTCTGACCACGGTCTTGTCGACCCACATGATGCACCAAGTCGAGGCGCTCTGCGACCGCGTCGCTCTCATCCATCGTGGAACCCTGGTGGTGTACGGTCGGCTCGACGAGATCCGTAGGCGATACTCACCGCACGAGGTCATGGTCTGGACGGCGATGGACCTCGTCGCACTCGGGGTGGAGGCCACGCAGCGTAAGGCAGGGTGCTGGCACGTGGAGCTGCCCGCGAGCGCCACTCCCGCGGGATACCTGAACGAGCTCGTCCGCAACGGCGTCTTGGTCGATCGCTACGAACCCCTGGTGGCTCGAATGGATGAGATTTTCGTCCGCCTAGTGAGTGGGGGTCGCTGAGGTATGCGTATCCCACGCATTGCCGCCGTGGCGCGATTCGAGTTTATGTCGGTCGTCAAACGCTGGTCGTACTTGCTGGCGACGTTTGGTTTGCCTCTTTTCCTGGCTGCCGTTTCGGGCACCGTCCTCGGCGCGCAAACCTATTTTCTTTCGCAGCGCGCGGCAGAGGGCTCGCAGTTCGGCCTCGTCGACGAAGCCAAGGTCATCGATCGTTCGTCATTCGTGGAGGAGGGCGGCGAGTTGCGCTGGAAGGCGCACGAGAAGGCCGACGAAGTGCTGCTCTACGAGAATAGTGAAGCAGCTCGCAAGGATCTCGACTCGGGTACCCTTCGCGCGGTCTACGTCATCGAACAGGACTACCTCGCGACTGGAAAGGTGCGTGCCATCGAGTCGGAGAAGACTCCGCTCCTGAGCATGCGGGGAACCTCGATCGAGCCAGTGCTCCGAAACCTCCTTCGAAAGTCGCTCATCCAAGGACGCCTCGACGGCGAGGTGCACCAGCGCGTGCTTTCGCCTGCTCACTTCGTGCGCAGCCGGCTCGGCCCTGGAGGCGAAGAACTGGTCGACCTCGACCAGGCCCTCGACCTGCTCGTCCGCACGACGATTCCTCTCTTCTTGGGAATTCTCCTACTCACGGCGCTGCTGAGTGCTTCGGGCTATCTCGTCCAGACCGTGTCGACCGACAAGGAGAGCAAGATCGTCGAAGTTCTGCTCTCTTCGGTAACGCCGGAGGAAATTCTCGCAGGTAAGCTGTTTGGCCTCGGCACTGCGGGTCTCATCCAATTCGCGGTCTGGTCGTCGATGGTCGTCTTCGTCGCCATCACGGCTTCGGCTGCGCTTGCGGCGTTCGTGTCGATTCCGTGGGGCGCGTTGGCGGTGGCCCCGTTCCTGTTCGTCTTGGGCTACCTGTTCCTCGGAAGCCTGATGCTCGCGACCGCTGCGCTCGGTGCCAATGCGGCCGAAAGTCAGAAGCTCACCCTCGGCTGGGCGATGCTCGCAATCCTTCCTCTGATGGTTCTCGTGATCCTGCTCGAGGATCCCCATGGCATCCTCGGCCAAGCGATGACTTGGATTCCATTCACTTCGCCCCTCACCGTGATCATCCGGCTCTCGGTCGACCCCTCGGGCATCGCCTGGTGGGAGGTGTTTGGCTCGATGCTGGTCTTGTTGATCTCGACTTGGTTGTCGATTCGAGTCGGGGCGCGCCTGTTTCGAGTGGGGTTTCTGCTTACCGGGACGATGCCGTCGCTGGCGGAGCTATGGCGCCAAGCCCGCTAGGCCAAGCGGGGCGCAGCGCTACTCGAACGGTGCTGGCATGGGGAGCTCGAGCTCGTCGATGAGCTCACCGGTCGTTGCGGCCGCCGCCGAATAGGCCGACACGCACATCGCAGCAAAATCGAGAACCACGAACGACTGCTCGTCCTTGCGGTGAATCGTACCAACGTTGACCACCGTGAGCCCGGGAAACACGCGGACCATTCTGCGGTGGGTGTGACCGCCGATCATGAACTGAACCTCGTCGTCGAGCATCAGCTCCCGGAGCGTTGGCATGTCTTGGAGGGCGTAGCCTCGGGTCTCGGGCAGAAGCCAGGCTTCATCGTCATCGCCGACGCCGTGGCACAGTAGTGCTTCCCCCGCCTCGGTGGAGTACCGGCGCGTTCGCGGAAGCGCTTCGATGAATGCGCGTGATGCGTCACTGATTTCGAGGGTGGCGTTTTCGAGGGACCGCTGCTCGCCCGAAAGGAACCAGCGTTCGTGGTTGCCAGAGACGCATTGAACGCCCCGCGCCTCCAGCAAGCCGAGGGTCGTATCCGCATCTCCGTGGCCGTCGACCAGATCACCGACACACAGAACCGCTTCGACGTTCATGGAGTCTAGGACATCGAGCGAGCGCGCTAGCGTTTCAGCCTCGCAATGGACGTCGCCGATCACCCCCAACCGGCGGAGCTTGCCCGTCTCGCTCACGACTCCAACTTAGGTGCTTTTGCAGGCAGCGCCAAGAAGTACGCGACTGGTGCTCACGGGCCTCCTGTTGTAGACCCGCTTCCATGCTCGACCTGCGCCATGTGAGCGACAATCTGCCAGAGGTGAAAGCGGCCCTGACGCGCCGCGGTTTCGCCGACGCGGCCCTGCTGGATAGCCTCGCGTGCCTAGCCGAAGAGCGGCGATCGGTCATCACAGGGGTCGAGGCGCTGCGAAAAGAGCGGAACGAAGCCAGCCAGGCAATGGCCAAGGTCGCGGACAAGAAGTCCGACGAGTTTCAGGCGAAGCGCGAACAGCTTCGCAGCCTCGGCGACCAAATCAAACGGGGCGAGTCGCGGCAAGGCGAAGTCGAGGCCGAGCTCGAATCGATCCTGCTCGACCTTCCGAACCTTCCTCATGCCAGCACGCCCGACGGCCTCAGCGAAGACGAGAACGTCGAGGTGCGGGTTTGGGGTGTCAAGCCGGCCTTCGACTTCGACGTCGTAGATCACGTCGAGATCGGAACCAGGCTCGACATCCTCGACTTCGAACGCGCTGCCAAGATCAGCGGCTCGCGTTTCGTCGTGCTCAAGGGCCTCGGTGCTCGCCTCAACCGCGCCTTGATGCAGTTCATGCTCGACGTTCACAGCACCGAACACGGATACGAAGAAGTTTGGCCGCCGGTACTCGTCAAAGACAGCGCCATGCGCGGCACCGGCCAGCTTCCAAAGTTCGCGAAAGACGCGTTCCGTATGGCAAAAGACGAAGAATGGGAAGCGCAGGCCGAGGCTCAGGGGCACGACCTGTATCTCGTACCCACTGCCGAGGTTCCACTCACCAACCTTCACGCAGATGAGATTCTCGCAGGAGCCGATTTGCCGGTCGCCTACACCGGATACACCGCCTGCTTTCGAAGTGAGGCTGGGAGCTACGGCAAAGACACACGCGGCATGATTCGGGTTCATCAGTTCGACAAGGTCGAGCTCGTCCGGTTTTGTCAACCAGAACGGGGCGAGGAGGAGCTCGAAGTGCTCACCCATCACGCGGAGTCGATCCTGCAGAAGCTTGGCCTGCACCATCGTGTCGTGCAGCTCTGCGCAGGAGACATGGGGTTTGCGGCGCAGAAATCCTACGACCTGGAGGTCTGGCTGCCCGCGCAGAACGCCTATCGAGAGATTTCGAGCTGTTCTTGGTTTGGAGACTTCCAGGCGCGACGAATGCAGGCCCGATTCCGGTCCGAGGAAAAGGCGAAGCCGCGCCTCCTTCACACACTCAACGGCTCGGGCCTCGCAATCGGCCGGACGCTGGTTGCGATTCTAGAACAGAACCAACAGGCCGACGGCAGCGTGCTCATTCCCGAAGCGTTGCGCCCGTACATGGCTGGCCTCGAAAGAATCCCAGCGGCCTAAATGACGAATTGATGACGACGCTCGAGATTGAACGCGACGTTGCGCTGGCTCCGCTCACCAGCTTGGAGCTCGGCGGGCCCGCGAAGTATTTCGTGCGCGCCACCGACGAAGCGATTCTGGTCGACGCGCTTCGTTGGGCGGCCAACGAAGAGCTGGCATCGGCGGTCGTGGCTGGCGGCTCGAACCTCGTCGTGCCCGATGAGGGCTACGACGGGCTGGTCATTCAAATGGCGATCGACGAGCTCGATTTTCGCGAGGGCGGAACCGTCAGCGTCGGTGCCGGAGTCGCTTGGAAGACGGTCGTGGATGGCGCGGTCGATCGCGGCTGGGCAGGGCTCGAATGCCTCGCGGGGATACCCGGGTCCACCGGTGCGACGCCCATCCAGAATGTCGGAGCGTACGGCGCAGAAGTCGCCGAGGTGATCGCGCGGGTCCGTGTGCTCCGCCGCGACACGCTCGTGTTCGATGAGCTCGCTCCCGAGGATTGCGGCTTCGGGTATCGCGACAGCCGGTTCAAACGAGAGCCCGATCGCTTCGTCGTGTCCGGGGTCGACTTTGCCCTGCGCCCAAACGGCCCCGGAGCGATTCGCTACGCCGAGCTTGCAAAGCATGTCGGACCCGATGCGACGCTTGCCGAGATTCAGCTTGCCGTGCTTGAGCTTCGCCGCCACAAGTCCATGTTGATCGAACCCAACGACCCCAACCGTCGAAGCGCTGGTTCCTTTTTTCTCAATCCAATCGTTTCCGTCGCGGATGCCGACCAGCTGGTCGAGCTGGCGCTCCATGAGAAGCTCGTGACCGCTCCCGAGGAAGTCCCACGGTACCCGGCCGAGGACGCCCAGGTGAAGCTCGCGGCTGGATGGCTCATCGAAAAAGCGGGGATCGCGAAGGGCACCCGGCGCGGAGCGATCGGCGTGTCGAGCAAGCATGCCCTCTGCCTCGTCCACCATGGTGGCGGGACGACTGCGGAGCTGCTCGCCTTCGCCGAGGAGATCCGTGCGCGTGTCTTTCACCGATTCGGCGTATGCCTCGAACGCGAGCCGCGACTGCTGGTCTAGATCACTCAGCGAACGGATCGCTGAACGCAGGGTTGGTCAACAACTCCTCGTCGGTCAGCGTGCGAAGAAAGGCAATGAGGTCCTGCTTTTCTTGCTCGGTGATCTCGAAACCGTTCAGGAAGCTGCTCTTGTTGGGGTTGTCGAAGCCGTCGCCCGCGTTGGGTCCGCTTTCGGTCAAGCGGCCGCCGCGCGCATAGTGATCCACCACCTCTTCGAGCGTGGCGATCGAGCCATCGTGCATGTAGGGGGCGGTCACCGCGATGTTGCGGAGGCTCGGAGGCTTGAACTTTCCCTTGTCGGCCGGGTCGTTCGTGATGTCGAAGAGCCCCTGATTGCCTTCTGGGTAGCTACCGTCCGCGTCGAGGTTGTACAGGCCGTTGTTGATGAAGGTCTGCTGATTGAATTCGCTGCCGTCATGATCGACCGCCTGGGAGAGCAAAAAGCCCCCATGACAGTGGAAGCACTCCAAGGCATCGGGCACGCCCGCCTCGGTGGTGCCGCCGAAAAACAGCGCCTTGCCACGCTGCTCGGACAAGGTCAGCGCACTCGAGCCACGGTCGTGCTTCGAGTTGAAGCTGGTCAGCGCCCGCTGAAAAGACGCGATCGCCTTGGTGATGCTGTCCAAACTAATCGGATCGGCCTGATTCGGAAAAGCCTCGCCGAACATCGCTCGGTACCGCTCGTCCTCGCGCAACCTGCGAAGAAGCTCACCTTCCATGTTGGTCATCCCGAGCTCCACAGGGTCCTCACCGAACATCGGCACCAGAGCTTGCTCTTCGAGGCGCACCACGGCCGGGTTTGCCCAGGTGAGCGATGCCGCGTAACCCGAATTGGCCACGCTCATCGAGCTGCGAGGATGAATCTCGCCGGTCGAGCCTTCCGCTTGGGCCAGCCCATCGGTGAACGCCAGCTCTTGCCGATGACAGCTTCCGCAGCTCTGGGTTTGGTTCCCCGAGAGCTTCGTGTCGTAGAACAAGAACCGACCAAGCTCGACTTTCGCCTCGGACATCGGGTTGTCCTCGGGAACGCGTGGCGCGGGTACGGTGTCCGGAAGGTTCCAGACCCATGCCCCGGACGCGGATGCGGTGTCGCTGTCACCGCATCCGGCCCCGAGGAGCAATGGCAACAAGAGAAGCGTGTGGGAGAGGTGTTTCATGTTGAGGTGTGACGGAGTCATATTCAGGTGCCGACCAAAAACCTCATTCGGCCGAGAAAAATTGCTGTGTGCCTGCGGGGGTCCCACCGAAGGGCAGGCCCAAGTTGGCGAACAAGGGTCCGCAATCCGTGTCGGCAGGTTTCGACATGCAGCCGGCATCAGCCGCCATGTCCTGATCGAGTGCGGCGCCCTCAACCAGGGCCGCATAGTCGGCCACCACGGTGCCTGCGCTCGCATCGAATGCATCAAACTCGACCTCGACACGGTTGCCATTGGCACACGAGGTCACGCCACCCACCATCGGGTCTCCTTCACAGCCCGTGCTGCCGAGGTGCATGCGCCAGTCGCTTTCGCTGAACTGCCCTGTGTCGATTCGGAGGAACTTGTAGCCGCCCTGCCAGTTCCAGAAAAGCGAAGTGAGATTCAACGGGCTCGGCGCCGTTGCGCTGTTCACGTGGTTGATCTCGAAGGGGACACCCATCTTGAAGCGAAGGCCGTCGTAGTCCCCGGCGGGTAAGGTGCCGCGCACGCTATCGTTGAGCTCTGGGTCGCCAAGCTCGCCGCAGTCGTCTTCGAAGTCTAGCAGAGCGACGCCACTGTTCTGGAAGCTGTTCTCTTCGAGCTGGACCGGCACCCAGGCGCCGGCGGCGTTCTTGAGCTCGACGTCTTGCACGTAGAAGCGAAAGTCGCTGAGCACGAGCGAGGTGTCGTTCGCACCGAGGTTTTCGTAGGTGTTCCCGCAGACGAACGGCTGATCGCCCACGACGGCGGCAAAGCTGAGCTCGACGTCCTGTTGCTCTTGCGCCGTGCTCGCGTCATCCCCGCAACCCAAAGCCAAGGCGCTGAGCGCCATCAGTGTCCCTAATCTCTTCATCCTCTTCTCCGCGGTCTTTAGAGCCCGTCTTCCTCGCTGGGAAGGACAGCCTGCAACGACGACCGTACGTTTTCGGTTATCCGTTGTTGCACTGCGGTTGAGTCCTGCAGTGCAAAATCGATGCCATCGAACCACTTGCGGTGGTCGATTTGGATGGAGACGCGCTCGAGGACCGGGCCGTCGAACACCAGCGGGCGGTCGAACCGCATCTCGCACGGGAGGATCTCCCCGATCAACGCGATCAGCGCGGATTGGTCCTCGCCCGCCTCGTCCTCGACCTGTCCCGCGATGAGAACGCTGTTCTGCATCATATCCAGGTTTTCGTCGGTCAATCCCAACGCGTCCTGGTCAGCCGGCATCCCGACGACGCGGATTCCGCAGTAGCGTCCTGGCGGCGGCCGCAGCGTGCCGGCAAAGAGCGGTACTCCCGCGCTTTCCATGAGATCGATCACCAGCGGGACGCCCAGGCTCGTCGGCGACGAGAACTCGTGGGCTTTCGCTCTCGCAGCTGTGACAAGTTTCCAGAGATCCAGGACAAAATTGTCGCAACGGATCAGCTCGACCCTGCCGACCGCGATCATGGCCCGCTCGAGCCGCACCCGGTAGCCCAGGTCCGTGCGGACCGCCGCTGGGGTCGCCGCGGGCTGGTAGGCGACGTCGACCTCGATGCCCTCGGTCACCCGCATGCAATTCGGCAGCAGCGCCATGCTGAGCAGCACGGCCGCGATCACGAGACTAAATTTCATAGACCAGCCCTGCTGTGAGCGCGACACCTTCTTTGTGGCTTCCGTCGAGCCGCTGAATCATCGGCACCGCCGTGGTGAAATGCAGCAAAACTTTGTCGTGCGGCAATCCGACCAAACCGAACGTGCCGTAGGTGATGTGCCCGCCGGTGTTCGGGTCGCGCACGCCAGCGATGTAGCCCGGCTGGTCGACTCGGAACTCGACGCCCAGCTGAAAGGCGAGAAAGTGCCACGGTTGAAACTGGCCAAGCACGGTTTGCCTGAAGCTCGCGCCGACTTTCGTATCCGCAGTCCCCTGAGTCGGAAAGATCCCGATCGACGCGACGTAAACCGACCAGGGATCGGAAAACATCGTGTACGAAGCGCCTGCTATCGGGTCCCATGAGCCCGTGCCTGCTTGAAATTCCAATGGAAGCGGAACGCCTTCCGCGTCGCGCTCGATCGAGCTGGTCGGAAACTCGAGGCCGCCAATCAGGCTCACCAAATGCCGAGGCGCAAACTTGCGATCGCGCCAGACCACCGCCCGCGCCCGAAACTCCAAATCTCCCGGTGCCCAGATGTCGGCTTCTGCGAGATTGACCGCGCTCACCAATCGGTGCACCAGCGGCATCATCAGAGACAGGGTCCATCGGTCGCTTGGCGAGTACGCCCCTGCGAGCTCCATGCGCTGCTCCGCAAGCCTGAGCTCGTCGACCTGAGCTTCGCCGATTCGATCGTTCCGATGGCGAATGGTCCCAGAGGTCCGCACCCGCTGGCTTTGCGGTTGCTCGAAGCCCACGATGGTCAGGGTCGGATCGCCGACGCCGCAGGTTCCGCACGCAGATGCCCCCGCCGCAATCGAAAACGGCGCGAGCAGCGCCGCGATCACCCAACAAAGCTTCACCACCCCAACCTTAGGGATGGAGAGACCTGGCTTGTATGTGGCAAATCGTCGCAGCCGCTCAGCGGGACGTCGGGAATTTCGAAAGCTTCCGCTGAAGGGAGCGCCGGTGAATGCCCAATCTTTCCGATGCTTTCGTGATATTGCCCCCGCAGTCGGTCAGCACTCGCTGGATGTGCTCCCACTCGACGCGCGCGAGGGACGGCGTCTGCGGGCTCCCCGTTTCAACCGGCCGGGCTGCGGGGTCCGTCGGTGCGTCGCTCCGTCCAAACGAGGCGATCACCTCATCGATGTCGGCTGGTTTGGTCAGGTAGTGCGTGGCGCCGAGCCTGACCGACTCGAGCGCGGTAGCGATGCTCCCGTAGCCAGTCAGCACGACGATTTTGGTCGCAGGATCGATTCTGTGAAGCTCGCGCACCAGTTCCAAGCCAGACTTTCCGGGCATCCGAAGGTCGACGACGGCGTACTCGGTGCTTTCCAAGGCGGCGACGGCGACGGCGCTGTCGTAGCCATCCGCCTGCTGTGCCTCGTAGCCACGCTGCTCGAACGCACGCGCCATTCGCGATCGGAGCCGCTCGTCGTCGTCGACCAGAAGGACCGATGGTTTGGGGCTGGCGTCGTCTCGTGCGTCGGTCATGAGCCTTGAGGAAGCACGACGCGGATCGTCGTGCCCCGATCGCTTGCCGACTCGATGGCCAGTCGGCCGCCCAGCGAGTCTACGAGCGTTCGTGCCAGGAACAAGCCCAGGCCCATCCGGTCGGCCGTGTTCTTCGTGGTGAAGAAGGGTTCGGTGGCGCGTCTCATCGCTTGCTCGTCCATCCCGCGACCTTCGTCGACGAAGCAAAGCTCGACGGCGCGATCGATTTGGCGGACATGGAGCGCGACACGCCCCGCGTCACAGGCGTCGAAGCCATTGCGCGCGATGTTCTCGACCATCTGCACCAGCGCGGTCCCGGGGGCTTCGATCGTTTCGACCTCGGTCGACGTGACCCAGCGTTTCGCATGCTCCGAGCTCAGTCGCGCACGCACTTCGTCAAACATCGCCTCGACCGACACGAAGCTCAGCGCTTCGCCGACATACTCGCCCCCTGTCGTGGCCATTCGGTCGAGCACCAGGCGGCACCGCTCGAGCTCCTCGCGAATCAGCTCTGCATCCTCGACGAGCGCTTCCCCGCCTACGAGGGTCCGGGCCTGCCGCTCCATCTCCTTGGCGGCAACCGCGATGGTGCCGAGCGGGGTTCCAAGCTCGTGTGCGGCGCCGGCTGCCAAAGTCGCGATCGAGGCCAGCTTTCCCCAGCGATGCGTCCGTTCTTCGGCCTCGGCAAGCGCACGCTCGCGTCTTCGGAGCTCGACGGACAGCTGGCTCACGAAATACGTGATGAGCGCGACCGCGAGAACCAAGGCGATGAACATTCCGTACAGGTGCGTTTGGAACCCGCCGCCGTGCCCCGCATGGCCCAAGTGCTCGCTTGGCACGTGAACGACGAACAAGGTGGCGAACGACACGATCGAGAGTCCGGCGATCGTCCAGGTCCACTTTGGCGCGAGCATCACCGCGGACATCGCGATGTAGACGACGTAGATGATGCTGAACGGGTTGGTTGGGCCGCCCGAGAGGTAGAGCATGCCGGAGAGAAGGACGACGTCCAGCACCAGAAATGCGCCGAGGTGACCGGCATCGGCCTTGCGCGACGCCAACCAGACGTTCGAAAGGACGCCGACAGCCACGAGCGACCACATCGGAATGATGGGCAGCGTGACATCGAGACCCTCGGTGGCGATGAATATCGCCGCCGCTTGAATCGCGAGCGCCCCCCAGCGCATGCGCGCCAACCATTCGGCACCGGTGGCCGACGCACTCGCTTCAGCGCTCACGACTCCGTCTGGGCATCGCCGGTCGAGTCCATGTCGACGCTGCCGTACATCGCTTCGGCGATCTTGTAGGCGCTCAGCTCGAGCGTCTCGAGCCCGTCTTTGATGGCGATCGCGTCGCCCTCATTGACGGAGAAGTGCAAGGACTCGATATCGGCCTCGACCTGTGCGACGACGTCCTCGGGAACGAGCTCCCGGCATTCGGCGACCGCCCGCTCGCTGGTGTAGAGCAGAGCTTCGGCCGCGTTGCGCAGCTCGGCGAGCTCACGGCGCTTCTGGTCGGTCGTCTTGTACGCGTCGGCCTCCCCGATGATGCGTTCGATGTCTTGCTCGGTCAGCCCGCTCGATGCGACGACACGAATGTTCTGCTCACGGCTGGTTCCGAGGTCCTTGGCGCTCACGTTGACGACTCCATCGGCGTCGATGTCGAACGTCACCTCGATTTCCGGAACACCCCGCGGTGCAGGCACGATCGGTGCGAGCTCGAACTTGGCCAAGGACTTGTTGTCAGCGGACATGTCGCGTTCGCCCTGCAAGACATGAATCGGCACGAAGGACTGGTTGTCCACGCTGGTCGTGAACACCTCTTTGGCGCGCGTGGGGACGGTGGTGTTGCGCGGGATCAGCTTGTGGAACACGCCGCCACCGGTTTCGACGCCGAGGCTCAGCGGCGTGACGTCGAGAAGAAGAACCTCTTCGACTTCGCCGACCAGCGCGGCGCCTTGAAGTGCAGCGCCCATTGCCACCACTTCGTCCGGATTCACTCCCTTGTAGGGCGGCTTCCCGAAGAAATCCTCGACCTTCGACTGAACCATGGGCATGCGCGTTTGACCGCCAACCAGGAGGATTTCGTCGATTTCTTCCTTCTTGAGGCCGGCGTCGTCCAAGGCCTGTTTGCAGGGCCCGAGCGTTCGGTCGACGATCTCCGAGACCAGGATTTCGAGCTCGCTGCGCTTGAGCTTGGTTTCGAGATGCTTGGGGCCGGATTCGTCGGACGCGATGAATGGAAGGTTGATCTCGGTCTCGAGCGAAGATGAGAGCTCGTGTTTGGCCTTCTCGGCTTGCTCCTTCAGACGCTGAAGCGCGACACGGTCGTCATGCAGATCGATCCCGCTGCTTTCCTTGAAACGCCGCGTGAGCTCTTCGACCAACGCGTTGTCCAAGTCCTCACCGCCGAGGTGGGTGTCGCCCGAGGTCGATTTCACGCTGAAGACGCCGTTGGCGATTTCGAGAATCGAGATATCGAACGTGCCACCGCCCAAATCGTATACCGCGACACGCTTGCCTTCTTTCTCGTCGAAGCCGTATGCAAGCGCGGCTGCAGTCGGCTCGTTGATGATGCGTCGCACCTCGATTCCGGCGATCTTGCCTGCTGCAATCGTTGCAGAGCGTTGCGCGTCGTTGAAGTACGCAGGGACCGTGACAATCGCCTCTTGGACGCCTTCGCCGAGGAACGATTCGGCGACCTCCCGCATCTTTTCGAGCACCATGGCCGAGATTTCAGGCGGCGAATACCGATGACCCTGCGCCTGGATCCACGCGTCCCCGCTGTCGCTTTCTACGACCTCGTAGGGCACCGCCCGCTTGTGTCGCTGTGCTGGCTCGGAATCGAACGGCAGACCCATCAATCGCTTGATGGCAAAGATGGTGCTGTCCGGATTGGTCACGCCTTGGCGCTTCGCCACGCTGCCTACCCGGCGCTCACCGTCTTTGGAAAAAGACACGACCGAGGGCGTGGTACGGCTGCCCTCGGCGTTTGGAATCACCTGCGGCTCCCCGTTGTCGACAAATGCAACACAGGAGTTCGTCGTCCCCAGATCGATCCCGATGATCTTCCCCATCTCGCCCTACTCTCCTTTATAACCCGAGATGGAACCCCAATGCAGCAAAGGTGCGACTATCCAACACTGTCGCTTCAATCCTCGTCCGCGTCACCGTTTGGTTCGTCTGCGTTCGATACGGGCTTTGCCACGACCACCATGGCCGGCCGCAGCAAGCGCTCCCCGAGGAAATAGCCCGGAACGACCTCCGAGACGATGGTGCCCGGCGCGTGCTCGTCGGTCTCTTCTTGCTGCATGGCGTCGTGGCACGTCGGGTCGAACTGGTTCCCGACCGAGGAAACCCGCTTCAGGCCAAGGCGGTTGGCGATGTCGTCGAAACCGCGCAGGACCATGCGCACACCATCAGAAACCGCCGAAACGTCGGTCGCACCGGTCATGGAGTCGGCCGCGCGCTCCAGATTGTCGACGATTGGCAAGACCTCGCGGAGCGTGTCCTCGATGGTTCGTCGGCGAACCTCCTCGATTTCCTTGCGCGATCGCTTTCGAAAGTTGTCGAAGTCCGCAGCAATACGAAGGAGTTGATCGCGCATGCGATCGCGTTCGGCGTGAGCTTTTTCGAGCTCGCTCGGCTCCGATTCGGGCTCTTCGCCAGCCTCGTCTTCCGGAAAGATGACCTCGTCGTCTTCACCCGCGCCGCTGGCCTGTTCGTCTTCCGGCTCGTCCCCCACGTGTTCGCTCATTCGCCTTGACCGTCTTTCTCTAGGAGCCCTTGGATCTGCCTGGCAGCCGTCCGTCGAGGACGTCGCTTAGCACATCGGCGGCAAATCCTACCAAAGGTACGTACTTCTTGTAGTCCATACGCGTCGGACCCACGATTCCAAAGGAGCCGACCCGCGCGCCATCTCGGCGATATGGGCTCGAAATCACGCTGATGTCGTCTACGTCGTCGAGCGCAGCCTCCGAGCCGATGAAGACTTGAACACCATCGGTCAGCAAAGTCTGCTCGAGCAGCTCGAGGAGCTTCTGCTTCTCCTCGAAGGCATTGAGGTATCGGCGAATCTTCTCCGCGTCGCCAAACTCGGGTCGATCGAAAAGGGCGCCCTGCCCTTCGATGACGACGCGCGCTCGTTGTGTTTGGCCGTCGACCGTAGCCTCGACCATCTTCTGTGCCTGCTTTCGGAGGACCTGATACTGGCTTTCTTGGGTCGCCAGACGTACCGCGAGCAGGTCTCGGACCGCCGCGAGCGTCCGGCCGCCGACCAGCTCGGCAAGGTAGTTGTTCACACGTTCGAGGCTGTGGTCGTCCACGGCGACCTCCGTGACGACCACTCGATTTTCGACCACGCCGCTGCGCGTGACCAAGACGGCGAGTGTCCGCCCTCCGGAGAGTCGCATGAATCGCAACTGATCGAGGGTCGCTTCGACGACCGTCGGCTGCGCGATGATCGTCGCCGTCCCGGTGAGCCGGCTCAGCAGCTGGCCGGTTTCTCGCACGGCGTCGGCGCCCGGCTCCAAGTCTTGAAGGCGCCGGAGCAACGCGGTCCGGTGGGCGTCCGAGATCTCTCCGGCCGTCGCGATCGCATCGACGAAGCATCGGAACCCCGCATCGGTCGGGACGCGGCCCGCACTCGTGTGCGGCTGGTGCAGGAGGTCGGCGTCCTCCAAATCGGACAGGACGTTCCGAATCGTCGCCGGCGACAGCTTGATCGCGTATCGCTCCGCGATGGACGTCGAGCTTACGGCCTTCCCCGAGGCGATGTGCTCGGTGACGACCGCGAACAGGATTCGGCGATGCCGCTCGTCCAAGGTCACTGTCACGCTTTAATGAAAGTAGAAGCTGCAGGAGTTCTGTCAAGCGTGCGAAACTGGGCGGAAAATTGCCCTCTGGCCCGCGTTGCGGCAGGTTCAGGGCGTGAGAACAAGCGCAGCGCTTCTTCCGTTTGCCCTGATGGTCATGGCCGTCATGACCGTTCCCACCCTCGTGCTCGACGAGCAGGGCCTGCCCCGCTACCGGCATCTCAGCGCAGAGCTTCAAGAGCTCCGCGAATCCAACGAGGAGCTGGTCCGCGAAATCGCCACGCTCAAGGCCGAGATCGACGCCCTCCGCAGCGATCCCAGCTACGTCGAACGCATCGCGCGGGACGAATTGGGGATGGTTCGGGCCGAGGAGTTCGTCTTCCAGTTCCCGCGCCCCTAGGTGGGCGCAAAGCGCACACGCACGCGGATTTCTTGCTGAACGGATGGGTCGGAGCGTAACACCGCTCTGGTATGACGGCCCTGGTTCAGGCAGCGCTTCGTGTCAGGCGCACAGCGCGGTCGACATGGGGACTGGCCGCTGCGTTCCTCCTCGCCGCCTTCCTGCTCGCAGGCTTCTTCGTTCCGGGAGGCCGAACCCTCGGTTGGGAGCATGGGGTCTGGCTCGCCTGCTGGGCGGCGCTCTTCGGCTTCCGTGTACGAGACGCGCATCGGCGCGGTACCGACGAGAAGTCTGCTTTCGAGCTCGGCGCCTATCTGATCGTCGGCGTCCAAGCTCTGATTCAGCTTCGCGGTGGCGTCGACAGCGACCTCTATCCCTTGATCTACGTCACGGTCGCGCTCGTCGGTTCATTCGCGACGGGGCGAGCGGGCATCGGCCTCGTTGCTTTCGCGCTCGTGCTGGGATTCGCCACGGCGTTTCTCGGGGAGCGCGTTCGCGATCCTCTGCTCCTCGGTTTGAATGCGCTCTTCACCGCCGGTTTCGGCGCGCTCAGCTACCTGTTCACGCGTGCAGAGATCGTTCGTGTTCGCCGCAAGTCTGCACTCGAGCTCGAAGCCCAAAAGGCACAGGTGCGCGACGACACCCGGCTCTTTCGTTTGGTCGCACCTTCGTCGGGAGGGGCGAGGGACGAGGAGCGGCTCTACCAGACCAGCGTCCAGGAGGTTCGCCAGGCGCTTTACCACGCGCTGCAGCTGCTTCATCGGACGCTCGACCTGCACAGCTGTGTGCTCCTGATGCCCACCGATGAGCCCGAACAGCTTCGGATCGTCGAGTTGGTGTCGAAGAGCGACGACCTCGCGGACGGCCCGTTCTCACTAGGAGCGGGCGCAGTGGGTGCAGCCGTTCGCCGTCAGCTGACCACCAACCTTCCGCAGATTAGGAGCGGATATCGGGGGATTTGTTACTACAGGGGCCCCGCGAGCGTGCGATCGTTCATTGCGGTTCCGGTGCTCGAGCGGGGGCATCTCCGGGCCGTGCTCTGCGCCGACCGCGTCGTCGATCGTGGGTTTAGCCCCGAGGAGGAAGAGCTCCTCCGCGACAGCACCTCGCACATCCTCCGAGCGTTCGAAAACGAACGGGTCTTCATGCAGCTCGAACGCTCCAAGGTCGAGCAGGAGATCTTGTACCGCGTCTCTCAAGACCTCAGCACCGCGCGAACGCAAGACGCGGTCATGGAAGTCGGCTTGACGGCAGCCAAGGAAATCGCACCACACGACTTCGCTGCGATCACCGAGTATCAGCCCGAGGGCCGCAAGCATACCGTGCGGCGCGCGTCAGGGGAACGCGCACTCGACTTTCATGGCCTTCGGTTTCGCGACAACACTTCGCTCACCGCCATGGTGGTCAAGAACCGGCACTACCTGCCGTACCGCGGCGATTTCGATTCGAAGCAGCAGGTGCTCTTCACCAAGAAGGCCAAGCTCAAGGGAATGGAGTCGCTCCTGGTCTTGCCCTTGGTGGTACGCGAGGAACCAATCGGGACCCTGATCGTTGCGGCGAAGAGGTCGGGAGCGTTCGGCGTGCCCGTACGTGCCACACTCCAAGCGCTGTCCAACCACCTCGCCGTTGCGATGGCGAGTGCGCGCCTCGTTCGCCAGCTCGAAGAGCTTGCCACGACCGACGGCCTAACCGGTTGCTTGAACAAGCGTGCGTTCCTCGACCAAATGGAACAAAAGCTTCTCGCGGCGCAGCGATTCGGCCGAAAGCTTTCGGTGATCGTGACCGACCTCGACCATTTCAAGGCCGTCAACGACACCTATGGTCACGCCGCGGGTGACCGAGTCCTCCAAGAGCTCGGCCAGGTCCTGCGGCGTGTGAAGCGGGAAACCGACATCGTGGCGCGATTTGGCGGGGAAGAATTCTGCGTCCTGTGCGAGGAAACCGACTCGCGGGGCGCTCGACTGCTTGCCGAGCGCGTGCGCGAGGAGCTCGAGGGAACCGAGCTACAGACCGAGCTCGGGCCGCTGCGGGTGACGGCTTCGCTGGGCGTGGCGACCTTTCCCGACGATGCGTCGACTGCGCCGGACCTGTTCGTCCAAGGGGACAAAGCGCTCTACGAAGCGAAGAACCGCGGCCGGAATCAGGTCTGCAGCGTCTAGCCGGCTCGGAGCGTGCGCGGCGTCAAGCCTGCCTGAGCTCGCATGTGTCCGGGTCCAGCATCCACTCCAACCGGCCCTTGCCGCCCTCGAGGCTCAGCATGCCGGCAGAGGATGTTCGAAACGAAGGGGCCGTGGCGAGCTGGCCGAGATGCGCCGCGAGGACGCCCACCTTGGGCATGTGGGTGACCATGACGAGGAGATCGTCATCCGCCGCATGATCGAGGGGTTCGAGGGCCTGTGCGGCGCTTCCTTCCTCCGTCGAAAGCGCGCTCAGCACTTCGAGCGGACCGTCGAACCCTGGCTGGGTGGCGGCTAGAATCTCGGCGGTCTGGACCGCGCGCACGAGCGGGCTCGTGTAGATGCGGGAATATCGCAGACCGATTCTCGTGAGCGCCTCGCCGACCTTGGTCATGGTCCGTCGGCCGCCGTCGGTGAGCCAACGCTCGTAGTCGGTCCGCGCGGACCCCGTGTCGACCGCATCGGCATGCCGCACCAGCAGAACCTGCATGGCCGGAGCTTGGCACGTTGGCTAAGGCTCGTCCCGAGAATCGTGCGCGGAAAGCGCGAAAGACTCTTCGGGTGCCAGCACGAGCCTGCGCCGCGCGTAGACTGCAAACCAAAGAAGGCCCAGGCCATACCAAGCCGCTGCGCCAAGGACCACCTTCTGATAGATGGGGTCGGTCACGAAGAGAGCGACCAGAGTCAGCAGGGCAATCAGCAGCGCCACGACCGCCCCCGGTACTCCGAGCGGGCTCTTGTACGGGCGCTCGATGTCGGGCAGGCGAACCCGCAACAAGATGTACGAAACCATCTGCAGCGCGTAGGCGATCACTGCGCCGAAGACCGCCATGTTGAGCAGCACGGCGCCAACTGGATGCTCGGGCCCGAGCGCATGGATGCCGTATGCGACCAGATAGCCGAGCACGGCGCCGACCAAGAGCGCGATGTGCGGCGTCTTGCGGCGGGGGTGCGTGCGGGAGAGCCATCGCGGGAAGTAACCTGCGCGCGAAAGGGAAAAGATTTGCCGGCCGTAGGCGAAGATGATGCTGTGAAAGCTCGCGATCAGGCCGGTCACGGCGACCAGAGCGAGAAGCTTTGCGCCGAGGCCCGCGCCAAAGATCGTCTTGAACCCATCGAACAGCGGCTCCGCGGAGGAGCCTAACTCCGCAGAGCCGGGGGCGATTCCTGCGTTTAGGAAAAGAGTGAGAAATGCGGCGACCACCAGGGTAAGTAGGCCATAGAGCAAACCACGAGGCAGGTCGCGAGCCGGTGCGTGCGCTTCTTCAGCGGCAAGCGGAAGCTGCTCGATCGCCAGGAAGAACCAGATCGCGAACGGCAGCGCCGAGAGAACTCCCGCGCTCCCGTACGGAAGCCAACGGCCATGGCCGGTCTCAGGCTCGATGTTGAGCGCCCAGTCTAGGTCGAAGAGGGGAATCGCCGCGACCCAGAACACGACGAGGATCCCGAGGGCCAAGCCCGTGATTACGACGGTAAAGCGAAAGGTCGTCTCGACCCCGGCGACGTTGAGGCCGACGAACGCCGCATAAGCCGCGAGCCACCAGAGGGGCTCCATGTTTGGTGCTGTGCCAAAGATCGCGCCGAGGTAACCACCGATGCCGACGACGATCACCGCCGGCGTCAGGATGTACTCCATGTTCTCGGCGAGGCCCGTGATGTATGCACCCCAGGGACCCATGGCCGAGCGCGCAAACGAGTAGGCACCGCCCGTGTGGGGAAGGGCAGCAGCCATCTCCGCGATGCTGAAGCACAGGCCCGCATACATGACCGTGATGATGAGTGTCGCGATCAGAAGCCCGCCGAAACCGCCGGAGGCCAAGCCGAAGTTCCATCCAAAAAAATCCCCAGATATCACCGCGCCAACGCCGAGTGCCCAGAGGGACCAGACGCCCGCATAGCGCCGCAAACCGCGGTCGGCGAAGTACTCGTCGGCCACGCGTTCGTACGCGACCCCCTGATCTTGCTTGTCCATGGCGCGGAGTGTAGCGGTTTGCCGGGTCTGGCGATAAGGTTCCGCGCATGTTGCCGATCGACCTTTCGGGGAAGCGAGCGTTCGTCGCCGGTGTGGCCGACGATGGCGGCTTCGGCTTTGCGATTGCAAAGGCGCTTGCCATGGCTGGAGCTTCGGTCTGTGTGGGCACCTGGCCTCCAGCGCTGGGGATTTTCGAGACCCTGCTCCGGCGTGGAAAGCTCGACGCTTCACTGCGGATGCCCGACGGCAGCAAGTTCGAGCTCGAAAAGATTTACCCGCTCGACGCCGAGTACGATGCACTCCTAGACGCGCCCGAAGAGCTTCGCAAACAGAAGCGCTACCGCGACCGAGGTGATTTCAGCGTCGACGGCGTAGCCCGGAAGCTCCGCGAGGACTTCGGCGATTGTTGCCTCGACATCGTCGTGCACAGCCTCGCGAACGGCCCCGAAGTCAACAAGCCGCTCATGCAGACGAGCCGCAAAGGGTATCTCGCAGCGCACGGGGCCAGCGCGTATTCGTTCGTCTCGCTCGCACAGCACATGCAACCTTTGATGCGTGAACAGGGTGCATTTCTCGGGCTCTCGTATCTCGCGAGTCAGGGAGTCGTCGCCGACTACGGTGGCGGGATGGCGTCGGCCAAAGCTGCGCTCGAAACCGATGCACGCATGTTGGCGCTCGAGTTGGGGCGCGGCTGGGGGCATCGGGTCAATGTGATCTCAGCGGGGCCCTATGCATCGAGAGCGGCGTCCGCGATCGGTTTCATCCACAAGATGATCAAGTACTATCAGATGAACGCACCGCTGCCCGACGCGCTCCGAGCCGACGAAGTCGGAAACGCTGCCGCGTTCTTATGCAGCCCGCTGGCAAGCGGCATCACCGGCACCGTTCTCTACGTCGACAAGGGCTACCACGCGATGGCGGCGCCCGCGGACGTCGGGGGCCTGATCGACGCGCTCACTGGGAGTGGCCCCGAAGACTAGGCGGCGACCATCTCCTGTCGCGCGGTCGGACGAATACTGCTCGTATCCGCCGCGACCTGAAGCCTTGCCGCCAGAGCGCGCTCGGTTCCGATCCGGTCCGCGAGCCAAGGGTCGAGCGCGCGCATGAGGGCACGTGCAGAAGGGTAACGCGTTGCGGGCGTTCGGCTCAGGAGCTTTGCGACCAGGCAGTCCATCTCGTCGTCGACGTGGGGCGACAAAACCTTCGCGCGGGGCGCGTCGTCGCGGATTATGCGGCGAAGGACCGCCGTCACGTCGGATCCGGTGAATGGGAGCTTCCCAGTGAGCGCCTCGAACATCGTGATACCGACAGCGAAGAGGTCAGCCCGCGCGTCGACATAGGGGTTGCCCGCAGCCTGCTCCGGCGAGGAATAGCTCGGGGTGCCGTAGACGCGGCCGCGCTCCCGGGCGCGCTCGGCGGCGGGCGCGGATTCTGCAGCGCAGACGCCGAAGTCGAGAAGGTGCACGTCGAGCTCGCCATAGCCGCCCCGATTGAGCAGGATGTGCTCGGGCTTGATGTCGCGGTGCACGTAGCCGTGCCGGTGCACGCTGTGCAGGATCGACGCCAACCGCGCCATGATCACTGAAATCTCGGCTCCGCTGAGTGGTCCGCTGCGACGCAGATACGACGACAAGCTTTCGGAGCGCATGTGCTTCATCACAAGGTAAGGCGATTCGTCATAGAGGGTGCCGTGGTCGATCACCGGAACGATGCCCGGGTGAAAGACGCGACGAGCGACCTCGATCTCACGCCGAACGCGGCTCATCAGGTCGGGATTGCCAGAATGAGCCGGTCGGAGCATCTTGATGACGACGCGTTCGAGCGTCGCCAGGCGCTCGGCCTCGAAGACGATCCCAGTGCCGCCGATGCCAATCTTGTTTCCGATTCGATAGCGCCCATCGAGAATCTGCCCCCGAAGCTCACTGCGCTCAGCCGATGCCGACATCTTGCGGACGATCGGATAACGGGACTGGTCTCGTCAAAAAAGGTGCAATTCGGGGCTTGTGCTGCCGCGTATGTCTTGGGGGGGTGTAGACAGGGACGGGGTTGCCAGCGCCAGTGCCAGCGGTGCGGGTGATCAGCGCGCCGTGCGGAAGCTGTTGATGGTTTCGCGTTCGTCGTATTGATAAGTAAACCGCGTGGCCCGTCGAAACGGGGCGCTGTCGACGACAATCGGGTACTTGAGGTGATCGATCGCTCCGGCCGGGAGGTGAGGGAGGCCGAGCCGGCCCAGGCCCAGCTTGAACAACATCTCGGGCGCGGGTATGGGTCGGCGGCCGGCCGCCCGCACGATGGTCGCGAGCGGCACCGGCGTGGGGCCCGAGACGTTGTAGATGCCGTGCAGCTTGTGGGCGAGCGCAGAGACGATCGCTTCTGCGGCGTCGTCTTCGTGGATGAACTGGAAGAGCGGGTCGAAACCCATGATCAGGGGCACGTTCGGACCACGTATGAACGAGGCGAGGGTGCCGTGCTTGCTCGGGCCGAGCGTGTACACGATTCGCAGGACTGCAGTCGCGATTTCCGGGTACCGCCACAGCGCCGAAGCGGCGTAGAGGTCCGCCGCCACCAGGTCAGCCAACTCGGGGAAGGTGTGAGTGGACATCGGGGGCTCGTCTTCGCTGTGGTAGAGCGGCGAGTCGGCCGCGGCCCCATAAAACGTGTGTCGCCCCACGAAAACCGCCTGCTTCACCCCATAGGAATCGCAGTGATGGATGAACGCGCGGGTGCCGTACAGGTTTACGCGCATCCGGTCCGGGCTTTGCGTCACGAGGTGGGTGACCGTGGCCATGTGAATCGCCGCGTCCGGCCGATGGGTTCGAAACACGTCTTCTGCGGGCCGCTTGCGGATGTCGGCTTGGAAGATTTCGATCTCTTCGGGGGCGTCGGGCCAAGGTCGGCGGTCGATGCCGATTACCTCGTATCCGTGTCGGACGAGCTTCAGTGCGGTCAAGCGTCCGAGCGTCCCCGATATGCCTGTCACTAGAACCTTCATCACAGCACCAGGTCTTCTTCCGAGATCTCCCTCTCCCGGAGCTGGCGTCCCTGTCGGATCAAATCGGCGATTCGTTGTTTCACCTCGTCGACCATCGCGCACACCGTCTCGTCCCGCTCATGCCCGGTTCCTTCGAAGAACATCGGCTTTGCGTAGAGCAGTTGAAAGCGCGTGGGTTTCGGGATGAGCAGACCCCACTTCGTGACTGGGATGTACGGAACACCGAAGAGCCGACCGAGCCGTTTGAGATTCGCCACCGTGGGTAGCGCATCTCCGCCCCCGACGAAGCCGAAGGGGACGATTGGGCTCTTGGTCTCGAGCGCCAGTCGCATGAAACCGGTGCCGAATCCCACCAACGAATCCGCGTCTTTTGCGAGTTTTGCCGTGCCACGCGCGCCTTCCGGAAAGACGAGGATGAGGCGTTCGGCGTTCAAGAGGTGTTTGGCTTGGTCCGGGTTACCCGTGAACTGCCCCGTTCGGCTCATGAGCTGCGAGGCCCCTGGAAACTCGTGGATGAACTTGTCGATCATCGCATGGGGAAGCCGCGGCGGCTCCGCTTCGAGCAGCATCGAACCCATGACCATTGCTCCATCGATCGCCACACCACCGGAGTGGTTTCCGACGAGCAGGGCCCTCCCCTGCGATGGCACGTTATCGAGCCCATAGACATCGACCTTGAAGTAGTATCGATAAATCCAAGCAAACGCCGAGACGAATCGGGTCAAGTCGTTCTTGTCGATTCCGTACGGGTCGATCCCAAACTTGTTGAATTGGAGATCGAGCGCCTCGATTCGGGCTGCGACTTCAGGATCGACTGGAAAAAGATTATCGAGCAACTTGGCCTCGGCTGGTCCCGCGATCTGTATGCGGCTGCGAAGGAGAACGCAATGTCACTCTGATCCGGGTTTGCGAATTCCGAGGGCGCGCATCTTTTTGTAGAGGTGGCTGCGCTCGAGGCCGAGGTCGGCGGCGGTCTTGGTCACGTGCCCCTCGCGGAGCTCGAGCGCCCGGCTGATCAGGTCCCGCTCGGCTGTCTCAAGCATCTCGCGAAGGGGTGTTTCCGGCAGAAAATAGCCAGCCGAGGCCTCTTTCGGGTCGATTGGAAGCAGTGCACGGGCCTCCGCTTCGGTGATGGTCTCCCCCGGAGTCAGAATCACCAAGCGTTCGACGAGGTTGCGCAGCTCCCTGACGTTGCCAGGGTACCGATACGCTTCGAGCACCTGCATGGCCCCCGAGGCGATCTGCTTGCCAGGACGGTCGTGTGCCTCGCAGGCCAAGACCAGAAAGTGCTCCACGAGAAGCGGAATGTCGTCGGAGCGCTCCGCCAGTGCAGGCACCCTCAGCGGCACGACGTTGAGCCGGTCGAAGAGGTCTGCGCGAAATCTGCCCGCGTCCATTTCCGCTTCGAGCGACTTGTTCGTCGCAGCCACGACGCGCACGTCGACGTTCACAATCGACCCTGCGCCAACCCGCTCGACCTCACCTTCTTGCAGGACGCGCAGGAGCTTCGCCTGCATTTGCGGCGGCATGTCGCCCACTTCGTCGAGGAAGAGGGTGCCCCCATCCGCCCGCTCGAACTTGCCGCGCCGCTGTTTTGTGGCCCCGGTGAACGCGCCCGCTTCATGCCCGAAGAGCTCGCTTTCGATCAGGCCTTCGGGCACCGCCGCACAGTTGAGCTTTTCGAGTGGGCCGCTGGCTCGCGTGGAGCCGCCGTGAATCGCCGCGGCCACCAGCTCTTTGCCCGTGCCGCGCTCACCCAAAATCAGGACTGGCGCAGTCGAGCGCGCGGCTAGCGCGATCTGCTCTCGAAGTCTGCGCATGGACGGGCTCCGCCCGAGCAAGGATTCGCCCGGTCCATAGCGTCGTCGAAGCTCCCGGTTCTCCTGCTGAAGCTCGCGCAACTCCAGGCTTCGCTTGAGCGACAGCACGAGACGATCGCTTCCGATCGGCTTCTCGATGAAATCATCGGCACCGCGTCGGGTCGCCTCCATCGCCACCTCGATGGTCGCATGCCCGCTCATCATGATTACCGGTGCCGAGATCTCCCGCTTCCGCAGCTCGTCCAGCATCGCAAGCCCGTCGATCCCCGGAAGCTGCACGTCGAGCAGAATTGCATCGAAGCTCTGCTTGGCGAGCTTTTCGAGTGCGATCTCTGCGCTTCCGGCGACGTCGACTCCATAGCCTTCGAGACCGAGCGCGCGGGAAACGGACGTCAGGATGTTTCGTTCGTCGTCGACGACGAGAATCGTCGCGGCCACCATGTCGCTACGCTAGCACAGGAAGGCCAAGGCTCAGCTCTTGGACCCGTCGCCGATCTTCTTCATGGAGATCGACCGCATGTAGGTTCCCGAGGTGCGCTGGTTGGCCATGAGCCACGGGGTCAGGTCTTCCGGTGATTCGGGGTGCGCATAGAGATAGCCCTGCGCGACATCGCAGCCGTGCTCTTGCATGTACGCGAGCTGCCCCGCAGTTTCGACGCCCTCCGCAATCACCTCGAGGCCGAGGTTTTGTCCGAGGCCTATGATCATCTTCGAAATAGGTCCGCCCCGGTCGTTCGATTCGACACTCTGCACGAAGCTCTTGTCGATCTTCAGAGCGTTCAACGGGAACTCGTTGAGATAGGTCAGCGAGGAGTATCCGGTGCCGAAATCGTCGATTGCGATGCGGACGCCTACGTCTCGGATCTCGCGAAGAAGCGCGCCCGCTTGGGCCGGGTCACTCATCAGGCAGCTCTCCGTGAGCTCGAGCTCCAAAAAATCTGGCGAGAGCTCTGTCGCTGCGAGCGCTGACCGTACCTTGTCGATCAACAGCGGATCCTCGAACTGCTGGGCCGAGACGTTCACGCTGATTCGCATGGGATGAAGGTCGAGTGCATGCCACTGGCGCATTTGCTCGCACGCCGTCTGCAAAACCCATTCGCCGACTTCGTTGATCAGCCCGAACTCTTCCAGGGCGCCGATGAAGTGGTACGGGGTGAGCAGGCCTCGGGTCGGATGCATCCAGCGGATGAGCGCTTCGACGCCGATCACCCCTCCGGTTCGAAGGCAAACCTGCGGCTGGTAGACCAGCTGGAATTCGTTCGCTTCGACCGCGTGTCGCAGGGCCCATTCGAGCGCCCGCCTCGACTGGGCTTCTTCCTGCATGGCGTCGGCAAAGAACTGGTAGCACGCGCGCCCCGACGACTTCGCCTGGTACATCGCCAGGTCGGCCGCCCTGAGCAGCTCGGACAGATTGTTCCCGTTTTCGGGGTACATCGCGATTCCGATGCTCGTCGAGGTGTTCACCTCGTGCCCATCGACGGTGGTGACTTCCCGAAGACTGTCTACGATTCGCTCGATGACGGGGAGAACCTCTTTTGCCTCGCTCACGCCTTCCAGGATGACGGCAAACTCGTCCCCTCCGAGTCGGGCAACGGTGTCCTGGTCACGAACATTCGCGCGGATTCTCTTCGCCGCTTTGATGAGCAGCTTGTCGCCAACCTCGTGGCCCAACATGTCGTTGATCTCTTTGAAGCGGTCCATGTCGAGGATGAGCGTCGCGACACCGGTGCCCGACCGCATCGCCCGAGCCAATGCGTGATTGACTCGCTCCCGCAGCAAGGTTCGGTTTGGTAGTCCCGTGAGCTGGTCGAACTGCGCCAGCCGAACGAGCTCCAGCTCGGTTCTCTTTCTTTCGATGGCGTAGCGGATGACCCGGTGCAGGTTCGCGCCATCGATGTGACCCTTGACCAGGTAGTCCTGCGCGCCTGCCTTGACGGACCGGAGCGACACCGCTTCGTCCTCCCAGGCGCTGACGATGATCAGCGGGATGTCCGGGTATGCGGTCTGGAGGCTCGCGACCGTATCGGTGCCTCGCGAGTCCGGCAAATTGAGGTCCGCCAAGATGACGTCCGGCGCAAGCTCGTCGGCCGACAGCACGGCATCGTTCAGGGTCCTGACGTGGGTGATGCGGTAGTACGACGTGGATACCCGTCGGAGCAGCCTTCGGATGAGCTGCGCGTCGATGCGGTTGTCCTCCACGAGGAGAACCTCCCGAACCTCGTGCTCTTCCTGGCCCCTATCGAGCATCCACCATCACCCAAACCAGCCGAATGCCGTTCCCATTGACCTATTACAGTGCTATGGTTTTGTCTGGGCGTCAAGAGTGATTCTACGCCTTGGGGGGACTGTGCAGCTAGACAAGGCCCATACATCGGTTGTCGAGGCAATGGGGAGAATCCGAGTCCTCATCGTTTCCGCAAACCCGGAGCGGATCGTGCTCGTTCGCGAGAGTCTCCACGCTTGGCCTGAGACGGCGGATTGCCGGGTGGCCGTGAACCGCGAGGACGCGATGACGCAGGTCGAGAGCCATGCGCCTCAGATCGTCTGCTGGGACACGCGATTGGGGGCGGAGCTTCCGGCGACCGGTCGGGGTATCAGTACGCTGCTGCTGGGTGAAGAGCTCTGCACTGTGCCCGAAGAGGATTGCGCGGATTCCGAGCTGCCGGAGTCATACGTTGCAGGCCTCCAGCAATCGATCAATCGAGAGTACGAGCTGCGTAGATTGCTCCTGCAGCTGCGGGAGGCGCATGGCGTCGAATCACAGCGCCGTTTGTTGCTCGCCCGAGCCACTGACGGGGTCACGGTCGTCGATGCCGCTTGCCGCGTCCTTTTTGCGAATGCCGCGGCGGGCTCGCTGCTCGGGGTCAACCATGAAGATCTGATTGGCGAACCCTTCGAGCATGCGATTCCCGATGAGTCCAAGCCAAGCACCTATCGGGTCCAGCAGCCAAGCGGCGTAGTCTCTCTACTGACCGCCACGGCGATCGTGTCGATCTGGGATGGGCGCGATGCGACCATCATTCAGATGCAGCCCGCGTTCCGCCCAAGCATCTCTCCTGGCGCTTCGTCGAGCGCGCCGCCTTCGATCATAGGGCCCCGCGTCTCCGAGGATCGTCTTCGAACCGTTGGACGTCTGGCCGCTGGCCTCGCCCACGACGTCAACAACCCGCTCACATTCGTCCTGGCCAACCTCGAAAGCCTCCGCGAATCCCATCAAGCCATTCGGCGATTCATTCGAAAGCTGAGGGTCGATCTGGCGACTCGAGAAGCGATCACGCCTCACTCATTCGAGCAAATTGCAGCAGATGCCAATCTGCAGGAGGTCATCGACGACGCGACCGACATGCTCACCGACTGCTACAAAGGCATGCACCGAATTCAAGACATCGCGCGCAGCCTCGGAACCTTTTCGCGCGCCGACGAAGGTCAGGCTGAAATGTTGGACATCACACGCATCGTCGACGACGCATGCGCAATGGTGTTCAACCAGATCCGGTATCGCGCGCGCCTGGTGAAGCGCTTCGAGCCAACGCCGATGATCGGCGCCTATCCCGGTCGAATCGCCCAAGCGCTCGTCAACTTGCTCACCAACGCGGCGGAAGCCATCGAGGGTGGGGCCTACGACAAGCACCGCATCGTGGTTTCGACGCGGGTCGTGAACGAACACGTCGTCGTCGCGGTGAGTGACACGGGCACCGGCATTGGTGACGAGCACCGCGATCGGATCTTCACGCCGGGCTTCACCACCAAGGCGCACTCCGGCGGGATGGGTCTGGGACTCAGCGCCTGTCAGCGCATCGCGAACGAGCATAGCGGACGGCTCGATGTCCAACATCTTCCCGACGGCGGAACCTGCTTCGAGTTGGTCCTGCCGTTCGACACGGGGCTCACCGTCATCGAGACACGGCGCGAAAGCCGACCGATTTCGGAGACCCCACGCAAACGGTCGCGACTTCTGATTGTCGACGACGACGCGATGGTGCTCTCCGCACTCCGACGGCGAATGCAGAGCCGCTATGACGTGGTGACCGTCCTAGGCGGGGTCGAAGCCCTTGCGCGCCTCTCCGAAGACCCGCTGTTCGACTCGATCATTTGTGACTTGATGATGCCCGAAGTGGATGGGAAATCCCTCTACGACGCGATCAAAAAGGAGCATCCCGAGCTCGTCGACCGGATCGTGTTCATGAGCGGTGGCGCGTTCACGCCCCGCCTACGCAAGTTCGCCTCGGCTGTGTCCAACCCGGTATTGCAGAAGCCGGTAAGCCGCGAGGAGCTCGAAGCGATGATCTGCGCCCCCCGTGAGGAAGCGGCGAGCGAGCAGCACTCAGTCGTTCCGGAGGCCTAGCTCTTTCATCTTGTTCTGCAGGCTCTTGCGCGAAATCTTGAGGAGCCGCGCCGTGTGGGTGACGTTGCCACCGGTTTGATCGAGCGCCCGCACGATGAACTCGCGTTCGAGCTTGAGTGTGGCTTCCCGAACCGCTTCCTTGAGCCCGGTCGTTCCAGGAGTCGCCACGATCTCCGAGACGAGGCCGGAGCCAACCAGACCCTCCGCTTCCCGAATTTCCGCCGGAAGATGCTGTGTACCGACCTCACCATCTTCAGCGAAGATCATGCAGCGCTCGACGACGTTCTCGAGCTCCCGGATGTTCCCGGGCCAGGCGTAGTCGAGTAGGCGATTTCGAGCGTCGTCATCGAAGCCCGTCACGCAACGGTCGAGCTTATCATTGAATTTGCGCACGAAGTGTTCGAGTAGCAGGGGAATGTCGCTCGGGCGGGCGCGCAAGGGCGGGAGGTGCACGTGGACCACATTGAGACGGTAGTAGAGATCTTCCCGAAATCCGCCGTCGGCGATGCTCTCTTTCAGGTTTCGGTTCGTGGCTGTGACGAGGCGGCTGTCGACCGTGATCGTCTTGATACCGCCAACGCGTTCGAACTGCTGCTCCTGCAGTGCCCGCAGCAGCTTCACCTGCATGCTGACGGGAATCTCGGCGATCTCGTCGAGAAACAAGGTACCTCCGTGGGCGAGCTCGAAGCGACCTGGCTTGCTCGTCACCGCTCCCGTGAACGCGCCTCTCTCATATCCGAACAGCTCGCTCTCGAGTAGATCCGGCGGAATGGCGGCGCAGTTGACGCTCACGAAGGGCTTATTCTTGCGCGAGCTGTTTTCATGAAGCGCCCTGGCGATCAGCTCCTTGCCGGTTCCGCTCTCGCCGGTGATGAGGACCGTGCTGGGCGTGTCCGCGACCTTTTCGATCGCATCGTACACGTCGCTCATGGGCTCGGACTCTCCAATGATCCGATAACGGCCGCGTTCGTTTGGATCTCCGCTGACGTGCTTTTGAGAGAGCTCGCGCGTGCGCGCGGCCTTGGCGACGACCGCCCGAAACTCCGCCCGATCGAAAGGCTTGGTCACGTAGTCGAACGCGCCGAGCTTGAGCGCCTCTACCGCCGTATCGACGGTTCCATGCGCGGTGATCATGATCACCGGCACGTTCGGGAAGCGCCCTCCGACCGCCTTCAGTACTTGCATGCCATCGAGCTTCGGCATGCGCAGATCGGTGATCAGCACGTCGATGTGGTGCTCGGCCAAGGCCTTGAGCACGGCCTCTCCGTCGGAGACGCAGTGAACTTCGTACCCATCGTGTTGCAGCTGCGCGCGCAGTATGCGGCGCAGGTTGTCCTCGTCATCGGCAACGAGGACTTGTTTGGTTTCGACCACGGCCGGGAGTGTAGTGCAGCCCGGACCGCTGTACAGAGATGCTTCGGCGGTGCTCAGCTCGCGACGCTCAGCCGCTGCTCGGCGGCCCGAATGACGGTTGCCCGCCTCTTTCGCGCCCGCTCGTATGCCAAAACGGCCGTGGCCTGAGGCCCCGAGAGCCTTTGGACCCGATTCACGACGTCTTTGGCCGTGAGCTGGTCATAGTTGCGCAGCGGCGCGTCGGCCAACTTGGCTGGACCCTTCGCGGGCCGTGCTTTGGCCGCCCTGGGCTTCTTTGCGGTCTTCACCGCTGCGGGCTTTGGGGGCTTTGCCGCCTGCTCGAGTCGTCCCTCGACCCGGCTTTGCGCCTTCGCGAGCAGGTCCTTGGCCGAACCGAGCACCGTGACCTCCACCGACTCCGGCCTTAGCGCCTCGCGGGTGCTGAGGGCCCGCCGCTCGGCTCGATCGAAACGTTCCTTGAGCGCGGCCACGTAGGCACTCCGGGTTTGGAGAACCAGGCGCTGCCAATCGAGCACTTCCTTCTGCAAAGTCTTACGAAAGACCTGCGTCGAACGGCCCGTCGTGCTCGCGAGCTTGCTGCTGGCGGCCCCGAGTTCCTTTACGAAGGTGACACCCGCCTCCCGCGATTCCGCGAGAAAGGTCTCGCCGGCGCCCCGAGTCTGCTGGAACCAGAGTGTCCCCTGCTTTTGTAGCCGAGTGCTGCTCCGGCGAAGTTGGTCATTGCCAGTCATGTCTCTATCCTCCCTTGGATGACGCGGCGCGTTATCCGGCTCCAAGATAGCTACGAACGGCCTGCCGTCAAGATCCGCACGAAACCAGGAACCTTTTCCCCACTTCGCCTAGACTTTAGGGCTAGTGTCGGGTGTGGCCCTACGAACGCTGGTCGTCGACGACTCGAGCTCCGTACGAAAGCTCCTGCTCGAGCTGCTGCGTGAGCGGGACCACGAAGTGACCACGGTTGGAACGGCCGAGGAGGGGCTCGAGGCGCATCTCAGGCATCCCTTTCACCTGATGCTGGTCGATTGGACGCTGCCGGGCATGTCGGGGCTCGAGCTCTGCCAAGCCGTGCGCAGTCGACCGGGCGGAGAGCATGTCGTCATTCTGGTCATCACCGGCCGCAATCGCGCCGAGGACCTGCACGCAGTCCTCGACGCCGGCGCGACGGACTACCTGTCGAAGCCGATCGATCCGGAGATTCTCGGAACTCGCCTCCTGATTGCCGAGCGGGCCATCGAAGAGGGCCATCGCCGTACCGAAGAGCGACAAGAGATGGAGTCGCGCCTCGCGTTCGCCGATCGCATGGCGTCGATCGGAACCCTAACGGCAGGCGTCGCGCACGAGCTCAACAACCCATTGATGTATGTGCTTTCCAACCTGCGCCTGACGCGAGAAGAGATCGACGCCCAGGCGGACGCCGAGGCCCTGGAGCTCGCCAGGCAGCAGTTGGATGAAGCGATCCACGGTGCGATCCGTATGCAAAACATCGTGCGCGACCTCAAGACCTTTTCGCGCGTTGACGACGAGCAACGCGGCAACGTCGACGTCCAAGGCGTCCTCGAATCCTCGATCAACATCTGTTGGAATGAGATTCGTCACCGCGCGACGCTCGAACGGGATTTCGGCGAGATCCCCGTGGTAGACGTCAACGAGTCCCGGCTCGGGCAAGTGTTTCTGAATCTGCTGATCAACGCCGCGCAGGCGATGCCGGAGCGGACGGTGACCCAAAACCGCATCACCGTCCGCACCCACACCGACGTGGACGGCTGGGCGGTGGTCGAAGTCGCGGACAACGGCACCGGCATCGAGCCGGACCGCATGAGCCACGTCTTCGAGCCGTTCTTCACGACGAAGAGCATTTCCGAAGGCACCGGTCTCGGCTTGTCGATCTGCAAGGACATCGTTCGAGACGCCGGGGGCACCATCGAGGCACGGAGTGAGGCCGGTCGCGGAAGCACGTTCGTCGTGCGCCTGCCGGCATCCACCCGGGCTGACGCGCCACAAGCAACGCAGAAGCCACCGACGGTGGCCGTCGGAGCCAGCGCGACGGTCATCGTGATCGACGACGAGCCCTTGGTCGGGCGCTCGATCCGGCGCGCGCTTCGCGGGCACGAAGTGGAGGTGTTTTCGAGCGGCAAAGAGGCGATCGCACGCCTTTGTTCGGACGAGCCCTTCGACGTCGTGTTTTGCGACTTGATGATGCCCGGGGTGAGCGGGATGGACGTGTTCCGTCAGGTTGCGGAGCGCCGCCCCGAGCTCGCTTCGCGTTTCGTGTTCATGACCGGCGGCGCATTCACGCGAAAGGCCCGTTCGTTCCTAAAGAATATGCAGCTCACCTGCCTCGAAAAGCCGTTCGAGCTTCGTCGAATCCGTGACTTGGTCAGGGAGCGCGCACAAGGCGCTTCTTCCAATCTAGTGGCGATGGGTGGACTCGAACCACCGACCTAGCGCGTATGAAACGCCCGCTCTAACCACCTGAGCTACATCGCCAGAGGGGCGCGAGTATAGGCAGGTGCGCGTCACGCGCAATGTGGGCGCGACCGTGACCCGGCTTCCGTGCTTGGCAGGGCACCGGGATTGGTTTATGGCCGGGGTCGTGTTCAGAAGCTTCCCTTTTTTCGCCGTTCTCAGCCTTGCCTTGCTCGCGCAGCCAACTGCCGCCTTTGCCCAGTCGGACGGCTGGGGCGCGCCGATCAAATCGCAGAGCAAACCCGCTGCCGCGGTCGAACCGCAGCCCGAGCGGACCGAACCCAATCCAGACTGGTCCGATGCGCCCCCAACCGAGGACGAGCAACGTTCGGCAACGAATCCGGACTGGGTCGAGGAGACCGAGGCGCCGCCGGTCGGCACCATGAAGGACCGCGCGTCCGAGGTCTATGGCATCCGCTATGCGAATCGAAACCTCACCATGCCCCGAGGGATGATGCGCGGCACCTTCGACACGGTGGTTGGCCGCCGGACGGAGGAGGCGCAGGTCAACGGTCAACCCTTCGGCCTGACGAGCACGATCTCCACGATGAACTTTGGCGTTGCAATCAGCCTTGCCAAAGACTTCGAGCTCGGGTTCTCCCGATATCGGATGGGGTCCTTCCCGGGCGTGAGCATCTTCCCTACGTTTGGGTTTGGCGGAGAAGGGTTGATCACCTTCAGCATGTCGCCCGACGCAGAGTTTGGGGACATCCCGCTCTACGCGCGCTTCGAAGCGCTTTCGACCGAGCACGTGAAACTTGCATTCGATGCGGTGTTCCGCATTCCGGTCCGCACCGAGTTTGGTTTTCTCGGCGGTATTCCGCTGCGCTTCATCATTCAAGAACGGTTCTCTTTCGACACCGGTATGGAGTTCACGCTCGACAACAATCCCCGAGGCCCATCGGTCTGGTCGCTCAACATTCCGTTCAACTTCATCGCCAACGCGACCGATGAGCTCTTCATCAAGGTCCACAGCGGCATGAACCTCTTCGACCTCAGCCAAACGCTTCGCGCGGTGACCTCCGGGCTCGTCGACGGCCCTTTCTACTTCATTCCGCTCGGCCTTGGCGCGGGATACACCGTCGAGGCCCGCAGCACGATGATGGACATCTTTGTGAGCTTCCGCTTTCCGGCGTTCTATGGTTTCACCACCCGCGAGTCGCAGCTGAACACGGAGACTTGGCAAGTCACGATTGGCCTCAACATCTACTCGCCGGTTCTGTTCAAGGGGACTGCGCTCTGATGATCTACCAGCTCGGCGAGCGCCGCGTGAAGATCGAGGGCGAAGTGTACGTGGCGCCATCGGCCGACGTGATCGGATCGGTCGTCTTGAAAGACAAGTGCAGCGTTTGGTTCAACGCGGTGCTGCGCGGCGACTCCGATGAGCTCGTCGTGGGCGAAGAGACCAATGTCCAAGACTGCGCCGTGCTCCACACCGACCCAGGCATTCGTCTGGTCCTCGGCCGCGGCGTCACGGTGGGACACCACGCGACGGTCCACGGCTGCGAGGTGGGCGATTTCAGCCTGATCGGGATCCATGCAGTCGTGCTGAACGAGGCGAAGATAGGCAAATACTGCACCATTGGAGCCAATGCGCTCATCACCCAGGGGCAAGAAATCCCCGACTATTCGGTGGTTCTCGGCTCTCCCGGGAAGGTGGTCCGAACACTCGATCCGAGCAAAGGCCAGGGCCTCGAAAAGAGCGCCGCGGGTTACGTGCGGCGCGCGCGGGAGTACCTCGACGCGCTCAGCGCCGACGATCGCTTCGCTTGATTCAGATTCGATCGAGAAGCGTTCGTTCGCCAAGCTCTTCGCATAGCGATTCTAGTGCCTGACGATCGGGACCAGCCCAGCGAAGCTCGTTTAATGACTCCGTGATCGGCACGTCCGTGCGCAAGGTTGCGAGTGTTCGATAGAGCATGGCGTCCTCGCGATGCTCGCGAAGGTTCTGCGCGAGTGTCGCCGCGCCACGAACCTTCACGCCCCAGGCCTCGTGATCGTCAGGAATATTCTCGAGGTGAATGAGCTTGCCGAGAACCGTCGCGGCGCTCTTCGCGCCCCAGCGCGCAATGCCAGGGATGCCATCCGCCGCGTCGCCGACCAACGCCAGGTAGTCAGGGATCGATTCCGGCGACACGCCGAACTTCTCGCGGACGCCGTCCGCATCCAGGACGATTTCGCGCCGCCGATCGAGCGTCACCACCTCGTTCGAACGCACACACTGACAGAGATCTTTGTCCGGCGAGCAAATCACGACCTGCTCGACCTCGGGCGCGTCTTCAAACTTGGCAGCGGCTGAGGCCAGTGCATCGTCCGCCTCGAAATCCACCATCGGCCAGGTCGCCATTCCGAGCGCCCGGCTTGCGCGTTCGACGAGGGGGAACTGAGCGAAGAGATCAGGCTCGAGGCCTTCACCCGTCTTGTAGCCGTCGAAGAGCTGATTTCGGAAGGACTCCACGGTCTGGTCGAAGGCGCATCCCAGGTGTGTGACCTCGGCGTCGCGGAGCAGGGACGCCATCGACCGCAGAAAACCACGGGTCGCGCCAACCTCTTGCCCGGCGGGCGAACTCGCTTCCGGGGCCCCGAACCAGGATCGAAAGAGCTCGTAGGTTCCGTCGATCAGGTGCACTTTCATGATTCGCTCTTATCGCAGTTCCATGCCCCCGCACCATGCAGTCGGCAGAAGGACCCGCATTACGAGGACTTGTGGAGCGATCTTGCATCCGCAACAGAAGGCGCATCCGCAATGAGCCAAGGTGGGGTCATAGGGTTCATTGTAGGTGGACACATACACAGTTACCCCAAATCTTGCGGTTTATTTCTTGTATACCCCAATATCTTGTAGCATCCGATTTATTGCCATACATGGGGTGTCATCTAATGCGATCCGAACAAGGCCCTTTTATGACGCGGTGCGAAATCGCCGAATTAACCCCTGTTTGTGGCTCTCAACAGCTTGATATTACAGCTGAAAAGAAGAAAGCACATGGGGCTGATCGTTTCTGCTTGACTGGCCCCGCCCCGCGGAGCTACTTCGCAGGCTCGCCCCAAGCGGTTGTGGTGGCTAGGAGCCTGCCAGCGCAACCCATTGTGGGGCGATTGTGGACAGTGGGTGGATCGCCTGGGGACCCGAGGTGGATTATTCCTGGATGGTGAGTTGCGTCCGGTTGGAGGTATGCTGTGGCATTGGATACTAGGGGAATGACTAGCAATTTGGAGATCGAAGGCGCCCGGCGGGCCGAAGTTTCGCAGAAAGCCGGGGGGCTTTCGATGGAACGCAAGCTGACCGAGGCCGGCACCGACCCGCTCGACGCGGTGGAGTACGTCCTCAGAGACAGCCAGATCACCAACTCGGACGGCTCGGTCGTCTTCGAGCTCAAAGGGGCGCAGGTTCCGGAGGGCTGGAGCCAGCTCGCGACCGACATCGCAGTCTCCAAGTATTTTCGCAAAGCCGGTATCAACGGCGACAAGAATCTGGGCGAGCGCAGCGTCCGCCAGCTCGTCTACCGCGTCGCGCACAGCCTTCGAGAGGCCGGCGACAGGTTTGGCGGCTACTTCGCCGACCAGGACGCCGCAGACACCTTCGAGGCCGAGCTCTCTCACCTGCTGATCCATCAGAAAGCCGCATTCAACTCGCCTGTCTGGTTCAACTGCGGCCTCTACCAGCGCTACGGCATCGAAGGATCGGGCGGCAACTACGCCTGGGACCACGAGCGCGACGTCATCTTCGAGACCAGCACGGCGTACGAGAATCCACAGTGCTCCGCCTGTTTCATTCAAGCCGTCAACGACGACCTGATGGCGATCTACGAGCTGATCAAAAACGAGGCGCGCCTTTTCAAGTACGGCTCGGGCACGGGCACCAACTTCTCGAAGATCCGCGGCAAGCAGGAGAAGCTTTCCGGCGGCGGTACCTCGAGCGGGCTGATGAGCTTCCTCGAAGTGCTCGATCGAGCCGCGGGCGCCACCAAGTCCGGAGGGACCACACGCCGCGCTGCGAAGATGGTCTGTCTCGACATGGACCATCCCGAAATCGTCGACTTCATCGAGTGGAAGGTCCGCGAAGAGAAGAAGGCGCGGGCGCTGATCGAAGCCGGCTACGACTCGGACTTCAACGGCGACGCCTATCACACGGTCTCCGGTCAGAACTCGAACAACTCCATTCGCGTAACCGACGAGTTCATGAAGGCCGTCGAAACGGACGGTGAGTGGAAGACGACGCTGCGCACCAGTGGCGAAGTTTGCGACACGTACCGTGCGCGCGACATCTGGCGAAAGCTTGCTCAAGCAGCTTGGGGCTGCGCCGACCCCGGCGTCCAGTACGACACGACGATCAACGACTGGCACACGTGCCCGAACACAGACCGCATCAACGCGTCGAACCCGTGCTCGGAGTACATGTTTCTCGACAACTCGGCCTGCAATCTGGCGTCGATCAATCTTTCCAAGTTCCTCGACGCCGAGGGACGCTTCGACATCGAAGGATACCGCCAGGCCATCCGCGTCCTGATCACCGCAATGGACATCGCGGTCGACTTCGCGAGCTACCCGACT
The DNA here is from genome assembly GCA_963704865.1 of uncultured delta proteobacterium. Lineage (GTDB taxonomy): Bacteria > Myxococcota_A > Polyangia > Polyangiales > Houyiibacteriaceae > SG8-38. The sequence continues at coordinate 472,185 of CAVPIE010000002.1, read as the reverse complement.
GAGGAAATCGCGAAAAACAGCCACAACTTCAGGCCTCTCGGCCTTGGTTACGCCAATCTCGGCACCTTGCTGATGCAGCTCGGGATTCCGTACGACAGCGACGAGGGTCGGACGATCTGCGCAGCGCTCACCTCGATCCTCTGCGGACATGCCTACGCCACCTCCTCGGAGATCGCCGCGAGCAAGGGGCCGTTCGGCGGATTCCAGCGCAACCGCCAGCCGATGCTTCGCGTCATGGGTAAGCACCGTGAAGCCGCCTACCGCATCAACGAGGCCGGCGGCCCTGGGATGACCGACGAGGATCAGACCGCTTGCCCGCCCGAGCTCATCCAGGCCGCGCAAGAGGATTGGGACTTGGCCTGCAAGCTCGGCGAGCTCTACGGCTACCGCAATTCACAGACCACCGTGCTCGCGCCAACCGGAACGATTGGCCTTCTGATGGACTGCGACACGACCGGCATCGAGCCAGACTTCGCGCTGGTGAAGTTCAAGAAGCTCGCAGGTGGCGGCTACTTCAAGATCGTCAACCAGAGCGTTCCAAACGCGCTCAAGCGGCTCGGCTACACCGACGCGCAGCTCGCAGACATCGTTTCGTACGTGACGGGTACCAATACCTTCACCGGCGCTCCACACTGCGGTCGAAAGGCCCTGCTCCAGAACGGCCTCACGGAGCGCGAGATTGAAAAGGCAGAAGGTGCGCTTCGTGGCGTGTTCGATGTCGGCTTCGCACTGGCGCCTTGGGTCATCGGGACCGAAGCCTACGAGCGTCTTGGGATTGACTCGACCACCTACAACAAGCCGGGCTTCCATCTGCTCCGCTTCTGGGGTCACAGCGACAAAGAGATCGGTGAGCTCAACGACGTCGTCATCGGCCGGATGACGGTGGAAGGCGCGCCGCACCTCAGGGCCGAGCACCTTCCAGTGTTCGACTGCGCAAACCGCTGCGGCAAGATCGGCGAGCGTTTCATCGACCCCATGGCGCACGTCCACATGATGGCGGCAGCGCAGCCCTTCCTCTCGGGCGCGATCTCCAAGACGGTGAACTTGCCCAGTGAAGCGACCGTCGACGACGTCGAAGAGATCTACGAAGAGGGTTGGAAGCTCGGTCTCAAGGCGATCGCACTCTATCGGGACGGTTCGAAGTCCTCTCAGCCGCTCAACACCAAGGACGACTCCAAGAGCGAAGAGAAGGACGATGCGAGCCCCGAAGCGAAGGCTACGCCGCCCGCACAGGCCATCGTCGCTCCAGTTCAGGAATGGCTCACGCCCCCGACCACCCGGCGCCATCGTCTTCCGAAGAAGCGCAGCGGCTTTACGCAGGAAGCGCGCGTCGGAGGGCACAAAGTCTTCCTTCGTACGGGCGAGTACGTGGACGGCTCCCTCGGCGAGATCTTCGTCGACATGCACAAGGAAGGCGCAGCGTTTCGCTCATTGATGAACTGCTTCGCGATCAGTGTCTCGATGGGTCTTCAGCACGGCGTCCCGCTCGATGCCTACGTTCGGCAGTTCACGTTCACGCGCTTCGAGCCACAGGGCATCGTCGAGGGTCATCCGAACATCAAGTTCTCCACGTCGATCATCGACTACGTGTTCCGCGTGCTCGGTGTCGAATACCTCAAGCAATACGACTTTGCGCAGGTGCCACCGAAGGAGGAGCAGGAAGAACTCCAAAACCCGACCGACGTGGCTGCCGTCCAGCGCCTCGAAGGGTCGCAGCCAAGCGAGCCGCCCCCGGCCATCGAGCCAGCCAAGCAGGTCACGTTCGGTTTCGACGATGGAGCTCCGCAGGCCAATGCCCTCGACCAACAGCTCGGCGAGATGATGGGCGACGCGCCGATGTGCGATAAGTGCGGACACATCACGGTGCGCAATGGGGCGTGTTACCGCTGCCTGAACTGCGGCAACTCCATGGGCTGCTCCTGACGGGGCTGAGTCACGCCGCTCGGCGGCTTACCTCCTCGGGACTCCGCTGCGGAATACCGACGTATTCCTCACTCCGCCCCTGCGGGGGTGCTCGCCGATCGACGCAACTCAACCCCGTCAGGCTCTTGCACCGCCGATGACGCGCGATGGGGACACGCTAAGACCCTAAAACACCTTTGTTTTCGGGCAGTTGAGGGGTGCGCCGCGAGAACTGGTTTTGGTGCGCTCAGCCCGGCAGTCCGGCGACCAACAAGATGCCGAGTGCCCAGACGCTGAGCACGGCGATCAAAACACGCATTGGAACCTCCCGGTTTGAGGGAACCCCCGAATGGGTCGCCCTGAAAGGACGCTGGGGTCGTTGGACAGACTTTCCATACGTAATTCTTATCCTTTCCTGCGACGCACGCGGGTGCCGCGTTTTGCAGGCGCTTGCGAAGGGCTCTACAACCCCCGTCCATGCTTCTCCCCTTCTACAAGTACGAGGGTCTCGGCAATGACTTCCTCATCATCGAGAAGGAAGCGCTCGCGGGCGTGCAGCTGACGACCGAGCAGGCGATCGCCCTTTGCGATCGGCATCGCGGGATCGGCGCCGACGGTGTGCTCCTCCTCGACATGAACGAGCCGTCGATGGAAGTGATCAACTCCGATGGCTCGGTCCCGGAGATGTGTGGCAATGGGCTTCGTTGTGCGGCCTTGCACCTTGCCCGTCGCCGCGGCGAGGCGGCACTCGAGGTGACGGTCGTCACAGCTGCCGGGCCTCATCCTTGCGTCGTCGTGAACCGAGCGAACGCAGAATCCGTAGCCGTGCAGATGGCGCCGCCGTCGCTCGTGCCATCCGACCTTCCATTGAGCTCTGCCGCCCCCTGGCTCGATCATCCGCTCGAGATCGACGGGCGTACGCTGCATTTGAGCGGCGTGTCGATGGGCAACCCGCACGCGGTGACGTTCGACGCGGTCGGTGACGCGCGCTTTGCGCTCGGTCCGGCGATTCAAAGCGACCCGCACTTCCCCGAAGGGGTCAACGTCGGCTTCGTGTCCGAGCATGAAGGGCGCAGCATGCGCTTGGACGTTCTCGAGCGCGGCGCCGGATGGACCCAGGCCTGCGGGACAGGCGCCTGCGCGGCCGCAGTCGCGGCAGTCGAAACCGGCCGCGCCGCGCGAGACGAGCAGCTCAGCATTCGACTCCCCGGCGGGACGCTCCTGATCACCGTAGCCGCGCCTGGTGACAGCGTGCTCATGCAGGGCCCCGCGCGCTTCGTATTTTGGGGCGAAATCGAGATCTAGCCCGTCGATTGCAATATCGGCGGCGTCCGTTAGGTTTGCGCGATGTCCCGTACATTCCTCCGCGCGCTCGCGGCGCTCACGCTGACTGTTGCGTCCGTCGGCTGCAGCAAGGACAACGCGCCCGCTCCCACCGACGACTTCGGTCGCTGTGCCGACTTCGACCCGCTTCGCCAGGTATTCTGGGGCGACACGCACGTCCACACCGAGCTTTCGTTCGACGCCAACATGCAGGGGACGCGCACGACCCAAGACGACGCCTACAAGTTCGCGCGGGGCGAACCCATCCCGCTCCAACCGTACAACGAAGACGGTACCCCGACCCGGATGGCTGCCATCGATCGGCCTTTGGACTTTGTCATGTTGAGCGACCATGCGGAGTTCCTTGGCACCTTGAAGGTCTGCAACAATCCTCTATTACCCGGTTACGACGCGGACCAGTGCCGGCAGTACCGCGCCGCACAGGAATTCGATCCCGAGCAGAATCCGGTCTTCATCTTCGTCGAGATCAACGGCCTCACCGCGTTCGAACCTCAAGACGCGCACTATCCCGAGCTCTGTGGTCCTGGGGACGAACACTGCTTAGAAGCCGGAATCGATGTCTGGCGTGGGGTCGTCGATGATGCGGAATCGGCCTATGACCGAAGCGACAGCTGCGAGCTCACGACGTTTACCGGATACGAGTGGAGCGGCGGGCCCAAGGCCAAAAACCTTCACCGGAACGTAATGTTCAAGAATGAGAACGTCACCCGTCTACCCTACAACTACTTCGACGAGCCCTACGCCGAAGGTCTCTGGGCACGTCTTCGAGAAGAGTGCATCGACGCAGGCACGGGCTGCGACGTGCTGACGATTCCTCACAACACAAACCTCTCTGAAGGCATCTACTTCGAGAACAAGATGGCGAACGGTGATCCCTTCACCAAAGCGTATGTCGACGCCCGCAACGCGATGGAGCCGGTCATCGAGATCTACCAACACAAGGGCGCCTCCGAATGTCTGCCGGGATCTGCGACGGCCGACGAGCTCTGCGGCTTCGAGGCGCTCCCTTTTTCAAACCTCGCGACGACAAACCAAGAACGGTTCACGCCTCCTGACCCCAAGGGCTTCTTACGCGTCGCCTACGGCGAAGGCCTGAAGCTCGAACAGAGTCTAGGCACCAACCCATTTCAATACGGCATCACCGCCGCCACCGACACGCACATCTCCGCACCGGGCTTCGTCGCAGAAGATGATTTCAAAGGTCACGGCGGCGCAGGACAACCGAACCGCTTCGTCCCTCCACCGCAGGGCTTTCCTGACGTCGAGTACCTGAGCCCAGGGGGCCTGACTGCGGTCTGGGCAGAAGAGAATGCGCGCGAGGCGATTTTTTCCGCCTTTCGTCGTAAGGAGACCTTCGGCACCAGCGGCCCTCGGATCCTGGTCCGCATGTTTGGTGGCTGGGACTATCCGAACGACCTCTGCGAAGCAGATGACCTGGCCGCGCAGGGCTACGAGGGCGGCGTTCCCATGGGTGGGACACTCGCTCCGCGGCCCGGCTCGACCGGGCCCATGTTCGTCGTGTCGGCCAAACAAGACGCCGCAAGCGCGCCTTTGCAGCGCGTTCAGATCGTGAAAGGTTGGCTCGACGGCGACAACTACGAAGTGAAGGTCTATGACATCGACGGCGATGTGAACAGCGGTGCGACCGTCGATCTCGACACCTGTGAGACGCAAGGCCCCGGTGCCGGGGACCTCTGCAGCGTTTGGCAGGACCCCGAGTTTGATTCCACGCAGCGCGCGTATTACTACGCTCGCGTGCTCGAGAATCCGACCTGCCGCTGGACGACCTGGCAGTGCTCTCAGGCCGACTACGACTGCAACGACTGGGACTTCGAGGCGTGCAAGAAGCTCACCGACGACCCAGACGATCCGAATGACTGGGCTACGCCTGAGAGCAACTACACCTGCGATTGCTGTGATCCTGCCGCGGGTCTGAATACAGATGTCTGCGACGGGGTGAGTTGCGATGACCCATTGCTGTCTGAGCTCGAGGAGCGTTGTTGCCATCAGGTCGAGCCGGCGATCCAGGAGCGTGCCTGGACCTCGCCGATCTGGTATCAGCCCCCGAGCTGATGCTGCGCACGCTGATCCAGTTCTTTCTGATCGGTGGCCTACTGTTCAGCGCCAAAGCTGTCTACCAGCGCAGCCGCGTCGAAGGGCCGGCGATCACCATTCGCGTTGCTTCGGACGCCACGGATGCAAAGGTCGAGGCAGCGATTGGTGAGGCGATTCTCCTGAACGAGGCGCGCCGCTACGGCTGGGACCGAACCGATCCGATTGCTTACACGCACTTGATTCGCAACATGCGCTTCATCGAACCGGATTCGCCGGACGATGACTGGGCGCTCTTTAAGCGTGCCGTCGAAATGAACATGCAGGCGCACGATCCAGTCGTTCGGGCGAGGTTGCTCTACCGCGCACGCGAGGCCCTCGCGTTCGTGCCCGAGGACAGAATGCCGAGCCGAGCCGAGCTCGAGGAGCACCGCAGCACGCATCGCGATCGCTTCGAGCGCGAGAAGCGCGTTCGGTTTCACCACGTGTTCCTGAGCCGTTCCAAGCGTCGGGAGACGCTTTCGGCAGATGCACGCGCGATGCGCGAGCGACTGGCCGAGCTCGGCGACTCGGCGCCGCAGGGCCTGGGTGACCCCTTGCCCGGTCTTCGTTCCGAACAATCCGCCACGCCGTCGGAGTTGAAAAACGACTACGGCGTCGAGCTGGCACGCGCAGTAGAGGAGGCGGTGGTGGGCGCATGGCGAGGCCCCGTTTCCTCGGTGTACGGCCTTCACTTCGTGAAGGTGATCGCCACCGAGGCTGCCTACGTACCCCCACTCGAAGTCATCGGCTCCGAAGTGCGTGCGGATCGACTTCGCGAGATACGCAAAGAGCTTCGCGAACAACGCATGGCTGCGCTTCGCGAGGCCTATCGCATCACCGTCGAGAGGGCGCCATGATGCAATTCTCGTTGCTTGCGCTCTTGACTGTGCTGGCTTTCGGAGCTCCGGATCATGCGAGCGCCCATCCCCTCGCGCCGTCGGTCCTATCATTCGATCACCACGCGGACGGCACCGTCACGATGCGCTGGCGGGCGCCGGTGAAGCGGCCCACTGGTCAATCGCTCCGACCGCGGATCCCAGAAACTTGCGAGCAACTCGCCCCAGCCACGGTTCAGAGGACTGAAGACGAAACCGCCATCGTCGAGACGACGGAGCTTCGCTGCGACCCGCCCGACATGCTGGGTGCAGTCGTTCGTGTCGACGGCTTCGAAGACTCAAGCGTCACGGTCGTGGTGCGCATCCTTCGCCTCGGTGGCGATTCGCATCACGTCATCCTCGACCGCGGCACCCCCGAGCTCACCATCGTGGCGCAGGAAGACGAGTCGCACTCTTTGTTCGAGTACTTCATGCTCGGCGTCGGGCACCTGCTCACCGGCTGGGACCACCTGACTTTCGTCCTCGGGCTTCTCGTTCTTTTCGGCTGGCATCGTCGGCTCATCGCTGCGGTGACAGCATTCACCGTCGGTCACAGCCTCACGCTCGCGCTTTCCGTGCTGGGGATTATCTCGCTCCCCGCGGCGCTCGTAGAAGTCTCGATCGCGCTGACGATTGTCGTACTCGCCCTCGAAATTCGATCGGGAAAGCACGGCCTAGTCTGGAAGCACCCCTGGACCCTTCCGGGCACGCTCGGCCTTCTTCACGGCCTCGGATTCGCGTCGGTCCTTTTTGATGCGGGCCTGCCCAGCGAGGAGATCCCGCTCGCGCTTCTCGGCTTCAACCTCGGCCTCGAAGTCGCACAGCTCGGGGTGGTCGCCGTTGCGTGGTTGAGCTTCAAGGCCGTCCGTTCGGCGCTTCCGTCGACGTGGCGAAGCAGCCCAACCATTCCCGCCTATGTCATCGGCTCGCTCGCGGCATTCTGGGTCATCGAACGAACGTTCGCGGCCTTCGGAATCGTCGTCTAGAAGTGTTGCTGCTTAACGGCGGTTAGGTACGCGCGAAGCTCCGCGGCCGCCTTGGCCTTGTCGAACGGCTCAAGCGCCGACTCCGGTAGCTCGGCGAGCGCATCGTCGAGGTGCTCGAGAAACAGCCTGCATTCGCCGGCCGCAAGCGCAATCTTGGCTTCGTCGATCGAGTCACGCTCATTCAGAGCACTCACCGCCCGCGTCAGCGGCCCGCGGCGCGGGTACTTCGTACCTCGGCTCAAACGCAGCCCAAACAATCGGAAGTGCCGGAGGAACTCGCCGGCGAAATCGAGGCCATCGCCATCGCCATCGTTCGAGCTGGCGTCGCTTGCCGACGCCTTAGCGAGGAATGCCTGCAAAATGAGACGAAACGCCCAAATTTCCTGATGCAGGTTCCGCTGCACACGCTCGCTCTGTCGCTCCGCGCGCTCCGCACGCGCTGGCCGGCCCAGCGCGTGCAGTTTCTTGGCGGCGTCCCGCACGGTGGCACGAAGCTCGACGATGCCTTCGTGCATTCGCTGCGCCGCGAGGTCGTCACGGCCGCGCTCAGTCGGCTCGGGCAAGGGGTCGTTGAGCAGCGACCTGGATTTCGCGTGAATGCTCGTCGCGATCGCTTCCACCGACAGGAGCCGGGTTTCGAGCTCGTTCGCAAATGTTTCCACGCCCTGCACCAAGAGAAAACGACTCAGCACGCGAAGCTCGCGTCGGACTGCCGCGGTCACGAGGTGCGAGCGGAGTATTCCGCCCGGTTCGTGCAGCTGACCGTTGGCGATGCCGAGGAAACGATTGTCGCGGAGCAATGCGAGAAATGCGATCATGGTTGCCGTCTTGGCCGACTCGCTTTCCCAAGACTCGAGCTGAGGCGTCAGGCCTTCGGGCTGCAGGAGCTCCGCCGCATTGGAGAACTCCAGCGGCTCGGGCGGCTGGAAAAAGGGATTGCGTCCGAGCTCGCGCAAAAAGAGGTCACAGGCTTCTTGAAACGTGCCTGCATCGACACCTGGGAGCTCCAAGATACGCTCGGCGACCCGAAGCGCATCGCGAAGCGAACGCTCGAGCGCGCGCAGCGAAGACTCCGGCTCGCCGAGGGGCACGCCGACCAGCGCCGACTGCGGAGCCCCGTTTCTTCGCAGTCGCGCCACGAGCCCAAGACCCCAGTCGTAGCCCGTTCGCACCGCGTGGAGGTGCGGATGAAAGTCGATTCCGAGTCCGGGACGCGCTTGGTTCTCCCAGTCACGAAACGCCACGAGCCCCGACAGCAGCGCCTGGAGCGGCAACAAGGCGTCCGACCGCTGCTCGGCCGTCAGCGACTCGCGCCAGCGGCACCAGAGCTCCGCGTCGGCGGGCGACCAGCGCTCCGCCGACGAAAGAAGGCCCTCGCTGGCTGCGTTTAGGTTCGAATTCATCGGGGATAGGGCTCGCGAAGCGCCCCTGGACCGAGGCGCAGAATTCCGAATACGACTTAGAACAGGTTGGCTTGTGATTTGGTCGGCTGCTCTTTTCCTAGGTGCTCGAAGGCGTGCCGGGTCGCTACACGTCCCCTCGCCGTGCGCGCAAGCAGCCCCTTCTGAAGCAGATACGGCTCATAGACGTCTTCGAGCGTATCGCGCGGCTCGCTCAGCGCAGCCGCCAAAGTCTCGATGCCGACTGGTCCGCCATCGTAGTGATCGATGATCACGGTCAGATAGCGCCGGTCCATTTGGTCGAGGCCCGCCGCATCGACGTCGAGTCGTTCGAGCGCTTCGCGTGCGGACTCTGCATCGACCTTCCCGTCGGACAAAACTTCGGCGAAGTCGCGCGAACGACGCAACAGGCGATTGGCGATTCGGGGCGTGCCACGCGAACGCCGAGCAAGCTCCTGCGCTGCCTCGGCGCTGACCGCGAGCGCAAGCAAACGCGCGCTTCGTTCGATGATCGAGCGCAGGGCCGCTTCGGGGTAATAGTCGAGGCGCGCCACGTAGCCGAAGCGCGATCGCATCGGGTTTGTGAGGAGACCTGTCCGCGTCGTTGCCCCGACCAGAGTGAACGGGTTCAACGGAAGCTGCAGCGTTTGCGCATACGGGCCGTCACCGTTGACGATGTCGATGCGAAAGTCTTCCACCGCGGTGTAGAGGTTTTCTTCGACGGTGGCGTTGAGGCGATGGATCTCGTCGATGAAGAGCACGTCGTTTGGCTCGAGCTTGGTGAGAAGCGCAGCGAGTTGACCTTTGTGCTCGATGGCAGGGCCCGAGGCCGAGTGCAGCGTGACCCCGCGTTCACCGGCCAAAATCAGAGCGAGCGTGGTCTTGCCGAGCCCGGGCGGACCGCAGAACAAGGTGTGGTCGACCGGCTCGCCCCGCCGTCGCGCGGCCTCGACGAAGACCCGGAGGTTGTCTTTGATGCGCTCTTGGCCGACGAAGTCGTCGAACTGCGACGGACGAAGGCTTCGGTCGAACACCCGATCTTCGGTTTGCTCCTCAATACCGAGGTTCTCGTTCGCTCTGGCTTCCATTTCAGTCATGACAACGCCGACAGCGCCGCGCGCAACAGTCCTTCGACGTTCTCGTCGCCCGAAGCGCCTATCGCGCTCCCAACCGCGGCCTCTGCCTCGCTTCGTTTGTATCCCATTTGCACCAAGGCACCAACGACCGTGTCACCCGCCGAGTCAGCTGGGCTCTGAACCGCCCGAAGCCGCACCCCAGTCTTGTCGCTCCCTGCGAAATCGAGCTTTCCCTCCAGGTCGAGAAGGATTCGTTCGACCGTCCTCTTTCCAACGCCGCTGATCCCTTTGAAGGCAGCCTTGTCTTGTCGCGCAATCGCGTCCCGGAGCTCGCTCGCGTTCATGACGCCGATGATCGCAAGCGCGAGCTTGGGCCCGATGCTGCTCACCTTGAGAAGCGCCCGAAATGCAGCGCGATCTTCGGCCGTGGCGAAGCCGAAGAGGGTCATCGCATCCTCGCGGACGTGCGTGTGGATCTGAAGCGTGACCGCCTGCCCAGGCTCCGAGCCGAGCCGCCCGGCCGTGCCAGCCGGCAAAAACACCTCGTATCCGACGCCATGGACGTCGACGATGACCGACCCATCCGCCTCCCGATGCTCGATCGTCCCGCTAAGTCTGCCGATCACGGGGCGAGCCTAGCAGGTTACTGAACAGGTGTGTGCATTTCCGGCAGCTCGGCATGAGGGGTTGAGGGTTCGGCGGTTTGGGGTTCGGCGTCAGCGGCGGAGTCCCTTGGATCGACTCGCTTGAACGTGGGTGATCGCCACAGCCAGGGCGTCGGCCGCGTCTTCTTCGGGTGGGGTCTTGAGTCCGAGGAGCGCAGTGACCAGGCGTGCGACCTGCGTCTTGTCGGCTGCGCCACGTCCGACGACGGTGCGCTTCACGACCGCCGGTGGGTATTCGTGAACCTCGAGCTCGGACTGCGCGGCAACCAGCAAGACTACGCCGCGGGCGTGGCCTAGCTTCAAGGCAGCGTTTGGGTATTTCGCGAAGAAGATCTCCTCCACGGCAACGGCTTCGGGCTGGTGCTCGCGGACGACCTGCTCGAGACCCTGGTGGATCAGGTGCAGACGCTTCGCGAGCGGGAGCTTTTCTGCCACCTTGATCGTCCCGGCACCAATCTGACGGAGCTTCGTTCCTTCGAGCTGCACGACACCCCAGCCGGTGCGCCGGCTTCCGGGGTCGATGCCGAGGATGCGCATCTCCCGGTCACGCCATTTCGGCGAGCGCTTGCTCGCTCAGCTCGAAGTCGGAAAACACGTTTTGCACGTCGTCGTGCTCGTCGAGCGCCTCGAACAGCTGCATCAGCTTTTCAGCATCGGGACCTTCCACGACCTTCGGATTGCTCGGGATGTACTCGAGGGCTGCTTCCCGTGCGGTGATTCCTGCATTCGAGATCGCATCGCGCACGACGTCGAGGTCGTTGCGCGGGGTGGTGATGACCCATTCATCTCCGTCCAGCTCCATGTTCTCTGCACCGCCGCCGACCGCCGCCTCGAACAGCTGCTCTTCGTTCGCTGCGTCCTTGTCGACGCGAATGATGCCCTGCTGCTCGAAAGCCCAAAGAGCCGACCCGCTGCTGCTGATCTGTCCGTGGTTCTTATCGAAGAGCTTTCGCACCTCGGCAATCGTCCGATTGCGGTTGTCGGTCACCACCTCGCAGATGAACAGCGTGCCGTCGGGGCCGACTCCTTCGTAGAGAAGCTCCTCGTACTGAACACCTTCGAGCTCGCCGGTGCCCTTCTGGATCGCCCGCGTCACGTTGTCGGCGGGCATGTTCACCCCCCGCGCGAGGTCGATCGCCCGCCGCAGCCGCGCGTTGCCATCCGGATCGCCACCTCCCGCGCGCGCGGCGATGGTGATCTCTTTGATCACTTTTGTGAACAATTTCCCGCGCTTGGCGTCCTGAGCCCCCTTGCGACGCTTGATCGTCGACCATTTGCTGTGGCCACTCATACCGTTCCCTTATTCAACGGAATTGCTCGGTTTTCAAGCTGATCCTGGCGGTGAATAAGGCTCCCGCCGGGGCGTCGAACCTCCTATGAAACGCATTGGGATTCTCATCATCGCACTACTCGGAGTCGCCGGCTGTGACAGGGACTCCCGCTATTTCTGCATCGCCGACGGGCCCTTGAGCGAGCGCGGCTGTTTCCTGTGTCGAGGAGACGAATGCGACCCGCAGCCTGCGCCGCAACGAGACTTTTGTGCGGTAGACGACGACTGCGCGGTCGGTGCGCTTTGCACGACGCTTGGCTGCGTCAGCGAATGCGAAGAAGCGTACGACTGTCCAGTTGGGACGACTTGTGCCGACAACGGCCTTTGCTTGAACCCGCTGGAAGGGGAACCCGACCCGCCTCCATTTAGCTGTCAATTCAATTTCGAGTGTGGGGACGAGCGCATCTGCATCGATGGTGAATGCCTCATCACGTGCCTCGACACCCCGTGTCCGGAAACCCAACAATGTGTTGCGGGCGCTTGCCGTCCTTGCACCGATGAGAGTTGCCTCACGAATTGTACCGACGACACGAACTGCGCCGAGCACGAATACTGTAGCTCGTTCCAGTGCATCCCCGACACTCGCCCGGAACAGTTCTGTCCCGAGAATGAATGTCAGCCCGGCCGCGTTTGCGTTCGCGGGCAATGCCGCACGCCATGTGACACCGACGAAGAGTGCGCACGCATCGACACCACCATCCGTTTCTGCGCGCCAGTCGAGGAACAGAACCTCTGCGTGCGAAGCAGCGAGGTGCTGGCAGAGTGTCAGCTCAACATCGACTGCGGGCTCGGCGAGGAATGTGTCGACGGCTCGTGTGCCGCGAGCTCCACGTCGCCCTGACCGTGCAGCATCGCTTCCTGCAGGCTCGCGAAGCCAACCCAACTAAACCCTGCGCAGAACAAGAGCAGAAAAGGCACGCTCGCCCAGCTCTGGGTCGCGATTGCAGTGACCAAGCTCGCGGTGCAGTAGAGGGCGAAGCCGAGCTCGACCGTATTGTGCCATGGCCAGCTGCCGCGGTACCCTTTGGCGCCCAATTCGGGCTTGCCATCGAGGGCGCCGCGCTTGGGAGTCCGAACGAACTCGACGTCTCGCCCGAACAAGCCTTCAATCGCCGCCCTCCCGTTGTTGACCGATAGGCCGATGCCGAGCGCCATCATGGCAGGCAGTCGTTTGATGGCCTCCCAGCGGCCACCGTAGAGATCCTGATGCGCGATCACGTAGAACGCCGCGACCGATCCACAGGTAGCCACAAACATGGGCACGTCGAGCATCAATAGCTCTGGGTGTTCCAACTGGCGACGGATCAACATGTTTGGAAGCTGTAGCAGCGCCAACACCATCAAGAACAGATACGCGAAGTTGTTCGTCAGGTGAAAAAGGGCTTCGATCTTCACTTGGCGGCCCACCGGGGCGCGCAGGATCGTGCCGAGGAGCTTGCGCGCCGTTTGAACCGAGCCTTTGGCCCATCGATACTGCTGCCCTTTGAAGCTGTTCATCTCGGAGGGCAGCTCTGCGGGCACGCTCAGCTGCGGCGCATAGACGAACTTCCAGCCCGCGAGCTGCGCACGGTAGCTGAGGTCCATGTCTTCGGTGATCGTATCGTGTTGCCAACCACCTGCGTCGATGATGGCGGATTTCCGCCACATGCCTGCGGTGCCGTTGAAGTTGAAGAAACGCCCCGAGCGGTTGCGGGCGCTGTGCTCGATGACGAAGTGCCCGTCGAGAAGCATGGCCTGGCAGCGAGTGAGCAAAGACCGATCCCGGTTCAGGTGGGCCCATCTCGCCTGCACCATCCCAACGGCGGAGTCCGTGAAGAAGTCGATCAGCTCGCGGACGATTCCCGGCCCCGGTACGAAATCCGCGTCCAGGATGAAGATGAAGTCGCCTTTCGCGACCTTCATGCCGGCCTCGAGCGCTCCTGCCTTGAAGCCGTGGCGGTCTTCGCGATGAAGATAGACGACATCGAGTCCCTTTGCGCGTAGCGCTTCGCACCGGGCACGACCGATCGACGACGTCGCGTCGGTCGAATCGTCCAGAACTTGAATCTCGAGGCGGTCGGTCGGGTAGTCGATTCGAGACGCCGCGTCGATCAAGCGCTCCGCGACGAACATCTCGTTGAACATTGGCAACTGGACCGTGACTAGGGGTAGGTCCGCTTCGTCGAATCGGGCCGAGGGCAAGGACCGCTCACGACGGTGGCGTCGGTACCCGAACAGAAGCGCGCTTCGGTGTAAGCCGTAGAGAGCCAGCACTCCGAGGGTGAACAGGTAGAGGATGATGATCAAAGTCTGCAAATCAGAATCCAAGAAAAAGAAATATGTGAGGCGAGCTCAATCCGACGGCATCGGTGCGGCTGCGGCAATCTCGGCGCCAGCTCGCAGGCGCGCGAGTGTCTTTTCTCTGCCGAGGACTTCCATTACTTCGAAGAGGCCCGGGCTCTTCGTGCGGCCGGTCAGTGCCACACGGGCTGGCTGCGCGACCAGTTTCATCGAAAGCTCGTTCTCTTCGAGCCAAGCTTTCACCGTGTGCTCGAGTGGGTCTTTCGCGAAGGGCTCCACCGCTTCAAGCACGTCGGCCAAGCGTCGGAGGTTGTTTGCGTAAGCAGGCGAGAGGAACTTTCGTTTCCCCTTCGCATCGAACTCGACGTTTCGAAAGAAGTAGTCCACCGCATCGGCCACTTCGATGAAGGTCTCCGCGCGTGGCTTCACGTAGGGGATCGTCTTCAAGAGAACCGGATCGTCTGCAGCCACGTCGATGCCAATTCTCGCGAGAAACGGCACCGACCCGCATGCAATCTCCTCATCTGAGAGCATTCGGAGGTGCTCGGCCTGAACGTGCAGGAACTTTTTTGCGTCGTAGCGGCCAGCGGTCGAGCCGACGCGATCCCAGCCGAACTTATCGATCAGCTCTTGTCGCGTGAAGATCTCCTGGTCGCCGTGTGACCAGCCTAGGCGCGCCAGGTAGTTGATCACAGCGTCGGGTAGGTAACCCATTTCGCGGTATTCGAGGACCCCGACCGCCGCATGGCGTTTCGAAAGTTTCTCGCCGTTGGGCGCAAGGACCATTGGCATGTGCGCAAACTTGGGAACGGCAGAGCCGAGCGCTTCGTAGAGTAGAATTTGCGGCGCTGTGTTGATCACGTGGTCGTCGCCGCGCGCGACCAGTGTCACCTCCATCGTCAGGTCATCGACGACGCATCCGAAATTGTAGAGCGGCAGTCCATCCGGGCGAAGCAAGATCGAGTCCTGCAGGGTCGAGTTGAGAATCTCGATCTTCCCTTTGACCTCGTCGACCCAGCTAGTGACTCCTTCGTGGGGCGCACGGAAGCGAATCACGTGACGCGCCTTCGGGTCCGCCGGGGCGTCGCTCCGGTCGCGCCAGGGGCTTTCAAAGCGGAAGCCATCCTTCGTGCCGCGCTTCCGATGCGCTTCACGCGCGTCGGCGATTTCCTCCTTCGTCGCGTAGCAGCGATAGGCGTGGCCCGATTCAATCAGCTTTTCCGCGTACGCGGCATAGATGTCGAGACGCTCGCTTTGCACGTAAGGGCCATGATCGCCTCCCACTTCGGGGCCCTCGTCCCAGTCGAGGCCGAGCCAGCGCATCGACTCGAGCACGACCCTGATGCTCTCGTCTGTGCTGCGCTCTCGATCGGTATCCTCGATCCGCAGGATGAACCTGCCTCCGTTTCGGCGCGCCCAAAGCCAGCTGTAGAGTGCAGTCCGCACGCCGCCGATGTGCAAGTAGCCCGTGGGCGACGGGGCGAAGCGAACGCGAACTCCGGACATGGCCGAAGAGCTACCTGCCACCCGTGACTCGGTCAAGCGAAGCGGCGGCTAGTTTTGGCCCGTGGGCTTCGGATTGGCTTGCAGAACGCCACCGAACGAGTCGCGATACGCCCAGGCCAGAAACAGTTGCAGGACGACGATCACGATCGCCATGGGCAAGCCCGCTCGGTCCAAGAACACGTGAAATAGCAGGATGTGAACCGAGACCGGAGCCAGCAGGATCAAGCCGAGCGGAAGAAAACGTCCCGTCAGAATCATCAGGCCTGACACGACCTCGACCAGCTTCACCAGCATCATGAAGTATCCCGTCGCGAGGAGGGCGCCCATGAGCGAGCCAGCGCCTTCCGACATTTCCGGGGTTGGAATGAAGTGGAAGAAGCCGTTCAAGCCAAAGACCACGAAAATCAAACCCAGCACAACACGTGCACCGACGATCGCGAACTTCATCTCCGGTTCCCCTCCTAGGTCTCGTTAGGAACTATCCGATTTCCCAGGGCCGAGGGTAACTCCTTAAGCCTTCGAAATGCCAGCTAGTGATTTGACGTGCAACGAATCGCCTTGACCCCAACGGGCTCGGTGATCACGCTCACGCGTTCATGGCAACGCCTGAAGTCCTGATTGAACGGCTCAACCGCGGCGTTCGAAAGCGCAACGCACGCTGGGCATTCGTACGCGACGTAGCGTTTGGCGACGCGCTCCGGCTTCGCCGTTTTCGTCTGGGCAATGGGCTCACCGTGCTGACGCTCATCGATCGATCCGCGCCCACCGTGAGCTACCACAGCTGGTTTCGCGTGGGCTCGCGGCATGAGCGTCGGGGCAAGACGGGCCTTGCGCATCTGTTCGAGCACCTGATGTTCAACGCGACGCGAAACCATCCGCCTGGCGAGTTCGACCGCCTGATGGAACGGGCGGGGGCGGAGGCGAACGCGGCGACATGGACCGATTGGACGTACTACTACGAGAACGCGCCCCGAAATGCCTTGCCGCTTCTCATCGAGCTCGAAGCGGACCGCATGGCGAATCTCGTTCTCCGCATGCCCCAGGTCAGCTCCGAAAAAGAGGTCGTTGCGAACGAGCGAAAGCTACGGGTCGACGATGACGTCGAAGGCAAGGCACTCGAGCTACTTTACGAGAACGCATTTGTTCGTCACCCGTATCGTTGGCCGACGATTGGTTCGATGGACGACATTCGAGGCTTCACGGTGCAGGATTGCCGCGAGTTCTATCGAACTCACTATGCGCCGAGCAACGCAACCATCGTGATAGCCGGCGATTTCAGCGAATCGAGAGCGCTTTCGCTGGTTCAGAAGCACTACGGGGGCATGTCCGGCGCTCGCAAGGTCGAGCGGCGCAGGCTTTCCAAGGAACCATCGCAGCGTGCAGAGCGAATTTTTCAGCTCCCCGCGCCGACGCCTACCGAAAAGCTCCTTCTCGGCTACCGCGCACCATCGTTCCTGGACCCCGACACCCCGGCTCTCGTCGTCGCAAACGAGGTCTTGTTTGGAGGCCAGAGCTCCCGGTTGCACCGGCTGTTCTGCCTCGATGAAGAGCTCGCACTCTCGGTGCGCGGCTCGATCTCCCCCTTTGTCGACCCCGGCCTCTTCGAGATGTGGATTCTTCTCCGGGAGGGAAAGGAGAAGGCCGATGCCCTGGCGTTGCTCGATCGGGAGATCAGCCGGCTCGGCTCCGACGGGCCGACTCCCACCGAGCTCGAGAAAGCGATCAGTCAGCTGGAGCTTTCGTTCCTGCACAGCATGGAAACCGCCGGCGGGAAGGCTGAGCAGATCGGGTTTTACGAGACCGTTGCCAATGACGGCGCCGCTGTGTTCGAGCGGCTCGAGGCCTACCGCGAAGTTTCCGCCCGCGACGTGAAGCGGGCGGTCGCCAAGTACCTCCGCACTTCGCGCCGAACGCGGATCGAGATTCTGCGAAGAGCGTCATGAGCATCTTGGTCGAATCGAGCGACGTGCTTCCGCTGGTCGACGTGGAAATCGCCTTCGCATCAGGCAGCCTTCAAGACCCAGCCGGTCGAGAGGGCCTGGCCCAGCTCACGGGGCACCTCATACGCCGGGGTCCGCAGGGCCTCTCCCAGCAACGCTTCGAGGATCGGCTCGCAAGCCTTGGAGCCCGGGTGTCGGTTCAGATCTCGATGCGCTCGACTCGGATTCGCGCGACCGTGCTTCGCCGAAATTTGGAGCCATTGCTTGGGCTTCTGGCCGATTTGGTCTGGCGGCCAGCCCTTCGCGCCAGCGACTTCGCCAAGCTCAAACGGCAAGCCCAGGCGGCGCTGATCGCCAGGCTAGACGACGACCAGACCCTTGGCGCCCGTTGTTTCCGTGAGGCGCTTTTCGGCGAGCATCCGTACGCCCGCGCCCAGAGCGGGACGGCGGACAGCCTTGCACGCATCGGCCTCCAGCAAATCGAGAGCTTTTACGCGCGAAACATCGTGAAGCGGCCTTTTCTGGTCGGAGTCGCCGGTGACGTGATCGATTCCGAGGCGCGCGCGTTGGTCACTTCGTACTTTCCAAGCACCAAGCGACATAAGCACAAAGACTCCGTCGTTCCAGCGACGAGGGCACGACCCGGCCGCCATGTGATCATCGTCGACAAGCCCGAGCGAACGCAGACCCAACTCTTCATCGGCACTCTCGGCGCGCGCACGCGCGACCGCAATCTGTTCCCGCTCCTCGTCTCCAACACCGCGTTTGGCGGCACCTTCAGCGGTCCACTCATGCAGGAGGTTCGCGCAGTCCGTGGCTGGAGCTACTCCGCGTACAGCCGCTTGCTACACGCAAGGCAAAGAGAGGCCTGGTACATGGCGACGGCGCCCGCGGCGGAGTACTCGGCGGATTGCGCCGCGCTGCAATTGGACTTGCTCGAGCAGTGGGTCGATCGCGGAATCAAGAAGGCTCAGCTCAGCTTCGCGCAGCGCTGGCTGATCAACAGCCACTGCTTTGACCGCGACACGCCTTCCAAGCGTCTCGAATCCCGCCTGGATGTCGACCTCCTCGGTATCCCCCGTAGCTACGTCGAGAAGTACGACGAGCGGGTGGCGGGCGTCAGCCTGCAAAGAGCCAATGACGCGACGCGCGCGCGAATTTCGACCAGGGACCTCACGATCGTCGTGGTTGCAACCGCAAACGAAGTAGTCGCAGCATTCGAGCGGCTCCCCGGCGTGAAGTCGCTGGAAGTCGTTCCTTTCGATCGGGGCTAATTCGTGAGGGCGCGCCGCAGCTCGGAGCGGCTCCAGACGCGCGGCACCCGGACCTGTGGCAATCTGGCGAGGCCTTTGGCCCGCTCGTGAAGCTCTCCGTTGGGCTCGGGCAAAATGATCGTTCGGAGGTCATCGGACTTCGTGAAAAACTCGATCACCTCCATCGACGAGGCATCGTGCGTCGCGGAGTGAATGATCAGGCCTGCGTACTCGGTCTCTTCGCTCTCCAACTCGCGAACCGCGTCCGCGAGCGAATCGACACCCGAGACGGCAAAGCCAAAGCTTCGGATCTCGGCTTCGATTTCCTCGCGTACGCGACGCCGAGGTTCGAACACAAGCAGTGGAAGCTGCGCCGCAATCGCATCGCGCCGCACGAGCGCACGCAAGACCGCGTTATGAATTGCATCTTCTTGGTCCGCTGACAAGACGGGGAAAGCGATCGCCAATGCGACGCCACCGTTCTCGCCGCGCGTGCGACGAACGGAGCCCGTCAGACTCATGGTGTCCTCGCCGGTATTGAGATCGATCAATAGGTGCACCAGGTGGCCGGGCCGCAGTTTGCGATCGCCCGACACCATCGCACCTCCCGCAGAGATGTTTTCGAGGGTGTATTGACCGATGCGGTCGCCTCGCTGAAACAAGATGGCGCGGCCGTCCAGGTCAACCCTGTGATTCGAGCGTCGATCCTTTTGCGTCCTTGCATGCCCCATCTAGCTTTAAGAGTGCCGAGCCGCGCGACGAAAAGCTAGTCCGCAAGGGGTGATAAACCGATCGACTGGATGTCGATTCACGGATTCCACTTTTTTAGTGTCCTCAACCCGAAGAATGATCGTATAGTCGACGGGACGCGCGAGCCGCTGGGCTCATTGCAATCGAAGCCCAACGGTGACACGCAAATTGGGGTCTGGTACAGTGCCGGCCCTATGCCGAGCCTCAAGTGGATGGTGCAGCAGGGCCGGCCCCGTGTGTTCGGGATCTACAAGCGTGTGACGTCGATCGGACGGGCCGGGGCCAACGATATTTCGATCGATTCGGAGGCCTTGGAAGCGCATCACGCACAACTGGTGTTCGATGGACGCGATTTCGCCGTGGCGCCTGTCGACCCCGGCGCAACCTTCCAAGTCAACGGGAAGAAAAAGAAGAAATCGAAGATCTTTCACAACGACAAGCTGACTCTCGGAGACGTCGAGCTGGTGTTCTCACTCTACGACGAGAGCAGCTCGCGCGATCCGGACGTCGGGGGCAAGGCCTCTCAGACCTCGGAGATCGAGGGAATGATGAAGCTGAGCGATTTCAATCGCCGGCTGCTCGAGATACGAGCCATCCCCGACCAGATCGAAGCACTGCTCGATGCGGTAATCGACGTCATCCACGCGAATAAAGGCTTCGTCATCTTGCTTCGCGACGGAGACCCGGAGATCGCTGCCGCTCGCAACGTGGACAGACAGACGATTCCAGATGCCGTGACTCAGCTTTCGGACAGCATTCTTCGCCGCTGCATCGACACGCGCCAGCCGCTGATCGTGAGCGACGCCGTCAATGACACCATGTTCAACTCGAGTGAAAGTGTGATGGACTTGCAGCTTAGCTCCGTCATGGTTGCGCCGCTCATCGCGCAGGGTCAGCTGCTGGGACTGATCTACGTGGGCAACGACAACGTGGTGAACCTGTTCGAGCAATCGAGCCTCGAGGTGCTCACGGTGTTCGCGGGCCAGGCATCGCTCATCTTGCAGAACGCGATCTTGCTCAATCAGCTGACCACCGATCGCGATCGCATCGCCGAGGAGCTCGAGTCGCAAAAGTTCGGCGGGATCATCGGCAGCTGTCCGAGCCTGCAAGAGGTGTTTCGCCGCGTGGAGAAAGTGGCGGCGGCCGACATCAACGTCCTGATTACCGGCGAGACTGGCACCGGAAAGGAGCTATTCGCCCGCGAGCTACATCGTCGCTCCAATCGTGCCGAAGGCCCTTTCATTGTCGTGAATTGCGGTGCCATTCCCGAGAACCTGATGGAGTCGGAGCTGTTTGGTCACGTGCGCGGCGCGTTCACCGGTGCGGTGTCGACCCGGCAAGGCAGCTTCCAAGCGGCAGACGGGGGCACGCTCTTCCTCGATGAGATCGGCGAGATGCCGCTGGCGCTTCAGGTGAAGCTGTTGCGCGCCCTTCAGGAACGCGTCGTCGTCAAAGTTGGTGACACCAAGCCTCAGGCGGTCGACATTCGGGTCCTCGCAGCGACAAACCGCGATCTCGAAGCTTCGATCAAAGAAGGGACGTTTCGAGAGGATCTCTACTATCGCTTGAACGTCGTGAACCTTCATCTGCCACCGCTCCGGGAGCGCGGAGACGACATCACCATCCTCGCGAAGTTCTTGCTCCACAAGTACGCTGCGGAATTCGGCGCAACGGTCAATGGCTTCACTCCCAAGGCACTCGACGCCATGCACAACTACGACTGGCCCGGGAACGTGCGTCAGTTGGAGAACCGCATCAAGAAAGCGATCGTGCTTGCAGACAAAACGCTGATCGGCCCGGACGACCTGGACTTGGGTGGCGATCAACAGCGCGCGGTCATTCCGCTCACGCAAGCCCGGGAGGAGTTCACACGAACGTACATCCTCGAAGTCCTCGAGCGAAACGGTGGCAATCGCACGCGAACGGCCCGGGATCTGGGCGTGGATCCGAGGACCATCTTCCGATATCTCGAGCGCGAACCCGACGCTCCGGAGCCTGGCGGAGCTGCCGAGGGCTGACATTAATGTCATAGGTAAGCCCCGAGATTCATGTGACACTGTGGAAAGCCCAAGGTTTTTCGGGTTCGGAACCGCGGCATGGCCTTTGCTTCTAAATTCGCTGGGATGCTTTACTTTGCTCCATCTGTGGTGCTCCTCGCCCTCGCCTCGAACGGCGGATGCATTGCGACCACTCCGGTCGAGTTCGACCCCGCGCAGAACTTCCCCCCCTCGATCGTGAGCGAGCCGACGGCCGAGTTTCCGCTCAACCGAATTGGGCAGATCAACCTCGACGATGCCATCGAGACCCCGGAGATGCCCCTCCAGATTGTCGTTCGGGACCCTAACTTCGATCAGACGCTCGACTATCGGCTGTTTCTCGACTCGCCTCCAGCGCCCGACGTTCCCTTTACCAGCGGCGAGATCCCCCCATCGGGATTCCTCGAGCGCCCGACCGCGTTGTTCGTTCCCTACGATCTGCTCTCCGCAGGCGAATGCCACCGGATCGAGTTGGTCGTCGTGGGGGAGTTCGATAGCTTCGTCGAACCACGCCGTCCAGCTGAAGAGGGGGATTTCGACGATGTGACCTGGTGGGTTCGCGTAACCGACACCGACAACCCCGTCATCCTGCAGGAGTGCCGATGAGACCGTGGCCGCTGTCGGTTCTCGTCATGCTCGTGGGCTGCAGCTTCGATTCAGCCACAGTCGCAACGATCGACAACTCTTGCGCGGGCATCGCGAGCTGCTCACAGGGCGTGTGCGACGGAAACATCTGCCTCGATGATTCCGGCGCCTCGGTGGTCCTCGCGATCGAAGTCGTGCGCGGACCGGCAGAAACCCAAGTCGTCACGCCGGCGAGCTGGGCGTTTGCTGCACAATCAGCATCGGGCTCGACCGGCCGCGACCTCCTCTTGCCCGCGACTCGGCAGGTCGTCGGAACCGTTCGCTGGAACGGCTCACAGGTGCCTGCGACGCTTCGCTTCGTTCGCCGGATGGATGACGCGCTCGCTCCGCTTGCGCCGATTGCGATCGAGGTAGACACCATCCGCGACCCGTTGGCCGCAGATGGATCGGAGGACAACGACTTCAGCACCGTCTTGGTTGCTGGCGAAACCTATGAGCTGGTCGTGATGCCGAGCAGCGACATGGTCATGGTGCCCGCGCAAGAGCCCGCGCCTGCGATTCGGAGCCTGCCCCCGCTGTATCTATTGCTTCCTATCGCGGAAGGAGATCCGAGTGAGCCCTTTCGCATCGACATCGCTTTTCCCGCCGGACTTGCCGACGACTGCACGGTCAACCGCGACATCGGCTGCACATTTCGCGCAGAGATCTACAGCCGCGACAACGAAGGTCAGGTCGATCTGCCCGAGGCGGGACTGCAAGTTCGGGCGATCGACAAACAGACCGACCGAGTCGTGTCGTCGATCGCAGAGACCGATGCCGACGGGCGTTTCGCCATTCGAGTCAGCAATGAGGCATCCGACTATTTGATTCGCATCACGTCGAGCGCGGGACGCGCTCCATTTCCGGCGGTCTCCGTCGACCCGGATCTGCTTTTCGTGAACAACCCAGCCGACAAGCTCATTTACATTCCGCGACTCGCGCCTGTTCAAGTCTCTGGCAGCGTCCGTGACAAGATCGGCAGGGCCGTGCCAGGGGCAACTGTGCGATTTCTGTCGACGAAGATCTTTGGCGGGGTTCAGCTCGGGCTCGAAGGCACCTTCAGCGGGTCTGCGACGACGACCGAGGACGGCAGCTTTGTCGCGGAGCTGTTGACCGGTTTTTATTCGATCACCGTGACGCCGCCCAAGGACATTGCGAACAATTGGGGCATCCACTACGCCGACGCGGCCGTCGGTGAAGAGGGGACGGAGATCGCCACTCTGCTCGTTCCTTCGCAGATCAACCTTTCCGGCACGGTGTCGACATTTCGAAATGAGCCGGCGCCGGGGGTGACGGTTCTGGCTCGCGCCCGGCCGGCTGCGGATCCCAGCTCTGTTCACAGGTCTCAGGAGGTGGTGTCGGACGATCTCGGCGACTTTGCGATGAGTGTCGACGTGGGTGTCTACGACATGCAAGTCAAGCTGCCCGCGGAATCCGGTTTCGCGTGGCTGGTCGAGCCGGAGCTGCGGATGAGCCTCGATGAGGGCGACCTACGAAGAGAGTATCGCTTGGAGCCCCCGGTCGCCGTCGACGGGGTCATCCGAAACAGCGACAGGGAGCCGGTGCCGAACGCGCTAGTGCGCGGTTACGTCTTCAATCCAAGCAGCGGTGGAACCCGTCCTCTCCAGGTCGCCGAGGCCGTGTCGGGTGAGGACGGCAGCTACCGGCTGCTCATCGCGCCTCGTCTCGTCGACGAATGAACATGGCCAAGATGGCCGCAAGCGCGAACCATCCCGGCCAGTCGCCGATGTGCCCGTAGACGGTGTCCCGTTCGAGCATGTGAACGTCGTATCGAAGGTTCTCGCGGGTGAGGAGGCCGGTTTGGGCGACGATGCGGCCAAGGGGATCGATGACGGCGCTGATGCCGCTGTTGGTGGACCGCACCATGTAACGGCGGTGCTCGATTGCGCGATACCGTGACAACACCAAGTGGATCCAAGGCTCTTGGCTGTTGCCGAACCAGGCGTCGTTGGTGAGGTTCACCAGCACGTGAGGTTTGGCTTCGCGCACCATCTTTCGGGTGAAGCGCGCAAGCACGTCTTCGTAACAAACGGGTGTGGAGATTCGCCATGGCCCCAAGGTCAACGGACGAACGTGGGTCCCTGCGCTGAAGTGACCGCTGTTTGGCGAGAGGTCGTAGAGGATTGGGAAGATGTCGCCGAAGGGAAGATACTCGCCAAACATCAGCAGGTAGGTCTTGTCGTAGGTCGAGCGCACCGTGCCTTCGTCGTCGGTCAAAAAGACCGTGTTGTAGATCCTGCGCTTGCCGTCGGTTCGCTCCACCGAGACGCCTCCGAAGAGGAGTGGAGATTTCAAGTCTTCACGCACCCTATCCGCCGAGAACGGCACCCTGTGCGGAAGGCCGTCGACGAACGCCGATTCGGGCCAGATCAGTAGATCGAGCTCACCCTGAGCTTCTAGCTCGCGGCTTTGTTCGAGGTGGCGTCGATGACCTTCTTTCGCTTCGCTGCGCTTTTCGAAGATGCCCATGTTGACCTGGACGATTCCGATACGGAGGATCGGTGCTTCCTCGAGCTCCGCTTCGACTTGAGCGATGCGGACCATGCCGTAGATGGTCGTGAAGGCGATCGCCGCGACCGTCAGGCCCCAGAGCGCTTTGGGTGCGGACCGGCGCGCTCGCCTCCAACGCCAAGCTTCGTAAATCGACAGGTTCACCAGGGCCATCACCACCGTGACGAGCATCGGACCGCCGAGGTCTGCGATCTGGACGAACACCGTCTGAGCAAAGAGGCTGTTGGAGAGATAGGTCGGAAACAGGGACGGATAGAGCCACTCGATCAAGAGCAGCGTCGGGATGGCGATGAAGCTCGTGCTCCAACCACGCTTTCGAAGTGCGCGGTAGACCAGGCCGTAGACCGCGAAGTTGAATCCCAGATAGGCAGAAAACAGCAACCAGAAGAGGGCGCTCGCCGCGTATCCGTACCCCGAGAACACGTCGAGAAACTCGACGAGCCAGTGGTAACCTCCGGCGCAGGTCACGGTGCCGTAGAGCCAAGCGACCGCAAGGCTGTGTCGCCAGGATAGCCCGAGGCCGAGCTCGAGCGCGCCCCAGAGTGGAACCAAGCAGACTAGGGAAAGCGGCCAAAACCCGAATCCGGCCCAACCAAGGAAATAAAACGTGCCGCCGAGCGTCGCGAGGCCGTACGCCTGGTGGCGAGGCCTCGGGCTCGACTTGTTGGAGCTGGTCTCGGTCACCGGACGCTTCGTAGCACGCGTTCCGTGGATTCGCGCACGATCCCGAGCAAGCGCTCGAGGTCGGCGTCCTCGATGTTGAGCGGCGGAACCAGATAGACGGTGTTGCCGAGGGGGCGGAGATGGGCGCCGAGCTCGAGGGCGGCCTCGGAGATCTCCCAGCCGACCGTACCCAGATAGCCACGCGCTCCAACGTCGAAGGCAGCACACATACCCAAGGCCCGCGGCGAGGACACACCGACCACCTCGTTCATCTCATGAATGCGAGCGGCAAGCCGTGCCGCTTTGGGCTTTGCGGCTTCGAGAATCTGCTCGTCGCGGTAAATCGCCAAGACTTCCCGCGCGACCGCGGCGCCGAGAGGATTGCCGCAGAAGGTGTGTCCGTGCATGAGCGCGCGGCTCTTGTCCCCGCGAAAGCCATCGTAGATGCGATCGGTCGCGAGCGTGGCGGCAAACGGCAAGACGCCGCCGGAGAGGCCTTTTGCCGTGCACAGCAGGTCCGGCGCGATGCCGGCCTGGTCGCATGCCCACATCGGGCCCGTTCGGCCAAAGCCGGAGAAAACCTCGTCCGCGATCAGGAAGGTGTCTGCTCGTTCGGTCTCTCTTCTAAGCTCGGCGAGCAGCTCCGCCGGGTACATCCGCATGCCAGCGGCGCCTTGGACCAGCGGCTCGACAATCACGGCGGCGATTCGATCGGCGTCCTTGCGCAGCAGCTCGAACAGCTGTTCAAACACCGGCTCCCATTGCTGCTCGACCGCATCCGCCGGCCTTCGGACATCGAAGAGAATCGGTCGGAATATCGCACTGAACTCGTCGACGGCGCCTGCGCTCATCGCTCCGACGGTGTCCCCATGATAGGCGCCGGGAAGGCCGAGGAAGCGTGTGCGTTTTGGCCGGCCGTTTTGCTGCCAATACTGAAAAGCCATCTTGAGCGCGACCTCGACCGCGGTGGAGCCGTTGTCGCTGTAGAAGACGCGGTCGAGGCCGCTCGGGGCGATGGCGACGAGCTCGGCGGAAAGTCGCGCGGCTGGCTCGTGGGTCACAGCAGCCAGTGTGCAGTGCATCATCCGCTCGGATTGTTGGGCGATCGCCGAGCGAAGACGCGGATGCGCGTGCCCGAGATTATTGCACCACCAAGAGCCACTCGCGTCGAGCACCCGCCTCCCATCGGCCGCGATCAACCAGGGCCCCTCGGCCCGATCCACGACGAAGAGCGGACGCCTTTCGTGATCGTCACTCGAAGTGTACGGACGCCACAGGTGCGCCCGATCGAGGGCGATCAGCTCGTCGTCGGTGGGCATTGGGCGAACTTTGCGATGCGCTCGGAAGAAGCGCCAACCGGGGCGCTGTGAACGCCACGCAGGGGTTCGACGGACGGGGCGGCTTGCAAATGTGGCCGGAGGGGCGGGCGTCAGCGTTCAACTTGCGCTGCCGCGGGCGCTTGGAGGCGGGGCGTTGGATTGGTTGCGTGCTGAGGTTTGATTGAACCGCCCCGCCCACCCCCACCCGTAGTCCTCCCTGGCGCGGCAATCGCTTCGCTCTGCCTTGCCGGCGCTTCGCGCCGGGCTTCGCCCTTCAGGCTCGCGCTGCCGCCTGCCGTTGGGGGAGGTGGTTGGTCCTGTCCCCGTGCCCCGGGTCGGTCGCGCTACATCGGTCCGACTAGGACTTCTCTGCGCCCGCCCGCCTTCGAGCTAGGCGGCCCGACGACGCCTTGCTGTTCCATTTGTTCGACGAGCTTCGCGGCCTTGTTGTAGCCGACGCTCAACTGGCGCTGGACGTGACTGATCGAGCAGTAGCCCGCGTTTGCAACCACGGCGACGGCTTTGTCGTAGAGCGGGTCGTCGCTCTCGCTGCCGAAGCCCTCGTCATCGCGTGGTTTGAGGATCTCTTCCTGGTATTCGGGGTCGCCCTGCTCGCGCAGGAAGTCGCACACCGATCTCACTTCTTCTTCGCTTACGTATGCGGCATGGACGCGGTGCAGATCGCCAGAGCCGGGCGGGATCATCAGCATGTCGCCCATGCCGAGCAAATGCTCCGCCCCGGAGCGGCCGAGGATCGTCATCGAGTCTTGTCGCTGCGCCACCTTGAACGCGATTCGAGCCGGGAAGTTGGCCTTGATCATGCCCGTAATGACGTCGACGCTTGGTCGCTGTGTTGCGAGGATCACATGGATGCCGGCCGCTCTCGCTTTCTGCGCGAGGCGGGCGATGCAGGCTTCGACGTCCTTGGCTGCGACCATCATCAGGTCGGCAAACTCGTCGACCACGACCACGACCGATGGCAATTTCTCGGGCTCGAAGCTCTCGGCGTCCGCTGCCTCGCCGTCCGTCGGGTCGAGGAGAATCTCGCGTCCGTCCGCGTCCTGGGCGCTGACCTTGCCCTTGCGCT
This sequence comes from uncultured delta proteobacterium, assembly GCA_963704865.1. Lineage (GTDB taxonomy): Bacteria > Myxococcota_A > Polyangia > Polyangiales > Houyiibacteriaceae > SG8-38. Next base: position 444,523 of record CAVPIE010000002.1, on the reverse strand, counting down.
TGGGCATGAACTTCTCGAGCGAAAGCTCTCCACGCAGAACCCGATCGACTCGCCGGTTGTACGTGTCGATGTTCCGGGTGCCCGCATCGGCGAACACCTGGTAGCGCCGCTCCATCTCGTCGACCGCCCAACGAAGTGCCAGCGCGGCCTTCTTCATGTCGGTCACGACCGGCAGCAGCATGTGTGGAATCCCATCGAAGACCTGTAGCTCGACCACCTTCGGGTCGATCATCAGCATGCGGACTTCTTCCGGGGTCTTTTTGGCGAGGATCGAGGTCAGCATCACGTTGAGCGCCACGCTCTTACCTGAACCGGTTGCACCGGCGACGAGCAGGTGAGGCATTCGCGCAAGGTCGACGTAGACGGGCTGGCCGGCGATGTCCTTGCCGAGCGCCATCGGGAGCGCTCCCCCCTGCTGCTCCCAGCGTCGATCCTCGACGATTTCACGCAGGTGCACGGTCTGGCGCAAATCGTTCGGAAGCTCGAAGCCAACCCTCGCCTTGCCCGCGATCGGCGCCACGATGCGCACCTTTTGGGCCGCCAGGGCCATCGCGAGATCATCGGCCAAGCCCGCGATCTTGGAGACCTTGGTGCCACTCTGCGGCTCGAATTCGTACATCGTCACCACCGGGCCGGGGTGGATCTCGTCGACGCGGCCGCGGACGCCGTACGCGGCAAGCTTTTCGGTCAGGAGCTCCGCGTTCTCACGGAGCGCGTCCGCATCGACGTGGATTTCGGAGGCATTCGGCTCGTCGAGGAGGCTGGTCGGAGGCAGATGGAAGTCACGGTGACTTCGCTTTGGACGCGTCGAGATCTCCAAAGGCTTCTGCTTGGTTTCTTTGGGTGCGACGATCGTCGGGCCGTCCGCAGGGCTAGGCTTCGGCTTTTCCGCTCTCGGGATCGGTGCGGCCGTCACGACCGTGGGGGCTGGGGCGCGCTCCATTTCCTCGCGGTCGTAGTGCATCCCCATGATGCGTGGCTGACTCGCGCGAATCTCTTCATCGTGGATTTCGCGCGCCTCGGCCCAGGCCTCGCGCAGCGCAACGAAGATCCCCCGAACCTTCGCCCATGCGGCATGGCCGAGGCGAGCAAACGCTCGAGCGGTCTCTTCGAGTGTCCAAGGGGTTCGCAAAACGACCGCAGTTCCAAGGATCGCGAAACCGATGATCACGGTTCCATAGAATCCGAGCAAGGAACGAAGCACCTCTCCGAGGAGCTCCCCCACCGCTCCTCCCGGTGATGCCCCCCAGACGGCGTGCGGTTCGATCAGCAGGTGCCCGAGGGCTGCACCGATGACGACGAGCACGAGCGTCGACGCGATCGTGGCAAGACCGAGCAAGGCGGAGCGCCTGCGAAACAGACGCCAGGTCAGCAGCCCGCCCTCGAGCGGCAAGATCCAGGCGACGAGGCCGAACGCCAGCATCACGGCCCGCGCGAATCGGTGGCCGACGGGCCCCACCAGATTCGCGGCGCCGTTTCGTGCATCGTAGGACACGAGTGACAGGGTCAGCAGGACCGTCGCAGTAAGGGCCAGGATCGCAAGAACGTCCTGCCGCCTGCCCTCCGGCGCCACCAGGTCGCCCGAAGAGGTGGTTTCATGTGCGCTCAAGTAAGACGCCTCCTACACCCGCAGGCTATGCGCGCGCGCCCTGGTTGGTCAAGAAATCACGGCCCTTCGGGCGTCTTGAAAGCCGGGCGGAATCCTCTATTATCTTGCCGGGTTGCATGCTCGGGGGGGATGATTTCACAAGTCGGATGGGTTGGACGACAAAGCTGGTGGTTCTTTGCTCGGTCGCCGGCCTCCTGCTGGCAGGCTGCAAGGTAGATAGCGACGACGTCCAGCAATGGAAAGAAACCGTCAAAGGGCCGACGAGGCTCCGCGCGGTCATCGGCAGCGACCGGTACAGTCCGGAGCTGCGGACGGAAGCGGCGCTCGCGATCGTCGAGATGGATCGCAACGACATCGACGCGCTGTCCATTCTGTCCAAGGCGTTCGACGAGCTCCGGCGCCAGGACCGGGCGACCAGCGAAACGATCGTCGGCGGAATGATCCCGCGCCTCCAAGCGGTTCTGTCGACCGAGCCCGACGCGGCGGCCACAGCTCCTGACCCGATGCAGGTGCGTGTGAAGGATGCGGCCTACATGGTGATTCCCTATGCGCCCGAGGGGTCCCGGAACGAGCTCATTCGTGCGGTGGTGGGCTGGTACTCCGCCGACTTCGAAGGCCGGAGCCTTGCGGGGGACTACAGCGCCGAGCAGGTGACGCGCGCGCTCGGCGCCGAGGCGGCGGGAATGCTGGTCGATGCGCTCCACGAGAAGATGCCTCCGCAGGCGATGATCAAAATTGCTGAAATTATCGGGGAAGACGGAGACGAGCAAACCAGAAAGCGCGCCGGCGCGCGGCTCGTCACCATCGAAAAAGAGATGGAGAAGGCCGCCTTCGTGAGGTGGCTTTCCGTTCAGATTCGCGAGTCGCTCAAAGCCTCCGGCGAAAAGGTGGACGAAGCGCGCGTCTCGTCGCTCGCCATCTACAATCGGGAGAACTACATCAACCAGGGCGCGCTCCCGGCAATGCAACACCTCGGCGAGCAACCACTGGTTTCGAGCCGGCTGCTCGCAATCGCCGATACAAAAGCGGGAGCGGATGATCCCAATGCCTGGGTAGAGCGCCTCAATGCACGGCGAGCCACCGCGCTCAAGGCGCTCGAAGGGCATGTGACGCGCGCCCACCTCAACCGCTTGCTGTCGATCGCGCTCGATTCGAGCAATCCGGTCGAAGTCCGCGACTACGCCTTTGATCGCGTCGGAGACATCCGGAGCCGTGATGCAATCCCCCGGCTTTGGCCCGTCGTCGAGCGCGTGGGATGTACGGCAAGCTCCTGCACGGCGTCGGACAAGCTCGCCAAGCGTCTCCGTTGGCGTGCCGGGGAGCTCGTGCTGTCGCTCGGCGGCTCCTCGACGATTGAGCTGTTTTCTCAACGATTACCGTCATCTGCGGGAATTCAATACGAGCCGGAAGAGCTCGAAGGCTATGCGACGAGGATGAGCCAAATGACACCTTCGCCTACATCGACGGTCATGGCTTTGCTCAATTCGCCGCAGTGGTGGAATCGTGTGGTCGCATTGCGCTATCTTGAACGCAGAGGCGGGGAAGCAGATGTCCCCGCGATGCAGCAGTTGATGTCGGATGATGGCGCAGTGACGGGGGAGGGTTGGTCGGAGCTGAATCCACCCGTGACAACGGTGGGCCAAGTTGCCGACGCGGCCATCAAGGCGCTTCGGACCCGTGAGCAAGGTGACAAAAAGTGAGTAGTCGAAGCGATGGCTGATCAAGGCGACAGAAAAACGGTGCGAGCCTTTCAGTGCCGCGACTATCTTTTCGAGATCTTCGACCGCCTGAGCAAAGAGCATCAGTGCTCCATCGACTATCTGATCAACGAGTCGATGCGTGAGTACGCACGCGCGCGTGAGCAGACGGTCACTTCCGTTGGCGTAGAAACTCAGGAGCTCTTGGACTCCGCCCTTGCTGGCGCGTCACCGATGGGCACGCCATCGAACGAGCCTCGGTCGAGGCCGTTGTTGTCTCCGGTTCCATCTCGCCGGCCGACTGTGCAGCCGGCGATCAATCCACTTCAAGCGGTGACCGTGCCGCCTCCGCTCCCCGGTCGCCGACCGTCCGACCTTGCGAGCCGCCGAGTCCTGATGCTTCGGTTCAACGGCGAGTCAATTCCTGTCGACAAGGACGAGTTCATCATCGGGCGTGGTGTGCGAACTACCGATCTCGCGATTCGAGATGGTAATATTTCTCGCAAGCATGCGGCGGTCGTGTTCCATGACGGTGCGTACTTCATGAAAGACTTGGGCAGCACGAATGGAATCGAGTTCGCAGGTCAACGTGTCGAATCCAAGCGCATCGAAGAGGGCGACGTCTATCGCATCTGCGATTACGAGTTTCACTTCTCGTATCAATGAGGCGATGTGCGCGCGCTTCGCGTGCGCTGGTTTCATTCTGCTCGGGCTCGTCAGCGCCCTTCCCGCCGCATCAGGCCTAGCCGACGCGGGCAATCCCGAGTCGCCGGCCGCAGAGCTCGCACGACGACTCGGCGAGCTCGAGGCGCGCGACGACGCCAAGTACGCCAAAGGCGCGCTCGAGCAAGCCCGGCGGGCCATGCTCAGCGCTTCGAGCTCGCGTGAAGACCCGAACGCAGCAGCGAGGGCTCGAAGGATCGCCGATGCGGCCTTGGTCTTGGCGGATCGGCAGCTCGCTCGCCGCAGGGCCCAAGCCGAGCTCTTTGCAACGCAACGCCGGCTCAGCGCTATCCGTGAACGCGCCAATGCGCAGCGACGTGCGCTCGAGGCGCTCATGCGAGATCGCGCATCGCTGACGCGGCGCGGAGAGCGTCCATGATGTCGCGCCTGACCGTGGTTTTGCTCTCGGTCGCGATCGGGGCCTGCGCGGGGTCGCAGGGGGCCCGAACGTCAGATGTGCTGTTCACCACGCCGGAAGCGGAGCTCGCACGCGAGCACGCTCCCGATCTTTACGGCCAAGCCGAGTCAGCATGGACCCAAGCGACGGACGCACAGAGGCGCAAAGACGAAGAGGCCACAGATGACTATCGGACCGAGTCGAGGCTCTGGTTGACGGCGGCCGTTGCGGAAAGCGAGCGGGTGCAACTGGATCGTCGTCGTGCCGAGCTTCAACGCGAGGAGGAACATTGGGGCAAGCAGCTCGCGCGCGATCAGGAAGCCTCCGAGACCGTCGCCCGCGACATCTCTCGCCATGAGGCCAACGCGGTCGCGCTCCGTGAGGCGGAGCGACTCGCGGCGTTGACCGAGGTGACCACCGTGAGCGACGCGACGCTCGATGCGGTGCTGACTCGGGTGCGCCTCAACCTCGCGTTGGCAGAAGCACTCGGTGCGACCGACGATCAACTCCGGCCACTTCGCCAGCGAGCAGATTTCGTCGCAAGCAAACGACCCGACGCCGCGAGAGTCGCGGAGTCTCTCCTACTCGAGAGCGAGATCTTGATCGGACAAGCGCGCGCAGACTGGCCCGAGCCACGCCCCGGCGCCGCGACGGCGCTCGTCCAAACGGCTTCGGTCGCCGGCTTTGCTGCCGATCGACTCGGGAGCGCCGTCCTGATTCGCTCCGAGCGCTTCTTCACCGACAAGGGGCAGGTGTCGAGCGCCACCGTCAGACGATTCGTCGGGCTTTTGGAGGCGTTTCCACATGGTCCCGTCGCCTGCCAGGTCGCGGTGCCGGAGCTGAGCAGCCGGGTCTGGGCGCGACGGGTCGCGCAGCTGGTCGAGCGCTTCGCGCGCATGGACGATTCGGGACGGGTCTCCACCAGCATGGTCGCCACCGAATCCCTGGCTGACGGAACGGTCCAGTGCACGTTCGCAGCCTATCGTGAGCCCTGACGGATTACGCGCCCGTCAGTCGAGCATGCGAAACGACTCTTGGGCCGCGGCCTTGGTTCGATCGACACTCGGCACGTGCTCGCGCGGAGCCGGTGGCGGAAGCTCCATGACCGAGATTCGCGTCGTATTGCTGCCAACCTCGAGAATCGAAACGTCGACCTTGGTCGGGTTGACCTCTGCGCCGCGAACGCTCGCTCGCTTGTAAACCGCACCATTGCCGCGACGCTCCACGCTGCCCGTGACCATCATGGGCCCGATATAGGCAAGCACCTTGTTAATGGGGGCGCGAATTCGGTACACGTGCAGCAGCCCGTCTTCGCGATAGAGCTCGGCGCCTCGCGGAAGGCGGATGCCTACGATGTAGTCGTCCGACGGGAGAAGACGTCCCTCTGCATCGATGGGCCGGGGGTTCGTCTTGCTCTGCGCGGATTCGGACTTTTCTTGGTCCCGCAACGACTGGCCGTCGCTGCTCTGCGCCGCCCGTTCGGGCTTCGCGTTGCAGCCGGCGAGGCCCAGCACGAGAGCGAGAATGAGAAGCCGTGAGCCGTACATCGATTTAGCAGGTATCACTGTGCGACCGATCATTCCAGCGTGTCTGCCATACCCGAGACGACGGTAAAGGCTTCCGGCGCCGTGATCGCCTGCTCGAGGATGTTGATCGAGAGCTGGTTGACCGGTATTGCGGCCGAGCCGCTGAGGTGGCCCATCAGCTTGAACTCGCGACCACTGGTCGCGACCGGCATCGCAAGGGAAACCGAGGTGCCGTCGAAGGGATCGACGATGATGACGTTGTCCTGCGTCGTGACGCAGATGGGCGCTTGGGCGACCTGCAGGCCGACGAGCAAGGCGTTCTCGAGCTCCGGGAGGTCGTTCTGATCGAGCACGTACGTTGGATTCGAGAGGCTATCGACGAGCAGGGGAACCGGGGTTCCTGCGCTGGTCGGATCATCCAAGTAGTTCAGTCCGAAAATGCGGCTCCCGCCGAACGGACAGGCGTCGATCGCACTGCCGTTCGCGGACTTGAACGACCCGAAGAACACCTGACCGCCAAAGAGCTCGATCGGCCCGGTCATCTGCTCGCCCGGATCCAGCTCGATTTCCCAGTTCAGGCGGCCCTCGAGGGTGTCGACCGTGCCGTCTACGTCGAAGGTGAGGATCTCGGTCACCGAGACCACCTTGTTGATTGCGGTGGCATCGTCGAGCACGTCGATGTTGCCTGTTCCGGTCAGGATGACGACCCTGCCCTTCGGGTCGCTGGTGAGCGCAAGCGGGTAGAATGTCGGCTCGGCCACGTCCGACGCCTCGTCGTAGTACAGGTCATGGAGCGCCTCGGCCTCCCAGTCCGCCGGCTCGGTCGAAGACAAGTCAACCCGCCACAGCACCCCGTCGGCGTCCACGGTGTACGCGGCGCTTGCCACCGTGGCCGTATCGCCCCGGTAGACCGAAACCGCACCGGTGAGCGGCGCCGGGAACGTGTTCTGGTCCAGCGTCTCGATGAGCGAGCCCGTCACCAAGTCGATGAAGTAGAGCATCCGGCCGTGCCTCGCCTGTGCTGGAATCGTCGTCTGGTCTCGCCATTCGCGTCGATTCGCGCGGGGGCTGATCGAGGTACCGCCTGCGTCCTCCATGCCTTGGGGGAGCTCGGGGCCCGCGGGAATTGCAATGGAGCTGCTGTTCTCGACGCCCTGTCCGCCCGGAAGGAGAACCACGCCGCGAGACTGCACCGTCAGGAAAACCGGTGAGCCACTGCCGTCGTCGCCACCTTTGACGAAGATCTGCGCGGCGGTGGGCTGCCCGTAGGTGTCGCCGAGGTTGGGATGGGTGAACTGCCAGAGAAACTCGGGCTTGCACGGGTTGGTGACATCCAGCGCCACCATGCCGTTGCCACCGTTTCGGAAGCTCAGGAAGAGAACGGTGCGCCAGACGTTCGTCGCACCGCCCTGATTCGCTGCGAATTCGCGGACATCATAGACGTTCCGAACCTGAATGCTGCCGTCGCCGTACCATTGCTTGCTGCCGCCCGCCAGCATGTCGTCGAGATCGTCGAGGAACATCGGCGGGATGAAACCCCAGAGCTCGGTGCCTGCGTCCTTGTTGTTCGCACAGGCGAACTCGTCGAGGTTGTTGCCTGCGGTGTACACGCCGGCCGCGTAGTCGTCAGCGAGGAACGCATGGATGACGCCATCGTTCGAAGACGCATAGATCACGCGAGGACGTTCGCTGAGCTGCCAGCCATCGGTCGACAGATCTTCGAGCGGGTCGGGGCTCAACTGGAAGCCCAGGCCCAATCGCCAGTCGTTGAACGAGCTGTCGTCGATGTCATCGACCAGCGGGCCCACGATGGCCGGAGTCGAATGGTAGATGTCGCCGAGGCGTTCGTTTTCACGTCCGCTACCGGGCGCACCGTGAACCCATTCGACCACGGTGTCTCTGAGCGCGGTGTCCGTGCTGCCCACGCCCAAGAGGTACTCGGGATCGATGGCCCGGCTGAATTCGCCGACCGGTTGGTCGATGAGCGCCAAGCCGACACCGGGCACGTCCAAGCCAGCCGTCGTGAGCTTGTCCTGCCCGCCGCCAGTGAGGTGTGAATTGATGTCGGCCGGATTGGCTGGCAGCACCGTCCAGAGGTTTCGGGGGAAACCGCCCGTGAAGTTCACCCTCGTCGACGAGCCCCCCCAGGGCTCCACGTCCGACGGGGCCGTGCTCTGCGCGTTCAGGACTTTGTGGAAGCGGTCTTTGTCTTCGACGTCTTGGGGCTCGGGTATTTTCCCTTGACCGGGCAAACCATCCACGCACAGGATGCGCCTGCGCTCCAAGACGCCATCCCAGGGGTCGGTCGAGTCCAAGGACGCATTGAATCCGGAGATGAATTCCGACTCGATGAGCCCTGGCGAGGCGCCGGTGAGCACCGGTGCGGTTCGGCTGGTCGTGCCCTTGTTCTGCTCGTTGAAGATGAAGCTCAATGCGGTGACGAGCTCGGCGCGATCGGCGACCAGGAAGGCCTGGGTCGTGTCGCCCACCGAAGCGATGTCGTTCAGCAGCGCCTCGACGGCGGCGACCGTTCCGGCGTCCCCGTCGAGCGCGAAACCGATGACGTAAAACTTGTCCAAATCGCCATCCGAGATCATCGTCGAAACCGTGTCGGCGACTTCCTCGAAGGGACAGCCGGTCAAGCCCACCGGGTTGCCCAAGGCTTGGCAGTTGACCGGGTTGCCGCGCATGTCGCCGTTCGGAAAACCGTCGGTGATCAGTACGGCGCTCCGCGGGCGACAGCCGTAGTAGGGATCGCCTGGCCCTGGATCGACCGTCTTCTGGAGGATGTCGGGGTCGGTCTGAAGGAAGTACTGGAGGTCGCTGACGAGCCCGGCCGTGGGGGTGGCGCCGTAGGGACGCAGAGGATTCTTGCCGAGCCCGCTGTCGCCGAGCACGGTCGCCTGAATCGCAGCGTTCGTGTTGGCCATCGATGCGGTGCTGTCCGCGCCGACGGAGACCAAACCGCCCTCGGGCGCGGAGGGCGAGCGCGCGCCGCTATTCAGCATGAAGGTCGTCAGCGCGCCCGGGAACGAAAAGGGCCTGTCCGGCGCGTAGGAGTACATCCCCTTGGTTCCACCCGACTCGGCCGGAAACGGTGCGAGGAGAAAGTCTGCTTGGCTGACCAGCGGAGGTCTGTCGCTCAGGGTGCCGATCGAGTCGAAGGTCATCAATCCGAACTTGATGCGCTCGATGTAGGTATCGAGGACGCCATTTGCGGTCTGCGACCCGCCGTAGGCAGGGAGCTCCTGAGGCAGCTGAATGTGCGGCAGGAAGTAGCCTTCGTCGTACTGGCCGCTGTAGATGCCGCCAATTCGGACGTCGGCGTTGCACTCGTACGGAATGAACTCGCCGGTTAGCGCCTGTGCGACGACCGACCAGCGGTTCTGCTCGTAGGTGCCAGCTCCGCAGACGGGAATGCACTCGAGGCATGCCGGCGTCGAGCAGATGCAATTCGGTTTTCGCTCCATCGAGCCCGAGGTGTCGACCAGGAGCATCACGTGCGGTCGAATGTTTCGAATGTCAGGGCTCTGCGCCGAAACCTTCGCGCTCGGACCGAGGCAAGCTACGAGTAAGCCAAGCAAAGTGATGTGTAGCCAAAATCTCATCATGACCCCGAAATGAATGGCCCGCTGATGATGTATGCGCGCATATCCGCGCCCGTCTCGTTCCACTGCCGTCCCGCGTCCTCGCCGTCGGCGGCATCGACGGTCCCGTCTCCTACCTGCGCGCGACCGCGAGCCGTCATGGTCGTGCGCATGTACTTGAATTTGGTGCCACCCTGCGCGGCCGCTCCGGGCGGAAGCTTGTTCACGATGTGCTCGTCATAAAGGTCGACCACGAATGCGGGGCTGTAGGCAGAGCCGCCACCGAAGACGGCGGCGGCGTCGACCGGTGGGTTTTTGAAGTTGCCGCTGTCGTCGGGCTCGATCAGCGCGCCGAAGTGCTGCTCGTAAAGGCGGTAGGCCCGGCGGCTGCCGGCCAAGGGGGGTTCCGGGTAGCAGCTCTTCGGGGTGGTCACGCCATCGCCCACACAGGCGAAGAGCTTGGCGTCGGTGTCGCCGCGGGTCTGCACGATGTCGCGCACGGCTTCGGGGCCGAAGATGTCGAACCACTCGAGCGCGCCGATCAAGGCGGAGCGGGCGGCGTATCGGGTTTGCAGCTGCTGGCGCGCAAACCCCGTGCCGCGGACCTCGTGCGACACCGTCGTGGCCGAGAAGAGCGCGCTCGCGGTGCCGACCATGACGATCATCAAGACGACGAAAAGCACGGCGCCTTCCTGTTTGCGAGGATGCTTCATCAGAGGTTCCTCCTTGCCACGCTCATCACCGGAATCTCGATGCGGATGTGGCGGACGCGCGCAGAGCCCTTTTGGTCCGCGTCCACCTCGAAGCGCGTGTTCGCGTTGGTCACCGCCGAGTAGGGAATCGAAGGGTCTTCGAGCGGGCTGCGAATTCCCAAGTCGACGATTACCGAGCGAACCTGCTCGGGAATGTCGTTGATATCCGTCTCGGGGACGAGGTCCGGCGCCAGAGTCGTCGTTCCGGAGTTGCGGTCGATGAGGAACGAGACTTCGAAGTTGCTGACGAACTCGGCGAGCACCTGCGTGGTGTTGGGCCTCACCGTCCCGTCCGCCGGATTCAAGATGCGTCGCACCAGCATGACGTTGCGCTTCTCCCGAAGCGCCTCTGCGCCAGCGTTCTCGAAATCAGTCGTGATCAAGGGATTCGTGCCCTCGAGATCGAAGAAGAAAAGTTCTCCGAAATCCATGAAGTTGGCGCCGACCGACGCGGCATCGAACGGGTCGACCAGCGCATACTCGACCCATTGCAGCGGAGCGACGGTCGAGCCCGCGCCTGCTCCCGGAAGACACGCGCTGGCGACCGGCAGTTGCGGAGCGACCGACAGGCGCACTTCATTCTGAGTGTTGTCCGCCTTGCCAAAGACGGTTCGAAAGAAGTGATACCCCTCGGGTGATTCGATGTGGAGGACAGAGCCGGTCTGGAACGCGCGCGCTCCTTTTTGGCCGATGCCTTTCCAGCTCGCCGTCTCACCACCCCAGGCCGTTTCCCAGCCGAGATTGCCGTCGAGGTAGTCCGGCGCGGAGCCGGTGAAGGGGCCTGCGGCCTGACCCCAGGCGAAGGTCCGGCGGTACGCCTGGTTGCTGGTTTGTAAGATGATGGTCGTCCCTTCGGGGCTGATGGAGTCGACCAGGAGCTGGTCGGTGAGATAGAGGCTGGTGAGCACGCGAAGGCGGTCGGCGCGTACCCGGCTGCCGTTGAGGTCACCCGGGTCGAGCACGGCTTGGTCGGTGTCCGGGTAGTACTGAAAGGCGCCCATGGTGATGTTGCCGCCGCCGAGCTTGGGGAGCTCGGGCTCGAGGGCCGAATCTGTCTCGCAGCGGGACTCGCGCTGGGCGTTGGGCGAGCCGAAGAGACCGGCGCGAGAAATATCGCGGCGGAGCTCCATGATCGCGGTGCGCGAGGAGCCTTGCGAGGTCGCCGTGCGTTGCTCTTGGTAGAACTGTTCGCTCATCGCCGCCCCAAGGCTGTAGACCGAGGTGACGGCGGTGAGGCCCACGACCATCGCGACCATCAGCTCGATGAGAGTAAATCCGCTGTTGCTCACGTTCATTCCCTCCTCAGCCAGGTCACGACGGTCGATGCGAACACCACATCGATGTTCGGCGGGAGCGATGCCGTGTTGAGGCCCCAGCCGTCCGCGGTGGCCGCGTCGCAATCCGCGCCTCGAAACGCGGAGCCACTCACCCAGTTCGGGTGCGTCGCGCCGCCGGGCGCATAGCCCTCGCGATACCAGAACGTTCGGATGTCGACCCGGGCCGAGCTTCCCTGCCGGAGCCAACTAAGGCGCAGGTTGGTGCAGTATTTCGGTGGATTCGCATTGCCGGTGACGATGTCACCACCGAAGTGATCGAAATCGTACGATTCTCCGGACGGCGGCGTCGGCCTGAACCAGGCGGTGGCCACAGGCGTGCCGGCGAGCCCCGACAGGTGGTAGGTCCCCAAAAGTTTGCTGCTGTTGAGGCCCTGCTCCGTCCAGGAGAGCGCATCGCGCTCGACGCGCTCGACCCAGCGTTCGGTAATCGCCAACGCGGTGTTCATTTCGAGCGCCGTCCGGTTCGCCTGGCTCACGCCCTGGTGCATCGCCAGGATCCCGAGCGAGCCCACGGTCATGATGCCGATGGCGATCATGACCTCGATGAGGGTGAAACCTGCCCGTGTGTTCTTGTCGAGATGTTTCATCGCAGTATCCGTGGTGTGCCGGTCCCCGACGGAACCAAAACCTTTCGCGCGACGCCGATCGCGTGGCCGTCGAGTTGGCGATACACCAGGAACCCGAATCCGGACTGCACGGGGTTGACCTGCCAGTTCGAAAACAGGACCGAGTCGATGAACACCTGGTTGTTCGAGCCCGCCTCGTAGCAAAACGTGGCGTAGTTGTGCCCGTCCACCCGAATGAGATCGTTGTCGCCAGGGTCTGAATCGTAGGTATCGGGGTACACGTTGTCGACGCAGCGCCAGTTGGCGCCGCAGTCCATGTCGGCGAGGACTGTGCCGCCCACATTCTCGAAGCTGGTCAGCGCGCAACCACCGCTGGTGCCGCGCAGGGTCTCAAAAGCGTACGGGTTGCCGTTGGCGAGGCCCGTGCCGCCGTCGCTTTCGTAGGTGACCTGGTGCGCGCGGCCGTAGGCCATCGACATGTAGCGAGCGCGCTGGAACAGCGACGCCACGTCCCGAGCCACCATGGCGACACGGCGGTCGGCGAAACCGTCGCCGATGTTCGGCATGGCAGCGCTCACCAGCACGCCCATGACCACCAAGACGACCATGAGCTCCACCAGCGTCAGCCCCTCGCGCCGATTTCTATGATTTCCATCCACGTCCGCTATAGATGCAACTCCCGTACCGAAGTGAGAGCCCCGCTAACTAGCTGAAATCAAACAAAACCATCCAGCCCCAAACCATCACAGCTATAAACAACCTGCACCCCCTATGAAAAGAATGCAGACCTAGCGCCCCGACACGGACCTCCCAGCAACAACCCACGCGCCCTGAACCCGACGCGAGCAACCCCAGCAACAGGCACGCGCGGCTTAAGAGGACTCGGTTGTGACTGGAATATGGCAAAGCGAAGCGGACCCCAGTCCGCGTAGCTGCCAGATTCCAGTCACAGTACGCAGCCCCCAAAGGTGCCGAGTACACCGTAGGTCGAGACCTCGTGGATACACGAGTGGCACCTACAACGCGCCGGGTGCGGAAGAGAGGACTCGGTTGCGACTGGAATACGGCAAAGTCGGAGTGGACGAAGTCCACGGAGCTGGCGCATTCCAGGCGCAGTACGCAGGCGCCCGAAGGGTGCCGAGCACACCGTAGGTCGAGACCTCGTGGATACACGAGTGGCACCTACAACGCGCCGGGTGCGGAAGAGAGGACTCGGTTGCGACTGGAATACGGCAAAGTCGGAGTGGACGAAGTCCACGGAGCTGGCGCATTCCAGGCGCAGTACGCAGGCGCCCGAAGGGTGCCGAGTACACCGTAGGTCGAGACCTCGTGGATACACGAGTGGCACCTACAACGCGCCGGGTGCGGAAGAGAGGACTCGAACCTCCACGTCCTTGCGGACACATGAACCTGAATCATGCGCGTCTGCCAATTCCGCCACTTCCGCTGAAGAGAGGGCGGGATAGTGGTTGGGCCCCAGCCTGTCAAGGCAGGTCAAGCGGCGAGGGACTGCCGTGACAGCTTCTGCGCGCCGTGCATCGAGACTGCAAGCACCAAACCCTGCATCGAGAGCCGGCAACGTGTCCCATCGACCAGGCCCTGCGCGTCGAGCCGCGCCAAGAGCCCCTGAACGCGGGTTTCGGGAACATCGAGCCAGGTTGCCAGCACCTCGGGGTTTGCGTCGATGTCGGCGCGGCCGAGCTCGTAGAGCGTCTCGAGTAGACACCAGCCTAGTTTTTCATCGTGATTTGCCATTGGATCCACAGGATCGCTCAGTACTGAAAATCAGTCCAGTTTTTGGTGTTCAGTACGTCCGAAACCTACAAGTCTTGGAATTCTATCCCGTTTTGGGATCAGATCTCAAGCTCGATCAGAAGGAACTTGTTGGAGTCCCGTTTGGTCGACAGCTCCCGCACCTCTCCGTCGGGAACCAGCTTCCGAAAGGTCGCGAGCCGCTTGTGCTCGAGGACGACATAGGCGGTCCTGCCCTCGTTCTCCTCGAGCCATTCGCGAATCCGTTTGTTGTCGGTTTCAGCGAAGACGTAGACGCGATTGCCCGTGTAGAAGTTCTCCCCCTTCCAGTTCATTTGCCAGGCGACCAGTGGCTCGTCTGGGCTTTGCCGGAGGGCGTAGTAGCGCTTCGCCAGATCGCGAATCCCCCAATGCTCCGAGAGGTCGACCATATAGACATTCAAGCCCCAGGCGCAGAACAGGACCGACACCGCGACGAGTGCGCGGGTCGCGACCGGCCGCCAGAATCGAAAGGCCGCCGCGGCGCTGATCACGCCCGCTGCGACTGCGAAGCCTGTGAGGATGGCGCGATAGTCCAGGTGCTCGGGCCAGAGCCGCCCATAGTTATAGACGAACAAGTGAATCAGTCGCTCGTTCCCCTGGGGCCTCGCCGAGGTCGCCCAGCTCAGATCACGCCCCACGAACGCAACGAGACAGGCTCCAAGGAGCAAGGCGACGCCCAGGGCGGTGCCCCAGCGTGGAGGGGCCAGCCTGGTCTCGGCGCGAGCGATCTGCGCGCGGGCGAACACCGCGAGCGCGACTCCGAGAACGAGCACCACGCCGGCTCGGATCGGTCGTGCCTGATGCAGAACCCAGTCTTCGATTGGAACCGCGCCAGCAGGGACGACGCCTCGCGGATCTCCGGCGAGCCAGGCAAAACCAGCAATCATGCAGCACGCTGCGAGCGCTGCGAGCAGAGTCGCCCTCGGGGTCTTCGGGCCCCAACACTGTGCCGCGGCGATCCCGACCAGAATCCCCGCGGGCACGATCGTCGGGAGAATGTAGTGGTGGTACTTGGTCACCATCGCGCTGAAGAGGACGAACGAGGACAGTAGCCACATCGCCAAGAAGAGAAGCGTTTCGCTTCGGGCATCACGGTCCGACCGCGAGCGCATCCAAAGGCCGAGCATGAGCGCCGGCGGGATCAGGGCGATCCAGGGGAAGGTGGCGTAGCCGAGCTGTCCGACGAAGTACGCGATCGTTCCCTGATCGCCGTGCACTCCGCTCGCAAGCCGGTTGATGTGGTCGTGAATCAAGAGACGATTGGTGAAGGCAGGGCCGTGCCGGACGTACATCGCCAGGTACCAGGGCATGCTCACGGTGGTCACGATCAGCGCGCCCGTGGCGACACGAAGCTCGCCCTTGCCGAGTAGCGACCAACGCCGGGAGGCGAGCAGGTAAAACAGTGCGACCGCCCCCGGGATGGCGATCCCGAGAAGGCCTTTGGCCATGAACGCAATCGCGGTGAAGAAGTAGAACCCGTACATCAGGAGAGGCCGGACACGCCGCTCCTTGCGAAGGATGAGCGCCAGACCGGCAAGCAGCGCGAGCCACAGGGCGCCCTGCACAAACGGCTGAACGGCGACGCCACGGAAGGCTGGGGTCTGATCGCGCACAGCCGGGTTGCCGGGGACGTCCACATTGCCGGCCGAGCCGTAGAGGAATCGGTCGATGTGGGCGACGAGTCCCTGGCCCTCGATCCAGGAGATGTTGCGAGAAATGAGGTACATCGCTTGGGGAAGGACGAGCAGGAAGATGGCAAACAGCACCAGGTGCTGAAGGGAAAGCGCCCAAGGCCCGAGCTGAAACACCTTCGCTTCGCGCTCCGGATCTTGGTCGATGGCAACGAGGAGGCAGCACGCCGCGATCGTGATGGCGGCGACCAGGGGCAGGTCGGTGATCGCCTGGTGGGAAATGAAGAAGAACTGCGGCATCGTTGCGGTCACCAGGGTGGCGAGGACACCTGCGCGCGGGCTGAACGAACGCCGAACCGTCGCGTAGATCGCCCCGAGCGCGGCCAAGCTCATCAGGAGCGCCGGCAAACGAAGTGCCCACTCCGGGTGTGCCGGATTCGCGTCGGGCATGAAGTCCACACCGAGGAAGCCCATGCTCAGGGCTTCCATCCAGAAGAGCAGAACGGGTTTAGACCAGAACCACTTGTCCTGAGCCCACCACAAGCTGATCCAGTCGTTCCGCGCGAGGATTTCGCGAGCGACTTCTCCATAGTGGCTCTCCCAAGGGTCCCACAGGCTCGTGGTGCCGAGCAGCGGCACATAGATCGCGCAGATCGCGATCATCACCAAGAGACCGGGCCGCCGAAGGCTCGCCGGCAGGAGGCAGAGCAAGGCGACCACAATCGTGATCGGCAAGCGCTCGTATCCTCCGATCGCCGCCCCCACGATCAGCGCCGTAATCGCCAGCGCGCTCGAAGCAACTGGCGACAAGACCTCGTTCGGCTGTCGGCCCAGCGTCGTCTCGCGCCATCGGATGACCGCCCCCGGTGTCGCCGGAACCAGCCAGGCGACCCAGGCCGTCGTGGCCAGCACCGCGATCAGCGCGCCCCAGAGTGGGCCGAACGGGAACGGCTCGCGATTGGCCATCCAAAGCACCATCCCGAGCGTCGCCACGAGCGCCGTGATCAAGCGGATGGGGTTCTTCGCTTCCCGCGTCATTCTGACCGCTTGGTCGCTTCTTTTAGATCAAATCGGTTCAAGCCGGCCGCCGGGACCCGGAGCCGCCGCTGGTGCTCGACCCCCGATCCGTCGGACGAATAGAGGATGATCCGGGCCTCATAGTCGCCGGGCTGCAGCCGGACCGTGTGCCGGACGTCGGTGCTCTTCGGGTCGGGCTGCTTGAATCGAACGCTTGCGACCGCGTCTCCCTCCTGAAGGTAGTCCACGGCGATCCCGGTCACATCGGGGTCGACCGTGTAGGCGATCTGTACATCCCGAGGCCAGATACTCGCCAAGTGATTCCCAACCACCAGCAGCCCAATGACGGCGATCAGCAACGCGATCCTTCGCTTGGTGGACGATGGCCCTATGATTGTTCTCAAGCCCGACATGCCACTCAACTCATCCGAAACCCGCAGAAGCGCCACAACCTTGGCACCAATTGGAGACGGTGTTAAATTGAGGTTCCCCTGTTAGTCCCCGATTATGGTCCGCCTTACCAATATCCTTGAAAAGGTGAAGGGATACCATCCCCGAGCGGATACCGATCTGATCAACAAGGCATACGTCTATGCCTCCCGCATGCACGACGGGCAGATGCGGAAATCCGGTGACGACTACTTCCTGCATCCGGTCTCGGTGGCCGACATCATCGCCGACATGCGGCTCGACGCTTCGAGTGTTTGCGCAGCCCTGCTGCACGACGTCGTCGAAGATTGCGAAGTCAGTTTGCCCGAAGTCGAGACGGTGTTCGGTGAAGAGGTTGCGTTCCTCGTCGATGGGGTGACCAAGCTCGGGAAGGTGAACTTCGCTTCGCGCGAAGATCGTCAAGCCGAGAGCTTCCGAAAGATGCTCGTCGCCATGGCGCGGGACATCCGCGTGCTCCTGGTCAAGCTCGCCGACCGCCTGGACAACATGAGGACGCTCGAGCACATGTCGCCGCCCGCGCAAGAGCGCATCGCCCGCGAAACGATCGAGATTTACGCGCCGCTCGCCGGCCGCCTGGGCATCCAATGGCTCAAGGCAGAGCTCGAAGACCTGAGCTTCAAGTTTCTGGAGCCCGAGGCCTATGCCGTCCTCGATGAGCAGGTGCGCACGGTCGCGAAGAACACCGACAGCTACATCGGCGAGGTCACCAGCAAGCTGAAGAAGATGTTGCTCAATCGCGGCTTCTCCGTGAACGTCAGCGGCCGCCGCAAGCATCTCTATTCGCTCCATCGCAAGATGAAGTCGAGCGGGATTGGTTTCGAGCAGGTGCACGATTTCGTCGCGTTCCGGGTCATTACCGAGAGCGTTGCCGATTGCTACGCCACGCTCGGCGTCATTCACTCCGAGTGGACGCCCGTTCCTGGCCGCTTCAAGGACTACGTAGCGTTACCGAAGTCGAACATGTATCAGTCGCTGCACACGACGGTGATCGGCCCGGGCAATCGGCGTGTCGAAATCCAGATCCGCACGCACGAAATGCACCGGACGGCCGACTATGGGATCGCCGCGCACTGGCAGTACAAAGAGCACGGCGGCGGCATCGACCCCAAGGACGCGGCACGATTCGTTTGGCTTCGTCAGCTGATGGAGTTCCAAAAGGAAGTCGTCGACCCCGAGGAGTTCTACGAGAGCGTAAAGGTCGACCTCTTCCCAGAGGATGTCTACGTCTTCACGCCGAAGGGGGATGTGATGACATTCCCGCGCGGCGCGACGCCGGTCGACTTCGCCTATGCGGTTCACTCCGAGGTCGGGCACCGCTGTTCGGGCGCCCGGGTCAACGGCGCCATCGTTCCATTGCGCCACAAGCTGCAAAACGGTGACGTGATCGAAATCATCACGAGCAAGAACCACCACCCGAGTAAGGACTGGCTGGAGTTCGTCATCACCAGCCGTGCCCGCTCGCGTATTCGCCTTTACCTGCGGGCCGAGGAGCGCAAGCACGCGGTCAAGCTCGGCAAGGAGCTCCTCGAAAAGGAGATGCGAAAGAACGCAATGTCGCTTTCGCGATTCCTGAAGAGCAAGCGCGCCAAGGAAGTGCTTTCGCGTTTCCGTGCGGGTTCCGAAGATGACCTCTACGCCCGAATCGGTATTGGAAAGCTCGCGCTCCCCAGCGTGATGCAAGAGGTGATGCCGAGCGAAGACGGCGAGCGTGACAGCCTACGACCGGGTTTCATCGAGCGGGCGGTCCAGCGGGTTTCCGGCGACGTCGAAGGAGCCGGTATCCGTATTCAGGGCATGGACAACATGCTCGTGCGTTTCGCCCAGTGCTGCAATCCCGTGCCGGGGGATCCGGTCACGGGCTGGATCACACGCGGCCGCGGGGTTTCGGTGCATCGGAGAGGCTGCCCTCGCGTTCTCGAGCTCGACCCCGAGCGTCGGGTTCAGGTGAGCTGGGCGGACCACGTCGATGTCGACCTGCCGGTCTCCCTGCGTGTCATGACCGACGATCGTGCGGGAATCCTCGCATCGGTCTCGTCGGTGTTTTCGACCAACGGCGTCAGCATCAGCGAAGCGTCGTGCCTGTCCAAGGACGGGCGCGCCGAGAACCTGTTCCACTTCAGAGTCGGCGACATCGACAGACTTCGCGAGATCATGCGAGGCGTCGCAAAGGTCAAAGGCGTGCTCGACGTCGAGCGCATTTAGCCGTCGAAGGCGAACCGCTCAACGGTTTTGGTCAGCCGTCGCCCACCAGACGATGGAGAGCGCCCCGGCTGCTCCGGCGAGCGCGAGCAGGACGAGCCACCAGCTGATGTGCTCGACGTGCTGGCTCAAGGTGTTGAAGCCTTCGACCCGAAGCAAGCTCACGGGAAGCAACAAGGGCAGGGCGTTGACACCGGCATGCATCCCAATGCTCGCCAAACTGGACTTCGTTCGCAGCGCGACCGCACCGAGCACGAAGCCACCGACCGTGGCGTATAGAATGGCCGAAGGTTCGACGTGAACCAGGCCGAAGAGCACCGAGCTCCAAACCAATGCCGGTACTTTGCCGTATTGCTCTTTCAGATCGGGAAGCAGCCAACCTCGAAATAGAAGCTCTTCGGTTACCGGCGCCACGATGACGAGTGCGATCAGAATCGACATCCCAGCCCACCAGCTCGTCGGATTGAGTAGCCGATACCGCCGCGACAACTCTTCGAAGCTGAGGGGCCACACCTCTTGAACGAGGTTCCCGAGCTCTGCGAGCGGCAGCTGCAAGAACGCTCCGGCGAGGAAACACAGCGCTACGACCCAGCCGACGAGCGGCCGAACGTGAACCGATTCGAGTAGGCCGCCCTCGCGCCCTCGGTGGGGAAACGCGACGATGAAGATGACCCCGACGGCGGCCGCCTGAACCAGGGCCAAGTTGAGCGGCGCCTGACTCGCGGCCCGGGTCGCCTCCGCCCAAGGCACCGACCAAGCTCGAAGCTGGAGGAACCCTGCGAGGGCCATGAACACTTGAATCAGGGCGGGGAACGCCAGTGCGATGAGCAACGCTTTCAGATATCCAGCCAAGACAACGCGTAGCCTGCCACGTACCCCTGGCCGATGGCCAAGATATGAGCCTGCCCTGTTCGTCGGACCCTGCTATAGCTGCGGACCGGCATGAGGATTCGCTTCCTGTTCATTCTAGGCTTGCTGAGCCTCAGCGTCGCCTGCGCGCACACGAGGTCAACCGGTGGAAGCGCCCGGGTGAAGGGCGCAGAGCCGATTGCGCGCGCCGAGTATCCCGACGAGACGCGGCGTTTTCTCATGATGTCTCTCGACGAGCCGGAGCGCCTCGAGCTCCGGGATCGCCTCATCGCATCGGTACTCTCCCAAGCGCAGAGTCTTGCCGACGTCGGCGACTACGAAGGCGTCGTGCTCGAGATGAGTCGCTTGACGTCGTTTCTGAGCCCGTCCGACTATTCGGCCGGCGTTCTTCCGAAACAGGTCGAGCCGATCGCCAAGTACATCACCGAGCGAGGAGGGCGGCTTGGCGAAGAGGGATACGTGCTCGCCGCCAACTTCATCCTCGAGCGTTCGACCGGCGACAAGATCTACCAAAAACGCTACGACGAGATCGCAGCCTGGGGACGTGACGCGCGCTCGAACCTCGATACCGTCTCCGAACAATACGCGGGCCTGATTTCGGTCTGGACCGATCATGCGGACTTGACCCCCGCGCGTGAAGTTCTCGACACGCTTGCCGATCTGCACGTTGCCGGTCGCGATGCAGTCGCGGGGGAGTCCGCCGAAGCGCGTCAGCGGCTTGGCATCGGTGGCGAGCGTCAGCTCCGGCTTGCGCCATTGAACGTCGCCGCGGTCTACCTTACGCACGGAGACATCCAATCGGCCGTCGCGAAAGTCGAATCGATGGGTCAGGGGGGCGAGCTTCAACTTCGCCTGCTCGATCTGCTGCGCGCTGCCCAAAACTCCGATGAGCAAGGCGCTGCGGCGACCTTCGAGCTGGTCGAAGGCTACCGGGTGGCGCGGCCGGACGTCGCCGCAGGTCTATGCCAGTCGGCACTCATTCGTTTCCCAACAGACCACCGTTTCCCGACTTGCATGGCCCGGGTCGCGGCGGATTCGGAGCAATTCGCGGATGCAACCGCCTGGTACGTGATCGCCATCGACCTCGCGCCAGAGATGATCGAGCTCTACGACGAAGCGCTCGGCCAACTCGACGAGTTCATCGAGACCCGGCTCTCGGACCCACACCCCGAACGCTCGAGCGCGCTTGCCCGCGGCGCTGAAACGATTTTGGCTGAACGACTGAAGCGATGGCCTGACTCGACGCCGCCCATCGCGCCCAACCAGCTCGAGTTCTTGATCGGCATGTTGGAGATGAACGCCGGTCGCGCGAGCGAAGCACAGCGACGCTTCGAGAAGAGCCTCGCGGCGGATGAGAACATCGAGGCATTGATGCAGCTCGGGCTTTTGCTCGAGCGAACCGGCCGGCCCGCGGAAGCCGAAGAGCGATTCCGACGAGCCTTCACACTCAGCCCTTCGGCAACGCTTGCGGACGAAGTTCGCCGCGCCGAGATCTTGGAGAACCTAGGCAACACCTCCCGTGCTCAGGGCAAGATCGGCGAGATGAAATCTCAGTACAAAGCTGCGCTCGAGGCCTGGACGGAGGCTCGCGACCAGGTTGAAGGAGCGACCGGCGCGATCGTCGAAATGCGGCGCGGGGTGCTGCTCGATCAACTGGGTCGTCACGAAGACGCAGTCGATGCGTTCCAGAGTGCGATGACTTTCGCGCCGCAATGGCGGGACGTCTACGCGGGCATCCTCGCTCACCTCGTCTCGGCGCCGGTCGATGTCGAGCTCGCGTCGTCCGTCTGGCGAATGTCTCAGCTGCATCTCAACCTCGCGCCCGAGTGGAAGGTGTACTTCACACTTTGGATTCAGTTCATCACGGCTCGCGCCGGCAAGCCGCCGGTGGAAGAACACCGCCAGCTTCTACGTAGCCTCGGGGGCGGCTCCAACTGGTGGGGTAAGCTTGCGAGCTTCGGCGCCGGCGAGCTCGACTATGCGGGCCTCTTGAGCGTGGCTTCTAGCCTGGGAGAGCGGACCGAAGCGCTCTACTACGAAGGCACACGCCTCTTCATCGAAGGTGACGAACAGGGGTCGCGAAAGCAGCTCCAACAGGTGCTCGACACGAACATGGTCAGCTTTTTCGAGTTCGAAATGGCTCGGAAGCTGCTCCTCGAAGAGAAGCGAGCCGGAGCCCGGGCCCCGTGATCGACTTCGAGAAGCTCGGTAAGCTCTATCTCGGCAGAGAGCTCGACCCGGAGCGCGGCGAGCCAAGCGAAGTGCCGGTCCTATACGACTCGAAAGACCTGACCACCCATGCCGTCTGCGTCGGCATGACAGGAAGCGGCAAGACCGGGCTCTGCCTGACGCTCCTCGAAGAAGCCGCAATCGATGGGATCCCGGCGCTTTGCATTGATCCCAAGGGCGACCTCGGAAACCTGTTGCTCACGTTCCCTGAGCTTCGCCCGAGCGACTTCGAGCCCTGGATCGACCCGGCCGAAGCCGAACGAAAAGGTCGCACGGTTGCCGAGCAGGCCGAATCGGTGTCCAGCCTCTGGCGAGAAGGTCTTGCGAAATGGGGGCAGGACGGTGCGCGAATCGCGCGCTTTCGGGACGCGGTCGACATCGCGATCTATACGCCGGGGAGCTCTGCGGGCCGCGCACTTCGCGTCTTGGAGTCGTTCGACCCGCCGAGCGAGGACGCGGATGTCGACGAGCAGCGCGACCAGATCATGGGGGCGGTCTCTGGGCTTCTGGCACTCCTCGGCATCAACCCCGACCCGGTGAACAGCAAGGAGCACATCCTGCTGTCCAATCTACTATCGCATGCCTGGTCCAATGGGGAGTCACTACAGCTCGGCGACCTCGTCCGCCGGATCTCGGAGCCTCCGTTCGATCGAATTGGCGTCATGGATTTGGAGACCTTCTACTCGGCGTCGGACCGGCAGAAGCTTGCCATGCAGATGAACGGGCTACTGGCGTCTCCTGGCTTTTCGACCTGGCTAGACGGCGAACCGCTCGACATTCAGCGACTGCTATGGACGGACGAGGGCAAGCCCCGCATCGCGATTCTTTCCATCGCGCACTTGAGCGAGGCCGAGCGCATGTTCTTCGTGAGCACATTGCTCAACCGGGTCGTGTCCTGGGTGCGCCGCCAGTCCGGTACGTCCAGCCTTCGCGCACTCCTCTACATGGATGAAGTCTTCGGGTTTCTGCCGCCCGTCTCCGAGCCCCCGTCGAAGCGGCCGCTGCTCACGCTGCTCAAGCAGGCGCGGGCGTACGGGTTCGGCATCGTCCTCGCGACCCAGAATCCGGTCGACCTCGACTACAAAGCCCTTTCGAATTGCGGGACCTGGTTTCTCGGGCGCCTTCAAACCGAGCGCGACGTGGCACGCGTCGTCGACGGGCTCGAGGGCGCCTCGTCGTCTTCGGGGGGCTCGCTCGACCGGGGCGAGATCGAACGCTTGTTGGCAGGCCTTCGCAGCCGCGTCTTTTTGCTGCACAACGCGCACGAAGAAAGGGACATCTTGTTCCACACGCGCTGGGCCATGTCGTATCTGCGCGGGCCGCTCACACGCACGCAAATCAAGCTCCTGAGTCCTCCAACGGACCGAACCATGCCTGCCCCCGCTGGGGCGGCCAAGTCAAAGCAACGGGTGTCGGCCAAAGAGGCTCGACCCGTCGTTGCAGCCGGTATCGACGAAGCGTTCCTGAGCGATGAGCCGGGCACATATCGCCCGCACGTGCTGGCCTCCGTTTCTCTGCACTATACCCGGGCGTCCCAGGGTCTCGACGAATGGGAAGAGCTCTTGATGCTCGCGCCGCTCGACGAGGACTCGCCTTGGGAATCGGCGGAGCTCTTTGACACGGACGCGCTCGACTACGATCACGACGCGCCGGACGAAGCCGACTTCGTCGCGCCGCCATCGGGCTCGGTCGGCAAGGCTCGCTTCCATAGTTACGGCAAACAGATCAAGGACCATCTCTATCAGAGCCGCCCCAGGACTCTCTGGCGAAACAAGGCGTTGAAGCTCCAGTCAAAACCGGGGGAAACCAAAGCGGAGTTCTCGGCGAGGCTCCAGCTTGCGCGACGCGAAAAGCGCGATGAGGCAGCCGAGAAGCTTCGGCAGCGATTCGCAAAGAAGGTCAAGGGCATGGAGACCCGCGTCGGCCGGGCCGAGGACAAGGTCGAACGCGAGAAGAGCCAGTACGATCAGCAAAAGCTGCAGACTGGGATCTCGATGGGCGCCACCGTCTTGGGCGCGATCTTCGGAAGCCGAGGTATGGGCCGCGCCACCACAGCGGCGCGTGGCGCAGGCCGAGTTGCACGCGAGCGTGAAGACGTGAGCCGCGCCGAAGACGACCTGCAAGACCTCCAAGACGAGCTCCGCGCGCTCGAGACCGAGGCCGAAGAAGAGGTCCGCGCCCTCGACGCGGAGATGGAGCGGGAAGAGCCCGAGCTCGAAGAGGTCATCGTCCGCCCGAAGAAATCGGACATCCAGGTTTCGGAGCTCAGGCTTGCTTGGAAGCCTGACTGACCTTCTCGAACGCCTCCCGGACATCGGCCGGAGCCTCGACCAGCTCGATCAACACGCCCTCTCCGCCGATGGGCGCAGCTTCGTTCCCCTTGGGATGAATGAAGCAGACCCGATGGCCCGCGGCGCCCGGGCGAACGCCTCCAGGGGTGAATCGAACGCCTCGATCGCCCAGCCACTGCACGGCTGCGTCGATGTCGTCCACCCAAAGACCAATGTGGTTGAGGGGCGGCGTGTCGACCCGGGGCTTCTTCTCGGGGTCGATCGGCTGCATCAGATCCACTTCAACCGTAAATGGCCCTGCGCCCATGGTTACGATGTCTTCGTCGACGTTTTCCTTCTCGCTCTTGAAATTCCCGTGTGGTGTCAGACCCAGGGTGTCCACCCATAGCCGGCGTAGCGCGCTCTTGTCGGGCGCACCCATGGCGACCTGTTGGATTCCCAAAACCTTGAACGGACGACTGGTCATGC
Source organism: uncultured delta proteobacterium (assembly GCA_963704865.1). Classification (GTDB taxonomy): domain Bacteria; phylum Myxococcota_A; class Polyangia; order Polyangiales; family Houyiibacteriaceae; genus SG8-38. The sequence continues at coordinate 419,380 of CAVPIE010000002.1, read as the reverse complement.
TTCCTCTCTTCGGACGGTCGAAGATACCCCGGTTGCCGCCCATGTCCACATGGGACAGTCTCTCGCCCCGTGAAGACCTCGCTCACCGGCATCAAGCCCACGCACCTTCCGCACTTGGGCAACTACTTGGGCGCGATTCGGCCCGCCCTCTCGCTGGTCGACCAGTACCAGACACTCTACTTCATCGCCGACTATCACGCGCTCACCACGGTTCGTGACGCGGGTGCGCTTCGCGGTTACGTTCGAGACGTCGCTGCGACCTGGCTGGCCTGTGGGCTCGACCCCAAACGCACCTTGCTCTACCGGCAGTCCGATGTGCCCGAGGTCTTCGAGCTCACTTGGGTCCTGAGCTGTCTTCTCGCGACGGGTCAGCTCGAGCGGGGTCATGCGTTCAAAGACGCCGTGGCGCGTGGGGAGTCGCCCAACGCTGGCATCTTCAACTACCCGGTGCTCATGGCGGCCGACATCCTGCTCTACGACACCGACGTCGTCCCGATCGGCAAGGACCAAAAACAGCACCTCGAGCTCACGCGCGACGTCGCGACGCGGCTCAATCACGCCTATGGTGAGGGCACCTTGGTCGTCCCTGAGGCCTTGATCGGCGAAGCCCCGCTCGTCCCAGGCATCGACGGCGAAAAGATGAGCAAGAGCAAAGGGAACGGGATCCCGCTCTTCGAGCCTCCGAAGAAGCTTCGCAAGGTCATCATGGGCATCAAGACCAGCTCGGAGTCCCTCGAGGATCCCAAGGTCGCCGAGGGCTCGACGGTCTACGAGCTGTACGCGCTGGTCGCGCCCGACGAGGCTTCCGAGATGAAGCGGAAGCTCGAAGCGGGCGGCTACGGCTGGGGCCATGCCAAAGAGGCGCTCTTCGAAGCCGTCGAGGCGGAGATCGGTCCCAAGCGGGAAGCATACCTATCGATTCGCGCGGACGAAGCGCAGCTCGACGCGGTCCTTCATGCGGGCGCCAACCAAGCGCGCGAGATCGCACACGCGACGATTCAGCGGGTGCGCAGCGCAGTCGGTATCGGCTGAGTCAGTAGACGCTGCTCCACTGCGAGTCGTCCTCGAACGAATCGTATTGTTCAGGCTCCGCAGCGGGTTGGGTCTGCTGCTGGCCTTCGGGAATCGACAGCAGGCCGGGATGCCCGCTCTCGATCGATTCGTTGGTCAATACGAAGGTCTGCTTGTGCTTCTGCCAGGTCTGCCGGATCACGGTGTCCGCCAAGACCATCGTGCTCTCGTCGTACCAACGAACCGCGACCCTCGAAAACGCGCCTTGGCCTTCGTCATCGGTTTCGGGGTTCATGCCGAGTATCTCGGTGTCCGCGATTTGAATGTCGCGGCCCCATCGCATGTGCGAGAGCTTGTACTGGGTCTGGAACGGCGGTGAGACGTGTCCGCTCGCGACGTCCATGCGGCCCCAGCGGGCACCCTCGTTGAGCTCGATCACCGAATCACGCATACGTGTTTCCGGGCTCAAGTTCTGTATCAGGCAGCCGCTGATCCCAATCAGTACAGCAGCCCACCCAAATCGTCTCGCCATGGCCCGACGCTAGGCCCCAGGCTCCATCCGGGGCAACTAATTGGCGACGCGTCTGCCGGTCTCGGCGAGACGGGCTTTGGCAGCCCGGTTGTTCGGGTCGATCGACAAGGCTCTCCGCCAGGCTTTGCGGGCAGCCTCGGTGTCGTCTTCCAGCCGGAGCGCATCGCCGTAAAGCACGTGGTACTCGACCCGGCGCGGCCGCTTTCGAACGGCTTTCTTGGCCCATTTGGTCGCACGGCCCGGGTCTTTTTTCGCGATGAACAGGGTCGCGTACCCCGCCATCGCCTGCGGGTTCTTCGGATCGAGCTCCCAAGCGCGATCCAGGGTCGCTTCGGCCAAGGACAGCCGGCCGCTCCGAATCATTGGCATTGCGCGATGTACAAGCACGTCCGAGGCCTTCGCCGGATCGCGCGGCAGATTCTGGGTGGGGACCCCGGGCCTGGCCGCTGCGACAGCGGGGGCCTTCGATTTGGGCTTGGCTTCTTCTGCCGCTTTCGGTTCGGGCTTCGCCTTGGGGATCTTCACGTCGGCAGCTGGCTGCTGCTCGACCTCGCCTTCCCCGAACGCCATGGCGACTTCGTCGCTCTCGGGTTCGGCCTCCCTGACCTCCCCGACCGCGTTGAGCGGTTCGGTGATGGGACGCTTTTGGCCTTCGTCGTCCGATGCCGTTGCCACCGACTCCGGTGCGTCCGAGCTGCTGCGCATCCAAAGCTGCCAGCCGAGCACGCCGACTCCTGCGATCAATGCCGTCAAGAGCAGAGCTTGGATCGAGGCGGGCAGTCCCCGGGATGCGGGGCCGGGCGCAAGCATCGTCGCGCCTTCCAATTTTTGAGCCAGCTCGGGCTCGAACATGGAGTCCGACTTGGCCATCGGCTCGCCGGTCGGAGCTCGGCTATCGATCGGAGGCGGCGGCGGAGTTGGCTTGCGCGGCACCCGAACCGTCTTCTGTTCCTGGAAGACCTCCTGCGGCAGCATCTCGAACGCTGGGGCCAGACCGACTTCGGTCGCCTTTGGCTTTCGAGGCCCCGCGTGTGCGTGATCGACGTGCCCGCCGTGGTCGTGGCTCTCTTGCGCCCCTCGGGCAACCGGAACGGTCCGCTGCCTGGTCTCGACACGACCGAGCAACCGCCCGACCTTGTTCGTTGGGGTTTCCTCCCCAGCAAACGCGCCAGCCGGAGCTTCACCGCGCGCGGCCTGCAGGTGTGCAAAGCGCGCGGGCGCCATCGTTTTCGATTCGTTGAACGAGCTGGGCGTCGCAGATTCCGGCGGCTCCGTCGCGTACTCTTCGGCGTCGGGCACACCCGGCGGAATCGTCGCGGCATTGACTTCGACGCCAGCATCTCCGTCTGCAAAGCCGAGCTCATGCGAGATCACGCCGAGCGCCTCGTCCACGGGCATCATGATGTTCGCTACGGAGGGCAGGTCCTGTTCGCGCACCGATACGCGGCCTGCGTTCAGGCCCCACAGAGCGAGGAGCGCCGGGATGCCTTGAAGGGTTTGCTTGGTACCTTCGTCCAGCGTGGCGTACGCGCCGACGATCGAGTTGTCGGCGACGTCGACGTCGATGTTCCGTCTACTTCCGCTAATCGACACGCGGCGGACACCCGGGACGGAGCCGAGCGCGCGGAGCAGTCGTCCTGGCCCGATCAGCTCGAGCCTGGTGTCGAAATCGATTTCGTTCTCGGCTCGGCGCGCTTGCTCGGCGTCTTGATCGATCATCGGAAGGAGCCGGCCTGCGAGCTGGGGCAGGTCGGGCTCCGCATCCGATTCAGAGGTCGGCCAGAAGTCTTCCCAACGCACGACCAGCATCGACGCCCAGCGCAGCTGAGGGTCTTTTCGCATGGCGCGCACGAACTCGACACCGCGGCCACCGACGGCGCTAGAGTCGAGCACGACGACCTGCGGATCAACCTCACGAATCCGCGGAATCACCGCGGTCGAGAAGTCCGCCGCCGCGATCTGAACGCCCCGGGCGCTGAGCATCGTCGCGAGTTTCTCGGCGCGAAGCTCGTTGGAATCGAGGACGACGACCCGCGAGCCATGCAGTGCCTTCAAGTCGACGTTCCGCGGCGGCGCAGCGGATGGCAACGTCGAAAGCCTTCCTCCGGTCGTTTCGTGGAACTCGTACTCGAGGGGCTTCGCGTCGGCGACCGCCTCACGCAGGCAATCGAGGATCTTCTGCGTATGATGTGCGGAGCTGCGCTCGGTCTCGATGACGAACGGCATGCCGTCGAGCATGCCATTCGGCGAGCGAACACTCAGAATGCCCGTCTTGCTTTCGTCGGAGACCAGATCGAGCAGCTCTTGGAGATTGCTCTCGTCCAACGCGCCGGCCACGAACCCGGGTCGACGGGGAACCTCGTCGGCGAGCTCCGCCAGTTGGCGCGCGATGCTGTCCGCGCCCGCGCCGCGCGAAACCACCGCCACGGCACCTGATCGAAAATCCCGAGCTTCGTCTTTGAGGACCGCGTCGTTCGACACGACGGCGACGGGCAGGACGTCGGTCGCCCGATTCTCTGCCATGCGTCGCACGACGCTCTCGCCTCCACGGATGGCCGCATCGCCGATAAGTACAACCATGTCCGGCGCATACACGCGAACGGCTTGTTCGAGCTCCGCAGTTGCAGACGCAGCGACGGAAATCCCATGGCGCCGAAGCGCTTCCCCCAACGCGGTCTGCATCGGCTCGCCCTGGCCCACCATCAAGATGGTAGGCCGGTGCTCCTGATCCGGCATCATCGAGATGGTGGCCGATTCTGGGAGATTTCGCCAGCTTGAGGTGAGGTGATCGTTCGCTATGCTCCGCGCCGCATGACAACATCAGCAATTGAGTTCCTTCGGGAGAGCTTTCCCAAGCTCTTCGACCGGGGGGTGACAGTCCTTCAGAGCCGCGCCGCGGGTGGGGACGAGCGCGCTCAGCGCATCTTGGATGACGTGAAGGGGGTGACCGGCGCCGCGAGCCTCCAAATCGACGACGAGCCGCCCGTCGTGCTCTCGGCGAAGGACGGAGCGCTCAGCTCGGGCGCAGCCCCGGCCGAGGGAGTCCCGATCAGGATCGCCGCGGCGCTTCCAGGTCGAGCAGCGAGCCTTCTCCTCGGAGAAGCAGCCAAATCGGGGGCTCTCGACGATGAAGAGGTGGCGATCGGGGCCGCTCAGACGGCTTCCAAGCGATTCGAGGACGCCCTGGCAGGCCAGCCACTCACCTGCCACGTCACGCTCCACGGGGTGCCTGAGCTTGGGGACGTCAAAGTTCGCCTAGGCTTCAACGTGCTCGAGCCCCCTGTAGAGCCAGGTTTCACGACGGAGCTGCAGTTTTCGGATTTGGAGCTGGTCCAGCGCGGAGAGCTCACGGCTCAGGAGCTATTCCTCGGCGGCAAGCTCAAGATGGAGGGGGATTACTCCCTTGCGCTCCAGATCGCGATGCAGCTGCTCACCAATCCACTCTGAACGGACGATCCCTGGTCGGTCGAAGGCCCGAGCTGGGGAACTTGCCGGTGACTCCCCGGGTTCGATACTCTGAACGTCGGTAACGGGGGGTTATGTTTCGGGCAATCGCCAAGAGTCGATATCTAGTTCCGGGCTTCATGTGCTTTGCGCTCGCGGTCGTCGCCGGTCCGGTCGGGGTCGCCCTGGGCGCGCTGCATGGGCCGTACGCAGCCTCGATCGCGGGCGTGGTCTCTGCGGTTCTTGGATTCGTCGGATTCATGATCATCGTCTCCGGCCTGCCCGCTTCGATCGAGGTCGAAGCCGTCGATGCCCAAATTCGCGCAATCAATAGCGAAATCGAAGAGGTCGAAGGCGTCATTGGCGAGAACGTCAAGGAGCTTTCGAGCGGGCTCGGAGAGCAAATAGTCGCAGTCGAGGAAACCGCGCGGGCGATCAAGTCGATGGCGATCTCCCTGCAGTCGATTAGCGATCGGGTCGAAGCACTGTCGTCATGCACCGAAGAGAGTGCCTCGAGCGTCCTGCAAATGAACGCGACCAACCACGAGGTCGCCGAAAACATGGGCAACCTCGGCTCGAGCGTTCGAGAGACGGCATCGTCGATTGAGGAAATGACCTACAGCATCAAGGAAGTCGCGCGGAACGTGGATGCACTGGCGCAGACCGCCGACGAGACAGCGTCGTCGATGAACGAAATGGATGTGTCGATCGACCAGGTGCAGTCGAGCGCCAACGAGACGGCGCGCCTGTCGGCCGAGGTCGCGGCCGACGCGGAAACCGGCGCCGACTCGATTCTCAAGATCACCGACGAGATCAATCGAATCAAGTCCTCTTCGCTCGAGGCGGTGAGCACGATTGCCAACCTCGGCGACCGCATCGAGGCGATCGGCGACATTTTGAACGTGATCGACGAGGTCGCGGAGCAAACGAACCTGCTCGCGCTGAACGCTGCGATCATCGCTGCACAGGCCGGCGAGCACGGCAAGGGCTTTGCCGTCGTAGCGGACGAAATCAAGGACCTCGCCGAGCGTGCCGGAGCTTCCACGAAGGAAATCGCCGAGCTGATCAAGACGATTCAGGTAGAAACCAAGAACGCGATTGAAGCCGTCGAGCGTGGCGCCAGCACCGTCGACCGAGGCGTGACGGTGAGCGCAGAGGCCGAACGTGCGCTCAAGAAGATCCTCGAATCTTCCAAGCAGTCGACGACGATGGTGCGGGGAATTGCGCAGGCGACCGTCGAGCAGGCCAGGGGCTCGAAGCAGGTAACCGATGCCATCGGGCGCATCGCCGAGACGGTGCAGCAGATCGCTGCGGCCACGGCCGAGCAGGCGAGAGGCTCCGAGCTGATCATGAAGAGCGCGGACAACATGCGCCTCATCACCCAGCAGATGGAGCGAAGCAGCCAGGAGCAGGCCGAAGGTGGCCGCCAAATGAGCGGCTCCATCGAAAACATTTCCGACATGGTCCTGCAGCTCCATCAGTCTCATCGGAAGCATTCGGACAGCTCCGAGCAGACTTTGGTGGCGGCGAACCGCATTCAGGAGCTGACGCGCGACTACGAGAATCGGGTGCGAATCATGCACCGGGCCGTCGATCGCCTCCGCCGGATTCGATTGGAGTCGTGACTCCCGCCATGACGGGCTGGTGGTTCCTCGGACTACCTGCAGCTTGCATCTGGTTGCCATCCGGGGGGGCAAGGATTCATCTTAGGAGCGCATGTTTGGCATCGGCCCGACGGAGCTAGCCTTCTTCCTCGTGATCGTCCTGCTGGCGGTTGGGCCGGATCGGCTGCCGACGTTCATGCGCACCGTCGGCAAGGGCCTCCGCCAGGTACGAAATGCCAGCCGTGAGTTCAAAGAAGCGATCGGGCTCGACGAGCTGATGCGCGAAGGCGACCCGTTCCGTGCGCCTCCCGTTCGCCCGCCGAAAGCCCGACCCGTTCCCGTCGAGGAAGAGAAGGCGGACTCACCGACGCCCGTCGCGGGTGAAACGCCCAGCCGGCTTCCTCCGCCTCCTCCCGCCGCTGCGCTCGCTGATGAGCCCGAGCCCGCCGACGAGGCAACTGCACCGGTCGAGGCGAAGCGTCCATGACATCCGCGGAGATCCAAATCCCGGAGCCCGAGCAGGCGCGCGTTCCCGAAGAGGATCAGGAGATGACCTTCTTTCAGCATCTCAACGAGCTCCGGTCTCGTTTGCTGCGGTCCATCCTAGGTTTGATTCCAGCCGTCGCGGTGGGTTGGATCTTCAAGAAAGAGATCAAAGACTTCCTCATCGCGCCGCTTCAGCCCGCCTGGGAAAAGCTGAATCTACCGGGTGAGGCCGTGCTCCGATTCGCCGGGCCCGCGGACGCCTTCATGATGTACATGAAGAACTCGCTCATCGCGGGCGTGCTCCTCGCTTCCCCGTGGATCTTCTGGCAGCTCTGGATGTTCATCGCGCCGGGTCTGTACAAAAAGGAAAAAGCGTTAGCCGTTCCGTTCATCATCGCGTCGACCCTCTGTTTCACCGGAGGAGCGATTTTTGGCTACAAGCTCGTCTTTCCCGAGGCGTTCACCGTCTTGCTAGGCTTCAGCGACGAAACCCTGGTCGCGACGCTCTTCGTCAAAGACTACATGCCGTTCTTCCGCCGGATGCTGCTGGCCTTCGGCATCGTCTTCGAGGTTCCGGTCATCGTAACCTTCCTCGCTGGTGCAGGCATCGTGACCTGGCAGCAGCTCTTGAGATTTTCGCGCTGGTGGATCGTCTGCGCGGCATTCATCTCGATGCTGCTGACACCGCAGGATGTCTACACGATGGTGATGATGCTCATCCCGCTCATTCTGCTCTACTTCGTCGGAGTGGGCTGCGCGTATCTGATCAGTGTCTTCCAGAAGAAGCCGCGCCCCTAGCCCCGCTCGGGCACCGGGTAGGGCGGGTACTTCGGCACGTCTTCGGGGAGAAACCATTGGTCACCCCAGATGCTGGCGCCTCCGTCGATGTAGAAGGTCTGACCTGCGATGAAATCCGCATAACGCGACGCCAAATAGGTGATGAGGTGGGAGACTTCCTCCGCGGTGCCGAGCCGCTTCAAGGGGTTGGCCTTCTCGGCGCTGTCCAGGAGCTCCGGTGGATACTGCTTCGTGCCGCTCGTGACGATCACCCCCGGTGCAACCGCGTTGACCCGAATCCCGTGAAGCGCCCATTCGACCGCAAGCGTCTTCGTCATGTTGTCCACACCTGCACGCGCCGCTCCAGTGTGCACCATTCCAGGAAAGCCGCGGATGATTTGCGCGATGACGTTGACGATTCGTCCCCGCTTCTGAGGAATCATCGCCTTGTTGGCGACGGCGTGCGTCATGGACCAGGTGCCGATCAGGTTGTTGCGAACGACTGCCGCAAAGCCTTTTGGCGACAGTGTTTCAGCGGTCGTCGGGAACTGACCGCCCGCATTGTTGATCAGGACGTCGATGCGACCAAAGCGTTCGATGACCGAGTCGACATAAGAGGCAATCGCTTCAGGCTCGCGGATGTCACACGGCGCGCCAAACGCTTCGATTCCTTTGGACTCCAGCGCAGCAACGGCGTCCCTTAAGGGCTCTGGGCGCCTCCCGCAGATCGCAACCTTGGCGCCCAGCAGGCCCATCTCCGTCGCGGCAACGAGGCCGATGCCCGTTCCACCGCCAGTGATTAGAACGACTTCGTCAGAGAACAAGCCGTCCACGTACAGTTGGTCCATCTCGCGCCTCATACCATGCGAGGCGAGATCGGACGATTCGAGGTTCAGCTTGCCACGACGGACTCGCGATCCTTCGTCAGCGAGGCCACCAGCTCGCGTAGATCCTCCGCGAAAAACGGCTTTGCAAGGGTTGCTTCGACGTCGAGGCGGCGCGCGATGTCGTTTCGCGCGGTGCTGGCGCTCAGCAGAACGACGGGCACCTCGCGATGTCTCCAGCGGCGACGGAACTCACGCAGAAACATCTCGCCGTCTTCGATGGGCAGCATGAGATCGACGACCATCAAGTCCGGCAACTGCACAGCGCATTGCGCGAGCGCTGAGCGAACGTCTCCCGCGGCGACGACCGTGTGCCCGTCCTGCTCCAGCAGGACCTGAAGCATGCGCCTCACCGAGGGGTCGTCGTCGAGCACGAGGATCATCTTCTTCTCGGCCACAGATCCATCCTATCAGGCCCGTCGCCCATCGCGAATATGCGCGCGCTGCCTACATTAGAGCTGCTAGGCTCACCTGTATGACTCCCGCCGTTCGTCTTGGTGCTGCAGCCACGCTCATCACGGCGGCCTGTGCCTCGACGATGCCCCCTGCGGCACCGAAAGCGATCGAACCGAGTGACCTCTACCCGTTGCAAACCGGCAATGCCTGGTCCTACGACGTCGACACGGGCGAGCCTTCGACCACTCTGGCCGTGTCCCGGGTCGAAACGTTTGACGGACGGATCGCTGAAGTTCGCACTGCACAGACGCTGCTCCGCTACGAGGTGCTCCCCAAAGGGATTCGGGTGCCGTCGCGAGACGAATGGGTCCTGCGCGCGCCGTTCGAAGAAGGTGCGACTTGGCCGGGCCGTGGAGGCCGTACCGCTCGCTTGGTCTCCATGGGGCTGCGTGTGGAGACGCGCGCGGGCGCGTTCGATGGATGCGTGCTGGTCTCCGAAACCGGCGGGAAGCTCGAGCTGGAGGTGCGCACGGTGTACTGTCCGAGGGTGGGCCCGGTGTCGGTCGAGTCGACCATGCGTTCGAACGTGAGCGATCGCGTGCTGACGGTGTCCGCCAAGCTCCGCGGTTACGAGGTCAGTCCGACTTCTTCGCCGCGCCCTTAGGCGCGACTTCGACTTCCACTTCGACGAACTGCGTTCGAAGCTCGACGATGAGCGTGAGCGAACCTTCTGCCAAAAATACCTGCCGCCAGGTCCGTCCCTGCGCGTCTCTGACCTCCAATTCGTGTCGCGTCCCTGGCGTAACTCCGAACAAGCTGTTGTCGATCTTTCTCCCATCGAGAAGGACCTCCGCCTCGGGCGGCACGCCAAGCAGCTCGACGGTTGCCATGGGCTGCATCGCCGCGGAGCCAGGGATCGGTCGTGCGCGTGGGTCGCTCTCCAACAGAGCCCAGGCGATCGCCACCAGCACCGAGAGGACGGCGAACGCCATCATCCATCGGCTGTCCAGAACCCGCCCCACGCTGCTCAAAGGAGTCGCATTCTCTTCGTTGTTTGGCTTCACCATCGCTGCTTTGCGACGCCACGGATTTGTGCCGTGCGCGATCACGTTCCCATTGTAGGATGCCCAGCCGGGCCCCGTCACGTTCTGGGTTCAATTCCGCATGACGACAGCAATTCTCGAAGCGCGCGATCTGACCAAAAGCTACGGAGACCGCGTGGTCGTCGATCATCTCGACTTGTGCTGCCGCCGGGGCACGGTCCTCGGCCTTCTCGGTCCCAATGGCGCCGGAAAGACGACCACCCTGCGGATGCTTTATGGCTTCGTTCCTCCCGATGAAGGCACGATCTTGTACGAAGGGACGCGGTTTTCCGAGAATCGGGCCAGGGCGAAGCGGATCATCGGCGTGAGTACCCAACACGATTCGCTCGACTACGATTTCACGGTCGCGCAAAACCTCCTGATCTACGCGAGCTACTTTCGCCCGAGGGTAGAAGACCTGAAAGGCCGGGTCGCGGAGCTTCTCGACCGCTTCGAGCTTGCGCCCTACGCCGATGCCTCACCGCACGTGCTCTCGGGAGGATACGTTCGGCGACTTCTCATTGCGCGTTCGATCGTGCATCGGCCCAGAGTCTTGTTCCTCGACGAACCGACAACCGGTCTCGACCCCAGCGCGCGCCTCGACGTCTGGGAGCTGATCGACGGAATGCGCGCCGAGGGCTTGGCAATCGTGCTCACGACCCACTACATGGACGAAGCCGAGCGATTGAGCGACGAGCTGCTCGTGATGCACGAAGGCCGGAACGTCGTCCATGGCGAACCGTATCGCGTCATCGACAGCGTCCTCGGAGATCACGTCATCATCGTGCCTCGCGCAGAGCCAGCGCGTGAGGCGATCGCAGCGTGGCTACGAGACCGAGGCGCAGAGCAAGTGGCGACGGTGCTCGGAGAGCTTCGCGTTCCGGTGAGCAAGGAAGTTCTCGCTGCGCTCACGGCCCAGTTCGGCGAGGCAACTTGGCAGGTGCGCCCACCCAACCTGGACGACCTCTTCATCGCTCTGGCGCGCCGCAATGGCCGGTCCAAATGAGCGGCTTGCGGAGCCTCACGGCCGTTGCCAACTGGCGCTCCTGGGCCGTCTTTCGCAGAAATGCTCTGGTTTTTCTGCGGAACTGGCGTACGGCCGTGATCCCTCCAGCGATGGAACCGGTCGTCTTCTTCCTGGCCTTCGGCATCGGATTCGGCGGCTTCGTCGAAGACCTCAACTACCAGGGCACGATGATCAACTACGCGACCTACGTCGCGCCGGGGCTGATCGCCTATACGGCTTTTGGCACGCCGTATTTCGAAGCGCTCTACTCGGCGTATGTCCGAATGTTCTACCAGAAGACTTGGGACGGCATCCTGGCGACGCAGGTCGAGCTTCCAAGCGTGGTGTGGGGCGAAATCCTCTGGGCCGCCGTGCGCGGAATGGTCAACGTTTCGATCGTCTCACTGGTCATCGCGGTCTTCGATTTGCTGGGCTTCGTCGACGTGAAAGTCGGGTTCCTCGTGTTCCTGCCCCTGCTGGGGTTCATCGCTGGCTGCGCGTTTGCGTCGTTCGCCCTGATCTTCACCGCGATCGTCCCGGCGATCGATCACATGAACTATCCGGTCTTCCTGATCGGCTGGCCCTTGAGCTTGGTCAGCAACACGTTCTTTCCAATCGAGCCGCAGAGCCCAGTGTTGCAGGCACTGATGCAGGTCAATCCGGTCTACCAACTCGCGGAGTGCGCGCGCGGCCTTCTGGTGCTCGGGAACCCGGGTTCACACCTTCTCGGCTTGCTCGCATCGACGACTCTTTTCCTGGTTCCGTGCACCCTTCTTTCGGTCCGATTGACGCGCCGGAGAGTGCTTGGAGACTGAGCTTCCCGGACCCAGAAATTCATTTGTCAGATCAATGGTTTAGCGGCTGCATCAGTCCTTGCGCTGGCCCCCCTTCAAGGCTAGAAACCCAGTCATGGCCGAACCCCCGATCGCCGAACCGAGACCTGCCGCGCCAGGATACGATCAAAGCGCAATTCAGGTGCTTGAAGGCCTCGAGGCGGTGCGGAAGCGGCCGGGCATGTACATCGGTGATCCGCACGACGGGACGGGGCTCCACCACCTGGTTTGGGAAGCGGTCGACAACGCGGTCGACGAGCACTTGGCAGGCCATTGCGACGCCGTTCAGGTCATCGTGCACTCCGGCGGATCGGTGACCGTCATCGACAACGGTCGAGGCATTCCCGTCGGCATGCACGACAAAGGCGTCAGCGCAGCCGAGGTCGTCATGACGCAGCTTCACGCAGGCGGTAAGTTCAACAGCGAGAGCTACTCGGTCTCCGCCGGATTGCACGGCGTCGGTGTCAGCGCGGTCAACGCGGTGAGCGAATGGCTTAAGATGGAAATCCGCCGCGAGGGCAGGCTCTGGTTTCAGGAGTACGAACGCGGCGTTCCAAAAGCACCGGTCGAGGCGATCGGCACCAGCGATAAGACAGGGACCAAGGTCACGTTCAAGCCTGACCCCCAAATCTTCACGATGACCGACTTCAGCTTCGAGGTGCTCAACAACCGGCTGCGCGAGATCTCGTTTCTGAACGCTGGCCTCGCGGTCTCACTCGAAGACGAACGCGGTGACGGCAAGAAGGTGACCCACAAGTACGAGGGCGGAATTCGCGAGTTCGTCGAGTCGCTAAACAAGAAGAAGACACCGCTGCACGACGACGTCATCTATCTTCATGCGGTCAAGGATGGCGTCGACATCGAGATCGCCATGCAGTGGAGCGACTCCTACAACGAGTCGATTTTTCCCTACACCAACAACGTCTTCAACCGCGACGGTGGCACGCACATGACCGGCCTCCGAACCGCGTTGACCCGCGTCATCAACCAGTACGGCTCACGCGAAAAACTGCTGAAAGATCTCAAAAATCCTCTCAGCGGCGAGGATGTGCGTGAAGGTTTGACCGCCATCATTTCGGTCAAGCATCCGGACCCTGCGTTCTCCTCTCAGACCAAAGACAAGCTGGTCTCGAGCGAGGTCAAGGGCATCGTCGAGAGCGTCCTCAACGAAAAGCTCAGCCAATACCTCGAAGAAGAACCAAAGGCTGGCAAGCGCATCGTCGAGAAGACGGTGCTCGCGGCGCGCGCTCGGGAGGCCGCACGCCGTGCGCGCGAGATGGTGCAGCGCAAGGGCGTCCTCGACGCGAGCACGCTTCCTGGAAAGCTGGCCGACTGCCAAAGCAAAGATCCGAGCGAGAGCGAGATCTACATCGTCGAGGGTGATTCGGCGGGCGGTAGTGCCAAGCAGGGCCGCGATCGGCGCTTCCAAGCGATTCTGCCGCTTCGAGGGAAGATCCTCAACGTCGAGCGGGCGCGTTTCGAGAAGATGATCTCGAGCGCGGAGATCGGCACACTGATCACGGCGCTCGGCTGCGGCGTCGAAGGCGGCGAGAACTTCAGCCTCGAGAAGCTTCGCTATCACCAGGTCATCATCATGACGGACGCCGACGTCGACGGTTCACACATCCGGACGCTGCTTCTCACCTTCTTTTATAGGCAGATGCCCCAGCTCATCGACAAGGGCTATCTCTACATTGCGCAGCCGCCTCTCTACAAAGTGAAGAAGGGCAAGAAGTTGCGGTACCTTCAGGACAACGACGAGTTGAACCGGTATCTCATCGAGCTCGGAACGGACAACATTCGGCTCGGCATGAAGGGTGGCAACACTCAGCTGAGCGGAGAGCCGCTGCGAAATCTCCTCAAAGACGTGACCCGATTCCGCCTGCTGCTCGAAAACATCGGGCACAGGGTGGACCCCTTCGTGGTCGAGGCCCTGGTGACCGCCGTCGACTTGAAGGAAGCGGACCTCGCCGACCGAGCGAAGGTGGAGGCCGCGATAGCTTTGCTGGAGAAGCACGTCCGAGCCAAACGCGACGGCGACCTAGAATCGAGCATCGAGCGAGACGAAGAGCACGATCGGTACAAGGTCATGATTGCAACGCAGGATGGTGGGACGCGCCGCGTGACGACCATCGACTTCGATTTCCTTTCAGCGGGCAACCTCTCGGAGCTCCGGCAGATCTACCAGGGCATTCGAGCGCTGGGCGAGCCACCGTTCCTGCTGACCCTGCTCGACAAGGACGGCAAACCCGCAGCCGAGCCTTCGGAGGTTTCCGACCTGGAGGCGCTCTGGACTGAGCTCGACTCGCGCGCTCGAAAGGGCCTTGGCATTCAGCGCTACAAGGGGCTTGGCGAAATGAACCCCGATGAGCTCTGGGAGACGACCATGGACCCGGACACGCGGACGCTTCTTCAGGTGCGTATCGAAGATGCGCTAGAGACCGAAGAGCTGTTCAGCGTGCTGATGGGCGACCAGGTCGAACCCAGGCGCGCGTTCATCGAGAGCAACGCCCTCAACGTGACCAATCTCGACATCTAGTCGTGCTCAAGTCGGAATCTAGCCTGCGCGGCGCGATCGACTCAGCAGCGCTCGAATTGCTTCTTCGACGCGAGGGAGCTCCTGCTCGACGACCTCGAGGAGATTTCGCGCCGCGTCGATGCTGGTTTCGCCCTCGATTCCGTCAAGAAGCTCGCCAACGCGGGTTGCACCGATTTGCTTGCTCGCTCCCTTGACCGTGTGGGCGCTCAGGCGTGCGGCATTCATGTCACCGTCGTCCAGAGCTCCTCTCATCTGCGTCACGCACGCCCGGAGCTGATCGACGTAGCCCAGCAGGACATCCTCGATGAACTCGTCATCTTCGCCGTCGAGCGAGATGAGCTGTCCAACCATGCGGAGGTCGAGCGCAGGCGGGGGTGGAAGCGTAGACACCGACTTCGTCGGGCGTTCGCCAGAGAGAGGCACCCAGCGTTCCAAGGCCTTGGCGAGCATCGAGGTCCGGACCGGCTTGCAGACCACGTCGTTCATGCCTGCGTCGAGGCAGCGCACTCGGTCTTTTTCGGCGACGCTCGCGGTGAGGGCGACGATCGGCAGCTCTTTTTTGTCCGGCGACTGCCGAATGCGCTTCGTGGCTTGGTAGCCGTCGATGAGTGGCATGTGGCAATCCATGAAAACGATGTCGTAGTCGTTGGCTTTCGCTTTCTCGAGTGCCTGTCGACCGTCGATCGCGATGTCCACCTCGCACGAGAGCTTTCTCAAGAGCGCTTCGGTCACCATGCGGCTAGTCGGGTCGTCTTCAGCGACCAGCACCAGCGCGCCCTCGCGTATCAACACTTGGCTCCGGCCGTCGGTATCGATCACGCGCAGGGTGGTGTCTTGGCCGAATCCCAGATCGAACTCGGCCCAAAAGCAAGTCCCCTCGTCGACCGTGCTGCTGACTCCGAGCTCCCCACCCATGAGCTCGACCAGCTGTTTGCTGATCGCCAAGCCCAAACCGTTGCCCGCCGTGCTTCGGTTCGAACCGCTATTACTCCGCCGACAGCGGGTAAAGATTCCATCGAGCAAATGCTCTGGAATCCCGACACCGGTATCGCGGACCGAAAGGCGAATTCGAGCCTTTTCGGAACGGTCCACAACCTCGCCCCGAACCTGCACAGAGCCCGCATCGGTGAACTTGATCGCGTTGTTCACCAAGTTGAGCAGCACCTGGCGGATGCGGCCGCTGTCTCCCAGGAACCGCTGGCTCGTAATTCCCGGAGTTTTCGATTCGAGGCGAATGCCCTTCGCGTCAGCACGTGGTTGCATGAGCTCGACGACGCCGTCGATGAGCACCCGCATGTCGAAGGGAGCGGTGTCGAGCTCGACCTGCCCCTTTTGAAGATGTGAGAAGTCGAGGATCTCGTCGACTATGCCGACCAGCGCGTCTGCGGACTCCCGGATCGCGGCGATCATCTTCTTCTGCTTTTCATCGAGATCAGTATCGAGAAGCAGTGCGCTGAGACCAAGGACGCCGTTCATTGGCGTGCGAACCTCGTGGCTCACGTTGGCGAGCAGATCCGTCTTCGCCTGGGAGGCTCGCTCCGCCGCGAGCCGGAGCTCTTCCATTTGAATCAGTGCGCGGCTTCTCGCGTGGTGGATCCCGATCGTGATCGCAGAGAAGCCGAACAAGTATCCAGAGCTCTTCATCCAGTTGACGTCTGGCACCCAAAGCGAAGTAAGCCCCCAGCCGAGGTACCCGGCGATCATGATCACGGCGAGCCACCGCCAGTCGTGAACCAGTGCCCCTGCTGCAAGCTGAATCAGCAAGTAAACGTAGAAATCCGAGGGATCCCCGCCCAGGGCGTACGCCAGCGTGACGGTCGCGGTGACGACGAGGAATGCCAATCCGCCGATGTGTAGTGACCAGGCGAGCCGCGGCGGTTGATGATGGGCGCGCCAGCCGAGCGCAATCATCGCGATTCCAGCGAGCCCATAGATCGTCATCAACTTCAGCTCGGTTTGATTGGCGCCGGTCGACCAGTGGCCGAGCGCAAGCGCCTCGTAGGCGACCCCCGCGCAGATCAGCATCGTCGCCAAGTAGCGTCGGCCGAGTGAGCTCATCATCGAGCGGCGCTCCTCGGCGCTCAAGGGCACCCGCGCTGCCAACGTTTCCGCCGAGCACGCAGATCCTGGTTCCCAGGCCTGCTCCACCTCCGGTTCGATCCCCATCGCGTTCAGTGTACCGGCCGGACCGGCCCGATTCACGATTAGTCGGGTGTCAGATTGTGACGTGCCTCACCAATCGCGCGGACGGCGGCCTCATGAAGCAGGCCATTGGACGCGACCAGCTTGCCACTGCGCGGGTCAGCCTCGTCGCCTTCGTAGGTCGAAAGCTGGCCGCCCGCTTCCTTCACGATCAGCGCGCCGGCACACAGGTCCCACGCATTGAGCGACTTCTCCCAATAGATGTCGTACGTGCCGTCGGCGACTAGACAGAGATCGACCGACGCTGCACCGCACCGCCGGATGCCTCTGGCGCGCTGCAAAAAGAGCGCGAGCTCCGCGAGATTGTTGTCGCCGTTCGACCTGCGGTCGTAGGGAAAGCCGGTCGCGCAGACGGCTTCTTCGAGTTGTTTGCGGGCGGACACGGAGCAGGGTTTTCCGTTGCGAAACGCACCCATGCCCTTGGCGGCTTTCCAGGTCACCCCGAGCGCTGGCGCATGCACGACGCCCACAAGCCCTTCTCGGCCGCGATACAACGCGATCGAAACCGCAAAAAAGAAGTGCCCATGGGCGTAGTTGGTCGTGCCGTCGATCGGGTCGACGTACCAGACCAGCTCGCCCGCACCGGTCTCCGCGCCCTCCTCGCCGACGAACCGATGACCGGGGAACTCGCACAACAGCGCCTCCCGAATGAGATTCTCACTCTCGAGGTCGTATTTGGTCAGCAAGTCGAAGCGCCCCTTACGCGCGATCTCCGTGCCGACCCGCCAACCTCCCATCACGAGCTCCCCGGCTCGCAGCGCCGCGCGCTCGGCGACATCCAGGGCGCGCCGGGAATCTTCTTGAAACGGCATGAAGCCCTGCATTTTCGCGGATTTCTGGAATGGCGCCATCCGCATCTGCACGCCTGGGGGGTGTTCGCTGGCATTTCGACCCCAAAACCCGTACAAGGCCGTGCGCTGCGACGCCCGTGCCCTGGGCACCAACTGATGTAGGCAAATGTAGTTATGCCCGACAAGGACCCTCTGACGCCAAGCATCCGCAATCCGTTTGAAATGGATGGCGAAACCGGTTCGTCCACCGCTTTGGCGAACGAAGGCGGGCCGTACGACAAAGCGGTTCGGGAGGGCGAGCTGCTTCGTGCGCGCCCGCGAACCGCGGCCGGTCCTGTTCAGATCGGCCGGCAGCACGCCAAGCGCCGCATGACGGTCTGGGAGCGTCTCGACGTGCTCCGCGATCCGGGGACCGAGCCGACGATCCTGTACCAGAACTGGGGTCCGAATCTCGATGGCGCATCGATCGTGACTGCTGTCGTCGAAATCGACGGTCGCGAGGTCGCCGTCTACGGCCACGATTTCACGCTCCGTGCGGGGTCGATGGATGCGACCAACGGCACCAAGCTGGCCAATGTCATCCGCTTGGCCGGCCGGCAGGGTATGCCGCTCGTCGGGATGAACGACAGCGCAGGCGCGTTCGTGCCCGCGGGCATCGGCGGTTTGGACGGCTACGCCGAGGCATTCACGGCCCTTCGCAAAATCAGCGGGGTGGTTCCGAGCATCATGTGCATGTTCGGATACAACGCGGGCGGCGGTTCGTACCTGCCGCGGCAGGGCAGCTTCATGATTCAGCCAGCCCACACTTTCTTCGGGCTGACCGGACCCGGCGTGGTCAAGTCCGTGCTCGGCGAAGATGTGACGGCGGACGAGCTCGGCGGCCCTGGCGTTCACGGGCAGAGCGGGGTCGCAGACCTCACGGTGCGGGACGAGGTTGGCGCCCTCAGAACCGCGCGACGCTTACTGAGCTACCTGCCGGGGAATAATCACGAATTTGCTCCCTATCAGGAGACCTCTGACCCACTCGACCGGCCGACGGGCGAGATCCACACGCTTCTCCGCAAGGCGTTCAACTCGCCGACCGGCTTCAATACGCCGATCGACGTGAGCATCATTCTTCAGCAGATCTGCGACCACGGGGACTACTTCGAGCTCCAGCCGCAGCGAGCGCGTAACACGATCACGGCATTCGGGCGCCTTGGCGGGCACGTCGTCGGCTTCGTTTGCAACAACAGCGCGGTTGCATCGGGGCAGATCGACGTCGACGCGGCATACAAAAATTCGCGATTCATTCGCTTTTGCAACCTCTACAACATTCCGGTGATCTTCATGGAGGACACGACGGGATTTTTGCCCGGGCGCGATCAGGAGAGTCGCGGAATCGTCCAAGCAGGGCGAGCGATGCTCGACTCGATCATCGATCTCCGGACGCCGCGTCTTCTGCTGATCATCAGGAATGCCTTCGGTGGCGCGTATGCGGCATTCAACTGCTACGCGACCGGCGCCGACCACGTGATGGCGCTTCCAACGACGCGCGTTGCCGTGATGGGGCCGGCGGGCAAAGAGTTCGTCTACAAAAAAGAGATGCGCGACATGCGAAATAGCGCACGGGCGCGACTGCAGAAAGCGCTCGACGCCGGTGCGAGCAAACAGGACGCCGACGCAGAGGTGGCTGAATGGGTCAAGGCGCAGGAGGCTGCGTTCAACGCTCGGTACGAAAGAGAGTTGATGAACCCGAAGGAAGCGCTCAGCCTCGGCTCGATTTCGGAGATCGTTCCTCCGACGAATGTGAGGGCAGCGCTGGCTAAAAACCTCGATTTTTATTTGTCCCACTACACCCCAGGGCCATTGCAAGCGGTCCAGCGTGAGTTTCATTAGATGTCGTCGACCAGCTACATGCACAACCCGCTGATTCATCGGGACCGCCGCCTCGGAAGCTCCGAGTCCGAGTGGGTGCGTTCGTTCGAGTGCGAGGACATGACCGTCCTCATCGTCTGCCGAGGACCGATTCGGCGAGAGGCGCTCGACATCTTCGAGGAGATGGGGATGACCCGGGTAGGGATCCTGCTTTCGGAAAAGGACTCGATCGTCTACCCGCGAGCGCTGGCCCCCGAGCTTCGGCGCTTGGACCCGTCCCGCGTTCACTCGGTTTCGGACTACACCGGCGCGAGCAAGGAAGAGCGCGCGGAGCGCATCCAGCAGATCATCGAGATCGCGAAGGTCAACGGTTACGATTACGTTTTTGCTGGCTATGGTTTCATGGCGGAGGACGAACAGTTCGTTCGCTCGCTTGAAGAGGCTGGCCTTCGCTTCATCGGCCCCTGCTCCTACACCGTGCAGGCAGCCGGTTTCAAGGACGAGGCCAAGCGCACCGCCGAGCGTGTCGACGTCAGCGTGACCCCTGGCATCAACAATGCCACGGCGCGGCTGATTCTCAAAAACCATCCGGACCGCAAGGCCCTCAGCAAGCTCGCCAAGAAGCATGGCCTCGAGGTGCCCGAGCTCGGCGACGATGCGGTAAATCTAGAAGCTCTGGCCGACGCGCTGCTTGGGGCTTCCTACGATGCCCACATCGACCTTTATGCAGTCGACGAGCTCGCCGAGCAGATCAAAATCGAAGTTGCGAATATCCTCGAAGAGAACCAGGGCAGCCGCATTCGTCTCAAGGCGATCGGTGGAGGCGGTGGTAAAGGGCAACGCATCGTCGACCGCGCCGAGCAGGCCCCAGCCATGGTTCGAGAAATTCTGAGCGAAGTGAAGGCGCTCGGCGTCGGTGACAACAAGAACATCCTCGTAGAGCTCAACATCGAGACGACGCGCCACAACGAGATCCAGCTTCTCGGCAACGGCGAATGGACGGTTTCACTCGGAGGGCGCGATTGCTCCCTTCAGATGCACGAGCAGAAGCTCCTCGAGGTTTCGATCACGCAGGAGACGCTCGCCGCTGCGGTCGCGCGGGAGCGGGCCGCCGGCAATGAGGCTCAGGCCAACGCGATTGAGCAGGACCTCGAAATTCTCCGGCGCATGGAGGAGGAAGCCGAGCGCTTCGGCGAGGCGGTCAAGCTCGACTCGGCATCGACCTTCGAATGCATCGTCGATGGGCCGCGGCACTACTTCATGGAAGTGAACACGCGCATTCAGGTCGAGCATCGGGTTTCCGAGCTTTGCTACGCGCTCCGCTTCCGCAATCCGGACGACGCCGAGGATTTCTTCGACGTGCACTCGATCGTCGAGGCGATGGCCCTGCTCGCCAAACACAAAGCCCGGCTCCCCCGGCCAGAGCGCGTTCAACGCGACGCGGCGGCGGTGGAGGCGCGCCTCAATGCGACCGATCAATCGCTCTCCCCGCATGCGGGAGGCGAGATCATGTCTTGGTCGGACCCGATCGAAGGTGAGGTTCGCGACGATCAGGGCATCTGCTTCAAGAACCCCGATACCGATCTTTTCATGCGCTACCGTCTGGCCGGCGCGTACGACAGCAACATCGCGCTTCTGGTCACGACCGGCGAAGATCGCCGTGGCAGCTACGAACGCCTGCGTGAGGTGCTTCGTTGCACGGTCCTTCGGGGCCCCGACCTTCAGACCAACCTGCAGTTCCATTACGGGCTCGTGCACTGGTTCCTCGCGAACGGGGTCGACGCAAAGCCGACGACTCGATTTGTGGTTCCCTACCTGACCTTGGTCGGCGAGCTCTTGAACGAGGCCAACGAAATCGACCCGGACTATGCCTACGAGCGCCTGGCCGGCCAGTACTTGAAGGCCGCTTCGACCGATTCGGTCGCCGCAAAGGCCACCAACGACCTGTGCATTCTGAAAAAGACCCTGCTTGGACGTCCGCTCGGCCGCATTTTGAGGCAACCACATCTGTTTTCAGCCTGGCTCAGCTCGAACAAGAGCAACTTCGAAGTCAAGAACGGCCGCGTGACTTGGCTGAAGAACCCACTGCTGGTCCTCTCTGACACGTACAATCTGCTCCACATGGACGCCGGGGTGAAGCTGCCGGCAGCCCATCGCATCTGGGAGCAGGATCAGGCGGTGCTTCGGGAGGGGGCTGCGTTCTACGCAACCGCGCAGGAACGCCTGGGCCTCTCCAGTTGGCCGAAGCTCGACGATGCTCTCAAGGTAAAGAAGGCCCCGAAGGGCTTCGACGCACAGCAATGGAAGCAAATTAGAGAAGCGCATCTCGGCTTTCAGCTCGGCATGGAGCTCTACAGCCTGCTGCCTCTGATCGGGCACAAGGTAGGCTTCTTCGACCTCCGCGTGAACGAGGACCTGACGATCAGCATTCCTCCGCGGCTCTTCGACCGCGAACACCAGACGAAGATGAAGAAGGTGCTCGTCCCGCCTCCGGTCAACAGGGCGGATGAAATCGTCGCCGTGAGCGGCGGCATGTACTACGCGCAAGAAGCGCCAGGCATGCCCTGCTTCATCGAAGAGGGGCAACACTTCGAGATTGGCGACCCGCTCTACATCGTCGAAGTCATGAAAATGTTCAACAAGGTGTACGCGCCGTTTGCTGGGACCGTAGACAAGATTCTCGTCGAGACCAACGGGACGATCGTGTCCAAGGGCCAGCCGCTGTTCAAGGTCACGCCCGACGAGAAGTTCGTCGAACAAGATGCTGCGCTGGTCAGGGCTCGCATCGAGTCGAACACCGAGCAGTATCTGTCTGTGGTGGCCTAGCCGGTCGATTCAGAGCCGGTCGTCGCGTCCCGTTGCCAGGACGACGCGGTTACGGCCCGCAGCCTTTGCGCGGAACAGCGCGCGGTCGGCCGCCGTCATCAGGCGCGACTTCAGGTCACTCGACGGCTGACCATTGAGATGACGCAGGCCATTGAGCATCGCGACTCCAACCGAAACTGTAATCGTCGGAAGCATCCCACCGGGGCGCATTGAACCTGCAGTGCTCTCGGCGACGTGACTTCGCAAATGGTTTGCGAGCGCACGTGCGCTTTCTTTTGACGCGCGCTTTTGCACGACGATGAACTCGTCGCCGCCGAACCGGAACACGGCGCCCACGCCGGCGGCGGCTTCGTCCAGCGCCTTGCCCGTTCGCTTCAGCGCTTCGCTCCCGGCAGCGTGCCCGAACTTGCTGTTCACCCGCTTTAAGTGGTCGACGTCGACGAACATGATCGCCATGTCGCGTTCGCCTCTTCGCGCGGCGCTCACGGCCTTGGTCAGCTCGCTATTGAGCTTCCTTACATTTCGAAGACCGGTTAGTGGATCATGGGCGGCGAGCCCTGCCTGCCTCCGAAGCGACGAGGTTTGGATGAGCGCTGTCGTGATGTAGCTGGACAGCCCTGCGACGACCTTCTTGTCACGGCTGGTGAAACGCGCGGGCGAGGCCGGGTTTACCAGCTGCAGGATTCCGACCGGCCGCGCTCCGTCGTGCAAGGGTGCGAGCAAGGCCACCCGAGTCACGTGTGATGAGCGAGCCGAGAACTGCGGATCGGACGAAAGCGAGGTGACGACGAAAGGGGTCCGTCTTCCAAACGCGCGCTTCGCCAGTCCTGGATCAAGCGGGGCTCCACGCTCGAGCAGAAGCTTTGCGCCCGGCCCGGATGCGGCGATGCAGCGAAGCGACTCGACCGTCTGCCCGACGTAGAGCGCCCCCGCGTTTGCCCGAATGGCAAGCGCCGCCGCCGCGAGCCCTTCCTCGAGCACACGCATGACAGGCCGTGCCCGCGAGCTCGACGCCCCGAGAACGGAATCCTCGAGTTTTACCCCCCTCAAGGTGTGAATCTGCACAGTCAAATCGTAAGCAGTGCGGCCACCATAAGCCAACCCAGGCCTCCGCCTTGCTGTTATGTGGGCCGCAGATCCGGAAAATACTCGCAAAAACACGAGTTCTTCGGATGGCTGCGTCCCGCGCTTGCACTAGAATCTCCTCTCGGGGGTTCGATTGCAGAACAAGGACGACCTTCTTCGACAGTATCGAATGATGATGGTGATGCGGCGCTTCGAAGAAGAGGCAGCGCGCAACTACGCCAAAGGCAAGATCGGCGGGTTTCTTCATTTGTACATCGGGCAAGAAGCAATTGCGGTGGCTGCTGCCGAAGTTCTCGAAGAACACGACTACATCTTTCAAACCTATCGCGATCACGGGATTGCGCTTGCACGCGGAATGCCAGCGAAGGCAGCGATGGCGGAGCTCTTCGGCAAAGACACCGGTTGTTCGCGAGGGTTTGGCGGCTCGATGCACTTCTTTGACGTCGAGCGGGGCTTTCTCGGCGGTTGGGCGATCGTCGGAGGCCACTTGGCGCTAGCCGCAGGCACTGCTTTCAAGTCCAAATACGCAGGCGAAGACAGCGTCACGGTCTGCTTCTTCGGCGATGGCTCGACCAACATCGGCGGCTTTCACGAGGCGATGAGCCTGGCGGGGCTCTGGAAGCTTCCAGTCGTCTTTGTTTGCGAGAACAACCAATACGCGATGGGAACACCACTCGAGCGAACCAGCCCTCTCAAGGATCTATCGATCAAAGCGAAGGGCTACGGCATGGCTGGGGACCGCTTCGACGGCCATGATGTCGAAGTCGTTCAGGCTCGAATCAGCGAAGCTGTGGACCGCGCGAGATCGGGAGGTGGCCCGACTTTCATCGAGGTGCTGACGTATCGATTCCGCGGCCATTCGATGAGCGATCCGGCGAAATACCGAACCAGGACGGAGCTCGAACAACGCAAGCAGCAGGACCCGATCACCGTCGTCCGTGAGAAGCTCATGGGACTCGGGGTTTTGGAGAGCGCGCTCGATGACATCGACCTCGAAGTCGACGAACAGATCGATGAAGCCGTGCGATTCGCCGACGAGTCGCCGCCTGCACGTGAGGACCTGATGATGAGCACCGTGATGGCGCCCGAGGGGGAGTCGTGAGGCAGCTCCGCTACCGGGACGCGCTTCGAGAAGCGATGCTCGAGGAGATGGAACGTGACGAGCGCGTCTTCTTGATGGGTGAAGAAGTGGGCCACTATCAGGGTGCCTACAAAGTCTCCGAAGGCCTTCTCGAGAAGTTTGGTGAACGGCGCGTCATCGACACGCCAATTGCCGAAGCTGGCTTTGCCGGCGTCGGAATCGGGGCGGCGATGGCCGGGCTCCGGCCGATCATCGAGTTCATGACCTGGAACTTCTCGTTCGTCGCGTTCGATCAGATCATCAGCAATGCGGCCAAAGTGCACCAGATGAGTGCGGGCTCCATTCGGGTTCCCATCGTATTTCGCGGGCCAAATGGCGCCGCCAAGCAGGTCGCGGCGCAGCACAGTCACAGCTGCGCGCCCTTCTACACGAACATCCCAGGGCTTTACGTCATTCAACCAAGTACTCCGCGCGATGCGAAGGGCCTTTTGAAGAGCGCCATTCGCAGCAATAGTCCCGTGATTTTTCTCGAAGGCGAAACGCTGTACGGCGTCAAGGGCGAGGTGCCCGACGAAGGCGTGGAGGAGCTCATCCCGATTGGGGAGAGCCGCCTGGTTCGCCCTGGGTCGGATTGCACCATCGTTACCTGGGGCCGCCCCTACTACACGGTCTTGGCTGCGGCGGAGAAGCTTTCTGCCGAAGGCATCGACTGCGAAGTCGTCGATCCGCGGACCCTTCGGCCCCTAGACACCCGCTTGATGGTCGAGAGCGTAAAGAAAACCAATCGCTGCGTCGTCGTGCACGAGCACTGGCCTTACGGTGGGCCCGGCGCGGAGATCGTCGACCGGCTACAGCGCGAAGCGTTCGACTACCTGGACGCCCCGCTCGAACGGGTGACTGGGCTCGACGTGCCGATGCCGTATGCACTGAACCTAGAGGACAAGGTCCTCCCAACCGAGGAGCGGGTAATCGACGCGGTGAAGCGCGTCGCTTACGCGAGCTGAGCAATGGCCAAGATCATCGGACTCCCCAAGCTTTCACCGACCATGGAAGAAGGCACCTTGGTCGCCTGGATCAAAAAGGAAGGCGACGAGGTCGAGGTCGATGATCTCCTGGCCGAGGTCGAAACCGACAAGGCCACGATGGAGTTCCGATCGTTCGACCGCGGCGTCTTGTTGAAGATCTTGGTGCCGGAGGGCGAGACCCTCGAGCCGGACGTGCCAGTGGCGATCATTGGAAAGGCCGGGGAGGATATCAGCGGGCTGGTTGCGGAGGTGGCGGCCGGTTCGGCTTCAGCGCCAGAGTCAGCGTCAGAGTCAGCGCCAGAGTCAGAGCCAGAGCCAGAGCCAGCGCCAGAGTCAGCGCCAGAGTCAGAGCCAGCGTCCGTGCCAGTGTCCGGGACCGAGTCCGCCGCTGCGACCGGGGGTCGGGTGCTCTCTTCTCCGCTCGTTCGCCGTTTGGCGCGGGAGCGCAGCATCGATCTTCGGGTCGTGGAGGGCAGCGGGCCTCGTGGACGGATCGTCAAGCGCGATATCGATTCGTATGAAGATGGAGCGTCGATCTCATTTTCCACCTCGGCTGAGCGGCTGCCGCCTCGCGTCGTGAAGGCCAGCAGCATGCGGCGGACGATTGCCCGACGACTCACCGAATCCACGCAGACAGCCCCTCACTACTACCTGACCATCGACGTCGACATCGCACCGCTCGCGGACGCCCGCAAAGCCATGAACGCCGAGCTCGAAGCGGCAGGCAAGAAGGTTTCTCTAAACGACTTGATCATCAAAGCCGCCGCTGTGGCCCTTCGCCGGGTTCCCGAAGTCAACGCCTCGTGGATGGGCAAAGAGATTCACTACCATCAGGTCGTCGACATTTCGATCGCCGTGGCCGTCGAGGATGGGCTGATGACGCCGGTCTTGCGGGATGCGGACCGAAAGGGCGTCGCACAGATCGCCACCGAAGTTCGCGACCTGGCCGAGCGCGCGAGAGACAAAAAGCTTCAGCCTGAAGACATGAGCAACGGAACCTTTTCGATTTCAAATCTCGGCATGTTTGGGATCGAGGCGTTCACTGCGGTCATCAACCCGCCCGAAGGCGCGATCCTCGCGGTTGGGACGATTCGCCACGAACCGGTCGTCGAGGACGGCGCCATCGTCCCTGGCCGTCGAATGCGCTTCACGATGAGCTGCGACCATCGACTCATCGACGGCGCCACCGGCGCAAAGTTCATGGCGGCGTTCAGGCGAGTCGTAGAATCCCCACTCAACATGCTGCTCTGAGTGGCGGTGTGTGAAGCGCGGCGCGTTGCGCCGGGCTTTGCCCTTTGGGCTCGCGCTGCCGCGGCTGTGGTGGGGGGTGGTTGCGGGAATTGGGAGCTGGTCAGGCTTTGTTACACCGCCCGCCCACCCCCACCCGTAATCCTCCCTGGCGCGGCATTCGCTGCGCTTTGCCTTGCCGGCGCGTTGCGCCGGGCTTCGCCCTTTGGGCTCGCGCTGCCGCGGGTGTGGTGGGGGGGGTTGCGGGAATGGGGAGCTGGTCAGTTTTTGTTACACCGCCCGCCCACCCCCACCCGTAGTCCTCCCTGGCGCGGCATTCGCTGCGCTTTGCCTTGCCGGCGCGTTGCGCCGGGCTTCGCCCTTTGGGCTCGCGCTGCCGCCTACTGTCTTGTTGGGGGGTGTTCCCGGGCCCCGCTACTAGCAAGACCCGTGGAAACGCTTCGCGTCTGCGGGGAAGATCTTGCCGGGGTTCAGGATGTGTTTCGGGTCGAACACGTCTTTGATCTTCTCCTGTAGCGCGATGAGCGCAGGAGATTGCTCCATGGACAGATACGGAGCCTTCAGGACGCCGATTCCGTGCTCGCCACTCAGGGTGCCGCGGAGCTCGATCACGCGCTGAAAAAGCGCCTTGATGGCGGCGTCCACATGGAGCTTCTGGTCGGGCTCGTTCCACAAAAAGTTCACATGAAGGTTGCCATCACCCGCATGGCCGTAGGTCGGGACCACGAGCTCGTGCTGATCGGCGAGCTCTGCACAGTAGCCGAGTAGCTCGGCCATCTTGGTGCGCGGCACCACCACATCCTCGGAGAGTTTGTTTTTTGCGTGTCGCTTCAAGCTGTAGCTGAGCTCGCGACGCGACGCCCAGAGGCGCTCCCGCTCGCCACTGTTCTGCGCCACCAAGACCTCGAGTGCATCGAGGTCGAACAGGATGTTGCCCGTTCGTTCGAGCTCTGTCTCGAGACTAGCCGCTTCGCCATCGAGCTCGATTAAGAGCATGGCCTTCGTCTCGTTTGGAATCGTCAAGCCGGCTTCGGGACGGACGATGCGGATCGCTTCTTGGTCGAGAAGCTCGATGCATGACGGTAGCTGCCCCTGCGCAACCAGCGCCGATACGACGGGCGCTACCTCTTCCAAGCTCGAGAAACAGGCCAGGGCGGTCACGGTCGCTTCGGGCTTCGGGATCAATCGCAGGGTCGCCTCGGTCACGATCCCGAGGGTTCCCTCGCTGCCGACCATCAGCGAGGTCAGGTCGTAGCCGGTGACGCCCTTTTTGGTCTCCCGCCCGAGCTTGAGAATCGTCCCGTCCGCCATGACCACTTCCATGCCCATGACGTATTCCCGGGTCACGCCATACTTGAACGCGCGCGGGCCACCGGCGTTGGCGGCCAGGTTTCCACCGATGACGCAGGAGTCTCGCGAGTTCGGGTCTGGCGGATAGAAGAGCTGCTCCTCTTCGGTGGCTCGTTTCAGGTCGCCGGTGATCACGCCGGGCTGCACCGTGGTGGTGAGCTCGGCTTTGTCGATGCCTTCGATCGCGTTCATCCTCTCGAACGCCAGGACGATGCCGCCCGGCACGGGCACCGCGCCGCCGACGCGGCCCGTACCACCGCCTCTCGGGGTGACCGGAATCTCGTGCTCGTATGCGGCCTTCATGACCGCCGATACATCCGCCGTGCTCGAAGCGCGGACCACGGCCTCGGGCATGCACGGTTCGACCTCGCTTTCGTCGTGCGCGTAGCCCTCGAGCAGGCTCGGGTCGCGAATGACGGAGCCGCTCCCACACGCACGCTCGATCGCGATCAAAGCACTATCCAGTGACGCCATACCCTGAGCCTTGGGGCGGTAGTCGTGGACGGTCAAGGTCCTACGGCACTCGGGGTGCGACGCCGAGTCGAACGCGCTACGCTCCGCGCGAGCACCGGCTCAGATTGCGGCGCCCCCCAGACCATGCGTTCCTTTGCTTACTTCCTGCTGACCGCTGCGGTCGCGGCCGGCTGTGGCGAAACGGCCGCCTCCATGTCTCCTGACGATCCGGGGAACGATGGCTCCGTCGATCCGGATGGAGGCTTCGGTTTTCCCGAAGGCGGTGTCGATGGTGGCATTCAAGATGGCGGCGTCGATGGTGGGGTCGATGGTGGAGTGGACGGCGGTGTCGATGGTGGCGAGCCCGATGGTGGCGGCTCCTGGTGTGCCACCAGCGCGCTCTGTCCGTCCTGCCCCGACCCAGACGCCCTCTGCGATGCCGTGAACCCGTGCCCCACCGGTGAGGTTTGCCTTCTCACGGGCTGCGAAGACCTCTCGCGCTGCTTCGTCGCTGGCGGTGGCGCCTGCCAAGACGACGCAGACTGCGGCAACCCGGCTTATACCTGCAACCAGACCATCAACCGGTGTCTTCGCATCGTTTCCGGTTGCGATGATTCGAACGACTGCGTGGCGGGCTTCGCTTGCGAAAACGGTGCGTGTGCCGACCGCCGCGTTCCCTGCGTGTCAGGCGCGGACTGTCCGCACGGCTTCACCTGTTTTTTCGCCGCTGCCGACCAACGTTTTTGTCGTCGCATCACGCGTCCCTGCGACAACGACATCGACTGCCTCACCCTCGGCGTTCCCTGTGGTGACCCGGACGGCGACGGCGGGCAGGAATGCATGCCTTCACTCATGCCCAACGAGCCGGACCCCGTCTCCTGCGACAGGCTGCAGTGCACCGAGGACACTGCGCCCGTCTGCGAATCGAGCGTCGAAGGAACGGTCGCAGCCTGCGGCCGGTTTGGCCCCTGTGCGGTAGCTGACGATTGCGCGCTGGGTTTCGAATGCGTGGACCTTTGGGGTGACGGTCGCAAGGAGTGCGTTTTACCCGGCGGTTTCTGTGCAGATTCGCGCGACTGCCCATCCCGGCAGGTGTGCGGATCTGCCCGTACCGATGCGGCGCCGTCATGCATGAGCGGCGCCGCGATGTAGCCCTTACACAAGGCCGCGATATGCGGTAGTGTGGTTTCCCCGATTGTAAGCAATTTCACAATGATATCTCCCCGACAGGCCGCCCGAATTTGGACATGTTGCGCGACGCTGATCGCGGTCGCGGCCTGCGGCGAGGGCCAAGCCGCCGTCGACAGCGAGAACGCCGTCATCGATCCGCCGGCACAGTGTGCCCCGGACCGTCCCGACTGCTCGATCAGCCAAGACTTCCCTGTCGCAAGCGATTTGAACGCGGAGAACTCCGCGGGCATCCGCTACTCCAACGAGACGGGCTCGCTCGTCATCGATCGCGTGACCTCCCTGCCCGACGCCGATGGCGACGGGGTTCCGGACGACGCCGACGATTGTCCCGGCGCTCCGGACTGGATCAGCTGCGATGGCGACCCCAGCAACGATGGGCTTTACCAGACCGTATTTTACGACCCGAACGGCGCCAACGAGGTGGTGCGCAGGTCGATCGTCGACGTGATCGCCGACATCCCTGAAGTCGACATCTACTTCTTGATCGACGCAACGCCCACGCTCGCCGAGGAGGTCACGGTTCTTCAGGCCGAGATTCTCAACGTCATCAGCGACATCCGGCTGAGCTTCCCCAACGCCCAGTTCGGCCTTGGTTTGTATCGAGAGTATCCACTTGCGCCCCTTGCTGCGGCGCACAGCCAAGCGCCTTACCACCACATTCTCGACTTCACCGGTGACGATCTGCTCGTAGAGACTGCGGTGAGCACCCTCAACACCGTGCAAAATGCGACGAGCGCATCGGCTGCAACCCAGGCGCTCTACTCGGTAGCAAGCGGTCTTGGTCTCGGGGAGTTTGTTCCGAATCGTGGCTCCTGTCCGAACGCCCCGGACGCCGACATTGGCTACCCTTGCTTTCGCGATGGCGCCTTGCACGTAGTCATGAACATCACGGATGCCGAGGTCCACAATGGGCCTGATCCGGCCGGTGCCGAGTACGGCGATCCGCCGTTTGCGCCTGGCGTCGGTATAGGGGTCTCCACCCTGCCTCCGGTCGAGATGTTTCCCCAGCTTTTTGACGCCGACACAGCAGCCCTTGCATTGGATCTCGGCGATCTTTCGGGCCGTTCGCTGACCTTGATGGGCATGAGCACCCGGCTGACCGATCAGGTCAACACGGCGACCGCGCTAGGCTGCGACACGATGTCCGGGATTCCGCCCGGCGCCGACATGGATGGCAAAGACGTCGTCCTCGCCCTGCGTTTCGACTCCCCGGTGCTCGATGCAGACGTGTTTGCCAACAATACCCACTGGCCCGGCGCCAACGTCGCGCTGTTTGAAGATGCCCTGCTCGCCCCAGCCACGGCAGTGACATGCGATGGCGGCACGGTCGGAGTCGGGAGCTGGGGCGCGATCAACTGGGCCCCAACGACTTCCCAGCAGTACTACCTCGTCGCCGACGGCATCATTCCAGCGGCCGACCCGGGTCTCATGCCCGAGGGCGCGTTCAGCATTTCCATCGTTCACTCCGGCGATCCAGCCAACAACCCTGCTTGGCTCACTTCCGATGCACCGGTCGCTTGGACCGAGGTCGAGGCTGCGCTTCTCTCGAGCAACATCCGGGTGGCCAGCGTCGTGACCCTGAGAGACGCGATGAGCATGAGCAGTGATGGCGCGGCCGACGCGCGGGAGATCGCACTCGCAACGGACGCTCGGACTAGATTCGGCAGTCCCTGGCTCACCGAGCTTTCGTCGTCCACCGGCGAAGGTCTCGACGCCGCGATCAGCAACACCATCGACCTTGCAAGAAACCTCTCGGTCTACGACATCTCGCTGATCGGTCTCGACGACGCCGCGACCACCGTCGACGAGACGGAATTCATCGCCTCGATCCGTCACGACGATTGCGCCGAAGGACAAGCAGTGGGCTGCTCGTCCGGGACGCTAAACGAGTGCCGGGATTGCGAGCTTGACGCCGCTTTGAAATACGAGGTCGTGTTCGCGAATCGAACGGTGTCCCCGATCGGCGCGGCTCAGGTCTTCGACTTCGAGATCGTCGTCTGGGCCGATGACGTGTTGGAGGTCGAGCGCATTCCGGTTCGGGTCATGATCCCCGACGCCGCTTCTCACGTATTCAACGATACCCCGGCCTCGTCCTTCTATCGCAATGTTTACGACGCGACCGAGCGGTGCATCACGCCGCCGGAGTTTCCCAAGTGGGGCGCTCTGACCTGGGAGGGCACCACACCGTCTGGCTCGAGCATCGACTTCCAGATCCGGACTGCGCCCGTCCTTGAGGACTTGCCCACCGCGATTCCGGTCATCCTCTCCATCACTGGTAGTGCCGAGGGCGGCACGTTCGACCTCCGAGAAGAGCTCATCGCGGCCGGTCAGGTCGTCGGATTGCCCTACATCCAGATCACAGCGGTTCTGAATCCGTCGACCAGCCCGCCGACGACACCGACTCTAAATGGTTGGAGCTTCGAGTTCGTCTGCGAAGCTGCGCAATAATCTGACCCCTGCTAGCATCGGACCGGCGTGGCTGAAGCAGGGCGAAACCCGGGCCTTGCTGCCTGGGTCTGGGTGCTAATCGCCGCTGTCGCGGTGTTCGAGCTCGTGGCGCATCCAATGATCGGTGCGGTGACGCCAAGCGACGAGTCGTGGGACGCGGCTGCAGCCTACGTTCGCGCGCGGTACCGACCCTCGGACCGTATCGTCGGGGCGCCAGCCTGGGTAGACCCCATCGTTCGCAACCGGCTCGGGGATCTTCTTTCCCTGCGCATGGCGGCTCCCCCGGACTCCGCGGGCATCGACCGCCTCTGGGAGCTGAGCATTCGGGGCGCTGGCAATCGCGATGAGCCCCCGGCGCTCGAGCGGGATTTCGACGGCGTGCGAGTCAGAATGTGGTCGCTGCCTGGCGACGCGTTGACCTACGATTTCGTTCAAGAGATCTCGGTCGCGAAGGTCGAGCTTGTCGACGCGGGTCGTTCCAAGGCCTGCCCCTGGGTGTCCGCGCGCCAGAATCCCGGCGGCCTCGAGCGAGGGCCGATGACGCCACACGAGCGCTTCGTCTGCGACCTGCGCCGGCCTTGGCTCTGGGTTGGTGCGACCGTTCTCGCCGACCTCGAGCTGCGCCCGAGACGTTGCATCTGGCAGCACCCCGCCGGCCCCGATCCCGTCCGCGTCACCTTCACCGACGTGCCCTTGGGCGACCGTCTTGTGATTCGTGGAGGCATCGACTACCAGGTGGAACGTGGACGCGACCACGCTCCGGTCACGCTGCGCGTCTGGATCAACGATCAAATGGCGGCTGAGCTGGTCCACGAGGACGGCGACGGCTGGTCGGGCCTCGAGATCGACACCTCCGCTCTTCCCCGCGAGCCCGCCGTCGTTCGCTTCGAAACCACCGCCGATCATCCCGGATCTCGCCTCTTCTGCTGGTCCGCATCGAGCGTGAGCAGTCGCCTCCCCGAGGGAGGCAACGATGAATGACGTCAGGGCCTTGAACGGTCGCGATCATCTCATCGGAGGAGCCTTGTGCATGGGCTACCTTCTGCTCCTGCTCGGCACGGCATCGGATCTGGCGATGTCCCGCGACGAGAGCTTTTACGTTCACGCAGCGAAAAACGCCGCCAACTGGATCAGCCAGATCTTCGCCGATCCTTCCTCGGCGTTCGAACAGGAAAGCATCGACCGGGCCTGGAGCTACAACTGGGAGCACCCGGCCTGGATGAAGCTCAGCTTTGCCTGGAGTTGGTTGGCCCAGAAGCACCTGGGCCTGTTTCCGCGCGAGTCGCTGGCGTTCCGCTTTCCCGGAATGCTCACCGCCGCGCTCTTGCTTTGGCTGATCTATGCGTGGGGCGCATCGGTCATGCGGCGGGAGGGCGCGCTCTTTGCGGCCCTGGCGTTCGCCTCGATGCCGAGGGTTTTTTACCACAGTCACCTCGCTTGCTTCGACATTCCGATCGCGTTCTTCGTCACGCTCACCGCCTACGCGTATTGGCGGTCCCTGGTCGACTGGCGTTGGGTTCCCTGGCTGGGTCTGTCGTTCGGCCTGGCGCTTGCCACCAAGCACAACAGTTGGATCCTACCCGGGATCTTCCTCCTTCATTTCTTCTGGATTCGTCGTGACCAGACGCGTTCTGGGCAAAGCGAGCGCGCGTCGATCGCTTGGCTGCCATCGATGGTGCTCCTCGGCCCGCTGGTGCTGGTCGGAACCTGGCCGTGGCTTTGGCACGACACCGGCCGCCGCTTGGTCGCGTATGCGAGCTTTCACCTGCGCCACGTGCACTACACCTATGAGTATCTGGGCATCAATTACTTCGAGCCGCCGCTGCCCATCTCGGTGCCGTTCGTCATGACACTCTTCACCGTATCGCTCACTGTGCTCGTTCTTTGCCTAGTCGGCCTGTACGACCGGCGGGCCGCGATGCGTCCTCCATGGCTGACGGAGCCACGCGCAAGGAACGATCGCAGAACCGAGGTGCTTTGGTTCGGTTGCTTGCTCGCGTCTCTTTTCGTGATCGCGCTTCCGAGCTCACCGATCTTCGGCGGTACCAAGCACTGGCTGACGGCGTATCCATTCTTGGCGCTCTTCGCAGGCTTCGGCTTCGTTGCCGTGGTCGAGAGAGCCGAGATTTCAGCTTGGATGGGCCGGCGCTGGCCGACCTGGGCCTTTGCGACGCTTTGCCTTCTGCCCGCGGCGGTGCAGACCGCGCACAGCCATCCGTTTGGCTTGTCGCACTACACACCGCTTGCCGGCGGCGTGCCCGGCGCCGCCGACCTGGGCATGAATCGCCAGTTCTGGGGCTTCACCACCGGCAGCCTTGCAGAGTGGATCGCGGAGAAGCTTCCTGACGGCGGCTCGGTTTGGACTTGCGACACGACCCACGGATCCTGGGCGATGATGCAGCGCGACGGTCTCATTCCGTGGAACATCCGCGCGGAGGCGTCGATGAACGCGGCCGATTTGGTCCTCGTACACCACGAAGCCCATTTTGCCGAGGTCGACTATCAGGCCTGGGTCGCCTTTGGGAGTGTGCAACCGGTCTACGTTCTGCGTTACGACGGTGTTCCCGTCATCTCGGTCTACGAGAACCCGGTAAAAGCCACGCGCTAGGTTGAACGCTGGCTGGCCTTGTCGATGCCGGCTCGAGCCTTGTGCATCAAAACGATGAGGCTCTCCACGATGCCGATGATCACGTAGGCGGCAAGCAGCCAAACCAGGGCCATCGACGGGTGCACCTTCAAGGCAATCCACACCGTCACACCGAGTGCGACCGAGATGAACAGCACCGTGCGTACGTTGAGACGCAAGTCCTTGAAAGAGCGGAACGGCATCCCGCTCACCATGAAAATCGAGAGCGCCAGCACGAGCGACGAAATCACATAGGGCGAAAACGGCAGCTTCCCGGTGAGGTGGTTGGCGACCACGATCGAAATCAGGATTCCAGCCGCAGCGGGAATGGGCAGGCCCTGGGTGTACTTGCCAGGGTGCCCGGGCTGCCCGTCATCGCCAGTCGAGGTGACGTTGAAGCGC
The DNA here is from genome assembly GCA_963704865.1 of uncultured delta proteobacterium. Taxonomy (GTDB): domain Bacteria; phylum Myxococcota_A; class Polyangia; order Polyangiales; family Houyiibacteriaceae; genus SG8-38. The sequence goes on along the minus strand of CAVPIE010000002.1, from coordinate 384,200 downwards.
GCGAGCCGAACGGCGCCAGCTGCGACGTACAAGAATCCAATGAACATCCCGCCGGTGTCGAGCTCGACGAGCGACCAGTGATAGACGAGAATTGCGGGCGCGACGCCAAACGAAATTACGTCGGCAAGGGAGTCGAGCTGAACTCCGATGGCGGTTTGCGTTTTGGTCAAACGCGCGACGCGCCCGTCGATCCCATCGAAAAAGAGTGCGAAGACGATGAGGAGCGCCGCGCGATAGAAATCATCGGAAGTCGGCTGGTCCGAGAGGATCAAGATGGCGTTGTAACCGCAAAGCACACTGGAAAGTGTGAAGAGGTTCGGGAGGATGAAGAGGCTCTTCTTGAGGTCGACTTTCACGCCAGGCTCGACTCGATTCTCGTAAGCGGGTCTTCAAGGTTACGAGAACAGGAATTTCGTGTCCACTGTGAGGCTCGTATCACGGCGCACCCCGGGGTAAAAGGCCGGCATGCAGCACCCCAAGCGAGAAGTTTCGCAGGCGAAGCTGCCTGCTCTCTTCGTAGAGATGGTTCAAGGAATTCGACGCTCGAGCGGGATTCCCCTCGAGCACATCGAAAAGGGCAGCCGCCTCCAAGGTACCGAAACCACCGGCGTCACGAAACGCGAGCAAGGCGTCCTCCCGTTTTTCTAGTGGCTTGCCCCAGGCGTGCAGCGCAAGCCAACCCCAATACGCCTGCTTCTCGATCGGAGCAAAGCCTTCTACGAACGGTCGCCGATGGATGGAATTCCAGCGTGCCTTGTAGAAGACCCGCAGCGTGAGTGGCGGCGCGACGATGACGCCCCCTCGCAGAGCCCCATACTGCTTCAAGACGTCCACGAAGCCGCCGAGAATGCCCTGCTCGTGTTCGCTCGCTGCCTCGCGCGCGCCATCGCCAAGCACGCGCATGAGCTCCTCCGTCGCATCGGCCCTCATCGCCTCGAACGCCGGCTCTCCGTGCTTTTCGATCACGGCTTTCGTTGCATGGTGAATTGCAGCCTGGCGTCGATCGTACTCGCGTCGGTCATAGGGAGGGTTGGCTTCCGATCGACCATGGTCGAGAAAGAGCGAGCGCAATGCTCTCGCCTCCTCACTGTCCGGAGCTTCCTTTGAAATGGTTTCGTCGAGCGCGATGGCGTCCGACACCGCCGCGCGGTCGAGCACCAGGCTCGGCATCTCCCAAGGATCGACTGGTTGCGGGAGGGCGAGCATGGCGCCGGCCAAGCCCACGGCAACGATCCACGCGATCAGCTTGAATGAAGACTCGCCCACCTGGCCCAAACCCTAACATGCCGGGCGGAGCTGCCCTCATTTCGGGGCCTGCTAGGCTTTGCTGGCCAATGAAGATCGACGTTTACTTCTACGCAGCTGCCCGCGAGCTCGCCGGATGCTCTAGCTCGACCTTCGAGCTGGGGTCGCAAAGCCTACCGCAGCAGGAATTGCGGCGCCTGGTCATCGACCGCTTTCCGTCTCTTGCGGCCTTTCTCGAGCGCATGCGGCTGGCGGTAAACGGTGATTTCGTCGACGCCTCGCACACCTTATCCGACGGAGATCGGGTCGACGTTCTTCCGCCGGTTGCGGGCGGCTCTCCGGTCGTTCTTTGCAAAGTCAGCGACCAGGAGATTTCATTCGACGAGGTTCGTAGGGCGGTCGAGCACCCCGGTGCCGGAGGCGTTTGTATCTTCCACGGCATCGTCCGCGACCATGCCGACGGCAAGCAAGTCTCCCGACTCGACTACGAAGCACACGAGACCTTGGCGCAGAAAGAAATGACGCGTGTCCTCGAAGGCATCATCGCCGAGCATGCGGACGTCCGAATCGCTGCCGTCCATCGGGTCGGCCGGCTAGCCGTCGGGGACGTCGCGGTCTGTGTCGCGGCAAGCGCAGCGCACCGGGATGATGCGTTCACCGCTTGCCGCAAAGCGATCGATCGAATCAAAGAGACCGTGCCGCTGTGGAAAAAAGAGTGGGGACCCGATGGGCAGGCACACTGGGTAAACCTCGACGCCTAGGCTCCAGCCAAGCCGCGAAGGTCAGACAAAAGCGCTTCCTCCAAGACCCCCACACACGTCAGATAGGCGTCTTTCGGATCGAGATAGCGTTGTGCAGCGTGCTGGATGTCCTGTGCCGTGACCTGCGCGACTCGATCGGCCACCGTGCCAACGCGTTCTGGAAGACCCAAGAGTGCGCTGCTTCCGATGAATTGTGCCGCATCCTCGGGGCTATCGCGCACCGTCCTCAGATCCCAGAGGGAGCGGCGCTTTGCCTTGTCGACCTCTTGGTCCGTCGGCGGGTTCCGTCGAAGCTCGGCGATGAGCTCGAACATGGTTTCTACGAGAGTAGGAGCCTTTCCGTGCTCCACCGATGCCCCGAAGTCGAACACGCCGCAATCCTCGAGCGAATCGTTTCCTGAAAAAGCCTCGTAGGCCAGCCCGCGCTCTTCGCAGATCGTTTGGTGGACGCGCGTGCTCAGCCCGTCGTCCAGCACTCGGTCCAGCAAGAGCAGGGCGGGCGCTTCGGAGCTCGCTACGCCGGGCGTGTGAAACGATAGCCGTACATCGGTCTGGCTGCCGTGCTCCTGGACGTACGAAAAGCGCTGCGACGCAGGATTGCTGGGCGGTCGACGGGGCGCGATCGTGCTGCCATACGGCATGCTGGCGAAGCTCGAGCGGATCGTCCGCTCGATTTCCGCGGTGTCGAATGCGCCAGTGACACAGAGCACGGAGTTGCACGCGTTGTAGTGATTGCGGTGATGCCGCCGCAGGTCATCGGTTTCAAACCCGTCTAGGTTGTCGAGCGGGCCGAGGATCGTGAAGCCGAGCGGGTGATCCGGGTAGAGCAGTCGCCGCGAAACGTTGTCGACATCGATCTGCTCGCCTTCCTCGTTGAGGTCTTCGAGGATCTCTTCGCGAATGATCTGTTTCTCGGTGCGAAGCTCGGTCAAGAGCGGTTGTTGCAGCACTTCGCCGAGGAGCTCCACGCCTTTGGCAATGGCCTCGGGTGGCAGCGAGAGGAAGTAGCTCGTGAAGTCGACGTGCGTGGCCGCATCGAGGGTGCCACCGAGTTGCTCGATTGCTAAGTTGAGCTCGTTCGCCGCCGGATGTACCGCGGTGCCTCGATACAGCATGTGCTCTAGAAAGTGGCTCAAACCATTGGTCCGAGCCGTTTCGTAGCGGGAGCCCACGCGCACGAAGAACGCCACCGTCGCCGACTGCAGGTGGCTTAGCGGAACGAGTCGCACCCGCAGGCCGTTCCCGAGCGTGAGCGACTCGGTGGGCAGCTCGGGAAGACGGGAGCTCTTAGCTGCGGCCATCCGGGGCTTGAAGTTGGTTGACTCGCAGCGCCTTGTCGGCAGTTGCCTTGGCGCGAAGCTGCTGGATGTAGAGGTCGACGCTTTCTCTCTTCTTGAGCGTCTGAAGGATCTCGCGTGTCGACGCCCGAACCGAGTCGTCGAATGCCTCTTCGTCTGGGCGCTGCCTATCGATGAGACGGAAGACCAACCACTCGCGGCCGAGCTTCACGGGCGCCGTCGGGAACGCCTCACCTTCGGACAGCGAGAACACTGCATCGAAAAGGGCAGAAGTTGAAACGCCCGGCACCGGAGTATCGGAGCGACCAAAATCGCCCGTCTCTTCGAGCTTGGGTGTAAGGGCCGATTCGCCGCCCTTCTCGGCCGCGGCGGAAAGCCTTCGCGCGATCGCATCGTCGTCCGCATCTGCGCGCCACGCAGCCAGAGCGCTGGCCGCAGCGTCGCGCGCACGGGCTTCTAGCCAGTCCGCTCGGTAGAGGCCTTCGGCAAGCTCCTGCTTGGCCTCGTCGATCGGGACATCGCCGTCACGGATTGCGATTGCTTTGATGATGTGGAAGCCGTACGGGGTTTCGACGACTTCGGAGATCTGACCCACCTTCATCGAGAAGAGAGTCGTGTCGAACGAGTCGGGCATCGTGCCTTTGCGGAGAAAACCGATGTCGCCGCCCTTCTTCGCGGTGACTTGGTCGCCGCTGTTCTCGCTGGCGAGTTTTGCGAAATCCTCGCCCTTGGCCGCGCGCTTCTGCAGCGCTTCGGCGCGTTTCTTGGCCTCCGCTCGTTGCTCTTCGCTTGCGTACGAGCCTGCCTTGACCAGGATGTGGCGAGCGCGGACCTGCTTGTCGAGGTTGGTGTACCGGTGCTTGTTGACTTCGTACTCTGCGCTCAGACGGTCTTCGTTGTCGGCGATCCAGGCGCCGAGCGCCGCTTCGGAAGTCGGCGGCTTTTGGTCGAGGTAGTACGCCGGCGAGAATCGGATGTATTTGATCTTCGCGCTGTCGTTCTCACGGACGTAGTCGTCCCAGACTTCGGCGTCGCTCACGTTGACCGTCGAGGCGATGAGCTCGCGCATTCGCGCCGCCAGGTACTCATCGACCTGCGCATCGGCGAACTCGCCCACACTTCTACGCAGCCCGTTCTGGATGTAGCGTTCGGCGAGGTCCTTGTTGAATGCGCCTTCTTTGTCCGCGAAGGAAACCGGAATCTCGCCCTGCGGAAGCATCGGCGGCGCGCCGATTCCGAGTGACAGCAAGATGATTCCATCATTGACAAAGCGCGCCATCACCTCGTCCTGGCTGACGTTGAAACCCACCTTGCGCGCCTCACGCGCGAGAAGCGTGCGGTCGATCAGACCATCGAGGACCAGCTGGGGCAGGCGCATCGAGCGTTGCGTCTCTTCAGGGAGCCTTCCGAAGTTCGCGACCGAGTACGCAGCCTCGAAGTCGCCTCGGCTCAGCGTCTGGTCATAGACACGCGCCAGATAGGTGCTGCCGCCCGCCGCGCAGCCCTCGGCTTGGCCACCCCCGAATTGCAGGGCAAACACAGCCGAAAGCAGCACCACGAGAAGAACTAGAAAGAAGCCCTTGAACTTATCAATCATCGCCAATTGCCATTAAAGAGGCCGAACCATAGAGGAGAGCTCGCCCCGCGGCAAACAGCGGTTTTTCACGCCCAGCTTGCCCTGAGAGTTGGCGCGATCGGTCAGGGATTCTACACTCCGGTGTCGGGTGCGCGGAGCGCCTTGGACTGGGGAAGGTGAGGGGGATGTGACCCAGGGCTCGAGCCTACCGCCATTGAAGAAGAACGAAGGAAAGTACGGCATCATTGCCCTGCTCCTTCTCTTGACCGCCGGCGTCCTATGGTTCTTCGTGAGGGACTGCAAATCGGGTCCCGAGGCGGAGCCGGCTCAAGTCACGCCCGCGGTCGAGCCCAGGGCCCAGTTCGCCCCTGAAATCGAAATCCCCGAAACCGATGCCGGCCTCGACGCCGGTGAAGACGAGAAGCCGAATGCAGAGCCCACGCAAGCCACTCAGACGCGACCGGCGGATTGGATTTGCAACGGCACGATTCCCGCGGCAGAGCTCAGCCAGGTCGTTCGGGGACAGCCGAGCAAGCAAGTGCAGACCTGCTACGAGCGACGTCTGAAAGACGACAACCTGCTTCAAGGCTCGATGAAAGTCCTGCTCACCATCGGCGCAAGTGGTGGCGTGAGAGCCGTCTCGGTGAGCGGTTCTCTCCGTGATCAACAGGTCTACGACTGCGTCAAACGCGTCGCGAAGAGCTGGAAGTTCCCTAAGCCGGAAAACGGCTGCGTGCGCACCGAGGTGCCTTTCCAAATGATGCCGAAGCTCTGACGGGCTCAGGCGTTCACAAATCGAAGCACGTCCTCGACGTCGTCCGGGCTGCCCATGAACACGGGCGTCCGCTGGTGGAGCGCCTTGGGCTGAATCGTGAGGATTCGGTCTTTGCCGTCAGACGCGGCGCCGCCAGCCGCTTCGACCAGGAATGCCATCGGGGAGGCTTCGTATAAAAGTCGGAGCTTGCCGTCCGTATTCTTCACATCGCGCGGATACACGAAGACACCGCCTAGAAGAAGCGTCCTGTGCAGGTCTGCAACCATCGCGCCGATATACCGCAAGCGGTATGCCTTCTTGTTTTCGGACGGCGTCTTGATCCAATCGACCCAGTTCTGAATACCCTTGTCCCACTTGTGGTAGTTGCCCTCGTTGATCGAGTAGGTACCGCCGCGCTGAGGGACCTTGATGTTCGGATGCGACAAGAAGAACTCACCTACGCCAGGGTCATAGGTGAAGCCGTCGACTTGATCGCCCGTCGAGTAGACCAGCATGTTCGAGGAGCCGTAGACCACGTAGCCGGCCGCCACGATGTCGCTTCCCGGCTGCAAGAGATCCTCGAGAGTGCCTGGGCCACCATCTGGAGTGAGGCGACGGTGAATCGAAAAGATCGTCCCGATCGACGCATTGATGTCGATGTTGCCCGAGCCGTCGAGAGGATCGAACTGCAGCACGTACTTGCCCTGCGGGTACTGTGGGGGAATCTGAATGGGCTCCTCGACCTCTTCGCTTCCCATCACGCAGACATGACCGCCTGCCTCGACGGTGCTCACGATCGTGTTGTTGGCGAAATCGTCGAGCTTTTGGACCTGCTCGCCCTGCACGTTGGTCGTTCCGGTTCGTCCAAGGATGCCCGACAGACCCGCTTTGCTGACGCGGCTGCCTATGATTTTGGCGGCCAGGCTGATTTGCTGGAAAAGCCCGGTGAAATCACCTGTGGCTTCCGGCATCCGTCGCTGGCGATCGAGCAAGTGGCGCTCGAGGGTCGTGCCGAGGGGGCTAACCTGCGCTGGGCCGATCGATGTTGGGTTTTTCATCGTTGCGGGGCATACCAGAGGCCTCCGAACGGCGCCAGGAGGGCCAAAAAGGAGGGTGGCCGCAGCCGGTCATATTGGTGTAAACTTACCGTGGTGGGGCATTTGTGACAAACTTCCGCAACTGGTTGAAGCGCACCCAGGCGCGCCGAGCGGGGATTCCCCGGCTCCGCACGATGCAGGGCCTGCCCGACGTCCTCACCCTCGGAGACCTGAGCGTCGTGTATCAGCCGATCGTGTCGCTCGCGACGATGGAGCCATTCGCCCACGAGGCGCTCGTTCGAAGTAACTCACCGCACTGGATCAATCCGCCAAAGCTCTTCGACGAGGCGATCCAGTCTCGCTGCGTCGGCGCCCTCGGTCGCGCCATTCGCGAGCTCTCCACGATGCACTGCCCCGGGATGCCGCTCTTTCTCAACGTGCATCCGAACGAGTTCGACGAGTCGTGGCTCGTGCAGCCGGATGACCCGATCTTCACCCACGACTCACCGGTCTATCTCGAGGTGACCGAGTCGGTCCCACTAACCCATTTCGCCTACTGTCACAGCGTCCTTCGCGAGATTCGGGGCAAGGGGGTGCTCCTCGCAGTCGACGACCTCGGCGCTGGGTACTCGAACTTGAAATACATCGCGGACCTCAAGCCCGAGATCGTCAAGCTCGATCGAACCTTGATCGCAGACCTCGCCGACGATGGTCGCGCCCAGGTCTTGGTCCGCCATATCGTGCAACTGTGTCACGAGCTCGGCGCGCGCGTCGTTGCCGAAGGTATCGAGCAGGAAACCGAGATGCGGGTCGTCATCGATTGCGGCGCGGATTTCGGACAAGGCTACTACTTCGCCTACCCTGCATATCCGGCGCCTGGCGTCAGCGAAGCGCCGATCGAGGTCATGCGGGAACGCGCCGATCGCGTGTGTCTTAGAACGGGACCGACTGGTAGCTGACGTCTCCGCCTTCGTGGCCTTGAACCTCGAGGATCGCGTTCACGCGCTGCCCTTCTGGCCGACGCTGCATTGAAACGACGAGGTCTATCGCGCTCGCGATCAGCTGCGCGAGGTACGCACGGTCGGCTCCCGTAGCGCCGGCGGCAAGCATCAGGCCCTCAATCGCGTCTTTGCTGCTCCAGCAATGGACGCCCAGAAGGTGTCCTGGTTCCCGCCCGAGGACCGCGGTCAATGCAGCCATCGTGTCGGCTCCAGAGAGATCGTTGATCACCAGGTGCTCGGCATGAAGGCGCGCTCCGTGTGCGATCGCCTCGCTCAGCGGAATCCCCGACTCGGCGGCAGTCAGCGAGATCAGCCGGTCTCGATCGACATCGAGCTCGGGAATCGTCTCGATGCTGACCGTATTCTCGCTTTCCGGCAGCTCGCGGACCAAGGCCGCCATCAGCTCGGTCACGCCGGAGCCTCGAGCCCCTGCAACGACGATATTTCGGCATTCCGCGACGGCCTTGGTCAGGTACGTCGCAGCGTCCGCGCTAAGCCAACCCTTCTCGGAGAGTTGCTCGAGTGAGCTCGGGCTGTGAATGCGGAGCTCGATCACCGATCCGCTCATCACCAGAGGCGGCTGCAGGATGGTCAGGCTCGGGCCAAAAGAGAGTCGCCCGTTGAGCACCGGTCGGCCTTCGAGCGATTGACCGCATTCCGCCGCGAGGCGTCGCGCTACCCTGTGAACCGCGTGCGGGGAGGAAAATTGCAACGTCGTTGCCTCGAGACCCTCGCCCTTGTCCACGAAGATCTTCTTGTGCCCGCTGACGACGATGGTGCGAACCGATTCGTCGGAAAGCAAATCGTCGAGTGCGCCGAGGCCGACCGCTTCGTGAAGCGCGGCGTGCGCCAATCCGCGCATGTCCAAATCGGGATGAACCAAGCCGTCCTTTTGCATCGCGAGGAAGGTCTCGGCGATCGCGGCTCGCGCAGCCGACCAGCGCTCTTGATTCTTCATCGACGCTGGATTGATGTCGTCGATGTCTACGCGCTCGGCAAGACGGCTGAGCAGATTGTTCAACGGATCGCCGATTGTAATTTCGGTTTCGGTCTTCGCACGCGCCCGCGGCAGGCTCGTCTCCCTGCGTTGAATACGAGGAGGGTTGACCGTCCCCTTCCCATCGGGTTGCAATCCCGTCACGCTCGAGCCTTCCGGCGTTGCACGCCGCGCTGCGATCGAGCGCCGAATCGGCACTGAGCTGGCGGCCGGGTGGGTGGTCTTGTTCGGTAGCGGAGGCGGCTCGGAGACCCGAGGCATCGCGCCTTCCGTCTGCGAGCGTTCGTCCGCGACCTCGAGCGTAATGATGAAGTCCGCGATGTAGATCTTGTCGCCCTGCTTTAGCGGCTGAGCGGAAGTGATCTTGCGACCGTTGACCCATGTGCCGTTCGTACTGTTCAGATCGACGACGACAGCCTGTTCATTTTGGAGGGTCAACCGCGCGTGCTGCTTGGATACGTTCCGCTTGGCCAAGACGATGTCGTTGCCCTGAACGCGCCCCACGGTCAGCTCCGGCTTGGTAAAATCAAGCCTGCGCCGGACGCCCCCCTCATCCGTGATCACAACCGCGTACATCTAGACGGTTCATTCAAGAGGGGGCGGGGGCTTGCGTCAAGTGATTGCCAATTCTCGCCCCAGCGGCTGAGGCCGGGCAAAGCGCCCTCACCCCACGCCTTTCCGCATGAACATCAAGAGATCATTTAGCTTTTAGCGCTTCAGGGACTCAGCTGGGCTGGCCGAGGGTTAAAAACTGATCCATTTGGAGCAATTCGGCACCACCGAAGGGGTCAACTGGGGTAGCTTACGCGGCATGCCGGGTGGGTTTTTGATTGTGGAGGACGAGCCGACGCTGGCTCGGACCCTCGCTCGTACATTTGGGCGTCACGGTCCGGTCGAGGTCGTTCACAGCATGGGCGCGGCCCGTGAGCTGCTGCAGGGCCAGGAGGAATGGACTGGCGTCGTGCTCGACCTGATCCTGCCCGATGGATACGGCCTGGACCTGCTGGCCGAGATTCGCCAGAGGCACGGCGCGCTGCCGGTGCTGGTTCTGACCGGTGAGCTCAATCGTGATGTAGTCAACAAAGTTCAGACGATGCGCGCTGAGTACGTCTGCAAGCCGGCATTCGCTGACAACCTCAATCCATTCATCCAGAGGGCGCTTGCGCAGGCGCGCGTCGATGACGCAGCCATCGGGCAGCGCATCGAGCACCTGGCACGACAGCTCAAGCTCACGCGTCGGGAAACCGAGCTCCTGACCCTGTCGGTCGATGGTCTCTCCCGCAAGGAGCTCGCCGAATCCCTCGGCGTTGCGGAGAACACGGTCAAGGCCCAGATTCGATCGCTGCTGAAGAAGAGCGGTGCACGGAGCCTCGCGACCTTGGCGCAAAAAGTCATCAAAGGTGCGACGCGGGACACCTTGCCACCCGGCGCGCCCGCCGACGTCATCGACTGAGCTCGGTCTCGACCACGGCGAGGTCATGCAAGATCTGCACGCGGCTTTCGGGGAGCGCGCTTGCCGCTCGCCCGCCAACGAGCACCTTGACGCGTTCCGGTATCGCAGCTTCGATCGCAGCAAGCTCTCGCTGCGACTCCTTGGGCTTCAGGTTGGTAATCGACAGCATCAGAAGATCGGCGTTTGTGTCGGTAACCGCGTAGGCGATCTCTTCGGCCGGCAAATCAGGCCCGAGGTAGAGCACGCTCCATCCGTGCATGGCGGCTAACATCGCTACCATGAGCGCGCCGAGCTCGTGATCCTCTTTCGCCGGTGTCGCAACGACCGCGCGGCGCCTGGATTCGTTCACCGGATAGAGGCGCATCAGCGAAAAGAGCAGACCACGCATCACGGAGGAGCCTGCGTGCTCGTGCGCAATCCGAAGCTCACCACGCTCCCAACGATCGCCGATTTCGACGAGGACAGGGGCGACCACCAATCTCAAGAATTCGCTCGGTTCCGTGCTCAACGCCGCGCGCGAGAGCATCTGCTCGGCGTCTTGAATGCGTAGCTGCTCGATCGCCTCCATGACCCGGCTGCGAAGCTCGGGCAGGTGTGGCGCGGCCGGTTGGCTCGGCGGTGCTGGGACCGACGCTGCCATCCGTCGAAGATCGGCATCGGACAGCTTCGCAATCCCTCCGATCGAATGGCCACTTCCGACCAGCTCGTGCAAGAGCCGAAGCCGCGCGACGTCTGCGTCGGTGTAGAGGCGCCCCCCGGCCTCGGTCCGTTTCGGCAGAACGGCGACGTAGCGCTTCTCCCACATGCGGAGCGTGTGGGTGGAAAGCCCGGTCATCTTCGAGACCATGCCCACCCGGTATTTCGCTTCGTCTGCCACTTACTTCCTCGGGATCTAGTCAGCACCGATCCTGTTCAGGACCTGTCTAAGGCTTGTCTATACCCCGTGATTGAGGAATTCAAGCCCTAGCGCGAGCCTCGGCTCGCTTTCCTCGCTCCCCTTCACTTTGCGTGCGGGGTTGACCGTCCGCGCGTGCTGCGGCTACCAAGGCCGCACCGTGTTCGCGTCGAGCAAGACTTGGGCCCGCGCCGGCGGCCTCGTCGCTACCTTGTTGGCGATCGCTGCTTGCACCGAAGCGCTTGGGGGCAGTGAGCCAGACGACGGCACGCGCGCACCTTCGGAATCGAAAACCGCGGACCTCGTCGATGACTCGTCCTCGAATCTCGGCCTGGTGCCCCTCCATGCGGGTTTTAGCCCGGATCCCCGCGTCGTGGCCGGCACCGCTGTCGGCGAGGTTCCCGCGCACTCGATTCACCGCAAGTGCAAGGGTTGGATCTCCGAGACTCCGGACTACCTACTCGACACCGACACCGCGTTCTTCAACCTTCACGTTTTGGGTCGTTCGCACTCTGACATCGTGCTTGTCGTGCGCAAGCCCGGGGGGTCCGTTCTTTGTAGCAACAACCGCAGGGGGACCAAAGACCCGACGCTCCGTTCCGACTTTCCCATCGGGACGACGCAGGTGTGGGTCGGTGTGCAACACAAAGGCGCGACGGCCGACTACCGCCTCGGTTTTTCCGAGGTGAAGTGGAAGGCGTCGTCGATTCCGCTTCCCGACACCGACTAAAGTTAGCGTCGCCGCCAAAGCGCCAGCCGCTCGCGGCCTTCGCGGCCTGGATGGGTCTGCTCCATTTCCGTGACTTCGAGCTCTTCGAAGCTGTCTTCGATCAGGCTTCGAACCAGGCCGGTATTGATAGGCCAGGGGGGCCCCTCACGTCCTGAAATCGGATCTTCGAAAGGAAAGAGCAGAGTGGCAAGCAGGCCGGTGGGCTTCACCAGCCGCTTCATCGTCTCGCTCCAGCCCTTGCGCTGCTCCGGATCGAGCGCGCAAAAAAAGGTGTAGTCCCAAACGAAATCGAAGCCTTCGCCCGGCTCGTACGAAAAGAAGTCGCCAACTTCGTAGGAGATCGAACCTGGGAGATCGTCGTGTGCGGCGAGAAATGCAGCGCGTGCCTCTTCGGAAAGGTCGAGCCCAACGACCTCCCGATCCGCGCGCGCCAGGGTGGCCAGGTCGTAGCCGGTGCCGCAGCCAGGAACGAGGATCCTGCCTCCTGGAATCTGCCCGCGTGCAAGCAAGCCATGAAGCGCAGGCGGTGAGGTGCCTGCGTCCCATGGGGTAGTTCCCGTCTTCCATGCCTGTCGCCAATCCACCGGTGCCATGTCGAACCCTATTGAATCAGTCCTATCGAGCGCGCTGCCTTTCGCGCAACCGGGAGCACTGCGTCGTACGCGGCGGCGTTGCAGGCAAGGATGCCCTTTCGATTGCGCATGTCCGTCCCGCCGTAGTGATACGGATTGCCCTCGAGGTCGGTGAAGCGCCCACCCGCAGCCTTCAGAATCGCTTCGGGGCCGCAGGCGTCCCACATGCTCGAGCGGTCCGAAATGTGTACGTAGACGTCCGCTTCCTGTTCAGCGATCAGACCCGCCTTGAGCCCTACCGAGCCGCTCGCCGTCTCTTGGCGAATCCCGAGCCGGGCAACGACGTCTGCCACGGCACGGTTCCGGTGGGATCGCGACACCACCAACTTGAGCCGGCTTGGCTCGGAGACCTCGCTGACCTTCAGTGAACGGCGCGCGCCGCGCTCCTCGAGCATGGCGCCGCCACCGACCACGCCGAAGTAGAGCTTATCGGTTCCTGGCTGGTACACGACGCCCGCCGTGGAAACCCCATTGATCGCTAGGCCGAGCATCACGGAGAACTCGCCGTTCCTTGCAACGAATTCTCTCGTGCCGTCGAGGGGGTCCACGTACCAGCAGCGACCCGGTTTCAGCGCATCGCTATTGTCTTCGTTCTCTTCCGCGACGATTCCATCCTTCGGAAAGGCCTTCCGCAGCTCCCCGACGATGTATGCATTGGCCCTCGTGTCGGCCTCGGTCACGGGATCTGCCTCGTCTTTGTAGGCGACGCTGAAGTCGGTCGCGTAGACTCCCATCAGGATCGCGCCCGCTCGTCGCGCGATGCGCGTCGACTCCGCGATTTCGCGATTCAACATTTTGGGCCTCTACCACGAGACCGGACCAATGCCACCGGTCAGCGGGTGATGCGTTCTGCCAGTTGACCGAGCAGTTTGGCCGTCTCGTCCACGCTCTGCAGCAGCGCCGCTGACGTAGGCGGCGCTCCCCGTTGTTCGTCCGAGCAAACGAACGCGCCCACGCCGTGCAACGCTGCGAATTCGATCGCAGGAAAATCGGTGAGATCGTCGCCCGCAAAGAACACGGAGCTCGCCCCGGAGCGTTCGAAAATCTCGGCAAGCGCGCTGCCTTTGTCGTGATGGACGGCTTCGGCTTCCCGCAAGGCCTTGCCACGGCGTACGTGCAGCCCGAGGTTTTGCGCGAGCTCTTCTGCTTCGCCGAGCAGCTCCGCGGCGCGGGCCGGATCTTCGGAGGCGATCTTGCGGACGTGCACCGCGATCGCCTGTGGCTTGTATTCGATGAACGCGTCCTGGGCGCGCGTCTCGACCCAGTGTTGAAAGCGGTCGAGAGCCTCCCGCCGTTCAGGCGCGAGCGCGCGCGGCGCCGGAGCTTGCCCCGGTCCGACAACCAGCCCGCCGTGCTCGACCGCGCGCCAGATCCCCTCGAGCTGTTCCATTCGCCCGAGGGAGCTCAGAGCGCGGCCGGTGATGAGCGCGAGCTCGACCCGAGGGGCCCGGGCGAGCACCTCCAGGATGGATAGCGTTGCCACTGGAATTCGCGCGAGATCGGGGTCTCGAACGATTGGGGAGATCGTTCCGTCCACGTCCAGAGCCACGAGCAAGGGCCGTTCGAGCTCGAGTAGAGACTCGACCAGGGCCCCAAAGCGACTCACTTTCCCTCCAACGCGCCGAGGTAGTGGTCGGCCCAGCGGTGGACGTCGAGCCTCATCACCGCGGCGCGCATCGAACGCATTCGCTTGCGCTTCTCGCTTGGCTTCATGGTGAGCGCCCGGTGAATCGCGGAGGTGGTCGAATCCACGTCGTAGGGGTTCACGAGCACCGCGCCCTCGAGATGCTTTGCCGCGCCGGCAAACTCGCTCAGGATCAAGACGCCGTCCTCGTCTGTCCTTGCTGCCGCGTATTCGTGCGCCACCAGGTTCATTCCGTCGCGCAAAGGCGTAACCAGGGCAACGTCCGCGGCTCGGTAGTGCGCGAAGAGCGCCCGCTGGCTCAGGTTCCGATAGAGATAGTGAATCGGAACGCGGCCGGTCTCCGCGTAGCGGCCATTGATGTCGCCGACCATGCGATCGATCTCTCGTTTGAGGTCGGCGTACGCTTTCACGTCGGTGCGGCTGGGCACCATCACTTGAATCAGCGCGTACCGCTTGCGGGCGCCTGTGTCTCGACGAAGCAAGCGCTCGAAGGCAGCTAGCCGCTCCGGAATGCCTTTGGTGTAGTCGAGCCGGTCGACGCCGAGCATCAACTGGCGGTTCCCCATCGACTCGCGAATTCGATCGACCTCGCGTCCGACGTCCGGATCGATGGCGAGCGCCTGCAACTCGTCGACGGGAATTCCGATCGGTGCGGCGATCGTGTTCACCTTGCGGTCGCGGTAGTGAATGGTCCCGCGCGAAACCCGATGAGGCGTAAAGCGCTCCACACACTGGCGAAAGTGCTCGGCGTACTCTGGAAGGTGAAAGCCGAGGACGTCGGCGCCGAGCAGTCCTTCGAGGATCTCCTCGCCCCAGGGCAAGATGCCGAAGGTGTCCGGAGGCGGCCACGGAATGTGGCAGAACCAGCCGATCCGGGCCTTGCTGCGTTTGGCGCGCAGCATCCCCGGCACGAGCATGAGGTGATAGTCCTGGACCCATACCAGGTCGCTTGGTCCGCTGGTCGAAATCGTGGTGTCCGCGAAGGCCTGGTTGGCACCCACGTAGCTCGACCAGGGGGCCTCGCCGACTTGAATCGTGGGCTCGAAACCATGGAGGAGCGGCCAGAGGACCGCGTTGGACACGCCCTCGTAGAAACCCCGCTGGTCGCCCCGCTTGATCGAAATGTGAGCCAGGTCGTAGCTGAGATGGGGCGCCGGAACCGTGACCGAGTCGAAGTCTTTGGCGGGTTTGGCGCTGACCCAGACGCCGCCGCGCTTCTGCAAAACAGGGTCGAGCGCAGCCACCAAGCCCCCTGCGGCGCGAACCCAGCGTTCACGCCCCCGGCTGCTTTCGTGCCGATAGGGGCCGCGGTTCGATACGACCACGAGCTTTCGGCTCTTTCTCGCCATCGATGCTCATTGTAGTCTGAGCGAGGTCATGGACCCAGCGCAGTTTATTCAAGGACGCAGCCGAGAGACCGAGATCCGCCGCGACGCGCGCGGACGCTGGTTCAACGGAGAGGACGAGATCAGCCATCCCATTCTGGCCCGCTCCTTCGACGGCTGGGTCGACCGTGCACAAGATGGGCGCTTTTGTCTCAGCAATGCGATCAACTGGGCATACGTCGAGATCGAAGGGCCCGCCTTTTTCGTGAAAGACGTGGACCTGAGCCCCGAGGGCATCGGTCTGCTTCTCTCGGGCGACCTTCGCGAGCCGCTCGACCCGGCCTCGCTCTGCCAGGGGCCCGAAGGTGCGCTCTGGTGTGCCGTCCGAGAAGGCCGCTGCCCCGCGCGCTTCGACAATCACGCCGTCAGCAAGATGAGCGACCGGATTGGCGAGGATGAAGAGGGCGTCTATGTCCGAATTGGCGATCAAAAGGTGCGCCCGCCCGAGGTCGGCGATCCACTTTCGCTTGGTCTCGAAAAGCGCTAAGCCTCCGGCGTGTCTCGTCGTGAGGTCATCGCCACCATCATCGTCGCCGCGATTGCGTTTCCGCTGGTCTTCATTTTCACCGGGGCCGTCGTGGATGCGCAGGCCCGCGCGCGCGAGGCCCCATTCAGGGCACTCCTCGGCAATGCGCGCTTCGAGCAGCTGATGGATGGCCAGGGCGGTGTTCCTCACTACCTCGGCGCTTCTCTGCTTGCTCCGGACTTCAGCCTTCCGACGCCGGGCGGCGGTGAGTGGAAAATGTCCGAACAGCGGGGGAAGGTCATCGTGATGAACTTCTGGACGGTGACTTGCCGGCCCTGCATCCAGGAGATGCCAACCATCGAGTTGCTCGCCGAGATGACCCAAGACTGGGGCGACGTCGAGGTCGTTGCGGTCTCGACCGACCGGAGCTGGGCAGAAGTCGAGACGATCATTCCTCGCACCTCGCGCATCACGAGCTTGCTCGACGCAGAGCGAAAGGTCGTGACCGATCAGTTCGGCACCAAGCTCTTCCCCGAGACTTGGATCATCGACGCGGACGGTTTGGTGCGCTTTCGCTTCGACGGCGCGCTCGACTGGTCGAACCCGGTCGCGTTGGACCTGATTCGCGCGTACCGCTGAGCGCTCAGGTCTCCGCGAGGAGGTGGCGCGATACCCAGACACCGAAGCCGACGAACAAGAGGTCGAAGGCGAGCAAGATGCGCATCCAACCGATGACCTCCGTCATGCCGGCGCCAGCAAAGAGCTCGCGCGTCGCCACGGCGGAGGCGAGCAGGGCAGGCGCCACCAAGGGAAACACCAGTACGCTCAGCATCAGGTCGCGGGCCCGCGTACGAATGCCGACCGCCGAAAACAAAGAGGCGGTCGAGACGAAGCCCAGCGAGCCGAGAAACACGAGCGCGAGCAGCGGCAACAGGATTCCGGCCGGTTCGATCTGGAAAAAGATCAAGCAAAGCGGAACCAGCAGAAGCTCGATCGCGAAGAGCAAGACCAGGGCGCTGACCGTCTTGCCGATGTAGATCGACGGGCGGGGAATCGGTGCGAGGAGCAGGCCGAACACCGCGTCGTTCTCGCGCTCGAGTGCCCAGCTTCGACCGATCAGCAGAATTCCGCAAAAGAGGATGGAGATCCAGAGCACGCCCGGGGCCACGTTTGGGGAGCTGATCGGATCGGTATAGAACGCGAGCGAGCCGAGCGTGACCACCAAAACGGCAAAGAGCCCCGTCGAAGTGAGGATTTCTTTGGTGCGCATCTCGAGCTGCAAGTCTTTGACGGCGACCAGCCACGCGGCGCGGAGGGTGTTCATGCTTTCGGCTCCACGATTCGGCCGCGATCCATCTGAAGAACACGGTCGGCCACCGCGTCTGCGAACTGGGCTTCGTGGGTCACGATGAGGACGATCGCGCCTTCACGCTTCTGTTGCTCGATCAGATCGATGAACGATGCGGTGGACTTGACGTCGAGGCCGGTGGCTGGCTCGTCCATCAAGAGGAGGCGCGGCTGGTGAAGCAGGGCGCGCGCGATCGAGACGCGCTGCGCTTGGCCACGAGAATAAGTCCGGACGGGCCGCTTCCAGTACTCGCCGAGAGAGAGCGCTTCGCAGAGATCGGACGCGCGCTTTTGCGCATAGGGGATGCTTTGCAGTTTGGCGGCGAGCACCAGGTTTTCATGACCGCTCAGCCCCGGGTAGAGCTGCAGCTGGTGAGCGACGAAGCCGATGCGACCTCGAAGCTCGTCAGCGCGCGAAACGCCGTAGCGGCCGTAGCGGATCTCGCCTCGCGTTGGATAGGCTAGCATCGCCAGCAGCCAGAGCAGGGTCGACTTCCCAGATCCGTTCGAGCCCTGGATTGCCGTGACCTTACCCGCCTCGAAGCGCAGGTCCACGCCGGCCAGCGCGAGCGTGGGTCCGTAGGACTTGGCCAGGCCAGCGACCGAGACTTCTTCAAAATCGAGCTTCACCGCTGAGCACTCTAGAACAAGTCTCGCACGATGCCGTCAAGTTTCAGCCAGCGATCGACGGGGACGCGCAGCCAGTCTCCGTCCTGTACGAGGTCTCCTCGCTCGATGGCACGCTCGATCTCGTGCTCCCTGCCTTCCCGCGGGTTGCGGCCCGCTCTTCGTTCGGTCGCGACCAGGTCCATTCCGTCTATCGTGCGTAGCCCGAGCATGAGGGCTTCGCGAATGATCTCGTCGGGGCCCAGCTGTTCAACCTCGGCTTTCAGGGTTCGCTGGCGCATATATCGCTGCGGGTTGGGCTCGTTCCGCCAGCGTTCTGCGCGCCCCGGCCCATGGTCGAGGCAACCGACCGCCGCTGCGCCAAGCCCGAGGTAGGCGCCGCCACGCCAGTAGTGCAGGTTGTGGCGCGACAGCTCTCCATCGGCCGCGTAGTTCGAGACCTCGTAGTGCATCCAGCCGAGGTCGGTGAAGCAGCGCTCCGCATGTTCGAAGAGCTCGGCGTACTGCTCTTCTGGTGCGACTCGAAGTTTCCCCGCGCGATGAAGCGAACCGAACATCGTCTTTTCTTCGATCGTCAGCGCGTAGGCCGACACGTGTCGGACGCCGCTCTCTGAGATCTGCGCAATGTCTTCACCGAGCTCTCCGAGCGTCTGGCCGGGCATCCCAAACATCAGATCGGCGCTGACGCGCGGCATTTCCTTCGTCGCTCCGTCGAGCGCTGCGAGCGCGCGCTCTCGGTCGTGCAAGCGTCCGAGGAATCGCAAATGCGGGTCACGCAAGGATTGAATGCCGATTGAAAGGCGGTTCACGCCAGCTTGGCGAAGAAGGAAAGCGTGGTCGCGATGGAGTGAGCTCGGATTGCACTCGACGGTGACCTCGAGGTTTTCGGCCGCCTCCTCGAACGCTTCGCGGATCCCGTCGAGGGTTCGCTTCAGGGCGTTCGGCGCCCAGAGCGAGGGCGTGCCACCGCCGAAGAACACCGATTTCAGCACGCGGCCCTGTAAACCTTCCGTGCGCTCATCGAGCTCACGAAGCAGTGCGTCGGCATACGCGTCGTGGGGCAGTGCGTCGCTGCGCATTGGCTCGGTGGCGAAGTCGCAATAGGGGCACTTGCGTGCGCACCAGGGGAAGTGGACATAGACCGAGGTCTCTGTGGGTTCGCTTGACATCTGGGGCGCCGGGCAGGAGGTATACTCCGCTTTTCGGAGCTGGTCGCAGATGACACTCCCAGTTTTTCCCTCTCTACGCATTACCGCCGACGCCCTGGTTCCCCAGGGTGCATTCGCCGAGGCTCAAGCGGCGTTTCTGAAGCCTGACCCCGGGCTGGTCGCGCGGCTCGGGACCTTGCTCCGCGAAAAGAACGCCGGTGTCGTGGCTCACTTCTACATGGACCCGGAGCTTCAGGGCGTCCTCTCCGCGTGCGATTGGCCGCACGTCCATGTCTCGGACTCGCTCGCGATGGCGGACCGTGCGATCGCGATGGCGGAGCAGGGGGTGAGCACGATCGCCGTTCTCGGCGTCGACTTCATGAGCGAGAA
The DNA here is from genome assembly GCA_963704865.1 of uncultured delta proteobacterium. GTDB lineage: Bacteria > Myxococcota_A > Polyangia > Polyangiales > Houyiibacteriaceae > SG8-38. The sequence goes on along the minus strand of CAVPIE010000002.1, from coordinate 364,813 downwards.
CGTCCGCGCGATGCTCGACGCATCCGGGCATTCTCACATTCCTGTCTATCGAGTCGCGGTCGATCCGATCGGGTGCTCGCTGGCCGAGTCGGCAGAGGCGGAGGCCTACGGCGCCTATCTCATGAACGCCGCGGAGACACCGCGCTCGCTCCACGTCGTGTACATCAACACCAGCCTCGTCACGAAAGCCAAGGCGCACGCGATCGTGCCGACCATCACCTGTACGTCCTCGAACGTCGTGCGGACGGTCCTGCAGGCCGCCGCCCAGATTCCCGATGTGCACATCTGGTTCGGTCCAGACACCTACATGGGCGACAACCTCGCACACATGTTTCAAAGCCTCGCCCAGATGCCCAACGAACAGATTCAGCAGCTTCATTCGGAGCACGACCAGGCGTCGATTCGCTCGCTGCTGCCGCGATTTCACTATTTCGAGCAGGGCACGTGCATCGTTCATCACATGTTCGGCCGCGAGGTCGTCGACCTTGTTCGCGCGCACTACGCCGACGTCTACGTCACCGCGCACCTGGAGGTCCCCGGCGAGATGTTCGAGCTCGGCTTGCAGGCGCAGCGGCAGGGCAACGGCGTCGTCGGCTCCACGTCGAACATCCTCGCGTTCATCTTGGGCAAGGTCGATGAGGCGATCGCGTGCGGGGAGCAGGCCAACCTGCGATTCATCCTCGGCACCGAAGCGGGCATGATCACACCGATTGTCCGGCAGGTGCAGGCCAAGCTTCTAGACTACGCCTCGGAGGGCGGAGCGCAGCTTTCCGCGGAGATCGTCTTTCCAGTCGCCAGCGAGGCCATCGCGCAAGATGCGCAAAGCGGCCTCGGGGTCGTGCCCGGCGTTGCCGGCGGCGAGGGTTGCTCGACCGCAGGCGGCTGCGCGACCTGCCCTTACATGAAGATGAACTCGCTCCTAGCCTTGCTCGGCCTGCTCGAGCGCATCGACGCCGAGCCGCAATCGAGCCTGGTTCCCTTCGAGCCACGCAAGTACGTTCAACAGATCCGCGGCCGAACCGTGGCGGACCTTGGCGGCGAGCCCATCCTTTACATGAGGGCCTTCCAGCGCTCTGGCGAGCTCCCCGACGCGCTCGTCCGCGAGGTCCTCGGCCGCGCCACTGACGAGATGAAATCCGAGGCCTGAGCCCAAACCCTGCAATTCGCGCATCACGGCGGACCTTGACCGTCGGGTCAACATACTTATGTTGCACCGGCCTAACGGCCCGCGGACCCTATGTCGAAGCCTGATTACTACGAAGTTCTCGAAGTCTCCCGCGAAGTCACCGTGACCGAGCTCAAGAAGGCCTACCGCGAGAAGGCGCTCGAGTTTCATCCGGATCGCAACCCCGATAGTCCCGAGGCCGAGGAGCAGTTCAAGATTTGCGCCGAGGCCTATTCGGTTCTGAGCGATCCGCAGAAGCGCCAGATGTACGATCGCTTCGGACACGCCGGATTGGGCGGCCCCGGCGCACCCGGCTTCGGCGACATCGGCGACGTATTTAGTCAGTTCCAAGACATCTTTGGAGATCTCTTTGGCGGTGGCGGCGGTGGTTTTGGCTTCGGCGGCTTTGGCCGGCGTCGGCGCGACCCCAACGCCCCTGTGCGAGGCGCCGACATTCGCACCGACGTGAGCATGTCGCTTCGCGAGGCGGCGTTTGGAGCGACCCGCGAGATCGATCTTTCGCACCCGTCGCCGTGCGAGGCCTGTCACGGGACCGGCGCAAAAGGCGGCGAGCTCCAAGGCTGCACAACTTGCGGCGGTCGCGGTCAAGTCGCGCGTGCTCAGGGCGCATTCGTGATGACGACCAGCTGCCCGAGCTGCCAGGGTCGGGGCTCGCAGGCCAAGGAGGCCTGCGACGAATGCGAAGGGGGCGGCCAAATCGACGTCGAGCGCGTCGTCAAGATCAACGTCCCCGGCGGAGTCGACACCGGTCAAAGTCTTCGACTGAGCGGTCGCGGTCAGGACGGCACGCGAGGCGGCCCGGCGGGAGACCTCTATGTCACCGTCCACGTCGAGCCCGACGAGGACTTCCAGCGCGAAGAGTTCGACCTCATCCATCGTCTCGCCGTGACCTATCCGCAGGCCGCCCTCGGCGCGAAGCTCGAGGTGCCGGCGTTCGAAGAAGACGAAGACGCGATGCAGACCGTCAAGGTCCCCTCCGGCACCCAGGCCGGGGAAACCCTGGTGGTTCGCGGCGGAGGCGTCCCGCGTCTCAACGGTCGCGGGCGCGGCGATCTGATCTGCCTCGTCGAGGTCGAGGTGCCCAAGCGCCTCTCGCGCGAGCAAAAGCGGCTCCTGAAAGAGCTCGACCGCAGTTTCGAACAATCTTGAGAAGGGCTGGAGATCAAGCTGCGTCCGGGTGTAGGCTAGTCGTCTGCTCTGGGGCTGGGCCCCATGGAGAATTCTGATGCAACCCCTTTCCGGACTCGACTCTTCCTTCCTCTACCTCGAGGACGCCCGCCAACCGATGCACGTCGGCAGCGTTTTAGTCTTCGAAGGCTCGATGGACTTCGAAAGCTTTCGCCAAACGATGGCGTCCCGCGTTCATCTCGTGCCGCGCCTCCGGCAGCGGCTCGCCATGGTGCCGTTCGGCATCGGCAAGCCCTACTGGGTGGAAGACCCGGCGTTCAATCTCGAAATGCACCTACAGCACGTGGCGCTTCCAAGCCCTGGCAGCTGGAAGGAGCTGCGAGGGCTTGCCGCGCGGATCTTCAGTGTGCCGCTCGATCGCAGCCGGCCGCTCTGGGAGATGACCTTCGTCGAAGGGCTCGATCAGATCCCGCAGGTGCCGCCAGGCTCGGTCGCGTTGATCAACAAGACGCACCACGCGGCGATCGATGGCGTATCGGGCGCGGACATGATGGGCATCCTCCTCGACATGACCAAGGAGCCGAGGATCTTCAACCCTCCTCCTCCTCGTGCAATCCCCCCAATGCCCAACGAGCTCCAGGTGCTTTCGCACACCGCGCGCAAAATCATGGGTAAGCCGAGCGAGATCAAGCGAGTCGCCGGCGAGCTCACCGATGCGCTCCGCGCCGCCGGCAAGGTTCGGGACAAGGGAGTCGAAGTGCCACCGGTTCCGATGACGGCGCCGCCGACACCGATCAACCATACGATCACCGGTCAGCGAATCTGGAACACGGCGCTGCTCGAGCTCGACCGCGTCAAAGCGATTCGCAAGATCAGCGGCTGCACCTTGAACGACGTGGTTCTCGCGATCTGCGCCGGGGCGTTACGCCGCTATCTCGATGAGAAGGGCGAGCTTCCCGCCAAGCCCTTGATCGCCATGGTTCCAGTTTCGACTCGGGGCGATGACGAGCACGGAAAGATGGGCAACAAGGTTTCGGCGATGTTCCTCGACCTCGCAACCGATGTGGCCGATCCCGTCGAACGCCTGAAAGTCATCAAACAGCACACGCAGGGCGGCAAGGCCTTCGAGAAAGCCGGCGCGACACGAGCGTTCGTCGACCTCTGGGATTTCGTCCCTTTCGGCTTGGCGAATCGCGTGCTGCGGCTCTACTCGCGGTTCCGCGTCTCCGAGCTGCACAACCCTGTGTTCAACGTCGTGATTACCAACGTGCCCGGGCCGCAGGTGGACTTGTACATGGCGGGTCACAAGCTCTTGGCGAGCATGGGCATGGCGCCGCTCGTCGACGGCATGGGCCTTTTGATCACGGTTCTGAGCTACAACGGCGTCCTGTCGATCAGTCCCACTTCCTCACCCGCAGTCATGCCCGACCTCGACCTGTTCACCCGCTACCTCCGCGAGTCGGCCAACGAGCTCGAGGCTGCTGTGCTTCCGCACCGCTTGCCCGATGCCGAAGCGGGCGACGCCCATGCGCAGGCCGTGGCCGAAATGACCGCCGCCTTCGTCGCGCAGATGAGGTCGACCCTCGAGAAGGCGCCCGACGATCGCTCGCTTCAGGAGGGCAAGTTCCAGCTGCGAATCACCGGCGCAGGTGAGCAAAGCTGGATGATCGACATGCACGACCGGAGCGTCACCGAGGGCAACGGCCGCCCAGCGGATGCCACGCTCACGATTCGCGACGCGCACCTCGCCGAGATCCTGCGCGGCAATCTCGACCCTCAGATCGCTTTCGTGCAGGGCAAGCTTCGCGTCGAAGGCGACATCAACAAGGCCATCGAGTTCGGCAGCTACTTGCCGACAGTCATCGCCTAGGGCCCGAAGCCGCTTCGCGGGGAAGCGCGCTGAAGCGCTGCTGCTCGTTGGTGCCGGGCAGCTTGGCGCGGAGCTCCGGGAGCTGCTCGGCAGCGAGCCACTGGTAGACGCCGTAGGTCTGCAAGACACGACGCGTGTATCGTCGCGTTTCGTCGTAAGGAATCTCTTCGATGAACACGTCGAGCGGGCGTGTGGCGTCTTCGTCCAGCCAGCGTCGAACCGCGCCTTCGCCGGCGTTATACGCAGACGGGACCAGCGCCGGATTCTCGTTCAATCGGTTCCAGAGCCAGGCCATGTAGCGTGCGCCGATCTTGAGGTTGACCTCTGGCTTCTTGAGGGTGCGTGGCGTGGCTTTCACGCCGACCTCGTTCGCAAAGCGCTTCGCCGTCGGCATGATCAGCTGAACCAGGCCATAGGCCTTCGCCCAGGAGACCGCCTCCGGGTCGAAAGAGCTTTCCTCGCGGGCGATGGCTCGCACGAATGAAGCCGGAATCCCCTCATCCTCGGCGATGTCTTCGATCAGGGGCGAGAAGGCCTGCGGGTAGGTCGCTTCCCAGATCAACTTCCCTTCGCCCTTTGGCAAAAGCCCTTCGAAGTCTTCGAAGTGCGTCCGGATGACCCGGTTGAGCTTGGTCTGCGCGCCGGCGTGCTGAAGCAGAACCGCACCGACCACCGCCATCTCAGGGTCGACGTCATCGCCGAGCATCTGAAGCGCCGACATCTCGGACGAGGCATAGCTGACCTCGTTGACGAGCAAGAGCTCGACCATGCGCGCGAACGCCGGCTCGTCGAACTCGGCGCGCCAGGCAAAGACCATGCGCGTCGGCTCGTCGCTTGCGCGCATTTCGTGGATAGCCGCTTTGGCGCGTGCGGGATCGATTTCGCCCAGCCGCCAGAGCGCCTGCTGTGCGTAGTAACGAAGTGGCCAACGTTGGACGATCTCTTCGTAGGCCTTCGCCGCGTCGATGCGCCGGCCCAACATGTAGAGCGCACGCGCTCGCCAATAGTTCGCGCGGCCCGTGATGCCTTCTTCGCGCTCGTCACCGCCGCGCCTGACCAGCTCGTTGAAGCGGTCGTAGGCGCCTTGGTATTTCCCATCGCGCAGCTCCACCCAGCCGAGCTTGAACAGGGCCCGTGGCCACATGTCGCCGTCGGGGTAGAGCTTTGAAATTGAAGCCAGGCGCAGGATCGACGCCTTCTGCTTTCCATTTTCGAGCTCTGCGAGAGCCGCTCGGTAGCTCGCATCGTCCGCAAGGCTGTGGTCTGGTGCTTCCGCTTCGAGCTTTTCGAACTGACGGATCGATTCGTCCCACTGACCGATTCGGCCATAGGCGCGCGCGGCGTAGTAACGAGCCCAGGCGTGCATGTCGCGGTCGCCCTTCGCGCACTTGTCGGCCACCTCGCGCATCACAGGAGCCCCGCGTGTGCGCTCGCGGTCTTGAAGGAGCGCCCGGCCTTGCTTGTAGCGTGTGTTGCACCACGCCGCGCTGCCGGTCTTGAGGTGCTTGGCGAGCTTTCCGAAAAGCCGCTCGGCTTCGCGGTAGCGCTTGGCGCTGTACAGCGACTCTGCCTTTTCGAGGCTCTGTTGCATGCGCGGACGAAGGTCTGCTCTTGTGGCCCGAGGTGGAGTCGGCGCAGCCGCCGCTACAGCGGGCGTGCCGTCCAGACGAATCTCGAGGTGCGCGCCCGATCCGCTCGTACCGACCGTTCGGGTTTCAATCGTGCGCGCCTGATCGCCGCCTGCCCAGTCGTCCGTCAACGAAGCCGCGAGTTGCCCCGCCGTTACCGGATCCCTCCGCTCGAGAAGCGAGGCTCGCTTGAGCTTGGCCCAGCGCGCAAGCGGATGACGGAAGGTGCCGAGTGTATCGAGGTGCGCAAGGGCGATCTCGTTGTAACCTTCGTCGAGCGCCGCCTTGGCAGCCAACCAGTGAAGCCGGCCCTTGTCCGCGGCGCCGGCGCTCGAGAGCGTGGCCTCGGCGAGCTCGCGTGCGCGGCCGGGGTTGCTCTTGTCGAGCTGCTTGCGGACCTGCATCACCGGCGACTTGTCGGGCAGCTCCACGATGACCGGGTCCAGGACCTTGGGCGGCGGCGCCGGCGCTGCGGCCACGGCGGGCGGCGGCTCTGCGGCGGGCGGCCAGACTTCGCGCCGCACGTTCTGCTGCTGATGGCAGGCCACCAGCAGCCCGATGCACATCGCAAAGGGCCAAATCCGATTCATCTAGCGAACCCTAGTGAGTCCGCTCCGTGCGGGCAAGTTCCCCCCGCAAAGTCGCGACGCTGCGCGTCGACCACGGGGCTTGGCCCGGCGGTTGGGGTGATCGCGGCAAGCCTGGGTACGTGATAGGGGAACGCAACGTGAGCTACAGCCTGCAGATCGGCGTCCGCTATCTTCGCTCCAAGAAGCGCGCCACGGTTTCGATGATCACCCTGATCTCGATCATCGGAGTCGCCCTCGGGGTCGCAGCCCTCTTGGCGGTCCTTTCGATCACCACCGGCTTCGAAAACGCCTTCCGCGACAAGGTGCTCGGCGTGAACGCCCACGTGCTGGTCTTGAAGTACGGCCGCGAGTTCCGCGACTATCGCGATGTCCTTGCCACCGTCGGCGAGATGCCCGAGGTGGCCGGCATTGCTCCCTTCTCGATCAACGAGATGATGCTCACCAAGGGCGAGCGCCGCGGCGTCGTCTTGGTCAAAGGCGTCACCCCCGAAGGCCTTCAGACCGTTCTCGATCTTCCGCATCAATTGGTCGCTGGCGGTCTAGAAGGCCTGCGCCGCCCTGGTGCCGTCCCCAACCTCGAAGCCACGCCCAAGGCCGACGATGACTGGCAATGGCTCCGCGACATCCGAGACGACAGGAGCTCACGCGCGGGCGGCGGGGCGGGGACGACAGGTCCAAGCTCCGCGTTACCCGCGCGCTCCCTAGACGCAAACGAAAAAGGGGACAGTCCCCTTTTTGAAAAGGAGCCGGTTCGCCGCAAGTCCTTCTGGGAAGAGGAAAAGGAGCGTCGCGAAGCGCAGCGAGAGGCGGAACGGCGCGCGCGACGGCCGCGCATCGGGGCCGTGGCCGAGCCAGGTGAGATTGAAGCGATGCTCGGCGGGCTCGATGACGACGACTTCGCGCTTCCGGACGACCCCGCCTGGGAAGCCGGCCTCTCCTACGGCGAGGCGCAGGAGCCGCTGGAGACGCTTCCCGGAATCATCGTCGGCAAGACCCTCGCCGAAGACCTGAGCTTGGAGGTCGGCGACCGGGTCCGGCTGATCTCGCCACTCGCTGCGCTCGGATTGACTTTGTCGGAGACAGGCGGCGCCGTCACGCGGTCGCGCGAATTCAGGGTCATCGGCGTGTTCCAAGCCGGCTTTCAAGAATACGATTCAGGCCTGGTCTACACGGATCTCTTCGAAGCCCAGCGCCTGTTCGACGAAGGCGACAACGTCACGGGCGTCGAGCTCCGCGTCCACGACCTCGACACCTCGTTCGAGCTCGCCCGCCGGATCGAGCAGAACCTGGGCGGCGCCTTTCACTCTCTCGACTGGTCCGAGCTCAACCGCAACCTCTTCACCGCGCTCGAGGTGCAGAAAATAGCGCTCACCTTGGTCATCGCCACCATCATCTTCGTCGCAGCCTTCAACGTCATCGCGACCCTCATCATGGTGGTCCTCGAAAAGAAGAGAGAGATCGCGATCCTGAAAGCCATGGGCGCCACCGATGCGACGGTCCTTGGTATTTTCATGCTCCAAGGCGTCGTCGTCGGGGTCATCGGAACACTGGCGGGCGTGCTCGTCGGCGGTGGCCTCGTCGCCTACCTGGACAGGATCCAATTCCCGCTCGATCCCAAGGTCTATCTGATCGACCACCTCCCCGTCGTGCTCAACCCCAGCGTCTTCATCATCACCATCGCCATCGCGCTTCTCATCTGCACGCTCTCGACCATCGCACCCTCCCTGTGGGCCGCGCGCATGCTTCCGGTCGACGGCCTTCGATACGAGTAAAAAGGGACCCTCTGTGTTTGCGAGGCGCTAGCGTTTGCGGCCACCTCGGGAGCTGTATCGAAAGCGAAAATCGGGCCGCTTCGATGGTTCACAGCCCTGCCGCCAACGCTTGCCGGGACCTTGACGCCCCGGTCCAGCCGCGCTACCAAAGGCGTCCTTTTGCGGGAATAACTCAGCGGTAGAGTGCAACCTTGCCAAGGTTGAAGTCGTGAGTTCGAATCTCATTTCCCGCTCCAAAATTGGCTAATCGTTACGAGTGGTTTCCGCTTCCTAGCTGAGGTCGCTGTGGGCTATAGCGTGATGTGGAAATGAGAGTCGTGTCTCCGGATGCACCTGCGCGCTGGAGGGATCCGAAGGGGTTCAACGAGAGGACTATTCAGTGAATTGGCACCGAGTTGGGACCACAGTCATTCTCAACATGCTTTTCCTGACCCAAGCATGCGGCGGGAGCTCGTCCTCCGAGGAGACCTCGCGAACGATAGAGGTGGTCTTCGATGCCTGCGCCCAGCAAGATCACCCCGCGCGTCTGACGAACCATGAGAGCCTGGGGCAGGTCGATCACTGCGCCGATGCACCCAGTCTCGCGCCGGGTTGGACGCTCCTGACAAACTGGGGAACGAAGCCTGAGTGGCTGACTCCAACGACATTCGTGTTCGTGAGCAATCTCGTTGGCGACGTCTACGAGATGGACATCGAGACCGGAGAGATCCAATCGCGGACCGCACACTTCCAACATGCGGGGTTCACTCGTGTGCATGTGCTCTCGAACGGAGATCTCCTTCTGCTCGGGCCCACGAGTGGTCCGCAGCCACCGCTCGAGCCCCTCGTCCCGTACGACGTTGGCATGTGGACCGGCAAGCTCTTCGTTCTGCGAAAGCCATACGACAAAGCGCCGATCCCGCTCGGAGTGCATGGGTGGGAGGGCATCGCCGTATCTCGCGAGACCATGGAGATCGCATGGTCGACGACCGCAGTGCCGTTCTGGGTGGCCAACACCGATGGCTCAGTGAACCTCGGCGAAACCGCACTCGCCTATGCGAACGAACCAAGCGAGATCCAAATCGGAACGATCGAATATGACACTGAGGGAGGCGCCCGCATCGTCAACGCGCGGGCCCTCATCTCGAAGGAGGACGTCGGGCCGGTGTTCCTCGAGCCTCAAGACTTCGTTGGCCCGGGCGACGCCAGTCTACTCATCAGCGCATACGGTGTCGTCGATGGCTTCAGCAATCGGCTGATCGTAGACGTCGCAACCGGCGAGTTCGCAGAGCCCGACAGTCCCCGAGGTCCCGGGTACGATGAATGGGAGGGCATTCTCCCCGGTCAGCAAGTCGCCTTTCTCGAGTTCTTCGAACCCGATATTTTCGACATTCAAAGGGCTTTCCTCATGATCTACGACTTCGACGACGGTTCCTATACGACCTTCGTCGATTCGATGGACGGCGGAGCCCCTGCCGACATGGGCCCGCATGAACCGGTGTTCTCGGACGACGGGCATTGGGTGCTCACGGCGACGCACGGAGTTGGGGGCTGGCCGGGCTACAGCGCAGGGATCCTGCTGTTCGACATGCGCTCGGTACCGAGCAGATAGGTCCCGACCTTCCATCCAAGCTTCCACTTTCCACGGGACCCCTCGGGACGGCATGCAACGTCGCGGGACACTATGTGGTTGATGTTGTTGAATTTCCCGAATGCGTTCAGGGCCCCGAAAGGGCTGCCAAGGTTGAAGTCGTGGGTGTACTCGGCCATGGGGCTAAGTCCCAACGATTGTAGGTAATTGGTTTGCATCATTGCGGGTAAGGGGGACGCAGAGATCGTGCGATCAACTGGTTCGAATCCGGTCGCCCCGGTTGGAGCTGCGCCTGGCCGCCTGGGTGCGCCGTGCGAGTGCGTGCTTTGCGCCGTCGCACGGGCTTGCGGCACCTTCTGGGCGAAGTTCGAAGTCAGCTCGTCATCGATGATGTTCGGCTGTTCAGCGGAACGAGCCTGGAAGATGTGCGCGACGTCTTCAACGACGACTCGATCAAAATCGTGGTCATGGGCGCAGGCATCCCGCGGCCCTGTCGAGGCCCCGCATCTGGGCACCGTGAGGGCTTATCCCCCTCCGTACGGGTAGTTGTTCCGAAACGGGCGCGACTGTGCGAGCCTCTTGCTGCCATGAGCGAGACCCAAGGCGTCGGAACCAACGGAGCGGTCATTGAGACGGAGCTTAATCGCGACCTCGGCCTCGTGTCGGTGCTCGCGATTGGAGTCGGCACGATGGTCGCGGCCGGCATCTTCACGCTCTCGGGGTTGGCTGTAGGTTACGTCGGTTCAGCCGCGATTGCATCGTTCTTACTTGCCGCAGTCGTTGCGACCTTCACCGCGCTCACCTATTGTGAGTTCAGCGCGCTCTACCCGCAGTCGGGCGAAGGATATCTCTACGCGCGCCGAACTTTCCCCGCGCTCATCGCTTATATGGTCGGCTGGTGCCTGCTTCTCGGCTACACCGCGTCCTGCGGCTTCTACATCGCGAGCTTTTCGAGCTACTTCAACGAGTTCATCGTGCACTCGCGCTTAGAGATGCTTCCTGGTCTGGTGACAGTCGCCGCACTCACCCTCCTCAACGTCAAGGGCACCAAAGAGAGCGGTAGCTTTCAGGTGGTGGTGACCATCGGCAAAGTGCTGCTGCTGTTTTGGTTCGTAGGCGGTGGCCTACTTCACGTCGACCCGGACGTGATCGTCGAGCGCTTCAGTACGGACATTACCAAGATCGGCAGCACGGCTGCCATGGTGTTCATCACTTTCTTCGGCTTCTCGGCGATTGCGGCCTCGGCGGGTGAAGTCAAGAACCCAGTCAAGACCATCCCGCGCGCGATCTTCATCTCAATGGGCTTCGTGACGGTGCTCTATACCTTGGTCGTGCTCGTGATCGTCGCGGCCAACCTCAACGAGTACACAGAATCAGCGATGGGCACGGCGGCCCAGGATTTCTTGGGTCCCATCGGCGGCATGGTGATCGTGGGCGGGGCGCTATTTTCAATGGTTTCCGCATCGAACGCATCGATCTTGGCAGGGTCCCGCGTGGCACTCTCGATGAGTCGTCTCGGTCATCTGCCGAAAGAGTTCGGATCGATCAACGCGCAGACCCGGACGCCTATCATCGCACTCATGCTCGTAGGTGCGGGCATTGCAACGTTTGCCACATTGCTTCCGCTCGAGGAGCTCGCGCACTTTGCCGACTGCGTGCTCTTGATCGCGCTGATCTTAGTGAACGCGGCACTCATTCAGCACCGACGCAAATTCCCGAACCTGAAGCGCCCGTTCCGTGTGCCCTTCGTCCCGCTTCTCCCGGTGCTCGGAATCCTTGCAAACCTCTATCTGCTCTCGCAGGTCCCGCAGCTTGCTCCAGTTCTGTTGGCACTTGGCGCATTGGCAGTCGGTTTTCTAGGCTTCATGGGTTGGAAGGGAGCGCAGCTCGAAGCGGAGGCTTTGCCAGGAGAGCCCTCGCGGGTCGCTTTGGAACAGATCGACGCTGCAGAGGCGGACTTCCGCGTCTTGGTCCCTCTCGCCCATCCGGCGAACGTCGACTCGCTCATCGACGTTGCTGCGGCGATTGCTCATACGCGCAACGGGCATATCATCGCTGTGCGTATCGTCGTGGTGCCCGAGCAACTTCCGCCGCGCCTCGAAAGCACCTACGTCGAGCGCGAACGCGACCTCTTGGACGCGGCCCGTCGGCGCGCACGCCACCACGACGTGCCGATGACGTCACTCGTGCGCATTGGACACAATCCGGCCCGTGCCATCCTCGAAACAAGCAGAGAAAGGGATTGCGACTTGATGGTCGTCGGGTGGAAAGGCCATACCTCGACGGCGCGGTACATTCTCGGAGAGATCGCAGACACGATCATTTTGAACGCTCGGACCGACATCATGCTCGTGAAGCTCACGAAAGCGGGTCTACCAAAACGCTTGCTGCTGCCAACCCATGGCGGCGTTCATGCACAGCAAGCGGAAATCTACGCGGCAGGCATCGCCGCTTCCCAGAACGGCACAGTGACTCTTTGCGGCGTAGTTCCGGTCGACGCACAAGAAGAGCTCATCCAATCGGAAAACGAACGCCTTAGCGCCGCTAAGCAACGAATCATCGAGCGCACAGGGTTCCAAAACGTCGAGACGATCATCGTCCAGCATCGTTCGGTGACCGAAGGCATTGTCGAAGAGCTCCAGAATCACGACGGGGTCATGGTTGGCGCTGCGCGCAAGAGCTTTTCGAGCCGAATCTTGTTCGGCACCATCCCTGAAGAGATCGCTCGTCTTTCCGACAAGCCGGTATTCGTGGTCAAACGCCACCACACCGTCCAAGCGCTCTTCGGCCGTGTGATGAGCGAGTAGGAGCCACTCCGAGTGTCGGATCAGATCGAGTTCAAGCGCGAGATCGGCCTCTTCATGGCCGTGATGATCGGCATCGGTGCGATGATGGGGCCAGGGATCTTCGCACTGCCCGGCGAGCTGGCTCACATGGTGGGCCCACTCGGTGTCGCCGTGTACCTGACGATGGGGGTCGTTACGGTTTTCACCGCCCTCAACTATGCGGAGCTGGGTGCCGCGATACCGGTCGCTGGTGGCGGCTATTCGTTTGTCAGCCGCACGCTGCCGAAGCCGCTTGCGTTCCTGACCGGTTGGTTCTTCTGGATCGGCAACGTCGCGGCATGCGCGATGTACGTGGTGATCTTTGCGCTCACCATCCGCACGTACTTTTGGCCAGAAGCCAATGTTTCGCTGATCGCTCTGGTCACGACGGGCTTCTTTGCCGCGATCAATTTGAGGAGCATGTCCGAGGCACTGATGGTCATCACGATCATGAACTTGATCGAGCTTGCCGTTCTCATCGGAATCGCAATCATTGGTGCGTTTCAAATCGAGGCGCCCAACTTGCAGCCATTCGCGCCGCTGGGCTTCGGTGGATTCCCGGGCGGCATGGCGCTCATCTACATCTCCTACGTCGGCTTCGAGCTGATCACCGTCGCTGCCGAAGAAATCATCGCGCCCGGCAAGACCATCCCGCGGGCCATCCTGATCACCTTGGTCCTCGGTGTCGCGATTTACGTCGGCGTCGTGTTCGTCATGATGGGTTCGGTGCACTACACCGAGCTCGCCGCAACCGATGTGCCGTTCATCTTCGTGGCGGAGAGAGTGGGTGGTGGCTGGGGGCGGTGGGCTGCGGTCACCGCGACGATCATGGCGAGCCTTTCGGCCTTTAGCGTCACGCTCGGGGCCAGCTCGCGCGTGCTGTATGCTCTGAGCCGAGACGGACACTTCCCGCGCGGCCTGTCGAAATTGCACAGGAAGTTCAGAACCCCACACATCGCACTCGGCGTGTGTGCCTCATTTGTCTTTGCGTTTGCCGCTGTGGGAATCGTGAAGTTCGTGGCTTCCATGGCCGACTTTGGCTTCTTGATGGGACTTGGCATCGTGAACTACGCGGTGGTCGCCCTCCGCAAGCGAATGCCCAACCTGAGGAGGCCTTTTCGCCCAGGCTTTTTCCCCTGGATTCCGTGGATCGGGGTCGCCAGCTGCTGGGTTTTCGTCCCTGCCCTGGAGCACAGGACCATTGCGCTTGGCTTCGCTCTCACCTTGGCAGGTGGCGTGGTCTATCTGATCCGGCCCCTGAATCGCGCCGAGCTCTTCGAAGAGCTTCGCGTCGTCGACAAGTTCAAGCGATACTGGATTCGAAGAAAGAGGAAACGCATGCGAGTGCTCATCATTGACGGTGGTCAGCAAGGACAGAACATCGCGAATCGACTCTTGGCCAAGGATGACTATCATCTGGTGTTCCGCTCATCGGAGCACCAAATCACGTTCATCGAAGCCGACGAGTCACGTTGTAAAGAGCTCGAAGCGCGCTACAACGTCCCTCTCTACCAGGGGGACGGCACGAAGAAGGAGGTGCTCGAGCAGGTCGGCGTGAGCAACATCGACGTTGCGATTGCTGCTTCCGACGACGATGGTCGCAACGTGATTGCGGCCCTCCAGGCCAAGCAGTTAGGGATGGCGCGAGTCATCGCCATCGTGCAAGATCCCGACTATCTGCCCCTCTTGGAAAAAGAGGGCGTCGTCGCAATCAGCGCGCCTTGGGCCACCGCGGCGATGGTGGAGAACTTCCTGGACCGTCCCGGGGTGGCAGAGTTGTTCGAGATCGGTGCGGGAGTCGCGAGTCTCGTCGGCGTCGTGGTGCCCGAAGATGCGGCGGTGGCCGGACGGCAGATCAAGGACATCAAGGTGCCGACGGAGTGCGTGGTAGCAGCGGTGATCCGTGGCAAGAAATTCGTCGTTCCGCGTGGCGACACGGCGATCGAAGCTGGTGATGAGGTGGTCTTCGTCGGACCCGCGTCGGATGTGAGAGCTGCTCAGGACCTATTCGTGCTTCTCCGGTGAGCATCGGATAGCGGATGGCGACGGCCGGTCGGTCATCGATGGTCTCCGAGGTCGTCCAAGCGAGTAGCAACTCGAATGCGGGGCCGACAAAGCTCCTACGGAGGTTGGGAAACATCCGATCGGCCTTCCACCCAACCTTCCACTTCCCACGGGACACCTCGGGACGGCACGCAACGCCGCGGGACACAATGTGGTTGATGTTGTTGAATTTCCCGAATGGCGTTCGAGGCTAAGGAAGCTCTGCCAAAGTTGAAGTCGCGGGCGTACTCGGCTTCGGCTGAATCCTGCTATCGCTCACAGAGTCGGCGCGGTTGGGTGGCAATCCGACTTTCTGGGTGAACTCGGGTCGGATCTTCTGGACCTCGGATCTTCTTTCCGGATCTTCTTCGCGCAACTTTTGCGCCGACGAAACGAGTAAAGAATTACGTATAGCAAGAGGTTCGATGGCGACCCAGCTTGCAACGCATGACTGGCCTGAAGTCGGGTCGGCCAACTCGGGAGGTCATCATGCGTTACTTACTCGGATTTCTATGTGCCTGCGCATTTGCCATGGTTCCGCTGGTTGGGTGCAGTGGCGGCGGGGGCGACGGCGGCAGCGGCGGTTCGGGCGGTCTCGCCGGCACGGGCGGAACGGCCGGCACTGGCGGCACCGGTGGCTCGGGGGGAACGGCTGGCACCGGTGGTTCGGACCCATCCGGCTGGGTGACACAGACCAGCGGCACCACGACCAATCTCTTCGGCGTGCAGTTCACCGATACGAACACCGGAACGGCAGTGGGCAACGGCGGGATCATCTTGCGCACCACGAACGGTGGCGCGACCTGGGAGGACCAGACCAGCGGCACCACCAGTGAGCTCCGTGCCGTGTCGTTCACAGATGGGAACACCGGAACGGTCGTAGGCGCCAGCGGGACCATCTTGCACACGACCAACGGCGGCGCGACGTGGGCGGAGCAGACCAGCGGTGTCACGGTCAACCTCTTTGACGTTTCGTCTACGGATGCCAACACGGGCACGGCCGTGGGCGAAGCCGGGACCATCCTGCGGACGACCAACGGTGGCGCGACCTGGGTCGAGCAGACCAGCGGCACCACGAGCCTCCTGCGTGGTGTTTCGTTCACCGATGCGAACAACGGAACCGTTGTCGGCGCCGACAACTCAATCATTTTGCGGACGACCAACGGTGGCACGACATGGGCGGAGCAAACCAGCGGCACCACAAGTTGGCTCTTCGCCGTGTCGATGACCGATGCCAACACCGGGACCGCGGTGGGCGACGACGGGACCATCTTGCGGACGACGAACGGGGGTGCGACTTGGGTGCCGCAAGACAGCGGCAGCACCCGGCCTCTGCTGGGCGTGTCGTTCACCGATGCGAACAACGGGACAGTCGTCGGCCCCCGCTTCGGGACCATCTTGCGGACGACCAATGGTGGCGCGACCTGGGTGGCACAGCAGAGCGGCATCATCAACATCACCCTTTTCGGCGTGTCGATGACCGATGCCAACACCGGGACCGCGGTGGGCGAAGAAGGGACGATCCTGCGAACGACTGCGGGTGGTGGCTAACCGTTGCGAGCCGCCGCTCCTTCCACCCAACCTTCCGCTTTGCACGGGACACCTCGGGACGGCACGCAACGCCACGGGACTCTATGTCGTTGATGTTGTTGCACGACCCACGACCACGACCCGACCCGGGTCTGACGGATCCCCACGAAGTCATCGGATGAAAAGTCGCTGATGCTGTTGTCGAAAGAGGGATTGGGCTTGGCGGAGCCGACTGCGGGAGATCGGGATGGGGATCTGGTGCTCGAGGATGAGGAGTCCGAGGACGGTCACTGAGAAGGCTCTTCGGGTTTTCACGGTGTTGGCTTGCAGTGGCTTGGCCGCTCCTGCTTGTTCACCGAGACATCCGAGCAAGGACGCAGCCCACAAGGCCAGAGCGACCAAGAGCAGCAAGACGTGCAGGCGCTCGGTCTGGCGCACCGAGACATGGCCGAGTCCAAGCCCGAAGCGAAGATTCTTTCCATCGCGGAAAGCCTGTTCGCACCGCATGCGACTCGCGTAGATTCGAGAGATACATGACGCACTGAGCTCATGGGCAGAGCAAGCCAGCACCCAGGGCTCGTGAGCACGGCGCTTGTAGCATTCATGGAGCGCGGAATTTGGATGGAGGCCCCGCGTCTTGAACTTCGGCCGATGACGGCGCTTGTTCTTCATCCGTTGGACGATGACGGTGGCCTCGATCGGGTTATCTCTAGTGACGTTGCAGCGCCCCAACGCTCGAGGCTTAATCTTGGCTCCTGCAAACAGGTCGTGAACGCGGAGCGATTGAGCCGCATCGTGAGGACGAAGGGTATTGTTCCTCGTCAAGCGACCGACGAAGTGCAAGCCACACGCAGCAACATCGTCGAACCAGGAGCGACCAAAGCCGGCGTCGGTGACGACGACGATCTGCCGTCCCGTAGGAAGCACTTGCTGCAGGTACTTCAGGAAACCGCGCTGCACAGCACGATTTCCAACTCTCTTCTGGCCGTGCACCTGGGCGTAGACGATCTGAGCGCGTCCCGACATCGGAATGGTCGCGACCAGCGCGGCTTCGGTGTTGTTCACATACGTCCAGTCCACCAAGACGACGATGCGCTCGCTTTGACCCACGACCTCATAAGCCAAGCGCCGATAGACTTCTTCGCACTCCGACCACAGGCGACGATTGCCGAGCAATCGATCGACACGCTTAATGCGATGCTTGAACTTGGCTGGCCCGGGCAATGCCCGACCAAGCGCCGTCACCCACAGTCGCCGGCCCTTCATCAGGGCGCCGACCACATCCAAAAGCGCCCTCTGACGCTTGGCGTGCATGAAGTCCGTGAGCGGTTCTAGCCATCGTGATAGGATTCGTTCGGCGCGCATGTGAGCTCTCCGTTGTTGGTGTCGTTACCCACGAAGATCTCCGTGCGCGCTTCCTTTTTCAAACAACGAAGCTAACCCGTTAACTTCATTTAACTATTTGTGGGGAGCCTTCAGACCCGGGTTGGCGTTCCGCCACGGTCCGCCGCCCGCCGCCAACGTCGAATGCACCAGAGAAACCAACCGACCACATCATTAGCCGCCAACCCGGGTGAGGTCGCTCGCTAAGGAAAGCACGCGCTCAGCGGAGACCGCCTTCTGCAGCTCGAGAGTCGAAATCATCCTTCCCTTTTCGCAATAGGTTTTCAACATCAGTCCGAGCAGCTCCAGCATGATCTCGATCTTCTCCTGTAGAGCCTTCGCCGCGAGGGCGTTGCCGGCGTCATCGAGCGCGCGATACGTGAGCTCCAAGGTCGAGCTCGTTCCTCCACGCCCATCGTCCGCTAGCTCGATCTTGTATAGCGACGACGAGTGCGCATTCTCCAGCTTGAAATGCAGCCGATAGTTCTCTGGCTCGTGGAGCACCGCAGTCCAGGTTGTCTCGCCCGAGGCCTTCCCTAGCAGGAATGGTGCGGAGAAGATCTCCCCAAAGACGGTCCCGAGCTCGACCTTGTCGTTCGGGCAGTGCGCCAGGTGGCACTTCCAGCCCGGGATCCACTTGTACTCTTCAACTGGGCAGCACAGTGGGAATACGGTCTCTGGCGGAGCGCTGATCTGTCCCCGCACGACGCTGACGATACTTGCCCTTCCTGGCTGAGCGCTGGTCGTGTGCTTCATCATATGCAACAATGTGAGTCCTTGCTCATATTTTGTCGACTCGCATTTCCCCAGGTCCACGATGGCGCGCGCAGTTCGCACGACCCCACGAAAAGCGCCTAAACAGGACCGATCGCGCGCTACTGTCGATGCGATCCTGGAAGCCACTGCTCGCGTTCTGGTCGAGGTCGGCTACCAGCGCGCCAGCACCAATCGCATCGCGCGCGTAGCTGGCGTGAGCATCGGTTCGCTCTACCAGTACTTCCCGGGCAAGGAGGCATTGGTCGCCGCGCTGGTCGAGCGCCATGTCGACCGCGTCACCACCCTCCTGGATCAGACATTCGATTCCATGGAGGGACTGCAGCCACGTGATGCCGCCCGCGCGCTGGTGACCGCGGTGCTCTCGACCCAGGCGATCGATGCAGATCTCCACCGTCGGCTCGTCGAGCAGATTCCGCGCGTTGGCCGTCTCCAGCGCATTGCGGATATCGAGCGCCGATTCACCGAGCGCACCCACGACTACCTGCAGTCCCATCGTCGCGAATCGTCGATCCATAACCCCGAGGTCGCCGCGCCGCTGATCGTCTACGCACTCCACGGCATTCTTTTCGGCCTCGCGCGTACCGACCCGGCGCAACTGGAAGACGATGCGGTCGCCGAGGAGGTTGTTGCGCTGGTGACCCGCTACGTCGGCGGTTGAACCTCGGGACGGTATGGTTAGCCGCTGGGGGACGACGTGTCCGTGCGAATTGCCAGCGCGCTGGCGGCAAACGCCGCGCCGCCCACTCCGACGCGCGCCCACTGCCACCTGCCCCAGGTAACCAGTGCGTTGGGCAGAGAATCCTCTGTGATCGCCCGATTCAAGAAACCCGCGTTCGCGTCTTTGAAGTAAACGAAGAACATCGCAGTGACCAAGATTGAAAGAACGGCGGCGACCCACCAAAGACGCGCCCCGGGTCGCTGTTGCAAAGAGTAGAGTATGGCGCAAACGAGTGCGACGACGGCACTGGCGATCTCGAGCGGGCTGTAGAAATCGACAAGCAGCGATGCGTTTGCTGCGTACCAGTCAAAGAAATCAGCCGGCGCGAGCGATCGCCAATACGGCACCAAGATGGCGCCTTCTGCCAGCATCGCGCCGGCCGTCACTCCAAGTATCAAGACGCCAAGCACGGAGACCATGGAAGCAAAGCGTCTGCTCATCTCGGCACAGTACCACGAGCCAACGGCAGAGCGTCACGCGAGAGCGGGAACCTGAGGGCGCTCTCGCTCGTGCGCCATCAGTCTCGCCAAGTATCGACGGTGGCCTGCATGGCGTCGATGACTCGGCCGATTTCGTTTTCGTCGGCGCCGCCCCGGACGGTGAGGTTGAGACCCAGCATGAAGGTCATGAACAGATCGGTTCGTTGGTCGGTAACGCTGTTCTTGGCGGTTCCCTCGGGCTCCGCTTGACGGATGAGTGCTCGAAGTCGCTTGCGCAGCTCTTTGCGAAACGCGACGCCGAAGTCTTCGAAGCCGGGGGCGGTTCCGCTGAGCTCGCTCGAGCTGTTGACGAGGAGGCAGCCCCATTGGCCGTTCCCCGAGACGAGGTCGCCTCGCAGCATCTCGAGGAAGGCGTGGATTCCGTCGATCCCGGGCCCGGCCTGCTCGACGAGCTTCGAGAACATGTCCATCCGGTCGGCGAGGTAGCGCTGGAGGATCTTGGCAAACAGCTCTTCCTTGGTGCCGAAGGTGCTGTAGAGGCTCGATTTGTGGACGCCGCTGGCGTCGACAAGATCGGCCATCGAGGTTTGGGAGTACCCCTTTCGCCAGAAAAGCGCGGTTAACTCGTCCAAAACGGCATCTTCGTCGAAGAGCCGTGGTCGGCCTCGGGACCGTATATTCGTGCCGCTCATGCCCTTACTCTAGATACATTACACAATATTGGAACCCTCGGTAGCAAAATGGCTTGACGTTTTACTACCGAGCGGTAGTTAATGCCCGAAGGCTCCACCTCGAGAGTTCGATTCAACCTGGGAGCTTCCGGAGACTAGCCGTGCAGAACACACTCCAAACCATTCGACGCGCGACGCTTCAAGTCGTTCTGACCGGGGCCCTCGTCTCCGCGTCAACCCTCGGTCTGATGCCAAACCGCGCCGCCGCCGTGGAGGCACACGTGGAGAACGCGGGGATACTCACCGCGCAGATCCCCGTGGAAGGCTCGAACATTGCGACGGGGCAGGCGGTCATCGTCGTCGACAGGCCGATCGAGGAGGTGCTCCAGATCGTGCTCGACTACGCCAACTACGTGCGGTTCATGCCCAACTTCACCAAGTCCAAGGTGCTCGCGCAGCGCGGGAGCCGGGCCATGGTTTACATGGAGGTCAGCGTCGCCAAGGGCATGTACACGCTCTACGGGCAGCTCGATCTCGCCGAGCGTCCCCAGGACGGGGTCTCGCGCGTGGTCGCAGGCCGCCTCATGGACGGCAACATCGACGCCTTCGATGCGAGCTTCAAGCTCACCCCGACCGATGACGGCGCAGGCACGGAGATCGACTTCAGGATCTACGTGGACCCCGACCTGCCGCTGCCATCGTCGGTTTTCAGTCGAGAGAACGAGCGAGCTGCGGGCCGAACGGTTCGGGCCTTGCGTGCGCGGGTTGCCGAAGCACCTGGCGATTCCACCTAAGCCCCGCTCTCGCAGAATTTAGTACTCAAGCATTCGATCAAAACAGCGTTTCGCTCGCCGATTCCCTTTCAACAAAGGACAAAGATTCATGTCACGTTTCACTAACAAAGTTGCACTCGTCACCGGTGGAGGAACCGGTATTGGTCGAGCGGTAGCCGAAGCTCTAGTCGCTGAAGGAGCCAAGGTGGTCGTCACCGGCCGTCGGGAAGAGCCTCTCAAGCAACTCGCCGGCGAGCACCCGGACGCGGTGCGCTACGTCACCACGGACGTCACCAAAAAAGGCGCGCCGGCCGCTGCTGTGCGTTTTGTCATCGAGCAGTTCGACCGCCTGGACGTCCTGGTCAACAACGCGGGCGTGGGCACTTTGGCGCCATTGGTCGAGCTCGACGACGACGCCCTCGAACAGACCCTCTCGGTCAATGTACGAGGCCTGTTGATCACCACGCGCGAGGCGATTCCGCATCTGTCCAAGAGCAGCGGCGCTGTCGTCAACATCTCGTCCACCCTTGCTCAGGCATCGATGCCCGGTGCGTCGGCGTACTCGGGTACGAAGGCAGCGGTCGAGCGCATCACCTCGGCCTTGGCGGCGGAGCTCGGACCGCAAGGCATTCGACTCAACTCGGTCGCCCCGGGCGTAACCGAAACAGACATGAGCGCCGGCATACCTCAGGAAATGCTCGACGGCATGATTGCTCAAACGCCCCTCGGTCGCCTCGGCCGGCCCGAGGATATCGCCAGAGCGGTTGTGTTCTTGGCAAGCGACGACGCTTCGTGGATCACCGGCCAGGTGCTGCAGAGCAGCGGTGGCCTGATGCTCTAGGGAACGCACAGCCCACCAAGTCGAGAATGCCCTCACGCCTGTGGGCTAAGCGAATATTGCCGAGGTTGAAGTCGTGAGCGTACTCGGCTTCGACTGTGTATCCGGCGGGTGTCCGCGCAGCGCGCAGGAGTGCGTTGAAGCCTTATCGCGACGGTGCCGGGAAGTTTTACCAATGCTTGCTCAAAGCAATGTTCGATCATACTCATGGGCTTCAACACCGCACCCCGGAGAAATTGTGATGAGGAAATCAAACCAGGCCGTGCTTGCAGTTGCCATCGCGCTCGCATGGTTGGCCGGAGTTGCTCCCGTCAGCGCTCAGAGCGAAGGCTACGGCCAGTACACGCGGCGTCGGCCGACGGCCACCTCATCGACCTGCGCAGGAATTCGGGGCAACGGGCAGAACCTCTTCGCGCACTACGGCGCACTCGCGCGCCACGTCGAGGAATACGGCGCGATCAAGTGCGCCGCCGGGGGTAGCTCGGGCAGCATCACAGCGTTCTTCGTCGAAAGCATCTGGGCAAGCCCGGAAGTGCACAACTGCCCCGGACGGCGCTGCGGCGTTCGAGCTCGCGATGCCCGCATGTCGCTGATGCTCAAGTCGGTCGTGGGTTTGGTCGACACCGGACTGTTCGAGGACGCGGCGACGGTGAATGCGTTGGTCGCAGGCATACAAGCCGGCGGAATCGTCGAGTTGCTCGTGGGGCCGGTTCCGGAAGAGGGCGTCGATGCCCTGCTTCGACTTCTGCGAGACCTGGGTCCGCTCATCAACCCCGAGTTGTTCGAGTTGTTCGAAAACTCCCCCGACCCCGTGTTCCACGCAACGGACATCATCGAAGGCTTGCAGAAGGGGCTCCAATTCATCGTCGATGACCCCAAGGTGTTCTTGAGGACATCGGTGATCAACTTCGATGCCTTCGCCACATTGGTCGGTGTCTACGGCTCGTTCTACGCAAGCTACGGACCTGCCGACTCTGATGGCGTATCCGCCTGGCTTGATGCCTGTGCAAGGCCGGGGATCGGCCTGACCTGGGAAGAGGTTGCGGGGCTCCCCGGTACCGAGGGACGCACTTGCGGGGAGACGTTCTCCGACTTGTTCAATGCCTACCGTGAAGCTTTTGCAGAGCTCGGCGGACGGAACCGCGCGGATGATCCGGTGGGTGGATACATGCCCGCGTTTGGAGTCACCGGTGTCCTTACGGGCGATGCGATCGTCGCGTGGGA
This sequence comes from uncultured delta proteobacterium, assembly GCA_963704865.1. Taxonomy (GTDB): domain Bacteria; phylum Myxococcota_A; class Polyangia; order Polyangiales; family Houyiibacteriaceae; genus SG8-38. Next base: position 341,847 of record CAVPIE010000002.1, on the reverse strand, counting down.
AGAAGCCCGTGCGGCGTGGATTGCAGCCGAGCCGATCCCCTTCGAGCCAAACTTCGACGACATTGGCGTCGGCTACTGGGGGCAAGCGCGCGAGCTTCGCCGCATGGAGCGAAACCTCGACCGCCGATACACCGACCTGATCAGTGAGCAGTTTGTGCCGCTCGGGTCCGCGACCTGGCGAGAAGTCCTGTCCTCGTCGCCCGCAGAGCCCGGATTCAGCCCTGGGGTTCCGCTCAGCAGCGGCGTTGTATCGGTTGGCGGTTGGGCCGATCCGTTGCGCGTCACTCCGCTCGAAGCACTTGGCGCTCGCCGAACCATCACAATCAACCGTCTAGGCGGTGTTGGCGGTTTCACCGAGAGTGTCACCCGCTTACTCAACGCATCCGACGCGCAAGTGGCTGCGTTGTACTCGACAACCGATCCGACCAGCTCGTTCTATGTGGGCCTATCCGAAGCGACCGGTGTCTGGTGCACCGACTGGGACGGCCAGGGTGGTGATCCAAATCTCCTCTTCAATGATGCTTACAACTCACCGCTGATCACCGATGATGCAAGGTTCCTTTGGCCGCGATTCGGCTATGAGAATGTCGGGCCGAATTTCTCGATCGGCGGCTGCACGCCGGGGGTGCCAGTCGTCATTGCGGAATAGATAGGCGTTCGACTTCAATAGCGCGGCCCACAAGTTGACTTTGCGAGGCGATCGCCCGCTCGATTCGGTGCCGCCCCGGCTCCGATCATCATGGTGCCGCCCGGCATGAGAATGGCAGAGATCCCCACCCCTGCGGGCGGTCCGGCGAGCTTGGCGGCGTCTAGCTCTACGCAATGGATTCCCTCCACGGGCTAGGAGAGGGCTGAATGCGCGGTGTCCCTAGCGGCTGAGGTCTGGACGCGGACCCGCCGAAACCTCGGGCGCACGCGCCGCGGCGAGCTGTTTGTACTCTTCGAACGAGGCCTCGAGGGTCTCGACGAACTCGTGCAAGTCCGGGAAACCTTCCCAATCGCCGTTGAAGCCCCAGTAGAGCCCCCCGTTGTAGCTAAAGAGCGCGATGCCCAGATTCTGGGTCGGCGGGATTGGGACCAAGGGGAACATGGCCTTGAGCTCGGCGCCCAGCATGTAAAGCCGCAGCGGCGGCCCCGGGATGTTGGTCACCACGACGTGGTATGCGTGTCGTCTGATCGCTTCGCGGGAGATGTCCAAGATCAACCGCTTGGTCGTCAAGTCGGCCACGTCTTCGAGGAGCTCCGCGCCGGCGGTTTGATTGGACTCCTTCTTTAGCTTTGTCGTGACCGCGATGACCTTCTTCAGCCGTTCGGTGGGGTCGGGCTCGGACACGGGAAGCTCCGCGAGCAGCATGGCGACCTGGTTTCCCGCGGGTCCGCCGCTGGTCTTGCGCGTGCTGACGGGAAGAAAGGCGCGAAAACCCTCCATGGAGTCTACGTCCAGGTCGCGCGCCTCGAGGAAACGCCGGATCGCTGCCGTGGTCGTCGCGACCACCACATCGTTGATGGTGCCTCCAAGCGCGTTCTTCACGGCCTTCACCTCTTCGAGGTCGAACGCGGTCCAGTCGAAACGACGGTACGGGCTGATGTCGGGCGCCGTGAAAGGACTCTCCGGGCCGGCCTTCATCCCCGATTGGAGCACACGCGCCACGCCTCCGAAGTTCTCCCGGATGCGGGGCCCGAAGTGCGAAAGCTTACGCAGACCATTGATGCGATGCTTGATCTCGGCCTGGAGGAGCTGCGTCCGAGTTGGAGCAGGACGTGGAGTCCACGAGCTCGGCTCTTTCTCCGTAACGACGGGCGTCATTTGAAGTAGCGCCTCGATGAGCCCGACACCTGCGACGCCATCGACCATGCAGTGATGCGCCTTGCCCACCAATGCAAACTGCTGGTTCTCGATGCCTTCGACAATCCAGAACTCCCATAGCGGTCGGCTCCGATCCAGTCGCTGCGAGAACAGCCTACCCACGAGGCGCTTGAGCATTCGCTCGTCTCCGGGAAGCGGAAGCCTTGTGTGGCGGAGATGAAAATTAATGTTGAATCGATCGTCTTCGATCCAAACCGGATGACCAAACCCGGGCACCCACGCGAGCCGTTGTCGGTAACGCGGCATCGTGTCTAGGGCCGCCAACGTGTACTTGGTGATGCGCTCCATATCGAGACCGCCGTTGTCGAGCGTCAGCGGTTTCGCGTCGAAGAGAAGCACCGCGCCGACGTGCATCGACGCGGTTTCGCTCTCGAGGTCCAAAAAGATCGCGTCGAGCGCGCTCAATCGTTCGTGGAATGCCTGGCTCATGATGGGCCCGTGAGAATACGCTCCTGTCTGCTGCGGCACCAGGCCTCACGGTGACCGAAGGAGCAGGATGGCTGCCGCGAGGCTGATCTCGGGGTCTCGAGCTCGCTCTCGGCTTGATGCCGTTGAAATTCCCGAATGGTGTCCTAGGCTGAGCAGATCCCGGTTCCCGCTGCGTCCAACGAGAGATCGACCCAATGAATTGGTACCGAATTAAGACCGCGCTCACTGGACTCAAGCGATTGGCAGAGCTGACGGACGAGGACAAGCAAGCTTGCATCGACGCCTACAAGTTTTTGCAGAGAGTGCAGGATGGCGAGCCAACCGCGACAGCGGATGAAACGAAAGCAGTCGCGGACTACTACAAGGTCCTGAACAACCTGCTCTCGGTTTTTGACCTGGAGAAGCTCTACATCCCACCGCAGCTAGACGAAGCTCAAGGATTGTACGGGAATCAGCTCTTGGTCGAGCAGGCTGTACTGAAGGAGCTGGATCTGAAAGACCCCAAGAGCTCGCACCTGTTGGACATGGGGTGCGGAAGGGGGAGGATCTCGTACCACTTCGCCACACTGACGGGCGGTCAGGTGTCAGGGTACAACATCGATCCCAATCAGATTGAGAGTGCGATCGACTGGGCGGCGGAATGCCGAATGAGTGATCGGCTTCACTTCAAGGTGGGCAACCATCACGAGCCACTCGAGTATGACGCGGGCACCTTTGATGGATGCTTTTCGTTTCAAGCGGTCTGGCCGTTCTTCAAGAAAGAAGAACTGGATGCCCACGCAGCAGAGATGTACCGCGTGTTGAAGCCTGGAGCTCGATACGCGTGTTCCGAGTATTTATTGACTCCGCATTTCGACTGGGACAACGAAGAGCACGTGGCCCTGCACAAGGCATTTCTGCCCACGCTCGCTGCCACTCAATCCATGTATCCAGCCGACGTTTGCGCTGCCTTGGAACGCGCGGGTTTTACGCTCGTCCTTTCCGCTCCTTCGAAAAGCGCGGCCTGGCCGATTTGCGAGCAAAAGAGAGATCTGATTCTCGGGGGCCGAAAGGTCATCCGGGCGCTTGAAGCAGTTCGCATCTTGCCCCCCTGGGTCGAAGAGTCGCTAGACCTTCTTCAAAGCGGTGGCCAGGCATGGACAGACGCGGAGAAGGCCAAGATTGCCGACTTGAACTGGAGAATCGTCGCGGAGAAACCGCTGGCTTAATCGTCTGTGGGGTTTGCATGAGTCACGGACGACTACATATCGGAGTCATCGGAGCGGGTGCGGTGGGGTGCTATGTCGGGGGACGTCTCGTTGCAAGTGGTGTGGCGGATGTCACGCTAGTTGGGCGTCAGTGGCTTGCCGACGCGATCTTCGCGCACGGCCTTACACTTCGCGAGCTCGACCACGACGATCTCGTAGCAGCCAAAGACATTTATTTTGCCGTCGACCCGCAAGAGGTCTCGACCTGTGACGTCGTATTGTGCTGCGTGAAAAGTGGGGCGACGGCCGACACCGCCGCGCAGCTTGCTGGCATCCTTCGCCCAGGCGCCATCGTCGTGAGCCTTCAAAACGGGCTACGAAACGCAGAGACCCTGCGCGCGCGTCTGCCTCAGAACCATGTCGTCGACGCGATCGTGGACTTCAACGTGATTATGCGTGACCACGCGGTATTTCAACGGACGACGAGCGGCCCCCTCACCATCGAGACAAAGCGCGAACCGAAGCACCAACCCTGGGTGAACGCATTGAGAGCGGCCGGTCTCGAGGTCGTGGAGGTCGACCCGATCGGACCAGAGCAGTGGACCAAACTGCTGATCAATCTCAACAATGCGATCAACGCGTTGGCTGGGATCCCGACTCGGGAGATGATCCTCTCCCGGCAGTACCGCAAAGTGATCGCCATGTTGCTCGATGAGGGTCTCGACGTGCTCGAGGCCGCAGGTGTTCGCCCGGCCAAGTTTCGAGGCGTCCCGCTACGGGTCATGTCGTTCATCCTGAAGCTGCCTACGCCAATCGTACGGCTCGTCATCGGGGCCCAACTTCGCATGGACCCCGATGCGCGTACTTCGATGTCACAGGACCTCGAGCGACGCCGGCTCACTGAGGTGGATTTTCTCAACGGAGAGATCGTGAACCTCGCCGAAGCGAATTCGCGCGATGCCCCCCTCAACCGACGAATCGTCGAGTTGGTCCACGACGCCGAACGCGCAGGCGCCGGTTCGCCGCAGATCGACGCAAAGACGCTTCTCGAACGGATTCAGTAGCCGTTGCCGCGATGAGCCCGCTACTTCGTCAGGTCCCACTCACTGGTCGTACCCCGGCATGTCTCGGTCGAGCTTTCGGAGAAGGCCTGGCCAGGCGAGCATGCCGCCAAGCCCGTGGGTGACCTGTTCCTTCATCTGCTTGGCGCCCGCAAGAATCCGATCGGGAATTGGGATGAGCTCCCTTTGACCCGCGAGTGCGCGAACTTGGACCATGCAGGCCGCTTCGAAGATGTACATCGCGAGAAAAGCATCGGCGACCGACGAGGCAACCGTCAGCAATCCATGATTTCGCAGCATCAGAAAGATCTCGTCGCCGAGGTCGGCAGCGAGACGCGGCCGCTCGTCGTCGTTGAGCGCGACGCCCTCGTAGTCGTGGTAGGCCAAGGACGCCAACACGTAGAGGGACTGCTGCGAGATCGGAAGCACGCCGTCTTTTTGGCACGACACCGCAACGCCATTGAGTGAGTGCGTGTGCATGACGCACTTGGCGTCGTCGCGAGCCTCGTGGACACAGCTGTGAATCAAGAACCCGGCCGGATTGATAGGGAACGGTGAATCCATCACCTTTTCACCCTGGATGTTGATCTTGACGAGCGATGACGCGGAAATCTCTTCGAACATTTGTCCGTACGGGTTGATTAGAAACTCTTCTTGCCCGGATTCGCTTCCCGGGACCTTAGCCGTGATGTGCGTGAAGACGATGTCGTCCCAGCCGTACATGGCCACGAGCCGGTACGCGGCGGCGAGGTCGACGCGGGTCTGCCACTCTTCCGGAGAGACTCGGTCTTTGACCGATTCGATGTTCGCCATGGGTACCTCCTGTGCTGCCCGTGTTCCAGAGCTCGACGCCGGCTGAGGTTATCGAGCTTGTACGCGACGATCGCAAGAGGCAGTTGAAAACGCCCCGTATCGCCGGAGCCGCCGGAATACTACGTCGAGCAGGGCCCGATTACTTCGCCCGCGGATGCGGCTGGCTTGAATGACTCCCGCAGCGAATGCTGTTACTTTAATTCAAATGGGCGAAAAACTCACTTCAACTGAGCCAGGGTCGGCACTCCGTATCGTCGTTGCGGGCGCCGCGTTGATGGTCTCGGTTGTGCTCGCGTCGTGCCAAGGCGGGGAGCCGGACGTCGTCCCGATCCCCATGTCGTGCGGTGACGGCGCCTGCGCTGCAGATGAAACCTGCGTGTCGTGCACCGCCGATTGCGGCCTATGTCCCGATCGGTGTGGCGATGACGCTTGCGATGCTCCCGAGCTCTGCAGCACATGTGAAGCGGATTGCGGGATCTGCCCGGACGCCAGGACAACCGTTACACGTGGTCCGTATCTTCAGAGTGGCTCGAGCAGCAGCGTGGTGGTCCGCTGGCGCACGGACCAGGACACCGACTCGGTCGTGGCGTATGGCACCGACCCGACGTCCATGACCAATGTCGCGACCTCCCCCGCCGCGACGGCCGAACACGAAGTTCGTATCGAGGGGCTCGAAGCCGACACGCGCTACTACTATGCATTTGGGTCGTCCAGCGCACCGCTCGTCGGCGCCGATGACGATCACTTCTTTACGTCTGCGCCGCAGACCGGCGCAGCGGTGCCCACTCGGATATGGGTGCTCGGTGATTCTGGTACCGCCAACGACAATGCGCGGTCGGTTCGTGACGCGTATCGCTCATTCACGGGATCGCGCGGAACGGACCTGTGGTTGATGCTCGGTGACAACGCCTATAACGATGGGACCGATGAAGAATATCAGCGGGCGGTTTTTGAAATGTACCCCGACACGCTGCGAAACGCGGTGCTGTGGCCAACGCTCGGGAACCACGACGGCCATTCGGCGGAGTCCGCGACTCAAACCGGCCCCTACTACGACATCTTCACCCTCCCCACAGCGGCCGAAGCCGGTGGCGTGCCTTCGGGCACCGAGGCGTACTACGCGTTCGACTACGCCAACATTCACTTCGTTTGTCTGGATTCTTACGATTCGAATGCCGACCCGGACAGCGCCATGATGACGTGGATGGAGAATGACCTCGCGGCGACGGCTCAACCATGGGTCGTGGCATTTTGGCATCACCCGCCTTACACGAAGGGCTCTCACGATTCGGACTCCGAAGGACGTTTGGAAGACATGCGCGAGTTCGCGTTGCCGATCTTGGAGGCCTACGGGGTCGACCTCGTCCTCTCTGGGCATAGTCACTCCTACGAGCGATCCATGCTGCTCGCCGGTCACTACGGCGCGTCCGACACCCTGACGGGCGCGATGATGGTCGACAGCGGAGACGGACGCGAAGGGGGCGACGGCGCCTACAGCAAACCTGGCTCGACTGCCGAGGGTGCCGTGTACGTCGTGGCCGGAAGCTCCGGAAAGACCAGCAGCGCAGCTCTCGACCATCCGGCGATGTACATCTCGTTGCTCGAGCTCGGCTCCGTGGTGCTTGACGTCGATGACGCGCGCCTCGACGCAACGTTCCTCGACGATTCGGGGAGCGTGCAGGATAGCTTTACCATCCGAAAGGATTGAGCGGGCTCGTGGGGCAGGTGCTCTGGCGGCGGGTCGGTGTTGCCATGGTCGCAGCTTGGCTGGTTTCACCTTCGTCGGCGCTCGGCCACGGTGACGTTCATCTGCGCATCGAGGAGCTGACCGAAGAAATTCGACACCAGCCGCAGAGTGCTGTGCTTTATGTCCGTCGCGGCTCGCTCTACGTGCTCGACGAAAGCTGGGAGCAAGCGCTTGCCGACTATGAATCCGCGCGGCAAATCGACCCTAGCTCGCCAAACATCGATTTCCTCAGAGCCAAGGTGTTGGTCGAGCTCGGCGAAAACGAACGCGCCATTGTGCTTCTCGATACGTTCTTGGACGATGAGCCGGAGCATGCCGATGGGCTCTTGGTTCGGGCGCGCGCGAACGTAGCCCTTGGTCGCATCGACGGTGGGGTCGAAGACTACAGTCGTGCCATCGCCCTATTCGAACGACCCGCACCCCGCCACTACGTCGAGCGTGCTCGCGCGTTGGTCGACGCAGGGCGTGTAGACGAGGCGCTCCTGGGCCTTCGCCAGGCCGTGGCGGATCTCGGGCCGCTTGCTTCGCTCGTCGAGCTTGCCGTCGCGGAGGAAGAGAAACGAGAAGGCTATGAGGAAGCGCTCCGCTGGGCGGATCAACTCAGCCCCACGCTTCGACACTCGCCTCGGTGGCGCGCCATCGCGGGTAACCTCGCCGAACGTTCGGGGCACGCTGCAAGCGCGGCGCATGAATTCCGCGAAGGGCTTGCCGCGATCGACGCGCTTCCGCCGGCGCGTCAGGGTACTGAAGCGATGACCGCGTTGCGTACCGAGCTCGCCGGTCGTCTTGAGACGCGGATCACGAGTCCCCCTGCCGAAGTGTCATTGGAGCTCACCATCGGAACCGTTGGGCCGGGACTGGCGCTTGGGGCGATTCTCGTTGCCGCGTGTCTGTTGATCGTGCGGCGGAAGCGAGGCGGTTTCTAGCAAGTGTCGTCGCGTTGCCGTGAACCGTTGAGATTTGTAATATCACCCACAAGGTCTATAAAATTAGCTCATTCCATGTGCCGGCCCCTGAGAAACAACACAAAAGGGTTAGATTTCTGTCTCCGCACTGCTACTCTGTTCCATTGCCAGCCTGGAGTTTGCAGCAATGGGACATCGGACGTTTTTCCTAGTCGTGACGTTTTTGGCCTTCGGGATCGCGGGGTGCGAGGGCAGCATCGGGCGGTCCGCGGAGGGGCGCGACAACGACCCATCCAATCCCGGAGGCACGGACGCCCCGGACTTCCCAGTCGATACGTCGCGACCGGCGCTCTCGAGCTGCGATTCCTTCGAGCCGGCAGCGCCCTTCGTTTACGCTGCAAAGGTCAAAACTCTGCTGACAGGGCTCGGCTTGACCAGCGAAGAGCTCGACGCGCTGACCGAGAACCCCGATGTACTGCGTACGCAGATCGAAGGCTGGGTCGACATGCCGCAGGCCGACGAGAAGCTGCGCCGATTCTTCCAAACGGCGTTTCAACAGGATGGCTATGAGGAACAGGCACTGGTCGACCTCTGGGGGTACAGCAACTTCCAGATGGGGCGACTGAGCGACGGGACTTCGGTCGACGACACCTACATTCGAACATTCGAGGAAAGCTTTGCACGGAGTGTCCTCGATATCGTGCGCGCGAACCGGCCGTTCACCGACGTCCTGACGACCCGTACCGTCTATCTCACCACCGCGCAGATGGTGGGCCTTGCGCTCAGCGACGACCGCGAGATCAACGACGACGAAGATCGTAGCTACAACCGTTCGCGTGGAATGATCGAGCAGCTGGTGTACACCACCGACGATGTGCCGCTCTCGGAGACCTTGAATCCGAGCTCGCCGAACTGGATGCGATTCACCATTGCAGTGGAAGGCCTCCCAGCAGGATGCGGCGGTGAGGCCATCAAGACGAACGGTGACTTGGTCAGGGCTGCGTTTGCCGCACTGTTCGGCTTCTACACCGACAATGACGAGTGCATGCCGGACAACTACCGCACGACGCCGCTCATCGGTGAGGACGCGTTCTTCGATTGGCGCCCCGTGACGTTTCGGACCCCGGTCTCCGGCGAGGAACCGACGATGTTCTGGGACGTCGATGCGTTGCGCAGTTCAAACGAGCTGGTGCTTCGAGTGCCGCGCATTGGTTTCATGACGACGCCCGCGTTCTTCGCAACCTGGCCGACCAACGATGCGAACCAGGCACGGGTCACCACCAATCAGATGCTGATCGTTGCGCTTGGCAAGAGCTTCGATAGCGAGACGACGCTCATCCCGGCGTTCGACGACGCGCTCGACGATTCGCATGCCGATCCCACGACGGCATGTTGGGGTTGCCACGTGAACCTCGACCCCATGCGGCAATACTTCCGCAACTCCTTCACGTATTTCTATCACGCGCAGCAGGACACCTCGGTGCAGGCACTGCGGCCGTCGTTTGCGTTTCAGGGCGTCTCGGTCGAGGGCGCGCCCGGCGACGGAATCAACGAGCTTGCCGGTACGCTTTCTGCTCACCCTCGCTTCGCGCCAACTTGGGTGCAAAAGGCCTGTTACTTCGCTACAAGCTCCGCCTGTCCGGAAGGCTCCGCGGAGTTCCAGAACATCGTCAACGCGTTCGTGCAGAGTGGGATGAGCTTTCGGTCCATGCTCGTCGAGCTCTTCTCTTCGCCGTTGATCTCGGCTCGAAGCTGCGTCGAGGCGGCCGGTGGCGACATCCCGTCGGTTTCGCGCGCACGGCATTTCTGCAGCACCGTGTCCAACCGACTTGGCATTTCGGACGCCTGTGGCACCGAAACCTACTTTCAATCCGAGCGACGGGGCGCGCGCGGCGTGACTCGACAGTTGGCCGAAGTCGTCCCGGACGACGGCTATGGCCGCGGCGGCGAGATTCCCGTCGTCATCGCGGACCCGAACCTCTTCATCCGTGCCGCGGGCGAGGCGATGTGCGAGCGCTTCGGTGAGTTGGTCGTCAGCAACGACGGGAAGTTTCCACCGAGCGATCCCGACGGTGCCATCCGAGCGTTCGTCACCGACCTTGCAGGCTTGCCCGACTCCGACCCGCGCCACGCCGGCGCGCTCGACATCCTGACCAGACACTACCAACAGGCGGAGGCTGAAACGAACGCCACCAACGCGCTCCGCTCCACATTCATCGTCGCCTGCACCTCTCCGAGCGTGCTGGGCATGGGCCTTTGAGGAAACGAACATGAAGCTCCACCGACGCAAGATGCTCTACACGGCGCTGTTCGGCGCCGGCGGGCTCGGTCTCAAATCCCTCGCCACCGGGATTCCAATGTCTATTCTCGCACGGCCGCTCGCGGCCCGAGCACAGGACGCCGCCACCGCGCGCATTCTGATCCTTTCGACGTCTTCTGCGGGTGACCCGATCAATGCGAACGTCCCAGGCACCTACGAAGACCCAGCCGTCGAGCATTCGAACGACCCTCTGATGGCGCCGATGGCCATGACGATCGGTGGACAGCAGCTGACGGCCGCGAAACCCTGGGCCGAGCTTCCGGCGAGTATCCTTCAAAAGACGGTGTTCTTCCATCACGGCACCTACACCAATTCCCATCCAAACCACCCGAAGGTGATGCGCTTGATGGGGAGCGTCGAGCGCAACGAGATGCTGGTGAGCGTTTATTCCGATGCGCTCACGGCGGCGCTCGAAACGGTTCAGCGTGAGCCGATCAGCGTGGGGGCGCGCGGCGGCAACGAGATCCTCACTTTCAAGGGTCGGTCACTGGCCAATGTTTCGCCGATTGCTCTCAAGACGTCGCTTGCCCAAGAAGACAACGCGCTCGGGGACCTGCGTCCGCTCCGCGATCAAGCGGTCGACGAGATGTACGCTCTCTATCAGCAGCACGGCACCGAGAACCAGCGCCGCATGCTCGATCGCTTCGTCGTGACCCGTGACGAAGCGCGCTCGCTTTCACTCGACCTGGTTGGGCGATTGGCCACCATCGACGGCAACAACGAGGCCGATCAGGTCCTCGCGGCGTCGGTTCTGGCGGCGATGAATGTCTCGCCCGTGATTACGCTGCGGATCGACTTCGGCGGTGACAACCACAGCGATCGTGAGTTCGTCAGAGAGACACAAGAGACGGTCGAGGGCGTGGGTCACCTCCAGACGCTGGTCGAAACACTCGACGGCATGCGCGCGGAGGGCGTGCTCCGAAACGATGCCATCGTCGGGACGCTCAACGTGTTTGGACGGGATCTCGCGCGAAAGGGACGGGCAGGACGCGACCACAATGGGCGGCACCATTGCGCGGTGCTGATCGGCGAAGGTCTCCGCGGCGGGGTCGTTGGCGGCATCGAGCCGACCGGCAAGGACTACCAAGCGCAAGCCATCGACTCGGGGACAGGTCGTGCGTCCGCGTCCGGCGACATCCCCCACGAAGAGACCTTCCAGTCGATGGCCAAGACCCTCGGCGTCGCGCTCGGTGTTCCACGAACGCGACTCGACGAGGCCATCACCGGCGGTCAGGTGATCGAGAGCGCCCTCGCGGGCTGAGTCAGTCGAAATCGTCCAAGCTCAGGCCGGTCGCGTCGACGAACTTGTACCGCATGATCCAGGTGAACTCGGCCTTGGCTGCCGCCTTGTGCGACTCCGACAAACCTTCTGCATAGTAGACCGCCGCGAGGAACTCGAGCTGCAGCCGGTACGCACCGCCGTCCTCCCAACTTCGGTCTTGCTCCCCAACGTGGCATGGGAGGCCGGCCGCATGACCGACTTCGTGAATGAGGAAGCCCGACCGGGACACGACATCCCGGTCATAGAACATCTCGAAGACGTCGGTCCTGTATCCGTGCCTTCCGGAGTAGGTGTGCGCCACCACGCCAGGCTTCATTTGCCCGCACGAGCCGTGCACGGCGTAGGTATGCTGACGAACGTAGTCTCCCCAGCCCTCTAGGCCCGGTGTCAGTACGATGAGCTCGTATGCATTCAAGGTCTTGCCGTATGGACTGACGACGATGCCCTCCTCGTTGATGTTGTTTCCCGACAGATGCTCCCATTGGTCATCCATCCCGTATGCGAGAAGCTGAGCCTCGAGCTCGGGATCGTCAGTCCACTTTGCATAGCCAACGTGATCGAGCTCAGGGTGGGTGACAGCAGGTGACCAATCGCCGCTCGCGGCCTTGTCGCACAGAGGCCCAAAGTATTCGGGAAGCTCCTGGCCACATCCCATACCGAGCGTTAAAAGCACCTGCGCGGTTGCCACGATGCGAACCTGGCTGTAGTCGTGAAACACCGTCTGCCTTCCGTTTTGCGTTGCACGCGCCGACTCCGCGGCGGTGTGTTCAGAGCGCTTGTGCACCGAAGGTGCCAACGGGAAAACGCGGTGATTGCTCTACACTTCGCGGATCGTCCCCAGCTGAATTGATGACGAGCGTCGTCAATTCCGGACGTGGGAAGTCGCAGCCACGTCACGGGAAACGCAGCGATCGATCGCGCGGCTTGACTCATGAAATACTCCCTCGGTGCGGGATGCGCAGGGAGATCCAAGCCGACCCAAGAATGCTACCCGCTCGCCCGGCGGTCCGATACCCCCGTTCAGCAGTCCATGATCGCGGGAAAACCCAAAGGACAAGGTCCCGTATCGGAGACGATGACGTGTCGAACTTTCGGAGGGCGAGTCGGTATCTGATCGAAAAGGCCTCGCTCGAGGAGTTCGACCGCTACTACCGAAGCCCGCTGTCGCTGCTGATTCCCGACCAGTCGAGTGGTCGTCAACGTAGCCCTCTGTGCCTAGGCACTGTAGGTGCAAGTGAGATGCTGATCGTCTGCGCCTCTGTCGCACCGTGTTTGCTCGCTCGCTACACTGTCTGGAGAGGTCGGGGGAACCAAGGGGATGCCGCAGTGAGAACATGCGCCGTGGTGGAGTCTGCGCGATGAAGGCTCCGCGGATTCCCGAAAACGAAGCCGAGCGTCTCAGGGCCCTCGAGAGCTACCGGGTGATGGACACGCCACCCGAGAGCTCTTTCGATGATCTCACCACACTCGTGGCGCGAATCTTGGATGTTCCAATCGCGCTCGTTTCCTTGGTCGACGCGGACCGTCAGTGGTTCAAATCCCGGTACGGCCTCGATGCACCGGAAACGCCATGCGACATTTCGTTTTGTGGGCATGTGGTCGCCGACCAAGAGCTTCTCGTCGTTCCCGATGCGTTCAAAGACCATCGATTCCACGACAACCCGTTGGTGACCGGCGAGCCCAGAGTCCGCTTCTATGCCGGCGTCCCGCTGACGACGCCCGATGGCTATATCTTGGGGACGCTCTGTGCGATCGACCACGAGCCACGACAGGTCAGCGATCGTCAGCTCGACACGCTGAGTATTCTTGGTCGGCAGGTTGCAGACCAACTCGAGCTTCGGAGGCAACTCCTGCTGACCAAGGACTACGAACAGCGGTTGAGGACCCTCTTCGAAACGGCCGTCGACGCGATTGTCACGATTGACCAAGCCGGTCTCATCGAAGGTGTGAACGTCGTGGTGAAGCGAATCCTCGGCTACGAGCCTTCTGAGCTCGTGGGCCAGCACGTCGGCGTATTGATGCCGTCCCGGCATCGGGAAAGGCTCGAGCAGTATCTGCGACACTATCCGAACGACCCCAGCGCCAAATTGATCGCGGCTACACAGGAGGCCGTCGCCGTTCGGAAGGACGGAACCGAGTTTCCCGTCGAGATGTCGGTGAGCGAGATGCGACTCGGTGACCGGCGAATGTTCACGGGAATCGTTCGCGACATCACGGAGCGCAAGCGAATCGATCAGCTCAAATCAGAGTTCGTCTCTACGGTCAGCCACGAGCTTCGCACGCCGCTCACGTCGATCCGAGGCGCATTGGGTCTCGTCGCGGGAGGACGCGTTGGAGCAATCTCGAACGAAGCCCAGGAGATGGTCAACATCGCGCTCAACAACAGCGGCCGACTGGTTCGCCTCATCAACGACATCCTCGATGTCGAAAAGATCCAATCCGGTAGGCTCGATTTCGAGATTCAACAATTGGATCTATCTCGGGTCATCAAGGATGCCATCGCCGCGAACGACGGTTTCGCCTTGGAGCACGACTCCCAAATCGTTCTCGCCAGCGAACCTGAACCCGTCCTGGTGTATGCTGATTCGGATCGCCTGGCTCAGGTCTTCGCCAACCTCATTTCCAATGCCGTGAAGTTCTCGCCGGCGGGCGAGGCGGTCGCCATTCGGACGCAGGTGACGGCGGATCGCGTGCGGGTCGACGTGCGAGATCGGGGTCCTGGTGTCCCCGAGAAGTTCGAGAAGCGATTGTTTGAACGCTTCGCCCAGGCGGATGCTTCGGATAGCCGACCCACCTCGGGCACTGGCTTGGGGCTCAGCATCTCCAAGGCGATCGTTGAACGCATGAGCGGCACCATCGGGTACGAGCCGGCGGAAGGCGGGGGGAGTCGGTTCTACTTCGAGCTTCCCATTGCGAAGGCCGTGGTTCGGGAAGCACGGTCCGACGCGAGGCGAGTTCTGGTCTGCGAGGACGAACCGGACATCGCGCTCCTTCTCGGAAAGATCCTCGCCATCGAGGGCTACCTCGTCGACGCTGCCCCGGACCTCGCCACCGCGACCAAGCTACTGGGCGAACACGACTATGCCGCGGTGACACTCGACTTGAAGCTCGGTGAGGACAATGGCCTCGACCTACTCGAAGAGATACGTCACAGGGCGGGCAGCATTCCGGTCGTCGTGGTGTCCGCCATTGGCGACGAGGCGAGCCGGGAGCTCAACGGCGGGGCTCTGTCCGTCGTCGACTGGATCACCAAACCCATCGACGAGACGCGGTTGGTTGCATCGATTCAGAGTGCGACCCATGCCTCAGGCAGAACACGTCTTCTTCACGTCGAAGACGACACCGACCTGTCCGACATGGTGCGCACCCTACTGGCGGACATCGGATCCCTCACCAACGTGCGGAGCATTCGAGAAGCACGGGAACGCCTCGAGTGGGAAACCTACGACCTCATCCTTCTCGATATGGGCTTGCCAGACGGCGACGGCACGGAGCTCCTGCCTTTCGTCGGCAACACGCCCGTCATCGTCTTTTCCGCAAGGGAAGCCGAATCAGCTGCAAGTGAAAACATCGTGGCGGCGCTCGTGAAATCCCGCGTGACCGAGCAAGCGCTGCGAGAAGCGATTCACCGCGTCCTTCCAGTCGCGTCCTAGCCGTTCAGGATTCTTCGAATCTCGTCGGGAAGCGTCATCGGATCAAAGGGCTTGTGAACGACGCCCGCCGCGCCCGCCTCGAGGTAACGCGCGACCTCAAAGCGCTGTACCTTGGCGGTCATGAAGATGACCGGTGTGCTCTCGAGCTCTGGATCCTTGCGGATTTGGCGGAGGACGGTGAGGCCATCCATCTCAGGCATCATCATGTCCATCAAGATCAAGTCTGGATTGTGTGATTTTGCGGTTTCCATCGCCTCGGCGCCGCTTTCGGCTAGCCACACTTCCCAACCACCCACGCTCTGCAAGCTGAGCTCGCCGATCCGCCGGATATCCGCTTCGTCGTCGACGATGAGAACCTTCATGCGCTGTGCCGCTTTCTAACGACGGTATTGCCTTCCTCTGCCGTCTGGCTGGACGGGCCTACGACGCGGTTTCGCCCGTCGCTCTTCGCCCGGTAGAGACGCCGGTCCGCGCGGCGAATGAGGGCCTGTGCCGAAAGGCCGTCATCTGGACGTGCCGCGACACCTGCCGACGCGGTCACCGAAAAGGTCGTACGGTCGCTCGCCTCAAAACGCATTTCCGAGAGCTCCTTCAGTACTCGGCCAAGCGCGCGTTCGAGCAGATCTGCTTTCTGTCCAGGCAAAACGACGACGAACTCCTCGCCACCCCAGCGACATCGAAGATCCTCGTTTCGGAACCGTTGACGTAGCAGCCGCCCGAGCCCTGCGATGACGGTGTCCCCATAGGTATGTCCGAAACCATCGTTGACCTGCTTGAAGTGATCGATATCGATGATCGCCAGAGCAAGCGGGGTGTCGTTCCGATGCGCTTCCGAGAGTCGTTGCTCCAATGCCTCGAGAAATGGTCGCCTCAACATGAGTCCGGAGAGCGGATCCCGCTCCGCGCGTTCTTGCAACAGTCGCGCATACATCAATTGCACGTCCACGCGCGCATTGAACTCTTCTTCCAGCACGGGCTTCGAAATGAAGTCATTGGCGCCCGAGCGAAACGCTTCGATCCGAGTGTCATCGTCGATGTGGGCGGTGATCATCAGGATTGGAAGCGTCTGCCATTGGACGGACATGCGGAGCGCTTTGCACACGTCGACCCCGCTTGTGTTCGGGAGGTCGATATCGAGCAGCAAGAGATCAGGCCGAAACTCCTCGAGCGCTCCAGGAAGCTCAGCCGGAGTTGCAATCGCACGGGTGTCGATCTCGCTCGCTTGGAGCAAAAGCTCGGCGTGATTCGCAAAGTCGCGGTCGTCTTCGAGCATGAGCACCCGGCCCCGGCGCGCTGACGCTTCGTCGACGATCTGCTGGACGGCGAGCGAAAGTACTTCTTCGCGAAGTGGTTTCTCAATGAAGAGCGAGGCGCCTACTTGAGTCGCTGCAACGCGTGTCTCGAGGCTTTGGTCTGCGGACATCAGTACGAGCGGAAGGCTCTCTTTCCCAGGCAGCTTGCGAAGCTCGCGGCACAGGTCGAATCCGCTCGTCTCTTTCAAATGGACGTCCACGATCGCTGCGGCGAGCTTGATGGAAGCTGCTTTGTGCAAAGCCTCCGGCGGCGAGCTCGCGACGCAGACATCGAGCAACTGCTTTCGTAAGAAGAGCGTTGCGTTCCGCCGTACGTCCGGATCGTCGTCTACGAACAGAATCGTGCCCGCCGAAACCGTATCCATCGACTCGAGGCCGGGGCGTGGGGCCGATTCCTGGGGCTGCGCCGCCAGACGAGCGTCCTCGAGGGCGCGACTGATCTCGGTCCAGAGGTTGCGTCGAACCCGCAGCGGCGACGATTGGTACTCCGATAAGAGATCTTCGACCTGGCCAGCCAGGACGCCGACGAGCTTGAAACCGTAGGCCCCGGCTGTTCCCCGCAAACGGTGGGCGCTGCTCGACGCTTGTTTCGCAGCCTCCGGTCGTTGTCGGGCTTCGTCGACCAGAGCCTCCAACTCCTCGAGCTTCCCAGGGAGCTCGAACGTGTACGCTTCCCGCAGCTGTGCCATGCGCGCTCGAAGGCTGTCCGGAGGAGCAGCAGGAGGGCTGCTGACCGTCGGCCGGACGCTGTCGGTCGGCCTGGGCTCGAGTTGAAGCAATTGACCGATCGTTTCGGCGAACACCAGCGGGTCGATCGGCTTGTACGCCACCAGCGACACGCCCAAGTCCTGGGTGAGATGTTGGAAAGTTTCGAGGTCACGCCAGAATGCAGACAGAAACACGATCAAGGTCTCAGCGTCGCGTTGCCGGATGCTTTCAATCCATTCCGCGCCCGGAAGATCGGGAAGCAAGCCGTCGACGATCACGAGATCGGGGCTTTCGGTGAGCAGAACGGTCGTTGAAGCCTGTGCAGATGCCGCTTCGAGGACCCGAAAACCGCGCGCGCTCAGCACAGCGCCTAGGAGCGCACGGAATTCATTGTCATCATCCAACAATAAGATGCACTGCTGCTCCATCATGGCTCCCCCCACCATATCGTGTACAGGATAGCTATCCTTCGAACGCGCAACAAACACTGTTCGCCTGAGTAGGCGGCGAGAAGCACCTCAGCGGAAGCAACTCGTCGATCGGTCCACCGTCACTGGACGCAGATGATCGTGACGTCGTCCGAGTTGTTGTTCTCGTTGCACTCGGTCGTCGTGCGGCCGCCTTGGCCGTCGTCGTTGACGACCATGGTGATCTTGCCCTCGATGTCTACGTCGATGATGCACGAGACTTCGAGGCAGCCGCCGACCGGGACCGGACCTTCGGTGAACGAGACGCACAAGAGGTTGTCATCGGCCGGGTCTCCGATGTAGAACGTTGCGGGCATCGAGGCGCCAACGGTCCTCGTCCCCCGGTTGCACACGGTCGCCGTGAGAACACGTTCTTGGCCGTAGGTTTGGCAGACGCTTTCGTCGACGACTCCGGTGATATCGGGTTGTGTGCCGGGCGCCGCCGCACCCTGTACGTTTTGCCGGAAGTTGTTCAGTGTCGGGTCGCTGAAGTTCGCGACCCATTCCGAGGTCATGGGGATCGTTCCGTCGTCGTTGACGTTGGTGACCGAGTAAGTGTGTTGGTTCCACATGGGGCGCGAAGAGACCCAGCGATCGAGCGCGTCGCGGAGAACGCGAAGGCCCACTTGCCCCACGCCAGGCGGATGCTCTGCCCTGCAGGTGTCGCCGCTGCCCGCCGTTTCTGCGATCGGCGTTTCGCACGAGTAGCCTTCGCGGCACTCCGAGTCGTCGGTGCAACGGCAGAAGCCCGCGTCGCACAATCCCGACAGGCAGTCGGCCCCGGCCTCGCAGCGGTTGCCCCGGTGAATCGGGTCGATCGCTGGGCAGGTCCGGTCGCAGTTCGCGTTCGAGCCGACGAGGATCTCGGTGTTGGAGTCCCCGTCCGGGTCGGCGATGACGGGGTTCTCGAACCAGGTGCAGGAGGTGCGGAACGCGGAGTACAAGACCTCTCCCGTCGAGCCTTCGTAGATGCGTGTAAAGCACTCGTCCGCGTACACCGCCTCTGCAGCGCCGTCTCCTTCGAAGTCGAAAATCGAAGAGCCGGTGCGATTGGAGGAAAGGTCTTGCGACGAGGTGGACCAGCGAATCTCCGTCGTCAGGCAGGCTGGATCGGTCGCGCAATCGAGGTCGAAGAGCCGGTAAAAATTTCCGCCTGCGGACGCGAATTCCGGACGTCCATCATCGTCGAAATCGCCGATCGTAGGTGGCCCGCCGCCGAGAATGCCCGAGCTCACGTCCAAGAGCACTTGGCCGGAGAGCGTCATCAAGCGAGCGTTGCCGTTGCCGGTCGACACGATTTCGGCGATCCCATCAAAGCTGTTCGCATCGAACTCCGCTGGCGTTGCGCCGGGCGTGCCGAAGTCTGCAACGGCCCAGAATTGCGCGCTGTGGCCGAGGGGGTAGGCGAGGTCCCATTGATTCGTGCCGGCGTTCCAGCGGTGGATGTCCCGGGCGGTGATTTCGATTTCGCCATCGCCGTCCACATCAGCCACGGCCGGGACGCTCATCGCGCCTGCGGCCGGCAAGACCTGACCGGGGTTCAGTCGGTTGCCCGTCGGTCCGTCATAGACTTCGCTCGCCGAGATCACTTCGGGAATGCCGTCGTCGTCCAAGTCGTGCAGGGCGAGCCCATCCCAACGCTGACCGCTGATGTTGGTGCTCAGAGCTACCCAAAGGCCCGTGTAGGTTTCGGCAGGCTCGTTCCAGGCGTATGCGATCACGCCGCCTAGCGCGCGATGCGTCACGATGTCTGGGAAGCCGTCGCCGTTGATGTCGCCGATCGCCGGAGGGGAGGCCGCGATCACCCGGTTTGCTGGGTCGTCGAGGTTCACGATCTGCTCGCAGGTCTGGCCGTTCAAGATTCGAATCACGCCGAACCGAGCCGGGTCTGTGCCTTCCGCGGCCGGCGAGCCACCGTCGAGGCCGTTGTAGGTCACGATGACGATCTCTTTTGCGACACCCGAGTCGAAGGGAAGGTCGGCAACCAGAGGGGTCGTCAGCACCTGAACATGATCGGGGAAGGGATCGCCTGGCGGTGGACCGGTCCATTCGCATTGAACATCAGCTTGAAAGAGGCCGATGGTGATGTCGCCCAGACAGAGCTCGTTCACGTTGCCCCGCGGGCCACTGCCGTAGGATATGCAGGTCGGGGAGTCGCTTGGGTCCGACAAGCAGCCGGCCGCGCAGCAATACGTGTCGCCACTGCAGTCGTCGTCACTGTCGCATGCGCCATGTTCGGCGAGGCACTCCGCTTGAACACAGACTTCGCCCGAGGGGCAAGGACAAGGTTTGCCAATCGAGCCGCCCCCGCCAGCGCCGCCCCCGCCGCCTGCGCTACCGCCGAGACCTCGGGCGCCAGAGCGCGGATCGGACCCCGATGAGCAAGCCGCCATCAAGAGCAAACCGAGGCACAGCGATACCGTGCAGCCGCGCGAAAAAACTCTGCTCTCCCCCATGAAGTACAGAGTAGCCAGCGCCGCCGCTCCCTGCAGCTTTAGTGCGAGAAACGATACAAAAAGAATCAGGACGCTCGACTGAGGGCAGTCCGGGAACGTCCATCCGCTCTACTCGGGGCTAAGGACGAGCCGGCGGGGTAATCGCCCAGTCGGGGAGCACCCCCGGCTCGATTCCGAAGAGGCTCGTGCCAACGAAGTAAAACACGACGGTAATCACGACGGCGCCGATCACGTTCAGCGCCAGCCCCACCCGCACCATCTCCGGGATGCTGACGCGTTGGCTTCCAAACACGACGGCATTCGGGGGGGTCGCGACCGGCATCATGAACGCGCACGAGGCCGACAGCGTGGCGGGTACCATCAGCAGGAGCGGGTGGATGCCGGTGGCCACCGCGATGGACGCCAGCACTGGGAGAACCATTTCCGTGGTCGCCGTGTTGGACGTGAGCTCCGTCAGGAACGTGAGGCCGAGGCAGGTCGCGAAGATGATGATGAGCGGAGGCACGCCGGCGAGCCCTGTGAACTGCTCGCCGATGAACGCGGCGAGCCCTGTGACTTGGAAGCCTTGCGCCAAGGCGAAGCCGCCGCCGAAGAGCAAGACGATGTTCCAGGGAAGTCGCCGGATCACGCCTGGCCCCATGATTGTCGCCGACTTGGAACCGGGTGAGCGAGTCGGAATGAGGAACATGATCGAAGCCATGCAGATGGCGACCGTCGCATCGTCCAAGAGCTCTCCATGAGGCAAAAAATCCGACCATCCAGGCACGGTGAGGGAACCGAGCACTAGGGGTGCGCGGAACAACCAGAGCAAGGCCGTCGACACGAAGACCGCGAGAACGATTCGCTCCTCGTACGCCATCGACCCCAGCTTCTCGGCCTCTTCGTCGACGATCGACCGATCCACCATCACGTCATCGGAGATCCGATAGAAGACCCGGGTGAGCAGCAGCCAGGCCACGACGAGAAGGATGATCGAAATCGGAAGCGCCATGGCGAACCAAAGCCCAAAGCCGATGGGGGGCGCGTCTGGAAACGTAATCTGGAAGATTCGCTGCAGCGAGAGATTGGGCGGTGTGCCGACCAAGGTTGCGATCCCGCCGACAGAGCAGGAGTAGGCGATGGCCAGCATCACCGCGACCGAGAATGTGTGGGTGGTCTCTCGACCAAAATCCTCTTCCATTCGGAGGACGATCGCCAGTCCGATCGGGATCATCATGATCGCCGTCGCCGTGTTCGAGATCCACATCGACAGGAACCCCCCCGCCAACATGAAGCCGAGGATGATGCGATCGGCGCCGCCTCCCACGGTGCGAATGATCCAGAGTGCGATCCGCCGGTGGAGGTTCCACTTCTCCATCGTGAGCGCGATCATGAATCCGCCGAGGAACAACACGATGGTGCTGTTGAAGTAGACCGGCGCGGTGTCGCCCGTGCGCGCGATCCCGAGCAGCGGGTACAAGATGAGGGGCAAGAGCGCCGTGGCGAAAAGAGGGATCGCATCGGTGATCCACCAAGTGGCCATCAGGATCGCAACCGCCGCCATCCGGGTGACCTCGGGTCGAGCCGGATCTAGATCAAAGATCAGCAAAAGCGCGAAAAGTGCCGGACCTAGAAGCAAGCCGACCCGCTGACCCCGCGTTCGAGTGCCTCGCTGGGGGAGGGCGCTGTGATCCCGTTCCGGAGGCAGCAAGTCTCGAGACGGCGGTCTCATGCGTCGATTCCGTGTACGCCGCTTCTCTCTTCTTGCCAAGCGCTTCGAACCGGGCGACCGTTGCGGAAATGCGGTCACTGCCCGTTCTGATCCCGTTCATCCTGGTTGCTGCTTGCGCTCCGCAAAGCGCCTCGGATGAGATCCAGCCGACGCTCCGCCACTCGTTCGAGGCGATCATGGTCGATCGCGGTGAAGAGGTGACTGACACCTGCCAAAGCTGGACGCTCAACAACGACGAACCGCTGTTCGTATCCAAGATACGGCAAACCAACGATGGCGCCTGGCACCATTCGAATTGGTTCTTCGTGCCCGAGACCACGTACCCCGGGCCGGACGGGACCTGGAGCTGTGATGAGCGCGGCTTCCACGACGTCACGGCGGGGCTCGAGGGCGGCGCCTTCTTCGCGCAGTCCACCCAAGCGCTCCAAGAGCTCCAGGCCTTTCAACAGGGAGCGGTCCTCGAGATTCCACCCAGGCACAAGATCGTGGGTGGCGTTCATCTCGTGAACATCTCGGCGAGCGCACTCGAGACCGCGCTTCGCTTTGAAATCGAAACCGTTCCCGAAGCCGAGGTCAAAGTCCGGCTCCGACCGATCGCGTTTACCAACACCGCACTCGACATCGAGCCGCAGGCGGAGTCCCGTTACGCCATGATCTGTGATCTCCGGTCACAATTCCAGAACCTGCTCGGCGGACCGCCCGACTACAACATCTACTACGTGCTGGCGCACTATCACGAGTGGGGGAACTACTTCCGGCTCAGCTTCGTCGACGATTTGGGTGTGGACCGAACCATCTTCGAGCTAGAGGGTTCGATCGGTGAGCCGCTCGGGATCACGCTCGACCCACCGATCCCGTCGCACGGCGCGGGGCGCCTCCGGGTCGAGTGCGGCTACATCAACAACACCGACCGGCGACTCACGTACGGCCTCGCAGGCAAAGAGATGTGCGTGTTCCTCGCGTACAGCGATGCGGACTTGAAGATCGGTGCGACCTCCGGCGAGAACACGGTGATGGGGCCGAACGAAGGCGGCGTGTTCATGAACGAGACGGCCTGTGGGCCCATCGCCGCGGTTCGGGCCGACTGATCTTCCGACATCGCGTCGCAAAAGCGGGTTTTCGCGGCGTGCACCCTAGATGCTCGAAATCAGACCTTAGGTGGGTCGGGAGCGTGTCTGCATGGTATAGGTGCGCGGCGCGAGGGGCGCTGTTGGGGAGTTAGATCAAGATGATCAAGGTTTATTCGAAGTGGGGGCGGCTTGCCGCGATGCTGATGTTCTCCGGCGTGATCGCCATGGGTTGCAGTGGCTCTGGTGACGACGGCGGTGGTGGCACGGCGGGTTCAGGTGGCACGGCGGGTTCAGGTGGCATGGGCGGCGCCGGCGGCATGGGCGGTGCTGCAGGGATGGGCGGCGCCGGCGGCATGGGCGGCTCACCCGGCCCCCAAGCTCACGTCATCGTGGCGCACGGGCGCACGGTTCGCCTCCTCGACGTAACAGGAGGGACCATCGTTGAAGTCGACTCCGCCGAGATTCCGGCTGCGGGTCTGCTCGCTGGTCATCAGATCTTCGGGGCGGTGCAGCAAGATGGGCAGCAGCGCATCTACGTTGGCTCGGCAAACGATTGCGCGGCAGATATCGATTGGTGTTGGGGCAACGGCCGCGTCGATCGTTTCACGTTCACCAAGACGGACATCGCCTACGACGGGCTCGCGTATGAGATGAACGACGCGGCGTTCCAGGCCGACGGCATCTCCTGCGCCGAAGGTGACGAGATTTCCACCGGTTACCCCGGCCAGGAAGGCTTCTGCGCGCCCGGCGGTCTGGCATTTTCGCCCGACGGCACTCGCTTCTACGTCGATGACGACGAGCTCGATGGGGTCGAAATCTTCTCCGTCGACCCGGGTACGGGAGACTTGTCGTTCATTTCCGAGGGTGGCCAAACGTCCGTTCACGGGCTTGGCGCGCACCCGAACGGCCCCTACCTGTACAACGGCACCAACATCTACGACATCACGGGTGACGCAGTGGTGCAGGTTGCCGACGCATCAGGTGGCAACGACACCGAGGTCGTTCTTTCGGGCACGGGTGTCGCGACGACCGACCTGCTCGTCACCACCAGCAACGTCGACGGCCTGGCGATCTATGATCTCACGGACCCGGAGGCACCGGTGGAGGTCGATACGATCAGCTTCGGCAGCGAGTATCCCGTCCGTGCGCAGGCACACAATGCCACCTACAGCCGATTCGTCCTGGTCGGCAAGGATGAAGTTCGGACGGTTTCTTTCGAGGGAACCACTTTGGCGCTCGAGGACGAAATCATCGAGGTGGTCGTAGACCCAATCCAGAACCGTGACGTCGCCGTGACCGGCGACGACGGTGAGCTCGCAGTGGTCGTTTACTTCGGCGGCGGCGATAGCAACCCTATCGACCCCGGCGGCGCCGTGCTTTACGGAATCGACATTGCCAACGGTGATCTCACCGAGCTCGATACGGCAAGCTACGCCTCGGGCCCCGGCCGAGTCGCGTTGAGTGTGATCGCGGAGTAGCTCCCCAGGAGAGCTCCCCTAGGGCTCGAGACCGAGCTCACTGGCCGGCCTCACGAGGACGCTGCCCCAGAGCATGGAGCGGTCGTCGTCCGCGCGATTCGCCGGGGAGCTCGCGTCTGCATCGCCGAAGCTACGAAGCACGGTGATCGCGTCGGGGGTGGCTGCCCGCTTCACGGCGGCGAAGAGGCGTTCCCGATAGGCCTCGTCGGTGCCGTCCAGGATGTTCGAGAGGGTGAAGCCACCAAAGCTTGCGGCTGCTTGGCTTTCGAGAAAGTTCGCCGCATCAGCGTGCACCAGCTGAACGTCCTTGGCCTGCGGTGGCGGAGGCTCGGAAGAAAGCTCGCCGAGAAGCAGGGAACGGGCATAGGGATTGCTCCGATTGGGGTGCCGCGCGAAACAGCGTTCCATCCGCCCGCGCATCACTGACCCCAGGCGCTTTGGCAGAAAATCCAAGAAGCGGGGCGCATAGACCGCGCGGAGCGCCGTGATGGAAAACAGGCCGTCGACCGCGGCACGGAAGCGCCAGGTGTTGAGCTCTCGCTCCCAGAACTGCATCTGCTTCGCTGGATCATCGAGCTCGACGAAGGCTCGTACACGCGACGGCCACCAGCCCGCCAGCGGACCGAAGAAACGCATGAAGTCCATGATGCGCTCTGCCCGGCCGCGAACACCGGGGTCGCCGTCGAAGCGCCGCTCGGCGTACGCGAGTTGCACCGGATTAATGTCGACCGCGACGACTTCGTGCTGGGGCGCAAGCTTCATCGCCGTACAGCCCGCCGAAGCAATGCAAAGGACGCGGCTCCCCGGCCGAAAGGCTTCGAGCTCGATCGACGGGTCCTCGTACATGCGCCCGAAGAGCACTTGCCGAGGACCGACGCGTGCATCGAGGCGGCCCCGCTCCCAGATCGTAACCGCCGTGCTCGCGCTCATGGCGCCGCGCCTGCCGGAACGCTTGCGGCGACCCAGGCAAGGACGAGGAAGGCGAAGTTCTTCACCAGCATGCCGCGCGGGTCGTGAATGATGTGCCTCGACCAGATCCAGCCGTTGGCGTTCAGTGAAACGAGAAGCACGGTTTGTGCAAGCGCACAGAGAAAGGGAGCTGCGCCGCTCAAGACCCAGAGCCCGATGGCGACCTCGACGGCGCCCAAGGTCAGCAGAAACGGCACACCGAATCGCGCCCCGAACCGCGGCACCGCCTTGACGACCTCGAACTCGCGCGGCTCGCCGCGGAGCAACTTGCACCAGAGGCCTTCGTAGAACCAGACCGCCGCGACCGCAGCGCGAATCAACCAGTACGGTGGCATGAGCTCAGGCACGACGGCACCTCACCCGGCTTCGACCTGCCGTCGCATCGAGGCCAAGAGGTAGCGGTGGAACAAGTGGCAGACCATTTTCTCGAGCGGCCTCCAAAACCAACGCGGCCATTTACGACTCACGTAGCGCGTCTCGACGGCGACTTCGGTTTGCCCGTCGGGCAGGCTGCGCAAAGTATACCGGCCGCCAGAAAGTCGCATGCCGCCCCCGACGGAAAGAGCCTGCTCGGCGACTTCGAATTCGTAGAGGTCGCCCTGCTCGATTCGCGTGATGCGCTTGAGGAGATGTCCGCCTTCGTAGAGACAGGTCGCCTCGTCGCCGACGGCGGATACTTCGCCCACCGTGCGGATCGGCACCGGCAAGAGCAGACGCAGATGCCAGGGTGGGCGCCCGCCTAGCTCCTCGTAGAACACCAAACCCTTCCACACGCGCTCGGCTGGCGCGGCGAAAACCATTCGCGTCACTACCGACGCTCGCTGTGCAACTTCCGTGGTCGGCTGGCCGAGCTCCTCGATCGCGGCGGCATTCATGTCCTCGGTCATCCCTTCGCTCCTTATCGGACACCAATAGGGGCAACAAGCAGCCGCGGCACCCCCCAAACGTCCGAGTCGATGGCGAGCCCAGGCCCCGCGTACTAGAACCGCTGGATGGGCATGCTCGACCAACTGGACCTCGACGCCGTCAGGCGGCTTTACCGGGCCGATCTGCCCAAGCCCGTGGACGTGCTCAACCTCATCCATTTCAAGGACGAAGAGGCGTACAAGTGGTACGGCGTGCTCACCCTCCCGCTGCTGAAGGCCGTGGGAGCCGAAGTCGGCTGGATGGGTACGCACGTCAAATCGTTCCTCGGCGAGCCTCGAGCCGAAGAGCTTTTGGTTGTCCGCTATCCGAATCAGAGACGCTTCTTCGCCCTGGCGCTCAATCCTTATTACATGCTCGTCGCCAACCCGCAGCGCATGAAGGCGGTCCGCAAGTTCGAGGCTTCATTCACCCACTCACCGGACTCGCTCGATGCGCTGAGAGGCAGCAAGTGGCTGCTCGCCGTGCACTTCCACGAAGCGCCCGATGCCGTGCGGAGCGTCCTCGAATCGGCGGGCGGACAGCTGGTCTACCAGAGCAAGGAGACGGCGCCGATCGTCATCAGCAGGCGCCCACATCCGGCCAACACCAACCCACTCGTCTTCAAACGAACCTGCCTCTTCCGATTCGACGACCGGCAGAGCTGCGAGGCGGCCATGCAGTCGGGCGTGCTGACTCAGCTCCGAGAGGCCGGCGGAGAGGCATCGGTTCAGCTTTATCGACGTGTGCCGAGAAAGAACGCACTGCCTGCTGCGCTCGGCAGACTCCTTGGCTAGCGCCACGTGACGCATCCAATCGTCGAATCGTCGCCGGATTTGAAAACTTGGCGGGGGCCTGCCAAGTTGGTGACTCTCCAAACCCCAATGGACACCATTCAATGACCCGTCGACTTCTATCCTGCAGGCAATCGAGGCTGACCATGAGTCGTGGCCTCACCTTCGAGTTCGAAGATGTGATCGCTGCGTGCGACGACCGCATTCGACTGGTCACGACGTCAGTCCCGACGGAATCGCCCAGGCGGCGCTTGTGGCGTGCGCGGAAGGCTGCCGAGATGTGGATCGATCCTCGTAAGGGGAGCGGCGGGGACGAGCTCGTGTTTGCGATGGCGCAGGTACTGCCGGACTTCGCCGACCACCTTGCCTTCCAGTCGGTAATTCGGTCGGCCGCGAAGAAAGCCGCCTTTGTCGAAGAAGTGTGGGTCCGCGACATCCCCCTCCGGATTGATCTGCGCCGCCAGCTCGCCGAGTTCGATCACATCTTCGTGAGCTGCGCGGCGACGGTGGGCCCGCTCGCCGAGCACCTCGACACCCCGGTTACCTATCTGCCCCCTTCGGTCGATCACGAGCGATTCGCCGCGAACCCTTGGCCGCCCTCTTCAATCGACGTGTACGCCATGGGACGGCGTGAGCCTCAACTGCACGAGGCGATCCTCCGCTGGGTCGAGGCCGATCGTTCGCGCTTCTATATGTACGATACCGTGACCGGGAACCGTCCCCTTCGCGACCACCGACAACACCGTGGAATGCTCGCAGAGTTTGTCCGGCGGTCCCGGTACTTCATGGTGTGCGGAGCAAAGTTCAATCGGCCGAAAGAAACCGGCCACCAATCCGAGATGGGGTATCGGTACTTCGAAGGTGCGGCGGGCGGGGCGATCATGGTCGGGACACAGGTCACGGCTCCCACCTTTGCCGAGCTATTCGACTGGGAAGAACCGATCCTGGTCGTCGACCCCTCCGGTGATGACGTCGCCGATCGCATCGACGAGCTCGACGCCGATCCGGATCGACGCGCAGCCATACGGCGTCGCAATGCGAGTGGATCGCTTCGTGCACACGATCCCGCACACCGCTGGCGCACCGTGCTCGAGAAGCTCGGTCTGGAGGAGCCCCCCGGCGTCGACGAACGGATTCGACGCCTCGCCCAACGTGCCGACGAGGTGGACTTCTCCCGCATCGAGCACCGGGCGAGATGATTTCCACACAAGTTCGGGCGGGAAAGCGATTCACCCTTATGGGCGTCCGGGTGGCGGGATTGTGGGATTCCTTACAGGTGTTGTGCCGCCCGTAGACGTGACACATGTAAACTCCTGCGTGCGCTACACGTTCGTCTCCGCTATGTTGAGAAGCCCCATCTGCTGAACAGGTAAACAGCGTGACTTCAGGAACCGGTCTCGGGTTGGAGATAGTTAAAATGCGTGGCACTTCGAACCTATCATTGAACATCGGCCGGTGGCTGATGTGGTGTTGGCTCGCGGCAGTTCTCGCCGCCAGCGGTTGCAGCGGCGACGGGTTGAACGATGGCGCTCCGAGCGACGATATTGGACTGAAGGCAGGCGCAGCGCCTCAGATCGATGTCTGGTACGGCGACACGCAGCGTTTCGGGCACGTCGGCAATCCGCAGGTTTGGGCGAACATCCTCGGCAACGTCTCCGATTCGGACGGTATCTCCTCACTGACGTACTCGCTGAACGGCGGTTCGCAGGTTGCGCTCACGGTTGGTCCCGATCCCTATCGACTCCAGTTAACCGGCGACTTCAACATCGATGTTCTCAGGGCGGACCTGCTCGAGGGCACGAACCAAGTGGTGATCACGGCCATAGACAGCGGCAACCCGCCATCCCAAACGCAGAAGATCGTCACGGTGGAGTACAGCAGTAACGGCCAGGCGACTCTGCCCTACTCGGTCAACTGGGATCAGATGACTTCGTTCGATGACGCCGTCACGGTCGTTGATGGCGCATGGACTCGCAACGGCGCCACGGTGCGCACGACCGTTCCGGGCTGGGATAGGTTGATCGCATTCGGCGACATGTCGTGGAGCGACTACGAGGTGACCGTTCCCATTCTGTTCCACACACTCACACCGATCATGGCTACAGGCATCGTCCTCCGCTGGAACGGTCACACCGATGAGCCGGCGGATTTCGCCGGTGTACAGCCGAAGGCAGGGTTCCTTCCCATTGGGAGCCTACTTTGGTTCAAGTACGACGAATTGACCGTCACTGGGAACGCGAGCGACCCAATCGCTACACAGAGCCGAACCATGTCGACCGGGGTCTGGTACATGTTCAAGGCGCGAGCGGAGACGATCCCGGGTGTCGGGGCGGAATACAGCCTCAAGGTCTGGCCGCAGGGGCAGTCCGAGCCACCGGCCTGGGACCTCGTCGGTCAAGAGTTCTCTCAGTACGCCGAAAGCGGCGGGGCGATGCTGGTCAGCCACGAAGCCGACGTGAGCTTTGGAAACGTCACCGTCACACCTCTCCCACTGAACATCACCAATATCGGTGTGTCGGTAGGCGAGGACAAGACGGAGGCCACAATCACGTGGACGACGAATCAAGCGGCAACCAGCACCGTGGCGTACGGTCTGACGTCCGGCTACGAGCTTGGGTCGGAGTCGGACGCGTCGCTCCAGTCCAACCATTCCATCACGCTATCCGGCCTGTCGCCCGATACCGAGTACCACTACCAGATCACCTCGGAGGATAGTCAAGGCAATCCTGTGGCGACGGGAGACCTGACGTTCTCGACAGACGCATCCGGGCCTCCGGTCGATTGCTCGGTCGTTCCGACGCAGTACGTCGGCGTGAGTGATGGCTGCGACTGCCCCCCCAGTGGCTCCTTCGTCTGCGACCCCGACTGCATCAATGACGGGAACGCGGGTGGCAGTTGGTGCGGCTGCCAGTACTGCTACGGAACTCCTGGCGGCACCGGCGGCACCGGCGGCACCGGCGGCACGGGCGGCGGTCCTCCCTCCGGCGATTGCTCGGTCGTTCCGACGCAGTACGTCGGCGTGAGCGATGGTTGCGACTGCCCCCCCAATGGCTCCTTTGCCTGCGACCCGGACTGCATCAACGACGGTAACCTGGGCGGCAGCTGGTGCGGCTGTCAGTATTGCTACGGAACCCCCGGCACGGGCGGCGCGGGCGGCACGGGCGGCACGGGCGGAACCGGCGGCACGGGCGGAACCGGCGGCACGGGCGGCACAGGCGGCACGGGCGGCACAGGCGGCACCGCTGGAACGGGCGGCACGGCCGGCACTGGTGGCACCGCTGGAACAGGTGGCGGGCCTCCCCCAACGGATTGCTCGGTCGTTCCGCAGCAATATGTCGGCGTGAGTGATGGTTGCGACTGCCCCCCCGATGGTTCCCTCACCTGCGACTCCGACTGCATTGTCAACGGCAATCCAGGCGGCAGTTGGTGCGGTTGCCAGTACTGCTACGGCGACCCCTTGCCTCTTCCCGGGGAGTGCTCCGTCGTTCCGATCGAGTATGTCGGTCAAGGCGACGGCTGCGACTGTCCGGCCGACGGCTCCTTCGCCTGCGACCCCGATTGTATTGACGACGGGAACGCGGGCGGCAGTTGGTGCGGCTGTCAGTATTGCTACGGCGTTCAGCCCTAGCAGCTCTCAAGCTCGAACGAAGATATCGGAACAATGGTACCGCCCGAGCCAAAGATGTGGTGCACGTGCGTCTTAACCTCCGGTCGACTAGGTGGATGAGCATGCCCCATCGCAAGACCTTTGCATTTTTTGGCGCTGCACCCGACACCGGAAACCGAGGCGTTTCGGCCCTGTTCCGATCCGTGATGGAAGGTGTTGGAAGCGCCCTGCCCGACAGCAGGCTTTTGGTATTCGACAACGCCCGTGGTGTTCGTGAGGACTCCACCACACTCGCGTCCGGAGTTGATTACAGCTTTTCCCGGATAGGGGCTCGAGGTGGTGTTCGGTACTACCTTCCTGAGAACCTGGCGACGATGGCTGCCATCTCGTCCCTGGGTCGTTCTGTCGGCAGACTCCATCCAATCATTCGGGTGCTGGATCAGTGCGATGCAATTCTCGATGTTTCAGGCGGCGACAGCTTCAGCGATATTTACGGCAGTCACCGATTCTGGAGCGTCATTAGACCCAAACTGATCGCGAAACGCCGAGGCATCCCGCTCGTCTTGTTGCCTCAGACCTACGGCCCCTTCCGTGGACACAGGGCACGCCGCCTCGCGAGGGAGGCGGTCTTGGCTGCCGCAATGGCGTGGGCCCGCGATCGATTCAGCTTCGACGAGCTGAAAGAGCTTCTCGGAACCGACTTCGACGCGTCCCGTCACCGAGAAGGGGTGGACATGGCGTTCATCTTGGGAGCGGTCGACCCTCTGGAAAAGCTCGGCCCAGAGATTCGCGAATGGCTGAGTGAGAAGCCGAATCATCCGCTGATCGGTCTAAATGTGAGTGGGCTGATCGCGCTCGAGCCGGACCGGGCCGCACGCCGGTTCGGCTTGCGCGCAAACTACTTGGATGCGCTCACAGGATTCATCCGCTCGGCCATGCAAGAGCCTGATTTGCGAATGCTCCTCATTCCCCACGTGACGCCCATTGATGCGGACGCTTGTCTGAAAGTTCTGGAAGGGCTTCCGGCAACCTTGAGGTCTCGAATCCTCGTCGCGCCCACGACTCTCGACGAACGCGAAGTCAAGTGGCTCATCTCAAAAATGGACTGGTTCTGTGGTGCTCGCATGCACTCGACGATCGCGGCGTTGTCTTCGGGTGTTCCAACCGCGGCCACGGCATACAGTGACAAGACCCTCGGTGTATTCGCATCGTGCGGAGTGGAAAACCAGGTCATCGACCCAAGGCAATTTGGAACCGAGGCCGTCATCGAGAGGCTGGTCGCGTCTTTTGAGAGCCGCGCCCAGACCAGGCAGGTGCTATCGACCACCATCGACGGTGTGAAGGCGCGGGCCACGGATCAGTTCCGGTGCATCACTGACATGCTGCAATCGCCGTCCTGATTGCTACTCTAGGCTGTGCCACCCATGCGAAAGTCGTTTAAATCAATCCAAGACGTCGTCGACGCGAAACTGTGCAGCGGCTGCGGTGCCTGCGCCTACATGCAGCCCTCCCAGATACGAATGGTCGACGTGCGCGACGAAGGGCTTCGTCCCGTTGCGGTCGAAGATGCTGGTCGTCTGAAGATCGATACGAGTGAGGCGTTGAAGGCTTGCCCGGGCATCGAGTTGCAACATCCCGATTTCGGTAGTCAGCCATCCATCGAACACGACTTGGCAGCGGCCTGGGGCCCGATTCTTTCGATGTGGGAAGGCGCCGCGTCGGACAACCAGTTGCGGTTCGCTGGGTCGAGCGGCGGCGCCGCGAGTGCCCTCGCTGTCTATGCGCTGGAACATCTTGATTTTCGCCTGGTCCTTCATGTTGGGGCCGACCCAGATGCCCCCTACACCAACCGAACCGTCGCGAGCCGGACCCGTGATGAGGTGCTGAGTCGAAGCGGGTCTCGCTATGCTCCCGCGAGCCCCTGTGAGCTTCTGGATCTAGTCGAAAATGCTGGTGGTCCTTGCCTCTTCATCGGCAAGCCGTGTGACGTGGCCGCCGCCCAGAAGGCTCGGAAGCACCGGCCGGATCTCGATCGCAACTTGGCGCTGACGGTCGCATTTTTTTGCGCGGGTACGCCATCGACGAGCGGTACGCTCAAGCTCCTCGAATCCCTGGGCGTCCCTGATGTGGACGGCCTCCGTGAGGTTCGATACCGAGGCAACGGCTGGCCGGGCAGTTTCGTAGCAAAAGCCCGAGACAGTGAGGCGACGTATTCCTGTACGTACGAACAGTCTTGGGGAGAGGTGCTCAGCAGTCATGTGCAGTGGCGGTGCAAGCTATGTCTCGACCACACGGGCGAGTTTGCTGATATCGCAGTAGGTGATCCCTGGTACAGACCGATCCAAGAGGGAGAAATGGGTTCCTCCCTCATCGTGGCGCGGACGGACGTCGGTAAGCGGTTTGTCGAGACGGCGGTTCAGGATGGAGCGCTTACCGCCGCCCGCGTCGATCCTGAACTCTTGCCAAAGTCTCAACCGAACTTGCTTCGGACTCGAGGCGAAGTTTGGGGCCGGCTGCTCGGTGCTCGCCTGAGCGGAGCTCGAACGCCCACCTACAGTGGGCTTCCGAGCTTCCGCTTCTGGCTGTCTGAGGTTCCCCTGCCGAAGAAAGTGCGCTCCATCGTGGGTGCCATGCGACGTTCCATCCGCCAGAAAATCGCCTTCAAATCGATGTTTTGACGGCCTGGGATCTGGTCATCCGACTCAAATGGGGTTGCCGGTATCTTCCCAGACGTTCCCTGTCCACGATTTGCAAGGCCTCTGTGGTGCGTTGAGCCCATAGAGCGAGCTGCGTCCAAAGAAGTTGTTCCTGACTGTCACTTGCGTGGTGTAGTCGTAGCAATAGACCGTGTAGGTTCCGCCATCCAACCAGTTTTCTTCGATGACCCAGTTGGATAGTGCCTGCTGGAGCATGAAGTTGGCGTTCGGGTAGTAGCCGATACCGTTGGGCATGTAGAAGTTGTTTCGTCGGATCGTGACATTGCTCGTCGTCAATGTGCTGTCGTTCGATTGCACCGCATCGGAGTGATCGACGCCGTTCACGAGTCCAAACTTCTCCACAAACGAGGTCTGAAGAACCGTGGGACCACCCACGCCCTGGATCTTGAATGCATCGCCACCCGAGGTGTGCACATGGAGCCGCGAAGCGGTGTACCCAACCCCCAGAATGCCAGCGGACCCGAATCCGGTGATCTCGCCGTCCTCGATGACCACGCCGCTGTGACCGTCGAAGACCTTCATGCCGTAGCTCGCTCCGCCTGCACGGATGCGGAAGTTGCGAATGGTCACATTGTCGGCGTCGATATAGATGTCTCCATTGACATCGAGATTCTCGTACACGGCGCCGTCGGTCGTGATCATCAGCGACCCCGAAGGACTCAGGGCTCCCGGGTTGCTCGGGCCCGTGTTGTGCTCCCAGGGCCGATCGGTCGGGTCTCCGGCTCCTGGTGGCGGCGGGGTCACCGGGTCATCGATGCAGACGTTGCTCGAGCAGCTCTGGGCGGCGCCGCAGCCACCGCAATTCAAAGTACCGCCGCAGCCATTGCTCCGCGCGCCGCACTCGGCGCCCAGGGCCTGACAGGTGTCGGGTACGCACGCCGGCGGAGGAGGAGGAGTCACCGGGTCATCGATGCAAACGTTGCTTGAGCAGCTCTGACCGGTGCCGCAGCCACCGCAATTCAACGTGCCGCCGCAGCCATTGCTCCGCGCGCCACACTCGGCCCCCAAGGCCTGACAGCTGGTGGGTACGCACGCTGGCGGAGGAGGAGTCACCGGCGGGTCGATACAAAGGCTGTTGGAGCACGACTGACCGGCGCCGCAGCCACCGCAATTCAACGTGCCGCCGCAGCCATTGCTCCTCACACCGCACTCGGCGCCCAAGGCCTGACAGCTGGTGGGTACGCACGCCGGCGGAGGAGGAGGCGGGGTCACCGGTTGATCGACACAGACGTTGTTCGAGCACAACTGGCCGGCGCTGCAGGTACCGCAATTCAACGTGCCGTCGCAGCCGTCGCTCGGCGCACCGCACTCGGCGCCCAAGGACCGACAGCTGGCCGGCGTGCAACTCGGCGGCGGCGGAACGCTCACCGGCTCATCGACACAAGCGCCGCTCGAGCACGACTGGCCGCCGCCGCAGACACCGCAATTCAACGTGCCGTTGCAGCCATCGCTCCGCTGACCGCACTCCGAGCCCAAAGTCTCGCATGTGGCAGGTGCGCAGGTCCCGGATGCCATCCACGTTGGGGTGGAGAGCTGCAGGGATGCGAGTCGCGAGGACCAAACGCCCCAAGTGCTCAGCCGATCGTACACGTTCGCCGCAGATCGGAACCTGGCGCCGCGAATGACATTGCGGCGCTTCTCGCCACAGCGACCCACTTCGACATCGTAGGTTCGTGTGGTCACGTCCGCTGAAATCGCGATGTTGTACCAGACCCCTGGGTCATATTCGAAAAGTCCATCGCTGTCGTATTCAACGTCATCCATCACATCCACGAGGCCGCTCTCCGCGAACCGAACTGTAATGGCCGCATCCGAAAAATCGTGGATGTCTTGAGCACCGACGGCCACCAAGGCGTCGAGGTTCGCCTCGGTAGGACGCGCCATGACCTCGAAGTAGAGCGTGTCGGGCGCCGACTGCGATGCCTGTTTGCTCTCCCAGCCGTCGCTGACGCTCACATCGGGGCTCACCCCCGGGCAGGTCAGCGCAGCGTCGTTGAAGCCCAGATCGAGTCCCGGCTCCCCTGCGGAATCGCCGATTTCCCCGACTGCGCAGGCGTTGGTAAGGACCAAAATACCGAGGAAAAGGCCGAGCCGGCCAACCGAGTTATGTTTGAACACTGATTTACCCCCTAAGGGTGTTAATTAGCCTTCAAGGGTGTAGGTTGCTATGCGTCTCTACACTTGCAGACAATGAAGTGCACCTTTAGGGATTATGTTTGAGCTGTTCCGGGCGTCGCACGGCGCAGCCCTGCGGCCTGCGCCGCGAGGGCTTCATGAGGAAGTTCGGCGATTCCTCGAACGTCAGGGAAGGGCTGGACAGCTGGTGTTGTTGGCTTGTCCGCCGATGAGCGCGCCGCTGCCCACGAGGTCCCCGTTGGGCAGGCGGTTGCAGTCAAAGCTCGCCGCGCCGTTTTCAAATTGCGCCGCGGTCCCGACCGAGGCGCTGAAGACCGTGTTCACAATCGCGCAATCGGTGTTGGCCGTGCAACGGATCGTGTAGTTCAGGTCCTGGTCGAAGTAGCTGTTTTCGACCACGAGGCTCGCGTTCGAGAGCCCGCTGAACCCAAACGAGATCTGATCGGTGTAGCTCGTCGTGTCTTCTTGGCGGAAGTAGCTTCCGCGAATCGTCATGTTGCCGTAGGTGGGCTCGAAGTAGGCGATGTGAAGCCCGACCGAGTGACCGTTGGGCTCGAAGCCCGGTCCGACCTGGTGCCGAACGTTGTGCTCCCACAGGAAGCCGTCGAGGTTCCCATCCAGGATGAAGAGACGGGAGCATCCGGTGAGCTCGGTGCGGCGCACGGTGAGGTTGGTGAGGTTTTCGCCCACCAAGACCTGTTTGGAGCCGGACTCGCTCGGCGAGGCGGTGCACTCGATCGTGCTGTCCTCGATGGTGAGCCCGTTCACACCCGTCGAGACGGAGAGCATCGTCCGGGCGCTGTTTCGGAAGTGCACGTTGCGAAACACGACGTTGTCGGCGTTCACCGAGACCGCGTCCGTGATGATTTTGTTTTCGATCACAGTCGGCGTGTTGATCGCGCCTCCCGCAAAGGTTTCGGTCGGCGTTGGATGGCCGTTCGAACCGGCACCCACGAGTGTGCCCACGTCGGCTGGACTCACATAGCCGTAGGGTCCGGTGGGCAGCCCGGCGGGTGTGACGCCGCTGCCGGCCGTACCTCCGCTGCCAGGTGTGCCGCCGCTGCCAGGTGTGCCGCCGCTGCCAGGTGTGCCGCCGCTGCCAGGTGTGCCGCCGCTGCCAGGTGTGCCGCCGCTGCCAGGTGTGCCGCCGCTGCCGGCCGTACCTCCGCTGCCAGGGGTTCCGCCGGTGCCCGTCGTGCCGCCGCTGCCCGTCGTGCCGCCGGTGCCCGTCGTGCCGCCCGTGCCAGTCGTGCCGCCCGTGCCAGTTGTTCCGCCGCTGCCAGTTGTTCCGCCGGTGCCCGTCGTGCCGCCGGTGCCCGTCGTGCCGCCGGTGCCCGTCGTGCCGCCCGTGCCAGTTGTTCCGCCGCTGCCCGTCGTGCCGCCGGTGCCAGTTGTCCCGCCGGTGCCAGTTGTCCCGCCGGTGCCAGTTGTCCCGCCGGTGCCCGTCGTGCCGCCGCTGCCCGGCGCTCCGACGCCTGCGTCGAACTCCCCGAAGTCCAAGGTGGGATCGTCTATCCGACCGCCTCCCACGCTACTGATCTGTCCGTCGCCACACGCGCCAACGAGACTGGCCAACGCGAATAGGCCAATCCAACTAGAGAAGCTTCCTTTGATCACTCATCTACCCCCAAGGTGAATTAGTAGCCTGTAAGGGTGTGGCCAGCCATGCTGATCCACAATTCCTTACAAAGAAATGCACCTCTTAGGATTATGTTCAGCGAGAGCTGGAAGAGAGGCCGGCGAGCCGTTTGGCTTGCTCGATCCGCTGGAGCCGGCGTCGCCCGTCAGCTGCGCGACTCAAATGGGGTCGCCGGTATCTTCCCAGACGTTCCCTGTCCACGATTTGCAAGGCCTCTGTGGTGCGTTGAGCCCATAGAGCGAGCTGCGTCCAAAGAAGTTGTTCCTGACTGTCACTTGCGTGGTGTAGTCGTAGCAATAGACCGTGTAGGTTCCGCCATCCAACCAGTTTTCTTCGATGACCCAGTTGGATAGTGCCTGCTGGAGCATGAAGTTGGCGTTCGGGTAGTAGCCGATACCGTTGGGCATGTAGAAGTTGTTTCGTCGGATCGTGACATTGCTCGTCGTCAATGTGCTGTCGTTCGATTGCACCGCATCGGAGTGATCGACGCCGTTCACGAGTCCAAACTTCTCCACAAACGAGGTCTGAAGAACCGTGGGACCACCCACGCCCTGGATCTTGAATGCATCGCCACCCGAGGTGTGCACATGGAGCCGCGAAGCGGTGTACCCAACCCCCAGAATGCCAGCGGACCCGAATCCGGTGATCTCGCCGTCCTCGATGACCACGCCGCTGTGACCGTCGAAGACCTTCATGCCGTAGCTCGCTCCGCCTGCGTTGATGCGGAAGTTGCGTATCGTCACATTGTCGGCGTCGATCCAGATGTCGCCATTGACATCGAGATTCTCGTACACGGCGCCATCGGTCGTGATCATCAGCGAACCCGACGGCGTCAGGGCTCCCGGGTTGCTCGGGCCCGTGTTGTGCTCCCAGGGCCGGTCCGTCGGGTCTCCGGCTCCTGGTGGCGGAGGCACCGGCGCGGGAGCGGGCGCAGGAGGTGGGGTCGAGTCCTGGACACAAAGACCGCTGGCGCACGAATCGCCGCTTCCGCAAATTCCGCAGTTGAGACTGCCGCCGCAGCCGTTACTCGGCTGACCGCACTGCTGACCCAAGGACTGACAAGTGGCCGGGGCGCAGCCGCCGGAGGCCATCCACATGGGCGTCGAGAGCTCGAGGGCCGCGGTTTGCGAAGACCAGACAGCCCAGGTGCTCAACTGATCGCTCACGTCGGCGGCGTATCGAAACTGGGCGCCGCTGATGAGCGTCTCTTTTGGCTCGCCACAACGTCCAATCTCGACGTCGTAGGTCTCCGTCGCAATGTCTGCAGAGATGGCGACGGTGTACCAAACCCCGGGTTCGTAGGCGTAGGACAGGTCGCTGGTGTACACGTCGCCGTCTCGCACATCGACCAAGCCGTCATCAGCGAATCGGACTGTGATTGCCGCCTCGGCAAAATCGTCGATGTCCACAGCACCAACGGCCATCAGGCCATCGAGGTTTGCCGCGGTCGGACGGGCCATGGTCTCGAAGTACAGTGTGCCGAACGCTGGCAACGAGGCTTTGCTGCTCAGCCAGCCGTCGCTTGCGCTCACATCGGGGCTCGCTCCGGGACACGAAGCGGCCGCAAGTGATACGCCCGGTTCCTCCGGCTGCGCGATGCCATCCAGGCCGTCAGATTCCGGCCCGAGCCTGAAACGGCCGGGGCCATCGCCAATCTCTCCACCCGCACAGGCGCTCGTAAGGGCCAAAACGGTGAGCAATGAGCCAAATCGGCCAATGAACTTGTGCTGGAGCACTTCGCTACCCCCAAAACACCTTTATTAGCCTTCAAGGGTGTAGGTTGCTATGCGTCCTTACACTTGGCGACAAAGAATTGCACCTTTAGGGACTACACTTGATACATCGTGGGGACGCGTCTGCTCGGGCTGCCCCTCCCACGCCCCGAAGAGCTGTTGAAGACGTTGAGAATGGCTCTGAGGGTCAGGGAAGGGCTGGACAGCTGGTGTTGTTGGCTTGTCCGCCGATGAGCGCGCCGCTGCCCACGAGGTCCCCGTTGGGCAGGCGGTTGCAGTCAAAGCTCGCCGCGCCGTTTTCAAATTGCGCCGCGGTCCCGACCGAGGCGCTGAAGACCGTGTTCACAATCGCGCAATCGGTGTTGGCCGTGCAACGGATCGTGTAGTTCAGGTCCTGGTCGAAGTAGCTGTTTTCGACCACGAGGCTCGCGTTCGAGAGCCCGCTGAACCCAAACGAGATCTGATCGGTGTAGCTCGTCGTGTCTTCTTGGCGGAAGTAGCTTCCGCGAATCGTCATGTTGCCGTAGGTGGGCTCGAAGTAGGCGATGTGAAGCCCGACCGAGTGACCGTTGGGCTCGAAGCCCGGTCCGACCTGATGCCGAACGTTGTGCTCCCACAGGAAGCCGTCGAGGTTCCCATCCAGGATGAAGAGACGGGAGCATCCGGTGAGCTCGGTGCGGCGCACGGTGAGGTTGGTGAGGTTTTCGCCCACCAAGACCTGTTTGGAGCCGGACTCGCTCGGCGAGGCGGTGCACTCGATCGTGCTGTCCTCGATGGTGAGCCCGTTCACACCCGTCGAGACGGAGAGCATCGTCCGGGCGCTGTTTCGGAAGTGCACGTTGCGAAACACGACGTTGTCGGCGTTCACCGAGACCGCGTCCGTGATGATTTTGTTTTCGATCACAGTCGGCGTGTTGATCGCGCCTCCCGCAAAGGTTTCGGTCGGCGTTGGATGGCCGTTCGAACCGGCACCCACGAGTGTGCCCACGTCGGCTGGACTCACATAGCCGTAGGGTCCGGTGGGCAGCCCGGCGGGTGTGACGCCGCTGCCGGCCGTACCTCCGCCGCCGGCCGTACCTCCGCTGCCAGTCGTTCCGCCAGTGCCGCCCCCTACCTCGTCGGGATTACCGGCTCCCGTACGGTTCTCTGCACCGACGTCGCCCGCGCCACAGCCGCCCACGAAGCTGGCCATCCCGAGCAGGCTGACCCAAATGAACAAGCCCTTTTTGACCGTGGGACAACTCAAAGCGGTTTGCCCGTATCTTCCCAGACGTTTCCCACCCATTCCTTGCAAGGCCGCTGTGGTGCGTTCAGCCCAAAGAGTGCGTCGCGTCCAAAAAAGTTGTTCCTGACCGTCACTTGCGTCGTGTAGTCGTAGCAATAAACCGTGTACGTCCCGCCGTTCAGCCAGTTCTCCTCGATGACCCAGTTCGAAAGCGCCTGCTGGAGCATGAAGTTCGCATTCGGGTAGTAGCCGATCCCGGCGGGCATATAGAAGTTGTTTCGTCGGATCGTGACATTGCTCGTCGTCAATGTGCTGTCGTTCGATTGCACCGCATCGGAGTGATCGACGCCGTCCACGAGCCCAAACTTCTCGACGAACGAGTCCTCGAGAATCGTAGGACCGCCCACGCCTTGAATCTTGAACGCATCACCGCCGGAGGTGTGCACGTGAAGCCGCGTGCCCGTGTACCCGACGCCGAGAATGCCAGCGGACCCGAATCCGGTGATCTCGCCGTCCTCGATGAGGATGCCACTGTGACCATCGACGATGTTGATCCCGTAGCTCCGTCCGGTCGCGTCAATGCGGAAGTTGCCTATCGTGACATCGTTTGCATTGATCGTGATGCCACCGGAGATGTCGAGATCCTTCAGCACGGCTCCATCGGTCGTGACCGTCAGCGATTCCGAAGGGTTCAGGGCCCCTGGGTTGCGAGCCCCGGTGTTCTCGGCCCAGGGCCGCCCGAGTTGGGCTCCACCGTCGGGTTCGTAGCCAGGGTTGCCGCCGAGGGGGTTTGCTGCGCGCGGGTCACCATCGGGCGTGCCCAACGGACCACCTCCAGCGCCGATCTCCCCCGATCCACAGGCGCTCCAGAGGACGGCCGCCGCAAGCAGTGCAGCGGCCTTCATCGATGCATGTTTCACGGCCAACCCCATCCTCAAAGCCAAGCTAAATGGTGACGGAGCTAGGCGCGGCACACCAAAGGGAATTACATTTGATTACAAATACACGCCCTGGGCGCCCCCAACATCGGATCGCACCCCCTCCGAGTACTACGGGATCGGCTCACCTGTATCTTCCCACACATTTCCGGACCATTCGTCGCAAGTCCCACTGACGAGCCGATGGTGCGCCGTGCCCTCCAAAAGTCCGCCATTTTCGCGTCCGAAAATGTTGTCGCGCACGGAGATGCCTCCGGCTTGGCAGTAGATCGTGTAGTTCCCCCCGTTCAACCAATTGTGCTCGATGACGAAGTTCGAAATGTCGAGCTGCAGCATAAACGCAGAGTTCGACTTGTAAGGAGCGCCTGGATAGCTTGGCGTTCCCGGGCTCGGGAGAAAGATGTTGTTGTACCGAAAGGTGATGTTCGAGCCGCCCCGGGTCTGGTTGCCGTCCGCGTGCGCCTCATCGCCGCTGCCGAGCTTCTCGATGAAGCTGTATTCGATGACGGTCGGACCGGTCGCCGTTCCCTGGGCTTTGAGCGCGTCGCCACGGCTGTCGTGGATATGCAAGCGTCGACCGACGTAGCCCAAGCCAAGAATGCCTGCGGAGCTCATTCCATAGATTTCGCCATCCTCCAGCACGACCCCACGATGACCGTCGAGGACATTGATCCCGTAGCTTTCTCCGGCGGCATTGATGCGGAAGTTGCGAATCGTCACATCGTTGGCGTCGATCCAAATGTCGCCTCTGATGTCGATATTCTCGTATGCAGCCCCATCGGTCGTGATCATCAAGGACTCCGCAGCCACGAGGGCCCCTCGGTCACTGGGGCCTGTGTTCTGCGCCCATGGTCGCTTCGGTTGCGGTCGGACCTTGCTACCACGGTCTGGTGCGGAATCCCCATGCGGATGGGATGACGCCTCGCTCTGGCCGTGAGGCACGGTCTTGACGGCTGCCACGCCTCCGAAATCCCTGTTGTCGGGTTCGTGGTCGGAACGGCAACCCGAAGCGATCTTGCCAGGTGCGCACGCGCTCGCGAAAACGGCGATTGCAACCAGTGCAGCGAACTCGAGCAAGCTACGATTCATGGACGGATTTCCCTAACGCTATTGGATAGGCTAGGAACGGGGATTGCACAACAGCGCAAATCACGTGCCCCGCTTTGATCCGCTCTGCTACGGTGCAATCCTAGCAGGGCCAATCGCGTGCCCCATGAGCCCGAGGAGAGGCGACGCTGACCGACCGAGACACTGAGGAGGCAGCTCCAGCGGCTGGCAATTCGCCGGACCATCGTCATGTGATCGTCAGCCAGCGGCTGGTGGCCATCAACGCCGCGAGCTCATTGGGGGCGCGGTTGCTCAACGTCACCGTTCTCCTCTGGATGTATCAGTATCTTCTGACTCGCATCTCGCCGGAGGAGTTTGCGGTTTACGCCGTCTTGATGGCGCTCATGGCATTCGCGCCACTCTTCTTCTCGGTTTTTACGGGCGGGGTGAGCCGCTACATCGTCGAAGCCTACGCGCTGGACCAGCCGCGACGCGTGGCGGAGATCACCTCTTCGATCCTACCACTGCTGGGCGCGGCGAGCGCCACGTTCCTGCTGAGCGGCCTGGGCGTTGCCGTCTTCATCGAGGACATCCTGAACATTGCCCCCGGCATGGAAGACACCGCCCGTCTGATGCTGTGTCTCCTGGTCGCCAACTATGCGCTGCAAATGGTGACCTTGCCGTTCGCGACCGGCTTTCATGTCCGCCAGCGGTACGTCGAGCTCAACATTCTCGGCGTTTTGCGCGACGTGTTGCGCATCATCTTACTGGTCACGTTGCTCGTCGGCATCGCGCCTTCGGTGCTCTGGGTCGTTGTCGCGAGCGTCATCTCCGACCAAGCCCACCTCGCCGCGGTGTTGTTCAGGTCGCGCAAATTGGTGCCGGAGGTCCGGTTCAAGTCGGAGCTGTTCCGTTGGGAAACTGGGCGCAAGCTCGTTTCGTTCGGCCTCTGGACGACGCTCGGCCAGCTCGCGAACTTGATGGTGACCAGCGTTGGGATCTTGATTCTCAATGCATATGGAACGGCACTCGACGTCACTGTCTACCATCTGGGTGCGACCGCCTTCCGGCAGATTGAAAGTGCGGTCGGTCTGGCTGCGTTTCCGCTGCTCCCCGCGCTGACTGCGATGCATTCGCTCGCGGACCGAGCTCGCCTGGCGCGTACGACGCTCAGGGGTGGGCGGTACGGTCTATGGGTCTCGCTCTTCGTCGCGTGCCCGGCGGCGATCTACTCGCGCCAGTTCGTGCAGCTCTATCTCGGAGAGGGTTTCGCGGATGCCGCGATCGTGTTGAGCTTGTTCATGGCCATCTTCCTGTTCCTCGGACCTACGAGCCTATTGCCCATGCTCGCGATGGCGACGGCGCGCGTGCGCGACTACCACGTCGCGTTCTTCATCTCTTCGGTTCTTGGGCTGGCACTCACCGTGTACCTGGTGGCGAGCCAGGGGCTCGGCGCGCTCGGGGTTGCGCTCTCGTTGCTGGTGGTGACGGGCGTGGCCGAGCTCTCGTATTTTTGGCCACTCCAGCTTCGTCTCACCGGGGCTCGTTGGCGCGATTTCGTCACAGCCGTCCTTTTCCGAGGCTTGGTTCCTACGGCCGTCGCTTCGGCCGTCTGGATATCAATTGGTCAAATCTTCCCGCCTGAAACCTGGCTGTCGCTCGTCGTCGTAATCGGCATCGGCGCCGTCGCCTACGTCGCCACGTTGGTATCTTTTTGCCTCGACGAAAATGACCGAAGTATCGTCCGACGGATGATCAGCAGGGTCCTGGGCTAGGCACCATGGACGAAGTTCGCGTCATCGAGTTCGCGCAATACGACGTCACGAACGTCCACCCGCTAGCGATCGTGTTCATGGTCGTCATGACCGTGCTCGTCGTGGCGCCGAAACGCTCTGCAGCCACGCTTGCGATCCTTTCGGTCTGCATATTCATGCCGATGGAGCAGCGTGTCGTTGTCGGCGGTCTCGATTTCAGCATGTTGCGGCTCATCTCCATGGTCGCCCTCTTTCGAATCCTCGTGAGGCGGGAGTACCGGGGCTTCAAGTTCGGCAAATTGGATCGCCTGTTCTTGCTTTGGGTTCTTCTGGGGGCCAGTTTTTTTCTCGTCCGCGTCGGCCCGAGCGGCTTCGTTTACAGTCTGGGTGTTTCGTTTGATGCGCTCATGTCGTACTTCGTCATGCGTGTCCTGGTGCAGACACCACAACAGGTCTCGGTAGTTTGGAAACAGTTGGCCTGGATCGCGATCGTCCTCAGCCCCTTGATTCTCTACGAATCGATAACTCGGCACAATGTGTTCGGCATGTTCAACTACGACGGGTTCGATATTGCCGTCGTCCGCGATGGCAAAGTTCGTGCGACCGGGCCACTATCGCATCCGATCCTCACCGGCACCTTCGGCAGCGTTTTGATCCCGGTATTCATCGGTATTTTTCGCGGCCAAAAGAAACAACGTGTCCTCATGGGGGCAGCGTGCGTCGCCGCCACGGTTATCACCTTCGGATCCGGCTCTAGTGGTCCGATCATGGCATTGCTAGTCGGCGCCTTCGGTTGGGGGATTTGGCGCATTCGAGCGCGAATGCCCCTCATCATGTCGGGACTGCTGTCTTTGGCCGTAGTGATTCACTTCGTGAGGGAAAAACCGATCTGGCATCTCCTCCTTCGATTGTCGGCTATCACAGGCGGAACCGGGTACCATCGCTACCACGTGATCGACGCGGCCGTCACGCACTTCAGCGAGTGGGCGCTCGTTGGAACGGACGGAACAGCCCATTGGGGGTGGGGGCTGCAAGACATCACCAATCAGTACGTCTCCGA
This sequence comes from uncultured delta proteobacterium, assembly GCA_963704865.1. Lineage (GTDB taxonomy): Bacteria > Myxococcota_A > Polyangia > Polyangiales > Houyiibacteriaceae > SG8-38. Next base: position 296,858 of record CAVPIE010000002.1, on the reverse strand, counting down.
GGGAGTGAACGGGGGCCTCGTCACGCTCGTCTTGTTCGTCCTGGTGCTTCGAGCGAGCTTCCGTCAGCTTCGACTTGCTCGAAACGCCCACGAGCGCTTCGAGGGACCCAAGAGTCCCTGGGCACTACTTGCTTGGGGCTGTTCAGTCTCTCTGGCAGTGCACTGCGTGTCGTTCATCAGCGTCGCTTATTTCGGTCAGATGCTTCAGTTTTTCTTTTTCTTCGTAGCCACGGTCCCCGCTTTCGCTCTCATTAAGCAGCCCAAACGAGTCAAGTCCTCTGCTCGGCCGTTGCCGGCGAGAGCGCCGAGGCAGCAGCCTCAAGTCGCGCCGGGATGAGCATGCCCGGGGCCCCGAATTGCACTGGACACCTCCTTGTGCCTACACTTTTGCCGACCCGAGATCGGCGATCTTTGTTGGCTAGGATATGATGGCGACCAAGTGCGAGTGGGAGGAGCTGCGGTGACAGATCACGAGTGGGACGGGGGCATCGAATCCCGGTGGGGCCCCAGCGCCTACGAGCTCTATGGCCGAGTCACCAAGCGATCTGTCCGCAACCAGATTCGCAACCGCCTCCGATCGATGGAGGGCGGCGAGGTGCGGTCGATCACGCTGCGCCGCATCATGCGCGACTTTCACGGTGTTATCATCGGTTTGTATACCGATGGTGGCTGCTTCACACCTCTGGCGATGGATCCCAACACGACCATCGGCCGATACTCGTCCATCGCCTACACCGCCGCCTGCTTTGGCGCCAACCACCCCATGAATGCGAAGTCCACGCACGCGCTCTTTTACAATCCGACTGTGGGCGAGACCGAGGTCGACCTCGTCGAGCGGACTCACCTCGAGATCGGTAGCGACGTCTGGATGGGGCACAACTCGATCGTCCTCAGCACCGTCTCGTCGGTCGGCCACGGTGCGGTGATCGGGGCTGGCTCCGTCGTGCACAAGGACGTTCCGCCGTACGCCGTGGTAGTAGGTCACCCCGCCCGCGTCGTTCGTTATCGGTTCTCCGACGGCATCATCGAGGAGCTCCTCGCCGAGCGATGGTGGGAGAAGTCCCTCGAACAGCTGAAAGCCGAGGGCCTGGAGCAGTTCCAGGTGCCTCTCGAGGGCGAAGCGCTCCGCTGATGCCCGCCGTGACCGACAGGAGTGACATGAGCGAAGACGCGGTAAGCCGCATCCACAACTTCATCGAAAACGACCTGCTAATGGGTCAGGGCGTCGAGTTCCAAGATGACGATTCGCTCCTCGAGGAGGGGATCATCGACTCCCTTGGCTTGCTCGACATCGTGACTTTCATCGAAACGGAGTTCGAGGTCGCCGTGGACGATGCCGACGTCACACTCGACAATTTCGGCTCGGTCCACGCGATCGCATCTTACGTCCAGTCGAAGAAAGCGCTGGCCTGAGCATGGCACTGCTCGACGAGCCGCGTCGGAACGCTTTGGCCGCGCTTGCCGCCCGATTCGGGACGCCATGCTTCGTCTACGATGAAGCGGTGATTCACCAGCGCGTCGCACGGGTCCGCGACGCCTTTGGCGGTCGCTTCGAGATCAGCTACGCGGTGAAATCCAATCCCAACCGGGCGATTCTGCGGTCCCTGCGCGGAGTGGCCGAGCGACTCGACCTTTCGAGCGGTGGAGAGCTTCTGCTGGCGGAGGAAACGGGCTGGGAACCCGACACCTGGTCTTTCGTCGGTCCGGCAAAGCGGCGAGCTGAGCTCGCGCTGGCAGTGGAGTTGGGCTGTGGCCACATCGTGGTGGAGAGCCAGCGTGAGCTTTTAGAGCTCGACGAGGTCGCGCGCGAGGCCGGCGTCGTCGCCTCGGTGCTGATCCGGATCAACCCCTCCGAGATTCCCAAGGGGTTCGGCGTCTCGATGGCTCGCCGACCGACCATCTTCGGCGTCGATGAGGAGGTCATCGACGAGGCCGTCCAAGTGGCCGTTGGGCTCGATCACGTGGCGCTCCGCGGCTTTCATGTCTACGCGGGCACGCAGTGTCTCGACGCGGCGGCGATTGCGGAGAACATCCGCAACATCGCGGGCATTTTCGGTCGTCTCATCGACCAGCACGGCCTCACCGTCGAGCATCTGGTCTTCGGAAGCGGGTTTGGCATCCGTTACCACGAGGGTGCCAAGGAGCTCGACCCGGCGGAGGTGGCCGCTGGCTGTGTCGCTGAGCTCGATGCGCTCCGCGCTCGCCCAGGGGCGGCATCCGCAACGATGGCCCTCGAGATGGGCCGCTACTTGGTCGGCGAGGCGGGCTGGTTTCTCGCGCGGGTGCTCGGCACCAAGCACACCCGCGGGGCCGATCTGATCGCCCTCGACGGTGGGATGAACCACTACCTCGGGGCGTCCGGAAATCTTGGCGGCGTCCTCAAGCGCAACTACCCGATCGAGGCCGTCACCGGCGACCCGAACCGGGAGGGCACGTATGACCTCTGTGGTCCCTTGTGCACAAACATCGACGCGCTCGGAAAGCGAGCCGAGACCTGGGCCCTCGACGTCGGCGACCTCGTCGCGATCGGTTGCGCGGGTGCCTATGGGCTCAGCTCCTCTCCAATCCACTTCATCTCCCACGCTCCGCCTCGGGAAATCCTAGTTCCCTCGGTGGATGCGGCCGACGCTGCTCACGACATCAGCGTCGACAGTCCATCGATCACGCCGCCCGACTGGTCGCGCTTTGCCAACTGAGGTTGCCGTGCACCCATTCACACTGACATCGCTGCTGGACGCGAACGCCGCTCGTGGGGGCGCTGCCGCGCTCGAGCGGGGTGAAGAGCTCGTGACCTACGAAGAGTTGATCGCGCGTTCTGAGGACTGGGCCAGGCGCCTGGTGCGCCTCGGCGTCAAGCGCGGCGATCGGGTGTGCATCCATCTCCCGAAGTCGATCGACGAGGCGGTTCTCACCTATGCGATCGCCCGCGCGGGCGCCGTCGTGGTCAACATCAACGCCATCGTCACGGTGCGCCAGCTGCGGCATGCGCTTTCCAACTCGGGCGCCCGCCTTCTTGTCTGTACGCCGCGCAAGGCGAAAGCCATGCTCAACGCGGAACCCGCGATCGACGGGCCGTGGCCCGACGACCTCGAGCGGATCGCCACCGTCGGGGGGTCCCTCGACGACGAACGCACCGTCGCCCTCCATGACGTCGACCCCGCGCCCGGCACCCTTCCGCGTCTCATCGGCGCCGACCCGGGATTCATTCTTTACACATCAGGGTCGACTGGGCTGCCAAAGGGCGTGCTGCTCAGCCACGAGACCGTCGTGCAAAGTGCAAGGTCTGCAGCGTCACATCTTCACAACCGCGCGGACGATCGAGCGATCGGCGTGCTCCCACTCAGCTTCGATTTCGGCTTGAGTCAGCTGACGACCATGGCGCTTGTCGGCGGGACGCTCGTCATGCCCAAGGCCACCATCCCCACGGAGGTCGTTCGCACGATCGAGGAGCGCGAAGTGAACGCACTCGCCATGGTGCCCACCATGTGGATCCCACTCGTACGCCTGCTCGCCGACAAGGGGAGAACGCTCGAGCAGATCCGCTACGTCGCCAACAGCGGTGGGCCGCTACCGACCGACGTGCAAAAGGCGTGGCCCGCGGTGTTCCCTGCGGCCCGGCACTACCTCATGTACGGCATGACCGAGGGGTTCCGCAGCACCTACCTGCCGCCCGATGACTTCCACCGCAAACCCGGCTCGGTCGGCGTGCCGCTCCCCGACGTGGAGATCTACGTCGTCGACGACGAGAAGGGGCTCTGCGGGCCTGGGGAGCTCGGCCAGATCATCCACCGGTCTTCGAGCCTGATGTCCTCGGGCTACTACCGGAACCCGGAGGCGACCGCCGAGAAGATCGCGCCCTGTCGTCACCTTGCCCATCTCATCGGCGACGAGCCCGTTCTTTACTCGGGCGACACCGGGCACCTCGACGAGGAGGGCTACCTCTTCTTCGCCGCACGCACGTCGACGTTCATCAAGTGCAGCGACTTCCGAATCAGTCCCACCGAGGTCGAGGATGTCGTCTTTTCGAGCGGGCTCGTCACGGACGTGGTTGCGTTCGGCCGGCCCGACGAGCTGCTTGGTCAGGTGGTGCACATCGGGGTCACCGGTGTCGACGGCGGCGAGGTAGACGTCGAGGGCATCCGAAAGCACTGCAAGAAAACCCTCCCGCCCTATGCGATCCCACGTGAGATCCACGTGTGGGGGGGCGCGACGATGCCTCGGACCGCCAACGGCAAGGTCGACCGGCCGACGGTGATCGCGCGATTCAGCGGACCCGATTCCTGACCGCGACGCCGTTCCCGGACTAGAAGTAGGACTGCAGGTCTCCCTTGCGTCGCACGTCCACCGTCGCGCAATGGAAGCCCCCACCGTATCGATAGCATTTGCGGAAGTGGCAAGGGATGGGCTTGAAGCCCCAATCGCGTAGCTGCTTGATCATCGGCTCTTCGCTTGCCTCCACGATGACCCGCTCTTCATCCAGGTTGAGGACGTTCATCGAGAGCCAGCGGAACGAACGATACTGAGGATGGGACTCTGGCATCGTTGACGGCGGCGCCGGGAGCAGCTCCCAGCTACCGGTTTTCAGAATCTCCGGGAGCGCTTTGATCGGCCGGTCGGGGTTCACCATGATCTTGCCCGGCGCCAAGGGCACGAACGTGGCATCGATGTGAATCGCCCGTTCGTCGGCGAATTCCACCTTGTGCAAGCGATACTCTTGACCGAGATGACGCTGGATCCACTCGATTCCGGCATCGTTGGTCACGTGGCTTCGCTGAATGAAGATGTCTCGGCCGCAGCGCGCCATGTCTGCGGCGTCCCAGACCGGCTCAAATTCGGTCGTGACGTATTGCTCACCGCGTTTGTACGCGTAGTTGTAGAGACGGTGCGACATCGTCGGCTTGGGCGCAGCCGTCCACTTCGCCCCCTTTTTCCAGTACTCCTTGATGAGGCTGCGATACGCGAAGAATTCGAAGTACCGTGACCTCCAAGCCATGGGCGCTTCGAGGATCTCGTTGCCAATGACGATCAGCACATCGCGCGGGCTCGCGTGACAGTTACCAGCCGGGCTGGTCCATTCGGGGGTCGAGAGCGGCCGCGCGTGATCCAATCGCTCGGGTCGACGAACGATGACTCCTTCGCTCTCCAGAACGTTCACGAATGCGTCCAACTCTCTTTGTGCGGCCGCGCGGATGAGAGGGACGATCGCCTGCCCGCCATGTTCGAGCGCAAAGGAACGTGATCGTTCGATGTCTTCGGCGGGCGTCACTGCGTCCAGGGCAATCTCCCAGGACGGGTTCACCGCGCCATCGAGCGCGCCCACGATGATCTCTTCGAGTGGATCCCACTCGTTGTGGGAGTTGACGACGGCGCTTGCAATGTCCGTCTGGTTCATCGTGGGGACCACAGTAACACAGCGTCCCCCGCCACATGTCCGTGACGGATCCCCACCTGGCACCGACGGGCTGGCAGCCGCTTGCCAAGCCTCCTGGCGACCGCTAACTTGACCGCTTGATTGAGGAATTCTTGAAGGGCCAGGCGACGAACGAAGACACGGCGAGCGCGAGGTCCATGCCTCATCGATCCGCCTCCGACACCACAGGGCCGGGCTGGATCTGCTTCTCCGCCCAGGACTGGTGGTACCACAACCGCGCCCACTCCGACTTCCAGCTCATGCGAAGAGTTGCGCAACGCAGACCGGTCCTGTTCATCAATAGCATCGGCATGCGGACGCCAGTTCCAGGCCGTAGCACGCAGGTGACGCGTCGCATTCTCAGAAAGGCGCGAAGCGTCCTCCGGTCCCTGAGGCAGCCGCTGGCCGATACCCCGGGCTTCCACGTCCTGACCCCGGTCATCTTGCCTTTCTACGGCTCGAGCACCCTGCGCGCCGTGAACGCCTGGTTGGTTCGCAACCAGGTTCGATTGGCGGCGAAACGGCTCGGGATCGATCCGGACGATGCAGTGCTTCTGGTGACGATTCCAACCGCATGGGATGTGGTCCGGCCAATGTCTCGGCGCGCGCTGCTCGCGAACCGCTCTGATCGCCACTCGGCGTTCGAGGAGACGAATCAAGACCTCATTCGTGAGCTCGAAAACCAGCTTCTCATCAACAGCGATGTGGTTCTTTATACTTCGCATTCGCTGATGAACACCGAGCAGTCCCTCTCCGGCGACCGGGCGGTCTTCTTCGACCATGGCGTCGACTTCGATCGATTCGCGGTTGAGCGCGGCGCCCCACCGGCAGACCTGGCCGACATCCCTCGTCCCATCGTGGGTTTCTTCGGCGGGATCGACGACTACATCGTCGACCTCGACCTGCTCCGAAGGGTCGCCCAGGAGTTGCCCGACTGCTCGCTCGTGCTGATTGGCGACGCAACCTGCCCCATTGACGACTTGTTGAGCTTGCCCAACGTCCATTGGCTGGGTTTCCGCCCGTACGAGGACATCCCGGCACACGGAGCTGAATTCGATGTTGCGCTCATGCCGTGGCTTCGCAATGACTGGATTGAACATTCGAACCCCATCAAGCTCAAGGAGTACCTCGCACTGGGGCTGCCGGTCGTGAGCACCGATTTTCCGGAGGTCCACTACTACTCCGACGCGATCGCGATCGCGCGCGACGCAGATCATTTCGTAGGACTCGTTCGTGAGGCCCTCCAAGGCAACGCTTTGGGTACGGAGCAAACTCGACGGGCTCGCGTCGAGGGGTCGACCTGGGATCGACAGGCTGACGCGTTGGTCGCCCTGGGAGAGGGACGAAATCCCTAATGTGTGGTGTTGCAGGCATCGTGCGATTCGACGGGAGGCCGGTCGAGGCGGACACCCTGGTTGCAATGACCGATCGACTGGTGCACCGCGGGCCCGACGACCAAGGGGTTTGGGTCGCCGGTCCGGTCGGTTTTGGTCACCGCCGCCTTTCGATCATCGATCTGGCTGGCTCACCGCAGCCGATGGCGTCCGCCGATGGCCGACTCCACATCGCGTTCAATGGTGAGATCCTCAACTACCGCGAGCTCCGCAGCGGACTGAGCTATCCCTTTCGCACGACCGGGGATACCGAGACGCTGCTCGCGGCATTCGACGCGCACGGAGCCGCATCGGTAGAGCATTTGTCCGGACAGTTCGCGTTCGCGATACACGACGGCGAAGACGGCTCGGTTTGGCTCTTCCGCGATCGACTTGGCATCCTTCCGCTCTACTACTGGCTCGACGATGAGCAGCTCGTGTTCGCATCCGAGATCAAAGCCTTGTTCCCGGCCTTGCCTCGCCGTCCGGCGGTCGACCCGCAAGGGCTGGCTTCTTACCTCGCCCACCGGTCGGTGCCGGCGCCGCGCACCCTGTTCGCTGGGGTGCGGAAGCTCAAACCCGGTCACCGCCTCCATGTCAGCCGTGAAGGCTCCGCGCGCGTCGAACGCTGGTGGTCCATCCCGGTGGCGGACACCTCGCAGGCCACCCCAGGGGACGTCGCCACGACCCTGGTATCCAAGGCTCTTCGAGCATCGGTCCAGCGAAACCTCGTGGCCGACGTTCCTGTTGGCGCATATCTCAGCGGGGGGGTCGACAGCAGCTTGATCGTCGCGCTCATGACCGAGCTCGTCGGTTCCGAGAAGGTGCATACCTTCTCGGCAGGGTTCGGGGACGCTGAATACGACGAGGTCCACCACGCCGCGCGAGTGAGCAAGCATCTCGGGACCATCCATCATGAGGTTACGGTCACCACCGACGACTTCGAACGCCTCTGGTCTCGTCTGACCTGGCACCGCGACGCGCCCATCTCCGAACCAGCCGACATCGCCGTCTTCCGGCTCGCAGAGCTGGCGCGTCAGCATGTCAAGGTCGTGTTGTCAGGGGAGGGCAGCGACGAGCTCTTCGCCGGCTATCCCAAGTACCGGTTTGCGCGCGCCACAGCTTTGGCGGGTCTCGTGCCGAATCCGCTTCGCGCCGCGGTCATCGATCAGGTCGAGCGGCGTCTGCCCACTCGACTGCATCGGGCGCGAATCGCTCTTCGCGCACTGAGGGGCGATGACGAGGCGGAGCGTCTCGAAGGCTGGTTCGCCCCCTTCACGAGCCCGGAGCGCATGGCGCTTCTCCATGCGGTCGATCGTCGAGCTGGCCTAGACATCGCCCAGGGAGAGGGCGATCCGGTTCGTCGCATGTTGTTCGCAGACTGCCACGCCTGGTTGGCAGACAACTTGCTCGAGCGAGGTGATCGCATGTCGATGGCCGCTTCCCTCGAGCTGAGGCCGCCATTCCTCGACCATGATCTGGTCGAGCTGGCCTTCTCACTCCCGTCTAACGTGAAGCTCAGGCACGGCGTGACCAAGTGGGTCGTCAAGGAGGTTGCTCGATCCGTGCTCCCAGCTGAGATCGTCGATCGCCCGAAGGCCGGGTTCCGAGTACCGATCGCCACCTGGCTGCGCGGCTCGATGCGCGACATGGCCTACGATCGCTTGCTTGCCGCGGATTCGTTCGTGACGGAGGTCTTCGATCGCCGCGTCATCCAGGAGCTGCTCGAGGTGCACGAGTCGGGAGCGCGCAACGAGGACATTCGCATCTGGACGCTCTTGTGCCTGGAGGTTTGGCACGATCAGTTTCGAACCGAGCTGGCGCGCGACTCAGACGATTCGCGACCCTTATCGTCAGTTGCTCATGTCTAGGCTGTGGAGCGTCGGCCGCAGCGGTAAGGCCCTCGCCGCCCTGGGCTTGCTTGTACTGGCGGCCCTAGCGGGCTCCTGTCGGGCAGCGAAGGATCGGGCGTCGGCCGACCCCGCCTCAACGGTTGCTGGTCGAGAGAGCAGCCCCAGAGCACGATATGTCTGGCCCGGGGGCAGCGGCGTTCGAGACGGTTCCACGTGGACGAATGCGTTCGATGGACTGCCGCAAAACCTCGAACGCGGCACGGTCTATTGGCTCGGTGCAGGCCACTACGCGAGCTACACGTTCGACGACCGGGCGCATGGACAGCTAGAGATCACCATACGGAAGGCCACCACCGTGGCACACGGAAGCGACGCCGGATGGAGTGCCGTCTATGGGAGAGGGCCAGCGGTGTTTGGACCGCTGCGATTCGAGGCCAGCCACTACACACTCGACGGCGGAGAGCCCAACGGGCTCAAGGTCGTTGGCCGGATGGGCACCGAGTCCACCGTTCAAATCGATGGGAGCCACATCGCGCTTCGCAGTGTCGAAATCGATGGAGGGTTCAAAAAGCACAACGGCAAACAAACCGCGGGTGGCTGTAACGGGAGCAATGTCAAGGGAAACTACGCACTGTTCGACCACTGCGAGATCCACGACATCGCCGACGACGGGATAGGGATCTACGCAGACCACATCAAGGTCCTGCACTCCAAGATCCATGACTTGGATGGCTGCGGCACCGACGGAGACTGCGGGCCTTGTTTCAACGGACACAGTGATGGGATCGAGGTCAGCGGCGCCTCGGATGTCGAGCTGGTCGGCAACATGATCTACGACGTGCGTTCGAACGCGGCACTCTTCATGGACAATTGGTCTGGCTCTGCCGTCCATGACTTGGTCGTCTACAATAACGTGTTCTACGCACCCGACTCGGGCTTCGCGGTCTACCTGCAAAAACTGAACGGGGCGCGAGTCCACAACAACATCATCTGGGGCAAGACGCAGGGAAATCGCTACGGTGGTCTAGCGATAGGTAACGGCATCACCGACCTCGAAATGTCCAACAACATCATCCTCAACATCAACTACAGCCACATGGGCGGCACCCAGGACCCGCGCCATCACAGGCTCGACTACAATTTGTTCGGCATGATCAACTCGGCTGAGTACACGGTGAACCGACACGACTTGGTCGGGGACCCGGAGTTCGCGGGTGTTCCCATGAGCAGCAACGCGGACGACCACAAGAGAAGTGATCCGAGACTCGCGGACTTCAAAAGCGCTTCCAGACACGTGTTGGACACCGGGACGGCCCCGCGCGGCATGCCTGCAACTGACATCGTCGGCGAAGCCCGGCCGCAAGGCGGAGCGTGGGACCGTGGTCCGTTCGAGTCTGCGTCCAAGTGACCGGTGAACAAGCCGACGGTTCGTTGGCTTCAGCCGTTCCCCTGCTATTCTGAAACTGAAGCCCAGTCCCGCTAACCGCTTTCGATCCGCATCGAGCAAGGAGAATCCAGTGCCACCCCCTGGCGTAAGCGTAGTCATCGTCAATTGGAACACACGAGACATGGTCTTGGACGTGCTGGCGCGGCTCTCGACGGCTCAGGAGGAGTCCGCTCATGAGCTCGAGCTCATCGTCGTCGACAACAACAGCAGCGACGGTAGCGTCGACGCCATCCGCCGGGAGTTCCCCGGCATCAAGCTCCTGGCGCAGGCCGAGAACCGCGGGTTCGCCGGGGGAGTCAACCCTGGAGTTCAGGTAGCCACCCAACCGCTGGTGTTGTTGCTCAACACCGATGCGCAAGCTTCACGCGCTTCGATTGCGGAGGCGGCGCAGCACATGGCTGATTTTCCCGAGGTGGGCATCTTGGGGCCCCAAATACTGAGCCCAGAGCGCAGCCCTCAATCGAGCGCGTGGCGTGATCCGTCGTTGACGTGGATGGCGCTCAGCGCGGTCGGACTCAGCAAGCTACGGCCGTTCAACTTCGAGCGCTATCACGAGATCCCATTCACGAAGGCGACGGAGGTCGATTGCGTCAGTGGCTGCGCGATGATGATTCGGCGAGACCTTCTCAACGAGCTCGGAGGCTTCGACGAGGACTACTTCATGTACTTCGAGGAGACCGACTTCTGCGTCCGAGCGCGACGCAGCGGCAAGCTGGTCCACCATGCTCCGGTGGGCGAGTTCGTGCACGAAGAGGGGGGGACATCCAAGTCCGTCAGGCTGCGGACTTTCCTAGACTTTCAACGTAGCCAGATTCTCTTTCACCGGAAGCACGGCGGCGTGGGTGCAGCCATCGCTGCAAGGGGGCTTCTCGCACTCGGGTCGGCCCTCCGTCTGCCACCGTTGGCGTTGCTTTCGCTCACTGGGCGCGCCGGGCGGGCCCGGGGGCAGCTCAATCTGCACTGGCACGGACTGGCTTGGTTGATCAATCCGTTCAGCGGTCTGGTGCCCGACGTGGACCGTTCGCAGTAGCAAGCAGATCGCCATGTGTCGCGAGCCCAATCACGGGGCTCACCAAAAGACCCAATGGCCGAAGATTACGACGTAAGCTGCGAGCAAGCCGTTGGTGGTCGCGTGTGCGACGATGGCGTCGCCGATCTGGCCGTGTCGGTACTGGGCTAGCGCGTAGATCATCCCTGCGAAAATGCCGGCAAGCCAGCGCCCGTGGAGCAATCCAAACACCCCAGATGAGATGAGGAAAGAGGCCACGGTGAACTGTCGCGGCGACACCGCGGTGAAATCGGCATCGATCAGGCGGCGTAGCAGATACCCACGAAACGCGAGCTCTTCGGCGATGGGGACGACGATCGAAGAGCCGAGAATTCGAGCGGCCAACCAGAATCCGGCAACTGCCCAATGCATCTGTTCGAGCGCATCGGGGATCGCCGTCGCGGTCGCTGGGTCCGCGACGGGTTCGAGTGCGACCCAGACGACGAACACGATCGTGCCCAAGCCAACGGGGGTCCAAGACCGGGACCAGCGCGGGTCGCGGTAATAGCTGCGGAAGATCCAAAGCGGAATGAGCGGTGTGAACACGCGAAGCGGATACAGATAATCGAAGCCTGCAGTGAAGAGGGCGCTTGCTAGCCCCGTCGCAAGCAGGACGAGCAAAGGAAGCAGGTAGGCTCCCTCGGTAGTTCGTAGGCTGCCTTTGCGGAGTCCCTCGTCTGTAGAGAACCAGGCGGACTGTCTGCTCAGCGCCACGAGGGCGAGCGTGATGATGCAAAATAGCAGCCACCCCGCCGCCGAATGGAAACCGCCTTCCGCGATCTCCGGGGAGAGCAGAGTGCCCACCTCAATCAGGGCTACGATTCGCAGGCTGTTTGCGAGCCAGACGAGAGCCACGCCGATTGGCAGGAGCGTCAGTGCGTTCGGAAACCGTAGGGACTTGCGAAAGTAGAAGAGATAGAAGCCCAGCAACACCGCGATGAGTCCGATCCCCTCGTACCCGGAACACTGGCGATCGATCAGGACGTCGTACGACAGCGTGCCGACGAGGAAATCCTCCGGGACGCTAACGACCTCCTGACCCGAGAGCCCCAACAGAGCGGCTACGATCTCGAGGGTCAGTCGGCTCATCGGCTGCCAGAGCCTTGCGGTGGCGTAACCAGCCAGCAGCGCGACCAACCCGACGAAAAAGCCGAGGGTGAGCGCGCGAATCGCTGGGCCACGAAGCGATCGAATGGCCGCCCTGGGCAGGATCGCAGCGATCCACAAGAGCAACGAGCATAGAGCCGAGACGGCCCACAACGCGACCCATAGCCAGGGGTGCTGTAGCTCGAGATTCGCGTTGAAGACGAACACGGTGATTCCCAACGCCGCGCCGTAGCTAAGCAAATGACCTGCAATCAGCGGCCAGACCTGTCGGGGCTCGCGAAAGGCCGCTGCAATCTGTGTTCGTTCCACCTCGGACGGAGCGGCGCCAATCATGAGCAGGGCGGTCGTCATCACGATGACCAGCGGCATCGATTCTCCGAGAAAACGGAAACCATCCGTGCCCTTGGCGACGGGGAGTCGCTCGGAGTCGAAAAGCAAGATAGCGACCACATATTCGGCGATGAGAAGGCCGATCGCGAGCAGCCAGCGGCCGACCGGCAGCGTGTCCGGTCCGGGCTCGCTATCCACAAGCTTGGCGCTCATCGCTAGTCTTCGATTGCATGACGAAGATAGTCGAGCAGCCGCGCATATTCCGGGCTGCCTCCCTCCGTGGGGCTTCGGAGCTCCTCTAGGCGACCGAGCTGCGCAATCAACTCGCTTTCATCCGCAGCGACGACGACACCGACATCCTTTCCCAGGTGCTTGACCGTCGCGCACTGGTGATCATTTCGATGCTCGCCAAGCTGGGCACGCCGCGGCATGACCACGATCGGCTTGCCAAACTCGAGCGCCGTGAGGATGGATCCCATCCCGGCGTGCGCGACGATCACGTCTGATTCGCGGGCCTTGGCCTGAAAAACGACGGGAGAGACGAAACGCTCCCACTCGATGTGCTTTGGAGGGCTCGTCGATTTTCCGATTTGGGCAAACACGTCGTCGCGATGTTGATCCATCGCCCAGCGATCGACCGTGTGAACCAGACGATCGAAAGGAAGCTGCCCACCTACAGTGACGAAGATCACAGGATCGAACCCTGGTGCTGCGGCCCGTCCGCTTGGGCCAAGTGTGACCATTGCGTCAATGCGATACTTGCAAATCTCGCCGCAATCCGGCCGGACAGAGAAACCGCCTCGGCATTGGCGATGCTATCGACCCAGATCGTCCGGGCACCCACGAGTCGTCCGAAAATGATCCCGAACAATCCAGGGGCGGCTCCCGTAGAGATGACCACGTCTGGGCGAATGCGGATGACCCGGAACAACACTTCACAGGCCGTTCGGATCAACTTCAAGGGCCGATCTCGATTCGCATCGGTGACGACGAAGAGGTCACTGCCAGGTACGTCCATCGCGTAGGCTGGGTTGGTCGTCACGTAGATTGCGCACTGATGCTCGAACGCTGGACGCAACCGCATCAACTGTTGCCAGTGGCCACCACCGGACGCGATTGCCAGGACGCGCTTGTTTTCCATCCCACTCGACTCCGGGGTCTGACGCTCCCCAAGGGGAATGGAGAGCCTGCCATTCGTTTCCAGCCTAGCGGGCGGTCCCGAGAAATCAAAAAGCCCTACGCGAATGGGACAAAACCCAAGTGTTTGCCGTATCACCGGATGGCCGCAGGTCTGCAGCTCCAGAAACGTGAGCCCGATGCGCCACCGTCGCCTTTCGTAATGTTGCGGGCGCACCTCCCGGGAATTAGGCTGTTATCCCTATGAAGGTCCTCGTTACTGGCCATAACGGCTACATCGGTGCGGTCATGGTCCCGTTTTTACAAAAGGCGGGTCACGAAGTTGTCGGGCTCGACACGTACTTGTTTGAAGGTTGCCATCAGGGCCCTGCTCCGGTCGATCCGCCCGCGCTCCGAATGGACCTGCGCGATGTGAAGGCGGAGCATCTCGAAGGGTTCGATGCGGTGATGCATTTGGCGGCGTTGTCCAACGATCCGCTCGGCGATCTGAATCCGCAGTTCACTTACGACATCAATCTTCATGCGTCGGTCAATCTTGCGAAGGTTGCCAAGGCGGCCGGCGTACAGAGGTTCTTGTTCTCGTCGTCGTGCTCGCTCTACGGGAAACCGAAAACCGACGACCCGGTCGACGAGACCGCGGGGTTCAATCCGCAGACGCCCTACGGCGAGTCCAAGATCAAGGCGGAGCAGGAGATTGCGCCGCTGGCGAGTGACGACTTCAGCCCGACGTACCTCCGAAACACGACTGCCTACGGCTGGTCTCCGCAGTTGCGTGGTGACATCGTCGTGAACAACCTGACGGCGTACGCGTTCATCTCGGGCGAGGTTCTCGTCAAGAGCGACGGCACTCCGTGGCGACCGTTGGTTCACGTCGAGGATATTTGCCGAGCGTTTGTCGGCTTGATGGAAGCGCCCCGCGACGTCGTACACAACCAGGCCTTCAACATCGGGCGCACTGACGAGAACTTCCAGATCTCGACCGTCGCCGACATGGTCGCCGAGGTCGTGCCCAACTCCCGCGTCGTGTACGCGCCAGGGGGAGAGCCCGACACGCGAAGCTACAAAGTCGACTTCTCGAAGCTCTCGAGCCTCGTGCCGGAGGCGACGCCGCAGTGGACCGTTCGCAAGGGCATCGAAGAGCTTTACGCAGCGTACCAAAAGTACGGGCTGACGCTCGACGAGTTCGAGAATCGCTATCTCCGCATCCGGCACCTGCGAAAGTTGTTCGCAGAGGGCCGGCTCGGCGAGGGCGTTCGCTGGCAGCCGGGCGACGAGAAGGCGGCGGGCTGAGCATGGCCGATACAGCTCGAGCTTCCTCAGGCGCGCGCTGCCGCTTCTGCGACACGTCGCTCCACTTCACTTTCGTCGATCTCGGCATGTCTCCGCTCTGTCAGACGGTGATCCGCGAGGAGCAGCGCAACGACATGGAGCCGTTCTATCCGTTGCACGCGCGTGTCTGTGACCAGTGCTTCTTGGTGCAGCTCGACGAGTACGTGGCGCCGGCGGACATCTTCACCGAGTACGCCTACTTCTCCGGGTTCTCGGACAGCTGGTTGAAGCACGCGAGCAACTACGTCGATATGATCACCGAGCAGCTCGGGCTCGACTCGAACTCGAGCGTCGTCGAGCTTGCCAGCAACGATGGATACCTCCTTCAGTATTTCGTGAAGAAGGGGATTCCTGCGCTCGGCATCGAGCCGGCGGCCAACGTAGCCAAGTCGGCCGAAGAAAAAGGCGTCCCGACGATCGTCGAGTTCTTTGGCGCGGAGCTCGCTCGCCGCCTGGTTGCCGAAGGCAAGAGCGCAAATCTGGTCCTCGGGAACAACGTCTTGGCGCAGGTACCGGACATCAACTCGTTCGTCGAGGGAATCAAGATTCTCCTCGCTCCGGGTGGGGTGGTGACGATCGAGTTTCCGCACCTCCTGCAGCTCATGGACCAGAACCAGTTCGATACGATTTATCACGAGCACTTCTCATATTTCTCGTTCCACACCTCCGAGAAGATCTTTGCAGCCCATGGGATGACGCTGTTCGACGTCGAGGAGCTTCCGAGTCACGGCGGCTCACTTCGAATCTATGGCCGCCATAGCGATGACGAGAGCAAACCGATTACCGACCGCGCAATCGCGCTCCGAGAGCGAGAGATCGAGGCGGGCCTTGCGAGCTTGGACGCCTACCGGAAGTTCCGTGAGCAGGTCGAGGCGACGAAGCGGGATCTACTCGAGTTCCTGATCGAGAAGCGACGCGAGGGGAAGACAATCATCGGCTACGGCGCGCCGGGTAAGGGCAACACCCTTTTGAACTACTGCGGAATCCGAACGGATTTCCTCGAATACACCGTCGATCGAAACCCCTACAAGCAGGGGACGGGCCTGCCCGGGACGCACATTCCGGTTCATCCTCCAGAGAAGATCGCCGAGACCAAGCCCGACTACATCCTGATTCTCCCATGGAACTTGAAGGATGAGATTGCGGCCCAGCTCGCATACACGGCAGAATGGGGCGCGAAGCTCGTCGTCCCGATTCCTCGCGTGAAGGTTTTATGAATACGCACACGCCCCCAGCCGAGGTGCTATGCGGAGCCAGTCGATGAAGGTCGTCCTGTTTTGCGGCGGCGAGGGGACGCGCATTCGAGAGTACTCGGAGAGCATTCCCAAGCCAATGGTTCCCGTTGGCTACCGGCCGATTCTTTGGCACGTGATGAAGTACTACGCGTATTACGGGCACAAGGATTTCATCCTTGCACTGGGGTACAAGGCCGACGTCATCAAGGACTTCTTCCTAAACTACGACGAAGCAGTTTCGAACGACTTCGTTCTCTACGAGGGTGGCAAGCGAATTGAGCTCGCGAATAGTGACATCGAAGACTGGACGATCACCTTCGTCGATACCGGCGCCAAAGCGTGCATCGGCGAACGTCTGTGGCGGGTGCGGAACTACCTCGAGGGCGAGGAGATGTTTCTGGCCAACTACAGCGATGGCGTCACCGACCTGTGCCTGAGCGACTATGTCGACGAGTTCAAACGAAGAGACAAGGTCGCAAGCTTCCTGGCGGTGCAGCCCCCCGGCAGCTACCACGTGGTCCGCTTCGACGAGGATGCCGAGCTGGTGAGCTCCATTCAACCGATCACGGACACCGGCGCCTGGATAAACGGTGGTTACTTCATTCTCAAGAAAGAGATCTTCGACTACATGAAGCCCGGCGAAGAGTTGGTTCATGAGCCATTCCAACGCCTGATTCAGGCTGACCAACTCACCGCCCATCGCCACGAGGGCTTCTGGCAGCCCATGGATACGTTCAAAGAGCAGCGACAGCTGGACGAGCTCAACCGCAGCGGCCAAGCGCCCTGGAAAGTTTGGGACAGCGACGACCAGCGCTAACGAAAGGAACGCCTGCTGATGCAGACATTATCGCTCCCGACATCGAGCCCGACCATCTTGTGCCTCGGCCCGCACAGCGATGACATCGAGATCGGATGTGGAGGGACGCTGATTCATCTGCTCGGTCAGATGCCCGAGGCCTCGGTTCACTGGGTCGTCTTCAGCGCCGAGGGCGAGCGGGTGCAAGAAGCCCAGCACGGGGTCGAGCTGTTCGCCGGCGAGCGGGCTTCGGCCGTCGAGCTTCACGCGTTCCGGGATGGCTTTTTCCCGGACGCGTTCGGCGAGATCAAAGAACGCTTTCGAGACCTCCAACGGTCTGTAGACCCCGACCTGGTATTCACCACTTGGCGCGGCGATCTGCATCAGGACCATCGCTTGATCTCCGAGCTCACCACGCAGACGTTTCGTAACCACCTGATTCTCGAATACGAGATTGCCAAGTACGATGGCGATCTCGGTTCGCCCAACGTCTACGTCCGTCTCGACGAAGACGAAGCGAATCGTAAGGTGGACAACCTGCTCAGCGTGTTTGCATCGCAACAGGACAAGTATTGGTTCACCCCCGAGACCTTTCGCGCACTCATGCGCGTACGGGGTGTCGAGTGTCGTTCGTCGAGCGGCTACGCGGAAGCATTTTACGGAAACAAGCTGGTGTTCGGCACCGGTGCCCCGGCATGAGTGGCAAATGCTGGAGTTGCGGAGAGCCTGATCCACAGCCATTCTTCAAGCTGGAGAGGATCCCGATTTCGAGCTGTGTCCTGTTGAGCTCTCGGGATGAGGCGCTCGCGTTTCCAACGGGGAACTTGGAGCTGGCCTTCTGCGACAGCTGCGGGTTCATCCAGAACGGGCTCTTTGATCCGGACCTGCTGGACTACTCCCAAGACTACGAAGAGAGCCAGGGGTTCTCGCCGACGTTCGAGACTTTCGCCCAGGCTCTCGTCGACCGTTTGGTCGAGCGATACGGCATACGCCGAAAAAAGGTGTTCGAGGTCGGGTGCGGGAAGGGCGATTTTCTCTCCCTGATTTGCAAGAGCGGAGCCAACGTGGGCCTCGGAATCGACCCCGGTTATCGAGAGGGCCGTCTCGACCCTGACATCGATGCCACCGTCATCCAGGAGTTCTTCACCAACCCTGCGCCCGAGCTCACCGGCGATCTGATTTGCTGTCGGCATACGCTCGAGCACATCCAAGCCGTGGGCGAGTTCGTGGATCTGATTCGGCGCTCTGCGGAGCAACAAGACGGCTCGGTCGTGTTCTTCGAGGTGCCAGACACCGCGCGAATTCTGAGAGAAGGAGCGTTTTGGGACGTCTACTACGAACACTGTTCGTACTTCACGCTCGGCTCGTTGGGCCGCCTCTTCCGAACGGCCGGGTTCGACCTGCTCTCGCTGCGGGCCGGATACGACGACCAGTACCTCCTGCTCGAAGCCGAGGTGGGTTCCGGTCATCCTACCAGTCACATGCCCGGTGAGAACGACCTAGACGAAACTCGCTCCGGCGTTCGGTCATTTGTGAGCGCGACCCAGAAGACGATTTCCGACTGGGAATCTCGGCTCCAAGACGCCAAACGCGCGGGGAAGAAGGTCATCATTTGGGGAGCGAGCTCCAAGGGAGTGGCTTTTCTGACCAGTCTCCGCAATGGCGGCCTCGTCGAGTACGCCGTCGACATCAATCCGTACAAGCAAGGCAGGTTCTTGCCGGGGGCCGGCCAAGAGATCGTCGGTCCCGACTTCCTCGAGGGCTACCGTCCTGACTTGGTCATTCCAATGAACCCGATCTACGTCGAGGAGATTCGATCCGACCTTGCCCGAAGGGGCCTTACCCCTGAAATACTCGCAGTTTGAACCGCTGAATCCGCCCTTCGGTGGCCGCTAAGGCCACCGATTGTTACGCTCAATCGGAAGGCACTCCCAATGACTAGTCTTGAAACGAATGCACCGTGCCCGGCCTGCGGGTCGACCGTCCTCACTCCCTTTCATCAGATGAAGGGCATCCCCGCGCTGAGCTGCACGATTTGGGATACCGTCGCGGAGGCCAAGAGCTGTCCCCAAGGCGACATCGATCTCTCGCTCTGCCAGACCTGCGGTTTGCTAATCAACACCGCGTTCGAGCCGAAGCTGCTCCACTACGACGAGGACTATGTGGCGTCCTTGCATCACTCACCGCTCTTCGGACGCTATGCGACCGATCTCGCCAAGGACCTCATCGATCGGTACGACCTACACGAGAAGTTGGTGTTGGAGATCGGCTGCGGCAAGGGTGAGTTCTTGAAGATGATGGTCGAGCTCGGCAACAATCGCGGCGCCGGCTTCGACCCGAGCTACGAAGCGCCGCCCGAGGGCGAGGCCGACGATCGTCTTTCCTTCGTGAAGGAGTTCTACACGGAGGCCCATCTCGACCTCGAGCCTGACCTAGTGATCGCCCGGCAGCTTCTCGAGCACGTCGAGCAGCCCTTCGAGTTCGTGAGCAACCTGCGCCGAACAATCGGCGACCGTCGCGACACCGTCGTGGTGTTCGAGGTTCCCAACGCCCTCGACATGCTTCAGCGGGCCGACCTCTGGGACGTGATCTACGAGCATCCGATCTACTTCACGCCGCAGGCCTTGGAGAGGTTGATGCGTTCGGCTGGTTTCGAGGTGCACCAGGTGCGGCCTGCCTACGAAGGGCTGTTCTTGATCGTCGAGGCATCGCCGGGTGCCGATGCCCCAGCGAAGCTCGACGCGGTGGGTCACCTGCTCGAGGACGATGTGGCCAGGTTTGCGGAGGCTTATGCTGAACGGCAGCAGCGCTGGAAGCGGCAGCTCGACGACATCCGATCCAACGACAAGCGTGCGGTGCTCTGGGGCGCCGGTGCGCGGGGCGACACGTTTCTCAACGCGATAGGGATCGATGTCGAGATCCCGATGGTCGTCGACCTGAACCCGCGGAAGTGGGGCAAGCACATGGCCGGCACGGGTCAGCCGATTCACTCGCCGGAGGACCTCAAAGCCCAGCCACCCGATGTGGTGGTGATCGCGAACGAGATCTACATCGACGAGATTCGTGGCAGCCTGAGCGACATGGGCATCGAGGCCGAGGTCCTGGTCGCCTAGCCTCGGGACACCAACTTCAGAGGCAGGTTGTCCAGCGGCCTCGTAAACGGGAAGTGCTGTAGCTTCGTCGGGAAGTAGCCGTCCTTGGCGAACTCGATCCGGTACTTCCCGAGCACCTCGCGGAACGTGAGCAAAAATAGCATGCGTGCGAAATGCATGCCGATGCATTTGTGGGCGCCGCCTCCAAAGGGGACCCACATGAAGTTGTGCTTGCGGTGCTCGGCGACCTCTTCGGAGAATCGTGACGGGTCGAAGGTGTTGGGGTCCTTCCACCAATCGGGGAGGCGGTGGATGTAGTTGCCGGGGATGCAGACCATGGTGTCGGGCGGGACGCGCACGTCACCGAATTCGCATTCGCGAATCGTGCGGCGGAGAAAGAGGGGCACCGGCGGGTGCATTCGGATGGTTTCGTAGAAGACGCAGATGAGCGGGTTCGTCGAATGAAAGACGGTTTCGAAGCTGAGCTCTTTGGGCCAGGCCCCGACCTCGGCGGCGAGCTGGTCTTGCAGGGCCGTATCATGGCTAAGGTAGTACGCGGCCATGGTTGAGGCGCTCGTGGTGGTGTCGTGCGCGGCCAGCATCAGGAAGGCCATGTGATCCGCAATATCCTCGTCCGCGTAGTACTCACCGTCTTCGGTGGTCTCTCTACAGAAATGGGCAAAGACGTCTTGATCGTCCGAGGCCCGCTTCTTGTCGACGAGATCCATGAAGAAGCGTTTCAAATAGCGACGTCCTTCGAGGCCGCGGTGATACTGAAACCCCGGGATGTCCAGCCGCACGATGCCGAGCGCACCCTCCATCATGTCGGTGAACGCGCGGTTGATCTTTGGAACGGTGCTTTCCGAGTCTTCGACCCAGCAGAAGACGTCGAACGCAATGTCGAGCAGCAGCCGTTTCATTTCTTCGTAGAACAGAATGCTGTCCTGAGCGGCCCAGCGCGTGACGGTCTCTTCGACGATCGCCTGAATCTTCGTCGCGTACTCGCGCATTGCGGGCGGCTTGAACGAGCTCTGCATGATGCCCCGGTGCAGGCGATGCTCGTCGTAGTCGCGCATGACCAGGCCACCTTGGAAGAAGTCGGCCATGACCGACTGCCAACCCATCTTGGTCGAGAAGTTCTTTTCGCGATCCATCAGGACGCGCTGGACGTGGTCCGGGTGCAGGAGCAGGACGCACTTGTTGCCCGTGATCGAGATGCGACTGACCGGGCCGTACTTCTTGTAGTAGTGGCCGAAGAGCGACAGCGGGTCCTGAAACATCGCCAAGGTCTTGCCGACAAAGGGCCATCCGTACTCGCCCTCCAAATGGCGGAGGTCTCGATTGGCCGGCCGTTGGTCGTAAGGAAGCTCGGGAGCGGTGTCCATCTCCCTAGTATACAAGGTGTAAACTTATTGGCGCAACGAGAAACAGCTTTCGCGGCCGTCACGGATTGAGCGGCTAGCTCTGCTGGCCAAGCGGCTCGCGCCACTGCAAGTGCGCGACGGGCCGCGATGGGCCCTGGAAGCGCACGAGCCGCGACCCGAGCGGCGCGACGGGTGATGAGCTTGCCGTCGAGCTGGACGGGGCCGAAGCCCAGCGGGGTCGCGAAGCCGGTACCGATCCGCGGAGCCTTTCGCTCGCCTACGCAGAGCAGCTGCGCCTCTTTGGGGAAGCGATCGACGTAGGCAACGCTGTCGCCCACCGAGGCGCCCATCACGACGCCCTGCTGGACCAACATGACCAGCGCGCTGGTTTCTCCTGCGTCCGGATCGGCCAACACGGCATGATCGATGCCCTCGAGAATCATCACCCAGTCTCGAGGATCCTGCGGAAGAACACCGCTGCGGAAACAGCGCGCCAATTCAGCGACCGTGCGCGCCGCGGCCGCCTGCGCGGCCTCTCGCGAATCCACGCCGTCGGCTAGCGCGATTAACGTTCGATGCGCATCCCTCAGCACACAGAGCCGGTCGTGGCTGGTGTCGTCGCTCGGTCGTTGCGAAGGATTGATTTCGAGTTTCATACGGGGCCCCCAGTTCGTTGCTTGTACTCACCGTAACAAGGCGCCGTTACGCGATATTCTCGCGCGATACAGCAAAGTACATTGCCAAGTTGGCAATTCGAATCGCACGTCCGTCTCATGCCGCACGAGTTTGGCGTTCTTCGCGGCTGGTGAGGTATGGTCCTGTCTGATGCCGTTCGGGAAACTCCGCCATGTCTGAGCGCCCAAGTTTGCGCGGTGTTCTCAAACGCAAACCCGTCGTCGGCTGGGCGCTCTACGACTGGGCCAACTCCGCGTTCGCCACGACGATCATGGCCGGCTTCTTTCCGGTCTTCTACAGCGCCATCAGTCAGGACATCAGCACCGAGGACTCCCAGTTTTGGTTCAACCTGACTCTATTTGGTGCCAGCATTCTCATCGCAGTCTCCGCTCCGATTCTCGGCGCAATCGCCGACCGGGGTGGATCGCGAAAAAAGTTCCTCGTCTTCTTTGCGAGCATCGGCATTCTCATGACGGCTGGGCTTGCCTGGGTCCACGCCGGCCAGTGGTGGGTGGGTCTCTTGCTCTACGGCTTCGGGACAGTGGGCTTCTCCGGCGCAAATGTCTTCTACGATTCGATGTTGGTCGACGTCGCCGAAGAAGAAGAGCTCGACCTGATTTCAGCGCTCGGATATTCGGCGGGCTACATCGGCGGCGGCCTCTTGTTCGCCCTGAATGTGCTCATGGTTCAGAAGCCCGAATTGTTCGGGCTCGAGAGCCCAGGCAGCGCCGTGAAGGTTTCGTTTCTGAGCGTCTCTTTGTGGTGGGCGCTGTTCACCGTTCCGCTGCTGCGCTTCGTTCGCGAAACCCCGACCAAGGACAAAGCTGCCCCCGTCGAAGCGGTTCGAGCCGGCCTTCGACAGCTGCGCGACACGCTCAAGGAGATCCGGACCTTCAAGGCCTTGGTGATCTTCCTCCTGGCGTATTGGATCTACATCGACGGCGTAAACACGGTGATCAAGACCGCGGTGTTCTTCGGAGATCGCGTGCTCGGCCTCGAGCAAGGCGCGCTGATCACAGCCCTCTTACTCACCCAGTTCGTCGCGTTCCCGTCGGCGCTCGGATTTGGTTGGCTTGGTCAACGCATCGGGGCGAAGCCAGGGATCTTGATCGGCATCGCGGTTTATCTTGCGGCTCTGGTATACGCCTGGCGCTTCCTCCAAGATGAAGGTGACTTCTACGTGCTCGCCGTTGCGATCGGCCTGGTGCAGGGCGGCGTGCAAAGTCTGTCGCGCTCGCTCTACGCGCGTCTGGTGCCGCCGTCGAAGACAGCGGAGTTCTTCGGCTTCTTCAACATGGTCGGGAAGTTCGCGACAATTTTCGGACCCCTGTTGATCGCGTTCACGCCGATGCTCATTCCGGGCGCGAGCGAGCGCGACGGCATTCTCTCGCTGAGCCTGCTGTTCCTCATTGGCGGATTCCTTCTCAGCCGTGTTCGTGTGGCCGAGGGGATCGAAGCCGCGAGAGCATTCGACCTGAAGTGACGCGCAAGCTTTGCGCGAGCGCCGAGCCACAAGAATTACGTATGGCGACGGGCTCCGTTCGTTCCTAGGTTCCCTACATGATGGGGAAGGTTTGGTTCCCGTGGTTGGTTGCGATTGCGGCACTGCTGGTGGTCGCGACCCAGAACATCGGTCTTGCAGACGCGCCACCGATTGTGGAGCATCGACCGCTCGTCCATCATCTGAGCCGCGCGATCACCCACTTGGACCAGGGTTCGCGTTCGCCCGAGTACACGGAGAGCTTGGCCTATCTCCGGCTGCATGCGCGCGAGGCAGCTGCGGCGCTCAGCGGGCCGGTGCTCCGCGAGCCAGGCAGCTTTCACAAATGGCAGATCACCTATCTGATCGGCGATTTCGGGGACGAGAGCGCTATTGTTTTGCTCCGCGTCTTCATCGAGCAGCCAAAGCCCCAGGCTCGCCCGGCCCGGGCAGGCAGTCACGCGACCGACCTCCAGTTCAGTGAGGAGATGAATTCCAGATTCCAAGCCGTGTCTTCGACCGCGCGGATTGGGTCCCATCGGCCAGAGCTGCGTGACCAGGTCGTCGAGACGCTGATCGCGACGGCCCAGCAAGTCCCCTATCTCGAAGACAGCGCCATGTTTGAGCTCCAAAAGCTCCTCGGCGACGAGTTCCAATCGCTGCGTCCGTACTTCGGAGCCGAAGCCGCGCGGCACTTCAGGCCATCCATGCCACCGCCGGAGCTGCAAGGCTTGCTCGCTCGCCGAATGCAAAAGCATCAACGAGAGGAACAAGCGCTTCGCGAGAAACGGAAGTCGCAATGCCTAGCCAAGTAAAGCCTGGGTTCAATCGAGCCGCGACGCTCTTGGCCCTGGCTGCCGTCGGCGCCCTCGCGTACATGTTCATGCCGAGCTGCTCGGTGCTCGTCGATGCCGACGACACCCTTTGTTTCGCGATTGCGGACGCCAAGGACGGCGTGGTCGATTGGCCCGACGAGGAGTACTTGGAGCCCGATTATCCGCATGCTTGCGGCATCGCGGACTACCATGAATGCGACCATTGTGACCTGAACCCTTGGTTCTCGAGCCAGGATGCCCGGGATTACATCGAGGGCTTCGGCCTCGCGCAAGGGCACAATTGGGATGACCTCGGGCGGGCGGACGTGATGACCTTCAACGCGGTCACCAAGGAGATCGATACGCCGCTGGGCCGGACCTACAACGCCTACGCGAACATCGTCTATGCGAACCCTCAGGGCATCGAGCTCGACCGGTCACACGCCCTCGATAATTTCGAGTACTACGACAGCTTCCTCAAATGGACCCCCGCGTTCGTTTCGCAGAAGACCTATCGGGTCAACGGCAACTGCAACAGAGACTGCGAGGCCGTGTTCTCCACGCAATGCGTCATTGCGAGAACGGTGAGCGGCCCATTTCGAAACGACTACATCGATCTCTATCAGACCTTCTTCTACGACCTCGATGCGGTGTGGCGAGCATCGAGCATCGTGCATGAGGTGAGGCACGCCCGAGATCGGATTTCGCATGATGCATGCGTTTGCGGCAATGTATCGGCCTGCGATGCGCGCTGGTCGAGCAATGGCGCCAATACCTATGAGCTGTTGTGGCTCGCGGCCTACTACTATACGCCTGAGGACCACCCATTCATCACGCCAGCGCGTCGGGAGAGGGCGGCCTCGCTCTTCAACACGAGGAGGCAAGCCATGTTCTGTGAGAAGGTCCAATGGCAGCTCGGAGACTTCAGCGCCATCAACGAGATCCCAGAGTACTACGTGGAGCAAGTCGCCTGCTCGGAAGATCCGAACGACCCGCACTACTGCCTGATATTGGCCAACTAGGAGGCCACCATGACTCAACAACGACATGCTCAGACGCGGATGCTCGCCGCAGCTCTGCTCTTCGCCCTCGTTCAGATCGGCTGTCAGAGAACGGAGCAACCCTACTCGACTTCAGGCGGCTCTACGTTTGCACGCGATTTCAAGGGCGAGCGACGCGTGCTCCGCATCGGGCCGTCCGTCGAACAACCGGCTTCCTGCATCGAGACGAGCCTGCCGACCGTAACGAGCGGCTCTTGGAAAAGGGTCATGCTTGCTCCCGAGATGCACCGCACCCTGATCGAGCTCTTGTTCGATGAAGCTCGATGGCCCTCTTACCAGGCCGACCTCTACGCCGTGGAGGAGAGCGGGACCCTGATTTGCAGCCCACGCCCGGGCGAGCCGGACTTCTGCTACATGCCCGAAGTGGTCGTGACGGGCGATGTGCCGCGCGTGTTGGTCAAGGTCAAAGGCACCTCACCCCCGCGCTTCGTCCGCTCGCCCCTGCGCTTCGGGCTTCAGGAGCAGGTCGCTTTGTCGCACGAGGGCCGAGAGCTCATCGACGCGTTCCTCGACGCACACCAAGCTTGCTGGAACCCCGAAGACTAGCGCAGCAGCTCGAAGCGGGCGCAGTAGCTTGCGAAGCGTTCGTGGATGGCATCCGTGTCCAGGCCGAAACCCTCGGTGCCGTGGATGTGGCGCGGGGCCGGGTTTGCCCGCTTTGCGCGCATGTACGCGTGCATCGCGGTGCGCGCATCGTTTCTGAGCTCCAACCCCAGTACCCGATAGGCTTGCGCGATCGCACCCACTGGGTCCCGGCTCAGGTCGGGGGATCGAACATGGGCGACGCGCCCCGCAGGAAGGCGGTCCACGGCCGACACCGCAGGCTCGAGCAATCGGGTCATGTAGCTCTCGGAGAGCTCAGCGCCGATCGCTTTCGCCTCGACATCGCTGCTGAATACCGAGCGGGCGTAAGCGTGAAGACTGCAGATCGAGCTCAGTGTCTCGGCGGGGTCCCGGTGGATGAACACGAATCGCGCGTCGGGAAACACCTCGAGGATCTCGTTTACGAAGAAGGTGTGCGTGGGGTCCTTGAGAATGAATCGCGTTCCGTGGGGCCGGTGATACTGCACGAGCTGAAGCTGCCGGCGGTGTTGCCGGTAGGCGATGGTGGCGTCCTGTGCGAGGAGCCAATCGAGGTAGCCGCTCACCCGGTACTGCACGTTGAACTGCGGCGTCCGAAAGACGTTGGTGAACATGCCGCGGCATTCATCGGTCTGATGCGCATCCATCGGGTGGATCGCCTCGACGTTGGGAGATAGAAACCGTGCCATCGCGAGGAAGCGCGATAGCGTTCGCTGGGCTCGCTCCGGTCCTTCCGGCCACGGTGTCGGGTCGAAGCTTTCCCAATGGGGTAGGGTGCGGTTCTCCGGGTCTTCGCCCAGCAAGCGATGCAGGACCGTCGTTCCACTGCGAAACAGTCCCAAAACGAATATCGGGTCGGGAAGCGGGGTCTCTTCGATGGCGGGGATTTCGCGAAGCGCCTGCTCGACTCTCAAATGCGTGCCGGCCATCCGCGTGCAGTCGATCCACGCCGCGATCTTACCAATGAAGTTGAGCGCTGCGTCCTGGTTGAGGGATTCGGTCAGCGCGCTGAGGGCAGCCCGGGCGTCGGTTGTGGGATCTCCCGCATCAGGGTTCAAGCGCTGCGCGCGTTCCCAATAGATGTCCGCGGACGGCTTCCCCACGGGTTCGAACGAGCCCCCAATCGCGTTCACCGCGCGCACCCACCGGGCATGCGAATCACGCGCGTGGGTGAACTGAGGAACCTGTGGCGCCGGTCGCGGCCTCGCCTGAATGGGCGCCGGAAGCTCGAGGTCGATCGCAACCGATGGCGGCGGATAGGTAGACTGGCGGCCCATGGAGAACTCACCGTACCAAACCACGATCGTCGATCTGTGCGTAGTTTTCGACGTTTTCTGGCTTCGAAGGGGTGACCTCGGGCCCGAAGAGGCCTAAAGTCGCCCTAGAGAGCCGATGCGAAGCCTCGCACCAGTCCTAGCCGCGACTCTGCTGTGCCTGATGGGCGCTGCGCCCGTTCTTTCGCCTGCCCGGGCCGAAAGCCCGAGCCAAAAAGGCGCGGTCGTGACGGTCAACACCCTCGGCGCGGCAGCTGACTACCCGGTCCTCACCCGCGGCCAGGTGATGTTCGTCAACGCGCAGCGCCTGGTCGTCACCCAGGAGCCGCTTCCGGCTGCGACCGTCGCCGAGGCACCGCCCGCGCCAGAAGCGGTCGAAGCCGAGAGGCCCCAGGCGCCTTACGCCGGCGCGATTTGGGTCGCCGCGCACTGGATCTATGGTCCCACCGGGTTCTCCTGGGTTGCGGGCCGCTACGTCGCGCCAAGGGCCGGTCACGTCTTCGTGCCGCCGCGCTGGGCCTGGTTCGAGGAGCAGTTCTTCTACTTCTCGGGCTTCTACGTTCCGTACGGTGTGTACGTGCGGAGCTACTTCAACCGCTACTATTTCAGCGGCATGCCCAACCGGCAGTCACGACCCAACCACGGCCCCTACTGGCCAATCGGCGCACCGACCCGAGCGAACAGCGCGCTCACCAGCGCCAACGCGCGTGACCCGTACTGGCCGATTGGCGCTCGTCGCTAGACAGCCAAGCCGCTCAAGGGGCCCTGGCTGTACTGCGGCACGCCGAAGGTGTCGACCGGTTTGTCCATCGCGTGCGTCAGCGACACCAAGAGCTTGCCGTGGGGCTCGCCTCCGAAGTCGATGTGCTGGCCCGTATTGAAATAGCCCTGACAGCCGCCTGCCAAAATGAACGGTATGTCGCGGCGCGTGTGGTTATTGCCTTTGCCAAGCTCGTTGACCCAAACCACCACTGTGTTGTCTAGCAAGCTGTTGTCGCCCTCCTGGATGCCATCCATCGAGCCGAGCAAGTAGGCGAACTGCTCCGAATACCACTTGTTGATCTCGAGGAGATCCGCTCGCGCGCTGCCGTCGCTGTCGTCGTAGTGCGAGAGGCCATGGTGACCCTCGCCGAGAACCTGCGGAACCCAGTTGAAACGGACGCCGCTCACCGAGCGCGACCACTGGACCGAGGCGACGCGAGTGAGGTCGCAGGCGAGCGCCATCACGAGCATGTCCATCTGGGCCTTGCCGGTGACGGGGTACATGTCGTTCTGCTCAAAGGCGTTCCCGGGCAGATTTAGCTCGGGAGAGGTACAGGCTTCACCGAAGTTGGTCGCGACTTCGAGCCTTTGCTCCAGGTCTCGAATCGACTGCAGGTGCTTGTCGAGCTTCTGCTTGTCGTCGTAACCGAGGCGGCTCTGGAACGCCGCATGGTCCTCCATGACCGCGTCCAGCACGCTCTTTCGCCGTTTCTGGATGAGCCTCAGCGCAAACGGATCGGAGTCGATGTCGCTGAAGAAGTCGGTAAAGTTCTGGTTCGGGTCCTCGCGCGGAGGCACGGGCTGATCGGGCGCCGAGTACGACATCCGGGACCAGACCGACGAGCTCCTGACCTGCACGCCCAGCTCGAGTGATTTGAACTTGGTGACCGCGTCTTTCGCGACTTCGTCCGCGATGTATTGATCGACCGACTGACCGCCGCCCCAGCCGACGTACTGCTCGTTGCCCGCGTCGCAGTTTCCCTCGCAGAACAAGCTGCCGGGAAGGATCTCGGCATTGGTCAGCACGCAGGCCATGCCGGTCTGGTGGCCGTCGCCGATCGAGTCGTAGGCCACGTCTTGATCGACCCCGTCGAGGAAGATCAACTTGTTCGAGAACGGCGCCATCGCGGCGTGAAGGGGGTGCCCGTTCAAGTCCATGTTCGCTGGAGGGCTCCAGATGTCCTGTCGAGTGCCATTCGCCGTGAACCAAAAGACGATGCGCTTGGGCGCCGTGCCGGTTTGAGCAGAGCCCGTCCGCGGCAACATCGCATCGAGCATGGGCAAGCCGATGGCCACCGTGCCCCCGAAAAGCGTGCCCTTGAGCATGGCGCGACGTTTGATCCGTTTCACAGCGCACCTCCGTTTGCGTTCGGTTCGAGCTCGACCGCACGGCGGTAGAGGAACGCGTTGGTCTGAGTCAGGGCGACCAGGAGCGCCTTGATGTTGAAGCCCGAGGAGCGAAACACGTCATTGAGCTGCTCGATACTGCAACTGTCTTCGGGCGTGACCGTCCGGTTGTATGCGAAACGGAACCACTGAGACGAGACGCACTCTCGTACCTGTGTGCTACCCGCGAGCGCGCTCGCGAGCTCGACAGCGCCGTCATAGTTCCCATCGATGTCGTCGGTCTGGACGACTTCACCGGTGGCATCGATGTTCTTGCCGCTCTGCTGGTCCCGCCACAGCCCAATGCCGTCGTAGTGCTCGAAGATGAAGCCAATGGGGTTCATCAAGGTATGGCAGCCAGCGCAGGCTGGGTTGGCGCCGATCTCCTCGAACTGTTCTTTGGTGGTCTTGTTCGGGTCGAGCTCTGGCGGCACGATCACCAAGTCGTTTGGCGGAGGCGGCAGTGTGTTGCACATGAGTTGCTCGCGCACGAACTTCCCGCGAAAGACTGGCGAGCTTTGGTTGACGTTCGCATGCGTAGCCATGAGGCCTGCGCTCGTGAGGAAGCCTGCCCGGCGCTCCGGGTCGACCTGCACCTGCCGAAACTCGGACCCCGAGACCGAATCGAGCACGTCGTCGGCGTAAAAGCCTGCCAGCTCCTCATTCATGAAGCTGTAGTCCGCAGTCAGGAGCGTTTCCAACGAGCCGTTTTCTTCGAGAATCACCTGCTCGACGAAGGTTTGAATCTCTTCCTTCCACAGCGCACGGAGTGAGCTTTGATATGCGGGGTAGACCGCCGTGTCTTTGGTCACCGTGTCGAGGTGTGTCAGCTGCAACCACTGCGTGTGGAAGTTTTGGACGAGGTCGCGCGCTTTCTCGTCTTCGAGCATGCGCGTGGCCTGTGCCGCGATTTGCTCTTTGGTTTGGAGCTCGTCGGCCTCGGCGGCGGCAAAAAGCGCATCATCAGGCATCGTGTTCCAAAGCATGTACGAGAGCTTCGTTGCCATCTCCCAACTCGTGAACGGCACCACATCACCTTCGATGGGAGTGCCTTCGCCAAGCTCGGGGCGGTAGAGGAAGGAAGGAGACTGCAGCATGACCTGGAGCACGACTTCGATACCGTCTTCGAATCGCCCGAGGTCCGCGTCGGCGATCGCCCAATCGAACACGCTCTTGAAACGTTCGATTTCAGTCTGCGACAACGGTCGGCGGAACGCACGCTTTCCAAACTCCTGGATGAAGGACGAGGCGCAAGCGTCGTTGCCGTCGAGGTCCGGGTCGCAGTCCGGGATGAGCGCTTCCATGTTGCCCACGGCCCGCGCGCTCACGTCCTCGGCCACCTTCATGTACTGCTCGATCAGCAGGTCACTGCTCGTGAGGGCCGCGGCCTGGTTGTTGAAGCCTGCGACTTCTTCTTCGGGCGGAAGCACATCGGCCGGGTTGCTGGTATCGCCGAGCAGGTCGCGGACGGTCCGGTTGTATTCAAACCGAGTGAGGCGCCGGATCGGCGTGTCGACGACGCAGAGGCTCTTGGCGACCGTATCGTTGATAGCGCGTTCGCCGTCGCCACCGATCGAACCGGTGCAGCCCGCGAGCAAAACGGTGGCGAGCATTGGATAGAATTTAGTCCCTTTGGGCCGCAATCTAGACGCTCCTTTAGCTGGAGCCTTCCATGATACACCCTAAAGGGTCGCAACGCACATTCAGTGTGCACGCCGATCGTATGCCGCCTCACAAGAAAAGGGGACAGTCCCCTTTTCTGGAACTGTCCCCTCCGGGCCTTCGTGCGCTAGCTCGCAGAGAGAGGGTGGGTGGCCCGGTCGGATTCCTCCCACGCCAACGGCCCCAAGCTGGCTTCTAGATGAACAGGTGCATCTGCAAAACGAACGAGTTGCCCTTTCGGTTCTCGACGTTCTGGCCGTTGTAGATCGGCCGGTTTCGGTATTCGAGGGTGACCTTCGCATTGTGGCGGTGGATGAACATGTTCAAGCCGAGGCCAAAGTGGTGCATTGCATCGTTGAGGCCCTCAAAGCTCGAGACCTGATAGTTCACGTAGGGTTGGAACTTGATCTCTTCACCCACGTGGCCGGGCATGAGAATGCCGAGCTCGGAATAGACGTGATGTCCGGTTCCGATCATCGGATAGGCGTTGCCTGCGCCGCTGCCGGAATCTGCTGGATTCATGATCCCGACGGGCCGGACGTTGTTCGGTCCGAAGTTCTGGTACTGATAGACGCCGTACCAAGTGGCCGCGCCGCCGTCATCGCCTCCAAAGGGCATGTCGAGGAACAAGTCACCCGAAGCGATGACCAAGGTCCGAGCTTTGGCGGACAGGATTGTCTGCTCGCCGGTGACCGGATCGGTCTCCGTTTCGCCGTACCACACGCCCCAGGGGTGCGCGTATCCGCCAAAGCCGAGGTTGAGGACCTTCTTCGCACCGATGTAGGTGCCGACGGTGTAGGGAAGCACGTTGGATTCCTCGTCCTTGAACTGGAACATGAAGTAGCCGGTGTAGGCCCAAGCGTTGGTATCCCGATAGTTCCCGACCGCCGTCGGGTTAGGAGCCGACGAGTTACCCGTGAGCGAAACGTCGAATGCCGTAAATGGCCTCGTCACGGCAAACCGATAGTCGAAGAGACCGAGCTTTCCCTTGGCGTAAATGCCGACTTGGCGTGCGAACTGGTCCTCACGCTCGATGAGCGGCCAGTTCATGATCGGCAGGTCGAGGCTCATCGCCGTGATCGTGCTCGCGTTGGTCTGGCGCGAGATACCGTTCCAATAGATGAGGCCGCCACCGAGGTAGAACGCCTTGTTCTTGCTCACTTGGAACTCCACCCAAGCGTCGTGAAAGAAGAGCTGTGGCTTCCGGGCGTTTCGGAAGGTTTGGTTGTTGATGCCGATGTGCATCAAGAGAAAGACGCGGGGGAAGATCTGGCCAAACGCCAAGAATCGGGCCCGGCGAAGTGCGACGTCGCCATACCAGGAGTTGTCGCTTCCTTGAACCGTGGTGCCTGGGGCGAGCTGGATGGCCCGCGACCAGACCTGAAGCCACGTCGCCAACCGGAAATAGAGCGTCCCGTCGTCGTTGAGGCTCCACTGGAGCTTCTTGGCGCGACCGTCCGCCGAGACGAAACCAGGCCCCACTCCAGGAATGGGTTCCGGTTCGGGCGCTAGCTTGCGGCCCATCAGCTGCATTTGCCTCTTGGCTTCTTCGAGCTGCCTCTCCGCCTCCTCGATTGCGGCTTGCGCCTGGTCGAGGTCCGCCGGGCTCTCCTTGAAGGCGTCCGCTTCGACGGCCTCGTCCGCATCGTCGATGGCTGTCTCCCCAGGAGCCGGTTGGGCCAAGGTTGAGGTGGGGACGAATTCCGCTAGCGCGACCCAGGCGATCGCTGTGAACCAGGCGCTCCATGCTCGTTGCGGCCGAGGGCCGTTTCTACGTTCTTGCCTCATCACAACCTACCTCTCTGCTTTGCGTCAATCGCTAGTGCATCGCTGTTGGTGCCGACGAACCCGCGGGGATGCGGATGTGCTCGACCATGTCCTGTACCTCTTGGGGTGGCGGCGGGGTGAACCGGCCAACCACGAATGCCACCACAAAGTTGAGCAGCATGCCCAGCGCGCCAATGCCCTCCGGTGAGATTCCAAACCAGTATTGGTCAGGCGTGCCACCCATGAACTTGAAGTAGATGATGTAGGTGGCGGTGAAGATGATTCCCACGAGCATGCCGCTGATCACGCCCTCACGGTTGGCCTTCTTGGCAAAGACGCCGAGGATGATCGCCGGGAAGAACGACGAGCATGCGAGACCGAAGGCGAAGGCGACGACTTGTGCGACGAAGCCCGGTGGGTTGATGCCGAAGTAGCCGGCGATCAGGACCGCAAACCCGGCTGCAACACGCGCGGCAAGCAGCTCTTGCTTTTCGGTGATCGATGGAACGAACACGCGCTTGAGCAGATCGTGGCTGATCGACGTGCTCACGACGAGCAACAAGCCGGCAGCAGTGGAAAGAGCAGCAGCCAAGCCGCCCGCGGCAACGAGTGCAATGACCCAGGCCGGGAGGTTCGCGATCTCCGGGTTGGCGAGCACGATGATGTCGCGGTCGACATAGAGCTCGTTCTTCGTGTTCGCGTCGGAGTTGGTGACGAGCCGTTGGCCGAAGTCTCCTCGCGCCGGGCTGCCGTCGGCGGCCGTTGCGAACTCGGGCTTACCGGCGAGCGCAGCCCCTGCGACGTATTGGACCTTGCCATCGCCGTTCTTGTCTGCCCATGCGAGGAGACCCGTATCCTCCCAAGTCTTGAACCACTGGGGGATCGACTTCTCTCCCTCGACCTGTGCGTAGTTGGCGTCGCTAACCGTCTCGATCAGGTTTGTACGTGCGAAGGCAGCCACTGCGGGAGCCGTGGTGTAGAGAAGCGCGATGAAGAAGAGTGCCCAGCCAGCGCTCAGGCGCGCATCGCGTACTTTCGGCACCGTGTAGAAACGCACGATGACGTGGGGCAGGCCGGCCGTCCCTGCCATGAGCGCGCCAGTGATGCACAAGACGTCCAGTGTCGATTTGCTGCCGGACGTGTACTCGGCAAACCCAAGCTCCGTATTCAACTGATTGAGCTTGTCGAGCAACTTGACCGTCGATCCGTCTGCGACCTGAGAGCCGACCGCACCGCCGAGCGAAGCTCCGAACCCAATCTGCGGAATCAGGTGATCGGTAAGCAGAATGCTGATGAAAATCGCCGGCACGAGATATGCGAAAATCAAAACGCAGTACTGGGCGGCCTGGGTGTAGGTGATGCCCTTCATGCCGCCGAGAACGGCGTAAAAGAAGACGATCGCCATGCCGATCGCGACGCCGACGTTGATGTCGACCTCGAGGAACCGGCTGAAAACAACGCCCACGCCACGCATCTGCCCCGCGACGTAAGTGAACGAAACGAACACCGCGCAGACGACTGCGACGATACGGGCTCCAGTCGAGTAGTACCTGTCTCCGACGAAGTCAGGGACCGTGAATTTGCCGAACTTACGCAGATACGGTGCCAACAGAAGCGCGAGCAACACATAGCCACCGGTCCAACCCATCAGGTAGACGGCTCCGTCGTATCCCATGAATGAGATCAAGCCCGCCATGCTGATGAACGAGGCTGCGCTCATCCAGTCGGCGCCGGTCGCCATACCATTGACGACCGGATGGATCCCCCGGCCGGCGATGTAGAAGTCGCCGGTCGTGCTGGCCCGCGACCAGATCGCGATGCCGATATAGAGCGCGAAGGTTCCGCCCACGATGATGAATGTCCAAGTCTGTACGTCCATGACTCTCTCCTTGTATGACTCGAACGATTAGTCCTCGTGCACGTCAAACTCTTTATCGAGTCTGTTCATCATCCAGGTGTAGAGGAAGATCAGCGCCACAAACACGTAGATCGATCCCTGCTGCGCAAACCAGAAACCCAGTGGGAACCCGGTTCCTGGGATGGTGATCTTGTCGAGAGCATCCACCCAGAGAATCCCCGCGCCGTAGGAGACGACCCACCAGACGGCGAGGAATGCCAACAAGAGGCGAAGGTTCCGTTTCCAATAGCGAGTTGCGTGTTCCGCGCTGTGCGGTGCGCGGTCGTCCTTCTGTTTCGATTCGGTGGTCATCTTCGTTTCCGTTTCTCCGCCGCAGGCGGACTTCAGCTTTCCTTGAGCAGCGCCTCGACCACGCTGGGGTCCGCGAGAGTCGAAAGATCTCCGAGTTGGTCCCCCTCACCGGCTGCGATCTTGCGGAGAATGCGCCGCATGATCTTTCCGGACCGGGTTTTTGGAAGGCCCGGCACGATACGGATTTCATCTGGCGTCGCGATCGGACCGATCGCCTGGCGCACCTGCTCCTTGAGTGCGCCTTGAAGCTCGTGTGGCTCCCATTCGCCGCCCGCTATCGGGACGACGAAGGCAAAGATGCCCTGACCCTTGATTTCGTGCGGGCATGGAACCACCGCAGCCTCTGCGACGGCCTGGTGCGCCACGAGCGCGCTTTCGACTTCGGCCGTTCCAAGACGGTGGCCGGAGACATTGATCACGTCGTCGACTCGTCCGGTGATCCAGTAGTAGCCATCCTCGTCGCGCCGGCAGCCGTCGCCGGTAAAGTAGTAAGGCGGGTACTGAGAAAAGTACGTCTCGAGGAAGCGCTTGTGGTTGCCGTGAATCGTTCGCGCCTGACCCGGCCATGGGTGTTTGATGCAAAGCAATCCACTGACGTCGTTGCCCTCGAGCACCTTGCCCTCTTGGTCCACGATCACCGGCTCGATGCCAAACAACGGGAAGGTCGCCGAGCCGGGCTTCGTGGGAGTCGCGTTTGGAAGCGGGCTGATCAGAATCCCGCCGGTTTCGGTCTGCCACCAGGTGTCGACGATGGGCACCTTGCCATTGCCCACGACCTCGCTGTACCAGCGCCACACCTCCGGGTTGATCGGCTCACCGACGGTCCCCAAGACCCGCAGGGACTTCCGGCTCGAGCCCTTTACCGGCTCCGAGCCCTCGCGCATGAGGGCTCGGAGCGCGGTGGGCGAGGTGTAGAGCGTCGTCGCGCCGATGTCATCGATGACGTTCCAGTACCTACTCGCGTTGGGATAGGTGGGGACCGATTCGAACATGACGGTGGTGACGCCGTTCGCGAGCGGTCCGTAAATGATGTAGCTGTGGCCCGTGATCCAACCGATGTCCGCTGCGCAGAAATGAATGTCATCGGGCCGAATGTCGAACACGTACTTGAACGTCGATGCCGCATACGTGAGGTATCCGGCGGTGGTGTGAACCAGCCCTTTGGGCTTTCCGGTCGAGCCCGACGTGTAGAGAATGAAGAGTGGGTCTTCCGAGGCCATCCATTCGCTGGGGCAGGTGATGCGCTGCTCGGCCATCGCCTCGTGCATCCAGATGTCCCGACCTTGTTCCATCGGCACTTCGGCGTCGGTGCGCTTCACTACCAAAACATTCTCGACGATGGCAAGGCCCTCGACGGCATCGTCTGTGATCTTCTTCAACGGGATGCGTTTGCCGCCGCGAAGCCCCTCGTTTGACGTGACCACCACCTTTGCCTCGGCGTCGATGATTCGATCACGGAGCGCGTCGGCGCTGAACCCGCCGAACACGATCGAGTGAACCGCGCCGATACGGGCGCATGCGAGCATCGTGTAGGCCAGCTCGGGAATCATCGGAAGGTAGATACAGACCCGGTCGCCCTTACGGACACCCAATGATTTCAGTACGTTGGCCACTCGACCGACGGAGGTTTTCAGCTCGCCAAAGGAAATGTGCTGGTATTCCCCGGGCTCGTCCGCGACGAAGATGATCGCGGTCTTGTTGGGGTCTTTGGCGACGTGCCGGTCTACGCAGTTGACGGTCGCATTGAGCCGGCCACCGCCAAACCACACGAACTCGCCTGGCCCATGTTCTTCGAAGACGCTGTGTGACGGGTAGAACCAGTGCAGCTCTTCGCTTTGACGTTTCCAATACTCCGCCGGGTCGGTGATGCTGTCTTCGTAAAGGCTCTGGTACTCGTCCAGATCGGTGATGCGTCTTCTGTACTTGAGGGGGGGTTGTGAGAGTGACATCGGCAGACCTTACATCTCGGTGTACCGATTCTCTACGCAATACTCGTACCAAGCAGGCCGATCGCGAAACCATGTCGGATCTTCGGCTAACGCGGCGCAGCAAGCGTTACGATTCGTAGCGGTGCGCTACAGATCGAAACGCTTTGGAAACGGGCGTTCACTGTTCGGGTGGTCTGGACTCGCGCCGAGGAATGCCCATGCGCTGTCGGCGTTCCCAAAGGGTCTTGCGGCTGATGCCAAGTCGCTTCGCCAGCTCGGTTTCGCTCAGCTCGTCCTGATGCGATAGGACAAATCGTCTGAGGTAGCCTTCCAGCGACGCGTCGTCGTTGACGTCTCCATTGACGTCCCCCGCGATGCGGTCGGACGGACGCGACGAAGGCAGCCCGAGCAGCTCCGCGGTGATCGGCCCCGACTCGTGAAGAATCACTGCGCGTTCGACGGCGTGCTGAAGCTCGCGCACGTTGCCCGGCCATCTGTGCTCTCGCATTGCAGCAACCGCGCCCCGGTCGACCTCGAGCGGTTGGCGACCAAGCTTCGTCGTAGCCCGCGCGATGAACACCTCGGCAAGCGCGGGAATATCGTCGCCGCGTTCGCAAAGCGGTGGGAGCTCGATCTCCACCACCTTGAGGCGAAAGTACAGATCAGCGCGGAATTCACCCTGTTCTACGAGCATTGGAAGGTTCCGGTGGGTCGCCGCCACGAGCCGGATGTCGACCGACTCTGCGATGCGCGCGCCGACACGACGAACCTCGCGCTGTTGAAGGATTCGCAGCAGGCGCGCCTGTGCGGCCTGGGAGAGCTCACCGATTTCATCGAGGAAAAGCGTTCCGCCGTTGGCAGCATGCACCAGGCCTTCCCGGCGGCTGAGAGCGCCCGTGAAGGCGCCCTTTTCGTGTCCGAACAACTCTGACTCGAGCAGCGTTTCTGGAATAGACGCGCAGTTCACCGGGACGAATGCACCCGTCCGGGCGCTTTGGTTGTGCACCGCGCGCGCGAACAGCTCTTTGCCCGTGCCCGACTCGCCCAGGATCAATACCGTTGCTTCGGTCGGCGCGACTTTGCGCGCCCAACGTAGCGCTTCCTGCATGGGACTCGATTGCGTCGCTACGATATCGTGCGCCACGGAGTTGCCGCTCTCGTCCCCCGTTGCGATCGCAGCTTGTTGCCGAAGCACCCTACCGACGGCGGCGCTCAACTCTTCCGGCTCAAAGGGCTTCGACAGATAGTCCGCGGCGCCCCGCTTCATTGCATCGACCGCTGCGCCAACCGAACCGTACGCCGTCATCACGATGACGGGCACCTGTCCTACGCGTTCGAGCAAGACGTCACCCGTCTCACCAGTGAGCCTCACGTCGGTGATCACCAGGTCGAAGCATTCCGGGCGCTCCTTTTCGGCTTCCGGAACGCTCGACACGGCAACCAGCTCGTGCCCATCCCGCTTGAGGATGCGCCCGATCTCCGCGCGGATGACCCGCTCGTCCTCGACCAAAAGGATCTTCGCCACCGGCGAGTATTACCAAAGGAGCGTGGTATCCTTCAATGCCTTAGTTTTCGGAGGCTTGGAGGGTGACCGTGAACCGGCTCCCGCCCGATCGGCGCGGCTCGTAGCTCAGAGAGCCACCAAACCGCTCCACAATCTGCCGAGAGACCGAAAGACCGAGGCCGGTACCCTGACCATCTGTCTTGGTCGTGAAAAAAGGCTCAAAAACGAGGGCCGAAAGCTCTTCAGGGATACCCGGGCCCTCGTCGTCCACATCGATGAGAACCGAGCCATTGTCGACTCGCGTCCGCACGTACACCGTGGAACCCGAGGAGCAGGCTTGTCGCGCGTTGTTCAACAGGTTCACCAGCACCTGAGTTAACCCATCGGGGCTTGCCATCGCAGACGCGTCCACCGACAGATCCAGGTCGATCTTGCAGCCTTCGGTTTCGAGCTTCGCGAGCTCGGCCGCGTTCCGCACCACTCCGGCCACAGGGATCGCCTGAAGCTCGACGGAGGTTTCGTCACGCCGGCTGAACGTGAGAAGACTCTGCACGATCCCGTGAATGCGCTGCGCCTCATCCACGATGATCCCCAGCCGCTCGGCGGCGTCGGCCGCGCCCGGGTCGGTTGCGAGGTTCTTGGCAACCATCAGGATTCCCGTGAGCGGGTTGCCAACTTCGTGGGCTACGCCAGAGGCCAGGGTGCCAATCGAGGAAAGACGATCCTTGTGGGCGACATGCCGCTCGAGCTGCCGAAGCGCCGTGACGTCTTCGACGACGAATACCCGACCCCCTTCGGACTCGCCTGGGATGATCGCGGTTTGCGCGCGGAGCTCGATCTTTCCGTCCCCCAAGTCGTACTCACGCTCGATGATCGAGCCGGTTGGCTGATGCGCGAGCTCGTCGAATAGCGGCCACCAAGGGTCTGGGATGTCGTGCATCGGGTGACCGCAAATCTCGTCGTCATCCAAGCCCGACATACGCTCGAGCTGTGCGTTCCAGATGACCACCTCTTCGTGGTCATCAACCGTACAGACTCCCACGGGAAGCTCCGACATCAGCTGAGAAAGATAGCGGCGCGCCGCGTGGGCCGGCGAGATCCGTTGCGACGCATCGGCGTCGAGCAAGTCGAGCTCTCGGAAGGCGCGCAGCTGCTCCGCAAGCGCCTCGGCTCGCACGGGACGCCCCCCCTGCACGTAGGTCCGCGCCGCCAGCGGACCAATTCTTTCGCTGAGGCGGCCCTCCAGCTCCGTGATCAGGCGGAGCAGCTCGGGCCGGTCCCGGGGTGGCCATTCGACGTCGGCTGCGCACGCGGCTTGGTAGATCTCCTCGTCGGCGACGCGTTTTCCGACGTATGAAGTCAGGCGTTCCTGAAGCGACTCGGCGGAATCCGGAACCTGCAGTAGTCGCGTCACGCGGGGCTCGCGGCACGCTTCCGCCGCGTTTCGCTCCTCGGGCGATCGTGTGGTCAGCAAAGAGACCCCCATGAACACGAACGCGTGGGCCGTGAAGCTCAACCAGATCGCTGGGCCTCGCGCCGCGGGATCGGTGAAGCCGAACAGCGCGTAGACGCCAGAGACGTCAATCTCGATCCCGAACAATGGCGATGCCGTCAGCAGCGCCCAGGAGCTCGCGCCTACGATCAGGCCTGCCAGAACGCCGGCGCGCGTCGCACGCCGCCAGAACAGCGCGCCGAGGAGGCCAGGCAGCAGATGGGTGACGGCGACGAAAGAGGCGAGTCCAATGTCGACCAGTGAACGAGTGCGCGGCAGCATGAAGTGAACCAAAAGACCCGCAATCACCACGCCAATGATCGTCGACCGGCGAAAAACGGCCCAGCGCGTGAGCAGGGACTCCGGTGATGGGCCGAAGCGTGGAACGAGATAGTTCGCGACCATGCCGCTCAGGGCGATCGACGACACCAAGATCATCGCACTTGCCGCAGAGACCGCGCCGAGAAAGGCGAGCGTTTGGAGCGCTGGTGAGCTCTGTACCGCGACTAGAACGTAGACGTCGGGGCTAAAGTTCGGAGCCGCGAGGTCGCGTCCGGCCCAAAACAGGATCGGAACGGGCAAATTGATGGCAAATAGGTACAGCGGTAGCGCCCATCTGGCGGTCTCGAGGCTACGCGGTCCGGGGCGCTGCACGAACCCGATGAAGAACTGGCGCGGGAGTAAGAACGCAGCGCAAAACGTCACGAAAACGAGTGCTACCCACGAATCGCCCATCACCGGGCTGGTTATGTTCTCGACGAGCTCAGGCCGTTCCCGAAGGTAGTCGTCGAGCCCGCGGACCCCTCCAAACACGGTCATCAGCACCGCCGCGCCGACCACCAGGAGGGCGACGAGCTTAAAGACGCTTTCGAACGCGAGTGCGGCGATCAGCCCGGGGCGGTGCGCGCGGCCATCTGCATACCGCACGCCGAGTGCCACTGCGAATGCGCTCAGCAACAAGGCATAGACGGAACCGAGCTCCTCGCTCGGCTCCTGACCGACCACGATAGCAGCACCATCGGCTACCGCACGAAGCTGAAGCGCAATGTACGGAAGGAGCCCGGCGACCATGAAAAGCGAGACCACCGCGCCGAGCGTGCGACTTTGATATCTAAAGGCGAAGACATCCGCGATGCTTCCAAGTCGGTAACGATCCACCAGCTCTGCGAGTGGTGCCCACAGGAACGGGATCGCGATGCACGACAAGGTGACGCCAAAGTAAATGGCGAGAAAGTCGTATCCTTCGGTGGCTGCGAATCCAACGCTACCAAACAGTGTCCAGGTGGTGGCGTAAACGCCCAGCGCGAGCGCGTAGCTGAATCGGTTTCGTCCTAGCCGTCCCCATTCAGGCGAACGCTCGACGACCTCCGAGCCGAAGATGTAGAATCCGAGAAGGATGGCTGCGAGGAAGAACAGAGCAAAGTGATTAAGGGGCATGGCGCGTGCGATGAAGAAGCATGACCGCAATCATCCCAAGCCAGAAGGCAAATGGCGACCACCAGGTTTGGAGCCACACCGCTCGAACGGGGGTGGCGATGACCACGAAGGCCACCGCGAATAGAAGCAGCGCGCGCTCTTGCTCCCTGTTCATTTACGCGTACCCGATCGCTTGCAAGCGTTCGGTGATTTCCTCGAGGATGACCGGGTCGTCGATCGTCGCCGGCATCTTCCACTCGGTCCTGTCTGCGATCTTCTTCATCGTGCCGCGCAGAATTTTACCTGAACGAGTCTTGGGCAGGCGCTGCACGACGATCGCGGTCTTAAAAGCCGCGACCGGGCCAATCTCGTCGCGGACCATCTGGATGACTTCCGAGACGATGTCGTGTTGGGGGCGATCGACCCCCGCATTGAGCACCAAGAGGCCAAGTGGGATCTCGCCCTTGAGCTGATCAGCGACGCCCATGACAGCGCATTCGGCGACGTCTGCGTGCGCCGAAATGACTTCTTCCATGCCGCCGGTCGATAGGCGATGTCCGGCTACGTTGATGATGTCGTCGGTCCGGGACATCACATAGACGTAGCCATCGTCATCGATGAAGCCCGCGTCCGCGGTCTTGTAGTAGCCCGGGAACTCCGTCATGTATGAGCTCACGAACCGGTCGTCGTCGTTCCAAAGCGTCGGTAGTGATCCTGGGGGCAGCGGAAGCTTGACCACCAACGCACCTGTCTTCCCACGGGGCATCTCGTGACAACCCTCGTCGACGACCCGAACGTCCCAGCCTGGCACCGCAACGGTCGGCGACCCGTGCTTGATGGGAAGCTGTTCGATTCCTATGCAATTCGAACAGATCGCCCAGCCGGTTTCGGTTTGCCACCAATGATCGATGACCGGTACGCCGAGCTTTGCTTCCGCCCATTGCAAGGTATCGGGGTCGGACCGCTCGCCAGCCAAGAACAAAGCGCGCAGCGTGCTCGTGTCGTAGTCACCGAGCAGCTCGCCGTTCGGGTCTTCCTTCTTAATCGCACGAAATGCGGTCGGCGCAGTGAAGAGGCAGTTCACGCCATGGTCCTCGATGACTCGCCAGAACGCGCCCGCATCGGGCGTTCCAACTGGCTTCCCCTCGTAGAGGATCGTCGTGTTTCCGTTCAGAAGGGGTCCGTAGACGATGTATGAATGGCCAACGACCCAACCGACGTCGGAGGCCGCCCAATACACTTCGCCAGGCTGGACGCCATACACATTGCGCATCGACCACTGAAGCGCGACCGCGTGACCTCCGTTGTCGCGAACCACGCCTTTGGGGATGCCGGTGGTTCCCGAGGTGTAGAGGATGTACAGCGGATCGGTCGCGGCGACCGGCACGCAATCGTGGGGCTTGGCTGCCGCCACCGCGTCTTGCCAGGACATGTCCCGGCCTTCGGTCAGCTCGGACTCGCAGCTTTCGCGCTGCCGGATGATGCATGTCTCCGGCTTGTGCTTCGACAGATCGATCGCCTGATCCAGCAAGGGCTTGTATTCGATGACGCGCGTGCCCTCGATGCCGCAAGATGCGGAAACGATGATCTTGGGTGCCGCATCGTCGATGCGCGTCGCGAGCTCCTGTGGAGCGAAGCCGCCGAAGACCACCGAGTGCACGGCGCCGAGCCTGGCGCAGGCAAGCATCGCGATGACCGCCTCGGGAATCATCGGCATGTAGAGCAAGACCCGGTCGCCCTTGACGACGCCCTGCGATGCCAATGCGCCAGCGAAGATGGCAACTTCCCGGCGGAGTTGGCGATAGGTGTATGTTCTTCGTTGGTGGGTGACTGCGCTGTCGTAGATGAGAGCAGCTTGGTTCCCACGCGTTTCGACGTGCCGGTCTAGGGCGTTGTAACAGGTGTTGAGCTGCGCTCCGGTGAACCAGTGATAGAACGGGGGCTTCGAGCTATCGAGGACCTTGTCCCAGCGCTTGATCCAGTCAATTCCTTCTGCCTGCTCCGCCCAAAAGCCTTCGGGGTCTTCGAGCGAACGGCGCCGCATTTCCACAGTTGCCGACATGATGAAGTTCTCCGGCGCGCCACAATACCGCGGCGTTCGGTCGAAAGCGAGTGTCTTCGAACGAGCGGAGCGCCCATGGGGGTTGACTTCGTGCGCTGGCTGGGCAGTGTTTCGGCAGGAGACTCGTGCATGAAGTCTAGAATTCCTTATTGCCTGCGCATCTTCGCATTCCTCTACGTCTTGGCTCTCGGATTGCCGCTCCTGGGCTGCAAGGCGGACCAACTCAGCGGCCGCGGCGCCGAGGTCGTGCTGCTCTACGACGAGCCGCTAGACTGCGACAACCTCGGTCAGGTGATCGGCCGCGGAGGCGGGTTGACGGGCGCCTACTCCAAGCCATCCATCAATGAAGAGTCCGCCGAGAACGACCTGCGTAACAAGGCCGCCGAGATAGGCGCAACCCATCTCTTGTTGCGAACTGAGGAAGTCGCGCAGGGAGATGGCCGTCAGCCGGACGAAAAAGATACGGAGCCTGCCCTGGCGCACGGTTATGGAACTGGTTCCAACGTGACGATCATCGGTACGGCGTTCAAGTGTCCGCCCGGTGTGGCTCCGACGACGAGCTCGATGTCGATTCAACGGGGGACCGCACTCATCGAGATTCAGAAGCCGACGTCGATTTCAATGGCTCCTCTCGGAACATTGAAGAGCGTGACCGTCTTGCAGAGGTTTCCGCTCCCGTCGGGGGGCGGGATGGGCGAGACGGAGCAACTCGAGGTCCAGGACCCCGCGGAGATTCAGCAAGTCGTCGACTCCTTGCAACAGTTGGCTCTCGATCCGATGAAGTTCATTCCCACACACCGAGTCGAGATCGTGGGCGAGCTGGGCGTTCAATCGCTGCTCTATGGTTTTGGGTATCTGCAGTATGCCGGCGAAGTCTACCGACTCACGACCGGTGATTTCGAGTTGGTACTGCGGCTGAGGCAAGAGCCTCCT
This sequence comes from uncultured delta proteobacterium, assembly GCA_963704865.1. GTDB lineage: Bacteria > Myxococcota_A > Polyangia > Polyangiales > Houyiibacteriaceae > SG8-38. The sequence goes on along the minus strand of CAVPIE010000002.1, from coordinate 252,329 downwards.
GCGCCCAAGCGCGAGCCACGGCCACCGATGGTGGAAGAATCGGCCGGGCCGTAGTCCTTCGAGCTTCCTAGGTCAGCTCGAGCCGTTGGACGAATCGGTGCAGATGGCCGATCGCGCTGGGCATGTAGGGCAGGAAACCCATGTGGCCCGTTGGGTACCAATGGATCTCGGGCTCGCCCCAGCGTCTCCACATCGCGCGCATGACTTCCGCGTCGAAGAAGCGGTCGTGCTCTGCTGCGAGGAGCAAGATGCGTTCGCTCGGGATGACAGGTTCGAGCTCGTTCCAGCCGATTCTCTCGAAAAAATCCCCGAAGTCGGAAGGCTTCCAGCCAAAGCGGGCAAGGTCCTTCCGCATGGCGCCAAGCACTGGGGCATCCCGCAGCAATGCGCCCATGTCCATGTGCGCAATGAGCGGTGCGGCGAAGGCGAAGCGGGGCTCGAGGCAGGCAAGGGTTGCCGTGAACGCGCCGCCGAGCGAAAGGCCTGCCACACCGACTGGGCTCGGCGACTCGTCGAGCATGACCGAAAGAAGGGTCCGCGCATCGAGAATCGTTTGGCGCATCGCCTCGAAGCTTCGCACCACGTCTGCCGTCCAGAAGCGTTCCCCGTCGTACGGGGAGCTTCGCGGCTTCCGCCGGCCGTGGTAGGGCGGTTGAAGGTGGACGATTTCGACGTCGAGCGCACGAGCGATTGCGCCCAACAAGCCGTGCTCTTCGACCACCGTTTCGGGCTGCATGTAGCCGTGGATGTAGAGAAGTCTCGGACGTCCTTCGGTTCCCTTGGGGCGGATCCGCCTTGCATAGACCGTTTGGATGCGCCGGCTGCGCGCATGGTAGTGCGCATTGAAAAGAGGCTCGATGGGCTCGTGTGACGAGGCAAAGGTCAAGTCCTCGTTGTCGAAACCGGGCAGTGACCAGCGGCGCCGTGTCCGAACGCGCGGAATCCCCTCTGGCGCTGGAAAGAGCTCCTCCCTCGTCGCCTCTTCATAAACGGAGAGGCGATCCAGGGTGTCGTGTGGACGCGAGCGCAGCAGTTGGAGAGGCCGCACGAGCACGCCGGTCAGGTCATCTAGATTTGGCAAGAAGCCATTCCTCCGTTGGCGATTCCCAAAGTCGGCCGCAAGCCAACCAGATTTCGGTTAGTCTCTTACGCGTGATGGCGCTTTCAGTCGAGCAGTGGCGCGAACGCGGGCATTTTTCGAGATTGCTCGACCGTAAAATCTTCTGTGTAGATTCGGGTGAGCTCGATAGGCCGGTGATCTTCCTCATCCACGGGTTCCCAACTTCGTCGTGGGACTGGGCGCCGATCTGGGCGGCGCTCAACCCGTCGCATCGCTTGGTCGCGCTCGACATGTTGGGCTTTGGCTTCAGCGACAAACCCCACTCTCACCGCTACAGCATCATGGAACAGGCTGACCTCTGTGAAGCACTACTGATCGACCGGAAGCTCGGTCGGTTCCACGTCCTGGCCCACGACTATGGGGACACCGTCGCGCAAGAGCTCTTGGCACGTCAGAACGAAGGGAAGGGTGTGGGCAGCTGGCTTTCAGTTTGCTTCCTCAACGGTGGGCTCTTTCCTGAAACGCATCAGGCGCGTTTGATTCAGAAGCTGCTCCTGAGTCCGCTAGGACCAATGATCAACAAGCTTTCCACCAAGCGCACCTTTGACAGGTCGCTCAGCGCGGTCTTCGGCCCAGACACCAAGCCGTCGAACGAGGAACTAGAAGGATTCTGGCAGCTCATCAACTACAACGACGGCAAGCATGTGTTTCACAATCTGATCAGCTACATGAGCGATCGAAAACAGCATCGCGAGCGTTGGGTCGGCGCGCTGCAGGACAGCATCGTCCCCATGGGCCTCATCAACGGTTCGATGGATCCTGTGTCCGGCGCCCACATGGTGGCGCGCTATCGAGACGTCATCAGCCGCGATCACTTCACCGTCGAGCTACCAACCATCGGGCACTACCCACAGGTCGAGGCCCCGGCCGAAGTTGCTGAAGCGTACTTTCGCTTCTTGCGGCAGCTCTAGGATCGACTCAGACTCCGGCCGTGGCTGGCAACGACACTCGCGTTCTTCTCCTCGAAGGTATTCACGAAACCGCGGTAGACAGCTTTGCCGCGGCTGGGTACCTGAACGTCGAGCGGCTGACGCGTTCGCTGACGGGCGCAGAGTTGTCCAAGGCGATTGCGGACGTCGACCTGGTCGGCATCCGGTCGCGAACCCAGATCGACGCCGCGGCAATCGCTGCCGCCACGCGCCTCAAAGCCATTGGTTGCTTCTGCATTGGCACCAACCAGGTCGACCTCGACTCGGCTCGCCGCGAGGGCATCCCCGTGTTCAATGCGCCCTTTTCGAACACGAGGAGCGTTGCCGAGCTCGCCATCGCCGACATCATCTTGTTGATGCGCGGAATTCCCGAGAAGTCGGCACGTGCCCACCGTGGCGAATGGGCGAAGACGGCGCGCAACGCCTACGAGGTTCGCGGGAAGTGCTTGGGCATCGTCGGCTATGGTCGGATCGGGAGCCAGCTCGGCATCCTCGCAGAGGGCCTGGGGATGCGCGTCCTCTACTACGACATCGAGCACAAGCTTCCGCTCGGCAATGCGGCGCCCACGACCACTCTCGAAGAGCTCTTCGCCGAGGCCGACGTCGTCAGTCTCCACGTCCCCGAGACGCCGGCCACACGCAACATGATAGACGCAGACGCACTACGCAGCATGCGCGCGGGCTCGCTCTTGATCAATGCGGCGCGCGGCAGCGTCGTCGACATCGAGGCGCTCGCCGAAGCCCTCTCATCCGGGCAGATCGGAGGCGCTGCGATCGACGTCTTTCCTGTCGAACCCAAGTCGAATCAGGAGATTTTCGAGTCGCCGCTTCGCGAGTTCGACAACGTAATCCTAACGCCACACATCGGCGGTGCCACCGAAGAAGCCCAATACAACATCGCCCGCGAGGTGGTCGCAAAGCTCGTCAAATACCACGCGAATGGCTCCAGCGTGTCGGCCGTCAACTTCCCGCAGGTCGCCATTCCCGATCACGAAGGTCGCCGACGCATTTTGCACATCCACAAGAACGAACCTGGCGTGATGGAGCAAATCAACCGTGTATTCGCGGCGCACCGGGTCAACGTGGCGGCACAGTATCTAGAGACGTATGCGGACGTCGGTTACGTCGTGATGGACATCGAGCTCGAGGACGCTGTTTCTCTTCTGAGTGAGCTCGAAGCCATTCCGGCAACGATTCGGGTTCGGATTCTTCGCTGAGGCTATCGGATCTCGGTGGCCGCGGTTTCTGCGTCCCCCTTTGCCGCATCCGACTCGTCGACCCAGGCCATGAAGACTGTATACCCAAGCGACAGGATCACTGCGCCGACGAACAAGCCGAGGATGCCGCCGGCGATGAAGCCGCCAATCGACCCCATGAAGAGGACCAGCATCGGCACCGATGATCCGCGGCCCATCAGCAAAGGTTTCAAGACATTGTCGCTCAGCCCAACCAGGATAGACCAGATCGCGAATAGAACGGCTACGACAGTCGAGCTCGTATAGAACACGTAGATGATTAGCGGAATCAAGACCAGGGTCGGCGGAAGCTGCATCACCGCAAGAATCAAGATGAGCAGCGTCCACAAGCCGGCGGCAGGCACGCCGACGACGAGCATGCCGAGGCCGGCAAGAAGGGATTGAAGCACGGCGACCCCGAGAACGCCCCGCGTGACGCTTTGCACACTGGACGCTGCCAAATCGGCAAGCTTGGGGCCGCGCGGTCCCGCTAGGAGGTACGCCACCTTGTCTGCAAGCCTAGTGGCCCGCTCCCCATTCGGAAGGAGTGCGCCCGCGATCAATATCGCGACGATGAACAGCGCCACGCCCATGCCCAGATCGCCCACGCGCGACACCAGCCAGAGGCCGACGTGTTTCATGTAGGGGGCAAGCTTCACCAACGCGGACTCCAGATTCTCAGACGCCCCGAGCCACAGACCGTGCAACCGCTCGCCGACGATTGGCCAGTCGGCAACGGAATCCGGCGGTGCCGGAATCTTGATCTGGTCGTGGATGAGGTCGTCCGAAAATCCAGCGGTCGAATCGACCAGGCTTGCCCCGAGCGCAAGCGTCGGAACGATGAGCACGAGCAAGGCGACCACCACCATCAGCACGGCGGCGAGCTTCGGGCGTCCGCCGAGAGCTCCGGTAAGTTTCGCATAGGGAGTCTGCACGGCGATCGCGATCACCGCGCCGCCAATGATCGGGTTCAGGAAGGGCGCCAAGATCTTGAGGCACCAAAACGTCAGCAGAGCGAGCAGGCTCAGGCGAACCGCGGCCTGCGTCACGCGGCGGTCGAATGCGCGTTGGTCGTCCGTCTTTTCGCTGGACGACATCTCAGCTCTCGCCGACCCAAAGAAGCGCCTCGTCTCTTCCGTGCATGGGGAACGCGCGAATCTCGGCATCGACGACGCGCGATGCCATGCGTGGCAGTGCGGACACCACGCGGTCGGAGGTCACGAACGCGACCCGGCGAATTTTGGCGTGATGCTCTCGGATGAAGCGAATGTGAGAGCTCAGGGCGGCAAAATCGTCCCAACCCGGGAAGTGCTCCGCGACGATCATCAAGCCGTTGATGCGCCCTGCCTTTGCGATGTAAGGGTCGACCTCCGCGCTGAGGCGTTCGAAGTCGGCGGCCTCGAGCTCTCCCTTTGGCTGCAGAATCACGACGCCCTTGTCCTCGATGAGCTCGAACGAGAGGTGTCCGCGCGATGGCGGCTCTGAAATCCACTGGCGAGCGTCTTCGAGATCGTCGTCGTCGAACACGCGGACCTCTCCGGGCAATGCGAAGCCGAACGCCCTCACCATCTTTTCGATCCAGTCGACATCCGTCACGACGGCGACTCGCTCGAAGGAGGTCAGGTGCTTCATCCCAACCTTGGCGTCTTCCCACGCCGCCCCGCCGGAATAGCCTTTGAACTCGTCGCCGATGACGTAAAGCAGCCGAACCTTCCGGTGCTTGCTGAGCCTCTCTTCGATGGCTGGAACCAGCACGGTTCTGTAGTCCTCGGCCGTGACCTCGCCACGGGCTCTGAGCCCCAGGACGCGGTCGGGGAGGTCGGTCATCACTTCAATCATGGGAAGCTCCTCTCGATGGGGCGGGAATCCTGCCACAATCGCGACGGCAAACCAGTCTTTACCCATTCCTCGACGGTTTCCGGGACGGTAGCGCGCTGCTCTAAATATGACATGTTCACGTGAATCCCATGAGCAGCAAGATCACAGCAAACAAAGTCGTTACCCTTTCGTACACCCTGCGCGATGACGATGGTGAAGTCATCGACCAGTCCGGCGACGGGAGCCCGCTCCTCTACCTTCACGGCGCCCGGAACATCGTTCCTGGTCTCGAAGAGCAGCTCGAGGGCGTGGCCGAAGGCGCGTCGATCAAAGCAACCGTATCTCCTGAAAAGGGATACGGCCCACGCATCGGCGAATCGCACGAGGTTCCCCGCAACCTCTTCCCTGCGGACGCCGAGCTCGCAGCGGGCATGCAGGTCGTCGCACACGACGATCAGGGTCGGCAGATTCCGTTCTTCATCACCGGCATCACCGAGGACACGATCACCGTGGACCCGAACCACCCCCTCGCCGGCGAAACGCTCTACTTCGAGGTGACCGTCGAATCGCTCCGGGATGCATCCGACGAAGAGATCGAGCACGGGCATCCGCACGGCCCGGGTGGTCACCACCACTAGCTTCGCCCGAAATCAGAACAAGAACTGAAGCTGCACGTCGATCACAAAGCCGTTTCGTCGCCCTGCCTCCCAGCGCTGAGCGACCCACGCGGCTTCGGCAACGACCTTGAGGCTGTTGCCGATGATGTGTGAGGTACCCGCGATCGCCAGCTGGTTGTCCGTGGTTTGCTCACCGTTCTCGCCATATTGTTGGATCGCGGAAGCCGGGTCGGTGGCATTGGCGATCTCAAACGCACCGTAGCTCCTGCTGTCGCTTCGGAGCCAAGGGGTCAGGTACGTGATGCTGTACCGAAGCGCGAGCTCCCACATCAGTGAGAAGCGATAGCCGGTTTCCGCCATGAACCCCATCGGACCAAAGAGGATCTTCCCCCCCTGCCAGGACTTGTACCAGGCCAGGTAGCTGATGAAGTTCATGTGTAGATGGCTGATCTTTCCGAGCCACTCGGCGGACAGTCGCAGCCCGAGGTCCTGTGTGGCCACCGGGCGTGCATCCCATGCGATTCCCGTGCCTACGCTGTGGCGAAGCTTCTTGGAGCCCGTGACATCGCTATTCGTGTCGGTGTTGATCTGTCCGAAATTCTTGGCGACACGGGCCACTAGCTCGGGGTGGAACGTGCTCACGACTTCCCCAGAGCCGAGCTCCGATGGGTTGCTCGGCGCTTCTCCGTAGACCCCGCTGATCGCCACGCCCTGGGAGGCACGGGCGTTGACTCCGCTGAAAATCCCGACCGCGTACTCCAGCTTGAGGAAGCCGCCGCTTGCGAGCATCTCTGCGCCAACCTGGCGTTCGGAGCCAAACATCTGCGTCGTAGGCGCCCAGTCTACGAGCGAAAGAGCGGCAAAAGATTGAGCGCGATATCGGTCGTAGGGGATCTTGAACTGGCCAAGGCGAAACGTCGCGAACTTGAAGCGCGTAAACGAGAACCACATGTCGATAAGCTCGAACGCGCTTGGCGTGAGGTTTATCTGAAAGCGGCTTTGGATCCGTCCCTCGATGAAGGAGCTCGATAAGGTCGTTCGGATCCGGCGGAACTCGAGCGTTTCGGTTGACGTGCTTGGGACGCCCGCGCCAGCGAACTGCTGGTCGTACTCAAATTCCATTTGGGCGGCGAAGCCAATCCCGATCCAGTCGTCGGTCTTGCCCACCTTGATGCGGACCGGGCCAAGCCGCATCGGCAGCTTTCGGTCGGCGGGAGCCTCGGGTTCCGCCTCTGCAAGGGTCGTCGTACTTGGCTCCGCGGAAAGAGCGTCCCCGGAATCTTGGCCAGAATCCTCGCTGATCGAGCCGCTTTCCCTCGCGACTTGCAGCGTGCCCTTCTTCCGCTTCTCCTTCTCTTCCTCTTTGGCGAGCTGGGCCTCGAGGCAATCGAGGTCGCAGTCGTCCTCTTCGGTCGCCGTCTCACCCTCCGAAGCCTCCTCGCCATCCACTTTGGCAGCAGGGCTCTGCTCGGTCTCGGTCAGAGAGGGCTCTCCCCCGAGCTGCGCGTTGTCTTCCCGGTCGCCCTTTGGCTTCACGAGTCGAGGGTACCTGTCTTCTGGCTTGTTTTCCGATGAAGAGCCGGCGTCCGTTCGAGTCGACGCGCCGGCATCCGGCTCGTCGGCGAGCGCGGCCGAGGCGCACCCCACGGTCATGACCACGAGGATCGATGGTACCGGGAGGCGCATCGGCCTCAGAATGCCAGCCTCCTAGCCCTTAGGACTAGTTTTCCGCGGGCTATCGGCCAAATCGATACTTGAGGATCGCTGGCAGACTCCGGCCCATTTCTCCAATGAGCTTCGCCCAGCTAAACCGGTCGATCCACTCGGTCACCAGCCCATCCTTGACGCGGAACTCCCCCTGAACGGGGAGATTCATCCGCAGGCCGCCACCTTCGAAGATGTCCACACGGTCCGTGTAGACGACGCCGTCTCCACGTTCGTGGATGTCTGCGTATCGGACCTCGAAGCGCGTCGCGTCTTTGAACATCGCGCCCAATACCTTCTTGAATCCCTTCTTGTCGGTCGAGCTCTTCCAGGGGACGTTGACCCATCGGATGTCGTCCGAGACCAGCGCAGCAGCGCCGTCCAGGTCGAGCCGCTCCAAGGCGGAGATGAAGGCTTCGACGACCTGCTGGGCGGAACGCTCACTCGAGGCATCGATTGTGGTTCGGGGGGTCGTCTCGGTTGTCATTCGTGCATCATAGTGAAATCCGCCGCTGAGGAAAGGGGGGCGGCGTCCAGGGACTCTCGTCTCGCATGTGACTATGCTAATCCAGTCGCCGATGCAGAATTCCGTTCGCTCTACGGTGCCGCTATGGGTCTTGGTCCCGCTCCTCGCGTTGGTCTCGGCATGCGCGCACGTGCCCAAGCGCTCCCCGCTCCCTGCGGAATACGTCGAGAACGCGGGGGTCTTCGGGATTCCGCGCGCCCGCATGTGGGGGGATGCGGCGCCGCCCTGGGTTCACGACTGGTTCGAAAAGACCAAGGCCGAGCTCCAAGAACGATACTCCGGCGTTTACGGTCGCCCGCACACGTATCTCGCAATCTCTGGCGGGGGCGCAAGCGGCGCCTTTGCAGCCGGCATCCTTCTCGGCTGGACCGAGGCGGGGAATCGGCCCGAGTTTACCACGGTCACCGGAATCAGTGCCGGAGCGCTGGTGGCGCCGTTTGCGTTTCTTGGACCGGAATACGACGAGGTCCTGAAGAGGGTTTCGTCGGAGCTCGAGGCGGACGACGTCTACAAGGAGCGCCGATTGATTCGAGCCCTTCGCACGGACGCAATGGCAACGACCGGACCGCTGCAGGCTCTGATCGCGAAGTACGTCGATGAAGAGGTCGTGGAGAAGATCGCGGCGGCGCATCGCGACGGACGGTCGCTCAACATAGGCACCACGAATCTAGATTCGATGCGGCCGGTCATCTGGCGCATCGGCCCCATCGCCAACAGTGGTCACCCTGAAACCCTGGCACTGATTCGACGAATTCTTCTCGCTTCGGCCTCCGTCCCCGCCGCATTTTCTCCGGTCCTGATTCCGGTCGAGGTGAACGGCATCACCTACGACGAGCTGCACGTCGACGGCGGCGCCGCCTCGCAGGTGTTCTTCTACCCCGTCGGCGTCGACTACGAGGAAGTGTTGGCGAAACTGAAGGTCCCCGGCCGACCCAAGGTCTACATCATTCGGAACTCGCGCCTCGACCCCATGTACGAGCAGGTCGAGAACAAGCTCTTCCCGATCGCGGGGCGCTCGCTCGACTCCCTGATTCGTACGCAAGGGATTGGCGACCTGTACCGCATCTACCTACAAACCTGTCGCGATGGGCTGGAGTTTCATCTCGCCTACATTCCCCCAGATTTCACGATGAAGTCGGACGGAGCGTTCGATCGGGCGTACATGCAGGCGCTGTTCGACCTGGCCTACGACCGGAGCAAAGCAGGCTACCCCTGGAAGAAGATGCCGCCCGAGCTTCAGGACGCACCGATCCAGTGCCGCTGACGGAGGTCGATTCGTGGCCTTGCTAGGGCCTGAGCGGGCTCTACTATTCACCCATGCGAACAATTCTCCTGTCCCTCCTCCTCACCTTCGTCCTCGCAGGCTGCAAGGATTCCAGCCCATCCGCCGCGGCGGAGCCCGCCCCGGCTGAGAAATCCGAAGCTGCGATGTCGGTCATCTCCGTTGATGACGCCGACAAGGCACTTCAATCGGGTGCCGTCGCTGTGGATGCCAACTCCGACAGCACGCGCGAAAAGAATGGTACGGTGCCAAATGCCGTCATTCTGACCTCCTCGTACAAGTACGACCTCGCGCAGCTACCCGAAGACAAGAGCAAAGACCTGATCTTCTACTGCTCGAACAACAACTGCACCGCATCGGACGCCGCAGCCGAACGTGCCTCCACGAATGGATACAAAAAGGTCCACATCATGCGTGAAGGCATCAAGGGTTGGAAAGAAGCCGGCAAGGCCACCAAGCCTTATCCACAGAGCTAGCTAGACCTTCATCAGCGCGAGCAGAATCCGGTCCGGGGCGTCGTCGAATCTGCCGTTCGACATCACCACGATGGTGTCCCCAGGCTGGGCTTCGGCTGCTGCTGCGTCGACCGCCTCGTCCACACTTTCGCAGGCTCTGGCTTGACCGCCGCGGCTTGAAATCACGTCCACGATTGTCTTCGTGTCGAGCTTCTCCTCGGTGGGAATTCCACTCCGTCCGACGGGCGCCAAGATGCACACGTCTGCGGGCGCAAATGCATCGGGATAGGCGTTCTGGTGCAATCGTCGCGACGCCGTTGCGCTCCTTGGCTCGAAGACCGCGATCAGCCTTCCCTTCACGCGCTCCCGGAAACCCGAAAGCGTTTCCTTCACCGCTGTCGGGTGGTGTGCGAAGTCGTCGTAGACCTCGACCCCGTTGCTGATTCCGACGAGCTCTTGGCGGCGCTTGGTTCCACGGAAGCCGGGAAGCGCGGCGATCAGCTTGTCGAGTTGCGCGCCGCCGACTTCGCTTGCCATGGCAAGGGCAGCAACGGTGTTCCGCGCGTTGTAGCGACCGACCAATGGCAGGTTGGCTCGTCCGCAGAGCGAGCCGCCCCCGAACAGGTCCATGGTGCCGCCCGGCGCAGGCATTCCGAGCCACATCGGTTGAATCCCGCCGCAATCGTCGCCCTCGAGCGCGTAGAAGCGCACCTTGCAAGGCGCGCTCGATGCAACCTCGCGGACCAGTGGGTCACCGGCCCATGCAAAAAGCCAGCCGTCGACAGGAATCAGGGCGACGAACTGACGAAACGCGGCGACGTACGCCTCTGCGTTCGGATAGATGTCGACGTGGTCGTACTCGATCGAGGTCAAAATCGCCGCGCTTGGGTGATAGCTCCAGAACTTGGGCTCTTTCTCGAAGAATGCGCTGTCATACTCGTCTCCCTCGACCACGAACGGAAGGCCTTCCGATCCGAGGCGCGAGCTGCGATCGAAGTTCAACGGAATCCCGCCGATGAAAAAGCCGGCGTCCATTCCCGTCTGCCGAAGCAAGTATGCGAGCAGGGTCGACGTGGTCGTCTTTCCATGTGTGCCAGCAACGACCAAGGACCTCCGTCGCGAAAGAACTTTTGCAGCGAGCGCTCCGGGCATCGACAGGGTTGGAAGCCCGCGGCTCATCGCTTCTTGCGCTTCGGGGTTGTCTCGCCTGCAAACGTTGCCAACCACGACGAGATCCGGATTCGTGTCCAGGTTCTTGGTCCGCCAACCCTCGAGGCACTCGATACCGAGCTCGTCGAGGTACGGGCCGACCGGCGGGTCGAACGCCGTGTCGCTCCCGCTCACGCGATGCCCCGCCTCCACGAGGAGTGCAGCGAGCGCGCTCATGCCGGTGCCTGCGACACCGATCAAATGAACGTGCATGTGCGCTCCAGATCGCGGAAATTGCGCTGCAATATCGGGTCGGGTGTTGACAGGTTCACCGGTGGGCCCATTATGATAGGAAGGTGGCTGAAACTTCGAAAAAGTTTTCCGACCGCGTGCGCGAGGTGATGGACGCCTTGATCGACGCGCTCGAAGGTTTGCTCAGCCCGCCCCCGGTGCCCGTTCCGGTGCGCATCAGGCCGCCACAGATGCCAGCGAAGCGCCGCCGCTGAAGCCTGGTCACTCCGCGCCGCTGGGGCTTGGTCACTCCGCTGCAGCGATCTGTTCTGCTGCCTCGAGCGTGACGGGAACGCCGCTGAACGCCGCGTTACCGCTGAGCTCGTCGATCAGCTGGTCATCGGTCAGGTCGTTGACGCTCACGCCTGGGTGATTCGTCGCGACGCCCAGCTGCACGCCTTCGCGCCCGTGACCGAAGCCGTGCGGAAGGCTCACGACCCCGGGCATCATGTCGCCCGTGATCTCCGCTGGCGCGGTGACCTCGCCGACGCGTGAGCGGAGTGTCACGTCGTCGCCGGCCTTCACCCCGAGTCGCTCCGCGTCATCCGGGTGGATCATCACCGTGCACCGCGTCTTTCCCTTCATGAGGCGAGGGCTGTTGTGCATCCAGGAGTTGTTGCTTCGAAGATGTCTGCGTCCGATGAGAAGGAGCTTGCCCTCTGGGGCGGCCGACGCCTCTGAAGCGAATCGCGCTCGAAGCCGGTCGAGGTCCTCTACGAAAAGCTCGGGCGCCAAGTCGATCGCGCCATGGGCCTGCGGGATCCGTTCTGGAAAACAGCTCTGAAGCGGCCCGAGGTCGACTCCGTGCGGCTCCTTCTTGAGCTTGCCGAGCGAAAGGCCGGTTCCGAGCGGATTGAATCGCTTTCCGTAGGGACCGAGCCGAAGGCCGACGTCGAGCACGCGCTCTGGCCCCGCCTTCTGCGCTGCCCGCGCCATCAGATATTCCTTGCTCAGCTTTCCGTGACGCTTGGCTGCCAATCGGCAGCTCAGCTCGCTGAGGATTTCCCAGTCGTCCAACTCGTCTTTGGCAGTCGGGAAGGGCGGCGGGGAGTAGTTCGCCGTATTGCGGACCGCCACCAGGTTGAGCGCGAGGTCGTAGTGGCTCCGTTGAATCGGCGAGACGGGCGGAAGAATCAAGTCCGCGTGTCGGCTCGTCTCGTTGATGAAGAAATCGATCGCCAAGGTGAAGTCGAGCGATTCGAATGCTTCGTCGAGGCGTCCTCCGTTCGGGGTCGACAGAATCGGGTTGCCCGCGAGGATCACCATCGCCCGAATCTGCCCATCGCCCTCCGTGAGAATTTCTTCAGCCATCACCGACGAAGGCAACTCGCCTCCGAATTCGGGCAAGCCCCGAACGCGGCTGCGCCAGCGTCCGTACGAGCCCCGTCCTAGGCCGAAACCGCCGATCTTCTGGAGGGAATCGATCGCCGGGGTCGCGAACATCCAGCCGCCCGGCTCGTCGAGGTTCCCCGTGACCGCATTGAGGGCGTTGACGAGCCACATGTTGAGGCCGCCGAACTCCTGCGTGCAAGCGCCCATTCGACCATAGGCGACGGCGGTGCCGGCGCTTTGCATCTCGCGCGCAAGCCGCTTCACCGTCGCCGCCGGTACTCCGGTAATCGCCTCGCTGGTTTCGGGTGGATACGCCTTGGCGATCTCGAGGAGACGGTCGAGGTTTTTCACGTGGGGTTTCAATCGACCGAGGTCGACGCTGGAACTGCACACCTCGTGGAGCATCCCGAGAAGGAACAGCGCGTCGGTACCCGGCTGAATGAACACGTGCTCATCCGCGATTTGCGCGGTTTCGGACCTGCGGGGGTCGACCACCACGACTTTGCCGCCACGCTTGCCGATCGCTTCGAGACGTTTCTTGATTCCAGGCGCCGACATGATGCTCCCGTTAGACGCAAGCGGATTGGCGCCGATCAGCATCATGTAGTCGGTCCGATCCACGTCGGGCACGGGAAACAGCAGCTGGTGACCGTACATGAAATACGAGGCGAGCATGAGCGGCCACTGGTCACAGGAGCTTGCCGAGAAACGATTCTTCGTACCGAGCGCACGGAAGAACGCGGGGCCGTACACGAGCGTTCCGAAATTGTGGGCGTTCGGGTTGCCGAAATAGAGGCCCACGGAGCCGAACCCGTTTTCTTTCTGAACTGCGTGGAGACGATCGACGGCTAGATCGAAGGCTTCGTCCCAGGAGATGGGCTCCCAGCGATTTCCGATTCTGCGAACCGGCTGCTTCAATCGGTCGGGGTCGTCGTACAGGTCTTTGAGTGCGGTCGCTTTGGGGCAGATGTGGCCGTGGCTGAAGGCGTCCGCATCGTCGCCCCGGATCGACTTGACCTCGGTGCCATCGATTTCGACTTCGAGTCCGCACATGGCTTCGCAGAGATTGCAGGTTCGGTAGTGGGTGCTGCTCATCGGCGAAGCATACCCGAGTCGAGGCCGGGGGCGTACCCGCCAGGTTCAGCCTTTTTCGAAGGAGAACGACGTGCCGTCGGAGTCGACTGCGATCGTGTCGCCATCGACGAACTGGCCGCGCAGAAGTGCTTCGGCCAGGGGGTCCTGCAGCTCCCGAACGAGGACCCGCTTCAAGGGACGCGCGCCAAATGCAGGATCGTAACCCAGGTCGATCAGTCGCGTTTTTGCGGAGTCGGTCAAGGTCAGACCGATCTCCCGGGGCTTTAGGAGCTTCTGCACCTGGCGGAGCTGGATTTCGAGAATCGCCGCGAGCTCCTCCTTGTCGAGCCGGTCGAAGATCAGAACTTCGTCGACTCGATTGAGGAACTCCGGCCGGAAATAATCGTGAAGCCGTGCTTCGATCCGCTCGTTGAGCGCTTCGTCGGAACCCTTGTGCTCGAGAATGAGCTCGCTCCCCACGTTCGAGGTCATGATGATGACCGTGTCGCGGAAATGCGCGATCCGCCCCCGCGAGTCGCTGAGTCGGCCATCCTCCAAGACTTGGAGCAGGATGTTGAACACGTCGGGGTGCGCCTTCTCGACCTCGTCGAACAAGACCACCGAGTAGGGTCGGCGCCTCACCGCCTCGGTCAAAAAGCCGCCCTCTTCGCTATCGACGTATCCGGGCGGTGCCCCGATCAGTCGCGCGACCATATGCTTTTCCATGAACTCGCTCATGTCGAGTCGGGTCAGAGCGGCCTCGTCGTCGAACAGAAACGCGGCCAAGGTCTTGGCGAGCTCGGTCTTGCCCACCCCCGTCGGGCCGAGAAAGAGAAACGAGCCGATGGGGCGTTTGGGGTCACGAAGGCCGACGCGGCCTCGGCGCACCGCTTTGCTCAGCGCGCTCACGGCATGGTCTTGGCCGACGACGCGCTCTCGCAGTCGGTCCTCCATGTGCAGGAGCTTTTGCGCTTCTTCCTCCATCATTTTGGAGGCGGGCACGCCGGTCCAGAGCGCAACGACCGCTGCGACGTCTTCGGGGCCCACCGTATCGTCTGACTCGTCGCCGTCGAGGCCGAGGCGAACGCGCGCAGCGCTTTCGTCGATGAGGTCGATCGCGCTTTTTGGAAGCTCGCGCCCCGCCACGTATCGGCGCGCAAAGCGAACGGCGGCTTCCAGCGCCGGCTCGGTGATCTCGACCTCATGGGCGGCTTCAAACCGCGCTTTGAGCCCTCGAAGGATCGCCACCGCCTGTGCTGAGCTCGGCGGTTCGATCTGAATCGGCACGAATCTACGCGACAGCGTGCTCGCTTCGTCATTGATCTCCCGAAGCTCATCCGGCGTACAGCGAGCAAGCGCCCGAACCTCGCCCCGGCTCAGCGCATTGGCGAGCATGTCGCCTGCGCCTCCCTTCGTGCGAAGGAAAGAAGCGAGGTTGGGCAGAAACAAGATCACCTGGCCGCCCGAGTCGCGCACCGCATCGAGGATCGCCCGCATGCGCTCTTCGAGCTGCCCGCGAAGCCTGGTCCCCGCGACGAGCGCGCCGGAATCGAGTGCGATGATGCGCTTGTCAGCCAAGAGGCCGGGCACTTCGTCGTCCGCGATCCGCGAAGCGAGGCCATGAACGAGTGCAGTGCGGCCGGTTCCATCTTCGCCGACGAGCAGAGGATTGTTCTCCCCGCGCCGTGCGAGGACTTGGAGCATTCGGCGAAGCTCGGCCTCACGCCCGATGAGCGGATCGAATGCGTCTTGGGCTGCCAAGCGCGTCAGATCGCGGCCGTACTCGTCCAGAACACCCATTTCCGCTCCTGCAGCTGTATCGGATCTATCGTTTCCGCCGCCACCCGCCAAGGCTTCTCGTAGGATCGCGCTGCTCAAGCCCGATGTCCGCAGGACTGAACGGAGCAGGCCTTCGGGCTCCTGTGCGCAGGCCAAAACCAAGCTCGCGGTTCGAACCGGAAGCCCAGCATGCTGGGTGGCCTCGAGCTCGGCTCTCGACAGGAGCTCGAGGAATCCGGTCGACAGATACGCGACCCCTTCGCCTTTGGTCTTCGCGAGCCTCCGGAGCGCCCACTCCGAATCGACCAACACGTCGGTTGGGTCGACGCCCGCAGCTTCGATGGCCGCTTGGACCGCCGGCTCCCGATCCACCAAGTCGTACCAAAGATGGATCGGTTGGACTTCTGCGTGCTTGCGGTCGTCTGCGAGCTGTTGCGCCGCGGCGACGTACCGACGCGCGTCCTCGCTGTACGAATCGAGACGCAGGGTGAGCTTCTTCAAGCCTAGTCGTCCGCGGCTTTCCTCGCCGCTACGAATTGAAGCCGCAGGTCGTACAGCACTTCGTTGATGAGCCGCTCTTCTTCGCCTGTCAGGTTTCCTCTCGTCTTGTGCTCGAGGAGCGCGATGCAGTCGATCGATTGCTTCGCATGGGCGAGGTTCACCGTCGAGTCGTCTTCCGCACCAGGCAACTTGCCAAGATGGATGAGCGCGGAGGTGCTCAACGACAAGATGAAGGTGTTGAAATCGATGCTCGGAGCTGCGCCCTCGTCCTCACTCATACGCGCTACTCCGCCTGCGACTCGTCCTTCGAATCGGTGGGGTCGATCTCGACCGTGTCGTACGAGCCTTCCCGATCGACGAGGGTCGCCAATCGCTGCTCGTACTCTGCCTTGGAAATCAAGCCCTTCGCGATGTTGCGTTCCACGATGCGCTTGTCCATTAGTTTCTCACCTAGAGCTGCCATGCGGCCGAGTGTAGATTCGCCATCCCGGCTGTCAACTCACACAAGTTTGACACCCCCGCGGGGACCTCCGATCCTGGATTCGTGCTTCGGACCGTACCACCGTCGGCTGACCAGCTTCGAGAGCTGGAGATCCTGATACGAGCGCATCATCCCCTGTTGCTGGTCGATACCGTCGAAGAGGAGCGGGTCCACGTGCTGCTCGAGCATTCGGCGGAGAACATTGGCTTGCCCCTTTTCTCCTGGACCCAAGTCGATGGGCTGCGCCGCGAGCTGCCCGAGCCGGGGCACACGCCCGAGAGCGGCCCACCACAAAAGGCACTCTCTTTCATCGAGCGCTCGAACCTCGAGGCAATTTTTCACCTCAAGGGGCTCGGCCCCTACCTCCACGAGCCTGTGGTCATCGCCCAGATCAAGAACATCCACAAGAAGTACTTCGGACACCGCGGGGCCATCGTGCTTTCAGGCCATGGCATCGACATTCCGCCGGCAATCGAGCACCTGTTCACGCCGCTCAGCCTGCGTGCGCCTTCGTCCGAGGCGTATCATTCATTCGTCCAAGCGGTGCTTCGTGACCTGGCCAAGCGGCTTCACGTGAAGGTCGAGCTTTCGAGCATGGATGTGTCGCAGCTGCTTGCTGCCTTGCACGGCCTCACGTTCTTCGAGGTGCAGAAGATCATCACCCAGGCGGTCATCGAGGACGGTGTCCTCGGGCGCGAAGACATCACCAAGGTGCTCGAGGCCAAGCGTCAGATCATCGAACGGTCCGGGGTGCTGGAATACTTCCCACACGAACACGAGATGGGTGATGTCGCCGGTCTGAGCGAGCTCAAGGACTGGTTGCGCAAGCGTCAGGCCGCTTTCGAAGACCCGAAGCGAGCCAAGGAGTACGGGCTCTCGCCTCCAAAGGGTCTGATGCTGATCGGCGTTCAGGGTTGCGGCAAGAGCCTCTGCGCCAAGGCGGTCGCTGCCGAGTGGAAGCTTCCCTTGATCCGTCTCGACCCCTCGAATCTGTACAACCGTTACGTCGGCGAGAGCGAAAAGAATCTGAAACGCGCGATCAAGCTTGCCGAAGCGATGGCGCCGGTGGTCCTCTGGATCGACGAAATTGAAAAGGCGCTTTCGCAACAAGATGCAGAGGGCGGACCTGCGCAACGAATCTTCGGAACCTTCCTCGCCTGGCTTCAGGACAAGAAGGAGAATGTCTTCGTCATCGCGACCGCCAATGACATCTCGAAGCTTCCCCCGGAGCTGATGCGCAAGGGCCGCTTCGACGAGATCTTCTTCGTCGATCTTCCCGCTGCTGACGCGCGCAAGCGGATCTTGCAGATCCACCTCGAGCGTCGAAAGCGTGACGCGGCCAAGTTCGACCTCCGACGGCTGGTGGACCTGACCGACGGGTTCAGCGGCGCAGAGATCGAGCAGGCGGTCGTCTCCGCCCTGTACACCGCATTCTCGCGCCAAGAAGACCTCACGACCGAGTTCATCGCCGAGGAGATCGAGATGACGAAACCGCTCTCGGTCACCATGGCGGAACGCATCGACGCCCTGCGGGATTGGGCCAAAGATCGTGCCGTTTTCGCGGGCTGACGAACGTCGATTAGCGCTCGCCAGTCGCCTGATCCAAGTTCCAAGCCTTATCTTGAGAGGTTTGCAATGGTCACACGATTGATTCCGGGCGGTGCCATGCTTGCGGCATTCTTGGTTGCTTGCACCACGGCTCAAGTCGACAAGATCTGCGTCGACAATTGCCCGAACGACCGCGGCGTCCAAGTGCAAACCAGCTTTGGTCCCGTGGAGGGCTACGAGGACGACGGCGTACTCTCGTACCGCGGCATCCCCTACGCCACGCCACCGGTCGAAGAGCTCCGCTGGAAACCTCCGATCGACCCGGAGCCATGGACCGACACGCTCCCCGCGATCCAAAAGCCCAGCATCTGCCCGCAGCTTGCCTTTGGGGGCCTTCCGGTGCCGGGCTTCGTGCCAAGTGAGGATTGCCTCTATCTCAACGTCGACACGCCGGACGAGGGCTCGGGCCTTCCGGTCTTGGTCTGGATTCACGGCGGAGGTTTCACCTTGGGTGAGGGCCTGCAGACCGATGGTGGCACGGCGGGCGACCTGATTGCGCGCGAAGTGGGTGCGGTCGTGGTGAGCATGAACTACCGCCTCGGCCAGCTTGGGTTCCTCGCACATGCGGAGCTCACCGCCGAGAGCCCCGACGGGGCGTCCGGCAACTATGGCTTGATGGATCAAACCGCCGCGCTGCGATGGGTGCAGGCCAACATCGCGCGCTTCGGCGGTGATCCCGACAATGTCACGATCTTCGGCGAGTCCGCGGGCGCGTTCAGCGTTTGCAGCCATCTCGCCTCTCCGAAGAGCGCCGGGCTCTTCGACAAGGCCATCATCCAAAGCGGTTCCTGCGAGCGGCCGTGGCCAACGCGCTCCGCCGCCGAGGCGCAGGGCGACGTGTTCGCTGCAGCATTGGAGTGCGACACCGAGCAAGATGTATTGACCTGCATGCGGGCGAAGTCGGCGGACGATGTCCTCGCGGCGCTGCCACCGGCGCCGAACTTCGGCTTCAACCCCAGCGAGGGCGCGACGGGAAGCTGGGGCCCGGTTCTGGACGGCTCGTTCTTCACCGAGCAGCCGAGCCAATCGTTCAGCTCGGGCGACTTCAATCAGGTGCCGACGATCCTCGGATTCGCGCGCGAAGAGGCGAGGCTCTTCGTTTGGCTGGGCGAGCTCGCAGATCCGCCCCTCGAGGTCACAGCCGACAACTACGAGGAGCTGATCGCCTACTTCGTCGGAGGCAATACCGAGCTCGCTGGCCGAGCAGCGGAGCAATACCCGCTCTCGGAATATTCAGAGCCCGCCGTTGCCCTCGCCGCAGTCGCGACCGACACGATTTTTCGCTGCCCGGGCAAGCTCGAAGCCGCGAAGCTGAGCGCGTTCGTTCCGACATACCTCTATCAGTTCGAATACCAAGACGGACACTCGCAGCTCGAAGTCGCCTTGCCTTTCATCAATGGCAGCCTACCGAGCTACGACCTCGGCGCGTTTCACGCTGCGGATATCCCTTATGTCTTTGGCTACGATCCGCTTCTCGTGATCAATCTGGAGGACTTCTCCACCACCCTCAATACCTGGGAAGCGGGTACGGCGGACTGGACACTTTGGAACGAAATGCTGAGCGACCTATGGCGCTTCGCGCTGACCGATAGCCCGAGTCCGCTCGGTGGCCTCGAGTGGCCGACCTACGACGCGGCAACTGACCAACACAAGGTCTACGACACGACCGTTCGGCTGGGGAGCAACGCCGCGGAAAAGTGCGATTTTTGGGCCGGTGAAGACTACCTGGTCAGCGAGCTCCGGGACTGAACCTCTGAGCTCAGCTCGCCTCGTTGAGGGCGCGCTGGTTGTAGTCGTGCTCGTCGCGCATGCCTTCCATCGTGGTCTTTTCGACGAAGGCTTCGAGCTTCTTCCGGATGAGCGGCACCTTCGCGGTCGCCTCGAATTCGACGTCGTAGGTGCAGCCGCTTCCGTTCGGGGAGATCGTGACATTGGAGTCGATTTCACCGGGTGTGCCCAGGACATCGATGTGGCTTTTGCAGGTCTTCTTGTCGCCCGCATCTCGCCACTCGCGGCGCTCGACGATCGTGTTGGTCGCGCTGAAGAGCTTTTTCGCAAAGGCCGGGAGGTCGCTGTCGATTTCGCGCGTCGAAGTGATGATTTTCGTCCCGCCGGAATCCTCGACTTGGATGCGCACGTTCCGCTCACCGGACGCTTCGCAGCGCTTCTTAATCTGCTCTGGGTCGGTCACGAATCGGTAAACCGTATCGACGTCTTGGCTATAGTTGATGGTCAGTTTCAGCATCTTTAGCTCCCGTTGCGAAGGGGGGAGCCTAACACGATTGAGGCCGAAATCGAGAGCTCAGGGTCCGAAGACCACGTGCAAAATCACTTGCGCCATGGCGAAATAGACGACGAGCCCCAAGACGTCGACGACCGATGCGATGAAAGGAGTCGAGGACACCGCAGGGTCCAGACCTGCGCGTCGAATCAGCAGAGGAAGGAGCGAGCCGATCATCGTGCTCAAGGTGACGATGGCGAGAATGCTTGCTCCCACGGCCGTGGCGATCGCGATGGGCGCGACGGTTTCGCCCGCAAACCAACCCCTTGCAAAGCCGATCAAACCGAGTGCAATCCCCAGTGACAATCCGATCAGCAGCTCTCGACCCGCAACCTTCGCCCAATCGCCTGGCCGAAGCTCCCCAACCGCCATTGCACGTATGACCAGCGTTGCGGACTGCGACCCGGCGTTGCCGCCCGATGCGATGATCAGCGGTATGAAGAGGACGAGCTCGACCGTGCTGGCGAGGAAATCCTGGTTTTGGCGGATCACCGTCGCCGTGAGCAGCTGCGCGATGAAGAGAAGCACGAGCCAGGAGCCACGCTTCCATACGAACTCGGCCCAGCTCGTATCGAAGTACGACTCCTCGAGTGGCACGACACCGCCCATCTTCTGTGCGTCTTCGGTGGCCTCTTCGATCACGACGTCCACGACGTCATCTACGGTGACGACGCCGAGCATACGGGACAGCTTGTCGACCACCGGGAGCGCGGCCAAGTCATACCGCGCGATCGCGTCCGCAACGTGCTCCTGGTCGTCGAACGCCGATACCTTGAACACGTTTTCGACCATGATCTCGGACAGCGCTTGTCCAGGCTCGCTGAGGATAAGGTCCCGAAGGGAGACGACTCCGAGGAGCTCGCCATTCGGCCGACAGACGTAGATGTAGTACAGCATCTCCGCCATCTCTTCGCGTCCGAACCGCCGCGCGGCCTCCATCGCCTCCCATGCTTTCGTCTCCGGTGGCAAAGACGCGAACTGGGTCGTCATCAAGCCACCGGCGGTTTCGGGCTCGTACTGGACGAGCTCACGGACTTCTTCGGCAGCCTCGGGCTCGCGCCGCTCGAGTGCGGCGAGCAGGGCGGCGGCATCGTCTTCCTCGAGCTCTTGGAGCAGGTCGACGCGGTCGTCGGGGTCCATCTCGCCGAGCAGCTCGACCGCGCGGCCCGTGTCGATCGCATTGAAGACCAGAACCTGACGACTCGGGCTCAGGCGCTCGACGACATCGGCGGCGGTCTCCGTCGGCAAGGCCCGAACCAGCGCGACCGCTTCCCGCGCGGACAGATCTTCGAGCAGCTCAGCGATGTCTTCGGCGTGGAATTCCGAAACCGCCTCGCGAACGGCCTCAGGACCGATCGCGATCGCGTCTTGAAGGTCCGGTCCTATGAGAGGCGCCAACCGCATCGCGCTCGATTCTGGCGCATGCAGCGCGCCCCCGCAGCAAAAATCTCGCTTACTCGGCTTCTTGCTTCTTTCGGAAGCGGATGTTGATCAGCTCGACTAGCAGTGCGAAGGCCATGGCGAAGTAGATGTAGCCCTTGTTGATGTGCTGCCCGAGGCCTTCGGCGGTGAGCAAGACGCCGATTAGCAAAAGAAACGAGAGGGCGAGGATCTTCATTGACGGGTACTTGTTGACGAAGTCTCCGATCTGCTTGGCGAAGATCAGCATCACCCCAATTGCGATGACGACGGCTGTCACCATCACCTCGATGTCCTCGGCCATGCCGACCGCGGTGATGACCGAGTCGAGCGAAAAGATGATGTCGAGCACCATGATCTGGGCGATGATGCCCGGCAGGCCATTGAACCAGCCCTTGATGTCTTCTTGGTGCTCGCCTTCGACCTTGTCGTAGATCTCTTGCGCGCTCTTGGCGATCAAGAACAGCCCGCCGCCTAGCAAGATGAGGTCGCGGCCCGAAAACGGATGCCCGAAGACTTCGAATAGCGGCTCGGTGAGCTGCATCACCCAGTTGATGGTCATCAGCAGACCGATGCGAGTGAGCATCGCGCCGAGAAGGCCGAGCCGATAGGCCAGCCCCTGTTTCTCCACCGGCAAACGGGAAGCCAGGATGGCGATGAATACGATGTTGTCGATCCCAAGGACGATCTCGAGGAGCGTCAGCGTGAACAGCGCGACCCAGGCATCGGGATTGGAAAGGAGCTCGATCATCCGCGTGGGCTCTATTAGCGTGACTCGGCCGTCCGTTGCAAACCCAGCTTGGCAAGTCGAGTGCGTCGAGGTACCTCGGAAGTCATGGGACACCGATTTGCAACGATCGCGGCGCACGCTGGAAGGGTCGGCGTCCAAGCCGGAAAGCCCGTCACCTCCCCGATTTCTCTTTCCACGACGTTTCTTCAGCGGGCACCCGGGCAGCAGGAAGGGCACGCGTACAGCCGGGTCAGTAACCCGAACCGGGATGCGCTCGAACACAGCTTGGCAGCGCTCGAAGGCGGATCGAGTGCATCCGTGTTCTCGTCGGGCTGCGCTGCCATGCACGCAGCGCTCCAACTTCTCCGCCCGGGCGACCAACTCGTGGCCTGTGGCGACGTCTACGGAGGCACCTATCGACTGATCGAGCAGCTCGTGAAACCGATGCGGGTCGACGTTGCGTGGGTCGACATGTCCGACCTGGCCGCCGTGGAAGCCGCGATCGACGAACGGACCAAGATGGTCTGGATCGAAACGCCGACCAACCCCTTGCTCCGGGTGTTCGACATCGAGGCGGTGTCCGCCCTGGCTCGGGCGGTGGGTGCCTGGACGGTCGTGGACAGCACGTTTGCAACGCCGATGCTTCAGCGGCCGCTCGGCTTGGGCGCCGACTTGGTCGTACACTCGATGTCGAAATACCTCAACGGGCACAGCGACGTGGTCGCCGGCGTGGTGATCAGTCAGCGCGACGAGCTGGCCGAGCAGCTTCGCTTCATTCAGCGCGCCGGAGGTTCAGTGCCGTCGCCCTTCGATTGCTATCTCGTGGCGCGAGGTGTCAAGACACTCCCGATTCGGATGGTGCGCCATTGTGAGAACGCTCAAGCGCTCGCCGAATGGCTACGCGAGCACGACGGCGTAGTGGCCGTACACTACCCTGGTCTCCAAGACCATCCCGAGCATTCGCTGGCTGCCAGGCAGATGAGCGGATTCGGTGGAATGGTATCATTCGAGCTGGCAGGCGGCCCGACGAGCGCCAGGACGCTCCTCGAGCGGGTCCGCCTCTTTTCTCTGGCCGAGAGTCTAGGGGGGGTCGAGTCACTCATCGGGCAACCGGCCCTGATGAGCCATGCATCGATGCCCAAAGACGTCCGGGAAGCCCAGGGCATTCGGGGCGGATTGATCCGGCTTTCAGTGGGGCTCGAAGACCTCGACGATCTTCGAGAGGACCTCGAGCAGGCCCTTCTCGCCCCATAGTTGCGAGGCTTTGGTCAGCTGGCTAACCTGAACGCGTGGGTTTTGGATTGAACACCGGTCGTCTTGCGGGCCTGTTATTCTCGGTTCTCGCGCTTTCCTGCGCTCAGGACGGTGGACCTGTGCTCGTTGATGCGCAGTGGAACCTGACGTGTCCGGTGGATTCTGAAGTCGACTGCGGATCGCTGGCGGAGGAAACTTGTCTCGGCAGCGTCGGTCAACGAACGATCTTGGGCGTCCACGGTGAGCTCGCGTGCACCGGAGATGCGGTCTTGGCTTTTTGCGAATCGGTCGCCCGCGCGGACGGAACGCGAAACATCTCGATCGAGGTTAACGTCGACCGCGGCAACCGGAGCTTTCCGAAGTTTGCATTCGAACTCGGGGCGCGGGTAAACGCGGCGGATGACTCCCTGCAAAGCTGCAATGTCACGATCATCGAGGACGAGGTTCCTTACGACATTGGCGACTGCGGAGAAGAACCGCCTTCGATGGCACAGCCCTGCCAGGTATCGAGCATCTCCACCGGCAATGGCGAGGTTAGCTTCGCCATCGAGTGCAGGTCCTTGCTGAGCAGCGTCACCGGCACTTCCGGCTTCGACGTGGGGGCCGTGGGCGGTGGTCCGACGACCATCCAATTTGCCAACTGCAGAGGCTTCTAAAGCGATTTCTCCGAGTGGTCGCTGCCATCGTAGCGCAGCGAGGTCGGCTTTTCGTCCACGATGGTGTGAATCTCGACAGGACGCGTCCAGATGCGAGACAGCGCTTTGACGACTTCCCTGGCCCAGTCCAAGCGTAGGTCGGCCCCCTGATGACGGTGCTCGAGAAGCAGCTCGGAGCGATTTTGGTGGTTTGCGTCGGCAACTGAGATGATCGGGTTGCCCGCGTTGGTGAGGCTGGTGAGCAGCTGACTCTTTACCTCTTGAAAGGTGCGGCTTTCGATCTCCCAGCGATCGTTTCGCTGGTTGTAGCCGAAGGAATAGAGCTTCTGATCCGCGACGAAGTCCTCGGTCAGGTACTCGTCGATGAAGGTCACGTCATTGTAAAGGGCGCGTACTTCGAAGATCTTCTCGCGGCCGAGGCCGGTGCGGCGGTCCCAATGGCGCCGAAGCCCCCAGTCGTCGCAATCGTCCCATTCCTTGCCGAACTGCCCCTTGTTCCAGCGGTCTTCGATGTGCCGGAACAGCTCGATGCCTAGCTTGTATGGGTTGAGTTGCCCGGGTGTGGTTGCCAAGACGCTCGCGCAGCGGTCGGCGTAGTCGACGATCTCGCTCGCGTCGCAGATGTTCTCGGTCATGAGGCGGCTGTGCCAGTAGCTTGCCCAGCCTTCGTTCATGATCTTGGTCTGCATCTGCGGCAAGAAGTAATAGGCTTCCGCACGAATCACCGCGAGGCATTCACGCTCCCATCGTTGCAGCGGAGCGTTTTCGAGCAGGAAGCCAAGCACGTCCCGCTGTGGCTCCGACGGGAATCGCTGCGCCTGTGCGGCCTCGTCGACCAGCTTCTGCTTCTGTGATTCGACGAACTCCTCGGGGTTGATGAATGACTCCATGTAGTCACGGTCGACGCGGAGGAGTGCCACCTCGGGCGTTTCAGGCGGCTCTTCTTCTTCGGAGGTGCTCGGCGTGCTTTCTTTGGGCAGGAAAGGCTTCTGAGGATCGATCAGGTTCTCGAGGCTCAAGCAGGCGTCGATGAACTGCTCCACCGTCTCGACGCCGATGCGGTTGGCCCACTTCCGAACGATCGCGCCATGATTGGCCATCGTATCGATCCACTTGCGAACGTCGCCGCCGCTTTTCGGGTCGCGTCCCTGGCTCGTCATGCGGAAGCAAAAGTTGTTTTTGAAGAAGTCGACGTGCGCGTACACGTGGGCCATCACGAGCTTCTGGTCGACGATGCTGTTGCCCTCGAGCAGATAGGCAATCGACGGATTGTTGTTGATGACCAGCTCGTAAATCTTCGAGAGCCCGTACTCGTGGCTCTTGCTCAAGCGCTCGTACTCCATCCCCCAGCGCCAATGAGGATAGCGTGTTGGAAAGCCGCCGTACGCGGCGACCTCGTTCATCTGGTCGTAACTCAGGACTTCGAAGATCGTCGGAAAGAAATCAAGGCCGACCTCCTGCGCGAACTCTTCGATTCGTCGCTGCTCGTCGCGGAGGTAGTTCGGAAGAGCCGTCTTCAGTGCGAACTGCGCCATGCGCTACTTGCCCTTCCCCAAAAACTCCCGAATCGACTCGACGATTGCGTCGCGGTCGTTGATTTCGCTCGTGATCAGCTGCTCGTCGTCGGAGAAGTGCTCTTTGAGGTCTTTGATGAACTGCCCGGAGCCATAGGGGCTATCGACTTGGCCATAACAAAACACGTTGGAAGCCGGGAGCAATAGCTTTTTCAGGATGTCGACACAGAGCAGAGTGTCGTCGACACTCCAATTGTCGCCATCCGAAAAATGAAACGGGTAGATGTTCCATTCGGACGAAGGGTAGTCGCGTTCGACGATGTCTGCGGCAAGCCGATACGCGGAAGAGATCATCGTCCCCCCGGATTCGCGCGTCCGGAAAAAGGTGTCGCGGTCGACTTCGCGCGCTGCTGCATCGTGAATGATGAAGCGCGTCTCGATTCCCTTGTATTGCTTTCGCAGCCAGGTGTCGATCCAGAACGATTCGATGCGAACGATCTCTTTCTGCTCATCGCCCATCGAACCGGACACGTCCATCATGTAAATGATGACCGCGTTTGCAACGGGCTCTTCCTCTGTTTTCCAGGACTTGTACCGCATGTCCTCGCGTGTCGGGATGATCACCGGGTGCTTCGGATCGTAAGTGCCGAGCGCGATTTGGCGGCGGAGCGCGCTTCGAAACGTCCGCTTGAAGTGACGCAGCGAGTTCGGCCCGACGTTGCGAACGCCGATGTAGCGATCTTTCTTGTCGACGACCGCGTTCTTGCCCTTGTTCTCGATGTTGGGGAGCGCGAGCTCCTCGCCCAGAATGTCCGCCAGCTCGTCGAGCGTGATTTCAACTTCGAGCGGATGGTCGCCAGCCTGGTCGCCAGCTTGCTTGCCATCACCATCACCCTCTTGCGGGCTCCCGGACAAGGGATCGCCCGGGTCCCCATCGCCCTGGGCAACGCCGCCTTGCTGCTTGTCACCAAAACGCAGCTTCGGGATGTCGATCTGCGGAATGGGGATCGAGACGATGTCCTTCCCCTGCCGGCCGAGCAGCTCTCCTTTCGAGATGTACTTGCGGAGGTTCTGCCGAATCCGACCGCGAACGATGTTCCGGAACCGGGAATGATCCTGGTCGATGCGCAGCGACACCCGTTACTCCTTTACGTCGCCCCTCGCGAAGATACTGGCGACGTAGGCGAGCACATCCGTTGCCGACGCCTCGTTGTAGCCGTAGTACTTGATGAGCCGATTCTTGATGATGTCGATCTTGTCCTGCGTCTCTTTGTCGATGACGTTCGACACGAAGCTCGACAGCTTGATCGAGTCTTTTTGGTCTTCGAAAAGCTTCATCTCGAGCGCACGCCGCAGTCGATCGTTCGTTTCGTAGGTGAACTTCTTCCCTTCGAGCGCCAAGTGGCCGATGAAGTTCATGATCTCACGGCGGAAATCATCTTTGCGAGGCTCGGTGATGTCGATCTTGTCTTCGATCGAGCGCATCAGACGCTCGTCCGGCTCTTCGTCTTTACCGGTGTACTTGTTCTTCACTTTCTGCTTCATCAAGTACGCGCGAATGTTGTCGACGTAGTTCGCGGAGAGCCGCCCAATCGCTTCCTCGTCGGCGCTGATTGCGCGCTGCACTTCGTTCTTGACGATTTCGTCGTACTCGGCCTTCACGACTCCGATTAGCTCACCGTACCGCTTGCCCTGGTCGTCGGCGACGGTAAGCGACGCGGCAAGCCCCTTTTCAAGCTCGTTGAGCACCATGAACGGGTTGATGTAGCCCTCGGAGCCTTCTCGGACGAGTGAGTTGCTGATCTTGTCCTGTACGTACCGAGGCGACATCCCTTCGAGGCCTTCGCGGTTCGCTTCTTTGCGCAGCTCCTTCACGTTGTCCTGCGTGTAGCCTGGGAGAATCTTTCCGTCGTAGAGCTTCAGCTTCTGAAGCAACGCCAGCTGATGCTTTTTCGGCTCTTCGAGGCGCGTCAAGACGGCCCACATCGCTGCGACTTCGAGCGTGTGCGGCGCAACGTGCTTGCCCCGCAGGCGAGCGGAGCTGAAATCTTTTTGGTAGATCTTGATCTCTTCGCTCATCTTGGTGATGTACGGAATATCGATCTTGATGGTCCGGTCGCGAAGCGCCTCCATGAACTCGTTGTTGATGAGCTTTTTGTACTCCGCCTCGTTCGTGTGACCGATGATCACCTCGTCGATGTCGGTCTGGGCAAACTTCTTCGGCTTGATTTTGTGCTCTTGGGTCGCCCCGAGCAGATCGTAGAGGAAGGCGACGTCGAGCTTCAAGACCTCGACGAACTCGACCACGCCGCGGTTCGCGATGTTGAACTCGCCATCGAAGTTGAAGGCCCTTGGATCCGAGTCCGAGCCGTATTCGGCGATTTTTCGGTAGTTGATGTCGCCGGTGAGCTCGGTGGAATCCTGGTTCTTCTCGTCCTTCGGCTGAAAGGTGCCGATTCCGACTCGATCTTGCTCGCTCAAAATCAGGCGCTTCACGACGATGTGATTGGCCATCACCTTGGACCAGTCGCCGTCGTAGCGTTCGAGCAGGCTTCTGAAAATGAACCGGCATGCGGGGTTGAGCTCTCCGCTCACCTGGACGCGCCGCCGATCGTCGCCCAAGCGAAGCTCTTGGATGGCCTGGTCGCGCCACTCGGCCGGGATCAGGCGAAGTGGCTCGTCATGCATCGGGCAAGGGAAGACGTCGTCGCCGCCCGCGAGGCCAGTCTGGTGCAGGTTGGTCCACTCGTAGGTATAGAGTGCACCTTCCGAAGTTCGTGAGTAGCGCTCGAGCCCCTTCTTGAGCAGCCGCGCTATCGTGCTCTTCGAAGAACCGACCGGCCCGTGGAGCAAGATGATTCGCTTCTCTGGCCCATAGCCTTGCGCCGCAGCGTGCAGGACGTGGACCAGGCGCATCAAGGGAATGTCCAAACCGAAGATCGCGTCCTTCCCGTTCTCGATCGGGTCTTTGAAGAACGGATATCGAATCAACCTCTTCTTGTTGTCGATGTACTCCTCTTCGCCGTACGAGATCACCATGTCGTAGAGGCGCTGGAACGCGTTGCGCGTAACCTGAGGTTTGTCTCGAACGATCTGAAGGTACTCTTCGAAGGCGCCTTCCCAGTGTAGATCCTGGTAGCTTTCGTAGTCCTGCAGTGCAGCAATCTGCTTGACCATTTCCCCCATTGCGAAGTCCTCCTTGTCGATCAGAGTATCACCAACCAGGATCCTTGTTAACTATCGAAACCATGCGGCAATGCAGGTCGCAACCACGGCCGCGAACACGAACCACCTCAAGCCGGCGACGGGCACTTTGAGCATGAGGCGAACGCCGAGCCGAGCGCCGACGATCGACGCGGCTGCCAAAACGATTGCCGGCGTCCAGGACACCAGACCCGCCCAAACGAAGATTCCGAGTGAGACTGTGCCAAATGTGAGCGTAACCACCAACTTGAGTGCATTGCCGCCGATCAGATCGTGACGCAGCGTTCCAACGAGAACACCGAGCAACAAGAAGCCCACTCCAGCCTGGATGAAACCCCCGTAAAGACCAGCTAGGAAGAGGCCGGCGTAAGAACGAGGCGCTTCTTGCGGACGCAGCGCCGGCCCTTTGCCGGGTAGCAAGGTTTGCTTCCGAAATGCGATCAGCGCCGCCATGACGATCATGGTCGCAAGCATGATCGGCTTGAGCACTTCCGGGGAAACCCTGGTCGCAAGCCCGGCGCCAAGGACCGCGCCAAGCACGGTAGGGATCAGAATTGGGACAATCGAGCTCGTGTCGAGCTTGCCCTCGCGCTTCAGCGCGACGGTCCCTGCGATGCTTTGCGTGACGACGCCAAGTCGATAGGTCCCGTTTGCAACATCTGCAGGGAGCCCGAGGGCCATCAAGGCGGGGAGCACGATCATACCGCCGCCGCCAGCCATGACGTTCACGATCGTCGCCAGCACGCCTGCCGCGGCGAGGATTGCGAGGCTTTGGTAACTCAACTCCTCGATCATGAACGTTCCGGGTACGCACTATACTGTGTTTTCGTTTCTCCGTACGGCGGGCCGCAAAGCGTGCTAGCGTTCATCAACGTGAAGAAGACCTACGTCTTGGATACCAATGTGGTCCTTCACGACCCGTTAGCGGTCTATAAATTCGAGGACAACGCGGTCGTCCTACCGATCTTCGTCATCGAGGAGGTCGATCAATTCAAGAAGGAGCTCAGCGAGCTCGGGCAGAACGCGCGACACCTTTCGCGCATCCTCGACGAGCTGCGCAATCAAAACGGGCGCACGCTCGATCAAGGTGTGCCGCTCGAAAGCACCGGTGGCGAGCTCCGCGTTGCCGTGCCTCCCGAGATGCCCAAGCGAGCGCCTGGCCCAGGCGAGATGGACCGATTCATCTTGCAGATGGCACTCGACCTTCAGGACCAACAACCCGATCGGCCCCTCGTATTCGTCACGATGGATACGAATCTTCGAATTCGCGCCGACGCGCTCGGGCTCAGGGCGGAAACCTACGAGGGCGGCCGCGTTTCGATCGACGAGCTCTACTCGGGCGTGGTCACCGTGGATGTGGATCGCGCGCTGGTCGACCAGTTGGCCCAGCGCGAGCCCATCGATGCGAGCCTGCTCGAGATCGAGCTCTACCCTCATGCCGGGCTGGTGCTTCGTGAGCGCGATCAGCACAGGCACACCGCGCTCGGACGCTTCGATGCAAAGGAGGGCACGATCGTTCCGCTCCGAGTTGGCAGAGAGGGGGTCTGGCGAGTGCGGCCGCGAAACCTCGAGCAGTACTTCGCGCTCGACATGCTCCTCTCGCCCGACATCCATCTACTTACATTGATCGGCAAAGCCGGCACCGGAAAAACATTACTTGCCGTTGCGGCAGGGCTGCAGTCTGTCGTCCAGGATGGCACGTACGGTCGAATGCTCGTCTCTCGACCAATCTTCCCCATGGGCCGGGATGTCGGCTATTTGCCAGGGACGGTGGAAGAGAAGCTCAATCCTTGGATGCAACCGATCTTCGACAACTTGGAGTACATCTTCAGCAGCGGTCGCGGTCGAATGTCCGAGCACCGCAACTACGAAGACCTGCTCTCGTCCGGCGTCATCCAAATCGAACCACTCACGTACATTCGCGGCCGCTCGCTGCCAAATCAGTTCCTGGTCGTCGACGAGGCACAGAACCTCACCCCGCATCAAGTGAAAACGGTCATCACGCGCTGTGGCGCCGATACGAAGATCGTCCTCACCGGCGACCCTTATCAAATCGACAATCCATACGTAGACTCTGCAAGCAACGGACTCACCGTGGTTGCGCAGCGGTTTCAGGGCGAGAACATTGGCGCCCACGTAACCCTCTCGAAAGGTGAACGAAGTGAGCTCGCAGAGCGCGCGACCCAGCTTCTCTGATCATCCGCGAGCTCGCCGTCGTGCAGAGCTCGACGTCGGGTTGCGCCGTTTGCACGGAGCGGCTCGGATTCTGCTCGGTGCGACCACGCACGGCGATCCGGTCGAACGAAATCGGCTCGTGCAATCGGTCGCTCGAGGGGAGCACGCCAAGCCCAGATGGCAGTGGAACCCGGTAGCCGTCGAGCGAAGCGTTTGGCTCGAGCTCGCGCGTGCGAGGCAACGGGCGGCGGATTCCGAGGCCTCCGAGCTCTATCTTCCGCGGCTCGAGGAGCTCGAAACCGAGCTTCTGATCCTGGAGAACTTGGGCCGAAGCAAGCAAGTGCGTCCGATGGCTGCGCGGCTTTTTGGCACAGGCAGTGAGCGATTGTTCACCGATGCAGAGCACAGCGTCCTGGACGCGGCGCACGAAATCCTCGCGAATACGCCCGTCGAACGAGAGCCCAAGACCATCCCCGCCGTGTCGGCCAATCGAAGCAACCTCCGCGACCTCATGCTCGCCTACGCCAAGCATGTTGGGCTCCACATCGCCGTGAAGGTCGATCCCGACTTGATCGCAAATGCGGCGGTCGGTGAACGTACCGTCTTCATCGCGGACCGTTTGTTTGGCGCACACGAAGCGCAGCGCCTCGCGACCCACGAGGTCTACGGGCACCTGGTTTCGGCGTTCAACGGGAGAACACAGCCCCTCGGCGTATTCGCCATCGGCACCGCGGGCTCGTATGGCGATCAAGAGGGTGTTGCGATCTATCTCGAGGAGCTTGCCGGCTTACTCGACCCCTTCCGCCGAAGGACCTTGGCCGGTCGCCTGCTTGCAACTCACGCCATGCACGCCGGGGTCTCGTTCGGCGACGCGGCGCAGACGCTCGTTCGCGAGCATCAGTTCTCGCCTGCCTGCGCGGTGACCTTGTGCGAACGCTCCTTCCGTGCGGGCGGCGTCTCGCGAGACGCGGTGTATCTGACGGGGTGGCTGCGTGTGCGACGGGCCATAGGCCGTGGGGAAACGAACCTTAGCGAGCTGCAGATCGGGAAGGTCTCGCTCCGAGCGCTGCCGGAGGTGCGCCGGCTATTGCGCGAGGGGCTCGTTAGCCAGCCGATCTATTTGTCGAACTTGGCGAGAAGCCGCGGCAAAACCGGCGTAGGGACCAAGTCCGCCACGTTGCCGCCCAGCCTCGTGACCTCTTTGACCAGGTTGGACGCAACGTAGAAGTACGCGTCGTTGGCCATGATGAACACCGTTTCGACCTCGGGGGCGAGGTGACGATTCATGTTGGCCATCTGAAGCTCATACTCGAAGTCGGCAACGGCACGGAGGCCTCGAAGGATGACGCGGGCATTTCGCCGATGAGCGTAGCTGACCAACAAGCCGTCGAAGGAGTCTACCTCGATGCGGCTCGGATCTGCGCCCATCTCGGCTGCAGACTCGCGAATCATCTCCATTCGTTCGGCCACGCTGAACAGCGCCTTTTTGTTGTCGTTGTTCAAGACCGCAACGATGATTTTCTCGAACGCGACCAAGCCGCTTTGTAGAATGGCAGTGTGACCTTTGGTGATTGGGTCGAACGAACCGGGATAAACGGCGATGCCTCTCACTGCCTGCCTTTCTCGGCTGCAAATACGCCGAGGCTGATACCGGTGCGACCATAGCGGTAGTCTGCGTCAGGCGCGAGCCGTTTTGGCCAGCTCCATTCGTAGCTTGCGGGGTGCTCGATCGCGACCCAGGCCCCGGGTGCAAGTCGCTCCGCTACGGCCAGCGCGTCTAGAATGCCTGGGATTGCGCCTACCTCGGAGTAAGGTGCATCGGCAAACACCAAGCTGAATGCCGGCGCCATTGGGGGAAGCTTGCGCACCACGCTCGCTGGGTCACCCAGAAGGTCCAGACGGACAGCGCGGACTTGCTTTCCGAGGCCGAGCTCTTCTGCGCTCTGCTTGATCTGGAGTACGACACGAGGATCGCGATCCACCAGAACTGCATGCGATGCGCCGCGGGACAATGCTTCGAAGCCGAGCGCACCCGTGCCGGCAAAGAGATCGAGCACGTGGGCGTCATCGAAGGCGCGCCGCGACTCGAGCGCCGAACCGAGGGCTTCTCGCGCGCGGTCCGACGTTGGCCGCGTGCCTCGTCCGCCCGGTGCGCCAAACCTGCGCCCCGAAAGTCTACCCCCGACTATGCGCATGACCTCAGAACTCGAGTCGAGCCGTCACGCCGCCGCGTCGCCTGCCTGCGATCGGCATGAGGAGTAAGTTCGCACGGTCCGAGCGCTTCTTGCTCTTGGCCGATTTCACGAGCAACCAAGTACCCACGCCTGCCGAAGCCAAACCCATGCTCAAGAACACCCACTGCAATGTCTCGTGTCGATCTGCTTTGGAGCACAGGGAGCCCAGCTCTTCAACTCCCAAGTTGCCACCCGCGGCACAAACATCGTTCACCTCGGGGCCTGCGAGCAGGCGCGCGCGCTCGAAGGCAGGGTCTTTCTCGACGTTCCGGATGGTGCTCCAGCTCCAGGCCGCCAGGCCGAGAAACACCAGGGTTCCGGTGTAGCTGAGCGCTGCAGGCCAGGCGGGGAACTCCTTCCGCCGTTCCGTCAGAAGATCGAGCGTCGACTGGTCCAAGCCGAGGTCGGGCTCTCGACTCAGGATCAGATTGAGAGCTTGCTCTTTGCCGAGCTCGTCGAGCGGCGCATCCGCTAGCGCCTGGACTTCGATCTGCCCCATCACCGCAAGCTCTCGAGGCGTGCTCTGAGACTTTGGAAATCGGAGTGTGGAGGTCTTCTCGATCTCGCCGGTCGACGCGTCGAAATAGAATAGCTCCGCTTCGAAGTCGTACCCATCTCCATCCTCGGCGGGCACCCTGGACACTGAGCCCGAGATTAGTCGATCCGCTACGATGCCCTCTGCGATTTTCGAGAGGCAATCTTCGTCGGCGGCTTCGCAACCGTGAACGATCATGAACTGCTCGAGCGAAACCGCAGCCGTGTGAAGCTGCCAGCCTTCGACGGCGCTGGCGCCCGCACGAAGCCAACCGGTCAGCTCATTGGCGACGCCATCATCACCGTCGATGGCGCGGAGCCCGGGCACAGCAACAGTGACCTGATTTTGCTCATCCTGAGCACCCGCAACCTGGCAGCAGCCGAGCGCCGCAAGCAAAATCGAGAATCCCCCCCGCCATCTGGTCATTTGCCCCCCAATTCCCACTCAAAAAGAATAGGCAAAACTGAAGCTTGGAGCCAAACCTGCGTCGGAGGGAGGAATTGTACTACCCAGTGCCAGATGCTACGCCTCGCGAGACTTTAGGGAAGCTTACCGACATGCGGAAGATTTGCCTTCGCTGCGGTTCGAAGTTTGGGAGCCGATCAGAGTACTGCCCTCACGATGGCAGTCTGCTCGTCACCGACGCCGAGATTGCCGATCCACTGCTGGGCACCGTCTTGCTCGAGCAGTTTCGGATCGACGAGCAGATCGGCACTGGCGGCATGGGCACCGTCTATCGTGCCCGCCAGACCACGGTGGACCGTGACGTTGCCATCAAGGTGTTGAAGTCCGAGCTTGCGCGCGACGAGCAGGCCGTCTTCCGGTTCGAGCGCGAGGCGAGGCTGGCCATCTCGCTCGACCATCCGAACCTAGTGCGGGTGTTTCTTTCCGGGCGCCTCGGAGACGGACGGCTCTACATCGTGATGGAGCTCCTCGAGGGCCGGTCGCTTGCCGAGGAGCTCGAGCGGAACGGCCTCCTGTCGCTCGAGCGTGCACTGATCCTCATCATGAAGCTCTGCGCCGGCCTCGGAGCCGTGCATGCCGCTGGCATCGTGCACAGGGACATCAAGCCCGAGAACGTATACCTGGTGAAGCGCGGTCGCGACGATGATTTCGTCAAGCTCGTCGACTTTGGAATCGC
This sequence comes from uncultured delta proteobacterium, assembly GCA_963704865.1. Lineage (GTDB taxonomy): Bacteria > Myxococcota_A > Polyangia > Polyangiales > Houyiibacteriaceae > SG8-38. Next base: position 217,285 of record CAVPIE010000002.1, on the reverse strand, counting down.
CCGCGTTCTCGAGGCCGACGGGATCGGGCCGACGACCACGCAAAGCGGGCGTGTCTTTGGAACAGCAACCTACATTTCGCCGGAAGCGGCCACCGGCGAAGAGACCGACCGGCGAAGCGACATCTACTCGCTAGGCGTCCTGGCCTATCAGCTCCTCACCGGCGTGCTCCCCTTCGAAGCCAAGACCGCGGGTGCCGTCCTCATGCAGCACGTGCATCAGGAGCCGCCGCTACTTCAGACCAAAGGCCGGGGCGCCGAGGTCCCCAACGCGGTCGCGCAGGTGGTCATGCGCTCGTTGAGCAAAGACCCCGATGCGCGCCAGCAAACGCTGGCGGAGTTCCTCGACTCGCTTGCGGAGGCCGCGGGCCATGCGGGCTTGTTGCACGACGCGCGGGCGCTGCTCATCGGCACGATCTGGGGCGAGGAGCTCGCGGCGCCGGGCTCGTATCTCGGAGAGCTGCTCGGTTCGAGCGCACCACCGAGCTCGCCGTCTCCTTTGGCCGCCACCCTGCCGGTCGCGGTGAGTCGCGAGCCCGATGACGAGGCATTCCTGTCGTCGGCGCCCAAGCCGTTTGGGACTACCTCGCACGAGCTGCCGACGGTGTCGCGGCCGAAACGTAGGAAATACGCCTGGCTCTGGGCCTCATTGGGCGTCTTGGCGTTTGTGTTTGGGATTGTCTTAATCGGCACCTGGTGGTCGCAGCGCGCTGCCCGCGAGGTGGCCGACGAGGAGAAGCCCGAGCCGATCACGGCGCCGGCAACCCCGGTCGAAGAGGACGCCATGGTTGCGGACATCGGCACCGATGCGGTCCTCGGCGAGGCGCCCGCGGTCGAGGAAGCCGTTCTGGAAGAGCCGCCGGTCGAGGTGCTGGAGCTCGAGGAAGCCCCGCCGGAGCCGCCGGGACCGGCGCCCGAGCCGAGCAAGCCGAAACCAAAGAAGAAGCGGACCATGCCGAAGAAGAAGACAGCGCCAGTGCCAGCGCCAGAGTCAGCGCCGGTGCCAGCGCCCGAGCCTGATGACGGAATCGACTGGACCATCCCCGACTTCCCCGAAGAGCCGGCGCCGCCTACGGGGACGCCCGATGCTCCCGCGCGTAATCCTGTCGTCATCGACGAACCGCCGTCGCCGTAACGCGCTCCGCTGCGCTACCGGGCGGCCCTTCGATCTTTGCGAAGGAGCATGCCCCAGAGTCGGTTGAAGGGGTGCACCTCTTCGACGCGCTCTTCTCCTCGATAGATGGGCCGATCCTGGTTGGCCCAGTCGAAGAGCCCTCCTTCGAGGTTGTAAACGTGTTGAGCTCCAGCGCGCTCCAAGTCTTCGATGATCGCAGCGCTTCGATAGCCAACCGAACAGTAGACGACGACCGTGGCATCTTCCGGAATCCTCAGGGCCGCGATGTCGGGATGCGTGGGGTCGAGGTGCTGTGCGCCGTGCAGTTGGCTCACCATCTGCTCCTCCGGTTTGCGCACGTCGAGGAGCACCAGCTCGCCCGCCTTGGTGCCGCTCATCCAGCTGGCGAGTGTGTCGGCGTCGACCCATCGGACATCGGGAAAGCGCGCGGAGATCAACGCCTTCCACGTGCCCGCGCTTCTCGCCGTGGTTGCAAGGGTCATGGTGACCCCGAGGGTTAGCACGGCAAACAAGATCCAGCTGCGCTTCAAGTCGTCTCCAGCTGGCGGGCAAGCTCCTCCGGGCCGGTCACCGGAGCCTGGCAGACGAATCGTCGGCAGACGTAGGCTGTTCCCTTGCCATTGATTGGGCTGCGGTTCTCCAGGAGAGGCACGGGCGCATTCACTCCTCCATCACCCGCGGCCAGCACTTGGAACGGCCGGTAGCCGGTGCGTAGGACGGTGAGCAAGGGACCGAGCTGCTCTTGGCTTCCCGCCAGAGCGACCTCTTTCGGTTCCGCGAGTATGAAGCTCGTGGCATTGAGCCATTGGGCGAAGCCAGAAGGATATTCGCTCATGAACTTACCCATGGTCGCGATACTTCGTTCGGCGACCTGCCAGTACTCGCCGTTACCGGTCAGCAGGCTGAGCTTGAGCAGCACGGTCGCAGCCACCGAGCTCCCGCTTGGCACGGCGTTGTCCTGCAGGTCTTTGGGCCGGTGAATCAACTCTTCGTGATCGTCCGAAGTGTCGAAGAAACCTTCCTTTTCCGTGTCGCGAAAATGAGCGAGCATCAGCTCGGCGAGCTCGCGTGCCCAGGCAAACCAGCGCGGCTCGAAGGTCGCTTCGTACAGCGCCAACAGGCCATCGGACAGGTAAGCATAGTCTTCGAGATAGGCGTTGTACTTGGCGTCTGCGCCGGCTTTCCAGGTTCGGAAGAGACGCCCAGACTTGTCCCGCATGCTGCGATGCAAGAACTCGGCGTTCGACTCGGCCGCTTCCATGTAGTCGGGTCGGTCCAAGGCCTGTCCGGCTTCAGCCAAGGCGGCGAGCATCAGACCATTCCAAGACGTCAGAATCTTGTCGTCGAGACCGGGCCAGATTCGCTTCGAGCGCCGCTGGTAGAGCGCCGAGCGAGCCGCGGCCATGCGTGTCTGCAGCCGACCGGCATCGATTCCGAGCTGTGCTGCCAGGGCGTCCGGGTCGAGGTGCAGATTCAGAATGCTGTGACCTTCCCAATTGCCCTCATCCGAGATTCCGTAGATCCGCATGAAAATGTCGGCGTCCTCGCCCAGGGCTTCGCGGATCTCGTCGGCGGACCAGACGTAAAACTTACCTTCGACGCCTTCGCTATCCGCATCTTGGCTGCTGTAGAAGCCGCCGCCTTCGTCGCGCATTTCGAGCAGGACGTAGTCGAGGGTTTCCTCGGTGACCCGGCGGTAAAGCTCATTGCCGGTCATCTGCCAGGCGTGAAGATAAACGCGAGCGAGCTGCGCATTGTCGTAGAGCATCTTTTCGAAATGCGGGACCAGCCAGCGATGGTCGACCGAGTATCGCGCAAAGCCGCCACCGAGCTGATCGTACATTCCACCCTGGGCCATGTTGCGAAGCGTGACCTCCGCCATCTCGAGGGCGTCGGCATCGCCGACCCGGACGCGTTCGCGAAGCAAAAACTCGATCGTCATCGGTTGCGGGAACTTCGGAGCATCGCCGAAACCGCCCCAGCTCGGATCAAATCGCCCCTGCAGACCCCGAACCGCGGTCCGGAGGATCTCCGCGTCCAGGCCCTGCCCTTCAAAGCCGACGCCCGAAAGTGCTTGCAGTTGCGCGGCGACTTCACCGGCGCTTCCAACGACATTCTCGCGGTCGGTGTTCCAAGCCTGTGCGACCCCCGTCAAAATCTGCCGGAAGCTCGGCATCCCGTGGCGCGGCTCGTTTGGGAAATAGGTGCCGGCGTAAAAAGGCTTTCGATCGGGCGTCAGGAAGACCGTCATCGGCCAGCCCCCGCGACCGACCATGGCTTGGACCGCCTGCATGTAGATGCTGTCGATGTCGGGGCGCTCTTCGCGATCGACTTTGACGTTGATGAAGTCGGCGTTCATCTGTGCCGCAGTCGCCTCGTCTTCAAATGACTCGTGGGCCATCACATGGCACCAGTGGCAGGCGGCATAGCCAACGCTGAGCAGGATCGGCTTGTCTTGCTCCTTGGCGAGCCGCATCGCCTCTGCACCCCAAGGGTGCCAGTCGACCGGATTGTCGACGTGTTGGAGGAGATAGGGGCTCGTCTCATGGAGAAGGTGATTCGCCATTGCTTGGTGGGATTCTGTGGGGCTCTCGGCGCTCAGGTCAACTGGGCTCGACGCTGGAGCAGCGCGCCCTAGGTTGCGTGAAATAGGAGGCATCATGGCAAGGGCGCTTTGGCAAGGGCAGGTGATCGCAGAGTCCGATGAGTTCGAGGTCGTCGAGGGGAATGTCTACTTTCCACCGGGCGCCATCGACCAGAAGTTCTTCGAGCCGAGCAGCCATCAAAGCGTCTGCCCCTGGAAGGGCACCGCTAGCTACTACCACGTCGTGGTCGATGGCCAGCGCAACGACAATGCCGCTTGGTATTATCCGCAACCCAAAGACGCTGCCGCCAACATCCAGGACCACGTCGCGTTCTGGAAGGGCGTCACCGTCGAGCGCTAATCTGCTCCCTTCATCTGCGCCATCGCGCGCCCCATCAGCTTCGCGAGAGCTTGGCCTTGCGAGGGGTTCGGCCCAGAAATCTCCAGATGACGAGCTGCAAACTCATCGAGTGACATCCGGCCGTCGGCAACGGCGATCATCGGGTCGTAGCTCGTTGCGAGCACTGCTTCTGGACTACTCGCCTCGCCTGCCTTCACATCGACGCGGCCGCGATCGACCGTAAACGCAAAGGGCTCTCCGTCGACGACGAGCTGGGCCCGCAAGCTCGTGTCGTGATCGGCCACACGCTGACAGGCGACTCGTAGCGTGACCGCGATCGTTCGCAGGTTCCCGGGGCGCTTGAGCTCTTCGTCCGGCGGGAACTCTGCCCCGAACATGGCGAGCTCGAAGAGCAGGTCTCCCGTCCTCGACCCAAGCTCGGTGAGCTCGTACACGGTCGTGCCGTAGGCCGCCTCGCGGCGCCGTATCAAGCGATCTTCCTCCAGTTGCCGCAGCCGGCTGGTGAGCAGGTTCGATGCGATACCGGGGAGGGTTTGGAGATCGGAGAAGCGCGCGGGCCCGGCATGAAGGTCCCGCAGGATCAGCAAGGTCCAGCGATCCCCGACGCGGTCGAGGGCGCGGGCAATCGGGCAGAGGAGGCGATACCGGCGTGCTTGGGTCATGGTTCCCGCTTGTCGCATAGGCTTCCTTGATTTTCTAAAGCAACTCACTTGCGTTTTGATTGTAAGAGCTTTATAAAAGAAAGCAACTGACCAAAACACCCATAAAATCAGGAGTTTTTGAATGTCTAATACCAAACCTACGATCCTCGTTACCTCCGGAGCCGGCAATACCGGCCGCCCCGTCGTTGAGGAGCTCCTTCGGGCCGGCTTTCCCGTCCGGGCCATGGTCCGCGGTGAAGACCAGCGTGCCCAGCAGCTCCGCGAGCAGGGCGCCGATGTCGTCGTCGGCAACATCTTCGACGTCCGCGACCTCCGGAGCGCGATGGGCGGTGTGCAGCGCGCCTACTTCGTGGCGCCGCATGGCCCAAATGGCCTTCATGCGTCGATGGCATTCGCGGTTGCGGCGGAGGAGGCTAAGCTCGAAACGGTCACGACGCTCAGCCAATGGCTGTCACATCCGGGGCACCCGTCTCTTGCGACGCGTGAGCTTTGGCTCGCCGATCAAATCACGCCATGGATGCCGACCGTCGACATCGTGCAGATCAATCCTGGTTGGTTTGCATGGACGTACTTTCTCGTGCTCGACGTGATCGCCCAGCTAGGTGTGTTTCCCATGGCGCTGGGACAAGGTCGCAATGCCCCGCCATCGAACGAGGACATGGGCGCTGTCGTAGCGGCGACGCTCGCCGACCCCGCACCACACATCGGCAAATCTTATCGACCCACAGGTCCGAGGCTGCTCAGCCCAGAAGAAATCGCAGCGACCTTCGCCAGAGTTCTTGGGCGTGGCGTGACGTATTCACCAAGCTCCGTGGACATGTTTGTCAAAGCCGCCACGGTGGCGGGCTTCCCTGCGCACGACATTTCGCAGGTTCGTCTCTACTTCACCGACTACCAACAGGATGCGTTCGCGCTGGGCGCGCCAACCGACGTGGTGCGCGAGCTCACCGGCCGCGATTCCGAGGATTTCGAGACGATTTGCCGCCGCTACGTGTCGGCGCGGCCCGAAGCGATACCCTCGTTGGGCAACAAGATGGGTGCGCTTGGCAGGCTCTTGCGCGCGATCATCATGCGCACGCCCGACATGGAGGCCTTCGAGCGGGCGCAGAACCATCCGCCGCTCCACGACGCTGTGTTCGCCAAGGGCTCTCGGGAGTGGAACAGCAGACACCAAGCCCACGCGAGCGTCTAACGCCAAGCAAACAGAGGTTGATCGTAGTTGGCGATGCGGGTGTCGCGGCCATGGATGGCGACCTCTCGGAATTGGAACACAACCGCGGCCGTCGGGGCGAAGATGTCCTGGCCGAGTATCCGCACGGAGAGCAACGGACGACCGGCGTGATTCGGAAACGGACCGCGTAGGATAGTCGTCGAGAAGCCCAAGGGCGCGATCGGTTGCCGCTGGGCGAAGGGAACAATCGTGCTCGGCGGACCGATCGTGAGCACCGAGGTTTGCGGTGATTTGCACGCGCAGTCTTTCGTCAGCCCTAAGCACCCGTCGGTTTCGTTCGTCGCAATTGGTAGCGATTGGAGGACACGGCGACGACCTGCCCATTGGCGTCCTTGAGCTCGCAGTCCCAGTCGTAGTCGGCCTTGCCATGCTCGTTGGCCTCGTCTTGGATCTTCGCCGCTTCCTCGGGGCTGAGGCGCACTTCCACCACGATGTCGGTCGTCGCAGGCTTGAGAAACTTGATCTCCATCCCTTTGACGAGCGGGAAGAACTGGCTCGCATCGAAGGTGGACAAGAAGATCGCGCCCCCCGGGAGCTCGGCCAGCGTGAACAGCGCGCCTGCGTACATCGTTCCGACGTGATTGATGTTCGGCTCGAGCGGCATCATCATCTTCACGTACCCAGGCTCGAGCTCCAGCACCTTGACCTCCGTGCGTCCGGCAAACGGAATCCCCTTCTCGATCGCAAACTTCAAGTCCATCGGCCTCATATAACCCGAAGGCGACTCGGAAAGAAGGCTACACTAGGCTGCATGCCGAGAGTCCTCTACGAGCGAGACGGCCGAATCGGTCGCATCACCCTGAATCGCCCGGAAGTCATGAACGCGATCGACAACGAGCTTCCGGTGGAGCTCGCAGATTGCGTAGCCCGGGCCAACGCCGACGAGGGCGTTCACGTCGTCGTCCTGTCGGGGGCCGGACGCGGATTCTGTGCTGGCTACGATCTGAATTACTACGCGGAAGCGTCGGGCTCCGCGTCTGGAACTCAAGAGATGCCCTGGGACCCCATGAAGGATTACGCGTTCATGATGCGGAACACGGAGCTCTTCATGTCGCTCTGGCGGTCGTATCGGCCAGTCCTTTGCAAGGTTCACGGCTACGCGGTCGCGGGAGGCTCAGACATCGCACTCTGCTCCGATCTGATCGTCATGGCAGAGGATGCGAAGATCGGATACATGCCAGTGCGCGTCTGGGGCTGCCCGACGACGGCGATGTGGGTCTATCGACTGGGTCCGCAACGCGCGAAACGGATGCTTTTCACCGGAGACAAGATCGACGGCCGTGAAGCGGAGCGAATCGGGCTGGTCCACAAGGCGGTTCCCGTCGATCAGCTCGATGCCGAGGTCGAAGCGCTCGCCGAACGGATCTCCAGCGTGCCCGTCAACCAGCTGATGATGCAGAAGCTCGTCATCAATCAGGCCGTCGAAGCGATGGGGATGCACCAGACCCAGATGTTCGCCACCGTGTTCGACGGGATCACGCGTCACAGCCCCGAGGGGATTCACTTCAAACAGAGGGCAGAGCAGGTGGGCTGGAAACAAGCCGTGCGCGAGCGAGACGACGGCAGCTTCGACTGGACGAGCAACCGGCCGTTCGACGACGAAGACTGAGCCCAGCCGTTCGCTACCGCCTGGAGCGGATTCGGATCCCCAGCAGCAGCGCCAGCAACCAGGTCGAGGCCGCCCCTCGAGCAACGTGCGCAACACTGCAGCCGCTGTTCGAATCTCCTGGCGCAGCCGAGTCGCAGGGTTCGTAGCACCGACAGCCAAGAGCCAAGTTGGCGACTGCGCAGAATCCGACGCCGCAGCTGGCATCGTCTTCGCAGGTCTCGGTGAGCCGCCCGGCTTCCTGTCCGGGAAGCACGCATTCAAAATCGGCGCTTTCCGGACCAGGAACACAGACGAAACCCGCGGGGCAATCCGCGTCCATCGTACATCCGGCGCCGCACGACTCGACGCTCGGCGGCCGTTCGACCGGACCTGCTTCGAGCACGGGATCGATGAAGCCGGCGATCGTCGGCGCGATGAGGGCGTACACACTCGTTTCCATGCAGCCCGGATCCCCCGACGACGCGACGCCCATCAGCGCTCCAGTGTCGGTGAAAAGAGGGCCGCCGCTGTCGCCGACGCAGCTCACAGAAGGATCCGGGTTCACCGTCACCACGGCCGCGCGTACTTCATCCACTCTCCCGATCCCCATTCGCTTCAGACCATCCGGTCTGCTGCCCGCGCTGGTCGCGCCAAAGCCTGCGAGCGTCACGCGATCGCCCAGCTCGGGTAGGGCCGAGTCCGCTTCGGGAAGGACCTCGGGCGACACCCCATTCGCCGGCCGCTCGAGCCGCAAGATCGCGACATCGTTCTCCCTGGTCTCCGCGTCGAAGTCGGGGTGTGTGCGCACCTCGACCACCAGGATGGCTCGTGCATGCTGGTCGACTGCTTCTCCCAAGAAGACCTCGTACGCGAGGCCTGGACGCGTCGAGTCAAAGCAATGCGCCGCACTCAAGACCGTATCGGCCGCGTCGCTCAGGGTCGTATTGGAGGTGACGAGGGTGCCGCTGCACAGGACGTCCGCTGAATCCCCGCACCCAACGCGCCGCGGCGCTATCGCGACGACAGCGCCGAGCTCCGACGTGACTTCGCCATCTACAATCGCAGCGCGAGCTTCGTCAGCACCCGGTGGCACAGCGACACAGGCTGGCAGGTGCATGGCCAGCGCGAGCCCAGCGATCACCCGGATCATGGCTTCCCAAGCTCGCTTCGGCGACGCTCGAGTCGCTCGATGCGAACCCTCACGCGTTCTGCGCGTTCTTCGTCTCCGGCGTCCTCTGCGGCGCGTACGTCATCGTGCAAGCGATCGAGGACGACGCCGAGCATTCGATCGCGCTTCTCGTCGACCGAGCTTGAATCGTCGCTCGGCATCCCGGCGTCCATCCTTGCCAGCTTTTCGGGGAGCGGCACCTCATCGCGAGGCAAAGGCTTGGCGAGTGGCTCGCGCTCCTCGGAAGGCACATCGAGGTCTGGTTCATCGACGCGCGCATCCAACCGCGATGCGGGAGCCGCCTCCAATTGGGGGGGCTCAGGGATCGATGGCAAGTCGCCCGCGTGGTCTTGCTCTGGGAGAAGCCACGCTGTCGCAGCCGCGACCAGCGCAACGGCAAAGATCAAAACCCAGCGTCGGCTATTGGAGCTCATATCAGAAGGAGACGATTCTATGACCCCGGCGCGTCTTTCGCACTCCGATCAAGACGGGTTCGCGCTCACCCGAGAAACGGACTCGAACCAAGTGCATTTGTGGGTCGCGCCCGTCGACTTTGGCACTGAGAACCCGTTCGAAATCCTTTCGACGCAATGCTTGGAGGGCCCCGTCGCAGCCCTCCTTCTCGAAGCGTTCTTTGGCTGGGCCGTCGAGCCAGCGGAGCGCGCCGGCGCAGTCGTTGCTGCCGACCGCGTCGAAGAATGCGCTCACCGCGTGCTCGGGACTGACCGAAGCTTGCTCCGCGCAGCCGAGGCTCAGCGGAGCAACCAAGAGGCAGTACCCGACCGCCTGTCTCAGGTACCCGAGCAAGACGGGGCGAACAGCTCGTCATCCGCGGCGGAGACGAACTCGTCGTTGCACCAAAACGATGCGAGGGAGTGGCCGTTGCGGACACACTGGTCATGGTCGTGACAATCCCAGGTGAGCTGCTGGTTCCCTCCGGGGCAGCCTCCACCGCAGTTTCCGTAGCATTCGCCGCGCTGATAGACATAGTTCTTGTGGTCGGGTTCGCTGCAGGTCCAGCGGCTGTTGATCCAGGAATACGTGCAGCCTTCGCGCGTTCCGACCTTTGCAATGCTCGTCGCATCCGGATCCCAGTTGCTGTGGCCCCAGCCGTCATGCGTGGCGTACTGGTAGCTGTTGTGTAGGCTGCAGATGCTCGTGTAAGAGCGGTCCTCTTCGCCCTCCACGCTGCGTTGAAGCTCGACCGTGTCGGGTGTCTCTGCCCAGAGGCTGACCGAACGCACGAGAATGCTCTCTAGGTTCGAGGAGTCTTCACCGAAGTGCTCCTCGAGCGTGCGATGGCAGTCGACGAGTAAGGCGCGATCGTCTTCGAGAATCTGCGTATCCTCTCCGTTGGCCTCCGCGAAGCCGTCGATCTCCGCGAGCTGCGCTCCCGAATCCACGATCGCATTCAGCGCGAGCCCGTTGAGAGAGGTCGAGATGTCGTAGACCCCATCGACGTCATGGGCCTCGAAGGTCACGCCTTCCGCGCATGTTCCGCGAAAACCGTCCGCAGTGATTTCAATTCCGGAAGCGCCAGCGTCTGTGGTGGTTTGGCCCTCGCAGCCCAAACCCAGCACCGAACCAATCGCCAAAAAGATCCCCAGTTTCGCGCGCATCGCTTGCCCCTTTCCTGACAGAGTGGCCGGACGTTAGAGTTTCGCCGATAGAACTGTCAACGAATGATCTGGTCGTGCGGAGCCGGTCTTGGGCCGGTATCACGATAGATTTCGACCCAAGGGCCTAAGTCGGAACCTTGGATAGCCAGCACAAAGCTAGAGTCCTATCGTTGCGGCGATGAACGTCATTCCCGTTCCCTGTTTGAGCGATAACTATGCGTACCTAGTCATCCAGAACGGCCATGCGGCCGTCGTCGACCCGTCTCAGGCCGACCCAGTCCTGACGGCGATCGACGAGGCCCGAGTCAAGCTCAGTGAGATCTGGCTCACCCACCATCACTGGGATCACATCGGCGGGATCGAGCCGCTGATCGAAGAGTGCCCCATCGAGCACGTTCGGGGCTCGAAGTACGACGCACAACAGCATCGGATCCCGCGGCAAACCGATGCCTTGTCCGACGGTGACTCCTTCGACTTCGGCGGCGCGTCCGTCGACATCGTCGAAATTCCGGGCCACACGCTTGGCGCCATCGCGTTCATTTCCCAAGGCAACCTGTTCAGCGGCGACACGCTCTTCATCGCGGGCTGCGGCCGCGTTTTCGAAGGCACGATGGCGATGATGTCTGAGTCACTTTCAAAGCTTCGCGCGCTGCCCGCGGACACCAAGGTCTGGTGCGGACACGAGTACACCGTCAACAACCTTCGATTCGCGGCGACCGTCGAACCGAGCAACCCCGACGTCGCCAGTGCGCTCGCCCAGGCGATCGCGACACGTGAAGCAAGACGGTTCACGGTGCCTGGGCGGCTCGACCGAGAGCTCGCGACCAATCCGTTTCTGCGTTTCGACGATCCCGCCCTCGCTGCCGGACGAGATCCAGTCGCTTCGTTTACTGCGCTTCGTGAAGCCAAGGACGCGTTCTAATCATGACCACTTCGCAGAAGCCAAGAGCCCGTTGGACCCGGGACGAAAACGGAATCCCGCAGGTCGTCTCCGACGACATCATTGGCTTGCACTGGGGCATGGGTTACTGCCACGCGATGGACCGCGGCATGCAAATGCTCATCATGCGGATCCTCGGCCAAGGCCGAGCGGCGGAGCTGCTCGACGGAAGCGACGAAATGGTGGAGGTCGACCGGTTCTTTCGACGCATGAACTGGAGCGGCGGCACCACCGAGGCGGCCAGCACGCTCAGCCCCGAGGCCCGCGTGGCATGCGAGGCCTATCGTGACGGGGTCAACGCGCGGTTCTCCGAGTCGGTACCCTGGGAGCTCAAGCTGGTGCGGGTCCGGCACGAGCCCTGGACGATTGAAGATAGCTTGTTGCTCGCTCGCATGTCCGGATTTCTCACCCTGGCTCAGTCACAGGGAGAGGTTGAGCGGCTTTTCGTCGAGATGGTCCGAGCCGGCATTGACGACGGGCACCTCGAGGCGCTGTTTCCGGGAAGCACCCAGGGCCTCGACCGCGCAATGCTGTCCCTGCTCGAGCTCGGCGAGCGCATCGTTCCGGAGGCTGTGAAGTGGGGAGTCGGCGCGCCGCGGATGATGGCCTCGAACAACTGGTGCGTGTCGGGCGCGCGAACGGCCTCCGGGGCGGCGATGCTCGGCAACGACCCGCATCTCGAAACCAACAGGCTTCCCAACGTATGGGTCGAACAAAGTTTCCGCTGGCCCGATGGCTACGCGCTTCTCATGACCATGCCGGGTTTGCCCGCGCCGCTGGTCGGGCGGAACGAGCACCTGTCCTGGGGCGCGACGTACACCTTCATGGATTCGATCGACTCCTGGGTTGAAGAGTGCCGTGACGGGAAGTTTCGCCGTGCCGACGCCTGGGTCGACTTCGATCGGCGCGTCGAGACGATCAAGCGAAAGAAGGGCGAAGCGATCGTTGAGACCTTTTGGGAAAACCAGCACGGCGTCCTCGACGGAGACGCGATGGTGGCAGGACACCGGCTCGCCACACGGTGGACGGGTGCAGATGGCGGGTCGCAGTCGATCAATGCCCTGATCCCGATGTGGACGGCCCGCACCGTGACCGAGGGAATGGCGGCATTCGCGGAGGTGGAGTCGTCCTTCAACTGGGTCTTCGCGGACAGCGCAGGCGATATCGGCTACCAGATGTCGGGCTTGATGCCGAAGCGCCCCGGAGACTGGTCGGGTTTCGCGCCGCGGCCCGGCTGGGACGAGCGATTCGACTGGAAAGGGGTCGTGCCCGCCGACCAGCTTCCGCGCGACCACAACCCGCAAGACGGAATCGTCGTGACCGCCAACCAGGATCTGAACCACCTCGGCCGGGTCAATCCGATCAACGCACCCATGGGCGACTACCGCGCGCGCCGCATCACCGAGCTCCTGCAGACGCGCGACGATCACGACGTGGACTCTTTTCGTGCCATTCAAATGGACACGTACTCGATCCAGGCGGCCGAGTTCCTCGAGATCCTCACGCCGCTTCTCGGAACGGGACCCGTCGCCGACGCCCTCCGCGCTTGGGACTGCCGATACGAGCTCGACTCGACTGGACCGACGGCGTTCGAGCTCTTCTACTCGGAGCTGCTCGTCGAGATGTTTGGTCCGGCATCCGGTGCCCAGGTCATCGAGCACCTGCGGGACGCCACGGGCACATTCATCGACTTCTACCAGAACTTCGACCGCATCCTCCTGGCTGAATCCTCCCCCTGGCTGGGTTCACGCGCGCGGGAGGAGGTCTGGCTCGCCGCGCTTGCCCGGGTGTCCGACGAGCGGCCCGCACCCTGGGGCCAGCGAAATCGACTCACCCTCAGCAACATGTTCTTTGGCGGAAAGCTCCCTCGCTTCCTCGGTTTCGATCGAGGTCCGATCCCGATCCCCGGCGGACGCGCGACGCCTCACCAGGGTCAGATCTACAGCTCGGCCGGCCGCCTCACCTCGTTCACGCCTTCGCTTCGCTTCGTCGCCGACATGAGCGCGCCGGTTCTGCACTCCGCGCTTTGCGGAGGCCCTTCGGACCGCCGATTTTCGAAGTGGTACACGAGCGGGGTCGATGGCTGGCGTGCAGGCAGGCTCAAGGTGCGAAAGCCGCCGAGCCAGAGCTGAGCGCGCGCCTAGCCGCCTCGCATCTTTTCGATCGACCGCTTCATGATCGAGAGCGTCCAACCTCTGGGAAGCACTTTCGAGAGTAAGCCCGCAGATATTCGGTCGCCCAGCGTGGGGATGAGCGCAGGTTGCTTGCCGAGTGCGCGAAGCGCGCCAAGTGCCACGGGCTCTGGCCCGTTGATCCGAATGTAGAACGGCAGGTCCTTGCCGAGGCTCTGGTCTTGGACGGGCTTGGTGTCCGTCATGCCCGGGCAAACGGCGACCACATCGACCCCGCTGCCTCGAAGCTCCGACCAGAGGCCACAGGCGAGGTTCAAGCCATAGCCCTTGGTGGCCGCGTAGTGACAGAAGTACGGTGAGCCCGAGAGCCCGGACGCCGACGAGACGATGACGATCCCGCCACCCCCCCGGGCCGCCATGGCCTTGCCCACGACGTACGTCAGAACCAGCGTCGCGCGACAATTCAAATCGAGCGTCTTCAGATGCGAGTCCAGTGAAATGTCGAAAAACGGATCGAGCAGGGAGATACCCGCGTTGTTCACCAAAAGCCCAATCTCGAAGCCGTCGACCCATTGTCGTGCCTTCGTCTCGAGACCGGGGTCGGCCAGGTCACAGATCAGCGAGCGCGCATCGATTCGGTGCGCCGAGCTCAGCTCTTCGGCGAGTGCGATCGTCTCATCGCCTTCACGGTCGACGAGCAGAAGGTCGAATCCGTCTTCCGCGAGTCGGCGGGCAAACGCGCGTCCGATGCCTCGCGCTGCTCCGGTGACGAGGGCGTAGCCTCCGTAGCGGGCATGGAGCCCGAGCTTGTCCGAGTCTCCCAAGTCGTTCTCCTCAGCTCGTCGTCAGTCGATCCTTCGCACGACTCCGATCATGGATCCAGAAGGCGACCCAGATGACGAGAAGCCCGACGATGCCGCCAAGTCCGTAGAACGGTGCGATCCAGGTCGGCGCACCAAAGGTCAGATCGTGCGCTGCGGCGGTCAGGGCCAGCATGGTCCCGCGCGCGACCGCGACGGCGATCACCGAATCGCTCCGTACGCGCAGGTAGACGAGAACCCAAGAGGCGACGATGCACCAGGGAAGGGCGAGCAAGACGCTTTCGACGCCCGGTGCGCCGTAGAGATTTCCAATCGCGACCGATGGCGCCAGCCACAGCCACCACAGCAGACCGATCTTGGTCGAGCGGCCCCAAAAGCCTCCCGGCACCTCGCGAAAGAAGTAGCCTCGAAATGCAATCTCTTCGCAGAGGCCTGGGATGAGATTGAACGTCAGGCCTGCGGGCATCCCCATGGCGATTAGCATCAAGGGATGAGGCGGCGGGCTCTCTGCCAGATACGCTTCGAACTGCGCGAGTTGGTCCGGCGGCACGGCCGAACGCTTGTTCTCGATCAGCTGTTCGACCGTCAGCACAGGATCGAAGCCTGCGGCCCAGGTGACGAGCATTCCGATGAAGAGAATCGCGACAGGGAGTAGCCAGGCAATGCCCCACCATCGATTGACAGAAAACCGAATCCCGAGTGGCCTCAGGATGGGCTGCTTCAGCCAGGGTCCCTGAACGAGCAGAATCGTCACCAGCGCGGGGACGGTGTACCAAAACGAGACGGCGCGTCCGGCGGCTCCAGACCATTCGATCCCGTTGAGCGACATGCCGAGGACCGGTGTCCAACTGCCGATCGCCATCAGGGCAAACGGAACCCAAATCAAGCGTGATTTGGTGATTTTCGGGCTCAACGAAAGCGTTTCCACGCTGCGAGCTCGGCGGCTTGAAACGCTGCGTAGCGCTTCTGGAGACGCACGAGCTCCCCGTAGACTCGCGGCAACTGCGGCGCCAACGCAAGCAACACCTTTCCGGTCGCTTCTGCATCGCCTGCTGCACGGTGCGCCTGCTCGAGCGGGATGCTCAAGTGCTTTGCTACATCGCCGAGTCGGCGGCTCTTGAGCTCTTTGAGAATTTCTCGCGCCCAGACGAGCGGGTCGAGCCAGATCACCTCCTCGCGCGCTGCAGGAGGCATGTCGCCGGGCGTCATTCCCTTTGGTGCGACGCGCGCGATCTCGGACAGCAGGAACCCGCGATCAAAGGGGGCGTTGTAGGCGACCGGAAGCTTGCCCTGCAGGAGCTCCAGAAGCCGTGGCATCACCGTGGCGAAGTCGGGCGCACCCTCGAGCTCTTCGTCCGTGATGCCGTGCACCGCCCGAGACTCTTCGGGCACCGGGATCCCAGGGTTGACCAACCAGCTCTCCTTGCTGCTGACTTGGCCCTTCTCGAACGTGACTAGTCCGATCTCGATGACCCGGTCGGTCTCCGAATCTCGACCGGTCGTCTCGAAGTCGATGACGGTAATCGGAATGCTCGCCCAGGAGGCGCCTGGCTCGAACTCTTTGCACAGGCCCTCGACGTTTTGGATCGCGTCGGCAATCAGGTCGGCAATGCCGGGATAGTGGCGCCCCGTTGGAAAGCAGCCGCACACATCGGTTCGTCCCCGCACCGCCGGAAGATGCACCGCATAGCCGCCTCGGCGCAAGTCGTATAAAGCATGGTGTGGCTTCGACCTATCGGACGCGCTTTGCCCCCTCGCCAACGGGACAGATGCATCCCGGGCACGCGCGCACCGCCTTGGTAACCTGGCTCCAGGCTCGAAAGCAGGGCGGGAAGATCGTGATGCGGATCGAAGACATCGATCGTCCAAGGGTGATCGCGGGTGCCGCGGACGAAATCTGCCGCGACCACGAATGGCTCGGGCTGAGCTGGGATGAGGGGCCGCATTTTCAGTCCGACCATGACGAATCCTATGAACGAGCGCTCGCCACGCTACAGGC
The DNA here is from genome assembly GCA_963704865.1 of uncultured delta proteobacterium. Lineage (GTDB taxonomy): Bacteria > Myxococcota_A > Polyangia > Polyangiales > Houyiibacteriaceae > SG8-38. The sequence goes on along the minus strand of CAVPIE010000002.1, from coordinate 201,048 downwards.
CGCGGGCCTGGTTTACCCTTGCACCTGCTCGCGCAAAGAGATCGCGCAGATCGCCAGCGCACCCCACGGGGAGGAAGGGCCTCGCTACCCTGGGACCTGTCGAAACGGTGTCACGAATCCCGGCCGCGCACCGGCGCTTCGGTTTCGTTTCGCCGATCCGTCTCCAGGTTTTGAAGATGCCCTGTGCGGGCCTTTTCCCGAAGGCGGGTTTGGGGGCGATTTCGTCCTACGGCGCGCCGACGGGATCTGGGCCTATCAGCTCGCCGTCGTGGTCGACGATGCGGAGGCCGGGATCAGTGAAGTGATCCGCGGGGAAGATTTGCTCTCGTCGACACCTCGCCAGATCGCACTCTATCGAGCGCTCGGCCATTCTGTTCCTCGGTTCGCGCACGTCGGCTTGGTGCTCGACGAAGCGGGCAATCGTCTCGCAACGCGACATCAAGCGATTTCGATTTCATCGCTTCGAAACGCGGGACGCTCGGCTGAGCAAGTCATCGGCCAGCTCGCTTGCTCACTCGGGCTGAGCGCGACAACGGCGCCGATTTCGGCCGAAGAGCTGATTTCGAGCTTCGCGCTCGACAAGATCCCCCGTTCATCGTTCACCTGGGACGCCAAGGGTTGACAAGAATGCAATTTTCGACCCTGATTTGTAGGAATCACCGATCGAGGACCGGGCTGTGACATCTAGCGAAAGGCTGATGGAGATCGTCGAGCGCCTAACGGAGCTCGACCCGGTGCGCACCTATTCTCACCGCGGCGCTACCCTGATCGCGGGGTTGGTGGGAGCCCATTCGTTTCTGCTCGAGCGCCCTGACTCGGACCCGATCAGCAGCGAGGACACCCTGACCAATACGGACCCGACGCTTTCTTTGCCGCTCCGGCAGGGTCGAGCCTTCGTCGGAACCCTTCATCTAGAAATCGTGGGCGATGCGCCCGATGGCAATCAGCTGGAGCTCCTGAAATGGGCATCCCGTATCTTCGCGCGAGGGATCGACTACGCGGAACGGCTGACGGGGGAGGGTAGTCGAAGGCCCGGTGAGGCGGTCGAGCAAACCTTGCGGCGCGCTCCGCTCACCCCACGCGAGCGCGACGTCGTTTCGTTCCTGGTCGGCGGTGCGAGCACCCGCGAAATCGCAGCGGAGACGGGGCTCACCGTCTCGACCGTCAACACCTACCTCAAACGCATTTTCTCCAAGCTCGGTGTGCATTCGAGGGTCGAGCTGATTGCCCGCATGGCCGGGACGGCTACCATTCCCCCGCGCCCCCACCACGACGCGCCGCACCCCGATTGATGAGCAGAGAAGACGACCTCACACATTTGGATCGCGATGGTCAGGCCCGCATGGTCGACGTCGGCGAGAAGAACGAGAGCATTCGCGAGGCGCGTGCTCGGGCGACGCTCCGCATGAAGCCAGAAACCCGACGCGTGCTCTTGTCCGGCAAGGTGCCGAAGGGTGATGCGCTGGCGACCGCGCGCATTGCCGGAATCCAGGCAGCCAAACGAACCTCTGAGCTCATTCCCCTTTGTCATCCGCTCGCGATCACCGGTTGCGATGTTGCCTTCGGGCCAGCCGACGATGAAGAACGCTTCGTGATCGAGGCCTCGGTTCGCTGTGCCGATCGCACCGGTGTGGAGATGGAAGCCCTCACGGCCGTGACGGTTGCCGCGCTCACGCTCTACGACATGCTCAAAGCGATCGATCGCGGCATGGCGATCGAAGAAGTCGTCCTGTTGGAGAAGCGGGGCGGCCAAAGCGGCCACTACCTACGCGAACCTTAGTCTCGCCGAACGATGCGCCGAACGGCGCGCCAGTCATCTCGCGTCAGCTCGCGGGTGACCACGAGAACTGCAAGCGCGCTCAAGAATCCAACCGCAAGCGCCAGGAGGGCCATCAGCGCCGAGTCGTGAGGGAGGGAGGCCGCAGCCGTATAACCCGCGACCGACGCAAACCCGGCTCTAACCCAGGTGGAAACCGGAATGAAAACTCCAAACGAGCGATGGATCACCCACGCCGATAGTAGAAGGGCTACCACCATTCCAATCACGGTCCCGGTGGCCGCTGCCTGCAGCGTCTGATCGCCTAGGCCCGCTCGCATCAGCAGCACACGGTTTGCAACCACCACCACGAGCAGCGAGGCGCCTGCAATCATGGCGGCCACGGATGGCTTTCCCGCGCCACTGATCGCCGTGGCCGCAACTGCAAAGAGGGCGAACGCCGCCACGCCGAAGACCAGAATCGACAGCGCTGGCGCCCCAGTCAGATACTCCGGGGGATACGCCAGTCTCATCACGCCCTCGGCCGCGCCCGAAGTCGGCGCGGCCACCAGCAGGAGCATCAGCAAGGAAAAGCGCATCGCATGCTGAATCGTCGAGCGGGCCGCTTCGCGATTCCCGATGCTCGTCGCCTTGCTGATCATTGGGAACACGATGAACGTGATCGAGATAATCAATTGATAGGGCACGAATGCGAAGGTCTGTGCCGCGCGGTAGTAACCGACGTATTGATTGGCGAGGTCGACCGCGGCCTGGCTCGTCGCAGCGCTGGCCAAGGCGATTTCGGTCGCTGTTCGCTTGAGAACCTGCAGGTCGATCATCAGGATGCCGTTGAGGCAAATCTGGTAGGCCCAAATCGGCGCCATGAAGCCGATCCAGCGACGTCGTCGGATCTTATCTTCGGGCATACCGGCCTTCCCAAAGCCGATCCAAATCAAGCTGATTGTCACGATGGTGGTCGCGGCCGCCGCGAAACCCGCAACGGCGCCCATCGCTCCGAACCCAAGCGCCGCTCCAGACAAGATGCCGAAGGTGCGAAGCGTCGAGAAGGTCACGTCCAGGCGAGCCTGCTTGGCAAACCAATGCCTGCCGTTGAGGCTACCCACGACCGCGGCGTAGAGCGCATACGCAAACACCACCACCGATGCGATTCGCACCAGCCGCGTGAGCTGACCGTCCAACAAGAGCCGCGCAATCGCCGGCGCGAATGCGAAGAGGGCCAAGGCCAGGGTGCCACCGACCAAGGCCTGAATGCGGAGCCCTTGCCGGAGGGTCACCTCGGCGCGGCTCTCATCTTCACTCACGAATTTCGAAACCGATTGGATCGTCGCGACAATCAGCACATTGGTGAGAATCGCCACGCCGCTCATCGTCGCCGAGTAGAGACCAAACTCCTTGGCCTCTCCGAATATCCTCGGCAGCAGCAGCTGGACGCCATAGCTAGTGACGATGAAGTAGCCCTTCGCGCCAGCAATCGAGACCAGGCCGCGACCGGCTCGGCGCGCGTCTTCGGAGGAATTCACCGCGGCCGGTTGTGCCGCTCTCGCTCGGGATGGTCAAGGGTTGACTTGGATTGGCGCATCGAGCCAACTACGGCCCAGTGAAGCTGGTGTTTTTCAAGTCGAGGCGGGGGGCCTACGGACGCTTGATGTCGGCGGCGGGCGTTCTGGCCGCCGTGGTTCTCATGGGAGCGTCCGGATATCACATGGTCGGCGCGGGCCGATGGTCGTGGTTCGACTGCTTCTACATGACCGTCATCACCCTCTCGACCGTCGGATTTGCCGAAACACTCGAGGGCATGAACGAGATCCCCGAAGCGCGGGTGGTGACCATCAGCCTGATCATTCTCGGCAGCGGCACCTTGCTTTATTTCATTTCGAGTCTCACCGCTTTGATTGTAGAAGGTGATTTACAGGGAATTCTGAGGCGCAGGAGTATGGAACGGGCAATTGGAACATTGAGCGAGCACGTGATCCTGTGCGGCATCGGGACGACGGGCTGGCACATCGCGACCGAGCTGCGCGCCGTCGGGGTTCCCTTCGTGGTGGTCGACAGCGACCGTGAGAGGCTCGATGAGCTCAACGCGGAGTTCGGAGACGAGCTTCTTTTCGTTTGCGGCGATGCAACCGACGACCATGTTCTCGACCTTGCCGGCGTCGAACGAGCCCGTGGTGTAATCTCGGCTCTCAACGACGACAAAGCCAATCTTTTCGTGACCATCAGCGCCCGCGCCCTCAATCCGACCGCTCGAATCGTGGCCAAGTCGATCGAGCCGTCCACCGAACGCAAGCTCAGACGCGCAGGCGCCGACGCGGTCGTCGCGCCGAACTACATCGGTGGAGTCCGGCTTTTCAGTGAAATGGTGAGCCCAAAGACGGTGGCTTTCCTCGACCGCATCGTTCAGTTCGGTGGCGGCATCAGCGTCGGTCTCCAAGCGATCGACGTGCCCGCCGAGAGCCCGCTGGTAGGCCAACGTCTCGCGGAAACCGACATCCGGGAGGCCGGGGCGCTCGTCGTCGCCGTTCACCGGGCCGATGGGGACTACGTCTACAACCCGGGGGGCGAGCACATGATCCAAGCGGGCGACTCGTTGATCGTTCTCGCCGAATCCAAGGACGCGTCTCGGCTCAGGACCACCCTCGAGGGCTGATCCGAGCGATTCAGCCCTGATGGGGCCGCGGCTTTCGAAGCCGATTTCGGCGCCCGGTGGACCTTGACGCCCACCTTCGGGTGGTTAGGTTGTCGCAACTCCGACGAGAGCGCGGAGGCAGAAGGAGACAGGAAAACATGGGAAAGATTATCGGCATCGACCTCGGGACGACCAACTCTGTCGTCGCGGTGATGGAAGGCAAGGAGCCGAAGGTCATCGTCAATGAGGAGGGTGACCGGATTACGCCGTCGGTGGTGGCATGGGACGACCAGGGCGAGGTTCTCGTCGGCCAGATCGCCAAGCGGCAATCCATCACCAACCCCGAAGGCACCGTGTACTCGACCAAGCGTTTCATGGGCCGCCGCTACGACGAGCTCGGCGACGACGCGACGCGTATGCCCTACCACGTCATCCAGCGTGAGAATGGCGACGCAGGGTTCGAGGTCAGAGGCAAGAAGCTCTCGCCGCCGGAGGTTTCCGCGCAGGTGCTCCGCAAGCTGAAGAAAGCCGCGGAAAACTACCTCGGGGTGCCCGTCACCGAAGCGGTGATCACCGTTCCTGCATACTTCAACGACTCTCAGCGTCAGGCCACCAAGGACGCTGGCAAGATCGCCGGCCTCGACGTGAAGCGAATCGTCAACGAGCCGACCGCTGCTGCCTTGGCCTACGGCCTCGATAAAACCGAGGACCATCTCATCGCGGTCTACGATTTCGGCGGTGGCACCTTCGACGTATCGATCCTCGAGGTGGGCGACAAGGTCGTCGACGTCGTCAGCACGAACGGCGATACGCACCTCGGCGGTGACGACATCGACCAGCGCATCATCGAATACCTCGTGGCGGAGTTCAAAAAGGACACCGGCATCGATGTCGGCAAAGACAAGATGGTGCTGCAGCGCCTGAAGGACGCGGCAGAAAAGGCGAAGATCGAGCTCAGCACGAAGCTCGAGACCACGGTCAACCTTCCGTTCCTAACCGCCGATGCGGCTGGCCCGAAGCATCTCAACATTCGGCTGACCAGGGCCAAGCTCGAGTCGATGATCGACGATCTGGTTCAGCGCACGCTCGAGCCCTGCAAGAAGGCGCTTTCCGATGCCGGCAAGACCGCCGCGGACATCTCCGAGGTCGTGTTGGTCGGCGGCTCGACGCGCATCCCCGTCGTGCAAGAAACCGTGAGCAAGTTCTTCGGCAAGGAGCCTCACAAGGGCGTCAACCCGGATGAGGTCGTTGCGCTCGGCGCCGCCGTTCAAGCAGGCGTGCTCTCGGGCGACGTGCAGGACATGGTCTTGCTGGACGTCACGCCGCTCAGCCTGGGCGTCGAGACCCTCGGCGGAGTCATGACCGCGCTCATCTCGAGGAACACGACGATTCCGACTCGCAAAGAGGAAGTGTTCTCGACGGCGGAAGACAGCCAGACCAAGGTCGAAATTCACGTCCTTCAAGGCGAGCGCGCCGAGGCGACCAACAATCGCACCTTGGGCCGCTTCCACCTCGAAGGCATCATGCCTGCGCCGCGCGGCATCCCGAAGATCAAGGTCATCTTCGACATCGATGCCAACGGCATTCTCTCCGTAACGGCGAAGGACGAGGCGACCGGCAAGGATCAGAAGGTCACCATCACCTCGAATAGCGGTCTATCCGACGACGAGATCGACAAGATGGTTCAGGACGCAGCGTCGCACGAAGAAGATGACCGCCAGCGCCGCGAACAGGTCGAGGCACGCAACAAGGCCGATCAGCTGGCCTACGGCGTCGAGAAGGCTCTCGCGGAGGTCAAAGACAAGCTTCCCGCCGACAAGGTCGCCGAGGTCGAGGGCAAGGTGAAGTCGCTGCGTGAGGCGATCGAAGCCAACGACGCCACGGCCATGGCCAGCCAATCCGAGGCGCTAGAGGCGGCCATGAAGGAAATCGCCGAGGTTGCCTACGCCGCGGCGGCGTCCGCGCCCGAAGGCGAGACCAGCGGCGCGGCCGGGGGGGCTGGTGCCGATGAAGCCGGCAAGGGTGACGACGACGTCATCGATGCCGAGTTCGAAGAAGGCGACTAAGCGCCGTCGAGCGAGCCCACTGAAGCCCCGCAAGGCCTGGCGCCATGCGGGGCTTTTCATTGTGCTTGCCCAAATCTCCCCAGCCCCTATGTACCGGGGACGGCCGCCCGGAGTCGGGGGCTGACTACCTATGCCGGCACTCGATATTCCCTTCTTCGGCACTCTGGTGCTGTGCCTCATCCTCATCAGCGCCTCGTACACGATGGCTGTGGCGGTGGGCGCCGGTCAGGGTCGTCCACATCTGCTCCCATCTGCCCGATGGGGCACCTATGCGACCTGCGCGCTCGTGCTCGTTGCGATTCTGGTCCTGGCGTACGCGTTCCAGGTCCACGATTTCCGCATTCGCTACGTCGCTCGCTACAGCGATCGCTCGATGCCCTGGTGGTACCTCATCACCTCTCTCTGGGGAGGCCAGGACGGCTCGCTCCTGTGGTGGTCGTTCTTGCTTTCGGGCTACACTTTCTTCGCGGTCCGCTGGCTTCGTGGCCGCTACACCGAGCTCCAACCCTGGGTCATCGCCACCCTGATGAGCATCTTGATCTTCTTCGCGATCTTGATGCTCTTCGCTGCAAACCCGTTCGCGACCTACATCCGAACGACACCGGGCGACGGCGAAGGCCTCAATCCGCTTCTTCAGAACTACTGGATGGCGATTCACCCGCCTGTCCTCTACATGGGCTTCGTCGGTTGGTCGGTGCCGTTTGCGATTCTGGTCGCCGCACTGGTTACCGGTCGGCTCGGCAACGAGTGGGTCCGCGCCGCGCGCCTCTGGTCGATGATCGCCTGGACGTTCCTCTCGATCGGCCTGCTGCTCGGCTGCCTCTGGTCGTATGAAGAGCTCGGTTGGGGCGGCTACTGGGCCTGGGATCCGGTCGAGAACGCCTCGTTCATGCCATGGCTGGTCGGCACGGCCTATTTGCATTCGGTGTTGATTCAAGAACGCCGGCAAATGATGAAGGTCTGGAACGTCTTTCTCTTAGCCCTGACGTTTTTCCTCACGATTTTTGGCACGTTTTTGACGCGGTCGGGGCTGATCGCGAGTGTGCATTCCTTCGCCCGCTCGGACATCGGGCAGTACTTCGTTTGGTACATGGCGTTCCTGCTCATCGCGATTGCGGCTTTGATGATTTGGCGCATCCCGAAGCTCAAGGCCGACAACGAAATCGAATCGCTCGTCAGCCGCGAGTTCGCATTCCTGCTGAACAACTGGGTCCTGCTCGGGATGATGGTGTTCGTGCTGATCGCCACCACCTTCCCGCTGCTCAGCCAATGGGTGCGCGGCGAAGAGGTCACCGTTGGCCCCGGCTTCTACAACAAGTGGATGGTCCCTCTGGGCCTCGTACTCCTGTTCTTGGCGGGGCTCGGGCCCCTGGTCGCTTGGCGCAAAGCAACCGGGTCCAAGCTCCTGCGTGCGATGGCCTTTCCGGTCGGCGTGGGTCTGGCCGTCGCCCTGTTGCAGGCGCTCTTTGGCGCACGCCTCGGCTACCCGTTCGTCGTCGAGCCAACCGAGATTTACGATACCGCCACGGGCACAGTGCTCGCTTGGATGTCGGCCATCGCTCCCGGCGTTTCCTTTGCGACCTGCGCGTTCGTCCTTGCGAGCGTGGGCCAAGAGTTCTGGCGCGGGATGCGCGTTCGCATGAGGAAGGGCGAAGGTGCGGGCACGGCACTCGTCAATCTCGTGTCCAAGGGGCGTCGCCGCTACGGTGGCTACATCGTTCACGTCGGGGTCGTCTTCATGTTCATCGGCTTCACGGGCGCTGCCTACGACGTCGAGCGTGAGAGCGCACTTCGCCCCGGCGAGACGATGGACATCGGCAAGCACACGGTGCGCTACGACCAGCCCCGGATGGAGACCGACCCGAACAAGCGGATGATCTTCACGGACATGACGCTTCTCGACAAGAGCGGAAACGAAGATGGGCAGGTCGCACCGGGCAAGTTCATCTATCGAACGCATCCGCAGATGCCTACGACCGAAGTGGCCATTCGCAGCCGCCCCGCGGAGGACGTCTACGTCATCATGAGCACCGTCGATCCGTCGACCCAGCGAGGAACCTTTCGCATCATCATTCGTCCCTTGGTGGCTTGGATTTGGTTCGGCGGGATCGTGCTCTTGTTTGGCGCACTCCTCGGCATGTGGCCGACTGGCCGCGAGCTTCTTCGCGATGAAGCGCCCCGCGTACGGCGTTTTCGATTTTCCCCAGCCACCGCCGTGGTCGGGTTCGCGATCCTGATCGCGACGATGATCGCATGGGCGGGTGTCGCATCGGCGCAGAACGACAGCAGCAGCTCGCTGCACGCCGGGTCGGTGGTCATCAACGACCCGGTCGAACGGCAGTTGTTTGGACGCCTTCTTTGTCAGTGCGGCGACTGCGCGCGCTTGCCGCTCGACACCTGCGCGTGCGGCTGGGCCGACGACAAGCGCATCGAGCTCCGCGAGCGGCTCGCTGCGGGCGAGGCACCGACGAAAATTCAGGAGTCGTATCGAGCGCAGTTTGGCGCCGCCGCCCTCGCGATACCCTCCGACGAGGGTCTCGACCGCGCCCTGTGGGCGGTGCCCATCGCCGCGATGGTTGTCGCGGTTGGCTTCATCGTGGTGCTTGGCCGTCGCTGGCAGCGTCGCGGCGTAGCGCCAAGGGCGCCTACGGCCTCCGACGCCAGCGAGAAGGTCGAGTACGACTCGCGGCTCGACGCCGAGCTCGATCGCCTGGAGGACAGCTGATGGCGGACTACCTGCCCTGGTTTTTCGTCATCGGCGCATCGCTGGCCGTGGTCGTCGCGCTGATCAGCCTCTGGTTGAGCCTGAGCTTGGCACTCTCCGACGAGCTCGTCGGCGGAGCCCGCGCGCAGCTCATGACCGATGCGCGCAGCGGCTTGCTGACCGAGAAAGAGAATCTGCTTCAGGAGATCCGTGACATCGCCTTCGAGCATGACGCGGGCAAGCTCTCGGACGCCGACTTCGACGAGATCAACGCCAAGCTCCGCGCACAGGCCCGTCATGTCCTTCACGAGCTGGACATCGGTGCCGGGCCGTTTAGAGATGAAGCCGAGGCGCTGATCGCCGAGCGGCTTTCCGACGAGGCATGATGCGAATTGCAGCTCTGATCGGCCTTATCTTGTGGGCCCCTACGATCGTATCGGCGCAGCAGGAAGAAACCGTGGTCAATCGCGTCCTGGGCAACGTACCGGAGCTGGTGACCTCGGTCGTCGACCCGAAACTCGCCCAGGGGACCATCGTGGTCGACGTCATCGACCCCGCTGGCTCGCCGGTTCCGAAACAGGCGGTGCGCCTCGGCCTCATGGAACAGTCCGGTGGCCGCGATAGCAAGGCCTGCGTCACCGACGACAAAGGAAGCTGCTCCTTCGACGGCTTACTGACCGACGCCAAGCATTCCTATCGGGTGAACGTGCCGTTCGAGGGCGCCCGCTATAGCTCGACGCCGTTCCGACTCGACGCCGAGAAGGGTCAGCGGGTGCGGGTCATTCGTCTGCCCGTCACCAGAGACAACCGGCGCATCTTCCAGGTACTCGGTCGAACGATGGTCGAGTTTCGGGACGGCCGCGCGCGGGTCAGTCAGGACGCTCGGCTCACGAACCTGGGCGAGTCGACGTACGTCTTCCCCGACGGTGGGATGCGGATTCGCTTGCCCGAGGGTTTCAAAGCTTTCGACGCCTTGGCGGTCATGACCGACCAGCGCGTCAGCGCCACCGATGAGGGCCTCGAGATCAGCGGCTCGATCCCGCCCGGCCGCGCCGACCTCCGCTGGGCCTATGACATTCCGCTCGGCGGTACCTCGCTTTCGATCGAGCAGTCGGTGCCGTTTGCGACCATGGAGTATCAGGTCGTCAGCGACTACATCGAGGGCATGACCCTCGAAGTCGAGGGCTTTCAAGTCGCCCGGGTACATGAGGGAGGCGACCGCCGCTTCCTGGTCGCAGGGGTGATGCGAGGCCCTGGCGACGCGCCGATCGATCCCTTGACGATTCACATTCGCGGCATACCCGGAGGCGGCCCGCTGCCCTATATCGCTGCGCTTGTCGCTGCGATTTTCGTCTTCATGGGGATTTGGCTTCTTTTTCGACCCTCGGACCAGACGGCCGCGCTGGTCAAAGTCCGCCACGATCGCCGCGCCGAGCTCCTCGAGGAGATCGCCTCGCTCGAAAGCCAACGGAAAGCCGAATCCATAGGACCGAGGTTTTATGAGCACCGTCGGCGGGAATTGACCGATGAGCTAGCAATCGTGCTTCGCATGCAGAGTGAGGCAACGGGCCATTGACTCGGGTCATTGATCCCGGGCGCGAGGCCGCGTATGTTCGCCGCCCATCGCGGCTAGAAGAAGAGGGGACCCATGGCAGAAGGCCTGAATCGTGTGACGCTCATCGGCAACTTGGGTGCTGACCCAGAGCTCAAATACACCCAGAACGGGCAAGGCGTGCTCCGCCTTCGCTTGGCGACCACCGAGTCGTACATGAACCGCGCGAACGAGCGCCAGCAACGCACCGATTGGCACACCGTCATCGTTTGGGGCAAGCGTGGCGAAGCCCTCAACAACATCCTTTCCAAGGGCCGGAGCATCTGCGTCGAGGGCCGGATTCAATACCGTCAGTGGGAAGACAAAGACGGCAACAAGCGCAACTCGACTGAAATCGTCGCTCAGAACATCGTGTTGTTGGGTAGCGGGCGAGGCCGCGACTCGAGCGCACCCGGTGACTTCGGCGGCGGCGACAGCGGTGGCGGCGGTGGTGGCGGCGGCAGCAGCGCTCCTCCGACCGACGACTTCGGCGACGACGATATTCCTTTCTAGAAAGGGCCGGACGCCCACGGCGGCAGTTTGTCCCGCCCCACCACCCCCACACTATCGCCTAGGGTTGTTGGATGGGGGAGGGGGCTGGCGCTTCGATTGGGGGGGCGGCGTGCTCGGCTGCTAGGGCGGCTTCGAGCGCCGCCTTTTCGGCCTTCTTGAGCTCTTTGGCTTGGCGCGCGATCCGCGTCTTCTCCGAGACGTAGGCCACGGAGGCCGCAACGACGATGCCGACCTCCAATGCGAGAGCGATGACCGTGTAAATGTCGGGCTTTGCGCCCTGGACCATCGCGAGGATTCGCCCACCCGCAAACCCCGCCCCGCAGACAACGAATGTGAGCACGGCGGCCAAGCGCAGCCGCTGAAACGCGGCGCCCAGAACGGCGAATGCGCCCAATGCAGACCACAGGCCGACGTTGACCGCCATGGACTCGATGTACAGAGGGCCGCGCGTAGGGTCGCTGAGCCCCATCCAGTCTGGCAGGACCGCTCCGGCGAAAAACAAGGAGAGCATCGCCCAGCCGATGGAACCGATGCCGAGAAGAATGAGCACGTTGCGCGCCATGGGGCCAAGATACCGCCGTTCGCTTTTCAAAGAAAGTTAGTCCAGTCTTGCTGCGTGCCAAAAGTTCGCGCCGACGTGTTGTTGACCCAAAGAGGCCTGGTTCCATCGCGGGCCAGGGCGCAGGCGCTAATCCTGGCTGGCAAAGTCTTTGCTGCTGGCCGGCGCGTCGAAAAAAGCGGCGAAACGCTCGACGAGCAGGCGCCCCTCGAGGTTCGTGCGCCTGATCACCCGTATGTGTCCAGAGGCGGGGTGAAGCTGGAAGGTGCACTCGACGCGCTCGGCTATTCGCCGTCGGACAAGACCGTAGCCGACTTCGGCGCGTCCACCGGCGGCTTCACCGATTGCCTGCTTCAACGCGGAGCGGTGAAAGTCTTCGCCATCGACGTGGGCTATGGGCAGCTCCACCACAAGCTACGGCAGGACGAACGGGTCGTGGTCATGGAGCGCTGCAATGCGCGGCACCTGAAGCCAGCGGACTTGCCCGAGCCCGTTGACCTCGTCGTGATCGACGCTTCGTTCATCGGGCTCGAGAAGCTTCTTCCTGCCGCGCACGCATTGTTGCGCGCCGATGGCGAGGTCCTCGCACTCGTCAAGCCTCAGTTCCAAGTCGGCCATGGCAAGGTCGGCAAGGGCGGGGTGGTCCGGGACCCCGAGCAACGACGCGAAGCCATCGAGAATCTGGTGGCGGACGCGGCGCAGCTCGGCTTCGAGCTGGTGGCGGAAGCAGACAGCGTCATCACCGGGCCGAAGGGCAATCAGGAGACGTTCATTTGGCTGCGCCGGTCGGCGGCGGCACCCGTTCGGTGAAGCCAGGCATGACGGGCATCCAGCCCTGATCAACCTTGCTCTTTCGAACCTTGACCCACCAAACTTGCTCGCACGCATCTGGCTGCTCCTCGCTCAGGTCTTCGAATGCGTCGTCGAGGCTGCAAGGCGTCCAGCCCGGGCCTTCTTCGGTCCCGACCAAGCACATGCCGCGTGAATTGTAGAACAAGAAGGAGCCGAGCTCGCCTTCTGCAACGGCGAGGAGCTCCCGCTCCACTTCGATCCCCTGGTCCCAAACCTTGCGCTTCACGTAGAGATTTCGCTTTGCAATCAAGCGACGCGGCTTGATGACCTGCACCTCGCTGTCTTCCACCTCGATGAGCTCGCCTGATTTCCATGTCACGGTGGCTGTCACGAATGCCGCCGACGTCGGCTTCAGCTTGAGCCTGATCCTTTGATAGGTGTCGCCCCAGCGAAGGTTGCGATGGTCGGCGGGGTAGGGCCAGCTGTGTTTGGCCAAGGCGCTCGACTTCAGGTCGTGGTCGCAGCCCGAAGCAAGCGGTGTGGATGCTGGTGATGCGGTGCCCGCAGACCCATCACTCTTCTTGCAGGCCATGCCAAGTGCGGCAGCCAGAAGGAGGCAGGTGAGAATCGAGATGGTTCGCATGATGCAGCCTGGTTCCCGGGGGTGGATTCGAACCACCATTCACAGGTCCAAAGCCTGTTGTCCTGCCCTTAGACGACCCGGGAGCGATTCTCCTCATAACACGCATGCGCGCCCCCTCAAGTTGCGAACCCAACGCTTGCGGGAGGCCCCGCGTTAGTGCGATACACGAGAGCAATCGACGATCGGGAGTGTGTCCGTGGCTGACGATCGGAAATACCCAGAGTGGTTACTGTGGTTCTCGGAGCATGGCGTCCGGGTGCTCATTCTGCTCGCCGTCGCGTTCATGGCATTCGTCTATTCGAGTAGCCGAAACAACACCGAGCAGCGGCTCGACGCGATCCAGGACAGCGTGCAGTTCGAGCCGCCGCGATCTTATACTCCTCCAAACCTCGATGCATATGCGGCAACGGACGTCACCGTTGGCTCACTCACCGTGCACCAGGCTTCGTACGTTCCCGTCTACTCCCACATCTACTATGACGGCGGGCGCCCGTACCTTCTCGAGGCAATGCTGAGTATTCGAAACATCGACACCAAGCGTGCGGTTTACGTGAGCGTGGTCGCGTACTACGACACCAACGGCAGGCTCTCGAAGAAGCTCGTCGATCGCTTGATCAAACTGGGGCCGCTTCAGACAATCGACTTTCTCGTCGAGCGGCATGATGTCGCCGGAGGCTCCGGCGCGAATTTCATCGTCGAATGGCATGCGGCAAGTAGCGATACGAGTCCTCCGCTGATCGAGGCTGTAATGGTCGGTCGCTCCGGGACCAATGCGATTTCGTTCGTTCGCAAGGGCGAACCCTTGCCCCAGTGGATGTCGACGCAGTAGCGACCGGTCACCTCAGCGGCTTGACCGCTGGTGGCAGGTACAGCGGGTCCAAGGATTCAGGCTTTGGCAGATACATGCGGAACTGAAGTGAGAACGCGCCATCTGGGGCGGGAAGCCAATTGCTGGATTTGGTTTTTCCAGGCGACTCGCGCTGGATGTAGATGGTGAGCGAGCCGTCTTTACCGTACTCGAGCTTGCTTCGATCGCCGATGGAGTAGCGCGCGATCGGGTTCGGCACCATGAGCTGGTCGGGCAGACCGTACATCGTCATGGACCAGAAGGCGTCGACCGCTGGGAGCTCGTCCTTTTCGAAGCGCATCACGTATTGGTGTTTCGAGCCATCGAACGGATCTCCCGAAGCGTCGGCGTTCCCGACCGGGTAGTAGGCTTCCTCGACGTCGTTTCCATACAAGCCGACCATGGCTGCCACGGCACGGGCCAAGTACTTGGTCCGCATCTGGTCGCCAGGTCCGAAAATGCCGGCAATTCCTTGCCATCCATGACCCTCCCGCACCGTGACACCTCGCAGCTGGCTCAGGTCGTACGCGGCCTTGTCGATCGCCACCATGCCCTGGCCGACCCCCCTGTCGAGCGCATCCCGAAGCTCGGCGCTCAAAGACCGCGAAGCGCTGAGCGCGCCAGCTCGAATCCCGATTCTGGAGAAGCGGCCCATGAGCGCCTCCTCCTCGGGCGCGACCACGACTTCCGTCAGAAGAAAATTTAGCAGGTCGATGAAGGCGGCCGACTTCGCCCGACTCGGACGGTAGGTCGGAAACGTGATTCCGGCGGCAACCGGAAGTCCGGTCCGTCCAAGGAAGACGTTCAGCGGGGTCAGGCGGTACCGCTTCTGGAGCGCAAGCACGGCCGCGACATCCTCGGGCCCGTCGACTTCAGTTCGAATGACGCAGTAAACGAAGCTGCTTTCGCTTTGGAAGACGGCCTTCGCGTTGCTTGGCTTGGTTCCGTCCCATTGCGGGCCAGCGATCAGATAGCTGCCGGCCTCGGTGCCCGTTGCGCGGGTCCCAATGTAGTCGAAGTTGTGCGTGAACATGTCGACGAGTTGCACGGAGTAGTAGCGATTCTCGATCTCCGGGACGGTGACGACGAGGGGCTGTGCTCGCAGGTCGAGCCAGGCAAAGGAATACATCGTGTCGTTGTTGGGACGAACGATGTCTTTGAAGTCGGGTCCGAGCAGCTCGGTCATGTGCACCAGCTCGTTGAATCCGCCCATGTAGCCAGGCGCGGTTCGATCGATGGCTTGGACGTACATCGTCCGGTAGTTCTCCATCATCGGGAACGCGTAGATGTACGCCTCTTCGGCGATCGCGGTCGCCTCGTTCGGTGTCAGCGCAACCGCTGCGGTCTGCGAGGAAGGCGCCGCGCCATCTTTGGCGCACGCGAAGATCAGCAGCAACGCCGCCATCCTAATGATCGGAATCTGAAGTTCTATTGCTGCACCCTCTCGCATCTGATCTTGTAACCGTTGTTTCGCCAGACCATGCCGATACTCTAGGACACCGAGAGCTGCTTGCTGAAGTAGAGCTTTGCCGTGGGGAACGCGAGTGCGAATACGACGAACATACAGACCGCGACGGTAATTAGCACGCGTGGATCATCTTTGAAGTTCGCGGTGGCAATGGTTGCTGCCGCACCGATGTTGCGCGCCGTGGTGATGAGTCCGAGGGTCACCTTCCCCTTCTTCGTTCCAGGGCCTAGCACGTAGCCGACCCCGAATGCTGAAAGCGTGAGCACGATCGCCGAGGTGATCGCGCCTGTTCCGATGGTCGCGGATAGGGCGTCACCATGGATTACGACCGCAAGGACCAGGAAGAGGACCAGCGAAAGATTGACGACGAGATTGGAGGGCTTGAGCATCTTCTCGGCAAGTTTGTCTCGAAAATGCCGAATCGCTAGACCGATCACCAAGGGCACGAACATCTGGAGCAGGAGCGGCTTTGCGATCGCCCAGACACCAATCTCCGTCCCCGGTATGAGAAACGGAAGAACAAACGGCATGTAGATGATCGTGAGGACGGTGAGCAGCATCGTTGCCGCAATCGAGTTGGGCACGTCGCCGGCCGCCGCGCCGACCAACTTCGGTGTGTAGGGCGCGCCGGCGGCGAACCCGTAGAGCAGAACGCCGATCATGTAGGGACGCTCGAGAGGGAACCAGACGCTCATGGCGTAGACGATGAGCGGCGTTGCGAGCAGGTTCGCGATCAGCGCCCGGGCCACGAGCGGACCGTTCCTGAGCGGCTTCAACACTTGCTCGAAGGTCACCTCCAGGCCAGCGCTGAAAAGGACACCTGCAATGAACACCGCGATCGAGATGTTCAGGATGAGCTCGAGGGTCTCGTACATTCGTCGACTTCGGGGTTTGTAACACCGAGGCCCGAATCAGCGCCAGTCTCGGTAAACCACCAAAGCGCGGACCCCGCCGGATCTGCTACGCTCGCTTGCGTGAGCTTTGCGACAGCCAGGGCCGGGGCGCTGACGGTCACGATCGTCGTCATGGCGATCGCGGGCTGCAGCGCGGAGCGCAACACGCCTGCCGGCTACCAGGGGATCATCGAGCACGATGATCGCCATCTTGGCTTTCGAGTGGGTGGCCAACTTCGAGAGATTCGCTTTGACCGCGGAGACCTCATTGCAGAGGGGGCGCTGATCGCGGTTCTCGACGACACGGCCGAGCTCCCGATTCTGCTCGCGCGAGAGGCAGATCTGGCTCGCGCCCGCGCCAAGGCCGCGCTGGTCTATGCGGGGCCGCGCGTGGAAGAAGTCCGCTCGACGATGGCTGAGCTGGATGGCGCTCGCGCTGTGCTCCGCGAATCCAGGGCAAACCTCGACAGGAACCGAAACCTTCCGGAGCAGGCCGCGACCGCTCGTTCGCGCATCTCCGAGCTCGAGGCGGCCTATGCCCAATCCAAGGCACAGGTGCGAATGCTTCAGGAGCGGCTGAAGCAAATGCGCATAGGCGCCCGGCCCGAGGAGCTGGCCGCCTCGGATGCCGAGGTCGTCGCCGCGGAAGCCGCGGTCGAGGCCGAAAAAGAACGCTTGGCCCTCTATGCCTTGCACGCCTCCGAGAACGTGACGGTACTCGACATTCCTGTGAGAATCGGCGAAGTGGTCTCCGCCGGTGCCACCGTGGTCACCGTCGCCGATACGAAGCATCCCTACGTCGATGTGTTCGTTCCGCAGCAGAAGCTCGCGGGGCTCGCGGTCGGTCTCCCTGCCCGCATTCGTGTCGACGCCGAAGGCGAATCCTTCGACGGCGAGATCGAGCACATCGCTCCGACCACGGAATTCACGCCGCGTTTCCTTTTTTCGCCCAAGGAGCGCTCCAATTTGGTCGTTCGTGTTCGAGTTCGCATCAGCGACCCGGACGAACGCCTGCATGCTGGCGTGCCCGCCTTCGCCACGTTCCAGCTGAAGGGCGAATAGCGGTGGAGGATCCCGTCGTCGCCGAGGGGCTTTCTCGTCACTTTGGCAAGCTCGTCGCGGTCAGCGACGTGAGCTTCCGTGTCCATCGCGGCGAAATTTTCGGCCTTCTCGGCCCCAACGGTGCTGGCAAGTCGACGACGCTCCGCATGCTCTGCGGGATTCTCGACCCCAGCGGCGGTCACGCGACGGTGGTCGGTTTCGACGTCGAGAAGGAGCCGGAGCGGGTCAAGCAGAACATCGGATACATGACCCAGCGCTTCAGCCTCTATGAAGACCTCACGGTTGAAGAGAACTTACATTTCTACGCCGGGATCTACGGGCTCAGTCGAGCCGCACGCCGCAAACGCGTCCCCGAGGAGCTCGATCGCGCCGGCTTGAGCGAGCGGCGTGCTCAGATCAGCGGCACCCTCTCCGGGGGTTGGAAGCAGCGCCTCGCGTTGGTCTGCGCGACGATTCATGAGCCCCCGTTGCTGTTTCTCGACGAGCCGACGGCGGGTGTCGACCCAGTGAGCCGCCGGGAGTTCTGGGCCCACATTCACCGGATCGCTTCGGCGGGCACGACGGTCATCGTGACCACTCACTACATGGACGAGGCGGAACGCTGCCATCGCCTCGCGTTCATCTTTCGGGGCACGCTTCTCGACATCGGAACACCCGCGGAGGTCATCGAGCGCCGCGAAATCCGGGTTTGTGTCATTTCGACTCCAAACGTGGCCGCGGCCATGGATCTGCTGGAATCACACCCTGCGGTCGACGAGGTGGCCCCGTTCGGCGACCGACTTCGACTGGCCACCCTTGGCGGCGTCGACCCGATCGCACTGGCCAAAGAGGTTCTCGGAGCAGGTCCGGGTGTCGCCGATGCCCGCGAGATTCTCCCCAACGTCGAGGATGCCTTCGTGGCGATGGTTCACAGTGAAGCGCGAAACGGAGGTGGTCGATGAACCGCATGCTGTCGATCGCTTGGAAAGAGATGATTCAAGCGCGGCGTGACCGGCTCACGATGGGAATGATGTTCGGCATCCCGATCATCCAGCTGCTCCTCTTCGGCTATGCCATCAATACCGACGTTCGAAACATCGCGACCGTGGTCTACGACCAGGATCATTCGGCGGAGTCTCGTGGGTTCGTGAGGCGCATGGAAGCGACCGGCTTTTATGCGGTCGTGGGTCATGTAGATAGCTACGAGCAGATCGGTGTCGCCATGCGGTCTCGGGAGGCCATGGTGGCATTGGTCGTGCCGCCTCGTTTTGGAGCCGAAGTCGAAGCGGGCAGAAGGTCTCAACTGCAGCTGGTCGTCGACGGCTCGGACCCGCAGGTCGTCGCAAGCGCGACCAACACCGCCTTGTCCCTGGCATCCGCGCGCTCTTCCGACCTGAGCGTCGCGCGACTCCAGCGACTGGGCCAGCCCGTCGCGGTGCCCTCTCAGTTGATCGCGATGGAGCCCGCGACTTGGTACAATCCCGACCTTCGCACCGCCGTGTTCATCGTGCCGGGTCTCGTGGGGGTCATCCTCACGATGACTCTGGTGATGTTTACGGCGATGGCGATTGCCCGCGAACGCGAGCGTGGAACGCTCGAACAATTGATCGTTTCGCCCATCCGGAGCATGGAGCTAACCGTCGGCAAAATAGTGCCTTACATCGGCGTAGGCTACCTGCAGATGACCTTGATCCTCCTGGTGGGGTCTTGGGTCTTCGATGTGCCAATCGTCGGGTCGGTCGGGCTACTCTACTTGCTCTCCGTGTTTTTCATCGCTGCGAGCCTCGCCGTAGGCTTGTTCTTCTCGACGCTCGCGAAGACTCAGCAGCAGGCCATGCAGATGTCGTTCTTTTTCTTGCTACCGAACATTCTCTTGTCGGGCTTCATGTTTCCCTGGGAGGCGATGCCCGCGCCGGCACGCTGGTTGTCGACGATTCTGCCGTTGACTCACTACCTGCGCGTCATTCGCGGCATCGTCCTCAAAGGAGCGTCATTTGCGGAGCTTCGGGCCGAGCTCATCTGGCTCGCCAGCCTGACGCTGATCCTGATCGTCGTCGTGTCCATGCGCTTTCAAAAGAAGCTGGACTAGAACGAGGAGCCTGGCTCTTCTAGGAACTTGGCTTCTTCGTCGCTGCTCGCCCGTCCGAGAATCCCGTTTCGATGCGGATAGCGTCCGAAGCGCTCGATGATCGCCTTGTGCTGTACTGCGAAGTCCAAATAGTACTTCGCATCCGCTTGGAGCAGCTCCGGCGCGGACTCGAGCAGTCTTTCGAAGAGCTTCAAGCAGAGCTCGTGGTCGTCCATCGATTCACTGTGCTCGAGCGGTAGATAGAAAAAGACGCGCTCATCGAACGACAGCTCGGCATCGGAGCCGGCATCGAGGCCTTCGCGACAGACCTCGCGCGCGAGCTCGTCGGCCGCGAACATCTCCGGTGTCCCGCGAAACATGTTTCTCGAAAACTGATCGAGCACGATGATGTACGCCAAGGTGCCGCGCGCGGTGCTTCGCCAAGCTTCCCTCTCTCCAGCTACGATTGCTTCATAGTCGTCGAGGAAATGGTGTTGGATCGACTCGTCAAACGCGTCGGACTTGGTCCACCAGCGCTTTCTATGCTCCGGAGTCGAACATCCGTGCTCATTGAGCTCGCCGAACCAGAAATCCAGGATGTCTTCGATCGGATCAGTCATCTTTTCCACCCCCTTGCAGCGATTCTACAGCATCGAGAAAGACTCGCGCCTTGAGCTCGGTTTCGGCTAGCTCCCGGTCCGGATCGCTCGCTTCGACGATTCCGCCACCTGCCCAGTAGTACACCCGACCATTGGAAACCGTCGCAGTCCGAATCGCCACGGCAAGTGATAGACCGCCATCCTGATCGATGAAACCCAAGGCGCCGCAGTAGATACCGCGCGGGTGTTTTTCGAGCTTCTCGATGATTTCGAGGGCACGAACTTTTGGTGCACCCGTGACGCTTCCAGGAGGAAAGGTTGCTTCCAAAATCGCTTCGAGTGAGACCTCGGGTCGGGTGATGCAGCTCACGGTGCTCACCAGGTGGTAGAGGCCGGTAAACGGTTCCACGAGCAAGGGCTCGTCGACCCTGACGGTTCCAATCTCTGCGACTCGGCCGAGGTCGTTTCGCATCAGATCGACGATCATCGAATGTTCGGCCTGCTCTTTGGGGTCTGCGCGTAGGCGTTGCGATGCCCCGTCGTCGGTGGTTTCACGCCGGATCGTTCCCTTGATTGGGCGAGTGACGAGCGTTCTGCTTCCGGCGTCCCACTGAATGAATCGCTCCATGGTGCATGCGAGCACTGCGTGGTCCCCGCCATCCAGAAACATTCCGAGCGGGACTCGACTGGCGGCGCGCATGGCTTGCCAAAGCTCGAGCGCATCGCCTGCAAATGGCGCGGACCAACGTCTGGCGACATTGACCTCGTAGACCTCGCCCATTGCGATGTACTCGAGCGCGTTTCCGATCGATTTGCGGTGCTCCTTCGCGTCGTCCACGTCGATCGCACCGACGATCGGAGGCGAGGTTTCGCTGTGGCCTAGTTCGTCCACGCGGGCGCAAAACTGAGCGCATGCTTCACGATCGTCGCCAACGACCCAGGTTTCACCTTCGTCATGATCGACGGCGATCAGTGCCGGATAGCGCCGAAAGAGCATGATGGGAGCTGACCCACGATCGAAGCGCGGCTTTCCTCGCACCGGCGACGACCAGAATGCATCGTAGGCAATGTAGCCGATCCAGGCCGGCACTTCGCAGGGCCTGGGCCCGTCGGGGATCGAGCCTTCACTCCGTTGGCCCACCCTGCCAAGCGCGGCGAAGGGCGCCTTGGCACCGAACGCTACCCGAATCTCTTCGGACGGCCAAGCGGCGAGAAATGAAAAGCGTCCATCGCGCGCCTCGGTTCGGTTCGAATCAAGCCAGGCGAATCCCGGCTCTGCGCGTAGGCGTTGCGCTACCGCGAGCTCATCGATTGAAGCAAGGGTTTCGGCCCACACTGCGCTGATCTACTTGCTCGCCGCGAACCGGTAAAGCAACCTCTTGCCGTGATCCGACGAATGGTCTTACTTGGATTGCTCTTGGTGGCGGCCTTCTCCTGCAAGGAGTCGGTGGCCAGTTTCGTATTCGAAGCTCGTATCGTCGACGGCCAGAACGGTAATCCGGCGGCCGGGACCGATGCCACGACGCTCCGAATCGGCATCCAAGAGGGCGATCTTCCCGCGCAAGAGTATGCGTATCCGATCACCGACGGCGACTTCGAAGCGCTGCTGGAGTTCAGCGCGTTCACTCGCCCTACGCGGATTCGCGTTGAAATTACGGGAGCGACCACGGAGCTCTCGAGCGCCTCGCCGGAATTCGTTCCCACTGCGAGCGCCGGCCTGCTTCGCGTCGTCACCGCCGCGCCCTCATCGTGTGAGCGGGTCACGTTCAACCTCTTGGAAGCCCCCCGTGCATTCTTCGCAATGGTTCGCTCCGGCACGTTCGCCTTGGTTGCGGGTGGCACCGGCGCGTCCGATGAGCAGATCGAGTTCTTCGATTTGCTCGAATGGGAGTCGCGCCTCTTCACCGAGGACTTCACGGTGGCCGATCTCGGCGAAACGCGGGCGGTATCCATCGACGAAGCTGAAATCCTTGTTGTTCCAAGCAACACGACGCCGTTCATCTTCAACATGCTCGACGCCAGCCGTCGAATCGCTCCGGTGTTTCTTCACAATGGTGCGGGGCCGAGGTCGGCGCTCGTCTCCGTTCCCGGGGTCGGAGCGATGGTGATCGGCGGGGAGGTCGACGGAGAAGCTCGATCTGAGGTTTCGCTGGTTACGGCCGGCGGGGAATTGACGTCTCTTCAGCTGAGCAAGCCGCGCTCCGGGCCAGCAGCGACCGCACTGGGCGCCGACGTCCTGGTCGTCGGCGGCGATGCCGAGGGCGATGCAGAGCTCCTGCTCGATGGCAGTCCGACTGGGCAGCCGGTCGCAGGCGTCATGGACGGTATCCGTGAAGGCGGCCTTCTCGTAGGTGACGGCGAAAGCCGCGCCCTCCTCATCGGTGGCACCGATGCCGGAGACACCGTGCGGCAAGACAGCCTTCGCTTTGATGCCTGCCCGAGCGCCTGCGCTTCGGCTGCCGGACCCCAGTGGACGACGGCGCGCCTGGGAGTCCTGCAGCCCGCGGACAGCGCACTGCTCGTTGGCGGTGAAAGCTCGTCGATGGTGGAGGAGGTGCGATGGAACGACGGGATCGTCGAGATCCAACCTCTCTTGCAAATGGAGTTCCCGCGAGCCGGCGCGGGCGCTCTCGTCCTCGAAAGTGGGGCCTTCATCGTTGCGGGGGGCGACGATGGTGTGAGCATCCGGGACGATTTCGAGTTCTGCGTCCCGGCAGCCCTCAAACCGCTTTAGAAGGATGACGTAGCGGTGCCCGAACCTGTTACTCTAGGAATTCCCGGGCAAATGTTGCGCAAACTGGAGAAGTACGAGGTCCTCGACGAGATCGGCCACGGTGGCATGGCTACGGTTTATCGAGCGCGTGACAGCTCGCTCGACCGACTCGTCGCCCTCAAGGTTCTCCATCCGCATTTGCAGCGCACCAGCGAAGCACGCGCCCGGTTCACTCGTGAAGCCAAGAGCGTCGCAAAGCTCCGACATCCGCACATCCTCGAGATCTACGACTACAGCGGGGAGGCCTCGGACGAGACCTACATCGCAGCGGAGTTGCTCACCGGCCCTACGCTGAAGGAGTTTGTCCTGAAGCAAAAGGAACTGCCGCCAGAGATTGCGGCATGCATCGCGCTTCAGCTCGCCGACGCGCTCGGCGCTGCGCATGCCAAGGGCATCATTCACCGCGATGTCAAGCCCGAGAATGTCCTCATTCACGAAGATCGCTGCGTGAAGCTCACCGACTTCGGAATCGCGTACATGATTGATGCGCACACATTCACCGTTACCGGTCAGATCCTCGGCTCCCCGGGTCACATGGCGCCGGAGCAAGTGGAGGGCGGGACTTGCGACGTGCGCAGCGACGTCTTTTCGCTCGGGACGGTCCTTTATTTCTGTGCGACCGGTCGACTACCGTTCATCGGCCGTAACCCCCACCACCTCTTGAAGTTGCTGCTGGACGGCGAGTACCCCGACCCGCTTCGCCTCCGCCCATCGATTGGCGCAGAGCTCGCCCAAATCATGAACAAGTCACTCTCCCGAGCGCCTGGCGGACGCTTTCAAGGCGCCGATGAGATGGCCGACCGTCTGCGCGCCTTTCTGACCGACATGGCAATCGACGATCCGGACGCAACGCTGGCGCGTTACCTGGCGGAACCGAACGAAGTCGCCAAGGAGCTCGAGCAGCATGCACTTCAAAGGCTTCTCGTGCTCGGGGCCGAAGCTGCGAAAGCGGGACAGGTGTCGAAAGCGCAGGCCGCGCTGAGCCGCGTTCTTGCGCTCGACGACGGCAATGATCGCGCCCTCAAACTGCTTGGGACCCTGGGGCGGCGCCGCCGCGTGAACCTGATGATCGCGCTCGTCGCGACCGCGCTCCTGCTTTCGCTTGCGGGGGTCGGGTACCTGAGCTGGCGCCGCTCCGAAGGGAGACCTGTCGAGACCGAGACCATCCCGACGGCGGAAGAGGGCGCCGGCGACACGCCGGCCGAGACAGCCAAGGCAAGCGCCTCCGAACCGTCGACCCGCGCCGAAGATGAGCAAGCCACCGCGGATGAAGAGAGGCCACCAGAAGAAAGCACCACGGAGGCGACCCCAAACGGCCGGCGTTGGGTGGTCTTCAAGCCGACGCCCCCAAACGTGTCGATCAGCGTCAACGGCAGCCCGCTCAAGCCCTACGGCCCCGATTTTCAGCGGGTCCGTGTCAAGGTCGGCAACCACACGTTTCGCTTCGTCGGCGCCGAAGGCTGCTGTGAAGAACGGGTCGTCCGAAAACGGATCCCAGCAGGGGGGCGCGACTTCGAGCTCTCGGTCAAGCTCCGCTACAAGCCCGCGAGGCTCTATCTCAAGGGTCCGGCGCCAGCGGACACGACCGTCCGAATCACACTGGCTGGGAATCGCACGGTCTCGGGACGGATCCGTGAGATCCTCCAGATCCCGATGAGGTCGCTTCAATCCTCCGCGCAAGTGCAGATCCGTGCGCCGGGCTATCGAACCTATCGGACGGTGGTGAAGCTTCGTGCCGGAGCGGAATTGACCGAGCATTCCTTCAAGCTTGAGAGGGACGGCGAAACCCCGTAGAACCCGCCTACGGTGATGCGGCGGCACGCGCTTTCAGGTTTGATTTTCCTGTTGATGGCAGCGTTCGCGCTGCCCGTCGCGGCCGACGAGCTTTCGGACTTCGAGTCAGCCCGTCGCAGCTACGACAAGCAAAGCTATGCAAAGGCGGCCAGGGGGCTCGAGTCGCTCGTCGGCGGGGTCGTCCCCCGCGCGGCGAACCCGGTGGTTCGTTTGGAAGCCCGCAAATACTTGGGGGCAACCTACCTCTTCCTCGGAAAGAAGGACGCTGCCCGGGAGCAATTCCGGCTGCTGCTCGAAGAGGATCCGGACTACGACATCGACCCCGTCGCCTTTCCTGAGGCAGTCGTGCAGGCCTTCCAGGAGGTGCAAGAAGGGGTCAGTATGGAACGCGCGCGTCGCGATGCCCTCGAGCTCGCCCGAAAAAAGCGGGAGCGTTCCGAAGAGGTCGAGGACCTCATCCGCCAGCAGCAACGCATCGAGGCCCTCGAGAAGCTCGCCTCCGAGCAGACCATCGAGAAGGTCAACTCCCGATGGATTGCGGCCATCCCCTTCGGCGCCGGCCAGTTCCAAAACGAGAACCGCAAGCTCGGGATCATGTTCGCCACGACCGAAAGTGCGTTTCTCGCGGCATCCATCGCGACGTTCATCGGCCACAATTCCCTCCGCGACGAAAATCCGGGGCCCGACGAGATCGACCGGGCAAGGCGCGTGGAGAAGGCCCTTCGCATCGGCAACTGGGTGAGCGTTGGCGCGCTCCTGAGCTTCGCGATTGCCGGCGTCGTCGAGGCTGAAGTCCGTTTCAGGCCGGTGATCCGCAGCAGCCGGCCCCGTGAATTGCCTGACGAGCTCAGAGGCCCCCAAAGCCGCGGGCCCCAGTTCCGACTGGAGATGGGTCTCACCGGCGGCAAATTGCGGATCGATTTCTGAATTTGCATGAATCGGACTCGAAGCGGAGACCTGGATCATTCTTGCTAATCAAGCCCGGGATTCCCCTGCTCTGAGTCGACGGAAAATCGATTCATTTCAATGGGTTATAGCTCTATCCCAATTCGCGGAACACTTCGCTTGACAGCGGGGCTTTCGCGCCTATCATTCGCTCCCTTCGACGCGCGGGGAAGTTGCGCGCGCCCGAGGAATTGCACGCTTTTTCGGATAGTTATGCCCACGATCAACCAGCTCGTCCGCAAGGGACGCAAACAGATCAAATCGAAAACGGACTCGCCAGCGCTTCAGCGTTGCCCGCAGAAGCGGGGTGTGTGCGTTCGCGTCTACACGACTACTCCGAAGAAGCCGAACTCCGCGCTTCGTAAGGTCGCCCGTGTTCGTCTGTCGAACGGTATCGAGGCGACGACCTACATTCCCGGCGAGGGACACAATCTTCAGGAGCACTCCGTCGTGCTCATTCGCGGTGGCCGAGTGAAAGATCTTCCCGGCGTTCGCTATCACGTCGTTCGTGGCACGCTCGATGCCACCGGGGCGGCAGGCCCGTCCAACACCAACAAAGCGAACCGCGTCAACAAACGATCCAAGTACGGCGTCAAGCGCCCCAAAGCCTGAGCAAATCTAAGTCATGAGTCGTCGAGTAAGCGCACCTAAGAGGCAAATCATCCCGGACGCCAAGTTTGGCGACCAGCTCGTGGCGAAGTTCGTCAACTCACTGATGCTCGCGGGCAAACGGTCCACGGCCGAGAAGTGCTTGTACGGCGCTTTCGACATCATCGAAGAGCGCTACAAAGACGAGCCGCTCGATGTCTTCAAGAAAGCACTCGATGCGGTGAAGCCGCGCGTCGAGGTAAAGAGCCGTCGTGTCGGTGGCGCGACCTATCAGGTCCCCGTCGAGGTTCGCTCCGACCGCCGCAATGCGCTCGCAATGCGTTGGCTCGTTCAGTATTCGAGGGCGCGCGGCGAGAAGTCCATGGAAGAACGTCTTGCGGCAGAGCTCATGGAAGCCTCGCAGGGGCGCGGAAACGCCGTAAAAAAGCGGGAAGACACACACAAGATGGCCGACGCGAACAAGGCGTTTGCCCACTATCGTTGGTAGGATTCTTTTGGCGTCTGGGAAGGTCTACGGAAACCCCTCGGACAAGGAGCAGCAGCTGAACTCATGACAACGCTTACATAGAGAGAGTCACCGGGAAGACCGCGACGAACCGTCGCAACCGATGTGCCTCTCGAAACCCTCTCTGAGTTGAAGAAGCCCGAGGGTGGCTTCTGGGTCGGAGGGGGTTTTGTATGTGAAGCGCCATGGTCAGAAGAGTCGAGCTCACAGAATCCAATGGCCAGAAAGTACGCACTCGATAAGACCCGCAACATCGGCATCATGGCCCACATCGATGCGGGCAAGACGACGACGACCGAGCGCATCCTGTATTACACCGGCGTCAACTACAAGATCGGCGAGGTGCACGACGGCGCTGCGACGATGGATTACATGGAGCAGGAGCAAGAACGCGGCATCACCATTACGTCCGCTGCGACCACTTGCTTCTGGCGGCCTGGTTCGGGCCCCTTCGGCGGCGAGCAGTTCCGAATCAACATCATCGACACGCCCGGTCACGTCGACTTCACCATCGAGGTCGAGCGTTCGCTTCGGGTGCTCGACGGCGCGGTTGCGGTGTTCGACGGCAAAGAAGGCGTCGAGCCGCAGTCGGAGACGGTCTGGCGCCAGGCCGACCGATACGGCGTCCCCCGCATCTGCTTCATCAACAAGATGGACAAGGCCGGGGCCGACTTTCCGAGCGCCTTTCAGTCGATCAAGGATCGCCTCGTCGCACCCGCAGTGGCGGTGCAGCTTCCTCTCGGCCAAGAGTCGGAGCTCGAAGGCGTCATCGACCTGGTTGCGATGAAGGCCAACCGCTTCAGGGACGACAACCTCGGCGCCGAGTGGACAGTCGAAGAGATCCCGGCGGAACACCGGGCGCAAGCGGACGCGGCCCGCGCGGTGCTGATCGAGGCAGTTTCCGAGGTCGATGACGTCCTGATGGAGCGCTTCCTCGAGGGTGATACCGACTTCTCCGAGGACGAGATTCTCAGGGCACTCCGCAAAGGCTGCTTGGAGCAGTCCATCGTTCCGGTGCTCACTGGCTCCGCCTTCAAGAACAAGGGTGTTCAGCAGCTCATGGACGCCGTCGTGAATTTCCTTCCCTCACCGCTCGAAGTTCAGGCCATTCAGGGCGTGGACCCCAAGGACCCCGAGAAGGTGATGGTCCGCAGGGCTGCAGATGACGAGCCATTCAGCGCCTTGGCATTCAAGATCGTCAACGATTCGTTCGTCGGCCAACTCACGTTCTTCCGCGTTTACTCGGGCATGCTCAAAGCAGGGTCCGGCGTCCTGAACTCGACCAAGGGCAAAAAAGAGCGCATCGGCCGCATCCTTCAGATGCACGCCAATAACCGCGAAGAGCTCAAAGAGATTCACGCTGGCAACATCGCGGCGGCGGTCGGCCTCAAGACAGCGACCACCGGCGATACGCTCTGTGACGAGAATGCGCCGATCATTCTCGAACGGATGGATTTTCCGGAGCCTGTCATCTCGGTCGCGATCGAGCCCAGGACCAAGGCCGACCAGGATAAGCTCGGTGTGGGGCTTGGGAAGCTCGCTGCCGAAGACCCTAGCTTCCGAGCGCACACCGACGAAGAGTCGGGGCAAACCATCATCAGCGGCATGGGCGAGCTGCATTTGGAGATCATCGTCGACCGCCTCAAGCGCGAATTCCAAGTGGATTCCAACGTCGGGGCACCCCAGGTCGCGTACCGAGAGACGATCACCAAGGAAGCGAAAGCCGAGGGCCGCTACGTCAAGCAAAGCGGTGGTCGCGGAATGTTTGGCCATGTCTGGATTAAGCTCGAGCCCCTCGAAGCCGGTGCTGGCTTCGAATTCGAGAACAAGATCGTCGGTGGCGTCGTGCCCAAAGAGTTCATTCCGTCCGTGCAAAAGGGCGTAAGAGATGCAATGAGCCGCGGCGTGATGGCCGGCTACCCCGTAATCGATCTCAAGGCGACGCTCTTCGACGGCTCGTACCACGATGTCGATTCGAGCCCGGCTGCCTTCGAGGTGGCCGCATCCCTCGCTTTCCAAGATGGGGCGAAGCGCGCGGGCATTCAGCTCATGGAGCCGGTGATGGACGTTGAAGTCCGTGTCCCGGAGGACTACATGGGTGAGGTCATCGGCGACCTCAACTCCCGTCGCGGTGCGGTTAGCGGAATGGATTCGGTGGGTGGCTTACAGGTGATTCGTTCACTCGTGCCGCTCGCAAACATGTTTGGTTACGTAAACGACCTTCGCTCCAAAACTCAGGGGCGTGCGGTCTACACGATGCAGTTCAAAGAGTATCAGGGGGTGCCGCAGGGCATCGCCGAAGAAATCGTCGCCAAGGCGAAGGGCGGATGAGGAGCTAACGATGGCTAAAGAAAAGTTTGTCCGGAACAAACCACACATGAACGTCGGCACGATCGGTCACATCGACCATGGCAAGACGACGCTGACCGCGGCGATCATGAAGGTGATGTCCGATAAGCACGGTGGCGAGGTCAAGAGCTACAAAGACATCGCCAAAGGCGGGACCGTGCGTGACGACACCAAGACGGTGACGATCGCGACGAGCCACGTGGAGTACCAGACGGGCAACCGTCACTACGCCCACGTCGATTGCCCCGGTCACGCCGACTACGTCAAGAACATGATCACGGGCGCGGCGCAGATGGACGGCGCGATTTTGGTGGTGAGCGGCGTCGATGGACCGATGCCGCAGACCAAAGAGCACGTGCTTTTGGCGCGCCAGGTCGGTGTTCCGACGATGGTGGTGTTCATGAACAAGTGCGACGCGGTGGACGACCCGGACTTGCTCGAGCTGGTTGAGATGGAGGTTCGCGAGCTTTTGTCGAAGTACGAGTACGACGGGGACAACATCCCGGTGATCCAGGGCTCGGCGCTCGGTGCCTTGAACGGCGAAGAGAAGTGGGTCGAGTCGGTCGTCAACCTGATGGACGCGGTGGACGAGCACATTCCGGAGCCGCAGCGCGACATCGACAAGCCGTTTTTGATGGCGGTCGAGGACGTGTTCTCGATCAAGGGTCGCGGGACGGTGGTGACGGGCCGCATCGAGCGCGGGATCATCAAGGTGGGGGACGAGGTGGAAATCCTCGGTGTCACAGCGCCCCGCAAGACGGTGGTGACGGGCGTGGAGATGTTCCGCAAGCTGCTCGATCAGGGCCAGGCGGGGGACAACGTGGGCTGTCTTCTTCGCGGCGTGGAAAAGGACCAGGTCGAGCGCGGGCAGGTGCTGGCGAAGCCAGGCTCGGTGAACACGCATACGAAGTTCGAGTGCGAGGTGTACATCCTGAGCAAGGACGAGGGCGGGCGGCACAAGCCGTTCTTCAGCAACTACACGCCGCAGTTCTACATCCGCACGCTGGACGTGACGGGCAAGATCGAGCTTCCCGACGACGTGAAGATGGTCATGCCGGGCGACAACGTGAAGATGAAGGTCGAACTCATCACGCCGGCGGCGATGGAAGAAAAGCAGCGTTTCGCGATTCGCGAAGGCGGCCGGACCATCGGTGCAGGCGTCATTTCAAAGATTATCGAGTAGAACGATGGCAGCGAACAAAATCCGGATTCGACTCAAGGCCTACGATCACCGATTGCTAGACCAATCGGCGACGGAAATCGTCGACACGGCAAAACGCACCGGTGCGCGCGTCGCTGGTCCAATTCCGCTGCCCACACGCATCAACAAGTACACCGTGCTGCGCGGGCCCCACGTCGACAAGAAGTCGCGAGAGCAGTTCGAGATTCGGACTCACAAGCGACTCTTGGACATCCTGGATCCCACTCAACAGACGCTCGACGCCCTCATGAAGCTGGATCTTTCAGCGGGTGTCGATGTCGAGATCAAGTCATAAGGCGGTAGGTCCATGCCCAAGGTGAAGGTCTACAACTTGAGTAAGAAGGGTGTCGGAGAGATGGATCTCTCGGACAGCGTCTTCGATGCGACTGTCAGCGAGAGCCTCCTCTATGATGTTCTCAAAGCCCAGCTCGCGAGCCAACGCAAAGGCGCCGCTTCGTCCCAGACCAGGGCCGAGGTTAGCCTGAGCGGGCGCAAGCTCTACAAGCAGAAGGGCACCGGCGGTGCTCGTCATGGCTCGAAGCGCGCACCGATTTTCGTCGGTGGCGGCACGGTCCATGGCCCGAAGCCTCGTGACTTCGGCTATCGGCCCCCGCGAAAAATGAGGCTCGGAGCGCTCAAGGGCGCGTTGAGCCTCAAGCTTCGCGAGGGTCAGCTGCTGGTCGTCGAGAACTTCGAGTTGGCTGAAATCAAGACGAAGAAACTCGCGGAGGTGCTCGACAAGCTCGAGGTCAACGGGGGAGCGCTCATCGTCGACGGCAAACAGAACGAAAAGCTTCGCCTTAGCGCACGCAACCTGCAAGGCCACTCCGTTCTGCCACCCGAGGGCGTGAACCTCTACGACTTGCTACGTCACGAGCATCTCGTGCTCACACAGGACGCCGTCCAAGCTCTGGAAGCAAGGTGTCAGTGATGCACGCCGAACAAGTCATCAAGCGCCCGATTTACCTCACGGAGAAGGGTGCCAAGCTTCGCGAAGAGGACAACAAGTACACGTTCGAGGTGGACCTCGAGGCGAACAAGCTCCAAATCAAAGACGCCGTCGAGACTTTGTTCAAAGTCACGGTCCGCGACGTGCGCACGCTCGTCATGCGTGGTCATATGCGCCGCATGGGAAAGACCTACGCGAAAACCCAAAACTGGAAGAAGGCCATCGTTACGCTCCGCGAGGGTGAGACAATCGACTTCTTCGAGGGTGTCTAAAGATGGCAATCCGTAAGTTCAAACCCACGTCGCCGTCCCGTCGCTTCTACGAAGCGCCAGACTTCGACATGATCACACGCGGGAAGCCCGAAAAGAAGCTTCTCGATTCCAAGAAGCAGACGGGCGGTCGCAACAACCAGGGTCGTATCACGTCACGTTTTCGTGGGGGCGGCCACAAGCAGCGCTACCGCAAAATCGACTTCAAGCGAAACAAGATCGGCGTGCCCGGTACGGTGAAAGCCATCGAGTACGATCCGAACCGCTCGGCGCGCATCGCGCTCTTGCACTACGCCGACGGCGAAAAGGCCTACATCCTCGCGCCCGACGGCCTCGAAATCGGCCAGCAGGTGCTGTCGTCCCGTCACGCGGACGTGAAGCCAGGCAATGCGATGCCGCTTCGCCATATGCCGCTCGGCACGATGATTCACAACATCGAGCTCAAGATCGGCAAAGGCGCCCAGCTCGTGCGTTCCGCCGGAACCGCGGCCCAGTTGATGGCGAAGGACGGCAACTACGCTCAGCTTCGCCTTCCCTCCGGCGAGGTTCGCATGGTCCACCTCAACTGCCGCGCGTCGGTCGGGCAAGTCAGCAACTCGCAGCACGCCCGCCTGACTTTGGGCAAGGCTGGTCGAAGCCGTTGGCTCGGTCGCCGGCCGCACAACCGCGGCACGACCATGAACCCGGTCGACCACCCGATGGGTGGTGGTGAGGGCCGGACCGCAGGCGGACGTCAACCCTGCTCACCGTGGGGTCAGCTCGCCAAGGGCCTGAAGACCAGAAAGAACAAGTCGACGGACAAGTACATCGTCCGGAGGCGGAAGAAGAAGTAATGGCGCGTTCAGTAAAAAAAGGTCCGTTCATCGACCAGCACTTGGAAGACAAGGTCGAGGCTGCGAACAAGTCGGGCGACAAGAAGATGATCCGCACTTGGTCGCGCCGCTCGACCGTGACGCCCGATTTCGTTGGGCACACCTTTGCCGTCCACAATGGCCGGAAGTTCGTCACCGTCTTCGTCACCGAGAACATGGTTGGGCACAAGCTCGGCGAGTTCGCGCCCACACGGACGTTCGGCGGTCATGCGTCCGACAAAAAGGGCGGCCGCAAGATCAACCCCCAGACCGGGAAGAAGTGATCATGGAAGCGGTTGCAAAAGCACGATTTCAAAGGATTTCGCCTCGTAAAGCGCGCGTCGTGCTCAACATGGTGCGCGGTAAGAATGTAGCCGCTGCCCTCAACGAGCTCCGCTTCACGACGAAGTCGGCGGCTCCCATCGTGGCAAAGGCCATCAGCAGCGCGATCGCCAATGCCAAACAGAAGAACGAGGAGCTCAATCTGGACGACTTGTTCGTCAAGACAGCGTTTGCCGACATGGCGCCCAACCAGCACATGCGGCGCTGGCGTCCTCGTGCACAGGGTCGCGCTACGCGCATCCTCAAGGGAATGAGTCACATCACCGTCGTCGTGAGCGATGGGGAAGAGAGCTAAAGCGTGGGTCAGAAAGTACATCCTTATGGGTTCCGTCTCGGCGTCGTAAAGACGTGGAAGTCCAAGT
The DNA here is from genome assembly GCA_963704865.1 of uncultured delta proteobacterium. GTDB lineage: Bacteria > Myxococcota_A > Polyangia > Polyangiales > Houyiibacteriaceae > SG8-38. The sequence goes on along the minus strand of CAVPIE010000002.1, from coordinate 167,912 downwards.
GGTACGAGGACAAGAACTACGCCAAGTGGCTTCATGAAGACCTGAAGCTCAAGCGCGTCATCCGAAAGAAGTTCGCTCACGCTGGCATCGCCGACATCGAGATGGAGCGCGCCGCGAACAAGGCCAAGGTGGTCATCTACACCTCGCGCCCGGGCATCATCATCGGCAAGCGCGGCGCTGGCGTCGAGCAGCTCAAAGCAGACCTTCAGAAGCTCACGGCGAACGAGCTGTTCCTCGACATCCAAGAGGTTCGCAAGGCCGAGACCAACGCCCAGCTCGTCGCGGAGAACATCGCAACGCAGCTCGAGCGTCGTGTCGCTTTTCGCCGCGCCATGAAAAAGGCCGTGCAGACGGCAATGAAGTTCGGCGTGAAGGGAATCCGCGTCACAGCCGGCGGTCGCCTCGGCGGCGCAGAAATCGCGCGTACGGAATGGTACCGCGAGGGCCGCGTGCCGCTTCATACGCTCCGGGCCGATATCGACTACGGCGAGGTCACGGCGCACACCAAGGCCGGCACCGTCGGCATCAAATGCTGGATCTTCAAAGGCGAGCAGCTGCCGCATCGCCCAGGTGCAGGGGCTGCAGGAGCCCGGGTCTAAGGACGAGCCATGCTTCAACCAAAGAAAACCAAGTTCCGAAAACAAATGAAGGGCCGCATGCGCGGCAAGGCCTACCGAGGCGGCAAGATCTCGTTTGGCGACTTCGGACTGCAGGCGCTCGAGCCCGGCCGGATTAGCCAGCGACAGATCGAAGCGGCTCGTATGACGATTCAGCGCAAGGTGAAGCGTCAGGGCCAGCTCTTCATTCGAATCTTCCCGGACAAGCCGATCACCAAAAAGCCGCTCGAAACTCGTATGGGTAAGGGCAAGGGCAGCGTCGAGGGCTGGGTGGCAGTCGTTAGGCCAGGCCGCATGCTCTACGAAATCCAGGGTGTTCCCGAGGATGTCGCGCGCGCGGCGTTCGCGCTCGCCGCCCACAAGCTCCCCCTCAAGACAACGTTCCGGTCGAGGGAGACCGAGCTATGAAGCCAGAAGACATTCGTACGAACACGCTCGAAGAGCTCTCGGTCATCGAAGGCGACTTGCGCCGCCAGCTTTGGAAGGCGCGTTTCGACAATCACACCAATCAGCTCGACGACACGAGCTCGATTCAGAAGCTTCGCCGGGACCTCGCCCGCGTGAAAACCATTCTCACCGAGCGCCGCGCCGAAGCGGCGAGCAAGGAGTGATTGGCCATGACTGCTGCTGAGCCAGGACAACCGACACCTAAAGCCACCAAGGAGCGTGGCCGCCGTCGTCGCTTGGTCGGACGCGTCGTGAACGAGACGCAGACCGAGGGCCGAGTCCAACAGACCGTCGTAGTGGAGGTCATCCGCCGCGCACGTGACCCGTTTTATGGGAAATACGTCAAGCGTAAGAAGAAGTTCCACGCGCACGACGAGGCCAACGAGTACCGCAAGAACGACGTCGTGGAGATTCGTGCCTGCCGACCGCGCAGCAAGACGAAGCGCTGGGAAGTGGTCCGCCTCATCGAGAGGCCGCCGGAGGTATAACGATGATTCAGACAGAAACACAGCTGGATGTGGCCGACAACAGCGGCGCGAAGCGAGTTTCCTGCATCAAGGTTCTCGGCGGTTCGCGTCGTCGTTATGCCGGCCTAGGCGACGTCATCGTCGTCTCGGTGAAGGAAGCCCTTCCCACCGCCCGTGTCAAGAAGGGCGAAGTTGCCCGCGCGGTCGTGGTGCGCACCAAGCGTGAGTACCAGCGTCCCGATGGCACCTACATCAAGTTCGACACGAACAGCGCCGTGCTCATCACGAAGGACAACGAGCCGATCGGAACCCGCATTTTCGGACCCGTGGCTCGCGAGCTTCGCGCGAAACGCTTCATGAAGATCGTTTCTCTCGCACCGGAGGTGGTGTGATGACTGCGCGCATCAAAAAGGGTGACCTGGTCCAGGTCATCGCGGGCAAAGATCGCGGTGAAAAGGGACGCGTACTGCAGGTGGTCCGAGCGGACTTGATCCTCGTCGAAGGGGTCAATCGCGTGAAGCGCCACCAGAGCCCGCGCCGTTTCAAGGAGGCCGGCATCGTCGAAAAAGAAATGCCGATTCATGCCTCCAACGTGATGCTGGTCGACCCGAAGACCGAGGAGCGCACCCGCGTCCGCATCGAAGCCGACAAGAAGGACCCAAACAAGCGCGTTCGCGTGGCCGTGAAGAGCGGCTCGGTCCTGGATTGAGGTCGTCATGAGTGAATACGAACCCCGACTCCGCAAAAAATACAAAGAAGAGATCATCCCTCAGCTGATGAAGGACTTCAGCTTCCGGAACATCATGCAGGTTCCGAAGCTGGAGCGAGTCATCATCAACATGGGCCTCGGCGAGGCGGTGCAGAATGCCAAGCTGATCGAATCGGCCGTCGAGGAGCTCACGGCAATCACTGGCCGCAAGCCCATCGTCACGCGCGCCAAAAAGTCGATCGCGAGCTTCAAGCTCCGCGAGGGGATGCCGATTGGCGTGATGGTCACGCTTCGTGGCGAGCAGATGTACGACTTCGTCGATCGACTCGTTTCGATCGCTTTGCCGCGCACCCGTGACTTCAAGGGCATCAGCCCGAAGGCATTCGACGGCCGTGGTAACTACACGCTCGGCATTCGCGAGCAGATCGTCTTCCCAGAGATCAACTATGACAAAATCGATCGTATCAAGGGCATGAACGTGACCTTTGTTACCACGGCAGAAACTGACGAACAGGGACGTGCCTTGCTGAAGTCGCTCGGCATGCCGTTCAGGAACTAGAGGACGCAGATGGCTAGTAAGCGCGCATTTGCCAAAATGGAAAAGACACTGAAATTTTCGGTGCGACAACGGAATCGCTGCAAGGTCTGCGGACGCCCAAGGGGTTACTACCGCAAGTTCGAGATGTGCCGCATCTGTCTCCGTAAATACGGGCTTGCGGGTGACATCCCGGGCCTCACGAAATCGAGCTGGTAAGGAGGTGCAGTCATGATGACCGATCCAATCGCTGACATGCTGACGCGCATCCGCAACGCCGCACAGGCTCAGCACGAACACACCATTCTACCCTCGTCGAAGCTCAAGGCGCAGCTCGCCGAGATTCTCAAGCAAGAGGGCTACATCGACGATTACCGCGTGGAAGACGGGGTCCAGAATAGCCTCACGATCTTCCTCAAGTACGGTCGCGATCGCCAGAGCGCGTTCGTGGGCATGCGTCGGGCGAGCCGCCCGGGGCGAAGGTTCTACGTGGGTCACCATGACATTCCACGTGTCCAAAACGGCATGGGCGTCGCGATTCTCTCGACGTCCGTTGGCATCATGACCGGCCGTGACGCTCGCGATAAGCGGGTGGGCGGTGAGGTGCTGTGCGAGGTTTGGTGATGACCGAGACACATACAGGGAAGCAATCCCGAAACGGCAAGAAGCCCGTTGAAGTCGTCAAGGGCGTGCAGATCTCGATCAGCGGACGGGACATCAAGGCCAAGGGCCCGAAGGGCGAGCTCAGCCAGACCCTTCGTCCGGAGGTCGTCGTCACTCAGGACGAGGGCGTGCTCACGGTCCGGCCTGCACCTGGCACCGGCAAGACGGGCCTTCAGTACCAGGGCCTGACCCGCGCGATTCTCCGCAACATGGTGGAGGGCGTCGCCAACGGTTACAAGCGCTCGCTCGATTTCCGCGGCGTCGGCTACCGAGCGGAATTCAAGAACGATCAGCTCAAGATGACGGTTGGGCTTTCCCATCAGCCCATCATCGACATCCCCAAGGCTGTCGACGTCAAGGTCGAGACGATCGACGAGGCCGGCACCAAATTCCCACGCGTTCATCTCGAGTCGCCAGACAAGCAACTGGTTGGCCGGATCGCAGCGCGGATTCGTCAGATGCGACCCCCAGAGCCCTACAACGGCAAGGGCGTTCGCTACACCGGCGAGCGCATTCGAGAGAAGGCGGGCAAGGCCGGAAAGGCTGGAGGCTGATCATGCAGCAGAAACTCACAGGGCGCACTCGTCGCAAGTTGAGGATTCGCAAGAAGGTGCAGGGCACCACCGCGCGACCTCGGCTCGCGGTGTTCCGCAGCGCCAAGCACATTTACGCGCAGGTCATCGACGACACGCAGGGCACCACGATTGCCCATGCGTCCAGCGTCGCGAAGTCTGCCGATGGAAACAAAGTCGACGTCGCGAAGTCGGTCGGCAGCGCGGTGGCCAAGGCATGCATCGACAAAGGTGTCGAGCAGGTCGTCTTCGATCGCGGAGGTTATCGATATCACGGACGCGTTCGCGCACTGGCCGAATCGGCGCGCGAAGCCGGTCTGAAGTTCTGAGGACGAGATGGCATACAAAGACCAAATCATCGATCCAAACACACTCGACGATCTCACCGAGCGGGTAATCTTCATCAACCGCGTGGCCAAGGTCGTCAAGGGCGGCCGGCGTTTCAGCTTCAGCGCACTGGTCGTCGTGGGTGACAGCAATGGCCACGTTGGAGTCGGCATGGGCAAGGCCAAAGAGGTCCCCGAGTCGATTCGCAAGGGTACCGAGGCTGCCAAGAAGAATTTGTTCAAGGTTCCTCTGACTGGTCGAACGATTCCCCACAAGATCGTCGGGCACTCGGGCGCAGGTCGCATCGTCTTGCGTCCCGCGTCCGAAGGGACTGGCGTCATCGCCGGTGGTGCGATGCGCCCGGTACTCGAGGCGGCTGGCGTCAAAGACGTCTTGGCGAAGATCCTCGGCACGACGAATCCCTACAATGTGGTCAACGCCACCGTCGCCGCGCTCAAAGAGCTCGAGTCGCCAGCCGAGGTGGCCAGCCGGCGCGGTCGTCGCAAGGGAGACATTCAACAGTTCGAGCATGGGCCCAAGGTGGAACGTCCCGCCGCCGAGCCTGACGAAGCGCCTGCGGAGGCAAGCGCATCGTAAGAGAGGCAGTCATGAGCGCAAAGAAACTCAAAGTGACCCAGGTCAGAAGCGAAATCGGGCGGATGGACAAGCAGCGGCGGGTCCTCCGGGGGCTCGGCTTGCGTGGAATGAACACGAAGGTCGTGGTCGAGAACACCCCTTCGTTTCGCGGGATGGTCAAAAAGGTGCTCCACCTCGTCGAAGTTGAGGAAGTCAATGAGTGAGCAGAGCAAGACGCCAATCCTTTCCCGACTTCGCCCCGCTGCGGGCGCCGTCCGGGGAAAGCGACGCAAGGGACGCGGCCCGGGCTCCGGCCTCGGGAAGACAGCTGGCCACGGCCAGAAGGGCCAAAAGGCGAGGCATCCCGGTAACTTCAGCAAGCTCGGCTTCGAGGGCGGGCAGATGCCGCTCTATCGCCGCATTCCGAAGCGTGGCTTCGTCAATCCGTTCACCAAGAGAGTGGGGACGGTCAACGTGAAGGACCTGGCTCGTTTCGACGCAGGGGCCACCGTCGACGAGGCGGCTCTGCGAGAAGCTGGCCTCATCAAGCGCAAAGTGGACATCATCAAGGTTCTCGGCGATGGCGAGCTAGAGAAAGCTCTCACCGTCAAGGTCCACGCAGCTAGCGCGACTGCCATGCAGAAGATCGAGAAAGCGGGCGGCACGGTCGAGCTAGTCGTCGCGGCGCCCGCCTCTTAACCGAAAGCACGTAGCAAGCCATGAGCACCGTCGCGAACATCTTTCGAATCCCCGAGCTCCGTCGCCGCATTCTCTTCACGCTGGGAATGCTCGCCGTCTATCGCATCGGGATTTTCGTCACGACACCCGGTGTAGACCGGTCGGCCATGCGAAAGTACGTGGCCGGGCAGTCGGGCGGCTTCTTGAGCATGTTCAACCTGTTCTCGGGTGGTGCGCTCGAGCAGGCTTCGATTTTCGCGCTCAACATCATGCCCTACGTTTCGGCGAGCATCATCTTGTCGCTGATGACGGTCGTGGTGCCCTCGCTCATGGAGCTTCGCAAGGAAGGCGAAGCGGGCCAGCGCAAGATCAACCAGTACACGCGCTACGGAACGGTCGGGCTCAGTATTTTTCAAAGCATGGGTCTCGCGATGCTTTGGGAGGGCTGGAACGAAAGCTCGACGGCGGGTGACATCGTCGCCGACCCAGGCTGGAGCTTCCGTTTGATGACGGTGCTCGCGCTCACGACCGGCACTTCGTTCCTGATGTGGCTCGGCGAGCAGATCACCGAACGCGGCCTCGGAAACGGCATTTCGCTGATCATTTTTGCGGGCATCGTGGCGAACCTGCCAGACGCCCTGTTCATGACCCTCGAGCAATTCAAGCTCGGGGAGCTGCAACCCATCGACCTGATGTTGCTCATCGTGATCGCGCTCGGCACGACGGGTTTCATCGTCTTCTTCGAGCGTGCTCAGAGGCGCCTGCCGATCACCTACGCCAAACGTATGATCGGACGAAAAATGTATGGCGGGCAGCAGTCTCATCTTCCGCTCCGCGTGAACATGGCCGGTGTCATTCCGCCGATCTTCACGTCGTCCTTGTTGATGTTCCCCGTCACCTTGGCGGGCACCAACATCCCGTATATTTCCGATGCGATGCGCTGGATCAGCAACAACCTGGTTCCGGGCGGCTGGGTGTACATCGTCGTTTTCGCGACCATGACGATCTTCTTCTGCTTCTTCTACACGGCAATCACCTTCCAGCCGGTCGACGTCGCGGAGAACCTGAAGAAGCAGAGCGCATTCATTCCCGGTGTACGTCCAGGCAAGGCCACAGCCGAATACATCGATGCCGTGCTCACTCGCATCACCGTGGGTGGCGCATTGTATGTGGCGGCGGTGGTGACGATCCCCACGCTGCTTCAGTCGAGATGGAACGTTCCGTTCTACCTCGGTGGCACTTCGCTGATGATCGTCGTCGGCGTCGCCCTCGACTTTGCGCAGCAAGTCGAAAGCCACCTCATCACGCGGCACTACGAAGGCATCACCGGGAGCAAAGGCTCCCGAATACGAGCGAGGAACGCCTGATGGATCTTCTGCTTTTCGGACCGCCCGGCGCCGGCAAGGGCACTCAGGCCAAGTTCCTAATCGACCTGCTCCGCATCCCGCAGATTTCGACCGGCGACATGATGCGCGCCGAGCGGAAGTCCGGCTCCGAGCTCGGCAAGCAATTCAATGATTACATGTCGGCTGGAAAATTGGTGCCTGACAGTCTCGTCCTCGACTTGATTCTGAAGCGCCTGACCCAGGACGATGCGAGAAACGGAGCAATCTTCGATGGTTACCCGAGGACGGTCGCCCAGGCCGAATCGCTCGATGGCCTTCTCGCGAAGCTCGATCGACGCATCGATCGGGTGGTTTCTCTCGATGTTCCGCTTCAAGATATCGTGGATCGGGTGACGGGCAGAAGGGTCTGTTTGGACTGTGGACAGACCTATCACGTCCGCTATAGTCCGCCGCCCCAAAACGGAGAGTGCGTCTCCTGCGGCGGAAACAAGATTGTGCAGCGTTCGGATGACACCGAAGAGGTCGTTCGGAAGCGGTACGAAGAGTACAAAGCGAAGACCGAGCCGGTTCTCGCCCATTACGAAGCCAAGGGCGTCGTCACGGGTGTGGAAGGCGTCGGGTCACTAGAAGAGATTACGGAACGTATCAAGGAAGCAATTGGGGTTGAGTAACGAGCGGGATGACTGAAGCCAATACCACCCGAGGCACCGTCAAAACGGTGTTACCGAGGGCGCTCTACCGAGTGAGGTTGGACGACGGTGCGGAAGTGACCGCGTCGCTCTCCGCGAAGGCCAGACAGGTCACGGTGAAGCTCTTACCTGGAGATGGTGTGATGGTTGAGATTTCCGCTTACGACCCGACGAGAGGACGAATCCAAGAGAGGCTGACATGAAGGTTCGACCAAGCGTCAGAAAAATTTGTGAGAAGTGTAAGATCGTTCGCCGCAAGGGCGTCGTGCGAGTCTTGTGTGACAACCCCCGTCACAAGCAACGGCAAGGATAAAAGCGAATGGCACGTATCGCAGGCGTCGACCTCCCAGGTCGGAAACACACGGTGATTGCGCTGCAGTACATCTACGGGATTGGTCCGCACCACGCGAAGCATATTTGCGAAACTGCGGGTATTCCCGAGAGCAAACGTGCTGATGAGCTCGACGAGAATGACGTCAGAAAAATCCGCGATTGCATCGACCAGAACTTCAAGGTCGAAGGTGACCTTCGTCGTGAGGTCAACATGCACATCAAGCGGCTCATGGACCTCGGTTGCTACCGTGGGCTCCGCCACAGGCGCGGGCTGCCTGTCCGCGGTCAGCGAACCCACACCAACGCGCGAACCCGCAAGGGCCCGAAGCGCGGTGCAATGAGCAGGAAGCGCTAAGATCATGGCGAAGGCGAAAGCAAAGTCCACCAAGGGCAAGAAGCGAAAAACCAAGAGGGTCGTGACGAGCGGAATCGCTCACATCCAGTCGACCTTCAACAACACGATCGTCACCATTACCGACCTGGGCGGCGAGGTGGTTTCCTGGTCGACGGCTGGCGCGCGTGGCTTCAAGGGCTCTCGCAAGAGCACGCCGTTCGCGGCGCAGCTCGCAGCAGAGGATGCGGCCCGCAAAGCGCAGGACGTAGGCATGAAGACCATCGCGATTTTCGTGAAGGGTCCCGGTGCAGGCCGCGAGTCTGCACTTCGAGCATTTCAAAACGTCGGGATGCGGGTCACCCTGCTTCGTGACGTGACACCGATCCCACACAATGGTTGCCGGCCGCCTAAGCGGCGGCGCGTTTAGAAGGCTGCGGAGGCAATTGATGACGAGTCCGACCTTAGTCGCACGCAACTGGCGAGAGCTCATTCGCCCGAGAAATGTTCCGGTTGATCAGGAATCGCTCAGCGATACCTACGGCAAGTTCGTCGTAGAGCCGCTCGAGCGTGGTTTTGGCATCACGCTCGGCAATTCGCTGCGCCGAGTGTTGCTGTCCTCCCTTCAAGGGGCGGCCATCACGGCCGTGAAGATCGACGGCGCGCTGCACGAATTCACCTCCGTCCCGGATGTCGTCGAGGACGTCACCGAGATGGTCCTCAACTTCAAAGAGGTGGTCGTCCGTTCGCACACCGCGCGGACCCAGACGGTCCGCATCGAGAAGGAAGGTCCGGGCGTCGTGACGGCCGGCGACATCCAGGTCAGCGACCAGATCGAGATCCTCAATCCAGATCACAAAATCTGCACGCTGTCCAAGGGCGGCCGCTTCGCAGCCGAGCTCACGATCAACGTCGGCCACGGCTACGTCCCTGCGGATCGCAACAAGACCGCGGGCATTCCGATCGGCACCATCGCCATCGACTCGCTGTTTTCGCCGATTCGAAAAGTGAATTACGCGGTGACCAACGCTCGTGTCGGGCAGATCACCGACTACGACAAGCTCACCCTCGAGCTCTGGACCGACGGCGCGGTGAAGCCGGCTGATGCCGTCGCCTACGCCGCCAAGATCCTAAAGGACCAACTCACGATCTTCATCAACTTCGAAGAGCACGATGAGCCCGTCGAAGAGTCGAGCTCCGAGGAGCCGCTCAACGAGAACCTCTTCCGTTCGGTCGACGAGCTCGAGCTCTCGGTTCGGTCCGCCAACTGCCTCCAGAATGCCAACATCAAGCTGATTGGCGAGCTGGTGCAAAAGAGCGAAGGCGAGATGCTCAAGACGAAGAACTTTGGGCGCAAGTCGCTCAAGGAAATCAAGGAAATCCTGGCTGATATGGGTCTCTCCCTCGGCATGCACATCGACCACTGGTCGCAGATGCTCGAACGTTGGAAGACACAGCAGGCCAGCCAATAACGTAGTCGTAGATGGGTCGCGGGTAGGTCGTCATGAGGCATCAAAAGGCAGGTAGAAAGTTCGGTCGCAACACCAGCCATCGCCGAGCCATGTTCAGAAACATGGCGGGCAATCTGGTTTTGCACGAGCAGATCAAGACGACCGACGCAAAGGCCATGGAGCTCCGGCGTATCGCCGAGCGCTTGCTCACCAAGGCCATCCGGCTCGGTGACGACCTCACGGTCGACGTGGCGAAGGTGAAGGACGAGGCAGAGCGCGCGCGCATCCTGTCCCGTCGCCTCCACGCCCGCCGCCAGGTGGCCCGCTTCCTCCCGAAGCAGCTCGTCAAGACCAACCCCGATGGCACCGTCGAAGAGGTGGATCTCATCCACAAGCTCTTCACCGAGCTCGCGCCCCGCTACCTGGAGCGAGCCAAGGCCGACAAGGGCGGTGGCTACACCAGAGTCATCAAGGTGAACCGCCGGCGCGGAGACAATGCGCCGATGTCCTTGATCGAATTCCTGGACTAGGGAGCGCCTAGCGCTCAGTGGTTCGGCGGTCGACTCTCTCCCTGGTCGGGAAGCGGATGATCATGAGGATCCAGGCGACTACGAAGAACGGCACGACCACGGTCGGGGGCGCTCCGAGGAAGCCCAGGACGAGACCGAAGATCGCCACGCTTTCGGCGAGAGCTAGCGCGATGATGAGGGTGGTCAGGTAGCCGCCGTCGTGCGTGACCGTCGCGGTGTCGCGCGCAGGGCGCCTGCGCAGCATCATCCGCGGTGCCATGAGACTTGCCCCTGCGGTCGTCACGGCGGCGAGGGCAAGCGGGTACAGGAGGGTCTCCCAGCTGCTGCCGGTCTGCAATTCAACCACCTCGAGAACGAGCAAGTAGATCAGTGTCGACGCGAAGAGGGCGGCCCAGAGGATACGAGGAACCAACAGCGTATCTTTCATGACCTGATGATGACATTGCAGTTCGTCGCTACCAAATGGGGAATGCGGTGCCTAGCAGCCGCCCGCGACTGCGGAGCGCCGAAGAGGGACGCCGCCGCGGATGCACGTTTTGGAGAACAATTGCGTATATCGGCGATTTGTCCGCAGGCGTAGGCTCCGGGATTCTACGGCGAGCGGTGGGCGCTGGCCGTCGCAAAGGAGCAAGACGATGGCCGATGCAGCAATTGTAATTCGATGGAATCGCGTCGTACCAGGACGCGAGCAGCAGGGTCTTTCCATCTTTGGGCAGTCCCTGGAGTACTACGGCACCTTGCAAAGCAAGGGCGCGATCGAGAGCTTCGAGCCAGTGATCTTCAATCCGACGGGTGGCGACCTGAACGGGATCATTCTCATCCGCGGAAGCCTGGACCAACTCTACGCGCTCAAGCGCGAGGACCGGTTCATCGATCTGATGATGCGCGCGGCGCATACCTGCGAAGGGCTCGGCGTGAACGACGCGTATCTCGAAGGCGAGCTCCAAAAGCGCATGGCGCGCTGGACGCAGATCATCAACGAATAATACCGGGGCGCGGGGCGCCGCGACACGAGGATGCTGCGAACGGCTCGGCCTGCAAAGGTGGCCGGAAGAACATGCGGGGTCAGGCCACGCAAGCCTCGCCTCGGAGCTCGCGCCCAATCTGCGGTGGTTGCACGCATGCAGATTGTCACTCGCTACGTCGCTGCACCCCCATGTCGCAGCGCCCCGCGCCCCTCCATACGAGATGTTCAGCGCTTGTGTCGAGTGCAGTGCCAGTGATTGGGCGCCGAGGTCGATGAACGGAGTCGGGTGGAGAGCTCGTATTCGGGGGGTGCTGTGGCGGAGGTCTCCGGCCTTGGATACATTGATTGGTGTGACGGTCACACACGTGTTCGCCCATTTCAGAACCGCACTTTGTGTAGTCGGAGAAACGACGGCGACACTTTTCACCTGGTGCTATCTCGTGCTGGTCGTCTCGTTGGTGCGATGGGAGTTGGTGACGCCGCCGGACGTTTGTGGAACCGCGGGCGGGGGGGCGTTAATGGCAGTATTGCTGCTTGGTGTCGTCTTGGCTGTTATCGTACGACGCGATGAACGTCTCGCGGGAGCCGGCAAGCTCTGGGCACCCCTCCAGTGGCTCCGACTTGTACCTGCCACCGTCGCCATCTGTGTGGTGGTCGCCGGATGGATGTTTTCGCTGCTACTCGGATGATCCCCGACTTGCGACTCAGCGCCAGGGGCGGTGGACCATGTTCCAGAGCGCGGCCACGAGGTGGTCGAGTTGCTCTAGGGATTCGTCGATGCGGTGCCTTCCGACGTATCCAACGGCCGCGGCCACTTCCAGGCAGGCGACGCTCTCCTTGGCGGATGCCATTGCGTCTGTGAGCCGAGCGCCGCGGTTCTTTCCCCGGCTGTACATTCCCTCATTGATATTCAGAGGCACGCTCATCGAACAGCGCCGGAGCTGGCGAGCGAGATCGGGATCGTTCCGGGCGATGATTCGGTTGATCGCTGCAATGTCACGGACCGTGTCGAGAGCAAGTTCGTAAGTCTTCAAGAGAGTCTCCTTTGTTGAGATTCCCGTCCCATCGTCGCGCGCAGGCCGGGTCAAGGGCGGCGAAGCCGGCGCGCAGCGCGGACCCTTGAGGCGGCCGAGCACGACGATACGGTACAGGGAGCGCAGAGGAGAGCTTTTTCCCGTTCCCGTTCGTGATCCGGATCGGGATTGCGTTCGGGGTCGGGATCGTGTTCAGGATCGCGTTCGGGTCCGGGCACGGGTCCGGGCACGGGTCCGGGATCGCGTTCGGGATCGCGTTCACGCCGCGACGACGGGGAGCTGTGCGGGCTTCAAGGCTTTCTGCACGTAGAACTGCTTGCAGTACCGTCGGTACTCCCCGATCGGTCCATCGCCCTCGGCGAGGATGGGCTTTTCGACGTAACGCTTGGTTTCCCAGATTGGCGCGTCCTGGCCGACCTCTCGATTGAGGCCCCAGGTCGCAGCGCTGCGAACGAGGAGTGCCATCGGGCGCACTCCGACCTGCTTCACCGACGAGGCGGTGCGCAGAATGATCTTGCCGTTGTCGACGGGGCTCGACATGACCAGCAGATTGATCTCGATGCCGAAGCGCTCGATGCTCACACGGACCAGCGAGTATCCGAGCCCGTGAACCTCGACGCGGAACTTGGCGATGAACCGGAGCTTGCTTCCGAGTGGATATTGAATCCCGTAGGCGCCCTTCAACAGATGGCCGTCGACTTCGAGGTCCCCTTCGGTCCAGGCGCCGCCGAAGCCGTGGACCTGAACGAAGTGTCCGATGTCGACGCTGTTCTCACTGGTCTCTTGAGGATGGCTGTTGACCTCCATCGTTCGGGTGCTGAAAGCCGTCCATCCCTCGGCGGGGCCGGGCAAGACCGGAACTTCCCAATCGGGCTGCTTCCCTTCGGGGTGGTACCAGGCGAAAACGTAGCCGTTGTGCTCGCGCACCGGCCACGTGGAAAGCTTGGCCTTGCGAGGCACTCCCTTGCCGTAGGCGGTCTTCACGCAGCGGCCGTCACCGCCGAATTCGAAGCCGTGAAAGGCGCATCGGAGGTTCTCGCCCTCCACCTTGCCTGCGCCAAGATGCGCGCCCAGGTGCGGGCAGTACGCGCCGGTAAGCCGCGCTTCGCCGGACTCGGTTCGGTAGAGGATGAGCTCTTCGCCGAAGTACTTCACCGGCAAGATCTGGCCCGCGCGAACCTCTTTCGAGGTGGCGACCGTATACCAACCTAAGGGAATGCCCGGAAAACGGTAGTTCTCGACCACGGTGACTCTCCAACAGAAGGTCCTCGGAGGTTCCTTCTCGTCGGGCAATGTAGGCTCATCCCTGTTTGCGGACCGAAAAACCGGCCCAACGGTGCTCAGCGCGGGGTGAACGGTCGACCCCCGGCTGTGAACGGTTCTTCCACCGGTCGTCAGCGCGAATTTGGCGCGTTTTACGGGTACTTTCGGCCTTTCGCGGAAGCCGTCGATCTCTTTACAAGGCTCGCGAAGCCGATATTAACGCCTCTGTGATCGCACGTTTGTTAGGTCTGCCGGACACGCCCGCCGTCATGTTTCTCGTCTTCGCCGGCGGCGGGATGATCTACTTCTTCTCGATCGCCTCACTGGCGTACTTCCTCTACTTCAAGAAGTTCAAGGATCGCTTTCACCCGGACTACGAGCTCGATCCCAAAGAAATGAAGTCCGCCATCAAGTGGGTCGTCATCGGGATCATCGGCAACGGCGTCCTGATGCTTCCGATCCACCTGCTGATCGCGAAGAACTACTCGAAAATGTACTACGACGTCAGCGACCACGGCTGGGGTTGGATGTTCGCGCAAGTCATCTTGCTCCTGGTCTTCACCGAGACGCTGATCTACTGGACGCACTACGCGTTTCACCGCGTCCCTTGGCTCTGGAAGTACGTTCACGAGCGCCACCACAAGTATCAGGTGCCGCAGCCCTATTCCGCGCTGTCCTTCAATCCGATGGACTCGTTTCTGCAGGCCGTTCCGCACCACATCGCGGCGTTTTTCTTTCCGGTGCACGCGGGCGTCTACGTTGCATCGGTGACCTTCGTGACGCTCTGGGCGGTCTGCATTCACGATCGCGTGAGCTTTTTCCGCTGGCCCTGGCTGAACTACACCGACCACCACACGCTCCACCACTGGTACAGCGACTTCAATCTCGGTCAGTACTTCACGTTCTGGGATCGCCTCGTTGGCACCTACCGAAGCCCTAAAATCGATTATGAAGACGTGCCCGAAGGCATCATCTATCGGCCGAAGAGCGCGCCTCCGATTTCGACGGCGCCCTCTGCGCTCGGTGGACGCTCCGCCAATCGTCCGCTCGTCAGCGGGTGATGCGGAAGTCGGTGTACTCGCCCGTGTAGCTTCGCCATCGGACGTCGATCGCGTCGACTCTTGCTGTTGAAGGGCCAGCGTGCGCCCAGTTCAAGAAGTCCTTCACGTCGTCCTCTTCGCCCTCGGCGACGATCTCGACCGAGCCGTCGCCTCGGTTTTTCACCCAGCCACTCAAGCCGTGTTGCCTCGCTTCGCGCTGTGCAGTGGCCCGAAAGTACACGCCCTGGACGCGTCCGCGGACGACGAGGTGAATTCGCTTCTGGCCCATCGCTCAGTTATTGCCCATCGGCCCGGCGCCGCAAACCTCAACCGTACCGCACGCCCAAGACGTGGAAGTAGCCGAAAACCAGGAGTTTTCCGACATGGCTACCGACCGAGCCACCGGCCTCGGCCGCAAGGCTCTTTGCGAAGGCAAACGCTTCCGCTGCATGCACTGCCAAGAGGCCCAAGAACAGCATTTGGCCGATTCCTGCCTGCGGCACCGACGCCGGTGCGAGAAACGAAAGGACGCCCCAGGCCCATCCGGTGAGCACGAAGACTTTTCCGAGCGCGATGGCAAGCTTCATGGGCGGAGCATACTCAATCGGGGAGTCGCATGACACCCGGAAGCGGCTCACTCGGAGCGCCCGGGGGAGCGGGTACGTTCAGCAGCGCAGCGAGCGTCGTCGCAACTCGAAGCGCGTCTTGTATCTCTTCGCTCGTGCGGCGCTCGATGGCGGTGCCCCACATCAGGACGGGCACCCGGCGGTCGTAGTCCCAAGGGGTACCGTGGTTCGTGCCGCCAAGCTCGGAAAGCGCGTCGAACCAACCCGGCTCGGTGACGAGGTAGAGATCGCCCGGTGGGTCGTCCGGGAGAGTCGCGCCGATCAGTCGTTCGATCTTCTTCCGACCCGTCCGCAGCTCGGCGGGGTTTCGCGCGTCGTAGACCGCCTGGACCCCTTCGATTTCAGGCATGGCCTCGCGCAGCGCTGTGGTGAGCTCTTCGTGCCGCGCCTTGCCGTCCGCCGCGTAGGTGAACAGGGGCGGAACATAACCCGCGACCCAGTCACCTGGACCCAAGGCTGAATCGGCAGCCTGTTCGGCGGCTTCCTTCAGCGCGTTCCCTTGAAGGCGTCCTCCTGCCCTGCCTTCCGCCTTCGCGCGCTCTGGCAACTCGGCGACCCCATGGTCGGCTGTGAGGACGAAAGCAACCGGGCCGCGCGCCTCGAGTAGCTTCACGAAACGCGTCAGGGCGCGGTCGATTCGCTGCAAGTTGTCCGCGTACTCCCAGGACTGCGGACCCCAAACGTGCCCGACGATATCGGTGCCCGAGATTCCTAGCACGAGCAAATCCGGCACATCGTCGATGCCCATCTGATTCGCCTTCACCGCCGCATAAGCCGCCGCCATCAGGTACTCACTCGAGTCGGGGGTCCCAGCAAAGGCGTACCAAGGGTCGGGGGCCTCTCGCGGATCGTGGGGGAAAGCTGGGTACATCTCTCCTGGCGAAGCGTCGGGGCCGAGCTGTGACTCGAGCCGGTTTGGATCGGACGGCTCCCAAGTTTGGAGCAGAGGCTCGACCGGGTTTGCCTTGTTGAAATCGCGGAGCCACTCGGGGAGCGATTTCTTTGGTGTGTAATAGCTCGATGTTGTCATCGACCGAGCGACGGAATCGTAGAAGACCGCGATGTTGGGAGACTTGCCAACCGGCAGCGCTGCCGAGCGGCCCTTCATCGAGATGCCCACGATCTGCGCTTTCTCATCGCTCTCGCGATGCAAGATGTCCGCAACGGTCTCCGCGCGAAGCTGCGTCGGGCTGACGTACCGGTTCGGGTTCCCCAGAACCGCGTGCTTTCTATCGTCGACGGTACGACGGGATCCGAGCTCCGGGTCGTATACGGCGTTTGCGACGATCCCGTGAACGGCCGGCGTCACGCCGGTAGTGAGCGACGCGTGCCCGGGCGCCGTCTGGGTCGACGCATAGGGGAGCTCGGCCGTGTGGGCTGCGCCATCTTCATAGGCCCGGCGAATCGCACTGTCGCTCGGAAGCAGCTGCAATTGTTCGTCGAGGACCCAGGAGCCGAGCTGATCGATCACGATCAACACCACGAGCTTCGGGGCAACGGAAGCCTGCGAAGCCGGCCTCTGCGGAGCGGACACCTTCTCGACCGTCGTGTTCGATTGGGATGCGGTGCTCGCGCAACCGGCCACGAAGATCGTCGTGGCCACGAGCGATGTCGCAAGGACCAGGCGTGCGGCTGCGTTCGGTTTCATCGTCACCGGCGCAACTTAACTTGGCAAAAGGCTTGCCGCTAGGCGCAAGAAGACTGCTGGCTTGAAACTTGGGGGTGGTCGGCGCTAGAGCTATGGCCCAGATGAGTCGACGGTCACCAAGCATCTATGCCAAAGCCCGCATTGCGCGAGGATGGTCAATCGGCTTCTACATCGCGGGAGTGGCAGCCCTAGGTGCCGGGCTGCTGGTGGGCGGAATCGTCGCCGCGGCCACTGGGACCGGCGCAGGTCTCGCCATTGCCGCGGTGATCGCCGGCGGCGGTGTTGCAACTGGAGGCTTGAGTCTTTGGGAGAGCCGTCGCTTCAGCCAGCGCGCGAAGCGGCTCGCAAGCACGATCTCGGAGCAGCGCCTCTTTGCCTTGGCGGAGAAACGGGGTGGCACCCTGCGTGTCATCGACGTGGCCAATGACCTGCGCGTCATGAGCGCCGAAGCCGAAGCGCTGCTCGACGGACTCGTGGACGAGCTGCGGGTATCGATGCGCGTCACCGACGAAGGAGAGATCCACTACGTGTTTCGGGAGTTGGTCGAAGCCCGCGGCCCACGTGTTCGGGTGGAGCCCATCGAGGGCGAAAGCGTCGCAGAAACCGAGCCCGCCGGGACCGAGAACAAGAAGTATCTAACCGATTGATATGACGAAGCTATTCGGTGGCTGGACTTGCGTTTGAGGTCGTCCGGCCCGATGATTTGCCGTTCGAGGTCACCTAGGCTACATACGGCGGCCTCGCTTAGCGACGGAGCACGACAGCCATGAAACCCGACATCCATCCTGAATACCACACGCTCACCGTGCATTGCGCTTGCGGCGCCTCGTTCGAGATGCGCTCGACCAGGAGCATCGATCAGGTGGACATCTGCTCGGAATGCCACCCGTTCTACACTGGCAAGCAGAAGTTGGTGGACACTGCAGGTCGCGTCGAGCGCTTCCGCAAGAAGTACGCGAAAGCCGGCAAGAACAAGGCCGAGGCGGCGCCCGAAGCGCCCGCCGACAACTAGGCGGTCTTGCCCCGCAAGGGCGCCATACTGGCCACCATGGCCCAGCCCTACATTGGTGGGCAGGCGGTCATCGAAGGCGTGATGATGCGCGCTCCCGCGTGTCTAACGGTTGCTGTACGCCGGCCCGACGGAACAATTGCGCTTCGCGAAGGACCGTATCGATCCACTTGGTCGAAGAAGCTCTGGAAGCTTCCGGGGTTCCGCGGCGTGGCGATGCTGGTCGAGTCGATGACGATGGGCTTCTCGGCGCTTCAGTTCTCGGCGGAGCAGCAGATGACCGAGGAGGAGCTCGCTCAAGACGAGGGCTCGGGGCGGTTGGCGGTGATCATTTCGACCGCGCTCGCGCTCGGGCTCTTCGTGGCCCTGCCCCAATTTCTCGCGAGCTTGACCGCGCAGGGGGCAGGCTGGGACCTCGGCCTCACCGATACGGCGTTTCACGTTCTGATCGGCGGGTTCAAGCTTCTGATTTTCATCGGCTACCTCTTCGCGATCAGTCGAATCCCCGACGTGCGGCGTCTTTTTCAGTATCACGGGGCGGAACACAAGACGATTCACGCGTACGAGAAGAATCTGCCGCTGACAGTCGAGAACGTACAGGCGCAAACCACGCTGCACCCACGCTGCGGCACGACCTTCCTGGTCGTGGTCATCGTCGTGTCGATAATTGTCGGCTCGCTTGCCGCGCCTCTGCTCATGCCCGACATCGATGGCTGGCTCGGTCAGGTCGCGCTGCTCCTCATTCGCATCGGGCTTCTGCCCATCATCGCTGCGATTTCTTACGAGTTCCAGCGGCTCAGCGCGCGGTTTTGCACGACCGGTTGGCGGCGGGTCGTGCTCTATCCCGGCTTTCTGTTTCAGAAGATCACCACTCGGCAGCCCGACGACGACCAGGTCGAAATCGCCATCGCCGCCATGGAAACCGCCGCCTGGCGCGACCGAATCCAAGGCGCGGCGCCACATGGCGAAGAGCCAATTGTCTTTGCGAGTTTCGCCCGGTTCAGGGAAGTATTGAGCGGGGACGGCTCCTTGGGCGTCTCCCGCGCTGTCTAAACATGCTTCCCACAGACAAGCTCGAGTCGCTAGCGGCTCGCTATCGAGAGATCGAAGAGCTGCTTTGTCAGCCCAACGTCGTGTCCGACGCCAAACGGTACACCGGGCTCACCAAGGAGCGGGCGGAGCTTCAGGAAGTCGTCGAGGCGTACCGGCGCTACTGCCAAGTCGCCGAGGACCTCGCGGGTCATAAAGAAGCGCTTTCCGACTCCGATCTTCGCGAGCTAGCGGCTGACGAGATTCCCACGCTCGAAGAGGAGTGCGGACAGCTCGAAGCGGCGATCAACGTCCTGCTCCTGCCCACGGATCGGAACGACCAGCGCGACACCATTCTCGAAATTCGTAGCGGCACGGGCGGCGAGGAGGCGGCTCTCTTCGCCGCGGATCTGTTCCGCATGTATTCGCGATACGCCGAAACGCAGGGTTGGAAGGTCGAGGTCATGTCCATGAGCGAAGCGTCTGCCGGCGGTCTCAAGGAAGTCATCGCCACCGTCTCCGGCGACAACGTCTACTCCCGTCTTCGATTCGAAGGAGGGGTGCACCGGGTTCAGCGAATTCCGGCCACCGAGTCGCAAGGGCGTATCCACACCTCGACGGCGACCGTGGCCGTCCTCCCCGAGGTCGACGACGTCGACGAGGTTAAAATCGATCCGAAGGACCTCGAAATCAGCGCAACCGCTGCAGGCGGCCCCGGCGGCCAGCACGTCAACCGGACGCTGTCTGCCGTTCAGATCAAGCACATTCCGAGCGGCATCATGGTGCGCTCCGAGCAGCAGCGGTCACAGCATCAAAACAAGGCCAAGGCGCTGCAAATTCTGTCGGCCAAGCTCCTCGATATCGAGCGCGAAGCCCAGGCGAGCGCGATCAGCTCCGAGCGTCGAAGCATGGTGGGCTCCGGCGAACGCTCGGAAAAGATTCGAACCTACAACTATCCGCAGAACCGAATCACCGACCACCGCATTCAACTGACGCTGCACAATCTCGACCAGGTGATGCAGGGTGATCTGGACGGCATGTTCACGTCGCTTCGAAGTCATCATCAAGCGGAGCTGATGCGGCAGCAGTCGGAGAGCTGAGTACGGGGCGCGGGGGAACCCGCGGTCCACTACGGAAGCAGGTTTTCCTGCTTGAGCTTCTTCGCGACCGCCGCGGTCATCGATTCTCGGGCGTCGGGAATCGACTTCGGATCCACGGTTTTCGATTGGCCGGTCCAGACCAAACCATCGGTGGCCAACGAATAGAGGTTGGTTTCCACTCGGATCGTCGTGCTGGTCTCGAAGTAGCCCGGCTCGTGCACCTTGGCATAGGTGGTACCGTAGAATCCGTAGAATCCGTATCCATACAAACCGCCCCCTCCGGCGTAGTACCTGGTCTGCGGGTTGTTGTACGTTGACCCTGGCGTGTACTCCTGGTCCTTATCGACGGCGAGCAAGCGCGTGATGAGCACGCCATCAAAGCCACCAGCTTGCACCGCGCTTCGGATCTCGTCTTCGGTGAGCTGCTCGCTCTTCGACAAGTGGCTCCAACTCGCCTCGGCCGAACCCCCTTGCGCCACGATCGCCTTGACGAAGGCGTCCTCGAAGGCTTGACGGCTCTCGTCGTCTTGAGCGACCCCGATGACGAACAGCCTCTTGAAGACCGTTTGTTCGTAGCCAGGGTTTCGATAGCTCTGTGAGATGCTGGTTGTGGTCGCTTTGGTGCAGCCTGCAAGTAGGCAGAGCGCCACGGCGAAGCTGAACAGCGTCCGGAGTTGCGTATGGGTCACGCAGCGAGGGTACGGCAGTCGCCGCGTCGGCGCCACCCCGTAAAGACGACGCTGCGCGTTGGCTTTACCGGAGGGTCAGTCGTTGCCGTTGGTGCCGATGTGGCCGAGGCGGTCTTGTTTCGTCTTCAAGTAGTCCCGGTTGTGCTCGTGGCTCTCGACTTCGTGCGGCTCGCGGCGCGTGACGCGAATGCCGCCGGTTTCGAGTCCGTCTACTTTGCGAGGGTTGTTCGTCATCAAGGCGACGGAGCAAACGCCGAGGTCGCGGAGCATGTCGGCAGCGACTTGGTAGCCCCGCTGGTCTTCCTCGAAGCCGAGCGCGAGGTTCGCATCCACGGTGTCGAGTCCTTCGTCTTGCTTGGCGTATGCGCGAATCTTGTTGCCGAGCCCGATGCCGCGCCCTTCTTGCCGAAGGTAGAGGATTGCGCCGTTCCCAGCGGTCTGAATGCGTTCCAGCGCCAAATCGAGCTGATCGCGACAATCACAGCGAATGGAGTGAAATGCTTCTCCGGTCAGGCACTCGCTGTGGACTCGAATCAGCAGATCTTCTGCACCCTCGACCTCGCCGGCAATCACGGCCAAGTGTTCCTTGTCGCCGTCGAGCTCGCGATACACCACCACGCGGAACGGTCCGAAACGCGTGGGCATCTGCGACTCGGCGTACCGCTCGACGGTGGGTTCGTGTTCGCTGGGTTCACTCATACTGAGAAGGCTCGGTACCACAGGCAGTGGATGGGTTCCATACGACCTAGGACGGCACATGTGCATCGGATAGCTGCGCAAGTAGGGAAGCGACCGACTCGGTGACGAGGTTCACGCGATCATTCACATTACTGCTCTCGAGAATTCGCTGACGCTCCTCCGGACTCACGACGAGCTGATCAGCGACCACATCCGCTGCGCGTGCCGGGCTCAGCTCGGCCGATACTTGCAGGGCGAAATCCGGCTGCCGCTCGCGAACCTTGGCCGCAACTCGCGTAGCGCAGGCCATCATGGCGAGCATGTCCGAAGACGTTGCCCTGCCTGAATCCTGGATCGGAACTGCACGGGCGCAGCGATAGGCATGACCTTGGTTTGGAAGCTCGTAGAGACGAACTCGGTTGAGGCCGTGCAGAATCACGTCGTGCGTGCCGTCAGCCCGGGCCTGGTGTGCGACGATGCGGCCTGCGCCGGCGACTTCGTGGATTGCGGGATTCTCCTCGTAGTGATCCTCCCAACCCGGCGCCAGCAACGTTACCGCCATTGCGGTACAGCCGCTTTGCAGGCAGTCCTCGATCATCTCGGTATAGCGGGGCTCGAAAAGATGCAGCGGCAGTGCGGTCCCAGGAAAGAAGACGACGCGCGGCAGAGGAAACACCGGAAGTCTGGCCAGCTCCTCAGCCGACAATGGAGTGCTCGGTTGCCAATCCATCGGAGCCTCTCTTAGGACTCGTGCCAGAGTACCTGCAGCGCCCTCGGCAACTGTGGGCTGCTGAGCACATCGCAGTTCTCGCACGCGATTGGGAAGTTCCCCTCTTCGCAGGACTGGCACTCTGTCAGGACGGACACCATCGCGGTCAGCTCCTCTCGCAGCTTCCGGAGCTTTGCAATCTTCTGTTGCATGGTGTCGATTTGCTCGGTCAACACGTGGGACATCCGTTGGCTGGCTTCTTCAGGACAGGTACAGTCGGACTTGAGGCAAAACAGATCCTTGATGTTCTGCAGCGACAAGCCGGCCTCGCGAAGGTCTAGGGCCAGTTGCAGTTTGATCAACTCGCGCCCCGAAAAGAGGCGGTGACCGCACGGGCTCCGGCGCTCCGGCTCGATCAGGCCTTCCTGCTCATAGAAGCGCACCGTGCGAAGCGTGCTTTCGCTGAGCCGCGCCATGTCTCCGGTGGTCAGCAAGTCGCCGCACGTGGGTTGCTCGACTACTGGTGCTTGTGAATCGGTCACTTAGAAAGCTCGAAAACGTGTGTGTTTCCAGGAGCTTGGGCAAATATGGAGGCCCACCGGTTCATGTCAAGGCTTCGGGCCCATGCCCTCGGGATCATTCAGCAAACCCAGATATGCTTGCTCGATCGCTTCGAAACGCACGGTGAACGTGTAGTAGTCGCGATCACGAACGTCGCCGTACACCTCGAGCGCCTTTTTGCTCCGAAGCTGATCCTCGGGAGCGGTCTTCAGCTGGGCTCCCCAGTCGGGCAAGTCTTGACCCAGCACCACTTCGAGCGCGATCCCGATCGGATTGAAGGTCAGTGAGCAACGCTCGAAATGCAGGCGCCAGCCGGCGTAGTCGTCGGCGTCGGTGGTCCAGTGCCCGTCCTCGAACTGACGGCGGAGGAGCTCGCCGAAGTAGGCACCGCTCATCGGGGCCAGCAAGGACACGATCTCGTCGCGTGGGTGGTCGAGGAGCTCGGCATAGTGGTCCAGAACCGGGAGCGTATCCTGAGTCATGTCGAGCACGATGCCGGTGGCGTTTTTGACCGAGGTCACGCAGGCCACGGTGAGGTCTCTCACAGCATCGGGGGTTTCCATCGCACGTCCACCATAGCCTGCTTCGGAGAGCGGGCTATGAGTCCGTGGATGGCTGAGGCCGGAAGGCTGGCGAACCGGCAAACCCTGTCCGCTGCGTCTGCACACGGCCTAGCCGATTCGCGGATTCAGGCCAATCGCAAGGCTCTGGCACGGCTTTCCCAGATGCACGGTACTTCGACCGCACCTGGGGTATCGTGTACCATGTAAGATTAGGAACCTCTGACGAACCAATCATGCGGCTCGGCATCTTTAGCGACGTACACGCGAATCTCGAAGCCATGTCCTCCGTCATGGAGGCCTACGGCACCGAGGATATCGATACCTACTACTGCTTGGGCGACGTCGTCGGCTATGGCGGAAGCCCCAATGAGTGCGCGGACATCGTGCGAGACGTAGCCGAGGTTACCATCCTCGGAAACCACGACGCCGCGGTCGCTGGGCGAATGGACTATTCGTATTACTACGAGGCTGCTCGCGAGGCGCTGGACCTGCATGCCCGCTCGCTGACGCCGGAGAACATGGCCTGGCTCAAACAGCTTCCATACAAGTACGTGGTCGAAGGGACCGGCGTCGACTTGTGCCATGGCTCCCCGGTGCGGCTCGAAGAATTCGAGTACATCTTCGCACCCGATCAGGCTGCCGAGTGTCTTCCTATTCTGAATGAGCTCGGCCACATCACGTTCATCGGGCACTCGCACCTCTGCAAAGTGTTCGCACTTCGACCCGGCGACGTGCAGGAGTTGCCGCCCGAAGATTTCACGCTCGAGGACGGTGTCAAGTACATCGTCAGCGTAGGCTCCGTCGGCCAGCCTCGTGACTACGACAATCGCGCAAGCTACACGGTGTACGACAGCGACACGCGCTCGTTTCATTTCAAGCGCATCGAATATGACATCGAAGGCGCGGCTTCGAAGATCTTCGGCGCCAAGCTCGAACGCAACTTCGGGCAACGACTCTTCATCGGCGTCTAGCCGTCCCCCCTCGCGTCGTCTCTCAAGGACGCAGCAGCCCGCGCCAGATCGGAAATCCATCCGCCGGTGCGTCGAGGGCGGGCGTTTGCATCGACCCGAGGGTGCATGCGTACGCGCTGAGCGCTCGGCTCCGGGCCAGGCGAGCTCGGACTTCGGCGATCGACGCCGGATCGGCGCCGACGCACTTCAGCGTTGCGCCGACGGGCTCGATCGCGCCAAGGGCCTCGTCAATCGTACGAACCGGCACGATCGACACGTTTCGATAGCCGGGGCTCCAGCGAACCGCCTCCGCGGTGCGAATCGCGAGCCCATAGCTCTTGCCTCGAATCAGGGTTCCTTCTACCTCTGCGACCCCGCGCCACTGTGCCTGTTCTGCGCCAACCGACGCGGGCAGTGGGCCCCTCGGCAAGGTTTGATTCATCGGGTCGAGGCCTTCTTCCGCCAGACGAACGGCGAAATCCGACGCCGATCGTTCGGTGGCCGCCTCGACGAAGACCAATTGCGGGGAGAGGCACCCGCGTTGGTCGTAGGCGCAGATGTCGAGTGACAGAGCGGCGATGGTGTCGCTTCCTCGTGCATCGCCGAGCGAATCGGCGCCACAGTAAGCCACACTCACGCCGTGCCCGTGAGGGATGAGCGAAGTGTGGCCGACGCGCGACGCGATCGCCGCAACCGTTTCGTCGTTGCCGTAGACCGAAACCGCCTCGGCGCGTTCGACGAGGGCGGTTTCGCACTGCGCATCGCCTCCGCGGAACGCCACGACGTCGATCGCCGCACCCAGGTTGTCGTTGGCTCGGCGCAGGGCATCCTTCAACATCGTCGGAAACGTGATCTCCTTCGAGGAGGCCTTGACGAGAGCTGGAACGCCCAGGAGTAGCGGAACGACGATGCTTCGCACCGAAGCGGTGAACACATTGCCTGCAAGCACCACCGCGAGCATCGTGACAGGCGCAGACGCTTGCTCGCCATCGGGATTGGCTTTCCGTGCGAGGGCGAGCAGGGTGTCTTGTCGAATGGTCTCGAGCGTCGTGCGGCTCGCCCAAGCGACCATCGGAACACTCAAGCCCGTCGCTTCGGACAGCGTTGGACCCGCATTCCGGGCATTTCGCTCGAGAGTCACGGCCGCTTCGGCAAGCCAGTCCGCCCGCTCCGCGGTGCTCGCCGCGCGTAGGGCTCGAGCCGCAGCGAGAACGGCGGTGGCGCGACCCCGAACTGTGGATGCGTCGTCGTTCAAGCCGCCCCCAAGGCTTGGTCCGCTGCGAGCGAACAGCCACGCGGTGTCGCACCCGGGGTCCGCCCGAGCACGGCAATCCCGTCGTCGACACGCTTCGCCAAGTCCGCCGTTTGAATGCAGCAAACCGAATCCAAGTTTGCGGTGTCGTCGATTCGGAGAATGCCGACCGTGTCTCCTTCGACTGGGCGCAGGGTGTCCGGGTCGACGGGCGTTGCACGCACCCAGGGCGGCACCCAGAGCCTCCGAGGGCGCGTCGGGCCGTGAATGGCTTCGCGCAAGTTGGTCTCGTAGAGCTGCGAGCTGAGCTCCGTCGCTCCAAACTCGTTGATGATGAAAGGAGCGGCGATGCCGTACCGATTGCTGATCGCCCCGAGCAGGACTTCGGCATCCACTTCACGAGAGCGGCCCTTGTAGCCGCCGGTTTGCATGACCCGGCTACCGGGGCCGAGCTCGAAGCGCCGTTGGCCGAGACCGTCCTCGGCATGAACGAAAGCAAACGAGGTGCCGAGCAAGGCGAGCGGCTCGCGCGACGCCTCGGCGCGACTGAGCACGTCCGTCAGTAGATCGAGGTCCAGCTCTCCTTGGCGCCAGGCCCAGGTACATTCCGCCCCAAACCATTCCGCGAACCGAGTCAGCATGTATTCGAGGGACGAGTCCGGCGCTTCCTTCTCGTGCGGAGCGAGCATCACCAGGCGGATCTGGCCGACGTCGGGAAAGAGCATTCGGCGCGCCGCCGCTCGGGCGACGAGATCATAGAGGCCCAGGTCGCGGTAGGCGTGGACGCTTCGCTCGGACGAGGTCGTGCCGGAGCTCAGGAACACGCGTACATCCTCTTCTTCCGCATGGGCTGCGATTCGTCGAAACCGAAAGACATCGGTCGGAAGCGCAGCAGGCCAGTCGCCCTGGCGCTGCAATCGGCCGTACTCCGGGATGCGGCTCGCCTGCCATGTCGCGAGGTCTTCGATCAGCCCGTCCCGAAGCGCGGGATCGACTTCGGCGCCTCTCTCGAAGCTTGCGACCATCGCCTCGATACGGCTCTTGAGATCGCGTCGGCGGCTCACGGGCCCCCTAACGCGGCCTGCAGCGAGGCGACGAAGCCCTCGAGCTGTTCGTCGTTCACGGTGACCGGCGGGGCCAGTTGAATCACGTCCGCCTCAGCGCCTGCGGGCAGCACGAGGTAGCCGCGTTCGAGGAGCGATCGGGTCACGCGCAAGGCCTCCATGCTGCCCTCCAATTGGAGTCCGAGCATCATTCCCGCCTGACGTACTTCGGTCACCGGAGCGAGTTGCGCGTCGCGCAGCATCTGAGCGAACGTCTTGCCTCGATCGACGGCTCGTTGGGCAAGATCCTCTCGTTCGATCAACTCGATGGTGGCAAGCGCGGCGACCGAGCCAAGCGGGTCTCCGTAAAAAGTACCCGTATGAATCGCCTCGCGGTCCGGGTTTCCCCAGGCACGCATGACGTCGTCACGCCCGATGCATGCGCTGACCGGCAGGCCACCACCGAGGGCCTTGCCCGCGCAGATCAGATCCGGAATGAGCCCTTCGTCGACCGACCTCCACCATGCACCGCAACGACCGACGCCGGTCAAAATCTCATCGACGATGAGAAGGGCGCCGTTCTTCTTGCACGCCAAGCCGAGCGCTTGGAGAAAGCCCGGCGGCGGAAGGCGGACCCCGGCGCGCCCCTGAATGGGCTCGACGATGACGGCGCCGATGCGGCTCCAGTCTTCGGGTAGTGTTCCGAGCGCTGCTTCGACGCCGAGATCGGGGCTGGGCCATGCAGCAAAGTGCACGTCAGGCTGCAGTTGCCCCAAGAACGGTTCGCGAAAGCGCTTGGCGAAACCGGACACGGCGAGCGGACCATAGTTGAGCCCGTGGTAGCTGCCTTCAAACGCGACGACGCCGGTCTTTGCGGTCGCCATCACCGCTGTCTTGAGCGCCGCAGTGACCGCATCGGCGCCGCTGAGCGAAAGCATGGCTCGCGCTTGGGGCCAAGGCGCTAGCGTACAGAGCTTTTCGAGAAGCTCTATCTTGACGTCGGACGGGTGCAAGTCGCCGAGTGCGTGCAGCAGTCGATCAGCTTGGCGCTTGACGGCTTCGACGACTTCGGGATGACGATGTCCCACGAACGCCACCCCAAATCCCGAAGTGAAGTCGACGTATCGATTGCCGTCGGAATCGAGCACGTTTGCGCCCTGCGCTTCGACCCAAACGATCGGATCATGACTTGCACCGGTGAGCTCTTCGCGTCGTTTGCGCCGAGTCGTGAGCGCAGGGCACTCACTGGCAGCGAGGCGTTCTACCCACGATTGACCGGCGGCCGAGGGGATTGGGTGTCGAATGGATGGAAGTGCGTTGCCGAGCTGCACGCGGGTGTCTTAGCACGGCGACCGTGGCGGGGGTTGGTCGAGCCTGGACACTCCCGCACGATCCGCTATCGGCCGAATGGTTTCGGCTTCCAGGGATAGAAGACGAAACCTCGCTCACGCGCTTTGCGGAGCATGTCGTGGCCATCGATCAGCAACACGTCGATCTCCATCTCCCGCTTTTGGCTGACCTCGATGAGCTCCTTGATGATCGCGGTCACGTTGTCGCGGTAGTTGTCGGTGATCCGTAGGCCGATGGCGGGAGTCGGCTGTCCGACTTTGCGGGCGACCTCGCAGTACGAGGCCCACTCGATCTCGAAGAAGCCCCGCAACACATCGGCCATGGCCTTGAGCCAGTCTTCGTCCGGTGCGTCCCGAAGCTCCTCCAGCTTGATTCCATCTCCGATCGAGGGCGCCGGGATGCGTGCCGGGATTGCCGTGGGTGGCTTCGCGTCGGGCTCTGTGCGCTCCCCGGGCGGCACCGTCGACGCCTTGGCCTTGGGTGCTACCGGCGGCGGCGCGACCGGTGGGATCGGGGGTAGCTTCAGTTTCTGGGACTCGAGCGACGGTAGTGCCTGAGCGGCTGGCGCAGTTGGCGCGTCGGAGTTGAGCCTTGGGGCGCTGGAGCTCCACGGTTCCTCCGAGTCGTCTTCTTTTGCGTTTTTGGACTTCACCACCATCGAAGGGGTGATCGGCATGGACCGCGGTCCGGGCGGCGGGACGACGCTCGCCGCGCCGTAGGTTCCGCCTTCGCCGAGCGCTGCCGAATCCGCCCGCACCTCTTCGATGTTTGCACCAGGCGCTTCGCGCTTGGCTTTGTGCGCCGGGCGCGAGCTCTTGCGCTGCGCCGTTGACGCTTCGTCCTTCTTCGGCGCTGCTTGGCTTTGCTTCAGCGCTGCGCGCGGCTGTGTTGGAGGCTCGCTCTCGTAGAGAATCGGATGCGGCTGTGTCGGCAGCTCGCTCAAGCGCTCGATCATTTCGACTTGGCCGGGCCCCATGCTGTACAGGGTCGAGATCCGCTCGACGGGCGGAGGGAACGAGCTGCTAGCTGCCGGTTTTGAAGGCTTCTCCGAGCTCGGAGGCGGCGGTGGTCGCGACGTACGGAACGGACCGGTGCTGTCCATCTCCCGAAGGATCATCTTGAGCTCGTCGCGCGCGTACTCCAGGGAGTGCTTCGTGCCGATGTCGATCACGACGAAGGCGTACTCGCGCGTCCACGCATGGCGCAGGATGTCTCCACCAATCGCACGGTGGGTGGCTACCGTCCCGTCGTCTTCCAGCCAATCGAATTGCTTCGCCGCGCTCTTGAGCTCCGCCTGGGAGCTGAACACCGCAAGGGCCTCTTCACCCTCCGAGTTGATGAGGGTCCGGAACCCCTCGGCGCGTGGTTCCCAGGTCGCCAGCCAGACCGGTCTCAGCGAGAGCGCCTCGAGGACCTCGGACTTGGGCCCCGGGCCTTTCGCACCCCCGCTGAGCAGCACGCGAAATGCATCGCCGCCCCGATCATCTACTGGGCTCTCCATCCCGATCACACCATCCGTATCGACATTGTAAACGTGAACACGGACCGGATCGCAAGTTTTCTCAAACCCTTGACAGGCCCCCATCCGCAGCTAGGCTCCGCGCCTCATTTCCGGGCCCAGATAGCTCAGTTGGTAGAGCAGTGGACTGAAAATCCTCGTGTCCCTGGTTCGATTCCAGGTCTGGGCACCTAGGCAGGCCGGCGCCGACGCCTCATGAGGAGGACGAACATCGCCAAGCTTGCCCAGGTTGCGGCTTGGGAACGAGGCGACACCACCCCACATCCACACCCACTCGGCGAGGGCACCGTGGCGTTGTGCTCCGCAAGGGCCCGATTGATGGCCGCCGAGTTGTCTTGCACGACCGTTCCCGGCCCACTCGTCGTCAGCGCCAGGACCAGCGCATTGGCGGGAGGCGCATCTTCATCGCCCACCAGGAACGGCCATGCGTCGCCAGGGTTGAGGCGCACGACGCGGCCGTCCTCGAGCTCGAAACGCGACGGTGCCTCCCACTGATAGACACTTCGGTGACACTCGATCACCCGACGCGCGGTGTGAAGGTTCGAGATGTCCGGGAGGTCCGGGTTGAAGTCGAACAAGGGATCGAGGTCCATCTCGGGTGCGGACAATGTAGTGTAGAGCCGGGTCACGTAGGGTCGCGAAAGCACGAGCTCCTGCGTGGCGATCATGGGCTCGACGACTTCCTCCCCGAGGGCGTCGACAAACGCCTGCCTGTCCAGGCCTTCTACGGCTCCGGGGTTGCAAGCGGGGCATCCCAAGAATTCGTCGACGTCGACGCCCTCAGGAAGAATACGATCCACCAGAGCGCGGTAGCCATCCCAGCCGAGGAATCGGCGGCTGCTCTCGGAGACGAGCTCGGATGCCGAGAGAACGTCCACGCTCATTTGGAGCGCCTCCCAATCGGCTTTCTCGAAATCCAAAATCAGAATGTCTTCATAGTCCGAGCTCGAACCCGCGCGCTCGGACACGAATCCCTGACCGCCCGCTTCGTTCGCCGCCGCGATCACGACCTGGTTGTAATTTCCTGCGCCGTTGAGCCAGTTGATGAGCGCCTGGTTGAGCTCTAGCCCTTTGTAGTTGACCGGAACCGCCCGGCTCTCGCCGAGAACCCAGACCATCACGCCCATGTCGTCGTTGGCGGCGACGGCGGTCGGCCGAATCGGAATCATCGGTTGATCGGACTCGTACGTGATCCAAACCGGGCGAATGGTGCCGGTGTCGTTTCCTTTGGTGAGCCGGAACGCGAGCAGGTTCATCGCGTTTTGGAGGTACTCGCCGAGCAGGATCGCGATGTCGTCTGGATCTCCGCCCGGTGGCACGACGTCGTACCCTTCCAAAGTCAGCCATTCGACCGCGACGTCGCCGATCTTATCCGAGCTCGCTTTCGGTTCGATGACGACGTAGTCGTAGGGACCGACCGTGCCGGATGCGAGCACGTTGACCCCGCCGTTGCCACCGGTGCCCCCGGAGCCGCTATCGGTGAAATTGCCTCCCGGCGCTCCGCTCGACGCGGAATCGCTGCCGCGCTCTCGCTTGCATCGGCCTTGGACTTCCGTGGTGAACGTGTACTGGGGGTTGCTCGCTTGCTGGAGCCGAGTGAACGCCAAGTCAGAGGACACCTTCACCTCTGGAATCCCTGGCACGGGGAGCACCCAGGCAAACTCCTTCGAGGGGCCTTCGTATTGGATCTGAACGACCGCGGTCACCGTCTCATCGGCGTTCTTCGAGAAGATGATGCGTTCGGCGGCCTGGTTGACCGGCGCGGAGGCGGAACAGAAAAGCCCGCCACAGGCTTGGGCGGGCATCGGCTGGGCGATCAGGGCCAGCGCGACGGCAGGGCCAAAACCAAGGATAAGCTGAATTCGCGACATTTTTGTCATCCTTTCGAGGCGCTGGGCGCAGGTTGGCACAGAGAGACGCCGTTTCACCACTTGGATGAGCAAGCGCCGTGCCAGTGCTAGCGGCCGAGGGTCGTCGCGCTGTTGGCTGCAGGCACATCCGCGCCGTTGCGAAGTCCCAGGTAGAGCGCGGCCAAGAGCAGAGTCGCCAAGGGAGCGCCAAAGAGAAGACCGATGCCGCAGAACATGGCCGAGCCCACGAAGATGAGCATGGAAAGCAAACCCACTCCGATGATTCGCCAACGTTTGCCGCGCGCGATGCGCCAGGAGTACATGATGGCCTCGATGGGGCCGGCGTCGTCGTTGAACGCGAGCTCCGCTTGAATGAAGGCGATGCCGCTGACGATGTAGACGTACAGCGGCAGGAGCAGCAGGCTCGCCAGTGCGAACGGTTTCCCGGCGTCATCCATGATTTCGCTCATCGGCGTTTCGAGGTCGACGGGGCCGACGAAGACCAACCAGACGACGACGACGATGGGAAGAATGATCAGGGCGGCTCCGAGGAACACCGCCAGCGTCTGAACGATGTACTTTCCGATCTTCGAGAGTTGGCTGAACAGAGTCCCGACGGTCGTTCGCTGACCGTGAAGACCCCGCATCGCCATCGCCCAAAGCCCGAGCGTGAAGACTCCTGAGATCACCAACTGGACCAAGTACAGCGCGACTTGCACGATGACGTCCACCGCGACGAACATCGCGCTCGTGTCCGACCCTGATTTCTGGAACGCGCTGACCAGCCCCCAGACCAGGCTCAGCGCAAAGGGGATGCCCATTCCAATGAGCCAATACAGAAGCATGGCCAGAACCCAGCTGCCGAGGTCCCTCGACCAGGCTTCGGAGGCGCGAGAAAGCAAATCGGTGAGTGCGACCCGGTCCCGGCTCAGGGTGAAACCGAGCTCGACCGGTTGCGGTTCGACGGGGCCGGGCGCGGGTCCCGTTGGCTCGTTTGGAGGTTCCATCGTCGGAATGATTAGCATCTGGCCGATCGGCTGCGAAGAAAGTCATCAACCACCGCCGCGCGTTCGACGAATTCGGTTCCGGTGATAGGTTAGTGCTATGATTAAACGACGGTTTCTTGGGCTTAGCCTGGTTTTGGGATTGCTTGCGGTGGGCTGCGGCGAAGACAGCAGTAGCAGCAGCGGGACTGCGGGCACCGGCGGCAGCGGTTTTGAACCGCCCGAGTTCGGCGCCTGGGTGAAGTACGAACCCGAAGGCGCGACCTGCAGCGACGGGAGCCCATACAAGTTCTGGGTGGAGTTCTCCGAGACCTCAGATAACGTCATCGTGTTTTTCGAGGGCGGCGGCGCTTGCTGGGACTACGAGAGCTGCACGGGCGGAGGCTTTCGCGGCGCGGCCAATCCGAACGGGCTCGACGACGATCATGCCGTGGCCAACCAAGAGTTCAGCGGGTTCGGCATTGACGCGAAGTTCGTCTACCCGCTGCTGAACGACAACCCCGCGGTTTCCCCAATGGCGGACTGGAACAAGGTGTTCGTGCCCTACTGCACGGGCGATGTTTACTCCGGCCAGACGACGACGACGTACTCAGATCCCGATGACGTCGAGCCGGACAACGAGTTCATCCATTCTGGGCATGTGAACATTCTCGCTATGATCGACGAGCTCAACGACATTTTCTCCGCCATCCCGCGTCTTTTTGTGAGCGGCTGCAGTGCGGGCGGCGCGGGCTCGATCATCAACTACTACTTTCTCCGGTCCGGGCTCAACAACGTGGGCCGAGGCTATCTTCTCAATGATTCGGGACCCATCTATCCGAACTCGGAGGCGACATCGAAGTCACTGCCGCTGCACAACCGAGTCCGCAGCTCGTGGAACGTCGATCCGCTGATCTCGAGCGCGCCGAATTCGCCGGAAATCATGGCCGACTTTGGCAATCTGAGCACTGTTCTCGCTGCGGAATACCCAAACGATCGCCTGGCTGCGACGTTCTTCAGGCTCGACTACAACTACTCGCTCTATTCCTACGAGCGCTTCTACGACAACGACTCCGGCGCGCTGATGTCGATCGAATTCGGCTCGGCGCCGGGCCTCGACGAGTACAGCTGGCTCGATCGGGCCGACATCTACTCGCTCTGGTGGGACGACATCGACCTGTTGCGGTCTCAGTACGATGGCGCCGAGAACCTGGCCTACTATCTACCCTTCTACAGGGACACCAACGACAGTCACTGCGTCACAATTCCAGGATTCGACGACGCGCCGTCCGAAGCCCTCCTCGACGCGGTCTCCTACATCACCTCGGATGGCGAAACCGGCGATGTCGCCAGCCTCCGGACGCTCGCGTGGGCGGGCAGCGACATGGACGTCGGGGGTGACACGATGAATCTCCGGGACTACGTCGAGCACCTCCTCGATGACGAAGCGCCGCTTCAGAGCTATTTCGAGGATAGCGGGGAGGGGCACTACCTGGCATGCACCCCGGACAGCTACAGCGAGTCGGCTTGCATGACCGCGGTGTGCGACCGGCTCAGCGATTCGCGGCGGATCGACCAGGGCTGTCCCGTCGAGTAGGCTGGGAGCCGGTTTAGTTCCACCTGAAGCCCTCCATCGTCTGCTTGGCGCTGTAGCGGGGTTCGAACCCTGTGGCTTCGACGAACGCCTTGTTGTCGATGACGATGGGGTACTTCACGTGGGCGACGGCGTCGTCGGGGAGGTAGGGAAAGCCGAAGCGGCCGAGGACGCTCGAGTAGAGTGGTTCGGGGATCGGCACGGCCCGCTTGCCGGTGGCCGAACAGACGACGGAGAGAGGCACCGGTGGGGGCCCCGCGACGTTGAACACGCCGCGCAGCTGTTTTTCGACCGCCAAGGTGATCGCTTCTTCGGCGTCCCATTCGTGCATGAGTTGGTAGAGCGGATCGAAGCCCATCACCATGGGGACGCGGCTCTTCGCGAGGAAGCCAGCGAGGGTGCCGCCTCGGCTGGGACCGAGGAAATAGCAGAGCCGGAGGACCGCCGTATTGAGCTCCGGCCATCGCCAGAGCGCGCTTCCTGCATAGAGATCCGCAGCGACCAGGTCGGCCAGCTCTTTGAAGGCCGCGCCTGCGAGCGGGGGCTCGTCTTCGGTGTGGTAGAGCGGGGAATCCGGGGTGGCGCCATAGACCGTGTGGCGGCCGACGAAGACCGCCTGCTTCACGCCGTACTCGTGACAGTACTCGAACAGCTTTCGGGTGCCGCCTAGGTTGATGCGGTAGCGCTCCTCTGTCGATGTCGTGAAGTGGGTCACCGTAGCCATGTGAATGAGCGCATCGGGCCGTGAGATGCGAAACACATCCTCGGCAGGGCGCTTGCGAATGTCGGCCTGGTGCATTTCGACGCCTTCAGGCACGTCGGGCCAAGGACGCCGATCGATGCCGACGACCTGGTAGCCGCGCCGGACCAATCGGTATGCAACGCCGCGCGCCAAGGTGCCGCTGATTCCGGTGATCAAGATCTTCATCGCCTCTGCTCCTGGTCCGTATCCGGCATGCGCTCGAACATGAAGGCCCGCGGGCGGGCGTCGAGCCCCGTGCTGATCAGTCGCTCCATCGCATGGCGAACCTCGTCGACATACTGCTCAATGACGTGATCGGGCTCCGAGCCGTCCCCTTCGAAGTGCATCGGAGGCCCGTAGTACACCTGGCAGGCTACCGGCAAGGGAAAGAGAACGAGCTGAGGCGCGACCGGCACGAACGGACCGTTGAGCAGCTTTGCGAGCCACTTGATGTGAAAGAGCTGCGGAAACGACTCCTCCCCGCCGATGAACGCGCAGGGGATGACCGGGGTGCCGGTCTTGAGGGCAAGCCGCATGAACCCTGTGCCGAAGCGCACGAGCTTGTAGCGGTCTTTGTAGAGCTTTCCGGCGCCGCGGGCGCCTTCGGGGAACACCACCACCAGGCGCTCGTCGTTGAGCAGTTGTTCCCCATGCTCGGGCAGACCGGTCAGGTGGCCCAGCTTCCGCAATGCGGGTGCCGCGAACGGCGAACGCGTCAGGAAGTACTCGGCCATGCCTTGGCCGAGCCGAGGCGCTTCGTCGTTGAGCAGCAGAGATGTGAAAATCATCGCCGCGTCGGCGCCCAGGCCGCCCGAATGATTGGGGATGACGAGGCCTCGCCCCGTCGCTGGAACGTTCTCGAGGCCGAACGCCGTCACTTTGAGGTAGCGACGGTAC
Source organism: uncultured delta proteobacterium (assembly GCA_963704865.1). GTDB lineage: Bacteria > Myxococcota_A > Polyangia > Polyangiales > Houyiibacteriaceae > SG8-38. The sequence goes on along the minus strand of CAVPIE010000002.1, from coordinate 132,545 downwards.
ATGTAGGCCATCGGCGAATACGCGCGAATGAGCGCCTTTCGCGAGAGCCCGAAGCGATCGAATCCGTAGTCGTCGAATTCGATTGGAAGGCGCTCTACGTTTCGCCTGACTTGAGGATCACTTAGGAGTGACATGGTCCTGGTTTGCGAAGCTGGGTCATGGGAATCCCATCATGGAGCTTGCCGCGCCAAGCATGCGGCCCAGGTTACTATCTCGGGCGCTTCCAGAGTGGGCGCTTGAAGCACCAGAGCGTCTGGCCTTTGATGCTACCGGCCGAAGTCACGAGCTCCCAGCCTTGCTCACCCATCTTGTTGGACCGCTCCGTCACCTGCGCGACACCGTCCGCTTCGAAGCATTGGTACTGCCATTGGGCCTTCTTGGGTGGATCGTCCGCCAAGACCGGATTGACTCCTGCGATGAACGCGCCCGCGACCAAAGCTCCCACGACAACCACAGCAACGATGATGGCTTTCATAACCATACCTCCTCCAAACGGGGCTTATAGCATGGGGCTTTGCTCTTTTGCCTCTGACGGCCGCCGAAGCGTCGATAAGTATTAGGATTAATAGGGAATTTGGGGATCCATGGTCTCGCCGCAAAGCATCCGTTAGAGTGGAACAATGCAGCATCAGCGTATTTTATTGCTCCTGCTTGGCTCTTCCCTCGTTCTCGCGTTGAGTGCGTGCGGGAGCAGCTCGAGCGGCGACCCCTTCAGCGGAACCGGAGGCACGTCCGGAGGCAGCGGGACCGGTGGCTCCGCTGGAACAGGTGGCCTCGCGACGGGCGGCACCGGTGGCGTGGTCGGTACGGGTGGCAGCTCAGGGGAGTGTCAGATCATCCAATGCGCCGGGCGCGTCACCCTATGCGGAAACTGCATCGATGATGACGGAGACGGTCTCATCGACAACGACGATCCGGAGTGCCTCGGGCCCTGCGACAACTACGAGGGCGAGGAGTTGCTTTCCGGGGTCGGCGGTGAGACCGGCGAGCAGTGCAAGGCCGACTGCTACTTCGATTTCGGAAATGGCGCGGGCAATGACGACTGCCACTGGAGCCGAAGCTGCGATCCGCTCGAGCCCAAAGTCCAGTGCACGTACGATGAAGGTTTGCTCGGAAGCAAAGACTGCCCCGAGACCCAGTCGCAGCTCTGCGAGGACGTGTGCGTACCGCTCACGCCGAACGGCTGCGACTGCTTCGGCTGTTGCACATTCCCGGAGCTTGCAGGCATGGGCCCAGGTGGTGGCGATGGCTACGTGTACATCGGGTCCGAATCGGGATGCACTTTCAACACGGTGACCGACCCGGCTTTCTGTCAGGCATGCACGCCAGCGGGCAGCTGCTTGAACACCTGCGGGCGTTGCGAAATTTGCCTCGGCAAGCCCACGATCCCGCAGGACTGCTTCCCGGGCACGGGTGGTAGCGGTGGCGGTGGTGGCGTGGGCGGCTCCGGCGGCGGGGACCGCTGTCCCGTCGGCAAGCAAGTCTGCGGCCTTCCCGGCGACCAGCCTTGTCCGGGCGGGAGCTTCTGCCTCACCGGTTGCTGCACCGATATCGTCGTGCAGTAACGGTTTAGCCGAGGATATCCGTCACCCGATGCACGTCATCGGGGTCGGATGTCGTCGGGACGAGCAAGACATCATCGGCCCCGGCGTCTTTGGCTTGTTGCACGGCGTCCTTCAGGGCCTGGGGCGTGGTGACCATGCATATCTGCTTCACGCTTTCGCGCGCGATGGGCGCCATGAAATTCAAGTATCGATCCAGGTAGTCGTCGAGCTGCCCGCGGGCGTTCGGGCCGAGCGCGTACCAGAAGCCCGTACCGAGCCAAGGCGTCGGACGTCCGCGTTCTTTCCATGCACGACGCGAGGCTTCGAATTGCAGGTTCATTTCGGCCGCGGACGGCCCGAAGCTGAATCCACAGAGGCCGTCGGCCCACCTCGAGGCGGCTTCTATCGACTCGACCATCAGTGAGCCGGCAAGAAGCTTGGGTCCGCCCTTTTGCACCGGAGCGGGGCCGACGGGCAGCGCGCCCTCGACGACCGGTTCGCCGCGCCAGACGCTGCGCATGGTTTCGACGCTTCTTGCAAGGCGGCTGAGGCGGTGTCCGAGCGGCGCATCGACCGATTGGTAGTCCTGCTCGCGTCCGCCCACACCGAGGCCGGCGACGAAGCGTCCTCCGGACAGCACATCGATCGTCGCGAGCTGCTTGGCCAGCATGACTGGGTGATGGAGCATCGGGACGAAGACGTCGCTCACGATTTTGACCCGCTCTGTCAGGGCAGCAGCGGCCGAAAGCGCTGCGGTGATGTCCGGGTTGTAGAAGGAGATTCGCTCGCCCGCTGCGATGCTTGCGAAGAAGCCCGCGTCGATGCGCTCGCACCATTTCAAGAAGGTGTCCCTGTCGAGGCCCGTTGCCATCACCGGAAGGTTCATGCCGATTTCCATGTGCTCCCTTTGTCGGTATCGGGGGCCCGTTGCATCTCCCCAAATTGGCGTCTAGGACTGGGAGCACCATGCGCAATCCCAAGGACTTCTTCAAACCCATGGCCATCGGCGCACCGGAACCCCCACGGGAGATCCCGTTCCGGCCGTCGCGGATGATCCACTTTTTCGACCCCAGCAATCCCAAGATGGCCGCCAAAGCGCCGAGCATTGCGGCGAAGTGCGACGTGCTTCTCGGGAACCTCGAGGACGCGATTTCGGCGGACAAGAAGACCGAGGCGCGTGAGGGTTTCATCAAGATCGCCAAGGAGAACGACTTCGGCGACTGTCAGCTCTGGACCCGAGTCAACAGCCTCGACAGCCCCTGGTTCCTCGACGACATGTGGCAGATCGTCCAGGAGGTCGGCGACAAGGTCGACGTGATCATGGTGCCCAAGGTCGAAGGGCCCTGGGACATTCACTATGTCGATCGTTTACTCGCTCAGCTCGAAGCGCGCGCGGGCGTGAAGAAGCCGATTCTGGTTCACGCGATTCTCGAAACGGCACTCGGCGTCGCGAACGTGGAGGAGATCTCGGGCGCCAGCCCGCGCATGCAGGGCTTGAGCCTCGGGCCTGCTGACCTTGCCGCGTCACGGCGCATGAAGACCACGCGTGTGGGCGGCGGGCATCCTGGTTACCTCGTTCGCCAGGATCCGAATCCCGATGACCCCGAGGCTCTGCGTGCGACAGCGCAGCAGGATCTTTGGCACTACACGATCGCGCGCATGGTCGATGCCTGTGTCGCGAACGGCATCTTCGCGTACTACGGGCCGTTCGGAGACATTCGCGACGTGGTCGCCTGCGAAGATCAGTTTCGGAATGCATTCCTTCTCGGTTGCGTCGGCGCCTGGTCGCTTCACCCGGTGCAGATCGACATCGCCAAGAAGGTGTTCAGCCCGCCGGTCGACGAGGTGCTTTGGGCCAAGAAGGTCATCGAGGAGATGGGAGATGGCACGGGCGCCGTCATGATCGACGGCAAGATGCAAGACGACGCGACGGTCAAGCAGTGCAAAGTCATGGTCGAGCTCGCTAGGATGCTCGCCGAAAAGGATGCCGACCTGAAGGCGGCCTACCATTTTTGAGAGGTTACACGATGAGTGCGAAGCATCGCCCCCGGCGAAGTGTGTTGTACATGCCCGGTGCCAACGCCCGGGCGCTCGAGAAGGCGCGTGCGCTACCGGCCGACTCCCTGATTCTCGATCTCGAAGACGCCGTTGCGCCCGACATGAAGGGGACCGCCCGCGATCAGGTCATCCGAGCCGTCGAGGCCGGCGGCTATGGCAAGCGCGAAGTCATGATTCGCACGAACGGCTTGAATACCCCCTGGGGCTACGACGATCTGGTCGCGGCTGCGAAGGTCGGCCCGGACGCAGTCCTGCTCCCAAAGGTGGAAAGCGCCGAGACGGTTCGGCAGGCCGAGTCGGTCTTGCAGTCGCACGGCGCCGCGCCTGACATGGCGATTTGGTGCATGATGGAAACCCCTCGCGCGATGCTGCACGCCGAGGAAATCGCGGATGCGAGCCCACGCCTCGGGGGCCTGGTGATGGGGACCTCGGATCTCGCCAAAGACCTCCAGGCGCAGCACACCGCCATGCGCCTCCCGCTCATCACGGCCCTGGGCCTTTGCCTACTCGCCGCACGGGCGGCGCGGCTCGTGATTCTCGACGGGGTGTTCCTCGACTTGAACGACCACGAGGGGTTCATCGACTCGTGCCGTCAGGGGGCCGAGCTCGGCTTCGATGGCAAAACGCTGATCCACCCGAAGCAGCTCGAGGCCGCCAACGAAGTCTTCGCGCCCTCCAAAGAGGAGCTCAGGCTCTCGCGTCGCATCATCGACGCCTATGGCGAGGCCGAAGCGCAGGGCAAAGGCGTCGTCGTCGTCGATGGCAAGCTCATCGAGAAGCTGCACGTGGACCACGCCAAGCGTGTCGTCGCCCTTGCTGAAGCGATCGCGGGCTAGGTTCTTGCCCGCGTGCGGTCCGGAGCCCGTTTTCGTTCCGGCGGTCACCACAGGGCTTGCGTAACGCAGACCAGTGGGGCTAGTCTCGCGCTTCCCCTATGCGTTTTTACGAATTTGAGGCGAAGCAACTTCTCGAGAAGCACCGGATTCCGCTAGTCGAGAGCAGACTCGTGAAGACGGCCGACGAGGCCGCGAAGGCCGCCTCGGAAATCAGCGGCCCGATCATCTTGAAGGCCCAGGCGATTGCGCCCGGTCTGGCTGCGTCGTCGGTGAAAGAGGCCTCCGATGCTAGCGGCGCCAAAGCTGCGGCAAGCGAGCTCTTCGAAATCGACGACGGTGGACGCAAACCCAAAGGCCTTCTGGTCGAGGCGAGGCCAGGAGGCGAGGCCGTGTACAGCCTCAGCTTCACCTACGACGGGACGAGCAAGCGTCCGGTGGTGGCCGCCGCCGACATGGCCGGCAAGATCGACGACCTCGGCGACAGCCATCCGGACCGCATCGTACGCCGGCACTTTTCGGCCCTCTATCCGTTTTCCGATTACATCGCCAAAGAGCTCGCCCGGTCGCTCAGCCTCGGAGGCAACGACCTCAAGCAAATGACACGCATCGTCGCTGGGCTTGCGCGGCTGTTTCTGAAGTACGACTTGGCGGATCTCGACATCACCTCGATGGTCAAGCTCGGGGACGGGAAATTCGTCGTGCGGGACGTCGAAGCCGATCTCGAGATCGAAGCCCGCCATCGGCAAAGGCCGATGCTCGATGAGCTCGGTTTTGCGAAAGAAGACCTTCGCCAGGTCCGTGAGCCCACCGCATTCGAGCTCGAGGGCGCGAAGATCGACGAGGAAGACATTCGGGGGATCATCAGCCCAATCGCCGAGTTCGACGGCAATATTGGCCTGGTCATTGGCGCTGGCGGCGGCTCGCTGACCTTGACCGACGCTGTGCGAAAGCACGGTGGCCGGCCCGCCAACTACGCGGCGATCGGTGGCAACCCCAGTGTCGACAAAGCTCGGCGTCTCACCAAGCTGGTGTTGAGCAAGCCGGGCGTCGACAAGATCGCCGTGATGTCCAACGTGGTGTCCAACACGCGTGCCGACCTCGTCGCGCGCGGCGTCATCAAGGGCATCATCGAATTGGGGTTCGAGCCGGCAGACAAGATTTTGATCTTTCGTGTTCCGGGCGCTTGGGAGGCGGACGCCGCCAAGATCCTCCAGAAGTACGGCATCGAGTACTGCGACCGCACGGTGTCGATCAGCGAAGCGGCCAGGCGCGCCGTCGAGAAAGTCGGGTAGAGGGATAAGCCATGGCCGTTATCGTTCACGAAGACTTTCAATTCATCGTCCAAGGCATCACCGGGCGTGAGGCATTGAACTTCACCCGGGAGTGCCTGCAGTACGGCTCGAAAATCATCGGTGGCGTCACGCCCGGCAAGGGTGGGCGCGAGGTCTACGGCGTTCCTGTCTACGACACCGTGCGCGAGATCACCGCGAAGCAAAGAGTCGATGGGACGGTGATCACGGTGCCGCTCGCCTTCGCCCCCGATGCGGCATACGAAGCGATCGATGCGGGGATCAAAGAGGTGATCATCATCACCGAGGGGATCCCGCGAAAAGACGCCTCCGCCGTCGTCGAGTACGCGGAGCTCCATGGCGCGCGGGTCATCGGCCCGAACTGCCTCGGCATCATCGTGCCCGACGTCTGTCGTTTTGGAAGCCTCGGTGGCCCTGCGGTCGATTGCCGCAAGGCCTTCAAGCCCGGTGTCGTCGGGGTGATGTCACGTTCGGGTGGCATGACGACGGAGATCTGCAACGCGCTGACTCTGTCTGGGCTCGGTGTCAGCACGGCGATTTCGATCGGCGGCGATCCCGTCATCGGCTCGACCTATGCCGACCTGATTCCGCTGTTCGAGGCCGACGAAGACACCAAGGCCGTGGTGGTCTACTCGGAGCCGGGTGGCACGGCCGAAGCTGAGCTCGCGCGATGGACCCAGGAGCACAAGAGCCGACTTCCCATCGTGGCATTCGTCGCCGGTCGCTTCATGGATGAAATGCCGGGCATGAGCTTCGGTCATGCGGGGACGGTCGTGAACAAGAAGGTGGATTCACCCGCAGACAAGATGCGCCGAATGCGCGAAGCCGGGATTTCAGTCGCCGAGGAGATTGGCGACATTCCCAACCTCGTCCGAGAGCGCATCGGAAACTGAGCGACAGAGGACTCATCATGGCCATGTTCATACGCATAGATGTCGACGGCAGCGTCGTCGAAAAATCCCCCGGCCTTGCGGACAAGCTCGTCGAGGTGTGCCCGGTCAAAATCTTCAAGCTCGGCTCCGCGCCCAACAGCGTCGAGGTCGTAGAAGCCAACGTCGACGAATGCACCCTCTGCGACCTCTGCATGCAGGCCTCCCCCAAAGGCGTCCAAGTGGTCAAGCTCTACGAATAAGGGACACTCTCGAGCCCCCTAACTCCTCGAAATCACGAGACTCCCGCCGCAAAGATCGCAGCGCCACGAGCGCCATGATCCAGTCGTTGCGATCTTCTTCCGAGAGGCAATGCGATCCCGGCGACTTGCACATCGGTCGACTGTCCCCTTTTCCCTGTAAATTCGGGGGTGTCGTGGGCGTGGGCTTGCACAAGCTGGCTTTCGAGGTATCCGGCGCGTGGCAAATCGACCCATCGGACGAGCAATAGAATGAAAGATCTCAGTAAGTACCGAAACATCGGCATCTTCGCGCACGTGGACGCCGGCAAGACGACGACCACGGAGCGCATCCTCAAGCTCACCGGTAAGATTCACAAAATCGGCGAGGTGCACGACGGTGCGGCGACCACCGATTTCATGGAGCAGGAGCAGGAGCGGGGCATCACGATTCAGTCCGCCGCGACGACTTGCTTTTGGGACGACCACCAGCTGAACATCATCGACACGCCAGGGCACGTCGACTTCACGATCGAGGTCTACCGATCGCTCAAGGTCCTCGACGGCGGAGTCGGTGTATTCTGCGGTTCCGGCGGCGTCGAGCCTCAGTCCGAGACCAATTGGCGTTACGCGAACGACTCCAAGGTCGCACGTTTGATTTTCGTCAACAAGCTCGACCGCTTGGGCGCAGACTTCTACCGCGTCGTCGACCAGATCAAGAACATCCTCGGCGCCAAGCCGCTCGTCATGGTGCTCCCCATCGGCACTGAAGGTGACTTCGCCGGCGTCGTCGATCTGCTCACCCGCAAGGCATACGTCTGGGACGACTCCGGTCAGCCGGAGAACTTCGAGGTCCAGGAAGTTCCCGAGGACATGAAGGAGCTGGTCGAAAAGCACCGCTTCGAGCTCATCGAAACCGCCGTCGAGCAGGACGACGAAGCCATGGAGCAATACCTCGAGGGCAACGAACCCGACCTCGAGACCATCAAGAAATGCATCCGCATCGGTACGCGCGACCTCGCATTCTTTCCAACCTATTGTGGGTCTGCGTTCAAGAACAAGGGCATTCAGCAGGTTCTCAATGCAGTGGTCGACTACCTTCCCGATCCGACCCAGGTTCCGCCTCAGCCCGAGGTCGACCTCGAGGGTCACGAGACCGGAGAGTTCGCGATCGTCGATCCGAGCCGGCCGGTACGCGCACTGGCCTTCAAGATCATGGAGGACCGCTTCGGCGCGCTGACCTTTACCCGCGTCTATTCGGGCACGATCAACAAGGGCGACACCCTGGTCAACACCTTCACGGGCAAGAGCGAGCGCATCGGTCGCATGGTGGAGATGCACGCCGACGACCGAACCATCGTGGATTCGGCGCAGGCCGGCGACATCGTCGCGATGGTCGGCCTCAAGGACGTGCGCACCGGTCACACGCTCGCCGACCAAAAAAACCCGGCCACCCTAGAGCCCATGGTGTTCCCCGACCCCGTGATTTCACTCGCGATCAGCACCAAGGACAAGGCCAACAGCGAGAAGCTCGGCACAGCGCTCGGCAAGATGGTCGCCGAGGATCCTTCCTTTCATGTCGAAGTCGACCAGGAGTCGGGCGAGACCATTCTCAAGGGCATGGGCGAGCTTCACCTCGACATCAAAGTCGACATCCTTCGCCGCAGCCACGGCGTGGCGGTCGATGTCGGGGCGCCTCAGGTCGCCTACCGCGAGACGGTGACGCAGGCCATCCAGGACGGCTATACGCACAAGAAGCAGACCGGCGGCTCCGGCCAATTTGCGAAGATCGAATACACCATCGAGCCCACCGAGCCTGGCGAGGGGTTCGTTTTCGAATCCAAGATTGTGGGCGGCAAGATCCCCAAGGAATTCATTCCTGCCGTCGAGAAGGGCTTTAAGGTCATGAAGGAAGAGGGGCCGCTTTGCGGGTTCCCACTGCTCGACTTCAAGGTCACGCTCAATGATGGCTCGTTCCACGCGGTCGATTCGTCCCAGATGGCGTTCGAGACGGCTGCCAGAGCGGCTTTCCGCCAGAGCATGCCCAAGGCCGGGCCGCAGCTCCTCGAGCCGATCATGAAGGTCGATGTGTTCGTGCCCGACGCCAACGTCGGCGATGTCATCGGAGACCTCAACCGACGCCGCGGCATGGTGAACTCGCAGGAAAAGGGTCACACCAACGTCCGCATCAAGGCCGACGTTCCTCTCAGTGAGATGTTCGGTTACATCGGTGATCTTCGTTCCGCCACCTCGGGTCGCGGTCAGTTCTCGATGGAGTTCAAGAACTACGCTCCGGTCCCGCGCAACATCCTCGAGAAGGTTCAGGTCGAGGTTGCCGAGCGCAAGGCGGCGAAGAAGAAGTAGCGACGCGGCGCCGACACCAGAGCAAAGCGCAGATCAGCCAAACGATCAGCTGCGGGACACCGTCGTTCGACGAGGCGACTCGGCATCCCGAGGAGCCCCCGAAGGACGTATTGGATGGGATTCCTCCCGAGCCTGCCAATCCTCCGGAACCTCCAATGCCGCCACCGGTCCCACCCGTACCCGGATTGTTAGTTGGGGTTGAGGTCTTCGGCGTCTCGGTGAGCTCCCAGCCGGGGTTGCCGTCCGCGGAGAACCGATAGGCGCCGATGTCAGCAACGCCTGCGCGAGGCGTTCCATTAAAGTCATCCGCTACGACGTGGACCGGACTTCCGGCCGCCGCCAAAGCGCCTCCCGGCGCCGGAAAGACGCTCATCGCCGGCGCACCGCTGAAGCTCGCAGCAACGAAGTCGATGTCGATATCTCCTGGAAGCAACGCGAGCGCACCATCGGACACTCCGCCCATCCCTGCGTTCCCTGCAAACACGAGGCCGGAGGTGCCGCCCTTGACGAAGAACGCCGATCCGTCCTGTGCGTACAGCGCATTGTTGGCAACGACAACGGATCCGGAGATGCCTCGTAGGCTGATGGCGTCGCCACCGGCATTGAGCACGGTATTGTGCACGACCACGAGCTCCGACGGGCTTCCCGACTGGTGCGGTTGCATGGCAATCCCGTCCGCGTTTGCGCCCAAGATGATGTTGTTGCGAATCACCGCATCTGCGGCCGATTGAATGCCATGGTCACCGCAGTTCCACATCACGTTTCGTTCGATGATGTTGGCCGCCCCGTTAGAAGCATACGTGAGAATGCAGGGGTAGTTCGTGTCGTGAATCACGTTGTCGCGGATCACGTTGCCCGAGCTACCCTCCTTGAGCTCAATCCCATCGCCTTGGCTGACTGAAGGCTGGTTCGTGTGGTGAATGTAGTTCCCTTCGATCCGGCTTTCGGTGACCTCGCAGCCGGCGTTGTTGCAGCCAAGGTACATTCCCTCACCGGTGTTGTTGGTGTGGTGGATGTGATTACCGAGGATGCGAAGCGACTGGTAGGTAACACCCGAATCGTTTGCCCTGATGGCCACATCGCCGGTGTCGTGCACTTCGCACCCCTCGATGGTCAGGAAACGCGCGCCGCGAATCCGAATGCCCGCCGAGCCACCCGAGAATTCGATGCCTCGAATCGTGACATGCTCCGCTTGGTCGATGTCGATGATGTTCTCGTTTGCGTTCGGTCGATGAAAACGGGGCACCTCGCCGTTGGCCGCGCGGATCGTGATTGGCGCAGTTTCGGTGCCCACGATTGCGAACGAGAATCGCTCGGACAAGGTGTACATCCCGCCCGACAGCACGAGCTCGTCACCGGGCTGCAATGCGTTGATCAGCGCCTCGACGTCATCGCTCGGTCCCGCCAAGAAAACCTCGGCTGCGGCGACTGATGGCACAGCACAGGCGATCCAGACGAGCAGCGCTGCGACCGAGCGGGCCCGGAAATCCCCCAAAACCATGATTTCACGTTAGCGAGCAGCCGCGGGGATGGCAAAACCGGCCGCGTTTACATTCGGTTTTGCTGGTCGCGCCTCGCGCATTCCGGCACAGTACACGCGGTTACACCCATGCCACGACTGATTCCCGCCGTCTTGATGTGTTTGCTGGCCTGCACGTCTTGCAGCAAGAAAGCCAACATGATTGAAAAGGAGCCTGCTGTGACGAACACCGCAAGCGGCCCGGACATCCGCGGCGAAGAAGTGACCTACCGCGCCGGTGACACCACGCTCAAAGGGTACCTGGCCTGGGATGCGAGCAAGCCTGGACCACTGCCCGGAGTCATCGTGGTGCACGAGTGGTGGGGGCATAACGACTACGTCCGGGGGCGCGCCCGGATGCTCGCCGAGGAAGGCTATGTGGCGCTCGCGCTCGACATGTACGGCGACGGCAAGAACACCCAGCATCCAGAGGACGCCCAGAAGTTCGTCATGGAAGCAGTGAGCAACGCTGCTGTTGCCAAGGAGCGATTCCTCGCTGCGTACGATTTGTTGAAGCAGCACGATGCGACCGATCCAACCAAGATCGCCGCGATCGGATACTGTTTCGGCGGAGCGGTCGTCCTGCAAATGGCCCGACTCGGAGCCGACCTCGATGGGGTAGCAAGCTTTCACGGGACCCTGTCGCCACAGGGCCCACCGGCTCAGCGAGGGGTGTTCAAGGCCAAGGCCTTGGTGCTCCATGGCGCGGCCGACGAGCTGGTTCCGCCAGCGCAGGTAGCTGCGTTCAAGAAGGAAATGGACGCGGCCAGCGTGGACTACACGTTCATCGCCTATCCGGGAGCCCAGCACGCCTTCACCAATCCCGCGGCCACCGCGCGAGGCAAGGAGCTCAACATGCCGCTAGCCTACGATGCAGCCGCCGACACGCAGAGTTGGGCGGAGCTTCAGAAGTTCCTCAAAGCGCTGTTCGCAGGCTCCTAGCGCGCAATCGCCCAGCTGATCGACGACGGCTGATTCCCTCGATGATGAAGGCTCATCGTTCGAGGTTCTTCTTCAGTACTTTTCCGGTTGCATTGCGGGGCAGGGCGTCGATGAACATCACGTCTCGGGGGACTTTGTAGCTCGCGAGGCGCTCCTTCACGTATGCTTTTACGGTCATTTCGTCGAGCTTGGCATCGGGCTTGAGGACCACGAACGCTCTGAGCCGTTGACCCCAGTCCGGATCGCTCACGCCGATCACAGCGGCTTCCTCGACGTCGTCATGTCCTGCGATCAGGTCTTCGACTTCGCGCGGGAATAGGTTTTCGCCCCCGGAGACGATCATATCGTCGTCGCGGCCATCGACGAAGAGCCGGCCGTTTTCGTCGAAGTGGCCGACATCACCGCTGCTGACCAGCGAACCCAGCCGCTCTTTGTCGTCCCCGCTGGTGTAGCCCTCGAAAGACAGGGCGTTGGCGACGAAGATGCGGCCGGTTTGGCCGGTGGGCAGCGACTCGCCCCGCTCGTCTAGGACTTTCACGACCGTGCCCAGCGGAATCCGGCCCGCGGTCCCTGGCGCGGCACGCATGTCTTCGGGCGAGGCGACCGAGGCCATCGCGACTTCGGTCGAGCCGTAGAAATTGTAGAGATTCTCTCCGAAGGTATCCATCCATTCGGTTGCGAGGTGACCGGGCAGCGCCGAGCCGCTTGCTGCAGTGACCCGCAGTGAGCTGAGGTCGTACTTGCGCTTCACTTCGTCGGGCAGCGCAAGCATGCGCTGCATCATGATCGGGACGATTGCGAGGGAGGTGCATTGATGCTCGGCGAGCATGCGCAGGGTCGCCTCCGGGTCGAATCGCCGGGTCATCACGTAGGTCGTTCCCAGAATGAGTCCCAACTGAAACTGCCCGAGGCCCCAGGAATGGAAGAGCGGCGCTGCGATCATGGTGCGCTCGCCGGTTCGGAGTGGTAGCGCCGAAAGCAATGAGGCGATCGGAAGCATCCCTTTGGGAGAGCCGCGCTTTGCTCCTTTGGGCGTTCCCGTCGTTCCCGAGGTGAGCATCGTGAACCGCGATTCGATGCTCGGAGGCTCGGGGTCATGGTCCGCGTGGCTCGAGATGAGGTCATCGATGTTCGCGTCGGATCCGGAGCCGTAGACGACGAACCGCCGCATGTCTCGAAAACCTTCGAGCAGATTCGTGAATTCTGCATCATAGAGCAGTGTGCTGACGTTCTCGCGTCGGCCGACTTCGGTGAGCTGCGGTGCGGCGAACATCGTGTTGAGCAAGACGGCATTCGCCCCAACCTTGCAGCAAGCGAGGATGGTCTCCACGAAACCCCGATGGTTGCGGCACAGGATTCCGACGACGTCGCCGGCGCGCACGCCAGCTTCCTGAAGCCCGCGCGTCAAGGCATTGGAACGTCGATTCACTTCGTCAAAACTGGCCGAGCCTTCGTCGTCGATGACCGCCGGCGTATTCGGCTGACGAATGGCGAGCGCGATGAATCCCATCGCCGGTGAGCGTCCCCAGCCCTTAGCGGCTCTGATGATGCGTAGCGTTTTGCCGGGGCCAAGGGGTTTGAGCACGCCTGCGCGATAGAGCACGCGCGCAACTTCCAGGTTCTCTGCGAGACTGCCCACGAAGCGAAGACTAGCGCCTGCTTTTCCGGATGTCAGGGAGTGCTGGCGTGATCGCGCTAGGGGGCCTACTTGTAAGGCAGAAATGCAAGAACCCCAGGCATCGGTGAGCGAGAAGCTGGAGATCCCGAAGATGGATTCGTCTCGCGGTCGGAAGATCGCGCTCATCGCGGTCATCGTCATCGCCTGCGTTGCGATAACCATCTTCTTGTTGACGCGCGGTCCCGAGACGAGCCCCTACAGAGGAGTGCAGGTTTCCCGTGGGTCCATCGTGAAAGAGATTCGCGTGACTGCGAACGTAGACCTCACCGACCAGGTCGAGGTCCCGGCGCCGATCGAAGGGCAGCTCGTCGAGGTCGCCGTTCAGCCGGGAGACGAGGTCGAGGAAGGACAGCTCCTCGCTCGGCTCGACAAGGTGTCCGCGGAGCTTGCCTATCTCGTCGCCCAGGCGGAATCGCAGGTTGCCCGCGCACGCGTTTCCGAGGCGGAGGCATGGTTGCAGAGTGCGAACCGGTCGCTCGAGCGCACGAATCGTCTTGCAGAGAAGGGACTGGCGAGCGCGAGCAGCCTCGAAGCGGCGGGTTCGGAGATGAGCAAGGCACGCGCAGCGCTTCAGGCTGCCCGGGCGGAGCGTTCGGCAGCGTTAGAGCGCGCTTCTTTTCGGGGGCGCGAGCGAGAACAGACCGCGATCCTTGCTCCGCGCGCCGGGCTCGTTCTCGAAGTGCCACCTCACACAGGCATGGTCGTTGGTCCTCAGACGCGCTTGTTTCGCATCGGCGCACCACTCGATCAGATGCACGTCGAGGCTCCAATCGGTGAGGCGGACATCGGTGAGATGTCCCTCGGCCTCAGCGCCAAATTCGAGGTACCGACCTATCCGGGCCGTGTCTTCGAAGCCACTGTGAAGCACATTAGCCCGGACCCGAAGACTCAGCATGGCGCGATCTTTTACATGGTGAAGCTCGCGGCGAACAATGCGGACCACGCTCTGTTACCTGGGATGACCGCGCAGCTCCGAATCAAGGTTGCCGAAGTCGATGACGTGCTCGCGGTGCGCGAGGCGACACTTCGATTCACTCCCGAGGGCGCGCCCCAAGCGCCGGCACGGAGTCGCGTCTGGCGCATCCGCGGCACGAAATTGGAGGAGATTCCCGTCGAGGCCGGTTTGTCTGACGGCGCGCTCACCGAAGTACGGCCAATCGACCCAAACAGCCTCGAAGTCGACGATCCGCTCGCGATCGGGCTCGCATTGGAAGGTGACGACAGCACGGCGGCTCCCTCCTTGTCGCTTCGAGGGCATCGATGAGCAAGTTCTCGATTGTCGAGGCCCAGGGCATTCGAAAGGTGTTTCCCAGCATGACATCGCCCGTGCTCGACGGGGTGAGCCTGACCGTCGACTCCGGAGACATCGTCGCGCTCATGGGACCATCCGGATCCGGGAAGTCTACCCTGATGAACATCCTCGGTTGCCTGGATGGGCCGACGGACGGCTCTTACTCACTGGGCGGCAAGGACGTTTCCACTCTGAGTAGGCGCGAACGGGCCTGGGTTCGACTTCACTACATTGGTTTTGTTTTTCAGTCCTTCCACTTGATTTCGGATCATACGGTTCTCGAGAATGTCACGCTGCCCCTCTACTACGCAGGCGTGGATCGGCACGAGCGGGAGGCGCGCGCCGTCGAGCTGATCGAGCGCGTTGGATTGGGCCACCGACTGAACCACAGGCCCGCCCAGCTCTCGGGTGGCGAGAAGCAACGTGTGGCCATCGCGCGCGCGGTTTCGGGTCAGCCTCGCATTCTTCTGGCTGATGAACCCACCGGAGCCCTCGACACGAAGACGGGCAACGAAGTCATGGAGCTTCTTCTCGAGATTCACGAAGCGCGCGCCCTCACGTTGATCATCGTGACGCACGATCCCGAAGTCGCAGACTTCTGCCACCGGAAGGTCTTCCTGCGCGACGGAAAGGTCGTTTCGGAAGGAGGCAGGCATGCCGCGCACGCGTAGCGAAGTGGTTGGGCGTGCAGTCCGAACGGCGATTCGCAATCCGGGCCGGACGGTGCTCACGATGTTGGGACTTGCCATCGGAGTAGGGGCCTTCCTCGCCATGGTGAGCTTCGGAACCGGCGCGCGAAGCTCGGTGATGGAGCAGTTTGAGATTCTGGGGACGCGTGTCGTGTACATCTGGACGAACATGAACCGTCGCGATTTCGGAGGAACCGCGAGGCCGCTGACCGATGCCGACGTCGATGCGCTTCTGCGTGACTCGATGACCATCGAGCGTGCCGTCCCTCGAATCACGGAAGTTCAAAATATCCAGTCTGTTGATCGAACCTTCGCCACCAATGTCACCGGTACGCTGCCGGACTTTGTCCGCATTCGGGAATGGCCCATGTTGATGGGGGGCATGTTCGACGAGACCGACGTCCGGCAGCGCGCCAAGGTTGCCGTCATCGGCACCACCGTTGCCAGAGAGCTGTTCGGGCGTCGGGACCCCGTGGGTCAGACGATTACCATCGGCGCCAATCTGCCTTGCCGAATCATCGGCGTGCTGATTTCCAAAGGCCAGCAGACGACCGGCGAAGACATGGACGAGATCGTCTTGATCCCGGCGACCACCTACCAAGCGTTCCTAGGCATGCCGATCGGCTACCACGAGCTCATGGTCCAGGTTCGGGACCTGAGCCTCCTCGAGACAGCGATGTTGGAGGCCGTTCCGATCATGCGCCGCTCGCATCGGCTAGCCGAAATAGAGCAAGACGACTTCCGAATGGCGAGCCCTGCACAGGCCGCGGAGCTTGCACGTTTCGTGTCCAACATTCTGACGGGTTTGCTCGTGGGGATCGCAGCTGTATCGCTGCTCGTCGGCGGAATCGGCGTCATGAACATCCAGTTGGTTTCGGTCGCCGAACGCACTCAGGAGATCGGTATTCGATCGGCCATCGGTGCTTCGCCATCGCAGATCTTGATGCAGTTCCTAGCGGAAGCCGTCGTCTTGTCGTTTTCGGGTTCGTTGGCAGGGGTAGGACTCGGTTGGCTTGCATCGTCCCTGGTCGCCCGGGCGATGGCCTGGTCGGGCAACCTCTCGCTGTTGACGATGGCGGGTGCTGCTCTTTTCGGAACCAGTGTCGGCGTTGCGTTTGGGTATCTCCCGGCTAGCCGTGCAGCGCAGCTCGAGCCGATCGAAGCGCTGCGCCATGAATGAGGTGGAACATGAACATGGTCTGCAATTGCAATGGCCGAGGAGCGATCGTGATGGTCACGCTCGCTGCGATGTTTGCGCCGGCGGGCGCATCGGCTGAAGTCGTGAAGCTAGAGGAGCTGGAAGCGCTCTCGCTCGAGAACCAAGCGCACTGGGAGGCGGCGGAAGCAAGCACGAAGCGGGCGGGTGCGGAGGTCGATGCCGCTCGCGCGGGAAAGATGCCGACTTTTTGGATGAACATCTCGGGCGTTGTGGCGCCGGGCTCCGACATCGAGCGCATCCGAACCGTCGACGGGCGCGTGGTCAACGTTCGGGCGTCTCCGACCGTGACGGAGAGCACAGCGTTTCGCCCCAACATCCGCTACGAGGGGACGATCGACATGAACGCACCTCTGTACGACGGACACACCCGCGCGGCGATCAAGGCTGCGGAAGCATTTCGGGCCGCAGCGGAGGCAAGCTCCGGCGCATCGCGCCAAACCGTGCTGACCATGGTGCGCGCCGCCTATCTCGATTGGATGGCAAGCCACTTGACTCATGAGCTGACGCTTGGATCCGCCGGGGATGCCAAGGCTGAGCGCGAACGGATCGAGGAGCGGGTTGCCGACGGTGACCGCGCACCGTCCAAGCTCGACGGCGCGCGCTATCAGGAGCTCCAGGCGGAGCTAGCCGCAGCGGAAGCACAGGCGAGAGCCGTCGCCGCCAAGCGGCTCTTGGAATCTGCTGTTGGTAGTGAGCTCGCCGACGGCGCAGAGCCGGACACTTCACTGTTGGGAATCGATTCTCACGTGCCCGATCTGGATACGGGTTGGGAGGCGGAAGCGCTCGAATTGCAGCGCGATGCCGCGCATCAAGAGGCACGAATGCATCGCAAGGGTCGACTTCCGGTGCTCGCGGTAGTCGGCCAAACCGGCTTTGCGGGCGTCAATGAGCGCGCGTTTCCGATGTATCGCCTAGGTCTCAATCTCGCGGTGCCGCTCTGGGATGGGGGAAGGGCGGTCGCCCTCGGGCGCGCGGCAGACGCTCATGCTGGCGAGCTCGGCGCGCGCGCCCGCGAAGCTCGGCTGGCCCGCGAGGAAGCGCGGCAACAGGCGCTGCTCGATCGAGAGCACGCCGAGGGTCAGCTCGCTCTTGTCAATCGCCTGGTTTCGGTTTCTCAGACGCGTGTGGAGCAAGCCCAAACCAGCGTCGAGCTGGGTGCAGGCGACGTCGAGGCGGTGGCCGATGCCCGGGTTGCGCTCCGCGATGCGCAGTCCCGGCGCGTTCAGATCCAAGTGGCCCGCACCGACGCCATCCTTCGGCTCAGCAGCGAACACTGAGTTAGAAACGAAAAACGTACTCGACCCAGAGCCAGTGCTCCGGGTTTGGCACGCGCGAGAGCGTCGACTCGCGCTCATCGAGAAGCATGCGGAAGTCGTAGCGCAACCGTACGACATCGCGGTCGCGCAACGTCAGAGCGAGATCCACATGGGACCAGAGCGACTGGGGTAGGCGATGGTTGTCCCAAACGTCGTCGAAGTCGTAGCGCAAGCGACACCTGAGGCGCAGCCGGTTCGTGGGTCGAGCCGTGACGTCGACAATCGCAGCCAAGTCCTGTTGAAGCCGATAGCCTGAGAGCTTGCCACCCCAGCGGTACCGAGCTTGCCCCGAGATCCTGAAGCGTCGGATTGGCTCATAGGCGAGCTGAGTCGCCACGACGAAGCGCTGTGCAGAGCCGTTTCGATACTCTCCCCACGTCGCCCAGGCCCATCTCGACGTAATCCGCCAGTCGGTGCGCGCAAAGACGAGCGCGTTGAGTGCACCCGTGGAGAGTTGACGCCAACCATCGAGCAGCGCGCGGAGCACGACTCGACGACCAAGTTGGGCAGTGGCCCGAAAGCGAGCGCCCGCTTCATCTCTCGCCCGAAGTCCGTCCAGCTCATCGGGTGCTGAAACCGGGCGCGCATACGGATTTGCGTAGCGTGAGCCGTAGTAGCGCAACGACACGTCGATCTCGCTCTTGGGCAGTGTCGTCACGCCCCGAACGAACGCTGCGTACCCGCCTCCACCTTCCCGCTGCGCATCGAAGCTACGTGCGACCTCGGCAGAGATGTCCTGCTGACCAAAGCCAAACGCAGCGTCGATTCCAATCGCACCGAATGGCCCGCCAAACGGCTTGCGCGAGAATTCCTGGAACCCGAGGTCGGCGCCTTGGATGAGCCATCTAGGCATCGAACCGTATCCGGTGACCCCCAGATGAGCGCGGTCGTTCCAGAAGTAGCTTGCGTTCGCCCCTGCGAGACCCTCTGCGTACATCGCGGGCAGGGTTGCAAATCTCGCCGTGCTCGCGGGTGCCGTTCGGTCGCGATCCCGCACATAGACCGGTGGCGCGAAGCATCCCGGATCTTGGTCTCGGTGCGGATTGTCGCAGGTCGCTGCATCGACGAGCTCGATCTGAGGAATGCGGTGGACTTGGTACGAGCCCCACACGTAGGCTTGAAGCCAGCCCTGTCCGAGGTGAAGCTCCTTCAAACCCATCGCGACACCTGCGAGGCGATTGGTCCACGTGTAATCGGGAGTGACTCTGGCTTCTCGGCCATTGGGACAGGGCGACTCGGGCAGCTCTCCGGGGGCACGGTTGCAGCGGAGACCAAGCTCGTTGCCCCCGCGCAGCTCGTAGTCGCCAAACGAGCCATTTGGCGTGACCTGGTCTGTGACATCAAACGTCAAGCGCTGACCGAACCCGATACGATAGGTGCCCGCCACGACCTCCCATTGCTCGTCATCCCACTCGACGTAGACCTTGGGAACCTCGAATCGCACGCCCTCGGGCCCTGCGCTGAGCGCGTTTCGAGTCGAGTCCCAGCGAACGCGACGCAGACCGTTGCGAGTGATTGCAGCCGCGAGGCCCATGTCCAGGTTGCCGATCGTCTGAACGCGGGCCTGCAAAGCGAAAGCCGGCGGCAGCCGATCGTATCGTCCAGTCCATCGCGCTCGGAGACGCAACCGGCCGTTGGTTTGTGTCCTCGTGACACTCGAATCGCGGACGATGATGAAAGCGCGAATCGAGCGCGCCAAGTCGGGCGCGATTGCACCTGCCGTAGTCAGCTCATCCAGGCTGTGAATCGACATCACCTCTTTTCGATAGGCGAGGATTCGGTCGACCTGCGCATAGTCGAGGTTGGGCAGCAGATACAGGTCTTGTCGTGCCGCCCGATTGAGGTCGACGCGCGTTTGATGGAGGAGCAGCAGCGCATCGAACGATGCCGCCGAGATCTGCTCGGTGATCAGGAGGTCGTACAGGTCTTGCTCGGTTTCGATGTCGATGAACACCTCGTACTGAGCCGCCGATGCCGTGCGGGGTGCCAGCACGAGGAGCCAGCCTGAGAGGAGGGCTCGCCTCAGGGGCACAAGGGATTCGGGGCTCCAGGAGTACCCAAGTCGCCATCGCCATAGCCTTGCGCGGCATCGCAGACATTGCCGAGCGGGTCGATTTGGGTCGCTATGCCCGCTTTGGCGCGCTCGTAGCCCACCGTGTCGAGAGCCTGGTCGCCGATGCTCAACACGATCGTTTCGTCGCTGTTGTTCAATGAAAGGGACAGCTCGAGATCGACGCGTTCGAGCCCTCCGTTTTCCGCGGGATTCGGATTTCGGGCAAAGAGCACGTGAGCCCCCGCGGCCACTTCCCAACAGACCTCCCCTTCGATCGGGTTCGTGCTGGCGCTGAGATCCGAAAGCACGAGGCCGTTGAGATCGACAGCGTTGTCGAATCGGACCTCGAGCCACTCCCCGTCGCGGTTTCCCACTTGGAGCGGGTTCGCCATCCACTCCGTGATCCGGGCGTCACCCGGACCTGGACTGACGATTTCGCGGGGCGCGCCCTCGTCCATGCACATGCCGGGGCCCAAGACCAACGGACAGAACGGATTGCTCTCGCCGGGCGTACCGAAGTTCTCGGAGATGTACTCATCCTGCGTCAAAGCGACGCAGAGCTCGTCGTTCGCATCGAGCTGCCAGGTGCGGCCTTCGACCGTGCCGTCGTAGTCGACTTGGTCGAGAACGATGTCATTCAGGCCCGCCACGATGCTTCGCTTGCCGGAGTTTCCCAAACTAAACCCTAGCTCCGCGTCGACGCGGGGAGCCGCCGCCGGGCTCGCCCCGAAGACGACCCGTTCGCCCGCGCCGACGGGAAAACACGCGTCCTGATCGACCGTCCTCACGAGGGCGTTTGGTGCTGGGCCAAGCTGGAAGCCGTTCAGGTCTGCTTCGTCAGCGAAGAGCACCTCTACCCACTCGAGATCGGCGTCTGCGCCAGCGGGATTGGCCATCCATTCCCGAAGGTGCACCTCGCCTGGCTCGGGAATGCGGACCGCGCGGCGCGCCCCATGTTCGAGACATCCGCCCTGCGGCTCATCGAAGGCGCAAGGGCTGTTGATGGCTCCAGGAGTCCCGAAATTGCCTGGAGATACCGCATCGACCCCCTCCGGCGTCGTGCACCAGCGTGCCACCTCGTCATTCAACTCGTGGTCGGGCGCGAACCTTCCGTCGAGCTCGAGCGCCCGACCGTCCGCAGTGCTCTCGTAGCTCACTTCATCGATGAGCCGTTCGCCGCAGCGAATCGAAATCCGCGCATCGGAGTTGCGAAGGTTACCTAGCGTGTCTCCGTAGCTGTAGTCGATGTGGGGTGGTATCGAATCGTCAGGCGTGTTCCCGGCAACCCAATAGTCGCCAGGGCCGATCGACGTGCCGAAGAAGCGGTGTGTTTTCGCGCCGGTTCCGTCGGTCCGGCTCGAGACAAGCGTCAGGCCGTCGAGCGTCTGCGGGCCCCCGCGCGTGTTGAACAGCTCCACGTACTCGGCGTCGCCGTCGCTGCCGTCCGGATTGGCGTGAACTTCGGTGATGACGAGGTCACCCGGCCCGACCTCATCGCAGAGGCCCGCCGCAACGAGCTCTTCGCGCGCGCAGGCGCCGAGCACCAACATCAAGCACGCGACTCCACGCGTCGCATTCCAAACAGCCGCCATCTCGACCTCCCGCCACTTTGGTTTCCGGCGTTATCGGTCGAGGTCTCGTGCGGTTTCGTCCTCTTCTCAGGGCAAGGAGGGAAGCCCGATCTGCTCGGGGTCCTGAACGACGATCTGAAGCGTTCGGTAGCGTCCCTTTTCGTAGCGTTCCACTGGGCCTCGGACGGTCACGGGCTCGCCTTTGAAGTCTTCGACTCCAGACGCTCGAAACACGCGCCGATCGAAAAAAATCACGGGAAACCGCTGGTCGTTCTGCGCAGCCAAAGAGACGCGGACCAGTCCCTTGAAGTGATCGATGCGGTCGACCGTCGACAAGACCGTGACCGATTTGCCCACGTTCTTTTCGAGTCGTTCAAACGCATCCCATTGCGACAGCAGGATGAAATCCTCCCTACGATTTGCTTCGTGCTCGAACGCCCGAATGAAGTCTGCCCGCCCGTTCCACCACGCTTTTCGTTCGTCGTAGTCTCCGTAGCCTTTTGCACTCGGGTTCCAGATGCCGCGCTCGGCCTCACGGGCTTCGGTTTCCGCGTGCGTCAGCTGATTGTGAAAGCGGCGCGAGTAACCGTACTTGGTGAAGTACGGACTCATCCCGGCGCGCACGCACTCGACGTTGTAGCTCGTCCAGCGTCCGGTCTTCTTCACGAAGACGTATGCGAGAAGTCGTCCGAAATGCCCCCGAATCTCTTTTGCGTCATCGCGCTCCAGTCGTACGACCTCGGCGCCCTCAAAGAAGGCCTCCGCAAACTTTGCCGCTTCTTCCCCCATGGGCGTTCCTATCTTCTGCGGCCGCGCCGCGTTCGCGCGCTTCCCCTTCCGATATCGCTCGAAGTCTTTCGACGCAGCCGCGCGGTCGGTCTTGCCGTGGAACCTCTCCTCGGTGTCGAGCGAGAGCAATCGAAGAGACCCATCGATCCCTTCGACTCGAATGGTATCCCCGTCGATCACGGGATCGTCCGCGAGCCGGTACTCGCCAATCAGCAAGCCCTCCTGCGCCGCCCCACCCCGACCGAGCTCGTTTGGCTTTTGACGCTCGGCCGCCCCGCTCTGCGCCGCTGTGGGATCGTCCTGCTGAACGGGTGTCTCCGCCGTCGCGCCCCGGTCGCAACCTAGACTCGTCATGCAGAGCCATACGCTCCCGAGCCAGATGCTCGCCCACCATCGCATTGGCGGTAACCTATTCAATTTGACCGGCTCCCGCTAGCGCTTAGAGGTCGATTATCATGACCAATTCAAACCAGGCGCGCGTCGCCGCCTACGCCGCCCAAGAAGCCGGCGCGCCCCTTGCCACCTTCAATTACGAGCCAGCTGCTCTCGGCCCTCACGATGTCGAGATCGACATCAGTCACTGCGGTATCTGCCACAGCGACCTTCACTTGATCGACAACGACTGGATGACGAGTGCATACCCGCTCGTTCCAGGTCATGAGATCGTCGGGTCGGTCGCGGAGAAAGGTGCCTTGGTCAGTCACGTCGAGGTCGGAGCCCGAGTCGGGGTGGGCTGGCAGTGCGGGAGCTGTTTGCATTGCGAATGGTGTGAGCGCGGCGACGAGAATCTCTGCGTCAATGCCGTACAAACCTGCGTTGGTCGTCCGGGCGGCTTTGCGGATCGAATCCGAGTCGACGGGCGCTTCGCGTTCGCGATTCCCGACGCAATGCGCTCCGAAGCAGCCGCGCCCTTGTTCTGTGGCGGCATCACCGTCTATTCGCCAATCGTCCAGCATGCGCGGCCGCAGAGCCGTGTCGGTGTGATTGGGATTGGGGGTCTCGGTCATCTGGCGATTGGTTTTGCCCGAGCGTTTGGATGCGAGGTCACTGCGTTTTCTTCCACCGCTGCCAAAGAAGAGGAAGCCCGCGCGCTCGGCGCTCATCACTTCGTTTCGAGCATCGACGATCGCGCGCTCAAAGCACGACGAGAGTCCTTGGACCTCATCGTCTCGACGGTGAACGCGCCGCTCGACTGGAAGCGCTATGTCAACGCCCTGCGTCCCGATGGCGTCTTGTCGTTCGTCGGCGCGATCGCCGAGCCGCTGACGATTCCTACGGGAATTCTCTTGGCCCGCCGCCGTTCGATCTCCGGGAGCCCGATTGGCGGTCGCGTTGCGATGCGCGAAATGCTCGATTTCGCCGCGCGCCACGGCATTGGCGCGCAGGTCGAAACGCTTCCGATGAGCGAAGTGAACACCGCCCTCGAACGCTTGCGCCGCAACGATGTTCGCTATCGGTTTGTTCTGAGCCGAAACTGACGCAGCTACTCGTCGGCGCCTGAATCCACGCCGGCCAGTCGTCGAGCGAGCCCCTTTTTGAAGTCGAGCCCCATTTGGCGGCCGATCTGGATGCGCTGAGCCTGTGGGGAGCCGGCGCCGTGCAGAGACTCGGTCAAGTAGCCGACGGCGTTGCGGCCCATCGTCATGTTCTCGATCAAGCGCAGGATGCGAATGCGCGCTTTGGTGGGGACGTCGGCGCGTCCCTTGAGATACTTGTCGAGAAGGGCGCTGAGCTCCGGGTGGTCGAGCTCTTTTTCCGAGGGCGCGGTGCTGACCAGGCCACCGGCCAGGTCTTGAGCAAGACGACCGATCTCGAAAGGCATTTTGGTGACGTGGTGCTTGCAGACATTGGCCAGCATGTCGTCGTTCAAGTACGCGCCGGATTTGGTGGCTTTTGCCTCGTGTGAAGATGCAATGCCGGCCGCGTACATCGTCTCATTCAGGTGGGTCATCTGGACGAGCTTGTCTTTGATGTGCGAAGCCTTGTCCGCGCCGTTGTACTCGGCGATCTGCGCGGCCGCGCCGATCAGCACATCGCCAACGCCCGTTTTGCAGACGTAGCTACGTCGATGGTAACAGGTGAACCGTTCGACGAGCATCGAGGCGAACTCGTACTCTCCGTCCATGAAGACTTGGCCCCACGGGACGAAGACTTCGTTGAGGATGACCATCGCTTCTTGGCCTGAGAACTTGGCGTTGCCGGCGTCGATCGAGCCGCCTTCCATGCTGCGCGTGTCGCAGGATTGGCGTCCGTAGATGTAGGTGAGGCCCGGCGCATCGACCGGGAATGCTGCGACGACGGCGTAGTCTTTGTCGGCGGGGCCCAAACGCATGGTCGGCATCGCGATGATAAAATGGGAGTTGATGCACCCTGTCTGATGTGCTTTGGCGCCTTTTAGCCAGATGCCGTCTTTGTTTCGCTTGCTGATGTGCACGAAAAGATCGGGGTCGTCTTGCTCGTGCGGAGCCTTGCTTCGATCGCCTTTGACGTCGGTCATGGCACCGCCGACGACATAGTTGCGCTCTTGCATCGTGGTCAGAAACGACTTGAGCCGTTCATGGTACGGGGTGCCGTGCTTCTCATCGATTTCATAGGTGACCGAGTAGAGCGAGTTGAATGCATCCATGCCGACACAGCGCTGAAAGCAGGTGCCCGTATTCTGGCCGAGCTTTCGCTGCATCATGTTTTGGGCGACCAGGTCTTCGGGGCTTTGCGCAACGTGTAGGAATCGGTTCACCGGCTTGCCGGTAAGGGATGATTTGACCGTGGCGACTTCCGGCTCCCGCGTCGCGAGCTCGTAGGTCTCTGCTACCGCGTTGATCGATGGCCTGATCATCGGGTGATCCACCGGCTCAGCGACGAGCTCGCCGAATAGATAGACCTTCAGGTTTCGGCCGCGAAGGCTGTCGATGTACTGGTCGCCGGTTTCGATTCGTCTGGGCGTTTCGCCGTTGCCGTCAGGCATCGTCCCTCCAAAGAGGGCTATTCTACCACGCGCATCACAGAGGAGCGTTTATGAGCTCGGCGCGGGCTTCTTCTGCGAAAAAGCGGCCCTTGTCGCTTCGGGCGACTCGAGCGAGGGCGACTTCGTGGTCGTGGGTGAAAAACAAGCGGCCGCGCTGCTCGACCAAACGCGTCAGCAGGTCCGTCTTTTCGTTGATCAACTGCTCAGGGTAGCGATCGTAGCCCATGGTAATCGGCAGGTGCACCCATGCACGGCCTGGGATGAGGTCAGCGGCATACACGACCGGGCCATCGTTGCCTGGGATCTCCGTCAACATGAGGCCGGGCGTGTGTCCTTCCGAGAGCCAAAGCTTGTAGTCGGCGCCCAGCGTGTCCGAGCGATGGCCTTTGACGACCTCGAGCCGGCCGCTCTCTTCGAGCAGAGATGGAAGCTCCGGTATGAACGACGCGCGGTCCCGAGCGTGCGGATGCTTGGCGCGTTGCCAAGCTTCCCAACTCACCACGAAGGTTGCTTTGGGGAACAAGAGCCGCATCGGCTCTTCCGGTTCATATGCGGTGAGCAGACCCCCGGCGTGATCGAAGTGAAGGTGAGACAGCACGACGCAGTCGATGTCCTCATGGGAGAAGCCCGCCTTCTGCAGGTTGTCGAGCAGGACATGGCGCTCCTCTTGAACACCAAAGCGGTCACGGAGCTGAGGAGGGAAGAACGCGCCAATGCCGGTTTCAAATAGGAGTCGACGGTCGCCGTCTTCGATCAGCAGCGCCCGGCACGCGAGCGGAATGCGATTGCGCTCGTCGGGCTCGACCCACTTGTACCATAGCGCGCGTGGTGCGTTGCCGAACATCGCGCCGCCGTCGAGACGCTGCGAATTGCCGAGGATCGACCAAGCCCTGCGCTTCCCCATGCGCCGAGCTTAGCAGGGGAGGGGGCCCGTTTGAAGTCAGTTCCGGACGACGTAAACGTTGCACGCTGCGTGTCGAACCACACGCTCGGCGACGCTTCCGATCAGCCAGCGTTCCATGCCGCCTCGTCCATGGGACCCTAGAATGATGAGGTCCACGCCGTGATTCTCTGCGTAGTCGCAGATCGCCCTCGCAGGGGCATGGTCGGCAATCACGGCGAGCTCTACGGGGACATCGGATAGGTGCCGGTCTCGCAGCTTGGCAAGCTCCGCTTTGTGCGCGGCTTCGTCGGTCTCGGATTCCTGCTCGAGGATGGCTTGCGGCGGAATGAAGCCCTGCGGGTCCGAGACGTAGACCAGCGTTACCTTGCTGCCGTTGGCTCTCGCGTATTCGCCCACCTCGGCGAGCGCCCTGGTCGAATGCTCGGAGAAGTCGATGCAGGCCAGGATATGTTTTGCCGCCATGCGCGAAACCTATCATCTTTCCCAAATGGGCGGCATCTGGAGACTTTGGCTGGTTCTCGCGGTGGCTGGCTGCTTTGCGGTCACAGTCGGGTGCAATAAGGCCGCGACTGGGGAAGGGACCACCCCGGTGGGCCCAAGCAGCGAAGGCGGGCCGCGCTCCGCGGGTCCCTCACGGGCTGAGATCGCCTGCCACTTGCACTCCTGCGCGCCTCCGTACTTCTGCAACCGGGAAAAGGGCGTGTGCGAACAGCTGCCGTGCATCGAAAGCCGGGACTGCCCGTACGGCTACAAGTGCGATTTCTCCAAGAACGTCTGCCAGTGAGCGTCCCTGCGCATGTGAGCGACGCTAACATCCGCTTCGCCGGCATGTAAGCGATGCTAACTTTTGAGCGTTTCTCATGTAAGCATTGCTTACATGAGGCTGGCGGCCCCGAAATGAGGGATAGGGAGGAACTTAGCGGTGCTTACATCACGATTGCAGGGAAGTGAGCGACGCTAACATCATTTGCTAGGCTCCGCGCGTGAGCTCGGAGCGAAAGTCCTATCACCACGGCAATCTGCGGGCGGCCTTGCTCGAGTCGGCGTTCGGTCTCGTCGACTCTGAAGGTGTCGAGGCGCTCAGCATGCGCGCACTGGCTCGCGAGACGGGTGTCTCTTCCGCCGCACCGTTCCGGCACTTCGCCGATAAGCAGCTGTTGTTGCAAGCCGTTGCGGAAAAGGCTTCGATGAACCTTCAGCAGAAGCTCGACGAAGCAGTCAGGGACGGCGACGACGCGCTCACCCAGTTTCGCGCAATGACGGTCGCCTACGTTCGTTTTGCGGCGGAGCACCCGAACCTGTTCCGACTCGTTCAGAGCACGTCATCCGTCTCCGGTGCTTTCCTGGGCGAGGTCAACGATGAGCGGAGACTGAAGTTGATCGCGCTCATTTATGAGGGCCAGAACGCGGGATTGATTCCGGAAGCGGACCCGGAGCTCATCGCCCTCAGCAGCGAAGCCCTGACCCACGGTCTCGCCCGAATGATCGTGGACGGCCATCCCAGAGTCCGAGACCTCTCTTCGGAAGACGCCCGCAAGCTCGCGCTCGCAGCAACCCAGCTACTGCAGAGCGGTATCGGCCTTTCCTGACAGGCAAGCTCCACGCGGCTAGAAGGCGGCCGTTTCGTAGTCTTCGGGGCGGAGCTTTCGCGTTCGTAGAACGTACTCGGCTGCAAAGCCCGGGTAGAGCGAATGGTTGCTGCCGTCTTCATTCAGGTACCAACTCTTGCAGCCGCCCCAGACCATGTGCTTCATCCGCTTTTGGATGCCCGCGTTGTACCGGTCTTGCACGTCCTGGCGGATGTCTATGTACTTCAAATTCTCGGCCATGAGCTTTTTGATCGCTTGGAGGGCATGCGAGATCTGCGCTTCGGTGTACACCAAGACTGACGTGTGACCGGGACCGGTGTTCGGACCCATCATGATGAACCAGTTCGGGAAGCCTGCGACGGTCATCCCCTTGTACGCGACTGCACCACCTGCCCAAGTTTCGTCGAGCTTGCGCCCTTGGCGCCCGATGATGGAAAACGGCGCCGTGGCGAGCCCTAGTTTGAACCCCGTAGCCAGTACGATCGCGTCTGCCTCGTGCAAGCTGCCGTCTTTGGTGCGGATTCCCTTGCTCTCGATCCCTTCGATCGACTCGATGACGAGATTGACGTTTTCGCGTTCGAACGAAGCCCAATAGTCGTCTGACACCAAGACCCGCTTACAACCAAACTGAAAATTGGGCGTGAGTCGTTGTCTGAGCTTGGGGTCTTTCACTTGGCGTCGGAGGTTCCACATCGAAAGAGCGACGCCGATCCTCGAGAGAATCCTCGAATTGAAGAAGACGATCGGTCCGCGAAGCTCGCTGATCCAGTACTTCACAAAACGACTCGCGTGAAGAAAGAACGGGACGCGCGCCAAAAATCTTCGAAGCCATTTCGGGTACACGGCATCGAATTTGCCGACCACCCAGGCAGGCGTGCGTTGAAAGACGCTCAACACAGCGACGACGGGCGCAATACTCGGTACGACTTGAACGGCGCTGGCCCCGGTTCCGATGACGGCGACTCGCTTGTTGGTCAGGTCGACGTCGTGGTTCCAGCGCGCGGTGTGCATCATCTCGCCTTCGAACCGGTCCAGTCCGGAGATGTTCGGATAGGATGGGTCGACCAAACCCCCGACGCCGGCGATGACCGCGCGCGCCGTGAATGTTTCGCCGCCATTCGTCGTGAGCGACCAGGATCCAGATTCCTCATCGAAGCGCGCTTCGACGATTTCCGTGTTGAGTCGCATCCGCTTGCGGAGCTCGTGCTTGTCGACGACGCCTAGGAGGTATTCCTGGATCTCCCAGGACGCCGCGTAGCGCCGGCTCCAGTTCGGATGCTGCTCGAACGAGAGAGAGTACACGTGCGAGGGCACGTCGCAGGCAGCGCCCGGATAGGTATTGTCGCGCCAGGTGCCGCCGATCTCACTCGAGCGCTCGAAGATCGTGAACGAGTCAATACCGGCCTTCTTCAGCTGAATCGCCGCGCCGATTCCAGCAAAGCCAGCACCAATGATTGCGATGGGGAAGCCGATACGCACAGAAGTTAGCTCAGAAAGGGGACACGCTCCCCCTCAAAAAAGCAGTAATTCCAGATGGTTGGGACGGACACCGCGAAAACCCACGATGACTCGAATTTTCGCGGTGTTGGGGCTAACGCTTTGAAAACAGGCGTGTTTTGGAGGGGGAGCGTGTCCCCGTTACCGGACCCGCCCTCTGGAACCCTGACCTCAGATCGGGCCCCACTCGCACTCGCCCTCGCCGTCGAGGTGACCCTGCGTTCCGAGCTGCGAGCGAATGAAATCCCATGCGTTGCGAATCGTTCCTGCGGGTCCGCCGTTGATGTCGAAGTAGTCGGATGCAGGGAAAAGGCTCCCCACATCCTCCGCCGCGATGAAGTCCTCCTTCGTGAGACCATCCCCGCCTGGGTCTTCGACGTCCCACATCCACTGGGCGACCCGCGTCACCGCGGTTTCGTCTGCGGGGAAGCCGTTGAAGAAGATGTGGTCGCCGTGGATCGTAAGTCTGGCGGTCGTGCTCGAGCCCACGTTGACGCCCAGTTCCGGGTCCCCCCCGCAGAGCGTGTAGTTGGAGGGCACATCGGCCTCGATGAGGAACTCCTTGGACCCACCCCCGTCTGCAGTGAGGGTGCCCGCGATGATGTAGGTGAGGTCGTTGTCGATCATCTTCTGACGATCGTCCTCGGACACGCCGTTGACGTTGACGACGCTCTCGTCGATCACGGGCGTGTCGTATCCAAACTCGGAATACTGTCCCGTTGGAATTCCGTTGAAGGTATCGAGCGTCGGAAGCGTCGTTGGGAGATTCACGTAATCGGCGATCGTGACCACGGAGCTTTGCTGACGGTTGGCCCCATTTGCTTGCGCCATGTCCACGAGGCCGACGGAGACGATGTAGCGGCTGAACTGCACGCTGTAGCCGTCGGTGATCGCCTCTTGTTCCACCCCGCTGGGGTCGCTCGCGAGCCCTTCGGGAATAGTATCCTCGGCGTCGAGCACGACCGTGAGGTTTCCGCCGTCGCCGCTGCCGCCGTCATCGGAACAGCCGACCGCCGTGACGGCAATGAGGGCCAGAACCGTTATCGTTGCTTTGCGCATGTCTCTTTGTCTCCCATTTCCGTCGTGTTCACTTCACTTCGTGGTCGGTCGACCACGTAAACGTCGGTGGCGGATTTCCGCTCATCGCGATGACGACCGCGTTGTAGTCGGGGTCGTCGGGCCCGAGGACGACCGTACCCGAACCGTCATCGAGGTTGGCGAGCCGGCCGTAGTCGACGATCTGCCACCAGGCGGTCGGGTCGAACGTGACCGTCAGGCTCACCGGCTCAGCGCCGATCGTCACGCTGGTCCGCAACCCGTTGATCGTCGGCTCTCCTCGGACGCCGGGGATCACGTCGACGAACGCCTCGAATCGATAGCTTTGCGGGCACGTCTCGGCCTCCGGGCAGCAGACGTCGGGGCCTTCGATGCAGGTTGCCGTACCTTCGAAGCGGCCCGAATGCCCGCCCGGGCTATAACTCGGGCTCTCGAAAGGTACGGCCGCGGGGCCTCCTGGAACGCCGTCGAGCGCGGCGGGAAGCGGCTCCGTCAGCAGCCAAACGATTCCGTAGTTGAAGAACGTCGTGTTGATCACGCCAGTCGTGCCGAAGAGCTCGCCAATCGGCTGGATGGAAGGGTCGAGCCCGTCGAGCGTGACGCTCTCACGAAACTCGAGGATCGCCACCTCGCAACGATCCGGACTGCTGCTCTCGGTTGCGCAAAAGAAGATGGAGCCGAAGCCAACGGTCGCCTCTGAGAGCGCGACCTGCCAACCGTCTTTGACGAATGCGGTGGCCTCGGTGCCCTGGCCGGCAAAGGGCACGTCGACGAACGTTCCGCTGGTTTGGCCGCAGCCAATGAGCAGGGTGAGCACTGCGAGCGCTGCGAGTCGGTTCATAGTCGAAGCCCGATCGTGAAGAAGAAGGTTCGTGGACGGCCTGCGCTGATGTGACGCGCCGGGATGCGTGACGGGACCTCCGTCGGGTTCCAGTTCGAGACGAAGGCCCACTCGTTGGCGGCGTACTGCTTGTCGAGCAGGTTGAAGACCTGAAACCCGACCTCGAGGGGCCCCCACGAAAGCCGCGCCGAGCCGTCGAGCACCGAGAAGGGATCGGCGAACTGCGAAAACGGGAGTGGACGGGCCGCCAGATAGGTGTACCCGATGCCGAGGTGGCCTCGTAGAGGGTGCTTGCCGAGGTCTACCAAGTCGTCGGTGGCGCCGACGTCGAGCCGGACCACCCACGGAGGGATGAATGGAAGGAGATCGCCTTGGTCGAATTGGGGCGTTGGGTTTTCGACGCTGCGCGGCGGCGGCCCCTCGAGGACCGCGCGAACGTAGGTCACCGATAGCGCGCCGACGAGCCAGGGGAGCGGGTTGGTGACGGCGTAGAACACGAAGCCCGTCCGGCTGGTGGGGCCGATGTTCTCGAGCCGGCCTTCGGCGGCTTCGAGAAACACGTCCTTGTTCAGCCAGGTTCGGTAGCCAGTGAGGGTGAGCTTCAGCTGCTCTTCGGGACCGACGCGAAAACGGACACCAAAGTCGACCGAACGCACCTTGCTAAAGGGCGCGATTTCGCCGTCGACGAGCGTGCCCGCCTGCGGTGATCGAAATCCTTCGCCGTAGGCACCGATGAGGTCGAACCATTCGGTAGGTTTGCCGGTCAGCGCCAATCGGGGGCCTGCGACCACGCCAGCGGCGCTTCTGCGAAAACCCTCGATGAAGTTTTCCGGCCGAAAGGCTGGGATGAAGTTTTGGAGGCGATCCTCGATGTCGAAGAACAGGGTGTCGGCGCGAACGCCACCTTTGAAATTGAGGTATTTGGTGAAGTCCCAGTCGAGGTCGACCCAGATTCCGATGTCGCCCTGAACGACGTTCGCGTCGATGCGTTCGTCCCAGGTCTGGTTGAGCGTCGCCGCGATGAGGTTTTGCTGCTGCGGGTTGATGAAATCGAACCGTCCCGACAGCCCCATTTCGATCGTTCCCTGAGCCCAATCGGCCGGGGTGAACCGTGCTGTCCGGTGACGGGCCTTGCCGCCGACGGCGATGCGACGGTCGCGCTGCTCGATGAGATCGCCTCTGCCATAGAAGTTCGGCGCGACCTGCGATCGCTCGAGAAAACCCGTGAAGTTGCGCTGGATCCGCATGTCGAGAAACTGCAGATAGACGTCGAAGCTGCTGTTCTTTTCGTTCTTGCCGCGGTGTTCGCCGTGTACTCCGATGATGCCGCCGGCGTTGAAGGCGTTCTGGGCGCGCGCGGTGGCAAACGGGTAGACGTCGTAGTACCCGACGTCGCCGGACTCGATGTCGTCGAGCCGAAGGACCCCCGCCGAGTCGTAGCGCGCTCCCCAAAACGATCCGTGGACTCGAAAACGCCAGTCCTGTTTGCCGAAGCCAACCTGGAACATGACCGAAAAGTCGAGGCCGCCGCGGTTTTGTCCGAAACCGTCGGTGCGTCTGAACTGAAAGGCGCCAAACGTGTCGGCGTCTTTGCCCTTGGGCGCGAAGATCCCGACTTGGCGGAAGGTCCGAAACGAGCCGAACTCGCTCTTGGCGTAGACGCCGCGTTCTTCCACGCCCATCTGGAAATCGACGGTGCCGGCGACGGCGAAGTCGCCCTGCGCTGGGTCGTAGACCCCTTCGATCACGCGGAGCTCTCGAACCGCCTCCGGAATGATGAAACCGAGGTACGCAAACCCCTGCCCGTGGATGTTGGAGGGCTGATTCAGGGGGACGTCGCCGAGCTTGAGCTCGATGTCCTGGCCGTGCTCGGAGTTGAAGCCGCGGAGGTAGAGAAAACCTGCGTCGCCGTCCCCTGCGACGTTGGCGACGTAGAGACCCGGTGCGCGTGCGAGGAGGTCGTTGGCCGTGGGCGCGGGTGCGGCATCGAGGACCTTGCGGTCGATCGTGAAGTCGGCCGCGCCTCGGTCTTGGCCACGGAGCTTCTCCGGATCGACTTCGGCGGTTGCGTGAAAACCGTCTGGTGGGCGGGCGTCCTCTTCGGCGGGGGTCGCCGTGGCCACGCCCGCATACGCGCCCGTCTGATCGTGGACTCCGACGTCCGGTTCCTCGAAGTGCACGGCGACACGGATGCGGCTTGAAACGGGCTCGTCTCCTTTCCTGGCGGGCTCGAACACCCAGTTCTGGACCGCCTCCACCGCCGCCGCATCGAAATCCGCGCTCGCCGAGTGCTCCACGATGATATCGGTGACATTCGCCTCCGCGGTCACGGTGATGAAAAGGATGACGGTCGGGTGCAATCCCGTCCCCTCGCGTCCTGGGGGGAAAGCGGGAGGAGGCGAGTCGATGAGATGAGGCGGATGCAGCCCGTCGGCGTCAGTGTCAGTGTCAGTGTCAGTGTCAGTGTCAGTGTCAGCGTCAGTGTCAGTGTCAGCGTCAGTGTCAGTGTCAGCGTCAGTGTCAGTGTCAGTGGCGCTGTCTGCCCTCGTGTCTTCTTCGGGGGCCTGAGCGCGTACCGGGGCCTTCGCCCATAAGATCAGAATCCCGAGCGCAAGCACGCCGATGTTGTGTTTGCGATTCCCTTTCATTCACTTCTCTTGCCTGCCGCGTGGGTTGCGGCCGCGTTCGGTAGGTTGACGAACGTTTAGGCAGGAGGTGAATTCTTCGGGGCGATGCGGAAGCGCTCGGTTGCGACGAGCGTAAACGGGTCATCGGGTGTGGCGCTCGGCGAGGCCTCGATGGGACAGGGAGCCACCTTCGCTTGGACGATCGACGGCGTTGCGTCTCGGCGGTCGACGCTCAGCGCGCAGTGCTCGTGCGCCTCTCCCGAAGCGTCTATCGAGTCGCTCTCAAACGCGAGCCTGTCGGTCTCGACATGCGTGGAAGCATCGTTGTGATGCGCCTCGCCGCCGTGAACCAGCTCACCGTGCTCGGCGCATCGGCTATGCTCGACCAGGAGCATATGGCCGCCGCTCGAACCCTGCAGCAAGAGCACGAGCAGTGCTGTCAGGACGCAAGATCCTCGAATCATACGGAATTGTGACAGATGTCGCTGGGAGGCCGCCATGGCTGAGCCGGCAGTATGAGCGAAGCTCTTCGGAGATCAAACGGCCGACGATGTGCGCTGGAGCCCTTCACCCCCCGGGGCTACACCCTCCTTCGGTCCTGCACGCTAGGATCTAATGGGCTCCGAGGGCCCGCCGCCCGATGTCGCGAAACGATCCCACCGAGGTTACACGCCAGCACGTGTTCAAGCAGAAGGGCCTCTCCAACAAGGAGGAGCAGGCGCGAATCGTCGTGCTCGCGGGCAAGCTGGCGGGCGACAAGTACGCGATTGGAAAAGAGCTCACGCTAGGCCGCGGAGAGACAGCCGACGTCCAGATCGACGACACCCTCGTGTCCCGCGTTCATGTACGCATTTTCCAGCACGAGAACGGCTCGTATTTGATCGAAGACCTCGCGAGCCGAAACGGGACCCAGGTCAACGGCACGGCGGTGACCCGGCGGGTGCTCACTTACGGCGACCGAATCCAGATCGGCAGCTCCTTGCTCTTGTTTGCGCATCACGATCCGATGGAGGAGCAGGTTGCCCAGCGGCGTAAGCTCGAGGCGATCGGTCGACTCGGCACTGGGGTAGCGCACGATTTCAACAATCTTTTGGGAGCCGTGAGATCCAGCATCGATTTCTTGAACGGGCTTCCGGGCGAAACCAAGGTCAGCGACCCCGATGTGCGCGAAGCCTTCAACGACATCCGCTCGGCGGCCGCCGCGGCGACGGAGATGACCAGCCGCTTGCTGGGTTTTGCCCGAGAAGTCGAGCGAACTCATACGGAGGTCGACCTCTCCGAGCTTTGCCATCACGTCGTGCAGCTCGCACGTCACACCTTTCACCGAGGGATCGCCATCGAAGCTCGCATCGATCGTGGCCTCAAAGTCAGCGGTGACCGCGGTCAGCTCCACCAGCTGCTCATGAACCTGCTCATCAATGCCCGCGACGCCATGCCCAACGGAGGCAAGCTCAAGCTGAGCGCGAAGAAGGCCGATCCGGTCGACCTGGAAAAGGCGCCGCTCAACCCTCTGGTTGCGCACGCAATCGTCACGGTCGAGGACACGGGCATCGGAATGGACGATGCAACGCGTGAACGTGCTTTCGATCCCTTCTTCAGCACCAAGGGCGACCAAGTTGGGGCAGGTTTGGGCCTCGCCGCCGTGTACGAGATCGCCAAGTCTCACAATGGCCACATCACCCTGCACAGCGTTCCGAATCGGGGCAGCGAGTTCCAGGTCGTTTTCCCGCTCACGAGCGAGCGAAGCATCCCGACCGAGCCGAGCCTTCCGGCGATCAAGCTGCCACGGACGCAGCTTCTCATCCTGCTGGTCGACGATGAAGATGTGGTTCGCCGAAGTGCCGGCCGCGTGGTGCGGCAGAGCGGTCACCGCGTGATCTTCGCTCGAAGCGGCGAAGAAGCGCTTCGGATCTACGACGAGACGCAGCCGCGGCCAGATTTGGTCTTGATGGACCTCAACATGCCCGGGATGACGGGCGACCAGGCCTTCAAGAAGCTCAAGGAAGTCGATCCCGAGGCACCAGTCGTATTCGTCTCGGGCTACTGGGACCGCGACCTCGAGCGCGAGCTTAGAGGCATGGGGGCCCTCGGTTTCGTTCAAAAGCCCTACGAAGCTGCTACGCTCCGGAATGCCATCGTTCAGGCGATGACTTCCCAGACTTCATGATCAAATACATCGGATCGAAACGCGTCCTGGTGCCGCACATCGTGCGTGCCGCTTCGGCGTTTCCCGAATCGGGGCGTGTGCTCGACTTGTTTTCCGGGACGTCGCGGGTGGCGCGAGGGCTCAAGGAAACCGGCCGCTACGTGATCGCAAATGACCATTTGGCCTACGCGTCGACGCTCGCGCGATGCTATGTGCAGGCTGATGCCAATCGTTGGCTCGACGAAGCGGGGCAGCTGATCGCGGAGCTCTCGCGCATCGAGGCCAAACCCGGCTACTTCACCAAGGCGTTCTGTGACGACGCGCGGTATTTTCAGCCGAAGAACGGCGCCCGCGTCGATGCGATTCGAGAAGAGATCGCCCGTCGCGACTTGCCTGCCGAGCTCGAAGCGATTGCCTTGGTCTCACTGATGGAGGCGGCCGATCGCGTCGATTCCACGACCGGCGTGCAGATGGCATACTTGAAGCAGTGGGCGGCCCGCGCCTCCAACGACCTCGCGCTGCGGGTTCCCGCCGTTCTTCCGGGGCCGGGCGAAGCCCTTCGACTCGACGCGGTCGAAGCAGCGTCGCGGGTCGAGGCGGACATTGCGTACATCGATCCGCCCTACAACCAGCACAGCTACATGGGTAACTACCACGTTTGGGAAAGCCTGGTGCGCTGGGACAAACCCGAGACTTACGGGATCGCGAACAAGCGCGTGCAGTGCAAAGAGTACAAGAGCGACTTCAACTCCAAGCGCCGTATCCACCAGGGGTTGGGCGAGGTCTTCGAAGCCCTGCGCTGCAAGCACCTGCTGGTCTCGTTCAACAACGAAGGGCATGTTGACCGCGAAGAAATGATCGCGCTTCTCTCCGAACGAGGGCACGTGGGCGTCGTGGCGGTGGACTTCAAGCGATATGTGGGCGCGCAAATCGGCATCCACAATCCCAGCGGCGAAAAGGTCGGGCGCGTGAGCCACTTGCGCAACAAGGAGTACTTCTTCGTCGTGAGCGACCGGCGCGATACGGTGGATTCCGTCGTCGCGGCCATCGAGTCGAGCATCGAAACGGCAGCGCTTGCATCGAGCCCGTCCAAGCGCAAAAGGAAGTGTCATGAATCTGAACGACGTGTTGAGTGACGAGGCCAAGCGGGCCTCGATCATCGAAGATGTATGCCGCCTGGTCGACGATCAGGTCGGGAAGCAAAAGGGACTCAGCGGGGTTGCCGTCAAAGCCGGCTACAAGCTGGTCCAAGGCGTGAAGCCAGGCTTCGTGCGTAGGGTCGTAGAAACCCTGCTCCCGGAGTTTGCCGCGGCGCTCGAGCCGATTCGCCAGCAAGCGCTCTCTCAGGGGCAGGCCGTGGGAAGCTACTTCGCCACGCACACCGCGGAGGTCTCCGAAGCGCTGCTCGCCGTGACGGACGCGCGCGCGACGAGCTCCGAGCATGGTTCCGTCAAAAGCGCCTACGGCAAGCTTCGGGGTTCCGCGCGGAGGAACGTCGAAAGTGCCGTCCCGGGCCTGGGCCAGATCATCGAGAAATACGGCTGAATGCGTTACTTCGAAGACATCCGAGTCGGCGATGCACAAGAGTCTACGCAGGACTACGAGCTGACCGAGGACGAGATCGTGAGCTTTTGCTCGAAGTGGGATCCCCTTCCTTTTCACGTCGATGCGCAGGCCGCCGCGGCCACGGCAGTAGGGAAGCTCTTCACCTCGGCGATTCACTCGGTCGCGATCGCGATTCGGCTCGGACACGAAATGCAGACCGAGCCAGCGGCGACCGTGATGGGGCTCGGTTGGGACGAGGTTCGCTTTCAAACGCCGGCCTGCGTCGGCGATCGCCTACGGCTGCGGGGCGAAATCATCGAGACGCGCGAGTCGGCGAGCAAGCCGGGCCTTGGGATCATCCGCAGCCTGCTGACGCTCCGCAATCAGCGAGGCCAAACGGTGATTAGCCTCAAAGCTGCCGCGCTGATTCGGCAACGGCCTGCGTAGCGCTCACCTTTGCGAGCATCCCGACGATGGCAGCTCGTGATCGGTCGCGCAGCTCGGCCACCGCTTCGGGCTCTTCGAGATCGAGGTTCGGGTACAGCGGTTGGCCGATTTGCACGGTCACCAGCCGGTCCTCGCGGCGCTTGCTTCCGCCCGTGTCGACCTCGTCGCGTGACATCAGGCTGAAGGTTCCGCGCAGTGCAACTGGCACCACAGGTTTCCCGGTCAGGACCGCGGCTTGGAACGCACCATTCTTGAACGCCTTCAGCTTGCCATCCGCAGTGCGGGTCCCTTCGGGAAAGACCAACAGCGGCTTCTCGTCGCGGAGCACGCTCTCGAACGCCTCGGTGACGGCGACGGCGGCGTCTTTGCCTTTGTTGCGGTCAACGGGCACATGCCCTGCGAGCCTCAGGTGCCAGCCCAGGAACGGAATGTTCATGACGGTGCGTTTGGCCGCCCACTTGAAGTCGCCGGGAAGCGCAGCGCCCAAGACCAGGATGTCGACCAAGCTCTCGTGGTTGCTCGCGTAGACGAACCCACCGTCCGGAACGTTCTGCTGCCCCGTCGCCTCGATGTAGATGCGGAGGCCCGTGGCGGAAGACTGGCTCCATTTCTTCGCCGCCCAGGTCGACGCCTTGCCCCTCGTGAGTGGGCCGACCGTCAGTGAAAGGGCGGACCAGCCCACGGTGCGGGCTCCAAACGGAACCCACTGCCGCAGCCAGCGTCCACGCTGGCCCCAGCCCATTTCGCCACCTCTTCGGAAGATTCCCCACTCGGTGCGCGCCCAGTCGACGGTGTTCTTGAGCCCCATCCTCGGCCTGTGTACCACTCCGGGCGAACGATGAAAAGCGCCTCACGCTGGACTTGGCGCGCAGGGAAAATCATGCTCGGCCAGGTCGCTTTGATCGCCGTTTCGCGGCTCAGCGCACCGGAGCTTGATGCGCAGTCAAAAGCGTCAGCAGCGCGTCGGGGGCGTCCACGTGGACCCAATGCCCCGCACCTTCGACGAGGTGCACCGAAACCTGCGGATTTCGTGCGGCGATTTGCTCAGCCCGCTGGCGATCCGCCGGGGAAAACGCATTGGACTTCGCTCCGATGACGAGCCCTAGCGAGCAGCCTGGGGGCGGCGCCTCGACGATGTCCCAGCAGTCCGCTCGCGCATAGTCTTCGATGAGCTCACGAATGACCGAGAGCTCCGGTCCAAACCGGCGTCCGCCGTCGTTCGTCCTGCGAAGATTCATGGCGAGCCACGCTGCGATCCCTTTGGACTGCCCAGCCTCGACGAGCGCCGCGACGAAAGCGTCTCGAGACGGCCAGTTCCCGGGAAGGCGCTCCAGGGTTTTCAGCACCTCGGCTGTCGCGCTCGCGTCGCTGCCGGAGCTGCTTGGAGACGGCGACGCGTCGATCACCCAGGCCTCTGTGCTCTGCTCTCCGCGCGAGCGCAGCCACTCGAGCACCACTTTGCCGCCGAAGCTATGGCCAATGGCGCCGCCGATCGTCAGAGCGAGCGACCGCTCGAGCTCCGCGAGATCGTCGGTCACCGCTTGCAGACCATGTGGCGCCGGCAGCCCGAGGGAGTCCCCATGCTCGCGCAGGTCGACGAGGACGGCGCCCCAGGCAGGCCGCGCCGCCACGAAACGCCGGGCGATGCCGCGCCAGTTGGATCGGTTGCCTAGAATCCCATGAAGAAAAAGCATGAGCTTCGCCGGGTCGGCCGATTTGGCCGTCACTAGACTATGGGCCAGCACGAGCGTGACTTACCACAGTTGACCACGGGAGCGGATCAGCGAGCGGCCGCAGGAGTCGGCACCACGGGGATGAGCTGCATCAGCGTCTTTTCGAGCCGGTGCACGGCGCTATCCGACATCGGGCGCCGCCTCACGCGGGCGAGTCCCTTGTCCAAGCCGTCGAGGTAGCCCCGCATTTTCCGTCGCGCTTCGTGGATGCGCCAAGCGATCGTCCCCTCGGTCGTCTCGAGAATGACCGCGGCTTCTTTGTAGTTGAGGCCCTGCAGCGTCGTGAGCACGACGGTCGTCTGGAGAAGGGGAGAGAGCCGGTCGAACGCCTCGAGCAATGCCCGATATCGGTCGCGGAGCTGAACTGCGCGTTCGGGGTCGCCATGCGCGTCCGCGGCGACCGCGGCAACGAGGCGAGGGTCGTCGAACGGCACCGTGCGCCTCCGGTTCTTGTCGCGTTTCGCGTTGAGGGCCCGGTGCAGCGTGATCCGGTAAATCCACGTGAAGAACTCACTTCGCCCCTCGAACTCTGGGAGCTTGTGATAGGCCTTGAGGAAGGCATCCTGGGTGATGTCGTCCGCGTCGCTCGCCTGACCTGTGAGGTGGAGCGCCAACGCGTACACACGTGGACGGTACTTTCGCACCAGCTCATCGAAGGCGTTCGAGTCTCCGCGCTTGGCCCGGTCCACGAGCTCGGCGGCTTCCGCCCCGCGTCGTGCCGCTTCCGATGTCTGTGGTTCGCGACTCAATAGCCCCCCGTCTGTTCAGGACCCCTAAAGGCTACTCAGTTTCTTGGCCCGAGCCCAAATCGATCGGCAATGATCGATTGTAAGACGGTGTAGGATAGCTGTCCTAGAAGCGACACCACCTTCCTTGAAACGCCCAAACCAAGCTGTTACATGCATCCGGCCTGCACTCTGAAGCCCTTGAAAATGGTGGGGAATTCTCTCTCTCTCGTTCTCCTGCAAGCTCTCCATTGGGATTCCGCTCACACCCATGATCACCGACTGGTTCTACGGCCTATTTTCGAACGACCTTGCCATCGATCTGGGCACGGCGACCACCCTGATTTACGTGAAGGGCCGGGGCATCGTGTCCTGCGAGCCGTCCGTGGTCGCGGTCCAGGACGACCCGCGCGGCGGGAAGCGGGTCCTGGCGGTCGGCAAGGAGGCCAAGGAGATGCTCGGCCGAACGCCGGGCTCGATCCGCGCGGTCCGCCCGCTGCGCGACGGCGTGATCGCCGACTTCGACATCACCGAGGCCATGCTTCGCTACTTCATTGCCCGTGCGCATCACGATCGCAGAACGCTCGTAAAGCCACGCATCATCATTTGCGTGCCCTTTGGAATCACCGAGGTGGAGAAACGCGCGGTGAAAGAGAGCGCCGAGGGCGCAGGCGCTAGAGAGGTGTTTCTGATCGAGGAGCCGATGGCCGCGGCGATTGGCGCCGGCCTGCCAATCACCGAGCCAAGCGGCAACATGGTCGTCGACATCGGTGGCGGTACGACCGAAGTCGCTGTCATTTCGCTTGCCGGAATCGTGTACTCGCAGTCCGTTCGCGTCGGCGGAGACAAGATGGATGAAGCGATCATCGCCTACCTCAAGCGCAAGTACAATCTCTTGATTGGAGAGCAGACGGCTGAGCGCGTCAAGTGCACCATCGGCACCGCCTATTCAGACGGTGAAGCGGCGACGATGGAAGTGAAGGGCCGCGACATGGTAGCCGGTGTCCCGAAAACGGTGATCGTCAATGCCGACGAGATTCGCGACGCGCTCACCGAACCGATCAACGCCATCATCGAAGCGGTCATGATGGCGCTCGAACGGACTCCGCCTGAGCTCTCGGCCGACATCGTCGACAAGGGTATCGTGCTCACAGGGGGCGGCGCGCTTCTGAAGAACCTCGACGTGCTTTTACGCGAGGAAACAGGGCTTCCCGTCATGGTTTCGGACGATCCGGTGTCCGCCGTCGTGCTCGGTTCCGGCAAGGCGCTGGACCATTTGGATCTGCTCCGTGAGGTGACGATCGCATAGCGCGAGAAGCAGGAACGCGGCGATGAACTACTTCCAGACCATTCGAGATGCCGCCATCTTGCTCGCCCTGCTGATCGTCCCTGCCGTATTCCTGCGCGCCAACCTCAGAGATCCGTCGGAGCTTTCGTGGCTCGATCGCGCCTTGATTCAGGTGAGCGGGCCGGTCCAGTACGTTGCCGAGTGGGCCGCAGACGGCGTCACGAGCATCGTCGAAGACTACGTCTACTTGCTGGACGTCAAGAGCGACAACGATCACTTGAGAGCCGAGAACGATCGGTTGCAGCGGGAGATGCGGGTGCTTCGGGCCGACGTGCAACGAGTTCGAGAGTTGGAGTCGCTTCTGGGTTTGCGGGAACGCTTGGCGACCGAGACGATGACCGCGCGCGTGATCGCCAAAGACATCTCACCTTCGTTTCGGGTCGTTCGGCTTGCGATCGACCGGGGCGAACAAGAGGGTGTGCACGCGGGCATGCCAGTCGTCGCCAACCAGGGGCTCGTCGGACAGATTCGACGCGTGTCCGGTCGCTTTGCGGACGTGCTGTTGACGATCGATCCGGGAAGCCGTGTCGATGTCGTGGTCGGTGAAAGCCGTGCCCGCGGCCGAATCGAAGGGCTCGGCGAACGTGGCCGCTACCGTTGCCGTATCCAATTCGACCGCATGGACGACCGTATCGCGGTTGGGGATGAAGTTTTCACGTCCGGCCTTGGTAAGAAGTTCCCCGCATCCATCCTGATTGGATACATCAGCAAGGTCGGCGGCCAGGAGCTCGGCCTGCAACAGGAAGGCGAAGTAACGCCCGCCGTGGATTTTACGAGGCTCGACGAGGTGCTGATCCTCACGTCCGGGCCCAAGGACCCGGACGCCCTCTAGGGTGGCGAGCATGCAGGGGGCACGCGGGAGCATCATCATCGTCTTGGTCGCGTTTGCGATCCTGCTGCTCCAGTCTGTCTTCTCGAGGCTGCTCGCCCCTTATCCGTTCTCGCCCTACTTCGGCCTTCCTTTCGTCTTCGCGCTCGGAACTGCGCCCGGCATCCGCTTGCTTCGCGGCGCCGCGACGGCTTTTGCCATCGGATATCTCTACGACCTCTTCACCGGGAACCCGCTCGGCCTGCACACCTTCGTATTCGTCGTCGGCTATTTCACCGCCTGGCTGCTCGGGTACCTTCTTTCGTTTCGAGGCATCGTCTTCGAGATGGTGCTCACCTTCGCGCTGACCGTGCTCCTTGGAGGACTGCTCGAGCTGATTCGGGGATTCACGCCCGGAGGCATCGCTCGAAGTGGCGGGACCTTGACCCTTGCCCTGTTTGCCTCCGCGTTCGCGACTGCACTACTCGCCCCGATTCTCTTTGCCTTGGTTCGCTGGGTCGACCCTCAATCCGAGCGGGCGCCAACATGATCACACTCTCTCAAAGAAGAGAAGTCGGTGAGTTTCGAAAGCGGTATCGCTGGATGGCGCTGTTCGTCGTTTTGGTGTTTGGCGGTATCATCGTCCGCGTCGCCCAGGTGCAGCTCTTCCAGCGCGATCGTTGGTCGGGCATTGCACAGCAGAACATCATCAAGACCTTGGAGCTCCCTGCGACCCGCGGCGTCATTCGAGACATCGTCGGCCGCGTCGTCGCCTCGAATCGGCCTTCCTACGACGTCTATACGACCCCGCGATTGCTCCAGCCCGAAGACCTCGATCGCATCGCGTCGCTGATGGACCTGGGCAAGGAAGACCGGACCGCGCTCCAAACCCGCCTCGACCAGATTCCCCTCAGCCGGCGCAGCCACCAGTTCGAGCTGTTCCGCGATATCGATCGCGAGCAGCTCGCAGCGCTGGAGACCCACCTGGCGGAGCTTCCGGCGCTCGACATCGTGACCGTTCCTCTTCGCGATTATCCGTACGCGACGCTTGGGGCGCACCTGATCGGCTACCTGAACGAGGTCAATGCGGACGACATCAAGCGTGCAGCCGACCCGAGCACATATCACCCTGGCGATCGAATCGGCCGCAGCGGGCTCGAGAA
This sequence comes from uncultured delta proteobacterium, assembly GCA_963704865.1. Lineage (GTDB taxonomy): Bacteria > Myxococcota_A > Polyangia > Polyangiales > Houyiibacteriaceae > SG8-38. Next base: position 88,864 of record CAVPIE010000002.1, on the reverse strand, counting down.
GCGATACGAGGCCTTGCTCAAGGGGTCGCGCGGATTTCGAAGGCTGGTGGTCGACGCCCGAGGCAAGCCGCTCGAAGGAACGCGGCCCGACTCGCTCGAGGTCGAGATGCTCAAGCAGCCCGTTCCCGGCCACGACATCCAGTTGACGGTCGACATGCAGCTGATGGAGGCCTTTGACCGCGCGTTTCGGCCCTATCCTTCCGGCGCAGCGGTCGTCGTCGACATCCACACCGGCGCCCTTCGCGCGCTCTACTCCAAGCCGGTGTACGACCCGAACGATATGAGCAGCGGCCTCAGTACGAAACGCTACGCACAGCTCACCGGTGACCCGTTTCGGCCCTTGATCGACAAGACCATGTACGAGACCTACTTCCCAGGCTCGACCTTCAAAGCCTTCACTGCACTGGCCGCTCTCGAGGATGCGGTCGTCGACCCGATGCAGCGCGTCGAATGCCTCGGATCGCTCAAAATCGGCCGACAGAAATTTCGATGCAACAAGCGGCACGAATGGGTCGACCTCTATGACGCCGTCGTCCAATCCTGCAACGTGTACTTCTGGGTGCTCGCCGAGGAGGTCGGCCTCGAGCGAATCAACCGTTACGCGAAAGCGTTTGGATTCGCCGAGCGTACTGGAATCGGCGTCAACAGTGAGGCCAAAGGTTTCCTGGCGACGCGCGAATGGTACGCGGAGCACTACGGAAAATTTCGCATCGGTTACACGCTCAACACCGCGATCGGGCAGGGCAACACGCGCGTGACTGTTCTTCAGCTCGCGCTTGCGTACGCGGCCATCGCCAATGGCGGCAGTTTGTACGTGCCTCAGGTAGTCCAGAACCTCAGGTCGCCAGACGGCTCTCTGTCCGAGACCTTTCAGCCAAAAATGAAGCGGGAGGTCGGGGTCGCCCCGGAGCATCTCGATCTGATGCGCCGAGCGCTGATCGATGTAGTTCAGGATGAATCCGGCACGGCCTACCGGGCGCGGAACAAAGACGGGGTGCGCGTGGCTGGCAAGACTGGCACCGCTCAGGTCGTCAGTCGCAAGGGGCGTTCCGAGGAATCCTCGAGTGCCTGGTATCTGGACCGCTCCCACGGCTGGTTTGCCGGTTTTGCTCCCGCCGAGGATCCACAGGTGGCTTTTGCGGTCCTCGTCGAGCACGGCGGCTCGGGCGGCGCGAGCGCAGCGCCGATTGCCACTTCGGTCATGCAACAGTACCTGAGTGAGATAGAGCTCACGGAGGCGAAGTAAGAGATGGCGATTGGCAGAACCATCCGCGATAACTTCGATTGGCCGCTATTCATCGCGGTGTCGGCCATCGCCTTGTTCGGGGTGCTCAACCTCTACAGCGCGACTGAGGGTGGCACGACTTCGGATGCGTACGCACAGCAGCTCTATTGGCTGATTCTTGGTTTCGGTGTCGCGACGCTCACCGTCGCCATCGATTACCGTCACTTCGAGCGTTACGGCTGGGTGATTTACGGAGGGTGCATCCTCGCGCTGATCCTGGTGTTCGTTCTCGGCCGCAGTGTCCGCGGTTCGACGCGCTGGATCGCGCTTGGCGGATTCTCGTTGCAGCCGAGCGAGCTGATGAAGATCGGCCTCATCATCGCGCTTGCCAAGTACCTGCATCACGACACGAAGACCGGCGGCCGCACGCTCGTTGATTTGATCATCCCCGGGCTGATCGTCGCGCTGCCGATGGGGCTGGTTCTGCTTCAGCCCGACCTCGGCACCGCAATGGTCCTCGCGTTCATCTTCGCTAGCCTCATGATGCTGACCCAGCTCAAGATGCGCTCGGTGGTCACCCTGCTTGCCACGTTCGTGGTTGCGGCTCCGGTGACCTGGTTCTACCTCTTGAAGGACTACCAAAAGGAGCGAATCACGGCGTTTTGGGACCGGCTGGGAGGGACGCAGACCGATCTCCTCGACTCGGGCTGGCACACCCACCAGTCGCTGGTGGCGATTGGAAGCGGTGGGCTCACCGGCAAAGGGTTCACCCAGGGCACCCAGACCCGGTTTCGCTTTCTCCCCGACCAGCACACCGATTTCCCGTTCCCTGTCTGGGCGGAGGAGCACGGCTTTTTGGGGGCGGTGCTTCTGATCAGCCTCTACGTGTTCGTGGTGCTTTGGTCGCTGCGGATAGCGTCTCAAGCCAAGGACCGTTTCGGTGCGGTGGTCGCCGTTGGCGTCGGCGCCATGATATTCTGGCAAACGGTGGTCAATCTCGGGATGGTTTCGGGGCTGCTGCCCGTCGTCGGGATGACTTTGCCTCTGTTCTCGTACGGCGGGTCGAGCTTGCTCTCGACCATGTTGGGCCTGGGCTTGTTGATGAATGTGTCGATGCGGAGGTTTTCACATTGAGCGAGTTGAAGCGAGTGATGGCAGGCGTCCTGCAAATGACTTCTACCGCAGACGTCGACGCGAACATGGAAACCGTCCACCGGCTCGTGCGCGAAGCGGCCCGTCGAGGCGCGGAGATGGTGCTCGTCCCCGAATGCTTTTCGTACTTGGGCCCCGAGAAGGGGAAGGCCGGCATCGCCGAATCGCTTGAAGACGGCGGACCGATTCTCGACCGCTGCAGGGACGCTGCTGCCGATGCGGGGGTCGATGTGGTCTACGGTGGCTTCTGGGAGAAAAGCGAAACGCCGGGTAAGGTTCGCAACACGTGCATCTACATGCGGGCCAACGGTTCGATCACCGCGGCCTACCGAAAGATCCATCTCTTCGATGTCGACTTGCCGGACGGCACCAGGCTCCTCGAGTCGCAAACCGTGGAGCCCGGCTCGGACGCCGTCGTCGCCGATGCCCCATTTGGGACGCTCGGGCTCAGTGTCTGCTATGACCTGCGCTTTCCCGAGCTCTACCGCCAGCTCGTCGATCGAGGCGCCATCGCCCTGGCCATTCCCGCGGCGTTCACCCTCACCACCGGTAAGGATCATTGGCATGTCCTGCTTCGCGCGCGGGCGATTGAGCAGCAATGCTATGTTCTGGCTGCCGCGCAGACGGGACACCATTACGGCCAGCGACGCTCCTACGGCCACGCGCTCATCGCCGACCCTTGGGGCACCGTCATCGCCGAATGTGGGGAGGGTGAAGGCGTGGCGGTCGCTGCGATCGAGCCCGCGTATGTGGAAAAGGTGCGCAAGGCTTTGCCAAGCCTCGACCACAGGCGCTTTCGCTAGGCCCTTAAATTCGTCGAGCCCCACGGCAGGACCGGCGGGACTCAACAAGGTGTCGACAGCAAGTGCTTTTACTGGGCCACAGGCGGGAACGTGATCGTGGGAATGCTGTCCCAGATGCAGGTTGGATTCTCGCCCATGGTCGAAAGGGAAAGCGGCACTGGCGCTGTGATATCGAAGGTCAACTCCGCTGCCTCGAGGACGATCGAGCCGTCCACCGCGGTCCAAGCTCCAGCGAGCACCGGCGTCGTGACAACGACCGGACCGGGCATGCCGTTGTCGTCGGTGTCCTCGCTGAAGTCGACTGTGCAGGGAACCGTCGCGGGAACGTCGACGGGATCGTTGCCTTGCGTGTCGGCGACCTCTGCCAATACTTCGCTAACCGTCGCGTTTTGGACGAGGCTGCCAATGGCGGCCACCGTGGGCTCGTCGAGGATGAACTGGGCCTGAACCTCGAAGTCGACCGCTCCATCAATATCGCCCGCGGGCTTGGCCGCGAGGACGAGGATGATCGGTACGTCGAGTACACCGAGGCCGTCGCAGGTCGCTATGCCTTCGTCGGTCTCGAAGCTCTCGTCGAGCGATTCGCCCGCACCGCAGGCCTCTAGCATCCCGCCGCCTCCAGCACCTCCGCTGCCGTCAGGCGTGGTGCTCGTGTCGTCGCCGCAACCCATCAAGCCAAGCGTGCCCGTGAGCACAGCAATCACAATCAGTTCAGAAATTCTCATCGTCCCTCGTTCTCCTTGAAAGCCCCGGCGGCGCGGAGCTTTGCACATGATGGCGGTCAAGCCTAGCCCGGCCTCGGGAACCAGGGCATCAGACGGCTGGTCGAGTTTTGGTACTGCGCATACGCCGGGTACTTCCGGGCGGAAATCTTCTCCGTCAGACCCGTAGAACCCTGGAAGAGAAGCGAAAGAACCGCGGCACCGGCGATGGTCCAGTTGAGCCAGCCAGCACCGGCTGCGATCGAGAACACATAGTAGCTCCACCAGATCGCCTGCTCGCAGAAGAAATTTGGATGCCGCGAGAATCGAAATAGCCCGCTCGTGATGAAGCCGGCTTCGGGGGTTTCACCTCGCGCAATCGCCGCGTACTTCGCCGTCTGGAACCTCCACTGCTGCTGGTCCGCTACGGACTCCCCGACGAAGAACAGGACGAATGCGACCGCAGCGGCATAGTCGAGCGCGTTCAGCGGGGTTCCAGCTAGTTGATAGGCCGCGTAGGAGGGCACGACGATGAACAAGAGAAGGTAGTTCTGAAACGGTGCGAGGAAGGTCGCATTCAAGACCTGGAACCACGCCGGGCCGATCTTCGCTCGTATCTCCTCCCAGCGATAATCCTCTCCGCCAGCCGTGTAACCGCCCTTGCGCGCGAAGTTGTACGTCAGGCGCACGCCCCAAAGCACGGTGAGCGCCGCCATCAGATTCAGACGTGCATCGCTGAACCCGACGTAGCCTGCGAAGTGGATCGAGAAGAGCGGCGGCGTGATCGACCAAAGACGGTCGACCCAGGAGTATTCTTTCGTGGCGAGCGAAAGGAGCCAGCAGAGAAGCGCGAGGCCGCCGGCCGCCCAGAGTGCCGTCGTCAGAGGATCGGTCGTTCGATAGAGATCTAGCATCTGTATTCTGCTCCCGCGCTATCTTCTAAACTTCATATAGAACGTCAAGGTATCGTTCGAGCAGGTCGGTGACGACGCCTTGGACGGGGACCGTGCTGGCCATGCCATAGACCGGCGCCATCCCTTCTTCTTCATCGGGGTGAGCCAAGGCGTGAGTCACGGCAGCGCGAAGATCATCGAGAAAGCGCTCGGCAACCCCCTCTTGCGTATGTCGGAGGGTGACCGCCAGGTGGACGCTCGAGGGCTTGTGGAGGCCGTTCAGGTTCCAGTGACGCTTGGTCATGAACTCCATGACGCTGTAGATGTTGACCTCGTTCGACGCGAACGCGATTACCCAGAGAGGGTCGCCGAGGACATGGAGCTCTGGAATCGAGCGGATGCCTTCTCGGATCTTCTCGCCGGTTTCCAGGATCCGGCGGCTTGCGTCGAGGTAGCCGCTCTCTCCCATCGACACCATCGCAGCCCAGCAGGCGGCGCTGAGTGCGCCCGGGCGGCTCCCTGCAAACGTAGGCGAGAAGTAGAGCCCACCCGGCCAGTCCGCGACCGTGTAGTACTGGTAGTGGCGGAGGTCTGTGTTGCGGTAGAGCACGACGCTCGTACCTTTCGCCGCGTAGCCGTACTTGTGAGTGTCTGCGGACATGGAGGTCACCCCGGGCAGGCGAAAGTCGAAGGGGGGAATGTCGTAGCCGAGCCTCTCGGCCCAGGGAAGAATGAAGCCGCCGAGGCAAGCATCGGTGTGGAAACCAATTCCGCGCTTGAGGGCGAGCTCCGAAAGCTCTTCGATTGGATCGATCGCACCATGCGGAAACGAGACTGCCGACCCGACGATGCAGATGGTGTTCCGAGTGATCGCCTTCTTGGTTGCGGTGACGTCCGCACGGTAGTCAGAGCTCACCGGGACCTTCACCAGTTTGATACCGAAGTACTGTGCGGCTTTGTCGAATGCCGCATGCGCGGTGATGGGTACAAGCAACTCAGGAGAGGTAATTCCCTTCGTTTCGCGGGCCCAGTCCCGGTAGCTACGCATGGCCAGCAAAATGGATTCGGTCCCGCCGCTTGCGACCGCCCCACAGACTCGAGCAGGCTCAGCCCGCTTGGCACCGAGCATATTCGCCGTCATCGAGACGATTTCGGCTTCGTATTTCGCGATGCTCGGCCAAAGGTCGGAGTGCAGCGGATTCGTTTGGGAGGTGATCGCGTACGCCTCGTTGAGAAACGCGATGTGCTCCGGATCCCCGTGGTACACGGCCCCTGAGACGTAGCCGTCCTTCCAGCGGTCCGCCTCGCGTCCTTCGAGATCCCGCAACGTCTCCAGGATCTCCGCTCGGGGTTTCCCATCGGGCGGCAAGTCCGCGTGCGATTCTACTTGGCCGTCGTAAGGCTTCGCCGACTTGCGAAGCTCGTCCATGATCGGCGCATATTCGGCGTTGATCTTGTCTCTCACGATCGGAAAACGCTTCGCGTAGCGGTACAGGCGAGCAACCAGAGGCTCCAGCGGGCCGAGCTTGACGTTCGCGAGGTCTTTGATGTCCATGAGCCCTCCGTACCGCAGCGCCGGGTGCTTCGCTAGCGCCGGCGGTGTGTCTAGCCGTTCAGCCGGCTATACATGGCCGTGTTGTTCTTCTGGATTTCCAGGAAAGCCTTGAAGAGCTGGTCGTAGATGGATCTGTTGTTACGTTCTGGCATGTAGCGTTTCTCGATGGGAACACGCGCGGCGATGTCCTCGACAGACATCTTGCCGAGACCCACGGCCGCCACGAACGCGGCGCCGCGGACGTTCGCCGAAAGAGGGTCGGCTACCCGATCGATAGGACGGTCCAGCACGTCCGCAAAGATCTGGCACCAGAGCTCTGACTTCGCTCCGCCGCCGATGAACCGAATCCCCTCGAACGGCCTGCCGATGAACGACTCGACCCCACCCATCAGCCAGCGCGTGTTGTAGGCCACGCCCTCCATGACCGCGCGGACCATGTGGGCGCGAGTCGTTCTCAAGGACACGTTCGAGAATGCCGCTCGCAGGTTATGGTCGGCGACCGGCGTGTGCTCGCCGTAGAGCCAGGGGGTGAAGATCAGTTTGTCGCTTCCAGCGGGGGCCTCTCTGGCGAGTTGGTTGAAGCGATCGAACACATCCTCAGGCGCCCCTCCCGGGTCGAGCACGTCATCGCGGCAAAACACACTGTCCCGGAGCCAGGTCATGCAGGCGCCCGCAGTTTCTTGCTCGTTGCCAATGAAGTAGCGCCCCGGCAGCGCCGATGGAAGCGATGCCATGTTGTGGATGAGGTCGGTCTTCTTGAATGGCACGTGGCAGGTGAGCCAGGAGGATGTCCCCACGTAAAGGTGCCCTTCGAAGTCGCCGACGGCGCCCGAGCCGACCGCGGCCGCAGGAACATCGGGCGTGCCTCCGACGACCTTGGTGTTCTCATTCAGCCCGAGCTCGGCGGCGACGGTGGGTGTCAGGGTTCCGATCACGTCGACGGCACGGGTGAGGTCCGGGAGCTTTTCCCTCGGGATCGTCGTTTGGGCGAGCAATTGCTCGTCGTACCTGATGTTGTTGATGTCCCGGTTGTCGGTGACCCAATGGAGCGCGATCGAGTCGACGGTCGCCATGAACCTTCCGGTGAGTCGCAGGTTCAGATAGTCCTTGGGCTCCATGAATTTGTAAGCGGCTTCGTAGATCTCGGGGCGCTCATGACGAAGAAACAAGATGTGCGCGACCGGCTCTTTCCCGGCGAGGCCAGGTACGCCGCCGGTCTTGCGGATCCAGCGCCCGAGCTTCAGCGCGCCATAGCCTTGAATCCGAATCAACCCACCGGCGACTTCGGGCACGTACTTCGCGCCGCGCGAGTCCAGCCAGATCATCGCCCTGGAGATTGCGTTTCCCGCTTCGTCCACCGGAACGGTGCCCGCCCATTGCGATGTTACCGCGACGGCGATGATTCGCTCTCTAGGAACGAGCTCGCGATCGGTGATCCGCCGCGTCGCCGTCGTGATCGCTCGCCACCAATCGTCTGGGTCTTGCTCGGCGCCGCCCCCGTCGCTCAGGAACAGCTCCGTCGACTCGACCTCAGATGCCAGAACCTCGCCTTCTGTGCTGACGAGCGCCACCTTGGGACCGCTGGTGCCGAGATCGATTGCGAGAATACATTCGGGTTCCATCGAGGTTTGCTCCTCACGACTTAGAAGTCGTGTACCGGTCTCGCTCGGTGATAATCATGGGGGATTCCCTTAGTAGCAGAACGGCTCCGAGAGAAAATAGAGACAGAATCGCGAAGCAGGTCATGAACGCAGGAAGGTAGCTGTTGTTCTCTACGCTCATGCCGGCGACGAAGACCAAGCCGGTGACTTGGCCCACCCAGAGGAGCATGCCCTGAGAAGTCGATTCCGGAGCCGGGTGGCTGACCTCGGCGGCGTACTGAAAGCCCAAGGGGCCGGCACTCATGATGAAAAAGCCGAGAACGAAAGAAGCGGCCAGGCTGATCGCGTAGATCGTTTCGGGATCGGAAGCCAGGTTTCCTGCAAAGGTCAGCCCAAAGACCCCGGGCACCATCCCCGCGATGCAGATCACGAGAAAGACCTTTCGCTTGCGAAACTTGTCGGAGAGGATTGGGAGAATCGAAGCGCCGAGGATTCCGCCTATCAGCATCAGGCCGCCGATCAGGCCATCGGAATCCTGCACGCCAGCGTGTGCGGCGATGGAATCCGTCATGGAGCTTACGGCGTTGAAGATCCCGAGACCTACGAAGAACAGGGCGAGCGTGATCCGCATGTCGCGTTGCTTGAGGATGTGCCTCACGCCCTTGACGAAGGAATGCCTGTGCACGGTGTCGCCAGACGGAGGCGTGGGTGGCTCCTCTCTGAGCAGCAGCAGGGTGATGATTGCCGCTGCAAACGTGATCCAGCCATAGGTCAAGAGCATCCTTTCAAAGCCGGTGCCGTACCCGGGCTCTGCGGGATCGGAGCCCACCAAGATCGGAGTCACCAGCATCGCGATCACGATGCCGACGTACTGAGCCAAAGCGGAGAATCCGGCGGCCATGCCCCGCTCTCTTAGTGGGAACCATCTCACCGACACCGCCGTGACGGCGTTGAGGATGAACGGCTGCGCAACGGCCAGTCCGACCTGCGCTACCACCACGGCCGTGAAGCTGTCGGCGAACATCCCTTTCATCAATCCAGCAAGACCTGCGAGCAGGGCACCGATCGAGACGCCGACGCGGATCCCATAGGTGTCGATTACATACGAGGCCGGAAAGCTCATGACGATGAAGACGAGCATGTAGACCATCGCGAGGAAATCGATGTTGAAGAAGGACGAGGGATCGAATTGTCCTTCGTAGAACAGCGCAGCGGGCCTGGCCACGGCGGCGTGCGCCAGCCATTGGATCTGGACCACCACGTTGATCAGCATGAAGACGAGCAGGATCACCCAGCGGTAGGGATAAACTTTGGGCGCAGTGCTCATCTGACCCCCACAAGCGTCGAGATGTGGACCGATTTCAGGCTTTCGTACAACCCGTTCCTGACGATCGAGGCAAAGTCACCTTGCTTGGGTCTCGTGCCACTGCTTCGATCGGTTTCTACTTCCATTGGCTCAGTAGGCGTCCATGCCTTCGGGTATTCGTCCTTTCGCGTAGCTCAGGGCCGCACGCTTCTGATCTTTCCGCAGACGGCCGCCGGCGACGTACCGAACCCAGCCTGGGAGGCTCCGAATCCGATCGCCGCCTGTATGGGCGATGACGAATGCCTTCGCGCATTTCTCGAAGAGCTCGGCATTGAATACGACACGGCTCGGCGTCGTACCCAGGCAGATGCGCAGCTTCCCGTAGATGGCCACGTTGCTCCCGCCTTCGAGGGCTCTCAAGAGTCGTGAATGGCGGCCCATAGCGATTGGCTTGCCTGCCGAGCCGATATGGCGAGCCTGCTCATCGAAGAGCGTAGGCACCCTGGCTCCGATGCTCGCCAGGGCCGTGGACCACGGCGTCTGCCCGATCAAGACACCCCCTACATCTTTGCGAGATCGATAGATCTTCGCGTGCAGGTCGGCGGACTCGAGTCCCGTCGTTTCGAACAGGAACCTAGTCGGATCGGAGCGCTCGGGAGTCACAAAGAGAAACTCTTCGCGTCCTGGTATCCGCAGTGACAGGGAATCGCCTGGATCTCCAAACAGCGCCCCAGCCCGAAGTCGCGCCTCGTCATTCCTAAGCAGGTCGAAGACTTCGTCGATCATGATGCTTTCTTTGACTCGGAGGTGATCACGTCGTCGAAGCGTGTCAGGGCGTCACCGAGCAAGGGTCGCAGCGTTTGAATCACGAGCGCGCGGACGGACTGGTCCAGCTCTCCCGACCGAGCTGTAGTGCGCATGAGAAAGAAGGAAGCGCACTCCGATTCGAGCGCGGCAACTCGAGTCATCGCCTCCGTCACATCTTTGCCTATACAAACGGCGCCATGGTTCCGCATCAAATAAGCATGCGTGTCGGGCCTTCCCGCGCGGGCAACGCGCCTCGCCAGCAGGGCGGTGCCAGAGGGAGCATAGCCAACACAGGGAATGCTGCGTCCAAGCAGGGCTTTGCGGCCGCGATCGCGCACCTCGAGCGGCTTTGCGAGGAGCGTGTAAGCGCTGGCGATCGGCTGATGCGTGTGAATGCATGCTCCGCAGTCAGGACGCGCCGAGAGAATCTTGGCGTGCAAACCGGCTTCGACCGACGCCTCTCGCTCACCTTCGACCTGCTTCTGGTCCGACAATCGCACCACACAGACGTCTGCCGCGCTCATGGCGTAGTAGTCGGTCGCCGAGGGCGTGATCGCGAAATGTTCCTGGTCTGCAAGCAGCGCGACGTTGCCGCCCGTCGCCGCAAGGTATCCCCTGTCCGCCAACTCGATGCAGGTCCGCACGACCAATTCTCTCGTCGCCTGAAACTTCATCGCCGTCGCTCCTTCAGCCGGCGCCCGCTCAAAGCCGCGTGGTCCGCTTCTCTTTGAAAGGAGAACGCGGCCAGGTCTAGGCCAGTCCAATCCGGCTTCGAATTCGCTACTTGGAGGCTGCTTCGACCGCCTTCAGGAGGCTCTTGCTGAACACGCCCCGTTCGACCAGTTGCTCGCGGGCCTTCTCCGCAGCGGCATCCCAGGCCGCCTGATTCGCCGTCGCATCCACTTCCGTGATGCCACGGCCGAGCAGGGTTTCATACGCGCGGGCATCATCGCGGCCAACGATTTGGTCGAGCTTGGAGGCGGCGCGCTTGGCGGTTTCGAGCAAGGTCTTCTGGTCTGCCTCGCTGAGCTCGTTGAACTTCTTCTTACTGATGATCGAGCCGCCAACGATGATGTTGAAGTTGCTCGAGCTCATGTACTTGAGCTTGGTGTACCACTGGAAGGCCACCGCAGCCATCGCCGAGGCTGGCACGACTTCGAGCTTTCCGTCCTTGAGCCCAGGGAACACCCCGGATGCTCCAACATTCACCGGATTGGCGCCGATGGCTTTGGCGTAAGCCAGCGCGACGGCGTTGTCTTCGCCGGCCCAGCCCGACTTGCCCACGAGATCTGCCGGTGACTTGAATTCGGTCGATGAGAACACCCGGTTCTTGCCGCCATCTCCCCATGCGAGCAGCTTGAAGCCACCGTCCTCGATCAACTTTTGAAGCTGTCCATCGAGCTTCTCACGCGCGCGATCGAGCTGTGCATCATCGGTCAGAAGACCGGGGGCCGTGAGCACCTGTAGCTCGGGGGCCACCATGCTCAGTCCGGTGGTTGCAACGCCCGCGGCATCGAGCTTGCCCTGTTTGATTCGCTTGACCAGATCGCGGTCACTGCCTTCGCTGCCGCCCGAAAACACACGAAGCTCGACCCGGCCTTCGGTCTCTTTCTCGAGAGTGCGGCTCCAAGCCTTGAGCACCTTCACGAAAGACGAGCCAGGTGGGGCCAGCGATGCGATCCGGATCACAGTCACCTTGGGGGCTGGCGCTTGCGAGCCAGCCGGCCGCCCAGGGACGACCAAGACGGCGAGGGTGAGTGCCAAGATCAGTGGAAATTTGTGGTGCTGCATATCGACTCACGGTTGGACGGCCCGAGGCCGTGGTTGTTCACTTCTCGGAGGCCAGCTTCGTGACCTCAGCGAGCAGGCTCTTGCTATACACCCGCCCCGCAAGCTGCTCGCGCGCTTGTTTGGCGACGGCATCCCATTCGGCCTGGTACGGGCTCAGGTCAACGACGCTGATACCTCGTTCGACCAGGGTCCGGTACGCCTTGTCGTCGTCTCTGAGAACGATCTTGTCCATCGCGCGCGCGCCGCGCTCCGCGGTGTCGCGAAGGATTTTCTGGTCTCCCGGCCCGAGTTGGTCGAACACTTCCTTCTTGATGATCGAACCGCCGATGAGGATGTTGAAGTTCTGCTTCGCCATGTAGTTGAGCTTGGTGTACCACTGAATCGCCACGGCCATGATGCAAGAGCTCGGGACCGTGTCGATCATACGCGTCTGCAGCCCTGCGTAGACCTCGTTGGCGCCGACGCGCACGGGGTTGGCGCCGATCACGCTCAGAAAGCTCGCGAACACGGGATCGTCTTTCCAGGCCCAGGGGCGGCCTGATTTGAGATCGACGGGCCGCGCGAACGGCTTCGCCGAGAACAGGCGGTTTTTGCCCCCGTCGCCCCAGGTCAGGAGCTCGAACCCGGACGTCCGGAACATTTCTTCGAAACGTTGACGAAGCTCCGTCCGAACGTGAACGAGCTGATCCATTTCGGTGATGAGGCCAGGGGCGGTCAGGACCAAAATCGGGCGCACGACCATGCCCATGCCCGTGGTGGTGATCCCTGCGGCGTCGATCTGCCCCGCGCGAATCTTTCGGATGAAGTCGCGTTCGTCGCCTTGGCTGCCGCCGGTATAGAACCGCAGCTCAGCTCGGCCAGCGGTCTCCTTCTTGAACTGACGGCCCCAGGCTTTGAGGATTCTGCCAAACGCAGAGCTCGGGGGTGCGAGAGACGCATAGCGAATTACGAGGGGCCCCTCGGCCGCGGCGTTGGAGAGGTTCTTGCCCGGTAAAAATAGGGCGGCGATCGCGAGGGCGATCGCAAAGGAACGCTTCCAAATGCTCACACCCGATCCCCCACTACAAGCCGAGCGCCGGCACCAATCGCCGCCGCAGGAAATCCCGCAGCTCGATTTCGCTCCGCGCGGGCTCCGGGGCTGCCAGCAAGGAGAGAATCATCCGGAGCATGAATTCCATTGCCTCGGCGGCTTCGTCCTCATCCCATCCGGTGGATTCGATGATTTCGCCGAGCGCGACGCGGGTGAACATGATCGAGGCTGGCTGGGTGAAACCCTGCAAAAGGTAGGCGTCGAACATCGCTGGTTGCCACACCTCTCGAAGGACGGCGTTTTCTCGAATGGCGCGCAGAGTGAATAGGGTGGCTTCGACGACTTTGTTGCCAGGGTCATCGACGGTTCGGATTTGCTGTTGAACCTCGTTGGCAAGACGGAGCCCGGCCTGAAGCAGGACGGAGCGGATGAGCTCTTCCCGGTCTTTGAAGTAGCGATAGACCGTCGGCCGGCTCACGCCCGCTTCGAGGGCGACGTGCGCGATCCCAGTGGCGGGGATCCCGTTCCGTGCGATGCAGCGAGCCGCAACCTCGAGAAGCCGCTCGCGTGCAGCCGCCGGTTCAGGTCGATCGCCATCCCAGGGCTCGCGCTGCCTGCTGCGAGGTTCTCCTTCAGCGTTTCGCGTCATGTCGTCAGGCCAGGCGTGCTGCACAGAGCCTGACCTCAGGGTCATAGCATCCCCAGCGATTTAGTGCACCGCCCAGCAGAATGATGCAGAGCCTCCAGAATCGGCCCTCGCGCCCGAGGGCAGGGGGACCGGCAGATATGGAGCGCTGCTCGCTAGGCTGCGTCTTCTTCGCGACGACGGGACGCGATGTACGCTACGCCGCCGAGCAACAACACGATGGCGCCGCCAGCAGCGCTCGGATCGAGCTCCGGCACCGCGTGACCGCCCCTATCCCGCCGATGTCGCATCTGACGTTTCTGGGTCTGCCGCGCCTTGTGCCAGCCTCGGCCTTCCGCTTCCGCTTGTGGAGTGGGACTGAGCGCCCACACGCCGATGACGAGTGACAAAGCAAGGAGCAAACGTTTCATGGCTCTATTTCCTCCGCCCACATGGGGCATTACATCTGTTTACATTTATAGGTGAACGACTGAGCAGTGTCAAGAAAAGTGCCAAAAACAAAGCGGTTTTGCTCGTGCGACTTCTTACAAATGTCTGCGAATGTATTGGCTGGCAGAATCTGACAGGTCCGCTCACGACAGAAGGGGACACGCCATCCCCCCGCAAGCCCAGTCATTTCACATGCTTGCGAATCGCGGCTGGAAGGCAGCCCTGGTGCGTTTTTTCGGTGCTGCGTTCAACGAGTTGAAATCACGACGTCGTGCTCGGCCCCGCGACCCTCTTCGATTGGGCACTGTATCAATGCTCACCTAAATCGTGATTTTGCGAGCCTACTATCATTTTCCTGTTTGCTCTATATAGAAGTTTTCGTCATCATTGAAAATAGGAGAATTTCATGGCTTTTCGCTCGCTTGCTCTATCAGCTGGTTTCCTTGTAATTCTATGGGGTTGCGGAGAGGTCCCGGGCGATCCTCGAAACAGTGGCGGCTCCTCAGGTAGTGGTGGAACAGCAGGTACGGCCGGCTCCGGGGGAACCGGGGGCGTCGGCGGCTCTGGGGGTTCGGGTGGCGCTGGTGGTTGCGTGTTTGGCTGTGGGGGCAGCGGCGGTACGGCAGGCTCAGGCGGCACGGCAGGCTCCGGTGGCTCAGCGGGCTCCGGTGGGTCGGGGGGCACCGGCGGGTCTTCTGGCAGTGGTGGCGGCGGAGTCGTCGACTGCACAACCAGCTTTCTGTGTCTCTCCTGCCCGAGCGGAAGCTTCTGTGAGACCAGCGGCGATTGCTCCGCCGGCTTCTCATGTATCGAAACGGGCTGTGACGATGTCGGTGGCCAGCCGCTGAAGCAATGTACGTTTGCGGGCGGCGGTGCGTGCGAGAGCAGTGCGGACTGCGCGAACGGTCGCGAGTGCGTCGACGTGCCCGGAGAGGGCAAACGCTGCGTCAAGACCACGCCAGGCTGCGACACGAGCTTCGATTGTGTGCTCGGCTTCGCCTGCGAGAATGGAAGCTGTGTCGACCGTCGCGTTCCCTGCGACCCACAAGACGAGCAGTGCCCGAAGAATCACGTCTGCGGAGGCACGACAAACTCGAACTTCTGCCGGCGGATCCAACAAGGATGCGAGTCTGACTTTGACTGTGTCGATCTCGCTCCTCGCTGCGAGGACATCGACGGCGACTTGAAGAAAGAGTGCGCCGGTACCTTTGATCCGAACGATCCGATGTCCGATGCATGCACCAACGCTCTGTGCGGCAGTGCCTCGGCGCCCGTTTGCGAAGCGGCCAGTTTCGGGAGCACAACGCAGTGCGGACAGTATGGACTTTGCCTCGGAGACGGGGATTGCGCGGCGGGCTTCAGCTGCCTCGGGCTTTGGCCGGATGGACGCATGGAATGTGTGCCTGACGGTGGAAGTTGTTCGAGCTTCGCCGACTGCGCGCCGCAACAGGTTTGCGCATCCCCACGCGGTGGGGGCGTTCCCAGCTGTCAGGCAGGATTGCAGCCATGAGTCCAATCAAAAACGCCGAACGACGCGACATGCCATCCGCAGCGCTTAGGCGGGTGCTTGGCCTTCTCTTGCTCGCAGTCCTGGTCGGTTGTGGTGAGGAACCGAATGGTCCCCGCATGGGAGGAGGTTCCTCGGGCGATGGAGGGACGGGCGGCTCTGCGGGCTCAGGGGGAGAAGGCTGCCTGTTCGGCTGCGGGGGCTCCGGCGGCGCTGCGGGCTCTGGCGGGGCGGCGGGCTTTGGCGGCTCAGGGGGAGATGGCTGCGTATTTGGCTGCGGGGGCTCTGGCGGCTCGGCGGGCTCCGGCGGGACTGCGGGCTCAGCGGGCACCGGAGGCATCGGCGGATCGGCTGGCGTCGGTGGGACCGG
Organism: uncultured delta proteobacterium; assembly: GCA_963704865.1. Lineage (GTDB taxonomy): Bacteria > Myxococcota_A > Polyangia > Polyangiales > Houyiibacteriaceae > SG8-38. The sequence goes on along the minus strand of CAVPIE010000002.1, from coordinate 73,048 downwards.
CGGCGCTGGTGAGTGCGTGACCAACGCGCTCTGCCACACCTGCCCTACTAGTTTCCTTTGCAACAGCGACGACGACTGCTTTCCCGGGTACGTTTGCATTCCGTCAGGTTGCGAGACCCATGAGGGCGCAGCGATCAAGCAGTGTCAGCCGTCGAAGGCTCCGTCCTGCACCAGCGTCAGTGACTGCCCCAATTCGAGCGACTATGAGTGCGGCCCGGAGGGCGGATCGTCTCGCTGCTTGAGGGTGACAGCCGGCTGCAAGCCCTCCACGGAGAGCTACGACTGTGCGCCGGGCTTTTCTTGTGAAGGACCAGTCGGACAAGAGACCTGCGTCGATCGTCGGCTGCCCTGTAATGACTTCACCGATTGTCCGAAAAGCCACGTCTGCCGCCTATTCACGCAGAACCCGCTCGTGAGATTCTGTGTCGGCATCTATCGAACTTGCCGTCTCGACACGGACTGTGCCGGTTTTGGAGGGCCGTGCGCCGATGTTGACGGCGACGGGACCACGGAGTGTACAGGCGTGCTGGCCGCCCCGCCCGGGCCATGCGTGAATTCGACGTGCACTGATCCTTCGGCACCGGTTTGCGAAGCGGCTGGCACCGGTACCACTGCATTGTGCGGCAATCACGGGCTCTGCCGTCCCGGTATCGACGACTGCGGCCCTGGCTTCGAGTGCACAGGGCTCTCGCAGGACGACCGCACCGAATGCGTCCCCACCGGGGGGACCTGTCAAGCGGCCCCGTGCCCGCTTCAGCAAGTCTGCGCGGCACCGCGCAACGGCGTCGATCCCCCCAGCTGCCAGTCCGGAAGCGCACCTTAAGGAGTCAACGTGAAAACCCATGCCCTAACCCCCTTCATTCTCTTTGCTTTCGCCGTTGCGCTGCCCGCGTGCCAGCAGGACGAATCCACTTCTACCGGCGCGAGCAACGCGTCACTGATCTCGCCGCCGGCATCCTGCGGAAACGGAGATCCGACCTGCAATGCCACGGCCGACTTCCCTGTGCAGGCCGATCTCACGACCGCCAATTCGCAAAATGTGCTCTTCTCCGCGACCGACGGCGCCCTCACGCTACAGGCGGGTAGCGGCAACTTGGTCGACACCGATGGCGACGGCGTGCCCGATCCGGCAGACGAGTGCCCGGGGCCCGGCTGGAGGCTTCCCTGTGACGGTGACCCGAGCAACGACGGCATCTATCAGACCCTCTACTTCAATAGCGATACCGACATCACCGTGCGCACGGACATCGACATCACCGGCACCATCGAGAGTGCCGACGCCTACATCCTGATGGACGCCACAGGTTCGATGGGTGGCGAGCAGGTGGAGCTGGTCAACGGCCTTACCTCCGGCACGCTCGTCGCTGATCCGGTCGCATGTCCGACGGGTGTCGGGACGGGCCTCATCGGCGCGCTCCGCTGTGCGGTTCCCGATCTCTGGCTGGGCGTCGGGGACTTCAAAGAGGTTTCGTATCTCCCACACAACAATCGTTTCGACATGGCGCCGTATCATCACTACCTGGACATGACCGACAACGCTCAGCACGTGGCCGACGCGGTCTCCGCATTTCGGGCCGACAACAACAAGGACTACCCGGAGGCGCACAGCCAGGCGCTCTACTCGGTTGTCACGGGGCAAGGCCTCGGGGATCTCGTTCCCAATCGAGGCAGTTGTCCTTCGACGCCCGCAGGACGCTGGGGCTATCCTTGCTTCCGACCGACCACGCTTCCCATCATCGTCCTGATCACCGACGCCGACATGTGGAACGGCCCGGTCAACAACGGCCACACCTACGGGGACCCGCCGTTTAACGGAACACTGGGTATGGGGACTCGGCTGCCCCCGGTCGAGCAATCCCCCAACGTGCTCTACTCCAGTGATCCGTTCACGGCCTGGGATCTAGGTGACCTGACCAATAGGTCGATGACCATCATGGGCAGCAACACCAACCTCGGAAATGATGCGCAAACCTGGGACAAAGGGGCATGCCTTCAGTGCAGTGGGCCCGACTGCTGGACCGACGGGCGGGACGCGTTCCTCAAGTTCTCCCTCAGCAGCCCTGCGGACCTGTTCTTTAGCGGCGAAGGGACGGCATACCATACGACCAATACCGCCCTCTTTGATGCTGCGCTTGGCGCCGTGGACTGCAATCCGGGCCCCGGTGGCGGCGACTTCTGGGGGCGGTTCGGGCAAACGGTGCCCGCAGGGGATTGGTATGCGGTCTCGGACGCTTCGGTCGGCCCGAGCAATTCGGTTTCCGAAAGACGAGGAAACTTCCAACTTCGCATTCACAACCAGACCGCGGATCCGCTTGGTTACGCGAGCTGGCAGACGGCGGATCTACCGCTCACGTGGACGGAGGTCGAAACCGAGCTGCTCGCAACCGGGGTGAAGTTCGTCAACATCGTCAGTCCGAATGCGGCTGGCCTCATTGCGATCCCCGACGTGACTCAGTTGGCCATCGACACGAATTCGCTCGACCAATTCGGCAATCCATTCATCGAGACGATCAACGGTGACGGTACCGGTCTCTCGACCGCCATTCTCGACGCCATCCGTTCTTTGGTGGGGGACACCCGCCGCGACATCAGCCTCGTTCCAGAGGATGTCCTCGCAACCGTGGGCGTGGACGAAACGGGCTTCGTCAAGGCGGTCACGGCGACCGCATGTCCGACCGTCGGCCTCAACAACTGCCTTGGGGGACAGGGAACCAGCATCTGTCAGGGCTGCCTGCAGGACACTGAGATCGAGTTTTCATTCCGCCTGGGTAACGCCATCGTCGCACCGGCCGCAACTCCGCAGATCTTCGACTTCGACATGGTCGCGTTTGCGGACGGCACCGTAGAGCTCGCCCGCATTCCCGTCCGCGTCATGGTGCCGGAGACAGGTGGCTCCTACGGCGCTGGTTTCTACGAGAACACGTACGAAGCCGATGTCGTCTGTGAAATGCCGCCCGAGCGGCCCGATTGGGGTGACCTGACTTGGACCGGATCGACCCCCTCGGACAGCAGTGTCACGTTCGAGTTCTTCACGGCCGACACGCTGGCGGACCTCGATACGGTAATTCCAGTCTCGGTCACCTACGCCGATCCGACCGATGCGGCGCCCAAGACATACGACATCGGGGCCGAGCTTCTGCTGGGCGGAGAAACCAACTACCGGCCCTACCTACGGGTGCGCGCGAGACTAGAGGCGTCTACCGACACCCTGAGCACACCCGTGTTCGCGGGCTGGTCGATGGAGTTCAACTGCATCCCGCTCGACTAGCGACTGCCGCCCCGGATCAGTGTGAGCATCGGCTTGGGCGCGTAGCCTGCGAGGTAACCGCTTTCCTCGGCTACGTAGACCCAGCCGCGTTCATCGACTCGCATCAGATCGGGGACCAGGTCGCAGGGCAGGCTCGCGGAGAGCTTCTGTCCGTCGGCTGGGCGCACCACGTGGACCGAGGATGCGGGCACGAAGAGCGCGCCGCCTCGCAGCACGGGTTCGAGCCTGCGCGGAATCTCGTCCGCGAGCGCATCGGCGAGGTTCGTGTTCCAGCGGAGATTACCCGAGCGCACGTCGAGCGCACTGAGCTGACCGAAGGGGGCGTTGACGATCCAGGTCTCGTCGAAGGTCAGGCCCGCGCCGCCGATGCCTAGACCCGGGTCCTTGGTTTCCCAAATAGACTCGCCGGTTCGCAGGCAGTGCGCGGCGAGCATGGCCTCTTCGCCGGCGATCGAGACCAGCGCGGCGTTGGCGGCCACACAAGGGTTGGAGGTTGGCGGGCCCTTAAGCTCACGCTTCCAGCGGGGTTCGCCGCTGTAGAGATCGATTGCGAAGAGCGCGCCCTCGCGCCGGCCCCGGACGGCTGCCGCGATGACCGTCTCGTTGCTGATGAGTGGCTTGAATTGAAAACAGCCGCGCTCCGCGAAACGCCAAACGTCTTCGCCAGTCGCGATATCGAGCGCGTGGATCGCGTCATCGCCACAGGTGACCAGGAGCAGGCGGCCGACTTTCGTCATGCGGAACTCGCCGCCGCTTCGCGAAGCAAAGCGCCATCGTGGCTCGCCGGTGCGGACGTCGATCGCAACGAGCCGCTGACTGCCTTCGGTCACCACGGCGACGGGGGGCATGTTCTCGCCGCCAGCCATCAAGCCCACCGGAGGGCCGCCAATGCGAGGGCTGATGTGGGTCGAGCAGTAGGGCTCGCCATCGTCTACGTCGCAGAGCTCGACCTCACCATCGGCTGAGACCCGAATCAGAACCGAGCCCGACATCAAGGTCGTCGACGCTGGGCCGGGGCGAGCCCAAAGCACCTTGCCGTCGTCACGCGAGACGGCGACCACGTGCGTCTGGGTCGCGATCACCAATCGATCGCCGCACATGAAGACCGAGTTTGCGTCGAGCCCCTCTAGGCAAATGCGCCAGCGCTCATCGAACTGAAGGGAAGGGAGTGTGCTCGGCGCCTCCGATTGTTCGGTCTCGCCGCCGTGGTGCATGCGGAGGCGGTCCGGGTCGAGATTGACGAAGCTGTCGGCGCTTCGGCGCGAGCGGATTTCCCTGCGAAGCGTGCGGACCTCCTGGCGGAGGGCACGGACGCGGAGGTTTCGGCTCTGACCTCGGTCGGAGGCAACCAGACTTCGGAGCAGGTCACTTGCGAGCTTGAGAATCGGGAGCGCAGCCTCGGCGATCGTGAGCGAGGTCGCGGTCAGGTCTCCACGCCCCTCCGCGGAAAGCTCGACGCTGACGAGTTGGTGAGACGATTTTCGCAGGGCGATCTGAAATCCGCCGGCGCGTAGCCGGACGTGAGTCGGGCGAGCGCTGTCCCAGGACTCGATGAGCGTGCGCACCGCAACGACCATCCGGTGCGCGGCCAGCATGATGGGGCCGCGCGCCAAGGAAAGTCGCCGCCCGCGCACGAATGCCCAAAGATGCCCTTCGAAGAGGAGTGCGTGCACGTCGGCCCGTGCGGACCGGCCTTGGGAAGATGCGGAAGAAGGATAGACGGCCGCTTCGTATCCGAAGGCCAGCGGCACGTGTTCGCCGGGCGCGTCCAGCTCGCCGCCGCGCTGATTGATCGGCGATGCCGGGCTCTCGGGGTTTGGCGTGATCTTCGTCGCGAGCGCTCGTTCGGCCACACGGATCGCGATCTGCCGTGCGGTCGGGTCGAGCTCTTGGCCCGCTGTTTCGAGCATCGACTGTGCACAGGTGTCGAGGAGGCGCCGCAGGGGGACCGCGCGATCCAGCTGATAAACGACGGGCGCGCTCGCGGTGCCGTAGCAGCTGACCAAGACAAAATCGCCGCGACGAACCAAGGCGAACTCGACTGCGGCGGTTGCCAGCGGCAGGAGCACCTTGGGTTTAGAGCCGATCGCAAGCGCCGTTGCAGCCGCAGTGAGCTCGGCCAACGCCGGCGTTCCCACATCGAGCTCCCCGCCGAGGAGAAGATGCTGAACACCGGAATCGGCACGTTTTTGGGCGTATGAAAGCGATTCGTCCAACTGGGCGACCCTGTTCTTTGTCCAACGCGAGCTGGAAGGAAAATGGTACTTGCTGCGTTCGATTCGGATCCAAAAAAAGGCGTGTTCGCCCATATATTGACAGCGGGTGGCGGCGATGGGCGAAGAAGCAAGGCAATCGGTATCGCTGCTGCGAGCTCGAGGAGCTCAGTCGACTCGGAGTGCCGAAGCAGCTCGTCGAGGCGGCACGCGACGCTTGGCTGGGATGCTAGCCACGCTATTGTCGAGCAGGTGGCGTAGGGCCGTGCTGAACCACTCTGCGGAGTGGTGAACGGACAGGTAGCGGCGCGCTCGATCGCGGAGCACGTTCCCGGCTCGTTCGTCTTGAAACAAGCTCTCGGCAGCAGCGGCCAGCGCTGCGGGGTCATCGTCGGACACGATGTGACACACGCCCCGCAGGGGAAGCCCCGCCGTGGCCCGCCGCATCGCAACCACCGGAAGGCCCCGCGCGAAGGCGTCGAGCATCTTCACCGGAAGCCCGCCCTCGGTGCGTCTTGGTACCCAGGCGACGTCACTGGCCGCGTGTGCCAGCATTCGGGCGCGTTCCGAGCCGAGTCTAGAAAAGTCTACGGCATCCGCGACTTTTAGTCGTTCGGCGTGCTGTCGGGCGGGCGCAGGGTCCGACGCGGTGGCGACGAGCAATCGGGCGTTTGGCTGGCTGCGGCGCAGCACCGAGATGGCTTCGACGAGGTTCTCCCAGCCCTGGTACGGATTGAGGTTGCCTGCATACAAGCAAACCCGCGCATCGGGTGCGATGCCGAGCGCCAACCGAGCCTCGTTCTGCGAGACTCGGTTGGAGACCGCGGACAACGACCAGGGAACCGGCAGGTATCTCACGCCGTCGCCCAGGAGCGTGGCGAGCGCAGGGGCAACCGCAGCAACCCCCGCTGCCCGCGCGCACACCTGCTCCTCCAACCGCCGCGCGATGGAGCGGACCGGTCGAGCGGGGACCCTAGACATGTAGACCGGCAGCTCTCGTTCAAGAGATGTGTGCGCAACGTAGTAGACCGGAGCGACCCTCGCGGCGAGCGCCGCAACCGCCGCCTCGATGTGATGGGCGACGATAGCGCTCGGCTGAAGGCGGCGTGCGAGTCGGCGGGTCTCGACGATGCACCGCGCGTCGAGCGCGACCTTGCCCCACGAAGGCCCGGAGCGAACGGAGCGCACGGCCGGAAAGTTCGGGATGCGATGAATCTCGTACGGTGCGTCGAGCCCGTAGGCCGCATGCGCGTAGGCCAAGAGGTGGCTCGGCCGACCCACGCGCGTGGAAGCCTCCAGCATCGAGGCTATCGCAGCCTGCGTGCCTTGATGGGTGGGGAACGGAAGGCAGGCGACGTGGAGGATCATTCGATGTAGCCCAGCGCCCGGAGTCGGGATTCGACGACGGCTTCGTTTCGCGCTTCGCGAGGCTCGAGCGGGCCAGGCGCCGGAAGCGCGACAGCCGGAGCGTTGGCTTCGTCGCGGAGCGCCTCCCAAAGCACCCGCCCCATGAATGAGGAGGGCACCGATAGGCCCAGCCGGCGGAGCAGAGTCGCGCTCAGGTCCGCGATGTGCGCGTCGAGGCGGCCGATCGGCTGCACGCTCGGTCCGGCCAAGGCCATGAAACCATGCGAACGATGACTGCCGGGCAGGCTTCGGCCTTTTTTGCCGGGCTTCTCATGGTCGGCGAGCTTGCGGAACACGCCGCCCGCTGCTTGGTGCCCTGCAGAGCGACTTCGTCGCCACGGGGCTGCGCTCGCCCCAGTTTGCGGCGAGCTTGGCATCAGGTTGTACGAGTAGCCGTCATCGAGGTGGAGATCGACGAGCAGGTCGGGGGCGCGATCCAAGTGCGGGCCTTCGAAGAGCTCCTCGCGCGGAATCAAGTCGCGAAACACCGGCTTACCGCTCCATGGATCGCGTGTGCCAAGCAAGGCTGCCCGAATGCGGAGAATGGTTTCGCGCCTCTGCTCGGGTCGAACGATGCCGTCCGGCTCCCTCCCCGCCATGTTGAGATGGATGCCAGGGAAGTAGTTCAGCTCATCGCTGAACGCGACCGTGCGCGCCATGTCGATTGCGCCAAAGCGCACATTCGATTCCAGGCGGCTTGGCAGCCAGGCGTTGCCCAGGCGGAACAGCCGCTCCCGAAGATGTGGCGGAAACCGGCGCAACGCGATCTCTTTCAAACCCGCCCCGCCGCGACCCCACCGTGGCCGAAACCGCAGCAACGCATGCTGGGCAAGGAGCCGATTGAGGTACAGCACCTTGTCCGATGAGCCGCCGGAGCCATGGTCGCTCAGCACGGTCACCTCCGTATCGTCCCCGCCCGCCGCTTCGGTGAGTGAACCGATCGCTTCGTCGAGCGCTTCGTAGACCCGTTGAAGACCTTCGCGCTGCGCGCCCGAAACACTGGCAGTCCGGCGGGGCGAATCCGGGTCGTGCTGCGCCCACAGATAGTGGGATGCGGTATCGCTTTCGCCAAAGTAGAGCGTGAACACGTCCCAATCCTGCCGATCGAGCAGCCATCGCGCCCAGTCGGCCTTCCGCGCAACGCGGCTCACCAGGGCGTCGGGCAGCCGATCGATCCAACCCGGCGCGTCGGCGTGGAACTCATCGACGTCGTCGAAGGAGGGAGCTCCAAACCTGTCCACCGTTTCTTCGTACAACGAGGGAGGCCACATGAACGATCGGTCCGCTTCGAAGGCGACCGGTGCATCCCAGCCGCTGACGAAGACCCCGTGCTCGAGTCTCTCTGGCGGCCAGGTCGCGGGAAAGCTGAGGCAAGCGCAGCGAAGCCCGAGCTGGTCGAGCTGCGTAAAGAGGGTCGGCACCTCGCGGACCGTCCCTGCGGTAAACCGAACTTGGTAACCCTTTCGCGTAGTGAAATCGAAAACGCCATGGCGAGCCGGGTCGACCCCCGTGAGAAACGTCGTCCAGTTGGGCAGTGTAGCGGGCGGCTGGACGGACTCGAGCGCAGCAAAAGCCCCTCGCGACATCAGCGAGTGAAGATTCGGCAAACGGTCTGCGCCGAATCGCTCGACGAGCCCGAGATCGAGCCCGTCCAACCCAAGCACCAACGCCCCCGCAGCCATCGCGGGACCTTAGCGCGTTACGCGGTTCTGGCACCAGCCAGAAGCAGGCGGCAGCGCGAGCCCGAAGGGCGAAAGCCCGGCGCAACGCGCCGCCAAGGCAAGGCGAAGCGTATGCCGCGGCAGGGAGGACTACGGGTGGGGGCGGGCGGGCGATGTAACTAAAACTGGCACTGGCACGGTCCCCGTCAGAGCGTCCAGTCCCGACCCAGGATCCCCGGCGGCCGCGAAAGGCCAAACGCGCCCAAGATCGTTGGCGTCACATCGTAGATCTCGGCTCCCTCGACACATCCTCGCGCCGGCGTGCCGCCGCCGCTCATGACGAAAATGCCGTCCCAGTCGTGGTTGCAGCCATCGAGGCCGCTGTCGTTGGCCTCCACCACGAGGCGGCCACTCCCGACCGATCCGATCGCGCGTAGCCTGAGCTCGTCGAAATAGACCATCAGGTCGGGCGGGAAGCCGCGGGCTTGCCGATAGTATTCTTCAGGCGCTCGCACCAGGACGGGGATCCGTTCACCTCGATCATTGCGGGCGTACTCGAGCTCCCGGCGGAGCTCATCGCGTACTGCGCCGGCTCGGTCGGGAGCGACGACGCCTGCCGGTTCACGCCCCGCCACGTTGAGAAAGACCCTGGCGTAGTAGCCGCCCTCCGCCCAAGCGGTCGTCCGTGGCCAATCGACCAGCGAATGGTCGAGCGGGCCCGATGTGGCAGGAGGCTCTCGCAGGCTCAGGTATCCCTTCCGGATCAGCCACTCATTGATGCAGAAGCCGCCGTGCATCGCGCGCGCGCCGTGGTCGCTCACCACCATGATGCGGGTGTCTTCGCCGGCTGCGGCGCAGAGCCGTCCGATCCGCTCGTCCAACAACTGGTAGTACTCGCGCCCGAGGCTCTTCCATGGGTTCGCGTCGTCGTGGCGCGGGTGCTCCGGATCGATATGACCCCAAAATGCGTGGTGAAAACGATCGACGCCGATCTCCACGATCATCATGAAGTCCGGTTGCTTGGTCTTCCAGACCTGCTCCGCAATCTCGAAGTGCTGTTCGGTCATCGTGACGATGTCCCGGTAGATGCGGTCGAGATCATCGGAGCGAAAGTTCTCGACGTCTGCGCGGTAGGGACCCACGCAGTCGATGAGCTCGTCCTCGAGCTCGCGCGGAAAGCACCAGGGCGAATCGCCACCCGGCCACATGAAGCCGGACACCATCTGACCGCGGACCGGCGTGGGAGGCGAGGTGAGCGGAACGAACAGCGGGGCGACTCGATATCCTTGCTCTCCGAGCCAGTCCCAGACACGTTTCACGTGGACGTCGCTCCCATCGGCCAAACGCAATCTGGTTTCGCGAGGCACGCGATTTCGAAATCCGTACAAGCCCAGCTCTCCGGCATCGCGGCCCGAAAGCATGCAGGTCCATGCGGGCACGGTGATAGGCGGCTCCGTGCTCCGAAGATTTCCCCATATTCCGCTGTCCATGAGCGCGGAGAGGTTCGGCATGGCGTGGCGGTAGCGATCGAACACCAAGCAAGGCGGCGCGCAGTCGAGCCCGATCACGATCATTCGCGTTCCCCCCATCAGTCCCCTCTTAGCGCCTCGGCGCGGGCCGGGCCTTCTTTCATCGAGGGTCGACGATGTCCGCGGCTTCGTAAATCGTACGTTCGAGGTGACTTAGGTCAAAAGGCTTTTCAATTCGGAGATTTGGAACGCTCTGAAGGAAATCCCTGGCGCGCTGAGTGAAGGCGCCGCCGGTCATGAAGACGATGCGATCCTGGACCGGTGTCGCCCGTTGCAGGGCCGCCCGATAGACGTCCATGCCAGTCATCTCTGGCATGATCAGGTCACAGAGGATCACATCGTATGCGTGCTGCGCCATCAAGGCGACTGCCTCGCGGCCGTCGTTGGCGGTCGTCACGTCGTGTTTGACCAGCGCCTTCTGGATCAGGCGTGCGATCACCGGCTCGTCGTCGACGACCAAGAGCGACAGCTTTCCTCGCGTTGCGCGCCGGACCGCGCTCATCGACGTCGGCGGCATCGAGAGCGGGCGTCGCGCGGTCGGAGCTTTCGGCAACACGACACGGGCGACGGTGCCTTGGCCTGGGTGACTCTGAATCTCGATCGTCCCTTCGAGGGAATGCACGATGCGTCGACAGATCGAGAGCCCAAGGCCGGTTCCACGTCCCGCGGGTTTCGTGGTCACGAACGGGTCGAAAATCCTCCGCAGCAGTTGGGAAGGAATACCGGGGCCGGTGTCCTGCACCTCCACGCAGACGCGATCTTCATCGGTGCTCCGAGCGCGGATTGTAATCGCATTCTGCGCTCGGTCCCCGGGCTCGATGGCCTGTGCCGCATTGACGATCAGATTCAGAAACACCTGACCGAGGCGGGTTCTTGGCCCTCGGATATACAGGTTGCCTGCCTCGTATTCCCGAACGACCGTCGCCCGGTATTGGAGCTCGGGCTGGGCCATCCGAATTGCGGAATCGAGCACCTGCTGGAGCTTGACCGTGTCGGTTTCGACGCCTTCGTCGTTGTGCGATAAATATGTGATTTCATTCGCGATTACACGAATTCGCTCCGAGCCTTCATAGGCCTCGCGGACCAATTCCGAGGCTTCCGGAGAGAAGGGTTCGGCCGAATCTCGGAGCGAACGCAGATGATTCCACACGAATGTGAGCGGGTTCTTGACCTCGTGAATGATGCTGGCGGTGAGCGTTCCAATCGCGGACATGCGCTCGGCCAATACCAGCCGTTGCTCGAGCTCATGCTCGGCGGTCATGTCGGTCACCGAAACGAGTGCCCGCTCGAAGCGCCCGTTTCCATCCTCGACAAACCGCCAGTGGACGCGGACATCCCTCGGTTCGCGCGAGCAGGTCATGATCGCGGTTTCCAGATGGACGTCGTGCTCGTTGCGGAAGGCGGCCATCAGGATGCGCAGGAAGTCGGCCTTGGACTCGGCGGTCAGCAACTCTCGGGACCGACGTATGCATTCTTCTTCGCTAGACGCGCCCACGAGCGAAACGGCACCGGCACTCACTCGATGAATCCGTATTCGCTCCAGACATTCGCCCAGCGCATTTGGGTTGTTTCGCACCAGCTGCTTGAACGCATCGGCATCGCGACAGCCCTGTTCCTCGAGCCAGTCGAGAGGGCCGCCGAAGCTCAGATCCCACAGGGCGCTGGGAAGGAACTCCCAAACGCGTTCATCACGCGTGCGGGCTGGGTCTTTCGATGGACGGATGAGGCGAACCATGAGCTTGGGGGCAGGGCCTTTCCTGCGAAACGAGCTCGAATCGTAGCGAACCGAGGGCCCCGCGCCTAGAAGGCGGCAGGCGGGGCGCGCGTGCCCCTCGAATTCAGGTGCGATCGTCGTCTAGGGCGCGTCGAGCGTCCTGGACTAGCGCTTCGACCTTCGACCTCGCGGCCGTCGCGGCGGAGCGAGCGTCGAGGTCGTGGGGCAGGGGCTCGCCGAGCTGAACCGCAATTCGGGTGCGCTTTCGCGCGGCGATCTTGACGATGTGCTTGCCAAACGATTCATCGCCGTAGGGAATCGAAGGAGAGTAGGCCAGGCCGACGGGAATTATCGGGACACCGAGTGAGCGAACAGCCGCGAATGCACCGGGGTGGAATTCGTGAACCGAATCGCCTGGAAACGTTCGACCTTCCGGAAAGGCAACGACCGTGCGTCCTTCTTTTGCACGCCTGCGGATCTCCCGAAGCGCCACGGCGCCGCTCCGCCGGTTTTCGCGGTCCACGAAAATCGTATCGCCGTGCTTGGCCAAACGACCGAGCAGCGGCCAATCCGCCACGTCGTGCCGGCTCACCAGGACCCCTTGAAAGACCGATAGCATCACTCCGATGTCGAGCGCACTCTGGTGATTGGCGACGACCAACGCACCGCCAAGGCGTCTTGGCTGGCCGCCCAGCACGAGCTCCGCGCCGAAGAGTCGCAGAAGCCCGTTGGTCAAACGCCCACGGTACCGATTTGCGAGCGCCTCCTGCCCGGACCTCGGAGTCATCGCCCGCCTGGTCTCGTAGGCCGCGAGAACCCCGGCGGAGAGGCCAAAGAAGGCGCCGGTACGAAGGACAGCCCGGACTCTGCTCATTTTCCCGGCTCCCGAGTTAAGACTCGCAGAGGTTTCGATTTGGTGGCAGTCTCGACTCGTGGCGGCATCTCTTGCACCGGGGTTTCTCGTCGCGGCACCGTCGATGCGGTGCCCGTTTTTCAATCATACGCTGGTGCTGCTGATCGATCACGGTGACGAGGGTTCTTTTGGCTTCGTCCTCAATCGCATGACCGACCTCGGCATCCAAGACGTCTTCAACGAAGTCGGCGTCACCGCTGACGCAACGGCCGACGTGAACGCGCCCGTCATGCTTGGCGGGCCCGTCTCCCCCGAGTCGGGTTGGATCCTCTATGATGCAGAAGGCGTGCCTCAGCCGTCCACGGGGCAGACAATTGCGGTGAGCCAGCGCATCGCCTGCAGCGCATCGCTCGAGCTCTTGGAGCGCCTCGCCCGAGGTGACGGGCCCGACACCTGTGCGATGATCCTCGGCTACGCTGGCTGGGGCGCAGGGCAGCTCGAAAGCGAAATGAAGCAGGGGTCTTGGATTCCCGTCGATCTCGACTATGAAATCGTCTTCGACACGCCGATCGAAAAGCGCTGGGAAGCTGCCCTCGCCACCCTTGGAATCGACCCGGCACGCCTGATCGACAGCCAAATCGCAAGTGCCTGAGCCGGACAAAATCTGGGAAGGGTCCGTCACCTTGTTTTCGGCCGTGCCAAAGGCTACTTCCATTCGCGATGCGGGTTCGCCTCGACAGCTTGGTCTGGATCGCTCTGCTCGTGCTGGCCGCGGCCTGCAGTGGTAGCTCGGGAAGCCTCAAGAAGACGGGGAAGAGCACACTCGATCCCGAGGACGACGCGCGCTCGGGCTACGAAAAAGCCTTGCTGGCTTTTCGGCGTGGCGATTGCCTCTCGGCCGAGCCGACCTTTCGCGAGATCCGGCGAGAGTTCCCTTACAGCCGTTTCGCGGCGCTCGCGGAGCTTCGCATCGGCGATTGCCAGTTCAAAAATGATGCCTACCCCGAGGCGATCCAGACCTACCGCCAGTTCGTGCGGATTCGTCCGTCGCACAAAGAGATCCCCTACGCGCGATTTCGAATCGCCGAGGCTTATTACAATCAGATCCCTGGCGGTTGGTTCATGACGCCGCCTTCGAGCGAGCGCGATCAGAGCGCCGCCCGGGATGCGCTGATCCAGCTTCGCCGATTCGTGGTCGACTATCCGGACGACCAACGCGTGCCCGATGCCAACAAGCTCATGGAAAAATGCATGAGCCTTCTTGCCGCTCACGAGCTCTACGTCGCCCGCTTCTACCTCGAACGAGAGGCGTACCGGGGCGTGATTTCACGGCTCAAGGGCTTGCTGGCCTCCTATCCAGGAGCTGGTGTTGCGCCGCAGGCGCTGCTTCTGCTTGGGCAGGTATACCTCAGGACCAACGAGGTTGAAGCGGCCCGGCAGACCTTCGACGAAATCGTCCAGCGCTTTCCCGGAAGCGACGAGGCCAAGCGTGCCAAGTCCCTGCTCGGCAAGATCGGCTGAGTGCCGGCTAGATCCCCTTGGCGCCGATTTCTGGCCAGCGATCCGGCCGATCGCTACCTTCGGCCCCATGGCTCCTTGGGCTCAACAAATTCTCGACGCCGCGAACGAGCACTACGATCGCGCGGAGTACCCCCTTGCTCAGCCCTACTACGAGAAACTCGTCCAGCAGGGCCTTCGTTATCCCGATGTCTTCAATCGACTTGGCGTCATCTATCACCTCGGCGGCCGGCTGCCCGAAGCGCGCTGGTGCTTCCAGCAGGCGCTCGAAGTCAACTCCGGTTATCTCGAAGCCGCGCTCAACCTCACCGTGACCTGCAACGAGCTCGGCGAATATGGCTCGGGCGTGCGCACGTTGGAGCGGGCTCAGCGCCAGTCCGATTCCTCCAACGATGCCTACCGGCGCGGCAAGGTCGCGAATCTTCACCGGGCGCTCGCTCGGGCCTACATCGATTTGGACCGCCCCGAGGATGCGATGCACGAATTTGGGCGCGCGCTGCGGCTCTGTCCAAAGTTCCACGACATTCGGCTCGAGCTCGCCAAGCTGCTGAGGCTTCGCGGCAACGCACATGGCGCTCGCGAGGAGCTGACGCTCATCCTTCAGCTCGATCCCGCCCACCAGGATGCTCGCGCGCTCCTGGGCGTTATCGAAATCGAGACCGGCGACCACGGTCAGGGCCTTCGCCACTTGCAGGCCGTCATCGCGCAATGCGCGGACCATCCGGTGGCTCGAGCCTATCTCGACAAAGCGGATTCGGACTACCAGCGCGCCTCCTGAACAAAGGACCCGACCGCTTTGTGGGCGCTCCAAACGGTGCCACAATCCCCGGAACGTGCTGCCAACCGTTCTTCTTCTCGACGATGACGCCCAGTTTCGTGCGAGCGTCACACCAGCCCTCGAAGCCCAGGGTCTGCGCGTCGTAGTTGCGACCAAAGGCAGCATCGCACGCGCCATGATCCAGGAAGAATCGCCCTCGTTGCTCGTCGTAGACGGCTTGCTACCGGACATCAATGGAATCACCTGGATCGAAGAGCTCCGACGGGAGGGCTTCGAGACCCCCATCATTTTCGTCTCCGCGTTCTACCGGGACCTGCCTACGTTTCGGCACCTGACCCAAGAGCTCGACGTGGCCAAGGTGTTTCATAAGCCGGTCACGGTGGATCGATTCGCGCGCGCGGTTGCGGGCTTCGTGGCGGCCCATCCAAGCGCCGCGCAGCGTGCGTCCGTCACGCCGCGGCCGTCGGACGATTCCGCGGAGGAGATTCTCTTCCCCGAAGAATCCTCCGAGCCCCGCGTCGACCCCGGCAGAGCCAGGGCTTCGTATCTGAGCCTGCTCCCGATCGCCGCGGACAACCTCACCGGTGCGATACGTCGTGTCCATTCGGAGGCCGAGCGGACCAGTGTGGTGTCGGACGCGCTTCGTCAGGCCCACGACCTGTGCAGCGCAGCACAGATGCATGGATTCAACGAAATTTCGGATGCCGCAGGCCGCATCGAGCTCGAGCTTCGGCAGCTACAGAAGTCCGGGCGCCTCGATTGGACGAGGATGTTCGAGTCGATCGACTCGGTGCGAGCCTACGCGTCAGCGGCTGCTGGCCGTCCGAATGACACCCCATCGATGGCGGCAGCGCCGCCGTCGGTCACTCCGGCTGCGAGCTTCTTCTTGCATCGCCCCATTCCAACGGATTTCGTGCCGACGCTGCTCGTGCTCGAAGACGACCCGGCGATGATCGCCTACCTCCGCTCGGCTCTCGACGAGGTGCTGGTGCACCTGAGGCCCGTTTCGACGGTCGAGGAGGCCCTCAAGATCGCTGGACGCAACGCACCCACCGCCGCGCTGGTGGGCTGGCCTCTTCAGGACCGAGAGGCGCTCTCGCAGTTTCTCCCGCTGTTTCGGGGCTTGCAGGGCTGCGCCGAGACGCCCGTCATCCTCCTGTCGATCGACGACGACCCGCACACGCGCGCCCTGGCTGCACAGCTCGGCGTCGACATCTTCTTGCCGCACCCGATCGAGCTGGTCCGATTGCACCATGCGCTGAGCACAGCGGTCGAGCGAGCGATGACCCCGCGACCCAAGGTCGCCGTCCTTCGCGATCCCGAGGCCGCGCGGATCATCGACGAGACCGGGATCGATTGCTTGCTCTTCTTCAGCCTCGACGAGCTCTTGCGGGAGATCGACGTTCAGTGTCCGGATGCAATCCTGTTGGGGTCGAGCGTGACAGGCAAGCAGGTCCCGGCGATCATTCGCATGTCGGCTTGGGATTCGGAGTTTGCTCTGCTCTGCTTCGATGACTCCCCACTGGCGGACGAACGTGAGATTACCGAATGCCTGAATCGAACGTCGGGCTGGCTCGTGCACCTTCACGGAGAGGCCGATCGAATGGCGCGACTGCGCCGGCAGCAGTTGCGCTGCGGTCAAACCGGCTTGCTCACCCGCCCGGGGGCCGTCGCCGCCCTCGACGTCGGTCTTTCGTCCGCGCAGCGTCACGGGCGCACCTATTCGATTGGACTTCTGCAAATGACGGGCCTCGATGGGCTCGACCACGTGCAGGCGCGACGCCTGAGGACGTATCTGGGCCGCCTGGTGTATGGCAGATTCCGGCGGGAAGACGTTCGAGGGCGCTGGGATGACGACACCTTCATCGTCGGCTTCGATGGCGCGAGCGCCCGTGCGGTCGTGGAGGTCGTTCGCAGGCTTCAGTCCGACCTCGAAACGCGTCGAATCAGGCAACCCGAAGAGCTCTTCTTTCTGCACATGGCAGTCGGCCTCGCCTCCTACCCGCTCGACGGAGACACCGGTCGCTTGCTGATTCTCGCAGCCCACGAGCGCCTCGAAACCGCGGTCGAACGCGATCCGGACGCCTTGGTTTGGCGCTAGCATTGCCGCTCGCCTCCCCGAGCCGGACAGGCTAAACTTCGTCCATCGACCCAACTGCCCAGCGCGGCCCCGCGGAGACCGATGTAGCCGCCGACATTGAAGTGGGCGATTCGAGCTTGTTGCTCCGGTTGACTGGGCCGGGCGGGTCGAACCTGCGAACGCTCGAAGCCGAGCTCGGGGTTTCGATGGGCCTCCGTGGCTCGACGATTCACATCCATGGACCCAACCGGGACGTCGAGTTGGTCGAGCGCGTGCTTCATGAGCTGATCGACGCACTTCAGTTGCGGGAGCTGAGCGCTGTCGAAATGGCACGCGCGGCGCGGACCCTTCGCGCGCATCCACAAATGAGGCTGCGCGCGCTTTTGGACGACGTCGTATTGACGACCTCCAGCCGGCGCATCGTTTCTCCGAAGGGGGTTACGCAACAGACTTACATTCATGCGATCCGCAGCCACGACATCGTTTTTGGGATAGGGCCCGCCGGCACCGGGAAGACCTACCTGGCGATGGCGATGGCGATCCGCGCGCTTCAAGAGCGCCAGGTCAAGCGGATTGTCCTGACGCGCCCCGCGGTCGAAGCCGGCGAACGCCTCGGTTTCCTACCTGGTGATCTCGCGGAAAAGATCAACCCCTACCTTCGACCGCTCTACGACGCCTTGCACGACATGATGGAACCTGGCCGGATCAGCGCGCTGATCGAGCGGGGCACCATCGAGGTCGCGCCCCTCGCGTTCATGCGAGGCAGGACACTCAACGACAGCTTCGTCGTACTCGACGAGGCGCAGAACACGACGCGGGAGCAGATGAAGATGTTCCTGACTCGGCTCGGCTTCGACTCGAAGACGGTCATCACCGGCGATGTGACTCAGGTCGATCTGCCGGGCGGCGCACACAGCGGGCTTCGGCACGCCGAAAAGGTGCTCTCCCGGATCGACGGCATCGACTTCGTCTACTTCTCCCATACCGATGTCGTGCGTCACCCGCTGGTGCAGCAAATCGTCCAGGCCTACGACGTCCACGAATCGGGCTCTTCGGACGGTGACATCTAGGCTCCTCCTGGTATGCTAGCCGCTACATGACCGACCGAATCTATGACGGCGCGCTCGACCTGATCGGCCACACGCCTTTGGTGCGGCTAGCGCGAATCAGCGGCGACAAGGGCGCCGAGATCTGCGGAAAGCTCGAATCGCAGAACATCGCCGGCTCGGTCAAAGACCGGCCTGCGCTCTCGATGATCCTCGCGGCCGAAGCATCGGGAGAGCTCAAGAAGGGGGCGACGGTCGTCGAAGCGACCAGTGGCAACACGGGAATCAGCCTTGCCATGATCTGCGCCGTTCGTGGGTACCGTTGCCTGATCGTGATGCCGGAGGACATGAGTGCGGCGCGTCGGCACCTGCTCAAATCTTATGGTGCCGAGGTGGTCTTGACCGCAGCCGAGGACGGCATGGCGGGCGCCGTCGAGCAAGCGGAGCGTCTGCTGCGGACGACGCCCAACGCGATGATGTGCGGCCAGTTCGAGAATCCGGCCAATCCGGCGATTCACTCCGAGACGACGGCAGAAGAGATTTGGGAGGCAACCGGCGGCAAGCTCGACGCCTTCGTGGCCGGCGTGGGGACAGGCGGCACGCTCACCGGAGTCGGGCGCGTTCTCAAAAAGCGCAATCCGAACATTCGATTGGTCGCCGTCGAGCCACGCGCGAGCGCGGTGCTCTCGGGTGGGAAGGCTGGATTGCATGGGATTCAGGGCCTTGGGGCCGGCTTCATCCCCGCGGTGCTCGATACCAAGCTTCCCGACGAGGTGCTTACCGTCACCGACCTTGCCGCAGAGCGCATGACGAAGCGCCTTGCGCGCGAAGAGGGCTTGCTGCTTGGACCGTCGGCCGGCGCAAACGTTCACGCGGCCCTCGAGGTGGCGGGCCGAATGAAGCCCGGGCAGCGAGTGGTCACGATTTTGTGTGATGGCGGTGAGCGTTACCTCTGCTGACCGCGCATGAGCGAGCTGGTCAAAGCTGCGCGCGCACTGAGCCGCGTCGTCTCCGAGCTCGAGTTCGGTGAACCGGTGACTCACGTTTACAATCCCCTTCAATACGCGCGGCGCCCGCACGAGCTCTACTTGAGCCGCTTCGGCTCTACCCCCAAAGAGGTCGTCTTGGTCGGAATGAACCCCGGACCGTTCGGAATGGGTCAGACCGGCGTCCCGTTTGGCGACGTGGGCTTCGTCCGCGATTGGATGGGCATCGACGCACCCGTCGATCGTCCGGCTCTCGAGCATCCCAAGCGCCCAGTGCTCGGTTTCGACTGCGAGCGGTCGGAAGTCAGCGGCTCCCGTCTTTGGGGATGGGCAAAAAAGCGCTTCGGCACTCCGGAACATTTCTTTTCGAGGTTTTTCGTCCTCAACTACTGTCCCCTGCTGTTCATCGAATCGACCGGGCGTAATCGCACACCCGACAAGCTTGCGGCCGACGAACGGGCCGCGCTTCTGCCTGCATGTGACCGGGCACTGCGTGACGCCATCGAGATGCTCTCGCCGACGCTCGTCGTCGGCGTGGGGGCATGGGCGACCAAGCGCGCGCGCGCTGCGCTCGGCGAAGGGGGGCCTGAAATCGGCACCGTCCTGCACCCGAGCCCCGCGAGCCCGAAGGCCAATCGCGGTTGGGCGCCACAGGCCGAAAGCGAGCTTCGGGGCTTGGGCATCGACTTATAGGCGCACGCCGCCCATCCATGCGCTATGCTCCGCCCCGGGGTCCGAGCAGATGCGGAGCACAGTCATCCAAGTTGCAGCCATCATGGCGCTCGTTTTTGGGTGCGGACACGAGTCCGCCGCTAGGCAGCAAATACGAAGCGCTGCGGCAGTCGACCTCGACTGTGATGCGTCGTTGATAGAATTCGTCGACGACGCGGCCATGCAGAAGCAAGTCAGTGGGTGCGGCCGTACGCTGACCTATATGTACAAGTGCAAATCGACGACGGGCGGCGGCAAGGACTGCCGCTGGAAGCCGGTCCCGGACGACAGCAACAAACTCAACTAGCCGCCGTCGGGCTCTGCTGCGCGCACCTGCTCCTGCAACTCGCCGATGTCGGGGTTGCTCGGGTCGAACGCGCTTGCACGCTCGAGCGCCGCGGTCGCTTCGGTGATGTCTCCGCGTTCGAGGGCAGCGCGGGCATTCGCCAGCTCGTCCTTCGCGGCTTCCTCGCGTTCGTGCGGAGAGAGAGCGCTCGGGCCAGTGTCAGTGTCAGTGTCAGTGTCAGTGTCAGTGCCAGCGTCAGCGCCAGCGTCAGCGCCAGTGTCAGCGCCAGTGTCAGCGCCAGCATCGGCGACTGGTCCGGCGTTGGTGGGCTTTGGATTGCAATTTTCGACTGCGAACCACAGCGCTAGAAGGAGTCCGATGGTCAAGGTCATCGCGAAGGGCAGACTGGCGCGCCGGCGTCTCGATTTCGATGGGCGGCGTCCGTCGTAGGCTTGCTTGAGCGCGGATACGAATGTTCGCGCGCTTGCATATCGGTCGGAGGGGCTCTTGCGAAGCGCCCGGAGGATCGCAGCGTCGAGCGCGGTCGGAATCGCCGCAGCGCGATTGGCCTCGCTCGGCGGAACCGGGTCGGTGCTCATTACCTTGTGCGCAACCGCCAACGCCTCGGTTCCGGGAAACGCGCGTTCTCCGCACGCAGCCTCGTAGATGACCGCTCCGAAGGAGAACAAGTCACTCTGCTCACTGTACTCCCCGCTTCGCAGCGTCTCTGGCGCGGCGTAGCACGGGGTCCCGAGGAACTGACCTTCTTTGGTCAAATCCGCATTTGGGATTCGAGCGATCCCGAAGTCCGCGAGCTTCACCTGACCATTGTTGGTGATCAACAGATTCTCGGGCTTGAGGTCCCGGTGGATCACGCCCGCGCTGTGGGCCGTGGCCAAAGCGTCGCCGACCTGCTGGGCGAGATCGAGGAGCTCGTCTCGGGACAGAGGACCACGCTCTTTGAGCGCCTGCTTCAGGGTGTGCCCGTCGACATACTCGAACACCAGGTAGGCGCCGACCTCAGGGTCGTCTCCTACGTCGAATATCTGAACGATATTGGGATGTTGCAGGAGAGCCGCGGCACGGGCCTCGTTCTGGAAGCGGCTGAGGAAGAGCTCGCGCGTTTCGGGATCGAGCGCCAGATCGCGGAGCGTTTTCACCGCCACCGGCCGGTCCAGATCCGCATCATGCGCCAGATAGACGTTCCCCATGGAACCCGAACCGAGGAGTCGGTCGATGCGGTAGCGGCCGATCCGTTGCGGCAGTTCTTCCATGGGCGCGATCTAGTCCATGCGGGGGTACGGGGCCAGAGAGGAGCAGAGAGGACCAGAGAGGAGCAGAAGCGACTAGAGCCGATGGAGCTTCAAGGTATTGGTGCGCCCCGAAGGGGGCCAACCGACGACCATCGCGAACGCCTCCCCGCGTCCGCAAAGCTCCTCTCGCACGAGCAAAGACGACGCGATTCGAAGCGTCTCGTCGAGCGACTCCGGCGGCACTTCGATTCGCGGAATCACACCCCATTCGAGCGCGAGCCGTCGAGCCACCCGCACGTCACTGGTGATTGCCAGGATCGGCGCACGCGGGCGATGCTCTGCGAGTAAGCCCGCAGAGCGACCATCCTGGGTGAACACCACGACGGCTTTGAGTGGCAAATGTGTGGTCAACACCGCTGCCGCGCGCGCCGCGGCGTTTGAAAATGACCAATCTTCTTCGTCGCCGCTCTTGAGGTCGCGAAACTCTCGCGAAAGATCTTCGACGTAGTCCGATTCGACCTCGCGAATGATCGCATCCATCATCCGCAGCGCTTGCAAGGGGTAGCGGCCCGCCGCCGTCTCCCCGCTGAGCATGACTGCATCCGTCCCGTCCATCACCGCGTTGGCGACGTCCGCCGCTTCTGCCCGAGTCGGTCGTGGGTTTCGAATCATGGAGTCGAGCATCTGTGTGGCCGTGATCACGATCTTGCCGCGCGCATTGGTTTCCCGAATGATCCGCTTCTGAATCATCGGCACCTTTTCCGCGCCCAGCTCGACGCCCAGATCTCCGCGTGCGATCATGATGCCGTCCGCCGCCTCGACGATGTCCGCAAGGACCTCGACCGCTTCGGGTCGCTCAATTTTCGCGATGACCGGGACGTCGCCGGCCAGAGCTTTGGCTTCTCGGACGTCGTCGGCAGCTCGAACGAACGAGAGTGCCACGTAGTCCGCCTCGAGAACGGAAACCGCAAAGGCCAGATCTTCCCGGTCCTTGGCCGTCAAAGCGGGTCCGGTGATCGAGACGCCAGGCAGGTTGAGCCCCTTGTGGTTGGAAAGTGTGCCACCGTCCTCGACGACCGTGTGCACGGTGTCTCCCTCGAGTCGGTCGACCCGAAGCCGAATGAACCCGTCGTCGAGCGCGATTGCATCGCCGGCCTTCAAGTCGGCACCCAATGACTCTTTGGTGACCGAAACGATGTCTTGGTTCCCCTCGACCTCTCTCGTCGTCAGGGCGAAGCGATCGCCTTGTACAAGCTCGATCGAGCCTTGGGCAAACTTGCCGACCCGCATCTTCGGGCCCTGCATGTCAGCGAGGATAGCAATCGGTCGGCGCGCCTCGGCCGCCGCCTCGCGGACCAGCTTGGCCATCTTGGCATGCGACTCGTGGTCGCCGTGCGAGAAATTGAGCCGCGCACAACTCATCCCCGCTCCGACGAGCTCGCCGATCTTTCGCCTTCGTGTCGCTGGCGGGCCCGAGCGTGCAGACGATTTTGGTGCGTCTCACATCGCCGTTGTAGCCGGGTTCGCTTCACTCGCCAAGCTGGCGGTGACGGTAGCGGTCCGGTTCCCAATGGCTCAGGTTCGACTTGAAGCCCAGGCGCACGACGAACGTCGTGTAGAGTGTCCATTGGCTGCGATCGCCGTTCGGTTGTGTGTTTCGATAGGATGGATCGCTGTTCACATGGCGCGCGGCGATTCGAAGCCAGAGGCCGCGCAGCGTCTTGAGCGGTCGGTAGAGCGGCAGGCCGAACCCAAAGCCGACACCGAGCCCGGTACTTCGCCTGCCGTCGAGCGCAAAGCTGGGTCCGATCTCGAGAAAGATCGATTGGAGCATCAGGTCGACAAACTCGTTCCAGGTCTGCAGGTAGAGAAAGAAGAGCGCTGGAAAGAGTGGACGGAGGTCCACGCCGACAAACAGCTGCTGGCCGGAGTCGGGGCCCCAGCGCCCTGAAAGCACGAGCCCGGCTACGTCGGCCACCAGGAAGCGCGCCTCGCCGACGATGTTGGGGTCCGCTTTGCGGTCGAGCCAGGTGACGCCAGGACCCGCGCCAAGCGCGAGCGTGAGCCCACGATCCCAGCGGCCATAGAGCCCGTCCCCCGTGCGCTGCGCGCTCGAAGAGGCGGCAAACGACCAGAGGACGAGGATCGAACCGACGATCACCCCTAGGCGGGCGCCCCGTGTCATGATCCCCCCATGCACTGGGCTGCGTGGCGGGTCAAGAGATTGAGGCTGTAGACTGTACGCATGGGGCGTTCGTTCGGCTTGGGGCTTCGAAGTCAGCTCATGCTCGCGCTCGTCGTGGCGTTTGGCGCGGCATTCGTGTTGCTGAGCCTCGTGACGGCGAGGCTCGACGAGAACGAGAGCACCGAAGAGCGGCGGATGCGCGCGGTGGGGCTTGCCCAGGCGCTGGTTGCAGGGGCCGGCTCGGAGGGTGAAGGGCTGAGCGAGGAAGTGATGGGCCGAATGCTCTACGAGGGTTTGGTTCGACGCGTCGAGATCCACAACTTGGACGGCTTGTCGAAGAGCTGGGGGGTTCTCGAAGGCGACCCCGATGCGATCGTGACGACGGCGGACGGCCTGGAGCTGCGAGTCTGGGTGCCGGCGAGTTATCGCGGTGATGCGGCGAGGCGAGCTCTGTTTCTGTTCTACCTCGGCCTGACTGCAGCGACGGTGCTGCTGCTGACGTACGTTCTACTCACCTATTTCATCGTGCGGCCGATCGACCGATTGAGATTGGCTTCCGAGCGCCTCGCTGCAGGTCGGCTGCGCACTCGCGTTCCCGTGCAGGGCGCCGCCGAGGTCGCGCGCCTGGCTGCGACGTTCAATGAAATGGCCGCGCAACTACGTGAAGACCGCGCATCGCTTCAGCAAAGACTCCAAGAGCTGGAGCAAACCACCAACGAGCTCACGACGACGCAGGAGCAGCTCATTCGGAGCGCGCGTCTTGCGGCCGTCGGGCGACTATCCGCCGGTGTCGCGCATGAGATCGGAAATCCTCTGGCAGCGATCCGCGGCTTGCTCGACTTGATGCAACTCGGCGACCTCGAACGCGACGAAGAGAAGGAGTTCGTCGCGCGAATTCAGCGCGAGACCGAGCGAATCCACCACACCATTCGCGACTTGCTCGATTTCTCGAGAAACGACACCAGCCCAGACGGACGGGTCGAAAGCTCGGCCGACCTCACAGAGGTGGTCTCCGATACCGTCAAGCTGATCGACCGTCAGAGCCGCTTTCGCGACATCGAGCTCGCCCTCGCACTCGAAGAGGATCTGCCGCGCGTACGTGGCGATCACGAGCGCCTGCGACAGCTGCTTCTGAACCTGCTTTTCAATGCGGCGGACGCCCTTGGCGGCAAAGGCCGCATCGAGGTGCGCGCGCGCAATGGCACGGGAATCGTCGAGCTCGTCGTTGAAGACGATGGGCCCGGGATCGAAAGCGAGATCCTCGACCAAGTGTTCGATCCGTTCGTCACCACGAAGGCGCCCGGCCAGGGGACCGGCCTCGGCCTAGCGGTCTGTTACACGATCGTCGAGCGACTCGGTGGTGCGATCGAGGCCGCAAATCGGGAGCAGGGCGGAGCTGTGTTCGAGGTGAGGTTGCCCGCCGCGCGCTAGGTCAGACTACGGCCACGTCCTTAGTCCGGCTGGAAAGCATTCTCGATCGCCGTGTCCTCTGCCGCCTCGGTTTGCGGTGCGATGGGAGACAGCTCGCCAAGCGCCTCCTTGATCGCAACAGCCTGCCTTTTCGTTGCCCCTGCCTCGATCAATTGCTCCACGCCCGCTGCCAAAACATCCCGAAGCGAGCCGAGGTTCCGCAACAACTTTCCGCGCGTCTTTGGGCCGACTCCCGGCACGCCGTCAAGCTCGCTTCGGAGCCGTCTCTTGCGACCCACCTTCTTTCGCAGCGCGTTGGACGCACGGTGCGTTTCATCGCGGGCCAGAAGCAATAGCGAGAGCGCGGAGTTTCCACGCACGGGGATCGCGTTCTTCTGGCCGGGCCGGAAGACCCGGTCGCCTTCTTCTTCGCCAGACGCGGTGGTCCGGGGCTTTGCGACCGAGGCGACTTCGAGGTCCGGCACGCCGATGTCTTCGCGGGCGCGAACTGCAACCCCGAGCTGACCTTTTCCGCCATCGACGAGCAGGAGGTCAGGGAGCTCCCAGCCTTCCTCTTCTTTCTTGCCGCGCCGCAAGCGTCGCATCAGCACCTCGTACATCGCCCCGTAGTCGTCGCCTCCACCAACACCCTTCACGCGAAAGCTTCGGTACCGTTCCCTCGCGGGGGTTCCATCCTGCAATGCGACGAACACGGCAACCGTTTCCTCGCCTCCACTGTGCGAAATGTCGACGCACTCGATACGGCGCGGAAGGACCGAAAGGCGAAGCAGCGTCTGCAGTCCCGACAGGCGCGACTCGACGTCTTCGCGCGCGCGTTCCTTCTCGTTGAACGCGTGCTCCGCATTCTCGCGTGCAAGCTCCAGAAGCTTGGCCTTCGCCCCGCGCTTCGGCTCTACGATTTGGACCTGGCGTTTTCGGTTCTCGCTCAGCAGCGCTTCGAGCGCTTCGCTCATCTCGATCGGGACCGATACCAGGATCTCGTCGGGCAGCGAAGGCCGATCCGCATAGTGCTGCATGAGGAACGCGCCTACCATCTCGTCGTTCGGTACAGCGACCCGACGAAGAGGAAACGTTCGAACCGAGGATATGCGGCCACCGTGCATGCTCAGCACGGCGACTTCCACCTGGTCACCTTCACGGTGAAATCCGATCACGTCCTGGTCCGACTTGTGCACGCCGGCAACGCGTTGCTCCTCTCGAGCGCGTTCGACCGCGTGGATCTGATCTCGATAGATCGCCGCCCGTTCGTACTCGAGCTCGCCCGAAGCGACCTGCATTCGTCCATCGAGGTCGAGCACGAGCTCGTCGTGCCGCCCATCGAGAAACCGAGCGACATTGGCAACCTGGGCGTGGTAATCCTCCTGGTCGACCCGCAGTACGCAGGGCGCAGGGCAACGTTTGATCTGATGCTGAAGACAGGGTCGCGTCCGCTTGCGGAACTCCGTGTCGGTACAGGTGCGAAGCTGAAAATATCGATTCACCAGCCGGAGCGTCTGCCGTGCCGAGGTCGCCGAGTGGTAGGGCCCGAAGTACTGCGCGCCGTCTGGCTTCGGTCGACGCACGACTTCGAGCCTGGGCCAAGGTCGCTTCGCGTCCAAACGCAACGACAGGTACTCCTTGTCGTCCCTCAGCTTCACGTTGTACTTCGGCTGGTGCGATTTGATCAGCTGGTTCTCGAGCAGTGCCGCTTCTTTGTCGGTGTGGGTGACGAACGTTTCGATGTCGGCCAATTCGCGCTCAAGCCGGCTCACGAACGCTCGCAAGTCGCTCGAGCCAGCTTGAAAGTAGCTTCGGACACGGTTCCTCAGGCTTCGCGCTTTGCCGACGTAGAGCACCTTCCCGCCCATGCCATGGAACACGTAGACCCCCGGAGATGCCGGAAGCTTGTCGAGCTTTCGCTGTGCTGCATCCACAACCACGGCGAACCTATACCACTGCCGCAGCCTTCGATCGCCCCGACCTCACAGAGTGTGAATCGCACGTGCGTCGGTGATGACGAGATCCACCGACACGTCGAAGGGCAGCTGGGGCACTTCGGAAATCAGCTGGAAGTCGTACGCGACGGCGCAGGTGCATGCCTTGGAGAGTCGTGGGATCAGCCGGTCATAGTAACCGCCGCCGTAGCCGATCCGGTAGCCACGAGGATCGAGCGCCAACGCGGGAATCAATGCGAAATCAATCTCGCCGGGCTCGATGCCAGCCGCGTCGTCGGCGGGCTCCGGTACCGAAAACGCCCCAGGGGCCAGTGGCGTATGCGAGTCGATCAGGTGCAAGCGCAGCTGGTCTCCATGCACCCGTGGCAATGCAACTCGCTTCCCAATGGACCAGGCGTGTTCGATGATGGGCCGCGTGCGCACCTCGTTGCGAATCGAAGCAAAGGCAAGAAACGTCGCCGCGCGTTCGAGCTCCACGACACCGAAAAGTCGTTTGAGGATCTCGGCCGAGCGCGCCTCGCAGGCGGACTGGGGAAGCGCCCCGCGCACCATCCTCATTTGATTGCGCAGCGCCTGTTTGGCGCGTTGACGGAGCTGCTGATCGGCGGGCTCCGTCTCCCCCGCGCTCACGGCTCGATCTGTTGGGCGAGCTCGGCGTCCGCTTGCAGGCGCTGATCGATTCGCCGAATGGCAGTGCTCACGACTTGGCGCGTCTTCGCTTCGAGCGTCTCGCGTTGCCGTTCGGACGCCTCGAGATCCTCGGCGAGGCCGAGCGCCACCACGGCGAGCAGTTGAGCTGGCGTCGCCGCCCGGGCAGCCTTGGGCCCGAGCGCCTGAACTCGTTCATTGACGATATCGGCAAGGCGCTGAAGGTAGGTTTCGTCGGCGTCCGCAGACATGCGATAGCGGGCTCCGGCAATTTCGATCTGAACGGTTCGCTTCACGATTGACGGGAAGGTAGTCCCGCAGCTCCGTAGGCGTCAAGGTAGGACATCCACATCCATCGCCCTTTGGGTTCCGCTGCGATCGGAATCCGACTACCATGTTTATGAGAGAGGGGTCAGGCGTGTTATGTTTGATCCCCGGGGGACAGTGGGGTCATGATCAAGGTTAGTTGTCCGTCGTGTAATGCGGCTTACGACGTGGACGAGCATCGGTTGCCCGACGGCGGGCTACGGATGCGCTGCCCAAAATGCAGTGAAAGCTTTCAAGTTCATCGGGACGGTTCGACCGCGAAGGCCGGAGGAGGGGCTGCGCCGGGCGGGTCGACGCCCCCGCGTGGCAAACGGACGAAAGTCGGCATTGGGCCCAATGTCCCACCCCCCGCCCCAGCGGCGGTGATTCGGTCGCAAGCGCCCGATTTGCCCTCGCCTGACGGTGATGTCGATTTGCCTGCCCCATTCGTGGGCTCGGATTTCGTGGACCTGCCCGCGCCCAAGACAGGCGCCCATCCACTCGATCTGGACCCCTTCACCGATTCCGACTCGGCCGATTTGCCGGCGCCAAAACGCGAGGCGAGCCCCTCCGGCTTCGATCCGTTCGCCGACATGGACTTGCCTGCGCTTCGCGAAGCAGCCGGCGGCACCGATCTCCCGGCGCCTCTCCACCGTTCCGCCGAATCGGATTTGGACTTGCCAGTCTTCAAGAGCGGCGGGTCGGGGGCTGTCGGCGACGCCCGCGGCGATGAGAGCGATCTCCCGATGGCGCTCACGGACGCCGATCTTCCAACGCCGCGTGCGGGATCCAACGTGCCCGCGCCGATTTCGCTCGACTCCGACTTGCCCATGTCGAGAGAGCAGAAGGATCTACCCGTCGCCCGGGACGACTTCATGGATCAAGAAATCGAGGGTCCCAACCGTGTGCACGGTGGAGGGCCCATCGAGCTCGACCTCCCGGACGGAGACGACATCGCGCTCGAAATGGAGTTCGACGCGCCGCCGCGGCGGCCAGGACCACCGCCTCCCCTAGGTGCGCCCGGCGCGCCGCCGTTCGGCGCGATCCCGACTGATTACGACGTCGACCTGCAACGGGATTCGGCGGAGCTGGAGCTTCCGGAGTCGGACGAGCTCGATCTCTCGGCGTCTCCGGCGGGAGGCGACAGCGAAGTCCACCGCATGCCCCGCCTCAGCGGCGACAGACCCGAATTCGAAGTCGCCCCTTCGCGTGCGGAATCGAAGAAGCTCAAGATCGAACGGCCGCCCTGGCTGATGAAGGCTCTGGCCGCTCTCTCGGTCGTCACGATCATCGTTGCCGCGGGCTTCTACCTCGGCACGACCAAGTACGGACTCTTCGGCGTTCATCTGCTGGAGCCCATGCTTCCCGCTGCCGGTGATCCAGCCCTCGTTGCCCAGGCGATCGAAAATGCCGAGATCATCGCCGCGTCCGATACCTACACCTCGCAACGCGAGGCGCTCACGAAGCTGCGGGCTGCCCGAGACGACGCGCGCCTCAACCGTTCTCTCGTCGCGAGGATGCTGTTGCACGAATCGTACAACCTCGTTCGCTATGGATCCGACATGCAGAGCGCGAGCCTGGCCGATGCGCTCAGGGTCCACTTGCAGCGCAGAGGCGATGAAGCCCCTCGCGTTCGCGTCGCGCTTGCCGCCGATGCGCTGCGCAACGCCGACATCGACGGTGCGAAATCCGAGCTCGCGCTGGCATCGCAGGAAGACGCCACGGACACCTATCTCGATCTGGTGGCCGGAGAAATCGCGCTCCAGTCCCGCGACGGCCAGAGTGCGGTTGAAGCGTTTGGCCGGGCCCTGAAGAAGCACGACAGCGCGCGTGCGCATTGGGGGCTTGCTCGTGGCTATCAAGTGCTCGGGAACACCGATGAGGCGGCAGCAGCGGCAAAGGCGACCCAGGCGCTCAGCCCCAACCACGCTGGCGCGCGCGTCGCAGTGGCCACCCTGTTGATCGCGGACGGCAAGGTCGACGAAGCCCTCGAGCTTCTTCAAATCCCAGCGGGTCTTGCCCCCGTCGAAGGGACTACGCTGCGGGTTGCAAAAGCCGATCGGTCTGCGGCGCTCACCCTCGTCGCGCGAATCGAAGAGCAGCGGGGACGCTTGGGCGCTGCACGTGAAATGTACGAGAAGTCGATCGAGCTCGACACCAGCAATTCGGACGCCGCACTCGGGGCCGCGCGACTGGTGCTCCTCGAGGGCGCATACCCGGACGCGTACGCACGCTTCCAGACCGTGCTGGGCTCACAAATTCCGGCTGGCGCCGAATTGGACGTGACGGGTCAGCCCAAAGTCGTGGTTCAAGCCAAGCTGGGTGCCGCCGAGGCGCTCGTTGCGATGGGTAAGGCCGAGGAGGCGAACAAGCTGTTGGCCGATCTTCGAACCGAAGAGCCCGTGAGCGCCGAAGTGGAGCTCTGGCAGGGTAAAGTCGCGGAGGGCCTTGGCCAGAGCAAAGAGGCCGTCAAGCACTTCCGGAACGCGATCAAGCTCGAGCCGAAGTCCGTGCGCGCTTACATGGCGCTTGCCCAGCACTATACGTCGACCAAGCGCCCCGGCGAGGCGGTCGGTATTCTCGTCGAAGCACAGAAGAACGTCGATATCACCGCCGAGGTGAGGCGACTTCTGGGTTGGGCGGAGCTCCAGCGCAATCGCTTCGACGATGCGATCGAGCAGTTCACGAAGGCGCTCGAGATGGAGCCCCGCGATTCTTCCGCTCAGTTTGGGCTCGCCGTTGCATATCGGCGCAAATGGAAGCTCGATGAGGCCGCGGCGGAGCTCGCGAAAGTCGAAGCGCTGGATGCGAAGTTCCCCGGTCTTGCGCTCGAGAAGGGTCGGCTCGCTGAGGCGGGTGGGGACATGGAGGCCGCCACCGAAAGCTACCGCGAAGCGCTCCTCGATTCGCCCGACGACGCCGCGCTGAAATCACGAATGGGCGCCGTGCTGGTGCTTGCGGGCAAATACGAGGAGTCCGAGAAGCTCCTCCGTGAGGTGCTGGACGCGCAACCCTACTCTGCCGAAGCCGAGCACTACCTGGGGCGCATCGAGCTCGAGCGGGGCCAAACCGAGTCCGCACGCCAGCGATTCCTCCGCGCTGCACGTCTCGAGCCCGAGAGCGGCCTGTATCGGACCTACGTTGCCTGGGCGGCGCTGGAGTCGAACGAGATGAGCACCGCCCTGCGGGAGCTCGACGCTGCGTTGAAGCTCGATCCCACACTAGGAGATGCCTACTGGTTACGCGCGC
The DNA here is from genome assembly GCA_963704865.1 of uncultured delta proteobacterium. Classification (GTDB taxonomy): domain Bacteria; phylum Myxococcota_A; class Polyangia; order Polyangiales; family Houyiibacteriaceae; genus SG8-38. The sequence continues at coordinate 41,992 of CAVPIE010000002.1, read as the reverse complement.
GCATTCGGATTCGTGCCGGAACCGTGCGCGATGCCTTGGCCGATTTGAGAAAAGCGATCGAGCTCAACCCGAACCGAATTGAAGCTTGGGCAGCGATGGGCGAAAGCCATTACCAGCTCGGCCAAATGAACGAAGCCATTGCAGCCTTCGAGAAAGCCGTCGCCGGCGCTCCCGAACAAGGGTACTGGTGGTATCGTCTTGGTCGTTTGCAGCTGGACGAGGGGCAGCGGGCGAAGGCGCTTGCCTCATTGAGCGAGGCGACCTCGATCGGAGATGAAGAGCCCAGCGGTAAGGCCTGGGTCGCAGACTCCCACCGTCTGACCGGAGACATCTACTACGCGGTGAACAAGCGGCAGGAAGCCATCGTCGAGTATGGACGCTATCTGGAGCTTGCCGATCGGGAGGCGATCGACCGTGCGGACGTCGAGACCAAGCTTCGTCGGATCAGCGAAGGTCTGGACTAGCGGGCGTCAGTCGAGGTGGTCGCGACCAAAGGCCTCCGGGAAAAGCGATGCAAGCGTGTAATCCGTCCGCGCGTCGCTTGCGTAGCTCCGTATCGCCAGACCGGGGGCCAGCTCGGCGAGGCATTGCCTGCAGATGCCGCAAGGCGGGGTGGGGCTCTTTGCGCCCGAAGCGATGACCAGCGCTCGAAGCTCACGCGCTCCGGCCGCAACCGCCGCTGCCAGGGCGGCACGCTCGGCGCAAATCGTTGCACCGTAGCTCGCGTTCTCGACGTTACAGCCGGCGAACACCCTGCCGCTCGCGCTCAGAACAGCGGCACCGACGGCGAAACCGGAGTAGGGCGCGTACGCGTTCGCTCGAGCCTCGACCGCCGCGCGCTTCAACGCTGCCCAGGCGCTCTCGTCCATCAGATCGACTCCAACACGCCGGACAGGAGCGCTTCGAAACGCGGCCGCACACGGCCCGCGGTTTCCGTCACTTCCGCGTGACTCAATGGGAGGTCCGAAATCCCCGCGGCCAGATTTGAGATGCACGAAATACCTAGGACGCGAAGCCCCATGTGCCGGGCGGCCAGCACCTCGAGTACCGTGCTCATCCCTACGGCGTCGGCGCCGAGGGTGCTGAGCATGCGCACCTCGGCTGGGGTCTCGTAGGCCGGTCCGAGGAGGCCCGCATAGACACCACGCCGCAGCTCGAACCCGAGCCCAGTTGCGACCCCGCTTGCGATCTCGATCAGATCGGGGTCGTATGCAGCGCTCATGTCGAGGAATCGCGGGCCTCGGCGTTCGTCGTTTGGACCGAGGAGACTGCTCGTCCCGGTGAGGTTGAGTTGATCGCGGATCGCCATCAGGTCGCCCGCCCCAAGGTCTTGGGCGATCCCTCCGGCAGCGTTGGTGACGATCAAGGTCTCCGCGCCGAGCAGGCCCATGAGGCGGACCCCAAACACGACCTCGCTCGGAGAATTCCCTTCGTAGAGGTGGGCCCGTCCCTGCATCGCAACGATTCGCTTCCCCGCCCTGCTCCCGCTGACGAGATTGCCCGCATGTCCCAAGACCCCAGACAGCGGCATGTGCGGGATCTCTGCGTAGGGGATCGCACGCGCGCCCTCCAAGCCGTTTGCATAGTCTCCGAGCCCCGACCCGAGGACCAAGGCAACGTCGGCCTTTCCAGTCCGGCTCGCAATCGCGCTTTTGGCCTGTTCGAGTGCCTCCATCATCACGCCCGCATTGTACGCTACCTCGGCTATAGTGCCGGCCGGATGATGAAACGAGTCGCAATCGTCGCTTTGCTGTGCTTGTGCGCGTGCGCCGGCCGAGGCGCAGACGGCCCCGGAAGCGAAACGGTCCGCGAAACCTTTCAATCCATCGACGCGCCTCGCCTCGTCGGGCCGCCGGTCCTCGTCTCTATCGTTCCCATCGCCACGGCCGAGGAGATTCCGAGGAACTGCTCGAGCCCAGTCGAGGAGTCCTGCAATGCGATCGACGACGATTGCGACGGCGTCATCGACGACGGCTGCGGGTACGAAACCGGTTTGATCCAAGTCACCGCTTCTTGGAACACCGGCGCGGACATCGACCTCTACGTTACGGGGCCCCTCGGTGACACCCTGAGCTTCCAGCGACCTTCGACGCCGTCGGGCGCCGTCGTCGACCATTCGGGGCGCGGTGACTGCATCGACATGCCCAACCCGCAGATCGAGAACATACGCTGGGTCGGCGCGCGTCCCATGGACGGCATCTACGAAGTCGAGGTTCACTATTGGGGGGAGTGCATAGGCAGAGGAGGGCCAACGCTGGTCACCATCTCCGTCGCGATAGGACGCCGGATCGTAGGCCAGTACCGCCAAAGCCTTTTGCCTGGTGAACGAATTCGGGTGTTGCGATTCGTCGTCCAATGACGGCGCGCCGGGCCCAAGGTCTCTTCGTACTCTGCCTCCTGTTGCTAGGGTCCATCCTTTCCGGCCTTTCGCTTGCGGCACGCTCGGGTTGCCGGCCGTCCACGGTCGTCGCTGGCTTGGCGATCTCGTTCATCCCGTACGCCGGCTTGCTCGCCGTTTCGCCTTCGCTCCGAAGTCTGCCCCCGCTGAGGCTGGCCGCAGTCGCCCTGCTGCTTGGCGCGCCCCTCGTATTTGCACCGCCGCTCCTGTCCGATGACCTCTACCGCTACCTCTGGGAGGGGCGAATCTGGCTCGAAGGGTTCAACCCGTACCGACTCGCCCCCGACGACCTCGCCCTCGGGCCCCTCCGCGACGAGGTCTGGCTGAACATCAACAACCCTGCGATCGGCAGTATCTACCCACCACTTTCCCAACTCTTGTTCCTCGCGGCGGCCTGGCTCGGGGGAAAGGTCTGGACGGTCAAGCTCCTGGCGCTTCTAGCGCACGCAATCACCGCCGCGTCTGTCGCGCGAATCGCCCAATCCCCCCGGGCGCCCTTGGCCCTCGCCCTCAACCCGCTGCTTCTGAGTGAGAGCGGGCTCAACGGACACCTCGACATCCTCTGCGGCCTCGCGCTGCTCGTCACGGCCTGGGCGCTTGCGCACCAGCGCTACCTTCGCGCCGGCATCGCGGTCTGTGCTGCCGTTGGCCTCAAGGTGGTCGGCTTGGCGCTTCTGCCGTTGTTCGCCCGACGACCCAAGGTCTTGTTGGGCGCCACGTTCGCGTCCGTTTTCTTGCTCTTGCCGCTCGTCGTTTCGCGCGCACCTGTCGATCCCGTCTCTGGCGCAGGGCAGTTCGCAAGCCGTTGGCGTGGCAACGAAAGCCTCTTTGCGCTCGCCGATTGGGTCAGTCGCCAAGGCTTGGGGGACACCTCCGCCGATCTCGCCGCGCGTGCCATGATGGTGCTGGCCTTCCTCGCATTGTGCGCCGTCGTGGTGAAGCGTCGATTGCCGAGCTTGGCGGCTGCAAGATTCCTGATTTGGTCGGTCCTGCTTCTCTCCCCGCAGGTCCACCCCTGGTACCTCGCCTGGCTGCTGCCACTCGAGCTGGTCGCAGGTGGCTCGGCGGGCTTGGTCTGGAGTGCCGCCGTCCTGTGCGCGTACGCGCCCGTCGACCTCTGGGTCAGCCACGGGGTTTGGCGGATGTCCCCGTGGCTGCAGATCTTCGAGTATTCGATCGTCGCCCTCGCACTGATCTTCGACCCGCGGCGCCCGACCCTCCAGTCTCGGCCCGCAGAAGGGCAATTTCTCTTGTGATTCAGGAAGCTTGGCACAGCCGTCACGAGGCGATCAACAGCCGCTTGGTTTTGGCTTGCAGGCAAGGCCGCAACCCTTAGACTACGCGCCCCTGAAGCCCAGGGACTGACGGATTCATCTATGTACGCGGTCATTCAAACAGGCGGAAAACAGTATCGAGTTGCCGAAGGCGACACGATTCGCGTCGAGAAACTCATTGGCGAGGTCGGCTCGAAAGTGGAGTTTACCGACATCTTGATGGTCGGCGGCGAGAAGGTCGAAGTGGGCAAGCCGCACGTTGGCGGCGCCAAAGTCACCGCCGAAATCGTCGCACAAGATCTGGCCAAGAAAATCATCGTCTTCAAGATGAAGCGCCGGAAAGGCTATCGGAACCGTCGTGGTCACCGGCAGCCGTACACCGAGCTCCGCATCAAGAGCGTGAAAGGCTAAGGAGGCGCCATGGCACATAAGAAGGGTCAGGGTTCGTCCCGTAACGGCCGCGATTCCAAGCCGCAGTACCGCGGGGTCAAAGTGTCCGGTGGCCAGACGGTCCCCGCAGGCAGCATTCTGGTTCGCCAGGTCGGCCAGACATTCCACCCGGGAGCAAATGTGGGCGTGGGTAAGGACTACACGCTCTGGGCCAAAGTGGACGGCGTGGTGACGTTCGAGCGTCGCGGCCGTACTGGCAAGCGCGTCGCCGTTTATCCCGCCGACAACTGAGCGCTTCCTTGCAGGAGCGTTTCCCCGCGCCCGAGTTCGACTCCCTCACAGGGAGCGTCTTTCCTCCGCCTGCCGGACGTAGGGTCTACTGCAACCGCAACATGCGGCTCGACCAGGTCAAGGCCGTCGGCTTCGACATGGACTACACGCTAGCGATCTACCGCCAAGCGGAGATCGATCGCCTCAGCATCGACGCGACCGTCAGCAAGCTCATCGAGCGCGGCTACCCCGAGGAGCTCCGCGCGATGAGGTACCGGACCGACTTCCCGATCCGCGGCCTGCTGATCGATCGGAAGCTCGGCAATGTGCTCAAGATGGACCGCCACCGGTACGTGAAGACCGCCTATCACGGCTTCACCAAGCTCAGCCGGGAAGAGCGTCGCCGGGCGTACCACACCCGACGCCTGCGTCCTGGCACCGGACGCTACCACTGGGTCGACACCCTCTACTCCCTGTCCGAGGTGGCGGTCTATGCTGCGGTGATCGAGCACCTCGAGCCGCGGCAGAGTGCGCTCGACTACGGGCAGCTCTTTGCCGACATTCGGGAGTGCGCCGACCTCTCGCATCAGGACGGCTCAATTCTCGACGTGGTGTTGCAAGATTTGCCACGCTACGTGGACCGTGATCCGGAGCTCGGGCTGCTGTTCCACAAGTTTCGGAGCGCGGGCAAGCGCCTGTTCCTCCTGACCAACTCGGGCCCCGAGTACACCGAAGCGATGATGTCGTACCTGCTGGGCGACGCCCTCGAGGAGTACCCGAGCTGGAGAAACTACCTCGACTACATCTGCACCTTTTCGCAAAAACCGAGCTTCTTCACGGGGAAGGCGCCTTTCGTCGACGTCGGGACCGGGGCGGAGATTCGGGAGCCGGCTCGCGGCCGCGTCTACACCCGGGGCAATATCGCCGACCTCCAGCGGGCACTCGGCTTTGCAGGGGACGAGGTGCTCTACGTGGGTGACCACATCTACGGCGACGTCCTCCGCGCCAAGAAGGAATCGACCTGGCGCACCGCGATGATCATTCAGGAGATGGATGACGAGCTTCGGGTGCTGAGGGAGCAGGCCCTGAGCTTCGATCGCGCAGACGCCCTCGAACAGATGCAGGATGCGGTGCAGGACGAGCTTCGCGAGCATCAGGCGCGGCTCAAGCGGACCGAGCGGAAGCTGAATGAGCATGAATCAGGCCCCGAACGCGCGAAATGGGACGCGAACCGCGTTCGTCACAGGCGCTCGATCGATCGGCTGAGGGCCCAGCTCAAAGAGCTGAACGCCGAGCGGACCGCCCTTCATGACGTCTTGGACGAAGCATTTCACCCCTTCTGGGGCTCGGTGTTCAAGGCCGGCAATGAGGTGTCGAGCTTCGGCAACCAGATCGAGCAGTACGCCGGCCTCTACACCGCTCGCGCCACGAACCTCACGCAGTACTCTCCCATGCACTACTTTCAGAGCCCCCGGCATCGCATGCCCCACGAGAACGGGTTCTAGCCAAGCGCGGGCGCGATGGGAGGTCGAGCCTGAGCGGCGATGGCCTCGCGCGCGAACAATTATTGTCCGGACACGCGCTCGCTTGTCTATACTGCGCGCTTCATCCACAACGGAGCGTGACATGGCGAAAGCGGCCACCAAAAAATCGACCAAGAAGCGGGCGACCAAGAAGTCGGCGCCCAAAAAGAAGACTGTGAAGAAGGCAGCCAAGAAGCGGGCGGCGCCAAAGAAGGCAGCCAAGCAGCGGGCGGCGCCAAAGAAGGCAGCCAAGAAACGCGCCAAGAAGAAGACGGTGCAGTCCGAGGCTGCCGCTCTGAAGAAGAAGGCCTCGAAGACCAGTGCGCAGGTGAAGAAGCAGCTCACCAAAGCAAAGAAAGAAGCCGAAAAAGAAACGACGACTTTGAAGCGCAAGGCCAAGAAGAAGAGCAACGAGCTCAAGCGAAGGTTCGACAAGGCCAAGAAGTCGGCCAGCAAGGCGATCGCCGATCTCGAAAAGAAGGGCGAGAAGGCCGTCAAAGAGCTGAGGGCCAAGACGAGCAAAAAGAAGAAGCCAGCGAAGAGGAAGCCGGCCAAGAAAAAGTAGGCTCCCGACGGACGACGACGCGTGGCGTCGTCCCCTGAGCCGGTACAGCATCGATACACGGGCCCGGATCATGTTCGATCGCGGGCCCGTTTCTTTTTTCAAGTCGAAAGGGGGTGGAGCGACGGGGGATCGAACCCCGGACCCCCACACTGCCAGTGTGGTGCTCTCCCAGCTGAGCTACCGCCCCTAGAGGGACGCCGTTTTGCTTCGCGGCCTCCTGTTTGTCAATCGCTCGTGCTTGATTTCCGTCCATGCCATCAACGCTTGGAGTCGGCCCCGGAAATCTTGACCTTTTCGGTCTGTCCGGCGAAAGGAAAGGGCGATGCGAGCGGCCGCTTTCTTCGTCATTTTGCTCAGCGCCTGCAGCGGGTACGACGACCTCGCGCTGCTCGAATTGGAGTCGATCGAGCCGCCCGAGATCGAGGCCGGTGGAACCCTCCGAATTCGCGGTCACGGCTTTCCACTCGGGCGTGCTCCCGAGATCTTACTGCGCGGCTCGATCTATCGGCCTGGGATGCGCGCCAGTCCCATCGATGCGCGTCTTGCCGGCGAGGTCCGCTCCGAGTCGCTCATCGAGGTGCCAATTGCAGAAGAGCTCATCGAGGCGCTCGGCGGCCGAGCCACCGTCGACGGGGAGCTGCGGGTTGGATTTCGTGCCGCGGACGCGCATCGAGACGTCTTTTCGGCCGCGCGAGTGCGGGTCGACTTCCTCCCTGACACATCTTCGCAACTGCGCGCCGATGGCTTCCGTGAAGGGCAAGAGTCGGCGCCACTCGGCGCGCAGAGCTTTGGCTTGGAGCTTTCCCGAGAGGAGCTCGGCACCGCAGGCGTCAAGGTGGTTTCGGTGGACCCGGACGGGCTGGCAGCGCGGCAGGGTGTGAAGCCGGGAGACACGATTGTAGGGCTCGACGGAATGAGCCTCTACAGTCGCCGCGACTTCCTTCCTGACCCAAGTCGAAGCGAGGCGGCTGTGCTGGTCGCTCGGGAAGGACTTCGCGGCGTTTACACGCTTCGTTGGCCGCACGAAGCCACGGAGCGTTCCGCCGAGCCGATTGCGATTGGATTGTTCGTCTTGCTCGGACTGCTACTCGGTTGGCTTTCTCCGGCGACGCTCTGCCTGCGCGCCACGCCTTCGAAGGTTTCGCTTTCCGCGTGGCTCACACGTTCGAGTCTCGTACTCATCTTCGCGGCGCTCTTGCTGTTCGTTTCGGCCCTGCAGTGGACGACGATGTGGATCTTGGGCTTGGGCACGTTCGCAGCGCTCTTCACCTTGGCCACCAGGCATCGCGCCGGAGCGTCGAGCTTCGCCTTCGCCGTGACCTCGACACTGATCGTGATGTTGCTCGCTCGAACCGCGAGCATCACCCTCATCATGACCGCCCAGAGTCCGTCGGTGCTTCGCTGGTATCTGTTCCAGTCTCCCGCTTCCTTCTTCGCGTTCGCCGCGTATCTCTACGCCCTTGGAGCTGTAGTCGCGCGCGCCAACTTCTCGGCATCGCTCTATTCGGCGGCGGCCGCTGTCTTCGGGGCCGCTCTGTTCCTCGGGGGTTGGCCGATGGCCGGGTCAGTGTTCGGAATCGCCGCGCTCACCGGGAAGGCTCTGGGGCTGATCATCGCGGCCCGCGCCGTCCAAATGAGCCCCCAGACGGCCGCCGCAAGCTCAGGATTGGGAGTCGGCCTCGCCTTGCTTGGATTCGCCGCAGACCTGGGCTCGCTCTTTCCCCAGTGGAGCGCCTTGTCCGTGGGCGCGGTGTGCTCGCTTGCCGTGCGCGCTCTGGTGCCGGTGCTGCATCGCGAAGCGGCCCCGATCGTCGCCGCGTCACCTAGCCGGCTCGTTTCAAAAACTCCTTGAGCAGCTCGCGCTGATCGGACGAGAGCGACAGAAACTGTAAGCCGGCCTCGAAGCCCCGCGCACCCACGGGCTTGCTCCAGCGAACCGACGCGGCGCATTCGAACGGCGAACGTTCCGGATCCTCGATCCCGTCCTCCGTTAGAAAGAAGCTGACCGTCAGCACTTCGCCTGCAGTGAGGGGACGCTCGAATACGATCGCCGCACCGCCGCCGCTGAGGTTCTTCATCTCCGCATGGAGCCTCTGCCCCGAGACGCTGAGCTCACACGAAATACAGACGGGATGGCGATGTTGCTGTCGCTTCTGAATCGTCGTCGTCACTACATCATGATGCGAAAGATATCGCGGGACGCAAAATTGTGTGCGTCAGTGAATCTGGGGCCGGCGCGCGCGTGACTGCACCCGAATTCGGTCGGCCTCGGCGCTCAGCTCCCGGTTCCCGGGCTCGTCGCGCAGCAATGTTGCGTAGATCGCAAGCGAGCGCTTGAAGTGCCCCTGGTCCGCGAGGATGCGGGCCATGGTCAGGGTGGGAAAGGGCTCGTCGAACATGCTGGCGGTTTTCGAGAAAACGCCGACCGGCGGACGGCTTGGCGGCCCACAAGTGGCCTCGAGCTCAGGCTCCGAATCGGTCCGTGGCATGGACTCGACCTCGCGGTCGGCCCCGCTGGTGGACGCTGGCGCTGGCGCTGGGGCTGGCGCTGGCGCCGACACTGGCGCTGACGCGGGCACTGCCGCGGCCGCCGGACCCACCGAGGGCAGCGGCGCCTCCGCCGGCCGCCCGAACCGCTTGGCTTCGCCCTGCTCGGGCTTTTTTCGTGGCTCTTCTTGTGCGGCCTTCAGCGCCCACTTCGCGAAACCGAGCACTTTGCCCAGAAGGCCATCGGGTTCCTGTCCGCCGGGCCGGTTGCGAATCGCGTGAATCAGCTGCCCTCGACTCATCGCGTAGGTGTCGTCCACGCCCAGGCGCTCGGCCTCTGCTCGAAGCTCCTGCGTCGTCAAATTGTAAAGTCGGGTCAGATCCATCGAACCAGCTCCGGGTCCATCTGTTGTAGCGCGTTCTTGGCCTGGTCGCAGTCCCGATCGATCTGCCGGTGGAGCGCTTCGAGCCCGTCGAACTTCGCTTCGCCCCGGATGCGCTTCACGTAGCCTACGCGCATGCGTTTCCCATAAAGGTCGCCCTCGAACCCGAGCAGGTGCACCTCGATCGAATGGCCGGCTTCAAAGGTCGGCCGGTCGCCCAGGTTCGCGACCCCGTGGAGCAACGGGGCACCGGCCTCGTCGAGAATTCGGGCGACGACCGCGTACACCCCGTCCTTTGGAAGCTGTAGCGGCTCCACCTCGAGATTCGCCGTAGGAAATCCCAGCTCACGGCCCCGCTGGTCGCCGAGCGTGACCAGGCCAGTGGTTTCGTGGACCCGCGTCATCATGAGCGCCGCATCCTCGACGTTCCCGTCTTCCCCGATGATTTGGCGAAGCCGCGTCGACGACACGGCCTGGCCTTCGTACATCACCGGCTGCACGAGCTCCACCGAGAACCCTTCGCGCGTGCCCCAGGCTCGCAGGGTGACGATATTGCCGGAGCGCTTGTGCCCGAAATGGAAATCGGGGCCCACCACCACACCCTTGGCCCCGCATGCGTCGAGCAGCACTCGCTCGACGAAGCCATCCGGCGTCATTTTCGAGAACTCGTCGTCGAAGGGCAACACCACGACATCGTCACAACCGGCCCCCTTCAGGAGCTCGACGCGGCGCTTCATGTCGGTCAGCAGCACGGGCGCTCGCTCGGGGGCCAGGACGGCGGTCGGATGGGGTTCGAAGCACATGGCCAGGGTTTGCCAGCCGTGGCCGGCCGCGGTCCGCTTCGCCGCGTCGACGAGCGCCCTGTGACCCAGATGAACGCCATCGTGGTTGCCAGGAGTGACGACAGAGTGGGTGCGGCGCATCAGCTCAGGAGCCCCGGAGCGGTGAACGTGCTCCTCCTTCAGTCACCTACAGCGCCGTTCGAGACACTTCAACTCGAATGCGCCCGATATCCAGGTTGATGACGAAGGGCTTTGGGTGCTGTATGGTTGAAAACATGGGGAAATCAAAGGGGAGGGCCGGTTCTGCCGAGGATGCTCCATTCGAGGAGGTCATGGACCGCCTCCAAACGGTTGTTGCGCAATTAGAGGAAGGAGATTTGCCTCTCGAGCAGTCTCTGGCGATGTTTGAGGAGGGAGTCCGCCTATCGCGGGCCGGAGCGAAACGACTGGATGAAGCCGAGCGTAGAGTAGAGGAGCTCCTCGCAGCCGGAGACGAGCTGCAAACGAGTCCTCTCGAAGAAAGCGAAGCGGGGGAACAATGAGCCAAGTCCTCACGGTACCGACACATTTCACCGACATCGGAGAGCTATCCGAAGGCTTCCTCGATCGGGTCGAACGAGACACACTCATCCTCTACGGGCCCGTCGCCTACGAGGATGGTTCCCAGATCCAATTCGCGGTGCTGCTTGCGGACGGCACGGCAGCCCTCGAAGGGACGGGTGTCGTTCGTGCTGCCGTGGATGGCGGCGCCGACCGTCTTCCCGAAACGCGCTATGACGTCGTCGTCGAAGCCTTGGAGCTCGACGGCCGATACGAAGTCGTGTTCGAGCGTCTCGTGCTTGCGCGGCAGGCGGTGTCCGAGCCTCCCGTGCCTGATCCGGAAGAAGACGAACCCACCGGCGAGATTGAAGCGGCGTCCGAACATGACGACTCAGCCGACGCGCCGAGCGTCAACGATTCCACGGACGACGAGGCGAGCGCGTATGTGAACGAGGTCGAGCTCACCGCTGATGAAGTCTTCTCGCTCGCGCCCGGCGAGCTGCAATCCGTCGCGCCTGGTGAGTACGACTCCGAGTTGCCGGAAGAGTCTGCGGTCGAAACCGAGCCGCCCGACGACGCCGACGACGAACCGGAAACCTCGGTCGAAGAAGTCGAAGACGACTACACGGACGAAGATGAGCTCGCCACAGTCGTTGCCGCGGTCGATCCGGAAGCGCTGATGGCCGATGCCGAAGAAGCTCAGGAACAAGAAGCCCAGGAACAAGTCGTCGCGGCCGAAGCGCAAGACGTCGACCCGGACTATGCCTTCGAGCACGGCATCGCGGCAGAGCCCCAGGTCGGCATGCCGGTTCCCATCCCTTCGATGGCCGCACCACCGGAGGCGCCTCCTGCTCCGCCCCGATTGCGCCTCGCCGAACCTCCCGACGGTCTCACTCGGCCTTCCCTTGCAAAGGCGGCCGAGGAGCTCCGGTTCAGCACGGATGGAGAGGTCAGCGATGTCCACACCACGGGTCTTTTCGCCTACGAAGATGGGCTTCCAATCCCATCCCGGCCGCCGCTGCCCGATCCCAATGGTCGCCGATCTGCGGTAGCCAATGAAGCTCAGAGCGACTCGGACGTCGAAGAATCGGAGCCCCCAGAATCCAATGAAGACGAGTACGAAGAAGTCCGCCTCAGCGATTTTGCCGGCGCGGTTGAAGAAGGCTGACGAGTGATGAGCCGCTTCGCCGCCGTCCTCGTGTGCGTCCTCAGCCTCCTGTTCACAGCGCAGGTCAAAGCCGATGCTGTCGTTCACGTGAAGGTACGTAGCGCGGACAACAAGCCCGTGGATGGGCGCGTCGAGCTCAGCGGGCCCGGTGGTACGTTCACCTGTACAACCAGTCAGGGTAGTTGCACCATGCGGTCGGTTCCCGGCGGCCGGTACTTGGCCGTGTTCAAGCCCGCGAGCGGAAGCGCCACAGCCCCGAAAAAGGTGATGATTCCGCCTGACGGCAAGGCAGACCTCCACATCGCCGCGAAATAGCCCGTTCAAGTTGGCGGGGGGCACCCGAAAAGTGCCATAATTTCGGGTGGGGAACAGGCGAGGGGAATGCGCAGGAGTTGGATACTGCCCTGTTTGGGGGGCGTCGTTGCATTGGCGTGCGTTGCACCGGTCCATGCCGAGGCCGATCCCGATTCCCCCGACGAGGCGCGCGCGGCTCGCGTTGCCGAGGTGCAGAACAGTTTCAGCGGGCCGACCGGTGGCATTCGCATCATCGATGCGGCCTCTGGTCCCAAAGGCACCTTCCGCCTGGCGTTGAACACCGAGTTCTTCGTGATCGGCGACTACTTTGTCCCAACCGATCGGGCGCAGCACTTCGCGGGCAATCTCTCGCTAAGTGTGACGCCCACGGAGTACCTCGAAGTGTTCGCCGCGGCAGAAGTCACCTCGGCCTGGGACGACTCCAACGACCCCATGTTGATCCAGCGCGTGGCCGACGTTTTACTCGGACTCAAGGGCTTCTACCGGGCGAAGCCCTGGCTCGCCGTCGGCGGTGACGCGAGCCTTGCCTTTCTCGGCGGCGTGAGTGATCCCAAGGCCAGGCTCCGCTCCACCAGTTTTGGTTTTCGCGGCAACCTGACGTTCGACTTTCGGGAGCATGAGCGGCACGAGGCGCCGATGATTCTGCGAGTCAACACCCAGTACTGGTTTGACAACTCCGCGAACCTCACCGAAGGCATCGAAGATCGAAGATACGCCACGTTCGGCGGGGCTGTTCCCCGCCCCGAGGAGACCCGTCACCTGCTCACCGCGTTCGAGCGCTATGCCTACGGCGTCAATCGAACGGACTTCGTGCGCATCGCGACCGGGTTCGAGGCCCCGCTCAAAGCCCGCAAGGTGGGGCTCCATCCAATGCTCGAGTGGAGCTGGGGCATTCCGATCAATCGCCAGGGATTTCAGTGCGCTGCCGCCGCTCGCACGAACGACGACGGTTGCCTATCCGACGAAGGCCCGAAGGCATTTCCGATGGAGCTCACCTTGGGTCTGCGAATTCTCCCGCCGCCCAAGGGGCTTGCGTTCACCGTCGCAGCCGATGTCGGGCTCACCGGGACCCGCAATTTCGTCCGGGAGCTGGCGCCAACCGCCCCCTACAACGTCATTTTGGGGGTCGCCTATGCATTCGACCCACGCCCCGCGCCGCCGATCGTTTCGGGCCCGGTGGAGCTCGTCACCGATTCGGTGCCCAGCGGTCAGCTACACGGTCGGGTGCTCGAGGAAGGGAGCGACACCCCGGTCTCTGGCGCCTTCGTCGGGGTCGTCGGTCAGGACGAGTCCCCGCAGCTCACCGACGCCGCAGGCCGCTTCGTGACGTACGGTCTTCCGGAAGGCGCGGTCGTCCTCGAAGTATCGCACCCGGATTTCATTCCCACGCAGTGCAGCGCGACCGTTCCATCGGACGCGGAATGCAGGCTCGTGCCCGCGAGCCGCGATGGTCAGCTGCAGCTGGTCACGGTGGACCGCGCGGGCAACGCGGTTCCCAAGGTTTCGATCACCCTACGTGGACCCTCCGAGCACAGCCTGATTTCCGACGAAAGCGGAGTGGCACGCGTCGACGCGCTCGCGGCCGGCACGTACACCGCCCACGTCGACGATCCCATCTATCTCATCACGGTGACCGACGTCGAGATCCACGAGCGTCGAGAGACGACATCGCAGCTTCGTGTCCTCCGCAAACCGTCTCGACCGGGCGTCGTTCTGAAGAACAAGCAAATCGCGCTTCGACGGCAGATCAGCTTTGCCACCGGCAGCGACGAGATCTTGCCGAACAGCGAGCCTCTACTTTTGGAGGTCGCGGATGTGCTCATTCGAAACCCCGACCTCGAGCTCGTCGAAATTCAAGGGCACACCGACAACCGAGGCGACCGCGCGCTCAACATGCGGCTGTCGCAGCAGCGCGCCGAATCCGTGAAGCGATGGCTGACCCAGCATGGGGTGGCGCAAGATCGCTTGACGGCGAGGGGCTACGGGCCGAGCCGTCCGCTCGCACCGAACATCACGCAGCAAAATCGAGCGCGCAACCGGCGCGTGCAGTTCAGGATCGTGCGCCGCGTCCGGCTGACCGCCGCCGCGTCACCGTAAGCCCGATCAAAGCAGCGAGGGTCGCCCAGAGGGCGTCGGCGGGGGTTTGGGTCGTGCTGCAGCTGCAGCCGGTGCTGTTCGACACGGCCCCGGGGGCATCGCAGGCGATCGGATTGCCCGCTTCGGTCGTTTCGCAGTTGAGCTGGAGCCCGCCGATTGGAATCGCGGTACAGGTCTGGTCCAGGTTTCCGGAAGCGGAAGGGTAGATGTCGCAAACCGCATTGATGTCGTCCGGTGCGAGACTTCGCTTCTCGACCGCATTTCGGTCGGCCCGTGCGAACATCGTCGCCACCACGCAGGGATCATTGGGATCATCTTTGTCGATGGGGTTGCAATGACCGATGCCGATGAAGTGTCCGGCTTCGTGGGTCACGATGCCGCGCAGGTCCGCATCAGATCCGGTGCAGCCGCTATCGGGGCAGTCGGCGTAGGGGCCACCAGCTCTCCCGCCGGGGACGAATCGCTGATCGTTGATCATCATGTCGGCGTCGAGGATTTCGCCGGTGCTGGTGTTGTGCCAGACGATGGTCACCGCGAAGGCACGGGGGTCATAGGGCGGGTCATCCTGGTCGCGGCAGGGGTCCTCCCATGGGTCGAGGAAGGCGATGGTATTCACGTTCCCGGTGGTGTTGAACTCGGCTCGTTTGCAGGTCGACGGCACCATGGAGGGCTTGAAGACGAGGTTCGGCGTCAAACCGCCCCCGCAGTCGGCGGTCTCCCAGGTCTCGAATGCGGCATTGACGGAGTCCTCGATCTCGTTGAGGTCCATCCACTTGTTGCTAGAGCCACGCCGATCGACCGCGTACGATAGACAGGGGTCGTTCCAGAAAAAGGGCGCCCCGATTTCGACGCAGGCCACGTCGCCGACCTGCGCGCCGCCACCAGTGGTCATTCGGCAGTAAGCCGAGGCGTCGTTTGCCGCGAAGGAAGCCAGAAGCGCAAGCCCGGCAGATGTGGCCCAGGAAATGGAATGCAGGCTGAGACGGCTCATCGGCCCGCCTCCTGCTGGGCGGTGATTTGTCGTAGCTGCGAAAGGAACGCATCGAGGCGCTCGGGCTCCGGCAGCGCGCCGAAGTTTCGTTTCAAGCGGCCGTCTCGGTCGCGGCGAACGAGGAGCAGGCCTTCGCGGCTCTGGCGGACGGTGTCGACGCCTTTCTCTCTGCGTACGCGCATCACGCCCTGCCCCATCCCGACGGTCCGGAACGCCTTGTACGGCCCGCCGCCACGAACGAATACGATCACCCGCTCGCCCACCTGGAAAGAAGCTTCGCCTTCGACGCGCATCCCGATCTCGCCGATTTGGCCGCCCATGGTTTCGACGATCACTTCGTCGTCGGCGGGGGTGTTACCGCGAATCTCGCGCTCGACCCCGATGCGGTGCCAGGTCCAAATCTGCCCGTCGCTCCGCAGGAACGACTCGCTGAACAGAACGCGGCCAAGGACGATACGGTCCGATTCGGCCGCCAGCTCTTCGAGCTCGAGCCCTTCGACGACGGAGCCGTCGGCTGGGGCGGTCATTAATAGAGCCACGAGGATCGGGCCCATTAGGAGAGGGAGTAACCGGAATCTAAGCATTTCCTAATGCTGGGGGCCTCCGCCCCCTCCGTCAAGCAATCTGCCCTACACGATCTCGATTGACAGTTTCCCCTAGATTTTCGTACACCTCGCTCCATGCACCAAGATCCATTGTCTCGTCGGCTACGATCGGCGATCGGCGTGATCTGCATCGTCGTCCTCGGCGGCTGCGATGTTGCGAAGTTCACCGCCGACTCGACGGCGGGGCTGTTCACCCGAGCGGCGCCCGCATTCGAATCGTACTGGGATTACGACCTGGCGGGCGAAGCGCTTCCGGCGACCGTCGTTCAGTTTGAAGGGATCCTCCGTGTCGTTCCGGACAACGAGGCGATCTTGGCGCAGTTGGCGCAGGCGTACATCGCCTACGCGTACGGCTGGGTCGAGGCCGATGTCGAGGAGCTCGAGTTCGAAAGCGAGTACGAAGACGCTGACATCCAGCGGCAGCGTGCGCGGATCATGTACCTGCGGGCGCTCGACCTGACTCGACATTGGGTTCGGCTGCACAACGGGGACGTCGACCTGGCGGTTCGGGGTACCGTCGGGGAGCTCGAGTCCTGGCTGCAGGAGGCGTTCGTCGAAAAGGCCGATGCCGAGATGTTGCTCTGGCATGGATATGCTTGGGGGTCGTACATCAACACCGCCAAGGACGACATGGAGGCAGTCGCGAACCTAGAGTACGCGAAGGCGTTTGTCGCCCGTTCGATCGAGCTCGACCCCGACTACTACAACGCGGCAGGCTACACGTTCATGGGTGTGGCGACCGCGTCCGAAATGGCCGGCGACATGGAAGTGGCCAAGGTCTACTTCGAGAAAGCATTGGCGCGTACCGAGCGGCGAGCGCTCCAGATCCAACTCAATATGGCTCGCTACTATGCGGTCAAGGAGGGGGATCGGGAGCTCTTCGACAAGCTCCTGTCCGAGGTGATGGACGCCGATGATCCTCTTCCCGAGGCACGGCTGGCCAATCGGATGGCCCGTGTGCGCGCCGCGCTTTACATCGAGAACGCAGACCAACTTTTTTAGTGATATCGGCCACTACCGAAGTTACTTTGCGTAGCTCCGGCGTTTCGAACGAAGCGGCTGCGAAGAGGCAAGAGTGAAGTACATCCGGCGTCTAGATAGAGGGCTTGCGCGTGGCGAGGCGGCGGTCGCCGCGACGGTCCTTCTGGTCATGATCCTGGTCGCGGCCACGCAAGCCGCGCTCCGCAATCTCACCAATCTCGATTTTGAATGGGCCAACCTCGTTCTCGAGCGGATGGACTGGGCCGATTCGTTTCTTCAGAAGGGAACGCTCTGGCTCGCCTTTTTTGGAGCTTCCCTTTCCACCTTTGACGAGAAGCACATCGCCATCGACGTGCTCCCTCGGCTCTCTCCGCCCCGTATCAAGCAGTTGCTGCGGGCCATCGTTTGCACCTTCTCGTCGATCACTTGCTTCTATCTCGGTCGCGTCTTTTGGCTTTCGGTACTCAATAACGCCAGGGAGATTCCCCTCGAGTACTCTGTGCTTGGGCCGACCGATGACATGGTCCACATCTGCAATGCGCCCATCGAGATCCTGACCGATACGGGGCTTTCGCGACCGGATTTGTTCTGCGGTCTGAGGAGCGTGCTCGAAGTCTTCGGCGCCAAGATGTCGACCCCCGACGTCGCCCTTCAGCTGATCGTTCCCGCGATGTTCATTTTCATGGCCACACGATTCTTGAGTCGTGCGATTGCGGCCGGTGTCGCGTTCGCCACCAATCGCCTTCCCAAAGACACCGAAGGGCAGGGCTGAGCGATGGACACGATTTGGATCGTCCTCCTCACCGTGCTGGCCGTTCTCGGCGCGCCCCTCTTTGCCATCTTCGGCGCCGCCGCGATGTTGCTGTTCGGAGCCCTTCCGGACACGAGCATCACCGGCACCGCCAACGACGTCTTCAGCGAGAAGTTCGCCGACTCGCCTCTCCTGGTCACGATTCCCTTGTTCACCTTCGCCGGCTATCTCCTGGCGGAGAGCGGCACACCGCATCGTTTGGTCAAGGTCTCGCGCGCCTGGCTCGGCTGGATGCCGGGTGGCCTGGCAATCGTTTGCCTCGTGGCCTCGGCCTTCTTCACGACCTTCACCGGTGGCAGTGGCATCACCATCGTAGCCATCGGCGGGCTTCTTTATCCTGCCCTGGTTGCCGACAAATACGAAGAGAACTTCTCCCTTGGTCTGGTGACGACGGGTGGCTCACTCGGCCTTCTGTTCCCGCCGAGCGTGCCGATGATCATCTACGGCGTCGTTGCCGGCATCATGATCGAGAAGCTCTTCTTGGCGGGCTTGATTCCCGGCATCATCACGGTTGCCGCGCTCGCGATCTACAGCTCGGCCATTGGCATCAAGCACAAGATGCCGCGGACCGGCTTCAACCTTCGCGAAGCTTTTACGACGCTCTGGGAGGCCAAGTGGGAGGCGATGCTTCCGATTGCGCTGCTCGGTGGCATGTACAGCGGCCTGCTCCGCATTCACGAGGCCGCGGCGTTCACGGCCATCTACACCCTGGTCATCGAGGTCTGGATCTACCGGGACGTCAGCTTCCGCGGTGACCTCTCGCGGATCATCCGCGAGTCGATGACGCTGGTCGGCGCGATTCTCGCGATCTTGGCGACCGCGATTGGCTTCACCGCGTTCCTCATTCAGGCGCGCGTGCCGATGATGATTCTCGATGCGATGGAGGGTTTCATCACATCTCAGGTCATGTTCCTCATCGCCTTGAACTTCTTCCTCATCGGCGTCGGCATGCTGATGGACATCTTCTCCGCGATCGTCGTCGTGGTGCCGCTCATCGTCCCGATTGCCATGAGATTTGGCGTCGACCCCTACCACCTCGGGATCGTCTTCCTGCTCAACCTCGAGATCGGCTACATGACGCCGCCGGTAGGCCTGAACCTCTTCATTTCGAGCTTCCGCTTCAATAAGCCGATCACCCAGCTCTATCGTTCCGTCTTGCCGTTCATTGGGCTTCTGGGTCTCGCCCTGATCATCGTTACCTATATTCCATCGCTTTCCACTTGGCTCCCGAGCTTGGTCGAGACCAGCGTGGTGGACCTCAGTTCAGGTGACAATGACCTAGAGGGCGACTACGAAATGGACCTCGACAGCCTGGAAGGCAATGACGACAGCCTCGACCTGGACGACTTGGGTGGCGACGACGAGGAGCTCGACCTGGATTCGCTCGAAGGCGACGACGAGGAGCTCGACTTGGACTCGCTCGAAGGCGACGACGAGGAGCTCGACCTGGACTCGCTCGAAGGCGACGACGAGGAGCTAGAATAGACGCCGCCGAACCCCCGCATCGCGTTCCGCCGCGCCTTTCCACACGGAGACACGAACAACAGCGTCCCCAAACGGCAGGCGGCAGCGCGAGCCGTTCGACGCAGCCCCGCGTCGTGTTCCCACGCTGCCCGGTATGAGCCGACTCAAGCGTGAGCCAGCGTTGTGGACGCTTCTTGGAGCATGGCCAGGCGGTAGGCGACGTCGCCGCTGATCTGTCCTGGGGCGCTTGCTAGGGAGTTGACTCGTTCGAGCAGGCGACCTAGGCGGCGTTCGAGATCATCGCGGGTGAGCTCCAGCTTGGTTCGCATCGGAGCGAGCTTCTTGCGGCGGGGGTCGAGGTAGTGTTCGTGGCCCCCGGCGCGTTGCTCACGCTCGTGCCTGGTGAGCACGGTTGCGGAATGGACCTCCAAGAGCGGCGAGTCGCTCGATACGATTGCGGGGAACGGTGTCGGACTGTTGATGTCGACGACGCGGGTGAAATGCTGGGCCCAGCAGTGGTCCTCGCCACGGCTGGTGTCGCTGATGCCAACGATTTCGACCGCGGGGTCGTCCAGGCAGCCGCAGAGCTCGCGAAGACGCCTGATTTTCGCCTCGCCGCTGTTGATGTGGTCGAGGGTCGAGTAGTGCACGTGGTCGACGCCGAGCGCTTCGCCTGCGACCTCGACGGTTGGCTTCGGGGAAGCGCTGGTCAGCACGATCTCGATTTGAGGCCATTGGGCGCGAACCCAGGCGAGGTCCGCGTGGTCGATCACCTGGTCGGGCTCGTGCCGGTGCCAGATGCGCCGGGCAAGCTCTCGCAGCACGTCGTCCGGGGCGGTTTGTAGATGTCGTAGAAGCGTGAGCTGAGGAACGCGCTGTGCTGCCCGAATCGGGTCCGCGACGAAATGCCGAAAGCCGCGCCTCCGAAGCCAGTCGAGCCGCGACGCGGCCTTGCCCCAGAAGCCGTAGTACACGCCGGGGTAGGCCCAGATCTTGAGGCTTCTCGCGAGATAGCGCGCGGTGCTTTGTGGGTGATCCCAGTCGAGGAGGAACTTGCCGCTCTCGAGCCGGCTTCCCATCCGCTCGAACTGCTCGCGCCCGTAGCCCTGGTAGGCGCAGAGCTCCCAGCCCAGCGCCTCGCCGAGGTCGCGGCCAAGGTGGATCGTTCGATCGAGGTCGAGCACTAAATAACGGGTGTTCGTGGTGAGGACCTGCGCGCAGAGCGCTCGAAATGTCGCCACCTCACCGTGCCGAACCAGTCGGTCGACCAGCCGGTTTGGAGATCTCGTCGACTTGGAGCTCGGTTCCACAACCCCAATCTAAGCCGTCGAGCACCATCCGTTTGTAAAACTTAGGTCACATCGGCTAGATCTGTTCCAGGCCTCAGACGTCTATTCATGTGTGACCGTCCGAACCATAAGCTGTTGCGCACCGACGATGGGGGCGCCGCGTGAGCGATTCGTCAGACGAGGAGCTTCTGCGCGCGTACCGGAATGGCGACTCCGCAGCGTTCAAGACTCTGTTTGGCCGCTATCGAGGGCCGCTCTTCAACTTTCTTCTGCGGCGAGTCCGCGACCGCGGGCGAGCGGAGGAACTCTACCAGGACAGCTGGACCAAGGTCATCGAGCGTTCTGCGGAGTTCCGTGGGGACTCGAAATTCTCGACTTGGCTCTATACGATCGCCCGCAACGCCTGCATCGACCATCAGCGCAAGATGAAGTTCCGCGGGCACGCTTCGCTCGACGAAACCCAGCGGGGCGCCAATCAACCGATGGTCGAGCGGGTGGCCAACCCTGGGCTCGCGCCCGACCAGCTTGCCTCCGGGCAGGCGCTGAGGGAACGGATTCGGATCGCGGTGGAGCAGCTGCCGGAGGAACAGCGGGAGGTGTTTTTGTTGCGCCAGCTGCAGGGGCTGGGCTTCAAGGAGGTCGCCGAGGTCGTCGGCGTGCCCGTGAATACCGTCAAAAGCCGAATGCGCTACGCGCTCGAGCGGCTTCAGCTGGGGTTGGATGATCTGCGCGAGCAGGCGGGCAAGGGAGCCGAGAAGGCATGAGCTGCGAGGAGTGCAAAGAGCAGGTTTTCGAGCTGATCGAGCGCGAGGCGGTCGACCCCGATGGCGTGCGCGCAATTCTCGCGGATTGTCCGGAGTGTCGCGCCGAGTTTGAAGCGATCAAGGAGGCGCTCGCGCTCGCAGGAGAGTTGCCGGTCGAGGAACCACCTACGGACATCGATGCGGCGATCCTGAGCCTCGCCGATCGGCGCCTTCGATCGGCCGCGCCCGAACCGCTTTCCGAGGCGGTGGAAGAGGCGAAGCTCATCCCGTTCTACAAGCGAATGGTGCAGGTTCCGCCCTGGGCGATGGCCGCCGTTGCCCTGCTCGCGGTCGGCGTCGGCGTGTGGTCGATCCCGCGGACGGTGCAGTTCGAATCCGATGCGGATCAGCCGGTAGTCGAGGCCAAGGAATCCGTTCCCATGGCGGAGGCACCACGCGAGGAGCGGTTTGGCGGGGAGCGGGCATCGGAGGAAGTCGCGGCGTTGGCGATGGATGACCTCGCCGACACTGAACCGGTTGGGGCCATGGAATCGGCAAAGAGCGCCGGCCGGCCGGCGCGTCGTCAGGCGACGCGGGCGAAGAAGCGGCGCGACGCGTTGGCGAAGCAGTCGGCTCCTGTGGCCGAGGCGGAGCACCGAGCCGTGGCGCCAGCAGCGTTGCCAGCGGCGCAGCCGACGCCGGCGAAAGGGGAGGGCGTCGCTCAGCGCTCGGCTGCGGGCGGGGCTCTCGCCGAGGATGCAGCTCTGTCCTCCGCTGAGGCGGATGAAATGGATGCGAAGCGCGACGAGACCTCCACGTGCAGGGACCAGGTCACTGCGTTCGAGCAGCGGCTCCGTGATGACGAAGGATTCGACCCCGCGCCGGCGGAAGCGCTCGCGATCGGTCGCTGCTATCAGAGGCTTGGGGATACCGCCAAGGCACGCAAATGGCTGGAGCGCGCCGCCGCCGACCCCGCGACCAAACGCCGAGCCCGAAAGGCGCTAGAGGCGCTTCCCAGTAAATAGAAGCGTCGAGCCGCTGGGCGATCGAGGCCGCTCAGTCGCGGCGGGTGGCCTCGAAGACGTAACGGGCCACATCGCTGATTTGCTCCGGGGTCAGCGTTTCGCCAAACGGGGGCATGGCGCCCACCCCATTGGTCACCGCCGCTTCGACCTGCTGGACGCTGCGCGCGAGCTCATCGAGGTTCGGACCAACCGCGCCAAGCGCCTCGGCGTCCGCGAGGCTGTGGCAGGTCGAGCAGGGTGGGGCCGCGGTTTCGGTGAAGATGGAGCGCCCTCGCTTGCCTGCTTCGGAGAGCTGCACCGGCTTACGGGGGCCTCGTGGAGCGTCGCTTCGTTCGGGGGGCGGCGTGAGGCAGAGCTCGTCCTCGGCGTTGCAGACCTGCACCGTGACGCCCATGTCCCGCCAGCTGTGGTTGCCGTAGCCACGCTCGTTTTCGTTTCGAAGCTCGGGCTGTACGTCGCCATTCACGTTGGTCGCGCGGCTGTAGAGCTTGACCGGGCCAGGCCCGCGCTCGAGCTCTAGCTCGAACAGCCGCCAAGCGTAGCGTCCGAGGTCCGGGCCGACGAAGCGCGCCTGCTGCCAATGCTTCCCATCGGTGGACAGCTCGACTTTTGCGACGGGGTTGGTTCCGCCGAACGCGACTCCGGTGACGCGAAACGTCCCCTTCACGACCGGCGTCTGCTCCGTCGGAAAAGTGACGAAGGACTTGACCGGCATTTCCCACATGGCGGGCTGATCGGGGGTACCTTTGTCACCGATGGGGCGCATGCGATAGCCGGTCTGTTGGATCTTGGCCGGGCCTTGCGCCGCCGTGAACGCGAGGTTCTTCACGAACTTGATCTGATTGCAGCCGAAATAGCCGGGCACGATCAGTCGCAAGGGCCCGCCGTGGGAGCGCGGGATCGGTTCGCCGTTCATCTCCCAGGCTAGTAGGCAGTCGTCGAGCGCCTTGTCGATTGGAATCGAGCGCTCGACGATCACCTGGTTGCGATCGAGGCCGGGCGGAATCGGCTCGCCGCCGGTGGTGGTCAGGTAACGCATGCCCTTGGCCACACCGCCTAGGTGCTCCACGACAGTGCGCAGGGGCACGCCGCTCCAGATCACGCAGCCCGCGGCGCCGACCCCCCAGCGCGATCCGCTCGGGCCGTGCTTGTAGTATTTGCGACCGTTGCCCGAGCATTGCAGCACGGTGGCGATGGTCGCGAGGCCGAGTCGTTTGAGCGCGTCGACGCGCATTTCGCTAGGTCGCCTCACCCCTTCGATGCGCGTGGTCCAACCGTTGCGGTCGGCGACGAGCTCGGGCGGCGGCAACGGCAGGTTTTGGCGAACGAACAGGACCGTGCTGGCCGTCAGCACGCTCGTACCGAGCTTCTCGCGTCGTGTTTCGAGCGTAAGCGGGTTGTCCCCGTGCTGGATGAAGTTGGCTGGGTCCTTGTTGTCGGGGAGCTCGGGCGCGGCCGCTGTGGGTTCTGGCTCGGCGGGCGCCTCGGATGGCGCGGACGCGGACGGTGGTGGCGGTGTTGCCTCGCGGCACGAGCTGAGGGCCGTCAGCAAGGTGCCGCCACCCAGGCCCAGGGTGCCTAAGACGAAACGGCGGCGCCCTTCTCGTGGAGTGTGTTCATCGTGGGTGCTGGTCATGATGGATTCTCTGCAGGTGCGGGGGTCGGCCAGGCGCGTTCGAAGCACTTGGCCAGCTCGTTTGCGGCAGGCTTGCCGCGAGGGGTGAAGCTCAGGTCACGTGGCCCGCCGAAGCCGAACCAATTCCAAACATAGAAGCCCGAGATGCTCGTGGTCTGCGAGAAGGCGTCGCAGAAGCTTCGATACAGGCGTTGCTGCAGGCGAAGATCGAGCTTCGCTGAAGAGGTATCGTCCCATGGTTGATCGGCAGCGCTTCCTTGGCTGGGGTAACCGATTTCGGTGATTAAGACGGGCTTGCCGATGCGACGTCGCAGATCGTCGATCTCCCGACGCGGGGTGCGCCATCCGCGCGCAAGGGATTCCGCCGAGGATGGTTCGCCACCCGTCGTCAGTGGAAAGTAAGCGGTCAGGCCCACTTCATCGAGGGCATCCCAAAACTGAACTGCGTCGGCGTGATCCCAGTTTGCCGAATAGCTGAGCGCGCCCGAGAAATCATCGCGCAGCTCGGAGATCAGGGCGCGCCAGTGGTCTTGGTAGGGTTCGAGAGAGCCAAGCTCGGAGCCAACGACAAAGCGCTGGGCGCCAGCGTTCTGTGCCAGGCGCGCCAGCGGGAGAACGAAGCGCCGGTACGACTCGAACCAAGCTCCGAGCCCATCGGCCGGCGTAATCACGCCACGCCAATCGTGCGGGCCGCGCCTTTGCAGCCGCACCACCGGCATCAGGGCCGCGCGCATTCCGGCGCGCCGAACCTGGGCTAGCGTGCGTGCCACGGTGGCTTCGCTTGGTGAGCGGCCGGGGAGCGGGGCGATGTCGGAGGCAAAGCGATCCGACTGGTAGGCGTTGACCACGACGAGCACATCGGTTGCTCCGCGAGTGCGAATCTCTTCGATGAGCGGGCCGTAGTCCCAGCCTGGATCGGTCGCGAACAAGCCTAAGGCAACGCCGCGCACGTAGGCGCGATCATCGACGCTCTGCCTCGAGTCGTAGGTGCCGCGAGCGGCGCTAATTGCGCTTCCGAGAAGCAGAGCGAATGCCATCGCTGTAAGGGCCGCAGCCCGCACGCTAGGGCTCCACCGGAAGATCGAGGCGGCTGTACTCCGCCCATGAGCCGTCGTAGTTGAGCATTTCGTCTGGACGAAAGCCAAGCTGGTGAAGGGCGAAGTAGACCGCGGCCGACCGTGTCCCCGATTGGCAGTAGGTCACCACGGGCGTCTCGTCTTCTACCCCGTGGCCGGCAAAGAGCGCGCGCAGTGCGTCGGGCGACCTCAGTCGATGATCGCCCGCTTTGTCCCGCAACACCTCCGCCCAATCGAGGTGCGCTGCGCCAGGGATGTGGCCTGCGCGCGCGGCTTTGGGATGCTTCTCGCTACCGTCGAACTCGATGCTGCTGCGCGTATCGAGCAGCCGTGCCCCGGGGTGCTCGGCGATGAAGGCCGAGGTTTCTGCCCAGCGTTGGCCGGGCGGCGATGCGGGTGCGCGCATGCCAACGTCACCGGCTTCGACTTGCAGTCCGTCGCCGCCAGCGACGTGGTGGCCCGCCGCCTTCCAGGCTTGCAGCCCGCCATCGAGCACCAGGGTTTCGACCCCCGCGACTGTCTTCAGGGTCCACCACAGCCGATAGGGTTCGGGTCCGCCGTCGCCGTAGAGCACCACCGTGCTCTCTCGATCCACGCCTCGATCACGAAGTATACGTTCGAGCTCGTCGGCGGACCGCGAGAGGCCAGGGATCTCGTTGCTGCTCGAGTAGTCGCTTCGGTAGACACGCCGCGCGCCGGGGATGTGTCCCAGCGCGAAGCGGTCCTCCGGCCGTACGTCGATCACCACCAAGCCGTGTGCGCCTAAGGCCTTGGCGAGCTCCGGCACGCTCACCATCGAGTCCGGGTCCCGGTAGCCGTCCGCACGGGCCCGCTTTCCGAAATGCTCGATGGCGTTCTGCGCTTCCTCGGGGCTTGGCGAGTAGGCATTCATGGCCGGGAAAACCCGGGTCGGCTGTGATGCCGCGGCGACCTCACCCAGCATGGGCGTTTCGGGCCGGAGCTTGTGCGGCTCACGCAGATACCAGGCGGCAGCCATGACCAGGACGCCGATGACCGACCACGCGATGGTACTGCGCACGCCGGGCGCCAGCCGCTGGAGCGGCCAGATTTCCTGCGTGAAGAAGTTGTCCGGAAAGGTCTCGACGCCTTTGAAGCCCAAGTGCGCAGGGGGGTCCGGCGGCAACTTGGCCGTTCCGAAGATCCAGTCCCAGCAGCTGAAGATGATGCCGAAGTTCACCGTGGTCTTGGCGGTGCCTTCGTAATCGTGGTGCCAGATGTGCATTCGCGGGCTGTTGAGAACGTAGCGCCAAGGGCCATGGCCGAGGTTCAAGTTGGCATGGTTGAGATGCCCGATTAGCGTCCCGAAGATCGCATGGAACATCAGCGCTTCCCAGCGGAAGCCGAGGAAGACCAGCGGCAGGTAGAGCACCGACTTGTAGACGATCACCTCGAGCCACGAAAAACGGAAGGAGACGATCCAGTCCATCTCGCCGTCCTTCACGCTGTGGTGAGCCTTGTGCAGCTCCCATAGGAACGGCACTCGGTGGAGCGCGTTGTGGACACACCACTGAAGGAAATCGATGACGACGAGAGCCACGATGATCTGCGCCCAGAGCGGCCAGTTTGCGGCCGCGTTGCGGTACACCGCGTCGGTGAGGCCCTCGGCGCTCAGCCAGCGGTCGACGTAGGGCAAGACCCAGGTGCTGGCCAAGCCCGCGAGCAAGAGCCCGAGGAAATGACCGTTGAAGACAAGGTGAATGAGGTCCGACCAGAGCCTGGGTCGAAGCTGCTTCTGCCCGGGGCGCCAAGGGAAAAAGCGCTCGAGAGCGAAGAGCAGTCCAGACAGCGCGGCCAGACTAATGGGGTAGAGGTAGGCTGTCATTTCAGCGAGGGATAGCACGTCTTTTGCAAGTGATCGCACCGTGGTATGACCCCACGATGACCGTCCTCCTCAACCCCAAGAAACACCGCCGCCCCTATCCCGACGAGCGGTCCCGCGAGGTGATGCTCAAGACGATCGAGTTCTTCGAGCGGAAAGGCAAAGCGCGCATCAAAGAGGACTATCACGCGCGGGTTTGGTACGCGGACTTCCTCGATTTCGTCAAAGAAGAGAAAATCTTTGCGACCATGTGCACGCCTGCAGGACACGGCGCGCCGGGCTCGCGATGGGACACCTGGCGGATTTGCGAGTTCGCGGAAATCCTCGGCTTCTATGGCTTGCAGTACTGGTACACCTACCAGGTCACCGTGCTGGGTCTCGGGCCGATCTGGATGAGCGACAACGAGGCAATCAAAGTTCGGGCTGCGCGCGCCTTGGAGCAGGGCGGGATCTTCGCGTTTGGCTTGTCCGAAAAAGAGCACGGCGCCGATGTGTATTCGACCGACATGATCCTCAGCCCGCAGGGCGACGGCCGGTACAGCGCGAATGGCAGCAAGTACTACATCGGCAACGGCAATGAGGCCGCCATCGTGTCGACCTTTGGCAAACTTGCGGATTCAGGCGATTACGTGTTCTTCGGTGCGGATTCCCAGCACGAGAACTACCACTTGATCAAGAATGTCGTCGCGAGCCAGAACTACGTGTCGGAGTTTGCGCTCGAGGACTACCCGATCGAGGAAAGCGACATCATCGCGCGAGGGGAGCACGCGTGGAACAGCGCGCTCAACACGGTCAACATCGGGAAGTACAACCTCGGCTGGGCCTCGATCGGCATGTGCACCCATGCGCTCTATGAAGCGATTCATCACGCATCGAATCGACGCCTTTACAACATGCACGTGACCGATTTTCCCCACGTGAAGCAGTTGTTCACCGACGCCTACGCGCGCCTGACGGCCATGAAGCTCTTTGCGCTTCGAGCCGCAGACTACATGCGCGTCGCGTCCGCGGAAGACCGCCGCTACCTGCTCTACAACCCCATGGTCAAAATGAAGGTGACCACCCAGGGTGAGGATGTGATGAACCTCATGTGGGATGTCATCGCAGCCAAGGGCTTCGAGAAGGACATGTTTTTCGAACAAGCGGCTGTCGACATTCGTGCCTTGCCAAAGCTCGAAGGCACGGTGCACGTCAATATCGCGCTGATCGTGAAGTTCATGGCGAACTACTTTTTTGCGCCCGCGGACTACACCGAAGTGCCTCAACAGAGCCAGGCAGCCAATGACGACTTCCTCTTTGACCAGGGCCCCACCAAAGGCCTGGGGAAGATTCGTTTCCACGACTACAACATCGCCTATGCGAGCCGGGACACCCCGAACCTTGCGGTGTTTCGCGAGCAGATCGCGGCGTTCAAAGAGATGCTCTTCGCAGCACCGCCCGACGAGGGACAAAGAAAAGACATCGACTTCCTGCTCGCCGGCGGTGAGCTCTTCGCGCTGGTGGTCTACGGCCAGCTGATCTTGGAGAATGCAAACACGTACGATGTCTCCGATGATTTGATCGATCAGATCTTCGACTTCATGATCCGCGACTTCTCACGCCACGCGCTGAGCCTCTATTCGAAGCCCTCGAGTAACGAAATCCAGATGACCGCTTGCCAGAAGATGATCCGCAAGCCGGTGTTCGACGAAGCCCGCTACCAGCGCGTCTGGGGCGAGGTGTACGACCTTCGCGACGAATACGAAATGAACCCCTGAGGGCTGACGTCAACCCTTCGTTCGCCTGTTAGCGGGGCCGCTTCGCGGTCATGAAGATCCCCGCAAGCTCGTCCTTGCGTTCACGCTGCATCAAGCGCGCAGCCTCTTCGGGCAGCGACGCGCCCTGATGGCAGACTTTGTAAACCGCCTCCGAGATCGGCATCTCCACGCCTTCCCGAGTCGCGAGCTGGTGAACCGCCATCGAGGTGCGATAGCCTTCCGCGATCGCCTTTTGGGAGCTGACGATCTCGCGCGCGGTTTTGCCACTGGCCAGCTGCAGGCCGAGTTGACGGTTTCGGGAAAGCTCGCCGTTGCAGGTGAGGCTCAGGTCGCCGACCCCGGCGAGGCCGAGAAAGGTGAGCGGGTTCGCGCCGAGCGCTACGCCCAAGCGCGCCAGCTCCGCCAGCCCACGCGTCATGAGCGAGGCGACCGTCGAAGCGCCGAGGCCCAAGCCGTCTGCCGCGCCGCAGGCGACGGCAATGACGTTCTTCAAAGCGCCGCCCAGCTGGACCCCCACGACATCGTCGCTTGCGTAGACCCGAAGAAGCGGCGAATGGAGGATCTCTTGGACGCCTCGGGCCGTCTCGATGTCGGTTGCAGCAAGGCTCACGTCCGCTGGCAACTGCGAAGCGATGTCTTTTGCAAAGCTTGGGCCGGAGAGGTAGGTCGCCGACGGCGCGTGGTTCGGAATGGTGTCCGCGAGTACGTCGCTCATGAGCGCGAGGGTTTCTTGTTCGATGCCCTTGGCCGTGGAAGTGACGAGCGCTCGCGGCGGCAGATGCGGTGAGGCCTGGCTGGCGACGGCGCGCATGAAGCTCGACGGCACCACCAGCAACACCAAATCGGCCCCTTCCAAGGCGGTCGCCATGTCGTTGGTAAAGAGCAGGTCTTTCGGCGTTGGGAAGCCCGGAAGATAGGCCGTGTTCTCCCCTTTTTGGGCGACCCGCTCGGGGAGCCCGTCGTCGTAGGCCCAGATGCGCGTCTGGTGACCCAGGTTGTGGCAATAGAGGGCCAGGGAAGTGCCGAATGCTCCCGCTCCGAGGACGCTGACGTTGGTCATGGAGGGAGTTAACGCTGCCTCCGCGCGCGCGTCAACTCAGGCCCGTTCGAAGCGCCGTAGGAAGAGGATTCCCATGTGCGTGGGGTCCGCCCCAGGAGCGGCCAGGGCGTCGGCGGTGCGCAGCGCGAGACGTCGTTGTAAATGCGCAGTGCATTTCCGTCAGCTGCGCGTCACCTGGACGAACCGCTCGGCCATGTCGTCCATCGGCGTTCATCATTACCAATCGAAGCGAGGCTTTGGAAGGCGATTTCTACTTCCAAAGAAGCACCCCGTCGATGGCGTCCGCCAGCGTCGTCGTACCGAGGGCTAGTCGCAGGGTGCGGCGCCTGCGGCGTGTGTGCAGTGGAGTGCCCTGTCTTCTCCGGTGAATTCCCCTGCGAGGCCGACGTGGGTGGTTGTGGCGCCAACCTACGGTGCCGGTTCGCAGTACGCGTCAGCAATCGTGATCGTCTTCGCGATCATCGGATAGGTAGTCCCCGGGGTTTCATCGACCACACAAGTCGTCACGCCCAAAACCCCGGTGACTTCGACGGAGATTGGTCCCTCGTCGGTCTTGACGGAGGAAAAGATGAGCGGACCAGAGCCGTCTCCGTTGACGATGACGCCTGCCTGCTCGAGCGGCTGTCCGTCGAGGGTGATCGCAAACGGAGCGTCGCTCGGGGCGCTGATCGTGCCGGTTTCTCCACCTTCCGCACCCTGATAGAATTGAATTTCCAACATCGCGTCGGCTCCCGAAAACGTGCGCTGGAGCTCGTTCGCACGGGCGTTGATGTAGTCGTCGGGCAGCAGCATCAACACGATCGGATCTACGGTTTGTTGCGGGACATAGTAGCTGTCGGCGAAACCCCAGTGACCATTGGCCATGGTCGTGAAGAAGACTTCGCCATGGGGCACATTTTCGAGGGTGAACCCGCCGCTCGCGTCGGTCGTCGTCGAGATCTGCGTCCCGAACACCGTGACAGTCGACCCCGGGATCAGCGTGTCACCTTCGGGGAGCCATACGTTCACGATTCCGTTACCGTCGTGGTCGCCATACCGCCGCTGCCCGCCGCTCCACCACTGCCGTCAGTTCCAGCATCGCCGCCAGTTCCAGCGCTGCCGCCGGATCCAGCGCTGCCGTCCGCCCCAGCATCGCCGCCACCACAAGCCGTGGCCGCCAGAGCGCAAAACATGATCCCAAACAATTTGGACTGCGTTCGCATGATCCGTCTCCTCGAAGTGCCACCGAGCCGCGCGACCTACCGGTCTGGGCAGGTCGGGCAGACTATCAGACAACTCGTGAAAAGATCCGACCGACATTGGCGGACCGAGTCCATGCTTGGAAGCCCCGAAACCCAATGCAGACGTCTTTCGGCGTCGGCAGAGCGCATTGCGGTCGAAGCGGTGAGGCTCGAAATGCAGCGATGCATCGCGCCGACACCACAAGACTTCGAAACTCCGTCGAGCCACTCAACATCCTCTACTGCTATCGTCGGCCGCGCATGCAAAATCCGCGCGTCGTCCCACTTTCGTTCGGACACAAACGTCTGGTTCTGACATCGGTCCCCGAAACGGTCCCCACGGGCTAAGAGAGTAGCGCGCCCATGCGGATCGGATGGCTCGGAACGCTCCAGAGTGACTCCGATGCGGAGGATTAGCCCGCCAGTCCTCGCATGATCTGTTTCAAGCGCTCAATCCTGGCAACGTATTGGGCCAGGAGCGTGAGCTCTTCGGGAAACGGCTGCCGTTTGACCTTGAATGGCCCATCGCTGCCTTGCTGAAAGGAGACCGGATCTGCAAATCCACCTTCCGAGCTCAAGGCACCCAGGAAGCCGAGCTTTCGCGCCGTGGCCACCTCTCGATCTCCAAAATCCGCGTCGGCGCCATTGGGATAGCAAAAGATCGGGACGGGGTTCCGCGCTTCTGCTCGTAGACGACGCCATGATTCGGTGATTTCCCTGACTGCTCGTTCCGGTTGCATGCGGCTCAGTATCGGGTGGCTGACAGAGTGCGGACCAAACGTCATTCCCCGTCCTTCATGGGTTCGTACATGATCCCATGTCATGGGCGCATACCTCGAGGGTGCAGCGTCAGGCAGGTCGACTTCGGCTTCCTGAACGAGGCGCGCGATCGCCCTGTGCTTCTCTTCATCCTGGACGGCTTTGCAGCGTTCGACGAAGTCTGCGCACGCCAAACCTGGCCCTGATTCTGCATTCAATTCGTACCGGACCGTCGCCTCTCCTAGCCGGACCGCCAGTGACTTTCGTCTCGTATTCGAGAAGATGTATTCTATCTTGTCCCACCACAACCACAGGGTCCCGTCCAAGAATCCGGTCGTGACGAACGTGGTGACCGGGCAATCGAACTCATGGAAAATCGGTGCGGCGACTTCGGCTTGGTCCAGATACCCATCATCGATCGTGAATGCGACTGCGCCTCGTACCCTCGGCCCATCTCCGGCCAGTCTCCGAAAGAGCTCTTCGACAGACACGAGCTCGTATCCGTTCCGACGAAGATAGTGCAAGCCTCTCCGTAACTGTGCGGCGTCGAAGCCCTCTGCTCCCGCCGCACCGTCTCGAAACCGATGCAGCATGAAAATCGTCGCATAGTCGCTCTGTGCATATCTGAGCGAGGACGTAAGGCGCGGCGCCAGCAGCAACTTGTGATAGATGCGTCGTACGAGCTCGACAGGCGTGCCCGACCTGGGCTCCCTTTCACTCTTGGTTCGTGTTTCGATCGAGCAATTCACTTCAGCTGGCAGCACAGTCCAGACGGATCCTCTATGCTGCGTAGGCAAGGTATCATAGGGCCGACACCAGCTATGGCTCAAGGGACACGAGGAGCAGAAGCAAACGCATGAGGAGGCCAAACCATGCGGCAGTGGTGCTTGGGATGTTCGAGACGGGCTTGGGAGTCGCACGAAGCTTGGGCCGGGCCGGAATCCGCGTTCTCGGTCTCGATCTCCGCAACGACGTGGGTTTTCGATCCAGGTACGTGGAAGCGTCACTTTGCCCGAACCCAACTGAGGAGGTGGATGCGTTCGTCGAACACCTGGTGCAGGTCGCCAGTGTAGAGAAACACAAACCCGTTCTCTTCGTAACCTCCGACGACTTTCTGATGGCCGTGGCGCGTAATCGTGAGCGATTACAGAAGTTTCTCCTCTTGAACCTTCCCGATACCGACACCCTCGAGTCAATCGCCGACAAGTATCGGCAGTACGAGCTCGCCCGCAGGGTAGGAATTCCAGTCCCAGCAACCTTCTTGCTGAAAGAGCCCGGGGATGTTGCGGGGCTGAAGCAACAGATCCCCTTTCCGGTGTTCGTCAAGGCCCGTGAGGTCACCTCATGGCGCAAGGCAGTCGGCGGGAATGTGAAGGGCTTCATCGCGCGCACCCCGGAAGAGCTCGGGGCGCACCTCGAGCGCTTGTTCGCGAAGGGTGTGGCCGGGCTGGTTCAGGAATTGATCCCCGGACCCGACACGAATCACTATAAAGCCTGTTGCTACGTATCTCGGCATGGAGAGGTCGTGCGCGCCTTCGCGCTTCAAAAGCTTCGACAACAACCACCTGGCTTCGGTTTCGGGTCGCTGGTGCAAAGCGTGTACGATCCAGCCGTGCTGACGTTGGGCAAGCGCTTTGTCGAAGCAATCGGCTACCGAGGTGTGGGCTCGGCAGAGTTCAAACGCGACGACCGCGACGGGGAGCTCAAGCTAATCGAGCTCAATCCTCGCTATTGGCAACAAAACGCTCTCGCCGAGCGGTGCAACGTGAACTTTCCGCTCGCTCAGTACCTGGACTTGACCGGCGAAGTCCCGGCCCAGGCAGCCGCCTACGAACAAAACGTGAAATGGGTAAACATGACGGCAGATTTCGATTCATTTCGCGTCTACCGGCAGCGGGGCGAGCTCAACTTCGTCGCTTGGATACAGAGCCTCGCGGGGCCCAAGGTCTATTCCAACTTTGCCGCTGACGACCCGATTCCGGGCCTACGCGCTGTAGCCACGAACCTCGCGGCGCGCCGGCCCGCGCGGGCGCTTGTCAGAAGCGTTCTGCATGCCGTCCCAAGGACGAACGATGGTCGATAGCGCCAAGAACATACTCATTACAGGCGGAGCAAAGGGTCTAGGTGCCCACCTGGCCCGGCATCTCAGCGCGCAGGGGCACCAGATCCTTGTGATTGATCGCAGCGCAAGCCAAGAGTTGGCACCCGACTACCGCAAGACGCTGACTGAATACGCGACGGCAGATCTCGCCGATTGGCCGGCCGTTCGCGACTGCGTCGCACGGATTGTTGCGAAACACGAAAGACGGATCGATGTCTTGATCAACAACGCCGCGGCACGAAGCTTCGACGACTTCTCCGGTTTCGACGCGTCCGAGATCAAGCGCTGCATCCAAGTCAACTTCGAAACACCAGTGCTCCTCGCCCATGAGCTTCTTCCTCTCATGAAACAAAACGGATACGGAAGGATCATCAACATCGGCTCGCGTTCCGCTTTCCGCGCCTATCCTTCTGGAAGCCTCTACTGCAGCACGAAGAATGCGCTCGTTGTCTTCAGCGAAAGCGTGGGCTCCGAGCTTGCTACGAGCGGAAGCGAAGTCACGATCAACGCAATCTGCCCCGATTCTTTCCGTACGCGCGAAGGCGATGAGCTACCGCGATACGAAGTGACGCTCAGGACCATCGCCGAGATGGTCGACAGCCTTTTGAGCTCGGAGGCGAACGGCGAGGTCATCGTGGTGGCGAGCCGGCGGCGTCTCATCGCAGATGCGGTACTCGCGCTTCGGAAGCATGCAATCAGAGTGCTGAAGCGCTAGCGGCCCGGGAGGAACCATCAGCAGCAGCTAGTCGGGGCGACCGGATTCGAACCAGCGACCTCATGCTCCGCCGGCGCCGGAAGTATGGAGTTTGGTGAGGCCCCGCAGCCTGCTGTCTTGGCCCTGCTGCGTCCAGGAACATTCTGGAGTCACGGCGGCGCTTTTCCGACGGCGTCGACAACACTCATGGATTGCTGAGTGAATGGTGATCCGCACCCCGGCTCATGGCGTCATTTCGTCGATAGACGGCTAGTACCGCGCAATCGCGCTCCCACATCTTGCGCGCGACACTAGTTAGCGAGTAAGAACACGTCGTGCACACGGCTGGGCGAAGCGAGCGCGACAAACGGATTGCGCAGGCGGCGGCGTATTTTCCGCAGATGCCGAGGCCCATGAAGCGTCTTTTTCGGTTTCTACTCGATTTTGACCAGCAGCGCGGCCGCCACGGTCGAGAGCTGCTTTTCGACATGGCCGGCTGGTTTAGCGACGGGCTGCTCGTGCACAGCGCGGATGGCGACATGCTAGTTTCGACAAAGGATCGCTCGATAGGCCGCCAAATCTTCATCGACGGCCGCTTTGACGGCGCATACCTGGACCGACTCCTCCAAGTCCTAGATGAGCTGCAGCTGCCATGGAGGGGGCGCACGTTTCTCGATATCGGCGCCAACGTCGGCACGACGTCGATCGCACTGCTCAACCGTGGTTTCGCCCGTGGCCACGCATTCGAACCAGAGCCATTCAACTACCGGTTGCTCGGTGCAAACCTCGCGCTCAATGGCTTGCTCGATCGATGCCAAACAGAACGCGTCGCGCTTTCTGAGACCGAAGGAACCGCCCTGTTGGAAGTCGATCGCCGCAACCTCGGCGATCACCGTATCGGCAGCCAGCGTGCGGAGGCACCCGTGCGACTCCGGGGCGAGGACAAAGGAGAACCCACATCGGTTCTGGTCAAACCTCTTGATTCGTTCGTAAGCGCCGGCAACATCGACATCGATGACCTCGCACTCGTCTGGGTCGATGTGCAAGGCCACGAAGCGGCCGTGCTCGCTGGTGGCGCGAGAGTGTTCGGCGAACGCATTCCTCTGTTTGTCGAATATTGGCCGTACGGCCTTCGAACCGGCAGCGGCCTCGACGAATTCGAAGCAGCCGCCAAACGCACATATCGATGGTTCCTCGATATCCGTACGCACGAAGCTGACGCCCGATCGGGTTTGCGGCCTATCGAGACAATCGGCGAGCTGAGGGAAACCTACGACCAAGGCGCGAGCTGGCAGCAAACCGACTTGCTCCTGCTTGGAGACATCGAGTAGCCCGCGAAGTTCTCCCGCAACCATCGTTGTTGCTAAGCTAGCTACTCGGGGGCCAGGTGAGCGAGCTTGAGCGTCATGCGGTAAAGGGAGTCTTCTGGACCGTCGTCCAAGCGATCGGTGGGCGTGCGCTTTCGTTCGTCGTGTTCGTGGTGCTTGCGCGATTGCTGACGCCCGCAGACTTCGGGCTCATCGCAATGGCTGGGGTCTTCATCGCCTTGCTGGAAGTCCTCGTTCAACAGGGCTTTTCCCTGGTTATCACGCAAAGAGAAAATCTGGAGCCCGCACACGAATGGACCGGCTTCTGGGCGAATCTCTTGCTGAGCGCGGTGTTCGGCGGGGCGCTCTGGGCCTCTGCAACGTGGGTGGCCGAGCTCTATGATGCGCCCGCACTCGCGCCGATCGTTCGCTGGCTCGCTGCCGTCCTGCCTTTGCGGGCGATGTCGACGGTGCCCGCCGGGCTGCTGCAACGGCGATTTCAGTTCAAGGCCCTCGCGGTTCGTTCGATTCTCGGAGCCTTGGCGGGTGGCATTGCCGGAGTCGGCGCGGCTCTTGCCGGGTGGGGTGTCTACGCTCTCGTAGCGCAGCAGCTCGTCAGTGCTTTTGCCGATGTCGTCCTCGTGTGGGGCGCTGCGAGGTGGCGGCCAAGGCTCGCGTTCTCCATTCGGCATCTGCGCGATCTCTGGAGCTTCGGCATGCATCTGGTCGGATCCAGCTTGCTCGGGTTCCTGAATCACCGGTCGGACGATTTCGTCATCGCCATGGCTCTCGGGGACACCGCTCTTGGCTACTACGCAGTGGCGTATCGCGTGCTGCAAGTTCTCACGCAGGTACTCGCAAAACCGGGAACGGTGGTAGCGATTGCCGCGTTCTCGCGAATGCAACGAGATCCCGAAAGAATGCTCGAAGCGTTCTATCGATCAACACAGGCCGCTAGCGTCGTCGCCTTGCCCATCTTCGTTGGAATCGCGATCCTTGCACCCGACGCGATCGTGCTGATCTTCGGCGAGAAGTTCGCAAGGAGTGGCGATGTGTTACGAGTGCTTTCGCTCGTCGGCATCGTGCACTCTGTGAGTCACCTCAACTTCGCCGTGTACATCGGCATTGGCCGGCCCGACCTTCGACTCAAATTGCTCCTCGTGGGAACAATACCAACTGTGATCGCGTTCATCCTCGTCGTGCAGTGGGGAATTCTAGCGGTCGCGTTTGCCTACGTCGGAGGAACCTACTTGTTGATGACAATCGATTTGGTGGTCCTCCATCGACTGATAGGGCTATCCTGGCGTCGTTACTTGGCGAACTTCGTCCCAGCGGCGCTGGCCAGCCTCGCGATGTTGACAGCGATCGTCGGCATCATGCAGCTTGAACTGCCACCAACGCTCAACTTCGTGGCGTCCATCGCGGTCGGCGCTATGGTCTACATCATGGGCTTGTACCTCATCGCGCCCGCCCTAGCTCGGGAGTTGTGGTCCAAAGTAGTGCTCATGTTTGACCGACGGTCAGCCTCATGAGGATGCGTACGTGAATCGCGAAAGCAGCGCTCGGACGACTCGAAAACTTCTGGTCGTGAGTCGTGAGGCGACCCACCCAACCAACAAGGGCAACCGCGCGCGCATCGCGGATCTCTGCAACCGTGCGGAGAGCCTCGGTTGGGAGCTTCACCTAGCTCACCTAGAAGAGAACGAGAAGGACGCACCCATGACGGCAGAGTACTGGGGCGCCCGGTACCATCGGATCCCGTATCGGTATCCCGTCTCGTTCATGGGGCGCGTCGCACGGCGGATGCGCGGAGCAATCAAGCATGATTATGAGTTCGGAATCGACGACTGGTATGATGACGGGGTGAATGCCCATCTCCGGGAGCTTCACCGGCAGCACCGATTTGATGCTGTCATGGTCGAGTATGTGCACCAATCAAAGGCTTTCCTCTCGTTCGATGAGGGTGTACTCAAGATCCTCGACACGCACGACTCCCTCGCCCATCGTTTCGCGCGACAAGAAGAATTCGGCCACCGGAGAACGGGCTTTTCGACGACACCTGCGCAGGAGGCGCTGGGCTTCTCTCGCGCTGACGTACTGCTCGCGATCCAAAACCTCGAGGCCGAGGAGTTTCGTTCGCGAACGGATACTCCGGTCGTCACCGTCGGCCATCGAGTGCCCATAGTGCCACCCGCCCCTCGCGAGTTTGAGGGTCGACTGATGGCCCTCGGCTCCGGCAACATAGCGAACATCGATGGGTTGGCGTTCTTCCTAGCTGAGATCTGGCCGCGCATAGCCGAATCGAGCGTTGCGCGGCTTCTGGTCGCCGGCCGAGTCGCCGAGCTCGTCGAGATCCCGGCCGGTGTGGAGACTATGCCTACGTTGCCCAACGTGGGAGACGCGTACGATCTCGCCGACATCGCCATCGTCCCAGTTCGTTTCGGAACAGGACTGAAAATCAAAACGATCGAGGCGCTGGGGCGCGGCAAACCAACGGTGAGCACCTTCGTTGGCGCAGAGGGGCTGGAGTCAGCCCATGGCACTGCGCTACTCGTAGCCGATAGCCCAGAAGACTTCGCCAACGCCGTACGCTCACTGCTAGAAGACGCAGCCGAAAGGCAACGACTTTCGTCGGCCGCCCTGGACTTCGCACGCGTCTCGAACGAAGCAAGCGAACGGGCATTCGCTTGCGTGCTCAGCAGGGTGGAGAAGCTCTGCGTCGAGCGGCCTCGTTGTTGAGAGGCCGGTCAAGACACTCGCACAACGGGGCACGTTTTTGGGGACTTAGCGATGCTGCGCCTTTCCCGTCATTCGAACGAAGCGCGCCGGAATAATCGACTCCTCCCGATACCAGTCGCTGGTTCGAGTCACGCGCAAGAGGCTCTGGAATTGCTCACCCACGGGAATGTCGCCCGGGCGAGCTACTGCGCACCAAGAAATGGCGATTGGAACCACCTTGATGCAACGGATGCAACGCGTTGGAAGCCTGCAACCTGCGGTCCACGATCGTCAGAGCATTGTCGGGAATCTCCCCCAAAGTTGCCGCGCATAGGTGTGCTCGCCGTACATGCAAGGTCCAAAGGCGACCGCAGCAAGTATGTGTGAACGAAGAGCCATCAACGCGACCGCTCGCATGACGGGACAACCACTGCCCTCCGGTGCAAGGCGACCGACAATGAGTCCGAACTCGTGTTGGTTCGCCTCCGAACCGGGTACACGCAACGACGTTCCGTTCACTTCATACAACGCCGGACCACGCCACCGATCCCCATCGGCGCTCTGATGAGCCCACTTGTTCGCGCACCGCTCAAACAGCCAACGCACAGACTCTTGTCCCAGCCGCACTCGAGCCTGCGAAATGGCGCTCGGAGCCAACGTCACGTTGCCCGAGCCGGGCAACGAATCGACCTCTCCCCGAAGGAGATGGATGCCATCGTCTGCGCGCTTCCCGCCCGCACACGCGAAGTGCTCGATGAGTTGTGTCCCGCTGAGGGAATCATCTTCCCCAAGTTCGCCTGGCGTTACCCGCTTCGAACTGCGGCGCTCGCTGCCGGTTTGGAGCCCGACCGCGCGTCGCAGGTCAAGCCCTACGACTTGCGCACAGCGTTGCGACGGAGCTCACGAAACGTTCAGGGAACCTTCTCGGTGCCGGCTACCTGCTTGGACATCGTCATGCGACGACCACCAATCAGTACGTTCATGCGCGCCGTCGAGCGGCAGAGTCCGTTCTTTCGGGACAGAATTTGGGACAGATTGAAAGTAGTTTCGAGGTACCCGTGATCGGCGATCGCGCTAACTCCGCGACATCACTTCAGTGCGAGGAACAGGACTCGAACCTGCACGCCCTAAGGACACTGGAACCTAAATCCAGCGCGTCTGCCAATTCCGCCACCCTCGCTTGTGGTGTGATTTCGGAGGGTTAGCACGGTGGCAAGTCGGTTTCAAATCGGCCGATTTTGAATCGGTGACCGGAATGGTGACCGGAATTCCGGGTCGGGCGTTCAAGACGGCGCGCGTCTGCTCGCGGTTCGAGTGCACGTATTGCGTCGTCGTGCTGACGCGTTTGTGCCCGGCAATGTGAGCGATGCCCGGCAAGTTCGGCGACACCGACGCCAGCTCGGTCAACGCACCGTGCCGCAAGTCGTGCAACGACAAGTGCCGGATTTCCTGTTCGGTGAAGCATCCTGCATCGCGTGCCGCGTTCCGAAGCGCTGGGCGGCAATCGAACGCGCCCCAAATCAAGCCGTCGCCGTCGCAGTGTCGGGTCAACACCGCCTGCGCGACTTCACTGAGCTCGACGTCGCGACCGAACCGCGCCTTGTCTATGTCGTCGGCGATTCGAAGCGTAGTAGAACCAGGCTGCCAATG
This sequence comes from uncultured delta proteobacterium, assembly GCA_963704865.1. Lineage (GTDB taxonomy): Bacteria > Myxococcota_A > Polyangia > Polyangiales > Houyiibacteriaceae > SG8-38. Next base: position 2,073 of record CAVPIE010000002.1, on the reverse strand, counting down.
CTCCGGGCAACGAAGCTGCTGCACCGTCTTGCGGCGCAGCGCCGTTTCCCAGATGAACAAGATGAGGTCGCGCACCGGGTAGTGCGTGCGTTTAGACCATTCGGGCAATGCTGCGATTAGCTTGGTAGCGCGATCATTGTTCAGATCCACGCGTACTTTCTCACATGCCGTTGTTCCGGTTGACCGTGCCGGCGGATCCTTGATCAGCGGCATATCGGAAATGTAACCCCGGTCAGCGCACCATTTCAGGAACCCCCGCATGGCCGAAAGTTCCTTGCACACCGTGCCGCGCTTCACTTGCCGCAATCGTGCCCGCGAATAGTCTTGCATGGCGCTTGACGAAATACTGCCGAGCGAATCGAACCGCGGCGCGAAGTTCTTGACGAAGTAGCCTTGGTACGTGGCAACCGTTTCGGGCGCCAGTTCAGCCGATACGTCGACGAGGTATTGCCCGACCAGTAAGTCGATGTCGACGCTGGAAGCACGCATGACGCTGACGTCACGACCTCGCGTCACCGCCGCGACGATTTCCGACGCGATCTTCTGAGCGCTGCCGCGATCGCATTCACATGTGGATCGCTTGTAGCGTTGCCCCTCGTGGGTGAAACGCACAATCCAATTTCTGGTGCGCTTGTCACGGTGTAGGGTGAAGCCTTCTGACTTGCGAGCCATGTATCGATGTCCTTTCGATCAAAGAAGCGGCGAGCTCCGATGCAAAGCCCACGCACCTGAGGCGCGACACGCCGATCAAACGTGCGCAGCCCTATCCGACAATACCTCGCCGCCTCGTGTCTTGTCAGCAGGGGCGAATCTGCCCTTGCAACCGCCGTGGGCTCATCTGTCTCTAGCGCCGGCCTCCGTACGGTCACTAGAAAGGCCACCTAACCAGACCAGAGACCAAGGCCATGGCGAAGATGCCGAGCGCGGCAAGCCCCAACAGCCATAGCTGCGCACGGCGATCGAGTCGCGTCACGGCGACGCCGTAGAGACCCGCAAACCCGCGGACCCTCGCGTCGACGTCGCGAGACAGCTTCTCACCCACATGGTCGAGGTGGGCTGAAAGCATCCGGTCGAGCTCTCTCACGAGAGATGACGTCAATCGATCACCAAGGTTCTCGACCGTGCGCCGAAGCACGCATTCGTTGACGACCACCAAATCGAACAAAGGATCATCCTGAGGAATCAAGCGACCGCATTCCTTGGCCACCTGCGCTGCGATATCCCTCTTGTCTTCATCCGTCAGCAGCGGCCGTCGGTTTCTAGGCTCGTTCGAGCGCATGTTCGATCTCCGTAAACAGGTCTGTTCTCACAATCGAAAGCCGGGACTTGGCCGGCGTTCTGAAGTGATCGCTCGCGATCGCTTCGTCGAACGTCATGAACCGGCTGAGCATCTCCTGAACGTCTTCCTGAAACGTATGTCCCCGGCGAACCATGACCACGGGTCCGAGCAACCTGTCGGAGCACGTTTGCGTTAGCTCGCCGGCGCGCTCGACGTCGACGGGCCCGAAGTGTTCGTTCTGCCAGACGACAAGAGTCGAATCCTCGACCAAAAACTTCGCGACCGTGGCGAGCCCCGCCAGTGTCGAGGGGCCGTGCTGGCCGCCCGTGACTACGCAGTGAAGGAACGTCTGGCGGCCGGCGGCTTTCAACTGACGGACGGCATCCATTTCGAGGAGGTACTGAGCCAAAGGCTCGAAGCTGCCTTGGCCGTTGTCGACCACCACCGCTTTCTCCTCGTCTGCGAGCAGGATCTCGAGAAGCTCATCGAAGCGTCTACGATTGATTCGCCGGTCCTCATCAAGGAGATCGATGCGCTGGACGCGAAGTCCGGAATACCGAGACAAGGTCTTGTTCGACGCGTCGCACTCGACGCACAACGGATCGTCGGTTCGCGATCGCAGGTACTGCGCGAGCCAAGACGCGACCAACGATTTTCCGATTCCACCTTTTGCCTGAATGACGCAATGAAACTCGCTCATGGCCGACTCCTGTCGGCTGAGGCGAAATGCGAAGATGGCGTCTTCATTCGAGCTCCAGCTTGGGAAGCTTTCGGCGGAGGTTGTTCCTGACGTA
>CAVPIE010000001.1:0-50576 GCA_963704865.1 uncultured delta proteobacterium | reverse complement strand
GAGGTAGAAACCGGGGCCGCGAGCTGCGCTCCAGAGAGCTCTTGGCGGCCGAAGGGTTCCGTTCCACAATAGGGTCATGGGCGAGATTCGCATCGAGCTCGAGCGCGAGGAGGACGGCCGCTGGATCGCCGAGATCACGGCAGTGCCCGGCGTGATGGCCTACGGCCAAACGGCCAACGATGCCCTGCAGAAAGTCAGCAAGCTCCTTTTTCAGGTCCTGGACGAGCGCGTTTCCGCCGGAGAGATCACGGAACAGGAGGCCGCTGAAGCGCTCAAGGGCCTCGCGGCGTGAGCCGCTGGAAGAGCACCAAAGCAAGGCGAGTCCTCGCAGCCCTCCACCGCATTGGCTGGCACGAACTTCGCAAGACTGGCTCACACCGGGTGTTAGTCAAGAACGGTCAGCGCTACATCTTCGCGTTTCACGAAGGCGACGAGATCGGCCCTCGCATGCTGGCTCGCATCGCCAAGCACACGGGCCTCAAACCGGATGACTTGTGAGGTAAGCGCAGGCTCACCCGCACCTCGGCCTGCGAACGTCCTGGCAGCGACGAGCTTCGATCACTGAATGAGCTCCTCGTATCGGACCTCGAGGAACTCTCCGTATTCGTCGTAGCCGACATCGTAGAACCCACCCCGCACTCGGTAGGATGTCCCATTGAGCCGGACCGATGGGCTGGCGCATCGATGGTTCTGGACCAGACCTAGATCGTTAGGCTCTCGGATCTGCACGGAGATGCCGGTCGCCTCAACTCGTCGGATCGTGTCGTGAATGATCTTCCGAGAATCGAACGGCTCAATCGGCCGTGTCGGAACGCAATAGATGTCGACATCAAGGGGCCCGATGAGCTGGTCAACCACCGTCCCGCGCACGTAGACCTCGAGGGCCTTTCCCAAGGGAGGTTCGGCCTCTTGCGGCAGATAGTAGGTGAGTGCCCAGTCCGTGGCGTTGCCATCGGGATCCATGTGCGAGTACGAGCTCCTCACCTCCCACAACCACGCGCCTTCCGGCACTTCGGCCCGGGCCAGCACTTCAGCGGTGTGAAGATCGGCTCTTGCGACTTCAGGGTTACATGCCACGCCGAGCGGATCGTAGCCCTCGGTGCAGAAGCTCGGTTCACCGCCCGAACCGCAGCCCATCGACGACGAGAGCGCCGCAAAGAGGACCACGACCCCTGGTCTCCTTCGGCGTGCAGCCGGTAAGAAGAAAACAAACAGAACCAATCCTAGAAGCCACGGGTCTGAATCCTTCTCCGATTGCAGAGATACGGAACAGCCGCCTCCCCCATAGAGCTGGGACGGGGTCGCCTCGGGCGCGACCTCGAAGATCCAGCCCGCATAGGGCTCGGCCAAGGTATAGATCGCTCCCTTGCCGCATTGCGGTGGCTCGCGGTCGTATCGAAATCGAGAGGCGACGCCGGCGACGAAGAGCTGGCCGCCTCGTTGCACATAGAGCGGACCACCCGAATCGCCGTAGCAGGCGCCACTCTCGTTTTCGCCGGCGTCCGTGAGGATCTCGTACTCCGTGACCTGCTCGATCGGCGTCGAGGTTTCGTGGAGGAGCGAGTCGTAGTCATCTTGCTCGAGGAGTGCTTCGCTGCCCGGAGCTGTCCGCTCGCCGTATCCCGTCGCAATTCCGTGAGACAGCTTCATGCCTTCGACGTCCACGAGAAGGGGCACCGGAGTGAGAGTTTCAATCGGAGTGTCGAGCACGAGAACCGCAAGGTCTGGGATCTCCGAGGACAGACCCGGCTGGGTGCACAGGTAGCTATCGCCATACGGCTCGCATTCGCCGACTTCGGCCCTCCAATGGGGATAGCTGGTGTAATCGTCCGGGATGAATGCTTGCCGGACAGGGACCGGTTGAGCCCTCCTCAGATCGTCGACAGTGCGGACTCCGGGCGTCACGTAGATGCTGCTTGCGGCCGTTAGATCCGGTTCGCAGCTGGGGCATTCGGACGTTTCACCGTCGGGCAGGGAGCACGTGTCCCAGCCGCAATCCTCGAGGCAATGAGCTGCCGTGAGCACCACGGTAGGTGCGATTAGGACACCGGAACAGTACGGCAAGGGTCGGAGCGCGATCGGGGTGATCTCGTTGAGCTCCGTGTCCGCGTCGAGGAAAGTGACCATCACGGTCCCGCGCAAACCGTCCGGAGCGACGGGCTGCCCATTGACGATGTACTCCTCGCGCGAGTCGACCTCGTTGGCTCCGGCAATCGAATGCGACAGCGATGCCAAGGCCACCATCAGCAAGGACAAGAAAACTAGGCGCACTACGGGGAATTGGTAACCCAGGTCGCGCATTCTCGCCAACCGAAGCGGTGACGAGCGCCAGGGGATCGAGGTGGCTCGTCCTGCTCTCTTCTGGCTCACTCTGCATCTCTTTGCCCAAAAAGTAGTTCGGTCTGACTCATCCTGAAGCGGATTGCGTCATCGCGAGGCAATAGGAGTCACTTTGTTTCAGAGTCGCGCAGTACGCTCCAAAGTTGTGCATCGTGCGTCAAAGGGAACCGGACTTCGTTCGGGCAAGGCATAGTTTTGGCAGACACCAAAACTGCTCGGCGTCCGCCGCGGGTCTTCGCCCCGAGCTCGACCGTGAACCGCACGCTCAACGCCTTCGGCCTATTCGCACGTCTGGCATCAAACGGTGCTAGACAACCCGACCACCCGGCTCGCCTTCGTTGAGCAGTCTGGTAGTGCTGGTCTCTCGTCGATGGCCGATCTTCTGGATGCAACCGGCACTTGCCGTGGGGTCTCCACGACGTCGGGCCCTCCGCTGCGAACAAGCCGAAGGCGTTGAGCACGTTGATCAAGTGCGACGGCGCGAACGTCGAAGACGTCGCGCGCAGCGCTTGCAGTTTTGTTTAACAAAACTCCACCTTGCCCTCCGGTAGCGAGTCGCAAACTGACGCTGGTTGTCGCCGGTGAGTCACAACCGCGACACTTCCCGGCAAGAACGACAAGAAGCGACAAGAAGTGTCGCGGGTACGCCAACTAGTGTCGTGCGAGTGCACAACGAGTGCACCGCGAGCGACAAGTAGCGCCAGGTGGCGCCGACGAGCCAGCGGTCGGGGGAGCTGAGCAAGCTCTCCGTCACGCGGCCGCCCAGCAGTGGGCTCGCGCAACTTTTTGGGGGGCAAAACCGATAACAGGGAATGACAGATGCGACTCACAGCACGCATGTCGCTGCCTGGCTGACCTACGCCCAAGCGGCGGCGTACACCGGCTGGTCCATCCGGCATCTGCGAAACCTCGTCTCCGGGAGGCGAATTCCGGTCTACGGGCGGCCGCGCGTGCGCCGATTCCGTCGGGATATGTTAGACCTCTTCCTGACGAATCCGGACATGGCGATGCGGAAGTTCCTCGCGGAAAGGAACGAGCCGCATGGCCATTAGAAGACTAAGCAAATCATGGCAGTACGACTTCACGCTCGAAGGCCACGGGCGCCAGCGCAAAGCCGGCTTCCGAACCAAGGCCGAAGCGCGCGAAGCCGAACGACGAAAGCGGGAGGAGCTCATCTCTGGGCAAAAGCGCTTTCCCATGACGGACGCGTACAGGTTGTACGTGTCCGCCACCACGATGAAGGCGGGCAGCCGAGACAACTGCACGCGCTTCTGGCGCGACCTCGAGTCGCACATCGGGCACCTATACATCGAGCAAGTCGACACCTCGGTGATCGACGAGCTCAAGGCAGGCTTGCCGACCCATCTCGGACCGGAATCGATCAACAACCGCCTCAAGATCGTGCGGGCGGTTCTCCGGTTCATGTGGAAACGAGGGCACTTGAAATCGGTGCCCTACGTGCCGATGGAGAGCGCCCTGGAACCGGCCATCGACTGGTACACGGAACAGGAGCGCAACCGACTTCTCCGGGGCATGTTCGACATGTTCCCCCAATGGTACGCGTTCTTCTACCTAACGACCCGACTCGGTCTTCGCACGGGCGAAGTCTACGCGATCGCGCGAGATCGAATCCGGGATATCCCGCCACAGCTCGTCATCGACCGGGCGGTCCAGCGGGGCCACAAAGAGCGGCCCGCCGTGCTCGGGCCGCGCAAGAACAACAAGGTGCTGACCCTTGCTCTCACCGAAGACGTGGTCGACGCCATTCGCTGGCACATCCAGCAGGGGTACGCGGGGCCGGAGTTCCTGTTCAGCAAGGACGGTACCTTCCCCAACCGCATCTACTCCCACGCGAGGCCCCTCCGAATCGTGCAACGAGCTCTCGGGCTCCGGGAGATCGGCCACCACCATATCGGCCGCCATTCGGTGGCGAGCCAGGCCGCCACGAGCGGGCATTCCATCAAAGCCATTCAAGCGCAGCTCGGGCACACTTCGGCCAAGAGCACGCATCAGTACGCGCACCTCGGGCAGCGCGCGCAGCTGCGCTTGGTGCAGGCGCTGGAGCCGTCCTCGCCGCCTCACGTCAACGTGAGGTCAACGAACGAGAACCGGTAGCAGCCTCAAACGCTGCAAGTACCTAGAATCACAACCCAATCGCCGGGGCCCCATAAGAAAAGGGGCGACCCGGCACGGATCGCCCCTTTTGGAAGCTCGCTAACCTCGCAACGAAAAACTCGTCGCTTGGCTCGGTGCGTGCGTATACGTCACACACACCACGACCGACTCTGTCTGGATTTCGAGCCGAGGCTCGATGGTGGGCCTATTCAGCCTCTCCTGCTTTGCGCGACACGTTCCGGCGCGATGCATTCCCCGTCGGGAAGCCTGCTAACCCCCCGCGTGAGCTATTGGACTCACTGGAGGAGCGTTGACCGACACGTCCCGGGCGCTGACGTCGTACCTCTCGCATGAATGTTTCGAGATACCGAAGACCCGCATAGGTCGCCCTACGCTCGTCATTCGGACAGAGCCCCAGCGATGGTTTGGGTTTAGCAAACCGTCGTGATTGGACTCCGCGACGACTCTCGCCGTACCTGAACCCTTGGTTTTCGGCTCTCCAAGGGCGCGTAAATGGGATCCGCTTGTGGCGGATCCGATGGCTCATGCCGCACTTCGCTCTGCCGCCGGGGCTTTCGCCCGCAGTGCGGCGGTGTTGCGCAGCATGTTCAGGCCGACGCGTGCAATCCAGAGTTTTAGTTTTCAAAGATGGGCACCCGAACCTCGTGAGATTACCGCCACCAGTTCCGAACCGGCTTGCAGGCGGTGAGCCGACGGTGTCACCCCGTCGCGCTCGCTTTGGCGGGAGCTCGATCGCCGAAACGGCCGAGCTCCGAACCTCTGACGCGCCGTCACGGCCATCGGGCGGCCCTAGTGCCAGGTGCCGCCGACGGCTCGTCTAGAACCTTCGCGCTCGCTCTGTGGTGAAACCGAGCGACGTCCCGATTCTGGTGCGCCTTCCACCGCTTCTCCTCGCGTCGACGGCCTTCGTCTGAGCTTTCGCTCGACTCGGACCCACGCATCAGACCAGCAGCTTCTGCAATGCTCACGACCCACGGACACGTTCGGCGTTCTCTGCGCCTCCCGACGGCGAAACCTTTCGGCCTCGCCCCTTACCCCCGTGAGAGTGAGAGACAACAACTTGCGTTGCTGTCGTCAGATGGGTTGATTCAAAGAACGTCCGACCTCGCTGTCGCGATCTTCCGACCCCTTTTGTCACCGATCTGCCGAGGGAGATCAACGGAATTCGCTTGTGGAAAACGTGTTTCTTTTTCCACAAGTGAAGCGCGTTGCGCCCAAGTCATCCACAGGCACGTCGACACGCGAAATCGTTTGGATTTCAGGGCGCCGAAGGGACCGGCACCGGCGTCGTATTCACCGGAATCGCGGCCGGTGCGGTCGTAGGCATGCCGACCTCGCCCGGGGCCGGGGCCGGCGTCACTTCCGCAGTCGTCGTGAATGGATCCTCCGCCAGCTCCGGCGCTTCGAGAGGCGCGTCGAAATCGAACGGCTTGATCCGGGGCGTCAAGTTGCCAAAGCGGTCGACGCTCACCCATGCGCCGTCGGGCATCACGTACGCGCCCACATCGCGGTCATAGCGCGGCAGAGCGACTTCGATCGGCTCTTTGACTTGGCCCCGAACTCGCCCGGGCAGGACGTCGACATACAAGGGCTCATCGAGCACGAAGTTGTAGCCGCCCTTGTCGAACTCCATCACGTACATCTCTTCTTCGAACTCGAACTCGCGTCGGTAGATCATCGGCTGCTGGCCGTAGCGCGTGTGCGGACGGTGCTCGAGGACGAACGACATCAGGCGAACGGCGATGTGGTTGTGCATCCGATGACAGCCGTGCGAGTGCCGACGCATGATGCTCATGTAGTCGACCGAGCCGTGCGTCCGAATACCCTCGTCACCGCCAAACTCGATGGTGCCATCCGCGCCGCGGTAGTACTTGCGGTGGTACGCCGCCACCAAACCATACGCGGATGCATAACTCGGGCCCGTCGTGTGGTAGTCCACCTCGAAGTAATCCTTGCCGCGCCGTCGCCGCTTGCTGACCATCGTGCGCGGCGGCGTGCTTTCGGGCGGAACCCAAACCGGCGCCGCAGAAATTCGACTCCACACCCGCCGACCGGTGGGGGAGCCCTTGTACTTCAGCATCACGGCCCCATCGATGTAGTCGCTTCGCCAACCGCCGATGGTCGTCCCGAAACGCGCGAGAGGGATCTTTTGCCCGTTGTAGTTGACCTGGATCGTGAGCCGTGGCCGTCGGCTCACCGGTTGAGAACGCGGCTTGCCGTCTTCGTCGAAAGGGAATTCGAACCAGACGTCGCCCCGATCGATGGAAACGCTCAGGTCCATGGCGTCGCTGTAGTACGGAGGCCGCTCGATGCCCTGCACCGCGATGACCTTCTCCGCGGGTATCTCGCCAAGCGATTCCAGCCAGGCATAAGTCGATTCCGGTGTCTGAAGGCCAAACGCCTCGATGACGTGCTCGCGAAGCTCGGCTTCGAAGTTCGGGATCTGTAGCTCACGGCCGTCTTCGGTCTTGTAGGTACGCGGCTCGCCGTCGCGCACAAACGACGTGCTTCCATCTTCAATGACTTCTGCGGCGTGCATCGCCCGCTCGGTCAGCGTCCGAATCACGGCTTCCCGCTCCGTCTCTTGTGGCGTCTCCTGTAGAACGGCCAGGGTGTCCTTCCCGATGAAGCCCCAACCGTAGACGCGATGCCGACGCTCGAACTCGGCGAGCGCTTCGTGCGTGCGCCAATCGAACAGGCCAGGCGTGTACTCGCCACGACCTTCGAAAAAGCCTTCGCAGTCGAGCCGGGCCTGTGCAGCGGTGATGGCCTCGATCTCGGGCGCCACCGTCCGGTATTCCTCGACCTTCTCCCACTCGTCGGAGTCGGCGGTGTGCGCGCGGGTCACCTGATCGAGACTCTCGACTTGGGCACGCGCGACGAGCGCGGCCATCTTCGGCTTGAGGAGCTCATAGCGCGCGAGGCGGCGCGCGGGGCGGCGGCCCTTCTGATAGGCGAGAAACCCGTCGAACTCCTGAAGGGGCACCAGGTCGAGCTGCTCGGCGCACTGCAGCGCGCGGACCTCGGCGAAGCGCTGCCTCAACAACGACAGATTCGGCAAGATGCCGTAGAGCTCGAGGTACTGATCCTTCTTGGCGCGATACCCGTGGCGGTCGTCCGGAAACTCGCCGCGCGCCAGCGCCAAATACGTCCCACGGTACTCGCTCGGCTTCGGAACCTCGTCTCCCGATCCCTCGGTGAGAATGTACGGGGTCCAGTCTTCGCCGAGATCGAGCAGCAGGTGACCGTCTTCGTCGGCCGTGGCGGCATCAACCTCGCCCTCTGCCTTGCCGTCCTTCCAAAACGCGACGGGTGCTTGCAGCGCCAGCGGTTTGGAGTCCGCGCCGCGCGCGGCGCTTGGTGCAGGCTTGGCCTCGCTTTCGAGCGGAGCGGTGACAGGGCCCTGCTTCGGTGTGCAGCCATAGAAAACTACACAGCCGAGAATCGACCATAATCCCAGGCGACAATGAAACACGACCCAAACACCTTGGGGCCGAACCCGATGCAACGCAAATTTAGCGCCCGTGGACGAGCGCTTGCCTTGCGGTTTTGTTGAGAGCCGCCTCAAGGGTGACTCATCCTTACAGTTCCCCACTTCACAGAGGCAACCATGGGAACTCTGGGCACCGTCCCCTTTCTTCTAAATCAACTGAGGCCGCCAGGCGAGGGTGGCGCGGCGCTCACGCAAGCGGCCGCGTCCATCGCGCTTTCGAACGGTCAACCACAGACGATCGTCGACGTTCTGCACGGCCGTGCCTTTCGTTATTACGCGGAAGGTTTGCGGCAGTACCTCGCGATTCGAACCGGCTCCACCGACCGCGCGGAACACTACCTCGCCAAGCTTCGCGCCTACGTTGCGAAAAGCGAAAGCGACGAGTTGGTTCAGGCGCCCGGCGTCCGTGCGAGGCTCTACAGGGCCGCGCGCGGCTACATGCACAACCAAAGCCGCCCGCACGAAGCGCCGACCAAGGAAGCCTTGGAAGGGCTGCCCTGGCGCGCCCTTCCCTCCGCGCACCACTCCACCAGCCCGCTCAATGGGCTACGCTTTGACCTCAGCGCCGAAGACTCGGAGCTCTTGGAGCTCCGCCACGCACGGGAGCTCAGCATCGAAGAGCTGGCGTTCGTGTACGGCGTGCCAGTGGAAGTGATGGAAGAGCAAGTCGGTGCCGCCATGGCGCAGGCAGAGCCGATCCTCGCGAAGCACGGCGTTACGGACACGAGCCGCTTTGGTCGCGTCATCATCGAGGCCTTTGCGCTCGAGGCTGCTCCGAGTACGCCACGCGAAGAAAACCAAATCGTCGAGCCCTTGTCCAACGGTACGATCGTCGGCGGGCGGTACTCGATCGAGGCGCGCGTCGGGCTGGGCGCGTTTGGAGACGTGTACCGAGCCAAGGACACTGAAGTTCCGGGCCACGTCGTCGCCTTGAAAATGCTGCACCAGCCTGCGCACTCGAAGTCGGCCAAGCAATCCGCCTTGCGCGAGCTGCGCCTCATCGCCTCGGTGTTCCACCCGTCGATCGTGCAGTTCAAAGACCACGGCTGGTTCGAGGAACGGCTCTGGTTCGTCATGCCCTGGTACGACGGCGAGACCCTCGAGTCACGCCTGCAGCGTGAGCCCTTGAATCGCGCCGAAGCGCTCGCGATCTTTCGGCCACTCGCCCGCGCGCTCGCCGCGATGCACGCCGCTGGGGTGCGCCACCAAGACGTGAAACCGGAGAACATCTTTCTCGCTCGGATTCCGGGGTTCGGCGCGGAGGAAGTCACGCCGGTGCTTCTCGATCTTGGCGTGGCAGCGACGGAGGCCGAGATGGTGGTCGCGGGGACGCCGACGTACTTCGCACCCGAGGTCGCCGCGCAGTTTGCATCGGTCGAGAGCAAGCCAGTGGTGAGCAACAAGGCCGATGTGTTCGCACTGGCCCTATCGCTTCGGAACGCGCTCGAGCCGGAAACACAAGAGGATGTCGCCGCGGGCGCGGTCGACACCTTCATCGAGAGTCGATCCAAGGAGACGCCCCGGGCCCCGAACCGCCAAGGGCTCAAATACCTCGCACCTTTCTTCAACCGCTGGCTGAATCTCGATGCAGCGGAGCGACCCACGGCCGAAGAACTTGCTGGGGAGCTCTCGGCGCTCTCGCTTCCCGAAGAGCGCCGCGAACGCGTGAAGACGATTTTGCGATGGACGATCCCGATGGCGCTTGCCCTGCTCGGAGCATCGGGTGCCGCGGTGACCGTCTTCTATCAGCAGGCCGAAACCCAGCGCGAAGTGGCTCAGCAAGCCAAGCTCACCGCTTCGGATCTTCGCCGGGACCTCGCCGACACCCGCGAGATCGCCGAACAGCTGGAGCTTCGCTACGAGCAGAGTCGGCTGACGCGAACCGAGCTTGCAAAGCGCCTGGCGCGCACCGACGGACACGTCGCAGCTCTCAAGACGCAGCTCAAAGACGAGGAGCGTCGCCTGACGCGGACGCGCGAGAAGCTCGCGCAGAACCGCCAGGAGAAGGCGACGATCGAGCAGCACCTTTCAGAGACCGAGCGTGACCTGTCCGCGACCGAACGCTCGCTCGCCGGTTCGAATCAGAAGCTCGCGGCGACGACTCAGAAGCTGAGCGCGGAGCAAGAACGCGGCGAGCGCATCCAACGGCGACTCGACCGGGAAGAAGAGCGCCGACTGGAGCTTCAAGGCGAGATCGCCGCGCTCGACGCCCGCTTGAACGCCGAGCTCTCGAAAACTCAAGAGCTGCAAGACTCCGTCGCCAGGGCCGTCGCCGCGCGTAGCCGCGCCGAGCTTGAGCTCGAGTTCGCAGAAGAGGAGCTTCAAGCGATTCGCAATCGACCTACGCCGCACGCGCTGGAGCCCGAATCCGACCCGTCGTCCGGCGAGCCGACTCCCGGAAGTTGAGCGCTGGTCATGCGGGGCCCGGCTAGCGGCGGCCCTTGTAGCCCATCATGTCTTGAACGACGGACTCGCTCATCTCGGCGATCTCCGCTTCTTCGGCGATGCGCTCTGCACAGTCTTCGCATACTTTGATGCGGCGCCCGTCTGCCTTGACGGCAACGAGCTCATCGGCCTCGTCCTTGCACGATCGGCATGTCGGCATGACGGGTTACCTCGCACGCGGAAGGAAACGGCTCATCCCGGGCAGTAGGACGTTCTGGCGAACCGAGCGAAACGCTCCGCCAAACCCCGTTGGGAGCGCGCGAAACGCGATATCGATGTGCTTCTGGTCCGTTTCGACGCCATGCAGCGTCACGAACGAAGTCAGCAAGGAGACGGCTCGACGAACGAGCGGGTTTTTGCCGATCTTTGGATCGCGCATCAGGTCGAGCACGATTCGGTTCCCGTTGGCCTCGGCCAAGACAGGGGAGCGGCCGGGCATGAAGTTCACCAGCGTGCCCGGATTTGAAAGGTCCAAAGCCCCGGACTTGATCAAGGCTGCAATCGGCGAGTCGGACTCCCCGTTCAGCTTGAGCTTCACCTCTTCGAGTCGGAGCGCAACGGTCAGCTCCTCGTCGTTGAACACGATGCGCTCGACGAAAATGATCGCGCCGGCGCGAATCGGCGTGTCCATCAAGTCGACGTTGCCCGATAGGCGAAGGCCGGGCGGGACCGAGTCGATGTGAAAATCTTCGACCTTGCCGCTGCGCTCCGCTTGCTGGCCAAGCCAACGCAAGGCCGCGAGCGGGACGCCAACCCTCAGGCCCAGCGCGCTGCGAACCGCACGGCCGACCTCCTCGGGATGCATACGCAAATAGGAACGAAGGGCGTCGACTGTTTCTTGGGGTGTGGGCATGACCGAGCGAGTCTAATGTCCCGACCGGCCCACGTAAATGGCCAATTCAGAGGACCCAAGCTACGGGTTGAGCATGATGGTCGTAGGGTCGCAAAAACCGCGGCCGTCCCCTAGATCGGTGCACTCGGGCGCAATCTCCGCCACTCGGGGACACGGGTTGCTGGCGCCCGGGTCGCAAATCCGTTGGCAGGTGGGGCCGTTCCTGCCCTCTCCCTCACAGGTCGCTCCGGGGATGCACACGCACACGGCGCCGAGGACGCAGTCGAGGCTGAAGTCGCAGACGAATCCGATGTCCCTCGGGAAGTACTCCGGGCTCTCGAGCTGTCCGGGTAGGCACAGCCAGAGCTCCGGGGCGGCGCCGCCCATGCCGCCTTCGCCACCCATGCCAGCTTCGCCGCCCATGCCAGCTTCGCCGCCCATGCCACCTTCGCCGCCTGCGCCTGCACTGCCACCGATGCCTCCGGCGCCGTAGAGCACCTCTGCCGACTGCAAGCATGATGTTTCGTTGGCGCATCGCACCATCTCCGGGTCGCAGACTTTCATGCAGTATTTCCCGTAGACGGTCTCGGCACAGATCGAACCGCCGCGGCACTCCGTCGTTTGGAAGCACGCGCTGCCCTCGTTGAGCGGCTTCGCACAGGCGAAGAGAAGCACCGTCAACAGAGCGAAGGACAGAAGGAGAGCTCGGGGGTTCATCGAGACGGTATGTAGCAAGAGAGCTGGGGGGGCGCGATTTTTGTACAGTGGAGGGCCTGCCTAGGCGCCGATCTCCGAGGCGTCACGGGGCGCGGCGCCGTATCGCTGGGCGCGTTCGTCATAAACGAAGAGCTCGGCCCCTTCACCGAGGGCAGCGCTTTCGAGAGCCGATTTGTCGGGTCGAAAGCCGTCGGTCAGCGGGATGCGCTCGAGGCGTTTGACCCAGTGTGGCCGCTCCGATGGGTCCAGTCGTGCGGCAAACTCGTTCCAAGCCTGCAAATCGAGCCCTCGATTGCCCTCGGTGACGACGACCGCAACGGATCGATCGAAGCCGTCTTGGTGGATCCCGTACACCACGTTGTGGCGAAGGGCCGGAAAGCCGTACAGGGCGTCTTCAATCGACCGGGTCGCGACGATTCCTGTCGCGGTTCGCAGCATGCGGCTAACCCGGTCGACGAACCAGAAGTCACCGTCGTCATCGCGCCGCAAGACGTCCCAGGTGACAAACCAGGTGTCTTCGGGCTCGAAGACCCCGCGGAGCAAGCGCCGGCCCGCCTCGTCGCCACCGGTGAAGCTCGCGAGCGGATGGTCGGCGTCGAGTCGCGCGAGCAAGATACCCGCCTCTTGGTCCTCGCAGCGAACCAGCAGGCCGTGTTCGTCGCGTCCGAACTCCGCGGCCTCGAAGTCATAGCGGACCAGCTCGACTTCCGCGCTCCCTGGAAGCGGACGGCCAAGCGCACCCACCTTTTCACCCGAAGCGTTGGCGAGGACGGCGTTGCCTTCGGTCGCTGCATAGAACTCCAAAATGCCAACCGGACCAAACCGATCGACGATCCGCTGCCAGACATCGCGCCGTAAGCCGCTTCCCGCAAACAGGCGAATCGGATTCTCGTTGTCCGAAGCGGAGGCATCCGCCCGCAAGAGCTCGCGCAGCATCTCGCCCGCATAGAAGACGACGGTCGCGCCGTACCGACGCACGTCGTCCCAAAATGCATCGGCGTCGAATCCTGTGGCGAGTGCCAGGCGGGACCCACCGACGAGGCCGCCTCCAACGGTCACCAGCATGCCGGCCGGGTGATGTAGCGGTAGACAGCAATACACGGTATCGCGCGGCGACAAGGTGCAGGCGGCAGCGGCGCCATAGGCCGAGAAGGCCCAGCGTTGGTTGGTGATCTTGGCCGCACGGGGCTTCTTTCCCCTTCCGGCCGTGAGCATGATCATCGCCAAATCGCGGGCAAGCCCCGGGTTCGGCTCGTACCAACCGGGCACCTCCACCGCGTCGGGGTCGATTTGCTCCATGTCGGTGACCCCGGATGGCAGGGCGCGTTCGTCGCCGACGCCGCCGAGGACGAGAACCTCGCCGGAGAGCTCCTTGCCCAGGGCCGCGTTCTCCGGGTCGGTGACGAGGAAACGGGGCGCGGAGCCATGAAGCGCATCTTCGAGCGTGGCGCGCGAACGGCTCGGGCTGAGCAGAATCGGCACCGCGCCCAAGCGGCTCAGCGCCGCGGTCATCGAAAGGTAACTCGGGCGCGCGCCCATCAGAACGGCAACCAACTCGCCGCGGCGAACACCACAACGAATCAAGCCCCGAACGACATTGTCGACGCGTCGGTCCGCCTGCGCGTAGGACAGCGCACGGCCTTGCCAAAGAAAGAAGGTCCCCTCCGGATTGGCGTGCGCCTGTTCGGAGAGCGCAAGACCCAAGCTCAGCCGGGTGTCGGGCTGCATCTGCTGAAGAACGCTGAGCCGGGGCACTTGCCAGCGCAGGTTGTCGAGCTCTTCGCCGAGATCGGTCGCAGCTCGCCCAACCCGCCGCCACCAGGCGCCGACAGTGCCGACGACGGTTCGATAGAAGAGCTCAATATCGAAATCGACCTCATCGAAGCTCGCTTCTTCGGGCTCTTCGAGCGGCGCCGGGGCCTGAAGCAGCTCGGGCTCGGGGCCGAGGCCTTCGCGCCAGCGAACCCAGCTCGCGACGGTCGGCCAGGTGACCGACATGGCCTGTTTGCCCACGACGAGGCCGAAGTGCCCGGCGCGCATCGAGACTTCAAAAAGCTCCGCGTTTAGGGCGGCGCCGCGAATCGCGCGGATCGCGGATTCGTTTGCAATCGAATCGCGCTCGCCGACGAAGAACATCACGGGGCAGGTGATGTCGGCGAGGGTGACGGTGCGCCCGTCGACGACGAAGCCTCCAGAGAGCATCCGGTTGTGAACGACAAACTCGTCGATGAACTTCTTGAGCGCCGGGCCGGGCCAAGCCACGAAGCCTTCTCCACCCAAAAACCGCCTTCGCGCCTCGCGCTTCTCGAGCGCCTGCCGGTCGTGCAGCTTACGGACGAAGTCCATGAGCTGGCCGACTTCCTTGTGTGCGGCGAGCAGCTTGAACCCGGTGCTCGTCAGAAAGCCAGGCAGACCTTCGAGCTTGTCGAGCGGCGCATCGAGGGCGCCTTGCGCGAGCTCGAACACGCGGCCCGCGATGCTGTCTTGGATCATCGGAAGGTTCCGATGAATGTCGACTGGGCTTCCAAAAGTGATCAAGGACGCGATGCCTTTTGACCGTCGGTAGGCGGCGGTTTGATACGCGAACATCCCGCCCTGCGAGTACCCAACGAGATGCACGTCGTGTCCAGTGGCTTCGCGCACCCAGTCGGTTGCGTCGCTCACCGCCTTGATGTGATCGTCGAGGGTGCGTTTCATGCCACCCTCTTCTTGCTCGGGGGAGCCGAAGTCGATGACCCAGACGTCGAGCCCCAATTGCGTCAACGCAGTCACCCCACTGATGTCCGGTGCAACGTCGTAAATCTCCGCGGTGACCATGAGCGGCGGAATCAGGAGCAGGGGCGCGGCGACCGTCGGCCGGTGGTCGTCGCCCCCGTAGCGGCGCAGGCGCGCGATCCGCATCTGGTGGGCGACCTTGTACGGCGCATGCTCCGGGTCGGTGAAATGCCCGAGCCGCGCGAGCTCGAGGGCGTTCTCGGTCGCCATGGCAACGCGGCGAAAAGGCGCTCGCCAGCTTGGTTTTCGGCCCTTGGCTGTCATCGTCTAGACCGTGACCCTAACACCCCGGGAACGGGAATTGGAGCCGGCAGCCGAGGCGTGTCACAACCGCCGTCCCTTCATGACCGTGCTTGCCTCCATCACGATGCCTTCCTTCGAGCGCCGCGAACGGCTTGCGTTGCGACGTATCGAAGGGGTGCTCTCCCGCCACCCGTACATGCGCGTCGACCTGGGTGGCGGAGGCCCCCTCGCCCATGAGCTCGAGGGCGTGCTGAGCGCGCGTCTCGCCCTGCTGCACACCGAGGGCGCTTCGAGCTTGCCCGCGCTTCGAGCAAAGCTTCGCGCTTGGGAAACACAGCTGGCAGACGCCGTGCCGGATGACCTTGGTTCGGAAGAGGTGCGACTTCGCTACGAGACCACGCTCCTGCTTCACCCCGGGCCCGAGTGCGTGGACGAGGCAGATGAGACCGCCGCGGAGGTCGCTCGCATCACCAAACGATGGGAGGGCCTGCATGCCAGCCGTCCGCTCAAGTCGATCCTCGCCGAGAAGGTAGCTCAAAACCGAGACTTCTTTCGCCACGGTGCAATCCTTCCCCTCTACTGGCTGAGGCGTCGGAGGATTCGCAAGCTCGTGCCAAGGGTGGTGATGGACAACCCGAGCCTTCGCGAAACCTTTTCCGCCGTCGAGCAGATCGGCCCCCTCGTCGACAACTTCGCGTTCAAGGGTGCCGCTGCCTCACCGGTCTCGACCGCGGCCGCAATCGCCGATGTCGCCTTCCTCTACATGCAGTTGGCCGACGAGTTTCTCGACGAGCTCGCGGCGGCGGTTGGGGGACATGACGCTGCGGGGAAGCTGCTGAGGTCGCTCTACCGTGACGATACCGCCGAGCGTCCACTCCGCGATCTCTCGCTTGCGCACTTGCGAAAGCAGGGCATCTGGCCCGACGCGCACACGACCAAGTTCGGAATCACCCTCTCGGAGCTGTTCGACGCGCTCGATCAAGTCGCCGCGACCATCGATTCACGGCTCGCCAATGCGAACCGGGACACGGTGCACGCCACAAACCTCTTTTTGCACCACTGCTTCCAGACCTACCTCGATGAAGCCGAGCTTTGCGGCAACGCGCGCGAACGTCGCGCCGACCGGATGCGCCTTCAGGACACGGCCTGGCACTTCTATCGCAAGAACAACATGGTGATGATGCTCTGGCTCGACCTGAGAGCGCGCCTGCTCGGCCTCGACCCGGCCAAGTACACGCGCGAAATTCGTCGTTGGGGCTATCTTCTCGCGTCGTTTCAGATCTTCGACGACCTAAAGGACATCGCGCTCGACCTCGGAAAGCAACCGAGCTACCCGCTTCAGATTGCGTCCAACGACTTCCCCGCCGAGTTCGCCTGGCTCGACGCGCATTTTGGAACGCGGCGCGCACCCATTTCGCGCGACGAAGTCTCCGAGGTCAATCTTCGGGCG
Source organism: uncultured delta proteobacterium (assembly GCA_963704865.1). Taxonomy (GTDB): domain Bacteria; phylum Myxococcota_A; class Polyangia; order Polyangiales; family Houyiibacteriaceae; genus SG8-38. Next base: position 34,145 of record CAVPIE010000001.1, on the reverse strand, counting down.
AGCGGGACCGTTCAGCAGTGCATGCGCTGGAGCCGGCTCATCGCGCTGGCTCACTTCGACAACACCCTGCTCTACGCCTGGGACCAGCGCTGGCGAAAGAGTTGGACCCGCCGCCGCAGCTCGTTCAATCCGCGCGGCAACAGGGTACGGCAGGCTCGAGGACACGCGGTCGATCGTCTCGTGCGCGCGCTCGTCGCCACGCGGGGCATCGACGCAACCTCCTCGGTCGGCGAAGAACAGCTCGCGTTCGCACTCGATGCAAGCGCCTACGAGGGCTCGTGGCAGATCTACGTGGCGCTGTTCCCGAACATCCGCGCCATTTATCGCTTTGCAACGCTTCGAATGTGGATGAGCGCGGACGAGAAGGCGTGTGCGGCCAAGCAGCTCCTACGCCGCTATCCTCGCGCGCGGGCAAACGCGCTAGTCTGCCTCGCCGATGCTGATGTCGACCATCAGGTCAGCGGCGATCGCCTCGAGGCTTTCTCGAAGCTGATCGAGGTCTAAACCCTTCGGCGCGCGAAGCCGGGCCATCGCCTTGAACAAGGTGTCACCCGACCAGGGGGCCCCCTCGCATTCCGTGTTGAGCTCGTCGACGTTGACCCCGCGTGCCGCCAGCGCCTCGGAGATCTTGTGAACGATGCCAGGCCGGTCACTGCCGACGAGCTCGAGGACGACGAGGCGACCCTCCTCGACGGCGTCCTCGAATCCGCGCTCGACCATGACCCGAAGCCCATCGGCCCGAAGCGCTTCGAGCGCCCCGGACAGCGCGTCGGCCTGGTCGGCTGGCACGCTCACGCGAAGAATGCCGGCGAACTCACCCGCCAACCGGGACATCCGGCTCTCCACCCAGCTTCCGCCATGCTGCTCGACCGCAGCCGACACCGACTCGACCAGCCCAGGCCGATCCTTCCCGATCACAGTAACGACAAGCGACTCCATAGGGGACACGCTCCATACCCGTAATCACCCGACATTCCAAGGCTTTTGAGGCAAAGATCGCAGCGACTCACCGAGGGCGCTGCGATCTTTGCCTGAGAAGCGGCTAGATCTCGGGCAGTTAGGACCCTAGAGCGTGTCCCCATGTTCGCGAAGCGCACACGAGAGGTCGAGCCGTTCCTGGCGATGGAAGTCATGGAGCGGGGGATGGCGATGGCGCGAGCCGGGACTTCGATCGTTCAGCTCGGGGTTGGGGAGCCGAACTTCGATGCGCCGCCGGCTGCCGTCCAGGCTGCGGTCGACTCTTTGGTGTCGGGCGAAACGCACTACACCGACAGCCGGGGTTTGTTCGTTCTGCGTGAGGCGATCGCGCAGGATTGCCAAACGCGTCGCGGCGTTGCGGTGGACCCCAACCACGTCATCGTCACCAGCGGCACCTCGCCTGCGATCCTCCTGTGTCTGAACCTCTTGGTCGACCCGGGCGACGAGGTGATTCTCGCAACGCCGCACTACCCCTGCTACCCAAACATGATTTCGGTTTGCGGGGGAACGCCGGTGCTCGTGCCGACCGGTCCCGAGGACGGCTTCGTGATGGATGTCGCCAAAGTCCGCGCAGCCATCACGCCGAGGACCCGCGCGATTTTTCTCGCCTCGCCCGCCAATCCAACCGGCGCCGTCCAGCCGCGCGAAGTCGTCCAAGAGCTGAGCGAGCTCGGCATCCCGATCCTCTCCGACGAAATCTACGACGGCCTCACCTATGACGGCGCCCAGGTCGCCTCCCCACTGCGCTTCACCGAAAACTGCTATGTTCTCGACGGCTTTTCCAAGCGCTACGCGATGACAGGGTTCCGCCTCGGCTACCTCATCGCCCCCGAGAACGCGATGAGGCCGCTGCAAAGCTTGATGCAAAGCTTTTTCATCTCGACCTCGCAGTTCGTGCAGCAAGCGGGCATCGCAGCGCTGGCGCACGGCGCTGAGCACGTCGAGCACATGCGCCAGCAATACGCGATCCGACGACGGATTTTGGTGGACGGCCTTCGCGACATGGGCCTTTCCATCCCGATCGACCCACCCGGCGCCTTCTACGTGCTCGTCGACATGCGCCACTTCAAGCGGGACTCGTTGACCTTGGCCTTCGACATCCTCGAAAAGGCGCACGTGGCGCTCGGCCCAGGTCGGGACTTCGGAGAAGCGGCAGAGGGCTTCGTTCGGTTCAGCTTCGCCACGTCGCAGGAGCAAATCGAAGAAGGCCTGCGTCGCTTGGCGCGCGCCGTCCCCGCGCTCTGAGCGTCAGCCTTCCCCGCCGAGCATTTCGATCAGAGCCGCCTCGTCGAGGATCGCGACGCCCAGCGTCTGCGCCTTCTCGTGCTTGCTTCCCGGGTCCTCGCCGGCGACGACGTAATCGGTCTTCTTCGATACCGACCCGGACACCTTGCCACCGGCGGCCTTGATGCGTTTCGTAGCCTCGGTTCGCTTGAGCGTCGGAAGGGTGCCGGTCAGCACGAAGGTCTTCCCAGCGACGGCCTCGACCGCGCGCACGTCTGCGGCTTTCACCGCGAGGCTCACCCCCACCTTGGCCAGGCCGCCAAACACCTTTCGAACGGCCTCCGAATCGAGCTCGTGGAAAATGCTGTCCGCCGACTTCCGCGCAAGGCCTTCGATGGCGCCGCGCTCGGTTGACTTCGCCGGAGCCACCGTTTCGATCGCCTCCTCGTCCTCAGCCGCGTATCGCCCGGCAAACTCCAACAACGCGTCGGCGGTCTTGAAGTAGGCCGCCAAGTCCTCGGCCATGGTCTCGCCCACGTGCCGAATCGCCAAGCCATGGAGCACGCGTGCAAGGCCCCGCTGCTTGGCTTCCTCGAGGCCGGCCTTCACCCGCTCCGCGCTCTTTTGCCCCATGCGGTCGAGCCCGGCGAGCGCGTCAACGTCGAGGCCAAACAAATCATCGGGCGAACGCACCCCCAGCTTGTCGACCACCTGATCGACGAGAACCTCGCCCATCCCATCGATGTCCATCGCACCCCGGCTCGCAAAGTGACGCAAGCGTTCGCGAACCTGATCCGGGCAGGCCGGGTTGGGACAGTACACGAAGATCTCTTCGCTCACCGCCTCGGTCCCGCAAGTCGGGCAAACCGTGGGCGGGACGAAACGCCTCGCCCCGCGCTTGCGCTTACTCTTGTCGACCTCGACGACCTGCGGAATGATCTCACCGGCCTTTTCCACCAGCACCGTGTCCCCAACACGCACATCTTTGCGCTCGAGCTCGACGAAGTTGTGGAGCGACGCGCGGCTCACCGTCGTCCCCGACACGAATACGGGTTCGAGGACGGCAACCGGCGTGAGCTTGCCCGATTTACCGACCGACACTTCGATCGCCAGCAGCTTGGTGGGCTTGCGTTCCGGTGCGAACTTGTACGCGATGCCCCAGTGGGGGTGATGCCCGGTCGCGCCGAGCCGCGCATACAAACCGAGGTCATCGATCTTGATGACCATCCCGTCGATGTCGTAGTTCAGGCTCTCCCGCCGCGCCTGATAATCGTCGCAGTACCGCAACGCCTCTTCATCGGAATCGGTTCGAAACACCTCGCGGATGTACACGTCGGCGCCGCGGTCGCCCAACCACTGCAGGGTCTGATATTGCGTCGGCGGCAGCTTCACGCCTTGGTCCCACGCAATCTGATAGAAAAACGCTCGAATCCCCGTCGCTTCGAGGCCGGTCGGGTCCTTGCGCTTCATCATTCCAGCGCAACCGTTGCGCGGATTGATCAACGGCTTGTCGAGTGTCGCATTGAAGCGGGCAAACTCCTCGCGCGGCCAGTAGAGCTCGCCTCGGATCTCGAGCTCGCCACGACCGGCCCGCTCGAGCTTCATCGGCACTGTCCCGAGCTGCGCGACCTGCTTGGTAATGACATCGCCTTTGCGGCCGTCGCCTCGCGTCACAGCGCGGCGCAGCTCACCGTCGGCGTAGAAGATCGACACCGAAATCCCATCGACCTTCGGCTCGACCAGGACGGGCAGCTCCTCCACCTCGAGCTCTTTTTTGCGTCGCCGGAACCACGCCGCGAGCTGATCCGAAATCGGCATGGGCGCTCCGCTGCTCTCGCGTCGGTTCGGGGATAGCTTTTCGAGCGACAGCATCGGTACGCGGTGCTCCACGGTCTCGAAGCCCGCGGTGTGATCTTGCCCCGGCTGCGTATCGAGCCGTTCCGCCGGGTCGATGCCAAGCAAATCGGCGAGCTCGCCGTAGCGCTCGACCAGGTCATCGAACGCCGAGTCGGTGATCTCGGGCGCCCCTGCCCGGTACGCCGCCTCGTGATAGCGAATCTGCTCGCTCAGCTGCTCCAGCTCGACCTCGTCCCGCGCACGACCCGCCATCTTCAAACCTTGTCAGAATTAGCCCTTTTCAAAAGGAGACTCGCCACCCGGACTGGGTTCCGAAGTCACCTTTTTGGGTCATGTAATGACATCCCCTCGCCCTTGAGGCACTTTGTTAAGAGGGGATGAATGGACAGGGGCAGCTTTTGCGGGACCGCGAGTCGGAACTGAGGGCTCGTCGCGAGCAAGCGCGCGACGAGCAGATGCGGCTTCGCTCACTCGCCGCGCTGCAACACGTCCTGCCCGTCTTGGCATTCATCTACGCCGCGGGGGCGGTCCTTTTTCTCTTGGCGCCGCCCTTCGTACCCAACGGGCCGCACGTCTTGATCTGTGCGGTCTCGGCGGCGCTGGCGCTGCTCGTGTGGACCAGCATGCGCGTGGACGACCCTCGCTACGACACGCCGGCCTCGGTCGCCACCATCTGCATCGCTGCCGGCATGGGGCTTGCCATGCTCGCGGTCAGCGGCTCGCTCAGCAACACGGCGACACTCGCGATCGCGATCATGGCCACGGCCGCCGTGACTTACCGTTTTTCGATCTACGTGGTGATGATCGTGATCGCGCTCGTCGGGTGGTTCCCCCTCGCGTTTCAAGTCGAGAGCCGAGAAATCGGCATGGGGATCCTCCAGCTCGTGGCCGCCTGCACCGTCGGCGGCCTATTCTTGTGGTCGCGTCGGCAGCTGATGTTCGGCCTCTACGACCAGGCTGAACAAGCCGAAGCCGTGCGACACTTCGCAACCGAGCAATCGCGCACCTTGGAAAGCGCACGCGATGCGGCCTTGGCATCCGCGCAGGCCAAAGGCCAATTCCTCGCCAACGTGAGCCACGAGGTTCGTACCCCCCTCAACGGCATCCTCGGGCTGCTGCAGCTGATCGACGCAAGCGCGCTGCCCAAACCGCAGGACGAATACTTGCACGAGGTCCACAATTCGGGCCGTGCGCTCCTGGCGATCGTCAACGACTTGCTCGACCTCTCGAAAATCGATGCCGGCGAAATGCGACTTGAATCCGTGCCATTCGACGTGGTTTCGATGACCGAGGAAATCGCCGTGAACTACGCTTCGGCGGCTCAGGCCAAGAGCATCGAGCTCATCACCCATGTCGCCCCCGAAGTCCCGGCGGAAGTCTGCGGTGACCCCCTCCGCCTGCGGCAGGTCATCTCCAATCTCCTCAGCAACGCCCTCAAGTTCACCAAGGAGGGCGAGGTCGTCGTCGGCGTTCGCGTCCGTGACAGAGGTCCCTGGCACGTCGATCTCGAAGTCCGCGTGACCGACACCGGCGACGGCATTCCGGAAGCACGTGCGGAAAGCATTTTTCGACCCTTCTCGCAGGCCGACGCCTCGACGACGCGCGAGCATGGCGGCACGGGGCTCGGGCTTCCGATCTGCCGGCAGCTCGTCGCCTTGATGGGCGGCGAGCTCCGCGTGGTGAGCACGGTCGGTCAGGGAAGCACGTTCTTTTTCGAAGCGCGCTTCGAGCTCGAAGAGCGGCTCAGCGAAGAGCTGCAAGCGGTCACCGAGGCGCTGCACGGGATGAAGGTCTTGATCCTGGAGAGCAACAACCGTGCGCGCGAAACGCTCAGCGCACAGCTCGAATCTTGGGGCATGGAACCTTGGGCGACGACGACATTCGACGGGGCGCTCAGCACCTTGCGCGTCTCGCAGCGACCCAACGTCATGTTGATCGACCTGCGGAGCCTCGGCACCGATTGGCGAGGACGCATCACGGAGCTCAATCACATCGCGGCGAAACAGGGCATCTCGCTGGTCGCCATCTGCTCCTACCGTCACGAAATCAGGGAGCTCGTGGAAACGGGCATCCGCGTGCATGTCGAAAAACCGATTCGACGGGCAAAGATCATCGCTGCGCTCCTCGAGACCCTCAACCGGACGAGCGAGCCGGCTTCCTCGTCGGGCGAAGCTCTGCGCGCATCCCTACTTCCCTCCGTGCCCGTCGAGTTGCAGTCCAATGGGATGAAGGTTCTCGTCGCCGAAGACAACGTGGTCAACCAGCGGGTGGTGGTCGCGCACTTGCAGGCGCTCGGTTACGAAGTCGACGCGGTGAACGATGGCGTCGAGGCGCTGGACGCCCTGAGCGACGAACGCCATTGCTACGCCGCGGTCATCATGGACGGGCAAATGCCGAGAATGGATGGCTACCAGGCCGCCCGCGAACAACGGAGGCGCGAGCTCTCATCCGGCCATCGGCGCGTTCCGATCATCGCACTCACCGCGCACGCGATGATGGGCGATCGAAACACGGCGATTGCGGCCGGGATGGATGACTACCTGACGAAGCCCTTCACGCCGAACGAGCTTCAAAAAGCACTCAATCGCTGGGCCGCACGCCCCGCCGCCAGCGTGTCGGAATTTCCCCCCAATGCGCTCGACACCACGATCACCGCTCAGCTCTTGGAGCTCGACGAAGAAGACCCTGGCTTCATCTCCGACGTCATCGATAGCTTTTTTCGAAACGCCGAAGAGAACGTCGCCCGGATGAAAGCAGCGATCGAAAACGGGGACCTGAAAGCCTTGCATCTCGCCGCCCACATGGTTCGGGGCAGCAGCCAACAGCTGGGCGCACGTAGGCTCGGCGCCACCAGCTTGAAGATCGAAACGACCAAGTTCATCGCGGACGCGGCGCCGCTGCTCGGTGCCATCGAAAGTGACCTCGAAGGGGCCAGAGAAGCCCTCACGGCGCTCGCGGACCGCGCACTCGAAGCGGCGTCCTAGTCGGCGTCAGTTGTCCGCGGAGCCGCAAAGATGGGCGGCGTCGACGATCCAGCTATCGCGAATCGTGCGCTCGGGAACGCCGTCCACATGCTCGACAAGCCATTCGACGTCCAACGCTTCAAACCTGGCAATCTGATGGAAGTGGTAGATGCCGAGTCGATTCAGCATGCGTTCGAGGCTCGGATCGACGCCCTCGAGCCGCTGCAAGTCGTCGCGGGGCCCAAACGGCTGCACCATGACCCAAGCCGGCGGGCGCGATTGCCCGCTGCTCCTCGCCCCGAGCTCGGAGTCTCGGAGCCGGTCCTTGAGATGTTCGATGTCGTCGAGCATCCGCTCGTGAATTCCGTGGAGCACCTCGAGCTCGGTCTGCAAGCGCGCAACACGCGCCTCGGCTTGACGGAGCGTCGTATTGGCCTCGTCTCGTTCTTGAACGGCGATGCGAAGCTCACGTCGCAGGTCTTCGCCCGACTCGCGCGCGCTCGGCCGCTCCTCGAGGTCGACCGCCGAAAGCCGTTCGCGGACTTCCTGCATTGCACGATTGCGCGCATCCAAGGTCGCGGTGAGCTGCCGCTTCGCGCGCTGGAGCGCCTCGATCTTCTGCGTCAGGCCCCCGAGCTCTTTTTGAAGCCCCTCCATGCGCGTGCCCTGCGTGTCGAGGTCGGCGCGCGCTTCCTCGAGCTCGTATTCGAGCGTCTTGGCCCGCACCGGAGCGACCAATCGCCCCCAGAATACCTGCCCAAGCCAAAGCAAGAGCGCCCCCAAACCCGCCGAAATCAGCAAGCCGCCGATCATCTGCAACATGAGATACGTCACGTCTCACCTCCCCCAAGGCTGGCTTCACCGGCGACAAGCAGGTCCATCCGCACGACGCGCACCCCCCGGACCATCCGCACGATGCGCTCCGCCCGCTGCGCCTCGGACGCTGAAGAGACCTGGCCACGAAGCTCAACGTCTCGTCCATCGACGACGGGCACCACCGTCGAAAAGCCGGTGCGTTCGAGGACGTCAGCGACACGCGTGGCGACGTCCCACTCGATTTGGTGGCGAGCCGGGCTGAGACAAGACAGCCAGACGACATAGCCCAAGAAGCCTGCCGAAACCGTCCCAAACACTGCCTTCTTCCACATCGCGCGGTTTGCCTACGAGCTGCATTGAACTCGATTGGCAAAAAAAATGCCACGTTCCGACAAAGACGAGCCGACCGCTGCGCGAGGCAGCACACAAATCTGGCGGGTGCATCGCCCCATAGGGTGCCCGCGGGCGCGCGTCAGGAGTCGAAGTCGTGCCGTTCGATGATCTGGAAGAGGCGCGACTGGCGATCGTCGGCCCAGGTGTAGAGCGCGACCGACGCCGCGGTGAAGCCCACGCCGCGCAGGTCGATCGCCTGAGCCCAGCGAAGGGCTGCTCGACGTTCGGCGGCGCTCGCCCTGCGCTGGATCCGGGCCAGCGTCATGTGGGGAAGCGGCGGCCGGCTGTCCTCGGGGACCCCGGCTGCCCTCAATAGAGGATCCCGGGCTTGGCCGATCATCTCGCTCAGCGCGTGGCGCCCCGTGTCGACCATCGCCGCAAGCGCCGAAGGTTTTCTGGGATGCCCAAGCGGCTCGACGCCGGAAAACGACCCCTTTACCGCCCTAAACGACGGGAAGTCACCGATCCGGTCCCAGGCCTTTCTCGCATCCGACACTTGCACCGCGCCAAGAAAGCCCAAGGTGACGTGGAGGTCCGAGGTCGCAAACAGGCGCACACGGGCGGGCGGCGCCGGTCGCAGATGCAAATTCCCCACTTGCATCGGGAACGCGATAAACCAATTAGCACCCACCCGGCGAGTCTAGGCCCAAGCGAGACGAGCCGCGAGACCCGATGCCCATCACCGAAGCATTCAGCGAATCTCTTCAGGCCCACCCCATGTACACCTGGGCTTTGCTCGGGATCGTCGTTCTCGGCATCGTGAGCTTCGTTCTCTTGCTGTTCATCTCGGCGCCCTACGGCCGTCACCTGCGGCCCGGATGGGGCCCGACCGTGAATGCGCGGGCCCTGTGGGTCCTCATGGAGGCGCCGTCGCCGGTTTCATTCGCCGTCGTCTACTTCATGTCGGACAACGCGTTCAAAACGGTCCCGCTCGTCCTGTTCGGTCTGTACATGCTGCACTACATGTACCGTTCCTTCATCTACCCGTTCCGGATGCGCGGAGGCCACAAGCAAAAGCCCATCGTCACCGGCGTCCTGGCGTTCTCCTTCAACACCGCCAACGGCTCGACGAACGCCTTTGCAATCACGGAGCTGGCCCCGCATTTGCTCAGCACCGACTGGCTCACCGACCCGCGCTTCATCGCCGGAATCCTCGTCTTTGCGGCCGGCTACGCGATCAACCAGCAGTCGGACGCCATCCTCTTGAAACTCCGAAAACCAGGCGAAAGTGGCTACAAAATCCCCAATGGCGGCCTCTACCGCTGGCTCTCGAGCCCCAACTACTTCGGCGAAATCATCGAATGGGTCGGATTCGCGCTCGCCGCCTGGACCGTGCCCGCCTGGGTCTTTGCCTGGTTCACGGCCACAAACCTCGTTCCGCGGGCTTTTTCCAACCATCGCTGGTACCGCGAGCACTTCAGCGACTACCCAAAAAGCCGTCGCGCGATCATCCCATTCGTGCTCTAGCCCGTAGACTTGCGTCACCGCCCGGAATGACGCGACAATGGGCGACCAGGGGCGCACATCATCGGGGAGGGATGCAAGGTGGCCGACAAGGACTCGAGCTCGCGTAGAGAACCATCCGACTTGTTTAAAGTCGAGAACGCCACACCGTCGATTTCGCCGGTCAACAAGATCGTCTTGCCGCCCGCCGAAGCGCTCAAGCGACGCATCCGGCGCTTCATTGCGGCGGGGATTGCCGCGCTGATCTTCTTCTTCATCGTCCACACGATCCTCGGTTGGATTCATGACGCGCGTTTGGCGTCCTCTCTCGACGAGGTCATCAGCGACGCAAGCCCAAATGTAATTGACGGCGCACTCGCTCTTCTTCGCGACGATCCAGACGATTCGGTGAGAGCACGGCTCCTCGCCACCGCGGCCCTCGGAGGCGATCTGGACAAGCTGAAGCAAGCCGAAGCGATTCTCGCGGAGTCGGCGAAGCAAAACGACCCGGACCAGCGAATCGCCAGAATCTATGCGTTCCTTGCCGAAGGCGACCCTCGGGCCGCCCACGCCGAAGCCGAACGGCCGTCCAAGTATTCGGAGCAAGCGGATGCGTTCCTTCTTGGGCGTGCCTGGACCGCGATTGCGCGCGGCCAATGGACGCAGGCGCTTCCCGACGCCGAGAAGGTCGTCGACGCGCGCCCTGGTGCGCCCGAGCCCGTTGCCTTGCTCGCCCGCATCCAGGCTCGCACCGATGGCCCGGAAGCTGCGCTGGCTACGCTGAACGGCGCAAACAAGAGGACGGGGGCAACTCAAATTGCGCGCGCGCAGATCGTCGGCCTGCTTCAGGGGAATGCCAGCGAGGCGCTCGCTCTGGTCGAAGAGGTGCGTTCCGATGAAGACGCGTCCGCGGTCCACAAGGCGTGGGCCGATTTGATCGAAGGCGTGCTCGCTTACCAGCAAGGCGCGATCGGTGCAGCGTTCGAGCATGCCCGCGCGGCCGCCGAACCTGAGCTTCTCGCCGATGAAACGCTAATCGTCGGAACCGCACAGCTCCTGCTCGCGCTCGGACGAACGAGCGAGGCAAAGGACGTGCTCAAGCGGCTCTCGAGCGGACCGTCCGCCGACCTGTCCACCAGGGCACACGTGATCGCCTGGTGGTACGCCCAGACAGGCGACCGGCGCGCAGGGCTCGCCACGCTGAGTGGCGCGGGTTTTGGGCCCGAAAATGAGGCCAAGCCGGCGTTTCGGGCACTGGTCATCGCCGAGCTCTTGAAGGACTCCCCGCGAGCCGCCGAGCGCAGCCGTGCCGCCACGCTTTACGAAGAGGCCGCCGGCGATCCGCGATGGGGTGTTGCTGCCTCGAACGGCCTTGCGAGCTCGCTCATCGAAGATGGCGACGCCGAGCAAGCGATCGCGGCGCTCGAAGCGGGGCTCGCCGCGGCCCCCAATCATCTCAGCCTGGTGGACACCGCCTCCCAGGCCTATGTCGAAGCCGGCCGGCTTTCCGAAGCCGAGAAGGTCACGTCGGCCGCGCTCGCCGCGTTCGACGGCGAAGGTTGGGCACACGGAAGTCACGCGCGCGTTCTGTTGGCAAAGGGCGATGCCGCAAAGGCGGTGGCCGAGCTCGACCGCGCCGTCGAGCTGAGCCCGGGGGACGCAAGCCTGTATGCGCTTCGAGGCGACGCCACCCGCAAGGTCGGCTCCAACGACGAAGCCAAAGCGGCCTACGAAAAGGCGCTCGCGCTCGATTCGGCTCAGCCGCGTGCCTTGTCCGGCTTCGCAACCCTTCTAATCGACACGGGGAACTTCGATCGCGCCGCAGAGGTCATCAAGCAAATGGACGATGCCAAAGTCCAGGACCTTCGCGCCGACGAGCAGCGCGTTCGCTATCTAATCCGCACGGGCGCCGGACAGAGCGGCATGTCGACGATGCGCAACGCCGTCAGCCGTCACCCAAAGAACGTGGCCCTCCGTCTTGCAGGTGCACGTGTGGCGCTGCAAGCGGAAGATTACGTACGTGCCGGCTCCTACTATCAACAGGCCAAACGCAACGGTGCCGACCCGCGCCTCGCCGACACGGCCTTGGCCCTCGCACAGCTCTACGGCCGGCGAACGCTCGGCGCCGAGAACTCGCTCGAACGGGCGCTCGAAGCGGTCGACGCAGAGGGAAATCGCCTGACGGCGAGCCCGCAGGTCGAGGTCTGGGAGCTCATCGTCAAAGCGCGGCTCGCGCTTGCCGACGAAAAACGAGGCCTGGCGGTCCGCTATGCGGCGCAGGCGCTCCAAAGCATGCCCGACGACGCGGACGTGCACCTGCTCCGCGCCGATATCGAAGAAGACCGCGAGCGCTCGCCGGAGGCGCCCCTCCGAAACGCCGCCAACGCCGCGATTTCCATGCCGGTTGCAGCGGGTCGGCTCGCTGTCTTGCTCGGCCCCACCGAAGAAGGCTGCGCGATGGCGGCGCGCTACTTAAAGGCGAATCGAAGCGGCAAGCTCGCAAGCCGCGCACGCGACCTGAGCCGCCAGTGCAAGTAGCGGCCCGCGCCTAGTCGGCGCCCGCGAGCAGGCTCGAAACCCGTTCGACCGCATCGATGTACTCGCTGACCATTTCTTCGATGACCTGGCGCGCAGGTTTTCGCGTATTCATCTGGCCGACGACCTGGCCCACCGGCGTACCGAGAAGCGCGTCCGAACCTTCCGCGCCCGTCTGCGCAAAACGCGTGATGCGCTGGGTCGCCTCGGCCGTGGCCATGAACTGAAGCGGCATCGGGAGGTAGCCGGGACAGTCCGGGTCCTCGTCCCAGGCGCGCGTGTACGCCGTCTTGAGCTGTCGCGCGGGCTTGCCGCTGATGCAGCGCGAGCGAACCGTCTCGGTGGAGTCCGCGACGAGCAGCTTGTCGACGAGCGAAGGAATCGAGTCGGATTCCTCGGTGGCAAGCCAGATCGAGCCGGTCCAAACGCCTGCGGCGCCCATCGCCATCGCAGCCGCCATCTGACGGCCCGAGCCTATCCCGCCCGCGGCGAGAACGGGCGTCGGCGCCACGGCGTCCACGACCTGCGGCAAGAGAACCATCGTGCCGATTTCGCCGGTGTGGCCGCCCGCCTCGTAGCCTGACGCGATCACGATATCGACGCCGGCGGTCTTTTGCTTAATCGCCTGCCGAACGGTGCCGCAGAGCGCAGCCACGAGAACGCCCTTGTCGTGCGCCTGGCTGATGATGTCTTCAGGGGGTGGCCCGAGCGCGTTTGCAATGAGCGCAATCGGGTGCTTCATCGCCACCTCGAAGTGGGCGCGCCCGCCGGAGGCCGACCAGCCGAGCAGGCCTTCGATTTCTTCGACGTCGTCGGGGAGCGGAGGCACGCCATTGCGATTCAGCAAATCGTTGATCCACTCGCGGTGCGCAGGCGTGATCATCTGGTCGAGCTGCTCTTTGCTGATGTCGCCCTGGTCCTTGCCGATGTACTTGGCGGGGATGACCGTATCGACGCCGTAGGGCTTGCCATCGACGTGCTCGTCGATCCACTTGAGCTCGAGCTCGAGCTGCTCCGGGCTATAGGCCACGGCGCCCAGCACCCCGAGCCCACCGGCCCGGCTCACCGCCGCCACGACGTCGCGGCAATGGCTGAACGCAAAAATCGGAAACTCGATCCCCAGCCGCTCACAGATCTCAGTCTTCATGCAAACACCAACAAATTAACCCTTCGCAAAAGGGGACAGTCCCCTTTTCTACAGCTCGAGAGCAGGAATAGAACGTGTTCTAGTTTGCCGGAAGGCGAGCCAGGGGTCAACGGCAAAAGCCGTGCGGCTTCGGGGACCCTTTTCCTCGTCTATTCCAGGCCTTCGTCGACCAGGTCAACCCAGCCGTCGGTCCCGTCGATCATGGCGGTGAACCAGTCGAGCACGCTGGCGCCGGCAATCTCGGTGTCGAGCGCGCCAATTTGAATGCCGCTGCCGCCTTCGGACACTTCACGAAGCAAGGTCGTGTGCGCCGTGCCGTTCGGGATGAACCGCTTGTAGCGGTCTTCGAACATGCCGGTCGTGCGGCCGGTTTCCGCCAACAGCCAGGTCGTGAAGTTCGCCGGGGTGACCATCAAAAACGTGAACGAGATGACCGCGTCCGCGCTGAAGCTCAGCGCGCTCATCGTGAAGTTGTCGTCCTCGGCGAGCTGCCATTCGATCAGTCGCGTTGCGTGCCCGTTGCTTGTGCACTCGGTGCAGGATGCGGGTACGAGCGACGACGCGTTCCAACCGGAGAGCAGCGTTTCATTGATGAAATCGGGGTCGCCGTCTTTCGCAACGCCAACGCCAGAGTCATTGAACACCAGGATTTCGGTCTCCGGATAGTAGTAGCGCACCAGGGGGAGCGCGGCGATGGTCCCGAAGGCTCCGCCGCTGATGCCCGTCAGAAGAATTCGGCTCGGATTGGGGAACTCGGCAAGTCCGACGTCGAGCGCCGCGGTGAGGTTCTGAAGGCCGCGCTGGTAACCCATGCTTTCCTCGGTCCCGCCTTCCGCGAGGACGCTGGGAGGTAGCACCCGATCCACGTCGCCCGCGAACAGCGAGCCGTCACAATACGGCAAATAGAGGACATCCCAATCGGCCACCGGATTGCCCGCAAGGTCGGGGTTCAGAATGCCGGCCGGCGGAAGCGAGCCCGTCTCTTCAAATGCCGCGCAGAAGTCCTCCCAACAAGCGCCGCCGCCTTGCAAGAAGATCACGAGCTCATCAGAGCTGCCTTCCCTCGTGTCGACCGTGTACTCGGTGCCCCGAAGGCAGAGCGGCCCGCGCGGCTCCGCCTCGAGGTCATCCGGCACCGCGAACTGGTGGGTCTTGACCCCTTCCACCGCCTGAGGCTCGTTCGCCGGCTCGAACGCGCCGACATACTTGCTGAGCCCTTGGGCGTACAGCTCCTCAAAGCCGGTAGCAGTCGTGCCGCTCGCACTGTCGCTTCCACATCCAGAGAGCGCGGCAAGCGCAGCCAAAGCCAAAATTAAGAGATTCAATCGCATCCAATCCTCCGTAATAGCCGCATCAGCGAATGCGGCGGCTATTGGTAGCCCGCTGCATTCGCGGCGTCAACGATGCTAGCCTCCGGCCGCTATGATTCGCGCGCGATGGTTTGGGGTCGCCCTCCTCTTCGGATTGGCCGCAACCGGCGCCAAGGCCCAAGAGAACGCAGAAGCGAAGGCCGAAAACGACCCCTCACCGGTCGAGCCAGAGCCGCTCATCGAAGCGACCAGCGTCGGCGAGGCGATCACCGAAACCGCGGCGCCCGGCTGGAACTACCCCAAGGCCTACGCATCGCGGCCGCTCACGATGAACAAGTTCATGATTCGCGGAACCATGCTCGTCGACGTCAAGCGGGCGGTCCCAAACAACACGTCCGGAAAAGCGACCGGCGCTCCGCTCGTCTCAATCGACTTCGGTGCGGCGTTCGCCATCTTCGACAACCTGGAAGTCGGCGTGAACAACTACCGGCTCGGCTCCACCCCAGCCAACACCGGCCAGGCGATGTTTCCGATCGTCGTTGCACCGCGGGGCACGTTCGGCGACATGCCGCTCTACGTTCGATATAGCTTCTTGCGCAAGCGCTACTTCGAGATGGCGTTCGACTTCGTTTTCTTGCTGCCGACCTGGACGAACCTCGCCGTCACGGTCGGACTTCCGATGCGTCTGCGTGTCCGCGATGTCTTCACCGTCGATACCGGCACCGAGCTCGTGCTTTTGACGAACGGCGCCGGCCTGAACGCCGAAGTCCCCCTCAAGGCCACCTACAACATCACCCCAGCGGGGTTCATCTTCGGCGACAGCGGCTTTTCGTTTCAAAATCTCGCGCGCAATCTGACGGGAGGAAGCTACCGCGACTCGAGCCTCGCGTTCCCAGTCGAGCGCAACCAGGTCTTCGTGCCGCTCGGCATCGGCGGCGGCTACACCCATGTCATGAAGAACATCGTCATGATCGACGTGTTCGCGCGATTCGGCTGGAACCCATTCGTCTACGTGAATCCACCGAGCGGCACGAACACGGTTCCGGTGGCCGACAGCTGGGTCCTCACGGTGGGCGCCATCATTCACACCAGCCCGATCCTTCACGAACGCGATTTGTAGCGGTTCAAGCCTCGACGCCCGGGCTTGGCAGCCGCCCGTCCACCTCGAACGTTTCGCGCGCGAAGCTCGTCCTCGACCGCATCACGGCGGGCCCCGGGTGAAGCTCGACGCGCGCGCGGGTCGCCGTGCAGATCCACTGCTCGGCGTGGAGCGGATGCTTGGTGCTGAACACCGGTTCGATCAGCCCAATGTTCGCCCCGGCAACCGGATCACGCGCCGAGAAAAACCGAAACGCCGCGATCCCCGCCTCGCGCATGGCCGCACCAACCGGCTGCGAATCACGGTAACTGCTCGGCGAGGAAATCCGTTCGGCGAACACGTCGAACGGTGCGCGCGTCAGGTCCGCCCCTTTCTTCGTCGAGATGCGAATTTGAAAGACCGTCAGCGGCCGAGTCAAAGGCTCGATGTCCGCGTCGGTGCCCTCCAAAAACAACAAGACGTAGTACGCCTTCTCCGCAAACACCGTCGACTGCGCCTCGGCACAGTAAAAAATTCCGCGCTCGCGGCGGGTGCCGAAGCGCGAGCCGTAGCGAAGCGGTGGATGGCGAAACGGCGTCGCCAGAAGATAGTGAAGCCCGATGAACCGGCGCCCCAAAGGCCAAGGCGGCTTCGCCGTGTCGATCAGCGATTCGAGCACCTGCTGCTCGTCGTCGGAGTCGACCAGCTTGCGCGTCGAGGTCACGTGCTGAGATTCGACCGCACGCCAGGCAGGCCCGGCGAGCCGCTGCGGCTCAAATCGCTCCGCGCATCGCGTCCAGATATTCAGCGACATCGACCAGCCCCTCGATCTTCTTCATGCGCCCAAGCGGAACGCCCCCCACGTGACGATTCTCGGCGCGGAGCCAGGCCTTCGCATGCGCTTCGTTGCCACCCACCAGGGCATCGAGGCTTCGAAACACGCGGAGAAACAAGAGCGCCAGCTCTCCTTCCTTACTGCCTAACGGAATCGGGCCACGCTTGTGGTTGCGAACGCGCGACAAGGTCGACTCGCTCGCCCCGACGATCTCGGCCAGCTCCGAAGACGACAGCCCGAGCGCCTCGGCGGCGCGCAGCAAGGCCTTGCTCACCACGCTGGCTTCGTCAGGGGCGGTCGACACGGCAACGGACATTTCAGCTCCTTTCAAGAGCAAGAATAGCCATGATTTCTTGCTAGTGCAAGAGCGGAGGTGGATTGGGGAGCCTAAAGTCGAGTGATTTCATACAGGTACCAACCGACACGCCCCCCTGGCGCTGCCCGTCTTTCAAGACCAGAGCCGCGGTCATCGTATCAAGCGGCTGATTGGCCCAGGCGAGCAGCGCTTGGTCGCTCTCGGCCGCAAGCACAAAGACGTCCTGCTCGAAGAGAACCGCTGTCTGCGTGCGCCCCTCCGTCTCGGCGTTGATCGCATCGCGGACCATGCTCGCCGATTCCTCGAAGCGAACTCTCCAGACCGCCGCAACCTCCGAGCCGGTGTCGTAGACAGCCAGCTCGTCGCCCCGCCAACTGAGCGCCGTCGTCCAGGCCTCTTCCTCGGCCATGCCGTTGCGCCGGAGAAAGCCATACACGTACCAGGCGCCCATTCGATCCTGGACCTCTTGCCTGTGACCTTCGACCGGCGAAGGATGCGCAACGTCGGGAAAGTCAAACATCGGTGCGGCGTCGAACAGACCGGACATCACCTCGAACGCCGAGCTGGGCGGCGCGCCAAACGCAAGCCCGCGAGCTCCCAGGCCGTCGGTGAGCGTTGCCTCGCTCATGAAGGCGAAGCCATAGGAATACGGAAAGAACGAAGCCGTATCGACCAAGGCCACCTCCGGATCGACCACCAGCTCCCCCAAACGCGCCTTGCCGTCCGCATAGATGGCGTCCCAGTCGATCTCGTCCGGTAAATACCCGAGCTTCTCGTAGGTCCAGGCATACTCGGTGTGGCTCGCGTCGCCCTCGATCACGCTGCGGGCCGCAAGCGCCGTGTCCTCGCTGTTCACCCCGGCCCAGACTTCGGCAAAACCGAACTGGCGCTCTTGAATGGCATGCGTGAACTCGTGCGCCAAGAGCGCCTGGGCGCTCACTTCTTCGTAGTCTCGATCGACCACGGTGATCATGTCGTTGCCGGAGCTGTAATAGGCCGCGATCTGGCTGATCCGGAACTCAGTCTGCGTCGCGGTGAGGCTCTCGGACGCTTCCGGAAGAAACCCGAGCAAGCGCAGCCCGCGCGTCGACGCGTCCTCGCCGGTGAGGTCCTGCAAGTCGAGGCTGCTTCGAATCTCGTCCGCGTGTTGCTCCACCGAAATCGTCCGAAGCTTCGGAGGCGCGAAGCCCGTCGCTTCGAGCTTGGCCGCAACCGAGTTGTAAATCGCTACCTGACAGTTCCCGTTGGCGATGTCGCAATAGAGCTCGTACGGAAGGTCGGTCCGAGGGGGTGCAACCTGATCGTCGCCACAGCCCAGCACCCCGGTCAGGAAGGCCAGCGTGACTAGAAGACGCACGCGCGTCACCCCACCCCAAGAGAAGAAAGCGTTCATCTCTCCCATTATGGGGCGCCCGCCCTAGAAGACAAAATCACCGGAACCGTGAGGGAAATCGACCTCTGTTTCGCCGGTTGGGCTTTCCCCTTCGGCCAAGATCAAATGGTCAAACGCCGTGGTCGCGGGCGAGAACGTCGTCGCGACGCGCCGGAGCGCGATCATGCGCGCTTCAGAAGGCGGCACGAGGTGACCGAATCGATAGCGCTTTCCGAGCTTGGCGTATTTGGGCTCGCCCAGGCCGTGGTAGGGCAGGAGCTCGTAGGCAGAAGCGCCTCCCGCCGCCTCGACGAATTCCGCGATCGCCTGAATCTCTGCCTCCGAGTCATTGACCCCGGGGATGACCGGCGTACGGACGACGACATCATGTTCGGGAAACTCCGTACGCAGCCGCCGGAAGTTCTCGAGGATTTTCCGGTTCGAGACCCCCGTCACCCGTTGGTGCTTCTGCGGATCGATGCACTTGAGGTCGAAGAAGATGCGATCGGTCAGTGGCGCCACGTCGCGCAAGGTCTTCCAGTTGCAGAGCCCCGACGTTTCGATGGCAGTGTCGATGCCACGGCTTCGCGCTGCCGTCAAAAGAGTTCGCACAAACGCGCCCTGTGCCAGCGGCTCGCCGCCGCTGAGGGTGAGGCCGCCCCCCGACCGGGTGTAAAATGCGTCGTCTTCTTCGACGATTCGTATCACCTCATCCACGCCAACCCAGTCGCCGGTGACCTCCAAGGCCTTTGGAGGGCAGACATAAGCGCAGTCACCGCAGCCATCACAGCTGTCCCGGTCGACATGAAGCTCGCCGTTGTCATCCCGGCCGATCGCATTCTCCAGGCAGACCGCGATGCACCGATCGCAGTCCTCGATGCCCATGCAGCGATCGGCGCTGAGGGTGAGCTCGGGGGCGGCGGACTGGCCCTCGGGGTTGGAGCACCAGATGCAGGCGAGCGGACAGCCTTTGAGAAAAACAATCGTCCGAATGCCGGGTCCGTCGTGCAACGAAAACTTCTGGATGTTGAAGACCAGCCCTTTCGGTTCGCGATCGCACTGTTCGTTCGGCGTCATCGTATGCCCGCTAAAATTGATGCTCCGTTCTTCGAATGATCTCGTTTTGAAGAGCCGGCGTCAGGTCCACGAAGTAGGCGCTGTACCCCGCGACGCGGACCAGCAGGTTCCGGTACCTCTCGGGATCGGCCTGCGCCGCAAGCAGCGTGTCGCGGTTGATGATGTTGAACTGAATGTGCCACATCTTCATGTCGCAAGCGGTGCGGATCAGGGCCATCAGCTTCCGGGTCCCCGCCTCTCCCACCAGGGACGCTGGCGAAAGCTTCATGTTGAGAAGCCGCGCGGCGCGCTCCTTGTACTGTGCGCACTTGGTGCTGTTGATCGACATGAGCGTCGCTGTCGGCCCTTTGACGTCGACGCCCTGCGAGGGGCTGATGCTCTCCGAAAGCGGCTGCCTCGCCTTTCGCCCGTCCGGCGTTGCCCCAACGACCGCTCCTAGCGGAACGTGCGAGGTGACCGACACGTAGCGCAGGTCGAGCTCGCCACCGAAGGCGGTCCGGTGATGCCGAGCGAGGTTCGTGAAAGATGCCTCGATGTCACGGCCAATTTGATCGACCGCCGGGTCGTTGTTGCCGTACTTGGGCGCGTGCAGGCACAGCTGTCGGATCGCCTCGTGCCCTTCGAAATCCTTGTCGAGCGCGTCGAGCAGCTCGCCCATCGTGAGCTTGCGTTCTTCGAAGACGAGCGAGCGAATCGCGGCCAGGGAATCGATGACGGTGCCAAAGCCCATCACATCGAAGAACCCGAGATAGAGGGCGCCTTCGATCGGCCCCGAGTGAATGTCTTTGCAACTGCGCATGCAGAGGTCGTGCAACATGGAAAACATCGGCGACGCGATGTGCTGCGACTTGAGGGTGTCCGACACGTACTGCTGAATGAAGGTGTGTTGAACGACGTTCTCGACTTGCAGAACGAAGGCATCCCAGAGCTCGTCGAAGCCCGTGAACGTCCTAGGGTCGCCGGTGCCGATCCCGACCAGCCCATCGCCGTAGCAAGCGAGGCGCCCGTCGCGAAGCGTCATTTCGAGAATCGCACCGAGGTTGATCCAAGCGCAGCCCGTCGCCACGCCTTCTCGGTTGAGCATCTTGGTTTCGGAGCAGCCGGTGACACAGTAGTCGTTCGCTTCTTCGATGGTGCCGCCCTTCGCAACGAGAAGCGGGATGATTTCGTCATCACAAAAGAGCTTCGGAAAGCCGGAGCCATCCTTGATGGTTTCGGCGATGGCATGAAGGAAGGCGTTGGGCGTCCGGGCATGGATGCGCGCCGCGAGGTCCGGATAGTGCAGAGGAAACTCGCGCTTTGATCGCAGGATCAGGTACGAAAGCTCGTTGCTCGCATCGCGGCCGTCCGGCGTGAGACCGCCGATGGTGGTGGCTTCCCAGTGCGCAAAGCCATCGGTCAGCGACGGCATGCCCGGCTTCGCATAGACGTCCGTGCTCCGGGCCATGCCGATCCAAATCGATTCGAGCAACACCAATGCCTCGTCGTCGGTGAGCCGCCCCTCGTCGATGTCCTTTCGGTAGTAGGGGTAGAGGTACTGGTCGATGCGGCCGTTGCCCACCACGCCGCCGATCGCCTGCTCGAGGCGTGACACGGTTTGAATGAACCACTGGGACTGCACCGCTTCGCGGAAGCTCCGCGCCGGATGCTCAGGAACGCGTTCGCAAATGTCGGCGATTTCTAGAAGCTCTCGGCGACGCTCCGCACGAGACTCTTCGGCAGCCATCGATCGCGCCAGCGCGGCGTACCGATGCGCAAACGCCACCATCGCCTCGCAAACCACGCAGACCGCTTCCAGAAACGGCCGCTGCTCGACGTAGGCCGCCGTGTCGATGGGATCCAAGGCTTCGAGTCGCCCCGCTGCTTCTCGGCGAATCGAGCCAATCCCGCGCTCGAGCACCTTGCCGTAGTCGTGGGCCCAGGCGAGCATCGACCGTCCCGCTGCGGTCGGCGTGACGACGAAGATTCGCTCCATCAAGCGCCGCGTCTCTTCGGGGAGCGCATTCATGGTCGCCTGGTGGTAGGCGTTGCGCTCCCAGTACGGAAGAATCTCTTCCTTGAGCGCCGCCACGTCGTCCTCGGTGATCGTGATCGGCTCGCCGGGCTTGCTCGGCGTCAGCTCGTGAGGGTGCGTGTAAAAGCGCCCGGGTCCCACGAGCTCACAATAGACGACCGCATAGCGTCCTGGCGGCCCCGCACTGCCGACGAGGAGCTCTTCCTCTTCGATGTGGATCGGATGGTGTTCGAGAATGTGAGCCAGGGCCTTGCCCCAGCGGAGCACCATCGGCTGCCCTTCGGTCGCCCTCATCGACTCGGTCAAGAGGCGCGCGCGGTCGAGATTGAGCTGAATCGGCGTGTCCCGAAAGCCCTCGAGCATGCGCTGAATCCGTCCACGCTTCGATTGCGCGGCATTGCCGACCAGGCCGATCGGCTCCCCGCGTTCGATGCGCGCCTCGTGTGGCGTCAGCACCCTCGACCCGGCCGCGCGTGGCGTGGATTCAATCGCTTCGAGCATGGCCCCGACTCCTTTCGACGCAGCGTCCCTGAGCGTATGGCGAACATACGAACAGCGCCCCCGAGCAGGCAATGGCGGAGGCTGACCCATCGATGTATGATATTGACATCATGCGTGTCAGCTCGTGTATCTTGGTGCCTCGGACGCTCCGGATTTTCGAACCGCACGTCCACGGCGGCTATGAGGTTCACTACGTCCTTTCAGGGCGCGGCGCCTTCGATCTAGGCGCGCAGAGGTTCGGCGTGAAGCGCGGGGACTTCTTCTACACGCGCCCCGGCACGATGCACCGAATGGTGGTCCCCGATGGGGAGTATCTCCTCCAATACATCGCCATACTCGAGCTCGATCCCGATCACGATGCAGCGCTTGCCGAGGACTTGGAAGCGATTCTCGGCGAAGGTCGGATTCGGCGACTGGGCGATCGCTATCATGCGGTCTTCGCCCAAATGAGCCGCCAGGCCTTGTCGATCGATCCGCGCCAGCGACGTGCCGCCTCGGCCCGGATGGCGGGTTTGCTCTACGACCTGATGGTCGACACGCCCAGCGCGAGCGGAAGCCATCCCGCCGTCGAGCAGGCGCTGGAGTTCATGCGCTCCCATGTGGCCGTTGCGTACAGCCTCGATGATCTCTTGGCGGATCTCGGGCTCGACAAGTCGTATTTCATCCGGCTCTTCAAGAAGCACGTCGGCGTCCCGCCCATGAAGTATGCGATGAACCTGAAAATGAGCGCCGCATCGGATCTGCTCCGCAGCACCAGCGACCCCCTTGCCGCAGTTGCCGCGCGCGTCGGCTTCGACGATGAGTACCACTTCGCCAAACGCTTCAAGCAGTGGAGCGGGACGCCGCCGGGCGCGCATCGGCGCTGAGCAGTGAAGAGCGCGCTATCGCGGGTCAGGCCTTCGCGTCTTTCGACGATGGCTGCTGCGTCACGGCTTCGATCAACTCGAGTGCCATGCGAATCACCTCCGTATCCGAGCGTGCCGGAAGACTCGCACGAAGCCTCGCGAGCCGCAGCACATCGTCGTGCTGAAATCGAAAGCTCTTCAGCACCGATGGAGATCGGCCTTTTCGACCAACTTTGGTCACCCATGGCAGGTATTGCTCCGGCGGAATGCCACGAAAGCTCGGTCCCGGCTTGGCGTGTCGGATGGCGTGGATCACTTCAGCCACGTCCTCGGGAAGCTCTTTCGGCAACCGCAAGAGGCCCTGCCTTTTCACCAGCACGGCCGGAAGCAGCTCCATGATTCGGGGCTCAACCGTGCCCGCCCACAGTGCATCGGCCAACGACACAGGCTCTCGACGCCGAACGATTCCTTCAATGTTGGTTTCGAGCAGGCCATCCTCGATGAACCGGCCCATCACCGTTCGGAAACGCGGATCCCGATGCTTGCGGCGCAGCGCTCGAAGCCGAACCCGCGCGCGTGCTTGTAGGTCACCTGGCGTAGAGGTCATGCGAACTGCTCCAGGTCGACGCGGTACTTCCGTGCCAGATCAAAAAACCTCTCGCTCGCACCTTTCGCGAGGTACTCGGTGATTAGCGCTTCGTTCTTTCGTGCAGCTTTCAGCGCCTTGGAGATCAATACGGCATCGGGGTCGGCCACGAGAGCCTCCACGTAAGTGCCTTCGTAGAGCGGGTCGTATCGGGTCTCACGCGGCATCCAAACCTCGCGCCCGTGAGGGTCGAGAACCTTGCCATGCTCGGCGAGCAAGCGCTCGAGCTCTTGCTGAACGGGCCACTCGTAGTTCGCGTACGCGTCGAGGTCCTGCGTGACCGTCAGCGCGAGGTCGAGCCCAGCAACCCAGAGCGCGGCCTGACCGAGCACCCGAACCGTGCACTTCGGGTAGCTACGCGCCCCCTCGGACCGAGCCCGGACGTTCTCACGCGCAATCCATTGGTCGAGCGTCAGAAAGATCTGGACTAAATCGTACATACTATATTTATAAATTGTATGTATATTTTGTCAACAGAGCCCGTTTTCGGTCCGCCGCGGAACAGCATGGAGGCGGGGGCATGGGCATCGCAGAGCGATGTGAGACGGATCACACCCCGGCGGCCGCGAAAAGCGGTACGCTCGGCGTCGAAAAAAGTTCGCGCAACTCCCCTCCCCTCGCGTCGATAACCAGGTCATCGACATGTCACCACTCCTGCAAACACATCCGAGCTGCGCCCTGCGCGCGTTCCCTCTAGCCTTCATCGGAGCGCTGGCTTTGGCTGGGCCGGTCGCTCTCGTGGGCTGCGGCGGGGTCACCTGCCCCGAGCCGCTGAGCAATGTCGACGGGGTGTGCCTGAAGCTCGACCAAGTCGCCGTGGCCGAGCTCTGCGACGGCGTCGACAACGATGGGGACACCGAGGTCGATGAAGACTGGCCCGAGCTCGATGAGCCCTGCGGTGAGGGGGCCGGCGAATGCGTACAAGGTCAATGGGTTTGCGCCGACGATGGCGATGGCGTCGTGTGTGACGGTGGAGTCGGGCCTGTTGCGGAGGTCTGCGACGGCAAAGACAACGACTGCGACGGCACGCCGGACAACGGGCCCGATGAAGTGTGCGACGGGGAGGACAACGATTGCGACGGGCTGATCGACGAAGGCGCGCTTTCGGTCAAAACCGAGCTCTTCGCCGATCATGCGACCGTCGCGGCGGTCGAAGGAGGGTTCGTGGTCGCGCGCCTGGTCGGCGACGGAATCCGCGTCGACACGTACGATACGAAGGGCGCGCTCACTGGCGGTCTTGACGTCGTCGACAGCCCAACGGCGGACATCGCATTCTTGGACTCCGATAGCGATGGCGCGCGCGTGCTGGTGACGCTCGGGCAATACTCGTTTCACGTGCTCGACATCCGCGTCAGCTCGGGCCTGGCGCCGACGGTGGTCGATGTGCAAGCGCTACAAGAAGATTGGCGCCAAGGCATCGATCTCGGCATCTACAACCCGCCCGTCCACCCTCGCGTCGTGGCATCGCCGCCCCGCTTCGTCGGGTATCGCGATTTGATCACGTTCGCGCTGAACCCGTTTGGCGACGGCGACCTCGTGGGGCTGTCGCAGCCCCCGACGGAGGCGATGGGCATTCCGTTCTTGACGGCGTTCGATGCGGCCGGCCCGTTCCTGGTGTGGGAGCAAGGTGACAACCTGCACGCCGGCTGGCTCATCGACAACGGGGACGTCGAGCTCGACATCGATGTGGCGCGCGGTGATACACCTGGCATGGCGTTCGGGCCGGACGGGCCTGCGTTGCTCTACCTCCAGGATCAGGGCCTTCGTTTGAGCGAGCTCAGCGGCGCAAGCTTTCAATGCACGCAAGGCGGGTTGTGCAACGCCGCGGTCGAGTCCGCCGAGCTGCAAACGCCCGCGGGTCCGACGGGGCTCGCCTATGACGAAGCCCGTGACGCCTGGTTCGTCGTCGCGGGTTCGCAGCTCGCGGTGGTCGGCAGGGGCGAAGGGGGCGCGGTGGTCGAGCAAGTGCAATCGCTCCGCGCGCTCCGTGACGCGCCCAATCGCGTCGACGTCGTGGTGAGCGGGGAGACAGCGGCGGTCGTGCATGCCGAGAAACGCGGCCAATCCGCCCTCACCTTCTTGGGGTGCTTTTAGGGAGGCGGATGCGCTGGGCCGGTTGCGTTGTTGCTGCAGTGCTCGCTGCGTTCACGGCTCCTTGGGCGCAGGCCCAGAGTGACGAGCTTGGTGAATCAGCGGACGCGCTTCGATGGCTGGTCGTTCCGGCGCTTGGCGGCGATGCGGGCGACAGCGTCGAAGGTGTGGGTGTCGAGCAGCTCCACACGGCTGCAGAGGCCTTGCGTCAGGAGCTGGTGATGCGCGGAGGTTCGGTGTGGCGCGCCGACCGTGCATCGGAGCGCTTCGAGGTCGTGGGCTCCGCGCCCGCCCCGACGATCAGCCAAAGCGACATCGACCTCTGGGTCGAGCGCTCGCGCGCGGCGGTTCGGTACCTGGCGCGGGCAGACTACAAAGCGGCCCGGCGAGAGCTCAAGGCCGCACAGCGCCTGGCGGACCGGGCGGCGGCGGAGCTCAACCGCGAGGCGGCGCGGGCGCAACAGGTGCTCGACACCTGCCTCTTCATGGTGCGCGCCTACGTCGAGACGAAGAACGACGCCGAGGCGCGCAAGCAAGCGCGCGAGTGCCGGCGTCTGGTGCCGCGCGTCGAGCCAAGCGCATTCCGGCACACGCCGGAGGTCCGCGAGCTCTTGGCTGAGGTCGACCAGGAAATGGCCTCGGAGGCGCCGGGCAGCTTGGAGGTTCGAAGTACGCCGTCCGATTGCCTGGTGCGCATCAACGGGGTGGAGTTCGGGCGTACGCCGGTGTCCGGTATCGAGCTGCCGGTCGGCACCTACCGCATGCAGGTCGAATGCGAAGAGGACAAACGCGGGCGCATTCACCGCGTGGGCGTTTCGAGCGGCCCCAATCTGCTCGAGTTCGACGCAGCGCTCGAGCGCGCGGTGCGGACCCGGCCGGTGCTTCACCTCCAATACGATTCGCGCGAGGCTTGGTCGGAGCGAATGGAACACGCCAGCGAAGTGGGGAGCATCCTCGGAGGCGCCGAGGTCTTGGTGCTGAGCGCTCAGGGGGCAGGGTCGGTACGCGTGCGATCTGAGCGCGCTCAAGTATGAGCCGGCATCAGTGTGGCTTGCGGTCCGGGGTGGCGCGCCGGAAATCGAAGACGTTCGGCGCGTCGTCGATGCCTTGCTGGAGGGGCGGTCGGTGGATTTCACAGGTCTGCACCCGATGGCGCGCGCGAGCTGGCGCGCGGAGGTGGCGCCGGAAGTCGAGGTCGGGGCGGTCACGGCGGCCGTAGTCGAAGCGAAGTCGAAGAGCGTAGGCAGCGTCCCTCGCCCCCGCAATCAACGCATCGCGGGCTGGTCACTCTTCGGCGTCGGCGTCGCCAGCATGGGCGCAAGCGTCGGCCTGCACCTTTGGCGCGGCGAGCTCGGCGACCGTTTCGCCGGGTCACCGAGCAACCTGACCGCCGCCCAACAATGGAACGACGCGCGCATCGGCGTTTGGACGACCGCCGCGTTCGGCGGCGCGGCAGCCAGCGCAGCCATGCCCCTGCTCTTGCCCGAGTACGCCCGCACGCCCTGGTGGGGCTGGACGCTCGGCGCGATCGGCCTCGGGCTCACGGGGTATGCGATTTACGAAGGCGTCACGATGACGAGCTGCCCGAAGCCATACATCGCCAATGAGTCCGCCGTTCGCTCCTGCGTCGCGCGCGGGCAAGAGGCGGGCCGCTTGTCCCTAGCCTTGGCTGGGGCAGCACCACTACTGTCGATCCCGCTGGTCTACCTGTTTCGTCCCTTGCGCGTAGAGCCGTCGGTTTCAGTGGCAGGGGAAGGCGCTATGCTCCGGGTGCGAAAGGTCTTCTGATGAGAGCCGGGGGGCTGTGTTTCGGTGCGTTGTGGTTCGCGGTGATGCTCCCAGCGTCGGTGTCAGCGCAGGAGTCGGAGTCAGTGCCAGCGTCAGTGCCAGCGTCAGTGCCAGCGCCAGTGTCAGTGCCAGCGCCAGCGCCAGTGCCAGTGCTCCTGGCCCCGCTTCAAGGCACGGCGTCACTTCGCGCTCAGGATGGCGCTCGCGTTGCCGCGGCGGTTCGACGTGGCCTCGAGGCGCACGGCCATCACGCGTCGCTTTCCCAGGAGCTCCTCGGTCGAGCGCTTGTCGCGTGCCAAACACCCGAGTGCATCGAGCAGGCCCTCGATGCGGCGGGGGCCGTGTTTGCGATCGTGCCAGCGATTTGGTTGCGAGCGAGCGGCGGCCGGGAGGTCACGCTGACACTGGTGCAGCGGTCGGGGCGGAGCTTGAATGCGACGGGGGTGGTTGCGGATGATCTGGCTGGGGTGACGGTGGCACTGGTGGAGGGGTTGCTGGTGCGGAGGGCTGCGGCGGGGACAGCGGCGGGGACAGCGACAGTGGCAGAGAACGGGGCCGGGAACGCGACCGGGAACGGGACGGCGGCTCGGCGGGCCGGCCGGGGGCGTCCTCCCGCTTGGAAGGCGGGGCCGATCATCTTGATTGCGGGCGGAGCGGCGGCAATTGCGGCGATTGGCGTCGGGGCCGGCGTCAAGGGCGACGATCAGCAGCTCAACACCTCGGCGGTTGCCGCCTGGGCGGCTGTCGGAGCGGCGGCTATCGGCGGCGGCATGGCCTGGTGGGTGGTGGGCGAGAAACGGCGTCGCAAAAACGGCGACCTGCGGGGTGCACTTGCCCCGGAGCTTGCCTTGCACCCCACGAAGATTGACTTGACGCTCAGGTTTTGAAAAGGGAGAGAGAGATGATGCGATTCGCTTTCTTTCTTTGGTTTCTAACCCTTGCCGCCGGCTGCATCGTCGAGGACAAGCCCATCGCTCCGTCGGGCGATGGCGGCGTCAACGCCGGCGACTTGTGCGGCAGCGTCTCCTGCCCCGACGACCACCCACTCTGCAGCGACGCGCTCCAGTGCGTGCAGTGCACGGCCGACGATGACGCCTACTGCACCGAACGAGGGTTGATCTGCGACGTCGACCGCTTCGAGTGTATCGGGTGCACGGCCGATATCGATTGCACCGCCATCGATGCCGCGAAATGCGACCCCACGCTGAAGGAATGCGTGCCCTGCGACAGCAGAGCGCAGTGTCAAGATGCCGAAGGCCTGCCGGGAGTCAACAACGCATGCGATGAAGGAGTGTGCGTCGAATGCACGCCGGAGACGGAAGAACAGACGTGCCCAGGAAACCGAAGCTGCGACCCGGCAACGAATGACGTGTACCGAAACGTTCGTGGGTAGCATCGACGTCTGTGAGGCATGCGTCGCCGATAGTGAGTGCAGCGACAACGGCCAGGCGTTTGCGGTTTACCGTTGCGTTCCGATGTTCTATCCGACCAATCCCGAGACGCGCTTTCCAAACGAGCTGACGGGGTTTTGCTTGAAGACCACGGATGGAGGGTGTGAACAGCCGTACTCGATCACCCTGCCCTCGCGTGCAAGTCTGTCTGGGGCAGAGCCCACCGGACTACTGCGGCATCGAGGAGGACCTCGCGACGTGCCCAGCAGTCAATGCACTAGTGGTAGACAATCACAGTGCCCCTCAGGCGCAGATGACGAATGCCCGATTGGTGGGATCTGTCGAGACCTAGATAACCTTATGGATCGCTGCACGTACCTTTGCGACTTGCCCGCACAATGCCCCGCCGGTGCTCCCGCGGACACCTGCGGCTCCTCCGGCGGCGGCGGCGACGACTACTGCGGCGGCTGATCTCCGACGAGCCTCGCCCCTTCATCATGCACCGGCCGCGACTCAGGTCAGCACCGGTAATGACAATCCCGATACGAAGCACCTTCGAGCTCACCATTGAGTTCGTGGGGGTGTGGGAAGGCCATTTCGAACGGGGATGATATCCAATTCGCGGAGACCGACTCCATCTAACTTGGAGGGAGGGCTCTCGATGACTCAGCTCATGAATCGAGAAATATATCGGTCTGAAGGTTCGTAGCCTCGGCGGCGGCGTAGCCGGAGAGATCGGTGACGCCCTCTTCTGCAAGGATCTCGTCGTCGATATAGAAGTTCCCGGTATTCTCCTTCGCGGAACGGCAGAGAATCGCATATGCCGCATCAGCCAAGATCGCAGGGTCACGCGAAGCCCTCATGGCCGCCTCACCCCCCAACAGATTCTGAATGGCGGCGGTGGCAATGATCGTTCGCGGCCAAAGACTGTTTGCGGCCACCCCGTGTTCGGCGAATTCAGCTGCCATACCGATCGTGCACATGCTCATTCCGTACTTTGAAATTGTGTAGGCAGTATGGTTCTTGAACCAGTGCGGGTTCAGGTTCAGCGGCGGACTCAGCGTCAGGATATGCGGGTTTTCTGACTTCGTCAGGTGCGGGAGACAGGCTCGCGATACGAGATACGTCCCGCGTGTGTTGATGTTCTGCATCAAATCGTAGACTTTCATTGGGAGCTTGCTCATGCCAGTCAGATTGATCGCCGAAGCATTGTTGATGCAGATATCAATCCCACCAAACTCGGCTACCGTCGCGGCGATTGCAGCCTCCACTTGGTCGTCGAATCGAATGTCACCCACGATGGGCAGAGCACGACCCCCCGCGGCTCGGATCTCCTCGGCTGCGGTGAAGACCGTACCGGGCAAGCGTGGATGTGGCTCTGCCGTCTTTGCGATCAACGCAACGTTGGCCCCGTCCCTTGCGACCTTCTTCGCAATGGCGAGTCCGATTCCGCGACTCCCACCGGAGATGAACATCGTTTTATTGCGCAAATCACTCATTTCGTCTCCTTCGCCGTGCGACCGTCAAAGCATCGTAAGGAAGTTCGAGTCGGTTTCATAGTGGTCGTGAGAAGCCTGCGCGCGCCGGACGCTTTCGATGATGCGGAACACTGTAGATCCTGCACCTCACCCGATGGCGCGGTGAGGTTCGCAACTGCCCCCATGGAATCCTCCAGTTGCAGTGAATCGGACCGTTTTGACTATCCGTTCGGGGAAGCCGTGATATCCTCGCCATGACTTGTCTAAGCTTGAGGATCAATGACACCCGTATCTGCAAGACCGCTAGCCACCGCGCCGTTCAAAGAGCAGCGTGCCTCCCACCGCTTCGACTGCGAGATTGCAGTGCAGGCCGGAAGTCAGGCTGAGATAGGTCGGATCACCAACATTGGTCTCGAGGGTTGTTTCCTCGAAACGAACGCCAAGCTGGAGAGAGCGGACACTCACACGCTGGTCTTCACGGCAGGTCAATTCGGCCGGGTGGTGGCAGAAGCAGCCATCGTGCGATCGTCACCGTCGGGCCTGGGGCTCAAGTTCACCCGAGTTCCCACCAAAGGAGGTCGCCGGCTGAGGCGGCTCGTCGCCGAGCTGAATACAATCGAGGGGCATCGGGCCGGGGCAGCATCTCTTCAGGATGAGTCCGCGAGCGAGTACAGCGTAACCGAGTCGGGGAAGATCTGTTCTCTGCTCGACTGCGCTTTGGAGAAGGCCACAAGCATCACGGTTATCCCATCGCGCAAGAACGAGCGGTACTCGGGGAAGCTCGTGTCTCGAACGGACGATTCATTGACGGTCGAGCTCGAGGCGCAAGCATCGATCGATGGGGATGAGCGGGTCTTCTTGCTGTTCACGATGGGATTCGACAGCTACTCTTTTGGTTCGCGGGTCCGCAGCGCAAACGGCACCCAAATCTCACTCGATCTCCCAAGGAAGCTAGGTTTCTCCGAACGCAGATCGGTTACCCGAGCGAGGCCAGCTGGTAGCGCCCGAGTGTCACTCAGCGTCCCATGGATGAACGAACCGGCGGAGTGGCCGGTATATGACCTCAGTCCCGGCGGGTTCGCGATGCGAGTTGCCTCGGGCAACGCGCTCTTCCTCCCGGGAACGCCGCTAAGCAACGCGACTCTGAACATCGAAGGGAAAAGCCTTCCGCTCCCGGAGGCGGTCGTGAAACACGTGACGCACGTCCGAGAGTCGGATGGCCGGGAATGGTGGAAAATCGGGGTGTCGCGTGGGGTTGAGCGTTCAACCGCGAAAGTCGTCGAGGAGAAGGTGGCCCCCGCGGGGAAACCTTCTGGCTGGCAGATCGTGAAGAACTGGGCCCGCGGGCTTGGCGACAAGGCGACGTATTTGTACCACACACGAGCTCCAAAAGTTCGCTCCGGCTCTGCTCAGGAACCTTTTCAGGTTGTCCGCATGAAGAACAACGACGGGCGTGACCTCGTTGGATTACTCAACCTCTCCTTCCCCTCCAGCGGGCGCGTACGCGCCCCATTGGTCTTGGTGGTCCCGGCGTTCGGAAGCCGGAAGGAGACGATGTCCGCCCTTGCTCAGACCCTGACTCACAATTTCAGAATCCAGGATCGCGATCTGGCCGTGCTTCGGCTGGACGGAGTGAACAACCTTGGCGAATCGGAGAAGGATCAGGGACTGCACCAGGACGGTCGGCAGACCATGCACTACACAGTGAGCGATGGCGTAAGCGACGTCCTTGGCGCCATTGGCTGGGCACGGAACAACCCCTATGTCGAGGCTACCGAGATAATCGTCGTTAGCGTGTCGTTCTCTAGTGTAGCGGTCCGCGTGGCGCTCACTCGTCCCGAAGCTTCATGCGTTGCGCGATGGATTGTTTACATGGGAGCCGCAGATGTCCAGAACAGCGTCATGAACGTCTCCGGAAACTACGACGCATGGGGACACTACGTGCGGGGAATTCCGAACGGCGTCGTAACGCTGCAGGGTTGCATGGTTGATGGCGACCGATTTTGTGCAGACGTGGATAGTTTAGGCGCGGCCACGTTGGATGACGCCCGGCACGACTTGATGAAGATACCGGTTCCCGTCACATGGATGGTAGGCAGGTATGACGCCTGGATGGATCCAACTCGGATCCACGACATCATGAGCGCGAGAGCTCCGGCTGAGCGCGAAATTCTGAAAGTGGACGCGGGGCATACTCCTAGCTCGTCTGACGAAGCTCTCGCCCAATTCCAGCTAATCACTCGAGTCGTTTGGTCCCAACTCTTCGGAGAAACGATTGACACCGTTGTGCCGCCGCGCGGACTCGTTGCCGCCGTTGCGAGCCAGGAGTGGGCACGGGTCCGTCAGAGCGAAGCACTGCCACGTGAGGAGTACTGGCGGAGCTACCTTCAAAGCGACGAGACACACGGGTACAACTTGCTTCGACACTTACCGGCCTACCGGGATTTCGCAGCGACCCAAGCGTCAGAAGCAGAGGCGTGGGGAGGAAGAATCCTCGACCTAGGTGCTGGCACCGGTATCATCGCGAACGCGCTGCTAGAGTCGAAGCCAGCCCAACTCACGTGCGTTGATATCGTCGAACCCGCGCTCGAACGACTCCGCGCCGAGTTCTCGGCGTTCGATCGGGTTCGGATCGTTCGTGCGGATGCGGATGGAACTCCAAGAACGGCGACGCGGAGGTGGCTGCATGGAGAGCTTGGAACCATTCATGAACTGGTTGGCAGAGTTCCAGGCGTGACGCAGACATTCGCCGATCTGATTTACTCGAGAATGAACGAGGACATTCGCGCGCTACTGCGCGGGGCGGACTTGGAGCCCGAACAGGTACGCAAAGGCGCTGGGCTTCCGGACACCGTGGAGCCGTTGTTGAACGACATCAACATCATGGCCAAGGTCGAGCAGGGTCACTTGTCCGTCGCTCAGGCACTTCAGTCGCTTCGCAGGATTCCGGCGTCGGTCTTCGAGCACGGTGCAGGACTCCCATTTGCGGACGAATCCTATGATGCGGTAGTAGCGAGTTTACTGCTTTCATACCTCAAGCATCCTGCGGACTGCCTATCAGAATGCCGCCGCATTTTGAGGCCAGGCGGACGTCTCGTCGTGTCCTCGATGAAACCAGACGCCGACACATCGATAATTTTCCGCGAGTTCATCGAGGCGATGGAAGCGACTCCTGACGATGCCCTGGAAAGCAGTCGGGACCACATCTTAGACTCGGCTCGAGCGCTTCTGAACAAAGCTGCAGAGCTCATGCGTCATGAAAAAGAGGGATTGTTCTGCTTCTTCGCCGCTGAACAGTTGAGCTCCCTCGTTCGCCGAGCAGGCTTCACCCATGTTAGAATTCGACATGCCTATGGAACTCCCCCACAGGCGATTGTCGTATCGTGTCGCAAGCCCGAAATACTGAATTAGAAAAATCCTTCTGGGACGAAGAGCGCCGACGAACTCCGGTGCCCGTGCGGGTGGCGTGCCTGCTAGGGATAGCTGCCTTCGCGGCTTACTACTTCCTCGATCCCTTCATTAGCGAAAACACCCAGGCTCTCGCGCGTGCCAGGGTGATCATTGTCTCCGCACACATATTGGTTCTTGCGTTTTCATTCACCGCTACGGGAAAGCGCCACTTCCGTCTACTCGCGCTGCTTCCCTGTTTCGCAATCGGCTTGGGGGTGGTTGCGGTAACGCAGCTCGCTGGGGGAGGCGCCAGCCGGTACCACGAAGCACTATTGCTCATGTTCTTTGCATACCCGTTGGTGATCCCAGCGCGCCCGATCTCTGCAGGATTGTCGTTGTCGGCGGTCACCCTTGCATACGACATCTTGATGGTCGCAACCGATACCACCGGGCCGCTGGGCATCTGGGCGAGCAATAACTTCATGCTTTGGGGCGGCGTCGTGATTGCCACTGCAGGCGTAGCACTCCTCTACAGACAGCGTCGCAGTGAGTTCGAGGCGCGCACGGCGCTCGCCTCCACAACCGAGGAACTTGGCGAAGCACTGGAGGCAGCAAGAGAAGTCGACCGACTTAAGAACGAGTTTTTTGCTAATATTT